>NZ_AP046050.1:0-4843659 GCF_059739415.1 Arthrobacter sp. TmtSoilC77
TGGTTACGTCAAGCGCACACGCAGTGACAACTACCGCTCGCAGCAGCGCGGCGGTAAGGGCATCAAGGGTGCCCAGTTGCGCGGCGACGACGTCGTGGAGCACTTCTTTGTGACCACCACGCACCACTGGCTGTTGTTCTTCACCAACCTGGGCCGGGTTTACCGTGCCAAGGCCTACGAACTGGCAGAAGCGGGACGCGACGCCAAGGGACAGCATGTAGCAAATCTGCTGGCATTCCAGCCCGATGAGCACATCGCACAGGTCCTGGATCTTCGCGATTACCAGCAAGCTCCCTACCTGGTGCTTGCAACAAAGAACGGTTTGGTCAAGAAGACCAGGCTTGAGGACTACGACACCAACCGCACCGCCGGTGTCATCGCCATCAACCTGCGCGACGGTGACGAACTCGTCTCCGCACAGCTGGTCAGTGAAACTGATGACCTCCTGCTGGTGTCACGCAAGGGCCAGTCCATCCGCTTCACCGCCACGGACGATGCCCTTCGTCCGATGGGCCGGGCAACGTCCGGTGTGACGGGTATGAAGTTCCGTGAAGATGACGAACTGCTGGCCGCAGATGTGGTTCAGGACGGCTCCTTCGTCTTCATTGTGACCGAGGGCGGCTATGCGAAGCGCACCGCCGTGGATGAGTACCGTCTGCAGGGCCGTGGCGGCCTTGGGATCAAGGTTGCCAAGCTCGCGGAGGATCGCGGTGACCTTGTCGGCGCCTTGATTGTGCAGGAAGAAGACGAAGTCCTGGTGGTCATGGAGGGCGGCAAGGTGGTCCGCTCTGCCGTGAGTGGCGTCCCGGCAAAGGGCCGTGACACCATGGGCGTCATCTTTGCCAAGCCCGACAAGAACGACCGCATTATTGAGGTCGCCCGCAACAGCGAACGCGGTTTGGAAGGCGAAGAGTCCGAGGACGGACAGGACGATGACGTAACGTTGGCTGCAGAAGACGGAGCCATTGAGGCGACCGTCACGTCAGAAACGGAAAACGACGTGGACCCGGATACAGAATCGGGCGCGGAGCTGAACGAAGACAACACCGGAGGTAACGAGTGAGTAATTCCGACTCATATCCCAAGCCGAGCACAGGTGTCCCCGGCGGACTCCGGCAGCCCTCGGGCAGCACGCAGGCAGGAGCGCCTGCAAGGCCCCAGCAACGCCCGGGAGCCGGCCCTGCCGGTGCCGGAGCTGCCGGAGCCCGGCCGGCAACTGCCACCAACTCGGCCCAGCGACCAGCAGGAGCTCCTGGACAACGCCCCGCTTCAGCCGGGCAGCGTCCGGCTGGTGCCCCCGGTCAACGCCCTGCCCAGGGCGGCCCGGGACTTGTGAAGCCAGCCCCCAAGGCCAAGGTGCGTCGTGCGCGCCTGCTTGTCAGCAAGGTTGACCCGTGGTCGGTGTTGAAGATGGCGTTCCTGCTGTCCGTGGCACTGGGCATCGTCACCGTTGTCGCCGCGATCGTGCTGTGGACTGTGTTGGATCTCACAGGCATCTTCAACCAGGTGGACAGCCTGCTTGGAACCTTGGCCGGATCCGAAGGCAGTGGTTTCGAGCTGAAGAAAATCGCTTCACTTGGCCAGGTGGCTTCCTTTGCCACGATTATTGCCGTGGTGAATGTGGTTCTGCTGACCGCCCTGTCGATGCTCTCTGCCGTGCTCTATAACATTTCGGCAACGTTGGTTGGCGGCATCGGCGTCACCCTGACGGACGACTAGCAAAAAGCCGCGGATTTACGCCGAAAACGGTGGGATTCAGCGGCCGGAATGCCTCGATTTGAGATCGGGCCGGGATGTGCTGTACAGTCATATCTCGGCCCGATGAGGCATCGGGGCGTATAGCTCAGGCGGTTAGAGCGCTTCGCTGATAACGAAGAGGTCCCAGGTTCAAGTCCTGGTACGCCCACGGAACCTAACAGGTTCAGGTAACACTGAACCGGAATGAGGTGCTTGTGAAGAAGTTGCTGGTGGTAGTTGCAGCGGCGGTCGCAGGCGTCCTGGTCTATAAAAAGGCGCAGGAATCCGAAGCCCGGAAGGATCTCTGGAGCAAGTCAACCGACAAGGTCGACTAGCCACGGAGCCCGGTCTGGAACTGGCAAAAGCCGGTCCTGACATGGGGTATGATTGACGGGTTGCTTCTTATGGGGGCATGGCGCAATTGGTAGCGCACCTGCTTTGCAAGCAGGGGGTTCGGGGTTCGAGTCCCCGTGCCTCCACCATAAGAAAAGTCCCGGTCAGAAATGACCGGGACTTTTGCGTTTAACCCAGTTTGGCTTGAGCAACTTAGTTGACTGCGCAACCCAGTTTGGGGGCTGGAGCAAACTCAGTTGTCCTGGGCCACGGTGTTAAGGGCCCGCTCCAGGAATGCCTTCAGTTCACCATCCCCCAGCACAGGAGTCACCACCCCAAGCTCCAGTGTCGGCTGGGTCTTGGCTTCCGCCGCCGCCAACGCAGCCTGGACATTGCGGCGGGCTTCTGCCACGGCCGGGGAATCCCCTCGCTTGGCAGCCTCGAGCATGATCAGGGCCTCTTCCACACCCCGTCCGTAATTGGCGGCCGCCTTTGCCCAATGGGTGGCGTCCTCCGCGAAGCCTGGCACCGCCATCCTCGGCAACAATTCCGGCAGCTTCTGGAGCAGCTCGGCCCGCGCCTTCAGACCGCCCGAAGGCGACTTGCCGGCGTCGTAATCCGACCAGAACTGCCCCATGTCCCGCCGGAGCTCCGGAGCAGACGGAGTGAGCTTGTCGTCCTGCCAGTCTTGGTTGAGGTCCACGAAAGCCCTTACGGCTGCGCGGACCTGCGGATCCGGGCCCGAGACCTGTTGCAGGGCTGCGTCCATGGACTTGCCGGGCTTGTACGCTGGTCCATTCCATGAGAGGTCGGCGTAGTTAAAGATGGCGGGGAGAGACAGATAGGGCTCAATCATTGGATTGGTTACGATTCCGCGGACTGACTTGTACAGATCCGGGTCCCGCCCGACGACCGGGGCCATGAAGAGGTGGTCCTGGGAAAAGTCGTTCACGGGGTAGTTATCCCAAATGACAAGGTCCCGTGGAGAATCCGGGGTCCCGTAGGTCAGCCGGGCGGTCTCGGCTGAGTTGGCGCTGATCCTGTGGGAGACCACATCTTCACCCGTCCACTGGACAACGATCCCGGGGTTCAGGGACCGGCCAAGTTCCCGCTTGTAAGGATTGCTCCCGGAACCGTTGTAGAAGGTGGGAACCGTTTGCAGGGGTTCGATGTCCGGCTTTGTCGAAATGAACCGGTCATTGACGTCATTGAGGAATGATGCCTGTGCTTTGGCCAGGTTGGCTTGACCTGCACCAAAGTCCTTGAGGTCCTCTGCGCACTGGACTTTGGTGGCAATGTCATCAAGCGGAATCACGAACGAACGGACACCGATCGAATACAAGGATTCAAGCTTGGCCACTGCAAAGTTGAGATCCGCCTCGGCGGAATAGCAACTATCGATGCCCGGGGACAGCGCGTAAGTAAAGAGGATGTGGTTGGCAGTGGCGGTATCCACCAGCTCCCGTAGTTGCTTGAGGTCCTCGTCCGAGTACAGTGCCCGCCACTTCTCCCGCAGCAATGGATCATCCTTTGGGGAATAGATGTAGGTATTCATTTTCTGGCGTCCCGCAAATTTGAGGACATCCAGACGGGCCTGATGGGACCATGGCGTGCCGTAAAACCCTTCGATGACGCCACGGGTTTCCATAAGCGGCCAATCACTGACCCGGGCCGCCGACATGGCCCCATCCTTAAGCAACTGGCGCGCGGTTTGCACGGCATGGAAAACGCCGTCGGCATCCGTTCCGGCGAGTACCGCCGTCGGAATCCCTGAAGTTTTTCCAGTGGCTATGGCGTAGCCTTCAGCTCGGCCGACTGCGTTCTGGATGTCCGCCGCGCTTTCCTTTCCCAGCTCTTTGAGTACCGGGCTTACTGTGGCATCTGCTGCGGTGCCAAGGAAGACGGCCGAACTGCCGGCCGCTGGGCTGTCCAGGGCTGTCACGGCTTCTGCGGTACCCCCGGCTCCTGTCACCAGGTCTCGGAGGGCGGCGATGGACGCTTGGTCTGTGCCGGGGGAAGCCACAATGTAAACGTGGCCGTTCAGAGGGATGGGATCTCCCCCTCCGGCCTGGAGATGTTGTGGGACGGGGAAGATACTTGGGATTTCGGTCTTGCCCGTACCTTGCCCACCGGACCGTTCCCGGGAAACCACCAACCAGCCCGTAACGACCAGGGCGACAGCCAGGGCCGCAACTGCGATCAGCAGCAGTACTGATCGTCTCCGTCTGGCTCCACGGACGGGCGTTGTGTTCAATCAGGTGTCCCCTTGGGAAAGCCGTCGCCGACTGTCTGGAATGTTGAATCAAGACAACCACACTGTCCGCGCCGCACATAGAGGGCGGGACGGGTGCCGCACCAAACTAAGGTTGATCCGTGAACCTTCTCATTTCAGCGCTGGGAGTCCTTGGCGTGGCTTCGTCAGGACCATTGATCGCCGGCACCTTGGGTGCCACGTCAGTGACGGCGTTGGCGATCGCCTTCTGGCGGAACGCGATCGGAGCAGTCGTGATGGCGGCGCCGGTGGCCATCCGGGAGCCCAAACAGTTTGGGAAGATCAACCGCCGCGAGTTTGGCTGGTGCACGGTTGCCGCCGTCGCCCTGGCCTTTCACTTCGCTTGCTTCATCACGGCACTGCAGCTGACCTCGGTAGCTGCAGCCACTGCCTTGGTCTGCCTCCAGTCAGCATGGATCGCGGTCTTCCAGTTGTTCAGGGGCGCCCGCCATCGCTGGCCGGTCCTGGTGGGCTTGGGGATAGCCTTTGGCGGAGTCGTGGCCATTACCGGATTCGATATGGGCTCTTCACCGCAGGCCCTTCTGGGCGACGTCCTGGCGCTGGCTGGTGGAGCTTTGGCCGGCCTGTACACCCTGGCTGGCGGCAAGGCCCGCCAGTCCATGGGAACGGGCACGTACACCACGCTCTGCTATGGAATGTGTGCCGCGATTGTTGCTGTGCTGGCTTTGCTCAGTGGCCAACCGTTGGCAGGGTTCGACGCCGGAGGTTGGCTTGGGATTCTCGCCATCACCGTTTGTGCACAGCTGGTAGGACACACCGCGTTCAACCACCTGCTGGCCACAATGAGCCCCTTGCTGGTTTCCATGATCATCCTGTTGGAAATTCCCGGGGCAGCGATCCTTGCGGCCATCTTCCTGAACGAAACACTGCCAGCCGGGACATACGCCGGTCTTGCGCTGATTCTCATTGGACTTGCGGTGGTGGTCGCCGGCCAACGGCGCGACAAAGGCGAAGCAGACCGGCGGGAGGCCGAGCTGGGAACTGACTGAGCTTCCGCCGTCAGGCTTCTACTGCCATGCGTGCTGTTGCCGGAAGGAAGCTGCCGGGCAGGAAGTGGCCGGGCAGGAAGTTGTTGGACCAGGCCCTACAGGCTGCTGCGTCGAATGCCCTGCGCCGCGTTGGCCGTATGAATGGCCCGCAGGAGCTTGGCGGGGAAGTAGACCGAGAAGAAGACCACCATGGGCGCTTTCAGGGCCATCTTCTTGACGTTGTGCGCCTTGTACGTCCGGTCGAAGCGCGTGACGTAGTAGCGGTAGTCCCGCGGAGAGTCCTCAAGGCGTCGGGCCGACATGCCGGACACCATTTGCGGGCAATACCGGACATGGAGATCGTGCTCGGCGAGGTGCAGTGAGAGGTCGATGTCCTCGTGCATCTCATCCTTCTCATCCAGACATGTTTCGTCCCGTATGGTTTCCCATGCGGTACGCCGAAGGGCCATGTTGGAACCGAACAGGAAGTGGTACTGGTGCTTGGCAAGGCGCAGCATCAGCTGGCGCATTTTGTCATCCGCTTTGAGCCCGAACCGGCGCATTGGCATGTCGTAATAGACCACAGGTCCGGTAGCCGCCTGGACGGACTGATCCATGAAGGCCTTCTGGACTTGCTCAACCCAGTCAGGCTCGAGGACGGAATCGGCGTCGATGCGCCCTACGATTTCACCGTTGGCGCTGTTGAGCCCAAAGTTGCGGGTGGGAATGAGTCCCTGCGTGGCGTCCTGCCGTAAAAGGATAATGGGGCTCTCCGGGTATTCCTGCTGCATCTGACGCACTATCCTGGCGGTGCGGTCGGTGGAGAGATTGTCCACCACGATGATTTCTTCAGCAGGAACAGACTGGTAGATGGCCGCGATGAGGCACTGGCGAATGACGCTTTCCTCGTTATACGCCGGGATGACGATTGAAACCCCCGGAGGCACCGGGACTTCCTTGAGGGCACCCGCAACGGGTCTATCGGCTGACATCACTTCAAATCTAACACCCGGCAGAGCGTCCCCAGCGGACTGTTGGGTTACAAGCTGGCAAACACTGAAGGGATCCCGGTCTGGCCGGGATCCCTTCAGTGTTTGTATCAATGGCGGCCTCTATGAACCAGGCCAATCAGAACCCTAGAGCTGGGAGTCCTTGGACGTGGACGTGGTGTCGTCGTCCTTGTGGCCGCTTGCCGCAATGTTCCTGGTCGCGGTTTTGGCATCCGTAGCGACGTTGGACGTGGAATCCTCGCCCTTCTCGAACGCATCCTTGGTTGCCTGCTCCACTTCGGCAGCGGCTTCCTCGGGCGTAATGTCGGAAGTTTTGGATTCGGCCGGCACGGTTGCCGTCGCCGTAGCTGATGCTGCAGTGTCTGCGGGAGCCGGGGCCGGCGTTGGCGCAGGGGTTGGATTGACCGGGGCCGGCGTCTTCCAAGGATCCTCCACAGGCTTGGAGGCCTTCCACGCAGCAACACCTGCAGCAACCGCGGCCGCGATGACTGTGACAACCAGCCATCCGCGTTTCTTCGGCTTCTGCTGGACAGCCAACTGCTGGGAAACAGCCTTGCTGGTCTGGTCCGCCACTGCCTTGATCTGCTTGCCGGTGGCCTGAGCTTGCTCCTGCACGCTGTGGACCACACCCGAGTCCACCAGTTTCTGCGCAACGGCATCCACTTGGGCGGGCGCGTTCTCAAGGACGTGATGGACAACTACGGAAGCCTGGCCCAGCTGCTCGGACAGCTTGGGCAGGTACTCCTCAACTACCTTGTCCCGGGCGAGTCCAAGGGCCGGAGTTGCCTTATTAAGGGTCTCCTGGATCTTGGGCGTGGCGTCCTCCACAGCGTCATGGATCTTCGGCGCGAGGTGCGCCAGTCCATCCTGAAGCCGTGGCGTAACTGTTGCCACGCCGTCGGCGAGGTTGTGCGCCGCCGACTTCAGTCCCTCCTGGATCTTGGGGGAAGCGGTATCAATGCCGTGCTGAATACGGGGAACAGCCCAATTGACGGCTGCTTCCACACGGGGCGCCGCCCAGTCGCGGGCGTTATCCACACCAGCCGCAACGGAGTGTTCAAGGTCGCGGGCAATACGGTCTGATTTCTTCACAACTACCTCCCGATACACATGCTCGTTTGAAGCTAGCCTACGTGCCTTGAGGAACAGCGGCTATTCATCTGCAGGATTCTTCCCGGATTTCACCCAGCGCGGAACCGGCTTTACAGCCATGCCCCCGTTGACCCTGCATGAAAGAATGGGGCCATGACCATCGCAACCGCAAAAGCAACGATCCACACGAGCCTCGGCGACATCAAGGTTGACCTCTTCGGCAACCACGCTCCCAAGACGGTCGCCAACTTCATTGGCCTCGCTACGGGCGAAAAGTCCTGGACGCACCCGGAAACCGGCGAAGACAAGACCGGCACGCCCCTTTACGACGGCACCATCTTCCACCGCATCATCAAGGACTTCATGATCCAGGGTGGCGATCCCCTGGGCCGCGGCGTTGGCGGACCGGGCTACAAGTTCGACGACGAAATCCACCCCGAGCTGACCTTCAACGCCCCCTACAAACTGGCCATGGCCAACGCTGGTATCCAGATGGGCAAGGGCACCAACGGGTCACAGTTCTTCATCACTACGGTCAACACCGACTGGCTGTTCGGCAAGCACAGCATCTTCGGTGAAGTAGCTGACGAGGAATCCCGCAAGGTTGTTGACGCCATTGAGGGCGTCCGCACCGGCATGGGCGACCGCCCCGTTGAGGACGTCGTCATCAACAGCATCGACATCGAACAGCTCTAGCCTGCATTCATGAGCTACGGAATCCCGTCGGCAGAGCCGTCCGCCACCAACCCGGTGTGCCCACGGCACCCGGACAGGCCCTCCTACGTGCGCTGCCAGCGCTGCGGGCGCCCCGCGTGCCCCGAGTGCCAGCGGGCGGCCGCCGTCGGGTTCCAATGTGTTGATTGCGTCAACGAACAAAAACGTACGACGCCGACCTACCGCTCTCCTTATGGCGGTGCCTTGGCAACCGGCCGGCCTTTGGTGACGTTTACGATCATCGGGTTGTGCGTGCTGGTTTACGTCCTTCAATGGATTGTTCCCGGCGACGCCGTATTCCAGAATTTTGCGTTCGCAAATTATGCAGCTGCCAGCGAGCCTTGGCGGATGCTTACGGCGGCCTTCCTTCATTCGCAAGGGTTCCTGCTGCACATCGTCCTGAACATGTACACGCTGTGGATTTTCGGACAAGCCCTTGAGCCTTTGCTCGGGCGGATCCGGTTCCTGGCCGTGTACCTGCTCTCCGCCGTTGGCGGATCCGTGGGCTACCTTTTGTTGACTCCCACCTTTCCCGTGGTTGGCGTGGTGGGAGCTTCAGGCGCCATTTTCGGCCTGTTCGGTGCCATGCTCGTAGTGCAGCGTCATCGCGGCGGCGAAACCAAACAACTTTGGGTCCTCATTGCGATCAATGGTGCCATTGGCTTCTTTGTACCCAGCATCGCCTGGCAAGCCCATTTGGGTGGCCTGATCACCGGCGGCCTCGCTGCCGCCGCTATTGCCTATGCCCCGCGGGGCAAGAACCAGGCCCTGCTCCAAGCGGGCGGCCTCATCCTCGTGGCAGGCCTTTTGGCCGTGCTCGCGTGGTTCCGCATCACTGCAGGCTAGCTGCAACACTTCCCGCAACTGTGACCGGTTGCCGCAGTATTGTCCTGAGTTTCTCCGGTGCAGTGCGGCGAGCGTCGCTGAGGTAGATCTCGTGATGCTTCCCCGACATCGTCAGCGACTCGCCGGGAATGAAGCTGTTGTGCATTTCCGGCGAGCACTGGACCCTCGTCATCGTAGGGCCCTATGTGGAGGGTCTGGACGCTTTGCCCTTCATCGAGTGTTTCCAGTCGAAGAGCGTCAATTGCCGGGCCTTGGCCCTTTTGGGCGACGATCTTACGTGCGTCCTCGAAGTGGTCCTGGGTCATCCAGCCGGGAACCATATTCATCAAGGTCCAGTCCCAGCGTGACTTGTCTCTGGCGCTTGTAAACGTATCCATGTCCTCTGCCCACCAGAGCGCTTCCAAGGGCATCACGGTGTAGTCGCGGCCCAGCCCCTGCTTGCTGAAGAACTTCATCTTATAAGCGACCGGATAGATGGTGGCCAGCGCATCCCTATAGCACTGGGAGGTGTTTGGATCCCCATGGCCGTCGATCATGAGGAACTGCAGGGCTGGAACCGTCACCACGCAAAACCTGCCGTGCGACGCGTTGTACGTTTCGATCTGCTTTTTAAGGTCGACTTTCATCGGCAAGTAATCCCACTCCCCTATTATCGGCGTTGGACGTTATCCACAGCTGTTGTCCACAGTGTGAGTAACTTACATCCGTGTAGTTAGCTTGTTTGGTGCCCGTGCGGCCTGTCAGAGCAGTAGATATCCCCGGAAAGGCATGGATTCATCCACATCTGTGGATAACTTTGTCCCCTAACCTGTCTCGTTTGTGGACAACCAAGCCCTTTCCAGGCGAGCTGTGGATAAAGCTGTTAATCGTGGTGTGGAGGGGCCTCTATCAACAGGCTTATCAACAATGTTAATAACTTACACCTGTGTAGTTCAGGGCCGTTGCGGTTGCTTTTTTGGCGCAAGCGCGCGGATCAAGCACTGGAAACCCACAAGTTTTCCCCACCTGTGGATAACTTGTGGGTAGGGGGTTGTTGTTAAGTGGGTAACTCCGCCGGAATGCGAAGGTCGCGACGATGACCGGCGAGGGAGGAAAGCCGGCTTCGGGACGATCTTGGGCTTCGGATCGTCGGCGAAAGCGCTAATGAGTGAATCCAGCAATGCTCCACTGATGAACGTTCAATGAAGATGCGGCCACTATCCACAGCGGGATGCACAGTGGGCATAACTCCCTCGTGTGGGTCCGGCGTCCAGGATCAGCACTGCGACGGGGATTCTGGGGAAAAGTACGTGGATGTCCACAGAACTTATCCACGCCTGTGGATAAAGTTACGCACTTCTGTGGAAAATGGCCGAGGGTGGCCTGTGGGGAAGGCCGAAGCCCTACTTCTGACCTTGCTCCAGCCAAACGCCCGACGTACCCCGCCTGTGGCTATCAACCAAGTGTGTGTCGATGATCCCTACGGCTTCCATGAGGGCATACATGGTGGTGGGGCCAACGAACGCAAAGCCCTTCTTACGGAGCGCCTTGGACAGCGCTATCGATTCGGGCGAAGTGGTGGGGATTTCTGCGTAGGTTCGGGGGGCAGGCGTAGTATCCGGTTTGAAGGACCACACGAAGTCCACCACCCCGCCCTCAGCCCTAAGGGCGATGGTGGCCTTGGCGTTGGTGATTGCCGCCTGGATCTTAAGGCGGTTCCTGACGATGCCGGCGTCCAGCATCAGCCGCTCGACATCCGCGTCCGTGAAAGCAGCGACGCTTTCAGGGTGGAAATCCAGGAAAGCCTTCCTGAAGGCTTCCCGTTTCCGAAGGATGGTTGCCCAAGACAGGCCGGCTTGGAACGCCTCGAGACTGATGCGCTCATACATCCCTTGCTCGTCCCGGACCGGCATGCCCCACTCGTGATCGTAGTAAGCCTGCATCAGCGGATCCGAGGCAGCCCACAGTGGCCGCGCCAAGCCATCCTGGCCGATGATGATGCCGGTTTCTTCCGTGGTCATGAATGCTCCTCTGCGGCCGTCCCACGGACGCCAACCCTTGCTCTTGTCTCTAGGGACATTCTGCCCCCTGCCTGTGACATTTTTATCGCTGGGATCTGGCCCCTAGGACAACCCCGTGACACGCATGGTGATGTTGATTCGTCCGTGGGAGAGTCCACATCCTTCCGGGCAGGTTCCGGGGAGGACCTTTGGGATGCCGTGATACGAGAACCTCGAGGCTCCGCCGAAAACGAAAAGGTCTCCCGACCGGAGTTCGACGTCCGTATACGGCTTGGTGCGCGTCTGGGTGTTGCCGAAACGGAAGAGGCATGTCTCCCCGATGCTCAGCGACACTACCGGAGCATTGGAACGTTCATCCTTGTCCTGATGCATGCCCATGGTGGCCCCGCGATCGTAGAAGTTCACCAGTGCGGCATCGGGTGTGTAATTGCCGGCGAGTTCGGCGAGAGCCTCGTTGCCTTCCGGCCCGGGCAAGTAAGCATCGGCTACGGCCTTCCTGCCCAAGCGAACCATCCACTCCGGGAACTCGAGTACCGGACTGCCGTTCACATCCGTAGCTTCCCGCGTGTAACGGTAGGGCTGCCAATGCCAGCCCAGGCAAAGGGTCCGGACAGACATCCGGTGCCCTCCCGGCAACGTCGCTGCCCGCAGGGGCACCGGCCCGTGTGTCCATTCGCCAAAGCGTTGCACGATCCACCTCTGCTGCTCCAGGCTGAGCCAGCCCGGCACGTGCACGGCGCCTGGAGCTATCACCCGGGGGCCGGCGTCGTGGGTGTCAGGTTGGATAAGCGTCAACGGAAACAGGGCGTCCTCGCTCATGCCGCAGCCTCAAGTGTGAGGAGCCTTCGTTTCGCCTCGGTTCCGCCAAGGTAACCGCCGAAAGTGCCGTCGGACTTCACCACGCGGTGGCAGGGTACGATCACCGGCAGCGGGTTCGTAGCGCAGGCGGTTCCAACGGCGCGCACAGCTTTGGGGCTCCCGGCGGCCTGGGCCACCTGTGCGTAACTTTCGGTCCTGCCGTAGGCGATCTGTGGCAAGTGGTGGAGGACATTGAGGCGGAACCCGCGTGCGAGCTGGAAATCCAAGGGAAGGTCGAAATCCTGACGGGTGCCGTTGAAGTACTCGTCCAATTGGCGGGCAGCGGCCTCAAGTTGTGAGGGTGCGTGCAGGATGCGGGGACTCACCGTGCTGGCCAGCAATTCCAATACGGCCTCATGGTTCTCACGCTCGAACGCTACCCGCACAAGGCCATGTTCCGTAGCCGCCAAAAGGAGCTTGCCCACAGGTGAATCCACCACTGAGTATGCGATATCCAGGGAATGGCTTTCCTGGGCAGCGCGGATAAGTCTCGCGTGGAGGCTGGACAGGGCGGGTTCGATGCCGGCGTCGAGGGGCTTGAGGAGCACGGCAACGTCGGCGTGGTCCGGGCGCGATTCAAGAGTCATCGGATTTCTCCTTTCGCCGATGCAGGGACGGATGAGGTGGTCACGGACGTGGAATGAATCAGGAACGCCCGCACGGATTCGGGCTCTTCGCGGAGCATGGCACGGAGTGCTTTCACACCGTCGGATCCCGCACGTCGTGCGGCATCCGGTGTCCCGCCAAGAAGTGACGCTATGTCCTGATATGGGAGGCCCGCCAAATAGTGAAAGGCCACTGCCTGGCGTTGTTTAGGTGGCAATCGCCCGACAGCGCTGAGCAGCTCCGCTTGGTTGTCACCAGGAATGCCAATTTTCGAGGGCCGCTCGGGCGGCTGATCGACAGGCAAGGGGCGGCGATTACTGGAACGGATGAGGTCGATGCATTTCCGATGCGCAATAGTGACGAGCCAGGCCTCAAGGTTGGCATCCTCAGGGAGGGCACCATAAGCCTGCAAAGCCGAAAGAAACGTTTCGGACCATGCGTCGTCAGCATCATGAAGGCCCACCACTGCACGGCACACCCGGAGCACAGTGCCGCCGTGTTCCTGGACGACTGCTTCGAACGGCCTCTTGTGGGCCGGGTGCGGGCGCTGCATCAGAAGAGCTTGCCCTCTTTCACGACGGCTGGCTCTTCGAGCTCAAGAAGGAAGCGCTTGTTGCGCAGGCCGCCCGCGTAGCCGGTGAGTTGCCCCTTGCGCCCCACCACGCGGTGGCACGGGATGATGATGCTAATGGGATTCCGGCCTACTGCGGATCCAACAGCCTGGGCCAGATGGGGGTCCCCCATCTCGAGAGCAAGTTCACCATAGCTAATGGTTTCCCCAAAAGGAATGTGTTGGAGCCGCTGCCAGACCTTCTCTTGGAAGGCATTGCCCCGGGCCTCAAAAGCGACGTCGAATTGAGTGCGCTTTCCTTCGAGATACTCATCGAGTTGGACACGGGTCTGCTCAAAGAGCGGCTCCTGGATAACTGCCGGGACTCCAAAGTACTCCGGCGGAGGCATATGCCAATGGCCCTCGTAAAAGATGCCCGTCAAAAACTCCCCGCGGGCAGTCAGCGTCAGCTGCCCCAGCGGGGAATCCATGGTGGTGTGCCTGGTGTTCATAACCTGTAGACGTTCACGGGCACCGAAATGTGAGGTGCGGGATTCCTAGGCGCGCCAGCGCGTAGTCATGAGGAATCCGACGATCGCGATGCCGAACCCGGCAACGATGTTCCACGAAGCCCATTCCTGCACGGGGAACTTGCCCTCGGTGATGTAGAACGTGATGATCCAGATCAGCCCCAGGATCATCAGGCCGAACATGACCGGCTTGTACCAAACGGGATTCGGCTTGTACTGCTGTGCGGCGGAAGTCTGCTGGGCCTGACGGGCAGGCCGCTTGCGGGGCTTGGACTCGGGCACGGATCCTCCTTGGCTGTTCGATTGAAACCCGATGCTGCCGGCCTTGGTATCCTGCAGGAAGGAAAAATTCCAGCGGTCAACGGCCACGCGGTGCTCCGGGTTGTTACTAGCTGTCAATTCTAGCCGCAACCGGGGTAGGCCAGCGCCGCCCGCGCCCTACATGAGGAGACCCTGTGGCGGACCAGCAGACGACGGCGGCTGCCGCCGTGCCGTCCGCCCGCCGGAACCAGGGGAAGCCTCCCCGCGACCGGCTCACAGCCTCGGCTGTTATGCGCAAGATCAGCCAGGTACTGGGCGAGTTGCTCATTACCGCAGGCATTGTCCTCTTGCTTTTTGTGGGCTGGGAGCTGTGGTGGACCAACGTGGAGGCCGACGCCAAGCAGACCGAAGCCGTGAAGAGTTTTGCACAGGAATTTGCGGGGCCGGTAACGCCAGCCGCCAGCCAGGCCACGGACTACGGTCCGCCCGTCGTCGGGACAGCACCTGCCCATGGGAAAACCATCGGGATCATGTACATCCCGCGCTTCGGTCCGGACTACACGCGGCCCATTATTGAAGGAACAGACCAGGATGTCCTGGACACGCTGGGCCTGGGACACTACGGAAACACCAGCATGCCCGGAGCCCTCGGCAATTTCGCCGTCGCGGGGCACCGGCAAACACACGGCGCTGTACTGGATAACATCCACACCCTGGTCCCCGGGGACAAGATTTACGTCCAGACGCCAGACGGCTATTACACCTATGTCTTCCGCAACAACCAGATTGTGTTGCCCAGCCAAACCGACGTCTTGATGCCGGTCCCCACCCAACCCGGAGTCACGCCCCGTGAAAGCATCCTGACCATGACCAGTTGCAACCCGCGCTTCGGATCCCAGGAACGCATCATCGCCTACTCCGTCCTTGAGGGTTGGCAACCGGCCTCAGCCGGACCGCCGTCGGAAATAGCCGCCCAAGTAGCCCAAGCCCAAGGAAAGGGGTAACGGATGTACGCCTGGATCTTTCGGAATTTGCCCGGCCCCTTGTGGGTGCGGATACTGACATCGGTGGCGCTTGTGGCCGTAGCCCTCGTCCTGATGGTGGAGTTCCTCTTCCCGTGGTTCTCCCAATTCACTTCTTTGACCGACTCAACGATTGGTTTAGTGCAGCAGCCATGAGCTCAACAAAAATCCTCGTCGTGGACAACTACGACAGCTTCGTTTACACCCTGGTGGGCTACCTGCAGGAACTGGGCGCAGAGACAACCGTGGTCCGAAATGACGACGTGACACTCGCAGAAGCCAAGGAGCTTGCCGCAGCCCGTGATGGAGTCCTTATCTCTCCCGGTCCGGGAACCCCGGCAGAAGCCGGTGTTTGCATTGACCTCATCAAGTGGTGCGGCGAGGCCGCCAAGCCTATGTTCGGGGTGTGCCTTGGCCACCAGGCCCTTGCCGAAGCCTATGGGGGCGTTGTCACCCACGCTCCTGAGCTCATGCACGGGAAAACTTCGCCGGTGCAGCACGAAGGCAAGAGTGTCTTTGTCGGGCTTCCGTCGCCCGTAACGGCCACGCGCTACCACTCACTCGCCGCGGTTCGCGACTCGATCCCCGACGTCCTGGAGATCACAGCCGAGACCACGAACGGTGTGGTCATGGGCCTGCAGCACAAGACCGCTCCCCTCTGCGGTGTGCAGTTCCACCCGGAATCAGTCCTCACCGAAGGCGGCTACCAGATGCTGGGCAACTGGCTGGAGTCCCTCGGCATGACCGGAGCTGCCGAACGTGCTTCGAAGCTGAGTCCGCTGATCCAGCACTGACTTGTAGCGGCAGCTGAGGGGACGTGACCCGTTAGTCCTTCTTAGTGGGGGTCGGCTTGGGGTTGGAGGTATCTGTGGGCGTGGGTGTGGGCGTCGGAACCGGGGCCTTGGCTACCGTTACCGTCACTGTCTTGCCCTGATCCACTTCAGTATTGAAGGTTTCGCTTTGTGCCGTGACCTTGCCGGGGGTCACCTGGGAATTTTCCTGCTCCACCACGGCCATGACGAGGCCGTTCTCCTTCAGCAGCGCTTCGGCTTCCGACTGGGCAAGACCGATCAGTTGGGGCATCAGCACTTTGCCGGACGACACCTGCAGCTCAACGTTGGAAGCTGCGGCTATGGGCGCCCCGGGGGCGGGACCCGTGGTGATCACGAGTCCGATGGGAACCGTGGGGCTGTGAGTCCGCACGCTGGAGATGTTGCCCGTGATTCCCAGGCGCCGAAGGGTGTCGCGGGCGTCTGACTCGGTGCGGCCCACAATGTCTGCAGGGATAGTTACCGAGCTGGGACCGCTGGAGATGTTGAGGATGACCTCGGCGTTCTGTTCAAGCATGGAGCCCGCACTGGGTGAAGTGCCGATCGCCATGTCCTTGGCAACCTTGTCACTGGCCACGCGGGCAGTTTTGGGGACCAGCTTTGCGGAGTAGAGCTCTTGCAGCGCCTGGGACTCCGACATGTTGGTCACCGAGGGAACCGCCACCTTGGCCGGTGCCGCGGGGGGCGCGTTGACCAGGCTGTAGATCCAGAATCCGGCGCCTGCGAGAACAAGGATAGTGAAGATTGCCAGCGTCGCCGCCCAAGTGCGACGGCGGGACTTCTGGTGGGAGGTCCGCTCACGTTCGGGTGGGAGGTCCAAGGGAAGCGCTTCGTCCAGCGGTTCCTCAATGGGGTCCTGGGTCACGCCGTTGTAGTGCTCGACGTCAAGGAATCCAACGGCCGTGGCGCTCAAGAGCTGCGTTTCCGGGTCTTCGGACGAAATGAGGTCGTTGGGGTCGGTGGGTGCCTCGCTGGCGGGAAGAACGGGAACGGCAATGCCATTGCTCGCGGCCCTGAGTGCCCGCCGGAAGGCAGCCGCATCCTGGAAGCGGTCCGACCGGCTCTTTTGCAGGGCCTTGGCAAGCACGGAATCCAAAGCCTCGGAAACCTCGGGGTTATGGACGCTGGGGAGGTCGGGCGTCTCCCGGACGTGCTGGTAGGCCACTGAAACCGGGCTGTCGCCTACGAATGGTGGCCGGCTGGTAAGCAGTTCGTACAGGAGGCAGCCCGCAGAGTAGAGATCGCTGCGGGCATCAACGGTCTCTCCCCGTGCTTGTTCGGGGGAAAGGTATTGTGCCGTTCCCACTACAGCCTGCGTCTGCGTCATGGTGGCAGCGGAGTCAGCCATGGCCCGGGCAATGCCAAAGTCCATGACCTTGACGTCCCCGGTATCCGCACAGACCATGACGTTGGCGGGTTTGATATCGCGGTGCACAATGCCCGCCCGATGGCTGTATTCCAGCGCCGCGAGGACGCCAAGGGTGTAGCCGATGGAGTCTTCAACACCGAGTTCGTGCGCTTTGATCATGTCCCGCAGCGTCCGTCCTGCGACGAACTCCATCACGATGTACGGGACACGCACGTCCTCACCCGGTCCGCCCGGGACAGAGTACTCGCCGGTATCGAAGATGGCCACGATGGAA
The DNA here is from genome assembly GCF_059739415.1 of Arthrobacter sp. TmtSoilC77. NCBI lineage: Bacteria > Bacillati > Actinomycetota > Actinomycetes > Micrococcales > Micrococcaceae > Arthrobacter > Arthrobacter sp. TmtSoilC77. The sequence continues at coordinate 17,294 of NZ_AP046050.1, forward strand.
GGGTGGTTCAGTGCTGCGACAGCCTGGGCCTCGCGTTTGAAGCGGGCCTGGAACTGGGGATCGCGGGCGAGGTCGGCACGCAGGACTTTGACTGCAATGGTGCGTCCCAGGAGCGTATCCGACCCCCGGTAGACGTCTGCCATGCCGCCACGGCCGATAAGGTCACCGAGTTCGTAGCGACCATTGAGGATGCGCTGCGAAGAGACAGGTGTACTCTCCTCTCGGTGCGCTGGACCGGGCCGTGGCGTAGACATGGCGGCTACTTAGTTGCTCGGGCTGCCGGAGCCGCTGGGGCTGGCGCTCGGGGACGTCGGATTGCTCGGTACAAGCGACTTGGACAGGTGGTATGTGACTACCGAACCAGCCGCAACCTTTGTTCCAGGGGCCGGCTCGGACCGTACGAAGGTGCCTGGTTTCTGGCCGACGGCGCCATTGACGGGATCGCCCGGGACCCACCGCAGGTTCGCTGCTTCGATCAGTCCCCGCACCTCTTCCTCGCTGAGGCCGACCCCGATGCTGGGCACGGACACCATTTCCGGACCCTTGGAGTACTGGACAGTGATAACTTCCCCTGGATCCACGGGACCCGTGGGGTTAAGGTCAGTTACCGTGCCGGCGGGGGCAGTGTTGAACACTTCCTGCCCGTTGACCTGCAGGCCCAATCCAACAAGCTGGCTGCGGACAGTCTCAAACGGTTGTCCAAGATACTCCTCAGGGATCAGGTTGATCTTCTGGGGTGTGGACTGCGTCGGTGTCGGGGAGGGGGCCTGGGACGTCTGCGTTGGTGTGGCCGATTGCGACGTTGGACTTGCGCTCCGGCTTGCGCTTGCAGAGGTGGACTCGCCCGGACCGGGATTCGGGGAGAAGAAGCCCGACTGTGAAATCAGGAAACCAACCAGTGCGAAGAGCACCAGCAGGATCAGGGCAACGAGTGGCCAGGTCCAGGGGCTGCGCTTCTTGCGCTCCGGCTCGACGTCGTCGTAGTTGTCATCATCGCTGTAGATGACTTCTTCTTCGTCGTTCAGCTGCCGCTCTGCCTCCAGCGCATTCGCCCGCGCCAAATGGTTGTCCGCGGAAGCGCCGGCGGCTCCAACAGCCGCACCGGCTGCACCTCCAACGGCGGCGGTTGCGCCGAGCACCGGAAGTGCGGAAGTCGACGTCGTGGAATGCTCCTTGCCAAACGGCGAGGTAACGACGCCGGTGGGGGCCGTAGCAGTATTGACCGGTGCCGTGATGGGTCCGGTAGCGGCTTCGAAGAGGAGCATTCCCGGCACCGCGGCGTGGGCAGTGGTGATATCGCCGTTGCGGATAGCCTCGGCGGCCTCCGCCAGCTTGATGGCGTTGGCTGGACGGTTCTTCGGATCCTTGGCGAGCATCGACATCAGGAGGGCACGCACCGGCGTAGGCAGCGTCTCTGGAAGTGGGGGCGGAGCGTCGTTAACCTGTGCAAGGGCAATGGCGATCTGGGATTCACCGGAGAACGGACGGTGGCCGGTGAGGCATTCGTAGCCAATGACGCCCAGCGAGTAGATGTCAGACGAGCCGGTGGCAGTTTGTCCTGTTGCCTGCTCGGGAGCAAGGTACTGGGCGGTGCCCATGACCTGGCCGGTCTGGGTCAGCGGCACCTGGTCGGCCAGGCGGGCGATGCCGAAGTCGGTGACCTTGACGCGGTTGTCAGGCGTGATCAGGAGGTTGCCCGGTTTGATGTCGCGGTGAACCAGGCCCTGGGCATGTGCCACTGCCAGTGCGCGCGCCGTCTGGGAGATGATCGAAAGGGTCATGTCAGGTGACAGGACCTGCTCGCGCTCAAGGATGCCGCTCAACGGGTGGCCGGGCACCAGTTCCATGACGAGGTACGCCGAGCCGGCTTCTTCGCCGTAATCGAAGACGTTGGCAATACCCACGTGGTTAAGGAGTGCTGTGTGGCGGGCTTCGGCGCGGAAGCGCTGGAGGAAGCCGGGGTCCCCGGTGTATTCCTCCTTGAGCACCTTGATGGCAACGATCCTGCCAAGGATCTGGTCCTTGGCCTTCCAGACCTCGCCCATGCCGCCAATCGCAATGCGACTGGTCAGCTGGAACCTGCCGCCGAGTGTGATTCCCGAAGTAGGTCTCACTTATTCAACACCGCCTCAAAAATCTTCTTTGCGTTCGGACTGGTTAGCTTGGCGCCTGTGAGCACATCCACACCTTCCATGACGATGGTGACGGCCACTTGCGGATCGTTCGCCGGGGCGAACCCGGTGAACCAAGAGTTGTTCAAACCTGAATCGCCGAGCTCGGCTGTACCCGTCTTACCGGCTACCTGGACTCCCGGGACAGCAGCGCCGCTGGCGATGCCGTTGGAGACCGCGCTGCTCATCCACTGGGTGATCTGGTTCGCGATGGGTTGGGTCGTGCTGGTACGCAGGGCCTCGGGCTTGAACTCGCTGATCACCCGGAGGTCGGGCGCACGGACTGTCTTGACCAGGTTGGGCTTCATCTGCACACCACCGTTGGCAATTGCCGCAGTCATCAGGTTGATCTGGAGCGGGGTTGCCTTGACGTCGCGCTGCCCCACTGAGGACTGGGCAAGCTGGGCCTGGTCCAGGTCCTGCGGGAAGACGCTGATGGCTTGCTGGAGCTTGAGCTGCTCGCCGAAGGTGTCCCCGAAGCCGAACTTCTCTGCCTGCTCCCGGATGGCGTCCTGGCCCAGGTCCAGCGCGATGCTCGCAAAGGGAGTGTTGCATGACTGTTCCAGGGCGAAAGAGAACGTTGCCGTTTCGCGGACGTTGCAGTTGCCGCCGGCGTAGTTGGGCAGGCTCGCACTGGATCCAGGCAAGGGCAGGCTGCTGGGGTTCGGCAGCTCGCTGTCCTTGTTGTACTTGCCGGAATTCAGGGCGGCCGCGGTATCTACGAGCTTGAACACCGAGCCCGGGGACAACAAGTTACCCGTGGGCCCGCTGAGGTTCTGGTTCAAGTTGATGCCGGGAATCTTGTTCAGCTCGGCGTAGTTGGCCGCTGCGGCAGCGGTGTCGTGTGTAGCAATCAGGTTGGGGTCGTAGGACGGCTTGGAAACCATGGCAAGGATGGCGCCGGTTTTCGGGTTGGTCACAACGATCGAGCCACGCTGGCCCTCGGGGATGAGGTCGTAGGCAAGCTGCTGGATGGCGGGATCGAGCGTGAGTTCCACAGAGGCGCCCTTGGGCTCATTCCCAAGGAACATCTGGCTGACGCGATCCAGGAACAGTTGGTCGGAGTTGCCGGCCAACTGGTCGCTGAGGGACTGCTCGAGCCCGGTGGAACCAAATCCCCTGGAGAAGTATCCCGTGATGCCCGCGTAAAGTTCCGGCTGGGTGTACTTGCGTTGGAACGCGCAGGACTCGTTACCAGGAACGGACTCTGCAATCGGTTTACCGGCGACGATGATCGCCCCGCGGTCGTTGCAGAACGTTGCCAGGATTGCCCGCTGATTCCATGGATTGGCGTTGAGATCGTCAGCGCCAATGACCTGGACATAGCTGATGGCGCCGAAAATCAAGGCGAACATGGCGACGGCAGCCATCCACGAACTTCTAATTGCCTGGTTCATGGATGCTTCACCGCTTCCGTGGGCGCACCCGGCGTGGGCACGGAAGCTGACTTGCGGGCGGCCGGGTTGGTGCTGCTTGCAGGAGGTTTATTCACCATCGGAGTGGTATCTATGGGCCCGCGGGCCGTGTTGGAGATCATGAGCAGGAGGCCGACGATTATCCAGTTGGCCAGGAGGGAGGATCCACCGGCGGCCAGGAACGGCGTGGTGAGGCCCGTCAGCGGAATAAGTCTGGTGACGCCGCCGATGACCACGAAGCACTGGAGCGCGATTGCGAAGGAGAGCCCGCACGCCAGCAACTTGCCGAACGCATCCCGGGTGCCCAGTGCGGCGCGGAAACCGCGGGTAAAAAGCAACAGGTAGAGCATCACGACAGCGAACAGGCCGATGAGGCCGAGTTCTTCGCCAATGAGTGCCACGATCATGTCGCTGTTGGCGAAGGGCACCAGGTCCGGCCGGCCCTGGCCAAGGCCCGTGCCCACAAGGCCGCCGTCAGCCATACCGAACAGGCCTTGGACGATCTGTCCGCTGCCACCGGGTGACCTGCCAAAGACTTCGGGAGTGAACGCGTTGATCCAGCTATCGATCCTGAAGGCAACGTGCGAGAAGATCCTGGAAGCAATGAATCCGCCCCCAAGTATCAGGGCAAGGCCGATCACCACCCATGAGATGCGGCTCGTAGCGACGTAGATCATCACAATGAAGAGGCCGAAGAACAGGACTGACGATCCGAGGTCGCGCTGGAATACGAGGACGCCAATGCTCACCAACCAGGCAGTGATCATGGGACCCAGGTCCTTGAACCGCGGGAATTGCATGGGGCCGATTTTCCGTCCGGCCAGCAGGATGAGGTCCCGGTTGGAGGACAGATACCCGGCGAAGAATATTGCCAGGGTGATCTTGGCAATTTCGCCTGGCTGGAACGTCATCGGGCCGATCCTGATCCACACGCTCGCACCTAGTACTTCACCGGCAGAGATGCCCGGAACGAGCGGCAAAATCAGAAGGAAAGCACTCGCTGCCAAGGAAATGTAGGTAAACCGCCGCAAGATGCGGTGGTCCTTGAGGAACCAAATCACAGCGATGGATACCGCCATGGCAATAAGCGTCCAACGGAGCTGGTTATTACCGGTATCGTCCCCGGGCCCGTCCATGCGGTGGATCAAAGCGAGTCCGAGCCCGTTCAAGGCAACAACGATCGGAAGTATTACTGGATCGGCATACTTAGCGCGCAACCTCAGGACTACGTGGAAGGCAAAGGCAGCGACAGCAAGCAGGCTCGATTGGAACCAGAAGTCACTGTCGAGTCCACTTTCGGAATTGATGCTCACCAGAGCACTGGCGCCGATGCCAACGGCAAGCGCAAGCACGATGAGCACCAGCTCAACATTGCGGCGCGGTTTGGCCGCGGTCTCAGTCTGGATCATTTTGCCGCCTCACAGGGAGTCGGTACGGGCGAAGGCGTAGGGCTGGCAATGGCCGCTGTACTGGGAATTGGAACACTGGTTGTCGCTGACGGAGTCGGGGAAGGAGTGGTGCTGGGGCAGGTTCCCGACGTACTGCCGTAGTTCTTCAGGTTCTCCACAATACGTTGCGCATCATCAAGGTCTCCCGCAGGAACGGTCTGCCGAACACTCTGTTGACCATACTCGGGAAGGGACTCAACACGGAGGTCGGTGACAGCCTCGAGCCGGGACAACTGGATGGGGCCGAGCCGCTGCGAAATGCCGTTGAAGATTGCTACACGGGAATCGTACTCTCCAACGTAATAGCGGGTCTGCGTCCAGGCGTAGCCAAGCCATAGGCCCACCACGACGCCGAGCACAACAACAGCTGCGACGGCGGGCATGAGCCAGCGGATGCGGCGTCGTGCCGGTTCTTCGACTTCCAGACGATCCTGTTCGGCTTTGTGGGTGAGCACAGTAGCCGCGCGTCGAGCAACGGTACGCCCTGCCACAGTGGGGATGGATCCGGTCTCGGCCGCTGTAGCCGCTGCACCCACGAGCTCGTGGGGACGGCTGGCGAGTTCCTCTCGGAGGACCTCGGCGGAAAGATGCTCACCCAGATGCGGGTCAGTAGTGGTGGGCGGTTCTTTGGAGGTTCCGTCTTCGTCAGCGGACTCAGCCTTCTCCGCAGATGAGTCGCCCTCCGTAGCTGGGCCGCCCTCCGCCGTTGGGTCGACAGGGCCGGAAGATGAACCGGCGTCGGCAACCTTGCCAGCATTGGGCGCTGTTGCCTTAAGCTCGCCCGGACTGGCGTCTGCGGGCTTGGTGGCGGAGGGGCCTTCCGTCGGCTTGCCTGCAGCAGATGATTCCGGCCCGTCCACCGCGGCAAGCGCCGCGGGAGGAACGACGTCGACGGCGGCCGTGTTGACGTCGTCGACGGTCTCCTCAACGATTTCCAGCACGACCACGGTGACGTTGTCCGGAGCGCCGGCTTCCAACGTGAGATTAACGAGGATTTCCGCGCATTCCCGCAGGTCCTTGGTTTCCCGGAATACCCGCTCCACCACGTGCCCTGCCACATAGTTGAGGCCATCCGAGCAGAGCAACCAGCGTTCGCCCGGTTCGACGTCGAGGGCATCCAAGTCCAGCTCAGGGCTGGCGTCGACGTCACCCAGGACGCGCATCAGGACGTTCTTGTGGGGATGTGTTTCGGCTTCTTCGGGGCGGAGCCGGCCTTCATCAATAAGGCGTTGAACGAACGTGTGGTCAATGCTGACTTGCTCGAACTTCTTGTTCCGCAGGCGGTAGGCCCGGGAATCGCCGATGTGGGCGAAATGGAGTTTGCGGCCCTCGAGGAGCAGGGCGGTGACGGTGGTGCCCATGCCGGAAAGCTTGGGATTCTGATGAACCAGCTCGGACAGCAGCGAATTGGCGGTCTGGATCTCATCGGCGAGGATCGTATCGGCGCCCTCGGGGTAGTCATCATGATCGAGGTGGATCATGTCCAGCACCGTGGAGGCCGAGGCGACGTCTCCGCCTGCATGTCCGCCCATTCCATCGGCAACGACTGCAAGATGGCGGCCCACGTACGCGGAGTCGTCATTCTTGGAGCGGATCCGTCCGACGTCGGATCGCGCGGCGTAGCGCATGATGAGTGGGCGCTCCGCAGGCGTTTCCTTGCCTTCCGGGGTCTCGGGAGAGGCCATGGACTACGGCCTCAATTCAATAACCGTCTTGCCGATTCTCACGGGAACGCCAAGCTCCACCGGCAGGGCACGGGTGAGCTGCTGATCGGCCAGGTAGGTGCCGTTGGTGGACCCAAGGTCCTCAATGAACCAGCGGCTGCCCTGCGGGAACAAGCGCGCATGCCGGCCGGAAGCGTAGTCGTCTTCCAGGACCAGCGTGGCTTCCTGCGCGCGGCCCAACAGGATGGGGCTTGCCGCCAAGGGAAGTGTGGTGCCCTTGAGGGGGCCCTCAGTGACCACCAAATTGCGCGCATGCTGGATGGCGGGCGGCGGGGAAGCTGCCAATTCGGGGTGCTTGCGGACCTCGCGTGCTGTGGGGGCTCCGGTCACAGCCTTGCGGCCGATCTGGAAGTCGCGGCGCATGGTGGACACGATGCTGAAGATCAAGACCCACAGCAACAGCAGGAAACCGAAGCGAAGTGCCGTGATGGTCAGTTCGCTGATGTCGTTCACGCGTGGCCACCCAGGGTCTGGGGGAGGAGGCGGAAAATGATCTTGGTACGTCCCATCGTGATGGTTGAGCCGTCAGTGAGCTCCACGCTGCCGTCCACCTTGTGACCGTTGACGTAACTGCCATTGGTGGAACCAAGGTCAACGGCCCACGTAGTGCCGTTCTGGGTGCGGACCTCAAGGTGCTTCCTGGAAACTCCGGTGTCATCCACCAGGATGTCCGCTTCCGAAGAGCGGCCCAGCACGACCGACTGGGCATTGAGGGAATAGCGCTGGCCGGCAATGTCCAGGACAGGCTGGAGTCGGGTGGGCTGCCGGGCGGGTGCAGCTGGAACATTCGGCCGCGGGGCTTGTGGTGCGGCAGCGGCGTCGTCGGAGGATTTCTCGGTCCGGGAAGTTATTTCGAAGTGACCGGCGCGTTCCTCCTCATTTCGACGGAACGAAATCCGGACCGCGCCCTGGAGAGTGTAGCCCTGGCTGCGAACGTGCTGGATGACTACATCGCACAGTTCCTCAGCCAGTGGAGTCCCCCACTCCTGGGCACGTCCAAAATCTTCGTCGCTGAGGAGGACATCGAACACATTGGGGGCGAGAGTGCGCCCGGCTGCGATGGTGATGGACTTATTGTCCAGCTCGCGCCGTAGCTTGCTCGCGATTTCCACAGGCTCAACACGTGCCCGCGACCCCGTGGAGAAGACATTGCGGACAGCCTTTTCAATGCCGCGCTCGACTTTGTCCAGCAAACCCATGGTCCTTCTCCTTTCCTCGCCGCGGCACCCACTGTGCCTGGTTCAATACTCGGTGCTTCGACCCGTCCACGCACACAGCAAAGTGAGCGCCGAACGGCCCTTCCACTTCCCGATACTACTGGGAGTGTCTGGGAATGGCCTTAATCCACAACGCCTTACGACGCGGAAAAGTTCGATTCCGGCCCGTTCTGCCGGGGGAGCCAGGGGGTGAAATTTCCGTGCCGTTAAGCAAAAGTTGTACGGCTTGGGCACCTCCCAGCAGCGTTGCCCACAGCTCGGCAGGGACTCGATTGGTGTTTTGTCTGGAATGTCCGTTATGCTTGATCTCGCTGCTTTTGAAGGAAACGAAGCTGGGAGACCGGTGGAAGTCCTGAAAAAGAAGTTGCGCGCGAGTGGCGGAACGGCAGACGCGCTGGCTTCAGGTGCCAGTATCCGAAAGGGTGTGGGGGTTCAAATCCCCCCTCGCGCACGCAATTGAAAGAGCCCCGGTCTTAGGATCGGGGCTCTTTTGTTGTTTCCCCCAACTGGGTCGCATTAGTGCGCGTTTAGGCGGCTCTAAACGCGCACTAATGCGACTCAGTTGGGCTGCGAAGCGGGAGGTCAGCCGCGCGGCGAACCCTTGAACCGGCGTCGTGAATTGCTCAGGTGAAGGCGCATCGCTGCGGCGGCAGCGGCTGGGTCGCGGTCGGCGATGGCTGCGTATATAGAGGAGTGCTCGTGGACCACTTGTTCGAACCGTTCCCGGGAGTCCTGCTCTTCACTGCCCAGGAGGCGCGTGCGTGGCATGGTGATCATTGTTTGACCCAGGGCGGTGATGCAGTCCGTATAAAAGGGATTGCCTGACGCTGCAGCAACGGCCCGGTGGAATTCGAAGTCAGCCTTCATGGAGTGGGCCGGGTGGCCCGAACTCGCGGTGAATTGCTCCAGTGCACCGTGCACTGCCTTCAATTGATGGCCCGTGTGGTTCAGGGCCGCCAAGGCTGCTGCTTCGGTCTCGACGCCGATCCGGAAGTCGAGCATCTGCAGCCGCTCTTCCATGCTGGATACCTGACGGCTTCCGGGGGCCTGCGTAGGGCCGTCGGCCGGCGGGGTCAGTGCGAAACTGCCCCGCCCACGTTCAGTTTCGACAAGTCCTTCAGCCTGCAGGCGGGTCAGGGCGGAGCGGACCACTGTCCGGCTGACACCGAATTCGCTGATGAGGGTGTTTTCGCTGGGGAGTTTCTCACCTGGCTGGATGACGCCGTCGACGATGCGGGTGCGAAGGTCGGCGGCGAGATCCGCGGTCAGGTTTCGGCTCATGGATTCAAGATTACGCGCCGAATTCCACGGATTCGGTGGTCCAGGCGCGGGCCTGCCCGCTCAGCGTAACGCCCAGTCCGGGGCGGTCTGGAACGATCATCCGGCCATTTTTGGTCTCCAGGCGCTCCTCGAAGAGGGGATCCAGCCAATCGAAGTGCTCAACCCAGGGTTCCCGCGGATAGGCAGCGGCCAAGTGCAGGTGGATCTCCATGGCAAAGTGCGGAGCCAGGCCAAGACCGCGCTCATCCGCAAGGGCAGCGAGTCGCAGAAACTGGGTGATGCCGCCAACGCGGGGTGCATCGGGCTGGATGATGTCGCAACTGTTGGCGTTGATAAGGCCCTTGTGTTCCGCCACGGAGGCCAGCATCTCGCCCGTGGCGATGGGCGTATCCAAAACCTGGGCAAGGTGCGCATGGCCCTCAAAATCGTAGGCGTCCAGCGGCTCTTCGATCCAAATGAGGTTGAATTCCTCAAGCTGGCGGCCCATGCGCAGGGCAGTCGCACGGTCCCACTGTTGGTTGGCGTCCACCATGAGCGGTACGTCCCAGCCGATGTGCTCGCGGGCGCCGGCCACGCGACGGAGGTCTTCCTTGGAATCCGGGAGGCCAACCTTGATCTTGATGCCACCAATGCCTTCTTCAATGGACTGTGTCGCGCGTGCCTTGACCTCTTCCAACGTGGCGTTGAGGAAGCCGCCGGAGGTGTTGTAGGTCTGCACGGAGTCGCGATAGGAGCCCAGCAGTTTGGCAAGGGGGAGTCCGGCGCGTTTGGCTTTGAGGTCGTAGAGCGCGATGTCGATGGCAGCCAGGGCCTGGGTTGCAACGCCCGAGCGGCCCACAGAGGCTCCGGCCCAGAGAAGCTTGGTGTAGATCCTGCCGATGTCGTTGGGGTCCTCGCCAATGATGCCCTCGGCAACTTCCTTCGCGTGGGCGTACTGTGCGGGACCGCCGGCGCGTTTTGAGTAGCTGAACCCGATGCCGCTGTGGCCTTGCTCCGTGGTGATCTCGGCGAAGAGGAACACTACTTCGGTCATCGGCTTCTGGCGGCCCGTGAACACCTTGGCGTCGCTGATGGGCACGGTGAGGGGCAAACGGGCCGTTGACAGTTTGATGTGGCGAATGAGATCTACAGGGCTCATGGTTCTCCTAAGGTGCGGGCATCTTTGCCTGAAACTTAGGATACAAGTCATTAACTTGTAGTACAAGAGATTATGTTCCGCAAGCTCTGGCACGCCGTCAGGCCGGTGCCTAGACTGACAGCACAATCGGCGGAGCTCCCGCAGATGGCGGGGACGTGCTCCGCCGGAACCTGATCCAGGGAGCATCATGCGTCACTCAAACCACAGCACTGTCATAGCTCGGGGCAGATTCCTGCGCCGAGACCCGTCACAGCCCCGAACCAGGGCTGTGCGCCGCGTCTTCGCGGGCGTAGTCGCCCTTGTGCTCGCGGCCGTCTTCGGCCCCGCGCCGCTGGCCTCTGCCGCCCGGGCCGCGGATTACCTCATCCCCCTGCCTGGAGCCTCATCGGCCGAAGGAATTGCCGCCGGCGCAGGAACGACGTTCTACGCCGGAGACTTTGGAAACGGAGACATCTTCCGCGGCGACATCCGCCAGCAAACGGCGTCACTTTTCATCGACGTGCCTGATGGCAGGGCCGCCGTCGGGATGACCGTGGATGTGGGCAACAGCCTGTTGTTTGTTGCCGGGGGTGGGACCGGGCAAGCTTACGTCTACAACACAGATACGGGCCAGACGGTCGCCGTGCTCCAACTGACCACCGGTCCAGCGTTTATCAACGACGTCACTTTGACTTCTGAAGGCGCCTGGTTCACGAATTCCGTGGCCGCTGAACTGTACCTTGTTCCGGTCGGGCGCGACGGCGAACTCGGCAGTGTCCGGACACTTTCTCTGTCCGGTCCCGCGAATGACACGACCTCGCAGTTCAACCTCAACGGCATCGCAGCAACTCCGGACGGCGAGAGCCTCATCGTCGCCCATTCAGGAAACGGCGCCCTCTACACGGTCGACCCTGCAACAGGTGCAAGCGAAATAATCGAAGGCGTCAGCGTTCCCGCCGTCGACGGCATCGTACTTAAGGGCAACCAGCTTTGGGCAGTGCAGAACATGTTCGACCAGGTCAGCAGGTTCGTGTTGGACGATGACCAGGAATCCGGGAAGCTGAAGGGCGTCATCACCAGTGACCTCTTCAAGACTCCAACGACGGCGGCCCTGTTCGGTGACACGCTCGCCGTGGTGAACGCAAAGTTCTTCCAGCCGGGGTCCACAACGTTCGAGGTCGTGGTGGTTGGCGCCCGCTAGATGTACTAACCCGGTAGGGCGCGGCGGAAGGGGCCGCAGACGACCCCCTCAAAACTACCCTCGCAGCGCGCCGAACCCGGTGATCAGCGCCTCAAGCCCCAAACTAAAAGCAACATCGGTCGGCCGTGGATGGCGCTCCAGGGCGAGCCTGTCCACGGCTGCCGTGAAGTTGGGCACCTGGTCCGCAAGCGAGCCGGCGTCGAAAATGTCCTCCGGCGCGGTGACGTCGTATGCGGCCCCGAACACGAAGGCCTCCAACGCAACAATCGCCGAAATGATCTTCTCTTCCGGGAACCCGGCGTCGCGGAATCCGGCGGTCACGGCCTCGTACATCGCCAGGGTCTTCGGGGCGTTAGCCACCGGCAGCACGGCAATAACGGGGATCAGCGGCGTATGCTGCGAAAACACATCCCGGTAGGACCACGCCCAGCGGCGCACGGCCACATCCCACGGCTCCACACCAAAAGCGGACACATCAACCATCGCGGCCAAGTGGTCCTCCACCAGCAAGAGCACGTCGTCCTTGGAGGCTACGTGGTTGTAGAGGGCGGATGGTGCCACGCCCAGCGAACGTGCCAGGGCTGCCATTGTGAGTCCGTCGTAACCCTTGCTGCTGATTAACTCCAGGGCCGCCGTCGTGATGCCGTTCTGGTCCAGGATGCGTGCCATGGGCCGTCCGGCGCGCCGCCGCGACTTGCTGGCGGAAGCTGGGGCAGCGCCCGGCTCGGGTTCGGGAGCGGGTGTGGGTGCGGGCATCGGAAGCCTTTCTGCTGCCTGTATCTCCAGCATTATTCCATCGGGTCTTCCCACTCGCGGACTTGGCGGCTATTATCAAATATAAATGAATGGCATTCATTTATTGGTCAGCCACCAAGGACGGCCACGGAGAGGACATCATGCAGAATCTTGATCGCGACGTTGTGATCGTCGGTGCCGGACCGTCAGGGTTGACGGCGGCACGCGAACTGAAGAAGGCGGGACTCAGCGTCGCAGTGCTCGAAGCACGCGACCGCGTGGGCGGCCGCACCTGGACCGACACCATTGACGGCGCCATGCTGGAAATCGGCGGCCAGTGGGTTTCCCCGGACCAGACGGCCCTCATGGACCTGCTGGACGAGCTGGGACTGAAAATGTACCCGCGCTACCGCGACGGCGAGTCCGTCTACATCGGCGCAGACGGCAAACGCGTCCAGTACACGGGTGACACCTTCCCCGTTAACGAGCACACCAAGGCCGAGATGGACAAGCTCGTTGCCATCCTGGACGGGCTCGCCGCGGAGATCGGTCCCACCGAGCCCTGGGCGCACCCCAAAGCCCGCGAACTGGACACCATCTCCTTCCACCACTGGCTCCGCCAGAACTCCAACGACGAAGAAGCCTGCAACAACATCGGCCTCTTCATCGCCGGCGGCATGCTGACCAAGCCTGCCCACGCCTTCTCTGCGCTGCAGGCCGTCCTCATGGCCGCTTCCGCTGGGTCCTTCACACACCTGACGGACGAAGACTTCATCCTGGACAAGCGCGTCATTGGTGGCATGCAGCAGGTTTCGCTGCTCCAGGCCGCCGAGCTGGGTTCCGACGTCGTGCTTAACAGCCCGGTTCGCACCATCAACTGGGACGTCGACCGCGTGACGGTTGGGTCTGAGCGAGCCACGGTGAACGCGCGGTACGTCATCATGGCGGTGCCGCCAAACCTGTACTCGCGTGTTTCCTTCAACCCGCCGCTGCCGCGCCGCCAGCACCAGATGCACCAGCACCAGTCATTGGGCCTGGTCATCAAGGTTCACGCTGTGTACAGCACGCCGTTCTGGCGCGAAGAAGGCCTCTCGGGTACCGGTTTCAGCGCCGGCGCCTTGGTGCAGGAGGTCTACGACAACACCAACCACGGCGACTCCCGCGGCACGTTGGTGGGCTTCATTTCCGATGAAAAAGCCGACGCCGTGTTCGAGCTCAGCGCCGAAGACCGCAAGAAGGCCGTCCTCGAGTCCATCGCCGGCTTCCTCGGCGACAAGGCCCTCACCCCCGAGGTCTACTACGAATCAGACTGGGGCTCCGAGGAATGGACCCGCGGCGCATACGCCTCCAGCTACGATCTCGGCGGCCTGCACCGTTACGGCAAGGACCAGCACGCCAACGTCGGACCGATCTACTGGTCCTCGTCGGACCTCGCCGCGGAGGGCTACCAGCATGTGGACGGCGCGGTCCGGATGGGCCAGGCAACCGCTGCCCGGATCGTCGAGGCCAACAAGTTGAGCGCGCTGCCGGTCGGTTAGGCAAAGCGACTGGGACACGCGCCGAGATGGCACTTAACACTCATGTTCGCGCCTGGCATTGGTGTTAAGTGTCACCTCGGCGCGGGTTGTCCGGCCCTCGGCACCCCTGCCGCACGCTCCGCTTCGATGAGTGCTTGGGCCAGACGCTCGACGGCGGCCTGGTAGTCAGTCCCGGGTGTCACCCGGCAGCGTTCAGCCTCCCGCATGGCGCGGGCAAGGGCAGCTGTCTCGGCCATCCTGACGTCCGTCATTGCCGGGAAATCTATTGCTTGCCCGGGATCGAGTTCGTAGCGCTGCCACTGCTGGAGGACGCTCGCGTGGCGTGCGGCAGTTTCGGCAAAACCACGACGACGCCGGGGCTCGGCTGCGTGGAGACGGTCAACCTTGCGGCTGGTCGCCAGCGTTGCTGCTGCAGCGGTCATCCCGACGAAGACCATGATCAGTCCGGCCGGCGCCCATTCCACTGCGGGAACCAGGATGGCCGGAAGAATCACGACCAGGCCGGCGAAGAGATCCCAGAAGATCGTGTCCGGTTCCGGGCCGCGCCCATGCGTGAGTTTTCTGTGGAGGACGAACGTTGTTGCCGCTGTTGCGAGCACCAAGGCTAGGCCCCACAGGAGCATCATGGCGGGCATTTGACCACCTCCAGGCGAGTACGCGCTGCTGTGATTTCAGTATGCGCCAGAGTGTTCCCACGCTGCCACTCTCTCGGTCCAGGGGCGTAGCCTAGGGCCCATGAGACTGAAAATGTGCAGCATCCACGTCAAGGACCCCGCTACGGCCCATGCTTTCTATACGGAAACGTTGGGCTTCGAAACCCTGATGGCCATGCCCGAGCACAACCTCTTCATCATTAAGGATCCCGGCGCGGACAACAGCGCAGACAACAATTCCGTGGGACTCCTGCTGGAACCCAGCGACAACCCGATCGGCGCCAACTACATGAACGCAGTGCACGACGCCGGCCTCCCCGCCATCGTCTTCGGCGTACCGGATGTGCAGGCCGAGTATGAGCGCTTGGTTGCAGCCGGCGTGACGTTCAAGGGCGAGCCCTCCGAGGATCCTTCCGGCGTCAGCGCAGTGTTCGACGACGGCTGCGGCAACTTCGTGCAGCTACACCAGGACTAGTTAAACAGCTGTGGCCGGGACCAACTGGTCCCGGCCATAGCCAGCTCAAACTATGCGTGATCGCGTTTTGACGTCTTCGGGGCATCGCGCTTGGCTGCTGCGTTGTCCTTGGCTTCCTTGGTGGCTGCTTTCTTTGCAGCTTCCTCCTTGACCCGCTGGGCCTCGGCGCGGACTGCGGCGTGCGTGGCGCGCTCCACAACCAGCCACTGCGGCGGAGCCTGCAGCAGCTCGGTGATTTCCGCCGTCGTGAGTGCTTCTTCGACGCCACCGCGGGCCAGGCCGCTGATGGAGACGTTCAGCTTCTGTGCCACTACCGGGCGCGGGTGCGGGCCGTTGCGGCGGAGCTCGGCGAGCCACTCCGGCGGGTTGGCCTGGAGTTCGGCGAATTCTTCGCGGGAGATGGACGAATCCTGGAACTCCTGGGGTGTCGCGGGCAGGTAGATGCCGAGTTTCTTGGCAACGGTTGCCGGTTTCATGGACTGGGAGTTCGAGGGCGTCATGCTTCAAGGGTATCTGGCCGGTACTGTGAGTGTGTGCCAGACGCTGAAGAATCCGCCCAAATAGCCGAGCCCCCGAGCGAGCTTCGCTTCGCTTATGTTGCGGGTGTGACGCCTGGGAAATGGATCCGGCGGTGGGAAGAGCGGATGCCGGACGTCCCGTTGCACGCGTTCATGTCCGACGACGGCGCGCAGCTTTCGGTTTTGCACGACGGTTCCGCTGACCTTAGCTTTGTTCGGCTGCCCGTGGACCGGGAAGGCCTGAACGTCATTCCCCTGTATGAAGAGCAGCCGGTGGTGGTCGCTCCCAAGGGGCACGAGATCTCAGTGTTTGAAGAGGTGGCGCTGGAGGACCTGTCCGAGGAGAACTTCCTGGACGTGGAGGAAATGGGCGGGCCGGATATGGCCTTGCAGGTGGTGGCTTCCGGAGCCGGGTTGGCCATCCTGCCCATGTCAGTGGCCCGGCACCTGAACAACAAGCAGACAGTGATGCGGCTTCTGACCGGCGCTCCTGGAACGCAGATTGGCCTCGCTTGGCTTGCTGGAACAGATAGCCCGGTGATTGAGGAATTCATTGGGATCGTGCGCGGCCGGACGGCGCAGAGTTCACGCCAGCCGTCGGCCCGGCAGGAGAAGCCGAAGAAGGCGCCCAAGCCGGATCGTCGTGGGAGCGGGGCCAAGAAGCCCGCCGTGGCGCAGCGCTACGCCCCGAATCCGGACAAGGGCCGTGGCAAGGGTTCGCGCAAGAAGGGCAAGCGCTGACGCTCCTGTCCGGTTGCTCCGCGATTTTGCGTCCTGCAGCGCAGCAATCGGCGAAAATTCGCCGTGCGGACTGAGGCAAGTGGGAGGGAGCGCAGCGAATCCCGGCTATTCGCCGTGGATCGCCGCCTGTTGCTGCTCTGACCTGTTGAGGTAGGCGAGCAGAAGGTCCCCGGCGCGCTCCAGGTCGCCGGATTCGAGTGCCGAGCAGATCTGCTCGTTTTCCTTTAGCCAGTCGCTGTAGAAGTGCGCGTTCATGGTGGCCTTGTGGAAGTAAAGACGCATCTCAGCGAGCACTTGGGCCATGATCGAGTTCAGCCTCCCGCTTTCGGCCAAGGCAACGATGGCCCCATGGAAATGCTGGTTGGCGCTGCCGAGGCCTTCGTTATCGTCTGCCGCTGCTGCGCGCTTTCCCTCCTCGACGGCGGCCCTCACCGCGGCGATGCGCTCTGGAGAGCCGCCGGCCCGGATGGAGCTGACCTCGATGGCCCTGCGCACGGTGTAGACATCGTGAATGTCGCCAGCTTCCAACGTGGCCACATAGACGCCCCGGTTCGGTTGCCGCACCAGCAGACGCTCGCTGGCCAGTTCGGCGAATGCTTCACGGACGGTGTTGCGCGAAACCCCCAGGTCCTCGGCGATAGTGGCTTCCGTGAGCTTGGCACCTGGCACGAGGAAGCCCTCGGCCAGTTGGTAGCGCAGTTCTTCGGCAACCCTCTCGGCAACCGAGGGCAGTCGGAGGCGCATGCGGGCGCCAGCGCCGTCGATGCCGGCTTTTCCCCGTGGTTCCTGATCTGCACTGGCCATGACACCAAAATTACACGATTGCCAAAAATTAGGATCGCTGGATTGTTGAACAATCCAGAAATCTGGTGCATCCTTGATGTAACGCACATCACGAGGCAGGAATCACACCATGGCAGTCATCGACCTGAACAGCGACGTCGGAGAATCCTTCGGACGTTGGACGCTGGGCGACGACTCAGCCATGTTCGAATCCGTTTCCAGTGCCAACGTTGCGTGCGGATTCCATGCTGGCGACCCCAGCGTTATTCGCAGCACCTGCAAAAAGGCGGCTGAGGCCGGCGTCGTGATTGGCGCCCACGTAGGCTACCGGGATCTTGCAGGATTCGGCCGTCGCTTCCTGGACGTTGATCCCATGGAGCTGGCCGACGACGTCGTTTACCAGATCGGGGCCCTGCAGGCGCTGGCTGCCACGACGGGTGCGAGCGTCCAGTACGTGAAGCCCCATGGCGGCCTCTACAACGCCATCGTCAAGCACACGGCGCAGGCAAAGGCCGTCGTCGACGCCGTGAAATCGGTTGACCCCAACCTTCCGATTCTCGGCCTTCCCGGTTCCGAAGTCCTGCGCCTCGCTGAGGAAGCCGGCCTTCGTGGCGTTGCCGAAGCGTTCGCGGACCGCGCCTACAGCCCGGACGGAACCCTCGTCTCGCGCTCACAGCCAGGCGCCGTCCTGCATGACCCCGCCGAAGTGGCGGAACACGTTTTGCGAATGGCCACCGAACAGTCCGTCAGGACGATCGATGGTTCCATCCTGAAGATCCGCGCAGAGAGCATCTGCGTGCATGGTGACTCACCGGGGGCCGTCGCGATGGCCACTGCAGTGAAGTCCGCTCTCGACGACGCCGGCGTCAGCATCGGCTCGTTCCTCTAGACCTGTTTGAACCAGGCCCCGCAGCACACCCCTCATCCCCCCGGAGGAAACCATGACCAGCACCAACGCAGCCAAGGCCGTGACAAGGAAGCCACCGGCCGGCGCCCTCAAGGCATACATAGCCAGCCTCACCGGCACATCGCTTGAATACTATGACTTCGCTATCTACTCCGTGGCTTCGGCCCTCGTCTTTCCCAAGATCTTCTTCCCCGGCAACGACGAGTTCGTTGCACTGTTGCTCTCCTTCTCAGCTTTCGCGGTGGGCTACTTGGCCCGCCCGATCGGCGGCGTCATCTTCGGGCGTTTGGGCGACAAGATTGGCCGCAAGTACGTCCTGGTATTCACGCTGGTGCTTATCGGCGTCGCGACCGTACTCATAGGTGCGCTGCCCGATTACTCAGTCATCGGCGTGGCGGCGCCCACCATTCTGGTTCTTCTTCGCCTCGCCCAGGGCATCGGGGTAGGCGGCGAATGGGGCGGAGCGGTTCTGCTGTCCAGTGAATTCGGCGACCCCAACAAGCGTGGCTTCTGGTCCTCCGCTGCACAGATCGGCCCGCCTGCGGGCAACCTGATGGCCAATGGCGTCCTCGCCATCTTGGCTGCTTCACTCAGCAACGAGGCCTTCCTTTCCTGGGGCTGGCGCGTCGCCTTCCTGGCATCCGCAGTCCTGGTGGTCTTTGGCCTGATCATCCGCCTCAAGCTCGAAGAAACCCCGGTCTTCAAGGCAATCCAGGCCCACGGCGAACGACCCAAAGCACCCATCAAAGAGGTCTTCACCACTGAACCCAAGGCCTTGGTTTCAGCAGCGCTCTCCCGGGTCTGCCCGGACGTCCTCTACGCGCTTTTCACCGTGTTTGTTGCGGTGTACGCCACCAAGCAACTTGGCATGACCACGGGTAATGTCCTGGCAGCCATCCTCATCGGATCCGCATTCCAGCTGTTCCTCATTCCGTTGGCCGGCGCTCTTACCGACCGCTTCAACCGCCGCCTTGTCTACGGCGTCACAGCAGCCGCCACAGCCGTCTATATTCCCCTGTTCTTCCTCATGATCCAGGGCAAGTCAGTGGTTATGCTGACCATCGGCACGGTGATCGGTTTGGCGCTGCACGCGTTCATGTATGGCCCGCAGGCCGCCTTCATCACTGAGCAGTTCCCAGCCCGCCTGCGCTATGCCGGCAGCTCCCTGGCCTACACCCTTGCCGGCGTGATTGGTGGAGCTGTTGCGCCCATCATCTTCACCGCCCTCTACGGCGCGGCATCCGGCGGCTGGTATTTGATCGCCGGGTACCTCGTCCTGACAGCCGTAGTCACGATCGTGGGTATGCTCCTGGGCCGGGATCCGAAGCCTGAAGAAGACCTTCGCCTGCTGCAGGAGTCGGCCGCCTAATTGGCGACGAAGCGGATGATGGAGACCGTGATGCAAACGACCACCGCGAAGCAAACGACCACCGCGAAGCAAACGACCACCGCAAAGAGGGTCCGGTCCGTGCGACCCGTCGGCACACGTGCCGTCCTTGCGGAGCTGGATGGGCTGCAGGACGTACTGGCCTTGCAGGACATGCTCTACAAGTCTCCGCTCCCTGGCCAGGTAGACGTCCTGGCAGCAGCCGAAACAGTTATGGTCGTTGGCGAATCCGCAGCGGCAACCCGGGCCATCGGCGCCCGGTTGCTCGAACTGGAACTCGTCGCAACGGACGTTACCGATTCCGGGCTGGTCGTCATCGATACCGTGTACGACGGCGATGACCTCGCCGATGTCGCGGAGCTCACCGGGCTGAGCGTGGAGGGCGTGATTGCGGCCCACACCGGCCAGATTTGGACTGTTGCCTTCGCTGGCTTCGCTCCCGGATTCGGCTACATGGTGGGCGAGAATGAAGTCCTCACGGTTCCCCGCCGCCCTTCACCCCGCACGGCTGTTCCCGCTGGATCCGTGGCCCTCGGCGGCCAGTACTCGGCTGTCTATCCCCGGCGCTCTCCCGGCGGTTGGCAGCTGATTGGCCGAACGGGAGCCCGGATGTGGGACCTCGACCGTCCGCAACCGGCCCTGGTTCGGCCCGGTGACAGGGTGCAGTACCGGGCTGTTCGGGAGGTTGTCACGGCCAGTGCGGCGCATCAAGCTGAACCCGACTCGGATCACCACACGGACTCCGGATTACGGGTACTCAACCCCGGCGCTCAAAGCCTTATCGAGGACCTTGGCCGCAGAGGCTACGGGGCTTTGGGGGTCTCGGCGGCCGGCGCGTTGGATCGGGCATCGCTCCGGCGGGCCAACCGTCTTGTCGGCAACAGTTCGTCGGCCGCAGCCATCGAAACCGTCAATGGCGGGCTTACGTTGGAGGCAGTCGGCGACCAAGTGATTGCCGTGACAGGTGCGCCCGCCACCCTAACGGTCCAGTCGCCGTCGTCGGTTGAATTCGAAGAGTCTGACGGCGGCGTCCAGGACGCAGTGCGCAGCGTCCCCATGGCTGCTCCATTCGCGTTGCTCGACAGCGAAGTCCTTACTGTTGGACCGCCCGAGGCCGGTTTCCGGAACTATGTTGCAATCCGCGGTGGCATAGCGGTTCCCGAAGTCCTGGGGAGTCGTTCGGCCGATACGATGTCGGGGATCGGTCCTGCGCCATTGGTGGTCGGGCAGGAGCTCCCGGCGGGCGACGCCACGGCGTCTACTGCGGTTGGAAGCCCGGAGCTGCAACCGGAATTTCCGGGTGCCAATGTCACCGTTCTCGATATGGTTCCGGGACCCCGTGCTGATTGGTTCGATCAGTCCGCCATCGAGTCCCTAACAAGCCAGGAATGGCTGGTCACGCCACAATCCAACCGCGTGGGCATGCGACTGGACGGTACTCCTCTCCAGCGCGCCCGCGAGGGTGAACTTCCCAGTGAGGGGACCATGGCCGGTGCCCTCCAGATCCCGCCCGCCGGCCTCCCCGTGCTGTTCCTGGCCGACCACCCCATCACCGGTGGTTACCCCGTGATCGGCGTTGTTCGCGACGAACACCTTGACCTTGCCGGGCAGGTCCCCATTGGCGGACGGATCCGGTTCCGGATGGTCCCCGATTCCCCCGACTTCACCAAGACCCCAGAGAAGTGAGTATTTGATGCGAAAGGTCCTGATTGCGAACCGCGGAGAAATCGCTGTTCGAGTCGCCCGAGCCTGCGATGACGCCGGCATTTCGTCCGTGGCCGTCTATGCGGACATCGACGCCGACGCAATGCATGTGGGTGCCGCGGATGAGGCCTACAGCCTGGTAGGAAACAGCCCTGCTGAGACCTACCTCAACGTCGCGAAGCTGCTATCCGTTGCCAAACAGTCGGGTGCTGACGCCGTCCACCCCGGGTACGGTTTCCTTTCCGAGAACGCCGACTTCGCGCAAGCAGTCCTCGACGCCGGACTCGAGTGGATCGGTCCGTCACCGGAGTCGATCCGACAGTTGGGCAACAAGATCACGGCCCGCGAGATCGCTGTCCGTGCTGGTGCCCCCCTTGTGGCCGGCAGCGATGGGCCGGTTGCCACTGCTGCTGAAGCCCGGGCTTTTGCCGAGGAACACGGACTGCCGGTGGCCATCAAGGCGGCCTTTGGCGGCGGTGGCCGCGGGCTCAAGGTTGTCCGCGAACTCGCCGAAGTGGAGGAGGCTTTCGACTCCGCAGTGCGAGAAGCCATCACAGCGTTCGGCCGTGGGGAATGCTTCGTTGAACAGTACCTTGACAGGCCTCGGCACGTGGAAGCGCAGGTCATTGCGGATACCCATGGCAACGTCGTTGTGGTGGGTACGCGCGATTGCTCCCTTCAACGCCGTCACCAAAAGCTCGTGGAAGAGGCGCCTGCGCCGTTCCTCACCCAGTCCCAGCAGCAACAGATCTATGACGCAGCCAAAGCAATCGTCCGCGAGGCCGGCTACTACGGCGCCGGGACGGTCGAATTCCTCGTCTCCGCGGATGGGGCCGTGGCCTTCCTTGAGGTAAACACGCGCCTGCAGGTTGAGCACCCTATTACCGAGGAAACGGCTGGGATTGACCTTGTTCAGGAGCAGTTCCGTGTTGCAGCCGGCCTGCCCTTGAGCATTTCCGAGGATCCCATCGCACGGGGCCATTCCTTCGAGTTCCGCATCAACGCAGAGGACGTTGGCCGCGGATTCCTGCCTTCCCCGGGGACAGTGGCATCGTTCCAAGCGCCCACCGGCCCCGGCATTCGCCTGGACACCGGCGTCCGCGCGGGCTCGTTTATTGCACCGCAGTTCGATTCGCTCCTGGCCAAATTGATTGTTACTGGCGCCGACCGCCAGCAAGCGCTGCGCCGCGCACGCCGTGCACTTGCGGAAATGGAGATCACCGGACTGCCCACCGTGTTGCCGTTCCACCGCGCCGTTGTGGAGTCCGATGACTTTACGTCCGTAGCCGGGTTGAATGTTCACACCCGGTGGATCGAGACGGACTTTGCAGATCAGATCCCCGTTGATCCCGAATACAACGTGGTTGCCCCTGGCGGCGTGCGGCGGACCATCACCGTGGACGTCGACGGCAAGCGGCTCGCGGTGGGACTCCCGGCTGATCTGCTGGAGGGTTGGGCCCGGTCAGGGCAGGCACTTCCGTCAGGCTCGGTGGTCACGGGGTTGCAGGGTGATGACGCGGGAGCGTCCGATTCCGGGGGACCCGCGCCAGCGGAATCAGCCCTGGTCTCCAGCATGGCCGGCACCGTGGTGAAGTGGCTCGTGGAGCCCGGCACCGAGGTTTCTGCAGGCGATCCGTTACTGGTAGTCGAGGCCATGAAGATGGAAACGCAGGTGGCAGCCCACCGTGCAGGCACGCTCTCCGCGGTGCTCTCGGCACCCGGCGGGGTGGTGACCGCGGGAGCCGTATTGGCGCACATCCAGTAGTCCGGCCGACTTAACCACGACGGCGGTCCAGCCCTTCGCGGGGAGCCGGGCCGCCGTCGTCGTGCGCGTTTGGTCAGGAGGGCCGTGGGACGTCGCTAACCTGCTATTCCGTGGTGGACAGCAACGGATCAGCCGCCAAGCAACGAGGTTGTGGCTCCCAAAATGCTGTCCAACTGGGCGTTGCGGAACTTGCCCGAGGGGTCGTTGGTGGCGGCGAGGCTGCAGAAGTCCTCGAAGCGTGGGTAGAGAGTGGCGAAGTCGTACAGGCTTGGCGTGAAGAGCTTGCCCCAGTGTGGCCTCGCGCCGAAGGGACGCAGTGCTTCCTCAACTTCCGGGAGTACCGCTTCCACCTGGGCCTGCAGTGGCTTCCATGTGAAGTGGAGGGCCACGCTTTGTTGCCGGTAGAACGGGCTGAGCCAGAATTCGTCGGCCGCTACTGTACGGATTTCGGAGATGAACAGCAGGGGTGCCAGCTTGTCCGCGAGCTCTCGGACAGCTTGAAGAGCCGCAGGTGCATGCTCCAGGGGCAGGAGGAATTCGCTCTGCAGTTCCTCACCGTTGCTCGGCGTGAATTCGTGGCGGAAGTGCGGCAGGCGGTCCAGCCATTTGCCGGGCTCGTCCAGCTGACCCGTGCAGTTCTCCGCCGACATCCCGGGCAGCGGGTGCAGAGCGGCAGTAGCCGCGCTTGCACCGAAGAGGTCGGGCAGGGCTGGCTCGGTATCCAGGGCTTTGAACCACACCTGCGGGATGGCGTCGCCGGTGTAGTCCGTGAAGAAGCTGACGCTGTAGGCGGCCGACGCGATGTTCACGAAATCGGCCAGCGCCCGGTCCCACGGCAGGCCCGTGAGTACGCGCTGCCGCATCTGGTAGCTCGGCCGGACGGCCAGTTCCAGTCCTGTGACGATCCCCAGGGCGCCGAGTCCCACAACGCTGGCGAGGAATTCGTCGTCGTCCGGCCTAAGCGTCACCAGCTCGCCATTTGCCCGCACCAGGTCAATGCTTTCGACGGCGCCAGCCAAGGAGGGATTGCCGACGCCACTGCCGTGCGTTCCGGTTTGGATTGCTCCCGCAACCGAGATGTGGGGGAGCGAAGCGAGGTTGTGGATGGCATAACCCTGTTCCTCGACCGCCCGGCACAGTGCGCCATAGCTGATACCGCCGCTGACTTTGACGGTGCCCTTGCCGGGATCAAGTGAGATTTCCTGGGGCAATGCATCCAGGAGAAGGTGCATGCCATCGGTGTCTGCGACGTTGTTGAACGAGTGACGGGAACCAAGGGCCTTGATCCGCGGCGCGTTCGCCACCAGCCCGCGCAGCTGGTCCACGGAGGTGGGCCGCTGGACTTCTGCGGACGAATACTCAAGGTTTCCTGCCCAGTTCTTCATTGAATGATCTTCCCGGTTGGCTACTTGTTGGCTTCCGTAATTGTTAACGTTCACAACTAATTGCGTCAAGGGGTGTCCAACTGGTTGAAGCAGGTATAAGTCGAGCTGCGGGACGCGAGCCCGGGGACGCGAGCCCGCGGGACGCTAGTCCTTCAGCGGGCGGCGGGCCAGCCATGCCGCCACAATCGCGCCGGAGATGTTGTGCCACAGCGAGAAGACGGCGGAGGGCAGCGCAGCCAGTGGACTGAAGTGCGCCGTGGCAAGGGTCGCGGCCAAGCCCGAGTTCTGCATGCCAACCTCGAATGCCAGAGCGCGGCGGGCTTTGTCATCCAGGCGGCCCAGTTTACCGGCGAGATAACCCAGGCCCAGCCCAAAGCCATTGTGGAGGACGACCGCCAGGAACACGATGGCGCCGGCTGCAACGATCTTGCTGGCGCTGCCGGCCACGACGATAGCCACGATCAGTGAAATCACGACGGCGGACGCCCACGGAAGTGCCGGCAGCACCTTCGCGACGAGCCTGGACAGGAAGAGTCGGGCGAGCAGGCCTGCGATGACCGGAAGCAACACGGTCTTTACGATATCCAGCACCATGGCGCCAGCATCAATGTGCAGGAACGAACCGGCCAGCAGGAGAGTCAGGGCAGGCGTGACGACGGGAGCGATCAACGTGGAAACCGAGGCGACAGCCACCGACAGTGCGACGTCGCCTTTGGCCAGGAACGCCATCACGTTGGACGCCGTACCGGACGGTGCGCAGCCCACAAGAATAAGGCCGACGGCGAGCTCGGGCGGAAGCTGAAGCAGGACGGCAATCAACCAGCCGGCCCCGGGCATGATCACGTAGTGCGCCACGATGCCGAGTGCAACAGCCCAAGGACGCCGCGCCACAGAAGCGAAGTCGGGCGGCGTCAGCGTGAGGCCCATGCAGAACATGATGACGCCCAGCAAATAAGGAACGGCGACGCCCATGGGCTTCAAGAGTTCCGGAAGGAGGAATCCGAGTACGCCAGCCAGCACAACCAGGAGTGGGAAAACCGTCACGGCTATCCGCGCGATCCTGGCCTCTGCGGCGAGAGCCGGGTTGACGGGAGCCGCGGCCCCTGAAGTCTCTGTCTGGGAATTCGTTGCCTCAAGCATTTATCCATGCTCACATTGGTCCGCGGGCATGACCGAGTTCGTTACTTTGAATGGGGCGTATATGTCAGATGACCGCTGTTTCGAAGGCGTCGGGTCAGTCGTTCAGCTTTCCCGCGAGCCGTTCGCGCATCCGAACGCTTGCCTCGTTCAGACCAATGAACTCCACCTCGCGGCCGTGATTCCGGTACTTCTCGGTGACGGAATCCAGTACCGCAATAGTTGATGCGTCCCAGAGGTGCGAAGCGTGCAGATCGATCACCACGCGATCTATGCCTTCCGAGGAATCTTTTGCGTAGTCGAACTGGGTGTACAGATCATTGGAGGAAGCGAAGAAGAGCTCGCCATCCACCGTGTAGGTGGCCACGGTTTCACCGTTGAGTTCCAGTTCCGTCCTCTCGACGGTAGCGAAGTGCGCCACCCGCCGCGCAAACAACACCATCGCGGTCAAGACGCCGACGCCGACACCCACCGCCAAATTGTGCGTTGCCACAACAGCGGCAACAGTGATCAGCATGACGGCGGTCTCCGATTTGGGCAGGCGCTTCAAGGTGGATGGCCGAACAGAGTGCCAGTTGAAGGTAATCAGGGAAACGAAGATCATCACGGCAACAAGGGCCGCCATGGGAATCATCCCCACAACGTCGCCCAGGACAACCACCAGAACCAGCAGGAAGACTCCGGCCAAGAAAGTGGAAAGCCGGCTCCGCGCGCCGGATCCTTTGACGTTGATCATGGTCTGTCCGATCACGGCGCAACCACCCAGCCCACCAAGGAAACCTGTGACGATGTTAGCCACTCCCTGGCCCCAGGAAACGCGGGTCTTATTTGATCGTGTGTCCGTGATGTCGTCCACGAGCTTGGCTGTCAGGAGTGATTCCAGCAGGCCAACAAGGGCCATGGACAATGCGAAAGGCGCAATGATCCGGAACGTTTCCAGATTCAGCGGGACATTGGGCAGGAAGAACCCGGGCAGGCTGTGTGGGAGCTCGCCTTTGTCGCTAACCGTTGGAACGTCGATGTGCCCCAGAACGGTAACCAGGGTGATGACCACGATCGCCACGAGGGGTGCGGGAATGGCCGTGGTCAGGCGAGGCAGGCCAAAGACCATGACGAGACCCACGGCAACAATCGGATACACCATCCAAGGGACATTGAAGAGTTCGGGCATCTGCGAGATGAACACCAAAATAGCCAGTGCGTTCACGAAGCCGATCATCACCGACCGCGGAATGAAGCGCATGAGCCGGGTAACACCCAGGACAGCGAGGATGATCTGGAAGATACCCGCCAGGATGATCGTGGCGATCAGGTAGTCGAGTCCGTACTCCTTCATCACGGGAGCGATGACCAAGGCGACAGCCCCTGTCGCCGCAGAGATCATGGCTGGCCGACCACCAACAAGGGCCGTCACGACGCCCATGGTGAAGGATGCGAACAACCCGACCCTGGGATCGACGCCCGCAATGATCGAGAACGCGATGGCCTCCGGGATGAGCGCCAGTGCAACCACCAGTCCGGCCAGGGATTCCGTCAGCAGGCGGCGGGGCGAGCGGAAAGTCACCCGCAATGACATGAGTTGCTCGGGAGTCATGGCGTCCTTACAGTGCAGTCTGGCGGTAACGCTCAATCTGCTTCAGACGCCGCTGGAGGCTATCGCGCCGCGGGTGCGGAACGACGTCGGGCGCCTCAGCGGTGAGGTCAATGTGTTCGGTTCCGTACTGCCACAGCAGGAGGTCATCCAGGAGGCGGTCGGGGCCCGGGGAGTAGCGGTGATCCAGGGCTTTGCGGACCTCCGTGATCCGGTTGGCGCTAAGGAGCCCCGCGAGTTCCACGGTTTTGGTGAGTCCGTGGGCGGCCAGGAGTTCGGCAGCCCACCCCCAGTCGTCATCAACTTTACGGTCAACGTGAGGCAGGAGCGTACGCCAGACGTCCCGCACGCGGTTGGGAGTCAGCGGGGAAGCACCCTCGCCGTGCAGGTCCCAATAGCTTCTGACCTCTTCGTACCGCTCATGGAGGTCCGCGAAGGCACTTTCCACGGTTTCCAACATGGCCGCAGTGGCTGTGAACTGGCGGTCGAAATGCGGGGTCCATGCACGCGGATCCTCCGCCTTGAACCGGATATCGTGCTCGATCTCGCTCCAGGCGTGCGCAAAGACCGTGCGGATCTGGCACTCGAAGAAGTAGCTGCCGTTGGCAGGCATGTCCGGGTTGAAGACATGCTGATACTCCTTGACGGCCTCATTCTGGATGGTTCGCAGGATGAGGTGCCGGCTGGAGTAACCGTACGTGCCCGATTCGATGGAACCGATGTCCTTCTCGCGGTCTCCACGGCAGTCGAAGAGCTGGCGCTGCCTCTTGATGATGTTGGCTACGGCTGCGTTCTCGGCAGGCAATTTGGTGATGACTCGGATGCCCACCATGTCATTCAAGGTGCGGAAAGGGTCCGGGAATTTGAGTACACGTGGGCCGCCCGGCTCCAGAGGATCATCCGTGCGTGAGATTTTTTCGCGGAACGATTCCACTGTTTTGGTCCGCCCGGTAACAAACAGGGGAGTGACCTCGGCGTCGTTGAGCATGTCCCTTAGGGTCAGCAGCACATCCCGCGTGACCCGCTTCAGGGCAGGGCGAACACGCTCATAGAGCGCCACGTTCGCGTCCACTGCATCGCGCTGGTCCTGGTCCAGGCTGTCCCAATTGCTTGCCATGCCCCCAGCTTACGGGGCGGGTCCGACACTGGCGCGGGCCACCCGCCGTCGGGGTGCCCTAGCCAAAGTTGCGGGACGTCACGATAGGCTCGGTACAAAGGAGGGCGCAATGTTGCGGCACAAGTACAGCTACGGCGAACACCCCAGTCAATGGGGCGAACTCTTCATACCTGAACCGAACAACGGAAACCATCGCGGCGCGTCAGCCGTCAAGGGTGGTGTCGCGGTGGTGATCCATGGCGGCTACTGGCGCTCACAGTACGGCGCCGAGCTCGGCGAGCCCCTGGCCCGCGACCTCGCGGCGCATGGAATTACCGCCTGGAACCTTGAATACCGGCGGGCCGGCAACGGCGGTGGTTGGCCCCATACATTCGAAGACATCCTGGCCGGCATTGACCATCTCGCCGAAATCGCGGGAAAGCACGAGCTCCACCTTGGCAAGGTAGTGGCCTTGGGTCACTCCGCCGGCGGTCACCTGGCTGTGTGGGCCGCCGGACGGCAGCGCCTCTCGGCCATCGGAACGCCCGACGCCGACCGTCAACTGGTGCGTGCACCGGAGGATAATGCCGTCCACCTGACGGGCGTCGTCAGCCAGTCCGGCTTGCTGAACCTGGCTGCAGCCGAAAAACTGAACCTCAGCAACGGTGCCGTCTGCAACCTCATGGGCGGCGATTCTGCAAGATACCCCAAAAGGCATAAATACGCGGATCCCATGAGTTCCCTGCCTATTGATGTTCCGGTTTTCGCCGTCCACGCTACCGACGACGAGGACGTTCCGGTCAGCCAGTCCGAGGCCTACGTCGCCGCGGCAACAGCAGCCGGCAGCGCAGCGCAATTGCTGCGTGTCCCAGGGGATCACTTCGATCTCATAGATCCAAAGGCCGTGGCTTACAAGAAATGCCGCGAATTGGTACAACGCCTGCTCTCCTGAATCACTGGTAGCGGCCGCCCTTCCTCTGGCAGAGTGGTCCCATGCTGACTGTGATTGGCGAGGCCTTGGTTGACGTTGTGCAGCGCCCCAGCGGAATCGAGGCGCACGTTGGCGGCAGTCCGCTCAACGTCGCCGTTGGCTTGGCGCGTTTGGATCACCCCGTGCAGTTCATCGGGCGTTTTGGCCAGGACGCGTACGGCGATTCCGTTGCGGCGCACCTGCGGTCCAGTTCCGTGATGGTCCCCCTTCCGCCCGACGGCAAACCCACGAGCATAGCCACCGCAGTGATCGACGACGACGGCGCCGCCACCTACGCCTTCGATCTCACCTGGGATTTGCCGGGCCTCGGCGAGCGGTTGCCGCTCATGCTGCAGGGAGCCACCTTGCTGCATACAGGTTCAATAGCCACGGCTTTGGAGCCCGGTGCCGCGGACGTGCTTGCAGCCGTCGAGCATGCCCACCCGAGCAGCACCATAAGCTTCGATCCCAACTGCCGCCCCAGCATCATTACCGATCGCGATTACGCACGGCGGCAGGCCGAACGCTTTGTGGTGCTCTCCGACGTCGTGAAGGCTTCCGACGAAGATCTTGAATGGCTCTATCCGGGCGTTGATCCGCTGGAATCGGCACGCCGCTGGTTGTCGCTGGGAGGTACGGGAGGACCCGCGCTGGTGGTGGTGACGCGGGGTGCGCGTGGTCCGTGGGGAATCACGGCCATCGGCGAGACCCAGGTCCCGGCGCCTAACGTGACGGTGGTGGATACCGTTGGTGCCGGCGATTCGTTCATGGCGGGGCTGCTGTCAGCAATAGTGGACCGCGGGCTGGACGGTGCGCAAAACCGTGGGGCACTCAGAGCCATGCCGGCTGAAACCCTCGCCGCCATCATGGATCATGCGACCCGTGCCGCCGCGGTCACGGTGTCCCGCGCCGGCGCCAATCCGCCCACACGGGCTGAGCTCAACCACCGGGCTGTTGCCAGCTAAAACTGTTGCCAGCCAGAACATTTGCCGGTGTAGTCCGGCCAAGAGGAGGTGCGCATGCAAGACCACGAATTACAGGTTGCGAGCGAGTCGTTCAACGACGGCGATACTCTCGGCCCCGATCAGCGGAGCGGGATTCTGGGTGCGGGCGGCCAAGACATATCTCCGCAGCTGAGCTGGAGCGGAGCTCCGGACGGAACCAGGAGTTTCGCGGTCACCATGTGGGATCCCGACGCTCCCGGCCCTGGGGGCTACTGGCATTGGGCCGTACTTAATATTCCTCCTGAGGTATCAAGTCTTCCGGCCGGTTCCGGGGGCAAGGGCGGCCACGCGTTGCCTGCCGGTGCGCTCCAGTTAAAGAACGACGGCGGCCGCAGCGGCTATGTTGGGGCGGCGCCTCCCAGAGGGCATGGACCGCATCGTTACGTAGTGGCTGTACATGCGCTGGACGTGGAGGACCTGGGCATCGCAAAGGATTCCGAGGCGCGCATACTTGCCTCAGTCCTTCCTGCGCATACGTTGGCGCGCGGAACCATCACTGGCATGTTCGAGCGTTAGCTGCGGCATTTGGGTTCTCAACAGCCACGTAGACTGACATGATGCGTCTCGTAGCAAGTGATATTGACGGCACCATCCTCGGTCATGACGGCAAGATCAGTGATCGGACCGTCAAGGCATTCAAAGCATGCCGAGACGCCGGGGTGGAGCTTGTGTTCGTAACGGGCCGCCCCCCGCGGTGGTTGTACCCGCTCCAGGAACAACTGGGGCACAGCGGTATCGTGATCTGTTCCAACGGCGCAGTGGTCTGGGATCTCGAAACTGAGAAGCCCATTTCCTCGTGCACATTGGACATTGAATCCATCTTCGAGGCGCGCCGCATCATCAAGTCCCTCCGGCCGGATGCTTTGTTCGCCGTGGAAACGCTGACTGGTTTCCAACTGGAGCCGGGCTTCCTCGAGAACGAAACAAGCGAGCTGCTTGCGGAGTTCACCCCCGCACCGCTGGACCAGACGCTGACGGCGGATGACGCCGTCGTGAAGTTCCTCGCCATAACCCGCAAAGGCACCCCGGACGAATTCCTTGCCGAAGTTCAGCCTGCCGTGGCCCATCTGGTCAGCACGACGCACTCGGCACCGCGCACCGCAATGCTCGAGATGTCAGTGCCCGGCATCAACAAGGCCGTCACCCTCGCGAAGTACGCCGAGTCTCTGGGGATCGACGCCGCCGACGTCGTTGCATTCGGGGATATGCCCAACGACATCGAAATGCTCCGCTGGGCCGGTCACGGCTACGCGATGGCCAGCGGCCACCCGGAAGCGATCCTCGCTGCGGGGCAGCAGGCGCCCCACTTCGACGACGACGGAGTGGCGCAGATCCTCGAGGCGAAACTAACGGAGCAAACGGTCTAGCAACGTCAGGCACGAAAGACACGTGGCTGCGTCACGGGTGGCGTACACCCTGGCCAGCCAGCACGGCGCGGTAGCCCTCAACGTAAGTGGGGAAGGCGAACTCGAAGCCAGTTTCGCGAAGCCTCTGGTTGGAGCAGCGCTTGTCCCCGGGGCCGCCGTGTTGGTCTTCCGACGCCATTGGTGGTTCCGGGTTTCCCATTTCCAAAGCAAGAAACCGCATGACGTCACCCATCTCGGCCGCGTGGTCGTCCACGCCTACGTAGACCGGATCCGGGTCCCGGTCCATCGTGGTGAGGTGCACGATCATGGCCGCGGCGTCGTCCCTGTGAACACGGTTGGTGTGCCGGGGGCTCGCCGGAATCACGGCTTGCCCTGAGCGGACTTGGTCGATCAGTCGAGTCCGCCCGGGACCGTAAATGCCGCCGAGCCGAAGGACGATGGGTTGAGTTTCCGTTTCCCGGGTGCGGGTAAGGAGCATATTTTCAGCCTCCACCAGGACTTTGCCACTGAAGCGCGTGGGCTCGGTGGGTGTGGTCTCGTCCACCACCGCTCCGTCGGAGTCCTTATAGACGGCTGTGGAGGAGACGAACAAGATGCGTTCCGGTTCAACAGAATCACGATCCAAGGCATCCAGAATATTTCGGAGGCCGTCTATGTACGCGGCCCGGTATGCTTCCTCGGTGGAAGAATCGGCGGCGATTGCGACCACAACGATGTTCACATCTGCTGGGATGACCGGGACTCCAAGTGCGAGGTCCGCGCGCATGCCTTGTATCCCCGCCGGGAGCTTTTCCGGGGAACGGCGAAGCCCGATCACGTCATGGCCCAGCTCTGCGAAACGCAGTCCTGCTTCGGTTCCAAGGTCACCGCACCCGGCAATCAATACAGTCATGCCACTAGTTTGGCAGCCCTGATGCTCCGCAAAGCTGTCACCAACTTCCCAGTCTCCATACAACCCGCGTTCAACTTGCGCCCGTAGGCTCTCAGCCACAGACACGTTTTGCTTGTTGGATGTAGGGGAATCATGGCCAAGCGTAGGATCAACGACTTCAACACCGCTCCGTTGCGGCGGATCGAACCGGATCACCACTGGAGGTCGCTTCGCCAAGGCGACCGCGTGAGCGTGACCCTAACGCCCGGGTACGAATCGGCCGGCATAGTGGACGCCGTTACCGGCGACGCAACGGCAGTTTGGGTGGAGCTCGACGGCGGTCGCGGCCGTACGCTGGTGCACGTCAGCGATGGGGTGGCCGTGGTCCCACTGGAGAAGGTGACGGTCACCGAGGAAGCGTAGGCGCCTATGCGAGATGGGCTACGCTTCGGGTGTGACGCTGCCATATTTCCTCCGCAAGGATGGCACTGTGGGCCCGGTGGCCTTTGCCCACCGGGGATTCTCCCTGCATGGGATGGAGAACTCCCTGACTGCGTTTAGGGCCGCGGTTGAGCTGGGCACTTTGCACCTTGAAACCGACGTACACACCACTTCAGACGGCGTCCTGCTCGTTTTCCATGATGCTTCCCTGGACCGGGTCACGGATTCATCCGGGCGGATCGCCGAATTAACGGCAGACGAGGTAGCCAAGGCCCGCATCGGCGGAGTGGAACCTGTGCCGACTTTTGACGAGCTCGTAGCTGCGTTTCCCGATGCCCGCCTGAAC
Source organism: Arthrobacter sp. TmtSoilC77 (assembly GCF_059739415.1). NCBI lineage: Bacteria > Bacillati > Actinomycetota > Actinomycetes > Micrococcales > Micrococcaceae > Arthrobacter > Arthrobacter sp. TmtSoilC77. The sequence continues at coordinate 50,282 of NZ_AP046050.1, forward strand.
CTGGACGTGAAGGACTGGAATTCCGTTAAATCGATGGCCGAAGCTATCGAGAAGCACGGCATCCATGACCGGGTGTTGGTGACGAGTTTCTCCGACCGGCGTCGACGTGCAGTGTTGAAACTCCTCAGCCAGCGGACCGCTTCTTCGGCTGGAAGCACCCTGACGGCGCTTTTCGTACTTCTTGGATCCGTGCTGCCGGCGGGCCTGGCCCGCAAGGTGCTCAGCGGCGTCGACGCTTTCCAGGTGCCGGTCCGGTACGGCCGGTTTCCGGTGGTAACTGCCGGTTTTGTTCGTCGCGCGCACCGCGTGGGCGTGCAGGTTCACGTCTGGACCATCAACGATTCCGCGGAGATGGAACGACTTCTGGACCTTGGCGTTGACGGAATTGTGTCCGACCGGCTGGACTTGCTGAAGGACGTCATGGTGCGCCGGGGGCAGTGGGTTTAGGGCGACGCTTCGCGTCGAAGTGGCATTTGATGACAGTCCCAGGCTGCAACATTGTCATCAAATGCCATCTCGGCGGGCTTCGATGGCTGCCTTACGGACCTGGCTGGCCCGGATCCGCTCGAGATCGAACTTGGCTCCGCGATCGAAAGTGAAGATGCCATTCTTTTCCTGGAAGACATCCGTCAGCTGCGTATAGCAGTAACCAAACATGTCCGGGTTATCCAGGAGCACGCCACATAGTCCGTCGAACCGGGCGTAGAACTCTTCCTCGCTGCTGACGCGCTGGCCGTAACCCCACGACGTCGAAACATCCGTTCCGAGGCCCGCTTCTGGCGCTGCTTGGCGAGCCTCCGTTTCATTCCACCAAATGCCGCCGAATTCGGAGACGAAGTACGGCTGGCCAGCGTAAGGCACGGAGTATTCTTCGCCCTGTGGATTCCGGTTTACAAATGGTTTCCCGTCCGAAAGGCCCTGCTGCTCAATCCGGAACTGCTCCGGATTCTGCTCGTAGGAATGGGAATCGTAGATGTCGCTTTCGCGGATGCGGTGGGAGTATCCGGATGCGTCGATGACAGGCCGTGTGGGGTCGGCCAATTTCGTGGCAAGGAACATGGCCTGCGTGACGTCATCCAATACCGTGAGCCGATCGTGCAGGATCTGGTGCGTTTCGTTGAGCGGGCACCATCCGATGATCGAGGGATGGTTGAAGTCGCGTTGTAGCACCTCAAGCCATTGGGCTACGAAACTCGCTGTTGGCTTCTGGTTGTGGCCAATGGTTCCTCCTCCGGAGACGCCCCAGTCGCCGAACTCGCCCCAGACCAGGTAACCGAGCCGGTCTGCGTGGTAGAGGAAGCGCTCTTCGAACACTTTCTGGTGGAGTCGTGCACCGTTGAATCCTGCCGCCATGGACAACTCGATGTCCTTGACCAACGCAGCGTCATCCGGCGAGGTCATGAGTGACTCCGGCCAATATCCCTGGTCCAGCACCAATCGCTGGAACACGGACTTGCCATTTAGACGAACCACTTTGCCGTCAAGGGCTACTGAACGAACGGCCGCGTAGCTGCTGACGCGGTCAACGACTGTTCCGGCAGCATCCCGGACTGTCACCTCAAGGTCGTAAAGGAAGGGGTCCTCTATGCACCAAGGGCGCAGGGATCCAGCGGGAATGCGCAGCGGCAATGTTGGCGTGAGATCCAAGTCGGCTCTGGCCGTAGATTCCACATTTGTACCGCCCTCATCGCTGAGGACAGCAGTCACCGTGTGCCCTGCGCGGTTCCGGCTGATCGGAACCTCAATCGTGATGCTGGAACCGGCCAGATTGGGAGTCATTCGGAGGCGCTTAACGTGGACCTCCGGGACAGCTTCCATCCACACCGTCTGCCAGATTCCCGTGGTGCGGGTGTACTGGCAATGAGTGTTGTTGTACCAGGTTGCCTGCTTGCCCCGTGCCTGCATTTCGTGCCGCGAGTCACGTGCACGGACAACGATGACCGCTTCCGTGCCGGGCTCGGCCACTCCACCAAGATCGGCGGTGAAGGGGGTGAAACCACCCCTGTGGCGGGCCACTTCAATGCCGTTTACCCAGACAGTCGCGTCGTGGTCCACGGCGCCGAAGTGCAGGAGGACGTTCTGGCCGGCCCACTCCTGGGGGATGGTCACCGTACGTCGGTACCAAACAGCTTCCATGAAATCCACGTGCTCAATTCCGGAAAGAACCGATTCCGGGGCAAACGGCACCAGGATCTCACTGGTGAGCTCGCGCCTGGCGAGTCCGCGCTCCAAACCCGAGTCGCCGGCGTCGATCTCAAAACCCCAGGTTCCGTTGAGGTTCATCCAGTTCGCGCGGAGAAGCTGGGGACGGGGATGCTCGGGCTTGGGAAGGGCTGGCATCATCTTGGGCTCTGTCAACGCATCTCCTTCGGAACGGGAAGGGTTCAATTTCCAGTCAAGCGCATTACCGGAAAATGCGCACCCACCCGCCGGTGCACGTGAGATGGTGTTTCTACCACCAGCCGCCGCGCGAGGAGAATGACGTGACGAGTTACCGCTTGGCCATCATTGATGACTATCAGCAGGTTGCCAGTGACTACGCCCCTTGGGATTCGCTGCTCGACGACGGCGTGAAGGTCAGCGTTTTCAGCGCACCTTTTGTTTCCGAAGAGCAGGCTGTGGCAGCTTTGGCGCCGTTCGACATCATTGTGGCGATGCGCGAACGGACGCGTTTCCCGCGCCGGGTGCTCGAGTCATTGACCAACCTGAAACTGCTCGTGACCACGGGCATGGCCAATGCTGCGATCGACCTTGAGGCTGCGTCGGAGCGTGGCATCCTGGTGTGCGGAACGGGCGGTTCACCGGCAGCGGCACCGGAGATGACATGGGCGTTGCTGCTCGCTTTTGCCCGCAACCTGGTTGTGGAGGAAAACTCGCTGAGGGCAGGCGACTGGCAGACCGCCGTCGGGTTTGAACTCGAAGGCAAGACGCTGGGAATCGTCGGCCTCGGCAAGATCGGGAAGCGGATTGCAGGCTACGCGAAAGCCTTTGGCATGGATGTTTTGGCGTGGAGCCAGAACCTGACGGCGGAGGCGGCTGAGGCTGCCGGTGCCCGAAGGGTGGGCAAAGAGGAGCTGTTCCGCGAGTCCGACGTCGTGACCTTGCATCTGCGTTTGTCTGAGCGGACGGAAGGCATTGTTGGCGAGGAGGAATTGCGGCTGCTTGGACCTGAGGGCGTTCTGGTCAACACCGCACGGGGGCCGCTGGTGGACGAGGCAGCGCTGATCCGGGCGCTGGAAGAGGGCTGGATTCGTGGCGCTGCCATGGATGTCTTTGACGAGGAGCCCCTGCCCGCCGGACATGCCTTGCTTCATTCGTCGCGAACCGTGCTCTCGCCGCACATCGGATATGTGACGCACGAGAGCTACCGGCAGTTTTATGGCGGTGCATTCGAGGACGTCAAGGGGTGGCTTGAGGGTTCCCCAGTTCGCGCGCTGAACGAGTGACGCAATCTTCGTAACCGGCAACCGCTTTCCGGGCAAAGCTGGCAAGATGGACCCATGCGTATCCTCATCGCCCCGGATAAGTTCAAGGGATCCCTCACCGCCGCGGAAGCCGCATCAGCCATGGCCGAGGGCGCACTGCGAGTCTATCCGGACGCCGTAACCACCCAATTTCCCGTAGCTGACGGTGGTGAAGGCACACTCGATGCCGCTATCGCCGCCGGTTACGATGAGCGGAACCACGCCGTTGTGGGTCCAATTCTCAAGCCGGTCGGAGCTTCCTGGGCCATCCGCAAAGATTCTTTCGGTGGAGCCACAGCCGTCATCGAAACCGCCCAAGCTTCCGGCCTTGCCTTCATGGAGCCCACCCCCGAGAATTCTTTGCGGGCCCACAGTTACGGCTGTGGACAGCTCATCGCTGCGGCGCTCGACGCCGGGGCCACCGAGATTGTGCTGGGACTTGGCGGTTCGGCAATGTCCGACGCCGGTAGTGGCGCCTTGCGTGCGCTGGGGCTCAAGCCCTTGGACGCTGCCGGGAATGTGGTGCCTCTTGGCGGAGGTTCGCTCGCCGACGTCGTTGCCCTGGATGTCTCCGGACTGGACCCGCGGCTTTCGCAAGCCAAGTTCCGGATCGCCGTCGACGTCCAAAACCCGCTGTTCGGGCCGGAAGGCGCCGCTCATGTTTTCGGCCCCCAGAAGGGAGCCGACGAAGATGCTGTTGAAAGGCTCGACGCCGGCCTCCGCAACTGGGCATCGCTCCTACGGGAAGCCACGGGCCGGGACGTCAACGTTCCGGGAGCCGGAGCGGCCGGCGGGTTCCCGGCGTCGTTCCTTGCCTTTACGGACTCGGCGCTTGAAGGCGGCTTCGCGCTGGTGGCCGGGCTGACCGGCTTGGCTTCGCACCTTAGCGAGGCGGACCTGGTGATTACGGGCGAGGGTTCCATGGATGAGCAGTCGCTCACCGGCAAGGCTCCAATCGCCTTGGCCGACGCCGCAAGCGTCCATGGCATTCCCGTGGTGGCTGTGGCAGGCCGAATCACGGTGACGCCGGAGGATCTCGCCAAACACGGGATAGTAGCTGCGGCCCAGTTGTTGGACGTCGCACAGCGCAAGGATGGCGTTCCGGATGTCGCAGATGCCGTTGCCAACGCGGCCAAGTACGTTGCGTGGGCTACCAGCCAGGTGCTTGAGGGGGCGTAGCTCCTTGTCGTCGGGCGGGACTACTGCCTGTAGCCTTCGACTTCGCTGATGGGACGCGGTTCGGCGTCGTCGGGATTCTCACCAGCACGCTTCTTGGCCCGGCGCTGGCGGAGCAAGTCCCAGCACTGGTCGAGTTGAGCCTCGAGCTGCGCCAGGCGTGCGCGGCTGCCGTCGCCGTCCACGTCGTCCTCAGTTCCCCCGCCCACCGCTGCGTCACGCAGCCGGTGCTCCTCTTCCACGAGTGACTGAATCCGTTCCAGAAGATCCTGCTCGTCCATGGTTCGCGCTCCTCGGTTCACTTGGTAGTTGGTTATACCGAACGTAGTCCGGCTGGCGGGGTGCGTCTACGGGTGGCCGACGGCATACTTGGGACATGAAATTCACCACGACCATCGTCGGCGATGGCAACAAGGCCGGCATTGAGGTTCCTGAGGACGTAGTTAGTGCGCTTGATGCCGGCAAGCGGCCCCCAGTGGTTGTGACCATCAACGGCCAGAGCTATCGCAGCAGCATCGCGGTGATGGGTGGGAAATACATGGTGGGTGTCAGTTCCGCGAACAGGGACCTGACCGGCGCGTCCGCTGGCGACACCGTGGACGTGGACCTGGAAGTGGACACGCAGCCACGTGTGATCGAGGTTCCGGACGATCTTGCTGCGGCCCTTGAGGCTGAGCCCGAGGCCAAGGCCTTCTATGGAACGCTGAACTACAGTGCCCAACGCCGGTACGTGGAACCAATTGGAGACGCCAAGACGGAGGAGACGCGGGCTCGGCGGATCGCGAAGGTTGTTGCGGACTTGAAGGCCCGGAAGAAGTGAAATCAGCTTTGCGGTCCGCGGGATGAAGAGCGCCGGCGGCCGTCTCCTTGCCGGACTCGAGCTCCACCGCGACGCGGCCCAGCCCCTGCATCGGCAACTCTACGGGCAATTGCGCACCCAGATCCTGACAGGATCGCTGCCAAGCGGAACCCGCCTGCCCTCCACCCGCACGCTGGTGGCTGAGCTGGGAGTTTCCAGGATCACGGTGGTCTCGGCGTTCGAGCAACTCACCGCCGAGGGCTTCCTGCGCTCGCGCGCGGGCGACGGCACGTACGTCGACACCTTATGGAGTGACCACGCTCCGCGGCAGCCATTGACCCGGCCACCGCTCTCCGAACGCGGAGCGGCCACCTCTTCACGGGGCGCCGGTCTGTCCGGGGACGCGCCGCACGCCTGGGCACCCACCGAGTCGGAATCATTCGTCGCCAGCCAGGTGGCGGCCTCGGCCTTCCCCGCAGCTACATGGAAGCGCCTCCTGGGGCGCCATGCCGGCAGCACAGAGCAGTTCATGAACGGGTACGGCGATCCGCATGGCCACCGTCCCTTGCGGGAAGCGATCGCGGACTACGTCAACGATGTCAGGGGTCTGGGGTGCACGCCGGAACAGGTCATCGTCACCTCCGGTGCCCAGCAGGCGTTCAATGTGCTCGCGGCGCTCCTCCTGGACGCCGGCGACACCGTCGTCGTCGAGGACCCAGGCCATATTTCCGGACGGCTCGCCTTCCAGTCCCAAGGCTGCCCGGTCCAGGGCGTCCCCATTGACGCGGAGGGGGCGGTCCTTCCGGACGAGTTCGACGGCGGGTCCCCGGCTCGTCTTGCCTGCCTGACTCCAGCGCGGCAGCATCCGCTCGGCACGGCAATGAGTCCGGCACGGCGGGCGGAGTGGATCGCCTGGGCGGAACGAAACGGAAGCTGGATCGTGGAGGATGACTGCGACAGCGAACTTCGCTACCGCGGTAAGGCTCTTCCGACGCTGTTCGGACTGGATCTGAGCAGGCACGTCATCACTGTGGGCTCGTTCAGCAAGGTACTCGCGCCATCCATCCGGCTCGGTTACTGCGTGTTGCCGGAGGATCTGGTGGAGCCGTTCGCCTCCGTATCTTCCATCATTGGCCGGCCGCCCGCGACGGTCCTCCAGGCGGCCCTTACGGACTTCCTCTCAGAAGGGCATTTGCATGCACATCTGCGCCGGACCCGGCGTCTGTATGCGGCTCGCCAGGACGCCCTGCTCGAAGCGATCGATCAGCGATTAAGCCACCGGATCCAAGCAGAACGCGTGGATGCGGGCCTTCACGTCATGGGCTGGCTTCGGGAACCTTCGGACGATATCGAGGTGGCCCGAGGGCTCGCAGCGGGTGGCGTGTACACCTACCCCCTCGGCGAATACCGGGTAACCCGGCGCCTGCCACCGGCGCTGCTGATCGGGTTCGCGGGGACCGCTGAAGATCATATGGCTGAGGCGGCGGGCAGGATGGCCGCAGCGTGGGATCGCTGGGAGAAGCTCGGCGCAACGCCCTGAATGGACTTAACGGCAGTGTCCATAATGGATCTTTTTCGGCGTCCATTACCCACGTACAAATGGTGTGTGACAATCCCCACCGCCCCTCGCACGCCCCCCAAGGAGCCAACCATGCCCCCTGCCGACACTCGATTTCAGGCGCTCCTGAAACCTCGCCTCAATGAAGAGGAGATCGACTCCCTGCCGCGACTGACCGACGAGCTCGCCCGAACCCTGATCGACCGAATCGACGGTGCCCGACTGTTCGGCCATGCGTACGCTCTCCTGGGCAACCTGACTTATGGAAACTTTTCGCCCGACGACGTGCTCGATTTCGCGCATCGCCATGGCCTGGCTGGTGTGTGCATACACGTCCTCGATGGCGAGGAGCGGAGCCTGGGCCGGATGAGCGATGACCGGTTGCGCCAGTTCGCGGACCGCGCCCGCAGCCTGCGTCTCAGTACCCACCTGGAGATCAGCACCACCGCGCGAGCGGACGTCGAGGAGGCAGTCCGCATTGCCGGGATCCTCGGCGTCGAGAATATCCGCATCTACTCGCGCTTCGAAGGCGCACTCTCCGATGTCCTGACCCGGATAGAGGAGGACCTGCGTTGGCTCGCTGAGCTGGCTGACGAGTACGGCCTGCATTTCTCCTTTGAGCAGCACGAGGAGTTGCGATCTACCGAGATTGCGGGGCTGTTGCGCCGCATTTCGCACCCGCGACTTCACGCAATGTTCGATTTCGGGAACATGATCAACGCCTGTGAGAGGCCGATGGACGCCCTGTCAACGCTCGCACCGCACATTCTTCAGGCACACTTGAAAGGTGTTCACATTCTCCCCGAGGGGGACGGGTTTGGCCACCGTGGTGTACTCCAGGGAAGTCCGGACGACGACCTGCCCGGCGCGCGGATGCTCTTCGAGCTCTTGATGCTTGGCGAAGACGAGCCGCAGGTCATCGCCCTGGCTCTGGAGCAGGAGAACCTGTACTACGCGCCTGCATTCCGGCACGCGGGTGAGGGAGAGGACCCCTTCATCCCATATCGCGATTTCAGTACCACCGGAATCCCTGCCGGGTGGACCAAGGAGGAACTGCTCGCTGCCGAACCCGGCTGGGCCGATGACCAGGTGAAGTATGTGAAAGGCCTGCTCGCCTCATTGCGCGATGTTGCTGTGTCGCAGCTGGAATCAAACAAGTCCTTGGAAGGTGCACGATGAGCGCGATAGCCCCCGGGAAGACCACGAAAAGCACCGACTGGAGCAAGTGGGTCCGCTTTGCCTTGCTCGTCATGGCCGGCGGCACGATCTATAAGCTCTCCAACCTCAAGGACGCGTTCTACGTTCCCATGCAGGAAGCCATGGGCCTCAGCCATACTGAGATCGGGACGCTGCTGAGCGTTAATTCGATCGTCGCAACAGCCCTTTTCGTCGTGGGCGGATACCTCGCGGACCGCTTCTCCACGCGGGTCCTCATCCCCCTCGGACTCGTTGGCTGCGGGGCGCTGGGTCTGTTCCTCAGCACCTTCCCCGGATTCAGCACGCTCCTGGTGGTCTTCGCGCTGCTCGCCGTGTGTTCCGACTGCCTGGTCTGGCCGGCGCTGCTGAAGAGCATCCGCCAGCTCGGTGGTTCCAAAGAACAGGGGCGGCTCTTCGGCCTGCTCGAGGGCGGGCGCGGCGTAGTGGACACTGCAGTGGCCTTCTCCGCCCTGGGAATCTTCGTTTGGCTCGGTTCCGGGATTGGTGGCTTCCGCGCCGCCATCGCCTTCTACGCAATCCTTGATATCGCCGTCGGTGTGCTTCTGTTCCTGCTGCTTCGCAACCAGACAAGTGAGAATCCAGCGCCCAGGAAACAAAAGGCGGGTCTCGCTGAAATCTGGCGCGCGGCGAAGCTGCCCCAGCTCTGGTGGGTGAGCTTCACCGTGTTCATGGTGTACGTCGTCTACTGCGGACTCACGTATTTCATCCCGTATCTGACCTACGTCTACGGACTTCCCGTCGCGCTGGTCGGTGCTTACGGCATCATCAACCAGTACGGCCTGAAGATCCTCGGCGGCCCGATCGGCGGCGTCCTGGCGGACAAGGTGTTCAAGGGTGCCAGCCGGTACATCCGCTTGGCGTTCTTGAGCCTGATCCCGGTAGTAGGGGTCCTGCTGCTCCTTCCGGCAGATCCGGGGAGCCAGATTCCGGCGATGATCGTCACCCTGCTGTTCTCACTCATCATCTTCACCATGCGCGGCGTGTTCTGGGCCCCGATGGATGAGGTTGGAATCCCCGAGGAGACCAGCGGCACCGCCTTCGGGATCGCATGCCTCGTGGGTTATGCGCCGGGGATGTTCGCTTTCATCGTCTACGGCTCCATCCTGGATGCCAACCCTGGAGCCGCCGGTTACCACATCGTGTTCATAGTCCTTGCGGCGCTTGCCGTCGTGGGGGCGATCGTCTCCAGCGGACTCGTGCGGGCCGCGCGGGCCCGGCGTGCCGCCGTCGAGGTCCCTTCACTTTCCGAGACGCAAACAATTTCCTAAACACACACGACGACGGAACCCCCGCCTGCCGCGGGGGTTCCGTCGTCTCGTTACGACAGCAGCGGGTCAATCCCTTCGCAGGCTGTACGTGCTCACAACGTTGCCCTTGCTCGTGGCGTACTGGTCCTCGAGGACGAGCCTGTTCAGGGGGTCGCCGTCCTCGAAAAGCCGCCGGCCGCTGCCTGCCACCACGGGGTGTGTCATGAGCGTCAACTCGTCCAGGATCCCTGCGAACAGCAGTTGGCGTACCACGGAGATGCTGCCGCAGACTGCGATCTCTCCGCCGTCTCGCCCTTTCAGGTCAGTGATGAACTGCTCCAGCGGCCCATCGATGAGGTGCGAGTTTTCCCATTCGAGAGGCTCGGAGAGAGTGCGGGATGCGACGAACTTCTCCACGGGGTTGATGAAGGCGGCAAAGTCTTCGTCCTGCGACGCATTCGGCCAATATCCGGCCCACTCCTGGTAGCTGACGCGGCCCAGAACCACCGTATCCACGGTGTTGATCATCTTGGTCAGGCCCTTGCCCAGCTCGTCGTCGAAGCTGTCGAACTGGAACTTGAACGGGTCCTGAACTACGCCATCCACGGAGTGGAACAGTCCGGCGGTAACTTTTCGCATACGTGCCTCCAAAGGGTTGTCAGGCATCACGCTATGTTGTGACGTCGTGCTTGGGAAGTCCTCGGGAGTGTGGCGCTAAGCGGTTTGGCCAGCGTGCTGGCCCTCGGAGATTTCCTCTACTACCTTGCTGTTGAACGCCGGGAGGTCGTCCGGGTTCCGGCTGGTGACAAGGCCTTGGTCCACGACGACTTCTTCATCGGTCCAGTTGGCGCCTGCGTTCTTCAGGTCGGTTTGTAGCGTGTGGTACGAGGTGACGTTGCGGCCCTTGACCACGCCCGCATCGATCAGGATCCACGGTCCGTGGCAGATGGAGGCCACTGGCTTGTGCTGCTCGAAGAAAGCCCGCGTGAAGTTCTGGGCATCCTTGTCCACGCGGAGGTGATCGGCGTTTACCACGCCGCCGGGGAGTACCAGGGCGTCAAAGTCCGATGCGTTGGCATCGGCTACTGCGAGATCGACGTCGAAGGTGTCACCCTTTTCCACGCCGTTGAATCCCTGCAGCTTTCCCTTTGAAAGTGCCACGAGCGTTGGCTGGCCGCCCGCGTCCTTCACGGCTTGCCAGGGGCTGGTGAGTTCGACCTGCTCCACGCCGTCCGTCAACAGAAATGCGACCTTCTTGCCTGTGATGGTGTGTTCTGACATTGTTCCTCCTCCATTGCGCGGCGGATTGCTTTTTGAGCGCGGGCCGCCGCTGTGAGAGTTGTTTGTCTGACCTGTTCAAGCCTAGGGAAGGTCATTTTAGTAAGCAAGCTGAGTATTAATTTTGCCGCTGGAGCGATTGATTGATGATCGAATATCGATAGAATCATATTGTTGATCGATAAAGGAGGCTCGATGGGAAAGCTGGCAATCCTTGCACTGCGGGTTGTGATCGCGATGGTTTTGGCGGGCTCACTTTTCGTTCAAGTGTGGATGGTGCCCTTGTTCTCGGCCGACCTCGTTGAGGCTGGCGCCCCTGACGGTCCACGGATCGCGCTGTTGGTGATCGTGGTCCTGGGGATTCTCTGTGTGCAGGTTGTTGCCGTCTGCGTATGGCGTCTGCTCACGATGGTGCGCCGCGGAACGGTCTTTTGCCATGCAGCCTTCCGGTTCGTGGACGTCATCTTCGGGGCTGTTTCCGTTGCTGCTGTGTTGATGTTCGGCATCGCGGTGATCTTGGCTCCGGGCGATATTGCCCCCGGGATTGTGCTGTTGATTTGCGGGGCTGCGCTGATGATTGGCGGCGTGGCACTTCTCGTGCTGGTGCTGCGGGCGTTGCTTGCCCAGGCCGTTGACCGCGACGTCGAAGCTGCCCGCTTGCGCTCCGAGCTCGACGAGGTGATCTGATGCCCATCATCGTGGACATCGACGTCATGCTGGCCAAGCGGAAGATGCCCGTGGGCGTGCTTGCGGAGAAAGTTGGGATTACGCCGGCCAATCTCGCTGTGCTGAAGAACGGGCGGGCAAAGGCGGTGCGGTTTACCACCCTGGAAGCGCTCTGCGAAGTCCTTGAATGCCAGCCGGGGGACTTGTTGCGGTGGGAGGCTGAGGTAGAGGAGGACGCCGGGGCGGCCTAACCCCCTATTTCTTCTTCCCCGTCCTCTTAGCCGCCGCATTCATAGCCGACTTGACCGCAGGCGGCAGCCCCGCCGTCTCCATTTCCGGTTCAGCCACGGTCCCGCGCCAACGGGCCAGGCCCTTCATGCCGTGGTAAATCACCAGCGCCGCAGCAGACCCCAAAGCAATGCCCGTGAACTTCAGCTCGCCAATAGTCCACGTGTAATCCGCAATACCGATAATCAGGGCAACAGCGGCGGTCGTCAGGTTGATCGGATTGGAGAAGTTGACCTTGTTCTGGACCCAGATCTTCACGCCGAGCACGCCGATCATGCCGTACAGCATGGTCGCGGCGCCGCCGAGTACGCCGGGTGGGACGGTCGCGATCAGTTCGCCGAATTTCGGGGAGAAGCTCAGCAGGATGGCGAAGATACCCGCCACCCAGTAGGCCGCCGTCGAGTAGACCTTGGTCGCGGCCATGACGCCAATGTTCTCCGCGTAGGTTGTCGTACCGGAACCGCCGCCGAGGCCGGCAAGTACCGTTGCGGCGCCGTCAGCCATCAGCGCTCGGCCGGAGACGCCGTCGAGGTTTCGACCGGTCATCGCGGCCACCGACTTTACGTGGCCCACGTTCTCGGCCACCAGCACCAGCACCACCGGCACGAACAAGCCCACAACGCCGATGTGGAACTCGGGCGTCTGGAACAGGGGCAGGCCCACCCACGCGGCCGCGTCCATCTTTTCGTAGCTGACCTCGCCGCGCATCATCGCCACGAGATAACCCACCACAACACCCACCAGGATGCTTAGGCGCCCCAGGATTCCGCGGAAGAGGACGCTGACCAGGATGATCGTCACCAGGGTTACCAGCGCGGTGACCGGCGCGGCGTCGAAGTTGTTCTTCGCTGCAGGCGCGAGGTTCAGGCCGATCAACGCCACAATCGCACCGGTGACGATCGGCGGCATGAGCCGGTTGATCCATTCGGCACCAAACTTCTGGACGATCGCCCCAATAAGCGCCAGCACGACGCCGGCAAGCACCACGCCGCCCAGCGCGCCACTAACGCCGTACTGCTGCTGCGACGCCAGGATCGGTGCGATGAACGCGAAGCTCGAACCCAGGTAGCTGGGCACGCGGCCCTTGGTGATGATGAGGAAAAGCAGCGTGCCAAGGCCTGAGAAGAGCAAGGTGGTGGCGGGCGGCATGCCGGTAATGATCGGAACCAGGAACGTCGCGCCGAACATCGCCACGACGTGCTGCATGCCGATGCCAATAGTGAGGGGCCAGGCAAGCCGCTCATCGGGGGAGACTACGTGGCCGGGCCGGATGGACTTCCCGTTGCCGTGGAGCTTCCATTTGGTGCCGAGCATGCTCATGGCGGGGCCTTCCTCAGAAGAGTATTTGGGATTCGGTGCAACATTACCGCCATTGTGGGGCCCGCTCTACGTGCCTCGCGCGCTAAATGGGGCGCAAAACGGGCCTCGCAACGCAATGAATCAGACACGCGGAGTCATGCACTGTGCGCAACGTCACGGGCCGTCATGGGAAGAGGACAAGGGAACTTGAAGTTGCAACCATGGAAAGCAGAAGTGCCCAGCCGCCCCCAAGGCAAGGGCCCAGCGAAAGGTTCACGAATGACGATCGCCCACGAAGAAGCAGTCATTGACGCCGCAGCAGTCGACGCCATTTTTGCCGAAGCCCGTACCGCGAACAGCTTTGCCGGTGAGGTCACCGACGAGCAGGCCCGCGCCATCTACGAGCTCACCAAGTTTGGCCCCACCGCCTTCAACTCCCAGCCCCTCCGCGTGACCTACGTCCGCTCGGACGAGGCCCGCGCCAAACTGGTTGACGCGCTCTCCAAGGGCAACCAGGCCAAGACCGCCTCGGCTCCGCTGGTCGCCATCCTGTCCTACGACACCGATTGGCAGGGTCAGTGGGACAAGTTCCTCCCCGCCTACGGCGCCCCCAAGGCCATGTACGATGCCGACCCCGCCTTCGCCGCAACCACTGGCAACAACAACGCCCACCTGCAGGCCGGCTACTTCATTCTCGCCGTGCGCTCGCTCGGTTTTGCGGCCGGCCCGATGACCGGCGCTGATTTCGCTGCCATTGACGCCGAGTTCTTCCCTGCCGGCGACCAGAAGAGCTTCCTGGTGGTCAACATCGGCCAGCCCGGCCCGGACGCCTGGGGCGAAGCAAAGCCGAAGTTCGCATACGAAGAGGTTGTTCGTACCGTTTAGTCTTTCCTGCTGTTCCGCCGATGCTCTCGCAGGCTGTGATGTGCGAGAGCATCGGCGTTTAATGGCCACGATGTGAGCGAGGATCCGGGGGGTTTGGATGTTCTCTCACTTCCTGCGGCTTTTTCGGCATCCCTCTCGCAGATCCCGTCAGTTCTGACCCGCTGAGTGGCAAACTATGCCTATGCGGAACCTCATCTGGGTGGCATTTACGGAGCCCGTGCGGCCAGGGCTGGTATTTCCGCGCAGCGACTGGCCGCTTCACATCACGTTGTTAAGGTTCGACGTCGGAACTGACGTGAGTGCCGACGTCGCCAATGTCCTCGCTGACTTGGCCGAAGCACCCGTCCAGGGAGCGCTCGGAACGCCACTGATCATTGGCGAAGAAGCGGGCTTCGGCCACATGGGGTCGATTCCCGTGAGCTTGGTGGAACAAAACCCGCTGCTCCAGGGCCTGCACGAGGAACTTTTCGACGCCGTGGTCAGCGTGGGCGGGCGCATCGCTACGCCGAACTACGTCCTCGAACGCTACCGGCCGCACATCTCGCATCACGACGGCAAGCGCCCAAAGCCGGGAGACGTCGTCGTGCTTGACCAAGTGGCACTGGTGGACATGGCGCCGGAAGGCAACCACACCATCCGACGCATCCTCAGGCTCTGGACGCAGGACGCCGCAGAAGCTGAGGACTCGCAAACCGCCTAAGGGGGTTATAGGACAAAACGTGTGTATGGGAGGGGCTTGCATTCCAGTGATCGCGGGGGAAATCCGGGTTAGCTAAGCTTTTGAAGCTTAGGGTGGCTGGGGTGCTTGCATATCTCCGGAGTGTTTGATTTGTGGTCGCGGGCTGGTTCGGAACGGGAAAACAGCTGCCGGGAAGCAGCGGTACCGGTGCCTGGAGTGCGGGGCGAGCCGCTCGGGTGAACGTCCCGATGTGAGCCGCCGGGCTGAATTGGATGCGTTCCTGGGCTGGCTGCTGGGCACGTCAAACCAGTCCGCGGCAACCTCGTTCGGCACCGCCCGTTCCTTCCGGCGCCGAACAGGGTGGTGCTGGAACATCGCCCCGAAGATTCCGGCCACGGGCGAGGTCCATGACCAGGTCCAGGTCGACGGGATTTATGTGGGCTCGTGGTGCTGTTTGATCGCTGTGGCCGGGGATTACGTGCTGGGTTGGCAGTGGTGCGATACCGAGAAGAAGGCCGCGTGGGCTGCCCTGCTCGCACGGTTCCCCGCCCCCACCGTCGTGGTCACCGATGGTGGCTCCGGCATCGCAGCGGCCCTGTCCGAGTGCTGGAGTGAGACCGCGGTTCAGCGGTGCCTGGTCCACGTCCAACGCAACGTCCGCACCTACCTGACCGGCCGGCCCAGGACTGAGGCGGGCAAGGCGTTGCTGCGGCTCGGGCGCGCCCTAACGAGGATCACCACCGCGGCCGAAGCCGCCGCGTGGCTGGGCGGGCTCCATGACTGGCACCAGAGCTACGGGAACCTGGTCAAAGCCCGCACCTATCGCAACGGCAGCGCCGTTGTGCCCGGGTGGGTCAGGGCGAATCAAACCTGGTGGTACACCCACGACAGGCTCCGTAAGGCCTACCGGCTGTTGGAACGGCTCAGCCAGGCCGGGACACTTTTCACCTACCTGCGCGCCGAGTTCGCCGGCCTCCAGATCGCCTCGACCACCAACCGCATTGAAGGCGGCACCAACGCCCAACTCCGGTTACTGCTGCGGGCCCACCGGGGCATGAGCGAAGAGCACCGCAAACGGGCGATCGAGTGGTACCTCTACCTCCACAGCGAACAGCCCCTGCCACCGGCGAAACTCATCAAAGCCCAGCACCACCACCCGGCCAAGACCGAAACCAGGACCCCGATCGAGCAGGAACCCGGGCCCGAGCTCTACAGCACCGGACTCAGCGCCGAGGAAGGCCTCTGGGACCGCAAAGGCTGGGCCGGACGCACATGACACACCCGGGATTTACACACGTTTTGTCCTATAACCCGCCTAAGGACGTGAATCAGAGGCTACGCAATTACCCCATCCACCAAAGCCTTGGCTTCCTCCTGCACCTTGGCCAGGTGATCTGCGCCCTTGAAGGACTCGGCGTAGATCTTGTAGACGTCCTCGGTGCCGGAGGGGCGGGCCGCAAACCATGCGTTCTCGGTAACAACCTTCAGGCCGCCGATTGAAGCTCCATTGCCGGGGGCTTCCGTGAGCTTGGCGGTGATGTCTTCGCCGGCAAGGGAAGTAGCGGTGACGTCCGCGGCGGAGAGCTTACCCAGCTTGGCCTTCTGCTCGCGCGTGGCAGCGGCATCGATTCGGGCGTAGACGGGTGCGCCGAACTGGTCCGTGAGTCCCTTGTACAGCTGCGACGGGGATTTACCTGTGACAGCCGTGATTTCCGAGGCCAGCAGGGCCAAGAGGATGCCGTCTTTGTCCGTGGTCCACACACTGCCGTCGCGCTTGTTAAAGGAGGCGCCGGCCGATTCCTCGCCACCGAACGCGCCCTCGCCGGAGAGCAGGCCCGGCACGAACCACTTGAAGCCGACGGGAACTTCAACCAGCTTGCGGCCGAGCCCTGCAGCTACGCGGTCGATGATCGAGGACGAAACCAGCGTCTTGCCGACCACGGATTCGGGATTCCAGCCGCTGCGGTTGCGGTACAAGTAATCGATGGCGACGGCGAGGTAGTGGTTCGGGTTCATGAGTCCACCGTCCGGCGTGACGATGCCGTGGCGGTCGGCGTCGGCGTCGTTACCCGTGGCGACGTCGTAGGCGGCGGTACCATCCGCACCCAGTGACATGCGCTTGATGAGTGAGGCCATCGCGGAAGGCGAGGAGCAGTCCATGCGGATCTTCTCGTCCCAGTCCAGGGTCATGAAAGCCCACTGCGGGTCGACGGTGGGGTTCACGACCGTCAGGTTGAGCTGGTGGCGTTCACCGATCTCGCCCCAGTAGTCAACGGACGCACCGCCCATGGGATCGGCGCCGATGCGGACACCGGCGTTGCGGATGGCGTCAAGGTCCAGGACGGATGGGAGATCATCAACATAGCTGCTGAGGAAGTCGAACTTTCCGGTGGTTTCTGCGTTCAAAGCATCGTTCAACGGAATGCGCTTGACGCCGCGGAGGCCGTTCTCAAGGAGCTGGTTGGCGCGCTCGGCGATCCATCCTGTGGCGTCGGTGTCGGCCGGTCCGCCGTGCGGGGGGTTGTACTTGAAACCACCGTCGCCGGGCGGGTTGTGGCTCGGAGTGACCACGATGCCATCAGCCTGGGGTGTGCCCGGCGCGGCTTCGCGGTTGTACTTGAGGATTGCGTGGCTCAGCGCCGGCGTCGGGGTGTAACCGTGGCGGGCGTCCACCAGGACGGTCACGCCGTTGGCGGCCAGTACCTCCAGCGCGGAGTTCTGCGCGGGCTCGCTCAGGGCGTGGGTGTCGCGCCCGATGAATAGCGGCCCGGTGATGCCCTGGCGGCCACGGTATTCAACGATTGCCTGCGTGATCGCGAGGATGTGCGGCTCGTTAAACGACGACTTCAAGCTGGATCCGCGGTGGCCCGACGTTCCAAACGCTACGCGTTGCGCGGGATCGCCCAAATCAGGGGTGACGTCGAAGTACGCGTCCAGCAGGGCTGTGATGTCAACAAGGTCCTGGGGAAGGGCAACTGTGCCCGCTCGGCTAGCCATGTCGTCCAGCATGCCAGACCACCGCGCCCCCTGACAGGAAATGTCCCGCGATCCGGCCCCTGTGACGCAGAATGGCGGCGATGTGGCGCCGGATGAGCCAAAGATTTACCTCGCGTTTACGAGCGGCGGCTTTAGTGGGAGGATTCCGCCCCGGTCGCCCGTCCCACACCCTGGGACGCCTGCCCCGACACTGGGCGGAACCGGAAAGCGGGTCGCCTTATGCGGCGCACGTGGCGGCGGTAGGGTGGGAAACAAGGACTTAGCGAGGGGGATTCCCATGTCAGATCAACCATCCAAGGGCAACGAGGACAAACCGGCGGGCTACGAACCGCCGCAGTACATCCCGCCGGCCGAATTCAGCGCGCCGGAGCAGACCTCACAGACGCAGCCGCTTCCGCCGTACGATCAGGGCGCCTACACGCAGAACGCCCAGGGCCAGGACGACTTCTACACGCAGCCGCTGCCGCCCACAAGCCAGAGCGGCGGCGGCCAGAGCGGCGCCAATCAGGGCGCAGCCAGCCAGGGCTCGTACACGCCCGGTGATTACAGCCAGCCGGGCCCATCGCCGTATGGCCAGCCCCCCAGCCCCTATAACCAGAGCCAATACAACCAAGGCCAGTACAACCAGAGCCCGTACCAGCAGCAGCCCTATGGCCAGCAGAACCCTTACGGCCAGCCCGCGTATTACGCCATGCCCACGCAGCCCAAGGGCCTGAGCATCGCTAGCATGTGCTGCGGCATTGCCACGTTTGTTGGCTTTGGGTTCTTCATCCTGCCGCAGATCGCAGCTGTGATCCTTGGCCACCTTGCCCTCAACCGCGAACCGGCGGGCAAGGGCATGGCGATTGCCGGCCTGATCATGGGTTACGTCGGCGTGGCGATCACGGTGGTCGTCTTGATCTTCTTCTTTGCTGCGATCGGGGCTTCCAGCAGGTACAACTACTAGCAGGTATAACTACTAGGCAGCAGCTGCCGCTACCAAGCAAACGCGTACGACGGCGACCCTTACGTTAGGTGGGATTCCCACCGAAGGTAAGGGCCGCCGTCGTTGTTAAGCGCAAACTGGATCGGTCACCCGCCGCCAGCTACCGCACGCCGCCCATCAGCTTCTTGATAGCCGGGGATCCAGCAGCGAGTGCCATAGCCAACACCACAGCCACGCCGCCAATGCCCAGGAAGTACGGGAGTTCGTCGTCGGGGTTGTAGAGGCCGGCAAGGATGCCTGCCAGCGTGGTGCCCAGTGAGACGGACAGGAAGAACAGCGCCACCATTTGGGTGTGGAAGGCCTGCGGGGCGAGCTTGGTGCTCACGGACAGGCCAATGGGGGAGAGGAAGAGTTCAGCCAGGGTAAAGAGGAACAGGATTCCCACAAGCGCCAGCAGCGGGGTCTTGCCGTCGCCAGCCAGCGGGATGAAGCAGAGGAAGGCCAGCCCCATGATGAGCAGGCCTGCCGAGAATTTCAGCGGGGAACTTGGCTGTTTGGTGCCCAACTTGGTCCACAGGGCAGCCATGACGCCGGCGAAGATGATGATGAACACCGGGTTGATGGACTGGACCCAGGCCGCCGGCATTTCCCAGCCGAACAGGTTGCGATCCAGTTTCTCTTCGGAGTACACCGCAATGAAGGTGAACTGCTGCTGGAACAGCGCCCAGAAGGCGGCCGATGCGATGTACAGCGGGATGAACGCCAGCACGCGTTTGCGCTCCAGGCCTGTGACTTTGGCGCTGCGGAAGATCAGGAAAAGGTAGATCACTGAGGCGCCGATGGCAGCGTAAGCCATGCTGCGAGCCAGGTTGTCGGCGTTAACCGTGCCCGTGCCGAGCAGTACTCCTATGATCACGAGGATGCCCAGGAAAATCAGCCCATACCGTGTGCGGTCAGCAGCCGGGAGCGGGTTGGGAACCCGGTGGGCTTCCTCGGGGAGCTTGCTGCGGCCCAGCGAGTAGATGACAAGCCCGATCGCCATGCCCACGGCTGCTGCGCCGAAGCCCCAGTGGAAGCCGTTGCTCTCCTGGAGCCAGCCTGTGACCAGGGGGCCGATGAGTCCTCCAATGTTGATGCCCATGTAGAAGATGGAGAAGCCGGCGTCGCGGCGTTCGTCCTTCTCGCCGTACAGGCTGCCAACCAGCGCGGTGGCATTGGCTTTCAGGCCGCCGGATCCGATGCCCACCAAAACAAGGCCGGCGATCAGTCCGGGAATACCGGGCAGGAGAGCCAAGGCAATGTGGCCCGCCATGATCATGAGGGCCGAGCCGAAGAGGACCTTTTCGGAACCGAAGATACGGTCTGCGAGCCATGCGCCCAGGATGGTGGACAGGTAGACGCCACCACCATAAGCGCCAACCAAGCCAGCGGCGAGGCCCTTGTCGATCGACAACCCGCCCTGCTCGGCGCTGAAGTACATGTAGTAAAGCAGGATGCCCTGCATGCCGTAGAAGGAGAATCGCTCCCACATCTCCACGGAGAAGAGGCTGGCCAGCATCTTTGGGTGGCCGAAGAATGACGTATCGCCCGATGGTTTTTGGGGCGTAGCCGTGGTTAGAGGTGTGCTCATTTCCTCAATGCTGGCATTGACTGCGGGCATTGTCACATCGATGGATGCCCATGGCAACCACTTTCCATATGGTAGACAACCATCCAAGCCCGCTTACTGAAAGGCCTCCAAAACCGCCGCGAGCTGAAGAAGCTGCAGCTCAGATCCAGGTTTACCGATCACCTGGATGCCCATCGGAAGGCCACTGGTTGTCACATGGACGGGGATGCTGATCGCCGGCAATCCACACACATTGACCATGGAGGACCAAGGCGCGTACTCGCATTGTCTTCTGTAATCCTCGTCTGCGTCGCCCGCCCATTCGCTGGGCCAGGGCTCACTGCTGTGGCCGCCGCCCGTGAACCAGCCGATCGGGCGTGGTGTCTGAGCCAGCGTGGGCATGAGGATGACGTCCCACTGCGCATATTGTGCGATCGTGTCGTGCTCGAACTGCCGCAGGAAAACGAGGGCCTCATTGACCTTCAACGCGCTGCGCTGCTGCGCACGACGACGGAACGTCCGGGTGAGCGGGGTCAGGAGCGCCTCGCGCTGGGGTGCTATCCGGGCACTCCCGACGCCGGCAGTCCAGGCTGCGGTGAACGCCTCCGGGTAGCGGTTGTCGTAGCGGATCTCCGCTTCCGCGACGCGGTGGCCGGCCTCTTCAAGCAGCTTGATTCCCCGCGCAAGGCCGTCCAATGCTTCCTGTTCCACCTCGAAAGGGAAGACTCCGGCCCACGGGCTATCCAGGCTCACGCCCACTTTCAGTGGCGTTGGCGCCTGGCCAACGTTGGCGAGATAACCGCCGTCGGGCGCTTGTTCGCGGGGGACCAGCGCGTCCATCAGCAGGGCAGCGTCCGCCGCCGTACGTGCCAGCGGTCCGGCGACCACCAATTTAGCTGCGTCACCCGCGTTTGCTCCGGATGGCACCATGCCGCGCCCCGGCTTGAGCCCCACCAGGCCACAGGCGCCTGCCGGAATCCGAATGGAACCGCCGCCGTCCGTCCCGGGAGCGAAAGGAACCATGCCAGCCGCCACGGCCGCTGCGCTTCCGCCCGAAGACCCTCCGGAACTTCGGCTTAAGGAGTGGGGATTGCGCGACGGCGGTGCGATGCGGTTTTCGCTGTACGCGGTGAGCCCGAACTCCGGAACCTGGGTTTTGCCCAGCGAGATGACGCCTTGGCCCTTCAGGGTGGCTGCGAGGGCGCCATCCTCAGGTGCGGGTTTGTGCTCCAGGGCGGCGCTGCCGTGGGTGGTGGGAACGCCGGCTACGTCCGTAAGGTCTTTGAAAGCGAGGGGCATGCCGTGCAGGAGGGGCAACTCGGAAAGGCGGTGCGCGCGGGAGAGCTGCGCATGCAGGTTGTCCGCCGTGCCGGCGTCGGCCATCGCTTGCTCTGCGGTAATGGTAATGAAGGCGCCCAAGTGCCTGTTGCGGGCCTCGATGACGGACAGGAAATGGCCGATGGCATCCCTTGCCGACAGCTCGCCGGTTGCGAGGGCATCCCGAAGCGCCACAGCGTTGAGGGCTTGCAGGGAAAGATCAACCAAGGAAACGAGACTCCAACCGTTCCTCCACAGCGATGGCGTCCACGCTCTCGCCAGCACCTGCAGTGACCCGGAAAGCGGCCTTGTTCTTTACTTCGGACACTACCTCCACGAGCTCGGTGCCCTGGTAAACCAGCCCCACACCGTCGTCCGTGCAATGCGCCTCTCCCAGCGTGCCGTTGGCCACGAGCTTGTGGATGGCAGGAGCGCGGCGGGGTTCGGAGTCATAGTGGACGCCGTTGGCGTAGGGAAGGAAGCCAAGCGCATTGGTCACCGGCTGCAATTCAGGGCCGAAGGAATCCGTCACGCCGCCCTTGAACCAACAGATGGAACCCGCGGAAACCCCGGCCAGGACCACGCCGCTTTCCCAGGCCTTCCGCAAAATGCCATCCAGGCCGTGTGCCCGCCATACGGCAAGCAGGTTGACCACCGAACCACCGTGGACCCACACCACGTCCTGCTCCAGAAGATGCGCTTCAGGGTCCTCAATATTGGGCATGGTGAAGAGGTTGAGATGAGCGAAATCAAACCCGGCAATGCGGGCTGCCTGATCCATCTCTGCCGCCCACCAGCGTTGGTCACCTGATGCAGTACCGATATGGGTCACGCGGGGTGCGCGCCCACTTACCCCGGACAACTCCACGGCGTAGTGCATGAGGTGGTCGAACTCGATGCGGGTCCGGCTGCCAGGCTTGTAACCGCCGGATGTTGCGAGGATGGTGGGTTGGCCAGCCGCCATGGTCCTGCTCCTAACAGCCGATTCAAGGGAGTCTCTGCGTCCCAGTCTTAGTGCCGCAACCGCGGGGCGCAAGCGACGTCCCGCTTCGCGGCTGCTGCGACTAGGCTGGATGATGATCTGAATCGATGGGAAGGAACCGCCATGAGCGACTTCGAAACCGTGCCTGTGGGCGATATTCCGGCTGATGCCAGCATCCTGGACGTTCGCGAGGACTATGAATGGGTTGCCGGACACGTTGAGGGCGCACGGCATATCCCTATGGACCAACTGCCGGCCCGCTTGGATGAACTTGATCCCGATGACGACCTCTTCGTCATCTGCCGTACCGGTGGCCGTTCCTTCCGCGTGGTCCAGTGGCTGGTGGGCCAGGGCTACTCAGCCGTGAACGTGGCCGGTGGGATGGACATGTGGTTCGAAGCCGGCCGGCCAATGGTGTCGGACAACGGTCTCAAGCCAGTGGTTCTCTAACCTTCGGCAGCCCGACCCGCGCATATAACCAGCAAGGAATATTCAATGTCAGCACCGACCTATACGTTCCTGGGCCCTGAGGGAACGTTCACGGAGACCGCCCTCATGCAGGTCCCTGGCGCCGCTGATGCCTCCCGCATTCCTTGCACCAACGTGAACACGGCGCTCGAGCGGGTTCGCAACGGTGAGGCGGACGCCGCCATGGTTCCCATCGAAAACTCGGTGGAGGGTGGCGTGACGGCGACCCTGGATGCCATTGCCACCGGCCCCGAACTCCGGATCATCCGCGAGGCCCTGGTGCCTATTACGTTCGTGCTGGTGGCGAGGCCCGGCGTCGTGCTTGCCAACATAAAGCGCATCTCCACACACGGCCACGCATGGGCCCAATGCCGCCTCTGGGTGGAGGAAAATATTCCGAACGCGGATTACGTCCCCGGTTCCTCTACCGCGGCAGCGGCCATGGGACTCCTGGAAGGAGACGCCCATTACGACGCCGCCATTTGCGCACCGTTGATTGCGGGGGAGCAGCCTGGGCTTAACGTTCTGGCCGAAAACATCGGCGACAACCCGGATGCAGTCACCCGCTTTATCCTGGTGAGCCGTCCGGGTCCCTTGCCCGAACGCACGGGTGCGGATAAGACGACGGTTGTTGTCCCGCTGCCGGAGGACCACCCCGGTGCCCTCATGGAAATCCTTGACCAGTTCGCTTCGCGGGGGGTCAACCTGAGCCGGATCGAATCGCGCCCCACCGGCCAGTACCTTGGCCACTATTTCTTCAGCATCGATGCCGACGGTCATGCGTCGGATTCCCGTGTTGCTGATGCTTTGGCAGGTCTCCACAGAATCAGCCCGGCAACCCGTTTCCTTGGCTCATATGCGCGCGCCGACAAGCAGGCTGCGGTGGTTGCCCCACATACTTCGGACGCTGCCTTTGCCTCCGCTCATGCGTGGGTTCAATCGATTCTTAAGGGCTAGGCTGCGCTGGGTCCGGCGCTAAATTATTGAACCTTCAACCCCTTTCGCGTTGATGCAACTGTGCGTATGCTTGCCTGATCCATAAACGATGGATGAATGCCCAAAAGAAGGGAGCGGTCATGTCTGTCCACCGGGACGACAAAGACGGCCAAGGCATGATCGTCAATCCCAAGCCTTCCGGCGAGAACAAGGACGACTGGGACGGCGACGAAGCTGACCGCGCGGATCGACTCCGTTTTGAAGAAGAACAAGCGATGATCCGTGAGCAGGCCGAGGCCCGGGCCGCGGCGAAGGCGGCGGCCGAAGCAGCCGCAGCAAATGCGGCCCAACCCGAAAAGGGTGCAGTCTAGAGGGTTTGAGCTTTCGGTACCCGCACCAATAGCGAACCCGGCTGGACCTGGACGGTGACCTCCGTGGCCTCGCCCGCGGGGTCGCCGTCGAGTTGCGTCGCCATGGGTTCCTGGCTGCGGATGGTGACCTTGCCGGAGCGATAGAAATTCATCACCGGCAAATTCCGTTTGTGCTTGAACAGGATCTTCGCGTACATCGCGATCCATCCGAACGCGCTGCGCGGGCTCATGACGACGATGTCCAGCATGCCGTCGTCGATCATGGCTTCCGGAATGAAATCGATGCCGCCAGGAATCAGGCCGCAATTGGCGAAAAGCACACTCCGGATTTTCCGGGCCTGTTCCGGCTGGTCATCCATGGTGATGGTGACACGCTTGCGGCGGCCGGGCAGATGCCGGACTCCGGCCTCTGTATAGGCCAGCCAACCCACGGTCTTCTTCAGGTCTTCCTTGGTATCGCCCACAACCTCGGCATCCAGGCCCATACCGGCGATCACAAGGAACGTGTGGGTGGACGATTCTCCGGTAATGCCGTTGTCTATGGCCATGCTTGCGGTATCAATAAAACGCTGGTGCCCAAAGAGGGCGATCTGGATGCAGTCGGCGATGTCGGTGACGTCCAGTTCGACGTTGCGAGCCAGGAGGTTGCCGGTGCCCAGCGGAATGAGGCCCATCGCCACGCCCTTATGCGCCAGCGACTCAGCCACCACACGCACTGTACCGTCGCCGCCGCACGCAAGAACGACGTCGGCCCCGTACTCCAGCGCTTGGCGCGACTGCCCGTAACCAGGGTCCTCCACAGTGGTTTCAAAGAACTTCGGGCTGTCCCAACCGGCGAGGTCGCAGGCATCGATAATCGCTTGGCGGGCCTCGAGAGACTTGTTTTTCACCGGGTTGAGAATCACCGCAACCTTCTGGTGCCCTGGCTCCGGCTTGTGGGTGTCCTCCCGAACCGCGCTCCTGATGTGACGGGCTCTCAACCGGCGCACACCCCACCAACTGGAGACGGCAAAGGCCACGCCCCCAGCGAGAATCACGTACAGGATCCAGTCGCTCATGGTGCTCCAACACTATCGTCCTGGGCGTGCACCGCAGATTCGATACTCTTGTGTGGTGATCGACGTAAAAGACCTCAGCGAAAATCCGGACAAGTTCCGTGCCAGCCAGCGCGCCCGTGGCGCCGACGAGTCCGTTGTGGACGCGATCATCTCCGCAGACTCCGACCGCCGCGCCGCGCTGATCCGCCATGAAACCCTCCGGGCCGAGCAGAACGCCTTCGGCAAGAAGGTTGCCCAGGCAAAGGGCGAGGAAAAGCAGGCCCTGCTGGCCGAGGTCAAGGAACTGGCCAACTCGGTGAAGGCCGCTTCCGCTGAAGCTGCTGCTGCCCAGGCCAAGCAGGAAGAACTGCTCCGCGCCATCCCCAACCTGATCGTCGATGGCGTTCCCGAGGGCGGCGAGGACGACTACGTCGTGGTCAAGACGGTGGGCACGCCGCGCGAATTCACGGATTTCGAGCCGAAGGACCACTTGGAAATCGGCGAACTGATCGGCGCGATCGACATGGAACGCGGCGCCAAGGTCTCTGGCGCGCGCTTCTACTTCCTGCGTGGCGTGGGTGCCCGCTTGGAAATGGCGCTGCTGCAGATGGCCATGGACCAGGCGATCGAGGCTGGCTTCGTCCCGATGATCACCCCCACCTTGGTGCGTCCGGAGACCATGCAGGGTACCGGGTTCGATGTAAAGCACGACGCCGAGATCTACCGTCTCGCTGAAGACGACCTTTACCTTGTGGGAACCTCGGAGGTGGCCCTCGCCGGCTACCACGCGGACGAGATCCTGGACCTCTCTTCCGGTCCCATCCGCTACGCCGGCCAAAGCTCCTGCTACCGCCGCGAGGCCGGTTCGCACGGCAAGGACACCCGTGGCATCATCCGCGTACACCAGTTCAACAAAGTGGAGATGTTCATCTACACCACGGTTGAAGAAGCAGCCGCGGAACACGAACGCCTGCTCGCTTGGGAAGAGGAAATGCTGGCCAAGTGCGAGCTTCCCTACCGGGTGATCGACACAGCTGCGGGCGACCTCGGCATGTCCGCTGCCCGCAAGTTCGATTGCGAAGCCTGGGTTCCCACCCAGAATGCCTACCGTGAGCTCACGTCCACCTCCAACTGCACCACGTTCCAGGCCCGCCGCCTCAACATCCGCGAACGCGTGATCAACGAGGACGGCGTGGCCAAGGGCACCCGTGCCGTGGCGACCCTGAACGGCACCCTGGCCACCACCCGCTGGATCGTGGCCCTGCTGGAGCACCACCAGAACCCGGACGGCTCGGTCAACGTTCCCAAGGCCCTGCAGAAGTACCTTGGCGGGCTTGAGGTTTTGCCGGTCCTGTAGGTTTCGGCGCGGATCCCCGTCTTACGGACAATTCACCCACGCGCGCGAGGGTGAATTGTCCGTAAGGCGGGGTTTCTTGTCCGAGGAAGACCCGCTGCTTCGAGTTTTGCGAGGATCTTCTCCGGCCTGATTGCTGTTGCCCAGTCCCACCGCACCACCTGGAAACCCATGGCACGGAGCCTGTCTTCTCGTTTCTTCTCTTTGAGCACGGCTTCACGTGCAGTTCCACCGTTGAGGTACTCGTCATTGAGGTACTTTGCATCCCCGTCGAACTCGCCAATAATCTTCAGCTTCCGCCAGTAAAAATCGGGCCGGGCAACGAATCCCAGGGCGTCATGGAATTCGGTCTGAAGCTCGGGGGCTGGAAAACCAAGTAGATGCATCTGGGCACGGCTCAGGGACTCACCGGCTGAGCCCGAGCGAGCGTCGGCGAAGTCCAGTACTGAGCTGACCCACCTTCTCTTGGCGCCGGATGCCAGCCTTCCCCCTGCATGATGCAGCTCTTCGACGCTGGCGGCCGAAGTTCCGAACCTTGCTTGGCTGATGGCATGATCCGCTAGAACCACCGCCCGTGCGAAGGGAAGCCGGGCCATGACGTCAGCCGCTGTTGAGTGAAGGTCCGCGACGGTTAGTCCTTTCAATTGCACTACGCCTACCCGGTAGGCATGGCGATAGAGTCCATAGCTCCTGATGCCTTCCAATCCTGTGCTGCCAGACTTCGCGTCTGCGGCGGCCTTGGTGGTGGGTCGTCTGGAACCAGCGTGGCTGGACGCCGAATTGGCCACGTGGATGTGCGTTGGGATTCCGACGACTTGTAAGCCCCAAAGTACGGCTGCTGTCTCATAGCAGAAATGGGCAGAAGGGAGTTCCAAAGCTACTGCCCTGGCAGTCGCGGAGTAGCGCTCCCAAGGCTTCAGGGAGATCCATCGGCTCTTGTCCATATAGACCCCTTTGCGCACTCTCACCAGTTCACCCTTCGTAAATCGCCTGCTGAGGGAACGGATATCTCCCGTGTTGGCTCTTTGTTGGGCGGACACCAGGAACTCGGTTGTTTCTTTCATGGAAACAACTTTTGACGGCGCAGGGGGTGAGTGGGCCTGACAGGTGGGGCTATGTGGAAAAGCTCATCGCGTTTCACCCTCCACCGGACAATTCACCCACGCGCGCGAGGGTGAATTGTCCGTAAGGCGGGGTCTCGCGAGGAAGGGTGGCGCCCATGGGGTGGCCCGGAGTGTTCACGCGGCGTTAATCCCTTGCTGTGTCCTCGGTCCTAGTGCGGTGTCAGAGGTGTCTGCTCTACTGGAACCATGACTATTTTGACTGACACTCCAGTTGCTGGCATCGATGACCAGCCAAATGACAACAACAAACTCATGATCGCATTGGACGTTGACGGTACGCTCGTGGACCACGATGGCCACATGTCCCCAGAGGTTAGGGCGGCTGCGCAGGCGGTGGTCGCGAGCGGGCATGACGTCATGATCGCCACCGGCCGGTCGCTGAATGCCACCTTGCCTATCATCGGGCAAATCGGTTTGGAACGTGGCTACGCCGTGTGCTGCAACGGCGGCGTTACTCTCCGGCTGGATCCCACCCTTGAAACCGGCTATGAGATCATCCACAAGGCAACGTTCGATCCCGCTCCGGCGCTGAAGGCCCTGCGCGAACGCCTGCCCAACGCGAAGTACGCGCTGGAGGATGAAGACGGGAACTTCCTCTCCACGGAGCGTTTCCAGGATGCCAGCTTTGGCGTCGAGGCAATCGGCGTGGACTTCAAGACCATGTTGGAGGCCACGGCGGTACGCGTGGTGGTCTTCAGCAGCGACAACACTTCGGACGACTTCAATCACGCCATCCGCCACATCGGCCTGTCCGGCGTGACGTACTCGGTTGGCTGGACTGCGTGGCTGGACATTGCCGCGGAGGGCGTGACCAAGGCCAGTGCGCTTGAGGCCCTGCGCAAGAGGATCGGCACGGAACAGGCCAACACGGTGGCGGTGGGAGATGGCCGCAACGACATCGAGATGCTCACGTGGGCCGGCAGGGGAGTGGCCATGGGCCAGGCTCCCGAGGAAGTGATCGCCGTTGCGGATGAGGTCACCGCGTCAGTATTCGACGACGGCGCCGCCCTGGTTCTGCGCAGCCTGCTGTAGCAGCCGCACGGCTAAGCCCGGAGGCGGCGCGGGCTAGTCCACCCGCCCCCGCCAGGCACCGGTTTCGTGGCCGCGGTCCTCGATGAATTCCTTGAATTTGTCCAGGTCCGCGGCCACCTGCATTTCGTCGGCGGAGAGCGCTGCGCCGGCCTTCTCCACGAATCCTTCGGGCTCCCATTCCAGTGTCACGTTGACGCCGCAGTGCTGGGGTCCGAGGTTGTCGAAGCGGACTGTGCCGGCGTTGCGCGGTGCGTCGATGCTCTCCCACGCAATGACGGTGTCCGGAACTTGTTGGGTGATGCGGGCATCGTATTCGCGCCGGACTCCGCCGACCTTGGTTGAGAAGTGCAGCGTTGAATCGTTGATCTGGCGGACATTCTCCACGCCGCTCATGAACTCGGGAAACTTTTCGAACTGGGTCCACTGGTTGTAGGCGACCGAAACCGGTACCTCTACCTCGATGGCCTTCGTGACGGTTTGCATCCGTGACACCTCGCTGTGGATTGTTGTGGTTTTGGTGGGGGTTAAGTGAAATGGGTTTGAACAGGGCCGCCACCGGCTGAGTCGACAATTGCCTGTGCAACGTCCCGGAGCTTGACGTTCCGGTTACTGGAGGCCTTTTTGATGAGCTCAACCGCTTCAGCTTGGCTGCACCTGTTTTGGGCGATGATGATGCCTGTGGCTACGTCGATGACTGTCCGGGATGCCATGGCGGCACGAAGGTTGGCGGCGGTTTGGCTGTGCTGGGCAATGAGCACTGCCAGTTGCAGGCCCTTGGATGCTTGCTGAACGTAATCGGTGGCGCGTTGAACGGCGGCCTGGTCGAAGCCGCTGGGGCGTTCGGAGTAGAGGTTCAAGCCTGCCCGTGCGGTGTCATCCGTGAGCGGGAAAGGAACGGCGAGGACAGAATGAACACCGTTCGCCAGGGCTAGCTCGTTGTACTCAGGCCAGGTGTTGTCTTTTTCGAAGTCCGGAACATGCACCAGTGTGCCTTCCCTGCAGCAATGGACACATGGGCCGTCGGCGTACTGGTACTGGAGTTCGTCGAGCATCTGCGCCCGTTCGCTGCTGCTTGCCACTGTGGCCGCGGCCCGATGCCGAAGCAGTGTGATGCCACAAAATACTTCGTTGTCAGGCTTGGTGAACATGGCCGCTGAGTGGCGTGCCAGCTCGGCCAGGAAGGCCTCCACGTCCGGTGTATCCAGAAGCAGGTCCTGGATTTCCGCTGCTACAAGATGCGGTTCGGTGAGTTGTTGGTTTTCCACGTGGATCTCCGATCCCTGGAGGAGGCTACCCTTCGAGCGTAGTCCTGAATACCCGTTGAAAGCTAATAGTAAGTGTGCTTCTCTTTTTAAGGAGTCTTGCCGTGGGCTCACTCACTTCAGCAGGTCTAAGGATTGAAGCCACATGCGACAAACCCGACCACACGACGTCCAAATCCGGCCTCCTGCGCCGGAAAGTACCATCCGTCAAAGCTTCCAGGACGGTTTGGTTTTGGACCATCTCAATCTCGCAAAATCAATTGCCGCCCGATATTCTGCCCACACGCACGATCTCGACGACGTCCGGCAGGTTGCGTACATGGGCTTGATCAAAGCGGCGCGGGGATTTGACGAAAGCAAAGGCGTCAGCTTCCCCGCCTACGCCGCACCGACCATCGCCGGCGAGGTCAAGAGGTATCTCCGCGATCACTGCTGGGTAGTGCGGCCACCGAGGCCCATCCAGGATGTGCGGCGCCAAGTGCTCGCCAGGACCGAGGAACTGACGCAAAGCCTGCAGAGGACTCCGACGCCCGAAGAAGTGGCAGCGGACCTTCGTCTGGAACCTTGCCAAGTCAGGGAAGCCTTGATGGCCGGCACCAGCAAACGGCCGGATTCCCTGGACGCTCCCGCTGCGGAGGGCCGCGACGGACTGCAAGCATGCGTTTCCGCTTTCGGATCTCCGACGGAGCGGCTGGAGGACGTGCTCGCCCTTCGAAACGCAATCCGGGGCCTGAGCGCGGAGGACAGGCACCTCCTCTATCGCCGCTACTACCGCGAGGAAACCCAGTCCACCATCGCGGAGGCACTGGGCATGTCCCAAATGCAGGTCTCGCGGCGGCTTTCCAAGATCCTGGTGTCCCTGCAGACACAGCTCCTGGACGAGGAAGCACGCCTCCAGGACGGAACGGCGCCTTAACAAGCGAAAGCAACAGCCGAAACAACCAAGAGCCCAGGATTCAGCAGCCCAACCCGCCCACCGCATCCAACACATCACGGACGGTCACGGCAAGGAGCGCAGGATCGGGATCGGCGGCGAAAACGTCACCGCGGCGAAGTTCGACGGCGGTAAGCACCACGTGCGGTCCCGGCGGCGGACCCCATTCTTCAGGGGGAGCGGGGCCGAACAGGACCACGGAGGGCCGGGCATACGCGGAAGCCAGGTGTGCGGCGCCGGTGTCAGCCGAAACGACGAGCCGGGCATCCGCAATGGTCGCCGCGAACTCTGCGAGGCCCTGCCGCCCGGCCAGCACGCCGCCGTCGAGGTTTGCTCCTTTGAGTCTTGCCAAGGCGGCGGTCTCCACTGCCCGCCCGCGCTCGGACGTGCCCCCGGTCAGCACGACGTCGTGCCCTGCCCGGGAGAGCTCGACGGCCACTTCGGCGAACCGCTCTATGGGCCAGAGCCTGCTGCCATAGGCGGCGCCCACATGGATGACCGTGGCGCCAGGCCGGGGCGAGGGAATGCTCGGCCTGTTGAGCCGGTAATCCAAGGGATCGGCGTCGATGCCGTGCCAGTTCAGGAGGCGGGTCCAGCGCTCGCGTTCAGGGATGCCGGTTGTCCATTCAGGTCCGTCGAGCCCGGGAGCTTGGTACGCGAGCACCCGCCTGGCCCGGAGTTCATTGATGCGCTGCCGGCTTTCGGGTCCGTTTCCGTGCAGGTTAACGGCGATGTCCACGGCGCCCGGGGCGATGTTCAGTGGATCATCAAGGCCCGGCGTGGGGAGGTGGTCGATGCCGCCCACCAGTTCCAAGGCCTCCGCAATCCAGGCTGGCGCCGCGTACAAAATGCGGTGCTCGGAGAATGCCCGGCGCAGGCCGCGAAGCGCCGGAACGGCAACAAGCAGGTCCCCTAGTTTCAAGGCGCGCAAGGCCAGCAGCAGGGGTTGTCCGTTCAATTCGGCTGTGTCCATCGTGGCCTCCCGCTAGGAGTCTAGCGGCCAACGCAGGTGCTGGCCCCGCAGGGAAACTTCTCGTCTTCACGCTGTTTAGTGTCGGGAGAACTGGGGAACGTTGCGGATATGGGAGGAACTGGAACGTTGAAAGCGGTCCTGTTTGACCGCGATGGAACACTCGTCGTTGACGTGCCCTATAACGGCAACCCGCAACTGGTGCGGCCCATGGATAGTGCCCGTTCGGCTCTTGGGCAGGTACGCCGGGCGGGACTGGCAACAGGGGTGCTGAGCAACCAGTCGGGTGTTGCCCGTGGCCTGCTGACGTTGAATCAGGTCCACGCCGTGAACCGGCGCGTTGAGGAGCTTCTGGGCCCGTTCGATGTGTGGGAAATCTGCCCGCATGGCCCGGCCGATGGCTGTGCCTGCCGTAAGCCTGCGCCGGGAATGATTCTCGCCGCATGCAGCACGTTGGGGCTGCACCCGTCCCAGGTGGCCTTCGTTGGGGACATTGGTGCCGACGTCGAAGCAGCGACGGCAGCCGGCTCGCGGTCCGTACTGGTGCCCACCCACGTGACGCGGTCCGAGGAAATTGAGGCGGCGGGGGTGGTCGCGGGGAACCTGTTGGCCGCCGTCGGGCTGCTGTTGGATGCCGCGACAGGCACGACAGGAGGGGAATTCCAGAAACCCGACGCCAGACAGGATTCACCCGTATGAGCCGCGTCCTGGTAGCCCGACTGGACAGCATGGGCGATGTGCTCCTCGCTGGACCCGCCCTGCGTGCCGTGGCGAATGGAAGCAGGCCGGACGGAAGCAGACAAAACGACGTCGTCCTCCTCTGCGGCCCCGAAGGCGCCGGCGCGGCGGAGATGCTGCCCGGAGTCACCCAGGTCCACACGTGGCCGTGCCCATGGATCGTCAATCCCGCGCCCGCTGTGACGCCTGAGCTGACCAATGGCCTGATCGAGTTCGTCCGCAGCTCCAGGATTGAGGAAGCCGTGATCCTCACGTCCTTCCATCAGTCCCCGCTTCCGTTGGCACTGTTGCTGCGGCTGGCAGGCGTCAAGCGCATCACGGGCGCCTCCACTGACTACGCCGGCTCCCTGCTGGACGTCCGGTTGAAACCCGGGGAAGACTTCGCCGAGGACCAGCCCGAAGTTGTGCGGGCGCTGGGGATTGCGCAGGCAGCAGGCTTCCAGCTTCCCCGGGGCGACGACGGCAAGCTCCACATCAACCCGCTGGACGAACCCGGGGAGCTGGTGGACGAACTCACCCAAAAGGGCCCGTACATCGTGGTCCACCCGGGCGCAGCTGCTCCGGCGAGGGCGTGGCCTGCACTCCACCACGCTGCCACCGTGGAACTCCTTGAAGCGTATGGACACCGGGTGGTGGTCACGGGAGGGCCGGGCGAAACATCGCTGACGGCAACCGTGGCAGGTCCCTCGGCACACAATCTCGGCGGCACCACAGACTTGCGGACACTGGCAGCGGTACTCGCGGGCGCCGCCGTCGTGGTCACCGGCAACACGGGTCCCGCCCACTTGGCGGCAGCTGTCGGAACTCCGGTGGTGTGCCTGTTTTCCCCTGTGGTTCCTGCGATCCGCTGGGCGCCCTACGGCGTTCCGATGGAATTGCTCGGCGACCAGGAAGCAGCCTGCAGGAACACGCGGGCACGCATCTGCCCCGTACCGGGGCACCCGTGCCTTAGCTCAGTTACCCCGGAACAAGTCCTTGAGGCGGTGGAACGGCTGTTGGGGGGAGTGTCCTCGCTCAGCACCCGAAGAAAGGTGTGGAAACCATGAGGATCCTGGTCTGGCATGTCCACGGAGGATGGATGGAGGCCTTCGTCAGGGGGCGGCACGAATACCTCCTTCCGGTAGAACCCGACGGCGGTGCGTGGGGTTTGGGGCGGGGCGGCAGGGAGTGGCCGGTCGCCGCGCAGGAGATTGACCTGGACACCATTGATCCGGACAGCGTGGACGTGGTGGTCCTGCAACGTCCGGAGGAGATCGCCGCGGTTGCCCGGAAGCTGGGTCGAAGGCCCGGAGTGGACCTGCCTGCCGTCTACGTTGAACACAACACGCCCAAAGGCGACGTCCCGTTCACTCTCCATCCACTGGCCGATCAGCACGGTATCCCCGTGGTTCATGTGACGCACTTCAACCAGCTCTTCTGGGACACCGGATCCACGCCAACAGTGGTCATCGAGCACGGCATCCCGGATCCCGGCCAGCTTTATACCGGTGAACGCGAAGAGATGGGGGTGGTGGTCAACGAACCCGTCCGTCGCGGCCGGGTGACGGGCACGGACCTCCTCCCGGGCTTCGCCGGAGTAGGCCCGCTGCGGGTGTTCGGGATGGGGACGGAAGCCCTGCCCGAAGCACTGAACCTGAAGGGGTTCGGCCTGAGCGAGGAGCGCCTGCGGATTTCCGGGGACGTACCCGCGCCCCGGCTGCATCAGGAACTCGCCCGCTGCCGGCTCTACCTGCATCCCCTCCGTTGGACATCCCTCGGGTTGGCCTTGCTCGAAGCCATGCACCTGGGAATGCCGGTCCTGGCACTGGCGACCACTGAGGCGACCCGCGCAATCCCGCCGGGAGCAGGTCTTGTTTCGAACAACGTGGACGAACTCCAACGGTTTGCGCGGTGCCTGCTGGACGAGCCCGGTGACGCCTATGCGATGGGGATGGTGGCCCGGGCCGCAGCCTTGGAACGCTATGGGCTCGGGAAATTCCATCAGGCCTGGGACGAACTCCTGGCGGATCTCCCCACGGCCCGCCCTTCGCTTGCCGATACTGCTCTTCCCGAAAAGCAGATCCCTGAAAAGCAGGTCCCAAACAAACAGCTCCCCGACACGGAACGCCGCCCGCAACCCGGTTCGGAGTCCGTCAGCCATGACACAGAGAGGACGCACCCATGAAAATCTCCATGGTTTCCGAACACGCCAGTCCATTGGCCGCCTTGGGAGGTGTGGACGCCGGGGGGCAAAACGTCCATGTGGCGGCCCTTTCATCAAGTCTTGCCAGCCGTGGCCATCAAGTCACCGTGTACACGCGGCGGGATGACCCGGATCTACCTGCAAAGGTGCAGGTTGCGCCGGGACTCACCGTGGTCAACGTTGACGCCGGCCCTGCCCGCCACATCCCCAAGGACGAGCTGCTTCCTTTCATGGGTGAGCTCGCCGACGGCATCTGCCGGGACTGGGCGGGCTCGGTCCCGGACGTTGTCCACGCGCATTTCTGGATGTCCGGGCTGGCCGCGATCCAGGCTTCCAGGCGGGCCGGTGCCGCCGAGCCCATTGCCGTGGTCCAGACCTTCCACGCACTGGGTTCGGTCAAGCGAAGGCATCAAGGTTCAGCGGACACCAGCCCACCCGCGCGTGCATGGCTGGAACCGTGGGTAGGGCGCACGGCGGACTGGGTGATCGCCACCTGCCCTGACGAGGTCTTTGAGCTCAAAGCGCTGGGCATTGGCAGGTCGAGGATTTCCATCGCACCATGCGGGGTGGACCTCAACCTTTTCCCGGGCACTGGAGAACCAGAGAATAAGTCCCGCACGCACCGCATCCTCAGTGTCGGCCGCCTGGTTCCCAGGAAGGGCGTGGATCTGGTGATCCAGGCACTGCCCCTCCTTGCTGAAGCCGGTTTCGACGACGTCGAGCTCCTCATCGTCGGAGGCTCGGGCGACGCCCTGAACCTGGAAGAGGATCCGGAAGCCCAGAGGCTTCGCGCTTTGACCAAGGAACTTGGCGTGGAGGACAAGGTCACCATGCGGGGACAGGTACCGCGCGACGCCATGCCCGGAATCTTCCGCAGCGCAGACGCCGTGGTCTGCACGCCGTGGTACGAACCGTTCGGCATCGTTCCCCTCGAAGCCATGGCCTGCGGAGTGCCCGTAGTGGCCGCGGCCGTCGGCGGACTCCGGGAGACCGTCGTCGACCAGAAAACCGGACTGCACGTACCGCCGCGGGACCCGGAAGCAATCGCCGACGCCGTGGGGCGCCTCCTCGCCGACCCCGCCTTGCGTGCCGAAATGGGCCGGGCCGGAAACCGCCGCGCCCGCTCGCGCTACTCCTGGGACCGCATCGCCGCAGACACCGAGAAAGCGTACCGGTCCGTCTTGGCCGCGGGGTTGTCCCGGCAGGCCGGAGAAGGCCTGGAACCACTGGAAGGAACAGCGCTGTGACTACAGAATCGACAGTTCCCAAGAGAATCACGCGGAACACGCAGCCCGTCCCGGATACCGTGCCCGCAGGCTGGAGCGGGTCTACAAGCTCAACAAACACCCGTGAACCACAGATCGCCTCAGAGGTCGCCGCACACCTGGACAACGTACTGCCAGCGCTCGAGTCCCTGCGCTCGCAGGCCGCCCGCCTTTCCGAATGGGGAACCGAGCTCGCCCACCGTCTTCTGTCCGGACAACGGCTGCTGGCCGCCGGCAATGGGGGATCAGCGGCCGAAGCCCAGCATCTCACCGCAGAACTCGTAGGCAGGTTCGACGCGGAACGCGCACCCTTCTCCGCAATTTCCCTGCACGCCGAAACCTCCGCCCTCACGGCACTGTCCAACGACTACGGCTACGAGGAAGTCTTCGCCCGCCAGGTCAGGGCACACGGCCGGGCAGGGGACGTCCTCATCCTGCTCTCCACGAGCGGGCGCAGCCCCAACCTCCTGTCCGCCGTTCGGGCAGCAGGAGAACGCGGCATCACCACGTGGGCGCTGACCGGCGCCGGGCCCAACCCCCTGGCCGAAGCCTGCGACCAAGCCATCACAGTGGACGCCATCGCCGCCAACGCCCAGGAAGGCCACCTCATTGCTGTCCACGCTGTATGCCGCGCCTTCGATGCGGAGGTCGCGAGGAGGACGGGTCCGCGCCCGGCCGGGGACGGAGCCCAGCCATGAAAGTGACAGTCGTAGGTGACGTCCTCCTGGACGTGGACATCAACGGCACCGCCACCCGGCTCAGCCCCGACGCGCCCGTACCCGTTGTGGACGTTGCCCATATCCGGCGTCGGGCAGGTGGCGCGGGCCTCGTGGCTACCCTGCTTGCACGCGACGGTCACGACGTCGCCCTGGTCACCGCGGTATCGGACGACGACGGCGCCAGCCACCTCAGGCGCGCCCTGGCCGGTGTCACCATACTCACCGGAGCCCCGCTCGCCCCAACGCCCACCAAGACCCGCGTGCGTATTGGGACCCACCCCGTGGTCCGGTTCGATGAAGGATGCGCACCTGCCCCTTCCCCGTCATGCACCGCGGAGATGCTCGCTGCCATTGCCTCCGCGGAAGCGGTTATCGTGGCCGACTACGGCCGCGGAATCACGGCAAACCCCGACATCCGCACTGCGCTCGCCGACTCCGCCCGCCACGTCCCGGTGGTGTGGGATCCGCACCCTGCCGGTTCGGAGCCGGTCCCGGGTACCGCCGTCGTAACGCCCAACCTCGCAGAGGCGCGGGCCGCTGCGAAGGCGGGCGGGCGGCATCCGTCCAAGAGCACTGCGGAGGACGCAGGGAATCATTTGCTGGATCGCTGGGGAAGCCGTGCCGTCCTGGTCACGACCGGCGAAGAGGGCGCGGTTTTGGTGGAAGGTGCGGGGCCGGGCAGGATCATCCCCGCCCCAAAGACAATCGTGGACGATCCTTGCGGAGCCGGAGACCGCCTGGCGGGGAGCCTTGCCGTGTATTTGGGCCTGGGACTCGCGCTGCCTGCTGCTGCGGCCAGGGCTGTCGAGGATGCCTCCGCTTTCCTCGCGAAGGGCGGAGCCTCCTCCCTGGCCATGGATACAAGTACGCCCGACGCAGGAGAGGGCAGCCAGCCTGGCCGGGCAAAGGGGAGTCCCGTCGTCGAGCTTTTTGGCCGCTTTCCGGGCGTGGAACCGGGAATCCAAGGCCTGGAACCGGGAATCCAACTCGCGCGGACAGTCCGGGCGGATGGCGGGACGGTCGTGGCGACCGGCGGCTGCTTCGACCTCCTCCATGCCGGTCACGCACGCACGCTGGCTGCGGCCCGGGACATGGGGGATTGCCTCATCGTTTGCCTGAATTCCGATGAGTCCGTCCGGCGTCTGAAGGGCCCGCACCGGCCGATCGTCAGCATGGAGGACCGGGCAGAGCTCTTGCTCGCGTTGTCCTGCGTTGATGCCGTGGTGGTCTTCGACGAGGACACCCCCGAAGCCTGCCTGAGCCAACTCAGGCCCGATATTTGGGTCAAAGGCGGAGATTACGAACCCCATGAATTGCCGGAAGCCAGCCTCGTGGCTGCGTGGGGAGGGCGATGCGTAACGGTGCCCTTCCATCCGGCACGCTCCACCAGCGGCCTGGCTGAAGCACTCGCCAAAGTCAGCTGAACGCAAGTCTCATCCAAGAATCGACCACCGAAAGGAACCGTATGAACACGCAAACTCCCGGCCGCGTCATCGTCACCGGAGGTGGCTCCGGCCTCGGCGCTGCAATCGTCGATGCCATCCGCGACGCCGGAGGCACTCCCTTCGTCTTCGACCGCAACATCAGCAACGTATCCGGCGCGAAAGCCCTTGAAGTCGACGTCTCCAACCGTGAATCAGTTGAAGCGGCTGTGAAGGAGGCAGCCGAAAGCCTCGGCGGCCTGGATGGGGTGGTGACGGCCGCGGGCATCGACCGCTGTGGCAAACTGGCGGACGTTCCCGCAGCCGAGTGGGAAAAGGTGATTGGAGTGAACCTCCTGGGCACCGTTTCCGTGGTCCGTGCGGCGTTGCCCTACTTGAAGGAATCCCGGGGCCGGGCGATCACCATCGCATCAACCCTCGGCTTGCGTGCACTTCCGGACGCCACGGCGTACTGTGCCTCCAAGTTCGGCGTCATCGGATTCAGCCGGGCATTGGCCGCCGAAACCGGGGGAGTCATTGGTGTCACCACCATCATCCCGGGAGGCATGAAGACACACTTCTTTGATGACCGCGACGAACAATACAAGCCGCAGGACGACTCCAAACTCAACGATCCTGCGAATGTGGCGCAAGCCGTGGTGTTCGCGTTGTCGCAGCCGTTTGGCAGCGAGGTCCGCGAGCTTCTTATTTGCCCCGCAGAAGAAGGCTCGTGGCCATAAGGTCATGCACGTCCTGAACAACGTCGGCCACGGCGATACCCCTGATCAGGGTGTCGTCGTGGCCGCAGTGCTGTGCAGACCAGCCCACCTGGGTCACATCGGCCCCACACACCGGGCACTCGGTCACCCACGACATGTGGACGCGGTGCAGGCTCCGGCCCCGGGGCCCTGCGTTGAAGACGTTGCCTACCCAGAAGATCCCCACGGTTGGTGTTCCAAGGGCTTGCGCTAAATGCCGTGGACCGCTGTCGCTGGCAAGCATTACGGTGGCCGCGTCCAGGAGCGCGGCGAGTTCGCCGATCTCCAGTTCGCCGGCAACTGAGCGCACGGCATCTTTGTCCTGGACTGTCAGTTGCCTTGCCGCGAGTTCTGCCACTTCCTGGGCCAGCGCCTTTTCGGAGCGGTCACCCACCACCAACACCTGCGCGCCTTCCTGGGCGATGGTCGCCGCAGCTTCAGCAAAGTACGACGCCGGCCATCGCCGCCGCGGATCGGTGGCACCCGGGTGGACCACCAGGAGGGGACGCCGTTGGCTGAGCAGGCTTTCGACGCTTTGTTGGTGTTCGGGCAGGGGCCGCAAGGGTGGAGAAATGATGGTTGGCACCCCCGCCAAGCCCGCTACCTCAAGCCATCGATCAGGCTCGTTTTGGTAGTAGATGTAATCGAGATTCCGTTCCAGGGGCTCGGCGTCCTTTGTCCGGGTGCCCACCGTGTGCCGCGCCCCCAGACGGAGCAGGAAAGGGTTGGAGTACCGGCCACCGCCATGCATTTGCAGCGCGAGGTCGAACTTGCGGGCGCGCATGGCTGAGCAGAATTCTTCCTGGGCAAGTCTGTCGTCGGTGTCGTCGTTTTGATCGCCGTCTTTGTGGTGGCGGTCGCGGATGCCTTTGGCGAACGGGAGAATTTCCACCTCGTCAATGGGCCCATCCGTCCCGGCCGCCAAAGCCGCATGGATCGGCGTGCCCAGGAGCGTGATCGCGGCTTCAGGATAGGCCGCTTTCAGGGCATGGAGCGCCGGGTATGCGTAAATCACATCGCCCAGGCCGCCACCCCTCAAGACCGCAATCCTTTCCACGTCAGGGAACTTTTCCAGCACCGGGCCAACGCCCAAATTCGGTTGAACGGCCATCTGGACTTCCCTTCGTCAAAGGTGCTGGAAAACTACCGGACCCGGCGTGTGAACCGCGGGCTGCGGGGTACCTGAGGGGAGCAGGAACATGCCGCCTCTACCGGAAGGTACCCAATGGCACGCCTATCCAATCAAGAAGGTTTGGCCGAATGGCTGCCGCGCCGCCTGGCCGAAGAACGGCCCGTTGTGACAGTTGTCGGCGACGCAATCCTGGACGGTTGGTGGGATGGGCTGATTGAGCGCTTTTGCCGTGAAGCTCCCGCCCCAGTGGTCCAGGTCAAGCGCCGCGACTTCGCCCCCGGAGGAGCGGCCAATACTGCCATGAACCTGGCGGCCCTTGGGGCCGATGTCAGGTTTGTCTCGTTGGTCGGCAAGGATTCTGCGGGACAGGAGCTCCTTGGGAGACTCAATGCTGCCGGCATCGACATATCAGGCGTGGTGCAGCATCCCGGCATGATCACCACCACGAAGTTCCGGATAAGCAGCGCCGGCCAGGTGATGCTTCGCCTGGACGACGCAGCCACCGACGTTCCCCCGGAGGGCCTCCAGGAGTTGGCGGCCGCCATCCCGGAAGCGCTCGCTGGTTCCAACGCCGTAGTGCTGTGCGATTACGAGGCCGGCGCTTTGGAGGGGCCGGTCCGCGACGCTCTGATGGATGCCCTTGGACCCACCCCTAGTCCTCAGACTGGTTCTCACCCTGACTTCAGCCACAGGCAAGGCACCCTCTTGGTGGTCGATGCCCATCATCCTGCCCGGTGGGCTGAACTCAAGCCGGATCTTGCCACCCCGAACGCCCAGGAAGCTGCCGGGCTGCTGGGAACTGAACTTCCCGGTGGCGCTGCACGTTGCCCGTTCGTGGAAGCCCACGCGGACCAGCTCATTCGCGCCTCAGGTGCGGGCGCCGTCGTCGTGACTTTGGACCGTGACGGGACGCTGACGCTGCGTTCCAGCGATCCGGACGCAAGCGGTGACGATAATAACGGGTCCCGCGCCAACCACCGAACCTGGGCCAGGCCCGAAGCCGAGAAGCAGGCCTCAGGTGCGGGCGACACGTTCGTTGCCGCGCTGACCTTGGCCCGGGCGGCCGGGCTGCCCCTGACTACCAGCGTTGACCTTGCCCAGGCCGCGGCTGACGTGGTGGTCCACCGGCCTGGCACCTCCGTCTGCACCACCGAGGAACTTGCCCGCCACCTGGGCGGCTTCGCCGATACTGCGTTGACTGCCGATGAATTGGCCAGGCAGGTGGAAGCGCACCGCAGGGAGGGCCGGAGGATCGTTCTGACCAATGGGTGCTTCGATGTCCTGCATCGCGGCCACACCCGCTATCTGAACCAAGCCAAGCAGCTGGGCGATGTCCTGGTGGTGGCCCTCAACAGCGATTCCTCGGTGCGGCAGCTGAAGGGACAGGACCGGCCCGTGAATCCAGAGGCGGACCGTGCCGCCGTGATCGCCGCGCTCAGCTGCGTCGATCACGTCACTGTATTCGACACCCCGACTCCCATCCCGCTCATCGAGATGCTGCAGCCCGATGTGTACGCCAAAGGCGGTGACTACACGCCGGAAATGCTGGCCGAGACCGCGGCCGTGGAACGCTACGGC
Organism: Arthrobacter sp. TmtSoilC77; assembly: GCF_059739415.1. NCBI lineage: Bacteria > Bacillati > Actinomycetota > Actinomycetes > Micrococcales > Micrococcaceae > Arthrobacter > Arthrobacter sp. TmtSoilC77. The sequence goes on from NZ_AP046050.1 coordinate 91,950, forward strand.
GGCACGGTGACGATTTTGGATTACGTTCCCGAACACTCCACGACGGCGGTGCTGGAGCGTATCCGGTCCACGGGGGAGAATCCCCATGCCTGACGGGGAATTGCAGGAGGGGGAAGGGAGAAACTCATGCGCATAGTCATCACGGGAGCCACGGGCAACGCAGGTACGGCATTGCTGAAGCGGTTGCAGGCTGCGCGCTCGGAAGAGGGCGCGGATCTTGACCTCGTCGGGATAGCGCGACGCGGACCTGACAAGAATGCAGCCCCGTACAACGCAATGAAGTGGCACACGCTGGACGTCGGGGACTATAAGGACCGGGAAGCACTGGAGAACGCGTTCACAGGTGCCGACGCCGTGGTCCATTTGGCCTGGCAGATCCAGCCAAACCACAATCGCGAACTTCTGCGCCGGACCAACGTGGCGGGAACGGCGCACGTACTTGGCGCCGCCCGGGAGGCCGCCGTGAAGCACGTCGTCTGTGCCTCGTCCGTGGGTGCCTATTCACCAGCCCCCAAGGATCAACGGACCAAGGAAAACTGGCCGGCAGGCGGTATCAGGCGATCCCATTACAGCGTGGACAAGGCAGCTCAAGAGCGGCTTCTGGATGGCTTTGCCAAGGAAAATCCGGACATCGTAGTGGCTCGGCTACGCCCGGCACTGATCTTCAGCGCGGAGGCGGGCAGTGAAGTGGGCCGCTACTTCCTGGGGAGCGTTCTCCCACGGCTCATTCCCCGCAAGCCATGGTTGCCCATTCTCCCCATTCCCAATGAGCTGATATTTCAGGCCGTTCACGCCGACGATGTCGCCGATGCCTACTGGCGTGTGCTGGAACGTCAGGCAGAAGGCGCATTCAACATCGCCGCGGAGCCCGTGCTGGATCCCAACGCCCTCGCCTGGATCCTCAACGCACGGCGGCAGTTGCCCCTACCGCTCCCGGTGCTGCGCGCCGTCGTCGAGGTCAGTTGGCGATTGCGCTTGCAGGTAACCGACGGCGGCTGGGTGGACATGGCGGCGGGCGCACCCATCATGGACACAAGCCGTGCGCATAGTCTGCTTGGGTGGATGCCGCACCGCTCATCATTGGAGGCGCTGACGGAAGTGCTGGAGGGTCTCGGTGCCGGCAAGGGGCAGAAGGCCTCGCCACCGTTGACGCCACGCTGATTCCTGACGTTTGTGGTACTAGTCGGCAGGGGATACCACCGTGATGATCCTGCGCAAACTCATGGCCACAGACGCCGCCGCGTTCACCGAAGCCTGGCCAGCTGCAGCTTCCGTGACTGCATCCCCGAGTTCCGAGACCCGGTGCTTGGCTTCCGCCAAGTGGCTCTCCAATTCCCCGGCTTCCCCATCACGCCACTGATCAATCACGCGGGATACGGCCTCCAGCGCCTCGGACAGGTTGGTCAGGACGCTGTCCGGGATGACGGTTCCCGCGTCCTCCTCCCAGATCACGCTGGCCAGGACGTCGGTGATGTCCTGGACATGGAAGGTCAGCCGTTCCACTATCCGCAAACCAGCCAAATCACTTGGTAGGCGGCCAGCACGACGTCGGGACCTGGGGTTCGCTTTTGCACTCAGTTCCGCTTCATGAACGGCAGTACGCACGGCTGCGGCCGTTGCTGAGAGTTCGCCGCTGCGGCTCGCCCAGGCTTCGTGGTTGGGCGGCCAGGATTCCTCCATCGCGCGCGCCATGTCTTTCAACTGTTGGGACAAAGCCCGTTGATGTCCGGCCAAGGCGGGGTCAATTCCCTCAAGATGCAGCGGCGGAAACACCAGCCAGTTCACGGCGAAGCCAACGGCAACGCCCATGGCCATCTGCAGGACGTAGGCAAAGGAGAAGCCCTCCGCATTGGAATCCCCGAGGACGAGTACGAACAAAGCAGCCATGGGAACCCATTCGGAGGCGGTGCCCAGCCGGGGGAGCCCGCCGATGATCACGCCCAATCCCACCACCACGGCAACGGCCAACGCAGTGGGCGCTGCCACCGTGGTCACCGCAAAAGCCATGCCTATACCCAAGGCCAAGCCCATGAGGCTCTGCAGGCCATGTCTGGCGGAGTCTGCCACCGTGGGATGCATGCTCACGAGGGCGCCGAGCGGTGCGTAGTAGGGGTAGGAGGCAGCAGGACCCGGCATGAAGGGTGCGAGATACCAAGCGACGCCTGCCGCCGCGGCAGTTTTGGCCGCAAACAGGAGTCGGTGACGGGTCACAGTTTTTCGGAGCGCGGGAATCAGCCGCCGCCTGGTGGGCTTGTGGCTCATTGATCCAAGGTAGGCGGGTCATACGCTGCGTGTCGAGCTGGGATTTCGATCAGTATGTGGCGATTGAACCACCGGCAAGCGGGTACACACACATTGATAGTAACGATACTTACTATCCCGGCTGCTGTCCGCAGCCTGCCAACTGTGGAAAGAGAGCGACAATGACTGAGAGCCAATCGCCGCAGGACGGAAGCTTCGCGGCGCCACGGACTGGGGTCCCCGCCGGGACCGAGCCTTACACGGGAAGTTACCTGGACTCACCGGTCGAAACCGACACCACCGGCATGGAAACAGATGCCGGCGCCGGAACTACCGGTTACGGGAGCACTACCACGGGATCCGGAACGACGTCCGGCACGGGAAGCGTCGAATCGGCCAAGCACGAAGCCGCCGAAGTGGCCGGCACAGCCCGCGATGCTGCTGGCGGTGTGGTTGAAACAGCCAAGGCCGAAGCCGGAAACGTGGCGCAAGAGGTCAAAATGAACGCCCGGCAATTGCTGACGCAAACCAAGGGCGAGTTGACCGATCAGGCCGCTACCCAGCAACAGAGGGTCGCCGAGGGCTTGCGGTCCATCTCCGACGAGCTATCCACCATGGCCAATGCCAGCCAGGACGGCGGAGTCGCCACGGACCTGGTCCAGCAAGCGGCCCAGCGCTCCTCCTCGATTGCCCACTGGTTGGAAAACCGGGATCCGGGTTCACTCCTGGATGAGGTAAAGAGCTTTGCCCGGCGTAAGCCCGGCACGTTCTTGCTGCTGGCTGCCGGTGCCGGCGTCCTCGCCGGACGTTTGGGCCGGGGAATGGCGGACAACTCGCCCATGACGGGAACGGGCACCTCGGATACCACCACCCGGACCCCGCGCGCCCAGTACTACCCAACCCAGGGTGGCGCTGTGTCACCTCCGGCAGTTGATCTGCCAGGGCCCCAGACGACAACCGCTGGATACGGAACGACGGGTGCCGGGTATGGAACGACAGCTGCTGGAACGGGTGCTGGATACGGAACGACAGCTGCTGGAACGGGAGCTGGAACCGACACGGGATACGGCGCGGGCACCACGGGTGGCCTTGAAGGATCAACCATGCCCTACCCGGAAACCGATGCCGGTGGCGTGAAGGCCCAAGGAGATCCGCTCGCACGTCCCGATGCTCCCAGCGATCCCGATGATCCCGTCTATGGAGGTCCCCGATGAGTAGTCCTGCCGACCTTCCTCCCACCGAAGCCCATCTCAAAGCCGAATCCGTACCCCTCGGCGAGTTGCTGAGCGATCTGACACGCGACGTCTCCACGTTGATGCGGCAGGAAGTTGAGCTGGCCAAGGTAGAGCTCAAGGAATCGGCCACCAAGGCCGGAAAGGGTGCAGGGATGATGGCCGGAGCCGCTTGGGCCGGGCATCTGACCGTGCTTTTCCTTTCCCTGGCTCTTTGGTGGGCCTTGGGTCAGCTCATAGGCCTGGGATGGTCCGCCGTTGTTGTAGCGGTCATCTGGGGCATAGTCGCAGCGGTGCTGGCCTCGATGGGGCGAAAGGAATTGAACGCCATCAAAGGCATGCCGCGCACCACCGAGACAGTCAAGGAAATACCTCCAACCTTCAAACCGAATACTGAGGAGACACGATGACGCAGAATCCCGACGCCCTGCGCGCCGACATCGAACAAACTCGCAGGCGGCTCAGTACCAACGTTGACGCCGTAGCTGACAAGGTCACGCCCTCGCACATCGTCAACCGGAGGGTAGACAGGATCAAGACGGCCGTGTTTGGCGCCCGCGACGATGTTCAGGACAGGGCGGGCCATGTTGCCCATCAGGCCCAGGACGCTGTTTCCGGTGTGGTCTCGGACATTGGCGACGCACCGCAGGTGATCACACGAAAAGCCCAAGGCAACCCCATTGCTGCCGGCTTGATCGCCTTCGGCGCAGGTCTGCTGGTTTCGGCCCTCATCCCACCGTCGGACAAGGAACGCGAGGCTGCCCAGGCAGTTAAGGAAGCAGCCCAGCCGCTGACCGAGGAACTGGGCCACGCCGCCCAGGAGATGGCCGAACACCTCAAGGAGCCGGCGCAGGACGCTGTCCAGAACGTCAAAGACAGCGCCACGGAAGCTGCTGCCAACGTCAAGGACGAGGGCCAGGCGGCTGCTGCAGATGTGCAGGACCGCGCCGCGATGGCCAAGGACAACCTCGGCAACCAGTAATCGCGTTACCCACCCAACTGAGTCGCAGCAGATGCCGTTTTGAGGGCCCAAAAGGGCATTAGCTGCGACTCAGTTGGGTTCGCGTTGCTGCGCGCCGTGGGACCGCGAAAGTATGCGGGGTTGGCTCGCCAGGGCTCTGGAGGGCTTTGGCCTTCCGGATAGATCATTGGACTGTCCGTCTCGGTGAACGCCGACCCAACTATGAGCAACCCTCTTAGGGCCATGCTCGACCCTAGAGAAGCGATAGCCTCCAGCCGGTCACCTCGTCCTGGGGTAACCAGCCCGCGCATATTAGTCTGACAACGCCGTCGCCAACGACACGCCGCCCCTCCCGAGGCCGAGACCCGGACCAAAAGGAAGCGACCCCGGAAACCAAACCGGGATCGCTTCCCCACGCCGTTGACAAAACGAACTACATATTAGTTGGGTTAGTGTGTGCGTCAGGGGACCATTCTTACCGTGCCGCCGATGGTTAGCACAGCTGATCCGGCGCGACCCCCGATGAGGACCCTGAAGGAAAGCTGATCTCCATAGGTAACTGTTTCATAGTTCCTGACGTTGCTAGTGCTCTTGCCGGCAAGCATTCTTGAGATCTGATAGCTCTAATTTGCATTGTTGTAAAAGCAGTTATTCCTGATCTGGAACGCGTCGTTTGTATCTGAGAACCGATAATTGCCCATCCTGCAGCTGATGTTCTGATTAATGGTCGGACCGTACACGAACGGCGGTGTAACGGCCCCTCGCGGCTCTATCAATTGCGTATCACCTAATGTGGACTTGACCTGACGGGCGGCATTCTCCGAGAGGGGCGCATCGAACTCGATCCTCAGAGTTGAGTCGGCGGCCGCATTGGTGTCATTGAAGATGACGACCTGTGAGACCGTAGTGTCGTCCGCCGAGGCGCTGGGCACGGCTCCTAGAAGCAGCAGGAGCACTGCTGCGACCAATCCAAAGAATGTCTGCTTGAACTTAGTGCTTTGATAGCGCATATTTCCCCCAAACTAAGTGATTATCACCGATGTCACTCGAATCACCCGACGTAGTAGGTAACACCGCGCGGATGTAATCTAATGACAGAACACCCCGTTACGGCAGAAGTGTTCACAAGGGAGTGGCGCCAGGAGGCTTTTTATGACGGTCAAGATTGTCGAAATTATTAATCACGTCTTGCGCGACGTTGTCTCCAGCGGGTTTGAGCCGCCCCGCATTCATGACGTGGATTGGTACGACGACCCGCGGGTGCTTTCAGTCATGATTTACAGCGCCCGTGATTCCACAGGACGAGGCATTTCAGTCTTGGGTGAACTTTCGCGCGCTGGTCAGCTCGCGTCCGTGGCCGATCAGATTCAGGAGTGGGTCATTGAAGAGAATAGAGCGACTTGCAGCAACTGGCCCCAGTGCCCTCAACACCCAAATAACCACCCCCTAACGCCCCGCGTGGTCAGTGATCAGGGTGTCTGGACCTGCCCGGCATCGAATAGGCCGGTCGCCGCAATCGGTGAGCTGTTTACAGGCAGCACTAAGCCGGGGCTGTAGTCAGTTACCGCACTTCGAGGATCATCTGCAGCAGACGGGCTGCCGCCGGACGGGCAGCGTGTTCCTCCACCCACTGCGCACGGGCAAGTGCTTTGCTGACAGCCTGCGTCGTGATGCCGAGTTCCTGGGCCACGGCCTTTTGCTGGCCACGCACTCCGGGGGTGAGGAGGTCCAGCACCCGCCACTCCGCCGCGCTTCGGTGCTGCACAATATGCCCGAGAAGTCGCAATACTGCTTCGGCTTCTGCCGCCAAAGCTGTGAAGGGACCATCAACGGCAACAGGGACACGTTCCTTCCCGTTGCGGAGGCGGTCAACAGCCCGCCGGGCATAGACAAGACCGTGCCCGGAAGCGTCCTTGACAAGGTTGGGAAGGGGCTCGTTGATGGGCCCCACTCCGATTCCTACATACCATTGGCCGGTCCGGAGGGCGATCAGTGCTGTGTCAACAGCTTGGTGGCCGGACTCGACGATGCCTTGCACCTCATCCTCAACCGAACGGTCGAAGTCGAGCCGTGCCGGAATATGCCGCAGGTCCTTGAGGAGCCCTGGCACGAGGTCGCCGTCGCGGCGGCTGTCGCGTTGGTTGATGGTCAGAGTGAACATAGTGGATCACATGCTACCGGCTGGTAGCCGCTCTGCAAGGGCTTGTTTTCCTTAAAATTTTTCTGTCGAGGATGCCCGCTCTGCGGCCGCCACTTTGGGGTCCGGGACCGGCTGCCGGCCCTCCGCCACACCGGATCGGCGATCAAGAGCAGCAAACTTCGGATCCCACGTATCGTCCGAGCTCCCGCTGAACGCCGCAAGAATCAGCATCACCACGAAGAACGGGAAGAAGGACCAGCAGATAGCGCGCCACCCGCCCAACCAGGCACCCGCCGTCGTGCCGTCCTTGATACGTACCGAGCGCATGCCCGCGGCAGCATCGCCGACGCTGCCGGCAGTACCCCAGATCATGCCGTAAACGAACAAACCAACGAACCAGAGAACAACGTAGAGCGTCAACCAGAAGCCGTCGTTGAAGGCCAGAAGTGAGCCACTGTTCATCATGGCATTGCGTGCAACTGCCACTATTGCAGCCAGGATGCCATAGCCTGCAAGGAACACGATCGCGTCAAGGATGCGACCCCAGAAGTGGGCCCCTCCGGATGCTTTCACGAAGTAGGCGCCGGTCCCGGGATGGCGGCGTACAGGGCGGCCGTTGAGGGCATCAACCAAGCCAGTAGCGGTCTGGGACTTCGAATTGCTCATGCGTCAGGCCAGCCCAGCCAGCCCACCGAGGACGCGGGCAAGCGTCGGCGCGGATGTCTCTTTCAGCTCAAGGGAGACAGATTCGCCTTCCACCCGCGGAGTAAGCACGTGCACGCTGCTGGGGCCGGTGTAGACGGTGACAGTTGGAAAGTCGTTCGTATCAGAATTGAAGACCACCACGTTGCTGGCCGCCTGCGTATCGGCCAGGGCCGTTGCGGCATATTCTTCGAACCCGGCCTCAGAGTAAACAGTGGGATCGGTGTCGCGGTTGGCCGCTGTGTTCGGGTCAACGAATTCCGCCAGGCGCGGAGCCAACTGGTCCCGGGTGACAACAGTGAAGCCGTGCAGCCCGCCTTCATCCACTTCTTCCAGCAGCACGCCGTCGTCGTGGATGTAGCCGTAGAGCCAGCGCTTGCCGGTGGAAACGGTGCGTTCCACTGAGACCACGCTGCTGCCACTGCGACGCAGTGTCAGGGCGCCTGTGATTTCCTCCGTGGCGTGCAGACGGGTGGGTTCGGTCTCGCCTTCAAAGATCACAGGGTAGACGAGTTCCTTGGCGAGCAGCCCACGAAGGGCCACGGCGCACATCAGCTCCTTGCTGGCATCCTGCGAAGTGAGCCACGGAAGGGCCACGATTTGCTCGTGCTGGACGCCGTCCAAGGCAACAACCTCTTCATCTGTCAGCGTCGGCAAGGCCTTGCCGGTGGCGCTTGCCGAGGCCAGGACTTTCGCTGCAGCCTGTACGTCCCGCTCGGTCCAATTCATGGTGCTGGTGGTCATCCGAATATCCCTCCGACAAAGTTTCCGACTGACTTGGCGGCATTACCGACCCCGTCTGCCACCTTACTGCCTACATCCTTGGCGAAATTGCCTACTTCCCGGGCGCCGTCGGCGATATAACTGCCAGGGTTCCGGGCGAAGTTGCTGATGGAATCCCAGTTGTCCGCCACCAGGTTCCCCAGCGCCCAGGCGCCGGCAACGATGCCCGCGCCGATCACGATTGGCGCGCCAATGGGCCCCAGCAAAGCTGCGCCGCCGGCCGTCATGAGCATGATGCTGCCCACCCCGCCCACTACGGACAGGCCGCCGGCTACCCGGTCTCCGGTACCGCGCCAGCCGTCGTGCTCCGGACTGATCATGTCGCTGATACCGCCAACAATGTTCAGCGGGGCCGCCAGGGCCCCGGCGACGCGCAGGCCTTTCGAGAACTTGCTGGCATCCTGGAACGCTTGGCTGTAGGGAATGTTGGCCTTCAGGTCCGTGATGACATCAGTGACCTTCTCGCCGCTGCGCAAAGCGCTCAAAGCATCCCGCAGCACCGTACCGCCAGCCCGCCAATTGGTGAGTACCTCGCGGGTCTTGACCCATTCGGCATGTCCGAGCTTCCCGTACTTGTAGGCGGTCCAGAGCTGCGCGCCCAGTTCCTTGACGCCCGTTGCGGTTTCGTAGACATCCGTCAGGACGCCCACCGACGTACCCGAACCGTCATTGTGGCTGGCAAATTCCTGCTGGTTGGCGTGCTTCTTGAGCTGGCTCGCATTGTCCCTGAGCATGTTGGCGGCCTTCACCAGGCTCTGCCTGTGCTGGCTGTTCCAATCGCTCTTGAAGACCGTGGCGTCGCGGCCCTGCCACGCCGTTGCGGAGTTGATGGCGTTGGATAACTGCGCGCTCTGCAGATTGATGGCATCGGCAGCCTTGCCCATGACGCCGGCCAGACTGCGAAGCTGCGCAATGTCCGCGCCGTAGAACCCAGCCATGTGGTACCCCCTGTTACATGCGTCGTAAAGTCTCGTCCCAGCCTAGGCGGACCCCGAAGATGCCGCGATGGGGAGCAGTGCCCATCAAAGCAACGCGGGGTCACTTAGGGCCCATGCTTTAGCCAATAATGGGCCGTATCTGACCCCGCGTTGCTTAAAGCACGACGGCGGCTGGTGCTGTTCACAGGGAACAGCACCAGCCGCCGTCGTAAGTGTTGCTAGTGGCCTTCGGCCGAGAAGCGCTTGATGGAGGCTTCCAGCTCGGCTTCGGCAGCGGCGCGGTCGCCCCAGCCTTCAGCCTTGACCCACTTGCCGGGCTCCAGGTCCTTGTAACGGGTAAAGAAGTGCTCGATTTCCTTGATCAGGAATTCGCTGACGTCGCTCACTTCCTGGATGTGGTCGAAGCGTGCATCCACCGGGACGCAGAGGACCTTGGCGTCTCCGCCGCCGTCGTCAGTCATGTTGAAAACACCGATGGGGCGGGACTCAACGATGACGCCGGGGTGGAGGTCGAAGTCCTGCAGGAGCACCAGTGCGTCCAGGGGGTCGCCGTCTTCGCCCAGCGTGTTCTCGAAGAAACCGTAGTGCGTGGGGTACTGCATGGAGGTGAAGAGGACGCGGTCCAGGCGGACGCGGCCGGTTTCGTGGTCAACTTCGTACTTGACGCGCGATCCCTTGGGGATCTCGATGGTCACGTCGTGCTTCATGGCGTGCTCCTTGACGGGTGTGGGTGGGGCGCGGCAGGCGAAAGTGCAGCCAGCGCCGCCGACTACTATTGAGGATATAGCGAGAGGCCCGGGTTTCTTGAACCGGCGGCGACATTTTCAGGACTGACAGGACCAAGCAACTTCCATGATGGGCGTTAAAAACGGGGGTGCCCGGAAGTGGGTGTCCACGGCGTGGGGGCGCTTGAAGTGGCCGATGCTGTTGACGTTGGTCCTGCTCTGCCTGGGGGCGATCGTGGTGGCCGGCATGGTGCCGGGACTCCTCACCGCACCCAAGCCGTCACCCTCCGCGCCATCATGGCAGCAGGAGCCGGACCGGCTGTCCGAGGCCAATGGCGTGCTTCCTTTGGACCCCGATGCCCCCGTGCCCGTCCCGGCTGAGCTTTCGCGCCTTGTGAATGACGCCCTGAAACCCGTCGGCGCCGGCAGCATTACGGGCATTGTCATGGACGCCTCCACAGGCACGGTCCTGTTCGACCGCGATGCCAACGCCAACCGAATCCCGGCGTCGAACATGAAGCTTTTGACCGCCGTCGCTGCCTTGAAGGCGCTCCGTCCCGAATCACGCTTTACCACCCGTGTGCTGGCCGGTAGTGAACCCTCGACCGTTGTGCTGACGGGGGGAGGGGACGTGCTGCTCGGCGGAGGCGCCTCGGATCCAGAGGCCGTGATGGGCCGGGCGGGACTTGCAACCCTGGCCTCCGATACTGCCGCTTCCTTGGCTACCGCCGGGGTCAAAGGGCCTGTGACCGTGCAGGTTGATGATTCGCTGTTCAGCGGCGCGCCCCTCAATCCTGCGTGGAGCCTGGACGACGTCGCGGCTGGCGAAACCGCCCCCTTGTTTTCCCTCGCCCTGAACTCCGGGCGCTACTCACCAACAGTCACCACCGGGCCGCGCCCCCAGGATTCGGCCGTCACCACCGCCCAGGCTTTCGCCGAACAATTGGTGGCTGCCGGCGTCCAGGTGAGTCCCGGCGTCGAACGTGGCAAGGGCGTCCCGGCCAAAGTGTTGGCTGCAGCTGAGTCCGCCACTGTGGGCGAGCAGGTGGACCTCATGCTGGAGACCTCGGACAACTTCCTGGCAGAGGCGCTTGGGCGGATGACCGCCATTGCGTCCGGACAGGAAGCGACGTACGACGGCGCCACTTCAGCCGTGCGCCAACGGCTGGGGGAGTTGGGAATCGCCACTGATCCCAAGCAGTTGCAGTTGGCCGATGTTTCCGGCCTTGCCTTGGAGAACCAGGTGTCTGCCCGCCAGTTTGCCGAGGTAGTCCGTGCCATTACCAGCGGACCGGACCTGAGCCTTCGGACCGCCCTGGATGGATTCCCGGTGGCGGGCCTGACGGGCACCCTGGATGACAGGTATGTGGATCCGAGCACAGCCCAGGGTGCGGGCCTTGTCCGCGCTAAAACCGGGACGCTGAACACTGTCATCGCGCTGAGCGGGTACGTGGTGGATGCTGATGGACGCCTGCTGGTGTTCTCGTTCATCGGCAATGGGCTGGACCCGGGCGCGGCTGGAAACAAGGAGGCGATGGACCGTTCGGCCTCGGTGCTGGCCTCGTGCGGCTGCCGCTAGCACCGCTGGGGAACAGCAAAATCCCGCCGCTCCGCGCGGAGCGAACTTAAGGGCCCTTTGTCAGGGTCATGTGGTGTGATGGACCGTATGGTGTCATCTGCCCGAGATTCGTCAGCAGGGGCCCCGTCCCTGATCAATTGGGACCTGGCCGCCTCGACGGCTGCCCGGCTTACCCCGCCCGGCCCGGCACTGAGCGCTGGGGAAATCGGCAAGGCGGTGGAGAACCTGCGCTTCAATGCCGATATCTCCGTGCCTCATGTCCACGACATCACGGGGCTTGAAGCGGCGCGGGACCTGCGGGATTCGCACGTTCTCGTGGTGGACCGTGCCTCGTGGTCCAAGGCCAACACCCAGAGCTTCTCCGTCATGCTCCAGCCTGTTCTGGCGAAAATGCTGGAGTCCCGCAACAGCCTGTCCCTGACACCTGCTGCCGCTGCGGCCAGCGGCGCCATCACCGGCAGCCAACTCGGCGCCATCCTTGCTTTCCTGTCCAGTAAAGTCCTGGGCCAATACGATCCGTTCGCGGCCTTGGCCCCGGAAGCCCACGTTCCTTCGGGCGGGCGGCTACTCCTTGTTGCACCCAACATCATCTCCGTTGAACGCGAACTCAACGTGCACCCGGACGACTTCAGGCTCTGGGTATGCCTCCACGAGCAAACGCACCGCGTCCAGTTCGCCGCAGCACCGTGGCTGCGGGACCACATGCTCGCCGAAATCGAAAAGCTCAGCGGTCACCTTCTGGGCAACATGGATTCCCTGGTTGAGCGGGCAGCCGCCGTAGCCAAGTCCCTGAAGGACCGCGCTGCATCCGGGAACGTGCCAAGCCGGGGCGCAATTCTGGACCTGCTGCAGGATCCAGAGGAGAAGGCTTCCCTGTCCCACATCACTGCCGTCATGAGCCTCCTCGAAGGCCATGCCAACGTGGTGATGGATGCCGTGGACTCCAGCATCGTCCCGTCCGTTAAGACGATTCGCCAGCGCTTCAATGATCGCGGCAAGGACCGAGGCATCATCGAGAAGTTCATCCGGAACCTCCTCGGTCTCGACGCCAAGATGCGCCAGTACACAGACGGCGCAAAGTTCGTGCGCGAAGTTGTTGAGGTGGGCGGCATGGAAGGCTTCAACCGGGTGTGGAACTCGGCCGAAAACCTCCCCACCGAGGAAGAGATCCACAATTCCAGGATGTGGCTCGAGCGGATGGGGCTTTGAGCAGTTCCCCAAGCGCTGCATCCGTTTCCCCAGGCAAGGGCCGACGCCGGCCGGGCCGTTTGGCGCCCGTCGTTGGCAAGGCACGGAAACAGTTGCAGAACGCCCTGGCCGCTGCGGGATACCCGCAACGTGTGCTCGTAGCCTGCAGCGGAGGGCCGGATTCACTTGCGCTGGCCGCGGTGGCTGGATACTTCGCCCGGCGCGGCCATGTGGACGGGCATCCCATTTCCGTGGCCGGCGTGGTTGTCGACCACCAGCTCCAGGCCGGCTCGGCAGACGTAGCTTCCCGAACGGCAGCTGTCTTGAGGGAACTGGGCCTATCACCTGTGGAAGTGCGTACGGTTGAGGTCGCGTCCACCGGATTCGGGCCCGAAGCTGCGGCCCGCGATGCCCGGCACGCGGCACTCGAAGCCGCAGCAGATGATCTTGGTTGCGATCGAATCCTCCTGGGCCACACCTTGGATGACCAAGCCGAACAGGTGCTCCTTGGCCTGGCCCGTGGCTCGGGTACCCGTTCTTTGGCGGGCATGAGGCCGGTCCGGGGACGCCTGCTCCGGCCCTTCCTTGGCCTGCGGCGAGAAGAGACCCTGGAAATCTGCGAGGTCGAGGAACTGCAGCCGTGGCATGATCCGAGCAACAGTGACTCTGCCTTCGCGCGCTCGCGAACACGCGTGGAGGTCATGCCGGTCCTCGAAGAAAAACTGGGGCCCGGCGTTGCTGAATCCTTGGCGCGGACAGCCGCAATTCTGCAGCAGGACGCCGATTTCCTTGAGAATCTTGCAAACGAGACGTATCTCTCGCTCGTGCAGCGAACCGACGACGGCGCGTGGCTGCCAGAGGATGCCGTCCGCGGACTTCCCGCAGCGCTGAGGTTCCGGGTCATCGCGAAGGCGGCTGCCGACGTCGGGGGCCAACAACCCGGGTACGGACGGCTCCAAGCCGCGGAAGCGCTGCTTCGCCGCAAAGGTTCTGCCGGCCCTGTGGAACTTCCTGGCCACGTGAGTGTCTACCGCCTGTCCCTCAGCGATTTGGAGCAGGAACGGGCTGGTGGTTCCGTTGTCTCGGCTGCTGCCGGGACGGGTGATTCGGCCACCGGCGGTCCCCGGGAGGCCGCACGCTGTGGGAAGCTAGTATTCCGGCATCAGAAATCGCCCCAACAGTAGCCGAACCCGAGCATCAAAACAGGAGCCATTGGTGGATTCAAACGACGTCCAGGCAGATCTCAAGCACGTTCTTTACACCAAAGAGCAAATCCAAACGCGCATCGCTGAACTGGCGGCGCAGATCGACAAGGACTACGAAGGCCGCGAACTGCTGATCGTCGGTGTCCTCAAGGGTGCCGTGATGGTCATGGCGGACCTGGCCCGTGCCTTGCACAGCCACGTCAGCATGGACTGGATGGCCGTTTCTTCCTACGGCTCCGGCACCCAGTCCTCGGGTGTTGTACGGATCCTCAAGGACCTCGATACCGACCTCATGGGCAAGGACGTGCTGATCGTGGAGGACATCATCGACTCCGGCCTGACACTGTCATGGCTCAAGTCCAACCTTGAATCCCGCGGTACGGCCAGCGTTGAGATCTGCACCGCTTTCCGTAAGCCGACCGCCGCCAAGGTGGAGATCGACGTCAAATACGTCGGCTACGACATCCCCAACGAATTCGTTGTGGGCTATGGCCTGGACTACGCCGAGAAGTACCGCAACCTGGACTTCGTGGGCACCCTGGCCCCGCACGTTTACGAGTAACCACCCTTACTTACGCCCTTCACCGGACCATAAGGACGTGGGAACCCGTTGACGAACAAAAGCATTGGCATCAAGGACGTAGCAGTTGCCGCCGGCGTGTCTGTCACCACTGTTTCCCACGTCCTGAATGACGTCGCTTACGCTCGCATCAGCGTGGAAACACGGGAAAAGGTCAAAGCCACGGCGGAACGTCTCGGCTACGGCCCAAACCGGCTGGCCCAGGCCCTGCGCACGCAACGGACCGGGATGCTGGGTCTCGTCAGTGAGGAAATCGCCACCACGCCACACGCAGGGCGGATTATCCTGGGTGCGGATGAGGCCGCCAGGGCGCGGGGCTACAACCTGATGATCATCAACACCTCAGGTGCAGCAAGTGACGAGTCCAGGCAGGCCGATGTCGAAGCCCTCCTGGAGCGGCGCGTGGATGGCATCCTGTACGCCACGATGTACCACCGCGAGGTCACCTTGCCGGAAAACCTGAGTTCGATTCCAGCGGTGCTCGTGGACTCCGAGAGCTTGGCCGGGAGCGTCGCTTCGGTAGTCCCCGATGAAGAGGGCGGGGCCAGGGTAGCCGTGCAAAGCCTGCTAGATGCCGGCCACCGCCGGATCGGTTTCCTGAACAACACCGACGACGTCCCGGCTACGCGTGACCGATTGCGTGGCTTCCGGAACGCCTTGGACGAAGCAGGGCTCGACGGCGCGGCTGCACCGGTGGAGTCCGAACTCTCGGAGGTGCTGGGCGGCTATGTTGCCGCCTTGCGGATGTTCAAGCGGAAGGACCGGCCCACGGGCTTGTTCTGCTACAACGACCGCATGGCCATGGGCGCCTACCGGGCAGCGGCTGAGTTGGGAATCAGCATTCCCAACGAACTGTCCGTGGTGGGTTTCGACGATCAGGAACTCATCGCGGCCAACCTCTACCCTGGCCTGACAACAGTGGCATTGCCCCACTATGAGATGGGCGCCTGGGCCACCGAACGGCTGATCGATGCCATCGAGGGCAAGGCAGACCTCGCCGTCCTGGCAGCGAAACCGACGATTCTGGAGTGTCCCCTGGTGACCCGGGAATCCATTACGAATCCCCAGGCAGGGCTGTCCTAGCGCGACGGAGGCGAGTATCCTGTGTACGCCCAGAGGGAACTTTTGAGCATTCCAGTGCGTGAATAACTGGGAACGGTGTATAGCTAGAAACTGAAGCAGCACCATTCGCGCGCAGAAGTTGCGCCTCGCAGCACTACCAGGAGGGACGGGGCGAAACCCCGATCAGATGAAAGCTAAGAGTTTCTTCAAGGGCCCGGGCATCTGGATTGTTGTCGTCGTCGGCTTGCTCCTGGTGGCATTCGCAACGCTGGCTCCGGGCGGTTCCACACGTATTGACACCAAGGACGGCCTGGAACTCCTCGCGCAAAGCGGCAAGGTGGAGCAGGCCAAGATTTTCGACGCCGAGAACCGCGTTGACTTGGTACTGAAAGACAACCTGAATATTGATGGCCAGGACAAAGGCAAGAACGTCCAGTTCTTCTACGTCACGGACCGTGGCCCGGACGTCGTCAAGGCTGTCACCAGCGCCAACCCCGACAAGGGCTTCACTGACCAGCCGATCGAGAACAATTGGTTCTCCGGACTGTTCTCCTTGCTCATCCCCGTGCTGTTGCTTGGTGTGCTGTTCTGGTTCCTGCTCTCCCGGATGCAGGGTGGCGGCTCCAAGGTGATGCAGTTCGGCAAGTCCAAGGCCAAGCTGGTCAACAAGGACATGCCGCAGGTGACCTTCTCCGACGTCGCCGGTGCTGACGAAGCCGTGGAAGAGCTCCAGGAAATCAAGGAATTCCTCCAGGAACCGGCAAAGTTCCAGGCGGTTGGCGCCAAGATCCCCAAGGGTGTGCTGCTGTACGGCCCTCCAGGCACTGGTAAGACACTGCTGGCCCGCGCCGTTGCGGGTGAGGCAGGGGTTCCCTTCTTCTCCATCTCCGGCTCGGACTTCGTTGAAATGTTCGTGGGCGTTGGCGCTTCGCGTGTCCGCGACCTTTTTGAACAAGCCAAGGCGAGTTCCCCCGCCATCATCTTCGTGGACGAAATCGACGCCGTAGGCCGCCATCGTGGCGCAGGCATCGGTGGCGGCAACGATGAACGCGAACAGACTTTGAACCAGCTCCTGGTGGAGATGGACGGCTTCGACGTCAAGACGAACGTCATCCTCATCGCAGCTACCAACCGTCCGGACGTGCTGGACCCGGCACTCCTTCGCCCGGGCCGTTTCGACCGCCAGATCACCGTTGAGGCCCCGGATATGGTGGGCCGCGAGCAAATCCTGAACGTCCACGCCAAGGGCAAGCCGATGGCCCAGGGCATCGACCTCCGGGCTGTTGCCAAGAAGACCCCGGGGTACACCGGTGCTGACCTGGCCAACGTCCTCAACGAGGCCGCCTTGCTGACGGCACGTTCAAACGCCAACCTGATTGATGACCGCGCACTGGACGAGGCAATCGACCGCGTCATGGCAGGCCCGCAGAAGCGCAGCCGTGTCATGAAGGAACTCGAGCGCAAGATCACCGCGTACCACGAAGGTGGCCACGCGCTGGTTGCAGCTGCCTTGCGGAATTCAGCTCCGGTCACCAAGATCACCATCCTTCCCCGTGGCCGCGCCCTTGGGTACACCATGGTGATTCCCGAGGACGACAAGTACTCGGTAACCCGCAACGAACTGCTGGACCAGATGGCCTACGCCATGGGTGGCCGTGTTGCTGAGGAAATCGTGTTCCATGACCCCTCCACCGGCGCGTCCAACGACATCGAGAAGGCCACGTCAACGGCCCGGAAGATGGTCACGCAGTACGGCATGAGCGAACGGGTTGGTGCAGTGAAGCTCGGCCAGGGCGGCGGCGAGCCGTTCCTTGGACGCGACGCCGCGCAGGAGCGTAACTTCTCGGACCAGATCGCGTACGTTGTGGACGAGGAAGTGCGTCGCCTGATCGACCAGGCGCACGACGAGGCTTACGCCATCCTCACCGAAAACCGCGATGTCCTCGATCGGCTGGCACTGGAACTGCTTGAGCGCGAAACCCTCAACCAGGCCGAAATCGCCGAGATCTTCCACGACATCCGCAAGCGTGATTTCCGTGAGATCTGGCTGTCCAAGGAGTCCCGTCCTGTCCAGTCGATTCCGCCTGTTGAGTCGCGCGCCGAGAAAGCCGAGCGTGAGGCCCAGGAAGAGGCCAAGAAGGCCCGTCTGGACGAGCCGCTGGATGCCGTAGCCCCGCACTCCCAGGGCGTCAGCAGCCAGGAGTCATTCCAGTCACCGGGACCCGACGGCGGCAACGACTCTCCGCTTCACGGCTAAGCTTTCTGCTGTGACTCATTTCGACGACGACGACCTCGCCGCCGCCCACGGCTCAGCCACGGACGGCAAGCGGGGCAATAAAGTGGACCGCCCGCGCATTGAAGCAGCAGTACGTGAAATCCTGCTCGCCATTGGTGAAGACCCTGACCGCGGCGGCCTGCAGGACACACCCAAGCGGGTTGCCAAGGCATATGCGGAGGTCTTCGCGGGCCTTCACCAGCACCCGGCGGATGTCCTCTCAACCACGTTTGACCTCGACCATGAAGAGCTTGTCCTCGTGAAGGATATTCCCTTCTATTCGACGTGCGAACACCACCTGGTCCCGTTCCACGGTGTGGCCCATGTTGGTTATATTCCGTCACATGACGGCAAGGTGACAGGCCTGAGCAAGCTGGCCCGCTTGGTGGATATCTATGCGCGCCGGCCGCAGGTGCAGGAGCGGCTCACCACGCAGATCGTCGAGGCACTGGTAAAGCACCTCAACCCCCGCGGGGCGATCGTCGTCGTCGAATGCGAACACATGTGCATGTCCATGCGCGGCATCCGCAAGCCCGGCGCCAAGACCGTCACCAGTGCGGTGCGCGGTCAGCTCCATGACCCGGCCACCCGCGCCGAGGCCATGAGCCTCATCATCGGAAGGTAAGCAATATATGGATTCCCTCGCTGCAGCACCCGGAACCGGCCCGGCCACAAGCCCCCTGCCGATTCTCCGCAAGCCGCGGCCTGCGGCCAGGTTCGAGGACCTGCCAACGGACCGCACGCTCGTCATGGGAATTCTCAATGTCACCCCGGATTCCTTTAGCGACGGCGGCACCCACCGTACGCCGGACACCGCAATCGCACTTGGCCTGCGTATGTTCTACGCCGGCGCGGACATCATCGACGTCGGTGGCGAGTCCACCCGCTCCGGCGCTGAACCCGTTTCCCCCGAAGAAGAGCAGCGCCGGGTTCTCCCCGTGATCCAGGCGCTGGTCAAGGCTGGCGCACTCGTGAGCATCGACACGATGCACACGTCAACGGCGGCTGCTGCGGTGGAAGCCGGCGCCGCGATCATCAACGACGTCTCAGGTTTGACCATCGAGCCGGACATGCCCGAACTCGTGGCGCGCACCAAGGTTCCGTACATCCTCACGCATCGTCGTGGCGATGCCCGCACCATGGACAGCCTCACCGAGTACAACGACGTCACGGAAGACGTCGTGGCCGAGCTCAGCGGTGTTCGCGACAAACTCTATGCAGCGGGCGTTGCTCCCGGCCAGATCATCGTTGACCCCGGGATCGGCTTCTCCAAGAACGAGGACCAGAACTGGGAAATCCTCAAGAACCTGGACAAGCTGTTCACGCTCGGCCACAAGGTCATGGTGGCTGCGTCGCGCAAGCGGTTCCTCGGCTCGCTCCTCACTGTTGCCGGCAAGTCTGCCGCACCGCTGGAGCGGGATGCCGCCACGGCAGCCATCACTGCCTTGAGCGCCGCGAAGGGCGCCTGGGCTGTCCGCGTCCACGACGTCGGTCCCAGCCTTGACGCCGTCAAGGTTGCCGCTCGAATCGCCCGCTGACCGGAGGACCTTGTGGACAGGATCACGCTGACCGGTGTCACCGCCGTCGGCCATCACGGAGTGTTCGATTTCGAGCGCCGGGACGGCCAGCCGTTCGTCGTGGACGCCGTCCTTCATACTGACTTCAGCAAGGCTGCGGAGACGGATGACCTCCAGTACACCGCGCACTACGGCGAGGTGGCTGAGCTTATTACCTCGCACATTGAGGGCGAGCCGCTGAACCTGATTGAGGGTCTGGCCGTGAGGATCGCCGAAGGCATCCTCGCCAATTACAACGTGGCGGCAGTCGATGTCACCGTCCACAAGCCGAAGGCGCCCATCGAGGTTCCGTTTGGCGATGTCACCGTGAGTGTCCACAGGGAGCGGTCATGAACTCCGGATACACCAAAGCGATCCTGGCGCTCGGCAGCAACCTTGGTGAGCGGAACGACACCCTGTCCACAGCCGTCGCCGATCTCGTGGACCCACCGGAAGTAAGGCTCCTTGGAGTGTCGCCGGTGGTCCAGACCAAGGCGGTCGGCGGCCCGGAAGGCCAACCGGATTTCCTGAACATGGTCATGGCAGTCGAAACAACTCTCAGTCCCCTTGAGCTGCTGCAGCACTGCCACGACGTCGAACAGAAGCACCACCGCACCCGTGAAGTGCGTTGGGGTCCGCGGACGCTGGATGTGGACATCATCGTTTTCGGTGATGTGGTCAGCGACGACCCCGTCCTGACCCTGCCTCATCCGAGGGCGGCCGAACGGGCCTTTGTCCTGTACCCGTGGTCGCTGCTGGAGCCGAACGCCCAACTGAACGGGTACAGCGTGGCAGAGTTGGCGGCCGCAGCTGATGACATGCCCGGCATCCGTCGCTTCGACGGCTACGGGGACGTCGCCGGTGTTCCTGCGACGGGAGCGGTGGAGTAGCAGTGAAGCCCATGCGCCCCGCGGTCCTGGTCATCATCGCCATCATCGCTGCCGCCATCGGTTGGCTGGCCACGGCGGCAACGAACCGCTTCAGCATGCCCACTCCCGTGCTTCCGGTCTCCGCACTGGTCACCATGGGCGTCATCGCCGTGCTCACCCTGATCATGGGAATCCGGGTGCTGCGGTGGCGCAACGGCAAGAAGAAGAACCTGCTCAACCCGATCCTGGCTGCCAGGACACTGATTCTTGCCCAGGCCTGCGCATATGCAGGGACGCTCCTTCTGGGCTGGCATGCTGGCATCTCCTTTGACCTTCTGCGAATCGGAACCTTGCGCAGTGGTGAAGGCATCCTGTGGAACGCCGTCCTGATGGGCGGTGGTGGCGTGGTGATGGTCGTCGTCGGCCTGGTGGTGGAGAGGTTCTGCCGGATCCCACCCGAAGACCTCGAAGGTGGCACTCCTGGACCGGAAACCCGCCGCGGGGAAGCAAAAGGCGAAGGCGAGTATGCATACCGAGGCGATTGACCCTCCCGGCGTCCAGTGGCTGCGGGTCTCCCCGAAGTACGTCACGGTCCGCCTGGTGGAGTGGGCCATCGGAAACCTGCTGATGGTGGCAATCCTCAGCCTTCCCCTCGTGTTTGTGCAGCTGGGATTGTGGCGTTGGCCTCCGCTGTGGCTCGCCATCACGGTACCTGCGGTGATGCTCGTCCTGGCGTTGTGGCGGCTCGTGCTGATTCCGCGCCAGGTCCGCGCAATCGGCTATGCGGAGCGCGATGACGATCTCCTCATCCGCCGCGGCATCTTTTTCCAGCGCACCATGGTGGTCCCGTATGGACGCATGCAGTACGTGGATGTGTCTGTCGGTCCGGTGGAACGTGGACTGGGACTCTGTACGTTGAAGCTCCACACGGCGTCCGCCGGTACCAGCGCATACCTGCCCGGGCTTCCTGCCGGGGAAGGCGCACGGCTGCGTGAACAGCTCTCGGCACGTGGAGAAGCCAGGCTGGCCGGGCTGTGAGCCCGGACGGTAGCGCCCCCGTAGGCCTCCCGGCTAAAGCCGACGACGGCGATTGGCGGCGCGTGCATCCAGCATCGCCGTTCGTGCGCGGCTGGGTGGCGCTTGCCGCCGTCGGCTACTTTTTCGGTCGCGACGCCTTTGAACGGATACTGCAGGGGCGTGACATCCTCGATCCCAACCTCAATGGAAGGGTGCCCTGGCTGCTGGCCGGCGGGGGCATTGTGCTTCTCCTGACCGTGGGTGGATTCATCCTGAGTTGGTACTTCACGCGTTATCAGGTGGCCGGGGGCTATGTCCGGGTCAACACCGGTTTCGTGTTCAAGCAGCAGCGGCAGGCGCGGTTGGACCGTGTCCAGGCGATCGACATCGTGCAACCCCTTTTGGCGAGGATTTTTGGCCTCGCTGAACTCAAGTTTGAAGTCGCCGACGCCGGCGAATCGGCCGTGCGGCTCGCTTACCTTCCGCTGGCCCAGGCCAAACAGCTGCGCGCCACTATCCTTGCCCGTGCCGCCGGAGTGGTGAGTGGACCGGAGACTCCACAGGAAATCCCAGAAGCGCCCGAGCACGTTGTCTTGTCCGTGCCACCTTCCCGGCTTATTGGCTCGCTCCTGCTCAGCGAACAAACTGTGGGTATCCTGCTCGGTGCCGTGGCATCCATAGCCATCTCCGTGTACACCGAAAACAGCGCCATCTTCCTGGCGCTGATCCCGGCCGTGCTGGGCATTGGTGCTGCTTATTGGAGCTCATTCAACAAGGGCTACAACTTCACCGCAGCGATCTCCCCTGATGGCATCCGGCTCCGCTACGGGCTCCTGGACACCCAAGCCCAGACCTTGCCCCCGGGCCGGATCCAGGCGCTGAAAGTCACCCAGCCGCCCATCTGGAGGATCTTCGGCTGGTACCGGATGCAAGTCAACGTGGCCGGCTACGGTGGTGCCGCAGGCAATGAGAACGCTGCCCGGACCACCTTGCTACCGGTGGGCATGAAGCCGGACGTCATGCGGATGCTGTCCCTCGTGCTGCCGGACCCGGGCGTTGAGTATCCGGAACGGGTTTTCACGTCCGGGCTGGAGGGGTTGGCCGGGCTTACCTCCGGGGATGCGTTCGTCACTACTCCGCGCCGCGCCCGGCTCCTGGCCCCGCTGGGATGGCGGCGCAACGGGTTCCTGGCCACGCGAACGGCACTGTTGATTCGATCCGGCCGATGGTGGCGCACTTTGGTCCTGGTTCCCCATCAGCGCACGCAGTCCATGGCCCTGCAGCAAGGTCCGCTGGCGCGGCGTTTCGGTGTCGCGGACCTTGTCCTCCACACGACGGCGGGACCTGTGGTGCCACGCCTCTATCAGGCCGACGTCGAGGTGGCGGTGCAGTTATTCGACCAGCAGGCTGCCCGTGCCCGCGAGGCGAGAAAGCGGCAGACCAGCGAGCAATGGCTTGCGGAGGTAAGCGGCCAGGTTCCACCCCAATCACCAACACAATCTCTACCCCAAGCACCAACTCAGGAGGACCCCCAGCATGGTTAGGCCAGGAAGACTCGGAGTCGGCATCATCGGCGCCGGCAAGGTGGGTGCCGTCCTTGGTGCCGCTTTGCGCGCGGCCGAGCACGCCGTCGTCGGGGTTTCTGCGGTATCCGAAGCGAGCCGCGAGCGGGCAGAGACGCTGCTTCCGGGAGTCCCGATCCTTGGGATCCAGGACATCGTGGAGCGCTCGGAACTGGTGCTCCTTGCCGTTCCTGACGATGCCCTCGGCGAACTTGTTGCTGGACTCGCGAAGCTCGGTGCGTGGCAACCGGGCCAACTGGTGGCCCACACGTCCGGCCGCTTCGGCGTCGGGATCCTGCAGCCGATCCGCACGGCCGGTGCAATTCCGCTGGCACTGCATCCTGCCATGACTTTCACAGGTATGAGCCTTGACCTGACCCGCCTGATGGATTGCACGTTCGGAATCACCGCCGACGCCGCTATGCTGCCGATTGCCCAGGCACTGGTCGTGGAGATGGGCGCCGAGCCGGTAGCGATTGCCGAAGCAGACCGCACCCTGTACCACGCGGCCCTCGCGCACAGTTCCAACCACATGGTGACGCTTGTTGCGCAGGCGTCGCAGTTGCTGCGGGAAATCGGCGTCGAATCACCGGAGTCCATGCTGGGCCCATTGCTGCGGGCCACACTCGAGAACGCTCTTGCGAGCGGGGAATCCGCATTGACCGGCCCCGTCGCGCGAGGCGACGTAGGCACCGTTGCTGCGCACGCCCAAGCGCTGAAAGAATACGACGGCGGAGCGGGCGGCGACGTGCTCGCGGCCTACCAGGCCATGGCCCGGGCGACGGCCCGGCGCGCCGGAAACCGCGGACTGCTGCGTCCTGAACAACTGACTGACATTGGCGAGGCCTTGGGAACAGAGCCCACCGCGCCGGAAGGAATCTGAACAGCATGGCCATCAAACTCGTGACCACCACGGCCGAACTGCGCACTGAAAGCGCACGGCTCCTGGCTTCAAAACGAGGAACTTCCCAGGGCCTGGTGCCGACAATGGGGGCCCTGCACTCAGGCCATGCCGCCTTGGCGAGGACCGCCGTGGCAGAGAACGACGTCGTGGTGGCCACCATTTTCGTGAATCCCCTCCAGTTCGGCGACGCCGTGGACCTCGACCGCTATCCACGCACGCTTGAGGCCGATATGGCCATCCTTGATGCCGAAGGAGTGGACCTTGTCTTCGCGCCCGCCGTGGACGAGGTGTATCCCGGCGGGCAGCCGCTGGTCCGTATCACGGCCGGTCCGCTGGGCGGGAAATGGGAAGGTGCCTCACGTCCGGGACACTTCGACGGTGCCCTGACCGTGGTAGCCAAGTTGCTGCACTACGGACTTCCGGGCGGGGCAGCTGCGGACGGTTCCATCCCCGTCTACCGTGCCTACTTTGGCCAGAAGGACGCCCAGCAGCTTGCCCTCGTGAAGCGGATGGTCGTGGATCTGAACTTCCCCGTGGAGATCGTGCCTGTGCCAACCGTCCGTGATGACGACGGGCTGGCGCTTTCAAGCCGGAACCGCTTCCTCTCGGACGAAGAACGCGGGGCAGCGCTGGTGCTCTCACGGGCTCTGCGCCTCATCGAGTCCCGCGCGAACGCACATGAACCGCTGGACCTGGATTCCGCCGTCGCGCTTGTCCAGTCCCAGCCACTGGTGGAACTGGACTATTTCGACGTCGTGGATCCCGCCACCCTTGAGCCGCTGGCGGAGAACTGCAAGGAAACTCCGTTCCGCGGCGAAGGGCTGGCAATCATTGCCGCCAAGGTAGGTCCGGTGCGGTTGATAGACAACGTTCCGCTTAATTCCTGAGGTTGAATACCCAACGTTTGGATTTTCTGCTGACGGGAATCCCTTGGGCGTCTAGACTGTTCCTGTCTTTACCGGCACCGATCGCCGGACTCCAAGCCCAAACCTGAGGAATCCTCATGTCTACCGACGTCACATCCGACGCCAACAGCGAGCCCGGTTCCGGCGCGTCCGCAAGTGCGCCCTCCACAGAGGAAGTACTCGCCCAGGCTCCTGTATCCGGGAAGATGTCCCGTGAATCCGTCACGGTCATTGTCACGTTGTTGGTTGCCACTTTTGTGGTGATCCTCAACGAAACCATCATGAACGTGGCGCTCCAGCGGCTGATGACCGATCTCAAGGTGGACGCGCCCACGGTCCAGTGGCTCGCCACCGGGTTCATGCTGACCATGGCGGTCGTCATTCCCACTACCGGGTTCATCCTGCAGCGATTGACCACCCGGGGCTCGTTCATGCTGGCGATGGGACTCTTCAGCGGTGGAACTCTGCTCGCCGCCCTGGCGCCCGGCTTTCCCGTGCTGCTCCTTGCGCGAATCGTCCAGGCCGGCGGCACGGCGATCATGCTGCCCTTGCTGATGACCACAATCCTCACCCTTGTCCCGATGTCCCGGCGCGGAGCCGTCATGGGCAACGTCAGCATCGCCATCTCGGTCGCTCCCGCAATGGGCCCCACCGTTTCAGGCATCATCCTGGACCACTTCTCGTGGCGCTTCATGTTTGTGTTCGTCCTCCCTGTAGCACTGGCTGCCTTGGCGATTGGTGCCAAGTACCTCACCAACGTGGGGGAGCGCGGGAAGACTGGTTTGGACTTCACTTCGGTGGTCCTCACGGTGCCTGCCTTCGGTGGCCTTGTCTATGGCCTCAGCCAGATTGGTGGTGCAAACGCCGGGGTGGTCCCGGTCGTCGCACTCGTAGTGGGACTCGTGTGCCTGGCGCTGTTCGTCTTCCGCCAGCTCAAACTGCAGAAGTCCGACTCGCCACTACTGGATCTCCGGGCCTTCAACTTCCGAATGTTCACAGTGTCCACGCTGCTGATGGTCGTGGCGATGATGGCCCTGTTCGGCGGAGTCATCCTGCTCCCGCTCTACCTGCAGAACACACTGCACCTCCAGCCGATGGAAACCGGCCTTGCCCTCCTGCCCGGCGGTTTGGCCATGGGTCTGTTGGGGCCCGTGATCGGGCGGATCTTCGACAAAGTGGGTCCGCTGCCCCTGACCGTATCCGGTTCAGTCCTCATGGTCCTGACCCTCTGGCAGTTCTCGCGGCTCGATCAGGCCAGCGCCCTCGGATGGGTCATTGCGCTGCACGTAACGTTGAGCCTCGGCCTGGCACTACTCTTTACGCCCGCCTTCACCACTGGCCTGAACCCGCTGCCTCCGCACCTGTACTCCCACGGATCGGCCATCATGAGCACGGCCCAGCAAGTGGCCGGTGCCGCTGGCACTGCGCTGCTCGTGTCCATCTTCGCCGTGGTGTCCGCATCGTCCGGCCTGGTAGCCGGCATGCAAGCCGCCTTCCTGGCGGCAACCATCATTGCCGGAGCTGCAGTGGTGCTCGGTTCGATGATGCGCAAAACCGAAGGCGCAGGCCACGGCGGCCACTGACCCTTGACCGGGCACTGACCTTGACCGGGCACTGACCCTTGACCGGGCGCTGAGTCTTGACCGGGCACGGCCGGGCCGTTTGGGTGCGGGCCGTTGGGGTTCGGCTGTTTGGGGGGTTCGGCTGTTTGTCGGCTCATCCTCTACGCGCTCGCTCGTGCCCCGCTCGGACGCGCGCCGCCTTCTTCGGATGTTCTCTCAGATAATCGGTGTTTTCGAGCGTCGTTCTCTCACATCCTGACGCGTTTGGCGTGTCGTTCTCTCACGTCCTGAAGCGTAGTGCCGGTTGCTCTTGAGTTCATCGCCCGGTGGCTTGGCCGATATCGACCGCTGATGAGGCCCGACGGCGGATCCTTGGTGCCGCTTGAAAGAGCGGCTATTGCCGCTGCTTCTTCGTGTGACGGGCTTCACGAACAACGGTTTTGCGGTTATTGAGGTGTTTCTGGGCCGTTTCCCCAGTGTTTACGGGGATTTGGGCGGCGTCTGGGCGGATTTGTTCGGACGGTATGGCACGTGTAAAGTTATCTGAGTCGCCGCCGCTGATGCGGAAATAATGGTGACGAAATCCCCTTCAAATTACCGGTTTCCGGTGGTGCTTTTTGTGCCTCCGATCTGGCTTGGGGGCCTGAGTGCGGTTTGCTTCATGCGATCGAATCGGGTAAGTTTGAAAAGTTGCTCCGGAGCGATCCTGTGGCCCTGTAGGGGTTGTGGGTGGTGCCGGTAAGTGTCTGTTGTTTGAGAACTCAATAGTGTGCCAAGTTTGTTGATGCCGATTGTTTTTTGATTGGTTGAAATTATGGCCAGGTTGCTGCGCACCCCCGTGTGTGGTGGTTTGGTTTTCAGCTGGTTTCGAATTTTGTGCAGCCGTGTTCGCCGTTATTTCCGGTGGGTGTGGTTGTGTCTGTTTGATTTTTTGTTTTCAACGGAGAGTTTGATCCTGGCTCAGGATGAACGCTGGCGGCGTGCTTAACACATGCAAGTCGAACGATGATCCCTGGCTTGCTGGGGGGATTAGTGGCGAACGGGTGAGTAACACGTGAGTAACCTGCCCTTGACTCTGGGATAAGCCTGGGAAACTGGGTCTAATACCGGATATGACCATCTGGCGCATGTCATGGTGGTGGAAAGCTTTTGTGGTTTTGGATGGACTCGCGGCCTATCAGCTTGTTGGTGGGGTAATGGCCTACCAAGGCGACGACGGGTAGCCGGCCTGAGAGGGTGACCGGCCACACTGGGACTGAGACACGGCCCAGACTCCTACGGGAGGCAGCAGTGGGGAATATTGCACAATGGGCGAAAGCCTGATGCAGCGACGCCGCGTGAGGGATGACGGCCTTCGGGTTGTAAACCTCTTTCAGTAGGGAAGAAGCGAAAGTGACGGTACCTGCAGAAGAAGCGCCGGCTAACTACGTGCCAGCAGCCGCGGTAATACGTAGGGCGCAAGCGTTATCCGGAATTATTGGGCGTAAAGAGCTCGTAGGCGGTTTGTCGCGTCTGCTGTGAAAGACCGGGGCTCAACTCCGGTTCTGCAGTGGGTACGGGCAGACTAGAGTGCAGTAGGGGAGACTGGAATTCCTGGTGTAGCGGTGAAATGCGCAGATATCAGGAGGAACACCGATGGCGAAGGCAGGTCTCTGGGCTGTAACTGACGCTGAGGAGCGAAAGCATGGGGAGCGAACAGGATTAGATACCCTGGTAGTCCATGCCGTAAACGTTGGGCACTAGGTGTGGGGGACATTCCACGTTTTCCGCGCCGTAGCTAACGCATTAAGTGCCCCGCCTGGGGAGTACGGCCGCAAGGCTAAAACTCAAAGGAATTGACGGGGGCCCGCACAAGCGGCGGAGCATGCGGATTAATTCGATGCAACGCGAAGAACCTTACCAAGGCTTGACATGAACCGGAAAGACCTGGAAACAGGTGCCCCGCTTGCGGTCGGTTTACAGGTGGTGCATGGTTGTCGTCAGCTCGTGTCGTGAGATGTTGGGTTAAGTCCCGCAACGAGCGCAACCCTCGTTCTATGTTGCCAGCGCGTTATGGCGGGGACTCATAGGAGACTGCCGGGGTCAACTCGGAGGAAGGTGGGGACGACGTCAAATCATCATGCCCCTTATGTCTTGGGCTTCACGCATGCTACAATGGCCGGTACAAAGGGTTGCGATACTGTGAGGTGGAGCTAATCCCAAAAAGCCGGTCTCAGTTCGGATTGGGGTCTGCAACTCGACCCCATGAAGTCGGAGTCGCTAGTAATCGCAGATCAGCAACGCTGCGGTGAATACGTTCCCGGGCCTTGTACACACCGCCCGTCAAGTCACGAAAGTTGGTAACACCCGAAGCCGGTGGCCTAACCCTTGTGGGGGGAGCCGTCGAAGGTGGGACCGGCGATTGGGACTAAGTCGTAACAAGGTAGCCGTACCGGAAGGTGCGGCTGGATCACCTCCTTTCTAAGGAGCTGCTAACAACCGTGTCGGTTCCCGTGCATGCGGGGGCTGGTGGTTGTCAGTGTTGCCCATTGCGCAGGCGTATGTTCTGCGGTGGGTGCTCATGGGTGGAATATCAACGAATCAAACGTTTGTTTGGCATGGCCTTACCGGTTGTGTCCTGGTGTTAGTACGGCAGTGCGTGCCCCTTTTTTGGGGGTGTGTGGTGTTGGGAACGTGCCGGGGCGTGGTTTGTGTGGGTTGTGTTTGGCGCACTGTTGGGTCCTGAGGCAACAGGACCTTTTTGCAGCAATGCAGGGGGACACAGTTCTGGTGTTTCTTTTGTTCCTGCTTCCGGTTCGTACCGGCACCCGTGTGGGTGTTGGGGGTCTGGTTGACGGGGTTGTTGTTTGAGAACTACATAGTGGACGCGAGCATCTAGAACATGCATGGTGCCGGCTCTTCGGGGTTGGTGGGTGTGTGTTCTTACAGCAATTTCTTATGAATGAACCTGGCCTTTTGTGGTCGTGGTTCTCTCGAATAGATGATGCATCGTGAACCGGTGGGCCCCTTTGTTGTGGGTTTGCTGGTTTGTGTGTGGTCAAGTTTTTAAGGGCACACGGTGGATGCCTTGGCATTAGGAGCCGAAGAAGGACGTAGGAATCTGCGATAAGCCTGGGGGAGTTGATAACCGAGCGTTGATCCCAGGATGTCCGAATGGGGAAACCCCGCACAACGCTTTTGGGTGATTGTGTGACCCGCATCTGAACACATAGGGTGCGTGGGGGGAACGCGGGGAAGTGAAACATCTCAGTACCCGCAGGAAGAGAAAACAAGAGTGATTCCGTTAGTAGTGGCGAGCGAACGCGGATCAGGCTAAACCGTTTCCATGTGTGATAGCCGGCGGGCGTTGCATGGGCGGGGTTGTGGGACTTTCCGTACTGGTTCTGCCGGACCGGTGGGGTGTGTAGTGCAGGCATAGGTGAACGGTCTTGAAAGGCCGGCCAGAGAGGGTGTGAGCCCCGTAACCGTAATGTTGTGTACCGCCTGGAGAGGATCCCAAGTAGCACGGGGCCCGAGAAATCCCGTGCGAATCTGTCAGGACCACCTGATAAGCCTAAATACTTCCTAATGACCGATAGCGGACCAGTACCGTGAGGGAAAGGTGAAAAGTACCCCGGGAGGGGAGTGAAACAGTACCTGAAACCGTGTGCTTACAATCCGTCGGAGCAGTCGTGAGTAATCACTAGTAACTGTGACGGCGTGCCTTTTGAAGAATGAGCCTGCGAGTTAGTGTTACGTCGCGAGGTTAACCCGTGTGGGGTAGCCGTAGCGAAAGCGAGTCTGAACAGGGCGAGTGTAGTGGCGTGATCTAGACCCGAAGCGGAGTGATCTACCCATGGCCAGGTTGAAGCGACGGTAAGACGTCGTGGAGGACCGAACCCACTTCAGTTGAAAATGGAGGGGATGAGCTGTGGGTAGGGGTGAAAGGCCAATCAAACTCCGTGATAGCTGGTTCTCCCCGAAATGCATTTAGGTGCAGCGTTGCGTGTTTCTTGCCGGAGGTAGAGCTACTGGATGGCCGATGGGCCCTACAAGGTTACTGACGTCAGCCAAACTCCGAATGCCGGTAAGTGAGAGCGCAGCAGTGAGACTGTGGGGGATAAGCTTCATAGTCGAGAGGGAAACAGCCCAGACCACCAACTAAGGCCCCTAAGCGTGTGCTAAGTGGGAAAGGATGTGGAGTTGCGAAGACAACCAGGAGGTTGGCTTAGAAGCAGCCATCCTTGAAAGAGTGCGTAATAGCTCACTGGTCAAGTGATTCCGCGCCGACAATGTAGCGGGGCTCAAGTACACCGCCGAAGTTGTGGATTTCACACAGTACCCTAGCCTTCGTGGTTCAGGGGTGTGGAGTGGTAGGGGAGCGTCGTGTGGGCAGTGAAGTCGCGGTGGAAACCAGCGGTGGAGCCTACACGAGTGAGAATGCAGGCATGAGTAGCGAAAGACGGGTGAGAAACCCGTCCGCCGAATGATCAAGGGTTCCAGGGTCAAGCTAATCTGCCCTGGGTAAGTCGGGACCTAAGGCGAGGCCGACAGGCGTAGTCGATGGACAACGGGTTGATATTCCCGTACCGGCGAAAAACCGCCCATGCCAAGCGGGGGATACTAACCGCCCGGAGCCTGCCCGCCCACCCTTGTGGTGTGTGGGTTTTGGCCGAGCGCGGGACCTGATCCCGGGAGGTAAGCGTATTAACAGGTGTGACGCAGGAAGGTAGCCGGGCCGGGCGATGGTTGCCCCGGTCCAAGGATGTAGGGTCAGGGATAGGCAAATCCGTTCCTGTGTGTTTCGAGCACGATCCTGAGATCTGATGGGACTCCCGTTCGGGGGGATCCGGTGATCCTATGCTGCCTAGAAAAGCATCGACGCGAGGTTTTAGCCGCCCGTACCCCAAACCGACACAGGTGATCAGGTAGAGAATACCAAGGCGATCGAGAGAATTATGGTTAAGGAACTCGGCAAAATGCCCCCGTAACTTCGGGAGAAGGGGGGCCTGCCCCGTGATGGAGACTTGCTCTCCGTGAGCGGGTGTGGGCCGCAGAGACCAGGGGGAAGCGACTGTTTACTAAAAACACAGGTCCGTGCGAAGTCGCAAGACGATGTATACGGACTGACTCCTGCCCGGTGCTGGAAGGTTAAGAGGACCGGTTAGCCCCTTGTGGGCGAAGCTGAGAATTTAAGCCCCAGTAAACGGCGGTGGTAACTATAACCATCCTAAGGTAGCGAAATTCCTTGTCGGGTAAGTTCCGACCTGCACGAATGGAGTAACGACTTCCCCGCTGTCTCAACCATAAACTCGGCGAAATTGCAGTACGAGTAAAGATGCTCGTTACGCGCAGCAGGACGGAAAGACCCCGAGACCTTTACTATAGTTTGGTATTGGTGTTCGGAGTGGCTTGTGTAGGATAGGTGGGAGACGTTGAAGCCCGGACGCCAGTTCGGGTGGAGTCATCGTTGAAATACCACTCTGGTCACTTTGGACATCTAACTTCGGCCCGTGATCCGGGTCAGGGACAGTGCCTGATGGGTAGTTTAACTGGGGCGGTTGCCTCCTAAAAAGTAACGGAGGCGCCCAAAGGTTCCCTCAGCCTGGTTGGCAATCAGGTGTCGAGTGTAAGTGCACAAGGGAGCTTGACTGTGAGAGAGACATCTCAAGCAGGGACGAAAGTCGGGACTAGTGATCCGGCGGTACATTGTGGAATGGCCGTCGCTCAACGGATAAAAGGTACCTCGGGGATAACAGGCTGATCTTGCCCAAGAGTCCATATCGACGGCATGGTTTGGCACCTCGATGTCGGCTCGTCGCATCCTGGGGCTGGAGTAGGTCCCAAGGGTTGGGCTGTTCGCCCATTAAAGCGGTACGCGAGCTGGGTTTAGAACGTCGTGAGACAGTTCGGTCCCTATCCGCTGCGCGCGCAGGAAATTTGAGAAGGGCTGTCCTTAGTACGAGAGGACCGGGACGGACGAACCTCTGGTGTGTCAGTTGTACTGCCAAGTGCACCGCTGATTAGCTACGTTCGGATGGGATAACCGCTGAAAGCATCTAAGCGGGAAGCTCGCTTCAAGATGAGATTTCCATACACAATACGTGTGAGAGGCCCCCAGCCAGACCACTGGGTTGATAGGCCGGATGTGGAAGCGAGGACCAAAGACTCGTGAAGCTGACCGGTACTAATAGGCCAACAACTTACACCACACACAACACACTGCACGCGTCCACTATGTGGTTCCCGAACAACAACCGTTCCAGGAACCAACAACTAAATACACAACACCACAGTTGTAACCACACAGTCTTCCCACCCCACACCACAAAACCGGTGCGCGGGACGGGTAACAAGGTTACGGCGGTCATAGCGTGGGGGAAACGCCCGGTCCCATTCCGAACCCGGAAGCTAAGACCCACAGCGCCGATGGTACTGCACCCGGGAGGGTGTGGGAGAGTAGGACACCGCCGGACAAACATTAACGGGAAGCCCCGACCACCACGGTCGGGGCTTCCCCACTTTAACCACACCTAACAACCGAACCAGGCGCCTGCCAACCCTGAACCCAAGACAAAGGCCTCCATCATCATGGAGGCCTTCACTCGTTAACTGCCCCCAAATCATCGCGACGAGCCCGTTGCCGCCGATGCCGAAACTGACGTTCGACCGTCCGGCACTTCATGTCGCAGCGGCCGCATTCGCCGGTAAAGGTGGGGCTTTGGATTGGTAGGTGTGGCCGGTGGGGGTGCTGATTTCGAGGTGATGTCGGCTGCCGGGGATTGTTTTGGCGTTGCGGCCGGGGTTTTCTTTGGTGTGGTTGCAGGCTTCGCAGAGCCCTGCGCCGTTTGCGAGGCTGGTGGGTCCGCCGTTGTGCCACGGGATGGTGGCCCGCCATTCGTTCAGTTGTCCGGTTTCCAGGGCGGCCATGGTGCGGGGCATCTCGGACACGAGGGCCTTGGCGAGTCCGAGGAGGCGGGAACCGCGGTTGGGGTCATTCCCGCCGGGCGAGGGCGATCTGCGCGCCGACACCGTGACCGAGATCCGGGTTGGGGACGCCGGTGGAGGTTTGTTCGCGGCGCTGGGCCAGGTCAAACGCTACCGCTGCCCGCGCCTGCAACGCCACGATCGCTGACTTTACGTCTTCCAGGCCCCGAATCTGATCGATCACGCCGGAGCTGTCCGCCCCGACACGGAAAGAGCACAACACGGCCAGCAGCTCCTGAACCCCAGAGCCCCCAGGCACAGGCACGCCCGAAACCTCAGTAGCCTCAGCCCGCTCCAGAACGCCGTCCATGGAAACTACTCTTCCAGCACGACCAATGTCACATCAGACCTACATGCGCCTATGTGGATAAAGCTGGAAAGTGCGGAAAGCCATGAGGGACCATGCGTCAGGTGCCCGTCGACGCGGGAGTGATTAGCCGCCCGTTGCCTTGGAAGCCTTTGCAGCCGCCTTGGCCGCTTGTTTGCTGGCGCGAACTTTGACCAAAGAGTCGGGGTCCACGATGTCAGCAACAGAGAGGTATGAGCCCTCTTCGCCGTAGTGCCCCGCTGCTTCCCGCCATCCATTGGCTTGAAGGCCGCATTGCTTACCAAGCAGGGCCAGGAAGATTTTCGCTTTCTGCTCTCCGAATCCAGGCAATGCCTTAAGCCGGCGCAGTACCTCAGCGCCGTCGGGATTGCCGCTGGTCCAGATTGCCGCAGCGTCTCCGTTCCAATCCCGGTGTACCGTTTCGGCCAGGGCTTGGACTCTGCCAGCCATGGAGCCTGGGAAACGATGCACGGCAGGGCGTTCCTTGAATACCTCCACGAAGCCTGCGGGGTCGTAGTCTGCGATCGTGCCAGGATCCAGTGACCCAAGGCGGGCACGGATCTTCTCTGGACCGGCAAATGCCGACTCCATGGTCACCTGTTGATCGAGCAACATTCCGGTCAGCAATGCGAAGGCATCGTCACTCAATAGCTGGTCGGCGGCGGCATCTCCTGTGATGTGCAGTTCCATGCGTCCCATCCTCCCACTAGTGCACACGGTCGTCAGCGGAAGTGGTCACGTTGGCCAGGCTGATGACGCGTCCGGAGTAGTGCTCGACGGCGGTGCTGGCGCGGGTTTTTGGGGGTGTGTTTGGGTGTGTTGGGGTGGATTTGCGTTGGGGGTGTGGGGCGTGTATTGTTTTCTGAGTCGCCGGGTGCGAAACGGAAAGCCGGAAGGTGTGTACGGTTCGGTAGGCGGCCAAAAATAACTCTTCTTTTCCAATGGCCCTGTTGGGTGTGCTGCTTTTGTGGTGCGCTGTCCGGGGTGATGTTTTGGAGGGTCTGTTGTTTGAGAACTCAATAGTGTGCCAAGTTTGTTGATGCCGATTGTTTTTTTGATTGGTTGAAATTATATGCCGGATCGTCATGCACCCCCGTGTGTGGTGGTTTGGTTTTCAGCTGGTTTCGAATTTTGTGCAGCCGTGTTCGCCGTTATTTCCGGTGGGTGTGGTTGTGTCTGTTTGATTTTTTTTGTTTTCAACGGAGAGTTTGATCCTGGCTCAGGATGAACGCTGGCGGCGTGCTTAACACATGCAAGTCGAACGATGATCCCTGGCTTGCTGGGGGGATTAGTGGCGAACGGGTGAGTAACACGTGAGTAACCTGCCCTTGACTCTGGGATAAGCCTGGGAAACTGGGTCTAATACCGGATATGACCATCTGGCGCATGTCATGGTGGTGGAAAGCTTTTGTGGTTTTGGATGGACTCGCGGCCTATCAGCTTGTTGGTGGGGTAATGGCCTACCAAGGCGACGACGGGTAGCCGGCCTGAGAGGGTGACCGGCCACACTGGGACTGAGACACGGCCCAGACTCCTACGGGAGGCAGCAGTGGGGAATATTGCACAATGGGCGAAAGCCTGATGCAGCGACGCCGCGTGAGGGATGACGGCCTTCGGGTTGTAAACCTCTTTCAGTAGGGAAGAAGCGAAAGTGACGGTACCTGCAGAAGAAGCGCCGGCTAACTACGTGCCAGCAGCCGCGGTAATACGTAGGGCGCAAGCGTTATCCGGAATTATTGGGCGTAAAGAGCTCGTAGGCGGTTTGTCGCGTCTGCTGTGAAAGACCGGGGCTCAACTCCGGTTCTGCAGTGGGTACGGGCAGACTAGAGTGCAGTAGGGGAGACTGGAATTCCTGGTGTAGCGGTGAAATGCGCAGATATCAGGAGGAACACCGATGGCGAAGGCAGGTCTCTGGGCTGTAACTGACGCTGAGGAGCGAAAGCATGGGGAGCGAACAGGATTAGATACCCTGGTAGTCCATGCCGTAAACGTTGGGCACTAGGTGTGGGGGACATTCCACGTTTTCCGCGCCGTAGCTAACGCATTAAGTGCCCCGCCTGGGGAGTACGGCCGCAAGGCTAAAACTCAAAGGAATTGACGGGGGCCCGCACAAGCGGCGGAGCATGCGGATTAATTCGATGCAACGCGAAGAACCTTACCAAGGCTTGACATGAACCGGAAAGACCTGGAAACAGGTGCCCCGCTTGCGGTCGGTTTACAGGTGGTGCATGGTTGTCGTCAGCTCGTGTCGTGAGATGTTGGGTTAAGTCCCGCAACGAGCGCAACCCTCGTTCTATGTTGCCAGCGCGTTATGGCGGGGACTCATAGGAGACTGCCGGGGTCAACTCGGAGGAAGGTGGGGACGACGTCAAATCATCATGCCCCTTATGTCTTGGGCTTCACGCATGCTACAATGGCCGGTACAAAGGGTTGCGATACTGTGAGGTGGAGCTAATCCCAAAAAGCCGGTCTCAGTTCGGATTGGGGTCTGCAACTCGACCCCATGAAGTCGGAGTCGCTAGTAATCGCAGATCAGCAACGCTGCGGTGAATACGTTCCCGGGCCTTGTACACACCGCCCGTCAAGTCACGAAAGTTGGTAACACCCGAAGCCGGTGGCCTAACCCTTGTGGGGGGAGCCGTCGAAGGTGGGACCGGCGATTGGGACTAAGTCGTAACAAGGTAGCCGTACCGGAAGGTGCGGCTGGATCACCTCCTTTCTAAGGAGCTGCTAACAACCGTGTCGGTTCCCGTGCATGCGGGGGCTGGTGGTTGTCAGTGTTGCCCATTGCGCAGGCGTATGTTCTGCGGTGGGTGCTCATGGGTGGAATATCAACGAATCAAACGTTTGTTTGGCATGGCCTTACCGGTTGTGTCCTGGTGTTAGTACGGCAGTGCGTGCCCCTTTTTTGGGGGTGTGTGTTGTTGGGAACGTGCCGGGGCGTGGTTTGTGTGGGTTGTGTTTGGCGCACTGTTGGGTCCTGAGGCAACAGGACCTTTTTGCAGCAATGCAGGGGGACACAGTTCTGGTGTTTCTTTTGTTCCTGCTTCCGGTTCGTACCGGCACCCGTGTTTGTGGGTGTTGGGGGTCTGGTTGACGGGGTTGTTGTTTGAGAACTACATAGTGGACGCGAGCATCTAGAACACGCACATGTTTGTGTGTGTTCTTACAGCAATTTCTTATGAATGAACCTGGCCTTTTGTGGTCGTGGTTCTCTCGAATAGATGATGCATCGTGAACCGGTGGGCCCCTTTGTTGTGGGTTTGCTGGTTTGTGTGTGGTCAAGTTTTTAAGGGCACACGGTGGATGCCTTGGCATTAGGAGCCGAAGAAGGACGTAGGAATCTGCGATAAGCCTGGGGGAGTTGATAACCGAGCGTTGATCCCAGGATGTCCGAATGGGGAAACCCCGCACAACGCTTTTGGGTGATTGTGTGACCCGCATCTGAACACATAGGGTGCGTGGGGGGAACGCGGGGAAGTGAAACATCTCAGTACCCGCAGGAAGAGAAAACAAGAGTGATTCCGTTAGTAGTGGCGAGCGAACGCGGATCAGGCTAAACCGTTTCCATGTGTGATAGCCGGCGGGCGTTGCATGGGCGGGGTTGTGGGACTTTCCGTACTGGTTCTGCCGGACCGGTGGGGTGAGGTGCAGGCATAGGTGAACGGTCTTGAAAGGCCGGCCAGAGAGGGTGTGAGCCCCGTAACCGTAATGTTGTGTACCGCCTGGAGAGGATCCCAAGTAGCACGGGGCCCGAGAAATCCCGTGCGAATCTGTCAGGACCACCTGATAAGCCTAAATACTTCCTAATGACCGATAGCGGACCAGTACCGTGAGGGAAAGGTGAAAAGTACCCCGGGAGGGGAGTGAAACAGTACCTGAAACCGTGTGCTTACAATCCGTCGGAGCAGTCGTGAGTAATCACAAGTAACTGTGACGGCGTGCCTTTTGAAGAATGAGCCTGCGAGTTAGTGTTACGTCGCGAGGTTAACCCGTGTGGGGTAGCCGTAGCGAAAGCGAGTCTGAACAGGGCGAGTGTAGTGGCGTGATCTAGACCCGAAGCGGAGTGATCTACCCATGGCCAGGTTGAAGCGACGGTAAGACGTCGTGGAGGACCGAACCCACTTCAGTTGAAAATGGAGGGGATGAGCTGTGGGTAGGGGTGAAAGGCCAATCAAACTCCGTGATAGCTGGTTCTCCCCGAAATGCATTTAGGTGCAGCGTTGCGTGTTTCTTGCCGGAGGTAGAGCTACTGGATGGCCGATGGGCCCTACAAGGTTACTGACGTCAGCCAAACTCCGAATGCCGGTAAGTGAGAGCGCAGCAGTGAGACTGTGGGGGATAAGCTTCATAGTCGAGAGGGAAACAGCCCAGACCACCAACTAAGGCCCCTAAGCGTGTGCTAAGTGGGAAAGGATGTGGAGTTGCGAAGACAACCAGGAGGTTGGCTTAGAAGCAGCCATCCTTGAAAGAGTGCGTAATAGCTCACTGGTCAAGTGATTCCGCGCCGACAATGTAGCGGGGCTCAAGTACACCGCCGAAGTTGTGGATTTCACACAGTACCCTAGCCTTCGTGGTTCAGGGGTGTGGAGTGGTAGGGGAGCGTCGTGTGGGCAGTGAAGTCGCGGTGGAAACCAGCGGTGGAGCCTACACGAGTGAGAATGCAGGCATGAGTAGCGAAAGACGGGTGAGAAACCCGTCCGCCGAATGATCAAGGGTTCCAGGGTCAAGCTAATCTGCCCTGGGTAAGTCGGGACCTAAGGCGAGGCCGACAGGCGTAGTCGATGGACAACGGGTTGATATTCCCGTACCGGCGAAAAACCGCCCATGCCAAGCGGGGGATACTAACCGCCCGGAGCCTGCCCGCCCACCCTTGTGGTGTGTGGGTTTTGGCCGAGCGCGGGACCTGATCCCGGGAGGTAAGCGTATTAACAGGTGTGACGCAGGAAGGTAGCCGGGCCGGGCGATGGTTGCCCCGGTCCAAGGATGTAGGGTCAGGGATAGGCAAATCCGTTCCTGTGTGTTTCGAGCACGATCCTGAGATCTGATGGGACTCCCGTTCGGGGGGATCCGGTGATCCTATGCTGCCTAGAAAAGCATCGACGCGAGGTTTTAGCCGCCCGTACCCCAAACCGACACAGGTGATCAGGTAGAGAATACCAAGGCGATCGAGAGAATTATGGTTAAGGAACTCGGCAAAATGCCCCCGTAACTTCGGGAGAAGGGGGGCCTGCCCCGTGATGGAGACTTGCTCTCCGTGAGCGGGTGTGGGCCGCAGAGACCAGGGGGAAGCGACTGTTTACTAAAAACACAGGTCCGTGCGAAGTCGCAAGACGATGTATACGGACTGACTCCTGCCCGGTGCTGGAAGGTTAAGAGGACCGGTTAGCCCCTTGTGGGCGAAGCTGAGAATTTAAGCCCCAGTAAACGGCGGTGGTAACTATAACCATCCTAAGGTAGCGAAATTCCTTGTCGGGTAAGTTCCGACCTGCACGAATGGAGTAACGACTTCCCCGCTGTCTCAACCATAAACTCGGCGAAATTGCAGTACGAGTAAAGATGCTCGTTACGCGCAGCAGGACGGAAAGACCCCGAGACCTTTACTATAGTTTGGTATTGGTGTTCGGAGTGGCTTGTGTAGGATAGGTGGGAGACGTTGAAGCCCGGACGCCAGTTCGGGTGGAGTCATCGTTGAAATACCACTCTGGTCACTTTGGACATCTAACTTCGGCCCGTGATCCGGGTCAGGGACAGTGCCTGATGGGTAGTTTAACTGGGGCGGTTGCCTCCTAAAAAGTAACGGAGGCGCCCAAAGGTTCCCTCAGCCTGGTTGGCAATCAGGTGTCGAGTGTAAGTGCACAAGGGAGCTTGACTGTGAGAGAGACATCTCAAGCAGGGACGAAAGTCGGGACTAGTGATCCGGCGGTACATTGTGGAATGGCCGTCGCTCAACGGATAAAAGGTACCTCGGGGATAACAGGCTGATCTTGCCCAAGAGTCCATATCGACGGCATGGTTTGGCACCTCGATGTCGGCTCGTCGCATCCTGGGGCTGGAGTAGGTCCCAAGGGTTGGGCTGTTCGCCCATTAAAGCGGTACGCGAGCTGGGTTTAGAACGTCGTGAGACAGTTCGGTCCCTATCCGCTGCGCGCGCAGGAAATTTGAGAAGGGCTGTCCTTAGTACGAGAGGACCGGGACGGACGAACCTCTGGTGTGTCAGTTGTACTGCCAAGTGCACCGCTGATTAGCTACGTTCGGATGGGATAACCGCTGAAAGCATCTAAGCGGGAAGCTCGCTTCAAGATGAGATTTCCATACACAATACGTGTGAGAGGCCCCCAGCCAGACCACTGGGTTGATAGGCCGGATGTGGAAGCGAGGACCAAAGACTCGTGAAGCTGACCGGTACTAATAGGCCAACAACTTACACCACACACAACACACTGCACGCGTCCACTATGTGGTTCCCGAACAACAACCGTTCCAGGAACCAACAACTAAATACACAACACCACAGTTGTAACCACACAGTCTTCCCACCCCACACCACAAAACCGGTGCGCGGGACGGGTAACAAGGTTACGGCGGTCATAGCGTGGGGGAAACGCCCGGTCCCATTCCGAACCCGGAAGCTAAGACCCACAGCGCCGATGGTACTGCACCCGGGAGGGTGTGGGAGAGTAGGACACCGCCGGACACACATTAACGGGAAGCCCCGACCACCACGGTCGGGGCTTCCCCACTTTAACCACACAATTCACAGCGAGCGTGGGAACGCCCACGCGGATGTGAAACTCCCTAGCCCGAGAAGAACCCAGACAATTCTGCGATGAGCTTGTCGGGCGCTTTGTTGGGGCCATCGTGCCCGAACCCGGGGAGGATGGTGTAGCTCGAGCCGGATAGGACGTCGTGGATCTGGCCGCACGCCACCCCGAAGTAAGCGGGGCTTTTCTCGCCCACCACGATCAGCGTTTCAAGGGGCAGCTCCAGGAACGGCTCGGCGGGCATGTCCGCAGCTATCACAGCCTTGATTTCACGGACTCCGCACGTCATCAGTTCCCGCATCTGCTTGCCCATGGGTGTTCCGGCGGTCAGCTTGGTGGCGAGCGTCAACATGGAGAGGGGCATGCGCGCGAAGGCCCCACCGGTCTCTACTCCCTTGATGAGTACGGCGAGGCCGCGATCGTAGTCTCCTGCCGCCGTCGCGCGTTCATATTCCGGCGTCCAGTCGGCTTTGACGCTGTGGTTGACCGAGACGGCGGGATCGTAAACGGCGAGTCGCTCAACCGGTAAAGTGCGTGCCGCATGCAGTGCGACGGCGCCGCCGAAGCTGTGCCCGAATACGTCCGTGCTGGATGTGTGTTTCATGACTGAGTCAAGATCGCGGATGTCGGCTTCGAGGGTATAGTCCTCGGGCTGCGGAGAGGATTCACCGCGTCCACGGCGGTTAAAGGTATGGACGGGCCGGCCCAGGGACTCGCTAAGTTTCTGCGCGAAACGTGTGTAATCGGTGGCCGTGACCATTGAGGCAGGCACCACCACGATACCGGAGCCTGCAGCTGCCAGGTCACCGCCCGTAGTCAGTACCTCGAGGTGTCCGCCGTCCTTTGTGGTGATGATCTCGCGCGTCATGTCTTGAGCCTAACCGAGCCACCTGAACGCAGGCAGCATGCCGGACGCTATGTGGATAACAATCAGCTTCTGAAGTAGTCGGAGATGTCCATCACGAGTTCGTTCACAGCGGCTGGAACGGAACCGTGGAAGCCCTTTGGCGATATCTCGAGGGTGCTTCCGGGAACAGCGGCGTGCAAACGCGCTGCGGTCACCTTGTAGTACTGCGGGCTCTTCTTGCCCACCATGAAGTGGGTGTTGGGAGGAAGGGCGGAGAAGTCACGCGGAGTTTCCGTGGCGTCGAAGGCAGCTTTGAGTTCTCCGACGCCGGATGGCATGAGTTCGCGGAACATCGTATTGACTTTGGTTCGCGAAACCACGGCCATGAGGCCCACGAGCAGAGGTTCAGGGATCCGGGCCAAGGCACTTCCGGGATGCATTCCCCGCCTCATGCGGGCCAGTGCAAGGTTGATATTGCCCTTGTTCACGGAGTCTTCGAAACCGGCCATCCAATCCGTATCCATGCTTCCGTCGATGTTCACGGCGGCGTCGTAAACGGCGAGCCTGTTCGGTTGGTGGTGCGTGCCGGCAAACGCCTGCGCAGCGTTGAGGGCCACCGACCCGCCCAGGCTGTGGCCGAGGATGTTCCTTGCATCGGTAGCATCCATGATGGTGCGCACGTCCGCAATTTCCGTGACCATGGAGTAGTTGTGTGGTTGATCGCTTGAGTTGCCGCGGCCCCTGCGATCGTAGACGTCCACGGCCCACCCCTCGCCGAGGCCTTTCGCGAGGGCGATGGAAAAGGGCCGATAGATCAGGGCGGTGAGGAATGCGCCGCCGATCAGGACCACGCGGCGCTCCCCGGGTGCGTCTTCCGCGCCGTAGGTGTACAAGGCGAGCTTGCCGCCGTCGTGCGTTTTGATGGTGCGTTCCCTCACCGGCTTATCCTGGGACGCGCTGGCATCGGGGCGGTGCCTCCTGAAAGGAAGCGGGCGATTCGGGCTGCAAGCCGCCTGCCGGGCCGCAGGGGACCTTCATGGAACTGCAGGGGGACAATAGCGAAATCGATGGCTGGAACCGCTCCGGCAAGGGTGCGGCCGGTTTCTGCGAAGTAGGACGGACTCCAGCCGCCGCTAAGCATGAGTGTTGGGGTCGCGAGCGAGGTGAAATCGTGAAGATGCGCGTCGGCGTCGAGGACCGCGCGCATTTCGGCGACGGCGGTGGGCAACAGGGAGCGCATCTCCGAACCCAGCCGGGTCTGCGCTGAGAGGATGCTCAGCATCCGTAATGCCCCCATGGGCAGGTATGAGATGGGGCCGGCGGTTCCCAAACCCTGCACCAGATGGGCCCACGCGTGGTCCAGTTGGCCTGCGGTGACTGCGGCTTCCAATTCCGGACGCCACCGGCCATGGAGGTTTCCTGATAACGAGACGGCAGCATCGTAGGTGACCAAGCGGTTGATCTCCGTGCTGCGAGCAGCCTGAAGGGCTACGAAACCGCCATAACTGTGCGCCACGACATCCGTTGAACCGG
This sequence comes from Arthrobacter sp. TmtSoilC77, assembly GCF_059739415.1. Lineage (NCBI taxonomy): Bacteria > Bacillati > Actinomycetota > Actinomycetes > Micrococcales > Micrococcaceae > Arthrobacter > Arthrobacter sp. TmtSoilC77. Next base: position 134,374 of record NZ_AP046050.1, read on the forward strand.
TCCTGCGCATCACCGCCCGGAGGTCCGCGATCTCAGTGCTGGCGGAGTAGCCCGGCGGCTGTGGCGCCGAACGGCCGCGGCCCCGGCGGTTATAGCAATGGACAGGCCGTCCCAGCATGATGCCCAAGGTCCGCGCGAAGGGCCAGTACAGGGAATCGGTCACCAAAGTCCCATGGACCACGACGACGCCGGACGGTTCCGCAGGTGCGTGCGAACCGGGAATCGAGGCCTCCGACGCTGGCCGGAACGTGTGCACCTCAAGCTGCCCGCCGCCGTCGTCCGTTTCAACTGTCCACGTCTCCACAGCCCGAGTCTATGTCCCGGAAATAGAGGCCCGTAATCACCGGTAAACTTAAGGACTGTGACTTCCGCAAACACCCCAGCCCTGAACACCTCCGCAGAGCCCATCGATGCCAGCGAGCAGATGCGTATCCGGATGGACAAGCGCGCCAAGCTGATCGAACGTGGCACAGAGGCCTATCCTGTGGGCGTTGAGCGGACGCATTCGTTGAGCGAGATCCGCGAAAAGTATGCGCATCTGGAAGCCGACGAAACCACTGGCGACATCGTAGGCGTCACCGGCCGCGTCGTGTTCGTACGAAACACCGGCAAGCTCTGCTTTGCCACCCTCCAGGAAGGTGGCGTTGACGGCAAGGGCGTTCGTCTCCAGGCGATGCTGAGCCTGGCCAATGTGGGCGAGGAAGGGCTGGCCGAATGGAAAGCCCTGGTTGACCTTGGCGACCACGTGTTCATCAAGGGTGAAGTCATTTCCTCCCGCCGTGGTGAACTCTCCGTCATGGCCGATTCCTGGTCCATGGCCTCCAAGGCCCTGCGCCCGCTCCCGGTCCTGCACGCGGAGCTTAACGAAGAAACCCGTGTTCGCCAGCGCTACGTGGACCTCATCGTCCGCGATGAAGCGCGCGAGATGGTCTATAAGCGTGCGGCCATCACGCGGTCTGTCCGCGAGACCCTTGACCGCCACGGCTACGTCGAGGTGGAGACCCCCATCCTGCAGCTGGTCCACGGTGGTGCAACGGCCCGTCCGTTCGAGACGCACATGAACGCGTTCGATCAGAAGATGACCCTGCGCATCGCCACGGAACTCTTCCTCAAGCGCGCGGTAGTGGGTGGCATCGACCGTGTCTACGACATGGGCCGCGTGTTCCGGAACGAAGGCGTGGACTCCACGCACAGCCCCGAATTCACCACCCTTGAGTGCTACGAAGCCTGGGCTGACCAGTTCGTCATGGCCGAGCGCATGAAGGAAATCATCCTGAACGTCGCGGACGTGGTTGGCACCCGTACCATCCAGACGGATGCAGGCGAGATCAACCTCGACGGCGAATGGGCCTGGGTTGCGGTGTACCCGGGGCTTTCTGAAGCGGTTGGCGTTGAAGTCACTCCCGACACCACGGTGGATGAACTGCTGGCCATCGCTGCCAAGCACGAGATCAAGGTGGACCCGCAGTGGGACGCGGAGAAGATCGTGGTTGAGCTCTTTGGCGAGATTGTGGAACCCACACTGCTGAACCCGACGTTCGTTTACAACTACCCTCCGTCCGCTCAACCGCTTGCGCGTCCGCATCGCGAAGACGGCCGGCTCATCGAGGCATGGGACCTGATTATCGGGGGCATGGAGCGTGGCACGGCCTTCTCCGAACTCATTGATCCCGTTATCCAGCGCGAACGGCTTACGGAGCAGTCACGCCGTTCTGCTGCCGGCGACGTAGAGGCCATGCAACTGGACGAAGACTTCCTTCGCGCCCTTGAATACGGTGCCCCGCCCATGGGTGGTATCGGGCTCGGCATCGATCGCCTCGTCATGTTGTTCACTGGCGCAGGTATCCGCGAAACCATTCTGTTCCCTTTGCTGAAGCCTGAAGGACACTGATCATGGAATACATCGCAGTCCTGGCGCCATCGATCGTTGTTGGGTTGATCTTCTGGTTTGCCATGAAGTCGATCTTCAATGCGGACAAATCCGAGCGGCAGGCGGAAGCCCGGGCCCAAGCCGACGCCAATTTGCGGAATTCCGGCCCTGAGGGTGAAGGCCCGGCAGCTAAATAGCCTGCAAATTGGGTGGCCTTAGCAGGAAACCCAAAAGTGCCTTTGACGTGCGTGCTTGGCGTGAACGATAATCAGGAATAGGAACCCTCAAATTTCTGATTATCCAACCCTCCAAAAGAGAGGCTACTCATGGCACAGAAAGTTAAAATCATCCTCGTCGATGACCTGGATGAAGGGTCAGCGGACGAAACTGTCCGTTTCGGGCTGGACGGCGTTAGCTACGAGATGGACTTGTCCACGGCTAACGCAGAATCTCTGCGCAAAGCACTGGAGCCCTACGTAGCCAAGGCCAGGAAGACCTCTTCGGGCCGTGCAACACGTGGCCGTGCGACTGCAACCCGAAACCAGGATTCGGCACAGATCCGTCAATGGGCTCGTGACAACGGTTACACCGTAAACAGCCGCGGACGTATTCAGGCTGAAATTCAGGAAGCGTACCAGAAGGCCAATTCCTGATTCACCCGCCTTCAATGCCCCGGCAGCTTCTGCCGGGGCATTGGCTTTTAAGCCCATAGTTTGTTGTCAGGCCTTCCGGGGCGTGCCTGGACCGGGCCTTGGAATATTCCGTGAATCGTTCCGGGGCCCACGGTTGGCATTATGCGACCTTTTGGAACCGGTCAAAACGACTGGTCAAAGCCGCCTCGTCAAAGTGACAGGTCAAAGCGCCCTGCTCAAAGTGACAGGTCAAAGCGCCCTCGCCAATGCGCCTCGTCAGCGGGCGGCAGGCGTTCTCCGGCCAACCGCTGTCCTGGATGGCTGACCACGTCCTCCCCGAGGCCGGCACGGGCGTGGGACAGGCGTTCCGCCGGGCAGGCCTCGGTGCCGCGAAGGGGGTGCCGGGTTTATTCCACTGGGCGTCATGTTTCCCCTGTGGCGAACACGCTCCAAAAGTCGGGCTTCGGCACGTAGCATCAAAGTACGTCGTAGCTAGGAGTGTGGCGAAATGTTTGAGAGATTTACGGACCGTGCCCGTCGCGTGGTTGTCCTTGCCCAAGAAGAGGCACGGATGCTCAACCACAATTACATTGGTACCGAGCACATCCTCTTGGGTCTGATCCACGAGGGTGAAGGCGTTGCCGCAAAGGCGCTTGAATCCCTGAGCATTTCGCTCGATGGCGTCCGCGAACAGGTGCAGGAGATCATCGGCCAGGGCCAGCAGGCTCCGTCCGGGCACATCCCCTTCACCCCGCGCGCCAAGAAGGTGCTTGAGCTTTCGCTCCGCGAAGCACTGCAGCTCGGCCACAATTACATTGGTACCGAGCACATCCTGCTCGGCCTCATCCGCGAGGGCGAAGGCGTTGCTGCCCAGGTACTGGTCAAGCTTGGCGCGGACCTCAACAGGGTCCGCCAGCAGGTCATCCAGCTGCTTTCCGGCTACCAGGGCAAGGAAACCGCGGGTTCGGGTTCCAGCCAGGGCCAGCCGGAGGGAACCCCGGCAGGTTCGGTGGTTCTGGACCAGTTCGGACGCAACCTCACCCAGGCTGCCCGCGAGAACAAGCTCGATCCCGTGATCGGCCGTGAGCAGGAGATGGAACGCGTCATGCAGGTCCTCTCCCGCCGCACCAAGAACAACCCAGTGCTCATCGGTGAGCCCGGCGTCGGTAAGACGGCCGTCGTCGAGGGCCTTGCCCAGGCGATTGTCCGCGGCGACGTCCCGGAGACCATCAAGGACAAGCAGCTGTACACGCTGGACCTTGGTTCACTGGTTGCCGGTTCCCGTTACCGTGGTGACTTCGAAGAGCGCCTGAAGAAGGTCCTCAAGGAGATCCGCACGCGCGGCGACATCATCCTCTTCATTGACGAGATCCACACCCTCGTTGGTGCCGGTGCTGCTGAAGGCGCCATCGATGCTGCGTCCATTCTGAAGCCGATGCTTGCCCGTGGTGAACTCCAGACCATTGGTGCCACCACGCTGGATGAGTACCGCAAGCACATTGAGAAGGACGCTGCCCTTGAGCGCCGCTTCCAGCCGATCCAGGTCAAGGAGCCTTCCGTCGCTCACGCGATCGAGATCCTCAAGGGCCTGCGGGACCGCTACGAGGCACACCACCGCGTAACGATTACCGACGGCGCCCTCGCCTCAGCCGCGCAGCTGGCCGAACGCTACATCTCGGACCGCTTCCTGCCGGACAAGGCGATCGACCTCATCGATGAAGCCGGTGCACGCCTGCGTATCCGCCGCATGACCGCTCCGCCGGAGCTCAAGGCCATGGACGAGCGCATTGCCGACGTCAAGATGGAGAAGGAATCCGCCATCGACGCCCAGGACTTTGAGGGTGCCGCTTCGCTGCGCGACAAAGAGCAGAAGCTCATTGCCGAACGCGCTGAGAAGGAACGCAACTGGAAGTCCGGCGGCATGGATGACATCTCCGAGGTTGATGAAGACCTGATCGCCGAGGTCCTCGCGAACTCCACCGGCATTCCCGTCTTCAAGCTCACCGAGGAAGAGTCTTCGCGCCTCCTCAAGATGGAAGACGAACTGCACAAGCGCGTCGTCGGCCAGGACGAGGCCATCAAGGCCCTGTCGCAGGCTATCCGCCGCACACGTGCAGGCCTGAAGGACCCCAAGCGTCCCGGTGGCTCGTTCATCTTCGCCGGGCCTACGGGTGTCGGCAAGACCGAGCTCGCCAAGGCCCTTGCCGAGTTCCTGTTCGGTGAAGAGGATGCCCTCATCACGCTGGACATGTCCGAGTACTCCGAGAAGCACACGGTTTCGCGCCTCTTCGGTGCACCTCCGGGCTATGTTGGCTACGAAGAAGGCGGCCAGCTGACCGAGAAGGTTCGTCGCCGTCCATTCTCGGTGGTCCTGTTCGACGAAGTTGAGAAGGCCCACGCGGACCTCTTCAACTCGCTCCTGCAGATCCTGGAAGATGGCCGACTGACCGACTCCCAGGGCCGCGTGGTGGACTTCAAGAACACCGTGATCATCATGACCACCAACCTGGGTACCCGCGATATCTCAAAGAGCGTCGCTACGGGCTTCCAGTCCGGCACGGATACCCAGACTGGCTACAACCGGATGCGCGCCCGGGTCACGGAGGAGCTCAAGCAGCACTTCCGCCCCGAGTTCCTCAACCGTGTTGACGACGTCGTGGTGTTCCCGCAGCTCACCCAGGACGAGATCATCGAGATCGTGGACATGTTCGTTACCCGCCTGGAGCGCCGCCTCAAGGACAAGGACATGGGCATCGAGCTCACCACGGCAGCAAAGGTTCTTCTGGCCACCCGTGGCTACGATCCCGCAATGGGTGCCCGGCCGCTGCGCCGCACCATCCAGCGCGAGATCGAGGACCAGCTCTCCGAGAAGATCCTCTTCGGCGAATTGCACTCCGGTGACATCGTTGTGGTGGATGTGGACGGCGAAGGTGACGACGCCAAGTTCACGTTTGCAGGCAACGCCAAGCCGCGGATCCCGGAAATCGCTCCTACCGCATAAGGCGTACGCAACGTAAGCCAACTGCCCCGTCCATTCCGAAAGGAGTGGGCGGGGCATTTGCGTTGGCGCCCCGGGTGCGTTGGTGCCCCGGGTGCGTTGGCCCGGGTGCGTTGGTCCCCGGAGTTTTGTGTGCCGGTGTGCCCTTAGGGTGGCTATGGAGAGTCAAGAACTGCAATGGAGGGGTGCATGCGAGTATTGATGATTTGTCCGGGGACGCGGGGAGATGTCGCCCCCATGGCAGGGCTCGGCAGTCGTCTGCAAAAGCTGGGCTACGAGGTGTCCATCGCTGCCAACCCCGCGTACGCGCACCTCGTGGTCAGGTCCGGGTGTGAGTATCGTCCTCTTCCCGGCGACCTTGCCAGGATCATCAAGCGTGCCACACCGGGTGGAGCAAAGTCGTCCGCCGGCATGCTCACCACCTGGCGGGAGCTGAGCGAGTACATGGATCAAGCGGCCACCGGGACCCTGGCTGCGGTTGAAGCGGGTGCGGACGTCATCCTGGCCAATTCCGTGGCGCCATATGCCTACGACGTCGCTGAAGCGGTTGGAATTCCAGCGGTGGGCGCGCATCTGCAGCCGGTGGAACCCAGCGCAGACTACCCTCCTGTGCTGCTGGGGTCCGCCCGGAACCTGGGCGGGCTGGGCAACCGGATTATTGGCGAGCGGGTCCTGGCCGGACCTGCCCCCTATGATGCCCCGTGTGCAAGGCTTCGCCTCGAGTTGGGCCTGCCGAAGCTGTCACGCCAAGCTGCCGAGCGACGTCGAGCCAGGGCGAGCAGCACGGTCCTCCATGGGATCAGCCCCACAGTTCTACCGCGACCGGCGGACTGGCGTCCTGGGTTGGTCATGGCGGGGTACTGGTGGCCGGCGCCCGAGCCGGAATGGAGTCCGTCCGCGGAACTGGAGGACTTTCTGTCCGCAGGGCCACCGCCGGTGTTCGTCGGGTTTGGAAGCAGCCCTGCGATGGAGGCCGGTTTCGTTCTTGAGGCCATCAGGCGGGCGGGCGTCAGGGCGGTGCTGCAGGGTGCGGGGGACCTCTCGGACGATGATGCGATCGGCGTCGGTGCGGTCCCGCACGAATGGTTGTTTCCGAGGATGGCGGCAGTCGCGCACCATGCGGGCTCCGGCACCACCGCTGCCGGCCTCCGCGCTGGTGTGCCCACGGTCTGCGTCCCGGTGTATACGGACCAACCGCTGTGGGCTGCCCGGGTTGCTGCCCTCGGCGCAGGGCCCCGGCCGGTTCCCTACAAGGGGCTCACCGTTGAGCGATTGGCGTACGCCATGCGGGAAGCTATCAGCACCCCGTCCTACGCAGCCCGGGCAAAAATCCTCGCAGCGCGGATCGGGAACGAAGACGGGACCGCCGCCGTGCTCCACACGCTCCGCAACCTCCCAACTGGGTCGCAGTTAAGCGCGTTATGAGCCCCCATAACGCGTGTGAAGTCTCAAGACTTAATGGACACTTATGTCTCATGACTTCGTGGACAGTGTGTCTCAGGACTTCGTAGACACTCGGTGCGGGTTTGCTCGGTTTCATGAGCAAACCCGCACCGAAGTTGAGCGTCCGTCAAGCAGTCGCGTTGTGGCCGACTGATGCCCCTCGGGGTGAAGTCAGCAAGTTCTGCAAGAAGCACGGGGTCTCACGGGCTTGGTTTTACAAAGTCCGGGCAGAAGCCGAAATTGCGGGCCCGGTGGAGGCCTTGGCAACGAAGCGGCCAGTTCCGTTCACGAGCCCCACGGCGACGGCCCCGGCGATGATCGAACTCCTCTTGGCCACACGGGCAGCGTTGGAAAAAGGAGGCTACGATCACGGCCCTTTGTCGGTGATCGCGACCCTGTCCCGCAAAGGCTTCGCGCCACCATCCAGAGCGACCGTGGCCAGGATCTTCAGCCGCGCCGGTGTCGTCATCCCCGAGCCGCGGAAGAAGCCACACAACGCTCAGAAACGGTTCGTCTACCCGCAGCCGAACGCATGCTGGCAGATCGACGCAACCGAGTGGCCGCTCGCGAACGGGAAGAAGGTGGCGATCTTTCAACTCATCGATGACCACTCCCGCTTGGCCTTGGCATCTCTGGTCGCGACCGGGGAAACGAGCGAGGCCGCCATCGCCGTCGTGTCCCTGGCCATCGAACGTCACGGCGTGCCGGAGAAATTCCTCTCCGACAACGGTGCAGCGCTGAATCCAACCCGCCGCGGACGCACCGGAGCGCTCGTGGAATACCTCAAATCCCATGGGGTCGAACCCATCACCGGCAAACCTGGGAAGCCGACCACCCAAGGCAAGAACGAACGCTTCCACTTCACCCTGCACCGCTACCTGCGTAAGCAGCCACCGGCCACGACCATGGCCATCCTGCAAGCCCAGATCGACACCTTCGACCAGTACTACAACACCGAACGCGAACACCAGGCACTGCCAGGGAAACAGACCCCGGAGGAAGCCTGGCACGCGACCCCGAAGACTCCTGCTCCCGCCCTGCCCGAGCCTGCGGTGACCATCCATGAGCAACGTCAAAGCGAACAACGCCGCGTCACCAAGGGCGGCCGTGTCACCGTGTTCGGGACGGCCTTCAACATGGGCAAGGAACTAGCCGGCACCGCCGTGCACATCATCTACGACAGCACCACGGTGATGTTCTTCGATGCCCACGGCACCGAGATCATCACGCACCCCATCCCCGTCAAAGGCACGCTCTACGTCGGCAACGGCAAACCCTCAGGAGTCGCTGCTGACCCTCGAGGCACACGAAGCAAACGAACCAAATACCCGCCACTAAAAGACCGCCGGAAACCGCTCAACCACGAAGTGTCCACGAAGTCCTGAGACATGAAGTGTCCACAGTGTCATGAGACATGAAGTGTCTACGAAGTCCTGAGACATCACAAGCCCCCATAACGCGCTTAAATGCGACCTAGTTGGGAGCGGCGGGCGAATATCTGAAAGTAGTGTTTCACTAAGAGTGAACTACCCTGTGATCCGCGACACAATGCGTGTTGAATCGGAGCATGGATTCCACTGACACCCCAAGCCCAGGCACGGCATCACCTGAAACTCCATTCCACGACATCGATCACTACCTCTCCATCCCCCGGGTCAGTGGTCTCACGCTCAGCCCGGACGGCAAGCGCCTGGTCACTACCGTTTCAACCCTCAATGGCAAAGGCACTGAGTTCGTCACCGCATTATGGGAGATGGACCCCACCGGTCAGGGCCATGCCCGTCGGATCACCCGGAGTGCCAAGGGTGAGGCCGGTGCCGCCTTCGCCGCGAACGGCGACCTCTACTTCACGTCCTCCCGCCCCGACCCCGAGAGCGCAGATCCCGACGCCGATCCGGTGAACGCATTGTGGTTGCTCCCCGCCGATGGCGGCGAGGCCCGGGTTGTGCACTCGCGCGCCGGCGGGATCAGTTCCGTCATGGCCGCAAAGAATGCGGATGCCATATTCGTCAACGCCGAGGTTTTGGCAGGCTCCAGCAATGAGGAGAACGACGAGGAGCGCCGCAAGGCCCGCAAAGACAACAAAGTGTCCGCCATCCTGCACAGTGGCTACCCGATCCGCTATTGGGACGCGGACCTGGGTCCTGCCGAACCGCGTTTGTTCGCCGTGGAGCCGGGCGAGGCGAAGGAGCACGGCAAGCCAACAACCATTGACGCGCCAACGCCGCTCAAACTGAGGAACCTGACGCCCGGCGTCGGAGGCTCGCTGCGGGAAGCCAAAACTGTGGTGAGTCCGGACGGCAAGACCATCTACACGAGCCTCACGAAAGCCCTCGCCAAGGCCAACAGCCGTGAGGTGCTGGCCGCCGTCGACGTTGCCACGGGAACAGTAAAGGTGCTCCTGGACCGCGAGGGAATGAGCTACTTCCCTGGTCCCGTCAGCCCGGACAACCGCACGCTGGTAGTGGAGAGTGAGAGTGACACCACGCCCACGCAAGCGCCGCAGGTCAAGCTGCACCTGCTGGACGTATCAGGCAGTGAAACGACTGACCTGGAGCCGCTCGCGCACCAGTGGGACCGTTGGCCTTCTGCCTTGGCCTGGCTGCCGGACGGCAGTGCCATCCTGGCGAAAGCGGACGACGACGGCGCGTCGCCGCTTTTCCGGATCGACGTCGCCGACGGGCGGGTCACACGGGTGACGAAAGACGCTGCAGCGTATTCCGACGTCGTGGTTTCGCCGGACGGAACCACAGCCTACGCGCTGCGGAGCTCCTACGGGTTTCCCCCTGAAGCTGTACGGATCGACCTCGCTTCCGGAGAAGTGGTGAGGTTGCAGGCACCCGCGGAACGGCCAAGGTACAAGGGGCGCCTCGAACGCGTGGAAACGACGGCGGAGGATGGCTCCCGCGTGCCAGCGTACCTGGCGCTCCCTGAAGGGGCTTCCGATGACAAGCCGGCTCCCCTCCTGCTGTGGATCCACGGTGGACCGCTGGGCTCATGGAACGCCTGGACCTGGCGTTGGAATCCCTGGCTGCTGGTCGCAAAGGGCTATGCCGTGCTGCTGCCTGACCCTGCGCTGTCCACAGGTTACGGCCAGGAGTTCATCCAGCGCGGCTGGGGTGAATGGGGCAAGAAGCCCTTCTCGGACCTCATGGCCATCACCGATGCCGTAGTTGAGCGGGCGGACATCGACGGGTCAAGGACTGCGGCGATGGGCGGGTCCTTCGGCGGCTATATGGCAAACTGGGTTGCCGGCCAGACCGACCGTTTCAAGGCCATCGTGACCCACGCGAGTTTGTGGGCCCTGGACCAGTTCGGCCCCACCACCGACGCCGCACAATACTGGCTGAAGGAAATGACGGTGGAGATGGCGATGGAGAACTCGCCACACCTCAACGTACGCAACATCAAGACACCAATGCTCGTGATCCATGGAGACAAGGATTATCGCGTCCCGATCGGCGAGGGCTTGCGGCTTTGGTACGAACTGCTGTCCTCGTCGCAGTTGCCCGCGGACGACAACGGCCAGAGCCCGCACCGGTTCCTTTACTTCCCCGACGAAAACCACTGGGTACTGCAGCCGCAGCACGCGAAGGTTTGGTACGGAGTCGTGGAGCACTTCCTGGCAAAGCAGGTGCTGGGCGAGGACGTGGCGCTGCCGGAGGAGTTGGGGATCTAGAGACCGGAACGGGCGGCGGCGGATCAGCCTGCGGACATACGGCTAATTCCGGCGGCGTAGGCGTCGAGGACTTCGAATATCCCGCGGTGCTGCCACACGCGGTTGCGGCGGCGGCCTGACGCTTCCGTCAGTACGCCGCGGTCCGTCAGGGCATCGAGTGCGCGCAACGCCGCCATCCCGCCAAGTCCGAGCTCGGTCACAAGGTACTTCGTGTTCACTGCAGGCTGGCCGATCAGTGCGGGCAACACCCGCCAGGCCGCCGCGTCCGCGCGCAGCCCCGTCATCTTCGCGCGGGACTCCTCGAGTTGTGCGACAAGGTCGTCGACCAGCCGCGATCCGGTAGTTGCGGCGATCCGGCTCGCCATGGCGAACTCGCGGACGATCGGGCCGGCATCGCCCTCCCGAAATGCGCCCAGTGCTGCGAAGTAGCGTGCGGTATCCACCAGGAGGCCCGCGGAGATCGGCACGGCGGTTGAGTCCACCAGGCCCTTGTTACGGAGAACCGACTGCGCCAGTGCGCGCCCTGTGCGGCCGTTCCCGTCCGGGAAGGGGTGGATCGTTTCGAACTGGGCATGGCTGATCGCCACTTGGACGAGTACGGAGACATCATGGCGATCGATGAACTTAACCAGGTCCGTGATCGCACCGGGAATGCGGTCGTGGTGCGGAGCGACGAACTCGGCCACCCGTGGCCCTGCCTGACCCGGGCCGATCCATACCTGCTCGTCCCGGAAACGGCCGGCGCCGGGAGGATCGAAGCCGCGCTTGTGGAGCATCAGTGCCTTGTGCATTGCGAGGATGGACTCCTCGCTGATGTCGTCGGCCAGTTGGAGGGCCGCCTCCATGGCTCGAACGTTGCCGATGACGGTGAGGGCGTTGGATTTGCCGCCCTCGTCGATCTCGGCAAGAGCGAGCTGCTTGGCGGACGTCGTCAACTGTTCTATCTGCGAGCTGGAGGCAGACTCCGTGCGCAGCAGGATCGCCGTCATTGGCCCGAGCGCGGGATTCTCTCTACCAAGGAGCCGCTGCGCGTGCTTGTCGAACCCGACCAGCTGTCGAGTGGCGTCCTCGATATCGGCGGAATCTTCGCTGGAGATGATGGGAGTCCAGTCGGCTATCGGCGCCGTGACGGCAGCCTGGTAAGGACCGGTTTGGCGCTCCACCTCCGCGCGGGAGTACATCTCCGGCGCTCGCGGCTTCCAGTCGAAGGTCTCGAAGGAGACCGGATCGACCGGAATACCAACGCGCGGATGTGTTGCCATGCACCCAGCTTACCAACACTTAACATACTAAGTGTTGGTAAGGGCTTCCAGTCCACCAGATAGGCCTCCTGAAGCTTGGCCACGACAGCCCTTTGCCAACAGATGGACCCATAAATGTTGGTAACCGCCCCTCTTTCTCGGTCACGAATCCGCGGCCAGGTCCCACGTGGCTAGGATGGGGGAGTGAATTCGACCTTTAGCCTTCGTCCTGCCCGCACCAGTGATGTGGCGGCGATTAAGAGGCTGGTCGCGCCCTTGGCGGAGCAGCGGATTTTGATGGCCAAGGAAACTGTGGCGTACTACGAGAGCCTCCAGGAATTCCGGATTGCCGAATCCCAGGATGGCGACGTGATTGGCTGCGGCGCCCTGCACGTTATGTGGGAAGACCTGGCCGAGATTCGTACCCTCGCGGCTGCGGACACGTGGCGGGGGCGCGGTGTGGGGCACGTGCTGGTGGAGGATCTCCTTGAAAAGGCCAAGGAGCTTGGCGTTAGCCGCGTCTTCTGCCTGACGTTTGAGGTGGACTTCTTCAAGCGCCATGGCTTCGAGGTCATGGAGGACCAGTCGGCCGTGGATCCGCAGGTGTACTCGGAGCTGCTGCGCTCGCATGACGAAGGCGTGGCGGAATTCCTGGATCTGGCCCGCGTAAAGCCCAACACCCTGGGCAATACACGCATGATCAAGCACCTCTGAGAACCCACAACAAGACCCGACTGATGCGGGGTTCAACCCTGCCCGGATTATGCGTGATTTAAAACCCTTCTCTTATCTAAAGTTGATGGATAAACTGATCGAGGCTTGCTGGGGAGCTTCCGCCATTCGGTCAATCGAGAGAAGATCATGCAGTCCCACGCGTCCTTTTCAGGTAATGCAAGCATTTCAGAACTCCAACTCAGCGTGCGCGGTCCCGTGTTCACGCCTGACGATCCCGGCTTCCAATCCGAGGTAGCGGCCTTCAATCTCTCCACTGAACACAAACCGGATCTTGCCTTCGGCGCCCTCGACGCAGAGGACGTTTCGGCGGCTATCAGATGGGCTGCGGAACGGGGAATGCCCGTGGCCGTCCAGTCCACCGGGCATGGTGCAACAAACGCGATAGAAGGCGGGATGCTCATCAGTACCCGCCGCATGCTGGAACTCAGCATCGACCCCCTTGAGAAGACTGCCAGGGTGGGTGCCGGTGTTCGATGGAAGGCTGTGGTTGAGCTTGCTGCAACCTTCGGTTTGATGGGCCTCTGTGGTTCAACCACTGACGTCGGCGTGGTGGGATACACCTTGGGCGGTGGCCTGCCCATCCTGGGCCGTAAGTACGGCTTCGCCTCGGATCATGTCATCGCTTTCGAGCTGGTCACATCGGATGGCACCCAGCTACGGGTTACCAAGGACGAGAATCCTGAGCTGTTCTTCCTCCTGCGAGGCGGCAAGGGCAACCTGGGCATTGTGACGGCCATGGAATTCCACCTCTTCCCAGCCGCCGATCTCTACGCAGGCGGTGTGTACTTCGACGGCGGGCACGCCCCGGAAGTCCTGGAGGCGTTTAGGGAGTGGGTGCCATCGCTGCCGGCGGAGGCATCGGCGTCATTGGCGTTTTTGCGTCTCCCGGAGATGGAAATGATTCCGGAGCCGTTGAGGGGAAAGTTTGTGATCCACCTCCGCTACGCCTACCAGGGTGACCTGGCTGCTGCGGCGGAGCTGCTGGAGCCCATGCGCCGAAGCGCGCCGTTCATGATGGACGCCACCGGCCCTTTGGAAGCAAGCCAGTTCGACACAGTCCACCAGGATCCGGACCAGCCAGTCCCCGTTCGCGAGCGTGGCTTCCTGCTTGACCGTTTGGACGAGGAGGCGTCCGAGGCAATTCTGCGGCACTTCGGTCCGGGCGTTGAGAGTCCGGTGTTGCTGGCCGAACTACGACTGCTGGGCGGCGCCCTTGCCAAGAGCTCGGAGGGCGAGGATATTGTGGGCGGCCGTGACGCGGCGTTCAGCTTCTACATGGTTGCCATTGCCGCGCCTCCTGTTGTCGGGGTGCTGCCGGCAGTTTTCGATGCCGTGCACGCAGACCTTCGTCCGGCTGCCAATGCAGGCACATTTGTAAACCTCCATGGGCACTTTGTGGATGCCGAGGACAGGGAGCGGGCATGGGGTCCCAGCGCACGGGAGCGGCTGAAGAAGGCGAAGGCGGAACTGGATCCGAAGAACATGTTCAGCTTTGGGCACGTAGTCGGGCTTCCCGTCGCGGAGCAGCCGGTGGTTATGGATCAGGCCGTGCTGCTCGACGACGTCGTCACGGCCGGCGGCGACGCCGTACTGAACAGTTGAGGGGGCGGACCGTGCAAGATCGTGTCACGTTTCCGGACTTTTCAGCTTTCCAGATAGACATCCCCCACGGCTCCTGGCCGAATGAATCCTTCTGGCCGGGGACAGCCCATTCCAACCCGGACCTGTACTCGGCATTTTGGCTCGATTTCCACGCCCGGGGCGAGGCGGAGATCAGTCCTCCATCCACCAGCGCGGAGCCTGGGCATCACCCGGATCAAGCATGACATTCCGGCAGGGACGGGCCTTTGGTGCCGTCCCTGCCTGTCTTTTAATGGGTGTCGGCTAACAGGTGTGGGCGTCCTCGCGCCGCCGAGGCCTACCGTGTGCCCGGGCGCCGGTAGTAGGGTCAGAGCACCAGCCACAGCACGCCCAGGAGCATCCCATGAAAAAGCTCATAAATGATCCACGCGCCGTGGTGGACGAGTCCGTCGAGGGGTTCGGCATGGCCCATGCCGACATCGTGGACGTCCATCCCGAGCCCAAGTACGTCATCCGGAAAGGTGCACCTGTTGCGGGCAAGGTTGCCCTGGTATCCGGCGGGGGCAGCGGCCACGAGCCACTGCACGCTGGTTTCGTGGGCCTCGGCATGCTCGACGCCGCGGTGCCCGGTGCCGTCTTTACCTCGCCCACGCCCGACCAGATCATACCGGCGACCGTCGCCGTGGACTCAGGTGCCGGCGTCGTGCATATCGTCAAGAACTACACCGGGGACGTCCTGAACTTTGAGACTGCCGCGGAGATGGCACAGGTAGAAGGCGTGCACGTGCGTTCGGTGCTGGTCAACGACGACGTCGCCGTGGAGGACTCGCTGTATACGGCGGGCCGCCGTGGAGTGGGCGGGACGGTCCTCGTGGAGAAGATTGCCGGTGCCGCCGCTGAACGCGGAGACGGTCTTGAAGCCGTCGCCGCCATCGCGGAGCGGGTCGCTGCCAACGTGAGGACCATGGGAGTGGCGCTTTCCGGCTGCACGGTTCCGCACGCGGGTACGCCGAGCTTCGAGCTGGCGGAGGACGAGATCGAGATCGGTATCGGCATCCATGGCGAGCCTGGACGCCACAGGATCACCATGGAAAGCGCCGACGCGATCACCGACCGTCTCTTGGAACCCGTGCTTGAGGATCTCGCCATCTCGTCCGGGGACAGGGTGCTGCTGTTCGTCAACGGCATGGGCGGCACGCCGCAGAGCGAGCTCTACATCGTCTACCGAAGGGCCGCCCAGGTGCTCGCGGAGCGCGGGGCATCCGTGGAACGCTCACTCGTGGGGAACTACGTGACTTCACTTGAAATGCAGGGGTGCTCGGTGTCCGTGCTGCGCCTGGACGACGAGCTGGTGCAGTTGTGGGATGCTCCCGTCCACACGGCTGCCCTCCGTTGGGGAGCGTGAGCATGAGACTGGGCGTCGATTGGGCAGTGGACTGGCTGAAGCTTTCGGCGAAGGCTATGGCAGAACACCGAACGGAATTGATTGAACTGGACCGCGCAATCGGCGACTCCGACCACGGCGAGAACATGGACCGTGGATTCCAGGCCGTCCTGCAGAAGCTGGACGAGACGCCGCCGGAAACTGCGGGAGCTGCCCTCAAAGCGGCGGCGATGGCCTTGATGTCCAAGGTGGGCGGAGCTGCGGGGCCGCTGTATGGGACGGCATATCTGCGGGCGGCCACATCGCTCGGCGATTCCACTGACATCGACGCCGATGCTTTGGCTTCCGCGCTCGCGGCTGCCCGCGACGGAGTGGTGGCGCGCGGCAAAGCCGAAACAGGGGACAAGACCATGGTTGACGCGTGGACGCCCGCAGTTGAGGCAGCCAAGAACGCGGCGTCCGATGGCGGCGATGTACTCGCCGTCCTGCAGGCTGCTGCCGAGGCGGCCGAAGTGGGGGCCGTGGCCACTGATCCGTTGGTGGCCCGCAAGGGCCGCGCAAGTTACCTCGGGGAGCGGAGCGCGGGGCATCGTGATCCAGGAGCGGCCTCAACGGCGTTGCTCTTGCGCGCCGCGGCAGCAGCAGCGGCCGGCTCCGCAGGAAACACGGGAACCGACGCCGTATGACGGTTGGGATTGTGGTTGTCTCCCACAGCAGCAAGATCGCTGAGGGCGCTGTGGAACTCGCCGCCCAGATGGCGCCCGACGTCGAACTCGTCGCCGCCGGGGGCACTGACGACGAACGCATTGGCACCAGCCTCGAGAAGGTGCTTGCCGCCGTCGAGCAGTCACTGATTGATGCCGGAGGAGAGGGCGTGGTGGTGCTGACGGATCTGGGCTCGGCAGTAATGACAGCTGAGTCTGCGATCGAGTTCGCCAGCGACCCCGACGCTATCTTGCTCGCCGACGCGCCTTTGGTTGAAGGGCTTGTGGCCGCGGCAGTCGCGGCGCAGGGCGGGGCGGGCGCCGAAGACGTGCGTAAGGCTGCCGAAGCGGTGGGATTCCGGGCTTCTGCCGGCACGGAAGCGCCGGACAATCTTTCGGAGTCCCGGGAACCGGATGCTGCAGGCGACTTCGAGCTCATTAATCCCATGGGCATCCACGCGCGGCCTGCGGCCAAGATAGCCGGTGGACTGTCCGGCCTTGACGCTGAGGTGACGATCAACGACGTCGACGGAACGTCCATGATGGCGCTCATGGCGCTCGCCGCCGGCCAGGGTGCAACCCTGCGCGTGGAGGCCCGTGGCAAGGACGCCGCAAAGGCAGTTCAGTATGTTGGGCGGTTGGTGGGCGAAGGTTTCGGGGAGATCTGACCCGCCTTCGTCAGGAGCAAATATTGCTAAGTACACTGATTAGTGATGTTGTAGAGGTACAGGTTCACTACAAGGAAGAGGTGCGGGCATGGGTGCTGACGACAAGATGGAGAACGCTGGCGAGAAGATCGCAGGCAAGGCCAAGGAAGCTGCCGGAAAGCTCACTGACAACGAGCGCCTGGAAGCCGAAGGCAAGGGCGAGCAGGTCAAGAGCGACCTCAAGGGCGCCGGCGAAAAGGTAAAGGACGCTTTCAAGCACGACTAGGAATTCGGGCAGGGCCGTTGCGGTTGCAGCGGCCCTGCCTTCCTTTGTGTTTGGCAGGGCAAACCCGCGCGATCAGATGGAGGATTCTTTCGTGAATTTGCTGGTGAAATTGTTCGGCCTGGCAGTCAGCCTTGGAGCTGGAGTGCTGGCAAACAAGACGCTTGAAGGACTCTGGGAGAAAAAGACAGGCAAACCTGCCCCCAAGGACGGAACCAATCTGAACGATTCCTTGCCGGGAGTGCTCATGTTCGCTGTGGTTTCCGCGGGCGTTGGCGCCGTAGTTCACGTTCTTACCCAAAGGGGCACCAAGAGTGCGCTGGCCCGAATGAAGAAAACGGCAGACGAGGTTTAGCAAAATGGCAATAGCCCGATACCCGAGTGTTGTTATCGATTGTCCGGATGCGCCCGCCCTTGCCGCCTTTTATGGCGAACTGCTGGGCTGGGAGGTCAAAGGCGAAACTGATTGGTTCGAGATCCGTCCCAGCGATGGGAACAACTGCATTGCTTTCCAACAGGTCCAGTCGTATCACGCACCGGAATGGCCGGGGCAAACGGTACCCCAGCAGATGCACCTTGATCTGATGGTGGAAGATCTGGACAAGGGTGAGGAAGTGGCTCTTTCGTTGGGTGCAAGCAAGGCGGAGCACCAGCCGGGGACCACCTTCAGGGTGTTCCTTGACCCGGCCGGACATCCGTTCTGCCTGTGTCTTTCCTAACCTGCCTGTGCCTCTCTAACCCTGCTGGGCCGCCCACTCCTCGACTCGACGGTTGCTCTCCTCTTCGGATAGATCTTCCACCCGCGTCATGATGGACCAGCGGACACCGAACGGATCGCGGATGCTGGCATATCGGTCCCCTGAAACGAACGTGTTCAGTGGTTCGCGGATGAGGGCCCCGGCTTGTTCCGCCCGTTGCACGAGTGCGTCTGCGTCCGGGCAGTAAAAGCCCAGGGAATAGCAGTCATCATCGCCGTCGGGCGCCGGGACCAAGTGGTATTCCGGGTTGGGTTCCCCGAGTTGAAGGTGACCGTTCCCGAGGTCGAGTTCGGCATGGACCACAACCCCGCCCATCTCCGTGACGCCAACAACACGTGCGCCGAAAACGTCCGTATAGAACGTGATCGCATCTTTGGCATTGGGTACGGCAAGGAACGGCGTGAGGCTGGTCAGCCCGTTAGGGACTCCGTGGGTGGTGTACTTTCCATGGGCGGCCATGGTTGGCTCAGTGCTTGTAGTATCTGTCATGTCCTTGACGCTACGGGCCGGGCTGTCCCCGGCGCTTGGAGATTCGCGACAGACTTTGTTGGGGAGGAGGCTCGTGGACAGTTCCTTCAAGGGCATTCTGTACCCGGCACGGCTTCCCACTTTCAACCGTTTGGCGGCACCGGAGTCTGTTGCGGAGCTGGTCCAATGGTTCTGGATTCCTGAATGGGACATCGAGCCAGGCCGCATGTCCCGTCAACACCTGATCGCCTACCCCGCGTCCAATCTCGTTGTGCAGTTGGATGACGTGGTCTTCTCGGGTCCCACAACCCGGGCCGCTTATCGAGACTTGAATGGCCGTGGCTGGGCAGTGGGAGCGCTGTTGCGCCCTGCGGCTGTTCCGGTGTTCACCGACGATCCGGGCAGCTTGCGTGATGCCGAGGTGGTGTTGCCGTTTGAGGACCTTCACCGTTCTGTCGTACGGGCCATGAACGCTCCCGACGGCGGTGCCCGCCGCGGGCTGGCAGTGGACGCCTTTGCGTCGTGGCTGGGTGCCCTGAACTACTTCCCTTCCGAAGAGGCCTTACTGGCGAACCGGATGATGGACGTTATTGGGGCCGACCCGGAGGTGACACGGATTGAGGACGTGGCGGCCCGGCTCGCTGTCTCGGGGCGGACGCTCCAGCGAATTGCCAGGAAATACATCGGGCTCAGCCCGTCGGCGCTCATACGTCGACGTCGACTGCAGGATGCCGCGGAGAGGGCACGTCTGGACCCTTCCGCTGATCTTGCGGGCATCGCGGCCGAACTTGGCTATGCCGATCACGCACATTTGACGAACGACTTCCAGAAATACCTGGGGTTCACGCCGAGCACCTATCGGCGTGTGGTTGGGGGTTAGTCGTCGGCCGATCCCGGCTCGCTCAAATGCCGGTTGAACTCCGCCCCTGCGGCGTCCGGCATGACGTTGCTGCCGAGCCCCATGAGGCGGGACTTCAAGGAGCCGCCCAGCACGTTTCCCTCACCTTTCATCTCTGTGGGCTCATCGATCATCCCTTTCGGTTCGCTATGGAGATTCCAGCGCGAAGCGCGCCCGGAGGAAGACTGTAACTGACAGGTTACTTAGTATTTTCGCGCCCGGCGCCAATAGGGACAAAGCTGCTGACTACACCGAAGCAGGCACCGGTGGTTCCGTAACCTCTTTGGTGGGTTCCGGCGTCGTGGTTTCCCCGCGGAAGGCGGCCAGCATCGCCTCCCGATCGAATTGCCCCTCCCATTTGGACACCACAAACGTGGCAACGCAGTTGCCGAGCAGGTTGACCACGACGCGCATTGAGTCCATCAGCCTGTCGGCTCCGAGGAGCAACGCAACGCCCGCAACGGGGAAGATTCCCAAAGCGCCGGCAGTAGCGGAAAGGGCCAGGAAGGCCGAACCCGGAACGCCTGCCATCCCTTTGGAGGTCAACATCAGGATCCCGAGGGCGGCCAGCTGCTGGCCCAAATCGAGGTTATGCCCGAAGGCCTGGGCAAGGAACAGCAGCGAGATCGAAAGGTAGAGGGCGGCGCCGTCGAGGTTGAAAGAGTAGCCCGTGGGAACCACCAAGCCCGTGGTTGCGCGGGAGCAGCCTGCGTTGGTCAGCTTGGTCATGATCCGTGGCAGCACTGATTCTGTGGATGCCGTGCCCAGCGCCAGCATGAACTCTTCGCGGGAGTACTTGATGAACTGCCACAGTGGAACGCGTGGATAAACCCACGCCACGATGAACAGCAATCCGATGAAGACCAGTGCCGAACCGTAGCACGCAGCCACCAGCAAGGCGTATGTGCTCAAAGAGCTGAGCCCGTACTGGCCGATGATGAATGCCATGGCCCCGAAGGCGCCTACAGGGGCAACACGCATCACCCAGGACATGATCTTGAAGAAGAGTTCGAGGGTGGTCTCCATGAGGTCGATGACGGGCTTGCACTTCTCCCGTCCCACCACCACGATGGCCGCCCCGAAGAAGACCGCGAAACACAGGACCTGCAGCAACGTGTTGGATGCGAAGGCTCCAACCACGCTGGTGGGAATGATGCCCAGCAGGAACTGTCCTGCATCCTTTGGTGGCGCCGTGGTGGTCTTGGCGTTGACAGCTTCCGCTGACAGGGAGGTGGGATCGATGTTCAGGCCAGCTCCCGGCTGGACGATGTTGGCCACGAGCAGCCCGAACGCAAGCGCGAACAGTGTGGCGGCGGTGAAGTAGATGAGGGCTTTGACGCCCACCCGGCCAACGGACCTCACGTCGCCCACGGCCGAGATGCCGGTGACGATGACCAGGAATATCAGGGGCGCAATGATCATCTTGATGAGTTGGATGAAGCCATCGCCGAGGGGGCGAAGCGCGGACCCGACGCCCGGCCAGAAGTAGCCAATGGCGACCCCCAGCACCACGGCCACCAGGATCTGGAAAAACAGGGATCTATAGAGTGGCTTCTTGGCCGCTGGGCTCACAGCCATAGCGGGTGCGGGAATCTTCATGGCGCCTATCTGTGCGGGGCCATGCAGGGTCACGGCCGGGGATCACACATGACGCTATGAGGGGCGTGTTTCGGAAATGCTAATTTCAAAGCCTCTTTGTGTTTAATATCGGAATCAAGATTTCACGATACGAAAAGGCCTACTGCGGTTGAAGGGGTTGGCAGCCTTCCGCGAGCACCTCCGGCGGCTTTGGAGCCGGCTTATGGAGCGCATCAAGAAACAACCTGTAGGAGACCACCCCCGCATTTGCGGACCCGGTGGAGCAGCAGCATCGGTAAACGTGCGTCATCCACGGACCGGGCAGGAGGGCTCGAAGCCACGAGTCGCACTCGGTCAACGAGAGCGGGGCTTGGATTCCACTGTCCCTGCGATGAGCAGCAATGGATACAGTGACACATGTTCCTGCTGGCGCTGGGCCCGTAGCGAACCATCCCCATTCCACGGTTTCGACGACGATCGTCACATTGACGGTCTCGTCCTCAAATGATGGGGTGGGGCTCATTCGATAGTGGCGTCGGCCGCGGTGGCGTGAGCCGCGTTGCGAGGACCCACTTAGTGCCTCGCGAAGTTCGTTCAGTTCAGTGCCATGTTTGTGGCGGATCCTCGCGCTGAGGTCCGTGACCAGGTTTCCCTCTGCTGCGGCAGGCGCTGGGGCGCCGACGGCGGCGCGGGTGGGTGCCGTAACAGAAAACGTGTCACGGATGGGCTGCTCAGACCGGTGCACAACACCCCCAGGACTTGACCATCAGGCAGGTGAGATGAGGATACCCGCCCAAAAATCAAATCGCTAGAGGAACCGTTCGATTATCCCGACCCTGATCTAAAAGCCGGAGAGAATGGTTACCGCGCCGGGCGTTCCCACTGGCTGTTGGACTGCATCCTGTTGGACTCCACCCTGTTGGACTCCACCCTGTTGGGTTGGGGCCGGATGGCCACTCGTGAGCTTGCGATACGGTCGGTGAGGGCAGCGGCCGAGTCCCTGACCACGCGTACCAGTTCGGATTCAGTGCCCAAATCGAAGCGGCTCTCGGGAATCGTGATGCCGACATCGCCGACGACGATGGTGCCCGAGAGCCCGAAGACCGGGGCGGCGATGGAGATCGCGCCCTCGATCCGCTCTCCGTGCGAGATGGCGTAGCCATCCCGGCGGATCTCGTCCAGTCGCGCGCTTAGCTTATCTGGGTCAACGCGGGTGCGGGTGGTCAGGGCGGGGAGCGGGCCGTGGACGATCTCCTGCCGCGCCTCATCCGGTAGGAAGGCGAGGATCGCGAGTCCGCTGGCACCTGCGTGCAGAGGCAGCCAGGTGTGCATCGGCAGCACATAGCGCAGGGGGTGCGGAGATTCGACTGTGTGGGTGAACATCATCTGCTGGCGCTGTTCGTTGTAGACGCCGAAGAACGAAGACTCGCCCGTGCGCTCGGTGAGTTGACCGAGGATGTCCGTGGCCGCCTCCTCGAGTGGGAGGCGGGCAGTCGTGGCCCAGGCAAGCCGCAGAAACTCGAGTCCGAGTCGATAGGCGCCGTCGCGTGTCCGCCCGACCATCCCGAGCTTCTCCAGGTCCCCGAGCAGCCTGTGGGCCGTACTCGCGCTGACACCCATAAGGGAGCCCAATTCGCGAACGCCGTAAGAGTCCTCCCCAGTGTCGACCATAAGGGTCAGCAGTTCGATCCCTCGCGCCAGCGGATGCCGCTGCCTGTCTGGCGACGGCTCTGAACCAGCAGCCGTTTCGTTTGTACTCATTGCCCCTCCGAGACTCTCCGACGACGCGTTGCGACCATTTCTTGAAATGGTCGCAACGCGAAGTGGTACTGGATGAGTCTATTCAACAGGACACGCCTTGGGATGAAGAATCGACGCGGTGGGCGCGGGTGCGTCAGCGATGGGCGGGTTCTTCCAGCTTTTGGGCTTCTTGTTCGCTCTGGACCGCCTCGATGATTGCCCCGCGCTGATTCATGGGTGTCGATTTCTTGATGGCCATGGTTGCAGCGAACGCGGCCGCGCCTGTGACGACGATGAAAATGATGCCGGCGTTCCATGAAGAAATGGTCGGTGCTGTGGTGCCGGGCACTGTAGCGGACGCCAGCACAACGCCGATGATGGCGGTGCCGATCGCGCTGAAGAGCGTGCGTCCTACAGTAAAGATCAGGCCGACGGCTTCACTTGTGTCGCGGGCGGAAACATTCTCCACGATGACAATCGGAATGCTGATGGTGAGGAGCACTGTTCCCACCGAGCCGATCACCACTGCGACGATCGAAAGCGGGAGGTTATGGGTCGAGAAGAAGAAGCCGGAGTATCCCAGTATTCCGAGTGCGGCGCCGCCGGCGACTATCACCTTCCCGCCGAATCTTCCGGCGATTCTCCCTGCCACCGGCGACAGGGCGAACGCGATCGCTCCCGAGATCAGCCCATACAGGCCGGCTTGGGTCGGAGTCAGGCCGAGTCCTACAGGCAAATTCTCTGGGCTTTGCTGAAGGATGGGCGTGAGCAGGCCGGGCGCCGCAAGGATGCCGAGCGAGACAAAAGCAGTGACGACGAGAGCAAGAACCAATGAACGCTCACGGAACAGTCGTAGGTTGAACATCGGCTTCTTTATCCGCAGTTCCCAGATGATCCAGAACGTGAAGAGCAGCACCCCGATAACAATGAGGACGACCACCAGCGGGCTGGCGCCCTGGGTGCGTGACGTCGTGAACCCGTAAAGAATGGCTGCAATTGCTGGCGCCATCAAAATGCCGCCCAGCACATCCAGCCGGCCACGCTCAGTCACTGTGCCCACCGATTTGGGCAATGCGAGTGCGACCAGAATGGCCACGACCGCCAGGATGGCCGAGGCGATGAACAGGCTGCGCCAACCGCCCGCGGCGAGAAGGATGCCGGCGGCGACGCCTCCTATTGAGCCGCCGATCAGGCCTATACCCGATGTCAGGCTGATGAGCACCGAGACTCGGGAAGGCGGGGCAACCTCGCGGGCCACGCCGATGAGAAGCGGAAAGAGGCCCGCGCTGGTTCCCTGCAGTGCGCGTCCGATCAGCACGCCTTCAAGGTTGCCCATGAAGACGCTGATGATGGGACCAACAGCGGAGATCAGCATGAGAATGATGAGGATTTTCTTCCGGCCATAGATGTCACCGAGCCGCCCCGCTATAGCAGCCGTGCCCGCGCCAACGAGCAGGAAGATGGTAACTACCCAGGAGATCGCCGATGCATCGGCTTGGAAGGCAACCATGAGTGTGGGGATGGCCACATACATCATGGTCACTTCAAAGATCGGGGTGAGCTCGATGATCATGAAGACCGCAATGATCAAGGCAAAAGGCCTCACCGCGATTGACCGTGTGGGGTCGGTCGACGTCATTTCGTTCCTAACTCCGTTGTTAGAGAGAATGTGTTCGTTTTAGTGGAACAAGAGTTTCGTTGTGAGGATTCAATGGTTTCACCGTCAAAGTCCCCTGTCAAGAGCCCGCTTGCGTCAGGGGTGGTTAAGCGCGGTCGAGGGAAACATGGCCCCGATGGCCGCGAAGTCATGGTGATTCTCACGGCAGGACGGGCTTTCCTTCAGCGACGAAGGGCACGAAGACCATGCTGCTGAGATCGAGGTCCGGGCTCATGCCGAGACCAGCCCCGAAAAGCAGGTCCCGGGCGGAGGAGGCAGACCCCTCTACTGCATAGATCGTCGCGTACCGATGCGAGACGGAAGCCGGCGCATCCGTGGAGGCGCGGTACCGCTGGGCGGCGACGAAGCCGGGAAGCCCGAGCACCTCAGGTATGTGTGTCTCCCAGTACCAGGGGCGGAACGCTTCGTCCCGCCCCTCTACGGGGTTGACGAGTGCAAGCAGCATCTCGCGTGGTGGCAGCAGTTCTTCGGTCAATTCAGTCTCCATTTCGGACGGAACGGTGGTCATGACGCGCTGACGCTCTCGCGCACGGTCGACAGCGCACCGTTGTAGTCCCCGGTTGCGGTCATCTCGTCCAGGATCTCGTGCAGCTTGGCGCGTCCGCCCGGGTTGAGCAGGAATTTTCGAACTTTACCCTCGACGTTCGCGCCGTAATAGTGGCTGTGCTCTGCCGAGAAGATGGATTTGGGCGCCAGTGTCTCAATCATGGTCATCCACGATTCCTGCTGTTCGGCGGTCGGCTCGAAGCGTTCGTAGCCGTGCTCACGGGCATGAACCAGCGTTCCGGTGATCCAGTCGATCTGGTCCTGCGAGTAGCGCGGATAGTTGCCTCCGCCGGCGCCGTGAGGCCCGCCGGGGAAAAAGAAGTTCGGCAGCTGGTGCGCGCTGAACCCGCCGAAGTCAGTGGGGCCCTCTTCCCAGTCCGTGCTGAGGTCCAGGCCGTTAATACCCTTGATGCCCATGCGTGTGAGCGCGCCGGTGCCGAAGTCGAAGCCCGTGGCAAAAACGATGATGTCGTATTCGCGGTGACCCCCGGTTGTTTCGATACCCGATTCATCAACCCGCACGATCGGAGTCTCGCTGAGCGCGATCAGCGAGGCCGCGGGATTGTTGAACGACTCGTAGTAGTTTGTGACGAATGGCGGGCGCTTCGCGCCGAACAGGTGGTCCTTCGGGATCAGCCTTTCGGCCGTGACCGGATCCTTGACGATGCTGCGGACCTTGTTCGCGAGGAACTCGCAGAATTCAAGGTTGACCTCGCGGTTGGTGGTCATGTCGTAATAGTTGGAGGTGAGCTTGGCGAAGCCCGGACTGTTCCAGATCTTCTCGTAGAAGGCTTGCCGTTCTTCGAATGAGTCGGCGGTGGAGAACTTGCCGGCGGGCTCGTGCAGAAAGCCGGTCGGGTTGGCCGCCGAGCCGAGCTTCGCAGCAATCTCCTCGAAGTTGTCCCGGAGCCACGCGTTGCGCTCATCGGTGATGGCCCCGTTGTTCAGCGGGGTGGTCCAGGTGGGCGTGCGCTGGTAGAGGTCCACGGTCTCGACCAAGTCAACGATCGCGGGCAGGATCTGGGCTCCGCTCGGTCCGTTGCCGATGATGGCGACGCGCTTGCCTGTGAAATCGACCGGCGTGTGCGGCCAGGCGCCCGTGTGATACGCCTGGCCCTTGAAGTCCTCAAGGCCGTTCAGGTCAGGGTAGTTCGGCACAGAGAGGCCGCCGGTCGCTGAGATGACCCAGCGCGCCCGGATGGTTTCGCCCTTTTCCGTGGTCACCGTCCACGCGGTGTCTGCCTCGTTCCAGAGTGCCGATACGACCTTCTGGCCAGTGCGGATGTGCCCGCGGAGGTCGAAATGGTCCACCACGAAGTTGAGGTAGCGCTCGATTTCGGGCTGGGTGGCGAACTCTTCCTCCCAGCGCCACTTCTCGAAGAGCTCCTTGGAATGGATGTATCCGTACGTGTAGCTCTCGGAATCGAAGCGCGCGGAGGGGTAGCGGTTCCAGTACCAGACGCCTCCGACGCCGTCTCCCGCTTCCAGCGTCCGGGCCGAGAACCCGGCCTCAAGCGCACGCTGCAGCGCGTAGATGCCCACGACGCCCGCGCCGATCACCAGTACTTCGACATCAATGTCGCTGCTGGTCTGTTCTGCCATTGACTTCACTCCTACTCGGTGGGCGCCACTGTGGCGACCGCAGGATCAATATTCAAGCACAAGTGCTCAATAACGACAATAGATCGCCCATTGGTCTGCATGATTTCAAGGATTTCTTTGATTGATATTTTTGAGCTGTTGTGATGAAATCTGATGACGGACACTTCAAAGGAGAACCATGAACGCCACCCCTGACCTCCGATTCGACGGACGTGTTGCCATAGTGACGGGAGCTGGCCGCGGCCTCGGCCGCGCACACGCCCTGCTGCTCGCCGAGCGCGGTGCCAAGGTAATCGTCAATGACCTCGGGGGCTCAAAGGAGGGCGAAGGCAACGACGCCGGGCCCGCCAATGAGACCGCCGCGGAAATCATCGCAGCGGGTGGCATTGCCGTCGCCGATACGAACAATGTGGGCAGCGAGGACGGCTGCCATGCCCTTGTAGAGACCGCGATCCGTGAGTTCGGTCGAATCGACGTCGTCGTGAACAACGCGGGCATCTCGCGCTGGGCGACCTTCCCCGAGGCTGATGCCGAGAACCTTGAGCTCACGCTCGACGTGCACCTGCGCGGCACCTGGCACACGACGCGCGCCGCCTGGCCCTACATGGAGCAGCAGGGGTATGGCCGCGTGATCACGACGACATCAACCGGCATGCTGGGTCTTCCGGACAACCTCGCCTACGCGACGGCCAAAGGAGCCCTCATTGGCTTCACCCGCAGCCTGGCCGTAGCCGCGGCGCCGAAGGGAATCCTGGTCAATTGCGTGGCGCCGAACTCCGTGACCAGGCCGAGCCTCTCGGCCGACAAGCCGAACATAGTCTCAGCAAGCCAAATGGACGCGGCCCGCGTTCAGGCCATGCAGACTGATCTCGTCTCGCCGATGGTCGCCTACCTGGCGCACGAATCCTGCGAAGTGAATGGCGAGATCCTGGTTGCTGGCGCCAAGCGCTTCGCCCGCTGGTTCATGGGCTTTACTCCGGGCTGGCTCGACGGCGGTGACGGAGTCCCCACCATCGAAGACATCGTGGAGCACTGGGATGAGATCAATGACCAGAGCGGCTACTACGTGCCTACGGGCACGTACGACTGGGGCGCAAGGTTCATGGCGCACCTTGCCTAAGCGATAATCCGGCACGGGATCTGCGTTCGCGCGGGTCCCGTGCTTATTTTCTGGGGTAGTCGTTGGCGGGCGTTGCAACAAGCCCCGCGCTGAGGAAGGTAATGAGGTCTGAGATGAGGGCCTCGATGGCTGCCGGGAGATGTTCACGTTTGCGCTGGGCTGTGTGGTAGCGGGCAAGCGCATGGACGGCGCTGGTTAGAGTAACCCACCAGCGTTCGTCGAGTACGGCCTCGGGTATTTCCGGTACCAGCTTGCCGAGCAGGGTGCGCAGCGTCACGACAGCGGCACCAACGCGCACTCCGACCAGCCCTTCATATCCGCCCTCTTCGGTGATGTAGAGGGAGAGGAAGGGGAGGTAGTGGTTGTCTGGCTGGAAGTGGATGGCGAGCGGACGCACGAATGCGCTGACGACGTCGGCTACGGTGGGTGTCGTTTCGCTCAGCATGAGGCCGGTCACCATCTCGGTCCGGCTGATCTCACTCTCCGCCCCGCGGAATTCCATGATCGCCTTAACGATCTCTTCACGCTCGCCGAAGTGGTACTGCACGGCCGCGTGGTTGCGTTGCCCCGCGGCCTTGCCGATGTCCCGCAGTGGCACTGCCGAGATTCCGTGCTGCGCGAAGAGCCGCTCTGCCTCCGTGAGGATGCGCTGGCGTGTTGCCTGGCCTCGCACGTTTTTCCGCTCACCAGACGACCTGGAGGCAACTGAAGTTTGGGACATGCCTATGAGTCTAGTGAGACGCGAACCTTGAGCGGAGCAAAGTCGGTGCCGGCAGGGTAGACGCCGCCGAATAGCTCCACGCCGCTTGCCAGGAGATGGACATCGTTCGCAGTCCAGGCCAGATCCACGTCGCTGTGCTGGGGCACTCCCGCGTCTGTCGCGGCAATGAGGGTGGTGGTGCCGTCAACATTGGTGCGCGCGGACAACATTCCGCCCTCGTGCCCGGTGACGAGTTCAGGATCGGCGATAAGGACGTCGAGAAAACCGTGGTGCGCCGTAAGTCGCACAGACCCCGCGAAAGACAGGTGCCACTGTCCGTCAGTTTGCACGGCCCTGCGAAGGGGGAACGCGAACGCGCCGTCGGTGGTGATGGTGGCGCCACCCTCCACGGTGTACGAGCCGCGGGCAACAACAGTTACGTAGCGCAGCAATGAATCGCGGACCGCCCATGTGAGCGATCCGCGATTCACGGCGTCGTGCAATGACGTCACTTGGCCAGCTCGGGGGAGTGGCTCTCAGGGAAGCTCTCCATACCGGGCTCGAGTTCGAGGCCCATGGTTCGGAACACCATGCAGTGGAAGTCGTAGGTACCCACAGTGAAGAGCAGATCGATAAGCTGCTGGCGGTTGAACCGTGCTTCCAGCGCCTGCCAGGTCTCGTCACTCACGTTCTTGTCGCGGCACATCTCATCGATGGCGCGGACGAGCGAGGCATCATCCTCGGACCACAGGGCTGCATCAGGCCCCTCGGACAACGCGGCGATTTCATCGTCCGTGAGGCAACCAGCGGCCCTGCTCATGCGCACGTGCTGCGCCCACTCGTACTCGCCGTAGCCGAGCCAGGTAGTGCGGATGATGGCGATCTCGCGGATGCGGTCGCCAAGGCTCGAGTTGCGAAGATGGTTCGAGTACGGCATCCAGCCTCGCATCAGCTCTGGATGCCACGCGTAGATACCGAGGATGTTCGATTTCGGCCTGGTTTCGGGGGTGAGCTGCGGGGCGGCCTGGCCACCGGCGCCATGCGTGGCGAGCACGCTCAGCGCGTTATCGACCTCGGCATCCCAATCTTCGGTAGGGCGGGGGGTGATTCTGGGCTGGGTCAGCTGCGTCATCTTTAGTGCTCCTGTTCTCATGCGATGAAAGATCCGCCATTGACGCTGATGGTCTGGCCGGTAACGTACGAGGCGTCATCGGAGGCGAGGTAAGAGACTGCGGCAGCGATGTCGGCCCCGGTACCCATGCGGCCCACGGGGATGTACCTCGCCATGTCCGCTACTGATGGCATGTTGCCGGCTGCCCGCTTCTTCTCGACGCTTGGGGTGTCGATCGACGATGGAACTACCGTATTGACGGTCACCCCGGATTTGGCGAATTCCACGGCCAGCGCTTTGGTCAACGCCAGTTGACCGCCCTTGGATGCTGCGTAGTGCGCCATTCGCGGCGCACCGCGCTGGGCGCTGGAGGACGAGATCAGCACTACGCGGCCGTTGCCAGCCTCAAGCAAGTCCGGGAGGCCTGATTGCACCAGGTTGAAAGTACCGGTGAGGTTGATGGTCAGGATCTGGTTCCACTGCTCCAGTGTCATGTCAAGGAACGGCTGCTGCGGCGCGACGGCCGCGTTGGCCACGATCACCGACAGTGGACCAAGATCGGCCCGGATGGCTGCAAGTGCGGTATCCACCTGCTCGCGGTCACTCACATCGGCCTGGTATCCGCGGGCGACGCCGCCGGTCTCTTCAATTCCGGCGGCGGCCTTCTCAGCCGCCCCTTCGGTGCGCGTGAGGATGGCGACGGCGAACCCATCTTTCGCAAGCCGTTCCGCAATGGACAGGCCGATGCCTGCCGCGCCTCCTGAGACGACTGCTACGCGCCCTGCCCCGCTCATTGGATCTCCTGGCGGATGAGGCGAGTGGTTTCGTGTGTGGTCATGGTTGTCCCTATTCCTTGCCTAGCCGACTGCTGAGCCGAGGCGGGCGTGCCGCCACGCCTTTGTGTGGTGCTCCGCATGCGCTACTGTTTTCTACAACTGAACAGACGTTCCGTTCTCGGGAGATTTCAGAATTGCACGGCCCGAAGATGGATGTCAAGCCACTGGAAGTGGCCATGAAAAGGGATGGTGAGCGATGGGTAGTGCGGCAGGGAAGAGCGAACGAGAGGCCGACGACGGGCTGCGCCGCAGGCATCCTTTGGCCCGTGGCATTGAATTGCTCACGCTCATGACTGACAGCGACCAGGATGTTCATGGGGTGCGGGAATTGGCGGGGCGGCTTGAGGTAAGCCCAAGCACCGCGCACCGCCTCATTGCGGACCTTGAAAAGCTGGGGCTTGTCAGCCGCACTGCCAACGGCTCGTATCGGCTGGGCCTTGAATACCTGCGCCTTGCTTGGACGACGACGGAACGGTATCCGATCCAGGAAGTGTCGAGGGATACGCTGCAGGAGTTGACGGAGCAGAGTGGTGAGTCGTCATTCTTCGCCGTCTTCGGCGAGCAGCGGCTGAGGATGATGTTTGCGCTCGTCGTGGAGTCATCGCATCCACTGCGCTACACGCTTCCCTTGCGTCAGCAACTCCCGCTCCACGCCGGCGCCAGCGGTTTGGCGATCCTCGCGTTTCTGCCAGCGCAGATCCAGGCCGGCATTGCGCATGGCAGGCTGCACCCGGCCACCGATCGCACCTTGGTTCGGCCGGAGAGCCTGCTCGACAGGCTGGCCATTATCAGGAGCGACGGGTATGCGATTACGCACGGCGAGCGTATTGAAGGGGCGATCGCAATAGCCTCGCCGGTCTTCGGGCCCTCTGGCAACGTGGTCGGTTCGGCCGGCATCTCCCTGCCTGAAGCGCGCTTCAACGCCGCGCACACGTCCTCGCTCGCGGGCCTGGTCAAGCAGTCCGCGCGCCAGATCACCGACTATCTCACTGGCGCCAGGGACCCACGTACCGGCATCGCGCGGAAGTAGTCAAGGCGGCCTTGACATGGATTCAGAGCTGAGCTCATACTGATCCTGTTGCGTTGTAAGAACCATCTGTTCTGTTCAACGAATTTCAGTTTTACGAGAAGTACCGCGAAGGGCCAGCCAAAATCCTTCGCGATCCCTGACTACACCGAGGATCAACGATGACCCAAGCAAGCGCCGACCGCCACGTAGTCATTGTGGGTGCGTCGTTGGCCGGAACACGCGCGGCCGAGGGGCTGCGGCACCTTGGACACGCCGGCCGCATCACGCTCATCGGGGCCGAGCCGGAGTTGCCGTACGACCGACCGCCCCTGTCCAAAGAACTGCTCACGTCCGACTGGTCCGATGAGTCAGTCGAGTCGTTTCGCCTGGCCACCAAAACCGGCCTCGAAGGAGCCGGTATCGAGCTCAAGCTCGGCGTCGCCGCCACGGGACTGGACACCACCAATCGCCGCGTGATCCTCGCCGATGGCACTACCGTCGCCTACGACGTCGTGGTCATCGCGACCGGGGCAGCCGCGCGGCCCTCACCTTGGCGTCCAGGGACCGGCGTTTACCAACTCAGAACGCTTGAAGACTCTCGCGCCATAGCCGCCCGCCTGAGGCTCGGCGAGCCCGTCGTCGTGGTTGGTGGCGGCTTCATCGGCACGGAGATCGCTGCGGCCGCCGTCGGCTATGGCTGCGATGTCACAGTGGTGGACCCCGTTTCCGAGCCAATGGCGCGAATCGTCGGCCCGGAGATCGCCCGCAGCCTCGTCGAACTGCATCACCGGCACGGGGCTCAAACCCGCTTCGGTGTCGGCGTCGCCGACATCCAGGGCCAGGACGGCCAACTAACAGTTATCCTCGACGACGGCACTCGCCTTGAGACCTCGACGGCGGTAGTCGGCATCGGCTCGATCGCATCGACCGAATGGCTCGCGGCTTCCGGTCTCACGCTCGATAACGGCGTAATGACCGACGGTTTCCTGCGCGCAACAGGAGCCGATGACGTCTACGCGATCGGCGACGTAGCACGCTGGCCCCACCCCGGCCGCGGCATGCAGGTTCGCGCCGAGCACTGGACCAATGCCAGCGACCAGGCGCGGTATGTTGCTGCCGCCATCACCCAGGGGGTCGAAGAGCCCTATGACTCCACCGATTACGTGTGGTCGCACCAGTACGACTGGAAGGTCCACACCATCGGCTGGCGCCACCCCGAAGGCAGTTCCACCATCGTCGGCGACCTGGCCGAGAGCGGGAAAACCGCGGTAATTCACAGCGACGCGAAGGGAGACGTGTGTGGTGCGGTCACCGTGAACTGGGTACGCGGACTCAACCTGGCCCGCAGGCTCTTCGCCACCGGGGAGTCCGCACAGACAATCGTCGAAAAACTTGGGCAGCTGGCCTGACGGCCGCGCTGCCAGAGTGTAGAGAGGAAACGAACCATGGTCTATGTAATCGCTGACGCATGCGTCGACATTCAGGACAAGAGTTGCATGCAGGAGTGCCCTGCCGACTGCATCTTCGAGGGGGGACGGATGACCTACATCAACCCCGACCTCTGCATTGACTGTGGGGCCTGCATGACGGCCTGTCCAGTGGATGCTGTCTTCTACGACGCCGAACTTCCGGCCGACAAGGAGGAGTACGTCGGAATCAACGAGCGCTTCTTCGAAGAGGTAGAGACGCCGAAGAGCGGCCGGAAGGCCGGCAAGATCGACTACGACGTCGACGTTATTGCCGCTCTTCCACCGCGAACAGGAGCCTGAGCATGAATGCCTTGCGCGTCGCGGTGGTCGGTTCCGGTCCGTCGGGTGCCTATTGCGCCCAGCTTCTCACGGAGGAGTCCGGGTCACCGGTGGAGGTGGATGTCTTTGAGCGCCTGCCGGCACCGTTCGGCCTGGTTCGCTACGGCGTCGCGCCCGACCACCCCCGGGTAAAGTCGATAACTACCTCGTTTGCCGAAGTGTTCGATGAGACCCCGGGTGTGCGCTTCCTCGGCAACGTGCAGGTGGGAAGCGACATTACAATCGATGAGCTCCGCACGAATTACG
The DNA here is from genome assembly GCF_059739415.1 of Arthrobacter sp. TmtSoilC77. Taxonomy (NCBI): domain Bacteria; kingdom Bacillati; phylum Actinomycetota; class Actinomycetes; order Micrococcales; family Micrococcaceae; genus Arthrobacter; species Arthrobacter sp. TmtSoilC77. The sequence goes on from NZ_AP046050.1 coordinate 167,669, forward strand.
ATGCCGTGGTGTTCGCCAGTGGTGCACAGGTGGACCGGAATCTCGGCATCCAGGGCGAGGACCTGGCCGGTGTGCACGGGGTACGCGAATTCGTGTCCTGGTACCAGGGCCACCCTGACACCAAGACCGATGCCTTCGCCCTCAAGGGAAACCGCGCGGTCATCATCGGCGTCGGCAATGTGGCGCTCGACGCAGCACGCATGCTCGCCCACACCCCCGAGGCACTCCGCGCCACGGACGTGCCCGAGCACGTCGTTGACACCTTTGCGACGAGCACGTACCGCGAGGTTGTGGTGATCGGCCGCCGTGGCCCCGCATTCGCAAAGTTCACGAACAAGGAGTTCATCGAGCTGCTGGAAGTGGAGAGCTGCGACGTCATCATCGATCCCGCAGACTTGGAGCTCGACGCCCAGCAGCAGGAACACGCTGACGCCGACCCGGCAGCCAGGCGGTTGCTCGCCACCTTCGCGAAGGCCGCCGAGCGGGGCGTGCTGGGGCGCAACACGGCCATCCGTTTCCTGTTCGACCGCACGCCGATGGAATTGATGGGCGAGGAATCAGCTTCGGCCATTCGTCTGGCAAGGACAAGCGATCCCAACGTCACGGAAATCATGGAAACCGAGCTCGTACTCCGCTCGGTCGGTTACCGGGGCGCAGCCATCGATGGCCTGCCCTTTGACGAGAGGTCCGGCACCATCGCGCACCTCGATTCGCGCGTCGCCGACGACGGAAAAGTATTGCCCGGCGTGTATGTGGCCGGCTGGATCAAGCGCGGCCCCTCGGGTGTGGTTGGCACCAACCGCCGCTGCGCCTTGGAGACGGTGACTTCCATCCTCGCGGACGTCGCCGCGCCAGGCTGGACGTCGACGGCCACCCCTGCTGCCGCCGTCGATGAGCTATTGCGCTCCCGCGGCGTACGGGTGGTCGACTGGACCGGCTGGCAGTCTCTTGAGCAGGCTGAGTACGCGGCGGGTGAGGCGGTGGGTCGCGAACGCGTCAAGCTGCACGACCGTGCCGAGATGCTCCGCGCCGCAGGCGTCGTGGTCGGCTGAGGAGCAACGCCACCATGGATGGTTTCCCAGCGGGCATCGCAGCCGCGGTCCGCGAGGCAGTGGGGCGGGTGAGCGATCCCGAACTGCGGCGCCCCCTTGCTGAACTCGACATGATCAAGGGAGTCGAGGTCACGGGCGGTGTCGCCGTCGTCGGCATCACGCTGACCATCTCGACATGCCCCGCCGCCGCCCGCATTGAGCGGGACGTCCACGCGGCGGCAACCGCCGTCGACGGTGTTAAAGAGGTACGCATCGACGTCGGCGTCATGACCCCGGAGCAGCGCGCGGCACTCACCGCCAAGCTTCGCGAGGGACGCAGCCGGTCAAGCCTGCCGTTCACCAAAGAATCGCTCACCCGCGTTATCGCCGTCTCCAGCGGCAAGGGCGGCGTGGGCAAGTCAACCGTCACCACGAATCTGGCCGCCGCGATGGCTGCGCGCGGGTTGAGCGTCGGAATCATCGACGCCGATGTTTACGGGTTCTCGGTCCCCGGGCTCCTGGGACTTTTCGACAGTCAGGGCAAAGTCATCAGGCCCACCCGCATCGACCACCTTGTGCTTCCGCCCGTTGCGCACGGTATTAAGGCAGTGTCGATCGGCATGTTCCTGCCCGAGGGTGCCGAGGACACAGCTGTGTCATGGCGTGGTCCCATGCTGCACCGCACTATGGAGCAGTTCCTCAATGATGTCTACTTTGGGGACCTCGACGTGCTTCTCATCGACTTGCCGCCCGGAACCGGCGACATCGCAATCTCGGTGGGGCAGATCCTGCCACACGCGGAAGTGATCGTCGTAACGACGCCGCAGCCGGCCGCCTCTGGGGTTGCGGTCCGGAGCGGCATCCTGGCCCGCGAGTTCGACCAGCGGGTCATTGGGGTGGTCGAAACAATGTCTCCCATGCTGCTCGCCGACGGCAGCTCCTTCGAGCCGTTTGGAGCCGGCGGCGGGGCGGCGGCGGCGACGAAGCTCTCCGCCGTTGGCTCCAGCGTGCCTCTGCTCGCCTCGATCCCCTTCAGCACGGGCCTGCGCTCGGGCGGGGATACGGGAGTTCCAATAATCGCAGCCGCTCCCGAAGATCCCGCGGCACGTGCCTTCACCGAACTCGCCGAAAGGCTCGCCGTGCGTCCCCGCGGGCTGCCCGGACGCAGGCTGCCGGTCTCACCCGCGTCCACTCCCTGACATCGAGCGGATTTCGCTGCTTCCGCACAAGGCGGGGTCCTCCTGGCTGCAAGCGCGCTATGGCAGGTGGAGAGCAGCCGGCGTAGTGTCGGTTTCAACGACGAACCTTGGGGCTGGCACACGTATCCGGCAGCGGCTTGTCGGGTCAATTCGAGCAGGGGCCGGGATGGCTGGATGGAATGCTGACACTGCGGCCGGGCCGCTAGGGACCGGGACTATCACCTTGGTTGAGGGATCGTCCTTCTGCATCTCCCTGCCGAACGGAAACATCCATCCCGAACTGTCCCACGGTGTTTTCTTTCAGGACACCCGCATCCTGTCTGGCTGGAGCATCACCGTCAACGGCCAGCCTTTGGAGCCGTTGGCGGCAGAGACGAAGGAACCGTACCGGGCACAATTTGTGAGCCGCGTTCCCCGAACAGACGGGTATGCGGACAGCACGCTGATTGTGGAGCGCCTACGCGAAGTGGGTGCAGGGATCCAGGAACAGGTCACCATTCGAAACTACTCAGCGGAAGCTGCCGCATGTGTCATATCCGTGCGGATTGAAGCAGATTTCGCTGACCTCTTTGAGGTCAAGGAGGCGCGGATCCAGCGGCGGTGGGACCAAACACGTCAAGCTGACGGTGATTCGTTGACTATCCAGGCTGTTTGGCAAAACGTCCGGAAGGGCATTCTTGTTCAGGCTCCCGGGGCCGACTTATCGCCCGAGGCCTGTGAATACCGTATGTCCATCGCGCCACATGGTCACTGGAGCACGATCCTGACCGTAGTACCCGTCACCGAAGGGGCTGGCCCCGCGAGGCCGTTCGTCCATCGTGACGGAAACGGATTGTCCCTGCGGGACCGGCGCCACCAGGAGTGGGTGGCCAAGATCCCGGTAGTAGAGATGGGAAACCGATCCATCGAACGGACGTTGCGGCGAAGTTACGATGACTTGGGCGCCCTTCGCATCGAAGACCCCAACTATCCCGAGCGCGTCGTAGTCGCCGCGGGGGCTCCTTGGTTCATGACGCTGTTCGGTCGCGACTCGTTGTGGGCCTCGGAAATGTCCCTGCCGGTGGACCCGTCCTTGGCACTGGGCACCTTGCAGACACTGGCTGACCGCCAAGGCACTGAAGTGGATCCAATAAGTGAGGAGGAACCGGGCAAGATCCTGCACGAAGTCAGGCTCGATGTCTCCAGCGGGCTGTCTTTAGGAGGCAAATCCATCTACTACGGCAGTGTGGACGCGACTCCGCTGTTCGTGATTGTGCTTGCGTCTGTTAGCCGCTGGGGATTCGCAGCGGACGCCATTGCGGCCCTGCTGCCCCACGCCGACCGCGCGTTGGAGTGGATCCGGGATTATGGTGACAAGGACGGCGACGGATTCGTCGAGTATGAACGTCTCAACGATCACGGGCTGATCAACCAGGGCTGGAAGGACTCGTGGGACGGGATCAACTTCGCGGACGGCACGATGGCCGAGGGCCCCATCGCACTGTGCGAGGTCCAGGCTTACGTTTATGCCGCCTATATAGCGCGCGCATGGATGGCGAGTGAAGCAGGCGACGCGAACTTGGCGACCGAGTTCATTGATCGTGCCGCCCGATTGAAGAAACAGTTCAACGAGCAGTTCTGGATGCCTGAGCGCGGCTACTACGCCATCGCACTGGACGGTAAGAAGCGCCAAGTGGATGCCTGCGCGTCCAACATGGGCCAGTGCCTATGGCCCGGCATCGTCGATGACGACAAGGCGCCGCTCGTGGCTGAGCGCCTGATGTCCCCGGAAATGTTCAGCGGCTGGGGCGTGCGAACGCTGGCCAGCGACATGGGCGCCTACAATCCCGCCAGTTACCACAACGGATCGGTCTGGCCGCACGATAATGCGATCATCGCCGCTGGCTTGGTGCGTTATGGCTTCGTCGTCGAGGCGCAGCGGATCGCCATGGCCCTGCTTGAGGCGGCCGGGTTTTCCGATGGCCGGCTCCCGGAGTTGTTCTGCGGCTTTACCAGGGACGAGGTGGTGGCCAAGCCGGTTCCGTACCCCACCGCCTGCTCACCGCAGGCCTGGGCGGCCACCACCCCAATCCGACTGGTAACGAGTCTGATGCGGTATGACGCCTATGTTTCCCGCGGAAGCTTGTGGATGGATCCTGAATTCCCGGAGTCCTTCGGCGACCTGCACATCACCAATGCCCCCTTGGCTGGTGGACGGATCACCATCGATGTTGCCGGTTCAAGCGCATCTGTCCGTGGCTTGCCCGAGGGGATGACGTTCCACCGAGGGCGCCGTCCGTGGCTGGCCGAACTCATGGAAGAACCCAAACCGCCCCTGGACAAGTAGTGCCGGGACCAACAGCTTCGGGGTGGCGAAGTCCTTCACAGCAGCGAGTTATTGCTCTTCGCCCGCAAGAACTACCCCGTCGGCCAGCAATTCAGCGACCTCTGCTCCGGACATCCCAAGCTCGCCTGTGAGGATGCCCAGCGTGTCTGCGCCGAGAGCCGGCGGGTAGGCCGGTTCGACGTCGACGGTGTCGACAAAGCGGATCGGTGTTGCCACATTCTCGAACGAGGTGGCGCCTTTCCTGAGGGTAAGCAGTGAACCATCCTGGGCTTCGCGTGCGTCCTCGAGGGCCTCGAGGACGTTCTTCACCGGCGCGACGGGAACCGACGCGTCTGCCAGGAGCTTCACCCATTCCCCGGCGGGCCTCTCGGTGAAACGCTTTTCGAGGATCTCCCATAGTTCCTCTTTGTTCAGCAGCCGACTGGCGGCATCAATGAAGCGGTGGTCGCTGACCAGTTCGTTGGCCCCGAGTACTTGGCACAGGCCCTCCCACATTCGGGGGGTATTGGCGGTGACCACGAATTCCCGGCCGTCGCCTCCCCGGAAGGAACGATAGGTGGCGATGGAGTCGTGGCCCGCTCCTTGCGGCTGCGGTGCGGTGTTATTAACGGAGGTGTACAGGGCTTGGTAGGACAGCATTGCCAGCTGGCCCCGCAGCATCGAGACATCGACGATGCGACCCCGGCCCGTCTCACGCTGTGCTCGAAGAGCAGCCAGGATCCCGATCACGGCGTACAGTCCAGCTACGACGTCACCGGCAGGGATACCCAACCGGGCAGCCGGGGCGTTTGGGTGGCCGGTAAGGCTCATCACCCCGCTGAGCGCCTGCACCACCATGTCGTAGGCCGGGCGGTCGCGGAGCGGGCCCTCCTGGCCGAAGCCGCTGATGGACGCCCAGATGAGCGAGGGCTGGGCCTCGAGAATTGTCTCTGGTGAGAGTCCCAGCCGGGCGGTCACTCCGGGCCGGAAGTTCTCGATGACCACGTCGGCGTCCGCGATCAGGCGCTTCATGACCTCGATACCCCGCGGAGCCTTCAGATCGATCGCGATGCTGCGCTTGTTGCGGTTGTTCGCCAGGTAGTACGCGCTGACGTCGTCGATCTCGGGGCCAGCGATGGCGCGGCTTGAGTCGCCACTCAGCGATTCAACCTTGATGACGTCTGCGCCGAGGTCGCCGAGCAACTGCGTTGCCGAAGGGCCTGAGAGGAAGGTGGTGAGATCGATGACGCGGATACCCTCCAGTGGTGGGCGCTGGATCCCGGTCATGCCGCCTCGAAGATGTGGATGGTGCAGGCACCGTGGTCGAGTCCGGCGGTGCCGCCGCCGGTGACGTGCGTCATCGCCCAGCGAGCGTCATCGATCTGCCGTGCCCCGGCCTGATCGGTGAGCTGCCAGAATGCCTCGGCGATCTGCGCTACACCGCTGGCGCCGACCGGGTGGCCCTTTGCGAGCAGGCCTCCGCTGGGATTCACTACGACGTCGCCACCAAAGGTGGTCTTGCCGTCGCGAAGAAGATCGACTGCGTGCCCAGGCTCGGCGAGGCCGAAGGCCTCGTAGTAGATGAGTTCGGCGATCGAGAATGCGTCGTGCAGTTCGATCATGTCCAGGTCCTTGGGACCGATGCCGGCCAAGGCATAGGCGTCACGGGCCGAGTCGTAGGTAATGTCGGGCTTGGTCATGTCGCGGAAGCCCTCGGCAACGTGGCCGGAGTGCAGCACTGAGGCGGCCACGCGGATGGCCGGCTTGGATTCGAGCCGCTTGCGTGCGCGCTCGGAGGCAAGAACGACGACGGCGGCACCGTCACCTGTGGGACAGCACATGGGCAGGGTCAGCGGGTCCGCAATGGGGCGGGCGTTGAGAACCTCTTCGACGGTGATTTCCTTGCGGAACTGTGCGAAGGGGTTCAGTGCGCCGTGTTTGCGGGCCTTGACGCTGACCAGCGCGAGGTCCTCCGGCGTCGCCTCGGTGTCGTGCAGGTAGCGGGTGGCGCGCATGGCGTAGACGGCAGGCATGATGATGCCCTGTTTGACTTCGCGATCCTCTGGAGAAAGCGGCAGCGTGCCGCCGCCGAACTGCGTCAGTTTCTCGACGCCGATGACTACTGCGACATCGATGAGGCCCTGCGAGATGGCCTGCCACGCTTCGTGTACGGCGGTGGCGCCGCTTGAGCAGGCGTTGTCGACGTTGACTGTGGGAACAGTGCCGAGCCCGATCTCTTTGCAGATGCGCTGCCCGGTCATCATGCCACCGTAGGAGTGGCCGACATAAACGGCGTCGACGTCCGACTTTTCAATTCCAGCGTCGCGGATCGCATCGATGAGCGGAGAGACAGCGAGGCCGACGTACGACGACGTGCGGTACTTCCCGAACGGGATCATCGCCGCCGAAATCACAAAGACGTTCTCACTCATGTTAAACCTTTCGTTTTTCGCCGGTCGCCGGCACGAAGAACCAGTCGTCATCGACACCAAGCTCCACCCGCATGTCGGGGCGAAGCGGAATGTCGCCCTCGTGGATGTCGGCCAGGGTGCGTACGCCGTTGTCCAGGTCGACGTAGCCAAGGGGGCGGATGCCTTCGTTGCCGACATGAATGCGGGTGAAGGAGTAGAGCACACCGGTAGTTGGCAGGGCCACACGGCTTACATCGCGGCTGATGCAGGAACTGCAGACCACCCGGCTGCCGATCATCGTGCAGCCACATGCGTTGCACTGGCTGCCGACCAGGCGCTGCCCTTCGGGAAAGCTACCGATGAGGCTGTCTGCCTCCATGTCTGCAATGGGCAGGGAGGCTGGGGCCTCGGTAGTCGCAGTCATTGCGCGCCTTCCTTGTTGGCTGCGGCCGCCAAGGCGATGGCCCGCGTGGGGCAAACATTGATGGCCATCTGGATCTTGTCTTCGGGGTCACCGAGTTCGTCGGTGACGATTGCGATGCTGAGATCGTCGAGATCAAAGGTGTTCGGGGCGTAGAACGTACACTGCCCGGATCCCATGCAGCGGTCGCGGTCGACGGTGAGGTTTTCAGACATCATGCCCCCTTCGGCGTGTACTCAAGGTAGAGCTGGTTGTGGCCACGGAACTTGTAGCTGCGGATCAGATCCCACTCGCGGGCGCCATTTGAACCGTGGTGCTCCTCGCTGATCCACATGCGGTCGGTGCGTTCGAGGAAGCGCTGGATCGAGAAGACCGCTTCGGCGCGTGCCAGCGGGGCGCCAGGGCATGTGTGGATGCCACGGCCGAAGGCGAGGTGCTGCCTGGCGTTCGCACGTTGGATGTCGAACTCGGCCGGATTATCGAAGAGGCGGGGATCGCGGCCCGAAGCGCCGTGCAGCAACATCACGACGGTGCCGGGGGCGAGGTCGAGGCCGCCGATGCTGGTGGCGACTTTGGTGAGCCGGAAAGAGCCCTTGATGGGCGCTTCGATGCGGAGCGTTTCCTCGATGAACTTGGGAATCAGCGAGGGCTCACGGCGCAGCAGGTCCTGCAGGTCCTGGTCTTCGGCGATTCGCTGCAGGGCGATGCCCATCAGCTGCACGGTGGTCTCCTGGCCGGCAGCAAACATATTGGAAGCGATCCGGGCGACCTCAAGTGGCTCGGGCAGGGAGCCGTCGGGGAAGGTGGCCAGTGCCATGCCGGTGATCACGTCGTCCTTCGGATCATTGCGGCGCTCCTCGATCTTCGCGACGAAGTAGTCGTAGAGCCGCTCAATGCTGCTGTGATGGTTGGCCTGGAGCTCAAGGTTGCCAAGCACGGGACCTGGAGCCGAGGCGAGCAGCTCAAGGAGCATCGGGTGGTCCTCCTCGGGCACGCCGAGCAAGTCCGCGACGGCCAGGATGGTGTAGCCCTTGGCGTAGTCCCAGATGAAGTCGCAGTGGCCTCGCTGGATGATCCGGTCCAGGAAGTGGTCTGCCGTGCGCTTGAGGAAGTCCTCGTTCTCCTTGAGTCGCTTCGGCGTTATGAGGCCCATCAGGAGCGTGCGATGGTCTGTGTGAACCGGTGGATCGAAGGTGACGATCTGGTCATTGTTCGGGAAGTACTCCCGGTGCTTCTCGAGAAGATCACTCAGGTCATCTCCAACGAGTTCGACGGGGATGTCGAGAACAGGCCCGCCCGTGCGGTTGATCGAAGAATAGACCTCAGGCTGGTGGTACACCTGCAGTGCTTCTTCATATCCCGTGACGATCACTACGCCGTACTTTGGCTCCCGCCACACCGGATGGTTGGCAAGCATGTGGTCGAAGTACGGCTCTGCCGTCTTCGCTGTTTCCGGATCGGTGAAGAAGTCAATCCTGGTGGGATCGATATCGACGGTGGTCATCTGAGTCCCTTTCCCTTCGGCTCATGCGTTTGTTTTATTCAACAGAACAGATGTCCTGTTAGGCGCTTTTCAAAGCATGGATCTCGTATGGGGCAATGTCAAGCCCGCTTATCGCGGAAGCTTCAAAACCAAAGAATGCGCCGTCCTTGACACCGAATGGTGAGTCATGCCACATTTAGTCGAGATTCGTTGAAAGGTTCAGCTGTTCCGTTGAAGGAACACGGCGTCAGGCCAGTCTCTTACGAATAAACCCACGACGAAGGAGTCGGCGAGTGCAGCCAGGTCCCTTGATGCATCATCAATCCCCTAATTTGAGGCGGGAGCGGGCGTCATGCCGTTAAACATCTTGCAGCGTGTGGGATACGCCCTCCTTGTGATCGTCCTGGTCACAGTGGGCACCACTCTGCTCCTCAGCTTTGCTCCAGGCTCCGTTGCCGAGGTCATTCTTGGCGAAGGCGCCACTCCGGAGAACATCGCCACGCTCAAGGCGCAGCTTGGGCTTGACCTGCCGATGTGGCAGCAGTATCTCAACTGGTTGGGTCATGCTCTCCAAGGTGACCTGGGCGCATCCCCCATCACCCACGTCCCGGTGATGACGGCAATCATGCAAAGGCTGCCGGTCACCCTGGAAATCGCATTTCTGGGTTTGGCAATCGCGCTCGCCATCGCCGTCATTCTCGGCGTTATCTCGGCGGCCATGCCCGGCAGCGCTGTGGACCGGGGCATCAACGTCCTCACGTCGGTGTTTATCTCCGTTCCGCCGTTCGTCTCAGGACCACTGCTCATCTTCATTTTCGCGGTGGGTATGCATGCCTTCCCATCGGTGGGCTGGTCACCCTTGGAAGCAGGGCTCGGCCCGAACCTGAGAAACGCGTTCCTTCCCGCGCTCTCGGTGGCTTTCATGGAGATTGCCTCGTTCCAGCGGGTGCTGCGCACTGACCTCGTCAGCACCCTGCGGGAGGACTACGTGGCTGCAGCGCGTGCAAAGGGCATGGGCAAGGCATATGTGATGTTCCGTCACGCATTTCGCCCGTCCTCGTTCTCGCTGCTGACCGTTGCCGGCATCAATCTCGCCCGGCTCATCGGAGGAACGATCGTGGTGGAGACGCTTTTCGGCCTCCCGGGGCTTGGGCAGCTTGTCTCCAACGCGATCATGCAGCGCGATGTGATCACAGTTCAGGGCGTGGTGACGTTCATCGCGGTCGTGTTCGTGATCGTGAACATGCTCGTTGACATCAGCTACGGCTTGATCGACCCGCGGGTCCGGAAGGCTGAGCGGGCGGCGAAGAAGAAGACCACGGCCGCATCGAGGATCCCAAGGAAGGCCGTTCAGGCATGAGTATTACGACGACGACCAAGTCCACGGTGAAGACACCAAACACCACCCGCCCGGGCTCTGGCGGCCCGGGAATCCCCCATGTCCCACCAGTAAAGAAGCAGAGGTCAGTTACCGTCTGGTTCGCTTACTTCTGGCTGGCAATCATCATCCTGTTGGCAACTTTCGCTTGGGTTCTCCCTCTCGCGCCCTACGACGCCCCCGTTGGCAGCCCGCGGACGCCGCCGAAGCCAGGAGATCTCGATCTTCTCCTCGGCACGGACAAGGCGGGCCGTTCGATCCTTGCGCGAACCATCTGGGGCGCCCAGATCTCGCTTGTGGTGGGCACAGTGGCAGGTCTCTCGGGAGCATTCCTTGGCACAGTCCTGGGCTTGATTGCCGGGTATTACCGCAAGAAAGTGGACTGGGTCATCACGTTGGTCGCAGATGTTCTGCTTGCGTTCCCGGTGCTGATCCTGCTCCTCGCCATCACTGCGATCTTCTCCCCGAGCATCCCGACCCTTGTCATCGGGCTGACCGTGGCAAGCATTCCAACCTTCATGCGCCTGGCCAGGGCAAGCACGATGTCCTGGGCGAGCCGGGAGTTCGTACGGGCCGCCAAAAACATGGGGGCGGGAGACTTTCGCATCCTCACGCGGGAAATCCTTCCAAACCTTTTGCCGACGCTTTCCTCGTTCCTCCCCATCGTCGTTGCCGGACTCATCGTGGCGGAGGGGTCACTCAGTTTCCTTGGCCTCGGCGTGCCACCACCCACTCCCAGCTGGGGAGGAATGATCAACGGCGCAAGCGAAGTGCTGCAACGAGCCCCCCACATCGTGTTCGTCCCCGCGATCGCGCTTTTCCTGACGGTGTTCTCACTGAACCAAGTGGGGGACCACCTGCGCGGCAAGTTCGATCGCAGCATGCAGGGCTAAGGCACCCACCAGAAGATCCAACCCACACGAATTTCCAATCTCCGGAAAAATCAGAAAGGCCATCGTGATTTCAATGAAGAAGTCCACAACGGCAGCCGCCCTCGTGGTGGCCGCCGCACTTGCCCTCAGCGGCTGCGCAGGCGGAGGGACATCGTCAGACTCAGCGCCCGCCGCAGACCCGGTTTCAGGGGGCATCGCCAGAGTCGTCGAGGCAGGTACGCCCACCAGCCTGGACCCGGCGCTGCTGCAGAACACCGGCCCACGCATGCCTGTCACGGGCAATTCGCTCTACGGCCAGCTGGTCACGGACGATCCTGTAACAGGCGAGATCAAGATGGGGCTCCTTGAGGAGTTCGCCACCAGCGACGGCGGAAAGACGTTCGCCGTTCGTGTTCGGGAAGGAGTCAAGTTCTCCGACGGGACACCCTTCACCGCGGATGCCGTCAAGTTCGGCTGGGACCGCATCAAGCTTCCCGCGACGGCCTCCTCGGTGATCGGTACGGCCGCGTTGATCGACAACATCAAGGTAGTGGATGAACTGACGGCAACGGTCACCATGACGAAGCCGACACCCCACTTTCCCAGCGCGGTGCTCTTCACCCAGATGAACTGGATCGGCTCACCAGCTGCGCTTCAGGCCGGAGCCGCGGCGTTCAATGCCAACCCGATCGGGGCCGGCCCGTTTGTGCTTGAGAAGTGGACGCAGGGAGACGTGCTGAAACTCAAAAAGAACCAAAACTACTACGTTCCCGAGCTGCCGTATCTGGACGGTGTTGAGGTTCGCGGCATCGCCGATCCGTCCCTTGCCTACAACGCGCTTGCGAGCGGCCAAGCCGACGTTATTGCGACCTCCACCCAGGAGAATGCGGCCAACGCCCAGGACTCCGGACAGGCCGCTACGCCCTACATACTTGGCGGCGGCAACGGCCTGATCATGAACACGTCCAAGGCGCCGTTCGATGACGTGCGCGCCCGCCAAGCAGTGTCATATGCGCTGGACATGGAGAAGCTCAACGAATCGGTCTATGGCGGATTTGGTGAACTCCCCAAGACACTGTTCAAGTCCGACTCGCCGCTCTTCGCCGACGTGCCCGTTCATACCTTTGATAAGGACAAGGCTCAGAAACTGTTCAATGAGCTCGCTGCCGAGGGCAAGCCCTTGAACTTCACCATGGCCGTCTTCCCTGGTTCGACCGCCATGTTTGAGGCTGTGCAGGCCCAGTTGAGCCAGTACGACAACGTCACGATCACGGCCAACCAGCGCGACCAGTCCGAACAGGGCTCCCTTCCTGCCAAGGGTGATTTCCAGCTTCTCAACTCGGCGATCGTGTTCAATGATCCCGATCCACGCATCTGGCTCGCCCTTAACGGGGAGGCCGGAAGCTCGAACTACAGCCGGCTCAATGACGCCGGGATGAACGCAGCACTCAACGCTGGGCGGGACGGAAAGACTGTCGAAGAGCGCGCGGCCGCCTACAAGAAGGTCGCGGAGAGGTTCCAAGAGCTCGTTCCAATGATCCTTACGAATGTTGCGTACTTCGGCACCGTAGAGAGCAGCAAAGTCCACGGAATCCACTTGTACGGGATGGGCTCGCTCGCCCCGGACACTCTCTGGCTTCAGCCCTGAGAAAGGTGGTGCTGCAGGCCGACACCGTGCAGCACCACACAACCCCGTTTCAAAGCATCGAAGGAAGGCGAAACACATGAGCGGCGAAGAAATGCTGCTGGAGATCCGGGATCTTCACGCATACATCGGCTCTCCCCGGGGCATTGTCAAAGCTGTTGATGGTGTCAGCTTCAACCTGCGCCGCGGCGAGGCCCTCGGCATCGTGGGCGAGTCAGGCTCCGGCAAGTCCATTACTGCCCGCGCGGTCATGGGCCTGATGCCCCCAAGATCTGCCCGTACCGGAGAGGTATGGTTCGAAGGGCGGGACCTGCTTTCACTGGGGCGCAAGGACCTGCAGGAGATTTGGGGCAACAAGATCGCCATGGTTTTCCAGGATCCCGGGCGATCGCTGAACCCGGTGGTGCGCATTGAGCGGCAGCTCACCGAGGGCATGCGGAAACACTTGGGAGTCTCGAAGTCAGAGGCACACAGCCGCGCGCTCGGGCTTCTCAAGGAAGTCGGCGTGCCCGACCCCGAACGCCGTCTGAGGGCCTACCCCCACGAGCTGTCCGGCGGCATGCGCCAACGGGTGATGCTCGCCGTCGCGCTTGCCTGTGAACCAGACCTGCTCATCGCAGACGAGCCCACCACCGCGCTCGACGTGACGATCCAGCGTCAAGTGCTGGATCTGCTTCGCCGTATCCAGATTGAGCGCAAGATGTCGCTGATGCTGATCTCGCATGACCTGCACGTCGTAGCGGGTAATACCGACAGGGTGGCCGTGATGTACGCCGGACGCCTCGCCGAGGTCGGAGCGAGCCGCGAAGTGTTTGACGATCCCCAGCACCAGTACACCAACGCCCTGCTCGCCGCGACACCCACTATTGAGCACGAGCGGCATGCTCCGCTCAATGTCATTCCCGGTTCGCTTCCGTCCCCGACGGATCCGCCCAGTGGCTGCCGGTTCGCGCCACGTTGCTCCGCGGCGACGCCTGGCTGCGGCGAGGCGCAGCCGCCAATTACGAATATCGGGCGGGATCATGCAGTCGCGTGCTTCCACCCTGTGACCACGAATGCAAAGGAAGGTGAGCTCGTTGGCCGGTAGTGGAAGCGCGCATCTACGCGGAGACGAGGCGGTCCTCTCCGTCCGGGATCTTGAGGTCGAGTACCACACGTCGCGGGGAAGCTTCAAAGCGGTGGCAGGAGTGAGCTTCGACCTGCTGAAGGGCGAGTCCCTCGGCATCGTCGGAGAGTCCGGGTGCGGCAAGTCCACCACTGGGCGCGCCGTGCTGCGGCTGGACCATATCGCGGGCGGAAACATCCGCTACAGGGAGGAACCGATCGAGTCGGCTTCGCCGCAACGGCTGCGCGAGCTTCGGAGGGACATGCAGATGATCTTCCAGGATCCGATCAGTTCCCTGAACCCGAGGCGCCAGGTCAAGGACCTGGTGATGGAGGGGCTTGCGATTCAGGGCGTTTCCCAGAAGGAACGCGATGACCAAGCCCCCGAAATGCTGACGCAAGTAGGGCTTCCGAGCGAGCGCTTCGCCGAAATGATGCCACGGCAGCTCTCGGGCGGCCAGGCCCAGCGGGTGGCGATTGGCCGCGCCCTGGCCGTCCGCCCTGGGCTGCTCATCTGCGACGAACCGGTCTCGGCCCTCGACGTATCGGTGCAGGCCCAGATCCTCAACCTGCTCGAAGACCTGAAGACCAAATACGATCTCACGATCGTGTTCATCGCCCACGACCTCGGTGTCGTACGGAGCTTCAGTGACAAAGTCCTCGTGATGTATCTCGGCAAGACCTGTGAATTCGGCGACTCTGTGGAGGTGTACGACAGGCCGGCGCACCCTTACACCCGCGCGCTTCTGGACTCGGTTCCCTCACCGGATTCAGAGGGCGGCTTCGCCGGCCCCTCGCTGAAGGGCGACATCCCGTCCCCGCTCAACCCTCCGTCAGGTTGTCGCTTCCGTGCCCGTTGCCCGGCTGCCCAGGCACGCTGCGCAGTGGAAGAACCGGAGATGCGCGAGGTGAGGCCGGGCCAATACGCCGCCTGCCACTTCCCGCTCGATTAGCAAACTTTGCAAACGCACGAGCCAAATCTTATCTAGGAAACCCGGGCACGTCCCCGGAGAAATGGAGTCTCAGATGTCTGAAGAACTCGGACCCGACCCCCTCGCACCTTGGGTGCGGGAAATAGCGGCCAAACACGACGCGGCCCGCCACATCGAAGGCGTGCAATGCCGCGGCTCAGTTGCACTCATTGACCAGGCGGCCCGGTTGCGTGGCGCCGGAGAGGTGATGCTGGGCAAAGCGATCTCACTCGAAAAGGAGATCGAGACCCGGCCCGAGCGCCTCATGGCCAGCCAGGAAGCTGCCGAGAGTGAGAAAGAGCAATGGCAGAAACTGGGTTTGTCCGAAATGCCCCACGGCCACGGCGGCGTCGAACTTGAGGTGCAGATCGGCATTCACGGCCGTTCCGCCCACGGAGGCGACGTCATTAAATATGACGCTCACGGTGTCCATAACACCCACCTCGACGGGCTTGCCCACATCGGAGCGGATGCCACATGGCACGGCCCGATCCCCGCGCGGTCCTCTGAAACCGATGAAGACACGATGGTCAACTGGGCACAGCACGGCATCGCGACGCGTGGCGTGTTGCTCGACATCCCCGCCGTACGCGGTACTGAGTGGGTCACGGCAGAGGAGCCCGTCACCGCAGCTGAGCTCGACGCGGCCCTTGAGGCAACCGGCGTCGACCCTGAACCCGGTGACGCGCTCATCATCTACCAAGGCCGCGACAGGTACGAGGCCGCCGGGCACATCTACCCCAGCGGGGCCGCTGCGGTAAAACGGCCCGGGATTGGTGAGGACGGCGCGAAGTGGATCGCCGGGAAGGACCCTGGACTCGTCTTGTGGGACTTCCACGACGCCCGGAACACCCCGACCGGATCGCTGGAAGTACACAGCCTCATCTGGGCGATCGGGCTCTGTCTCGTTGACAACTGCCTGCTCGGCCCTGCAGCAGCAGCGCTCAAGCAAGCAGGCACATCCACGGGCCTGCTCGTCGCCGCACCCCCTGCCATCCACCGGTCGACTGGTGTTCTGATCAACCCGCTTCTCTTGTACTAGCTCGCGACCGCCAGCTTCACTCTTGCCGAAGCCCGTCGGCGTCCAACACCAGATTGGCGGTGATGAACCGACCGCACTGCTCGCCAAACGGGTAGTCGGCCTTGGGCGTGAACGTCAGCGTCCGAACAGGCAAAGCGGTCCCGGATGGGGACGTGCCGGACACGGTTGCCTCGATGGGGGATTCCGTCAGGTTGGGCAGGAAGAGGTTGCCGTGCAGGGTGCCGTCCGGGGAGGACGTTGCCGAGCAAACGCCCTCGGGTGCGCAGCCCTGATCTACGGAGATGCTTCCGGGAAACAGCTCCAGGTCCGCTTCTGTGCAGGCGCCGTCTTGGCACGCCTTCATGCGAATGGACTTAACCTCGTGCACGTAGCTGGCCTGAATGGTCAGGGACACCACCGGCGCCATCGCGATGGCTGGGCACGGGGGTGGCGATTCCGGATAGCAACCCGGAATCAGCGAGGTCATCGCCGCGAGGGTCCAAGCCAATCCGATCTTGCCCATGATTCAGCGTAAGCCGGGCCCGGGTTCCTGCACCCGGAGCCCAGGCAAAAGGCACCCGCATCGTTACGGCTCACACTGGCCCGTTGCCGAACCGACATCACGCCCCAATTGCCGCTTACGCTGGGAGCCGCAATCCGCCGTCGTGCAATTCCGCCAGGCCGTCGAGCAGCAGCCCGTCGAGTGCCCGTTCCAGCTGCTCGGGGGCTGAGTTGAGCCGGTGCAGTGCTGCCAGCGGAATCCCGACGCCGGAGGGCACGAACCCGAGGTCGGCGGGAGCCTGTTCAAACATTTCGCGCGGAACCGGGGCAGCAGCTTCGCGGAGGACGGCCATCACGGCGCCGCGGACTTGCCGGTCCGTGCCGTGCCAGGACTGGCCCTTGGGCGTGTACGACGGCGGTGGCTCACCTGCCGCGAGCCAGGCGCAGCTTGAGCGCACAGGACACTCGACGCACTTGGGGGTGCGCGCCGTGCACACCATCGCACCCAGTTCCATGACGGAGGCGTTCCACCGCACGGACAGGTGCCGGTCTTCGGGCAGCAAGGCGTCGGCAAGGCGCATCTCGGCTGCGGTGAGCGTCGGAGCGGGCAGGGCGAGACCGGAGATGAGGCGCGCATGGACGCGGCGGATGTTGGTGTCCACCACTGTTTCGCGGCGCCCGAAAGCAAAGGCGGCGACGGCGGCAGCTGTGTAACTGCCGACGCCCGGCAGGCTCAAGAGCTCGGGATAGGTGTCCGGGACGTCGCCTCCGTGCTCGTCCCGGATTGCGACGGCGGCCGCGTGCAGTCGCAGCGCCCGGCGCGGATAGCCCAGACGCCCCCAATGGCGCACGGCTTCCCCTGAAGGCTCGTCGGCAAGGTGGGCGGGAGTGGGCCAGCGTTCCATCCATTCCCGCCAGACCGGCAGCACGCGCACCACCGGCGTCTGCTGGAGCATGACTTCGCTGACCAGGATCCCCCAGGCGCTGCAGTCGGGCTCGCGCCACGGAAGGTCCCTTGCCGTCTCGCCGAACCACTGGTCCAGGGCGTGATGGAGGCCATCGAGGTGGTGGGCACCGGGGTCCGTACTGTGGTCCGTACTGTGGTCCGTACCGGGAAGTGCCATGCGTCAGATCTCCCGGACTGTTGAAGTTTAGGCTTGCGCCGAAGCGCTGGAATTCTGCCCTCTACTGTAGTGGAAACCGGAACGGCAATGCTCGTGCGGTGCACGTCACACAGGGCGGGTTTGGCGTCCGGCGGCGTGGTGGTGGCGTGCTGCGGAGTGGGCCCGCCTAGCCTAGAAACATGGCCAATCAGGGTAAGAACCAGTCGTCCGCGCGCACATCAGCGCCGGCGAAGGGTGCTGCCCGTAGTTCAGGTGGTTCCGCCCGCCCTGGCACCCCGACGCCCAGGCGACGTCCAAGCCCGGCCGTCTTCCGCCGTCGTCGGCAGTTTGTTTTCGGTGCTTTGCTGCTGGTGATCGCCCTCGTAGTGGCTGGCGTCGTGGCAATCACCGGCGCGCTCGCAAGTAAGTCGGAGCCGCAAGCTGTCAGCACGCCGGAAGCGTCCCTGGTGCCCACGCAAGGGAATGCGCCCACAGCGGCCACTGCTTCCCCGTCCGCAAAGCCCACGCCCGTGTGCGACCTGAACCTGGTGACCGTCGCCGCGGCTACTGACAAGCCGGCCTACTCGGCTGAGGAGAAGCCGCTGCTCACCATGACCATCACCAATGGCGGGACGGCGCCTTGCGAGGTCAACGTTGGCACGTCGCAGATGGAGTACGTGGTGATGAGTGGCTCGGACAGGATCTTTTCCTCCAAGGATTGCCAGGCCGGAAGTGAAGACATGGTCAAGACCATCCAGCCAGGCAAGAGCGAGACCGCCAATTTCCCCTGGCAACGCAACCGGACGCTGGAGGGCTGCGCTGCGATCGACGCCAAGCCCGGCGCGGGCGGCGCCTACTACACGTTCGAGGCCCGGCTGGGGAACAAGTCCAGCACCAAGGCAGTGTTTCAGCTGAACTGATGGCCGGAGGAGAGTGGCCGGAAAGCGTCCGACGTCGGCAATCGACTTCTAGAGGAAACGGTCCAGCAAGCTTGCTTCGGCCATGCGGCTCAAACCCTCGCGGACCGTGCGTGCGCGCTGGTCGCCGATGCCGTCAACAGTCATGAGGTCATCGATGGTGGCTGCCATGAGGTTCTGCAAGCCGCCGAAGTAGTCCACCAGGCGATCGGCGACGGCCTTCGGCACGGACTTAAGGCCGGACAGGAGTCGGTAGCCGCGGGGCTGGACCACAGCGTCCAGCTGCTCAACGCCACCCGCGAAGCCGATGATTCCGGCAATCCTGCTCAAGTCAATCAGTTCAGTGGGGCCGAGGTTGAGGAGCGCCTGGACGGCTTCTTCAATATCCTCGGGAGTGGCGTCGGGGTCTGCGTAGTCGCGGATGATGACATCGCTGCCCGGGCCGCGGCCCATGGTGAGCTCCTCCACCTGGAGGGACAGCAGGCGGCCGTCTTCACCAAGTTCCAGCACGTACTGAGCGATCTCCTCGGAAATCCGCCGGACCATTTCCTGGCGTTGCAGGGTGACGGCCACATCCCTGACCGTGACCAGTGCTTCAATCTCCAGTGCTGAAAGGGAACTGGTGACTTGGTCCAGCCTGGCACTGTAACGCTCCAACGTTGCCAGGGCCTGGTTGGCCCGCGCGAGGACCTTCTCCGAGCCCTCCAGGACGTGCCGCAGGCCGTTCACGTACAGCGCGATGATCTGCATCGACTGGCTGACGGAAATAACGGGAACACCGGTCTGGATGGCGACGCGCTCGGCTGTGCGGTGCCGGGTCCCGGATTCCTGAGTCTCGATGCTTGAGTCCGGAACGAGCTGCACAGCGGCACGGACGATGTTGCTGGCGTCCTTGTCGCAGATGATGGCGCCGTCCATCTTGGCGAGCTCACGCAGGCGCGTGGGCGAGAACTCGATGCCGATATCGAATCCGCCGGAACAGATGGAGTCGATGGTGCGGTCCGAGCCCAACACGATCAAGGCGCCGGTGCGTCCGCGAAGGATGCGCTCCAAGCCGTCCCGTAAAGGAGTTCCGGGTGCGACTCTGGCCAGAGTCGCCTTGAGCGACTCTTCCGGGCTCCGGGCCATAGGGTTTCCCTTCGAAGGTGCAAGCCATGGCTCACAGACAAGCTGAATCCGGCATCTGCGGGCGCTTCGAAAAATGCCCTGATGACGACTAGCACCATGATATGGCTTCCGGGCACCGTTAACCGCACCAGCAAGCCCCAAAGTGGGTCATTTCGTTATGTGCGGGGATGGCTGGAAGGTGCGTTTTCTTGCCGCACCGGCAAGGGCGGTTTGGGCCTATTGGGCGGTTGACGTGCTTCGATATAACAAATTGGTGTAGATATTCTAGTAATCCACCTGCCGCTTCAGCTTGTTACCGAGCCACAGCATCGCCAGGCTCACCAGGAGGAAGCCGACGGAAATCGCTGCGGCAAAAACCACCACACCGCCCCAGCCACCTGCCCGGGCGGGATCGATGAACCAGTACGGATACCAGTTCAGGAAAGCGCCGCGTATCAGGCTATAGACCAGGTAGCCCACCGGGTAGAGCAGCCAGTACCAGATATGGCGGGCAGTCAACGTTGCCCGCGGCGGTTGGAACAGCCAGTCCACCACCATCACCACAGGGATCAGGTAGTGGACCACAAAGTTGACCCACGGAAGCAGGGAGCCAAGGTCCTCGCCGGCAAGCAAAGCTCCGAATACCAGTCCAACTACGGCCATGGCGATGGTCGCCGTGCCGCGGGTGGCGTCATCGATCTCACTGGGTCGTTTCCGGACCAGGACCCTGTATCCGCTGATGAGCAGCACCACGGCCGCGAAGATATTGGACAAGTTGGTGAAGTAGCTGAAGAAGTTCCAGACGTCGTACCCCATGCCTAAATGAACCGTCAGCTGCGTTCCCACTGCCACCAGGGTCAAAAGGCCAAAGAAAAAGCGTCCCCCAATAAGCACAGTTCTTTTGGTCATGGCCCAATCCTTGCCGAAACCGCAGCTCAGCGGGCTCCCGACACCCCGGCGGAATTACGTGATCAGCAGTTCCAGCGCTTCGGCCAGGTGGCCAACTTCCCGCACCGAGAAGCCGTCCGGGATGACGCCGGCGCCTGCCGGGCTAGCTGGAACGATCGCGTGCGTGAACCCTAGCCGGTGGGCTTCCTGGATGCGCTGGTTAATCCCGGGAACGGGACGTACTTCGCCAGCCAGGCCCACTTCGCCGAACGCAATGAGCCGTTGGGGTAGTGCCTTGCGGGATTTGGCCGATGCGACGGCCAACGCAACTGCCAAGTCTGTGGCCGGCTCCGTGAGTTTCACTCCGCCCACGGTTGCCACATAGGAATCGTCCTTATGGAGCATGCAGCCGGCACGCTGCTGAAGCACTGCGAGCAACATGGCCACCCTGGAACTTTCCAACCCGCTGGTGGCACGCCGGGGCTGGGAATTGGCGCTCTCGGCGAGAAGGGACTGAACCTCCGCCAGCAGCGGCCTGCGACCCTCCATGGTCACTGTGATGCAGGTTCCGGAGACGGGCTCCCGGGTCCGCGAAACGAACAACCCGCTGGGATCGGCCAACCCCTCGATGCCGGCCTCGTTAAGATCAAAGCAACCGACGTCGTCCGTGGCGCCATAGCGGTTTTTTACGGCCCGCAGCAGCCGCAGACGGGAGTGGCGCTCGCCTTCGAACTGGCATACGACATCCACAAGGTGTTCCAGCAAACGCGGCCCTGCGATGGTGCCTTCCTTGGTCACATGGCCAACCAGCAACGTTGTCATGTTGCGTCGCTTGGCCGCAGAGATGATGGACGCCGCAACCTCGCGTACCTGCGAGACACCACCGGCGCTTCCTTCGACGTCGGCGCTGCTGAGCGTCTGCACAGAGTCCACGATCAGCAGCTTGGGCTCGAGCTTCTCTACTTGGCCCAATGCCTGCCCAAGGTCGGTCTCGGCGGACAGATACAAAGTGTGCGCGACGGCGTCGATCCGCTCCGCCCGGAGTTTCACCTGTGCTGCGGATTCCTCGCCGGTAATGTACAGGACATCCTGCCCTGTGCGGGCGAATTTCGCGGCGACGTCCAGCAGCAGGGTGGACTTCCCGACGCCGGGTTCCCCAGCCAGCAGGATGACGGCACCGGGAACGAGCCCTCCTCCAAGGACGCGGTCCAACTCGTCCACACCCGTGGGCAGGAATGCCGCCGTTGTCCCATCCACCTCAGCGATCCGGCGGGCCGGCTCCAAAACTGTTGCGGCCGCCGTCGTACGCGCAACAGTGGCGCCGTACTCCTCAACGGTTCCCCACGCCTGGCACTCACCGCACCTGCCCACCCACTTGATGGCCGTCCAGCCGCATTCGGCGCATTTGTAGGCGGGTGTCTTGGATGCGCGGGAGGTCTTGGAAGCCATGGGTTCAAGGTTAGCCGCGGGGGCTGACAGTATTAGCCGCGAGATGGCATTTGATGCCAATGTTCGGCCGGCGGATTGTCATTAAATGCCATCTCGGCGGGAGCGGCCTACAGAGCCGGCAGCACGTCCCGGGCCTCGTCGGGTTCCAAACCGCTCGCTTCCAGCAAATCCACCATGAGGGGGCGGAACAACATCACCACGGTTTCGCCCTCAAGCTTCTGAACGTCCAGCATTTTGGGGTGCAGGCGCGAGGCGATGTCGGTCAGCTCGTTGCGTGCGTGACGCAGATGAACGCGGCGGGTTCCTTCGCTCTGCTCCGCCAGGCCGATGGTCAGTTCATCGATTGCGGCGGCAGTTTCCTGCAGCACCTCGGAAATGCTTTCAATTGCTTCGTCGGACAGCGCAGCATGGTTGATTGCGCTGGTGAGCCTGCGGGCAAAAACGCGGCTGTTACGGAGCGCGAGGTCGATGTATTCCAGCGAGTGCTCCAGGCTGGCTAGCTCGTCGCGGTGCCTCCGGTGCGCCGGGGCGAGCGTTGCAACTTCGCCGGACGCCCGCAGGGTCTGCCGCATCCGGTCCACCAGTGGCTGGCAGTTACGGCCGCGAATCAGCGCGTGCCAGGCGATGGTGGAGTCACTTTCGACCATGGCCTTGGCGCACTCGCGCAGCACTTCGGCGAGTTCGTGCAGGATTTTTTGGACATCCTTTCGCGGCTCCCGGCGCGGGTCCTTCGGCACCAAAATGGTCACCAGCAGAGCGAACACCCCACCCACCACCGCATCCAGGCTTCGCGTGAACGGCCCGCCGGCCGGCGCAGGCAGCAGCACCACCAGCAGCGACTGGAGCCCCAGCTGGGTGGTGAAAATAGTCCCGCTGTCCAGGAACCTGGCCAGCAGGATAGAGAAAAGAAGCACGACGGCGGCCTGCAGGATCCCAGCGCCCAGCCAGTGGAGCAGCAGGTCACCCACCACGATGCCGAGCGTGCAGCCCAGACCGACCTCAATAACACGGCGCAAGCGCGGATCACGGGAGAAGCCGAGCGCAATCAGCGAAGAAGTGGCCGCGAACAAGGGCCCCTGGTGACCCAGTACGTATTCCGCGAAAGCATAGGCCCCCACTGCGCACACCGTCATTTGAATAGCGGGCGTCAGCGAGTTCCGGCTACGGACCAATCCCGTCCGGACTCTGGCACGCAGGAACCTCTTGCTTGCAGAAAATCCCTTCGCGGCAGCCATGTCCTCCAGTCTATTTGCCCAACGGCCGCCAAAGACGGGAACCCAGCCCCCACTCAAGGTGGCACGCGCCACATAACCCAATGGTCCGCCGTCGTTCACTTTGCGTTCACCTTCCACGTCAGATCCCGTTACCTGCGCTGCTTACCTTCAGTAAAGGCACAAAAGGTCCATAGCTCACGCACGCCGAAATCTCCGTTCGGCCCGCATCAGAGAATCCCTGGAAGGGGTACATCCAAGTGAAGGCAACTCGCTTCGGCCGCAACGCGGCAATCGCGGTCATCGCAGCTGGCGCTCTCGCGCTCACCGCTTGCGGTTCAGACAACGCAACGGGCACCGCCGCTGGCACGCCGTCAGCAGCATCGGGCACCAAGGTCACCGGCACCCTCACCGGCATCGGCGCATCCTCCACCGGCGCAGCCATGGACGCCTGGAAGGCCGGCTTCGCCAGTGCAAACCAGGGCGCGACCGTGCAGTACTCCCCGGACGGTTCCGGCGCAGGCCGCAAGGCCATCATCGACGGCTCGGCACAGTTCGCCGGCTCGGACGCTTACCTGAAGGACGAAGAGCTCGAGAGCTCCAAGGCCAAGTGCGGCCCTGAAGGCGCCATCAACATCCCGGTGTACATCTCCCCGATCGCCGTCGCTTTCAACGTTCCGGGCGTCACTGACCTTAAGCTCGACGCCGCGACTGTCGCCAAGATTTTCCGCGGCGAAATCGCCAACTGGAATGACCCCGCAATCGCGGCCCTGAACGCCGGCGTTACCCTGCCGGACCTCAAAGTCACCCCGGTGAACCGCTCTGACGATTCCGGAACCACCACCAACTTCACCGACTACCTCGCAGCTGCTGCTCCCGAGGTCTGGACGGACAAGGCCGCAGGCATCTGGCCGGCAAGCCTGAAGGGCGAGAACGCCAAGGGCACCTCCGGCGTCGTCAAGACCGTCACCGACACCCCGGGCGCCGTGACCTACGCCGATGACTCCGCTGTCTCCGGCAAGCTGGGCACCGCATCCATCAAGGTCGGCGAGGAATTCGTCAAGATCTCCGCTGACGCTGCTTCCAAGGCCGTCGAAGCCGGCAAGCCCGTTGACGGCCGCGCCGCCAACGACGTTGCCATCAAGCTGGACCGCAAGACCACCGTCTCCGGCGCCTACCCGGTAGTGCTCGTTTCCTACCACGTCGTATGCACCACGTACGAGACCAAGGCAGTCGCTGACCTGGTCAAGGCCTTCGAAAACTACGTAGTTTCAGACGAAGGACAGAAGACCGCCGCTGACGCTGCCAAGTCCGCACCGCTCTCCAAGACGCTGCAGGACAAGGCCAAGGCCGCCATCGAAACCATCAAGGCCAAGGCCTAGGATTTCCGGCGGGTTTGCCTGAACCCGGCTAAACACTGAAGTTCCCTGTCCTGCGCGGAGTGGCTGAAAGGCCGTTCGCGCGGGATAGGGAACTTAGCCATGTAAGACCAGTTCACTGAGACTGAAGGATCGTGAAGTGACCACCAACTCCCTGACAACCTCCCAAGGCGCAGGACGCGCAGGGGACAAGGTTTTCTCCGGTGCCGCCATGGCCGCAGGGTGCCTGATTCTCGCGGTTCTCTTCGGAGTCGCCCTGTTCCTCGTGGTGCAGGCAATCCCCGCACTCGTCGCACCGCCTGCGGACATCCAGGGCGGCCACGGCTTCTTCGCCTACATCGCCCCGATCGTGGTGGGCACGCTCATCGCCGCCGTGATCGCACTCGTCATCGCGACCCCCGTGGCAATCGGGGTGGCCCTGTTCATCTCGCACTACGCCCCGCGCCGGCTGGCTTCGGGGCTCGGCTACGTTGTGGACCTGCTGGCCGCCATCCCCTCCGTCGTCTACGGTGCGTGGGGCGCGGCTATCCTGGCCAAGGAAATTTCCCCGGCCTACGACTGGCTCGCCAACAACCTCGGCTGGATCCCGATCTTCCAGGGACCGGCATCCGCCACCGGCAAGACCATCCTCACCGCCGGCATCGTCCTGTCCGTCATGGTCCTGCCCATCATCACCTCCCTGTCCCGCGAAATCTTCCTGCAGACCCCCAAGCTGCACGAAGAAGCTGCGCTCGCATTGGGAGCCACCCGCTGGGAAATGATCCGCATGGCCGTACTTCCGTTTGGTCGTCCGGGAATCGTGAGCGCCATCATGCTGGGCCTGGGCCGTGCCCTTGGCGAGACAATGGCGGTTGCACTGGTGCTGTCCTCGGGAGTCTTGACTGCAAGCCTCATCCAGTCCGGCAATCAGACCATCGCCGCCGAAATTGCGCTGAACTTCCCGGAAGCCAGCGGGCTCAAGGTCAATACGTTGATCGCCGCAGGCCTGGTGCTGTTCGTCATCACCCTTGGCGTGAACATGATTGCCCGCTGGATCATCACCAAGCACAAAGAATTCTCGGGAGCCAACTAAATGACCGCCACCGTAGTCCGCAAGCGCTCGGCGCTCACCAAGGGCCAACTGCCCAAGTTCGCGCCCTACATCGTCCTGGCAGTCGCGCTGATCGTGGGCGCAGCCATCCTGGCCCTCATCGGCTTCAACGCCTTCGGCTGGGGACTTGTCAGCGCGGTCCTGTTCACCCTCGGCCTGGTGGCATGGAGTGGAGCCGTTGAAGGCGCCCGCAAGGCCAAGGACAAGCTGGCAACCTGCCTGATTGTCGGGGCTTTCCTGATTGCCCTCCTGCCGCTGATCTCCGTCATCTGGACTGTGCTGGTGAACGGCATTCCCGGCCTGGTAACTCCCGGATTCCTGGGTACGTCCATGAACGGCGTCACCGGTGCGTTCGACAACAAGGCTGCGGAAGAAGGCGGCAAAGTCCTCGGCGGCATTTACCACGCACTGCTGGGCACCCTCCAGATCACGCTCCTTGCCACGGTCATCTCCGTGCCGGTCGGCCTGCTGACCGCCATCTACCTGGTGGAATACGGCAATGACCGTCCCCTTGCCCGCGCCATTACGTTCTTCGTGGATGTCATGACCGGCATTCCCTCCATCGTTGCCGGCCTCTTCGCGGCAGCATTTTTCTTCGCGGTTGTCGGCCCCGGCACCAAGACCGGTGCGGTAGCCGCCGTCGCGCTTTCCGTCCTGATGATCCCGGTAGTGGTCCGCTCCAGCGAGGAAATGCTCAAGATCGTCCCGAACGAGCTCCGCGAAGCCTCCTACGCCCTCGGCGTGCGTAAATGGCGCACCATCACCAAGGTGGTTATTCCGACGGCGATCTCCGGCATTGCGTCCGGCGTTACCCTGGCGATCGCCCGGGTTATCGGCGAGACCGCTCCCATCCTGGTCACTGCAGGCTTCGCGACCACCATCAACAACAACGTCTTTGGCGGTTGGATGGCCTCGCTGCCCACGTTCATCTACACCCAGATCCTGAACCCGACGTCGCCGTCCAACCCTGGCCCCTCGGACCAGCGGGCATGGGGCGCCGCTTTGGTGCTGATCATCCTGGTGATGCTCCTGAACTTCGGAGCCCGCCTCATCGCCCGCCTGTTCGCTCCCAAAACGGGACGCTAGGCCGCGACGGTTTTTCGGCCCCAACCAACACTTCCATAAACCCCCAAGGAATAAGGAACACCATGTCCAAGCGCATCGACGTCAAAGACTTGAATGTCTACTACGGCAGCTTCCTGGCTGTCGAGGACGTCAACATCAACATTGAAGCCAAGTCCGTCACGGCCTTCATTGGCCCGTCCGGTTGTGGCAAGTCCACCTTCCTCCGAACGCTGAACCGCATGCACGAGGTCCTTCCCGGTGCTCGCGTCGAGGGTGAGGTCCTGCTCGACGGCGACAACCTCTACGACCCCGGCGTTGACCCGGTGACCGTCCGCACGCAGGTCGGCATGGTTTTCCAGCGCCCCAACCCGTTCCCCACGATGTCGATCCGGGACAATGTCCTGGCCGGCGTGAAGCTGAACAACAAGAAGATCTCCAAGGGCGAAGCAGATGCCCTGGTGGAGAAGTCCTTGATCGGAGCCAACCTGTGGAATGAGGTCAAGGACCGCTTGGACAAGCCAGGTTCCGGCCTTTCGGGCGGCCAGCAGCAGCGCCTCTGCATCGCCCGCGCAATTGCTGTTGAGCCCCAGGTGATCCTCATGGACGAGCCTTGCTCGGCTCTGGACCCCATCTCCACGCTGGCGGTCGAGGACCTCATCAATGAGCTCAAGGACCAGTACACCGTGGTGATCGTTACCCACAACATGCAGCAGGCTGCCCGTGTGTCCGACAAGACTGCGTTCTTCAACATCGCCGGCACCGGCAAGCCCGGCAAGCTCATCGAGTTCGCTGACACCACCAGCATCTTCAACAACCCATCCCAGAAGGCCACGGAAGACTACGTCTCCGGCCGCTTCGGATAAGGGTTTGCAGGTTCCGGCTTTGGGGAGCCGGCAATGAACGACGGCGGCCGTCGCCTTGGGGGTACGGCCGCCGTCACTTTTTGTACCCAAGTAAGTCGCAATTGTGCGCGTTTTGAGCCCTCAAAACGCTCTTAAGTGCGACTCAGACGGGTCAGAGGTCTGCCAGGGGCGAGAATGCCAACTCAAGGACGAAGGCCATTGCGGCCGTGACGAGCGGCGTGGCAACCCAAAACAGGAGAATCCTGCGAACAAGACGCCTGTTGGTGATGGCGAAGCGCTGGTTGGTGCCTGCTCCCAGTACGGATGCGGTCAGCGTATGGGTTGTGGACAGTGGTAGCTGCAGGCCGATGGCGCCAATGAAGAGCATCATGGAAGTCAGGGTTTGGGCCACAAACCCTCGCAGAGGGTCAACGCGGATCAACTTGTGACCCAGCGTGTGCGAGATCCTCCAGCCACCAAACATGGTGCCCGCTGTGAGCATGATCGCGGTCAGAATGAGGATCCACAGGGGCAATTCGCCCCCACTGGACAGTCCCGCCGCTACCAACGCCAACAGGAGAACGGCCGCGGTACGCTGCCCATCCTGGAGCCCATGGCCAAAAGCCACGGCCGCAGCAGAGACAGCTTGCGCCCGGCGGAAACGCCTGTTGATGACATTCGGCTGCGTATAGCGCGCAGCCCAGGTCACCGGCCAAACGAGCAAATAGGCAGCCACAAAAGCGATCACAGGTGACAGGACCAAGGGCAAAGCGACCTGGGTCAGGAGGACGTTGTCCACCCCGTTGATCGAGTGCCCGCCCACCAGCACGCTCGCAGCGCCTGCGCCGATCAATCCGCCCACGAGTGAGTTGGTGGAAGACAACGGGATGCCCCGCCACCACGCGTATACGCCCCAGATGATGGATGCGGCGAGGGCAGACGTCAGCATTGTTAGCCCGCCAATGCCGTTGGGCAGGATGATCCAGGACTGCGTAAATGCCAGGACGAAGCTGCCGCTGAGCATGGCGCCGATGAAGTTGAAAACAGCAGCCAGGAGGACCGCCACGGATGGCGTGAGGGCTCGTGTCCTCGTGGAAAGTGCTACGGCATTGGAGACGTCACGGAAGCCGTTGAGGAAAGCGAATCCTGAAGCCAAACCCACCACGAGGACCAGGAATGCAACGATCACGTCATGATTCCTTGACGATGATGCTGCCTACCTGCGTGGCGATCTTCCGCATGTCCTTGGTGACTTCCACCAACTGGTTGGCGATGTCCCTGTGCCGGGCGTACTGCGTGGATTTCATATCCTTCAGCATCTCGGCCACCCATGTGCGGTGGGTTCGCTCTGCACGTTTCGCCAGCCTGAGGATCTCAATCCAGTAGTCTTCGAGTTCGTCGAGGTCCTCAAGCTTTCGCATGGCGTCCACCGTCAGTTCGGCTTGGCGGCTGATGATCTCCAGTTGGTCGGCCGCGCGCTTGGGCAGGCGTTCCAGCTTGTAGAGCGCAACCAACTCGCCCGCGGCGTCGAGCTTCTCCATGGCCTCGTTGAGGTGCCGGGACAGCGTGTACATGTCCTCGCGGGGGAGCGGGTTCACGAAGCTGGTGCGCATGTGCGTCAGGAGCGCAAAGTGCAGGTCCAGGGATTTCGACTCGTGCTCGTGGAGTTCCTCGGTCAGGCGTGCGTGCTCACTGGCCTGGGCGCCGAGGATCTCTGAGAGCGTTCCGGTGGCGGCCACAATGACGCCTGCCATCTGCGCGAGCAGTACGAGCCCGGCAGGTTCCTGGGGGAAAAGGCGCAGCTTCATTTCGCTTCCGGGCCGGGGACGGATGGGCTGCGGGCCGCTTGACTTGACGCTTCCCGCTTCGGCCCCAACTTTACCTGTACGACGACGGCCACCGCTAAGTCTGCGGGTGTGGCAGCGGCTCACATTCAGGGGTGGCTAGCCCTGATCCGGGCCTGGGCATAAAAATGGTGCCGAACCGGATACGCCTCTCGGCGGTAGGCCGCTCGGAGCGGCTATAAGTTGAAGCCCGGGGGTTTCGCGGTTCGGCACCAGTTTCAGTGTTCTACGTCGGTGCGGCTAAGTCAACATTGACAGGCAAGGCCCGACGTGGGTAAATTCAGGGGTTTTTGGGCCCTAATCCAGCTCCCCCAAGCGCCATGCATTGGCTGCGTGCTCGAGGTCCTCGGCGGTCTTTACCAGCTGGTGCGAGTTGCGTGTGAGCTTGCTTGCATGGCTTTCATTGCTGTGCTCCGCCCCGTCCGCCAGGGTTGCCTGGCCGAGCGCCACAACCCGGCAGAACGCAGCGGAACGTTCCAGCGCGACGTCGAAATCGCCGTCGAACGCTCCGGACAAAATGGCATCTGCCATGGTCTTCATTTCGTCGGCTCCGGGTGGCTCCGCTGCCCCTGCAACCACGTTGGATACCTGGGCGGTGTCGCGGCCTGCCCTGAAGTAAACAGAAATGCGCTCGGGGTTCTGGATGGTGGCGGCGCGGAGGGCGTAGAGCCTCCACAAAGCACCGGGCAGGGAACGGGCGGGGCTTTCGGCCCACATCTCGGCGATGGCTTCGAGGCCCTGCTCGTCGGCCAGCTTCACCAGGCGACGGGTGACTTTGGGGTCGTCGCTGTCACGGCCACGTTTTACGAGCGCCTGGGCGGCCAGGTGGGCAGCCTCGGAGACGCGGGCGGGATCTGCCCCACCGGCGAACGGTTCGAAGTCGATGGGCGCGAAGGGCTTGGGCTTGTGGTGCCTGTTCGCTCCGCCGTACGCACGTGATCCTGGCTGTTCGCTCATGAGTTCACCGTACTCCTGTGCCCTGATGGGGTCGAGTAACGGTTTCTTTGGCTGCTTTCTTGCTGCCTGTGCGCCTTCCCGACCTACTTTGCCGCTGGAGGTGGGCCGACGCGCCGCTGCCGCCGCGCGCCGTCGTCGGCTCTTCGCTCAAAAGAGGTCACGACGCCGCGTTGCAGGCCCCGTTCCTCGACTGGCTTGACGTTGAGGTACAGTATTCATGGCTGTTTCAACAGCTGGAGGGGCCTTTAGCTCAGTTGGTAGAGCATCGGACTTTTAATCCGTGGGTCGTGGGTTCGATCCCCACAGGGCCCACCCTTTCTGCAGGCCGGAGACGTTGAGTCTCCGGCCTGTTTTTGTTCCCGGCGTGGGGTTCCGTGTTGAGCCCACGATGCCGGGCTTCCTAGGCGATTGCCTGTGATCCGTCCTGGAAGATCGGATACAGCGAAATAGGTGTGACCGTCTCCTCTGACGGAGCGTCGTGGAAAGGCTCTGGCGCCTTTGTTGCTGGCGTAGGAGCCGGTTGCCCGGCGGCGACGATTTCCAGTGATTCCATATCCAGCAGTCGTCGGCTCCCGGTTTCTGCATCCTGGAGCCAGAACAGATCGGTACCCGCGATTGTCTTGAGCACCGTGCCCCGGTGGTAAAGGCGGCCGTTGTGCCACGCCTCTATGTATTCGCCTGGGCTGAGAGCGTGTGGCTCCTCCTTGCTGCCCGGCAAGGTGCCAAAGGCCTGCGCCAGGCTGGCCTGCGTTTTCAGCGCCTGGAATAGATCCCTGTTTGCAGTGCTCATGTTTGCTCCCCTCAGCCGGCTGTTGCCATCTTTGGCCGGTTGGCCTTGTGGCTCCAGCCTTTCGCATTCATGTTGCAGGGGCGTTGCAGGCGGATGAGCGCTGTGTGACAGCTAGTGGGGATCGGCTTCGTCGCCTGGAGCGTCCATGCCGGAACCCGTCCCTGGAGCCGGGTCGGAGCCAGGCTCGGAACCGTTCGAATCCGAGTTGGGAAGCTCGTCAGCGTACGGTGCGTGGGGACCGGGTTGGTTATTCAGGAGCTCGTTTGCCGCCATTGCCAGGAGGTCCCTTTCCAGTTCCGGAACGGACAGCATTCCCTGCAGGTACGCCTCCACCTCGTACTCACCCACGGACCCGCCGATGCTGAAGTACTGCAGCCACAGCGCGCCCGTGCTGATCCGCGCAGCGGAGAGGGCTTCCAGGAGCCTTCGGCGTTGCTCGGGTTCTTTACGTTCGAAGCCCATATCCTGCGGCCTTAGTTGTTGTCTGCCGGGATCCCGGCTACAAGCTCGGCGCTGACTTCCTGCAGGGTTCTGCTTTGGTCGCGGGCGTTCCCTATCAGTTGCTGCAGTGCCCGTTCGTGAGTGATCTTGTGGCGTTCCATCAATATCCCGCAGGCCCGGTTGACCAAATCGCGGCTGTGCAGGGCGGCCTGCAGTCCCTCACTGATGCGCTTGGGTGTCTCAGTGCTTTGAATGTGGGAAAGAAGGGTGGCAGCAGGGGAAGCGAAGAGCTCCATCAGCGTGACTGTGCCTGCATCAAAGACGGCAGGTTCCGGCGCGTAGATCTTAATAGCGCCAATGCTGCGTCCGTTTGCTATCAGGGGTGCGCTGACCACTGACCTGATGGGAAGGGAGCTGACGGCAGTACGCCATTCCGGCCAGCGCGTGTCCGTGCCTAGGTCTTCGATCAGCACGCTTTCTTCCGAGGCCCACGCCGTCAGGCAGGGACCCTGGCCCAGATCATATTGTAGGAAGTCCGCCTGCTCCACGATGTTGTCGGTGAATCCAGTGCTGGTCCTCCGTGCCTGCGAATCCAGGATGGAGACGCCTGCGCCAAGTGTGCCGGGTACGGACTCCTTGATGGCCAGCGACAGGCTTTGAACGGCTTGGTCAACCTTTTCCTCGGTCAACAGGAGGCCAAGAATCCGGCCGATGGCGCCCGAGAGTTCGTCCAGAGGAAGGTGCTTCTTGGTCATGATCTTCTTCCCGGCCGTTCAGGTCGGCTGGCCGACTGAAACAATCTTTGAATCGCTGGACTCCCGTGTTCCAAATCCAGCCTAATGGGTTTTGGACCAGAAAAACCGCATGTAGTCAGGCTGCTTCCTATTCCTCAAAAGGTGCTGAGATCCTCCGATCCCCGGCAATCTGGGCGATGATCCCCTGGGCCACTGCCCGGAGTTTGATGTTGCGGTGGCTGGACGCGCTGACGAGGATTTGGAAGGCCGCGTCCCGGCTGCAGCGGTTCTGCGCCATGATGATTCCGACGGCGGTGTCTATGGTCGTGCGGGATTCGAGAGCGGCGGTGAGGTTCTCGCGCGCGTCCCGCAACTGGGCGATCTTCAAGGCCAGATGGAGGGCTTTGGCCGCAGTTGCAGTAACGCGCTCTGCCGACAATAAGTCCTCGTGGGAGAAGCCATGGGGGCGCTCGGAGTAGAGATTCACCACGGCCTCCGCCGTGCTGTTCAATTCCATGGGAAAGGCCAGGATGGAGCCCACGTTGGAAGCCGCTGCGGCCCGCATGTACTCAGGCCAGCGATCTTCCTCATAAACGTTCGGGACGTGGCTGATCGTTCGTGTGCGAAGGGCCGATAGGCAAGGGCCATCGCCGAAACTGTTCTGGATCTCGTCCAGTTTGCGTGCCAGGGGATCGCTATCAGCCACGGCCACGGGTTTCTTCTGCCGAATGACGGTGACTCCGCAGGCAATCGTGTTTCCGTTCCTTGTGAGCTTCTGCGCGATCAACTCAGCGAGGTCCTGGAGGAATTCACGGATATCGGCATTTTCCACCAAGAGATCCTGCAGATGTTCAACGAAGTCCGTCAGATCCAGCCTGTCCTCATAATGACCAAGATAACTGGGAGGACTTGCGATGTGGCGCGATGGCTGGGTTTCAGTCATTACCGTTCCTTTGATATTCATCGGCACTATTGCCCGCCGGTTCTATCCGGCCGTCTGATGTGAGCTCCCTGAAAGCAGTATCTACGAGTTCCATCTGGCCTGGGGCAAGAACCAGAAGTCCGTTGAGGTAAGCGTCCAGCGCCAGCTCATCGGCATCCCCGCCAATCCCGAAATAGTAGATCCACAGACTGTTGAGGCTTACTGTTCCGTTTCGGAATCTATCGGCGGCGTGCATGCGCTGGTCATATTCATTGTCGTTTTCCGGTGCCCCCCAGGGTTCGGAGTTCATAGAGCCTACCTACCCTCCTTATCCTCGTGACCGGCCCGTTTCAGGATGTCTTCGGCAATTTCGTGCAGCCGCTTATCGCTGTTGCGCGACGCCAACTGTATGAGCCTGACGGCAGCGTCCCGGCTGCAACGGTTCTGCATCATGATGAGGGAAATAGCCGCATCCACTATCGCCCGCGATTCCAACGCGGAACGCAGGTGCACAGGATATGGATCCGGTGTGTGCAGGCGCAGGGCGAGCCGGAGAATCCTGGACAAGGATTCTGCGTGCTTCACAATGGATGCCACGGTCTCTGGATCGAACGTTCCTGCTTCGGTGGAGTAGCAGTTCAGCGCGGCCCTTGAGTCGTCGTCGGTAGGGATCGGAACCGCCAACATGGTCGTGATAGCTTCCTGCGAAACAGCGTCGGCGTAGTGCTGCCAGCGGACGTTGGCCTGAAGGTCCTCAACCAAGACGGTCTGCCGTTGCCGGAGCGCGGTAAGGCATGGGCCGTCGTCGAACTCGTACTGTTTCTCGTCCAGGCGCTGAGCCGCCTCTGTGCTGCTCGCCACCGTGGACGGGCCCGCGTCCCGTTCTACGGTAATGGCACACAGCATGGGGACATCCCCGCCCAACAAGGAAGCCGAAATAGTGGTCAAACCAAGGAGGAATTCCGTGAATCCGGGGCTCTCCAACAGCAGGTCCTGCAACTGTTCCGCTGTGGGTACTGCATCGTTCTGGGCCATTCGGCCTCATTCCAGGCAATGCCAGAGCGATTGACTCCGGCTGGCGGCAGTGCGCTCGAGTTCGCGCACAACCCGGATAGTTAACTCCGGACCATTTGCCACACCCGAAATCTCCTACTACCGACACTACGCCTGGGCCATCCGGCGCAACAGTGCCGCATGGTCTGCAACGATGTATTCCAGCAACCCGGCGAGCGGATGCAGGCCGTAGGACGTTACTGTTCTAAGAATGAATCACGCAGTCCCGGACGGAATCGTCACACCAGCCATCATGATCGACGTCGATATCCTCGACCGGAATATTCAACGCATGGCATCGAGCATGCTGAGCAGGGGACTGAGGCTCCGCCCGCATGTGAAGACACACAAGACCCTGGAGATCGCAGCCAAGCAGCTCGCGGCTGGAGCAGTTGGGCTGACGGTTGCGACGATCGGGGAAGCCGAAGTCTTCGCAGCCGGCGGCGCCACGGATATCTTCATCGCCTACCCGCTGTGGGTTGAGGCGCACCACGCTGAGCGGCTGCGGAAGCTTGCCAGGACGTGCAGCATCGCGGTCGGCACCGATTCAGCGGAAAGCGCGACGGCGATGGGACGCCAGTTGGGCGCCGACGCCAGAAGCATCGATGTCCTGATCGAAGTGGACAGCGGGCATCACCGCAGCGGGGTCCTGCCCGGAGAAGTGGTGGAGGTTGCGCGGGCGGCTTCGGCAAACGGCTTGAACATTGCGGGCGTCTTCACATTCCCCGGACACAGTTACAAACCGGGAATGCCAAGGGATGCAGCGAGTAACGAGAATGAGGCCCTTGGCCGTGCTTCTGCCGCATTGGAGCACGCCGGTTTTGAGGTCCGAACCGTCAGCGGCGGCTCTACCCCGACCGCATTGCTCGACGCCGAAACCCTGGCCACTGAGCTCCGCCCGGGCGTATATGTTTTCGGAGACGCCCAGCAGCTTGAACTCGAACGGAGCACGTGGGATGACATTGCGCTGACTGTCGCTGCGACTGTGGTCAGCCGCCACGAGTCCGACGGCGGGAATGTCCGGCGGGTGGTTGTGGACGCGGGCAGCAAGATCCTGGGCAGCGACCGCCCCGACTGGGCCACCGGATACGGGCGCCTGCCGGAATACCGGGAGGCCAGGATTACGGCGCTCTCCGAACACCACGCCACAGTTGTTTGGCCGGACTCTGAGGAGCTTCCGGCGCTAGGCACGCGGCTCAGGCTGATCCCCAACCACGTTTGCCTGGCCATGAACCTCGTGGACGAGGTCGCTGTGGTTCGTGAGGGGGCAGTGGTGGACACATGGAAGGTCGCAGCGCGCGGCAAGAATAACTAGTTGGGGTATGGGGCTGTGACGGCGGGGGAAATTTACCCGCCGTCACAGCAACTGTCGCGGCGTCCCTTAGCCGATGGGAGTCGGCGGTTGTTTCCCCCCGAGCACGGCGAGCGTGTTATCCGCCGCGAGTACTGCCATGGCAGTGCGCGTTTCTACGGTGGCGGAGCCGAGGTGCGGCACCAGCGTCACGTTTTCCAGCTCCAGCAGCCACGGGTGCACCTTGGGCTCTTGTTCAAACACATCAAGGCCTGCGCCTGCGATCTGTCCTTCGCGGAGGGCCAGGGCGAGTGCGGATTCGTCGATGATGGGTCCGCGGGCCGTGTTGACGAGGTAGGCGGAGTCCTTCATCGTGCTGAGTTGCTCGGCGCCGATCAGGTGGTGCGTGCCCGGCCCGTACGGGCAGTGCAGTGAGACGACGTCGGAGATCGCAAGCAGTTCGTCGAGCTCCACCCGCCGTGCGCCGAGTTCTGCGGCGATGGCGGGGTCGATTTCGCTGCGGGACTGGTAGACGATCTCCATGCCGAAGGCCTTGGCCCGGCGGGCTGTGGCTTGTCCGATGCCACCCATTCCGACGATGCCCAGGGTCTTGCCCTGCAGGCTGGAGCCGAGCAGGAAGAACATGCCCCATTTCCATGGCTGACCGGCCCGGATGAGCCGTTCGCCCTCGCCGAGCCGACGGGTGGCCATGAGGATGAGTCCGAACGCGATGTCGGCTGTGGCTTCGGTAAGCACGCCCGGGGTGTTGGTGGCGGTGATGCCGCGTTCCGTGCAGGCAGGGACGTCGATGTTGTCGTAACCCACGGCGACGTTGGAGACGACCTTCAGCTGCGGACCGGCGGCGTCGAGCAGTTCAGCGTCGATGCGTTCGGTGAGCAGGCTGACGATCGCGTCAGCTCCGGCCACCCGCCGCAGGAGTTCCTCGCGGCTGATTGATTCGGAGCCTTCCCAGGCGTCAACGTCGTGGGAAGCGCGGAGCTTTTCGAGTGCCGGCTGGGGCACGCGTCCTGTGACGACTACGCGGCTCATGCTGCCTCGATCCATTCGCGCAGGCGGCCCAGGCCCTCACGGATGGCGTCCGCTTCGATGCCGGAGTAGGCCAGGCGGATGTACTGCCGTTCCTCGCCTGGCAGTCGCCGGCCGAAGTGTTCACGGGTGCAGAAGGAAACGCCCGTCTTGTATAGGGCGTCGGAAGCGAAGTCGCCGACGGCGGTGTAGCCCAGCCGCTGCATGGCTTCGGTGACGTCGGGGAACAGGTAGAACGTGGACTGGGGCACGGCCACGCTCATGCCGGGGATGGCGTTGACAATGTCGCACGCGGCGTCCCGGCGTTCCTTCAGGATGTCCAGCATCTGCTGCACCGGTTCCTGGGGGCCGCGGAGTGCTTCGATGCCGGCCCACTGCACGTAGTGCGTGGTGCACGATTCATCGTTGGTGTTCAGGGTGCTGAGCACCTGCGCGATCTCGCGCGGGGCCACAGCACAGCCAAGGCGTGAGCCGGTCATGGCGAACTTCTTGCTGAACGTGTACAGGATCACGGTGCGTTCGGCCATGCCCGGAAGGGAAGCAATCGAGCTGGAGACACCTTCGTAGCGGGTTTCGAAATACGCTTCGTCGGATAGGACCCAGAGGTCGTGCTCGATCGCGATTTGGGCGATGGCTTCACGTTCGGCCGCCGTGGACTCGGCAGAGATGGGGTTCTGCAGGTCGTTGTAGATGATCGCGGCCGTGTTCGGAGTGATGGACGCACGGACCTGGTCAAGGTCGATCGCGAAGCCCTTGCTCGTGGGCACGTAACGGTACGGGACGGCCGTCCCGCCGAGGTATTCGATCTGCGACTCGTAGATCGGGAAGCCGGGATTGGGGTAGAGCACTTCCTGGCCGGGGTTCATGACCGCCTGCAGGAACTTGGTGATCACTGGCTTGCCGCCGGTCATCACCACAACGTTCTCCGGAGAGAACTCCATGCCACGCCGTGACCCTAGGTCCTCGGCCAGGGCTTCCCGGAGCTGGGGGATGCCAGGACCCGGGCAGTAGCCCGTGTACCCGTCGGCAATGGCCTTGTTCATGGCCTCAACGATGTGCGGGGCCGTCGGGATATTGATATCGCCGAGGTGGAAGGGATACACCAGGTTTCCCTTCGACTTCCAAGCGGCAGCGGCCTGCGCGACGCTGAAAGCAGTTTCGGTGCCCAGACGTTCGAGCCGGTGTGCGAGTTTCTGCATCTGCTGTTTAACTCCTCATCGAGCTGATCACGGTCTCACGTGAAGTACTCAACTAGTATATTAGTGATGTATTAGACTGTCTATGGATAAGCCGTCACTAAAAACAGAGCGCGAAAACGACTCCCGCCGGACCCGCTGACCTGACACACTCAAGCCCATGCAGTCGTTGTTCGACGGACTCCTTCACGCCAGCCCGCTGGTAGTGATGTGCATCGTGTTCGCACTGGTCTTTGCCGAGGACGCGTTGTTTATCGGCTTCGTGATCCCAGGCGAAACGGCGGCCGTGGTGGGGGGAGTCTTTGCCAGCCGTGGTGACCTTCCGCTGTGGAGCATGATCATGATCGTCATCTCGGCAGCCATCCTGGGTGACACTGTGGGCTACGAGATCGGCAAACACCTGGGTCCACGGATTATGGCCCTGAAACTCCTGGATAAGAGACGGGCCCAGCTGCAGAAAGCCGAGGATTTCCTCGCCCGCCGTGGCGGCCTCGCCGTATTCCTCGGCCGCTTCACCGCCTTTTTCCGCGCCGTCATGCCGGCGCTCGCCGGGCTCAGCCGGATGCCCTACCGCCGCTTCGCCATCTGGAACTTCACAGGTGGCATCATCTGGGGTGCACTGTTCGTGACCCTGGGATTCATCGCCGGGAACTCCTACGAAGAACTAGCCCATGCAGTGGGGCGCGGTGCCGCAGTGGTGGTGGGCGTCGTCGTGGTTGTCATGCTCGGCGTGTGGCAGGTCCGAAAGCATCGAACGGCGGCAAAACCCACAGCTGACTGAGACCCTCTGGAAACGTGGCGGAAACGTCCAGTCCTTACGCTGATCACAAACTGTCCCTTAGTGTGCACCCAGGTAGCGGCTTTTGAGGAGAATTGATGCATCTTTTGCCCCGTGAGCAGGAAAAACTCATGATCGTGGTGGCTGCCGATCTGGCCAGGCGAAGGCAGGCGCGCGGATTGAAGCTGAACTACCCGGAAGCCATAGCGATCATCAGCTACGAGCTCATCGAGGGCGCGCGGGACGGCAAATCCGTCGCGGAGCTCATGAGTTACGGAACCACGTTGCTGAGCCGCGAGGACGTGATGGAAGGCGTGCCGGAGATGATCCACGACGTCCAAATCGAAGCCACCTTCACCGATGGCACAAAGCTCGTCACAGTCCACAACCCCATCCGATAGGAGCCACCCATGATCCCCGGTGAATACAGGCTGCGCCCCGAGCCAATCGCGTGCAACAACGGCCGTGAGGCGATCGCCGTCGAGGTTGTCAATCGAGGCGACCGTCCAGTCCAGATCGGTTCGCACTACCACTTCGCGGAGGCCAACCGTGCCCTGGAGTTCGACCGTGAAGCCGCGTACGGCCGCCGCTTGGACATCCCCGCCGGCACAGCAGCCCGCTTTGAACCGGGCGACAAGAAGACCGTGCACCTGGTGGAGCTGGCAGGTTCCCGCGAAGTTTTCGGCCTGAGTAACGCCGTCAATGGAATGCTCGACGGCGGCACCCGCCCCGGCGGGACCGCTCGCCCGGGTGTTGCTATGGAAGGAGATGCGAAGTGAGCTTCGAGCTTCCCCGCCGGCAATACGCCGAGCTGTACGGCCCAACGACAGGTGACGCAATCCGCCTGGCGGACACGGAACTGTTCCTCGAAATTGAGAACGACTACACCGTCTACGGCGAAGAAGTGGTCTTCGGGGGCGGCAAAGTCATCCGCGACGGCATGGGCCAAAACGGCCAGGCGACGCGCTCCGAGGACATCCCCGACACTGTCATCACCAACGTCATCGTCCTGGACTACTCGGGCATCTACAAGGCCGATGTAGCCCTGAAGGACGGGCACATTTTCAAGATCGGCAAAGCCGGCAACCCGCAGATCATGGACGGCGTGGACATCGTGATCGGCGCCAGCACCGAGATAGTCGCCGGGGAACGCAAAATCCTCACAGCCGGTGGCGTCGACACACACATCCATTTCATTTCCCCCGAACAGGTTCCCACTGCACTCTGCAGCGGCGTGACCACAATGGTGGGCGGGGGCACGGGACCTGCGGAAGGAACCAAAGCCACCACCATCACCCCCGGATCCTGGCACATCTCCCGCATGCTCCAGGCTGCCGAAGGGCTCCCCATCAATATCGGCCTGCTGGGCAAAGGCCACGCGTCCGCCGTCGAGCCCCTCGCGGAGCAGATCCGCGCCGGTGCCGTAGGCCTGAAAGTCCATGAGGACTGGGGCTCCACCACGTCCTCCATAGACATGTCCCTGCGGGTGGCCGACGAATACGACATCCAGGTCGCTATCCACACAGACACCCTCAACGAATGCGGCTTCGTGGAGGACACCATCAACGCAATCGACGGCCGGGTCATCCACACCTTCCACACAGAGGGCGCCGGCGGCGGTCACGCCCCGGACATCATCAAGATCGCCGGGCTGCCCAACGTGCTACCCGCCTCCACCAACCCCACGCTTCCGTACACCAAAAACACCATAGAAGAGCACCTGGACATGCTCATGGTCTGCCACCACCTCAACCCGGACATCCCGGAAGACGTGGCCTTCGCCGACTCCCGCATCCGTGCCGAAACCATCGCCGCCGAGGACGTCCTGCACGATCTCGGCATCTTCGCCATCACGTCCTCGGACTCCCAGGCAATGGGCCGCGTAGGCGAGGTGATCACCCGGACCTGGCAAGTGGCCGATGCCATGAAACGGCAGCGCGGCATGCTGAAGGACCCAACCGGTGCCCCGCACGGCTCAGCAGAAAGCGACAACTTCCGGCTCAAACGCTACATAGCCAAATACACCATCAACCCCGCCATCGCACAGGGCATGGCAGACGTCATTGGCTCCGTCGAAGAAGGAAAATTCGCGGACCTGGTGTTGTGGGACCCCGCCTTCTTCGGAGTGAAACCCGAGCTCGTCATCAAAGGCGGACAGATCGCCTACGCACTCATGGGCGACTCCAACGCCTCCATTCCCACGCCGCAGCCCCGCACCATGCGGCCCATGTTCGCCACCTACGGAAGAGCACTCCAACACACGTCCATCACGTTCCTCTCCAAAGCCGCGATCGACGCCGGTGTGCCGGCCGAGCTTGGCCTCGAACGCCTCATCCGGCCCGTCACCGGCATCAGGAACCTGCGCAAAGCCGACCTCAAGTTCAACGGCGAAACCCCCGACATCGTCGTCGACCCCGAAACCTACAAGGTGACAGTTGACGGCGTCGAAGCCACCTGCGAACCCTCCGACGTGCTGCCCATGGCGCAGCGCTACCACCTCTTCTAGGACCCACATGATCATCGAAAAAATCCTGGGCAACCTCCACGAACAGCCCGACGCCTACGCCGGCCGCCACAAAGAAAAAGTGATCCTACCCAGCGCCCTGCTCGTCAAACGCATCCAACGCGTCACCACCGACCACGGCAAAGAACTCGGCATACGGCTCCCCACCGGATCCGGCGACCTGCGCGACGGCGACATCCTCGCCGCCGACGACACCAACCTCATCGTCATCTCCGTGCTGCCAACAGACGTCCTCGTCATAGCTCCGCGCAGCATCCACGAAATGGGGGTCGTCGCACACTCCCTCGGCAACCGGCATCTGCAGGCGCAATTCTTCGACACCTCATCCGAATACGGGGCCGACGTCATGGTCTGCCAGTATGACCACACGGTCGAGGACTACCTGAAGAGCGTCGGTGTTCCCTACGACAGGCAAGAGCGGGTCATGCCGGTGCCCTTCCGCCATGCTGAGCATTCGCACTAAAGCGCTGCGCTGCGTCAGGTTGGGTGCGCGCGCTTGCGCTCCACTGGGAAGGGGGCCGTGCCCGCTCCGCGATGCCCGCCACGCCGCGGCCCCCTTCCCAGCTCCGCTCCAGCGCGCAGCCCTCACCTCGGGCGGTGCGCTTTGAGTGCGACATATCAGCTGGCTCTTCAGCAGTTGGTCGACTCTGCGTTGCCTACGGGAGCGTTTGCTCATTCTTTGGGGTTTGAGAGCTACATCCACCGCGGGCTTGTTGGTGATGAGGGGTCGTTCGGGGTTTGGCTTTCTGCTTTTGTTGGGCAGCAGTTGACCTATTCGGATGGGTTGGCCGTGCGGTTCTTGTATGAGGGGGTGGATGTTGGCTTGTTGGATGCTGTTCTTTCTTCCCAGTTGTTGGCTCGGGAAGTGCGGGAGGCTTCTTTGAAGATGGGTGGGCGGTTGCTCGAGATTGGCGGGGAGGTGTTCCCGTCGGGGGAGTTGGATGCTTATCGGGAGCTGGTTCGTGAGGGGGACGCTGGGGGGCACCAACCGTTGGCTTTTGGGGTGATTGCTCGGTCACTGCAGGTTCCGTACGAGGAGGCTGTTTCTGCGTATTTGTTTGCCACCGTCACGTCCCTGACCCAGAACGCCGTGCGCGCCATACCGCTTGGGCAGAACGCAGGGCAGCGGGTACTTCGGCACGCGCACGACGCCGTCGCTGCCGCCGTCCGGGATATAGCACAACTGTGCTGGGACGACTTTGGGGCCGTCAGCCCCGGACTTGAAATTTCACAAATGCGGCACGAACGGCAACGCGCCCGCATGTTCATGAGCTAATCAGGAGGACACATGTCTGAACCCATCAAAATCGGCGTCGGCGGGCCGGTCGGCGCCGGCAAGACGCAACTCGTCGAGCGCATCACGCGCCACATGAGCCGCGACATTTCCATGGCCGCCATCACCAACGACATCTACACCATCGAAGACGCCAAAATCCTCGCAGCCAACGGCATCCTGCCCGAAGACCGCATCATCGGAGTCGAAACCGGCGGCTGCCCCCACACCGCCATCCGTGAAGACACCTCCATGAACACAGCAGCCATCGAAGAACTCAAGAGGCGCCATCCGGACCTGCAGGTCATCTTCGTCGAATCCGGCGGCGACAACCTCTCAGCCACATTCAGCCCCGAACTCGTAGACTTCTCGATCTACATCATCGACGTAGCCCAAGGCGAAAAGATCCCCCGCAAAGCCGGCCAAGGCATGATCAAATCCGACCTCTTCATCATCAACAAAACGGACCTCGCGCCGTTTGTGGGGGCGGACCTCGCGGTAATGGAGCGGGACTCCAAGGAATTCCGCGGCAACAAACCCTTCTGCTTCACCAACCTGAAGACCGACGAAGGGTTGGACGCCGTCCTGGAGTGGATCCGCCGAGATGTCCTGATGCTCGACCTGGCCGTATGACCCCGCCCAAGTCCACTCTCATCTCACCAGGGGCGGCGCCCGGGTCGAGTCCGGCGGCTTCGCCGGATTTGGGGCCGTGCCCGCTCCGCGGTGCCCACCACGCCGCGGCCCCCAAATCCGGCTCAGCCGCCTCAGCGTTTAGGACGCCGAGGGGCGAACTCCAATTGCGCGTCGCCGAGCGGGCTGGGCGATCCGTTGCCATCCATCAGTTTCATGAGGGCGCCTTGCGGGTTTTGCGGCCTCATTACTTGGATGGGTCCGGGCAGGTTTGCTACGTCATCGTGAATCCTGGCGGGGCTTATCTTGGGGGCGATCTGTTCCTCGTAGATGTTCACGTGCAAGAGGGGGCGGAGCTGTTGTTGACTACGCAGTCTGCCACCAAGGTTTATCGGACTCCGGGCTCGTTTGCTGAGCAGCGGATGAGTGTGCGGCTGGGGGAGGGGGCGCGGTTGGAGTTCGTGCCCGACCAGTTGATTGCTTATCGGGAGGCGAGTTATCGGCAGAATTCGCGCATCAGCCTCCACCCGACGTCGAGCCTTGTCATGGCTGAGGTCATCACGCCAGGGTGGTCGCCGGACGGCGCATCCTTCAAGTACGAAGAACTGCGACTGCGGAACGAGATCTGGATCGAAGACGAAAACGGAGCGAAACTGCTGGCTCTCGACAACCTCCTGATTCTCCCACCCGTCAACGATGTGGCAGGCATGGGGTTCATGGAGGGCTTCAGTCACCTGGGGTCGTTGATCGTGGTGGATCAGAAAGTGGATCAGGAGCTTGCCGATGAGCTGCACGAGCTCACCCGCCACCTCGACGCCTACACGGGCGTTTCCCTGACCAAAAGTGTTGGCGGCACTACGGGGCTTGTGCTGAGATCCTTGTCAAACAGCACCGACGAACTCAATCATCTGCTGGGCTCTTGCACCGGCGTTCTCCGTAAACGCTGGCACGGGCAGGAGCCCTTGAACCTGAGGAAGTATTAATGACTGCGCTGACCGGGTTCGCCGCCATGTACCGGGACCGGGAGAAGTTGCCATTGCGCACCCGGCTGCTTTTCACGTTCGGCGCGGTCGCCG
Organism: Arthrobacter sp. TmtSoilC77; assembly: GCF_059739415.1. Lineage (NCBI taxonomy): Bacteria > Bacillati > Actinomycetota > Actinomycetes > Micrococcales > Micrococcaceae > Arthrobacter > Arthrobacter sp. TmtSoilC77. The sequence goes on from NZ_AP046050.1 coordinate 211,618, forward strand.
CCCTACACATTGCCGCCGTCGTGCTTTTGCTGCTGGGTTCGCTTTCACCGCAGGGTTTGGTGGCGGCCCAGCCGCTTGCGTTCGGCTTGGTGATTACCGCGTACGTGGCCGGAATCAAGCACAGCTACGACTGGGACCACATCGCTGCGATCGATAACTCAACGCGCAAGTTCGTCGCGCAGCACAAGGATCCGGTGAGCGTCGGCTTCGCATTCAGCCTGGGCCACAGTTCCGTGGTGATCCTGGCGGGGCTCCTCGTGGTGGCGGGCGCAACGTTGATAGGCCAATTCATGGAGGACGGCACGGCGGGCAACAAGGTGCTGGGCCTGATCGGAAGCGGAGTGTCCGGTTTGTTCCTCCTGGGGATGGGGCTCTTCAACGGTTCGGCATTCATGCGTGCCACGCAGGTGTACTGGAGCGTCAAGGCCGGTGCGGCGATCAGTGCAGAAGACCTCGAGGCCAAAGGATTTGTTGCCCGTTTGCTGGCCAAGCCCCTGTCAAAGGTGGAGCGGCCGCGGAACATCTACGTGATCGGTTTCCTCTTCGGGCTCGGCTTCGATACGGCCACCACCATCGGACTACTGGTTATCACCACGACGGCGTCAATCGCCGGAGTCTCACCGCTCGCCTTGATGGCGCTGCCGTTCGCGTTCGCCGCGGCCATGACATTGTGCGATTCCATCAACGGCGTGGCCATGATGAAAATGTACAACTCCGCCATCAACGACCCCCAGCGCAAGCTCGGCTTCAACGTGGTGATCACCGGAATTTCGGCTGTGTCGGCGCTGTTCATCTCCGTGATCACGCTCGGGAGATTCGTCAACGCGGCGTTTGAACTCGAAGACCCGCTGACTACGTGGCTTGGAGGGATCGACCTTGGCGACGCAGGCCTGTTCCTTGTGGGCCTGTTCCTGATCGCATGGGCTGTTTCCGCGTGGCGTGCCCGCTCAGCTCGAAGCGCGCGCTTGGAACCAGGACAGTTGGAGCCAGGGCTCAGGAGGCAGCCACCGCGTTGAAAAGCTCATTGGTGTCCACGCCAAGGTCCGGTGTGTCCAGGACATTCGTCAGGAACACGACGCACCGGTCCTGCTCCGGGAACATCCACCATTCCGTGCCCGACCACCCGGGGTGACCGTAGATCCCCTGGGCAAGCAGCTCGGATTCGTTGGCTGGCATCTGGAAACCAAGGCCGGTGTGCCGCAAGGGCTTGGGCCGGACACTGATGTGGGAAACCCCGGTGGTTCTTGGCCGGCGCATGGCCGCAAGCGTGGCGGGCCGCACGGCCTTGCCGGAATTGCGCAGCAACTCGGTGCCGAGATTGAGCAGATCCGTGGCGGTGCCGAACAGCCCGGCGCCGGGGTGCTTCTTCTTGTACATCCCCTCAACGTCCAGCCCCTGCTCCTCTGCGCCACGGACTGTGTGCGGATTGCAGTCCGTGTGGAACGTGAGGCCTTTCGCGCCGGTGTCGTTGGCCAATGAACTGAGCTGCTCTTCGAACGGGCGACCATCGGCCCATTCAGCCATCGCCGCAGCACCCTCAAAAGCCACATTGCAGTACTGGACCAACGATCCCGCATAGAAGGCTTGCTCCGCCGTGGTGAGGTCTTCGCGGAGGCGAGTGCCGCCGTCGAGCTGTGTATCCATGATTCCCGAGCGGTGACTTAACAGGTGTTCGAGGGTCACAGTGTCCGTGCGGCCGGCGCCGAAGCCGGGGAGCGCGTCCGTCAATGAATTGCCGAGCGACAATTTCCCCAGCTCCACCTGGCGCATCACCGTCAGTGCGCTGATGGGTTTCGTGACTGAGAACAGGGCAAAGTGGTCATCGGTGGTTGCCTTCCGGCCGTCGTCGTGCCCAAAGGCGACAACGTCGGAGATGCCGTGGCTCGATCCAATTCCCAGCACGGCCACCGGCACGCGCCCCTGATCCACCTGTTTGCGGGCCCAGTCTGCTGCGGGACCTGATTCCACCATGTGACTTCCACGCTTTCGCTCGGGTTCGGTGGGACGAATCTATCGAAAATTCTCCAAGCCGCGTGTAACCGTGGGACGTCGGCCGGAAACTATAGAAGTATCCTGCAGTTCAGGACACTACTTTCAGGGGGAAAATCGTGCTTTCCGAGCGCGAACTGGCGTTTATCGCCATTCACAAAAACAGCTATCCATCCGTTTTCAGATTTGTCCGCCGCAGGGTGGAATCGGCGGAAATTGCCGAAGAAATCGCGGCGGACGTTTTCCGCGTCGTGTGGCAAAAATGGGACGACAACTCCCAACCCGATGTCCCGTACCTGCTCACTGTTGCGCGCAATCTCGTCGGCAATGCCTACAGGAGCCGTGACCGCCAACAGGCACTGCAGGAAAAGCTACGCACGACGGCGGTGGAGCGTTTCGGGGACGACTCCGAGAACGTCGTGGTACAGGATGCCATGGCCCGGCTCCGCGAACAGGATCGGGACATCCTCCAGCTGGCGTATTGGGACGGTTTGGGTTCCACCGAAATTGCGCGCGTACTCAACTGCAGTGAATCCGCAGCGAAGGTCCGCTTGCACCGCGCACGTGGTGCTTTCCGGAAACAGATGCCTGCAGGTGTCGAAACGACTACACACAAGATGGGAGTCTGAGATGGACCAGATCAAGAGCCAGATTTCCTCGATCGACCCTCTTGCCCACGAACCAGAGGCCGAAATCAACGGCGAAGAAGCCTTGGCCCGTATGCTGACAGGTCCTCGGGTTTTCAGTGACACTGTGCCGGCTGGAGTCAGCTCGCTCCAAGAGCGCAGGAACCGGAGGGTCCGGATTGCCGGAGCGTTGTTGCTGGGAGCTGCCGCTGTCACTGCCGGTGTCCTCGTGGCGGCCAACTTCGGGCCAATAAGCTCAACGCCGGCGCCGGCAGTCACCGTCACCACCCCTGAGCCAACGCCAACGCCAACGCCAAGCGTGTCCGCCACTCCTTCGCCAATAGCAACGCCAACTGCGACTCCGACGCCGGATGCCAGTCAGGCGCCGACCCCCACCGCACCAGCTGCGACCACCACTGCACCCGTGGCGCCGCCGGTCCAGGTGCCCACGATCCAGACATTCACCTTCCCTGATGGGCACGTCTCGTTCAGGTACCCCGCCGGTTGGACTGTTCGACCGGAACAAGGTCCTTCCGACGGAGTCACCGTTCTGGACAGCACGGGCGCTGAAGTCGCCTTTATGAGCAGCGGTTTCTACGGCGACGGTACTGCCGGGCTGGTGGACCGGACAGTTCTGGACCGTGCCGTGGTTCCTGGAGTAACGGATACAGCAGGAAACCAGGTGGAATTCGGTTTCTCCCTGAACTACATCATGAACATCGACTACAACTCCGGTAACGGGGGGATGCCCACGGCTAGTGGGCGTTCCGACTCTCCTCCGGTCTACGTCATGGACATCCGGCTGTCCTCCGAGCTTCAATCCGGGCAGACCTCATCCGGCACAAACCAGATCAGGATGCCCAACGGGTTCATGATCGCATACGTGAAATTTGATCTCGACAAGCAGCCCACGTTCGCCACCCCTGAAGCAGCGAAGGCGTGGATGGGTAGCGAACAGTACTCACAGCTGAAGGCCATGCTCCTGAGCGTGAGCTACAACTAGGCCCATCTGAGTAGCAGCAGTGCGCGTTTTGAGCGCTCAAAACGCGCACTGCTGCTACCTACTTGGGCTAGCGGGTGGTGAGTAGATGGCTGGCGGGGTCGTACCGGAAGGTGACCGGTCCGCCGTCGTGGTTCAGGGCTATGTTGCTGCCGTTCGGGGCGCCGCCCAAACCGTAGTTCTCAGCCCAGGAGCCGTTGATCGCGGCCTTGAACTCGTAGCTACCCGCTGCCAGGTCCGGCACGGATAGCTTCCAGATACCATCCACAGGGTCCAAGGCTAGCTGGGCCTGAGGGCAATCAGGCATCCAATCGCCGGCACAACCGAGCTCGGAGTTCAGGCTACCGGGAACGGATACGGCGGCGGGTTGCGTGCCGGCGGTCACGGCGCTGATCACGTTGGTTGTGTGGTCGTAGAGGAACGTGACGGCGCCGCCGCTGTGAGTGAACACCACATTGGGACCGTTCGGAACGCCATCCGCTCCGTAGTTCTCGTCCCACGTGCCGTTGAGCGCGGCCTTGAACCCGTACGTTCCGGCCGGCAGGTTCGGGACGTTCAGCTGCCACAGACGGTGCGTTGGTTCGTAAGTCATCGACGCTTGCTCGCACGACGGCTGCCAGTCTTCCGTGCAGCCAAGCTCGGTGTTGAGGCTGCCGGCCACGGTGACGGTTTCGGGCTGGGCCGGCTCGCCCACCACACCGCTGCGCGGCTCACTCGCCGACGTGTGGCCCGCGTTGTCCAGCACCACGGCACGGTACTCCACCGACGCGCCGGACTGCATCGCGGACACATCGTGGAAGACCTGGTACGGCGCGTTATCGTCTGTGCCGATCGACTCCCATTCCCCGCCCGCGGTCCGCGCCTGGAAAGTGACTTCATAGAAAGAATTACCGTCGACGTCGGCCGTTACCTTCATGCGCGTGGCGTCACCAGCAGCGGTGACCGGCTTCTTGAGAACGACGCCGGGTGCCGCCTTGGATTGCGCGAGTCGCCCCGCTGCCTGGTACACCACGGTGGAAAGAGGCGGAACTGAAACGGTCAGTTTCGCCTGCGTGTCAGTCTTTGCGTCGGCTGCAGCGTCGCCGTAAACGAGGTTGAACGGCTGCTTCGCTTCGTACGTGGGGATCTCCGCTGTTTGCGCACTCTCGCTGTTGTTCACGGCAACCACGTACTCACGTTGCTCTTTGGCGTCGATACGCGAGAAGGCGTAAATCCCCGGGGCGTCGGCGGCGTAGCGGTTCTGCTGCGCGCCGCTGCGGAGGGTGGGGTGCTCGGCGGTGAGTGCAGCAAGTTCGCTGATCTTCCTGTACAGCGGGTGCCCGGTATCGAAGTTGTCTGCTGCATGCGTCGCGCTTGTGCCCAGAAGGTCGTCATCAAGGTATTCCTGAACCTGGCTGGCGAACATGGATTGCCGTGAGTCCTGGTCCCCACCTGCCCCCGTGAATCCTTGCTCGTCGCCGTAGTAGACAACCGGGTTGCCGCGCGAGAAGTACATCAGCTCGTGGGCGAGTTCATCACGCTCGACGAGTTCGGCGTCTGACGCCCCGGCGTTGTCCTGGGCGATGAACGTTCCGATACGGCCCATGTCGTGGTTCCCCAGGAAGGTGGGCAGTTGGTACACGTTGGAGTCGGCGTCGGTGTACCAGTCATCTCCATTGAAGAACTCGGCCAAACCACTGGCCTTGCTGCTCTGGGAAGCGAAGCTGCGTGCAGCTCCCTGGAAACCGAAGTCGAGAACAGCCTGCATCTTGTTTTTGGTGGTGAACTTGGACGTGACGCTCTTGGAGGTATCGAAGACCTCGCCAAACATGAAGAATTCGTCCTTGCCCTGCTCCTTGGCGTAGCTCAGGACCTGCGGGCCAAACTGCTGCCAGAATTCATCGTTGACGTGCTTCATGGTGTCGATGCGGAAGCCGTCGATCCCGAAGTCGCGGATCCAACTCTTGTAGATATCAACAAATCCGTTGACCACGCGGGGATTCTCCGTGAACAGATCGTCCAAGCCGAAGAAGTCGCCGTAGAGCGCGTCCTCGCCGGAAAAGGTGGTGTTGCCACGGTTGTGATACAGCGTGGAGTCGTTGAGCCACGCGGGAACCTTGACGTCCTTCTCGGCTTCGGGGACCACCGGCGTGTAGGGGAAGGACGTTGATGGATCCAGTGCAGGAAAGTCCTGTGTGCCGGCGTAGTCGTGGTCATCGAAGGCCTCGCCCGCTGCCGTGCGGTACGGCTCTGTTTCCTTGGAAATGTACGGCGCTGACTCGGACTCCTGATACTGGATCACGTCCGCCGTGTGGTTGGTGATGATGTCGAAATAGACCTTCATGCCGCGTGCATGGGCGGCATCGATCAGCGTCTTCAGTTCAGCATTCGTGCCCAGATGGGGATCGATCTGCGTGAAATCCGTGACCCAGTACCCGTGGTAACCCGCGGAGCTGTTCTCCACTGACCCGTCACCTTGGACGGCCTTGTTCTTGAAGCTCGGTGTAAGCCAGAGGGCATTCGTTCCCAAACCCTGGATGTAGTCCAGACGGTCCTGGAGGCCTTTCAGGTCACCACCGTTGTAGAAGCCCTTGCGGGTGGGGTCGTAGCCGGACACCATCGGATCCGCACCCAGCCCGCCGTCGTCGTTGGCTTTTGTGCCGTTGTTGAAGCGGTCAGCCATGACGAAGTAGAAGTTCTGATCACTGACGCCGCCGCGGACTGAGTGTTGGCCGGCGGGATCAGGCGGCGTTTTCTTGGTGGTGGCGGCGCTCGCGGGAAGAACGGTGGAAGCCGTCACCACTGCGGTGGCGAGTACGACGGCGGGGACAATGGATCTATAGCTGCGAGATAGCAAGTGATGAAACCTTCCGCTAAGCGACTCTGCTGTGTGGCAACTCACAACTGTAAGCGCTTGCGCGGATTTGATCCATAGAAATAGATGTTTTTCTGAGAGTGAAGCACTGTTGCGGGTTCAATACTGGAAGCGCTTGCAGGACTTTTAGTCCAGATTGAGCCAAAATCCTATTGTTCGCCTGCATGACACTGTGCGGAAATGCTATGCAATTGCCTATAACGAACCGTCCATGACTTGCATAGGGTTGAGGAGATCTGCTTCACACCAGGCCCTGCTTCACAGCATGCAGCGCCCTGGACTACCCAAGGATGAGTTTCAACGATGAAGAGCATCGCCCTCCTGCGCGAACGAGCCACCCGTGTCATGCCCACCGGTTCCCACTGCCCGGCCTCGGGTTTGTGGAGCCCGGACTCTGAGCCTGACGCCGTCCAGGTGTTCGCGGAAGGTCACGTCCTACCGGCGCACAACGGAGTGCCCACTGTCTGGCGGCGCCGGACCGCTGGCGACATCACAAAATGACCAGCTCCATTCTGAACCGGCCCAGCGACTACCGGCACGTGCCGGCAGCGCAGTGGACTGAGCTCAGCGTCGGCGATCGCGTCTGGATCTACGACGTCGCCTGGGGTGCCGGCACGGGCCGTGTCGACGACGTTTCCCACCATCAGGAACTGCTGTGGGTGGTCCTTGAACCCACGGGCCGCAAGCTGTTCTGCGGAACGGACGACGTCCAGGTCTGGGCGGCCTAACCCGCCGGAACCAGCACGCTCGGGGACCCTGTCGCCAGCCGGCCTACGGGTCCGTCGGGCAGGCCGGTTTCGGGGTCGAGCCTGAAAGTCAGAACGTCATTGGAACCTTCATGGGCCACCAAGAGCCAGCCGTCGTGGACCAGGTGGTGCCGTGGCCAGTCGCCCCCGCTTGGCAAATCGGCCAGGGGAGTGACGTCCGTGCCCTGGGCGCCCACCTTCAGGACGCAGATCCGGTTGGAGCCCCGGACGCCCACATAGACGAACCGACCGTCAGCGGACATTGCAATCTCCGCGGCGGAGTCGCCGTCGAACGCTTTGTTGACACTGGCGGGAACCACGGCCGTGAGTTCGTAGACCCCCTGGGGTTCGGCCCTGACAGCTGCAACCTCAATCGAGTATTCCGTATCGATGAAAACCGTACCGCTGGGATGCCGCACCATATGACGCGGGCCGGAGTCCTTGGGCAGGATCACGTGGTGGTCGGGCAACAGACCCTGGCCCGGCTCGTACCGCCAAACCCTCACAAGATCGTGCCCGAGGTCCGTGGTCATCACCCGACCATCGGGAAGCATGAGGCTTGAATGTGCGCGGCTTGGACGCGGCTCATCGGTGGGTCCGGTCTGATGGGGGTCGACGGCGGCTTCCGCGCTGGTCCGCGAGGTGATGGCGCCGTCGTGGTCCAGTTCGTAGAGAATGACCTGGCCATCACCCCAGCAGGTGACCACAATGAAACGTCCCTGTGGATCCGTTGCGACGTGGCAAGCAGCCTCCCCTGCCGGCCATGGTTCACCCATCTCTTCCAGCTCAGCGGTGCCGGTATGGCGGTACGCCCGTACCATCTTGCCTTCCTCGGCAACGGCATAGAGCACAGGGAGGGTTGGATGAATGGCGAGGAAGGACGGCGAGTTCGCTGCCGCAGCCAAGCCAAGCGAAGTAAGGTTCCCGTCCGCATCCACGGTGATGGCGCCGATACCTTCGCCATTTCCATTCCGGTCCGCAGTGTAGGACCCGGTCCAGATCAATGTTTCTGCGTTTGCTGTTTCCATATTCAGTTCCCCCACGTCTAGTGTTCCCGTCCCCTAGTGTCCCTGAACGTCCGAGTCGACGCCGGCATCAGGACCGGCGTCGAGGGTTTGTAGCCTTCTAAGGTCATCCTGGTCCAGCTCGAAGCCGAAGACGTCAAGGTTCTCCCGCATCCTTTGCGGGTTGGCGGTCTTCGGGATGGCAACCAGGCCCTGCTGGACATGCCAACGCAGGACCACCTGGCCGGGCGTCTTTCCATGCTTGTTGCCGATGCTCGCCAGAACCGGGGCATTCAGGAGGTCGCTGCTGGCGCCCAGTGGACTGTACGATTCCGTGACAATCCCGTGCTGCTCGTTGAACGCGATGGCAACAGGACGCGGGATGGCGGGATTGACCTGGATCTGGTTGACCGCTGGAACAACATCCGTTTCCCGGAACAGCCGGTCAAGGTGCGAAGGCTTGAAATTGGAAACGCCGATGGATCGTACCTTGCCCGAGGCCTGCAGTTCCTCGAACGTCTTCCACGTGGAAACGAACTCGCCGCGGCGGGGGAGCGGCCAATGGATCAGCAGCAGGTCAACGTAGTCCAGCCCGAGTCGTTGCAGCGAGCCATCGAGCCCAGCGGCTGCCTTGCCCGAGCCTTGGAACCCGCCGTCGAGCTTGGTAGTGATGAAGAGCTCGCTCCGGTCCACACCGCAGGCACGGATACCATTGCCGACTCCTTCCTCATTCCCATATTTGACCGCCGTATCAATGTGTCGGTAGCCGCAGGAAACAGCTTCCACCACGGCATCGGCAACCTGGGCATCATCCAGGGGCCACGTACCCAAGCCCAGTTGCGGGATCTTGTAGCCGTCGTTGAGTTCAATGAGCGGGGCAAGTGTCATGAGCATGATCTCCTCTTATGCTTGAATCTCGACCGGCGGGTCTCTTTGCTGTTCTACGCTGGCCACTGGCTGCTTGGCAACAGCTGCCGCCGAGACCACTCATCGAGCAGACCACTCATCGAGCAGACCACTCATCCTGCCGTCCACTCATAGAGCCGATCGCTCAGTTCCATGAAGTCTTCCGCAACTACCTGCAGCCCGGGATGCTGATCGTGCCAGTCGATGATCTCCCTCGCACCGTCCGCGAAAGGGATGGTTGCCTGGTAATCCGGCACGAGTGCCTTGATCTTGGAGTTGTCGAACACCACGGAGTGCGAGCGGTCCCCCAAAAGGTTGGGGCCAAGCTCTTTGCTGTGGGCGGCGATGGTGTCGGAGGAAACATGGAACAGCTCGGGCTCAGGAACCCCGGCTGCCCGGGCGAAGAGACGGTAGATCTGGTTCCATGGCAGGAACTCGTCGGAAGTAATGGTGTAGCTCTCACCGACAGCCTGTGGCCTTCCCAAGAGCCCAACGAAGGCCTTGGCGAAATCACGGCTGTGCGTCAGCGTCCACAGGGAGGTTCCGTCCCCATGAACCAACACGGGCATTCCGGCGCGCATCCGGTGAATGTCAGTCCAACCGCCCACCAGCGCGATCTTGGTCCGGTCGTAGGTGTGGGACGGCCGGACCACAGTCACAGGGAAGTCCTGCTCGCGGTAGGCCTCAAACAACAACTCTTCACAGGCAATCTTGTCCTGCGAGTACTTCCAAAAGGGGTTCTTCAAAGGAGTCGATTCCCTAATGGGCAGGGTGCTGGGTGGCTTTTGGTACGCCGAGGCGGAACTAATGAACACGTACTGGCCCGTTTTCCCCCGGAACATCTGCAAGCCGGCCCGCGCATGAGCCGGAGTGAACGAGATGAAGTCCGCTACGGCGTCGTACTCCTTTCCCCGAAGCACCTCCCGCACAGCCCCGCTGTCACGGATGTCTGCATGGAGCACCTCAGCGCCCTCGGGAACCGGCCGACCGGCTGACCGTCCCCTGTTGAGGATGGTCAGCCGGTGGCCCAGCGCAACGGCGCGGTCAGCCGCCGCCGCACTAATGACCCCGGTCCCGCCGATGAACAGGATGTTCCGCGGCGAGACCGTGTCCGCCGTTCCGGGACCGACGGGGAGGAGGCTGCTCACCAGGCGTAGTCCTCCGGGGCGGGGCGGTGTCCCGGGAAAATGTCATCCAGCCGTTTGAGGGCATCCTCGTTGAGGGTCACATCCAACGCCCGGATTGCGGCGTCCAGTTGCTCCTGGGTGCGTGGCCCAACGATGGGCGCCGTCACGGCAGGCTGATGAAGAAGCCAAGCCAGGGCAACGTCCCCGGGCTTCTGCCCGAGTTCGTCCGCGAAATCCTCGTACTGGCGGATCTGGTCCTCATGCTTGCGCAGCGTCTCCAGCGCACGGCCTTCCGTGCGGCGGACGCCCTGCTCCTCCTTCTTCAGGACGCCACCCAGCAGGCCGCCCTGCAGCGGAGACCACGGGATCAAGCCGAGCCCGTACTGTTGCGCCGCGGGAATGACTTCAAGCTCCAGCTCGCGCCGGAAGAGGTTGTAGATGGACTGCTCGCTGACCAGGCCGGTGTAGTTGCGCCTGCGGGCGGCTTCCTGGGCCTGGGCAATGTGCCAGCCGGCAAAGTTGCTGCTGCCCGAATACAGGATCTTGCCCTGCTGCACGGCAACCTCGATTGCCTGCCAAATCTCATCCCACGGTGTCTGGCGGTCGATGTGATGGAACTGGTAGATGTCGATGTAGTCCGTCTGCAACCGCTTCAAGCTGGCATCCAGGGCGCGACGGATGTTCAGGGCGGAGAGCTTGGACTCATTGGGGCGATCCGTCATGGTGCCGTACAGCTTGGTAGCCAGCACTGTCCGTTCCCGGCGCTCGCCGCCCTTTGCGAACCAGCGCCCGATGATTTCTTCGGTCCATCCCCGGTGGCCCGAGCCGCCATAAACGTTGGCGGTATCGAAGAAGTTGATGCCGGAATCCAGTGCGGAATCCATGATCGAGTGCGCGGTGGCTTCGTCCGTCTGGGGACCGAAGTTCATGGTGCCGAGGCAGAGGCGTGAAACTTTCAGGCCGGAACGGCCAAGGTCGGTGTACTGCATGCTGTTGTGTCCTTTTGTTTAGAACTACGGTGTCTGTTTAGAACTGGGTAAAAGCCGCGACGGCGGGATCGGAACCTATGCGGGCTCCGGCCTCCAGGGCGGTGATGGCAGCCAGTTCGGATTGGGTAAGGGCGAGATCGGCGGCGCCGAGGTTTTCCCGCATCCTGGCAGAGTCGGCGGACTTGGGGATCACGATGGTTCCCTGCGCGAGGTGCCACGCCAGAATTACCTGTGCCGGAGTTGTTTCATGTGCAGCGGCCACCAAGGCCACTACCTCGGCGTTCAGGTCCTTGCCCTGTCCCAGCGGGCTGTAGGCCTCCACTGCGATGCCGAGATCGCGGCACTTGTTTGCCAGATCGCCTTGCTGGTACGTGGGGTGCAGCTCGATCTGGTTTACGGCCGGCACTATGTCCGCTTCCCGCAGCAAGGTATCCAGATGGTCTGTGAGGAAGTTGGAGACGCCGATGGCCCGGATCTGCTTGTCCTGGTAGAGCTTCTCCATCTCCTTCCAAGCCTGGGTGTACAGCCCTTGCGAAGGTACTGGCCAGTGGATCAGGTACAGGTCAACTGCTTCCAGGCCAAGGGCATCGCGGCTGCGCTGGAAGGCGTCGTACGCTTCACCCTGCTCGCCGTTGCGGAGCTTGGTGGTGATGAAGAGGTCTTCCCTGGGAAGGCCCGAGGCGGCGATGGCAGCACCCACGCCTGCCTCGTTACGGTAGGCAGCTGCGGTATCGATGTGCCGGTACCCTGCCTCCAAGGCGTCTTCCACCACCTTCTGTGTTTCTTCCGGAGGCACCTGGAAAACACCGAATCCGAGCTGGGGAATGGTGACGCCGTTGTTTAGGGTCAGCTCTGGCATGAGGTCTCCTTCGAGGTAGATATTTCTGGGCCTGGCCGCTGCTTCCTGTGGGTTCGGCTGCTGCGCCGGTTGCCAGAAAGCGTTTTCGGGAGGCTCTGTACCGAGCCTATTCAGTTTTCGTCGCAGAGTCAGCAATCCAGACTGATCCTGTTTTTCCTAGGTCTGGTAGTCCTACCCAAAATGGTGGTCGTGCTCTGGTCCTGCCAGCTGCGATAACGGCAGAATGGACGGATGGGTCAAAGCGCCGAGTTCGGAAAATTCCTCAAAGTCATGCGTGCCCGCCTCTCGCCCGAGGACGCCGGGGCTCCGCAGTCCAACGGCTCCCGCAGGGTTCCGGGCCTCCGCCGCGAAGAGGTGGCGAGGCTCTCCGGCGTGAGCACCGACTACTACACACGCCTGGAGCAGGGCCGGAACATCCATCCGTCCAAGGCCGTCCTCGATTCCGTTGCACGGGCGTTGCGCCTGGACGCGGGGGAGCATGCGCACATGTTGGACCTGCTGGAGCACTGCGCCAGTTCGGCCGGCAATCCGGGCCCCGCCCAAAAGGTGCGCCCTGCCTTGCGGCAGCTGCTGGACGCCGTCGGGGATGTTCCCTCAATGGTCCTGGGGCGACGCGCTGACGTTTTGGCCGGAAACCGGATGGCGCATCTGCTGTTCACGGATTTCACAGCACTGCCCGCGGCCGAACGGAACCTGACCCGCTGGATCATTCTGGATCCTGCGGCCAAGGACCTGTTCAGGGACTGGAAAACCGTTGCCGCCGAGGCAGTGGGCGCCTTGCGGATGGACGTGGGCAGGCACCCCAACGATCCCCAGACCAACCAGCTCGTGGGCGAACTTGCCGTGCACAGTGAGCATTTCCGTCAATGGTGGGCGGGACACAGGGTGGCCACACGGTCTGCCGGGATTGTCCGCCTGCACCACACTGTGGTGGGCGACCTTGAACTGAACTTTGAAGCCCTGGGCCTCCCGGACGACCCCGACCAGCACCTGAGGGTCTATTCCGCGAAGGTGGGTTCGCCGTCGTCGGACGCCTTGACGCTGCTCAGCAGCTTTGGCGAGGTATCGGCGGAGACCCTCCCGGCCCCCGAACCCGCCCGCCGGGATGACAGTTAATGCCAATGTTCGTCTGAAACATTGGCATTAACTGTCATCTCGCGGAGGAAGGGATCAGCGCTCCAAGCGGAAGCCAAGCTTGATGGTTACTTGCCAGTCGGCAATTGCGCCGTTCTCCAGGTGGCCGCGGATCTCCTTCACCTCGAACCAGTCGAGGTTACGCAACGTCTGGGCGGCAGCGGCGATGCCATTCCTGACGGCCGCATCGACGCCCTCGGAAGAAGTGCCAACAATTTCGGAAACGCTATATGTGTGGTCAGCCATGGTGCTCCTCATCATCGTCCCTGAATCTTGAAAATGCTGGCCCGCTCGGCAGGCCGTTCATGCAGACTAGCCCACGGACGTCCGTGCGGGCCAGAGGTCCGGCAGGCTCAGCTTTCGCGCCAGTCATTGCCCGTGATGTGCGATCCCGCATGGGGTCCCATTTGGAGCATTCCGCCGTCCACAGGCCACGAGGCGCCAGTGACGTAGCTGGAATCCGGGGAGGCCAGGAAAGCGATGACCGCCGCAATTTCGCGTGCGTCACCGGGGCGCCCCAGCGGCACGCCAGGCCGCTCCTTCTGCCTTGGGTCCTCGTCTGTTTGTCCGGTCATGGGTGTTGCGATCTCGCCGGGAGCAACGTTGTTGGCAGTAATGCCGAACTCCGCGAGCTCCAGCGCCATGGTCTTGATGAGCCCGCCAAGGCCGTGTTTGGAGGCATCGTAGGCAGAGGCTCCGACCCGCGGCTGGAACTCGTGCACGCTGGTGACGGCGATGATGCGTCCGCCGCGGCCAGCGTTGACCATGCGTTTGGCAGCTGCCTGCATGGCCACGAAGGCGCCGTTGAGGTTGGTGTCCAAAGTGGACATCCAAGTGTCGTAATCCAGGTCCAGGAACTTGGTGCCATCGCCCGTTCCGGAGTTGTTGACGAACACGTCCAGGCCGCCGAGCTCCTCGGCCAGCTTGTCAATGCTGGCAGCGGTTTCGGAGACGTTCGTGGTGTCCAGATGGTGTACCACCGCCTTGCGGCCCAGGCCACGGACCTCTTCCGCAGTGTCCTCGGCACCCTGCTGGTCCGTGTGCCAGGTGATGCCGACATCCATGCCTGCCTTGGCCAGCGCAACCGCCGTGGCGCGTCCAATCCCTGAGTCAGATCCTGTGACGATGGCGGTTTGCGGGGAAAATGATGCCTCGCTCATGTCCTTGCCTTTCGGTCGCGTGATGGTTCCGATGACTTATCCCTACCCGGACACGCCGGATCGTAAACACGGAGGCTGGAAGATGCCGGTTCTTCCCGGATCCCGGCGGCGGATGGGGATGGAGTGTAGATTTTTAGCAGCACCACCAGTGAATTCCCACAACCAGGAGTACTCATGTCTGAAGTTATTGTCGTCGGCGTTGACAGCAGCGAAACGGCCAAGCGCGCAGCCGTGGCAGCAGCGAAGCTTGCCACAGCCCTTGGCGCCGAGTTGCATGTCATCAGCGGGTTCTCCGATGACCGCATTGAAGAATTTGGCAGCGGCAGCGACAGGATCACGGTTTCTTCGGCCGACTCCGCAGAATACGTAGCCCGCAAGGTCTCTGAGGAACTTGATGTTCCCAGCGGCAACATCAAGTACTTCGCAGCCCGCGGTACGCCGGCCAACGCGCTTATCAACTACGCCGAGACCAACAACGCCTCGCTGATCGTGGTGGGAAACAAGCGGATGAAGGGCCTGGGCCGTGTCCTTGGCAGCATCGCCAACAGCGTGGCACACGGTGCTCCGTGCGACGTCTACATCGTGAACACGGACGTCGACTAAACCCGACTCAGGGGGGCAGTAGACGTACCAATGGGCTTCCATTGGTACGGTTGCTGTCCCCTGCCTGGGTTAAGCCTCCAGGACGTACGTCTTCAGGTCGTCCAGGGTTTGCTGCATGTGGGCGTCCATGGCCAGCCGGGCCTCATGCGGATTCCGCGACTCCAGGGCCGCCGCAATTTTCCGGTGATGGCCGATCGCGTGCTCCTGGATGTCAGCGAAAGCTGAGGTCTGCGTCCGCCGTGCCTCGAGTACACGATGCAGCGGCTCGAACAGTACGGCCACGAACACGTTGCCCGACGCATGGAGGATGACATCGTGGAAAGCGAGATCGGCTTCCACGAAGGCGGCCACGTCATTGACTTCGTGTGCGGCCTGCATCTTTTCAACGTGCTCTTTGAGGGCGATCAGCTCGTTGTCGGAGATACGTTCCGCTGCGAGTTCGCAGGCGCCGGTCTCCAGCATCCGGCGTAGCTCAATGAGCTGGACGGCCGCGGCCGCGTCTTTTGTTCCTTCGGAAGCGGCACGCAGGACGGCCTCCAGGGATGCCCACTGGTTCAGTGGATTCACAAATGTTCCTCGGCCACGTTCCACGCTGAGGATCCGCTGTGCCTCGAGGGTTTTCATGGCTTCGCGCACGGTCATGCGGCTCACCTCGTGCCGGGCGCTGAGCTCCAGTTCGCCCGGCACAATTGTCCCGGGCGGAAACTCGCCTGCGATGATCCGGTCCAGCAGTTCATCAGCAACGACGCCCACCAGCGACTTGCGTGCCATGTATCCCCATTTCCTGTAATTCAGACCCTCCCGCACCTCATGGATGTTTTCCTCCAGGCGCGGATGGTTGTCAGACATCTTACGCTGGCGGTGGCCAGCTCGTTTTCCAAAATTCACACAAAGTCGTGGCGCATTCTTCCGGCTGCTCCCAGTGGACGCTGTGACCGGCGTCGGGAATGGCCTTCAGGGTGCGCGTCGGGCTTGCCGCCCCGAACGAAGTCATCTGCTCGATTGACCGCACGCGGTCGCCCGTTCCAGCGATGACCAGCAGCGGCGCCTGAACGCGGCTGGGCACTGAAGGTTCGACGCCGGTCATGGCCGCCCAGGCGCTGGCGGACAGAACATGTAACGGCGTATCGAATCCTTTGCTGAGCAACTCCATGTCTTCCGGGGAGAGGTGCCCGTACCAGGCGTTCATGAGCTTCAGCTTGGTGCCCGCGTCGAAGTATCCCTGCTCCAACTGTGACACCAGGAGGTTCTTGAAGGCCTCGTTTGGAGGTGCCGGAACCATTCCTACCAGCGTCACTGTTGCCACTAGTTCCGGATGCTTTGCCGCCAAGGTCAGTGACACGCTGCCGCCCATCGAATGCCCCACCAGGTGCGCCGGCCCTTTCGTGCGGGCGCGGATCGCTGCTGCAACGGAATCGGCGGCAGAGTCCAGCGTCCACTCGAAGTCCGGTGGCGTGTCCTCGCCGGGGTGATAGCCGGGGAGGTCGAGGATCCACACTTCGCGTCCGGCGTCGAGCAGTAGCTTTGCCAGCCGCTCCCAGTACACGGATCCCGAAGCCCAGCCGTGGATGAGCACAACGGGGATTTGCCCGCCGGGGGAAGGCGAGGGGGTTCTCACGTCCACGAAGGGGAGGGGAATTGCGGTGCCGGCCATGTCTCCAGACTAGTGACGCACGGCATCTTGCGCGGTGAAGAGCGCTGTGTCACACTGGCTATGAAATGTTAGATGTCTGACATCTTACATTCACTAAACCGCTACACAGATTTCCCACGATGGAGTGCACCGTGACCCTTGAAGCAGACGTTCTGGCCGCTTTCCCGGCGGAGGTCCAGATTCCGGCCCAGCTGGTTGCTGACGCCGTTGCCGCATCCTCGGCGACGTCCCCCCGCGTCCTGGTGGTCCTCGACGACGACCCCACGGGAACGCAGTCGGTCGCGGATCTCGCTGTCCTCACCCGTTGGGACGTCGCGGACTTCACCTGGGCCCTCAATCACATTCGCGAGAACCAGACCAAGCCCGCCGTCTACGTCCTCACCAACACCCGCAGCTTGGACCCTGCAGAAGCAGCGGCGCGGAACGAGGAAATCGTCCGGAATGCGCTGGCAGCAGCGGCCGGGAAGGTCAGCCTTGGCTTCGTCAGCCGCAGCGACTCCACCCTGCGCGGCCACTACCCGCTCGAGCCGGACGTCATTGCCGCTACGGTCGCCGCCGAAACCGGTGAGGTCACCGACGGCGTCGTCATCGTTCCGGCATTCCCCGACGCCGGCCGGGTGACCATCGGCGGTGTGCACTACATGCGCGGCACCGGGGAAGAAACCGGCACTCTAACCCCGGTGTCCGAGACGGAATTCGCGAAGGACGCGTCCTTCGGTTTCGCCAACTCCGAGATGGCCAAGTATGTGGAGGAGAAGTCGAAGGGCCGGTTCCCGGCAAGCGATGTAATCGTCCTTGACCTCAACACCATCCGTGCCGGCGCATCAGCCCAGGACCCGGCCATTTCCGCGAAAGCCATCGCTGACGCCATTGATTCCGCTACCAACTCCACGCCGATCGTGGCCGACATCGTCACCGAAAACGACTTCCGTGCTCTTGCCCTGGGCCTCGAAGAAGCCGAACGACGCGGCAAGAAGCTCCTCTACCGCGTGGGCCCGCCGTTCGTCCGTGGCCGCATCGGCCAGGAAATCCGCACCGCACTCACCTCCGAAGAGGCCTACGCCGGCAACACTCCCTCCACAGCCGGCGGCCTGATCGTGGTTGGCTCGCACGTTGGCGTGACCACCCGCCAGCTCAACGCACTCACGGCAGAGCACAGCTCGGCGCGGATCATCGAGATCGACGTCGAGAAGCTCCTCGCAGCCGAAACCGAAGCGGAAGCCGACGCTTACATCGCAACCGTTGTGTCCGACGTCGTCGACGCACTCCGCCAGGGCGACGTGATCGTCCACACCAGCCGCCTGCTCATCAAGACCGACGACGCCGCCGCGAGCCTGAAGATCGCACGCACCGTCTCGGCCGCCGTCGTCAATGTAGTGAACCGGACGCTGAAAACCTTCCCGCCGCGGTTCGTCATCGCCAAGGGTGGCATCACGTCCTCGGATGTTGCGGCCCACGGACTGGAAATCCGCCACGCGATCGTCCGCGGACCGATGCTGCCGGGCATCGTCTCGCTCTGGGAACCGGTGGATGGCCCGGCGAA
The DNA here is from genome assembly GCF_059739415.1 of Arthrobacter sp. TmtSoilC77. Taxonomy (NCBI): domain Bacteria; kingdom Bacillati; phylum Actinomycetota; class Actinomycetes; order Micrococcales; family Micrococcaceae; genus Arthrobacter; species Arthrobacter sp. TmtSoilC77. Next base: position 229,812 of record NZ_AP046050.1, read on the forward strand.
GGGCATCCCGTACATCGTGTTCGCCGGCAATGTGGGCGATGACCAGTCCCTCGCCCAGGTCACCCGCAAACTCAGCGCCACTTTCTAACCCATCCCCACTTGCCCCCTAACCTCGCAAGCTCGGCCAGGGAACCCGGCAAGCGTGGCCCCTATTTATCGGAGAACACCATGACCAGCAGCAACTACACCATCACCGTTCTGGGACTCGGCGCCATGGGCCTTCCCATGGCCACCCGCCTCGCGTCCGAGTTGACCGTCCACGGTTTCGATATCGCCGAGCCCCGCCTGGAGCTCGCTGCGGCAGCCGGCATCAAGACTTTTGCTTCTGCCCGCGAAGCCTCGCAGGACGCCGACGCGCTGCTCCTGGCCGTTCGCAACGGTGAGCAGCTCAACGATGTCCTGTTCGGCGAAAACGGCGTTGCCTCGGTCCTGAAGCCGGGCGCAGTCGTGATCCTCGGCAGCACGGTGGGCACCGAAGCCATCCCCGCCACGGTCGAAAAACTGGCCGGGTACGGTGTTTCACTCGTGGACGCGCCACTGTCCGGTGGACCGACGCGTGCCGGTGAAGGCGATCTGCTCATCGTCGTTGGTGCCGAGCCCGAGGCGCTGGAAAAGGCCCGGCCCGCGCTGGAACTGTTGGCTTCCACCCTGAGCATTGTTGGCGACAAGCCCGGCGACGGCCAAGCACTCAAAACCGTCAACCAGTTGCTCTGCGGCGTACACATCGCCGCAGCTGCAGAGGCCATGGCCCTTGCCGACGCCCTCGGCCTCGATCAGGCCAAGACCCTCGCCGCGCTGGAAGCCGGAGCTGCCGGTTCCTTCATGCTGTCCAACCGCGGCCCCCGCATCCTGGAGGCCTACACCGAGGACGGAGCCGAGGTCCTCAGCCGCCTGGACATCTTCGTCAAAGACATGGGCATCGTCGGCAAAGCCACCCGCGCTGCCGGCCTTGCCGCACCCGTTGCCGCCGCTGCAGAACAGCTTTACCTCCTCGGCCAGGCCCAAGGCCTCGCCGCCGCCGACGACTCCGCCGTCATCAAGGTTGTCGCGCCCACAAAGCGCACCAACTAACCCAATAAAAACCCGCGACGACGGCGGTCCCCCCTTCGCCGTCGTCGCCACCTCCCGCCGGTCTTCTCTAGACTGGTATGTCAAAGGAGACACCCCCAATGAATCCCCTCATCAACTCCTTGGTGGTCCGGGCTGCTGATGCCCCCGCCATCAAACCGGCTGTGGAACTGGGAACACCCCTGTTGCTGACCATCGCTGCTGCGGGCATTGCCCTGCTGCTCGTGCTGATTATCCGCTTCAAGATCCAGGCCTTCGTTGCCCTGTTGGCTGTCAGCATCCTGGTAGGCGTGGCAGCCCAGATTCCGCTCAAGGACATCTTCACCGTGGTGGCCAACGGCGTTGGCAGCACCATGGGCAAGGTTGCTTTGTTGATTGCCCTCGGCGCCATTCTTGGCCGCATGATCGAGGTATCCGGCGGTGTGCAATCGCTGGCCACACACTTCACTGAGAAGCTGGGCGCCAAGCGTGTTGCCATCGCCTTGACGGCCGTGGGCTTCCTCGTGGCGATTCCCGTGTTCTTCGAGGTGGGCGTCATCGTCCTCGTCCCGATTGTCTATGCCTTCGCCAAGATCGCGAACGTTCACCCCATCAAATTCGGCCTGCCCATGGCCGGCATCATGCTGTCCATCCATGTGGCAGTCCCGCCGCACCCGGGAATCGTTGCAGGCGCCGGTGTCTTCGGCGCTGACATTGGCCTCATCACCCTGATCTCGCTGATCATCTGCGTGCCGCTTGGCTTCCTGTCCTACTGGATTGCCAGCATCATGAACCGCAAGGACTACGAACTGCTTCCAGGCGTCAAGGCGCAGGTGGACGAATTCGGTTCCGAGTCCCTGGTCCACGTGGGCTCTGACGGTCCCGGCGCCCGCGCCATCGCCCCTCCGCGTCCCGGCCTGATCATGTTCCTGATCGCCGCTCCGATCGTCCAAATCCTCGTAGGCACGCTGGGGACGCTGACCATTGCCAAGGACAACTACTGGTACGGCGTGGCCGCGTTCATCGGTAACCCGTTCTTCGCGCTCCTCGTGGCGGTAGCCCTCTCCTTCTTCCTGCTGGCGGTCCGCCGCAACTGGTCACTCAAGGAAACCGGCGAGATCTTCGAAGGCGCCCTTCCTCCCATTGCGTCCATCCTCATGGTTGTCGCCGCGGGCGGCGTCTTCGGTGAAGTCCTCCGCACCTCCGGCATCGGCGCAGCCCTGTCCCACACCCTGGACAGCCTGGGCCTGCCGGTGATCGTTCTCGGCTTCGTTATCTCCCTTGCACTGCGCGCCGCCCAGGGCTCGGCCACCGTTGCCATTGTCACGACTACCGGCCTGCTCACTTCCGCAGTGATGGAAGGCGGCTACACGCCCGCCCAGATCGCCGTGATCGTGATCGCCATCGGATTCGGCGCGTTGGGGTTGTCCCACGTGACGGACGCAGGATTCTGGACCGTGATCCGCTACTACGGCCTTACTGTCACCGACGGCCTCAAGACCTGGACCGTCCTCACTACCATCCTGGGCCTGGCCGGCTTCGCGCTGACGTACGTTGCCTGGGTCCTGGTGGGAGGCCTGGCCCACTAATGCGCGCCAAACTGGATCAGTTGGTCATTTCCGCGCTCGCTGACGGCTCTGCTGTTCCGGCCTTCACCTGCTACGACTTCACTACCGCGCTGGCCGTTGTTTCGGCGGCGGAGGAAGCCCGGCTCGGCGTGATCCTGCTCGTAGCTCCGAAGACGGCTTCCACCCCCAACGGGCTCAGACTCATCGCGGCACTTCGCGGCCTCGCCGACGACGCCAGCATCCCCGTGTCCGTCCAACTGGACCACGCATCGGACCTGCAGGTCATCCGCGACTCCGTGGCTGCCGGTGCCGATGCCGTGCTGGCGGATGGTTCGTCCTTGCCGTTCGAGGACAACATCGCCTTGGTCCGCGAAGTCCGTGCCGCGCTGGATGCGCAAGGAGCGTCCGACGTCGTAATCGAGGCAGAGCTGGGTGGCCTGGCGGGCGACGAGGACAAGGCATTCGGTACCGAAGATTCAGCGCACGACGCCGGTACTTCAGCCGCCGGCCTCACCGATCCGGCGCAGGTGGCCGAGTTCGTTGCGCGGACCGGAGCGCAACTGCTCGCCGTTGCGGTGGGTAACGTCCACGGGAAGTACAAGGGCGAGCCCAACATCCGCTGGGATGTACTCCAGGAAGTTGCTGCACGGACGGAGGTTCCTTTGGTGCTGCACGGCGCCTCCGGCATCCCCGCTGAACAGCTTTCAAAGGCTCCTTCCATGCAGGTTGGCAAGGTGAACTTCAATACCGAGCTGCGCACCGGAATCCTGGCGACCCTTGAAGCGGAAACCGCCGCCCACCGGGCCGACGGTGAGAACCTCCAAGGCTTGCTGGCGCGATGGAACGGATCCGCGTGGTCCTTCGCAGGCGCAACGCTTGCCATGCTGAGTGACTGACACGGGCTGGACATAAGTTGACGACGGCGGGATTTACCGCCGTCGTCAACTTATTTAAGGCAGTCTCCTCGACTTATTTAACGCAGTCCCTGAACGGGCTGCCGAGCTGGATCGGCTGCGGCGATACCGGCGCTCAAGTGCTCATTCCGGCAGGCCGCGAGGTACTCCTTGCTAAGTCCAGCGCAGGCGGTGCAAATGGCAGGCTGACCTGTTTGGCTCGGGTCCCTGTCCATCTCCACCGCAATGTAGCTGTGGTCGCACGCATGGCAGCGGATGCGGGCCTCCCAGATGTCCTCCACCTCATCGCGGGGATCGTTGGCCCGGCGGAGCAGGGCTGCCCGCGACTGTGCTTTGAAGGCAGCGGCGTAAAGCAAGGCGCCAAGCGCGAAGGTGAGCGGTGTTGACCAGGTGGCTCCGAATGCGCCACCGAATTGGTAGAAGAGCGCGCCCAGCACCGAGCTTCCAATCCAGACCCAAGCACCCAAGGTGAACCGGGCCAGGCGTCCCGGCCGGAATTCCGGCAAATCGTTCTTGTCGCCCCCGGCACTGAAGATGATGTGGACCAACATGATGCTGACCCACGATGCAATGAAGGCGCCCTGCCAAGCCAGCGCAACAAGCAAGTAGCTGAGGACGTCAGTGAGCATGAAGACGTAGGTGATGGCGCCGCACAGCAGCACGGCCCAAACGCGCGGGAGCCTGGTGCGGAAGAGGCGCGTCCAGAGTGCTTCCATGTTGGTTGAGGCGACGTAGAAGTTCGCGGTGTTGATACGGGCTTGGGTCACCCACACCAGGAACAGTCCCCAACCGCCCAAAAGGGTGACGATGAAGTCCACGATTGCGGTGGACGAAATACCTCCGGCCAAGCCTGCGGCGTAGGCGATGAAGATGCCGATCAGGCCGTTGGCCAGGTAGACGAAGACATAGAACACTGGCCCGAACGTCGCGATTCCGTTGATCTTGGTGTCGCGGGGTTTGCCGAAGCGGGCAAAGTCCATGGTGAACATCATGAGAACCAGTACGCCCAGGTAAATGAAGAAGGCGTAGAGCCAGCCTGGGGCGGCGAGACTTGCAGCCTGCTGGGGTGTGTGGGCCAACCATGCGGAGGTGTCCATTCGCGTGGCAGCAAGAATGATGACCAGAATAAGGCCGCCCCAATAAACGGGGAGCAGCGCTGCGTTGTACTTGTCCATCCAGCGCCGGATCCCACCCATAACCAGGGGAAGGTTCATGACGACAGCGATCGCATACCAGACACGGATATCCAGGCCGCCGATGGAGGCGGAGAACGCATGGGCGATCATGGAGCTTTCGAATACCGCGTAGTAGATGGATGTTGCGGCCAGAATGAGCGGCGCAACGATGGACCCCGACGCACCGAACAGGCGTTGCGATATCAGGGCGACAGTGAGGCCGGTCTTGGCGGCGTAGCCGGAGAAGATGTAGCCAAGAGCACCGAACGCGACGCAAGCCAGGACAATGCCGATCAGCGTGTCCACGGTTCCGACGACTGCCGCCAGTGTTGCGGCGGTGACCAGATAGAACATGCCGCTGACCAATGAGTACCAGGACATGGAGAGTGACTTCTTGCTGCTGCGCCATGAAAGCGGAACAACGTGCGTGGTGTAGTCCTCGGTTGCGGCTTCCTTTACAACACGGGGGTCGTCGGCATAGCTGACGTGGAGCGGGTCCAGTGAGCGGTCCAGAGTGGACATAACGGGTTCCTTTGCAAGTGAAGTGCCGGTTCAGGAGCCGGCTGTTGGGGTGTAATCACTTGGTTGGCAGGGCGGCGGCGAATCGCCCATAACTGGAGTTTGTCCGACCTTCAGACCGAAGTCAACAGTTTTTTATGAATGACGTTCATTTTTAATTTTTGTCTTGACGGTAGCCCCCCGAGTGACTACTGTCATAGCAACTTGGTTGGACCATTGGACTAACTGCCGTGGCTCGGCAGGACAGATAAGGAGCAAGACCTTGGCTACGAGCTATGAAGACCGCGTACGTGAATTGGGTCTGGAGATTCCGGACTTCAGCGTTGACGGCTACTACGGTGCCGACACCTACGGGAGCATGAAGCCCCACCATATTGTGGGCAACGTCCTGTACCTGAGCGGCCACACGCCGGACAAAAGTGACGGCACGGTCCGCTACCCAGGGCGCCTTGGCGCCAACCTGACTGTGGAGGAAGGCTACGAAGCCGCCCGCTTGACCGCGTTGAACTGCCTTGGCGGAATCCGGCTTGCTCTGGGTTCCCTCGACCGCGTCAAAGGGATCATCCGGTCTCTGTGCTTCGTCACCTCCACCATGGATTTCACCGAGGTCCACAAGGTGTCCTCGGGTGCCACTGATCTTTTTGTTGAGGTGTTCGGACCCGAGGTGGGTTTGGGCGGTCGCGCCACTATCGGCGTCATGAGCCTTGCGGGCGGCAGCTGCTTTGAAAACTGGGTGACGGTGGAAATCCTCGAATAAAAGACTGGCCAGTCCCAGCGGCTGGTAGGTTTGTCGAACCAACTTCAGCGGAGGTTTTAGACGTGTCGTCCTTGAGCAGCATTTCAGTAGCCAGCGGTCCCCTTTCGGAGCAATTGAGCGAAAGGCTGATCCGCATGATCACCAACGGCGAGCTCAACCCAGGCGACAAACTTCCCAACGAACGCGAGCTGGCAGAGACTGCAGGAATATCGCGCACATCCGTGCGGGAAGCTCTGCGTGAACTCGAACTTCGGGGGCTCATCAGCCGGAAACCCGGCCGTGGAACCATCGTCGAAGCCCAAACCCGTCCCGAACTTCACGCGGGGATGCTCGGATCGATGGAAGCCCCACAAAGGATGCTCCGCGAAGTCATGGACCTCCGTGCTGTCATCGAACCTCCGATGGCTGAGCGCGCCGCACTTCGGGGCCGGGCTACTGAATTGGGTGCCCTGCTCCATCCGCTGGAATTGGCCGAGGCGGAACTCCGCCGGGACGAGCCGTCCATGCAGCTCTTGGTGAGGCTGGACGTCGAGTTCCACGCAGGTGTTGCCAAACTCACCCAGAACCCCATGCTGGTCAGGCTCCTCGATGTCGCCAACGAATGGATGGCGCCTTCCAGGGAGACCGCCCACCAGACCATGACACGAATCGAAAAGTCCGTTGCTGCGCATCGGAGAATATACGAGGCCATCCGTGGTCATCAGGCTGATGACGCACGCGAGGCCATGTCCGGTCACATCCACGAGGTTGCGATGGCTATTGGCATTGACGCCTGGGACCCGGATTCATTAAGCAGAAAGCACAACAAGCCATGAGCCAAAAATTCACCGGCGCGGCCGCAACGCCACACTCAGCTGCGACGGCTGCAGCCCATACAGCATTCGCCAATGGCGGCAATGCCGTGGACGCCGCACTGGCTGCAGCAGCCATGCTTACGGTGGTCTATCCGAATCAATGCACTATCGGCGGTGACGTCATCGCCATGGTGGGATCCGACAACCGGAACGTCACAGTGGTCAACGGCAGCGGACGATCTGCCCGGTCGTTGAACCCCGCCGACTACGCAGGCGCAGACGGGTTCGTCCCAGTATCCGGTGCGAAAAGCGTCACCGTGCCCGGGCTCCTTGGTGCCTGGGAGGTTCTCGCTGAGACCTGGGGGATGTTGCCCCTTTCCGAGGCGCTCCTTCCCGCGGCTTCAGCAGCCGCAGCCGGAGTGCCAGTGGCTCCAGGGGTCGCCCGCGACCTCATCCGGGAAGAGCATCTCCTGGCCCAAGACCCGGGATGCCGCGAGGTCTTCTTCCGGGATGGAGTACTCCTGCGTGAAGGCGAGACCCTGAAGCTGGATCGTCTGGCAGAAACCCTGGCAGCCATCGCGGAGCACGGGACCGAAGTGTTTTACCGCGGTTCCATTGGGCGAAGCATCGTGGAGACCCTTCGCGGGCAAGGCGGTGACCTCACCCTGGATGATTTCGCAGCCTACGAAGCCACGGTTGAAACGCCGGTCTCCGTGATGTTCGCGGGCTCTGAATACCTCAGTGCGGCCGGCAACAGCCAAGGCACGTTCTTCCTGCAAGGCTTGGCTGCTCTCAACGTCGTAGCCCAGGAACTTGGCCACATTCCTGACCCGGATGGCGCCGAGGCCGGCATTGTGGCGTCCGTGCTGGCGGCTGCTGCGAAGGACCGTGACCGCTACCTTGGCGACCCGGAACACACCGAAATCCCTGTTGCTGGACTGCTCTCCGCGAAGTCTGCCGAGGCATTGGCCCTCGGCGCCATCGCAGGCAAGGAATCTGCTGCTTCCCACGGCCGGGCATACGGCCGACGAACCGGTGACACAGTAGCGATCGTCACCGCCGACTCCGACGGCAACTGGGTCTCCCTCATCCAAAGCGCATTCCACGCTTTCGGATCGTGCGTGGTGGATCCGGCAACAGGCGTTCTCCTGCATAACCGCGGGGCATCCTTCAGCCTGACGCCGGGTGCCGCGAATGAGCTCGCCCCGGGACGGAAGCCAGCCCACACCCTTATGCCGGTGCTTGTCCGTCGGGACGGGCAACTCATCGGGGCTCACGGCACCATGGGAGGTCGGGCTCAACCCCAGGTCCACACACACCTGGCCCTGAACCTTGCATTGGGTATGTCGCCGGCCGAGGCAACAGCCCGGCCGCGTTGGATCGTTGGACAGATGGAAGCCGGAGCTGCTGCGCCGGACGACGCCACCACGATTTCGGTGGAACATGGAGTCTCGACGACGGCCGTCCTGAACCTTCTCGACGCCGGCTTCCACACGAAAGAGCTGGAAGCGCTGGACGACGCCGCAGGGCACCTCCAGGTGGTTCGGCAAGAAGAGACGCCAGGCGCCTTCGCTGTTGGTTCAGATCCGCGCTCCGATGGACTGTCGATCGCGTCACAGCGCCCGACGAGCGACGGGAAGTAGGCGCGTGCTTCATCCACGCTTATCTTTCTGGCTGATGATCGCGCTGAGTTTCGGCACCGGGACCCTCGATGCCGCAACCTATCTGGGTATGGACCGTGTCTTCGGAGCAAACATGACCGGCAACGTCATCCTGATCGGCCTCTCCCTCGCGGGTTCGGAACACGTTCCACTTCTGGGGCCGTTGTCAGCACTCGGCGGTTTCGCAGCTGGTTCCTGGGTCCTCGGGTTGATCCTGCGGCGCGTTCCCTTTGCTGGCGGACGCGACGCGTCGCTGGTTCCGGTTTTCTGGACTGCGGCGTGTGGAATGCTGGCTGTCACCGGGGTGCTGGCGTTCCTCCCCATGAACGAACTCCTGATCCACACCGTGACTCTCGCAATCGGGATCATGATGGGTTTCCAAGCCATTGCGGCTCGCAGAGTCGGCGTGCCCGACGTTTCCACCGTAGTCATTACGTCCACGCTGTCCTTGCTGTTCAGTGAAGCCGGACGCTTTTGGGGTGGGGCCACCGCGGCGGCCACCACGCGCAGGTTTGCGGCCGTGGCGTCGATGTTCCTGGGCGCCATGTGCGGCGCCCTCCTTCTGCAGCTCGGTTTGTGGTGCGCAATGCTGGTCCCGGCAATGGTCCTGATCAGCGTGGCCGTGGCATTCACGGTTATTCAACATCCATCAAGGAGGGTAACCGAAGACGCCCGGACCCTCGTGTCTGCCTGACTGCTGGCGCCACGCCCGAGTTGCCCAGCTCCTGACAGCTGCTCCAGATCATGGGGAGGCTAGGATCAGACCATGATCCTGGCCTCCCTGATTTTCGCCCTGCTTGCGGCGTTGCTCCACGTGTACATCTTCACCATGGAATCCATCACGTGGACCAAGCCAGCTACATGGAAGCGATTCAGCGTGACATCGCAGGCCGACGCCGAAACCACCAAGCCACTTGCCTACAACCAGGGTTTCTACAACCTCTTCCTGGCCATCGGCGCGTTGATAGGCATCATCGCAGTGGCCATGGGCGCTCCGCAGGTGGGCTGGACCCTTGTCTTTAGCTGCTGCGGTTCCATGCTCCTTGCGGCACTGGTGCTCGCAGCGAGTGGCAAAAAGTACCTCCGCCCTGCGGTTCTCCAGGGGACAACGCCGCTGCTCGCCGTCGTGCTTGGCGTGCTGGCTGTCCTTTAGGGCGCTCTTGCTTAGTGCTCCGGTTGCTTAGTGCTCCGGTTGCTTAGTGCTCCGGTTGCTTAGTGCTCCGGCGGGCCGCTCTGCGCGGCGGCCTGGTCCATCCACACAACTTCCCAGTGGTGGCCGTCGAGGTCACGGAACGCCCTGCTGTACATGAACCCGAGGTCCTTGGGGTCGTACGTCTCGGAACCTCCGGCCTCGACCGCCTTAGCGGCCAGGGCATCAACACCTTCGCGGCTGTCGGCAGAGATGGCAACAATTGCCCCGACCGAGTTCCGGGTGTCCGCGATGGGCTGATCGGTGAACTGACTGAATTTGTCGTGAGTCAGGAGCATTGTGTAGATGGTGTCGCTAAAGACCACGCAAGCGGCAGTCTCATCGGTGAAGTTCGGATTGATGGCGTAGCCGAGGGAGGTGTAGAACGCCTTGGACGCCTCGAGGTCGCTGACGGGCAGGTTCACGAAAATGGACGTAGTCATGGGGTCGATCCTGCCGGTGTTTCGCCATTCCGTCCAGAGCACCGTATGACCTTGTGGATAGCGCTTACGAAGTCTCCCTCCATAGCGGCAGGGGCACCACGCTGCGACTGCGACCCGCTTCGTCCAGGACGTGGCCCAACCGCTTGAAGGTCCGCACCACCGCCTGCCTTGAGATGACTGCACTTCCTGGAGCCCGCTGTGCAAGTTCGCGTTCGTAGGCCTGGACCTCCAGATAGTCCCGGACCCACAAAGTGACCAGCAGGTTCTGTGCGCCAAGGACTTGGGCGCTCAACCGGCAATTGGGCAACGCCGCGAAGAAGCTGCCCACACCGTCAACGAAGTCAGCTGGAACGTTCAGGACGAGCGTCACTTCCCTCAGGCCCTGCTGGGCGGAGCTGGACGCATCGCACCTCAGCGTCATGTAGCCGGTTGCCAGGAACCGTTCCACCCGCCGTCGGGCTGTTTGGGGCGAAACGCGGCAGGCGGCACCCAGTTCCGCCCAGCTCGCCCTGCCATCCTTGGCGAGCTCCTCCAACAACGCTGCATCAAGCCGGTCCGGCGCGTAGGCCGACTGCTCGGGCAGGGGTTCCGCTGACACGAGCCTTGCGCGCGCGGGTTCCAGCGTGCCGCTGCGCCATTCTGAGGCCTGCCGATACAACTTGGTGACGAAAACGACCTCACGATGCGTGACGCCGGGCAGCCTTGGAAAGGCGCCGGTGACGATATCCATCAACTCTTCATGGCTGGATGCAAAGCAGTCAATGAAGAGATCGTGCGCGCCTGTCACCAAAGAAACTGTGCCGAATGCAGGTTCGGAGCACAGCTGCTCAATCAGTGCCTCGCTCTCGCTGGGCGAGGATGACAGATGGATGAAGGCGGACCACCCGGCACTGAGATATCGCTGTCCGGGGGCAGGTGTGATCCAAGCCTGGCCTTGGCCGGCGAGGGCGCTCCATCGCCTTGCCACTGTGGGCGCAGACAGCTCAAGGGCGTCGGCAATCCGGCTCCACTCTGCCCGCGGATTGATTTGGAGGGCATTCAGGATTTCGAGGTCCAGCTCGGAAATTATGGCTGATTCGTTCACTGAAGCCTTCCTTGTGTCTATTTCAAACAATTTCCCAGCCAGTCTAAACGAGGGCAATATCGTCGTGACTCGCATCACTAATCGGCGGTACCCTCAACAGGCCAAGACCACAAGGAAGCACATGGGAAGCAAGACAGCACCAGCGGCGGCGTCAGCAACGACGCGCCGGTCCATTGCGGGAATGATCTTCGCAATGGCATTGATTGAATCACTGAGCGGGGTCACCCAGGGGTACTTGAACCCCATCCTCCCCGCGCTCGGACCCGTCTTCGAGATTGACGACCCCACCATCAACGGCATCTTCCTAATCTCCAACGTGAGCTTTGCAGTCCTCACCCCGATCATTTCAAGGCTCGGAGACAGCTACGGGTACAGGCTGGTGCTGCGCTGGTCCACAGGGGTTGTGACGGCAGGAGTCCTTCAGATGGCCTTGTGGCCCTCGCTGTGGACGGTGACGATCGGCGTGGTCATGCTTACGTGCGTGGTGGGCTTCATCCCCCTCATGATGGGCATCCTGCGCGTTAGCAGCCCTGGGCATACGCGCACTGGCGTGAGCGTCATGATCGGGATGCTCATGATCATGGTGGGAGCGGGCGGGCTTTTTGCCGGAATCGTTGGGGTCACCAGCCCGACGCTCGGTTTCTGGGTGGCTGTTCCTTTCGCGGTGGTCGCGTTCATTTCTTCCTTCTTACTGCCCGACGCCGGTGTGCCGACCCGCGAGGGCATCGCCCTTGGGCCGTTGCTGGCTTGCTCGCTCGGTCTCATTGGTTTTGTTGTGGCGCTCTCGATGGCGCCCGAATGGGGTTGGCTGGATGCCCGCACCTTGGCCGCTGGCCTGCTGGGAGTATCCCTGCTGGCCTACTGGGCCAAGCGTGATTACAGCGCAAACCAGGGTAAGCGCTTCATGGACCTGCGGATGCTGGCCATTCCGCGGATCCGCTCCATCTCACTGGCTACTTTCTTCTTTGGCTTCGCGTCCATCAGCTACTTCGGCACCAACGGGATATTCCTGCACTCCAATCCTGAAAAGACGGGTTACGGATTTGCCCTGAGCCCCCTGATGATCGCCATTGTCCTGGCCTTGGCTTCCGTGCTGTCCCTTTTGTCCTCGCTGCTCACGGCCCGGGCTTTGCGAAAATTCGGTGAGCGGGCCACGCTCGTGTTTGCCGGTGTCTTGCTCGCAGTCGGATTCCTGGTCATGATGCTGGCCCACAGTTCCCTCGCCGGCTATTGCCTGGGCTTTGCGATGTTCAACCTAAGCCTGGGAATGTACCAGGCCGGAACCCGCGCATTGTCCGTGGAAGGAGTCCCATTGGAGGAAACTTCAACTGCTGCCGGGCTCAATGAGCTCGCGTTGTCCGTCGGGATCGCGGTGGGCGCGGCCGTGGTGAAGCTGATCTCCTCCGCGTCCGTGGAGTCCGGGCATATTTCAGAGTCCGGGCTGCAGGGCATCTGGGGAGCCCTTGCTGTGGCCGCACTCGTCGCGGCGGCCGCAAGCGCCCGCTACCCAAAGCGCGAAAACGCCGGGGTGTCCGCATGACCGCCGCTGGACTTAACAGCCTAAGCCGCGGGGCCGCCGTCGTACGCGTATCCCAAAGCGACATCGAGGCCAGGCTGAAGGCCGCCACAGAGCGGTGGAAACCGGACCTGCTGGACCTCAGCCACGCCATCCACGCCGATCCTGAGCTCGGCGGGCAGGAGTTCCGTGCGGTCAAGCGGATCAGGCGGCTACTCCATGCGGCGGGCTTCCGCTTCGATGATCGCCAGCCACTACAACCCACCGCCTTTAGTGCGCGGCTGGGAACCGGAGACCTGGTTGTGGCGTTGTGCGTTGAGTACGACGCCTTGCCCGCCATTGGCCACGCATGCGGACACAACGTGAACGCGGCCAGCGCGGTGGGAGCAGCGCTGGCCCTGGCGGCAGTCGCTGACGAACTCCGCATCACTGTCAAGGTGCTCGGAACGCCGGCGGAGGAGACCACCGGTGGGAAGGTCGATCTCATTGACGAAGGGTTCTTCGACGACGTGTCCCTGGCAATGATGGCCCATGCCGCGGCAACGGACGTGGTGGGCGGTTCGTCGCTGGCGATGTCCATGTGGGACGTGTTGTTCGAAGGCAGGCCGGCCCACGCAGCTGCCGCCCCGATGGAAGGAGTCAACGCCCTGGACGCACTTGTCGTCGCCCAGACGGCCGTTGCGCTGGCCAGGCAACAGCTCCCGACCGGGTCGATCATTTCGCTGATCGTCACAGAAGGCGGAAGCGCCGTTAACGTCATCCCCGAGCGCGCAAGGGCGAGCATTGAGATGCGGGCTCCGAGCATCGAAAAGCTGCGCATCATCCAGGACAAGGTGCGGCGCTGCCTCGAAGCAGGCGCCCACGCCAGCGGTTGCACCCTGGATGTCACGCCAGCGGGCAATGACTACGCCGAACTCCGACAAGACCCGTTCCTGTCGGATGCCTACCGGGCAGCCATGACGGCCATCGGACGGGACGTCGTCTTCAATTCCGAGCCAGTGGCCTCCACGGACATGGGCAACGTCTCCCAACTGGTGCCAACCATCCACCCCATGGTTGGCTACGACGTCCGTGGCGCAGCCCATCACACAGCAGAGTTCGCGGCCTTCGGCGCTTCGGCCGGCGCCGACAAGGCAGTACTTGACGGATCGTACGGCCTGGCCGCGGCAGCGTGCGCCGGTGCCTTGGACCCGGAGGAACGGGGGCGGTTACTGGCCAGGGCGCGCCACTAGCACCTGCCAACGCCCGCATCGGCCAACGCCAGTACCGGCCAACGCGGGCACCGCTGGTCCCCAATGGCACCCGGGGCGGACAATGGAGTCAACACGCAGGAGCGTGTATTCGTGGGGAGGGCCATGCAGCGGGGAAAGCCGGTTCATCCAGGCGCCAGCCGAAGCACGGCTGTGCCGGCAGCTTCGGCTGCGCGGCTGGAACCGGTTGTGCAGCGTGAGCCGGCTGTGCATCGTGAACCGGTTGTACAGCGTGATCCAGTTGTGCAGCGTGAACCGGTTGTGCAGCGTGATCCAGCGATCGACCTCGTCCGCTTCATCTGCCTGCTCCTGGTGGTCGCTGCCCACTGCATGATGGTCAGTCCCGTCCTGCACAGGGATGGGAAAGTCACCACGGAAAACACCCTCATGGAGCAAAGCTGGTTCACGCCCGTGGTTTGGGTGCTCATGATCGTGCCGTTGTTCTTCGTCCTGGGCGGCGTCACCGGGTTGCAGTCGTGGCGACGCCTGCAAGCACGCGGCGGCACAGGCTTCGACTTCGCCCAGCTGAGACTGCTGCGTCTGGTCAGGCCAGCCATGGCCCTGCTCGCCATCATGTGGGCGGGGCTCTGGCTGGCTCTGCTCAGCGGCGTTGACCCCCAGGTGATCCAGTTGATGACCACCGGGGCTGCGATGCCACTCTGGTTCCTTGCTGCCTACCTCACGGCCCAGCTCAGCATCCCGCTCATGGCCCGGCTTCATCAACGTGCCCCGCTGCCTACGTTGGGCGTCCTCGTGGCGCTGATCATTACGGTCGACTCCCTCCGCGGCGCTGTCCCGGTTCTTGCCTTCGTCAACATGATGTTTGTCTGGTGCGCAGTCCAGCAGCTCGGCTTCCTCATGGCGGACGGCTTTTTTGAGCATCGCAGCAGAACCTGGCTGGTAGGGGCGATCATAGTCAGCAACGTGTTGCTCGGGCTGGTGACCGGCGTGGCCGTATATCCGGGCAACATGGTGGTGAACATCAACCCACCCAACCTTTGCCTGCTCCTGCTGGCGATTTCACAGACTGCCACCCTCCAACTTCTGGGCAAAGGCATACGCTGGATCGCCTCTGTCCGCTGGGTCCAGGCGACAATTGCGGTGGCGGGCCGGCGGTCCATGACCGTCTACCTCTGGCATCTTCCTCTCCTGGTGGGCATGTCCGGACTCCTCTTGCTCACCGACTTTCCCAAACCGGCCGACGGCACAGCGGAATGGTGGTGGGCGCGCATCCCCGTCTTCTTCGCCGTCGTAGCCCTGCTGCTGCCGGTCGTGCTGCTCCTCGGTCGCCTTGAGGACCGTCCGACGGCGGCCAGCCACGCGCGGGGTCCCTCGCGCACCGCTGTGGTGACGGCCGCCGTCGTGGTCTTTGTCCCCGTTGCGGATGCCGCGTTCAACGGCCTGACGCTGGCGCTCCTGGGCGGGGGAGCGGCATGTTTCGCGCTCGCGGTACTGCTGCTTGGCAGGGTCCCGACGCCGGTGCTGCCGCCACCGGGCCCGGACGGGAGGCAAACACGCGGGGGAAAACGGTCCACATTGCCAGCGCCCGGTTTACGTGCCAATCTCGAATCATGACCGAGCACACTGAATCATTGGCAGACTCATTCCGCGCTGGCGTCACCACAGTGCGCAACGATAAGTTCCACCGCTATGAACTCCGCGTAGACGGTGAGTTGGCGGTGATGTCCCAATTCATCGATCGGCCCGGTCACATCGATTTCACGCATACCGAGACAAAACCTCAGTTCAAAGGCCAAGGGCTGGCCAAGGTGCTGGCCCACTTCGCCTTGGACGATGTGGTGGCGTCCGGCAAGCGCATCATTCCGCATTGCCCGTACATCGCGGCATACCTGCAGAAGCATGAGGGCTACGAGCAGGACGTCGACTGGCCCGCCGAGAAACCTGTAGGCGAACCGGACAACGAGTAGGGTTCGCGGGCCATTTGGGTAGGGTTTCGCAGGCTATTTTGGCGCCTCCAGGGCGGCCTGATACGCGACGCCTCCCAACTGATTAGTGCACGTTTCCGTCGGATCGTGTCGTGGAAATTCCAAGTAATTTAACCCCGTATTCCTAAGTACCCTGCGATTCAAGTCATCCCGGAATTTGCTGTCACACTGGGCCTATGGGGAGCGATTTTGATACTGGTTCCAGCAGCGGAACCATCACCGCTGGACCTGTCAGCGATCAGGAAATCATTGCGGCGGTCCGAGGAGGTGACAACGAGGCCTTTGACTCGTTGTACCGGCGGCATCTGGCTGCTGCGCAATACGTCGCGCGGGCGAATACCGATAACCCAAGTGACGCCGACGACATCGTTGCCGAGGCCTTCGCATCAGTGTTCCAGGCCCTTAGCGGCGGCAAAGGACCACGGGAATTCTTTCGTGCCTACCTGCTGACGGTCGTGCAGCGGACAGCGCATGCGCGGAACCGGAAAGCAAGGCTCACCCAGTCCGCCCCTGACGACGCGATGTTGGATACCGCCGTCGTGGACGCCGACCCCGTCTTGAGGGAATTCGAATCCTCGGCTGTGGCGTCGGCATTCAGGTCCCTTCCCGAGCGCTGGCAAGCGGTGCTTTGGCATGTGGACATTGAGGGCATGAAGCCGGCTGCTGCTGCGCCGTTCATCGGTGTCAGCCCCAATGGAGTGTCCTCGTTGCTGATCCGGGCAAGGGAGGGGCTCCGCCAGGCGTATCTGCAAAACCACGTGGTGGTGGCCCCCGACGATGAGTGTTCGGAGTATTCCGGTCAGTTGGGCAAATATGCACGGAACGCCCTGAAACGGACCTCACGCGAAAAGGTCAGTGCGCATCTGGAGACCTGCTCCAAGTGCACTGCGCTTCTCTTTGAACTTAACCACATCGAAGGTGCCATGCGGGCGGCTCTCTTCCCCCTGGTGACGGGCATCGTGTTGACTCCCGGCGCGGTTGCGGGATTGCTCGCGGCAGCGAATCCGTCCGGCGCCACCGGGCAGACCCCTGCAACAGTTCGATCGCCCGGGCACGTATGGAAGGTTGCTGCGGCTATCGCTGCAGGCGTGGCGATTTTTGGTCTTGCCGCGTGGTTCGGGCAGCCTGATGTGGAGGTCAGCGACGCCGGTGATGCTCCAGGTGCCTCGGCATCACCCCCGGCGTCCAGTGCTGCAGCTGACGTGCCCACCGTCCCCTCCCCAGCTCCGACTGCCGTGCAATTGCCGGAACCTTTTGCGCCCGTACAGGTTCCGCCGCTTCCGGTCACCGAGGAAATTGCCAGGCAGCGGGCAGCAGTTGTCACGAACTCGGGGACGATGTCCTCAACCACCCAGGCGACGCCTCCAACGGCTGCCCCGTCACAGACGGTCGAGGCTTTCTTTGGCATGGAAGCCGGCAGCGGGTTACTCGATCGCGATGTCAGTGTTGGCTTTTCACTCATCGGAGATCGGGCGCCAGGCTCCGGTGAAGCAATCTTCAGCCTGCCGGAGAATGCCACGTTCATCCCGGGAAAATTCTCGGCACCGGCCGGATGGTCGTGCTCGGATCCCGCTGCGGACAATCGATTGATCCACTGCACCACGGTGTCCATCGAGTCAGCCAGCCTTGCGTTCGAGCTCGGCGTTTCCCTTCGGAATACAGAAGCGGGCAGCACACTGAACTATCAGTTCAGCGGCCAACACATCCTTACGAAGTCCTTCGCCAGTAGTTTTCACTAGTCGCGCTGCCTTTCGCCTGCCGCACCCGGCGCCGGCCAGCTCGTATAGGGCCTCAATCTTTTTCTGTTTTCTCCGTCACGATTCCGCTTTGGCCAACACTAAGAGGCTGACAATATCTGTGCGCATCGGCTTCCTTGGAAGCGGAAGCACCAAGCGCAACTGCCTGGGTCTTGAGCCTGGGGCGCTTGGGGACGATGGAAAGACAAGCAACAGCCGTGAAGAATTCTCTCCTGGCCAGAACTTTGGTGATACTGCTGTCCACCCTTGCTGCTACCTCGGCGCTGGGAGGCCTTCAACCTGCTCCTGCGCAGGCGACAACGCCGTCAACGCCACCTATGCCTTCAACATCCTCGACGCCTGATGCTACCCAGCCTGGCACTGTGGTGTTCTCGGAGAATTTCGAGCACGGCAGCCCCAACTCCGCCCTTGGCGCGCAGTCTTACTCGGCTCCAGGGTCAAAGCAGTACATTGGCAAGGGCGGCCAGGCGTACACAGGTTCTCCAGGTTGGATCGACGCTGCCAGGTGCAATGGCGTCATCCTGAGCTACCGGAATTCGAACACCCCCGCATGGGCGCAGTCCGGAACTGCGGCCGAAGGCAAAAGCAACAGGTGTGCCGAGCTCGCGGATATTCGCAGCTATCAGTACATGCGCATGCTGGCCTTGGGCATGGGGCAACAATTCACCCCCGCCTCTCCCACCACTAATCACGTCAACGGCTCTTACACCGAATGCCCGTCTACCAGTTCCACCGGATCAGTGTGCGATGCCATCCCGTCCGGGCCCGCTGATGGGGTGATGTTCAGGACCACCCGCCCAATCCCGGTAACAGCGGGCCACTATTACGCTTTTGGCCTCAACACCGCGTACATGAATTGCGGCCTGGCTGCGGGCGATCCGTCGTATCAGTTCGCCGCCATTGACAGCGACGGGACAGCCACGCCGGTCGGGAACCCACTCAATGGGTGCCAAACCTGGGACGATCCCAACGTGGACTCGTTCCAGCAACAAGTCACCAGCGACGTCGGCGGAACCCCGGGAACCGTCACCAGGACCGTCAACGTCAACTCGATGACGTCGAACACGGCGATCCGGGCCAATGGCAATTCCCTGGGGCTTGAAATGTGGAATAACAACGGCACCACCAACGGGAACGATGGCGCCTTTGACGAAGTGCGCCTGCTTGACGTCACTCCAGAACTGAAGCAATCTTTCACTCCTGCGGTGGTGGGCCCCGGCGGGATTTCCACCCTCACGCTCACCGTCACCAATACCAGCGAACTCAACGCGAAGCATGACTGGTCCATCAACCAGGTGCTTCCTTCCGGACTGACGATCGCCGGGGATCCGAACATCGGGGGAACGTGCGTTCAGGTTCCCGGAACCAACCCATTCCTTCGCTCGGCGGATGCCGGCAGCGGAACGCTTTCGATTTCCGGCGGCGACCTCAGCCGAGGCCAGGCCTCGTGCACGGTGGTGGTGGATGTGACAGTTTCGGCCGAGGGCACGTATTCCAGCGCACCTACCGACATTGCAACCAACTTGAACCCTCCGGCAGCGGCTTCCCTGGTGGTCCGGGCTCCCAGGATTACGCTGGGCAAGGCGCTGACCACCCCCCGCGCTGCGGTCTCCGACCAATTCACCATGGAGATCCGTGCGGGGTCTCCCGCCGGTCCAGTGATAAATGCCACTACTCACTCCACTACCTCAGGATCTGTAGCAGGTATCGCAGCGGGCTCTGGTGTCACGGGTCAGACGACGGCCAACACAGGCACTACCTACTACCTCACGGAAGCCGGCGGCATCCCGTCCAATTACCACCGGAACATCACCTGTACGGACTCAGCTGGCCTGCAGCCGAATTTGCCCGCAGGAGCGGCCGTTGACCGACCCTTTGCGCTGACGCCCGTCGCCGGCGCAAACATCCAGTGCATTTTGACTGGCGCCGCTGCGCCCCTTCCCGGCCTCGGGTTTACCCACAGCGCTGATGCCTCCGCTGTCCACTCGCCAGCGCAGGCAGGGGATGTGATTCGCTACATCTTCAGGGCAACGAACAGTGGGAACGTGCCACTGACTGATGTGGTCATCAACAACACTCTTGCCGGACTCCCGGAGCTGGCATATTCGTGGCCCGGGATCCCCGGCCAGCTGCTACCGGGTCAAACAGTGAGTGCTGTCGCTGCCTACAGCATCACCCAAACAGACCTCGACGCCGGTCGGGTCGCCAACTCCGCTGCGCTCGCCGGTGTTCCCGGCGCCGGCGGCCTCACGGCCTCGTTGCCTGTGACTACAGATACACCGTTGTCACCGGATGCACGCCTTGAGTTCTCCACCACCGCAGATGCCTCTGCGGTGGGTGATCCCGCAAAGGTGGGCCAGGTCATCACCTATCACTTCACGGCGAAGAACGCCGGAAACACCGCCCTCAAGAACGTCGCCATTGCGGATCACGCGCGAGGACCCGGGCCACTGGTCTACGCATGGCCCGGAGCCGCGGGTGAACTGCTGCCCGGCGAAACTGTGACGGCTTCCGCAAGCTACGAACTTACGTGGTGGGACGTCAAGGCAGGCAACGTCGCTAACTCGGCAACAGCTATGGGGACGTCTTCGGCAGGTGGGCTGGTAACAACGCATCCTGCCACAACCGCCGTGGCCTTCCCGCGAACAGGGCAGCAGGAGATCGAAAAGGCTTTCCTGCGGATAGCACCGCAACCAGGACACCAGGCCTCCTCGCGGCCCGATTCGAATCAGCCCGCTCCGAATCGGCCCGTTCCCAATCAGCCCGGCGAGTCGGTTCAGCCCGGCGGGTCCGTGATTACTTCCAATTCGTCAGCCGGGGCATTGGCCAACACGGGAGTCGCGTTCTCCATTCTGCCGGTCGCCGTCCTTATCCTTTCGGGTCTCGTCCTCTACCTGATGGGACGCCGCAAGACTGTCCGGAACCAGCCGTAGACCTAGGTAGTGGCGTGCTTCTTCTGCCACTGCGCGGCATGCCAGAACAGAAGGGCGGCCGTGACCAGAATGGCGCCTGGAAGGACGTAGGGCACCGACTGCAGGACCATGAAATTCACTTGGGATGGGGGACTTGTCGCCGTCGGACCGGTCATTGCCGCTACCGAGTCGAAAGCCCAGATGCAAAACCACGCCAACCCAGCGTCCAGCACCCAGAGGGCCGCGACGAACGGGTTCACGAGTACTCGGCGCCGTGCCCGTTCGGGGGCTTCAGGGGCATGCGGATTCACTGCCCGCACCGCATTCCCGTGTTCATCGATCTCGCGGAATCCGATCCGCTCGTGGATGTCGTCAGCCACTGGTCCCCCAACCGTAGAGTTTCTGTGCCGTTGACTCTACAGCCCTTGGCAAGAGCCGGGGTATTTTCCACGGCGTCAGCTTCCAATGAAAGTCAATGACGCTTCCCCTGTTCACAAAACGGCCAGAATACGTACGTTGGGCGAAATAGGTCACAAAAGTTTGACGAAAAGGCAAGCCTAAGTAAGGCTTGCCTTTGCTAACTAGCGCCCAATGATGGAAGGAAGCTGACGTGACGTCACCAAGTGTCGAAGAGCGGATCGCTCAGGAGCAGGACTTTGGCTCCAAGGTGGAACTGGCCCTCGCTGCCACAAACCAGCTGTTCAACGCTCGAAATTCGCCCAGCTATGTGGCGCAGGTTCTTCAGGGAGTCAACGCTGTCTCCACCAAAGTCCAGCGAACGGCCCGTCCGTTCACCGGCGTCGCGCATGCAGAACTGAAGGCCCGGGTTGGTGCCGTCGACCTCGAACGTCCGCTGCCGGATACGGCTGCTGCCCTTGAGGAGCTTGACGGGCTCTACCTCAAGGACGCGATCTACTTCCACGATGCCCGTTATGCGGCACACCTGAATTGCCCGGTGGTCATTCCCGCGCTGGTTGGTGAAGCCGTGCTCTCGGCAGTGAATTCCTCCATGGACACGTGGGACCAGAGTGCCGGCGCCACCATGATCGAGCGGCGCCTCATCGATTGGACTGCCGGCCGTATTGGTTTTGACGCCGCGGCCGATGGTGTCTTCACCTCGGGTGGGAGCCAGTCCAACTTCCAGGCTCTGCTGATCGCCCGCAATCACGCCGTGGCCAGGCTGCGTGCCACGAACGGCGACGCGCGCCTGCCGCACCTGCTGGATCGACTCCGGATCTTCACCTCCGTTGACAGTCACTTCAGCATCCAGAAGTCTGCTTCCATGCTCGGGCTTGGCTTCGACGCGGTGATCTCCGTGCCCACCGCTGCCGACCACCGAATGGACCCCGCCGCACTTGCGGCTGCTCTGGCGGAAGCGCACGACGCCGGCCTGGTGCCGATGGCGGTCGTGGCTACTGCTGGAACCACTGACTTCGGCTCGGTCGATCCTCTCTCCGAACTGGCGGCGTTGGTGCGCGCCTATGATTCCTGGCTGCACGTGGACGCTGCTTACGGTGGCGGCCTCATCGTTTCCGGCCGCTACCGCCACCTCCTGAACGGGATCCACCTGGCCGACTCCGTCACCGTCGACTTCCACAAAACCTTCTTCCAGCCCGTCAGCTCCAGCGCAGTCCTGGTCCGCAACGGCTCAATGATGCGCCACGTCACCTACTACGCCGACTACCTGAACCCGGAGAGCGCCGCGAAGGCCGAAATCCCCAACCAGGTGGACAAGAGCATCCAGACCACCCGGCGCTTCGACGCCCTTAAACTCTGGCTCACCCTGCGCATCATGGGCGCCGACGCTATCGGCGCGTTGTTCGACGAAGCGATCGACCTTGCTGGCCGCGTTGGAGCCCTGTTGGTGGAGGACGCCGAGTTCGAACTCGCCGCCGCACCCCAGTTGAGCACTTTGGTATTCCGCTACCGCCCGGCCATTGACGGCGTGGCATTGGACGAGGACGCAGCAGATGTCGTCAACCCGGCCATTCGCGCATCGATCTTTGCTTCGGGCGACGCCGTGATTGCCGGAACCAAGGTTGCCGGCCGCCACTACCTCAAGTTCACCCTCCTCAACGCCGAGGCCTCCCTGGGGGATATCCAGGAAATCATCGAACTTATCCGCCGGACGGGCGCCAGCCTGCTCGCGACCACCACGGAGGCTGCAGCATGAGCACCCAGGACAACGGCAAGATTTACGACGTCGCCGGCATCGGCGTCGGGCCATTCAATCTGGGCCTCGCCGCGCTAAGCGAGCCGGTTGAAGGCCTGGACTGCATCTTCCTTGAACGTCGCGAATCCTTCGACTGGCACCCCGGCATGATGTTGGAGCCCGCGCATCTGCAGGTCCCGTTCATGGCTGACCTCGTCACGCTGGCCGATCCGACGTCGCCGTACTCGTTTTTGAACTTCCTCAAGCAGACCGGACGGTTGTACCGCTTCTACATCCGGGAAAATTTCTACCCGCTGCGGGTGGAATACAACCAGTACTGCCAGTGGGTGGCCGGCCAATTGGAGTCCGTCCGTTTTAGCACAGATGTGCTGGATGTGACTTACGACGACGGCGTGTACCGCCTTTCGGTGCAGGGTCCTGGAGGTGATGGGGGTCCTGGAGGCGCTGAGGTGCTTCGCGCCCGCCGCCTGGTCCTGGGCACCGGCACGTCACCGTTCATTCCGGACTCGTGTGCAGGGATTGTGGACGGCGGCGGACTTGTCCTCCACAACGCCGAGTACATGTCGAGGAAGAGTGAGTTGCAGTCCAAGCGCAGCATCACCATCGTCGGTAGCGGGCAGAGCGCCGCAGAGCTCTATTACGAACTCCTTCAGGAAATCGACGTGTACGGCTACCAGCTCAACTGGGTAACACGTTCCGGCCGCTTCTTCCCCTTGGAATACACCAAGCTCACGCTCGAGATGACCTCGCCCGAGTACGTGGACTACTTCCACTCGCTCCCGGGCGAGCAGCGCGACGGTCTGATCAAGAATCAGAAGAACCTGTACAAAGGCATCAACTCGGACCTGATCGACGACATTTACGATCTCCTTTACACCAAGAGCCTCTCCGGCATAGTGGATACGCAGTTGCACACACACTCGTCGCTGACAGCGTCCAGGTGGGACGCGACCACGGGTACCCACACGCTGGAGTTGCACCACGAGGAACACGGCCGCGACTACAGCCTGGAGTCCGAAGCCGTGGTCCTCGCAACCGGCTACACCTACAAGGAGCCCGCCTTCCTGGCCGGCATCCAGGACCGGATCCGCCGCGACGCCAAGGGCCGCTTCGATGTCGAGCGCAACTACGGAACCGGCGTCGAACCCGGCGAAATCTTCGTCCAGAACGCTGAGCTTCACACCCACGGTTTCGTCACGCCGGACCTCGGCATGGCCGCTTACCGCAACTCCTGCATCCTGCGGGAAATCACGGGCCGCGAGGTCTATCCGATCGAGCGGAGTATCGCGTTCCAGCAGTTCGGTGCACCCGCTGCAGTGCCTTCTGCCATTCCGGTCACGGCTGGAGCAACCGTATGAGCTTCACATTCCGGCCAGTCGACCCCAAAGCGGACGCACCCGTCCTCCACAGCTGGGTCAGCCAGGAGTACGCACGGTTCTGGGGGATGGTTTCGGCCACCGAGCAGGACGTTGTGGAGGAGTACTCGCGGATCGCCGAATCGGGACACCACCAGGCGTTCCTGGGACTCGACGACGGCGCGCCCGCGTTCCTGATGGAGCGGTACCGTCCCGAATCGTCGCCGTTGGCAGACGTTTACGAGGTCCAGGGCGGCGACGTGGGCATGCACCTCCTGGTGTCCCCGCCAAGTGGCGACCCGCAGCCCGGCTACACCACGGCCGTCATGCAGTCGGTGATGACGGAACTCTTCGCTGACCCTGCAGCCCAACGCGTCGTCGTCGAACCTGACGCCCGCAACTACAAGATCCATGTGCTGAACGAGAAGGTGGGCTTCCGCCCGCACGGCGTGGTGACCCTTCCCGCCGTCGATCCTGCCGAAGACCTCAAGCAGGGACTCCTGAGCTTCTGCACGCGCGAGGATTTCCTCGCAACCCTGACCCCGATTCTGGCCGCGCCTGCCGCGGCGACCAGAGGAGATTCCCTGTGACCACTACTGCCGAAACCACCACCCTCCACGAGGCAGCCGAACCTGTATCCCACCTGACCCCGGAGCGTTGGGCCGTCGCCAACAGGCACGTGATCCGGAAAGCCATTGCCGAGTTCTCGCACGAGCGCATCCTGGCGCCGGAGCTGATCCGAGAGGAGGGCGACGGCGTCCGGCTCTACAAGATTGCCAGCGACGATGACGCCGTGGAGTACCGGTTCCGTGCGCGGATCCTGCAGCTTGAGCACTGGTCCGTTGACGCTGGGTCGATCGCCCGGCTACGCGACGGTGAAGAGCTGCCGCTGGATGCCTTGGACTTCATCACCGAGTTCCAGGAGTCACTGGCCATTCGCCAGGAGATGCTGCCCGTCTACCTCGAGGAAATCAGCAGCACGCTGTCCAGCCACGCCTACAAACAGGGTAAGCCTTTCAGCTCTGCCGAGTTGGCGGCGGGCATCACCCGCGGCGCGGACCGGGCGGCCGATTTCCAGGCGATAGAGCACAGCATGACCGAGGGGCATCCATGCTTCGTTGCCAACAACGGCCGGCTGGGTTTCGGCATCGCCGATTACCATGCGTTCGCGCCGGAAACCGGTGCCGTGGTGAAGCTTCAGTGGATCGCAGTGCATCGCAGCAAGGCCGTGTTCACGTCCAGCGCAGGCTTGGATTACCGGACGCACTTTGAGGCCGAGCTCGGACCGGAAACCTTGGCGTGGTTCAACGCGGAACTTGCCGCTTCCGGCCTTGATCCCGAGGAGTACCTGCTCATGCCGGTGCACCCCTGGCAGTGGGACAACAAGCTCGCCGTGACGTTCGCGGCAGAAATCGCCCGGCGCCACATCGTGAACCTTGGCAGCGGCGAGGACTCCTACCAGGCACAGCAGTCCATCCGTACCTTCTTCAACACCACGTCACCGGAGAAGGCGTACGTCAAAACGGCCATGTCCGTGCTGAACATGGGCTTCATGCGCGGCCTGTCTCCGCAGTACATGAAGGCAACGCCTGCCATTAATGACTGGCTTCAGGAACTGATCTGCAACGACCAGGAGCTCCAGGACCGGGGCTTGGCCATGATCCGTGAAACGGCGGCCATCGGCTACCACAACCACTACTACGAGGCTGCGTCGGCGAAGGGCTCGCCTTACCGGAAGATGCTCTCGGCTCTGTGGAGGGAAAGTCCCCTTCCGATGCTTAAGGACGGTCAGCAGTTGGCCACCATGGCTTCCTTGTTGCATGTGGATTCCTCCGGCGCCTCCGTGGCCTCAGCGCTGATTCAGCGCTCCGGGTTGGCTCCAACGGAGTGGCTGCGCCGCTACTTCGAGGCCTACCTCGTTCCGTTGATCCACTGCCTCTACGAGTATGAGCTCGCGTTCATGCCTCACGGCGAAAATGTCATCCTGATCCTGGAAGACGGTGTACCCGCACGGGCAATTATGAAGGATATCGCCGAGGAGATTGTGGTCATGGGGGACCGGCTGGACCTGCCCGCGGAAGTCTCCCGCGTCAAGGCCGAGATTCCCGCTGAAGAGATGGTGCTTGCGATCTTCACTGACGTGTTCGACTGCATCTTCCGTTTCCTGGGGGCCATCCTTGTGGAGGAAGGGACGCTGCAGGAAGACGAATTCTGGGGGACTGCCGCTGCCGTGGTTCGTGAATATCAGGAACGCCACCCGGAGCTAGCGGACCAATTCGCCATGCATGATCTGTTCGCTGCGGACTTCGAGTTGTCCTGCCTTAACAGGCTGCAACTGCGGAACAACCAGCAGATGCTCGATATCTCGGATCCATCCGGTGGATTGCAGATGGCTGGCCGTCTGGCCAACCCGCTGGCAAAGTTCGCTTAGCGGAAAATTGGCGGAGGCGCCGCCGGGAAAAATTGCTTCATCCGGTGGCGCC
This sequence comes from Arthrobacter sp. TmtSoilC77, assembly GCF_059739415.1. Taxonomy (NCBI): domain Bacteria; kingdom Bacillati; phylum Actinomycetota; class Actinomycetes; order Micrococcales; family Micrococcaceae; genus Arthrobacter; species Arthrobacter sp. TmtSoilC77. Next base: position 256,355 of record NZ_AP046050.1, read on the forward strand.
TCCTCGTGACTGGCTGCCTGATCCGACCCCAGGCAGCTGCCACGCCCATGTAGTACTGGTTACCCCTGAATCGTGTTGCAAAAAGCACGCGGTTTACGGCATTTTCCTATTCCCTTGCCTTTCCTTTCATCAGGCTGAGCGTCTGTGCCGGAGGCCGGCGATTGCCCGGTCGCATTCTGCCGGCGAGGCCGGAAAATCCAAAAATTCCACGAGCGTTCGCCGTCCAACGCCCAGGTTTAGCCCGTCGATGAGTTGCAGACAGCGGAACAGTGCCTCGTAGCTCTCCCGCTTGCGGGTCATCATGGTATGAATGCTTCCGCGATGATAGGCCGCAGTGGCTTCCACTGCCGCAAGTTCCCCTCGGCATATCTGACCCATTTCGGCCAACATTTCCCAGCTAAGCAGCTTGCCGTCTTTGGACCATCCCAGATGAAGAGTCGCTATCGTGTGGCTTCTACGCCGGGCGCGGGGGTACTGCGACATCTCATGGATCAGCCGTTCAAAGTGCGCCATGGTTGCAAGCCCTGTATAGACGTCGGTGCAGGAGAACGGTTCAAGACGTTCATTTTCCATGGCCCATCCCTCGACGAGATCCCGCATGGAGCCATCGTCAGCAGGTACCCCCGCCGCGTCGAAAAAGGCACTGAGGTCCTGCATGGTTTCGCGGACTCCAACGCCATGATAGGCACGGGACGCCCCGAGGTTCTTGGCGGACATTTGCAGCTCTCCGCCCTCCGCTTGAGCCTTCAGCATGTCCTCGACTTCAGGAACCAGCCAGTCACCCGGGAACAGCCATCCGGCCTGCTCACTACGTTGTCGCCAGCGCCCACGGAGCTGTAAGGACCTGCTTTCGATTTTCAGATGAGCGCGTTGATCTTTCATGTTCAATGAGTGCCATTGAGCGCCCAGTCATGACGCAATTTCGTCCAAATACTGGACATCGTTCCCGCTTGGACATGGTTCCGACCGGAGGCCGAGCCTCGGCCACCACATTCCTGTTTGAACCCGAGAGATGTCGCTAAAAAAGATTCCGCTTTTTGCGGCATGAACCTTTCCCACACCGCACTCATTGACTGGAGACCAGCCCTGCCGGACGCAAATGGATGGTCTCCCTTGATGTAAATGTTTTGCTCGTCGGTTGAGGGGTCGGCCGGGTCACTTGTTCTTTGGAAGGAACCCCTTGAAGTATCCGGTTGTGAAGATTACGGCGTTGTTTGCCGCGTTAATGGTGGTCCTGTGTGGGCTTTCATTCGGGACTGTGGGCTTTGGCGCACCGGCCCAGGCGTACGAGATCGCAACCGCCCCGGCGAACCTCAATGGTCCCGGTACCGTCGCCACACTTTCGATGCCTGGATCTGGTCTGACCACCACCTTTGGCCGGTCGGGATATACCAACATGGTGGGCCAGTCAACGATGGGTAGCCGTGGATATGTGTCATCTGATTTCTCACAAAACATAGGGACTGGGGCTCCTGCCGTCGAATTTGCCACCCACGCGGTCAATAATTGCGCGGCAACCGGTCCTTGTAGCGGCTTGGGGACCATCATTATCACTTTCAGTCAGCCGGTGAGGAGTCCTGTGCTCAACATCGCTGGCCTCGGCGGAGAGGTCGACTTGGACGAAACTGACAACGGGACTGTTGACCGACAATCCCAGTTGAGCGCCGTCCTTAACCTCGCAACCCCAGGCCTGACGATGACCAAGCTGTCCGGCGCCAACCTTTCTGTGGCAAACAACGCCATCTCTACTAGTAACAACAATGCCGGAACGGCGTGTAATACGAGTGTGCAGACCGGCACGCCCGACCCTGCCGACGCCCAGGCGACCGCTGGCTGCGGTTCGGTCCGGATCAATGGCATTGTGACCTCGTTGACGTTCGACATCAGCGCGGTCTTCGTCCAGACCACCAGTACGCTCCCGCCGTACACCGAAAACAGCATGTCGGCCAAGAAGCACAACCAGGACAACTTTCTGATGGCGATGACGGTTCCGCAGGATTTCGGTGATGCGCCTGTTTCGTACGATCAAAACAACCTCGCCCAAAACGAAGCAGCGCGGGCTGTCCTCTCGGATGTGACGCTTGGTGCGAATGTGACTGAGGATAACGCGACGGTTGCCAACGGGACTGCCTCGCCGAATGCGGGTGTGACGGCGGCCCAGGATCTGATGGATGACGGCGTGGTGCTGGCTCCGATGACGCAGGGCGCTACCAGCTACTCGACGACGGTGGCGATCAGTGGGGCCAGCAAAGCAGGAACGACCTGTGGGTGGATTGATTTCACCAAGAACGGGACCTTCGACAACACTGCCGAGCGGGCGTGTGCCACCTTCTTGGCTGGCGCCACGACCGCAACACTGACGTGGGTTGTCCCTGCGGGGGTGGGTGCGGGGACGACGTATGCGCGGTTTCGGGTCGGTTACACCGCGGCCCAGGTCCAGGTCCCGATCGGTGCATCGGATTCCGGTGAGGTGGAGGATTACCTCTTCACTGTTGCTCCCTCGTCCGCTCCGGCGATCACGTTGGTGAAGACGGTGAACAAGACCACGCTGGTGGCCGGTGAAACGGCCACGTACACGTTCGTGGCGAAGAACACGGGCAACGTGACGCTGACCTCGGTGGTGATCACCGAAACCCTGTTCTCCGGAACGGGCACGATGTCGGCTTTGTCGTATGCCTGGCCTGGCCTTCCGGGGATCCTTTTGCCGGGGCAGTCCGTGACGGCGACCGCAACGTATGTGGTCACGGTCCCGGATGTGACCACGGGGTTGGTGACCAACACGGCGAAGGTCACCGGGAACCCGCCCCTGGGGTTGCCTGTCTCGGCAACCGATGATGCGCAGGTCACCGCGCCGGCTGCGTGGAAGATCAAGAAGAGCGCCACGGTCAACGGGTCCGTTCCCGCAAACCAGTCCGTCAGCCCTGGCCAGACCATCGTGTACACGGTGACGGCGTCCAGTATCAGCGGCACCATCACCGGGGTGGTGCTGAAGGACAACCTGGCAGAGGTCCTGGATGACGCGACCTTCGTGTCCGGGTCAGCGACCCTGGTCATCGGCACCGGAGCGCCCGTACCCGTGCCCAACCCCGTACCACCCTCCACCTTGCTGACCACGGCGGCGTTCACGCTGCCGGCCGGGCAGACGGCCACCCTGAAATACAGTGTGCTGGTCAAAGCCGGGGCATGGAACGAACAACTCGTCAACGTCGTGACGGGCACCTCCACCACCACACCACCGCAGACCTGCGCACCCACTTCCGGAGCGGCCGGCCCTGACTGCACCACCACCCATCACACCCCGGCGAAGGTCCTGATCGAGAAGATCGGCGAGTCCTCCGGCGGGACCTGGGTGCCGATGGCCGGCTCCACCTGGGCGGTGCACGTCGATAACGCCGGCACCCCCGGTGCCGTGCTGGCCAGCCCCACCATCACCGCCGTGGCCGGGCAAACAGGCCGGTTCCAACTCGAAGGAATCCAGCCCGGAACGTACTGGCTTGAAGAAACCACCGCCCCGGCCGGTTTCAACCTCCTGGCCGAACCGGTGAAATTCACCATCGCCACCAACGGCACCGTAACCCTCGGACAAGGCTCCGGTGGTGGGGTTGTGACCAGTACCGACGCCGATGGTGACGGGATCTTCCTGCTCACGGTCCGGGACGTTCCGGCCCTGGAGCTGCCCGAGTCCGGCGGCATCGGCTGGTGGCCCTTCACCACCGCAGGATCGGCCCTGTTACTGGCCGCCCTCGCCCTGGCCCTGACCGCCAACCACCGCCGGCAGCAGCCCGTTACTACCACTTAGAAGAGTTCCCTCCTGGTCCTGTGCGTGTTGCGGGGCGGGCGGTGCATGTCCATCTCCGAGTACCACCTGTAGGAAGAACCATCACGATGAAAGAGGAAAACACTGTGAGTAATCACCACACCGGGCGGCTTTGGAAGACCGCCGCCGCCACGATCGCCGGGGCGGTGTTGGCGATGTCCTTCTCCGTGGCCCCGGCTTCGGCTGCGCCCCTGGTTGACGGGGACACGACCGGTTCCATCACGGTCCACAAGTTCGAACGTCCCTCCACCCCGACGGGCCTGCCGAACAACGGCACGTCCGTGGACACCACCGGCCTGACACCGTTGGCCGGTATCGAGTTCACCATCGAGCAGGTCAACACCATTGACCTGTCCACCAACGCCGGCTGGGACGCCGCGCACAACCTCTCCAGCGTCTTCGCCCCGGCCAACGCGGCCGGTTCGATCACCGGCGCCGGGTACACCCTGGGTGCTGCCCAGGTGAAGACCACCGACGCTGCCGGCACCGCAGCTTTCACCGCCTTGCCGGTTGGCCTGTACCTGGTGACGGAAACGAACTACCCGGCCGGTGTGACACCCTCGGCCCCGTTCCTGGTCTCCGTTCCGTTGACGGACCCGGATAACAACGACAACTGGATCTACGACGTCCACGTCTACCCGAAGAACTCCGTTGCCGGTGCTGAAAAGACCGTCACGGACGCCCCGGACGTGAAGCTCGGGGACCAGATCGACTTCACCATCACCGGTGACATCCCGAACGAAGCCGTCATCGATGGCTACAAGATCGTGGACGTCCTGGACCAGAAGCTGACCTACATCGGCGCGTCCGCGACCCTCGTTGACGGCACACCCCTGACCGCGGGCACGGACTACACCGTGAACTTCGACGCCGCGAACAACACCGTCTCGGTCATCTTCACCCCCGCCGGCCTGGCCAAACTGGCAGCCCACACCGACACCCGCGTGCAGGTCATGGTCAACACCAAGGTCAACACCATCGGTGAAATCGAAAACGAAGCCCTCGTTTACCCCAACGCTGCCAGCTTCACCATCGCCCCGGGCCAGCCCGGCGGCCCGGTCGTCACGCCCCCGGTCGTGACCAAGTGGGGAGAAATGACCCTGCAGAAGGTCAACGAGAACGGTGCAGCCCTTGCCGGTGCCGCGTTCTCCGTCTACACCAACGAAGCCGACGCGAAAGCCGGAACGAACCCGGTAGACCTCAACGGCCAGAGTGTCTTCACCGTCGCCGCGGACGGCACCTTGACGATCTCGGGCCTGCGTTACTCGGACTGGGCCAACGGCGCAGCCGTGGCACCCGGAACCCCGGACTACCGCACCTACTACCTCGTGGAAACCACCGCCCCGGCAGGCTATGAACTGCTCGCCGAGCCGGTGTCCTTCCTGATCAACAGCACCACCACCGGCGTCGGGATCGACCTGCAAGTCAAGAACATCCCCTCCAACAGCGGCTTTGAACTGCCGCTGACCGGTGGCGTCGGAACCGGCATCCTCTACGCAGCAGGAGCCCTGTTCGTCGCCGGCGCAGCCCTGATGCTCGTCCGCAACCGCCGCACCAGCAACAACTAACACCAACACCAACACCTGTGGGGGCCGCTACCGCGGCCCCCGCAGCAACCCCAAGTGGGGAAGAACGCCAACCAGGCGCTCTTCCCCACTTGCATTCCCTTCTGCAGTCTCCATAACTGCTGCACTGTTCCAATCGACTCACCCCAGCTACAAGATTCTTGATGACACACGCCCCAACCCGCACCCGTCGTGGACTCCGGTATCTGACCGGACCCTGGAGCCGGCAACGGCTCCTGATCGTGGTGGTCGCGGTGATGGGCGTCGGGATCCTGCTTTATCCCACGGCGGCAGCCTGGTTCTCGGATCGCGTCCATGCCACCGAGATCAGCGGGTACGTGGACTCTGTCCAGACCATGAACCCTTCCGCGAAGAAGTCCCTCCTGGACCAGGCCCGGGAGTTCAATGAAGAACTGCCTTCAGGACCCCTCCGGGACCCTTACTCCCTGAACGAAGCAGGCGAGCAAACCACCATTGGTGCCGGCTCCGAGGCGTACAAGAAGATGTTGGCTGTGGGCCCTGGAGGAATGATGGGCCGCATCAGCATTCCCTCCATCCACGCGGATTTGCCCATCTTCCACGGTACGGACGAGGACACTCTCTCCAAAGGTGCGGGCCACCTCTTCGGGTCCGCGCTGCCAGTGGGCGGCGAAGGCACTCATAGTGTCTTAAGTGCCCACTCAGGATTCGTCAATGCCACCCTTTTCGACGACTTGGACAAAGTCCATGAAGGCGATGTTTTCAGCATCAACGTGCTCGACGAGACCATCTACTACAAGGTCGACCAAATCCTCACGGTCCTGCCAGATCAAACCGAGGCCCTGCGCAAAGTCGAGGGCAAGGATTACCTCACACTCATTACCTGCACCCCCAAAGGCATCAACAGCCACAGACTTCTGGTTCGGGGCGAACGAACCACTGCCCCCACCAGCGCTGACGGACCCCGCACTCTGCCGTCCACTACAACAGACCCCGGATTCCCCTGGTGGATTCTCGGCATCACCGGTTCGATAGCCCTCGCCATCATCGCCACCAAGCCACGCAGGCGGCCCTCTGACGAAGAGCACGGGCCCTCTGGCGAAGAGCACTGGCCTTTTGACGAATAGACAGGGGCGCCGGGAGCGTTCAGCGCATAGTCTAGGCGCATGACGACTCGAGCCAATGAACTCACCGCCCTGGTCACCGGTGCCACGGCCGGGCTCGGTGCGGAATTCGCGCGCCAGCTCGCCGAAGCCGGACACCACCTTGTCCTGGTAGCCCGCGATGAAGAACGCCTCAAGGAAAAGGCTGAGGAGTTCGAACGCGACTTTAGTATCTCGGCGGAGGTTCTGTCCGTCGACCTGACTACCGACGTCGGGGTTTCCTTGGTGGCTGACCGCTTGCGGGACGCGGCGCGACCCGTCGACGTCCTGGTCAACAACGCCGGAATCGGACTCTTGAAGTCGTTCGAGCAGAACGATGTGGAGGAAGAAAAGCGGCACGTACGCCTTCACGTTCAGACACCGATGGAGCTGTGCCACGCGGCGCTGGAAGTCATGCTGGCACGTGGCAAGGGCCGGATCATCAACGTTGCCAGCGTCGCAGCCTTCGCCAACAGGGGCACCTACTCGGCGGCCAAAGCCTGGCAGGTGACGTTCAGCCGTTGGGCGAATATTGCATATGCGAAGTCCGGCGTGCAGGTCACAGCGGTGTGCCCTGGTTTCACGCACACAGAATTCCACGACCGCATGGGCATGGATAAGTCCGTGGCGCCGAGATTCCTGTGGCTCACCGCCGAGCGCGTGGTGCGGGAAGGGCTGGAGGACAACGCCGCGGGCAAGGCTGTTTCCATCCCGACGCGTCGATACAAAGTGGTTAGCTTCTTTGCGCGTATCTTGCCGGCGAAGCTTACCTCCGGCCCGCCGCGCCGGCCCCTGCAGCCCTAGGAGCCGCAACCACTGGTGCCCTGACCAGCACCGCTACCGCGATTCCAACCACCGCTCCGACAAACGTCTCGACCGCCCGCTCCATCACCAGCACACCCGGATCCATGGGCGACGCCAGTTGGGCGATGAGCAGGACCACGGGCGTGAAGAACACCATGGCCCAGCCATAGTGGCGCGCCATGAACAGCTCAGTGGGGAACTGGCAAAGGACCACCACAATGGCCAGGACGATGGCAGCATGGCCGGGGAAATACTGCAGCGGTGACAACGGACTTGGGAAAAGTACGACGGCGACCACCGCCAACCCGAGGAACGTTCCCACGATGCGGTGGATGCCTCGGTGAACGCGGCTCGGGAGGTCAGCACCTGCCAAGGGTACGGCTGCTGCGGCCATGGCCCAATGCGGATGGCCGCTCCCACTCAGAACGCCACAAGCGCCGGCAGCACTGACAGCGAGAGTGTAGCGGGCCGCATGAACAAGGGCAGATTGCCGTAAGGGTCCGCGGAGGACGGGGACATCGCGGGCAGCGCCCGGCTCCCACCTTCGGTGCCGAAGCCAGCCAGCGAATCCGACCAGAATCGAGAACGCCGCCGAAGCTGCACCGATCAGCACCGCCGTCAGGAACGGAACGCTGGTGGGGACCGACGCGCACGCCCCCAGGGCGAGGATGCCGAAGAAAGGCCCGATCGGTTTGAGACGCACTGCGTCTGCATATAAGGAACCTGCGCCGGCAAAGAGCGTCGCCACCAGCACCAGCCACCAGGAATGGATGTGGTTGACGGAAAGAAGCGTGCCGATCGTGAGCCCGCCAACCAGAACAAGCGCGGCTTGGGCTTGGTGTTTGAGCCGCAGTTGGTGGGTTTCGTTGCGTCCGTACATTCCGGTGAGCGCGCCGAACACCGCATACATCATGAGGTCCGGACGGCCCACGAGAATCAGGACCAGCCCTGGAACTGCGACACTGAGGGCCACCCGAACCGCCGACAGGCGGTCGTTGTTTGGCGGCCCTAGCCTGTGGAGCTCCCGGGCATGTGCCATGAATGCGGGCAGGGAAAACACCACCAATCATTCAAGGCCTATGGGTGAACTATCAGTATCGAAAAGTATCAGGAGGCCATGCTGGCCCGCCATAAGCCCGGTCACAACCCGTAGCAAGGCACTGGCAGTACCCCTTACGTCAGTGCCTCCCAAATGGCTTGGGAAGGTTGTTGACTGGATCAATCGAGTTATTCGAAGCAAAGGGAGGCATCATGCACACACGGACACTTGGGCAAGGCCTGGAGGTCTCCGCTATCGGGCTTGGCTGCATGGGCATGTCCCAAAGCTACGGCCCAAATCCGGGGGACCGGGCGGCGATGATCAAGGTGCTCCGCGAAGCAGTGGAGATCGGAATCAATTTCTTTGACACGGCCGAGGTGTACGGGCCGTTCGTCAACGAGGAACTCGTCGGCGAGGCGCTTGCTCCTATCAAGGACCAGGTAGTCATTGCCACGAAATTCGGCTGGCGGATCGAAGACGGCAAGTCCGTTGGGCTGGACAGTTCTCCTGAACGGATCAAACGGGTGGCGGACGAGTCGCTCCGCAGGCTTGGGGTGGAAACCCTGGACCTTTTTTATCAGCACCGTGTTGATCCCAACGTGCCCATCGAGGACGTCGCGGGAGCTGTGGGTGAGCTGGTCCAGGTCGGTAAAGTACGCCACTTCGGCCTGTCCGAGGCATCCGCCAGCACTATTCGCGCGGCCCACGCGGTCTTTCCCGTGACCGCTGTCCAGAGTGAATATTCGTTGTGGACACGGGATCCGGAACCGGAGGTGCTGCCCGCCCTCGCGGAACTCGGCATCGGCTTTGTCCCGTTCAGCCCACTCGGCAAGGGATTCCTCACGGGCACTGTGGATCCGTCCACCCAATTTTCGCCGGGTGACGTCCGCGGTACTATCCCTCGATTCACGGCTGAAAACCGGGCGGCCAACCAGGCCCTGGTGGATCATGTGGCCGAACTCGCCGCCTCGAAAGGTGCATCACCCGGTCAGATCGCGCTGGCTTGGCTTCTCGCGCAGCAGCCATGGATCGTCCCGATCCCGGGCACACGGCGTCGGGAACGACTTGAAGAAAATACTGCCGCAACCAAGGTTGCGCTCTCCGCTGATGAAGTTGCCGATCTGGATACCATGGCCAGCCGGATCGGGGTGCAGGGCAACCGCTACAACGATCAACACATGGGCCTCGTGGGAAGGTAACAGCAACACTGAGCGCTGCCCGGCAGAGTCTGGGAAGATCAAGGTATGCCCGTAGCTTTCGTCTGCCGAACCCGCTCCGCCATGTCACCGCAGGAGTTGTTCGACCTCTCCCGAAACATCGACGCCCATGTGGGGTCAATGACCAAAAGCAGGGAAAAGGCCATAGACGGCGTCACGACAGGCCTGATCTCGGAAGGCGAGCAGGTCACCTGGCAGGCGTGGCACCTCGGAGTCCGTTTCCGCATGACCAGCCGCATCACGCATATGGACGCACCGGCGTCGTTCACTGACGAGCAGGTGCGCGGCCCGTTCAAGTACCTCCGCCACACCCATGAATTCCGGCAGGACGGCAGCGGGACGCTGATGGTGGACACCGTGGAGTTCGCTGCCCCGTTCGGGCCGCTGGGCCGCCTGCTGGAGAAGCTGGTTCTGGCCAGATACCTGCAGGACTTGATCGAAACCCGCAATGGGTTTCTCGTGGGACAGGCACCACCCGCACTGGATAAACGGTGATCCGGCTAGCTCGAACAGACGATCTCCCGCGTTTGCAGGACATCGAACGGGCTGCGGGGGAAGCCTTTCGGGGACTGGGCATGGATCAGATCGCGGACGACGAACCCTTCTCCTTGGACGAGATGAACGTCTACGTAGGTGCCGGGCGTGCCTGGGTGTGGGTTGATGGGCTGGACTACCCCTTGGCGTATCTATTGACGGACATTGTTGATCGCAACGCGCACGTGGAGCAGGTTAGCGTGCACCCGGACCAAGGGCATCAAGGACTCGGCCGCGAACTGCTGCATGCGGCAAGGGTGTGGGCAAGGGGGCATGGCATGCAGCGCCAGACCCTGAGCACCTTTCGCGACGTGCCGTGGAATGCGCCGTACTATCGGCGGTTGGGGTTCCAAGCGCTCGACGCCGGCAGTTGGGGTCCTGAGCTGGCCAGGCTCATGGAGCACGAAGCTGAGTTGGGGCTGACGCGTTGGCCTCGGGTTGCCATGTGGCGTCCTGTGGTTCCGCCGACGTAGCTACTATTCAGCCACCAACTCAACTTCGTAACTGTCAGTGTTGATCAAATACGCCGCGTAGTGGTCCGGACCGCCGGCATGCGGGTACTTCGACTCGAACATCTCGTACCAGCCGGCGTCGGCACCGAGCGCGCGGATCCGGTCCACATTTTCCCGGGTGCCGGCATGGAAGGCCACATGATTGAGCCCGGGATCAGTGCGCCGGTGGGCCGTTCCGGTGATGGCATCCGTGCCTTCCACCACCACGTACGTGCCATTGAGCTTCCAGCTGCAGCCAGTGGGCCACTCCTGGAAAGGCTTGTAACCAAGCTCGCCTAAGAGCCAGCCCCACTCCTCCCGGGCTCGTTCAAGGTGCGGCACCCAGATCTCAAGGTGATGGATCGAACCCACAGTTGCGTCAGGCATGCGCCGAGTCTACGAGACTTGGCGTGGCAGCGTCAGGGATTCGACGGCGGGTTGAGCCTTACGCGGACAGCGGCGCCTGCACAGAGGATCACGGCGAGCCCGCCAACCGCGGTGGTCCACGTCATCGACTCTCCCAAAAGCAGGCTTGCCCACGCGATGGTCATGACCGGTTGGACCAGTTGGATCTGGCTGACCTGTGCCATGGGTCCGATCGCCAGGCCGTGGTACCAGGCGAAGAATCCGAGGAACATGCTCACAACTCCCAGGTAAGCGAAGGACAACCACTGAACCGGTGTAGCAGAGGGCGCTCCCGATCCCAGTGAAAGGACGGTCAGCAGCAGCATGACAGGAGAGGCGACAACCAGCGCCCACGAGATTGTCTGCCACGGGCCGAGTTCGCGCGCCAGAAGACCTCCTTCTGCGTAGCCTATTGCTGCCGCAATCACCGCGCCGAGGAGCAGCAGGTCGGCCCAATGAAGCTGACCGAAACCGCCGGACTGAACCAGCGCGAAAATCAGCGCGGCGATAACACCTATGGCCGTCAGGACCCAGAACAGGAGCCGCGGACGTTCACGGCCCCGGATCACCGCTACCGTTGCCGTGGCCGCAGGCAGTAGCGCGATGACGATGGCTCCGTGGCTTGCGGTGGTGGATGTCAGTGCGAACGTTGTCAGCAAGGGGAAGCCCGCAACGATGCCACCGGCCACCACAATCAGTCGAACCCACTGGAAGCCCTGCGGAAAGCGTTGGCGGGTCAGGCCCAAAGCCAGTGCCGCAAGAATGGCCGCAACAACGGCCCTGCCTGCCCCAATGAACAGCGGAGATAGGCCTTCAACGGCAACCCGGGTGAACGGCACCGTGAACGAGAATGCGACAACGCCAAGAAGGCCCCACCAGATGCCGGTCGACGTCCGCCTGGATACCACTGGCCGTGAAAGTGTAGTAGCGCTACTATTGTGACTCATGAATAACGATAGCAGTTCCCGGATTGTCTCGCGAGTAAAGGAATGGATCGCAGGGGCCGCGCCAGGAGCCAAACTGCCATCCACCCGTCAACTCGTGGCCGAATACCAGGCAAGTCCGGTGACGGTGCAGAAGGCGTTGAGGACCCTCACTGCCCAAGGCCTTATAGAAAGCCGCCCCGGAGTTGGCACCTTCGTGCGGGCATACCGCACCGCCAGGCCGTCCGATTATGGCTGGCAGACAGCGGCACTCCGGGCCGCGCAAACGCCGCGTCTGCTTAATTCTGGCGCCATGCGCAGCGCTTCGAACGACGTCATCGCATTCCACTCCGGCTATCCGGACCGGGAACTCCTGCCTGAACGGCTCGTCCGGGCCGCGCTAACCAGGGCCGCCCGCGGCGACGCTGCACTGTCGCGGCCACCCGCGCAGGGGCTTCCCGAACTGCAATCCTGGTTCGCCCACGAGCTCAGCACCTCAACGCCGGTTGGCGTCACGCCGCCCCAGCCGAGCGACGTCGTCGTGCTTCCCGGGAGCCAGAGCGGACTTAGCTCAATTTTTCGCGGGCTGGTGGGACACGGCCGGCCACTGCTGGTGGAGTCGCCCAGTTATTGGGGGGCGCTGCTGGCCGCCGGCCAGGCCGGCGTTCGGGTCATTCCGGTGCCGTCCGGTCCTGAGGGGCCGGATCCGGAGGAGCTCGGGAGGGCTTTCGAGGAATCAGGAGCCCGGATGTTCTACGCCCAGCCCAACTTTGCCAACCCCACGGGTGCCCAATGGTCACCCGAACGCGGCGAGGAGGTCCTCCGGATTGTGCGGCAGCACGGCGCCTTCCTTGTGGAGGACGACTGGGCCCACGATTTTGGCATCACCGCGCAATCCGTTCCGCTCGCCGCCCGGGACGATTCCGGCCACGTCGTGTACATCCGCTCGCTGACCAAAAGCGTCTCACCGTCCATCCGCGTGGCAGCGGTTATCGCCCGTGGACCCGCGCGGGAGCGCATCATGGGCGCGCAGGCCGCGGAGTCGATGTACGTCAGCGGCCTGCTCCAGGCTGCAGCGCTCGACGTCGTCACTCAGCCCGGCTGGCAAACGCACCTTCGAGGCCTGGGCCATCAGCTGCAGTCGCGCCGCGATCTGCTGGTCACCAGCCTCCGCGATCACGTGCCAGAGGCGCACCTCAGCCACTTGCCCAAAGGCGGCTTGAACCTGTGGCTCCGGATGCCGGACGGGTTCGACGTCGATCAGCTCACCAAGGATTGCGAAGCGGGCGGGGTCCTCATTGCCGCGGGAACGGAGTGGTTCCCTGCGGAACCTGAGGGCCCGTACATACGGCTCAACTACGCTGGCCCCAATCCTGGCGGATTTCCGGAGGGTGCGCGGATTATCGGCATGGCTGTTAAGGAGTTGCTGCCGGGCTAGGCGACGAGCCGGGGAATCTGCTTATCCGTGAAATAGAAGAGGCGTACGCGTTGCCTGGCACCACTGGAATACGAGGGGCAGCTGACACCTGAGAGATGAAGCTGGGGTGCCACAGGAAATTCCTAGTAGACCCCTCGGAATCTTAGGCAGCCAGCCGGGTATTGATTGCAGGTGCTGAGAATACGTGGTTCACCAACAGCCAGGACATGCCTCGAATTCCGGCATCCTCGCCCAGCGTGGCAAGGCGGACATCGAGATTGCGTGTAGCCCGGGGGAGCGACATTGGATAAAGCGTCTCTCGGATGCCACCAATAAGCGAGGACGATGCCAGATCTCCGGCAATGAGCAGCACGGCTGGGTTGAACAGGCAGACCACTGTGGCCATGACTTCCCCCAGTCGTCTGCCAGCCTCGTGAGTAAGGCGCATGGCCTCCACTTCTCCGGCCATCAAGTGACGTTGAACATCCCGGCCGGATGCGGCCGGGATGCCCATAGCGGTGAGATTTCTGGCAATGGCGCCACCGCTCGCGCCAGCAGCGAGACAGCCAAAGGATCCGCACTGGCACTGTAGTTCGGAGAAAGCGGGGAGTCGGATGTGTCCGATGTCGCCTGCCCCGCCGTCCACTCCTTGATACACCTGGCCGTTAATGACCAGCCCGGTCCCGATGCCCGTTGAGACCTTTACCAGACACAGTGAAGCAGTGTGCGGGAAGCCTGCGCTGTACTCGCCCGCAGCCATGGCGTTTGCGTCATTTTCCACGAGGACCGGGGCGGAGAAAGCATCGTGCAGAAAGTCTGCCACAGGGTACGCATCCCATCCGGGCATGATGGGGGGCTGGCTGGGCCGCAGTGTGTGGGGATCTACAGGGCCTGGGATGGATATACCCACGCCGGAGATTTTGGTGGGGGCGGTCTTGGTCTTTTTGAGGAGTTGCCGACCCGCGTGGGTGATGGCGCTAAGTACCTTTTCGGGTCCATCGCTGACGGCGAGGTCCAAGTGGTCCACTGCAAGGGTTTCTCCGCCAAGGTCAGTGAGGGCCACTGTGCAGGACGTAGTTTCGACTGTCGCGGCCAGAATGCACGAGTGCTGGAGGTTAAAAACCAGTTGTGTAGGTCGCCGTCCGCCTGAGGCCCTATCGGCACCGGCTTCCCGGATCAACCCGGCGCCAAGCAATGCATCCACGCGCTGTGCCACGGTCATGCGGGACATGCCGGTTTCCTCTTGGATGTCTCCACGGGTGCGGGCTTTGCCGGACTTGATCAGGTGAAGTACATCCCCTGGTCCCACATACATTTGTCACTCCTAGCTGTTGCAAGCTCTTGAACCAACGCCTTTGTAAGCCTTGGTGCCCTTGACTGTACGGGAACGCCAGTCCACGATCCACCTAATGCTAGACAGTTAGACAACATATGGATAGTCTTTAGGCACAAGTCCCGAACTGTGATTGCACTCACAGGTGGGGTTGTTTAGTTCTGATCCCCGAAATGCCGCCAATGCGGTCGGCGCTGCCCGGATCAGGGCGACCAGGGAGAATCTTGCGGAGCCGGTTCCGGCGACGCCCATGACAGGAGCATCGAAGTGAAGAGAACCAGAGGACCCGCAAAAGTCGCTGTGATTGCCGCAGCATCGCTCGCTGTGGCCATGCTTGCAGCTTGCACGCCCAACGAGGGTTCGGACAGTGGTTCAGGATCCAACGCCAACGCGGAGGCAATTACAGTCTGGACAGCGGACACGCTTCCTGACCGGGTAGCCAAGACTGAGGCCATCATTGCGAAGTTTACGGCCGCCACAGGAATCAAGGTTGACCTGGTGGGCGTGCCCGAAGATCAGTTCAACCAGGTGCTTACTTCCTCGGCGGCGGCGGGAGACCTTCCTGACGTCATAGGTTCCATCTCTCTGGCTCAGGTGCGCACATTGGCGGCCAACGATCTCGTGGATACCGGGACCAACGCTGCAGTCGTCAAGGAATTGGATGAAACGACCTTCTCTCCCCGTTCCCTTGAGTTGACGCGCGACGGTGATAAGCAGTTGTCCGTGCCCGACTCTTCCTGGCAGCAGTTGTTGTATTACCGCAAGGACCTTTTCGACAAGGCCGGCATCCCAGCACCCAAAACATACGACGACATCAAGGCAGCGGCACAAAAGCTCGATTCACCAGAAGTTGCGGGCCTCGTAGCGGCCAATAAGCCGGGTGAGGCCTTTACCCAGCAGACTTTTGAGCACATAGCCCAGGGCAATGGCTGCGAAATGGTAAACCAAGCAGGTGAAATTACGTTTGACAGCCCGGAATGCATTGGTGCCTTAACCTTCTACCGAGATGTGCTCAACGACTATTCAGTGGCTGGTGCACAGGACGTGGATACGGTCAGGGCAAGCTACTTTGCCGGGCAGGCAGCGATGTCTATTTGGTCGACTTTCATCCTTGATGAAATGGCCGGATTGCGAAATGATGCAAAGCCTACTTGCCCGGAGTGCGAGGCGGACCCTGCCTTCCTTGCCAAAAACACTGGCGTTGTTACCGGCATTCAGGGACCCGATGGAAGTCAGCCATCACAGTTCGGCGAGATTGTCTCCTGGACCGTCACGAAGGAAGCTGCTTCCGAATCCTCGAAAAAGTTCATCGAATACTTCATGGGTGATGGCTATGCCGACTGGTTGTCCATAGCCCCCGAAGGTCGCCTCCCGGTGAGGGCGGGCACCACGGCCAATCCCACCGAATACGCCGACAAATGGAAGACCATGCCTGCGGGTGTCGACAAGAAGGAACCGCTGGGCGACTTTTACTCCGCCGACGTCCTGTCCGTGCTGCAGAAGGGCCCCGATGACCTGAAGCGCTGGGGAATCACCCAAGGCCAAGGCGATCTTGTGGGCGCCGCGCTGGGTGAACTGCCCATCGCCAAGGCCGTCAGCGACGTGACATCCGGCGGAGTTGACCCTGCAACAGCAGCAAAGCAGGCAGCTGAGTCTCTGCGTTCCATCAAGGATTCCTTGAAGTGAGTCTTCCAAAGAAGAGTGCCTCGGCAGGGGGGTCGGCACAGTCCGCCCTGCCGGGGCAGCGCAAGCGCTCACCCATGGCGCGGGAGGAGCGGCGGGCCGGATTGACCTTGCTCTCACCTACGCTGATTCTGGTGCTGGTCATGGTGGTCCTGCCAATATTGTGGACCTTGGTCCTGGCGTTCCAACGTGTGCGGATCCTCAATATCCGCACGGCTGGAATCTTTGGCCCGTATACGCTCGACAATTTCGACAATGTGTTTTCCAGCAGTTTCTTTCAGTCGTTGGGGACCACGCTGGCCTACTCCATATTCGGAACGGCTGGTGCAATTGGCCTCGGCGTTGTCGCAACGTTCGCGCTACGAAGGCCCTTTAAGGGTCGTACCTTGGTGCGGGCCTCAATGCTGATTCCATATGTCTCACCGATTGTGGCAGTCACTTTCACGTGGACCACCCTGCTGGATCCGCAGTTCGGCCTCATCAATCACTGGGGCAAGGAACTGTTCGGCTGGGAGGAGTCGATCCCCTTCCTGAGCGAACGGTCCCGGGAAGTTTCATTCCTGGGAATGGACTTCAATGTTCCCACTGCCCTCATTGCCATCATTCTGTTCGAGGTGTGGCGGTCTTTTCCCTTTGCGTTCCTTTTCATCACCGCAAGGCTTCACGCTGTACCAGAAAGCCTTGAAGAAGCTGCCCGCGTAGACGGTGCCACACCTCTCCAGCGCTTCGCGTACATTTTACTTCCGCAATTGCTGCCAACGATCGCGATGCTGTCGGTGCTTCGTTTCATCTGGACTTTCAACAGTTTCGACGACATTTACCTGCTAACGGGTGGTGGAGCCGGGACGGAAGTTGTGTCGGTTGCAGTGTTCAACTTCCTAACAGCGCGGGGCGATATCGGCGCGGCTTCGGCCCAAGCCTTGGTTCTTGCCTTGATCCTTGGTCTGTTTGTGGGCATCTACATCAAGTTTTTCGCCAAGAAGGAGGAGGTCTCCTGATGACGGCCCCTACCACCACCAGACGCAGCGCCGCGCCACCCGTGCGGCAGCCCGCTTCCCGCTGGACGCGGGATGTCGTGGAAACCAGGATTTTCGGAGTCCTCCGCTGGGTTGTGATCATAGGGCTCTTACTTGTAACCCTTTTCCCCTTCTATTACATGGTCATCCTGTCGATGAAGCCGCTGGATGCATTGCTAAGGGATCCCGGCGCTTTGGCCATTCCTTTCAATGAGCTGGATTTTGGCGCTTATGTCAGCATCTTGAAACCCCAGGGAGAAGGCGGGCAAGGATTCCTGCAATTTATGGGTAATAGTGCGCTGGTGGCCGTGGGCACCGTGCTGATCTCTCTGGTCGTGGCAATTCCTGGTTCCTACGCCATCAGTCGTCTGAACTTCTTCGGTCGACGGCAAGTCAGCGCGTTGTTCCTTGCTGTCTATCTCTTCCCCAGCATTCTGCTTGCCATTCCCCTCTTCACTTTCTTCACACGCGTGGGCCTTCGGGGCCAACTGGTGGCGCTCCTGATCGTTTACGTCGCCCAAGTGATTCCAGTGACCATCTACATGCTTCGAAACTACTTCGACACCATCCCCACCAGCTTGGAAGAAGCGGCAGCGTTGGACGGGTGTAGCCGCCTCGGTGTGTTGTTCCGGATCAGCTTGCCTCTGGCAATGCCAGCGATCATTTCCAACGCCTTGTTTGTGTTCATGATTGCCTGGAACGAATTCCTGTTTGCCTTGCTGTTCCTCGTGAACTCAAGGCCAAGCTGGACTGTCTCGTTGGGCTTGTCCCAATTGGCGGGCAGCATTGAAGTGCCTACTACCGTGCTGATGGCCGGGTCAGTGGTTCTGACCCTTCCAATCATCATCATTTTCTTCGCCTCGGAACGGCTGCTCACTGAGGGCCTTACGGCAGGTGCGGAGAAAGGATGATGAAACCCCCCTCTGATCAACCTGGAAGTTTGTCCGCCCTATCGGACGACGTCCGGGTGCTCATGGAGTCGCATTGGCGCCCAGAGCTCGGCTACGCCGTCCCTAACCCGGAGACGTATCCGCATCTCTGGCTTTGGGATTCATGCTTCCACGCCATCATTTGGGCCATCCTTGGAGATGATCGGGCGGTAAACGAACTGGAAGCAGTCCTGTCCGGTCAACTGACCGACGGAATGGTCCCGCACATGCGCTACTCGGGTGCTGGACCGGACACCTGGCTCGGTCCGCTGAGCCGGACCTCTGCTTTGACGCAGCCGCCCATGTTTGGGCACGCGGCAAAGGTCCTGTCCGACGCGGGCATTTGCCTCGCCCCTGAGGTTCTGGCAAAGGCAAGGGCAGGGCTCGATTGGCTATGGGAGCACCGCCGGACCCCGGATGGACTTCTCTATGTGGTCCATCCATGGGAAGCGGGCAACGACCATTCGCCACGGTGGGACGACTGGGGTGCTCCAGGACGGACCAAAGAAGGCTACGATCGTGCCGCGCGGACCGCCTGGAACAAAGAGCGCATGAAGGACGTCTCATTCGCCCTTGATGGTTCCGCAGTGTGGTCCTCCAGCTTCGTGGCCTGCCCCGCGGCCTTTAATGCCTACGCCGCATACAACTTCCGCGAACTGGCAGCTGTCATCGGAGACGAGACGCTCGAAGCGAGGGCGCGGGAGTTGGCGGCTGCCATGGATGACCTGCTGTGGAACGAGGACGAGCGGCTGTGGTCCGACCTCGCCGTGGTTGGTGGTGGACCTTCGGTGCACACGCCCATCAGCGACGGCGTCATGGGTGCGCTTGTCACAGCGAACGAGAAGAAGGCCAACGCAGCGCTCCAGCAGTTGCAGGATCCTGTGAGGTTTGGTGCCGTGTTCGGTCCGTCGAATGTCGTTCGAACCCACGCTACTTATCAACCGGACACGTATTGGCGAGGCCCCGCCTGGCCGCCGTTGAATTATCTCTTCCAACAGGCCGCCAGGCGTCACGGCATGGATGGGACTGCGCTTGCACTGGCAAGGATCACGGAGGCTGGTGCTGCCGCCAGCGGCTTTGCGGAGTACTGGAACCCAGAGAACGGCCAGGGTTTGGGTGCTGTTCCCCAGTCCTGGGCAGGTCTTGTCATTGCCATGCAGTAGTGGCGCGGCTGACGGTGGCTTCCGCCAAGCAAGAATGCCCGGAGTCGTTGGGGTGGACGGTATCGGCATCCAGCATTGTTTGGGGGTCCCAGCCAATGGCTTCGACCACCAGAACCCCCGAAAACCTCCCGGCGATTCGTCGGAGTTCTGCGTTGTACCTCGCCACCAGAGTGTTGGAGCCGCGGTTGTAGGGAGCATGGCGGCTGAAATCCACGAGCTGGGGTTGGGCAATGACCAGGGTCAAGGCTTCAGGAGCCGTAGTTCGGAACGTGGCAAGAATGGTCTCCAATGCTGCCGAGTAGCTCCGGAAGAACGCCGGCGAGCTACCGCCCAGCCGGAGATCGTTGAGGCCCGTCATGAGCAGGTACATGCTGGCCTGCGGGGGAGAGTCTGCCCGGATCAGATCGGCGGTAGCCGTACTGATGCTTCCCCCAACAGCCCGGTTGTCCAATTCCAAACCCAACCTGCGGGATACGAGAGCAGCCACTGAGGACGCTGACGACGAGGCGCCGTCCCCGTCTATCCAGGAATGTCCATAACTAAGCATCTGCATCACTTCGTCACCTTCATGAATGGAAAAAAATGATCCCCACCAGCTACAACAAGTTCCCGAAGATCGTGGTCCCCGGTAACCCTAAGTCGTGGTCGGGAGTGGAGGCTTGGCTGGAAATTGCCCGGGCGGGCGCAGGGCCCATTGTTGTCGACACATATCCGGGGACGGACCTCGTGGAACTCCAGGCGTTCATCACTGAGGCCTTGCCCGGCCATCGGGTTCTGAACGTTGAGGACCTGGCCGCGCGCCCCATTGCGGAAATCGACGCGCTGATCGCGGCGAATTTGACGGAGGACAGGGTTTTTGGGGTTATGAGCCACCACACCCTTTCCGACTTTTACCGCACCAGCAAGTTGGAGGACATTGCGCAGTCGGTAACTGTATCGGACGTTCCCACTGTGTTGCTGGGTTGGGGAGCCGGCCTGGTCCCTGTTACGCCGCGCGTTCTCATCGTGGCGGACATGGCACGATGGGAACTGCAGCAACGCCAGCGTGCCGGAGCTCCAAACTGGCGGTGCGACAATACGAATGAGGACAACCTTCGCAAATACAAGCGGAGTTTCTTCGTCGAGTGGCGCGTGGCTGATCGCCATAAGCGGCAACTGCTTCCCGCCGTCGACTATGTGCTTGACGCCAATAGGGGCGCGCGCGATGCAAGGCTTATCACTGGAGAAGTATTCCACGCCGGCATGGCGGCAGCGGTGGCTGCTCCGTTCCGTGTGGTCCCATTCTTCGACCCCGGAGTCTGGGGCGGCCAGTGGATGAAGGAAGTCTGTGGCCTGGACAACCACGCCGATAATTACGCCTGGTGCTTCGACTGCGTCCCGGAGGAAAACAGCATTCTGTTGGATATTGGCGGGGAGATCATGGAGCTTCCCGCCCTGGACGTTGTCTTGACGCAGCCAGTTGCCCTCCTGGGTTCGCAGACTTATGCACGGTTTGGTGCCGAGTTTCCCATCCGGTTCGACATGCTGGACACCATGGGCGGCGGCAACCTCTCTTTGCAGGTTCACCCCCTGACGGACTACATTCAGGACCGCTTCGGAATGCATTACACGCAGGACGAGAGCTACTACCTCATGGACTGTTCTGACGATGCTGTGGTGTATCTGGGCCTTAAGACCGGAACGGAACCCGCCTCGATGATTGCCGCCTTGACGGAAGCGTCCGACGGCGGTGCCAGCTTTCCAGCGGAGCGCTATGTTAACGTCTTCCCCGCCAAGAAGCACGATCATTTCTCCATCCCCGCCGGTACCGTGCATTGTTCCGGAGCCAATTCGATGGTGCTGGAGATCTCCGCGACGCCTTTCATCTTCACCTTCAAGATGTGGGACTGGGACAGGATGGGGTTGGATGGCATGCCACGTCCAGTCCATCTGGACCATGCCAGCCGGAACATCCAGTGGGAGCGCAATACAGAGTGGGCGGAGAAGGAACTGCTCCACCAGGTGGAGCAGGTGGGATCTGGCCCCGGCTGGACGGAAGAGCGTACCGGCCTCCACGAACTTGAGTTCATTGAGGTCCGCAGGCACTGGTTTACAGAAGCCGTGCAACACCATACCAACGGGACCGTTAATGTGCTGAATCTTGTGGAAGGGGCTGAGGCTTTGGTAGAGAGTCCGGACGGAAACTTCCAGCCGTTCACGGTCAGCTATGCGGAGACCTTCATCGTTCCCGCCGCCGTGGGCGCCTATACGATCAGGCCGCTTGGAGAGCGAGTCAAACAGCCGCTGGCAACCGTCAAGGCGTATGTCCGAGGAACTGCAGCGGGACTGCCGCCTGTCGCCAGGGACTAAAATTCGTCTCCTCATACGATCCGGTTGGCCCAGGCTGCGGCTCCTGCGAGGGAAGCCTCCTGGAAATGCTCCGCGCTAGTGATCAGGAGCGGTCGCAAGGCAGGTACAGCAGATGTGATGCCGCTGCGAAGCGCGGGCTCCACAATGTCCCAGGAGCCTGCCATCGAGCCGCCCACCATTAACTCCTGGGCACCGAACTTCCTCAAGTAAGGACCGGTAACAGCACCGACGGCCGCGAAGGCTCTCTGCAGTACTCGGAATGCAACCGCGTCACCCTCACGGCTGAGTTGGGCGATGGCGTGGACGTCAGGTGCCTCCGTGCCGAGAGATCCGGTGGCCTCGGCATAGGCCCAGCGGATGGCGCGGCGAGAGGCCGTGTGTTCCAGCGGCCGGCCTTGGAAAGAAAGGTTGTAGCAGTTTCCACCGGGCGGAACCAGATGTCCGCCCTTTACCGGGAGTCCACCCTGAAGAAATGTAGACCCTATCCCGGTTCCTAATGTTATGCAGACTGCTCGCTCGGCCATGCCCTTGGCTTTGTCGCCCCGACTCAACGCGAAGGCTCCGATTCCGAACGCATCTGCGTCATTGAGGAACGCCATGCCATTGTGCGGATGGTTCAATCGACCTGTAAGTTCTGAACCAACATTGATGCCGCGCAGTTGGTCGAATTTACCCACGTCCCGATAATGGCCCATGCCCGTGGCGTAGTCGAAGGGGCCAGGCAGTGCGACGCCCCATAGTCGGGCGTGGTCGCGTCCCAAGGAGTTGGCTGCGGCCGCAAAGATGTCCAACAGATCATCGGCGGAACTCCCAGCTGGCAGACTTCGTCGAGTGATGCTGCCAGGAACCACGCGCCAAGACGTCGACAGGTGCGGTTGAGCCATGACGAGCCCGGCCGTGACATGAGTGCCGCCGATTTCCAAGACCGGCGTTGCTGCCGGATTTCCGTGAAGGGGCAAGCCCGCTCCCGTCACCGCCCGTTCCGCAATTCTTCAATCCACACCTGGCGGTGTTCCTTGGCGGAAAGAGCCGCCGCCTCCACGATCTCTTGGACGAGAAGTGCGCGCTCCACATCCACAGTTGGTGCGGTACCAAGACGGACGGCATCCGCGAACTCGCGGCGAAGGGCAGACCAGCACTGATCGTGGTCCATGCCCTCTGTGCTGTATTCAAGGCTCCCGGCAGCTGCATATACGTTCAGCGTGGTGGACGCGGAGGACCCGCTGATTGATCCTGACAGGGCAGCTTGACCCGTGGCACCGTTCGCATGGTAGGTGGTTAGCGTTCTGTAGGCAGCGTTCCCTTCGGTGCGGACCGCCAGAATTGGACCCGCCGCGATTTCCATGAGATCCAGCAGGTGCGGGCCGAGGTCGTACAAGGCCCCGTATTCCGACCGCCACCCCTTCCTGGCATCCCCGGAGAGGAAGCCCTCATCTAAAAAGCCGCTATGAAGGTACGTGCCCATCACCCCGGTCAATGTTCCCGTGGACCTGAGGATCCCCGCCGCAGCTAGGAAATCCCGCGTGCGCGGATGGTAGCGCTTGGTAAGTACGACGGCGTTCGGCGAACTGTTGCGCATGACCGCATCTCCGACCGTGATTGCCTGGTCCAGCGTGAGGCCCAGCGGCTTTTCGAGGAGCAACGCCAAGCCTGCGTCCGCCGCCTGGGGTACGAGTCCAGCTTGCACTGCAGGGGGCACGGCGAAATCCACTGCCTCGCATGATGCCAGCAGTTCTTCGTACGTGTTAAAGGCCGGCACACCGTGTCTCGCCGCGAGCTGCTCTGCAGTGCTTCCACTTGCCGACCAGATTCCCACAAGCTGGGTTTCAGCACCGGCAGCGTGCAGAGGAGCGTGCATAGTGGCGGCCCATTGTCCTGCGCCGACAAGCCCGACTCTTACCGGCGCGTAGGAGGAGGAATGGTGCCCTTCGGGCGGCATGGAAATCATGAATTGAAGCTACTCCAAGTTATGTCTAAAGTCTATGCATAATATGCCTACAAATGATGCTAATGTCTACTGCATCACATTCACGACCTAAGGATCGATGCGAAGTGTCACGCTTCCTCAGAATCGCTGCACCGCAAACCATTGCAATCATTGATGCCCCATCATCGACGCTGGAACCCGGCCAAGTTAGAGTGCGCACCCTCTACTCAGGCATTTCTGCAGGAACGGAAATGACGGCGTACCGGGGGACCAACCCTTACCTCACCTCCACGTGGAACCCGTCGATGCGGCTTTTTGAATCCGGACAGGGCGGCCTCAACTATCCTCTGGACGCCTGGGGCTATTCGGAAGTTGGCCAGGTGGTGGAAGTTGCCCCGCCCGCAGGGGCAGGAAATGACGCCGCGCCCGTGAGTGTTGGCGACATCGTTTGGGGGATTTGGGGTCACCGCGAGGAGGGCGTTCTCGCTGCAGAAACTCTGCGTGGTCACGTTCTTCCGTCCGGCACGGATCCCCTGGCAGGAGCTTTTGTCCGTGTCGGGGCAATAGCCCTCAATGCCGTGCTTGCTGCCGACCTTGGCCCCGGGTCTACCGTGGCCATCTTCGGTCAAGGGGTGATTGGCCTGCTCGCGACAAGATTTGCAGTGCAGAACGGGGCTACCGTGATCGCCGTTGACGGCATAGAAAGCCGCCGTAAGCGGTCCCTGGACTGGGGTGCGACTCACGCACTGGCCCCTTCCGACGAGCTTGCAGCCAACATGCGCGAACTGACCCACCTCGGCGGGACCGACGCCGCCATTGAACTCAGCGGCAGCTACCGCGGGCTGCAGCAGGCAACTCGAGCGGTCGGCGCCGATGGCACGGTGGTGGCGGCCGGCTTCTATCAAGGGGATGCGAACGGCGTCTTCCTTGGCGAGGAATTTCATCACAACCGCGTTCAGCTCCTGGCCTCCCAGATAGGCTCAGTCCCGAACCGCCTCCGTCCGCGGTGGGACATTGCCCGGATACAGACCACCGTTGTGGATTTCCTTTCCCGCGGCCTGGTAGATGCTCCCTCTCTGGTTACCCACAGGTTCCCGTTGGCTGCGGCAGCTGATGCCTATCATTTGCTGGACACCGAGCCCGCATCCGCACTCCAAGTTGTTTTGGAGTTCTGATGACACTGATAACTGTCCAGGAGCAACACCTTCCGGGGCGCACCCTTGAAGAGAAGTTCGACCATGCGCTCGCATGGGGTTTCGACGGCATCGAGCTGCGCTCTGCCGGGGATCTGCACTTCGCCTCCCGGCTTCCGGAACTTCGCAGGGCAAGGGATGCCGGCGTGGTCATGCCAACCGCATGCGTGGAGATGGGCCACTTCATCGGCGCTTTTGATGAGGCACTTCGAAGGGACGCCGTGCAGCAACTGACGTCTCAAATCAGCATCATGGCCGACATCGGCGGGCGCGGCGTGATGACTCCCGCATCCTACGGAATGTTCTCCAAGCGACTCCCTCCCTTTGTTCCGCCACGCACGCATGAGGAGGACACGGCTGTCCTCGTGGAAGCACTCACCTTTCTCGGAGAGCACGCCGCCTCCGAAGGCGTTGAGATCTACTTGGAACCGCTGAATCGCTATGAAGATCACATGATCAATCGGCTTGCGGACGGGGTGAAGCTGTTGAGCCTGGTAGGCCTGCCATCGGTGCGTCTGGCCCCGGATACCTATCACATGAACATCGAGGAAAGCGACCCCGCGGCTGCGTTGCAGGAAGCGGCCAATTACATTGGGCATATCCAAGCCAGTGACTCAAACAGACTGGAACCCGGGGCCGGAAACGTGGATTGGGCTCTGTTTGGTGCCACGCTCAAATCCATCGGATATCAAGGAACAGTCGCCATTGAGTCCCGCCTATCGGGCCCGGCAGATGACGTATTGCCACGTGTTGCATCGCTGTTGGGACGGTACCTCTGATGGTGGCCCTGGACAGCACTCTGCCGGATACCCCGATGACGCACGACGTGATCAGTGCCCGGGCAACGGTTGTCTTGGAAGCCAACTGGCGGACGAGCCACACTGTTCCAGCAGGTGGGCTGTACCCCCATCAGTGGAGCTGGGACTCATCGTTTATTGCCATCGGGCTCAGTTTGTTGTCACCGCGGCGGGCGGGCCAGGAGATGGACGCATTGTTCGCTGGACAGTGGCGGGATGGCCGCTTGCCGCAAATCATTTTCGATCCTCACAGGGATCAGGACTACGCGCCGGGTGCCGCCTTTTGGCAGTCGGGAAGCCTCGCAGATGCTCCCGTGAGAGCGGAGACCGCGGGTTTCGTACAGCCGCCGAACCATGCTTGGGCGGTGTGGAAGATTCATCAGGCAGACCCTGATGAGTCTCGTCGTCGATCCTTCCTCGAGCGCAACTACCCCAAGTTGCTGGACTGGCACAACTATCTGTCCCAGAGGCGGAATCGTGGCGCGTCCGGTCTGGCGAGCATAGTCCACCCCTGGGAATCCGGAACGGATAATTCTCCGTTATGGGACTTGGCAATGAAGAGCATTCCTTCGGAATGCCGGACACCGTTGGAACGCCCCGACCTGCAACACGCAGACGCGGGTGAGCGCCCAAGCCAGAAAGAATATGCAAAGTATTTTTGGATGGCCGAGCGCTATAGAGACCACGAGTGCGACGACGTCGATCCGGAATATCCGTTCCTGATGGAGGACCCGCTCTTTAATACACTCTGGGCCCTGTCGGAATATGCTTTGGCTGACATCGCCAACGAACTGGGATTGCCGTCAGCTCACCACGTGCAACGCGCACAAAAAGTTGTCTCAGCACTGGACGAACTCTTCATTCCGGAGCTGGGATGTTACGTGGCCAGGGATGTCCTTGACGGAAGTCTCGTTCCCAAGGCGACAATCAATGGGCTTCTCCCTTTGCTCCTGCCTGGGAATGCCAACGCTGAGGCCCTGCTGGAAACACTCCGTGGCCCGCGATTCATGGGCTCCGGGGCTGTGATGGTGCCCAGTTACGACGCTACTGCCATGGACTACGACCCCGCCCTGTATTGGCGCGGACCGGCATGGTTCAACATGTCCTGGATGATTGCAGAGGCCTTGGAAGGGCTTGGCGACATTCAGGGCGCCACATCGCTACGAAACAACGTAGCGTTCCTTGCTGCATCACATGACTTTCCTGAGTACGTAGATCCCCGTACGGGGGCTGCACATGGGACGCGCAAATTTAGCTGGACAGCCGCACTGGCTCTGGACGCAGCAACCGATAGGAGCAAACGATGACCACCTTTGCACCACCGTCAGCAGTGTCGGTTCTGGTAGCCCGTGGGGCGATGATGCGGGGGGCTGCAGACGGAAGCATCGGCCGCAGTGACTCTCCAGCGGAGGGAACACAAGGGCTATACGTCGCCGATACCCGCCTGCTCTCACGATGGCTCTTGGAAATTGGTGCCTCTTCCTTGTGGGACGTAGGCAATGTCAGTGAGCCGGGAAAGCGGACAATAGCGCTTGTCCCGACGTCGCAAAGGAACCAAACCCACGATATTTTTGCGGTGCGTGCCCAGCGACTGACTTCGTCCGGGCTGATGGAAGCTGTGGAGATCCGAAACCTCGGCCATGAGAACGCCATGATTCAAGTAGCCCTGCAGGCCGGCACCGATTTCGCGGACCAATTCACAGTTCGCACAGATGGCAGAAGGTTCGATCTCAGAGCCGCGACCAGTAGCGCTGTGATCCTGGATGACCGGTCAGTTGCGATGCGGTACACGCATACATTAAATCAACAGACATTCGAAGCGGCTCTCACCTTGGAAGTCAGTTCAGTTCCGGAGATTCTGCAGGATGTTCGCGATGGCCGGTTCGTAGGATTCGTCATGACCTGGATGCTTTGCATTCCGGCAGGCGGCACCCATACGCTGACGATCACGGCCACGGCGGAGAATGCTGCCGCGCCTCCCCATGCACCCTTGGGCATGCCAGCACTTGCCGTGGATACCAGCCCTTTGGGTGTCCAAAGCCGCCTGGACCTTGATTCGCTGATGATGCCATGTCCCACTATGCCGAACCTGAATATCCCTGCGGCCGGGTTGCCATGGTTTTTGACTCTCTTCGGACGGGACTCCTTGCTGACCTCGATGCTTGCGCGCGAGGAACGGCCGGAGCTCCTCGGCGATGTCCTCAGGGCGCTGGCAGCCACGCAGGGAGTGGTTAACCATCCTGGGCGGCTGGAACAGCCAGGCAAGATCGTGCACGAGGTTCGGGTCAGCGAACTTGCCCAACTCGGTCTTGTACCTTACTCCCGTTACTACGGCACAGTGGACTCGACGGCTCTCTTCCTCATGGCATTGGGCCACTTGGACGACCCCGCACTGATTCGTGAGTTGGAACCGGCGGCCAGGGCAGCAGTGGAATGGATCTGCAATGAAGGTGGGTTGGAAGCGACTGGTTTTGTCCGCTACATGCCAGACACCCAGGGCTTGATTCACCAAGGTTGGAAGGATTCATTCGATGCCGTTGCGGGGTCCGACGGCCGGGAACCAGTGGGCGCGATTGCCTTGGCCGAAGTTCAGGGCTACACATGGCGTGGCCTGCATGAGTGCGCACTTCTGGCCTCCGAGACATGGAACGACAAGCAGTGGGCGCGCAGGCTGTCCGGGCTCGCCGATTCTTTGCGGAAGAGATTCCGTGAGGCGTTTTGGATGCAGCAGCACGATTTTCCCGCACTGGCGTTGGACGGCGACAACCATCAAGTTGATGCCCTGGCCTCCAACGCAGGCCACCTTTTGTGGTCGGGGATTCTCGACGAGGACGATGCTCGCACCGTAACCGATCGCCTGCTTGGAGAAGAATTCTTCACCGGTTGGGGGATCCGAACCCTGGCCATCGGGCAATATTTCTACCACCCAATGTCCTATCACAACGGCTCAGTTTGGCCCCACGACACGATGCTGGCTGCAGAGGGAATGGCAGCCTACGGATTCAGTGAAGAAGCCGGCACCGTAGCCCGGGGCATCCGGGAAGCTGCGGCCCACTTTGGCAACTCCTTGCCGGAACTCTTCGGCGGCTTTTCCCGCGGGGACTTTCCGACGCCTGTGAGATATCACCATGCGGGATCGCCCCAGGCGTGGGCGGCAGCGGCAGGCCTATCCGCGGACCGGCTTGCGTCAGCGAACCAAGGCCGGGCCTACACGCCGTCTTAGGTAGGAAACTCAGGGGGAGAGTTGATGGACCACACGCAATTACTTGGGTTTGGGTATTCGGAGGCTGCCATCTTTTGGCAACCGGTAGACGATTGGACGGGGCTTAAGGGCGAAAGGATCGAAGTTCACGAACGTGGCCGGGTCATTGATCAGGGCACTGTGGACGCAGTGACGTCAAATGGCTTGGTTCTCTGGCTGGCTTTCGATGGTCCCTCGCCACGCCGGTTGGTAGAGAAGCTGCATGACACGCACGTTCGCCTCCTGCCATAAGTAGAGTGCCGCCGTCGAGCATTAACGGCAGTAGCCACCAACCCCAAGGAGAGCGCCTTGGCGTTGGTGGCTGCTGTGGGCGGCGGGGCCGCGAACTATCGGAAAGCGCTGCTCAGAAGTTGCAGGCAAGTGTTCCCTAGGCGGGAGCCAGATCCTTGTCCCGGCGGCCGAACACTTCATCATCAATTGGCTGGCCGTCGAACGGCATCTCGTCCAGGTTGATGAGCGGGTTGGTGTCCTGTGTTGCTACGAGTTCGCGGGCCTCGGCCGTAGTGTCCACGCTGGGCATGGAGCCGGGCAGCGGACGTTGGGCTGATTCACGCAGGAAGTAGATGGCGATCGCACCCACGATGGACGTTGCCATCAAGTAGTAGGCAGGCATCATGTCGTCGCCGGTACCCTCAATGAGGCCCTGCACGATGAACGGGGTGGTTCCTCCGAAGATGGCCACCGAGAAGTTGTAGGCGATACCCATACCGCCGTAGCGGCTGGACGTCGGGAACAGTGCCGGGAGGGCCGAGGCCAGGTTGGCGATGTAGAACGTCACAGGGAATGCGATCAGGGCAAGGCCTGCCAGTGTCGACCAGATATCGCCGATGCCGATCAGCATGAAGGCGGGAACAGAGAACACGATGGTGCTGCCGGCACCGATCCACAGCACTGGACGGCGGCCGATGCGGTCGGACAACTTACCGGTAAGCGGGATACACAGTGCCATGATCACCAGGACCGGGATGGTCAACAGGGTGCCATGAACGGGATCGTAGCCCTTGGAATCCGTGAGGTATGTAGGCATGTACGAGGTCAGGGCGTAGCCAACAGTGTTGGCCGCCGCTGCCAGGATCATGGCCAGCACGATCTGGCGCCAGTAGGCCTTGATGATGCCAACCGGGCCCTTGGCGACGTTGGCATCTTGTGCCGCGGCGTCCTTGGCGATGGCTTCCTGGGCGTCCAGGGTGGCCTGGAACTGCGGGGATTCCTCGATCTTGCTACGGAAGTACACAGCGATCAGGCCGAGGGGGCCGGCGATCAGGAACGGAAGCCTCCAGCCCCATTCCTCCATGGCTGCCTGTCCGAGCGTGAGCTGCAGGACTGAAACCAGCGCGGCGCCGAGGGCGAAGCCGATGTAGCTGCCCATGTCCAGGAAGCTGGCGAAGAAGCCGCGGCGCTTGTCCGGGGCATATTCGCTCACGAAGGTTGTGGCACCGGCGTATTCACCGCCGGTGGAGAAGCCCTGGACGAGCTTGAGGATTACCAGCAGCGCGGCGGCCCAGATGCCGATCTGCGCATAGCCGGGCAAAAGCCCGACGGCGAAAGTGCTTGCCGCCATCAGCATCAGTGTTGCTGCGAGCACCTTCTGGCGGCCCACTTTGTCGCCGAGCCAACCAAAGACGACGCCGCCAAGCGGGCGGGCGATAAAGGTTGCGGCGAAGGTGCCGAGAAGGAAGAGTGTCTGGACGGACTTGTCCGCTTCCGGAAGGAAGACGGGGCCCATGGTGGTGATGAGGTAGCCGAACACGCCGACGTCGTACCATTCCATGGTGTTGCCGACGATCGTGCCGCCGAGTGCTTTCTTCAGCATCGGCTGGTCCACAACGTTCACGTCGGATTCCTTCAACCGGCGCTTCGTGCGGAGCTTCGTTTTCTTAACGTTCTTTACAGTGTTGGAAGCGGCCGGGGTGTGGGCTGCTTCCGTGTTTCCGATGACGTTCCTTGCGCCATCCGGAGAGACGATCTTGCTTTGGTCTATGGGCATTTGGGCTTCTCCTAGGGAGGTCATTTGCTTGCGACTTCTGCTGCCCCGCTCTGGGCAGGTGTTCAATTTTACGGGGTTTGCCGCCCAAACCCCAGTTGAGATCCGATTTTTGGGCCGTTTTGGGATGCAAATTGCCTAGCTGTGTTGCATCTCATTACCTGCTTTTGCCCTGCAACGGCGCGGAAGACGGGCGATTTTTGCCCTCCCGGGCACGTTGTTACCAAATTGTTTAGCCAAGCCCACCAGATGAGGCGTAATGGGACGCAAAAGCTTACGGATTGCCTCCGGGCGCAGGAGCGGTTCCAAGCACCAGCGTTGCATCCAATTCCTTGTCAACGAGCACCCGTGCACCCAGCCCGCCCGCCTCCATGATCCTGGCAGTTTCGGACGCCTGGTCTTCCGAGGTTTCAATCAGGAGGCAACCTCCAGGCAACAACCACTCAGCAGCGTGCCGCGCAACCCGGCGCTGGACATCCAAACCGTCAGTACCGCCGTCGAGCGCCATCATCGGTTCGTGGAAGCGCGCCTCAGGCGGCATCATTCCGATGGAACCCGTGGGGACGTACGGCGCATTGGCGAGCACCACGTCCACACGTCCCCGGAGCTCGAGGGGGAGGGCGTCGTATAGATCGCCTTGGAAAACGCGCCCGCCACGGGGCTCCACGTTCTTGCGCGCGCAGCCCACCGCAGCCGGATCAATGTCAGCGGCGTACAGCTCGCAGCTACCCAGAAGATCGCTGAGTGCCGCGCCGATCGCCCCCGAGCCACAGCAAAGATCGACGACGACGCCACCCGGCGATGCGATTTTCGCCGCCTGGCGCACTAGGAACTCCGTGCGACGCCGTGGAACGAATACGCCGGGTTCAACAACCATGCGGCTCCCGCAGAAGTCCACCCAACCGAGGATGTGTTCCAAGGGCATTCCCCTGACGCGCTGGTCCACCATGTAGTCCAAATGGTCCGGACTCGTGGCGGCCTCAATGAGGAGTTGCGCTTCCTCCTCCGCGAAGACGCATCCGGCATGGCGGAGGGTGGTGGCGACGGACATTCTCCAGGTCACGGGTGCCATGCTAGCCGAGGGGTTCACAAAAGCGGCGATTCTTGGTTAGGGTATGACGCATGGGAACACTGATTTTTGAGTAGACCGGCATCTGCCCGCAGCGGCACAGCCGAGTTTCACCTGACAAAAATCCACGCCTGTTGAGGCCCTGCCTCCATGCCGTTCCCGTTGTCGACGCTATTTTCTCGAACCGCAACGCCATGGTTTTGGTGCTTCTCCAGGACTTACGCCTGAAGAGGAGTCCACTTTTATGACTGCCAATCCTTCCGAAAACAACACCTCTGAGCCCGCAGCATCGGGAAGTCCGAAGTCCGCCTCGGGCGGCATCAAGTCCAAACTGACCGATGCCCAGAAGGCAATGCTCGCCAGCAAGTCCGGCGGCGGCGCTCCTGCTGGCTGGCAAAGCACGGGCAAGGGCCATAAGCCCACGTCCACCAGCGGCAAGCAGGCCAAGACGGAGAAGAAGGTCCGTTGGTGATTCCTGGATGCAGATAAATCCTGCAGACAACCATCGACAGCCCACCTAGTATTGAAATTCCTTCGTTTCACTGTGGAAAGGAAGAACCATGACTGCAAAGCATCAAGGTGAAAACATCGATCCCGAGGTTGCCAGCCACTTGGTGGAGGCCATGGATATGGCTCCCATGCCTGAGCCGGCAACCATCGATGTAACCCTGGGTTTGGACCAGGAGCAGCACTGGCCGGACGGTAGCGGCAAACGCCGGCACCCGAAGGACCGCGACCAAGCCCACGGACGAGTGGGCCAGGGTGCAGCCGTGACGGCGATCCACCGGACCAGCCGCCCGCAGATGCCGCACTCCTCCTGACCGCAGCCACCCGAACACAGCCAGCCCAACTAGGTAGCAGCACAGCGCGTTTAGGGCTCTCAAAACGCGCTCAAGTGCGACCTAGTTGGGCGGGCTTACGTCTTCCGGGGACTTGTCAGGACGCCACCCACGCCACACGGGATGCCGTAGCCTGCCCGGGCCGGTCCATTCTCCGAAGGTCACTTCGGCCACCAGCTCCGGATCTACCCAGCGGGCACCTGCGGCATCCTCGCGGGGGATATCGGCGAACGGGGAATCGGGTATCAGGCGGGGCTCCAGTTTCTCCATGACATCCCTCAGCTGCCACTCCTTGAACCCGGTGCCCACCCGGCCCACGTAATGCAACTTCCCGCCCTGCGGAATGCCCAACAGCAACGAGCCAAAGGTTCCATTCCGGGCACCTGCGCCGGGTCGCCAGCCACCAACAACCACTTCCTGGCTCTGCTCCAGCTTGAGTTTGATCCACGAGCGGCTACGCCTGCCTACCACGTAGCGGCTATCTGCTTTCTTCGCCATCACCCCTTCCAAGCCGAGTTCAGCCGCGCTTGCCATGAGGTCGTCGACGTCGTGGTCCAACACAGCCGAAAGGTGAAGCGGGCAGCCCGTGCGCAAGCCCCCGGCAAACGCGGCAAGCCGCTCCCGACGCTCACGGAAAGGAAGCCCACTCAGATCCGTCCGGCCGTCGTACAGAAGGTCGAACAGCATCAGCTGCACCGGGACCGAAGCGCGGGCTCGTTCGATGTCAGCGGTCTTCACCAGGTTCATCCGGAGCTGCAGACGGCCAAAATCAGGCCTCGAACCCTTTCCAAGTGCCACGATTTCACCGTCGGCCACGAAATCGCCGTCGGGCCAGCATGATCGGTCTGTTAGTTCGGGGTAGGTGGCAGTGAGATCGTTGCCGTTGCGACTCATGAGACGGATCCTGCCCTCGGTGCCGGTGATGATGGCGCGGATTCCGTCCCATTTCAGTTCGTACAGCCAATCCTCGCCGCGAAGGTCGGCGACGGTGCCCGACGTGGCAAGCATGGGAGTGTAGTTCGCCATTGGCTGGGGAGCGGCTGGGCTCGATGCCGCGACAGGTGCGACCTTGTCGGAAGGATTGGCAGTGCCCTTTCGAAGCCGTCTTCCGGGTTGCTCCTTCATCAAGTGGATCAGCCAACGGTCGCCCGTATTGATCAGTGCCAGACGTTTGGTCCCGTGCAGTCCACCTCCTGGCTGGCCCGTTAGCGTTGCGATCACTTCCTTGCCGTCCCGCCATTTCTCGCACGTGTACTCGCCACGGTCCCAAATAGTCATGGTCCCTGCACCATATTCACCTTTGGGAATGACGCCAGCGAAGTCCGCGTATTCCATCGGATGGTCTTCCGTATGCACGGCAAGGTTGTTCCGGTCGGGCGTCTCCGGAACGCCGCGCGGCAAAGCCCACGACGCAAGTACGCCGTTGTGCTCCAGCCGCAGATCCAGGTGGTAGCGGCGGGCATGGTGCTCCTGGATGACGAAGATCCCGCCGGGCGGTGCAGGGTCGCCGGGCTTCGGCTGGTCAGAGGAAGATCCTCCCGGCGTCGCCGAGGCAGAAGCAGCCGACGACGCCGGGAACGGCTCCGGGGTCTTCTCCGGATCGCGCATCCCCACATATTTGGCGAGACGGTTCTCCACGGTCACCACGCGCTCGCGGGAACCGCCCGAACCGCTGTGGGTTGCCGAACCGCTGCGGGCTCCAGCGCCGTCGTCATCATCCGTATACTCTCCGTGCGGCGGGAGGTGCCGTGACGAGATAGGGGCGAAGTGGTCCTTGCCGGTCTTGACCCGCTTCATCACCGCCGTGTAATCAAGATGGTCCAGGGTGCTCGAGGAGAGTTCGCGCCACGTGCGCGGCGCCGCGACCGTTGGATGGGCTTTACCGCGGAGTGAGTAAGGGACGATGGTGGTCTTGTTCCCGCTGTTCTGGCTCCAGTCCACCAACACTTTGCCGTGGCGGAGGGATTTCTTCATGTCGCTGACCACCAGCTCGGGATGGTCGGACTCAAGGGCACGCGCCAGCTCATGGGCGAAGGACGATACTTGCTCGGACTTCAGGGTCCCCTCCAGCCCGGTATAAAGGTGGATTCCTTTGCTGCCGCTGGTCACTGGCACCGGTTCCATGCCCATGTCCTGCAGGATGGAGCGGGCAAGTTTGGCCACTTCAACGCACTCAGGCAGGCCTGCGCCGGGACCGGGGTCAAGATCCAGGACGAAGCGGTCGGGCCGGAGCGGATTACCCTCGGCGTCAACCTGCCATTGCGGGACGTGGATCTCCAGGGATGCTATCTGTGCCATCCATGTAAGCGTGGCGAGGTTGTTGACCATGGGGTAGACGTTGGTGTGGTCCGAGTGCTGGATGGCCGTGCGGGGGATCCACTTGGGCGCGGAGTCTTCGAGGTTCTTCTGAAAGAACACCTGTCCGGGGTGCTCGGCAGTGCCCACCCCGTTGACCCAGCGCTTGCGTGTGACGGGCCTGTTGGCGGCGGCAGGAATGAGGAAAGGCGCGACTGCGGCATAGTATTCCAGGACTTCGGCCTTGGTTGTCCCGGTCTCGGGGTAGATGATCTTGCCCAGGTTGGTGAGGGTCAGCTCGTGGCCTTCCACGTTCACCCGCTCCTGTTGCTTGCCTGCCACCTCTTCTCCTCTGCTGTCTTGTGCTGTTGACTGGGTGCATGAGGGCCATATGGAAGGGATCTATCGCGTTCGGTCTGGTCAACGTACCAGTGAAGCTTTACAGCGCCACGGAGGACCACGATATTGGCCTTCACCAAGTCCACAATAAGGACGGGGGACGCATCCGGTACCAGCGGAAGTGTGAAATTTGCGGCGAAGTTGTTGCTTACGAAGATATCGACAAGGCCTACGAAGAGGAAGGCCGGACTGTTGTTCTCACGGCGGCCGAATTGAAGTCCTTGCCGGAAGAGAACAGCCGCGAAATTGAGGTAGTGGAATTCATTCCTGCCGAGCAACTGGACCCGATCATGTACGAGCGCAGTTATTTCCTGGAGCCGGATTCCAAATCCCCCAAAGCCTATATGCTGCTGCGGCAGACACTTGAGGACACGGACAGGATTGCAATCGTCCAGTACGCCCTGCGGCAGAAGACACGGCTCGGAGCCCTGCGCGTACGCGGGGACGTACTCCTTCTGCAGGCCCTGCTCTGGGGCGATGAAGTCCGGGAGGCCAAGTTCCCCTCGCTTGAGACGGACATCAAGATCTCCGATAAGGAACTGGAAATGTCCTCCGCCCTGGTGGATTCCATGGCCCACGACTTCGACCCCGAAGAATACACCGACGATTACCAGGTGCAGCTCCGAACGTTGATCGAGGCCAAGCTCGAAAAGGGCGAAGCGCTGGATACGGAGGCCACGTTCGGTGTCACGGAAGGCGAAGGGGAGGGCGGCGACGTCATCGATCTCATGGAGGCGCTGAAACGGAGCCTGGACAAGAAGCGCGGCAAGGAAAAAGCGGCCGACGACGACGCTGCCGCCAGCAAAACTGCCAGCAAGCCAAAGACGCGGGCCAAGAAAAAGGCGTGACCCGGCGTCGGGCTTTGTTTATTCGTTGGTGGTTCCGAAACCTTTAGTGGTTCCGCAGCATTGAAATGATCTCGGACTTCTTCTTGCCGGAGTATCCCTTGATTCCGAGTTCCTTGGCGCGGGACTTCAGTTTGTCCACGGTCCAATCGTCGTAGTCGCCGGACTTGCCTCCCTTGCGGCCTACTTCCTTGCGTCCCTGCTTGGCCGCAGCATTGGATACGCGGGCCGCTTTTTCCTTGGACGCGCCCTCGTCGCGGAGTTCTTCATATAGCTTCGGGTCCTTCAGACTCGAATTCTTCTTTCCAGGCATGGTGCGCTTCCTTTCGCGTATTGATGTGCCTTTTGCTCACGGTGCATTTCCGCTCTTGCCGTTCCCGTTTTGCAGGGCCCGCCGCTGCAGCCATATGGGCATGCCCACAACGAGTAGCAGCAGGACCAGGACGATGAAGCCACCGGCAATCAGGGCTGCTGTTCGGCCGGCGGTGACATCGAAGACCAGGGTGGCCGAACCCACAATCAGGATGGCTACGCCGCCCAAGGCCCATTTGGTGATGGCATCGGCGCTGGAGACGAGAGTGGCTTTGAGTCCCCGGCGGAAAAGGCGGCGATGCACGCTGACCGGAAGAAGGATCAAAGCAGTTGTCAGGGCCGCTGCCATGACATTGAAGAGGTAGAGTCCGCGTTGCCACTCGTCCAGGTGCTCAAAGCGCGCTTGGAAGGGCAAGGTCAGCAGGAAGCCTCCCAGGATCTGGACGCCGGTCTGGAGCACCCGCAGTTCCTGGATCAGCTCCATCCAGTTGCGGTCCATCCGTTCTTCAACGGATTCGTTCCTGCCGGTCCTGGGAACCTGCTCCGGCTCTACCATTCGTACACCTCCAGATAGCTATTGGTGGACGCCGACACTACACCGGACTACGGTCGAACTGTCAGCATTCCTCGAACAATTTTTGGGGCCTCAAAGGATTTCCAAGGAGGAAGAAATGAGTCAGGACGAACACCGCGTTGACCCTGAAGACGCTGCCGGCGGCTATGGCACACCAACGCCTGAGCAGGAACTGCCAGGACAGGGATCGGAGCGTGAAACACCCGAGCGGCCATCGCCGGGTACGCCTCCCGGACCGGGGGAGCCACCTGAGGGCAGGCCCACTCCGGAGGACCCGGATACTTCTCCCGTTCCGGAGTCGCCGGACGAGTTCCCTACTCCGCGGGATCCTGACGTGGCACCTCCTCCCAGTACGGGCGGGTAAAAGACTGCGTTTCATGCGAATATGGCGGCTAAAGCGCCCGTTCCGGAGCCTGTATCCGGGTGCCGGATGCGCCGGAGGACTGCCCCTGCTTGCAGTTCGCCTGCAGTGGGACAGTCCTCACGTTCCGCGGTATTCATCGGCAGGCCGACCAAAGTCCTTGGCCGGTGCGGGTCATTGCCGCGGTGCGCGCTCTATACCGTGTGTCCCCTGCGGCCCGACATGAAGCTGAGCAACCAGCCGATAGCTGCGATAACGAGGAGGACGACGCCTACCCACAGCAGCCAGTTCAGGGCCTGCGAGAAGCCGCCCACCAAGAGAAGGACAATTGCAACTACACCAGCAATGATCAGAAGCGTGTTCATGGTCAGCACATTCCTTTCTGGGGGAATCCGCAAAGAATCTTTGGATTCCTGACTATGCATTCCTATTTACTTCTACGGTTACTTGGGAGCGTTCCACCGCCTCCAAGTACTTTTTATCGCTACCACTTCCGGCCCTCACCGAGGGGTGAAGTTCGCCAGATGTGAACAGCAACACTCTTCATTGTACTACTAAGCAACCTTATGAAAGAGTTATTGAAGTCGCCACTTGATGAATGACCCACATCGAAGGAATTCGACACCAGGGTTTTTCGCTTGCACCGACCGTCCAAGGAGAGGAAAACATGAAAGCGTCACAGCAGCTTGCAGACAACCTTCAAATCGTCCTGACAGACCTGATCGAGCTACAGCTCCAGGGCAAGCAGGCGCACTGGAACATCGTCGGTCCGAACTTCCGTGACCTCCACCTCCAGCTGGACGAACTCGTTGCGGCCACCCGTCAATTCGCGGATGACACCGCCGAACGGATGAGGGCCCTTCACGCCTTGCCAGATGGCCGGAGCGGGACCATCTCCGCCGGCACCCGCCTTGAAGAGTTCCCCGGAGGGCTGGTCAACACCAAGAACGCAGTCAAGCTGGTCACCGAGCGTGTGGAGCGGACCGTCCAGACCATGCGGGACGTCCATGACGAGGTGGACGAAGAAGATCCCACAACAGCGGACCTGCTGCACGAATTCATCGCCCGCCTGGAGCAGCTTGTATGGATGATCAACGCCGAGGTCATGAGCGCGGGAGCCGCAGTCACGGATCCCGACGAAGCCTAGCCCACCCCTGAACTCGATCACTGAAAATGCCAAGGCTTCGGCGAAGTGACCTTTCCAAGCCCGGTATTGAACGCCGCAGGGCCGGCAAAGGGTTCAGTTACAGGTATCCCGACGGGAGCCTGGTACGCCAAGAGGATCGCCAGCGCATTAATGCGCTGGCGATCCCGCCTGCGTGGACCGAGGTGTGGATCAGTCCCAACATCAATGGACACATCCAGGCCACGGGGGTGGACGCGGCGGGTCGAAGCCAATACATCTACCACCCTCGGTGGCGCGAACGTAAAGACACCGAGAAGTTCCAGCGGGCCACGGAATTGGGCTCGGTGCTTCCTGGCGTGCGCAGGACTGTCACACTGCACTTGAAAGACACCTCGTCTCCCCGGCAGCAGACCCTGGCCGCGGCCGTGCGTCTCATGGATCTGGGCGCTCTCCGCGTGGGCTCTGAAAGCTACATGCGTCAGAACGGCTCCTACGGACTCACCACGCTCAGGTGCCGGCACGCGCGAATCAAGGACAATGCCGTGGGCCTGAAGTTCCCGGGCAAGAGCGGGCAGTGGTGGGACATCTCCATCCAGGATCCCGCGCTGGCAGCTTTCCTGGAGCCGCTGGCCCGCCGGCCCGGCAAGGAACGCTTGCTTGCCTACCAGTCCGATGGTTCATGGGTTTCGATAGACGCTGCCATGATCAACGAGTACCTCCGCGGAATTGCCGGAGCGGCCTACACCTCCAAGGATTTCCGTACCTGGAAGGGGACCGCGGCGGCAGCCCTGTCCTTGTTGAAGTCCGAAGGCACCATGACGCGGCCCCAGGCTTTGGTGAAGGCCATGAAGGACGCTGCCCAACTGCTGGGCAACACCCCCACCGTGGCGCGTACTTCCTACGTGGACCCCAGGATCGTGGAGGCCTATCTGTCCGGGGAATTGCAGGACGTGAAGCCCACTGAGGCCTCGATTGCGGCCTTCCTCATAGGGAAGCAGAGCCAGGGTCTTCCGGTCCAGGACACAAAAAAGGCCTGAAGCCACCCAAATCGAGGTGTCTTCAGGCCTTTTACGTGTCGCTGGGTGGTTTAGCGGTCCTACTCGGCGTCGTGGTCCGTTTCGAGGATCTTCACCAGGCTGTCCAGGGCTGCTTCTGCCCCTTCGCCTTCGGCACGCAGCACTACGACGTCGCCGTGGGAGGCGCCCAGGCTCATGAGGGACAGGATGCTGGCTGCGTCCATGGCGTCATCGGCAGGCTCGCCTTCGCGGGCGATGGTGACCTCAAGGTCAAGGTCGCCTGCGGCTTCAGCGAAGATGGCTGCCGGGCGGGCGTGGAGGCCGACGCGGCTTGCGATGGTGGCGGTACGTTCAGGCATTGGTGCTCCTTTGATGTGGGTGGTTGTGGGGAAGTCTAGAGGCCGAGCTCGTTCAGGATGGGAAGCTGGGCCCGGACCGCGCTGCGTGCCGCGGCTGCGTTGGGGGCCGTCAAGGCAATCGCTGCCAGCTGTTGCGCCTGGGCAACAGTCACAGTGGCAAGTACGGTCGCGACGGCGGCAAGCGCCCGGGCACTCATCGACAGCGTCGCCACGCCAAGTCCAACGAGTACGACGGCGAGTGCCGGGTCCGCTGCTGCCTCACCGCAGACGCCAACCGGCTTGGCCGTGCCGCTTTCGCCGCTGACCTGCGCGGCGCCGTCGGCCGTTAGCTTGACCAACTGCAGAACTGCGGGCTGCCACGGATCGTTCAGCGTGGCGAGCGGCCCAAGCTGACGGTCCGCTGCCATGGCGTACTGGGTGAGGTCGTTGGTGCCGAGGGACGCGAAGCTCACTTCGCGCAGAACAGTGGCGGCGGTCAGCGCTGCCGACGGAACCTCCACCATGACACCAGGGGTTTTGAGCCCGGCGGCGGCGCAAAGCGTGGCGAACCGCGCGGCCTCGTCCGCCGTCGAGATCATGGGCGCCATGACCCAGACCTCGGCGTTGTTGGCTGCTTCGGCCGCGGCGATGGCCTCGAGCTGCCGTTCGAGGACGCCGGGGGACGTGAGGTCCGTGCGGTATCCGCGGACACCGAGTGCGGGGTTCGGTTCGTCGGCGTTGGTGAGGAACGGCAGCGGCTTGTCCGCGCCCGCGTCCAGGGTCCTGACCACAACTTTCTTACCCGGGAAGGCTGCAAAAACGGCTCCGTAAGCCGCGATCTGTTCCTCCACAGTGGGTTCGTCGTCGCGGTCCAGGAAGCAGAATTCCGTCCGCAGAAGTCCAACGCCCTCGGCGCCGGCGTCGGCCGCTTTGACCGCATCCGCACCCGTGCCAACGTTTGCCAACAACGGCACCCGGAAACCGTCGGCCATGGTGTTGTTCCCGCTGAAGGCCGCCAGCGTGGAAGCCTGGGTGGCCCACGCCTTGGCAGCCAACCGCAGGTCTTCACCGGGCTCAACTGTGATGGTGCCTGCGGCGCCGTCCACATAGACCTCGGTGCCATCCGCAATCTCGTCCACGCCCAGCGCGGCTACAACGGCGGGCAAGCCGAGAGCACGGGCAAGGATGGCTGTATGCGACTGCGGCCCGCCGCTGGAGGTAATCAGCGCGACTACCTTGGATGGGTCCAGCGTGGCAGTATCAGCAGGCGCCAGGTCCTCAGCCGCCAGAATGAACGGTACATCGGAGGCCGGGATCCCCGGTGCCGGCAGGCCCCGGAGCTCAGACACTATGCGTGCCCGGACGTCGAGGACGTCCGCCACGCGCTCGGCCATGTACCCGCCCAGGCCCTTGAGGGTCTCAGCCACCGTTCCGCCAGCCTCCCAGATTGCACGTTCAGCAGTCCGTGCACCACCTGGAGCCTCAGGAGACAACAGCTTGATGGCC
The DNA here is from genome assembly GCF_059739415.1 of Arthrobacter sp. TmtSoilC77. Taxonomy (NCBI): domain Bacteria; kingdom Bacillati; phylum Actinomycetota; class Actinomycetes; order Micrococcales; family Micrococcaceae; genus Arthrobacter; species Arthrobacter sp. TmtSoilC77. The sequence continues at coordinate 298,004 of NZ_AP046050.1, forward strand.
GATTTCACCAGCATGGGGTCGGCGGCCATCAAAGCCGTTGCTTCCAAAACTTCCTTGCCTTCTCCGTTGGCCGTAGCCGCACGGGCCCTCAGTTCAGCCTGAACCGCCTTGGCAGCGTCCTTGATGCGCTGCCCCTGCGATTCAACCGTGACGTCGGCAGGAATGTTGACGTTCGGGTGCGGCTCCTGGATCGGTTTCGGCATCTGCTTTACCGGTGCCAGGACGCGCCCGGGAGCTACGCCTACGCCTGAGAAGGTCTGCATGTATCTGGTCCTCTGATTGCTTGGGTGCTGTTGGGCTGACGGGTTATCTGCCGGCGCTTACACGCCTGCCGGGACTTACACGCCTGCTGGGACGGGAACTGCCTCGGCCTCAACCGGCTTGCGGACAGCCCAGCGCTTGAGGGCAATTACAAGGAGCGCGGTGATGACCACACCGACAGCGATCGACAGGAAGAACAACAGGAAGTTGTCGATTGCGAAGAACACGAAGATGCCACCGTGCGGAGCCTTGGACGTGACCGCGAAGGCCATGGACAGGGCACCGGTTACGGCGCCACCCACCATGCTGGCGGGGATGACGCGAAGCGGGTCAGCAGCTGCGAACGGGATGGCGCCCTCGGAGATGAAGGATGCACCCAGAAGCCAGGCGGCCTTTCCGTTTTCACGCTCAGCCAAGGAGAACAGCTTCTTGTCCAGCACGGTAGCCAGGGCCATGGCGAGCGGCGGAACCATGCCCGCTGCCATCACGGCGGCCATGATCTGCCACGGTGCCTGGTTTGCCACCGTTGCCGTGCCGAGGCCCGCAACAGCGAAGGAGTACGCAACCTTGTTGACCGGACCACCAAGGTCGAAGCACATCATGAGGCCGAGGATGATGCCGAGGACGATTGCGCCTGCGCCGGTGAGGCCCGAAAGGCCGGTGTTCAGTGCCTTGGTCAGTGCCACGATCGGAGCACCAAGGATCAGGAACATCAGGCCGGAGGCCACGAGGGAGGCGAGCAACGGAATAATGACCACAGGCATCAGGCCACGCAGCCAGCGGGGAACATCGAGTTTGCCGATCTGGAAGGCGATGTAGCCGGCCAGCAGACCGCCAACAATGGCCCCGAGGAAGCCTGCGCCCATGAACCCGGATACAGCGCCGGCGACAAAACCGGGGGCAATGCCGGGACGGTCAGCGATGGCGTAGGCGATGTAGCCGGCCAGCGCGGGAACCAGGAATCCGAGGGACAGTGCGCCGATCTTGAACAGCACAGCACCGATGTAGGCTCCAAGCGGACCCCAGGCGTTGTCCGGGAACTCGGTGGGCAGGTTGAAGATGCTGTTCTGAACCAGCATCTTGTCAGCGAAGCCCGTGATTTCGTAGCCGCCAAGCAGGAAGCCGATCGCAATCAGCAGGCCGCCACCGGCGACGAACGGGATCATGTACGAAACACCAGTGAGGAGTGCGCGCTTGAGCTTCTGGCCGATGTGCTCGCCCTTTTCCTCAGCAGCACGCTCGGCCTGCTCTTCGGCACCGAAGTGCGGGACGCGGCGTGCGTGCGGATCATCCGCAGCAGCCAACGCTTCCTGGACCATCTTGGTGGGTTCATCGATGCCGCGCTTGACCGGAGCGTTGATGACCGGCTTTCCGGCGAAGCGCTCCTTGCCGCGGACGTCCACGTCGACAGCGAAAATCACTGCGTCAGCAGCGGCAATGATGGCCGGATCCAGCGGCTTGGCCCCGGAGGAGCCCTGCGTCTCAACCTGGAGATCCACGCCCATTTCCTGGGCAGCGGCAACGAGCGAGTCAGCAGCCATGTAGGTGTGGGCGATGCCGGTGGGGCACGCTGTAACGGCGACGATGCGCTTGGGTCCGGCAGCCGCACTCGTGGTTGATCCGGCAGTGGCCCCAGCGGCAGCGGGTGCTGCAGCAGCTTCGGTGGCCGGAGCAGCTGCAGCTGCAGCGGGCTTGTCCGCCAAGGCCCCATCAACGAGGTCCACGATGTCCTGCTCAGTGGCTGCCGCGCGCAACGCTGCCGTGAAGTCCTTCTTGATGAGGGAGCGGGCCAGCTTGGAGAGCAACTTCAGGTGCTCCTGGTCAGCGCCGTCCGGGGCGGCAATGAAGAAGATGAGGTCCGCCGGGCCGTCCTTGGCGCCGAAGTCCACCTTGTGGGACAGGCGGGCCATGGCAAGGGCGGGCTCGGTGACTGCGGCCGAGCGGCAGTGCGGAATCGCTATGCCGCCGGGCACGCCGGTAGCGGTTTTCTGCTCGCGGGCGAAGGCATCAGTGAAGAGCCCTTCAACCTCGGTAGCACGGCCAGCAGTGGCGACTTTGCCGGCCAGGACGCGGATGACGTCGGCAGGGGAGTCGCCCAGGTTCTGGTCGAGGATGACCAATTGGGGTGTGATCAGCTGGGTCACTGTTAGTCCTTCTGGAGGGCCGTGATGGTTACGGCGTTGGGGGTTGTCTGGTGGACTGCAGGGACAGTGGAGCCCGGCAGCGAAGCAGCAGCGGCACCATGTGCCACGGCCTGACGAAGGCAGTCCTGGGCGGAACCGCCTTGGATAGCAGCCAGCAAGTAGCCGGCCAGTGCAGAATCCCCGGCGCCCACCGTGCTGACGGCCTGGATGGGAGGATGCGTGGCAAGCCACGCCCCATCGGCCGTCACCAGGATTGCGCCCTTGGATCCGAGTGTTGCCAGAACGGCGCCCACACCGCTTTCGACGACGGCGGCAGCAGCTTGGGCGGCTCGTGCCGGGTCGGCTTCCAGTTCTTCGGCGGTGGAGACAATGGCGAAGCCGGCAGCGGCAGCGAGCTCTGCGAGCTCTTCGGCGTTGGGCTTGAGGAGATCGGGTTTTCCTGCGGCATCGCCTTTCAAAGCTGCCGCAAGCGGAGCCCCGGAAGAGTCGATGGCGATGCCGGGGATGGCCGATCCATCAGTGTTCGACCGGAGCCGACGAGCGATTGTGGCGTAGAAATCCGCGGGCACTCCTGGTGGGAGCGAGCCTGCGAGAACCACCCAGCTGGCGCCACGGGAGCGCTCCAGCAGCAGCCCGATCAGGGCTTCCTGCTGTTCGTCGCTCAGCTCCGGGCCGGGTTCGTTGATCTTGGTGGTGACGCCATCCGGTTCGGTGAGGGTGACGTTGCTGCGTAGCGCCTGACCGATGGGCAGGGCAGCGAACGGCACACCGGCGTCGTGCAGTCCGGAAAGTACCGGATCCGAGTCAGCGCCTGGAAGGACGGCAAGTGTTTCGAGGCCGGAAGCCACCAGGGCGCGGGAAACGTTGACGCCTTTTCCGCCCGACTCCTGGTGGACGGCGACGGCACGTTGTACCTCGCCGCGGGCCAGTGGTGCCGGAAGCTCCACCGTGCGGTCCAGGCTTGGGTTGGCCGTGAGTGTGACGATCATGCGATCACCACGTCAACGCCGGCTTCGGCCAGGGCTGCGCTGAGTTCAGCGGAGGGTTCACTGTCTGTAATCAAAGTGTCAACATCCTTCAGGGTGGCGAACTGGACCAATGTCTCGGCGTCCAGCTTGGAAGAATCGGCCAATGCCACAACGCGGCGGGCTGACTTGACGAAGGCGGCTTTTACCGCGGCTTCTTCAGGATCGGGCGTGCTGAGCCCGAAGGTGGCGTGGATGCCGTTTGCGCCGACGAAGGCGATGTCAGGACGAAGCCTGAAAGCGGCCTCCACTGTGGACTGTCCGACGGCGGCCTGGGTCAGCCCGCGTACCCGGCCACCCAGGATCTGAAGGGCGATGCCCGCTGTGGAGGAAAGCTTGCCGGCAATGGGAATGGCGTGGGTGATGACCACGAGTTCTTCGTTGCCGTTGGCTGCGGGCGTCCGCTGCGCGAGCAGGTCTGCCAGGGTCTCGGTTGTGGAGCCTGCGTCCAGCAGGATGCTGCCCGTGGTGAGTTCCGGAATCAGGGCGAGCGCGGCAGCTGCGATGCGGTGTTTCTCGGATTGGCGCTGGATGGCGCGCTCCAGGATGCTTTCCTCGCGGGTACTCAAGCGGTCCGAGGGGACAGCCCCACCATGAACGCGGCGCAGGCTCCCCGAAACTTCGAGAGCTGCGAGATCACGGCGGATGGTTTCCGTGGTGATGCTGAAACGGTCGGCGAGGTCAGTGACGCTCACCCGTCCGCGCTCTGCGACGAGTGCGGAGATCAGTTGTTGGCGCTCTTCAGCGAACACTTACCCTCCATTGCGGTAAAGCCATTTGTCAGTGCAGCCCATCAGGTGACTGCTGTCACAACGATGTGGAATTGCTTGACTCTATCTTTGTTTGTGTTGGTAAGTCAATAGAAACCAACATAAACAAAGATTGGATGGGGGTTAGCTGTTCAGTAGGGCGTTGAGGCTGGCTGGCTACGGGGCGCGCCAAAGTTCGGGCACGCCAAAGTTTCGGGCACGCGAAAGGGCATGCCACACTCCCTGTAGTGCGGCATGCCCTCCTTCGGGTCCTGACTGGGGGATTTGCCAGGATCCGGTCTATGGGGTTGGAAACCTCCTAAAGAGGTGGCTGTCCAGGCGGTTGTCCAGTATCTGGCCGCGCCGGTGGTGACGGCACTGTTGGCCCCGGCGTCGGGTCCGGGACCGGGGGAGGTCCTGGTTCCGGCAAGGGAACCGGCTCCGGTGTGGGTCCCGGTTCCCTGGTGGGATCTTTCCTGGTGGGATCCGGTTGCGAAGGGTCCGGCGGGAAGTCACTCAAGGTCAAACGCCCCGTAGGTGCGTGGTACGCCGATGAAGTTCGCGCGCGACGCTGGGCGAGTACCTGCTGATGTCCCACCCGGAGCCTGGGTAGTCGATCGGAAGATTGTCCGGGTCCGGCGGATCCGGAAGCTTGTGCTTTCTAACCGGCCTGTGATCAGTCCCGGTAACTGGAGACTCGTCCTTCTTTGAATCGGTCTGCATGTTTTCCCTTCCTGTTCCTCTACCTCTGTTAAAACTGGTTTCGTTGCTAGGGGCGTGATTACCGCATCTAGTCCGGGATTTCCATGCGGAAGCCGCACGGGCAGCGGAGGATGCGGGTATTGATGATGACCTCGTACATGCGTAGTTGGCCCCCACGCTTCAGGACAAGCGGGGCCTGGATCCGCCGTAGCTCGCAACTACTGGTCCTCATGGGTTCCCCACAATGCAAGTACTGGCCCCCGAACTGCAGTACTCCCTGGGAAACCCCGGGGCGGTTCAGGACGACGGCCACTCTTTGTACCGTGGCGGTCTGGTCGTAGGAGTAATTGCAGGCGCGGCATTCGTAGGCCACATCTACTGTGTTGGGGGAGGGAGGATAGTGCGATTGGATCGAATCCACCACCAAATGTTGGTCAGTATTGCAGTGTGTACACCATAGGGGGTCGTCTGGTTGGTGGGCTTCGTCGGGAACTCTTGACTCGGGCTGGGCCGACATGGGATTTACCTCTGCATTGTTAATGCGGGGTGCCCGTCTGCATGAGCTGTAAAGCCTGTCCGGCAATGCGGACTCTAGCTAGATTGTGCACATAGGTGCACGGCAGATGCAAGGATTCTGGAGCTTGTTCTTCCGGGAGTGACGAGTTGGCTCCGGACGATCGTAAACTGAATCATGGACGAAATGCACGTTGATTTTGCGGTGCCGGACGATGTCCCAGCGCCGCCGGATACTGTCCCATCGCTTGACGATGTTTCGGTGCCTGAACAACTTCAGGACTTGGTGATCGACAGCGATGATGTAGCAGGATTCCTGCATGATCTTGCCGTCTTCTCCGCGGCCTCCGTCTCCGAAGCCGTAGGCCTGGACGTCCTGTGCGGCATCACTTTGAGCAGGCGACGCCGCACTGCAACCGTGGCCGGAAGTACCCATGAAGCGAGGCTGATCGATGAAGTTCAGCAAGCTTACGGCGATGGCCCCTGCCTGGAGGCCATGCGCACCCATGCCACGGTGCATGTGCCCGATACCTCCAAGGAGGAAAGGTGGTCCGAGTACTGTACTGTCATCGCGGAACGGGGGCACCTGTCGGCCCTTTGCGTCCCGCTGGAGTTGGATGAGGGGGCTACGGCAGCCCTGAACTTCTTCGCCCCGAAGGCCAATGTCTACGACGACGAGACAATCCGGAATTGTGAGTTGTACGCCAGCCAGGCCGAGCGTTCATTGAGGTTGGCCGTGAGGATCGGCGTCAAGCAGCAGCATGCCGAGGATCTTCAGGCGGCAATGCAGTCCAGGACAGTGATCGACTTGGCCTGCGGCATCATTATGGGCCAAAACCGCTGTAGCCAGGATGAGGCCTTCAGGATCCTCACCAAGGCTTCCAACGGTCGCAACCAAAAACTCAGGGACGTGGCTGAGCAGCTCATCAAGGCTGTGGCGGCCGAAGCTCCCGTAGCGCACTTTGAGCCCTAAGGGCCGTCGCCGGAGTTTTCATCCCCACCGTTAGGACCTGTGACGGACCTTGCACACTTGTGACGCCCGCCACTGATGAACTACATTCATAGGTGGGTTAAGCAGATAGCCCTTGGAGACTCATGACCTGAAGCCATCCAAGATGGTCCAAGAACTGCACCTTAAGCTGTGGCCACAATCGGCCGGCTCGCCGCGTGCATCCATGCAGGCCTCCTCGAGGAGCAATCAGCTTCTCCCGACGCGATTCAATATGTTGTCGGAACCCACCTCGCGGTGGATACGTGCATAAAGGAGAATGGCAATGACGCTTGGATCCCCTATTCCCGCCCCTAAACCCATGGTTGGGGCGAAACCCGCAACTTTTGACACCGCCACACGGCCTTGGTGCACTGTTTGCAATACTGATTCGTACATTTTTGTTGAGACCGTCGTAGAAGCAGAACCGAACCAATCCGAAATCGTTGAAGTCAGCTATACCTGCAGTGAGTGCGATACGTTTTACGCCCACCCCGTGCCCCTGGTTGAACTAGTACCGGAGATCCAAGCCGAATTCCTGTCTACGTCCGCATCCGGCCTGTGGTTCAGCTGCACGCATTGCGGCGAGCCCATGACGTTGGGACGCCCCTCGGAGAGCATCATCGAGCCACCCCGTAGCACCGACGACCCGGACGGCCCGAGCCTGTTCGAGGTCTATCTGCAAACGCAGGTGCTCCATTGCCGCTGCGGTTTCCAGATGGAGGTTCCGCGCCACGTGGGATAACCACGGCATCTAATTTCGTTACTGCGGGGAGGGTAGCTATGCGTACGTTTGGCGTCGAGGAAGAGTTGCTGATCGCAGATCCCGTTGACGGGATGCCGCTTCCGCTTGCTGCCGGCATTCTGGACATAGCTGCCCAACCCCACATGAACGCGGCAACTTATCCGGAAGCCGGGGATTCCCTCAAGTCCGAGTTCAAACAGGAACAGATTGAGGTGAATTCCCGGCCTTGCCGGACAGCAGCGGAGCTTCGCGACGAGATCCGCCTTGGCCGGGCATTGGCCGACTCGGCTGCACGGACCTTGGGCGCCAGGGTGGCAGCCTTGGCCACACCCCCCGAATTCCATGCGACGCCCACCCTGGGCAATCAACGCTACGCAACCATGGGCACCGAGTTCGGCCTTATTTCGCGCGAGCAGCTAACCTGCGGATTCCACGTCCACGTGGCGATCGAATCGCCGGATGAAGGCGTGGGCGTCCTGGACAGGATGCGCCAATGGCTGCCTGTGCTCCTTGCATTGAGTGCCAATTCTCCGTTTTGGATGGGCTCCGACACAGGCTTTGCCAGTTACCGGACCCAAATTTGGAACAGGTGGCCCACGGCCGGGCCAATGGATGTCTTCGGTTCGGCAGAAGGCTACCGCGGGGTGCTCGCGAACCTCCTGGGCACAGGCGTCCCCTTGGACGAGGGCATGATCTACTTCGATGCCCGCCTTTCCAGAGGCCATCCCACTGTTGAACTCCGGATCGCCGACGTCTGCCTGTACGCCGAGGACGCACTCACCATCGCGGTGATTGCCCGGGCTTTGGTGGAGACTGCGGCGACACAATGGCGGAAGGGGGAGCCGCCGTCGGACGCTTTGACCAGCCTGTTGCGCATGGCCAACTGGCGGTCCAGCCGCTTTGGCATCAACGATCAACTGATACACCCGACGGACCACCGGCCCTATCCTGCTGCGGATGTAGCGGGGGCCTTGTTGAGGCACGTACGCGGGGCGCTGACTAGATCCGGGGACCTGGCACTCGCCCGGTCCGGCGTGGCGAAGATCCTGCGCCGCGGCACGGGTGAACGTCTTCAACGTCAGGCTTACAACCGGCGGCTCAGGCTCTCCGATGTCGTTTCCGCCGCCATCGCCTCGACGCACGAGTACGGCGAACGCTCAAGCGCGGGCCTGTTGAGCCACTGATTGGTGGCTGCGGAACCGGGAAAAGCACCCCACATTCCGCGGAAAGTACGACGACCTGCGGAAAGCACGACGGCGGCAGGCCCGGTAAGTGCGCCGGGTACCCGCCGTCGTCGTACTGATACTGGGGCGTTAGCCCTGGTTGATGCGGATCATGTTCCCGGATGGATCGCGGAAGGCGCAGTCGCGGGGACCCCAAGGCTGCACAATCGGCTCCTGGAGCACTTCGGCACCCGACGCGCGCAGCTTTTCAAACGTCGCGTCGAGATCGTCCGTGTTGAAGACGAGCATGGGCATGACGCCTTTGGTGAGCAGCTCCTGGATGGCGTCGCCATCAGCCTGGGAGCGGCCGGCGTGCGGAGGGGAAAGAACGAGTTCGAGGTCCGGCTGCGCATCGCTGCCCAGGGTGACCCAGCGCTGGCCGTCCGAGCCGACGTCGTTCCGGACTTCCAGGCCGAGGGCGTCGCGGTAGAAGGCGAGCGACTCATCGACATCGTTGACGGTGACGTGTGCATACTTCAATGAAATGTTCATGTCTCACACGCTATTGCAGCTGTGAGACGGGCGCTTCTTCAATCCTGCTCAGGTTCTTATTGCCGTTTCTTTCAGGGCGCGTTTGCTGCTTCGCGATGCAGGTGGGCATCGCCTTCACTGCATGGTGCTCGCGCGAGCGGTATTCGCTGGGCGTTACGCCGACGATCTCCGTGAAGCGTGAACTGAAGGAGCCCAGGGATGTACAGCCCACCTCCATGCAAGCATCGGTGACGCTGGTTCCGGCCCGCAGCAGGGCCATGGCACGTTCGATGCGCCGGGTCATGAGGTAGTTGTAGGGAGATTCACCGTACGCGGCCTTGAACTGGCGGGAGAAATGCGCGGGGGACATGAGGGCGCCGGCCGCCATGGTGGGCACATCCAAGGGTCGCGCGTACTCGCGATCGATGAAATCGCGAGCGCGCCGCAGATGGGCCAGGTTGGCCAGTTCCTGCGGTGTCATGCGGCCAGTCTACTAGGCTCGTTCCATGGATTCAGTGGTCTGGTCGAAGCCCGAAAACCAGCGTGGGGGCACCCCGTTGCTGGTGATGATGCATGGCTACGGCACCAGCGAGCAGCGCATGGTGGACCTGTTTCCGTTTCTTCCCGCGGAATTCACTTGTGCGGCCCTTCGCGGCCCGAAGGAAATTGGCGACCACTACGGTTGGTTCCTCCTGGACTACTTCCTGACTAACGACTTCGCCGACGTCATCACTTCAACCAACTCCGTTTTCAACTGGATCAACACCGTGAAAGAGAACCACAGCAGCGTTAGCCTGCTCGGCTACTCGCAGGGAATGGCCATGGCCAGCACGCTCCTGCGGCTGCGGCCCCACGCTTTCAAGGCAACGGTTGGCCTGTCTGGGTTCGTCCTGGACAACGACCTCCTGGCGCTCAGCGAATCCTTCGATTCGCCGCCGCCGTTCTTTTGGGGCCGCGACAAGGCGGACCCGGTGATCAATGAAGACGCCATCGCCCACACCGACGAGTGGCTGCACGCGAACGTGGCTTTGACGGCGCGTACCTACCCGGGGATGGGGCACAGGATCGAGCCTGCGGAGCTGGTGGATGTCAGCGCGTTCCTTCGGTACTACGTTTTGAACGGGCACTGAGGGTTTTGAACGGTCACTGAGGGTTTTGAACGGGCACGGACGGTCTTGAACGGGCACGGAAGGCGAACGGGAGCTTAGGCGCAGGCTCTGGATTAGACGGCATTAGCCCCTCAGAATCAACCTTTCCGTGAGATTCGCGTCACAAATTCGCATTCGACCACACAGTATTGAATGACAAAATTGTAAGCGCTTACACTTTTGGCTTGCGGCCGCCCCAATGTGGGAGCTCTCCCCGGGTGCAGTGCCGCTATCCCAACGTGTAATCGAGTATGGAAAGGGTTGAGGCCGTGTTGCATGGTTAGGACTCACAGGGTGACAATCCAGGACGTCGCAGTCCTCTCCGGATTGTCCATTTGTACGGTGTCCAGGGCTCTGAGGAATCTCCCCAACGTTTCCGAAAAGGCCCAACGGCAAGTGGCGGAAGCCGCAAACAAGCTGGGCTACAAAGCCTCGGCAGCAGCATCCAGACTGGCGGGTGGCAGGACGGGTTCCGTGGCCATCATCGCCCCCACCGCTACAGCCTGGTTCTTCGCGCAGGCGGTGGAAGCGGCAGAAGAGGTCTTCGGCGACAGCGGCTACGACACCGTCCTGATCAGCCTTCGGAACAAGACCAGCGTGCGTAAGCAGGTCTTCGGCGATCTTGAACGGTTGGCGCAAAGGGTGGACGGGCTGCTCCTGCTCAATGTTGACCTCGACCCCGGGGAAGTGGAAGCCTTGGAGGCTTCCGGGCTGCCAGTCGCCAGCGTGGGCATGCGGAATGTTCCGTGGGACAATGTTGGTATCGATGACGAGCACGCAGCTTGGCAGGCCACCCAACACCTGCTGGGGCTGGGCCATTGGGACTTGGCCGTTCTCTCGAGCAATGATCACTCCGTTGTGACTGAGACCCCACGGTTCCACGGCTTCAGGCGTGCACTGGATGAACACCACCTCACCGTCCACCCGGACCTTGTGGTGGCTGCCGGGCCAAGCATCGACGACGGCCGCCGGGCAATGACCGAACTCATCACCCGCGGCGCACGGCCCACTGGAGTGTTCGCCCATTGTGACGAAGCAGCGTTCGGCGCGCTGATGGCCTTGCGGGAGCATGGCCTGTCCGTGCCCAAGAACGTTTCCGTGATCGGAATCGATGACCACCCCATGAGCTGGTTCCTTGGACTGAGCACTGTGGCGCAACCCGTTGCCGACCAAGGTGCCTTCGCCGCGAACCTGCTGTGCGAACGACTTTTGAATACAGATCCCCCCAACCCACCCTCCAACCACCTGCTCGATACCAAGCTCATCGAACGCAAAACCACGCGCCACAAGCGCTGAACGGAACTATGCACATGACTGATCTTCGTAATGCCTGGACTGGTGCTTCGGCGCTCTTGTTCGACCTCGACGGCGTGCTGACGCCCACTGCCGTGGTACACGAGCAAGCCTGGCAGGAGCTGTTCGACTCCTACCTCGCCGATGCCGGGCACCCGCAGGGATACCAGGAAAGCGACTACTTCGATCACATCGACGGCAAGCCACGCTTCGACGGCGTCCGGGACTTCCTGACCTCGCGCGGCATCACGCTGCCGGAAGGTCCGCTGGACGACGCCCCCACGAACGAAACCGTGCAGGGCCTGGGAAACCGCAAGAACGCAATCTTCAACGAGATCGTGGACACCCGCGGCGTCGAGCCCTTCCCCGGCTCGGTCAAGTTCATCAACGCCGCGCTTGAGCTGGGACTCAAGGTCGCCGTCGTGTCCTCTTCGAGGAACGCCCCCGCCGTACTGAAGGCTGCTGGACTTGACCACCACTTCACGGTGGTCGTCGATGGCCAGGTGGCCGCCGCCGTCGGACTTCCGGGCAAGCCTGACCCGGCCACGTTCACCTACGCTGCGTCCCTGCTGGACGTCCCCACCCAGGAATGCATCGTGGTGGAAGACGCCGTTTCCGGCGTGCAGGCCGGCAGTGCCGGCAACTTCCAGGCCGTCATCGGCGTGGACCGCGGCGCTGGCCGCCAAACACTGCTCGACGCCGGCGCCACGCTTGTGGTCGACGACCTCATCGATCTTCTCTGACCCTACTTTTCGAAGGACCTCTTTAGCCCATGGCACTCATCAGCTCTGATCGGCTGCGCTTTCCCTGCGAGCCTTGGAAGCTCGTGGAAAGTATCCACGTCCCCGGTGACGAGGGAACCCTGGAAACGCTGTTCGCCCTTGGCAACGGCCACCTTGGCGTCCGTGGCGCCCATTCCACGCGTGGCGACGGCGAACTTCCCGGCACGTTCATCAACGGCTTCCACGAAATCTGGGACATCAAGCATGCCGAGAATGCGTACGGCTTTGCGCGTACGGGCCAGCGGATTGTGTACGTCCCGGACGCCAACAATTTCACGGTATCAATCGATGGCGAGGCCCTGAGCCTGGCAGAATCCACGGTGCTGGACTATCACCGAAGTGTGGATTTCTCCACAGGCGTCTATGAGGAAACCACCACGTGGGCTTGCCGCTCCGGCGCTACGGTCACCACGGTGGAACGCCGCGCCGTCGGGTTCGATTCGCGCGGATGTCTTGGCCTGGAACTGACCGTCAGCGCTGACCGCGACGTGTCCGCGGACATCGTTTCCGGCGTCGTAAACCGCCAGGACCAGCCTGTGGAGGACCACTCGGTCCATGACCCCAGGCGATCCGGCCGGCACGCCGGCCGTGTCCTGTTGCCGCTGCACCTCCAGGGCGCCGATGGCTCCTTGCGCCTGGCATGGGAGACCTCCGAATCCCGCCAGCGCATCGCGATGGCCGTGGATCACTGGATCTCCGCGGAAGGCCAGCCCTTCGAGACTGTCGTGGCCGAGGACGAATCGTCTGTCCGCTACGTCCTGGCCATCAACAGCGGTGAAGCGTTCCGTCTGGAGAAAACGGTCAGCTACGTCGTGGCCGGGCGCACCCTGACGGACGATGACGACGGTGGCGAGAGCCTGACGGCGGACGCCGAGGCAAACCTGGTGCCGTTCTCCGAAATCCTCGCGCAGAGCCAGGCCCACTACAGCCAGTACTGGACAACCGCGGACGTGGCAATCGGCGGCCAGCCCGAACTCCAGCAGGCCGTGCGGTGGGCGCTCTTCCAGCTGGCCCAGGCAACAGCCCGCGCCGGGGTCGCCGGCATTCCCGCGAAGGGCGTAAGTGGCTCCGGCTACGAGGGCCACTACTTCTGGGACCAGGAGGTCTACCTGCTCCCTTATCTGACGTACACCAATCCAGACGGTGCCCGGAAAGTGCTCGAATCACGGCACGCCATGCTTCCGGACGCGCGTGTCCGCGCCAAGGAACTCAGCGTGGACGGAGCCCTGTTCCCGTGGCGCACCATCAATGGCCTGGAAGCGAGTGCCTACTACGCCGCCGGAACAGCCCAATTCCACATCGCAGCGGCCATCGCGTTTGCCGCCAACCGCTACGAGTGGGCCAGCGGCGACGCCAGCTTCCGCGCCGACATCGGTGCCGACCTGCTCATTGAGACGGCGCGCATGTGGGTCTCCCTGGGCTTCTTCGGCAAGGATGGCCTCTTCCACATCCACGGCGTCACCGGGCCCGATGAATACACCGCAGTGGTCAACGACAACCTCTATACCAACGTCATGGCACGGTTTAACCTCCGAGCTGCCGCTGCCTTGGAACACGAGGGCATTGCTGACACGGAACGCTTGGTGTGGCGCCAAGCTGCCGAGCGCATGTCCCTCCCTTACGATCCTCACTTGGAGGTCTTCAGCCAGGACAACGACTTCATGACCTTGGAGCCTTGGGATTGGAATACGCCCAAGTCCAAGTACCCTCTCCTGCTGAACTTCCACCCGTTGGTGATCTACCGGCACCAGGTCCTTAAGCAGGCCGATACCGTCCTAGCCATGTTCCTCCAGTGGCAGGACTTCTCAGCCGAGGAAAAGCAGCGTGCCTTCGACTTCTACGATCCCATCACCACCGGCGACTCCACCCTGTCCGCCTGCGTGCAGGGCATCATGGCTGCCGAAGTTGGGTATGGCGACGTCGCACTGAAGCATTTCACCGAAGCGTTGTTCATTGACCTGGACAACTCACACGGCAACACGATCGATGGCGTCCACATCGCGTCCACCGGCGGAATTTGGAGCTCGTTGGTCTGTGGTTTCGCCGGAATGCGTGACCAGGGCGAGGTGCTGCGCTTCGATCCGCGGCTGCCCGTGGAGTGGGACGGCCTCTCCTTCCGGCTCAAGGTGCGTGGTCGCTTGCTGTCTGTGGAACTCATTCAGGGATCCATCGCGCTGGCGCTCGTTACCGGCTCGGGCTACAGCGATGAACCACTGCTGATTCGGGTTCGGGATCACGACGTCACCGTCAGCGCGGACACCATTACGGTGCCGCTGGAGACTGTACCCGTCCCGCCGCCGTCGATCTTTCCCAGCGTCTTCCCGACGGCAGGACTGCCAATCGTTCGGGCATAGGCCGGCACGGCTCTTTGGGTCGGTTGCAGTATTAGCGGTTGTTCCCCCGCGGGAGCAACCGCTAATGCGGCTCAGTGAGGCGAGGGAAACGTCGATGTGTGGTCCTCGATGAGGCCACTCGCTGCGATTTCCCTCAGCGTGTAAATAGCCTTGGCTGCTGCGCCTTTGTCCCTATAAGTGACGGTTAGCGCGAGTTCGATCCCGTCGTCATCGACGAGGCGTACCCTGCAGTCGCCGCCAGTGGCGTCAACGACTTCGAAATGCCCCGCCATTAAGCGGCACCCGGCTGCATTGCCTCTGCCGTATCTGTTTCGGCCCCCTGCGTGTTGGCCCCTTGCTGATGACCAAATGCGCGACGCCGATCCAACTCGTTGTTGATGAGCTCCAGAAGCGCTTGGGCCGGCTCGGACAAATGATGGGTATCGGCCGAGCCCAGCTGGTCGCAATGGATGAGGACGTGGCGGATGCGCTCAAGCTCGCGGGATGGAACCAAAGGCCAACGGTGGAACAGTTGCCGTACGGCTATCGCCCCGAGGAGGGCGTCGGGTTTGTTGGGCGCGACATGGTGCCCTGCTGCTCTTCTTCGAGCGACAGCAGCCGCGACTCCATGTGCGAGGAGGATCTCGGATTTGAGGGAATTGGGGGCCATGCGGACCTCCCGAAATAGTGCGAGGGAAGCCGGCTGCGTGACTTTCAATCAAGCTTACAGAATGTGAGTTATGTCATGTCAATCATTACGTTATCTGTGAAAGGGGCAGGATGGGTTCGGGCGTTGGTGCGGGCAGCCAGGCCATCCCCAGCCTGCACTCCGGTTGGGATTGTTAGGCTGGAACGCATGAATCGCCGCCTTGCAACATTGTCCGCCGTGCCCCTCTTCCTCCTCCTCGCCGGCTGCGGCTCCGTGCAGGAAGCAGCCGGGAATGCTGCCAGCGATGCAGCCTCGAAGGTAGCAACTGCTGCTGCCGAGGAGGTCAACAAACAAATTTGTGCTGTGGTCCAGGACGGTTTGGTGAGTGTTGAGGACAAGCAGGTACTCAGTGGGCTGGTCACTGCTGCCCGCACCGCCGGTGTTCCGGCTGAAATCACGACTCCGCTGAACCAGATTGCTGAGGCTGGCGACGACGTCCCGGCTGAGTCGGTCCAGGCATTGAAGGAAGCTTGTTCGGCATAGCCCCTGTTCGACATAGTCCTGGTTCTTCATAGCCCTGGTTCGACATGGTCCTCGTACCCGGCATCCGCTCCGGTGTCAGTTCCAACTGATGCGGTGCAGCACGTCGTTTTCCAGCCGCATCCCAGCCATGGAGAAGTGGGAGGCTGGCGAAGCTGGTGACCATGACGCTGTTTCGGGCGCCTCTGCCTGCACGGGTGAAGTAGGCGCCGGTGAAGTGGGTGCCGATGAAGGCGGTGTTGGTGAAATTGCCGGAAAGCGCGTGTGGCCTGGCAGTGGTGGGGCTTTGGATTGGTAGGTGTGGCCGGTGGGGGTGCTGATTTCGAGGTGATGTCGGCTGCCGGGGATTGTTTTTGCGTTCCGGCCGGGGTTTTCTTTGGTGTGGTTGCAGGCTTCGCAGAGCCCGGCGCCGTTTTCCAGGCTGGTGGGTCCGCCGTTGTGCCAGGGGATGATGTGGTCGATGTGGCGTATGGGCGCGTCGCAGTAGGGTGTGCGGCAGGTGTCGTCCCGGGTTTGGATGAAGCGTCTCATCCCGGGTGGGAAGAGCCGGGCTTTGGAGTCCATGGCCAGCAGTTCGCCGCTGGCGGGGGCTGTGTAGAGCCGGCGGAGGTAGACGTTGAATGCCTTATCTTCCGTGGACTCCGGGCTCCCCTCGGATTGTGCTCCGGTGAGGAGGGTTCTGGCCCATCCGGCGGGGACGGTTCCGTAGCCTTGGAGCCGTGCTGGTTCGGTGTCGGCTTGGAAGAGGGTGCGGTCGGTCATGACGAGCTGGATATTGATGGCGCTGATGCCGCCGGGGGTGCCGGTGAGGCGTTGGACGAGGGTGTCGGCCATGACTTGTCCTCGGGTGCGGGTGTCTCCGCCGGCGCGTGCTGATTCGGCGGCCCGGGTGAGGGCGGTGTAGGCGGCGACGCCTTGGGCTGCCGGGAGCAGGGCGGTGAGGATGGTCATGGTGTCCGGGGCTGGGCGGAGGCTGATGTGTCGTTCGGACGCGGCCCGGGCCGCGCGTTGGGTGATGGTGCGCGGGTCGCGGCGGTAGGCGGCGGCTCGTGCGGCGGCGGTGATGGTCCGGTCGCCGGCGCCGTTGAAGGTTCCGGTGTCGGGGGCGAGTTCCTGATCTACGGCGGCGCGGTCTTCGATGGAGAGGCAGGCTGTTTCCTTCACGAGCAGGGTGGCCCGCCATTCGTTCAGTTGTCCGGTTTCCAGGGCGGCCATGGTTCGGGGCATCTCGGACACGAGGGCCTTGGCGAGTCCGAGGAGGCGGGAACCGCGGTTGGGTGATTCCCGCCGCGCCAGGGCGATCTGCGCGCCAACCCCCTGACCGAGGTCCGGGGAGGGGACGCCGCTGGCGGTTTGTTCGCGGCGCTGGGCCAGGTCAAACGCGACCGCTGTCCGCGCCTGCAACGCCGCGATCGCTGATTTCGCGTCTTCCAGGCCCCGAATCTGATCGATCAACTCGTTGCTGTCCGCGCTGACCCGGAAAGAACCCAACACGGACAGCAGCTCCTGAACCCCAGAGCCACCAGGCACAGGCAATGAAACAGGCACGGCGGAAACCGCCTTAGCTGCTTGGCTCGCCCCGTTCCGCTCCATACCCATACTTTGACACCACTCCTTTTCGTTAGGGACAGCCCAACATTCCTATGTGGAAAACCCTCGAAATCTTGTTCAGGATCCTCCGAATCATGCTTCCCTGTGTTCATCCAGCGCAGTGAATTAGGATCAGATGCTAGGGAAACAAGCTTCACGCTTATCGAAGGATCATGGGATGGACGCAAACGGCCACGCTAAGGGCTATTGGTACGGCAAGGACCCTGGGCAGAAAGCCCTTGCCGTTGATGTCCTGAATGCCCTCCGGGATTATCGTGTCTCGGAACAGGCCATGCGCAGGCGGACCCGTTCGGCCATGGGCATGGGTGAAAAGGACCTCCTGGCCTTGCGGTACCTTTTCGAAGCGGAAGCGGCGGGCAAGGTGATGAAACCCAAGGACCTGGGCGATCGCTTGGGCATAACGTCAGCGTCAATGACCACACTGATTGATCGTTTGGTGGAATCCGGACACATCCGGCGGGAATCGCATCCGTCGGATCGTCGGGCCTTGATTCTGCGGCCTACAGCCGGTTCGGACCAGGAAGTCCGGCACACACTGGGCGGAATGCATCGCCGGATTTTGGACGTCGCAAGCGCGCTGAGCCCGGAAGAAGCACGCGTGGTGATGGACTTTCTTGAGCACATGCGCCAGGCCGTGGACACGATCGACGAAGACCCAACTGATGAACAACCCAAGGGCCCGGAATCTACCGCTTCATGACGTCAGGTTCCACTGCAGGATCAGTATCAGCGTGACCAGGAAACCCGATCCGTAGTTGAGCCAGATGAAACGGCGCCATGCAGTGTTGGTGCGTGCCGCCGTCGTATCCGTGACGTTCCACCAGGGAGCGCAATTGGCGATATATGGGACGGCGATTGCTGCTGCGAGCGGCCCGGGCCACGGCGTGGCCAGCATGGCGAGACCCGCAACAAGCCAGAGTACGACGGCGAGCCGCACCGTTCGCCGGGCACCGAAGACTGTCGCTATGGAGGCGATATTTGCCTGCCGGTCCGGTTCGATGTCCTGGACGGCTCCAAACGCGTGAGCCGCCATGCCCCACAAGAAGAATGCGGCGAGCAGGATCATCAGTCCCGGCGTCATCTCGGCACCCGCCAACGTCAGAGCCACGACGGCGGGACTCACGAAGTGCGTACTCGACGTCAGTGAGTCCAGGACAGGACGTTCCTTGAAACGTAGTCCCGCCACGGAATAGGCGACCACAGCGAAGGCGCTCACAGCGATGCCCAGCCAAGTAGCGGGGCCACCCGCAACCGCCAGCACCACAAGGAATGGCACATTGGTGATGGCGGCGAGCCATAGCATTGGCCGGTGCAGCCTCGGTTGAAGCAGGGCGCCTTCAATGCCGCCTTTTCGAGGGTTTTGCAGGTCCGAGGCGTAGTCGAACACATCGTTGATCCCGTACATCGCCAGGTTGTAGGGGATGAGGAAATACAGCGTGCCGACCACCAGTACCCAGTTGACCTCTCGGGTAGCCAGGAACATGGCTGCAGCGAACGGATATGCCGTGTTGATCCAACTAATGGGCCGTGACGCGAGCAGGGCTTGGGGGATGAGACCTTTGGGGTTCCTGCGCTGTGCCGCCTCCCGCCCCCGCGTCAACCAAACCCAGAGCCCGGGAAGAACCAGCACGCCCGCCAAAGGGTAGGCGAAGTCCTCTACCGGCGCCAGCCCGATCGTCAGGCCCAGAATGTGTGATGCGTCGTAGTGGAAGAGCTCCATCCCGATCATCACGGAGTCGAATACAGCCGTCAGCACCGCCAGGGCCCCGAAGGCAAGGCCAGCCGCCGTCCAATGCTGCCTGGCTTCGCGGGAGTTGGCGCCCTTCCGGACACAAACCACGCCCACAATGACCGCTGCCGCAACGAACACGAGCGAGAGCCACAGGTAAGTCATAGGTTCTTCTTCTCAAGTCGCCGATCCTCAAGTCGCCGATCCTCAAGACACCGACTCTCAAGCCGCCGGTCGCCCTCATGAGGCAGCATGGAGCGGGCAAGCATCTTCCGCGCTCCTGTATAAAGCACCATCGTGCACAGCACCAGGAACAGCAGGAAGACAGGCTCTTCAAGGGGCAATTGCGGTCCGAGCATCACCCCGGTTGCGATTGCGCCCTCACCCCGCAGGAAGATTCCCAAACCGATTCCGGCCAGGTCCCAGCCGAGCAGGAACAAAACCCCGACGGCGGTCACGATCGCCGCAGCTCTGGCGTCGCGCCAGAAGAACAGTCGGAACCGGTGGTCCAGCAGCAGCATGCACAGAGTGCCGATCAGCAGCACAGCAAGATAGACGATTCCCATCAGGGCAACCTGCCGGCGGTACGCTTCATGCGGTTGGGGTCGATAACGGTGGGCCCGGGGCTGTTGTCACCGCGAATCCTTTTCAGCACCAGTTCCGCACTGATGAGGCACATGGGCACGCCTACGCCTGGTGCGGTGGTGGCACCGGCGTAGAACAGCCCCGTCACCCGCTTGGAAGTATTCTGGGCACGGAACATTGCGCTCTGTGCCAGGGTGTGTGCCGGGCCGAGCATGCCTCCGCGCCAGGAGTTGTAGTCGCGGGAGAAATCTCCGGGTCCGATGGTCTGCCGGACCACGATCCGTTCACGGAGATCAGGAATGTTGGCCCATTCCGAGATCTGGTCGATGGCGGCGTCGGCAGTCCTCTCGATAAGGGAGTCACCTGCGCCGTCCGGCCCGCCTGATCCGATCCCGGGGTCCGCAGGTATGGGGATCAGCACAAAGAGGTTCTCGTGCTCCGGCGGGGCAACGCCTGGGTCTGTGGCGCTGGGTTTGCAAACATAGATGGAAGCGGGATCCGGGATGCTGGGCTGATTGCCGAAGATCGACTCGAAGTTCGCTTGCCAGTCCCTGGTGAAGAACAAGGAATGGTGCGGGAGTCCGGGCAACCGCCCCTTCACACCGAGCATCACCAGCACGGCACCAGGACCGCTGGTTCGGCGCTGCCACCACGTGGCCGGATAACTCTGGTCCTCAGCGGCCAACAGGGCGGTTTCCGTATGGTGCAGATCCGCACCGGAAACGACGATGTCGGCAACGCTGAAATGCTCACTGCCGTGCTTCTCCCGCCACCGGACGCCGGTCACCTCGCGTTTGGTGGTTCCAGGCAATCGACGACGGCGGCCCAAGCCGCCCAGATGCCCCTTGCCTCCGGCCCGGGCTGCTTCGCGGGTGGTGATCTGGACGACCTCCGCGCCGGTCTGGATGCGTACGCCGGCTTCACGCGCTAACGCTTCGAGACGCTCCACGAGCTGTGTGAAGCCACCCATGGGGTACTGGACGCCGTCGCCAAGATCCAGTGCGCTCATCAAGTGGTACATGGCCGGCGCATCAGCAGGATTGGTGCCCAGGAAGACGGCCGGGTAACCCAGGACCTGACGCAGCACAGGGTGGTGAAAACGCTGGGAGACAAACTTTTCCAGCGGAGTGAGCAGGAGGCGGGCCAGCTCCGGCAGGGCGCGCAGGATCTCGGGCTGTAGGAGTGATTGTAGCTTGGTGAAGGGGTTATAGAGGAAGAAGCGTTCAGCCATGTCCGAGGTGTGCTTTGCCGAAGCCAGGTAGGCTGCGAGGCGCTGTGCGCTCCCTGGTTCAACCCGCTCGAACGTCCGCATGACGTGTTCACTGCCCAGTGGGATAGTGAGCGGATCCTGCCGCCCGTCGTCGTGCTTTGGTTCGGTGAAGACCCGGTAGGCGGGATTGAGTGTTTGAAGATCGAGCTGTTCCGCTGTGCTGGTTCCCAGCAGGCCGAAAAAGTGGTCAAAGACGCCAGGCATCAAGTACCACGACGGTCCGGTGTCGAAGCGAAAACCGTTCCGCTCCAACGTTCCGGCTCGCCCTCCCACGTGGTCGAGCCGCTCCAGAAGTTGCACCTCATGCCCTTCCCGCGCCAGGAGCGCAGCGGTGGCAAGCCCAGCAATGCCACCGCCTATCACGACTGTCCGGGTCATTCGCGCGCGCATCATCATCGGTGCTCCAGCCAGGTTGCTGCGACTGCCCGGGCCGCGAGTCCTGCCTTGAAAACGTCAGGGACACGCACACGGGACCGGTAGAGCTCGTCAATGTTTGTCTGTTCTATGCGGCGCGTCAGGGCAGCAAACAACGCCAGGGCACTTCTCACTGCGGCCCGGGCGTCATGCGGAAGAAGGGGAATGACGGCGTTGGCATCGTCCAACTGGGCGCGGATCGTCTTCACCCATTCCAGACGATCCCGGTCCTCAAGATGGTCTGCCACACCCAGATAGTTGCGGCCCAGCCGGGCCGTGTCATCGGAGAGGTCGCGCAGGAAGTTGATGTTCTGGAAAGCAGCGCCCAACCTGCTGGCGCCATACCGCAAAGCCGCGGCATCGCCGTCGTCGATGTTCTCCCCGCGCATGAAGACGCGAAGGCACATCAGCCCAACCACCTCGGCGGAACCGTACACGTACCCCTGATGAGCCCCGGCATCAAAGCGGAGAGGAACGGCGCGCGTTGGCGTGCGCTCGCCGAGGTCCGTGCGCATTGAGGCGAAAAAGGGGTCTATCAGGGACTCATCTATCCCCGCAGCCCGTGCCGTCTGGGCGAAGGCGTGGATGATGAGATCGCTGCTGTAGCCGATGTGGAGCGCCCGGTGGGTTTCATCGATGAAGTGGTCCAAGGCGTCGTTCTGCTGTTGGTGACTCAGGCCGGCTTCGGCAGTGACGCCGTCAACGAGTTCATCGGCCACACGCACCAAAGCGTAGATGTTGCGAACATGCTGGCGGTGGCGGGGTCCAAGGATCCGGGTTGCGAGCCCGAATGAGGTGGAGTAGGCAGCAATGACCTGGTTTGCGGCGCGTTCGGCCGTCCGTGTGAAATGCCCAAAGGACGTGTCGACATCGATGCTCATGATTGCCGTCCTTCCAGTTGTGCGGCTAGATCGATCAAGACGTTGCGTGCGGTTTCGGGAATGTTTGCGGCATGACCTCGTAAAATTTCGTGGAAGTGTGCCAGTTGCTCCCGGATCAGGCCTTGAACGAAAGCCTCGGCCCCGCAGTCGCTGAGCTGCCGGCGTACGTGCTCCGCCTCCGGCCGGCTAAGTTCGGACCGACCAAACCATGGCTCAATCGCCGGCCAGGCGCTGGTCATCCGCGCATAAGCAATGATGGCTGTTTGTTTGCCTTCACGGAGATCGGAAAAGGGATCCTTGCCGTGCTGGCGCGGATCCCCGAAGGTGGACAGAAAGTCGTCCTGGAGTTGGAAGGCCAGCCCAAGATGCCGGCCCGCCGTGGCGAGGACCGATTCCATGGAAGCATCAGCGCCAGCCAAAGCGGCGGCCGCACGAAGCGGAAGTTCGAAGGTGTAGGTGGCGGTCTTGTATCCGCACATCATGAGGATTGTCTCGAGTTCGGGGGCGATGACGCCGTCGCCCAGGCCAACATCGAGTTGCTCTCCGGCCACCGTCTCGTTGATTGTGTGTTCCAGGAGATCGAGGAGCCGGAGACGCAGAGGGTGGGGCAGGTCCGCCCTTGCGAAGGCCTGATGGGTGGCGGCCAACAACAGATCGCCCATCAGGATTCCGCCCGTGCGGGCCCAATGGAGTATTGCCTGTTCTCCGGGCTGGCTATCGGCGCGGGGTAGTCCGGCTTCCGCGAGCGGGAGGCCGGCTTCCGTCAGGAGGGACCCGATCAGGTTTGGCCTGCCGCGGCGGACGAGGTCGCCGTCGATCACGTCATCATGCAGGAGGAAGGCGTAATGAAGGAGCTCGACGGCGGCCGCGATGCTGATGGCGGTCTGCCGGTCTGGATGATGATCAGAGCGCATCCGGGGCTCTTGCAGGGCGTCGTACATTTCCATCAGGAGCAGCGGGCGGACGAATTTCCCGCCGAGCACGTTCTCGCCGGCAATGGCCCAAAGACGGGCAAAACGGGGACCATACGGGGCCGCTGCAAGGGCTCTGACGGACATGAGTCCACCCAGTTCGTCCTCGATGGCGGAGCAAAGATCGGTTCTGCTGCGATCGGTTTTGATGCGCGTGGCACCGGACGTGACAGTCATGCTTGTGCTCCGAGCGCCAGAGCCTGGGCTTCGACGAGCTGGGGAAATTGCAGTGCCAGCCATGGGCTGAAGGCAGCAGGAGTCCTGTCCAAGGCTTCTGCAAGGAGTCCCGGCGACATCCAGGCGTAGTCAGACACTTCCAGCGGATTTGGCCGGAGCGACCCCAGGACCCGGGCCACGTAGACAGGGCAAAGCTCATTCTCGACGATGCCCGAGGGGTCCACGGCGCGGTAACGGAAGTCAGGGAGAACCAACTCTATCCGCCTCACGTCCACTCCCAGTTCATAGTGCGCGCGACGGAGAACAGCGTCCTCGGGGTCCTCGCCGGGAGCCGGATGCCCGCAAAAGCTGTTGGTCCACACCCCTGGCCACGTCTTCTTCTCGGGGGAGCGGCGCGTAAGGAGGAGCTCGCCGAGGTCATTGAGCAAGTAGCAGGAAAAGGCAAGATGCAGTGGAGTTTCCTGGGTGTGGACTGCTGCTTTGGAGGTTTCGCCGATGGGCCTGCCGGCGTCGTCGAGAAGGACGACCATTTCCGTCGCGTTCATCTTTGCCCTTCCTCCGGCCCCTTGAACGTGGAGATCACTCCATTATTGCTAGACAAGCTAGCTAGAAGGCTACCATGTATGCAGTTAGGTGTAACATACTCAGAATGAACAGACCGGATGAAATCGAAGCCTCGGTTTCCACCGGCATGTATGACATGGACGTCAATGATCCCGGGCGCGAACTGGTAGACCGTGAGGGGCTATCCCGTGACGATGTTCAGCAGATCAGCCAAGTCATGGCCTCGCTTGAAAGGTTGCGTGAGGCCGAACAGCGGCTCTCTGAGACCTCGCTGAAATTCATGAAGGTCAACCACTCGGATATGCGGGCCCTGCACTACCTGATCGTTAGCGCCAATAGCGGAGTCATTGCCACCCCCGGCGCCATTGCTGCACATCTGGGCATTTCGACGGCGTCCACCACCAAACTTCTCGACCGGCTGGAACGCGCGGGGCACATCGCAAGACAAGCGCACCCCACAGACAGGCGCGCCCTTGCGATCGCGATCACCCCTGAAACGCACGAGACGGCCATGCGGACCGTAGGGCGCCAGCAAGCACGGCGTTTTCTGGCCGCCGCCCGACTGACTCCAGAGGAGCGTGAAACCGTGATGCGCTTCCTGGATGACATGGCCAGGGAGCTTTCTGTGGGGGACGGTGCGGTTTAGTGCTTTAGGAATGGCCGGTGATAGTCAGTGTAATGAGCACTATGTTCAGCCCGACGATCAAAGTTGCACTCGTCCAGCCTGCTATCTTCAATGGCTTGGAGTCCGCATGGATGCCCATGACTTCCCGCTTGCCGGTGAGTCTTATGAGCGGGATCAGCGCGAAAGGAATACCAAAGCTCAGCAGGACCTGGCTCAGTACCAGGGCCAGGGTGGGCTCAACGCCTGCTCCCAGAACGATCAATGCCGGAATGAGGGTGATCACGCGGCGGGTCAGCAAGGGGATGCGTACTTTTAGCAGGCCGCCCATGATGGTTGCACCGGCATAGCAGCCTACCGATGTCGATGCGAGGCCGGAGGCCAACAAGCCGATTGCGAACACGACGCCGATAGCCGGACCAAGTGCCGACGTCACGGCCGCGTGGGCACCGGCAATCGTGTCTGTTCCCTCAATGCCCCGGAGGCTGGAGGCAGCCAGCAGGAGCATCGAAATGTTCACCACACCGGCAAGCAAAAGGGCGCCCACAACGTCAACGCGGGTTGCGCGGATCAGCCGCGTCCGCACCGCCGGGTTCTCTGAGAAGCCGTGGCGGTCCCGCGCCAAGGCCGAGTGCAGGTAGATTGCATGCGGCATCACTGTGGCACCGAGCATGCTTGCTGCCAACAGGACTGTATCGGTGCCCTCAAAGCGGGGGAGCAAACCGCCCAGTGCGCTTCCGGCGTCCGGAGGGTTGACGAACAGGCCGGATACAAAACCGACGGCAATGATTCCCAGCAATACCAGGATCGCGTACTCGAAGGAGCGCTGGCCGCGGCGGGACTGCAGCGCCAAGAGCATCATTGATGCGAGGCCAACGATGATGCCGCCAGCCAGTAGGGGTAGCCCGAACAAGAGATTGAGTGCAACCGCACCGCCAATCACCTCGGCCATGTCCGTGGCGCCGGCTACGATCTCGGCCTGCGCCCAGTAAAGACGCCGGCGCCTGGTGCCAAGCCGCTTGCCGAGAATCTCCGGAAGGCTCAGGCCGGTAGCCAGGCCAAGCTTCGCTGATTGGTACTGCACAAGGACTGCCATGGCGTTGGCTGCAACCAGCACCCACACCAGTAAATATCCGTAATTGGCTCCGGCCGTCAGGTTTGCGGCCACATTGCCGGGATCGACGTACGCGATCGCCGCCACGAACGCAGGGCCAAGCAGGAGAAGCCGCGACCATAGCTTTGCTGGTGCGGGTCGTCTTTGCAGGGTGGGGACGGCCAATGTCTTATCCTCGTCTTCGCGGAGATCTGTTCTGAGGATAACCGAAAGTTAGGCATGCCGAAAAGTGTTCTTTAGGCGCACCGCCTCGGAGGCATCAGTACGGAGGCCTCAGTACCTAGGCCTCAGCACAGGAAGTTTCCGAGGTCAGTACAGGAAGATGGGCAACCAGTCGCGGTTGTGCGCATGGACCAGCGCCAGGAACAGGACGAAATCGAAGAGCAGATGAACTGACACCACGTAAGTGAAGGACTTCGTCAGCTTGAACGTATAGCCCTGCAGCAGCGCGAACGGGAAGGTAAGGAGGGGACCCCACGCCTGGTAACCGATCTCCCACAGGAAGGACGAGAAGATCACGGCTTGCAGGAGGTTGGCCAACCAGTCGGGGAAGTGTTGGCGCAACAGCGTGAACGTGGTGCAGATGAAGAACAGTTCGTCCCAAATGCCCACGGAGTTCACTCCGAGGAAGAGGCGCCAGAAAATGGTGGGATCGGACGCGTCCGGCCAATTGTGGTAGACGCCCGTCCGAATGAGGTAGGCCGGGAGGATGAAGTACCCAAGCGCTACGACGCCCACCAGGTATAGCTTCGCGGCGAGCGGCCATGGACGGCCCGTGTTGACCGGAAATTTGATGGTCTTTTCGTTGTACAGGTAACGGGATACAAGCCACGGAACCAGCACGGCCAAAGCAAGGGCGCCACCCATGAGTGTCATGTGTCCGATGCTGAGATCCGCGTTCAGGGGTACAAGGCTGATGATGACCATTCCGGCTGCTACCACTGCCAGGTGCCGCATCAGGCCGTGGTCGATGAATACAGCGGTGACAATGCTGGCCGCCACGAGTGCGTAACCGAGAAAGTCATTGCCCAGAGCGAAAAGTGGCACCCCGGACAGGGATAGCAGCCCCGCTGGCAAAAGCTTCCAGGTGAGCGCGGTCCGGGATTCCGTGGAAATCGACATCACACCTCTAGCATCCCAGTGCTGGCTGCCGCACGACACGGTTTTCCTGGACTGCATCAGGCCCCTAACTGGAACGCGGAGTTTCTCTGTAAGATTCGTGGCAGGGCCCAAGCTTTTTCGGGTTCAGGTCATGTCTGGCTTAGCCAGCGGGGGATACTCATAAAGGAATATTCAATGGCTCAAGAGGCGGGCTCTTTTCCACCGGGCGGCGGTGCTGACCACCCATCAGCGGAGGACGTCGAGGCGTCCACCTCTGCCCGGGACATGACCATGCGCGAACAGGTGATGGACATCATCGATGCCATCCTCGGTGATTCCGATCCGAAGAGTGAAGGGCCCAGGAACAAGCTTCGCCAGCTCATGGAGGCTCGTCCGGATGATCCCCAGGGCGCTTTGCTGGAGCACCTGCTGGAAACACGGAAGGTTCCGGCCCCGGAGCCGGCGGTTCCGCTTCTACGGGAAGTTTCCAGTGTCCACCTTGAGTCCTCCGATGCAGCGCGAACGGTAACCGTTCCCGTCAGCCAGGAGGTTCGGGAAGACATCCAGGCAATACTGGCGGACAAGCTTTTGTTGACGGCCTTCCAGCCGGTCCATGCACTTCCTGACGGAAATGTGGTGGGCGTCGAAGCGTTGACCAGGTTTGTCGGTGAGGACGGCGCGGGTGCGGATGTCTGGTTCCGCGAGGCCGCGGAAGCGGGCCTGGGGACTGAATTGGAGATCGCAGCCCTCCACTGCGCGCTGACTGCGGCCAAGGACGTCCCCCATGACATGTATGTTGCCTTGAACCTCACTCCGGCGACCTCCCGTGACCCAAGGGTTCGGAACCTGCTTGCTGCTGCTTCGCTGGCGCCGGAACGGATCATCGTGGAACTAACCGGCAGCCTGGAACCCCTGGAAGGCCAAACGCGCGACGACGGACTCGGCCAGTTGCGCTCGCTCGGCCTGCGTGTTGCTGTCAGCGCCTCCGGGGCAGGTTTCGTTTCCATGGACCTCCTGAGCGAGCTGAGCCCGGACATCATCAAACTCGACCGCCATCTCATTGAAGGTATCGAAGGCAGCGAGGGACAACGGATCCGTGCCAGGGCAGTGGTCGAGCTTGCCCGGGAAGTTGGAGCTGCTGTGGTTGCGGAGGGCATTGAAACTCCCTCAGAACTCAAGGAAGTCACGGCGTTAAAGGTGACTGCCGCCCAGGGATATTTGCTCGGACGCCCCTCGGTTCACCCCTTGGACTGGTCCGCCTGGAGCATCCGCGCGCAAGCTGAGGCCCAGCCGACGGGCTAGTTTCTTCGGGGTTCGCGATCACTGTTCGTGCGGATCCGTTCCCACGTACGTCCCCGGCGGCATTCCGGCGCCAAAAACAGGCCCGGGATCCGGTCGCTTGGGGTGTCGGTTGTCCTCGGCCAGCCTTTGCGTGAGACGTTGAAGAACCCAGGGAACCAGGTGTTCCCGCGCCCAGACGATGTCGTCCGCCCTCGCCTCCCGCCACGTGCGTGGAGGCAGGGTCTTGGGAACCATCGGCTCCAAAGTGTGCGGGACATTGAGCGTATCCAGCACCATCATGGCGATTGTGTGTTGGCCCAGCGGGGAGAAATGCAGCCGGTCCGGATCCCACATTTGCGGGTTGGTGAGCTGGCGCAACGCCCAGAGGTCGGCGATCACGGCGTCGTGGCGGGCGGCGATGATGCGCATGTTTTCGTTGAAGATGGCTACTTTGCCACGGGCATGTCCGAGCACTGGGGTTGCACCCCAGTCGGGGCCCGCGAACAGCAGGATTGTTGCGCCTGTGTCCGCCAGGACTTTCACGCCGGAATCAAGTTCTAGGGCCAGTTTGTCGGGATCGCTCCGGTGGAACAGCAGGTCATTTCCACCGGCGTTGAGCGTAATGAGATCCGGCTGCAGGTCAAGGGCCGGGCCCACCTGCTCTTCCAGGATCTGGTGGAGCAGCCGGCCGCGCACTGCAAGGTTGGCGTACGCGAAGTCCTCGTGGCCGGCGCTCAATTCTTCAGCGACCCTGTCTGCCCAGCCCCTCAGACCGCCGGGGCTGCCGGGCTCCGGATCGCCTACCCCTTCAGTAAAGGAATCGCCCATCGCCACGTAGCGGCTCCACGGGTGCAGGCGGGTCCCGAATCCGGCGGGACCACCCTGCGCCGGACTTCCATTCCGGCCACGACCGTCGGCGCTGGGCGCGTTCATTCCCCCATATTGCGCTCTCCCGCGGCGCAGCGCCATGGGTTGTGCGGATCGGTAGTAAGTGTGCTTACCATGCAGGTTCGAGCCGGTTGCGTGGAAGGGCAAGGAATCATGCCGATGTGGCTGCAGGCGCTGATGTGGGGAACTGTTGCCGGAGGGGCGTTGGTCCTTGGATCCGGAATCGCCTGGCTATGGAAAGTCCCGCCAAAGGTTGTATCAACCATCATGGCCTTCGGCGCAGGCGTGCTGATTTCGGCACTCGCCTTCGAGCTCGTCGATGAGGCGGTGGAGGGCGGCGGCTTGTTGCCGACGATCGGAGGATTCCTTGCGGGGGCTGTGATCTTTGTCGGTTCGAACGTTCTCCTGAACCGTGCAGGCGCCAAGCACCGCAAGCGCTCCGGCGGACGGCAGCCTTCCGAGAAGGACTCGCCAGGCAGCGGCACGGCCATTGCGGTTGGCGCACTCATCGATGGCGTGCCCGAATCGGTGGTCCTCGGGCTTGGGCTTCTCGCTTCAGGCACCGTCAGCCCTGCCATGCTCGCCGCAGTTTTCATTTCCAATGTTCCTGAAGGACTGTCCAGCACGGCGGGGATGAAGAAGGCGGGGCGCAGCCGGGTCTACGTTTTTGGAACGTGGACCGGGATAGCCGTCTTCAGCGGGCTTGCCTCCCTGCTGGGATATACGGCGCTGGAGAATGCACCCGAGGCCCTGATCGCCTTCATCACCGCCATCGCCGCAGGCGGCATACTGGCCATGCTTGCCGACACGATGATTCCTGAGGCCTTCGAGGAACACCACAACCTGACCGGATTGACTGCAGCTGTAGGCTTCCTCACCGCATTCACCATCCACCGCACTGGAGGTTGAGGGGGCGGCACGGGCGGGTGATAAGCCGCTAGGCAGAAGAACGACGGCGGGACGCACCTATGGCGCGTACCGCCGTCGTTCTTTCAGAAGCGGATGTGTACTGCGAAGCTGGCCTCGGGGTGGCCGGTGTAACGTGATGCGGCGTTGCGGGCAGCCTCCGGTATATCGATGAAGCTCCGGGCTGTAGTTGTGAGCCCCGGGTAGTCGTCGAATGCCAAGGTTAACCGGCCGTCAGCAGCGTGCTTGATATGCACCGTGATGACTGTTTTTGGTGTCTCCGGCGGAAGCCCGGCTGTGGTGAGCGAGTAGTAGGGCGTGGTTCTTCCGCGGATGTCGGCAGGAACGTTTGCCCGGATGGACCCCTCTTCCTCGAGCTCGGAGAGGCGGGCCTTGACCGTATCTTTGCATGCCGTGACGCCGTGGGTGATGTCTGATACTTTGCTTGCGCCATTGCGAGCAAGGTAGTTGAGGATTTGGCTTCTGGTGAGTTGGGTTCGGGTGGGGGCTTTGATGGAAGTCGTTGTCATGGCCGTGTCCAAGCGGTCGACTTTTTTGTCATCATTTCCTATGGTCAGGCGCCCAAAGGGGCGCATTGAGGCGATGCGGATTCGTCGTTGAACCCGTCCGAATGGTGCGGTGGGCTGCCGTTCGATCCAGCGCTTTAGGGCGCCGGGACCGGTAGGACAGCCCCAAGCGATCCTTCTACGCCATGAAGGTGCCGCATCATGGCGATTCCGGCATCTTGAGCCGAGCCATTTTCGATGGCTTCAAAAATGGCCGCGTGCTCGAGGCCGGATTCCTTTCTCCGGTCCACTACCTGGTTCAAGGTGCTGGACTGGTTGGCCATGGCTTCCTCGATGTCGGAAAGCATCGATGCGAAGACGCCATTGCCACTGCTGCGGGCGATGATCGCATGGAATTCTGAATTGAGGATGACCCACTGTTCCAGATCATCTTCTTCATCCATGGCCCGCAGGATTTCCCGGAGTGATTCGACATCCTGCTGGCTGCGGTGTTCCGCGGCCAAGCTTGCGGCCGGCACTTCAATGTGAGGCCGTGCCTGCAGGAGTTCGCGCGCCGAGTACTTGCCCAGTTTCAGGTCCTGGCCAACTTTGTCGGCGATGACGAATGTGCCCTTGCCCGTCCGGGTTACGGTCAGGCCCAGGGCGTTTGAAGACTTCAGGGCCTCGCGCACCATGGTCCTGCTGACGCCGAACTGCTGCGCCAACGTGGCTTCCGAATCCAGGCGCGAACCTACTGGAAGGCTGCCGTCTTCGATGGCAGCCCTCAGGGTGGCAAGCACCGCCTCGGCGGCACCGACCCTAACGACTTTGGTTTGTCCAGCAGTCCAGCTGTCCAACAGGCTGATCATGGAACGAATATGGCATGGCTCACAGAGCGGGGCAAGTTGTTACGCGGGGAGTTGCGCTGCTTGACGGGAACTCCGGCTGGATGCAGGAACCAGGAGGCGCGGGCGCTGCGACTGATCCAGCTGAAAGCCAGGGCAACTTTACAAAGCTGCCGAGACTCTCCCAGGTATGCGTCTGGTTGTTGAGGACCGTTGTAGCGGCACCGGAACCTTTGGCTTCCCTGAGGCCGTACTGGTATCCGGTAATCAAATATTCGTGGAGTTTTCCATCAGTGGAAGACTCCGGTAGGAGGAGTGCCAGGTATTCTTTGCCCACCTCAACATCGATGTCGTCCATGATCTTTGCTTGAACGTACTTCGTGTCGCCTGGCTTCCCGCCGTGATTCAAGCCGAGTATCTTGTCCTTTTGTGCCTGATTGAGGCTGCTCCAGTAATCCTCGTAAGTTACGGTTCCGCCGGCGCGGGAGTATGTTATTTGTGCACCTGGCTCGACGTCACCCTTGTAAACTTCCCGAATCGTCATCTTGCCAACGGTCTGCGGGAAGACACTTTGGTTCGAAATGGGGCTGAATGTGCGTCCGCCATCGATTGACTCGATATAAACGCGCGCAACGATCGGATAGTTGTTATATCCGTAAAGGGGATCCCCGAGATCCCATAGGAAATCAATGCCTGTCACCACCTCCTCAATTTGGTCAAGAGGGATATTGGCATAGGCATCCTTGGGTTGCATTGATGCAGTCACTCCAGGCTGCTGATTTAATTCTTGCCCGCGCTTCGGCGCTTCGGACGCGCAAGCTGTGAGGCCGACCATTATCGCCAGTCCCGCACATGCCAATGATGGTCCAAGCTTGTTCATTCGGCAGTTCTTCCCTTGGACTGTGGATGATAACCAGCAGGATTCAAAGCTTCCGTTATTACCCAACCTGCCATTACGGAGAACTCTGGCTTTCCTGGTAGTCGGCGAAGCGTAGACGTGCTGGCCGTGGGATCAGTCTCAAGGGTCTGCGTGATTATTGTCAATACTTCGGTGAGGTTATCAATTGACCGTCTCGAGGGCGCGCAATGCCGATAGTTATATGTTCAGAAGGTGACAAATATTCTGCGTCACGTTCTGATTATTACCCACACCTAATAGGTAGCAATGCGTGTTGCAAAATCGACGAAGCGCCAGTTCTGTCAAGCAACCTGGCCGCTGGTTTCCCAACAATGTCGCTAGTTGCCGTTCCCCATCAGCCGCTGCATCTGCTCACCTGCATCGCTGCCGGGCGCCGGTGTGTAGACAACGATGTGGAGATCCGGCCTGTCAGACGGAGAGACCTGGTGGTGCTCCAGCTGCAGTACGCCCACCGCCGGGTGATGGAAAAGCCGTTCCCGGGACTCGAAGCCCAGGATGTCGTAGCGGTCCCAGCTCTCCTGGAACTCCGGGCTGGCTTGCTTAAGCCGTTCAACTTGAAACTCAACATCGGGATCGCCAAGTCGCTGACCGGTCTCGGCGCGGAACTCGGCAAGGAACCGCTTGCTGGTCACGTCCCAATCGGGGAGAAGGTCACGGACGTACGGATCCGTGAACACGAGCCACAACAGGTTCCTATCGGAGGCGTCGAAGGTTCCAATGTTCGGGTACAGGGCCTCGTAGGCCTTGTTCCAGCCGGCAACGCCCCAGTCCGGCGAAAGTGCATAGGCCGGGTTGGGATCCAGGGCGTCCAGTAGCCGTTGCACGTGCGGGGGAGCATCAGCCGCAACGGGCCCCTTTGGCATGGCGGACGAATAGCCGCCCAAGGACAGAACGTAGCTGAGCCCGGTGTCGGATAGATGCAGCGTGCGGGCTACGGCCTCGAGCACCTGCCGGGAAGGGCTGATATCCCGGCCTTGCTCAAGCCAGGTGTACCAGGTGACGCTGACCCCGGACAGGAACGCGATCTCTTCCCGGCGGAGGCCGCGCTCCCGGCTCCGCCCCACTGGAGGAAGACCATAGTCAGAACGCAGGGCCTGGTTCCGGCGCGTCCTGAGGAAAAGTCCCAGTTCCTTGCGCCTCTCATCCTTCACCTGTACAACACTATTACTCTGTTAGTTTCACTACTAGTAGCAACACCGTCTTCCGCGCCATAGCGCACCAAAGCAGGATGGTATGCATGCCTGCACTTCGCTCCAGAACAGTTACCCATGGCCGCAACATGGCCGGTGCCCGCGCACTGCTGCGCGCGTCCGGCGTCGCCAACACGGACATCGGTAAGCCGATCATCGCCGTCGCCAACAGCTTCACCGAGTTCGTTCCCGGCCACACCCACCTTGCTCCCGTGGGCCGGATCGTCTCCGATGCGATCCTCGCCGCCGGTGCAGTTCCGCGCGAATTCAACACCATCGCCGTGGACGACGGCATCGCCATGGGCCACTCGGGCATGCTCTACTCCCTGCCGTCCCGCGACCTGATCGCAGATTCCGTTGAGTACATGGTCAACGCCCACTGCGCCGACGCACTGGTCTGTATCTCCAACTGCGACAAGATCACCCCGGGCATGCTCATGGCAGCCCTGCGCCTGAACATCCCCGTGGTGTTTGTTTCCGGCGGTCCCATGGAGGCTGGCCGCGTGACCCTCACAGACGGGTCCGTGCGCTCCCTGGACCTGGTGAACGCAATTGCCGACGCCGTGGACGAATCCATCTCCGATGAAGACATCAACCTCATCGAAGAAAACGCCTGCCCCACGTGCGGCTCCTGCTCGGGCATGTTCACGGCCAACTCCATGAACTGCCTCGCCGAGGCCATCGGCCTGGCACTGCCCGGCAACGGCTCAGTGCTCGCGACCCACACCGCCCGTAAGGCGCTGTACGAGAAAGCCGGCGCCACAATCGTCGAGCTGGTGAAGCGCTATTACGACGGCGACGACGACTCCGTACTGCCGCGCTCCATCGCCACTGCCGAGGCTTTTGACAACGCGATGGCCCTGGATATCTCCATGGGCGGCTCCACCAACACGATCCTGCACCTGCTGGCCGCGGCCCAGGAAGCGGGCGTGGACTACGGGCTGGCCGAGATGGACGCCAAGTCCCGCCAGGTGCCCTGCCTGGCCAAGGTGGCCCCGAACGTGGCCGGAGACAAGACCTACTACATGGAAGATGTGCACCGCGCAGGGGGCATCCCCGCCCTGCTGGGTGAGCTGAACCGCGGTGGCCTCCTGCACAAGAACGTCCATTCCGTGCATTCCAACGATTTGGACGGCTGGCTGGACGACTGGGACATCCGCGGCGGCAAGGCCACCGAGGAGGCCCAGGCCCTGTGGCATGCAGCTCCCGGCGGCGTCCGTTCCTCCACAGCTTTCTCGCAGTCAAACCAGTGGACCTCCCTGGACACCGACGCTGAGGGCGGCTGCATCCGTTCCGTGGAGCACGCCTACTCCAAGGACGGCGGCCTGGCGGTGCTGCGCGGCAACGTAGCAGTGGACGGCGCAGTGGTGAAGACCGCAGGCGTGGACGAGTCCATCTGGACCTTCGAAGGCCCGGCAGTGGTGTGCGAGTCGCAGGACGAAGCCGTGGAAATGATCCTGAACAAGACGGTCAAGGAAGGCGACGTGGTGGTCATCCGCTACGAAGGCCCCAGGGGTGGCCCTGGCATGCAGGAAATGCTCTACCCGACGTCGTTCCTCAAGGGACGCGGCCTGGGCAAGAAGTGCGCCCTCATCACGGACGGCCGCTTCTCGGGCGGAACCTCCGGGCTTTCGATCGGACACATCTCCCCTGAGGCCGCCTCCGGCGGTGCCATCGCGCTGGTTGAGAACGGTGACATCATCAGCATCGACATCACAACGCGCTCCCTCCAGTTGCAGGTCTCCGACGAAATCCTCGCCGAACGCCGCGAAAAACTTGAAGTCAACGGCGGTTACAAGCCGAAGAACCGCGACCGCCAGGTGTCGCCAGCGCTTCGCGCCTACGCCGCCATGGCATTGTCGGCGGACAAGGGCGCCGTGCGCGACGTCTCTTTGGTGGAAAACCTCTAGGCTACGTTCCGGCCGGGTCCCGCAGCCGGGACCCGGCCTCCGCATAGCTGTCCAGAAGCTTCCGGGCGCGGCCGCCGTCGGCGCCTTCAGCTGCCAGCGCGGACCGCATGTCTTCCAGCTTCTTTTCCGCGGCAGGGAAGGGCGGAAGCAGCGGGATGTCCGGGTCAGTCAGGACCTCCAGGACTGCAGGGCGGTCCAGCGAGAACGCGTAATCCCACGCATCGCCGAGCTTGGCCGGGTCCTCCACCCGTATTCCGGCCAGGCCCAGCAGCTCCGCATAGGCGGCATATGGAAAGTCCGGGATCTCCTGGCTGGCATTGAACCGCGGTTCGGCTTCGTTTTCGCGCTGCTCCCAGGAGACCTCGGCAAGGTCGCGGTTGTTGAAAACGCACACCACAAACCGGGGATCGGACCAGTTGCGCCATCGATGCGCCACGGTGATCAACTCCGCAATGCCCAGCATCTGCATACCGCCATCGCCGGCAAAGGCCACCAGGGGCCGGTCCGGGTAAGCAAGCTTGGCAGCCAGGCCGTAGGGAATCGCGCATCCCATGCTGGCGAGCGTGCCGCTGAGATGGGCCGGGACTCCTGGCGAGAGCGTCAGCTGGCGGGCGTACCAGTAAACGCAACTGCCGACGTCGATACTCAACTGTGCGTTGTCCGGAAGCCTGCCGTTGAGTTCGCGGACCACGAGTTCCGGGTTCACGGGATCTGCGGGTATGTTGGCGCGTTCCTCTGAAAGGTGACGCCAGGCGCGGACCTGCGTTTCGACGTCGGAACGCCACTTGGCCCTTGCGCTTTCCGGCTGGTTGGGCTGCTGATCGAGCCGCTGGGTGAGCTCGGCCAGCGACGCGGCCGCATCGCCCACCACTCCAACCTCCACGGGGTAGCGGTTGGCGACCTTCCGGCCATCAATGTCGATTTGAACAGCTTTGGCAGTCCCGGGCTTTGGATAGAACTCCGTCCAGGGATCGTTGGAGCCGATAATCAGCAGTGTGTCGCAGTTGTCCAGGACGTAGGCGCTGGCAGAAGTGCCCAGGTGGCCCATGGTGCCGGCAGCGAAGGGCAGCGTCTCGTCGACGTACGGCTTTCCCAGCAAGCTGGTGGTGATGCCTGCCTGCAGCTTTTCGGCCAGCGCTTGGACCTCGGTCCGGGCACCCCGCGCTCCCTGGCCCACCAGGAACGCTACCCGCTCACCTTTGGAAAGGATCTCGACGGCGGCATCCAGGTCTTCCTCGCGCGGCATCACCCGTGCGGGGTGCCATACAGGGGCGGTGACAACGATTCCGTGCTCATGTTCGAGCTCGGGTGCCTCGGCGGACTGGATGTCGTGGGGGATGATCACGACGCAGGGGGACTTCGTCTCCAGTGCTGTACGGAACGCGCGATCCAGGAGCATGGGTACCTGTTCGGTAGAGCTGGCGAGCTGTGCAAATTGTGCGGCAACGTCCTTGAACACGGTCAGCAGGTCGATTTCCTGCATGTAGCCCGAGCCCAGGACGGTGGTGCTTTGCTGGCCAATGATCGCCACCACTGGAACGCTGTCCATTTTGGCGTCGTAGAGTCCGTTGAGCAGGTGGATGGCGCCCGGGCCTTGCGTCGAAGTCACCACCCCGACGCCGCCCGTGTATTTTCCATGCCCCACGGCCATGAAGGCGGCTGCTTCTTCGTGCCTTGCCTGCACGAATTCCACCGCATCCTGGGCTCTGCGGAGCGCGCCCATGAAGCCGTTGATGCCGTCCCCGCTGTATCCGAAGACCCTGTCCACGCCCCACGCTTGAAGGCGTTCAACGATGAGATCCGAAACTGTCCGCTGGGCCACGCCGGAAATTCCCTTCGCTAGGTACTATCGTCAATTGTTGACAATTGCTACGCTTGGTTCACTACCTGAAACCGGGCTTCGCATCCGCTGAAAGCCCCTTGAGTGAAGGACCTCCCATGAAAAAGCGACGCCCCGCTACCCTGGCTCCAGAGCCCGTTGAAACATCGCGCACCGGGCACCACTGCCCCAAGACCGGATGGTGGTCTGTCGCGGGAGACCCGCGGGCCACGCGCCTCATTATCAAGGGTGAGGTCATGCCTGCCCTGCACGGCACCCCGGCTCTCTGGATCATGCGCGAAGCAGCCGGCATCGTGAGCGAAACAGCCGCCCGTCCCGCAGCCGATTTGATGCCAACCCCATAGCAGTCAGCCCTTCTTCCGAAGGCCGGCCTGCTCCACAAGTTCGGTCAACCAGGGCCGGTGTCCTCTATGGA
Organism: Arthrobacter sp. TmtSoilC77; assembly: GCF_059739415.1. Lineage (NCBI taxonomy): Bacteria > Bacillati > Actinomycetota > Actinomycetes > Micrococcales > Micrococcaceae > Arthrobacter > Arthrobacter sp. TmtSoilC77. The sequence goes on from NZ_AP046050.1 coordinate 335,309, forward strand.
AGACCATCCCTTCCGGAAGCCCCTGCACCGTGGGAACGGAATCCGCGATATCGATTGTTACCCTGCCACCACCCATAGGCGCATTGGTGATATGCAGGTCCCCGTAGGACGCCGGCAGTTGGGGATCCATCCAGAACCCGCCACGGGAGACATGGGCGTCGTATCTCATCAGGCTGGTGACCAGCTGGATGGGCGAAGTGGCTGCCCACGCCTGCGGTGAGCACGCGGTGGGATACGGTACGGGCTCGCTGTATTGCTCCCTGCTGAAGCCGCAGAACAGCTCCGGCAGGCGGCCCTCGGAGTAGTCGGCAGCTTCGAGCAGTGCCGTCGAAATTCGTTGGGCCTCTTCCACGAACCCGTAGCGCATCAGGCCGGCGGCAATCACGGCGTTATCATGCGGCCAAACAGAACCGTTGTGGTAGCTGGCCGGGTTGTAAGCGCCCATGTCGGTTCCGAGGGTGCGCACTCCCCAGCCACTGAACATCTCAGGAGACATCAGCCGTTCGGCCACGAGCGGCGCCTTGTCTTCGTCCACCAACCCCACCCACAGGCAGTGGCCCATGTTCGACGCGCAAGCGTCAACCTGCCGTTTCCTTCCATCCAGAGCGATGGCGTAATAGCCCCGGTCCGGCATCCAGAATTGCTCGTTGAACCGGACTTTTAACTCCGCTGCCCGATCGGCTAGTTCCCGCGCCAAAGGTGCGTCTCCGGCGTCGTACGCTATCCACGCCCGGGCCATGTACGCGTCATAGACGTACGCCTGAACTTCGCAGAGCGCTATAGGCGGCTCCGCGAGGCGCCCATCCGCGAAATTGATGCCGTCCCACGAGTCCTTCCAGCCCTGGTTGATCAGTCCGCGGTCATTGAGCCGCTGATACTCGACGAATCCATCGCCGTCCCTGTCGCCATAGTCCCGGATCCAGTCCAGGGCCCGGTCTGCGTTGGGCAGCAAGGCCGCAATGGTGTCCTTGGCGAACCCCCACCGGCTGACCGAACCCAGCAACACGACGAACATCGGCGTGGCATCGATGCTGCCGTAGTAGACGGATTTGCCGCCGAGCGACAGACCGCTGGAGACGTCCAGCCTGACCTCGTGCAGGATCTTCCCGGGCTCTTCCTCGCTGATGGGATCCACCACCTTGCCCTGCCGGTCAGCAAGCGTTTGCAGAGTGCCCAGGGCAAGGGAAGGATCAACGGGCATGGCCATCTCCGAAGCCCAGAGGGAGTCGCGGCCAAACAGCGTCATGAACCACGGCGCTCCTGCTGCCACAACCACCCTGTCCGGGTGCGTGGGGTCTTCAATGCGGAGGGCGCCAAGATCGTCATAGCTGCGCCGCAGCGTCCTCTCGATGGAGTGGTTGCCCATGTGCAGCACGGGAATTTTGGCCACCCATTCCTGGCGACGCTGATCGCTGCGGGATAGTTCGCCGACGGCGGGACGCACCACAGGCGCCGCAGGCGCCCCTCCCTCGGTTCCGGGAGCAATGGTGACCACGGTGCTCCAGTGCCCGCGTGGAGGGATAGTGGTCCGGTGCCTGAGGCCCTCGCGGGTCGCCTCGGCAACATCGGAACTTACGACGACGGACTTCCGGACATCCTGCCAACGGGAGCGGATGGTCAGTGTGTTGTGGTTGTACTCGCGGGACTCCTCCCACTGCCTCTGGACCCGCGCTTCCTTGACTTCGAAAACGTCCGCGAAGTCCGAGCCCACTGCGAATTCGACCAAACATTCCACGGGTTCCATCGAATGGTTGCGGACGGTCACATGCTCCACCATTCCCACGCCTACTTCCCGCAAGCGCTCCACGATCAGCGGCGTATCCGCATATCCGTCAGATCGTGTGACGCGCCCGGCAAAGGCTGCCCTGTAAGGCTCTTTCGTCTGGGCGGTCAGTGGCTCCAGCGACTGGCCGTTGATGGTGAGGACCCAATCGGACAGGACCCGGGTGTCCTGGAAAAACATGCCGTGGGGATGGTCCGGGTGAATGTCCCCATTGGGCAGGGAGATGCAGAAGGACGTGCCTTCCACCAGGGTGACAGTCCCGGCGCCGAGGGGTCCTGCTGCTGTATCCGCATTCCATCCAGCCACTGTAAGGCTCCTCTGAGAACCAAGGGCGGCCAGTCCCTGTACCGGGCTCCCGGCTGTCCTGCTACATCGTCACCTCGACGGTACTCTTGCCGGGCTGCCGGGGCTAGGGCCTTGATGGCTGTTGCTTTGCGCTGTGAATCCGGGGCTGTCAGCCTTGCGAGGCGACCAGCAGATCGTAGTCATCATCGATGTGGAAAAGCCGCCGTTCGCCGATGCGGTCTATGACCCAGATCGTTTGTCCGTCCGCAGTCCGGTCATCCACGGTTCCCCTGTGGTACTCAAAGCCGCGCAGGCTGAGGGAAACTACATCTCCGGCTTCCAGGGAGTTCCAGAGCGATATCCTCCGGCTTTGCGCGCTGCACGCGGCAGGAGTACTTTCCAGGCTGCTTTTCCAGATGAGTTTCATGGGGAGTGTTCTCCTTGGTGACGGGGCCGGCGTGGATGACAGGGCGTCGGGGTGAATATTTCTCCATTAAGCCTATCGTCGATTGTTGACAATTGCTAGGATAGAAACTGTGCTTTCCAAAGACGGCAGGCACGTTCAAATGGGCGCAGTCCCAGAAGGAGAATCCATGATCAAGGCCACTGTCATGAGCGACGCAACAACGCAGGACCCGGGGGAGCACATCCCGAAAGCAACCACCAGCACACCTGGCCAGACTGAGGTCTCGTTCCGCCTGTGGGCCCGCGACGGCCACAAGACCGGCATCTGGGAGGTTACGCCGGGCGTGTTCAAGAGCACCCGCCCGGGTTACGACGAGATCTGCCAGATCCTCAGCGGCAAGGGGACCATCACTGAAGAAGACGGAACCAGCTTCGACATCGGCCCCGGAACGTTGTTCGTTACTCCGGCGGGATGGACGGGCACCTGGACCATCCACGAGACGCTGCGGAAGATGTGGGTTGTCACGGACGTTCCCGCAAACTAATTCCATAAAGGAAGGGCCCGGTTCACAATGAACCGGGCCCTTCCTTTATGGGGACTTTCCTAAGCAGTAATTCCCGTTGCTTCCGGGCTGGCAGTGAGGTCCTCTACGGCCTTCTGCATGTGGCGTTTGATAGCCTGCTGAAGTCCGCCATGGTCACGCGCCTCAAGAAGGTCCAGGATCATCTGGTGTTCCTGCACCAGCGCGTCAATGCGGGGATACGCCACCTCCAGGCTCAAAATGCACATCCTGGATTCCGCGGCAAGCGTCTCATAGATACGTATGAGCCGCGTGTTTCCGGTGCCTGAAACGAAGGCGGTGTGAAACTGCATGTCGAGGCGGGCAATGGCCTGCCAGTCGGAGGCTGCAACCTGCTTGGCCATATTCCGGATGATGCCCTTGAGCTCCCGGCACGTGTCCGCCACGTGCTCCGGGTCCGAGTCCAACAGCGTGTTGGCAGCGGCCAACTCCACGGCTTCGCGAACGGCGTAGATCTCCTTGACGTCCTGCGTGGAAAGCTCAAGCACGAAGACGCCGCGGTTGCGCTTGCTCACGAGGATGCCCTCCTGGCATAGCCGCTGGAGTGCCTCGCGGAGCGGACCCCGCGAAGTGTTCAGCTGGCTGGCCAACGCAGACTCATTGACCTGCTGTCCAGGGCTGAACGCCCCCTGGACAATGAGCTCACGCAGCTGGTCAGCGATCAGCTGTGCCGTGGGCCGGCCTTCCAATACGAACATTCCCTCCGGTGCCGCCATTGACATCCCCTCATTCCATGCTTCGGCAATTTGAAACTGCTAGACCGCTATTGCGGTGTACTTGTACTCCAGGAATTCTTCGATTCCAATTTTCCCGCCCTCGCGTCCGAGTCCGGATTGCTTGACGCCGCCGAACGGTGCCGCGGGGTTGGAAACCAGGCCGGTGTTCAGTCCGACCATTCCAACTTCCAGTTCCGCAGAGAACCGCAGTGCCTTGTCCATGCTCTCCGTGAATACGTACCCCACCAGGCCCCACTCGGTATCGTTGGCCAGGCGGAGGACTTCGTCCTCACTGTCGAACGCGGTGATCGCGGCGACGGGGCCGAAGATTTCCGTGCTCATCAGTGCGGCGTCCATGGGCACGTCCACCAGGACGGTGGGGGTGTAGAAGTAGCCGGGGCCTTCCGGACGGCTTCCGCCGGTCAGCACACGTGCTCCCTTGGAGACCGCATCTGCAACGAGGCTTTCGACCTTTTCCAGGCCCTTCTGCTCGATGAGGGGCCCGACGTCGGTGCCAGTCACAGCGCCGTTGCCTACCTGCAATTCTGACATCTTTTTGGAGAACTTCTCGCCAAATTCCTCTACCACTGAACGGTGGACGAAGAAGCGGTTTGCTGCCGTGCAAGCCTCGCCCATGTTCCGCATCTTGGCCTTCATGGCACCGTCCACGGCTTTTTCGATGTCTGCATCGGCCAGGACGATGAACGGTGCGTTACCGCCAAGTTCCATGGAGGAGCGCATCACGTTGTCGGCCGCCTGCTTCAGCAGGACCTTGCCCACTTCGGTTGAACCGGTGAAGCTGATCTTGCGTGCGATGCCGCTGTCGGTCCAGGTCCGAACCACCGTGGAGGCGGTGGACGTCGTCACAACATTCAGCACGCCGTCGGGCAGACCGGCCTCCTTGAAGAGGGCGACCAAGGCCAGCGACGTCAGCGGCGTCAGCTCAGCAGGTTTAAACACCGTGGTGCAGCCGGCAGCGACCGCGGGAGCGATCTTGCGGGCACCCATGGCAAGCGGGAAGTTCCACGGAGTGACCAGGACTGAGGGGCCAACCGGTTCCTTGGTGATGAGGATGCGGGTATTTCCATCAACGGAGGCCGCACTGTCACCACCAATACGGACAGCTTCTTCCGAGAACCAGCGGAGCATTTCGGCGCCGTAGGCCACCTCGCCCCTTGCTTCTGCCAACGGCTTGCCCATCTCCGCGGTCATGATGGCTGCGAGCCGGTCCGTGTTGGCAATGACCAGCTCAAAGGCGCGGCGGAGAATATCGCTTCGTTCGCGGGCCGTGGACTTTCCCCAGGCAGCCTGGGCACGTCCGGCTGCCTCGATGGCCAGGGCAGCGTCTTCAGGACCGCCGTCGGCAACGTGGGCAATCACTTCGTTCGTAGCAGGGTTCTCAACGGCGAAGGTGGCACCACTGGCTGCCTTCTGCCACGTTCCGTCAATGAACAGGTCCGTTGGGATGGTGGTGGGATCAAAGGAGGTGGTCATGGTCGCTCTTTCAGTGATCAGGGGGCTAGTGATCGGGGCTAGGAGGTGGCCGTCTTGAGCGCTTGCGTGAACTTGGACAGGCCTTGCTGAATTTCATCGCTGCTGACATTCAGGGCGGGGATGAGGCGAATGACGTTGCCATGCGGACCGCATGTGAGGAGCAGGAGCTCTTCCTTGATGGCGGCCTGTTGGACGGCGAGGGCAGTCGCCGCATCCGGGGTGTTGTCGGCGGCGGTGAATTCGACGCCCTGCATCAAGCCGCGGCCACGCACATTGCCGATTCCCGCGAATTCCGTTTTCAGGTTGTCCAGTCCTGCCCGCAGTTCGTCACCGCGCAGCAGGGCGTTCTCCACGAGGTTCTCCCGCCGGATCACACCCAAAGTTGCGACGCCGGCTGCTGCCGCGACTGCGTTTCCGCCATAGGTTCCACCCTGGGAACCAGGCCACGCCTTGCCCATCAAATCGGCGGAGGCGGCGATTGCGGAGATGGGGAAGCCACTGGCAAGACCCTTGGCGGTGATAACGACGTCGGGGCTTATTCCTGCCCAGTCGTGTCCCCAGAACTTGCCGGTGCGGCCGACCCCGGCCTGGACCTCGTCCAGGATGAGTATGATGCCGTGCTTGTCGGCGCGCTCACGCAGGCCTTGGAGGAATGCGACAGGCGTTGGGATGTACCCGCCATCACCCAGGACTGGCTCGATGATGAAGCCGGCGGTATCGCTGGGGGCGCTGATGGTCATCAGAAGGTGGTCGAGTTCCTTCAAGGCAAATTCGACGGCGGTGGCTTCGTCCCAGCCGTATCGGTACCAGTGCGGGAACGGGGCAACATGCACTCCGCTCATGATGGGGGAGAACCCGGAGCGGAACTTGGTTCCCGCCGTAGTTAAGGAGGCGGCCGCTACGGTGCGCCCGTGGAAACCACCTTGGAAGGAAATGATGTTGGGGCGACCGGTTGCCATACGGGCCAAACGGATGGACGCCTCGACTGCTTCGGAGCCGGAGGTTGCGTAGAAGACGCTGTCCAGGCCCTGGGGCAGGACGCCTCCCAGGAGTTCCGTGAGCTCCAGGAGGGGCTTGTGCATCACGGTGGTGTACTGGGCATGGACAATTTTGCCCACCTGTTCGCGGGCTGCGGCCACTACGTCCGGGTGGCAGTGGCCGGTGCTGGTGACGCCGATTCCGGTGGTGAAATCCAGGTATTTCTTGCCGTCTGTGGCGTGGATCCAACTACCGGACGCGTAGTCCACGACCACTGGAGTGGCCTGCTTCAGGATGGGGCTAAGTGTTGCCATGGCTTCATACTTTCTTAGTAACTGTAGATTGTCAACAATACGCGATTCGCGGGCCGTTAGCCCGCGAATCGAGTGGTGGTGCTTACTTTTTGAACCGCTGCGGGCGGACGAAGTCCAGCCCCTCGAAGCCGCCCTTGCCAAGTGCTTCGCTGGCAGCAATCTGGCCGTAGCCGGAAGCCATCTTGAAGCCGGCGCCGGAGAAGCCCGTGGCGGAGTAGATCCTGCCCTGCTCAGTGAAGAAGCCCAGGAGGGGTTGCGAATCCGAAGTGAACAGATCCGGGAAGGCATCCGAACGGACGATGCTGGGAACCAGGTCCGGGAAGAATTCCGTCACCGTCTCAATGGTTTCCGCAATCTCCGCCTTGGTCAGCTCCCTGGGCACTGAGTCCGCGGAGGGGGTTGGTGCCCCGCGGCCATCGAGGGTGGCCTTCACAGTGACGCCGTCCACCGCTGGCGCCCCATACATGGAGCGGTCGCCGGAAATCCTGATGAAGATGGGGAACTTCTCCGGGGTGAACCGGGTTGCGTCGCGGGCGACGAACCAGCTCAGGAAAATCCTGCGGGTATCCGTGTGCGCCTTCAGGTAATCGGGCATGAGCTGCCGGGACCACCCACCGGAGGCGATGATCACCCGTTCGAACGTCCAGGACTGTTCGCCGGAGGTGACCACAACGCCGTCGTTGGTTTCGGTGATGCTGCTGACAGGAGTATTGCCGAGGACCGTGGCCCCGTTGGCCTGTGCCGCTGCAACCGCCGCGGTAACTGCCCGATCCGTGCGGAGTGCGCCCCCGAAGGGATCGTAAACGGCGACATCGTCAGCCCGGAGATTGTGCTGCGGGTAGCGTTCGGCCATCTCCTCCCTGCTGAGGATCTGGTGGCTCGCTCCGTTGATGCGGGTGGTTTCCAGCAGCTTGGGAATGTATGGTCCATCAGCAGTGCCGATGGAGAGTCCGCCGCAGCGGGTGAGGATGTCCTGTCCCGTTTCTGCTTCGAGCTCGGCCCACAGATCCCGGGAGCGTTCCAGGATGGGGTAGTAGTCCGGCCTTCCCCTGTAAAGCATCCGGAAAAGCCGGGTGTCGCCACCCACCGCACTTCTGCCATGGCCCGGGGCGTGTGCTTCAAAGCCGACCACGGAATCGGACAGCCGTGAGGCCTGCCAGAGCGCCATGCTTCCGATGCTGCCCAGGCCGATGACGGCGAGTTTTCCATCCATCGCTTACAGCACCTGCTTCAGGAAGGCCTGGGTGCGTGCTTCCTTGGGGTTCTTCAGGATCTCCCGGGCATCTCCACGTTCCACCACGTAGCCCTCATCCATGAAGATCAGGGAATCGGCCACTTCGCGGGCGAAGCCCATCTCGTGGGTGACTACCACCATGGTCATGCCCTTCTTGGCGAGGTCCTGCATGACGCCGAGGACTTCCCCTACCTTTTCGGGGTCAAGGGCGCTGGTGGGTTCGTCGAACAGGATGATTTCCGGATCCATGGCCAAAGACCGGGCGATGGCGACCCGCTGCTGCTGCCCGCCGGAAAGCTCGGCCGGGTAGCGGTCACCGAAAGCGCCGAGGCCCACGCTGGTGAGCAGTTCCTGGGCGCGCTTGGAGGATTCCTTCTTGTCGGCACCCTTGACCAGGACCGGACCGGACATGACATTCTCGCGGGCAGTCATGTTCGGGAACAGGTTGAACTGCTGGAAGACCATGCCTACCCGTGTACGTTGCTGGGCAAGCTTCTTAGGGGGCAGCGCGTGGTAGGCGTGGTCGGTCTCGTAGTACCCGAAATCGTCGCCGTTGACTTTCAGGATTCCGGAGTCCACGGTCTCCAGGCCGTTGATGCAGCGCAACAGCGTGGACTTTCCGGAGCCGCTGGGTCCGATGATGCAGCAGATTTCACCGCTGGCGATATCGAGGTCGATATCGTGGAGAACGGTCTTGTGCCCAAAGGACTTGCGGATTCGGCGGGCGTGGATTGTGCCGTCGGTGCTCATCGTGCGATGCCTTCCGGTGCGGTCAGGGTGACTTTCTTGGACTTGCGGGGTACCCGGGCGGAGGTGTGGGAGTACTTCTGTTCGAGCTTGGACTGCGGGTAGCTCAGCAGCAGTGTCATCACCAGGTACCACAGGCTCGCCACGATCAGCAGCGGGATGGTCTCGTAAGTACGTGCGTAGATGAGCTGGGCGCTCTGCAGAAGTTCCGCAACACCCAGGACACTGACCAGGGATGTTTCCTTGAACATTCCAATGACCTGGTTGCCGGTGGCCGGAATGATCGATGGCATGGCCTGAGGAATGATGATCTTGCGCATCTTCGTAGACGCGCTCATTCCCAGGGAGTCCGCGGCTTCAATTTGTCCCTTGCCCACCGAGGAGAACCCTCCGCGGATGATTTCTGCCATGTACGCGGCTTCATTCAACGTCAAACCGACCAAGGCTGCGGTGATCGGACCCATGAGTGCATTCGTGTCGATTGCGGTGCCGATGTCGGTAAACGGGATCCCGATGGTGAGGTTCGGGTACAGGGCTGAGATGTTGAACCAGAAGATCAGCTGGACCAGGACCGGTGTACCGCGGAACAGGGTGATGAACGCCCCTGCCGTGGCCGCGATCGGCTTGACGCTCGAGGACCTCATGATCGCAATGACCAGGCCCAGGAGGGTACCCAGGGCCATGCTTGCGAGCGTAAGGAAGATGGTGAGCATCAGCCCGCGGAGGATCGATTCGTGGGTGAAGTACTTGGCCACCACGTCCCACTTGAAGTTGGGGTTGGTGGAGACCGAGAAGAGGATGCCCGCGCCAAACAGGATGGAAACCACCCAGGCGACGTATTCAAAAGTGCTTCTGCGGCGAAGGCGGGGCTTGAGTGCCGGATCAATTCCGTTCATTGTCGGTTTGCTTCCGTTACTGATGGTTTGCACCATGGGAGCACTTCTCCTAGTTGAGTTTCGCATCCGTGATGGCTCCGGCATCGAGGCCCCAGGTGGAGAGGGACTTCTTGTATTCCGGGCTGTTCAGGACCGACTGGATGGCGGCCTGGAGGGCGGGAGTCAGGGCAGATCCCTTTTTGACACCGATTGCGGTGAGGTCGCTGGATCCGACGTTGATCTGGGGGGTCAGGATGGTGAACGATTTGGGCTGCTGCTTCTCGGCCCAGGCGAGGGAGGTTGTGTCGTAGAGGATGCCGTCGATCCGCTTGGATGCCAGCTGTGTCAGGGCCTCCTGGACGTTGGGCAGGGTCACGGCGTTGATCGCGGGCTGTCCCTTGGACGTGCAGGTCTGCTCCGAGAGGGCCGGGAGTCGCTTGAGCTGGCCCGTCGAGCCCTGGGTAACGGCAATGTTCTTACCGCACAGTGTCTCGTTGCTGAGCTTCAGCGGGTTACCTGCGGCCACGGCCACTGAGTTGCCGGCCTTGAAGTAGTCGATCATGTCCAGGACCTTCAACCGCTCAGCGGTCTTGGACATGGTGGTGGCGGTGAAGTCGTAGCGCCCGCCGTCCAGGCCGGGGACGATCGTGTCGAACTTGGTGTCCTGGAACTTCAGCTTCAGGCCGAGCTTCTTTGCTACCAGGCGGGCAATGTCCGGGTTCAGGCCGATCGGCGTCGAGTTGTCTTCGGCGAGGAACGTCGTCGGTGGGTAGTGCAGGTCCATGGCGACCGTCAGTTCGCCCTTGTCCTTATAGGACGCCGGCAGGAGGCTTACGGCCTTTTCGTCGGGCTGGACGCCCTCGGAGATGTCTGTAGTGTTCGTGGTCTTGCTCGCGTCCGGGGAATCGCTGCTGTTGGCTGTTCCACCACAGGCGCTCAGGGCGAGTAGTACGGCAAGTCCTGCGGCTGCAGTCTGGGCCTTGTTACGAATCTTCATGGTGCTTCCCTTCGAGGGAGTCGGTCACTGGGGAGGGAGAAGTTCTAGGTTGCAATGTGATCCGGATCTCTCCGTCATCTAATGCAATGCAACCCCCTCAACAGTAGATTGTCAACAATTGACAGAAAGTTTTTTCAAGCTTCCTCTCTATGAGAATGGTTCTAATTACAGCACTAGAAACTGTTGACAATTTACAATTTGGCGGCCTAGAGTCGAATCATCGGGCACGAACCTTCCAGCCCGCCAGGCACGATTTCGCGGTTCAGCTCGCCTCTTTCGATACCTCCACACACACGGGGCAAGCCCCCTTCCATCTCCCGAAAAGAACGGAAACCCCATGGCAGAGACCAACTTCCGGCCGAAGTACATCTCCTTCGATGTCTACGGCACGCTGATCAACTTCGACATCGATCCCACCACCCGGCGGCTGCTCGATGGACGCATCTCCGAAGAGCAGTGGCCTACGTTCAAGAAGCAGTTCCGTGGCTACCGCTTCGACGAGGTCCTGGGGGACTACAAGCCGTATGAGGCGATCCTGCAGGATTCCTTTGACCGGGTGTGCAAGCGTTGGGGCATTGGGCCCACCGAAGGTGCCGGCGCAGCGTTCGCTGACGCCGTCCGCGGTTGGGTTGCGCACGAGGACGTGCCGGCCCCGCTGAAGCTCATGGGCGACAACTACCAGTTGGTGGCGTTGTCCAACGCGGACGACAGTTTCCTGGATATCAGCATCCCGAAGCTGGGTGCAGAGTTCCACGCGGTCCTGACTGCCGAGCAGGCACAGGCCTACAAGCCGCGCTACCAGGCTTTCGAGTACATGCTCGACACCCTGAACGCCAAGCCGGAGGACTTCCTGCACGTCTCCTCGCACACCCGGTACGACATGCATCCGATGCATGACATGGGCTTCCGTAACCTCTGGATGCTGGACCGTGGCTACGACCCCATTGGCGGGGGCTACGACCTCACCACGGTTAAGTCCCTGGACGAGATCAACAAGCACCTCGGTCTCTAAACCGGCTTCGAAGCGAAAGGTCATACCGTGAAACTTGTTCCCTACTGGCTCGATACTGCAGAGCCTTCCGGCGATTACCGCCGCACTCCGGTCCCGGAGAACGTTGATGTTGCGATTATCGGTGCCGGCTTTACCGGGCTGTCAGCAGCCCTTGAATTCGCCAAGCAGGGCGCCAGTGTGGCCGTTTTCGAACGTCACACTGTTGGCTGGGGCGCTTCGGGCCGTAACGGGGGAATGGCTACGACCGGTTTGGCCATTGGCTTCAGCACGGCAGTCAAGCGCTACGGGGCTCCCCGTGCAGTTGAGATGTTCCGCGAATACAACGATGCCATCGAAACCATCGAGAAGCTGGTGCACGACAACGGCATCGACTGCGATTTCAAGCGTTTCGGCAAGCTCTCCCTGGCGTTCCACAAGTCCCACTACGATGGCTTCCTGAAGTCCCAGGAGCTGCTGGCAAACCTGGTGGATCACCATGTAAAGGTCATCCCCAAGTCAGAGATCCACAGCGAAATCGGCACGGACTTCTACCAAGGCGCCATGATGGATCCGCTGGGTGCCGGTCTTCACGTAGGGAAGTTCGTGCACGGCCTGGCAAAGGTGGCAATCGACAACGGCGCAGTCATTTGCGAGAACGCGTCGGTCACCGAGCTGAACAAGGTCTCGGGCACAGTGCACGATGTCCACACCACCCGTGGCATTACCCGGGCCAAGCAGGTCCTGGTGGCCACCAGCGGCTACACCGGCAACATCACCCCGTGGCTGCAGCGCCGCGTGATCCCGGTTGGCAGTTTCATCATCTGCACGGAGCCTCTGTCCGAAGAGGTGGTGAACCGCATCCTGCCCAACAGGCGCCAGGCCTCTGACAGCAAGATGCTGACGTACTACTTCCGGATCACGCCGGACAACAGGCTGCTGTTCGGTGGCCGGGCCCGGTTCGCTTTGTCCAGCCCGGATTCGGACGTCAAGAGCGCCGAAATCCTGCACAAGGCCATGACTGAGCTCTTCCCGTACCTCTCCAACGCCAAGGTGGACTACATCTGGGGCGGTCTGGTGGATCTATCCATGGACCAGATGGTCCATGCCGGCCAGCATGACGGCCTGTTCTACTCCCTCTGCTACAGCGGCCATGGCGTTCAAATGGCGGCCCACATGGGTAAGCGGATGGCCCACTACATGGCCGGCGACAAGTCGGCAAATGTGTGGGAAGACCTGAAGAACCCGCCGGTTCCCGGCCACTTCGGCCCGCCATGGTTCCTGCCGTTCATTGGCGGAGCCGCGAAGATCATCGACCGTATCAAGTAGACATTCCGCTAGCCAGGCAAGGTAAAGGTTCCCATGAGTTCATCAACAACCGTCGCTGGAGCGCGCCTAAAAACAGCTGAGGAAACGGCCTACCGGCGGGCAAGCGTTGCGGCGCTTCCCGGAGGCGCATTCCTCGAAGGCCTTTGGGAGACCGCAGACAGGATCCTGGAAGTGCGGGACCCTGAAGACGGCGTGCTGTTGGGCACTGTGTGTTCTTCAACCCCGCAGGATGTCCGCCGGGCGGTTGCCCACATTCACCGCCACCTCCTGGACGATGAATGGCCTCTCCGGGAACGCCGCGAGGCCCTGGAACGGGCTGCAGTGCTCCTGGCTGAGCAGTCGGTACGGTTTTCGGAGATCATTGCCGCCGAGAGCAGCAAGACCATCAACGAGGCCGAGCGTGAAGTGCGCCGGTGCATCGAGACGTTGCGGCTTTCGGCGGCAGCGTCGAGCGAACTCGTGGGGGAAACTCTCGGCTTTGAGGACAGCATGGCGGGAGCCAACAAGATCGGCTGGTACAGCCGCAAGCCTGTTGGCATCATCGCCGCCATTACGCCCTTCAACGATCCGCTGAACCTCGTGGCACACAAGCTGGGCCCGGCGCTGATCGGAGGCAACGGCGTCGTACTTAAACCCTCAGGCCGCACGCCGCTGACCGGGCTGGCTTTCGTTCAGCTGTTGCTTGAGGCCGGTGTTCCGACAGGTCGCATCGCCGCGATCGTGTCGGGACCCGGGGTGTCCGAAGCGATCGTGACCGACCCCCAGGTGGACCTCATCTCTTTCACCGGCGGGCCGGCCACGGCCGACCGCATTGCTGCCGCCGCGGGAGCAAAGAAGATCCTTTCGGAACTGGGCGGCAACAACGCTACGATCGTCTGCGCCGACGCTGAACCGGCGGCTGCTGCTGGGGCGATCGTCGCCGGGGCATTCGGGGTGGCCGGCCAGAACTGCCTGTCGGTCCAGCGCGTTTACGTCCACATTTCGCTGTTCGACGAAGTCCTTGAAAAGGTACTCACGGGGACAAGCGCACTCCGCGTCGGAGCGAAGATGGACCGCAGTACCGATATCGGCCCGCTCATCAGTGAAGCGGAGGCCCGGCGGGTGGAGGCATGGGTGGAGGAGGCCAAAGCGGCCGGCGCCACTGTCCGTGTGGGCGGACAGCGCCACGGCGCCTTCTACCAGCCGACCGTTCTCACCGATGTGCCGGCAGACGCCCGCGTCATCATTGAGGAAGTGTTTGGCCCCGTGGTCAGCATCATGCCCTTCATCCAGATCTCCGACGCCATCCACGCGGCCAATGCCTCCGAATACGGGCTCCAGGCTGGTGTCTTCACAGAATCCATTGACCTGGCACTGGCAATTGCCGACAAGCTGCATGTCGGGGCGGTGGTCATCAACGAGACAAGCGACGTCCGGATCGATTCCATGCCCTTTGGCGGGTTCAAGAAGTCCGGGGTTGGCCGTGAAGGCGTCAAGCACGCAGTCCGCGAAATGACAGAGCCCAAGAGCACCATTATCAAACTGGCGGAGCCCGCCACCCGCTGGCAGCAGCTGACGGGCACCTCAGAACGGAACGCATCATGACTACCCACAAAATCGCGGTCATCGCGGGCGACGGTATCGGCAAGGAAGTGGTCCCTGCGGCCATCGAAACCCTTGAGCGAATCGCTGCGATCCACTCCATCAACCTGAAGTTCACGCACTTCGACTGGGGATCTGACTACTACGCCCAGCACGGCCGCATGATGCCGGTGGACGGCCTGGACCAGCTGGCTCAGCATGACGCCATTTTCCTGGGTGCCGTTGGCTCCCCGGAGGTCTCCGATGCTGAATCGCTGTGGGGGTTGCTGATTCCCATCCGCCGCGAATTCCAGCAGTACATCAACCTGCGGCCGGTAAAAACGCTCGACGGCGTGAAGTCGCCCCTGGCGAACAAGGAACCGATCGATATCCTCATCGTGCGTGAAAACAATGAGGGGGAATACTCGGAGGTCGGTGGGCGCATGTACCGCGGGCTGCCCCACGAAACCGCTGTCCAGGAAACCATCTTCACCCGCCTGGGAGTGTCCCGGGCAGCGCACTACGCCGCCTCGCTCGCGTCCTCCCGCAGGGGCCATCTGACCTCGGCCACCAAGAGCAACGGCATCATCCACACCATGCCGTTCTGGGACGAGGTAGTGGAAGAAACCACCCGCCTCTACCCTGACGTAACGCTCACCAGCGAACTGGTGGACGCCTTGGCTGCGCACCTGGTCCTCAAACCCTGGACCCTGGACGTCATTGTCGCCTCCAACCTGTTGGGCGACATCCTCTCGGACCTGGGCAGCTCGGTCACCGGTTCCATCGGTGTGGCTCCCAGCGCGAACCTGAATCCCGACGGTGATTTCCCATCCCTCTTTGAGCCGGTGCACGGATCTGCTCCGGACATCGCAGGGAAGGGACTGGCAAACCCGGTGGGCCAGATGTGGTCCGGCGCGATGATGCTGCAGCACCTGGGCCACCCGGAAGCCGCTGAGCACCTGCAGCAGGCATTCGAGGCAGTGTTGCGCGAGGGCCTCGGGACCCGCGACGTGGGAGGCCCGTCGTCGACGTCGGAATTCACCGCCGCTGTTTTGGCCGCTATCGATGTGATTGATGTGGCTGGCTCGATCGAGACCAGTGCGGCGACCAAGCCCGCGGGAGCACCGGCGTCGTCATGACGGTTACCCCTGGACGCAAGAGGCCTGTTGTTGCGGCACTGTATCGGGAGGCTTTGCCGCCCCGGTTGGAGGAGATCGAAGCCCTGGCCGAGGTCCGGCTGACCAAGGCGGAGGGACTGGCTGAAGCGATGGACGGTGCGGATGTCCTGTACCAGTGGCATTCCTTTTCCCCTGCCTTGCGGGAGAACTGGGACGCAGCGTCATCGCTGAAGTGGGTCCATGTAACGGCAGCGGGCGTTAGCCAACTCCTGTTCGACGAGCTCATCCAGAGCGACGTGGTCTACACGAATTCCCGTGGAGTCCTGAGCCGTGCAATTGCCGAATTCACGCTGGGTTTCGTCCTGGACGTTGCCAAAGACTCGCAGGGCTCGTTCAAGCTTCAGCAGCAGCAGCGCTGGCAGCACAGGGTCACCCGTAAGATCCAGGGTCAACGCGCCCTGGTGGTGGGCACCGGTTCCATCGGGCGGGAAATTGCGTCCCTTTTCCGTGCAGTAGGCCTGCAGGTCAGCGGCGCCGGGCGAAGCAGCCGTCCGGGAGATGAACTGTTCGAGCACATCCATTCATCCCGGGACCTGGCCGGGATCGTCGGCGACGTCGACTATCTCGTCCTGGCAGCGCCACTGACCGGGGACACCAAGGGACTCGTGGGCGCTGACGTACTTTCCGCCATGAAATCCACCGCGCACCTGATCAACGTGGGCCGGGGGGAACTGGTTCGGACCGACGCGCTGGTGGAAGCCCTGGCCTCCGGATCCATTGCCGGTGCAGCACTGGACGTGGTCCATCCCGAACCGCTTCCCGCCGGACATCCTTTATGGAGCATGGACAACGTCATCATCACACCCCACATGAGCGGCGACACCGAGGACTACCTCGACGATCTTGGGCAATTGTTCGTGGACAACCTGCGACGGTTCAGCCAAGGCGAACCCCTGCTGAACATCGTGGACAAAAACCTTGGTTTCGTCCCTGTGTCTTGATCCTGTTTCCCGTTTCCCAGCTTTATTTTCCTAAGGAACTTTGCCATGAGCACCTCAACGACGACGCTCACCCAAATCAACCATTTCATCGGCGGCGCCGAGTCCACAGGTGAGGGGGAACAGACCAAGCCCGTCTATAACCCGGCGACCGGGCAGGTCACGGCTGAGTTGCGCCTGGCGAACGAGGCTGACCTGAACGCCACGGTGGCTGCTGCGAAGAAAGCAGCGGAGTCCTGGGGTGACATTTCCCTGGCGAAGCGCACCGCGGTGTTGTTCAAGTTCCGTGAACTGGTCGCCGCGCACGTGGATGAGCTTGCTGAGTTGATCACGGCCGAGCACGGGAAGGTGATCTCCGACGCGAAGGGTGAGATCGGCCGTGGTTTGGAAGTGATCGAGTTCGCCTGTGGCATCCCGCAGCTGCTCAAGGGTGACTACTCGGACCAGGTCTCCACCGGAATCGATGTGTTTTCCTTCCGCGAACCGTTGGGAGTCGTTGCAGGGATCACGCCGTTCAACTTCCCGGTGATGGTGCCGTTGTGGATGGCCCCGATGGCCATCGCCACCGGCAACGCGTTCATCCTCAAACCCTCCGAGCGTGACCCGTCCGCGCCGATGCTGCTGGCCAGGCTGTGGAAGCGGGCCGGTCTGCCCGATGGGGTGTTCCAGGTCCTGCACGGCGGCAAGGAAACCGTTGACGGGCTGCTGACCCACCCCGACGTGGACGGCATTAGTTTCGTGGGTTCCACCCCGATTGCGCAGTACGTGCATGAGACCGCCACGAAGCACGGCAAAAGGGTTCAGGCCCTGGGTGGTGCGAAGAACCACGCCATTGTGATGCCCGACGCGGACCTGGACAACGCCGCGGACCACCTCGCGGCTGCCGCGTTTGGTTCCGCGGGGGAGCGCTGCATGGCGATCTCTGTCGCCGTGGCTGTGGGGGACGCTGCGGAGTTGCTGGTGAAGAAGGTTCAGGAACGTGCGTTGGCGGTGAAGGTCGGCAACGGCACCGAACCCGGCGCGGAGATGGGCCCGGTCATCACCCCGGCCTCCAAGGAACGCATCCTCAGGATCGTCACCGAAGCAGAAACCGCCGGCGCGGCCATGGTGGTGGACGGCCGCGACCTGGTCGTCCCCGGCCATGAAGAAGGGTTCTGGGTCGGTCCTACCGTGATCGACCACGTGGGCACCGAAATGACCGCCTACACCGAGGAAATCTTCGGACCCGTCCTCGTAGTGGTCCGCGTCGCCGACCTCGAGGAAGGCATCGCGCTGATCAACGCCAACCCGTACGGCAACGGCACCGCGATCTTCACCTCCTCCGGTGCGAACGCCCGCAAGTTCCAGCGCTCGGTCACGGTCGGGATGGTGGGCATCAACGTGCCCCTGCCCGTCCCGGTGGCCTACCACTCCTTCGGCGGCTGGAAGAACTCCCTCTTCGGCGACAAGCACATCTACGGCCCCGAAGGCGTCTCCTTCTACACCCGCGGCAAAGTCATCACCTCCCGCTGGCCCGAACCCACCCACGCCTCCGAAGCCTCCTACAACTTCCCCTCCAACTAACAGCCGCGTTCCGGGGCCAACTGCCGAAAGAAGGATGACATGCCTACTACCGTGAAGGCCTATGTGGCCTCGTCTGCTGCCTCGGCACTCACCCCCGGCACGGTGCAGCGGCGCGATCCCGGCGATTTCGACGTGCTGATTTCCATCAAGTACACCGGAATCTGCCACTCCGACATCCACGCCGCGCGCGGAGACTGGGCCAGCAACTACCCCCTGGTGGTGGGCCACGAGATCGTCGGAGTGGTGGAAGCCGTCGGTCCAAAAGTCACCCGCCATGCGGTAGGGGACCGGGTGGGGGTGGGCTGTTTCGTTGATTCCTGCAGGGAATGCGTCAATTGCCGGGCAGGGGAGGAACAGTACTGCCTGCAAGGTGCAACGAGCACGTACAACTCTTTCGGCCGTGACGGGCAGCCCACCGCAGGCGGTTACAGCACAGGAATCGTCGTGGATGAGAACTACGTCCTCCGGATTCCCGATGGCCTGCCCCTCCAGGAAGCGGCCCCGCTGTTGTGTGCGGGAATCACCATGTACGCGCCGCTGCGTAACTGGAAAGCCGGGCCAGGCAAGCGCGTGGCCATCATAGGTATGGGCGGTCTGGGCCATATGGGGGTGAAGATCGCAGCGGCCTTGGGAGCCGAAGTCACGGTACTCAGCCAATCGCTGAAGAAGCAGGAGGACGCCGTCAGGCTCGGCGCCACCAGCTACTACGCAACATCTGAACCCGCCACCTTCGAATACCTGAAGGGCCAGCTGGATCTGGTCATCAACACCGTCTCCGCGGACATCGATGTGGATGCGTATCTGTCCTTGCTTGCCTTGGACGGCACCATGGTCCTCGTCGGCCTGCCCTCCAAACCGTTGAGCCAGCGCGCTTGGTCGCTGGTGGAATTCCGACGCAACCTCAGCGGCTCAAGAATGGGCGGAATCCGCCAAACACAGGAAATGCTGGACTTCTGCGCCGCCCACGGCCTCGGAGCAGACGTGGAAGTCATACACGCAAACCAGATCAACGAAGCTTTTGAACGCGTACTCGCCAGCGATGTCCGCTACCGCTTCGTCATCGACGCCACAACGTTCTGAGGCACCCTGCTGAAGGGCAAATTATTACGGACGCCGAGAACGCCATTTCGCGGAAATAAAGAGGTAAGGCTAACCTAAATAGTCTTCAATTTCCTCTGTGCTTCCCCGGGCACACTTATCAGGCGGTTCCATTGCGCAAACTCAGCCCATTCGCAGCCCTTGGTCTTGCGGCCCTCCTTGCCCTAACGGGTTGTGGCCTGAGCGGGGCCCAGACGGGTACCGCCGGGAAGGTCGCGGATACCAACCAGCGCATTGTGGTGGACAACTTCCGTGCACCCGTTGCCAACTGGGCGCTGGAATCCGACTCCGCGTACATCCTGTCGCTGTCCGGGTGCCTGGAGACGCTGACCAAGTACGACTCCGCCGAGGGCAAGGTGGTTCCGTTCCTTGCAACCGAATGGAAGCAGGTCTCACCCCTTGAGTGGGACTTCACCCTTCGCCAGGGCGTCAAGTTCCAGGACGGAACCGACCTCACTGCCGAGTCGGTGGCTGCGGCCCTTAACGCCGTTCTCAAGGCCAAGGTCCCTGCCCGGGCATTCAACCCGGGCATTGTCAGCGGTGTCCAGGCCATGGATGCCAAGACAGTTCGTGTGACAACTCCTGCGGAGAGCCCGCTGGTGCCGTACCGGCTTGCCAGCGTCAACACCGGCATCCTGTCGCCGGCCGCTTACCAGGGCGCAACCGTGGACCCCTTCGGTCACTGCACCGGGCCGTTCGTTCCCGTGTCCGAGAAGGCCAAGCAGTCCCTGACGCTGGACCGCAACAAGAACTACTGGGGCGGCGAGGTGCAACTCGCTGGAGCCGAAGTCCGCTTCATCACCAACGGCGCAACCCGCGCAGCCCAGGTCCAAACCGGGGAAGCCGACATCTCCCTTTCCATCCCTGCCTCGGGCCTCTCCACGCTTAAGAACGCGCCCGAGGTTTCTGTTCTCAAAGCCAACTCGCCCCGCACGGCGACGCTCTACATGAACAACGGACGTGTTCCCTTCAACAACGTCGACTTCCGCAAGGCCCTGCGGTCTGCACTGGATCTTGATGCCCTGGCGGCCAGCGTCTACGAGGGCGCAGCCCTCCCGGCAGCGGGACCATTCGCACCCTCCGAACCGTGGGCAACAGGCAAAGCAAGCGCGCCGAAGCAGAACATTGAGGAAGCAAAGAAGCTCCTCGCCGATGCTGGATACAGCGCGGACAGGCCCTTGGAGATCATTGCCATCGTCGAACGGTCGGAATTCGCCGACGTCGCCACCGTGATTCAGGACAACCTGAAGAGCATTGGTGTCCCCGTCACTATCCAGGCCAAGGAATACGCCTCCGCTGAGCCTGATGTTCTGGCCGGCAACTATGACATGATCCTCAGCCAACGGAACAGGCTGATAGATATCGCAGATCCGATCGGCTTCCTCACCGCGGATTACACGTGCAAGGGCAGCTACAACCTCAGCCACTTCTGCAACGAGGAGTACGACTCCACCATTGCCGAAGCGGCCCGGACGTCCAACACCGAGGAACGCTACAAGCTGTATGCCAAGGCCGGCCAGATCCTGGATGACCAGGCCGTGAACCTCTGGCTGGTGAACGAACAAGCAACTGACGCCATCCGCAGCAACGTCCTCTCCTACGTTCAGGACCCGCTGTCCCGTTACGTCCTGACAGCCCAGACCGCAAAGTCCGGCTCCTAGCAGCGAGCCGGGACCAACGAACCAACCCCGCATGATCATGTTCCTTGCGAAGCGGACGGCGACCCTCGTGGCCGCCGTCCTGCTGTCGTCTTTCGCTGTTTTCCTCATCCCCTACGTCACCCCGGGCGATCCTGTCCGCAAGATCATCCGCTCACGGGTGGCCGGGGATGTTGTGGACGATTCCACCGTCCAGGCCCTCGGCCAAAGCCTGGGCCTCCACGATCCACTCCCTGTCCAGTACTTCCGCTGGCTCGGAGATTTCTTCAGCGGCGACATGGGGCTATCGCACATCAGCCGGACGCCCGTTGTTGACCAGGTAATGCCCGCTCTCGGCATCACCCTCAGCCTGGTGATCGTGGCACTGGGCATAGCGGTCATGGTTTCGCTGCCGTTGGGGATCGTCGCAGGACTGAAACAAGGTGGCAAGGCCGACAAACTGATCACCACCATTACCCAGTCCTTCATCGCCATGCCCGAATACTGGCTGGCGCCGCTCCTGGTCCTGGTATTCGCCCTCAAACTGTCCTTGCTGCCGTCAGCTGGCTGGAACACCACATCCTCCATAGTCCTGCCGGCGGTAACCCTGGCCCTGCGACCCATCAGCTTCTTCACCTCAGCGGTGCGCTCCGGCATGATCGATGCTTTGGAAGCAGAGCACATACAAGCCGCCAGGGCCCGCGGTCTCAGTCACGCCCAGACCGTCATGCGGCACGTCATTCCCAACGGGTTGGTCCCGTTGTCCACTCTTTTCGCCGTATGGTTTGCCGGTCTCCTGGGAGGTTCGGTCATTGTGGAGGTCATTTTCGCGATTCCGGGCATGGGACGGCTCCTGTACGACGCCGTGGTGAACAGCGACATTCCCCTGGCGCAGGGCGGTGTTGTCGTGGTCGTTGCATTGGCCGTAGCAATCACCACCCTCGCGGACTTCCTCCATCGGATCCTCAGCCCTAAGGTGAGTGGCGCCCTTGCGTAAGCTCTCAGCGGTAGACAAGGCCGCCGTCGTCGGTCTCGCCGTGGTGGTGGCCGCTGTAGCGGCCGCGCCCTGGCTGACGCCGTTCCCGCCGGACGACCAGGACCTTGCCGCGCGCCTTGCATCGCCCAGCGCCACTCATTGGCTGGGAACGGACCACCTTGGGCGGGACACCCTCAGCAGATTGCTCGACGGCGGCCGCTTCTCCTTGGTGGTGGCGGCACTGGCCACGGTGCTGACTGGACTCGTCGGCCTGGTGATCGGCGTGCTGAGTGCGCGCCGCAAAGGCTGGCTGGACGAGTTCTTTACGCGCACGAATGATGTACTGCTCGCCTTGCCGGAGATGGTGGTGGCACTGTTTATCGTGGCTGCGATGGGTACCGGATTCTCATCGTTGCTGGTGGCCCTCACGGTTACGGGGTGGACGCCGTTCGCCCGGCTTGCGCGAACGCTTGCCTATGACGTCTCTGCACGCGGATTCGTTGAAGCGGCGCGCGTGGTGGGCTGTTCGCCGTCGTTCATTATTTTCCGCCACATCCTTCCGCACCTGGCAGCGCCGATGCTGGGACAGGCGACGCTGCGGTTCGGGCAGCTCCTGATCAGCGTCGGAGCGCTGTCCTACCTTGGGCTGGGCGTCCAACCGCCGCAATCCGACTGGGGCTCCATGGTGGCAGCGGCCCAACCGTACGCTGAACGTGCTCCGTGGGGGATCATCGCCCCCGGACTTGCCATCTTCCTGGTGGCTCTCTGCGTCACCCTGATCGGCCAACGGGCCTCCCGCCGGGCAGCGGATCCCGTGGATGTCCTTGTAGTGGAGGGCCAGCATGCCTGATCTCATCATCGAGGACCTGACCGTCCGCAGCGCGGCCGCACAGCCTCATGTCCTGCCAGGGCCACCAATCCTGTCCGGCGTCAGCCTGACGGTCCGGCCGGGCGAGTTTGTTGCCCTGGTGGGAGGCTCGGGCTCGGGAAAGACGATGACCGCCAAGTCCGTCCTGCAGTTGCTGCCGGAGCCGCTGCGGATTGAATCGGGCTCCATCCGGCTGGGCCCGCTGGATGTAACGCAGGCGCCTGAAGCAGAGCTAAACCGTATCCGTGGGGGCCGGCTGGGCATGCTGTTCCAGCAGCCCAAGAGGATGTTCAACCCGAACAAGACCATCCGTAAGCACCTCAAGGAACCGCTGAAACTTCACGGTGGCCTGGGTGGCAAACCGGCGGACCGGAAGGTACTTGAGCTGCTCGCCGAAGTGGGTTTCGAAGATCCGGAATGGGGCGCGCGGGCCTACCCGCACCAGCTGTCCGGTGGGATGGCACAACGGGCAATGACCGCGATGGCGTTGGCCGGCCAACCCGAAATCCTGCTGGCAGACGAGCCCACCTCCGCCCTGGACAAGGTGCTGGAAAGCCAGATCCTGGAATTGCTGGACCGTGAGCGCAGGCAGCGTGGGCTCGGCATTCTCTACATCACGCACAACCTGGCTTCCGTGGCAGCCTTTGCGGACCGGGTTCTGGTGATGGACGCCGGGAAGATCGTGGAATCCGGCACCACGGAAGCAGTTCTAGGCAGCCCCAAAACTACCTACACACGGAAGCTCCTGGACGCATCAAACCTGTTGCCCACCAGCATCACGGACGTCACCCCGGAGGGCCGTAGCGTGCTGACCCTGACGAACGTCGTCAAACGCTTCGGGGCCCGGAAGCGCTTCGGCCGCGGCAACATGGACCGCCCAGCTTTGAACTCCGTTTCGCTCGACCTCAAACGGGGCGAGATCCTAGGTGTGCTCGGCCAATCCGGGTCCGGGAAAAGCACCCTCGCAAGGGCAATCGTCGGGCTGGAAGGGATCAGCGGCGGCAGCATCACCCGTACCCTGGCGGCAGGCGAGGCCAGTCCGCCAACCGCCGTGCAGCTGGTTTTCCAGGAACCCCACGATTCCTTCGACCCCCGAATGACGCTCCGCGCCAGCCTTGAGGCTCCCCTCCGCCGCAACATCGGTCTCTCCTCCGCCGAGCGGTCACAGCGCCTTCACGACGCCATGAAGGAAGTGGAACTGGAACCGTGCCTACTGGACAGGCGCCCTGGACAATGCTCCGGTGGGCAACTGCAGCGCGTCACGATTGCCCGGGCGCTCCTGTTGGAACCCGAGATTCTCATCTGCGACGAAGCCACCTCGGCGCTGGACGCACTAACCCAGCGGACCATTCTTGACCTGCTGCAACGCCTGCACCGGGACCGTGGATTGTCATTGATGATCATCACCCACGACATGGACGTCGTGCGGCACATGTGCCAACGCGTGGCCGTGCTCTTCCAGGGCCGCCTGGTGGAACTTACCGACACCCACAAGTTCTTCGCCGAGCCCCAGCACGAGCACAGCCGGGATCTGGTGTCCGCAGCGATTCCCTGCCGGGGGCTCCACCTTAAAAAGATGCGCGCGGCGAGCTAACACTCATCACGCGTACAGCCCCGTCAGCAGTTCCACAATCCGTTCGCGCTCCTGAGGTGGATCCTTCGTGGACCACGCGAGGTACACGGGCACGGGCGCAACGTCACGGACCGGCCGATAGATGATGCCCCGACGTCGATACTGGTGGGCCGTGGACTCGGCAGTCATCCCGCGCGCCGCCCCGCTGCCGATCGTCGTCAGCCAATCGTCCACATCATTAATGGGCACGATGTCCGGCCGCGCCTCCTTCGGCCATAGCTCAAGCGTTGTGCTTCCGGTCCGCAAGTCCATGGCCACGGGTCGCTGGGCTACCTGCGCCAGGGTCACAGAACGCCGTGAGGCCAGCGGATCGTCCGAGGACATGGCACAGTACCGCTTCTCCTCACCAATCCGGACATGTTCGACGCCGGCCGCATCCGGAAGGCGTCGAAGGATAGCGAAGTCGGTGGTTCCATCTGCCAGGCCGCCGGTAGGGGAATTGGAGTGCAGGAGCTGCAGCTCCACACCAGGTATTACGACCGCCCATCGGCGCTGGAACTCCATGGTGTGCGCGCCTAAAGCGGACCACGCGTAGCCGATCCGGACCTTTCCAGTACCGGACCGGGCCTCCCTTTCGAGGTCGCCCAGAAGTGAGAGGATCCGCCGCGCCTTGGCCACGACGCGCTCGCCGGACGGGGTTAAGCCGACGCTGCGGGTGGTCCGTTCCAGCAGCCGTACCCCGAGAACTTGTTCGAGCCCGGAGATGTTGCGTGAAACGGCAGCTTGGGACATTCCCAGTTCAATAGCTGCGTCTGTGAACGTACCCTCCTCGACTACAGCCAGAAGGCACCGCAATTGCCTCACCTCGACGTCCATGGCCCCATCCTATTCATGCGCCCACCGCATAAATAGCATCGTCCATGCATTTAGCGGATACGTTGCCCGAGCGCAGAATTTCACCATGATCGATACGAGGGCAATTGGAGTAAAGCCGTCCCGGAAGGCCGGGGGTGCGGCGACGCTACTGGCCAGCGCACTTTCCAACCAACTTGGCGCCGCAACGGCATCATTCGCCTTTCCGGTCATGGGACCTGTAGGTGTGGTGGCGGTGCGCCAGCTCGTGGCGGCTGCAGTTCTCTTGCCTATCGTCAGGCCGCGGTTAAGGGAATTGAGTTGGCGGCAATGGTGGCCCGTCCTTCTGCTCGCAGTCTCGTTCGGCACCATGAATCTCGGCCTGTATGCGTCCATCCAACGGATCGGCCTTGGACTTGCCGTCACCCTCGAGTTCCTTGGGCCCCTGGCTGTGGCCTTGATCAGCTCGCGACGAAAGAGCAGTGCGGTCTGCGCTGTGGTCGCTGCATTCGGCGTCCTGGCCATCACCCGGCCCGAGGCATCCATGGACGTCGTAGGGATCGGCTTGGGGCTCATCGCCGCTTGCAGCTGGGCCGCCTACATCCTCCTGAACCGGACTGTCGGCCAAAGAGTGCAGGGCATCCAGGGCACAGCAGCCGCAACAGGAGTGTCGGCGACGCTGTTCCTGCCTGTCGCCGTCGTGGTTTTCATCAGTCAACCACTGGACGGCCTGGCCGTTCTCTGCGCCGTGGCGGCGGGAATCTTCGCATCCGTGCTGCCTTACGTGGCTGATCTGATCGCGCTTAGGCGGGTCCCCGCGAACATGTTCGGTGTGCTCATGAGCATCAACCCTGTGTTTGCGGCGGTCATCGGCGCCGTGATCCTGCACCAGGACCTGGCCGCGGGGCAGTGGGTGGGAATCGGGCTGATCGTCGCCGCCAATGCCGGGGTGCTGCTGCGGGAGCACTACCCATCTGAGTCGCATTAGAGCGCGTTTAGAGCCGTCTAAACGCGCTCAGCTGCGACTCAGTTGGGAGAGAACGCGGCGCGGAAGGCTGCCAACGCTGCGTCGCCCGCCTGGATGCCCTGGCCGCCGATTGCATTGGCCTCCATGCCAATCACACCCGTGTACCCGGCGTCGCGGAGTGCTTTGGCGATGGACGGGTAGTTGATCTCGCCGGTCCCTGGTTCGAAACGGCCCGGCACGTCGGCAACCTGGATCTCACCCGTAAAGGGCTGGGCTGAGCGCACCAGCTCAATAAGGTTCCCTTCACCGATCTGTGCGTGGTAAAGGTCCAGCATCATCTTCACGTTGGGATGGTTGACGGCCTTGACCAAGGCGTGTGTGTCCTTGGCGCGTGCCAGCGGAATGCCGGGGTGGTCCAGGATGGTGTTCAGGTTTTCCAAGGCAAACACGATGCCGTGCTTTTGGCCCAGTCCAGCCAGCTGTTCCACGGTTCGCAGGCCGGTCAGCCACATCTCACCGGTTGACCGCTGGAGCGGGCGGACAGCCCGTCCGCCTTCACCGAGTTCGCCAGGGTGAACCACCATGCGTTCGACGCCCAGCTCCAGTGCCGTGGGGATCAGCTTCTCTGCGGAGGCCAGGACTTCATGCGCAGTGGCAGGATCAATGACGCTGCCGCCGAAGTAGCCGCTCATGGAGGAGAACGTGGCGCCGGTTGCTGCGAGGGCCGGGATGTCCCGGCCACGGGTGTCCCAAAGCTCCACCTCGAAACCTTGATCGTGAATGCGGCGTACCCGATCGATTAATGGCAGCTCGCCGTAGACCATCTCGGCGCAGACCGCCAGTCGGAAGCTCATGCTCCGTGCCCTACGGCCTGAAGCTGTGCTGCCGCCTTAAGCTGTCCTGTCGGATGCGTTTCGGCTGGACGAAGGTCCGCAATCGATGAAACGTCAACGGGAAGCCCCGTCCGGGCTGACGTGAAAGCGGCCAGGGCGACCGCGAGGGCGTTGCGCGCATCCACGCCCCCGGGGGCAGCTGCAGCGGCGGGCGGGTTTGCCGGCGTCGTGCGTTCACTTGCTCGCCCGCGGCGTGCGGCGACGTCGTCCGCGAAGTGGGCCAGCTCTGCCGTATATGCATCGTGGAAGAGATCGATGTTCAGGCGGGTGGTGTCCGAGCCGATGCCGGCGGTTGTGTAGCTGGTGGTGTTGGTGGCCTGTGGGCTGCCTGCGGTGACCATGCCGGCAGAGCCGAACACTTCGCCGCGGACGTCGTAACCGTACAGGGCGTTGAAGTTGGCTTCGGCTACAGCGATGGCGCCGTTGCTGTACGTGACAGTGACAACCGCAGTGTCCAGGAGGCCGCCGGCCTTGGCCTCGGGAGCAATCAAAGCATCTGCGACTGCATGGACTTTCACGGGGACGGCGCCCGGATTCAGCCAGTTCAGGGTGTCGAAATCGTGGATCAGGGTTTCCAGGAAGATGGTGCCGGGGGCGATCCTCTCCGGGTTGCTGATGCCGGCTTCGGTGCCGGGATCGCGGGTGAGGGAGCGGAGCAGCTGCGGGACTCCGACGGCACCGTCGTCGATCAGCTTCCGGGCGGCGGCGAAATCCGTGGAGTAGCGGCGGTTGAAACCGAAACGGAGCACGACGCCGGCACTTGCCGCCGCTTCAATGGCGGAGTCGAGTTCGGCGATGGTCCGTCCGCCAGGCTTCTCGCAGAACACGTCCTTGCCGGCTTTGGCGGCAGCGGATATCAGCTCGGAATGGAACCGCAGGGGAGTGGCGATAAGTACGGCGTCCACATCGGGATCGGCGAGGACGTCGGCAACATCGGTGCTGATTTTGGTGACGCCGAGGCGGCTTGCCAACGCTTCCAGGGCTGGCAGGACCGGATCAGCAATGGCTTCCAACCGGGTGTTGGGAATCCTCCGGGCAATGGATTCGGCATGGAATTTGCCGATCCAGCCGGCGCCGATTACAGCGATGCGGACAGGCCGGTCCTCGATGACCGGGTGCTGAAGGTACGTCATTATTGTTCCTCGATTCACGCGTCTAGATCGTTCTAGTGAACCAATGGTTGCATGTTCGGGACGCTGCCGTCTAGATCGTTCTAGATGCCTCTTGTGCCTGGTTGGATGGCATCGTTCCGCCGGGCACGTGCATGGGGAAGATGACGCCCGAAGGCCAGCCTGATGAGCGGGGTCAGCAAAAGGAGCAGCAGGACGCTGCCAACGCCAACAATGACAGTGAGGAAAACCAGGCCGGCCATGAACAGGAGGTGGATGTCGGTGGTATCCGCAAGCGGTAGGACGGCCGCTATTGCCGATACCTGGTTGAGGGTGTTCATGTGTGGCTCCTGACGCGCATCGGTTGCTCGTTCGAACACTTTTTAAGTGCGCTTAGGAGAAGAAAAATGTCGCCGTTGCGGCAACACGTTCAGGGCTGCAGGATCACGAAGCCCGCAGGGGCATGTCCTGGGCCAGTTTCACCACAATCTTCTTGTCATTGCCGGGGTCCAAGGGGTCGTACCAGAGCGTGGTCTCCTGACCATCAATCACGGGATCGGCGGCATTGATCAAGAGGGGACGCTGCACCCATCGTTGGACGCCACTTGAGTCGTGAAAGGTAAAGGTCACCGTGGCGAGGATCCGGGCGCTGTCGCGGAATGCCACATAGCCTTTGTCGCTGACTCTCGCGGACGTCATGATGCCTGTGCTCATCACACCGGCCTCACGTTCGGCAACAAGCCGCCTTTTCTGCGCTGCCATCACCCCAAGGAGCACAAGAAACAGTGACACGACGAGGCAGCCCACGCCTATCCACGTCAGGATGGCAGGGTATTCGAGACCGACCGCGGCCACCGCCACACCGGTTGCCGCACCAAGCCACATCAGCGCTCCGCCCAAAGTGAGCCCAAGTTTGCGGTGCTTCATCACGATGGCTGTCCAGGCGATGGAGCTCAGGACAATCAGGGGGATGCTGGAGATGATGGCGGCCAGTGCCAGGCCGGGAGGCTCCTCCGACTCGATGGCTGTGATGTGGGGCCAGCCAAAGCCGGCCGCCAACCCAGCGACGAACTGGAAGGCAAGCGTCAGCACCACGGCAAGCGGGCCGGGGCGCTTGTTGGCGCGCAGTTTCCGGAGGGCGACGGGATCCACTGTGCTCATGGGGTCATTAAACAGGTCTTGTGGAAAACAGCCAGAGCGCTCGCCGGAATACGGCGGGCGAATGTTGCCCGGAGGACGCCGATCGGGGAACGCTGAAGATTATTCCAAAACCCCGCGTCACGTTTCCGCAGGCCAAAGCACATATCCAGTGCCCAAGTCGTTGTGCCGCGTAATGTGCCGTTGCCCTTTTCGGCGCATGTCCGCGGACAACGCTGAGTTGGCAGTGATGGATGTGGTGGGTTCTGGGGCCCACCCGGGGCGCCGTCACTGCGATACCGGGCTAGTGCGGTCGGTCGTCTGAGTCGCGACCGGCCGCATGTCCGGGGGCAGGATTCGTTTGCGCCGTTTGTGTCTTAGATCGTTCTATAGACTGGCTGCGGGCGAAGGAGGGCCACGATGGGAAAGCGTCCCACACTGATGGACGTCGCTGAAGCGGCAGGGGTTTCCCGTGCGCTCGTTTCCATCGTGATGCGGGACGCTCCTGGAGCCTCTGAAGCCACGCGGCTTAAAGTCCAGCAAGCTGCCAAGGAACTCGGCTACCGTCCCGATAGCCGTGCGCGTCTTCTCCGCAGCAGCCGAACGAGGTTGCTGGGTGTCAGCTTTTCCACGTCGCACCCGTTCCACGCCGAAATCGTCGATGCCGCTTACGCCGGAGCAACTGTGCGCGGCTACGATATCGCGCTAAGCGCAGTGGCCAACGGCCGGCCGGAATCGCGTGCCGTCGAGTCTCTCCTGGATCTGGGTTGTGAAGCCCTGATCATGATTTCTCCAGCGCTGGGGGAGGACGAGCTGGCCGGATATGCCGCAAGGCTCCCTGTGGTCAGCCTGCTCCGCGACGACGTCGGCGAATCCCTGGACTCGGTCAGCAGCGATGACGACGCCGGTATCCGCATCGCAGTGGAATATCTCACCTCGCTGGGGCATCAGAGAATTGCCCACGTAGACGGTGGGGACGCTGTTTCGAGTCCGCAACGCCGCGACGCATTCCGGGCAGAGATGGCTGGCCGGGGGCTGGAATCCCGGGTGATTCCCGGTGGCGCCACCGAAGAAGACGGCCTCCGGGCTGGTCGGGAGCTTCTGGAGGACCTGCCCACCGCCGTCCTTGCCTTCAACGATCGCTGCGCACTGGGCATCTGGGAAAGCTTCCGGGCAGCTGGGCTCAGCGTCCCTGAGGATGTGTCCGTCCTCGGTTACGACGATAGCCAGTTCGCCCGCCTTAGCTACGTCCAGTTGTCCTCCGTGAGCCAGGACGCCCCGCTCCTGGCGCGGGCCGCCGTCGACCGTGCCATCGATCGGCTGGAAGGCTCGACGCCGCCTGCGCACCTTGTGCGGACACCGCACCTCGTTATCCGCAACACCACCGGGCCCGCCCCAAAATAGCCCGCGGCCGGCTCGGTGGGTTCATGACTAGCGCACGCCAAGGGCTGGCCGCCCCTGAAGGCGACCAGCGGTAAGTGCGGGAGGAGCCGGAGTTATGAAGCGCCCGCCGGCGGGGCGTCGTCGTCGAAATCGGGCCCCTCGGCAGCATCCTGGCTGTGGATGCCGGTATCGTGCGAAACCCAGCCTTCCGTCTCTCCCTCTGCAGGAGCATCGGTGTGGTGCCGGATGATGTGCTGTGTCTTGTCGTTTGCGTTCATTACGGATACTCCCTGTCCGTGCTTGGACTGCTTCCGTGAGTGCACTCAAGTCTACGCCGGCCCGGCTCTCTTGAGAGGTCCGCTCTGCGCTGAATCCTCGCCCGGAAACGCGCAGAACAGGCCTCTCAACGGGCCATACGAAGCTACGGGTGGCATAGGCTGAACGCAGTAGTTCTCCGCGAAACGACTAACTGCCATGCAGAGGTGAAGATGCCCAAGCGCCCCAACCCGGCGGTGAAAATCGCCCAAGAGACAGCCCATAACGCAGTATTCGACGCCCAAGGCAACACCAAGCCGGGTGTGCACAATGTCTTGCTGCGCGCCGTCGAAATCCAGCGGCCACTAGTCCTGGCTAACCTGCGCAGGATGCAGCGCAGGCATCCAAAGGCGTCGCCCGCGCAGCTTGCCGCGAAACTGGAGCGCGACTACTTGGCCGCCATCACCGGCGGGGGAGCTGCCGTGGGGGCCACCGCCGTCGTTCCCGGTATCGGAACCGCAGCTTCGCTGGGACTCTCTGCCCTTGCCACCGTCGGGTTTCTGGAGACGACGGCGCTCTATGCATCAACACTGGCGGAGCTCCACGGCATCCGGCTGACGGACCCCGAACGGGCAAGAACGATGGTCATGGCCATCATGCTCGGCGAGGAAGGCACGTCTCTGCTGGGTGCCCTCAGCGGCCAGTCCCTTGGACGAGGCAAGGGCGTGACCAATGCCTGGGGCACGACACTCACCAAGAAGATTCCCGGCAGTGGCTTCGGCGTCATTCGCGATGCCATCCAGCGCGCGTTCCTGAAGAACCTCCTGAAGCGCCAAGGCTCCGCGTTCCTGGGACGAGCCCTGCCGTTTGGCGTGGGTGCCGTGGTGGGTGGTGCCGGCAACCTGATGATGGGCCGCGCCGTCGTCGCAACTGCCAAGGAAGCCTTTGGTCCGCTGCCCGATACGATCCCCGGCGAACTGCTGGCAGGCGCACCCACCAACGAGACCAACAACAATCTGACGCTGGAAGGCGGTAACAGTGGACCTCAACGCTGATCTGGGGGAGTCGTTCGGCTCCTGGACCATGGGCGACGACGCCTCGATGTTCCGCATCGTGAGCAGCGCCAACGTGGCCTGCGGTTTCCACGCCGGAGACCCACTGACCATGCTGGACAGCTGCCGTGCCGCTTTCGAACTGGACGTTCGCGTCGGCGCGCATGTGGGGTACCGGGACCTGGCCGGCTTTGGACGGCGCTCGCTGGACATGACCTTCGACGAACTGTTCGGCGATGTCCTCTACCAACTCGGCGCCCTGGACGGCATGGCCCACGCCGTGGGGGCTTCCGTGGATTACGTCAAACCGCACGGCGCGCTGTACAACAGGATCGTCCACGATCCCGACCAAGCTGAGGCCGTGGTGGCCGCAGTCCACGCCTACGATCCCGGGCTGCCGGTGCTGGGATTGCCGGGCTCGGCCTGGCTGAAGCTGGCCGAGGAATCCGGACACCCGGTCTTCCGGGAAGCATTCGTGGACAGGGCGTACCTTCCTGACGGCACACTGGTCCCGCGATCCGAGGAAGGCGCAGTGCTGCACGACCCCGCAGCGGTAGTCGCCCAGGCCGTTCGGCTGGCGACGCGTAAAGAAGTGGTGGCCGTGGACGGAACCATTGTCCCGGTGAGCGCCGATTCCCTCTGCATCCATGGCGATACTCCTGGAGCTGTGAACATGGCCGCCGCCGTTCGGGCAGGCTTGGAGGAAGCAGGGGTGGAAATTGATGCGTTCGCCTAGTTTGTCCTGGAACGCACCTTGAAGACGAGGTACTTGAGGAGGTTTTAATGGGTGCCGTTGCTGTTGATCCGGGCCCCTTGACCCTGGCCCTTGCACCTGACCAGGCCCTGGACCGCGCCTCCCTGCACCTTGCCAACGCAATGCTGGGCAACCCTGACTCTGCGGGCGGCCTGGAGATACTTTTGGGTGGTCTCCGGCTCCGGTTCGTCACGGCCTCGGCCTTGGCCGTCACGGGCGCGGAAGGCGTGGTCAAGCTCAACGGCTCCGAGCTGCCGTTCAACAAGGCTGTCCGCGTCAGCCCGGGGGCGGTATTGGAGTTTGGGCCGGCGCTGTTCGGGATCCGGTACTACCTGGCCGTTCAGGGTGGCATCGAACCCCAGGCGGAACCCCTTCGCGCCGGCGGGACCCTGACTTTCGGGCGCGCCCACGGCCATAATATTTCGACGGAGAACCACGCCCCGCGTCGGGCCCTGGACCCCGAACGTCCGGTGGTGGCCCGAGTGGAGCGGGGCCCGCAAGCCCAAAATTACGACGCCGATACCTGGCTTCGGTTGACCAGCGAACCATGGATCCTCTCGCCGGAATCGGACCGGGTAGGTGCCCGGTTGGTGGGGCGCCCACTCGAGCCCGCCGGTGCGACGGCGGTGGCGGGCGCCACTGGGCCGGCCACGACTCCAGCACCCCAGACACAACCGTTGCTTTCAGGCTCGGTCCTGTTGCCGCCGTCGGGCTTTCCCGTCATTGCGCTCGCCGGCCACCCGCCGACGAGCAAGTCCCCCGTGATCGCAGTTGTTCGCGACGAAGACCTGGACCTGCTGGGCCAAGCGCGGCCGGGACAGATGGTTCATTTGCTGGGGTGATACCGGGCCAGCCAAGTCTGGATCCGGGGCAACTCACCCCACTCAGCGGAGTTCGTGCCGCCCCATCACGGTCGTGTTATGGCAGCCATGGAAGACCTGGTCGGCCGCCGGGAAAGTGCGTGGGGTCAGCGTATGGCTGGCACGTGACATCATCGCAGCGCTGGACGACTTCGCTGCACGGTCCGGCCGCCGCGTCCGCCACTGACGGCCTTAGCCGAACAGCAGGTGCGCCACCGTGAAGATCGCGAGCCCGGCCAGGGCACCCACAACGGTTCCGTTGATCCGGATGTACTGGAGGTCCTTGCCAACTTGCAGCTCAATCTTCTGGGACGTTTCCTGGGCATCCCATCGGGCAACGGTGTCCGAGATGACGCCTGCGATGTCCGATCGGTAGGTGTTGACGAGGTAGCCCGCAGCGTCGCCAATCCAGGCGTTGATTTTGCCGGCGAGTTCGTCGTCGTTGACCAGCCGCGAACCGAAGTCCCGGACGGCGCTCTTGAACCGCTGGCTGAGTTCGCTGTCGGGATCGTCGACGGCGGTGAGCAGCGCATTCTTGACTGTTCCCCAGGTGCGCGAGGCCAATTCCCGGACTTCAGGATCACCTAGGATCTGGGCCTTGATGGTCTCGGCGCGCTCGATCATGGCAGGATCATGCTGCAGGTCCTGCGCCAGGTCCGTCAGGTATGCGTCGATCGATTTGCGCACTTGATGGTTCTGGTCATTTTGCACCGCGCGTACGAACTTCAGGAGTTCGACGTATACCTTGTCGCTCACCAGCCCATCCACGAACGTCGGCACCCACACCGGCGAGCGGTCCGAAACCAGCCTGTTGACCGTTGCATGGTTGGCATCCATCCAATCCGCGGCACGGTCAACCAGCAGGTCCACCAGCTTGTGGTGATGCCCGTCAGCGAAGATCCGTTCCGCCATCCGGCCCACGGGCGGTCCCCACGGCGGGGTGAGCAGGTGCTTGCGGACCATGCCCTCAATAACTGCTTGCACGTCGTCGTCGTTCAGCACGGTGAACGCGCCGCGGATCATCGCGCCGCCTTCCTTGGCCACACGTTCGGCGCCTCCCGGCCCGGATAGCCAACGGCCCGCCTTGCGGGCAATGTCTATGCTCGCCAACTTGTCCTGCACAACTTCCTGTGACAGGAAGTTGCTCTCCACGAACTCACTCAGCGATTCGCCTATCTGGTCCTTCCGGCGGGGAATGATGGCTGTATGCGGGATCTTCAAGCCCATGGGGTACTTGAACAGGGCCGTGACCGCGAACCAGTCAGCCAAAGCGCCGACCATGCCACCCTCGGCCGCAGCCCTGACATACTCAAGCCACGGGTACTGCTTCTGGAAAGCGAACGCCAGCATGAACACAATGGCCATGCCTATCAACAGCGCCAGGGCCAGCCGTTTCATGCGGCGCAGAGCCGCTGCCTTTTCCTCGTCACCCGCGGAGCGGCCGACGACGGCGGACCCCCGTTGAGTGGCTCCGGAAGCTGTCGCTTGGGCTGGCTGGGCTTGGTTGGTGAGGTCTTCGGCCGGGATTTGTTCAGAGTTCACCTGCATTAGCCCAGCGTAGCCCCGTGCGTGCAGCCGCGTGGGCTACCGTGGCTGCATGACTAGCGACGATTTGGCCCCTCGCCGGCCCAAGGTCTACGCACACCGCGGCGCCAGTGCTGCGTTCGCGGAACACACCCGTGCGGCCTACCTCAAGGCGATTGCTGACGGAGCTGATGGCGTTGAGTGCGACGTCCACTTGACCCGGGACCAGCACGTGGTCCTTCTGCATGATGCCAACCTGGACCGCACTTCCACCGGCACCGGCCCGGTCTCGGAGAAGACCCTTGAGGAACTCCGGGCCTTGGACTTCTCCTCCTGGAAGGGCGCCCGGATACCGGATGCCTACGGCGGGATTGCTGATCAATTCCTTACCTTGCCGGAACTGCTGGACATTCTGCGTGGCGCGGGGCGCGAGATCGGTTTGGCGATCGAGCTCAAGCACCCCAGCCCCTACCAGCTCAACCTTGAGGACAGGGTTCTTGACGTGCTGCTCAGTGAGGGATGGATACCCGGCGAGTCCCGGCTTGAGAACATTCAGGTCTCTTTCATGAGCTTCGATTCCGATTCGATCCAACACCTGCTGAAGAAGGTCCCAGCCCAGTACATTTGCCAGTTGGTGGACAACTTTTCGGTGCAGGAGCTTCGGCAAGAGCTGGGCCTGGGTCCGATCACGGCAGGTGCGGTGGCCAACGTCATGAAGGCAACCCAGTTGGAGGCTGAACGCATCCTGGATCACGGCGAGGTAGGAATTGCCGGACCAGGCATCGACTACGTGCGGGAACACGCCCGCAACGTCCAACGCTGGCTGGAATCCGGCAGGGTATTCAGGGTCTGGACCGTGGACTCGGAGAAGGACGTAGCTCTGTGCCAGGGGCTGGGCATCCATGAGATCACCACGAACAAACCCGCGCAGGTCTTGGCCCAGCTTCAGGTCCCAAGCAGATAACACCGAACTTTGGGCCCCACCGCGCTTGTGATTGAGTGGTCTCATGTCATTTCGCTGGTCAGCCCGTGCCACCCAAACCACTTCTGCCATTGGTCTGGGCGCACTCCTCCTGGCCAGTGCCATGAAGCATTTCCGCACCCCGGGGTTCTATTACCCCGTTGTACCGGATTACTTGTGCAGGAGGGACGAGCCGGGGAGCCAGCCGAATGGCCCACTGGCTCTTATGTCCCGTGAGGAATGGGTCGCTTCCAGCGGCCTGCTCGAGGCGACTGCCGCCGTCGGGCTTTTCATCCCAGCCACCCGCAAAGTGGCTGCGGACGCCACAACAGCCATGTTTACCATATTCCTTGCAGGGCATATAGATGCCCTCCGCCGTGCATATGGTCCCAACGGCACGCCCAGCCAGCGACGCATCCACACGCTGAGATTGCCTCTTCAGGTTCCGCTCATCCTGTGGTCCTGGAGCCTGCGGAAGTGAGTGGAGGTCCGGCAGTTCCCTTGAAACTCAAGGACTCGCCAGCTTTCAAGATTGCCCTGTCGCTGAGCATTGCCACAGGCCTCTATGGCGTGTCCTTTGGTGCGCTTTCCGTGGCGTCAGGTTTCGATTTCTGGCAAACAATGGTGCTGAGTCTTTTGCTGTTCAGTGGAGGTTCCCAGTTCGCGTTCATCGGCGTAGTGGCGGGTGGGGGATCCGGGGTGGCAGCCATGACGGCCAGCGCTTTGCTCGGACTGCGTAACGGAATATATGGCATGCAGATCAATGCCATGCTGCGTCCACATGGATGGCGGCGATACATCTCAGCCCACGTGACGATTGACGAGTCAACAGCGACGGCGTCCGGCCAGTCGGACCTCGACGAGCAACGCCGCGGTTTTTGGACAGCCGGCATCGGAATATTCATTCTCTGGAATATCTTTACTGCCATTGGTGCGCTGGCCGGCGACGCCATGGGCGATCCCAAACAGTGGGGCTTGGACGGCGCCGCGGTTGCTGCGTTCCTGGCATTGCTGTGGCCGCGGCTTAAGGGACGCGAACCGTGGGCCATCGCCGCGGCGTGTGCACTTGCGACGATTCTCGCCGTGCCGTTTGTTCCCTCGGGAGTTCCCATTTTGGTGGCTGCGCTGGTGGCCGGCGTGATCGGTTGGTTCAGCCACGCACGGATGGATGAAGGACTTGAGCCTGACCTCGACCCGTACGCGAGCAAGCAGGGGCACGGAGATAACCACACCGCCGGCAGGGGGAACGAATGAACCTCTGGCTCTGGATCCTCATCGCCTGTGCGCTTGCGTACCTGACCAAGCTGGTGGGCTATTTTGTCCCGGCCAAGCTGCTGCAGAGCCCGAGGATTATGCATATCGCAGGCACCATGACCATTGGGCTGCTGGCGTCCCTGACAGTGGTCAACGCCCTCGCTTCAGGACAGGGGCTCGTTTTGGACGCACGCATTGGCGCACTGGCGGCAGCCGCCGTCGCTCTTTGGCTTCGCGCGCCGTTCCTGGTGGTGGTCATCTCGGGTGCTGCCGCAGCAGCACTCCTGAGGTTGCTCGGCTGGGGCTAGCCGCTAGACGTCGTCGGTGAGCGTAACGCCCGGGATGGGTGATTGTTCCGGGAGCGGGCGGGAGGGACGTTCTGTCCGGATAGCGTCTTCAATGAGCGCCACAGGACGCTTCCAGGCTTCGGATCCGGGTTCCATGGTGTCTACGGCACCGATCAACATGGCAAGGAGCCGGACCATGTCCTCGATGGTGATATCGCGGCGCAGCGAACCCTGACCCTGACCGCGCTCCAGGAGCGTGGCCATGGAGCCGATAAGGCCGCCGGTAATGCCCATGAGGAGTCCGCGTCGGCCCGCGACGGCGTCGAGCAGGTTGGCGTCTTCGCTCGCCACTCCCATGACGGCATCGATGACGTTGATGAGACCCTCGGCGGCGTCCATGCCTTCGAGGGACGCATCCGCAACGGGATCTACATGCTGGCGAAGTTGGCGGGACAGGGCCGCAAGTACCAATTGTTCTTTATCGGAGAAGTTGCGGAACAGCGTAGCCGGACCTACTCCTGCCGTGGCGGCGATGGTCTGCAGGGGAACTTCGGGGCCGTGTTCCCGGAAGCACTGCCGGGCTGCGGTGATGATTTTGTCCACATTTCGTGCAGCGTCGGCCCTGAGGGGCTTGCGTTCAGAGGGCTGTTCCATGCTTGTCAGGGTAGCAACGGACAGGGGTTGAGCCTTTGTTACGCGGGAGTAGGCCGTTATGTGACAAACCAGTACGTGAAACACTGGATTTCATGTTGCTTGCATTCTCAGTCGCCCCTTCAGGCCAGCCCGCTTCCGCCACCAACGGCGGACCCACCCCCGACGCCTCCGTGCACGATGCCGTGGCCGCCGCGGTCAAGATCGTCCGCGAGTCCGGATTGCCGAACCAGACGGACTCCATGTTCACCACCATCGAAGGCGAATGGGACGAGGTCTTTGACGTCGTTAAGCGGGCGACGGAGGCCGTGGGCCGCTTTGGCAGCCGCGTC
This sequence comes from Arthrobacter sp. TmtSoilC77, assembly GCF_059739415.1. Classification (NCBI taxonomy): domain Bacteria; kingdom Bacillati; phylum Actinomycetota; class Actinomycetes; order Micrococcales; family Micrococcaceae; genus Arthrobacter; species Arthrobacter sp. TmtSoilC77. The sequence goes on from NZ_AP046050.1 coordinate 373,697, forward strand.
TCCTTGGTGATCAAAGCGGACATCCGGCCCGGTTACAGCGGTGAACTGACCGGCAAGGTAGAGCGTCTGGAAGAGGCTATTTCCACCACGGATTAGCTCTTTCCCCTGTCAGTGACCAGTGCAAGACTGGGGGCCATGATTGAACACGTGGCTGAACCCGGTTGGATTGACGTCGAGCATTACCTGACTGACGTCGTCGTGCGTCCTGATCCTGCCCACAAGCGCGCCCTGGCATCTGCAGTCGAGGCGGGCATGCCACAGATAGAAGTGGCGCCGAACGCCGGCAAGCTGCTCAAGATGCTCGTGCAGGTGTCCGGAGCCAGGCACGTCCTGGAGATTGGTACGTTGGCCGGTTTCAGCAGTATCTGGATGGCCCAAGGACTTCCCGACGGCGGCCGGCTGGTGACGTGCGAGTACCTCCAAAAGCATGCTGACGTCGCACGGGCGAACGTGGACGCGGCCGGGGTGGGGCACAAGGTGGACATCAGGGTAGGTGCCGCGTTGGACACGCTGCCCACGTTGGTGGGCGAGGAATCGTTCGATTTTGTGTTCATCGACGCGGACAAGGAGAACGACCCCAAATATCTTGACTGGGCCATCCGTCTTGGCCACCCCGGCACGGTAATCGTGATCGACAACGTCATCTGGGACGGCTCCATCCTGGAGCCTGCGCGGGACGAGGTGAACGCGCCGGGAATCGTCAAGGCCTTGGAAATGCTTGGCCAGGACCCACGTCTTGATTCCACGGCCATCCAGACTGTGGGCAGCAAGGGCTGGGACGGTTTCGCCATCGCCAGGGTGCGGTAGCCGATGGATTTCACGCTGCGCCCGGCAACTGTTGAGGACGCCGAAGCCATGACCATCATGCATGTCCAGTCTTGGCGGGAGAGCTATGGGCATTTGCTGCCGCCGGAATTCTTCGCGAAGCAGGAAGCTGTCCTGCCAGAGAGGATCGAGCGGTACAGGGCCTTGATCGCGGCAGGCCATCCGCGAATGCTGGCCCATGACCCCAATGGTGAATTGGTAGGAATCGCGGCTTCAGGACCGGGCAGGGATGAGGATAGCCCCTGTGACGTGGAGCTGTTCATGCTGTACACACTGCAGCGGGTCCAAGGCCGCGGCGTAGGCCAGGCGCTGGTGGACGAGATCTTGGGTGATAGTCCGGCCTATCTGTGGGTCCTCGATGATAATCCGCGGGCCCAGGCCTTCTACCGTCGCAACGGCTTCGTGCCCGATGGCAAGCGGCAGCTGTGCGATCCCTCGTGGTACTTACTGCCGGAACATCGGATGGTGCGTCCCGCCGTCGGGCTTTAAGGTGGGGACTTCTTGCCTTCAGGCGTGTTCATGATGGCGCGGCCTGGGGCGCCTGGCTGCCCGTGGCCTGGGCAGGAGATGCCGTAGCCGTCCTTGGCGTGTGCCGGGTGCGGGTTGCACGGTGCCGGGGTGGTCGTCCTCGGGCGGTTCCTCCAGGAGGCTGGGCGGTTTGGGCACCCGGGCAATCAGTAGGCAGACCACGGTCAGCCAGGCGAACGCGACCGTAAACACCTCCACCCAAACCGATCCCAAAGCTTCCATGAAGAGATCTTATGGCCCATTGACGCTAAGTGGTAAGCATCCTTATTAAATGCTTCGATGGGAACGGGATGATGCGCGACTCCACTAGGCTGGATCCATGACTCAGGCAGGGCGGTTTTAGTGGCGAAATCCGGTAAATCCAGCAAGGCAAGCAAGTCCGGCCGGGCGGGAAGGTCGACGGCGGGAGTCATTGAGCTGCCTGGCGGCATCCGTCCTGACGGTCCGGTAGCAGGCGTCTATTACATCGACACCGGCGACTGCGAACTGCTTCCCGATCCCGACAACAACAACGGCTGGCTCCTGAAGATCAACGGCGTGCTGAGCTCGCACATTGACCTCGCCGATCCACTGTTCCTTGACTTCGAATACATGCGCTGGATTGCTGCCCTGGTGGAATCGAGGTGGCCGCGGGAGACAAAGCCAAAGCTGCGGGCCCTGCACCTGGGCGGGGGAGCCTGCTCCATGGCCCGATACTTCAACGCGGCGTACCCGGATGCGCGGCAAGTGGTGGTGGAGCTCGATGCAAAGCTCGCCGACTACGTCCGTGGCTGGTTCGAACTCCCCAAGGCGCCCTTGCTCCGGATCCGCGTCGGTGAAGCGCGTGAAGTGACCGAGTCCCTGACCCCCGATACGCGGGACCTCATCATCAGGGACGTCTTCGCCGGAGCTTTCACGCCACGCGCCCTCACCACCCGCGAATTCAACGCCCACGCCGACGCCGTCCTGGCCCCCGATGGCTTGTACGTGGTCAATTCGGGCGACGCCCCGGATCTGAAGAATGCACGCGCTGATGCTGCCACCATCGCCGACACTTTTGAGCACACCATGATCATCGCCGACCCCGCCATGCTCAAGGGTCGCCGCTACGGGAACATGATCATGGCCGGCAGCCACGTGCCATTCGGCGACGACCCAACCCTTGCCCGCAAGCTCTTGGGCGGGGCCGTCCCTGCACACATCTGGAACGACGCCCAAGTGCGGGCCTTCGCCGCCGGGACGCCGGTTCGGCATGACCCGCCGGCAGCTTCACCCGAGTAGCTCCTCCCGGCGGCGCTCCGTCTCCTCGCGCAGGACCTGGACGACGGCGGCCACTGCAGGGCGGCGCATGGAGTCCGGGCGGAGGACCATCCAGTAGGGGAGCAGCTCCGCGAAGTCAGACGGCAGGAGCCGCACCAAATCCGGGTGGCGATCGGCCATGAAGCAAGGCAGGAAGCCCACGCCCGCGCCGGCTCTCGTCGCCTCCACATGCACGAACACGTTGGTGGAGCTCAGCCCATCGCGCATGGACGGCACGAGTCTTCTTGGTGCGTCCAGATCGTCCACTTGGAGCATGGAGTCCACGAAGTAGACCAGCTGATGCTGAGTGAGTTCCTCGATGCTCCGGGGTGTGCCGTTGGCCGCCAAGTATGTGCGGGAGGCGTACATTCCCAGGCGATACTCGCCGAGCCTTATTGCTTCTGCCCGGTGGACCTGTGGCGTCCCCACCACCACCTCGATGTCCAGGCCGGAGCGTTGCTGAAGCGCCCTGCGGGTGACGGTGACGATCTCAACGCTGAGCCCCGGGTGGTCGCGCCGAAGGCGGGCTACTGCCGGGGCGGCGATGTAGGCGCTGAAACCATCGGTTGCGGTCATGCGTACGACGCCGGTAATGGGGTCGGGTGCGCCGTCGCTGGGTCCCAGCGCGCCCACCGCAGTTTCAATGCGTTCGGCGACCAGTACCGCCTCTGCCCCCAACTCCGTCACTTCCCAGCCACCAGCGGCGCGCGCGAGGACGCGGCCGCCCAGGGCCTTCTCAAGGGCCGCTATCCTGCGCGAAACGGTGGTGTGGTTCAAGCCCAGGGCCTGTGCCGCCGTCGTGAATTTTCCTGAGCGTGATACGGCGAGGAGGATGAGGAGATCATCCGGATTGGGGTTCATATCTGCAATTCTGCACACACTTAGTGCCGGTTTGGTCATTGAGGCCTGATGAATCTGCAGTAATACTCAGTGGAGCATTTCGTGTTGTGGATCACAGCATGCATCAGGGCACTGTCAAAAGGGTCAACGAGGACACTGAGGAGATGGATATGAGCGTAGAGCAGCGCTCCACATCAAAGGCCGGGAACGAATCCGGCAAGGGCTCCGGCCTTAAGAAGATCGTCGCTGCGTCCATGGTGGGCACAGTGGTGGAGTGGTACGAGTTCTTTCTCTACGCCACCGCCGCGACACTGGTTTTCGGCAAGTACTTCTTCCCGAGCACCGGCAACGAACTGGACGGCATCATCCAGGCGTTTCTGACCTACGCGGTTGGCTTCGTGGCCCGCCCGCTGGGCGGAATCGTCTTCGGCCAGATCGGTGACAAACTGGGCCGCAAGCCCACGCTCCAGCTGACCATTGTGATCGTGGGCGTCTCGACGTTCCTCATGGGCTGCCTCCCCGGCTTCGCCGAGCTGGGCTACTGGGCACCGGCCATGCTGGTGGCGCTCCGCTTCATCCAGGGCTTCGCGCTCGGTGGCGAGTGGGGAGGTGCCGTGCTCCTGGTAGCTGAACACAGCCCCAACAAGTCGCGCGGCTTCTGGTCATCCTGGCCGCAGGCAGCAGTTCCCGTGGGCAACCTCCTGGCTACGCTGGTCCTGTTCATCATGTCCACCACCCTCAGCAGCGAGGCATTCCTCGGTTGGGGCTGGCGGGTCGCATTCTGGCTGTCCGCAGTGATCGTCTTCGTCGGCTACTACATCCGCACCCACGTCACCGAAGCACCCATCTTCCTCGAGGCCAAGGCACAGGTGGAGGAATCGAAGGCCATCAGCTACGGCGTCGGCGAGGTCATCCGCAAATACCCCAAGGGCATCCTGCAGGCCATGGGACTTCGCTTCGCAGAGAACATCATGTATTACCTCGTGGTCAGCTTCGCGATCGTGTACCTCAAGAGCGTCCACAAATACGACACCTCATCACTCCTGCTGGCATTGCTCATTGCGCACGTGATCCACTTCCTGGTCATCCCGCAGGTTGGGCGTCTTGTTGACGCCTGGGGTCGCAAGCCCGTGTACCTGGCTGGAGCGATCGCCGGCGCAACCTGGCCGTTCTTCGCGTTCCCCATGTTCGATACCAAAAACGCCGTGGTCATCGTGTTGGCCGTGACCATCGGCCTGTGCCTGCACGCCTTTATGTACGCAGGGCAGCCCGCAATCATGTCCGAGCTCTTCCCTACCCGCATGCGCTACTCCGGTGTGTCCCTCGGCTCGCAGGTTACATCGATCTTCGCTGGCTCGCTCGCCCCGCTGCTGGCAACGCAATGGCTCAAGGACACCGGCTCCTGGCTCCCCACCGCGATCTACCTCGTCGTCGCCTGCGCTATCACCGTCGTCGCAGTCGTTTCGCTGAAGGAAACCAAGGGCATCGCGCTCCAGGACGTGGACGAAGCCGACGCCGTCCGGCACGGACTGGCTACTTCAGCTGCCGGCACCGCAGCGAAAGGCTGATTCCATGGACAACTCCTTGAACGGACGCAAAGCACTGGTCACCGGCGGTGCCAGCGGAATCGGGGCGGCCTGCGCCCGGGCGCTCGCCGCACGCGGGGCGAAAGTAGTAGTGGCCGACGTCGATGCCTCCGGAGCTGCGGCCCTCGCCGACGAACTGGGCGGTACGGCGTGGACGGTGGACCTGCTGGACGTCGAGGCGCTGGCTGCCCTCAGCCTCGACTGCGACATCCTGGTCAACAACGCCGGAATCCAGAAAGTAGCACCGATCGAGGAGTTCGAACCTGCTGAATTCAGGCGGATACTCGCACTGATGCTGGAGGCCCCGTTCCTCCTCATCCGTGCCTCGCTCCCGCACATGTATGCCAACGGGTTCGGCCGGATCATCAACATCTCCTCGGTTCACGGGCTCCGGGCTTCGGCCTACAAGAGTGCCTACGTCTCCGCTAAGCATGGGCTGGAGGGCCTCAGCAAGGTCACTGCTTTGGAGGGCGGCGAGCACGGAGTGACGTCCAACTGCATCAACCCCGGATACGTCCGCACGCCCTTGGTGGAACGTCAGATCGCCGATCAAGCCCGGCTCCACGGCATCCCTGAATCAGAGGTCCTGGCCAAGGTGATGCTGACGGAGTCCGCGGTAAAGCGGCTGGTGGAGGTTGAGGAAGTGGCGTCGTTGGCAGCCTGGATGGCCTCGGACGACGCCGGCATGGTCACTGGCGCGAGCTACACGATGGACGGTGGTTGGTCGGCGAGGTAGTTGGTCCGCGAGGTGACAGTTAATGCCAATGTTCTGCGCGAACATTGGCATTAACTGTCACTTGGGCGCGGGGTTCCTAGACGGTTTCGTCCACGAGCTCCGCACGACGCAGGCCGCCACCGCGGACCCATAGCTTGTAAGCGACGAACAGCAGCACAAGCCATGTGCCCCCAACATAGAGTGCAACCCGGGTGTCCTCGAAGACCCCGAGGATCACGATCACCATGGCCATGAACGCCATGGTCAGGATGGAGGCTGCCGGCCACAGGGGCGAACCGAATTCCGACGCCGGAAGCCCCTTGCGCTTGATTTCCAGCTTCATGGCAACGTGCGAAGCAAGGATCATCACCCAAACCCACACCGTGGCAAACGTGGCTATCGAGGCGATCAGCACGAACACGTCTTCCGGGATCACAGCATTCAACACGACGCCCACAAGGAGGATGCCGCCCATCATCACCACGGTCATCCAGGGGACGCCGTGCCGGGAGATCTTTCCGAAGCTCTTCGGAGCGTGACCTTGCTGGGCAAGGCCGAACAGGATGCGGCCGGCCCCGAAGATGTCGCTGTTGATCGCTGACAGCGCGGCAGTGATGACCACGGCATTGAGGATGTGCGGTGCAGCGGGGATGCCCAGGCCATCGAAGATCTGCACGAACGGGCTACCGCTGCTGCCGATTTCGTTCCACGGGAAGATGCTCATCAACACGCCCAGGGTCAGGACGTAGAACAACAGGACGCGGACCGGCACAGTGTTGACTGCCTGCGGAATGACCTTCTTGGGGTCGGCTGCTTCGCCGGCGGTAATGCCGATTGTCTCGATCCCACCGAAGGCGAACATCACGACGGCGAACGCGGCCAGGAGCCCTTCGAAACCGTTCGGGAACAAACCGCCGTGATGAACCAGGTTCCCCAACCCCGGTGCCACACCGCCGCCGTCGCCCGTCTGGAAGCCGAAGACGACGATTGCCGCGCCTCCGACGATCATGGCGATGATGGCCACCACCTTGATCAGCGAGAACCAGAACTCCAGTTCACCGAAGACCTTGACGCTCAACAGGTTCATGGCACCCAGGAAGAGAATGATCGCGAGGACCCAGATCCAGCGGTCCACCTGCGGGAACCAGAAGCCCATGTAGATGCTGAAGGCAGTGACATCGGCGATTGCGACAATGGCCATCTCGAACACATAGGTCCAGCCGGTCACGAAGCCGGCGAACGGTCCAAGGTACTTGCTCGCGTATTGGCCGAACGAGCCGGACACGGGGTGCCGGACGGCCATTTCGCCGAGCGCACGCATCACCATGAAGACGGCTGCGCCGCCGATGATGTAGGCCAGAAGGACGGCCGGGCCGGCTTTCTGTATGGCGGACGCGGAACCGTAGAACAGTCCTGTGCCGATTGCGGATCCGAGTGCCATGAAGCGGATGTGGCGGACGTTGAGGCCACGGCTCAGTGCCGTACCGGCGGCTTGGAGGACTGTGTCCTTCGAAGCCAGCGTGGTTTGTTGCATGGTAAAACCTTCTCGTCTTTGGGAGGGGATCGCTAACCAGCACATCACTTTTGGCAGCCTTGTGATTGGCCTCACGGGGGTTTGGTGTCTTTGATCGCAGACAGTGCGACAGGAGTCACAGCCGCGCTCCGGGCCGGACCAGCTCCCTTCCTTCACAGGGACGCTGATCCTGCGTAACGTCGGCTCCATGGACCCTGTCATCCAGACCGTCGATCTCCATAAGAACTTCGGCCGGGTCAAGGCACTGGACGGCCTCGACCTCGAAGTCCCTGCGGGGCAAGTCCACGGCTTCCTCGGCCCCAACGGTGCGGGGAAGTCCACCACGCTGCGTATCCTGCTGGGCCTGGCCCGGGCCTCGTCCGGCAGTGCTAGCGTCCTCGGAATGCACCCATGGGCAGACGCCGTCGAACTGCATCGGCGTGTTGCCAGCGTCCCGGGCGACGTCAGCATCTGGCCGAATCTCTCTGGGGGAGAGACCATCGATTTCCTTTCGCGGCTTCGTGACGGCGGGACGGATCGGGCGGAGTATCGACGCCAAAAGGAGCGTTTGTGCCAGCTCTTCGACTTTGACCCCACCAAGAAGGGCCGTGCCTACTCCAAGGGAAACCGCCAGAAAGTTGCGCTCATCGCAGCCCTGGTTGCCGACGCCGAGGTCTACCTTCTGGACGAGCCGACAAGCGGTCTGGATCCCCTGATGGAGGCCGTCTTTACCCGCGAGATTCGCCGGCTCGTCGGTGAGAAAGGAGCTACTGTCCTCCTCTCCAGCCACATCCTGTCCGAGGTGGAACAGCTGGCCGACAGTGTGAGCATCATCCGCGCAGGCCGAATAGTGGACGGCGGGACGGTTGACTCCCTGCGTCACCTGACGCGTACCGGGATCTCTTTCGCGCAGGACCAGGTGGACCTCGGGGCCCTCCAAAGCCTTTCCCAGGTCCACGACCTCACGGTGTCCGCCGGGCGGGTCAAGTTCAGCGCCGATTCGGATCGTGTCCACGAGGTCCTGCCGATTCTTGGCCGTCTGGGCGTGCAGGGCCTCCTGGTCGCTCCACCGTCGCTTGAAGAGTTGTTCCTCCGGCACTATGGCGTTGCCCTTCCATCCCAAACCGAAGAAGTGAAGGCCGACGGCGGCACTCACCATCGGCGGCGTCGGCCGCCCGCCAAGACGGGCCTCTAAGATGAACCGCTTCCTGGATCTTTATTGGCAACGACTCCGCCGCGATCGTTGGCAACTCCTGAGCTGGGTTGCTTCCATAGGTGCACTCGCCTATTTCGCCACAACAGCGGTGGCCTCGGCATATGGTGACGATGCTTCCCGCGCCGAGATCCTGCATATTGCCACGGCCACCCCGGCTATCTTGATACTCCGCGGCTTGGTCCGCGGCCCTGCCCTGGACGCGTTTACGTTTTTCCAGATCTTCGCCTTCCTGGGTGTCCTTGCCGGTTTGATGAATACCTTCCTGGCGGTGCGGCATACGCGCGCCGAAGAGGAAGCGGGCCGGGCCGAGCTCGTAGCGTCCACGGCAGCGGGACGTTGGATGCCGCTTGCGGCGACCATGACTCATGGGCTCGCTGCAAACGTACTGGTGGCTGCGGCGGTCACGTTCGGCTTTGTGGCCGGCGGGCTCGATGCCGCGGGCTCGCTGGTTGCCGGTCTTGCGGCCGGAGCCATTGGATTGGCTTTTCTCACGGTCGGACTGCTCGCGTCCGAGTTCATGAGCACCTCGCGTGGGGCAAACGGAGCGGCGGCAGGGCTAGTGGTTGCCGCCTATCTTTTGCGTGGTTTCGGGGACGCGACCGGCGAGGTCAGCCAGGACGGCCTCACTGTCACGGCAGCTTGGCCGAGCTGGGTTTCGCCCATCGGTTGGGGACAACAGACTTTTGCCTACACCGGAAACCGATTGTGGCCCCTGCTGCTTCCGCTGGGCCTTGGCGTCGTATGCGCCTCGCTTACCGCCGTCGTCATGTCCAGGCGCGATGTTGGCGCAAGCGTGCTGGCTGGACGTCGTGGCCGGACGGACGCCCGCCGCTCACTCCGCGGACCCTTCGCCCTGGCACTACGACTCCAGCAGGGCGCGATCGTCAGCTGGTGCATTGGCGGGTTCATCGCAGGCCTGCTCACCGGCGCCCTCGGCGCTGCCATCCAGCAGGTCAGCATTACGAATTCCTCCGTCACAGCGATCCTTAGGGCAATGATCGAGGCGCAAGGCACATCCATGACGCAGCTGGTCATCGCCGTCCTCTTTGAAATTGGTGGCATTCTGGCGGCGGCCTGCGGACTCCAGGCCGTTCTGCGATTGCGGCAGGAAGAAGTGGCGGGCACAGCCGAGTTGGTGCTTTCGGAACCGCTGGGGCGCATTCGTTGGTTTGGCAGCTTCCTCGGCCTCGGTGCGGCCTCGGTGGTGCTCGTTATGGTGTTCGCGGCGTTCGGTGCCTGGTATTCCTTGCTGGTCTCCGGTGAATCAGTTGTTGAAGTGGGCAACGTATGGGAAACCGCCGGGGCTCAAATCCCGGCTGCCCTGCTCTACCTGGCGTTGCCCGCGGCGGTTTTTGTGACTTTTCCCCGGGCTACTGTTCCGGTGGGCTGGGCGTTGCTGGCGTTGGGCGTGGTGCTGGGGGTCTACGGCGGAATGCTTGGCTTCGACAAGTCGCTCAGGGACCTGTCTCCGTTTACGCACTCGCCAGTGGTTACTACCAGCGGAACCGATTGGAGCGGCGGCTTTTGGATGCTCGGGATTGGCGCGGCGCTTGTGGTGTTCGCGTTCGTTGCCGTGCGGCGTAGAGAGCTTGGCACTGCCTGAACCGCCCCCAAACTGAGGACCTTAGTTAAGTCTGGTATTTCAGACACCGTAGTGGGAGTGCGGGCTGGCGCAGCGCCGATTAAATGGGCACGCTTGAGTACGGGATACCGGACACATCGGGCCGGGAGAGGCTGGACGGTGTCCCCTTCAGCAGTCTTGAGCAGTGAGGAACCATGACAACCACGCCACTGGCACCAGGCAAGGCCACGTCCAAGGTCCCTGCCGCCGAAAATACGCTGCGCATCCTGAAACTTCTGGCCTCGCGCCGGGGACCGATGGCGGCGTCGAACATTGCGACGGCGCTCGGCCTGCCCCGCTCCAGCGTCTACCACCTGCTCGGGGTCATGGAGGCCAACGGCTTCGTCCTGCATCTGCACGAAGAGCAGCGCTATGGACTCGGCATCAGCGCCTTCGAGCTCAGCTCGGCCTATTCGCGGCAAGAGCCCTTGTCGCGTCTCGGCCGGCCCATGCTGGCCTCGCTCGTGGACGCGATTGGCGAAAGCGCGCACCTCGCCGTGCTTCACGGCCGCGACGTCCTCTACATCGTGGAGGAACGTGCCAAGAACCGCCCAAGCCTGGTGACCGACGTCGGAGTCCGCCTGCCCAGCCACCTCACTGCCTCTGGCCGCGCGATCCTGGCCGCACTGCCAAAGTCACAGGTTCGCGCCCTGTACCCGAACGCCGCCGCGTTCACATCGCGCCACGAGGTCGAATTCCCGATCATGAAGTACTCCGCCTTGTCCTCCCATCTGGACCAGGTGCGGCAGCGTGGCTACGCCACGGAAAACGGCGAGATCACGCCTGGATTCGGCTCTATCGCCGCCGCTGTGACTGACCATGTGGGATGGCCGACGGCGGCAGTCGCCGTTACGTTCCTGGAGGACAAAGTGCCGGCTGAGCAATGGCCGGTACTGGCTGCGCGCATCCGCAAGGCTGCCGACGAACTGTCGGTACGCATTCACGGACGACCGGCTGGCTAGGCCATTCCCATAGTCGATCCGCCCTAGTCGCCACGCGGCTTCGGTTCGCCGGGCTTCAGCGTGCCCGGTTCCGTGGCCTCGCGCTCGACGAGCCTGCGGAAGGTCTCCAGTTCACCTCGGAAGCTGCCCCGGTAGGATCCCATGGCGAAAATCCGCCCGAAGATCGCCGCGATGAATCCCCGGGTTACGAACTCCTGGTGGATGCGCGTGCCGCCTGCCTCCGGAGCAAACCTCACATCCGACTCGCCCTTGAGGATCGCGTTGCCGAACCGTGTGCGGATGTGCCAGGGCCGTTCGACGGCCAGGATCTCCGTGGGGCTGGCCATCCGCCCGAACCACACCGTGTAGCGGCTGCCGACCTGGTCGATCGAGCCGGTGCGATCGGTCACGCGGGTGACTCCGCCGATCCATTCCTGGAACCGGTCCGGATCCGTCCAGGTCGCGAAAACCCGCTCGGGCGGAGCCGCAACCAAGGTAGTCACTCGGAACGTTGCCATGGGTCCAGCATGCGCTCCTTCTCCCGCGAATGCGAGGGCTGGCCGAACTTCACCAGGACGCTTGGGCGGAGGAACTGCGAAGTGCGGCATGCGTCTGTAATCCCGGACAGCACCAGTTGAAAAGCCATTCCTGGGGCCTCGTAAAGGGGCTTTAGTAGAAGCAGAAGAACTTTCCACTACACACTTCCCAAAGACGAAGGAGTCATCATGGCACCCGCCGATTTCACTTCTGGTGCCCGTCCGGTTAAGGCCGCGCGGGGTACTGAGCTTACTGCCAAGTCGTGGCAGACCGAGGCGCCGTTGCGCATGTTGATGAACAACCTGGATCCGGAGGTTGCTGAGCGTCCGGATGACCTGGTGGTGTACGGGGGTACGGGTCGTGCGGTGCGTTCCTGGGCTGCGTTTGATGCGATTACCCGCACCCTGGAAACGATGGAGAAGGACGAAACCCTCCTGGTCCAGTCGGGCAAGCCGGTGGGTGTGTTCCGTACCCATGAGTGGGCTCCGCGGGTCCTGCTGGCGAACTCGAACCTGGTGGGGGACTGGGCGACGTGGCCCGAGTTCCGCCGGCTCGAGGCCGAGGGTTTGATGATGTACGGGCAGATGACTGCCGGGTCCTGGATTTACATCGGCACGCAGGGCATCCTGCAGGGCACCTATGAGACGTTCGCCGCGGTGGGCAACAAACTCAAGGCGGAGGGACGCCACCCGGCACCCGCCGCGGAGGGCTCGTCCGAGGGTCCCCTGGCCGGGACGCTGACCCTGACTGGTGGGTGTGGCGGGATGGGTGGTGCGCAGCCGCTGGCGGTGACGTTGAATGATGGTGCGTGCCTGATCGTGGATGTGGACGAGACCCGTTTGCGTCGCCGGGCGGGCAAGCGGTACCTGGACGAGGTTGAAACGGATCTGGACGCGGCGATCGCGAAGGTCCAGGCCGCGAAGGCCGAGCGCCGTGGCTGGTCGGTGGGGTATGTGGGCAACGCCGCTGAGGTGTTCCCGGAACTGCTCCGCCGCCACAAGGCCGGGGACGTGACCTTCGATGTGGTCACCGACCAGACATCCGCGCATGACCCGTTGTCGTACCTGCCGGAGGGTATCACCGTGGCGGAGTGGCACACCGAGGCTGAGGCTGATCCGGAAGGGTTCACGAAGAAGGCCCAGGCCTCGATGGCCCGGCAGGTGCAGGCGATGGTGGAGTTCCAGGACGCCGGGGCGGAGGTGTTTGATTACGGCAACTCGATCCGGGACGAGGCACGCAAGGGCGGCTACGAGCGGGCGTTCGAGTTCCCCGGGTTCGTCCCGGCCTACATCCGTCCGCTGTTCTGCGAGGGCCTGGGCCCGTTCCGCTGGGTCGCGCTGTCCGGGGACCCGGAAGACATTAGGGTCACGGACGAGGCGATCAAGGAGTTGTTCCCGGAGAACAAGCACCTGCACAAGTGGATCGACGCGGCCCAGGAGCGGGTGGAGTTCGAGGGCTTGCCGGCGCGTATTTGCTGGCTCGGGTACGGCGAACGGGCCAAGGCCGGCCTGCTCTTCAACCAGCTCGTCGCCGAGGGCAAGGTCAAGGCCCCGATCGTGATCGGCCGTGACCACCTGGACTCCGGCTCGGTGGCGTCCCCGTACCGGGAGACCGAGTCCATGGCCGACGGGTCCGACGCGATCGCCGACTGGCCGTTGCTGAACGCGCTGATCAATACCTCTTCGGGTGCTACCTGGGTTTCGATCCACCACGGTGGCGGGGTCGGGATCGGCCGGTCCCTGCACGCCGGGCAGGTTTCCGTCGCTGACGGCACCGACCTGGCCGCGGAGAAGCTCGAGCGGCTCCTGACCAACGACCCCGGCATGGGCGTCATCCGCCACGTCGACGCCGGCTACGACCGCGCCGTCGAAGTCGCCAACGAACGCGGCGTCCGCATCCCCATGAACGAGAAGTAAGAACATGACCATCACATCGAACGAACAGCTCACCGTTACCCTCGGTTCCAGTGGCGTGACCCCGGAAGACGTCGTCGCCGTCGCACGCCACGACGCCAAGGTGACCATTTCCCAGGAGGCCCTGGATAACGTTGCCAAGGTCCGGGCACACATCGACAGCCTCGCCACCAGCGATGTCCCCGCTTATGGGATCTCCACGGGCTTCGGTGCGCTGGCCAACCGCCACATCCCCAACGACCTCCGCACGCAGCTGCAGAAGTCGCTGATCCGCAGCCACGCAGCGGGCATGGGCCCGGCAGTGGAACGCGAAGTGGTCCGCGGCATCATGTTCCTCCGCGCCAAGACCCTGGCATCCGGCCGCACGGGTGTCCGTCCCGTGGTCCTGCAGACCATGGTGGACGTCCTCAATGCAGGCATTACCCCGCTGGTCCGCGAGTTCGGTTCGCTCGGTTGCTCCGGCGACCTCGCGCCGCTGTCCCACTGCGCACTGGTCCTGATGGGCGAAGGCGAAGCAACCGGTCCCGACGGCGAACTCTATGGTGTGCCCGGTAAGCAGACGGTCGCTGAGCTGCTCGCACAGCACGGCATCGAACCGGTCACGCTGGCGGAAAAGGAGGGCCTGGCCCTTGTCAACGGAACCGAAGGCATGCTCGGCATGCTCCTGATGGCCATCGCCGACATCCGTTTGTTGCTCGCGACGGCGGACGTCACCGCCGCGCTCAGCGTTGAGGCGCTGCTGGGCACCGACCAGGTGTTCCTGCCGGAGCTCCACGCTGCCCTGCGTCCGCACCCCGGCCAAGCTGCCAGTGCGGACAACATGCTGCGCGTGCTGTCCAACTCGCCCATCGTCGCATCCCACCGGATCAATGACACCAAGGTCCAGGACGCCTACTCGCTGCGTTGTGCCCCTCAGGTTGCCGGTGCTGTCCGCGACACCGTGGACCACGCCGCACTGGTGGCTTCCCGTGAACTTGCCGCTGCGATCGACAACCCCGTTGTCCTGCCGGACGGCCGCGTCACGTCCAACGGCAACTTCCACGGTGCGCCCGTGGCCTATGTCCTGGACTTCCTGGCGATCGCCGTCGCGGACCTCAGCTCCATCGCAGAGCGCCGCACGGACCGCATGCTGGACCCGGCCCGCTCGCACGGACTCCCGGCGTTCCTCGCCGGCGACCCTGGCGTCGATTCCGGCCTCATGATCGCCCAGTACACGCAGGCCGGGCTCGTTTCGGACAACAAGCGCCTGGCCGTGCCGGCATCGGTGGACTCCATCCCGAGCTCCGCCATGCAGGAAGACCACGTGTCCATGGGCTGGCATGCTGCCCGGAAACTTCGCAAGGCCGTGGAGAATCTCCGCCGCGTCCTGGCCGTGGAGCTGGTCACCAGCGCCCGCGCTATCGACATGCGCACGCAGATGTCCGACGGCGAACTGACCCCGGGCCCGGCCGGCACGGCTGTGCTTGAGGTGCTTCGTGAAGTGGTCCAGGGACCGGGAACCGATAGGTTCCTGTCGCCCGAACTCGAAGCGGCTGACCGCCTGGTTGGCTCCGGTGCGGTCCGTGCGGCCGCCGAATCCGCCGTCGGGGTTTTGGCCTGACGTCGAATAAAACGCTCATTTGATGGGCAAATTTGTCACGTCCCGGAAATTGTTCGCAACGCAATCTCCGGGGCGTGACAAATGTAGTAGAACTTATGGTGTACGTCACGTCCACGTCAACGACGCCGTGGGCTTGACGGTCAACCGTTCATAACTCAATACACAACAGCGAACATCCACAAAGGGGTAGAAGTTCAATGAAGGCACGTGGAGCAGTCCTCTCCAGACGAAACGCACACTCGGTTACGGTTTCGGACTGGAGGCAACTCAAGGTTGGCGAGCGCGTGGAGGTAGTCAAGTACGCGCACGTGATCGCGGCAGGGCTGATCGAGGAAGTCTCCGGCAGCGGGAATGTGGTGTGGCTTGAGCACTCAGGGCCGGGCGTCACCGAGGAAGGCAAGGAACTGTTCATGAAGTCCGACGGCGTGACTCTCCGCCGGGCGTAAGGAAGCAAAAAGCCGGGGCTTGGGCCCCGGCTTTTTGCTTTTCTACTACAACTGCAATTACTACTATTACGCAGCGAGCACTTCGTGGGTCTGGCCGAAGGGAACGGATTCGTCCAGGGCCACTGTGTAGGTGCCGGGCTCGTGCCGGGTCACCAGAATGCCGCAGTTGGCATCTGCTGCTGCGTTCTTGATCAAAGCATCCACGGCGCGTTCAAGGCCGTCGTGGATCTCGTCTGCCTTGGAAAAGGACAGGCGAATTTCGCGTTCTGCAGTCATTGCAGCGGTCATTTGGGTGCCTCCTATTACTTGCCGCATGCGAGGGCGACCCGTCAATCATAGGACGTTTGAGCCTAAATTTGTAAGATGACCGGCAGTATTGGTGACCGACGCCTCATCTCCGGACCATGGCGCGAAGCAGCTTTACCGCGACGGAGAGCGCTGCAATGTCCACGGGACCGGGCTTGATGGCCTCCTTGATGGTCTCCTGGACGCGTGCCAGTTGTTCGATGTTTCCACGTTCCCAGTCCATGATTCGCTCCACTGGGTCTGACGTCGTGGGAGTCGCCGCACCAGAGATCCGGGGCGTGTGCCGCACTACCGCTTTGGTCATGTCCGCGAGCACCAGGTACATGTCGTCACGAAGGGCAGCCCGTGCAAGCGACTCCCAGTGAGTGTCCCGGGGAAGCATGGTGATGTGCTGCAGGAGGGGGATGGCCGAGATCCTTTCGAAGACGGCGAAGTACACCTCAGCCACGGCGTCAACGGGTTCCTGGAGTTCCTCGGCGATCGCGGAAATATCCAGCAAGCCGTAACTGACCAGCAGTTCCGAAGCCCGGACACCCAAAGCGAGGGGAATGCCCACTGAATCGGTGTAGGCCAGGCGCTCCTGCGAGTAGGCGAGGTTGATCCCATGAAGGAAGCTCGTGAAGTTCGCCCGCATCAAGGACATGGGCTGCTCGAGCCGGGCGAAGGCATCGGCAATGGGCTTGTCGCGGAAATCGTGGGTCACGTACCAGCGGACGGACCGGTCCAGCAACCGCCGCATGTCCAGGGCAACGGCTGCTCCATGCTCGCGGGGAGTGCTCGGCGGCAATTGGGCGATGGCGCCTGTGACGGCGTCAAAGTCCCAGATTTGCCGCATCACTACGAACGCCCGGGCCACCGCGGAGGCAGAAACCGTGGTTTCCTCCATCGCGCGGAAGGCGAACGCTATGCCGCCCATGTTGATCATGTCGTTGGCCACTACCGTGGCCACGATTTCCCGGCGCAGGGGATGCGTGGAGAGGTGTTCGCCGAACCGCTCTGAGACTTGCTTGGGGAAATAGCCGCGAAGGGTTTGAGAAAACCAAGGATCATCGGACAAACCGCCCTCTGTGAGTTCGCGGGCGAGTTCGATCTTGGCGTAGGCGGCCAAAACGGCGAGTTCCGGAGTGGTTAGTCCCTTGCCCGTGAGCACCCGTGCCTGAAGTTCGGCGTTGCTGGGAAGATATTCGAGTTCCCTGTCCAGATCTGTGACTGACTCGAGCCAATCCATGGTCCGTTCAAAGCTGGGGCTCCATTCCAGCGCCAATTGCTTGTCATTGAGGAGCAGGACGTTCTGGTCATCGTTGGTTTTCAGGACGAGCCGTCCAACCTCGTCTTGGAGCGAGTGCAGGAATCCGGTTCTCTCTGCCACAGACATCCTGCCTGCGGAGATCATCCGGTCAAGGAAGATCTTGATATTCACTTCATGGTCCGAACAATCCACGCCAGCTGAATTATCGATTGCATCGGTATTGACCAGGACGCCTGCCAAAGCTGCTTCGATCCGGCCGCGCTGGGTTACTCCAAGATTGCCGCCCTCGGCAATGATGTGCGCGCGCAGATCCCCGGCATTGACCCGGATGGCGTCGTTTGATTTATCTCCCACATCGGCATTGGACTCGGTGGATGCCTTGATATAGGTACCGATTCCGCCGTTGTAAAGGAGGTCCACAGGGGCAGTGAGGACTGCACGGAGAAGCTCAGGCGGGCTCATCGCCAGCTGGCCATTCGCATCCGTGCCTTCAGCCAACCCCAGGGCGAGCCGGACTTGTTCCGTGATCAGGATGGATTTTTCCGTCCGGGCAAAGATTCCGCCGCCCTCGCTCAGCTTGGTGCGGTCATAATCGGCCCAGGAGGAACGTGGCAGTTTGAAGAGCCGTTCCCGCTCGGCGTAGGAGACCTCGGGGTCCGGCGTAGGGTCAAGGAAAATGTGCCGGTGATCAAAGGCGGCTACGAGCTTGATGTGGTGGGAGAGGAGCATGCCGTTGCCAAAGACGTCCCCGCTCATGTCTCCGATGCCAACCACCGTGAAATCCTCGGCACGGCAATCCACCAGGAGTTCACTGAAATGGTGCCGCACGGATTCCCAGGCGCCCCGGGCCGTGATCCCCATCTGCTTGTGGTCATAACCCACTGACCCTCCGGAAGCGAAGGCGTCACCCAACCAGAAGCCGTACTCCCCGGCAACGGCGTTGGCAATGTCGGAGAAGGTTGCTGTTCCCTTGTCAGCGGCCACAACGAGGTAGTAGTCGTCGCCATCGTGCCGCACCACCCGCGGTGGCGCGAGTACGCGGCCGCTGCGTCCGCCGTCGGGATCCGGCACCAGGTTGTCGGTGATATCCAGCAACCCGCGGATGAATGTCCGGTAGCTTTCCTGACCTTCCGCGAGCCAGGCAGCACGGTCCTCTGCCGGGTCCGGGAGCCGTTTGGGGAAGAACCCGCCTTTGGCGCCGGTGGGAACAATCACGGCATTCTTGACCGTCTGGGCTTTGACGAGCCCCAGGATTTCCGTCCGGAAGTCTTCCCTCCTGTCCGACCACCGAAGGCCACCGCGGGCTATCGGACCGAAACGCAGATGGACGCCTTCAACGCGCGGCGAATAGACCCAGATCTCGAATTTCGGGCGGGGCGCAGGGGCAGCCGGGATGCTGGCGGGGTTGAGCTTGAAGCTGATGAAGGGCTTGTTGAGATAGAAGTTCGTGCGGAGCGTGGCATCCACCAGGCTCGCCAGGGAACGCAGCAACCTGTCGGCGTCCAGGACAGGGACGGCGTCGATTGCTTCCATCAGTTTCGTCCGCGCTCCATGAACGGCCTGGGTCCTGTGGCTGAGTTCGCTGCTTCCCTCTTCGAACAGATCGCCCCTGGCCGGCTTTGGCTCGCCATGTCCGGAATTGAGGAGTTCCGGTTCAAACAAGTCCGGAGCGAAGCGGTCAGGATTGAATTTTGCCTCGAACAATTCAAGCAAGGCATGCGTGGCCAGGGCGTTCCCGCGGAGTGTGTCAGCGATGAAGCCATAGGAGTTGGTGCTCCCGAGTTGGCGGAGGTACTTGGCATACGCGCGCAGGATGGCAACCCGCCGCCAGTCGATACCCTCCTTGATGACCAACGCGTCCAAAGCGTCTGACTCGGCGTCACCGCGCATCGCGGCACAGAACGCACCGGCCAGCAGATCGCCCGTGCCTACAGGGTCAAGCCCGCGCGGATACTTCAGGCCGAGGTCGTAAAGGAAGAACTGCCGCCCGTCGGCACGGTGAACGTCGAAAGGCCGCTGGTCCAGGACCTTCAAGCCCAGGTTATGGAAGAAAGGAAGGATCTCGGTCAGGCTCTGCGGGCGCGTTAAGTAGAGCCGGATCCGGGCATCCTCACTGAGGACTGCCGTACCGGGACGTTGGTAAACGGTGAGGAGGGGATCTGCTTCGTCCACAGATCCCGGCTCTGCCGGAAAACTTTCGAACCTGGCAATGTCCTCAACTGCGTCCTCCACCTCATAATCGGCCTTGTAGCTGGCCGGAAACGCGGCTGCCCACTGCCTGGACAACCTGGCTGCCTCTTCCCGCGGATACCTCGTTTGGAGGGCCTCGTCCAGGCCTTGCGCCCAGGACCTCGTAGCGGCGATGATCCGCTGCTCGAGCGCTGCCGCGTCCACCACCGCCGGAGCACCTTCGTGCCGTGAAGGGTCCTGTGGCAAAAGGATCCGGAAGAATACGCGAGCCATGGCGGATTCGCCCAACCGAAGTTCGAACTCTATGGAATCCGAGCCAAATGCCTCGCGCAACTCGCGCTCGATGTTGAGCCTGACGGCCGTGCTGTACCTGTACCTGGGGAGGAAAACCAGTGCTGTCATGAACCGGCCGAAGGAGTCAGGACGAAGAAAGAGCCGGGTGTTATGGCGTTCCTGGAGCCGGAGGATCTCGCGCGCACGGATGGCCAGCTGCCCGGCATCAACATGGAACAGTTCGTCCCGCGGATACGCCTCCAACACCGCAAGGAGCTCCTTGGCATGATGTGACGACGCCGGGTAGCCGAAGGCCCGCAGCACTTCCTGCACTGTGTCCCGGATGACCGGGATCTGCTGGGCCGGGCGGGCTGTTGAACTAGGGGAGAAGAGGCCAACAAAAGTGCACGCGCTGGTGTTGGTGCCGTTCCCGTCCGCTGTGGCAATGCTGATCTCGTCAAGGTAGGCACGGCGAAGAACCGTTGAGCGAAGCGTGGATTTGGTGAGTGTAAGCACCTGGCCGGAAACCTCGCCCGGCGCCGCAGGACCGGCCGCATCACGGAGGAGTCCGAGCCCGCGGCGCCCGCGGAATCCCAGGAACACAAAGTTCCCGTCGTCCAGCCACCGCAGCAGCTCCTGCGCTTCACCCGCCGTCCGGTCTTTTGCCGCAGACCCCTCCAGTGCACCGATTTCGTGCAGCAGTTCCTCGTGGATGGCATCAGCGTCCTCGGCTGCGGCCCGGACATCACCCAGGACCTTGTTCAACCTGCCCACCAGCAGCTCCGCGCTCGAGTTGTCCGGAATCCGGGGGATCTCGATCGCTATCCACGCCTCCGTGAGCCGTCCGCCGTCGTTCCCGTCCGTCGAAGGTGCCGGCGTCGCCCGCGCATGATCTTCGGAACGTTCGACGCCGGTGGGCAGCCCCGCGCGGTGGGGTCCCCTGTGGATATCGATCAGGCGGTGGGTGGCGGGGTCCCGCGTGACGCTGAAAGTCGGGTGGACCAGAAGCCGGATGGAAGCGGTGTCGCGAGAGATCTCGGCCGTGACGGAGGGAAGGAGATAGGGCATGTCGTCCGTGACGATTGCCACCAGGCTGGTATCTGTTTCGTTCAGGACCCCGATGACTGCTTGTCCAGTCTCACGGCGTTCTGCCAACGAGCGGTGATAGCGGGCCCGTTCCAACAAAGTTTCAGGTGTGTAGCTGCGGACGTCGTCGTCCGTGACGTGCTCGTAGTAGTCGGTCAGGAATCCGTCCGCCGGCTCCGTAATTGGTGCCATGTCGCTGCGCCTCCGCTGCGCAAAGGAGCGGCCGTGCTGCTGCGGTCGGCAAAGTCCATGCGCCTCATTTCATGATCGCTTAAATCCCGCGAGATGACAGTTGATGACAGTGTTTGGGCAAGACATTGGCATTAACTGCCATCTCGCGGAGGCCCGGCTACCGAAAAGCTGCGGAACGTTGCCCTTGGTCTGGCCAGCCTCGAAACGCCCGCGGCCACCACGAGGGTGAGAATGGCGGCAGCTGCGTGGGTGTAGAGCATCAGGTCAGCAGCATGCAGTTCCCCTGAAGCCGGCTGACTATCGGCAGGAACCGCCACGGGCTGCTGGGGCTGCCCGTGCAGATGGTCAAGGAACCCGACCCCGGAAAATGAACCCCCCAAAGCCTCGAAACCGAAGAACAGCAACTGCTGTGCCACGCCGGACAGCAGCAGCAACAAGATGGGCCCATGGATCCAGCGGGCAACCAGCTGCGCGGCCAAGGCAGAGAGGGCAACGAAGCCCAGAAGAACGGGCATCGCCGGGGCGCCCCCACCGGAAACGACGTGTGCGGCAAGGCCCAAAGCGACCGCAACGGGTCCTGCCACCCAGGCCCACTTGTCCTGCACAGGAGTTGCGCCCATCGCCGTCCTTCCCTTCCCCTCAGGCTAAACGCAGGACAGGGACCGGGAACAGGCCTCTATGCCAACAGCGTGTTTACCAGCCTTGCTGCCACTTTCGCGGTTCGTCCATCAATATCGAACTCCGGGTTCAATTCGGCAACGTCCAGGTGCAACAGCGTCCCGCTTGCCGCTACCTGACGGCAAACGGCACTGATCACGGACAGCGGCACCCCAAACGCGGCGGGGGCACTGACGCCGGGCGCCACCGAAGCAGGCAGGACGTCCAGGTCGATCGTCAAGTACAGCACATCGATTCCAGCCACGAAATCGGCTACGAACGTCTCGACGCGCTCCGCGGAACAGTCCTCGTCCAGCAAGTACTTCACGCCCAGGCGGTCAGCGGTGTCAAAGAGCGTCCGCGTGTTGTTGGGCTCCGAGATTCCGACGACGGCGTACCTCAGTTCGCGTCCAGCGGCGGTTTCCTCCTGCGCCATCTGCAGGAATGGAGTCCCGGAGCTCGGGGTCGGCTCGTCGCGCAGGTCAAAGTGGGCATCCAGGTTCAAGACACCCAAGCGCTTTCCACTGCGCACGGCATTGGATCCGGCAACGCCCAGGTAGCTGGCAAATGCCGTCTCGTGGCCGCCGCCCAGCATCACGGTGAGGTTTCCGGCGTCGAGCAGTTCCGAGACGGCGCGTCCGGCGCGCTGCTGGCCTTCTTCCAGTGAGTCGTCCTCCACAACCACGTCACCGGCGTCGAACACGTCACGGTCCAGGTGGAAAGCCAGCGGAGCCAGCGCCGAGCGGATGGCGGCCGGAGCCGCGGAGGCACCCACACGGCCCTTGTTGCGCCGCACTCCGGCGTCGCTGCAGAAACCCAGCACGACGGCGGGACGCGAGGCGCCGGGAATGGCCGGGGACGTAAGGGGTTGGATGGCCTGCCACCAGCGGCGATGTTCGTCGCCGTCGCCGTCAAAGCGGCCGGTCCATGGTGCGGGAAGGACGTCTACGGAAGGGTTGGTGCTGGTGTTTGGAGCCATGCTTTAAGCACACCCCACCAGCGGGCCAAAAAACAGCTACAGCGCGCTGCAGTGTCCGGGATGCCGGACATCGCTACTTGACGCCCAACAACTCCTCCACAGTTCCAATGCCAAAGAACAGCAGGAACGCAGCCGCCACTGCCCACATCAGGGGGTGGACTTCACGGGCACGGCCCTGGAAAGTGCGGATCAGGACGTAGGAGATGAAGCCGGCGCCCAGGCCGTTGGCAATCGAGTACGTGAATGGCATCAGGGCGATAGTCAGGAAGGCGGGAATGCCAACGCCCCAGTCCTGCCAGTCGATCTTCCCAACCTGGGACACCATCATGAAGCCCACCACCACAAGCGCAGGAGCCACGGCTTCGAACGGGACCAGGTTGATGAGCGGCGTGAAGAACATGGCCACCAGGAAGAGCAGGCCCGTGACAATGGAGGCGAGACCGGTGCGGGCGCCCTCGCCAATGCCCGCGCCCGATTCAACGAAGATCTGGTTGGACGAAACGGAGGCACCGCCGCCGACGATTGCGCCCAGGGCATCAACCTGCAGGACGCGGTCCACATTGGGAATGTTGCCGTGTTCGTCCACGGTTCCTGCCTCGTTGGCCAGGCCCACCATAGTGCCCATGGCGTCGAAGAAGATGCTAAGGAGGATCACGAACGCCAACAGCGCAGCAGCCACAAAACCGAGGTGTTCGAAGGCTCCGAAGGGGTTGGCTTTGCCGATCAGGGAGAGGTCAGGGGCGCCCCATTCGGAAAGCGTCGGTGCCACAAGTGACCAGCCACGGGGGTTGACGTTCTTACCGTCGAAGCTGGGACCAATGTGAAGCGTGAATTCGAGGATGGCGGCCAGAGCGGTGGACACCACGATGCCGATCAGGATTGCCCCGCGGACCTTTCGCACCACCAACGCAATGGTCAGGACCAGGCCGACAGCGAACACCAACGTCGGCCAGCCCATCAGCTTGCCATCCACGCCAAGGCCCAGCGGGACCGTGGTGCCGGCGGCATCCGGGATGCGTCGGACAAAACCAGCGTTGACCAGCCCGATCAAGGCGATGAACAGGCCAATGCCCACCACGATTGCCGTCTTGAGCGCTTCCGGGACGGCCCTGAAAACGGCGGTGCGGAATCCGGTGAGTACCAGGATGAGCATGGTGACACCCGAAAGCACCACCAGCCCCATCATGTCCGGCCAGGTCAGTTCCGGGTGGGAGGCAACCGTCACGGCGACGAATGCGTTCACTCCCAGGCCCGTTGCCACCGCGAAGGGGTGCTTCGCCCAGGCGCCCATGAGGATCGTGAGGATGCCCGCAACGAAGGCAGTGGTTGCCGCTACGGCCGTGAAGCCGAGCGATGCTCCGCTCGAGTCTGCCCCGGAGAGGATCAGCGGGTTCAGCACCACGATGTAGCTCATGGCGAAGAAGGTCGCGAAGCCGCCGCGGATTTCCCGCGAGTATGTGGACCCGCGCTCGGAGATCTTGAAGTAGCGGTCGATTGCAGAACCTTGTTTAAGCATGAAGGTCTCCGGGGATCGGGGGAGTTTGCTCTCAAATCCTATGCCCGCCAATGTGGGGTACTGGAACGATTCGCCTAGTCTGTAAGGAAGCCAACACTAGGAGAAACCGCCCCATGCGTACCATCCGCCCGCTTCTGGCCGCCGTCGTAGCCGCTCTTGCTTTCGCTTCCGCGTTGCTGCTTGGAGCTGCTCCGGCCTCCGCGCACGACGTCGCCGAATCAACAACTCCGGCCAACGGTGCCAGGGTGGCTGAAGCGCCGGCGTCGGTATCCATCACGTTCAACAACCAGCCACTGGCCATCGGTTCCGGGGTGACCGTCACCGCCGGGGGCGAAAACTGGGCAGATGGCGCAGTGGAAATCATCGACAACATGGCTGTCCAGAAGCTGCGTCAGGGCGCTCCAGCCGGCGAATACACCGTGGTGTGGCGTGTGGTCAGTTCAGACTCCCACCCGATCGAGGGAACCTTCAAGTTCACAGTTTCCGGGACAAGCACGACGACGGCGAGCGGCTCGGCAGGTGCCTCCGCCCCGGCTTCGGCGGCTGTTCCGACGGCGGGCACAGCGGCCCCCGGTACGGAAAATACTGAGCCGGCTCCGGCAGCTTCCCAGCCCTTCCCCTGGAGCATCGTTGGCCTCGCTGTGGTGGCGATCGGTCTGGTGATCTTCCTCGCTGTTACAGCCCGGAAGAAGCTGGCGGCCCCCAACGACCCGGATGGCGAAAATTCCCCGGAATAGCGGGGTTTTCTACATACTTGCGAAGATCTCGAAACGGTTACTGCGACACGCCAAAAACGAACTGCTCGTTACGTAAATGTGACTTTGGGGTGATCTTCCCGTACGGTTGTACCTGTGCCTGTTCCACGTAACAGGCATTCCGGTCTGATTGCCTAGCTCTGCCGCAGTCCGGAATCCGTTCGCAGACAAACCTACGGCAGAGACGGGGAACCCATTTTGGCCCACTTTCAGAGCGCGCCTTGGGGTGAAGTCACGAAGCTTCCGCTGCACAGCGGGGGATAGTGGCCGGGTGACTCCCATCCGAATCCGACAGCTAACCTCGCAGGCATCGGGAGAGGCTCTTTCATGTCTTCACGCATTCTTCGCGGCCGTCGTAAGGCGGACAGCGTACGTCCTAATCCGTTCATCTCCATCTCCAAGGCTGTTGCCAGCAACGCATCCGGCGCAGGTCGCCAAGCCGCTGTCATCGCAGCAGCTTCAGGCCTGGTCCTGACGGGCTCCATCGCTGCCCACGCAGCAGAGACCCCTGTTCAGCGCGACTCCAGCCCCGCTACTGTCGCCGAAACCGTCACCGAGGGTCCCACCAAGGTTGTTACGGCCGCATCGACGGCCACCATCAACTTCGAGCGCCCCGCGGTTGCTTCCGTAGCGGCTCCCGTCATTGAAAAGCCGGCTCCTGTTGCTCCGGCTCCGGCGGCCAAGAAGGCGCCCGCAACGGCTACCGTCCAGGCCGCTGCAACCACTACGGCTACCGCCCCTGTGGCATCCGCGCCTGCTGCAGCTCCGGCTGTTGGTGGCATCAACGCTGCCATGGTCGCCTCGGCTTACGCCCAGATCGGCATCATGCAGGATTGCACCGCGATGGTGGAGCGGGCCCTCGGCTCTGCCGGCATCCCGGTTGGCGACCTCGCACCCATGCAGTTCCTGAACTACGGCAAAGTTGTCAGCGACCCCCAGCCCGGTGACATGATCGTCCAGTCCGGCCACGTAGCCATCTACATCGGCAACGGCCAGGCTATCAGCGGTGGCATCAACGGCAACCAGACGGGCATCCACCCGATCAGCTGGCTCACCGCAACCGGCCCCATCACGTACGTACGCGCTGGCGCCTAAGCTTCACGCTCCAACTCAAAGGCCGGTGCTTTCGAGGACAAATGTCTTCGGAGGCGCCGGCCTTTTGGGTTAATTTTTGTTCTTTTTAGGAACATTCTTTGGTTGGCTCGATCGTTTCAAGGCCAGGGTTCTCTGCCAGGTATCTACGCGCAGGGTTCCAGGTAAAGGCTCCAGGCAGGTTTCTACGCGAGGGCGATGCCCGGCCCGGCGGGGAGGGCCACCTTGGATGAGATCGCTTGCCCCACTGCCTTGGCTTGCCGTAGTACTTCCTTGGGCGTGGGTGTAATAAGTTCCCCAACGCCCACCAAGTGCATCCCGACTGCACGCATGGCTGCCACGAAGTTCTGGCCTATGGCGATTCCCAGATCGGCAAGCATTCGGCGCAGCTGGCTCTGGGCGCAGCGCGTCACCACGATGTGGTCTGCCAGGAGAACCCCGCTGGCTGTATGCACGGCCCATTGACGTGGGGTGGATTCAAGGGGGCCATAGACGCTCATCCCAGCCCTCAGACTGCCCGTGGTCAGGCTGGCGACAGGTCCGTATCCAAGCTGCAACGACGAGTCGCCACCCAGGAAGTCCAGCCGGACAGCGCGTGTGGTGGTGCGGACATCCAAGTGATGGCTGGCGGCGTAGTTGCGCAAATGGCGCAGGATCTCGTTGCGCTCCTGCATTGCCGCGGGGTCTGCTGCGTCGCAGCGCTGGAGCATTCCCGTGTGGACCGCTGGTCCGGTGGTCGATAAAGAACCAAAGCCATCCAGCACGATGGAACCGACGCCGTAGCGGCTGAGCTCGCTGGCAACAGCCAGGCCGGAGAGGCCGGTGCCGATCACCACGGTGGTAGTCCGTTCCGTGACGGAATCAGGAGTGAGTGACACTGCTTGGGTTCCTCCTTGACGTGTGTGCCTTCGGCAGCGCGCTGGATCGCGTCCGAGTTCCCCAAGCGGCCGCAAATAAATGGCCGGGTTGTGTCCTGGGACACCTTTGCCGGCCATTCGGTGACTCGAACACTACCGAACTTTTTCTGCCATGGATAGCCTCGGCGACAGCGTGTTTTGGATGTTCATCCGCAGCGCAACCCGGCGCGTGGTGAGCGTGCCGGAAACCGAGCCCGGACCGTTATCCACATAGCCCAAAGTCGCCTTGATTCGGCATTGCCAACCGAGAATAGTGGGCATTGGAAGGAGAACCCCGAGGGTTTCTTCGGCCCCGGCTATTGGTTGCGCGCCAGCAAGGGATCACCGGTAGGGAGAACCTCTGGCAGAATGGCCGGAACATCAAGCAGTAGGTGGAGAGGCGGGCCCCATGGACCAGCACGGCAGACACATTGAAGAACCACGGGACGGCGGGGACCAGGCTGTGGCGCCTGGTGGAATCGTCGTCGGAGTGGACGGTTCCGAGCATGGTCAATGCGCCCTTGTATGGGCTGCGCGTGAGGCGGAACGGCGCCAACTTCCCCTGCATATAGTCACGGCTTATTCGGTGCCCATCTTCGCAGCGTCCGGCCTCGACGGCGGATACGCTACCGTGGACGATTCCGTGATCCGCGAGGGCGCGGAAGCAATCGTCAAGCAAGCCATGGATAAGGTCTCAAGCTACAACATTGACGTCGATGCGTCAGTGGAGAATGGTGATGCTGCGGGTGTCCTCCTTGACCTCTCTGCGAACGCTGCACTCCTCGTGTTTGGCAGCCGTGGCCGTGGTGGCTTTGTCGGGCGTCTCCTGGGCTCGGTCAGCAGCGCCTTGCCGGCCCACGCAAAATGCCCCACCGTAACGGTCCCGCTGTATTGCGCCGATCGTTTGGGTGAGAACACCGAGGACAAGCACATCAAGGCTGAGCACGCCAAGGCCGGGCCGCGAACGGTGGAAAACGTCGTCGCCGTGGGTGTGGACGGTTCGGAGCAGGCCCGCGTCGCCGTTCTCGAGGCAGCCGAACAAGCCCAGCGGATGGGGGCCAAACTCCGCGTCATCTGCGCAGTCCCGCAGTACAGCGGCTCCTTGGCCTGGGTGCCGGCACCGTTGGATCGCGATGCCCTGTTCGCGGATATCAAAGTCCAATTGGATGCAGGCGTCGCCTGGCTCCGCAGCCACTTCCCGCAGCTGCCCGTGGAAACGGACCTTAGGGACGGCTCACCAGTGGACGTGTTGGTTGAGGCCAGCCGGGGAGTGGAGTTGGTTGTCCTGGGTACGCGGGGCCGGGGTGGTTTCGCAGGCATGCTCCTTGGTTCCACCTCTGATGGCGTGCTCCATCACGCCAAGGGGCCGGTCCTCGTTGTTCCGGACCGCGAGGATCCGCGGCTGGCAGACCGGCCCAAATTCGGACCCATGCTCGGCGCGGCTTAGGGCCATGGCGCGAACCGTCCATGGATAACCAGCAGCCCGGGAAGCATAGGCAGGAAGACAGCGCGGGCCCGGATGTAAACGGGCAAGTCTTCATTCGGGATATTGCGGACATCCGGGCGGACATGCTCCCCGAGGTAGGCGGCAAGGCCGCCAATCTCGGCGAGCTGAATGCCGCCCGCCTTCCTGTGCCGCCGGGCTTTTGCCTTACAACGTCGGCCTACCGGTACGCCCTTTCCGCGATTGGAATGGAGGAGATCTTTGCACTTCTACAGGACGCCGGAGCTTCTGACCTTGACGAACTGAATAGGCTCGCCGCCCGGGCAAGATCCTTGGTGCTCGACGCCGGAGTTCCCACCGACGTCGCTGAGTCGGTACGGACGGCGTACCAGAGGTTGGGAGAGGCCGCCCCCGTCGCAGAGAGGTCCTCAGCCACGGCCGAGGACTTGCCCTTCGCGAGTTTCGCCGGGCAGCAGGACACTTTCCTGAACGTAGTGGGAGCAGACGCAGTTCTGGACGCCGTAAGCCGCTGTTGGGCATCCCTCTGGACGGACCGGGCAGTGAGCTACCGGACAACCAACGGTATTGACCATGCCACGGTGACGCTGGCCGTCGTTGTCCAGGAGATGGTGGATTCCGCGACGGCCGGTGTGATGTTCACGGCCAACCCGGTGACGGGTCGGCGCCGTGAAGCTGTGATCGATGCCAGCCCTGGTCTGGGAGAAGCCGTAGTGTCAGGCGCCGTTAATCCCGATCAGTACGTAGTTGATATGCAGACCAACTCCATCCTGAAGCGGTCGCTGGGTGACCGGCAGGTAGAGATCAGATCGCTTGCCGGCGGTGGCACCGAACGAATTGAGCGGGCCGGTCAGGCCGCGGCAACCGAGAATCACGCCGTGCAGCCGTGCCTCAGCGATGACCAGATCCACGCGCTGGCCGAGTTGGGAAGGCGCGTCGAGGCCCACTATGGAGCCCCGCAGGATACAGAATGGGCGATCGATTCGTCCGGGAAACTCTGGCTCACGCAGGCAAGGCCCATTACTACCCTCTATCCGCTGACCTCGCGGGTGCCGGCGACTCCCGGTGAGCACGCGTTCCTGAACTTCAGCCTCGCCCAAGGACTCACCAGGCCTCTGACGCCCATGGGCATGGCGGGTATCCGCCTGATAGCTTCCAGCGTTGCCCGCAGGGCGGCTTTCGATGTCCCCGATCCACGCTCGGGACCATCGCCCTACTATGAGGCCGGGCAGAGGATCTTCTTCGACTTCACATCCGTGCTGCGCAGCAAGGTGGGCCGGGCCATTGTGCCGCGCATCTTTGACATCATGGAGGCCCGTTCCGCGGCGGTGATTCGCGGCCTCTTCGATGACCCGCGGTTCGCCGTCACCATCAAAACTCCGATAAGACTCATCAGGCACGTTGCGCCTGTTGCTGCTAAATACCGTGTCCCTGAGTCGGTAGTCCGGGCTCTTTTCCGTCCCGACGCCGCCATGAAGCGCCAAGAGCAGCTTGAGGCAGAGCTCCATCAGGCCCTCCGGGTGCCGGAGGGCGTCACCGCCCACCAGCGAATTGCCCACGTGCAGCGAATCCTGGGGGAGGAAGTATTCGCAACGGTTCCACAAGTGCTGCCCCTTCCCGTTCTGGGCTTTGCGATGCTTGGACTCGTCCGGAAGGTGTTGGGCGGGCAAGCCTCCTGGGACCAGCTCCAAACAGTCATCCGCGGGCTACCCAACAATGTCACCACCGAGATGGACCTTGCGCTGTGGCAGCTTGCGAAGGAGATCAGGGAAGATCCGGAGGCCTTGGCCTTCCTGAGTTACCCCACACTCGACGAACTCGTTCAGCAGTACAAGGACAGAGCACTACCAGCAGTTGCGCAATCCGGGCTTGAAGCTTTCCTCCGCACCTACGGGCACAGGGCTGTGGCTGAGATCGATCTCGGCATGCCCCGATGGTCGGACGACCCAACCCACATACTCGGCGTCGTGGTCAACTATCTGCGGCTCGAGCGCACGGCGGACGCACCCGACCAGCAGTTCGGGAAAGCTGCCCGGGAGGCAGATGAACAGGTTGCCAGATTGGTTGCGCGGGCAAGGGCCAAGAGTCCGCTCCATGCCAAGCTGGTCCGTGCGGCGTTGGACCGTACGCGCAGGTTTGCCGGGATGAGGGAGCTGCCCAAATACAACCTCGTCCTCGGCTTGGCTTCGGCAAGGGAACAACTCTCGCTGGTCGGAGCAGAACTGGCAGAGGCGGGGCGGATTGAAAGCGCGGAGGATATCTTCTTCCTGGACCTCAACGAAGTAGAGACTGCCCTGGCTGGCAGCAAGCTCCACCAACTCGTGGCAGATCGCCGCGCAGAATACGCGCAGGAACTGAGGCGTCGGCATATTCCGCGGGTACTGCTCTCAGACGGGACAGAACCTGAAGCCACTGCCGCAGCTGGCGGAACCCCGGCTTCTCCCGGAGCGCTCTCCGGCAGTCCGGCGTCGGCGGGCGTCATCACAGCCCCGGCGCGGGTCATCCTGGACCCGGTTGGCGCTCATCTGGAACCTGGGGAAATCCTCGTGGCGCCCTCCACCGACCCCGGCTGGACACCCTTGTTCCTCACCGCCGGCGGCCTAGTTATGGAAATGGGCGGTCCCAACTCCCACGGCGCCGTGGTGGCCCGCGAATACGGCATACCTGCGGTGGTGGGCGTGCCCGACGCGACCCTGCGGATCAGCTCAGGCCAGATCATCACGGTGGATGGAGCAGCAGGAACGGTAACTGCGACACCCGGTGACGCGCCCGGCTAGGCGTGCTGGTGTGACTCGTGCTCGGAGTGGCTGACAGGTTCCAGCTGGAAGGTACAGTGCTCGGTGTCGAAATGGCGCCCCAAGCAGGATCCAAGCTGGTCCAGGATGCTGTCTGCCCCGCTGGCGTTAAGGACCTCGTCTTCCACAACAACATGGGCGGAGAACACGGGCACCCCGGATGTGATGGTCCAGATGTGGATGTCGTGGGCCTCCACTACGCCGTCCACGGCAAGGATGTGCTCGCGGATCATGTTCACGTCCACGCCCTTGGGGGTAGCTTCCAGAAGTACGTCCACAACGTCGCGGAGCAGGTGCCAGGCGCGGGGGATGATCATGAGGGCGATCAGGACAGAAGCAATGGGGTCAGCGGCAGTGAAGCCCGTGGTCATGATGACGATGGCCGCCGCGATAACGGCAATCGATCCGAGAAGATCGCCAAGGACCTCAAGATAGGCTCCCCGGACGTTGAGGCTTTCCTTTTGGGCCCCCTGCAGGATCATCAGGGAAATGAGGTTGGCCAGGGCGCCCAGGATCGCGGCCCACAGCATGACGTCCGTGTGGATTTCCGGCGACTCCCCAAAGCGCCGGATGGCCTCGATCATGATGACGACTGCGATGACGATGAGTACAAGGGCGTTGGCCAAGGCCGCCAGCACCTCGGCCCGTTGATATCCGTAAGTCCGTTGATCGCTCGCCGGGCGGGTAGCGATCCACGCCGCCATCAATGCGATGAACACGCCTGCGGCGTCGGACAGCATGTGGCCTGCATCGGCCAGCAGCGCAAGCGAGCCAGAGATGAGCGCGCCAACCACCTGGATGCCCACCACACCCAAGGTGATGGCCAGGACTGCAATAAGCCGTTTGCGATGCTTGCCGGTTGCGGTTACTCCGTGGGAGTGGTTGTGATCGTGCCCCATGCTTACAAGGCTAGCCCCAGCCGAGCTCATGCAGGCGGTCGTCGTCAATTCCGAAGTGGTGGGCGATCTCGTGGATCACCGTCACGGCCACTTCGTCGATGACTTCCTCGCGGGTGGAGCAGATGTCCAGGATGGGCTGGCGAAAAATAGTGATCCGATCCGGCAGGGAGCCCGCTTCCCACCAGGAGTCGCGTTCGGTCAACGGCACGCCCTCGTATAAACCAAGTAGTACGGTGTCCGGATCTTCATCCGGGCGTGGTGTGTAGTCGTCCTCGATGAAGATTGCCACGTTGTCCATGGCGCTTGCAGCTTTGGGTGGGATCAGCTGCAAGGCGTCGCTCACAGCTTCTTCGAACTCCTCCGGCGACATTTCGAACGGCGCGGCAGGGATATCCGCGTGAACTCCGGCTAATCCAGCGCCCTCGGTGGGGGCATGCTCGATCGGGCTATGCACTGCTTTCCGCTCCGGAAGCGGCGAGGAGGGGAGATCGCCGTCGGGAACGATGGGCAGGCCGGGAGGGAGATTCGCGGACATGATCCGACTCTAGTCCCAACAAGGAACATTGACGCCCTGGAGCTGGTACGCGCTGGTGCACCGTCCCCAGGTCATGCTGAACTGTTCGAATGCGAGCTCGTCGAACGGCAATCCGTAGGCCAGCCCCGCATCTCACCAACGAACGAACAGGAACCGCATGACCGCCACGCCTACCTCCGCACCTGAGCCCCTCGACGTCGTCGTGGTAGGTGAGGCGCTCATCGACATCGTGGAGTCGCCCGAGGGGCAGATCGAGTATCCCGGAGGCTCGCCGGCCAACGTTGCTTATGGGCTCGGCCGCCTGGATGTAAAGGCTGGCCTGCTGACCGCCATCGGACGGGACCAGCGGGGCGACGCCATTGCCTCGCACCTTCAGGGCGCGGGCGTGGTACTGCTGCCCGGATCAAAGTCCTTGGGCAAGACGGCGACGGCGACCGCCCGGATCGATGCCGACGGTTCGGCCGAGTACACGTTCGAAATTGATTGGGCACTTGCTCCGCTCGCGCTGCCGTATGCACCAAGAATCCTGCACACGGGTTCGATCGCCACGTTCCTTGAACCTGGGGCCAGCGTTGTCCGGAGCCTTCTGGAGCAGGCGCAGGGCGGCTGCATGATCACCTACGATCCCAACATCCGTGCTGACCTCCTTGGCAGCCACCACGAAGCACTTTCCTTGTTCGAAGAATTGGTGCCATTGACGGACGTCGTGAAAATGAGCGCCCACGACGCCCGTTGGCTGTACCCGGGCAAGGATTTGGAGGACACCGCGAGTCACCTCCTGGACCTTGGCACTGTACTTGCGGTAGTGACCCGGGGCTCCAGCGGTTCGCTCATGGCCACCCGGCACATGCAACTCACAGTTCCCGCCATTCCATCGAACGTGGCCGACACCATCGGCGCCGGGGATTCATATATGTCGGCGCTGATTATGGGCCTGCTCCTGCGTGGCAGCGACGGTCTGGCGCCTACGGTCCTGGAGCGGATCGGAACCACGGCATCCATGGCAGCGTCTATTACCGTTGGCCGTCCGGGCGCCAATCCGCCCACGCACCGGGAGCTCCTTGCGGGTATGGCCCGCTAGTCACTTTGCCGTTCGCCGGGCAGCCATTGCCGTTCGTCGGGTCAGGCCCACGCCGATCAAGCACACCACGCCACCGATCAGTCCCCAGATGGTTGGGACTTCCTGAAGCACAGCCCAAGAGATGAGGATGGTGGTGCCGGGGACCAGGTACGTCGTGGCGGCGAGTTTTCCGGCCGAGATCAAGGACAGCGCGTACGCCCATGTGGTGAAGGCGATGGCCGTCGGGAAGATGCCCAGGTAGACCAAGCCGAGTGTGGCCGGCAGCGGCGCCGACTGGACCTCGCTGATCAGTTGGCCCGTCCACGGCAGGCAGCACACGGTGCCTACCATGATGCCGAACCAGGTGGCCTGGCCGGCTGTGAATTTCCGGAGCACCGGCTTCTGCAGGATCGCGCTGACGGAGGCGAGTACGGCGGCAAGCAAGCACAACAACACCCCGGCGACATCCGCCGTCGAACGCTGTCCCGAACCGAGGGCGATCATCGCCACGCCACCGAACGCAACGGCGCTCCCGATCAGAAGCCACCGTGGGAAGCCTTCCTTGAGGACTACTCCGGCGAGGATTGCAATGAGGATCGGCGAGACGTTGATCAGCATGGCGCTGGTACCGGCGTCGAGCATGTGCTCCGCAGCGTTCAGCGCCACGTTGTAACCGCCGAACCACATCACCCCGTACGCCATGATGGGCAACCATTCCTTGCCCCGTGGCCAGACTTTCAGGGTGGGCAGCACCACGATTCCAAGAACGACGGCGGCAACCGCCAACCGTCCGAGCGTCAAGGAACCGGGGGAGAAGCTCGGGCCCACAGCGCGGATGCCGACGAACGCTGAAGCCCAAAGGACTACGGTGACGACGACGGCGGCGATGCCAAGTTTGCTGATGGGAGCTGCAGGCGCGGGGGTGTTGCGCGGTTGCATGCCCGGGGACGGCTGGCCGGGTTCGGCCGGGGTGGTGGTTGTCATAGAGCCAATCTAGTGCCGGGGAGGTTGGCGGGGCTGGCGGTTTTCGGACGCGTCACGGCAAGAAACTGCCAATTTTTGACGCCGCGTGGTTGCGGGGTTAGCTTATCGATGTTCGATATTAACGAATTTCGATAACCATTGGGGGGAAGCTGTGGGTTCAAAAAGAAGGATCGTGGATTCGCTGGCGCGCGTGAGTGTGCTGTCAAGAGTGGATTCGGCCGTACTCATTGTCGTCTCGGTGGCGGTGGCCATTGCCGCTTCGCTTTCAACAGTCTCGACGATCATCAGTAATGGCGACGGAGAGGTGGTCCTGCGGCTGCCCCTTGACCCTTCCACCCGGGAGTCGGAAGCGCTGGATCTCGGTGCCGTAGCCCGCGTCTCGGAAGTGCAGGCAACCCTCCCCGCCCTTCCTGAATATGAGGCTTCACTCCTGGGTTGGTCGGCAGCCATGAGTCTGGTGGCCGTCCTCTGCGTCGTTTCCCTCCTGGTCCTGCTGGCCTATCGGCTTACGAGCAGGGTGCTGTTCGGCCTGCGCACTGCCGTCATCGTTGGGTCCGTCGGCATGCTCCTGGCAATCTCGGGAAGCGCCGCCCAGATTCTGGATTCCACCGCTAAGAGTCGGCTGGCCGAACAGCTTGGAGCCATGCCGGCGAGGGTCGGGGAAACGTTGGTCTACATTTCCGGGTTCGACCCGGCACCTTTGGTGGCTGGCGGGGTGCTTGTGTTGCTGGGGGGCGTGTTCCAATTCGGGCGACGCCTACAGAGCGACACCGAAGGCCTTGTCTGATGCCAGCCGAAGAGACGATCGCCATCCACTGCAGGCTGGATGAGTTGCTGGAGCTCCGCGGCATGACGCTGACGGAGCTCAGCCGTCGAGTTGGGGTGAGCCTCGTCAACCTGTCCGTTCTCAAAAATGACCGGGCGAAGGCCATTCGATTCTCCACGCTGACAGCCATCTGCGAGGCGCTTGATTGCCAGGTCGGTGACCTCCTTGAGCACGTCCCGTAGTCGCTATTGCATAGTCGCGCAGACCTCGATTTGGGAATATCGCCATCTATGCTCTAAAGTTTTAGAGTCCAGTTCGGACGGGTGAGAACCGAAAAGAACGCATAAAGTGTTGTTTTTCCTCGCATAATCCGAATTGAGTTCAGGCCCCCATCGTCTAGCGGCCTAGGACACCGCCCTTTCACGGCGGCGGCACGGGTTCGAATCCCGTTGGGGGTACGCAAGGCAAGTGGTAAATCGGATGAAAAAAGTCTGGTAAGCTAGAAGCCTTGAAAAAAACGCGGTAGAGATACTGCAAACGCAAGGCCCTGTAGCGCAGTTGGTTAGCGCGCCGCCCTGTCACGGCGGAGGTCGCGGGTTCAAGTCCCGTCAGGGTCGCTCTGAGCGCCGGAAGTAATTTCGGTTCTCAAGGTGACTTGTCACCTAGGCTCTGTAGCTCAGTTGGTAGAGCGTTCGACTGAAAATCGAAAGGTCACCGGATCGACGCCGGTCGGAGCCACCAGCGAAAACCCCGTCTTTCCCAGCAATAAAGGGAAATGGCGGGGTTTTTCTTTACGTCCTCCATGCTCCCCGGAAATGGGTTTCTGCAGACCGGGCCCATCGCGAGGATCAGGGGTTATAGGACAAAACGTGTGTAAATCCCGGGTGTGTCATGTGCGTCCGGCCCAGCCTTTGCGGTCCCAGAGGCCTTCCTCGGCGCTGAGTCCGGTGCTGTAGAGCTCGGGCCCGGGTTCCTGCTCGATCGGGGTCCTGGTTTCGGTCTTGGCCGGGTGGTGGTGCTGGGCTTTGATGAGTTTCGCCGGTGGCAGGGGCTGTTCGCTGTGGAGGTAGAGGTACCACTCGATCGCCCGTTTGCGGTGCTCTTCGCTCATGCCCCGGTGGGCCCGCAGCAGTAACCGGAGTTGGGCGTTGGTGCCGCCTTCAATGCGGTTGGTGGTCGAGGCGATCTGGAGGCCGGCGAACTCGGCGCGCAGGTAGGTGAAAAGTGTCCCGGCCTGGCTGAGCCGTTCCAACAGCCGGTAGGCCTTACGGAGCCTGTCGTGGGTGTACCACCAGGTTTGATTCGCCCTGACCCACCCGGGCACAACGGCGCTGCCGTTGCGATAGGTGCGGGCTTTGACCAGGTTCCCGTAGCTCTGGTGCCAGTCATGGAGCCCGCCCAGCCACGCGGCGGCTTCGGCCGCGGTGGTGATCCTCGTTAGGGCGCGCCCGAGCCGCAGCAACGCCTTGCCCGCCTCAGTCCTGGGCCGGCCGGTCAGGTAGGTGCGGACGTTGCGTTGGACGTGGACCAGGCACCGCTGAACCGCGGTCTCACTCCAGCACTCGGACAGGGCCGCTGCGATGCCGGAGCCACCATCGGTGACCACGACGGTGGGGGCGGGGAACCGTGCGAGCAGGGCAGCCCACGCGGCCTTCTTCTCGGTATCGCACCACTGCCAACCCAGCACGTAATCCCCGGCCACAGCGATCAAACAGCACCACGAGCCCACATAAATCCCGTCGACCTGGACCTGGTCATGGACCTCGCCCGTGGCCGGAATCTTCGGGGCGATGTTCCAGCACCACCCTGTTCGGCGCCGGAAGGAACGGGCGGTGCCGAACGAGGTTGCCGCGGACTGGTTTGACGTGCCCAGCAGCCAGCCCAGGAACGCATCCAATTCAGCCCGGCGGCTCACATCGGGACGTTCACCCGAGCGGCTCGCCCCGCACTCCAGGCACCGGTACCGCTGCTTCCCGGCAGCTGTTTTCCCGTTCCGAACCAGCCCGCGACCACAAATCAAACACTCCGGAGATATGCAAGCACCCCAGCCACCCTAAGCTTCAAAAGCTTAGCTAACCCGGATTTCCCCCGCGATCACTGGAATGCAAGCCCCTCCCATACACACGTTTTGTCCTATAACCCAGGATCAGCGGGGTCAGGCGGCACACAGCGACCGCCGCTGAGTCCGGGAGGATTCTATGATGAGGCATGGACTTCGGAGACGTGTTGTGGACCGTGTTGGGAGCCGGGCTGATTCTGCTTATGCTCGTCGACGTCTTCCACACGCTGCTTTATCCGCACGGTTCGGGGCCGGTGAGCAGGATGATAATGCGCGGATTCTGGCTTCTCTCCAAACGAGTCAGGGGACGGGCCTCTTCGTTGGCAGCTCCCGTGGCAATGGCTGCAGTTATCGGCGCTTGGGCAAGCCTGGTAGTCGTGGGCTGGGCTCTGCTCTACCTACCGCACCTGCCGGAGGGTTTCGTTTACGAAGCGGGGGTGCCGCAGCAGAGTGATTTCTTCGAAGCGGTTTACGTCTCGATGGTCACGCTTTCCACGGTGGGTTTTGGAGACGTAGTGGCAGGCAACCCTCTGCTCAGGCTGGTCTCTGCCTCCGAAGCCGTCACGGGTTTCGGCTTGCTGACGGCCACGGTCTCCTGGATCCTTCAGATGTACCCTGCCCTGAACCGCCGTCGGGCTCTTGCCCACCAACTGAACCTGTTCAGGGAAGCTGCAGGCCCTGCCGGCGCATCTTCACTGGATCCGCGCCATGCCGCCGGACTCCTCGAATCGCTGGCAGGAAGCGTCGCGTCCGTAAGCGTGGACATGCTCTCTTTCCACGAAACCTATTACTTCCATGAAGTCGAGCCCAGGGGATCCCTGCCGGCCACTGTCATATATGCCCATGACCTTGCGTCGGGAGCCAAAGCGAGTGAGAACAGGGAACTCCAGTTTGCCGGGCGGATGCTGGAGGCAGCTTTGGAAGATCTCGCAACGGTTCTTCGTGGCAGATTCCGTCATCCTGGGACGACATCCCTGGAGGTGTTTGACAGCTATTCAACGCATCACAGACATCGTCAGTCCGGGTGACGGTCTGTTCATGCGGTGAGGTCCCGGCGTCGGATCCGCGCGACGGAGGACAGCGCAAGTGCGGAGGCGACCGCCGTTAGTGCGATGGCACCCGCGACGTTGAAATCCTCCACTGGCATTGCCGAGGAGTGCCGGAACGGGCTTAGGCCCACCAGCCATCCGGGTATCCCGAAGAAGTCCCCGAACTGGTCCAGCACCAGCGAGATGACAAGGATTCCCCAGCCCAGGGGGATGCTAAGTCGTGGGGCGATTGAGAATGCCAACGCGGTGAATGTCAGGAACACGAATGCCGCAGGGGCATGCGCCAGTGCCGCGGGCAGCAGGTAGCCTGCCGGTTGAGCAGCCGCCCCGGAGAGCCCCAGACCCGCGGCCGCCGCCGTCCCGCCGGCTATCATCACCAGCACGGCTGACCCGG
The DNA here is from genome assembly GCF_059739415.1 of Arthrobacter sp. TmtSoilC77. Taxonomy (NCBI): domain Bacteria; kingdom Bacillati; phylum Actinomycetota; class Actinomycetes; order Micrococcales; family Micrococcaceae; genus Arthrobacter; species Arthrobacter sp. TmtSoilC77. Next base: position 412,450 of record NZ_AP046050.1, read on the forward strand.
CCGCCACCAGAACGTTGGCGCCGAGCCAACGTTCCACGGACTGGGGCGTTGAGAGTAGGAGCTCAGCCCTGCCTTCTGCTTCTTCGGCTCGCGTGCGTAGCACGGCCTGGATCCCTGACGCTGCAGCCAGTACCCCCACAATTCCCAACAAAGCTGTGATGAAAAGGTCCACCGCATCAACATGGACGCCGGGGACAAGCCGGGAGATCAGATCCTGGAGGGCTGAGCTGCCTGACAGGGCTTCCCTGACGATGGGTCCAAAAGCACCGGCCATGGCACCCAACACCCCCGCTCCAACGCACCAGCCCACGATGGTGGAGCGCTGCAGCCGCCAAGCCAGACCAAACAACGACCCGCCTCCCAGGCCCGCTCTTTCCTTCCCGTACCGCCGGCTTAGCAGAGCGGCCTCAAGGTCCCGGCGTTCCCTCACGAGAACGGAGGCGGAGGCCAACAGGACAGCCGCCGCCAGAAGTACCAGCAAAGGCAGTGGATCGGCAGCGGTGAAAGGCCGGGAGCGTTGGCCCCACCCGATTGGCGACAGCAACGAGACCCACGAGCTTGTCACGTGCTGCAGATCGGCGTCGGGAGTGCCCACGGCATCCCCGACACCGCGCATAAGGTAAGAGGCACCCACCAAAGCGGCAGCTACCCCGTTGGCGCTGCGCCCTGATGGCATGGCCTGGGCCACCGCTGAGCCGACCGCGCCGAAGAATAGCCCTACAAAGGCCACGGCTGCCCCGGTCATCAGGGAACCAATTACCGGTAGCCCGGCAGCGATGAATCCCGCGCCCACTGTCCCCGCCAGCACAAGGTTGGCAGCCGCAGCCAGCACCAGTGTGGCGATCAACGGCGCGGACCTCCGGTGTGGTGTGGAACCCAGGAGTTCTGCGCGTCCGAGCTCTTCATCCGTGCGCGTGTGCCGCACAGCCAGGAAGGTGCTCATCAGCGCGGCGAGGACGGCCGTGAACGCGTAACCCTGGAAGAATACGACCGCGCCGGTGCTGGTGCCGTCCGGGACGCCCCGGACGAAAAGGAAGGCCGGACTTGACGTGGCCACCGTGATGATCGCAGTGCGTGAGGGCGTGTCTCCGAATTGAGTGGCGACCGCTGTTGCCGTGGCGAACTCCAGCACCGTTATGCCTCCAACCCATAAGGGGAGCACTAGTTTGTCCCGCTGGGCCTGGAAACGCACCAGCTGCAGCAGGCCGGGCTTCACTGCATCTCCGGAGTGGCCTGGCCATAGTGGCCCAGGAACAGCGATTCCAGGGAAGGCGGCGAGGCGGAGAAACCATCGAATCCCAAGGCAGATAGCCCGGCGAGGAGAGCGGGAACGTCGCCGGCGTCGGCATCGAATTCAGCGCTCGTTCCGTCAATGCTCAGGTCATGGATTCCCGGAAGCGATGCCAGTCGACCTGGACCGGTCAGTCCGGTCACCCGGAAGCGGGTGCGTCTTAGGTGCCGTAGGTCTGCCAAGGTCCCTGTTTCGACGGCCGTGCCGGACCGGATAATAGTGACCCGGTCACACAGTTGTTCGACCTCGCTGAGGATATGGCTGGAGAGCAGGATAGTGGCTCCCTCCTGGTGGACCCGTTGAATCTCAGCACGGAACACTGCATCCATGATGGGATCCAACCCGGAACTGGGTTCATCGAGCAGGTAAAGCCGGGCGGTGCGGGCGAAGGCGGCGATGAGTGCCGCCTTTTGGCGGTTGCCCTTGGAATAGGTTCGCGATTTTTTCCGCGGATCAAACTCAAAGTCGGTGATGAGTCGTCTGCGCAAAGCCTCATCAGCCCCGCCTCGCAGCCCTGTAAGCAGGTCAATGACTTCACCGCCGGTGAGGTTCGGCCACAGTGCGACGTCGCCGGGAACATAGGCAATATCCTGGCGGGCACGGACGGGTTCCACCCAAGGATCGCGGCCGAAGACGCGAACGGTTCCCGATGAAGGGCGGATCTGTCCCAGCAGCACCCTGAGCGTTGTTGATTTTCCGGCCCCATTGGGACCAAGAAATCCGTGGATCTCCCCGTCGGAGACTTTGAGATTGAGACCGTTCAAGGCACGTGTCCGGCCGAAGTCTTTGGTGAGCTGCGTCGATTCAATGATGGGGTGGAGTAATGCGTTCATGGCCGGTCCGCTCCTCGGGTCCACAGACGAACGCGACCGGCGGACGCCAGAGCGTTCCGCGGCTTTCAGCCACGGGCCGACCAGGCTTCCCGGCTCTCCGCTCCACAGCATACAAGCACCGTGGCACCCCGGAAAGGGCAGCAATCCGGTTCGTTAATCCTCGTGCGTAAGCGTAGGCACCCCCAACGATGCCTACGCTTACGCCGCCGGGGCTTACGACTTCAGCTTCGGTTTCACATCCTTGTTGTAAATGCCTTCCAACGTTCCCTTCAGCTCGGTCAGCGTTGCTTGCACATCGGCCTTTTCATTCATGATCCTGGTGGCTGCCTTGGCCAGCTCCTGGTCTCCGCCGGGAAGGAACGTTCGGGCAAAGTCCTGGGTGCGGGTCTCTTTGAGCTGGTCTACGACAGTTTGGAATTCCGGTGTCTGGGCAACAATCGCCGAGATATCTGCCGCCTCGGCCACAGGTAGGTAGCCGGTTGCGGCAGACAGAGTTGACGTGCTCTGCGCGTTCGTCATGAACGTGACGAACTTGGCCGCTGCAAGCTGCCGTTCGGGCGACGTTTTGCTGGCGATCACCAAACCGGAACCGCCAGTGGGACAAACCTGCGACGCCGCGGCCGAACCGCCCGGCAAAAATCCGACGTCGATCCTCATGTTGGCTTCTTTCGCAGCCTTTAGGGTGGCGGCGAGGTCGGCGGACGAGCTGATCGTGGCGCTGATTGCACCGGCTTGAAGGTCGGTAATGGCGTTCTTGGAGGAGACCCCGGCCCAGCCATTCTTCACAATGGAGTCCTGCACCCACTGCATCGCGGCAACAGATTGGCTTGAATTTGCCGTAATCTCCCACTCCTTGGACCAGCCGCCGCCTTGGCCCCACAGGACGTTTTGCAGGGTCCAGCCGGCGTAACCTGCGATCGCCGGGTACTGGTAGGCGTTTTGGTATCCGGAAGCTGAAGCATTCGCCGACTTGATCCTGGGTGCCCACTCGGCGAACTCTTCCCAGGTTTTTGGCGCCCGCTCGGGAACTCCGGCCGCCTTGAAGTGGTCCTTATTGAAGTAGAACAACGGGGTTGAACGGGCGTAGGGGACTGCCCACAGCTGATCAGAATATTCGTAATCGGCGATCAAACCGGACTTGTAGTCGGAGGAGCTGACATTGACGGCTTTGAGAAGCGCATTAATCGGAAGGATGGCACCTGAAACGGCGTAGCGGAACCACCACACGTCCGACGCCACGACCACGTCCGGTACTTCGCTCCCGGCCTGGGAGGTTTGGAACTTTTGCGCCACTTCCTCGTAGTTTGAGCCTCCGGTGATGAGGTTGACTTTGATATCCGGATTGGCCGCTTGGAAGGCCTCTATCAGCTTCTGCTCCGTATCCCGGGACTTACCGGGATGGCTGGACATGAAACTGATGCTTGGGGCAGGTTTGATCTTGGACCAATCCTCCGGGGAGAGCGCCTTTGCGGATGTGCTTCCGGCATCAGTCGAGGGACCGCCACAGGCTGCAAGCGCGACGGCGGTGACTGAAGCACCAGCCAAGCCGAGGAAATGCTTCCGGGAAAGTGTTTTTGACATAGGGGAAGTGCCTTTCTAGTGATCGAGGTGCCCAAGCAACCTCGAAGGGTGGAGTTTTAGCCTGTAACCGAGCCCTGGGTGAGTCCGGAGACGATGTATCGCTGCAGTGCGGCAAAGATGAGCAAGATCGGTAGAAGGACGATCACCGCGCCGGCCATGAGCATGCCCCAGTTCTGGGTGCTGCCATCGCTGTTAACCAGCTGCGTTAGACCCACAGGAAGGGTCATCATGTCTGGATGGTCGGTGACGATCAGTGGCCAGATGTACTCGTTCCATTCAGAAACGATTGTCACCAAAGCCACGGTTGCGATGCTCGGCACGGACACCGGGACAACGATCTTCCAGAGCTTGCGCCAGTGGCCCGCTCCGTCGATTTCCGCCGATTCCAGGATTGCCGGCGGCAGTGTGAGGAAATGCTGCCGGAGGAGGAAAGTGCCAAACGCCGTTCCGAGGCCTGGAAGGATAATTCCCCAATACGTGTTGAGCCCTCCCATGCCTGCGATCAAAACGTAGTTGGGAAGCACGGAAACCTGCGGCGGGACCATCAGCGCAACCAGAATCAGGAGGAAGATCACCCTCTTGAAGGGGAAACGGACAAACACGAGTGCGTAGGCCGTGAAGACTGCAAGTACGCACTTAATGGTGGATCCGATGACCGTGACGATCACGCTGTTGAGGAAGAATCGCGCGAAGGGCACGGTGGATGCTGCGTCTGCGTAGTTCTGAAAGCTGGGGCTCTTCGGCAGCCAGGTCAGGTTTGTTGTCACGATCTCGCCGGGCGCTTTGAGGGAACACAACATCATCCATAGGAGGGGCACGAAGACAACCATGGTTGCAAGCAGAAGGGGGACGTAACCCCCGGCAATCGTCTTGCCAAGGTTTTGCCAGGAGAACGGGCGGTCACGGCGTGGTGTGGCTTCAACGGTGTTGGTGCTCATGAGTAGTGAACCTTTCGCTCCACGAAGCGCAACTGCACGGCCGTCATGACGAGCAATCCGGCGAACAGCACAACCGAGATGGCCGCGGAGTATCCGGCCCGGTTGTAGGAGCCGAATGCCTGAAGGTAGGAGTCAAAGATCAGCGTGCTGGTTCCGTTGCCGGATGGAGTCATGATGCGGATGATGTCGAACGCCTGCAGGGAGCTCAGCAGTGAGGTGATCAGGAGGAAGAAGGTGGTGGGGGAAAGAAGGGGAAGCACCACCGACGTGAAGCGCCGCAGGCTACTGGCACCATCCAACGAGGCAGCCTCCAGGAGCTGGGTGGGAATGGATTGCAGACCTGCCAGATATACCACTGCGCAATAGCCGAGGTTCTTCCACACGTACACGATGATGACCATGAGCAGCGCGAGCTTAGGATCGTTGACCCACTGGGGACTCGCCTGGCCAACTGTGCGGAGCATCCATGAAAGGACGCCGTACGTCGGATCGAAAATGAACAACCACACCAAGCCGACGCCGACGCCGGAAAGGACATAGGGCGCGAAAACCACTGCCCGGGCGAATGTTGTGCCCTTCAGCCTCTGGTTAAGAGCCAACGCCACCAGCAGGCCCAGCATCATCGCACCGCCAACGGTGGTGATCGTAAATATGGCAGTTACGCCCAGCACGCTTGAAGCGTCGGGGGAGGTAAAGAACTCCACATAGTTACCCAGTCCCACACTCGTTGCTGTGGCCGCCCCGAGCGTCCAGTCGAGGGTGGAATAGTAGAAGTTGGTGACCAGCGGACGGTATGTAAAGAGGAGGATGAGCAGGACATTGGGTGCCGCAAAAGCGGCAAAAACCCATGCGTCCCTGCGTGTTCTCCGGTTCCACCGTCGGTTCTTCGGGGTGCTTATTGGCGGTCTGTGGACCGGTGCCCTGCTGGTTTGCGCATCACTTGTACCTAATCTGCCCATGGAAAACCCTCACGTTGACCCCCTCGTCATCGCTGTCCGGGCGACTTAGCACTTGCAAAAAAGCATTTGTTTCAAATTTGACCTGACAACCTAACTTCAGGTCATGGTCAACCTACACACAAAGATGGCTGATCACAAGACCCGATTCCGCGACGGTGGAAATAGGCTTCCGTGGCGTGTTGCCGGGCATTCCAGCCACAAATACTGGCTGAAAATATCATGCTAATACGTCCTTACAAAGTTCGTCGGTCAATTTGCACGAATGTGCAGAAGCGTTGACTGGTACGTTCCGTGGCTTGAAGAATTAGCGGGAGGACCGGCTCGCGTCGTGCCTACCTTGGGCTGCTTTTGCATGGAACATCCGTATCGGACTGGATCTTCCACAAAGAGGACAGAAGAAGGGGGTTGATAACCGAATCGGAGCAGTAAGTGATCTTCAGCGCGGATACACAGTGGTGGCAGATGTGTCTGGCCTTGGCCGCAGCACTCGTCCTATCCACAGCCATAGGGTTTGAACGCCAGAGCAAGAACAAGTCGGCGGGCATGAGAACTCATGCCATGGTAGGACTTGGAGCCGCACTGTTCATGGTGGTGAGCAAATATGGCTTTAGCGACGTCCTGACGGTGGACCTGGTGAGGCTGGATCCCTCCCGCCTGGCGGCTCAAGTGGTTTCCGGCATTGGCTTCATAGGGGCGGGGCTAGTGTTCGTGCGGCGGAACCAAGTCCGCGGATTGACGACAGCAGCCTCCATCTGGGTTACAGCAGCAGTCGGAACGTCCGCCGGGGCAGGCCTCCTGCTTCCCGCGGTATTCGTCACCGCAGCCCACTTCGTCATCGTCTATGTCTATCCCGTGGTGACTGCGAAGCTCCGCTTTGGTTTGCCAAGCCAGTGGATGTTGAAAGTTACCTATATGGACGGTGTCGGAGCCCTGAGGGACGTGCTTCGAACGTGCACCGAGCAAGGTTTCCGTGTTCAAGGTTTCGCTACGACGCGGGGTTCGGCCGAGTCCAAGGGCGTGATGGACCGGTTGATGACTGCTACCGAAACCGCCGCCACAGCTGACCTCATTGAGATAGAGCTGGAGATTGAAGGCACCATGGCAGCGTCGGACATCGTGGCCCAACTGTCCCAGCTCACCACTGTTATTGAAGTTTCCGTCGTGGACGAATCGGAATAGGAAGATCAATGATCGAAATTCAGGGCCACCGGGGCGTTCTTGCCACACGGCACGGGAATACGTTGGCGAGCTTCGTCGAGGCACTTCGCCTTGGCGTTGATGCCATAGAAGTCGATGTCTGGCTCACGTCTGACATGCAACTGGTATTGAGGCACGACGCCGTCATCGGAACCGCCGACATCAGGTTGGAAAGCATGCTTCAGGCTGTAGTTGAGAAGCACCCGGCGACGATTACCGACGTCGATCCTGAAACGCGTGCGCCGTCGCTGTCCGAGACCCTTGCGTTGTTGCGATTCGCCAATGCCGCCGACGTCGTTCTGGACATTGAGGTCAAAACTGACGGTGCGGCCTGGGACCAGTATGGCCACGGAATAGTGACTGAATTGTCCAGGCTGCTCAAGGCTCACCAGGGTGAACAGGCCTTGCGCGTCCGCAGCTTCGATCCTCAAATCATTCGGGCACTGTCAGGAATGTTGCCTGGAGTTCCGCTGGTGGCGCTGAGCAGGGAGAGCCCCGTCCGGTCGGTAGGCCTCTATCCTTCTGCCGTTAAGGAATTTGTGATGGCTGCTTTGGCAACCGGCGCTTCCGCCATTGCGCCCGCCTTTGAAATTCTCGACGCCGGATTGGTCGCCGAGGCTCATGGCGCCGGCCTCAAGGTGTTCCCTTGGACTCTGGCGACAAGTGATGAAATCAGCGCAGCCGTCCAACTCGGAGTCGATGGGATCTGCGTCAACGATGTAGCCCTGGCGCGGCAAGTCCTGGGCGAATTGGGCCAGCCTCTTGCCCCGTCCCGCGCCATCGCGTTGCCATTGCTGCACACGGCTTCTCCGCCGGACAAGTGGTTCTCCTGATCCCCTTGGGTGTGTTCCTCTTGGGTGCTGTGGCTTCCTGACCTTCTTTGCGGGCCAAGGCTGCTGTTTTCGGGCGATCTGGGTCCCTTTTTCTCTCAAGGGGGTCGGGAAGCGACGGGTTCCGTCATTTTTCGGCGTTGGGGCAGCCCCAGGATGTGGGGTTTTCCTGGCAGGTGTCGGCGACGAGTGCTTTTTCTGTTTTCCAGACCTGGATGGTTTTTGGTGGGGTGGTCAGGTCCAGGGTTCCGTTGATGGGCAGTGGTGGGCCGTTGTTCACGGAGTAGGTGCCGGTGAAGCTGGTGGTGATGGTGGCGGGGTAGTTCCCTGTTGCCGTGTAGCTGTGGCTGGTGCGGGTGTCGTTGAGGAGCCAGTCGGCTTCGGGGATCGAATAGCCGGCTGCGGGGGTGGGGCCGAGGCTGGTGCCGTCGCCGAAGGTGTAGGTGAAGCTGGCCGGGGTGGCTGTCAGGTGGACGGTTTGGCCGAGGATGGTGATGTTGAAGGCTTGTTCGGTGGCGGTGGTGTAGAAGTTTGTGGGTCCGCCTTTGAGGGTGTGGGGGAAGGGTTGGGCCTCGAGGGTTCCCGCGTTGACGGGGAGTTGGCGGAAGTCGTTCAGGATCCGGGCTGCAATGTTCGCGAGAACGTTTTCGGGTTGGGCGTCGTACAGGCAGGTGGGTCCGCTGACGGGGATCCAGTTGGTCCAGCCGGGGTTGGTGATGGACTTGGGGGCTTGTTTCCAGATCACCGGTGTTCCTTCATCACCGCCCGGTGTTGTGGCAGGGCAGCTTAAGGCCAGGCAACCGGGGTCGACGGTGTCGGGGCCGTCCGCCCGGCAGTGGGTATCGGCCATGTACTGGTTGGGATCCTCCGCGGCTGATGGGCCGTCTAGCTTCGGGGACGACTTCCCGGTGATCGGATCGAACTGCCATACAGCGCCCACATAAGCCGAGCCCTCTTGGAAGCCTGCATCGGGGGCAGGTTCTGTTTTGGACCGGGTCTTCGGTTCCAAGGCGATCTTGGTGCCTGCTGCGACCTCGACGGCTGGAATGAGCAGTGTGACCGCAAGCGCAACAGCGCACACAGCCTTCAAAAACATCATCGGATGATGCCCACATCTGTGGTCTGCCAAGAACCGTCACGATAGTCAGCAAAGAAGGCAGCCGCGTCATTGGTTCCTGCAGTTGCCGAACGACTCTCCCTTCCTCCGGGATCGAAGTAGTGAATTTCCTGCTGAATTACCTGCACCTTGCCCTGCTGCGAAGGCAATGCTGGATCCCAGAAGACTTCGACAACCGGCGTCTGAAACGTTCCCCCTACAAGCCAGCGATTGTCGGTGTAGTTGGCGTTTATGGATTTTACGAGATGACCGCAGAGCACGCATGTCATTGAGGATTTTTCCGTTACGCCAGTCGTTTCGCCCGTCTCGTATGCGTAACTGAACAACTGAAACCAATAACGGATAAACGCCTCCAGCCCCTCCTTCGTGTTCTCCTTCGCCAGCTCGGGCATAACGGGCACCGGCACGTTCTGCGCTTTGCCCTTCGCATCCGCGGGCCTGTAGACGCCGGAGGGAGCGGTGGTCGCGGAAGGACCAACGGCAGAAGGTGAGCCGGACGCGCCAGAGGTGGGGGACGCCGTCGTCGGGCCTGTTTCTGAAGATGGTTTGCCCGGTGGGCTGCCGCCCTGGCAGCCGGTGAGCAGCAGCGAAACCCCGAGCGCAGCAGCTGCCACGCGGACGATGAGAACAGTAAAAGAGGCAAACGAAAGGCGTGGCATGACAGGCTCCCCAGCGGCTGTTTGGTGATGTGTCGGCCAGTCTAGGTGGCGCGGGCTTCAAGGACCCTCTCGAAGAGAACTGCCTGTGGATAACCCGACCTCTGTTCACTGCAGGCCGCCAGGCGTATTCTTGCCCTCGCCGGTTCGTCATCGCACGCAATCCAATATGGGGGACACCATGATCGAAACCACAGGCTCCAGCACGTCCAGTCTTCCTGGAAGGAATCGCAGGAAAGGTGCAGGCCGGCGAGGTACAAGCCCGCTGTTGCTTGGGTGTCTTCTCTCCGGGACCTTGGCGCTCAGTGCCTGCTCTTTCCCGCTGCCGGTTGCACAGCCGACGCCAATTGCGTCGTCGAACGCCCCAATAGCCAGCGCCCCACAATCCAGTGCCGAGCCGTCCGCGGAGATCAGTGCAAGCCCGGATGCGACCACAGGCACAGGCGGCGTCTATGGCGAGTTCGCTTCCTTGTCTGAAGCGTGCATCTCCGTCAGTGCCGCCATGCTGAGCGTGACCATCCTTCCGTTGGCGGCCTTGGTGGGCGGCGACCCGGAAGATATCAAGAAGGCCAAGGAAGAACTGTCGCAAATGCAGGGCAAGGTGCCTGACGAACTGAAGCCGAGCTTTGAGAAGCTGAGGGCGTATACGGAGTCCGCCGGAACGGATTTCCGCAAGTACGGGGAGCCTGAATTCGAGGAACTTATGAAGCCGATCCAGGACTGGATGGATAAGAACTGCAAGTAGCCGCCGCGCACACTCGCTTCTCTCACAAAGCGTCGGAGCTAGACGCTAGGGTGGTACTCAAGAGAAGGGGAGTGCTTCGATGTCAGATCAGAACTTGCAGATCGACCCTGCGCCTGAGGGCGAGGTCCTCGGTACCGGACGCACCATCATCTCCGAGGCGGCAGTGGCAAAAGTAGCCGGCATCGCTGCACGCGCGGTTCCAGGTGTCTACTCCCTGGGCTCAGGTCCATCCCGCGCGCTTGGCGCAATCCGTGACGCTGTTGGCAGTTCGGACCATGCCGCGGGTGTTCGCGCCGAAGTGGGCGAGACCCAGGTAGCGGTGGACATCAACCTTGTGGCTGTCTATGGGCATCCCTTGCACAGCGTCGCCAACCAGGTCCGCGCTGCTGTTTACCGGGCTGTTGAGGAACTCGTCGGGCTGCAGGTCATCGAGGTCAACATCGAGATTAACGATGTCTATGTGGCCCCGCCGCCCAAGCCCAAAACCGTCGTGGTCGAAAGGGAGGCACTGCAATGAGCATGACCGTTGTGGGAATCGCGATTGGCGCCTTCGTGGCGTTCATGTCCTTCCAATTCGGGCTGTGGGGCTTCCTTATCTCCCTGCTCTTCATGGGCATAGGCGCCCTCCTGGGCCGTGCAGCTGAAGGCAAGCTTGATCTTCGCAGCGTCCTGGACGCCATTACGGGCCGGCGCTCTTCGTCATGAGCGTGGCTGGGGCTGTGGAACCTACCACCAGCCTGGCCGGACATAACCGGATCAGTACCCAGGCTTTGACATCGCTGGCACAGGCCGCTGCCGCCGAGGCTCTCGGCGTGGAACCCAGCGACATCCGCGCAGATTGGTCGGACGACGACGGCCTGCTGGCTTTGTCCATCGTGGCACCTATCAGCATCCCCGCGTTGAGTGAAGTACTGCGCAATCCGGAGCGTGTCCAGGGCTTCGGCGGCTCCATCTGGGACCGTGCTGTGGCCGCAAAGGCAACGGTGTTGGAGCGTGTGACCCGGCTCAGTGGTTTCCGCATAAGCAGGGTGGATATCAGGATCAGTGGAGCCCACGTTTCAGAGGGAGGCCGCGTCCGGTGACACAGGACCAGCAAACGATCATTGAACCTTCTGACGCTGGCTCCGGAGCCGGCCCCATCGCCGGCGAGGACCCGGCAATGAGCCGTGTCCTGCGCAGGGAAACGCACTCGTCCCGGGCTGGAGCAGCCACCATCGCCGCCGTGCTGGTGATCATTCTCTGCGTCCTCGCGCTTCTGGAATCTGCGCTCCGAGCCATCGGCCAACCGCCATGGCTTATTGACCCAAGCACGGCAGCGGAGCGCATCATCGCACTTCCGGCGGGCATGCCGCCTCTTCTGCTTGGCGCCAGCGGTGCTGTCATTGCCATGGTCGGACTGTTTTTCCTCCTTCACGCTGTTTTACCAGGCAGACGGGCCCGGCATTTGCTGCGGGACCCACGCACCGCCGTCGTCGTTGATGACGAAGTGCTGGCCTCGGCACTTGCTCGTCGTGCGCGGACTGCCGCCAACGTGACACCGGAACAGGTCATGGTGATTGTGTCCAGGCAGTCAGTGGTGGTCAACGTCCGGCCCACCTCCGGCAGCAGGGTCAGCGAGGAAGCCGTCCTACAGGCAGTGCAGTCCGAACTCGATGAAATGTCCCCCTTTCCCATGCCCACTGTTCGGGTGAACCTCTCTACGTCGGGGGTGGTCGGCGCATGAACGAAACACCGCGTGCCCTCAACCGGGTGCTTCTCTTCATCATTGGCGTGAAACTCCTGGCCGTTGGGCTGCTTCTTCTCCTGCTGGCGACTGTTCCGGCCGTAGCAACGTGGTGGCACGGCTGGGCCGCGGACATGTGGGCCCGTGCCGAGGATGCATTCCAGCGAACCCGGTTCCCCGGCCGTGAGGAAAGTTGGCTGTGGATTGTGGCCGGTGTGGTTTTGGTGGCCATCATTATTGCGATGGTCGCCTGGGTGTCGCAACAGGGTAAAGGCCGGGCCAACCTTCTGGTGGCCAGCGACGATGAGAGCCATGTGGACGGTGAGGTCCAGATCGGTGGCGGCGTCGCGGAACAGGCGCTCCGGGCAGCTTTGGCAGATCGGCCGGACCTCGCCGGCGCGTCTGTGGCCACGTATGAGGTCAAAGGCCAGCCCGGATTAAGGGTGCGCATCCAGCCCCGGCAGGGCGTGGCACCGCACCTCCTTGCCGCCGAAATTTCACGGCTGGTCGAAGCCCTGGACCTGGTGATCGGCAAGAAGACGCCCGTATTGGTCCATATGGCATCAGGGGCCCGTGCGAAATTTACAAAAGCTGAACGGGTTCGCTGACTGTCCTGGCTAATTTTGCCGAATATTTCACTCCGGGTGTTTTGCGTTGCGTAACCCGCGTGGATGCCAATAGTTTGAAAGTAGAGGGGGAAACTCCCTGATGCGATTGATTGCTTTGCAGGGTAAATACCGGGAGTGATCAGCGTTCAACCGTCACGAAGGAGAGCACCATGAGTGAAGAAACCACGGGATCGGAAGCAGTGGAAGGCGCTGCGGGCAAGGCCAAGGATGTAGCTGGCGAGGCACTTGAAAATGCGAAGGAATTTGCCGGCGAGGCCGCTGAAAATGTCAAGGAGTTTGCTGGAGCGGCTGCAGAAAACGTCAAGGAATTCGCAGGCGATGCAGCAGAAAACGTCAAGGAATTTTTCGCCGGTGACGTGAGTGAGAATGCTAAGGAACTTGCTGGTGACGTTGCCGGGAAATCCAGGGAAATCGCCGGAGATGTTACCGAAAACGTGAAGGGTCTCGGCTCCAAGATCGCAGGCCTGTTCAAGGGCGGGAAGTAGCCCTAACCGCATGGTGCGGGGATGGCAGTTCAGGAACGTGGTGGACCGCACCTTATGAGCTGTCATCCCGCCTTGCGGCTAATCGGCGAACCCGCACATCCACGCCTAGTAGGCTGAGTTTCACACGCGATGGATGGGAGGCTCCAGTGGTCGGGAAAACTGCGACTGGTACGGCTGCAACTGGGACGACGCTGGCTGGCGTCATGGCCGAGCTGGCCGCGCTGGAAGACCCGAGGTCGCGCGAGGTGAACGAAAAACACGGTGACGATCACGGTGTGAACCTCACTAAGTTGCGCGCGATTGCGAAGCGGTTGAAGATACAGCCGGAACTTTCCCGCGAGCTTTGGGAGACCGATGACACCGCGGCGAAGCTGCTGGCACTGCTGATCTGCCGGCCTAAGTCGTACGGATCCGATGATCTGGACACCATGCTGCGCGAGGCCCGAACCCCCAAAGTCCATGACTGGCTCGTGAATTACGTGGTCAAGAAGAATCCGCACGCCGAAGAGCTGCGGGTGGCCTGGTTTGCGGACAAGGATCCCTTGGTGGCGAGTGCCGGTTGGGCGCTGACCTCGGAGCGCGTCGTCAAGGATCCGGCCGGCCTGGACCTTACCGGGCTGCTGGATGCCATCGAGGAGGGGATGAAGGACGCCCCGGACCGCCTGCAGTGGGCGATGAACACCTGTCTTGCCCAGATCGGCATCGAACACCCGGAGTATCGCGCCCGCGCCTTGAGTATTGGTGAGCGCTTGGAGGTTCTGAAGGATTACCCAACTCCGCCCAACTGCACCTCTCCGTTCGCGCCTGCCTGGATCAACGAGATGGTGCGCCGGCAGCAACTGTCAGCAACCAGCTAGCCCCTGTTGCGGTGCATCATCCGGTACGTCAGTTCTGCGAGGAGTTCCTCGTCTGAAAGATGCGAGGCCCGGGCTATAGGGGCTGCCGGTACCATGACGCGAGGCCCCGGGGACTGCCGTGGCTCGTCGCTGCTGCGCATGTCGTCCGGAGTGATTTGGTCCGGAGCGAAGCTGGATTTTCCCTTGAGGACTTCAGACATGGATCCAGCGCGCCACCCCAGGGCGTGCTCGAGCTTGCGCTGATTGATTTCCTGGGTGCGGCGCGTACCGGATTCCAGCGTTCGTACAGTCTTGATTGCCGTTCCAGCCTGCTTGGCCAACTGCACCTGGCTCAGCCCTTGGGCCAGCCGTTCTTCTTTGATCAGGCGGCCGATAGTCTGGAGTGCTTCAAGTTCATCCACACTTCCCACTGTTGCATAGGCAATACTGGGCAAACAAATCTCATGACGTGCATGTTGGACCCTCGCCTTCCTCTTGCCCGTGCGGTGGCGGCGGCTGCAGGCGGCGGTTTCAAGACGTCGACGACGGCGCCCGGCAATCGCTGCGGTGCAGTTCCGGCGCGATGCAAAGGTTACTTTGTATCGTTGTGGTTACGGTCGGTGTAAGCGCTTGCATTTCTATGGACAACCTCGCTAGTGTGAGGGCCACCACATCAATCGCGCCACGATTTTCTTGTACTCAGCGAGGAGTCTTCAGCATGAAAAAAACCAAGTACCTGCTCCCGGTCGCAGCGGCCGGCGTTCTGGCACTTACCATGTCCGCATGTAGCGGAAACAGCGGCGGCGGCGGCGGAAGCACCGCGTCGGACGACTGTTCCGCATACGAAACCTACGGCAAGCACGACGGCAAGACGGTCTCCGTGTACTCCACGATCGTCGACGTCGAAGCGACAAACCTCGAGGAATCCTGGGCACAGTTCGAAAAGTGCACCGGCATTACGGTCAAGTACGAGGGCAGCAAGGAGTTCGAGACCCAGATCGGTGTCCGGGCCCAGTCCGGTACGGCCCCTGACGTAGCGATCTTCCCCCAGCCCGGTCTTCTGGCAACGCAGGCCAAGGCCGGTTACCTGAAGCCCGCTCCCAAGACTGTGTCCGATCTTGTGGACAAGAACTGGTCCGCAGACTGGAAGAAGTACGGCACGGTGGATGGCACGTTCTACGCCGCCCCGATGCTTGCGAACGTCAAGGGATACGTCTGGTACTCGCCCAAGACCTTCAAGGACAAGGGTTGGCAGGTCCCCAAGACGTGGGACGAAATGATGGACCTGACCAAGAAGATCGCAGACGACAAGACCATGAAGCCATGGTGTGCCGGATTTGAATCGGGCGAAGCCACGGGTTGGCCGGGTACCGACTGGATCGAGGACGTTGTCCTGCGTGCCGAAGGCCCGGAAGTCTATGACAAGTGGATCACGCACCAGATTCCGTTCAATGACCCCAAGATCGTCAACTCCTTCAACAAGGTTGGCGACATCCTCCTCAACCCGGATTACGTCAACGGCGGCTTCGGTGACCCACGCTCGATCTTGAGCACCGCGTTTGCCCAGGCTGGCCAGCCGGTTCTGGACGGACAGTGCGCCATGCACCACCAGGCATCGTTCCAGGCAGCCAACTGGCCTGCCGGTACCAACGTGGCCGAAGACGGCGACGTCTGGGCATTCATGACGCCTCCGGTGGATGAATCCAAGGGCACTGCCATCACCGGTGGTGGCGAGTCGGTTGCCGCGTACAAGGACACCCCTGAGGTCCAGGCATACCTGGCATTCATGGCTAGCGCCGACTTCGCCAACAACCGTGTGAAGCTCGGCGGCGCCATCAGCGCAAACAAGGGCCTTGACCCGAACAACGCACAGTCGGCCCTGGACAAGCAGTCCATCAAGCTCCTTCAGGATCCCAAGACCGTCTTCCGTTTTGACGGTTCGGACCTGATGCCGAGCGCCGTGGGTTCCAACTCGTTCTGGAAGGGCATCGTTGCCTGGATCAATGGCAGCTCCGCCCAGCAGGTAACTGACAGCATCGAGTCCAGCTGGCCCAAGGGCTAACTCCGAAAGCGCTGCCTCCCCTGGCTGGTTTGCCCAGTCGGGGAGGCAGCGTTTTTCCCGGAACCTAGTGATTCACTCACGCCCCGGAGGTTGGGTATGGAATTTATCGGAGGAAAACTCCTTCAAGTAGTGATCGCCCTCGCGATCTTTGCCGCTATTATCGGCATCCTCATGCTGGTGGTGGACAGAGCACCGAAATCAGTCAAGGACAAAGTTACGGTGGCAGGATTCCTGGCTCCCGCCGGAATCCTGATGCTGGTGGGCCTCGTGTACCCAGCGGTGCGCACGTCAATGTTGGCCTTCACGGACGCCAGTGGCCAAGGCAACGGATTCGACAACTTTGTTTGGATGTTTACCCAGCCTGAGGCTTTGACCACGCTGCGTAACACCATTATCTGGACCGTCCTGGTCCCCCTGTTGTCAACCTCTTTCGGCTTGGCCTACGCCGTCTTTATCGATAAGGCCCGCGGAGAGCGGGTTCTGAAGTCCCTGGTCTTCATGCCGATGGCCATCTCCTTTGTAGGCGCCGGTATCATCTGGAAGCTCGTGTATGACTACCGCGGCCCCGGCATCGAACAGACTGGTGTGATCAACTTCATCCGTGACGCGTTGGGAATGAACCCCAAGCAGTTCCTCCTCGACGCCCCGGAAAACACGGTGTTCCTGATCATCGTGATGGTCTGGATCCAAACCGGCTTCGCCATGGTGATTCTCTCCGCGGCCATCAAGGGTGTCCCCGTGGAACTCATCGAGGCGGCCCGCTTGGATGGGGCCAACGCCTGGCAGCAGTTCCGCAACGTGACGGTCCCGGGTATCCGTGGGGCGCTGGTGGTGGTCCTGACTACTATTACGATCGCCACGTTGAAGGTATTCGACATTGTTCGAACCATGACGGCCGGTAACTACGACACGTCGGTTGTGGCCAACGAAATGTATACGCAGGCCTTCCGTGCCGGTGAGCCGGGACGAGGTGCCGCATTGGCCCTGATCCTGTTCCTCATGGTGCTGCCCATCGTCGTGTACAACGCTCGAGTCCTTCGCAAGCAAAGGGAGATCCATTGACAGCCACGCCAGCCCCGAAAGAGGCGTCCAAGGCCGCCACCCGGCAGCGTCCTGGATCGGACCCCACGGAGGACGCCCAGCCGATGATGCGCAGGGTCAAGACCAAGCTCACTTCCAAGTGGGCCACAGCGGCAGCGATCATCATCGCCGTCGTATGGTCTGTCCCGACTTTTGGCCTCTTTGTTACCTCATTCAGGCCCGCAGCCAAGCAAGTAGGCCCCCGCTCAAACGGCTGGTGGAATGCCTTCCTTGACTGGGACTTCACCTTCAAGAACTATGTGGATGTCCTTACCCCGGCGGGCTCGCAGTCCGCCAACCTTTCCCAGTACTTCATCAACTCCGTGGCGATCGTCATTCCAGTCACCATCTTTGTGCTGGTATTGGCGTCCATGGCCGCCTATGTTTTCGCATGGGGGAAGTTCAAGGGCCGCGACGCACTCTTCATTTTCGTCTTTGCCCTGCAGATCATCCCGCTCCAGATGGCACTGATTCCGCTCCTGCAACTCTTCACGCAAACCCTGCATTTGCCTGCGGGTTCGTATGCGCAGCTGTGGATTGCCCACACCATGTTCGGCCTTCCCCTGGGTATTTTCCTCCTCCACAACTTCATCTCCGAGATCCCGGGTGAGGTTATCGAGGCGGCAAGGGTGGACGGTGCGGGACACAGCACCATTTTCTGGCGGATCATCCTGCCGCTTTCCGTTCCGGCCCTGGCTTCTCTGGCGATCTTCCAGTTCCTGTGGGTCTGGAACGACCTCCTGGTTGCGCTGGTGTTCTCCGGCGGAACGGCCGACGTAGCACCTATCACCCAGCGTCTGGCCGAGATTTCCGGCACGCGCGGTGCCAGGGACTACTTGAACCCGGCCGCGGCCTTCGTGTCGATCATCATCCCGCTTCTGGTGTTCTTCGGCCTGCAGCGGTACTTCGTCCGGGGCCTGCTGTCCGGCGGTCTCAAGGGCTAGACAATTGCAGCGTTGGTTACGCAGCGGAACGACTCCGCTGCGTAACCAAGGCCTGCACAAAATAGACTGATTCTTCGCCATGAGACAGAGAACGGCGAAGTGAAGGCAGCCGGAGAGGGGGGCCTGTGACACGAACAACGGGTAGGTCCCAGCGCGGTGGTCATACAGGCGTCAGCATCGAGGACGTCGCAGCAGCAGCGGGAGTGTCCACGGCTACCGTTTCCAGGGCCGTCAGGGGACTGCCACGGGTTTCGCCGGCAACCCGTGAAAAGATCCTGGAAGTGGCGGCGTCGCTGGGTTATGTGGCGTCGTCGTCGGCGTCGGGTCTGGCCACCGGGCGCACGCGCACCATCGGTGTCCTGGCGCCCTTCGTCAGCCGTTGGTTCTTCTCCAAGGCAATCGAAGGCGCGGACAGGGAACTGCACTCACGCAAGTACAACCTCTCCCTGTTCAACCTTGGCGGCCATGGCAGCAATCGCGAGCGGCTCTTCAGCTCCACCATGGTTTACAAACAGATCGACGCCCTGCTGGTGCTGTGTATGGCGCTCAGCGAGGACGAACTGGAACACCTCCACAAGATCGACATCCCGTTGGTGGTTGTTGGCGGACACGTTGAGGATTGTGCCTACATCGGTATCAACGATTACGACGCCGCAACCACCGCCGTGCGGCACCTGCTGGACCTCGGACACAAGGACATTGCCCTGCTCCATGGCGATGACGAGACAGACCTGAACTTCGACGTTCCCCGCGTCCGGATCCGCGCCTTCCAGGACGTCATGACCGACGCCGGTTTGGAAGTCCGTCCCGAGTGGGACGAATGGGGTGACTTCACGGTTGCCAGCGGGCAGCAGGCATTCAACCGCCTCTGGAGCCAGCCCGGACGCAAGCCTACGGCCATTTTCTGTTCCTCCGATGAAATGGCCATGGGGGTCATCTTCGAAGCCACGCGACACGGCGTTCGAGTGCCCGCGGACCTCTCAGTCATCGGAATCGACGACCACGACTTCTCCGAAGCCCTGGGCCTGACAACGGTGGGGCAACGGCCGGACGACCAAGCCGAACTGGGCACCAAGATGCTTTTGGACGAACTCGATGGCATCGCCGGTGCCGTGCATTCAGAGGTAGCGCCGCACCAATTGATTGTCCGGGAGACAACAGCACCGCCGTGCCGGTGATGACAGCCTACGAGGCCCGCGCCAACTGCCGGATGGGGATCCAGCGCGAGGCCAGCCGGCGATAAGCTGCCGCTGCGCCCGTCATATCTCCCTCAGCAAGGCACTCGATCCCGAGGCGAACATCCATGGGGGATTCGTCCGGGTACACCTTGTCCGCCACAGCTCCGTAATCCAACTCCACCATGGACTGGACATGGAACAGCTCCAGCCACTCGGTGAGCTGCGTGAGATCGTCCAGCATGTCCAGGTCCGGGGCTGCCAAAGCCAGATGGGCTACGGCGAAGCGTGCCCTGTCCAGGGCCTCCGTCAACGGCGTCCACACCCGGACAGTGAGGATATGCCCGTCCGATTCCACCACATCCTTGCGGTCAGACTCAGCGAAAAGCGAGAACCAACTAAAAGGGATACCCCAGGTGGAGGCCCGGGTGTGGACCCGCTTGGCTTCCTCCCCGGCGTTGATGCGATCGATCCGCGCTTGGTGCTTGTCCCGCTGCGAAACCGGAATCAGCAGATCGGCCAGCGGGCTGTGCACACCATCCATGAGGGCATTCGCTGCCAACCCGGCGCGAATCACCAGTTGGCTGGGGCAGTAAAGCAGCCGTCCGGCGTCGTGGGCGTCCTTATCCTGGGCCGACGCGCCGGTGGCGGCATCTGTGGAACTGTCCGCCGCAGTGTGCCGCCCGCCAGGGACGCGCGTCATTCGCACCAGATCAGTCCGGCCGGTGGGGAAGGGGTCCCCGCCCGTCCGGGTGATGCGCCCCAGCGAGGCTTGGAGCTCAGCGTTTTCGACGGCGGCCCGGGACCGGATCTTGCTGCTGTCCGCCACGAGCTGGCGCTGCTGCTCCGGCGGAAACGCCTCAAGGGGCTCGTAGATGCGCAGGGACGAAGAGAACGGCAGTCCTGCCTGGCCCCTATACAGGTTTCCAGTCATCTCCAGCCGGCCCCTTTCGTCCATTAGCGGTGATTAGTCTGCAAGCTCCACGATCACGGGAGCATGGTCGGAAGCGCCCTTGCCCTTACGTTCCTCGCGGTCGATGGAGGCACCGGTGACCCGGGCAGCAAGCGCCGGTGAAGCCAGGCAGAAGTCGATGCGCATGCCTTCCTTCTTGGGGAAGCGCAGCTGCGTGTAGTCCCAGTACGTGTAGACGCCAGGGCCGGGTGTGTAGGGGCGAACGACATCTGTGTAACCGGCCGCTTCGAAGGCGTGGAAAGCGGCGCGCTCCGGCTCGCTGACGTGCGTGAAGTTGTTGTTGCGGAACAGTTCGATGTCCCAGACGTCGTCATCGAACGGTGCAATGTTCCAGTCGCCCATGAGCGCCACCTGGGCGGTGGGCTCGGTCTTGAGCCACTCCGCGGCGTTGCCTTGAAGGACGTCAAGCCACTTGAGCTTATACGGCATGTGTTCGTCGTCCAGGGAGCGGCCATTGGGAACATACAGGCTCCAAATGCGGATGCCGCCGCAGGTGGCGGCAATAGCGCGGGCTTCCTGCGCGGGATCCTTGCCGGCCTTGCCGAACATCGGCTGGTCCAGGAAAGTGCGTTCTACATCCTCCAGCCCAACGCGGGACGCAATGGCGACGCCGTTCCACTGGTTCACGCCGAAGTGCGCAACCTCGTAGCCCATGCGCTCAAAGAGCTCCCACGGGAAGTTATCGTCCTTGCACTTGGTCTCCTGGATGGCCAGGACATCACAGTCGCTGCGCTCAAGCCACGCTTCCACGCGGTCGGCACGGGCACGGAGGGAGTTCACATTCCAGGTAGCTATCTTCACAGCCACTAACTTACCGAACTTAGCGCCGAGCGCATCCCCTCATGAAGGATTGAGCGTGACAGGCCGATTAGTGGGCGTACATGAAGGCAGACGAGGCGCCCCTGCGCATCTTGATGCCGCAAACGATCAACAACAGCCCCGCAACAGCGGAGAATGCTGCCAGCAAACCCACCACGCCCAGGAACCCGAGGCTGGGATTGATCAGGACAAAGAGTCCAAATACCGCAGTCACAAGACCTGTCAGCAACCAGACGCCCCAACCATTGACCGAGTTCCTTGCAGCAAACGCGAAGACGATCTCGGAAAGCCCCAGGACCAAGGCCCAGAGCCCAATCAGGATGCCAAGTGCTGCAGCTGTGATTCCCGGCCATGCAACCGCCACCAAACCCGCGGCGATGGAGATGAAGCCGCCCACCATCGTCCAGCCGGAATGGCGTGAAGGGTCATAAAAGTAGTGGGCTACGTTGGTGAGGCCGTCCACGATTGCGAAGATACCGAACACGATAACCAGCCCGAAGACCGTGGCTACCGGCAAAGATGCCACGAGGAAGGCAAAGAGTACGGCCAGAATTCCGCGGACCAGCAGGGCGGTTCCGGAATGTTTGAACATCTTGCGTGCCGAAGCGTCGGACATAGTGCCAGCTTAATCGAAGGCGGGCTGCGGATATATAGCAATGAGCCTTGAATCGCCAGGCGCGGCCTGCCTACCGCATGCCCTCACGACGGATGGCCGTTGCGATGGCCGCCGCCCGCGTCTCCACGCCGAGCTTGGCATAGATGTGGGCCAGATGGGTTTTGACGGTTGCTTCCGAAATGAAGAGGCGTTTGCCCAGATCGCGGTTGCTGAGGCCCTCCGTCAGGAGGCTCAGGAGCTCTGCCTCCCGGGGTGTGAGGATTTCGTCCGGGTTCCGCAGCTGTTGGAAAAGCCGGGACGCAACGGGCGCGCTCATCACGCTTTTGCCCTGCACGGCGCCTCGCACAGCTGCAAAGATCTCTTCCGGTGCTGCGTCCTTGAGCAGGTACCCCATGGCGCCGGCATCGACGGCACGGACGATGTCGGCGTCGGAATCGTAGGTGGTGAACACGATCACCGCCTGGCCGGGGTTGCGCTGCCGCAACTGTTTGATGGCCTCGATGCCGTCCATTCCCGCGCCCATCGCAAGGTCCATGAGAACCACTGCCGGTGAGTGCTGTTGTGCCGCCTCCAGCGCTTCCTCACCGGATGCCGCTTCGCCGACGACGACGATATCCGCCTGGGTGCCCAACAGCGCCTTCAGCCCGCTCCGGACCACCGTATGGTCGTCCACAAGGAGTACGGAAATGGTAGTCACAGGGACTCCTTCGATGGATCTTCGGGCCAGGTGTCCTCGGGCGACCTTGTCAGCGGAAGCTGCGCCGCGATGATCGTACCTTCACCCGGGGCGCTCTCCACGGACAATTCTCCGCCCAGTTGCTCAATGCGTTGCCGCATGGCGCGCAGGCCGTATCCTCCCGATTCCGACGGCGGAGGTACCGCTCCCGGATCAAAGCCGCGGCCGTCGTCGAACACGTCCAGGGTGACTGCGTTCGGCAGGTACCCAAGAGTCACGCTGGCGTTGTCGGCGTGGGCATGAAGTTTGATGTTGGCCACGGCGCTCTGGGCCACGCGGAGCAGGGCGTGCCGGGCCTCGGCCGGGATGGGACGGGTCTCGCCGGTGACCTGCACGCGGACGTGGTCCAGATACGTCCGGGCGGCGCGTTCCAAGGCCTCGTGAAGGGGCGCAGTTTCCAGGCCAGGTGCCGAGAGCTCGTGCACCAGGCTCCGGGTGTCGGCAAGATTTCCGCGGAGGAGGCTGGTTGCTTTGCTGACCTCGTGGTGCGCCGCGGGATCAGGCCAGGAACGTTGGGCTGCCTCCAAGTGGAGCAAGCCGCTCGCGAGGCCTTGGGTGATGGTGTCGTGGATTTCACGTGAAACACGCTCGCGCTCCGCCGCGATTCCTGCCGTTCGTTCACTCGCCGCCAGCCGTTCCTGGGCCTGGGTTACGTCTTCGAAGAGTTTTCGCTGGAGGGCGCCGTCGCGCTCGATCTTGTCGTAAACCAGCGTCAACAGCGCGCCGGCAGCCAGCGGTCCAAGCAGCATGGCGACGTCCGTCCATCCGCTCATACGGAAAAGCCCGACGGCGGTGGCCGCCGCCGTCGCGCCACCAGCCAGATACGCGGCCCACCCTCGGAACGCGGTGCGGCTGAGGAAGAAAATGGCGAAGGAACACCACGCGAAGCTGGGCGCCGCGATCACCAGAGCCGACCAAACCGCCACCAAGGCAAACATCCACAGCTTGCGGTTCAGGGTTTGTTGGCTCTGCCCAGGGCGGATTTGGGTGAGGTGGCGGTGTTGGCTCTGCCCAGGCTGGCGGTGTTGGGCCAGCAACGCTGTCACGACGTACAGAGCACACACGGCGACCGCCAAGGCCACAGTCCACAGGTTGTCCGCGGGGGAGTGGCGCATGACGTAACGGACAGCAGAGGCGACCATCAGCACGGCAAAGCCCAGGTGCACCACCGCATCGATGCGGGTATCGATCCGACTTGGCTCGATACTGCTGGGCTCGGGCCGGGTGCTGGAATCCGGCCGCTGAAGGGCTTCTGGCATTGGGTGGTTCCCGTTTCCGTTCCGGTCGGTAGTAGGCGCTCTTTCCATGCTAGATCCCGTGTGATTGCTGGTCTCTCCACCTTTTGGCTGATACGGCTGGCGGAAAGGCTGACCTTGGAACCGGCTCACGGCCGATGCCTGCCCGGAGCTGCCCCGGAAGCATGGATATGTACCCGAAATTGCCGATGCGTGCCACGAGGAGAACTCCATGAAGAAGTCCAACAAGATGATTGCTGCCGCCGCTGCTGGAGCGCTGTTGCTCACAGGCGGGGTTACCGCAGTAGCCAATGCCGTGGCCCCCGCGGCCGCGCCTGTTACCGCACCTGCCGCGCCGGTAGCTGCCGAAGTCCAGCCTGCTCCGGAGAATGTGGTTGCCCAGAACCGAATCACAGTGGGTGCTTCGAGTGCGGCCGTAAATGCGGCGCTTTCCAAGTGCCAGACGGACAAGCTTCCGTTCGTGACGGTCGCCCTGGTGGATCGCTTCGGTACGGTCCAGGCCCTTCTCCGCGGCGACAACGCCGCCGAGCACACCATCGAAGCCGCCAAGCAGAAGGCCTACACGGCGGCTGCCTTTGGTGCCCCCACCAGCGAACTGGCCAAGCGCATCAACGGCACCGGACCGTCCATAGCGGACCTTCCCGGCACGCTTTTCCTGGCTGGCGGTGTCCCGTTGAAGGTCAACGGCGTATCCGTGGCTGGCATCGGCGTCGGCGGTGCTCCCGACGGCGCCTTGGACGAGGCGTGCGCGACTGCTGGTGCCGAGGTCTTGGCCACAGCTGCGAAGTAGCCTCGAAGGTATGGGTTCCATGAAGGCGCGCGGGCTGGCTGTGGGCTCGGCAATCGGCGCAGGTTTGGTGGTCGCCGGGCTTCTGGCTGGCTGCGGGCCGTCCTCGCCTGTTGACTCACAGACGTCCGGTTCGCAAACATCGAGTACGACGGCGGCCGCCTCACCTGACAGCCCGGCACCCACCCAAGCGGCACCGTCGAGTGTCAGTCCTGTCCCGGCGTCGTCCGTTGCCTTGCCGCCCAAGCTGTCACCGGAGGCTCAAATGGAAACCGACAGGCTCCTGATCCTCGCCGCGAAAGCCAACGATCCCGTGCGGGTGCGGGAACTGATCGCGGCAGGTGGCAACGTCAATGCCAAGGACGACATCCAGGACTCGGCGTTCCTTTACGCGGGGGCGGAAGGCTTCAACGAGGTGCTGCAACTGACGTTGGCGGCCGGGGCCGACGTCGACAGCATCAACCGATACGGCGGCACAGCCCTGATTCCGGCGAGCGAGCATGGCCACACCGAAACTGTACGGATCCTGATCGCCGCGGGCGTGCCTGTGAACCACGTGAACAACCTGGGCTGGACGGCCATGCAGGAAGCCATCCTGCTCAACAACGGCGGGCCGAACCAGCAGGACGTGGTCCGGCAGCTGCTGGCCGCGGGAGCTGATCCGGATATCCGTGATCCGCAAGGCCGAACCGCCCTGCAGAACGCAGAGCGGCTCGGGTTCACGGAGATCGCGGCTCTGATCCGGAACCGCTGACCGGCCCCGCCCGCCCCCCCGCCCGTGCCCGCCAGCCCAACTAGGTCGCATTAGTGCGCGTTTTGACGGCTCTAAACGCGCACTACTGCGACTCAGATGGGCTAAAGGGACTCGAGGATGCTGACGTAGTTGGCGATGCCCACTCCGCCCATGTTCTGGACGGCGCCCCGCCGGGCATTGGGAAGCTGCATGTCGCCGGCGGTCCCCGTGAGCTGCATGGCCGCAATGACATGCTGCGACACTCCAGTTGCGCCCACAGGATGCCCCTTCGCCTTAAGGCCTCCAGACACGTTCACGGGAAGTTTGCCGTCCTTGTATACCCAGCCCTCCTGGACAGCGCGCGAGCCCTCGCCGCGGGGAGTCAGGCCCATGGCCTCGTACATGATGAGCTCGGCGATGGTGAAGCAGTCGTGGACTTCGGCGAAGTCCAGTCCATCGATGCCTACGCCCGCCATGCCCAGCGCGCGCTCCCACGATGCTCGGGTGGCAGCGAATTCGGTGGGATCGCGCTTCTCCGCGGGGAAGAAATCGTTCGCATGACCGAAGCCAGCCAGCCGCACCGGGGCGGTTGTGCCGCCGGTAGCCGTAGCTGAAATCACGACGGCGGCCGCACCGTCCGAGACCGGCGAACAGTCCGTGCGGCGCAAGGGTTCGGCAACCATCGGGTTCTTGTCCGAGATGGTGCGG
Organism: Arthrobacter sp. TmtSoilC77; assembly: GCF_059739415.1. Classification (NCBI taxonomy): domain Bacteria; kingdom Bacillati; phylum Actinomycetota; class Actinomycetes; order Micrococcales; family Micrococcaceae; genus Arthrobacter; species Arthrobacter sp. TmtSoilC77. The sequence goes on from NZ_AP046050.1 coordinate 438,159, forward strand.
CAGAATTCCTCGCCAAAGTCCCGGTGCATCTGGGCGTAAGGATTGTCCATGCCATTGTGGTGGTTCTTGGCTGCAATGGAACCGAGGACATCGCCCAGGCCCCCGGGGTAGTTGGCGGCGTCAATGCCCGTGCCGTACCGCTTCCCGTAGTGCTTCGCCACCTCGGCGAACAACCCCGTGAACCCTGTGGTGGAGGCCTTGCCCGCCATCTCGTACGACGCACCAAGCAAAGCCGCCCCCACGACGTCCGCTCCGGCGTCGGTCATCTTTTCCGCGCCGATCACCAAAACATTGCGCGCAGTTCCGGCGAGCACAGCTTTCACGCCTTGCTGGAACGCTGCGGAACCCGAAGCACAAGCATTCTCGGTGCGAGTCGCGGGAACGTTGGCCAGGTCTGCGGAGAGCTGGAGGGCCAAGGACGACGCGAAACCCAGCGGTTGCATGCCTGAGTTGAACTGGCCGAGGTAGATCTCGTCGATGTCCTTCGGTTCCAGCCCCGAGTTACGGATGGCTTCCCCGGCCACCTGGACGATCAGGGACTCCAGGGTCTCGTCGGTGAGCTTGCCAAATTTGCTGTGGCCCCATCCTGTGAGCAGGACGTCCTTGCCGAACTGGTCTTTCAGGCTCATGCGTTTACTCCTTCAAGGGTGCTTTCGTCTTCAGACTCGAGCGCAACAGCGAACTCGGCTTCGGTCTTACTGCGTATCTCTTCCACGGTGACGCCCGGGGCGAGGCGGGTCAGCAGAAGTCGCGTGCCGCCGTCGTGGTTTTCCGGGTCCGGTGCTATGTCGAAGACGGCGAGGTCCGTGATGATCCGGTCAACGCACTTGAGCCCCGTGAGCGGCAGTGTGCATTCGGTGACGATCTTTGCCGAGCCGTCCTTGGCGTTGTGCTCGGTGAGGACCACCACCCGCGGCGTCCCGGCCACCAGGTCCATCGCGCCGCCCATGCCCTTGACCATCTTGCCGGGGATGGTCCAGTTGGCGAGGTCGCCGCCGCCGGACACCTGCATCGCGCCCAGGATGGCCACCTTTACGTGCCCGCCACGGATCATGCCGAACGAGGTAGCGGAATCGAAGATGCTGCCTCCCGGGGTGATGGTCACGGTCTGCTTGCCGGCGTTGATGAGGTCGGCGTCTTCCTCGCCCTCGTACGGAAACGGGCCCATTCCGAGCAGGCCGTTCTCGCTCTGGAGGACAACCCGCACGCCATCGGGCAGGTTATTGGCAACCAGCGTGGGGATGCCGATGCCGAGGTTGACGTAGTCGCCGTCGTTCAATTCTTCAGCCGCGATGGCGGCCATCTGGTCTCGTGTCCAAGCCATGATTGTGCTCCTTGTTCCTTAAACCGTTAGCGCTTCTTTAGACCGTTACTGCTTCGCGCCGGGGGCGGACTGTGCGCTGTTCGATGTCCTTAACCCGTGCGCTGGCCTGCACCAGTCGCTGGACGTAGACGCCTGGAGTGACGATGTGATTGGGGTCGAGCCCGCCGGGCTGCACAATGACCTCCGCCTCAGCGATGGTGACGGCGCCGGCCGTTGCCACCACCGGGTTGAAGTTCCTCGCCGTGTAGCGGTAGATCAGGTTTCCATCAGTGTCCGCGGTGTGCGCATGAACCAGCGCGACGTCGGCGGTGATGGCGCGCTCGCGGACGTAAGTCACGCCGTCGAACTCCTCCAACGGCTTGCCCTCGGCAACAAGCGTGCCCACGCCGGTCCGCGTGTAGAAGGCAGGGATGCCGGCGCCGCCCGCACGGAGGCGTTCGGCAAGGGTGCCTTGGGGAGTGAACTCGACGTCGAGCTTGCCTGCGAGGTACTGCTCGGCGAAAAGCTTGTTCTCGCCGACGTAGGAAGCGATGACCTTCCTGACCTGGCCTGCCTCGATCAGCACACCGAGCCCCTTGCCATCCACCCCCATGTTGTTGGAGACGATGGTGAGATCCTTGGCGCCCGACTCACGGACGGCATCGATCAGGTCGGCGGGGATGCCACTCAGGCCAAAACCCCCGACGGCGATCGTCAGGCCGTCTGCCATCAAGTCCTGGAGCGCTTGGGTTGCGCTGGCGTGCATCTTCGACATGGGAGCTCCTCTTTGAGTGTTCGTGGTGGACGTATCCACTTTGTGGACTTGTGACCTGTAGAGGAGCCTAGGTTTCATCCCACCCAGGGTCAACGACCAGACCGCTTGGCTACTCATGGTGTGGACTGTAGGCTCAGTCGTGTCCATATTGTGGATGAATCTTCATAGGAGGCCCTATGCCGGAACAGAAATCCACGCAAAACCCAGTGCAGGGTGCCCAGGTCGTGGGCCGGGTCGCCCTGTTGCTGAGGCTTGTTGGGCGCAAACCCGAGGGGACGTCGTTGGCCGGATTGGTTCGGGAATCAGGGCTGACGCGGCCAACAGTGCACCGGCTGCTGACGTCCCTTGCCGCGGAGGGTTTGCTGGAGCACGATTCAGCCGCCGGGAAGTGGGTTCTGGGGCCGGAGATCTTCCTCCTTGGATCGGTAGCGGCGGCACGCTTCCCCATGGAGGATATTGCCCGGCCCAGCCTGCGCCGGCTCGCCGCGGAGACCGGCGAGAGCGCGTTCTTCTCCATCCGTCGCGGCAACGAAACCGTCTGCGTGTTGCGCGAGGAAGGCTCGTTCCCGGTGAGATCCTTCGTGCTGCATGAAGGCGTACGTTTTCCGTTGGGAGTTGCGTCGGCAGGGACTGCGATCATGGCTTTCCTGCCCGCCGATGAGCAGGAAACCCTGCTGAACGACTGGCCGGCGCACGCTGGCGACTTTGCCGTGGGACACCCGGCCGACGTGGTTCGGGACAACCTTGAGCGCACCCGGCTCACGGGCTACTCGGTAAATCCGGGGCTGATCCTTGAAGGAAGCTGGGGGATGGGCGCAGCCGTCTTTGACCAACAGGGGCGCCCCGCATGGGCCCTTTCCTTGACGGGGATCGAACCCCGGTTCCGTCCTGATCGACAGGAATTCCTCGGCAAGTTGCTGCTTGAGGAAGCTCACCGAATGACCGCGAAACTGCAAAGCTGACCCAACTGAGTCGCATTTGTCGCGTTTTGACGGCTCTAAACGCGCTCTAATGCGACTCAGTTGGGTCAGCGCAGGTCCAGGCGCATGAGTACCCTGGGGAAACCGTTGAGGACGGACGTTGTCTCTGCGACCTTTGTGAAGCCGGCTTTCTCGAACAGTCTGCGGGTCCCCACGTACGCCATGGTCAAGTCCACCTTGCTGCCCTTGTTGTCCACTGGATAGCCCTCAATGGCTGGCGCGCCGTACTCGCGGGCCATCTCGATGGCACCCTCCAGCAGATGATGGGAGATGCCCTTGCCTCGATGCCCGGGCCGCACCCTGATGCACCAGACAGACCAGACGGCGGCGTCGTCCACGTGTGGAATCTTCCGGTTGGTTGCGAAGCTGGTGTCGGCCCGGGGGTGCACGGCAGCCCACCCAACTACTTCGCCGCCGTCGTAAGCGAGAACGCCTGGTGGCGGATCCTCCGCCACCAGCTTTTCCACGAACTTTCCCCGTTCCTCCCGCTGGAGCGCAAGATTTTGTTTCGAGGGAATCCGGTAGCTCAGGCACCAGCACACGTTGGCGTCCGGACGTTTGGGGCCGACGATGGTTTTCACGTCCTCGAACACCGTTGCCGGGCGAACCTCGATTGCCATGCCGCCCATCCTGTCACCGCCGCCCGACTCTTCGCTAGACTGGCGGACGTGATGACCGGATCGGGCACCTGCCCTGCACGGATTGGCTACCCGGCCGACCTCTGACGCGCTCTGTCAGCCAGAGCGGTGGCGTCCCGCGCGCTCCTCCCTGTGGATCGATGAATTTCAGCCCATCGATTTCAAACCCACATCCAAGGAGTCATGCATGCCCGCACATTTCAACCACACCATCATTGCGTCCATCGATCGCGCCGTCTCGGCCGGGTTCTACAGGGACATCCTCGAAGCGGACGAAGCACCCGGTTGGGGACCCTTCACCAACCTGACCTTGGCTGGCGGCGTAATGCTCCAATTCGCTGAGCCCCCGGTCGAGATCCAGATGCAGCATTATGCCTTCCTCGTTGACGACCAGCATTTTGACCGTGCCTACCAGCGGCTGGTGAGTGCCGGCGTCGAGCATTGGGCGGATCCTCAGATGACCCGTCCAGGCGAGACCAATACGGAGCACGGTGGCCGCGGTGTCTATTTCAAGGACCCCTCTGGCCACGCGCTGGAGCTGATCACGAAGCCGTATTTCTAACGACGAAGCGGAAGCTGGATAGGGGGCCGCGGCGTGGAGGGCATCGCGAAGCGGCAAGGCCCCTATCCAGCTTCCAGCGCGCACCCTATCCGAACGTGAAGGAGTACGCCTGGATGCCCTGCGGGACCTTGACCTCGAGCTTGCCCCCGCGGATTTCGGGGTCGTCCACGATCTGATGTAGCGTGGGCGTCCCTGAGACCGCCACGGACGTGGTCTTGCCATCGCGGACAACATCGATCATGCCTTCACCACTGACCACGATGTACACCTGCTTGGCGTGGTAGTTCAGGGCAATAGAGGAGCCGTCGCCGGCAGGAGTTATGGATTGTGTCCCGAGATCCCACGAACCTTTCAAGGAAAAGCTGTCACCGGGCTGGTCTGCCGGCACTGTATACAGCCCAACCCCGGCTTTATAGGGTTCCGTGCCCGCATAGTTGACCTTCTTGGTGGTGCCCAAGTACGTCTCCGGAGTGGTGGCACCTGCTACCGGCCCGTCGTCGGACGATTCAGTGGGCGCGGGGAGCGCCGCTGAAGGGTTGGCCTCTTGCAGTAGTTTGCGGATCAGTTTCTCAGTGGTCTGGTAGCCGCCCTCGCCGAATTTGATGTGCCGGACTGTTCCTTCGGAGTCGATCAGGTAGTGGGCAGGCCAGTAACGGTTGCGGTAGTTGGTCCACGTGGACAGGGTGTTGTCGATGGCTACGGGGTACGTGATGCCCAGGTCCATCGCACCGGACATGACGTTGCGGGTCTCTTTCTCGAACGCGTACTCGGGGGAGTGGATCCCGATGATTTCCAGGCCGGAGTCCTTGTACTTGCTGTACCAATCCGTGAGGTGCGGAACGGAGCGCTGGCAGTTGATGCAGGAGTAGGCCCAGAAATCCACCAGGACTACCTTGCCCTTAAGGTCCTTCAAGTTCACGGCCTGGCCGCCAGGGGTGTTGAACCATTCCTGGATGCCCTTGATATCCGGCGCTATGCCACACGATTCGAGCTCGGTGGCACCGTTGCTGCACTTGTCCAGATCACGGTTTTGGTCATTTACCAGTCCACCAAGATCGAGGGCCTTCTTCACGGCCTCGTTGTCCTGAACCTGTTCCTGGAGTGTGGACGTGTAGTCGGGCACCAGTTTCTGCAGTAGCTGGGGAAGGTTGAACACCAACCCGATTGCCAGGGCGATCATCATGATGCCACCGGCTATGCGGATCTTGCGCTGGTTCTTGCGAAACGCCTTGACCCGCTCTGCGACGCGACGCCCAGCCAGCGCGAACACCAACAGCGGAACGGCCGCCCCCACGGCAAATGTCAACGTGAGGACGATAGTTTCGGGGCCCACTTGTCCCGTGGCACCGGCCACGGCAATGGCGGCAAGCACTGGTCCTGCACAGGGGACATAGACGACGCCGAGCGCCAGTCCCAGCACCAACCCACCGTTCCCAGTACCAACCTTTCGCTGCGGGATCCAGGAGAACGGCTTCTCCAGGATGTGCTGGAAGCGATCGAAAATCAGGCCGCAACCAATCAGCACCAGCACCACCAGCCCGATCCATCGAAGCAGGTCCTGCGGCAGGTTCACCAGGGTCAGCAGGAACGAACCAACCAGCGTAAAGGTGCTGAAGCTGATGACCAGGCCCAGGATCACCAGGTACGGGCGCAGGCCCGCCCGCCGTCGCTGCCTGGACCGGGTCTTAAGTTCGACGGCGGATGGCGGCACCTCTGTTACCGCGGAGCTGGTTGGAGAGCCTTTGCGTGCACCCTGAACACCTCCGGAAAGAAAGATGACGGGCAGGACGGGCAGGATGCAGGGCGAGATACCTGTAATCAACCCGCCCAACAGGCCGATAAGTGCTAGTTGCAGCATTGCGTCTCCCAACGTTCGCCGGACCGGCCCTTAAGGGTGCCGGCTCCGGATATCTGTAGGCAGTTCGGAGCCGCAGCCGCGATGGCTTGGTTTAAAAACTTTTTCAATCCGCACCCATCCACGCCGGTGCGACCTCCGAATAGCTGGTGAGGCACAAACCGCTGGCAACGCAGATGCAGCGCCGGGGAGCCAGTGCCCACACCCAATGGACCCAATGCCCTGGTTCCACGAACAAGGAGAATGACATGTTGTCCACAAAGCGCCCCGCCCTCGCCTTCGTTGGCCTCACTGCCGCCGCCCTTCTCGGACTCACCGCTTGTGGTGGTTCAAGCAGTTCCAGCACACCTTCGTCGTCGTCCGCCGCCCCGGAGATGACGTCCGCGGCACCGTCGCCGTCGGCTTCATCCATGACCAGTGCAGCCATGGATCCCGCGCGTGATCTTGTTGGCCCCGGCTGTGCCGGTTACGCCGCGCAGGTTCCGGATGGTGCCGGTTCGGTAGTGGGAATGGCCCAGGACCCGGTGGCCGTTGCTGCTTCGAACAACCCGCTGCTTAAGACCCTCACTGCCGCTGTTTCCGGCAAGCTCAACCCGAAAGTGGACCTGGTCTCCACCCTGAACGGCAGTGAATTCACAGTCTTTGCACCTGTTGACGATGCTTTCGCAAAGATCGACCCCGCCACGATTGAAACGCTCAAGACGGACGATGCCCTGCTGAGCAAGATCCTCACCTACCACGTAGTCCCAGGCCAGCTGACTCCGGACCAGGTGGTCGGAACCCACAAGACGGTCCAGGGTGGCGAAGTGACGGTTGGCGGTAGCAAAGATGCCCTCACAGTTGACGGAGCCAACGTGATCTGTGGCGGCGTCCACACGGCCAACGCAACGGTTTACCTGATCGACTCCGTGCTGATGCCCAAGTAACCCGATGCCCAAGTAACCCGCCAGTCCGCAAACAAAAAGCAGGCGCCGGAATCTGTACTGCTCAGATTCCGGCGCCTGCTGTTTTGGGTCTGGAAATGAATGGTCAGCGCTTGCCCAGGTCGCTATCGACGTAGGAGCCCTGGACCGTGGCGGTGGTTCCACAAGTGCAACCACCGTCAACCTGGAGCTTGACCGTTACGGGTTTCGTTGCATCCAGGGTGAAGCTCACGGTGTCCCCGGAATCGCTGGAGACACGCAGGGTGCTTTGGTGTTCATGGGTTTGCGACATGGCGGGATACCTTACTTGTCGGTCGGCTGGGTGCGGGGAGGCTGAACCGTGGGGATGGTTCCGGTCGGAGTTCCCCCGGGACAGTCGGAATCCGGGCAGTCTTCCGCACACTCGTGCCTCGTGACCAGATCGAATTGAACGCCCCGATGTTGTTCCACGCCCGTACGAATCGCACGTTCAACTACGGATGTCGCCAAGCGCTTCCGCAGTGACAGAGGATCACGGCGCAGATCCTTCGTCAGGGCGAAACAGAGCAGCAGCATGACAATGACGAACGGCAGGGCGGCAACAATCGTGACTCTTTGGAGCCCGGCCAATGCCTCGGATGGTTCGTCGCCGCCGGCCAGGAGCATAACCGCTGCTACTGCACCGGTAAGGCTTCCCCAGAAGATCACTACTCCGCGGCGGGGATGTTCGGCTCCGTTGGAGCTGAGCGACCCCATGACGATGGAGGCTGCGTCGGCACCAGTGATGAAGAAGATTGCCACCAGCACCACGGCCAGCACGATCACTGCTGCGGTGGCCCAGCCGGGCATGCCCAGGTTCTTGACGAGATCGAAGAGTGCGCCGTCGAAATTGACGGAAGGCACGCCGTTGGTCATGGTCACCAGGCCGGGTGTGCCGGCCTTGTCAGCTTCCTGCTGGACATGGAAGGCAGCTCCACCGAAGATACCGAACCAGATAACGCTGACGATGCTTGGCACCAGCAGGACGCCGGTGACGAACTGGCGGATGGTCCGGCCGCGGCTGATGCGCGCAATGAACATGCCGACGAAGGGCGTCCAGGAGATCCACCAGGCCCAGTAGAAAATGGTCCAACTGGTCATCCAGCTACGCAATGCTTCGTCCCCGACCGCTTCGGTCCGGGACGACATTTCTGCCAGGTCCCTGGCGTAGTCGCCGATTGCGGAAGGGATCAGGTTGAGGATGAACAGGGTAGGGCCGGCAACAAAGACGATGATTGCCAGGACGACTGCCAGCACCATGTTGATGTTGGAAAGCCACTGGATGCCACGGCTGATTCCGGAGACTGCTGATGCGACGAAGCAGAAGGTGAGGATGGCCACGATGACCACGAGTACCGGGGTGCCGATCTCGCCCACCCAGCCGTTGGAGGTCATGCCGCTGCCGATCTGAAGGGCGCCAAGGCCCAGGGAAGCGGCGGTACCGAACAGCGTGGCAAAGATGGCCAGGATGTTGATGAATTTCCCGAGGGGGCCTTCCACCATCCTGATGCCGAACAGCGATGTGAACGCTGCGGAGACCAGCTGCCTGCGGCCCAGGCGGTAGGTGCCGTATGCCATGGCAATGCCCACCACTGCGTACATGGCCCATGGGTGCAGGGTCCAGTGGAAGATCGAGGTGGCCATGGCAGTCTGAATGGCAGCAGGGGTGCGGCCGTCCACAGTGCCTGGTGGTGGCGAGATGTAGTGGTAGAGGGGTTCAGCCACGCCATAGAACATGAGCCCGATGCCCATGCCGGCGGCGAACATCATCGCTACCCAGGAGACAGTACGGAATTCCGGCTTCTCGCCGTCCTTGCCCAGTGGGATGTTGCCGAACTTGCCCAGCGCGAGCCAGAGGACGAAGACGACGAACAAAGAGGCAAGAACCATGAAGAGCCAGCCGGTGTATTCCATGACCCAGTTCAGGGCGCCTTTGGAAGATTCGGAAAGGCTGTCCCGGCCGACGAAGCCCCAGACCACGAAGGCGACGGCGATGGCGCCCGTGATTCCGAAGGTGACTTTGTCCAGCGTAAGTTTGCGGTTCCGGCGGGCGCTGACTGCCTGCTCGGTCCTGGCATGGCGCAGTTCTTCCAGGATCTGTGCGTATTCCTCAGTATCCGGGAGTGCTTCTGCGCCTTCGCCCTCATCGTCGAGGACTGCGGGGTTGGTTTCATCTGGGGAGACGCTGATGACGTCTCCAGGGTTCTCCAGACGGTTTGTCTTACGTGATGAGGGAGTGTCAGCCAGGTTATCGTTGGCGGGCAATTCCTCGGGAGTTAAAGGCTTTAAATCGCTATTTATAGCCATGAGCGGGTCCTTTGCTCGGCGAGTCATGGGCTTGGGTTTATACATGGCCCTGGAGGGTGGGGCCGGATGGAAGGTTGGGGGCTTCCTCCGGTTGGATGACCATGATGGTTGGAGCAGTATCGAGCCGCAGCGCCTCCCCGGGAGCGGGTTCACCAGTGGGGCAGGCCTTGCGCATGTGCACCTCTTTTAGTCGGGGAACGGGTTTCTGGTCGCTTTGGCTGAATCGCCTTCGTGCGTTTCGCAAGAATCAACAGTTCTCGCGCTAAGCAACAGAGTGCGCCCCGTCACAGGGCAATGTCAAGGTGTTTCTGTTCCATTTCGCGGCACCTTGACAGCGCCGCCGACATGCGCAGTCTGTTGCATATCGTGCCTACTGTTGCGTAACAAGCGATTTTCCCACCCAAAAATGGGCATGCTGATGCCAGCGGTTTGAAGCGTCGAGAAGCGGCCTGGCAGCGCCTAGCGGCGTCGGTAGCCCATTTTGGCGCTGATGGTGAAGCCAGCCTCACGGAGGGCGTCTATGAGCCCTGGGTGCTCCTCCGGGGCAAAGCGGAAGGCGGGGCCGGAGATACTCACCGCAGCGATGACATTGCCCATGTGGTTAAAGATGGGCACGGCTACCGCCGTCAGGCCGATCTCGAACTCTTCATGCACGACTGCGTAGCCGTTCCGTGCGACGTCGAGCAGCTGCTTCTCCAGCTCCGCGCGATTGGTGATGGTGCGGGGTGTGCGGGCAGGCAGGCCGACTGTCTTGAGGACCTGGTTCCGCTCATCGGCCGTCAGCGCGGCCAAAAGCACTTTGCCGCTGGATGTCGCATGCAGCGGGGTCAGGCTGCCCACCCAGTCGTAGGTGGCAAGCGTTGAGGGGCCCATGGCCTGATCCACGTTGACTGCGTAGTTGGACCGAAGCACGGCAAGGTTGACCGTTTCCTTGTACTCACCCGCAAGTGCTTCCAGTACTTCCCTGGCCTCGTGCACGACGCTCAGCCTGCCGGGGATGGAGGTCGCCAGCCGAAGGATTCCGAAGCCCAGCTGGTACTTGCCCCTCTCGCTGTTCTGCCGGACAAGCTCGCGGTTTACCAGCGAGCCCACAAGCCTGGACACCGTGGATTTATGGACGCCCATTTCGTCAGCGATTTCACTGACGCCGGCATCCCCTTCGCGTGCAAGGATTTCCAGGATTTGCAGCGCGCGGTCCACTGATTGGACGCCGCCGCCTTGGGCGTCTGCGTCCTTCTCGATGTCTGGATTGTTGCGTGGGGCCATGATGCCTCGTGTCGTTGTCCCAAGCAGGCGGCCGGGGCTGTAAAGCCCTGCCCGGCATGCTCCTCGTCTTTCCTCATCCTAGTCCGACACGGACACGGGCCTTGAAACACGCGGGGAGTTTGTGCACAGCAAACGCACCCTATCGGCATCAACAGGGCTTTAGCTGCGTGCAAACGCGGAAAACGGGCGGTCAGAGCCCGGCGTAGACCTCCTCACGTGCTGCTTTGCGGGGGCGGATCAATCTGTCGCGTCCGGCGTAGACGTTGAGGCTGTGACCACGGCTGAAGCCAACCAGGGTCACGCCGGTCTCAGTAGCGAGGTCCGCGGCAAGGCTGGAGGGTGCGCTCACGGCTGACAGGACGGGGATGCCGGCGAGGGCAGCCTTCTGGACCAGCTCGAACGATGCACGTCCTGAAACCTGCAGGACCAAGCCCGTCAGGGGCAGCAGATCCTGGCGCAGTGCCCAGCCCACTACTTTGTCCACGGCGTTGTGGCGGCCCACGTCCTCCCGCAAACAGAGGAGCTCGGGGGTGGCGCCGTCCACCCTGAAGAGCCCGGCGGCGTGGACGCCACCGGTCCTGTCGAACACCGCCTGGGCTTCCCGGAGGCGCTCAGGCAGTTCGGCCAGGATGTCAACGGGAACCCGGAGCGGGTCCTGGGAGGGATCGAAGTGGAGGGTTTTGCGGACGGCTTCGATGGAGTCCGTTCCACAGATGCCGCACGAGCTGGAGGTGTAGACGTGCCGCATGGTGTCGGGCATCTGCACGTCGGAGCGAAGCTGGGCCTCCACAACGTTGAAGGTTTGCGTTCCGTCCTTCTCGCCGGCACAAAAACGCAGGGATATCAGCTCGGACTGGCTGCGGATGATGCCCTCGGACACCAGGAATCCGGCTACGAGGTCAAAGTCGTCTCCTGGAGTCCTCATGGTCACGGCGAAGGAGCGGCCGCCGATCCTGATTTCCAGGGGCTCCTCGGCGGCGAGGACATCTTCCTTGAACCGCACCGGATATTCGGTACCTGTCCCGTCCAGATGGAAGCGGTGTATCTTCCGGCGCTGTGTCATCCGTGCCATGGTGCGTACCTTCCTGACAAGTTGGGGAAATCTGTGGTTGCTTGCGCCTTTGTCCAGGCGCTGGTCCAGGGCAGCGGCATGACCGGGACGGGTTCGCCTGCTTCCACTCCGCCAGGGGGAACGGCCATGAAACCGTCGGCCCAAGCCAGCCCGCGCATCATGCCGGGACCCGTGTGTGAAGCAGGAAAAGCGAGCCCGTGGACGAAGGTGCAGGGGATGAGTTGTGTCCGGCCAGGACCCGGATCGACGTCCGCCGCGGACGTGAGGTGGCCAGCTGTCCGGAAAGGCTTGTTTTGGAGGGCAGCGAGCAGTGGTTCGCCGATGGTCATGAGGGCCATCATTGCGGCCAGGGGGTTGCCTGGGAGGCCGATGATGAAGCGGCCGTCCGGGAGTTCAGCCAATACTGCAGGATGACCGGGGCGCATAGCGACGCCGTCGAGCAGTAGGCGCCCACCGAGCGCGGCCACTGCGGCGCGGAAGTGGTCAGTTCCGGATTTGCCGGTGCCGCCGGTGGTGATCGTGACATCCGGGTGTCCGCCTCCGGGCGGAGAGTCAAGTGCGGACAGCCACTCTTCGTATGAGTCGCCGATCCGTTGCTGGCCGGCTGGAATTCCGCCCAGCTGGGAAATCACTGCGCCGAGTTGCGGGCCGAAGGTGTCGCGAACCTGCCCCGCTGCCGGCACACCCGAGGTCACCACCTCGGAGCCGGTAAGCACGACGGCGACCCGCGGCTTGCGTTGCACCTGCAGTTCGTCGTGGCCTGCTACGGCAGCAAGGGCAATGTGGGCAGGATTAAGGAGTGTGCCGGAGGGCACGAGGACGTCGCCGGCCCGGGCTTCTTCACCGGCTGGCCGTATATGCCGGCCGGGGAGCGTCTCACCGGGTTTCGCGTCGGGTTTCAGTGCGAGCTGCAGCCCGTATCCGGCGTCGAAGGCGTGTCCGCTCTCCTTCCGAAGTACCGCCACGGCACCTTCCGGAACCAGGCCACCGGTGGCAATGACGCTGGCTTGTCCCGGTGACAGCGGCAGCCCCGGCGTCGTGATCTCCCACGGTCCTCTGCCATGAATGGCCCAGCCATCCATGGCAGAGGACGCGTAGTGCGGAAGGTCCTGGCACGCCGTCACATCAGTGGTCAGCACGTTACCGATCGCGTCCGCCAGTGGTACAGACGCTGACGCAAGCGGAACAGCGCAATCGAAGGCCATCTGCCGGGCTTCGGACCACGTTGGGGCAGGCATCCGCTCGCAGGGCACGTGGGATGTTGGCGAAGTGCCGCAGAGAATTTCCTGCGCGAGCATGATGCCCCCTTCCTGGTGTTTGCGTACTAAGCCTTCACGTAGCCGTTCGGGTTCAGTACGAACTTTGTTGCCGCGCCGGCGTCGAACTCGGCGTAGCCGCGGGGAGCGTCCTCAAGGGGGATGGCTTGGGCATTGACTGCCTTGGCGATCTGGACCTTGTCGTGGAGGATCGCCATCATCAATTGGCGGTTGTACTTCATCACCGGGCACTGGCCCGTGGTGAAGGACAAGGACTTTGCCCAGCCGGTACCCAGTGAGAGCGAGAGGGAGCCGTGCTTGGCTGCTTCATCGATTCCGCCCGGATCGCCCGTGACGTAGAGGCCCGGGATACCCAGGGAGCCGCCGGCTGCGGTGATGTCCATAAGGGAGTTCAGCACGGTGGCTGGAGCCTCGTGCGAGGCGTCCCTTCCGTGGCCCCGGGCTTCGAAACCAACCGCGTCCACGCCGCAATCCACTTCCGGCACTCCGAGGATCTGCGCGATCTGCTCCTTCGGGTCACCGTTTGAGACGTTGACGGTTTCGCAGCCGAACGAGCGCGCCTGTGCCAGCCGGTCTTCGTTCATGTCGCCCACAATCACGACGGCGGCGCCAAGCAACTGGGCGCCGACGGCGGCAGCCAGACCCACAGGGCCGGCACCGGCGACGTACACCGTGGACCCTACGCCCACGCCGGCCGTAACGGCGCCGTGGAAGCCCGTGGGGAAGATGTCCGAGAGCATGGTCAGGTCCATGATCTTTTCCAGGGCCTGGTCGCGGTCCGGGAAGCGCAGCAGGTTCCAGTCGGCATAGGGAACCAGCACGTATTCGGCCTGTCCGCCTACCCAGCCGCCCATATCCACATAGCCGTAAGCGCTGCCCGGGCGGTCAGGGTTGACGTTGAGGCAGATCCCGGTCTTTTGCTCTTTGCAGTTCCGGCACCGGCCGCAGGAAATGTTGAACGGCACCGAGACGATGTCGCCCACCTTGATGAACTCGACGTCGGGACCCACCTCCACCACTTCGCCGGTGATTTCGTGGCCGAGGACCAGGTCCTGCGGGGCTGTGGTGCGGCCGCGGACCATGTGCTGGTCGGAACCGCAGATGTTGGTTGTCACCGTGCGGAGGATCGCGCCATGCGGTACCTTCCGGCCGACGTTGGCCGGGTTGACGCCCGGTCCGTCCTTGAGTTCGAACGTCGGGTAGTCAGTGTTGATGATTTCGACGACACCGGGTTCCTTGTAGGCGACTGCTCGGTTTCCAGACATGGACACTCCTTGGGCATGTGGTGATACGGAAAATGAATGCTGCCCAATTGCCCGAGAGCGGTGCTTCGATGAGGAAATACCTCCCCAGGTTTCAGGCCACCGAAGCACCATTCACGGACAATTGGACAGTTTTTTCTTTGCTTACGGCCGGGCCGCGCCCTGAAGCTCTACTGCTGCTCCTGCGGACGCCACGGTGTGGTCGTTCTCTACCGTGCTGCCACTGACGCCGATCGCCCCGATTACAGTGCCGTCCTCCCCTCGCAGGGGGATGCCACCCGGGAACGTAATGAGTCCGCCGTTGGAGACCTCGATGTTGTACAACGGTCCCCCCGGCTGCGAAAGCTCGCCGATTGCGCCCGTGGGCATGTCGAAGTAGCGGGCGGTGCGTGCCTTCTTGATGGAGATGTCGATGCTGCCGAGCCAGGCCCCGTCCATGCGGGTGAAGGCCTTGAGGTTGCCGCCGGCGTCCACCACGGCGATGTTCATTGCTGTTTCGGTTCCGCGCGCGGCATCGCGCGCCGCGGCCAGTACAGCATCAGCTTGGACTTGGGTGATATCAGACATTGTTTCTCCATTGATAGATGTCTTCATGAGGGCAAATTGCTCTTGGTGGGCGCGGGCTCCGGCGCCTGGTCTCCTAATATCTTTGATCCAATAGGAAAGATATATCAGTCACATACTATGGCAGGTATCACACTGTGTCCAGACTCATTCAGGCCCGTTCGAGCCGGACGATGACGGACTTGGACGTCGGCGTCCCACTGGTATCGGCAACAGAGTCCAGCGGTACAAGGACGTTGGTTTCCGGGTAATACGCAGCGGCACACCCCTTGGGGGTGGAGTACGAAACGATGCGGAAGTCTTCTGCGCGGCGTTCAGTTCCCTGGAATTCTGAAATCAGGTGGACCATCTCGCCATCAGCAAACCCCAGCTCCGCGATATCGGACTCGTTGATGAGGACCACCCTCCGCCCACCATGGATGCCGCGGTAGCGGTCGTCCTTGCCGTAGATGGTGGTGTTGTACTGGTCGTGCGACCGCAGCGTTTGGAGCACCAGCCTGCCGGGCGGGACCTTGATGTATTCAAGCTCGTTGCCTGTGAAGTGTGCTTTGCCTGAAGCGGTATCGAACTTCCGGGCATCGCGCGGCGGGTGCGGCAGCACGAAGCCGCCCGGGTGCTGGATCCGCTCTTCGAAGTTCTCGAAGCCATCGAAGACGGCCTCGATGTGTTTGCGGATCAGCGAGTAGTCATCACGCATCGACAGCCACGCGGCTTTGGGGGCGTTGGGCAGGCGCACGGTGCCATCGGTGAAGAGCCGGTGGGCAAGATTGCACACAATGGCAACTTCCGAGTGGAGGTGCTCGCTCGCAGGCTTGAGGCGTCCCCGGGATGCATGGACTGCGCTCATGGAGTCTTCCACGGTAACCCTCTGGTCACCGGTCCGCTGCGTGTCCTTCTCCGTGCGTCCAAGTGTTGGGAGAATCAAAGCCCGCTTGCCCGTGGACAGGTGCGAGTGGTTCAGCTTTGTGGAGATCTGGACGCTCAACCGTGTGTTGGCGAGCGCTTGCTCCGTAACGTCCGAGTCAGGGGCGGCACGAACAAAGTTTCCACCCATCCCCATGAAGAAGCGGACCTTTCCGTCCCTCATGGCGCGGATGGCGGCAACAGTGTCATAGCCGTGCTCCCGTGGTGACAGGAACTCGAACTCGTTGTCCAGCCGGTCATGGAACTTTTCCGGCATCTTCTCGAAGATGCCCATGGTGCGGTCGCCCTGGACGTTTGAGTGGCCGCGCACTGGGCAAACTCCGGCGCCGGGCTTGCCGATGTTCCCCTGAAGCAGCAGGACGTTAACGACGTCGCGGAGGGTGGGTACTGAGTGTTTGTGCTGGGTCAATCCCATGGCCCAGCAGACGATGGTGGCGTTTGAGGCCAGGAGCCGTTCGCCTGTGGAGTGGATCTGCTCCAGGGTGAGGCCTGTTGCTTCCACGATGTCGTCCCACTCCACCTTTTCCAGGAAGCGCAGGTATTCGTCGATGCCCACGGTGTGGTCCTCGATGAACCTGTGGTCAAGGACGGTTTCCAGGCCCGGGGTTTTGCGGCCCGTGGCTTCGGCTTCCAGGAGGTATTTACCGAGGCCCTGGAAGAGGGCTTGATCGCCGCCGGCACGGATTTGGAGGAAGTCATCCGTCAGTTGGGTTCCCACCACCATCCCTGCTACGTGTTGGGGGTTTTCAAAGTGCAGGAGTCCGGCTTCGGGGAGGGGATTGACGGACACGATGACCGCGCCGTTCTTCTTGGCCTTCTCCAGGGCGCTGAGCATGCGCGGGTGGTTGGTGCCTGGGTTCTGCCCGGCTACGAAGATGAGTGATGCCGTCTCCAGGTCGGTCAGGCTGACCGACCCCTTGCCGATGCCGATGGTTTCCACCAGTGCGGAGCCTGAGGACTCGTGGCACATGTTGGAGCAGTCCGGAAGGTTGTTGGTGCCAAGGCCGCGCACCAGGAGTTGGTAGACGAAGGCGGCCTCGTTTGAGGTTCGGCCGGAGGTATAGAAGACGGCCTGATCGGGGTGTTCCATGCCCCTGAGTTCCTCGGCCATGAGGTCATATGCCTTGTCCCATTCGATGGGCGTGTAGTGGGTGGCGCCTTCATCGAGGAACATAGGGTGGGTCAGCCGGCCCTGCTGGCCCAGCCAGTAGTCATCGCGGGTCTTCAATTCAGCAACGGAGTGCTGGGCAAAGAACTCTGGCGTGACACGGCGCCGGGTGGCTTCCTCGGCGACGGCCTTGGCCCCGTTCTCGCAGAACTCTGCCGCGTTGCGCTTCTCGTGTTCCGGCCAAGCGCAGCCCATGCAGTCGAATCCATCGATCTGGTTGACTGCCAGCAGCGTTTGTACGCTTCGCACCGGGCCCATTTGCTCCAGGGAGATTTTCAGTGCGTTGGCAACGGCTGGAATGCCGACAGCCTTTGTCTTGGGTTTGGTGACGGTCAGCTTTGACTCGTCGATGTTTTCACGGGGGGCTTTGGAAGCCATGCGATCTTCCCTTCAAATCTGGGTAGGCGGCTGAGGTCGTTGAAGCTGTAGACGTGGATGCCGGCAAACAGCGGATGGCCGTCGAGGGCCTGATGAACTTCCCGGATCAGCCCGGAGCTGTCATAGCGCATGACGTCACCAGCGCGCAGGAGTGCCTTGGCCATTCCTGTGCTGCGGGCCAGCTTGAGTGAGCGTCCCACACCCAATCGCGCACCCATGGCCAGCAGCTTCTGCACGGACACCGGCCCGGGGACGCCCACCCAGACTGGAAGCCGGGATCCGGCCCGGTGCAACTCCTGCAGGTATGAGCTGATGGATTCCGCCGAGAAGCACATTTGCGTGACCATGGACGACGCCAGGGATGACTTGCCGGCCAGGCTGCTCCGCAACTGTTCTGCGCTCAGTTGCGGGTGGCCTTCCGGGTAGCCGGCGATGCCAAGGGAGAAATCTTCCGGGAAAGCCTTGATGTCTTCCATGAGCTGGCCGCTCCAGGAATACGGGCCGGCAGGTACGCTGCGGTCCCCGGCAATGAGGAAAAGTTCCCGGACGCCCTCGTCATGCAATTGACGCAGGAACTGGTGCAGCTCTGCCTGGCTGGCGATGCTCCGGGCTGCCAGATGCGGGACCACATGGTAGCCCAGCCGGGCAAGCTCAATCGACGCAGCGACCGTCCTGGCCGGACCGTGATGCGGCAGGCAGGTCACGCTGACCATCCCCGGCGCCTCGTAGGCGGGAGGCAGTTGCCGGGCAAGGTCAGCGGAGGGACTAACCTCCAGGCGGATCGGCGTTTCCATGGCTATCCAGCGGTTCCCGAAACCAAGGCCGGCTTCTCCAGAAGCCGTGCTTGTGCCCGGGCCGCTTCAGCGGTGTGGAGGAGCAGCAACGCCGTGGTGACTGAACCCACCCCGCCGGGCACCGGCGTCAGGGCAGCCGCCACTCCGGTGACACTGGCCTCGTCCACGTCTCCCACCAGGGAACCGTCGGGAAGGACGTTCGTACCGACGTCGATCACTACAGACGCCGGCGAAACGTGGCTGCCCGTCAGCAGCCCGGTCCGCCCTGCGGCTACAACCACGACGTCGGCGGGCCGGGTATAGCGCTCAAGCGCCCCTGATTTGGAGTGGCAGATGGTGACGGTGGCGTCCTTTTCGAGCAGCAGCAGGGACAGCGGCTTTCCCACCACAGCGGAACGCCCGACGACGGCGACGCTCCGTCCGGCGAGCGGAACCTGGAAATGCTCAAGCAGTTCCACCACGGCCTGTGCGGTTGCGGGGGCGAAGGCGGGCTGACCCACGGCCAGGCGGCCCAGGCTGAGCGGGTTGGCGCCGTCAATGTCCTTTTCCGGAGCGATCAGCCCCACGAGCGCGTCTGTTCGAACACCCGCGGGCAACGGCGTTTGAAGAATAATGCCGTTGACCGATTGCTCAGCGCTGAGGTCTTTCAACACGCTCGCCAGCACCTGTTCCGTGGCATCATGCCCAAGGTCCAGGATCCGGCAACCTATTCCGGCGCGCTCCGCGGCGCGCTCAATGGAGCGGACGTACCAGTGCGTGGACTCGTCGTCCGTTGCCACCACCACGGCCAGTGAAGGGCGCTGGCCCTCATATTCAAGGAGGCGGGCCTCATCCTGCGCACGCTGCTGGATGAGGGCGGCCAGTCCCTTTCCGGAAAGCATTTCAGTACTCACGCGAGGATCCTTTCGCGTACGCGCTTGACGAGGGAATCAGCTGCGAGGACCACTTTTTCCTCAAGGCCGTCGGTCTGTTCTGCCAAGCGCGAGCGGGCTTCGCCATCCTTGATGGCCACTACGTTGATGTCGATGTTGACACGTGCGGTTGTGGCTGCGGCACGGGCAGCATCTGCTGCTGCCGCGACGTCGCTGATGACATTGGGGTTGGCCATGTCAAAGAGTTCCGTGGCGAGTTCCACCACCTCACCGGCCAGGTTGATCAGCTGGGCAGGTGTGTGTGCCGCCTGGACCAGGGCATCCTGGATGCCGGCAGCGCGCGCGGCCTTGAGTTCCCCGGTCCCGGACGGGAGTTTGTACGAATCAATTACTCGTTGGAAGGCGTGCTCATCGGCGTCTGCGAGGCGCAGCGCTTCAACAATTAAATGGTCCGCAGCGCTGGTGATGCGGGCAACGGGTTCTGCATGCTGCGCATACTTTTCACCCGTGGTGTACCTGGCCACCATGGCCACCAAGGCGGCGCCCTGGGCGGCGTGAAGGGCGGCGGCGGCACCTCCGCCGGGGGTGGGCTGCCGCGAAGCGAGCCTGGCAAGGTAGTCGTTGATGGTTTCTGAACTGATCATGTGTCTTCCTGGGCTGGTTGACGAAGTAAGGCCGGGCTGAAGTAGAACGGGTAAGACAGCGGCCCGGACCCCGTTGCGAGGGGATGAGTCCGGGCCGCTGGCTAACTGAAGCGTCCGCCAGGCCTTAGCCGCGGAGCCTGCTCATGGTGGGGTCGTACAGCGGGTCCTGGGTGACTGTCGCCTGGATACGGCGTCCGAAGTATTCGATCTCTACGGAATCACCAATCGAAACAGCGGCAGGAAGGTACGCGTACGCAATTGGCTTCTTCACCGAGTAGCCGTAGGCGGCGCTGGTGACGTAGCCGACCGCTTGGTCCTTGTAGAACACAGGCTCCTTGCCCAGCACAAGGCTACGGCCGTCGTCGACCGTCAAGCAGCGCAAGCGCCGTGCCGAGCTTTCCTCCGTGCGTCCCTCAAGGGCGGCCTTGCCGACGAAGTTCTCCTTGGCCATCTTTACGGCGAAGCCGAGGCCTGCTTCGAAGGGGTCGTGCTCCGTGGTCATGTCACTGCCCCACGAGCGGTAGCCCTTTTCGAGGCGCAGTGCGCTAAAGGCGGCGCGTCCTGCGGCAATGACGCCGAACGGCTGGCCGGCCTTCCAGAGCGCATCCCACAGGCGCTGGCCGTTGTCCGCGCTGGTGTAAAGCTCCCAGCCCAGTTCACCAACGTAGGAAAGCCGCATGGCGGTAACGGTGACGCCGCCGATGGTGACCTGCTTGGAACGGAAGTACTTCAGGCCGTCATTAGTGAAGTCGTCGCTGCTGGCGTTGCTCATGAGGTCGCGGGCCAGCGGACCCCACAGGCCGATGCAGCAAGTGCCACCGGTGGTGTCCCGAACCTGGACCCAATCGCCGGCGCTGCCGTTTTCAGTCTGGTGACGGGCAGCGCGCTCAAAGTAGGCGGTGTCAATGTTGCCATTGGCACCCAACTGGAACGTGTCCTCACTGAGGCGGGCCACGGTGATATCGCTTCGGATTCCACCGGCCTCATCCAGGAGCAGCGTGTAGGTCACAGCGCCCGGCTTCTTGGCCAGGTCTCCCGTGGTGAGTTCCTGCAGCAGTTTCAGGGCGCCCGGGCCGCTGACTTCAAGGCGCTTGAGCGGCGTCATGTCGTACATCGCCACGGCCGTGCGTGTCTTCCACGCCTCGGCGGCAGCAATCGGCGAGCTGAACATTCCGGACCAGGCGTCGCGGGCAGGCGGCTGCCACTCGTCAGGCATTTCCTTCAAAAGTTCAGCGTTGGCCTCGAACCAGTACGGGCGCTCCCATCCGCCACCCTCAAGGAAGTAGCCACCCAACTGCTTGTGGCGGGCGTGGAACGGGCTGACGCGAAGGTTGCGGGGGGAGAGCTTGGGCTGGAGCGGGTGCAGGACATCGTAGATTTCCACGAAGTTCTGCTGCGAAGTTTCGCTGACGTATTCAGGCGTCAGCTGGACCTCTTCGAAGCGGTGGATGTCGCAGTCTCCAAGGTCGATCTGCGACTTGCCGTCAACCAGTACCTCGGCAACGGCGCGGGCGATGCCGGCAGAGTGGGTCACCCACACGGCTTCGGCGACGAAGAAGCCATCGAGCTCCTTGGATTCGCCCACCAGGGAACCGCCGTCAGGAGTGAAGGAGAAGATGCCGTTGAAGCCATCCTCGATCTCACTTTCGCGCAGTGCCGGCAGGATCTGCTTGGTTGCTTCCCACGCGGGGAGGAAGTCCTCAAGGGTGAAGTCAAGGCGCGAAGGCATGTTGTGTTCGCTGATGCTGCTGGGCTCGTAGCTGCCCAGCTCGTCAAGATCCACAGGCATGGGGCGGTGTGCGTAGGAGCCGATTCCGTAGCGCTCGCCGTGCTCGCGGTAATAGAGATCCTGGTCCTGGTGGCGGAGGATGGGCAGCTGGGCGCCGTTGGGTAGTTCGTTCTTGCCCTTCTGGGCCGGAACCGGCGTCGTTTTTACATATTGGTGGGCCAGCGGGAGGAGCGGTACGGACATACCGATCATCTCGCCGATTTTCGCACCCCAGAAGCCGGCGCAGGAAACCACAATGTCGGCGGGGATGACGCCATCGGCGGTCTGGACGCCGGTGACGCGTCGGCCGGACTGCTCAATTCCCGTGACTTCGGTGTTGCCGAGGTACTTGACTCCGGCAGCTTCGGTCCGCTTGATCAGCAGCTGGACCGCGCGGGCGGCCAAGGCCAGGCCGTCGGTGGGAACGTGAAGGCCACCAAGGATGTCTTCCTCGTTGATCAGGGGGTAGAGCTCCTTGCATTCCTCGCGGGAGAGGATCTTGCCGTCGATGCCCCACGACTGTGCGTAGCCGAGCTTGCGCTTCAGGTCAGCCAGGCGGGTCTCTGTAGTCGCGACTTCCAGGCCTCCCACCTGGTTGAAGCAGCTCTGGCCGTCTTCGGTGAGTGAGAGCAGCTTTTCCACCGTGTACTTGGCGAACAATGCCATGGACTTGGAAGGGTTCGTCTGGAAGACCAGGCCCGGTGCGTGGGACGTGGACCCTCCGGGCATGTTCAGCGGCCCCTGGTCCAGGACGGTGATGTTGTTCCAACCGCGGGTGACCAGTTCGTCGGCGAGGTTGGTGCCGACAATCCCAGCGCCGATGATGACAATGCGAGGCGTCGATGTCATGAAAGTTTCTCCTGCTGAAGTTCGTGTGTGTGGACGGTGGGGAGGGTGTCTTACCGGAAGACGACTGTGCTGGTCTGGTCCAGCAGCACGCGGTGTTCGCAGTGCCAGCGGACAGCCCTGGACAGTGCCAGTGCTTCAGCATCCTGGCCCACCGTTGAGAGCGCGTTGGGGCCGTAGCTGTGGTCCACGCGGATGACTTCCTGCTCGATGATCGGGCCCTCGTCGAGGTCTGCCGTGACATAGTGCGCGGTTGCTCCAACAAGCTTCACGCCACGATCATAGGCCTGGTGGTAGGGGCGGGCGCCCTTGAATCCGGGCAGGAACGAGTGGTGGATATTGATGGCCCGGCCCTCGAGGGAGCGGCACAGGTTATCGGAGAGGACCTGCATGTAGCGGGCAAGCACCACCAGGTCGGCCTTGTACTCATCCACGAGTTCCAGGAGCTTCTGCTCCGCCTCGGCCTTGGTGTCAGGCGTGACCGGGATGTGGATGAAGGGCAGTCCGGCTGCCTCGGCCATGGCGCGGTGGGTCTCGTGGTTTGAAACAACAGCTACGAGGTCTCCGCCCAGGCTGCCGCCGCGCCAGCGGAAGATGAGATCGTTGAGGCAGTGTCCAAACTTGGACACCATGACCAGCACGCGCTTCTTTGTCTGGTCGTGGAAGCTGAATTTCATGTCGAAGCGGTCAGCGATTGCACTGAACTCTTCCTCAAGCCGGTCCGCCGAGTAGTCGGGGGAGCCGGAAAAGGCGGTGCGAAGGTGCAGCGTCTGGCGGATGCCGTCGTCGAACTGCTGGTGTTCGTCAATGTTGAAGCCGCGCTCAAACAGGAAGGTTGTGACCGCCTGCACGATTCCGGCGCGCTCGACGCACGACAATGTGAGTACGAACTTCTGAGCCTGCTCGTCATTGAGCGCTGCTGGCTGGGGCAGGATGCTTGTTGGTGAGTCTGTCGCCACGAGGGTCATGTCTCCTCCTTTAGATATATTCTTGAGTCCCGTACTGATATATTAGGATTGGGAATCAGCGTATACTGGTCTCAAGGACAGGTCAATAGGTTTTCGGGAACTGCGGAAAGGGCTGGCACTGTGGCATTTGGAACTCTGGCAATCTCGGACGATACCAGCAGGAAATCCTTGGCCGACGTCGCGTATGAGCGTTTGCGCGACCGGCTCCTGATGCTGGACATCAAGCCCGGGGATCTCCTCAATGATGACCAGTTGGCGAAGGACCTCGGGATTGGGCGCACTCCCGTGCGCGAAGCCTTGAAGCGGTTGGAACTGGACCGTCTGGTGGTCACATATCCGCGCCGCGGCACCTTTGCCACCCGCGTGGACGTGACTGACTTGGCCTTTATTTCAGAGATCCGCACGCAACTGGAGCCACTGGCCGCGGCACGCGCGGCGCGCGTGGCTTCTGCGGCTACGAGGCAGCATCTGCGGGACGTCATGAAGGCTGTGGAGGACTTCGATGTTGCCGGCGCCTCCGTAGTGGAGACCCTGCGCCTGGATGCCAGCGTCCACCAGGGCATTTACGCAGCCGCGGCGAATCCACATCTCGAGGATGTCCTGATCCGCTATGACAACCTGGCCACCCGAATTTGGTGCATGGTCCTGGATCGGCTACCGGACCTTGAGCATCACGTGCGCGAACACCTGGACCTCTTGCGCGCGGTCATCGATGGTGATGAGGAGAAGGCCGCAGAGCTTGCAAAGGCGCACGTCACGGGCTTTGAGCACGCCGTCCGCACGGCACTTTTCGCAGCATAGGAATTTGCCTGGCGCGATCCGAGATTGACTCCCGGCTTCGGCGATTGCATACTGAACTCTAACTAATATATCACCCGGATATCAGGTGTTCTCCTGGCTCTTGGCCGGGCGCGCAGTTCCGGGAGCTTGTGATGAATCGCAGGCTTCAGTCCCTTGGAGTATCACGTGACCTTTACACCACGCCCGTTCGAACACATCACGCTCACTGGCTCGGGCCGCGTCAAGCGGGGCATGGCGGAGATGCTCAAGGGCGGCGTCATCATGGACGTCGTTAACGTCGAGCAGGCCCGTATCGCCGAGGACGCCGGTGCCGTCGCCGTCATGGCGCTCGAGCGCGTACCCGCCGACATCCGCGCCCAGGGTGGCGTGTCCCGCATGTCCGATCCCGACATGATCGATCAGATCATCGCCGCCGTGTCCATCCCGGTCATGGCCAAGGCCCGGATCGGCCACTTCGTCGAAGCCCAGGTCCTGCAGTCCCTCGGCGTGGACTACATCGACGAGTCCGAGGTCCTGACCCCGGCCGACTACATCAACCACATCGACAAGTGGAACTTCACCGTTCCCTTCGTCTGTGGTGCCACCAACCTTGGTGAGGCCCTGCGCCGCATCAACGAGGGTGCGGCGATGATCCGTTCCAAGGGCGAAGCCGGCACCGGGGATGTTTCCAACGCCACCGGGCACATGCGCAAGATCCGTTCCGAGATCGCCAAGCTCGCGGCCCTTCCCGAGGACGAGCTCTACGTTGCGGCCAAGGAACTGCAGGCCCCGTACGAACTGGTCAAGGAAGTGGCTGCCACGGGCAAGCTTCCCGTTGTCCTGTTCACCGCTGGTGGCATTGCAACCCCGGCTGATGCTGCGATGATGATGCAGCTCGGCGCCGACGGCGTGTTCGTTGGCTCCGGCATCTTCAAGTCCGGCAACCCCGCAGAGCGCGCTGCCGCCGTCGTGAAGGCCACCGCCTACTATGACGATCCCGATGTGATCGCCAAAGTCTCCCGCGGCCTGGGCGAAGCGATGGTCGGCATCAACGTCGACGAAATCCCGCAGCCCCACCGCCTGGCAGAACGCGGCTGGTGACGTGCGATGTTGGGGGCGAAACCGGACAGGACAATCACCGGGCGCGGCCTGCGCAAGGACTGGGCACAGTTAACAGGCCATACTGTGGAGGTCTGGCTCTCGGACGACCTTGTCATGACCGGCGTGGTTGAGCAGGCGTCCGACGACGACTCCGTCCTTTGGATCGCAGCTGCCGGGGCATCCACAAGGAGGCTGTTCGATAAGTCAACCGGTTATCAGGTGTGGGTGTGATGATTGTCGTCCGTGCCTGATCCAAACTACTGCCAGTTCTCCGCGACCCGAGAAAGGAACCGATCGTGGTTCACAAAGTAAAAGCTGTCATCGCCAAGGAAAAGAACGCTCCCGTCACGTTGGAGACCATTTTGGTGCCGGATCCAGGGCCGGGTGAGGCGTTGGTGGATATTCTCACCTGCGGTGTGTGCCACACCGATCTGCACTACCAGCAGGGTGGCATCTCGGACGATTTCCCGTTCCTTCTGGGCCACGAGGCCACAGGCGTGGTCAGCGCGGTCGGCCCGGATGTCACGGACGTCGCCCCCGGAGACAGGGTCATCCTGAACTGGCGTGCGGTGTGCGGTCAATGTCGTGCCTGCGCCAAGGGCCAGCCGCAGTACTGCTTCAACACCCACAACGCTACCCAGAAGATGACGCTGGAGGACGGCACTGAGCTTTCGCCCGCACTGGGAATCGGCGCCTTCGCCGAGAAGACCCTCGTGGCTGCGGGTCAATGCACCAAGGTAGATGATTCGGTTGATCCCGCCGCAGTGGGTCTGCTGGGATGCGGCGTGATGGCCGGCATCGGTGCGGCCATCAATACCGGCGAGGTCAAGCGTGGTGAGTCCGTGGCCGTCATCGGGTGCGGCGGCGTAGGCATTGCCGCGATCGCCGGCGCCAGGTTGGCTGGTGCCACCACCATCATTGCCGTGGATATCGATGCCAACAAGGTGGACATGGCCAAGTCCCTGGGAGCCACCCACGGAGTGAACTCCAGCATCGAGGATCCGGTAGAAGCTATCCGGGCCCTGACGGGAGGCAACGGCGCAGACCTGGTGATTGACGCCGTCGGACGTCCCGAGACGTACAAGCAGGCTTTCTATGCCCGCGACCTCGCAGGCCGCGTTGTTTTGGTCGGCGTTCCTTCGCCCACCGCCACGCTGGAGTTGCCGCTGCTGGATGTCTTCGGCCGCGGCGGTTCCTTGAAGTCCTCCTGGTACGGCGACTGCCTGCCTTCGCGCGACTTCCCGATGCTGGTGGAGCACTACAAGCAAGGCAACCTGAACCTGGACGCCTTCGTGACCGAACGCATCACGATCGACCAGGTGGAGGAAGCCTTCGCCCGGATGCAGGAGGGCAAAGTCCTTCGCTCCGTAGTGGAAATCGAACCGGCGGTGGCGCTCTGATGGCCGTCACCGTAGAGAACCGCGTCACTTCCGGAACGTTTTCGCTCGACGGCGGCACCTGGGACGTGGACAACAACGTCTGGATTGTGGGGGATGAGCAGGAATGCGTCATCATCGATGCCCCGCACGATGCCCAGGCCATCATCGAGCAGGTGCAGGGCCGAAAAGTCCTGGCCATCCTGCTGACCCACGCCCACAACGACCATATTGGGGCCGTTCGGGAGGTTGCTGACGCCGTTCAAGCGCCCATCTACCTGCATCCCGAGGACCTGGTGTTGTGGGAGCACGTGTATCCGGACGCCACGCCGGACAAGTACCTCAGCGACGGCGACGTTTTCACGGTCGCTGGAGCTGAATTGCGGGCCATCCACACGCCCGGCCACTCGCCCGGGTCCACGTGCTTCCTGCTGGAGGAACAGGACACGGTCTTCACCGGAGACACCCTGTTTAACGGTGGTCCGGGAGCAACCGGGCGGTCTTACAGCGATTACCCCACCATCCTGGCATCCATCCGGGAACGCCTCCTGACCCTGCCCGCCCACACGGTGGTGCGTACCGGGCACGGGGACAACACCACTATCGGAGCCGAGCGCGGGACGCTGGCCCTCCTAAAGCAGGACTAAGCGGCCGACTACCGGAGCCCCGCACTGTGCGCCAAAGCGATGGCTTCAGTGCGGGACCGGACGTCGAGCTTCCGGAAGAGATTCCGGATATGAAATTTCACAGTATTTTCGCTGACATTGAGTTCAGCGGCGATTGCCCGGTTACGTTGGCCGGCCGCCAGTAATTGCAGGACTTCCAGCTCCCTCGCCGCAAGGCCCCAAGCCACGACATCCCCTGCCGGAGCTGACGGTGCATCCAACGGCAACACAACCGAGATGTCGGCTCCCCAGCCCTGCATGACATCCAGGCTCATCCTGCCGTTAACGGCTTGCACGCGTTGGCGCAGGCGTTCGATGTTGGGGGCCTCGGGGGATAGCTCGCCCCTGCCATCGTCACGGACGTTGATGAGCAGGTTCTCGCCGTCGCAGTCCCACTGTGCCCGGACACGATGCACGTCAGGTTGCTCGGCGATGGCCAGGACCAGGCCTCGAACCACGGCGCGGGCGGCGTGGGCTACTTCCCCTGGCAACGCCCTGCCGTTCGCAGGCGGTTCGATGAACTGGATATCGATGTTGCTGAAGTGCATCAGCGGCCGGAGGTCCTCGCGAAGCCTTTCGAACGCCGTGCTGACCGGCTCCTCCACAAGATCACTGGTGCGGTCGTTCAAGGTCCGCAGGCTGATCAGGGCCTTGACGGTCATGTCTGTGACGGCTGTACGGGCCGCGTGGTCGTCCATGGAGTTGGACCTCAACGCGGCCAGCACGGTTTCCAATGTGGTGGAGTGTTGATCCACCAACTCGGCAGTTACGCGGATCCGCTCCGCTGATGCGGCGCGGGATTCCAGAAGGTACGACGGCGGCGCGTCAGAGACCTTCTCCTGGATACGGGCCGCAGTGAGCCGCCAAAGGTAGGAGAGGACACGCCCGGCATCTTCTGTCTGGCCTTCGACAGGATCCGTGAGGACCAGGAGGGCGTTGCTGGGCGCATAGCCCAAGGCCAATACCTCCCGCTCTTTCCCGGCGACAACAGCCTTGCCCCGCCAGGGGCCACCGCCTGGAATCACGGCCCTTACACGGTCCAGTTCCGGGATGGAAACCCTGCTGACAATGCTTTCCTCGCCCGCCTTCTTTTGCGGCCGGCCCGTGCAGTCCTCGGTAAAGATCACCAGGGCGCTGCATTTGATGAAGGGTGCAAGGGCGCCACGCAGGCTCTCTGCAATACGCATCAGGGGTGCTTGCGCGATATCTGCGATGGCGTCCAGAAGTTGCCACGGAAGGGATCCGCTATCCGGGCGGCGTTTGGTCTCTGCCAGCTGGGTCATGGATGCAGCCTAAACGAAGAGGAGCCACGTTAACTACCCAAAAGGGTGGTATGAACTGCTCGTTTTCGGCGTTCCCCCTACCCGAACTGCCCGGAAGACTTGTCTATAGGCCCGAAAGGCTTGAGCACCTACCCACGAAGGAGTGAATGTGAACGTCACCGCAGAAACAGCAACTGCCACGAGCGCGGACGTAGCCGGCAATGTATCCCTGATCCTGGGCGAAGTCGCTGACACTACCTCCGGCATTGACTACGCCCAGTTGGCCCATCTTGCGGACAGGATCAAGGGTGCCGGACGTGTGTTCCTTGCAGGAGCAGGGCGCAGCGGCCTGGTCCTCAGGATGGCGGCCATGAGGCTGATGCACCTCGGCCTGACCGTCCATGTCGCCGGTGACACCACCACGCCAGCCATCAGTTCCGGAGACCTCCTGGTGGTTGCATCCGGTTCAGGTACGACGTCCGGTGTGGTCAAGGCCGCCCAGACCGCACTTGAAGCAGGTGCACAGGTTGCAGCCATCACCACCAATGCAGACTCGCCCTTGGCCGGGCTGGCCGACGCTTTGGTGATTATCCCGGCGGCCCAAAAGACGGACCACGGTTCAAATATTTCGCGCCAGTACTCCGGCAGCCTTTTCGAGCAGGCGCTGTTCCTCGCCGCGGAGTCGGTTTTCCAGACCCTCTGGGACGCCGCCGACGAACCCGCTGAACAGCTCTGGCTGCGTCACGCCAACCTCGAGTAAGCCCAACTAAGTAGCAGCAGAGGCCGTTATGGACGCTCAAAAGGGGCTCTGCTGCTACCTACTTGGGACCGCACCAACTCAACACAACCCACAAAGAAAGTAAGAACACTATGAAACTCCAAGTCGCACTTGACCTCCTCACCACCGAGGCAGCCCTGGACCTGGCCGGCAAAGTCGCCGAGCACGTTGACATCATCGAACTGGGCACGCCGCTGATCAAGGCGGAGGGCCTCTCCGCGGTGACCGCGATCAAGGAAGCACACCCCACCAAGATCGTCTTCGCCGACATGAAGACCATGGACGCTGGAGAACTCGAAGCCGACATCGCCTTCAAGGCCGGCGCCGACCTCGTCTCAGTGCTCGGAACGGCAGACGACTCCACCATTGCAGGTGCAGTCAAGGCAGCCCAGACGCACAACAAGGGCATCGTGGTTGACCTGATCGGCGTTGCCGACAAGGTCACCCGTGCGAAGGAAGCCCGCGCTCTCGGGGCCAAGTTCATCGAATTCCACGCCGGCCTGGACGAGCAAGCCCAGCCCGGCTTCGATCTTCGCGGACTCCTTAACGCCGGTGAAGAAGCCCGTGTACCGTTCTCGGTTGCAGGCGGCGTCAACCTCTCCACCATCCAGGCCGTGCAGTTGGCCGGTGCCGACGTAGCCGTGGCCGGTAGCGCCATCTACAGCGCCCTTGATCCGGAACTGGCCGCCAAGGAACTCAAAGCAGCCATCCAGTAAGGCCTGTTGCCCACTCACTGAACCCGCTTGAAGCCGCCCGGAAAGTACCCTTTCAAAGGGACTTTCCGGGCGGCTCGCTTTTTTGGGCCCCACATGGGCCCCACATTTCCGGCCCTCAGTTTTGTCGGACCTCAGGTTTCCGGGCCCCGTAGGTGTGCTTGTTCCAGTAGCTCCGTGAGCCAAGGCCGCTGCGCATGGCGGAACGTCAAGCCCTCCGGCAGGCCTTGGACCGTGGGCTTCGAGCCGACAATGTCGATGGTGATGCGGTCACTTCCCATGGGGGCGTTGCCGATGTGGAGGTCTCCGAAGGACGGCGGCAAAACAGGATCCAGCCAGACGCCGCCCAACGATATGTGGGCGTCGTAGCGCATGAGGCCCATCACCAGCTGAATGGGCGTTGTGGCAGCCCATGCCTGGGGTGAGCAGGCGGTTGGATACGGAACTGGTTCGCTGAATTGTTTCCGGTCGAATCCGCAGAAGAGTTCCGGGAGCCGGCCGCCTGAATACTCGGCGGCTTCCAGCAAGGCTGTGGCAATCCGTTGTGCTTCTTCCACAAATCCGTACCGCAGCAGTCCTTGGACAATCAACGCATTGTCGTGCGGCCAGACTGAGCCGTTGTGGTAACTGGCCGGGTTGTAGGCGCCCATGTTGCTTGCCAACGTCCGGATTCCCCAACCACTGAACATCTCCGGGGACATCAGGTGCTCCACAACAGAGGGGGCCTTGTCCTCATCCATCAAGCCAAACCACATGGTGTGGCCCATGTTGGAGGCGCATGCGTCCACAGGCCGCTTGTCGCGGTCCAATGCAACGGCATAATAGCCCTTGTCCGGAAGCCAAAACTCTTCGTTGAACTTCTGCTTGAGGCGATCAGCGCGTTCCTGAAGTTCTGCAGCCAAGGTGAGGTCGCCGGCGTCGTACGCCATCCAGGCCCGCGACGTATAGGCGCCGTGCACGTACGCCTGGACTTCGCACAGCGCCAAGGGCGGTTCAGCGAGGGTGCCATCGGCAAAGTTGATGCCGTCCCAGGAGTCCTTCCATCCTTGGTTGATGAGCCCGTGCTCGTTGGGCCGCGCGTACTCCACGAAGCCGTCGCCGTCCCGGTCGCCGTAATCACGGATCCACTCAAGGGCGCGGTCGGCGTTCGGCAGGAGGGCGGCGATGGTGTCCTTGGAGAATCCCCAGCGGCTGACCGATCCCAGGACAACCACGAAGAGTGGGGTTGCATCAACGCTGCCGTAGTACGCGGACTTTCCGCCGAGAGCGAGGCCGCTGGAGACGTCGAGCCTCACCTCGTGGAGGATCTTGCCCGGTTCTTCCTCGCTGACCGGATCCACCACCGTTCCCTGGCGGTCGGCCAACGTTCGCAGGGTGCCCAAGGCCAGTGACGGGTCCACCGGCAGGGCCATTTCCGAAGCCCACAGCGAGTCGCGGCCAAACAGCGTCATGAACCACGGCGCGCCGGCAGCAACCACCACCCTGTCTGGATGTTCCGGGTCCTGGATCCGGAGGGCGCCCAGGTCCTCATAGCTGCGGCGGAGGGTGCTTTCGATGGAGTGGTTGCTGATTTGCAAGGCAGGGATCCTGGCTACCCACTCCTGCCTGCGCCTGTCGCTGGGGGAGAGCTCACCCTGGGCTGGATGGGTGAACGGCACCGGCGTGCCGGCTCCATCAACAGTGGGCACCACGCTCACGCGGGTACTCCAGCTCCCAAAAGGGGGAATTTTCGCGGTGAAGCCCAAGGCCTTTGCTCCGGCACCCGCACCTTCAGCCTGGATGACGACGCTTTTTCGGAAACCCTCCCATTTGCCGCGAATTTCCAGTGAATTGCCTTCAGGAAGCCGGGTCTCGGTCCAGTGGCGGGTAATCCTGGCCTCCTTCACCTCAAAAAGGTCCGCGAAGTCAGATTCGACCGTCAGCAGGATCCGGCAATCCGCCGCTTTGGTGGAGTAATTCCGGACTGTGATCTTTTCCAGGATTCCGGCCCCGACCTCGCGCAGCCGCTCCACCAGCAGCGGACTGTCCGCGTATCCATCGGAACGGGGCACCCGGGAGGCAAAGAGCGCCCGGTAAGGTTCCTTGGTCTCCGCGGCCAGTGGCTCGAGTGGTTGTCCGTTGACCGTCAATTCCCACTTGGAGAGGATCCGGGTGTCCAGGTGGAACACACCCTGCGGTAGCTCAGGGCGGATGTCTCCGTTGGCGGCAGAAATGCAGAAGGACGAGCCTTCCACCAGCGTGACCGTGCCGGAACCAAGGGGCCCGGCGGCAGTATCGGCATTCCATCCAGCCACGTCTGTGCCTTCCAATCAGCGGAACAGTCAATCAGCCACAGTGCCCACGCAAACCGTTGCCTGGCTCGCCCGAGGGACCGGTGTGCAGCCGCATGTGTGGACGTATCCGAAGCTACGCCGATGCGGCGGTGGGCACCAGAGGGTTGAAGGTTCGTTTGACGGTGTCGCTGCAGAGAATGCATCCAGAGTTAACCTACTTTCCGGTACAGGCGAACCCCAGGAGGACTATAGTGGGTGAACAGGACATTCGCTGATGCAGCCCGGCGGCCCGTTTTTACTTCCGCCACCGGAGGCCCCGCAATGACCGACACCCAAATCAGTAGTTTCCTCAGTGACTGTGTGGTGTTTGACGACGACACCGAGCAGGGTCTGGATTTCGACACCCTCTACGGCCTCTACATCAGCTGGTGCGTCCTCGGACGCAAAGTGCCCATTCCCGATTCCGCTTTCAGGACCGCCCTTGAACTTGAAGGATTGCGTGCCAGGAAGAATCATGGCCAGCGCGTCTACCCCGGCCTGAACATGGTGGGTCCTGCAGCCAGGGACTACGTCATGAACAGTGTCCCCGTATGGACTGAGACCGACACCAGCGCCCCCGAATTCAGTCAAATAAATGAGGACTCGGTTCCCTCATTGAGGTAACCCCCTGAGTTCCGGGTTTGTTGTTCAGCTGATGCCCTTAGGATGCCTTCCCAGGGGCATCAGCTGTATGCCGATTCGGAAGAGGGTAGTAATTTGAGGCCATCCATCGTCTGGTTCCGCGACGACCTGAGGGTCAGGGACAACCCCGCCTTGCGTGCCGCCGTCGATGATGGCGCGGCGGTGGCACTCTACGTCCTGGACGAAGAATCGCCCGGCATCCGGCCGCACGGCGGTGCCGCACGCTGGTGGCTCCACCACTCGTTGGCCGCGCTGAAGGACAATCTCGCGGCGCTCGGAATACCGCTGTTGTTGCGTCGGGGACCGGCTGCCGCGGTTGTTCAGGAGATCACGACGGCGGTCGGCGCCGGCGCGCTGTTCTGGAACCGCCGGTACGGCCCCGCTGAGCGGATGGTGGACGCCGGGATCAAGACGTGGGCTCGTGAGGCCGGCATGCATGTGGAGAGTTTTCAAGCGTCCCTGCTTCATGAGCCGTGGGAAGTCACCACCAAGACCGGCGGGCAGTACAAGGTTTTCACTCCTTTTTGGCGGACCGTTTCAGCGCAGGACTTCCGGGACCCGTTGGCTGTGCCGGCGTCCGGCCACGGCTACGCGGGCGAACTGACAGGCTGTGATTCGTTGGAATCGTGGCACCTGTTGCCTACCAACCCTGACTGGTCCACAGGGTTGGGGGAGGCATGGACGCCGGGATCTGCTGCCGGACACCAGCGGCTTAGGCAATTCGCGGCGGACGGACTCGCAAATTACAGCGAAGGCCGTAATCGACCGGACGTCGATGGCAGCAGTTGTCTTTCGCCATACCTGCGTTGGGGTGAGCTCAGCCCGTTCGAGGTGTGGCATGCCCTGGCTTCCAATAGCTCGGAAAGCAGAGGTATTTTCGCCTCCGAACTCGGCTGGCGTGAGTTCTGTTGGCACCAGTACTTCCATAACCCGGACCTGGCCACAGCGAACCTGCGCAAAGAGTTCGACCACTTCCCGTGGGCTTGGCCGGATGGCGATGGCTCCCGCCCCGCGAATGCTCAAGAAGGTCACGAGTCTGCAGCAGAGGAGCTTCGGGCCTGGCAGCAGGGCCGCACGGGTTTCCCCTTGGTGGACGCCGGGCAGCGGCAACTCTGGCAGACAGGGTGGATGCACAACCGGGTGAGGATGGTCGCGGCCAGCTTCCTGGTGAAGAACCTGGGCATACATTGGCAACTCGGCGAGCAGTGGTTCTGGGACACCTTGGTGGACGCTGACCCGGCATCCAACCCTGCGAATTGGCAGTGGGTGGCGGGCTCAGGGGCGGACGCTTCGCCGTTTTTCAGGATCTTCAATCCGCAGGCGCAACGCACCAAATTCGATCCCCAGGGCAAGTACATAGCCCGCTGGATCGAGGAGTTCGGCACACCGGATTACCCGGAGGAAATCGTGGATCTCAAGACCACCCGGCAGGATGCGCTGGACGCCTACAAGGGACTCAAAGAGGTGCACTAGCTACTGTGCGCTGTTGGACAGGGTCCGAAAAACCGCCTCTGGAAATTAGTAGGAAGTCCGAGTATATTCGGTTCAGAGATGACCTGGCTCACAGTCGCTGAGGCGTTCCTGCCGATTACTGGAACCAGCCGCACGGCAGTCATTCACGATGCAAAGGAGCATTCCACCATGGTGCGCGAGCTTTCACACTACGTAGACGGCCAGAGGATCGACGGCACGTCCGGACGGTTCAGCGATGTCTTCGATCCCTGCACGGGCGAAGTGCAGGCGCGGCTTCCGCTGGCCAGCGCGGACGAGGTCCGCAACGCGATTGCAAATGCCGAGAAGGGCCAGCTCGAATGGGCGGCGATGAACCCGCAACGCCGGGGACGCATCCTGCTGAAGTTTGTTGACTTGGTCAACGAGAACATTGACGAGCTCGCAAAGCTCCTGTCCTCCGAACACGGCAAAACGTTCGCCGACGCCAAGGGAGACATCCAGCGCGGCATCGAGGTAGTCGAATTCTCCGCAGGGGCGCCGCACCTGCTCAAGGGCGAGTTCTCGGACAACGCGGGGCAGGGCATTGACGTGCACTCTCTGCGCCAACCGCTTGGCGTGGTTGCCGGTATTACGCCGTTCAACTTCCCAGCCATGATCCCCCTCTGGAAGTCGGGCCCCGCGCTCGCAGCCGGCAACGCTTTCATCCTCAAGCCCTCCGAACGGGATCCCTCCGTTCCGTTGCGGCTTGCCGAGCTGTACAGCGAAGCCGGTGTTCCCAACGGCGTTTTCAACGTGATCAACGGTGATAAAGAAGCCGTCGACGCCCTGCTTGAGGATCCGCGCGTCAAGGCCATTGGCTTCGTTGGTTCCACGCCGATCGCCCAGTACATCTACGCCACCGCGGCTGCGCACGGCAAGCGCGCACAATGCTTCGGCGGGGCAAAGAACCACATGGTGATCATGCCCGACGCAGACCTGGACATGGCCGCCGACGCCCTGATTGGCGCGGGCTACGGTTCCGCCGGTGAACGTTGCATGGCGATTTCCGTTGCGGTTCCCGTTGGCCAGCAGACTGCCGATGCCCTGGTGGCCAAGCTGACCGAGCGCGTCAAACACCTCAAAGTCGGCCACAGCCTGGACAAGGACTCGGACTTCGGGCCTGTGGTTGCTGCCTCCGCGAAGGAAAGAATCGAAGGCTACATCCAGTCCGGCGTTGACGAAGGCGCAACCCTGGTCACCGATGGCCGTGGACTCACAGTGGAAGGCTACGACGGCGGCTTCTGGGTTGGTCCCACGCTCTTCGACAACGTCACCAAGGACATGAAGATCTACAAGGAAGAGATCTTCGGCCCCGTCCTCAGCGTGCTGCGCGCGGCTGACTACGACGAAGCGCTAAGGCTCTGCAGTGAGCACGAGTTTGGCAACGGCGTCGCAATTTTCACCCGCGACGGCGACTCCGCCCGCGACTTCGCCAGCCGCGTCGAAGTGGGCATGGTGGGCATCAACGTCCCCATTCCTGTACCGATCGCGTACTACACCTTCGGCGGCTGGAAGGCATCCGGTTTCGGCGACCTCAACCAGCACGGCGCCGACGCCTTCCGCTTCTACACCAAGACCAAGACGGTGACGTCGCGGTGGCCTTCCGGCATTCGACAGGGCGCCAGCTTCATCATGCCGGCAGGTAGCTGATGGGGGCTTTGGACACAGACGAAGTTCTCTTTGAGCGCCGCGGCCATCTTGGCATCGTAACGCTCAACCGGCCCCGGGCAGTCAACGCCCTCAGCGCGGGAATGGTGAAAGCCATGCTCCAGCAGTTGGCTGCCTGGGCTGACGACGACGCCGTAGCAACCGTCCTGGTGCGCGGCGCTGGCGACCGCGGGCTATGCGCCGGCGGAGACATTGTTGCCATCTACAAGGACATGCTGCACGGCGGAACGGAAACGGCGGAGTTCTGGGCCGACGAGTACCGGCTGAACTCGCTCATTGCCCGTTACCCCAAGCCCTATGTCGCCTTCATGGACGGGTTGGTGCTGGGCGGCGGCGTGGGGGTTTCGGCGCACGGCTCGGTGCGCATTGTTACTGAGCGGACGCGTACAGGCATGCCCGAGACCACCATTGGGTTCGTGCCCGACGTCGGCGGCACCTTTTTGTTGTCGCGCTCGCCGGGGGAAACGGGAACCCACGCCGCGCTGACGGGCGCGCACCTCTCCGGGGCCGATGCCTTGTTCCTTGGCCTCGCGGATCACTTTGTGCCGTCCGAAAACCTCGCGGCGCTGGCAGAGGCGCTGGAAAGCTCGACGGCGGAGGCCGCCGTCGGGCGTTTTGCCCAAGCGGCGCCGGACTCGGCCATCGCTGGCCAGCGGGAGTGGATCGATGCCGCCTACGCCTATGACGACGCGGAGGAGATCGTACGGAGTTTGCGCTCGTTGGGGGAATCTTCGCCCGAGGCAGCTTCTGCGGCCGACACCATTGAGACGAAGTCGCCCACATCTGTGAAGGTCACTTTGGCATCCTTGCGGCGTGTGCCGGGGATGTCGCTGGAGGAAGCGCTGGACCAGGAATACCGGGTGGGACTGCGCTGCCTGGCCGGGCCTGATTTCCGGGAGGGGATCCGTGCACAGGTGGTGGACAAGGACCGGAACCCGCAGTGGAAGCCTCCCACTTTGGCTGAGGTGCGCGAGTCCGACGTCGAGGGCTACTTTGCGCCGCTCGGCGACCGCGAGTTGGGGCTCGCCGCCTTGGGAGCTGACGCCACGTGACCGCCGGCTTGTGCAGCCCGCCTGTCCAGCCGCTTGTCCAGCCAGTTTGTTAGCCAGTTGAAGGAGACGACATGACAGAGAACGCAGCATCGGCAACGGGACTCATCGCTTTCCTCGGACTCGGCCATATGGGCGGGCCCATGGCGGCCAACCTGATCAAAGCCGGACACGATGTGATCGGTTATGACCCTGTGCCGGCCGCCGTCGAGGCCGCCAAGGCCCACGGAATTCCCATGGCATCCACGGCGCAGGAAGCCGTGGACGGCGCGGCCGTGGTGTTGACCATGTTGCCCAGCGGCAAGCACGTGTTGGATGCGTACCGCGGGGTTGACGGGCCCGGGCTGCTGTCAGTAGCCGCACCGGATACCTTGTTCCTGGATTGTTCCACCATCAACGTTGACGAGGCGCGGGAGGCAGCCGTCATTGCTGTTGACGCGGGCCACCGTTCCGTGGATGCGCCGGTTTCCGGTGGCGTGGTGGGCGCCGAGGCCGGCACCCTGACTTTCATGGTGGGCGCTTTGCCTGAGGATTTTGAGACCGTCAAACCCATCCTGGAACTCATGGGCAAGAGGATTGTGCATTGCGGCGACCACGGTGCAGGGCAAGCAGCCAAGGTCTGCAACAACATGATCCTGGGCGTTTCCATGATTGCCGTCGCAGAGGCCTTCGTGCTCGGGGAGAAACTTGGACTCACCCACCAGGCACTGTTCGACGTCGCTTCCAACGCCTCCGGACAGTGCTGGGCCCTGACCACCAACTGTCCTGTCCCCGGTCCTGTCCCCACCAGCCCCGCCAACCGCGACTACCAGCCCGGTTTTGCGGGGGCACTGATGGCCAAGGATCTTCGGCTGGCCGTCAATGCGTTGGAAAGCACTGGAGTTGCAGCGGAAATGGGACCGTTGGCATCCCGGATTTACGATGCCTACGCCGCGGGCGAGGGTGCCGGACGTGACTTCTCAGGCATCATCACGGACATACGCGACAAGTCTGTGTGAGAGATTCTGTACATGACGACGTTGAGTGAGAGGGAGAGCATGACGGAGCAGTACGGGAACATCCTGGTGGAACGTCGGGGCCGCGTGGGTTTGGTGACGTTGAACCGGCCGCAAGCGTTGAATGCGCTGAACACAGCACTCATGAACGAACTTGTGGACGCAGTCACCGCAATGGACACCGATCCTGACATCGGCGCCGTGGTCATCACCGGATCCGCCAAGGCGTTCGCGGCAGGCGCCGACATCAAGGAGATGTCCTCCAAGAGCTACATGGAAATGTATGCGGCGGACTGGTTCCGCCGCTGGGAGGACCTCACCCGGCTCCGGATCCCCGTCATTGCTGCCGTCTCCGGCTTTGCCCTGGGCGGTGGCTGCGAACTGGCGATGATGGCGGACTTCATCATTGCCGGGGACAACGCCAAGTTCGGCCAACCGGAAATCAACCTGGGTGTCATCCCCGGTATGGGCGGCTCCCAGCGGCTCACCCGTGCCGTCGGGAAGGCCAAAGCGATGGACATGGTCCTGACAGGCCGTTTCATGGACGCCGAGGAAGCTGAACGCTCAGGCCTTGTGTCCAGGATTGTCCCGGCAGCTGAAGTCATTGACGAGGCTGTGAAAGCCGCCGAGGTCATCGCTTCCAAGTCCAAGCCCGCGGCCATGGTGGCAAAGGAAGCCGTCAATGCCGCCTTTGAAATGGGTCTGGCCCAGGGAGTGCTCTTCGAACGGCGGGTGTTCCACTCGCTGTTCGCCACCGAGGACCAGAAGGAAGGCATGGCCGCATTCAGCGGGAAGCGGCAGCCCGAGTTCAAGCACCGCTAGGAGTTTCTTTACGTTGCGGGGCCTGCTCTGCGCTTCAAATCCGACGCGAAGCGCGCAGAGTGGGCCCCGCAACGCAGTTATGGCATGCACGAGGATAGACTCGTTGGCACCGACAAATGGGGAGAGAACATGTCAACGGAGATCGTTCAAACCGGCCAAACGGAAGCATCCGTCCAACCGATCAACCGCCAAGCCATCGTGGCAGCAGCGATGGCAGTGCTGGCTCTCGTGGGTCTGTTCTTCGCCGGGATGGCCGTCATCGCAGTCTTCGTTGTGGGCGCAGGCCACGTCGCCCTCAACCAGATCCAGCAACGTGGAGAACGCGGACGGCCCTTCGCGATTGCAGCCTTGGTTGTCGGTTACGGTATTGCCGCCCTGGCCCTCGTGTCGGCTCTCATCTTTTCGTTTTCAGTGACCCGCCAGTAGGACGCAGGTCACGATACTTTCCTCGTCACGATCCCGCCCCGGAGCGGTCCTATATAAGGACAAACAGGGCGATGACTGAGGAACGAAATGACGTGGCAATTCTGCGATAACCACCACTGCCCGGACAGCTGGCACTGGACCGACCTGGACGACATCGCTGTGGCATGCTCCTACGCGCGCGATCAGGTTGAGCCGGAACCGCCCGGTGCGGATTGTTCACCGGTGGAGAACTTGTTGCTCTCTAAGCAGGGACGGATGACGGGGCGCCTGACGGGACAAGGGCGGCGTCAAAGAAAGCGAGCTCCAAACGCACAGCCTCGCGGAACATCTCCGTAACGCGGTCGCGAACTTCCGGATCTACAGGCTCGACGGCGTTGAACTCCTCCCGTAGCCATGTCACCCAGGCGTTGTACTCGGGATTGTTGTGGAGGCGGATCCACTCCGAGTGCTTTGGCGCGGCTGGCCACATTTCAGGATCTCCGGCCCGCGCAGCCCAGTCCCCGTAAAGCCACTCGGCAACCAGGAGGACAGCGAGGACGTCCGGATAGGAGCGGGTAGCCAGGGCGCTGCGCATGAGGGAATCAAAGTCCCGGGTCACGGCTCCCAAAGCAGGCCCGATCCGGTCAGCGTCCGCAACGTCCAGTTCATCGAAGCAGTCCTGGAAGTACGTGTTCTCGTCCGATGCGAATGCTCCCAGGACCCGTGCGAACACCAGCCGTGAGGACAACGATGGAGCAGACGCCACAGCCTGCCCGAGGAGCGCTATGAAGGCATCGCAGAACTGGTAGTCCTGCACAAGGTAGCGCCGAAGGTCGTCGTCGGAAAGATTCCCGCCGAGCAACTGATCCACAAACGGATGGTTGATTGCGGCGTCCCAATTGTTGATGCAGCCGTTCTTGAGTTCTTCGGCAAAGCCCACGTGTTTCCTCCTGAAGTGTCAGACCTGCACGCTAGCAGCCGACGGTGGTGGTTACGGCTGCATGACGCGGCGCGACAGGCGTCGCCCACACGGCTCAAAGGCCAGAGGGGGGTAGTGCTCCAATTCTTAGCGTCTGCCCATAATCCGATTCCTAAGCCATGGCTCGCTTCCGAAAAGGGTACCGGGCGCTCATGTAGCCTTGGCGGAAACATGCCGTTCAGGCGGAAGGTCTGTGACACGTCTTCAAGGGGGAAATATGATCGCAAACGGTTTCAAGCGTGTCGCACGGCGGAGTGCCATGGCTGCGCTTCTCGTGATCGGTTTGGCGAGCAGCGGCGGTGTCCCGGCGACGGCGGCAGGCGCCCAACCGCTCCACCATATTGATATGGACGGAGTTGTGTCCATGGTGGGAATGCCGTTCGTGGGATCAGAGCTGAGGATGGGTGCGCCGGGGGAATTCTCGGGCTGCGACAAGACCGGGGCAGCGCCGGATGGTTACACGATTGAATGGCTGAGCAATGGCACACCCCTTCCGGCGGAACGCCAAGTGGAACCCCTAAAAATTCTGCCGGAAGACCGCGGGAACCGCCTCTCCTTCAACGTCTACGCGACGACTCCGGAGAAGCAACAGTGCGGCGACTCCCTAAGGGGCGATGAGAACACGCTGCTGCACAGCAAGGAGACAGAGCCCATTGCGGCGTCCAACCGGGCCATGGGCTGGACCGGGCGGGGAAACTTCGAGCTGCTGGGCCGCACGGACACCGGGGAACTGGTCCTGTATCCCCGGACCTACACTTACACCCTCGGATCGTGCGACGCCGGAGTGTGCCCCAGCTACGAGACTGCGCACTGGGACCAGCCCAGGCTCGTGGGCACCGGATGGAACATCTTCAACATCGTTTTCTCACCTGGCGATTTCGATGGGGACGGCAACAACGACATCCTTGCTCGCGACGCGGAGGGAGACCTCTACCAATACCCGGGCGATGGCCACGGAGGCTGGCTGGACAGATCTGTCGTCGGTACGGGCTGGAACATGTTCGACACGATCGTGGGTCCGGGTGACTTTGACGGGGACGGCAACAACGATGTCCTCGCCCGCGATGCACGGGGCGATCTCCACTTGTACCCCGGCGACGGTGAAGGCGGCTGGAAGCAGCCGGACGTTGTGGGCACCGGCTGGCAGGTCTTCGACAAGATCATTGCCTCCGGCGACCTAAGCGGCGACGGTGCCGTGGACATCCTCGGACGTGACCACGCCGGCTACATGCACCACTACAGATCAGACGGCCAAGGAGGCTGGCAAGGGGCTAATACCTGGGGTCCCGGCTGGGAGGTCATGTCGGAAATCATCGGCGCCGGCAGCTTCACCCACAACCTGGGCGAGGCAATACATTGGGGGCACACGGTGACACGGAACGACACCATCGCCATCAACCCGAACGGAGACTTGCTCAAGTACACCGGCTTCGTTCCCACCGCCGAAACCATCGGCACCGGATGGGACATCTTCCGCTCCTTGATCTAATAGCCCACTCGAAAGGGATGCCCGAGAGAAATGGCTCGCCGTCCTAACCGTCATCCCGAGCACGCACCCGTCCGGTAATTAGTCCGGTCAGCAAGCCCATCAATATGGGGAAGATGGTCCCGGGAGCCCACGAAGCCTCGTCGGAAACGTGCGCCATCGGACAGCACGACGCCGGCCGGGCAGTCAGACTGACCATCCGGCCGGCGTCGTTTTTCCTGGGCGGTGTGCCGCCCCTCAGCAGACTATCCGGCTCCTTTCCGCGTGCATCGGGTCCGGCCAGTTGCCGACCAAGTCGGGCCAAAAGCCGATACGTCGGCTGGCGGATGCCTTTGCGTGATTGCGGACGGGGACCTGGATTTTGCGAAGCATGGGTGCCTCCTGACTGATGTCTTATGCCTGCGTCGGTTGGCGCAGGTGGTGGTGCCTGCCAAAGCAGGAGCCACCGCATCAGTCAGGTCGGGACCCGGGATCGAACGAGGGTTGTGGTGATGCCGTTCGCTGCGGGTCCGTCACTGGACCGGCTCTCGGAGGCGGCAGCGGTGAGAGGACCTCCGGGATGTCGGACGCCCCGGGGGGCGACGTGCTTGAGCCGCCCCCTCCGGACACGCCTGCGGTGCTTGGCGCCGGTACCGGATAAAGCGGTGCGCCGGGAACCGGGCTGCCGGGTGCGAGCATCGCGGCGGGCGGAACCCCTGCTGGATCAAAAGCCGGTATGGGCTGGGGGAGGCTGGGGCCTCCAAGCAGCGGCGCCGCTGCCTGCGTGGTTTGGAGTACGACGGCGAGTGGCAGCGCCGGAGCGCCCGACGGTGAGGTTGTGGCTTCCGGGGAGAGCGAAACCTCAGGCGGGGCGACGCCGTCGAGCAGGTTTGGCGTGGTGCCCGGCAATGGAGGAAGCGGAGGGTCGGCAATCCCGGGCAAGTCCGGCACATCGGGCAAGCTAGGCACTTCCGGCAGCGCGGGCACCTCGGGCACGGGAAGTACGTCTGAGACTTCGGGCAGGAGCTCCAGGACTCCTTCCACCACAGGAAGTTTCTGTACCTCGGGAACCTGGCCGACGACCGGAACCTGAGAGATATCCGGAACCTGGGGGACGGTTACCGTAGGGAGCGCGGGAGCCTCAGGCAGCTCGGGAGCCGCAGGCAGCACGGGAACTGCGGAAGCCTCGGCCAGCGGATCAAGATCAGGAGCCGTCGGGTCCACAGAATCGGCCAAAGATGTGACCGAGGGCGCCTGCAGAGTCTGCGTGAGCGGCGTGGTGCTGCTCGGTAGCGGAGGTATGACGGGAAGGATATCCGCGGCGGCTGCTGAAGGGCCGGTCAACCACAGCATCCATGCAGATGAGGCAAGCATGGCAAGGAGGAAAGGGCGCAGAAGTATATTGCGGCGTTGTCCCGGGTTCTTGGCCAAACGCTCCACCCCCCAATGCGGCAATGGAGCTTTAGGATACGCCCGTTGGCGCGTTGAGTCACTCCTCCGTAAAGTCCCCGGCATCCCTGCGGAAAGTCCCCAGGACGCGGATGAGGTGATCGACGTCGTCGGCGCCGAAGCCTGACTTGCCGAAAACCTCGGAATTGAGTGCCGCCGTCGCCTTCTTGGCGAGGG
The DNA here is from genome assembly GCF_059739415.1 of Arthrobacter sp. TmtSoilC77. Classification (NCBI taxonomy): domain Bacteria; kingdom Bacillati; phylum Actinomycetota; class Actinomycetes; order Micrococcales; family Micrococcaceae; genus Arthrobacter; species Arthrobacter sp. TmtSoilC77. The sequence goes on from NZ_AP046050.1 coordinate 481,452, forward strand.
TGCGGCCCTCGGCAGTGAGCTCGATCAGGGTGGTGCGGCCATCGGTGGGGTGCGGCGAGCGGGCCACCAGGCCGGCCTTTTCGAGACGGTCGACGGCGTTGGTCACCGAGGTGGGATGCACCTGCAGCAGCGCACTCGCCTTGTTCATGGGGAGTGCGCCGCTGCGGGCGAAACTCAGCAGCGCGAGGAGTTCGTAGCGTGCGAAGGTCAGGCCGAACGGTTTGAGGACCGTCTCGATGCGTGCAAGCAGGATCTGCTGGGTGCGCATGATCGCGGTGATGGCAGCCATGGGCGCCGCGACATCGCCCCAACCATGCCGTTCCCAGTTGCGTTGGGCGTCGGCGATGGGGTCGCGGGGGAGTGGGGTGCCCATGGGCCTCCTTCGTTGCTCGGGTGGCTAGTCTTTCAGATTCGGGAACTCTTCCTCGGTGTATTCCAGGCCGAGGCCTGCCGGCAACGGTCCGCTTCCGTGCCGCGCCACTTCCGTGCCGCGAAGTTCCACACGCCTGATCTTGCCTGAAATGGTCTTGGGCAGTTCGCCGAATTCGAGACGCCGGATCCGTTTGAAGGGCGCCAGGTGCTCGCGACAGTATCGCAGGATGTCCTCGGCAACGGCGGGTCCGGGTTCGTAGCCGGCGGCGAGCACCACAAACGCTTTCGGCACCGACAGCTTCACAGGGTCAGGCGAAGGTACGACGGCGGCCTCCGCCACGGCGGGGTGTTCGATCAGTACGCTTTCGAGTTCGAAGGGCGACAAACGGTAGTCGGAGGATTTGAAGACGTCGTCGTCCCGGCCCACATAGGTGATGACGCCGTCGGTGTCCCGGCTGGCCATATCGCCGGTGTGGTAGTAGCCGTCGCGGAACGCCTCTGCTGTTTTCGCTTCGTCACCGAAGTAGCTTTTCATGAGCCCCACGGGCCGGGGGTCCAAGCGCAGGCAGAGTTCGCCGTCGTCGGCTTCCTTGCCGGTCAGCGGATCGACCAGGACGACGTCATATCCGGGCAGCGGCCGGCCCATGGAACCGATCTTCACCGGCTGTGCTGGCGTGTTCGCGATCTGGACGGTGGATTCGGTCTGGCCGAAACCGTCGCGGATGGTGACGCCCCACGCTTCCTCCACCTGGCCGATGACTTCCGCATTCAGCGGTTCGCCGGCGGACACCACCTTCCGGGGCGGCAGGGCCAGCTGAGTGAGGTCCGCCTGGATGAGCATGCGCCAGACGGTGGGCGGCGCGCAGAAGCTTGTGACTCCTTCGCGACCCATTTGGTCCATGAGGGCGGCCGCATTGAAGCGTTCGTAATTGTAGATGAAGACGCAGGCCTCGGCGATCCAGGGTGTGAAGACGTTGGACCAGGCGTGCTTGGCCCAGCCGGGGGAGGCGACATTGAGGTGCACGTCGCCGGGTTCAAGGCCGATCCAGTACATCGTGGAAAGGTGGCCCACGGGGTAGGAGGTGTGGGTGTGCTCCACGAGCTTGGCCCTCGAAGTGGTGCCGGACGTGAAGTAGAGGAGCAGTGTCTCGTCCGCTTTGGTGGGGGCATCGGGCGTGAAGTCCGTGCTGGCGTCGTACGAATCCGCGTACTGCAGCGCCTGGGCGTTGGCGTGGTCCGCCCCGACCTCAATGAGCGTGTAATCGCCCGCCACGTCCGCGAACTTCCCAATGTTGGCGCTACCCACGGCCACCCAGTTGGCCCCGCCGCGTTCTACGCGGTCTTGGAGATCCCGGGCGCCCATGAGGGTGGTGGTGGGGATCATGACGATGCCCAGCTTGATGCCGGCAAGCATGAGCTCCCAAAGCTCCACCTGGTTGCCAAGCATGATGATCATGTGATCCCCGCGTTTGACGCCCTCGCTGCGCAGCCAGTTGGCGAGTTGGGAGGACCGTCGCGAAAGGTCCGCAAATGTGCGCCGTGTGGGACTGCCGTCCTGCTCCACGATGACCAGTGCCGGTTTGTTTCCCCGTTCCGGATCCGCAGCGATCTGGTCGAACCAATCGAGGGCGAAGTTGAATTCGTCAAAACGTGGCCATTCGAATTCCCTGTGGGCCTGCCTGTAATCCTCGCGCAGTTCCAGCAGCCGGTCACGGGCCGCACGGAAGTCTTCTGTGACTGTCATAGTCCGCCTTTCGCTGGGGGATTAGTGCCTCGGCGCCGTCGCCGGAGCACCCCGCCTAGTGGTCCACATCACCTTGCAATATACTAGGACATCCAAGGGTTTGGAAGAGCCTGCGTTGGACATGACGAAGGGGTCAAATGCTCGACGAAAAAGCAGCTGCCGGCACCGTTACCAGCGGCGAACCGACACGGAAAGTCCTCCCTCCTTATCCGGAGGCGGACCTGATGCATGTAGTGGACCTGCTTCCTGCGGGGGAGCAGGCGCGGTACGCGGAGGTGCGGGAGTTCCTCCAAACGCGGATCCGCGCTGCCAGCATCGAATATTGGAACCGCGAAGAGTTCCCGTTCGGGCTCCTGGCCGAAATGGCAAAATACGGGCTCGGCGGGCTGCAGACCGACGGCTCCTCCAAGCTGTTCAAGGGCCTCATGTACACCGAGATTGCCCGGGCAGACGTGTCGCTGTCCGCGCTCGTGGGGATCCATAACGAACTCATTGTCGGCATGATCCATGAACTCGGCTCTCCCGAACAAAAGCGGAAGTGGCTGCCCGGGCTGGAGGCCTTCACACAGTTGGGCGCCTTCGCGCTCACGGAACCGGACCACGGTTCGGACATCGCCGGAGGACTCTCGACGACGGCGCGGCGCGACGGCGGTGAATGGGTCATCAACGGTGCCAAGCGCTGGATCGGAGCGGGGACAATCGCCGACTTCGCCTTGGTGTGGGCCCGTGACGTGTCTGATCACCAGATCAAGGGCTTCATTGTGGAGACGGACCGGGCAGGATACTCGGCCACCAAGATCACCAACAAGATCGGCCTCCGCATCATGCAGAATGCGGACATCACGCTGGACGACGTCCGGATTCCTGCGGATAACCTGCTGCCCGGCGCCACGGCATTCTCCCGGGCCAATGACCTGCTGCGGGACTCGCGGGCCTGGGTGGGGTGGCAGGCTGCGGGCATCCAATTGGCGGCCTTCGATATTGCCAGGTCCTACGCCTTGGAACGTAAACAGTTCGGCAAGGAATTGGCCCGGTTCCAGCTCATCCAGCAGCAACTCGCGGACATCCTGGGCAACGCCAATGCCTCACTGTCCTTGATGGTGGAACTGGCCCGCATCCAGCAGGCGGGAAAGCTGGAAATGGTGCAGGCCGCGATGTGCAAGGCGACCACAACGCGTTTGGCGCGCTCGTCCGTGGCTATGGGCCGGTCCCTGATGGGAGGAAACGGCATCACCACGGATTACGAGATGGGAAAGCTCTTCGGCGACGCCGAAATCCTGTACACCTACGAGGGCAGCTACGAGATCAACTCCATGATCGTGGCCAGGGCCGTAACGGGAAAGTCGGCATTCGTCTAGAACGACACTGAGGGCATCTCTTCGCTCGTGGAACGCAAGCGAAGAGATGCCCTCAGTGTCAGACTGCTATCAACTTTGGGTTAGGACCTGGACAGGTTCGGGGGAATTTGGCTCGGCGGAGTTTGGCTCGGCGGAGTTTGGCTGAGCGGAGGCTGGTTCGGGGGAGGGAGCCGCAGCGGCGTGCTCGGCCAAAACCCCTGTCCGGTGCCTGATACGGAGGCGGTAAAGGAGCGTTCCGCCGATGATCACCGCAGCAACGAACATGACGCCGCCCCACTGCAGGTACCACTCGAAGGGCGGTACCGAGTTGTAGATCTCCGGCCGTGGCCAGATCAGGTTCACCGTCATCGCGCCGCCCCAGAGCACTGCCAGGATGTTCACGGGCAGGCCCCATTTGCCGAGGCTGAATCCCGGTTCTGATCCGTCGTCCTTCAGGGGCCACTTCTTAAGGAACCGGCGCCGCAGCATCGGAACGGTGACCAGCAGGTAGGAGAGGTAGATCAGGACGATGCTGATGCTGGAAAGAATGGTGAAGATGGCCGGCTGGGAGATGTTGACGATCAGCGGGATCACTGCCACTGCACCGATGACGATGGCGGCCACTGTGGGGGTTTTCCGCGTGGGGTGCACTTTGCTGAGCTGGCGGCTGAAGGGAAGGTTGTTGTCCCTGGCCATGGCGAACATCATGCGGATAGCTGCTGCATGCACGGCCAGTGTGCAGACCACTACGGCCACCACGATGCAAACCAGGAAGGCCTTGCCGAACGGGCCTCCCAGCACCGAAAGAACGATGTACTGGAGTCCGCCATCTGCAGCTCCCAGCTTGGGATCGGACAGATCCGGCGCAGCTAGGATTCCGCCAAGCAGGAGCAGGCCTCCCAAGAGGAAGGACGCCGTAACGGCACGCAGGATAGCCTTGGGAGCCGTGCGCTTGGGGTCCTTGGTTTCCTCGCCCAGGGAGCTTGCGGTGTCGAACCCGTACATGACGTAGCCGGAGGCCATGGCGGCAATCATGAACACCCCGAAGAAGCCCAGGGGATGTTCTTCGCCGAATCCGGCCGTATCCAGGAGGACTTCCGGTCCGCGCACTGAATGCCAAATCAGCGCCGCTATCAGCAGGACGGCCGCAACCAGCTCCACGAATACGCCCACGCTGTTGATCATGGTCATGAGTTTCACACCGAAAGCGTTGATGAGTGTGGAAATGCCGATCATGATGCTGGCAAGGATGACGCCGTTGACGGCGAAGTCGTAAGGCCCGGTTCCATCGCCCACGAGCTGGAAGCCGCTCCAGATCTGCGGCAGGGTAATTTGAAGGGCCAAGGCAACTGATCCCAGCGCCATGATCGAGGAAAGCAGGAGCAACCAGCCCGCCAGCCAGGCCCATGTTCCGCTTGAGAGCCGTTTGGCCCAGTTGTAGACAGATCCAGCCACCGGGTAGCGGCCGGCCAGTTCCGCAAAGCACAGTGCCACCATCAGCTGGCCGACGAAGACGATGGGCCATGACCACGCATAGGCAGGCCCAGCCGTGGAAAAGCCGAAGTAAAAGAGTTGAAAAACGCCGGTGAGGATGGAGATGTAGCTGACGCCGGCGGCGAAGCTGGCGAACTTACCGATGCTGCGGTCAAGGGTTTGCGCATAGCCAAACTCGTCCATGCCGCTTGCATCGCTCTTGCAGGGTCCTAATTTGCTGGGTTCTGACATTCGAACTCCTAACTCAGACGTGCACCGAATGGTGATGACCTGCGGCCGCCATTGGTCGCAGTCGAAATCAATAGGCCGGGCACCACTATGTGCCTCCGGCTGTTCCCCCATGGTTGTAACGGGGCTGGCTGGGCCTTCGAGGTGGTCGAAGTCCAGGCCTGCCCGCCAAGCCGCGACCGTATAGGTGTGGCGTGGGTCATAAGAAGAGGTTAGTTCAGATTGAACAGGCGTTCAAGACTTGTCTATGAACAAATGTTCAAGATAATGCGGGCGCCCATTCAAGGCGTAAGTGCTCGCGGGCGCTGAAACGTGGGCATGGAAAACGCCGGTGGGGGCGCTGAACGCACCCTCCACCGGTGCTTTCACTGGCAATCGCGCCTCAGGCGGGGGTCAAGCTGAAGTCCGCCTCCGCCGTCGTTGATTCAACCGTCCGGCTGGCCTTGATGAGGTCCGCGCACCGCTCACCAATCATCATGACGGTGATGTTGGGGTTGACAGTGACGTGTTCCGGCATGACGGAGGCGTCGGCAACGCGAAGGCCGGTAACGCCCTTGACCCGCAACTCGGGATCCAGCGGTGACATGTCATCGTCCACGGGACCCATCCGGACAGTACCGACCGGGTGGTACACCGTGTTGTGCGTTTTGCGGATGTAATCCTGCAGTTCCTCGTCCGTCTGTGCCTCGATACCAGGGGAGAGCTCCCGGCCGGCCCACTCGGCCATGGCAGGCTGCGCAGCGATTTCCCGTGCCTTGCGGATGCCGGCAACCATGACCCGCATGTCGTGGCCCTCCGGATCCGTGAAGTAACGGGGGTCCACCATCGGCTTGTCGCGGAAGTCCCGGCTGCGCAGCCGGACGGTTCCGCGGGAACGGGCGTGGGTGACGTTCGGGGTGAGGCTGAAGCCATTTTCCGTGGTGGGGTAGCCGTGCCGAAGGGTGTTCATGTCGAACGGGACAGAGCCGTAATGCATCATCAGGTCCGGACGATCCAAGCCCTCTTCAGTGGGGGTGAAGATGCCAATCTCCCACCACTGGGTGGAGGTCTGCACCATGGGCTGCTTGGCCTCGAACTGGACAACGCCTTCCGGGTGGTCCTGGAGGTGCTCGCCGACGCCGGGGGAATCGACCACCACGTCGATGCCGTGTGCGGCCAGATGCGCGGCCGGGCCGATGCCGGACAGCATGAGGAGCTTGGGCGAGTCGATGGCTCCGGTTGAGAGGATCACCTCGCGATGCGCTGTGAGCCGGTGGGTCCGGCCGAAAGCCGAGTCAACGACGTCGACGCCGGTGCAGCGCTTGTCCGCGTCGAACACCAGTTGGCGCGCCCGCAGGCCGGTCAGCAGCGTGAAGTTTTCGCGTTCGATGATGGGGTGGATGTAGGAGACGGAGCTGGAGGAACGCGTCCCGTCCGCACGGCGGTTGATCTGGAAGAAATTTGCCCCGTTGATCACAGTGCTGCCGTCATTGAACTTAGCGCGGGGGATGCCGGCCTGCTCGCAGGCATCAAGGAGCGCGACGCCGGTGGGATCCGCCGGGGGAACGTTCATCAGGTGCACGGGCCCCGAGTCGCCATGGTGGGGAGCGTCCGGGCCTGCATCCTCATTGGTTTCCAGCCGCTGGTACAACGGCCAGGCCGCGGCGGCGTTCCAGCCGGTGGCGCCGTACTTTGACTCCCACTCGTCCAGGTCTTCGCGCGGGGCCCAGAAAGCGATGCAGGAGTTATGGCTGGAGCAGCCGCCCATGACCTTGGCCCGGGCGTGGCGCATGAAGGAGTTGCCGTTCTCCTGCGGTTCCACCGGGTAGTCCCAGTCATATCCCGACTCCAGCAGTTCCATCCAGCGGTCAAGCTGCAGAATCTCGGGGAGGCCGCGGTCATCCGGACCGGCTTCAACAAGTGCCACGGAAACGGAAGGATCCTCACTCAGGCGTGCGGCTACAGCGGCCCCGGCCGAGCCGCCGCCAATGACGACGTAGTCGAACCCCCGGTCGTTGAGTTTCTCGATGTTCTCGGTGTGCATCTATTTCTCCTTGCTGCGGTCAGCGAACCAGCCCGTTACCTGCGGGTTGGTGTTCTGGTAGATGTGCTTTGCTTCCTGGTATTCAGCGAGGCCGGTGGGACCGAGCTCGCGGCCGACGCCGGACTGGCCGAAGCCGCCCCATTCGGCCTGCGGAAGGTAAGGGTGGTAGTCGTTGATCCAAACGGTGCCGTGCCGCAGACGGCCTGCTACCCGCTGCGCCTTGCCGGCGTCCTGGGTCCAGACGGCGCCGGCCAGTCCGTAAATGGTGTCGTTCGCGGTGGCTACGGCTTCGTCTTCGGTGCGGAAGGTCTCCACGGTCACTACCGGGCCGAAGGCTTCGTCAACCACAACCGACATTCCCCGTTGGACGCGGTCCAGGATGGTCGGCTGGTAGTAGAAACCGGCGTCGTACTTCTCCCCTTCCGGCGGCGCGCCACCGGTCCGCAGTCGCGCGCCTTCTTCAATGCCGCGCTGGACGTACTCGTGGACCTTGTCGCGGTGCTCTGCAGAGATGAGCGGTCCGGTTTCGGCGTCATCGTCGAAGGGGCCGCCGAGGCGGATGTCCTTTGCCCTGCGGACCAACTCGTCGACGAAACGCTCGGCGATGGATTCCTCCACAACCAACCGCGCCCCCGCAGAGCAGACCTGGCCCGAGTGCACAAACGCGCCGTTCAACGCATTGTCGACGGCGGCGTCGAAGTCCGCGTCGGCAAACACGACGTTGGGGTTCTTGCCGCCAAGTTCCAGGGCGACCTTCTTGACGGTTCCGGCGGCCGCAGCTGCGATACGTTTGCCGGTTTCCAGGCCGCCGGTAAAGGAGACCAGGTCAATGTCAGGGTGCTCTGAAAGGGGTGCGCCCGCTTTGGCTCCGGGGCCTGTCAGGAGGTTGGCGACGCCGTCGGGCAGGCCAAGGTCCTTAAGCAACTGCATGGCAAGGATTGCCGTGGATGGAGTCAGCTCGGCGGGTTTGAGGACGAAGGTGCAGCCAGCGGCCAACGCGGGAGCGATCTTCCATGCAGCCTGCAGCAGCGGGTAGTTCCACGGCGTGATCAAGCCGCAGACACCAACGGGCTCGTAGACAATTTTGCTGACGACGGCGTTGTCCCCAGCATCGACTATGCGGCCTGCCGACTGCCCGGCGAGCCTTCCGAAATATTCGAAGCAGGCAGCGATGTCATCGATGTCGATACGGCTTTCGATGATCCGCTTGCCGGTGTCCAGCGATTCAGCGCGGGCGAACTTCTCCCGGCGTTCGCGCAGTTCCGCGGCGACCTTCAGCAGAAATGCACCGCGATCGGGCGCTGGAACAGAGGACCATACGCCGGAGTCAAAGGCTGCACGGGCTGCCGAGATGGCGCGCTCAGCATCTTCGCGGCCCGCCTCGGAGACCGTGGCGACCAGTTCGCCGTCGGCCGGGTTGTGGATCTGGCGCACCGCGCCGGACGCGGCCGGCTCCCACGCGCCGTTGATGAAAAGAGTGGATGCGGAATCGGAGAATGTGGCTTGGGTCATACGATGCAGATTAGTTCATCTTGAACATCTGTTCAAGAGTCAGTATGAACAAATGTTCAAGATTTCGGGCTGCGTCTTGGGGCGATGACCACGTACAGCTACTGCCATTCCGGCGCGGACACAACAACGGCGCCCCTACCGTTGCCGGAGGGGCGCCGTCGTGGTCCGGAAGCTATTCGCAGTATTCGATTCTTGGCTCTCCGGCACACGTTAAGCCGAAAGCGCGCAGCGGAATCAGCTGTCCCCGGCCCGTGCTGCCCTCTTCAACTCAGCGATCCTCAGCCGTAGGAAGATGACGGCCAAGACCAGGGCGTACACGGCCAGGGCGGCCACCGCGATCATGAAGACCGCGTACAGGATGCCCATAATTCCGAAGGCTGGACCCAAATTCATTACTACCCCCAATAGTCGTTGAGCCCCCATGCTACGCAAACCACGAGCGATTTCCGTGGACCAGTGGTACTCGTACGGCGTCTGTCAGCCAAGCTCGGCTCGGCGAGCCTCGGCTCCGTACTCTGACCATCCACCTGGGTAGAGGCGGCCGCGGCCGAGTCCTGCATGCTCGAGGGTGAGAAGGTTGTGGCATGCCGTGACGCCTGATCCACAGTAGGAGATAACGGCAGTCGCATCTTCGATCCCAACCTTCGCAAACGCTCGTCGGACCTCAGTGATCGGGCGCAGGCGTCCGTCAGGACCGAGGTTCTCGCGGCATGGGACGTTCACGGCGCCGGGGATGTGTCCGGCCTGGGGATCGGTGGGCAGTTGGAGGCTTCCGTCGAAGCGGTCGGCGTTTCGAGCGTCGACGATGATCCCGGCAGCCCCTGCCTTAATGTCCTCAAGCCGGGCGAGATGCTCCTTCGGCCACGGTGACGGCGTGAAAGTCGCGGGCGTCGGCTTGGCGGGCGTCGTCTCCAGCGCTTCTGTCCACGCGGCAATCCCGCCGTCGAGCAGCGCCGCCCGATGCCCGAGGGCGCGTAGCATCCATACGAGCCGTGCTGCGATGACTCCTCCCGCATCGTCATAGGCGACGACGGTCGTGGAGTCGCCGATTCCCAGGGAAGACATTCCCTGCGCGAACACTTCAGGGTCGGGAAGAGGGTTCAGGCCGCGTGGTCCCGAACTGCCCGACAGCCATGAATCCAGGTCCACGAACAGCGCGCCTGGAAGGTGGCCGCCGTCGTACGCTGCACGACCCGACGTGCCGTCGAGGTACCACCGAACATCAGCGGTGACAACGTTGGTTCGGTGTGCCTTGAGCCATGCGGCATCAACAAAGGGCGGAAGGTCCTCTTGGGTTGTCCGGCTATCGTCCATACATGCAGGCTAAAGGACGTGTCCATTATTCGAGCAAAAACGTCCCATTATGCGGACGCTTGCCTAGGGCGGTCGCGACCGTCGCCGCAGAATCCCCTATGCCTGTGTTCAACCGTCGTTACCCCGCGAAGGGGCGAAAGCGATCTGCTCCGTGCGGGCAATACCTCGCTCGATAGCAGCCTTGTCTATGCCCAGGAGCGTGGTGAGCCACATGCCGTTTTGCACGACGACGATGTCTGCTGCGCGCTCCCTGCACTCATCAGCAGAAAGCCCGGGTCTGGCATTCCCTATGAGTGTGGCAAGCCCGACCAGATACCGGTCAAAAGCCGCCGCGTTGATCCGTGCAAAGTCCTCGTCAGCCTGGGCGAGGGCCCAGAGGTGGAGGCGGAGGGACAGGTACGGCGTAGTCAGGAGATCAGGGTCCGCAACGCGCCGAAGTGACTCCCGGAGTTGCTCCTCAGGGGTTGATGCCGGCTCCGGCTCCACGAGCATGAGGTCGTGCTCTTCGATCCGGTGCAGAACCGCGCGGATCAGGCTCGACTTGTCCTCGTAGTAGTAGTTCACGAGCCCAAGCGCCACGCCTGCTTCACGCGCCACGGCTCGCATGTTGATGCCCGAAATGCCGTGGCGGGACAGGAGGTCCAGGGCCGCTTCGAGAATACGTGTCTGCCTGTCAACCTGTTCGCTGGACTTTACGGTGCTTGTACCCATTCGGCCAGACTATTGCCAAACCCGAATCGGCGCATCCTGGCTGCCTACAGGTTTTCCTCCGCGTAAACCCGCAGGGCATCGCGAACGAACGTGGCTCCCGGCTCGCCGCCATAGTTCGCGGCAAATCGAGGATCAGCAACGTACATTTCACCGAGGCCTGTGACGTAGCCTTTCACGTCTCCACCGGGTGTGGCGGACGGTGTGCCTGGGATTCCGCGGAGCCATTCCACGTGGCGCCTTGCCAGTTCTTGTGCTTCAGCGCTATCCGGCGCGATGCCGGATGTGGCAGCGGAGATCCAGTCGCTACCCAGTTGGCGGGAGCGGTCCTTCCATTGCTGCTTTTCTTCGGCGCTCATGCCGCGCCACCAAGCGTCACTGGTGGCGTAAGCGTCCTTGCCCCAGCGTTCCTCTACCTCGTCCTTGTATTGAGTGTGGTCGAAGCCGTCAAACATGTCCTGTGCCATGTACTTTCCATCCCCTTTCAATGTGTCAATGGTTTGCCGCACCGACGCGATTTGCCGCGACAGGCGGTCCTGCTCTTGCCCAAGCCATTCCAGATGGCCGCTCAACGCCTTGACGGTGTCGGTCTCCCTGGCCAGCACGTCGGCAATCGCAGGCAAGCCCAGTCCAAGTTTCCGGAGCAGGAGGATCCGCTGGAGCTGCACCAAGGCCGGACCGTCGTAATAGCGGTAGCCGTTATGACCGGTCCGGCTTGGCTTGAGCAGCCCAATATCGTCGTAATGACGCAGCGTGCGGCTGGTGGTCCCTGCCATTTTGGCAATTTCCTGGATCGACCAGTCCATGTGTCCTCCGTCCGACCTTCGCGTTCCTGGCTTGTCCTTTGACAGTAATGGTTGACGTTACGTCAAGGTCAAGGGAGTGGATTGGAGGAATCAGTCGGCCAGGATCAGGTAGAGCGCACGGCGGGTTTCATCGAGCTTTTCGATCGCCGCCCTGCGCTGTTCGTCGGTTGCCGCGGCGCGGAACTGGTGGACGACGCCCATCAGTTTCCCGATGCTTTGGTGGAACTCCTGCATGTTTCCGTCAGCCTCGGTGTTCCAGGCGTTGGCAAGTTCTTCTTCATGCTCTGCAACGTAGGCCCGGCCATCGTCCGTCAAAGTGAATTCCGTCCTGCGCCCCTCGCCCACGGCTGCGATGAGTTCTTCATCAACCAGCTGCTGCAGCGTGGGGTAGACGGACCCGGGGCTGGGACGCCAGGCTCCGGAGGTCTTCTCGGCGATGGTCTTGATCAGTCCATAGCCGTTGGAAGGAGCCTCGGCGAGCAGGGAAAGAATTGCAGCGCGGACGTCGCCTCGGTTACGACGGGGACCGCCCGGCCCGAACCCGCGGGGACCGAATCCGCCGGGGCCGAACCCGCCGGGACCAAATCCGCCAGGCCCGAATCCCGGGCCGAAGCCTGGCCCGCGGCCGGGTCCGCCGTGTCCTTGGGGACCCCGGCGCCCTTTGCCGCGATTGAAGCGGCCGCGTCCATGGCCGTGTTCGGGAAGTCCGGAACCGTGTTCCGGGAACGAGCTTTCGTCGTGATTGTGGATGCCTTTCATAACAGCATCATCCTTTCGGTTAGTGGTTCGCCGAAGGAATATCGGCGATAGTTAACGATATATCGGTAACTATCGGAACGTCAATAGTCTTTTTGGGGATCGGGCATCGGGTGGGGACGGTTGGGATGTGAGCGAGCATCGGGTGGGGACGGTTGGGATGTGAGCGGGCATCGCGTGAGGACGGTTGGGATGTGAGCGAGCATCGGGTGGGGACGGTTGGGATGTGAGAGAACGTTAAAGTCCGACGGCGGGTGCGGGCTTCACGTGAAGTCCGCACCCGCCGTCGGGGTTCTTGGGAAAGCCTACGAAAGGGGAGTGACGTAAGCTCCCGAGATCCCGCCGTCCACCAGGAACGTGGAGGCTGTGATGAAGGAAGCGTCGTCACTGGCGAGGAAGGCGACAGCCGCGGCCAGCTCTTCGGGTTCCGCAAAGCGACCCAGGGGCACGTGCACCAACCGCCGGGCTGCCTTCTCGGGGTCCTTGGCGAAGAGTTCCTTCAGCAGGGGAGTGTTCACCGGGCCGGGGCAGAGGGCATTGATGCGGATGCCCTGACGGGCGAATTCGACGCCGAGTTCGCGGCTCATGGACAGCACGCCACCCTTGGAGGCGCTGTACGAAATCTGGGACGTTGCCGCTCCCATGACGGCCACGAACGACGCCGTGTTGATGATGGAGCCCTTGCCCTGCTCCTGCATGTACGGGATGGCGTACTTGCAGCAGTAGTAGACGGAGGTCAGGTTGACCTCCTGCACCCTGCGCCAGGCGTCGATTCCGGTGTCGAGGATGGAAGCGTCGTCCGCGGGGGAGATACCGGCGTTGTTGAAGGCGATATCCACGCTGCCGTAGGTCTCTTTGGTCTGGGCGTAGAGGTTGCGCACCTCTTCTTCGCTGGTGACGTCCACCTTGACGAACAGGCCGCCCACTTCATTGGCAGCGGCGATTCCGGACGTCGGTTCGATGTCGGCGATGACGACGTTGGCGCCCTCAGCGGCCATCCGGCGTGCTGTGGCCAGGCCGATGCCACTGGCACCGCCGGTGATGACTGCGCTGCGGCCTGCGAGACGGTTCGAAACTACTGATTGCATTGGTGCTCTCCTTGGAAAAAGTGGAAAAAGTTCAGGCGGACTGGGTGGAAATAAAGACGTTCTTGACTTCGCTGAAGGCATCCAGCGCGTCGGGGCCAAGCTCGCGGCCAAGGCCGGACTGCTTGAAGCCGCCAAAAGGCGTGGAGTACCGGACGGACGAGTGCGAATTCACTGAGAGGTTGCCGGACTCGACGCCCCGGGCTACACGCAATGCGCGGTCCACCTTGGACGTCCAGATCGAGCCGGACAGGCCGTACTCCGTGTTGTTGGCGATCCGGATGGCGTCTGCTTCGTCGTCGAACGGCACCACGGCAACAACCGGCCCGAAGATCTCGTCGGTGAATGACGGGGCTTTTACATCCGGGGTCAGTACAGTCGGCGGGAACCAGAAGCCCGGCCCTTCCGGCGCCTTCCCCTGGAAGGCGACCGGTGCGCCGTCGGGCACGAAAGCGGAAACCGTGCCCAGCTGCTGGGCCGAAATCAGCGGACCCATTGTGGTGGCCGGATCTGCGGGGTCTCCGACACGCATGCCCAGGACCTCTGGTTCCAGCAGCTCGAGGAAGCGCTCATAGACGCTGCGCTGCACAAGGATCCTGGAACGTGCGCAGCAGTCCTGCCCGGCGTTGTCGAAAGCGCCACCGGGGGCGGCGGCCGCAGCCATCTCAAGGTCGGCGTCGTCGAAAATGATGTTGGCGCTCTTGCCGCCCAGCTCAAGCGTCACGCGCTTCACCTGCTCGGCGCAGCCGGCCATGATCTGCTTTCCCACGCCCGTGGAACCGGTGAAAACCACCTTGCGGACCGCCGGATGGGTGACGAACCGCTGGCCCACCACGGAACCCTTGCCGGGAATCACCTGGAAGACGCCGTCGGGGATGCCGGCCTCAAGGGCCAGCTCGCCCAGGCGGATGGCTGTCAGCGGCGTGACCTCCGCCGGCTTGAGCACAACAGTGTTGCCTGCGGCCAGTGCGGGGGCAAATCCCCACCCTGCAATGGGCATCGGGAAGTTCCACGGAACAATGATGCCAACAACGCCCAGCGGCTCATGGAAGGTCACGTTGACCCCGCCGGCCACGGGAATTTGCCGTCCGAAATGACGTTCCGGAGCAGCCGAGTAGTAATTGAGGACGTCGCGGACGTTGCCCGCTTCCCATCGCGCGTTGCTAATGGTGTGGCCCGCGTTGCGCACCTCAAGTTGCGCGAGGTTCTCCAGGTCATTGTCGACGGCGTCAGCGAACCGTCGCAGCAGCAGCGCCCGGTCCGCGGGGGCAACTGCCCGCCACGTCTCGTAAGCGGCGGCTGCCTTGGCAATGGCTGCGTCCGTTTCTGCCTGGCCAGCCAAGGGAACAGTCTGGATGACCTCCTCGGTGGCCGGATTGATCACATCAAACACTGTTGCTGTCATGCGGGGGACATCGCTTTCATGGTTGCGGTCTGGTCTGAGCGGTAGCCGGCGGCAGCTTCCACGAACCCGCGGAACAGCCGGAGATCGTTGGGGTTCTGTTCCGGATGGAACTGAACACCCAGAACCCAGCCGCCTTCGGTGGTTTCAACGGCCTGGACCAAGGCATCGGCGGACCTGGCCGTTACACGGAGCGTGTCCGGCACGGAGTCCAGGGCCTGGTGGTGGTAACACGGGGAGGTGGCGGAGCCGCCCAGCAGGTGATGGATGAGGCTGCCCGGGGTAGTTGTGAAGGATGCTTCTCCGTAAACCCCAGGTGCCGGCTGGCTCTTGCTGTCTGGAATGACGTCGGGGATGTGCTGGATCAAAGTCCCGCCCAGTACGACGTTGAGGAGCTGCGCTCCGCGGCAGATCGCGAACAGCGGGAGTTGGCGCTCAAGTGCGGCACGGATCAGGGCGGAATCGTGCGCGTCCCGCAGCGGCTGCGGCTTGGTAGCTGGGTGCGGCGGCTCGCCGTAGAGGGAAGGATCGACGTCGGGACCTCCCACCACGATCAAGCCGTCCACCAGGTCCAGCACGGATTCGTCGGTGCCCAGCGGAGGGAGCAGGATTGGTGTTGCTCCGGCTGCGACCACTGCCTCCACGTACGTTCCCGGGAGGATTGCCGCCGTCGTATTCCACACTCCCCAGGAGGCCTCCTGAAGGTAACTGGTGAGCGCGATCCTGGGCTTGTACGGTTGCCCGTAAGTTTCAGAGACGTTCGAAGCCACGGACCCGCTCCCAATCTGTGATGGCGCTGTCGTAAGCGGTGAGCTCAACGTTGGCGGCGTGGACGTAGTGGTCCACCACGTCGTCGCCGAAAGCCTTGCGGGCAATGCTGCTCTCGGCCAGGAGGTCCCGCGCGTCCCGCAACGTAGTGGGCAGCCGTTCCGCATCGGATTCGTAAGCGTTGCCCTTGGTGATTGCCGGCAACTGGAGATCGTTCTCGATGCCATGGATGACTGCGGCGATCATTGCAGCCACGGCGAGGTAGGGGTTCACGTCGCCGCCGCCCACGCGGTTCTCGGTGCGGAGGCCGCGGCCGTGACCCACCACGCGGAGCGCGCAGCTGCGGTTGTCCAGGCCCCAGGCGATCGCCGTCGGGGCGAAGCTGCCTTCCACGAATCTCTTGTAGGAATTGATGTTGGGCGCCAGGAAGTAGGCGAGTTCGCGCAGCGCGGCGAGTTGACCCGCAACGAAGCGTTCCATCAGGGGACTGAAGCCGTGTTCGCCGTCGCCCGCCAGTACCGGGTTCCCGTCCAGGTCGGTGAGGCTGAAGTGGATGTGGCAGGAGTTGCCTTCACGCTCGTTGAACTTGGACATGAACGTGATGCTCTTGCCGTGCTGGTCGGCGATTTCCTTGGCGCCGTTCTTGTAGAACGTGTGCTTATCGCAGGCCGCGAGGGCTTCATCGAAGCGGAACGTGATTTCCTGCTGGCCGAGATTGCATTCGCCCTTGGACGACTCGACCACCAGACCCGCGGCTTCCATGTTGTTGCGGATGGAGCGGATCACTGGTTCCAACCGGGCTGTGGCAAGGAGCGAGTAGTCCACGTTGTATTGCGTCGACGGCGCAAGGCCCGTGTAGTTCTTCTGCCAGGCCTGGTTGTATGAGTCATCGAACATCAGGAACTCAAGCTCGGTGCCAACGTGGGCCCGGTAGCCCAGCTTTTCGAGCCGTTCGATCTGCGCTTTCAGGATCTGCCGTGGTGATGCTGCCACGGGCGTCCGGTCTGTCCACAGGACATCGCACTGCACGATGGCTGTGCCTTCGAGCCAAGGGACCTTCCGGAGTGTTGAAACGTCCGGCAGCATCACCATGTCCCCGTAGCCGGTCTCCCAGGACGACATCGCGTAGCCGTCCACGGTTTGCATTTCAACATCCACGGCGAGCAGGTAGTTACAGCCCTCCGCGCCGTGATCCAGGACGTCTTCAAGGAAGGAACGCGCACCGCAGCGTTTGCCCTGGAGGCGACCCAGCGCATCGGTGATGGCGACAATGACAGTATCGATCTCGCCCCTTGCTACGGCTTCGCGCAGTTCGTCGACGGTGAGCTGCCGGTTCCGGCTGGACTCTTGGATGTGGGAATTCATGATGTCTCCGCAGTGTGGTTCTGTGAGTGGATGTCAGGTTCTGCTGGCTGCTACTTCAGCTCGGCCTCGGCCATGGCGAGTTGGGCGAACTCTTCCTCGGGTGCGCCCGCCACGATCCGGTGCCGGCTGTAGAGCCAGTAGTAAAGGAGGGCAGCGGCAAAAATCGCTGCCGTAATGGAAGCGGCAAAGACGTCGACGACGAACGTCGCCACGACTGCCACCGCGGACAGGACCAGGGCAATCGACGTCGTGACGATCCCGCCCGGCGTCTTGTAACCGCGGTCCAGGTTGGGTTCCTTCTTGCGAAGGACGATGTGCGAGAGGTTCAGCAGGACGTAGGAAACCGTCGCGCCGAAGACGGCGATGTTGATGAGCAAGGCACCATCCTGGGTGATGGCCGCGAGGAGGAATCCAATGGTGCCCGGAACAATCAATGCCCAGTACGGGGTGCGCCGTTTGCCGGTGAGGGAGAGCCAGCGGGGGAGGTAGCCTGCCCGGGAGAGGGCAAACAGCTGGCGTGAATAGGCGTAAATGATGGAGAAGAAGCTCGCCACCAGACCAGCCAGTCCCGCGTAATTGATGAAGTCTGCAAGGAAGGTGTTGCCGCCATAGGCGATGCGTAGGGCTTCAGGCAGCGGGTTGTCGGATTCGCTCATGGCTTGGGAGCCAGCTGCGCCGGGTACCAAAACCAGCATCAGCGCGCCAAAAACGACCAGGATGATGACGGCCACAATGATTCCACGGGGCATGTCTCGCTTTGGATTCGACGTTTCCTCAGCCGCGAGGGGAACGCCCTCCACCGCAAGGAAGAACCAGATTCCGTAGACCAGCGCAGCCAGGATGCCGCTGATACCCATGGGCAGGAACGCGCTGGAGCCTGCGGATCCATCGGGAACAATATCGAACAGCCGGGCCGAATCGAACTTTGGAAGCAGGCCGACGACGGCGGCGGCCAGGGCGATGGTGGCCACCGCGGTGATGGCGAACATGATCTTGAGGGCTTCGCCGACTCCGCGGATGTGGATGCCGATGAAGATGACGTACGTGACCAGGTAGACCGGCCACGAGTTGGTGAGGCCAAAGAGACCAAGTGCCTCCACATAGCCGCCGATGAAGGTGGCAATAGCTGCCGGTGCCACCGCGTATTCGATCAGGACCGCCATGCCGGTTGCGAATCCACCGAGTGGTCCCAGGGCCCGGCGGGCGAACGCATAGCCGGCCCCCGCCGTCGGGAGCGTTGATGAGAGCTCAGCGAGCCCGAAAACCATGCAGGTGTACATCACGGCCATGAGAAGGAAAGCGATCAGCAGGCCGCCCCAGCCTCCTTGTGCCAGGCCCAGGTTCCAGCCGGCGAAATCGCCGGAGATCACGTAGGCCACTCCAAGTCCCGCGAGGAGAACCCATCCGGCGGCACCCCGTTTGAGGCGCCGGTGCTTCAAATACTCATCCTCGCCGCCGGGCGGCTGGTGCACTGTTTCCATGCGTGTTCCTATCGTCTGAGGAATGCTTCTGGGAAAAGTCGAGCGGGGGATCAATCAGATCCTAAAGGACTGTTTTCAGTCCAAAGTGTGCTTCAAAGTCTGGAGCGTGATTCGCCACGAGTCAAGACTTTTCTGAAAAACCTGATGACTTGGATCACAATTCGAGGCGTGTCCAATGGTTTCTTTGATGACCTTTATTGCTCGGCGTGGGTAGCATGGAGGCAGCAGCGCCCTATGAATGGCCTCATTGGTTGGCGCAGCCCGCATTCCGTGGAAGGAGATGCCGTGCCGGACTCACCGTTTGGCCCGTCGTTCTCGATGCTGCGCCCAGTCAGGGGCGGCAACGCGTTCGAAGAGACCATCGAACACATCCTGCAGACCATCAAGCTGGGGATCTTTGCTCCGGCCGAGAAACTGCCGCCCGAACGCGAACTGGCCGAACAATTGGGAGTCTCCCGCGCCACCCTTCGCGACGCCTTGGGGGAGTTGCAAAGCGCCGGCTATCTGGAAGTCCAGCGCGGCCGGTACGGCGGAACATACGTTTCCACAACGGCAGTCCAGCGCCAGCCGGACCAAGGACCGCTCGACCCCGCCGAAGTGGAGGACGTCCTGCTCTTCAGGTCCATCATCGAGCCTGCCGCCGCTGCTTTGGCCGCCAAAGCGGACCTCTCCGCAGCTGCCCGCCGACACCTACAGGTCTGCCTCTCTGAAGTCAGCGCTTCCCCTGCCCTGGGCTACCGTCCGCGCGACGCCCGGTTCCACATCGCGATTGCCGAATTGTCCGGCTCCGCAAGCCTGGTAGGCGCCGTGGCCGAAACACGGTCCCGGCTCAACGAGCTCCTGGACCGGATCCCCTTGCTCAGCACCAACCTGGAACATGCCAACGAACAACACACCGAGATCGCCGAAGCGATCCTGCGCGGCGATGCCCCCGCCGCCGAGCGGGCCACCATCGAACACCTGGAAGGAACGGCTTCACTGCTGCGCGGCTTCCTCGCCTGATCCTCGCTCACGTCCTGCGGCTTTTTGGCGGTCGTTCTCTCACGTCGTGCGGCTTTTCAGTGATCGTTCTCTCACATCGTGCGGCTTTTCGGTGATCGTTCTCTCACATCCGAGGCCGCCCAGGTCGAATCAAAGGACGTCGAATCGCGTCGCAATATGGTTGAGCCTTTGTCATGCGGCTGACTAGTGTTGGACACATGCGCGAACTCCAGGCCAAGATCATCGAGGAAATGGGCGTCCAGCCCCGGATCAACCCCCAAGAGGAGGTCCGCAAACGGGTCACGTTCTTGAAGGAATACGTGAAAGCCACGGGCACAAACGGCTTTGTGCTGGGCATCTCCGGGGGGCTTGATTCCACTCTTGCCGGTCGCTTGGCACAGCTGGCAGTCGAGGAATTGGAAGCTGAAGGCGTTAACGCGAACTTTGTCGCGGTCAGGCTCCCCTACGGTATTCAGCACGACGAAGACGATGCCCAAGCCGCGTTGGACTTCATCAAGGCCAAAACCGAACGGACCTTCAACATCTCCCGCGCCGTGGACGGATTCGAGGAAGAGTTCGAGAAAACCACTGGCGCTGAAATCTCCGACTTTCACAAAGGCAACACCAAGGCCCGCGCACGCATGGTTGCCCAGTACGCAATCGCCGGCGAACACAACTATCTGGTGATCGGCACAGACCACGGCGCCGAGTCCGTCACGGGCTTCTTCACTAAATATGGCGACGGCGGTGCGGACATCCTGCCGCTGTTCGGTCTGAACAAACGCCAGAACCGCGAACTCCTGGCCGAGTTGGGCGCTTCCGCGCGACTTTGGCAGAAGGTGCCCACGGCTGACCTGCTGGACGACAAACCAGGCCGTACCGATGAAGACGAGCTCGGAGTCACGTACGACCAAATCGACGACTACCTTGAAGGCCGCGAAGTTTCCGACGGCGTTGCGGAAATCATTGAGCAGAAGTATCTCCGCACGCGCCACAAGCGCACAGTGCCGGTCACCATCTTCGACACGTGGTGGAAATAGCCCCGCATTTCCTCTCGCATATCCAATAGGTTTTTGGCGGTCGTTCTCTCACATCAAACGTGCTTTTGGCCGATGCGCTCGCACATAGCACCGGGCTTCGACGCGGAGCTCCCATCACGCAGTCCCACGAAAACCTTACGGCCGCACGGCCCGACGTGGGACAAACGCGTTGAGTGCCGACGTGCAGGATGTGAGAGAACGTTGCCTGTAGGGCGGCGGGATGTGAGAGAACGTTGCCTGTGGGCCGGCGGGATGTGAGAGAACGTTGCCTGTGGGCCGGCGGGATGTGAGAGAACGTTGCCTGTGGGGCGGCGGGATGTGAGAGAACGATCCGTCAAGGGCGGCAGGATGTGAGAGAACGATCCTTAAAAGGGCGGCGGGATGTGAGAGAACGATCCCTAAAGGGCGGCGGGATGTGAGAGAACGATCCCTAAAGGGCGGCAGGATGTGAGAGAACGATCCGTCAAGGGCGGCAGGATGTGAGAGAACGTTCCCTAAAACCTCCGACCTAGCCGGACGAGACCGGACCTGTGGAGCCGCGGACGGTGAGATGGGTGGGCATGACGGAGCGGCTGCGGTTGCCACCTCCTGCCAAGGGGTTCAGTTGGGCCAGCAGCATGGACACCGCCACCCGGCCGGCTTGCTCGATGGGTGAGCTCATGGTCGTCAGAGGTGGGTTGCAGAAGTCGGCACCAAAGATGTCGTCGCAACCCACGATGCTCATATCTTCGGGCACGCGCAGGCCGCGTTCGCGAAGCCGCTGCAGCATGCCGATTGCTATGAGGTCGTTGAAGACAATGCAGGCAGTCACTCCACTGTGGACAGCGGCATCGGCAGCGGCAGCGCCGGACTGCGTCTTTGGAGCAAAGGGGCCTAGGCTGCGAACATCCACCCCACGGTCCTCGGCCGCTGCGGACAGCGAGGCCCAGCGCCGGGCGCTCGACTGCGAGACTACCGGCCCGGCTACGTAGGCCACGGATGTGTGCCCCAGGGAAATAAGGTGGTCCAGCGCCTGCGGCATGGCGGATGGGGTATCGATGATGACGGCAGGAACGCCGACGACGTCACGGTTCACGGTGACCATGGGCATCTTGGCGGCAGCAGCGGCGAGGGACTCGTCATTCAAGCGGGAGGCTGCAACGATCACGCCGTCAGCGCTCTTGCGCAGCTGCTCCAGGGTGCTGGCCTCAACTTCATCGGATTCCTCGGTGTCCACGAGTAACTGTGTGTACCCTGCAGCCTTGAGTTGCAGCTGCGTTCCGCGGATGAGGTCGAAGTAGAACGGGTTGGTGATATCGGGCACCAGCACCCCAACTGCTCCGGTCCGGCCGGAGCTCAGTGCCTTTGCTTGGGAGTTCGGCGTGTAATTAAGTTCGACGGCGGCAGCTTGGATCCGTTGCCGGGTGCGGATATTGACGCGGTCCGGGTTGGTGAGCGCCCGGGACACAGTAGATGCAGCGACTCCGCACAGGGCGGCAATGTCATGGATGGTGGCGGGCCGGTCTGATGCCACGGGTTGTGTCGCCATGGGTGTTCCTCTCTGAACAACGGGTCATCCGGCTGTGATTGCTGCCACACCGTTTATCAAGAATGCCACAGCATGGCAGATTGTGGCAATCGGTTGTCATGAGGATGCCAAGTTGGCTAAACTCAGGGAACAGCACCGCCTGTGAACTGTGTCACCGCACCCTTGCGGCGCCGCGCGGAACCAGCCGCCACAGGCAATATCTAGGAGATTTCGTGACTCAACCCAATGCCGTGTGGAGCCTGTCCGGTTTCGGCGATGAGATAGACCCCGATCCCGCAATCCAGGCCGCTGCACTCCTGGCCCTCGGCGCCAGCCATATCGAAGTCCGCAGCGCCTGGGACGTGAACGTGTCCGAGCTGGAAAAGGAAGCAGTGGAGCGGCTCAAAGGGATTTTTGACGAAAGAGGCCTCAAAGTCTCTGCCGTTGCCAGCCCCATAGGCAAGGTGGACGTCAGCCTTCCCGTGGAGCATGAGGTCAATCGACTCCGCCAGATCATCTCAGTGGCCAAGGGCCTTGACGCCAAGTACGTCCGGATCTTCTCCTTCTACCGCGCCGAAGGCCAGAGCCAGGAAGAAATCCGGGATGCCGTCATGGAACGCATGAGGGCATTGGCTGCCGAGGCCGAAGCCAGTGGAATCGTCCTGCTCCACGAAAACGAAAAGGGCATCTACGGCGATACGCCCGAGAGGGTGCTGGACATCATGGAGACTGTGGCGTCCCCGGCGCTCCGGGTGGCGTGGGATAACGCCAACTTCGTACAGGTAGGCGTCAAGCCTTACACCGAGGGCTATGCGATGCTGCGTCCGTACCTTGAGTACTTGCAGGTAAAGGATGCCTTGGCCGATACGGGTGAGGTGGTTCCTGCCGGGCAGGGTGACGGCGAACTGGATGCCACCATTGCCGCACTCAAGGCCGACGGCTTCACAGGCTTCGCCTCCTTGGAGCCGCACCTCGCCAACGCCCACGAGCTGGGTGGGTACTCCGGACCCGTAGCCTTCGGCATTGCTGCGAGGGCTTTCGCGAGCCTGGCAGCCAGGAATGGCGTCGAACTGGCCTGACAGCCGGCTCGGCCGCAACGCACCAGCACCATCCTTCAAAGGAGCAGGAAATGCCTACAGCGGCAGTCATCGGTTGCGGTGACATCTCAACGATCCACTTTTCGGCGATCTCAACCATGGACGACGTCCAGTTGGTCGGTGTCTGCGATACCGATCCCGGGCGGTTGCAAGGGGCAGCAGGCGCCCACAACGTGCCGGGGTACACGGACTATCTGGACATGCTGGAGAAGGCGCGTCCCGACGTCGTACATCTTTGTACCCCACACCACCTCCATGCCTCACTGGCAGCCGATTGCCTGGAGCGCGGCGTCAATGTGATCGTCGAGAAGCCACTCGCGCACACGCTTGCAGAGGGGAAGCGGCTCATTGATGCGGCTGAACGGAGCCCGGCTAAGATCGCCGTCTGCTTCCAGAACCGCTACAACGCGACGTCCCAGGCAATGCGGAAAATGCTCGACGGCGGGGGGCTGGGTCGGGTAATCGGCGCATCGGCCACAGTCATGTGGCACCGGAACGGCGACTACTACCGCGACCGGCCTTGGCGCGGCACCTGGCTGGAGGGTGGGGGTGGCCTGATGATGAACCAGGCAATCCATACTGTCGATTTGCTTCAATGGCTGGTTGGCGATGTTGCCAAGGTGGAAGGCCGGGCCTCGACGCGATCGCTGGCCGGCGTGATTGAGGTGGAAGACACCGCGGAGTTTGTTGCCGAGCACGTAAACGGCGCGCGGAGTGTCTTCTATGCAACTTTGGCCAATGCGGTCAATGCGCCGGTCTCGTTGGACATCGTGACCGAAAAGGCGACGCTCAGCCTGCGCGGCGACCTCACGGTGACTTACGACGACGGCACCGTGGATGTCATCCCGGAGCGGGTGGCGGAAACGGGCGGCAGGTCCTATTGGGGCGTCTCGCATGAGTTGCTGATCAAAGACTTTTACACCGGGCTCGAGGACGAGGGGCCTTTCTGGATAAGTCCGGCAGAGGCAGCCAAGTCGCTCCGGATCGTCAAGGACATCTATGCGCAGAGCTATCCGGACCAGTTGGAGCTGGTGAGCTGAACCGCAGCCGGGTCTGCCGGCGATTCCGGCCCGAAGTTTCCGGCCATTTTCGCCTCCAATTCAGGGAACCGAGTCCAACATCCTGGCAACTTGGCAACATTTTCAGAAACTTTTGACAATCGGTTGCCAAGCTGGGATTCCTTCCGTAATGTAAGTCCCACACCGATAAAAATGTGGTCCACGCCACAACCTTCGTTCTGATTCGCGTCAGGCCAAAGACTCATTAGGAGCCGACAATGAAGTTAGGTCCAAAGGCGGCAGCAGCCGCCCTCGTACTCAGCGCCTCCCTGGCGCTCACCGCATGTGGCGGCGGAGGAGCCGGAGCTGGTTCAAACGCCGGTGGCGGAAAATCCATCACGGCCTTGACGCTGGGCACGCTCCGTGACATCACTTCGTGGGATCCTGCCCAGGCTCACGTCGGCCACGCACTACAGCCGTACCAGGCAGCCTATGACTCCCTGATCCTGCGCGAACCGGACGGCAAGCTCAGCCCCATGCTGGCCACCGCCTGGAAGTACAACGACACCAATACCAAGCTCACCGTGGACCTCCGGAAGGACGTCACGTTCAGCGATGGCGCCAAGTTCGACGCCACAGCAGCCAAGGCCAACCTGGACCACTTCAAGAAGGCCAACGGCCCGCAGATGGCCCAGCTCGGATCGGTATCGGACATCGCCGTGGTGGACGAGGACACCATCGACATCAACCTCAGCGCTCCAGAGCCGGCCTTGGAGTATTTCCTGAGCCAAGCCGCCGGCCTGATGGGCAGCCCCGCAGCGCTCGGCACTGATGCGATCAAGACCGTACCCGTTGGTTCCGGACCGTACGTGATGGACAAAGCGGCCTCGGTGAAAGATTCCCAGACGGTCTTCACCGCCCGCGAGGGATACTGGAACAAGGACCTGCAGAAGTACAAGAAGCTGACCCTGAAGATCCTCACCGATCCCACGGCCCGCACCAACGCCCTGGTTTCCGGCCAGATCGATGCCACGCTCCTGGATCCCAAGAACGGCAAGCAGGCAGAGGGTGCCAAGATGAAACTCGAAACCAACCAGGTTGACTGGTCCGGTTTGCTTCTTCTGGATCGGGACGGCACAAAGAACCCCGCACTTGCCAACGTCAAGGTCCGCCAGGCTATCAACTATGCATTCGACCGCAAGACCATTCTGGAACAGGTAATGCTGGGCCAAGGCACGCCTACTTCGCAGCCGTTCGGCAAGGAAAGCGGCGCCTGGACGGAGGAGCTGGAGAACTACTACAGCTACGATCCCGCCAAGGCCAAGCAACTGTTGAAGGACTCCGGCTTCGAGGGCAAGGTAACCCTTGACGTTCCCACCCTGCCCGGAGCTGAAACCCTTATCTCTGTCATGCAGCAACAGCTCGCGGACGTTGGAATCACCCTGAAACCGGGCGCGGCCATCACCAACACGTTCACCGCTGACGTCGCGGCACAGAAGTACCAGGCGCTCTTCTTCAACCTCTTCCAGGGTGAACCTACCGTTGCGATCGACCAGATCGTCTCCACCAAGGCGTTGTACAACCCCTTCAAGACCACCACACCTGAACTCGAGGCGAAGATCCAGGCTGTGCGCACCGGTGGCGAAGAGGCCGGCAAGCTGGCCCAGGAAGTCAACAAGTACGTTGTGGAACAGGCATGGTTCGCCCCGCTCTTCCGCGTGAACCAGATGTACTACCACAACGACAAAGTGAACGTCACCCCGCAAGTACAGCAGGCCGTTCCGTCCATCTATAACTACTCGCCCGCCAAGTAGGAACCCATGATCAAGTTCATTGCGAAAAGGCTGGGCAGCGGTCTGGTGGTGTTGTTCGTAGTCTCGGCGCTCACCTTCATCCTGCTGTACACCTCCAGCGGAAGCATCGCCCAAAATATCCTGGGTGACCAAGCCACACCTGAACAGGTGGCCATGAAGGAACAGGAGCTCGGTCTCGACCAGCCACTTGCAACGCGCTATTTCGCCTGGTTGGGCGATGCCTTGAGCGGAAACCTTGGAGCCTCCTGGTTCACCTCGGAGCCGGTGGCCAACTCCCTGGCCACCCGGATCCCGG
Organism: Arthrobacter sp. TmtSoilC77; assembly: GCF_059739415.1. Classification (NCBI taxonomy): domain Bacteria; kingdom Bacillati; phylum Actinomycetota; class Actinomycetes; order Micrococcales; family Micrococcaceae; genus Arthrobacter; species Arthrobacter sp. TmtSoilC77. The sequence goes on from NZ_AP046050.1 coordinate 507,579, forward strand.
TAACCATGACCATGGTTTTCGCCGCAATGATCCTGATCGCCATCTGCGCAGCCCTGATCGGCGTTGCTGCAGCGGTAAAGCGCGGCTGGGTTGACAGGGCAGTCCAGGTTGGCGCCATCATCGGCGACTCCATCCCCGGATACGTGATCGGCGTGTTCCTTGTGACTATCCTTGCCATCCAGCTGGGCCTCTTCCCGGCTACCAGCACTATCTCTCCCGAGGTGGGACCCGAGGCCTGGGTGTACTCCATGACCCTTCCGGTCATCGCCCTGCTCATCAATGGAGTGACCGGCGGGGCACAGCAAATCCGCAGTGCCGTGATCAAGCAGCTCGAGCGTGACTACGTCCGGACTTTGCGCAGCCGTGGCATTGGCGAGCGTGAAATCCTGTTCAAGCACGTGCTCCGCAGCGCCGCTCCGGCAGGCCTCACAGTATTGAGCCTGCAACTGATCGGCATGCTGGGAGGCGTGGTGATCATCGAGCAGATCTTCGCCCTTCCAGGAATGGGTCCCCTCGCAGTTACCGCAACAGGCCAGTCCGATCTTCCCGTAGTCATGGGAGTGGTGATGTACACCGTGGTGGTGGTCATCGTGGTGAACCTCCTGGTGGACATTCTCAATGGTTGGCTCAACCCGAAAGTACGTGTGTCATGAGCGATTCCGTAGATTCAGCGGCAATTTCCGCAAGTCCCGACTCCATGGGTGTGGCAGCGAAGGCCCCCGATGGACAAAGCGGTACCGTGGTGCGTTCCGGAATGATGCGCCGCCTCCTCAGGAACCCCCTGGGTATCGCCTCGCTGGTCATCCTGGGAAGCATTGCGTTGCTGGCTATTTTCGCCCCGGTCTTGGCTCCGTTTGAGGAGAACTTCGCGAACATCACCAAGACCTTGGCACCGGCGGACTCCGTGAACATCCTGGGGACTGACAGTGCAGGCCGCGATACCTGGAGCCGCCTGCTCTTCGGCGCCCAGCTCACCCTCTTGTCCGCCCTGCTGTGCGCAGGCGTGGCGATCGCCATAGGACTTCCCGCAGGCCTGATCGCCGGCTACTACGCGGGCAAGTTCGAAGCGGTCTCCAACTGGGTGGTCAGCATCCTCATGAGCCTGCCCGGCTTGATCGTTCTGCTCACCATCCGCGCGGCGTTCGGTCCATCCGTGTGGATTTCCATGATCGCCTTCGGTGTCCTCATCAGCCCGTCCTACTTCCGGTTGACACGCACCGCGGTCCAGTCGGTCCGCAACGAGCTCTACGTGGATGCCGCACGTGTCTCCGGCCTTTCGGACCTGAGCATCATCGCGCGCCATATCTTCTCCGTGGTCCGCGCACCCATCATCATCCAGACCGCAGCAATCGCGGGGGTGGCCATCGCCATCCAGTCCGGCCTTGAATTCCTGGGCCTTGGTGATCCCACCAAAGCAACGTGGGGCGTCATGCTCTCGGAGGGATTCAAGAACGTCTATCTCACGCCAACCCTGCTTCTCTGGCCGGCACTTGCCATGGCACTCACCATCGGTGGACTCGTCCTGCTTGGCAACGCTATCCGCGATGCCCTGGAAGACGGCGAAAAGATCAAGCACCGCAAGAAGAAGGTCGCCAAAGCCGAAGGCAACGCTGCAGAACGCACGACGGCGGAACCCGCCAAGGCGCGCCAGTCACGCAAATCCGTGGCCGCCGTCGAGGCCGGAACTGAGCATCACCTGGTCAAGGTGACGAACCTCGGCGTCGGATATCCGCAGGCTGATGGTTCCATCAAGAAGGTGGTGGACGACGTCTCGTTCCACGTGGACCGCGGCGAGATCCTGGGCATTGTGGGCGAATCGGGTTCGGGCAAGTCCCAGACCGCGTTCTCCATCCTGGGCCTGCTCCCGGACAACGCCAGGATTGTGGGCGGCTCCATTCAGTTCGACGGCAGCTACACCGTGGCCCCGGGCGAGGACCGCGTCAGCCAGGAGCGGTTGTCCAAGCTGCGCGGCAGGAGGATTTCCTACATCCCGCAGGAACCGATGAGCAACCTGGACCCGGCCTTCACCATTGGCTACCAGCTGGTCACCCCCATGGTCCGTGTCTTGGGAATCTCGAAGTCAGAAGCCCGCCAGCGTGCGCTCAAACTGCTCACCGACGTCGGCATTGCCAACCCGGAATTGACCTTCAACGCTTACCCGCACGAGGTTTCCGGTGGCATGGCCCAGCGCGTGCTCATCGCCGGTGCCATCAGCTGCGAACCGGACCTGGTCATCGCTGACGAACCCACCACGGCGCTGGACGTCACCGTCCAGGCGGATGTGCTGGACCTGCTCCGCGAATTGCAGCAGCGTCTGAACATCGGTGTGATCCTTGTGACCCACAACTTCGGCGTTGTCGCCGACCTCTGCGACCGTGTTGTTGTCATGCAGAACGGGCGGCTTGTTGAAGAGGGAACCGTCCGGGATATCCTCCGAAACCCGAAAGAGCCATACACCCAGACCCTTCTTGGATCCATGCTCGAAGGAAAGACCCCCATGACGATGCTTGTATCACAGGACAAGGAGCCCGTCGCATGAGCCCCGTACAAAGCTCCCCGCTACTATCCGTGGACAACCTCGTGGTGGAGTACCCCAGCAAGCGGTTCAGGGCCAAGCCCTTCCGGGCCCTTACGGACATCAACATCAGCATTGGCCAAGGCGAGACCCTTGGCCTGGTGGGGGAGTCCGGATCGGGCAAGACCACCTTGGGCAGGGCTGTTCTGGGCCTCGCACCCGTCACGTCCGGAAAGGTGATTTTCGAAGGCAACGACATCAGCAACGCCTCGCGCAAGGAACGCCGGACGCTGAGCCGGGACCTTCAGGTGGTGTTCCAGGACCCCTACACTTCGCTGAACCCGGCGCTGGAAATTGGAGACATCCTGGCTGAACCGCTGGGCGTTCAGGGCATGGAACCTGCAGCGGCCAAGAAGCGCGTCAAGGAACTGCTGGACCAGGTGGGCCTGCCCTCGGACGCGATCCACCGGCTACCGCGTGAGTTCAGCGGCGGCCAGCGCCAGCGTGTTGCAATTGCGCGGGCGTTGGCACTGTCACCCAAACTCATTGTCTGCGACGAACCGGTCAGCGCATTGGACCTCTCCACCCAGGCCCGGGTGCTGGACCTCTTCCTGCAGATCCAAAGGGACACCGGGGTTTCGTACCTGTTCGTGTCCCACGACCTCGACGTCGTGCGGCACATCAGCCACCGCGTGGCCGTCATGTACCACGGTGAAATCGTGGAGCAAGGCCCCGCCGAGGTGGTCACCCGCGATCCTGAACACCCCTACACCCAGCGACTGTTGCTCGCCTCGCCCGTGCCGGATCCTGACCGCCAGGAACAGCGCCGGGCAGACCGCCACCGGCTGCTCGCAAACCAACTTAGCCAAATCGAACAGCAAGGTGCCGTGGCCTGAACAGCCCGGCATCCCATGACACATCCAGGGTCCGGAAGGGCCCGGAAACCCCGGAGGAAAAAGTGGCCACAATAGGCGTCCAAGCCATGATGCTGAAGGACAGTTTTGCTGACGTCGGAGCATTCGAAACGCTCCGCAAGGTCAGTGCGATCGGCTATAACGCCGTCGAGATTTCCCAGATCCCGATGACTCCGGAGAATGTGGGCGAGCTGGATCGGTCCCGCACGGAGCTGGGTATGGATATCGCCGCGCTTTCAGTCAACATTGAAGGCCGCAAGGGCATGCCGGTGGAGTCACTGGCAGAGAACTTCGACAAGATCGTGGACGATGCCAAGCGTCTGGATACCTCGCTGCTGCGCATCGGCATGCTTCCGTTCGGAGCGATGAAATCCCTGGATTCGGTGGTGGAATTCGCCAAGCAGGCCAATGGCTACGCAGAGCGGCTGCAGGAGCACGGCATCGGCCTGTACTACCACAACCACCACATCGAATTCGCCAAGTTTGATGGCAGGTACATGCTGGACATCATCGCCGGGAACTCCCCGGCCATGGGCATGGAGATTGACGTCCACTGGGTGCAGCGCGGAGGCCTGGACCCGGTCCGCACCCTCCAAAAGTACGCCGGCAAGACTGCCATGGTGCACCTCAAGGACTACAGGATCGGTCAGATGCCGGAATCGTCCTTCGGGCTCCTGGAGAAGGGCGACTTTCCCGGATTCATGGCGGAGTTCCGGAATGTGGTGCAGTTCGCTGAAGTGGGCGAAGGCAACCTGGACTTCCCATCCATCATTCCTGCCGCCCTGGCCGCTGGTGCCCAATATCTGCTTGTGGAGCAGGACGAACTGTACGGCCGGACCGTCTGGGACGCACTCCAGACCTCGTACGACAACCTGGTGGCCATGGGCCACGCTGACCTTTTCTAGATTTCAACACAGGAGATTGCATTCATGAGCAAGAAAGTACGCCTCGGCATCATCGGCCTGGGCCAGCAAGGTGGCGCCTACGCCAAGTTCATTACGGACGGCCTGGTCCCGAACATGGAGATCGGCGCCATTTGCGATGTCGATCCTGCCAAGAAGGAACTTGCGGCCTCCCAGTACCCGGATGTCCCGTTCTATGAGGACTACATTGCGCTGCTGGAAAGCGGTGCCGTTGATGCTGTCATCACCTGCGTGCCGCACTTCCTGCACCCCGAGATGGGCATCGAATCACTCAAGCGCGACATTCACGCGCTGGTGGAGAAGCCAGCCGGGGTCTACACCAGGCAGGTCAAGGAACTGAACGAGTTCGCCGCTTCCAAGCCTGAGCTCTCCTTCGGCATCATGTTCAACCAGCGCAACAACCCGCTCTACAAGAAGCTCAAGCAAATCGTCGATGACGGCGAGATCGGCAAGATCCGCCGCTCCAACTGGATCATCACCAACTGGTGGCGGCCGCAGGGTTACTACAACTCCAGCGAGTGGCGGGCTACTTGGGGAGGCGAAGGTGGTGGCGTTCTGGTCAACCAGGCACCGCACCAGCTGGACCTCTGGCAGTGGATCTGTGGCGTCCCCCAGTCTGTCTACTCCAAGGTGGCGTACGGCTTCCGCCGCGATATCGCAGTCGAGGATGAAGTCACCGCAGTAGTGGACTATGGCGACGGCGCCACGGGCGTTTTCGTGACGGCCACCCACGACATCGTGGGAACCGACAGATTCGAAATCCTCGGTGACCAGGGCAAGATCGTGGTGGAGGACAGCAAGGTGGCCACAGTCACCCGGCTGGTCAAGCCGGAGCGGGAAATCAGTGATTCGATGGATACGGAGGGCGTCCGCAAGCTCTTTATGGGCCAGTTGAACCGCGACGAGTTGTACAGCAGCGAGGTCATCGAGTTCGAGTCTGCGTGGGGCGGCCAGCACGCCGGTGTCCTGGAGAACTTTGCGGCCAACATCCTTGACGGGACTCCTCTGCTTGCTCCGGGCTCGGACGGTATCAACGGCGTCCGCCTGGCCAATGCCATCCACCTCTCCAGCTGGACCGGGAAGGAAGTTTCGCTGGACTTTGACGAGGATGAATTCCTGCAGGAGCTCAACAAGCGCATCGCGGAAGAGGGCAAGTTCCCCGAGCGCCGCTAGAGCGCGGTAGAGCGCCGGTAGAGGCTCGCCGGGATGTGAGGGAGTATCCGGACAGACCGTTCCTCTCTCACATCCCACTGGGTTTTTGACGTTTCTCTCTCACATCCCACTGGCTTTTTAGCGTTCCTCTCTCACATCCCACTGGGTTTTTACCGTTCCTCTCTCACATCCCACTGGGTTTTTGGCATTCCTCGATGGCAACCGGCCGTTTTTGTTGCCAAGCGGTCTAGGATGAAGCGGTGACTGACGTGACGAGCACCGGAGCAGCAACTGCACCCACTAAGCGTGGCCGGGGGGAAAAGTCCTCCGCCACGATCTACGACATCGCCAAGCTCGCGGGCGTGAACCCGTCGACGGTGTCGCGTGCCCTCAGCAAGCCGGGCAGGGTCAGTGCCAAGACGCAGAAAATTATCGAGGACGCGGCTGCGCAGCTGAACTACCAGGTGAACCCGTTCGCCCGCGCGCTTCCCACTGGCCGCACGCAGACCATCGGTTTGATTGTCGCGGACATTACCAATCCCACCTTTTTCGACATCATCCGCGGTGCCGAAACCACCGGATCGGCCCGCGATTACACGCTGGTCCTGGCGGAATCCGCTGAGTCGCCAGAGACCGAAGTCACTGCGGCGCGCCGTCTGTTGAGCACGGTCGACGGACTGATCCTGGCGAGTCCCCGCATGGACGACGACCACATCCGGGCCCTTTCAGCGGACAAGCCTGTGGTGGTCATTAACCGCAAGATCGACGGCGTCCCGTGCGTCGTTCCGGATGTGAACAAGGGCATCAGCGAGGCCGTGCGCAGCTTGGCAGCCAATGGGCACACCAATCTTGCCTACGTCGCCGGGCCTGCCCAGTCCTGGATGACGGGCCGCCGCTGGGAGGGCGTCAAAGCTGCCTGCGAGTGGTCCAAGCTGCGCGCCGTCCGTTTGGAATCTTCCAAACCAACGGTCGACGGCGGCAGGCAAGTTGCGCGCGACGTCCTGGAAAGCGGAGCTACGGCCGTCATCACCTACAACGACCTCCTGGCCATCGGTTTGATGCAGGAATTGCAGGCTGGCGGCATGCGCGTTCCGGACCAAATCAGCATCGTTGGCTTCGATGACATTTTCGGCGCAGACTTCACCACCCCCGCACTGACCACCGTGCGTTCACCCTTGGGGGAATGCGGCACGCGTGCCGTGACCATCCTGTTGGACATGTTGCAAGGCCACGATGCCCCCAGCGAAGCTGTGAGCGTGGAGACCGAGCTCGTTGTGCGGGGCTCCAGTGGAAGGCTGCTGAGCTAGTCCCCAGTGTTTAGGCAAATGATTGTTGCAACGAGTTGGCAATTTTTGGCAACCGGTTGACAAGATGGCAAGGTGAACCGCAAGATTGACCTATGTCACAGTCCATCGCAGCACACCCTGACAGGCTCCTGCCCGCAGATCCCGGCACGCGCAGCATCGCGCGCTCCTTGCTGGAGCGCGTCCAGGACCTGCCCATCATTTCTCCGCACGGCCACGTTGACGCCGCTGTCCTTGAACAGAACACGCCCTTCCCTGACCCTGCAGCGCTCCTGGTCAGCCCGGACCACTACGTCACCCGCCTGATCCACGCCAACGGTGTTCCGATGGATCAGTTGCTCACAGGTACAGCGTCCGCGCCTGATTCGCGGGAGATTTGGAGGCAGTTCGTCCAGGCTTGGCCGCTGTTCGAGGGCACTGCCTCCGGGTACTGGCTGCGCACCCAATTCCACGAAGTGTTCAAACTCGGCGCAGACCTCAGTGAGATGCCGGCTGACGCCAGCTATGACGCGATCGCGGCCAAGCTGGTAGAGCCGGACTTCCGTCCTCGCCAGCTCTTCAAGGACTTCAACATTGAGGTCCTGGCCACCACGGATGATCCTCTGGACAACCTTGCCAGCCACAAGGCCCTCACCAATGACCCCAGCTTCAACGGCCGGGTGCTTCCAACGTTCCGACCGGATGCTTATCTGAACGTGGCGCATCCCAGCTGGAAGGCCAACGTTGATCGTCTGATCGAAACTGCCGCCGACGGCGCAACGGGCTATGCAGGCTACATCGCGGCCCTGGAAAACCGCCGTCGCTACTTTGTTGAGCATGGCGCAGTTTCGGCGGATCACGGCGTGCGCACGCCTGCCACGCTCAAACTGCAAACCGCAGAAGCTGAAGCACTCTTTGAACTTGCCCGTGCTGGCAAGGCTACAGCCGAGGATCGTGACGCGTTCGAGGCCCACATGATGTACCAGATGGCACGCATGTCAGTGGCCGACGGATTGGTGATGACCATCCACCCTGGCTCGTACCGGAATCACCATGGCCCCACGTTCGAGTCCTTTGGTGCGGACACCGGCCACGATATTCCGTTCGCGGTGAACTACACCGAGGCGATCCGTCCGTTGCTGCAGGACTTTGGCACGGCCAAGGATTTCCACTTGGTGCTCTTCACCCTCGATGAGACCGTTTTTTCCCGTGAACTCGCGCCGTTGGCCGGTTTCTATCCGTCTGTTTTCATCGGTGCGCCGTGGTGGTTCCTCGATGCTCCGGATGCCATGTTGCGCTTCCGCTCCGCAGTAACGGAAACCGCAGGTTTCTCGCGGTCCTCGGGCTTCATCGATGACACCCGCGCGTTCTGTTCAATCCCGGCAAGGCATGACGCCTCACGCAGGATTGAAGCATCCTTCCTTGCGCGCCTTGTAGCCGAGCACCGCGTGACTGAAGCCCGCGCCCACGAGCTGATTCTCGACGTCGTCGATTCCTCGCCACGCAGGGTGTTCAAACTATGAGCGTCGATGGGCTCAGGCGATTGAACCGTGAGGTCAAAGCTGTTGAAAAGGCTCCCGTGCGCATTGTGCACCTGGGACTCGGGGCCTTTCACCGTTCGCACCAGGCCTGGTACACACAGCATGCCGGCGACGCAGGGGACTGGGGCATCGCCTCGTTCACGGGGCGTCGTCCGGATGCCGCCAAGGTCCTTGCGGCCCAGGACGGTCTCTTTACGTTGGTGGAACGATCCGATGCAGGGGATTCCTTTGAGGTTGTAGGCAGCGTTGTAGAAGCCATCGACGGCGCCAACATTGAACGATTGGTTGAACTGGTCTCAGCACCGCAAACAGCGGTGATAACACTGACCATCACGGAGGCCGCCTACGCACACGGCGCGGATGACCTGCCGCGGTTGGTCGCGGGGGAGCAACCCACGACGCCGTTGGGCCGCTTGGTCCTTGGCCTCGCCGCCCGCAGGGAGACCGACGCCGGACCCCTCGCTGTGGTTTCCTGCGACAACCTCTCTGACAATGGAAACGTGGCCCGTGCGGGCGTAGCGGAAATCGCCCTGGGCTTGGACCCCGGACTCGCCGCCTGGATCGACAACAACGTCAGCTTTGTCAGCACATCGGTGGACCGCATCACGCCCCGCACTACGGCTGACGATGTTGCCCTGGTCGGTAAGCAGTGCGGGTACCGGGACGAAGCCCCGGTGGTCACTGAACCTTTCCGCAACTGGGTGCTGAGCGGCCATTTCCCCCTCGGGCGTCCACGTTGGGAAGACGCTGGAGCGGTCTTCGTGGATGACATCGAACCCTACGAAAACCGCAAACTTTGGCTCCTCAACGGCGCGCATTCCATCCTGGCTTACGCAGGGCAGTTGCGCGGCCACACCACAGTGGCCCAGGCCCTGGGCGATGCGGTATGCCGCGAAGTGGTAGAGGAATTCTGGGACGAAGCCGCCAGGCACCTTCCCGGGCGGGAACTCCGTATCCCTGAATACCGGACTGCATTGCTTGAACGTTTTGGAAACTCCCGGATCGCACATCATCTGGCCCAGATTGCCATGGATGGCAGCACCAAGCTCCGGATGCGTGCACTGCCGGTTCTCCGTGCGGAGCGCGCCGCGGGGCGAAGCGGCACTGCTGCGGCGAGAATGATCGCGGTGTGGTCTGCCTACATCGCGGTGAATCCTGGGCTTCAGGATCCCAGGGCTTCAGGCATTGCGGCTGCCAATGAACTCTCCGGACGTGCCCGGGTTGCGGCGTTGCTGCGGCTTTTGGATCCAGACCTTGCCGATGAGCCAGGAGTCGTGGAGCTGATCCAGGAGCTGACCTCGGTTTGGGCCACTCACCGTGCCGGGACAGGAACTGCAGCCTAGGCTTCCCTTTTCCGAGGCTCGCGCGGTTGTCGCACTGGCAACCGATTGCCAAATATGGCAAACAATTCTAGACTCGTATTCAGTATTTGTGGTGAATATCGCATTGAGGCGAGAAGGAACCCTTCAACCCAGCCCAATCCCGAAAGGAAAAGCTGTGAAAATCATTGCCGCTGAAGTCTTCGTGACCAGCCCCTCCCGGAACTTCGTCACCCTGCGTATCACCACCGAGGATGGTGTGACGGGTATTGGTGATGCCACGCTGAACGGCCGGGAACTCGCCGTCGCCGCTTATCTCAAGGAGCATGTTGCGCAGCTGTTGATCGGGAAGGATCCGCACCGGATCGAGGACACGTGGCAGTTCCTGTACCGCAGCTCCTACTGGCGCCGGGGCCCGGTGACCATGGCCGCGATTGCTGCGGTGGACATGGCGTTGTGGGACATCAAGGGCAAGGTGGCCGGCATGCCGGTCTACCAGTTGCTGGGTGGCGCGTCCCGGAACGGGCTGCGCGCCTACGGCCATGCTTCCGGCTCGGACATTCCCTCGCTTTTCGACTCGGTGCGCGAGCACCTGGAACTCGGGTACAAGTCCATCCGAATTCAGACCGCGGTCCCGGGCATCAAGGCTGTGTACGGGGTTGCCGCCCAAGCCCAGGCGTCTGGCGAGCGGTACGACTACGAGCCCGCAGGCCGCGGAAACTTCCCGTTGGAGGAGGATTGGGACACCCGCGCGTACCTGCGCCACTTGCCCACGGTATTCGAAGCCGTCCGGAATGAGTTCGGCCCGGAAATTCCGTTGCTCCACGATGGCCACCACCGCATGACACCCATCCAGGCGGCCAAGCTTGGCAAGGCACTGGAACCGTACGACCTGTTCTGGTTGGAGGACTGCACACCGGCCGAGAACCAGGAAGGCCTGCGCCTGGTCCGCCAGCACACCACAACGCCGCTGGCCATCGGCGAAATCTTCAATACCGTGTGGGACTACCAGACCCTCATCAAGGAACAGTTGATCGACTACGTCCGTGCGGCCTCCACACACTTTGGCGGTATCTCCCCGCTGAAGAAGGTCATGGACTTCGCCGCCCAGTACCAGATCAAGTCCGGCTTCCACGGCCCCACGGACATCTCCCCGGTGGGCTTCGCCGCCCAGTTGCACGTTGGCCTGGCCATCCACAACTACGGCATCCAGGAATACATGCAGCACTCGGACAAGACCAACGAAGTCTTCCAGCAGTCCATGACCTTCAAGGACGGTTACCTGCACCCCGGGGACGAGCCCGGCATCGGCGTCGAGTTCAACGAGGAAGCGGCCGCTGCGTTCCCGTACCAGCAGGCATACCTGCCGTACAACCGCCTCGTGGACGGCACGGTCCATGACTGGTAAGCCGGTTCCTTCGGCAGGCGACGCCCGGCACCACATCGTGGTGATGGGCGTGGCCGGCTGCGGCAAAAGCACCGTGGGCGCCGACCTCGCTGAACGCCTCGGCGCTGAATTTCTCGACGGCGATTCGCTGCACCCGCAATCAAACATCGACAAGATGGCCTCGGGTACTCCGCTGAACGACGACGACCGGGCACCCTGGTTGGCCGAAATCGGCAGGCGCTTCACGGCGTCGGGCGCTGCTCTGGTGATCGCGTGCAGCGCCCTCAAGCGCTCCTACCGGGACATCATCCGCAGCGGCGATCCATCCGTGGTTTTCGTGCACCTGTACGGCACGCGAGAGTTGCTGAATGAACGCATGAACGCCCGACCCGGCCACTTCATGCCAGCCTCGCTCCTTGATTCACAATTAGCTACTTTGGAGCCCTTGCAGGACGACGAAGCCGGAATAGTCCTGGATATCGCCTTATCCGTGGAGGAGATCGTGGATGAAGTGACCCTGGCTTTGAGTGGACCTGCTGAAGCGCCGTCCAGGCCATTCCTGGTGGACCTCAAAGCTGCTCCCTTCCATCTTGATGACGAAGCTGTCGCATGGGTGGAGAACACCATCGGCTCAATGACCCTCGAGGAGAAGATCGGGCAACTGTTCATCAACCACAACAACGATTACTCCCCGGAGTACCTCGATGGTGTGCTGGAGAAATTCCATGTGGGCGGCATGCGCTACCGGCCGGGTCCCTCGGCGGCCGTCCAGGAACACATCCGTTACGCGCAGTCCAAAACCCGCATCCCGCTGCTCATCGCTTCCAACCCGGAGATGGGCGGAGCGGGCAGTTGCGACGACGGCACGTTTGTGGCCACGCACCTGCAGGCGGGTTCACACCCGGACAAGGCAATCGCCCGGCAAATGGGCCAGGTTGCCGGCGTCGAAACGGCCGCGCTGGGCTGTAACTGGGCGTTCGCGCCGATCGTGGACATCCACTACAACTGGCGGAACACGGTCATCTCCACCCGGGCGTTCGGCAATACGCCGGAGATTGTGGTGGAGCGTGCCAAGGCGTACTTCGACGGAATCAGCGAGTCACAAACTGTTTGCGCCGTGAAGCATTTCCCGGGCGACGGTATTGATGAACGCGACCAGCATGTGGTCACGTCTTACAACACGCTCGACTATGACCAGTGGAACAAGACGTACGGGCACGTGTACCGCGAAATGATCGGGCACGGCGTGCAGTCGATCATGGTAGGGCACATCGGTGCTCCCGAGGTCTCCAGACATTTCCGTCCCGGGCTGTCGGACTCCGAGGTGTTGCCGGCGACACTCGCTCCTGAACTGTTGCAGGACCTGCTGCGAGGCGAGCTCGGCTTCAACGGGCTGGTGCTCACGGACGCTTCGCTCATGGTCGGCTTGACGCAGGCAATGAAGCGGCGCGATTTGGTGCCTGCCACCATCGCGGCCGGCTGCGACATGTTCCTCTTCTTCCGCAATCCCGACGAGGACTTCCAATACATGGTGGACGGCTACAAATCCGGTGTCATCACGGAGGCCCGTCTCCACGATGCGTTGCGCAGGATCCTGGGGTTGAAGGCAACACTGGGATTGCACCGGATTGAGCGCGAAAGGCTGGTGCCGTCCGCAGAAGCATTGGCCGTCATCGGCAGCGACGCGCACCGTGCAATTGCCGCAGACGTTGCGGACAAGACCGTCACGCTTGTCAAGGACACAGTCCGGAACCTGCCCATCACGCCCGGGACGCACAAACGCATCCGGCTCTATGGCATTTCGGGCGGGGCGGACTTTACCCGCGCAGATCCGCTGGCTTATTTGGACACGGTCAAGGAGGAACTGGAATCCGCGGGTTTTGAAGTGCATGTCTTCAAAACAGCGGAGCAGCGTGAAGCTGCGGGGGAGCCCGGCATGAACTTCATGAGGGTGCTCGCCGAGGAAGCAACGGGCGACTACGCGGAGAAGTACGACGCCGCATTCGTGTTTGCCAACGTCAAGGGCTTCGCGCAGGAAGCGGCAATACGGATCAAGTGGTCCTCGCCCATGGCTGCTGAAATTCCTTGGTACGCCACCGAAGTTCCCACTGTCTTTGTTTCCCTGAACCAGCCGAACCATCTGATCGATGTACCCATGGTCAAGACCGCCATTCACGCTCACGCAGGAACGCGCGAGGCCATCCGTGCCACCATCCTGAAAATCCAAGGTAAGTCCGAGTTCCAGGGGACGTTCAACGAGAACGTCTTCTGCGATTCGTTCGACACCCGGCTCTAGCTCCCCACTTTCGGCGGGGACGTGCTCCTCCACGTCATCACGGTGGAGCACTGGAAGCCCGGCACTGCCCACAAGGCGGTGCCGGGCTCTTCCTTTCCCAGGGAACACGAACGCGGGCCAATTGTGAACGCTAACAACGATTCAAGTCAAGAATTTCCCGCAGGGATTACTGCCGAGTAGCGTTATAACCAAATTGTGATCCAATCCACTTGACCGACGGTATTGTTAGCGTTCACAATGGCAGTCGTATCACCTTGAAGTGGCATGTGCCGCCCCCAGCACACAGGCCAACCCAGCTTCACCGTGCCGGATGCGCAGATGCTCCGGCTGCATCAGAGTTCGCGGCAAAGCTGCCGCGGAAGGAGAGCATCGTGAGATTAAAGAAACTCCTGGGCGCCGTAGCGGTTGTCCTTACCTTGACCGTGGGAGCCACGGGCTGCGGGAGCCGCGGAGGAGCTGCAGAATCCAGCAGCACCGCCAAGCCCAGCGATTCGCTGGTAGGCATTTCGATGCCGACCCAGACGTCCGAGCGTTGGATTGCCGATGGCGCCAACGTTGAGAAATCCTTGAAGGACCTTGGTTACAAGACTGACCTTCAGTTCGCCAACGATGACATCCCTACGCAGGTCTCCCAGATCGAGAACATGCTGACCAAGGGCGCCAAGGCACTGATCATCGCAGCAATTGACGGCACCACGCTGACCGACGTCCTGGCCAAGGCCAAGGAACAGAACGTTAAGGTCATCGCCTACGACCGCCTCATCAACGGAACACCGAACGTTGACTACTACACCACCTTCGACAACTACACCGTAGGTGTCCAGCAGGCTACGTCACTGCTCACCGGCCTTGGCCTGGTGGACGCAAGTGGCAAGAAGGTTGAAGGCAAGGGCCCGTTCAACGTGGAGCTCTTCGCCGGAAGCCCGGATGACAACAACGCCAACTTCTTCTGGACTGGCGCCATGGACACCCTCAAGCCGTACCTGGATGCAGGCACGTTGAAGGTTCCCAGCGGCCAGACCAAGTTCGAGCAGGCAGCCATCCTGCGCTGGCAGGCACCCGTTGCCCAGAAGCGCATGGAAGACATCCTGACCTCGGCTTACAGCTCCGGCACCAAGCTGGACGGTGTGCTCTCCCCGTATGACGGCCTGTCCATCGGCATCATCTCGGCCCTGACCAGCACGGGTGGCTACTCCACCGGAAAGCTGCCGGTAGTTACCGGCCAGGACGCCGAAAAGGGCTCCGTGAAGTCCATCATCGCCGGCGAGCAGTACTCCACGATCTTCAAGGACACCCGCCAGCTCGGAGCTCAGGCCGTGAAGATGGTTGACGCCGTGCTCAAGGGCAACGAGCCGGAAACGAACGACACCAAGACCTACAACAACAAGGTCAAGGTTGTTCCGGCCTTCCTCCTGAAGTCCGTCATCATCACCAAGGACAACTACAAGAAGGAACTCATCGACTCGGGCTACTACAAGGAATCCGACGTCAAGTAAGCACTTCCTTCGGGTTGTGGTCCCGCTGCCGAAGCGCTGCCAAGCGCTGCCAAGCGCTGCTAAAGCGGGGCGGGGCCACAACCCACCATGAGCCGGCCGAATCCCCGGCCAGGCCAAGTTCCAACCAGTCAGTGGGAATTGACGATGAACGTACCCATTCTTCAAATGCGAGGAATAACCAAGACCTTCCCCGGGGTCAAGGCCCTTCAGGATGTCACCCTGGATGTAAACCGCGGCGAAGTCCACGCCATCTGTGGAGAGAACGGCGCCGGGAAATCCACCCTGATGAAGGTGTTGTCCGGGGTCTACCCGCACAACTCCTTTGACGGCGACATCCTTTTTGAGAACGAACCCTGCGAATTCAACAGTATCTCGGACAGTGAGAAGCGCGGGATCGTGATCATCCACCAGGAGTTGGCTCTTAGCCCGTACCTTTCCATCGCTGAGAACATTTACCTCGGCAACGAGTTGGCAAACAACGGCTGGGTGGATTGGCGGAAAACCAACCTCGAGGCCGCCAAGCTGCTTGCCCGTGTAGGTCTGAGCGAAAACCCTGTCACACCCATCCAGCACATCAGTGTTGGCAAGCAGCAGCTCGTGGAGATTGCCAAGGCGCTCTCCAAGGAGGTGAAGCTGCTCATCCTGGATGAGCCAACCGCTGCACTGAACGATGAAGACTCGGACCACCTGCTGGACCTCATCCTGCACCTCAAGGGCCAGGGCGTCACCAGCATCATCATCAGCCACAAACTCAACGAGATCCGCAAGGTGGCTGACGCCGTCACCATTATCCGTGACGGCAAGTCCATTGAGACGCTGCGCCTGGACCAGGGCCAGATCACCCAGGAACGCATCATCCGCGGCATGGTGGGACGTGATCTTGAAAGCCTCTATCCGGACCGGACTCCGAATATCGGCGAGGAAGTCCTCCGCATTGAAGACTGGACGGTCCAGCATCCCCAGGACCACAGCCGCATCGTGGTGCACAACGCCAACCTGAATGTCCGCAAGGGCGAAGTGGTGGGCTTGGCAGGCCTTATGGGCGCGGGCCGCACCGAGTTGGCCATGAGCGTTTTCGGCCGGACGTACGGACGCGCCGTTTCGGGCAAGGTCTACAAGTACGGCGAAGAGATCAACACTTCCACGGTTTCCGACGCGATCGATCATGGCATTGCCTACGCCACCGAGGACCGCAAGCATTATGGCCTGAACCTGATCGAGGACATCAAGCGGAATATCTCCATGGCGGCGCTGAACAAGCTGGCTAAACGTGGCTGGGTTGATGGCAACAAAGAGACCACCGTCGCCAACCATTACCGCAAGAGCATGAACATCAAGGCGCCGTCCGTGGCAGCCATCACCGGCAAGCTCTCCGGCGGTAACCAGCAGAAAGTGGTGCTGAGCAAGTGGATGTTCTCGGATCCGGACGTGCTGATCCTGGACGAACCAACCCGGGGCATCGACGTCGGCGCCAAGTTCGAGATCTACACGATCATCAATGAACTCGCAGCCGCCGGGAAAGCCGTGATCGTGATCTCCTCGGAGCTGCCTGAGCTCCTGGGCATTTGCGACAGGATCTACACGCTGTCCGCAGGGCACATCACCGGCGAGGTCCCCATCGCCGAGGCCACCCAGGAAACCCTCATGCACTTCATGACTCAAGAGAAGGAATAGCCAACATGTCCGCCCTACGAGAATCCCTTGGCTTCCTCACAAGCCGCCTCCGCCAGGTTGGCATCTTCGTCGCCCTGATCCTGATCGTTATCCTCTTCCAGGTCCTGACGAACGGCATCCTGCTTGAACCGCAGAACGTCAGCAACCTGGTGGTCCAGAACAGCTACATCCTGATCCTCGCCATTGGCATGGTGATGGTCATCATCGCCGGCCACATCGACCTCTCCGTCGGATCCATCGCCGGGTTCATCGGTGCTGTGGCCGGCGTGATGATCGTGCACTGGGGCTGGGCGTGGTGGCTGGCCATTCCGGCTTGCCTCCTGGTAGGTGCCTTGGTGGGTGCCTGGCAGGGCTACTGGATTGCCTATGTGGGCATTCCAGCCTTCATCGTCACCCTGGCCGGCATGCTCATCTTCCGCGGCCTGACGCTCATCACCCTGAAGAACCAGCAGATCACCCCGTTCCCCAACGAGTTGCGGGCGCTCGGTGGAGGTTTCCTCCCCGATATCTCCGGAGGCACCTCCGTACTGGAATGGCTGACCGTCATCCTGGGCGTCGGCGGCACCGCAGCCATTCTCTTCCAAGCCATCAAGGAGCGCCGTGTCCGGCGCAAGTTCAACCTTGAGAACGAGCCGATGGCATGGTTTGCCGTCAAGAACGGCTTCATCGCTGTGCTGATGCTGATCATCACCTTCCTCCTGGCCAGCTACCGTGGAACGCCGATCGTGCTGATCGTGCTGGCAGTCCTGGTGATCCTGTACTCGGCATTGATGAACAACAGCATCTTCGGGCGCCACACCTACGCCATTGGTGGCAACCTGCATGCAGCAGAGCTCTCCGGCATCAAGACCAAGAAGGTAACCTTCCGGTTGTTCGTCAACATGGGCGTCCTCGCCGCGTTGGCTGGTTTGGTGTTCACAGCCCGACTGAACTCTGCCCAGCCTGCTGGCGGTACCGGCTTTGAACTGGACTCCATTGCTGCCGCCTTCATCGGTGGCGCGGCCGTCCAAGGCGGCATCGGTACCGTTGCGGGAGCAATGATCGGTGGCCTCATCATGGGCGTCCTGAACAACGGTATGTCCATCCTGGGTCTGGGAACCGACTACCAGCAGCTCATCAAGGGCCTGGTTCTCCTCCTTGCAGTCGGCTTCGACATCTTCAACAAGAACCGGACAGGTGCTGGTGGAGGATCATCAATCAGCCGCCGCTTCAAGTGGAAGACCACGCCTCCGGCAACCGAAGCTACCAAACCTGCCAAGACTGAACCTGTGCGGGTAGACGTCAAATAGCAAGAATCCCTGGATTGGCCTGCATCCTGCTCGAGCTGAGCTGTCCTGCTCAGAGTGAAGAGCCGGATGCGGGCCAATCCTGTCCAAGCCCGCCATACGAATCCATAAAGTGAGGTGCGGATGTCTCCCGGGGCAACACCGAGCAGGCCACCCGTCATGGGGGATGTAGCCAAGTTGGCCGGGGTCTCGCACCAGACTGTTTCCCGCGTCCTGAACAACCACCCCAATGTCAGCAGCAAAACCAAGGAACGCGTGGAATCGGCTATCGCGAGCCTTGGATACAGGCGCAACACGGCCGCACGCAGCTTGGTGACGCGGCGGTCCCGGACCATAGGCGTGCTTGCCTGCGAAACCGGCCAGTACGGACCTGCCAATACTTTGCTGGGAGTTGAACAGGCGGGCCGGGAAGCGGGCTACTTCGTCAGTATCGCCAACCTCCGCGAAGTAACAGGCGACAGCATCAACGACGCCATCGCCCATTTCCGCAACGAGTCAGTGGAGGGCGTGGTCATCCTCGTACCCCATCCGGATGTCCTGGCCGCCCTCCGTGACGTCATCGTCCCGTTTCCCATGGTGGCCGTGGGCGCCGGAACTGGGAACGAACTGATGGGTGCTTCACTGAACCAGCGTTTGGGAGCGCGGTTGGCGGTGGAACATCTCATCGGGCTCGGACACCGCCACATCGGACACATTTCCGGTCCGACGCACTGGATTGACGCGGCTGAGCGCATCAAGGGATGGCAGGAGGCACTCGGCAATGCGGGCTTGGAGGCGCACGTTCTTCTCCAAGGGGGATGGGATGCCGCCTCGGGATATGAAGCAGGCCTGGCGCTCATCGAACAGCGCAAGCTCGAGGATCAGCCAACTGTCACTGCTGTCTTTATTGCGAACGACCAAATGGCTGTGGGAGTCCTTCGCGCCCTCCAGGAAGCCGGGTTGCGGGTCCCTGAAGACATCAGTGTGGTGGGTTATGACGATCAACCTGAAGCTGCGTTCTTCCTGCCTCCGCTGACTACCATCAAGCAGGACTTTGAAGAACTCGGCCGCCGTTGCATGTCCGCGCTACTCCAGCAGTTGGAAAGTGAAGCAGGCAACGAGGACCAGATCGTGAATCCCCGCCTGGTGATCCGCTCGACTACGGCGCCGCCAACTCCACCCGCTGCGTTGTAGCTAGATCCATGCCGGCGCGGCCGGCATTTCCTGCGTTGGGGCGCCAGGTCCGGCGGCTGTGATGCCGCTGTTGCCGCGGCCTGCGGCCCATTCGACGACGGCGGGAAGGGGGCCGGTGATGATCGTCGGCTCTCCAGCGGTGGTGTCGCCGAACGTAAGGCTCGTGCCGTTCCCGGCAGTGTCGTTGACCTTGATGAGAAGTCCGGTGTCGGTGCCGCGGATTTCCCATGCACCGGTGATGTCGCCGAGTAGACGTTCGAGGACCGACGTAGGGATGTCGTTGAAGGTGGCGCCGTTGTCCAGGTCCACGGCGTGGACCCACACTTCGCGGGTGCGCATCCACACTGTTTCGGATGCTGGCACGGTGCGGCCTTGGGCGGTGCGGACTTCGTGGGCCCAGTTCGCGTCCGGGAGGTCGCGCCATTCGACGGTCAGGTGCACTGCGGAGTGGTCGAAGAGGTTCCGCAACGCGATCGGGGAAAGCGTGGCACCGAAGTTTATTTCCTGGTTGCGGGCCTCGGGCGAGGCATACATCGGTGTTTCCACACTGCTGGCGGCCCATTCCACGAGCCGGGCGATCGCACGAGCGTTGTAGCCCACATGTGCTACAACGTGGCGGCGGGACCAGCCGGCCAGCAGCGACGCGCCGTCGAGCTCTGAGTCGGCAAGTTCATTGAGCTTCCGGGCAAAGAAGGCGGTTCCCCGCCGCGCCTGCAGGAGTTCTTCCTGCAGGCGCGGATCGGTGGCGAGATCGTGGCGGGCGACCATCAGGCTTCCTTGACCACGCGGTTGCTTAGCTGGCCCAGGCCCTCGATGGTGGTGACCAGCAGCTGGCCTTCCTGCAGGTACCGCTTGGGGTCCTGGGCGTGCCCGACGCCGCCGGGGGTCCCGGTGGCGATCACGTCGCCCGGGTTCAGCGTGATGATCGTGGAGATGTAGGAAACCAGGAATTCGGGGGTGAACACGAGGTCGCCGGTGGGAGTGCTCTGTTGGATCTCGCCATCCACGGCGGAAGTCATGAGCGGGCCGGCGGTGAATTCGTCCTTGGTGACAAGGGCAGGGCCGAACGGGGTGGAGTTCTCCCACGTCTTGCCCTGGAGCCACTGGATGGTGCGGAACTGGTAATCGCGCATGCTGATGTCGTTCAGGACCGCGTACCCGGCAATGTGGTCGGCTGCGTCCGCCTCTGTGATGCGCCGGCCCTTCTTGCCGATGATCACCGCGAGCTCGGCTTCCCAGTCCACGGTGTCCGATTCCTGCGGCAACGCCAGGTCATCGTTGGGGCCGATCAAGGATTCCTGGTACTTCGCGAACAGGGTGGGGTACTCGGGGATTTCCCTGCCCATTTCCTTGATGTGGTTGCGGTAGTTGTGGCCCACGCAGATGATCTTCCCTGGTGCAGGCACGACGGCGGCGAGGTCGGCGCCGTCGAGCGCGTGCGTTGCGCCGTTGGCCGCCTTCGCAATGGTTTCCCATGCGGGGTCGGCCAGCAACGCGCCGACGTCGGCGAAGCCGGGAATCTCGGTGAGGGTGTCGCCGTCCTGGCGGACAGCCTTGGTTCCTTCAGCGGTGCGGAGGGTGAGGAGTCTCATTACTTGCGTCCTTCGGTGTAGCTGCGGTTGAAGTTCAGTCGTTCGAAGATGGGGGCGTCGCTGAAACGGAACAGGTCAAACGAAGTTTGTGAAACAGCGTCGGCGTGAAGCGACCATTCCTGCCAGGACGGGACCACGAACAGGTCACCCTTGGCCAGGTGTTTGGTTTCGCCATTCAGGACAACGGTGCCGGTGCCTTCGAAGACCTGCCACACACTGGAACCGACCTCCCGGAGCGGCTCGGTGGTGGCGCCGGCGCGGAGGCGGTGGAATTCGGCGCGGATGGTGGGCATGACGTCCCCGCCGGTGGTGGGGTTTGAGTACCGGATGGCGGCGTGGCCCTGGGAGACGGTGGCCGGGTGGCCCTCGTCCTCCAACAACAACTGCTCACGGAGGGCTGCGTCGGTGTGTTCCCAGCGGTATGCGGCGATGGGGGAGTTGGTGGTGTCCTCCAGGCCGGAGAGCGGACGGAGGCCAGGGTGGGCCCAGAGGCGTTCAGAGCGCGAGATGTCCGGCGTGGATTCGTCCGTGACGCGTTCGGTGCCGAACTCGAAGAACCCGGCGTCCGCGTAATGGACGAAGGGAATGTCCAGCCCGTCGATCCATGCCATCGGCTGGTCTGTGTCGTTGTGGTGGCCGTGGAAGTTCCAGCCCGGGGTCAGCAGGAAGTCGCCGCGGCGCATCGCCACAGGATCGCCATTTACGACCGTCCAGACGCCTTCACCTTCGACGACGAACCGGAAGGCGTTCTGCGAATGCCGGTGCTCCGGGGCGGTCTCGCCGCCGCCCAGGTACTGGATCGCGGCCCACAGTGTCGGCGTCGCGTACGGCGTGCCGGCCAGGCCCGGGTTGGCGAGGGCAATCGCGCGGCGTTCCCCGCCGCGGCCCACGGGCACCAGGTCCCCGGCACGCGCGGCGAGGGGGTTCAGATCGTTCCAACGCCACACATGCGGGACGGCCTTCGGGTTTGGGACCATCGGCATCAGGTCACCGATTTCCGTCCACAACGGGATCAGGTTCTCCGACTTGAAGTCCTTGTACAGCTGGTCCAGCTGCGCCTGTTCCTCGGGGGTCGGCTCCGGCAGGGCGTGGCTGGCGGCCACAGATTCATGAGTCGTGTTCTCGGCGCTGATGGACACGTAGGCCTCCTCGATAGGGTCGAACAGTTTTGGCGTAGTTCGACCCTACGGATTACCGCCAGTGATCCCGAGGATATTCTGTTCTGCAGAATTTGTTATCCGGGTTCTGCCGGGTTGGCTGCGATGTCGATCTCCAGCTGTCGGCAGGTTTCCCGCAGGGAGGCGACCAAACCGGCGTCGAACACTTTGCGGAACCGGGTGGCAGGCGTGGCGACGGTTAGTGCCCCAACCACCTGCCCGTGCCGGTTGTGGAGTGCCATGCCGAGGGCGCTGACTCCTTCCTCCGTGCCCTCGAAGTTGGCCGCGAAACCGTTGTTCCGGATGCTGTCCAGTTCGCGGATAAAGGCGGCATACTCTGCGTCCGGGATGGTGTCGCCGCCTATTTCGGCATTCTGGCTGCGGAAGAGTTGTTCGATCATCGCGGGTTCCAGTTCGGCGAGCATCGCTTTCCCGCCAGAGGTCTTGTCCGCCGGCATGACCGTCCCCTGACGGTCTCCGATACGCAGGACGTTGCTCCCCTCCACTGTTGCGAGGAAGCGGACCTTGGTGCCCACACGGACCATCAGGTTGACCGTCTCATCGAGCCGTGCGGACAGCAGTTCCATATGGGGCAGCGCCAAATCCCTCAGCAGCCTGGTCCAGCTGAGGCCGGCGGGGCCGACACCCATTGCCGGTCCCGGGACATAGCGCCGGTTCTCGTCCTGCACCGCGAAGCCCCGGTAAACGAGCATTGCAAGGAGCCGGTGGGCAGTTGAGGGAGCCACCCCGAGCTCTGCTGCTGCGTCCTTGAGGCGGAGCGCGCCGCCGTCGCGGAGAAGCTGGAGGAGTTGCAGGGCGTTGTCTACCGCCTCAATGGAATACGTGGGCCGCTTCTGCACGGGCTTCCGGCTGGACTGGGTGGCGGGCTTGTTCTGCACAACAGAATTCTATGGTGCTTCGGTTGCTGTTCACCTGACAGTGGTGGGATGAATCACACACTTCCCGCTGCAGCGTCGCAACGGCCTACTGCCGACCTTGGCCGCATGGCCCCGCGCTTCTCCAAAGGCCCGGCACTCGCCGTGCTGGTCTGCTGGCTGCTGGTGGTCTTCGACGGCTACGACCTCATCGTCTACGGCACCGTGCAGTCCTCCCTGATTTCCGAAACCGGCTGGGGCCTCACCAAGGCAACAGCAGGGACCATCGGTTCCATGGCGTTCCTCGGCATGATGATCGGCGCCATCTTCGCGGGCCGCATGGCCGATTCGTGGGGCAGGCGCAAGACCATCCTCGGCTGCGCGATCGCCTTCTCGGTGTTCACCGTCCTCTGCGCCTTGGCACCCAACGCGGCTGTCTTCGGATCGTTGCGACTCCTCGCCGGCATCGGTCTCGGCGGGCTGGTCCCGTCCGCCAACGCGTTGGTGGCTGAACTGGTCCCGGCAAAGTGGCGGTCCACCATTGCCACACTGATGATGTCCGGCGTCCCGATCGGTGGATCCATCGCTGCGTTGGTGGGCATTCCCATGATTCCTGCCTTCGGGTGGCAGTCCATGTTCCTCGTGGCTGTGGTGGCCTTGGTGATCGTGGTGCCGCTCGGGCTGAGGTACCTTCCGGAGACGCTCGTATCCACAGGATCCGGCGGCAAGGACTTCCAAGAGCCCGCCGGTTTCGGCTCCCTGCTCCGCGCACCCTATCTGGGTGTCAGCATGCTCTTCGCCTTGGCTACCATCGCCACGTTGTTCGCCTGGTACGGGTTGGGTACGTGGTTGCCCAACCTCATGCAGTTGGCTGGCTACAACCTGGGGTCGGCGCTGACCTTCGCCCTCGCGCTGAACCTCGGCGCAGTCGCCGGCTCGGTCATCACAGCTTGGGCGGGCACACGCTTTGGTCCGATTCCGACGGCGATAGCGGCAGCCGCAGTAGCCGCCGTCGGGCTTTCGGTCCTGTTGGCCGGGCCGCCGGTCACGGTGGTGTACCTCGCTTTGGTGCTTGCCGGCGTCGGAACCCATGGCACGCAGTGCCTCATTATCGCTGCGGTGGCGAGCCACTATCCGGACCACTTGCGGGGGACAGCACTTGGCTGGGCGCTCGGCACCGGGCGCATTGGCGCAGTCGTTGCGCCGCAGGTGGGTGGCCTCCTGCTTGCCGCCGGTCTCGGCGTCAACTCCAACTTCCTCGCGTTCGCCGGTGCCGCCGCCATTGCAGCGGTCCTGTTGGCCGCCGTCAGATTCACCATCAAAACCAAAATCTCCCAAGGAGCAAGCAATGTCTGAAAACACCACGTCCACCGATGTCCTGGTTGTGGGAGGGGGTATGGCCGGGCTGGCCGGAGCACTGGCCCTGCGTGAAAACGGTGCCAACGTCACGCTCGTGGAACGGGCGCCGGAGTTCGGTGAGGTAGGCGCGGGCTTGCAGATGGCCCCCAATGCCTCCCGCGTCCTGAAACGCTGGGGTTTGCTGGAGAAGGCGCTGGAGATCGGAGTCCAGCCCAAGCACCTGGTGTTCCGCGACGCAGTCACGGGCGAGGAACTAACGCGCCAGAGCCTGAAAGGCGAGTTTGAGGAGCGCTACGGCGCCCCATACGTGGTGATCCACCGAAGCGACCTTCACCGCGTGCTCCTCGAAGGATGTGAAGCGGCGGGCGTGAAGCTGGTCAACGATGTCATGGTGGACAGCGTTGAAACCGTAAACGGACGCGGTGTTGTCCACACCG
This sequence comes from Arthrobacter sp. TmtSoilC77, assembly GCF_059739415.1. Lineage (NCBI taxonomy): Bacteria > Bacillati > Actinomycetota > Actinomycetes > Micrococcales > Micrococcaceae > Arthrobacter > Arthrobacter sp. TmtSoilC77. Next base: position 531,958 of record NZ_AP046050.1, read on the forward strand.
CGGCTGGTGTGGACTATGAAGCAGACGTGGTGATCGGGGCCGATGGTCTCAAGTCGACGCTGCGGCCGCTCGTAGCAGCAGACCAGCCCGTTTCCTCCGCCTACGTTGCCTACCGCGGCACGGTGCCCATCACCGCGGAAACCCCCGCCACGGACCTGGAGGATGTGGTTGTCTACCTCGGTCCGGACTGCCACCTGGTGCAGTACCCCCTGCGCAAGGGCGAACTGCTCAATACCGTGGCCGTCTTCAAATCGCCGTCGTTTGAGCGCGGTGAAGAACAGTACGGGGGAGTGGACGAACTCCAGGCCGCCTACAAGGACTGCGTCCCCGCCGTGCAAGCAGCGCTCGCCAACCTCGGCACGGGCATCCGCTGGCCCATGTACGATCGCGAACCGATAGAAAACTGGGTTGCCGGACGCATGGTCCTGATGGGCGACGCAGCGCACCCCATGCTCCAGTACCTCGCCCAGGGCGCCTGCCAAGCCCTCGAAGATGCGGCGGTGCTGCAGGACGTCAGCAACGGTACGGTCTTCACCGCCGACGGCGTCAACCCGGATGCGTGGGACGAGGCCATTCGCTCCTTCAACTCGGTCCGGGCCGCCCGAACCGCCCGGGTCCAGCGCACGGCACGGATCTGGGGAGAATCCTGGCACGTGTCCGGAGTGGCCCGGGTACTGCGGAACCTGCTGTTCAAGAGCCGCAAGGACAACGACTTCCAGTACAACGACTGGCTGTACGCAGGCAACGTCGACGGTAGCCCCGCTTTGGTCCCGGCGCCTTCCAGCCAGACGGACCGGATTCCCGCCTGAAATGCCGGGCCCGGTGCCTTACGTAGAATAGAAGCCATGACTTCCACCAGTACCCCCGCTGCAGACACTGCAACTGCCCGTGCCCGACTTCTTGAACTCATCAAAGAATTGGCGGTGGTCCGCGGAAAGGTGATCCTCTCCAGCGGCAAGGAAGCTGACTACTACATCGACCTCCGCCGCATCACCCTGCACCACGAGGCCTCCAAGCTGGTGGGCCAGGTCATGTTGGCAATGATCGACGACGCCGGGATCCCGGTTGAGTGCGCTGGCGGACTCACCATGGGGGCCGACCCCGTGGGTACCGCTGTCATGCACGCCGCTGCCGACGCCGGCCGTGCCGTGGACGCTTTCGTTGTCCGCAAGGCCCAGAAGTCGTACGGCATGGGTCGCCAGGTGGAAGGTCCCTCGGTTGAGGGCCGCAACGTGGTTGTCCTCGAGGACACGTCCACCACCGGCGGCTCCGCACTTACCGCCGTCGAGGGCGTCCGTAAGGCCGGCGGCAATGTGGTTGCCGTCGCCGTCATCGTGGACCGTGACACCGGCGCCAAAGAGAAGATCGAAGCCGAAACCGGCGTGCCTTACCTCTTTGCCTTCGGCAAGGACGAACTGGGCCTCAACTAGGGAGTTTGTGTACGGGGGATGCCCCTAAAAGCGTATTTTAGGGGCAACAACCGTGCACGAACTACGGGGCTGTAAGGCAGTGCCCGCGAAGCCTATGCTAGCTGCGTGGACGTTCAAGTAGGGAAGCTCCAGGCTCCGCCGGAGGTGAACGAAAACCTCCCGGGCCGGGGCCCTGCCATGCCCGGATCCGGGCCAGAGGACGCTGCCGATCCCGCTGCCTGGGCCCGGATCCTGCCCCATGTTTCCCGGATAAAGCGAACATCGCGCCGTAACTTCCTCATCACTGCAGTGGTCTCGCTGGCGTTGGCGGGAGACATGCTGCTTACCCGTCGCGTGCAGGCCGAGCGGCGGGCCACAAAGATCCTCCGCGTCCCGGATTCCTACTCGGATCTCTACTTTCCCAAGGCCAGTTGGATCCTCTTTCCCGGATACAAAACCAGCTGGGAAGAGGCACAGTGGATCCTGAACTCACTGCGACCTGCCCTTCACCAGCGCGGCCGCCTTGCCGCCGTCGGGTATTCCAACCTTGGCCTGGACGTTGATGAGATCGTCCGGGAACTCATTCTCCACGTGCGCGAGCTGGGGCTGGAGAAGCTGTATTTCTATGGCCACAGCTTCGGTGGGATGCTCGCCACGCAAGTTGCCGCCCGTCTGCTGGAGCTGCATGGTGTCCAGACCCAGCTGATAGTCCTCGATTCCAGTCCCTTCAGCCGCGCTGATGTGCTGGACCAGAGCTGGTTCGACGGCGTGGTGTTCCTTTATGAGAATGGCTTCCGCATCCCTTCAGTCCTGCGCGGCGGCTATGAACTGGGGGAGCGGGTGGCGCACAAGGACGAACGCACCTGGCGGCAGATCCTGGACCAAAGCCTGGAGCAGCTTTCGCCGATCGCCCCGTCCAGCGTGCTGATCCAGACGGAGTCCGCGTATATCTACCACTTCGATGGCCTGCGTTTAGCCGGCAAAATCGGCCCGGCCAAAATGGCATTCCTCGGCAACGCCAAGGACAACACGGTCAATTATGAGTCCGCGCGGGCGGGGTGGAGCAAGGTCTTCGCGGCGAACATGAAGCTCCCGGTGCTCAGCACGGAGGGTGCCCGGCCAGCGCACGCCAGCCCTCAATGGAGCGCCGACGTTTACCGGCCCCTGCTGGAGCGTGTCCAGAATGAGCTGGAGCCGCTGCCACCTGCACCTGACGAGCCGTCGTACCAGGAGCCCAACGGACGGGTTATCCGGCCGGCCTAGGTTTTTGCTGGGGATTTTCCTGCTGGGCTGCGGCTCTCATTCAACCCGGCTCTCATTCAACCCCGCTCTCATTCAACCCCGAAGCGCTTCAACCTCGACGGCGGTGAGGCCCGCCTCGCGCAGGAAGCCGCGGGCGTCCCCGAACTCCCGTGCGAAGCCGACCAGGAAATGCCGGATTGCCGCCTCCGGGCTCTGGAGGATCATGAGGTCAGGGCTGAAATATTGTGCGGGTGTGGAGGGGACGTGGAGCCGCCACGTCTCGGCCATGACCTGCAGCAGGTTGGGAAGGTTGCGCGTGGTGGCCGTGTAATCCTTCACCACAGCCTCGTCCGATTCGCCCGCGGCCATGAGCGCGATCGCCGACACCACTCCGGTCCGGTCCTTGCCCAGCGAACAATGAACCAGCGTGCGCTTGCCTTCCGCGACAGGACGCAGGGCATCGGCAACCCACTCCGGCCGGACGCGGATCCAGCCCAGATACAGATTCCCCAGATCCTCGGGAGTCTCCACTGCCTGCAGAGACCCCGCCACTGCGTTCGGGTCCAGCGGATTATGGATGAGCTCGACTCTCAGGACAGTTTCCTTGCGGCGACCGTCGTCAGTCCACCCGCCACCGCCGTCGGGCTTGGTCGCGTTCGAACGAGAGGACCCGTTCGGAACCAACCACGGAACCAAGGAACGCTCAAGCTCGCTGCGCAGGTCCATGATTGCCTGGATGCCGTGCTCCGCCAGGAACCCCGATGTCGCGGCAGCATCCAGGCCAAACGGCTGGCTCCCCCTCAGTATCCGGCCACCGGCCAGAGGACGGAGGTTGAGCACAGCCATGACGGGACTCCTTTGGCTTTAGATCTGGCTCTTGAGGTCGGCCACGGAGCTCAGGATCTGGTTGGGCCGGAACGGGAAGGACACGATTTCTTCGCGTTGGGTGATGCCACTGAGCACCAGGACGGTGTGAAGCCCGGCTTCCATTCCTGCCACGATATCGGTGTCCATGCGGTCGCCGATCATGGCCGTGGTCTCCGAGTGGGCGTCGATCTGGTTCATGGCCGAACGGAACATCATGGGGTTCGGCTTGCCCACGATGTACGGTTCCCGGCCGGTTGCCTTGGTGATCATTGCAGCGATTGCGCCCGTTGCCGGCATGGGGCCGTCCTTGGAAGGGCCGGTGGCATCGGGATTGGTGGCGATGAAACGGGCGCCGGCCAGGATGTGGCGGACAGCCATGGTGATCGCTTCGAAGGAGTAGGTGCGGGTTTCGCCGAGCACCACGAAGTCAGGTTCCGTGTCCGTGAGGATGAACCCGGCTTCGTGCAGGGCGGTGGTGAGGCCGGCCTCGCCGATGGTGTAGGCGCGGTTGCCGGAATCAGAAGACTGGACCTGGTCCTTGAGGAACTGGGCCGTGGCCAGCGCCGACGTCCAGATGTTCTCCTCCGGAACTTCCAGCCCGGAGGCGCGGAGGCGGGCTGCGAGGTCGCGCGGGGTGAAGATGGAATTGTTGGTCAGGACAAGGAAGCGCTTGGACGTATCCACCCAGCGCTGGATGAGCTCGGCTGCACCGGGAATTGCCTGGTTTTCATGAACCAGCACGCCGTCCATGTCCGTGAGCCAGCATTCGATTTCGTGGCCGTTCCGGTACACCGATGCGGACGTGTGGGGCGTGGATTCTTCTGCCATATTTGCCTCCGGCTGGGGTTGGTCATGCACTGCCTCCCAGTCTTTCATTATTCGAGCAGCTAAACATCCCAGGCATTCCTCTATGTGGGTAGTTCTACCCATGTGGAAAACCGCCGTGACTCGCCTGCTACTCGACGGACTGAACTACGCTTGTTCCGGTACAGGCGTGCCACCACCGTGGGTCGGGGGATCGACATGGTGGATTTTTTGTGTCGCCGCACGTCAGCAGGTCCCCAGCACTGGATCGACAACCGGATATCCCCGGATACGCCGGTACTCAACACGTTTGAAAGGGCCTGTCATGAGCAACAACAATGGAGTGCCGCAGCCTCCGTACAATCCCGACGGCGTGCCGCAGCCGCGCTACGAAACCGGCCAGGAGCAGTATCGGCAGTATCAGCCGGGCCAGACCCAGCCGATGTATCGGCCGGAAGCACAGGAGCCGCCTTCGGCTCAGTCCGTGGCGCCCGGGCAGGACGGTCAGACCCAGGCTCTCCCCACACAACCTGCAGTGACCCAGGTTTTCCCCGCGCAGCAATTCCCAACCGAGCAGGGCCACCCTGACGGCGAGTTCGCCGAAACGGTGCACCGCTACCCACAGGCGCAGCAGGGTCAGCCCGGTTTCCCGCCGCCGGGCAGCGGATACCCTGGCCAGCCCGGATACCCGGACCAGCAAGCCAGCGGCCAGCCTGGCTACCCCGGTCAGCCCGGCTACCCTGGCCAGCCCGGCTACCCTGGTCAGCCCGGGGGACCCAGCCAGGGCCCGGGCGACCACAACAAGAAGGCTCTGTTCCTGATCCTCGGCGGGATCGCCGTCGTCGTGATTATTGCGCTGGTGGTCGTGTTCGCATGGTTGATTCCTTCGGTGACCAAACCTGTGGCCGTGGAGACGCCCGTGCCTTCCACCAGCGCCTCGGACGAAGCGTCCGACGCAGCGGCCGAGCCGTCCAACGAGCCTTCAGCCGACGCAACCGCCTCCTCGGAGATTCCGGAGGGTGCCATCCCGCTGCCCAGCGTGTGGGAAGAATTCGCCGGCCCAACCAATGTCCCCGCCGACGGCGACCCGCTGTTCAGCAAGTGGGTCACGGGCGAATCGTCCTTCCAGTACCTGGCCGAGTGGACCCACGACGAATCCTTCGGGATCACCAAGGACCCCACCACGGGTGAGGAGATCCAGAAGAAGGCCCAAGGCACGGTGGAGGCGGACGGCGACGGCATTGCCCTCGCTTACGCGTTCTTCGCCGAGTCCGACGAAGGCAAGTTCGGCAAGGATCCGAAAGAGATCAAGGCTGCGATCGAAGATATTGAGGCCCGCTACAAGGGCATGACGGCCACAGAGCTGCCCCAGAACCTGGTGGGCCACAAGTGCACCTCGGACTTCAAGACCTCGATGCCCGAGATCCGCGAATTCCGTCGTGGCGCCGCCGTGGTCATCGGCTTCACCTGCACCAATGCGCGTGGGGAAGAAATCCAGGCAGTCAACCTGTTCTCGGTGACACCATGGGGAACTCCGCAGATGCTGGGCGTTAGCGGGCACAAAACCTACTGGGATGCCCACCCTGGCCTGATGGAGCAGCTGGCCAACTCGTACCGCATCAACAAGTGGAAGTTGGTCTAGGCGCCGGGCAAAGAGGCGAAGAGGCAAAGAGGCGCCTTGGCAAAGAGGCGCCGACCGGGCAGGGCTAAAGTTGAGGGGTGACTGACCTTCCTCCCAACACAGCCCTGCCCACTTCCGAGGTTCCTACAGCGGATGGCGAGGCTGAAGCGAAACCGGAGGTCGGCGTCGGGCCCTGGGAAGGCGAGTGGCCGGTAGGCGAGCACTGGGATCCGGACCTGTTGAGGGATGGTGACCGCCGCAACGTGGTGGATCAATACAGGTACTGGAAGCACGAGGCGATCGTCGCGGACCTGGATTCCAAGCGGCACGAATTCCACATCGCGATCGAGAACTGGCAGCACGACCTCAACATCGGAACGGTTGTGCGGACAGCCAACGCGTTCCTCGCCAAAGAAGTCCACATCATTGGTCGACGCCGGTGGAACCGTCGCGGGGCCATGGTCACAGACCGCTACCAGCACGTCCGCCACCACCCCACTGTCGAGGACTTTGTCCAGTGGGCGCAGGGGGAGGGGCTTGCCGTGATCGGCATCGATATCTTCCCGGATTCCGTGCCGCTGGAGACCTACGACCTCCCGGAGAAGTGCGTCCTTGTGTTTGGCCAGGAAGGCCCGGGCCTCACACCCGAGGTCCATGAGGCCGCTGTTGCTACGTTGTCCATTGAGCAGTTCGGCTCCACGCGTTCCATGAATGCCGCCTCGGCTGCGGCGATCGCGATGCACGCGTGGGTCCGCCGGCACGTGTTCCAGCAGCCGGTCTCGTAGCCTCCCGCCGAGATGGCATTTGATGACAATCCAAGCGCCGCGGATTGTCATCAAATGCCATCTCGCGGAGTGCGTGGGTGGCCAGCCTGTGGATAACCTCCCGGAGGCCGCTCAGGGGAGCCAAAATGGGGCATGCGCAGGGCGACACTTCCGAAACATCTGACCACGGGTTCCTTCTCTGTGCGTGCATCGGACAAAGCCGGCGTTACGCGGTCCCGGACACGTGCCAAGGACTTATTGGTGGTTTCCCGGGGAGTCCGTATGCCGGCCGTGTCCGCCGCTTCCGGGTCATCCGCCTTGAGGGCTTACACGGACCTGGACGATTCCTCAATCCTGGTTTCCTTGTCCGCCGCCCGGATTTGGGGTGTCCCCCTGCCAGGCAACCGCAGCGGGGATTGGCGCATTCATCTGGCCCGGCGGAGGGGGTTCAGTTTTCCGCGGCGGGTCAACGTGGCCGGACACCTCCTCACGCTTCTTCCGGAAGAAGTGGTCGAGTACGACGGCGTCAGGCTCACCTCGCCGGCGCGGACGTGGTTGGACTTGGCCGCGCTGCTGCCCTTGGAGGACCTGGTTGTGGCCGGTGACCACCTTGTGTGTTCGCATGGCCCCGATTTCCCAGTGCCCAAGGAAGCGTTGTGCAGCATCGAGGATCTGACGGAGATCGTCCGCCGCCATCCAGGCATGCGTGGCGTACGGACGGCCCGCGCAGCACTGGAACTCATCCGGGTGGGGGCGGATTCTGCCCCGGAGACGCTGATGCGCCTGCTCTTGGTCAATGCGAACCTGCCGGAACCCACACTCAACCACGTTGTCCGCGATGCCCTTGGCCGGCCAGTGCTGTGGCCGGATGCCGCCTACCGCGAGTTCAAGGTCTCCCTTCAATACGACGGCCAACATCATGGCGGCGCGGACCAGCACCTTAGGGACATCGAGCGCCAGGAAAGGTCCCTCGCGCATGGCTGGCTGGAGGTCCGGATCTCCACGCACGACCTCCAAGGCGACAGACCCGCCGTCGTGCATAAGGTACGCCGTGCATTGGAGAGCCGTGGCTGGCGCGCGAGATGACACTTAATGCCAATGTCAGCGCGCAGGATTGTCATTAAATGCCAACTCGGCGGAAGTGTTAAGAGCCCCAGTGACCCGAAACACGGCGTCCCGGCGGATATCGCTAGGATGGGAGCTAGCCGTAAGCGGTCTACTCCAGGGTTACCAACCCACAGACGAATTCAGCATAGGAGTCACCATGCCCATTGCAACCCCAGAGATTTACTCCGAGATGATCGACCGCGCAAAGGCTGGCGGATTCGCTTTCCCCGCGGTCAACGTGACGTCGTCGCAGACTCTGAACGCTGCGATCCGCGGTTTCGCCGAGGCCGAATCCGACGGCATCATCCAGGTTTCCACCGGTGGCGCAGCCTACTGGTCCGGCGCTTCGGTCAAGGACATGGTTGCCGGTTCCCTCGGTTTCGCCGCGTTCGCCCGCGAAGTTGCCAAGAACTACAACGTCAACATCGCCCTGCACACGGACCACTGTCCGCAGGACAAGCTCGCAGACTTCGTTCTTCCGCTGCTCTCGGCTTCCGAGGAAGCCGTCAAGGCCGGCAAGGACCCCATCTTCAACTCGCACATGTGGGACGGCTCGCACGAGACCCTCTCCGAGAACCTGCGCATCGGCCGCGAACTGCTTGAGCGCGCAGCTGCCGCGAAGATCATCCTCGAGGTCGAAATCGGCACCGTCGGTGGCGAAGAAGACGGCGTTGAGAACGAAATCAACGAGAAGCTCTACACCACCACCGAAGACGCTCTCGCTACCATCGAGGCCCTGGGTGCCGGCGAAAACGGCCGTTACCTGACCGCCCTGACCTTCGGCAACGTGCACGGCGTATACAAGCCGGGCAACGTCAAGCTCCGCCCCGAGCTGCTCAAGCAGATCCAGTCCGAGGTTGGCGCCAAGATCGGCAAGGACAACCCGTTCGACCTCGTGTTCCATGGCGGCTCGGGCTCCACCGAGCAGGAAATTGCCGACGCCGTTTCCTACGGTGTGATCAAGATGAACATCGACACCGACACCCAGTACGCGTTCACCCGCCCGGTTGCCGGCCACATGTTCTCCAACTACGACGGCGTCCTGAAGGTCGACGGCGAAATGGGCAACAAGAAGACCTACGACCCCCGCGTCTGGGGCGCTTCCGCCGAAGCCGGCATGGCCGCGCGCATCGTTGAAGCAGCCCAGCAGCTCGGATCGGTCGGCAAGACTTTCTAATGTCCGACGAATTCCGGAAGAACCTGATGGGGCCGGAGCCCACGCTCCTGCCCGCCGAAACCGAGATTTACCAGCACCTGGCTCTCGGCAAGGAAGCGCTGGACCTCGTGGAGAAAAACCCCACGTCGTCCCTTCTGTGGGCAATCCTGGCCGAGGAAGCCTGGGCTGAGGGCCGCACCATCGACTCCTACGCTTACGCCCGCGTGGGCTATCACCGGGGGCTGGACTCGCTGCGCCGCAACGGTTGGCGCGGCGTCGGACCGATCCCGTGGGAGCACGAGCCCAACCAGGGCTTCCTGCGGGCGCTCTACGCACTGGGTCGTGCCGCAGCTGCAATTGGCGAGGCCGAAGAGCCGGAGCGGATCGAGAAGTTCCTGAACGACTCAGACCCGAAGGCCAAGGCAGCGATCGAGGCCAGTTAACGCCTGCGCTACTAAAGCAAACGACGACGGCGGCCCTCACCAAAAAGGTGAGGGTCGCCGTCGTCGTTACCCACCCAAGTAAGTCGCATTTGTGCGCGTTTTAAGCCTTCTAAACGCGCACAAATGCGACTCAGTTGGGTGCGAAGCGCGGGCGGCCCAGGGGAACCACCAGCGGCGTGTGCGTGACGGGGACCTGCGCAGCATGCTGGTCGGCTAACGCCTTCACCTTCCCAGCACAAGCACCCCAACGACGACGGCGGCCCTCACCAAAAGGTGGGGGCCGCCGTCGTTAGTGCGTAGTGGGGCCTGCTTTGCGTGCCTGGGCGTGTCCCAAGGGCGCAGAGCGGGCCCCGCAACGAAGGGGGAGGCTAAGCCTTGCGCGGGATGCCCGTGCGCGCCATGGCCTCGGCGTAGGCGCCATGGATGGCGTCAAGGTATTCCTGCTGGCGGGCGGGTGTGCCTGCGAAGGAGCGGCCACCAAGGGAACGGACCTTGAAGGTCTTGAAGCCGCGGCGGGCGATGCTGGCAGGGGCGGCCTTCATCAGTTGGTCGGCAAGGCGGTGTGCCTCATTGCCGTGTGCCACAAGGGCTGAAGTACGCGGCAGGATCGCGAGCAAGCGAAGGAGTGGCTTGAGGCCTTCGGTGATGTTGGCCGGCGTCAGCTTGCCCGGTTCCTCGTTGGGCTCGATCCAGGGGTACGCGTTCCACGGCATCATGAGTTCGGGGCGGAGACCCAGCTGCCACTGCATGCCGAGCATCCGGGTGGTTGCTTCTTCGTCACCGGGGGTGATGAAACCCTCGCCGGTGTTGGTGCGCTGGTTGGAGAAAAGGCTGACGATGCGGCAGTCATCCATGCTGTGGGCGGGGTCGATGTAGAGGACCTCGCTGCCTGGCTTCTGTTCCTTCAGGGAATCGCACAGACCGTTGACCTCGGCGATGTGGGGTTCGTAGCGGCGGTTCCAGAGGAGTTCTTCGGGTGATTCAGTCGCCAGGTCTTGCATCAGGGGTTTGGTCTCCTAGGTGTTACTGCGCGCACCTTTCCAAGGGGCCGCGGGCATGCCGCTGCCGAACCTCAAAGGGTGCTGTTGGGGGCTAACTAACCTTACCGGACTATGGGCGCGGGAGCACCCTGTTTCGGCGCGCCCCCAAATGAGACGCGGCGTGTTGCCCGGCAGCGTGGCGAACGTCTCGACGGCGGGAGGCGGATTCCGGGGCGTTGTCGAGCTTGAACATTAACCCATCTGTGCAGGTCAGGGTCGTTGACTTTGACCTGCACAGATGATGGGTTGGGGCTAATGGTTTTGGGGGACCCATTCTGGAACCTCCGACGCCAGGTACGAGTCTTCGATCGAGCATCATTCGCATCATCTACCTCGGGGGTAAACGTGGTTGCAACAACAGAAGCGTCACCAGAATCAGGGCAGCGTCCCGGCAAGGCTCCAAAGGTCCGCGCGATCCTGGCGGGTGGTTTGGTCCTCGGAATTGGTGCGGCGATCACATTGGCCGCGTGGAACGACTCCGAATTTGCCAAAGGCACGTTTACGGCGGGCACCTTCAATCTTCAGGGCAGCACGGATGGAACGGCGTTTGGCGAGAATCCTGTGACGGGCCCGGCAACTCTTGGCTTTACGGCCAGCCCCACCAATCTCTCGCCCGGAGATGTGGTCACCGCACCATTCGCCGTCCGCTTGGATGCTGCGTCCAGCTACGACGCCACTGTCACTGTCTCAACCAAAGCATCCACCGGTTCCCTGGCTGGCCTGACATATTCCCTCACCCAATCAGATGACTTCGGCTGTACTGAACCCGTCACGGCAACTTTGGTGACGGCCGGCCAAACGTTGGGTACGACGCCGGGCAGCATCACTTTCGCGCTCGCGCAGGGAGCCGGCACGGACCCTGGGGCGCCGGTAAATCTATGCTTCAGGATTACCGCCGATGCGGGCCTTGTCCAATCCCAAACCGGGACAACCACCTGGGAATTCGCCGCCCAATCGCAGTGATCCATGGGCTATCGACGAGCAAAGACCAAGCGAGGTGTGGTCCTTCTTCGCATCCGTGCACTGCTTGCGGGAGGCCTGGCATTGGGACTTGGCAGCTCCGTGACCCTGGCTTCGTGGACGGACAGTGACTTCGCAAGCAGTTCATTCGGCGCAAGCGTCTTCCAGACTGAATCCAATGTCACCAGCCCTTATGACGCCTTGGGGACATGGAGCACCAACGACGTTTCACCCGGTGCCACTTTGGTGTTCAATGCCACCGCGATGAGCCCCGGCACGGTGTTCTATGCGCCGTTCGCTATCAGGACCAAAGCAAAGTCCGTGGCGGGGGAGGTGGTGCTCGGGATTCCCGTGGTGACCAGCAGCGGGACTGGAACTGCGGATCTGGGTGCGGCGCTGCGGTATCGGGTCGTGCGGTCAACCACGTGCCAGGCGTCGTCGTTCACTGGGAGCCCCGATTTCGTGGTGGGCAGCGACGGCGTCAAACCCTTGACCATGGGCCAGGCAGTCGGCGTCGTTAATCCGCTGGCGGCGGCCACTGCGACCCTGCCCGGGGAAGCCACGCAGTTCTGCTTTGAAGTGTCGCTTCCGGCGGGCGCGAACAATGCGCTGCAGGGGCAGACAGCAACCGCGACCTGGCAGTTTACTGCCACCTCAAGCTCATGAGCCGGCCTGGCCGGTTTGAGTGCCGCTTGCGGGAGACGCTGCTGAACCTGGCTGCCGCGGGCGGCGCTGTCTGCCTTATCGCAGTGGTTCTCGCGGTGGCGTTCAACATCACCCTGATCCTGTTTAAAACCGGCTCCATGTCTCCCACTATCCCTGCAGGTTCGCTGGCCGTGGTTCGCGAGATTCCGGCTGCCGAGATCAAAACAGGTGACGTTGTTACGGTTGACCGGCCCGGAAAGCTGCCCATCACGCACAGGATCCAGAGCGTTGGGCCTGCGGAGGGAGCTGCCCGCACTATCACCATGAAAGGCGACGCCAACGCCGAGGCTGATCCGGCGCCCTACGTCGTGGAGCGGGTCCGGATTGTGCTCTGGTCCGTCCCCGGTCTGGCGTATCCCCTGGCTGCAGCGGCCAACCCGGTGGTGTTGGGCGCAACCACGGTCTGCGTCGCGGCGCTGGTGAGTTGGGTGCTGTGGCCTCGAAGCGGATCCCGGCGCGGCCAGCGCCGCAAAAGAGGGCAACATGCTGCTGCCTAGGTTGGGGGCCCTTACCGGGCTGCTTGCTCTCTTGTTGTGTGCTGCCGTACCAGCCAACGCGCAGGAAGGACCTTCCGGTTGGTTGGAGCTCGACGCCGGTCCGACCGGGGAGGTGCACCGTCTCACCCCTGGTGGGACAGCGGATTGGGCGGTGGACGTGCATGCGCGGGGTGAGGGCGCCGGTTTGCTGGAAGTGTGGATCCAGCCGACCGAAACTGCAGGCCCGGATGGTGAATCCAGGGGGCTCCGGGACTACCTCAGCGTGCAGTTGCGCTCCTGTGAACAGCCATGGAACGGCGCCATGTGCGCGAGCGGTGAACGGAGCTTGCTTGAGCCCACGGGGCTGCATCTCGCCGAGGGCTTGAGGATCGACCTCATGAAAGATGGCAGCACCTGGTCCAACGGGTCGCACATCCTTGTGAGCGCGGCGCTCGCGGAGGACGTTCCCGCAGAGTTCCAAGGTGGCCGCACACAGATTGTGCTGGGCGTTCTTGGTTCGGGCGACGCGGCTGGAGGTTCCGTCCCCGGTGCGGTCACCGCACGTCCGGGCGGGCCGCCGTCGTCCATTGGCTTGGCCGATACCGGCGCCAGGCTGGGTGGCGCAGCGATGCTGGGCGTGCTTGCGGTAGCCACAGGCTTCGCTCTTGCCCGCTTGCGGGGTGCTCAGGCATGAAGAAGCGGCCCGGTCGGCTCGGTTCCGTGGCAGTAGCCTTGTCCCTGCTGATCTTCCCGTCCCTGCTCATCTCCGCCTCAAGCCCGCCGCCCATGACCGATGCGTCCTGGCAGCGGAGCGAATTCGGCAGGGGCAGCTTTGGGACCATCACGATTCCCCCGGCTACGTTGAATGGGCCTTGCGAATATCACCCGACGCTCCTCGGCGCCGGCGCTTACGTCAGGGTCTTTTGGAAACCCCCGGCCACATACCCAAACCTGACGGACGCCGTCATTGACGTTCACCTGGTCACGGCAGGATCCACCGTGACCACACTCCAGGGATATCCGGGAACTGCGAATACCACTGGCTCTTCAGCCGGCTACACCACGGACATTCCGGCCACACTCCTCGGCGGCATTCTTGGATTCAACACGCAGTTTCAAGTGGATATCTACATCTCAGCGGCCGGGTGGAAGTCCACGCCCGTGTCGGTCAGGGCCAATGCAGGCCTGGTCGCCGGCATCGGAGGATCCTGCACCAATCTCTGAATGGTCATCCCGGGTACTCCAAAACTTGGGCAAAACGTCCTCGGAAGGCTTCTTGACGCCAGAGTTTGAAGCCCCATCGGCTAAACTTGGCTGGTAAGAGCCCCGAAACTCTTGCGTACGCCGCCGCCCGCGGCAGGCTGCACCGGTAGGTCGGGGCATTCTCATGTACGGCGTCGAGTCCTGGCCATCCGGCTTGGTCTCGCCCGAAAGAATGGGGGAGGATCCCATGCCCGCTATCGTGATCGTCGGAGCCCAGTGGGGCGACGAAGGCAAAGGCAAAGCTACCGATCTGCTCGGTGGCCGTGTTGACTACGTGGTCAAGCCCAACGGCGGTAACAACGCCGGGCACACCGTGGTGGTTGGCGGTGAGAAGTATGAGCTGAAGCTCCTTCCCGCGGGCATTCTGAGCCCCAATGCCATTCCCATTATTGGCAATGGCTGTGTGGTGAACCTCGAGGCACTCTTCCAGGAAATTGACGGCCTTGAGGCCCGTGGAGCGGACACGTCCCGCCTGCGCGTTTCGGCCAATGCGCATCTCGTGGCGCCGTACCACCAGGTCCTGGACAAGGTCACGGAGCGCTTCCTCGGCAGCCGTGCCATCGGTACCACGGGTCGTGGCATTGGGCCGGCTTACATGGACAAGGTTGCCCGCCTGGGCATCCGCGTCCAGGACGTGTTCGACGAATCCATCCTCCGCCAGAAGGTGGAAGGTTCGCTGCGCCAGAAGAACGAACTCCTGGTCAAGGTCTACAACCGCCGCGACATCGTGGTGGATGAGATCGTTGAGTACTTCCTCTCCTTCGCTGAGCGCCTGCGCCCGCTGGTCATCGACAGCACGCTGGAGCTGAACAACGCGTTGGACGAGGGCAAGGTTGTACTCATGGAAGGTGGCCAGGCCACGTTCCTGGACGTTGACCACGGCACGTACCCGTTCGTCACCTCATCCAACCCGACGGCGGGCGGTGCTTCCGTTGGCTCGGGCATTGGTCCCACGCGGATTTCCCGTTCCATCGGCATCATCAAGGCCTACACCACCCGCGTTGGCGCCGGCCCGTTCCCCACGGAACTGTTCGACGAGATGGGTGTGTACCTGCAGAAGACCGGTGGCGAGTTCGGTGTGAACACCGGCCGTCCCCGCCGCTGCGGTTGGTACGACGCCGTCCTTGCCCGCCATGCTTCCCGCGTCAACGGCTTCACGGACTACTTCGTGACCAAGCTGGACGTCCTCACGGGCATCGAGCAGATCCCGGTTTGCGTTGCCTACGATGTTGACGGCGTCCGTCATGACGAAATGCCCATGACGCAGACCGAGTTCCACCACGCAGTGCCGATCTTCGAGTACTTCGACGGCTGGACCGAGGACATCACGGGCGCCCGCACGCTCGAAGACCTTCCGGAGAACGCCCGCAACTACGTGCTGGCTTTGGAAAAACTCTCCGGCACGCGCTTCTCGGCCATCGGCGTCGGCCCTGACCGGGACCAGACCATCGTGGTTCACGATCTGATCAACGACTAGATTTTTCTGAATTTACGACGACGGCGGGTCACCCCTGGTTCCACGTTGGAGCCAGCGGATGGCCCGCCGTCGTTATTGCCAGCCCTCCGCTGATCGACGGAGGGCGTTCCGGTTCGTGCCTCGGGACTATTTCGGCGGCCCTCGCCGTTACGCCATTCGGGGCCGAAAGCTATGTTCGCGAACACGCCGAGATCACGACGGGACGGGATAAGTGACTACAGAAACTACTGCCGACGGAGTCGGGTTCCGTTCCCGTCGGGGACCCATCCTCATTGCCCTAATGCTCTCGACCGGGCTGGTGGCCATTGATGCGACGATAGTTGCCACGGCGGTGCCATCGATTGTGGATGACATCGGCGGTTTCACGTCTTTTCCCTGGCTCTTTTCGGCGTACCTGTTGGCGCAGGCCGTCTCCGTGCCCGTCTACGCCAAACTATCTGACGTCGTAGGCCGCAAGCCGATCATCCTCAGCGGCATCGGCCTGTTCCTCCTGGGTTCCATCTTGTGCGGGCTGGCTTGGAGCATGCCCGCCCTCATCGCTTTCCGTGTGCTTCAGGGCCTGGGCGCCGGAGCCGTGCAGCCGGTGTCGATCACTATCGCCGGGGATATTTACACACTCGCTGAGCGGGCGAAAGTCCAAGGCTACCTCGCGAGCGTCTGGGCCGTTTCTTCCGTGGTGGGACCGACGCTGGGTGGCATTTTTTCCTCGCTTGGCATCTGGCGCTGGATCTTCTTCATCAACATCCCGCTGTGTCTTC
Source organism: Arthrobacter sp. TmtSoilC77 (assembly GCF_059739415.1). Taxonomy (NCBI): domain Bacteria; kingdom Bacillati; phylum Actinomycetota; class Actinomycetes; order Micrococcales; family Micrococcaceae; genus Arthrobacter; species Arthrobacter sp. TmtSoilC77. The sequence continues at coordinate 548,050 of NZ_AP046050.1, forward strand.
TGGCGGGATGGATGCTGGTCCGCACATTCCACGAGAACGTCGAGCGGACGAAACACCGGGTCGACTACCTGGGAGCAGGGCTCCTAACGGTCTCTCTAAGCCTGCTCATACTGGGAGCGCTTGAGGGCGGCCAAGCCTGGCCTTGGAACTCCTCCATAAGCATCACGGTCTTTGCCGTCGGGGCCTTGGTGTTCATCGCCTTCCTCTTCGTGGAAAGGAAGGCGGCTGAGCCTGTCCTCCCACCGTGGGTTGTTTCCCGCCGGCTACTGGTGACGACGGCGTTGATCTCCTTTGGCGTCGGCGCAGCCATGCTTGGTCTCACCTCGTACGTCCCAACGTTCCTCGAAGGAGCGCTGGCGACTTCCCCGGTGTTTGCCGGACTCGCTTTGGCAGCCTTGACGATCGGCTGGCCAATCAGCGCTTCCCAGGCTGGCCGGTTCTACCTCCGGATCGGGTTCCGAAGGACGGCTTTGATCGGTATTTCCGTGACGGTCATCGGCGCTGCCGTGCTTGCCCTCACCGCCTCATCACCCAACGTGTTGTTGGTGGCCGTGGCCTGCTTCATTGTTGGCCTGGGACTCGGGTTGGTCGCGACGCCGAGCCTGATCGCGGCGCAGTCGAGCGTTGAATGGAACGAACGCGGGGTAGTCACCGGCACGAATCTTTTTGCCCGTTCCATCGGTAGTTCGATTGGTGTGGCCGTTTACGGTGCGATCGCCAATGCCATTTACGCAGGCGGCCCCAGCGGCGGCCCCGATCCGCAAACAACGGTGTCCGCTTCCACCGCTGTCTTCCTGGCCGTGCTGGTGAGTGCCGTGCTTACGGTCATTGCCGTCGTCGCGATGCCCTCCAAGGCGGACAGTTCCATTACGGCCCAGGCAGCTGCCAAGACCGTCGTTGCGCCCTCGCAGGATTAGGACGGGTCGCTGGGCAGCGTGTCTTCCGGGCTGACGAAGTCGGTGTGTTCGTGGATGACTTTCCATTCACCTTCCTCGCGTCGGAAGACGCTGGTGGCTCGAAGAGCGAACGGGCGGGGAGCGCTTCCGTCAATTGTGCCGGTGAAGCGGACTATGGCGGCGGTGTACGCCATGTCTCCCACGACGTCGAACGCCATAACGTCCAACGTGACGTCTCGGCCTCCTGCAAGCCGGGCTGCTACCCGCCGAAATGTCGGTTCCAGCTGGGTCCACCCTGTGGTGGAGACGCCCACTGCTCCAAACAGGCTTACTGGCTCCCGGTGGGACCACATTTCAATGCGGCGCGAGGGGTCCCCAGTGACAAGAGCGGCCTCCGCAGCATGCAGGGCAGGTTCAGCCCATGCAAGGAATTCCTCCCGGGGATCCATGGTTCCTCCTCCACAAGGGCGGGTTTCTCACAGCGTCCTCCCTCAGCAACGGCGAGTCAACGGAAACGGCCAGTCAACGGAAACGGACGGTCAACGGACGTGAAGCATCCGGCTTGGAACGCTCGACGGCGGCAGGCGGCGTTGCGCTGATGAGCCGCCGCCCGCCGTCGTACTCCCGCAAAGTCGGCGGCAGGTACTAATCCGGCCGGCTGCTGGCCGTCACAGTGGAACGCGCCGGGGCAGGCTTGGGGGTGGACTCAGACTTCAACAGCACCGCTTGGATGACGATGCCCACGGCAGCGAAGGCAGAGAGGGTCACTCCGTATGCAAGCAAAGTTGGCACGAGGCCCCACACGGGTGCGAGTTGGCCGGCGATGATCACTGGCAGACTGAAGGCAAGGTAAGCGGCCGCGTAAATGCTGGCGAATACGCCGGCGCGCTGATGCGGCTGAATGTGCGGTGCGATCAGCCGGATCTGTCCACCGAACGATCCGCCGAACCCAATTCCGCCCAGTACTGCCCCGATCCAGACCGCGGGCAGCCAGGTTGCATTGATTCCGAAGAGGACCGCCAGGATCCCGAGCAGAATGAAGGAGACCCCGGCCAGTGAGCTGTGTCGGGCAGGATGGCGGCCAAATGCAAAGGTTGCCACCGCGGCTGAGAACGGGCCAAGGAAAGCGGTGAAACCCGCCACCAGGCCACCGTCCAGCGCAAAGTGGAGCCGGAGCAGCACTGGCGAGAGGCCAAGGAAGAAGGCTGGAAACATCCACCCGGCGATGTGAAGGGGGAGGCCTGCGGCGAACTCTCGGCGTATTTTGCCGGGAATGCTCAGGCGCGGGGTGAGGGAACGGACTGCACCTGGGCGTTTCACTGCCGTTTCGGAGGTGAAGCTGACAAAAACGATGCCGAGGATCATTACGCCGGTGAGAATGGCGAAAATGAGCAGGTTGGCGTCCGCTGTGAACTGAACCGCGGCGCCCGTTATGAGGGCTCCAATGCCAAGACCACCAGCCACCGACGCGCCCGCAAGGCCGCCAGCGAGCTTCTTAAGGTGGGACGGTGCCTGCTCTGCGATGGCTGCGTTGAATGCGCCGGTCGCAATGCCGGTGGCGATTCCTTGGAGGGCCCGGGCGATGATTACCCAGGTAATGGTGGATGCAACCATGAAGGCGATCATGGCAATCAGCTCGGTGTAGAGCGCAATCAGCATGACGGGGCGCCTGCCAAGGTGATCCGAAAGTGAGCCTCCCACCAGCAGCGCTGCCAACAGGCCTATTGCGTAGATGGCGAAGGCAAGGCTAAGGGTGCCGGCCGAAAAGCCCCACTCCTGTTGGCGGAGCGAGAGCAATGGCGTGGGTGCCCCGGCCGCGAAAAAGAATGCGGCGAAGACCAACGCAAGCCCGGGGAAAGCCGTTTTGGCTGGAAAAGTGCGGGGCGGCCGCGTAGGGCGGGATGGTGACAATGTACGGGACAAGTGAAGACTCCTTAGACAGAACGGTCTAATGCCAGTTAGACAGATCTGTGCAATAAAGTCAAGAAATTTTAGACAGATCTGTCTGATATGCTTTGTGCATGGCCTCCACCAAACTTCCGGCTCGGCAGCGTCTCCTCGACGCCGCAGACAAGTTGTTTTATGCCGAGGGTGTCCACACCGTTGGCATTGACCGCCTCATCGAAGAGGCAGGCGTAGCCAAGGGCTCGCTCTTCTACAATTTTTCGGGCAAGGACGATCTCGTTGCCGCCTACTTGGAGGGTCGCGACCGTCAACGGCGCGAACGCATAGCCAGGCATCAGGCCGGGCTTGACGAGCCCACGGCGAAATTGCTGGCCATCTTTGACTCCCTTCACGAAGCGGTGACCTCGCCCGGGTACAAAGGTTGTCCGTTTGCCAATGCCAACGCAGAAGCCCTTCCGGGAAGCGTCGAGGCTGAAGCCCTGAAAACGTTCCGCGGTTGGCTTTCCGACGCAATCCTCTCGCTCTGCGAAGAGGCTCGGTTTGCCGATCCAGCAGATGTCGCAGCGCGCATCCGCCTGCTCTATGACGGGGCGGTGTCCAATTCGCACCTGGACGCCCAGCCGGGGGCTGTCCGGTTGGCCAAGGAGCTGGGTTCCATGGTTCTGGAAAACGCACCCCGCGCCCTCTGACTTTGGGCTCCGATAGGAATAGGCTCGCGGAGCAGGCAGTTGTCGCTAACCATGAAGGCAATTACCTATAGCGAGTATGGAAACCCGGACGTCCTGGAGCTGACTGATCAGCCGATGCCCAAAGTGGGTCCAGGCATGGTCCTGGTGAAGGTGAAGGCGGCGTCGGTAAATCCGGTCGACTGGAAGATCATGGCCGGCTACCTGGACTCCTTCATGGACCTTCAGTTCCCGGCCATTCCCGGCTGGGACGTGGCGGGCGTTGTGGAATCGGTGGGAATTGACGCCCCGCAATTTCAGCCCGGGGATGAGGTCATTGCCTATGGCCGCAAGGACTACGTTCACGGCGGAAGTTTTGCTGAATACATTGCGCTCCCGGAGCGGCTTCTCGCCAGGAAGCCGGACTCCCTGGATTGGAACGAGTCGGCCGGACTTCCTTTGGCCGGGCTCACGGCTTTCCAGGTACTCAATCGTCTCGGGCTCAAAGCAGGCGAGACGGTTTTGATCCATGGCGGTTCTGGCGGGGTCGGATCCCTCGGTGTTCAGATCGCCGCGGCGCTCGGCGCGAGGGTCATCGCGACAGCGTCCCCAAAGAACCACGACTTTCTCCGCTCGCTTGGCGCGGAACCTGTTGCGTACGGTGAAGGGCTTGTCGGGAGGGTGCGGGCCTTGCAGCCTGATGGTGTTGATGTCGTGGCGGACTTTGTGGGTGGAAACCTCGAGGCGACCCTGAAGGTCCTGTCCGAAGGAGGCCGGCATGCATCCATTGCAGACAGTGAGGTGGAGGCGCATGGTGGAACCTGGATGTGGGTGAATCCCGTCGGTGCCGAACTGCAGCAGCTCGCTGACCTGGTAGATGAACATGCGATCCGGGTAGAGGTGGCGGAGACGCTTCCCTTAGCCAAGGCTGCGGATGCCTTCCGGCTCAACATGGAGGGACATACACGCGGAAAGATCGTAGTAAGAGTGGGGTCTTAGTCCGCGAGTTCAGTTTGATCCAAGCTTACTTATGTTCAATTCATACCTAAGTAGGTTATGCTCTTCCTATCCCACCTAGGAAAGAGCAAAGATGCTTCTTGAACGAGACCTCCTTCAAGCCACTGGCTTCCGCAATGTCCACGAAGGTGACCGCGTTACTGGATTTCAGTTCAGGGTGCGCATGCCTTCCTATCGCGGCATGGCTGCCTCCCTCATCGACGGCATCTCCGTCAGGGTAGGAAACCATGTGGACGTACCTGCCGAGGTTCCGCTCTGGACCCTGGGCGGGAAGACATACACCCTCCGCGAACTCTGGGCGAGCGAAGGGGTGCGCTGGCAGTTGGAGGAAGCCGCAACGGTGACTGTGCCGTTGGAGGGAGGCCTCCCGCAAGGGGTCCATGATGTGCATATCGAGTTGAAGCTCCGCATGTCCTACATCCCGATCGAGCATCAGCCAACTGTCCACCGCGCTTCCCGGCACATCACGCTGGCGCCGGAAGGCGGCGGAGGCGGCGTGTTCCAATATGGCGTATCGCTCTACAGCTTCATGCATGACTACGGAACGGTCCTGGACCTTGAAACCGCCTTGGCGGCGGTGGCAGATACAGGCGCCACCGGCGTCGAGATTTTGGGGGAGGGCCATGTGCCCAACTATCCGGAGCCCACGGCCGCCTGGATTGACCAGTGGTTCGCCTTGCTGGAGAAGTACTCGCTCGAGCCGACCAATTACGGCTCGTGGATCGATACGCGGCTACATCCCGGCCGGCACATGACTGCCCAGGAGGGTGCCGCCGCGTTGCAGCGTGACCTGAGGCTGGCCAACCGTCTGGGCTTTGGTTTCGTCCGTCCCAAGATCGGAGTTGTCTCCAGCGACCTGATCCCGGACCCCATCTGGACTGAGTCCGTGGAGCGTTCCCTGGATCTTGCCCATGAACTGGGGGTGGTTATCTGCCCCGAAATCCACTCGCCCACGCCCATCAAGCACCCGGTGGTGGACGATTACATTGCCCTCATCGAACGTACGGGAACCAAGAACTTTGGCCTGTTGATCGACACTGGAATCTTCCAGGACCGGCCCATCCCGTTGCGGGAGGGTGAGACCAGGGAAACCAGGCCTGCCTTCCTCGACGGCATCGGAGTGGATCCGGCAGACTTTGCCGACGTCGCGCAGTACGTCGTGTTTGTCCAAGCCAAGTTCCACGACATCGATGAACACCTGGAAGACCAGCAGATTCCGTGGCGTCCCGTCCTCAAGGCCCTGAACGACGCTGGATACAACGGCTACTTGTCCAGCGAGTACGAGGGCGAGAGGACCCCCTGGCGCTCAATTGAGCAGGTTCGCCGCCAGCATTCGCTGATCCGCAAGATCGCATCCGAACTCGCCTGACCACCCCAAAGTAAGAGAAGAAACAAATGCCCAACGGACTGATTCAAGAAGACAGCTTGCGAGCCCACCCCGAAGGCCTCGCTTTGTCGCTGACCCTTCCCTGGTACCGGAGCCTCTGGCTCTCATCCGTCTCAACCCTGAAGCTGACAGTGGACGGTGAGGAGGTTCCGCAGCAGGACCTCTCCTTCGAGCTTGGCGGAAAGACGTACGCCCTGGCGGAACTTCCGGCGCAAGCTGAAACCCTGTGGTTCCTGCAGGAGCACCCGCGCCTTATTGCGCGTCGGCCGGTACCTGTGGAACTGGGGGAGCGGCACGCCATCCGAATCTTCGGTGAGCTGCGCCTTCCATACATGCAGATCGCGGCTGGACAGGATGGCGGGCCGGGTATGTATGTGCCCAACTTCGTCAGCCAGGCCCTTGAGCTGACGGTTGTGGACCGCGACGCACCCGCACCTGAAACCACGACGCCGGTCACGCCACCGCCGCCGAAAGCGGACGAGGATCCGTTCTCCTTGGGGTTGACCCTCTACTCGGCGAGTGCGGAGTTCCGGGCAGGATGGTACGACTTCGATGGGTTGCTGAACAGGGTGGCGGAGCTCGGAATCGGACCCGGCATCGAAATTGTCGCTTCACAGGTGCTGCCCACTTACCCCACAGTGAGCGATGACTTCGCCAAGTCCTGGCATGCAGCCTTCGATAAACACGGCTTTGACGCCAGCTCCTTCGGTGCCAACCTGGACATGGGCCGCCGGCGGGACCGCGATATGACCCCGGACGAAGAATACGAATTTACGGAGACGCTCTTCCGCGGGGCAAAGAAGCTGGGATTCCCGCTGGTCCGGATCCAGAGTGCCAAGCCGGAGCTGCTGCGCCGCCTGCTCCCTCTTGCCGAACAATTGGAGCTCAAGCTGGCGTACGAGATTCATGCTCCCTTGGGTCCGAATTCCCCCGAGATCATGAAAGTCCGGGACGTTTACGACGAATTGGATTCTCCTTTGCTGGGCTTCGTGGCCGATTTCTCTTCCACCATGCACAGCATGTCTCCAACATTGTTGCGGGCCGTCTCGCGGGCCGGACTCGATGAAGAAGCGCTGGAGCGCCTGCAGGCCATCTGGTCCACGGATGCCTCAATGCGGGAGCGCCAGGAAGAGTTCATCGGGTACCTCCGGAGCCGGGACTTTGATCCCGCCCGGCTCGGCTCCTTCGCGCACCTCGCTTTCAACATGCACGGACATGTCAGCCCGGGCGATTGGGCGGACATCATGCCGCAGATCATGCACGTGCATGCGAAGTTCTACGACATCGACGACGACGGCAACGAACCTGCCATCGATTACCCGGAACTCGTACGCGTGTTTGTGGAAGGTGGGTACCGGGGCTATTGGTCCAGTGAATGGGAAGGGCATGCCTTCGCCGAGTTGGGTGAGGTGGATCCCTTACTGCTGGTTCGGAAGCAGCATAACCTCATCAGGCGCAGCATGCGTGCCGCGGTGGCCAAGGTCTGACGCGCGAGCTCCCTGCAGCCCGGCCGGTTCTCCGGCCGGGCTCTACGCTTTGGGCTCGGTTTCGGCAGCGACGATCGCGGCGGCTTCTTCGAAGAGGCCGCGCATCCAAATGTGCTCGGAGTCGGCGTTGTGGACCGGATGCCACCACAGGGCGTTGACCAGCGGTGTTGCCGGAAACGGCAGCGGCAGGATCCGGACGCCGCCCAAGCGACGGGCAATGGGGGCAAGGGCTGCCTGGATGAGCCCGATCCTGTTTGTTCCTGCGACGAAGTGGGGAAGTGCCTGGAAACTCTCCACTACTACTTCCACGCGCGGCTCAATGCCCAACTGCTGAATTTGGCGCTCGGCGGACGTGAATGCTGAGCGCGACTGATAGGTCATGACCCACGGCAAGTTGGCGATGTTGTCCATGGAGACCTCCTCGCCCACTTCTTGGTTGGTTTCTGAAACCACGGCAAGCCAATCGTCGCGCCACAAATCCACGAACGGGAGGCCCGTGAGGATCCCGTGGGGAATCACCATGCCGTCTGCCGCCCTCAAGCGGTTGGCAGCGTCCTCGACTACCACGGGATTGTGAAGCATGAACCGGAAGCGGACTCCAGGGGCGCGCTCCGCTGCGAGTTCCGAAACAACCCGCCCAACCGTGGTGAAACCGTAGTCCGATCCATAGATGGAAAACTCCCGCGCCGATTCATTCGGTTCCCAGCTGGCTTGGCTCTCGAAGACGCGGCGGGCGGCGTCGAGGGCCAATGTGGTGTGCTCGGCCAGCCTTAGGGCGAACGGGGTTAGCTCGTAGGTGTTCCCCCGGCGGGCAAGGATCGGATCGCCAAAGTGGTTCCTGAGGCGGGCCAATGAAGCACTCAAGGCTGGCTGGCTCAAATGGAGGCGCTCGGCCGCACGGGTCACGCTGCGTTCGGTAATGAGGGCATCCAGGGACGTCAGCAGGTTGAGGTCGAGCCTGGAAAGCAGGGCGTGGTCCGTCACGACGGCAATCCTTTGAGTCGGGGCCTTGGGAAACAGAAGGCGTAGCAGGACCAGTGTATCCACGGCCCTGATGACGTTTCCGCTGTGGACCTGAAGGGCCTCACAGAGATACGAGGGTCATGCCTTTACCCGAAACAGCCGTACTTATGTGCGGCATTCGAAATACTTATGTGTCTTTCTGGCAAATGCCGTGCATACTGATGATTGACGGGGGTCACGGCGCTCCCGATAAGACAAAGAAGTCAGAAAGGCTGAAAATGACACAGCACCGCTTTCGAGGACTGAAGCTCGGCGTTCTCGTCATCCCAACCGCTGCTGCACTTGCACTGACAGGCTGCTCAGGCTCTACCACCGCCGGCAGCGCGGGAGGTTCCAAGGAGTTCTCCTTGACGTTCGCTACCTCCAACACCATTGAGAGCCCGTTCCAGAAGCTTGGCGAGCAGTACATGGCAGCGCACCCGGACGTGAAGATCACGTTCAATGCGCAGCCGAACGATTCCTACGACCAGACCGTCCGCACACAGCTGCAGGCCGGCAACGCCTCGGACGTCATTGTGACGTCGCCCGGATCGGGAACAGGCCGAAGCATCCTTCCGCTGGTCGATGCAAACTTCCTGGAACCCCTGGATGATTCGGCCAAGAAGTTGGTTCCTGTGGGCAGTGAAGCCTTGTTCGGCAAGGATGGCAAAGTCTACGGGCAGGCTGCCGAAATGACCGTCGTCGGGCTCGTGACCAACGAGACCGCAGCCAAGGCCTCCGGTGTTTCCGATTTCCCCAGCGACTTCTCGTCCCTGGAAAAGCAGTGCTCCTCGCTCAGTTCTTCCGGCAAGTCATTCTTTGCCCTGGCCGGCTCAGCCGCACCCAACACCGGCCTGATGGCCATGTCCCTGGCGGCCTCCCGGGTTTACGCTGAGGATCCCAAGTGGAACGAAAAGCGTGTGAGTAAGGAAACCACCTTCGCCGACTCCCAAGGCTGGAAGGACGCGCTGCAGGCCGTCGTCAAGCTCAACGAAGCAGGTTGCTTCCAGAAGGGCGCAGCGGGCGCCGGCTTCGACGCCATCACCAAGGGGCTCGCTAGTGGCTCTTCCCTTGCCGGATTCATCCCTGCTCCTTCGTGGAAGCAGCTCAAGACGGCAGCGGCCAATTCCGACTTTGCAGTCCGCGCGCTTCCGTCCGAGCAGAGCTCCGACAAGGGCTTCGTTTATGCCAGCGCGAACTACTCCTTCTCCATCAATGCCGCTTCCAAGAACAAGGATGCTGCCAAGGCCTTCCTTGATTGGGCTGCCGAACCTGAACAGACCAAGGCGTTCGCGGAGATTGATGGCGCACTCCCCGTTAGCGGTTTGGACAGCTACGACTACGCATCCGGCGCTTACAAGAACGTCGGGGACCTCATCAAGGACGGCAAGTACGGTCCGCTTCCCAACAGCCAGTGGCCGAACTCCTCTGTCTACGATGCCCTCGCAACGGGTGTTCAGGGTCTCCTGACAGGCCAGAAGTCGGTTGACCAGGTGCTGCAGGCCATGGATGCGGCCTGGGGCTAAGACCGGATAAGAACCCCACCGAAGTTCCGACGACTCAAAGGGACGAGCAAGGATTACCATGACTGCGACGATGCAATCGAAAACCGAAGCAGCTGACGCTTCCCGGCGAGGCAGGCGAAACCCGGGAGCGGCCCGAAAGGTCCGTTCCCGGGGTGGGTCCCTGCAGTTCGGCCACTGGTGGTGGGCGCTCCCCGGGATCGCCCTCGTCATCGCCATCCACTACGTAGCCACCGGAATTGGCGGCTACTTCGCCTTCACCAACTGGACCGGTATCGGCTCCTTCAAAGTGGTTGGCCTGGCAAACTTCGAGGCAATCTTCAAGGATCCGACCAAGCTCGGGGCCTTGCTGAATACCCTCTTCCTGGCCTTTTCCTCCGTATTTATCAGCAACGTTGCCGGCCTCTTCATCGCCCTGGGCCTGAACCGGGTAATAAAGACACGGTATGTACTGCGCACGTTGTTCTTCATGCCCGTGGTCCTCAGCCCGCTGGCAACGGCCTACATCTGGAAGTACATCTTCGATTTCGACGGTCCCATCAATGTCTTCCTCGCCTCGATCGGCGCTGGTGACCTGGCCAAGCCGTGGTTGGCGGACCCGCAATGGGCCATCTGGACAGTACTGATTGTCCTGGTCTGGGGCAGCACCGGTTTCGCCATGGTGATCTTCATGGCAGGCCTGGCAGGCGTTCCCGTGGAAATCGAGGAGGCCGCGGCCATCGACGGCGCCAACATGTGGCAGCGCTTCTGGAACGTCACCCTTCCAGCTATCCGTCCGGCCGTAGCCATCGCATCAACCCTGGGCATTGTTCAGGGGCTCCGGGTCTTCGACCCCATCATGGCACTCACCGGCGGAGGCCCGGCAGGCGCCACTGAAACCCTTGCCACGCAGGTCTACAAGCAGGCATTTGCGCTCGGCAACTTCGGCGGCGGCGCCGCCCTGGCCCTGGTGCTGGCCGTCATCATCCTGTTCTTCGCCGTAATCCAGCAGCGGCTGACGCGATCGAACCCCGAGGACTAACAATGTTCCGCTACACAAAACTCACCGTTCTCCGCGAAATCGGTCTGTGGGCATTGGCCCTCCTCTTTCTTTCCCCGTTCTACTTCCTGGTGACCACTGCACTGAAGTCCGATGGTGAGATCTACACGACCTCGCCGCTGGCACCGCCGTCGAGCCCTGACTTCAGCAACTTCACCGCCGTCCTGACGGCCCAAGGCAATTCAAATGTGGTGCTTGGCCTGGTGAACAGTGTCATCATCACCACCGGCAGCATCCTTGGCTTGATCGCCCTTGGGTCCATCACTGGGTACGTCATTTCACGGTCTACCCGCCGTTGGAGCAAGGGCGCCTACTACCTGTTCCTGATCGCCATCATCCTGCCAGGCCAGTTGGGGGCGGTTCCGCTGTACATGGGCGCGCGTTCCCTGGGTCTTACGGGCTCGGCCTGGGGCCTGATCGTCCTGTACACGGGCATGCTCCTGCCCCTGTCCATCTTCCTGTACTCCAACTTCTTCCGCGGCCTGGGCACGGATTACGAAGAAGCGGCCACCATTGACGGCGCCAGCAAAACGCAGGTGTTCTCCAAGGTAGTTTTCCCGATGATGGCTCCGGCCACGGGCACGGTGACCATCTTCGCCGGACTGATCGTGTGGAACGACTTCTTCACTTCGCTGATCTTCCTGGGTGGCTCCAGCAACCAGACGCTGCCTGTGGCAATGTACTACTTCATCGGCTCCCTGGTCTCGCAGTGGAACTCCATCTTCGCGATCGTGATCGTGTCCATGATTCCCATCCTCGCGTTGTTCCTCTTCGCCCAGAAGCGCTTCATCCAAGGCTTCTCCGGTGGCCTGAAGGGCTAACGGGCGCCGTCCACCACCCCATGTTTTAGAAAACACCCCTTACTTCCAGGAGATAACCATGTTTAAACTTGCGCCGAATATCGACCTTTTGTTCGCTGAAGCAGGCGAAAGTGCCGCTGATCGTGTGCGTGCGGCGGCAGCGGCGGGATTCGATGCCGTTGAGATGTGGGGTCCAACGGGCAAGGACATCCCCGCACTCAAGGCTGCCTTGGAGGAGACCGGAGTGCAGCTCACCGCACAGCTGGCGGAGCCGCGGATGCAGTTCATGATCCCTCCCAAAAACCACGAACCCTTCTACGAGGGACTCGATGCCGGCGTCGAGGTTGCGCGCCAGCTTGGCTGCCCACGCATTGTGGTTGGAAGCGGAACAGGCTTTGGCGGCCGCAAGCGACAGGACCAACTCGATGAGCTCATCGAGATCTTCACCAAGGGCGTGAACCACATCCAGGGGTCCGGCATCACCTTGGTCCTGGAACCCGTCAACGTGCGCGTGGACCATCCCGGGGCCCTCCTGGACCGGACGTCGGAGGCCGTCTACATTGCGCGCGGCGTGAATTCGCCCGGGTTCGGAGTCCTGTACGACCTCTACCACTCCACCGTTGAAGGCGAGGATGTGGCCGCGGAACTGGCCAATGCGGGCGACCTCATCAAATACGTTCAAATCGCGGACGCCCCGGGCCGTGGCGAGCCGGGTTCCGGTTCGATCGATTGGAACGCGCGGCTGGGAGACCTGGAGGCCAGCGGGTACAGCGGGCCGATCGGACTCGAATACTACCCAACCATCGATTCCGCGAAGTCCGTCCGACGCATTCAGGAATTGGTGGCCGCCCGGTGAGTCAGCGGTCCTATCCCTCGGCGGTTGACGTTGTAATCGTCGGCAGCGGTCCTACGGCGTCCACCTATGCGCGAATCCTGAGCGAGGAAGCGCCTGAGGCTACCATCGCAATGTTCGAGGTGGGCCCAACCGTCAGCAATCCTCCGGGCGCACATGTGAAGAACATCGCTGATGAGCATGTTCGCGCCGCCGCGCAGCTTGCTTCCGAAGGCCCGGGCGCGGGCGCGGCGACCGTGAACTCGCCAGGTGCCGTGAAAAGCGGCGAACGCAGGGCGCGGCCAGGAACCTACTTGCTCAGTGAGGGCTATGCCTTCCCCGGCGAGGACGGCATGCCCGTTGCCGCAATGTCCAGCAACGTCGGTGGCATGGGGGCGCACTGGACTGCGGCGTGCCCCCGCCCTTCCGGCAAGGAGCGCATCAGCTTCATTCAGGACATGGACGGATTGCTGGACGACGCCGAGCGTCTCCTGGGCGTCACCACCCACGCCTTTGACGGCGCTCCCTTCTCGGATCTCGTCCGCGGGCGGTTGGCGGCTGTGGTCGACGAGGGACGTGAGCCCGCCCTGCGCGTCCAGCCCATGCCCCTTGCGGTCCACCGCGAAGCCGACGGCCGCCTCATGTGGTCAGGTGCCGACGTCGTCATGGGCGAGGCAACCCGGCAGAATCCGCGCTTTGAACTCTTCGACGAGTCGCTGGTCACCAAAGTAATGCTCGACGGCGGCAGGGTTGCGGGCGTCGAAGTCCAGGACCGCCGGACTGGCGGGAGCCATACGGTCGCGGCGCGCTTCGTGGTGGTTGCGGCGGATGCGCTGCGGACCCCCCAGCTGCTCTGGGCTTCGGGTATCCGGCCGAAGGCACTGGGCCGCTACCTCAATGATCAACCGCAGGTGGTATTTGCCAGTCGACTGGAAGGCCTCACGGCCCCTGCGCAGGAGGAAGCTGCCCGGGAGGAAGCGCCGCGGGAGGAAGCGCCGCAGGAGGAAGCTGCGCAAGGCCGCGGCGGGCTCACGCAGCAAAGCGGCGTGGCCTGGGTTCCGTACACCGATGATGTCCCTTTCCACGGCCAGATTATGCAGTTGGATGCCTCGCCGGTGCCATTGGCTGACGACGATCCCGTGGTGCCCGGTTCGATCGTTGGCCTGGGGCTGTTCTGCGCCAAGGATCTACAGCGCGAGGATCGCGTGGCCTTTGATGATGACGTCCGGGACGCTTACGGAATGCCGGCCATGCGCATCCATTACCGCCTGACGGAGCGCGACCATGAGGTGATCGAGCGGGCAAAGGCGGAGATTGTGCGGCTCGGGAAGGCAGTGGGACATCCCTTGGACGAACGTCCCTTCGCGCTGCCGCCGGGCGCATCACTGCACTATCAGGGCTCGACGCGCATGGGCCGTGCAGACGACGGGGAAAGTGTTTGCTCTCCGGATAGCGAAGTCTGGGGAGCCGCGGGGCTTTTCGTTGCCGGCAACGGGGTTATTCCTACTGCGACGGCCTGTAATCCAACGCTGACCGCTGTCGCCCTTGCCGTGCGTGGAGCCCGCAAAATCGCCGAAGAGCTGGATAACTCTTTACTTATGTCAGAATCAGACAATAGAATTACTAAATAAGGAAGAAGTCGCTGCGGAAGCCTCAAGCCCCGCAGCAAGACAAGGAGATCCCATGATTGCCGACCGCATGATCGAGCAGGGAACGCTCACCACTGAAGGCGACCGAACCGCCGTCGAAGTCCGTATCCCGTGGTACCGGGCCCTGCCGGGTTCCTGCATTGCCGGGGCCGCGCTCACCATCGACGGTGTGGCCGCTCCCGAGGAGTCGTTGCGCTGGACCATGAACAACCGCACGTTCAGCTTTGGCGAGCTGGTGGAGGAGACGGATGAGTGGTGGTTTCCGCTGGATTCGGCAGTTCTGTCTGGCGAGCTGCCCCTGACGGATTCGGAGGCGGACCACGAAGTACGGGTGGACCTCAAGCTCTACATCCCCTACATCACCACTGACCACGGCGTGTTGCACATCGAAGAGAACGACACCAAGACCATGAAGGTAGGACAGCGATGACCGGCCTCGGCACCCCCATTCAGGGCGTTACCCTTTACAGCTTCACCCGCGCTTTCCATAGCCGGCAGTACGACCTTGACGGCCTGATCCGCAAGGTAGCCGCAGAGGGTTTTGGGCCAGGTCTTGAAATCATTGGATTCTCAAGCCTGCGGGGCTTCCCGGACCGGATCGATGACTCGTTCGTAGGCCACTTCCGTGATCTCGTTTCCGAAGTGGAACTGCTTCCCACCTCACTGGCCGTCAACGTTGACACGGGCATCCGCAGGGACCGCCTCATGAACCACGACGAGCTTGTGGAGTACATGCGCAAGCAAATCGAGGTCGCCTCCAGGCTGGGCTTCCCGATCGCCCGCGTCCAAATCTCCCTGACGCCCGATGCCATGGAAAGCCTGTTGCCGGTGGCCGAAAAGTACGGTGTCACCCTGGCGCTTGAAGTCCACGCACACCAGCACGGTGCCCACGAACTGATCCTTGCGTTGCGCGACCGCTTCGACAAGTTGGGCTCCCCGCTCCTTGGCTTCACGGCCGACTGGGGTGCCACGGTCAGCGGCTTCGCGCCGTCGCTCCTTGAGGCCTACCGGCGCCGGGGCGCCTCCGAAGAGCTGCTCCAGCAGGTTGTGGCCATGTGGAACGGCTTCTACGCAGAAGGCCCACCCACCACCGAGAAGGCCCACGGCGAACGTTTCGGAGCCTTCATTGGCCTGGCCGCCCGCAACGGTCGTCCGGACCTGGGCATCGACTTCGCGATCAATGGAACCGGCCTCTTTGGCCCGGCCCCCATTGATACCTGGCTGGAAATCATGCCGTTCGTCCGCCACGTGCACGGCAAGTTCTTCGGCATCGACGAGAACGGCGAGGAACCTTCCGTTCCCGTCCGCGACCTCGTCCGCCTGCTCGTCGAGAACGGCTACTCCGGCGCGATTTCCAGCGAATACGAGGGGTGGCACTGGAACAACTGGCAGGACCCCTTCGAGATCATCCGTGGCGAACAGGCCATCCAGCGTTCAGCCGCTGCCAACGCCGGTTCGAGGATCATCACGGATCCTGCCGAAGCCCGCAGCATCCTCAACAGCCACCTCACCCAGCCGGTCCTCGGCTGATAAGAACGGATAACCACCATGTCTACAGGCATCGCAGGCTCGGGCATCGAGCTTGGCATCACCCTCTACTCACTGACCTCTGAATTTGCAGCAGGCCTTTACACTCCCGAGACGCTCATCAAGGCCGTGGCCGACGAAGGGCTCGGTCCCGGCGTCGAATTCAATATCGCGCAGATGCTGCGCACCTACCCTGATGTCGACGACGACTTCGTCAAGCTCTGGCGCGACAGCATGGACAGGTACGGGCTGACCCCCAGCGCTGTGGGAACCAACCTGGACATGGGCCGCCGCAAGGACCGGGACATGACTCCCGACGAGGAATTCGACTTCTTTGCGCGTCAGCTGAAGACCGCGAACACGCTCGGCTTCCACAGGATCGTCATCCGTTCGGCAGGCAAGGAACTGCTGCGCCGACTGCTGCCCCTCGCTGAGAAGTACGACCAGAAGCTCGGCTACGAAATCCACGCACCCCAGGGTCCGAACGATCCCAAGATCCTCCAGATCCGGGAGATGTACGACGAACTCGGCAGCGACCGCCTTGGTTTCACGGCTGACTTCAGTTCGACCATGCACAGCCTGTCGCCCACGCTGTTCCGGACGCTCACGCAAATGGGGCTGCCGGAAGAGCACTTCGCAGTCATGCAGGACATCTGGCGAAAGCCGCTGCCGATGCAGGAACGCAACCAGGAATTCGAGGACTACCTCCGCTCCAACAACTTCGATCCCGCAAACCTGGGGCCGTTCACCCGCCTGGCGTTCAACATGCATGGCCTGGTGGCACCCGAGGAATGGCTGGACATCATGCCGCAAATGTTCCACGTGCACGCCAAGTTCTACGACATTGACGAGAACGGCAATGAGCCGGCCATGGACATTCCGCGCATTGTCCGCCAGTTCGTCAAGGGCGGCTACAGAGGCTTCCTGTCCAGCGAATGGGAGGGCCACGCCTTTGCCGACCTCGGCGAATCGGACCCGATCGACCTTGTCAAGAAGCAGCACGCACTCATGCGGCGCGCCATTGAAGACTCCGTAGTACCGGCCTAGGGAGGCATCCATGCCAGCAATCGATACGGACCTCAGCGCGGAGATCCAGCAGCTCCGGATGGAACTGCAGGAAGCCCGGCGCTTGGCACGCCGCGCGAACGACCGCGGCGAGATCGAGAACCTCTTCAACCGCTACATGTACCTGCACAACGCATTCCAGGACGAGCAGATCATTCCCCTGTGGGTAAAGCCGGGAACTCCCGGAATCCGCGCCAGGTACACCAACGCGGGCCAGTACACGGACTACGAAAGTGTCATCCGCTACCACCGGAACCGCCCGAATCCCGTAGGAAAGCTGATCCTGCACTACACCACAACCCCGGTCATCGAAGTCGCGGGCGACGGCGAAACCGCCAAGGGCGTATGGATCATGACCGGCAACGAATCCGGGCTGACGGATCCCGAGGTGGCAAAGGAAAGTCCGGACTACATGTACTCGCCAGGCGAAGTACAAGGCAAGAAGGTCTGGGCCCACTGGGTTTGGTGCAAGTACGCCGTGGACTTCCTCCGCCAGGACGGTGAATGGAAGATCTGGAAGTTCCGCTGCTACGAACTCCTGCGGGCGCCCTTCGAAGAAAACTGGATCAGCTTCGCGGAAAAGAACCAGCACGCCTTCGCCCTGGACCTTATGTACTTCGGCGACGACGGCAAACCCGTTTTCATGCCGCCTGCGGACGAGCCGGTGCCAGCCGAGTACCACCCGTACAACCCATCGGCCAGGCAGACACTGGAGCCGCAGCCGCCCATACCCCACCCAACCTTCACCGAGACTTTTGAGTAAGGATCATCATGGCAACCCACAACTCCCTTTTCCAGGACGCTGACGTCCGCCGGCACCCCGAGGGTATCTCTGTCTCCGTGCAGTTGCCTTGGTACCGCAGCTTGTGGCTCTCCGCCGTCGACGACGTCGCAGCCACGGTCAACGGCGTGGAAATCCCCAAGTCTGCGCTGCGGTTCGAGCTGCAGGGACACTCATATTCGATCGAGGAACTCCCGGACCAGTGGGAGACCCTTTGGTTCGTCGCTGACAAGCCGGACATCATCATCCCCATGGATCGCGTGCCCGACTCCGGTGAGGAGATCGACGTCGAGGTTACCCTCACCCTGCGCCTGCTTTACATGCAGATCGCACCCATGCACTACGTGGGCAACCGCGTGGCGGTAGAGCGCAAGGTTGTGCTCGCATGACAAGCCTGCGGGTGGCCATGATCGGGTACGGGTTCATGGGAGCAGCCCACTCACAAGGCTGGCGAACGGCTCCCCGGGTTTTCGACCTTCCGGCCGACGCCGAGATGGCCGTGATCGTGGGCCGTGATGCCGCCGCCGTAGCAAAAGCCGCCAGTAAATGGGGCTGGGCCGAATCGGCAACGGACTGGCGCGAGGTCATCGCGCGCGACGACATCGACGTCGTGGACATCGTGACGCCCGGCGATTCACATGCGGAGATCGCCATTGCCGCGTTGGATGCAGGCAAGCATGTCCTGTGCGAGAAGCCCCTGGCCAACACCGTGGCCGAAGCAGAGACGATGGCTGCGGCTGCTGACCGTGCCGCTGCGCGGGGTGTGAAGGCCATGGTGGGTTTCACGTACCGTCGGGTTCCGGCCGTGACGTTCCTGCGTCAGCTCATCGCCGAGGGCGTGGTGGGCCGGATCGCGCACGTCCGTGCCTCGTACCGCCAGGACTGGCTGGTGGATCCGGACATGCCGTTGGCATGGCGGCTCCAGAAAGAGCACGCGGGTTCCGGCGCGTTGGGGGACATCGGAGCCCACGCCATTGACTTGGTGGAGTTCGTCACCGGCATGGACGTGGAACAGGTATCCGGTGTGCTGGACACGATCGTCAAACAGAGGCCGCTGCTTGGCAGCGGATCGGGGCTCTCCGGAAAGGCCGCTGCCGGCTACGGGCAAGTCACCGTGGATGACATCGCCATCTTCACGGGCCGCTTGGCGTCCGGGGCGCTTGCCTCCTTCGAGGCCACGCGTTTTGCGACCGGGCGAAAGAATGCGCTCGCGATTGAGATTTCCGGGGACAAGGGTGCTTTGGCTTTCGACCTCGAAGACCTGAACAGCATCCAGTTCTACGATCGGACCGCCCCTGCCGACCAGCAGGGATTCCGGAAGATTCTGGTCACCGAACCCGTGCACCCCTACGTGGCAGCCTGGTGGCCGGCCGGACACATGTTGGGCTACGAGCATGGCTTCTCACACCAGGTCAAGGACCTGGTGGAGGGCATTGTCCGGAACACGGACCCGCACCCCACATTTGCCGATGGCCTGCGGGTCCAGCGTGTACTGGACGCCGTGGAACGCAGCTCCAACAACGATTCTGCATGGACCCGCGTCGCCGCCGACGTTCCGGTCCAGGCGTAGGTCCCAGGCGTAGGAAGGACGAAAGACATGGCACGACCAATCACCCTGTTCACTGGGCAGTGGGCGGATTTGCCGTTCGAAGAGGTCGCCCGGCTCGCTGGAGAGTGGGGCTATGACGGGCTTGAAATCGCGTGCTGGGGCGACCACCTTGACCCGTGGCGATGGGACGACGACGCCTACGTCCAGGACAAGCTCGACATCCTGGAACGCAATGGCCTGAAGGTATGGACCATCGCCAACCATCTCAAGGGACAAGCGGTCTGCGACGATCCAATCGACCAGCGGCACCGGGACATCCTCCCGGATGTCGTGTGGGGCGACGGTGATCCTGAAGGCGTGCGACGCCGTGCTGCCGAGGAAATGAAGAACACGGCCCGGCTGGCCGCCAAGCTTGGCGTCAAGACGGTCACGGGTTTTACGGGCTCGTCTATTTGGAAGTACGTGGCCATGTTCCCGCCGGCCAGTGAAAAGATGATCGACGCCGGATACCAGGACTTCGCGGACAGGTGGAACCCCATCCTGGACGTCTTCGACGAGGTGGGTGTTCGCTTCGCCCATGAAGTGCATCCGTCCGAGATCGCCTACGACTACTGGACCACGCAGAGGACCTTGGAGGCGATCGGCCACCGGGAGTCCTTCGGCCTGAACTGGGACCCCAGCCACATGGTCTGGCAGGACATCGACCCCGTCGGATTCCTTTGGGACTTCCGCGATCGCGTCTACCACGTGCACTGCAAGGACACGAAGAAGCGCCTCGGCAACGGCCGGAATGGCCGGCTGTCCTCGCACCTGCCCTGGGCCGATCCTCGTCGGGGTTGGGATTTCATCTCAACAGGCCACGGAGATGTTCCCTGGGAGGACGCCTTCCGGATGCTGAACGCCATTGATTACAAAGGCCCGTTGTCCGTCGAATGGGAAGACGCCGGAATGGATCGCCTGGTCGGTGCCCCCGAGGCGCTGGGCTTCGTCAGGAAGCTCTCCTCCTATGAGCAGTCCGCTGCGGCTTTCGACGCCGCTTTCAGCACCAAGTAAGGGACCACCATGCGGTCGCGTGTGTGGCCGCGCAGCCCCAGGCAGGAGTGTGACCGTAAGGATCCCGGTGCGCGTATCACCGTGTTCACCTAGTGGGAGACGTTCAGGGTGACGGTGGTTCCCTTGCCCGGCCTGCTTTCCAGGTTTATTTTTCCGCCGTGTGCTTCAACGATGGCTTTGCTGATTGATAGTCCCAGGCCGGCGCCGGGGATGGCGGTCTTCATGGCTTGGTCGGATCGGAAGAATTTGGTGAATGCCTGCCGTTGTTCTTCTGCAGTCATGCCGATGCCTTGGTCGCTGATGGAACAGATGAATCCGCCGTTCTGCCTTCTCAGGGAAACCGTGACTTCACTGCCGTGCGGTGAGAATTTGATGGCGTTCGAGAGCAGTTGCTCGATGGCCCTGGTGAACTGCCCGGGATCAACCTCAGCCTCGAGGTCGGCGTCGATGTCGTCATGGATGATGATGCCCTTGGCCGATGCTTCCTGCTGTGCCGATCGGGCCGCTGCGCCCATCAAGTCGGAGAGGTTGGCCGGCCGGCGACGGATCTCAAGGTCCTCGGACGCCACCAGCAGGAGGTCGTTTATCAGGGTCAGCAGGCGTTGGGCGTTTCGCTCGATCACCTGTAGGTACCCCGGGTTCGGGTCATTTCCCAGAAGCTCAAGGAAGCCGAGCATGGATGTCAGAGGGGTTCGAAGTTCGTGGGAGACGGTTGCCACGAACTTGTCCTTCGATTCAAGCGCGGATACCAGCGTCGTGACGTCGGTGAAGGCCAGAACCGAACCCTTCAGCTGGCCATCGTCGTCATGAAATTGTCTTGCCGCGACCGAGAAGACCAGCTGCTCGTCTTCCTGGCCCACACGGATCAGCTTGTTGGTAAAACTGCGCCCGGACAGGGCAAGCCCTGCTGGGCTATCGGACAGTTGCGTTATGTCATCCGTAGCAGTGAATGGGTTGTGGCCGGGAATCTGTTGGGCGGCTTTCCGGTCCGCGCGAAGACGGTGATTGGTAAGGATGTCGTTGCCGCCGGCGTCGATCGCCCACACGCCGACGTTCACCGTTTCCAGGACGGCATCAAGAAGTTGCTGATGGTCCTGTGTGGCCTTGTGCAGGCGGACAAGCTCCCTGTCCTTCAGGTCTTGCATGTTCCTGTGCTTGACTACGACACCTGCCACCAGATGGGCTGTCACGGCGAACCCGGCCAGGATGACAGGAACAACAATCATCCGGATGAGTTCGGTTTGCTCCACCACGTGTCCAAGCACGTACGGGGAGGCGATGATTCCGCAGAAGGGACCGGCGATAGCCAGGACAAGGCGTGTCCGGCTCGCGCTTAGGGAAAGCCAAATGACCGGGAACACTATGAGCAGCGTTACGACACTCAGGACGGGGCCGCCGACCTCGCGGGTGAGTGCCAGAACGACGAAATCCACTAACGGTATGAGCACAAAAGTCCCGGGCGGAAGCCGGTTCCAGGGAACAGCAAGGCAGGCAACGAGCATCAGCAGATGAACCACCAGCATGAGCTGAAAGGCAGTGTCAGTCATCGTTTCGGGACTGAAAAGAATGGCGAAGACGACGATCAGGCCCATGGCCAGCGTCACCGGCAGTTGGCACAGGGCGACGGCCCTGCGTCGGCCGATTCTGTCGAAGAAGTCATCCAATGGCATAAAAACGGACGTGTCCTGCATAATCGCTAGCCCTCTCCCCAGAAGCCGCCCACAAGTACAGGCTTGATGTCGATAGCCACAGCATAGTCAGGAGATGTAGCGGCGGAAGCGGAAGTGCAGGATTCAGCGTGTAAACCGCTGCTTCAACCCGATGAAACTGCATGGCTAGGTGGTTCCCCCTTTCTTGCACTTATAAGTGCAAGTGGCTTAGTGTTAGGGAATATTAGGGAATGTACGCCGAGGGAGGCGAAATGTCCGCCTTATTGGATCGGACCGAGAAAACCGTCGTAACCACGACTAAGCAGGAGAGCGAACAAGCACGCCAGCTCACCGAAAGATTACGTTCTACCGCAACCCGGAAGTCAGTCAGATTTGCCGTAGAGGATACCGCGGGCGAGTCCGCACAGGTACCGCCGGAGCTTGCTGCTCTCCTTCGTAAGGTTGTCGAGGTGATCGGACGCGGTGGAACAGTAACCATCGGGACCCTGCCCAAGGAACTGACGACTACTACAGCCGCAAAGATGCTCGGCGTCTCGCGCCCCACGCTCATGCAGCTTGTGCGTAACAACGAATTGCCCTCCCACAAGGTTGGTTCGCATACGCGCATTCTCGCTGAGGACGTTCAGAAATACGTAGAAGCCAGGGCTAAAGTGCGCAGGCAAGGCCTTGATGAGCTTCGAGCATTCGAGGACGAGCTTGACCTGGAGGACTAAGCCGGAAGGGTGACCGTCGAGACTGTAGGGTTCAGTTATGAGCCCGGCGGTCACCATCGTCCTTCTGGACGCCAACATCCTCTACTCCAGAACCCTCCGTGATTGGATAGCCCTTCTTCAGATTGAAGCACCCGGCCTCTTCAGCGTGTCTTGGACGGAGGACATCATGGCTGAGACTCTCTACAACCTTCGTAAGAAGCATCCTTTATGGGCTGATGAGCAGATTGGCGGCATGCGCCGTCGGCTGGAGAAGACTTTCACCGGTGGGCAGATCGCCGGTTATGAGATCGACGCCACCTTGCACTATCCCGATGTTTGCGATGCCCACGTTCACGCAGCCGCCGTTCACGGTGGGGTCGATATTGTTGTCACTGCCAACGCAAAAGACTTTCCGGACAGCGACGATCTTCCATATGAGATCTACCATCCCGACGATTTCTTGGTCCTGGTAGATGACGGAGCGCCTACCGCCGTTCGATCAGTGACCGAGCAGCAGCTTGTCTACTTCCATGGAAGAGCTTCTGCTGGTGATGGTGTGGATCTGCCACATCGGCTCAAAAATGCTGATGCGCCGGAGTTTGCCACCCGCGTCCGGAAACATTTGCAGCGTATAAACATGAGCATTCTGAGTGCGTCGGATGCTGGTGAGGACTTAGTCAAAGCCCAAGGTCGCTAGAAGCACAGTCCGGAACGACCGGAGTTCCGTGTCCGTTCAGGATTCGGCCAGTGTATTGAGGCTGGTCATGAGATCGCGGTTCGCAGTCAGGGCGGCGTTCGCGGTCGCGGTGGCCGCGCCTGTGCCCAACGCGTCCTTGGCAAGCTCCAGATGCCGTCTGGTCATGACCGTGGGATCGTCCTGAAGCCATTCGTGACCTCCCCATTCGCTGGTGAGCGTGCCCGCAAAGCCTTCCTCACCCAGGAGCCGGCCGAGTTGCTGAAGCGGCCGGGACACCCGCCCGTCAGTATCCTGGAGGTCCCAGAATTTCAGGTGGAACGCGCCTACGAGCGGCAGGATTCCCTTGAGTTCCGATGCGTCACTGCGTCCAAAACGGATCACCAGGTTCATGAAGAGGGTGTGGATCGCGGGTGGAACCACATCTGAGCGCAGTGCCGTAACGACGGCGTCGTGGGTCGCCGGGTCTTTCCAATCGGTCTCCAGCCGTGCAAGTAGGTCCGCTGCCATACCGGCCTTTGCCAGTTCCTCTAGATAGGTCACCGGGAGCGCAGGCATCAACATGCTGATGTCCACCAGGACCCGGATCCGATCGTCGTCCAGGGACGAGATGTGGTCCAGGGCAGGCAGCACCTGGGGATTCCGCGGGTGCTGTTGGCCTTGGATTTCCTCGAAGAGAACAAGATCGAGGTCGTGCAGCAGTGGTTGGACCAGTTTGAGCAGTTCCGGTCCGGCCTGTCCGATCGGGAGCCGGACCCCTGTTGCCCCCACGCGCTGGGCTGCCTTGAGTTGGGGTACCAGGAACTCCAGCCGCTGGGCGGTGGTGCGGCGTACCGTCGTCGTCAAGTAGTCATCTAGACTGCAGCCGACGATGCTCACGCTGCCACCCGCTGCTTCCATGGCGCTGCGGAAGGCGCCGACTTCCTGGTCCTGTGGGGCAGGAAACGTCCGCCACAACAGCCCGGGTTCCAGTTCCACAACTGTGGCGATCCCTGCTTTGGCAATGCCGGTGACGATCTCGGCGCTGGTCTTTTCGGATGCGATGATTTCCGGCGTCCAGTTGAAGGCGCTGGCAGCCAACGTCCATCCCGAAGATAAGAGGGTTTCCATGGGGAGTCTTTCCATATAAGTATCTTAATGACAAACTTATGTCACTTTCAGACAAAGGAGCTTGTGATGTTGAAGAACGCCCTGCGCGAGGATGCCTTGAGCTTTGGTCCGGATGGATTTGAGCTTCGGTTGGGCCTTCCATGGATTCGTTCAATGCCGCTGTCCTCTATCCGGGGCCTTTCCGTCTCCGTGGATGGCTGGTCTCCGGCGGAAGGGGAGTTGCGGGTCAGGTTGGGTCAACGGGCCATCCCCGCGGATGCCTTGGCGGGAGAGTCTTGTTGGTGGTTCATTCAGGACCGCCTGGTGATCCTGTTCCCGGTCAACCGGTTCCGTGATCGCAGTGGCAACGTGCGGAAAGTGTCCGTGGACTTCGAGTTGATCGTTCCGTACCTGCGTGGTGGGGCAGATGGGCCGCTGGTCCTGCCCTTCCACTTGGAAGCGATGTTGCAGGCCTCGCAGGTGGTCCCGCGGGGAGTCTCGCTCGACGTCGCCTAGAAAGCGGATTTACGGGCGGGATGTGCAGGCTGGCACACCCCGCCGTTTCGTGTCACTTCTGCGTGGCGGGTTCTCCGGCCTCCACCCACTCCGTGAACATCTTGCGGACCATGGGTTCCAACGTTGTGGGCCACCAATCCCCGCCCTCCACGGCTTGTCCCAGGTCCTCGGGGGTTGGAACAGTGACTTCGCCTGTGGCTGCCCATTCCGCGCTGCGTGGGAAGAGTGCTCGGAAGGCGGGGTGGCTCATCGCCTGTACATTGTGGCCGATACCTATGGAGACGGAGTGGCCCGCACCGTATTCCACGGCCCACGCCACCGGATGCTCATCGCCCATGCCCGGCATGCTCCGCCACTGCGCGGGCACCTGCGTGTAGCGCAATGGGTTGTCCCAGCCCTTGAGCAGGATGGTCTTCCTGACGCCTTCGGGCCATTTAAGTCCCACGTAAAGGTCGTCGTTGTAATGCGGGAACTCGCTGGGCCACCCTTCCGTGATGGGGTGCGCTTCTGCGGTGTGGATAAGAAAATCGTTGTTGGGTGCCCGGCGCGAGGTATCCTCGCGCATCACACCGCCCAGAAGGCGTTCATACTCGGGATCCCAGCCCACCCCGCCGGCCAGCGTCGGATGGTAGGCAATGAGGCCTTTGCCGCCAGCCACGAAATCGAACAGGGCTTGTTCTGCCGCCTGGCCGAACCGCTCCTCCGGCACGTCGCGCCAAGGATCATGGCGGCCGTAGTAGTTCAGCACGACGAGGTCGTAGGGCTTGAGGGTGCCGGCCGTTGCTCCGCGGAATTCTTCGGTGACGCGCACCTCGAAACGGCCGGTTTCTTCCAATGCCGTCTTGAGCGCGGGGGTGGTCTGACGCCAATCGTGGTGGACATCGGTCATGCCGGTAATGATCAGCGTCTTAATGGTTCCGGGCATTCGTGGGACACTCCTTCGTGACTCGACTTATGATCCGAAGATACATGCTTAAGTCGGAATCAGGAAGAAGTTTTCCGCCGTAAGTTGCCTAGCTCAGCGTCAGGGTTTTGATTGGGCCTGGCTTGCCTTGCGCAAACCAGCGCGGGAACGTGGCCTCAAAGAGTTGTTCGCGCGCCAGCTCAGCGCCGCCCCGCAGGGGTTCGCGTTCGTCGTTCACGGACAGAAGGATCCGCAGGTCCCTGGTGGCCAGTGGCAGGGATAGTTCGTAAACACGTTGCCGCACTTCAGCGAGGTACACCTCGCCGGCGGATGCCATGGCCCCGCCGATCACAATGATCCCTGGGTTGAACATGTTGACCAGGGCTGCGATTGATTCACCCACAACCCGTGCCGAGCGCTGAAGCAGGCGCACTGCCAGCGCATCACCGCTGATGGCCGCCAGTGCGATGCCCTCGGGCGAGAGGGGCTGCCCCTTCTCGACGGATGTGGCAAGTGGGCCCGTGGCGCCTTCCTTGATGGCAAGTTCCGCATCACGGATCAATGCCCAGCCTCCGGCGACGGCTTCCAGGCAGCCGACCTTTCCGCACCGGCAGAGTGCGTCCGAGTCCGGCACCCGCACATGCCCGATGTCGCCGGCCGCACCGTTGGCGCCCCGGTGAATGCGTCCCTGCGAGAGCAGTCCGGCGCCGATGCCCGATCCGATCTTGCAGTAGATGAGGTCGGCGTATGCGTCGCGCCTGCGCGCCCGTTCACCCAAAGCGAGCAGGTTGACGTCGTTGTCCACCCAGACCGGAGCGTCAAAGCGTTCCTCGAAGGGGGTGCGGATGTCCGAACCGTTCCAGCCGGGCATGATGGGCGGCGCCACCGGCTGTCCGCTCTCGAAGTCAACGGGGCCGGGAACGCCCACAACCACAGACCAGACAGGCAGTTCCGCGGCGCTTCCAAGGAGGTCATCCAGGAGCTCCATGGCGGCCTTCAAGGTCTCCGCCGGTCCGCGCGCAATGTCCCACTCGCGGTGCCTCTGGTCGATGATGTCTCCGTCCAGCTCCGCGTAGCCCACCCTGATGTGCAGGGCGCCGAGGGCGCACACGATGATCCGTCCTTGCTCTGAGCGGAAGCGGAGCGTCCTCGGTGCGCGGCCTCCCGACGAAGCGCCAAACTCACCGTCCCCGAGGAAGCCCATCTGGATTGCCTGGTCCACCCGTTGCGTCACCACGCCCCGGCCCAGGCCGGTCACGCGGCCAATTTCGGGACGGGTTGTTGCTTCCCCCGTGCGCACAAGGTTGACGATGCGGAGCAAGCTCGTGACTTCGTCTGTCTGCGCACCGAACCGGAGTGTGGAATCTGTGGTCATAACTCAAAATTGTCCCACAAGAAGGTCACTAATGTGCGGAATTTGGTGCACTATAGCCAGAACCGAATGAACTTAGGAATGATGCTGACAAAAGGAGCACGTGTCATGACATGGAGAGTGGGTTTCCTGGGCGCCGGGCCTGGCGTCGCGGCCCTTCATCTGCCAACGTTGGGCCGCTTGGACGATAAATTCCAGGTCGCGCACGTTGCGGATGCCGGCAGCGGGCGTGCACGAACACTGGCTGAACCCCTGCATGCCAGCTGGTCAGCCGGGGACGGGGAGCTGCTGGCCGACCCGGACGTCGAGGTTGTGGCTATCTGCAGTCCACCGGCGGAACATCAACGCCAGATCATGGCGGCGGTTGGGGCAGGCAAGAAAGCCATCTTCTGCGAAAAGCCTTTGGCCACCACCAAGGAGGCGGCGGAAGGTGTTGTGGCCGCCTGCCGCGCCGCCGGCACCGTCTTGATGGTCGGAACCAATCACGCCTACGATCCCGGGTGGCTGCTGGCACGTCACCCGCTTGAGGAGGAGCAGGAGGCGCCTGAGTCCATTGCGGTCACGCTGGCACTGCCGCCGAACGGCCGCTACCATCAGCTGGTCTCTGAGAATGGCTCCGCCCAGGCCCAGACGCAGGCCCATGCCCAGGCCCCGGCCCGGGAGCGGCCCGACACCGCAGATCCTGGCGTTGCCGCCCACATCGTGAAGCAGCTGCTGACCGGTCTTGCCGTCCACGACCTTCCCGCGGTCCGGCATTTTGCGGCGGACATAGAGGAAGTGCAATACGCCCGGTTCGTTCCGCCGATCGGATACGCGGTGGGGTATACAGCCAGCGGCCTCAACGTCCAATTGGCCCTGACCATGCTGCCTGCGGGCCCGGATGTTCTCTGGAGGGTGACGTTTTCCTCGCCTGAGCAGCGGTTGGATCTTGAGTACCCGCCTCCTTTCGTCCATGCAGGCAGCGGTCGTGTCATTGTGGCGCGGGCCGATGGGTCCAGGATGGAGTATCCGTCAGTGGAGCAGGATGGCTATGAGGCGGAGTGGCTGCACTTCGCGAACCTCCTCGAAGGCACCGTTGGTGTGGACTACGACCAGATCCTGGCAGATGCCCTGTACCCGCTGGAGCTGGCCGATGCGGTCTTCGCCGCCATGACCACAGGAGACGTGCAGTGAGTGGGGCTCGAGCCGTTGTGGCCACGGCGCGGAATTACCGGGCCGCCGTCGCGGAGCTTCGCGGGAGTGCACGTCACAGTGATCTCGTGCCGGGCGCCGTGGTGGTTATTCCCGGTGGAGGTCCGTGGTGGACATTGCTGTTGGAAGCGCAGGCAGCGGGGGCGGGGGCCGTCGTCGTCTCCAATCCTGGGCGCGTTCCTCCCGAGGCAGGGTCTGCGCTGTCGGCTGACGCTGTCACTCTTCCCGTGGTTTTGGAGAGGCCGTACGCGCGTGCGGACATCCTTGCCGATGCCCTCGACGCGCGGGCCGGAAATGCTCCGACGATGGTGACTGTGGAATGCGCAGCGCCTGCCCCGGACCTGGGGGCGACCTTGCGTGACGGGTTGCGGTGGGCCGCTGTGCTGGCAGGAGGGCCGCTCAGTTACTGCGGCGGTGGGGACGGCACCTTCCTCCTTGAGGCAGCCGGCGTGTCCGGCCCGGTTCCTGTGACCGCCGGGGTGCGGCTGTTGACAGGGGACGCGTGTGATCCGCTGCTTCGGGTGATGGCCTTGGGGGAGGTCCGCTCGGAGATTGAGTCTGGAAGGGTTGGAGCGGGCGTTCGCCTTGAGACAGCCACCTTCAACGGGACAATCCAGGCTCCACTGCGGTACGAAACGCCGGCGCGCCTGGCGCTCCGCAGGGCCTTGGATTCCTGCTGTTCGGGCGAGCGGCCCGACGATTTGGAACACCTCCTCAGCGATCACGATCTCGCTGCGCATCTCCTCGAACCGCATAAGTAACACTGATCTTCGGCATAGGTAATATCCCCTTCCCTGATGCGCTGCAGGGGCCAGAGACTTGATGTGGGCAGATTTACAGACCACTGAAAGGATCGAAGATGATCAAGCTTCTCTCCCACCTCTCCTACGTAGCAATTACCACTCCCGACGTCGAGGCCTCGGTTGATTTTTACGTCAACCAGGTGGGGCTCAAGGTAGTGGACCGCGTTGACGGCGCCGTCTACCTCCGGTGCTGGGGCGACTACTACCGCTATAGCGTGGTTGTTGTTCCGGGCGAAGAGCCGGCACTTGAAACCATGGCATGGCGGACGTCCAGCGCCGAAGCACTGGACGAAGCGGTGCGACGCATCGAAGCGGCAGGGGCTAAAGGCGAATGGACTGACATCCATGGCATTGGCCGTGGTTACCGGTTCGTGGGGCCGTGGGGCCACAGCATGACACTGCACTGGGACGTTACGCGATACCAGGGTGAGGGTCAGGATCTGTCCATCTACCCGGACCGCCCGGCGCGCCGCAGCAAGGTGGCAGGCGCACCCCGCCAGCTGGACCACGTGACCATCGCAACCAGTGACGTGGACGGGTTCGCCAAGTGGTACAACGATGTTCTTGGCTTCCGCATCATGGCCCGGACCGTCCTGGACGAGGCCCCCATCTCGGTGTTCTCCGTGCTGACCACCAACGAGAAGTCCCACGACCTCGGCGTGGTGCTGGACGGCTCCACGCGTGCTGGACGCATCAACCACTACGCCTTCTGGGTGGATACCCGCGAAGAACTCCTGATCGCCGCGGACACCCTGATGGAAAACGGAATTCCGATCGAATATGGCCCGTCCATCCATGGCATCGGCGAGCAGAACTTCCTCTACTACCGGGAGCCGTCAACCCTTCGCATCGAGCTCAATACGGGCGGCTACCGCAACTACGTTCCCGACTGGGAGCCGAACACGTGGACCCCGTCCATTGGTTCGAACAACATGTACCGGAACGGCGCCATGCCGATGTCCATGACGGAGTCCTTCCCTCCGGCAGACGGCCCCAGCGCCACAGAAGAGGGCGTTCCGGACGAGATCAAGGAAGCCCTGTTCAACCCCTACGCCCGCCAGGGCCAGGGCTAGAACCTGACGGTTATCGCCGGCATGGGCATCCATGCCGGTGATAACCGCTATAACCACAAACTGATTTACTTATGTCGAATTCCGACATTAAATGAAAGTGGACCGAGGACGGTCCACGAGGGGAGTTACGTTCATGACGACGACGTCAGGCCAGTTGGAAGCACCGTTCGCACTCGCGCGTTACCGGGCCGGGGACGAGGTACGGCTAGGGCTCATTGCCGGTGACCGGATCCGGCCGCTGGGTCCGCAGGAGCTGGGTGCCCCCGGTCTCAACGCCTTCCTGGCCACGCCTGACTGGGACCGCCTGGAAAAGCTTGCCCAAGGCGAGGGTCCCTGGCTTCCGCTGGAAAGCGTTGTTCTCACGGCTCCTGTGGAACCCAGGCAAGTACTGCAAACGGGTGCCAACTACAGGACGCACGTGATCGACCTCGTCGTCGCGGGCTTGGACAAGAACGACCCCCGCACACCGGAGGAAGCCCGCGAATGGGCCGGCAAGATGATGGACGACCGCCAGGCAAACGGTGAGCCCTATTTCTTCATCGGCCTTCCTGCGTGTGTTGTTGGTGACGACGTGCCGCTGGTTCTCCCAAGCTACAGCGAGAAGCACGACTGGGAGTTGGAGCTGGCTGTGGTCATTGGAAAAGAGGCCTTCAGGGTTGGCCGCGAAGAAGCGATGCAGCACGTTGCCGGGTACACGGTGGTCAATGACATCACTACACGGGACTTGGTTTTCCGACGCGACATGAAGGAAATTGGCACGGACTGGTACCGCGGCAAGAACGCGCCTGGGTTCCTGCCGACAGGCCCGTTCCTTGTACCGGCGCAATTCGTGGATCCTGCCAAGCTGAAAGTACGGCTCGAACTCAATGGTGATGTCATGCAGGACGCAACTACCGATGATCTCCTCTTTGATATCCCGGCACTGGTCTCTGCCGCTTCGCAGAATATGCCGCTCTTGCCGGGGGACCTCCTGCTGACCGGAAGCCCGGCGGGCAACGGTGCCCACTGGGGAAGGCTGCTCCGGGACGGCGATGTCATGACAGGAAGTATCCAGGGCCTTGGAACGCAGGTAGTGCGCTGCGTCGCCGAGCCAGTCGCCGAACCAGTCGCCGAGCCAGTCGCCGGGCAAGCCTAGGGTGGGCGGGGCAATGAACCTGGATAATCCCGACCTGCTGGACCGCACCGACCCCGAAGGCGAAATCTCCCGCCGCGGCAAGGCCTACCGGAACTGGGGACGGTGGGGCGAAGACGATGTCCTCGGCACGCTGAACTTCATCGACGCTGCCAAGCGGAAACAAGCGGCTGCATTGGTGCGGGACGGCGACGTCACCTCGCTATCGCAGCCCTTCGATATGAATGGGCCACAAAAAGGCTGGCGTCGCCGTACCAACCCGGTGCACACCATGCTGGACACCGGAACGGATGCCGAGCGGGGCACGCAGGGCTTTCCCCACGGATTGGGCGGCGCGGATGATGTCATTTCCATGCCGCTTCAGTGCTCCACCCAATGGGACGGACTAGGTCACATCTTTGACCACGGTGCCGCCTGGAACGGGCGAAGGGCCGGCGAAGTCGTCACGAGCGACGGCGATCTTGTCACCGGAATCGAGCACGCGGCGGCAGCTCCTGTCTCCCGCGGTGTCCTGCTGGATCTAGGCCGTCACCTGCATCCGGAAACGGGCGAGCTGCCGGACGGCTACGCCATCTCCACCGCAGACCTGGAGTCCTGCATCGAAGCCCAGGGAGCCAGCAGTGTTGTTGGTACGGGCGACATCGTGCTGGTGAGGACAGGACAGTTGACCCGCGCGAGGCGGGACGGCTGGGGCGATTATGCGGGAGGCCCGGCGCCTGGTCTTTCCTTGACGACGGCCGGCTGGCTGCACAGAACCGAGATCGCGGCCATCGCCACTGACACGTGGGGCTTCGAAGTCCGTCCGAATGAGTTTGACGTTCCGGCCTTCCAGCCACTTCACCAGGTGGTCATTCCCAACATGGGACTCACGGTAGGTGAGTTGTGGGACCTGGACGGCCTCGCGGAGAAGTGTCGTGAACGCGGCCGCTACGAGTTCCTCCTGGTCGCGGCTCCTTTGCCGATTACAGGTGCCGTTGGTTCGCCCATCAATCCCATCGCGATCCTCTAATCAACCCGATAACAACCCAAGGGGAAATCATGACAGCAGTCCAGAAGGTAGCGATCGCCGGTAGCGGTGTTGCTGCCATGGCGGCCGCCATCCAGCTCGCAAAGGCGGGGGTCGCCGTCGACGTTTTTGAAGTAAAGCCGGAACTGAGCGCCCTGGGCTCGGGCATCACGCTGCAGGGCAATGCACTGCGTGTCTTCGACTCCCTGGGTGTCTGGGAAGACGTGCGTAAAAAGGGTATGGCTTTCGAAGGGCTGACCTTGCGGGCTCCCGGACCCGATGCGCCCGTCATCGCCCAACTCCCCGAGGTGAAGACCGGGGGACCGGACTACCCCGCGTGCATGGGAATGTACCGTCCCGACCTCGCCGGCATCCTGCTGAAGCGCGCCGAAAAAGCCGGAGCGAAGGTCACCTTCGGAGCCAAGGTCACCGGATTTGATGTCCGTGATGACCAGAAGGTGGAGGTCTTCGTCAACGAGGCCCCTGCGGGAAGCTACGACCTCCTGATCGGTGCGGACGGCGTTAATTCCTCTGTTCGGGGACTCATGGGCATCGACACCGCCCCCGAAACCACTGGTATGGGCATCTGGCGTGCCTTCGTCTCCCGCCCCAAGGAAGTGGAACACAGTGAGCTCTACTACGGCGGACCGGTATACATTGCCGGATACACGCCCACGGGCGAGGACACGATGTACGCATTCCTGGTCGAGAAGGCGCAAGACCGTTTCGGGGTTTCTGATGAGGAAGCCGTAAACATCATGCGCGGGGAGTCCATGGCCTATGGCGGCCCGTGGGCTTCCATCCGCGAAAATCTGGGTTCGGCTGCGAAAGTCAACTACACGTGGTTCACCAAGCACCTGGTGCCCGGCCGCTGGAACCGGGGCCCGGTGGTGATCATCGGCGATGCCGCCCACAGTTGCCCGCCCACCATCGCGCAGGGTGCAGCACAGGCGCTCGAAGACGCTGTGGTTTTGGCTGAATTGCTGATTGGCTCGGATGCCCTCAATGACAAGCTCTGGGACAGCTTCCACGAGCGTCGGGTTCCACGCGTCCAGGCTGTGGTGGATGCATCCGTTCAGCTGGGCCAGTGGCAGATCGAGGGTAAGAAGGATGCAGACGCCCCGGGCTTGCTCTTCGGCATTGCGCAGAAAATGGCGGTGCCGGCATGACGATCGATGTTCACGCCCATGTGCTCCTGCCCTCTCTTCAGGCTGAGGTTGAACGGCGTGCCCCTGAGGCCTTCAAAGCCGCGGCGGATCTGGAGGCGCGACGCAACGGACCCGAAAGTCTCGCTGCTTCCGGACGCATGATCGGCGAACGGTTCCCACGGCTGACAGATGTGAAGGCCCGCCTGGCTGCCATGGATGCGCAAGGGGTGGACCATCAGTGGGTCAGTGCATCCCCGAACCATTTCTACCCTTGGGCCGAAGAAGGTCTCGCCGTGTGGACCGCCACAGAAGCCAACCGCCTGGTTGCGGAGCATGTCGCCCAGGCACCGGAGCGGCTGACAGGCCTGGGTTTGGTGCCGCTGCAGCATCCGGAACGCATTGTGGAATGCGTGGATGACGCCATCCTCGGCAGGGGGCTTGCCGGCATTGAAATTTCCTCGTTTGCCGGCGACGTCGAGTTGTCCGATGAACGGCTGGAACCCTTGTGGTCGCGGGTGGAGGAGTTGGGTGTCGTGATCTTCCTGCACCCTTTCGGCTGCAGCCTGGATGAGCGCCTGGATAAGTTTTACTTGTCCAACACCGTGGGCCAGCCAGCCGAAAACGCTGTAGCACTTTCGCACCTGATCTTCTCGGGAGTGCTGGACCGTCACCCAGGCCTGAAAATCCTCGCTGCCCACGGCGGTGGATATCTGCCCACGGCCATCGGCCGTTCCGACCACGCTTGGCGGGTACGTCCGGAAGCCCACGGTTGCAGTCATGAGCCATCGAGCTATTTGCGACGGATCTGGTTCGATACCGTGGTCCACGATCCATCGGCATTGCGCCACCTCGTGGAAGTCGCGGGGCCCTCCCAGGTCCTCATGGGTAGCGATTTCCCGTTCGATATGGGGTCCGATGATCCTGTTGCCGAGGTCCGCGCCGCCGGGCTGCCGGATGATGTGATTGACAGGATCCTTTCCGGCAATGCCGAGGCATTGTTGGCGCAGCGGGTGCGGGCATGAAGATTGCGCGCTGGCAGGACGGCGCCGAAACTGGCGAGGGCTTCATCATTGGGGACAAGGCAGTACCGTTTCCCAATGGCCTGCGGGTTGCAGAGGTCCTGGCCCGCGGTCTGGCAGGCGCCCGTGAACTGTTCGGTCGGGTGAACCACGACGGCGGACGGCCGCTGGACGCTGTCCAGCTCCTTGCGCCGTTGGTTCCGGCGGCGATCAGGGATTTCGTTGCCTTCGAGGAACATGTTGAAGGCGTCAGTGCTTCCGTTGACGGCAAGAGCGAAGTGGTGCCTGAGTGGTACGAGGCGCCAACGTTCTATTTCACGAATCCCCATACGGTGTTGGGGCCTGGTGAGCCTGTCATTCCGCCGGTGACGCAGCGACTCGACTTCGAGTTGGAGATCGCTGCCGTGCTGGGTGGTCCCGGAGGCGCCAACCTTTCCGGCGATGGGGCTGCCGAAGCTATTTTCGGCTACACAATCATGAACGACTGGTCCGCGAGGGACATCCAGTCGAGGGAAATGAAGGTCCGTCTGGGCCCTGCCAAGGGAAAGGACTTTGGCACCAGCCTTGGGCCGTGGATCGTCACGGCAGATGAGTTGGAACCGTACGTGGACGCTGATGGATTCCTGGCACTGAGGGCAGAGGTCTTCGTCAATGGTGAACGGGTGGGGGAGGACCTGGCCTCCAATATGGGGTGGACCTTCCCCGAGCTCGTCTCCTACGCCTCGAGGAACTCGAGGGTGGTTTTTGCCGATGTCCTGGGCTCCGGCACCGTCGGCAATGGTGGGTGCCTGGGTGAACTATGGGGTCGCCGCGGCGAACTTAACCCTGCACCGCTCACTGCTGGTGACGAAGTGCGCATGGTGGTGGAAGGCATTGGTGAGTTGACAGGTATGGTGGGTGCCGCCGTCGAGGGCCCTCTTGTGCCTCGAGCGAGGAACCGAAACCGCGCCCGCTCCAGAGTCTAAGAAGAACAATCTTTTGTTGCTTTTAGACCAAAGTGTGATCTAAAATGAAAGTGGCGTCGGGATCCCCACCAGGATCCGTTCTCGGCAGTGAGGATGCTGCCGAGGCACAAACCGTCGCGTCGACAGCCCGATCGTTCGGGCAGAAACCCCATGCCACTTTCTACTTTGAGACTTCGGTTCCTCGTCGCCTCCCTTCTGAGCGTGTCCTTCCTGGGGGCACTGGACCACACGGTGGTCTCAACTTCACTTGCCACCATCGCCGGGGAACTCGGCGCCCTGGAGCTTATGAGCTGGGTTGTGGTGGGATACACGCTCGCCAGTACCGTCCTGTTGCCCGTGCTGGGAAAACTCGGGGACGTGCTCGGGCCGCGACGCGTCTTTCTCGCTTCCCTGGTGATCTTCCTGCTCGCATCCCTGGCCTGCGGATTCGCCCAGGACATCACCTGGCTGGTTGCATCCCGGGTGATTCAGGGAATGAGTTCAGCCGGGCTGCAGCTCATGTCGCAGACCATTGTTGCCAAGGTGACCACACCGCGTGAGCGTCCGCGATACCTGGCGGCCATCGGGGCGGCGTTTCCAATTGCGATCCTGGTAGGGCCCGTCCTCGGCGGAGCGATCACAGACTACTGGGGCTGGTCCTGGGTTTTCTGGATCAACATCCCCGTGGGCGTTGTTGCCTTGGTTTTGGCCTTTGTTGCGGTTCCCCGACTTGAGCGGGGCCAGATTCCGAGGCACTACGATGTGGCCGGTGCATGCGCCTTCACGCTGGGCCTGGTCTTCCTGGTCCTCGGCGTCACATGGACCGCCGAACGAAGCCTTGGTGCACAGGCCATCAGCGCCCTGGCCGTCAGTGTGGTGGCTTTGATGGCCTTCTTCATCATCGAGCGCCGCGCCCCCGAGCCAATCGTCCCTTTGCGGTTCTTCGCCAACAGGACCATAGCCGCCGGCACCGCGCTCTCCGCGATTATCGGCGTCGGGCTTTTCTCCATCACCGCGTACCTGCCCACCTATTTCCAGATGGCCTACCGGATCAGCGTCACAGTATCCGGGCTGGTGCCCATAGCCACGGTCCTGGGCATGCTGGTCAGCAACCTCCTCACCGGATGGCTTGCCAGCCGCACCGGCCGCTATCGGATCTTTCCCATTATTGGGACGTGCATGGGGGCGGCAGGGCTGTTTGTCATGGCCTGGCTGCCGATCGGACTTCCCCTGTGGGTGCCGATGATCGTCATGGGCTTCGTTGGAATGGGGACCGGATCGTTCATGAGCCTCATTGTTGCGGTAGTGCAAAGCGCCGCACCAGCCAACCAGACCGGAAGCATCACAGCAACGGTCAACCTCGTGCGGCAGGTTGGCTCCACCGTAGCCACTGCCATTATTGGCGGAACCATTGGTTCAGGCGTCGCAGCGCTGCTCCCCGCAGGAATGGACGCCGCAAACCTCACGCCCCACGCCGTTCACCAGGCTCCGCCTGAAACCCAGGACGTTGTCGCGGGAATCTATGGGGCTGTGTTCTCTCCGATCTTCCTCGCGCTCGCCGTTACCTATGCCATTGGGATCATCGCCGCCGTCCTGCTACCGCAAGGACGCTTGGCGGACGAACCACAAACCACCCGCCCAGAAGTCTCCGAAACCCTTTCGGCCTGACCTTGCACCAAGGAGAAACAATGTCCAAGAATCCGACCATTGCCATTGTTGGCAGCGGGCCGATCGGCTCAACGTACGCACGGTTGCTGGTTGAAGGCACCCCCGACGCCCACGTGATCATGTTTGAAGCCGGCCCGCAGTTGACCGGCCGGCCAGGCGAAAGCGTCCGCAACATTGCCGACCCCGATCAGAAGGCCAGGGCACGGGAGATGTCGCAGGGGCCGCAGTCCGGCGCGTTCCGGGAGTCGTTGGGTATTCCTGCCGGGACCGTGACTGAAGGCATGTTCACCGCCCGCCAAGGTACCCACCTCCTTGATTTCGGCGGACCGGGGTCGGCCCACGCCCAAACTTTCCCGGCCGCAGCGGCGGCGACCAACGTCGGTGGGCAGGGGGCGCACTGGACGTGCGCAACGCCGTCGCCGGCTTTTAGTGAGAAGATCCCGTTCATCGCCGACGACGAGTGGGAGAACCTCATCACCTCGGCGAAGGGCCTCCTCCATGTGCAGAGCGCAGCGTTCGCCGATTCGGGAGTCGGGGCCGCCATTCGGTCGCTCCTGGAAGAAGAGTTCGCCGGCGAGCTGCCGGAGGGTTATGGGGTGGGTACCCTGCCCGTCGCGGGCGATCCCCAGCCTGACGGTTCCATGCGATGGGCAGGTGCCGATGTTGTCCTCGGTCCACTCATCGATCCCGGGTCTCCGTTGTCCGGGCGCTTCGAACTCCGTGATCTCACCCTGGTACGCCGGGTGGAAACGGAGGGAAAACGGGCCACCGGTGTCACTGTGGAAAACCTTCGCACGGGAGAAACCACTTTTGTCCCGGCAGACGTAGTCGTGGTGGCCGCGGATGCTTTCCGGTCGCCGCAATTGCTGTGGGCTTCCGGCGTTCGGCCTGCCGCGCTGGGCCACTACCTCACGGAACATCCGGTGGTCATCTCCACAGTCGCCCTTGATCCGGAGAAGATGGAACGGTTTGCGAGCGAATCGGATCTGGAGGCCGAACTTGCACGGCGCGCCCAGAACCCAGCCGATCCCGTGGCTGCCGTCAACCGGATCCCCTTCTCGGAACCGGAGCATCCCTTCTCCGTCCAGGTCATGTATTCCGAAACGACACCGTTCCCCATGGCCCCTGATGCTCCTTACGCACGGAACCGCTGGGGCTACGTAAATATGGGCTATGGCATGCGCAAGCACCCGCGTTTTGAGGACGGCGTGACTTTTGACGACAACGAGCTGGACTATCGCGGTTTCCCGAACATGACCATCAGCTACGCCCTCACCGAGAGGGAGCACGTTGAAATCGAAGATGCCACCGCACGGCTGCTCCGGGCGGGCAAGGCGCTGGGGGTCTTCGTAGCAGAACCGCGGCTCATGCCAAACGGCTCCAGCCTCCACTACCAGGGGACCATGCGTATGGGCGCATCCGACGACGGTACGTCCGTTGCGGACCCATGGTCACGTGTATGGGGCTACGGAAATTTGGTGGTCGGTGGGAACGCGCTGATTCCGACGGCTACTGCCATGAACCCGACCCTGATGAGCGTGGCCATCGCAGTGCGCGGCGCCCGGAAGCTGGTGGAGGAGTTGGCCGCCGCCCCGGGCTCGTCGGTCAACGAAGAGGTGGTCCATAGCAGGGCGTGACTGTGGCATTGGCCTGATCACATTCCGTGGACAGGCCGCCGGGGGAGGATCATAATAGTTAGCGGAGCTAATTAGCACTGCTAACTATTATGCCAAACCTCAGGAGGCGTCTCCCTGTGAGCGCAGCTATCGACGACGGACCGGCGGAGATTCAAGCCGACGTCCTTGCCATTGATCTTCGAACCGCAGTGATGCGAACATCACGCAGGCTGCGAATCGAAGCGACCGGCGAGGTGA
Organism: Arthrobacter sp. TmtSoilC77; assembly: GCF_059739415.1. NCBI lineage: Bacteria > Bacillati > Actinomycetota > Actinomycetes > Micrococcales > Micrococcaceae > Arthrobacter > Arthrobacter sp. TmtSoilC77. The sequence goes on from NZ_AP046050.1 coordinate 587,022, forward strand.
TTACCCCTGGGCAGTACACGGTGCTCGCCCACCTCAACTCCGGTTCGCAGACGTTACGGGAACTGGCCGAGCTGGAGCACGTCCAGGCACCGTCGATGACCCGGATCGTGAACGCCCTGTCCGGGCAAGGTTTCGTGTCCCGGCAGGCCAACCCCGAAGACGGCCGGCAGGTCCACATCAGCATTACTCCGGCGGGCCAGGAAGTCCTGGCCGAGGCCCGCAGCCAGCGGACTGCCTGGCTGGCCCAGCGCGTAGCGGGACTCAGTGCGGAGGATCGGCTGACGCTCAGCCGGGCCGCGCGCATCATGCAGGAGATGAGCGCCAAGTGAGTGCCATGTTCCGTGCCCTCGAGAGCCCCAATTACCGGCTTTGGGCTGGTGGTGCGCTGGTGTCCAACGTCGGTACCTGGATGCAGCGGGTGGCACAGGACTGGCTGGTCCTGACGGTCCTCACGAATCACTCCGGAACCGCAGTGGGCATCACCACGGCGCTGCAATTCCTGCCCATGCTCCTTCTTGGGCCGTATGCGGGCGTCCTGGCCGACCGCTACCGCAAGCGCGTGATCCTCCTCTGGACCCAGACGGCCATGGGAATCTGCGGGCTGATCGTTGGCCTTCTGGTGGTAACGGGCGTGGCCCAGTTGTGGCACGTCTACCTCGCCGCCCTTGCCCTGGGACTGGCTGCCGCAATCGACGGACCGGCCCGGCAGGCGTTCGTGTCGGAACTTGTTGGCCCGGAGAAGCTCTCCAACGCCGTGGCGCTGAACTCTGCATCCTTCAACAGCGCCAGGCTGACCGGCCCTGCCATCGCCGGGGTGCTCATTGCATGGATCGGCACGGGTCCGGTGTTCCTTCTCAACGCAGCGAGCTTTGTGGCCGTCATCGTTTCCCTCTCCCGGGTTAAGGCCGCCGAGCTGGAGCCGGCAACGCCGGTGGCCCGCGGCAAGCACCAATTAACCGAAGGCCTGCAGTACGTGCGCCAACGCCCTGACCTGGTCCTCATTTTGCTGATGGTGGGGCTGTTGGGTGCCTTTGGCATGAACTTCCAAGTGACGAACTCCTTGATGTCCACGGCGGAGTTTGGCATGGGACCTGAAGAATTCGGCCTTCTTGGCTCCATCATGGCCGTGGGTACCCTCGCCGGTGCCCTGCTTGCGGCCCGCCGCTCGGGTCCACGACTGCGCTTCATGCTCGGGGGCGCGCTGTGCCTCGGTGTCTTCACCCTACTGGCCAGCATCTCGCCAACTTTCTGGATCTACGCGGCCGTCCTCGTCCCGGTGGGACTTGCTTCCATCACGTTCCTCAACAGCTGCAACACCACCATCCAACTGTCGGTCGAGCCCCAATTCCGGGGACGCGTCCTCGCGCTGTACTTGGCCATCCTGCAAGGCGGCACGGCAATCGGAGCACCCCTCATGGGCTGGATCGGCACAGAGTTCGGTGCCCGATGGGCCGTGGCTGTTGGTGGCGCAGCAGTCCTTGTCACCGGCGTTGCTGCAGTGATCTTGGTCAGCCGGCGTAGCCAGCGCACCATCCGCGAGCAGGTGCGCCGTGCATGGCTGCGGAGGCGGGCGACCCAAGCGTCGTCCAGCTAGCGGACCTCAAGCTGCCTCTTGTGAACCATGAGAGGCCGTTCGCTGTATCCAGATATCAGATCTGGTAGTAGTGCTCTTCGAGACCCTTGATGAGCAGTTCGGGCTCTCCGCTCATTGCCGCGTCGACCAGCAGGAGATGCCTGTCCGCCTGGCTGTCGGCGGTACCAACGCCGCGCCGCATTATCGGCACCATCATGACCGCGAGAAGCGACTCCAGACTCTGCCATGCCTCCACCAGTTTGGTCTTTGGCTGCTGATTCATCAGCGTTCCATGGAACTCACGGTCCAACCTCATGAGATCGTCTACGTCCTCCGGCAGACGAAGCCCCCGCATGCGCTCGGCGATGCGCCTTAGCTCTTTCTCAACCTCCACGGGCGGGGGAAGTACCGCGTGCATGGCCGCCCGCCCTTCGAGCGCTGCGAAGACTTCCCCGATCTCGGCGATGTCGCCATCGCTGAAGTATCGAACCCTATTACCCGAACCCGGCGAGAATTCGACCAGCCCGGTTGCGGCAAGGCGCGTCAGGGCCTCGCGGACTGTCCCGCGGCTTACGGACAGATCTTCGGCGAGCCTCTTTTCCACAAGATGCCGGCCAGGGTCGAGGGTCCCCAGGATGATTTCCCTCCTGATTCGGTGCGCCACTTGATCCACCAGTGTTGTTCGCTCCGCAACCCGAGGCGCGAGCGTTCTCGCGAGAGACGTCCTTGCTGGCTCGGAGGAAGGTTGACTCTCCATTGCGCTCACACCCCTATCGGCTAATGGCAGCCACCCGCACTTTGGAGTGGGCCTTGACACTAGATCACCAAACGATAGTATCAAACAATCATGTCGGACACGATTGTCCGACAGTTCGGTCGGATAGGACACCCAAATGCATGGTGGCTTCGGAAGCCAAGAGCCCGTGATTCGCGGCCACTTCCACATCCCTGCTCTCCCTGGCGGCGGTTTGGATGTGCCGTACATCGAGATCCATGGCCGGGAGACCGGGCCTCGGCTGACGGTTCTCGCAGGGGTCCATGGCTGTGAGTACGCGGCCATGGCTGCCCTGCGGGAGTTCGTTTCGGGGGTCAATCCTGCGGAACTGAGGGGGATCATCACCGCGGTTCCCGTGGTCAACGTCCCGGCTTACATGGGCCGAACGCCCTTCATCGTTCCAGTGGATGGCAAGAATCTGAACAGGTGCTTCCCCGGCGACCCGAAGGGCAGCTTTTCGGACGTGCTGGCACACCATGTGTTCGAGCGCTTCATCCGGGGAGCCGACTACGTCATAGACCTGCATTCCGGAGATCTGCCGGAAGCTATTGAGCCGGTAGTTATTTACGACGAGTCACCCGTTGGTGAGGCTGCGCGGCGGATCGCGGTGGCGTACGGGACCGAGCATGTGATCAGGCAGCCTGCCGATGCGCGGGTCACAACCGGCACCACGAGTTCTGCTGCCGCAGATGCCGGTATTCCGGCGATCACCGCTGAGGCAGGAGGCAGCGGGATCATCGACCCCAAGGCTGTCGCCATTCATGTCAGGGGCCTGCGGAATGTGGCTGCGACCCTGGGAATGCTCCCCTATGACGTAGAGCAGACCCGTGGCCAGACCGAGCACCAGCAAGGGTGGAGTTGGATTCGCTCGCCGGTGCGTGGTTGGTGGCAACCGACCGTCGAACTTGGCAAGCCTGTCTCCAAGGGCGGGCTTCTTGGACAGGTCAGTGACCTTTTCGGCGACGTCATCCACGAAGTAAGGGCGAATCAAGCCGGGATACCCATGATCATCACCACGAGTCCCGCGATCGCCGCTGACGGACTCGTGATGGTCCTAACCCAGGAGGTTTAAGAAATGAGCACCACCAAGAAGAGAGTGGCCGTCATCGGGCTCGGAACCGCGGGCAGCATGTCCGCTTGGCGCCTGGCTTCACAGGGCGTGGATGTAGTCGGGTACGAGCAGTTCGGAATTGCCCATGACCGTAGCGCCCATGCGGGCGAATCCCGTATCTTCCGCACCGCCTACTTCGAAGACCCTGAATACGTGCCACTGCTTCGAACTGCCAAGGCACTCTGGCAACAACTCGAGGGTGAAACAGGCACCAATCTGCTCACACTTGCCGGCAATCTCATGCTGGGGGAGTCCTCATCGCAGATGGCCAACGTCAGCAACTCCATCGATAAGTTCGGGGTCGACGCCTCCATCATTCCGCTCGACGAGGCACGCACCCGCTGGCCGCACCATCCGTTCCACGAGGGTGACGCCGTGGTCCTTGACCGTGAAGCAGGTTATCTTCGCCCTGAGCTTGCGGTGCTGAAGGCCGCCTACCGGGCCAAGTCGCTGGGCGCCCAACTACGCACCTACACCCCGGTCGAAGGGGTGGAAGTCAAAAACGGCGGGGTCTGGGTCAGCGCCCATGGACGAAACGAGCGATACGACCACGTTGTAGTCACTACCGGCCCCTGGGCGGCGAAGCTGCTTCCGGAACTCGCGCCACTCCTGCAGGTTCGCAAGGCGGTATCAGCGTGGTTCGTCACGAAGGAACGCGGGGCATTTGATCCGGCCAACTTCCCATGCTTCATACGCACAACGCCTGAAGAGTTCTATGGACTGCCGGCGATGGACGGAAACGGGCTGAAACTAGGCCTGTCCGGCACCGTCAACCGTCTGGTGGCTGACCCCGACGCCCTCGACCGGACAGTCCCCGTCGACGAAATAACGGCATTCAGGCAACTCGTCGCCGATTCCTTCCCGGCACTCTATCCAGATCCTGTCCGGGTCGCCGCCTACATGGAGGGCTACACCCAGGACGGCCACGGGATCGTTGGGCGGCTTGGTAGTGAGGACCGCATTACCGTCCTCACGGGCCTGTCCGGGCATGGGTTCAAGCTTGCACCTGCGCTCGGCGAAATCGCCGCGGACTACGCCCTTCAAGGCGCCAGTGACAACACGATCCCGCTCATAAGCCCTGACCGGTTCCTTGCGGTCCAGACCTCGACGGCGAACCCGTGAGGTGACGCAAGGCTCCGTCCCGTTCATTACCGCGTCCAGCGGGCACCACTGCACGCCTTTCCTGTAACCCCACCATCCCAACCCAAAGAAATTCCAAGGAAAACACGATGAAGACACGAAACAAGGTCCACGCCGCTGTGGCCGCACTGGCCCTCCTTATTGGCTTGAGCGCATGCGGCAACGCCGCCAGTAGTGAACCTTCGGCCAGCCCCACCGAACTTGGCCTGAGGGACATCTCGGAGGGTGTCCAGCCAGATCCGAAGGCTGTGAGCCTCCTGCCGAAGTCCTACAAGGACAAGGGCGAGCTCACGGTGGCCGCGGACCTGCACTACCCGCCGACCGTCTTCCTTGCCGAAGACAACAAAACCCCGATCGGCCTCAACCCGGACATCACCCGGCTTATTGCCAAGAAGCTTGGCGTAAAGGTGAAGTTCGAGGACACGAAGTTCGACACCATCATTCCGGGCCTTGACGGCGGACGCTTCGACTTCACGGTTTCGACCATGGCCAAGACCGAGGACCGGCTCAAGGTCGTGGACATGATCGACTACTTCAAGGCTGGCAGCTCCATCGGGGTGACCGCCGGAAACCCGCAGAAACTCACGAACGAGACCCTATGTGGGAAGAACATCGCCGTCACCCAGGGTTCCACCGGCCAACTGTTGCGCCTTCCGGCCCTGAACGAGATGACCTGCACCTCCAAGGGACAGCCCGCGATCAACGCTGTGACGCTGCCCAACATCCAGGAAGCCCTGGTACAGCTGCACTCCAAGCGGATCGACGGCATCCTCTACGACACCACGGCACTCGCCTGGGCACAGACGCAGCAGCCGGGCTCCTTCCAGATGCTAACCCCTCCCCTCAACGTCGGGGGAACCGGCATCACGGCAGTTGCGCTGAAGAAGGGCTCGCCGCTGACCCCGGCAATCCAGGCAGCAGTCCAATCGATCCTCGGGGACCCGGAGTACAAAGAGGCGCTCAAAACCTGGGGCCTCGAGTTTGGGGCCATCACCGACGCCAAGCTGAACTAGCAGGTGCCTGAATGACAACGGCAATCGACAAAGGAAACAAAGCTGCCATGGGAAGCATTGATGCAGCCCTCAAGCCACGGCTCCGGCTTCGGACCCGCTCCGAATATGCAGGGTGGATCCTTAGCATCCTCGTCGGCGTCGGGATTCTCACCTCCGTCCTGACAAACTCCAACTTCAAGTGGGAGATCGTTGGGAAGTACTTCTTCGCTGAGACGATCCTGCGCGGGCTCATGCTCACGATCTTCCTCACGGTTGCGAGCATGGCACTGGGAACCTTGCTCGGGCTTGCCCTTGCGATCATGCGGGCTTCGCATGTGAAGCCGGTCTCCATGACAGCCGGACTCTACATCACATTGTTCCGGGGTACCCCGGTCTTGGTGCAGCTGATCTTCTGGTTCAATATCTCCGCCCTTTACCCCAACCTGAGAATCGGGATCCCGTTCACTGACATCAGCACTGTCATCGACGTCAACACGATCATGGGCCCGATCACCGCAGCACTCGTGGGCCTTACCCTCAACCAGGCTGCCTACATGGCCGAGATCATCCGCGGCGGCTTCTCCGCGGTTGGCAAGGGCCAGCTCGAGGCCGCCGACTCGCTCGGAATGAGCGCATCCATGAGGATGCGCAAGGTCATCATCCCTCAGGCCATGCCGTCCATCATTCCGGCAACCGGCAATCAGTTCATCGGAATGTTCAAGGAAACGTCGTTGGTCAGCGTCCTCGGCGTGGCCGAGCTTTTGCAGAGCACCCAGTTGATCTACGCCCGCACCTTTGAGACCATCCCGCTGCTCATCGTGGCCAGCCTCTGGTACCTGGTCATGACCCTGCTGCTGAGCTACCCGCAGTCCAAGCTCGAACAGAAGTACTCCCGCGCAACCGCCCGGCTTCCCCGGAAGTCGAAACCCGCTGTCCTGACAGACCCGGAAGGTATCGCCCGATGAACACCGACGGCACTATCCTCGCCCAGAAAATCCGAAAGTCCTTTGGGCCCAAGACAGTCCTGAAGGACATCGACCTGGAGATCGCCAGCGGAGAGATCTGCTGCATCATCGGCCCCAGCGGCTCGGGAAAGTCCACTATCCTTCGCTGCATCAACGGTCTTGAGATCGTGGACTCCGGTGTCCTGAAGGTCAACGGCGAGGACTTCGGCTACTACGAAACCGATAAGGCCTACCACGCCCTGCCAGCGAAGAAGCTGGCCCAGCAGCGCACCAGGGTTGGAATGGTCTTCCAGTCCTTCAACCTGTTTCCGAACATGACCGCCCGGGAGAACGTCATGTCCGGACCGGTCCTGGTCAAGCGCGCGGACAAGAAGGAATCAGCCAAACGAGCCCAGGAACTATTGACAAGTGTCGGGCTCGGCGCGTTTGGTGACCGATACCCGGCCGAGCTCTCCGGTGGGCAGCAGCAACGCGTGGCGATCGCACGGTCCCTGGCCATGGACCCGGAGATCATGCTCTTTGATGAACCAACATCTGCACTGGACCCCGAAAAGGTCGGAGAAGTCCTGACAGTCATGAAAGAGCTGGCCAAGAAGGGCATGACCATGGTGGTGGTCACCCACGAGATGGGCTTCGCCCGCGAAGTGGCCGACTCCCTGATCTTCATGGACGACGGCTACGTCGTCGAACGCGGCGACGCCCGGGAAGTCCTCGCCAACCCGCAAGAGTCCCGCACCCAGTCCTTCCTCGAGAAAGTGCTCTGAAATGACAGATGGAAAATTGGCCGTCATCGGCCTCGGCACCATTGGCAGTATGGCCCTCTGGCAGGCCTCCCGGCTGTCCGATTCGGTGGTCGGCTTCGAAGCGCAGCTCCCTGCCCACGGACGCAGCGCCGTTGGCGGCGACACCCGCCTGTTCCGAATGCTCAACCTAAATCCGGGCTTCAACCCCATCCTGCACAGCTCCCAACGGCTCTGGGCCGAGCTTGAGGACGAAACCGGACAGGACATCCTTTTGCGCTGCGGTGGAATCTACATTGGCACGGCGAATGGCCCGTACATTCCACAGCTGCTCGAGTCGGCGCGGGTGACCGGAGTCGCGCACCAGATTCTCTCCCATGCCGAGATGGCCGAGCGGTACCCGCAGCACAACCTGCGTGCGGACGATATCGCTGTATTCGACCCCAACGGTGGCGCTCTAAGGACGGACCGGGCCGTCACGGCTGCGATCTCCGCAGCCGAGGCCAACGGTGCCAGAGTACTAACCAACACCCCGGTAGACGGGATCCGGGAAACCGTAGACGGCGTTGTGGTGACCTCCGGGGACAAGTCCTGGACGTTCGAGAATGTCATCGTCGCGTCCGGCGGCTGGTCACAGAAGCTCATGCCGGAGTCGCTCCAGGCACACACCCAACCCAACAGGGTCTTCCTCACGTGGTTCGTCGCGAAAAATCCCGCACTCTTCTCTCCAGAACGGTTCCCCGTCTTCGTGCGGCTCTCCGGAGACCGATCCATGTATGGTGCACCCGCAGTTGACGGGGTCACCGTCAAGGCAACGCTGAATTTCCGGCCAACGCCTACACGGAACCCGGATGCGGTTCCCAGGGAACTTACTCCGGCAGAGGTTGCGGAGACGACCGAGACGGTGAGTGAGTTCTTCCCCGGTCTGTATCCAAACATCGTCCGCTCGGATGCGTTCCCGGACCTCTTCACTACCGACCGAAACCCGCTGCTCGGGCGTTTGGACGCCGGTAGCCGGGTCTACTGCGCCACCGGGTTCTCCGGCGGGGGCTTCAAAATGGCCGCTGGATATGGCGAGATCGCCGCCCGGGAGGCACTCGGATTACAGACGTTCGACGGCCTGGATTTCGTACGTCCGGAACGGTTCATGAGCGTCCACAGTATGCAGGTTTCCCCGGCCGGACAGTCCTCTTCCCACAGCTAGTGAAAGCGTCGATATGAGTCTTCCCTTTACCCCGGCTGATTCTCGCATCGGGCTGGTCGCCAATGGCGTGTCCGGCTCGCCATATGACCGGTTGCGTGCTTTCGGCTTGAAATTGCCCAGCCTCGCTCACAACCCGTACTACCTTCAACACCGCTCGGTGGACTCCAGCATTTACATCTCAGGCCAACTGCCGTACAAAGACGGCGAACTTCTGGGCACCGGCATCGTCGGCCGCGAGGTTGAGCTTGAAACAGCCCAGGAGCTTGCCCGCCATGCAGCGCTCAACGCACTTGCTGCCGCCGTCCAAGCAGTGGGCGACCTGGACAAGGTCCGCATCGTGCAGATGCTTGTCTTTGTGGCCAGTACACCGGACTTCGGCCTGCAGTCGCAGGTCGCCAATGCAGCCAGTGACTTGCTCATCGGGGTGCTGGGTGAAAACGGACGGCACGCCCGTACTGCGATCGGTGTTGCCGGCCTGCCGCGCAGGAGCCCGGTCGAGATCCAGATGGTCTGCACGGAGGCATAGGACATGAAGAATAAGGAACACAGCGTGAACCGCATTCAGCAAGCTCTAGGGACGCTCGTAGATCGGATCGATACGCCCTCACCAATCGTGCTGTCCGACGTGATGCAGGACAACATCGACCGGATGCAGGCGTTCGCAACCCAGCAGAACCTCGACGTCAGACCACACGTCAAAACCCACAACGAGTACAACGGCTTCCTTCCTCTGCCCGGGGACGGATTCCATCCCCGCGTCGGGAGCGTGCTACCCGTGGTGCCAAACCACGTCTGCCCGGTGGTGGTCAATTTCGAGGAGTACATCGTCACCGACAGCACCGGAGCGCCACTGGAACGGTGGCCGGTGGACGCGCGCGGATTCCTCAATTAACCGCTGGGGGACGGGCCTTCGCCCCCAACCCACATCGAACAATCAACCTCACGATGGAGTGACTGACTTGAGATTAGACAAAACCACTGTCGTGGTGACAGGAGCCAGCAGTGGAATCGGTGAGGCGGTGAGTTCGCACTTCCGTCGCGAAGGTGCCCGTCTGCTGCTCACCGGCCGCAGGGAGCACCTCGATACCGCGCACACAGATGACCTGTACGTCCCGGGAGACCTTAACGACGAAGCCTTTGTCGAAAGCCTCGCCCGGCAGGCCGCCGAAGCGTTCGGCACGGTCGACGTCGTCGTCATTAACCACGGCTTGCAAGTCACCGGCCCGCTGACGGAGATGGACCATGACGATGCAAAGAATGTGCTCCACAGCAACCTGCTCAGCGCCTTCTTGGTAATGAAGCACTTCGCACCACTGATGCCCGAGGCGGGAGGCTCCTTCGTCTTGGTCAGTTCACGGCTGGGCATGGTCGGAATGCCTGGCCAGGTCCTGTACTCCGCGGCCAAGGGCGGCCTGATCATGCTCGCCAAGGGCGCCGCGATCGAGTGGGCTCCACGGAACATCCGCGTCAACGTTGTCGCTCCGGGGCTAACCATTACTCCGGTCATCGAAGCATCAATCCAGCGCAGGCCCGACCCCGAGGCCTATCGCCGCCAGCGCGAGGGCCAAATTCCGCTCCAACGCCTCGCCACCCCCGAGGAGATCGCCGACGCCATCCTCTTCCTCGCATCCAAGGAAGCGTCCTACATCACCGGAGCGACGCTCCCGGTAGACGGCGGATACACCGCCTTCTAGGCCCCCCGCAGGGCCCGGCATCAGTCGGGCCCTGCGCCCCTTCCCAAACAACGTCTGAAAGTGGAGCAATGCCCATGAGTACTGGAACGACCCTGAACCTCATTGAAACCCGGCTGCTAATCGGCGGGGAATGGATATCATCCGGCACAGGAGCCACGCTGCCGGTCATCAACCCCGCCAGCGGCGAAACGGTGGCGCACGTTTCCGACGGCTCTATCCAAGACGGTGCGTTGGCACTGGATGCCGCCTGCGCTGCCCAGGATGCTTGGGCAGCAACACCGGCAAGGGACCGTGCCGACATCCTCGCCCGAACGTATCAGGGCATCGTCGCCCGCCGCGACGATTTCGCCCGCTTGATCGTGGATGAAATGGGCAAGCCCTGGGCCGAAGCCCAATCCGAAGTAGACTACGGCGCAGGGTTCTTCCGCTGGTTCGCAGAATCCGCCGGACGGATCCACACCGAAGGCCAGTTCGGCGTCGAACCTGGCTCCAGCTACCACATGGCAGTGTCCAAACGCCCGGTCGGCCCCTCCCTGCTGATCACCCCGTGGAACTTCCCACTGGCCATGGGCGCCCGCAAGATCGCCCCGGCCTTGGCCGCTGGCTGCACCACCATCCTCAAGCCTGCCGCCCAAACCCCGCTTACCTCCCTGCTGCTTGCCCAGGTCCTTCAGGAAGCAGGCGTGCCCGCCGGTGTAGTGAACGTCGTCGTGACGAGCAACTCCCGCGATCTGATCAGCGCCATCATGAATGACGAACGGATCCGAAAAATCTCCTTCACCGGCTCCACCGAAGTCGGCCGGGTACTCCTGGCCCAAGCCGCGCAGAACGTCGTGAACACCTCCATGGAACTTGGCGGGAACGCACCACTGATCGTTTTCGACGACGCGGACCTAGATACCGCGATCGAAGGGGCCTACCTCGCCAAGCTCCGCAACGGTGGTCAGTCCTGCGTCGCAGCCAACCGGATCTATGTCCAGGCCGGCATCGCTCCCAAGTTCACCAAAGGCTTCACGGAGCGCCTCGCCGCCGTCAACGTCGGCAACGGCCACGAACCCGGCACCGGTCTAGGGCCACTGATCGATCACAAGCAACGCGCCGCCGTCCACAATCTCGTCGTGGACGCCCTCGCCAAGGGCGCAACCTGCCTCACTGGGGGCCAGATCATCGACGGCCCCGGCTACTACTACCAGCCCACCGTCCTAACCAACATTCCCGCCGACGCCAGCATCAGGGAAGAAGAAATCTTCGGCCCCGTCGCAGCGATCTACACCTTCGACACCGAAGAAGAAGCCGTCGTGGAAGCGAATGCCACTCCCTACGGCCTGGCTTCGTACATCTTCACCCAGGACCTGACCAGGGCACTGCGCGTTGCGGACGCGATTGATGCCGGCATGACAGGCATCAACCGTGGGCTCATCAGCAACCCGGCCGCACCGTTCGGCGGGACCAAACAATCAGGCCTCGGCCGTGAAGGGGGCATTGAAGGCCTTGAGGCCTACCAGGAAACCAAATACACCGGCATCCAACTCTGACCTGATCCGGGCCGCGTTGGCGGAGAAACCCTGCTTCCGGCGGAGCCAAGGCTAGCGGACCTCAAGGTCCTCGAGAGTCTTTCCCTTGGTGTCCGAAGACAACAGGGTGGCCAGCGCCGAGACGAGGCAGATGCCCAGAGTGGTCAGGCCGATGACCATGGGGATGTTCGCTGATCCGGGAGGAGCCATGGCAGTAAACAGGCTGGGGAAGAACGAGGCGATCATGAGGCCGATGTTTTGCGAGACTGCGAAGCCTGTCACCCGCATCCGCATGGGGAACTGCTCCTGGAAGAACGTGGCGAAGGTGGCGTTCCACATCTGGAACAGGATGCCCTGAACGATGACAACGCAGACGAAGATCAGCGGCAGGCTACCCTGTTCGATCGCCCACAGGTACACCATGGTCAACAAGCCACCGGCTATGCCGCCTGCAACCATGAGTGTCCGCCGGCCAAGCCGGTCCGACAGTGCCCCGAACAATGGGATAGTTACCACTGCGGCTACGTTTGCTGCCATGGTTACCCAGAGGAATTCGCTGCTTGAGAAGCCGTTGCCATAGCTCTTCTGGGTGGCGAACGATACGCCGAAGATCAGGGTGGCCATGCCGATGACGTTCGTGAACGTCATTGCAACGCAGCGGACCAGGACCCACGGGTGGGTGCGCAGGAGGTCTGCGAGGGGGAACCGGCGTTTGGTGCCGGGCTCTTCCGACTGCGCCAGGTATGCGGGTGGCTCCTGCACGCGGCGGCGGATAATGTAGCCGGCCAAAATCACGACGGCGCTGAGGAGGAAAGGCAGCCGCCAGCCCCACGAATGGAACTGGTCATCCGGCAGGAGGGCGGCGAGCGGAATGAGGACAGCCGTTGCGAGGATGGATCCCACCTGCGTGCCCTGAAGGCTGAAGCTCGCGAAGAAGCCGCGCCTGGCATCGGGGGAGTGCTCTACGATCATCGCGCTGGCACCGCCGAGTTCGCCAGCAACGGCGAAGCCCTGGATCAAGCGCAGGATTACCAGGAGGACGGGAGCCAGAAGCCCCACCTGGCCGTAGGTTGGCAGGAGTCCTACCGCGAAAGTAGCGAACCCCATCAGCAGCATTGCAAAGACCAGGACCTTCTTGCGCCCATGCCTGTCACCGTAAGCACCCAGGACCACTGCGCCAAGCGGGCGGGAGACGTATCCCACGGCATAGGTGGCCAGGGAAGCGATGATGCCTACGGTGGGGTTCTCCGTGGGGAAGAAGATCGTTGGGAAAAGCAGCGTCGCGGCCAGGGAATAGAGCGCGAAGTCGTAGTACTCCAGCGCGCTTCCGATCCAGCCGCTCATTGCGGCTTTCTTCGGGTCCTTCCGGCCGATGGCCTCGTCCTGGGTGGAAGGGGTATCCCTCCGGTGCGTGACGGTCATTCGCTGAACTCCTTTGTCGTCGTTGGCAAGGAACAAAAACTCTTCCAATCCAGGACTGAACAATGCGGTGCTCATTCAGTATGAGGAAGGTTACATGTGGATCGACTTGAGTCTTGAATCGATTCATTAATCATACGATGTGACCTGCGATACGTCAAAGGTCGCTGTGAGGGGAAACGCACGACGGCGGCAGGTCGCCACGGTTCCCAGGGAACCGCTGGTTCCTCGGAACCGAAAGGGCGACCAGCCGCCGTCGTGATTCAGCCGTTTGATCGAAGAGTCAGGCCATCGGGAGAATGACCGTGGTTACCGCGAAACAGAAAGCCTTGCGCTGGATGACATGTCCAGCCGTGCCTGCAGTTCCGAAACGGTGGGTGGGTTGGCTCCGGAGCGGCTGACCGTGATTGCTGCGGCCATCGAGGCAGTTCTTCCGATGGTTTCCAGTGCTCCCGGCGCAAATCCCTCTTCGCCCTCTGCCAAAAGGCCGAAGATGAGGGCGGACATATAGGAGTCACCGGCGCCGATGGTGTCGGCAACCTCGGTTTTCACGGAAGGGATGCTGAGCTTCGCATTCTCCGTGGCGAGGAGGGCGCCGTCAGCGCCGAGGGTGATGACGGCAAGGCGCGCACCATGTGCGAGCAGGCGGGACGTGACCTCGTCCGGAGACGACGTTGGGTAGAGCCAGTGGGCATCTTCGTCGCTGAGCTTTACGACGTCCGTGAGCGGGAGCAGGTCCTCGAAGACTCTCTTCGCTTCAGCATGGCTACCAAGCAGTGCAGGGCGGATATTGGGGTCATACGTGACAAGGCACGACTTGTGTCCTTGCTCAAGAAGGGAGCGGACGGTGGAGGCTCCCGGGGCCAGGAAAGTAGCGATAGAGCCGGTGTGAAGGACTTTCGGGACCATGGCGGGCGCCACTGGAGCCAGCTCCCAGGCGATATCGAACTCGTAGCTGGCCGAGCCATCTGCCGCCAACGTGGCAGTAGCGGTGGCTGTGCGTTCAAGGGACGTTGAACCCGGAAGGAGCCGGACGCCTGCGCTCTGGAGATGGTTGGTGATGGCGTTCCCGTGGTCGTCTTCGCCGATTGCTGTGAGCAACCCCGTGGATACGCCGAGCCGGCCAAGGCCATAGGCGACATTCGCCGGGGATCCTCCTGGATAGCTGATGGTTCCTTCCGGGGTATTAACGATGTCGATCAGGGCTTCGCCGATCACAACAACATCCAGCTGGTCTTGGGCGGAGGGGCCGGGGGGAGGCTTGTGCATCTGGGTTCTTTCGTCGGTGCCGGCTGGTCGGCCGGGTGTGGATCCGTCCGCGGACCTGTGGGCAGGTCCGCGGACGGAGAAGGGGGTTCCGCTGGAGCGGATTGTGCGGTGCTGGAACGGAAGGTGGGCGGCGCCCGTCAGGCTTTGGCCGCACCTGTCATGATGGCGACGGCGTCGGTCATGGTGTGGGATTGCGGGGTGATGGTGGCCGCGCATTTGCCCAGGCGCTGGATGTGGATGCGGTCGGCGACATCGAACACGTGGGGCATGTTGTGGCTGATCAGGATGACAGGCAGGCCGCGGTCGCGGAGGTCGCGGACCAACTGCAGTACCTGGTTGGATTCACGGACGCCCAGTGCCGCCGTCGGTTCGTCAAGGACGACCACCTTGGATCCGAAGGCCGCGGCGCGGGCGACGGCGACTGCCTGGCGCTGGCCGCCGGAAAGGTTCTCTACCGGCACGGTGACGTCCTGCAGGGTGGAAATGCCCAGCCGGGTGAGTTCTTCCTTGGCCTTCCTGCGCATGCCCTTGGTGTCGAGGATCCGGAACAGGCTTCCCAGGGGCCCGGGAAGGCGTTCTTCACGGCCGAGGAACAGGTTCGAGGCGACATCCAGGGCCGGCGAGACGGCCAGGTTTTGGTAGACCGTTTCAATGCCGTGGAGCCGGGCGTCCTGTGGCCGTTTGAAGTGCACCTGCTGACCGGACACGAAGATTTCTCCTGTGTCCGGAACTTCGGCGCCGGTAAGGCATTTGATGAGCGTGGACTTGCCGGCACCGTTATCGCCGATGATGGCCAGGACTTCGCCGGGGTAGAGGTCAAGGTTGACACCGTCGAGGCCAACCACCCGGCCGAAGGTCTTCACGAGGTTCCTGGCTTTAAGGATGGGCTCGCGGGTTTCGGTCTGTGAGGCTGCAAATTCAGTCATGGTCATGACTTGACCTTTCGGATCCACTGATCGACGGACACGGCAATGATGATCAGGATGCCCACCGCGAGGGTCTGGTAGAGGACATCCAGGCCGGCCAGGGAGAGTCCGTTGCGGAAGACGCCCACGATCAGCGCCCCGAGCAGCGAACCCCAGATGGAGCCGCGGCCACCGAAGAGGCTGGTTCCGCCAATTACGACGGCGGTGATGGAGTCAAGGTTCAGATCGACGCCGGCGTTGGGGCTTGCGGCGTTGGTACGGCCGATCTGGATCCATGCGCCGACGGCAAGGACTGCGCCCGCGGCAAGGTAGACGCTCATGAGGACGCGGTTGACGGGAATACCGGCAAGGCGGGCTGCTTCCTTGTCATCTCCGACGGCGTAGACGTGCCGTCCCCAGGCGGTTTTGCCCAGGATGAAGGCGACGGCGATGTACAGCAGGAGCATCATGACGACGCCGGTGGAGATGCGGACCGGCCCGATCGGGAAGGTGCTTCCCAGCCAGGTGAGCACACCCGGCATCGCGGATCCGCGGACGGTGCTGCCGCCGGAGTAGAGCAGGGTCAGGGCGATGAAGATGTTCAGGGTTCCCAGCGTGACGATGAACGGCGGGAGCCGGAATCGTGTCACGAGGAAACCGTTCAGGGCGCCTGCAGCAAGTCCCACGATCAGCCCGGCGATGAGGGCCAGGGGACCCGGGACTCCGCTGCCGACGGCCATCTGCGCGATCACCATCGAGGACAGGATCATGACCGCGCCGACGGAGAGGTCGATTCCGGCGGTCAGGATGATGAGGGTCTGGGCGATGGCCAGGGTTCCGACGACGGCGACCTGCTGGGTGATCAGGGAAAGGTTCTCCACCCGCAGGAAGCGGTCGTTGAGGAGTCCGAAGACCACCACCGCGATCAGCAGGACAATGGCCGGGCTGAGGGCGGGGTAGCGGTGGAGGATGTTGCGGATTCTGCTGAGCGGCGTTTGGCGGTCAAGGAATTCCTCGGCCAGGTCAGCGTGCCCGGCGCTCGGGGGGCCGGCGGTCTGTTGCTGGGTCACTTTAGCTTGCTCCTGAACTTACTTGCCCCAGCAGATCTGGGAAGCGTCGGTGGTGGTGATGCTCTTCACGCCGTCCACGGGCTTGTCCGTGACGAGCTCCACTCCGGTGTTGAAGAAGTCCAGGCCCTCGGAGTTGGCGGGCTTCTTGCCGGTCTTTGCGAGGTCGACAATGGCCTTGACGCCAAGCTCGGCCATCTTCACCGGGTACTGCTGTGCCGTGGCGCCGATGACGCCGGACTTGACGTTGTTCACGCCTGAGCAGCCGCCGTCAACGGAGACGATCAGGGCGTCTTTTTCCTTGCCCGCGGATTTCAGTGCTTCGAAGGCACCGGCAGCTGCAGGCTCGTTGATCGTGTAGACGACGTTGATGTTGGGGTTCTTGGCCAGCAGGGTTTCCATGGCAGTACGTCCGCCGTCTTCGGCGCCCTGGGAAGCCTGGCTGCCGACGATTTCGTACTCGCCGCCCTTGCCGCCGGTGTACTTGCCCGTTTTGGCTTCGTCGCCGTTCTTCTTCTTGTCGGCGGTGTCGATGCCCATGCCGGTCAGGAAGCCCTGGTCACGGTTATAGTCAACGGACACAACCTTGTCATCGAAGAGGTCCACAAGTGCGATCACAGCTTTCTTGCCCGCCAGCTGCTGGGCCGTCCACTTGCCGATCAGCTCACCGGCGGCGAAGTTGTCCGTGGCAAACGTGATGTCAGCGGCGTCGGCAGGGTCCGGCGGGGTATCCAGGGCAATAACGAACAAGCCGGCGTCCTTGGCCTTCTTCAGGGCATCCACCACGGACGGGCCGTTGGGGGTGATGAGAATTCCCTTATCGCCCTTGGAGATCGCGTTTTCGATGGCCTGGATCTGGGTGTCTTCGTCACCATCGGCCTTGCCTGCAGCAAGCTTCAGATCAACGCCGTCAGCTTCGGCAGCCTTCTTGGCGCCATCCTGCATCGACACAAAGAACGGATTGGACGTGGTCTTCACGATCAGCGAAACGCCGATCTTTTCATTGCTGCCCGCGCTGGACGAAGGCGAGGAGCCGCCGCCGCAGGCAGTCAGGCTTAGCGCGCCCAGCGTCAGTACTGCACCAGCGGCAAGAAGGCGGGTCTTTGCCGACCTCGAAGCTTTGGAACTCAACATTGAAACTCCTGTTTTTTGTGGCTGCTCATGGCGAGTGATTCCCCCATGACAACGTTGTCAGCTAACATGTAACCAAGCTCACACAATGCAGTCAAGTGTTAATTGAAGTTGAGGAGTGTTTCTTTGACAACGGTGTCTAATCGTTACCAACCCGATCCTGCGCGCAGGCCGCCCACGATGAAAAACGTTGCTGACCTTGCCGGGGTAGGCATCAAGACGGTCTCCAGGGTGGTCAACGACGAACCAGGCGTTTCGGAGGAAACCCGCCAGCGGGTCCTGCGGGCAACGGAGCAACTTCAATACCACCTGGACATCACCGCCGGCAGCCTGAAGCGATCCGGCCGTAAGACCCAATCCATCGGGTTGTTGCTTCCGAGCGTGTCCAACCCCTTCAGCGGCGAGATCCACCGCGCCATGGAAGATGCCCTTGGCGAGCGGGGGATCGCAGTCTTCGCCTCAAGCCTGGATGACGATCCGGACCGCGAACGGAAGCTGATTTCGGCTTTCCTGGGGCGTCGGGTGGATGGACTTGTTCTCACCACCATCGCCAAGAGCCAGGCGTACATGATCCCCGAACACTCACGGGACCTGCCGTTGGTGTTCATCGACCGCGAGCCCGTGGGCATCGAGGCGGATGCAGTAGTCACCGATAACGAAGTGGGAGCCGCGACGGCAGCCGCGCATCTCATCAAGCATGGCCACACCAAGTTGGCCTATCTTGGGGACCGCACCGATATCCAGACCGCCGTGAAACGGCGGACAGGGTTCCTGAACGAGATCAGCAGGTCCGGCATCGCGACCTCCACGGTTGCGGTCCGCGAGAATCTTCACGACGAGGAAACGGCCCTCCGGGCTGCACAGGAACTGCTCACTTCCAAGAACCCTCCCACGGCGATTTTCTCCAGTCAGAACCTGGTGACATTCGGTGCCATGCGGGCGCTGAAAACCCTCCGGTTGCACCACAAGGTCGCCTTGGTCGGATTTGACGACTTCACCCTGGCCGACATGATGGAGCCCGGAGTCACCGTCATTGCCCAGCACCCTGAACGGATCGGAAAGCTCGCTGCCGAGCGGATCCTTGCAAGGATCGACGGCGACAACCGCCCGCCGCAGACGTATGTCGTCCCGACGGAACTCATTCCCAGGGGTTCGGGCGAAATATTGCCCCCGAACTAACCAACAACCATTCAATCGACCAAAGGACCGGACATGACCAAAACCTTGTACGCGGAATTCACCGTCAAGGAAGGCAGCGAAAACAGGGTCGCTGAAATGATGGCAGAACTCGCAGGGCACGTCCGGCAAGAACCGGGCAACGTCACGTTCCTGCCGTACACGCGCGAAACCAATCCGCGGGAATATTTCGTGTTCGAGGTCTACCGCGACGAGGAAGCCTTCCAGGAGCACATCACCGCAGACTACGGCCGAAAATTCAACGCGGAACTGGCCGAACACATTGAAGGCGACGGCTCCGTCCTTACTTGGCTTAACGCCGTATCGTAGCCTTCCGCCCGGGCATGCCAGACTGGACGCATGTTTCGCCGTCCTGAGAAACCGCGCATTTTGTCCAAGAGCGACGACGCCCAGCCCCTTTCGCCCGGAATCGACAAGGGCCGTCATCTCGCGGTCAGGCTCGACGACGCGTGGCTGAGGTTCCAGACGCGCCTCGCCATCCGGCGGGGTCGGGTGGAAACCGTCATCCCGTACACCGGATACGGCACAACTTCCTGGGTCCGGGTGCTGGCACGGGTTGTCCGTAGTGACCCGAGGGACGCCGCCGGCCATGCCAACCCCTTGCAGGAGAGCATGCGCGGCTGGCGGAACTTCATCAGTGCACCCGTTGCACACGCCTCCGTACAGGTAACGATTGCCGGCACCGTCCACGACGTCGAAGCCGATCGTGGAGGCGTCGTCGATGTCCGCATTGAGGCAGCCCTGGATCCTGGCTGGCACACGATCACCCTGCAATCGGGGAGTTCCGGAATTGTTGAGGCTCCGGTGGAAATCGTGGCGGATGACGCAGACTTCGGTGTGGTCTCCGATATTGACGACACCGTGATGGTGACAGCCCTTCCCCGGCCCTTCCTGGCAGCCTGGAATACTTTCGTGCTCAATGAGCATGCGAGGACACCAACGCCGGGAATGGCCGTCCTCTACGAGAGGATCGCCAGGACGGCGCCGACGGCCCCCGTGCTGTACCTGTCCACCGGGGCCTGGAATGTGGCGCCGACGTTGTCACGGTTCCTGTCCCGCAATCTCTACCCTGCAGGGCCGAAGCTCTTGACTGACTGGGGACCCACCCCGGACCGCTGGTTCCGCAGCGGCAGGGAGCACAAGCGCACGTCCCTGGAACGCCTCGCAGAGGAGTTCCCCCACATCAAGTGGCTGCTTGTAGGCGACGACGGACAGCACGACGAAGCCATCTATTCCGAGTTTGCACATCACCACCCGCAGAACGTCAGGGCAATCGCCATCCGGCAGCTCTCAGTAGGTGAGGCGGTGCTCGCCGGCGGCAGGTCGAAGTCCGGGGGACAACCTACGCCGGGAATCCCTTGGATCTATGCTCCGGACGGTGCCGGGATGTCCGCGCAGCTGGAGGAACTGGGCATCATCCATAGCAGCGTGCGCTCAGCGGACGAGCCGGAGCAGGGCGACTGAACGGCGGCTGCGGGCCGGGACCCCGCAGGGCTGTTGGTGCAGCCACCACCAAGAGCAGAATGAACACATGGTCAATGCCTCGGTGTCTGAAGGCCTGGCTGCGGGTGATCATTTCCTCGCTGCTTCCGACTGGAATGCAGCGGCGGAGGCTTTCGAGTCCGTCCTGCTGATCCAGGATGATCCTGCAGCGCACGATGGTTTGGGACGCGCGCTGTGGTGGCTTCGCGACGTTGATCGCTCCATTGCGGAGCGCACAGCTGCTTACGCCGGTTTTCGTCGGCTGGGCCAGGACTCTCCGGCATTTCGTACGGCTTTGTGGTTGGCCCGCGAATACGCGGATGCCTTGGGTAGCGAGGCGGTCAGCCGGGGTTGGCTGGCACGGGCGGAGGGCCTTGCGTTCCGCTTGCCGGAAGGCGTCGAACGGGGTTGGATGGCGCTGACGCGCGGTTTGCTACGGGCCGACCCAGCCTCTGCGGGTGATGATGCCAGGATTGCGCTTGAGTTGGCGCGCAAGTGGAATGACCCGGACCTTGAGGCCGTGGCCCTCGCCCTCCAGGGCCTTGGGACGATAGCCTCCGGGAACGTGCTGGAAGGCATGACGCTGGTTGATGAGGCCATGGTCGTGGCAACCGCCGGGGAAGTTCACGATCAGATGATCTTCGGCGACGTGTGCTGCATTGTGACGCGCGCCAGCGAAGAAGCCTGCGATACATCTCGACTCAGCCAGTGGAATAAGACCGTCCTGCGCTTCATGCAAAGTACAGGCCATCCGGCCTTGCTGGAATTCTGCGGTACGTGTTGCGCGGAGATATTCCTTGCCGCCGGTGACATCGCGAGCGCCGAGGGCTGGCTCACCAGGACGCTGGATGAACTGGACCAAGGCGGTCATCGTGCACGTTGTGTGCACCCCGCTGCCAAGCTGGCGGAACTGCGACTCCTGCAGGGCCGGGTGGAGGAGGCAAGCCGATTGCTCGCTGGCTTCGAGGATCGGCCGGACGCCTTGCGCGCAACGGCGGCAGTCCGGCTTGCAGTGGGCGACACTGCAGTTGCCGCAGCGCTGCTGCATCGCCGGATCCACTACGTCGGAGGTGGGCTGCTCACGGTGCCGCTACTGGCGTTGCTGACCGAGGTCCAGCTGACACAAGGTGACGTCGGCCAAGCCCGAGCGACAGCCGAACGTCTTGATGAAGTCGCAGCCCGGACGCAATGGCCCCGGTCACTTGCGGCATCGCATCTCGCCGCTGGTCGCGTTGCAGCTGCCCTGGGGGACGTGGCCTCGGCACGTGAACGGCTGGACGCAGCAATTTCGATTTTTGCTGAGCTCAACATGCCCCTTGAGGCCGCGAGCGCCCATCTATCGCTGGCCGGAGCCCTGCGTGAGACGGACCCTGAAGTGGCTGTTCACGAGGCGGGAGCGGCACTCGCGGCGTTCGACGACGCGGGTGCCGGCGGCATGGCAGACAAGGCAGCAGCGCTTCTTCGCGCCCTTGGCGGCCCCGCCCGCACGGGGCCGAAGGCGCTGGGGCTGTTATCGCGGCGCGAACGCGAAGTGCTCAGCTTACTTGCCGAGGCCCTGACCAACAGCGAGATCGCTGATCGCCTGTTCATCAGCGCGAAGACCGCCGAGCACCACGTCAGCAGCATCCTCGCCAAGCTCCAAATGCGCAGCCGGGGCGAAGCGGCAGCATTCGTCCTGCGTCAATCCCCCAAAGACCAGGGCCTTAAATAGGGGATGCTCCCCATCCTTTCCTGCCGCCGTCGCCACATGCTTTGACTATCCGCAAAAAGCCAACGGGAGGTGCGGAATGAAGCAGCAACGAACAGCAGGCAACGTCCTCGATCGTGAAATCGCCGTGACAGTCCATCAACATGCCACTGTCCCGGCGGACATCGTTTTCGACGTCCTCGCTGATCTGCCCCATCACATGATGTGGGGAGGGGCCGAGGCATCCACGCTTCTGTCCATGCAGGCCCCTCCTGGGCAGGCAACCGCCGGAACGGAGTTTACTTCCACGGCTGAGGACCGAATCTGCAGGATGAGGGATTCGTCTGTGGTCACGGAGGCGCTTCGGCCCTGGATGTTTGAACGGGTCACGGAGTCCGCTCTGGAGTCAAAAAAACATGGGACAAAGGCTGCTTGGCTCCTGGTCCATCGTTACGAAATTGAAGCGGCTGCGGAACAGAGCGACGTCACCTACACATGCCGGCTGGTGCGGGCCAGTGGGCTGCCGGGTCTGCTGGCCATGTTTGGTTTTCCTGTTCTCAGGTCACTCGCTGTGCGTGAGTGGGCGCGGGCAAGCAGGGAAGGATTGGGCCGGCTCATCGTTGCGGCAGAAACCACGGCGCGGGCCTGAACCCGCGCTATCACAAAGAAGGAGCAAGGAAATGGCAAAGCTATCGATTGATGACGAGAGCGCCCGCGTTGAGCGCATGACCGGCTACGAGGGCCGATACCGGGAGGCCGACGGATACACCATCGCCTTTGAAAGGTTCGAAGAGGGAGGCGACTTCACGCCGTTCTACAAGGGTCTGCCGGATGACCGGTGCCAAAGCCACCACTGGGGTTACGTCGTGAAGGGCCGGCTCACCATGCACTTGCCTGATGGCGACGAGATCGTCGAAGCCGGCGAAGCGTACTACACGCCGCCCGGGCACACTGATGAGCTTGATCCAGGGACCATTCTGGTGGAGTTCAGTCCTACTGAGGAACTCGCCCGCACCTTGGCTGTCGTCGAGCAGAACCTGCAATCGGAAGTTGGCTAGGCCGCCTTCAGGACTCCAGCACGCGCTTCAGGTTCTGGACAAAGACCTTGTTTCGCCGGGGAACCATGTATGCCATCACCGGGGTCATGAGCACCTTGACCCCGCTTGGTTGCATCTCCACGCCTCGAGTGAAGCGGGCGCCTTCCACGGCCGGCTCCACCGTATAAGTGATGCGTGGCTGCAGTCCGGCGAAGTTGGCTCTGTATTGCAAGCGTGAGCCGTGCCTGACGTCCAACGCTGTGAAAGTTCCGTCGGTCTTGCCCATGAAGGGTTTGAACTTCAGCGGGTAGGTCCTGCCAACGATTGGAACAGGGTCGGTTTGGCCAGGCACGCTGGCAATGTCAACGTGCCAGCTCGGTTCGTTGCGAAGGTCCGCCACATATTGGAAGACCTCCTCCGGTGTCCGGGCTATGACAACGCTCTCTGCGGATTTGATCATGACTAGGTGGCGCCTTTCGCTTCCAACTTCTTCAGGCCCATTCGCAGGGAGCTTGCCACTGGCGCACCCCGGGTCACGACGATCATGAAGGTGGCCAATCGCCCCATCAAACTGGTGGGCCTGCGGTTCCACGTGATGTGAATGCGTGAACCGCCAGACTCATTGGGTGTGATTCGCGCGCTCACGTAGCTTCCAGGTGCGCAGAAATTACTCTCCTGGACCGTCCACTTCACTTCGTCGGGGTTTGCCCAGTCGTAGTGTTCCTTGGCCCAGATCACGCCACCGGGAGCTTTGCTTCCTTCTCTGATGTCCGCGAAGGTCTCACCCACCTGGTAAACCTCGTACATGGGAGGGTAAATACCTGGCCAGATCTCCGGCCGACGCGGGCTAAAGTCCAGCAATGCCTCCCGTACCTTCCCCGGCGGGACGACGGTATCCAGATCCACTTCCACTTTTGGCATGTCAGCTTCCTCACCTGATGCTTCCAGTGTGGTCGTTTCTCTTGGGCGTGCAAGAGGTTTGGCAGGGGCTAGCCGCCCGTCTGGCTCAGCACCCCGACGTCCTTCGGCGAACCGACTGAGCCGCGGCGCACGAGTCGCGCCTCCAACGGCGGTCCAGCGGGCGAGGAAGATTTTCTGCCCTCAATCTGCCGGATCAACGCAGTGGCGGCAGCCATTCCCATGTCGTAGACGGGCTGCGCAATGACTGTGAGCGGGGGAGTGGTGAGACGGGTCCAGGCAAAATCGTCGTACATGATGAGGGACACATCCGAGGGGATGGAGAGGCCCGATTCCTGGATGGCCTCCACAACGCTCAAGGCGATGAGGCCGTCGGAGGCAATGATGGCAGTGGCAGCATCCGGCCCCTGGAGCAGGTCACGGGTGATTCGCATGATGGACTCCGCATCGCCGGCATTGAGCCGGACCAGGTCTACCGGCTGGCCGAGGCCTTCCTCCTCGAAGGCGCGGCGGATTCCCTCAAGGCGGTCCGAGATCTGCGAGGAATCCAGCGGCATCCCCGCCACGTAGGGCCCGTCTGTCCGAACGGTTGAGACGAACGCGATGCGTCGGTGGCCTGCTTCGATGAGGTACTTGGTGGACTCGTAGGAGATGGCGCCCATGTCCACGGCGAAGGTCTCGACGTCGAGTCCTTCGGCGGCGCGGTCCAGCAGGACCAAGGGCCGGCCAGAGTCGCGGACTTCCTTCAAATGTGAGGTTTCCACTGATGAAGCGGGAGCAACGATGAGCCCATCAACCCGCTTGTCCAGAAGCACTTGGACGGCGTCCACCTCGGCGGCCCGTTCTTCGTCGGTGTTGATGAGGATGACGTTGTAACCGCTCTTCTTCGCCGTGTCGGTGATGCCTCTGGTGGCCAGGCCGAAGTGCGGGTTTTCGATATCGCCCACCACTACGCCAATGGTGTTGGATTTGCCCGTGTTCATGCTGCGCGCAAGCTCATTTGGGCGATAGCCAAGCGCCTCGGCTGCTGCGAGGACCCGTTCCCGAACGTCCTCGCTGACGGCGCCATAGTTGCCCAGTGCGCGCGCGGCTTGGGCCTTGGAGACTTGGGCGGCTTTGGCGACGTCGGCAACTGTCACGTCCCGCCGTCGGGATCCGTCA
Organism: Arthrobacter sp. TmtSoilC77; assembly: GCF_059739415.1. Taxonomy (NCBI): domain Bacteria; kingdom Bacillati; phylum Actinomycetota; class Actinomycetes; order Micrococcales; family Micrococcaceae; genus Arthrobacter; species Arthrobacter sp. TmtSoilC77. Next base: position 612,003 of record NZ_AP046050.1, read on the forward strand.
GTACTCATGTTCACCTTTCAGAAGTGGTGTTGACGCGGCTTGTGACTTCCGCTACATTTTCAATCAATCGATGTGAGTCCGGTCTCAATCCTAAGGGCTGAGACCGGACTCAACAAGACCTCACATCGAGTTAGACCCCAAAAGCGGCCCAGACAGCACCGCTGGCCCTCCCCACGATTGGACAACGCTGTGATCAAACTGAACTTCCGCCCGGCAGCGCTCGCAGCAGCAGCCTTGGCGGCCATCCTCGCCCTCTCCGGCTGTGGTGGATCCTCCGCCGGGACCTCGAGCTCGGCTGAGAACCCCTACGGCCTGATCGAACCCGGCACCATCCGCGTCGCGAGCCTGGGCGACTCGAAGCCCTACACGTTCACGGACAGCTCAGGCAACTTCACCGGCTTCGATGTGGAGCTCTTCAAGGACGTGGCCCACCGTGCCGGCGTGGACAAGGTTGTCTTCACCGGACAGGACTTCTCCGGCCTGCTCGCAGCAGTAGCCAATGGCCAGTTCGACGTCGGCGTCGCGGCCATTGGCATCACGGACAAGCGCAAGGAAACCGTTGACTTCTCCGACGGCTACCTGGCCGGCTACCTAACGGTCATCACCACCAAGACGTCAGGTATCAAGGACGTCAACGGCCTGTCCGGCAAGCGCCTGGGCGTCGTCCAGGGCACGCTCCAGGAAGCCTACGCGGTCAAGAACTTTACCTCCGCACAGCTGGTCCGCTTCCCCGACAACAACACCGCAATCTCCGCCGTCAACAGCGGCGCAGTGGACGCCCACTTCCTGGACTACGAGGCAGCCAAGGCGTACCAGGAGCAGTTCGGACTGGTCAGTGCAGCTGACATCCCGTCCTTCGACGCCCCGGCAGGCTTTGCCATTGCCAAGAACAAGCCCGCCTTCAAGGAAGCCCTGAACAAGGGTCTTGCCGCGGCCATGGAAGACGGCACCTGGAAGAAGCTCTACCAGAAGTGGTTCCCGGGCTCGCCGATGCCCGAGCAATACCTGCCCAAGGCCGAGCAGACCTCCAGCCCGTCACCAACGGCTGCAAAGTAACGCAACCGGAAACCCACCAACATTGCCGGGCGGGCCAAACCCCAAAGCCCGCCCGGCAATCCGAAAACCAACAAACGTCTGAGAGCACTCAATGGATTGGCTCAATACCATCAGCCGCACGTTCTTCGATGTCGATTCAATGATCGAAGTACTGCCCCAACTCCTGGGAGTTGGACTCCTCAACACCCTGATCATCTCCATCGCAGCAACCATCCTCGGCGTAGTGATGGGCATGGTGGTGGCGGTCATGGGGATCTCGCGGTCAAAGTGGCTGCGTATCCCGGCGCGGGTCTACACAGACCTGTTCCGTGGACTGCCCGCGATCCTCACTATCCTCCTGATCGGGCAGGGCTTTGCCCGCTTCAGCCAGTCGGTGTTTGGACCCTCGCCATATCCCTTGGGAATCATTGCGTTGAGTCTGATCGCCAGCGCCTACATCGGAGAAATCTTCCGTGCAGGCATCCAGAGCGTGGACAAAGGCCAAGGCGAGGCATGCCGGGCCCTGGGCATGAGCTACTCCAAGTCCATGGCACTGGTAGTGGTGCCACAGGGCGTCCGCCGGGTGCTGCCTGCGCTGGTAAACCAGTTCATTGCGATCGTCAAAGACTCCTCATTGGTTTACTTCCTGGGCCTGCTGGTCAGCGAACGTGAACTGTTCCGTGTGGGCCAGGATGCCGCAGTACTCTCAGGCAATCTCTCGCCGCTGGTCATGGCAGGCATCTTCTACTTGGTGATCACCGTGCCACTGACCCACCTGGTCAACTACTTCGATAACAAGTTCCGCACCGGTCGCCGCCGTCCCACAGCCCCAACCAGCGGGCTGAAGGAAGTCAAGGAACTCGATGCGGCATCGCCGCTCATCACCGGGAGCAACACGTGAACCTCACAAGCAGCAGCAACACAGCCAGTGCCAGCACAAACAAAACCACCCCGGACATCGAAAAGTTCCACGGCTCCAGCCTGGAACTGCGGAACCTGACCATGGCCTATGGCGACGTCGAAGTACTCCGCAACGTCAGCCTGAATGTGGCTCCAGGCACCACCACGTGCATCATCGGTCCGTCCGGTTCCGGCAAGTCCACCCTCCTGCGGGGCGTCAACCGCCTGCACGAACCCAAGAGCGGGGACGTGCTTCTCGCAGGCGAAAGCGCCCTCAAGGTCAAGCCGGACATCCTCCGCGCCCGCATCGGCATGGTGTTCCAGCACTTCAACCTCTTCCCTGACCACACAGCCCTGGAAAATGTGGCGTTGGCTCTGTGGAGCGTCAAGGGAATGTCCAAGAAGGAGGCACGGGAACGCGCCCGGCGCCGGCTCGCCGAAGTGGGCCTCGCCGAACGCGCCGACCACCGGCCCCGCGATCTCTCCGGCGGTCAGCAGCAGCGCGTCGCCATCGCCCGGGCGCTTGCCATGGAACCCGAAGTCATGCTCTTCGACGAAGCCACCAGCGCGCTGGACCCGGAACTCGTCAAGGGTGTCCTGAACCTCATGGCAGGCCTCGGCCGCCGCGGCATGACCATGCTGGTGGTGACTCACGAGATGGGCTTTGCCCGCAAGGTTGCTGATCAAGTGGTCTTCATGGATGAGGGCGAAGTGGTGGAAGTGGGCACGCCCGCTGAGCTCTTCGACAACCCGCGCAGCGAACGCCTGCAGCGCTTCCTTTCGGAAGTCCTGTGATGGGCGGGAATCCTGTGATGGCCCAAGGAACAGCGGCACCGATCCGGACCGCCGTCGTCGGGTTTGGCGTCTCAGGCAAGGTCTTCCATGCCCCGCTGATTGCAGCGGATCCGAACTATTCACTGGACGTCATCGTGACGGCGGACCCGGAGCGCGCCCGCGAGGCCGCCCGCCTCTACCCACAAGCGAGGATACTGCCCACTCCGGAACACATGTTCGCGCTTGCCAGCGAGCTCGATCTTGTGGTGCTGGGAACGCCGCCGCTCACCCACCTCCAGCTTGGTGCCACGGCGATCGCTTGCGGCCTGAACGTTGTGGTGGACAAACCTTTCGTCACCAGCGTCGCCCACGGTGAGGAACTGGCCACACACGCGTCCGACGCCGGTGTGCAGCTCACTGTCTTCCAGAACCGCCGGTGGGACGCCGACTTCCTGACGTTGCGCAAACTGCTGCAGGAAGGGGCGCTGGGTGAAGTACGGACTTTTGAGTCACGTTTTGAATGGTGGCGGCCTGAAGGCTTCGGAAACTGGCGCGATACATCAACCCTGGCCGAGGGCGGTGGCATCCTCCATGACCTGGGCGCCCACTTGATCGACCAAGCCATCCAGCTGTTTGGACCAGTGGAGGAAGGCTACGGCGAAACCGCAAACCATGGCCCCCACCCCGGCGCGGCAGACACGGAGGCCTTCGTCACCCTGCTCCACGAGTCCGGCGTTCGATCCCGGCTGTGGATGAACGGCATGGCGGCCCAGGTTGGCCCGCGGTTCCACGTCCTCGGATCAAAAGCCGGGTACACCAAGTGGGGTCTCGACAGCCAGGAACCGGCGCTCGCAGCCGGTGTTAGGCCGTCGGAGGCTTCCTATGGCGTTGAACCCCAGGAGTCTTGGGGGCTTCTGGGAGTGGACGGTTCAGCCACACCCGTACCTGCAGAAAAGGGCGCCTACCCGCAGTTCTACACAGAACTGGCAGCTTGCCTCCGTGGCCAAGGGCGGCTTCCCGTAGCTCCGGCCGAGGCGCTGGAAACCCTCAAAATCATCGAAAGCATCCACGCCTTCGCCTAAGTGCAAGAGCGTCCCAAGCATCCACAAGCACGAAAGAAAGGGAGAACTATGTCCTCCACCAAGCACGTCGCCGTCATCGGGGGCGGCATCCTGGGCGTTTCCACCGCCGTTCACCTGCTCCGCGGGGGAGCTTCCGTGACGCTCCTGACCGAGCAGGGCCTGGCCAGCGAGGCCACCGGCCGTTCACTGTCCTGGCTTAATTCAGCGGGCGAAAGGTCCACCCCTTACCACCAGCTGCGGCTGGCCGGCGTGGACCGGTACCGGACACTGTTCGCGGCCGACCCCACCCGCGAGTGGCTGCAGTTCGGCGGAGGCCTCATGTGGAACGCTGCCGGCCAGCGCGAGGTGACCGAAGCCCGCCATGCGTACGAACAGTCGATTGGCTACGACTCCAAACTCCTCACCCCTGAAGAGATTGCATCGGTGACGCCCGGCATCGACGCCAGCGCTGTTCCCGAGAACGCCATTTTCAACCCGGGAGAGGGCTGGGTCAGCCTGCCGGACCTGGTCAACTTCCTGATGGAGGAGTTCCACAGCCTCGGCGGCAAGCTCATCCTCAACGCGGGCAAAGTCCAGGTGACGCTCGACGGCGGCCGGGCCAACGGCGTCGAGACTGCTTCCGGCGAGACCTATCCAGCCGATGCCGTCCTCGTGGCATGCGGCGCAGCAACACCCGCCGTCGTGAAGCCGCTCGGTGTGGAAATCCCCAATGGTTCCCCGGTGTCCATGCTGGTGGTCACCAAGCCCGTGGAGCATCAGGTGAAGGCAGTGATGAATACGCCACGTGCCGCCGTCCGTCCCAACCCGGGCAACACTTTCGCCCTGGACCACGACTGGTACGAAGACCGGATCACCGAACACGCCGACGGCTCCTTCAGCATCCCGGACGAGGTTGTCCAGGAACTGGCCGACGAATCCTCCAAGCTGATTGCAGGCAACCCGGAACTCAAGCCTGCGTCCTGGAAGATCGGCTACAAGCCCATCCCCGGCGACGGTGAGCCCGTCTTCGGTGAACTGGGCCAAGTGCCCGGCTGCTTTGTAGCGTTCACGCACTCGGGTGCCACGTTGGGACTCATTGCAGGTGAACTGCTGTCCGGAGAGATCCTGACAGGCAGGAAGCACCCCATGCTGGCAACATTCCGGCCGGGCCGTTTTTCCTAGCGGTTACCCCTTCAATAAGCCGCATTAACAAGGGCCAACGGCCCCGATACGCCATCTGCATAAGCGTGTCGGGGCCGTTGGAGTTTTTGGGGTGGTGCTGCTTGCTGGTGTTATTTGGTGGTTTCGGTGCGTTGGGTGCCGGTGAAGGCGAAGGCGATGGTGCTGGTGGCGCCTTGGAAGGTGTCGTTCGCGGTGGCGGGGAACGCGGTGGTGACTTTGAGGTAGTCGGTTTTGGCCGGGGCCAGGGCGGTGAGGTTGTTTAGGACCTTGTTCGCGGTGATCACCGGGGCGGCGGCCATGACGGTGGTTTTGGTGCCGGTGCAGGTGTAGGGGGCTGCGGCGCCGGTCCAGGCGACGGAGCAGTTCTCGATGGTCAGTTGCAGGCCGTTGGTGACGTCGGTGGTGAGCAGTGAGGCGGTGGCGCCGGCGGAGGTGGTGAGGGTGACGTTGTTCAGGTCCGAGTTGCCGGTGTTGGCCAGGGTGACGAGCTTTTCGACTTTGTCTCCGGGCAGCAGGCCCGCGACGGGGACGTTGAGGGTGTTGTTCGCTCCGGTGCCCAGGGCGATGGTGACGGTGCCGGCGGTGACTTGCTGGCTGGCTGAGGTGGAGGAGGTGAACGCGCCGTAGGTTCCCATGCCGGCGACGGCGGCTGCGGTGCCGAGCAGTGCGACGGAAGCGAGGACCTTGCCGGAGGTGGTCTTGAGGCTGATGGCCATGGGAATCAGTGTCCTTTCGGGAGGCCACCGCTGCCGGCCGGCCGTTTCCTGTGCCGGCCCTGAGTGGCTGACAAGAACCACTGTGCCGGGCCAGGATCAAGGACCACTCCTGCAATCCATCAACACTTGCTCAGGAAAAGATCAATGAAGTGCAGTCCTGAAGTCGAGCAGTTTCGAAGAAGCCCCGCGAACGGCGACGGACCTATCGTTGAAATATCCGAAAGATTTCCAGCAGCGAGAGGGGCCTGCCATGACGGAGACCGGAACTACCAAGTCCTACGACGGATTCTCCGAGGACGAACGCGCCGCCATGAAGGAGCGCGCGCAAGAACTCAAAAAGACCAGGAAGGCTTCCAAAGCCGACGGCGAGAGCGACGTCCTGGCAAAAATCGCCGAGATGCCACCGGCGGACAAGGCCATTGCGCAGCGACTCCATGCGCTCATCAGGGAGCACGCGCCGGAGCTTTCCCCGAAGACTTGGTACGGAATGCCGGCGTATGCCAAGGACGGGAAGAACATCGTCTTCTTCAAGAGCGCCGACAAGTTCAAGAGCAGGTATGCCACTCTCGGCTTCGAAGAGAGTGCGATGCTCGATGACGGCAACATGTGGCCAACATCGTATGCCCTGACTGAACTCACCCCGGAGCTTGAAACAACGATCGTCGAGCTCATCAAGAGGGCGGTCGGCTAGCGGAGCGGAACCGGCGACGACGGCGGCGGTCACCCTGGAAGGTGACGGCCGCCGTCGTACGTGTTCAGGTCCTGAAGGGGCCTAACTTGGCGGCTGATCCGGTTGGTGTGTTGGATCCGGATGTGGCGGAACGGGACCAGGATCCGGAACCGGAAGCGGCCCGGGCGTCGGATTTGGATCCGGAATAGGGCTGGGCGGGAACGGGGTAGTGGGATCTGGTGGTGGCTGGACCGGCCCCGGTTCCGGCGGGAACGGCTCAGGTTCGTGAGTCGGAGGAAGCGTCATCATCTCTCCTTTTGGAACTCGGAATTGGTCCTTCCCACACTAGTGATTATGTGTGCAGAGTCCAGAGCTCACTGGTCGCGTTGACGGGCCGCAAAAAAGTTTTCAAAAAAGTTCGTACCTCGCGTAACCCTTTCGCGTATCCCGACGATTACGTCTTTGAAAGGGCCGGGCTGGAATTTGTCCCCCATCATGTTCCAGCCCGGTTCTTCTCTTTCCTGATGAGATTTTGAGGGACATGATGGGCCATCCTTGGGGTGGCCCGGTTGAGCAGATACCCTTGGTGGGTTGCCGTCGAGCCAAGGCGGACGACCCTGCTCCAAACCCGGACCTGCCGCCGATCGAAAGTCCCTTTACTGTGACCGACGCATTGACCGACGAAGCGCTTCACGCGCTCAAGGGCAATAACGCGGAACTGTTCAGCGCCGTCTACCAGGCGTACGCCGGACCGGTTCTCGGCTACCTGACTGCTAAAGGCGTGTCGGATCCCGAGGCCATCACACAGGACGTGTTCCTTGCTGTCCTGCCCCGATTGGATGAGATCCGGGGAGGAGCAGGCGGATTACGGACCTTTGTTTTTTCCGTGGCCCACGCCCGCATGGTAGATGAGCATCGGAAGCAAAGCAGGGCCCCGGAACACCACCAGTTCGAGCCGGAGCGCGATACCCGCGAATCGGGTTCTGCAGAATCAGAGGCAATGGGCCTCCTGGCCCCTCACGAGGTCATGAAGCTCCTGGATTACCTCGGGGACGATCAACGCGAGGTGCTGGTCCTGCGGATCGTGGCAGGCCTGACCGTTGAGCAGGTGGCCGTCACCATGGGGAAATCCGCCGGCGCGGTGAAGCAACTGCAGCGCAGGGCTTTGATGACGCTCCGTGAGCATTCGGCAGTAAAGGAATACGTGTCCTCATGACATACAGGGATATGGAACGCGAAGATATCGTCGACGAGCTCCTGCTCGACGCCGGGCCCACTGACGCGCCCGACCTTCGCCAGGCCCTGCTCTCCATGCGTTCCTTCGCGACCCTCCCGGCACCTGCCCCGAACGCGGCGCTGGCCGCGATGCTCGCCGGACCCCATGATGAAGTCAGCAAGCGCCGTTTGCGAAACAAACACCGCACGGCTGTGGTGGGCGTTGCCGTGGTTGCGGCTATGGGGCTCGGCGTGAGTGGTGTGGCTGCGGCCAGTTCCGGTTTCACCCGCACACCCACCTTCGTTGATGCGCTGATGGGCAATTTCGCTACGAAACCTTCGGCCGCAGCGCCTGCGCCTGACGCTCCGAAGGTCAGCACCGAACCAGCGCCCTCAGTGGATCCCGCAGCCCTTCCGCCAGTCACCGAATCACCTGCGGTGCCGCAGGCTCCCGACGCTGCCGGGCCGTCAGGCCAGGCTTCTTTGCAGCCAGCGGCTGGAGTGCAGCCAGCGACCGGAGTCCGGCCAGCGCCTGGAGCGCAGGCAGAACCTGGGGCGCGGCCGGCCGACGTCGCGAACGTCCCGGCTTCGGGCGCGGGCGGCGAGTTGCCCCCTACGGGCCAAGCGAAGCCTGCGGAAGCAGAGCCTCGGGAGATAAGCCTTGACGAGGGAAAGCTTGGGCAGGCCGGGCTCCCTGACGTTGTTGAACCAACCGCCGCGCCGACTGCAACTGCCAAGCCCGCTCCGGCCCACGGTAACAAACCAAGCCAGGCACTCCCATCGCTGGGCGGGAAGCCGTCTCACGAAGAGTTCCAGTCCTTTATGGAGAAGCTGAAGCAGTGGTTGAGGGGCGCGGGACACTAAGCTTGCCTCATGATGCATGTCAACGATCCGGCCGTAGTGGAACGATTGATGCGAACAAAAGCATGCTGGGCAATAGTAGGGCTTAGCAACAATGAGTGGCGCTCCGCATACGACGTCTCCCTGTACGTTCGGGACCGCATGGGCATGGAGATCATCCCCGTGAACCTCAAGGGCGAGGACGTCCATGGTGAAAAGGGATACAAGTCCCTTATGGATATTCCTGCGGAGAAACACCCCATTGACGTCGTTGACTGCTTCGTCAACTCCCAGCGGGTGGGCGCTGTTATTGATCAGGCAATTGCCATCGGTGCCAAGGCTGTGTGGCTGCAGCTGGGCGTTTTTGACGACGACGCCGTGCAGCGCGCCAGGGATGCGGGCCTGGACGTCGTGGTCAATTCCTGCCCGGCACGCGAAGGCTGGCATTACGGCCTGTAATCGCCGGGTCGAATCCTTTGCTAATCTGCAGCTGACTCATTCTTTTAGCCTTGGGGGACGGCCATGTGTGGCGACCATTCAGCGGTGCCCATTTCCATGCCAGTTTCCCAACCAGCCCGGCGGGCCGTTCTGGGGGTATTCGGTGCTTCGCTCGTTGCCGGTTTGAGTGCCTGCGCTGCACCCGAAACCACAACCGCGCAAAGCACAGTCCCTCAAAGCACGACGCCGGAGCTGCCGCACGGTTCCGCGTCGGCGTCGCCCGAGGTGGCGGGCCCGAACGGCGGGTTGTCGGTCGGGGGTGAGGTGCCGCCGTCGTCCAGTGCAGCCCCAACCCCAACGCCCGCCGCCACGAAACGGATCCGGCGGACGTTCATCCCCGATTACCAGCTTCCGCCGATTGTTGGCGGCCTTGCACCCGTGATCACCAAGATCGAGACCAAACACCCGGTAGTGTTCCTGACGATCGACGACGGCAACATCAAAACCCCGGAATCGGTCAAGCTCATGGCTGACTACGACTATCCGGCGTCCCTGTTCCTGACCAGGGACACCATCGCGGACAACCCCGCATTCTTCAACGCGTTCAAGGCGCAAGGCAGCCTGGTGGAGAACCACACCGTCACGCACAACATCAACATGGTGCGGCAGTGGGGGTACCAGCAGCAGCTGAACGACATCGTGGGCATGCAGGACTACGCGCTTCAGCATTACGGCCGGCGTCCCACGCTGTTCCGGCCCCCGGGCGGAGCCTACTCCAACGTCATGCGCCAGGCGGTTGCGGCCGCTGGAATGAAGGCGATCGTCACGTGGGAGGCCAAGGCGAACGCCGGAAAAATGGACTACCAGGTTGGTAACTCCCTGCGTCCCGGCGACATCGTGCTGATGCATTTCCGTGCCGAGTTCGCCGCGGACCTCGCTGCGTTCCGTGCTGCGCAGTTGGCTGCGGGCCTGGAAGTGGTGCTGCTGGAGGACTTCCTGGGCGTGGCATAGGGCCGGGTAAGCTCACCTCCATGGACGTTTCCCAGCTCCGCCGGATCTGCCTGGGTTTTCCCGGTGCCTTTGAAGACTTCCCCTTCGGACCTGAAACCTCCGTGTTCAAGGTGCGGGCCGCCGTCGCGGGTGGAGCGCGGCACGAGGCCAAGATGTTCGCGCTTTCCGCCATGGATCCTGACAATTGGTCCGTGAGCCTGAAGTGCGAGCCCGCGTTGGCAGAGCAACTCCGCGCAGCGCATCCCGAGATCACGGGTGCCTGGCATATGAACAAGACCCATTGGAACGGCGTCCGACTGGATGGAGCCCTTCCCGATGACATGATCCGGGACATGGTGGAGGACTCCTATGACCTGGTGGTGGCTACGCTAAGCCGCAAGCAGCAGGAACAGCTCGGCTGGGCGCGGCTCGCCAACGGCACTGGTTTCTGAGGCCGGGCTGCGCCGGCTCTGACACGGCCCCGCACCCTCTCCCCACGCCGCTGACATGGGGCTAGATTGATAGTGCAAGCCAACGGGCGCAGCTGGGGCTGGTCAGGAGCGGGTTGATGCTGGATCAGGGAACTTTGGATCACTTATGGAACCTTGGCGACCCGGCAGCGTCCGAAGCCAGGTTTCGTGCAGCCATGCTGGAGGAAATCTACGACGCCGATGAGCGGGCCGAGCTGGCAACCCAGCTTGGTCGGGCCATCGGCCTGCAGGGCAGGTGGGAGGAAGCTGACGCACTCCTTGACGGGATCGACGGCGACGAACCCACTGTGGGCGTGCGGGTACTTTTGGAGCGCGGCCGGATTTTGAACGCCGGCGGGCATCCAGCGATGGCGGTGCCGCTGCTGGAGCAGGCGGCAGAGTTGGCTGACCACCTTGGTGAGGAATTCCTGGCTGTGGACGCACTGCACATGCTCTCCATTGCGGACACCGCCCACGCGGAAGCCTGGATGCGGAGCGCCCTGGAATACGCCTCCACGGCCCGTCATGAGCGAACCAAGCGATGGATGATTGCTTTGCACACAAGTCTTGGTTGGTTTCTGCACGGTAACGGGCGCTTCACCGAGGCCTTGGTGGAGTTCCAATTGGCCGAACAATGGGCGGAAAGACTGGGAACTGAGCGGCAAAAGCTGCTCGCGCGGGAAGCGATTACCGAGTGTGGAAAAGCCCTTGCGGAGGGTCCGTAGAAAGATCACGCTTTGACAAATGTTGATCGAAACTACCGAGAAATATTGATTTTCGATCATTCGTGGTGAAGTATGTCACACGAAGGTTGGCGCTGCAGAGTGGCCAACCCAGACTGTCCGACTTTCCGGCCGCCTGCCGCAACAGTCGACATTACGAGTCACTGGAGGGTTACGAAAATGAACGTTCAGCACCAGTCCCTTGGCCGCCGCGGATTCCTCCGCGGGGCACTCGCAGCTGCGGTGCTCGTCCCCATAGGGGGATCCATTGCGTCCTGCGCAGCAGGTGGTGGCGGTACGACTACAGGCCCCACGGGCACTGTCTCCGACACCAACCCCTTTGGCATGGCGGACAAGTCCACCGTTGACGCCGTGATCTTCAAGGGCGGCTATGGCATCGACTACGTGGAGTTCGCCGGCAAGGCCTTCGAAAAGGCCCACTCGGGTTCCACCGCCAAGATTGCCCCGTCAACGGATATCGCACAGGAGCTCCAGCCGCGCTTCGTCGGTGGCAACCCGCCGGACCTGATCGACAACTCCGGTGCCAAGGCCATTGGTTTCAGCACCATCCTTGCCCAGCTTGAGGACCTCACCAGCGTGGTGGAGGCCAAGAACCTCGAAGGCAAGGTCATCAAGGACACCCTCTACACCGGCGTGCTCGCTCCAGGGACCTTCGAGGGCAAGCTGGCGGCCCTGAACTATGTGCTCACCGTTTACGCCATGTGGTATTCGGACTCCCTCCTTAAGGAAAACGGCTGGACCGTTCCCAAGACCTGGGACGAAATGTACGCGCTCGGCGAGCAGGCCAAGGCTAAGGGCAAGTACCTGTTCCTCTGGGGCAAGGAAGCAGCCACGTATTACCAGGAAATGGCGATCGCCTCCGCTATCAAGGAAGGCGGCGACGACGTCCGGTTGGCCTTGGAGAACCTCAAGGCAGACTGCTGGTCGCACCCGGCCATCCAGTCCGTCTTCACGGCCTTGGACAAGATCATCAAGGCGGGATACTTCAAGCCCGGCGGTTCCGGAACGCAGTTCACGGCAGCGCAGGCCCAGTGGAGCAATGCCCAGGAAGCGGTTTTCTACCCGTCCGGTTCGTGGATCGAAAACGAGATGAAGGACCAGACCAAGGCGGACTTCAAGATGACGGGCGCACCAGTGCCTTCAGTGAGCGCGAGCCCCAAAAAGCCGTACGCCTCGCTGCACAGCGCAGCCGGCGAGCCTTACGTCGTTCCGTCCCAAGGCAAGAACGTTGCCGGCGGCAAGGAATTGCTCCGCGTCATGCTCTCCAAGGAAGCTGCTACCAACTTCGCAAAGACCAAGCTTGCTCCCACCATCGTCAAGGACACCGTGCCGGCCGACGGCTTCGGTTCCACGGCGTTGGTCTCGCAGACAAAGCTGCTCAGCGATGCAGGCGAGAACATCTACACCTGGAACTTCATCGACCTCTACGGCACCAACAAGGACCAGCTCGTCGTCTGGAACACCTTCCTCGATGGCAAGTCGGACGTTGCGACGCTGACCTCCGCCCTCCAGAACATCACCGACAAGGTCCGCAACGACAGCTCGGTCAAGAAGATTGAAGTGAAGTGACCGTAGTGAAAACCAAGCAGAGCCGGAACGACGACGGCCTGGCCGCCGTCGTTCCGGCCATGGCCCCACCGGTTGTGGTGAGGCGCCGGCGCAAGCCGCTGACGTGGGACAAGGTCAGCTTCTTCGCGGTGTTCCTTGGCCTGCCGCTGGCGATCTATCTCTTGTTCGTGATCTGGCCGTTCATCCAGGCCTTCGGATATTCCTTGACGGACTGGTCGGGTTTTTCGCCCACACAGAACTTCATCGGCTTTGAGAACTACGCCAGGATCTTCTCGGACGACATCTTCATGAAGGCGATGGGGAACAACATTCTCCTGGTCATCGTGCTGCCTATCGTCACCATCATCCTGAGCCTGGTCCTCGCAACCATGGTCACCGTGGGTGGGAGCAGCAAGGGCCAGATCAAGGGGCTGCGCAATTCCAGCTTCTACCGCGTTGTTTCGTTCTTCCCGTACACGATTCCTGCCATCGCGATCGGCATCATGTGGGGCCAGATTTATGATCCGTCCGGGGGTCTGCTCAACGGGATCCTGACCAGCATGGGCCTTGACCAGTTCAAGGACTTCGCGTGGCTGGGCGATAAGAACACAGCCATGACCGCCACCATGTTCGTGATTGTGTGGGGCTTTGTTGGCTTCTACATGGTCCTTTTCGTGGCCGGCATCAAGGGCATTCCTGCTGAGCTGTTCGAGGCCGCCAGGATCGACGGCGCGGGAAGGCTCCGCACCGCCGTGTCCATCACCATCCCCCTGATCAGGGACAACATCCAGACCGCCTATATCTACATGGGCATCCTGGCGCTCGATGCGTTCGTCTACATGGCGGCGCTGAACTCCGGCGGTGGTCCGGACAACTCGACGCTCGTGATGGCACAGCAATTGTTCTTCACGGCTTTCAGCAAGGGCCAATTCGGATTGGCCAGTGCCATGGGCGTTGTCCTGGCCGTGGCCACCCTGATCTTCTCCGGCCTGGTGTTCGTGGTTAACCGGCTCACTGGTGGCGACAAGGACGTGAGCATCTAATGACAACAAAAGTCTCAACCCCTGAAATGAAGTCGCTGCATTTCCAGCCGCGCAAACCCGCCACTACTCCCGGGGACAAACTGGTGGGCGCTGTTTCACACACTGCGCTGACCATTTGGTCGCTCATCGTGATCCTGCCGTTGTTGTGGACGTTCATGTCCTCCTTCAAGACATCCAGCGAGATCTTCGCCTCTCCGTTCGCTTTGCCCTCGCAGTGGCGGTTCGACAACTATGTGAAGGCCTGGAGTGAGGCCGGGATCGGGAGCTATTTCCTGAACTCCGTGGTTGTGGTGGGCTCGGCACTGGTGATCGTCATGGTGCTCGGTGCAATGTGCGCCTACGTCCTGGCGAGGTACACATTCCCGGGCAGCCGGGCGATCTACTACCTCATGCTGGCCGGCCTGACGTTCCCGATCTTCCTTGCCATGGTCCCGCTGTTCTTCGTGCTGAAGAACATCGGACTGCTGAACACCCTGCCGGGCCTGATCATTGTGTACGTAGGGTTCGCCCTGCCGTTCACAGTGTTCTTCCTGTTCTCCTTCTTCAAGTCCCTGCCGCACGAAATCACCGAAGCAGCAGCACTCGACGGAGCAGGGGAGTGGCGGACCTTCTTCCAGGTCATGCTGCCGATGGCCAAGCCGGGCCTCGCCTCGGTTGCCATCTTCAACTTCCTGGGCCTGTGGAACCAGTTCCTCATCCCTGTATCCATCAATGCTGCAGGGCCGCGTGTTCTCTCGCAGGGCCTCGCGGCTTTCGCCGGCCAGATGGGGTACGCCGTGGACTTCGGGGCACTCTTCGCCGCCGTCACTGTCACGGTGGTTCCTGTGCTGATTGTGTACGTCATCTTCCAGCGTCAACTGCAGGGTTCGGTCTCGCAGGGCACTTCGAAATAGCACACGCCTGCCAAAAGCAACGCGGGGTCACTTACGGCCCATCCCAAGGGGATTTATGGGCCGTAAGTGACCCCGCGTTGCTTTAAGAGGGAGGTTAGAACATCCAGGGGATCTCCGCGTGGCCGAAGTCGGAGAACGAGCCGAAGCGGCCCGCCTTGAACGCGAGCACTTCGCCGTCCCGGTCCCGGCACGTGGTGACCTGGCCGAAGAAGACCTGGTGATCTCCGACGTCGTACTGCTGCACAACGGTGCAATCAGCCTGGGCGAGGGCGCCCTTGATGACGGGAAGTCCATTCTCGGTCATGTCGAATTCGCCCTCGCCGAAACGGTCGCCGCCCCGCACCGCAAAGCGTCGCGCCATCGACTCCTGCTTGGCCCCAAGGATCGAGACGGCGAACTTGCCACTCTCGATCAACGCCTCACCGGTCCGCGTGCCGAAGTTCAGCGAGATCATGAGGATAGGCGGTTCCAGGCTGATGGAGGTCAACGAGCTGATGGTCATTCCGTACAGCTCATCCTCGTGCTTGGTGGTGACCACGGCGACACCCGTGAGGAAGCGGCCCATTGCGCGGCGCATCCCCATGGCATCGGGAACAGTGAAGAGCGGTGCGAGGCTCATGTCAGTTGCTCCGCTCGGCTGTTGCGGGATCCGTGTAGTACCGGACCTCGAACATCTTGGCCCCGGTCTCGGAAACCCACGGACCGTGTTCCATGCCCGGCGGGCGGGTGGCCCAATCGCCGGCTTTGAAGGTCTTGCCCAGGCGCTGGTCCACGAACGAGCCCTCGAAGATGAAGACCTCTTCCCAGAAATCGTGCGTCAGGACACCATTGGGTGAGGTGTCCGTCCCGGGTTCGAACTTGAGGATGCGTGTGACGCTGTCATTGTCCGAATCCCGGGCAAGGATGGCCTCCGACAAGCCCTCAATGTGCGGGTTGCAGGGTGCGAAATCCACCGAGGATGTGGGGGTGAACTCGAATTCGGGCTTTGCCATGGCTATTCTCCTTCCATGCCGTTGACGCCGCCGTCTACTGGGCCGTTGATGCCGTAAGAACCAAGGTACTTGTCCAGCTCTGCCACCAGGGCGTCGTAGCCGTAGTTCCGGTAGGTGTAGGCACCGCGGACCACGAACGGGGCGCCCGCGTAGAACATTTCGTACTGCTGGTGGCGTCCGGCGAACTCGGAACCGATGATGTCCCAGGCCAACTTGAACAGCTTCACGCGCTCTTCGCTGGCAACACCGGGGGACTGCACATAGCGTTCCATGTCCGGACGGGTCACATTGCTGGTCATGTCCGCGACGCTGGACGGCAGTTGCAGCACGCCACCACCAACCAGATCGCGAAGGATCGAAATCACCCGCGGGTAAGTCTCGGACTGAAGACCCATGGCCCCGTAAAGTGCGCTCTTCCCGGGAACCACCATGCCGGCGTCGTCAACCGTTGCCGTGTATTCGGCCGCAAGGACCGCCGATTCAACGGACTGGACGATCGCGGCGAGCTCGCCAAGCTTCTCCTGCACGCCGGGGATCTTGTCCGTGCCGTTCACTTGGGTGACCTTGCGTGCAACAGAAGCAATGAACTTCAGCTTGGTGGAGAATCGGATCTGGGCCTGCCAGTTTCCCAACGCGTGGGCACCGGTATCGAAGAACTGGCGGCGAAGGGTTTCGATGTTCCGGTTGATGAAGACGCGGTCCCAAGGGATCAGGACGTCGTCGAAGACAACCAACGCGTCTGGCTCGTCGTAGTGGCTGGTCAGCGGGTAGTCGAAGTCGCTGGTGGCTACCGGCGCGAACGGACGGCGGCAGTACAGCTTCAAGCCGTCAGTCGCCACCGGAACGGCGAAGCTGACGGCAAAGTCCACGTCATCCGGACCCAGCGGCTTGATGCAGGTGACAAACACTTCGTCCGCAATCGCCGCGCCAGTGGCGAGCATCTGCGAGCCCCGGACAATGATGCCTTCCTCGGTTTCACGCACGACGCCGACCTGCAGGTATTCGCCTTCCCAACCGGACGCAGTGGTTGCGCGGGAGACCTGCGGCGGAATGATCGCGTAGGAAAGGTACAGGTTTTCGGAAAGGATCTTCTTGTAGTAGCGCTCGACGTTGCCGGCGAAGTCGCGCTCGTCATTCTTGAACACGTCCGCGTGCGAGCCGAAGGCGGCGAAGAAGGTACCCACGTGGTCGGGGCTGCGGCCTACCCAGCCGTGGGTGTGCTTGGCCCACTTTTCAATGGCGTGACGGCGGAGGACGAGCTCTTCCTGGGTGCGCGGGGCAGCGAACGTGCGGTTCGCCGGTCCATTGATTTCTTCCGAATGGAACTGCATGCCGTTGCTCGGATCTGCGGCGATGTCGAACAGCTCAGCCATGGTCCGGGCGACCTTCGCGAACGCCGGGTGTTCCAGGACGTTGCCAACTACCTCGCCATCGAGGATCACCGTCCGGCCATCGTTCAGGGACTTCAGGTATTGCTTTCCGGTTCTCATCGAAGTGAGCCTTTCTTGATTTTGTAGTTGTGTTCGATTCTCGTCCCATCCGGGAACGAGAGCTCTACTTTCCAGGAAGTTCCGTCAACGAACTTCCCCTTCAGCAGTGGCAGAGTGCCACCCAGGCACATGAAGTCAGAGTCACCGATGTCCGTCCGCGCCAGGAGCTTTTCGACGACGTCCGCCGGCTTGCGCAGGCCCGCCAACGAACCCTCTTGGTACAGTTCGCCGTCCACCCACGAGCGGGCAGTGCACTGGTCAAGGTCCAGGTCCTCGAGTGAAGGGACTTCGATGACCTCGGAAGCGATGGGCTTGGGGCATGCCCTTTTGGAATCGCCAATGTCCTGGGCTTCGATGTCCCTGTCCGTGTGGTCGGAACCGATGCCGAGGTAGTACTTTCCGTCGTGGCGAATATAGAGTGGCTCAATTTCGCCGGAGGTCAGGTTGTTGCTGGTGTCGTGTTCGCCTGATGTATCGAACAGGTGCGAGTCCATCCGGTAGAACATGGGCACTTCCGGCGGTGGAGCCACGCCAATGGCTGCCAGCTCGTCGATGTGATGCTGCACGGCCTTGGGATCCCGGCCGGTATAGCCGGCCACTACTGCGTGGAAGTCCGAGACCGTGATTGTCTTGTCCGTGCCCACCACCCTGAAGGTGAGTGGGACTTGCCGTGTTGTTTCCATTACGTCTCCTTGAATGCTGCCTGAATCGTGGTGTTTCGGCTTGGCCAAAGGTCAAACGGCAAGGGCGTCGTAGGCCGCGAGCCGATCACCAATGACCGGGAACTCGGTGCGTACTGCCTTGACCTGATCGGGATCGATGTCCACCATGAGCACTGATTCCCCGGCGCCGGCTTCGGCGAGTACGTTGCCGGCCGGGTCCACCACCCGGCTGTGTCCTCCAAGCTCCACGCCTTCCTGGTTGCCTGCGGCGTTGCAGGCAATGACGAAGATTTGGTGTTCCAGCGCCCTGGCGGTTGTGAGCAGGCGCCAGTGTTCGCGACGCGCTGCGGGCCAGGCTGCAGGGACGATGACGATTTCCGCACCCCGGGTGCTCAGCTCCATCCACAAGCCCGGGAACCGGAGGTCATAGCAGGTGATCCCGGCCGTTGCTCCGAAGGGCAACTCCACCACAGGCAGGGAGGATCCGGCGGTGAGGAGGCTGGCTTCCTTGGACTTGTAACCAAAGACGTGGATCTTCCGGTACGTGTGCAGGATTTTCCCGTCCGGTCCCAGCAGGATGGACGTGTTGCTGAGCCGGCCGTCCCCGCCGGCCTCGATGATGCTCCCGACGTGAAGGTACACACCAAGATCTGCGGCAACCCGTGAACACATGGACACCGTGGGACCAGAGAGGGTCTCGGCCAGTGCTTCGTACTCATCGAAGTGGAAGTATCCGGCACTCCATAGTTCGGGCAGGACGATCAGCTCGGCACCGTCGATGCCGCGAAGAATCGCTTCAACGCGATCTATCCGCTGCCCACGGGATTCCGAATCCGGACTGGCCACCTGGACGAGTGCGACTTTCATGGTTGGTTCCTTACTTTCGTGTTTCGAGTTGGCACTTCGCGCCAATGTTTTGGGCAAACACTGTTATGAAGTGCCATCTCGCGGGGGACTATTTCTGTTCGTCCAGGTCGCTGAGACGCAGGCCCTTGGTTTCCTTGGCGAACATGACCGAGACCATGGAGATTAGGCCCATCGCTGCGAGGTAGATGCCGATTGCGTAGCCAGTGCCGAAGGCGCTGTAGAGAGCCAGGGCAATGATGGGGGACAGGGATCCGGCGATCAGCGAGGCGAGGTTGTACGCAACCGAGGTGCCGCTGTACCGGACATCCGTGGGGAACAACTCGGAGAAGAACGCACCGATCACGGCACTGTAGGCGGCGAAGATCAACAGACCGCCGACGGCGGCGGCAATAATGCCCCAGACTTGGCCTGTGTTAAGCAGTGCGAAGAACGCGAACGCCCAGATGACTGTGGCGATCGAAGCGCCGATCATGATCGGCTTCCGGCCCACTTTGTCCGCATAGAGCGCCAGGATGGGGATGGCGACGACCGCGACGCCCTGGCCGATCATGACGGCGGTGAGGCCTGTCTGCCGCTGCAAGCCCATGATTTGGGTGACGTAGGTGATGATGAACAGCGAGTAGATGTAGAAGCCTGCGTTTTCACCCATGCGGCTGCCGGTGGCGATGAGCAGTTGGCGCCAGTTGCGGCGGAACAGAACGGCCAGGGGCAATTTCCGTTCCTTGATGGCTTCTGCCGCGCGCTTCAGCTGTGCTTCCTTGAACAGCGGAGTCTCCTGAACGTAGAGACGCAGGACCAGGCCAATGATCACCAGGAGGGCGGACAGTCCGAAGGCGAGGCGCCAGCCCCAGGCGAGGAATTCACTTTCGGGCATGGTGGCGGCGAGGATTGCCAGCACACCTGCAGCCATGAGGTTGCCCAGCGGCGGACCCATGTTTGGCCAGGATGCCCAGAATGCACGCCGTGCGCTGTCATTGCTGTGCTCGGAAACGAGGAGAACGGCCCCGCCCCATTCGCCGCCCAGTGCGAATCCCTGAATCAGGCGCAACAGCAAGAGCAGCAACGGTGCTGCGACGCCGATGGCTGCATAAGAAGGGATGAACGCAATAAGTGTGGTGGCTACGCCCATGAGCATGAGGCTGGCTACCAGGGTGGCACGGCGGCCATGCTTATCGCCCAGGTGCCCCAGGACGACGGCGCCCAGCGGGCGGGCAAGGAAGCCGGCGGCGAATGTTCCCAGCGCCAGCATGGTTCCCACGAGGGGGTCACCGGTAGGGAAAGAGAGCTTGTTGAAAACCAATGCGGCGGCGGTGCCGTAGAGAAAGAAGTCGTACCATTCGACGGCCGTGCCGGCCAGGCTCGAAGCAGCGACCACGGGCAGGCTGGAGTGCTTCTGCTGCCTCAGTTCTGCTTTCTTCAAATCGGTCATTGTGGGGATCCTTTTGCGGTTGGGAGCGGCCGGGGCTTCCGGGGAAGCGAGGCCGGTCCCAGGAAATTGAGGGGTTCCAAATGGGTGAGCGGAGTCACTGAACAACACTGTAGACTAGTTGTATACAACCCGTCTATATTTGACGAAGAAGTTTTTTCGAGAGCGTCCGGGCCGGTCCTGAATGCAACTCGTATACTGGGCTTCGCGAGAAAGGCTCTCCATGATCCAGATGACCCCCACTGCTCAATCACAGCCCGAAGTGGCTTATCAGTGGATGAAAAGCTATATCGCTGCCCTGCCGCGGGATGAGGAGACCTTCCTCAATGAGGCGGTTCTCGCAAAATCCACCGGTACGTCGCGCACACCGGTCCGTGAGGCATTGTTGCGCCTCGAAGCCGAGGGGTTCGTCAAACGGATTCCACACAAAGGCGCCTACGTTCCGCCAATCTCGGACCCCGACGTCCGGGCAATCCTTCAGGCCCGCTCCGTGGTGGAGAAGTGGGCCGTCTCAGCACTGGACAGCATGCCGGATGGGCAGATCGACGCGTTCCAACGCATCATCGACCAGCAGCGCGAAGCGAAGGAGAACCCCGCCCGGTTCATTGAGTTGGACACAGAATTCCACACGCTCATGGTGCGTGCGGGAGGAAATCCAATCCTGGCCGATTTCTACGCTTCCCTTCGTCAGCGGCAACTCAGGATTGGTGTCCGCGCTGTCACGCAGGGGACAGACCGTGCCGGGGACGTGCTCCGCGAGCATCAGCTGATTGTGGATGCCTTGCGCACCCGGAGCCTGGACGCCGCACATCAAGCAATCGATGCCCATCTGGACTCAACGCGGCTGGCGGTCATCGGCTACTAACCCCTGGGTTTGGACGCCTAGTCTTCGCTGTGCAGCTCCCGTTGCCTTGCGCTCAGCAGCTCAAGCTCGGGCCGGGCAGCGACAAAGCGTTCAACGGCGTCGAGCACTTCCTTGAGGTGCGCGCGGTCAGGCGCCACGAGCGCCGCACCCAGCAAGGTCCGGCGATATTGGTCCTGCAGTCCGGTCTCGGCTGCGGACACTTCGAAGCGGCGTTTGAGTTCAGCAATGACGGGCCGCACGAGCGAGCGCTTCTCCTTGAGGCTATGGACATCGCCCAGGAGCACATCGAATTCAATCCAACCGATCCACATGGTTCATTATGGGCACGTCTCCGGCCCGGAATCCTGAGCCAATCTTGAGGAAATGCCGCACCGGGATTGATCCAGCCCGATCAGACTGGAACCAGAGCAGGGCCGGAAGCAGCTAAGGGGGCGGGCGGCATGAGCAAGAACCATACCTGGCGCGCACTCGCGGGCGTAACCGCCGTCGCTGTTTCCATGATGGCCGGTCCCACCGCAGCCCTTGCCGCATTCTCTGACACCAGGAATGCCACGCCGCAGTACTCGGCCATGCGTCTCCTTGCCCCGACCAGCGCGGACGTGGTGATGACCTGCTCGGCGAACGGTGCCAAGGTCGCCGTGGACGTGATTTCCTTCGCGGAAGTTCCTGGCGCGAACTATCACGAGATCAAGCTGTACAGCCCCTCCGGGACTTTGGAATTCACCGGCGACCTTAGCAAGAATGCCGGAAAGTCCTATAGGTCCGGAATTCAGCCCCTGGGCAGTTGGACCTACGAGATCCGCGGGTATTACAAGGTTCCCGGCTCGACCAACACATGGAAAGGCTCCGCTTTGACAGGAACCCTGACATGTTAGAAATTGGCGTGGGACCAAGCGGCAGGAGCGAACAATGGTGCTCGACTCGTTTTCGGTGAGGATAGCCCTCGGAGTGGTCACCTTGACGCTCTTCGCGCTGTTCCTCGCCTCGTACCGGCGCACCCGGTCACCCTACGCGGGCTGGTGGAGCCTGGCCCTGCTGCAGTTCATGCTGGGAAACACCGCGTTCCTCCTGAACGGAACACCGGCCCAGCACTGGGCCAACCCTTCCGGCAACGTCCTGGTGGTGGCCGGAGCGTTCAGCGTCTGGGCGGGTGCCCGTACGCTGCGGGACCTTAAAGCGGCACCGTGGCAACTCGCCGTCGCTCCCGTCGTCACCGCGGTGGCCTCCGTCCAGGAAAGTCCCGGCTCCAACGTGTGGTCCGGCGGCTTCGTGTACCTGGCCATGATGACCCTGGGCATCGCACTGGCGGCCCGTGACTTGTGGTTCATCAAGGCGACCCACTCGCAAGTGCACAAAGCACTCTCCCTGGCCGCCGGACTTCTGGCGATCTACTACCTGGGCCGTTGGTTGGTCTACGCACTCGAAGGCCCCGACAGCGCAACATTCCGTATCTATTTTGGTCCTGCGCCCTCGGGCCTGGTGTCCTTGGTGCTGCTGGTGACGGTGTCCTTCAGTATGACCACATTAAGCAGCGACCAACTGATCAAGGGCCTGAAGGAACGGGCCACCAAGGACCACCTGACAGGTCTCCTCAACCGGGGAGCCTTCCTGGACCTCGCATCCACCGAACTCAAACGACTGCGCGCCAATGATTCCGGTGCCGCAATAGTCCTGGCTGACCTGGACCACTTCAAGCTGGTCAACGACGCTCATGGGCACCGGGCAGGTGACGTCGCATTGAAGGCTTTCGCCGAAGCCTGCACGTCCTCGGTCAGGTCAACGGACCTCATCGGCCGGTATGGCGGCGAAGAATTTGTTCTCTTCCTTCCCGGAGCCACGCAGGAGCGGGCCCAAAGCATTGCGGTCGAGATCAGCCGCCGTATGGCTTCCACCCAGGTTCCGGAGGGCGTGTCCTTCCCCACCATCAGCTACGGAGTCACGGCAAGCACCCCCGCTGCCCCAGACCTCACCTCCATGATCGAGGTGGCAGACGCAGCCCTGTACAGCGCCAAAGCACAGGGAAGAAACCGGATTGTAGGAGCAGACCGCCTCCAGGCGGCCACTATCGCTGACGAGGCACGATCATGACAATCAATGAACTCACCACCCGGATCCAGATCCAGCACAACCAGGAACTGAGTGCCTTCCGGCACGACATCACCAGTGCTCCGTACCAGGCTGGAACACCCGCAGCCTTGAACGTGGCCCGGCGTTCCGTGCGGATGCAACCCGTCCAGTCCGTAGGCGATGACAGCGCAAACCTGACCATTGTGGCCGACGTAGAGGGCCTTGCATGGTTCACCGCAGATAAAGGGCTCCTGGGCAGTTGCATTACGGTCTCCATCGCCGGCCATCGGCGAAACACCGGAACGCGTGTACCTCTTCCGCTGGCCGAATGCGATGCGTGGATCGAAGCCATCCTGGGAGGTTCCTGGATTACGCACGTGTACCGGGCCGGGACTCCCATTGAAGGAGACGGCAGGCTCGATGTCGCCTCGTACCGGCTCTTCCTCGACGAACGCCGCAACCCTGTTGCCAAACCGAAAGCCGTAGCTGACGACACCCTGCGTCGCATGGAAGCGTCGTGAACGCAGCCCAGCCCAGCACAGCCCAACCCAGCGGAATCCAGCCCAGCCGCTCCTTCCCGGCCGACATTGACGCCCGGATCGCGAAACTGGAGCGGCACATCAGGGCGCTGATGGAGGAGCTCCACCAAGCACGCCACGAGCAGCGGCGCGAAGTCTTCACGGACGCCCTCACGGGGCTTGGCAACCGTGTGGCTTTGATGGATGCCTTCGTTGAAGCGCAGGAGGCTGCTGCCGGGGGTGCGCCCCCAGCCGCACTCCTCCTCGTAACCCTGGATGGCTTCAAGGGACTCAAGAAGTCCGCTGGCTATGCTTCCGCAGACCAGATTCTGGTCACGGTCGGGATGCGGATCCGCTCGGCGGTCCGGGAGAACGACGTCGTTACCCGCCTGGGTGGCGACGAATTCGCCGTGCTGTTGCCCGCCACGCCGCAAAACCGGGCGGCCGCCGTCGGAAACCGTATCCTTGCGGCTCTGGAACCCAACATCGACCTCGGGAACAGCAGTGTCCGCTGCGGTGCCAGCATGGGCCTTCGGATTGCAGAGCCGCACCATAGCGTCGAGGACCTTCTCCAGGAGGCCGATATGGCGATGGAGGAATCCAAGAGCGAGGGCCGGAACAAGCTCAAGTTGTTCGATCCCTCCACGCTTCATGCCCGGCAACTCCAGCGCCAGATTGTGGGGGAGCTCCGGGAAGCCATCCGCTCGGACCAGCTGGTCCTCTTCTACCAGCCGATCGTTGAGCTGGCCACTGGCCGGATTGAGGGCACCGAGGCCTTGGTCCGCTGGAACCACCCTGTGCGTGGGCTGATCATGCCGGACCACTTCATCCCCGTTGCAGAGGCCACAGGCTTGATCGCAGAGTTGGGCCGGTGGGTCCTCCGGGCAGCCGTGGAGCAACTGCGTCAGTGGCGGGACAACCCGGCCACGGCACAACACCATTTCACGATGCGAATCAATGTCTCTGCTGCGGACCTGCAAAGCCTGGAGTTCGTGGACGACGTGCGGGACGCGCTGGTCAAAACGGGTCTGCCACCGGAATCACTGGTTTTGGAGCTCACGGAGAGCGCCGTCATCCAAAACAATGAGCTGGACCGTTACACCTTGGCGAGCCTGCACCGCCTGGGTGTTGGGCTGGAGATCGACGACTTCGGGACGGGCTACTCGTCCATGGGATATCTCCGAAAACTTCCGGTGGACCGCGTGAAAGTGGACCGGCAGTTCGTCCAAGGGCTCGGTAAGGATTCGACGCAACTTGGCTTCCTCGCCGCGATCCAACAGGTTATCCGCTCGTGCGGCCTTGAGGGCATCTGGGAGGGAGTCGAAACGGCGGAAGAGGCCGAAGCGCTTCGAAGCATCGGGTGCACGAGTGGCCAAGGCTATTACTTCGGCCGCCCTCTGCCCGGGCCGGAATTCACGGCCCAGCTCTCCCGCCAACAGACCTGGCCCGCTTAAACAGCAACGCGGGGTCACTTACGGCCCATCCCGAGGGGATTTATGGGCTGTAAGTGACCCCGCGTTGCTTGAGCGAGGAGGCTTAGCCGAAGTACTTCGGCAAGGTGGCCTCGTGTGCTTCACGGAGGGCGTCCAAGGACAGCTCGTCCACGCCGTTGATCTCCAGCTTTCCACCGGCAGCGTCAACCACGCCGATCCGGAGGTGGGCGAAGCCGCGGGCGGTGCACATGTCCTTGAAGCGGACTTCCTCGGAGCGTGGCACCGAGACGATTGCACGGGCCTGCGACTCGGAGAAGAGGGCGGTGAACAGGTCCACGCCGTCGCGCTCCATAAGTTCCTCAAGGGCGATGCGGGCGCCCACGCCATAGCGCAGCGAGGACTCAACCAGTGCGGCAGCGAGGCCACCCTCGGAGAGGTCGTGTGCTGCATCCACCATGCCGTCGCGGGAAGCGTTGATCAGGATCTCGCCCAACGCACGCTCAGCTGCGAGGTCCACCTTCGGCGGCAGGCCACCGAGGTGTCCGCGGAGGTTGGACCATTCCGAACCGTCCAGCTCTGCTGCGGTGGTGCCGAGCAGGTAGATGGCCTGGCCGTCCTCGCGCCAGCCCGACGGCGTGCGGCGGGCGACGTCGTCGAGCTTGCCCAGGACTGCCACCACAGGGGAGGGGTGGATGGGCGTGGTGCCGGTCTGGTTGTACAGCGAGACGTTGCCGCCTGTCACCGGGATGCCGAGCTCCATGCAGGCGTCTGACAAACCACGGATGGCCTCGGCGAGCTGCCACATGACGTCCGGGTCCTCGGGGGAGCCGAAGTTCAGGCAGTCGCTGACGGCCATCGGAACAGCGCCGGAGGTGGCGACGTTGCGGTAGGCCTCAGCCAGAGCCAGCTGTGCACCCTGGTACGGCTCAAGGTAGGTGTAGCGGCCGTTGGCGTCGGTTGCCAGGGCAACGCCCAGGCCGGTTTCCTCGTCAACGCGGACCACTCCGGCGTCGTCAGGGAAAGCCATGGCGGTGTTGCCGCCCACGTAGCGGTCGTACTGGTTGGTGATCCAGTCCTTGCTGCACATGTTCGGCGAAGCGACCAGTTCAGTAACGGCAGCAGCCAGTTCCGACGGAGCGGAAGGACGGTTGGCGTCCTCAACGGAACCGGTGAAGGAGTTCGCCTGGACCGAGTCCTGCCATTCCGGGCGTGCGAACGGGCGGTCATAGACCGGGCCGTCGTGCGCAACGGTGCGGGGATCGACGTCGACGATTACTTCGCCTTCCCAAGTGATGATGAGGCGACCGGTATCGGTGACCTCACCCAACCAGGAGTACTCCACAGCCCACTTGTCCATCACAGCTTCGAACGCTTCGATGTTCTCCGGGGTGACCACGGCCATCATGCGTTCCTGCGACTCGGACATGAGGATCTCGCCCGGAGTCAGCGTGGGGTCGCGCAACAGGACGGAGGTCAGTTCAACCTCCATGCCACCGTCGCCGTTGGAGGCGAGCTCGGACGTGGCACAGGAAATACCTGCGGCGCCGAGGTCCTGGATGCCTTCAACCAGCGAGCCCTTGAAGAGCTCAAGGCAGCACTCGATGAGGACCTTCTCCGCGAAGGGGTCGCCCACCTGGACGGCGGGGCGCTTGGAGGGCTTGGTGTCATCGAAGGACTCCGAGGCCAGCACCGAAGCGCCGCCGATGCCGTCGCCACCCGTGCGGGCACCGAACAGAACAACCTTGTTGCCCTTGCCGGAGGCGTTGGCGAGGCGGATGTCCTCGTGGCGCATGACGCCCACCGCGAGTGCGTTCACCAGCGGGTTGCCCTGGTAGACGGAGTCGAAGACCATTTCGCCGCCGATGTTCGGCAGGCCGAGGCAGTTGCCGTAGCCGCCGATGCCTGCCACGGCACCGTGCATGACGCGGGCAGTGTCCGGGTGGTCGATCGCGCCGAAACGCAGCGGGTCCATTACGGCGACGGGGCGTGCGCCCATGGAGATGATGTCGCGGACGATGCCGCCGATGCCGGTAGCGGCACCCTGGTAAGGCTCAACGAACGACGGCGAGTTGTGGGACTCGATCTTGAACGTCACGGCCCAGCCGTCGCCCAGGTTGGTGACGCCGGCGTTCTCGCCGATGCCCACCAGCATGTCCTTCTTCATTTCCTCGGTGACCTTCTCGCCGAACTGGCGGAGGTGGTTCTTGGAGGACTTGTAGGAGCAGTGCTCGCTCCACATGACGGAGTACATGGCCAGTTCGGCGCCGGTGGGGCGGCGGCCCAGGACCTTGACGATCTCGTCGAATTCGTTCTTCTTCAGGCCCAGCTCGGCCCACGGGAGTTCCGTGTCCGGGGTCTTGGCAGCGTGCTCAACAGTATCGATGTTGAACTTCTTAGTGGTTTCCGTGGTCACTTGTCGCCTCCCACAATCTTGTTCAAAACGGAGGTGAAGAAGCCCAGGCCGTCAGTGTCGGAACCGCCGATTCCGTCAAGCGACTCGGGTCCGAAACCGACCTCGACCGCGTGCTCGGGGTGCGGCATGAGGCCAACTACGTTGCCGGCGGCGTTGGAGATGCCCGCGATGTCGCGGCGGGAGCCGTTCGGGTTGAAGCCAACGTAGCGGAACACCACGCGGCCCTCAGCCTCAAGGGCGTCAAGGGTCTTCTCGTCAGCGATGTACTGGCCGTCCTGGTTCTTCAGCGGCACAGTGATTTCCTGGCCGTTCTGGTAGTCCAGGGTCCAGGCAGTATTGGCGTTCTCCACGCGCAGCACCTGGTCCCGGCAGATGAACTTCAGGTGGTCGTTCTTGATCATGGAACCGGGCAGCAAGTGCGATTCGGTCAGGATCTGGAAGCCGTTGCAAATACCCAGCACGGGGAGCTTTGCGTCGGAGTTCGCGGCGTCGATGATCTTCGTCATCAGCGGCGCGAAACGCGAAATAGCGCCGGCGCGGAGGTAGTCACCATAGGAGAAACCACCGGGGATGATGACCGCATCAACATCTCCGAGTTCGGTGTCTGCATGCCAGAGCGGAACCGCCGTGGCGCCTGCAAGCCGCACTGCACGGGCGGCGTCGCGGTCGTCAAGGGTGCCGGGGAAGGTCACAACGCCGATCTTGGCGCCGGCGAGCCGGGGCTCGGCGGCGACGGCCACGGCCTCGCCAATCAGGGGGATCGAAGTCATATCAGGCCTCGACGACCTCGACGTTGACAACATCCTCGATCACCGGGTTGGACAGGAGGGTCTCAGCGGCCTCACGGGCCTGGGCCAGGATAGCGTCGGTCACCTCGCCGTCGACTGTCAGTTCGAAACGCTTGCCCTGACGGACTGCGCTGAAGCTGTTGAAGCCGAGGCGGGGCAATGCACCCACGATGGCTTTCCCCTGGGGGTCCAGAATCTCGGGCTTGGGCATGACGTCAACGACGATCCGGGGCATCCGGTAACTCCTGTGCGTGAGTTGGGTGAACCTTAAATAAGGCTGCCGCGGAGGTTGCCGTCTCACGCCGTTCAACTGGGTTTCTACAGCGTGGGGGCGCTCCGCGAGCTTGCACACCCATCTTACCGGGACCGGCGCGCATACCCTATTCAGCCGGATTCCGCGAGGAGCCCCCGCCGACCCCCACCAAATTGGGGGCAATGAAAGCCCGACGGCGGCACTCGTCGGGCGTGGCGCCCGTCACTAGGATTGGGGCATGGCGGAGAAACCGAGGTCGATGGTGCTGGGCGTCGTAGCCGCAGCTGTTTTTGCGGGTCTGGGGCGGATGGTCATCCAGAAAATCAAGGCTGACAGGGCGGCGAGGGAACACCACGTGACGGCGCCGTTGGATAAGGAAACGCGCGCGAGGATCAGCGACGCCCTGCGCGCTCCGAACAAATAGCGGCGGTATTAGCGCATGTACAAATGCGCTATTCCAGCGGGTTAAATCCGGCAAAGACGGCGTAGTTTGGGGACTACACGTGGGGCGAGGCCCCCGTTGGATCCGGATCCAACCAGGAGGAACAATGACCGAACACATTGCCGAAGTATCCGCCTGTAGCGTTGGCAGCTGCGGCTTCAACCACGACGGATGCACTGCTTTTGGAATCACCATTGGTGGAAGCCAGGACCACGCATCCTGCGCCACATTCATCGACACCAACGCCATGGGTGGCCTTCCCAAGGTCCTTGCCCACGTGGGTGCTTGCCAGCGGTCCGAATGCATTCACAACAACAACCTCATGTGCGAAGCCCACGACGTCAAAGTTGGTCCCGGCCGCGAGGCTGCGGACTGCCTGACTTACGAGCACGCCTGACCTTACTCTCGCGAAGTGGGTCCGTCCTCCCGGGGGCGGGCCCACTTTTTCGTGCCCGCCCCGCCCAACTAGGTCGCAGCTGAGCGCGTTTTGACGGCTCTAAACGCGCTCTAATGCGACTCAGTTGGGTCAGCGGTCCACGAGGTTGGTCAAGGCCCGGCCCTCCCCAAGGGCTGAGATGTTGGCCAGCACCAGTTGGCTTGAGCCTTTGGGGCGGTTGCCTGCCACGTGCGGGGTGATGATCAGGTTTGGGGTGCTCCAGAGCTTGGAGTCTGCGGGCAGGGGCTCCTCCTTGGTGACGTCCAGTGCAGCCGCCCGGAGGCGACCCTCGTGCAGCGCGGCTACGAGGGCATCCTCATCGACGGTGGCCCCGCGGCCCACGTTCACGAAAATGGCGGACTCGGGCAGTGCGCGCAGGAGGTCGTCGTTCAGGGCGTTGGTGGTCTCGGGGGTGGCCGGGAGGATGGATACGAGGACGTCGGTGGTTCGAAGGACGTCCGCAAGTTCCCCTGCCGCAGCGACAGGGAAGCCGTAGCGCTCACCCCGCGAACCCGCAACGCCCGTGACGTTTGCGCCCAGGGCGGCCAGCATGGGAGCGAGTCGTCCGGCGATGGAGCCGAACCCCCAAATGGTGACGTTCGCGCCGTCGAGCGTGTAGAGCTGCTCCGTGTCTGGACTGGACTGCGCTGCGTTGTAGGCGCGGTCCCACGTCGCGGACTTCTGGGCGTCGAGGAGCTGATCGAGCCGGCGCACCGTCGCCAGGATGAGGGCAAGGGCATGCTCGGCCACGGGGCCGTCGTGGAGTGATCGCCCCGAAGTAATGGCCACATTGTCCGCAAATCCTGCTGCCAGCACGGAATCCGGCCCTGCGGCGAGGGTCTGGACGAGTTTAAGCCGGCTCAAACGCTGGGCTGCGTCGGCCAGGTTCGCCGAGGTGTTCTGCCAAACAACCAGGACCTCGGCGTCGAGGTGCTCGTCCGGAATGGGCTGGTCGACGCGGTACACGAACACATGGTGGGCGGAGCCGGACAGGTCCAGGGTCACGGTATTGGGGACGAGGATTTTCACTGCAGCTCCATCGCTAGAAGGTAATGCCGGTACGTCCACGAGGTTAGCCCGACATGGGGCCGCGGGGCTTCCCCGGCTTCATCCCTAGCAATGTGACGACCAACACCTTATGGTTGTAGGACGTTCGACGTGGCACGTAATACGAGGTATATCGCTGCATCGATTCGATCCCGCACACCGCGAGATGGCAGATAGCGCCAATGTTTGAGCCAAACATTGGCGCGAAATGCCATCTCGGCGCAGCTTCGAAAGGACACAAAATTGCTCGCACGCATCGCAGCCACTGGAGCCCTGAGCCTGGCCCTCCTGGCCAGCCTCGGTCTTCCGGCTACGGCAGCCCCGATTCCCCCGAACAACCCCACAGCCGCCCCTGGCAGTTTCGCCGAAGCAAATCTCGCCGCTGATCGCACGGCCGCGAACTTCTTCTACCGGATTCCTGCACTCACCTACTTGGGCAATAACGTGGTCCTGGCTGCATGGGATGGCCGTCCCGGCTCAGCCGCCGATGCTCCCAACCCGAACTCGATCGTGCAGCGCCGCAGCACGGACGGCGGCCAGACGTGGAGCCCTGTGCAGGTCATTGCGGCCGGACACGTCGCCGATGCCAGCGGCCCCAAGTACGGCTACAGCGACCCCTCGTACATCTACGACGCCGAGGCAGGCAAAGTCTTCGCCTTCTTCGTCTATTCCAAGGACCAAGGCTTCGGCGGCAGCCAGTTCGGCAACGACGACGCAGACCGGACCGTGATCTCTTCGGCGGTTATCGAGTCCTCTGATGGCGGCGTTACGTGGAGCCAGCCACGGCTCATCACCAACGTCACCAAGCCCGGGACCAGCAAGAGCAACCCCGTGGCCGGCGATGTACGTTCCAACTTCGCATCTTCGGGCGAGGGCATCCAGCTCAAATACGGGCCACACAAGGGCCGACTCATCCAGCAGTACGCCGGCGATGTCCGCCAGGCCGACGGCACCAACAAGATCCAGGCATACAGCGTCTACTCGGACGATCATGGCGTGACCTGGCACAAGGGTGCCAACGTGGGTGACCGCATGGACGAAAACAAAACCGTTGAACTCTCCGACGGCAGAGTCCTGCTGAACTCCCGCGACAACGCCAACCAGGGCTACCGCAAGGTGGCAATCTCCACGGATGGTGGTGCCACTTACGGTCCGGTCACCCAGGAGACTGAGCTGCCGGATCCAGCCAACAACGGGGCCATCGCCAGGATGTTCCCGAATGCGGAGCAGGGTTCGGCGGACGCCAGGAAGCTGATCTTCACCAACGCAAATTCCAAGACCGGCCGCGAGAACGTCTCTGCCCGGGTATCGTGCGACGACGGCGCCACCTGGCCGGGCGTCCGAACCATTCGTTCCGGCTTCTCCGCCTACTCCACGGTGACCCGCATGGAGGACGGCAAGTTCGGCGTCCTCTACGAGGGCAACTACACGGACAACATGCCCTTCGCAAAGTTCGACGACGACTGGCTGAACTATGTCTGCGCACCGCTTTCCGTCCCTGCCATCACCACCGCTCCCGGTGCAACCCAGCAAGTCGCCGTGACGGTGACCAACCAGGAGGCCACCACGATCTCCGGCGCCAACGCCACCGTCTACACGCCGAGCGGCTGGTCGGCCACCACGGTGCCGGTTCCCGACGTCGCGCCTGGTGCTTCGGTGACCGTCAACGTAGCGCTGACCGCTCCGGCGAACGCCAGCGGTCCGCAGAACCTTAACGCAGCATTTACGACGGCGGACGGCAGGGTTTCGCAGTTCAGTTTCACGGCGACGGTCCCGGCGGCCCCGCAAGTGGGGCTTACCATCACAGGCTCTGCGCCTGCGCGTGACGTTGTGGCCAGCCCGTATCAGGCTGGGGAGGCACTCAGCTACTCCTTCACTGTGAAGAGCACGTCCAACGTCACGGCAAACGCCGTACCTGTTTCGGGGAGCTTCGACTCCGGTTTCCTGCCACCGACTGCACCCAACTGCCGGTTCAACAACCTGGCCGCCGGCGCCAGCTACAACTGCACTACCGCCAAGCATGTGCTGACTGCCGAGGACATCGCGCGCGGCTACTTCGTGCCCGAGGCGAGCTTTACCATTACAGCCAGTTCGACGCCGTCACTCACCAAAACGGTTCTGTTCACTGGCGCTGCGGTGGCCCTGCGCGACGGCCTGGTGGCAGCGGACATCAGCGGGGCGCGTACCGACGTCGGGCGTGACCTCGCAACCCAGCCCTACGCAGCAGGCGACCTTTTCCCTTACGCGTTCACGGTGAAAAACACGGGTCCGCTCGTGGAAAACGTGGTGCCCACCGCCGGCAACTTCAGCCCCTTCGTCCCTGAGGGGCCCGGCAATTGCCGTTACCTCACCCTGCCGGCCGGGCAGAGCTACCAGTGCGCCACGCCGCGCCACACCGTGACCGCGGAGGAAGCCGACCAGGGCTTCTTCGTTCCAACCACCAGCTGGCAGGTCGGCTCGGCGGGCCAGAGCACAAGGAACTACGGGATCGACGGCGGCGAGGTGGACTTGAAAGTCCGGGAACCGAAGCTTGAAGGAACGGTTTCCGCGGTCTGGGAAGACGCCGACGGTGACCGCTTCGCCAGCGCAGGCGATCCTGTGACGTACACCTACACCGTGGGCAACGCAGGCAATGTGGCGCTGACGGGCCTTGAGGCAACAGGGGCTGGAATCACTGAAACTGCCCTGCCCATTGGCGGCACGGCGACGGCCACGCGCGTCCATGTGCTTACTGCCGGGGACGTCGCAGCCGGAAGCCTCGCCGCCGTAACTTTCGATGCGACGGCGCACAACGGCACCAAGGAAGTGTCCCTCACTGCCGAAGGCGACGCGCTGGCCCTCAACGTCCAGCCCTCAAAGCCGGACACCGAGCCCGCGCTGAGCATCCAGGACTTCGATGGCCAAACGGCATCGTTTGATCTGGGCACGGGGGAGAAGTATTGCAATGGCCAGAAAGTGACTTTGAAGGGCTTGGAATACGGGCAGTGGTACTACGTATATCTGAACAAGCACAGTTACCGGCTCGGATGGATCTTTCCCACCACGGACAACACCCTGGAATTCATTCTTCCATCGGATGTAAATAATGGTCGCGACGATGTTGTGGTCCTGGATAAGGACGGTACGCAGGTCTCGTTTGATCGCCTGCAGGTGACGCCAAAGGGCTAGCGGCAGCGCCTGGGTAAAACAGCGGACCACAGAAAGCTTCCTGCGGTCCGCTGTTTGCCGTCATATGAGCTGAATTTGGTGCGGCGACAAGACAAATTTCCCGAAATGTGCTGTATGTCATATTTTGCTCTCAGTCTGTACTCTGTGACTCGACTGGTTGCGCATTTTTGACAAGACCTGTCACGAACGCAGCGATTCAAATGTTGACAGACCCAGGCGATGGAGCCCGGGCCTCACTCAGTGAAAGGTGCCATCACTCGTGAAATCACAAGGAAAGAGCTTCGTCAGAAGCGGGGGGCTTCGAAAGGCAGCGGCTCTCGCCGTGGGCTTGCCATTGCTGCTCTCTTCCATGGCGTTGCCGGCCCAGGCAGCTCCCTCCCCGGAGACCGTGTCCGGGAATCCGGCAGGCGTGGCCAAGAAGAACCTTGACCCCAGCGCCTACAAGGACGGCCGCTACATGGTTGTCCTGGCAGAAAAGCCTGCGGCTACATACGACGGCGGTACGCCGGGCTTTGCGCCCACCAAGCCGGAAGAGGGCAAGAAGCTCGATTCCGGCAGCGTCGAGGTGAAGGAATACCAGGAACACCTGCAGCAGGCGCAGCAGGACGTTGCGCAGCAGGAAAACGTCACCATCGAACGTGACTTCACCACCGCCGTCAACGGTTTCAGCGCCAACCTGACGGCAGAGCAGGCCATCAACCTCGCCAAGGACCCCAAGGTCCTGATGGTCGCACCGGACACTCAATACGCACCTGACTACTCCACCACCGATTTCCTGAAACTCAGCGGGCCCAACGGCACCTGGGCAACGCAATACGGAGGCCAGGAGAACGCCGGAAAGGGCACTGTTGTTGGTGTCATCGACACCGGATACACCCCCTCCAATCCCTTTTTCGCAGGCGATCCGGTCGGTCTGCTGGTCGGCGACCCCCAGGTGGGCGTCCCTTACCGGACCGCTGACGGCAAGATCGCGATGCTGAAGGCAGACGGCGATACCTTCATCGGCGAATGCCAGCCCGGTACGGACACCGGCGCCAGCTACGACGGCAGTGCCTGCAACTCCAAAGTCCTCAGCACCCACTACTTCGCGGATGGCTTCCTGGGAAGTGTTCCCCCGGAAAACCGTGCCCCCGAGGAAGTCATCTCGCCCGTAGACGTGGACAGCCACGGCACCCACACCGCAAGCACAGCGGCAGGTAACGGCAACGTCGACGCCGTGGTGGACGGCCGCAGCTTCGGTATCACCAGCGGCATCGCACCCGCCGCCAAACTCTCCATCTACAAGGTCTGCTGGGAAGACACAGATCCCACGACGGGCGGCTGCTACGGCTCCGCATCTGTTGACGCAATCGAACAGGCCATCCTGGACGGCGTGGATGTGCTGAACTACTCCATCTCCGGTTCCACCACGACCACTACCGATCCCGTATCGCTGGCTTTCCTGTCTGCTGCGTCGGCCGGGATTTTCGTGGCAACCTCTGCCGGGAACTCCGGACCAACGGCCAGCACCGTCAATCACGGAGCACCCTGGTTGACCACTGTGGCTGCGACCTCTTTCTCGCAGGAACTTCAGGGCACCGTTGAATTCTCCGATGGCAGCAAATTCCGCGGAGCGAGCATCATGAACCATGAGGTGAGCGGGGCCGGCGTCGTGCTTTCCACCAACGCTGCAAGCGGTGAGGGCAACGCAGCGCTGTGTGCTCCCGGCTCGCTGGATCCGGCCAAGGTGACCGGCAAGGTTGTTGTCTGTGACCGTGGTGTGGTTGACCGCACCGCCAAGAGCGCGGAGGTCCTCCGGGCCGGTGGCGTCGGAATGATCCTGGTGAACCTGGTGGAATCATCGTTGGACACGGACAAGCATGCTGTTCCAACTGTCCATGTGAATCCTCCTGCCACGCAGGCCATCAAGGACAAGGTGACGGCCAATCCCGCCATCACTGTGTCCCTGCTGGACCACGACACCACAGGCCTGCCCCTTGAGGCGCAGCCGCAGATCGCCGGATTCTCGTCCCGCGGTCCCTTGCTGGCAACGGATTCAGACCTTCTGAAGCCCGACGTATCAGCACCCGGCGTCGCTATCCTCGCTGGCGTGTCACCCATCGGAACCGGTGGAGACAACTTTGGTTTCCTGTCAGGAACGTCCATGGCTTCCCCGCACGTGGCCGGTTTCGGCGCCCTGATCCTGGCCAAGAACCCGAAGTGGTCTCCGGCAACCGTGAAGTCGGCCATGATGACCACGGCCGGTCCGGTGAAGCTGGCCAATGGCGCCATCAACAAAGATGTCTTCGCCACCGGCGCAGGCCAGGTCGATCCCGCCAAGGTCCTCAGCCCAGGCTTGGTTTACGACGCCACGATCGAGGACTATCTCAAATTCGTTCAGGGCACGGGCATGGACCTCGGTATTGAGGGACTGGGCACAACGCAGCCGCGGGACATGAACGTCCCCTCGTTTGCGCTGGGCAACCTGGCCGGCAAGATCGAGGTCACGCGTACAGTTACCGCCCTGACGCCCGGCCTGTACCGCGCCTCCGTCAACGTTCCCGGTGTCAACGTCAAGGTCACCCCGTCCGTGCTGAACTTTGGCGCTGCGGGTGAAAAGAAGACGTTCAAGGTGCAGTTCGAGAACAACAATGCAGCCTTGGGCAAGTTCGCCATGGGTTCACTCACCTGGCAGGGCGCAAACAAGACCGTCACCTCGCCCATTGCCGTCCGTCCGCAGTCTGTCATCGCTGATAAGGCCATGGCGTTCACGGGAACTGGCCCCAACGGCTCTGCGGCCATCAACATCGTTTCCGGCACCAATGCACCGGTGGGAGTCACGGTTGATGGGCTTTCCAAGGCGGATTCCTCAGCAGTTGAACTGGTTCCAGGCCCCTTTGCCGGTGAGACCAACGCCTCGAACTTCGTCAAGAAGGTGACGGTGGGGGAGAACAGCGCCTTGGCCAAGTTCTCGGTCATATCCTCGGACGAAGCCGCGGACTTCGACATGCTCGTCCTGACCCCGTCGGGCCAGCAGCTCCCGTCCGCGACCGCCTCGGCCAGCGAATCCGTGACCGTGGCCGATCCCGAGCCAGGCGACTACTACGTTTTCGCCAACCTTTACGCGAGCCCCAACAACCAGCCCACCAAGGCAACAGTTGATGCCGCGGTCCTGGGGGCCAACGAGGGCAACGCCACGGTGACGCCCAACCCGATCCGACTCGCCAACGGCAAGGCCGGCACCATCTCGCTGAACTGGACCAACCTTACGCCGGGCTCCTACATTGGACGCCTGACGTTCGAGGGCACCAGCGAACCCAGCTTCGTCACGGTAGTGGTGGGTCCTGCCGGCGCCGCGGTTGTTCCGGATAACGAGAACCCAACGAAGGGAAAGCAGGACACGAAGATCCGCGCAGACGAGCCAACGCAAAGCAATAACGCAAGCTAGCTCTTCGAAATCACAGCAGTGGCCGGTGGATGATCCCGCCGGCCACTGCTGTTTCGTCCGGGGTGTACCTAGATGGCGCCGGTTGACGCTCCCGCGCCGCCCAGGAGTGGTGCCATGGCCCGCCAGCGTGCGATCTCGCAGCCATCGGTCCGGCTGAGCTTGCTGTGGACCTTCCGCCCACGGAACCAACCTGTCACAAGGGCCACCTGCGGGCCCCCGTACTGTTGCGTGCAGATCCGGTCCGGACGCGGAACCGGGAAGAACACTTCCTCACCAAACTGCTCAACGGCGGCAAGGGCTGCCGCTGCGTCCGGCAGGTTCGAGTCGATCGAGCCCGGCTCCGGAGACAGAATGCCCTTCGCGGACCGCAGATAGAACTCAGTAGGCGCGGCGCCAGGTGCCTCTGTCAGCGTGACGGAGAGGTCGACGTCGTACTCGCTGTTGTCGGGAGAAACCATGGTTTCCTTTCGCTGGTGGCGGCGGGTGCTTGGGCAGGGAGTCCCGCGAGACGTTCCCTAAAGCAGCGGTTCGATTGCCTGAAGCACGCGGGCCCGCAGCGTCTGGGATTCGGCTGCAAAAGCCCGCTGGTACTCAACGTACTCGGCCTTGCCCTGCGGTGTCTCGATCCTGATGGGCGGGTAGCCCCATTCTTCGAGGTCGTAAGGGGAAGCCTGCATGTCCATGGTCCGGATCCGCCACGAAAGTTCGAAGCAGTCCATCACCAGCTCGGTGGGCAGCGTCGGAGTCAGTTTGTAGGCCCATTTGTACAGGTCCATGTTGGCGTGCAGGCAGCCCGGTTGTTCCATGGTGCGCTGGTTCCCGCGTGTGGGCGTGAGCTCGTTGAGCGGGACGGCGTCCGGTGTGTAGAAGCGGAAGGCATCGAAGTGGGAACAGCGGATACGGTTCTGCTCCACCACGGTGTCAGTGCCCTCCGCGCCAAGCCGCAGTTTCAAGTACTCGTGCCGCAACTCGAATTTCTCCTGCCGGTACACCATGGCCCACTCATGGAGGCCAAAGCAGCCGAACTGACCCGGGCGCTTCGCGGTGCCGCTGAGGAAGATGCCGGCGAAACTGACGGCCTCGGCGCGTTGGGCCATGAAACTTTCCCTGTCAAAGGTGACGGCGGGCGTACCTGGCGGCAGTCCAACGGCGGCGAGGTCGCCGTCGTCGAGCACGCGGTAGAACTTCCAGTCGGCGCGCTCAAGGACGCGCTCGCCGCTCAGCACTACGCCGTGGCCGGGATGCCAGCGCAGCAATTGACCGGGTTTCTGGGTGTAATACGTGAAGAGGAAGTCCTCCACGGGGTGTTTCTTTCCTGCCGACCGGCGGGCCAAATATGGGTCCGCGTAGCGTGCGACACGTGCATGATGTGCTGCCTCCATCCCGAGCCACTGCTCTTGGGGGAGGTGCTGCGGCCTAAGCTGCTCCACCGCGGGAACCGATGATGGCGCTGGCTGCATCCCACAAGGCGATCTGGCATCCGTCGGTACGGCTGTAGGAGACATGGACTTCCACGCCGTCAACGGCGCCAGTCACCTTGGCTGTTTGCGGGCCGCCGTACTGCTGCGTGCAGTCTTGGTCGGTCTTGATCGGGGCAGGGCCCAGGAGCGAAGGATTGTTCTTCAGTGCCGTGCAGGCCGCATTCGCGGTGGGGTGTTTGCTTTCGGCTGCCGGGGCGCCGTTTATGCAGACGAGCGTATAGTTCTGCGGTGCTGCATCGGCGGCCTCCAGCACGATGATGGAGAGTTCAGCGTTTCCCTGTCCCGGCGTGGGCGTGGTTCCGGGCAAGCTGGGGTCCGGTGTTGTGTCTTCGGGGCCGAGCGTTGTGGGCACCTGGGTTGGCGCTGGGTTGGCTTGTGTGGCGCTCGGAGATGCGCCGCTTGGACTGACGGACGACGACGGCGAGGGGGCAGCGCTGCTCGACCCACCCGGGGCGGGGGTACCCGAGCAGCCGGCCAGGCCAGCGAGGGCCAGGACGGCAATGAGGGGCCGAACAGCTTGTAGGGGCCGGACTAAGTGGTGCGGGCGCATTGAATCTCCTTGGTGCCGTTTTATGCCGGAGCGGCAATGCTTTCGGGCTGGCTGATCCCTGCCCACACCTCATCAAGGGACAGCCCGAGGACGTCTGCTATCGCTGCGATGGTCTGGAAGGCCGGGGTTGCCACACGTCCGGACTCGATCTTCCGGAGTGTCTCCGGCGAAACCTGGGCCTCGAGCGCAATTTCCAGCATGGAGCGCCCTCCCCGGGCGCGACGCAACATGGCGCCGAGACGCTGTCCGCGCTCGACCTCTTCAGCTGTGAGTGGCAATCTGACCATGGCTCCAATTCTAATACCGGGATAATATGGCCGGGATAGTTATTGGTTGAATGGGAGGGCGCCGCATGATCGAGATTCTGAACCGCACTGAACTGCATCGGGCGAAGGAGGCTGGAGCACTGGTTGCCGAGATCCTTCAGGCAATGAAAAGCCGCAGTGCAGTGGGCGTCAATCTCCTGGAGATCGATCAGTGGGCCCAAGCCATGATCGCGGAGGCGG
This sequence comes from Arthrobacter sp. TmtSoilC77, assembly GCF_059739415.1. Lineage (NCBI taxonomy): Bacteria > Bacillati > Actinomycetota > Actinomycetes > Micrococcales > Micrococcaceae > Arthrobacter > Arthrobacter sp. TmtSoilC77. The sequence continues at coordinate 651,352 of NZ_AP046050.1, forward strand.
GGGCCCAGTCGTGCTACGTAGACTATTCGCCCTCCTTTGGGCGCGGTCCTTTTGGGCACTACATCTGCACGTCCGTCAACGACGCCGTCCTCCATGGACTGCCTCATGACTACGCGCTTGCTGACGGCGACCTGGTGTCCCTGGACATCGCTGTTTCCAAGAATGGGGTCGCTGCAGACTCCGCTATCAGCTTCACGGTGGGCGAGTCAAAGCCCTTGGAGAGCTTGGCAATGATCGACGCAACTGAGCGGGCGTTGAGTGCAGGGATAGCAGCGGCCGGTCCTGGCGCCCGCATCGGTGATATCTCCCATGCCATAGGCTCGGTCCTCAGCGAAGCCGGATACCCGATCAATACCCAGTTCGGTGGTCACGGCATCGGATCGACGATGCACCAGGACCCGCACATCGCCAATACCGGGAGGCCGGGCCGTGGTTACAAATTGCGCCCGGGACTACTGCTGGCGCTGGAGCCATGGGTCATGGCGGACACCGCCGAGCTCGTTACCGATGACGACGGGTGGACGCTGAGAAGCGCAACAGGTTGCCGCACAGCCCACAGCGAGCACACGATAGCCATCACCGACGGCGGGGCTGAGATTCTAACCTTGGCGCGCTGAGTGGGTCTCGGGTGCCGCTGCGCTGGTCTCAGGTGCCGCTGCGCTGGGTTGCCGCGATCAGGCCGGTCATAGCCTGGTGGAGTTCGGCCACCTCCTCGCGGCTGAGCTGCAGGCGCTCCCGGATTGCACCAGGAACCGCCGTTGCCTTATCCCGAAGCGCTGCTCCCTTTTCCGTCAGCTTGACGGCAAGCGCGCGCTCGTTGCCAGGCACGCGCTCGCGCGTAATCAGCTGTGCTTCCTCAAGTCGGCGCAGGAGTGGGGACAAGGTGGCGGGCTCGTGGAGGAGGCTGTCGCTAATGTCCTTTAGCGTCCTGGGGCTCCGCTCCCAGAGTGCAAGCATCACAAGGTACTGCGGATGCGTCAGCCCGAGCTGTTCGAGGATGGGCTTGTAGATGCCCACAACGCTCCGCGAGGCAACCGTCAACGCGAAGCACAGTTGGCGTTCCAAAAGGAGGTCGTCAGTCTCGCTGGCCTGGCTTGACTCATTGGTCAGGCTCGTCTCCTTGGTCTGGGTCATGGCGGCCTTCCCTTCCGATTAGTTAGTGCACTAATTGTTAGCGTACTATGAACTTGTTCAACCGTCTAAAAGAGGAGTCGATCCGCGTGGCAAAGGAATCCTTTACCCAGAAGTTCATGCGCGCTACGGGAAAGCTGAGGGTCATCTTTGGCCCCGCACACAGCAGCTCCATCGATCACGAAATGACCGAGGCCAACCGCAGGCTCCTGGCCCAACGCGAGGCGGAGACGCAGCAATGGGAAACCCTTCGCCGTCCGGACGGCAGCACGTATGTGGTTCCCCGTAATCCAGACGATAAGTCGCTGCGCTAAGCCTTTTCGCCCGCCGCGATTCCGCGCCTTTTCCGGCCTGCGGGCGTAAAATTGGCGTACTGGTACGGCATGCGCCGTCCTGCCGCTTTTCTCTCTCCCGTTGAAAGGAGGTGGAAGAACATGGGACGCAAGTTGGAAAACTTTCAGCACGTGACCGAGCGGCTGCAGTCCGTATTCGGACCAGCAACCCATGGGGACACGGATGCCCCTGTTGTGCATAAACACGACGACTTCGAAACGGCTTCCGAGGAAGACTTGAAGACCTTCGACATTGAGACCGATTCCGAAGGCCATCACTACGCTGTCCGGAACAACGATCCAGGGCCAACTTCAACCGACTACAGCGTGTGACCACCGGTAACTGTGACCATTCGTAGCTGCGACAGGCAGTAACAACGGCACCCAATACCGAAGGACCGGACCGCGAACTCCGGTCCTTCCTTGTGTAGGGCAGGCCTTGAGTAGGGTGGGCTTCCTGCCGGCCGGGCTTGCTTCCCGGGATCCTGCCCGGGCCACTGTTGAGCCACTTATAAGCATGCTTATTATATGAGTGCATGGACATGTGATGGGCACGCATACGTTCTGGGAAATGAGGGGGCTGTCAATGAGCGCTCAAGATGATGCCGCAATGGCCCGGGGAGGCTCTGGACGGGCCGATCACCCGCAGCGACGGGTCGCGCCGGGCAATTCCCGGCCCACACGAACAGCAGCAATCTGGGTGGCAGTAGCTGTGGGCCTGGTGGTGTTGGTCCTGTTGATCGTCTTCTTCGTCCAGAACCAGGACATGGTCACTGTTCGCTTCTTCGGATTGGAAGGAGTCCTCGCCCTCGGCACCACGCTGTTCATCGCAGCTGTTGGAGGAGGCGTGCTGGTGGCGCTGGCCGGGGGTGCGCGGATTCTTCAGCTCAGGGTGAGCAATCACCGGCGCCAGAAGATGATCGGCGGACAAGGAGGCGGACTATGACGGACACTCCGCTGGAGGACGACAAGTCGCCGGACCGGCCTGATCCAGAGGGTGGCAGGGAGGCTGCCGGTCTCCTTGGTGACGCTCTTTCCCCGGTGGTCGCCCCTGAATACACCGATGAGGAGCGACTGTCCGAACCCGATAAGCAGGGCGGGCAGGAAGCGGGCGACAAGTAATTAAGTGCGGAAGGACCGGAGCATGTGCTCCGGTCCTTCCGCAATTAATCCCGACGGCGGCACTCCCTGACGATTCATGTTCCGCCGGGGTGGTGGTCGTCTTAGCCTTCGCAGTCAGTGCAGTAGGCGACGCCATCCTTTTCGCGGGCAATCTGCGAACGGTGGCGGACCAGGAAGCATGAGTTACAAGTGAACTCGTCGCTTGCCTGGGGGATGACCTGGATGATGAGTTCTTCAGCGACGATTTCGCCGCCGGGACCGTTGGCGTCCAGGCCGTCGGTTTCGTCGAGTTCAAGAACCACGCTCTTGGCCGTGGGGGCGCTGGCGGACTGGAGCGCCTGGAGGGACTGCTCCTGGTTCTCTTTTACATCGGTACGGAGTTCGTCGTAGTCGGCTGCCACTTTTTGATGCCTCTTCGTGTTAGGGGGTTACCGGGTATGCAACGTACAGCATGCCATGAAAATTCCATACCATACCCCAGATACGGCGCTTGTGGCGAAAACCACGTGCGTGGCGGCCCAAAAAGGCCGCCACGCCGCGCCAATTGCCCTCTATTATTACCGCACCTCGATGTCCAGAGTCTGGAAGCTGTCCGCAACATGGCGACCCACCAGCAGGCGGAAGCTTCCACGCTCGAACTGCCAGCCGCCGTCGTAATGCGCAAAAGCCTTTGCCGGGATGCGGACTTCAACGCTGTCAGTCCCCGCCGGAGCAAGGTGCGTTCCGGCGTAGCCGGCCAACCAACGGACCGGTCGTTCCACCGCGGAACCGGTGCGCTCAAGGTAGACCTGAACCACTTCACGTCCCGTACGCGTTCCGGTGTTCTTCACCGGAACGTGCACAACCACGTCGTTGCCGGCCGTGACCGACTGTGGTGCGTGGGCGGTGCCGAACTCGAAGGTCGTGTACCCGAGCCCGAAGCCGAAAGGCAGCGCCGGAGCAGGGCCCCCTTCGCCTTGCTGCTTGAGCCACGCCCGGTAGCCCACATGAATTCCCTCGGAGTAGACCACCTTGCCGTCCACGGGAGTGGTGTTCAGGACCGGAACATCCTCCAAGGCTGCCGGCCACGTGGTGGGAAGCCGACCGCCAGGTTCCTCTGCGCCCAGCAGGATGTCTGCAATCGCGTTGCCGAACTCCTGGCCACCGAACCAGCCCAGCAGCACCGCGTTGACGTTCTTGAGCCACGGCATCACCACAGGTGAACCCGAATTCACCACCACCACAGTGCGTGGGTTGGCGGCGGCGACGGCTTGTACGAGTTCGTTCTGGAACCCCGGAAGGTCCAGGTCCTTTCGGTCAAAGCCCTCGGATTCGATGGCCGCATTGGTTCCGACGACCACCACAGCTACATCTGAAGCCCGGGCGGCTTCCACCGCGGCGTCGATTTCCGCCTGAGGATCCGCCACCACGGTTTCTTCGCCCAGCAGGATTGCCGTGAACGGGATGATCTGTTCCTTGGGCAGGCGGTATTCGGCTTCGATACGCACCAGCTGGCCGGCTGCGGTCTCAACTGCGTGAACAGTCTTGGGCGGATCGAAAAGCGCGGCACCCAGGACATCGGTGTCGTCCTGGATTTCGTCGTTGAAGACTTCGGCTCCATCCAATGAGAGGCGGATGTGCCCTACTGTGCCCACTCCGAGGTGGTGGACACCTGCGGAATCGGCTGTCCAGTCGGTTTCCATACGGATGATGGCGGCGCCTTCCGGGATGCCGATGCCGAACCAGATCAAGTGTGACGCCAGGCGGTCTTCGCCCGAGAGCTCCGTGCCGTCTTCTGCCAGGAACGTCACGCGGATCCCAGGGACATTGGAGACCGGATTGTGCAGTGAAGTCCGGGGGAACGCCTGAAGGCCCTCGGCCACCTTCGCGCCACGCGCATAGGTGACTTTGACGTCGTCGGGCAGTGCTTTGCGCAGCCCCTCCAAGGGCGAGACGGTGTACTTGGGCATCACCGTGGCGCTCCCGCCGCCCTGCGTTCTGGCCTCTTCAGCGTTGTGACCGATCACGGCTACGCTCTTGAGCGTCGCGGCATCCAGTGGAAGGATGCCTCCCTCGTTACGGACCAGCACTGCGCCACGGACGGCAACTTCACGCGCGACGGCGGCCCCGTCCAGTTTCGCGGGGAGCCCTGTGACAGCGGGTTCGAAGCCTTCGAGTGAGCCGACGCGGGCAGCGAGGCGCAGGATACGGGTGACCTTTTCCAGGATGGCCTCCCGGCTGACGCGGCCATCCTCGACGGCGGCCAGAAGTTTGGGGCCCCAGTGGCCTACCGGCCCGGGCATTTCCAGATCCTGGTGCGCATTTGCGGCCTCAACGGAACGCACTCCCGTCCAGTCGGAAACCACCACCCCGTCGAAGCCCCATTCTGTGGAGAGCGGGGTTTCCAACAGCTTGTTTTCGCTCGCCGTGGTGCCGTTGATGGAGTTGTACGAGCTCATGACCAGCCATGCCCGGGCCTCCGTGATGGCGTCTTCAAACGCTGCCAGATAAAGCTCGCGCAACGGGCGCTCGTCCACCACGGAGTCCGAAGTGAAGCGTTCCGTCTCGGCCTCGTTGGCCAGGTAGTGCTTGGGAGTCGCCCCTATGCCCATGGACTGCACGCCGGCAACGTATCCGGCGGCCATGGTTGCTGTGAGCCGCGGGTCCTCGCTCATGCACTCGAAATGACGGCCACCCAGAGGTGAACGATGAAGGTTGATGGTGGGGCCGAGCACGGCGTGGACGCCCTTGCGGCGGGCCTCCTGCCCGAGAACCTGTCCGTAGCGACGTGCGGTTTCCACGCTCCATGTCGCGGACAGGGCGGACGACGACGGGAGGGAGATTGAGTCGTGGCGCTCGTCGAAGTCTTCGCCGCGGACGCCTGCCGGACCATCGGACATGACGATGCGGCTGAGGCCGATTTCCGGGATGGCATGGGTGGACCAGACGTCCGCTCCCGTCAGCAGTTGGATCTGCTGCTCCAGGGAGAGGCTCTGTGCGAGTTCCCGGATGCGCTCTTCGGCGTCCGGCGATCCGGTCTGCGGGGCCGTGACAGCGGCCGACAATGTGGGGTTCATTTTATTTGACTCCTTTGATACGGGTTACGAGGACGGCACCGACGATGCCGATCACAGCGCCACCGAGGAACAATGCGGGGTAACCCCCAATGGCAATGACAGGGAAGGCAACGGCGGGTACGAGCGACTGCGGGAGGGCCTGTGCGATGTTGAAGACACCGAAGGTCTTGGCGTTCTCGGTCTGGCTGCCGGGGAGCAGGTCGGCGATGAGGGCGACGTCCACTGCGCTGAAGACTCCGAGCCCGAGGCCCAGGATGGCTTGGCCTGCCAGGACCTGACCGGTGTCGGTGCTGGTAGCGATGACGATCAGCCCCACCATCATCACCAGGGCGGAGATGATCACCATGCCCTTGCGCTTGCCGACGCGGTCGCTGATCCAACCGCCTGCGAGGCTGGTGATGACAGTGCCGGCAGAGCTCACCAGTGTCGCTTGGAACACGAGGCTGGTGACCTGGGATTCTGCAACGTGGAGGTGGTCCGCGAAGAAGTACGGCAAGTACAGGAGCCCTGCGCAGTAGCCCATGTAGACCATGAACTTGGTGAGCCAGGCCCAGCCAAGGCCCGGGTAGGTGCGCGGGTTGAAGTAGAACGAACCCAGGATCTCTTTGAGGTTCAGTGGCGCCGGCTTCTCGGTGAGGACGCGGTCCTTGAACGTGAAGGCGAAAGCGATTGCGACGGCGGTTCCCACGACGCCGGGGACCACGGCCATCTGCAAGGCGTTGTCGAACATTTGCGCGAAGAACGCAGCGGCCACGAGCCCGATTGGCAAGGTCATGCCGATCAGCCCGGAGAGGCGCCCGCGCTCGGAGGGGGCTGCTTGGTCGGGGAGCGTGGCTACGAGGGCGGCCAGTGCCGCGTTGAAGCCCAGCTGTGCTAAGACCCAGGCGATGAGGACCGTGCCGACATCTGCGGCCGACCCCAGCAGGAAGAGTGATGCCAGCCCGAGCAGTGAGCCGCCGACGATCCAGGGCTTGCGCATTCCGAAGCGGGAGGTTGTGCGGTCGCTCAGGCGTCCGAAGAGCGGGTTGGCCAGCAGGGCTATCGTGGCGCCGACGCCTGCCACCACGCTCAGTGCTCCGGCGCGGGTGTCCGGGGTGGTGATTTCCGAGACCTTGATGGCCAAAACCACCAGCGCGGGGGCCAGCACGGCCATCCAAAGACCTGCGCTGGCGATTGGCATGCCGATGACGTAGGCGCGGGGAGCGCGGGCCGCTTCGACGACTGCGGCTTCGGTGCCGGCCGCCGGCGCCTGTTGTTTGAGGTTGAGGGCCACATTGCCTCCTGATGAACGGGTGACCCACCGTTGGGTCTCGAGAAAGACTTTAGCGACAAAAATCGAGTGTGACTAGATTTTTGAGAGATAAATCTAGGATGACTCGATTTTTGATGCGTGAAATAGACTGACTCAATGTCAACTTCCAAGGCCCGCGGGCAATACGCGAAGGGTGCGGAACGCCGCGAACAGATCATCCAAACGGCGACGGACGTCTTTGCGACCGAAGGTTTCGAAGGGACTGCTCTTAAGCGCGTGGCGGAACTCGTGGGGGTCAAGGAAGCCACCCTCTTCCACTACTTCAAGGGCAAGCAGGAACTCCTCACTGCAGTCCTGGCGGAGCGTGACCGGCGGTCCATGTCAGTGGTCGGGCAAGAGGAAGCGGGGCTTGGCCTCATGGCGCCGATCGCCGAGCGGAACCGGCACGAGCCAGGGCTGACCACCCTGTACGCTGTCGCGTCGGCCACAGCCAATGATCCCGGACATGACTCCCACGGCTACTTCAAAGAGCGTTACGAGGACTTGGTGCAAGGCCTTACTGAAGACATCGCCCGCCGGCAGCAAGCCGGTGAAGTCCGGAGCGACGTTGACGCGGTCCTTCTCTCCAGGTTGGTTGTCGCGGCGTTCGATGGCCTGCAGTTGCAGTGGCTCTATGACAAAGACGTGGACATGGCTGATGGGCTCAGGCAGCTTATTGACGTCCTGCTGGCGCCGGTGCAGCGCGGCAAAGGTGAACGCGGCAACGGCTAACGCAAGGAAGGACCGGGGCGTCAGTGTACCGGATCGAAGGCGAGGGCGGCCGCGACCGGAACATTTCGCGGCGGATCCTCCGGCAGGTCAGGGCTGGCCCCGAGTCGCCGTATGATCTCCGGGGCCATCATTTCCTGCCATCGCAACTGCTTTTCGTAGTGCCTGGCGCGCAATGACGGCGTGTCCCCGGGAGCATCCGCAGATCCGGCTTGCGTTCAGCCGCTCGGCTGCGCCCTCCTCAGCGGCGGCTCACGCGTGGCAACAACGCGAACGCGCTCTCGGCAATCCGGGTCAAGCGGTCGGGACTGTGGCCGTACGCACCGACGACATCTGTCCCGCGGATCACGGTTAGCACGAGGAATGCCAGATCTTCAGCATCGGCATCCGGGTCGATGTCTCCGTTGCGCTGCGCCGCGCGCACACACTCGGCCACCGCCGTCACGAGCATAGAGAAACATTCGGCAGCAATGCGCTGCACCTCGGCGTCTGAGGCGCCGATCTCCAGAGCCATCTTGCCCGCGAAGCACGCAGCCGCCGCCCGGTCGGAAGCTGGGGGCACATCGTCGGCTAGAGGCACCCCGTGGACGGCGCGGAGCAGGTAGCTGTGGAGCCGTTCGAGTGCGCCCTCGTCCGGGCCGGCGAGAACCTTCGCCGGAACGTTTCCCAACCGGTTGAAGTATCCGGCCATCGCTTGCACCAGCACACCGTGTTTACCGTCGAAAGCGGCATAGAGACTGCCGCGGCCCAGCCCGGTGGCTGCGCTGATGTCGTCCACGCTCGTGCCGTTGTAGCCCGACTCGCGAAATTGCCGCTCGGCGGCATGGAGAACGTGGTCGCGGTCGAAGGTTCGTGGTCTCGCCATACATACAAGATAGAGCCGAAAGGTCGTAATTGACAAATCAGTACAGAACCACCTAGCGTTGTTGACTGTTCAGTACACAAATGTCTGACTCCCCATATCTGGCGCGGCGAAGTCACGCCTATAGCCGAAGGAACCAACATGCAGACAGCTTCCCCGGTGGCCCTCGTGACGGGCGCTTCCTCAGGAATCGGGCGGGCAGCAGCTCGCGCCCTCGTAGACGCCGGCTTCTCAGTGGTCGGTACGAGCCGCAACGCCGCGAACGCCCGCCCGCTTGCCGGGGTGTCGTTCCTCGATCTCGATGTAGCCAGCGACGAATCGGTCCATTCCCTGGTCGAGAAGGTGATCGAGCGGTTTGGTCGGATCGACGTCCTGGTCAACAACGCAGGCGTGGGCGCAGTCGGCGCCGGCGAGGAAAGCTCGATCAACCAGACCAAGGAGGTCTTCGACATCAACGTCTTCGGCTTGATGCGGATGACAAACGCCGTGCTGCCCCACATGCGGGCCAAGGGCAGTGGCCGTGTGGTCAACGTCTCCTCGGTACTCGGTCTGATCCCAGCCCCCTTCATGGCCATCTATGCCGCCACCAAGCATGCAGTCGAGGGCTACTCGGAGTCCGTCGACCACGAGCTTCGCGAGCACGGCGTCCGGGTGCTGCTGGTCGAGCCGGCCTTTACAAGCACGGGTTTCGAGGCGAGCAGCCTGGCACCGGACTCACCCTTGCCGGTCTACTCCGCACAGCGGGAGGTCTCCCGAGACGTACTGGCCACCGCCTTACGTACCGCCGATGACCCCGATGTTGTCGCAAAAGTGATCGTCGCTGCCGCCACGGACTCCAAGCCCACACCCAGGTACACCGCCGGCTCGATGGCCGGACGCGTCAGCGTCCTGCGCCGGTTCGTGCCCTCGCGCACCTTCGACAAACAGATCCGCAAGCTCAACCAACTGGCCGGCTGACGCCGAGGCCAGCACCAGCATCTCTCGTCCGCCCAACCTCGAAACAGGCTCAACACGCATGGACTTCGAACACGTCACTTTCGACTTGCCGCATGGCACTTTTCACGCTCTGCAGGGCGGTGACCCCACAGGTCAACCAACGATCTTCCTGCACGGATTCCCGGACCACCCGCCAACGGCGAAGGCGTTCCTCGCCGAACTCGGCCGCCAGGGTCGCTACGTCCTCGCGCCCTGGCTTCGCGGTTACGCCCCGTCCCCGACCGCGGGTCCATTCGATTTCGCATCCCTCACCGGCGACGTGGTCGCGCTGATCGAGCAGTGGTCTCCCCAGCGCCAGGTGGACCTCATTGGCCACGACTGGGGCGCCTTCATCACGTACGACACCACCGTCACCGCGCCGGAGCGCATCAAACGCGCAGTCACGCTCGCTATCCCCCACCCCCTCACATTCATCGGCCGGCCCCGCCCCGCCCAACTCCGCCGGAGCTGGTACATGGCCTTCTTCCAGCTTCCCGGAAGCGGCATGATCGCCCGAGCCCGCGACTTCGCCCTCATCGACCGCCTCTGGCGTCAATGGTCACCAAACCTGACCCTCGACCCGGCTCTCCAAGCGGAGCTACACGAGCACCTCGGAGCGAGCTTTCCCGCGCCCCTCAAGTACTACCGGGAGATGACCCGCCTGGGCATGCTGAAGGCTGCACGCCGCCTCTCCCACCCCATCACGGTGCCCCTGCTGCACATCCACGGCGCAGACGACGACTGCATCCTCCCCCCGAACGTCGACGACCGGCATCGATACGCCGCACCGCACGTGCGCGACATCGTCCCCAACCTCGGCCACTTCCTGCACATCGAAGCCCCCGAAGCGATCGCGGAACGGATCACGACATGGGTGGCAAGTGGCTCACCTGACCCTCGCCGCGAAACCAACCCAATGGCCGTCCAGAACCCGAAAGGCTGACCAAACCATGACTGAGACGACTCCTCCATTCACGAGTGACGAACTGGCCGAAGGCACTATCGACACGGTGGTGATCGGAGGCGGCGCCGCAGGACTGAACGGCGCTCTGATCCTCGCCCGCTCCCGCCGCTCGGTCGTCGTGATCGACAGCGGCTACCCCCGCAACGCGCCAGCCGAAGCCGTGCACGGCCTCCTCGCCCTGGACAGCACCCCGCCGTCCGAGATCCTTCGACGAGGACTTGAGCACGTGCGCCACTACGGCGGACGCATCGTCCTCGGCACGGTAGTCTCGGCCGAGCCTGCCGCCCCCTCAGCTGACGGGGATTTGCGGTTCACCATCACCCTCGCCGACGGCCGCAGCATCACCGCCCGCCGCATCCTCGTGGCCACCGGCCTCACCGACGTTCTGCCGGACGTGCCCGGGCTCGCCGAGCACTGGGGGCACAGCGTGCTGCACTGCCCGTACTGCCACGGCTGGGAGGTCCGCGACGAACCCATCGGTATCCTCGCCACCGGCCCGGTCTCCATCGCCCACGCGTATCTGTACCGTCAGCTGACCGCGGACCTGACCTACTTCACGCACGGCACCGACCTGGACGAGGACAACCGCGCCCGCTTCGCCGCCCGCGGCATCCGCGTCATCGACACCCCGGTCACCGAGATCGTCAACGACGACGACGGCGCCCTCGCCGGCGTGCGCCTCACCGACGGCCAGGTCATTGCCCGCCGCGTCATCGCAGTCCTCGCGCAGCTGCAGATCCGCGCCCAAGGCCTGGAAGGTCTGCACCTGCCCGTGCAGGACCTGCCGAACAAGGGCCGCAGTTTCGCCTCCGGCACGGCCGGCATCACCGAAGTGCCGGGTGTGTGGGTGGCCGGCAACGCCACCGATCTGACCGCCCAGGTCGGGGCCTCCGCCGCGGCCGGCGCACTGGCCGGGGCCGACATCAACAGGATGCTGGCCATAGCGGATACCGACGCGGCACTGCACGCGGCTGGACCGATTCCGACACCCTATGTCTGAACGCGCCGGCGTCGAAACCCACCATTGATCTGGAACACGTCGCCCGACCGGAGATCGCCACGCCGACCTGGATCCGCGCGTACTCCAGCCCCTTCCCGACCCGGCGCAGTCCCGCGGTGTCATCGCGTTTCCCCGGCAGGGCCCTCAGCCCGGTCTTCCGCCGATGGACGCAATCGACGCCAGCGCGCACCTGAACCCATCCTCTGACTACAACTCACCCAACCTGATGGAGAACACACAAATGACGGAACGCAATCCCATTCTGATCACCGGCGCCGGCGGACAGGTCGGCGGCGTGAGCAGGTTGATGGTCGACATGCTGCTCGAACAGGGCCACCCGGTGCGCGCGTTCGTGCGACGGGACGACCAACGGGCCCAGTCGCTGCGCGAGGCCGGGGCCGACGTCTTCGTCGGCGACCTGCTCAAACCCGCGGACGTGGCCGCAGCGCTGAAGGGTGTCAAGCGCATTTACTTCAGCATGACCCCGCAGCCAAACTACGCTGACGCCCTCACTTTGATGGCCGCGGCGGCGCGAGCCCAGGGCAACATCGAGGCCTTCGTGCACTTGTCCAACTACGAGCAGTCATACATGACGCTCGAGAAGATGACCGCACCGGAAGAGGAGCGGCGTTCCTGGCTCGGCGGACTGGTCACGGACTGGTCACCGCAGCAGCGGGCGCACTGGATCTGCGAGCGGGTGCTGGAATGGTCCGGCCTCCCGACCATCAACGTGCGCTCGACCCTGTTCGCCGAGAACCCCCATCTGACCTGGATGCTGCTGGGCCCGCTGAGCAAGGGTGAGCTGCGCCTGCCCTTCGGCAACCAGCGGCTCGCACCCATTGCCGTTCACGACTTGGCAGAGGTGTCCGTGAAGATGCTGCTCGACCCCGCACCGCACATCTCGAAGTCCTACGAACTCACCGGCCCGGAGCTGAAGGACATGCACGGTTTCGCTGAGGACTACGCAGCCGCGCTGGGACGCCAGATCGTCTACATCCCTGAGGAGCTGGAGGCTTGGAATGAGGCCTTCATGGACGAGACCGTCCTGCAGGAGTCCCTGGGCGATCCGGCTACGGCCCGGCACGTGGCTGAGCACCTGGGGATCCAGACCCGGCTGATCGCCAGCGGTCGATACGACGTCCTCTCCGACCAGCTGGAAACCCTGCTCGGGCGCCCACCGCGGACCCTGCGATGGGCACTGCAGAACAACACCAACCTGCGCCAGCTGGCGTCTGTCCCGAGCCACTGAGCGCCCAATCCCATGGACAAGAACATGACAAAACGACAGCGGGCCCTGGTGGTCGGCCTCGGGATCAGCGGGACCGCCTCCGCGCTGCGACTTCATCGCGCGGGCTGGGACGTGGTGGTGCTGGAGAAGGCCCCCGAGCGGCGCCGCGGCGGATACTTCATCGCCCTGTTCGGAACCGGGCTCGCCGCCGCCGAACGACTGGGCATCGCCGATGCCGTGCCGAATCGCGTCGCTCCGGAAGCCGTGAGCTACGAAGTCGACCGCACGGACCGGCGCCGCCGCGGTCTAAGCTACGCCGACGTGTTCGGTGGATCTCGACTCGTATTGCGGGGCGACATTGAAGACGCGGCCTTCACCGCCCTGCCCGACGAAGTGGAGATCCGGTACTCGACCGTGCCGATCGCGCTGGACCAGTACATCGACGGGGTGGATGTAGAGATCCGCAACCTGACGACGGAGACGACGATCGTCGAACGGTTCGACCTGGTGGTGGGGGCAGACGGACTGCGCTCGACGGTGCGCCGGCTTGCGTTCGAACCCGAGCAGAGCCCGATCCGTCCACTGAACTACATGATCGCCGCGTACAGCCTGCCCGAGGCGGTACCCGGCTACCGTCAACAAGACGGACTGATCCTGGCCGAGCAGGGTCGATCAGCGTGGGTGTTCCCGTTCGCTGACCGCCCGCCGACGGTGCTGCTCTCCTACCGCACCGACGACGTGGACGCCGAGTTCACCCGGCCAGCCATCGACTCGCTGCGCGCCGCTTACGGCCCCGAGCCCACCGGCTCCACGCTCGGTTGGCTGCTCGACCAGTTCGAGAAGGCCCCCGATCACCTGTTCGACTCCGCCGAGCAGGTGCACCTCGACCACTGGCACCGCGGCCGAGTCGTGCTCGTCGGCGACGCCGCGTGGTGCCTGACCGTTTACTCCGGCATGGGGGCATCCACCGGCCTGGCCGGGGCCGACCTGCTCGGCACCATGCTCGAACGCCACCCGCACGACGTGCCACGGGCCCTTCAGGACTGGGAGGACCACCTGCGCCCGTTCGTCGACCACCACCTCGGCAGCGGTGTGAGCATGCGCAGCTTCTTCACCCCAGGCAACCGCGCCGAATTGCTGCTTCGGTCCGCGATGATCCGCCTCGCCCGCCTGCCGATCGCCGGCCGGCTGCTCGCCAAGATAAGGACCAACAGCGCGGGCGTACGGATGAAAAGTCTGGATATCGCCGCCGCTGCAGCGTAACTGGAGTTCCTCGAATACGAGCGGGAGAACGAGGTCGTGATTGTGGTTGCTGCCGCGCCGTCTGGTCGCCGCTTCGGCAATCCCGTGTGGTTATATCGTCGAGCCGTCAGGCAGGACCACCTAGAGAGACATATGCCCGCCAACAGCACTTGTTGATCACGGGCATACTGCCACCCAAAGAAGGCTCCGTCCCAAGTGGGGACGGAGCCTTCTCAGAAGAGCCGGTCGCTGACCGGTAAAGTGGCGGCCCTAGCGCCCTGTGCCGCCGTAAACGGTAGCTTCGGCATCGCCGTCGAGCTCGAAAGCGGCGTGGATGGCGCGGACGGCGTCGTCCAGCTTGTCAGCGCTGGTGACTACGGAGATGCGGATTTCCGAGGTGGAGATCATGTCGATGTTGATGCCGGCGTCGGAGAGGGCCTTGAAGAACGTGGCCGAAACGCCGGGGTGTGAACGCATTCCCGCGCCGATCAGGGACAGCTTGCCAACGTGCTCGTTGTACTCGATGCTCTCGAAGCCGATTTGGCCTTCAGCTGCACGAAGGGCGGCCAGGGCGTCGGCGCCTTCGACGATTGGGAGCGTGAACGAGATATCAGTGCGGCCCGTGCCGTGGGTGGACACGTTCTGCACGATCATGTCGATGTTCGAGTGCGCGTCCGCGATCACCTGGAAGATCGCAGCGGCCTTGCCCGGAATGTCCGGCACGCCTACAACGGTGACCTTGGCTTCGGACCGGTCGTGTGCAACGCCGGAGATGATTGGCTGCTCCAAGGCAACTCCCTCTTGAATCGTGAACTTTTCATCGGCGCCCGGGATGACCCACGTGCCTTCGTGCTGGCTGAATGACGAACGGACGTGCAGCGGCACGCCGAAACGGCGGGCGTACTCCACGCACCGCAGGTGCAGGATCTTGGCGCCGGAAGCAGCAAGTTCCAGCATTTCCTCGCTGGAGATGCGGTCGATCTTCTGGGCCGATGACACAACACGGGGATCGGCCGTGTAGATGCCGTCCACGTCGGTGTAAATTTCGCACACATCGGCTTCGAGCGCTGCAGCCAAGGCAACAGCCGTCGTGTCCGAGCCGCCACGACCCAGCGTTGTGATCTCGTTGGTGCTGCGGCTCATGCCCTGGAAGCCCGCCACGATCGCAATGTGTCCTTTGTCCAGGGCGGTGCGGATGCGGTGCGGGTCCACATCAATAATCCGGGCCTTGCCGTGGATGCCGTCGGTAATCATGCCTGCCTGGGAGCCCGTGAAGGACTGGGCGGAGGCGCCAAACTTGTTGATGGCCATGGCAAGCAGTGCCATGGAAATTCGCTCTCCGGCGGAAAGGAGCATGTCCATTTCGCGGGCAGGAGCGGAGTCCGTGACCTGGCCCGCGAGGTCCAGGAGTTCATCTGTGGTGTCTCCCATGGCGGAAACAACAACCACAACCTCGTTGCCGGCCTTCTGCGCATCCACAACACGCTGAGCGACCCGCTTGATGCCATCAGCATCGGCAACCGAGGAACCGCCGAACTTCTGAACGATCAGCTGCTTGGTAATGGCAGCTCCGTCGGAGAGCTCTTCGATCTTCACTTCGGTAGTGGGCATAGTCATGCGCGCACCCTCACTGCATCAATAGGGTTCGAACGAGGCATGCCAAATTCGAAATTGGGACACGCCTGCGTAGCTTATTCGGCCAGTTTATCGCCGTGTTGTGTCCCCGCAGGAATTGTGACCACATGGCGGCCACGCAGTCAGTTTCGGCAGCAGGCCCCCGGGCGTACGATCCCTCTTATGAGCATTGCGTGGTGCCATGGCCAGGGTTCCTGAGCCACCGGACGATCCCGGGCCGGCGCGCAGCGAATCGGAATACGAAGTGATCGGCGGCGGCGTTATCGACGACCGGTTTCCGCGGCGTGACGGAACCGCGGGGAGTGAACACAGGCTGGACCACCAACCTGGGATCGCCGACATTCTTGGAGCCGCTGTGCGGGAGGCCTGGGATGACTGCCGCATGTCCTTGCAATCCTGGTGGTTCTGGTTGGCCTGCGCGTCCGGGCTCCTGCTGGCCTGGGCGACGGCCGCAGCTGTGGTGGCATTCGGCGAAGCCAACGGATGGTTTGAATCCAGCCTCCCAAGCGCCACGTACATACTGATGGCCGGATTGATGGCAGTTGTTTCTGCTGTCCTCGGGGCAGTATGGGGCTTCCATCAAAAGGCTCGAACATTCCTTGGCGGGCTGTTCGCCGGAGTCTTCCGCGGGGCGGTCTTCGCGGTGCCGTCCGGCATCCTGCTGCTCACGGTGGGCACGGCCGTTGGCGGGCCGATCGCCTTGGCGGGTGCCGGCGTCGTGGTTGTTGTCCTTGAGATTGTGTTGTTTGGACTCATAGGCGCAGGTGCCCGCGCCTGCTCAGGCCGAACGGCGGCAGGTGTTGCCTTGGCTGCGGCGCTGGTGGCGTTCCTGTGCCTGGGCAATGTAGCGGCTACCATCGCGTTGATTCCATGGACGACTGTGATGGACCAGGCGTCGGTGCCCGTCAACGTGGAGCGGGACGACAACGGACGGATCACAGCATACGAGTGTGTTGGGCGTCTCCGGCCCGTGGAAGTGGCGCATACAGAGCGGGTGGTTTGGCTGGCAGCGTCCAATCCGATCCTGCTCTTCGGCAGCGTCGCCGCGGAGGCGCTCCCCAAGGAGCATGAACTGGCATGGGTGTTGTCCGGCTTGCAGTGGGCCGCCGATGGACCGGGCCGTGATATTCCCTGTATCGGAGGGGAATCGAGTGATCAGCTGGCGCCTTCGGTGCCCGTCGCCCTCACTGGCCTCGTGATTCAGGCAGTGGTTGCTGCCTTGGTGCTCTTGCCGGGACGCTGGTTGTCCACGCGCCGCCTTACGTCAGCGCGTTCCGGCGGCCCTCAAACGCCCGGCCAAGCGTGACTTCGTCGGCGTACTCAAGGTCCCCACCCACTGGCAGGCCGGAAGCCAACCGCGTGACGGTGATCCCGATCGATTTGAGCATGCGGGCCAAATAGGTAGCAGTGGCCTCACCCTCAAGGTTGGGATCCGTAGCGATGATGATTTCCTGGATGGCGCCGTCGTTGAGGCGTGTGAGGAGTTCGCGGATCCGCAACTGCTCCGGGCCAATGCCCGCGATGGGATTGATGGCTCCGCCCAGCACGTGATACCGGCCACGGAACGAACGGGTGCGCTCCACAGCAAGAACGTCCTTGGACTCCTCAACCACGCAAATGACCGACGGATCCCGCCTCGGATCGCGACAGATGTTGCACATTTCCTGCTCGGTGACGTTGCCACACACCGTGCAGAACTTAACCCGTTCCTTCACCGTGGTGATGGCCGTAACGAGCCGCTTCATGTCCTCGGGATCGGCCTCAAGGATGTGGAACGCCAGTCGCTGTGCCGATTTCGGGCCCACACCGGGAAGCCGGCCGAGCTCGTCAATCAGCTCTTGAACTGCGCCTTCGTACAAAATGTCCTCGTTTGTTTGGTATCGATGCTGTCATCAGCGGGGTTGCAGGGGAGAACCGTCCAAGGCGCGCTCTTCGATCAGCTTTCCGCCCAGAATACGCTCCACGGCAGCACGCCCAAAGACCCTCGATTCCTCGATGGTTTCGTCCTCCGGGCTGGGGATATCCTCCGGCGCCAACTCCGGCCGGGCTTGGGTTCGCACGGGCGCCTGCACGCGTCCGGCTTGGGCTTCGGGACTGTTGGTCAAGCGCTGGTACAGGCTCTGACGAGCCGAAGGACCGCTCGACGGTGCGCCCTCCTCAAGCGTCGCGACGGAGCCGCCCGCATGCTGGGTTTCCGTGGCTGTGGTGGGCCACGCAGCAGGCGCCGGGGCGGACGCCTGGACTGGCATGGTGCCGGGCCAACCCGACGCCGGAGCGACGTCCCAGCCCGACGATCCGTTTTGCCCGCCGCTGGTCGGGTGGCCGTAGCTCGGGGCTGCCGCCTCCGCCGGTGTTTCAAGGGCTGTGCCGCCGTTCGCCGGGACCTGCGCGGCCGCCGGTTCGTAGTCGCGGACCTTCGACACGTCAGTATCAGCCTCGATGGGAGTCTGTTGCTTGGCACCCACATTGGATTCGGTGCCCACCACCCATGTACCCGGCGCTTGTTCCACTGCCCTGGACCAAGGGTCGACGGAACCCACCGTTTCTGAGGATTTACCAGCTGTGTTGGCGGCCGATCGAGGGGCTTCCTGCGCAGGTGTTGGCTGCGATGGCGCTGACGGAATCCCCCGTGCAGGGGAAGCTGGTGCCTGCGAAGCAGGTGTCGGTGACGCCGGTGCCGGAGGGGTGTCCGGACCGGAAAAGGCGCGGGACGGTTCCCAATCCATCGGAGGTTCTTCGTCCAACGGCGGCGCATCTTCGTCGAGGGGAGGCCCCCAATCATCGTCGGCGTAGGAGTAGTCCCCAGCCGGCGCCGTGGGTTCTGCGGGAGCCGTTGGCGCCGTGGGTTCGGGTGGAGCCGCCGACGCCGTCGGTTCTGCGGGAGCCGGGGCATCCGCAATTGGCGCTGCTGCCTCCGGCCTGGCCGGAGCCGGCGCCGCTGCCACGGGGGCAGCCGGTGCCAAGCCCCAGGCAGAGTCGACCGATGAAACAGCGCTAGGCACGTGCGCTGGCACCCGTTCCTGGGCTGGCACTGGTACCTGGACTGCTACTGGATCCGGGGCCGCCGACGGCGATGCGGCGCCAGGCGGCGCCGGAACCTCCCGGCTAGTAGGTGCTTTTGGGTTTGGCTCAGAGCTCGCTGAGCTGTTGCCGCCAGCCACTGCGACGATCTGGCAGTCGATGCCGATGGTCTTGTGGATTGCCTGGCGAAGGTTCTCGGAGTGATCCGCGCGCCCAAAGGCCCCAGCGAGGCCCGCGGTGGTGAAGGCGAGTGTTAGCACCTGGCCATCGAACTGGGCCACCTGGGCATTCGGTTCCACCAAGGCCCACGTGCTGCGCTTGATCTTGGTCAGCGTCTGCAGGACCTCCGGCCACGCGCGACGGAGGGCTTCGACGTCTCCGCCAGCGGCAGGAGCCGGCTGTGATGTCGGGGCCGGTTGGGAACCGGGTGCGGTCTGCGGGGCGGGTGCACTTTGCGGAGCCGGTTGTACGGCGGGAGGGGCCGTGGCAGCGGCTGGCTTCGTCGAGGGAGCATTCTGGACGGGACGCTGTGTAGGCGTCGGCTCGTCCACCGGCCAGTCGTTCGTTGAGACGCGCGGAGCGGAGAGTGGCTCCCGCGACACAGGTGTTGACGACGTTTCCTGCGCAGGCGCAGGTGCGGGTGCCTGAACTGGTGCGGCAACGGGCGCCTGTGGAGGGGCAGCCTGGGCCCCTGACGCAGCCGCCGATGAAGAAGCCGTGGCGGAAGGCGCGCCAGAAGCGGCAGCCGGGATCCCGGCGTCGCCGGCGTAATTCAGGCGACGCTCCACGCGATCGATCCGGGCTGCAATGCCGCGTTCTGTCTGCTCGGAGCTGGGCAGCAGGATGCGCGCACAGAGAAGTTCCAAGTGCAGCCGCGGGGAGGTGGCTCCGGTCATTTCCGTGAGCGCTGTGTTGGTGACATCCGCCGCGCGGGAGAGCTCCGCGGCACCCAGGTTGGTAGCTTGGTTGCGCATCCGGGCAATCTGGTCCTCGGGCACGCCGCGGAGGATGGCCTGTGCGCTTTCGGGCATTGCCTGGACGATGATGAGGTCCCGGAAGCGTTCCAGGAGGTCTTCCACGAAGCGCCGGGGATCGTGCCCGGTCTGGATGACGCGGTCGACGGCGCGGAAGACCGTTGAGGCATCAGCGGCTGCGACGGCGTCCACGACGTCGTCCAGCAAGGAAGCGTGCGTGTAGCCGAGAAGCGCAACGGCGAGTTCGTAGTCCAGGCCGTTGGGTCCGGCGCCCGCCATGAGCTGGTCCAGCACGGACAAGGTATCGCGGACGGAACCGCCGCCGGCACGGATGACGAGCGAAAGCACGCCTGGAGCCACGGGAACGTTCTCCTGGTGGCACAGCAGCTCAAGGTACTTGATGAGAGGCTCGGGCGGCACCAGCCGGAAGGGGTAGTGGTGCGTGCGGGAACGGATGGTGCCGATGACTTTATCCGGCTCCGTAGTGGCAAAGATGAACTTGATGTGTTCCGGCGGCTCTTCGACGATCTTCAGGAGCGCATTGAAGCCAGCCGACGTGACCATGTGGGCTTCGTCGATGATGAAGATCTTGTAGCGGTCCCGCACCGGGGCGAACGTTGCGCGCTCGCGGAGATCTCGGGCGTCGTCCACGCCACCATGGCTGGCGGCGTCGATCTCGATGACGTCCAGTGAGCCGGAGCCGCCGCGCGCGAGCTCGATACAACTGGGGCACTTGCCGCAAGGCGTGTCAGTGGGGCCTTCGGCGCAGTTCAGGCAGCGTGCAAGGATGCGCGCGGACGTGGTCTTGCCGCAGCCGCGGGGGCCGGAGAAGAGGTAGGCGTGGTTCACGCGGTTCTTCCGCAGGGCCGTCATCAGGGGCTCGGTGACGTGTTCCTGCCCGATAACGTCCGCGAAAGAGTCCGGGCGATACCTTCGATACAGGGCAGTTGTAACAGTCACAAGTGAAACCTACCTATAGGGACTGACATTTTAAATAAGAGACCCCTCATGCACCCGCCAGAGCCCATCTACCCTTGCTACCTTCCGGTCCTGGGGGAGTTCAACAGGATGACGCCACATGAGGGGCCGTCGACAAGCTTACCTGAACTTGGTTATTGGTTCGAATCGGCGCAGGGGGCTGTGGAAAACGCTCGACGGCGGGTGGCTCCCGCCCGATTCCGGCGGGAGTTAAGGCAGGTAGTCAGGCGCGTCCTCCAGCCCGAAATATCGCTCCAGCGTGGTAATTCCCTTGGATTTCATGTCTGTGGCGATCGCCACGCCGACGAACCGCAGATGCCACGGCTCATATTCATAGCCTGTGATGTCCTGCGCCCCGGCCGGGTACCTGATGATGAACCCGTATTTCCAGCCGTCCGTGGCCGCGAAACGACCCACCGGTGTATCGGCGAAGCAAGCTTGCAGAGCACATATGCCGCTGGCGTTTCCGATGTCCATGGCCAGGCCGGTCTGGTGTTCGCTGTAGCCGGCGCGTGCAGCCAAGGTATCTGCGGTCTCCTGGCCGTATTGCGCGACGTAGTCGGCATAGAGACTCTGTTGTTGCGAGTAAGAGCGGTATCCGCTGGTGGCCCGGATGTTGACCCCTGACGCTTTGGCTGCCTTCACGAACGAGTTGTATGCGGTTGCAGCCTCCGGGCGCAGCCGTTCAGTTGAAACCCGCGTAAGTGACGACGGGACATAGCTCGGCGGATTCAGCATCCGGTGTTTGTTAACCACAACCTGCAGACTGTTGGCCGAGTCGATGTCGTATTGGACCGCGACGGCAGCCTGCGGGGACAGGAGCCCCAAGGACAGCAGTGTCGCAGCGATCCCCAACCAGAATTGACGCAGCTTCATGTGGTCCTCCAAGTCATGTGCGTCCGGTCAAGTGTGTCCAGCGATGGGGTGACTGTACTCCCGGTCCGGAGGTCCGACAATCTTGACTTTCAAGTCCTGTCAGCTCTTCAATCCAAGGACGGTTCTTCAGTCCAAAAGTGGTTCCCCGGGATTTAAGAATGGTCCGCTGCGGCGCCGGACATCGAAGACTTCCCACGCCTGGGGTATCAGATCGAACGCTACGTCGCACATGCGCCGGAGTTGTTCCATTCCTTCGGCCTGGAACGCATCGTCTTCGGCGAGGCTGCTTGCGACGTCGTAACCGCTTCTTTCGGCGGTTGTCCACTCCAGCCCGTGGGAGTAGCCGCTACAGAACTGCCAGGCATAGATCAGCCCGGGAGGCAGGCTGCTGCTCGAACGCAACTCCTTGAGGATCGCTGTCTCCGTACGGTTCTTGGTGGCATACCCCCAGCTTCCATCGCCTTTCCGCCGAAACATTGGGGGCAGCCGCAAGGCTTCAGCCGATGAGTTCAGCGCCCGGCGGAGGCCGTCAAAGTAATCCGCCGCGACCTCGTGCCGTTCCGGATGGAACTCCCGAAGGTAGGAGTCCCAGAACGCGGCGGCGTTGAACACTTCCCGGGACACGAGTACCAGGCCCCGCCGCGCGCGTTCATCGGAGCTTTCCGGCAGAAGCGCCCACAGCACTGTGGCAGTGCACTCCATGATGGTGCGTACCAATGCGTACGGTGCATGGGTCTGGGTGCGGAAATAGATGTTTCCGTCGGGCGCCTCGATGAACAAGAGGCGGCGGAGCGCCTGCAGATTATCCATGGCGGCCACGAGGGACTGGGTCAGCAGGTGGCTGACGCTGCGGGAGGAACTGAAAAGGTCATCCAACTGGTGAAGGGGCGAACCGTTCTCGACGCCGCCAACGTCCATTCTTCGATCGCAGAGCGGCTCCAAGGCCTGGAGGCGTTCAAAGATTCTTTCCGCGGCCCGGCTTTCTTCGTCTGACCCGTCCAGCGAACCGGCAGAGTCGGGAGGTATTTGCCTATCGTCCACGGAGCGATCCTAGCTCTCCGGCAGATGCGGCGGGGAAGGTCGCCACCCGTTCACGGGCCACGTCATGAAAGCCGGCTCCTCGTAGGGGTGGGCCGCTCGCAGAGCCAGCACGACGGCGTCGAGCACGTCCTCCTCAACCACGCACTCAACCCGCGTTTCCGGCACTTGCTCGCTGGTTCCGACGTCGCCGATGAACGGCTGGGCGCCCGGCAGGGGAGTGAAATGGCCAGTGCCCGGCGAGGTGAACGAGCAATGCGAGTAGTCGCCGATCCGTCCTGCACCAGCGTCCCCGATTGCCTTCAGGACGGCGGGAGTGTGGGTCTCGGGAACGTAAACAACTAGGGCGTGGAGCTGCGTCATGGGAACATCCTGTCAGTAACAACGGCTACAAAGCGGCCCACACCATTGCATATCTGCGGGTCACAGCGGACCATGGGTATGTACACCGATTGGGGCAATCTCAAGATTGTGAGCTGCGGGGCCTGGGGGCGAGGGGCCGGACCCGGCAGCTCAACGGTGATACCGCAAGAATGGGCGCGTTGGGGGCGTCCATTTTTCCGTTAAGGCGAACAATGCTTTTTGGACGTGCGGCGAGGGCGAAATCGTCCGATTACACGATGCCGAAATTCTCAGGTACAGTAGTATCTGCTTTCGATTCGGAAGCAAGGAGAATTCGCCTAGCGGCCTATGGCGCACGCCTGGAACGCGTGTTGGGTTAACGCCCTCGGGGGTTCAAATCCCCCATTCTCCGCGTTTGGCCCCGGTCCCCAGGACCGGGGCCTTTTGCGTTCCCGGAATCCGGCCCTCCTGGGAGTGGGCTGCGCTACTGTTGCCCAGCGGCCACCCGCTCCAGTACTTCGCGGCATGCAAGAATCGCGGGATGGATCCGCCCGGCCGTCCTGGTGGACGTGAAGACGGTCCGCTGTGGCAGGCCAGGGAGGTCCAGTAGTTGGACGGGGCGGGTCCGACCTGTCCAGACGAGGTCCGGCATGAGGGCAACGGCGTTTCCCGATTCAATGAGGCGGATCTGCGCTTGGAGGTCGGCCGTTTCGTATCGGACGTCCGGTTCGAAGCCGGCGGACCGGCAGGCCTGTTCGGCCCAGTGCCGGGAGGCGGCGCCGCGGGGCTCCATGACCCAGGGCATGTCAGCGGTGTCGGCCAGTGAGGTCACACGTTCCCCGCCCAGTCCTACCGGGGGAGTGGCCAGCCGGATGGCGTCGCTGGTCAGCGTTGCCCGGTCCAGCCCAGGATGATGGGGCGCGGCGTGTCCGGGATATTGCTCCGCGACCACGATGTCGAAGTCGCGCGCCCAGGTTTCATAGAGGGCCGTCTCGGGTTCGCGCTGGGTCATTTCGACGCGCACTTCCGGATACTCCTGGCGCATGATGCTGAGGAAGTCAGGCAGCAACGCGAGTGCAGCCGACTGGAACACGGCCAGCCGGACGGTTCCCGTGACTGTGGACAGGGAGGCCGCGAGCTCGGTTTCCGCCCGTTCCAGTGTCTCCAGGAGGGCGGCGGTGTGGGCAACCAGGATCTCCGCCTGAGGTGTCAGCTGCACCCGGCGGCCGGCCTTGCGGAGCAGTTCGACGCCCGCTTCCTTCTCCAGCAGGGTCAGTTGCTGGGACACGGAAGAGGGACTGTACTGCATGGCATCGGCCACCTCGGCGAGCGTTCCGCGGATCTTCAATTCGTGCAGCAAACGCAGCCTGCGGACGTCCAGCAAGGCGGCCTCCAAAGGATCGGAATGGGTAATGAATATTCGTCAGAAAAGATCGCTTTTCCTAACGTGATTGTAGATCCATACTGATGGAAACAAACAAACTTCTCCGTCCCAGAAGGAGCCCCAATGACCAGCACCCTCCCGGTTGCCGCCGCCCCGCGCATCCAGGATTCCGGGCAGTTCGATGCTTTGGCACAGGAAGCCATCGCGTTGGTCCGCCACTGGCTGACCGAAGCCAGCAAGATTCCCGTGGATGTGTCCGCCCAGCGCCTCGCCGGCGTCCTGAAGGATCCGAATGGCCTTGACTTCACGGTCGGATTCGTCGACGGCGTCATCCGCCCCGAGGACCTGTCCGTCGCCGCCCGGAAACTCGCCGAGCTGGCTCCCAAGGTTCCTGCGTTCCTTCCCTGGTACATGCGCAGTGCGGTCCGTGTGGGCGGCGTCATGGCTCCGATCATGCCCCAGGTGGTCATTCCGATCGCGCGCCGGGTGCTCCGTGAAATGGTGGGCCACCTGATCGTCGATGCCACGGATGCCAAGCTCGGTCCGGCCATCGCGAAGATCCGCCAGGACGGCGTGCACCTGAACGTGAACCTGTTGGGTGAGGCAGTCCTGGGTGAGCACGAAGCGCAGCGCCGCCTGGAAGGCACGCTGAAGCTCCTGGCCCGCGACGACGTTGACTACGTCTCGATCAAGGAATCTTCCACCGTGGCACCGCACTCCCCATGGGCCTTCGACGAAGCCGTCGATCACGTGGTGGAGAAGCTCACCCCGCTCTACCGCCTCGCAGCGTCCTTCCCCAAGCCCAAGTTCATCAACCTGGACATGGAGGAATACAAGGACCTCAGCATGACCATCGCGGTGTTCAAGCGCATCCTGGACATGCCGGAGTTCAAGAACCTCGAGGCCGGCATCGTCCTGCAGGCCTACCTCCCTGACGCCCTCGGTGCCATGCAGGAACTACAGGAATGGGCCGCTGCACGCCGCGCCCAGGGCGGCGCGCCCATCAAGGTCCGCGTGGTCAAGGGTGCCAACCTTCCCATGGAGCAGGTAGAAGCTTCCCTGCACGATTGGCCGCTGGCCACCTGGGGCAGCAAGCAGGACTCGGACACCAGCTACAAGAACGTCATCAACTACGCCCTCACACCGGAGCACATCGACGCCGTCCGGATTGGCGTCGCGGGACACAACCTCTTCGACGTCGCGTTTGCCTGGCTGCTGGCCAAGCAGCGTGGCGTCACCGAAGGCATCGAGTTCGAAATGCTCCTGGGCATGGCAACGGGCCAGGCCACGGCCGTCCGCAAGGACGTCGGCAGCCTCCTGCTGTACACACCGGTGGTCCACCCTGGCGAGTTCGACGTCGCCATCGCCTACCTGATCCGCCGCCTCGAAGAGGGCGCCAGCCAGGAAAACTTCATGTCCGCGGTCTTCGAACTCAGCGAGAATGAGGCTTTGTTCAAGCGCGAGCAGCAGCGCTTCCTGAACTCCCTGGCCAACATGAAGGACGAGGTCCCGGGCCCCAACCGCAAGCAGGACCGCCGCTTGCCAGCCGAGCCTGCCCCGCTGGAGGGCTTCCGCAACACTCCGGATACGGACCCGGCACTTCCGGCAAACCGCGCCTGGGGCCGTGACATCCTCAAGCGCATCCCCGGCTCCACCGCGGGCAACAAGATCGTCGAATCCACCAAGGTTTCCGCCGCCGCCGAACTGGACCGCATCATCGCCACCGCCGTGGAGGCCGGCAAGGCCTGGGGTGCCCGGCCCGCTGCCGAGCGGGCAGCGATCCTGCACCGCGCCGGCGACGTCCTTGAAGCCCGCCGCGCAGAGTTGCTGGAGGTCATGGCTTCAGAAACCGGCAAGACCATTGACCAAGGCGACCCCGAGGTCAGCGAAGCGATCGACTTCGCGCACTACTACGCCGAGCGCGCCAAGGACCTGGAAAAGGTCGACGGCGCCACGTTCGTCCCAGCGAACCTGACCGTAGTGACACCGCCGTGGAACTTCCCGGTGGCGATCCCCGCAGGCTCGACGCTCGCGGCACTCGCCTCAGGTTCCGCCGTCGTGATCAAGCCGGCAAAGCAGGCCCGCCGCTCCGGTTCGGTCATGGTGGACGCGCTCTGGGAAGCCGGCGTGCCGCGCGAAGTGCTGGCACTGGTCCAGCTTGAAGAGCGTGAACTCGGCACCCAGCTGGTCTCGCACCCGAGCGTGGACCGCGTCATCCTCACCGGCGGCTACGAAACCGCTGAGCTGTTCCGCTCCTTCCGCCAGGACCTGCCACTGCTCGCGGAAACGTCCGGCAAGAACGCCATCATCGTCACCCCGAGCGCTGACCTGGACCTCGCAGCCAAGGATGTCGTGTACTCGGCCTTCGGCCACGCCGGCCAGAAGTGCTCCGCCGCGTCCCTGGTGATCCTGGTTGGCTCCGTGGCCAAGTCCAAGCGGTTCCACAACCAGCTCATCGACGCCGCCCGCTCCCTGACCGTCGGCTACCCGGAAAATGCCACCTCGCAGATGGGGCCGATCATCGAGCCGGCCAACGGCAAGCTCCTGAACGCCCTGACCACCCTGGGTGACGGCGAAACCTGGGCCATCAAGCCTGAGCCCCTGGACGAAACCGGTCGGCTCTGGTCCCCGGGCATCCGCTCTGGCGTCAAGCGTGGCTCGTACTTCCACCTCACCGAGTTCTTCGGCCCGGTCCTTGGCGTGATGACCGCGGAGACCCTTGAGGAAGCCATCGCCATCCAGAACGAGATCGAGTACGGCCTCACGGCTGGCCTGCACTCCCTGGACTCCGCTGAAATGGGCGTCTGGCTGGACACCATCCAGGCCGGAAACCTCTACGTCAACCGTGGTATCACCGGTGCGATCGTCCAGCGCCAGCCGTTCGGCGGCTGGAAGAAGTCGGCCGTTGGCGCCGGAACCAAGGCCGGCGGACCGAACTACCTCATCGGCCTGGGCAGTTGGCTCCCCGCCGAAGCCACGGCAAAGCGCGGCACCGTGCTCCAGGGGGCAGCCGCCCAGATCCTCACGGCTGCCAAGTCCGCTGACGTCACTGCCGAGGAACTCCACACCCTTCAGCAGGCACTCTTCAGCGACGCCGCCGCCTGGGAATCCGAGTTCGGCACCCGCAAGGATGTCTCCGCCCTCTCCGCGGAGCGCAACGTGTTCCGCTACCATCCGATCCCGGTCACGGTCCGCCTGTCCGAAGGCGAGCGGCTCGCGGAACTGCTCCGCGTAGTAGCAGCCGGCGCAGTGGCGGGATCGACCCTCAAGGTGAGCTCCGCCGTCGTACTTCCCGACGCTGTGGTGAATGTGTTCGCGAACCTGGGCGTCAGCGTCCGGGTCGAGGACGACGCCGCGTGGCTGGCCCGTGCGGCAAAGTTCGACGCCGGCCGCATCCGCCTGATCGGTGGCGACTTCGCCGCGCTGAGCGCAGCCATGGGTGGCCGCCCGGACGTGGCCGTCTACCACGGTGCAGTGACCCAGGCCGGCCGCATCGAGATGCTCCCGTTCCTGCGCGAGCAGGCCGTGTCCATCACCGCGCACCGCTTCGGCACCCCGAACCACCTCTCGGACCACCTGATCTAATCCGACCAAGACACGCCGGAGTTGCATAAACAGCCAGGCAGGACGTCCTTAACGACGTCCTGCCTGGCTGTCTTCGTTGCTCCTTAGGATTCCAGGACCAGCAACTGGGCCTTGTCCGGCTCCCAGCCAACCCAAAGACTGTCCGTTGCCGACCGCGTGCCGGACTCCGGGCTCATCTCCCGCAGCATCAATTCATGGCCTCCAGCAGTGAGCCGATGACGGACGGTGGCGCCAAGATTGGTGGACGATGTAATAACAGCTCCGCAGCCCCCATCCACAGGCGGCGTTGAACTGAGCTTCAGGTGTTCCGGGCGGATCGATACTGCGTAGTCCGCACCCATAGCGCCCTGGTCCCTCACGCGTGCGATTCCCAAACCACCCAAATCCACGGTGGCCTCCTTGCCGTTGCGCTCCAGTACTGTGCACGGAATCAGGTTGGTGTCGCCAAGGAAGCCGGCAACCCAGTCGGTAAGGGGGTGGTTGTAGACCTCGTCCGGCGGTCCCGATTGGACAATCCGGCCGTCTTTCATCACCACGATCCTGTCCGACATTGCCATTGCTTCTTCCTGGTCGTGGGTAACGAACAGTACGGAGATGCCCAGGCTCTTCTGAAGGGTTTTGATCTCCTCCTGCATCTGTTCGCGGAGCCGCTTGTCCAGCGCTGCCATGGGCTCATCCAGGAGAAGTGCCGCGGGGTTGAATACCAGGGCCCGGGCGAGCGCAACGCGCTGCTGCTGGCCTCCGGACAGCTGCCGTGGCTTGCGGTCACCCAAGGCGCCAAGCCCCACACGCTTGAGTGCTTCGTTGGCCCGCTGGCGCCGTTCCGACGCCGGCACCTTTCTCATGCGGAGCGCGAATTCCACGTTTTCGAGGGCGGTCATGTGCGGGAAGAGGGCGTAATTCTGGAAAACGACGCCCAGGTTCCGGTCCCTTGGAGGGAGCGTGTCTACGGGCTGCCCGTCAATCATGACGGAGCCGGAGGTATGTTCTTCGAACCCGGCCACCATCATCATGGTGGTGGTTTTGCCCGATCCGCTGGGCCCGAGGAGGGTGACAAATTCGCCGGGCTGGACTGTCAGGTCCAACTGGTCGACGGCGACAAACCCACCATAGCTTTTGCGGACCTGCCTGAGCTCAAGAAGTCCCTTCGTTTGCGAAGCTGCGTCTGGAGGGGTGGCGGTGGAAGTCATTGATGCGGTCATCATTGTTCCTTTACGTTTGGGCGGACACTGCCAGGGGCACCATCCGGGAGATCGATCGGCGCTTGAGGACGAACATGACCTGCAGGAGCAGCCCGATGGTCGCAACTGTTACCAACAGCGCGGAGGAGACGGCGATCTTGGGGGTCAGGTTGAACTGGATGTCGGTGAACATCTTCACCGGCAAGGTGGTGGCGCTGGGGGACTGCATGAACAGCGACATCACGGTTTCATCGATCGATACCGAGAAGGCGAATAGTGCTCCTGAGACCAGGCCCGGGAGGATAACGGGGAGGTACACATGCCGGAACACGGACAGCGTCCCCGCGCCCAGGCTTTGGGCCGACCGCACCAGGGCAGGGTTGAGCCCGGCAAGGCTGGCACGCGTTGTGAGGTACACGTAGGGCGTGGCGATGACGGCGTGCGCCAGGCCGATGGGAATGATGCTGCCCACCATGCCAACCGAGATGAAGAACTGGTAGAAGGCAAGGGCAAGCACCACGGTGGGCACGATCATGGGGGCCAGTATCAGTCCCATCACAGCCGATTTCCCGGGAAACGTGCGGCCATGAAGGGCGATGGCCGCCGTAGAACCAATAGCTACACCGATCACCACGGCAATACCCGCTGACTGGAGGCTGGCGGCCAATGCCGACGTCCATGCGGTGTCGGCGAAGAAGCCGGCCACAGCAGCGAAGGACAAACCTTCGGGTGGGAACGTGATGTAGCGGCTGTCATTGAGCGCCACGGGAACCACGATGAGGGTCGGAATCACCAGGAACAGGAAGACCGGCAAAGAAAGCAGGGGTATCAAACGGTGTTGTGGATTAGTTGTCTTCATGGTGCCCTCCGGCCTTGAGGACCCGCTGGTAGACCGCCACGAGGATACTGACCAAAGCTGTGAGGATCACGGCCAGGGCTGCGGCGCCTGGGAAGTCGGTCAACTGCCGGGCGTAGTAGTCGATCTGGTTGGCGATCATCATGTCGCCTGGCCCACCCATGACCACGGGTGTGATGAAGAAGCCTGTGCTCATGATGAAGACCAGGAGGCCGGCTGCCGAGACGCCCGGAGTGCTAAGCGGAAGGGTGATGTGACGGAACACGGATCCTTCCCTGGCGCCGAGCGACCGCGCCGCCAATCCAAGGCGGTCGTCGATGGACATCAGTGAAGAAAAGATCGGAAAGACCGCGTAGGGCAGCAGGCAGTGAACCATGCCGACGATCACCGCGAATCGGTTATGGAGCAACTCGATCGGTGCGTCCGTCAGGCCAATGCCTTGCAGGAAGGCATTGATGATGCCGTTGTCCTGCAGGAGCACCGCCCACGCGAAGTTCTTCACCAGGATGCCGGTCCAGAAGGGCAACAAGACGACGGCGAAGAGGACTACCCGCAGGATGTTCCCGGAACGCCAGAGGACAAGGGCAATGACATAGCCAAGTCCAACGGTCACCAGGGTGGATGCCAGGCTGATGGTAAGCGTGTTCGCCAGCGAACGCAGTACCAGGGGATCCTCAAGTACCCGCTGATAGGCGTTACCGGAAAAGCTTGAGCCAACCAGCTTCCCGAGCGGGGTGAGGAACAGTACGACGTCGAATGCAAGAACAGGTGCCAGCAGCAGCCACCATCCGCTCCTTCTCCGGCGCGGCTTCGCTTCATCCGGCGTCGGAGTCCCGCGGCCTTTCGCCTGGATTCTTTGAGAAGTTATGGCGCTCATGTCAGCTGGCCTGCCACAGCTTGAACTGCTGCTCGGTCTTCTTCAGGTTCTGGGACCACCACTTGTCATCCCGGATGAGGATCTTGTCCGCAAGCAGTGGACTGGTGGGAAGTGTGTCCGCCACTTCCTTGGGCAGCTTGGACAGCGCAGGCGTGTTCGCCAGGGTCAAGTTGGTAACCGTGTCGAAGGCAGCTCCGGCTTCGGCGTCGTTGGACATGAAGTTCATGAGTTTGAAAGCGGCTTCCTTGTTCTTTGCGCCCTTGGGGACCACAAAATAGTCGCCGGCCAGCACCGCGTTCTCGGCGGAGAAGTTCAGCTTGGCCCCGTCCTTGCGCGCAGCGTTGACCCGGTTGTTGAAGCTCGTTGACAGTGCGACTTCTCCTGACGTGAGCTGCTGGATGGGTTCCTGGTTGGCCGAGTGATAAAGAAGACGATCTTTTCCGGGATGGTGGCCCAAGACCCGCAGAGCCCGGTCAACGTCAAGGGGGTAGATCTTGTCGAACGGCACGCCGTCAGCCAGCAGGGCGGCTTCCAGCACGGAGCTGTCGGATAGCTGGTTATAGACGGAGCGCTTGCCGTTGTACTTGTCCTGGTCGAAGAATTGCGCCCAATCCTTGGGCGCCTGCGCATCCGGAATGGCGTTCTGGTCCCATGCCATGACGAAAAGGAAGCTCAGGTACTTGATGCCATACTCCGCCTTGGCGTAGCCGGGAAGACCCTTGTCGCTGATGATGTCGTAGTCGAACTTTTCCAGCAGTCCTTCGGCAACGGCCGTTTCATACTCCGGTGCTGTGATTTCCACCAGGTCCCACTGCACATCGCCGGACTGCACCTGCGCTTTGAGGGAAGCCAGGCTCGTGTTGGCCAAGAGAGTCGGTTGGATACCTGTCTGTTTCGAAAAGGGATCCAGGATGGTCTGCGTGAACTGGTCGTTGTAGGAACCACCGTAGGAAGTGACCGTGACGGTCTTGTTGGCGGCGGCACTTTCGGCTGGCTTGGAACTGCACCCGGATAGTGCCAGTCCGGCAAACGGCGTCAGTGCCGCTGCCTTGAGGATCTGCCTGCGGTCAAAAACGTGGGAACGGAAATCTGTCATGGCTCGCATTGCCTCTCATGTACGCCAACGTCCAGGCTCGCTTCAGGGAGACGGGCCATGGGGGGAGACGGGCGTGTGCTGGGGTTACATCGTGAAGAAGGCTCCCGAAGCTTGGGGGCGGCGGGTTGCGCACGCCCTTCATCAAAGCATTCGAAAGTCAGGTACACCGGCCGTCGTTCGGCCGTTTGGGGTGCCGTAACTGTAACTGTGAGGTTGCTCACTAGTCAACGGTTGTATTGCATTAAGAAACAATCGATCGAAAAAAGAAGCCCGCAGCTGTGTGCGGGCCTCTTTTGGGCTACCTTCGAGGGCGGGTCTCAAACCGCATATCCCAGCCTTTGCAGCCGCCGCCGAGCTGCGAGTTCGCTGGGCCCGTGTGAACCCAGGGCCAGCCGGACCATGGACAGAACAACACGGGCGGCGGTGATGGCAGGCAAGGGGATCGGACCCAAGCGGGCGGGTCGCAGACCCAGCATGTTCCGGTACTTGGGTTCAAGGCTTGCGACGGCGGCAGTGAACAGGATCCGGTAGCCCGGCTGAAGCAACGGGCTCAGGGGCGGGCGGCGTATGAAGGCAATGGTTTCTGCCAGCCGCTCATCCGAGCGCAAGATCCCGGAGCCATACCAGGCTTCCAGTTCCTGGCGCACCTGGGCTTCGGTGACCGGTGGATCTTCCACTCCCATGAGCCGGCCAGCCTGGGCCCATTCGCGGACGTAGGCATCCGGGCCGCCGGGTATCGGGCGGCCCCAGATGCGGTTGGCCCTGAGGAAGGAATCCGCATAGGTGACGTGGACCCAGCGGAGGAGTTCGGGATCATTGGCGGAATAATGGCGGTGGGCGCCAGTTCCGTCCACGTAGCTTCCCTGGACATGTTCGTGGATTTTCCGGACACGGTAGGTTGCTGCCTCAGCGGCTTCTTTGGAGCCATACGTGACGGTGAAGATCCAGCGCACGGTACTGGCCAGCCGCCCCAGCGGATCTTCCTTGAAACCGGAGTGTTCGTAGACACCCGCAAGCGCGCCGGGGTGCAAGGACTGCATCAGCAGGACCCTGATTCCGGCCACGATGGTGGCCATGGAGCCATGCACAGCCCAGACGGCCGAGCCGGGAAGGTGATATCCGGCGTCGTTCCCTTCTGCAAGGCGCGGCACCCACTCAGGTGGGGTTCCGGATGTTCCCGTGAACGTGCGTTGCAGGTCGTATCTGTACTCGGTGAGGTAATTCCTCATGCATCCCATGAGACCGCTCTTCGCGGAACCTGTACAGGGCAATTTGTGTACAGGTCCGGCCCCCATGGCAACACCATGGGGGCCGGAGGGTTCGCGCGGACTAAACGCGGGCGCGGCGCCTTGACGGTGCTGCTGCCACCAGGAGGGCCGCGATGGCGACGGCGGCACTCAGGATCAGGCCCGGACGGTACTGTTCCAGCATGGCTTGGGCGCTGACGGTTCCGGCCGCCTGTCCGTGCCCGCTCACCAAAGCGGTGGTGACTGCCAGGACCAGTGCGGCTCCCACCTGCGTGCTGGTCTGGATCAAACCGGCAGCCAGGCCTTGCTCGGAGTCCTTGATGCCGGTTGTGGCCTGGACGTTGATGGACGGGAAGGCCAGGGCGAAGCCGATGCCCAGCAGGATCACCGAGGGCAGGATGTCCAGGGCGTAGTTGGGCGTGGTGCCCACCCGGAGGAACAGGATGTAGCCCAATCCAAGGGCTGTGAGGCCCGTGAGGATCAGCTGCGTGGCGCCGAATTTCTCGATCAGCCGGTCAGCAAAGGGTGCGCTGGTGGCCACCAGCAGTCCGGCGGGCAGCAGGGCCAAAGCCATGCCCAAAGGCGTCCAACCGAGCACCGACTGCAGGAACATGGTGACGATGAACTGGAAGCTCAGGTAAGAACCGAAAAGCCCCACTGCGCTGAGGTTGGCCCTGGCCACCCAGCCTTCCTTGAGGATGCCGAAGCGGATCAGCGGGTGCTTCACCTTGTTCTCGATCACAGCGAAGGCTGCAAGCACGGCTGCAGAGATTGCGAATCCGGCGATAGTTGCCACAGATCCCCAGCCCTGCTCAGGTGCCGAAACCAACGTGTAGACGAGGCCGAGCATGCCCAGCGCGAGCGTCACCGCACCCCAGATGTCATGCCCGCTGTTTTCAGCAGACGGCTTGTCTTTCGGAATGAACTTCATGCCCAGCAGGACCACGGCGACGGCGATCGGCACGGACACCAGGAACGTCCACCGCCAGCTCAGGCTGGTCATCAGGCCTCCGACCACAAGGCCCAGCGAGAAGCCGCTGGCGCCGAACGTGGTGAAGATGGACAGGGCCTTGTTGCGCTCGCGGCCCTCGGCAAAGTTGGTGGTGATGATGGAGAAACCTGTTGGCGCGGTGAACGCTGCGGCCAGGCCCTTCACGAAGCGCGTAGCGATCAGGATTGCGGGATCGTCCACCAGGCCACCCAGCAGTGAGGCTGCGGCGAACACCGCCAGAGCGATGAGGAATATACGACGACGGCCCAACAGGTCCGCGAGCCGGCCGCCCAGGAGCAGGAGGCTTCCGTACCCCAGGACGTAGGCGGACACGATCCACTGGAGCGAATCGGTTCCGAGGTTGAGTTCCTGTCCGATCGAAGGCAGGGCCACGCCAACCATGGAAACATCCAGCCCGTCCAGGGCGAGGACGGTGCACACAACCATCAGCAGGAGCCACTGGGCGCGCGTCCAACGGACGGCTGAAAGCACGGGTTCGGCGGATCTTTGAAGGGTGGTGGGTGATGTCATGCATCCAAGCTATATGACGCGTCATTGAATGACAAGGAATATGACGCGGAATATTATGACGTGGATTCTAAAGGCGGGATGGACTAGAATCAGGGCATGGCAACGACGCGTGATCGCCAGCTTGTTGAGCAGTGGCGCAGCATTCAGGACTCCTACTTCCGTACCGCAGGAGCCATTGACCGCGCCCTGGAAGCCAAGTTCGACATCGGCCTGAATGAATTCGAAATTCTGGACCTCGTCGCCGAAAGCACGGACGCCGCTTGCCGTATGAAGGCCTTGGGGGAGCGCACGCCGATGACCCAAAGCGCTGTGTCCAAGGTGGTGGACAGGCTCGAAAAAGCAGGCCTGGTCTCCCGCCAAACGTGTGCCGATGATCGTCGCTCCCTGTATCTGGAGCTCACAGACGCCGGCCGCGCCCTGCATGAATCTGCTGCGGTGGAACACCGTGCACTGCTCAAGGAAAACCTCGGGTAGGGAGTCATCCCCGAACCTCAAGATCACTTGAGCAAAAACTGAGGAAACCCTGCGCTTTACTAGGGCCGGAAAGCCTTTATTTTCATATTGATTCCCGCAACAATGGTGCTTGCACGCCAGGCTGGGGTTTGGTGCCGCTGGCTTTGGGGAGTGTTCTTGTGGGCAAGCATAGTGAATCTGACCGATACGTAGACTTGGTGCGCACCGACGGTTTTCGTCGAATGCTCATCGCCGGAATCCTGGCAGCCGCAGCCTTTTTCGCTTTTGGTTTCCAACCCCTAAATTCCGTTTCTACCGGCTCTGTGGATGGTTCTGTGGCGCAGGGCGTCGTTGGACCTTTCTCGCTTGGCAGCCTTGTGCCGCCCGAAGCCGAAACCACAGTGATCGACACCATGCCCGAGCCGCCGACCCAAGAGGCCGGCACGCCCATGGTTTACTTCGACCGCGCACTTGTCCGGACCGTGGCCAAGGACGGATCATCCGGCCTGACCGTTGCTTCGTCCGGCTTGTCGCGTCCACCAGCCGGCAGCCTTTACGCGCCGCTTGAAGTCTTGAATCCGAGTTCTCCATACGGCTACCGCTACAGCCCCATCACTGGGCTGCCCGGCGAGTTCCACTGGGGCCAGGATTACGCCGCCGCATGCGGAACGCGCGTCTACGCCGCCGACGCCGGGGTTGTCAGGGCCGTCGGTTGGCACCTTTGGGGTGGCGGCAACCGTGTTGAAATCGAACACGGCAACGGCCTGGTCACAACCTACAACCACCTTCAAGCGATTGGTGTGACGCAGGGCCAGTCCGTGCGCGTTGGAGAAGTCATCGCCGAGGTAGGGACCACCGGATGGTCCACTGGGTGCCACCTGCACTTTGAGACGATCGTGAACGGCCTGCACACCAACCCCAACGGCTGGATCTATCTGCCCCTCCGGCAGATCGATCCGCTGCAGAACATCACCATGGTGAACTACCAGCCTGGAGTTGGAACGGGCGTCTCTGCCTCGCCGCAGTGGGCCGTCCCGGTGTCGGATAGCACCAACCGGGCCGTCATCGGTGGCGACGACGAAGAGGCCGTTGCTCCGCCGGTGACCACACAGCCGAGCACGTCGAGCACTACGCCGCCCGCCACTTCGGGCACTACGCCGCCTGCCACGCAAACGCCACCATCCACGCAGACGCCACCGGCCACCTCGACGCCGACGCAGACTGTCACACCAACTCCCACGGCTACGGCAACGCCTACGGCTACAGCGACGCCAAGTCCGACGGCGACCTCCACACCGACGCCCACGGCTACATCCACAACGCCGACGTCCACCACAACGACGCCCGGCACGACGACTACAGCACCCAGCACGTCGCCTGCGGTCCCCAACACGGCCACCGCACCCGCCGTCGTCGAGCCCGTGGCGCCCGTCGCTTCAGCGGCACCCGCTGATCCGGCTCCCGCTCCGGTAGCCCCTGCGCCGGAACCCGTGGCTGTTGCACCGGCACCCGTAGTGGTTGAGCCAGCGCCTGTGGTTGTCGCACCCGAGCCCGTAGTGGTTGCTCCCGCTCCGGTTGCGGTGACTCAAACCGTGGAGCCCGTGGCTCCCGTTCCGGCGGCTCCTGTTCAGGCGCCCAGCCCTGTGGCTGTGCTTCCATCAACGCCTCCGGCAGTGGTGCTTCCGCCTGGATATATCCTCGTTGGCCCGGACATGGTCCAGCGGCCGGACGGTGTAATCGTGCCGTTGTCTTCGCTCATCCTTCCCACGTCATAAGCCGGCGAGTGTAGGTACCCCTACGTTTCATGGCTTGGGCAGCTCCCCGTAAGCTCGATCGCGGCAATCCCGCCAGACGACGTCGTCAGGAAGCGATCACATGAGAACTCTTTACAGCATTCCCCTCACCTTCAACGATGGCTCTGAAGCAGACTTCGGACGCTTTGAAGGAAAAGCCGTCCTGGTGGTGAATGTGGCTTCCAAATGCGGCTACACCCGCCAGTACGCCGGCCTTGAGGAGCTCTACGGAAAGTACCGCGAGGAGGGCCTTGAAGTCCTTGGCGTCCCTTGCAACCAATTCGGTGGCCAGGAGCCCGGAGCCGACGAGGAAATCGCGGAATTCTGCGAACGCAACTTTGGCGTCTCGTTCCCGCTCACCAGCAAGGCCAACGTGCTGGGTAAAGAGCAGCATCCGCTATTCGCCGAGCTGACCCGGGACGAGTCCGGGCAGCCGGTCAAGGTCAAGTGGAACTTTGAGAAGTTCGTCATAAACCGTGACGGCGAGCTTGTTGCAAGGTTTCCCTCAAGCGTGGAACCTGACGCGCAGGAATTGGTTGACGCGCTTGAAAAGGCCTTGTCATAAGCATCAATACCTTCGAAGGGAGAAAGTAATTTTCCAACATTCCGCCGGCAGTTAGCCTGTTGTTGGCTTGTTGTCTGGTTGGATTGGCAGTACTGGAATGACACGGGGGACACCGTCTCCCACCAAACGCTAAGGCAGCTATGGAGCTCATCGAGGCCGAGTACCCCAAACCAGGTCATGTGCTTTTGCACTTGAGTGATCTTCACCTGGTGGCCGGTCCAGGCACGCTCCACGGTTCTGTGGACAGCGCTGCAAGGCTCCAGGAGATCTGCGATCAGATCATTGCCTCCAGGATCAAGCCAGAGGCCATCATTTTCACTGGAGACCTTGCGGACAAGGGCGAGTTCCAAGCCTACAAACGTCTCCGGGAAATGATTGAGCCGGTGTGCGATGCGCTCGGAGCGAAGGCCATTTGGGCGATGGGCAACCACGACAACCGCGCCAACTTCCGCTCGGCCTTCCTGGACGCCTCCGTAGCGAGCCGGCCGGAGGACCCTGTGGACCGCAGCTACTTCGTCAACGGGCTCCGGATCATTACCCTGGACACCACGGTCCCCGGATACCACTATGGCGAGTTGTCCGAATCGCAGCTTCAGTGGCTGGCAGCAGAGTTTGCCACCCCCGCCCCGGACGGCACTATCCTCGCCCTGCATCACCCGCCGGTCCCGTGCGTCCAGGACCTCGCAGTGTTGGTGGAGTTGCGCGGCCAAGCCGCCCTGGCCGCCGTCGTCCGCAATTCCGATGTCCGTACCATCCTGGCCGGTCACCTGCATTACTCCACGACGGCGGGCTTCGCCGGCATCCCGGTATCAGTCGCCTCGGCGACGTGCTACACGCAGGACCTCGGCGTGCGCGCCGGAGGACAGCGGGGCCGGGACGGTGCCCAGTCCTACAACATGGTCCACGTCTACGAACACACGATCGTGCATTCGGTGGTTCCCATGTCCGGTGGCGTAACTGTTGGCGAGCCGGTGGACGCTGCCGAAGTGCAGCGCCGCCTCTCGGAAGCCGGCATCCGGATTCCGAGCCGTTCGCGGCGGGTACCAGTCCCGGTGTCGCAGGAACTCGTCTCCCAGTCGAACAACCGGGACTGACCCAGGCTTTCTATTTCTCCCAGGGGGCTTTGACGGGGAAGTATTTCTCCAGGAAGTCGGTTACCAGCTCCGCACGTTCGTCCGCTTCAACCTCCGGGAAGCTGCCATCGTTGAGGCAGAAGAGATCCATGTGCCGTTTGGCCAGCAGCTTTGGAAGGTAGTGCAGTCCGGACCACTGCGTTGTATCGACGTAGCGGACCTTGGCGTTGGTCTGGGTCACGGCCTTGCCGGTGAGCAGCGCGTAGTAGTGGTAGAACGAGTTGGTTACTGAGATGTTGTCCGCAGCGCGGAAGCGGCTGGCCGCGGTCTTGGAGAACTCAGCCGGGAATTCGTGCTCCATCTGGGCCACCACGCTCCGGCGCAGGGGAGCGGCCGTGTGTTCCAGGTGCCTGGTGGTGATCCGTCCGAAGCGTTCCCACAGCAGCTTGCGGTTGACGCGTGCAGCGTTTTCGAAGCCACTGCGTTCGGCATCGTTCTCGCCGAGCCCGATCCGGGTGTCAGCCTCGATGAACTTGGTGATTCCGCCGGGCGTGAAGAACATGTCCGGGCCCACGGGCCTGCCGAAGAACATGTCGTCGTTGGAGTAGAGGAAGTGTTCGGACAATCCCTCGATGTGGTGCAGCTGGCACTCCACTGCTTGCGAGTTGTGGGTGGGCAGTACTGACGGATCGGCGAAGAACTCTTCGCTGCGCACGATCGTGACCGAGGGGTGGTCGGCAAGCCATGCCGGGGTGGGCGAATCGGTGGCAATGAAGATCCGGCGCACCCACGGTGCGAACATGTGGACCGAGCGCAGTGCATACTTCAGCTCGTTGATCTGCCGGAAGCGTGCCTCATGGTCGTCGCCCTCGCCGAGGACAGCACCAGCCTGCTGGGCGCGTCTCCTGGCGATGTATTCGGGGTCGCTGCCATCCACCCACGAGAAGACGATGTCGATGTCGAAGTCGATGTCGCTGGCATGGTCCGCGAACATGTTCTCGATGGTCGGCCAAGTGAGGCCATGGCGCTGCACGGTACCGCGAACGGCGTCCTGGCGCAGCATGGTGCGCCGGGTCAGGGAATTCTCCACGGGGAGTTCAAGGTGGTCGCCTTCGAACCTCCACAGTTCCAGCTGGACACCGAGGGCAGGGCCGTACCAAAGGCCGCCGCCGAGTTCCACCCTGGGCCGGTACAGGCGGAAGATCCGTGCCTTCCGGTTGGCCGAGAGTTCGCCATCTGCAACCAGCACAGAGGTTTTCTTCTTGGCATCGACAGTCATGGAGTAGAACGGCTCATTGCGGAAGGCAGCAACCAGTGCCTCGCGAACGTCCTTGCGCGACTCCCAGTCGACGGCGATGACCGGCCTTTCGTCGTTGCCGCGCACCAGGATGAAGTCCACGCCGGCGGCGTCCAACGCGGCGCGGATGGCCAGCAGGTCAGCAACCATTGCCTGTTGGGGCGTGAGGTCACCGTTAAGGAGGGCGTACCGCCCGCGGTGACGGACGACGTCGGACCTGTGCTTCAGGTGGGCAACGACGGCAGGTGAGACCGCCTCGGCGATCGCATCTTCCTCTACGGTGGGGCTGCCGTGGTAAATCGGATCGACCTGTGCTTGCGTGATGGCTTTTCTCCGTACTGTTGTGAGTCGTTTCTGGGGAATGCGGGAGTCTAGATGGCGAGGGCCTCGCGCCAGCTGCGCAGGAAGGCTCCGCCGGCGTCGTCGTGAATGACGTCGTCCGCCAGCTCGAGGTCGGCGGCGGTAAGAATGGTGTAAGGCTTCACCGGAACGCCGTCTGCGGGCCGGACGTCCACGTGCTTCACATCGTGGTCGTTGTGGTGAAGCCAGTCTGCCATGGCGTAGTCCGTACGGGAATCACCCACGGTGCGCCAGGAGAGCGGGGTGATTCCCTGGGCGGCCAACATTTCCACTGCCCGGCTGGCGCCAAGGTCCTTGCCCAAGCGGACGGATTCGATGTCCGTGGAAATAATGGTGGGGTCCAGGCGGTAGTCCACCGTGTCATCGGACTCCGGGGCGTGGTGGTCCAGGATGGCTGCGTTGAGGCCGTGGCGGCCCATGATGTTCAGGGCATCTGCGTCGAAGAGTTTCTGCTCGGCCAGGTAATCTTCGCTGGCCACGTCAAGGTGCTGCTCAACGGAGACCATGGCGCGCTTGGTCTCATCGAAGAACATGTGCGCGGAGTAGTCCTCGGCGACGAGCCTGCGGATGTCATCCCCGTAGGCCTTGGGCACGGCGAGCTCGTGGTCCACGTGGATGGGTCCGGGGCCGGCAGCTGTGTAGCTGAACCAGACGGCGCCCTTCTCGCAGATGGCGTGGATGATGGTACCGGCCGGCATGCCGGCCTCGATCATCGGCCCCATGACCTGTTCGCTGATGAAGGCGTCCGAGCGGCCCGTGTTGAAGATGACGGGGATGCCGGCCGAAGCCAGCGCCACGAGGTCCGCGATGATATCCGGCTTGACGTCACGCGTTACAGGGCTGGCGATGGGGCCGTCGACGTCCAGCAGCAGCGCGAGGGCTGGGGCCGTGTGGGCAGCGGTCCGGTCGGTACCTTGGAGCGATTGAGTCATGCCCCTATTCTGTCAGTCCCCGAGGTGTGCATCACAGCTATGACGCCTGACGTCGGATAGTCACCGTTTGGCCACAACCTGCGTGTGCCGGGGGTCACAAGTTCCGTTAGCGCAGCATCTTCCATAGGCTTGCAGGGTGATCTTCAAAGCTGT
Source organism: Arthrobacter sp. TmtSoilC77 (assembly GCF_059739415.1). NCBI lineage: Bacteria > Bacillati > Actinomycetota > Actinomycetes > Micrococcales > Micrococcaceae > Arthrobacter > Arthrobacter sp. TmtSoilC77. The sequence goes on from NZ_AP046050.1 coordinate 692,522, forward strand.
GGGCGAGGGACGCCCGTACCCTGACCATGGATATTCCGCGCCGCGTGACTGGGCTGCCCTTCCACCGCGGCCCGTTCGCCTCGATGAACTTGTTACCACCAAGCGCACCCTGGATCTGGAGGCATTGCTCGCAGAAGATTCAACATTTTTTGGGGATTTGTTCCCGCACGTGGTCCAGTACCAGGGCGTTCTGTACCTCGAAGATGGGCTCCATCGGGCAGTCCGGACCGCGCTCCACCAGAGGACGGCCATTCACGCACGCGTATTGGTAATCGATGGCTAGGCAGGGCAAGCGTCCCAAAGATGTGACGCAGTTGCACGGCCACCATGTGGTGACCGGCCCTGAGCTTCGCGCCACGTTCGCCGAGGACGCCCGTGCCCAACGCAGCCGCTTCCGGCGCCGCGTCTTTCACGCCATTGTCCTTGTCCTGCTGGTAGGCGTCATAGCAGCCGGAGCAGTTGGTGCCTGGGCCATCATGAATGGTGTCATCAGGATTCCCACGGCGATCGCCAGCAAAGCGCCAACCAGCCTGTGCCCCACCACTACATTCGACTACGTGCCGAACGAAACCGTGAACATCAACGTCTTCAATGCCACCTCGCGGGCAGGGCTGGCTAATACTGTCGCCGACGAGTTCACAGCACGGGGGTACAAGGTCCTTTCGGTGGACAACAGCGACACCGCGTACTCGGGAATCGGGGTGGTGGTCTCGGGAGTCAAGGGCCAGGCAGCCGCATTCAACGTCCAGCGGAATTTGGCCGGAACGGATTACTTCCAGGACAACCGCGAAGACGAATCAGTGGACGTGGTCCTCACCCGGGGCTTTCAGGGCTTGGTTGAACCGCAACTCGTGGACCAGACTCCGGGCAAACTCAGCTGTCCGCGCGAGGACCTGAGGATCGCGGACAACTCCCGGTGGCCGATCATCCCCACCCGCCCCGCGCAGTAGGTCGCAGGCCTGGTAGTTAGAGCGTCAGTGCATCCAGGCGGACGGGCTTGCCCGCTTCGTCGAACTTCGCTCCCGCGCCCAGTTGGATGAATCGAACCGTTTGCGCCGTCTGGGGCTCGACGTCGGAGGCTGGGGCAGGCGGGGGTGTCTCGCCGTCGGGCGTTCGGTTGCGTCGTGCGGCACTGGCAGACAGTGTGCCGTGAATGAGCCGCGCCAACTGGGCGACATCAGTGTCCGGGAGGTAGCCCTGCTGGACGCCGTCAGTGAGGATGTCCTGGAGGAGGACGTTGAGCTCGCCCACGTGGTCCGCGAGCTTCGCGAACGAGGCCGGGGAAAGAACGGCGGCCATCGCTGGGCCTGGCGGTAGGTGGCGGCGGCTGAGGTCCTCCACCTGGGCGCGGACGTAGAGGGCCAGCCTGTCCACTGGGTTTTCAAGGGCTGCCAGCGAATCCCGAAGGTCCACGATGAAGCGCTCGGTTTCATCCAGCGCGTACGCGATGAGCAACTGCTCCATGTCTGCGTAGTAGTTGTAAACGGCGGTGCGGCCAACGCCTGCGTGGCGCGCGACGTCGGTCATGGTGAGGCCGGGCAGCCCGTGGGTGAAGAGGAGTTCACCGAAGGCGGTCAGAATACGGCGTTGGGTCTCGGCGCGTTGGGCAGCGTTCGTGGCGGCCGTGATCCTGGGCATATAGACACTTTACAGTGATGTGTCACCAAGTCCTGCCAGCTTGTGTACGTGTATCCCTAACTAGGGGGCCGGGTCTGAATGGACGGTAGGCGTGCCTACAGCTGTGCTGTAGGCACGCCTACCCAACCAGGAAAAGAATGATGGCTCCTAGCTTCTGCTCCAGGTCACCGCGCAGTCCAAGTGTCAGTGGGAGAAGTCTGCTGAGATCTCGGCGAGGGTGCGCCCCTTGGTCTCAGGCGCGAGCCATTGCGAGAGGGCTGCGCCGAGTAATGCGACGGCGGCGGCTACGACCATGGTTGCGCCCATGCCGATGTTGGCGATCGCCCAGGGCAGGGCGAAGGTGCCGAGTGCGGCTCCGATGCGGCTGAAGGACGCGGCGAAGCCCATGCCGACGCCACGCAGGTGGCCGGGGAATACCTCGGCCGGATAGACCTGGGTCATTGTGGTGTAGCCGGCATTGAAGAAGGAGAAGGCGAGAAACAGGACGAGCACGAGGATTGCTGGTGCGTCCGCCCAGACTCCGATGACCAGCAGGATGCCCGCGCAGAGCCACTGCCCGGGCACAGTGAGGATTCGGCGACCGAGCTTGTCAATCAGAAGTACGCTGGTGACAACGCCCGCGACCGCAAGTGCGGACAGGCCGACTCCACCGGCCCAGCCGCCGCCGAAGCCGAATTGGTTGAGCACCTCGTCGGCGAAGGTCGCGATTGCGAAGTACGGAGTGACCGCGCAGAACCAAAAACCTGCAGTGAATACGGTGGCGCGCCAGTTCTGCCTCGAGAACAGCATTCCGAAGGAGGCGTTCTTGATTTTGGTCCCGCTCTTCGCGGCTTCGGCCTCCTGGATCATCCTCAGATCCATCTCTCCGGTGATGCTGTCGTGCATCTGGGGCGATTCGACGTATCTGCGTGCGATCGCGAGTGCTTCCTGATGCCGACCCTTCGTAATAAGCCAGCTCGGCGATTCGGGGAGGCCCATGCGGGCGAGGAACAGGACGAGTGCGAGTATCGTGCTCGTGCCGAGTACCAGGCGCCAGGGGGTGCCGGCGTCGTGCAGGAGCGTGCCGATGATGAATGCCATCATGAAACCGACGTACCAGGCGACCAGGGTCAGCCCGAGCAATCGCCCGCGGAGCTTCGGAGGGGAGAACTCTGATAGCAACGGCCCGCCGATTGAGTATTCGCCACCGATCGCGACGCCCATGAGGAACCGGATGGCGGCAAGCTGGATCACGGCCCCGTCCCCGGAGGTTATGAAGAACTGGGCCGCCGAGGCGAACAGGAACAGGCCCATGTCCACGAGGAACATGGGTTTGCGTCCGAACTTGTCAGTGGCCCAGCCGGCCAGCGGGGAGCCGACAAAGATACCAACCAGCGGACCTGCGGCGATCATGCCCAGCGATAGTGCGTCGAGCTGGAGATCTGACCGCATGAGTCCGGTGACGGGGCCAATAATTCCGAGAATGTAGCCGTCGAGGAACATCCCGCCGATGAAGACCGCGACAAGCCGCACCATGAAGCGGCGTTTGAACTTGGAGCTGGTCTCTTTTGGTATGGGGGTGTCGACGGAGGCCGTCGTCCTGGTCGGATGGATCATTGAGATTTGTTCCCTTCTGGTTCAGCGCAGACCGCTGACGGCACCAGAGCGCCGTTGCTTAGATGCTCGGACAGCCGCAGCCCTTAGCGCCCGGTGGACCGATGCCGGCTGGCTCGATGCCAGCCGGTACGGCCGCAGGACGCGAGATGATTTCGGCGTCGTCATGTATCACTGCTCTTCGAGACGGATATGCCAAGGCCGTCGTTACCGGCACCCTCGCGCCGACCCATCGGGACCAAAAACCTGGAGTCGAGGTCGGCGACGTGTGACATATGACTCATATATCAGAAAACTCTAAGGGCGCGACCCGTCCCGGTCAAGAGCCTGAGAGGTTAATTCGTTGTATCCGTTAACTCACCGCGGTCTGCATGAATCGGGGCAGGGTCCGGACCGCCGTCATACGAGTTGGGGGGTGCGTAGCGGACCGCCTGCGGAGAATCTTTGCGGAGGACAGGGCCGTCACTGGGCCCCATTGACTGGGGTGGGTTCGGCGCGGCAGGCTGTGTTGACATCCAGGGCAAGGGGGAGCACGGTGAAGTACTCGCCGTACATGGTCACCGTGGTGGCTGTGCTCGGGTTCGCCCTCGCCGGGTGCCAGCCGGCCGCCCGGCCGCCCGCAGTGGGGTCGTCCGAATCCGTGCCCGGCCCGTCGTCGTCCGAGCTCGTGGCCACCATCAAGGCTGCGGTCGAGGATCGAAACGGCACAGTCCTCGACACTCCCCCCGCCCCGCGCCTTGCCGAGGGGCGGATGACGGCGGCCTACCGGTCCAAGCGCGACCGCGACCTCGAAGTGGTGGCTCGGTCAAAGGCCGGATTCAAGTCAATGGGCTTCTGGTACACGTCCTTTTCGACGAAGGTAACGGTGGAGTCGGTCGAGGTGACCGGTTCGGAGGCAAGCGTCCGGTTCAAGGAATTGACCGAGGAGCACCAATCCTCGACAGCGAATGGGCCGAGCAGCGTCCCATCGGGCTACTCGCTGCCGCAGATCGCGACATTCCGGGTATCTGGGGACGGCTGGCAGCTGGACAGCATCGCCCCTACCGTGCATGGGGGCGGCCTACCGATGTCCGTCGTTGACGGATGAGAACTGCCCGCAGGCTGAACGCTGAGCGGGCGGCTGAAGGAGTGCCGCGTTGACCCGCACCAGTCATCCCCGAGCTGGCCATTTACGATGTGTGCTCATAGCAAATCGGTTGTGACCGTCGTTGGAACCCGCCCGTCCCCGGCGCATGAGGTATACGCAGACTCGCGTAACATCGTGTGAACCGGACACTAAATTCATGAGGGGGACTGTTGCGGGCAACGGTCAAGGATGTGGCGCGCCGCGCGGGAGTATCGCCGAAAACCGTCTCGAACGTCATGAACGGAATCGTGCCGGTCAGCGCTCCAACGCGGCTCAGGGTTGAGCAAGCAATGCAGGAGCTCGACTACGTGCCCAACCTTTCCGCGCGCGGACTCCGCAACGGCCGCTCGGGTGTAATCGCGCTGGCCTTGCCGGATCTGGCCACCCCGTTCTCGGCTGAGATAGCCCAGAACATTGTGGAAGTAGCCCATGAGCAGGGCTGGAGCGTCCAGATCGAGGAAACAGGTTCGGATCCGCAGCGCGAGCATGAGCTGATGACCCGTGCGCGCTCCAACCTCATTGACGGCCTGATTCTCAACCCTGTGGTGCTGGATGAAAGTGCCGTGAAGGTTGGGGTGGCTTTGCCTCCTGTGGTCCTGTTGGGCGAAGTGACCCAGGAGCTTGCGGACCGGGTTTACGTGGACAGTTTCGCGGCGGCGCGCGATATGACGCTTGCCCTGGCCAAGCCCGGACGCCGGCGCATCGCCGTGCTGGGTATCAACAAGACCAGGCAGTCTGCCACCTCGATCCAACGGAGACAGGGTTACGAGGCTGCGCTTGCGGAGTTGGGGATTCCGCTGGATGAATCCTTGCTGATCTCCTGCGGTCAATGGACTCCTGGCTCCGCCGCCGAATCCCTGATGCATTACCTGGAATCCAACCCGCTGCCTGAGGCGTTGTTCTGCTTCACGGATTCGCTGGCCATTGGCGCCCTCAATGCGCTGTGGAAGAAGGGCGCCCGTGTTCCTGACGATATAGCGGTGGCTGGTTTCGACGACGTCATGGATGGGCGCTACGCGGTTCCCTCCCTGACCACGGTGTCTTTCGATAAACGAACCATCGCCACCGAAGCCCTGCGCCTCCTCACCGAGCGAATGGCGGACAGGGGCCAGGGGCAACGTGTTGTCACCGTTGACTACAGCATTGTGGAGCGGGACAGCAGCCGCTGAAGAGGCCTTCCACAATAAACTGTTCGCGCTAACAATTTTCTCTTGCCTCCACTATTACAACGATGTAATGTGAGAGCCGCGTCACCCCCGGGCCACCCTTTACCCGGCAGTGGGGATGCACCGAAGCCGGATTTTGCGCAGCAGTTGTGTCCTTTTCAGCCACCCTTCCAAAGGAGTTACGGGTGAAGCAGTTTGAATCATTGACCGGGAAACAGTTGTCCCGGAGACAGTTATTGACTGGATCGGCCCTCCTCGGCGGCGGGCTTCTGGCCACCAGCCTCACAGGCTGCGGAGGCGCGGCCCAAGCCGGCGAAGTCAGGGAGATCGGCTTCTGGCATCTCTTGTCCGGCGGCGACGGTACCAAGATGCAAGCGATGATCGCCAATGCCAACCAAGCCAATTCCGGCTTCAAGGTCCACCCCACCGTGTTGGCATGGGGCCCGCCCTATTACACCAAGCTGGCCATGGCATCTGCCGGGGGCCGGCCTCCAGAGGTAGCCATTATGCACGCCAGCCGAGTCCCGGGATATGCCCCGGGCGGCCTCATAGAGCCCTGGGATCTGGGGCTGCTGGCGGAGAACGGCATCACACCGGAGAACTTCGCGCCGCGCATCTGGGAAAAGGGCCAGCAAGGCGGAAAAGTCTTCTCCTTGGCGCTGGACTCCCACCCGTTCATCATGTTCTATAACACGGACATAGCCGGCAAAGCGGGGCTCCTGGAAAGCAACGGCCTCTTGCAGGAGGTCAGTTCGCCCGATGAGTTCAAGGCCATGGCACTGGAGATGCAAAAAGTCACCAAGGCCCACGGATTGTCCTTTGGCTACCTGAACCTGGGCTCGCAGATGTGGCGGCTGTTCTACACGCTCTACAAGCAGCACGGAGCGGAAATTGTCCTCACGCCCGGCCGGCAGATGGAGGCGGATAGGGACGCTGCCATAGAGTCACTGGAATTCATGGCCTCGCTCTTCGACGACACCATCGCGGCCAGGAGCGTCGACATCAACACCGGCATTGCAGAATTCGTCCGTGGCGATTCGGGAATGCTCTTCAGTGGAGGCTGGGAACTGCCCACCATGAAGAAAGCAAAATTGCCGTTTGACGCCGTCACCATCCCCACTCTTTATGGGACACCCGCCTCTTACGCCGATTCGCATTCCTTCGTCCTCCCGCGGCAGCTCGCCGTCGATGAAGTGAAACGGAAGGATGCGTACAAGTTCGTCAGTGACGTTCTGAAGGGTTCGCTGTTGTGGGCTGAGGCAGGCCATATCCCTGCGTTCCAGCCGGTGGTTCAATCGCCAGCCTACGGGGAGCTCACGCCTCAGATCCACTACGCCAACGCGGCGGACATCATCAACTACGATCCCGACTCCTGGTTCAGCGGCTCGGGGTCGGATTGGCAGACCTACTTTGCCGAGCACATCCAGAACGTGCTTCTGGGTCGGGACAAAGCAAGCACAGGGTGGGATGGATTCGTGGCCCGCACCAACGACCTTCTTTCCCGACCCAATCCGGTCTGACCGGCATCAGCGCACCGAGCGACAAAAGGAGTCCTTCATGAGTTCCTCTACACTGTCCCGGCAGACCAGCCAACCACGGACAACACCGAGCCCAGGCACCAAGGCCGGGCCATCTCTGCGAAGAAGCAGGGACACCCTGAACGGGTGGGCATTTGCAGCGCCCTTCCTGACGTTCTTCCTCGTATTCCTCATTTGGCCTATTCTGTACGGCTTCTACATGAGCCTCACGGGCAAATCCCTGACAGGCGCCAACGACACCCTCATCGGTTTTGCCAACTACGCCGAAGCCTTTGCCGATGCCGGCATGTGGCGTTCACTGGGCAACACGTTGTACTTCACGGTCATCAGCACAGTTCCCCTGGTGCTGGTTGCGTTGGTGATGGCGGCTCTCTTGAACATCGGCCTTCCAGCCCAGTGGCTGTGGCGGCTGTCCTACTTTGCCCCGTTCCTGTTGGCCTCCACGGTTGTGTCCTTGTTCTTCGTCTGGATGTACAACCCGCAGATAGGCCTGATCAACGATTTCCTCTCAAAGTTCGGCATAGCAAAAGTGGGGTGGCTTAATGATCCCAATGTGGCCATGTGGTCAATCGTGATCGCGACACTCTGGTGGACTGTTGGCTTCAACTTCCTGCTCTACCTGGCGGCAATGCAGAACATCCCCGTCCAGCACTATGAAGCAGCGTCACTGGACGGTGCCGGCGCGTGGAGGCAATTCTTCTCCATCACGCTGCCGCAGCTCACGCCCACCACCGTGATGATTGTGTTGCTCCAGATCCTGGCTTCCCTGAAGGTCTTTGACCAGATTTACCAGATGACCGGCGGGGGTCCGAGCGGATCTACCCGTCCCGTGGTCCAGTACATCTTCGAAACCGGGTTCACCGGATACAGGCTGGGATATTCCGCAGCTATCTCCTACATCTTCTTCGGACTGATCGTGCTGGTTTCCGCGCTGCAGTTCGTCATCACCCGCCGCAGGAGCGTATAGCCATGGCAACCACCACCCTCACCCGTTCGACCCCAGCCAGCGGTAGCCGCCAAGTCATACGGCAGCCGCGCAAAAAGCTGACAGTGGGCAAGATCGCGGCAGTCACGGCGGCCGCCTTAATTGCGGTCCTCTGGCTGATTCCGTTCGCTTGGGCCACGGTTACTGCATTCAAGTCCGAAGCGGATGCGTCAGCGTCCAAGGTCAGCTGGTTCCCGCCGTCGGGCTTTACCTTTGACGCTTTCGTCAATGTGTTCCAGGCAGGGAACATCCCGCTCTGGACGTGGAACTCGCTCTACACTTCCGCGGCCATCACGGCAATCACACTGGTGATCTCGGCTCTCATTGCTTACGCACTCTCAAGGATCGAGTTCAAAGGCAAGAAGGTCCTGATGGTCGTGATCATCGCAGCCATCATTGTCCCGCCACCCGTGCTGATGATTCCGCTCTTTTACCAAATGCTTGCGTTCAAAATGATCGATACCTCGTGGGCCATCATCCTGCCGCAGGTGATTCACCCCGCCATGGTGTTCGTACTCAAGAAGTTCTTCGACCAGATCCCGCATGAACTTGAAGAAGCGGCAGTGATGGACGGTGCCAGCCGTCTCCGGATCTTCGTGCAGATCATTCTGCCGTTGTCCCGGCCCATCCTGGCCGCCGTCGCGATCTTCGTGTTCATCGGTGCGTGGAACAACTTCCTCTGGCCGTTCATCTCCACCAACGACGACTCCCTGCTGACCCTCCCGGTGGGCCTGCAAACCATCAAGAGCGCCTACGGCGTCCAGTACGCGCAGAACATGGCGTCTGCCTTGCTGGCAGCTTTGCCGCTCATCGTTGTCTTCCTGTTCTTCCAACGCCAGATCATCAAGGGCGTCGCGACGACGGGACTCGCCGGAACCTGATCCGGCACCTTCGCCACCAACTGTTTCAGAACACAACCAAGGAGATAAATGTCCCGCGCACGCATCACCCTCGATCGAGATTTCACCATCGGCGAGGTACCCAGGCGCCTCTTCGGCTCCTTCGTGGAGCACATGGGCCGCTGTGTCTACAGCGGCATCTACGAACCCGGCCACCCTGAGGCCGACGAGAACGGCTTCCGGCAGGACGTCCTGAAGCTGGTCAAGGAACTAGGTGCAACTGTCATCCGGTACCCCGGCGGCAACTTCGTCTCCGGCTATAACTGGGAAGACGGCATCGGCCCGCGCGAAACCCGGCCCCGCCGCCTGGACGGAGCCTGGCACACCGTTGAAACGAATGCTTTCGGCCTGCACGAGTTCGTGGACTGGTCCAAGCAGGCCGGCACGGAAATCATGGAAGCCATCAACCTGGGCACCAGGGGAGTGGATGCTGCCCGCGAGATCGTCGAGTACGCCAACCACCCTGGTGGCAGCTACTGGTCCGATCTCCGCGCCAAGAACGGCCACAAGGACCCGTTCGATATCAAGCTGTGGTGCCTGGGCAACGAAATGGACGGTCCTTGGCAGATCGGCCACAAGACCGCCGAGGAGTATGGGCGGCTTGCCCAGGAAGCGGCCAAGGCCATGCGCTTCGTGGACCCGGACATTGAATTGGTGGCCTGCGGCAGTTCCAACTCCCGGATGCCTACGTTCGGTGCCTGGGAGCAGACGGTCCTTACCCACACCTACGACGAAGTGGATTACGTTTCCCTCCACGCCTACTACTTCGAAGAAGAAGGCGACGTCGGCAGCTTCCTGGCGTCCGCCGTCGATACTGACTACTTCATCGAGTCAGTGATCGCCACCGCGGACGCCGTTCGGGCGAAGGGCAAGCACAAGAAGCACATCAGCCTGTCCTTCGACGAATGGAACGTCTGGTACCAGCGTGGGCGGGACACCGAGGACCAGTTGAGCAACATCGTCAAGGCCCCGTGGCGCGAGCACCCCCGCGTCATCGAGGACAAGTACAACGTGACGGATGCAGTGGTGGTGGGGACCCTGCTCAACTCGCTGCTCCGCCACGGCGACCGCGTCAAGATCGCCAACCAGGCGCAGCTTGTCAACGTGATCGCACCGATCCTCTCGGAAGAGAACGGGCCGGCGTGGAAGCAGACCATCTTCCACCCGTTCGCCCGGATGGCCGAGCTTGCCAAGGGCCAGATCCTGCGGCTTTCCGTGGACTCGGACAAATACGAGAATGCGCGGTTCGGCGGCACGGACCTTGTGGATGTCAGCGCCACGTGGAACGAGGAAACGGGGCGCGTTGCGCTGTTCTTCGCCAACCGCGGGCTGGAAGAAGCGGCCGACGTCGAGGCAGCCCTTCGAGGTTTCGACGCGCGCCAGGTGCTCCGCGCCGAAGTCCTGGAGATCCCCGAGGGCGGTGACAGGTTCACCATCAACACGCAGGACCAACAGGGCCGGGTCGGCCTGAAGCCGCTGGAAGGCGTCAAAGCGACTGGTTCGGAACTCCGGCTGACGCTGCCCGCATTGTCCTGGGCCGTCGTCGAGCTTGAGGTTGTGAAAAACTAGCCGCTTAGAAACAACGCGGGGTCACTTAGGGCCCATGTTGGCAGCCAACATGGGCCCTAAGTGACCCCGCGTTGCGTTAAATGCTGCAGCCGTCAGGGCCGCAGGCTTCGGCGTCGGATGCGCCCACGGGGATCAGGGGATTGGCTTCCTGCCACGCCTGGTTCAGCGCCTCGCTGAAGAGCTCCGCCGGCTGGGCTCCGGAGATGCCGTACTTGCGGTCGATCACGAAGAACGGAACACCGGTGACGCCGATGGCGCGGGCTTCATTGATGTCCTCGTTGACGGCGTCCGAATATTTGTCGGTCGTGAACAGCTCTGCGACCTCGTTGGCCGGCAGTTCCAGAGCGGCGCCAAGTTTCGTGAGGTACTCCTGGTTGCCGATGTCCTCACCGTGCTCAAAGTGATCGCTGAGCAACTGTTCCTTGGCGGCATCCTGGCGGCCATGGGCGGCGGCGAGGTGGATGAGGCGGTGGGCCGTGAAGCTGTTGGCAACTACTACCTTGTCGAAGTGATAGTCCAGGCCCTCGCCCTTGGCGGTCTCCGTGACGTGGGCGAACATCTGCTTGACCTGCTCGGGAGCCAGGCCCTTGCGTTTGCTCAGGTAGTCCAATTCCGTGCCGTCATAGTGCCCGGGGATTGAGGGGTCCAGCTGGTAGCTCTTCCACTCGATGTCTACGGAATCACGGTGGGGGAACTGTGCCAGGGCAGTCTCAAAGCGGCGCTTGCCGATGTAGCACCAGGGACACGCGACGTCAGACCAGATCTCAATCTTCATGCTGTGGTCAACTTCGAGGGCCTCGCGCGCATTCCGGAAAAGTCTGTTATTTTCGTCACCCATTGCCGGGGCTGGCGTGCCCAGCCTAATGTGTGAAGCAGGTTATGCAGTCAGCCGGTGGGGCGCTCTTCGTCCCGAAGAATCGCGTGTGTCTGGGGCCGCGATGAACACGAGGTTGAACCCCGTGTGCGGGTTCGCATATTTGTGGAGGCCTTCAGCATGCGCGTTGGACTCATCGTTGGACCATGGTTCACAGTGCCCCCGGAACGGTATGGCGGCACGGAACGGGTTGTGGATGCCTTGGCCCGCGCCTTATCCGATGCAGGGCATGACGTACTCCTGGCGGCGGCGTCTGACAGCACCTGCCCCGTTCCGCTGCTGCGGGGCTTCGGGCCCAGCGAGCCTGAAGAGCTGGGGCTGACGCTCAGCGAGTTACACCACGTCATCAAGGCTTATGCCGGCATGAAGGACGTGGACATCATTCACGACCACACCCTTGCCGGACCTCTCTACGCCCACCGGCCGCCGGGTGTTCCCGTGGTGACCACCGTCCATGGCCCGCTGACACCGAGGTATGCAGGGCTCTACCGGGATATGGCCCAGGACACCGCGATCATTGGCATTTCGCATGATCAATGCAGCCGCATCTCCGACCTTCAAATTTCGGCCGTCATCCACCATGGCCTGGATCTGTCCACCGTTTCCGTCGGAGACGGCACCGGCGGATATGCATGCTTTGTCGGACGCATGTGCCCGGACAAGGGCCTGCTGGAGGCGGTGGCCGTTGCCCGTGAGGCCGGGGTGCCGCTTCGCATCGCTGCCAAGATGCATGCCAAGGATGAGCAGGACTACTTCCACGACGTCGTGGAGCCGGTCCTTGGTTCCCAGGAAGAATTCCTGGGCGAACTCTCAGACCCGGAGAAGTACGAACTGATGGGCGGAGCGATGGCCATGATCAACCCCATCCAATGGCATGAACCGTTCGGGCTGGTCATGATCGAGTCGCTGGCCACCGGAACACCCGTACTGTCCACTCCGATGGGCGCGGCACCGGAAATAGTCCGGCATGGCGTCACAGGATATCTGGCGCAGACCAATGAACTCGCAGGGTTTGTACAGGACGTGCAAGAGCTTAGCCGTGCAGAGTGCCGGCGTACCGTGGATGTGTATTTCAATGCAGCACGGATGGCGGCGGACCATCTGCAGCTTTATGCCACGGTCATCGAAGAATTCAAGGCCGGAGGCCTTCCCGGCAACGGCAAGTTGCAAGACAATCAGAGGCAAGCCCCCATCAACCTGTGATCGATAAGCAGGACATTTCCCGAGGAAGGCTTCGTGGGCCATGACTGCTTGGAACGCTGATACGGAGGCAGGCGCTTCCGAGCTGGGTGCCGTGACCGTCGTCGAAGGTTCATCCTTTTGCATCTCCTCGCATTCCGGTGACATCCACGGCGGCGGCTCCCAGGGCACCTACTACCAGGACACCCGGATCGTCTCCCGCTGGATCCTGAGGATCAACGGAGCCCTCCGAGAGCCCCTGGTCACCACCAACCGCACCGCCTTCCAAGCCGAATACGTTGGCCGGGCGTGCTCCAGCGATGGTCGTTTTGACAGTCCCCTGGTGGTCCAGCACCACCGGCACGTGGGCGCTGGCCTGCGCGATGACCTCACCATCCGGAACTACTCGGGCCAGCCGGCGCCGTGCGAAATCGAGTTGCTCATCGACGCCGACCTCGCCGACCTTTTCGATGTCAAAGGTGGCCGGGCAAGCAGGGCAGGAGCCACTGAGAAAACGGCCCGCAAAAAGGAACTGCATATCGAGGCCGTGCACGCGAACGGGGAACGTCGCGGCGTGGCGTTCCGGGCTTCGGGAGCCAAAGCGAACCCGGAAGGACTGACATTCCATGTCACCATCCCGGCCCGCAGCCAATGGAGCACCAGCGTCATTGCCATTCCCCTGATCAATGGAAAGGGGCCGGACGAGCCGTTTACGGAAACCACCGCCCTGCATCACACGATTGGCGTCCGCCGGCATATGGCCTGGGCGGAGCACGTTCCCCGGATCGCCGTCACGGACAGGAACGTGGAGGAAGTCCTTGAACGAAGCCAGAGCGATCTTGGTTCGTTGCGGATCTTCGACCACGAGCACCCTGGGCGTGCTGCCGTTGCAGCAGGGGCGCCCTGGTTCATGGCGCTCTTTGGACGCGACTCGATCATGGCGTCCTACATGTCACTCATGGTGGACCCAGGACTCGCGGCCGGCTCGCTGCAAACACTGGCCGGGCTTCAAGGCAGCAAAGTGGACGTCGACTCCGAGGAAGAACCCGGCCGCATGCCCCACGAGGTGAGGCTGGGAGTCACGGCCGGACTCTCCTTGGGCGGAACCGCCTACTACGGAACGATCGATGCAACTCCGCTCTTCGTCATGCTGCTTGGCGAACTCAGCCGGTGGGGTCTGGGGTCGGACATCATCGATTCCCTCCTTCCCCACGCAGACCGTGCTATCTCCTGGATGGAAAAATACGGCGACCGGGATGGCGACGGGTTCATCGAATACCAACGCCCCAACACCCACGGCCTGATCAATCAAGGGTGGAAGGACTCCTGGGACGGCATCAACTTCGCCGACGGCACGATCGCTGAAACACCCATCGCCCTATGTGAGGTCCAGGCTTACGCCTATGGAGCCTACGTTGGGCGTTCGCTGCTGGCGCGCGCCGCGGGCGATACCGCCGTCGAACGCCGTTGCGCGGACCAGGCGGAAGCGCTCAAGGAGGCATTCAACGAGTCTTTCTGGCTGCCGGACAAAGGCTATTTCGCCCTTGCCCTGGATAAGGACAAGAAACCCGTGGATTCCTGCACGTCCAACATGGGCCACTGTTTGTGGACGGGCATTGTGGACGAGGACAAGGCTGCACTTGTGGCCGAGCGGCTGATGTCACCTGAAATGTTCACGGGCTGGGGGATCCGCACCCTTGGTTCGGACATGGGCGCTTACAACCCTGTCAGCTACCACAACGGCTCGGTCTGGCCGCACGATACCGCGGTCGTGGCCACCGGACTCATGCGCTATGGCTTCGTGAAGGAAGCCAGCCGCGTGGCGAGCGGACTGTTCGACGCCGCGGAGCACTTCGGCGGTCAGCTTCCGGAACTTTTCTGCGGCTTTGACCGCTCGGACTTTCCGGAGCCGGTGCCCTATCCGACGGCGTGTTCCCCCCAGGCGTGGGCGGCTGCGGCCCCTATTCAGCTGGCTCGCATACTCCTGCGGTTCGACCCCGATTTCACCAGGAAAGTGCTCCACCTGGCGCCTATCCTCCCGGACTCGTTTGGGGAGTTCAAGGCAGAAAACGTGCTGCTGGGGCGCTCGCGGATCACGATCCAGGCGTCCTCGGGAAACGGCACGGTGACGGGACTGCCAGCCGGCCTGCAGCTGCGCTCCGACCCCCGGCCGCCACTGGCTGGTGACTTGTTCGGCTAACTGCCCGGGTGCTGGGTATTGCCCGGCTGCTGGCTAGAACGGGTGCTGGCTAGAGCGTGTGCTCCATGACGAAGTCATGTTCCACGGTGTCGCCCAGTTTGAAGGACTTGGTGCCCACCCTCTGGAAACCGCTCTTTTCATAGAAGCGGATCGCCTTGGCGTTTTCACTGTTCACGCCAAGCCAGACTCCTGCCGCACCCCTTTCCGCAGCGTCCGCGACTGAGGCCTTCATGAGGCGGGATGCGGCTCCCTGGCCGTGGTGGTCCGGGTGGACGTAGCACTTGCTGAGTTCCGTGGAGGGGAGCGCCGAGAGCACAGAGGCTACATCCGGGTCGCTAGCAGGCTTGGCAATCAGCATGGTGTACCCGTTGAGCTGACCGTCGTCGTCGAGCACCAAAACCGTGATGTGCGGATCGGCGAGGTAATCCAGGAAGTTCGCCTCGGCGAGCGTCTTCTCGAGATGGGCCTGGATGTCAGCTGGTGAGGCGCCGGGCGGGCACGCCAGCGGGAAGGTGACGGCCGCAAGCTCGGCCAGCTTGCCGGCGTCGTCAGTTGTTGCTGTGCGGATGGTCTCGGCCACGTGGTCCCCCTTGGAGTTGTGTATAGCTAATGCCCCTAAGAACGAATCTTAAGGGCATTAGCCGGCACAATCTTCTGGTTTACGCTTAGTCTGCTTTCACGGCGAGCACAGGACAGTCCGCCTCCAGCAGGATCCTCTGCGAGACACTGCCCATAATCAGCTTGCCAACCGGGCTGCGGCGGCGGAGGCCAATCACAATCAGCTCCGCGTTGTGCTCGTCGGCCGCATCCAGTACCTCAGCAGCGGCATCATGGCCACGGACGGGCTGCTTGATGATGTGCTCGATGCCTTGGAGGGCAAGGCGTTCCTCGATGGTCTGGATCTCCGGTTCCTGGGCGTACCTGTTATCCACCAAGGCGTCCCCTTTGGAAGAGTTGATCACCAACAGGGTGTCGTTGTTTTTCTTCGCTTCGGCAATGGCTTGGGTCAATGCGGCTTCGCCCTCGGGCGTGGGGACGTAGCCCACCACGATGGTCATGGCTTCTCCTTGTTGTGGTGGCTGTTGTGGTGGATCCGGGTACTGTTTTCGTCAGCTTGGATGGCGGCGTCCTCCTTGAGGAGCACTTCGCTGGGGTGGGCCGGGACCACGCTGGCTGGCACCGGACGGTTGCGGCGGACCAGCTTGAAGAGCAGCGGCCAGAGGATAACGATAGCCACGATGATGTAGACGACGACGGCGATCGGCTCGCTCCACAGCCCGGCGGGGTCACCGGCGAACAGCTGGAGAGTCCTGCGCAGCTGGCCTTCGATGCGCGGACCGAGGATGACGCCCAGGATCAGGGGCAATACAGGTAGCCCGAAGCGCCGCATCATGAATCCCAAGGCTCCGAGCACCAGCAGGATCACCAGGTCGAACGCCTGCAGGTTCACCGAGTAGGCGCCCAACGTTGCGAAGAAGAGAATGCCGGCGTAGAGGTAGGGCCTGGGAAGCTGCAGCAGTTTTGCCCACAGGGGTGCCAGTGGCAGGTTGATGAGCAGGAGCAGCAGGTTGCCGATGAAGAGGCTGGCGATGAGCGCCCACACCAGGGGACCTTGGCTGGAGAACAGCTGCGGGCCGGGCTGGATGCCGTACGAGGTGAACGCTGCGAGCATGACGGCAGCTGTGGCGTTGGTGGGCAATCCGAGGGCAAGCATTGGGGTCAGGGTTCCGGCGGCTGCAGCGTTATTGGCTGCTTCCGGGCCCGCGACGCCTTCGATGGCTCCCTTGCCAAACTCCTCCGGATGCTTTGTCAGCCGTTTCTCGGTGACATAGGAGAGGAACGTGGGGATCTCGGCACCACCGGCGGGAAGTGCACCAAACGGGAAGCCGAAGGCCGTGCCACGCAACCAGGGTTTCCAGGAGCGGGCCCAGTCCTTCTTGCCCATCCAGGGCCGTCCGACAGGAATGATGTGAAGCGGTGAACGCCGCAAGTGCGCGGCGACCCACAATGCTTCACCCACGGCGAAGATGGCCACTGCCACCACCACGATATCCAGGCCGTCGGCCAGCATCGGCTGGCCGAATGTCAGGCGGCGCTGGCCGGTAACGGAGTCAATGCCCACCAAACCGATGGCCAGCCCCAGTCCCAAGGAGGCAAAGCCCCTGAGCCGGGAGGAACCCAGGACCGCGGTGACGGCCAGCAAGGCGAGGATCATGATGGCGAAGTAACTCGGTGCGCCCAGGCTCACGGCGAACTGAACCACCAACGGTGCAAGTCCTGCCAGCAGCGCCGTACCGATGGTGCCGGCAATAAAGGAACCAATGGCCGCAGTCGCGAGCGCTTGGGCTGCCCGCCCGGCTTTCGCCATCTTGTTGCCTTCGATGGCCGTGACAACAGACGAAGACTCGCCGGGCGTGTTCAGCAGGATGGAGGTTGTTGAGCCGCCATACATGCCGCCGTAATAGATGCCGGCGAACATAATGAAGGCGCTGGTGGGCTCAAGGGCGGCCGTAACCGGAAGCAGCAGTGCCACAGTCATGGCCGGGCCGAGCCCTGGCAGAACGCCAACGGCCGTTCCCAGGAGCACGCCGATCATTGCGTACAGAAGGTTCAGGGGGGTGAGGGCGGTGGCGAAACCGTCCATCAAAGAGGACCAGACGTCCATCAGAGGATTCCTTCCAGGAGTCCGGCCGGCAGTGCAATGCCAAGGCCAAGGTAGAAGCCGTAGAAGGTGGCCAGGGCCAGCGCAACGGAGATGATGCCGTCGCGGACATAGTGCCGGCTGCCAAGTGCCAGCACGCTGCCCCAGAACAGGACAGTGCCGGAGATGACCCAGCCCGCCCAGTCGATGAGCAGGATATTCAGGATGAAGGCTCCTGCAAGGGGGAGCACGGTCTTCCAGTCGGCGGGGTGTGCGAGGTCAATGTCCTCGCCGCCTTCCACTTCTCCTTTGCCGCCACGCAGTACGTTGATGGCCAGCAAAATTGCGCAGACCACCAGAAGACCGGCAACGATGAAGGGAACCGCCTTGGGCCCTACGGGGTCCGACTTCGAATACGGGGTTACCAGGCCGTTGGCGTCAAGGAAGACAAGGACGCCTACCGCGCCGAGCAGGAGGGCTACCCCCAGCTCGGCGCGGCCTTTCAGGCCTGTTGCTATAGTGCTCACGCCAAGCCAAGCTTGGTGAGCACGTCCGCCACCCGCTTGTCCTGGTCCGTAAGGAACTTCTGGAACTCGTCACCGGTGATGAAGGCGTCGGTCCAGCTGTGGGTCTTCAGGGCCTCTTTCCAGCCAGCGGATTCGTGCATCTTCTCCAGGGCGGCAATCAGCGACTTCTTGTCATCCTCGCTGATGCCCGGAGGGGCCACCATTCCACGCCAGTTGGTGAAGACCAGATCGATGTTGGACTCCTTCAGGGTGGGAGCGTCAACACCTTCCAAACGCTTCTCGCCACTGGTGGCCAGGACGCGAACTTCACCGGACTTGATCTGCTGCAGGTACTCGCCTGCACCGGAAGCCGCGAATCCAAGCTTGTTGCCCAGGATGGCCGGAAGAAGATCTCCACCGCCGTCGTATGCCACATAGTTGACCTTCGTGGCGTCAATTCCAACTGCGCCCGCCAACTGCATGGGCAGGAGGTGATCAGGACCACCAGGCGAGGAACCGCCACCCACGGAGATGGATCCGGGATCTGCCTTCCAGGCCTTCACGAGGTCATCGATGGTCTTGTACGGGGAGTCCTTGCTGACCATGATGGCGCCGGGCTCTTCAATGAGCCGTGCCAGCGGGGTGGTTTCGGTCAGCTTCGACTCGGACTTGTTGGTGTAGCTGGCACCCACAACGCCCAGGCCCATGAGCATGGCGAGGTCCCCGTTGCCCTTTTCGTTGACCACCCGGGCCAGGCCCACGGTGCCGCCTGCACCTGCGAGGTTGAAGACCTCCGTGTTGTTGGCGATCTTCTCGTCGTCGAGGACCTTGGCGGCGGCCCGTGCCGTGGTGTCGTAACCGCCACCGGGAGTATTGGGAACCATGATCTGGAGGCCGGTGATGGGTCCGGCTGCAGCGCCGGAGCTGGACGAAGCAGTGGAGCTCTTACCTGTGGCGCCGCAACCGGTAGCCATCAGGGCGATGCCGGCGGCAACGGCGGCGATTCGCAATGCGCGGATCTGGCGCATGGTGTTCCTCTTCTCAGTATGGAAATTCTGTGCAGGGCGCTCAGCGTTGTGCCCCGTGAATTGATGCTAGGTCCCGGCGTGACGGTGATCACTCTTGTGTTCGCAGTGATCTTTAAGTTCATTGCGTTCACGCCTTTGCCTTCTTATGGCACCCGGCCCCGCTGGTGCTCAGCGTGCTTAGGGTATAGTTCCGATACGCCAAGGCGGACTACTTTTGAAGCTGTTAGCGGCCCTTGCATAGTGGAATCACCAAAGGATCCAAACAGTGACTCGAAGAAGAGGAATGTCCTTGGCCGGGCAGTACCTTGTGCTGCAGTTGTTGATCGTCCTGGCGGTCCTGGTCGCTGTAGTAGCTATCTCCCTGGCCCAATCTGCTGCTGCTTTCGAACGCACCGAAGGACGCCGGGCCTTGTCCGCGGCAGAGGCCTTGGGCAACAACCCCACGGTGCGTGCCCTTTTGCCCACTGCCGAACCCCGAAACGGCTCCTCCCTCCCGGCCGTGGCCGAATCGATTCGGACTGTCTCGGGTTCCTCCCACGTGGCACTCGCAAAGTTGGACGGCACAGTGGTGACCTCCTCGGATCCCAGCCAGCTGGGCAAGCAGCTTCTGCTCGGTGACAGCAGGGTCAAGGAAGGCCGGGCATGGACCGGAGTCCTTGCCGGCAATGAAGGCAAAGTTCTCTCAGCACACGTACCGGTGCTCGACGACTCCGGAACCATGATCGGCATCGCCTCCATCAGCAGGAACTATCCGTCCGCCCTTGAACGGCTGGAAGACGTGGTGCCCAACCTCCTCACCTACCTGGGCGTTGCGAGTGTCCTGGGCGTGGCCGGTTCCCTCCTGCTCTCCCGTCGCGTCAAACGGCAAACCCTTGGAATGGAGCCCCGCGAGATCACCGGGCTCGTGGAAAACCGTGAAGCGATGCTGCAAGGCCTGAAAGAAGGGGTGGTTGCCCTTGATCCTCACGAGCGGATTACCGTGGCAAATGAGAGCGCCCGCCAGCTCCTGGGACTGCCCGCAGACTGTGTGGGCCGGAAACTCGCCTCACTTCACGTGGACCGTGCGCTGAAAGTGGTACTCACCCGGGAACAATCGGACCCGGACCAGTTGGTGCTCGTGGGGGACCGCTTGGTGGTCATGAACAGGGTGGCCCTCCGCTCCCGCGGGCGCGACATCGGATCGGTGACAACTCTGAGGGACCGTACTGAGTTGTCATCCTTGGAGCGCGAACTCGGTGCCACCAGAACCGTGACGGACACTTTGCGTGCCCAAGCCCACGAGTTCGCCAACCAACTCCACGTCATTTCCGGCCTGATCCAAATTGGCGAATACGATTCCGTGGTGCAGTTCGTCAACGGCGCCACCGTGGACCGAACCCGGCTTAACGACGAAGTGACCAGCCGCATCCAGGACCCTGCGCTCGCAGCCCTCCTGATAGCCAAAGCCAGTTTGGCCACCGAGCGCGGCGTGGAACTGCAGATCGACCCGCAGTCCGGGCTCCCGCGCGTCAACGAGGAACTGTCCCGGGACCTCACCACCGTGGTGGGCAACCTGGTGGATAACGCGTTCGACGCCGTTACCGGGCTGGTTGGGGCGGCGGTGAGTGTGTTGGTGGTCAACTCAGCGGACGGTGTTTCAGTCACCGTCCGGGACAACGGTCCAGGTGTGCCCTCCGACGCCGCTGAGGACATTTTCCGGCAGGGCTTTTCCACGAAGGAGCCAGGACCTGGCGATGCCCGTGGTTTCGGCCTGGCGCTCTCGCGGGTGATCTGCCGTCGGTCCGGTGGCGACCTGACAGTAGCCAACGACCATGGGGCAGTTTTCACCGCACGATTCAACAAGCACGATTCGGATTTCGAAGGGGCAGCGCAGCCGTGATCAAAGTACTGATTGTCGATGACGATTTCATGGTGGCCAAGGTCCACGCCGGTTTCATCCAGCGGACGCCTGGGTTCGGCGTCGTGGGTGTAGCGCACACCGGCGCCCAGGCCATCCTTGAGACGCAGCGGCTCCAACCGGACCTTGTGCTGTTGGATATCCATCTCCCGGACATCAACGGGCTGGACCTGATGCATCAGCTCCGGGACGTTGCCCCGGACCTCGACGTGCTGGTGATCAGCGCGGCCCGTGAAACCGAGACGGTGCGCAAGGCACTACGCGGCGGCATTGTCCATTACCTTATTAAGCCTTTTTCGCAGGCTGATCTTCAGGAGCGCCTGCAGCACTACCTGAATGCCTACCAAGGGTTGGACGCCTCCAAGGACGTGGCTGAGCAATCGGATGTGAACAGGGTGTTTGGGCTCGGTGCGTCCGAGCGGACGTTGCCCAAGGGCTGCAGTGTAGAGACGCTTGAGTTGGTGGAAGCTGCGCTGAAATCGGCTCCCGGCGATGTCTCCGCTGCCGAAGTTGCCGAGCAATTGGGGACCTCCCGGGTGAGTGCGCGCCGTTACCTTGAGTACCTCCACGATGAAGGTGCGTTGGAAGTCAGGCTCAAGTACGGCGTCGGGCGTCCCGAAAGAAGGTATGTGCTGAAGGGGAGGTGACGAGCGCGGCCCCGGCAGCCTGGCTCAGGTATCAATTGATAAACTGGATGCACGTCCACGATCAGGTTTTCTGACAAAGGAGCGTGAGTACTATGCCCAAGACCGGCAAGAACGATCATGCCCGCGAAGACGAACTCCCATCCACTCTGCAGCGCTCCGAGCAGAAGGCCCAGGATACTTTCGCCAAGACCTACGACTCCGCCATGGAGACCTACGACAACGATGAGGGCCGGGCAGCCCGCACCGCTTATGCGGCGGTGAAGCACAGCTACGAGAAAGTCGGCGACCACTGGGAGGCGAAGGAGGAACGGGGTCCTTCTGACCAGCACGCGGCAGAAGGCATTGAATCAACGAAACCTACCGCCGGGGGAGTGGACGCCAACGCCTCCAAGGAACATCTCTATCAACGTGCCCAGGAACTGGACGTCAAGGGCCGTTCGAGAATGAGCAAGGACGAGCTGGTCGAAGCTCTGCAGAAAGCCAACGACGCCGCGACCCGGAAAGCGCGGGGCGGCTAGTCTTCGCCCGAGAATTGCTGGCTAACCATGGCTCTACACCAGAATTCGGCCCGGAAACGGTCATCGCACCTCGTCATCCGGGCACCTCGTCATCCGGCGGCTTTCCACCCCAATGCGGGCCCCAGGTTTGCTGCGATGTCGGTGAGGATCTGCACGTAGTCCTCATGTTCAAAGCTGAACGGCAGTGCGAAAGCTACCTCGTCGACTTCCCGGAACCCAGCATGGGCGTACAGCTGCTCGGCGATTTCAGCGCTGGTGCCGATCACATCCGGGGCGAACAGCATGCCCTTCGGCCCTTGGGGCGCCCGCGTCCGGGGAGTGCGTTCATCAACGTAGCGCTGGTACTTTTCACGCTGGGCATCCGAAGCAGAATCGGTGGGGATCACCACCAAGCCCTGTGAGACCCGGGGGGTGTTTCCGGACGCTGCGGCTGCCTGCCGGTACGCACGGATCTGCGTCTGTTGGACCCTGGCAAAGTCAGGTTCCTGGTTCTCATCCGGGAAAATCACGCTGCTGGACAGAAGATTGAAGCCGTTTGCCCCGGCCCAGACGGCCGACTTCATGCGGCCCGCGCCGTACCAAAGGCGGCTTCTCAGCCCGGGAGAGTGTGGCTCCACACGGTTGGAGAATTCCTCCACAACGCCTTGCTTGCCGGAGAACTCCCGAACCTTTTCGCCGGCGACCAAGCGGGCAAAGCGCTCCACGCGGCTATAGGAGAAGTCCTCTGTTTCTGAGGAATCCGGGAACAGCTCATGCTTCACGGTGTCGTAGTGCATGGGTTCGCCCACGCTCAGCCCTGGATTGATCCGTCCCCCGGCGAGCAGATCCACGGTGGCCAAGTCCTCCGCGAGGCGCAAAGGATTTTCCCAACCCAGCGGGGTGACCGCGGTACCGAGCTCGATCCTGGACGTACGCTGGCTGGCGGCGGCCATCACCGCGACAGGGGAGGAGATCCCGAACTGCAAATGACGGTGCCTCAGCCACGCACTGTCGAACCCCAACTGCTCACCGAGCTCGATGATCTCCAACGTTGAACGGTGCCCTGCAGCCGGATCGGCGGGGTCGAAAAGGCCGATAGTGAGAAATCCAAGCTTGCGGAGGGGGAGTTCGGGGCTTGGCATGGACTTCCTTCGCGATCGATCGGCAGTTACTGCCCAGAATAGATCCCGGTACCGGAGACGACGGCGGGACGTTACCTTTTGTGATGGGCTCGCTGAGGGTGCGTGCGCGGCAGGCCTGCGAAGACCTTTAGACCCACAGGCGGAGCCCCGCCGGAAGTCATCGGCCGTTCCGGGCTTCTGGACGAGTTCGAGTAGGGGTTGGAGCTCGGCTCGGCGCCGGGTTTGAAATGCGGTAGCAGGCGATTGAATGTGCGGGGCCGGGTGTGGGCATGGTATCCCCTGGCGGCTCATATGAACTAAATCGCCGCAACCAGAGGCTAAGCGGTTGGGGACTCGAAGTCCACAGCCAGAATCGCCCGGGACAAGGTGACGGCACGGTCCGCCAACTCTTCAAGCTCGGCGTCGGTGCAGTCGCGGGGGGCCCAGCGGGTGGCGCCCTCAAGCAGGGTCATGACCACCCTGACATGCTCCTCGGCGTCGGGGCAGCCTATATCGCGTGCCGCGGCCACATACATCTGTTCATGGAGCGTGACCCAGTTATCGACTTGGGCGCGCAGCTCCTTGGGGAGAACTCCGGCCATCCTGTCTGTCGCAACCAGGAGGTCCCACAGGTTACTTTCCGGCAATCGCACCTGCCGCGTGAAGTGGAGTTTGACCATAGCGTCCCAAAATTCGTCCGCGTTGCGGGCCGGCTCTATGGCTTCGAGCAAGGCTACGCCGAAACGGTGGAAATGCCAGCGGAGCGATTCGGCAACGATTTCGTCCCTGCCGTCAGGGAAGTGCGAGTAGAGGCTGGGCGGCTTGATGTTGACGGCGTTGGCGATGGTCCGCATCGAGACGGAGTTGAAACCGTTGGCGATGGCGAGCTGCAGGAAGGCCTCAAGGATGTTCTGGCGGCCCGCCTTCTGTCCCGTCCAGTTCCATTCCTTCAGTTGCGATTCGAAGGCGCGGGAGGCGGCTTCGTAGGACTTCACGCTCATAATTCGCCATCCTAACACTCGTTAGGTAAATTGCCTTCAGCACTTCCCTAACGTCTGTTAGTTAGGTAGTCTGGAAGTGGCGCGGAGCACATGCACCCACCATCCCAATTCGTTTGAGCGGAGAGCAAGCAATGGTCACCGAAAACACGAGCCTGGGGGCCACTCGCAATAGCAACGTCATCCTCGGAAGCGGGCTTTCCGGAATGGTTGCCGCGTACATCGGCGCACGGGCGCTGGAGGACAACGCGTCACTGAACGAGAACTGGAGCGCACTGCAGGCATTCCGTCCAATTCTGCCGCGGCGGCACCCACGAAAGATCAAGCCAGGCGGCACCGGCCCGGCACTGGCATCCTGACCCGCATATACAAAGGGAGAACCTGCCCCAATGTCTGCAGAAGTACTGTCACCGTGGCCGAATGAAACCCCACGTGAAACCAACCGCGTCCGCGAGCTCTTCCTGATGCAACCCCACGCTGACCTCAGCGGTATCCGCCCCATCATCGCCCGCTCCTGGTACCGCAGCCGCGCTGCCGGCGTCGATGCATTCGCCGACCGCGGATTCTTTGACGAGGGACGGGTGGACGAGTACACCATCGCAGCGGCCGGCCCTCATTTGCAGAAACTGGATGAAGTGGCTGCCGACCTTGGCGGTTACGTCAACATCACGGCCCCGAACGGAGTGCTGGTCAAGGCCAATTTCCTGCGGGATGACGGGTTCCCCGCCGGGTACTCCCTGCTGGAGGAGAGCTGCGGAAGCAACGGCGAAGGCCTGGCATTGGAAGAAGGGCGTGGGGTCTGGCTGGCCCCGGAAGAACACTTCCGTGAGGACATGCGGGGCAACTGGTGTTTCGCATCTTTGGTTCGGGATCCGTTCCATAACCGCGTTCGGGCGGTCATCGGGCTGACGCTTCCTGCCAACCGGGTCAGCACCCTGGAACCTTCCTCCACGCTGCTCATGCTCGAAGGCGTTGCCTCACGGATCGAGCGCGACATTGAGGTGCGGACCTCGTCCAGGGAGCGGGCTCTCCTCAGCGAGTACCTCAGGATCTCGCGCCGCAGGGGCAACCGGGCCGTTATCGCCGTCGACGGCAAGAACTCGCTCCAGAACGCTTCGGCGACAGCGACGTTGGTGGACGGCGATTTCTCCATCGTCTCGGGCTACGCCAAAGCCGTGATGTCCTCCGGCCGGGAGATGAATTGTGAAGTCATGCTCGAGGGCCCGGGACATTCTACGTTGGAAATTTCACCAGTGACGCTGTCTGCTGCAAACGTCGGAGCCATTGTTGTTGTTCGACCCCACGCTCCCGCCAAAAGTCGCACCGTCGCTTCCGGCAGCGCCCCGCTCCTCCTGGCATCATCGCCGGAAGGGACCGCTGAACGATTGCTGAAGCACGTGGATGGCACCAGCACGGAGTTCAAACGCACACTCAACCTGGCGCGTAAAGCCGTAGACCAGGACAGGTCCGTGGTGATGATCGGTGAGCTGGGCAGCGGGAAGCTGCGTCTGGCCGGTGCCATTGCATCGCTGCGTGGTGGACAGATGGTTGTCGACGCCCGCAACGGAGACCTCAGGAACGCCACCTTTAACGATGTCCTGCACAGGGTGGCCACCGAGCTTCCCGCGACGCTGATCGTGGAGCATGCCGATGAGCTCTCCCAGAACGAAGCCAGTGAGATTGCCCGCAACCTTCGCGGCAACTCCGCAACCAGGATCATCTTCACCGTTACGCGTCCCACGGATGCGACGTTGCTGTTGTCCGAGGCATTCGATGTTCTCGAGATCTCAGTGGCACCCCTGCGCAACCGGCGGGAAGACATCCCGCAACTGGCCAACGCCATAGCGCAAGAGCTGGGGGAGCGGCGCCTGTCCCGGAGGCTCGTCACCACCCTCACCCACGCCGACTGGCCACGCAACATCGACCAGCTCCGCGCCGTCGTCTCCAACGCCGTCGAACGTGCGGAAGGCGCCGAGGTAACAGTGGACGACCTGCCACAAGGGTTCCACCGCGCCCTGACAAAGGGCAGGCTCTCCCGCCTTGAGGATGCAGAATTGAGCGAGCTGCGCACTGCGCTGCAGGAAGCAAAAGGTAACCGCAGCCTGGCAGCGGAGACCTTGCAGATCGGGCGCTCCACACTCTACCGGCGCATGGATTATTTCCGCAGCCGCGGCTTCGACCTCTGACGCCACGCAGGGAGCAGCAGCCGACCTCCAAAGGGGGCCGGCTGCTCCGCGCTGCCCAGGTGGCGAAAGGCCCGACGACGAGTGGCCCCTTGTGCTGCCCGGCTCTCCCCAGTCGGTGGAACACGGTGTCCCACTGTGGTGTCTCGATATGGCACGGACGGCCGCCCCGATATCGCGTTGTACTGGAAATCACCCGACACCGGCACCCGTCCCAAGGAGTGTCCGGCAGCGACCGAGGGTACGAACACGAACAGGACGACTGACTATGACCCG
Source organism: Arthrobacter sp. TmtSoilC77 (assembly GCF_059739415.1). Taxonomy (NCBI): domain Bacteria; kingdom Bacillati; phylum Actinomycetota; class Actinomycetes; order Micrococcales; family Micrococcaceae; genus Arthrobacter; species Arthrobacter sp. TmtSoilC77. The sequence goes on from NZ_AP046050.1 coordinate 719,083, forward strand.
CGATGCCCAGGGAACCATTCTTGTGGCCCCCCACCATTTCCCGGACCTGGCCCGTGAGCACGCGCTCGCGGAGGAGTTCGGTTACACACTCAACCCCGCGGCAGACACCGACGCCTTCCGTGCAGGGCTTCCCGAAGCCGACATTGTGATGATCACGCCCTACGCCAAGCTCACTGCCGCCGACTTCCCGCTGATGGGCAAGTGCCGGGCAGTGATCAGGTACGGAATCGGCTACGACAACATCGACGTCGCCGCGGCAACTGAAGCGGGCATCCCGGTCTCTATCGTTCCCGGCACCGCGTCGGAGGAAGTCGCCTCCCATGCCTTCGCGATGGGCCTGGCGCTGGCGCGCCGGCTGCCTGCCGGAAACGACGCCATTGACAACCTTGGCTGGGCCGGAACCATCGGCTACGACACCCCTGTCCTGTCCGAGCTTGAGGTCGGCGTCCTGGGCATGGGCCGCATCGGGCAGCATGTGGCCCGCATGTACTCGGCTGTAGGAGCCCGCGTCCGTGCCTATGACCCCTTTGTCACGGAGAGTTTCGTGGAGATGACCGGGCTGCAAGACATCCTGGAGAATTCCGATGTCGTTTCCCTCCATCTGCCGCTGAACGATGAAACGGCGAACCTCATCTCCACCGACGCGCTCGCGAAAATGCGCAAAGGCACAGTGATCGTCAACGTGTCCCGCGGCGGCCTCATCGATGAAGCCGCGCTCGCCTCGGCGCTGACCTCGGGTCACATTGCAGGCGCCGGAATCGACACCTTCGCCCAGGAGCCGCTCGGGGCTGATCACCCCCTGCGCACGGCACCCAACGCCATCCTCACGCCGCACATCGCATGGCGTTCCAACCGGTCAACGGGTGCGTTGCAGGACGGTGCCGTAGAGCGGGTACGCCTCGCGCTGACCGGCCAGCCGCTCATCGACCTCGTGAACTGAGAAGACCCGTCACCTGAAAAGACTTGTGAATCAAAAGACTGGAGAAACCCGACTTGGCTACCACCAACCATTTGGAAGACCTCGCTGCGTTGCAGAACCCCGCAGAGGATCCACACCTGCGCCGTGGGCCGCGCGGCTTCCCGCTGCTGCCTGGCGGCTACGGCCGGTCAACGTACTACACCGGCGCTCCGAGCCCCTACGCCATCAAGGGCGAGGGCTACCGGGTGTGGGACGACCGCGGCCGTGAACTGATCGACGCGAACAACAACTTCACCTCCCTGATCCACGGCAACGCCCACCCGGAAATCACCGAAGCCGCCACCAAGGCCCTCACCACCGGTGCCAGCTGGGGCATCCCGAACCTCTACGAATGGGAACTCGCCGAACTCCTGCTCGGCCGCCTTCCCGAGCTGGACCAGGTCCGTTTCGCGAACTCGGGCACCGAAGCCGTCATGTCCGCGATCCGCATCGCCCGTGCCAGCACCGGCCGTGAGCGCGTTATAGTCACCAAGGGCGGTTACCACGGAACGTCAGAGGTTGCCCTGGTTCCGGGCGGACCCTCCTACCAGCGCGGCGTGACCCGCGGCGTGATCGACGACGTCACAGCGGTGCCGCTGAACGACGTCGAATTCCTGCGCCAAGCGGTTGAATCCGCTCCGGACGCCTACGCCGCCATCATCCTGGACCTGCTGCCCAACCGCGCCGGCCTCCTCACGATTAACGAGGAATTCGTCCGGACCGCCAGGGAACTCGCCACCCGCTACGGCATTGTGCTGATCATCGACGAGGTCATCAGCCTCCGCCTCGGCTACAACGGCTTCAGCGGTGAATACGGTGTTTCCCCGGACCTGCTGACCACGGGAAAGCTCATCGGCGGCGGATTCCCCGTCGGAGCGGTCTGCGGGAAGGCCGAGCTCATGGCCGAAGTGGACCCCACCCGCCCGGGCAGCCTTCCCCACGGCGGCACGTTCTCCGGCAACCCGGTCAGCATGGCCGCCGGATCCGTGGCCCTTCGCCTCTACACCGAAGATGAGGTCAAGCGCCTGAACCAGTTGGGCGACACCGCCCGCGAAACGGTCAACGCCAGGATCGCCGACGCCGGCTGGGAGATCCGTGGCAGCGGCTCGCTCCTCCGCGCGGTTCCGGCCGGAGCGGAGAAGGTGGACGAGCACACCCAGCACAAGCTGTGGTGGGCCTCCTACGAGCGCGGACTGCTGGGTTCTCCGGCCAACCTGCTGTCCCTGTCCACGCCTATGGACGAAAAGGTGGTCGACGACATCGCTGATCGCCTGGCCGACGCCGTACTGGCGGTCGCCTCGGACGCTCCCACCACGGAAGGCGCAAACTAACCATGAAGATCGTTTCCTACGAACACGAATCCGGTATCCGCGGCGGCGTCCTGATCGATGACGCCGTCTACGACCTGGAACTGCTGCTGCAGGGTTCCAGCCAGGCAGTGCACGGAGCCACCACCACCGTCCGGGAATTCCTGGAACTCTACGGCGACCGGCTTCAGGCCGTCTCGGCCGAGGTCAGCGCACTGGCCGGCCAGGACCCGGAAGCCCACGTGGGTGTCCGGGCCGATATCCGGCTGACAACACCTGTGCCCAATCCCTCCAAGGTGCTCTGCATCGGCCTGAACTACAAGGACCACGTTGCCGAGACCGGCCGCGCGTTCCCGGAGTACCCGGACGTCTTCGCCAAGTTCGCCTCCACCATGGTTGGGCCCGAGGACGAGATCGGCGGTGCGAAGGTCAGCGAGAACCTCGACTTTGAAGGTGAACTCGCTGTGGTGATCGGGCGCAAGGCCAGCGAGGTCCCCGAAGAAGAAGCATTGAACTACGTTGCCGGGCTTGCACCGCTGAACGATGTCACCGCCCGGGACCTGCAGTACCGCGGCACCCAGTGGCTGGCAGGCAAGGCCGTTGACGGGTCAACCCCGTGGGGCCCTGCACTGGTCACCTTGGACGAAGTGGGCGATCCCCAGAACCTGGACCTCGCCACCCGCGTGAACGGCATCGAAGTGCAGCGCTCCAACACGAGTTACCAGATCTTCCCGATCGCCCGCATCGTTTCCTATCTTTCAAGTTTCCTCACCTTGGAACCAGGCGACGTCATTGCCACGGGAACCCCGCAGGGCATCGGTGCCAAGCGGAACCCGCCTGTCTGGCTGGAACCGGGCGACACGGTGGAAATCGAGATCGACAAGGTTGGACTCCTCCGCAACACCGTTGGCAAACCCCAGCTCTAATCCCTTGCAAGCCCTACGAAAGTAATGAAGACCCATGAGTGAAGTACAGACACAACCAGGTGAGGCCCGGTACCGCATTGCCGTCGACACCGGCGGTACCTTTACCGACGTCGTGGTCGGTTCCAACAGCGGCGACATGGCGGTCGGCAAGGCGCTGACCACCTACGACCGCGTGTTCACCGGCTTCGAAGCGTCGGTCCGCCGCGCTGCCGAGTCCGTTGGCTGGAGCGGTGACGACGTGCTGCGCAATGCAGACGTCATTGTCTACGGCACCACCCACGCCACCAACGCAGTGCTCACCGGCAAGGTAGCCAGGACAGCGCTGCTGACCACAGACGGTTTTGCCGACACCCTTTTGCTCCGCGAAGGTGGCCGTCGTGACGCCTTCGACTCGAAAGCCGCGTACCCGCCGCCCTACATTCCCCGCTACCTGACCTTCCAGATCACTGAACGCATCTCCTCCGAGGGCGACATCCTGGTGGCGCTGGACGAAGAGCAGGTACGGGAAGTCCTGGGTTCCTTCAAGGAACAGGGCATTGAAGCTGTGGCCGTCTCTTTCCTGTGGTCGATCATCAACGATGCCCACGAGAAGCGCGTTGCCGAGCTGATCCAGGAGATCCTGCCCGGCGTTCCGTACACGCTCTCCAACGCGGCAAACCCCACCATCCGTGAATACCGCCGCTCCTCGGCAGCCTCGATCGATGCTTCCCTGAAGCCATTGATGGCCGACCACCTGGGCAAGCTCCGCTCCGACCTCCAGAAGTACGGCTTCGCCGGCGACCTGCTGGTGGTTACCTCCGAGGGTGCCGTCCTCGACGTCGCCGATGTACTGGACCGCCCGGTACTGCTGCTGAACTCCGGCCCGTCCATGGCTCCACTGGTTGGCGCGGCGGCGGCTCCGGACCACGACACAGTGGTTGTCTGCGACATGGGCGGCACCACCTTCGATGTGTCCCTGGTCGAGAATGGCGTGGTCCGCCACACCCGTGAAGCCTGGCTGGGCGAGCCGTTCGTCGGGCACCTCACTGGCCTGTCCTCCGTGGCAGTCTCGAGCATCGGCGCCGGTGGCGGCAGCATCGCCTGGATCGACGGCGGTGGCCTCCTTCGCGTAGGCCCGCAGAGTGCGCGCAGCACCCCCGGCCCGGCAGCCTACGGCCGCGGCGGCGAAGAGCCGACTGTCACCGACGCCTGTGTGGCCCTTGGCTATCTCGACACAGAAGGCTTTGAAGGTGGGTTCACCTTGAACCGCGAGGCCGCCATTAAGGCCATCGATACCCGCATTGCCGGTCCCTTGAAGATGGACACTCTTCAGGCCGCCCAAGCCATCCTTGATGTCTCCGCCAACCACATGGCTACCGCCATCCGCCAGTCTGCTCTCGAACAGGGCGTTGACCCCCGGGGTGCGCTCATTGTTGCTGGAGGTGGCGCAGGCGCCATGGTCGCAGCGATCATCGGCAGGCTCCTGGAAGCCGACACCGTCCTGATCCCGGCTACCGCCGGCGTCCTGGCCGCCTACGGCGCCCACCGCGCACCGATCGCTACCGAGTTCCTCTCGCCGCTGCACAACGACACCCGCAGTTTCGACGCCGGTTCGGCCTCCCGGGCAGTCGAGGACCTGACGGCCAAGGCTGAAGTCTTCGTGAAGCGGTTCGACGGCGTGGGCGAAGCACCCAAGGTCACATACTTCGTGGACGCCCGTTACCCCGGGCAGGCCTGGGACCTCCGCGTCTACCTCGACGCCGCCCCGGACACCTCCGGCGATGCGGCAGGCATCATCGAGCGCGCCTTCCACGAGGAGCACGACCGCCGCAACGGCACCCACGATCCGGACAGCCGCGTGGAGATCATCACCTGGGGTGTCCGCGTGGAAATCCCCCGGTCGGAGCACACCAAGTCCGAAAGTGAACTCAGCCGCACCGCGGAAATCCACCGCACGGACAGCATTGTTTTTGGCGGCAAACCCTTCAGCACCCAGCGCTACCGCGGCGTGACGCTCGCCCCGCGCGACAAGATCGTAGGACCGGCCGTCATCGATCAGCCCACCACCACCATCGTCGTGCCGCCGGAGTGGGACGCCACGCTCGATGAACGATCCAACATCTACCTCACCCGTAAGGAGGCGTAACCGTGACCCGCGAATTCGATCCCGTAAAGCTCTCGGTCCTTGCCAACGCATTCGACGGCATTGTCCGCGAGATGACCAGCGGCCTGCTCCGCTCCGCCCGCTCATCCGTCATCAACACGGCCCGCGACTTCTCCTGTGCCGTGCTGACCGCGGACAACCAGCTGCTCGCTGCCGCCGAAGGTGTGCCCGTGCACGTCTTCGGTGCCGGCCCCCTGGGCGAAGACATGGTTGAGCTGCACAAAGACATCAAGGAAGGCGACGCGTTCCTGCACAACGACCCCTACATGGGTAACTCGCACGCTGCAGACCACGTGATCCTGGTACCCATCTTCATCCAGGGACGCCACCTCTTCACCGCCGTGACCAAGGCCCACCAGGCCGACTGCGGCAACTCGCTTCCCACCACGTTCTTTGCCACCGCGCGGGACGTCTACGAGGAAGGCGCACTGATCTTCCCCTGCGTGCGGATCCAGCGCGACTACACGGACATCGACGACATCATCCGCATGTGCCGGTCCCGCATCCGTGTTCCCGACCAGTGGTACGGCGACTACCTGGCATCCGTCGGAGCCTCGCGCATCGCCGAGCGCCGCATCCACGAACTCGCTGAAAAGTTCGGCGTGGATGACCTGGTGGACTTCGTGGACGCCTGGTTCGACTACTCCGAGCGCCTGACGGCCAGCGCGATCGAGAAGCTGCCCGAATACGTCCTCCACGGCACCTCCACCCACGATCCCTTCCCCGGCACAGGCCCGGACGGCGTGCATTTGCAGGCAACCCTCGAGGTGAAGCCAAAGCAGGGCAAGGTTGTGATCGACCTCCGCGACAACCCGGACAACCTGCCTAACGGACTGAACCTCACCAAGGCAACGGCCACCGGCGCCGCGCTGGCCGGGATCCTTTCCGGCATCCCGGAGAACCTGCCGAGCAACGCCGGAACCTTCCGCCGCGTGGAGGTGCTGCTGCGTGACGGCTGTGCCGTGGGTGTTCCCAAGCACCCCTACTCCTGCTCGTCGGGCACCACCAACCTCGCCGACCGAGTGGTCAACATCGTCCAGGCCGCTTTCTCCCAGATCGACGACGGTTACGGCACCGCCGAGGGCGCAGCCGGACAGGCGCCTGCCAAGTCGGTCATCTCCGGGACGGACGAACGCAACGGCAACCCCTACGTCAACCAGATCCTGGTAGGCGGCGTCGGTGGTCCGGCCACCCCGTACGTTGATGGTTGGCCCACCTACCAGCGACCCGTGTGCGGGGCCCTCCTGTACCACGACAGCGTGGAAGTGGACGAGCAGCGTTACCCGATTCTGGTCCACGAACGCACCCTGGTGGCCGACTCCGGCGGTGCCGGCCGCCAGCGCGGCGGACTCGCCACGCGTGTCACTATGGAACCCCGCGGCGAGAGTGTCACCCTCACCTACGGCATCGAAGGCAAGATCAATCCGCCCAAGGGTGTCCGTGGCGGCCACGATGGCGCCGAGCCCTCAGCCTGGGTGGAAGACCTCAAGACCGGCGAACGCCACGAAATCCCCGTGGTGGGCCGCTACGACCTGCAGTCGGGCGAGAAGGTCGTCTCCATCACCCCCGGCGGTGGTGGCTACGGCGACCCGCTGGAACGCGACGTCCTGGCAGTGCTCGACGACTATCGCGAATCACGCGTGACCCTCGAAGCCGCGGCCGCACACTACGGCGTGGTCATCACCGACGGCGCCGTCGACGAAGCAGCAACGGCCCTGACCCGCCAGGAACGCTTGGCCGGCTAGCACCGAGCTATCGCCACTAGCACCGGCCTATCGCAACTCATCCCGGGGCGAGGTATATTCCTCGCCCCGGGATGTTCCACCAATCATTAAACGGAGATTCACATGGAACCCATTCGAGTCGGCATCATCGGCGTCGGAAACGTCCTCAACCAATACCTGGACAAGATCGGCGTCCACCCCGACGTCCAGATCGTGGCGCTCGCGGACGTGAACCCCGAGGCAGTCAGGAAGCGCGCTGCCGAGTACGACGTTCCCAAGGCTCTCACCCCGGACGAGCTACTGGCAGATCAGGACGTTGAGTTGGTCCTCAACCTCACGCCGCCCAAGCTCCATGCACCAGTCACGCTCCAGGCGATCGCTGCCGGCAAGCACGTCCTTTCCGAAAAACCCTTCGCAACCTCCCTTGAAGAAGCGAAGCAGATTCTGGACGCAGCCCGGGAAGCCGGCGTCAAGGTAGGTTCCGCGCCCACCACGTTCCTGGGTTCCGGCATGCAGACCAGCCGCAAGCTCATTGACGACGGCTGGATCGGCGAGCCGGTGGCAGCCTTCGCCTCGTTCGCCTGCCGCGGCTATGAGAACTGGCACCCGAACGTGGACCCTTTCTACAGCCCCGGCGCGGGCCCCATGCTGGACATCGGACCGTATCTGATCACCAACCTTGTGAACTTTTTCGGCCCGGTGAAGCGGGTTTCCGCGACCACGCCCCGTTCGTCCGAGACTCGTCCCCGCCCGGGCAAAGAGGGTGAAGTCATCCAGATCCAGACCCCCACGCACGTCACGGGCACCCTCGACTTCGAGTCCGGCGCTGCTGCCACCGTAATTGTCAGCTGGGACATCTGGAACCACAACCTGCCGCACCTGGAGATCTACGGCACCGGCGGCTCCCTGGCCGCGCCGAACCCGGACCACTTCTCCGGCGCTCCAGTGCTGCGCCGCGGCGAGCCGGGCGACCTCGCGCTGGACATGACCCCTCCCGGCGGTGGCGACTGGCGCGAAACGCCCATCACCCACCGTGACGACGCCTACCGCGGCATCGGCCTGGCCGAATTCGGCTACGCCATCCGCAACGGCGTGGAGCCCCGGACGGGCGGCGACTTCGCCTACCACGTGCTGGAGGTCCTCCTCGCCTTCGAGGCATCCTCGGAGCAGGGCAAGCACATCGAAATCGAAAGCACCTGCGAGCGTCCCCGGCCGCTGCCCTCCGTGGGTCCACAGGAGCCTTACCGCTTCGACTAACTCAACAACTAAACAGCAGCCGACGGCGGTACCTACGTGCCGCCGTCGGCTGCTGTTTTTGCGTGTCCGGGCAAAGGGGCTGCGTCCCAAACTGGGACACAACTTTGCCTCCCCGCGGTGAAAACCTGATGTTCGGGCGAATCGGTTTGCAAGTGCCGACGCACCTACGAATTTAGGAGAACGCATGACTAGCACAGCCGCTGCTGATCTCGGCACCGAGGTCAATATCGCAGCCGATAAAAAGGCCGTCCGCCGCCGCACTGTCGCACAAGCGATCGTCGAGTATTTGCAGGTCCAGTACAGCGAACTGGACGGCGAGAAACGGCGCCTGATCGCCGGCATGTACGGCATCTTCGGCCATGGCAACTCCGTGGGCCTGGCCCAAGGCATCGACGAATACGGCGTGGACTTCCCGCACTACCAAGGAAAAAACGAGCAGTCCATGGTCCACGCGGCCATCGGCTTCGCCAAGGCTTCCAACCGAGCGGCCACGCTGGCCTGCACGGCCTCCGCCGGACCGGGATCCACTAACATGATCTCGGGTGCCGCGACGGCCACCACCAACCGCCTCCCCGTGTTGCTGTTCCCTGCGGACATCATCAACAACCGGTTCGGCGACCCCGTGCTGCAGCAGATCGAACACCCCGTTGAGCGCGACGTGTCCGCCAACGACTGCTTCCGTCCCGTCAGCCGGTACTTCGACCGGATCACCCACCCGGCCCAGCTGCTGTCCACCCTCCCCGAGGCCATGCGCGTACTCACCGATCCTGTGGAAACCGGCGCCGTGGTGGTTTGCCTGCCGCAGGACATCCAGGGCGCCGAATTCGACTTCCCGGAGTCCTTCTTCACCCCGCGCGTCTGGCACATCCGCCGGCGTCCCGCCGTCGAGGATGAGCTCCGCGACGCCGCAGAAATCATCCGCAACGCCAAGCGACCGCTGCTGATCGCCGGTGGCGGCGTCCGCTACTCCAAGGCACAGGAAGAACTGGCACGCTTCAGCGCCGAGTTCGGCATCCCGGTGTCCGAGACCTACGCCGGCAAGGGCAGCGGACCCATCACCGACCTTAACCTCGGGGCATTGGGTGTGACTGGAACTGTGGGCGCCAACGAGATCGCCGAAGGTGCGGATGTGGTGGTCACCGTGGGCTCCCGCCTGCAGGACTTCATCACGGCCTCGCACTCGCTGTTCCAGAACCCGGACGTGAAGTTCGTGAACCTCAACGTGGGTTCGTTCGACGCCCACAAGATGGGCTCGTTCCCCGTCATCGGTGACGCCAGGCTTAACCTGGCCGCCCTGCGAGAGCGGCTCGCCGCCGTCGGGTACTCGACGTCGGAAGAGTTCCGCAGCGACGTGGCGGACGCACGCAAGGCCACGCTGGAAGTTCGCAAGCACGATCTCCAGGATTTCGCCGGAGAACTGATGAGCCAGGCACAGGTGATCGACGTGCTCAACAGGCGCACCACCAAGGAGGATGCCCTTATTTTGGGCTCTGGCGGCGTGGTTGAAGGCATCCATAAGGCGTGGGATCCCTCCAACGGCACCGAAATTCACTTTGAATACGCCAACTCCTGCATGGGCCATGAGATCCCGGCTGGCCTCGGCTACCGTTTGGCCCGTCCCGATTCGCCGGGCGAGGTATATGTCCTGATCGGTGACGGTACCTACTTCATGCAGCCAACCGAACTGGTCACGGCTGTCCAGGAACGCAAGAAGATCATCACCATCGTCATCGACAACCGCGGACACCAGTGCATCTGGCCCCTCCAGGTTGCCAAGGGCGGTCCGGGCCGCGAATTTGGCACCCAGTACCGGGAACGCAGCAAAGAGTCCGGCCGACTGGACGGGGCCATCCTCGACTTCGACATCGCGGCCAACGCGGCCAGCATGGGTTGTGCTGCCTGGTCCACGACGACGATCGAGGAGTTCTCGGCCGCCCTCACCGAGGCGAAGGAAGTCGAAGGTCCTGCTGTGATCGTGGCCCGCGTGGAGCCGTGGCGCTATCTTTCCGGCAACGGCGCCTTCTGGGACGTTGGAGCTCCGATGACCTCGGAGAGACCCGACACCCTGGAGGGTATCGCCAAGCACCTCAAGGGCCGTGAGCGTCAGCGCTTCTACGCTGCCACCACCGCACCTGAAACGCGCTAAGCGCACCGGGCGGGACCGCTATATCCGGCGGTCCCGCCCGTGTCTTTTACGGGATTTATTGACCAAGGAGCATTCATCATGAGCGCATTTGCCGTTACTGATCCGGCCACCGGAACCATTCACGCCGAGTACCCCGCAGCCACCGACGCAGAAGTCGAGGCCGGACTCAGCGCAGCCCAGAAGACCTACCAGGACTGGTCACGCACCACTACGGTCGCCGAACGCGCGGCCATGGCCAAGCGCCTCGCGGACCTGTTCGTTGCCCGCAAGGACAAGCTTGCCGCCATCATCAACCGCGAAATGGGCAAGCCGCTCCAGCAGGCCGTAGGCGAAGCGGAGTTCTCCGGCTCCATCGCGGCAGCCTTTGCAGAACATGCAGAGGAATGGCTCGCGGACGAGGAACTCGAGGTTGCTGACGGGCTGAGGACCTTCTTCCGCTACCAGGGCCTCGGCGTGATCCTGGGCATCATGCCGTGGAACTACCCCTACTACCAGGTGGCACGGTTCGCGATCCCCAACATCATCCTGGGCAACACGGTGATCGTCCGCCACGCCAGCCAGTGCCCGGAGTCGGCGCTCGCCCTGGAGGAACTCTTCCGCGATGCAGGCTTCCCGGAGGGCGCCTACGTCAACCTCTTTGCCACGCACCAGCAGATCTCGGACATCATTGCCGATGACCGTGTGCAGGGTGTCTCGCTCACCGGTTCCGAGCAGGTGGGAGCGATCGTCGCTGAGCAGGCCGGACGCGCGTTGAAGAAGTGCGTCCTCGAGCTTGGTGGAGCCGACGTGTTCCTGGTTCTGGACACTGACGACGTGGACCTCGCGGTGAAGAAGGCCGTCATGGGCCGCATGGGCAACACGGGGCAGTCGTGCAACGGTTCCAAGAGGATCGTGGTGCTGGACAAGTACTTCGACGAGTTCTCGGAGAAGTTCAAGGCCGCCATTGCTGGCCAGTCCTACGAGAACGGCGATTTCGGCCCGATGTCCTCCGATTCAGCCACCAAGTTCCTGGCTTCCCAGGTGCAGGGTGCGCTGGACCAGGGCGCCGAAATCCTGGTGGGCAACAATGAGCCAAAGGGCAACGTGTTTACCCCGACGGTGATCACCAACATCACCCCGTCCATGGACGTCTACAGCGAGGAACTGTTCGGTCCCGTTGCACAGCTCTACAAGGTCAGCACCGACGATGAAGCGATCAAGCTCGCGAATTCCTCGCCGTATGGCCTTGGTTCCGTGGTGATTTGCGACGACATCGACCGCGCCGAGCGCGTCGGCAATCAGCTCGACGTCGGCATGGTGTTCGTAGGTGCCTACGACCTCAGCGGTGCGGACGTGCCGTTCGGCGGCATCAAGAAGTCCGGCTACGGCCGGGAACTGGGCAAGGTGGGCATGCTGGAGTTCGCCAACAAGAAGCTGTTCCGCTTCGCCAAGTAGTTTTCAACGCAGCAAAATCAGCGCAGCACAAAGGAGGCCGGATCATCGCGATCCGGCCTCCCTTGTTCAGTCTCAGGCTCCGTACGTGGTCTTCCCGGAGACTTCCGGAATCTCCACCCAATCACCGGAACCGGCGCTCTTCAGCGAGGCATCCACCAGTTCGGATGCCGACCACCCGTCAGCCACCGAGGGGCCGAGCTGCTTGCCTTCGGCCACCGAACGCAGGAACAGCGCTGCCTCGATGGTCTTGAGGTCGTTGAACCCAATGCCAGGACCGGGACCCGGCTGGAAGCGCCCGAATTCGCCGTAGGACGGCGGGGTCATGATTGTCCGGTATCCACTGCGGTCCGTGGCGAGCTCCAACTGGTTCATCCGTTCGAAGTTCCAGCGCAGCGAGCCCTCCGTGCCGTACACCTCGACGATGTATTCGGCATGCGGGCCGATGGCGACACGCGTGGATTCGAACATGCCGATTGCGCCGCCTTCGAAGCGGGCCAGCATGGCGGTATAGTCCTCGTTCTCCACTTCACGGGTGACGTCAGAGGCCTGGCCCATGTCGAAGGAGTTGGAGGAATTGCCGGCGGGCAGCGGACGGTCCTTGATGAAGGTTTCGGTGACGGCATTGAGCGACGTGATCCGGCCCACCAGGAACTGGGCCAGGTCAAAACCGTGACTCAGCACGTCGCCCAGAACGCCGGAACCGGCCCTGGCCTGCTCGTACCGCCACGTGAAGACCTGGGTGGGGTCCGAGGCGTAACCGGTGAGGAGACGGATCTGCACGTTGGTGATGCGGCCGAGAGCGCCGGAGCGGATGAGCCGCCTGGCTTCAGCCACGGCCGGCGCATGCCGGTAGTTGAACCCCACGGACGTGATGAGTCCTGCAGCCTCGGCACCTTGGGCAATTTCGCGGGATTCCTGGGCACTGCGGCCCATGGGCTTCTCGATCCAGAAGTGCTTGCCGGCTTCGATGGTTGCCAGGGCGATTTCGTGGTGCAGGAAGTTGGGGGAGCAGATCGAGACGACGTCGACGTCCGGGTTCTCGAGAACTTTGCGGTAGTCGGTGGCTGTTTCCTTGTAACCGAGCGCGTCCTCGGCGTGGTGACGGCCGGCGTCGTCGGGGTCTGCGGCGATCACAAGCTCGGGGTGGCGCGGCAGTTCAGGGAAGAACTGCTTGGTGGCGAGGTAGGCGCGGGAATGCAGGCGCCCCATCCACCCCACCGATATGAGGCCAACACCAATTCGGTTCTGGTCTTCCAAAGTGGACTCCTTAGGTCTTGCCGCTCTTCGGCGATGTTGTGCCGCACAGAAAGGCGGCATCTGCGCATCAGCCTATGGAGGCAACGTGTGTGCGCTGTGTCTCAATCTGAGACATCCGGCGAGGGCCTACGGCTGTTTGAGTAGAACGTACTAGTCCAGCAACGCCAACCAAGAGGAGCCCGTCGACGATGATGGACCGCAATAAACGGATTCGAACGGAACCCCTGCGGGTCCTCGTCACGGGTGCAACGTCCGGCGTAGGAGAAGCGACCGCTCAGCTCTTCGCAGCGCGGGGTGCCCGGGTGGCGCTCATGGGGCGCCGCGCCGGAGAGCTGCAACGGGTCGCGGAGGAAATCGACGGCGTGGCGCACCAAGTAGTTGCCAACGTCGCCGACGCACAATCAGCCAGGAACGGCGTCCGGGGAGCGATCCATTCCCTCGGTGGCCTCGACGTGGCGGTCAACGCTGCCGGGGTTGCCGGCTACGCGCCCCTCGAGGACCTGGACGAGCATCGCTGGCACGAGGTGCTGGACACCAACCTCTCCGGCACGTTCTACGTTGCCCGCGAAGCGGGCCTTCATATGCGCAGTGCCGGGGGAGGGGCAATCGTCAACGTTGCCTCGGACCTCGCAACCATGGGAGTCGCCGGGCTGACACATTACTGCGCCGCGAAGGCCGGCGTCGTGGGGCTTACCAAGGCGCTCGCCGTGGAGTTGGCGCCCCATGTCCGGGTCAATGCGGTCTGCCCTGGTCCGATTGATACGCCCATGCTGCGCTCGGGCCTGGAGTCCGAACCGGACCCCGTCCTGGCCCTCCAGCAGAAGGAAAGCACCGTCCCGCTGAACCGCCTCGCGGATCCGGAAGAAGTGGCAGCGGCCATCTACTTCCTGGCGGTGGACGGCACCTTCGCCACCGGCACCAGCATGGCGTTCGACGGCGGCACGTCGGCCGCGTAACTGCCTCACCCAAGATCCCACAAGACACAAACAAGCCAAGGAGCTTTGAAGGATATGTCCGAGTTGAACTACAACGATCTCCGCAGCGCACGCTGGTTCGCGCCTCACGACCTCACCGGATTCGTGCACCGCACAGCCATCCAGGCCGAAGGCTTCTCGCGCTTCGCCATTAAGGACCGGCCGGTCATCGGCATTGCCAACTCCTGGTCCGAACTGGTCAACTGCAACATCCACTTCAAGCTCCTTGCCGAGGCCGTCAAGCGTGGCGTTCTGATGGCCGGGGGATTGCCGCTGGAGTTTCCCACCATCTCCTTGGGCGAGAGTCTGATGAAGCCCTCGGCCATGCAGTTCCGCAACCTGATGGCCATGGACGTTGAGGAATCCATCCGCGCATACCCGCTGGACGCCATCGTGTTGCTCGGTGGCTGTGACAAGACCGTTCCGGCCCAGCTCATGGGCGCCGCCAGCGCAGACATTCCCACTATTATGCTGACGGGTGGCCCGCAGGAGCCGGCGCACTTCCGGGGCAAGCAATTGGGCGTCGGCACGGACACATGGAAGTACGCAGACGAACTGCGGGCCGGCAAGATCACGGAAGCGGACTTTGACGAGCTTGAATCCGCCGCCAAGCCCTCCGCCGGCCACTGCAGTGAAATGGGTACGGCTTCCACTATGACGTCCCTTGTGGAGGCGCTGGGCATGTGCCTTCCCGGCACTGCGTCCATTCCGGCCGTCGATTCTCGCCGCGGGCAAGCAGCGGAAGCCACCGGACGCCGGGCAGTGGAAATGGCGTTGTCAGGTCCGAAGCCCAGCGAGATCCTGACCAAGGAAGCGTTCGATAACGCCATCACGTTGCTCATGGCCGTGGGTGGCTCGACTAACGCAGTGGTTCACCTTTTGGCGTTGGCCCGCAGGGTTGGCTACGAACTGGAGTTGGACCGGTTCCACGAAATTTCGCAGCGGACACCGCGGATCGTCAATGTCCGTCCTTCCGGCGAGTACCTGGTGCAGCAACTGTTCCAGGTCGGTGGCATTCCCACTGTGCTGAAAGCGTTGGACCCGTTGCTGAACAGGAATGCCGTCACGGTCACCGGCGAGTCCCTCGAAAAGGGCTACAGCTCGGCACCCGAGCCGGACGGCGTCGTCGTCAGCACGCTCGAGGCCCCCTTTGACGCCTCAGGCGGCATCGCCGTGGTTCGCGGTTCCCTGGCCCCCAATGGTGCGGTGATCAAGCGGAGCGCAGCCTCCAAGGACCTGCTGCAGCATAAGGGATCGGCGATTGTGTTCGAGGACATCTACGACCTCGGCCGCAGGATCGATGATCCTGACCTGGACATCACCGAGGATTCCGTGCTGGTACTCCGCAACAGCGGTCCAGTGGGGGCTCCCGGCATGCCGGAATGGGGCATGCTTCCTATTCCGGAGAGGCTGCTGCGGCGGGGCATCCGGGACATTGTCAGGATCTCCGATGCGCGAATGAGTGGCACGGCCTTCGGCACCACAGTCCTGCATGTTTCGCCGGAGGCTGCGGTGGGCGGCCCGCTGGCCATTGTCCGTGACGGCGATCCGATTGTGCTGGACGTGGAAAACCAGCGCCTTGACCTCGATATTCCTGAGGAAGAGATCGAGGCCCGGCTCGCCGAGCTCAAGCTGCCCGAGCCGAAGTACCGCCGTGGCTACGGACGGCTTTTTATCGACCACGTCAACCAGGCACATGAAGGTTGCGACTTCGACTTCCTCAAGGGCCTGCCGGACGAGGAGCCCCAGCGGCTGCCCTACGGCCTGATGAGCGGTTGGCAGGGCGGCTGGTAGGCCGCGGCGACCACTAAGCACGGATGGTGGGGCCGTTCCCGTCTGGGAGCGGCCCCTTGAAAGGAGAAGGTGTGTCACGACCCAAAGTAATTGCAATTGTCCAGGAGGGCCGCCCGGTTCCTCCCGTGGAACGTCTGGAGACCGAAGCCGAAGTGTTGGTGGTCCGGACGGCGGATGAGTTCCGGGCAGCGCTGCCGGGAACGGAGATCCTGTTCCTCAACGATTTCCGGACCAAGCTCCTGCGCGAAGTGGGCCCCGGGGACTTGCGCTGGATCCACACCTCCAGCATTGGCGTGGACAGTCTCATGACCGAGGAGATCATCAACAGCGACATCGTGGTCAGCAACTCCCGTGGAGTGTGTGAACGCCCCATCGCTGAATGGGTCCTGGGCGTGCTGTTGATGTTCACCAAGGACCTGCGCCGCACCATCGAGTTGCAGCAGGCACGGACCTGGCAGCACCGCGAGACCGAACCCCTTTTGGGTCGCAAGGTACTGGTGGTCGGTCCGGGCCCGGTGGGGCGCGAAACCGTGCTGCTGTTGCGGGCAGCGGGCATGGACGTGACCGTCGTCGGCAGGTCTGCCCGTGAGGATTCCCAACTGGGCGCGATCGCCTCCTTTAACGAACTGGACGTGCTCCTCGGAGAAGCCCAGGACGTTGTGCTGACCGTGCCACTCACCGAGGAGACCCGCGGTCTGTTCAACGCTGCCCGCTTCGACAAAATGCGTCCGGGTGCACGCTTGGTCAATGTTGGCCGTGGAGCGGTTGTGGTGGAGCAGGACCTCCTTGATGCCATCGATGCAGGCCACTTGGGTGCAGCGGCCTTGGATGTCTTCGAGAACGAGCCGCTGGCGGCCGATAATCCGCTGTGGAGCCGCAACAATATCCTGGTCTCGCCCCACGCATCCGGAGACCTGATCGGATGGCGTGGCCGGGTTGTGGACTGCTTCGCGAGGAACCTTCAGCAGTGGAAAGCGGACCAGCCGCTGAACGACATTGTTGACCTGAAGAAGCTGGGTGGAACCGCCCCAAAACCTGTGTCTCAGGCTGGTACAGTACTCCCACAATCCGCGTCGGTAGTGTGATTCAGCACTCTAAAATTTCGCGACGAGGATTACATGTCTAGCTCAACAAAAGGGAAGCCGATAACGCCTACCCAGACCCAGGAACATAAGCTCAGCGGCAACATGGGGGTCGGCGAGCTCGTGATGAACGTGCTTGCGTTCTCTTCCCCCCTGACCACCGTTGCGGGCACCTTGCCCGTGATGCTTCTTTTCAGTGGCCACACTGCTCCGGGGATTTATCTCCTGGTCACTCTGATGCTGCTGATTTTCTCGGTGGGGTTCGTCAAGATGAGCCGGAGCGTCGAAGCTCCCGGCGGCTTCTACTCCTTCGTCACGGCAGGGCTGGGCAAGCCGGCCGGCTTGGGCGGGGCGCTCCTGGCCTTGGTTGGGTATGTGTTCATCGGCTTCTTTGCTCCGTCACTGTTCGCCCTCACGCTGCAGAGCTTCGTGGTCAATACCTTGGGCGGTCCGGATATCCCGTGGTACTGGTACGGCCTGGGCATCATTGTCGTCACCACATTGCTGGCCTACAACCGGATCGATCTCTCCGCGAAGGTGCTGACGGTGGTCATGCTGCTCGAGTCGACCGTCGTCATCATCTTCGATGTCGCGGCGTTCGCCTCAGGTGACGTCTCACAAGGCGTCGGTTTTTCGATGCCGTGGATTACCGACGCCGGATTGGGCCTTGCGCTGCTGTTTGCCGTTGGGAACTTCTTCGGTTTCGAAGCAACGGTCATCTACCGCGACGAGGTCAAGAACCCGGACAGGACCATCCCCAGGGCAACCTACCTGGCCGTGGTGGGCATCGGCCTGTTCTACGCGGTGGCTGCGTGGGCTTACACCGCATTCCTGGGAGCGGACAACGTCCAGGAAGCGGCCAAGGCCAACACCGTGAACTTGTTCAACGACGGCGCCACGGTGCTGGTGGGCAAGATCTTCGCTGACATCGGCGTAGTCCTGCTCATCACTTCGATCCTGGCCTCAATGCTCTCGATCCAGAACATCGCGGCCCGTTACAGTTTCTCGCTGGCCGCTGATGGGGCACTCCCCAAGGCTTTGGGTCGGGTGCACCCGCGGCACAAGTCTCCCTACGTTTCAGCAGTAGGCGTTGGCTTGCTCTGGGCCGTAGCCACGGTGGTGTTCACTGTGGTGGGGGTTCCTCCTGAAGCCCTCTACCCGATCGCCAGCGGAAGCGGCACTTTCTCGGTCCTGCTCCTGATGTTCATCACGAGCTTCGCCGTCCTGGTTTACTTTGTCCGCCGCCGCAGTTTCGCTCCTGAATCTGTGTGGAAGACGATTGTGGCGCCCATCGTCAGCGTGATCTTCCTTGGCTTGATTACCTACCTGGCCATCGCGAATTATCCGGAACTGATCGGTGGATCGGCCGTTATGACTGCCATCTTCATGACCTTCACGTTCGCGCTGTTCTTCGGCGGGATTGTTTATGCCTACTTCCTGCGCTCAAAGCGTCCGGATGTTTATGCCAGATTGGGCCGGCAAAAGATCGACTAAAACATCACTTCAACATCTGGAGACCTGCAATGACGCAACAGATCAGAGTTGGCCTGTTCGGGACCGGCAGGATCGGTCAAGTGCATGCCATGAGCCTGGCAACCCTGGAAGAAGCGACGTTGGCCTGGGTGTGCGACCCCTTAATAGAGGGCGCCAAGCGAACAGCCGCCGAATACGGTGGGCGTGTGAGTGACGACCCGGAAGAGGTTTTTGCCTCCGGGGAGGTCGATGCCGTTATCGTGGCGTCTCCCACGGCCACTCACGTGGACCTCATTGAGCAGTCGATCGACGCCGGGATCCCGGTTCTGTGCGAGAAGCCCATCGACCTGGAAATTGCGCGGGTCGATGCACTCCGGGCCAAGGCGGCCGCTGCGGATATCCCGATCGCCCTGGGCTTCAACAAGCGCTTCGACAGGCACTTCGTGGAACTCAGGCGGCGTGTGGGGGCTGGCGAGATCGGAGTCTTGGAGCAACTGATCATCACCAGCCGCGATCCCGGGGAGCCGCCAGCGGCCTATCTGCCCCAGTCCGGCGGGATCTTCCGGGACATGACTATTCACGATCTGGACATGGCCCGCTACTTCATTCCGGACATCGTGGAGGTGTCGGCCACAGGCGCGAACGTCTTCAGTGACGGCATCCGGCAGGCGGGCGACTTCGATTCGACAGCGGTGACCTTGCGGGGTTCGAAAGATGAGCTTGTGACCATCTTCAACTCGCGGCATTCCGTGTATGGCTATGACCAGCGCATCGAGGCCTTCGGATCCGCGGGCTTGCTTCAGGTGGTCAACAAGAACGACAGCCTGGTCCGGCACTGGGGTGCCAGGACGGTGGAGGGGATGGGGCCGTACCAGAGCTTCTTCCTAGAGCGCTACGCGGAGGCGTACCGGCTTGAGGTGGCAGAGTTCCTGCGCGCTGTCCGCGGGCTTCCCTCGCGGAGTCCGAGCTTCGAGGACGGCCGTGCTGCCCTGATCCTGGCTGACGCGGCGGAGAAGTCCGCCCGGACACGTGCTGCGATAGCCGTGGAGCTGTCAGCGTAGCCCTTTGACTGCCCGGCCCGGGCACGGATTATTTCGCAACAATCCGTGCCGGGCCGGCTTTGTTTTTTAAGGGAAGTGAATTGTGTCCCGCGGCAACATTTCACGTCAGGTTGGTGTTTCAAAGTGGCACATCTCCCGCATTCTCCAATCCGCCAAAGTTCAAGTAAGTGAAACAGTGTGGCGAAGGTCACGCAGTTACGGGACTTTCTTCGAATTGCCCCGGATTCTGCAAAGTCAAACAACGTTGTTTGATGGCCCATCGCTAAAGGTGTTTCACCGGTTCATTTGCATGGCCCTATCAAACGAGGATGAGATGACCGACGCACCACCGGCGACAGCTCCACTGGTCGCCCTTAAGGACATACACAAGACATTCGGGGCGGTGTCCGCATTGCGCGGAGTCAGCATCGATGTCATGCCCGGCGAAACCTTCGCTCTTCTTGGAGACAACGCCGCCGGCAAATCCACGCTCATGAAAGTGCTGACGGGCGTCTACCAGCCCGACCGTGGCGTGATCGAGCTGGACGGAAAGAAAACCGAGTTTCCCACACCATCTGCATCCCGGGACCAAGGTGTCGAGATGGTCTACCAGGACTTCGCCCTGGCCGACAATCTCGATGTCCGGACCAACATCTTCCTGGGCCGCGAGCCCCAGAAGAACATCCTGGGTCCCCTGTTGAGGATCATCGACAGGAAGAAGATGGAGGCGGAAACCAAGCGCGTGCTGGAACGCCTGGACATCCCCATCAACCCGCGCCTCAAGGTCAAGCGACTCTCCGGCGGCCAGCGGCAGGCCGTGGCAATCGGCCGGGCATTGGCCTTCGATGCCCGCTTGATCATCATGGACGAGCCCACCGCAAACCTCTCGGTGGCCAAGGTGGACAAGCTTATTGAAGTAACCCAGCGGCTCAAGGACCTGGGCATCGCGGTCATCATCATTACGCACCGCCTGGACGAAGCGTTCGCTGTCGCGGACCGCTTCGCCGTCATGCGCCAGGGGCAGGTAGTGGGACGTTTCCGCGTGGGAGATGTCTCCGAAGCCCAAGTGGCCCACCTGATTTCGCACGGCACCTTGGACGACTACGTCGACACCGGCAGCGGCATCCCGGAGGCGCGCCGCAAAATCGGAAGCACATCAGCAATGGAAACCGTGGATGCACTGGCCGCGCGCGGTACTACCACCGGGAGCGACTCATGAGCATCACCATGGACAACATCAAAACCAAGCTGGGGCCAGCCGACCTCAAGGAAGGCATGACCGCCACCAAGGTCAAGCGATTCATTGGCGATTACGGAATCATCATCCTGTTCGTAGTGATCCTCGTCTTCCTCGCCGCGGCGGCACCGAACTTCCTGACCCTCAACAACATCGTGAACGTCGTCAGGCAGTCATCCATCATCGGACTGATCGCGCTGGGAATGACCTTCATCATGATCACGGCAGGTATCGACCTGTCCGTGGGCTCCGTCGTTGGCCTGGCCGGCATGACCTTCGCCCTGCTTGCCCCTGCCAGTGGAGGCGCCTTCTGGCTTCCGCTGATCGCCGGCCTGGGCGTCGGACTCCTGGTGGGCTTCCTCAGCGCAGCCATGGTGGTTTGGGGAGCCATCCTCCCCTTCCTTGCGACGTTGGCCACCATGGCCATAGCCCGTACGGCGGCACTGGTGATCACTGACGGGCAGGTTGTCTCCGGCCTGAGCGGACCGGCCGAGTGGCTGGGATCAGGTTTCCTCGGGCCCATTCCGGTTCCCGTGATCATCTTCCTGGTGGCTGCCATCATCTGCGAATTTGTGCTCAGCCGAACCAAGTTCGGCTCCCACGTCTACGCCGTAGGTGGCAACGAGGAATCGGCCAAGAAGGTTGGCATCTCAACCAGCCGCGTGCTGTTCACCGTTTACCTCATCGGCGGCGTCACTGCTGCCCTTGGCGGACTCGTCCTCACAGCCCGTCTGGACGGGGCCGCACCCGTGGCCGGTACCGGCTACGAACTCCAGGTGATTGCCGCCGTCGTCATTGGCGGAACGAGCCTCTTTGGCGGTGTCGGCACCATCCGCGGAACCGTCATCGGCGTACTCCTGCTGGGCGTGGTCATGAACGGCATGAACCTGCTGGGCGTTTCCTCCTACTTCCAGCAAGGCGTGCAGGGCGTGATCCTGGTACTCGCCGTCCTGCTGAACCGCTGGAAGTCCGACTGACCCAGCAACAAACAACGCATCACAACAATCTCCAAGCGCACAGACAAACCACTGAAAGGAACAACCATGAGTATGCGACGTAAGATCGCCGCGGCGGTCGCCATGATGGCAGCGGGGGCACTCACCCTCACCGGCTGCGCAGGAAGCAGCAACGCAACCAGCAGCGGCGGAGCGGCCAAGACCTACAACATCGGCGTTGTGGTCCTTGACCTGCAGGACCCGGACCTGGCCCACATGACGGACGCGATGAAGAAGACGGCGGATGAGAAGGGCGTCAAGCTCAACATCACCGACTCCAAAAAGGATGTCGGCAGCGAACTGAACCAGGTTGAGGACCTCCTCACCCGTCAAGTGGACGCAGTCATCATGCAGCCTCTGGATGGCGATGCCAGCCAGAACGCGGCCAAGAGGGTCATCGCAGCCAACATCCCGCTGTTCATCCTGTCCACCGAATTCGCGGAGGGATCGGACGTTGGGTACAAGAGCTACATCGGCGTCGACGACACCGTGGCCGGCCAGATGCAGGCCGAGTACCTCAACAAGCTGATGCCCAACGGCGGCAACCTCGTGTTCGCAGCAGGCGTATATGGCGCATCGTGGACCGACCGCCGCAAGTCCGGCTTCGACAAGACCATCAACAAGAACTTCAAGATCGTGGCTGAATTCCAGGCCAAGGGCAGCCGGGATGACGCCAAGCGCAACATGGAGGACACCCTCCAGCGCTTCCCGTCCGGCCAGATTGACGCCGTTGTGGCCAACAACGACGAGATGGCCATCGGCGCGGCTTCCGCAATTGCCGACGCAGGCCGCACGGCCGAGTTCAAGGCCGTAGTGGGCGTCGACGGCACCGAACCCGCGCTCCAGGACATCAAGGCCGGCACCATGTCCGCAACGGTCCGTCAGGACTCCGCGGGCCAGGGCGTCAAGGCCGTTGAGGTAGTGACCGACTTCCTAAACGGAGGAAACGTGGACAACCGCTACACACTGCCGTTCACGCTCATCACCAAGGACAACCTGTCTGAGTTCCTGAAGTAACCACTTCCGGACGACAGTACGGGCACAGCGGATCTCTCCGCTGTGCCCGTACTGTTTTGGCACACTCCGCCGGGTTCCAGCCTGCCTAGAATTCCAGCGGACCACTACGAATTGGAGAAGGCGAACATGCCCCATGGTGACGACGGAGACACGAAAGTAGAGCAGCTGCTTGTCGCGTTGCGCGAACAGGGCATCGAGGTGGATGACTCTCCGCGACGGCGCTCCGAGTACTCCTACGATGCGTCCAACTACCGTGTCCGGCCTGCCGCCGTCGTCTTTCCCGCAAGCGTCGACGACGTCAGGGCCATCGTGCGCGGATGTTCGGCTTCCGGCGTTCCCATCACCCCGCGCGGCGGCGGAACGTCCATGGCGGGCAACGCGGTCGGTAAGTCCTTGGTGATCGACCTTTCGCGCCGCTTGACGAACGTGGAAGCGCTCGACGGCGGTACGGCGGCGGTCTGGGCGGACGCCGGCGTGGTCCTTGGCGAGCTGCGCTCCTACGCCGAGAAAGCGAGTGGCGGAGAGCTGACCTTCGCCCCGGACCCATCTTCGATGACGCGGGCCACGGTGGGCGGCTCCATCGGCAACGACGCCTGCGGCAACCACTCAGTGGCCTACGGACGAATGACACAGCATGTGCTGGAATTGGAGCTCGTCACGGCGGACGGCGCCCACCTGCATGCCGGACGGGACTTCCTGCGGGCCGTTGACGCAGTTGACCAGCACTCCGTCACCCGGGCGGAGGAAATTCTCGAAGGATTGAAGGCGTTGACCCAGGCCAACCTCGCCCCACTGCGGGTCGAACTGGGAAACATTCCCCGGCAGGTTTCCGGTTACCACTTGGGACACCTCCTGCCCGAGAACAACCTGGACATCGCCGGGGCCCTGGCAGGCAGCGAAGGCACGTGCGCCATTGTGGTGCGGGCAAAGGTGGGACTGGTCCCGAAGCCCCGCACCACGGCGCTCCTGTGTCTCGGATACGCGAATACCATCGACTCGGCCCGTGATGTGATGACCATCCTCGCTGCCAAGCCGAGTGCCATCGAGGGGCTGGATGGATCGATCGTGGACATCATGCGCCACCGACGGGGTGCCGCCAGCGTCGACTCACTCCCGCAGGGCAAGGCCTTCCTGATGGTTGAGTTCCCCGGGGACACCATGGAACAGGCGGCCTCCGATTGCGAACAGCTGCTGGAGAAACTCAAAGCAGACGGCCGGGTTGTGGACCACGCCCTTGTCACGGAGCCCCAGGAGCGCGCCAAACTCTGGCGGGTGCGCGAAGACGGTGCGGGACTCTCATCCCGGCGGATCGATGGTGTCCAGACCTGGCCCGGCTGGGAAGACTCGGCGGTCGCCCCGGAGCGTTTGGCCGACTACCTCGCGGAGTTGCTGCCCCTCGTGGAGAAATACGATTACACAGCCTTCATGTACGGGCATTTCGGTGCGGGCTGCGTGCACATGCGCCTGGACTATGACCTCCGAAGCGACACTGGCCGGGAGTCGTTTGAGAACTTCACCCGCGAAGCAGCGGCACTCGTGGTGGCCCACGGCGGCTCGCTTTCCGGGGAACACGGCGACGGCCGGGCACGCAGCGAACTGTTGGACGTGATGTATTCGCCCGCGATGGTGGACATCTTCAGGGCGTTTAAACACCTCTGGGATCCTGTCGGAATCTTGAACCCGGGAATCATCGTGGACCCCGAGCCCTTCGCTGCTTCGCTGGCTCTTGACGGCGTGCCCCAGCCGGGTCCTGCGCACGGTGAGCCGGCCGCGATGGCTGGTGCCGCCGTCGTACCTTCTTCAGCTGGCCGCAGCCTGCTGCCGGTGGTGAGCCCGTTCGTCGGCAATACGCATGCATGCATTGGTGTTGGGCGCTGCCGGGCAACCGCGGGCGGCTTCATGTGCCCCAGCTACCGAGCCACCAAAGACGAGAAAGACTCGACCCGCGGCCGTGCCCGCGTCCTGCAGGAACTGACGCGGACCAACGGCACCAGCCACGGAGGTTGGTCCAGTCCGGAAGTCAGGGAAGCCCTTGACCTGTGCCTGTCCTGCAAGGCTTGCTCGGCCGACTGTCCCACGGGCGTGGATATCGCTGAAGCCAAGTCGCAGCTGGTGGATGAGCACTACCGCGGCAAAATCCGGCCGTTCACGCACTATTCGATCGGTTGGCTGCCGCGGTGGCTGCCACTGTTGACGCGTATTGCGCCCATCGCCAACGCGGGGACCCGTTTCCGTCCGTTCCGTTGGGTGGGCGAAAAGTTGGGCGTCAGCGCACGACGACGGCTCCCGGCCTTCGCGGCGTCCGGCCTCATCCGGAGGCGGGTGGGCGAGGCAGGCTTCACCGACAAAGCCGACGTCCTGCTGTTCATCGACAGCTTCACCCGCGCCTTCCGGCCTGAAGTGGTCCCGGCAGCAGCTCGGGTGCTGCGGGACTCGGGCAGTTCCGTGGGTTGCACGCCGGACGCCTGTTGCGGGCTGACGTGGATCTCCACCGGCCAACGCGAGGGAGCACGACGGCGGCTGGCGAGGCTGATCAACAAACTCGATGACGGCACGGAGCGGGACATCGTGGTCCTGGAACCCAGCTGCGCGGCCACTATCCGTGACGAAGGTCCCAAGATGGTGGGCGGTGCTGCGGCCGGGCGCGTGGCTGCCCGGGTCCGATCGTTCTCCGTGGCTGTCGATGAGGCTATTAAACGTGGCTGGAAGCCGTCCGCCGTTCCGCCCAAAACCGCTGTCCTGCAAACCCACTGCCATGAGCATGCAGTCTTCGGTTCAGGTGCTCAGAAACGCGTCTTGGAGGCGTGGGGAGTGCCCAACCTCGTCGAATCGTCGTCGTGCTGTGGAGTGGCCGGTAACTTTGGTTTTGAGGCCGAGCACTTCGATATGTCCATGAAGGTGGCGGAACACTCCATTGTCCCGGCGCTGGATTGTGGTGAGGGGCTGGTCCTCACGGATGGGTTCAGTTGTGCCATGCAGGTCTCGCAGGTCGATCCGGAACGCTTCAGTAAGCACCTGGCAATTGCCTTGGATCCGCTGAGTGCGCGATGGACGGAGGATTAGGGTGGCATACTTCGGTATTTTCCTCATCCTGGTGGCGGCTGGACTGCGCTTGGCGGGGAGGCATCTTGGCGCCTCACAGGAAGCGCATTCAACGGCCAGCTTCCGCGGGGTGCATGCGGTTCCTTTGGGAGCCGCCGCGTTCCTGGTGGCCGCAAGCGGCATTTTCATCTTCGCTGTGGGCATCAACCTGGAGTGATAAGCCCGTGTCCCAAACTGACACGGTTGGCACATGGCCCCGGGACGGATGCTTGAAGGGACCCAATAGCCCCATTACTTTTTGAGAGTTGATCTCGATGATGAACAGGAAGCTCGCACAAGGACGGCACGTCGAATGGCTGCGGGCATCGGCACACTTCAACGAAACCGATCTTGGCGAACGGACTGACCTTCAGCTGAAGCGCTCGGGGAAACTCGTTCACCGACTCCTCCAGGACATGGCGGAAGGCCGCGACATCCGCGATGCCTCGCCGTGGCCGACACCGGGCGCCTAGCCCCCAAGCCGCGGTCCGTAGCGTTTGTTCCTGGCACTGGTCCAAGCGCTACGGCCCGCTTCCTTTCACGCCAGGAGGCAGAGTTGGCCAGTCTTGGATTGGCGGGCATGGCGGCTTCGTCCCAAACCGGGTACGGGACGTGGGAGGACTCCCCAGCCAGCTACGAGTTGCCCGTGGCATTTGGCGGTGCTGCAGGTCCGGACCTGGCGACAGCCTGCCTGCTGCTCGATATGCCGGCGCGAACTTTGATCAGGAGGCTTTGCCGGACCAAACACACCGTCAGGTCCTTCGCAGCGCCTGCGGCCTCTGCCGTGATCGAGGTTCCCTGGGGGAGGGACTGGCACCAAATGGCCTACGCCGGGCGGCGGATCAAAGCCGTGCCCCAAGGTTCCCTCACACTCTCGGCGGTTGGCGTGACTCTCACCAGCTGCGATGCGTACACGGATGATCTCGTGGTGGGCCGGGTCCGCGAGTGTTTTGCTGACTGCCTTATAGGGAGAGGCGACTCTGTGTGGCTAAGGTCTTCTCAACCTAACGACTGTTAGTTAGACTCATTCCGTTACGACCCTTCTTGAGGATGAAATGAGTCCATCTCCGCGTAGGCAGGCGAACGCTGCTGTACGGGAATTCCTGTCCAAACGCGACTGGTCGGCACAGACGCCCGCCAGGAAGCGGATCCTCGTGGCTTTCCTCCGGCTGGCCGCCACCAACGGTTACAACTCAGTGAGCATGCGGACGCTGGGCCGCGAACTTGGGCTGAAGGCGCCAAGTCTCTATTCGACTTTTCCGCAGGGCAGGGAGCAGATCGTGGCCGAATCGCTCCTCTGGTTCACCCACGGATTCGCCCGCGACCTTCTCAAAGCGGTGCAGGAAACCCCGTGCGCGGGTGACTACTGGGCAGCCCTTGTCCGTTTCCACGTCACCCAGCAATTGAGCCGGCCCGAGGCAGATCTCTGGAACCTACTGGTTGCCTCGGATAGGGTGGCGGGGTTCCTGGGTGATGACCTCCGTGAAGAGCTGGCCTTTTGGCAGATCCTGCACCAGGAGATGTACGCCGCTGCGGCCGAAGAAATGGGACTCGCGGTCACGCGGCAAGCCATCCAGGCTATTTTTACGCTGCTCGACGGCTCCGCGCGTTGGTCTGCATGGGATGGCAGCCAGGCTCAGCTTGAAAGCGTAGTGGACCACGGGGTGGCCCTGTCCCGTTCCTTGCTTGAAGTCGGCGCCGGGACCCGCGCCGGCGCGTAGCCGGCGCTGTCCCAACATGGCACACCACCCTTCTGTGCCCTGTCGATACTGTGATTCAGAACTCAATATTCGGTGATGAGGATTACATGTATAACACCACCCTTGACGCACCACAGGTGGCGCGTCAGACAAGTCAAAACCGGCTCAGCGGCAACATGGGAGTCGGAGAACTCGTCATGAACGTGCTGGCCTTTTCGTCACCCTTGGCCACGGTGGCCGGCACCCTTCCGGTCCTGCTGATGTTCAGCGGGCAGACAGCGCCTGCCATCTATCTGCTGGTTACGCTCATGCTGCTTATCTTCTCCGTGGGATTCGTCAAGATGAGCCGGAGTGTCCAAGGTGCTGGCGGTTTCTACTCCTTTGTCACGGCGGGCCTGGGCAAGCCGGCAGGTCTTGGTGGCGCCTTCCTCGCGCTGTTTGGGTACATCTTTATCGGCTTTTTCGCGCCATCATTCTTCGGGGTGACGCTTCAGGGGTTTGTGGTTAATACCCTCGGCGGGCCGGACATACCGTGGTACTGGTATGCGCTGGCCATTACGGCCGTAACCACCGTGCTGGCGTACAACCGCATCGACTTGTCGGCCAAGCTGCTCACTATCGTCATGCTGCTTGAAGTGGCAATCATCGTGGTGTTTGACGTCGTTTCGTTCTCGGCCAACGGACTAGGGGCAGTGCAGAGTGCAGGGTTCGCCCTGCCGTCCATCACCGACGCAACCCTTGGCCTGGCACTGCTTTTCGCCGTTGGCAACTTCTTCGGGTTCGAAGCCACCGTTATTTACCGGGACGAGGTCAAGAACCCGGACAAGACCATCTCTCGCGCCACGTATTTGGCCGTGGCAGGCATCGGCATCTTCTATGCAGTGGCAGCGTGGGCCTTCATCGCCTTCTTCGGTGCGGATAAGATCCAGGCCGAGGCTGAGAACAACACGGTGAATCTCTTCAATGATGCACTCGTCGGCCTCGCGGGCAGGATCTTTGCCGATATCGCCGTCATCCTGCTCATTACATCGGTGCTCGCGTGCATGCTGTCCATCCAGAACATCGCAGCCAGGTACAGCTTCGCCCTCGCTTCAGACCATGCGCTGCCCAGATTCCTGGGCAGGGTCCATCCGAAGCACAAGTCGCCGTACGTTTCGGCGTTGGCTGTGGGCCTCATTTGGGCCGCGGCCACCGTGCTCTTCACTGTTTTGGGTGTTGCACCGGAAGCCTTGTATCCCATAGCCAGTGGAAGCGGCACCTTCGCTGTGCTGCTCTTGATGTTCATCACCAGCTTCGCCGTTCTGGTGTACTTCATCCGCCGCCGTGGCTTGGCTCCGGAATCAATCTGGAAGACGGTCATCGCACCTATCATCAGCGTTCTGTTCCTTGGTGCCATCACCTTTCTGGCAATCGCCAACTACCCGGAACTCATCGGTGGATCGGCGGTCCTGACCGTCATCTTCATGACTTTCACCTTCGCGCTTTTCTTCGGCGGAATCGTCTACGCCTTCTTCCTGCGGACAAAGCGTCCCGACATCTACGCCCGCTTGGGGCGCCAGAGGATCGACTAAGCCGGAACGGGCGGGCCCGGCAGCGACAAGAACTGATCGGGCAGCTTCGCCGAGCTTGCCCTAAACCGCCACCGTCTTCAGGTAACTCCGGATGCCATCAACCACCAGTTGGTGGTCCTCATCTGAGCTCAGCCCGGACACCGTGACAGCCCCGATCACGCCAGCGCCCCGCACGCGGATGGGGAACGAGCCACCGGCGAGCGTGTAATCCTCATGGGCAAGCCAGCCACCTCCCAAAGGGCTGTGGGTGCGGGCTGAGAATTGTTCAGTCAGCAGGGCAGTGCTGTGCTCGAACCGCAGCACGGAGGCGGACTTCCGGCGGATCCACTCCTCCTGGTCGGCTGTGGCTCCGGGCAGGACGCAACGGAAGAGCACAAGGTTGTGCCGGCGGATATCAATAGCCACTCCGAATTCCGAGGCGATCGCGTGGTTGGCGATCAGTGAGCCGAGCCGCCAGGCGTCGTGGTGGTCAAAGCTTGCGAACACCAGCTCTTCTTCCTGCTGGCGCAACTCCACAAGGCGGGCAGATTCAGTCATTTCTTTGCACCTTCTTCTGAAACAACGGTGTCGGCGTCGTAGCGGAGCCCGATCTGTCGGCGGATCTCGTCCATAGCCGCCATGATCGCCACGGTCTCACCCGGCGGCAGGATGCTTCCAGCAGACTCACCGGCACGAATAAGGCGTTCCATCTCAGCTGCCTGGAACTGCATTCCCCGGCTCTTCACGGGCTGGTCGTAGCGCTCCACAAGGGTGCCATCAACCCCAAAGACAGTAAACGGAACCGGGTTGTACCAGGTGTGCTCGATGTCGATCCAGCCCTCTGTTCCGATGACCATGGCCCGGTTGGCGCTGGCGGCGTCGAGTTCACAGTCAACCAGGGCCTGCCGGCCACCAGAGTACTCAAAGATGGCTGCGGTCTGCCGGTCAACACCGGTCGCCGTCATGGAAGCGCTGGCGCGAATGGTTTCCGGAGCACCCAGGATGTCGAAGGCAAAGGAGATCGGGTAGATGCCCAGATCCAGCAGCGCCCCACCGCCAAGGGCGGGATCGTTCAACCGGTGCGCAGGGTCCTTGGGCAGGCTCTGGTTGTGGCTGGCCACTACCTTCCGGACCTCGCCGATGGCGCCTTCGTGGAGGAGTTCGCGGATGCGGACCATGTGCGGAAGGAAGCGTGTCCACATGGCTTCCAAGGCCACAAGGCCTTTGGATTCGGCCAGGTCCACGATCTCCTGGGCTTCGCGGGCATTCATCGTGAAGGCCTTCTCCACCAGTACGTGCTTTCCGGCGTTCAGGGCCAAGAGCGCGTTGCCGTGATGGAACGGGTGCGGCGTAGCGATGTAGACCACGTCAACCATCGGGTCCGCCACCAAGTCCTCATAGCTGCCGTGGGCGGTCATCACCCCATGCAGCTCAGCGAAGGCTTTGCTCGATTCCAATGAACGCGAGCCAACGGCCTGCACAGTAAAGCCGTTTTCGTTCAAGTCCTGCGTCTGGAGACCGGCAATAAATCCTGTGCCGAGGATGCCCCAGCGGATCGTTCCATCGGAAGTGCCATTGCTGAGGGTCACGTGCTTAGTCCTTCGTCGAGTCAGAAAGCGGGTAGGCCACATACGCAAAACGCCGGGAGTCCGGCGACCAGCTGTTGACGTTGAGGGTACCTTGGCCGCCGAAAAGTGGCCATGAATGGAGGGCAGTGGTCCAGTCCTCGGTCGAAACAAGCACGACGGCGACCGGCAGGTCCGCGGGGTGTCCTACGGTTCCGCTGGGGAACCGGATGTAACTGCCGTACCGGCCATCGGGGGAGAGATGGGGAAACCAGTCCACTGATTCGGATTCTAGGAGCCGCTCAAAGCCAGTGCCGTCCACGCGAATCCGGGCGAGCTGCGCGTGGCCCTGCGTGGACGTAAAGGATTCTGTGTTCAGGTAAAGCCATTTCCCGTCGGGCGAATATTCAGGGCCGTCGCAGTGGGCCGAGCCGACATCAAAGCGGCCGACATCAACGCTGGCGGGAGCACCGCCGTCGGACGCTATGGTCATCAGCCTGCCTGGCTGTGTGAAGTCTCCAGCTTCGATGCCCACGTACGCCAACTGCGCACCGTCGGGGCTGACGCCATGGAGGAAATGGAAGAAGCCGTCGTCCTCGGTGATGCGCGTCGCCGGTCCGCCGGCCAGTAAAGCACGGTAGATGTGGCCGTCGTTCGCGGAGACAAAGATGCCCTGGCCGTCAGGTGCCAGGACGTGATCGTTGTTCAGGTCCGGGACGCTGGTGAGCGAGATCGGCTCCAAGGAGCCCGTGTTCAGATCAAGACGCCACAGCTTCCCATCCCCGTTGAGGATGAGTGAGCTTCCGTCCAGGGTCCAGTTGGGTGCTTCAAACAACACGTCGTCCGAGCTGTAGAGCAGCTCAGCCTGACCGTTGACCGACGCGATCCACACCTCGCAGCGCTGGCCGGATTGAAGGGTGCGGATCACGTCGGTCCTTTCTTATTCCTTGCTGCTGAAGGCGGCGTCGAAGGAGGTCTGGGAGGCGGGGAAGTCGTATTTCTTCAGGGCGGCGAGGGCTTCGGGGGCGCCATGCAGGCGATCCATTCCAGCGTCTTCCCATTCCACGGAGATGGGGCCGTCGTAGCCGATCGCTGTGAGGGCCCGGAAGGAGGATTCCCAGGGCACGTCCCCGCGTCCGGCGGAGACGAAGTCCCAGCCCCGGCGGGTGTCGCCCCAGGGCAAATGTGAGCCCAAGACGGTGTTCCGGCCAGTGGGCCGGAGCTTGGTGTCCTTGCAGTCCACATGGTAGATCCGGTCCTTGAAGTCCCAGATGAAGGAGACAGGGTCAATGCCTTGCCACATGAAGTGTGAGGGATCCCAGTTCAGGCCGAACGCGGGCCGGTGGCCGATGGCTTCGAGGGTGCGGACGGTGGTCCAGTAGTCGTAGGCGATCTCGGAGGGGTGCACTTCGTGGGCGAAGCGGACACCGCATTCATCGAAGACGTCCAGGATGGGGTTCCAGCGGTCGGCGAAGTCCTGGTAGCCGGCGTCGATGACCTTTTCGGGGACGGGCGGGAACATGGCGACGTACTGCCAGATGGAGGAACCGGTGAAGCCGACCACGGTGTCCACTCCCAGGGCGCGAGCCAGGCGGGCGGTGTGTTTCATTTCTTCGGCGGCGCGTTGGCGGACGCCTTCGGGTTCGCCGTCACCCCACACGCGCGAGCCGACGATTGCTTCGTGGCGGAAGTCGATGGGGTCATCGCAGACGGCCTGGCCTTTGAGGTGGTTGGAGATGGCCCACGCTTTGAGGTTGTACTTTTCCAGGATGGCGAGTTTGGAGTCGACATAGCCGGGCTCGTCCCAGCGCCAGGCGTCCAGGTGGTCTCCGGAGACGGCGATTTCCAGGCCGTCGTAGCCCCAGCCTGAGGCAAGGCGCGCGACTTCCTCGAAGGGGAGGTCGGCCCACTGGCCGGTGAACAGGGTGTACGGGCGGGGCATGTCAGGCTCCTTCAGTAGTGGTGCTGTTTGGCTTCGGGGAAAGTTGGATCAGTGAGCTTTTGGCTGCGGCGGATTCTTCGATCGCCGCGAGGACGTGCTGGACGTTCAGGCCTTCTTCGAACGACGGCGAGGGCTGGCTTCCGTCCCGAATGGCCAACAGGAAGTCCCGGATCTGGTGCGTGAAAGTGTGTTCCCAACCGATGATGTGACCCTGCGGCCACCATGCGCCCATGTAGGGGTGT
Source organism: Arthrobacter sp. TmtSoilC77 (assembly GCF_059739415.1). Taxonomy (NCBI): domain Bacteria; kingdom Bacillati; phylum Actinomycetota; class Actinomycetes; order Micrococcales; family Micrococcaceae; genus Arthrobacter; species Arthrobacter sp. TmtSoilC77. Next base: position 751,927 of record NZ_AP046050.1, read on the forward strand.
TCGGGTTCGTTGACCAGGATCCGGCGGAAGCCCTGCTCACGGACCGGGACCGTGGCATCAAGGAAGCCGAGCTCGTTCAGGTTCTCGAGGTCGAACAGGATGGTGCCTTTGTCGCCGTAGATTTCGAGCCTGAGGGAGTTCTTCTGGCCGGTCGCTACCCGGCTGACTTCCACCGAGGCGATTGCCCCGGAGGCGAGGGTCAGCGTGGCCCAGGCGGCGTCGTCGACCGTGACGTCTTCCGGGCCATTTGGCCCGGGGCGGCGGTCCACGAAGGTGTGCAGGCGGCCCGTGACCTCGGTGACGGCGTCACCCAGGAGGAACAGGACTTGGTCGATGGCGTGCGAGGCGATGTCGCCCAGCGCCCCGGAGCCGGCGGTTTCCTTGCGGAGCCGCCAGGTCATGGGGGACTCGGCATCGGAGAGCCAGTCCTGCAGGTAGGCGGCGCGGACGTGGCGGACGGTGCCGAGCCGGCCTTCGGCGATCAGTTCTTTAGCGAGCGCCAAAGCGGGGACCCGGCGGTAGTTGAAACCGATCATCGACTGCACGCCCTTCTCACGGGCGGCTGCGGCGGCAGTGGTCATGGCTTCTGCCTCCGCGATGGTGTTCGCCAGCGGCTTTTCCACGAGGACGTGCTTGCCGGCTTGGAGGGCAGCGATGGCGATTTCGGCGTGCATCCAGCCCGGGGCGCAGATATCGACGATGTGGATGTCGTCCCGGGCAATGACCGACCGCCAGTCGGTGGCGGACTCGGTCCAGCCGTACTTTGCTGCGGCTTCAGCGACGGCATCGGCGTCCCGGCCGACGAGGACTTTTTGTTCGATGGCCGGGACGTCGAAGAAGCTGGCCACGTTCCGCCACGCGTTCGAGTGGGCCTTTCCCATGAAGGCGTAGCCGATGGCGGCCACCCCCAATGTGCGGGTAGGTTGCGGGTTGCCCTGGCTCTGGTCAGTGTGGGCGGGGGTGCTCATGGTGTGGTTCCTCGTTACTTACGGAGTTGCGGTTGCCTGGAGAGTTGCGGTTTCCGGCGCCCAGTCCTCCGGGACTGGTTCGGAGGCGGGCGCGTTACTGGTGACGTCCACGAATGAGCCGGATTCCAGGGATTCGGAAATCGAGACCATGGTGTCCAGCACGTGGTAGGCCAGTTCGCCGGTGGCGCGGTGCGGGGCGCCTGAGCGGAGGGCACGGGCCATGTCCAGCACGCCCAGGCCGCGGCCGTTGGCCGGTCCTGTGGAGGGAATGATCTCGGGCTCTTCTGCGCCGGGGCGCCAGAGCTTGAGGTCGCCGTCGAAATAGTTCGGGTCAGGCAGCGAGAGCGTGGCCTCCGAGCCGGTGATTTCCACGAAACCCATCCGCTGGCGCGGGGACTCGAAGGAGAACACGCTGTGCGAGGACGCGCCGCTTTCGAACTGCGCCATCGCGGAGACATGCGTGGGAACCTCGACGGCGAATTCCTCCCCGGCCTTCGGACCGGAACCAATGATCCGGGTCGCTTTGGCGGAGGAGCCGACGGCGGCAACCTTGCGGACCGAGCCGAAGGTCTGGATCAGTGCGGTGAGGTAATAAGGGCCCATGTCGAACAGCGGGCCGGCGCCGTGCTGGAACAAGAAGGCCGGGTTCGGGTGCCAGGATTCAGGGCCCGGCGTCTGGAACGTGGTCATCCCGGTCAGCGGCGTGCCGATATCACCGCGCTCGATGATGCGGCGGGCGGTCTGCAACCCGGCGCCGAGGAACGTGTCCGGGGCCGTGCCCAGGCGCATCCCCGCGGCGTCGGCGGCTTTGAGCAGGCCAAGTCCGGATTCACGGTCCAGCGAGAACGGCTTCTCGGTCCAGACATGCTTGCCGGCAGTGACCGCGGCCGTTGCAACCTCGACGTGCGCTGCCGGGATGGTCAGGTTCACGATGATTTCGACGTCGGGATGGTTCAGTGCCTTGTCTACCCCGCCCCACTCGGCGATCCCGTATTCCTTGGCCCGTGCCTCGGCAGCCTCTTCGAAGAGATCCGCGATCACCAGGACCTTCAAATCCGGGAACACCGTGAGGTTGTCCAAATACTGCTTGCTGATGTTGCCCGCACCGATCACGGCGACACCGACGGGCCCCTTCCGGGTGGAGGGAGAGAAGCTCATGCCCCTGCCTCCTGGGAGATAGTTCCCTCGGCTGCCTGCGCGCTGGCTGCGGCGGTCAGGAATGCCAGGCTCTCGGTGATGCCCTCAAAAATATCGCCGGAGTAGTCATCGAACTCCACCACGCCAACTTCCAGCGATTTGGCGGCGGCGATGACGTCCAGGACCGGGATGGTGCCCTGGCCGGCGGGCTGCTGGGCTTTGGTGTCTGTGGTGGCCGGTCCGTCCTTGATGTGGATGAGTTTCACCCGGTCGCCCAGGCGAGTTAGGAGTTCAACGGGATCCTGGCCACCCACGGCAACCCAGTAGGTGTCCACTTCAAGGACTACCTCCGGGTCCAACAGACCCTCGAAGTACTCCAAGGCAGTCTTACCTTCGATGGTGGCCTCCAGCTCCCACGCATGGTTGTGATAACCCACACGGATGCCGTATTCAGCGCCCTTCTTCGCGGCTGCATTCAACGCCGCCGCCGTGCCCTGGATAGTCCCGGCATCCTGCCAGTGCTCCGCCGGGAGGAAGGGATCAATCACGGTGGTGATGCCCAGTTCCTTGGCGGCGGCGAAGATCTCGTCCTGGTCCTGGCTCAAAAGCGGTGCGTGCCCGGAAGGAGCGGTAAGGCCGTTCTCCTTCAAGGCAGCCCCGAGTTCCTTGGCGGTGGCCACGAAGTTGTACGGTTCAACCTGCCTGAAGCCGATCTCGGCGACCTTCTTGATGGTTCCAGGCAGGTCCTCCTGGATGGCGTTTCGAACGGTGTAGAGCTGGAGTGAATACGACATTTGCGTTCCTTTTTGATGATCGCCCGGTGTTGCCCTGTGTTGCCCGATATTGCTTGTACTGGCTGTTGGCTCTACTTAACAGTGAACCTACTTAACTGCTCCTGACGAGAGCCCTGCCACCAGATGTTTCTGGACCAGGATGAATCCGATCAAGACGGGCAGGCTGACCACAACCGAAGCAGCCATGAGTTGGTTCCAAAACACGTCCGATTCACTGGCGTAGGCCTTGAGCCCCAAGGACAGCGTTTTTGTGGCCTCGTTGGTGAGCACGGATGCGAACAAAACCTCGCCCCAGGCGGAGATGAATGAATACACGGCAACTGCGATGATGCCTGGCTTGGCTACAGGGAGGATCACACGGAACAGTGCTCCCATCCTGCCGGTGCCATCGATCATCGAAGCCTCTTCCAGTTCCTTTGGAATCGAGGCAAAGTAGCCGCTCAGCATCCAGATGGCGAAAGGCAAGGTGAACGTCATATACGTGATGATCAGCCCGAGGTAGGAGCCCTGCAGCTGCAAGCCGGTCATGTTGCGGATCTGGGTGAAGATCAGGTACAGCGGCAGGAGGAACAGGATGCCGGGGAACATCTGGGTGGAGAGGACCGTAAGGCTGAAAGCGCGCTTCCCCTTGAACTGCAATCGGGCAATGGCGTAGGCGGCAAGGACGGCGACCGTCACTGAGCACGCTGTTGCGCAGACGGTGATGATGAGGCTGTTCTGGAAGTACTTGGCCAGCGGAACCGTGGTCCAGATGTCCAGGTACGGTGAGGCGGTGATTTCCCGGGGAATCCACTGGAAGAGCCCTGAGACATCCTTAAGGGGTTTCAATGAGGTGGAGACCACCACGAAGAGTGGAACCGCCACCCACAAGGACAGGATGGTCAGGACCACGTTCCTGAGGATCCGGAAGTTGCGTGTCTCAATCATTGTCGGCTCCCTTTGGCAGCACCATGCGGATGTAGAAAGCGGAGGCAATGAACAGCGCGATCAGCAGCAGTACGCTCATTGCGCCGCCGAGGCCGAAGTTCCAACTGCCGAAGGAGTTTTGGTAGATCAACGGGGAAATAAGGGTGGCTTCCTTGGGAGACGTAGCTCCGAACAGGACGAAGGGAACGTTGAACTGGTTGAACGTCCATAGCGACATGACCATGAGCAGGACCCCGTTGGCCGGGCGGACCATGGGCAAGGTGATGCGACGGAACTGCTGCCAGAGCGTAGCGCCGTCAATGGCTGCTGCCTCGTAGACATCGGTGGGAACGTTTTGCAGGGCTGCCATCAGCATGAGGAAGGCGAACGGCCACAACTGCCAGACGTTGACTATCACCATGGCTCCGAAGGAATTCTCTCCCAGCAGCCAGAAGGGGCGTTCGTCGCCGAAGAGGTGAAGCGTGTCCACCAGGATCTGGTTCACGGCGCCATCGCGCTGATTGAACATGAAGGCCCAGGCGATGGTTCCTACGTAGGCCGGGAGTGCGTAAGGGACCAGGAAGAACGTGCGAAGAAGGGCACGCCCCCTGAAGTTGGAGGACAGGAAAACCGCGCCTGCCATGCCGAGGACCCAGGAGAAGCCGACCACCAGGATGGTGTAGCCCAGCGTGCGGCCAACCGTGCTGAAGAAGGCCTGGCCGATGGTGCTGTCCGGGTTGAGCCCGTTGATGAAGTTCTGGAGCCCCACGAACGGCGCGTTGAGCCAGTTGGTGAGGTTGAGCTGCGTCAGGGAGATGAACGCGATCCAGATCCCAAGGAGCATCGGGCCGATGTGGATCAGGAGTTCAAGGATCGCGGCCGGAAGGATCAAGCCGTAGGGGAGGAATGAGCGACGCCTTTTACGTACAGGCGGTGTGCTTGCTGCCCGTGCTTGGCCGGGCTCGGGATCAACGGCAGGGGTGCTGCCTGCAGCGGCCGGGCCGCTGTCCAATGCTGAATGGGACATGGAAACTCCTTTGCCGGAGTGGGGACACCACTTTGTGGTGGCGTCCCCACTCACTGGGCCTGGTTACTGGGCCGCGGCCATCTGGTTGTTGGCGTCCTTGAGGGCCGCCCGGATGTCGTCTTCGGAAACAGTTCCCGTTGCCGCTTTGGCAAAGAGGTTCTTGATTGCCGTGCCGGTGAGGGTCTCCATCTGACCTTCTTTGGCGATCAGCGGCATGGGCAGGGAGTGGTTGGCCAGGGCGTCATTCTTGGCCTTGACTTCTTCGGTCTGGAAGGCGGCATCGCTCGACGCTTCGGTGACTACAGGCAGGGAGGAGTAGGCCTTGTTGAGGGCAATCTGTTCTTCGTCACTGGTCAGGAACGCGGCCAGCTTAATGGCATTTGCCTTGTTGTCGCTGTTCTTGAAGACACTGAGGTTGATACCGGCCACGTGGCTCTGGGTGCCACGGTCACCGGTAGCTCCGGCGGTCATCATGGGGATAGGGGCTACACCCCAGTCCTTGAAGTCGCGCGCAGCGAAGTTCTTCAGCGGGCTCTGGTCGAACATCATGGCGGCCTTGCCGTTGATGAGGTTGTCCACCTTCTGGCTGCCCTGGCTCAGTTCAGCGTCCGACGGCGACATCACCTTCTCCGTGGCCATCAGGTCTACGAACTGCTTGACACCCTCCACCTGGGGATCGCTGTCAAAGGTGGGCTTTCCGTCTTTATCGAACAAGGTGCCACCGTTTTGCAGGCCACGAACGAAGGCTTGGTGCGAGTTGGCGGAAACGGATGCTCCGGCGGCGGTGAAGCCCCACTGATCGGGCTTGCCGTCACCGTTGGTGTCCTTGGTGAGCTTCTTGGCGTCAGCTACAAACTCGTCCCAGGTTGTGGGGGCCTTCTCGATCCCGGCTTCCTTGAACAGCTTGGTGTTGTAATACATGTTGTAGGCCAAACCGTAGAGCGGCACGGACGTGGGGGTCTTGCCCTCCGCGCCACCGGTGGACCAGCTGGTCTTCAGGAAGCGGTCTTTGCCGCCTACGGCCTCGAGCAGTTCCCCTTCCACGGGCTCGAAAGCGCCCGTCTCCTGAAGGGTGACGGCCCACGTGTTGCCGATGTTGAGGACGTCCGGACCGTCGCCACTGGTAACGGCCGTAAGAATGCGGTTGTAGAGGTCGGTCCAGCTGATGACTTCCAGCTGTACCTTTACTCCGGTCTTTTCGGTAAAACGATCCAGCGTCGGCTTCAGCTTCGCTGCGGTGTCGTCCAGGCTGTTGCCCTGGTCCGATGCCCAGTACGTGATGGTGTCACTGCTTGCTTGGGGACTGCCGCCGCCACCGCAGGCGCTGAGACCCAGTGCCAAGGCTGCTGTCGCGGCAACCGCCGATAGGACTTTCAGGGGATTCTTCATGATGCTCCGGTTTTCTCGTCGTCGAGCTGGTGCTGGCTGAAACTAGGCTGAAAGCGTTGCTGCCGTGGGATCCCAATCCTCGGGCAGCGCAGGGACCTGTGCTGCGGAACTTTCCACATCCACGAAGGCCCGGTTGTCGATTGACTCCGCGATGGAGGCCATCGTGTCCAGGATGTGGAACGCAAGTTCACCCTGGGCGCGGTGTGGCCGGCCCTCACGGATGGCGCGGGCCATTTCCAGGACGCCCGCTCCACGGCTGGCAGTTGAGCCGACCGAAGGGACGGTAGTCCAATCGTCGGAGCCGAGCGCGCAAATCCGGATGTCACCGTCGAAGTTGTTCGGGTCCGGCAACGCGATGGTGGCGTCGGAACCGGTGATTTCCACGAACCCTGCGCGTTTGAGCGGGGAATCGAAGCTGAAGATGCTCTGGGCAGATTCACCGTTCTCGAACTCCAGGATGGAGCTGACGTGGGTGGGGACCGTGACGTCGAACGTCTCGCCAGCCTTGGGACCCGAGCCGATCACGCGTGTTTCGCGGGACTTGGAACCGAAAGCGCCCACCTTGCGGATGCTGCCGAAGGTCTGCACAAGCGTGGTCAGGTAGTAAGGGCCGATGTCGAACAGAGGGCCCGCACCGTCCTGGAAGAGGAAGGCGGGATTCGGGTGCCAGGATTCCGGACCCGGCGACTGCATCAAGGTCAATGCTGTCAGTGGAGTGCCGATGTCGCCGCGTTCGATCATCCGGCGGGCAGTTTGGAGGCCGGCGCCGAGGAACGTGTCCGGGGCGCAACCCAGCCTGACGCCGGCTGCGTCGGCTGCCTTGAGCAGGCCCAAGCCACTTTCCCGGTCCAGGGAGAACGGCTTTTCGCTCCAGACGTGCTTGCCAGCGTTCACAGCCTGCGTGGCAACTTCCACGTGGGCAGCGGGGATAGTCAGGTTGATGACAATCTCCACTTCCGGGTGGCCGAGGACAGCATCAATGCCACCGTGCACGGGAATGCCGTACTCGTTGGCCCGGGTGGCTGCGGCCTCCTCGAACAAGTCGCCGATCGCCACAACGCGGACATCAGGGAAGCTTGTCAGGTTGTCGAGGTACTGCTTGCTGATGACACCTGCGCCGATGATGCCGACGCCCACCGGGCCTGAACCGACAGGGCTTGATGTCAGAGAACGGAAGGCGGCCCCTGCTGCGTGGCTCATGCGGACACCTTCCCGGCGTTGAGGTAGTTGTAGCTGTCTTCTACGGCATCGAACATGTCGCCCTGGAAGTCGTCCAGTTCCACGACCGCTGCTTCAAGTGAGCCGGCGGCGTTCAAGACGTCCCAGATAGGCATCTGGCCGGCACCAACGGCGAGCTGGCTCGACGGGTCCGAGGTCACGGGACCGTCCTTGACGTGAATGAACTTCACGCGGTCACCAAGCCGGGCCAGGAGTTCAGCGGGGTTCTGCCCACCTACTGCCGCCCAATACGTGTCGAGCTCCAGGACGACCTCAGGATCGAGGTGGTCGGCCAGGTGTTCGATCGCAGTTTTGCCATCGATGACGGATTCAACTTCCCACCAGTGGTTGTGATAACCGACGCGCACGCCGTACTCGGATCCCTTGGCAGCGGCGGCATTGAGCTGCTCGGCGGTGGCCTTGATGTCCTCGATGGTGTTCCAGCGCTCGATCGGAACATGCGGGTCAATGACAGTTCCGATACCCAGCTGCTGCGCAGCGGCAAAGATTGCGTCCTGGTCATCGCTAAGCAAGGGAGCGTGGCCGGACGGGGCGGTGAGGTTGTTCTCCGTCAATGCCCGCTTAAGTTCTTCGGCCTTGGCAACAAAACGGTAGGGCTCAACCATCGTGAAGCCGATGTCGGCCAGGCGCCGGATGGTTCCCGCCAGATCCTCTTCAAGGGCCTTTCGGACCGTGTAGAGCTGGATCGAATATGACACTGTCTCTCCTCGTCGTTGTGGGTGGAGGCAAATCGATGCCGCTGATTTCCGGCATCCAAGGGGGTGATGTGCTGCTCCTCACAACCTAGGGGGACTTTTGCCGAGCGTCAAGCAAAAGTTGAAATATGGCCGACAAACTTCTGCTGCATGACACGCATAAGCAATCGTGCTTCACTAATGGCATGACCTCAGGACCCGGACACCAAGGCGGAAAAGACGCCCCCGCGCAGGACGCAGGTAACCTTTCACGTGCCGGGGACCTCTTCCAGCTCCTCCGGGACGGCCAAGCCCGGACCCGTGCTGAGCTTGCCCTCACCACAGGACTCGCCCGCTCCACCGTCGCTTCCCGCATCGACGCCCTGATCGGATCCGGTCTCGTGGGCCCTGCCGGTGAGGCAACATCCAGTGGCGGCAGGCCGCCGTCGCGCTTTGCCTTCAACCCCGCCGCGCGCGTAGTCCTGGCCGTCGACGTCGGAGCGACCCACGTGATTGTCGCCGTCACAGACCTCAGCGGAAGTGTCCTCGCCGAACGGCGCCTCTCACAGGAAGTCGCGGACGGCCCGGAGGTCGTGCTGGGCAAGGTCATCAGCGCGGGCCGCGAATTGCTGGCCGAAGCGGGACGGGAACCGGGCGACCTCGCAGGAATGGGCATCGGCCTTCCGGGCCCTGTGGAACACGCCACCGGACGGCCGGTCAAGCCGCCCATCATGCCCGGTTGGGACGGATTCGATGTCGTCCCTTACGTCCAGCGCTCACTGCTAGTACCCGTGCTGGTGGACAACGACGTCAACATCATGGCGCTCGGCGAACGGACCGCCTACTGGCCTGATCACGAGAATTTCCTGTTCATCAAAGTCGCCACCGGCATCGGCGCAGGGATCATCAGCAGCGGCCAGCTGCAACGCGGCGCCAACGGCACTGCAGGGGACCTCGGACACGTGAGAGTGCCCCGCGGCGACGACGTCCTCTGCCGTTGTGGCAACTACGGATGCCTCGAAGCGCTCGCCTCAGGTCCCGCCGTCGCGCGCCAACTCAAGGCGCAAGGCCTCGAAGCCGCCACGGGAGCGGACGTTCTCCGCCTGGTAGCCGAAGGAAATTTGCAGGCCATCCAGGCGCTGCGGCAGGCGGGACGGGATGTCGGGGATGTGCTGGCCACCGTGGTCAACCTGCTCAATCCGTCCATGATCATCATCGGCGGCAGCGTGGGGGAGGCTGGCGAACACCTGGTTGCCGGCATTCGCGAGGTTGTCTACCGGCGGTCGCTGCCGTTGGCCACCACGCACCTCCGGATCGGCATTTCCATGGCCGGTGACCGCGCCGCAATTCTGGGCGCCAGCCAGATGGTGACGCAGTACGTGCTCTCACCGGCAGTGATTGAAGCCACGCTCCAAGCAGCTGGATAGACGCCGTTTGTGACCGGATGGCCGGTGGCGGCGTGATAGCAATGAAGGTGATGAAAACGTTTCCCGCCACCTTCCAGCGCACGCCATGAGCCAGTTCCTCGCCAAAGTTCCCCGGGGATGGTTGATCCTTGCCTGCATCGGGCTGATCGCGCTCAACATGCGTGGGCCGTTCGTAGCTGTGGCCCCCGTGGTGGATTCGCTGCAGGCCGACCTCGGATTCTCGCCTGTTGAACTGGGTCTGTTGACTGGTATCCCGGTGCTCTGCTTCTCGCTTGCCTCGCCGCTGGCATCGATGGCCGGCCGCAGGCTGGGTGCCGAATTCGCGGTGATGCTCACGCTGCTCGGCGTGCTGGCCGGCGTCGTGATCCGCTCCAGCGGCGGTGGTATTCCGGTGATGGTGGGGACGGTGATCATCGGTGTGGCCATTACGATCGGTAATATCGCCGTGCCGCTCATCATCCGGCGCGACTTTGCGCCGCGGCGGCAGGCAACCGCAATGGGCGTCTACACGGCGGCGCTGAACATCGGGTCCTTCCTTACCTCGGTGGCCACTGCGCCGCTTGCTGAACTGGTGGGCTGGCGGCTTTCCCTCGCGGCGAGTGCACTCCTGGCCTTGGCCGCAATCCTGTTCTGGGTGCCAACTGTTGGTGCGCGCCGGGCGTTTGTGCCAGCCGCGGTTCCAGCTGCTTCTCCCTCCGGGCCGGGGAAGGTTGCCGGCGTGGGCTGGCTAACCGCTGGCCTGACGCTTGGCTTCGCCGGCCAAGCGTTCTCCTACTACGGCGTCACCGCTTGGCTGCCAAGCTTCCTGTCCGACGAACTCGGCATGGGCGCCGCCGAGGCCGGTGCAGGCTCATCGCTGTTCCAGATCTTCGCGATTGTGGGCGGGCTGGGTGTACCGCTCCTGGCCCGCTTTGCCAGTACGACGACGGTGGCCGTCACCTTGAGTGCGTTGTGGCTGACCGTTCCCGTGGGCTTGCTCCTGGCGCCTGGTTTGTGGTGGATGTGGTCTTCCATGGGCGGCATTGCGCAGGGTGGCGGCATCACGGTCGTGTTCATTGCCATCATCAAGTTCGCCAAGGACCAGGCCTCGGCAGGGAAGATGTCCGCCGTCGTCCAAGGTGTGGGCTACCTGGTTGCAGCCCTGGCGCCAACCGTCATCGGGTACGTCCATGGAGTGTCCGAGGGCTGGACCGTGCCGCTGCTGGTGATCCTTGGTTCGGTGCTCGCGTTCTGTGTGTGCGTTACGTTGTCCGTGCGCTGGGTGGCCCGGCAGCGGTAGGTGAGTGCCGCCGTCGGGTTTACCCAACTGAGTCGCAGTTAAGCGCGTTTTGAGCCGTCAAAACGCGCTTAACTGCGACCTATTTGGGTGGATACTCCGCTGCTGGGCTGCCTCCCCGACCATCGGGGTCACTTGTTGCGAAGAGTGCAGGCAGCCCAGCGTCGGGGCTTGGTGTGTCGCTACCCAGTGGATCTAGGCGGCGACGAGTTCCTCTTCCGTGGCCTCTTCACGGGCTTCGGTGAGGAAACGGGCGTAGGCCGGGATGGTCAGGAAGGTGGGGAATTCCTCGGCCAGGGTGACTTCTTCGAAGATGGCGCGGGCGTCAGCGAAGCGGTCTCCGTCGAAGCGTTCCAGTCGGGCGTATTCCTCGTCCAGCATGTCCTGGACCCATTCACGGCTGATGATGTCGCCGTGTTCGGTGATGGCGTGGGAGTGGATCCATTGCCAGAGCTGGGAGCGGGAGATCTCGGCGGTGGCGGCGTCTTCCATGAGGTTGTGGATGGCCACGGCTCCGTTGCCCCTGAGCCAGGACTCGATGTAGCGGATGCCTACCTCGATGTTCAGGCGAACGCCGGCCTCGGTGATGGTGCCTTCGGTGCTGGCGATGTCGATCAGCGCCCGGTCATCCGGGGTGACGTCCTCGCGGCTGCGGTCCAGCTGGTTCGGCTTGTCACCGAGCACGGAGTCGAACACTTCGCGGGCCACGGGCACGAGGTCCGGGTGGGCAACCCAGGAGCCGTCGAAGCCGTCGTTGGCTTCACGGGTCTTGTCTGCACGGACCTTCTCGAACGAGGCCTGGTTGGCTGCTTCGTCCTTGCGGTTCGGAACAGCTGCAGCCATGCCACCGATGGCCATGGCACCGCGGCGGTGGCAGGCCCGGACCAGTTGTTCGGTGTAGGCGCGCATGAACGGCTGCGTCATGGTTACCTGGCCGCGGTCCGGGAGCACGAAGCGCGGGCCGCGGGTACGGAAGTTCTTGATCAGGGAGAAGATGTAGTCCCAGCGGCCGGCATTCAACCCCGAAGCGTGGTCCCGCAGTTCGTACAGGATCTCTTCCATCTCGAACGCGGCCGTGATGGTTTCGATCAGCACGGTGGCGCGGATGGTGCCCTGAGGGATGCCGAGCAGGTCCTGGGCCAGGACGAAGATGTCGTTCCACAGGCGGGCTTCGAGGTGGTTCTCGATCTTGGGCAGGTAGAAGTACGGGCCCTTGCCCTGGGCGAGCAGGCGGCGGGCGTTGTGGAAGAAGAAGAGCCCGAAGTCCACTACGCCACCGGCGATCGGCTTGCCGTCGATGAGCATGTGCTTCTCGGGCAGGTGCCAGCCGCGGGGACGGACCACAATGGTGGGCAGGTCCCCTGCAGGCTTGAGCTTGTATTCCTTGCCCTCAGGGGACGTGAAGTCGATGCGCCGTTCCAGCGCGTCAGTCAGGTTCAGCTGGCCCTGGATGACGTTGCGCCACGTCGGTGTGGAGGAATCTTCCATGTCGGCCAGCCACACCTTCGCACCCGAGTTCAGGGCGTTGATGGTCATCTTCTTATCCACCGGGCCCGTGATCTCCACGCGGCGGTCCTCCAGGCCCGGAGCCGGGGGAGCGACGCGCCACGACGGGTCATTCCGGATGGCCTCGGTCTGCGGCAGGAAACGGGGATCCTGGCCACTGGAAATCTGGTTGCGGCGGGCATGCCGTGCCTGCATCAGCTCCTGACGACGATCAGCCGTAGCCCGGTGCAACTTGCCGATGAACTCAAGGGCGTCCGGCGTGAGGACCTCGTTCTGCCGGCAAATGGGCTGCGCGGTAATGGTGATGCCGTTGATAGTGAAGTTGTCGGTGAAGCTGTTCATGGGAGTGTCCTTTCAGGGACCCAACTGAGTCGCAGTAGATTCCGTTTTGGACGTTCATAACGGCATCTACTGCTACTTACTTGGGCAAGTTTTAGTGGAATTGGCCCTCTTCGGTCGATCCGACCAGTGCGAGGGTGGATGCGTTCGGGTTGAGCGCGGTGGCGATGTCGTCGAAGTAGCCGGTGCCGACTTCGCGCTGGTGCTTGGTGGCGGTGTAGCCGCGGGACTCGGAGGCGAATTCCTTCTCCTGGAGTTCGACGTAGGCGCTCATGCCTTCACGGGCGTAGCCGTGGGCGAGGTCGAACATCGAGTAGTTCAGGGCGTGGAAGCCGGCCAGGGTGATGAACTGGAACGTGAAGCCCATGGCACCGAGTTCGCGCTGGAACTTGGCAATGGTGGTGTCGTCCAGGTGCTTGCGCCAGTTGAAGGACGGGGAGCAGTTGTAGGAAAGCATCTGGTCGGGGAACTCGGCCTTGACCGACTCGGCGAACTTGCGGGCAAGTTCCAGGTCCGGGGTGCCGGTCTCCATCCAGATCAGGTCCGAGTAGGGCGCGTAGGCCTTGGCGCGGGCGATGCAGGGTTCGATGCCGTTGCGGACCTTGTAGAAGCCCTCGGCGGTACGTTCGCCGGTGATGAATTCCTGGTCGCGCTCGTCGACGTCGGAGGTGATCAGCGTTGCGGCTTCGGCGTCGGTACGGGCGATGACGACGGTCGGGGTGCCTGCGACGTCGGCTGCGAGGCGTGCTGCGTTGAGGGTCCGGATGTGCTGCTGGGTGGGGATCAGAACCTTGCCGCCGAGGTGACCGCACTTCTTCTCCGATGCGAGCTGGTCTTCCCAGTGAACGCCCGAGGCGCCGGCGGTGATCATGGACTTCATGAGTTCGTAGGCGTTCAGCGGGCCACCGAAGCCGGCTTCGGCGTCGGCGACGATCGGAACCAACCAGTCCTCAACAGTCTTGACGCCCTCGGCATATTCGATCTGGTCTGCGCGGAGCAGGGCGTTGTTGATGCGGCGGACAACCTGGGGGACCGAGTTGGCCGGGTACAGGGACTGGTCCGGGTACGTCTGGCCCGAGAGGTTGGCGTCCGCGGCAACCTGCCAGCCAGAAAGGTAGATGGCACGGAGGCCCGCCTTGACCTGCTGCACAGCCTGGTTGCCGGTCAGGGCACCCAGGGCGTTGGTGTAGCCGCCGGTGGGAGCTTCCTCGGTGAGCTGCTTCCACAGCTTCTCCGAACCGCGGCGGGCCAGGGTGTGCTCTTCGGAGACGCGACCGCGGAGGCGGACGACGTCGGTGGCCGAGTAATCACGGGTGACGCCTTCCCAACGCGGGTTGGCGGACCACTCAAGCTCCAGCGCTGCTGCCTGCTGCTCTGCAGTCTGTGCGGACTCTGCTGGTTCAAATGATGCGGTCATTGCATATCTCCTTGATGGTGCCCGGGCCGGCCTCCGCTGCGTCTTTGCTGCGTCGGCAGGCTTACCGGGGGTCTGTGTTTCTTTTCGTGAGACCTACTTTTCTGCACTTTCAATAGCCTTTCTAGAGGAAAACTATGGAAAGAAACGCAGTTCTTCGCGTATTCTCAAGAAATGTCGCCTGTGAGCTGGAACCGCGAAGTCGCGTCGCCGTCGTCGTCCCCTACGTCCCCCGAACTGGACGTCATCAGCCTTGGCCGCCGCGTGCGCCACTTGCGCAAGCAGGCCGGCCTGACGCTGGACGACTTGAGCGCCGCCGTCGGGACCGCGCCCAGTCAGTTGAGCCTGATCGAAAACGGCAAGCGCGAGCCCAAACTCGGGCTGCTGCAGTCGCTGGCCAGCTCGCTTAATGTGAGCATCGACCAGCTGCTCGGCGCCGAGCCGCCTAGCCGTCGAGCGGCCTTGGAGATCGAGCTGGAACGGTACCAGCGCGGACCGCTCTACGAGTCGCTGAACCTGCCCAAAATCCGCATCAGCTCGCGGCTTCCGCTGGATGTGCTGGAGTCGCAGGTGGGGCTGCTTCAGGAGCTCGAACGCAAACTTAACGAGCAGGTCGCGACGCCGGAAGAAGCCCGCCGCGCGAACGGCGAGTTGCGTGCCATGATGCGTGAGCGCGGTAACTATTTCCCCGAGTATGAGGCCGAGGCGCAGAAGGTCCTTAAAGGGGTCGGCTACACCACCGGACCACTGAGCCAGCACGTCATTGCGGACATCGCCGAGAACCTCGGATTCACCCTCCACCACGTAGGTGATTTGCCGCATTCCACGCGCTCCGTGACGGATTTGAAGAACCGCAGAATTTATCTAACGCAGAACCAGCGGCAGGATCACGACCCGCGATCAGTGCTCCTGCAGGCGCTTGGCCACTACGTCCTGGGGCACGAAACTCCGCGCAACTACGGGGATTTCCTGGCCCAGCGCGTGGCCACCAACTATTTCGCTGCAGCTTTGTTGTTGCCGGAGCATGCCACCGTTGAGTTCCTCCAAAAGGCCAAGGCCGCCAAGGAAATCGCCGTGGAGGACATCCGCGACGCCTTCGCTGTGTCCTATGAGACCGCTGCGCACCGCTTCACCAACCTGGCCACCAAGCACCTCGGCATCACCACACACTTCCAGAAGACGCACCAATCCGGGATCATCTACAAGGCCTACGAGAACGACGGCGTGACCTTCCCACAGGACCACACGGGCGCCATCGAAGGTCAGCCGTCGTGCAAGGCCTGGACGTCGCGGGCAGTGTTCGACGTACCGGACAAGTTCAGCGCATACAGCCAATACACGGACACGCCTTCGGGTACCTACTGGTGTACGGCCCGGACCGAGCGCTCGGCCAGCGGGGAGTTTTCGCTGAGCATCGGCGTGCCGTACCAGCATGTGAAGTGGTTCCGGGGGCGCGAGACGAATGCCCGGGCAACCTCGACCTGCCCGGATCCGAACTGCTGCAAACGGCCCCCGGCGTCCCTGGCCAACGAGTGGGCAGGCAATGCGTGGCCCTCAGCCCGTGCCCACTCACACCTGCTCGCCGCCATGCCGCCCGGCGCGTTCCCTGGCGTGGACGAGACCGAGGTGTACAGCTTCCTGGCGGCGCACTCGGCGCGCTAACCCGATGCTCGCTCACTTCCTGACTGTTTTTCCGTGATGCTCGCTCACTTCCTGACCGTTTTTCCGTGATGCTCGCTCACATTCCGGCCACATTCGGCAATCCCTCTCTCAGATCGCGTGAGTTCCGAAGGCAAAGCGTGCAGCATGTGAGGAGAACACCAAATGGGGGGATCGGCATGTATCGAGTTCGGAAAGTAGTCGCGGTAGTAGCGGCAGCCATGTTGGCGAGCGGTTCGGGGACAATCAGTGCCTGCGCGCCGCAACCAGCCGACGTCGGGCTCTTAAAGGCCGACGGCGTTACGCGGGTTTCGGTCCAAGCGGCGGAATACCCTGCCCAACGCGAGGCGCTGAATGCCTCTGCGCGCAAGCTCGGCGCGACACTGCTCGCGGACGGAGGGGATGCCGCGAACGGGAACGTTGTTTCGTCGCCCGCCAGCCTGTTGTTCGCGCTCGGCATGCTGCGAGCCGGAGCATCCGGTGAAACGGCCGCTGAGATGGATTCAGTCCTGGCGTTGCCCATCGAGGGTCGCGACGAAGCCATGAACGCCGTACTCGCGGCGCTGGAAAAGTATGACGGCGACCCCGGAAGCGTGGACGAGGACGACCCGCCACGCAAACCCGTCATGCACGCAGCCAACGGACTGTTCGTCGACAAGGGCATCCCCACCGGAAAGGACTTTCTGGCCACGCTCGCAAAGCACTATGGCACGGGTGTGTACCCGGTGTCCTTCCAGGATGAGGCGGCGACCAAACCTGCCATCGACCAATGGGTAAGCAGGAACACGGGTGGCAGGATCAAGGAAGCACCCGCAAAGTACGATCCCGATAACACCTTCAGTCTGCTCAACGCGCTCTACTTCGCCGCGGCTTGGCAGGTGCCCTTCGATGCCAACGACACGTCGGATCAGCCCTTCCGCAAGGCCGGCGGGGAAGTCGTCTCCGTTCCTACTATGCACGGAGGCCTCAGCATGGCGTACGCCGAAGGCGTCGGATGGAAAGCTGTGGACTTGCCTTACGCCGAAGGTTTCGTCATGCGGCTGGTACTGCCCGACGGCGGTACTCCGGGTTCCGAAAGTCCGGCTGCGGTTTCGCCGGAGGTGCTTTCGGACGCGGCAGCACGGTTGGGACGCGCGGCGCAGGACATGGTCCGGATCAGCCTGCCTAAGTGGGACCACAAGACCACGTTCGACCTGCGAAGGGTCTTCGAAACGCTCGGACTCAAGGAGGCCCTCGCCACGGACACCGATTTCGATGTAATCCAACAGGGCATGAAACTGACGCAGGCGGCGCAAGCAGCCAACATTACCGTTGCTGAAAAGGGAACCATCGCATCCGCGGTGACCCAGATCAACGCCAAAGACTCCGCAGCCATGATTCCGGATCGTGAAATCGTCCTTGACCACCCGTTCCACTACCAGATTGTGCATGTGGAGACCGGTATGCCGTTGTTCACGGGTTGGGTTGCTGATCCACGCTGAGGGACGGGAAGTGAGAGAGCGATGGGGGAAACGGGTCGGGATGTGAGAGAGCGATGGGGGAAACGCGTCGGGATGTGAGAGAGCGTTAAGCTAGCGAACCAGCCGTCCCACCAGCACTGCCGCAGCCTCAACGACGTCGTCCGCCTCCCGTTTGGACGAACTCAAGGCGACCTCGTTCCCGGCCAGAGTGACGATGTCCGTGATAACCGCGACCGTGAGCTTTCCCAGAGTGTCATCGCTGGCTCTCAGCAGCACGGAATTTTGCCGAACCCACTCGCGTCCACGTTCGCGCCGCAGTACCTCGAACCCAGGGGGAGTATCACCTTCGATGAAGACCCGCTCCAGGTCCCGGTGTTTCCAGGTGTAGTCGAAGTAGCTGCGGCTGCCTACGTTGAACAGGGCCAGCGGATCGTTCTCGCCTGACTTCCTGGCCTTTGCTACAGCCGCGGCGACGAGCCTTTCATGTTCGTTTTGATAGTCATCCCAGAGTGCCAGGAAGAGTTCGGTCTTGCCCCCGAAGTGGTGATACAGGCTGCCGACGCTTGACCCGGAACGGGCCACGACGTCCGAAATGCTGGCGTCGGTGAAGCCGTGCTCGCAGAAAACGTCCCTCGCCGCATCCAGGAGGTTTCGTCGGGTGGCGGCTGTCCGGGTCCATTGCCACGAGCCGGCATGGACTGCCGCGTTGGATGTTTTCCGAACCAAGGATGCTCCCTTCGCCGCGACATGCAGTTTTGCCGGAGTGTCGTCGGGCTTCTTTCTGGAATCGTACCTTCACCAATCTGAAACTTTAAGCAATCAAACCCCTTGACCGTCAATCAACTAAAGGAAACAATCTTAGAAGCTCGTTCTAGAAATATGTGTTGCGGTATGTATCCGAATGCTGCGATTTTTGACGTCAAACGCCTCGAAACCCGGGTGCCGTTTTTACCGTCGCGCTGCAACTGGTTGAATCGCTATGAGAGAGCGCCAACTGGTCGCACGCCAAACAAGCCAGAGAGGAACGCGGCCTGATGTCCGTTTCAAGCAAGTCGTCCGGGATCACGTCGAACAGGTGGTTCAAGCCCGTCGTCGTTACCGCCATAGCGTTGGTGGTGGCGCTGGTCCTGGTGCTCATCGCGCAGTGGCTGCGGACGCTGCAACCCGTCCAGCAGTTCCTGGTGGACTACCCTGGACACTCAGCGATCCCCGAAGGCACCCCCACAGGTTTCCCTGCCTGGCTCGGCTGGCAGCACTTCCTCAACATGTTCTTCCTGGTCCTGATCATCCGATCCGGCTGGCAGGTCCGCACCACCACGCGACCCGCCGCGAACTGGACCCGGAACAACAAAGGCTTCATCAAGACCAAGAACCCGCCCACAAAGATCAGCCTGGATCTCTGGTTCCATCTCACGCTGGATGCCTTGTGGGTGTTGAACGGCATCATTTTCATCGTCCTGCTCTTCGCGACCGGCCAATGGCTGCGGATCATCCCCACCAACTGGGACGTCTTCCCCAACGCTCTGTCCGCCGCCTTGCAGTACGCGTCGCTTAATTGGCCGGTTGAGAACGGCTGGAACAACTACAACAGCCTGCAGCTGCTGACGTACTTTGTCACCGTCTTCATCGCCGCGCCGCTGGCAATCATCACCGGCCTCCGGATGTCCGGTGCGTGGCCGAAAAAGGCAGCGATCAACAAGTTCTACCCCATCGAGCTCGCCCGCCAGATCCACTTCCCGGTGATGATCTACTTTGTGGCGTTCGTGATCGTCCACGTCACCTTGGTCCTGGCCACCGGGGCCCTGAACAACCTGAACCATATGTACGCCTCGAACAACGACTACAGCTGGTGGGGCTTCGGCATTTTCGCGGCCTCAATCGTCTTTACTGCGGCCGCCTGGTTCCTGGCCCGCCCGCTGTTCCTGCGTCCGATAGCCTCGCTCATGGGCAAGGTCTCGCGCTAGCGGGATCCGCCCTGCCACAGGGCATCAAACGGAGCACCCGACGCCACGCGGTTCGCAATACCAGCGGTAACGAACGCCTTCGCAGTGCGGGCAGCTTCCAAGGGCGTGGCACCCTTGGCCAGTTCAGCCGTCACCGCCGCAGCCAGGGAGCAGCCGGCACCGGACACGGCCACGTCGCCAACCTTCGGAGCGCGGAGGACTTCCAGCGTTTCGCCGTCGTAGTAAACGTCGACGGCGTCCGGGCCTTCCAGCCGCACCCCACCTTTGGCGAGGACTGCTGCTCCGCTGATCTCGTGAATGCGAATGGCAGCGTCCTTCAGGCCTTCCTCATCCGTGATCTGAAGCCCGGACAGTGATTCGGCCTCGAAATGGTTTGGTGTCACGAACGTCGCCAGAGGCAGGATCTGCGCTTTCAAGGCTTGGTCGGTATCCAAGGCGTGGCCAGGCTCCTGTCCTTTGCAGATCAGGACCGGGTCAAGGACCACGTTCGCGAAAACGCCATCGGCCAACGCCCGCTCAACAGTGCCGATGGTTGCCGGGCTCCCGAGCATGCCGATCTTCACCGTATCCAGAACCGAAGGTGCGCCGGAAGCGGGACCGTAGGCCGCCGTCGTCGCTTCCAATTGGTCCGCGATGACTTGCTGGTCAACCGGCACAAAGCGGTGGTTCCAATTGTCTTGGGGATCAAAGGAAACGATGCACGTGAGGTTCGCGATGCCGAACACTCCCAGTTCCTGGAAGGTCTTGAGGTCGGCCTGCGCGCCGGCACCGCCGGTCGCTTCGGAGCCGGCGATGGTCAGTGCAATGGCAGGTGCAACGGCTGAAGTCATGTCTTACATCTTGCCATTTGCGCGGTGGTGCCCCGATTTTTGGGGCACGGCGGCAGCGCGCGCGTTAGCCGTGAAGTGTCCGATAGGCGGTTTCGGCCGCCGGGTGAAGGGGCACGCCCGCGGTGTTTATGAGCGTCTCAGGGCTGAGGAATTGCACTCCGGTGCTCGTCTTCGGGACCAGTTCCTGAGCCCGTTGCACCAGCAGTTTCACGGACTCTGAAACCAGGTGGTCGGCCAGGTCGCTGCGGCACAGGAGCAGGTTGGCCACACCCACGGTCCACGTTGCAGAGGCGTCCCTGTAGCTCTTGGCGGGGATCAGGACACGGTCGTAGAACACGCCGTACTGTTCGCGCATGGCCTTGATGTGCTCGGATAGGTCGATCAGGCGGAGTCCGATTTCATTGGCCGTGGATGCGATGGCGGCGGTTGGCACGCCGCCGGACCAGAAGAGGGCATCGATGGAGCCATCGCGCAACGCTGCCAAGCCTTGGTTCAGCCCGAGATTCACCTGCTTGAGACCCATTCCCGCCGGTGCTGCGGAGATGATGCGCGGCACGGTCAGTGACGTTCCCGAGCCCACCTCGCCAACACCGGCCGTCTTCCCGGCCAGATCGGCGAAGGAGCGGAGGCCGCTGTCCTCGCGCACGATGCAATGAACATAGTTTTGGTACACCTTTCCGAGCGCCACAAGATTCCCGCCAGGCTGAGGGGTCGCTGCAGCCTGGGCAGCTGCGTCGGCAAGCGCGACGGCGAACGTCGCCTCGCCGGACAACACGCGCCGGATGTTCTCCAGGCTTCCGCCAGTGGTCAGCGGCACGGCCGTTTCGGCTACACCCTCGCGTTGGAGCAACTCCGCGAACAAGGTTGCGAACTCCAGGTAAAAGCCACCTGGTTCACCCCCGGCGACCGTTAGCTTTTGCGGCTTCTCGTCAGGGGTGCAGGAGGTGGATACCGGCAGCAGTACGCCAGCCAAACCAGCCGACAGCCCGGCTCTAAGAACTGCCCTTCTTGGCATGATCCTGCTACTCATCCCGGCCACCCGGCGGGTGTTGGAACTCAAGACGGGCCGTCAGTCCGTGCGGTTCTCTTCCCTCAAGCACAAGCTCACCGTCGTTCGCATGCGCCAAACGGTCCACGATCGTCATGCCCAAGCCGTTCCCGGCGATCTTGCTGTGCTGCGGCGCCCGCCAAAACCGCGTTGTGGAGGCGGTGCGCTGCTCGGCGGAAAGCCCGGGACCGTCGTCGGAAATCTCGACGGCGACCCCTCCTGCTGTCTGATTCGTTGCCACCGTGATCCGGGCGCCAGGGGCGTACTTGATGGCGTTGGCCAGAAGCTCACCCACCATATGCGCCAATTCGTCCGGATTGCAGGCGAGGTGGAGCGGTTGCTCCGGCTGCGCCAGCGCGATCGTCGAACCCGCGCGTTCAGCAGCAGGCATCGCCCGCTCCACCTCGCCCTGCAGGACAGGGAAGGGGTCGATGACCGTGTGGTGTTTGTGCCCGGTTGCGCGATCTGCGCGGGCAGATCCCTCGAAAGCGCGGTGCTCGGCCGTAGCCAGCTTCAGCACGCCGTCGAGAATTGCCTCCACACGCTCAAGCTCAGCAACCACGCCGGCCGCGGCGGCTTTCTCGGGCTCCGACTTCAGCGCCAGTTGCAGCAGATCGATCCGGAGCCGCAAAGCACCCACCGGGTTCCGTAGTTCGTGCGATGTGTCGGCGATCAGTTGGCGCTGCGAATCGATGCTCTCCGTGACGGTGTTGGCCATCGCGGTGAACGAACGACTCAGCTCCCGCAGCTCGGGCGGACCGGCGTCGGGAAGGTGGCTCGTCTTGCCCGTTGTCTCAAGTTCATGGACGGCGTTGCTCAGGCGATGGACCGGCCGCAGAACCCAGGCGGTGACGCGGGCCGCTGCCAGAAGCAGGAGCGCCCCGAGCGCCACTGCGGCAAGCCCGACGACGAGCCACCGCTCCCGCAATTTCTGCCGGGCCGCCTCGGGATTGACTTCAAGGACGGCCTCCCCAAGTACCTGGCTGGCTGTGCCGAAGGACCTCGAGATGACCTCCGTCCCGGATCCGAAGGGCCTAAGCGGGCTGAGCGTGGTGTCGCTGAGGTTCAAGCTCGCCCGGTTCAATGCCTCACGGACTTCGGCCCGGTCCTCACTGAGGCCGCCTGAGCGCACTGTCTGCGGCTGCAGGCGGATCAGGATCCCTTCACCGTAGAGCTGGGAATAGCGGTCCATTTCGCGTTGCAGCTGCGTGGTGTCGTTGTCCAAAGACGCATCATTGGCAAGCTGGGCGAAGCGGTTCAATGACGTGACGCGGTTGATCTGGAGTTCCTGTGTGAGCTCCCTGCCGGCCGACGTCAGGATCACGCTGGACACGGTGACCACAATGAGCACTGCGATCACGCTCAGGATGGCCAGGACGCGGAGTTTCATCCCTGCTCCACGCGGTATCCCACGCCGCGGACGTTGATGATGAAACCGGGCAGCTTGAGTTTGGACCGGAGGCCGGTGAGGTGGACGTCGAGGGACCTTGAGTTGGCTACGAAGGCATCACCCCAGAGGGCATCGAGGATCTGTTCCCTTGTCACTACTGATCCTGCATTCCTTGCCAGGAGGCTGAGAAGTTCGAACTCTGTTGCGGTCAGGGAGAGTTCCCTTTCGCCAACAGATGCGATCCTGCGGTCCAGGTCCACCCTGACGTCTCCCACCTGGATGCTGTGGGGTGCCGCAAGCCCGGCACGGTGGGTCCGGCGCGTCACAGCTTCGATCCTTGCCAGCAATTCCACAAGCTTCACAGGCTTGACCAGATAGTCATCGGCACCGGAACGAAGACCCAGGACCACGCTTCGTTCGTCGTCGCGCGCAGTGAGGATCAGAATGGGGACCTGCGTGACCTGTCGCAGCTTCCGTAGCACTTCCAGACCGTCCAAGTCCGGCAAACCGAGATCGAGCAGGATCACTTCGTGATGCCGATGCCCCAGGAGCGCGTCCTCGCCACGGGACACTCTTGTGGCTTTGTGGCCGGCGGATGCAACGGCAGCGCTCAAGGCGGACGCCATGGCGTCGTCATCCTCGACGATGAGCACGTGCACGGTCTGATCCTTATGGGCTGGTGGGCTGGTTCGCTACTAGAGCTTAACGTTGTGAGGCCCGCTCTGCGCCCTTAGGAGTGACCAAAGAGCGCAGAACGGGCCTCACAACCCAGCTGATTCAGGCGCGGGCGAGATCCTTCTTGTCCTCGTCGGCATCCCGCGAGCCAAGGTCCTTCGCGGCGAACGCGCTTCCCTGCTCGGTATCCAGGTGCGTGGCCTTCTTGTTCTTCAGCGCGAAGATGTACACCAGCAGCGAGATGAAAATCGCCGCAGTTACGTAGGTGAAGAACATGTCCACCTGCCCGGATTTCTGCAGGGCGGCACCAATCAGCGGAACCGTGCCACCGAACAGCGAGTTTGCGATCGCATATCCCAGGCCAACGCCCAGGGCACGGATCGAGGCGGGGAACAGCTCAGCCTTCACCAGTGCGTTGATCGAGGTGTAGCCGCCAACCATGAGCAGGCCGCCGAGCATCAGGAGAAACGCAACGAACGGATCCTTGGTTCCGGACAATGTGGAGAGCAGCGGCCAAGTGAACAGCACACCGGTGACGCCGAACCAGATCAGCAACGGTTTGCGGCCGATCTTGTCGGAAATCAGGCCATAAACCGGCTGGAGCAGCATGAAGATGAACAAAGCCCAGAAGTTGATGACGGAGGTATCGGTCTTTGCGATGCCGGACGTATCGTTCATGAACTTCAGGATGAAGTTGGTGTACGTGTAGAACGCCACCGTGCCACCGAGCGTGATGCCAATGCAGATGAGTAGCGGCTTCCAGTGCTTGGTGAACAGGAGCTTCATGGTGCCCGGCTGTGCCTCGCCTTCAACCTTGACGTGCGCGGCGCGGAGCTGATCGGCGGAAAGGGTTTCTTCCATGGACCGGCGAAGCCAGAGGACAACCAACGCAGCCACGCCACCGATCGCGAAAGGAATCCGCCAGCCCCACGCGGTCAGGTCTTCTTTGTTCATGGTGTTCTGCAGGATTACCAACACCAGCAACGCCAGCATCTGCCCGCCGATGAGCGTCACGTACTGGAAGCTGGAGAAGAAACCCCGGCGCTTGGCAGTCGCGGCCTCGGACATGTAAGTGGCGCTGGTGCCGTATTCGCCGCCCACCGAGAAACCCTGCACAACACGGATAAACACCAGCAGGATCAATGCCCAGAGGCCAATCACGTCCTGCGTCGGGAGGATTGCGATGGCGAACGATCCGGCCGACATCATGGTGACGCTGAGGGTCAGCGCAGCCTTGCGGCCCTTCCGGTCTGCATAACGGCCGAAGAACCAGCTGCCGATCGGACGCATGAGGAACGACGTCGAGAAGACAGCCATCGCCTCAAGCCCGGCCTGCAGATCGTCCGAGGAGTTGAAGAAGTGCGACTGGAAATAAGCCGCGAAAACCGTGTAGACGTAGAGATCAAACCACTCCACGAGGTTGCCCGCGGAGCCTTTAAGAATGTTGCTCACGGCCTTGCGTGTCTGTGCGGCCTCGCTGAGGGACGCAGCTTGTTGGGTGCTCATCAATGAACCTTCCTGGACGGCCTGCGACAGCAGCCGTGTCTCGCATGAGTTCGTTCTGTCCATGAAGCTCGTGCTCATGGCGTCCTTGCGCATGGCTCTTCGTCGACTAAGAAAGGTCCTCCATGGGTGAAGAGGACATATTCCAAACTATTGGTGATGCACGGCACAACCAACGCCGGAATGGATTTCCTAACACTTCCTTAGGTTTTCAAATGGCCTGGAGGCACGACGGCGGTACCCGGCTGCCGCCGTCGTAGGAGCCTTGTGTGCGACCCACCCACACAAGCCGGGTGCTCTCTCACATCGTGCGGGGTTTTGGCGGTCGTTCTCTCACGTCCTGCGGGTTTTTGGCGGTTCTTCTCTCACATCCTGCGGGTTTTTGGCGGTTCTTCTCTCACATCCGGACGGGTTTTGGCGGTCGTTCTCTCAGATCCTGTCCCTAGTTGCGGACAAGAATGGGCCACGGGATTACTGTTCAGGCATGGGTACTTGGACCGCACTAAGGAGCGTGTTCGGCAACCTGCCCCTTCCTCCGGGACAGGTGACCGGTTTGATTGTCGACGTGGTCCTGAAGCGACGGTTCCCCTGGCCACTGCCAGGATCTGAAGCACTTCAAAAGATTGCGGGTTCTGGCCTGCTGGTGATCGGTGGAGGGCTGAATGCCTGGGCTTTGGCTGAGCGGGCCCGCCGTTCGGCGAGCCGCTTCGAGTTGGAGCGGCCGCAGGAATTGGTGACCAGCGGGCCATACGCACTAACCCGTCATCCAATGTATGTGGGGTGGTGGCTCATCCACTTGGGTGGGGGGATCCTCGCCGGTTCATCCTGGGTGCTCATGACTTTGCCGGCTGGAATCCTCGTGGAACACAAGGGCGTGCTCCGCGAAGAAGGCGAACTGTCGGAATATTTCCGTGAGTACGCCGAATACGCGATCAAGACTCCTCGCTACCTCGGATTCCGGCGTCAAAACCCGGTGAACCGCTGACACCACCGTGTGATGTGACCGAGCGTTCCCCGGAAAGGGGGATTAGCTGAGTGAGGATCGGTGGAAGCGGGTCAGGATGTGAGTGAGGATCGGTGGAAGCGGGTCAGGATGTGAGTGAGGATCGGTGGGGTGGGACAATAAGACCGGTGTTGGGCCGGCGGCCCCACCAACCACAGTGCTAATACAGCCGGGTGCCTGAATCAACAGCGCCCGCGCGAACCACTACGAAATGGATGACCCATGCCCTCGCCTTCCGGCTCCAGCACCTTGAGCAAGCCTGCACCCCGCTTCGCCTCGATCGGCTCCCCGTACTTTGGCATCATGCTCGCCATCATGGCCGTGGTGCTGATCCTGTCCAATATAGGCGCATCCAAGGGCGTCGTGCTTGGTCCGATCATCACTGATGGCGGATTCTTCCTGTTCCCGCTGGCCTACATCCTGGGCGACGTCATGAGCGAGGTCTACGGCTTCAAAGTGGCCCGCAAGGCCATCATTACCTCGTTCGCCCTCTCCGTCTTCGCCTCGCTCTGCTACTGGGTGATCATCGTGCTTCCCGGTTTCACGGACGAGTATGGAACCGCCAAGCAGGCCGCTATCGAAGGCGCACTGGGACCGGTCCCCCAGATCGTGCTCGCTTCTCTTCTGGCCTTCCTCGCCGGCCAGACCATCAACTCCTGGATCCTGGTAAAGATGAAGGAGCGCACGGGCGAGAAGACCCTGTGGGCCCGGCTCATGGGCTCCTCCGTGGTGGGCGAGTTCGTGGATACGCTGATCTTTTGCAGCATCGCGGCCTCGGTCATTGGCATCACGGACTTTGGAATGTTCGCGAATTACGTCCTGGTGGGCTTCGTGTACAAGACCGCCGTCGAGTTCCTCTTTGTCCCGATCACAGTCCTGGTAGTTGGCTACATCAAGAAGCGCGAGCCGAGCTACGGGGTAGCCGCAGCCTAGCCTCGGGCCGAGATCGCCGGAACCGTGTGAGTTCGCCGGAAGTTTCCGCACGCTCACGCAGGCTTCCGGCGATCTCGACGCTACGAGTAGTACCGGCCCAGGGTCTCCGCCTTGAACTCGAAGAAATCCCCGGACTCGATGGCCAGCCGGGCGTCGTCCACCATCTTCACCACGAAGCGCTCGTTGTGGATCGAAATGAGCGTTGCCGAAAGCATTTCCTTGGCCTTGTACAGGTGATGGATGTACGCGCGGGAGTAGTTCTGGCAGGCGTAGCAGTCACAGCCCTCCTGCAGCGGCCCGAAATCGGCCTTGTAGCGGGCACCGGACAAGTTGAAGCGCCCGGACGGCGTGTAGAAGGCTGAGTTCCTGGCCACACGCGTGGGTGAGACACAGTCGAAGGTGTCGGCACCGTTCTCGATAGCCGTGAAGATATCGTCCGGCTCGGAAATGCCCAGCAGGTGCCGGGGCTTGTCCTCGGGAAGTTCCTCGTTGCACCACCGCACGATGGTGCCCAGGTTCTCCTTCTCCAACGCACCGCCGATCCCGTACCCGTCAAATGGCATGGCGCCGAGGTCCCGGCATGCTTTGCGGCGCAGGTCCTCATACTGGGCACCCTGGATCACACCGAACAGCGCCTGGTAGGGCTTCCCCACCCGGGAAACCGTCAAACGGGCATGCTCTTCCAAGCACCGCAGCGCCCAGAGCCGGGTCCGCTCCAACGACTCCTCCTGATACGACCGGGAGTTCTGCAGGGTTGTCAGTTCATCGAACGCGAACATGATGTCCGCGCCGATTTGGTGCTGGACCTGCATCGAAATTTCGGGGGAGAAGCGGTGCCGGTCGCCGTTGAGGTGCGACTTGAACCACACGCCGTCGTCATCGATATGCGCCAGCCGTTCCTTGCCGGGCGCCACCGCGTCGTCGGGCCCGGAAGTGTCCACGTTCTTCATGTCGATGACCTTCTTGAAGCCCGAACCAAGGCTCATCACCTGGAATCCGCCTGAATCCGTGAACGTCGGCCCGGACCAGTTCATGAAAGCACCCAGCCCGCCCGCGGCGTCGAGGATTTCGGGGCCTGGCTGCAGGTACAAATGGTAGGCGTTGGCCAGTACAGCCTGCGCGCCGAGTGCGGCAATCGACTCGGGCAGGACGGCTTTGACTGTGGCTTTGGTCCCGACGGCGATGAACGCGGGCGTCTGGATGGTTCCGTGCGGCGTGGTGATGGTTCCGGTCCGGCCCAGGAAAGTGCCGCCGTTGGCCTCGACCAAGGCGTCCGACGGCGAACACGTTTCAGTCAGCCGCTGGCCCACTGAAAAGGAGAACCCGGATTGCCGTGAAGAAAGATCCGGCAGGGCACGGGCGGGTGTGGACGGAGGCGACGAGGGCAGGAAAGCGGAAGCTGGCACGCTACCAAGTGTGCCAGCTTTACCGCGGGTAACCTGCGGAACCCGGCCTAGGAACTGTAGTTCTCAGCCTTCCACTTGTCCCAGGAGGACCTGATGTCCGCCAAGGTGTGGGCCCCCAAATCGTAGGTGGAGGCAATCACCATGGAACCGCCGTCGGGCCTTTTCTCGGGGATCGGCAGTTGCTCTGCAACGATCAGCAAACCATCGCCGTGCTCGGCGTAGCTATGTACGGTGAGGCCCACCTGGTGACGGCTCTTGAACCACACCCGGCCGGAGATCTCCTCGCCGGTTCCAAGTGTGAGGGAGTAGTCATCGCCGACCGGCGGGAGATCGCCCAGCCCCAGCTTTTGAATGGCCGGCCCACCACTTCCCGGAAGGGACACGAAGTGGGTTCGTCGTTGACCGTGCGGGTGTCTCTCAAGAGCGAAACGGAGTTGGTGCAGGAATGTGAGCCAGCCCTGGGTGATGTCCTCGTCCCATTCCGCCCACTCGGAATCGTGGTCCAGCGCGGCGCGCGTGACCTTCACTTCCGTGCCGCCGGAAACAGGGTGGAGCTCGAACTCGTCCCCGCCATGCACAGTCAACTTCGTGTGATCGGGATTTTCCACCACATCCGGGTGGAAGTAGATCTGCTTGATTTCGTCGGCGAGGTCATCGGCCTCCCATCCGTGCCATTGAGCCACCAGGGAGGGTTCGCGCAGCATTGTCCAAACCTGCTGCGCGTCGGCATTAACCACAACGCTCAGATTGTTCGTCATGGCCCCGAATCTACCGCCGTTCCCGTCTCTAAAACAGGTCTTGAAGTTTAGAAGTGCCGGGATTAGGCGGACGAATCAGGACACAGCTGGTTCACGCGCGCACAGCATCCAGTTCGATGCCGATGCGCCGGCCCAGTTCCTCTTCTCCCAGGGTCTCCGATCCACCGTGGGCCCGCAGGAACAGCAGCGACTCGAGGCGGAGGAACCGCCATTCGCGCTCGGCTTCATGATTGCCGTTATCGATCGCGCGGAAGATTTCCTTGTCGTACAGATTCGGTTCGTTAAGCGCGCGCTGGCGGACCTTGGTGGCGATGCGTGCCTTGAAGGGGTCTGTTTCCTCCGACTCGTGCGCGCGCAGCAATTTCTCGTACACGGCAGCTCGTTCGGTTTGTCCGCCCTCACGGCAGATGAAGCTGGAGAGCGCCAGGGCGCGTTCGATCGACGCCCAGCGGTCCGGGTTGCCGTCAAAGGGCAGCACGTTCAGGAGATCCGCGACCATCAGGGCGTTGTCCGGATCGCGCAGCACGATGCAGAGATCGAACGCCAGGTTGCTGAGGTCCCGGAGGCAGCTGCCGGACTTGGTGTTGATGCCCTTCGCCAGCCTTTCGGCGAGCACCTGAACGCCGTTCTTGCCCTTGTGATTGGCGACGGCGGCCCGCACCACAGCTTCAGGCGTCCCGTCCGGCTCGGGGATCAGCGCGAGTTCTTCGGGGGCCGGAGTGGTGACGGCTGGTGGCGTTTGTGGGCGTGGGGGGACGACGACGGCGGAGCCCGCGGCTGCTTGCACCTCGTCTTCAGTGGAGGTGCTGGAGTCCGCGTCGGCTTCGGATTCAGGCGGCAGGACGACTGCGGAGCCTGGCGCCGCCGAGCCATCCGAAGCTCCGGCACCCACGGGCACGCTGGAGCCGGCAGCGATACGCGCGATGCCGCCGTCGACCGTTGTCACCACCAACAGCGCGGCAACGCCGTAATCATCGTCCTGGACCTCGATACTGGCGATTTCCTCTGCGGGCCCGTCTCCGGGCAGGAACACAAAGTCTCCGGGTTGCAGGTCCCCAGCCTGCTTTTCGCGGTATTGCTGTGAGGCTGGGCTGTGAGTCATCGGAAGTCCTTTGGTTCTCTTGCGGTCCGCCGTCCAGTCTACAAACTCCGGCCGCGGCCAGAGGCGGGACCCGCTAAAGGACGCCGCCTAACTGCAGGGCCGAACTACAGGACGATGCCCGAGAAAGCCAGCGCCTGGCGCACGAGGTTGCCGCGGCCGCCCTCGAACTCCTGCTGTACATCGTCACTCAGGACTTCCCGTGGCGTCATCCAGGTGAGTTCCAAGGCGTCCTGGCGCGGTTCGCATTCGCCTGTGACCGGAATGATGAACACAAGCGACACGGCGTGTTGGCGGTCGTCGGTGAATCCGGTCTGCGAAGGCGCGGGGAAGTATTCGGCCACGGTGAAGGGAACGGGGCTGATGGGCAGTTGCGGGAACGCGAGGGGGCCGAGGTCCTTTTCCATGTGCCGCAGCAAGGCTGCCCGAATGGTTTCACGGTAAAGGACGCGGCCGGAGACGAGGTAGCGAACCATGTTGCCGTCGGCGTCGCCCTGCAGCAGGGAGCCGACTTCATTGACGTACCCGAGCGGATCCAGGCGGACGGGGACTGCCTCCACGTAGACCATGGGAAGGCGGCCGCGGGCTTCGAAGAGGTCTTCGTCGGAAAGCCAGCCTGGATACGGGTCGGGTGTACGTACGCTCATGGTTAAGTTCTACCGCATCCCCGGCCGAAGTTCCTTGGCAGCGAGGCCGTGGACGCGGGGTTACGCTCTTGGCGGCATTAGACGGCCAGGATGGACTGGAGCGGCTCCCCGGATGCTATGCGTGCAAGGATGGCAGGCTCCGCCGCGTCCGATGCGAGCGCCTTCCCCAGAATGTCGCGTGCGGCTTCGGGCGCCAGGACGATCAGACCGTTGTCGTCGCCCAGGACCAGGTCACCTGGGTTGACCTGCACGTCTCCGACGAGCACCGGGACATTGACGGCTGAGCCGTTGCCGTGGAGGCGCTTGGTGGTGAGGCACGACGTCCCGCGGGCGAATACGGGCAAGCCGGTCTGCCGCAGTTCCAGGACATCGGTCGCCACACCGTCGACCACGACGGCGGCCGCACCTTGGGCGAGTGCTGCGGCTGCGGTTACGGCCCCCACGGGCGCGTGTTGATGGTCCCCGCACATGTCCACCACGAGGACATCGCCGGGCTGCAGTGCGAGGAGCGCGCGGTTCATGGCGATGGCGTCGTGGCCTGCGATCCGGACGGTGACGGCGGGTCCGGCGATCTTCACGTTTGCCAGCAGGGACTGGATGGTCGGGGAGACGAAGCCGTCTTCGAGGAAGTGGCCGATGGTGGGGTAGCTGACGGCTGTCAGGTCTTCAAGGAGTGTTGAACTCACGTGGGATCCTCTTCTTTCTGCGGAACAACTGCCACGCACTCGATCTCCAACGACACGCCCCACAGGCCCACGCACACGGTGGTCCTGGCAGGCTTGGCGGTGCCGAAGTACTCGACGTAAACGCGGTTGTATTCCTCCAGTTGGTCCTGGTTGGTCAGGTACGTGTTGACCTTGACCACGTGCTCAAGGCTGGATCCCGCTGCTTCCAACACGCCCGCGAGGTTTTCGATGGTCTGCCGGACCTGTCCTTCGAAGGTGTCCGGCTGATCGTCCAGGCCCGTGATCGCTGGGATCTGGCCCGAGGTGAACACGAAACCGTTGGCAATGACCGCAGGGGAGAAGGGCCCGACGGCGGGCGCCTGGCCGGGGATACCGGCCAGGCGCTCGATGGCGGTGACGGTCACCGCGCTGCCGCGGCTTCCGCGGAGGGGGCTTCTGCGGGAGCTTCGTCGACGGCGTCGATGTTGCCGTACCGGGTCTCTGTGAGCAGGAAGAGGGCAACCAGGGATAACCCGGCCGCGGCCATGATGTACCAGGCGATCGAGGAGCTTTGGTGTGTCATGCCCAGGAGCCACGTGGTGACGAACGGGGTGGCGGCACTGCCCAGCAGGCCGGACAGCATGTAGGCCACGGACAGGCCCGAATAGCGGACCTTGGATCCAAAGAGCTCGGCAAGGAACGTGGCGATCGGTCCGTAGTTGGCGCAGAACGCGGTCATCATCGCGAGGTAGGCAACGAAGAGCAGTGCCACCGACTTGGTGTCCATGAGCCAGAACATCGGGAAGGCCAGGGCGGCCTCGGCAGCGACACCGGCGAAGATGATCGGTTTGCGGCCGTACTTGTCCGAAAGCCTGCCGAAGAACGGGATGAGGAAGAGTCCCAGGATGCAGGAGGCCAGAACTACCCAGAGCATGAGGCTCTCGGAGTGGCCGAGTTCCTTCTTGCCGTAGGAGACGCCGGAGGCAACCAACAGGGTGAACGTGCTGCCCGTGGAAAGGGTGGCGATGCCGCCCAGGACCACCTGCTTCCAGTACTTGGCCATCAAAGCGGCGAACGGCATCTTGGCCTTGGCCCCGGCGGTCTTGACTGCCTGGAAGGACGGAGTTTCCTCAATGTTCAGGCGGATGTAGATGCCCACCGTGACCAGGAGGACGGAGGCGAGGAACGGGATACGCCAGCCCCACGAATACAGTGCTTCGGTGCTGACAGTGGAGGCCACGATCAGGAATGCGACATTGGCGATCAACGTACCGGCGGGAACGCCAACCTGCACCAGGGAACCGTAGAAACCACGGCGGGTGGGAGGTGCATGTTCAACCGTCATGAGCACCGCCCCGCCCCATTCGCCGCCGAGGGCCAGGCCTTGGATGACGCGGAGCAGAAGAAGCAGCAACGGGGCCATAATGCCGATGCTGTTGTAGTCGGGCAGCAGGCCGATGGCGAACGTGGCCGCTCCCATGGTCAGCAGCGAAACCAGGAGCATGGATTTGCGTCCCAGCCGGTCGCCGAAGTGACCAAAGATGATGGCGCCCACCATGCGGGCAATGTAGGCGGAAGCGAAGGTGCCGAAGGCCAGCATGGTGCCGACGATCGGATCGAAGCTGGGGAAGAAGATCTTGTTGAAGACGAGGGCCGACGCCGTCCCGAAGACGAAAAGGTCGTACCACTCGACGGTGGTGCCAATAACGCTGGCAAGGGCAATCTTGCGCATCTTGGTCAGGTCCAACCTGGCTGTGGATGCGGAGGAAGTATCTACCGTGGGGGCCATCTGATTCTCCGGATGGGGTGCGGGGACGAATGTCCGGTGCAAAGTAGCTACAACTATGGTGTGTGCCCGATCACACCATCAATGGCATTACGTCCATCAAAACGCGGCTGGGAATGTGAAAACACACAGCGGAGCGATGCAGCAACGCTCGGCATCAACTCCCGACGGCGGCACCTCCTCACTTAGGCCCACGCCACCACCAGCCGCGCCGTCTTCGCGGGAACGGCGAGGTCGATCCCGGTCAGCTCCTGAAAGCGGTTGAGCCGGTTGAGGATGGTGTTCCGGTGGCAGAAGAGTTGCTCGGACGTTACCGTGACGTTGCCGGTGGCCAGGTAGTTCCGGACCGTTTCCAGCAGGCGCTCGCGCTCGCCGCCCCGGCACTCTGCCAAAGCTTCGTCGAGTTCCGCGGCGAGGTCCAAGCCGGCGTCCTGCAGGTTTTGCTGGGCCAACCGGGCCCACGCGGAATCGGCTGACAACGGACCGGAATCCCGGGGTCGCAGCAAAGCGGCGAGGCTCTCGGCCGTGCGGGCGGCCGCGGGAAGGGAACGAAGGCCAAGGACTTCGGGAACGTAGCCGCACGGGACATTGACGACGCCGGGAGGCAGCTGTTGCGCGTCGGTTTCGGTTCCGTGCGCCTCGCCTCGGGATTCGGGACCACGTGTCCGCCGTGCAGGCAAGGCCCAGAAAACGTAGGTGTTGCCGCCGGATTCATGGAGGAACAAGCGTTGCCGGGTGTGCTGGCCTGATCCGAATTGGGATGCCGCTGCGCGCAGCCGTGCGCCTGGATCGCCGCTCGCGGCTACCAGTGCAAAGCGTGATTCGGGGTTGATACCCAAGGCCGAAGCAACCTGCGCGGAGGTCTCCTGGGACGGCGTGCTCTGGTTGAACAGGCGGGCAATGAACTCGCGTTGAATGCTCGATTCTTCCTGGGCCATCCTGACGCGTTCGGTCAGGTAGCTCGTGTGCGTGCGGGTGGCGAATTCGTCTACGACGCGCCACACCTGATCCACGCGGGTAGCCAGCAGTGCGGCGTCCTCGGTGTGCGCGATCTCCAGCAGTTCAGCCCAGAGGATGCTGAAGTCCAAGCGGACAGCTGAGGTCAGGGACTCCGGCGGGATCCCGGCCCTGGCCCGCATGGATCCGAGGTCGGAAGCGAAGTCGAGCAGGCCATCCTCGCTGTCGATACGCCCGTTCCTGAGGCCGCTGATCAGGCGCCGGAAAGTCTCCCGCGCCGTCTCCTGGATCTCCTGGACCGTCACCTGGCTTTCGCCGTACTCCGGGATCTCACGGACCCTCGTGGTGAATGCCTGCGCCAGGGTGTCCAGCCGGCCTTCAAGCTGGTCCACCAGCTCAGTCCAACGAACGGCATGCCCCGAGGTTTCAGAATTGTGCATTCACACATTCTAACGGCATGATTCCGTGGTGGATTGCTAGTCTTTTTGGGAAAAACTACTGGCACTATGGAACGAGTCACACAAAAATCGCCCGGGCATCCCCAAAGTCCGGTCCCGTTCGCACTCATGGAGCAACAATGGCAAGCACCGTCAGCGGAGCCACGGACGCCAGTCCCACGGCAGTACGCATCGTCGATGAAAGCGTCACCAAGAAGGTGGCCCTGGCTGCCCTCGTGGGCACTGCGCTGGAATGGTACGACTTCTTCCTTTTCACCACAGCCGCTGCTCTGGTGTTCAACGCACAGTTCTTCGTATCCCAGGATCCCTTCGTCGCTGCCATGGGCTCCTTCGCCACACTCGCCGTTGGCTTCGTGGCCCGCCCGATCGGCGGCTTCATCTTCGGCGCCCTCGGTGACAAGGTGGGCCGCAAGAAGATCCTCATGGTCACGATCGTGGGCATTGGCATTGTCACCGGGCTCATCGGCCTGCTGCCGAACTACATGACCATCGGCCTGGCCGCCCCCATCCTGCTGGTTGCCTTGCGCATCGTCCAGGGCCTCGCCGTCGGTGGCGAGTGGAGCGGCGCGGTGATTATCGCCGTCGAAAATGCGCCGGTGGAAAAGCGTTCACGCTACGCCGCGCTTCCACAGATCGGTTCCCCGATCGGTACCATCCTGTCCTCCGGTGGCTTCTTCGGCATGCTGTTCCTGGTAGGCCAGACCAACTTTGACGCCTGGGGCTGGCGCATCCCCTTCATTGCCGCCATCCCGCTTCTGGCTATCTCGTTGTGGATCCGCAGCCGCCTCAGTGAATCCCCGGAATTTGAAGCCCTCATGGAGTCCGGCGAAACGGAACATGCTCCCATCCGCGGCGTCCTGAAGAACAGCTGGCGCCAGATCCTGGTGGGCATGTGCTCGGCACTGCTCGGCATCGGCGGTTTCTACCTCATCACCAGCTTCGTGGTCTTCTACGGCACCAAGGTCCTCAAGCTGCCCTCCGAACTCCTGCTCCTGGGAACCCTGCTGGCCGCAGCCCTCGAAATCGGCGCCCTGATCTGGGCAGGCCGCCTGGGTGAAAAGTTCGGCGCCAGCAAAGTCATCCTTTGGGGCGGTGTGGCCTCTGCACTTATTGCAGTTCCTGTCTTCCTGGCGATCGACTCCCGCAACCCCGTTCTGGTGGTCCTGGGCATGATGATCGGCGTCGCCGTCCTTTCCATCCCGTACGCAGTCTCCGGCACCGCGCTGACCGCGCTGTTCGCCACGAAGGTCCGCTACACCGGCGTCGCCATCACGTCCAACACGGCGGGTGTCATCTCCGGCTTCGTGCCGCTGATAGCCACCGCGCTTGTGGCAGCCAATAACTCCTTCTGGCCGGGCGCCATCATCCTGCTGGTCGTCTCGGCATTGACCGCGCTGTCCGGCCTGTTCCTCCCACGCCTTTCCATCGAAGAAGAAGGAATGAAGCATTGAGCACAACCACGGCTGGCCATCTGATTGTTGGCCAACTCGAACGGGCAGGCGTCAAGCGCGTCTACACCGTCCCGGGCGAGAGCTTCCTGGACGTCCTTGACGGCCTGCACGGCTCGCCGATCCAGAACGTGGTGGCCCGCCAGGAAGGCGGCGCGGGATTCATGGCACTCGCCGAAGGCCGCCTGACCGGGCTTCCCGGTGTAGCGATGGTGACCCGTGGACCGGGTGCTGCAAATGCCTTCATCGCCATCCACACAGCCCATCAAGACGCCACGCCGCTGATCCTGTTCGTTGGACTGATTCCGGTTGCCGACCGCGGCCGCGAGTCCTTCCAGGAGTTCGACATCAACGCCTGGTTCGGCAGCACCGCCAAGAAAGTCGTAACGCTCGACGACGCCGCTTCCGCCGCCCGCGTGGTGGACGACGCCATCTTCACGGCCCTCAGCGGACGCCCCGGCCCGGTAGTGATCGGCCTCCCGGAGGACGTGCTGGTGCACGTCGTCCCGGACGCCACGGTGGAGCCGCGCAAGGTTGCCCGTCCCGAGCCGGTTGCCGCGGACCTGTACGAGCTGAACCAAAAGCTCAGCACCGCACGCAAGCCGCTCGTCGTCGTCGGCGGCGAAGGCTGGACTCAGGAGTCCGGGGAGCAGTTGGCCGCGTGGGCAAGCCGCAACAGCGTCCCGGTGGTGGCCGACTTCCGTGCTTACGACGCCGTCCCGCACCGGAGCGACGCCTACGCCGGCTTCCTGGGGTACGGCCGCAGCGACGCCAACGCTGAACGCCTCGACGACGCCGACCTCCTCGTCTTTGTGGGTTGCGTCCGCGGCGACGTCCTCTCCGATGGCTACAAACGCGGACTCGACGCCGAGACCGTGGTGGTCAACGCCGACGCCAACCTCCTGGGCCACTTTGGCCGGGTGGACCAGCACATCATTGCCGACGTGACGGCATTCGCCAGCGCGCTGGCTGCCACGAACACCGCCGGCGAACGTGCGGAAGGCTGGTTCGCCAGCGCCCGCGCCGACCAGCTCGCGTTCTCCACGCCGCAGCCCGACGGCGGGATCGGCGTCGATCTGGGCGTCGCCATGGAGGTCCTCCAGAAGGAAATGGCCGCCGACGCCGTCCTCACCTTCGGCGCCGGGAACCACGCCCTGTGGCCCGCGCGCTACCTGGACCACAACTCGGCCGATTCCCTGGCCGCACCCCGCAACGGCGCCATGGGCATGGGAATCCCCGCAGCCGTGGCAGCATCCCTCGCGTACCCCGGGCGCCAGGTCATTTCCGTTGCCGGTGACGGCTGCTTCATGATGAACGGCCAGGAAATCGCCACGGCCATGGGCTACGGCGCCAAGTTCATCGTCCTGGTAGTGGACAACGGCATTTTCGCCACCATCCGCGAGCACCAGGAAGCGCACTACCCGGACCGCCCTTCGGGCACACACATGACCAACCCGGACTTCGCCGCACTCGCCCGTTCATACGGCGGTTACGGCGAGCGCGTGGACCGCACGGAAGACTTCGCAGCCGCGTTCCGCCGGGCCGTCGACTCCGGCCTCCCGGCCCTGCTGCACCTGCCACAGGACCCCACCACGCGTTCCCCCAAGACTTCAACAAACTGACCGGAGCCCTCACAGTGATCCAGCTTCAGAACATCATCAACGGCGAGTCTGTTGACGCCGCGGCCGGCCTGCCGTTCTTCGACCCCGCCACGGGCCAGCAGATCGGCACCGCGCCGGACAGCGACGCTGCCGCCGTCGACGCCGCCTTCCAAGCCGCTGCCGAGGCTTTCAAGAGCTACAAGCGCACGACGCCGGGTACGCGGCAGTCGCTGCTGCTGCAGTTGGCCGACCTCATCGAGGCGAATGCTGACCGTCTCCTCGAGGCCGAGGTTGCTTGCACCGGCAAGCCCGCAGCCTTGACCCGTGAGCTCGAAATCCTGCGCGGTGCGGACCAACTCCGCTTCTTCGCGGGAGCTTGCCGCGTGGTCTCCGGGACTGCGCAGACGGAGTACGTGGAGGGTTTCTCGTCCACCATCCGGCGCGAGCCCATTGGCGTGGTCGCGCAGATCACGCCGTGGAATTACCCGTTCATGATGGCTATCTGGAAGATTGGTCCGGCTCTTGCCGCGGGCAACACCCTGGTCCTTAAGCCTGCAGACACGACTCCCTGGTCCACTGTGGTCCTGGGCGAACTGGCGCAGCAGGTCTACCCGGCCGGCGTTGTGAACGTCGTCTGTGGCGGGCGTGAAGCGGGCGCTGCGATGGTGGAGCACGACATCCCTGAAATGGTCTCCATCACCGGCTCCACCCGTGCCGGTGCGCAGGTCATGTCCGCTGCGGCCAAGACGCTCAAGGACGTCCATCTGGAGCTTGGCGGCAAGGCACCCGCAGTGGTGTTTGCCGACGTCGATATCCAGCGCACCGCCGGCGAAATCGCCTTGGCTGCTTTCTTCAATGCCGGGCAGGACTGCACTGCCGTGACGCGGGTGCTGGTCCACGCGGACATCCACACGGAGTTCGCGGCAGCACTCGCGGACGCTGCTTCAGCTTTGAAGGTGGGCGGTTCCGATGCGGATCTCGGCCCGCTCAACAGTGCAGCGCAGCTGGAGCGCGTGGAGGGCTTCATGTCCCGCCTCCCGGCCAACGCCCGGGTCCTTTCCGGCGGCAAGCGCACCGGAACCGGCTTCCACTTTGAACCCACGGTCATCGACGGCGTGTTCCAGGCTGACGAGGTGGTGTGCGACGAGATCTTCGGCCCCGTGCTGACGGTGCAGCCGTTCGCCACCGAGGAAGAAGCAATCGAACTCGCCAACGGCACCAAGTACGCCCTCGCGTCCAGCGTCTGGTCCGAGAACCATGGCGTGGTGACCCGTGTGTCCAACGAGCTCGATTTCGGTGCCGTGTGGATCAACTGCCACCAGGTGATTCCGGCCGAAGCGCCGCACGGTGGCTTCAAGCACTCGGGCACCGGCAAGGACCTGTCCGTGTACGGCCTTGAGGACTACACGCGCATCAAGTCCGTCACCACGTCCCACCGCTAGACACATCATGAAACTTGATCTCCTGCTGCGGAACGCAGATATCATCACGATGGATCCGGCCCGTCCTATGGCCAGTTCGCTGGGCATCTGGCAGGGACGCATCGTGGGCCTCGACGAGGACCTGGACGGGTTGGATGCCCGCGAGGTTTTGGACCTTGGCGGTGCCACCGTCACTCCCGGCTTCATCGATGCCCATTGCCACACCACGTGGTTCGGGCTGGGGCTCGCGGAACTGGACGTGTCCGGTGCCCGTGGTTTGGACCAGCTGTATGAGCTTCTCCGCGGTGCTGTGACCAGCGACGGGGCCGAAGATGAGTCCTGGCTTTTCGCCACCGGCTTCAGCCAGACCCAGCACGGCGGTTCCTTCCCGGACATCGCCGAGCTGG
The DNA here is from genome assembly GCF_059739415.1 of Arthrobacter sp. TmtSoilC77. Classification (NCBI taxonomy): domain Bacteria; kingdom Bacillati; phylum Actinomycetota; class Actinomycetes; order Micrococcales; family Micrococcaceae; genus Arthrobacter; species Arthrobacter sp. TmtSoilC77. The sequence continues at coordinate 791,141 of NZ_AP046050.1, forward strand.
ACCGCATCACGGGGGAGCGGCCGCTGTTCATGCGGCATAACTCCGGGCACATGGCCGTGGTCAACACTGCCGCGCTGCGGCTGGCAGGTGCCGAGTCGCCGTCGTTCCCCGATCCCGACGGCGGAGCGATAGTCCGCGACGCAGCGGGACGTCCCACCGGACTCGTCCAGGAGACGGCACAGGAACTGATTCAGCAGCTGATCCTGCCGTATTCGTTGGACGACATCGAGGACGCTCTTGAACGGGCCACCCTGTACTACGCTTCGGAGGGCATCACGAGTTTCACCGAAGCCGGGGTGGGCGGGGGCTGGATCGGGCACAGCCCGGCCGAGCTCGCGGCCTACCAGCGCGCTGCCGCCAACGGCCGGTTGCACGCCCGTGCACAGGTGATGCCGGTGTTGGATGTGCTGCACGGATTGGACGGGCATTCCTCGGACAGCCCTGGACTTGCACCTGCGGGGCTGGACCTCGGGATCACCAGCGGATTCGGGAACGAGTACCTGTCCCTCGGCCCCGCGAAGGTCTTCCTGGACGGATCACTCCTGGGCGAAACCGCCGCCGTGAGCCATGATTTCTGCAGCCACGGACACCGGGACAACACCGGCAACGTTGGCTACTTCCAGGCCGATCCCGCCCAGCTGAGGGAACGCATCGAGGCCGCCTACGCCGCGGGCTGGTCCATCGCGGCCCACGCCATCGGTGACCGGGCGATCGACCTCGCCGTGGACATCATCACGGATTGCCAGGCCATGTATGGGCCGCGTCGCCTGCCCAACAGGATCGAGCACGCCTCCATGACGCGCCCGGACCAGTTAGCCAGGCTCGCGGACGCCGGAATCGCCGTGACGCCGCAGGCCAGCTTCTTCCGCGATGGCGGGGACGGGATGACCGCTTCCCTCGGACCGGACCGCTTGCCATGGGCCTACCGTGCGGCCAGTTTCCTGGAAGCCGGCGTGACGCTTGCGGGAAGCTCGGACCGGCCGGTCGCCGACGGAAACGTTCTCCGCGGAATGCAGGCGTTCATCGACCGCCGGACCGAATCGGGGGCCGTTTTTGGAAACCCCGCGGAACGCCTCACCCCGCAGCAGGCACTGGCCGCCTACACCAGCGGCGCCGCGGCAGCCACTGGGACACTTGCCGGTAAAGGGACCCTTGAGCCGGGCAAACTTGCCGACTTCGTTGTCCTATCCGCCTCGCCCTTGGACGCACCCAACATCAGCGAACTGCAGGTCCTGGCCACCGCCGTCGGAGGCCGCTTTACGTACGAATCAACCGACTTCCACGCCGAACTTTCCCCTGAAAGTTCCTTCGCGGCCCACCGTTAATAGGGGAGACCATGACAACCACCACACGTTTCACCGCCCAGGACACCGCCTTCGTACAGGACTTCCGGACCATGAGCGCGTTCGGCGCCACGGAGAACGGCGGCGTGGACCGCCAAGCCGCGACCATTCCCGACGGCGAACAGCGGCGCTGGCTTGCGGGACTCCTGGAAGACCGCGGCTTCACAGTCAAGTTCGACCACGCAGGCAACCAGTGGGGCCTCTACGAGGCTGTACCCGGTGCGCCCTTCGTGGTGGTCGGCTCGCACATGGATTCACAGCCGACGGCGGGACGTTACGACGGCGCGTACGGCGTCCTCGCCGCGGCCCACGCCGCGTTCCGCTTGGCTGCGCGCTGGGAAGCCGGCGCCGCAGCACCCAGGTTCAATCTCGCCGTCGTCAACTGGTTCAACGAGGAAGGCAGCCGCTTCAAGCCCTCCATGATGGGCTCGTCCGTCTACACGGGGAAGCTGGAACTGGAAGACGCGCTCCACACCAAGGACGCTGCCGGGATTACGGTGCGCGACGCCCTGGACGCGATCGGTTGCCGCGGAACCTTTGAAGGGCCGGAGGCTGCTTACTGCGCCGAGATTCACATCGAGCAGGGGCGCAGCATGGAGCGCGAAGGCATCACGATCGGTCTGGTCAGCTCCAACTGGGCAGCGAACAAGTACGAGTTCGTGGTCCATGGCGAGCAGGCGCACACCGGTTCCACCGTGATTGCGGATCGCAAGGATGCCCTTCTGGGTGCCTCCATGCTGGTGGTTGCCGCGCGCGAACTCGCGGATCGTTTCCCCGGCGTACTCCACACCTCCGTGGGCCAGCTCAATGTGTACCCGAACTCGCCCGTAGTGGTTCCTTCCCGCGTGAACCTGCTGCTGGACCTGCGCAGCGCCGACGAAGCCGTCCTTGCCGAGGCCGACGCCCTGCTGCATGCCCGCATCACGGAAATCGAACGGCTAGCCAACGTCTCGGTGGAGAAGCACCACTCGCACTCCTGGGCCGTGACTCCGTACCAGCCCGAAGGAGTGGAGCTGGCCGCCAAAGTCGCCGCCGACCTGGGGCTGTCCAACAAAGAAGTCATGACCTTGGCCGGACACGACTCCACGAACATGAAGGACCTTGTTCCAACCGTGATGCTGTTCGTGCCCAGCGTGGACGGCATCTCCCACAACGAGCACGAATACACCACGGACGAAGACATCGTGGCCGGGCTCACCATGCTCACCGAGGTTGTCAGCCGGCTCTGTGATGGGGCATTGGCGGACTAAATTCCTGCCCCCGCACGGAAGCACCCCCGCCGCAGTGGGGGTGCTTCCTGGTTTTGGTGAAAGATGGCCTTGGATCGGCTGGGATATCCGCTCCTGTTACTGAGGGATGTTCACGTTGGCCGGGTGGTCGCCGACCTTCTTGTCGTCGTAGGCAGCGCCACCGAGGGCGCAAACCTGTGCGGCGGTGAAGCCTGCCGGGGCTGTACCCAGCGAGGTGAGGTCGACGCCGTCGACCGTTACTGTGCTCGGATACAGCGAGTTGTCCGCGGACTTGCAGACAAGCACAATAATCCTGAAGTCACGGGGATCGGTAAAGGTCAGACTGACGGTACCGCCAGCCCCAACTGTTGCCCGTTGGTCCGCCGCTGTGTCATAGCCCGCAGGCGTGGTGGTTTCAACAACCCAGTACTCACCAGCCAACACGTCCGTGAAGGAGCAGTTTCCGCTGGCATCCGTGGTGCACGTGACTCCTGTAGTGGTGTCTTCCGCTCCACGCGTTTCAAGCGGGGCCGCGTTGTTGAACAGTGTGAAGACGGCACCGGCCAGCGATGCTCCGCTGCCTGTTCCGTCGTCCCTCTTATGGACGTTGATGGTTCCCTTTGCCGTGTTGGTGTAGGTGCAGTCAACACTGCCCTGGAAGCCCAGGACGATGTTCACCGTTGCTCCGCTACGGCTTGTGGACGTGCCTGTTCCGGATGAGGTGCATTGCAGGTCCGTCAGCGTCCAGCCCGAGGGCAAGGTGCTTTCAGTGACGCTGTAGTTTCCCGCCGCCACCGAGGTGCCGTAGTCACGGGTTCCGCCGTTGCTCAGGCTGAAGGTCGACGGCGTCAGCCCACCAGTGGTGGTGTAGCCGAACGTTCCGTCGCCGCCAACGGTGACCTTATGGATCTTGATGGAACCGCACTTGCTGAAGTTCAGCGGCACAGGTGCAATGAAGTCCTTCAAAGCCGCAGTGAAGGAGTCGGAGGACCGGCTCTTCAGGTAGGCGCCGCTGAAGGTTTCGCATGAACCGGCCGGGATGATGCCGGCATCGGTCAGGTTGATGGCGGCCTCGCCGAAGGTGCGGGCAGAGAGGTTGCGTGGCGCATTCGGGGCGATCGGGTCAACTACCGTACCGGACGGTGGGTTGTTGGCAGGATCGTTGATGGATCCCTCGAAGTTGCCGGTCAAGGGCTGTACGGGGCCCCAACATGGAGTGCTGTTTGCGGAGTCGCAGAGGGACTTGGATCCGGTGGCGACCCAGCGGTGGAAGCCCAGAGTTGGATTTGTTCCGCCTTGCGAGAGGTCGTATTTGATCAGGACGTCGCCAGCGGTCCGGACCGGAGTTACACCATTGGCCGAAACCGCGGTGCTCTTGTTGAACTCGAAGTCCATGTTGGTGGTGCCCGTAGGCTCCTGGACCCGTTCCCATGCCAAGTAGGCGTAGTCCTTGCCGTTGGATTCGGTCTTCAAGTAGGCGTAGAAGCGGAGCAGATCGCTCTTGTTATTCGGGATGGAGCCGGTGACCACAGCCGGGACTTCTGTGTCCTCCTTGGTGCCCTGGCCGAACGAATTATCGTTCTGGCCCGTCGCCAGGTCGATTCCGCAACCTGAGATAGGAGCAACGCAACTGATGGGGGCAGTGGCCCAATCTTGCGTTTCGTCATTCAGGACCAGGTTTCCGTCGGCCGCGTCAAAGGGGCTTCCGGTGAGGTTGGCTTGGGCGGCAGTTGCTGAGAGGACCAAAGCCAGACAGGCTGCGGCTGCGCCGATCGAGGTGAGTTTCTTGTTTCTCATTAGGGTGCCTGATTTCTAGTGAAACCGTACGGCCCGGACGGGGTTATCCGGAGCCGCGACATTCCCCCGGGTTTTGGGCAGCCCGTTTGCTTAAGCTGCCTTCTGTGATGAGTTACCGCCCCGAGACCGTGGAGCGATGGCGCTGCCGGGCATACGTCGCCGGCTGCGAAGATGCGTGATGCATGCGGGTGGTAGTGATGGTTCAGGACGAATCGCCCTTTGCGGGCGTTCACGTTCTCGGCCCCAAACGCCGAAAATTTCGTCCCGGCTGAGCTTCGGGGCGCGCGTACTGCATTCCCCCATCCTTCCCAGCCATTTGATACTAGGCTCGGAGGGGGGCAAAGGCAACGACTTTTCGTGCCGCGCTGTCAGGCCCGTGGTCGTTCCACCACGATTGACGCCGGTGCCGAGCCGCCCACCGAATCCGGGTTGGCGACGTACAGGACACCCTCGCTGATCCGGGCCTCAACCCCTGCTCCATTGAGCCTGTGCAGCAGCGGTTCCAGGTCGCCGTCGTATTCAAAAGCGAGATCGCCGGACTCCGCCGCCGGACCGTGGATCACGCGCAGGATGCCGCCGTTTTTGGCGGTGAACGTCGCCGATTCGTCATCCGACGTCCGCGGACGGGCGCCGATGCTGCGGAGCTCCTGCGCGGAGTCGTCGACGCCGGGACTCACCCACGTAGCTACCACGGCAAGGGCCGGGTCGGCTTTGTCCGACGTCGCCCAGGTGCCATCCCCGGCGCGCCGGGCGGGGTCCGCCAGGAACGTGAAGCCATCCCGGGCAGTTATCTGCACGGTCTGCCCATGCGAGGCCTCGGTGACTTCTGCGATGGTCCCGTCCTCCTGTGTTCGCCGGGCGAACTCTTCCAGCACTCCAACCTCGACGCCAAAGATCGTGACGCCGTCCTGCGTTATGCCGCTCATCGCCTGCGTGTGTTCCACGCGGTGCAGCGCCAGCCGACCCGAGCCGGCATCGAACTCCAACCAGTCGCCATCCTTGACCGTGTTGACCAGGCCCAGTGCTTCCAGCAGTTCAGTCCACTGATGCGGGCGGGAGGTGAAGTGAATGGGGCGGGCTCGCAACATGGGTCCTCCTGGGCTGGCTTCACTGGCACTCCGGGTTCTGCTGGCACTCCGGCTTCTGGCCTCCAGCCTATGCCGTCCGGTTTGCCGCAGAATGAATCCATGCCCATTGAGCTCGAAGAATTGATCGTCAAGGACGCGGCCGCATGGCGGGCGTGGCTTGAAGAACATGCTGCCGACAGTCCTGGCGTGTGGCTGGTCCTTCACAAGAAGGGCGGGAACGTCACGGAGTTGGACTACGACGCCGCGTTGGACGAGGCGCTGTGTTTCGGCTGGATCGACGGCCAATCGAAAAGCCGCGACGCCGAAAGCTACTTCCAGCGCATGACACCCCGGGGCCGCCGGAGCATCTGGTCAGCGCGCAACGTCGGGCACATTACGCGCTTGGACCAGGAGGGAAGGATGACAGCAGCCGGGTGGGCCGCCGTCGACGCCGCCAAAGCCGATGGGCGCTGGGAAGCTGCGTACGCCGGACCCGCCGATTCTGTGGTTCCTGATGATCTCGCAGCTGCCATCGCTGCTGTTCCGGAGGCGCAGGCCATGTTCGACGTCCTGACGTCGCAGAACCGTTTCGCCCTCATCCACCGGACCAACCTTGTCAAAAGGGCAGACACGCGGGAGAGGAAAATCGCTGGTTTTGTGGAGATGCTTGCCCGGCACGAGGCCCCGTACCCGCAGAAGAAGCGCCCCGCTTCCGAGCCCAGGTAGTCAGGCTTCGGGCGCGAACGCCACGCCTTCGCCCACGACGCGAAGGCTGAGCTCCGTGCCGGGCTTGGTGATGGACGCGTTCCAGTGCCGGATGGTGATGATCTCGCCTCCGCCGGGGTAGCGGTGGCCATTTCCGGATAGGACGCCGTCCGCCGCGGTGTAAGCGGCGAGCCTTATTCGGACGGTCGTTTCGGGACCGAAGTAGTCCGTATCCACAACGACGCCCCGGATCGGGCCGTCGGGTGCGATGCGTATTTGCTCCGGGCGGAGCATGAGCTGCACTTTGCCCTGTGCTGGTGGCCGGCGGACAGGAATCCCGCCCAGGGAACACGTGGCCAGGGACCCTTCCATCCACGCGTCCAGGATCACGGCGTCGCCGAGGAATTCGGCCGTGGCGCGGTCTGCTGGGCGCGTGTAGACCACAAAGGGGTTGCCAATTTGTGCCAGCTTGCCTCCGCGCATGATGGCCACCTGGTCGGCAAAGGAAAGGGCTTCCGCTTGGTCGTGCGTTACGAGGATGGTTGTAACGCCTGCCGCATTGAGCACGTTGGCCACTGCCCGCCGGGTAGCTACCCGGAGTCCGGCGTCGAGTGCGGAGAACGGCTCGTCCAACAACATGAGCTCGGGTTCGCGGGCCAGGGCACGCGCCAGTGCGACGCGCTGTTGCTGCCCGCCGGACAACTGGTGCGGCCGTCGCTTCGCCATGGACGCATCCAGCGACACCATTTCGAGCAGCTCCTGGACGCGGGACGCTACAGCCCGCCGTCCGCCGTCGAGCTTTCCCGAATCCAGTCCAAAAGCGACGTTCTGTCCCACGGTCAAATGCGGGAAAAGAGCCCCATCCTGGGCGACGTATCCCACCTGCCGTTTGTGCGCGGGGAACCACACGCCATCGCCCGCAACCGTTGAGCCGTTCAGCGAAATAGTGCCGGTGTCCGGGTGCTCGAAACCTGCGATCAAGCGAAGCAGCGTGGTTTTACCGGAGCCGGAAGGGCCAACAATGGCGGTAGTTCCGCCCTTTGCAACGGAAAGATTGACTCCCTTCAACACAGCCTGGGAACCGAAATTCTTTGTGACCTCAGCGATGTCCAAGTGCGTGTTGGTGGTGGGCACAATGGATGGCGCCACGCGGGGTGACGGGAGCCTGGGGGGAGATTGTTCGGTCACTGTCCGGCAACTTTCTTGGACTGTTGGAAAAGAAGGTAGGTCATCGGGGCGGAAAGCACGATCATCAACAGCGCATAGGGCGCAGCGCCTGCGTAGTCGATCTCGCTGCTCTTGCTCCAGAACTCCGTTGCCAGGGTTCGGGTTCCATTGGGCGAGAGAAGGAGGGTGGCCGTGAGTTCGTTGACGATGGCCAGGAAGACCAGTGCAGCACCACCTGCCGCAGCCGGGGCCGTCAGCCGCAAGGTCACCCTGAAAAAGGACACCAGCGGAGTTTTGCCAAGGGATTGAGCGGCTTCATCGAGCTCTTTGGGTGCCTGGGCCAGCCCGGAGCGGATGTTGACCAGCGCCCGGGGAAGGAAGAGCAGGACATAGGCGGCCACCAGCACCCCGGCACTTTGGTAGACGCCGGGAACTGCGCGGATGCTGACCGTGACGAACGCGAGGCCCACAACGATTCCGGGCAGGGAGCTGGTCACGTAGTTGGACAGTTCAAGCATCTTGCTGAACCAGCTGGGATGCCGAACTGCCAAGTAGGCCATGGGAAAAGCCACGATGGTGGTAACTGCGGCACCGGCAGCCCCGTACAGGAGGGTCTGCAGCAACGCGGGCAGGAATTCGTCGGCGGCCCAAACCTCGGCGCCTCCGGCAGAAAGCCAGCGCAGGACGAACCAGACAGGAAGCCCAAACGCCAGCCCTGTCAGGGCCAGCAAAGCGAGCTGCGCCGGAGCTTGGTATCCGCCCAGGGGCGCCCGCGTTGCTTTCGCTTGGGCGCCTGAACCAATCCGCGCGTAGCGGGCTGTGCCACGGCTCTTGACCTCGGCAAGGAGAAGAAGAAGGCAGAGGAAGACCAGAACACTGGCCAGCATGTTTCCGGCGGCACCGTTGAACGTCGACTGAAACTGGACCATGATCGCCGTCGTGAAGGTATCAAAGCGGATCATCGCGAAAGCGCCATACTCCGCAAGGAGGTGCAACGCCACCAGCAACCCACCACCGGTCATTGCGATACGAAGCTGCGGGAGCACTACCCGGAAGAACACGGCCCAGGACCCCAGGCCAAGCGACGCGGCGGATTGTTCGATCGCCGGATCCAACCGCCCCAGAGTGGCGGCTGCGGGAATGTAGACCAAAGGGAAATAGGACAGGGTGGCTATCAGTACGCCGGACCAGATGCCCTGCAGGGAAGGTACGGCAGATACCCATGCGTAGCTGTTCACGAAGGCGGGAATGGCGAGCGGAGCAGCCAGTGCCACGGCCCACCAGCGGCTTCCCCGTAGCTTGGTGCGCTCAACCAGCCATGCGCCGCCCACCCCAAGAATGAGGCACAACGGCACGGTCAGGACCGTCAACATGATGGTGTTCAACAGCAGTTCGCCAACCCGTGGGCGAACAATGAGTTCGACGGCGGTGTTCCAGCCTGTCGCTGCCGTCATGAAGATGACGTAACCCAGCGGCATCAGGGAAAACAGCGCGATCAACACCGCCAGCAAGGACACCGTGGAAACGCCGAATGGCGGGCGAGGGCGCTTGCCCTTGCCCGCCGTCGTCGTGCTCCCTGCCGACTGTGGAATGTCGGGAGCCGATAGATCAGTGGTCACAGAACTACAGGAGTCCTGCCTTGGTCATCAGATCGGTGACCTTGGTGGAGTTCAGCTTGGCCGGGTCAACGGTGGGCGCCTGCAGGTCCTTGATCGGGACAAGCTTGTCATTGGCGGCTACCTGCGAGGCGATGGCGTACTCGAACGAGGTACCGGTCTTGAGGACTTCCTGGCCCTTCTTGCCCGTGATGAACTTCAGGAACGCCTGGGCATCCCCTGCCTTCTTGGATGACTTCAGAACGCCGCCGCCGGAGACTGAGAGGAACGCGCCCGGATCCTGGTTCTTGAAGAAGTACGGCGTGACGTTCTTGGAGTTCTCGCCGGTCTTGGCCTGGTCGCCATAGTAGTAATAGTGGTAGATCAGTGCGGCGTCCACTTCACCGGCGTTGACGGCCTTCATGGCCGTGCTGTTGCCCTTGTAGGCCTTGAAGTTTTCCTTCATGCCCTTGAGCCATTCTTCCGTGGCGGCTTCACCCTTGAGCTCAAGCAGTGCTGCGACGATCGCCTGGAAGTCAGCACCCGACGGTGAAGCGGCCCACTTGCCCTTCCACTCAGGGTTCGCCAAGTCCAGCATGGACTTGGGCAGCTTGTCTTCGCTGATCTTGTTCTTGTCGTAGACCAGGACGGTGGAGCGGGCGGCGATGCCGGTCCACTTGCCCGTGGAAGGCCGGAATTCGGCGGGAACCTGGTCCAACGTGGCCTTGTCGACGTCGGCAAAGAGTCCGGCGTTCTCCACCTGCGCCATTGCGGGGGAGTTCTCCGTCAGGAAGACGTCTGCCGGAGAAGCAGCGCCCTCCTGGACGATCTGGTTGGACAGTTCGGTATCCGAGCCCTGCCGCATGGTGACCTTGATGCCCGTTTCCTTGGTGAAGGCATCCACCCATTCCTTGGTCAGGCTCTCATGCTGCGCGTTGTACACCGTGATGCCTTCGCCGGAAGCAGCAGCATCTGACGACGGCGAACCGGAGGCGGCGGGGGTGCCGGCGTTGGAACCGCAGGCCGTGAGGCCGAGGGCGGCGGAGGCGAGCAGGGCGATTCCCGCCAGCGCGTTTTTCGAGAGCTTCATGAGGGCTTCTTTCTGCGAACAAAGACACGGAGTGCCAAGTTTTGGGGCTTGGTCCGTACGAGCGGGAAGGTTTGGGGGAGCCCGCTGAGAAAAGCGTAGGTTAGGCAAACCTATGCTTCCAAAGCCTGGAGGGCTTATGTGATAAGGATCACAACAATTACGGAACTATTGCGTGCCGTAATTCCCGCGCTAAAGCTCCAGCGTGGCCGCAGCCTCCAGCGCCATCCATGCCTGCAGTTGGGTGGAGAGCTCGACGGCGGTCCCCGCCGGATACGTTTCACTCGCCGGGCGCAAGGGGCTGGGGGAGAAGGTGAGGTCCGGACTTTTGGGATCATCGCCGGACTCCCGGCGGCCGTCCCAGAAGGCCCGGGCGGTGCTTAGAACGAGGACCCCGGCTGTTTCGCGGGTTGCTTCCGGCAGGCGCTGATCCCTGGCCGCGAGAGCCAGGTACCGGATCAGGATGCCGGTAAAGAGGCCCCCATCCCCGGTTCCATCGCCGTGGATTACCTGCGTCCCGGGAACGGTGAGCTCCCTCGCAACGGCTTCCACCAAGTGGGCGGCACGCTCCAGGTTCTCCTGTCCGCCCAGTTCCAGAAGTGCCCCAAGGATTGGGCCTTGGTTGTAGGTGTAGACCGCGTCCTCAAGGACGATCTCCCCATTCCGTATGCGAAGTCCATCCAAATACAGGGCGCGTTGCGGGTGCAGGAGCTTGCTGTTCAGCCAGTTCACCAGGGCTTGAGCCCGCTCGCGGTGATCTGTTCTTGCGAAGTAGAGTGCCACGGGCGCCGTTGCGGGCGTGTTCTTGAAATCCCGCTTGGTACTCCAGAACGTTCCGCCGCCCAGGTCGTCCGTGGAAGCCGAATCGAATTGCAGCGTTAGCTTCCTGCGGATATACGCATTCCGGCGGCGTCCTGGCTTCCGTGTCTCCTTCGCCAGTTGTTCCAATCGGAGGGTGGATAGTGCCAGCCAGGCCATGTCGTCGTAGTAATTGTTGACGAACCTGAAGAAGTTCCGGAGCCGGATGGTGGTGACCAACCGGGAAGCGAGTCGTCCCGCGCTCGGGCGGGAGTCGCCGTCGAACCTTGTTTTGGTGGCCAGTTCGCGGCGTCCGGTGTCCACCAGGCAATCCACGTAGTGCGCCTGCCACCAGTAATGCCACGGGTTGAAAACGCTGCGGAAGCGCCGCGGGGGGATGCTGACGGCGCCGATGTGCGTACCCGGAAGGAAGAGCAGCCGTCGGCCGAAAGCGTGCGTCACGGACCGTGCGGCCTCGTCTGCGCGAATCGCCCACACTGCTGCCTCCGCTGTGGGTGGTTGCTGGCCGGTGGGGTTGCTTTCGGTGGGCATGGGAACAGCCTATCCGGGGCCCAGGGTGCGCTCGATCACAATTCCAGTTAACATGCATTAACGGATTTGAGTCTGCATCAAGGAGGATGGATGGACATCAAGGGCACGGTCGCGCTGGTCACCGGCGGGGCGTCAGGCTTGGGCGCGGCAACCGCCAAACGCTTGTTCGACGGCGGAGCGTCGGTGGTGCTGGTGGACTTGCCAAACTCTGCCGGGGAAGATTATGCGGCGGAGTTGAACGCCATTGGCTCGGCGGTTGGCCCGAATGCGGTAGGTTCCGCCAGCGGCGATGCGGGTCCGCGGGCCGTCTTCGCCCCCGCCGACGTAACCAACGAAGCCCAGGTCCAGGCCGCCGTCGACGCCGCTGCTTCACTGGGAACCCTGCGAATAGTCGTTAACTGCGCCGGCATCGCGACGCCGGGCAAGGTCCTGGGCCGCGAGGGTGTTCTGCCGCTCGAGACATTTAACAAAGTCATCCAGATCAACCTCGTCGGAACCTTCAACGTCATCCGTTTGGCAGCTGCGGCCATGGTGGAAAGCGAGCCGGTTTCCACTGAATTGGGCGGCCCCGAACGCGGAGTCATTATCAACACGGCGTCCGTCGCCGCTTTCGAAGGGCAGATCGGCCAGCCTGCCTATGCCGCGTCCAAAGGTGCGGTTGCGGCGATGACATTGCCCTTGGCGCGCGAGTTCGCCCGCTCGCTGATCCGGGTTGCCACTATTGCCCCCGGCATCTTCGAGACCCCAATGATGGCCGGATTGCCGCAGGCTGCCCAGGAGTCACTCGGCCAGCAGGTACCTCACCCTGCACGGCTTGGCCGCGCGGCCGAATACGCCAATCTAGCCGCACACATCGTCGAGAATGCGATGCTGAACGGCGAGACGATCCGGCTGGACGGCGCCATCCGCATGGGTCTGAAATGATGGGCGACTACAGCGGTGGGCCGACTACTGCGGCTTTGGTGGGTCAGGTACCAGCATCTGTGGCGGACCTGCCTACGGCTGACTTCTTCGACTTTGAATCTCTCCTAAGCGTCCAGGAACAGCGGAAACTCAACGAGCTCCGTTCCTTCCTTGCCTCCGAGATCGCCCCCTACGCAGGGCAGTGGTGGGACAAGGCCGAGTTCCCCGAACAGATCCTGCCCAAGCTCGCGGCCCTTCGCCTCAGTGCTCCGGCCCAGCGCGGTTACACACATTTGTTCGCCGGGCTGGTCATAGCCGAGATGACGCGCGTGGACACCTCCATCGCGACGTTCTTCATGGTCCACCACGATCTCTTCGTTGAGTCGCTCTACGACTTTGGCAGCGACGCCCAACAGGACAAATACCTCGACGACGCCTCGAACCTCCGCACTACAGGCGCCTTCTCGCTCACCGAACCAGAGCATGGGTCCGACGTCGCGGGCGGCATGCAGACCACAGCCCGGCGTGTGGAAAGAGCGGCGTCGGACGGCGGCGATTACTGGGTGATCAACGGCGCCAAGCGCTGGATCGGCAATGGGACGTTCTGCGACTACATGCTGGTGTGGGCCAAGGACGAAAGCGACGGCGCCGTTCGGGCATTCATCGTGGACGCCTCCTTGCCAGGCATCACCCGGAGCCGGATCGAGAACAAGATCGCGCTCCGAACTGTGCAGAACGCCGACATTCTCTTCGAAGACGTCCACGTCGCGGAATCAGACCGTTTCGCCGGAATCAGCAGTTTCTCGGATACGAACCACCTCCTGCGCGGTTCACGGATCATGGTTGCCTGGCAGGCGGTCGGCCAGCAGTTGGCAGCCTTCGATGTCGCGCGGCAATATGCGGTGGAACGGCTGCAGTTCGGTAAACCCCTTGCCAGGTTCCAGCTGATCCAGCAGCACCTGGTGGATATGCTCGGCAACGCCGTGGCCAGCATGGGGATGATGGTGCGGATCGCCCAACTACAGGAGGGCATTTCCCGGGACGCGCAGGGTGTCCGGCACGGCGGTGCCGACATGGCCCAGGTGGCCCTGGCAAAGGCATACTGCAGTGCACGGATGCGTGAAAGCGTGGCCTTGGGCCGCTCCATCCTGGGCGGAAACGGCATCGTCACCGACTACAAAATCGCGAAGATCTTTGCCGACGCCGAGGCCATCTTCACCTATGAGGGCTCATACGAGATCAACTCGTTGATCGTGGGCCGTGCCGTAACGGGCGTCTCCGCCATCGTGTAGCCACTTTCGCTGTCCGGGCGCCCCGCGCTCTACTCCTGAGGGATCTTTTCGCCAGCCTCAACGCGGACATCGATGGAATTTCCGCGGACCGGCATGGGGCAGGTGCCGTAAGGGGTAAAAGCGCTGGGATAGTTGATGGCGCGGTTGAAATCGATCACCACGGATCCATCCGGGCGTGGGCGGGGGATGAAAACCTTCCGCCATTCATCCGTGGTGTCGCCGTTGGTCTCATCGTGGAACGTCACGTTCAAGGCACCGAGTTTCTCTTCCTCGGCGTGGAGGCGAACTTCATGGGCGACGCCAGGAACCCGGAACACCACTTCCCCGACCGAGCGATGGACGCCGTCCACCAAAGGGTTGGCCGTTCCGATGGGTACATCCACCGGCTGGTCATAGGGTTCGAACCGACCCTGAATCACCCAGTCCGGGTTGTAGTCGTAGGTGGGAACCCCAGCGAAGTCCGTAAAAACGGGCGAGCCCGCATCCCTGGTCCGGATGGCATACTTATCCGCGCGCATCGCAAGCTCCACCACCACTTGCTTGCCGTCCTCGCCGCCGTACTGCACCCACATGAGGGACTCTTCATCCTGCAGGGTCGCCGTCACTGTGCCATCGACGCTTTCCCCGCTCTCAACGAGGGTCAGGCCATCCCCTCTGGTGGCCGTGAGGGTTGCAGTCGTGCCGTCCGTTGACCACAGCCCCGGAGCAAACTCAACTTCCGAGGGCTCCGACTCGAGCCACTGAAACGAGGTCAGCGTCAGCCAGCCGTGATCGGAGGCCAGTGCTGCGTTCCGAGACGCTCGGAACCGCTCCCAACGGGCAAGCTGGGCATCTGTTGCAGTGGTGGGCGAGCTCATGGTTCTCCTCGGCAGATGTGAGCCACGGTTGGCGGCTTTGCAATCTCCTCAACTATGCGCCGCCGGTGTGCATTCCCGGAAGGGTGCGCTCCCGGAAGGGTGCGTTCCCGGAGGGCACCGATGGGCCGTGCACCCAATGCACGGCCCATCGGTCGGTTGGTCAGTGCTGTCGACTTGCCGAACGCCGGGCGCCCAGGAAAGCGAGCAGCGATCCCAAGGCCAACAGCGCGGCGGCTGCGAAGATGAACGCCGGGCTTTGAGCGCCAGTCGAAGCAAGGGGTTCTGGCGCCGTAACTTCTGCGGGTTGAGTGGGCTCGTCGGTCGCTACAGGCACCGCGGTGCTTGTGCTCGGCCTGGGTGTTGCCGTGGCGCTGGGTGTGGGTGTTGCTGTGCTGGGTGTGGATGCAGGTGTTGTTGTGCTGGGGCTCGGCGTCGGTGTTGCGGTGGCGCTGGGTGTGGGTGTTGCTGTGCTGGTGGTCGGCGTCGGCGTTGGTGTTGCGGTGGCGCTGGGTGTGGGTGTTGCAGTGCTGGTGGTCGGCGTCGGCGTGGGTGTTGCTGTGCTGGTGGTCGGGCTCGGTGACGGGGTTGCCGTCGGCGTGGGTGTTGCGGTGGCGCTGGGTGTGGGTGTTGCAGTGCTGGTGGTCGGCGTCGGCGTCGGCGTCGGCGTTGCCGTCGGTGTGGGCGTTCCGGTGCTGGGGCTCGGCGTCGGCGTGGGTGTTGCCGTGGGGCTTGCCGTTCCGTCGCCTGTTCCGTCAGCGTGGGTCCGCCGCGTTTCGGCGCCGACAGGGGTTTCTTCACCCGCAATGGTTACGGTTCCGCTGTTGGTGTAGACGTTGAGCTTCCTGTCCGTCACTTTGGTGACGACGAACAGCTCCACCCGTTCACCCTTTGGCAGGCCCGTCCATCGCACGGTTGCTTCGCGGGGAGTGCACTCGACAGTTGCGGGGTATCGCTCGTTGTCCATTGGTTCGGTGATGTTTCCGGAGCTGCTGACAACCCTGCCGACGCGCGGAGTGATGTGGTCGCAATCGATTTCCATGCCAGCGGCGGGCGTGTCCGTCACAACGACGTCGTTTGATTCTGAAGGCATTGGAGGCATGTAAAAGATGGATTCAAGTTCAGTTTGCGGAGCGTCGGCCCACCACATCGACTTGCCCGCCGAAGTAGGGGGAGCGGGATCGCAGTCCTTGGTGCATGGACCGTCGACATGGACAGGCACGCGTACCACTGTTGATCCCACGGTGAAGTTCAGTTCGGTCGTTTCGCCGGTGCCCGGCTGCACAGCATATTGCGTGCTGAAATTACACGTCCCACCCACATTGTTGGGATGTTCCGCCACGAAGTCGGTCAACGTGAAGACCACTTGTCCTGCATCGTTGGCTGCCGCCTTGGCGACTGTTTCGCCGTCGGCGTTGTCAAGATCAAATGACGCGGCACCAAACCAGCGAAGTTCTGGTGGCAGCTGCAGGTTGAAGGTATCGCCCGGTTGCGAGTTGTCAGGGACGGACCACTGACAGGTCAGGTTTACTTGGTCCCATTGGCTGGTAACTACTGAATCCGTGCTGATGGTGACCGCTGCACCCGGGATCACGGCAGCATTGGCTGGCCCTGCCGACCAGGCGAGCCCGAAGGCTGTCACTACGACGGCCAGTAGTGCGGCCACCAGAGAGGCGGACTTTAGATGGAGCTGATTCTTCATGTGTTGGATAGTCCTTCGAATGCGGAAGCGTGTCTCGTCGCATGTGAGTGGCGGCTCGACGCTGTTCGTGACGGCACCAACAGGCTTCACTCACATTGCTTCGGGAAGGTAATCCTGAGGCGCTGGTTCTGAAGGGGAATTTGCCAACGGGAAGAACTGCATGCGCGCGGGGCGGAGGGCCCCTTCACCCAGGCTTTCCATGGCAGTTCTGCACTCCATGAGTTGCCCAAGGTTGCCTGCTGAGAGGGGCAACAGCACGTGGACAGCAGAGTTCTTGTACATGGCCGTAGCGCCTGTCCCGTGCAGCTGCCGTTGAACAGTTTCTCCGAGCCGCGCCAGAAGCGTCCAGCAATGGCCGCGGCTCTCAAGAGGTTGGGGCAGTGACAGGACCGCTAGAGCGTAAGGGTGGGAACATGCCACCCCAAAAGTGGAGAGTTCGTGGATACGTCGCTGGAAATGGGCTTGCGTGGCCAGCCCCGTCTGAACGTCCGTGCACGAAATCGGCGGTGCCGATTCGGCGGCCTCTGCCCATCCTTCAGCCAAGGATTGGAGAGCCTCGATGTCCATGTTCCGGTCTGCTGCAAGGAAGAGGGCGCGGAAATCCGTCATGGTTTCACTGATACCAACGCCGTTCCGGGCTCGCGCCGCGCCCAAGGATCTTGCTGTAGGAGGTGGAACACTGGCCCGTGTAGCCAGCGACGTCACCACCGAGCGGACCTCGGGCAGGAACCAGTCTGCGGGGAACCGCCAACCATGCTGATAACTGGTGGTCTGCCATCTGCGCATCAACAGGTGTCGGGAAAATGTACATTCAGCGAATGATTTTGTCCGGAACGATGTCATAACCGAATAGTGCGTCCGAATAAGGATTCATGACGAAAACGGGCACGAGGTTCTCTTTAATAAAGGTTCTGTACAAATTCGCGTCATGACTTGAGCTTGATGCCCACTCCGTCTATATGGGCACGATTTTTCATGTTGTGGGGGTGCCTTAAATGGCATCCGGGACAGGTACCGACAACGCTTCCAGCGCAGGAGTTGAGAGCGATGGTCATCTTATCGGGTTGGTGCGCGGCGGTGACATGTCCGCATTCGATGAACTGTATGAACGCCATGTGTCTGTCGCGTCCACAGTGGCCCGGCGAAACGTGGACAATCCAAGTGATGCCGAGGATGTTGTGGCCGAGGCTTTCCAAGCCGTATTGCAGAGCCTCGTTGCGGGACGGGGGCCGGACAACTTCTTCAGGGCCTATCTGCTGTCCACTGTCACCCGCCTGTCACATCATCGGAACCGGAAGGCCGGGCGGTCGCTGCCCAGTAGCGACGACGCCATTCTTGACCGTACGATGCCGGAACCCGATGCCGTAGTCAAAGCCTTCGAATCCCATACGGTGGCAAAGGCATTTCGCGCCCTTCCAGAGCGGTGGCAGGCGGTGCTTTGGTATCTGGACGTGGAAAGAATGAAGCCAGCGGCGGTGGCACCACTCCTGGGTCTGTCCGCGAATGCCGTGTCAGCACTGGCGCTCCGGGCACGGGAAGGCCTGAGGCGGCAATACCTGCAAGCCCACGTGGCGGAAGCACTGGACAGTGACTGCGCTGGATTCGCATCGAAACTCGGTACATACATTCGAGGAGGACTTTCAAGGATTGCTGAACGCAAGATGCGTCAACACCTTAATGGTTGCTCGAAATGCACCCTTGCCCTCTCGGAACTAAAGGACGTTCAGGGAACCATGAGGGCTGTGCTTATCCCGCTCGTGACCGGCATACCTCTCGCCACCTTGGCAGCTAAGGGTGCCGGACTGGGTTTCCTGGGAGGGCTGGTCCCCATCAAGGCGGCGATAGTCGTGCCGGCTATTGGGCAACCAGCGGTAATGGCCATGGTTGCGGTGGCAGGATTGGGCCTGGCTCTAGGCGCGGTGGGAATCGTTGGTCGCTTGACGCCGGATGTCCCCATGGAGCAGTTGGCCGTTGAAACCAGTTCCTCCCGTCAGGAATCTTTCATCGGGACCCCGGGTCCGGTACCCACGTCGAATCCAAGCCCGGCGTTGCCCGGTTCGCCAGTTGCGGGTGAGCCGTCACCGTCGAACGTCGCGTCTGAACCGTCCGCCGCCGCGCCCGAACCCTTGGCCGTTGGCCCGGTCCCTTCCGGCTCGGAGTCCCAGCCGTCGCCTCAACAGTTTGTTCCATCGCCCGTCCCCGCCTCACCAGCTGCAACAGCCCTGCCCGCGTCACTTGTGGCGGTGACAGCGTCGGTGCGGATACCCAAGGACCGTGGTTCCGGCATGACGGCCATGGAGGTGGATTTTGGGATCGGCGGCTCACAGTCCCTGGGACCGGCCAAAGCCGTGTTCTCAGTAGAAATGGATGCTCGGATCCAGGAGAGTTCGCTGCTTGCTCCGGAAGGGTGGTCCTGCTCCATGGAGGGGCGGACAGCCGTCACCTGCATTACAGCTTCGGCACGGCGGAGCGATCTCCATTTTCAGGTTTCCGCCGAATCCAAGCGTAAAAAGGGCGCCGGTGTCCTGACATATTCCCTGAGTGGGAGTGGCCTCGCAGCGGGCGAATTTGTGCACAAATACTGACAGCAAATCACTGCCGGATGCAGCGTCACGAACCTATTCCGCCGGCCACTAACTGAGAGGCAATGCCCCGAGAGGGCAGCCGCTCTTTTGTCTGTGCAATTTAGGGGAAATATGAAAGCAACGTTGTTGGCCGTTGCAGGCTTGCTGGGCGCGTTGGCGGCGGTTTGGGCTTTGGCCCCGATCGGTCAAAACTGGTTCGTCCGCAGGTTCAGCTCGCCGCATGGCCTCCGATGGGCCATGGCAAGTTTGGGCGCCCTGTTGCTGCTGTCACTGGTGGGATGCGCAATGGAGCCGGCGCACCGCCCGTGGCTTGAGATCGTAGTCCTGCTCGCAGGAGCCGGGTTGATTGTGGGCTTTCTTGTCGCGCCCGCCTTCAGGATTCATCATGGTGTGGCCTCGCAGCCCCGAAGGGTGCTGGCCATAGGAGCCCACCCTGACGATCTGGAATTGGCTTGCGGTGCCACCCTCGCCAAATTGGCCGATGCCGGCCATGAAGTCCGAACCATGGTGATGAGCTCGGGGGGAAAGGGTGGAGACAGTGCCATCCGTTTGACCGAAGCCGCGTCAGGCTCGGATTTCATGGGCGCCTCCAAAGTCCATGTCCACGACTTTACGGACACCAGCCTCGCCGAACATGGGGATGAAATGGTCCAGGCGATTGAGGTCGTGATGGGCGATTTTCGCCCCGACGTTGTGATTACCCATTCCCGTAACGATTACCACCAGGACCATCAGGCCGTACACAGTGCGACCATGCGGGCGGCCCGCCAGCACTCCTCCATCCTGTGCTTCGAGAGTCCTTCATCCACACGGCAATTCGATCCCAGCGTCTTCGTGGATATCGCGGGGTATGTGGACGTAAAGATTCACGCCGTTGCCATGCACCGGAACCAAAAGGGCAAGCCTTACATGAGTGCAGAAAGAGTACGGAGCCTCGCAGCGTTCAGGGGCTCGCAAGTAAAGACGACATACGCAGAGGGTTTCGAACCTGTTCGGCTGCTTGGCTCTGCCGTAGGGGAGTTCTGATGGTTCGGGTACTCGTAACAGGCGTCGGAGGACCAGCTGGCTCCTCCTTGGCGCGCCAGCTAAGAGAACTGGGACACTGGGTCCTGGGCGTTGATATGCAAGCAGTGAACGGTTCCGCGGCTCACCTGGTCGCCTTGGTATCGGCCTCCAGCTCTCCCGACTATCTTTGGGAACTGCGGGGACTCGCGGGCGTCCATGCCATCGATCTTGTGGTGCCCACCGTCAGCGATGAACTCGTCCTGGTTTCCGAAGCCAGGCAAGGCTTCGCTCCTAATGTCGAGGTCCTTATTGCGGACCCCGCACCCGTTCGAACCGCGAATGACAAATTCCTCACCATGGGATGCCTTGCCAATGCAGGCGTCGCTGTCCCGGATTTCGGGCTGCCCGGCGATTTCGCCTCTGTCAATCAGGCGATGGCTCGGCTAGGGGGATCCCTGGTGGTCAAGCCTCGGATTTCGCGCGGCGGACGCGGGGTGCAGGTACTGGAAAAGGCTGCCGACGGCGGCCGGAACGCCGCCCACGTCTGGTCCTCCTTGGACGATTCCTGGATTGTGCAAAGATTCGCGCCTGGAACGGAGTACGCGCCCGTGGTCCTCCACCACAGGCCTGAGCCGGGTCAGGACGATCTTGTGGTGGTGCTGGAGAAGACAGAACTCAAAGAGGGACGCGTGGGTAACGCCGTGTCCGTCAGGAGGATCGAGGGAGCCGGGAGTGCCGACGTTGCTCAATTGGCTGATTCAGCCGTGACCGCGCTCGGGTTGACAGGGCCCATCGACGTGGACGTGCGCCGCCTGCAGGACGGAAGCCCGGTGGTACTGGAGATCAACGCGAGGTTCGGTGCAAACAGTGCGTTCGCCCCCGAACTCCTGGAGAACGTCCTGGGCCGATATGTCGCCGGTCGATTGACCGGAAGGCGTGCGTGACACCTCTTGATGCTGCCCTGGCGTTTGTCCAGGTTGGAGGCGTGCTGATTCTCGGTTTCGGTGTGGTCAAAATCGTCTACGTTCCACTGGCCTTGTATTTCAACCGGCTTTACCGTTCCAACTCCGCCAGGCATCGCTATTCCGTCATCACTGACCGGCCCTTGGTCTCTGTGATCGTGCCCGGCTATAACGAGGCGGTGGTGATCACCAGTTGCGTCGAGTCGATACTTGCCAGCCGCTATTTACGCCTGGAAGTGATTCTGGTGGACGACGGTTCCACTGATTCCACCGCCAGCATCATGGCAGGGCTTGCAGATCAATATGATCGGGTCCGGTTTCTCTCCCAAACGAACGCAGGGAAGGGGGCTGCGCTCAACTATGGCATCGCCAAGGCCAAGGGAGACATCCTGATGTTTGTCGACGCCGACGGCATTTTTGCCCCCGACACCCTGATGCGCATGCTCGAGGGTTTTGATCACACCAAGGTAGGAGCGGTATGCGGCGACGACCGGCCGGTTAACCTGAATCGCGTTCAAACGATGATGCTTGCCGTCCTAAGCCACGTCGGGACAGGCCTGGTCCGCAGGGCCTTGTCCTTGCTGCATTGCCTGCCGATCGTCTCCGGGAACATAGGTGCCTTCCGCCGTGACGTAGTCCAGCTGGTAGGCGGTTTTCACGAGGACACGCTCGGTGAGGATCTTGAGCTCACTTGGCGTGTCTACAAGGCCGGCTACCGGGTGAGGTTCCAGCCCTCAGCCCTGGTCTATGCCGAGTCGCCGTCAACGATGGGCGGATTGTGGCGGCAGCGCGTTCGGTGGTCGCGGGGCCTGCTTCAGACGCTCCGGATGCATATCGGTATGCTGGGCCGACGGCGTTACGGGCTGTTTGGCATGTTTCTTTTGTTCAATGCCATCACCATGGTGGTGATCCCTGTGCTGCAACTTGCCATTTTGGCTGTGCTGCCGTTCCTGTACCTCGCTGGTTCTGGTCCGGTACCCGGTGAAGTCCTCGCCATTCTTGGCTGGTTGGGACTGTTTGTGTCCCTGGCGCTAATTGTCTTCTCCATTGGCCTCAACCGTTCATGGAAGGACCTTCGTTTTCTATGGACGCTGCCCCTGTGGCCCCTGTATTCGGTATTCGTTGGCCTGGCTTTAGCCAGCGCAATCATCAAGGAGATCCGCGGCAGCCCTGCCGTCTGGAACAAGTTGCAACGGACGGGCGTCATTTCCGTAACAGCCACAGAATCCGGCCCCCGCTACGAGGCAGGGGTATGAAGGCTTTCGGATCCAGGATGCTGTTTGCCAGGCTAAGTGCTGCCCTGGTGGGCTCCGTTCTCCTTGGCGTTGCATTGACGGGTGTCGCCGCGTGTGGAGCAGAAACGGAGGTTCGTCCGATGGACCGCATGGTGAATCTTGGGTTTGAGGACGTCGTCAACGAGGACCGTTCATACCTTGTGGATCTGGCGGAACGATTGGAAGCCGTGGACGCCACCGCCGTATCGATCTCCGTCGGACGCACAGATTGGACGGCCTTTCCTTGGTCCGGCCAAGCCGGCTCGGCCTCTTATGAGGTTTCCCGCACTGGACGGGACTTCGTGGGGGAGGCGATCTCAGCATTGGCGAAAAGCGGGAAGGAACGGGATGTGATCCTCACGATCGATGTCCTGTTGGACCGTGCGCTGAGTGAGGACCTCTCCCTGGCAGGTCGGAATATCGCTGGTGAGCCATCCAAAGCCTTCGCCAGTGTGTCGTCCCTGCGGCACGGCAAGGCTGGCGCCCGCTTGGCTTCCTTGTCTGCCGCCGTCGCGAAGAAGTACCGGCCCACAGCGGTGAATCTCACGGAATTGATGTTCGATGATTTCACCTTTGGCAGTGATGACTTCGATGACTTCAAAGCCACCACTGGAGAATATGACTGGCCCAGAAACCATGAAGGCGGGATCGACCAGTCGGATGCCCGGATCAGCACGTGGCGGAGCGAAGCCATGGCTGACATCGTGCGCAGGGTGGGAGCCGCCGTCGAACCCTATGGCGTCCGGCTGGAGATGGACGTGCGCTCGCCGCGGGATTCACCGTCGGCGGACCGCGCCGACAGCGGCCATGATTACGACCTCTTGCTAAAGCAGCTCGACCGGCTCCACGTTTGGGAGTACGTAGGACTTAATGCCGAGCGCTCGCCGCGGACGAAGGACCTCGCAGAAGCCCTGACCCGCCGCGCGGGCTCCCGCATGTCATTGTCTATCGGGCTCTGGTCCGATGACGGCACGATCTCCCCGGAAAGGTTCGAAACGGCTTTGCGTGAGGCTTCCCGGGGCGGGGCCACCTCGGTGTCCGTGACACCCGTAAGCCTCATGACCGACGCGCATTGGGAGGTCTTGCGGAAGGCTTGGGTCCGGTAATTGCGGGCTGTCCGGCGCTCATCCCGAGGCGTACCCTGAGCGCATGGGCATGGAATCCGTGATGACGGCAGTAGTAAGCCTTGCACTGATTGTCGGGTCGGTTTGGGCTGGCACACGGCTGGTGCAGAAGGGTGTTTCCGCGAAGGGGGCAACGGGCACACTCGGGAGTGTCCTATCCATGATCGAGCCGGCCACTGGTGCGCCGACCAAAATGGAGGCCGCGGCAGCCCGCGAGGAAATGCGGCAGCGAAGGCACGAGAAATTGGTAGCCGGTCCGGGCACGGCAGGGGTCGGGCTATTCGCCGAGAAGGTGGTCCTGCCGCCGTCGGCCGACAAGATAGCCAGGCAGCAATCCGGTGAGGCCAAAATCTGAGACGTATTCCCGAGGTCGAGTCTGGTGCGGGTAAGATCCCGTAGGAAACATTAGTAACCCGGCTCACAGTATCCAGCGCAGTGTACGAGCCAAAACCAGCCGAAGGTAAGTATTTATGGTTCACACTGCCCATCAAGACACCGATCTCGCTGCAGAACTGCGGGCTGATGTACGCCGGGTTTCCACCCTGTTGGGTGAGTCCCTGGTGCGACAACACGGCCCGGAATTGCTGCAGCTCGTGGAGCAGGTCCGCTTGCTGACCAAGGAATCCAAAGAGGCTGCGCGGGGCGGGGCGGACGCGACCGGTCCATGGAGCGCGCACGACGTCGTAGCCCAGGTCCGCGAGTTGCTCGCGTCCTTGCCTCTGGACCAGGCGACGGATCTGGTTCGCGCCTTCGCGTTCTATTTCCACCTCAGCAATGCGGCAGAGCAGGTCCACCGCGTCCGCGGGCTAAGGACCCGACAGGAGAAGGACGGCTGGCTTGCGAAGGCCGTTACGGAAATTGCCGGCCAGGCTGGGCCTCAGGTCCTTCAGGACGTTGTTAATGAGCTTGACGTGCGGCCCATTTTCACGGCACACCCCACGGAGGCTTCGCGACGCTCAGTGCTGGACAAGGTCCGCAAACTCTCCGACGTCCTGGCCCAGCCCACGGAAGAGGGAACCACTGCCCGACGCCGCCAGGATCGCCAGCTCTCGGAAATCATCGACCAAATGTGGCAGACCGATGAGCTTCGCCAGGTCCGGCCAACGCCTGTGGATGAAGCCCGTAACGCGATCTACTACCTGAACAGCATCCTCACCGATGCCATGCCGGAGATGCTGACCGACCTTTCCGAACTCCTTGCCGAGCACGGGGTGGTCCTGCCCGCCGCAAGCGCGCCGCTGCGTTTCGGTTCATGGATCGGTGGCGACCGCGATGGAAACCCCAACGTTACCGCGGCTGTTACGCGCGAAATCCTGCAGTTGCAGAACCAGAATGCGGTCCGGATCAGTATTGCGCTGATCGACGAGCTGATCTCGGTGCTGTCCAACTCCACCGCCCTGTTCGGGGCTGACCAGGAGTTGCTGGATTCGATCGAGGTGGACCTCAAGAACCTCCCCGGTCTGGACAAGCGCATCCTGGAGCTCAATGCCCAGGAGCCTTATCGACTCAAGCTCACGTGTATCAAGGCCAAGCTCATCAATACGGGCCGCCGCGTTTCCGCCTCGACTTATCATGAGCCCGGCCGGGACTACGCCACCACGAGTGAGCTGCTGGCCGAGTTCGGCCTGCTTGAGGCGTCGCTCCGGAACCACGCTGCGGGCCTTGTTGCCGATGGCGCCTTGGCACGTGTTCGCCGTGCGATCGCAGCCTTCGGCCTTCACCTGGCAACCTTGGACATCCGCGAACATGCCGATTACCACCACGATGCAGTCGGACAGCTCGTGGACCGCCTTGGTGCCGAGAAGCCGTACGTCTCCTTGACCCGCGAGGAACGTTTCGAATTCCTCGGTGCCGAGCTGGCCTCACGCCGTCCGCTCTCCGGCCACCCGATCAAACTCGAAGGCACTGCGGACGGCACCTACGACGTCTTCCGGAGCATCCGCCAGGCCCTGCACACGTACGGTCCGGACGTCGTGGAAACATACATTATTTCCATGACCCGAGGCGCCGATGACGTCCTGGCGGCAGCTGTGCTGGCACGCGAGGCTGGTTTGATTGACCTCTTCGGGGCAAAGCCGCACGCCAAGATCGGCTTTGCTCCGCTGCTGGAAACCGTCGAGGAGCTCCGCGCGTCCGCTGAGATTGTGGATCAGTTGCTCTCCGATCCGTCCTACCGTGAACTGGTCCGGCTCCGCGGCGACGTCCAGGAAATCATGCTCGGATACTCCGATTCCAACAAGGAATCCGGTGTCATGACCAGCCAGTGGGAGATCCACAAGACCCAGCGGAAGCTGCGCGATGTGGCTGCCAAGCACGGTGTGAGGGTCCGCTTGTTCCACGGCCGTGGTGGTTCCGTAGGCCGTGGTGGTGGTCCGACGTACGACGCCATCATGGCCCAGCCCAACGGTGTCCTCGAGGGCGAAATTAAGTTCACGGAGCAGGGCGAGGTCATCTCGGACAAGTACTCACTTCCCGAGCTTGCCCGCGAGAACCTTGAGCTGTCCCTGGCAGCAGTCATGCAGGGTTCTGCCTTGCACCGGACTCCGCGTACCTCCGAAGACGAGCGCGTGCGCTACGCGAACGTCATGGAAACAATTTCCGATGCTGCCTTTGCACGCTACCGGGCATTGATCGACGACGCCGATCTTCCGGCCTATTTCCTGGCGTCCACACCTGTGGAGCAGCTGGGTTCCCTGAACATCGGATCACGCCCTTCCAAGCGGCCCGATTCCGGAGCAGGCCTGGGTGGCCTCCGTGCGATCCCGTGGGTGTTCGGTTGGACGCAGTCCCGTCAGATCGTTCCCGGCTGGTTTGGCGTGGGCTCCGGCCTGAAGGCAGCACGGGAAGCCGGCGACGCTGATCAGCTGATGGAAATGATGGACCGCTGGCACTTCTTCCGTTCGGTGATTTCCAACGTCGAAATGACCTTGGCCAAGACCGACATGGAAATCGCGGGACACTACGTTTCCTCGTTGGTCCCGGAGGAATTGCACCGCCTGTTCCACATGATCCGGGACGAGTACGAGCTCACCGTGGCCGAAATCGAACGCCTCACTGGAGAGATTGAACTTCTGGACGCCCAGCCCACGCTGAAGCGGTCCCTGGAAATCCGTGACCAGTATCTGGACCCCATCAGTTACCTCCAAGTGGAGCTGCTGCGACGCGTCCGCGAGGAATCGGTGTCCGGCGCGGAAATTGATGAACGTCTCCAGCGCGCCATGCTGATCACCGTCAACGGAGTGGCCGCCGGCCTGCGTAACACCGGCTAGACGTTCTCTCACATCCTGCCGGTTTTTCCGGATCGTTCTCTCACATCCGGTCGGTTTTTCCGGAACGCTCTCTCACCCTTCGAAATGTCGACGGGGCGGGGGAACGTTCCGGCTTAAAGCACCTGTGCCGGAGCGTTAGGGTTGTTGGATGCCGTCGTTCCAGACCAAGTTGAAGATCACTGGCCTCAAGCCTGGCAACCCTCCCGAATCAGTCATGGCAGCGGCCATCGAAGCTTTGGAAACCCGCCATCATGTCGAATCGAACCAGCTCGATATCGTGGGAGGAGTCCCGCAGCTCAGCCTCCGCTTCATGGTTGACGCCCGCGATTACACGGGTGAGAACGACGAAGCCCGAACCTCGGCTGCCATGATGCGCGACGCCGTCGAACGCGTTGCGTTGACCGGGAGCCTTTACGTGCTGCGTCGTAGCCGCGGACGCTGGGCGCCGATTTAGGCTGGCGTCACTCCGGCTGCGGCAGATCGCCGTCGAACGGTTCATCCACTGGGGAACGGCTCCCGCGCCGCCGCGTCACGATCAACCCGACCACCACACCGATGACCAAGCCGACGCCCACCCCAATCAGTGAGCTGGCCCAGAACGGCAGTTTGGTTGCAGAGCCTGTGAAATAGCCCAGGCCCACCTGCCAGACCGCCCACAGCACTGCGCCCAACCCCGCGCAGAGACTGAAGCCGCGGGCCGAGACGTTGGCGATTCCAGCTGCGGACGAGGTTGCGAGCCTGCCGCCAGGGACGAACCGGGCGCCAATAATGGCGCCGTAGGTGGAGGATCGGCCTGCCTTGGCGATAGCCTCGTGGATTCCACGGTGGACTTTCCGGCCCCATCCCCAGCGATCAAGTACATGGCTCACCCGCCGCTTGAACAGCACGTAGACTGCCATGTCTCCGAGCCAGGACGCGAAGGCTGCGAGTAGGAGGATGAGCCAGAAATTGGCGTGGCCGTCGGCCGCCAGCGCACCGCCGGTGATGACCACCATTTCGGACGGGATCGGTGGGAAGATGGCATCGCCCAGCACGATGGGAACGATCCACAAGTAAATTGCGGATCCCCACGTCTCGGGGGCGATGAAGTCCATTGGCACAAGGTACCGCACTTGCCGCCATGGCCGCTCGGCGGGAGACTGGCGCAATGCAGATCGAAATCATGCACGGGGACATCACCACGCGCGATGTAGATGCGATCGTCAACGCCGCCAACTCTTCACTGCTCGGTGGAGGGGGAGTGGACGGTGCGATACATCGGGCCGCCGGGCCGGAACTGCTGGAGGCCTGCCGCGAGGTCCGTCGCACCAAAGTGCCGGACGGCCTGGCTGTTGGCGCCGCCGTCGTGACTCCCGGATTCAGGCTCCCGGCGCGCTGGGTGATTCATACCGTGGGTCCCAACCGGCGTGCCGGCCAAACCGATCCTGCTCTCCTCGCCTCTTGCTTCCGGGAAAGCCTGAATGCGGCCGTGGACTTGGGTGCACGGTCTATCGCTTTTCCCGCGATCAGCGCTGGAATCTTTGGTTGGGATGCCCGGGAGGTCGCGGAAGTAGCGTTCGACGCCGTGAGTTCGTTTTCATCTGCGTCTGCAGATGATGCCGGGACGGCCAGCGGCCTAGAGTTGGTGGAGTTCGTCCTGTTTTCGGAGGATACGACGGCGGTCTTCCGGTCCGTGTTCAGCTAGTTGGGCGAGCGTCGAGTAATCAGGTGGGCGCGCATGCGGTGCAGTTGGGGCATGAGGCCGTAGATGACGATCGGGACAGCGATGGTGGCCAGGATGAAGGTCCGCAACACAGGAGCCAGGGTTCCGAGCCATTCACCGAGCACCGCATTGATCGCTACGAGGGTCGGGAATACAGCGAGCCAGATCATTAGCGCAAGTTGGTGCTTGTTTGGCGGCGGGACCTTTACGGGTGTGGTGGGGGCTGCAGGCTTTGTCATTGGTGCTCCATAATTCTGTTGAGGAGGTTTGCCGGGTCAAAGACCCAGGTTGAAGGTGCGGACGGCGTTCCGGATGTCCTCATCTACGAGGTCGGCGTTGATGGCTATGGCCGAGGCGGAGCCTTCACCGGCAGCGGTAATGACCTGGGCTCGGGGGTTTGCAACATTGCCGGCGACCCATACGCCGGGAATGGTTGTTTGTCCGTGAACGTCCGTGACAGGCCAGCCGTTCTCGTCGATTTCGCAGCCGAGGCGAACGGGAAGCTCGTTGTTTGGGGCAAAGCTGGGCGGCACGAACAGTGCCTTGCGGGGGACAACGCGGCCGTCATCCATTTGGATTCCGGAGAGCTGGCCGTTCTCGACCAAGACGCGCTCCACTTTGCCTTCGACGATGCCGATGGATCTGGCGACCAGTTGGGAGCGCTGATCGACCGACAGAGTGTCAGCGGGCGTGAACAGCACTACGTCTTCACTCCACTGGCGGATGATCTGTGCGTAGCGGACTGTGTCCGGAGAGCCACCCAGGACGCCCAACGGTTGGTCACGTACCTCGTAGCCGTGGCAGTACGGGCAGTGCAATACGTCGCGGGCCCATCGCTCCCGAAGTCCCGGTATGTCCGGCAGCTCATCAGTGAGGCCCGTTGCGATCAGCAGGCGTCGGGCGGTAACCCGTTGGCCGTGTGCCAGCAGAACCGAGAACGCGGACTCTCCGCATTGCACGATCTCGCTCACCATGGCGTTCAGGATCTCGCCCCCATATTCCTTGACCTCGTTCCGTCCTGCTGCCAGAAACTCTCCAGGGGGCATGCCGTCACGGGACAGGAACCCTTGCATGTGGGCAGCGGGAGCGTTGCGCGGCTCCCCGGAGTCCACCACGAGAACGTTCCGGCGTGCCCGTGACAACACCAGTGCCGCGGACAGGCCGGCAGATCCCCCGCCGATAATGATTACGTCATAGTCGCTCATGTCTTCAAGGCTCCTTGGACTTCCCTACTTCGACAACAAACGTTGCTGTTTTCGGGAATCTGGCGTTGGATGGGGCCATGGATGACACTGCAACAGTGATCGCATCGGCGCTTGATCAGGTCGGCCCCAGGCTCAAACGATTGCGTAACCAGCGCAATGTGACCCTGACCAGCCTCGCTGCTACGACCGGTATTTCGAAAAGCACATTGTCCCGGCTGGAGACGGGGCAGCGACGCCCCAGTTTGGAACTGCTCCTTCCGCTGGCGCACGCCTACCACGTGCCCCTGGATGATCTGGTGGGCGCTCCGGACGTTGGAGATCCCCGGATACGCCTCAAACCACGGCAGGCAAACGGGCGGACAGTAGTTCCGCTGACGAGGCACCCTGGGGGAGTCCAGGCCTGGAAGATCGTCATCCCCAACTCGAAGATCGAACCTGAACTCAAGACCCATGAGGGATATGAGTGGCTCTATGTTCTCTCCGGCCGTATGCGGCTCGTTCTGGGTGACCATGACTTAACTCTTGGGCCCGGTGAGGTGGCCGAGTTCGACACCCGGGTGCCGCACTGGTTCGGCAGTACGGGCGATCAGTCTGCGGAAGTGCTGAGCCTCTTCGGGCAGCAGGGGGAACGGATGCATGTCCGTGCCAAGTCCAGCCGGGAGCAAGGGCGCTAGCCCAGGCGCAGATCAGATTGGGATAGTGCCCAGAGGCGGGGGGACTCAGTCGAGTGCTTCGCTGAGCTTCAGCCGGCTACGGTATTCCACGGGCTTGTTGGTGATCGGATCCACGAAGGTGATGCCGCGGGCCAACAACTGAAGTGGCTTGCTGTAATCGTCCGGGGCTTTGTCCAGCAGGTCCGGGTAGAAGGCGTCGTTGACAATGCCGAGACCGAGCGAGGCCATATGCACGCGGAGCTGGTGCGTCTTACCGGTGTGCGGCTCCAGCCGGTACAGCGCGCGCTGGTGAGTACCGGCGTCGAACGTTCTTGTCTGTTCGATGCGCGTTTCCGCGTTCGGCAGGCCATCGATAACTTCGGCGAGCAGATAGCTGCGGGACTTGGTCATGCGGTTGCGGACCACTGTGGGGAACTCGACGGCGGGATAGCCTGCGGCGGGCGTCGCGGCGGACACGCACTCGTATTCCTTTTGGACTTGTCGCTTCTCGAAGAGGACTTGGTATTTTCCGCGCGTCTCCGGGTTGGTGGAGAGCAGCAGGATGCCGGCGGTCATCCGGTCGAGGCGGTGCATGGGGATGAGATCCGGGAGATTCAGGAGGTTCCGGAGCCGGACCAGCGCGGATTCCTGGATGTACGTCCCGCCTGGAGTGGTGGGGAGGAAGTGTGGCTTGTCCACCACGAGGATGTGCTCGTCCTGGTGGAGGATGTTGATTTCCACGGGCAGCCGCGTTTCGGGCGGGAGCGTGCGGTAGTACCAAATGAAGGTGTGGTCTTCGAGTTTTGTCCCGCGGTCCAGGGGTATGCCGCCCTCGCCCACGATTTCGCCGGCATCGAACCGGTCCTCGATGCCCTGCGGATCAATGTGTCCCCAGCGATGCATCATGTAGTCCATCGCGGTGTCCCACGGCCCGTCATCCGGGAGGCGCAGGCGGGTCGCGTTTACGCCGTCGCGCACGGGAAGGGGGGATTGCATCACCGGACAATTCTACTGTGGCCCGACAACGCAGTCGCAGACCGACGATAAAAAAGTTCTTGACAATAAAATTTGTCGGTAGGCATACTTGAAGCATGTTGGACATCGAAGTGATTGAGGACGCAGCCGCGGCAGAGGCGTCGTTGGATCCGATCCGCACGCGCATTCTGCAGGAGCTCGCCGAGCCTGGGTCGGCCACTCAACTGGCCGCCAAGGTGGGGTTACCCCGGCAAAAGGTCAACTATCACCTCAAGGCCCTGGAGCGTCATGGCTTGGTGGAGCTTGTGGAAGAGCGCCGGAAAGGCAACGTCACCGAGCGCGTCCTCCAGGCGACGGCGGCCTCGTACCTGATCTCGCCCGTCGCGTTGGCTTCGGTAGCCCCGGATCCGCAGCGTTTCGCCGACAGGTTCTCCGCCTTCTGGCTCCTGGCGCTCGCCTCCCGCACGGTCCAGGAAATGGGCAAGCTCATTTCGGGTGCGGCCGCGGCCAAGAAGAAGCTCGCGAGCTTCGCGATCGACGGCGAAATTACTTTCCGATCAGCTGCGGACCGCGCCGCTTTCGCTGAGGAACTCGGCGTAGCGGTCACGCGCCTCGTCGATAAGTACCACGACGGCGGTGCTACCGCAGTGGCGGGCGGCGCACGAAAGCACCGGCTCGTCGTCGTACTTCATCCCACCCTCAAAACCCAGTCAACGGAAAAATCAGCAGAAAAGGAACAAGGCAATGACTGACAACCGGAAATTCGAGATCGTGGCGGACACCGAACTGCCGGGCACTCCTGAGCGGGTGTGGCAGGCGGTCACCAAGGACACGGCGGCCTGGATGTTTCCCACGGACCAGTGGCCCGACGTGAAGACTGTAGAGGAATATCCCAACCATCTTGTGTCGCGGATGGAAGGTCCCAACGGTTGGTTCAACCAATTGGAGCATGTCCTGGAGCCTGTGGAGGGTGGCCGGGCAAAGCTCCACTACGTCCACTGCGGCATCTTTGACGACAACTGGGACGAACAGTACGACGGCGCCAGCAAGCACACGGAGTTTTACCTCCACACCCTGGGCCAGTATCTGCAGTACTTCGATGGGCAGCCCGTGGTCTTCACGGATATCCAGGCGCCTGCTTCGTCGCAGACTCCCGACGGATTTGTGCAACTGAAAAAGGCCTTGGGCGTGGACGGCGTGGAAGCCGGTACGCCATTTGAGGTGGACGTCGACGGCGTAGGCCGGCTGAGTGGCGAGGTGGACTTCTCCAACGAGAACTTCCTGGGCCTGCGCACCGCAGATACGCTGTTCCGATTCTTCGGTAGGAACGCTTTTGGTGCACCGGTAGGAATGACCGTGCATGAATTCGGTGGCTCGGGGGACTCCGAACTGACGGCGAAGGCGTGGGGTGCGTTTCTGGAGAAGGTTTACGCGTAGGGGTTTCCCGCCCAACTGACTGGCAGTAGTTGTTGTTCCCAGCGCTGGGAACAACAACTATTGCCAGTCACTTTGCGTTCACGGGGCCCACGCGCGGGCGACACCGTCCAATGCTGCCTCGTAGATTCCCGCCCAATCCGTGCCATGGTTGTCCACTTGCGCCAGCTCCAGGCTGACCAAGCCGTGAACTTGCCCCCAAATCGCCATGGCCACGGTAGCGGGGTCGTCTTGTCGGAGCCCTCCCGCTTGCTGCGCCTTGGTGACCGCCTCCACCAGGGGAAGCATGGAGGCTGAGGCGACCTCCGGCGTCGGGCTGCAATCAACATAGGCCGCCAGTGCGCCGCCGAACATCAGCCGGTAAAGGGCTGGATGCTGCAAGGCCCACTCGCGGTATGCGCTGCCCAGGCCGCGGAGTCCGTCTTTTGCCGCAGCCTGCTGGGACTCCCCAAAGGAGCGAAAACCGTCGTCGACGGCGGCCGTCAGGAGTTGCGCTTTCCCGCCGAAGAGCGAGTAGATCGCAGAGGTGGACGTGTCTGCGGCTGTGGCAACATCGCGGAGAGTGACACGCGCGGGGCCTTCACGGTCCACAAGTTCGGCGGTCACTTCAAGGAGCCGTTGCTGGACGTGCTGATCGTGAACTATGGGTCTTGCCATACGTCCAAGTGTTTCATAACATTGTTTCATAACAACGTTATGAAACCGGGAATCCCGAATTCCCCACCAAAGGAGTGACATGGCAGAGGAGATCTTTCCCGGACGCTTCACGGCGGACGTCGGGCGCGAAACAGTGACTGTCTTCCTGATCGGGATGCGCGCCAACCGGTGGTGGAAGATGGGCAAGGTGGGGCGGGTGGCATCAGCCATGCCTACGATGATGCGACATCTGGCCGCCAATCCCGAGGCAGGGTTGCTCGGCAGCGAGCAGTGGTTTGGGCGCACCACCATCCTGCTCAGTTATTGGGAAAGTCCTGAGCATCTGAGGCGCTTTGCCGCGGACCGCGATTCGCCACACCTGGGGCCATGGCGGAAGTTCATGAAGGAAATTGCCGGCAGTGGCGACATCGGGGTCTGGCACGAGACGTACCAGGTACCGGCGTCGGGCATTGAAGTGGTGTACAACGGGATGCCGCTTTTTGGCCTGGCCAAGGCAACTTCCCATGTTCCCGTCGGCCCGGGCAGCAACACGGCGAAGCAGCGCATGGGCTCAGCCGCCCGGACCTCAACGGCGGGCGCCTAGGCGATTGCGACGGCCGCCGGCCGCTCGGTCTTCAGGGTCCGGCGGAGTTGGGGCGAGGCGTCGAGCTTCTGCTGGGCGGCATGCAGTCCACTGACGGCGAATTCGAGTTGCGCGGGTGGCAGGGTGTAGGGGACGCGCAAGTAATGCTCGAAAGCTCCGCCGACTCCGAAGCGTGGTCCGGCCGCCAACCGTAGCCCGAAATCCGGCGCCAGCACAGTGAGGGCGGTGCTGCAGGCGCTGGGCAGGCGGCACCAAACCGTGAGCCCGCCGCGGGGCCGTTCCACTTCCCATTCCGGCAGGTGTTCTGCAAGCAAGGCCAGTAGCGATTCCCGATTTTGCCGCAACTGGTCCAGGCGGGCGTCGAGCGGTTCCGCGAAGGACCTGACCAATCGTGCGGCGGCCAACTGCTCAACCACTGGTCCGCCCAGGTCCATGGTGGTCCGCGTCGCCACGAACCGGGTGATCATCTCCTCCTCCGCCCGGATCCAGCCCGTTCTGAGTCCCGCCCAATGGGATTTGCTGAGCGAACCGATCGAAACCACGCTGGGATTGAAGGCGGACATCGGCGAGGTCCGGACGCCGTCGAGGTTCAACCCCCGCAACGTCTCGTCCACCACCAGAACCGTTCCGGCGGCAGCGGCCGCCCGGGCCAAGCGGCGGCGCTGCAGGTCCGACATGATGCGCCCGGTCGGGTTGTGGAAATCGGGCACAAGGTAGGCCATTGCGGGGCGCTGATGGTTCATTGTGGAGACCATCGCATCAACGTCCCAAGCAGGTGAGGCGTGGGGCGGTAACGCCACGGGCAGCACTTTGCAGCCGGCTGCGCGGATGGCGTCCAAGGCATTGGGATACGTGGGGTGTTCCACCAGAACCCTGTCCTGCTTTCCCACCAGCGTATGGAGAACGATGTTGAGGGCGTGCTGTGCGCCGGACGTCACCAGGATCTGATCCGGGGTGGTGGGCACTCCTTCCGAGGAGTATTTCCCAGCGATCGCCTGACGCAACGCCTGAACTCCAAGGGCGTCGTACCCGAAGCCGGGGAGCAACGCAGGCAGTTCGGTGAGGGCGTCAGCGAATGCCCGGTGGACAACTTCGCCGGCGGCCGGAAGTGATGCGTAGGCCAGGTCCAGGAGTCCCTCGGGCGCGGCAAGGCCCGGAATGCTCACAGGTGCGGCGCGGTGAGGGATGCTCGTCCTGCCACGGCTGCCTTGGCCCGAGGTGAGAAAACCTTGCTCGCGCAGGCTCGCATAGGCCGCGGTGACAGTGGTGCGGCTTAGGCCGAGGGTCTGCGCCAGCGCCCGCTCGCTGGGGAGCGCGACGTCAAGCGGGATGCGCCCATCCATGACCAGCAAGCGCACGACGTCGGCCAGCTCCCGGTAGGCGGGCAGGGCGCCATTGTTCCAAGAGCCCAGGAGACGGACGAGTGCGGTGGGATTCAGTGAGCCGGGCATAGGACCAGTATTCCAAACTGGCTATGGAATGCAAGGCCAGTTTTCCACGACCATGGTTACATGATGACCCGAAGAATCACACAACTCCTGATCGGCCTCGCGATGTACGGCATCTCCTTGGCCATGTTTATCCGCGCCGGGCTTGGCCTGGATCCCTGGGACGTCTTCCACCAGGGCCTATCGGAAAAGACTGGCTTCAGCATTGGTGTTGTGGTGATCGCCGTCAGCTTCCTCGTCCTCCTCCTCTGGATCCCGCTGCGGCAAATGCCCGGGATCGGAACGCTGGCGAACGCGGTGCTGGTGGGTGTCTTCGCCGATCTGGGTTTGTGGCTCATCCCGGAGTTCTCACATCTGGGCGGGCAAATTGCCATGCTGGCCGGCGCCGTGATCCTCAACGGAATCGCCTCGGCTTGCTACATCGGAGCACGCCTCGGCCCGGGAGCCCGCGATGGCCTGATGACGGGTCTGGTTCGCCGAACAGGGTGGTCCGTCCGCCTGGTCCGGACGGGAATTGAAGTAGTAGTCCTCGCCGTTGGCTTCCTGCTGGGTGGCTCCGTTGGTGTGGGTACGGTGGTTTACGCGCTGGCAATCGGCCCGATCGTGCAGATTCTCCTGCCGAAGTTCATGGTGCCGGAGCCAGCTAAGACCTTGGAACCGGCCAAGGTCCCGGAAACGGCAAACATCCCGGAAACGGCCAACGCGACCACCCACGCGGAAGCCGTGGAGGCCGCGCCGGCGGCGCCAGCTGCCTGACGAAAGGCCAGCAGCTTGGTCGTTTGGAATCCGTCAGTCCTTGATGGCTCCAAGCGAGAGACCCGATTGCCAATAGCGCTGGAGGCTGAGGAAGGCCGCGATAAGTGGAACGATCATCAGTAGTGAGCCGGTAATAACCAAATTCTGGATGAGCTCGCCATTCCCCGCCGTGGAGCCCAGCTTGTTCCACTGGTTGATTCCGATCGTCAGCGGGTACCAGGCTGGGTCCTTAAGCATGATGAGCGGCAGGAAGTAGTTGTTCCAGATTGAGACGAACGAGAAAAGCAGCACGGTGACAGTTGCGGGCGCAAGCAGGGGAAAAGCGATCTGCAGGAAGATGCGCAGTTCCCCGGCGCCGTCGATCCGCGCTGCCTCGATCAATCCGTTGGGCACGGCCTGATCGGAAAATACCCACATAAGGTACAGGCCAAAGGGGTTGATGAAGGAAGGGATCAGGACGGCCCACGGCGTGTTGGTTATTCCGAGCTGGGCAAAGAGCAGGAATTGCGGAATGGCAAGTGCTATGCCGGGAACAGAAATGGAACCGAGCACGATGAGAAGGAATACGCGTCTGCCCACGAAGTCGTGCTTCGCGAGCGCATAGCCTCCCAAGGCGGCAAGGAACGTCGACACCAGTGCGCCGGCTACAACGTAAAGAATGGTATTCAGCAGCCAACGCGAAAAGATGCCGTCCTGGAAGGTGAACACCTGGACGATGTTGTCCCACAACGCGAACCGTTCGCCGAAGCCCAGCCCGAATGAGGAAACGAAATCTCCCTGCGACTTGGTGGCATTTATCACGAGCCAAGCCATGGGAATGAGACAGTAAAGCGCGAACAGCCCGGTCACAAGGGTCAGGGACGTGCTCTTCCTCGGGTTGGCCAGCGTGTACAAAGTCTTCTGGCGCCGCAGGGGAGCTTGGGGCGTAGGTGTTGCCCGGTCTGTCACTGGTGCAATGGGGCTACTTGTTGAGGACATTTTTCATTCCCTTGATTTGAACCACGTACGCGATGGCAATGGTGAAGATTGCCATGACCAGGGCAAGTGCCGCGGCGTATCCCTGCTGTGAGCCGGTGAAAGCGAGGCTGTACGCGTACATGTTCGGTGTGTAGTAGGAGGTTATGCCGCTGTTGGACACGAGCGTTGCGAGAATATTTGGTTCGTTGAACAGCTGGAAGGTGCCAATAATCGAGAAAATGATCGTCACGATAAGTGAACTCCGCAGCGCCGGGAGCTTGATGTGCCGGATGATCTGGAACTCGTTTGCTCCATCGATTGCCGCGGCCTCGTAGAGCTCGCGGGGGACTGCCCGGAGAGCAGCATAGAAGATCAGCATGTTGTAGCCGGTGAATCCCCACGTCACCATGACACCAATTGAAACCATCGTTGTTTCGGGAGCGAATGGATTGAAGGATGTGCCTGCAGCCTTGTTGAGGCTTCCTATAAGTCCATACCGGATGCCGAGCATAAATCCCCACATAAGAGTTGAGACGATGGCGGGGATGGCGTAGGGCAGGAACACCACGATGCGGAAGAACCGGGAACCGTGAAGCCGCAGGGAATCGATGGCAAGCGCCAGGGCGATGGCACTGAACAGCATGATGGGGACTTGGATGGCGGTAAAAAGAACGACTCGAATTACGCCGTCATAGAACTGGCTGTCCTGAAAAAGCTTTACGTAATTGTCGAACCAAATGAAGACTCTTCCTCCGATCAGCTTGTTCTGGAACAGGCTGATGTAGGCGGAATAACAGATCGGGACGATGAAGACGAAGAGGAACAGCACACTGAAGGGCGCAATGAAGAGCAGGCCCACTTTGCGGCGTTTAGGCTGTCTGAGGGATTGGCGAACGGGTACGTTGTCTGAAACCTTTATGCGGTTCGTGAGCGTTTGCCTGCTCATGGAGGAGTCCTTCTTTCATGTTTCATCTGCAGTAACGGCCGGTGGGTGCCGCGTGAAGGCTCACGCGGCACCGCACGCCGCTAACGGACAGAGAATCCTTGTTCGTTGCCGTACTCGATGCTGCGCTTCTTCCAGGTCTCCAGGACCTCCGCAAGAGTGCCTTGACGGCTGTCGTACAAGGGGGCGGCAACGTCCTCGTAGCTTGAGCGCGCCCATCCGAAGAACGGCGGATACTGCCAGCCGGTGGCCACGTTCTTGGATGCGTCTGCGAGGACCTGGTTGTATTTCTGGTCTCCGAAGAAGGGGTTTGTTTTGCTCAGGAAAGCCTCACTGTTGAGGTTTGAGAGGTTGGGAACGAACGCTCCTGCGTCGATGCGCGGCTGGAGTCCGTCACCGTGGGTGAAGTACTCAAGGAATGCGTAGGCCGCTTCCTTGTTTTGCGCGGCCGCAGGAATGGCCATGGCGCTTCCGCCGTTTTCCCCGCCGGATTTTTCGCCGGCCTCCCACTGGGGGAGTGGGGCGACCCGGAAGTTTCCAGCTGCGTCGGGTGCGCGCTCAGGGAGGGTGGAGGTGAACCAGCCGCCGATGAGCTGCGTTGCAAGGGTGCCCTCGTTCAGTCCCCGGTTCCAGTCATCGGACCAGTTGGTTACCTTTGTGTTGACGAGGTCTTCATCGAGGAGCTTCTGCCAGAAGGCCACGGCGCGGCTGCTGCCCGCGTCGTTGAAGTCAATGGTCACCTCCGTCCCGTTCACTTTGAATGGGTGGCCGCCACCCTCCCACATCAGGGACATCAGCAGGAAGATGTCGGCAGAATCATTGGTGATGTAGTGGTCCCCGCCGAGTGCCCGGACCTTCTTGGCGGCCTGATAGAACTCGTCCCAGGTTGTGGGAGGTGCAGGGACGCCTGCTTGTGCGAGGACTGATTGGTTGTAGAACATCGCAGCCGGGCCATAGTCAGACGGAAGAGCGTAGGGCTTGCCGTCGATGGTCACGTTGCCCCAGGCGGCATCGACATAATCAGAAGCGAGGTCCTGGGCGCCATACGGCGATAGATCAGTGAGCTTGCCGGGGATAGCGAAGAGGGGGAGCGAAAAGTACTCGAACATTGCAATGTCCGGCACCCCTGATCCGGCCTGCATAGCGTTGTCCAATGCTGTGTACTCATCGGTGGATGAACCGGCATTGACCACATTGACAGTGATGTTCGGATGGAGCTTTTCGAACCCTGTCACGGCTTCCTTGACGGTACCGTCCCAGCTCCAGACGGTGAGGGTGATGGGTTTGTCGGTAGGAACTCCGCTCTTGGCCGAAGCGTTTCCTCCGTCCGAGCAGCCGCTTAAGGCTACGGCAGAGGCAATTATCGCCGCTGCCGCAAGAATCTTCTTTGGCATTTACATACTCCTTCGTATCGATGATTTTTGCCCGGGAGCTCCGCCATGGGCCAGGGTGAAACGCGATGGGTACAACGTTGTACCTTAGATGCAAAAGCATCCTTGGCACGTGTAGTTCGTGTGGCGTTCCACCGGCTCGGAGCAGTTCAGGGCTCAGTGCTCATGTGTCTTGCGGGTCGCGCAGAGGAGGTGAGCGTCTGTAGGTACAACGTTGAACCTCATGGTAGGTGGATGCTTGCGAGAGCGTCAAGGAAAATCCGGAAGATTGCGTGAAGCTATGATCTAGGCATTGCCCTCGCAGGAGATGCTGCAGGGTAGGAAGGGCATTGAATGAACGCGAATCCGACTATTCATGATGTGGCCCGGGCAGCCGGAGTCTCGATCAAGACAGTATCGAATGTCCTCAACGACAACCCAAAGGTCGGCCCGGCCACCAGGCTTAGAGTGCGGCAAATTGTGGATGAGATGGGCTACCGGCCCAATCTTTCGGCACGCGGACTGCGTTCGGGAAAGACCGGAGTTATTGGCCTCGCGGTTCCCTCCCTTCGTGAGACCTACTTCGCCGAGTTGGCGGATTCTGTCATTCGTGCTGCTGCCAAGCGACGGCTGCGTGTTCTCATAGAGCAAACCAACGGGGATCGTGAGCTGGAGATTTCGATCCTCTCCGGCGGACAGATGCGTTTCACCGACGGATTGCTTTTTAGTCCCGCGGCAATCGGACAGCAGGACGTGGATGTCCTCACCACGGGCGATCCACTCGTCCTCCTCGGCGAACGTATTTTCGGAGGGCCGACCGACCACGTAACAATGCACAATACGTCGTCCGCCCGGGCTGCGGTGGAACACTTATTGGACATCGGGCGAACCAGAATCGCGCTCATCGGGGCTCCAGAGGCCATAGCCGATGACGCGAGTTCGGCGAGTCTGCGCGAGCGGGGCTACCGTCAAGCTTTGGAATCTGCAGGCATCCAGTATGACCCCCAACTCGTAGTGAGAGGTGGGACCTGGGTCCGGGAAACGGGCGTGGCCGCCATACGGCGTCTGATTGCCGACGGCACCGGATTCGACGCGATATTCGCCCTCAACGACACCCTTGCGCTCGGTGCCCTCCGCGCTCTTGCCCAGGCGGGCCTCCACGTACCCGACGATGTTGCCCTGATCGGATTCGATAACCTCGATGAGGGCCGGTTCTCCCTGCCCTCGCTCAGCAGCGTTGACCCTGGCAGGCTTGAGATCGCAGAGACGGCAGTGGATCTCTTGGTGAACCGAATCCAGGAAAGGGATGGGAAATCACCCCCCAAGACGGTCAAAGCAGACTTCAAAATCGTTAAACGGGAATCAACAGGATTTAGGGGCGACGACAACCTCGTGGGCGGTGGGTAGCAACACGCCTACGGACGTGGTTGGCATCTGGGACAGAAGTAGATGTCCCGCTCTTCGGTTCCATCCGGCGCTGCGAGGACGTCGCGACGAACAGGTGTTCCGCAGCGCCTGCATGGCTGCCGGGCCCTGCCATAAACCCAGTAGCCGGGCCTCATCGCCCGGGGGCCCAAGGTGGTCCGCAGGCCTGGACCCAGGTTCTCGCCCAGGAGCCGCTTGGCATCGTTGACTGTCTTGGCGAGGTCCGGCACTGAGCCC
Organism: Arthrobacter sp. TmtSoilC77; assembly: GCF_059739415.1. Lineage (NCBI taxonomy): Bacteria > Bacillati > Actinomycetota > Actinomycetes > Micrococcales > Micrococcaceae > Arthrobacter > Arthrobacter sp. TmtSoilC77. Next base: position 831,796 of record NZ_AP046050.1, read on the forward strand.
ACAGGCAACGCGGGGTGGATTCCGGAAAGGAAGCATGCTTCGCAGCGATAGATGTTGCCGATCCCGGCCAGCTTCCGCTGATCGAGCAGGGCGTAGCCGATGGGGACGTCGGGTTCAGCCTGGAGCCGGCGGAGGGCTTCTTCTTCGTCCCAGTCAGGGCCGAGCAGATCAGGCCCCAGATGTCCGACGATCCGATCTTCCTCGCTGGTTGGGACCACCTCGAGAATGCCCAATGAGAACCCGACTGCGTCAACGGAAGCCGTTCGTAGCACGCAACGCGCAGTGTGGCCTGGCTTCGTCCAGCGGCCTCCCGGTGGGTAGACCATCCAACTGCCTTCCATCTTGAGATGGGAATGGATGGTCAGCTCACGCGGTTTCCTGCTCGCTCCGAGTTCCTCGTCCTCCGGTCCGGCCAAGCGCATGAGTAGGTGTTTGCCCCGGGGGACCACCTCGGTCAGTGTCCAACCCGCTAGGTTCAGGGTGGCGAAACGCGGTACCCGGAAGTCTGAAGCTGTTATGACCTGCCCGGCCAAGGCCGCGTTGAGGCGTGAAGCTGCACGCCAAATGGAATCTCCCTCAGGCACGGATCCGCAGCCCCTTCGGGGTTGAGTAGGCTCCGGCAGCCGCAAGGGCAGCAGCAATCGGCGTGTCCAGGAGGTCGTGACCGTTGACCTTTTCCATGAAAAGCTTGTCCACTGCTCCGCGTCGCACCACGTCCACCAAAGCTTGGGCAGCCGCCGCAAGGACGGTGTCGTCGTGGCTGAAGGTGAGAAGAGTCTTACCGCCGCGCTCAACATAAAGGACCAACGCGCCGTCGACCATCACCACCAGCGCGCCGGCCTTCCGTCCGGGGCGGTGTCCGGAACCGGCGTCGACGGACAGCGCAGGCCAAGGCAACGCGGCGCCGTAAGGGTTGGCCGGGTCCGTGGCTGCAAGTGCCAGTGCCGTGGGCTCTGCCTTGGTGATGCGTGCATCTTCGGTGAAGGAACGGAGCCTGTCCACGGTCGCGGGGACTGCGAATTGGGCGGCTCCCAAGTGCTCGATGAAGTAGCCGCGGCGGCAACGTCCGGCTTCCTCGAGCCGGGCCAGAACTTTGTACATGAGGCCGAAACCGCCGATGATGTTCTCGGCCATGACCGAGCCCCGGGTGACGACGCCATAGCGGTCCAGCAGAAGCTCGGCGGTGCCGCGAGCATGGATGGTCGGGTCGAGTTCGGGGGAAGGCAGCGCGGACCAGCGTCCTACGGCCGATGGCGGGGCGGGAGCGGTGCCGGAGACGGAACCATAGCGCCCACCCGTAAGCCCGGGGGAGCCCAGAAGGCCCGTACCGTGGGAGCGCCCCAACCTGCTCATTCTCGGGGCACGCGCGCGAGGTGCTTTGGCAACCTGCCGATGTGCTGTGCGCCCACCGGCGATCATGGCGCGCACGGGAGCAAAGGTGTCACCCGTGACGCGGCCCGCCCACACCAGATCCCAAAGCGCCGAGACCACTGCATCATCGCTCAGCACGGAGTCCATTCCGCCTGCCACTTCAGTGAGCTGGCGGAAGAAGTAACCGCCACCTGCACCCAGGTAGTCCAGGAGCCGCTGCTGCGCATCCCCGGGTTCGAAGTCCGGGGCCGGATTGAGCGTCAACTCGGCGGAGTCAGCAACATGGAGACTGATCCAACCGTCGTTTCCGGGCAAGGCGCCAGCCCCGGACCACAACAACTCACCGGCAGCCATGAGCTCGTCCAACATGGCTGGTTTGTAGTCCGCCACGCGGCTGGAGAGCACCAATGGCTCCCATGCGGAAGCGGGGATGGGAACGCCTGAGAGTTGATCAACCGCCGTAATGATGCCATCGAGTCCGCGCAATGCCTGGCTTCGGGACTTCCCGGGTGCGGTCACGTTCTGCCATGCCGGCAGGAACCGCCCATAGGCGGCAGTGTCAACGGGTTCAACTTCCGCGCGCAAGGCGGCCAGAGAACGACGCCGGAGCTTCCGCAGGACCTCGGCATCACACCATTCGCTGGACGGCGGTGCGTCCGCGGACATGAGCTCGGAGTCCAGCGGCTCTTGTGGGGTGCTCTCCGTTGCCACGGCATGTGGCCGGAACTCGCCCTCCACGACACGGCCATCGGCAGCGAGCCGCTTCAGTGCAGTATTGACGACAGCGACGCCAAGGCCCAGCCTGGATGCGGCCTCGGCTGCTGTGAATGGTCCGTGCGTGCGCGCATACCGTGAGACGAGGTCGCCCAGGGGATCGTGGACGGGCTCAATGAAGGCGAGCGGCACGCCCATGGGCAGGGGGACACCAATGGCGTCGCGCAGCCGGGCGGCATCTTCCACTGCCGCGAAACGCTCGAGGCCGCCGATCGTTACTTTTAGCGCCCGGTTGGCTTTCTGGAGTGCGGCAAGGTGTGAGCCGGCGTCCGGCCCTTCCTCAAGGCGCTCCGCCACTTCCTCAACACCGAGCGGACCAAGCAACCGGAGGAGGTCAGCGACGCCTTCCATTCCCCGCACGCGACGGTCCGGCACCAGCCGCTGCAGCTCGCGTTCCGTGGCATCAATGACTGCGGCGTCAAGAAGCTCGCGCAGTTCCACTCTGCCCAACAGCTCATTGAGCAGCGTGGAATCCAAGGCGAGGGCTGCCGCCCGACGCTCCGCCAAGGGGGAATCGCCCTCGTAAAGGAACTGTGCCACATAGCCAAACAGCAGGGACTTCGCGAAGGGTGATGGCTGCTGGGTGGTGGTCTCCACAATGCGCAGTTCGCGGCGTTCGACCGATGCCGCAATGTCCTTGAGGGCGGGCAGATCGTAAACATCCTGCAAGCATTCGCGGACGGTTTCGAGCACGATAGGGAAGGACGGGTACTTCCGGGCGACGTCCAGCAATTGGGCCGAGCGTTGACGCTGCTGCCATAGGGGTTGGCGCTTGGCTGGGTTTTGACGGGGGAGCAACAGGGCGCGGGCGGCGCACTCACGGAACCGCGAGGCGAACAACGCACTCCCGCCAACCTCGGCGGTGACGATCTGTTCGAGTTCCTCGGGATCGAACAGGAACAGTTCAGCACCGGGTGGCTCGTCCTCCATCATGGGCACGCGAAGAACGATGCCGTCATCGGCGGCCATGGCTGAACCATCCAAGCCGTACCGCTGCTGAAGGCGTTGTCCAACGGCCAAAGCCCACGGCGCGTGAACAGGCATTCCGAACGGGCTGTGGAGAACAACACGCCAGTCCCCGAGTTCGTCATGGAAACGTTCCACAACCAATGTTCGATCGCTGGGAACGATGTTTGTGGCCTGCTTCTGTTCTTCCAGATACTGCAGCAGATTGCCGGCCGCGAAGGCATCGAGCCCACTTGCCTGGCAGCGCTCCATGGCGGGCGCGGGGTCGGCCGCGGAGAGCTCGCGGATGAAGGCTCCCAAAGCGCGGCCGAGATCCACCGGACGGCCCAGCGAATCGCCCTTCCAGAAGGGGAGCTTTCCAGGCTGGCCGAAAGCAGGGGAGACCAATACGCGATCATGGGTGATGTCTTCGATTTTCCAGCTGGTGGCTCCGAGGGCAAAGATATCGCCTACCCGCGACTCGTAGACCATTTCTTCGTCGAGTTCGCCAACGCGGCGTCCACCTTTCGCGGCACGGGCGGAGGCGCTGGGGCCTTCACCATCGGCGTTGGCCGGGGAGGATCCTTCAACTTCCGTGCCGATGATGTACACGCCGAAAAGGCCTCTGTCAGGAATGGTGCCGCCCGAGGTGACCGCAAGTCGCTGTGCCCCCGGCCTGCCCTCAATGGTGCCTGCATGCCGGTCCCAGATAATGCGTGGCCGAAGTTCTGCAAATTCGTCGGACGGATACCGTCCGGCCAGCAGATCCAGCGTGGCCTCGAACGCGGACCGGGGCAGGCTGGCAAACGGCGCCGATCGGCGCACGGTGCTGAACCATTCCTCGACGTCGATGCTGCCCAGGGCCGTGGCGGCGACGGTTTGCTGGGCCAGGATGTCCAAGGGATTGGTGGGGATGCTGAGGCGCTCGATTTGGCCGCTCAGCATCCGTTCCACTGTGACGGTGGTGTGAAGGAGGTCAGCCCGGTGCTTGGGGAACAACACGCCCTCGGAGATCTCGCCCACTTGGTGGCCGGCACGCCCTACTCGCTGCAGGCCGCTGGCTACCGAGGGCGGTGACTCCACCTGGATGACAAGGTCCACGGCTCCCATATCGATGCCAAGTTCCAGTGACGATGTGGCAACGACGCAGCGCAGCCTGCCCGACTTCAGGTCATCCTCGATCATGGCCCTCTGGTCCTTGGAAACCGAACCGTGGTGGGCGCGTGCCAAGACAGGATCTGCTCCGCTGGTGCTGCCGGCCTGGGCCATCATATGCGCCGGTGTCGCAGTGGACACGGGAGCGGCCCCCGCGGACTGGGTGGCCGGCCCGGTGCCCCAGCTTCCCGAATCCTCTGCCTTGCCGGCAGCACCCCACTCACCGCCGGCCGCGGCCAACATTTGCCGCTCGGCATGGATCTCGTTCAATCTGGCGGTCAGCCGTTCGGCCAGGCGGCGTGAGTTGGCGAAGACGATGGTGGACTGCTTGGAAAGGACAAGATCGACAATCTGTTCCTCAACATGGGGCCAGATGGATGCCTGCGGCTGAAGCCCGGAAGCAGGGCCGGAGTCAAATGCGCCCGCGGCCCCTTGCAGGTCCGACATGTCCTCCACAGGCACAGTGACTGTGAGGTTCCAGTTCTTCTTGGACGGCGGAGCCACAATTTCCACAGGTGCCTGGCCGGCCAGGAACTGGGCCACAAGCTCACGCGGCTGCACCGTAGCAGAGAGGCCTATTCGCTGGGCGGGCTTCGATAGAAGGGCATCGAGCCTTTCCAAGGACACGGCGAGGTGGGCGCCCCGCTTGGTTCCAGCTACAGCATGCACTTCGTCGATGATGACGGTGTCTACTTCGCTCAACGTTTCCCGGGCACGGGACGTCAGCATCAAGAAAAGGGACTCCGGCGTGGTGATCAGAATGTCCGGCGGGTTCGATAACAGCGAGCGGCGATCTGCCGCCGTCGTATCTCCGGAGCGGACTCCGACTGTCACAAGAGGTGCCGGCAGTCCCAATCGTTTGGCGGTTTGTGTTATCCCGATGAGCGGTGAGCGAAGGTTCCGTTCCACGTCCACGCCCAGTGCTTTGAGTGGCGAAATGTAAAGGACGCGGGTCTTTGTTTTAGGACGTTTGGCGCGCCCCTTCCCGTCGGGGACGGATTCCAACCCCGGCAACGTGTCCGACGGCGTGGAATGCAATCTGTCCAAGGCCCAAAGGAAGGCGGCAAGAGTCTTGCCGGAACCAGTGGGGGCCACCACCAGGGCATGCGAGCCCGAAGAGATAGCGTTCCAGGCGCCATCCTGGGCTGGGGTGGGCGCGGAAAAAGCGCCAAGGAACCATTCCCTGGTTGCCTGGCTGAAACGGCCGATGGCGCCCGTGGACGCCTGCTGCTCCTGCATTCCTCCATCATGCCCCACGGCTCAGACAGAATAAGCCCGAGCCGTGGGTTGATGGTTAGACGGCCTGGAAGGCAGTGATGGTCAGTAGTTTGATGCCGGTGTTGCTGCAGGCATCGTGCTGCTCGGCAACGAACAGTGACGCGGTGTCATTTGGCGGGTAGATGCGGTAACCGGCAGCAGGCACCTTGGTGCAGTCGCCGTAGTTTCCAGCCTGGGTGTAGCGCAGTTCAGCCCACGCCGATTTGCCCGGAGCAAGCTCAATCTTGGTGACCGGCGTGGTGGTTTCTCGGGTAGCAGGCTCGCCGATAGGGGCACCGTTGGCGTCGGCCGTCAAAGAAACGCCTGCGAAACCCTCCAGGCTACAAGGTGTGGTTCCGGAGTTCGTCAGGATCAGTTTTTCGTAGATGCTTCCGGCAGCGCCGCCGCCAGTGGAATCAGTGGCGGCAGTCAGGGAATCGGCCTTGCATTGACCTTCGGCGGCGGGTGCTGCGGAGCTGACCGTTCCCGATGGCGAAGGCGAGTTGCTCGCGCTGGGGGAAGCCGACGTCGGAGATGCCGAAGATGAGGTGGGCGGGGCACTGCTGCTTCCCGCGGGGCTTGGGCTTGGCCCGCAAGCAGCAAGGAGCAGCAGCGAGGCTGCTGCCGTCGTCGTCACAAGTCCGGTTTTGATGCGCTGAGTCCACATGCGCACCAGCCTTGCGCCGGGTGTGACGCGAGTCAATTGAGCCACGGCAAGGAAAGAGGATTGGCGTCCGGATCGTGATCTTTCCGGACGCCAATCCGCTAAAGGTTCGCCCTGTTACTTGGCGTCGACCTTGGCTGCTGCTGTCTTCGCTGACCGGCCGCGGAAGAATGCGGCGCCGCCCAGGCCCAAACCAGCGATACCGGCAACAAGGCCCGCCCAGCTACGTGCCTGTGATCCGTCGTCGGTCACCGATGACGCCTGCTCCGTTGACACCGTGCCTGCTGCGTGGTGGTCACCTTCGGCTTCGGCCGGTGTGATGGTGACGGACGGGGCCGGGGCCTTGAGTTCGTGCTCGTCCTGTCCCTCCTTCGGGATCTCCGACCAGTCAGTCTGGCCCTGCTCGCAGGTCTGCAGAGTGGGGAAGTAAAGCGTCTTGCCGGCGACGTCGGGCAGCTTGACCGAGAGAACCAAAGCATCACGAAGATGCGGGTCCAGCGGAGCCTTGGCTGTGTACACGATCTGGCTGGTCCGCTTGGTGATGGTGGTGCCATTGTCCAGCTTCTTCGGCTCCGCCAACGTCTCCGTAACTTTCTCGACGGTCCAGTTTGGGTTGACCGTGGGCTGGGCATCGGTCAATTCCTCGGGCAACGAGATAGCGACTTTTGTTGTGCCGAACGTGTCGCAGCCGTGGGGGATACCGAACGTCAACAGGGCGTACGAGTTTGCGGCAGTCTTGTTCGGATCGGCCGATACGTGTGCGGATGCTCCGGCCAGGCCGGCCATCATCAAGGCGGCGGTTCCGCCAGCGGCAGCGGTCGCGGACAGGGTACGGCGGAGGGTGGACTTCTTCATGGGATTGCCTTTCAAGGGCGCCGGAGTTGGCGCCGGGTACGGGTTTATGGCCCGTCACCAAAGGCGTCTGCTTGGTGCGTTGCGCTGGTGCCGGGCGGAATCAGGGAAGAACGACGGCGGCGGGCGGGCCGCGGCGGCTGTCTTGCCTCAGGTTCCGCCAAGGGCGGGGCAGGAAGACGTCCGGTGCGCCGACGGCGATAGGGGAGGCTCCGGCGTCGGGCCTGAACAGCAGGGTGGGAAGCGCAACCAAAGGACGCAGCCACGCCGCCAGCTGCCACAGTGCGTCCTCGCCCTTGGCCAGGATCACGGCAGAGCCGATCGTGGCCAGGATGTGGCCAGCCAACATCACGGCGCCCAGGGTTGAGTCCAACTCATGGAGGTGGGGCGCCGCTGTGAAGAGCAAAGGATTCAGGGGCTCGGCCGCGGCGTGGTGGGCATTTCCTTGGGCTGTTGCCGTCACTGGACTCAAAGCCGTGAAGGCTTCGTGGAGTACGAACTGGCTGGTTCCAAGCAAGGCTGTCATGGAGGCGACGTTGAGTTTGAAGCGCGTGGCCAGCGTCGCGGCCAATGCCGTCAAGGCGACAAGTGCCAACAGGACCGGGACAACGGGAAGTTCGCCGCCGCCGATCACATGGGCTCCGGCAGCAAGAAACACGATAACGAGCGAGATCGCGCCGGACCGCAAGGCATGGAAGGGTGCCCGGGGCTGCGATAAGCGCACGGAGTCCTCCCTAAATAGCCTGCCTGGATGCTGCTGTTGTCAGCGTCCTGATTCTATCGGGAGTTCGGAGCTGGACTGGCCTCGGATGGGTGCCTATGTGGATACTTTGACGCTTTGTGGCGATGCCGGCGCATTAGGTGCGGACAAAGGTTGGTCCGGGTGGCTCCGGGATACGGCTGAGGTCCGCACCAGGACGACGACGGCGGAGCTCAAGTTTCAGGCTTTCCTCGCCACGCGCCATGGCCCAGTGGTGGTTGGCCGAGAATGCAGGCTTCAGGAGCCAGCTCAGCCTGCGCAGGAGTGGCTTGGCGGCGCTGACCCGCCAGTCGTAGGTGATGACGACTTCAGGGCCGTCGGTTTCGAAAGTCCAGCGGCCAGTGCCGTTGAGGTCTCCCTCGGCTTTGAGCGCAAAGCCGTGCAGGGTAACGGGTTCGGTAACTGTGAGCCGCCAACGCAAGGTGTAAGGAAGCCAGCCCTTGGTGTGGAGGTCGAAGGATTTACCGGTGCCATCCGGGTTGCCCTCGTTTACCGGGGTGACTTGGAGATAGACGGCAGGCCACCACTGCTTGAGGGTACCCGCGTTGCCGAGGACATCCACCACTTCCTCGCGTGTTCCGGGCACACGCCACACGGTGACGAACTCGTAGTCGGTGCTTTTGTTCGTCTTATTGGTCAACCCGGCCATTGGTGCCTCCGCAGTGGGTGTGGCTCCGAGGGTGTCTTGTGGCATCCGTGATTAATGTACTGCTGACACGGCGGCTGTTCCTACGAAAAGTCGCTGCTGGGCGGACCTGTATGAGTAGGACTCCGGCGGGAAATAGCTGGACTGAAGTTCAGGTCATGGAAAGCACTAACATCCATAAGATACTTAGTATCAAGCAAATTAGGTCTTGACCTTTAAGCACTAAGAAGATAAAAATGACGAAGTGCCAATAATCTTCACCACGTTCGGCACCTCGCCAGCCCCGCACTTGGGCCACGTTTGACGGCGAATTTGCATCTGTTGTTGGTAATTGAGAAGTCGCATGAGGGAGCCTCCAATGACGGAGGCCTATCTCTCGCCGTGGTTTGTCCAGCCGCCGATGACCGGTGGATGCCCCAGCTTCGAAAACTGGATTCGAAGCCCTCCCTACCTTAAGGATGTCCAATGGACACGACGAGCGAATTCAAGAAACAGGAAGAGGCAAAGCCGAAATGGTGGGTTCTGTTTCTTACATGCGCGGCTGTAGTGCTCGATGGCTATGACACGGTCGCGCTGGGTGTGTCCATACCTACGATTGCCAAGGACTGGGGGGTTCAGCCTTCGTTCTTCACTCCTGCCCTCTCGCTGACCAGCGCCGGAGTGGCTCTGGGATATCTCGCTGTGGGACGCCTCGTGGCCAGGCTGGGCACCCGGAACGTCATCCTTTCTGCAGTTGTGGTCTTCACTGTTGGTTCGCTGCTGACAGCGTGGTCGACTTCGATTGTGGAACTCACGATTCTGCGGTTCATAACGGGTCTGGGATTGGGAGCCGTTCTTCCAGCCGCTGTATCGCATGCAACCGCAGTCAATCCCGCACGCTTGCGTCAATCCATTGCAGTGGTCGTGATGACGGGCATCTCCTTCGGGGCACTCATTGCGGGTCTCACCGGCAGTGGCATTGTGGGCGCATTTGGGTGGGAATGGGTGTTCATTTTGGGTGCTATCGCCTCTGGCGTTCTCCTGCCATTCCTGTGGTTCGGGTTGTCAGGCAGCCAAGCGTCAGACCCGCTCCACGAAGCGCCCGAGGCCAAGCACCATGCGTCGGTTGCCCGCCTGTTCGATGCCTCTGTTCGAAGCAGGACGCTGCTCCTGTGGGCCTTTTCCTTCCTCATATTCGCCGTGTTCTACGTGTTCTCGTCGTGGTTGCCGACCCTGCTCACCAGTTACGGCTTCAGTGCCGGGCTAGCACCCTTGGGGTCAGCAGCTCTGGGCATCGGAAGCATCGTGGGTGCTGGCGTGCTGATTGTCGGATCGCGTCGATTCCGCATGACGTCCGTGCTGGCTGGAACCTCGGCCGTCGCCATTACGTTCCTTGTTGTTTCTGCGTTTCTCGGCCCCGACAAAACTTTGCTGCTGCTGGTCTTCGGTGGAGTCGGCCTGGGACTCCAGGCCGGAATGATCGGCGCTACGGCGCTGGCGGTCACACTGTATCCGCAAGCAACCGTGACGGCCGGCGTCGGATGGGCTGCTTCGCTGGGCAGACTCGGATCCGTGGTTGGGCCGATCTTCGGCGGCGTCCTCATTGGATTCGGCGTGGATACCAGCTTCATTGTTCTTTCAGTCTGTGTCCCTGTGATCATTGCTCTTGCTTTGGTGTTGGTTGTAGGGCGTATCACCGCATCAAGTGCCTCTACTCCGACACCAACACACCAGGAGAAATCGTCCCTGGCTTCGCCCCGTACGTAGAGCACGCTGTCCCTTATGGCTAGCCGCCGTCTATCCGCCTTCATACAGAGCCGATGACATCGATCTGCATCATGTTTGGGGGGTGCGGCCACGTTATTAGTAGTCGGTGCTTTTGCTGGTTCGTTGTGCTGAATCGTACCGAGAGATTGGTCTCCCCGCCTTAGCTTTCCGGGAGCGCCCCGATCTCGCTCGTGGTGACTACCAGAGCGACTCGCGGTGGCGGATTAAGAATGCCGATGCCGTTGTTGCCGACACTAGGCTTGACGATTGTGTACATAGGTCATTTCGCCGCAGCTGCGGTCATTCTCGCAGTTGCGCCTGAAACGCCCGCCTTACCCATCGCCGTGGCAGTCGCGTGGCCAGACATTGTTTGGCCTGGATTGGTTTTCGCTGGCAAAGAGTCGGTTAAAGTGGACCGCAATAATCCGCTGCAATCCCGCGTCAAATTCACCTCCTACCCGTACTCACATTCGCTGGTCCTCGGTGGTGCGCTCAGTATTGTGCCCGCACTGCTGGCCGGGCTGATTTATCAGAGTGTCCTTGTAGGTGTTCTTTTTTGGGTCGGCGTCCTGTCTCACTGGCTTCTGGATGCGGTGGTCCACCTCCGGGACCTTCCAGTACTTGGCTGGGGACGGAATGATCGCCGCGTCGGCTTTGGCCTGTGGGCCCGGCCCCGACTGGCGTTCGTGCTGGAGTATGTGTTCTTTGCCGCGAGCGTTCTTTTGGTGGCCCCACCTTCGATGTTTGTAGGGCTGCTTGGCGGAGGGTTGCTGCTTCATTTGTTCAATATCAACTCGTTCTTCGGCTTTACCAAGAAGAACCCAGTGGGCACGCCCAAACGCTTCGCTTTGCTGGCACTGGTTGGCTACGTCATCGCGATCATCTGGTTCACGATGTCATGGCAGTAGCAGTTGCCTCGCGCGGAAAGAGTTCCGTTCAAGCTGATGTGGGACTGCATCGAGGATTAGTCTTCTGGAATGGAATCCTGGCACTGTAACCGGCTAAGCGTGAGCCAGGCCGAACTTGTAGAAAGCTGGTTGCCAGGTGTTCGTCTCCTCAAGGATCTCTCCTGGAATCTCGTAGATACCGCAGTCCTTGAAGTAGCGAACAGGCACCATAAGTACATAGTCAAAGCTGCTGGGTCTTTGAATCACCACATAGGACGTGAGATAGAAGCCCACGAGACCTCGGTGAATGTGTGGGCCCGGCAGACCCGCGCGCCTAAGCTGCTTCAATCGGATCGTTCCATGAACATCTTGATGACCGAATATCTGGAGGGTTCTCTCGTGGAGGGAACCGAAGCTGAACATGAGGCTGAAACCTATCTGCAAGCCGGGTGCCTGCTGCGTGCGTTTCACAGGCAAGCGTCGCGGATTGACCCGGACTACGAGTCGGCAGCCACTTCCAAAGCGTTGTCGTGGCTGAGGATGCCCCACCGCATCGAAAGAGCTTTCGTTGAGAAAGTCCAGGCCATTCTCGGCGCATATCAGCCGAACCCTGTGGTGCTCGTCCCGACCCACGGTGACTGGCAACCACGCAACTGGCTGATAGACGGCACCGAGCTTAGGATCATCGACTTTGGCCGCTACGGATTCAGGCCAGCTGCAACTGACTTCTGTCGTCTGGCTGTGCAGCAGTGGCGGTCTCATCCTCATTTGGAGGCTGCCTTTTTTGAGGGGTACGGATCAGATCCCAGAGATCGTGAGCAGTGGGATGTGCGCTCCTGCGCGAGGCTGTGGCTACCTCTGCATGGGCATACCAAGTTGGGGACGAAGGGCTTGAGCGACAGGGCCACAGGATGCTGAGTGACGCGCTGGCCAACTTTTAGATGTCCTCACTGCTTGGCTGGAAGAACCGTACATCGTAGGTGCAGCCTCCGCTGCCATGCTTCCGCCCACCCGGCCAAAAAAGGTCCCTCCTCCCTCATAAACAAAGGAAAGCAGGACCTTTCTACGCGGCGGTGACGGTGGGATTTGAACCCATATGGACACCCGCGACACCTGGCCGAACACGGCCGGAATCCCCGGGGACTTAGCGGTGATCGGGTACATCCGCTCACATCTTCAAATACCCATTCGCAGAGATTCCGTTACTGCTGCGTTACCGCTACGCCTGTTTTGCCCTGGTCAGAGTTTGTTCCTTTCCATGCGTGCAACGTTGCGTGGAAACGCAACAGTAAATATTGCGGCGGCGATGGCAAGCCGAGTACCCTCGCGGCAAGAGCGTCTCGTTGGGGTGCGCTAGGAATTGGGGGGTACCGTGCGCCGTCTGGTCATGATCCTTTCTGCTGTAATTGCCATGACGCTTACCCAGCCCGCGATGGCTGCTCCCGCCCGCGCAGATGACTCCTGGCACAACTTCATTCAGCTGTGGTGGGACTGGGGTGTAGTTTATTCCGATCTGGTCACCATCACTGACGAAGGCGGAGTCATTGTCTATGAGGGTAAGCCGGGTTGGGAAGGGCAGGGTCTGGGCCCTGGAAACACTGTCGTTTTGGACGCGGACGCCTTGGTGACACCGGGGGACTGGGATGGAAATTCCCAATCCGATTGGATGTTCCGCAGCAGCGACGGCGGCTTGTATTTACGCACCGGCATTGGCGGGGCCGACGCGGAACAAGTCGGTTGGGGCTGGGACGTGATGACAGCAATGGTTTCACCTGGAGATTGGAACGGTGACGGCGCCTCCGACGTTCTGGCCCGCGACGACGCGGGTGCGCTCTGGATGTATAGGGGCGACGGCTCTGGTGGATGGCTGCCCGGGCGCACCCAAGTCGGGTCGGGGTGGAACATCATGGCTTCCATCTTCAGTGGACGTGACTTCAATGCGGACGGGAAGCCGGACGTTCTCGCTGTGGATACGGGTGGTGCGATGTGGCTGTATCCGGGAAACGGGGCTGGCGGGTGGATGAGCCGCGTACAGGTTGGGTGGGGCTGGCAGAAGATGGATCTGATTGCCGCCCCCGGAGATTTTGACTATGACGGACATGCCGACGTCATCGCCCGCGATATCGCGGGTTCCATGTGGCTCTATCCTGGCAACGGGGCAGGCAGCTTTACGTGGACACGGCGGCTCCTGAACATCCCAACACCGGCACTCTTCGGCTGAACTGCGCGCCAGCCCGGTGGCGAGGGTTCTTCGCCCACTCGAACGAGCAGCTATCCTCCTGGGACGCCGGTCTTCATGCACGCACGCATGAGTCCATCATTGAGGCCATGCTGCCGGCTGAGGGGCGTAACGGGGCACTTGGACGCACCAGGGCGGCCATCCAAAGGGCATGCCTCTGTCCAAATTTAGCTCGAAGCGCTGAAAAGCGTCAGGGCGTCGTGGCTAGTACCAATACCGGCGCCCAGCCAAGATGGGGCGATTGAGCGCGCCGAGAATAAGCAGTATGAGGCCGATGGCCAGCACAATCCAGCCGATGGTGACGAGGATGCCGATATTGAGTAGCCAGCCGACGATCAGCAGAACAAGTCCCAGGATGATCATTTCTTTCCTTTCGCGTTGTCGAACAAACTAGCCATAAACTAAGCGCCCTTACTAAATCAAGATTACCCGCACCGGAAGGAAATGGGGATGCTGCTAAACCTGGCCGTGCCAACGAATCGCCATGACTTGCCGGAAAACATGAACAGGGCAAGGCTCAGAACCAATGCACGCTGTGTCCATAGATGAAGAAAGGCCCCGCATCCCTCATAAACAAAGGGAAGCAGGGCCTTTCTACGTGGCGGTGACGGTGGGATTTGAACCCACGTTGGCTTTTACACCAAACAACATTTCGAGTGTTGCACCTTCGGCCGCTCGGACACGTCACCAACTGAAATAGGGTACCGGAGTTGGGGCCGGTTCCCCAAAACGAGCCCGAAGCGAGCGCTCGGACACGGGCCCGGGAAACGCCGGGAAGTGAACTCAACTTCCGCGCACCCCAACCCAGCGATAGATTCATAAGCATCATGACTATCTCGCGCGAACAAGAACACGAGGCCCAGGCCTATTGGGTCACTGAGTCGGGACACGGTGAGTTGCGCCCGGAAGCCCTACCAACTCCGGGTCCCAAGGAAGCCCTCGTCAGGACCCTGTACTCGGGCGTCAGCCGCGGCACGGAACGCGTGGTGCATGAAGGGCGCGTTCCGGAGCGCGTTGCTGATCTGATGCACGCCCCACATCAGGAGGGCGACTTCCCAGGGCCGGTCAAGTACGGCTACCTGTCCGTCGGCGTCGTAGAACAAGGCCCGGACAACTGGATCGGCAAAACCGTCTTCAGCCTGCACCCGCACCAGGATTTTTACGTAGTCCCCACGAGCCAGCTCACAGCCATCCCGGAAGGGGTGCCTGCCCGCCGTGCCGTGCTTACGGGCATCGTGGAAGTGGCCATCAATGCCCTTTGGGAAGCCGGGCCGAGGCTGGGAGACCGTGTCGCCGTCGTCGGGGGTGGCCTGGTGGGCGGTGTCCTGGCGACCATCCTCCGGAAGTATCCGCTGGGCCGCCTGCAACTCGTGGATGCAGATGCGGACAAGAGAAATCTCGCCGAAAAACTCAACATTGACTTCGCGCTCCCGGACGAGGCAGAGAACGATTGCGACATCGTTTTCCACTGTTCCGCATCCAACGAGGGTCTCAAACTGAGCCTTCAACTGGCCGGCGATGATTCCGAGGTGATCGAGCTTTCGTGGTTCGCTGACAAGGAAGTCAGCCTGCCGCTGGGCGAGGATTTCCACGCCCGGCGACTCACCATCCGCTCCAGCCAGGTTGGGGCAGTGGCGCTGCCCAGAAGGCACAGGAGAACCAACGCCCAGCGCCTCCAACTCGCGGCGGCAACCCTGAAAGATCCGCTGTTCGATGCATTCCTCAGCAGCGAGTGTCAATTTCAGAATCTGCCCGTCACCCTCGTTAAGTTGTTTGAACAGCCCGGCGGCTTTTGCCACGTGGTCGCCTATCCAAAGCCGGAGGAATAAGACATGTTCAGCCTGACCGTCCGACGTCACTTCATGATTGCCCACAGCCTTCCCCGCGAAGCGTTCGGCCCCGCGCAGGGCCTCCACGGTGCTACATTCGTCGCCGAGGTGACCTTCCGCCGCCCCGATCTCAACGAGGACGCGATCGTCCTGGATATCGGTGCTGCAGGCGGCATTCTCGAGGAAATTCTTGACGACCTGAACTACAAGAACCTCGACGAACACCCCGCGTTCAAGGGCAAGTTGTCCACCACGGAGGCGTTGGCCAAGCACATCGCCGACGCAGTTGCCGCACGCATCACGGACACCCCGGATGGACCAGCCCTCAACGGTATCGACGTCCTCCTTCGCGAGAATCCGGATGCGTGGGCAGGATATTCACGGGAGCTCCCGGCCAAGTAATGCACATCCGCTTCCTGGTGCCGGGAAACGTCCGGCACGGCTCCGGGGGGAACAAGTACAACGCCAAGCTCGCCGAGCAACTGACGGCCCTGGGCGTCTGGATAGAGACAGTCATCGTCGACGGCGATTGGCCGGTTGGGAGCCCGGCGGACCGGCAGCGGTTTGCCGGAATGCTCGACGGCGGCACCACAGTGATTGCCGATGGCTTGGTCGCCAGTGGGGCGCCGGACGAAGTGGCGGGCGCGGTGAGCGCCGGAACCAAGGTGTGGATCCTGTCCCACATGGCGCTCGCAGACTACCCGGACCTTGAGTCCAGGGCCATGACCGCGGCCACGGGAGTGATATGCCCGAGCGCCCATGCTGCTGCCGCGCTGGAAAAAACCCATGGCCTCAAAAACGTGGTGGTTGCCCAGCCCGGAGTTGAAGCGGCTGAAACAGCAAAGGGTTCGAAACCCCCTCACATCATCGCCCTCGCCGCGTTGCTGCCCAACAAGAGCCAAACAGAACTGGTGGAAGCACTCGCCACGCTAATGGACCTCCCATGGACGGCCGCCCTGATCGGCACAGACCAGCCGGACCCGGCGTACGCGGCAGAGGTGAGGGCCGCCGTCGAACGTTACAAACTCCAAAACCGCATCATGATGACTGGGGAGTTAACCGGCAAACCGCTGGAGGACCAATGGAGCACAGCCGATCTCAGCATCCTCATCTCGAAGTCCGAGGCGTTCGGGCTGGTAGTGACGGAGTCCCTGGCCCATGGCGTTCCGGTTGTTGTCCGGCAGGGGACCGGTGCTGTGGAAGCCCTCGGGAACACGGGAGCGGGGATGGCGCTTGACCTCACACAGCCCAACAACCTTGCCAGCACCCTCCGGAGATGGCTCATTGACCAAGAGCTCCAAGAGCGCTGGCGTACGGCAGCACTCCAGGCGCGGTCCGACCTTCCCGGGTGGGACACCACAGCAGCAACCGTTCTGAAAGCCCTCGGCAGCGGCGGGGGTGCAGAATAGGGCCATGACGCCCAAAGTCCAGACCATACCTGCCGCAACAACCCTCACCCCGGAGCGTCTCCGGGCCTGGGCCTGGCACAAACAAGGACTCGACGGGTCACTCGCAGGAAAGACATCCGAGGAAGTCCTGGACCACGCCGGCTGGGCACGCTCCGTGGGCGGCGCCAATCCGTACCTGACACTGTTTGCGCGGGCCGGAATCAGCCGCGAACAGATGGACCGCGACGTCAAAGAACTGCGGATCCACGAACTCCCCACTGCCCGCGCCTGCACCTACGTCCTGGGCCAGGCCGACTTTGCCTGGGGCCTGCAGGTAGGCCGGGACGCCGCCATCGCCCCGTTCAAAGTGCTGGCCAGGATGGGTGTCGAACGCGGCGAGATCACGTTGTTGGAAGACGAGATTGAGCATGCCCTCAAAGAATCCAGTGATCCCCTGGACCCCAGACAGCTGAAGGACCAACTGGGCGATTCCGTCCGGAGCCTCGGGGAGGAAGGCAAGAAGAAGGGCGCCGCCACTACACTGCCCACGGCCCTGGGCCTGCTCCAAGCCGACGGCCGCATCCGCCGGGTCCCCATCAACGGCCGCCTCGACCAGCAGCGCTACGCCTACACGAGCTGGGGCCTGCCGCCCAGCAAACTCGACGACGACGCCGCCCGCCGCCTCCTGCTCGAACGGTACTTGCGCTGGACTGGCGGAGCGACCCTCAAGCAGAGCCAGTGGTTCACCGCGTTCACCGTAGCCCAGACCAAAGCGGCGCTCGCGGGCGTCGGGGCAGTAGAAGTGCCCACGGCAAACGGTGACGTGCTGTGGATGCTGCCGGACGACGTCGAACGCCTGGCCGACTTCCAAGAGCCCGGAGACGAAC
The DNA here is from genome assembly GCF_059739415.1 of Arthrobacter sp. TmtSoilC77. Lineage (NCBI taxonomy): Bacteria > Bacillati > Actinomycetota > Actinomycetes > Micrococcales > Micrococcaceae > Arthrobacter > Arthrobacter sp. TmtSoilC77. Next base: position 849,196 of record NZ_AP046050.1, read on the forward strand.
AGATCCAGTTGCTTGCAGGCACGGATTCACTGGTCCTCCACAGGCGGAATTCGGCTGACATGTTCGCTGAGGAAGACAAAGGAAAGAAGGTCCTGGACACCACCCTTGCGCTTCAGGCCGACCTCCCGGATCACCCGGTTCTGGACAGGGGCAGAATCATCGGCCTGTGGCAGTACGATCCCGGCAAAGAACGCATCGCGGCCTGGACCTTCGCCAAGCCCACTGCCGCAGTCAGTAAGCGGATCGCCGAAGTTGAAGCATGGATCCGCGATGAACTTGGCGATTTCAGGTCGTTCAGCCTGGACTCACCAGCGTCCCGCCAGTTGCGGATCGACGCACTCAACGAGGCCGCTGGCCTGTAACGCGCTCAGCCCGAATAGGCATTCAGCCCGAACCATACGGCCGGGTGATTGCTTCGAGGAAGTGCCCGTCCGGGTCGCAGAAGTAGATCCCGCGGCCGCCGTCGTTGTGGTTGATCTGTTGCGCACGGGACCGTGCAGGGTCTGCCCAATAGGGAATGTGTTCGGCGGTGATCCGCAGAAAGATCGAATCGAACTCCTGCTCGCTGACCAGGAAGGCATAGTGCTGCGGCGCGATGGTTCCCGGGGCTTCGAGGAAGTCCAGCGTGACGCCGTTCTCCAGGGAAACAGTGACAAAGGACCACATAGGCTGTGGGGTGGGAAGCCCAAGGATGCGGGCCAGAAACGCAGCGGACGCCTGCTTGTCCTTGGCGTAGACGATGGTGTGGTTGGAAGCGATTGTCATGATTGGCTCCTCAGCATAGAGCTCAAGCGGGCGATCGGTGCTCCGCCGCCGGTACGCGGTGCGTAGCGAAGAAGTCCCGAAGGAGCGTGGCGCATTCTTCCTCACGCACGCCTGCGTAGACCTCCACCCAATGGTTGAGCCGGCGCTCGCGGAGGATATCGAACACGGAACCTGCGGCCCCGGCTTTCTCATCCCACGCGCCAAACACGACGCGGGGAATCCGTGCCAGGACAATTGCCCCGGCGCACATTGCACACGGTTCGAGGGTTACCACCAAGGTGCAGTCCTCCAGGCGCCATCCATCGCCCCCTTCGCCCAATTCGAGGGCGTGGCGTTGCAGGGCAGCCGCGGCTTCACGGATGGCGACGATCTCTGCGTGGGCGGTTGGGTCCCCGTGCGCTTCCCGTTCGTTGCGTCCGGAACCCAGCACACCGCCGTCGGGTCCTAAGACAACCGCGCCGATCGGCACGTCGTCCGTCTCCAGCGCCAGCCGGGCTTCGTCCAAGGCAAGGCCCATCCAAGCCATGTGTTCTGCGTGATACGGCTCGTTGGCGCTCATATCTCAATGATAGTTTTGGACGATGCGCACACTCGTCGTGGACCACCCGCTGGTCGCTCACAAGCTCACCGTTCTGCGGGATAAGAACACCCCTTCACCGGTCTTCCGGCAGCTCACTGAAGAACTCGTCACCCTTCTGGCCTATGAGGCCACCCGGGAGGTCAAGACACAGCCAGTCGAGATCGAGACCCCTGTCACGAAGACCATTGGCACGGCGTTCACCAAGCCGACTCCACTGGTGGTTCCCATCCTGCGCGCAGGCCTGGGCATGCTGGAAGGCATGACCAAGCTGGTTCCCACCGCCGAGGTCGGCTTCCTGGGTATGGCCCGCGACGAAGAAACGCTGGACATCATCACCTACGCTGAGCGCCTCCCCGAGAACCTCACCGGACGTCAGATCTTCGTGCTGGACCCTATGCTTGCGACCGGTGGCACCCTGCGCGAGGCCATTAAGTTCCTCTTCAAGCGCGGCGCCTCGGACGTCACTTGCATCTGCCTGTTGGCAGCCCCTGAGGGCTTGGCCAAGCTGGAAGAGGAACTCAAGGACGCCAACGTGAAGGTGGTCCTGGCTTCGATCGACGAGAAACTCAACGATAAGTCGTACATTGTGCCGGGCTTGGGCGACGCCGGCGACCGCCTCTACGGCGTGGCTGGCTGATCCGCACGCCCCTACCGCTTTCCGGCGCGCCCGGTTAGCCTGTGGCGCATGGACTGGAAACTTGAACTGGTGTTTGTCCCTGTGTCCGACGTGGATCGCGCGAAGGACTTCTACGTCAACAAAGTTGGTTTCAACGCCGATTTCGATGAGCGTCCCATGGACGGCATCCGCTTTGTGCAGTTGACGCCGCCGGGTTCGGCTTGTTCCATCGCCATCGGCGAAGGGCTCAGCGATGCCCCTCCGGGAACAGCGCCATCCCTGCAAATGGTGGTGAGCGATATCAACAAAGCGCACGAGCACCTCAAGGCCAATGGCGTCGAGGTCAGCGATATCGATGTCCAGGACTGGGGACACTTCGTCCACTTTGCGGACCCGGACGGCAATAAGTGGGCTGTGCAGTACATTCCGCACCGGCCCAACGGCTAGGTCACAGTTCGACGCCACCCCTGCATGGTGCGGCAGGATGGAGCCATGAGCCATCCTGCCGAACCAACCTTGCCTTCCGCACAAGCCGAACGATCGCCAACCCTGACCGTCCGTGCTGTCCTGTTCGACATGGACGGAACACTGGTTGATTCCACAGCGATCGTCGAGCAGGTGTGGCTGGAATTCGCAGAACGATACGGCCTGGATTACAACGAGATCCTGCGGACGTCCCACGGCGTGCAAGCAGGCGATACTGTGCGCCGGTATGCTCCAGCAGGAGCCGATCTTGAAGCCTTGACTGCCGAGCTCGGCCAGATGGAACGAACGCGGACCGACGGCGTGATTGCCCTCCCTGGCGCCGAAGCGCTGCTCGCTGCCTTGCCGGACGACGCCATTGCGCTCGTCACATCCGCGGACCGCATCCTTGCCGATATCCGGATGAAGGCCGCTGGCCTTTCCATGCCAACTACTGCGGTCACCGCCGAAGGCGTTACGCGCGGCAAGCCGCACCCGGAGGGGTACCTCAAAGCCGCAGCGTTGCTGGGCGCGGAACCAGCCGACGTCGTGGTTTTTGAGGACGCCCCGGCAGGTATCGCAGCCGCCCGGGCTGCCGGGATGCGAACCGTGGTGGTCGGCGACGCCGGTGGCGAGCTTGAGCCGGGCATGTGGCGTATCCCGGACTACTCCGCAGTCACCGTCATTGCCGTGAAGGACGACGACAGCGGTCACCTCATCAGCTTCACGCTTTAGTCTGTTCGCCTCCGCTGTTCCAACCGGTGAAGCGGGAGTAGGCTGTGCGCATGTCTGCGTTGCCGGAGGCGTACGGTGCTGCACTGGAGCGGGCCATGGCGCACGCTACGGATTGGCTTGCCTCGGTGCCCGGCCGTTCTGTCCGGCCCACATCCGACGCCGACCAAGTCGCCTCGAGCCTTCTTTCGAGCCTTCCCGATGAAGCAACGGACGCGGCTGACGTAGTAGATGAGCTCGCCGCATTGGCTGAGCCCGGGTTGATGGCAATCCAGTCCGGACGCTTCTACGGCTGGGTCATGGGAGGGACGTTGCCAGCTGCCATGGCTGCAGATTGGCTTGTCTCGGCATGGGACCAAAATGCCGGGCTCAGGTTTGCGACCCCGGCCGCCGCCGCGATCGAAGAATCCGCAGCGGCGTGGCTCCTGGACTTATTGGATCTTCCGCGAGGGTCCGACGTCGGATTCACCACTGGCGCTACCACAGCCAACTTCGCGGGGCTGGCTGCCGGGCGGCAATACCTGATGGATGAAGCCGGGTGGGACCTCGCGGACCTGGGCCTGACCGGGGCGCCGCGGATCACCACGTTTGCAGGCCGCGAACGGCACGCCGCCGTGGACCTCGCCCTGCGGTACCTGGGGCTGGGAGCCTGCGTTCCCGTGGACGTTGACGATCAAGGCAGGATCCTCCCGGAGGCACTCGCGGATGCCATGGATGAACAACCCGGACCTTCCCTCGTATGCCTGCAGGCCGGCAATCTGCATTCCGGAGCGTTCGATCCGATGTCCGAGGCTATTGCGGTAGCCCATGACCGCGAGGCCTGGGTGCATGTGGATGGCGCATTTGGATTGTGGGCTGCGGTCAGCCCACAACTGCGGGGGCGGCTGGCCGGAGTAGAGGCCGCCGATTCGTGGGCCACCGATGCCCACAAAACATTGAACGTCCCGTACGACTGTGGCTTGGCCATCGTCTCCCGGCCGGAAGCGCTGAGACGCGCCTTCAGCGTCCACACGAGCTACCTCATTGCAACGGAGACCGGACTGGGCGATCCGTTCGACAAAGTTCCGGAACTGTCCCGTAGGGCCCGGGGCATCCCGGTATGGGCTGCCCTCCGGCAGTTGGGCCGATCCGGAGTCATTGCCATGGTGGACAGGCTGGCAGCAAATGCCCGCGCGTTGGCGGAAGGCCTCGCTGGTATCCCGGGCGTGGAAATTCTCAACGATGTAGTTTTCACGCAAGTCTCGGTCGTCTTCGGCAGTGATGACCGCACACGCCGGGTTACTCAACGGCTCATGGCCGAAGGCATTGTGTGGATGTCCGGTTCCTCGTGGCGCGGACGCGATATCCTCCGGATTTCGGTAAGCAACTGGTCCACGGACGCAGGTGACGTAGCTGCCTCCATAGCAGCCGTTCGAGGTGCGGCAGAGGCCGAACCGGAAGCATAGAGGCGTCCTGTTACAAGGCCGAGCGTGCCTTTTCCAGGTATGCCATCAGCCCGCCCAACTGCTCAGCGGTCCACGGCAGTCCCGCGCTGATGGCCTGGCTGTTTTCCTGCCAGGTTGCACGTGCTGCGGCTTTGGTGTCCTCACTGGAGTGGAACATGGAACCGATGCCGTCCCATGAGCGCACCCATTCCTGGACCGAGGGGTCCGTGACGGGCCTCTCGGCTTGGACGTGCGCCAGTCCTTCTTCCACGAGGGCAGCCCACTGCTTCTTGGCAGCTTCGACTTTTTCTGGGCCGAGTTCTTCCCGCTTGTCCGCGAGTTGCTGGCGTTGTTCGGCTGTGAAGTTGTTTTCGAGCACGGTAATCATCTCCAACGTTGACATGAATTGTTCAGGGGTGGGCATGGCGTGTCCGTCCATGCGTGACAACAGCTCGCCCAAACGGTTTTGGAGCGCTTGGAGTTGCCGGGCGTGCTCCTGCACATGGACCAGCTGCTGTTGGAGGAGGCCCCGAAGGGACTCCAGATCATCCTCGGGAGCTTGCAGCGCCTTGCCGATGGCCGCGAGCGGAAGCCCCAGCATCTGAAGCGATCTGATCCGGTATAGCCGGCGTAGGTCGCCCTCCGAATACTTGCGATGACCGGACGATGTCCTTTGGCTTGCGGACAGCAGCCCGATCTCGTCGTAGTGGTGGAGCGTCCGCACGCTGACACCACATGCTGTGGCCAGCTCACCGATGCTCCACGGCCCGGATCCTGTTGTTCCCGTCATGGGCACAACGCTAAGTCCTGACGCAACGTCAGGTGCAAGTGGGTGTGAAGATATTCGGTGTTGGATGGCTTGGAACGTCGGTTTGTTCCTTATTTCTTGACGAGTTGCACCACAGTGAACCCGCCCGGCGCAACCACAACCCGGCCGGAGTGGTCTTGCCCCGTGGAGTTGACAGGAGTACCGAGGGGCTTCCCAGAAGCATCATAGGCCTGCTGTTTGAGGGTGAAGCCTTGAGGCAACTCCACTTTCCGAGTGATGGCCTCCCGGGCAGCGCTGACATACAACGTGGAGTCACCGCCCGGTCCTGTCACCGAAACCGTGGAGATCAGTGGCTGGACGAGGAGTGCGTCAATCGATGTGGCGCCGTTGGTCTTGGCCACGACTTTGCCGGCTCGCGCCGGGAGGCTCTGTTCGAGGGTGAGCGGGGACAACTTGCCTGCAGTCCCGGTGATGCCCTGGGCCCCAACGCCACCGTTGGCCGTCGCGCCAAGTTGGACCTTGTCAGCCGTCCAGATGGTGGTCCCGGACGGGGTAGTGCTTTGGTTGACGATCGGGTAAACGTTCCGTTCTTGATCGTCCGCCGGCACTTGGATGCTCAAAGACGCTCCGGGTTCAAGAGCCACGTAGGCACCTCCGGAATAGTTGGCTTCCCCTGTCCATGCAGATGCGGGCTTGACCACTGAGCCGGGGCCCTCGATGCTCCCCGATTCGGCCTCGACGATGCTGAGTCCGTGAGTCCTGACGGTTTTGTTGATGCCCAAAGCCTCTGCCTTCAACGCTGGATTAGCGTCGAGGGTCAGCATGGTGAGCAGCGCATGGATAGTGGATTCGGCACCTGAATTCGGGTTGACGCGTCCGTCACGTTCGATGCCGTCGACGGCGGTGCCCGTCGCTGGATTGTAGGCAGGGGAGTTGCTGCGGTTGGCTCCAAAGAACCAGCCGGCGGTCACGGCTGCAACGTCCAGGAGACCGGGAGCGTTGCCCGCCTTGGCTGTTGCTACCAGGCTTTGGACGCGGGAATCCACCCCGTAGGCAATCTGGGCCTCGCCCGGCGTTGGGCTCCAAGCGTTATCAGGTCCGCCCGCCGCCAACAACTGCGGCGTGAACTGGGCCGAATCCTTGACTGCGGCAGCCAAAAGGTCCTCGCGGTGGAGCACCGTTGAGGCAGTCGCTACGGCGGCTGGTGCCATTCCACCCCAAGCGTGCCAGAGTGTTTGGGACTTGTCCCACGGCATGATGGCGCCGAACGGCCAACGATCCACGGAACCGGAGGACATCTCAGCGATGCCTTCGCTGAAACGGGTCAGGGCCGTTCTGGCCACGCTGTCCTCGGGCTCGGCCTGCGAGTAGGCCGAGAGTCCAAGAACGGCTTCTGCCGACGCATCGGCTCCCCCAGCAATCAGCCACGCCGGGACCTTGGTGCCGTCAGCCGTATCGTAGTTGCCGTACTTGCCCAAGGATTGCTTGTTCAAGGACTCAAGTGCCAGGTGCAGACGACCCTGCAGGAAGTCCGCGAAGTCCGGATCGGCCGATTCGAAGGCCGCATATCCTTCGCCGAGGGCCCACACGGTTCGGGCGAGCCAGTAGGATTCAGCCGAATCGGACGGGTCGGGCAATTCAACGGGCGAGGCACTGGGCGTCAGTGTGCCGTCTGTCTGCTGCCACAGCACCACGTTGCCCGCATTGGGGCCGGTGGCGGTCTGCAGGTACGTCAAAGAGCGCAGAGTTTGGAATGCGTGTTCGCGGCTGGCGGTGTCTCCGGTCTGCTGCCAGTGCCGCAAGTAGACGACGGCGGTGCGGGCAATGTCGTCCGCGTTGTAAGCGCCTTGGGTCCAGTGCCCCGTGGCGGGGTCGATCGAACCGCCACCGACGCGCCGATAACTGCCATCCGCGTTCCTGTCTGCATACGTCCACGGGGCCTGTGCCGTCGGTTGGGTGTCCAGGCCGTACGTGGTGTGCCCTTCCACGGGTTTCAGCGGGACCGTATCCAGCAGGAAATCGAGATGCGCCAGATTCGTGAGTGGCGTGGATATCGGGGCCGTGGGCGTTGCCACGGCCAGGGGGTCTGCCGCAGCGGGTCCGGTGCCCGCTCCCACCATGAGCAATGACAGAGCTGCAGCGACAGCCGCGGGCTTGGAAAACGGCTTCGAACGAACAGCTGTGCAGGTCATGCTTCTCCTGGTGGTGTGGGATGGAACGCAGGTGGCCAAGGCTGGACGCTTCGGCCACCTGCCTGTTGTCATACGTGGTCGAGCTTGGCCACGCCGATCTTCGAATCAGCCATGCCGTAGAAGACGAAGAGTTGATCGCCGATTTTTTCGATGGCGGTAGGGAAGACGACGTTGGGCACGATGCCCGAGATCTCATCTTCGGTTTCGGGGGCAAGGAGCGGTTTGTCGCTGCGGGCGATGACGCGTGAGGGATCATCGGCGTCCAGGATCATGGCAGCAGCCGTGTAGTTGACGTTCTGCTGTTGTTCGAAGGCGGAGGCAGCGATTTTCCCTGCTACTCCGTGGTGGATGACAAGCCATCCTTCCTCCACACGGATCGGAGCGGGTCCGCCGCCAATCTTGAGCTCCTCGAACGGATACTCGCTTAATGCCACAAGTTTGTGTTTGCCCATGTGGACCAGGTTCCGCATGTCCTTCTGGACATCTTCCACGGCCACATAGGAGATCCAGATGCCGGGTCGGTTGTCCGTGATTCCGGCCGGAAGGTGCTCGCCCTCGCCTTCGCGGATCCAGCCAAGGTCCCACATCGGCCGGTGAAGCATGGCAAAGGAAGGCACGCCGTCGGGGTCGTTGACCGGCTCCGGGAAGAACACAGCGTCCTTGTTGGGAAACAGGTTCAGGTCCATGGACAGCTCGGCTTTGTACTCAAAGAAACACGGTCCCAAGCGTTCCCAGCTCCGCAGATCCTCGGAGTGGGCGAAAGCCAGGCGCGGCCCCAACGGCCCGTAGGCAACATACGTCATCAGGTGCTTGCCCAACGCTGGCACCCAGGTGGTGCGCGGGTCCTCCGTGCCTGCATTGTTCAGGCCGCGTTCCCACCCTTCGTCGGGAGCCAGTACAACGCCTTGGCGTTCGACGCCGGAAGGTACGCCGTCTGCGCCAATGACCACTTTTGCAAGACCCACACGGGAGACATTGCCCTTGGCAACGAGGCGGGGCAGGAGGTAAAGCTCGCCGTCAGGACCGCGGCCGCTGGCCGGATTGAGAACCCCTTCGGCTTCAAACTCATTCCCCTCCTCAGGGGTCATGATGACACCCGCCCGGGTGAGGGTGAACGGGACGGTCGGGAGTGCTGTTGGTGAGGAAGTCATAGAGATTAGCCCTTTACGCTTGAACCGATGTTGCTGGAAATGAACTGGCGCTGGAAGAAAATGAAAAGTGCGATAGCGGGTGCAGCGAGGACACAGGCGCCGGCAAGGATGGCGCCGAACGGGTTTGAAGCCGTCGCTGCCACGTTGGAGATGTAGTTGGCCAGTGAAACGGCCAACGGCTGGATGGACTGGTCCTTGGTCACCAGGAACGGCCACAGGAATTCGTTCCATGGGCCGATGAACGTCAGGAGGATGGCCGTGACGATCGCAGGCCGGACCAACGGAATGGCAATCTGCCACAGGATCCGGAGTTCGGATGCGCCATCGATCCTTGCGGCCTCGAACAGAGTTGATGGCAGCTGCATGAAGTATTGGCGGAACACAAAGACTGCCGTGGAATTGATGGCGAAGGGCAGGATCATCCCGAGGTAGCTGTCTGCGAGCCCGTAGTCGCGCACAATCATGACGTACAGCGGGATGAGCAACAGCTGGAACGGGATCATTTGGACCAGGAGCATCATGCCGAACACCACGCCACGGCCACGGAACTGCAACTGCGCCAGCGCGTAGCCCACCAACAGCCCGAACACCACGGTGAAGAATATGACGCCGCCGGTGAAAATCCCTGAGTTGACCAGGCCCCGGAGGAGATCGATGGACCCGTTGATGCTGTTGTAGTTCTCTCCGGTGAGGTTGGCCGGATTTGGGAATGCTCCCCCCACGGAGGTGTCCGGCGAACTTTGCAGCGAGCCGATGAGCATGTAGTAGAAGGGAAAGAGGAAGATGAACGCTCCGATAGCCAGCAGGATAAAGTTGCCGGCCCCGAGGCCCTTGCGCTTTTCCAGCGCGGAGCGCCCCGCTACTGAAGGTGAAGGTCCAAGCCTCTGGCTGTCGTCGTCGTTTGTTCGGTTGCTGGAGCTGACCACAGACACGTCAGGCCTCCTTCCCGCCCACAAGGCGTTTCTGAATCAAGGCAATCAGCAGCACGCCGATCACCAGCACTACTCCCAAAGCAGCAGCCACATCGGGATTCCCCTGGAGGATGCCCTTTTGGTACATCAGGAAGACCGGAGATGTGGAAGCGCCGTCAGGACCACCGCCGCCTGTGAGCAGATACGGCTCGGTGAACAGATTGGCACCGGTAATGGTGGCCAGGAGCGTGACCAGCACGCTGGCGGAACGTACGCCAGGGACCGTCACGTTCCAGAACTGGCTCCACTTGTTCGCACCGTCAACGGACGCGGATTCGTAGAGCTCGTCGGGGATGTTCTGCAGCGCAGCAAGGTAGAGCAGAATGAAGAATCCCAGTTGCTTCCATGTCACGTACAGGGCAACAGTGGGCATGGCGAGCCAGGAGTTGACCAGCCAGGACGGCTGCGGAGCGAGCGGCCCAAGCAAGGAGTTCACCAAGCCGTTTTGCTGGAACAGGAACAGCCAGACGCCAACAACGGCAACGCTCGCCGTGACATAGGGGACGTAGTAGCTGACGCGGAAAAAAGTCTTGAGCCGGGTGACCCGGTTCAAAGCGTTGGCCAGGACCAGCGACAACCCCACGGTCAGGGGAACGTTGATGGCCATGAACACGCCAATGTTGGCGAATGATCGCTGGACGGCTGGATCTGACAACACCGTGACGTAGTTTTCCAAGCCCACAAACGGACGATCCACTGGCACGCCGGGGGCGGTGAAGAAGAAATCGTGGAAGGAAATATAGACCGCGTACCCCAAGGGGTAGGCCAGTACGGCAAGGACGAAAATCACGTAGGGTGCGCTGAACAGCAACCCCAGCGGCTGTCGACCCAGGATACTCCTGCGCCGCAGCCGCCGGGCCCCCATGCGCCCATCGGCCTTCCCTGTCACGGATGTGCTTTCTGAAGAGCGAAGTGGCATGGGAACCACCAGCTACTTCTGGGCTGCCAGTTGGTTGATCTTCTCTGCCGCGCCCTTGAATGAGGCGTCAATGCTCTCATTGCCGAAGATGACGGACTTGGCATAGGCGGTGCGGAAGGTGGACCAGATCTCTACGGAGTTGGCTACATTCGGAACCTCAACGGTCCGGGCCGCCTGCTCGGCAAACTGCTCATAGGCAGGGTTCTTGGCGAAGTAGTCCGGGTAGACCGTGGTCAGGTCCTTGCGCATCGGCATCTGCCCGGTATCGCTCAGCAGCTTGCCGTCCTGATCCTGGCTCGTGGCGAACTTCAAAACTTCCCAAGCTGTGCCCTGGTTCTTGCAGGCAGAGTACATTCCCACGTTCTTGGCGTCGGAGAAGGTGTAACCGTCGTCCTGGGCCTTGGACCCGGGAACAGGGGCCGTTCCCCAATTGACCTTGCCCTGGTAGTAATTGATGGCCCACGGTCCGGCCAGGGAGATGGCCGCCTTGCCCTCGCCGAAGGAGTCGCCCTGGTAAACCTCGCTGGAAGCCAGCTTTTCCTTGTACAGGGTCTCGAACATCCCGGCTACTTGTTTCCCGATCTCATTGTCGAACGTAGCTTTGCCGTCCTTCACCAAGGGAGCTCCCCCGGAGGCTGCAGCGTAGAAAGGGTAGAAATCGAACCAGGACTGGAAAAAGTCGCTCGCGGGGGATGGCCACACAGCGTTGGCCGCCGCTCCGGATTTGACCAGCGTGCGCGCCGTGTCCAGGAACTCTTCCTGTGTTGCCAGCTTGGGGTTTTCCGGATCGAGTCCGGCTTTCTGGAAGAGGTCCTTGTTGTAGAAGAGGACTACGGGGTTGGACTTCCATGGCATCTGATACGTCTTGCCATCGGCAGACTTGTACTGGTCCGCGAGATCGCCAGTTCGGTCCTTGATGTACTGGGCGCCATCCGGGAATTTGTCCAAGGCGACCAGGCCGCCTTGCTTCTGGAACTGCGGCACGGCCACGGGTGCCGTGTTAAAGACCAAACACGGGGCGTTGCCTGCTGTGATGGCTGCTCCGATGACTTCCTCGGAAGATTTGCCGGCAGGGATCTCCTGGGCGTCGATCTTTTCGTCCGGGTGGCTCGCGTTCCACGACTCCACCATTGCCTTGCCCCATTTCACCTCGAACTCGTTGTTGGAGTACCAGATCTTAATGGGGCCCTTGGCTGAGGCGGCAGCATCGGCGCTGGTGCTTGTTGCACCGCCTCCGCAGCCGGCCATTGTGGCTCCCAGCACCGCCAAGGCTGCCAAAGACACTATTCGCATCGAGGTTTTTCCGTGCTTCATTGCAACTCCTAGATTGAAAATGGTTGGTGCGTTTGTTGCCCGGTCCCCGCAAGGCGGGAAGCATGCCACATCAGGTGCCGGCATTGATGAGCCCGCTGCCCGGACGTTCCCAGCAAGAGGGCGAGACCGCTGTGTTGCCTTGCGGCGACGGGAGACTGCTCGGGTGGCCTAGGCCGCGGACCTGACGGGACCCGTGGATCCACGGACCAGTAACCGTGGGGCGGGCAGCAGGATGTCCTCGGCCGGGGTTCCATTGAGATACTTGAGCAGCAACTCCGCCGCAGCTTGTCCCCACAACAGCGGATCGGCCGCAATCGTGGTTAGTGGGGGATTTAGGTATTGGGTGATTTCGGTGTTGTCGTAGCCAGTGATGGATAAGTCCGCCGGAACGGTGAATCCCCGCGTTTGGGCCAATGATTGTCCGGCGATGGCCATGAGGTCGTTGGCATAAACAATGGCGGTAGGCCGGTCTTGGCGGCTGAGGAGGGAATCGGTGGCAGCTGCGCCGCTGGCCGCAGTAAAGTCCGCTTCAATGAAGAGGTCGTCCTTGAGGCCTGCTTTTTCCAGCGTCTTTGACCACGCCCCGCGGCGGCTGCGGCTGTGAATATAGTTCTGTGGCCCGCCCACGTGGGCAACGCGGGTATGGCCCAGCGAGATCAGGTGTTGCACTGCGGAGCTGATGCCATCGGTATCGTCCATGCAGACTGCGGGAAAAGGAGAGTTGTATTCCGGGCGATTGAGGGTAACGGCGGGTAGGCCCAGCTCATCCAGCAGAGCCAAGCGGGAATCGTCGTTTCGCATGTCAGTCAGGATGACACCGTCAACGCGGCCATCCTCGGCGAGCTTTCGGTAGCTTTGCTCCTCTGTTTCTGGTCCGGAAGCGATGGACAGCACCAGGGTGTATTGATGCTCTACCAACGAGGTTTCAATCCCTGCGATAAAGGCAGGGAAGAACGGGTCTGTGCCTAGTAGTTTCGCATCGCGGGCAACCACAAGGCCCAACGCATAGGCCTTGGACGAGGACAACCCTTTGGCCCGGATGCTGGGCTTCCATCCCAGCTCCCTGGCAACTTGGAGAATCCGTGCCCGGGTGCCTTCACTGACGCCCGGTTGGCCGTTCAACGCGTAGGAGACAGCGCCCTTGCTGACACCGGCTGCACTCGCGACATCGTTGATGGTTACGGCCATTGCGTCTCGATTCTTCATTAGGTGACCGGCGTCACTTGACCGGTTCAGTTGTTTGTAAGTAAACCGGTTCAGTTGAAGTAAGTCAAGGCTCTCGGTAATCCGAGATTTTGGCTTAGGGTATTTCAATGTTCTCAGAATCCACACCGATGTCAGAGAAGCAGGCGTCACCCATCGGGCATGACCAGGCCATGGAAACCTCTCCTTCCGACCAAGACTGGTATAAGAAGGCGGTGGTTTATCAGATCTACGTGCGAAGTTTTTGTGATTCGAACGGGGATGGCGTAGGCGACTTGCAAGGCATCATCGGGAAACTTGATTATCTTCACATGCTAGGTGTTGACGTCCTCTGGCTATGTCCCGTCTATGTGTCCCCGCAGGATGACAACGGCTATGACATCAGTAACTACCAGGACATCGATCCCCTTTTCGGCTCCCTTCGGGATCTCGACGCACTGATTAATGGCCTGCATGACCGCGGTATGAAGCTCATCATGGACCTGGTGGTCAACCACACATCGGACGAACATCCTTGGTTCGTGGAATCCCGTTCCAGCAGGGACAACCCCAAACGCGACTGGTATTGGTGGCGGTCATCCGAGGCTGCGCCACCAGCGCATCCGGGTGCGGAACCCAACAACTGGGGCTCAGCATTTTCCGGGTCGGCCTGGGAATTTGATGAATCCACGGATCAGTATTATCTACATGTTTTTTCGCGAAAACAGCCTGACCTCAATTGGGAAAATCCGGAAGTTCGTGCGGCGATTCATCAAATGATGAATTGGTGGCTCGACCGCGGCGTGGACGGGTTCAGAATGGACGTCATCAATTTCATTTCCAAGGTGCCCACCTTGCCTGATGGAGTAACTGAACCGAACAAGCCCTACGCGGACGGAAGACCCTACTATGTCAACGGACCGAGGCTGCATGAATTTCTGCAGGAGTTCCATAGGAATGTCTTTGAACACCGTAACGACCAAATACTCACGGTTGGTGAGATGCCGGGAGTGCCTGTGGAAGACGCGGTGAGGTTCACGGAGCACGGTGGCCCAGGGTTGAACATGATTTTCCAGTTCGACCACATGATGTTGGACATGTCGCGCGGCAACAAATGGCTGCCCGGGGAGTTGCGGCTTGAAGAGCTGAAGGCCTGCTTGGGGCGTTGGCAGGAGGGGATGGCGGAGCGAGGCTGGAACAGCCTTTTTTGGGGTAACCATGACTCAGCTCGCGCCGTGTCCCGCTTTGGTGACGACAGCGAATACCGCGTCCAGTCGGCCAAGATGCTCGCAGGGGTCCTGCACCTCCACCGGGGCACTCCCTACGTTTACCAGGGTGAGGAACTGGGTATGACCAATATGGTTTTTGACGCGATCAGCGAGCACAGGGACATTGAAGTCACCGGGAAGCTAGCGGGCACGGTGGACAATCTGAGGCAGAAATCCTGAAGGCGGTGCGTCCTCTTAACCGCGACAATGCCCGCACACCGTTTCACTGGGATTCGACTCCCGGGGCTGGTTTCTCCAATGGCACGCCATGGATAGGGGTGAATCCCAATTCCAGTTCCATCAACGCCGAGGCACAAATCGATGATCCGGAATCTGTATTCACGTTCTACAGGCAACTAATCGGGTTGCGCCACTCCGATATTGTGATCTCGCACGGCGACTTCAGGATGCTCTTGCCCTTCGACCGGAATGTCTATGCTTTTGTGCGTTCCCTGGACGGAGTGGAGATGCTTGTCCTCGGCAACTTCTCAGATCGCGAAGTAGAAGCGGACATCGATGACGCTTCCTGGGCTTCTGCGGACCAGGTGCTTGGCAACTATGCCACTGAAGCATCGCTGATGATGCGCCCTTGGGAATTGAAAGTGTTCCGTCGCTGGCAGCCTCCTGTGGCTGCCATCTCGAATCAGCCATCCGTCCTTGAACCGGGGGTCGACCAGAATGACGGGAGGTCGCTGATGTGTGGACCAGAACGCTCGCTCTGTGATCACCCGGCTCCGGCGTCAAAGAACCAGGCTTCGGCCTTGGTGCGGCGAAAACCGCCCCGCCTCCCGCCCGGGCGCATCAGTAGATCACTGCTGCGAACGGCGGAAAGCGGGGCGGCAATCGGGCCCTGCATGGTTTGAGCCCGCTGGGGTGGGCTCAAGCCTGCTTATCGAGTTGGCTTAGTACCAGTTGTTGGCCAAGTGGAAGGCAAGGGCCGCCGAGGGGGAACCGTAGCGTTCCTTGATGTAGTTCAGGCCCCACTTGATCTGGGTCTGGTAGTTGGTCAGCCAGTCATCGCCTGCGGTTGCCATCTTCGAAGCGGGCAATGACTGCACGATTCCGTAGGCACCACTGGAGGTGTTGGTCGCGGTGGTCCGCCAGTTGGATTCCTTCTCCCACAGTGTGTTCAGGGCAGTCATTTCGCCCGGACCCCAGCCGTAGTTGGCGAGGATGCTGGCGGCGTATGCCTTGGCAGCGGCGGGATCGTCCACGGCCTTGGGAGTGGCGGCTGCGGCTGCGGCTGCAGCAGCGGCGGCATCGGCAGCCTGCTTGGCGGCTGCATCAGCGGCAGCCTTTTCGGCGGCGGCCTGTGCGGCAGCTGCCTGGTCGGCGGCAGCTTTCTCGGCCGCAGCCTTTTCGGCAGCGGCTTGTGCGGCAGCTGCCTGGTCTGCAGCGGCCCTGTCTGCAGCGCCCTTCTTGGCAGCAGCATCCAGGGACGCCGAGATTTCAGCTGTTTTGTTGCTGGCCTGGGCGGTAGCCTGCGTCTCGGACGCCCGGCTCGTTTCGGGGAGATTGAATGCGGCGTTTGCGGCCTGGCCAAGCGATGCGACGCCCAATGCTGCGGCAACGACTCCTGCAACAACAGACATTCGTTGCCCGGTCTTGCCGCGGCGTGCAGCGTTCTTCAGAACGCTTTGCGACTTCGTCAGGGGAGCGTTGTGTTCGTCACGGTGACGCGCGGAAGGGCGCGTCTGATCGTTGAATTCAGACATGTGTGATTACCTCTCAGCGCCTGCGGAGTTAGCTGTCGGGTTCGGATGAGGTCATCCGGCCGCGCGCGTAGCTGCGGCTTCACCCCAAGGGCAAGGAAAGTACTGTGCCCGGAGACTCTGGGTCCCCCGTCTCTGCCTCGAATGAGAACGGAACTCCGGGAAGTGGCAGAGCTCGGCGCATCCCGGGTGTGGGCCAGTTAGGGGCGACCCACCCTTTCGAAGGTACAGGAGGTTTCGGCTTAAGTCACATTTGGGTAACAGAGATCACGCTCACGGCGAGTCATGTTGCCCGATTCGTTATATGCGTTCGTTCAAAGCTGCGGGGAGTCGGAGAGTGAACTCCGTGCGTCCCGGCTGGGACGTTACTTCCACACTGCCGCCATGCGCCTGGACGATGGATTCGACGATTGACAAGCCCAATCCTGAGGTCCCTTCCGACCCCGATCTCGCCGCGTCAGCCCGGGCAAAACGCGAGAAGATACGCCCCTGGAAAGCAGCCGGAATACCAGGCCCGTTGTCCGTGACCGTGACCACCGCGCTACCGTCGGCGGAAAGCATGACGCCTGTGACCACCGTGGTACCGGGATCGGTGTGCTTGCGGGCGTTGGACAGCAGATTGGCCAGCACCTGATGCAGCTGGGTTGCGTCCCCGCGCACCGTAATGGGCTCGTCAGGGAGTTGGAGCTTCCAGATGTGGTCCGGTGCCATCACCTTTTCGTCGCTGACTGTCTCGATCACCAGCTGCGTCAGGTCCACATCCGTGACCTTCAACGGCTGGCCTTCGTCCAGACGCGCCAACAACAACAGGTCCTCCACAAGCGTGGTCATCCGTTCCGACTGGCTCTGGACCCGCGCCAGCGACTTCCTGCCGTCCTCCGTGAAGTTCTCCGTCATACGAAGCAGCTCGGTGTATCCACGGATGGCGGTCAGCGGTGTCCGAAGTTCGTGGGAGGCATCGGCAACGAACTGCCGGACCTTGGTTTCGCTCTCCTGACGGGCTTCCAGGGCCCTGGAAACGTTGTTGAGCATTTGGTTCAAAGCGTGGCCCACGCTGCCCACTTCAGTTCCAGGATGAGCGGCCGACGGCGGTACGCGCACCGCGAGTGCCACCTCACCGGCGTCGAGGGGAAGGCGCGATACTTTCGTTGCAACCTCCGAGAGTTGCTCCAGTGGCCGCATGGTCCGGCGGATGATCACGGTGCCGGCGAGGCCGATCAGCACCAGGCCGCCAAGTGAAACAAACACCATGGTCCATACCAGCGAGGCCTCGGCATTTTGCTTGTCAGCCAACGGCAGGCCTGTCGCAATCACATCGCCGTAATTGGTCTCAACTGCCACCAGCCGATAGTCGCCGTTGGACAATGAACGGTCTACGGGCCGGTTGTCGCGGGGGAGCGAGAGCAGGATCTGCTTGTCTTCTGCCGAGAGTGCGACGCGGCGACCGTTTGCGTTGAGGAAGCCCGAGTTGATGACCGTGGAACCATCGATCCTCGCGTTAAGTGTCCCGGCGCCTTGGCCACGGGCCTCAAGGGGATCCGGCCGACCGCTGGAGGGAAAGTTCGACGGCGGTCTGCCGAAGTCATTCGCGCGGCCTGACGCCTGCTCCAACTGCTTGTCGAGCTGTTTGTTGAAGTACATGTCCATGGAGGCGTAACTAACCACTCCAACTGCACCGCAAATCGCCACCAGCAATGCCATCGCCACCAGGACCAACCGCGTGCGCAGATGCCAGGTGGAGGGATTGAGCCAGTTCCGCTGGGTCTTACGGGCTACTCCGGAAGAGGTGGACAAGATTCAGTCCGCAGGCTTGATGACGTAGCCAGCGCCACGGATGGTGTGGATCATTGGCGGGTGGTTGGCTTCGATTTTCTTGCGCAGGTAGGAAATGTACAGTTCCACGATGTTGGCCTGCCCGCCGAAGTCATAGTCCCAGACGCGGTCAAGGATCTGTGCCTTGCTGACCACCCGCTTGGGGTTCTCCATGAGATAACGAAGAAGCTCAAACTGCGTTGCCGTGAGCTGGATGTCCTCGCCGGCGCGCGAAACCTCCCGTGTGTCCACGTTGAGGGTGAGATCACCCACCACCAGTTCCGCTGTATCCATGGCCGCAACGCCCGAGCGTTGTACGAGACGGTGCAGGCGCAGGAGAACCTCCTCCATGCTGAAGGGCTTGGTGACGTAGTCGTCCCCGCCGGCGGCCAGGCCAACGATGCGGTCCTGGACAGCGTCCTTGGCCGTGAGGAACAGTGCGGGCACTTCCGGCGCGAAGGCGCGGATCCGGTTGAGGACCTCGACGCCGTCGAATCCTGGAAGCATCACGTCCAGCACCAGCACGTCGGGGCGGAAGTCCTTGGCAAGCTTCACAGCTTCCGGTCCGTCGGCTGCCACCGCTACGGACCAGCCTGCCATGCGGAGGCCCATGCTCATGAGCTCGGCGAGACTCGGTTCGTCGTCCACCACCAAGGCTCGGATGGGGGAGCCGTCCGGGTGGGAAAGCTGGGGAAGGTTGTTCGTCATGGAGTGCGGGGATGCCATGTGACAACTCTCCATTCTGCTGGTTTGTCGAAGCTTTGCCGGTCCTGTGAGGATGCTGTGAGGTCAACACTAGCCACGTGGGAGTTCAATGGCAGGCGTTGCGGGAGTGCTGCAGTGAATACTCGCCTTCTACGGCTTGTAGCAGATTTTGAGGGAAAAATTCGAGCTTGGAGCAGGTTGCGATTGGACAGCAAGTGTTTCAGATCTTGAGATTCCGTCCTTTTGCCCCTCATGGGAATCAGGGAGGTCATCATGCACTATCTGCCGAAGAAAATTCACGATAAGCCGAATATTTCTCGCCGAGACCGAATGAAATGACGTTCATTTTCGGTGGGGGAAGAATTGTGATCTGCGGCACAATAGACCCTCTTGTCTCAAAATGTGGACGGTTTCACGCTTTGTTACTTGCGTGTTGCCATTGTTACGTTGCACACTTCCAATGTGAACAAGAACTCAACAGCACCTGCAGCCGCAGCAATCTGGTCCAGCACACCCGCTGGCGACGAGACCCGCTGTTGTCGAATGCAAGCCTAACTTTCCACCCCGAAGAAGTTTCAGGCATTCGCCCCCTAGCCCAGCGTTGGGCGCCCTTCCCCAAACTCATTGCGGGGACAACCAGCATTCGAAGCCGCGATGACGGCTATTCACTTTTGAGGTAATCACTCCATGTCAGTTGCATCCGGTTACGTCCACATCTCCGTCCGAAACGCCAACAAGGCCGCTTCCAACGCAGGCCTCCGCCCCGGCTTCGGCAACCGCCCCGGCTACGCCCCCGCCACCCAGGGCAACGGCCAGCAGGCTCCCGGCTACGTGCCCCAGGGCTACAACCCCAACTCCTACGGCCAGTTGCGGGCAGTTCCCACCAATGAGCCAGCACCCATGACGGCGCCTACTCCCGTCATTGCGCAGTCTGACCGCCTCCGTCCCGTTGCCAACGACAACGTGGCCCGCGGCTTCGTGCTCTACATGGGCATTGACGAAGAAACTGCAGCAGCGGCCGGCACCTCCATTGCCAAGCTCGCCCAGGAAATCCGGGCCTACGCCCAGTCCCTGGTCACCGGCGCTGAGAGCTACGCTGCAGTCGCCGTTGCACCCGCCGGGGCACCCGGCTCCGCGCTCGACGTCGTACGTTCCACTTTCGGTGACCCCACGGTCGCCGCCCGCCAGCGCACCGAGGCTTCACGCCCGGCACCGCAGCAGGAAGCCCGCCCCTCCGGCGTGTTGATCGACCTCGCCCGCCGCGAAGTCCACCTCGACGGTGAGTCGCTGAACCTGACGTTCAAGGAATTTGAGCTCCTCAACTACCTCGTCGAAAACGGCACCCGCACGGTTGGCCGCGACGAACTGCTTGAGGGCCTGTGGCGCAACGCCGAAGAAGTGCCCAACGAGCGCACCATCGACGTCCACATCCGCCGCCTCCGCTCCAAGCTGGGCCGCCTCGCCAACACCGTACGCACCGTGCGTGGCCAGGGCTACCGCTTCTACGAGCACCCTGAGGTCATCGTCTGGGCCGCTCCGGAATACTCGATCTAGCTATTGCTTCCGCGAAAGCGCCTGTCCTGTAAAGGGCGGGCGCTTTCGCTTTTGCGGGACGATCCCTCGGCGCCTGCGCTCGTACCTCACGCAACAACGGCGCTTTCGGGATGCCGCGCTGCGCTGCAGCGCCCCCGCTGCGCTGCAGCGCCCTCTCTTCGGTGGGACGCTTTCGAGCTTTCGGGGCCAGTGAGCATGTGCCTTCGCGGCGCTAAGGTTGTGGAATGAGTGACCATCACATCAGGCGCCTTGTGATCATGCGCCACGCCAAGGCGGATTGGCCCATGGGGGTCCCGGACCATGAACGTCCCCTCGAGGAACGCGGACACCGTGAAGCTCCGCTGGCTGGGCGATGGTTGCTCAAGCATGGGGTAGTTCCAGACTTCATTCTGTGCTCGTCTGCGCTGAGGACCCGCCAAACCTGCACGTGGGTGTGCGATGAGTTGGGGGACAAAGCCCCGACGCCTAAGCTCGAGGACGGCTTGTACGCCGCCTCGGCAAACCGGATGTTGACCGTGATCAACCATGTCCCGGACACTGTCACCACCTTGATGGTGATCTCGCACATGCCCGGTGTCCAGGACCTGGCCATGCGTCTTGCTTCGCGCGACTCGGACCATGATGCCTACATGGATGCCGCCACACGGTTCCCAACCAGTGCTTTGACCGTGATGGAGACTGAGAAGCCTTGGGCGGAGCTGGATGGGCAGGACGCTCGTCTGACGCACTTCAAGGTGCCGCGGCGCTGACTTTCCCGCCAGGCTGTGTGATCCCCCGGCGTCCTTAGGCCGCCAGATCCGCCACCTTTTGGGCGTCACTTATGTGGGCTTCCGAAAGTGAGCGGGCAGACGCTACGTCTCCGTCCGCAATTGCCCGGGCAATTTCTACGTGTTGTTCGGCGGCCTTGTGCGCCCAGTCATCCTTGCCGAGATTCGCTGCTGTGGAAACCGCAAGCCTGGCTATGGCCCGGCGATGCGCATCGGCTAGGAATTCGTTACCACTGGCTTCGACGATCAGGTCGTGGAACTGCCTGTTGATTCGCGTTGACTCCCGTACGTCACCGCTTTCAATGGCTTTCGCGAACCCCGTTGCTGCGTCGTTCAGCCGCGCGAACCAGGCAGGAGCGATCTGTCCATCGCGGGCCCGCGCGGCTGTCAGTTCGGCTGCGAATCCTTCAAGATTGCGTCGCAGATCAAACAGGCGGCGTTTGGCGTCGTGGTCCAAACCTGCAACTACTACGCCGCGGGCTGCGGGCGTGAGCAGGCCTTCGGCAAGCATGCGGCTCAGCGCTTCCCTTACGGGTGTGCGGCTGACTCCCAATTCCTCTGCTATCGATGCCTCCGGAAGGCGGTCCCCGGCGGTGTAGGTGCCGTCGA
The DNA here is from genome assembly GCF_059739415.1 of Arthrobacter sp. TmtSoilC77. Taxonomy (NCBI): domain Bacteria; kingdom Bacillati; phylum Actinomycetota; class Actinomycetes; order Micrococcales; family Micrococcaceae; genus Arthrobacter; species Arthrobacter sp. TmtSoilC77. The sequence goes on from NZ_AP046050.1 coordinate 870,700, forward strand.
GAAATCTGGCCCACAAGACGTCGTAGGTTGAGCGTGCTGATCCTGTTCCTGCCGCGTCTGAACTCATGACCTAAGTATACAAGGCATGCGAAAACAGCTATTGCATTCATTGCATGCAATGCGTACGCTGAGTGTGGGAGGTGGTCATGGACATTGGGTCTGTAGCCCTTATGGCTTTGGCCGGCACAGCTGCCGGCGCAATAAACGCGGTTGCAGGTGGCGGGTCGCTGGTGACCTTTCCAACCCTGCTCGCGCTGGGCTACCCGCCCGTCGCGGCCAACGTCATCAACACGGTGGCAGCCTTCCCGGGTTATGTGGGTGGCGTTTGGGGCTATCGCAGGGAACTCAAAGGACAGGCCCGCAGGGTCGCGATCCTGGGAACCACCACCGTGGTTGGTGCCACAGTGGGATCAGCGCTCCTGCTGGTGGGACCGGAATCAACATTTGTTGCTGTGGTTCCGTGGCTGGTGCTTGCATCGACCCTGCTGCTGGCAGCGCAGCCCGTCTTGACCAAATGGGCAGTCGCACGCGTGGGTGGGGTTCAGAATTCAAGCGTGAGAGCTGAACGACTGCATGCCAGCAGTCTCGGTCAGTTGGGTGTGGCTACCTATGGTGGCTACTTCAACGCCGGGCTGGGCATCATGATGCTCGGTGTTTTGGGCATTACCCTCGATGAGCGGCTTCCCCGGCTCAACGCACTCAAGAGTGTGCTGTCCGCCGTCGCGAGCGCTGTCTCCCTTGTCTTCTTCGGTATCTTCGCGACTGTCGCGTGGCCCGCGGCATTTGTGATGGCCGCCGCTGGACTGCTCGGAGGATGGATCGGTGCCGTTCTGGGCCGACGCATTCCGGATGTCCTGCTGCGGCGTTGCGTAGTCATTTTTGGCCTTGTCATTTTCGTCGTTCTTTGGATGGATCATGCTTCCTCAACGCACTAGCTTGCTACTGCAAAATGCCTTTATTTTGTCCCTCGACCCGGACGTCCCCGATGGGATCACGGACATCCTGATCAGGGATGGCATTATCGAAAAACTCGGGCAGGGCCTCGCCCTCCCCAATGGAGTGGAACAGATAGACGGCACCGGAAACCTGGTGATGCCTGGTTTCGTAGACACACACTGGCATCTGTGGAATTCACTTCTGCGGGGAACAGTGGGGGATGGGCCCGGACGGGACTACTTCTCAGTCAAGCGTGGCCTCGCCCCCCACCTTAATGACGATGACTTCTACTGGTCCGCCAGGTTCGCCCTGGCAGAAGCAGTACAGAACGGAATCACCACCGTCCATAACTGGGACCACAACGTCCGCGGTGCGGGCGATATAGATGCGAACATCCAAGCGCATTTGGATTCGGGGTTGAGGGGCCGATTCTCCTATGGGCCAAGGGATTCCTCGGGTGCCGACGAAGTGATGGATTTCGACGGTCTGGACGATGCCATCAACAGATGGACTTCCGACCGCCTTGACGGGCGGATCCATTTCGGGGTTGCGTTGCGGGGACCCTATCGCACATCCACGGAGCTTGCTGCGCGGGAATGGAGCTGTGCCAGGGAACGCAACGTTCCCATCACCATGCATTGCGACCGCTGCATGCGGGAACCTGGTTGCCAGTCGTGTGGCCTGACCAGACTGGACCGTGAGGGATTGCTCGGACCGGACGTCCAGGTGGTTCACGCCGTGCACGCCAGCGCGGAGGACATTGAAGCCATTGCCCGGACAGGAACCAGGATTTCGGTGAGCCCACTTTCGGAAATGCGCACCATGGGCTTTCCGGTGGTCACGGAGTTCCTCGAAGCGGACGTTCTGACATCACTTTCTGTGGACACACTCGCCATGCCGGCAAACGCAGACGTACTTTCCAGCTTGCGGGCGTTGCTCTCCGTTGAGCACGCACGCACGAGACGGGCAACACTGACTCCTCGAATTGCCCTCGAGATGGCTACCATCCGTGCCGCCAAGGATCTTGGCATCGATGGCATCACGGGATCCATCAGACAGGGCAAACGGGCCGATCTGATCGTCTTCGACAGGTCAAGTACCTCGCTTCTTCCAACGGGTGATCCTGCCGAAAGCCTCGTCTATCACGGAACTTCCGCGGCAATCCGCACCGTCATCAGCGATGGACGCGTTCTTCTTCGTGAAGGCGAACTGGTACAACAGACGGCCCGCCAAGCCATCGATACGGCCACAGAGCGGCGCGACGCCCTGGTCCAGCGCGCAACGGCAGCCGGAACCTGGGACCAATGGATCAGCAACAATCAGGAAGGCAATCAACGATGATAAGCCAAAACAACTCAACGGCCGTGCCCAAGGAACGGCCTCCGGCGTCAGCGGAGCGTGTCCAACGGCTCGGCAGCTCCGGAGCCATGCTCATGTTCCTGCTTATCCTCCTGGCCTACTCAGTCAATGCAATGGACCGCATGGTTTTCCCGGTCCTGCTGACAGAGGTCAGGACAGAATACGGGTTTGGGCTTCCCGAGGCCGGGCTTCAATCCACACTCTTCGCCTTGGGAATGGGACTTACGGGTATCCCGGCCGGTATGGCCTTGCGCCGCGTAAACCGGAAACACGTCCTGATCATGGGTACCGTCCTCTTCTCCATCGCCACGGTACTCACGGTGTTGAGCGCCGGTTTCTGGGACATGCTGCTGTGGCGGGTCCTCAGCGGTGTAGGTGAAGCCTTGCAGTTGGTGGCCATCCTTACTGTGGCAACACATGCCTTTCCCAGGCACCGTGGCATCGCGATCGGTTCAGTAAACGTCGCCTTCGCCACGGGCGCGCTGGTGGGCCCAAACCTCGGAGTCTTCCTCCACCAGGAGTTTGATTCCTGGCGTGCTCCGATGATTGCCTTCGGAGCCATCGGGATCGTAGCTGCGCTTCTGGTTGCGGTGTTCGTCCGCTCGTCATTCACGGAACGGCGCTCCGTTCAGGAGGCAACCCATTACGTAGGTGGGGCAACCAGCTTTTTCAGCCGTAATCCCCTGATCCTGGCGGTGATCACAGTGCTGTTCGGTCTCATAGATTTTGGCTACATAGGAATGTATGCCAGTTTCCTGATCGAGCACCTGCATTTCAAACAGGCTGATGCAGCTCTTGCCGTCGGGTTATCCGGACTTGCGGCTTTCGCCTCTCCCCTGGGGGGTTGGCTTGTTGATCGCCTGACTCCCAAAATTGCCATCACATCGTTGAGCGTCGCGCAGGCCGTCTGTGGTGCTGCATTGTTCGCAGGACCCGCAACCGTTGCGTGGCAGGCCGTATGGTCGTTCCTCTTTGGGCTGGTGGCCAGCTCCGGGCTCTACGTTGGGCTCGTCGCTTCCCTGGTCAAAAGCATGAATGAATCCCACTCATCCCGCGCTTCAGGCCTCTTCACAACGTGCATCTACACGGCAGCGGGCTTCGCCGGGTTGGCCTTCAGCCTTCTTGTCGGAAACACCGACTGGAGCACCGCCGGCCTGGTCCAGATCACAGGCCTGTCCGTGGCCTCCGGTCTGCTGGCTTTGGCCCTGCGAACGGCCGACTTCAGTCGGCTGGCCCCTTCGGCCACTATTCCGGACCCCGTAACCACCACTCAGGAGTAACCAATGCAAACACTTTGGAAAACAACCCAACCCGTTGTTCCCGTATCCGGTTCCGACCACGGCTTCCCCGTCCGCCGCATCTACTGCGTGGGGAGGAACTATGTGGACCACATTCGCGAGATGCGTGAAGGCGACGAACGCGACGATCCGTTCTTCTTCCAGAAGCCAACTGATTGCGTCGAACTGGACGGCGCGGCCATCGCCTACCCGCAATCAACCGATGACTTCCAGTTCGAGGGTGAACTGGTAGTGGCAGTGGGCAAGCGGCTTCGCAACAGCCAGCCAGAAGATACTTCCGATGCTGTGTTTGGCTACGCTGCTGGAATCGACCTGACCCGCAGGGACCTGCAAAGAAATTCAGTGTCCCAGGCGCGTCCTTGGGAGCCAGGTAAATCGTTTGACAGCTCGGCTCCTTGCGGCCCGATCCTTCCAGCGGCATCGGTGCAGGACCTGGAAACCGCAACCTTGGTTCTCACTGTCAATGGAAAGGAGCGTCAGCGAACGAGCCTGGGCCTGATGATCTGGTCCGTTCCGGAAATCCTTTCCCGGCTTAGCTCCCTGTACACCCTGGAACCGGGTGACTTGATTTACACGGGTACCCCAGCGGGCGTTTCGGCCATTGTTCCCGGCGACCAGGTCTCCGTGGAGATTACGGGCCTTCCACAACTGAGCATCGCAGTGACCGAGCAGGAGGAATCATGAAACCGAGCGAACGGATCGACTATGAGGCGATTGTTGATCGTCCAGTGCGACTTCTGCCGGACGGCAAGAAGGTAGCGGTCTGGGTGATAGTCAACATTGAGGAGTGGAATGACGATGAGGCGATGCCGCGCACTGTCCTGAGTCCTCCGGCCGGCGGCGTCCCCACGCCGGACGTGCCCAACTGGTGCTGGCATGAATATGGAAACAGGGTTGGTTTCTGGAGGCTCTTGAAGGCGCTCGATGAGTTCGGCATCCCGGTGGCATTGGCCGTCAACGGCAAGGCCGTAACGTCTTACCCGGCGATAACTGCGGCTGCAAAGGAACGCGGCTGGGAGTTCATTGGCCACGGCTATGGCCAGAAAAACATGCAGAAAGTGCCGGACGAGCGCGAAGATATCCGGCTGACCACCGACGCCATCCGCCAAGCCACCGGCAAGGCCCCGCGTGGCTGGCTGGGTCCTGGCCTGACGGAAACCTGGGAGACGCCGGACATCCTGGTGGAGGAGGGCTATGAGTACGTCTGTGACTGGGTATTGGATGACCAGCCTGTTGAACTCCGTACGCGGACAAGGCCCATCACCAGCATCCCTTACACGCAGGAGTGCAATGACGTGGCAATGATGCTGATCCAGCACCATCCCGCCCGTGAATATCTCCAGCGTGCCAAGGACCAGTTTGACCAGCTTGCCGAGGACTCGGCGGAATCGGCCAGGGTTATGGCGCTGGTCATCCACCCCTACATCATGGCCGCGCCGCACCGCCTGACCTACTTCAAGCAGGCGCTGGCGCATATCAGGGCCGATGCCAGGTCTGTGTTCATGACGGGGGAGCAGATTCTGGATTGGCACCAGCAAACGGCCGGTTACCCTGTTTCGGATGCCCTTCAGGCATCTTCCGCTCGATGAGCGGCGCGGGAGCGGAAGACACCGACCGCTCCCGCGCTCTGCCTAAGAAGACAAGCCATGGCGGGGTCTTATCCCGGCAACGGCAGCTCGTGTTCTGCCGCCACTTCGCGCAGCAGCCGGACGGCATGCCGGATATTGGGGCTGGCGGTCATGGTCTTTCGATAGACGATTCCCACGGCTCGCTGCTGGACGGGGTTGACGACCGGCACAGCAACGACGCCGGGTGGCAGGGGTGGCCTGCCCAGCCGAGGCACCAGTGCTACAGCCACGGCCTGCTCCACCATGGCAATATGGGTGGAGAAATCGGGATCGTAGACACGGATATCGGGGACCCGCCCAAGCCCGGCGAAGATCTGCAGGAGGGCTTCGTTGCAGATAGCGCCGGCCGGCGTACTGACCCAGGTTTCGTCCAGCAGGTCTTCACGCTCGACGACGGTCCGTCCGGCAAGTTCGTGGCTGCTGTTAACGAGGACGTCGGCCTGGTCCAGGCAGAGGTCCTCGTGCGCCAGGTTCTCAGGAATGACCAGCGGCACGGAGTTCCAGTTGTGCACTACCGCAAGCTCAGCCTCGCCTGAAGCAACCCGGTGCACGGCTTCACGCGGGTCCTCCGCCAGCACGCTGACTTCAAGTTCGGAATCCCTACCGATGCGTCCGAGCATTGGCCCCACCAGGCCACGGCAGGCCGTTGAGAACGCCACCAGCCGCAGCAGCCCGGAAGGCTTCGCGGGATCGGCGAGGAGTGTTGCCTGGAGTTCCTCGAGTTCGCCCATGATCCGCCGTCCATAGCCGGCGAGGGCAAGGCCGCGTTCCGTAAGGAGTACACCGCGGCCATTGCGTTCCAGGACGGCCACTCCGGTTTGCTTTTCCAGCTTCTTTATCTGCTGGGAAACCGCCGAAGGACTGTAGCCCATCACGTCCGAGGCGGCCACGACAGATCCGTGCTGTTCCACAGCTACCAGGGCGCGCAGAGCTGAAATGTCGATCATGAAGTAAACCTACTTGATTTCATACAGAATTCAACGCTGGTGCTTAAACCAGTCGAGGTGCCAAAGTGATTCTTGTGAACCTTCGCCACTCCGCCCTCGCCGTCCTCGTCGCTGTCCTTTGGGGCGTGAACTTTGTCGCGATAGACCTTGGCCTCCACGCCAACGGCCGCGATGTCCCGCCGTTGCTGTTCGTCGCCTTCCGATTCCTGCTGGTCGTTTTTCCGTTCATTCTGTTCATCCGCAAACCAGACGTGAGCTGGAAGGCGATCATCGGCGTCGGGCTTTTCATGAGTGCCGGTCAGTTTGGACTGCTGTACCTGGGCATGGCTCTGGGGATGCCCGCGGGCCTGGCCTCCCTCGTCTTGCAGGCGCAGGTGCTGTTCACAGTGCTGATCGCGGCCCGGTTCCTTGGCGAGAGGCCCAGCCGCAGGCAGATGCTGGGCGTTGTGCTCGGCCTCGCGGGTCTGGGCGTGGTCGCGGTGGGGCGCAGCGCCGTGGCTCCTATCCTGCCTCTCATGATTGTGCTGGCGGCGGCGTTGTCCTGGGCGATCGGAAACGTGGTTGCGCGGCACTCGAAAGCGGCGTCGGGCCTTGGGTTGGTGGTCTGGTCCGGGGCCGTAGTGCCGCTCCCTTTGGCGGGATTGTCACTTGTGGTGGACGGCCCGGACACAGTGTGGGCGACCATCACGGACCTCCAAATGCCCACCATCCTGAGCGCCATCTACACGGCGGTTTTCGCCTCGCTTATTGGGTACGGCATCTGGAACCGGCTGTTGACGCTCTACCCGAGTTCCGACGTCGTGCCGTTCACGCTGCTGGTTCCAGTGGTCGGCATGACGGCTGCCTGGCTGGTCCTGAACGAAATCCCCACGGCGCCCGAGATTATGGGAGGGCTGATCCTGCTCGTCGGAGTCGCGACTGCCGTGCTCGGCGCCTCACGAAAACGTCCGGAAACTCCCGTTGTGAGGCCTGCTCTGCGCGTCTAATCGCCCGCGAAGCACGCAGAGCGGGCACCGCAACGCAGCGGGCTAGCGTTTGGAGGCGGGCTTGCGCTGTGTGGAAACGCCCGACGCCGGACGCTTGGCTGCCGTCGAAGGCGTGCGGGGTGTTGCGGGTCGCTTCGCCGGAGAGGCTTTTGCGGCGCCCGAAGGACGTGCCGTCGACGTAGTTGGCCGTTTGGCAGGCGCGGCTGGGCGTGAGCTGGCAGCTCGTTTGGTTGGCGTTGTGGCCCGCTTAGGCACTGGGGCGGGTTGCCTGGCCCTGCTGAAACCAAACGATGGCCAGACTGCCCCGAGGAACAGCACAGCCAGCGTCCCCACCCCAGCCACTGCGGCCAGGTAGAAGTAGATGTCTGAGTCCTCGGTGCTTACAGCACTCCCCATGGCGTTGGCGTCCTGGTTGAACGCGAGGCCCCACATGCGCAGGAATGCAATGCTGAAGCCGATGAACAGGCTAGTCCCGGCAGCGCCAAGGAGAACCACGAGGTATCGCCGCCGGTTGAAGACCTGCACTATCGATGCCAAATAGCAGGTCAGCACCGCTCCCAGGAACAAGTACAGAACCAGTTCTTCGAGTACCACGGCTGCGAGCACCAAGAGCCCGAGGGACACAAAAGCGGCTACCACCGCAAGCTTTCCGCTGTTCCCCATGTGACGCATGAGTCTAATCATCGCCGACCAGCGGGCCGCGCCACGCCGTCGTAGATTGCAGTTGGATACCGTTCCCGGGGAAGACCTACTTCACGACGTACCCGTGCATGATGGTCATGACCGCGGCGACACTCTGTTCCCGGGTGCGCTCGGGGTTGTAGGTTTGTCGGTCGAGTCCCACCACGAAGATAGCCCCGAAAATGGCCGCCTCCAGGCTGCCGCGGACGATTGACTCGTCCACCTTGTATCCGGCGGCCACACGTTCCACCGCCGAACCGATCACGGCCAGGAGTTCGCCTCGTAGCTCCGCAAACACGGCACTCCACTCGCCGGGAGTGCGCCAATTCTCGCTGACCCACAGGCGTGCGAAAGACGGGTACTCGTCCATGAACTCCATGGCCTGGCCCACCATGTTCTTCATGGACTCCAGGGGATCGCTGCTCTGCCCTTCGATTGCCTGGAGACTGACCAGCATGATGTCCACGCCGTGCCGCAGCAGCTGCGCGATCAGGTCCGACTTGCTGCCGAAGTTGTAGTAGACCGTTCCCTTGGACACGCCGGCCGCGGCCGCGATCTCATCCACGGTCACACCAGCGGCGCCACGTTCGCCAATCAGCTCCATGGACGCTTCGAAGAGGCGCTGCCTGGTGGCGTTGGTGCGCCCGGGACGCAGCTTCTTTTCCGCGGTTCCTGCGGCGGGCCCCGGCTCTGAAGGGGCTACCGGCTGGGTGCTGGTCATACTGCGATCTCCGGCTTCAGCGTCTTGAGGGTCCACATCTTGTGTTTGCGGACAGCGAGCGTGGACAGTGCCGCTCCCAGCAAAGTGTATCCAAGCAGGCCCAGGACCGTCGGCCAGATCATGCTGAGTTCGCCGCCGTAGATCAGATGCCGCATCCCGGTGACGACGTAGCCCATGGGCAGGACTTCGTGCACCACGTGAAGTGGCATGGGAGTGGTCTGCCAAGGGAATGTGCCGCCCGAGGACACGAGCTGCAGGACCAGCAGGATCAGCACCACGAACTTGCCCGGGGTTCCCATGAGCGCCACGATGCCCTGGATGATCGCACTGAATGCCATCACGGCGGCCAGCATGAACAACCACATGCCTACTGGGTGGGCGGCGTTCAAGCCGAGGCCCAAATTCACCACGAGGGTCAGGATCGTGGCCTGCAGGACCGAGACAACGAAGAACGGAAGCCAGCCTCCGACGGCGATTTTCCATGCCGGGGCGTTCGACGCCAGCGCCCGCTGGGTGATAGGTCGCATGGCCTGTACCAGCATGAACACACCGATCCAGAGCGCCAGCGTCAGGAAGAAGGGTGCCAGGCCGGCGCCATAAGAACCTGCCTTGGCCTGCGATACGTTGTCCACCGCGACGGGATCTGCGATCACTTTGGAAACACTGCTCTTCTGTTCATCGTTCGGGTTCGGGATTTCCCCGGCACCCTTGGCAAGCTCTGTGGCCAGGGTATGTGAGCCATCGGAAGCCTTCACTGCGCCAGTGGCAAGCTGTCCGGCACCGTCGTTGAGTTGGTGGGCGCCGTCGTCGAGCTTTATGGCACCGTCCAGTGCGCTCTGCTGGCCGGCGGCCAGCGCGGACGCCCCGGTTTTCAGCTGCCCGGCTCCGGCCGCTGCCTGCGAAATCGCGTCCGTGAGAGTAGGCGTTGCGGCGGCGAGCTTCGATGCCCCTGCGCTCACCGCAGCTGAACCATCGGAGAGCTGCTGGATCTTGGCGGCGTCGCCCGCGATCTTGGCCTTTGCGTCCGTGACGGGGCTAGATGCGGCGGCCGCGTCGAAGTCCGCCAGGACCTTGTCTGCCTGCTCCTGCGTCAGTACGCCGGCGGTGACCAGACGGGTGTTGGATTCCACAACACGGTTGCGGAGGCCCTTGTCCGCGGCATCCAGCTGCCCGACGACGTCCTGGACCTTCGCATTCAGCTCGGCGTTCCCGGCGGCTACTTGCGCCGCACCGTCGGCAAGCTTTTGCGAATCCGCCGGGAGGGTAGCCGTTTTGTTCTTCAGCTCAGTGAGGCCCGAGCTCAGCTGTCCTGCGCCGCTGTTGAGTTGCACAGCGCCGTCGCGCAGTTTGGTCTGCCCGGCGACCAGCTGGTCTGCCCCGGTGACCAACTGCGTGGTTCCGTCATGCAGCGTTGCAGCGCCATCACTGAGCTGACCCACTCCCGTGGCGAGTTCGGACGCTCCGTCGGCAGCCTTCACGATGGAGGCGTGGATGGTGCCGAAACCGGTGAGGAGCTGGTTGGCTGTTTCCTCGCCGACCTCCTTGGCGACCGTTGAATGAACTGCTGTGGTGAGTTTGTCCACGATGGTGCTCAGCAGGTAGTTGTTGGCGTCGTTCGTGGTGACATGGAGCATCGCCTGGTTGGCGGCGTCGAAGCTGCCGGGGGAGACCAGGTTCGCGGAGAAGTCCTTGGGGATCCGCAGAGCGAAGGCGTATTCGCCGGTCCGAACACCAGCCTCTGCGGCCTCGGCGCTGGAAACCTGCTTCCAGTTGAAGACGTGGCCGTCTACCAGGCTGTCAGCAACCTTCTTGCCAGCCTGCAGCTCGGTGCCATCCTTGGACGTTGCCCCCGTGTCCTCAACCACCAAGGCGGCGTCGATCTGGTTCAGATTGCCGTACGGATCCCAATTGGCGTAGAGATACACCGCGCCGTAGAGCAGCGGCACCATGGTCAGGGCCAGGATGGTCAGCTTGGGCAGGAGCCCGCCGGTCATGCGCTTAAGTTCGGAGCGGGCAAGCCGCAGAACAGTCACTTTGCAGTCCTTTGAAGGTCTTTGAATTCGGGTTCGGATGCTTCGTCTTGAATCTCGCGGGCCGGGATTGGGCTCGTTGTCGCTTGCGGGTTCGTCGCCTGTGCAGGCTCGGACACTTCAATGGTTTCCGGTTCCTGCGGGTGGGCCACTGAGTTGCCAATTACGGCAGCAGGGCCAGCCCAGTTGTCCGGGAGGGCGCTGACGACGGCGACGACGGCAAGGGGCCGCCCGGCGTCGGACGCCAGTGCCTCAAGCCGGGGCAACCACGCCGCGGGATCGGCGCTGTGGCGATCGGGCGAGTCGACCACCAGGAGGTCGGTAGCTGGATCTGCCAAGGCGAGGGCAGTCAGGAGCTCGAGCCGGCGGCCGGCGGGAAGCTGTTCGATCCACAAGCCGGCAATGTCTTCAAAGCTGTTGATCTTCAGCCACGGTTTGCTGAGCAGCGCGCCACGGTAACGGCGGGGGATGAGGGAGAGGTCCTCTGTGACGAGGTCGCGAACGCTTAGATGCTGTTCAGGCTCATTGACGCCGGGCGAATCCACCAAGGCGCTCGCCAGCCGGATCTTCTTGGTCTTGCTGTTGTTGTCCCAACTGAGGACGCCGTTGCTGGGTTTCATGCGGCCACTGAGTGCCAAGGCCAAGGCGGTCCGCTGGTCCTGGCCTTCGCCGGCCACTAGCAAGAGTTCGCCACGACGGGCCTGGAGTGACGTTGCCGGAAGGAGGTCATCCCGGCGGCCGTTGATCTGGAGTTGCTGTACGGACAGCACAATGAGCCTTTCGCAGAAATGGTGTCTGCTGAAAGTCTAACTGAACTGACCAGTCAGTTCAAATAAGCGCTAGAGGCCGTACTTCTCCAAAAGCCGCAACCACACCTCGCTGAGGGTGGGGTACGACGGCACAGCATGCCACAACCTGTCCAAGGGGACTTCGCCTACGATCGCGATGGTGGCCGAGTGGAGCAGTTCAGCTACCCCCGGCCCGACGAACGTAGCGCCAAGGATGACTTTCCGGTCCTCGTCCACCACGATCTGCGCCCACCCTTTGTAATCGGCGGAATAGAGCTGGGATCCGGAGACGTTGATGGGCAACTCCACTCCCGTGACGTGCTTGCCCTGGAGCAGGGCCTGCTCAAGGCTGGGACCCACCGAGGCCACTTCCGGATCTGTGAAGACGACGCTTGGAATGGCGTGCTCGTCGGCCGTATGTGCCCACGCGCTCCAGGGACGGGGCGTGCCCTGGAGCTTGCCATTTGCCCGGGCAACGATGGCATCGCCGGTAGCCCGGGCTTCGTACTTGCCCTGGTGCGTAAGCAACACATTGCCCGCGGCATCGCCTGCGGCGTACAGCCACAGCCCACTGGTGCCATCGCTTGCCGGGCCCTCCACCAGCCCACTGGCATCCGTAGTGAGCCGGAGCGGTTTTCCGTTCTGCGGTTCAACCCCCACATTTTCCAAGCCCAAATTGGCCAATGCCGGATGCCGGCCGGACGCGACCAGGAGTTTGTCAGCCGTGACGGTCCCGCCGTTGAACGTGACCGTGACCGAGCCGTCGTCGTTCTTTTCTACTTTGTCCACATCCGTGTGGAGGTGGACTGTTACCCCATCGGCGCGCAGCCCTGCCAGGACCAGGTCAGCTGCCTCTTCTGGATAGCTGCTCAGAAGGCGACCACGAGCAATAAGTGTCACCACGGAACCAAGGCGGGCAAAAGCCTGGGCTAATTCGACGCCGGCCACTCCACCTCCGAGCACCGCAAACCGCTGTGGGATGACTTTTGCCGCAGTGGCACCGCGGGTGGTCCAGAAGGGTACGTCCTTGAGGCCCTCGATATCCGGGATGGTAGGTGTGGAACCTGTGGCCACGACCACGGCATGGTGCGCTTTGAGCGCGTAGCTGTTGCCGTCGAGCCCGTCCACCTGGACCTCGCGTGGTCCTGTGATGCGCCCTCGTCCACGGATCAGCTCGATGCCGGCACTATCCAGCCATTCGACCTGGCTCCCGTCCTGCCAGTTGTTCGTGAACCAGTCCCGGTGCTTCAGTGCCGACTTTGCGTCAATAACTCCGGTGACCGCTTCCGACGCCCCGGGAATTCCCTGCGCCGCGTGGAGCACGCTGCCTGGCCGGAGGAGCGCTTTGGAAGGAATGCACGCCCAATAGGAGCATTCGCCGCCAACCAGTTCGCTTTCCACAACCACTGCCGTCAGTCCGCCACGAGCCACGCGGTCCGCAACATTTTCCCCGACGGCGCCCGCGCCGATCACAATTACGTCAAATTCACGGGAGTTTTCGGCAGCCATGGGAGAAGCCTACAACCGCTTCCTCCGGGTTGTGAGGCCCGTTTTGCGTGCTTCGCGGGGGTTTTGGGGCGCAGAGCAGGCCCAGCAACGCGGGGGTTGAGTCCTTAGACGTGCATCGCGCCCTTGAACCAGCCCGTAATTGTGGCCGGATGTGTGATCGCGGTGCCCACAACCACTGCGAACGCGCCGGCATTGAGGGCCTGACGTGCCTGGGCGGGGGTGTGGATGCGACCTTCGGCGATGAGCGGCTTGCCCAGTTCGGCAGAGGCGATCTGCTCCAGCAACTCCAGGTCCGGGCCGTCGGTCTTGGGGCGCTCGCCGGTGTAACCAGCCAACGTTGTGCCGATCAGGTCCGCGCCGGCTTCAACGGCTACAACAGCATCGTCAAAGGAACCGCAATCAGCCATGACCAAGGCATGGGACTCCGCGTGGATTCCGGCAACGGTCGCAGCCAGCGACAAACCGTCCGGGCGGGCCCGGCGGGTGCCATCAATCGCGACAACATGTGCACCGGCACCAGCCACGGCAAGCGCGTGCCGGAGCGTGGGGGTGATGAAGACGCCATCGTGCCCGTCCTTCCAGAGCCCGATGACGGGAACTTCGACGGCGGCACGCGTGAACTGTACGTCGGCTAACCCTTGGACTCGGATCGCCGCAGCCCCGCCGATGACAGCCGAGGCCGCCACCTGGGCCGTGGTGCGGGGATCGCGCATGGGTTCGCCGGGATACGCCTGGCAGGAGACGATCAGCTGGGAACGGAGGGCTTCGATGCCGTCGGGGGTCAGGATCATGTTGTCTCTCTTCTAAAGGACGAGTTTCGCGGCACCAACGATGGCCGCGGTGTTGCCCAGGGTTGCCCGCAGCACGGGGACCTCGGCCAACGGTGCCAGCAATTCCTGGCGCAAAGCCGTCTCCATGGGTTCCCACCAGAGCCCCTCGGCGTCCGCCAGCCCACCTGAAATCACTACGGTTTCAGGGTCAAGAATGTTGATGAGTCCGCCCACGGCTTGGCCTGCGGCGGCCGCGCCGAGAGCAACGGCACGCAAGGCAGCTGCTCGGCTGGAGGTAGCGGCAGCACCGCCGTCGTGAGTTCCCGAAGCGGCCAGCGCAAACACGCCCCGCGTGTCCGCTGCCTCATGCGAGGAACCACCAAAGCGCAGGTACGACTCGTAGATGGCGGGCCCCGAAGCCACGGCCTCGACGTGTCCTGATCCACCACACACACAAGACAACGGAACGCCGTCAAATACAGCCAGCGGCGACGCGAAGTGACCCACATGCCCGCCAACAAAGCGGTGTCCGAGAACAGGTTCGCCGTTCAGCACAAAGCTCCCGCCGACGCCGGTTCCGAACGCCACCATGAGCGAACTTGAGGAGCCGGCGGCCGCGCCAAGCCAGGCCTCACCGAGAGCGTGGGCGTGGACGTCGTTGACGGCCCGGACCGCCGAAAGAGGCAGGGAAAGCCGGGTGGACAGCCCCGAAACAAGCTCAGTCCCGGCCCAGCCATGAATCGCATCCGTGGCTGACACCACGGCCCCGGAAGAAGAATCAATAACCCCGGCGGAGCCGATGCCGACGCCGGAAACTGTAACTCCGGCGTCGGCAGCCTGCTCCACCAAGCCCGCGATCAGCGCCGCAGTGGCGTCGAGGATCGCTTCGCCACCGTCCCTGTTCAACGTCGGAATGGTCTCCGACATGAGCACTTCACCAAGCTCGGAAACAACCCCGGCGGCAGTTTTGGTGCCGCCGAGGTCAACACCGACCACGTGGGTCATGGAAGGGGTCATGAAAATTTAGACCAGCCCGTTCCGTTCCAGGATTTCACGGATCAGCGCCGTCTCTTCGGAGTTCAGGGACAGCATGGGCTCGCTCATGGTGTTGGACTCAATAACTCCCATGACCTGAAGTGCAGTCTTGAAAGCACCCAGGCCAGCAGCGCCGCCGGACACGCGGCCGTTAGGGGTGTAGACGATCTCGAAGACGTCGGCCAGACGGTCCTGCTCCCTTGCTGCGAGAGCCCAGTCGCCCGTCTGGGCAGCGTCGAACAGGCGGCGGTAGCCGGCCGGATCAACGTTGCCGAGACCCGGAACCACGCCCTGCGCACCGCCCAGGAGGGCGCCGTCCACCACAACTTCGTGGCCAGTGAAAATATCGAAGTTGGGAATGTCCTTGGCGGCGAGCAGCAGTTGGCGGAACGAAACGTCGTCGCCCGAGGAGTCCTTGACGCCGGCAATGACGCCGTCGCGGCCGAGGCGTACCAGGAGGTCCGTGGGCAGCTTGAAGTGCGTGCGGACCGGGACGTCGTAAGCGAAGATCGGCTTCTCGATGGCGGCGTGGATGCTGCGGAAATGCGTCTCGGTTTCCGCCGCATTGCCGATGGCGTAGTACATGGACGTGACAACGATCGCGTCGGCACCTAGATCCACCACCTTCCGCGCTTCCTCGATCACCCGGTTGGTGGTCTGCTCGTTGGCGCCGACGATTAGTGGGACCGCTCCGGCGTTGGCGTCGGCGATGGTGGAGACCACCAGCTCACGCTCGTCGTTGGTCAGGTAGGGGACTTCCCCGGAGGATCCCAGGACGAAAAGTCCGGACACCCCGCCGTCGATCAGGTGCTTGGTGACGTTCTTCAGCGACGCGGTGTCGATGCTGCCGTCGGCGTGGCGGGGGGTGATGACCGGGGGGATGACGCCCTGGAACTGAGTGGACACAGAATTCTCCGTTGTTTGTAACTTGTGAAGGGAAAAACTAGATGTGGAGCAGGCTCGGCGCGGCGCCCAGCAGCTTCTTGGTGTAGTCGTTGCTGGGGTTGTCGAAGACCTGGGTGGCTGTGCCTTGTTCGACGATCTTGCCGAAGTACATGACGCAGATACGGTCCGAGACGTAGCGGACGGTCTGGATGTCGTGCGAGATGAACACCATGCCGAGGTTCAGCTGGGTCTTCAGGTCCGAGAGCAGGTTCAGGACCTGCGCGCGAACGGAAACGTCCAAGGCCGACGTCGGCTCGTCCGCCACAATGATGTCCGGATCCAGCGCCAGTGCACGGGCGATCGCCACACGCTGGCGCTGACCACCGGAAACCTGCGACGGCGTCACCTCGGCTGCCGAGTGCGGCAGGCCAACCAGCGCCAACAGTTCCTTGACCTTGGCAGCACGGCTGGAAGCGTTCCCGATGCCGTGGATCTGCAGGGGGTCGGTGAGGATGTCCTGGATGGTCATGCGCGGGTTGAGCGCCGTAGCCGGGTCCTGGAAGACGACCGAGACGGAGCGTCCAAACTGTTTTCGCATGGCGGCGTTCCGCTTGATGGCGGGCTTTCCGTGGAACAAGACCTGGCCCGACGTCGGTGGTTGGAGTCCCACAAGTACGGACGCGAGGGTGGACTTGCCACAGCCGGACTCACCAACGATGCCCACGGTTTCGCCGCGGCTGATGGTGAAGTCCACTCCGTCAACGGCTTTGACGATGTTGGGTCGGAAAAGTCCGCCGGTCCTTGCATGGTGGTAGACCTTGACGTCCTTGAGCTCGATGACCGGCTTGGAGCCTGAATCGCTCATTTTGCGTCCTCCTTCAGGTGGCTCGCCCAGTAGTGGTCGGCGTCGTCACCGTCGGCGGTTGGAACGGTGGTGAGGACGAGCTTCTGGTTGGGATCGGCGTCGGCCCTGAGTGAGCGGGCCGCGAAGCGGTCTCCCGCAGCAAAATCGCGCGGTGAAGGGACTGTGCCGGGGATCTGGTGCAGCCGGACGGCGTCGGCCTCGATGGAGAGGACGGCACCCAGCAAGCCGCGGGTGTACTCGTGCTTGGGGTTCTGCAGCAGCTCGGAAGCCTGTGCGGATTCCACCACCTGGCCGGCATACATCACCGTGATGCGGTGCGCCAGGGATGCCACCAAAGCGAGGTCGTGGCTGACGAACACCATGGCGAAGCCGAGTTGCTCCCGAAGTTCGTTGAGCAGATCCACCACCTGCTTTTGCACGGTGACATCCAAGGCGGTGGTGGGCTCATCGGCAACAACGATCTTCGGTGAGCGGGACAGGGCCATGGCGATCAGCACGCGCTGGCGTTGGCCGCCGGAGAGCTCATGGGGGTAGCTGGCAAGCGTCCTGGCGGGGTCCAGTTTCACCATTTCCAGCAGTTCAGCAGGTGTCTTTCGGCCACCACGTTTGGTGAGCTGCTCCAGCTGGTCCTTGATCTTCATGGATGGGTTCAGCGAGCTCAACGCGTCCTGGTAGACCATGGCAATCTGCTCCCCGCGCAGGCCCTCATAGGCCTTGGGGTTGCTGTGCTGCGTCTTCGCCTCGAGGAGTTCCTTGCCATCAAACAGGATGGAACCGGTGACTTGTGCTGTCTTGGGCAGGAGGCCCATCACAGCGAGTGACGTGATCGACTTGCCACAACCGGACTCGCCCACCAGGCCCATGGTTTCGCCTTCGCGGACCGTGAAGGAGACGTTGTCCACGATTGCGGTCTCGCCGAAACGGCCCGGGAAGCGGATGGACAGGTTTTTCACCTCAAGGACATTGCGGGCTCCGGGGGCGACCTGCGGGAGGCGGTCCGTGCGCTTGGCTTCGATGGCTGCCAGCAGTTCCAATTCGCGGTCCAGGAGGAGGTGCGGGTTGGCGGCGGCCAGCTTCACATCGGTGAGGACGGCGGAGCTGCCCCGGTCAGAAGTGACAGTGTCGCCGAAAGCCGGCCGAACGCCGTCGAGCTCGTGTTCCTCCACCACTGACGGCTGGGCAACGGAGGTAGCGACCTCGGAATCAACAGCGATAGCCGCGGCCGAGCCGTCGTCGTCCTTCACTGCCGGCGCGCGGCGCAGCTTCGGGTTCACCATGGCGTCGGTGAGGCCCTCGGCGAGGATGTTCAGGGACAGGACAGTCAGCAGAATTGTCAGGCCAGCGAACGTGGTGGCCCACCAGCCACCGGACAGGACCAGATTGCGGCCGTAGGAAATCACGTTGCCCCATGATGGCGCGGGGTCTTGAACGCCGGCGCCGAGGAAGGAGAGCGAGGCTTCCAGGATGATGGCGTCTGCCACCATCACTGTGGCGAACACCAGTACGGGAGCGGCGGTGTTGCGGACGATGTGCTTGACCAGGATGTAGAACCGGCCTGCACCGATCACGCGTTCGGCACGGACGTAGTCTTCGCCATATTGCGCAAGCACGTTGGCGCGGACCACGCGGGCCAGTTGAGGCGTGTAGATGATGGCGATTGCGATGATGATGGTCGGGACCGAGTTGCCGAACGCGGCCAGCAAAACTGCGGCCAGTGCGATGCCCGGGAACGCCATGAGGATGTCCATGAGCCGCATGATGATCTCGTTGACCGACTTGCTGGAGGTCGCGGCGAAGGATCCGAGCAGTGCACCGGCGAGGATCGCCAGGCCAACCGCGCCAAGGCCGATCAAAAGCGACGACTGCGCACCAAACAGGAGGCGCGAGAAAATGTCGCGGCCCAGGCGGTCGGTGCCGAAGAAGTGCTCGGCGCCAGGCGGGGTTGCCGGGATGAACGTCTCAAGGGGATCGTGCGGAGCGATGACCGGCGCGAGGACGGCCGCGAGCACAATCATGACGAGGAAGAGCAGGGCGATGCGGGAGCCCCAGGGCAGGGCCTTGAAGCGGATGCCCGGGGCACTTAGCCGTTCTGCGAGCTTGCTGCGCATGAGCTATACCGTCCTGATTCGGGGGTTGATGAGCAGGTAGAGGAGGTCCACCACGATGTTCACCAGAACAAAAGTGACCGAGATGGTGAGCACCACGCCCTGGACGAGGTTGACGTCCAGGTTGGTGATGCCGTTGAGGATCAGCTGGCCCATGCCGGGCAGGGCGAAGATCATTTCAATCACGACGGCGCCACCCAGCAGGTAGCCCACGCGGAGTCCCAGCACGGTCACCGGGGTGACGAGGGCATTGCGGAGAACATTCTTGGAAACCACTTCGCGGTAGGGGACGCCGTTGCCGATGGCTGTGCGGACGTAGTCGCGGTCAAGCTCTTCCACCATGGACGTCCGGACCACTCGGATCAACGACGCTGAGACGGGGATGCCGAGCGCAAGTGCCGGAAGGGCCATCGAGTTGAGCCAACCGCCAAAGCCGGATTCCGGCGTCGCAATTCCGCCTGAGGGGAACATCGGGTTGCTCCCCAGGGCGAACCACTGGATGAGCAGGATGCCAAGCCAGAACGACGGCGTGGCGATCGCGGCGATCGAGAAGACGCGGACCAATTGGTCCTGCCACTTGTCGCGGTAGAGGGCGCCGAGGATGCCGAATGCCAGGGAAAGAACAATCGCGATAATGACGCCCAGGAAGGTCAGCTGGAGCGTCAAAGGGAACGCAGAGCCGATCATGGAAGCCACCGACTTTGCCGGCGGGGTTGTGACGCCGAGGTCAAACTGCAGCAGCTTCCCAAGGAAACGGAAGTATTGCAGGACCAAGGGATCGTTCAGGCCATTTTCCTGGCGGTACTGCTGCTTGGCTTCTTCGCTGGCGCCGTCACCAAGGGCGGAACTGGCTTGGTCGCCGGGGGCGGCCTGCAGGACGAGGAAGACGAGCAACGTAATGCCCAGGATCATCAATGGCAATGCTGCAAGCCTGCGACCAAGCAGACGCAATATCGTGACCAATTTGTTCTCCGGTTGGTTGGGGGTGCTGCTGGTTGTGGGGCCTGCTCTGCGTGCTATTTGGGGGATTTAGGCCGCAAAGCAGGCCTCGCAACTCAGGTTTCTAGGCGGTACGTCCGACGTCGATGAACGACAATCCGGTGGTGGGCAGAGGCTGGAAGCCCTTGAGTTTTTTCTCGTCCCAGGCGCTGGGGAGCTGGCGGTGGAGGACCGGGTAGAGGGGGACTTCGTCCGAGACCATGTCCACGATTTCGGCCACGATCTTCTTGGCGTTGTCGCCGGAGGCTTGCGACCCCTTGTTCATGAGTTCCTGCAACTTGGTGCGTTCCGGAGTGGTCCAGAAGGCGCGCTTCTCCATCCACGTGGCGCCGGAGTAGAACCAGCTCAGCAGCAGGTCCGCGTCGTTGCCGAACACGGACGGGTCGCCAGGAGCCGCAACGACCGTGTAATCGCCCTTGCCCACGCGGTCGCTGTACAGGGCGCCGGACTGCAGGCTCTTAACGGTGACCTTGACGCCGGGGATCTTGTTCCAGGACTCCAGGATCAGGGGTGCAACGTCCTTCACCCACGCGGTGTCCGTGGTGAGGAGTTCGAATTCGAGGCTGCCAACGCCCGCCTGCTTGAGTAGGTCTTCGGCCTTTTTAGTGTCAAAACCATAGACGTTCCTGGCCTTGACATAGTCCGGGTGGCCCTCCTGGAAGTAGGAGCTTGCCGCCTTGGCGTTGCCGAACAGGGCCTTCTTGATGATGGCTTCCTTGTCCATGCCATAGTGCAGCGCCTGGCGGACCAGTTTGTTGTCGAAAGGGGCCTTTGCGCAGTTGAACATGAGGAACAGCAGGCCGAAGGACTGGACGGATTCCACCTTGACCTTGGACTTCAAGCCGTCGACGTCCAGGTACGGAACGTCCTCGATGGCCTGGACGCGGCCGGATTGGACAGCAGTAACACGGGCGGCTGCGTCCGAAAGAAGGAGCCAGGTCATACCCTTGGCCAACGCAGGCTTGGGGCCGTTGTAGTCTGCGAACGCTTCGAAGACGATCTTGTCGTCCTTGACGGCGGAGACCAGTTTGTACGGACCGGAGCCGATTGGCTTGGCGTCGAAGGCCTTCAGATCGGTCGCGAGTGCCTTGGGAACAATCTTGACCACCGAGATGCGGGGTCCGAAGCCCGGGAAGGCGTACTTGAGGGTGAATTCCACTGTCTTGGCATCCAAGGGCTTGACGTCCTGGATGAATGGGATGAACTGGGAAAACAGGGACTTGTTCGCCGGATCCATGACACGTGTAAAGGAGAAAGCGACGTCCTCGGTGGTGACGGGGGAGCCGTCGTGGAACTTGGCACCATCGCGGATGGTCACCTGGTACGTGGTGTCGTTGATCTTCTTGGGATCCGTTGCGGCCAGTGCGTTGTAGGGCTGTCGGGTTGCCGGGTGCAGCTCGATGAGGCCTTCAAAGATGTGGAGGTTGGCCGCCATCGGTGTGGCTCCCGAAGAGCTCAGCGGGTCAAAGCCTGTGGAGAGGGCGTAGGAGATGCCTGCCTCGATCATGAGGTCCTTGTTCACGGCTGCGGTGTTTGAAGCGTTCCCCGTGCTGGTGCTGGCAGCGCCGCCGCACGCAGAGAGGGTTGCCGTGAAGGCGGCTGCTGCACCAACTGCGCCGCTTAGCTTCAGGAAATTCCGGCGGCTGGCGTCGTTGACCAGCGGCAGGCTGTTGATGGTCTTGCTCATAAGGGTGCCTCACCATTCGACTGTCGTGGGTTATCGGATGTAGGACGTCCGATGCTCGTATTGAAACTGTAAGGGTGGTCACAAGGGGACGTCAAGTGAGAAATGGATCACGGTGAGGCTGCCCGGGAGGCCGGGAACCGTCGGGTTCCTCGCCGCCAGGGCGCCTGAATGCGGCATTCTCAAGGAATTCCGAAGACATACCTATCAAGGAGGTGGGACATCCGATATTGTATGTTGCGAGTCACTCATTCTGCGGTGAGCATCAAGCTCGCCTCAATATTAACACCGCACTACTTCTGCGTCCGAGGTTCACAAGCCTCTGAGGGGAAGAGTGCATCGGCAAGGAGAGCGCCATGACAACTTCCGGTGTCGTTCCGCAAGCGCGGTTCAGTGCACAGGCCCGGCTGCGGGCATTGCAGTCGGACATTATGGAACTCATCCTTGAGCGCGAGCTCGAGGCGGGTGACCCGTTGCCCACGGAGAGTGAGCTTTCGGTGGCCCTGGGCGTAGGGCGCAATACGTTGCGTGAGTCCCTGAAAGTGCTGCAGGCCTTGGGGGTGATCGAGATCCGCCATGGCTTCGGGATGTTCGTGGCGCCCAGCAACTTCGATGCCTTGGCTGATGGCCTGACATTCCGGGGCCGGCTTTCCCTTCGTCACCAGGGACTCGAAGCCTTGCAGCTGGTGGACGTGCGGCAGGCTTTGGAGTCCGGGCTGATCGGCTCCTCCATCGATGTGATGACCAAGGAGCAGCTGGCGTCCATCGAGGAATCGGTGAAGCAAATGGAAGAACTCGCCGCCGCCGGTGAGAACTTCGTGGCGGCCGACGCTGAATTCCACCGCCGACTATTCGAACCCCTTAACAACGAGCTGCTGATCAACCTCATGGGGGTCTTCTGGAAGGTGTACCGGAAGATCCACGTAGAGATCGGCGCAGGTAACGAGGACCTGGCCAAGACGGCCGCCATCCATCGGAATATCTATGCCGCCGTTGCAGCGGGAGACAAGGTGCTCTCGGCCGAGCTGCTCAACCGTCACTTCGACGGCATCCGGCGCCGGATCAGCGAGGCTGTGGGGGAGTAAGCGTCCCCACATACGGCAAGGGCCGCCGTCGTACTTTTTCGGAATTGTACGACGGCGGCCCTTTGCGTTTCCTGCGTGGCTCGCCTTCCCTGCCGCGTAACCCAACTGGGTCGCATTAGAGCGCGTTTAGGGCGGTCTAAACGCGCTTAACTGCTACGTAGTTGGGCCACGGCGGGCAAAACAAAAGACCCGCACCGGCGAACCGGTGCGGGTCTCTATCTGTGCGCCCAAAGGGATTCGAACCCCTGACCTTCTGTTCCGTAGACAGACGCTCTATCCAGCTGAGCTATGGGCGCATTTCGCGTGATTCTCGGCGGTCTGTTTCTCTGACCCCCTCGAACCTCAATAAACTTTACAGAAGTTCATGTGAAGTTCCAAATCGAAAAGCTGTAATCTACGCAACTAGACCGGTCTATGTGACCTTCCTCACTTAAAACGCCGTCCCCTGAAACTGAAACCCCGAATTCTAGGGGTTTTTCGTTTCGACTCCACTGGACATCTGACGTCTGACAACGGATTGGTCTGGTCCGCGACCCCTATCGTTTAGGACACACCACTGAACCCGAGGAAGGGAACCGCAATGGGCGATCTGGCGCGACTGCCGCTGCTTGAGAAGGCACCTACTACGCATGCACGCCTGCTGGCCTGGGTTGAGGAAGTAGCCGAGCTGACTCAGCCGGACCGCATCCACTGGGTTGATGGCAGCGAAGCAGAAAACAAGAACCTGACCGACGAACTGGTTGAGGCCGGCACCCTGAAGAGGCTGAACCCGGAAACGTTCCCGAATTCCTTCGCGGCGTTCTCCGACCCCGCCGACGTTGCCCGTGTGGAAGAGCAGACCTTCATCTGCTCCGAGAACGAGCGCGACGCAGGGTTCACGAACAACTGGATGGCTCCGGCCGAAATGAAGCAGAAGCTGCGCGGACTGTTCGCCGGCTCCATGCGCGGCCGCACCATGTACGTCATTCCTTTTGTCATGGGCCACCTGGATGCAGAGGACCCGAAGTTCGGCGTTGAGATCACTGACTCCGCCTACGTTGTAGCTTCCATGCGGATCATGGCCCGCATCGGCTCGGACGTCCTGGACCGCATCACGCAGACCGATGCATTCTTTGTGCCGGCCCTCCACTCGCTGGGCGCACCCCTGGAACCCGGCCAGGCCGACGTCGCGTGGCCGTGCAACACCGACAAGTGGATCGTCCACTTCCCCGAAGAGCGCTCCATCTGGTCCTTCGGTTCCGGCTACGGCGGAAACGCGCTGCTGGGCAAGAAGTGCTACGCACTGCGCATCGCCTCGGTGATGGCACGCGACGAGGGCTGGCTTGCCGAGCACATGCTCATCCTCAAGCTGACCTCTCCCGAGCAGAAGACCTACTACGTCTCCGCTGCCTTCCCGTCGGCTTGCGGCAAGACCAACCTCGCTTTGCTTGACCCCACCATCAAGGGCTGGAAGGTCGAGACCCTCGGCGACGACATCACCTGGATGCGCTTCGGCAAGGAAGGCGAGCTCCGCGCCGTCAACCCCGAAGCCGGCCTGTTCGGCGTCGCGCCGGGCACCGGTTGGGGCACCAACCCCAACGCCATGCGTGCCATCGCCAAGGGCAACAGCATCTTCACCAATGTTGCGCTGACCGATGACGGCGGCGTTTGGTGGGAAGGTATGACGGAGGAAACTCCGGCGCACCTGACCGACTGGCGCGGCGAGTCCTGGACTCCGGACTCCGACGCCCCGGCTGCACACCCGAACTCCCGTTTCTGCACGCCGATCGACCAGATCGACATGCTCGCCGAAGAGTACTTCAGCCCGGACGGCGTGGAGTTGTCCGCGATCCTGTTCGGCGGACGCCGTAAGACCACCATCCCGCTGGTCACCGAGGCCCGCGACTGGTCCAACGGTATCTTCATGGGTGCCACGCTTTCTTCGGAAACCACGGCCGCTGCAGCTGGCGCCGTAGGTGTTGTCCGCCGCGATCCCATGGCAATGCTGCCCTTCATTGGCTACGACGCAGGCGACTACCTGAACCACTGGGTGAACCTGTCCGCCAAGGCCAACCCGGAGCGACTGCCCAAGATCTTCCTGGTCAACTGGTTCCGTCGCACGGCCGAGGGCGGCTTCGCCTGGCCTGGTTTCGGTGACAACGCCCGCGTACTCAAGTGGGCAATCGAACGCCTCGAAGGCAAGGCGGACGCTGTGGAAACGCCGATCGGTTTCGTTCCGACCGGCGACTCCATCGACCTTGAAGGCCTGAACATGACGCCGGCCGAGGTCGAGGCGGCCGTCCGCGTTGACGCCGGCGAATGGGAAACGGAACTTGCATCCATCGAGGAATGGTTCGCCAACTTCGGCGAGTCTCTCCCCGCGGCGCTGCAGTCCGAGCTGGACGGCCTCAAGAGCCGTCTGGGCTAGACCTCTTAAGGACAACGGCGTTCTTAAGACGACGGCGGCCCGTCACCTTTTTCATCAAAGGTGACGGGCCGCCGTCGTACTTTCGGCGTCTTAGAGGGGTTTGCCGCCCCGCCTTAGTTCGCGAGCCAAACGTCGGGGCCGAAAACTTCGTAGTGGATCCGGGTGGCCGGAATGCCGGCCTCGATCGCTTCGTCGCGAATCTTCTTCATGAAAGGCAACGGCCCGCAGAGGTACAAGGAAGCGTCCGCGGGCATGTCGATTTCCCTCAGGGACATGAAGCCTGCGTTGACGCCGTGCATTTCATTGCCGGGCTGCGGCGACTCAAGCCAGAGCTGCAGTTCGGCGTCAATGCTTGCGGCGTCTGCAGTCATTTGGCCGCTCAATGCCCAACTGTCCATGGAACGTTCGGCGTGCAGCACGAGAACCTGGCGATCTGTGCCGGCCTCGGCCAGCGAACGCAGGATTGAGGCTGTAGGCGTGCACCCGATGCCCGCCGACGCGAGCACCACCGGTCCCCCGTCTTCTTTGAGGGTGATCTCGCCATAAGGGTTGGAGATTTCGAGCACATCGTTAGGTTCGACGGCGGTATGCAGGGCGGTGGATACCTCGCCGCCGTCGTTTAGCTTGGTGGTGAAGGTCCGGCTGGTCCCGGCGTCGCCTGACAGTGAATACTGCCGCACTTGGCGCAAGCCGTCAGGGAGTACGACCTTGACGCTCACATACTGGCCGGGAAGGGCCGGTGTTACCGGAGTGTCGTCGGCAGGTTCCAAGGTGAATGTCATGGCGTCCTTGCCAGCCGGTACTTTGGAAACCACGCGCCAAGGCATCCACATCTTATTGTTTGACTGGGAGGCGTAGAGGTCCTTCTCAAGCTTGATCAGGGCGTCTGCCATGAGCCAGTAGACCTCCGTCCATGCCTCGGCGATTTCGGGTGTAATAACGTCCGACAAGTCGGCAGCGATTGCTGCGAAGAGGTGCTCGTAGACCACTCCATACTGCTCTTCGGCGATGCCCAATGAGGCGTGCTTGTGGGCTATCCGGGCCAGGACCTTTTCCGGGAGCGTGCCGGGGTTGTTCACGAGGTGGGTGGCGAAGGCGGCGATGCTCCCGGCGAGTGCCTGTTGCTGATCACCCGAGCGCTGGTTGGAGCGGCTGAACAGTCCATCGAGCAACTCAGGGTGCGCTGCAAAGAGGCGCTTGTAGAAGTTGGCGGTGATGTCACGAATACGCGAGCCAACCAGGGGAAGCGTGGCTTCAATAATCGGGCGGGATTTTTCCGAGAGCATGATTCTCCTGCGGGTAGGGGTCCGGTGGGTTATTCGAACCGTCACAATACAAGCATTTCGAATGCCTGTATTTACACCTCAATTTCTACTCCTTGTAGAAAAGATGCGCAAATCGGGTCGCGATCCGGTCCGGACGCCGTCAGGGCAGGGTTGCGGGGGACCTGAATTCGGGTCGGAGGCCTATTGTTTGGAAGACCGGATTCATCTGCCGGGCATGAGGCAGGGACGAGATGACGACGGTGTCGAGCTCACGATAGAAGGCTTCGCGGGCCCGGTTCATTGCGTGGCGGAGACCGCACTCTGTGATGAGGGGGCAATCATGGGTGGGGGACTGGCATTCGGCGGGATCCTGCCGGCTGTCCAAGTGGCGAAGGAGCTGGCCAACCGTTGCTTGGCGTCCCGCTTCGTTCAGGCGCGATCCACCCAAGCGGCCTCGTTCCACATCAATCAATCCAAGGCTGCGCAATCGGACCATGGCCTTGCTGACATGGTTATACGGAGTGCCCACGGCGTCGGCAACAGCCTGGGTAGTCAGCAACGTGCCCTCAGGGGCGGACGCCAACACCATGACGGCGCGGAGGCTCACATCTGCGAACGCGTTGATTTTCATGGGATCAGCTTACGTAGTCAGGTCTAGTCCACCCAGAGCGAGGGCTCGTGGGTGTCCGGCTCAAGGGCGCCGAATGAGAAACCGTCGGCTGTGTGGACGTAGGGGATGACTGCTGCCATGACCCCGCCATCCCGGTGCTCGGCGGTGCCGTGGATGCCATCCGAGCCATGCTCGGGCAGCGCGACATCACTTGCGATGGCCACGGCCCGATAATCGTTGCGACCCTGGCGAAGTAATTCCTGGACGTCTGTCAACATCGCTCCCGCGTCAATGTGGCCGTCCTCGTCCGGCTCGCCTGGAGAAACCATGACAATCCGCACCTCGCCTTCGTGTGAAAGCGTGATGCCAAAGGGGAGAAAGCCGCCGTTCTGCAGAATGTGCTCCTGGGCAGTCCCCAGTGCAGTCCCCAGAATCTCCCGGAGTTCACGCTCTTGGACGGTCCCGGTGGAATCGGCCTCGTCGATTGGCTGCTCGCTCATGTTTGCCTGTCCTTATGCCCTGACCAGTGCCAGGACGCGGTCGCGGATTTTTTCCATGGTGGGCAGGTCTTTGGCTTCGGCGTTCAGGCGCAGGAACGGCTCCGTGTTGGAGGGGCGCAGGTTGAACCACCAGCTGCCGTCCTTGGCGCTGAAGGTGCTGCCGTCCATGTGGTCTATTTCGACGTCATCATTCTGGAAATCGAGGCGGACCCGCTCGATGGCGCCTGCTTTGTCTTCGATCTCGGAGTTGATTTCCCCGGAGGAGACGTAGGGCTCGTACTGGCGCCCGAGTTCGGACAGCGGACCGTCCTGCTCGCCCAGGGCCGCCAGGACATGCATCGCGGCGAGCATACCGGTGTCCGCATTCCAGAAATCACGGAAATAGAAGTGTGCCGAGTGCTCCCCGCCGAATACTGCACCTTCTTCGGCCATCACGGCTTTGATGAAGGAATGGCCGACGCGGGTCCGGACTGCCCGGCCCCCGTCCTTGGCAACGAGTTCGGGAACGGCTTTGGACGTGAGCAGGTTGTGGATGATCACCGGGGTCTGTTCCCCGGATGCCTGGGCTCGGGCGATCTCCCTGCGTGCCACCATGCCCGTGATCGCCGATGGGGAGACGGGCTCGCCCTTTTCATCGACCACGAAGCATCGGTCAGCGTCGCCGTCGAAGGCAAGGCCGATATCGGCGCCGTGTTTGATCACGGCGGCTTGGAGATCACGGAGGTTTTCCGGTTCCAGCGGGTTGGCCGGGTGGTTCGGGAACGAGCCGTCCAGTTCGAAGTAGAGCGGGATGATCTCGAACGGCAGGGCAGGGAGGAGCTTGTTGCCAAGCACAGCAGGGGTGGTCAGCCCGGCCATGCCGTTACCGGCGTCCACGACGATCTTCAATGGCCGGGAACCGGAGAGATCCACCAGCTGGCGCAGGTATTGGGAATAGTCCTTCAGCACGTCATGGACACCGATCTGCCCCCGCGTCGCCGCCGCGGGGATGGTGCCTTCGTTCAGGTAGCGCTCGGCGAGGGCCTGGATCTCCTTCAGGCCACTCTCGGAGGAAATCGGTTGAGCCCCTGCCTTGGCCATTTTGATGCCGTTGTATTCGGCCGGGTTATGGCTGGCAGTGAACGTGGCACCGGCTGCGTTCAAGGCACCGCAGGCGTAGTAGAGCTCGTCAGTGGAGATCAAGTCCAGCAATTGGACGTTGGCGCCCCGGGTGGCAGCACCGTTCGCGAAGGCCTGGCTGAACTCCGGCGAGGACGGGCGCATGTCTCCGCCAACAAGGACGGTTTCACCTTCAAGACCCAAAACGTCGATGAAGGCAGCACCGACTGCCTCGACGATTTCAGCCGTGATGGATTCCCCCACGATGCCCCGGACGTCATACGCCTTGAAGGATGCCGAGAGGTCGAAGTTCTTGTTCTGCTCGCTAGTCACGGGCTCAATCCTACTGTGGCAGCGCAATTGAGCATGAACGGGGGAAGCTGCTATGTGGAAAAGCCGGTCCTGCCACACCGCTTTCCACATAGCCGGGGCCGCCCGTTATGGCTGTCAGGGGCTGCTGGAATACTGGGTCCATGGCCAACAACTCACAAAATGCCGCTGTTTCCGTGGAATCCCCTACCCGCCAGAGGGCTTTGGCTTGTCTTCGTGAGCTTGTGGGGCACCCCGAGGCAGAGTTCCATGACGGCCAGTTCGAGGCCATTGAGGCATTGGTGGACGCGGGGCGCCGTGCCTTGGTGGTCCAACGCACGGGTTGGGGAAAATCCGCCGTCTACTTCGTCTCCTCCTTGTTGCTGCGTCAGCGGGGTGCCGGTCCCACGCTGATCGTGTCTCCTCTGCTCGCGCTCATGCGGGACCAAGTAGCGGCCGCCGCACGGGCGGGAGTCCGGGCTGTGGCCATCAACTCAGCCAACGCGCTTGAGTGGGACACTGTCCTGGCCCGGTTGGCAGCTGACGAGGTGGACGTTCTCCTGGTGTCGCCGGAGCGCCTCACCAATCCTTCGTTCAGGGAGAACCAGTTGCCCGAGCTGATCCGCAGGACCGGATTGCTTGTTATCGACGAAGCCCACTGCATTTCGGATTGGGGCCACGACTTCCGGCCCGATTACCGGCGCATCGCGGATCTCATTGCCCAACTGCCCGACCCGGTTCCGGTCCTCGCCACCACGGCTACGGCCAACTCCCGCGTTGTCCACGATATCGAGGAACAACTCGGCGCCGGAGTGCTGACCATCCGGGGTGCGCTGGGCCGCGAGTCGCTGCGACTCGGGGTTCTGAACTTGTCCGACTCCCGCGATCGCCTGGGGTGGCTGCTGACGCACCTGGCGGACCTCCCCGGTAGCGGAATCATTTACGCGCTGACCGTCTCAGCCGCAGAGGATACTGCCCGGCTTCTTTCCGAGGCTGGACACAATGTCTTGTCCTATACCGGCCGGACTGATCCTGCCGATCGGGAGCGGGCAGAACAACTCCTCAAGGACAACCAAGTCAAGGCGCTTGTGGCCACCTCGGCGTTGGGGATGGGATTCGACAAACCGGACCTTGGTTTCGTCATTCACCTCGGCGCGCCGTCCTCGCCGGTCGCCTATTACCAGCAGGTTGGTCGAGCAGGCCGAGGTGCAGCCAACGCTGATGTCCTGTTGCTTCCAGGCTCCGAAGACCGCGAAATTTGGCAGTATTTTGCCACCGCGTCCATGCCCTCAGCTGAAAAGGCCGACGCCGTCTTGAGGGTGCTTGATGAGGCGAACGCGGCCATGTCCACGGTGGCGCTCGAAGCACGCGTGGACCTTCGGCGCACGCCTCTGGAACTCCTCCTTAAGGTCTTGGCCGTTGACGGGGCAGTTGAACGCGTGGGTGGCGGTTGGCGTGCTACTGGACGGCCATGGACCTACGATGCAGAGCGCTATGCCCGCATCGCGGAGGCCCGGGTGGATGAGCAGGACTCCATGGTGATTTACCAGGACACTGCAGGTTGTCGCATGGAGTACATCACCTCTGTGCTCGACGACGAGACTGCCGCCCCTTGCGGCCGTTGTGACAACTGTGCTGGACGCTGGTTCCCAGTGGACATTGCAGCGGCTGCCGTTGATGCAGCAGGCCAGACGCTCCGTCGCGCCGGGATCGTGGTGGAACCGCGGCTCCAGTGGCCCAGCGGAATGGACAGGCTGGGAGTGGGAGTCAAAGGCAAGATCAAGCCGGACGAAAGCATTTCCGAAGGCCGTGTGCTGGCAAGGCTGACGGACTTGGGCTGGGGTGGCGCGCTCCGCGAGCTCTTTGCCGCCGGGACACCCGATAGGGCAGTGGACCCCGCGATGCTGCAGGCCTGCGTTCAGGTTCTGCGCGAATGGTCAGGGGCCGACGGCGGAACCGCCTGGAGCGGGGCGGGGCGCCCGGCGGCGGTCGTCAGCATTCCCTCAAGGAGCAAACCACAACTTGTGGACTCGCTGGCGCAGGGGATCGCGGGCATAGGGCGGATGCCGTACTTGGGTCAACTGCATCCAGAGCACGGCGGGCCCACAGGATCCCGTGGAGGCAACAGCGCTTACAGGCTCGCGGGAGTATGGGACCGTCTGGCGGTCGGCCCGCAATTGGCAGAGGCACTGGCAGGCATTGGTGACCAACCTGTCCTCTTGGTAGACGACCTCATCGACAGCCGCTGGACACTGACTGTTGCGGCGAGGGCGCTCAGAAGGTCCGGGGTAGGTGCGGTACTGCCGCTCGCCCTGGCACAGGCGGGGTAGGGCGCAGGCGGCGTTTCGCTCAACCCGGGGCAGTGCTTCAAGGCGAGGAAGTGCGCTGAAAACCGTCATGTTGTGAACGCTCCCACCGTGCCTCTATAGGATCGACCAAATACGAGGATCGAGCAAACACGCGCGCCCGCTGCTGCGGGCCATTAGACAAGACTTGGACCGGACCATGAGCACAAAACCGAGCAACACCGACGTCGAAGCGGCCAATGAGACCAGTTGGCGGCCGCGTTTGGCACTGTTGGTGGCGGCAACGTTCTTCATGGAGTTTCTTGACGGAACGATCCTCACCACGGCCATCCCCAGCATTGCGGCCGATTTCCGGGAGGCACCGGCTGACATCAACATCACGATGACTGCCTATTTGGTGACAGTGGCCATGGGGATCCCCTTGAGCAGTTGGCTTGCCGAGCGGTTTGGCGCCCGCAGGATATTCTGTACGGCTATTTCGGTGTTCACTATTGCTTCCCTTTTCTGCGCAGTAAGCACCGACTTGACCATGCTGACGTTGAGTCGGGTGGCGCAGGGGGCAGGCGGCGCCATGATGGTTCCCGTGGGCACCCTGGTGGTTTTGCGGGGTACGCCCAAATCCGAACTTCTCCGTGCCACCGCCTACTTGGTATGGCCAGGCCTTCTTGCCCCCGTTTTGGCTCCCATGGTGGGCGGCGCCCTCACGACTTTCCTGTCGTGGCACTGGATCTTCATCATCAACGTCCCCCTCGGCCTGGCTGCCTTCATTGCGGCACTGAGGTTGGTTCCGCGGACTCAATTTGATGCCAACCGCCGTCTTGACTGGTTTGGCCTCTTGCTGACTACCTTGGGCGTGGGTTCCCTTGTGGTGGGGCTGGAAACGCTGGGCGGACACGCATCGAATCTGCTGGCTGTTGTGGTGGTGGCTGCCGGCTTGGTTTCCCTCGCAGGTGCGGTCTGGTGGATGAGCAAAGCAAGGGTTCCGCTGTTCAACCTCAGCGTATTTGGCACCAGGACTTTCAGGGCGACATCCACGGGCGGTTTCATTTACCGGCTGACCATCAGCTCGGTTCCCTTCTTGCTGCCTCTGATGTTCCAGGATGGATTTGGGTGGGATCCCTTGAAGGCCGGGGTCATGGTAGCCGCAGTCTTCGTGGGCAACATCGGGATCAAGCCGGCCACCACACCCCTGATAAGGCGCTTCGGGTTCAAACCGGTGCTCGTCTTTGCATCCTTCGCGTCGGCTGTGACGTTTGCCTTGTGTGCGTTCCTGAATGCCCAAACACCCGAGCCCCTCATTTTCGCGTTGTTGCTGCTCAGCGGTGCCTTCCGATCCATAGGCTTCTCGGCCTACGCGTCCGTGCAGTATGCCGACATCGTCCCGGGGCAGCTGCCCTCGGCCAACGCTATCTCTGCGACCCTCGTACAGCTGGCAGCTGCGGCAGGGATCGCTGTGGGGGCCTTGTTCCTGAGGCTGTTCGAGTCCACGGATGTGCTCGGGGTTGATCAGGTAGCAGCCTACAAGGGGGCTTTCATAGCCATGGCTGTCCTCATGCTGGTCAGTACAGTGGACAGTCTGACCCTGCAGCGGCATGCCGGCGCGGAAGTCAGCCACGGGGCGAAGCGCAGCTAGACCGGCGCGGGCACAGGGCTCGGGGTAAAAGCCGGGTTAACGCAAAAGGTCCCGGTTCGAAAACCGGGACCAATTCGCGGAGACGGGGGGATTTGAACCCCCGGTGGAGTTGTGCCCCACACTTCATTAGCAGTGAAGCCCATTCGGCCGCTCTGGCACGTCTCCATTTGCTATTGCTAGCCCACCAAGGATACGCAGAACGTGCCGTCCAGTGCAAAACCGCCTTCGATCGGCTGCCCATTTCGATGGCTCGCTACCTGCGGGGCCGTTCGCAGGGCATTGCGTGCAGCGGGCCATCGAAACGGAACCTCAGTTGCTCCCGGCCAGCACACGCCACAGGAAGTGGTTGCTCCGGGCTTGAAGGGCGGCTGCCTGCCTGTTGTCCGAGGCGCCGGCATGTCCGCCTTCGAGTGCCTCGTGGAACCAGACATTCGGGATACCCATTGCCTGCATCCGAGCTGCCATCTTTCGGGCTTGGACGGGGCCTACCCGATCATCCGACGTCGCAGTCCAAATGAAGGTTTCGGGGTATTCGACGCCGTCGTGAAGCAGGTGATAGGGGGAGAAGGTCCGGATGAACTCCCACTGCTCAGGCAAATCCGGGTCTCCGTACTCGGCGATCCATGAATATCCGGCAGAGAGTTTGGTATAGCGGCGCATGTCCAGCAATGGCACGCCGCAGGACACTGCACCAAACAGTTCCGGGTACTGGGTCAGCATGTTGCCTACCAGCAGCCCACCATTTGAGCCGCCCACACAGCCGAGTCGACGGCGGCTGGTCACGCCGCGGGAGATCAGGTCCTGTGCCACGGCGGCGAAGTCTTCGTAGGCACGGTGCCGCTTTTCCTGCAGCGCTGCCCGGTGCCACGAGGGCCCGTATTCGCCGCCGCCACGGATGTTCGCCACAACGTACACACCGCCACGGGTGTGCGAGCCGGGACCGTCAGCCAAGGCAGCAGCCGAAGTGCGACGCTCCAGCCAAGCCCTGCCAATGGTGCCGCTGTAGGCGGGGGTGCGGGAAACTTCGAATCCGCCATAGCCTGAGAGCTGCGTGGGATTTTGTCCGTCCAGGATCAGGTCCTTGGATGCCACCTGGAAGTAGGGGACTTTGGTCCCATCCGCCGAGACAGCGAAATGCTGCTGGACCTCATAGTCGCCGTCATTGAAGAACGACGGCGATCGCTTCACCACGGCGTGCTGGCTGGTGACCCCGGCAGCTGCTCCGGCAACAGACGAACCCGTCGGCCCTGCAGTGAGGGTCCCGCGGGTGAGGGTAGTGGGCGTAGTGAAACCGGTGGCGACCAGCCAGTAGTCATTTCCGGCTCCGGATTCGTCTTCGTCGTCCACCGCGTAGGCATTGACGTCGTGAAGCGGCGGGCACGCGTCCAGGACGGTGGCAACCCAGCTGCTGTCGGAATCGACGCGGGAAGGGTCCAGCACCCTGATTTCGGAAGAGACGTCGCGCAGGACGTTGAGCAGCAGATAGTCCTTGGTCCAACTCCACGATTGCAGCGACGTGTGGTCATCCGGGGTAAACAGCACCACAAATTGGCGCGATCCAGCCAGGTAGCCCTCGAGGTCAGCGGCCAGCAGGGAACCGGCCGCGTAGGTAACGCCGGAAACGTCCCAGTCCTTCTGCGGGCGGAGCATAAGCCATTCTCGGTGGGCAATGATGTTCACGTCGGTGGGCACATCGATTTCAAGCCATGAGTCGTCGCGAAGCAGCCACGTCTTGCGGTTGTAGAAGTCGATGTAGTCTACGGCGAAGGTCCGTTCGAAGCCCGGGGTGGAGTCATGGGCCACGATGGCCAGCATGTGGTCTTCGGGGATGTCGAAGATCCGCTCTGCCTGGGCGAGGGATTGGCCGCGACGCAGCTTCACGCCGGTCCGGGCGTACGAGGAGGTGGTTGCAGGCAACCCTTCTGCCGTACTGGAGACAAGCAGTGTGTCCGCATCGAGCCAACTCACGTTGCCTTTTGCCGTGGGCAGATCGAATCCGCCGGCGGCAGGGTCAACAAAGGTGCGGGATTCGACGTCGAACTCGCGGTGCCGGTTGGCGTCACCGCCGTCGGGGGACAGCGAAACCATCGCGAAGCGGTACGTGTCCCCGTCCGAAGGACGAAGGAACCCGGCCCCATGGAACACCCATTCGACGCCTTCTGCTGCGGCGAGGGCATCGATGTCCAGCAACACGTCCCATTCGGGAGCCTCGGAGACGTAACTTTCCCAGGTAGTGCGGCGCCAAAGGCCCTTGGGGTGCTCCTGGTCCTTCCAGAAGTTGTAGTAGAAATCGCCGCGTTTGTTCACCATGGCGATCCGGTCCGTCGAATCCAGGACCTCCAGGATGCCGGCTTCAACCGCTGCGTAGTCTGCGTCCTCCAGCAAATCCTCGGTTCGCGCGTTCTGTTCCCGGACCCAGGCCAGCTGTTCTTCGCCGTGGATGTCCTCCAACCACACGTTCTCATCCGTGGGTTCGGGCGCGATGGTCGCAGCGTGGCGAGGCCCGGACTTGGTCTCCAGATCCGTGTCATTGTCAGGAAGGGGCGTCTGATCAGCTTCTGTGGTGGTCATCGCCCCATCCAAGCAACACTTTTCAACTGGAAGCAAGTCACGCAGAAGTTAGGCTTGAGCGTGGCTAAATCGCAAATCAATCGTGTTGCCCTTATTGGGGCCGGCCCCCGGGGCACGAGTGTCCTTGAGCGGCTGCTCGCGAATTGGGCTGCAGGGGCCACCAGCCGCGCGAACCGGACCGATACCGGGCAGCGCACACTGCACATCCACGTTGTGGATCCTTTCCCGCCAGCATCCGGCCATGTGTGGCAGCCGGAGCAGTCCAGGCTGTACCTGATGAACACACAGGCGTTCTATCCGACGCTCATCCCGGAAGACCCCAAACTTGCGCAGCCCCTCGCAGGCGGTTCGTTCGACCAGTGGCGCGCCGCCCGACGTCGTGATGGACAGGGGCTGAACGACGCCGAAAAGGCGGAGTTGGCCACCCTGGAGTCCCACGATTTTCCCAGCAGGGCGCTCTACGGACGGTACCTGCGGCAGACTTTGGCGGAACTGCTTCAGCGAATGCCCGACGGCGTGGAGGTCACCTTCCATGAGACGACCGCCGTAGCGGCGCGCCCGGTCCCGGCAAGCTCAGGCATCACAGGTGGGCAAGCGTTCGACGTCGAACTGGCCGACGGCACTACCCTCACCGTCGGCTCGGTGGTCCTCGCGCTGGGACACATCGAGTCACGTTTGAATCCGGAGCAGCGTTCGTTCCAACGGGCAGCCGACGAGCACGGCCTCCTCTATTTCCCGCCTGCACCGCCAGCCGACGTCGACTGGCAGCGGGTACCGGACAACGAGCCCGTCCTGGTGCGTGGGATGGGACTGAATTTCTTCGATGTCATGGGCCAGCTGACTGAGGGCCGGGGAGGCAAGTTCGTCGAAGCCGGCGTACCGGGAGCCGGAGTTCTCGAGTACCGGCCCTCGGGCAGGGAACCCAGGATTATCGCAGCATCCCGGCGCGGAACCCCGTACCGGGCCAAGGCCGGTTTGGCGGGGTATTACCCCAGCAGCATCACCATGCGTTACTTGACCGAGGCAGCAGTGGACCGGTTCAGGGCAGCCGGTATCCAGCCCGGATTCGACCACGATCTTTGGCCGCTCCTGCACCGGGACGCCTTGTGGGCCTATTACTCCACCCTGGCAAGGTCGCAGCCTGCCGCCATCCGCGATGCGGCGCAGTTCCTCGCGGACCTTGAGGACGCGTTGCAGCCCCACGCGCACACCACCGCCAACTGGGAAAGCGACGTCGCCGCCTTGGTGGACAAGCACGTGCTTGCCTCCCGCCGACTGAATGTCCGCGGACTCGCTGCGCCCTTGGCAGGCCGAACGTTCGCGTCCCGCCGGGAACTGGATCTGGCGATAACGGCCTACCTGGACGACGACGCACGACGCTCCGCACTGGGCGAAGCGGATCCCGTGAAAATGGCAATCGGCGCACTGCACACCGGCAGGGCGATCCTGAAGTCCGTCGTGGCAGACGGTGGTATCACGGACGAATCGTGGGTCGCTGAACTGAGGGGATGGTTCGAATCGTTCGTTGAAGGCCTTGCCAGCGGGGCCCCGGCACTGCGTTCGGAGCAGTTGGCTGCTCTGGCGCGTGCCGGCGTCGTGGGTTTCGTTGGACCCGACCCGAAGTTCAGTGTGGATAGGAGCGCCAAGGTTTTCCGGGCAGTCTCTCCATGGGTCCACGACGGGCCAGCGGAGGCACCCACGTTGATTGAAGCGATGTCGCCGGCCAACAGGGTGGGCATCAATATTTCTCCACTCCTGGAACAACTCATGGCTGACGGCCTTGTGCGAACCAAAATCATGATGAGTGCCGAGGGCACGCCGGTGCAGACAACCGGACTGGATGTGGAACCGCACCCGTACCGGCCTGTGGCGTCCAACGGCTCTGTGACCCGGGGGATGTATGTTTTGGGTCTGCAATTGTCGGCGACCCAGTGGGGAACGGCCATTGCTGCCGAGGCGCGTCCAGCGACCGGGAAGGCTTATGCCAGTGGCCAGCGAACCCTGCGGGATGCTGACGAAATCGCCCGTAGCATTCTGGCCAGCTAGCTGCCTTTGTTTGCGGTGTGTCCAATGCTTCGCTAGTGTGTGAGCTGCATCACCGGCAAAGTGGTGCGCGCTTTTGATCTGCGGCGGGAGAGTCCTGCCGGTACATCCCGTCAGGCGCCGTAGGAGCAAACCCTCCCCAGGAATCTCTCAGGCCCATGTACCGCCGCGGCGAGGCAACTCTGGAAAGCAGTCCGGGCATCCGGGCTCACCGAAGGTGCAAGCAGGCCATCCCTGCGGAAACTCTCAGGTCCACCTACAGAGTGGGGAGGAACCCGAATCATCGTGGCACCCAGTGCCGCCTGAACAATGGAGTTCCTCTTGACGATTCAGCGCCCACCATCCTCCGTCCCGCACCAAGCAGGCTCACCACATCTCGAACCGCACCTCGAACGGCAGCTCAGTAACCGGCACATCCAGCTGATCGCGATAGGCGGTGCAATTGGCACGGGCCTGTTCATGGGCTCGGGAAAGACCATTTCTGCCGCTGGTCCATCCGTCATTTTCGTGTACATGATCATCGGTTTCATACTCTTCTTCGTCATGCGCGCCATGGGCGAGTTGCTCCTGAGCAACCTGAACTACAAATCCTTCAGCGACTTTGCAGCGGACCTGCTGGGTCCGTGGGCAGGGTTCTTCACGGGGTGGACCTACTGGTTCTGCTGGGTCATTACCGGCATCGCCGACGTCATCGCGATCGCCGGGTACTCCAAGGAGCTCTGGCCGTCCCTTCCACTCTGGGTGCCCGGATTGATCACCATCGGCATCCTGCTGCTTCTGAACCTGGCTACGGTTAAAGCATTCGGCGAGACCGAATTCTGGTTCGCCCTCATCAAGATCGTCGCCATCGCGGCACTGATCATCGTCGGCCTGTTCATGATTTTCAGCGGCTTCCAGTCCGACGCCGGGCCGGCCAGCTTCACCAACTTGTGGAGCCACGGTGGCTTCTTCCCCAACGAATTCATGGGCTTCGTCGCCGGTTTCCAGATCGCCGTCTTCGCTTTCGTCGGCATTGAACTGGTAGGCACCACAGCCGCCGAGGCCAAGGACCCGGAGAAGAACCTGCCCAAGGCCATCAACTCGATTCCGATCCGCGTGCTGCTCTTCTATGTGGGCGCCCTCATCATCCTGATGTCCGTCACCCCGTGGACCCAGTTCGCGGCCGGCCACAGCCCATTCATTGCGATGTTCTCCCTGGCCGGCCTGGGCGCCGCGGCTACCATCGTCAACCTGGTGGTTCTCAGCTCTGCAATGTCCTCAGCCAACTCGGGTATCTACTCAACGTCCCGTATGGTTTACGGACTGGCCCAGGAAGGCGACGCACCGGCTGTGTTTGGCGCGCTCTCAAGCCGCAAAGTACCCCGCAACGCCCTGTTCCTTTCCTGCGTCCTGCTGCTGTCCGGCGTCGTCCTCATGTATGCCGGGCAGGACATCGGCAAGGCGTTCGACATGGTGACAACCGTGTCTGCTGTCTGCTTCGTGTTCGTATGGTCCATCATCCTGGCCAGCTACCTTGCATTCCGCAAGCGGCGGCCACATCTGCATGATGCTTCGGCGTTCAAAATGCCAGGCGGCGTGGTGATGGTGTGGGTGGTTTTTGCGTTCTTTGCGTTCGTGCTTTGGACCCTGACCACGCAGCCGGACACTTTTGCTGCGCTCCTGGCCACGCCGCTGTGGTTCCTGATTCTGGGGGTGGCCTGGGTCATCCTGCGTCGCCGGCCAGCGCACCTGGTTCGCTTTAGGGAGTTCCAGGCGCAGCTTGAGAAGGACGCCAAGCACACGGAGGAACCCGAGCTCGTCAAGAAGTAGGCGAAAATCCAAAAAGGTAGCCCCTCACGAGTCATCCTCGTGAGGGGCTACCTTTTTGGCGGGTCATACGAAGGGGCCGCCTAGCCCCTCAGACACTTCTGGTACTCCAACCAGGCCCACGCGTAGTGCAACCAGCCCACGGCGTCGTACCACTTGGACGGTTTGGTGGGCGGAGTGCATTGCGGAGGATTCGTGCCGCTCCCTGCAACCGTCACCAGGGCCTTTACCACGGTTCCGGACTCGACGGCGGTCAGCACCAATGTGCCACTGCCTGCAGCTGCCGCCGCGGGAACCTTGAGGTTCACTGTGGCAGTGCCGGCCGTCACCGGCACGGAGTCGAGCGTTATCGCCGCGCCCTTGCTGTCCACGAAGACGGCATTGAGAGTGTTGTTGGCCGGGCTGCCGATCGAGGTGAGATTCAGCTTGGAGATAGCGAGTGCCATGGGCTCACCCGCTTTGACCTCTACGGCGGTGGTGTTTACCAGGGCAACTGACCGGCGTGCGAAGTCCGGAGACACGGGGTTGTGCTCACGGAGGTACTTGATCCAGGCATCGCGGTCCACCAAACCGGTGTCTTTCGTGTTGCTGCCTTCCTTGAAGATGCGGAAGTTGTCGCCGCCGGTAGCCAGGAAGCTGAACGTACCGATCCTGTACTGCTTGGCGGGGTCGATGACTGCGCCGCCTACCCAGATGCCGGTGATGCGGTCGCCTTCCGGGCGCGCGGCGTCGTAGGTGTAGTTGACGTTCCTGGAAAGTCCAAGCTGCTGGTAAGGGCGGCTGGGAACTGTTCCGTCAACGTTGGTCTGCCACTGCTGCTCAAGAAGGGTCTTGAACTGGGCGCCAGTGAGGGAGGTAGTCCACAGGTTGTTCACGAAGGGCAGGACCGCGTTGGCCTCGGCGTAGGTGATGGTGCCGTCCGGTGCGTAGTAGAGCTCGTTACGCAGGCCGCCCGGGTTCACGACGCCTATCTCCGCAGCAGCCAGTTCAGGCGCCTGGAGCGTGTCCACCAAGGAGTCCGCGACCAGGTTTCCGAGGGTGGATTCGTTCGCGCGGTCGTCCCGCTTGGGGGAGCCGCCAGCCGGATCCGGAGTGAAGGCGGTGGTGATATCAGCTGTCACTGCGCCCACCGGCTGATTCCCGAACACGGCAGCATCGGCAAGAGCCTTGTCCACGATCGCCTTGACTGCGGCCACGCGAGGATAGGCGGCAACGAGGCTTTCCGAAGTGTCCGTGGTCCGATCCACCACGGCAGCTTTATAGCTTGTGACCGAATGCGTGGTGGTATCGATGGTGAGAGTAACGCTTCCCACGTTTTCGCCGTAGTTGCCGGTCTGCACAATGGGACGGGTTTTGCCGGTGGGTTTGCCGTTGGCGTCCAGCAAGGGTGCGTCCCAGGCGTATTCCTTGTGGGTGTGCCCGGTGAAGATGGCGGCTACGTCGGGGGTGGTCTCGTTGACGAGCTTGGCGAACGGTCCACCGGCTGCGACTTCCTGCTCCAGGGTGGCACCCTCCGGTGTGCCCGATGCAGCGCCGTCGTGGTTTTCCACGATGATCAGATCGGCCAGGTCTTCTGCCTTGATCTTTGCGGCCACCCGGTTGATGGCTTCCACCGGATCACCGAACTCAAGATCCGTGATGCCGGCGGGAGTCACCAGCGACGGCACTTCCTGCGTCACGGTGCCGATGACAGCCACCCGGATGCCGTTCATCTCCAGGACTTTGTACTCCGGCAGGACCGGAGTCTTGGTGCCCGCCTGGTAAACGTTCGCGCCCAAGTAGGCAAACTTGGCGTTGGTACCATCGGCGATGACGCGGTCGCGCAGATCCTGCCACCCGCCGTCGAACTCGTGGTTGCCTACTGCCGAAGCCCGGAGTTCCAAGGCATTGAGGACATCGATGGTCGGCTGGTCCTTGGCAACCGAGGACGCGAAGAGCGAGGCGCCGATGTTGTCTCCAGCAGAAATGAAGGCGGTTGCGCCGGGGGCGGCCTCGGCGCGGAGCTTCTCCACAGTGCCGGCGAAGAGGACGGTGTTGGAGTCGATCCGGCCGTGGAAGTCGTTGATGCCAAGGAACTGCAGGTCAACAGTGGCCGGCACATCCGGTCCCAGGTTCATACCCACCACCACGGGGTCGTGATCGCTGGCGCGGAACTCGTCCCCGGCATAGTAGTTGGTCACATTGTTGTTATACCTGCTGTACTCCAGCGCCACGGACTCCACGGAGTTGATGTTCCAAATGTCGGTTCCCGTGACTATCCCGGCCGCTGCCGGGGAAGCAAGGATGTGGTCCAGCGAGCCCACCATGCCCCCGAAGAGGTAAGAGTGCTTGCCGGTACCAGCTTCAAGGTCCGTGTAACCTGCGCCAGTGAGGACATTGATGGGGTCTTCCTTGGCATAGGCGTTGAAGTCGCCAATCAGGAAGACCTTGTCCGTGCCCTTGGTGGCTTGGAGATCCCTGGAGAAGGCGAGGAGTGATTCAGCCTGCTTTGTGCGGGCAATGTTCGAGGCGCCCTGGCCCTTGTCCGTGTCATCCGGGGTTGCAGCGGAACCCTTGGACTTGAAGTGGTTCACGATCGCTATGAACTTCTTGTCCTCGTCCGCGCCGACTGGCTTGAAGACCTGCGCCAGCGGTTTGCGGGCGCTTGCAAAAGCCACGGTGTCGTTGTGGATGATTGCCTCCCCGACCGGCTCGGCTACGGCCTTCTTGTAAATGAACGCGGTGCGGATCATATCCTCATCGCTGGGAGGGGGAGCGTTTGCGGGTGTCCGCACGTAGTCCCATACGCCCGGCGTCTTCACATTGAGGGCGTCCACCAGCTTGGACAAAGCGTCATCACGGTTCTTGCCGAACTGGGCGGAGTTCTCGATTTCCTCAAGGGATACGACGTCCGCACCTGCCTTGGTAATCGCAGCGACGATCTTGCCCTGCTGGCGTTGGAGGTTCTCAGCATTGGCAGCACCCCGGGCGTTGCAACCTTCCTTGACCGTGATCGGATTCCCATCCCGGTCGGTGTAGAAAATGCAGCCGCTGAGCTGGTCGCCGGTAGTGGTGAAGTAGTTCAGCACGTTGAAGGAGGCAAGCTTTAGGTTTCCGCCAACGTCGGCGGGGCCGTCGGGGCGGGTTGTCGTGAAGCTTGCAGGCTGCACAGTCTCCGCATTCGTGGGAGTCAGCGCCGTGAGGGGCTGGAACTTCCAGGAGTTATTGCCGTAGCCCAGGATCACGTCTGTCCGGAATTGCACCGGAGAGCCCACGCGAACGGGATCGGACGTGGTCAGGTATGGCAGTTGCTGGGCCTTCGTGGTGGCGTCCTTGAGGAAGTTGGTGGACGCGCCGTCGTCGAGCTTGATGGCACGGAGGGCGTTCTCTACCACCACGTCGGCATATTCTGCTGAACCATAGGTAGCGACCGCCGTCGGCTGCACTAACGGCGATGTCCCGGCCGCGAGGCCGATTTCGCCATACTGGTTCAGCGAATAGTTGTCCGTCACGGTGTACGGGCCTTGTGGGGCGACGAGCATGCCCTCAAGGGCTTCGCGCGCGGCCTCGTTGGCGGGCATCTGGAAGGCAGTGGGCTTTACCTCCGGCGCAGCTTCGCTCAGTTTCTGCAGGCCGGCAGCCTCAACCGTGAGCTGTGTCTGGTTGGCGAACTCGCTGACGACACCCGTGAGTTCCACGTAGTCGCCGGGCTGTACCGTACCCGCCGTCGTGGGGGAGTAGATGAACAAAGCGTCCGACGCCGTCCTGGCCGCCCCTGCGGCCTCCCCGCCGCTTCCGGGGGTTTGCACGTAGTAGCCGTTGAAACCTCCCGAAGCGTAAACTGCAGTTACCTTGCCACGGGTAGTTACCGTGCTGCCGACGAGCGGACTCGAGGCGCCGGTGCCTTGGATTTCGGCGATGGTCCTGGATCCTGGGGCCGGCTCGGGTTCCGCGGGCGGCGTTCCGCCGCCGGACGCCGTGGGCGTGATGGTGGCGCTCAAGCTGAAGTCGGCGGCATTGGAGTTGGTGTCCACACCGTTGCTCCGATTGAGGCTTTTGACGTCAGTGTTGCCCGTGGGGGCGGTTGCTGCCGACGTTTCGAAAGTGTTTGATGTGCCGTAGCCGAGGAGATCCGCGATGGCGGCATCGTCCGTCACTGAGCCAGCGGCCAGGGGAGAAACGGCGTTGGCCTGCTTCGCCAGGACCAGGGTGCCGGCGGTTCCACCGGGGTTCAAGGTTCCGGTTGCCTGCACATCCGGGGCGGGCAGGGCCGGCGCCGTGGAGGTGCTGCTGTTCGTGGCTCCTTGGATCAGGTAATAGCCCTTGGCGGGGATGCTGCCCGTAAGCGCAGTGATGCCCGTGGGCGCTCCCGTGCTGGTTGCCGACCGGTACTGTAGCGACCACCCTGCCAGGCTGACCGGAGTGTCCGAGGAGTTGTAGAGCTCTACGAACTTGTTCTTGAAAGCAGAGCCGCTGCTGCCCCCGCTGAGATAGGCCTCGTTGATGACTACGGTTGAGGTGCCCGGCGGGGCCGACGGATCGTCGGCCGCAATTGCGGGAACGGCTGTCAGCGGAGCCGAAAGCAAACCAATCGAAAGGGCTGCTCCAGCTGCTGTTTTCCAGTGTTTTTGGTGCATCCGCTCTAACTTTCATTAGGAACCCTGTGGGGCTCTTTGGACTACGCCCGCTGTCTTGTGAAGTGGGCGATATGCCGGAAGTTACTCCGGGTAAACCTGGGTATCGGGCATAGCAGAACACGTCGGAATGAACAGGAAGTGGACCGGTGATGGATGGAGGGCGCGCGGATCCTGCCGACTGCCTCGGTCAGGAGGCAGCCGCAGGAACCGAACGTTCAGGGGCTTAGCTGGCCGACGCCATGTTCTGGATCACCTTGAAGACGGCACCTGTAGGGTCCGACAACGTGGCCAAGCGTCCAAAGGGGGTGTCTTCTGCCGCTTCCATGACGGTAGCGCCCAGAGCTGTGGCCTGTTCCACCGTGGCGTCAGTATTGTCCACTGCGAAGTACACGCTCCACATGGACGGAACCTGCTCCGGGAGGAAGCCGGCAGCGTCCATGATGCCGGCCTTGGCATCGTCACCAGCGCCCAACGTGGTGTAACGGAACTCCGGCGTATCGCTCATGACGGCAGTTTCCCAACCGAAGACGCTCTGGTAGAAGCTGACCGCTGACTCGTAGTCCTTCGCGAGTAGTTCGTGCCATGCCGGGGCGCCGGATTCGGCAGCGACCTCATAACCCTTCATTTCCCCGAACTGCCAGGCCCCGATTGCAGCTCCTGAAGAGTCGCCATACATGGCCATGATGCCCTGTTCAGGAACATCCATGGGCTCCAGGAGGACTTGGCCACCATGGGCGGCAGCTGCCTCCGTGGTGGCTTTGATGTCGTCCGTGCGCAGGTACGTCGACCACACATCCGGCATGGCCCCCATGTCTGTCTGTTTCTGCATGATGCCCGCAACCAGGCGTCCATCCTTGGAAGCTGTGATGTAGCCGCCGTACTTCTC
The DNA here is from genome assembly GCF_059739415.1 of Arthrobacter sp. TmtSoilC77. Classification (NCBI taxonomy): domain Bacteria; kingdom Bacillati; phylum Actinomycetota; class Actinomycetes; order Micrococcales; family Micrococcaceae; genus Arthrobacter; species Arthrobacter sp. TmtSoilC77. The sequence goes on from NZ_AP046050.1 coordinate 915,061, forward strand.
CTGGTCGCCTGTCTCGTAAGTCCAACCAAAGAGTGCGTTGTAGAAGGACTTGGCTTTTTCCGTATCGGATGTCATCAAATCAATCCAGCACGGTGCGCCAGAGGTGATGTCAGGCGTAGGCATATGTGGGGCTCCTGTGTTCGTTCCGCGGCGGAAGCTACGGCTGTTTGTCGGCGGTTGTGAGGACAAGCAGAACACTATGCGGGGGCTATGACAGTTTCAATGATTTTCTGGGTGTCAGTTCTCAGATCCCGAATGGGAGCCTGACTTCCGGCCCGGTTTTAAGCCAAAAATGCCCCGGGCTCGTGAACCCGGGGCATCTGCTGGCGGAAGGTAAGGGATTTGAACCCTTGGTACGGGGTTACCGCACACTGGTTTTCAAGACCAGCTCCTTAGGCCGCTCGGACAACCTTCCCTGCCTAGTAGTGTTTCATAGGGAGTTGGCTGTTCCAAAACATCACGTTCTCCAGTCCCTGCCCCGGGCCTGGATGTACAAGCAAGAAACCGGGAGTTCGTCATGAAAGCCGTCTATATTTCTGAACCAGGCGGACCCGAAGTCCTCGAAGTCCGCGACGTACCGGCTCCGGTGCCGGGCGAGGGCGAGGTACTGATCGACGTCGTGGCTGCCGGCCTCAACCGTGCCGACGTCCAGCAGCGCCGCGGCTTCTACCCACCGCCCCCAGGGGCTTCAGAGATTCCCGGGCTGGAGGTCTCCGGCCGCATTGCCGCCTTCGGGCCAGGTGTCACCAAAGCCTTCTCGGTGGGGGACAAAGTAGTGGCCCTGTTGTCCGGCGGGGGATATGCCCAGCAGGTCGCCGTGCCCGCAGAGCAAGTACTGCGACTACCCGATGGCGTAGACCTGGTCACCGCTGCGGCACTGCCCGAGGTGGCGGCAACCGTCTACTCGAACCTCATCATGACGGCCCAGCTCCAACCTGGGGAGACCGTGCTCATCCACGGCGCTACCGGCGGCATTGGAACCATGGCCATTCAGCTCGCCAAAGCCTATGGGGCCAAGGTTGCCACCACCGCCGGCTCTGATGAAAAAGTTGGCACAGCAAAGGCCTTCCTCGGTGCCGATATCGCCATCAACTACAACGAAGAAGACTTCCCTGAGAGCCTCAAGGCACAAAATGGAGGCAAAGGCGCAGACGTGATCCTCGACGTCGTGGGCGCCAAGTACCTGCAACAGAACATCGAAGCGCTCGCCGACTATGGCCGGCTGATCGTCATTGGCCTGCAGGGCGGGACCAAAGCCGAAATCAACCTGGGACAGCTGCTCAGCAAGCGTGCTGCCGTCATCGGCACTGCCCTCCGGCCACGCCCGGTGGCCGAAAAGGGCATCATTATGTCCGCCGTGCGGGAGTCCGTGTGGCCCATGCTCGCCGACGGCCGCATCAAGCCCCTGGTGGCCAAATCATTTCCGCTGGACCATGTCCGCGAGGCACATGAATACTTTGATTCCGGAGAGCACGTAGGTAAGGTCCTCCTGCTCCTCTAACAATCACGGCAGCCCCGTTTATGCAGGACGTCCCCCACCAATTCCCCAGTAGCAAGGAGCCTCATGTCCATCCGGCACAGCCTGCTTGCCCTGCTTCAGGACCAGCCCCGGTATGGCTACGAGCTGCGTGTGGAATTCGAGGACCGTACGGGTGCTGCCTGGCCGCTGAACATCGGTCAGGTGTACACCACGCTGGACCGGCTTGAGCGCGATGGCCTTGTCAGCAAAGACGGCGACGACGGCGGTGGTCACGTCGTTTACAGCATCACTGACGCCGGGGTTGCCGAAGTTGCGGCCTGGTTTGAGGGAGCCGTGGACCGCGACAACCCGCCGCGGAATGAGATTGCCATCAAGCTAGCCCTGGCCGTGACGCTGCCCGGGGTGGATGCCTCGGCCGTGATCCAGTCCCAGCGGGAGGTTTCGGTTCGCGCGCTGCACGAACATACGCAAACACGGAAGGCTGTCTCGGCCAACCAGCGGTCCTCTGATACTGCATGGCTTTTGGTGCTCGATTCCCTGATCTTTCAAGCCGAGGCGGAAGTGCGGTGGCTGGATCTTTGCGAGGCACGCATGGTCCAGTCGCAGGGCAACAGAGGGCTGAGTTAGTACGCCCGCCGCAGAGGTACTACCGCTTACCGCAAGACCATCGGGGTTCCTGTGTCACGCCCCACTTCTGCATGTCCACTTTGTTAGCGTGCCCTGACTGTTCAGCGCACCCGCGGCCACAACCGCAGCAGTTCTCAAGGAGGAGACACGGGCATGACCCCTGACCATACAGAACCTGGCCAAACAGAACTTGATCGCACAGAACTTGACCGCAAAGAACTCGACCGAACAGGAGAAGTGAAGGGCGTCGATCCTGCGCTGCCTGCAACGGCCGTGGATGAATCCGTCCTGGATGCCGAGGACCGCAGGTGGACTCCGGCAAGGATCGGAATCTGGGTGGCGATTTCCCTGCTGGGGGCCGTGGCCTGGTTCATGCTGGCCTTGGTCCGCGGCGAGACCGTCAACGCCATCTGGTTTGTTTTCGCAGCCGTGTGTACCTACCTGATCGGCTACCGCTTCTACTCCAAGGTCATTGAGCGATACCTCCTTAAGCCCAACGATCGGCGCGCCACGCCGGCCGAATACAAGGCCGACGGCAAGGATTATGTCCGCACTGACCGTAACGTCCTGTTTGGACACCACTTCGCCGCCATCGCCGGCGCGGGACCATTGGTGGGCCCGATCATTGCGGCCCAGATGGGCTATCTGCCCGGCACTATCTGGATCATCATCGGCGTCGTTCTTGGCGGCGCGGTGCAGGACTACCTGGTCATGTTCTTTTCGATGCGCCGCGGTGGCCGTTCCCTGGGTCAGATGGCCCGAGAGGAACTCGGTGTCATTGGTGGTACGGCCGCGCTCATGGCAACGCTGCTCATCATGATCATCATCGTGGCCATTCTTGCCCTGGTGGTGGTCAACGCCCTGGGTGAGAGCCCGTGGGGCGTGTTCTCGGTGGGCATGACGATTCCCATCGCGCTGTTCATGGGCGTCTACCTGCGTTATCTTCGTCCGGGCAAGGTCATGGAAGTCTCCATCATCGGCTTCGTTCTGCTGATGGCAGCGATCATTGGTGGCGGTGCCGTGGCCGGCACCGAGTGGGGCTCTGCCTTCTTCCACCTGGACAAGGTCACTATCGCCTGGGGCCTCATCATCTACGGTTTCATCGCGGCCATCCTGCCCGTGTGGCTGCTCCTTGCACCGCGTGACTACTTGTCTACGTTCATGAAGATCGGCGTGATCGTGATGCTCGCCGTCGCCATCATCGTGGTCCGCCCGGAAATCGACGTCCCGGCCTTTAGCGAGTTCGCGGGACGTGAGAACGGCCCGGTCTTCTCGGGGGCGCTCTTCCCGTTCCTCTTCGTCACCATCGCCTGTGGTGCGTTGTCCGGTTTCCATGCGCTCATCTCCTCGGGAACCACGCCCAAATTGATCGAGAAGGAACGCCAGACCCGCTTCATCGGTTACGGCGGCATGTTGATGGAATCGTTCGTGGCCATCATGGCGCTGGTGGCTGCCATCTCGATCGATCGCGGCATCTACTTCGCCATGAACGCGCCACTGGCACTTACGGGTGGCACCGTGGAATCAGCTGCGCAGTGGGTGAACAGTCTTGGACTGGCCAACGTCAACATCACTCCTGACCTTTTGGCCCAGACTGCCAAGGACGTGGGAGAAGAGAGCATCATCTCGCGTTCGGGTGGAGCGCCCACCTTGGCGGTCGGCCTGGCCCACATCATGCAGCAGTTCATTGGCGGGCCGGCAATGATGGCCTTCTGGTACCACTTCGCCATCATGTTCGAAGCCCTCTTCATCCTTACGGCAGTGGACGCCGGCACCCGGGTTGCCCGCTTTATGCTGCAGGACTCCATCGGTAACCTCGTGCCTAAGTTCAAGGATCCCGCATGGCGCCCTGGCGCTTGGCTGTGCACCGCCGTCATGGTGGGAGCCTGGGGTGCGGTACTTTTGCTGGGCGTTACGGATCCGCTGGGCGGCATCAATACGTTCTTCCCGTTGTTTGGCATCGCGAACCAGCTTCTGGCTGCGATTGCCCTGGCAGTGTGCATGGCCATTGCGGCCAAGCGAGGGGCTTTCCGTTACCTGTGGATCGTGGCTGTGCCCCTGGCTTTTGCCGCCGTCGTGACCGTCACGGCCAGCTTCCACAAGATCTTCTCGCCGGTTCCCGCAGTGGGCTACTTCGCCAACAACCAGGCGTTCGCGAAGGCCCTGGCAGATGGCAAGACGTCGTTCGGCACCGCCAAAACGGTGGAAGCCATGGAGGCGGTAGTGCGTAACACCATGATCCAGGGCGTGCTGTCCGTGATCTTCGTGACGCTGAGCATCATCGTGATCATCACCGCTATGGTGGCAACGGCCAAAGCGTTCCGTGCCGGTGGCGGTAAGGACCACGAGGATCCGGCAGTGGCCTCCAAGGTCTTCGCCCCGGCCGGGCTGTTCCCGACCTCCGCAGAGAAGGAGTTGCTCGCCGAATGGAACGCCTTGCCGGCCGGGCAACGGACACAAAAGGCGGGGCATCACTAATGCACGCCGTCGTCAGGGGATTCCGGGGCTTTGCCGCCTACATGAGTTCGCTCATGGGTGCCGACGCTTACCGCAAATACCTGGACCACTTCATGTCCACGGGCCACTCCGGTCCCGCCATGACAGAACGTGAGTTCTGGCGGGACCGGATGGACCGGCAGGACAGCAATCCACAGGGCCGCTGCTGTTGACGTGTAGTTTCGCTACGAACGAAGTCCAAAATCCGGTCCTGGACCCAGGTTCCCGTGAACCGCATGAGAGTATGAACGGATGAGCGATCTGAACAACATTCAGCCCACGGATGAGGCTTCGGACGACACCCCTGTGGAAGGAACCACCTTGGACGAGGGCACCACCACGCCCACAGAAGAGCATTCGGGCAATGCGGTACCCGTCAAGGATTCCAAGCCCCGGGGCGCGAACCTCCAGGAACTTGTTGACGAGCCGGCCAAGGTAATGAGGATCGGTACCATGATCCGCCAACTCCTTGAAGAGGTGAAGAGCGCACCGCTGGACGACGCTGCCCGCGGCCGGCTCGCAGAGATTCACGAGCGCTCCATCAAGGAACTCGAGGACGGATTAGCGCCGGAGCTCATCGAAGAGTTGGAACGCATCAGTCTTCCCTTCCCCGATGAGAAGGCGCCATCGGATGCAGAGCTTCGCATCGCCCAAGCCCAGCTTGTGGGCTGGTTGGAGGGCCTCTTCCACGGCATTCAGGCTGCGGTCGCGGCTCAGCAGGCCGCAAAGGCACAGATGCAACTCCGTCAGCTTCCGCCAGGGACTGTCATTGCGCCCGGCATTGTCATCGGCGAAAACGGTCAACCGCAGCGCGCCGCTGCACCGGGTGCGCCTGGTGCAGCGGCCCAGGGCCGACCCGAAGATCCGGACCACGGCCCGGGCCAGTACCTCTGAGCTTGACCGTGGGTTTCTTTGGGGCCGTCCGGCAAGGGCGGAAGGACGATCTTGAGCTGGGTAAGGGGCTCTGGCGCCGCGCCCACGATCGCTTTCACCGCGGATTGGACCGGTACCATCAGGTCCTTGAGGGTGTCGACGACGACCAGCTTTACAACGAGCTCGTGGAGATCGCGAATGAGCTGGCCGAGTTGTCTCCTCTTGTGAGAACCATCTGCGTGGAAGCCCAAAAGAGGGCCCCGAGCGATGGCTTGGACGTTCCTGGTTCTCTAGCCGGTGTTCACCGCGCTCTTTCCAAGGCTGGGAATTCCTTGGCCACCACGGCCGAGGCAGCGGCCATGCTTCGGCTGGCCGTTGGCCCCGTCCCTGTGGGTGCATTGTCTGTCAGGCGCCGGGCGGAGTCAGTCTTCGAGCAGGTTGCCGACGCTGAACGCCAACTGCGGGCTCCAGAGGTTCAATAAAGCAAGCGTGTGCAAATACTGGCGCACGCCTATATTTACAGATTGCAAGCAGTTAAGCGGATAGCTGATCTCTGTAATATTTGGTGCCTCAGGCAACCCATTGCTGGCAGGATGACAAACATGACTTCGTCACCAACACTTACTTTCAACGACGGCAACACCATTCCCCAGCTCGGCTACGGGGTGTGGCAAGTTGAAGACGACGTAGCCGAAAAAGTTGTGCGCCAGGCGTTCGAAGCGGGCTTCCGCCACATCGACACCGCAAAGATTTACGGGAATGAGTCTGGAGTGGGCCGCGCCATTGCTTCCTCTGGCCTTTCCGCCGAAGAAATCTTCATCACCACCAAGCTCTGGAACGCCGATCAAGGCTACGAGTCCACGCTTGCCGCGTTCGAAGAATCCATGGACCGCCTGGGCATCGAGACACTGGATCTCTACCTCATCCACTGGCAGCAGCCCAAGCAGGACAAGTTCGTGGACACCTGGAAGGCCCTGATCGAACTCAAGAAGCGCGGCCGGGTCAAGTCCATCGGTGTTTCCAACTTCACCGTTGAGGGACTGCAGCGCATCATCGATGAAACCGGAGTTGTCCCGGCCATCAACCAGGTGGAACTGCACCCGTTCTTCAACCAGGCCGAACTACGCGCCTTCAACGCCTCCAAGGGCATCCTGACGCAGGCTTGGTCACCGCTGGGACAGGGCGGCGAGTTGCTTGAGAATGCCACGGTGGCCGAAATCGCAGCCAAGCATGGCGCCACCCCGGCCCAGGTAGTCATCGCCTGGCACTTGGCCATCGGCAACGTCGTGATCCCCAAGTCCGTTACGGAATCCCGTATCCAGGAGAACTTCGCCGCCTTGGGCGTGAAGCTGGACGACGCCGACGTCGAGGCCATCAATGGCTTGGACCGCGGTGCCGAAGGCCGCATCGGCCCCGACCCGGCAGTCTCCGACTTCGCCTAAAGCCGAAGCCTAAGCACGTGCCCCGCCCCGACCTGGGGTGGGGCACTCGCGGGTTATAGGACAAAACGTGTGTAAATCCCGGGTGTGTCATGTGCGTCCGGCCCACCCTTTGCGGTCCCAGAGGCCTTCCTCGGCGCTGAGTCCGGTGCTGTAGAGCTCGGGCCCGGGTTCCTGCTCGATCGGGGTCCTGGTTTCGGTCTTGGCCGGGTGGTGGTGCTGGGCTTTGATGAGTTTCGCCGGTGGCAGGGGCTGTTCGCTGTGGAGGTAGAGGTACCACTCGATCGCCCGTTTGCGGTGCTCTTCGCTCATGCCCCGGTGGGCCCGCAGCAGTAACCGGAGTTGGGCGTTGGTGCCGCCTTCAATGCGGTTGGTGGTCGAGGCGATCTGGAGGCCGGCGAACTCGGCGCGCAGGTAGGTGAAAAGTGTCCCGGCCTGGCTGAGCCGTTCCAACAGCCGGTAGGCCTTACGGAGCCTGTCGTGGGTGTACCACCAGGTTTGATTCGCCCTGACCCACCCGGGCACAACGGCGCTGCCGTTGCGATAGGTGCGGGCTTTGACCAGGTTCCCGTAGCTCTGGTGCCAGTCATGGAGCCCACCCAGCCACGCGGCGGCTTCGGCCGCGGTGGAGATCCTCGTCAGGGCGCGCCCGAGCCGCAGCAACGCCTTGCCCGCCTCAGTCCTGGGCCGGCCGGTCAGGTAGGTGCGGACGTTGCGTTGGACGTGGACCAGGCACCGCTGAACCGCGGTCTCACTCCAGCACTCGGACAGGGCCGCTGCGATGCCGGAGCCACCATCGGTGACCACGACGGTAGGGGCGGGGAACCGTGCGAGCAGGGCAGCCCACGCGGCCTTCTTCTCGGTATCGCACCACTGCCAACCCAGCACGTAATCCCCGGCCACAGCGATCAAACAGCACCACGAGCCCACATAAATCCCGTCGACCTGGACCTGGTCATGGACCTCGCCCGTGGCCGGAATCTTCGGGGCGATGTTCCAGCACCACCCTGTACGGCGCCGGAAGGAACGGGCGGTGCCGAACGAGGTTGCCGCGGACTGATTCGACGTGCCCAACAGCCAGCCCAGGAACGCATCCAATTCAGCCCGGCGGCTCACATCGGGACGTTCACCCGAGCGGCTCGCCCCGCACTCCAGGCACCGGTACCGCTGCTTCCCGGCAGCTGTTTTCCCGTTCCGAACCAGCCCGCGACCACAAATCAAACACTCCGGAGATATGCAAGCACCCCAGCCACCCTAAGCTTCAAAAGCTTAGCTAACCCGGATTTCCCCCGCGATCACTGGAATGCAAGCCCCTCCCATACACACGTTTTGTCCTATAACCCGCACTCGCCGTTAACGCCCGACGCCGGTACTCGCCACCGGGGCGAAGCGCCCCGAAGTCCGTGGTGAACCTTGAGTCCATGGTGAAATTGAGCGACGCAAGGGACGGAGTTCGCATGGTGGTGTTTGACGCATTGGAACGGCAGATTGTCGCTGCCCTCCAACTGGATCCGCGCTGTCCTTGGCGCAAGATGGCGGCTGTGCTCGGTGAAGCTGAGCGGACGGTGGCCCGCCGGGCATCGCAGCTCTTGGAATCCGGGGCCGTCGCCGTGGTGGGGGTGCGCCCCAGGCCGACTGCAGTCCTCGTGGAGATGCGCTGCACCCCGGGAACAGTGCGGGCGGCAGCCCAAGCACTCGCGCAGCGCACCGACACCACGTTCGTTTACACCACCACGGGCACCGGCGATTGCGTTGCCGAAATCCTCACCGAACCAAACCGCATGGGCGATGTCCTCTCCGATGAGTTGCCCTCAACCATCGGCCTGCGCGACTCCACCAGCTACCCCGTATTGCGCTACTTCCGGACGATCCGGGGCTGGCGGCCCGAGATCCTGACCACGGACAGGGCGGAAGCGCTTCGCTCGGGTTTGACGTCCGACTCAGGCATCCTGGAGCCCCTGCAGGAACTGAACCGCCAGGACACTGAACTGGTGGACGCGTTGTGTGCGGATGGGCGGATGAGTTTCGAGGCACTCGGGCGGCGGGTCGGCGTCTCCGAGGCTACTGCCAGGCGCCGCAGCGAGTGGCTTCTGGCCAACAACCAGGTCCAACTCCGGGCGGTGGTTGAACCCGCGTCCTTTGGGTTGGCAGTAGAGGCGTTGCTTTGGATCCGGGCTTCGCCGCAACACGTTGAGCAGCTCGGCAAAGGCCTGGCGGAGCTTCCCGTGGTTCGCTACGCAGCCGCGATCGCAGGCGACTACCAACTCGTTGCGGACGTGACCGTGGGGGACATGTCCTCCCTCTACCGCTTCATCACGGGCTCGGATTGGGCGCAGTATGCTTCAGGCGTCGACGTCTCCATCCTGCTTGATGCCCGTAAGCGCGGCGGACGGCTCATGCGGCCGTCGTCGTAAGGGTTGCAGTGCCCGTTGAAGCATTCGACCCGGCCTCAAGGACAGGAGCGACGGCGGCGTACCCCGTCTGCTGCTCGAAGGCGCGGCCCCACCGGAGCAGCTGCATATCCGTGTAGTGGTTACTGGCGAGCTGGAGGCCAATGGGCAGGCCGGCGGAGCTGAACCCGGCGGGCACGCTGAGGACGGGCAAGCCTGTGGCGGATAACAGGCAGGCGGAGCGCATCCAGTCCAGGTAGGTTTCGGAGGCCGCGCCGGCGACCTCTGCGGGGTAGCGGAGCGTCGCATCAAAAGGCAGGACCTGGGCGCAGGGGGTGGCGAAGAGATCGTAGCGCCCGAAGAACTCCTGCACGCTCTTTTCAAGCCGGGACCGGGCTGCTGCGGTTTCGATGAGATCGCGGGCAGTTAAAGCCAGGCCCTTGTTCACATTCCAATGGACTTCCGGCTTGATGACATCCCCGGCGCGTTCCAGGATCGGGCCAAGCCCGGCGGCAAAGTCCATGGCCCGCGTGTTGCCGAATACCAGGTCGGCCTCGCTGAAATCCGGTGTGGCCTCTTCCACGATCGCTCCGAGCTTCTCGAAAACTGCCAGCTGCTGCTCAAGGTGATCAAGAATTTCCGGCTCCACGGGTACGCCAATCCCGAAGTCCCGTGACCAACCAATGCGCACTCCGCGCATGTCGGTCTCCAGCCCGGACCGGAATACCTGCGGATCAAGGCCTGCCGGATGGGGAACGCGGGGGTCCTTGCCGGCGGTCACGGACATGAACAGTGCAATGTCTTCCACGCTTCGGGCCATCGGCCCGGTCCGTCCCAGCCAGGCGTAGGCGTTGACGTCGGAGGGCATGGGGATTACCGCCGTCGACGGCCTGAAGCCAACCACATTGCAGAAGGAAGCCGGGATGCGAAGCGAACCGCCCATGTCGCTGCCGTCGCCGATGCTCTGGACGCGGGACGCGACGACGGCGGCTACTCCGCCGCTGCTGCCGCCCGCGCTCAGGGTGGGCGCGTAGGGGTTGGTGGTGGTGCCGAAGAGCTCGTTGAAGGTGTGGGAGCCCGCTCCGAACTCGGGGACATTGGATTTTCCGGTGCTGACCACCCCGGCCGCCTTCAAGCGCGCCACGATCAGGTCGTCGGCGTCGGGAATGAAGTCGCGCAAGGCGAGGGACCCCTGGGTGGTGCGCATCCCGGCGGTGTTGTTGGTGTCCTTATGCGTCATGGGGAGGCCGTGGAGGGGCGGGAGTTCGGCACCGGAGGCGGTGAGCTGGTCGGCCTGATGTGCCAGGTTCTCCGCTCCCTCCGGGTCGAGTGTGACCACGGCGTTGATGACGGGGTTCACCTGGGCGATCCGCTCCAGATGGGCTGCCAGGGCTTCGCGTGCCGAGACCTTCTTGTCCCGGATGGCGGCGGCGAGTTCGACGGCGGACAGCTCGCCAATGGTGTCAGTCATGGTGCTCCTTTGCTGGGTGTTCTCTGCCTGAAAGTGTGCCCCGTCACATCAGGGTGCGGAAGTCGGAGCTTTCAAGGAGGCCTCGTTTGACTGTTTCGGCCAATCAAATGGCTGATTCCGTCAGCTATTGTGTGTGATCCGGCTCATAGCGGAAGGTGTTGCTAACCCACTGGCCGATCTGGTCGTTGGGCAAGGATTTGCCCTTAGCGCAGTACCTACCGGACAAGGACGTCGACCGCGGACTGGCGCCGGGCACCAACCGGAGGTTCCCCATGTATCAACCCCTGGCACTTCAATCCCTCGCACTCCAACCGTTCGCCGCGAACGGCTCAACCGACATCCTGTCCACCGCGAACAACCCCGTCCTGTGGATCTGCGTTGCCGGCGTCTTCGGCGTCATCATCATCCAGTCCCTCATTTTCATGAAGGCAGCCCGCCGCGCAGCTCCCTCCGTGAACATGAGCGCACAGGACATCAAGACGTCGTTCCGCTCCGGAGCCGTTTCGGCCATCGGACCCTCACTCGCCGTTTCACTCGTGGCCATTGCCCTGTTGGGGCTCTTTGGCGCGCCGGCTGTCCTGTCCAGGATTGGCCTGATCGGATCGGCCGCCTACGACGTATCCGCAGCCGGCATCGCCGCCGGTTCAATGGGAGCAAAACTCGGCGACGCCAGTTACACGCAGAGCGTCTTCGCGGTCGCGTTCTTCGCCATGAGCATCGGCGGCGCCATGTGGATGCTTGCCACCCTGATCCTGACCCCGCTGCTCCGCAAGGGCGACGCCAAGATCCGTTCCGTGAATCCGGCGGCCATGGCGATCGTCCCTGCAGCCGCCTTGATCGGCGCGTTCTCCTGCCTGGGACTCACCGAGCTGCCGAAATCCGGGATCCACGTCCTGTCCTTCGTTGTCTCGGCGGCGGTCATGGGTATTTGCCTGCTGCTGGCCAAGAAGCTCGGCAAGAGCTGGCTGCGCGAATGGGGACTGGGATTCTCAATCGTCATCGGCTTGGGCGCTGCCTACCTCGCCGTCGGTCCGGCAGTCGGTGCCTGAGCGCACGGCGCCAGCACCTGACCCCGACTCCCGCCCTGCAGCCCAGACCACTGAGCACGAAAGGAACACCCCTCATGTCTTCCATTACTTCCGCTCCCGCTACCACGAATACCGCCATGGCGGACTTCAACCGCACCACGTCCCGCTGGGGACAGATCACCATGATCGGCGGATTGCTGATCTCCATCGCCGGGCCGCTGTATCTGGTCTTTGCCAGCGGCCTCGACATCGGCCCTGCCCAACTCTGGATCGCTTTCGCAGCCGTCGCCGCAACGTTCGGCATCATCTGGATCGTTGAGCCGCTCACGTACTTCCCAATCCTCGGGCCAGCCGCCATGTACCAGGCCTTCATGATCGGCAACATCTCCAACAAGCTCCTGCCGGCGGCCTTGATCGCCCAAACCAACATCGGCGCCAAGCCGGGCAGTAAGCGTGCGGAGCTTGCCGCCGTCGTCGCTATCTGCGGTGCTGCCGCAGTCCACCTGATCTCCCTCGCGATCTTCGTCGGGCTGTTGGGCAGCTGGCTGATCAGCGTCATTCCGCCGTCTGTACTTCTCGTGACCCGCCTGTATGTTCTGCCCACGGTTCTTGGTGCAGTCCTGGTGCAGGCCATCGTGTCCATGAAGCAGCCCCGCACCACGGTCTTCGCGCTCCTGGTCTCGGCGGTCGTCGTCTTCGTGGTGCTCCCCTTGGCGCCGTCGCTGGCCATGGTGTCCACCGCCATCGCCGTGCTGGGAACCATCCTGCTGGCGTGGTTCTTCCGCGGAAAGCAGGTCATGGAGGCCAAGCCGATCCACATCGAGTAGCGGCCACGCCCGAAACAACTCCCGACTGACAAACAAGGAAGACAGGACCATGACCCAAACAGCTACCGCACTTCAGCTCGACAGCGAACAGACAACCAAGCTCCACTCGTTGTACCGGCGCCTTCACGCGCATCCGGAACTGTCCATGCAGGAGTTCGCCACCGCCGCACTGATCGAGGAGCAGTTGGACGCACTGGGCATTGAGCATTTCCGTTGCGGTGGCACAGGGGTGGCGGGAATCCTCAGGAACGGCGACGGTCCTGTGGTTGCCTTCCGTGCGGACTCCGATGGCCTGCCCATCGAGGAAGCCACCGGGCTGGATTACGCCAGCAAGGACACCGGAACGCTGCCGGACGGCACGTCGGTTCCGGTAATGCACGGCTGTGGCCACGACACGCACGTGGCCAGCCTGCTCGGTGCCGCCGAGGTGCTGGCAGGGAACCGGGATGCCTGGTCCGGGACCCTGGTCTTGATTTTCCAACCGGGGGAGGAGACCGCGGCAGGCGCACTTGCGATGCTCGACGACGGGCTGTGGGACAAGGCTCCCCGGCCGGAAGTGGTCTTCGGGCAGCATGTCATGCCGCGCCCTGTGCGAACGGTCGCCATTTCAAGCGGTCCCGTGGCGGCCATGGCCGATTCGCTCCGCGTCACGGTTCACGGCCAGCAGTCGCATGGCTCCCAGCCGCAGGATGCCATCGATCCAATCGTTATGGCCGCGCACATGGTCACCCGGCTCCAGGGGATTGTGTCCCGCGAGCTGGACCCGCGGAAGTCCGCCGTCGTAACGGTCGGTACCTTTCACGCCGGGCTCAAGGAGAACATCATCCCGGCGTCGGCGGAGTTCACTTTGAACATCCGGACGTTCGACGAGGATGTCCGCGGACAAGTCTTGTCCGCTGTCCGTCGCATCATCGAGGCCGAGGCTGCCGCATCCGGCGCGCCGAAGCCTGAGATCGAGGAGATGTACCGCTTCCCGCAATGCTTCAACGATCCCGACGCCGTTCCTGCCGTGATCGAGGCACTGCGCGCTCAGCTGGGGACTGAGTCGGTGGAAATCACCCCTCCGATGATGGGCAGCGAAGACTTCGGGCACCTGGGAACGGCGATCGGAGTGCCGTCCGTGTTCTGGATGTTCGGCGGAATTCCTGCAGCCGGGCACGAGGGCCCCGGTCCCATCCCCGTCAACCACTCGCCGTTCTTCGCCCCCGAGCTGGAAGGCTCCTTGGCCGGAGGCGTCTCGGCCGCCGTCGCCGTGCTGATGTCCCGGCTGGGCAACTGAGAATTTCAAGGACATTCCCATGACTTCAGCTCTGACAGATTCTTTGACCCAACCACAAAGCGCCACAGACGCACCGCCGTCGGTAAGCCCAAACCTGCAATCAGCCCAAGGCCCGCTCGCCGGCAGGCTCGTGGTGGACCTCAGCCGGGCACTTGCCGGTCCGCACGCCGCCATGATGATGGGCGATCTTGGGGCGCGGGTCATCAAGATTGAAAACCCGGGTACGGGAGACGATACGCGCGGGTGGGGTCCGCCGTTCGTGGGTCCGGAGGACGATCCGCAAGCTACGTACTTCCTGTCCTGCAACCGCAACAAGGAATCCCTCACGCTGGACCTCAAGAGCGAGGACGGCCGGACAGTCCTCCGTCAACTGTTGGAGCGCGCCGACGTCGTGGTGGAAAACTTCCGGCCAGGGGTTCTGGAACGGCTCGGCTTCAGCACCGACGCCATGCACCGCATCAACCCGCGCTTGGTGATCCTCTCCATCACAGGTTTCGGCCATGACGGTCCTGAATCGCACCGCAGCGGCTATGACCAGATCGTGCAGGGCGAAGCCGGGCTCATGTCCCTCACCGGTTCCGGGCCCAATGATCCACAGCGGGTGGGTGTGCCGATCGCCGATCTCCTGTCCGGGATGTACGGTGCGTATGGCGTGGTGGCTGCTTTGCTGGAACGGGAGCATACGGGCCGCGGGCAAGTGGTGCGGACGTCGCTGCTTGCGTCCCTTGTGGGTGTCCACGCCTTCCAGGGCACCAAGGTCACCGTTGCCGGTGAAGCCCCGGAAGCGCAGGGAAACCATCACCCGTCCATTGCGCCGTACGGGCTCTTCCGCTGCCGGGGTGGCAGTGTCCAGATCAGCGTCGGGAGCGAGAAGCTGTGGGCGGCGTTTGCTGCCGCCTTTGGAATCGACCCCTACGCTCCTGGCCTGGCCATGAACGCGGACCGGGTCCGAAACCGCTCCCATGTCATCGACGTTGTGGAGGCTGCCTTCGCCGATTACGACGCCGAGCCACTCCTCGCCAAGCTCAGCGACGCAGGCATTCCGGCCGGGAAAGTCCGGACACTCAAGGAAGTCTACGAGTGGCCGCAGCTTGCCTCGCAAGGACTGCTGGTGGGCGTCGAACACCCCGTTCTGGGGCCCGTCACTTTGCCGGGGCCTCCATTGCGCTTCTTCGACAACGCCGACGGCGCTGAGTCCACACGCCGTGCCCACACCGCGCCGCCGCTGCTCAACCAGCACGGCGACGGTATCCGCGAATGGCTCGCCGCCGGGGAGGTGGGCTGAATGGCGACAACTGCCACCCGCCGTCGGCTTGGAGTCCGGGAGTTGCTGGAGGAAACGCTCGACGCCGGGACTTTCGTTTCGTGGGATCGTCCGGTTCGTGGCGCGCAGGGTTCCTCGGGTTCGGCTGATGCTGTGTCCGCTGACTACGCTGCCGACCTTGAAGCGGCGCACGAGAAGTCCGGCAGTGATGAGTCCGTCCTCACGGGCGAAGGCCGGATACGCTACCACCGCGTGGTGGTTGTCGCATCTGACTTTGCCTTCCTGGCCGGCTCGATCGGGCGAGACGCGGCGCAAAGGCTCGTAGCCGCCGTCGAACGTGCAACGGATCTGGGCCTCCCGCTCGTGGCCATGCCGGCGTCGGGCGGGACCCGCATGCAAGAAGGAACCAGTGCGTTCCTGGCCATGGTGGAGATTGTGGCGGCGGTCCAGGCGCATCGTTCGGCCGGGCTGCCCTATTTGGTGTATCTGCGGCATCCCACCACCGGGGGCGTCATGGCGTCGTGGGGTTCGTTGGGGCACGTCACCGCGGCTGAGCCGGGTGCTCTCTTGGGGTTCCTCGGCCCGCGCGTGTACGAGGCCCTGCATGGCGAGCAGTTCCCTTCAGGAGTGCAGACCGCCGAGAACCTGTTCGATCACGGCCTGGTGGACGCCGTGGTTCCCGCTGAAGGACTGCGCGATTACTTTGGGCGTGTTCTGGACCTGTTGCGTCCTGACGTTGCCGTGACCCCGGTGGCTGCCTCCCTGCTCAGCGCGGACGCCCCAGCCACGTCCCGGGATGCTGGGGCTGCAGTGACCTCGGACGTAGGCGCGTGGGAGTCCGTGCTGCGCTCAAGGGATCCGCTCAGGCCGTCTCCGGGTGAGCTTCTCCGGGAGACCGCGGACGGTGTGGTGCTGCTGCGCGGTGCGGGCGATGGCACCAAGGACCACGGAATGCTCGTGGCGCTGGCCAGCTTTGGCGGGACCTCCTGTGTGGTGGTGGGGCATCACCGCACCAGCTCCGATGCAGCTGCTGCTGACAGGCCCGTAGCGATGGGTCCCGCCTCCTTGAGGGACGCGCGGCGTGGCATGCGGCTCGCCGAGGAACTGAACCTGCCGCTCGTCACGATCATCGACACTGCAGGTGCCGCACTGTCGAAGGAAGCCGAAGAGGGTGGGCTGGCCACCGAAATTGCCCGGTCCCTCTATGACCTGTTGGGCCTCGGAACGCCAACGTTATCGGTCATGATGGGCCAAGGTACCGGAGGAGGGGCACTGGCACTGCTGCCCGCCGACCGGACCATCGCTGCCCGGAACGCCTGGCTCGCACCGCTGCCGCCGGAGGGTGCCAGCGCCATCGTGCACCGGACCGTTTCGCACGCACAGGCACTCGCGGAGAGCCAGGGCATCACGGCTGCCGCGCTCGCAGCCAGCGGAGTGGTAGACGTGGTGGTGGAGGAGAATCCCGATGCCGCGGAAGAACCCGTTGATTTCTGCCGCCGCATAGGTGACGTGATCGCCGTCGAGCTCCAAGGCCTTGCCCGGCGGGGTGCCCCCGGGCTCCAGCAGCGACGGGCAAAGTATCGCGCGCTGGTGTCGTAGCGGCCGGAGCCCTGCCCGTTCCTCGGCCAGCGGGCAGGGCTTCAGCCTATCCTTGCGGGGCAGTCAGCAAGCCGGCCGGTTGAGCACGTCGCTGGACACGCGTTGTTTGAGCAGGGAACCTCCGGGACCCTTGAGTAGCTTCCGGTCCTTCACCACGATTGTTCCGCGGAGCACGGTCATGCTCGGCCACGCCGCAACTTTGTAGCCCTCCCAGGGTGTGTAGTCTGCCTCGTGAAGATCCGAGGCCGTAATTTGGCGTTCCGCACTGGTATCAAGGACTGCCAGGTCAGCGTCGCTGCCAATCGAGATAACGCCCTTCTGTGGATAGAGGCCAAGGATCTTCGCCGCATTCGCAGACGTTATATCGACGAAACGCGTCAGGTCCAGGCCACGCTTTGCGACGCCCTCGGTGTAGGCCACGGCCATCCGCATTTCCACCCCGGCATGGCCTCCGGTGGCGTCGAATATGGTCTTGCCACGCGTTTTGACGTCCAGATCGGTGCACACTCCATCAGTGGCCAGGGTGCTGAGCGAGCCATTGAGCAGCGATTCCCACATCGAGTCACGGTCATCCTCGGACTTCAGAGACGGGTACGTGTGATAAATCGCGCCGTTCTTCTGCCGGTAGTCGTCCGCTGTGAAATAGGCGTAGTGGGGAAGGATCTCTCCGTATACAGCCTGGCCACGTCCGCGGGCCTCGCGAATGGCGTCCACGCCTTCGCGCGCACTGACGTGCATCAGGTAGATGGGTGCACCTACGTGCTGGGCAAGCGTAATCGCCCGCTGAAATGAAAGTTTCTCGGACAGGTTGTTGTGTGCGTGATGCATGTACTCGATGCCGGTCTTGCCCTCCCGCTGCAACTTCTTGTAGGAGTACATGACGATGTCGTCGTCTTCGGCGTGCACAGCGAGCATCGCGCCGGCGGCAGCCGTTTGCTCCATCAGCCCCCACATGTTGCCCAAGTCAGTTTTCTGTTTCGGCCGCGTCGGCGTCGTATTCGTCATCCACACCTTGTAACTGCCGTGGCCGCCTGCCACGGCGTCAGGAATCTGCTCCAAAACCTCGAAGGGAATTTCGGGTTCCTTGAACGTCCCATGCAGCGCGTAATCGGTGTAGGTAGAGCCGGCCCACTCGGCGGACTTCCGCGCGAACGATTCCGACAGTTCGTCACCGGGCTTCCAATGTGCGAAATCAACAAGCGTGGTGGTCCCGCCGTAAATGGCGCCCTCGCTGACGCGGTCCGGTCCGAAGCACATGATGCCGCTCTCGGCAGCGGTTGGAAGGACGGAATTCGTGTGGACGTGTGGGTCCACGCCGCCGGGCACCACGAGCTGACCCTTAAGGTCCACCGTCTGCCGGGCTTCGTCGGGTGCGCCCGCGCCCGGTGCCCGAAGCGAGACGATCTTGCCATCGGAAATACCAATATCCAGCTTGCTGGCTCCGGAGGGCGTGACGACCAACCCATTGGTCAGGAGGAGATCAAACATGGGGGACCTGCGCATTCGTAGTGTCGGGAGTTTCCAAGGAGAAGGGTTCAGTTCTGAAATAGCGCGAGGCCAGCGTGACCTTGGCCGAGACACGGGCGTTGACCAGTTGTGAAACGGACACGTCCGCGGCCGCGCTCAGCAGCATCGCGGTCTTTTCGCGCGACCATTGCCTGTCGCTTTGGAGCAGTTCCAGCATGTCGTCCAAGGCGAGCCTTGCCGCCTCATCCAGGGTGTCGCCGTCGCCGATTGTTATGACCGAACCGCCGCTGAGGACCACTGGCCGCTGGATGCCGTCTGCAACTCGAATTGTGGGCCCAGGAACAACCGTGCAGGAGAGCCGCACGCTGCCTTCGACCTCGACCGCGGTCAGCGAGCACTCGCCATCCCCCTGCGCCGCGTGCAGGTCGCCGGCGTACAGCATCGCCTCGGCTACTTGGACAGGGATCACGACGGCGGAACCTGCAGTTACGTCCTTGCAATCCATATTGCCGCCATGGATTCCTACGGTGCTGGAGTTCGGGCCGGCACCCACAGGTGCCACTCCGATCTTCCCCACCATGGGACGCACAGGAATGGTTGTGTCCTCATCGAACACAACATGGCCATTGGCGATCTCCACTACATGGCCTGCCCGTCCCAGGCCGTCGGTGAACCCGCCGCGTCCTGGCAGCGTCACCATCGCACCGCGATCGTGGATCCTGATTTCGTGGATGTCTATTCGCAAAATATCGCCGGGGTTCACTCCGCGAATGGCAACCGGACCAGTGACAGGGATGGACAGTTTCTCGTACTCCCCGGTCTCCTCGAAGAGGCCACCAGTGAGCAGGCTGCGCGCATCCAGCCAGAAATGCTCGCCCTGATCGACGGTAAGTTCTGGTTTGGCTGCGGACTCGAAGGATAGTGAGGCGTTGCCAAATCCGACGCGCGGCACTTCCTGCAGCGTCTGCGTTTCGTTCATGGGTGCCTCCATTCAGGACGGGTAGACGGGTATTGCCCAGTTCTGGTCTTGGGCGACCTGCCCGATCACGGCCCTACGGTAGAGGTCCTGGAGGCTGCGGGTGAGGTCTCCGGCTGTTCCGTCGCCGATAGTTGTGCGGTCAACCGAGGCAACGTGGTTTACTTCTGCGGCACTGCCGCAGACAAACACTTCCTCAGCTGAGTACAGCTCGGTGCGGTCGATGGGCCGGACGTCGACGTCGAGCCCCAGTTCCGTCCGGGCGAGGTGCAGGACACTGTCCCGGGTGATTCCTTCAAGAATGCTGTCGGTGACGGGGGGAGTGCAGAGCCTCCCTTGGCGGACCATGAAGACGTTGTAACCGGCGCCTTCAGCCACATGTCCGCTTTCGGTAAGAAGCAGCGCGGCGTCATAGCCGTTTCGCTTGGCTTCCAACAGGGCCAGCCTCCCGTTCTGGTAATTGGCAATTGACTTGACCCTGGGCGGCATGGACCGATCGGAGAGGCGGGCCCAACTGCTGATTTGCACATCCAGGCCAGTTGCGCCGAAGTAGTTGCCCATGGGAATGGCTGCCATGAAGACAGTAGAGGGACCCGTGTCTTCCGGCTTGCCATCCTTGGAATCGACGAATACCTGCGCCCGCATATGGAGGTTGCCCCGCAGGTCGTTGGCGCGAATGAGTCCGAGCAGCTGGTCGCCGAGCTGGTCGATGTCCTGTGGGCCCTCGATTTCCACGACCCGCATGGAATCGATCAGTCGCTTCATATGGTCGGCCACCCGGAACGCGTACAGTTGCTGCTCGTCCTCGCTCCAGTACGCGCGGAAGCCCTCAAAGACCCCGACGCCGTACTTCAGTGATGTGCTCAGCACATGAAGGCGGGCATCGGCATAGTCCACCAGCTCACCGTCGTGGAGGAGGTACTTTACTGGCTGGCCGGGAGCTGGCTGCCTGGTGCCAACTGCGGCTGCTGCTTCTTGAAAGTCGTCCATGGTAGGTTCCGTTCCTCATTTATCTGTGCTGGCGGGCATGACAGCCAGCAGCTTCATCTCAAGCGGCACTTGCTCACTATATTGAAGTCACTTCTCGGTGATGTCAATGGTTCCGACTGTCTTGTGGCCGCTTCCAGGGGCACAAGTGGCCACGGAGGGGCAAGCGTGGCAGAATCCGCACTGCAGCTCCTATAAGTGCGCCAATCCGGCGATTTTCCCAAAAAGGAGTGCAATTCGTCACACTTGGCGCTACAGTCAAATTCAATAAAGTGATGAGACTTTGATATGAGGCCCTCGCCCGTCAAGGTCCGAACAGGAGCTGAACATGTACCAGCCATCGGTCCGTAGCCAGGACGATCTTCAATACATTGTGAGTGGGCTCAACGCGAGCACACCTAACAACTCCCTCTCAAACTCCCGCGGACTTCGTGAGGAGGCTCCATGAGCATTCAAGGGCTTCCGCGTACATCGCCCGGCCTCCGCGTCACGGGGTGGGCCCGCCGCGGCCAGAGCCTCCTGATGAACCGGTCGAGCACCATCATGGTCGCAATCGCGGTGACCATCATTGTGGGATTGCCGCTTATGGCCATGGTGGCTCCGCTGCCGCACGACCCATTGCGTCCGGATACGGACGCAATCGGTATTGCACCCAACGGCACCCATTGGTTTGGCACTGATGGAAATGGGATGGACATTTTCTCCCGCACCATCGAGGCTGCGAAGCTGGACCTTCCAGTTGCCCTCGCCGCCACGGCACTGTCGCTGGTAGTTGGCGTTCCTTTGGGCCTGTTCGCAACGAGCGGCAAGCTCGGCGATGCCATCATGCGCGTCATTGACGCATTTGCAGCCCTTCCGATCATTGTGATCGCGGTGGTCTCCATCAAGCTGATGGGTGGTGGGGCGACGGACGTGGTCCTTGCGATCGCTATTGTGGCTGCGCCCAGGTTTGTGCGACTTTCCCGCGCTGCGGCGCTGGCACTTCGGTCCGCGCGATATGTGGAGGCTGCCGCAGCGATTGGTTGTTCTCCGATCCGCATCGCCTTCAACCACATCTTCCGCAACGCATATGGCGTGGTCCTGGTGCAGGCAACGCTCACCGCTGCCAACGCGCTCGGAACCATTGCTGCATTGAACTTCCTGGGTGTAGGCGTGAAGCCGCCTACACCCACGTGGGGGGCAATGATCAACGATGGCGTCAGCATGCTGATTCGCGGGGAATGGTGGGCTGCTGCCTTTCCCACGCTTGCCATGCTCCTGGCGATTGGTTCCCTGAACGTGATCGCCGGGGGAATCGAAACCAAGATCGAGCGAGTGGAAAGGGCGCGATGATGACAGGACTTCACGTACAGGACCTCGTCACCGAGTTCCACTCCCGCGGCGGAATAACGCGGGCCCTGCACGGTATCTCCTTCGATGTCGGCGTCAACGAAGTCGTGGGCATCGTGGGTGAGTCGGGATCAGGGAAGTCCACTGTTGTGCGCTCGGTGATCAAGCTGCTGATGCCTCCCGGACGCGTCATGGAAGGTACTGCCGAATTCCACGGCCAGGATCTGGTCCGTTTGCCTGAGCGGCAGATTCGCCATATCCGTGGCAAAGAGATCGGCTTCGTGGCGCAGAACCCCTTCAGCGCGTTGAATCCGGTGGTCCGCATCGAGAAGCAGTTCGCAAACATCGCCAAAGCCCACGGGCTGAGGGCGGACGCCGAATTACGTGGCCGGGCGCTGGACTTATTGGCCTCCTCCGGTGTCAACGAACCCGAACGGGTAATGCGTGGCTATGCGCACGAGCTCAGCGGCGGTATGGCTCAGCGCGTCGTCATCGCCATGGCGCTGTACCTCAACCCACGTCTGGTTATTGCGGATGAACCGACCACGGCCCTGGACCTCACCGTGCAGCGCCAGGTACTGGACACGCTCACCCGGTTGACGAAAGGGAGTGGACGGTCGATGTTGATCGTCACGCATGACCTTGGAGTGGTGGCCAATTACTGCGATCGCGTCCTGGTGATGTACCGCGGCCGGATTGTTGAACATGGTCCCGTGTCTGAGGTTTTTGTCCATCCGAAGGATCCCTACACCGTGTCCTTGCTTGACTCAGTAGTGCAGCCGAAGGCCGCTGCGCCCGGCAAAGCAGAGCCGGAGGCCGAGAGGCCTGCCGGCACGCAGCCGAAAACTTCCGACACAACGAATCCCACCGTTCTCTCTCCATCCAGGAGTGCCTAACCATGCCCATCATCGAACTGAAGGATGTCAGGAAAACGTTCCGAAGCCCCCAAGGGCAACTCGTCACTGCGGTGGACGGAGTCTCATTGGCCGTCGAACGGGGCGAAACCTTGGGAATCATTGGCGAGAGCGGCTCCGGCAAGTCCACACTGGGCCGCCTGATTCTCAGGCTCATTGAAGCCGATTCGGGCACGATCCTCCTGGAGGGCGAGGACATCCGGGACTTGTCGAAAGCGCAGCTAAGAAAACGACGCCGGCGCTGGCAGATTGTGTTCCAGGAGCCTTTCGCGTCCCTGAACCCGCGTTTGACGATCCGCCAAATCGTCGAAGAGCCGCTGATCGTTGCGAAGACATATGGCTCCCGGGCTGAACGTCTGCGCCGTGTCACGGACACGCTCGAAGAGGTGGGGTTGTCGCAGGATTTCCTCGGCAGGCGTCCCGCCAACCTCAGTGGTGGGCAACAGCAACGGGTGGGCATTGCCCGCTGCCTCGTCACTGACCCGACGCTGGTGGTCCTGGATGAACCGACGTCCTCACTGGACCTGACCATCCGGGCATCCATCCTGCGCATGTTGGCCAAGCTCCAGGTGGCCAGGGGCCTGACCTATGTCTTCGTTTCCCACGACATTGATACAGTCCGTCACTTTTGTACCAGCGTGGCTGTCATGCACCGCGGACGGTTCGTTGAAACAGGTTCCACGGATGACGTTCTTTCAAATCCCCAGGAGCCCTACACGCAGGCCCTGATGTCCGCGGCAATGCCGCCCATTCCCTACAACCCAGGAGCCAAGGAGGCCATGGCATGATCCGGTACATCCTCTCCCGTATTGTTATTGCCCTTTTACTCCTGTTGGGTCTCATTACCCTGAGCTTTGGATTGGTTTCCCTGCTCCCCGGTAACCCGGCCGTGGCGCTATTGGGTGAGTACGCTACTGAAACTGATATCGCCCGGATCAATAGCCAGCTCGGTTTGGACAAGCCTTTTTGGGACCGCTACTTCGATTACATTGGCCGGACGTTGAGCGGAGATCTGGGAAATTCCTTCTTCACCGGAAGCTCGGTTTCCAGCGAGATCTGGACGCGGTTGCCCAACACGCTTGTCTATCTGGTGCCTGGGCTGGTGCTGGCCCTGCTCATTGGAATGGGAATGGGTACCCTTGCGGCCTACCGATATGGGCGCGTGGCAGACAAGGCATTCACTGCAGGGGTCTCCGTCCTCATGGCCATGCCGGAGTTTGTCCTGGCGCTCCTTCTTCTCTTTATCTTCTATCAGCAACTCCATCTGGCCCCCGCACCCTTGGGCATGCTTTCCAGCTCCGATATCCCGCCACCTAAAGTCACGGGATCTTTGGCGCTGGATGCGATGCTCGCCGGGCAATGGGGGACGATGCAATCCATCCTCAGCAGGGCAGTGCTGCCGATTATCACCATGGGCTTGTTTTTTGCGGCTCCCTTTGGAAAGACCGTCAGGACCGGTCTCCTCCAAGTCCTCAACTCACCGCAGATCGAATTTGCGAGGGCCTGCGGACTGAAGCCGCTGCAGGTGTTCCGCTACGCCCTCAGCGACGTGAGGGGAGCCTTGATGACCTACATGGTGCTGTTGTTTGCCGCCGCGTTGAGCGGTGCGGCAATTGTGGAAAGTGTCTTCTCCTGGCCAGGTGTTGGTGGCTGGTCATTGGACGGGGTGCTTAAGGGCGACGTACCCGTCATACAGGGGTTTGTGCTGATCATGGGTGCTACCAGCCTCCTTGGTTATGTGCTGTTGGACACCCTGATTACGCTGCTGGATCCCAGGACACGCAACAACGTAAAAAGTGGCGTTAGGCGTCCCTCGAAACCGGCCCCTGCTGCAGAGCCGGTCGTAGAGCCTGCCGTGCAGCAGGGTTAGGCGCCCAAAGAAAATCCTTGACAAACCCTCCAGATTCAATAGATTGAAGATATGTTCACTTCATTGCATGCAGACAAGTTGACGGTCCTTGGCGGGAACATCCCGCTCGACGGCCGTGTGAGCTGGGTTCCGCAAGGTGCAACAGGCTTCCAGCCGTCGAACGCCTACCTCCTGGCCGAAGGAACCTCCAGCCTTTTGGTTGATTCAGGTTTGGCTGTCCACAGCGAAGAGATCCTTGACGACCTGGCGGAGCTCATTGGTGAAGGCGGGGGAGTATCCATCTTCTTCACCCGAAGCGAGATGGACTGTGTGTCCAACCTCGAACGGATCGCCGGGCGGTTCGACATCGAGCGGCTCTTCACTGGCGGGGTGATCAACCCCTTCGATGCCTTCGATGACCTGAGCAGGATGGCACTACGCGGGAGGCGCCACCAGATCGACGCGCACAGAACCGAAGAAGGTGACTCCCTGGCCAGGGCTGCCGAGATCCAGATAGCACCCGGCCGCGTGCTCCAGGTGGAATCGCCCCTCCTGCGCCTCCTTCCCACCTTCTGGGGTTGGGACCAGGAAACGGGCACGCTGTTCACCTCGGATACCTTCACGCACGGCGTTATGGACCGGCCCGACGGCAAGCGCATTATCGACTCCACGGTGGAGGACACCACCACGGTGGAACAGGTGGCCGGACACTTGTATGCGAAGTACGAGTGGATCCCGCGCTCCACGTGCGAGCCCCTGAGGGAGTGGCTTCAGGACAAGTTCGACACCTTGGATCCAGAGATCATCGCACCTTCCCGCGGCTGCGTTCTCAAAGGACGCGACGTGGTTCGGCGGCACCTCGATTTCATGCTCGACGCGCTAACCCCGCAGTTGGTTTAGGAGAGAATCATGGAAGAACAACTCGTAGAGACGATGAGCAGCGACCTCCCACGCAGCGTCGCGAAGGGCGTCACGTGGATGAGTTCCTGCCTCCCGTTCCACTTGGCCGACCGCGTGATCCACGGCCATAACTCCACCTACCTGGTCCAGGGCGAACACTCGTCAATCCTGGTCGATACCGGTAACCCGTCCAGTTGGCCAATCATTTCAAGCACTCTGGATGAGCTGCTGGATGGACGGGAGCTGACCTACGTCTTCCCCACGCACCCTGAGCTTCCGCACACCGGAAACCTGCCAAGGCTCGTGGAGAAGTATCCGAATATCCAGGTGGTGGGTGACATCCGCGACTACCACTTGTTTTACCCGCAGATCATTCCGAATCTCCACGCAAAGGTGCCCGGGGACAAGGTGGATCTTGGTGGGCAGGAGTTTGTGGTGGTGGAAGCCCTCATCCGGGACTTGCCCAACACCCAATGGGGATTCGCGCCTGGAGCCGGCGTGCTCTTCACCGCCGACGGTTTCTGTTACATGCACCGCCCCGAGCTCGACGACGAAGACCCGGTACACCTCCCGGGCGAATGCGGTTTGACCACCGGAGAACTGCAGGTTCCCATCGCCGTCGAGAACGCGGCCTTCTTCACCGGAAGTGCCCTCTATTGGGCACGCTTCGCAAACGACGCAGACGCAGTATATGACCGCGTCCTTCACCTTATTGATGAACTCGGCGTCACATCCGTGGCCCCAACCCACGGCAATTTCATTAGCAACATCCGCGATGTGGAGCCCATCATCCGGGCCGGCCACAAGCGGGCATACCGCTACGAGACTGCACAGCCGTAGCTTCCCCCCCCAATAAACGGAGCCACCTTCATGAAAAGTCTGCGTTTGCTCACCGGAGGCGCTGCAATAGCCCTCACCACAAGCCTTGTTGCCTGCGGGGGTCCAGCCCCGCAAACTGCAGCTACCAAATCCATTGAAAACGTTGTTGTTGCTGTGGGCGCCCTGCCTGACAGCCTGACGCCCGCACCGTGGGGCGGCAGCGCCTCCCACGTGGTGCTGAGTGGACTCGGCTCGCAACTCCTCGAATACAAGGTTGGAACAAGCGACGGAAAGTCTTGCCCCGCGCCGTCCACAGAGGTATCGGGCAGGCTGGCCGAAAGCGCCAAACCAAGCCCCGACGGAACGGGCGTGATAGTCACCCTTCGCAAGCTCACCAGTCAGTTTGGAAACACACTGTCGGCCGAGGATGTCCGATGGAGCTTCGACATCGGCATGAAGCGTCAGCCGGTTATGAAGGGGACGCTGAAGAGCAGCGGCTTCAACGTTGACAATCTGGTCAAGGTGATCGACGAGCGCACCTTCCAGTTGAACACCACGGGGCTTACCTCTTACACAGAAGAATCATTGCAAAACAACCTCTTCTACATCCACGACAGCACCGAGGCAAAGAAGCATGCCACGGCGGATGACCCCACCGCCAACGCCTGGCTTTCCAAGAACCTCGCCGACTACAGCGGCTGGAAGCTGGAAGAGTTTACTCCCGGAGCTTCCCTGACGGTGACGGCCGATCCTCAGTGGGAGGGCACTCGCGGAACGGTTAAGCGCGTTTCCGTCAAGGCTGTCCAGAGCACCGCTACCCGCAGCCAGTTGGTGGAAACCGGCGAAGTGCAGGTAGCCAATGGGTTTGAATACGACCAGTACAAGTCACTGGAGAAGTCTCCCGGCGTGACTGTCCTCAACTGCCCCAGCCAGACCCGCGACACCATGATGATCAACACGAAGACCGGTCCGCTTGCCGACCCCAAGGTTCGGCACGCAGTCTCCATGGCCATCGACCGCGAGGCGCTGATCAAGGGTGCGTACGCCGGCTTTGGTGAACCCGCAGGTTCGATCTTCCCCAATGTCGGGGACTCCCCGATCTACAAGTTCAACAAGGACGAGGCCAGGAAGCTGCTCACCGAAGCCGGATATGGCAATGGTTTCCCGATGACCCTTAGCTACAGCGTTACGCGTCCTGGACCCGTAGCCGCCAAGTCGGCGGTCCTGATCCAGTCCATGCTCAAGGAAGTCGGCATCGACGTCCAATTGCAGAATGTGGCCAGCTCCACCGACTTCTCGACGGCGCTCATCGATGGCCGGTACCAGGCGGTGCTGTACTCGGAGCCGATCGTCATTGCCGATCCCGCCTTCTACAGCTACGCGTTCTACGGCACGGCCGCTCCCAGCAACAGCACCGGGTGGTCCAACCCGGAGTTCGATAAGGCACGCAGCGAACTCGCAGCCACTCCGGACCAGGAAACGGAAAAGCGCGATGGCCTCCTGAAGAAGATGGCCGGGCTGGTGGACGAGGGCGCAGCCATTCTGTCGCTCGTTGAAACCAGGGGAGTGCTGGTTACCAGGGACGGTCTCACGGGTGCGGTTCCACTGACCAACGGCCAAATCTACTTCAATTCCCTGGGCCGCTAGGCCGCCGGTAGCTACGCGTGATGCCGGCCGGTCGCCGTCGAAACCCGGCCGGCATCACCCTACAGAAGGAAGACTTCGATGATTGAAATCTGCGGAAAGCAGGTCCGCGACACCCTGCAGGAGTTACTGGATCCGGCCACTACGGCCCTTGTGGTTATCGATATGCAGGAAGGAGCCGTCTACGCCGGCGGCGCCATCGGCGATTCCGGCCACGACCTGAGCATGATGCCTGCCGTGGCCAAGAACTGCGGCAGGGCAATTGAGTCTGCGCGGAAGAATGGCGTGCCGATCTTCCACATCCGGGTCGAAAACCTTCCCGACGGCGCCAGCTCGCCCGCCGCTTGGCTGCGGGCTTTGTACACGGCTGCCAACGGGCGGCCGATCGATCTTGGGAGGCTCAGCCTCAAGGGCGATCCGGCCACGGAATTCTGCGCCGAGTGCATGCCTGAAGAAGGCGAAGTCGTCATCACCAAGCGCCGCCCCAGCGCATTCGTGGGCACGGAATTGGCGCTCCTGCTACGGAGCCAGGGCATCGAATCAGTCGCTTTGGTAGGCGTCTCTACAGGCGGTTGCGTCGAGGCCACGCTGCGGGACGCGGTTCATAACGACTTCTATGCAGTCCTGATCGAGGACGCCGTGGGCGCCTACGACACCGTGATCCACGACGCTGCGCTGACTGTCATGAGGGCCCGCCACGATGTCTGCACGCTGGACCAAGCCATTGAGGTGTGGGATTCGGCCCGCGCCAGCTCCTGATTCGACCGACGGAACCACGGAGAGGAGAAGCCGTTGAATCCACGTATAGCCCAACGGGCGGCGGTCACCGGCGCCCACAGCCTCATCGGAGACCGCATTTATCGTTTGGGAGCAAATATCGTCCTGGATGAAAACGTCAGCTGGTGCCCGCCCGGCACCCGAACCACCCAGGCTGTCAATTGCTACCTCATTAAGGGAGACAACGGCTCGGTGCTGGTGGATACGGGTATCCGGCTTCATGAGGCAGACATCATCCGGCAGCTGGACTCTCTCCTGGAACAAGGGGAACCACTGGTTGTGGTGCTGACACGAACGGAAATGGAATGTTGCCTGAACCTTCCGGCCATCGAAGCACGGTTCAATGTCGAATCGGTCTGGTACACCGGGGGAATTACGGTGCCGAGGATGGCTGCATCACCGCAGCGCATCATGGTCAATCCTGGAACCTCCCGTGAAGTGGAGGTTATGGACGGCCTGACGTTGGAGTTCGTATCGCCGTTGATGCGGCTGCTGCCAACACTTTGGATCTTCGATCCAGTCTCCAAGGTGCTCCTGACCTCGGACGCATTCACGCATCGCTCCCCAGACAGCTCCGTGGGGAGCTCCCCGGCGGCGGGACTGCATAAGTTCCAGTGGTTTGCCCAGGCGGATACGAGGGACATTGGGCGGGACGTTGAAGAAGTAGTCCTTCGGCGGCAGGTTGAGGCGATCGGACCCGGGTACGGCGAGCCAATCGTTGGCGCTAGCGAATCTGCCGCCGAGGCCGCCATCCTGGCCGAGGCGATCAGGAAGGTAGGTAGCCAGTGAGTGTCGAGGTTTCGGGCGGGGAGTCCACCAAGGGTCGCGTCATCGCAGAGGGTGTGCATTGGCTGGGCGGTTGCCTGTCCGCCAGCGCCGAGGGACAGGAAGTCCACTACCACGTCTCGTCTTATCTGGTGATGGGCTCCGAAGCATCCATCCTGGTGGACACGGGAGATCCCGCGCACAGGGATACGGTCCTGGCCGAACTGGAGAATGCCCTTGGAAGCAGATCGCTGGACTACGTCTTCCCGACGCATCCGGAAATCCCGCATGCTGGTAATCTTCCCGTTCTGTTGGAGCGTTATCCCTCGGCTGTCGTAGTTGGGGACGTTCGTGATTATGCACTCCATTTCCCCGAGTATGCAGATCGTCTGCAAGCCAAGCGTGCTGGGGAGTCGATTGATCTGGGGGACAGGGAGTTCCATTTCCTTCCGGCTTACATCCGCGACCTGGAGAACACTCTCTGGGGCTACGACTCCGGTGCGGGGATCATGTTTGTTTCCGATGGCTTTTCCTATATCCACGACATACCGGGACCGGATGAGGACGACGAACCCGTGCATCTGCCAGGGCAGTGCCGCTTGCTCTCATCTGAGATGCCGGAACCGCCGTCCGTGGAGCAGGCGGCGTATGGCACGGGCCGTGCGCTGTACTGGACCAAATTCGTTGATGTCGGCAGAGCGTTCCGAAGCATCGAGGAATCCTTGGAAAACTACCCAGCCACCTTGATAGGGCCCGCCCACGGAAACGTCATTGATGACGTTCAGGGCATGCTCAAGACATCGCTGGCGGCCCACCGCAAGGTTTACGAAGGACGGCGGCTCTAAATGAACTCCCGTCACCATGAACAGCAAGGAGAGAGTCAATGCGGGACCTGATTGGATATGGGGAGAATCCCCCGATTGTCACTTGGCCTCACGGTGCCAAGGTTGCCGTCTCCTTGGTGCTGAACTACGAGGAAGGCGCTGAAAGTTCCATCGAAGCAGGAGATGAGCGGGACGAGGACGTTTCCATCTTTGGCGGATGGTCCTCTGACCCCTCGCGGCGCAGCCTTATGAAGGAGTCCTTCTTCGAATACGGCAGCCGCGTCGGCATTTGGCGATACCTGGGCATGTTCAGGGAGTACAACGTTCCAGCAACCGTTATGGCCTGTGGAGCTGCCCTTGAACGGAATCCGGACGCGGCCGTTGCTATTGTCCGGGATGGTCATGAGATCTGCGCCCACGGCTACAAGTGGCGCGGAACGGTGGGAATGGAGCCGGATGAAGAACGGCAGGAAATCCGGAAGTCCTTGGCCGCCGTCGAGGCCGTGTCCGGAGTGCGGCCGGTGGGTTGGTATGTCCGTGAGGGCATCACCGAGAACACCCGGACCATCCTGGCCGAGGAAGGCGTTCTTTACGATTCCAATTCCTACGCAGACGATCTTCCCTACTATGTGAAGGCCGGCACGCACAATCACTTGGTGGTGCCATACTCGGGTGACACGAACGATGCCCGCTTCTGGGGCAACGGGAGCCTGGGCACCGCGGAGGATTTCTTCAACGTGTTGAGGGACTCTCTGGACTGCCTGCTGATTGAAGGCGAAACCGTGCCCAAGATGATGTCAGTCGGGCTGCATTTGAGGATTGGCGGGCGGCCCAGCGTTGCCCACGGAGTGCGCCGTTTTCTTGAGTACGCCCTTGCCAAAGAGGGAGTCTGGTTCGCCACCCGTGAGGAGATTGCGCGGTGGTGGATGGAGCACCCGCCCGTGGAGGTAAACGCCAGACCGGCCGAGGCTGCTTTCGAGGGGGCGGCGTGATGGGAACCGGAGACGGGCAAACAGCCACAGTCAACATCGATCGGCTGGTGCACAACGTCCATGAGCAAGGCTTTACTGCCTTGGACAAGGTAGGACTCAACGGTCAGCGCGACCAAGGCCTGGTCAGCACACTCATCTCCCGGGACCTCAGCGGTTCAGATGATTTGTGCGTCAGCTGGGGCCGGATCCTTCCCGGCCAGCACCACCTCTGCCACCATCACCCGGACGCATCAGAGTTCTATGTTGTCGTCAGCGGGACCCCGATTGTCCATCTTGGCGACCTCACTTACCGGGCAAAACCGGGCGATGGCATTTACATCCCCCGCGGGACTACCCACGGACTCACCAACGACGGTTCAGAGAATGTGGATCTCGTAGTGGGTGTGAGCAAGCCTGCTGACTGGCTATTCGTCCCGGATGAGTGAAGTCTCCAGCGGACGCCAAGGCCAGATCCATTCGTCATCATCACTTTCAGGAGGACCACACGTGAACCAGGAACAGCCTCCGGTCCTGAAACGCAGCGTTGGCATCATCACCGCCGACCCCACCCCTACTTTGCTGGCACTCCTCGCGCATGCCGGGGTTGACTTCCTTGTCCTGGACGCTGAACAGACGGGGATTTCCGTCCGGCAATGCCGTGATGCAGTGCAACGGCTGGCTGGCTCCGGGGTGCACGTGGCAGTGCGGGTACCGGACTTGGAACCGAACACACTGGTGGCCTTCGCGAACACCGGGGTAGACGAGATAGTCCTTCCGCAGCTGCGCACCGTGGACCAACTCGAACGGGCTTACGAGGCTACGAGGTACGCCCCCGTGGGTTCACGTCCCCACCAAGTCACGCCCGCTTCGTCCTTTGGGTTGGACTATTCCTTCTCTCCCTTGTTGACCGTGTTGTTCGAGACGGCAGAAGCTGTGGAACGGGTCAAGGAGTTCGTTGACAGTGACGCATTTGCCGGAGGGTGGGTGGGTCCGACTGACCTGGGCACGGATCTCCGTCGACATGGAGAAGAGCGCCCCGAAGCCTTGCAGGATGCCATCAAGCATGTGGTCGACATTGTTGCAGGGGCTGGCTACAGCATTGGAGTTCCTGCGCCCGCAATGGCCGCAGCGGCGACTGTTTTCAGCCGTGGCGCTGACCGTTGTGCCGTCTATTGGGAGAAAGAGGTTGCTTCCATGCTTACCGGTTACGCCGGGTTGCGGGCGGCGTGAGCAACCTTGCCAAGGACGCATCCGCCGTCGAAACCGTTGCCTTCAAAAAGGCATCCAAGCGAAATCATCTTCGATATACTGACGCAAAACCGAGGACTAATGAAGGAGTCGTCGTGGACGGTACAGACACAGCACAAGGCGAAGTAACCGAGTCCCTGGAACGCGACTTCTGGATTGCCCATCTCGGGGCCATGATCAAACAGCAACGCCTCGGCCGTTTCACGGTGGAGGAGCTTGCTGAACGCGCAGGCGTCAGCGCGGGACTCATTAGCCAGATCGAGCGCGGAATCGGTAATCCTTCCTTTGCGACGCTGCTTCGTTTGGCAAACTCGCTGGACCTTCCGTTGGCAAGCATGTTCATGGACCCGAATGAGGGCCAGGACCACATGCTGGTACGCCGGGCCGATCGGCGACGCATCGAAATTCCTTCCCAGGGCATCATCATGGAGCTGATCGTTCCGGATTCGGAGCGCAAGCTCGGCGTCATCAGCATGACCATTCCAGCCAACTTCGAGGGCGCACACGTTCCGCACTCCCACGAGGGCGAGGAATGTGTCATCCTGCAGGCCGGCACTCTGGTGGCGACCATCGGTGGCCAGGATTTCGTGCTGGAAGCCGGCGACAGCCTGACGTACGACGCTTCCTTGCCACATTGGTGGAGCAACCAAACGAATTCGGCCGCAGTCATGCTCGCGATCTCGACGCCGCCCTCTCTCGGCAAAGCGCACTAAACGTGGGCACTCCCGGCCCGAAGACCAGGCTTGGCATCCTGGTGCCGTCGAGCAATTCGAATGCGGAAACCCTCACAGCATCGATCCTTGCGGAACAGCCCGATCTTGGAGTGCACTACAGCCGCTTCCGTCTGCCTCCCCGGCTTGATGATCCAGTTGACCTGGGAGTCCTCGGAGAGGCTCCTTCCCTGTTGAATGACGCCGAGCTGCAAGCCATCGCCTTCCACGGCACATCCGGTTCCTGGACGGGCATCGCAGGCGATCAGGGACTTTGTGCCGGACTTGAGTCCGTGTGCGGCGCGCCCGCAACCACCGCATCCGTGGCCGTCGTCGAGGCCCTTGCAGTCTTGAAGGCGACGCGCGTCGGCCTCGTTTTTCCAGGGCCCGCCACTATTGCTTCCCTGATTCACCAGGAGTACGCGGCCCACGGCATTGACGTCACAGGCATTTCGCTTCCTGAGGTGGTGATGACCAACCCGGAAATAGCCCGACTGGACAAGTCCGGAGTCGTGGGCCTGATGAGGCCGGCCTTCACTGCGGACATGGATGCCGTGGTGTGCATCGGAACCAACCTTCGCTCGGGATACTTCGTCGCCGGCCTTGAGCAGGAGTTCGGCATTCCCGTAGTCGACAGTGCCATCGCGACTCTTTGGCACCTGCTCCGCATTGCCGGGGTCGCCCGGCCGATCCCGGGATGGGGAGCGCTCCTGGCCTTGGAGTAGAAGCGGCTGGCCCTGAATGGAAGTGGCCCGAGGGCAGCTTCCCGGAGGCCCTATGAGGTGCCCTGCAACGCCGGTGACCCGCCGCCGTCGTGTGTTCAGCGGTCGTCTGCTCCGCCCGCCGTAACGTCCAGCCAGGCATTGACGATGTCCATGCGTGTCGCGAACCAGGCATCCTTCTGGCGTGCGTGGGAGATGAATCGCTCGAGCGCCACTGCGTACGCCGGCCGTCCAATGAGCCGGGGGTGTAGTCCGACGCTCATCACGGAGGGGCCGCCGCGGGGATCTTCGAGCAGCATGTCCAATGCGGCGGTGAGGTGGTTGCCGAACGCTGTCGCGGTGGGGAATTGCTTGAACAGCCCGGAATCGTTGGTATCACCCGCGTACGGCAGGACTGGAAGGCGCGGATTTCCTTGGCCACTGCCCCAATGCGGCAGGTCGTCATTGAAACTGTTCGATTCGTACGCGAACCCGTTGGTAGCGAGAGCCTGTCGGGTCCCCGGTTTGAGTCCATCCCGCGAGTACCAACTCGTGGGGACGTGGCCTGTACTCTCCATAATCGCGTCCCTGGACGCGACAATCAGGCGCTGCTCCGCGTCGTCGTCGAGGTCTGTGTGCGTGTCCCACTGGTACCCGTGATCTGCGATCTCATGACCGTCGCGAACCAACGCTGCAGCAATTGGAGGGTTGAGCTGCAACGCTGCGGCACAGCAGAAGGCGGTCGCTTGGACTCCGTGTTTCCGCAGGATCCTCAGCAAGCGCCAGATGCCGGCCCTGGAGCCGTATTCGAAGGCCGATTCCAGGTCGATGTTGCGCACTGCTGCTGGCTGGGCGGGAATCCAGTGTGCCGCCAGGTCGTCCGCCTTGTCGCCGCGGGCGATGCTGCGCTCAGCGCCCTCTTCCACATTGATCACGAGGGAAACTGCCACCCTGGCATTGCCCGGCCAGCGGAACTCTGGCGGCGTTTCGCCATATCCGACGAAATCCCGCTGCGTGGGTGGCTGTGCCATTGGCTTCTCCATCTCGGGGGTTCCTGCGCCGCAGCGTTACGGCTATAGTGAAGCAAACTTCGATATGATGAAACTAGCCGAGAGGGGCCTGAATGTCTACGCTCATCCGTGGAGGCACCGTTATTACGGCGTCCGGCGACACAGTCATCGACGGC
This sequence comes from Arthrobacter sp. TmtSoilC77, assembly GCF_059739415.1. Taxonomy (NCBI): domain Bacteria; kingdom Bacillati; phylum Actinomycetota; class Actinomycetes; order Micrococcales; family Micrococcaceae; genus Arthrobacter; species Arthrobacter sp. TmtSoilC77. The sequence goes on from NZ_AP046050.1 coordinate 949,901, forward strand.
GGCGCGGTAGTCATCCGCGATGGCCGCATCGCGGATGTGCTCCACCGATGGGATGCAGATCAGCCGTTTAACGGCGAAGTCATCGAGGCATCCGGGTGCGTGGTCATGCCAGGCCTGATTAATATCCACACCCACGGAGTGACCCCGGGCCCGCTGTTCCCGAGTGCGGCACCGGCGCTGCCTGCCGAGCGATGGATGGCGAATCTGGACAGGCACCTTCTGGCGGGAACCACCACGGTGCTCAGCCTCTGTGGTTTCGCATCCATGGACGATGTCCGCGAAGCAGACAAAAGGCACGCCGTACACGTCCGTGGTGCAACGACGCATTTACCGCATTGCTTGCGGGCCGCAGCTTTGGCGGATGGCCAGGGTCTCACAACCGAAGCGGGCGAACTCACCATTGAGCGGATGCTCGACGACGGCGCTGTCGCCATCGGTGAGTTGGGCGGCGGTCAAACGTTGGGCGGGGGAGGGCAGGACCTTGTTTATATCCCCGCGGCTATCCAAAAATCCTCCGGCATTCGAGTCACCATTGATCAAGCCCGCCGCATCAAGGAAGCAGTCCTGGGCAGGTTTATCGATACCCGCGCATTTGATCCGGCAGCCCTTGCTGCGGCGGCGCAGGACGCAGGCCTGGCGGACGCCTTCACAGCTACCCAGCTGGCGAAGCTCGTCAGGGACACCGTGATGCCGTCATTTGTCCCGGCCATTGAAGGAATCAGGGAGGGCGTCCGTGCAGCGTCGAAGTTTGGCGTGCCAGCCATCGTGCACAGCGCATCCGCGACCTCCAGCGTCTTAAGGGAACTGATGCCCGAGCTTGCTGGAACGGGAGCCACGGTCATTGCCGCGCACGCCAACCACCCGTCCCACACGCCAGCCGAGGCCTACGAACTGGCTGTCCTGGGCAGAAAAATGGGTTGGCCGGCTGAGGCTTCAGTGTTTGATCTCCTGCACCGCCGGCGAACGGTGACTACGCGCGAGCACTGGGACTTGCTGCTTCAGGAAACCGGCCTGATCTCAGTCATCGGGACCGACTATGGACACGACGGGGACCATGACGAGCTAATCTCTGCCGTCCAGGATATTGCGGCGCACGGACACCGATCCCTGGCGGGTGCCGTCGCCATGGCAACCTCTGCCGTGGCTGATCTGGTCCCGGGCATCGCACCCGGAAGCGGGCGGCTCGAGGCTGGGCGAGTCGGGGATGTAGTGGTCGCCAACGCCGAGGATTTCAGGGATGTACGTTTTGTTCTGGCAGACGGCGTCTGCGTGGTTCGCGATGGACGGCTCACCCCGGAGGCGCACCGATGAGTCAAGCATCCAACAAGGCGCTGCCGTTGAGCAGTCACCAACTGGCAATCGTCCGTGAGCTGGTTGGAGCTTCGATTGCCCAGCAGGACCTTCCCGCGCTGGAGAGTGCCTACCGCGACTTCCGGACTGGGATGGATTCCCTGAAGGCTGCCTTTGAACAGCAAATCCTTTTGGAAAAGGAGACCGACGCAAAACGGGAGGTGAATCCTTGACGGAAGCGTGGGAACTGGGCATCGCGGAAGCAGCTGTACTCATCCGGCGTCGCCACTTGTCCGCTGTTGAACTGCTCGACGCTGTTCTGGATCGTGCCCGGGCCACAGAGGAGTATGCCCAGGCCTGGGCGCATATCGACGAACGCGGCGCACGTGAAGCGGCCCGCATCGCCGATGACCTGGCCATCGGGGGCCAATTCGCAGGCAGCCTTCACGGGATCCCCATCGGAATGAAGGACGTCATCGACGTCCAGGGGATGCCGACGGAGGCCGGCTCCGAAAGCCTCCGTGGGAATATCGCGCCGGACGACGCCGGAGTGGTACGCCGGCTCCGTGAAAGCGGTGCCGTGATCCTCGGGAAGCTTCAAACATACGAGTTCGCCTTCGGACAAGGAACTCCACCGTCGCGAAACCCTTGGGGCCCTGACCGGTACGCAGGAGGCTCATCCGTTGGATCGGGCGTTGCCGTTGCTGTGGGCTCAATTCCCGGGGCGCTGGGCACTGATACCGGTGGCTCCGTCCGGAACCCGGCCGCCATCAACGGGCTGGTGGGGCTCAAGCCAAGCTACGGCGTCGCTTCTTCCACTGGCGTCCTTCACGTAAGCCACACCATGGATCACGTGGGACCTATTGCCCGGAGCGTCGAAGACTGCGCGGCGCTTCTGGACGGCATGGTGGAGCCACAGGGCATGGCGCTGCTTGGCGGGCCAGTCTCAGCCCAAATCCGTGACCCCCTTGTTCCGGTCAGGCTTGGGGTCGATCGCAGAATGTGGTCGGAATGGGGAGTTACCGCGGAAGTCACGGAGGCCGTGGAAGGAGCGCTTCGTGTATTCAGGGACCTTGGATTCGAGGTCGTGGAACTTCCGCTTCCCGAGCTTGACCTTGCCCTGCATGCCAGCGTCGCAATCTCTCTTTCCGAAGCTGCCCAACATCATCGCGTCCGGCTGGGCAGCGCGGCGGAACGATACTTGCCCGCCACCCGCATCATGATCGAAACAGGTGCGCTGGCTTCCGAGGAGGACCTTCACCTGGCGTGGCAGGTAAGGGCGCACCTCCGGTGGTTCTTGCCGCGCGCCATGGCACAGGCTGGAGTACATGGACTCGTGTCACCTACGCTGCCGACGATCGCCCCCTTGGCTCAGACGATGTCCTCTGAACTGACTGGTTCCCCCGGAGAGGACTCCCTTTCGGCTGCCCTTCGCATGCTCTCAGCTGCGAATCTGACCGGCATGCCTGGGGTGAGTATTCCCTGTGGCTTCTCAAACGGGCAGCCCGTTGGTCTGCACATCATGGGACCGGAACACGCCGATGCCAGGGTCCTCGCGATCGCCCAAGCCTATGAGCGCGCCACGCAATGGAAGGGGTTCGTGCCGGTCCATATGCTGCCACAAACTGTTGGGTAGGCATCTGCGCGTCAGGGAGTGCTTGGCCGATGACACCCAAATTCCCCACGGACCCTGAAACGGGCTGAGGACGCCTGGATTCCCGGGACGTCAGCCCATGGGAGTGGCGCGCACGAATATGGGTGTCGCCAGCGAAAACGCTAACCCTCGAAATGGCGAACCACACTGGCGTATAACGGCAAAAACACGAGAACCCCTGGAAATCCTTTGATTTCCAGGGGTTCTCTACCGAGCTTCCTATCAGAATCGAACTGATGACCTTTTCATTACGAGTGAAACGCTCTACCGACTGAGCTAAGGAAGCACCGCGTCCATCACCGGTTTCCCGGGCGATCACGCAAGACATAACTGTAATAGAGGCACGGCGCCCGGGTCAAAACGAGGGCAGTGGCGGCCGTTGCGGGGATGTTCACTTGCACGTCGGGCCGGGTTCAGGCGGCCTTTTCCCGGCCGCCGGAGGCTGGGAAATCAACGGTGGCGGTTATGTCCAGCCACGCAAAACCAGCCGAAGGAGCCGCGCAATGACCGGGGACGCAATGACCAGGGATACCAGCCACACCCACACGCGGCTGCGGCTGGCTGTGGTGGACATGGTGGGAACCACCATTACCGACAATGGGCGCACGGAGCGGGCGTTGTCCCGGGCGTTGGCGGAGCATGGCGTAGAACCGGGCAGCACCCGCTTCGAGAGCATGCTCGGTTATGCACGTGACACCATGGGCTTCTCGAAAATGGCCGTCTTTGGGGACCTTTTTGGTGACCCTGGTGTAGCAGAGAGCGCGAACAAGGCCTTCGAGAGGGCTTATGACGAGTTGATTGAGGACGGTGGAATCCGCGCTATTCCCGGTGCGGAGGATGCCATTGTCTGGATGCGGGAGTCCGGCATGCAGGTCTGCCTTGCCACAGGCTTTGGCCGTCACACGCAGAACATGGTCCTGGAATCACTGGGCTGGATGGGTTTGGCGGACCTCAGTTTGTGTCCGGCAGATGCCGGACGGGGCCGCCCCTTCCCTGACATAATCCTGACGGCGTTGCTGGCTTTGGACCTGGACGATGTTCGTGAGGTGGCCGTCATCGGAGACACCAGCTCAGACATGCTCTCGGGCGTTCGTTCAGGTGCTTCGCTGATTGCCGGAGTCCTCACAGGCTTCCACTCCGAGGCGACGCTGCGCGCAGCGGGCGCCACCGTCGTCGTGGATTCCATCAAGCAGCTCCCGCTCCTGCTGGAGAAGCGGGAGGCCAGGCGCGTCTAGCACGCTTAGGTCACGGCAGGCCTAGCACTGGAGCCCGTCCTGCGGCAGCTTTCCGTCAACAAAGTAATCGTCGACGGCGGTGCTGACGCATGAGTTCGAGCGGCCGTAGGCTGTGTGCCCCTCGCCTTCCCACGTGACCAGAGAGGCATTTTCAAGCTGTTTGCGCAGCGACTGCGCCCACTCCAAGGGGGTGGCCGGGTCTCCCGTGGTGCCGATAACGACAATGGGGGCGGAGCCGGTGTAATCCACGGGAGCAGGCGTGCGGGTGTTCTTGTAGGGCCAGTCCTTGCAGGTGACCCCGCCGTAGGCGAAGAATGCGCCGAAGGTCGGAGATTCCTGCTTGAGGCGGGTTTCCTCCGCCCTCATGCCAGCGGTATCAGTGACCATTGGGTAGTCGAGGCAGTTGATGGCCTGGAACGCGAATGCCGAGTTTGAACTGTACGTACCATTGGCTTCGCGGTCGGCCCCGAGATCGGCGATGCGCATCATCTGGGACACGTCGCCGGAGAATGCGCTGTCCAGCGCCTGGGTCAATGCCGGCCAGCTTTGGTTGTCATAGAGCGGGAGGAAGAGCCCGTTGACAAACTCGGTCCCGGTCACCAGCCTTCCGTCCTTGGCTGTTTGCGGGTTCTGGTCCACTGCGTTGATGAGATCCCTGATTTCCTGGATTCCATTATCAACGGAGCCGCTGAGGGGGCATTCCTTCTGACGAAGGCAGTCGTCCACGTAGGTGCGGAGGGCCTTTTCAAAGGCTCTTGCCTGCCCCGCAGTCAGTTCCTCGTTGCTGATGGACGGGTCCACGGCACCGTCAAGGACGAGGTGCCCGACGTTCTCCGGGAACAGCGAGGCGTAGGTGGAACCCAGGAAAGTACCGTAGGAATAGCCCAGGTAATTGAGCTTGGCATCGTTGACGACGGCGCGCAGGACGTCCAGGTCCTTGGCAGCACTGACCGTATCAATGTGTTCCAGCACTGGGCCGGTCTTCTCGACGCACTTCTCAGCCAAGGACTTGTTGAAGGCCAATGCCGCCGCCAGGCCCTGGTCCGTTTCCTTCCTGAATACTTTCTCGCGCGCGGCGTCCCGTTCGGCATCCGACATGCAGGTGACCGGAGCGGACCGCTTGACGCCGCGGGGGTCGAAGCCCACCACGTCGAAGTTGGCCCGGAGCTTCTCGGTGAAGTGCGTGTTTCCCGCATCCTTGACGAAGTCGACACCGGAGCCGCCCGGACCTCCCGGATTGACCAGGATGGAACCCTTCTTGGTGCCCGTGCTGGGCAATTTGATGGCGGACAGCGTGATTTCGGCGGAGTCCGGATTGCCGTAGTCCAAGGGAACCTTCACTTCAGCGCACTGGAACCCATCCTCACATGAGCTCCATTTCACGGACTGCGAATAATACTTTTCGAGTCCCTTAGGCGCCGAGGCCGCAATGGACGGGTCAACAGTGCTGGTGCTCGGCTTCGCAGTAGGTGTTGGCAGGAAAGGCAACGAGCAGGCACTGAGCACCAGCAAGGAGGCAAGAGCCAAGCAGAGGGCCGCGAAACCCCGCAGCCTGGCACCCCCGCCCGCAGCAGGCTGGACAGACCGGTCCCTTGAACGGGCACCGGCGGGCTGGCGAAGTGCGGACTTCATGCATTCTCCTATTGCTGGATGAGGCTCGTCGCCATGGACTCGACCGCCAACAGCGGCGCAACATTGGTGGTGGTAATGCGGACACGGGCCTTGTTGATCGCGTCCATCCGGGCTAGCGTCGCTTCCGGGGTTGAGCGGGCGGCGTATTCTTCAAGATCGCTCTTGAGCTCAACGTTGACCAGCTCCACTGCGTTCCCCAATTGGATGATCAGGACGTCCCGGTAGAAGGACAACAGATCGGTCAGCGTGCGGTCCAGCGAGTCCGTGATGGAGCGCTTGGCACGGCGTTTTTGGTCTTCCTCAAGCTGCCTCACCTGACTCCGCATTGATGGTGGCAGCGTGCCCGACTCTGGTGCGCCGAGGCTTGCCAAAAGCGCAATTTTCTCCGCCGCGTCGCGTTCATCATTGGAGCTGTTGGCTTCATCGGTAGCGATCTTGACGAGTTTCTCCGCCATCATCACCGCTGCCGTAACCCCACGGAGCCCCAGCGGGATGCGAACCGTTTCCAGACGGCGTTCGCGGGCATCAGCGTCCCGGGCGAGGCGGCGGGCAATCCCGATGTGGCTTTGTGCTGCTCGGGCAGCCCGGTCCGCGAGTTCAGGATCAATGCCGTCGCGCCTTACCAGCAATGCCGCGACGTCGGACGCTGGCGGAAGTCGCAGGCTGACGGGACGGCACCGCGAGCGGATGGTAACCAGTACGTCTGCCGGCGATGGGGCGCACAGCATCCAGATGGTACGCGGAGTTGGTTCCTCGATGGCCTTCAGGAGGACGTTGGTGGTTCGTTCCGCCATACGGTCCGCATCCTCAACGATGATGATCCGCCATCGGCCAGTGGCGGGCCGGTCACCGGCCTTTGAGACAAGTTCGCGGGCTTCGTCAATGGTGATGGTGACTTTTTCGGTTCGCACGAACGTGACATCCGAATGGGTCTCGCCCAGGATCGTGTGGCACGCCGCGCACTCGCCGCAGCCACGCAAAGTGACGTCGTCCCGCTCGCAGTTCAGCGCGGCAGCGAAGGCCTTGGCAGCATTGGAACGGCCCGATCCCGGAGGGCCCGTGAAGAGCCAGGCATGAGTGAGGCCGGTTTCGCCCTGCGCTGCCTGCTTGAGCTGGGCAACGACCGGCGCCTGGCCTTGGAGGTCGTCCCAAACGCTCACAGGTGGTTCCCGGAAACACGCTCGCCCAGCCCGCGCTCAGCCAGCAAGGATTCCACCCGTTCGAGGATCTGCGCGGCCAGCGTCGAAATGTCTGATTTGGCAGGCAAGACCAGGTAATCCGAGGGAGCAGCAGCGGCGAGATCAAGGAAGGCGTGGCGGATGGTGGAATGGAAGGCGTCAGGCTCCGATTCCAAACGGTCCTCAGCAGCCGCACCGGCGGTGCGGCGTTCGCGGCCGTCGGAGGGCTCGACGTCGAGCAGTACAGTCAGGTCCGGATGCAGGCCTTCCGTGGCCCATTCGTTGAGGGACAAAACACCCTCTGCCCCGAGCCCGCGGCCAACACCTTGATAGGCAACAGACGAGTCAATGTAGCGGTCCGTGATGACCACACGACCGGCTGCAAGCGCAGGGCGGATCACCTGGCTGGCGTGCGCTGCCCGGGCCGCCGCGAACATCAGGGCCTCTGTGCGGGCATCGATGGTGCCGTGGCCATGGTCCAGCACAAGGGAGCGCAGCTTTTCTCCGATGGGCGTGCCGCCGGGTTCGCGCGTGCGCACCACGGACAGGCCCCGCGATTCGAGGGCATCGCAGAGCCGGGCAGCCTGGGTGGACTTGCCCGCTCCATCTCCGCCCTCGAAAGCAATAAAAAGGCCGGGGCTCTGAATACTCACCTGTCTAGCCTACCGATCAGGGGCAAACCGTAACGGCTTTCATCCACAGGCTCGCCCACGACTACCCTGAAACCATGAGCCTTTCCGATCAGCGCGCAGCCGATTTGTCCCCGGAAACCGTTGTGGTGGCTGCAGGCCGCCCCGAGCGCAAACACGATGAACCGGTGAATCCGCCCATCGTCCTGTCCTCCACATACTTTGGAACTGGTTCTCTTGGCGACGGCGATCGCGGCTATGGCCGCTACGCCAACCCCACCTGGGACCCCTTCGAGGACGCCCTGGGCAAGCTGGAAGGCGCAAAGCTGCCCGGCTTGCTCTACGCATCCGGGCTCGCCGCAGTCAGCTCGGCTCTCTCCTTGGTACCAGCCGGTGGAGTTGTAGTCATGCCATCGCACAGCTACTCAGGTTCGTTGGTGATGGCGACTGAACTCGCGGAGAAGGGCTTCCTGGAGCTCCGTCTCGTGGACATTGCGGACACGGACGCCGTGAAGGCCTTGATCAGTCCGAAAGAGGGCAAAGCCGCGGACCTGCTCTGGCTGGAAAGCCCCACCAACCCCATGCTTGGCATTGCCGACGTCCGGGCGCTCACCGACGCCGCCCACGCTGTGGGCGCGATCGTGGTCACGGACAACACTTTCTCCACGCCCTTGGTGCAGCAGCCGCTGAGCCTGGGCTCCGACGTCGTGCTTCACTCGGTGACCAAATACCTGGCCGGCCATTCCGACGTCGTCCTGGGCGCCTTGGTGACCTCCAACCCGGAACTGCGGGCCACGCTCCTGCACCACCGCATCATCCACGGCGGCATCGCCGGGCCGTTCGAAGCGTGGCTGGCGCTGCGCGGACTGCGCACCCTCGCCTTGCGGATCGAGCGCTCGCAGGCGTCCGCGGCGGTGCTCGCCGAGCGCCTCAGCACCCATCCGAGGGTGGAGTCCATCCGTTATCCGGGCCTCCCCACGGATCCGGGGCATGAGCGCGCCAAGGACCAGATGAAGGGATTCGGTTCCATCCTGTGCATCCAGATCGCAGGTGACGAGTCCCGCAGCGGCGCTGACGCCGCCGACGAACTGGTCCGTGCGCTCCAGCTCTGGCTCCCGGCGACATCCTTGGGCGGGGTTGAGTCGCTGATCGAACGTCGACGCCGGCACACGGCTGAGCCGGTCAGTGTCCCCGAGAACCTGGTCCGTTTAAGCGTGGGAATCGAGAACGTGGAAGACCTCTGGTCCGACCTCGAGCAAGCACTGAAGTCGCTGGACAGTTAGGCTAAGGGGCGTGGACGGAAAATTCATGATCGCGATTGTCACCAACGCGGTCTACTTCATCCTTGGCTTGGTGGCCGTTGTCCTTGAGCTGTGGGCGTTTGTGGATTGTTTGCGCCACCGGCCGACGCTCTTCGTGGCCGCCTCCAAGCGCACCAAGACGTTCTGGTTGGCCCTCACCGGCGTTGCTTTTGCCATCGGTGCGTTGACCCTCTTGAGCGGTGGAAGCGGTCTCGGCCTGTTCGGCATTGCTGCAGTAACCGCATCCTGCGTCTACCTTGCTGACGTTCGTCCAGCAGTCCGCGAAGCAGGCAGCGGCGGCAACCGCAACGTCGGTCCCTACGGACCCTGGTAAACAACGCTACTTCGGCGCAACCGCGTCCCACGCCACCGTAACTTCACCCAGACGCCACCGAGACGGGCCATCCTGAAGCGGCCACCCGGCGTCGCGCAGTAAGCGGCACATTCCCGTCCAGCGCTGCCGGTTGCCGAACGATGCCAGTGGCGCGACCTCCAGCCATGCCTTGTCCATGGCCCGCAGGAACGTATGGATGGGTTCGCCCGGCACATTCCGGTGGATAAGGGCTTTAGGCAGCCGCTCGGCCATTTCCGACGGCAGCTCAAAACTGCCGAACCGCACCGAGAAACCAAGGCTCAAGGGGCGGTCACGGTCCAAGGCCACCCACGTGACACACCGGCCGATCTCGTCGCAGGTGCCATCGATGAACAGGCCACCCGGAGCCAGACGGGACTGAACCAGGCTCCAGATCCCGGCCACGTCCGCCTCCTCATACTGACGGAGCACATTGAAGGCCCGCACAAGTATGGGGTCGCCGGGAACCGGCACTTCGAACCCACCTACGTGGAAGCTGAGCCCGGGGCGTTCCAGCGCCTTGGCCGTACGCACCCTCTCTGGCTCAATTTCGATCCCGCAGACGCGCACATCCGAACGGACGGCCTGCAGCCGTTCGAACAGTTCGACGGCGGTGGCCGGCGATGCGCCATAGCCCAGGTCCACAACCAAGGGGTCGACGGCGGCGCGGAGCCGCCACGCCTGCGGACCGGCGAGCCACCGATCCAAACGGCGCATGCGGTTGGGGTTCGTGGTGCCGCGGGTGACGTTGCCAACAGGCTTCCCACTTCGACTTCGGGAAGTACTCACCCGTTCCGCTTTTTTGCACCACGGCCCCACTTTATCCTGCAACGCGGGGTCACTTACGGCCCATGCGGAGCGGCTTTATGGGCCGTAAGTGACCCCGCGTTGAGAAACGTAACGCCCGGCAAGGCACAGGACCCCTCGGCTAGGATGAAAACCATGACTTACAAGCTGATTCTGCTGCGCCACGGCCACAGCGACTGGAACGCCAAGAACCTGTTCACCGGCTGGGTGGACGTTGACCTGAACGACCAAGGCCGCGCCGAAGCAGTGCGCGGTGGGGAACTCCTGGTTGAGAACGACATCCTCCCGGACATCCTGTACACCTCGCTCTTGAAGCGGGCCATCAACACCGCCAACATTGCCCTGGACAAGGCCGACCGCGGCTGGATCCCGGTCAAGCGCGACTGGCGCCTCAACGAGCGCCACTACGGTGCGCTGCAGGGCAAGGACAAGGCCCAGACCCTCGCCGAGTTCGGCGAAGAGCAGTTCATGGAATGGCGCCGCAGCTACGACACCCCGCCGCCGCCCCTGTCGGACGACAGCGAATTCTCGCAGGCACACGACGTCCGCTACAAGGACCTCGGTGACGCCCTCCCGCGGACCGAATGCCTCAAGGACGTCCTGGTCCGCCTCCTCCCGTACTGGGAATCGGACATCAAGGAAGACCTCAAGGCCGGCAAGACCGTCCTGGTTACCGCGCACGGCAACTCCCTGCGCGCGCTGGTCAAGCACCTGGACGGCATCAGCGACGAGGCCATCGCAGGACTGAACATTCCCACGGGCATCCCGCTGGTGTATGAACTGGACGAGGACTTCCAGCCGATCAACCCGGGCGGCACGTACCTGGACCCCGAGGCGGCAGCAGATGCGATCCTCGCTGTAGCGAACCAGGGTAAGAAGTAGGCTCTACGCTACTGCCGCGGCGGCTGCCCGGTCGTTCCTCCCTTGGACGCAGCCTGCCCGCGGCACCAGCTACGAGGCTGTTAAGCGACGACGGCGGCCGGTCACCCCAGGTGACCGGCCGCCGTTGCTGTTATGCAGGGAGTCGCTGTTTATGCAGGAACGGGCTTAGAAGCCCACAGGCTGCCATTCGCCCGTGACGAGGTACGTAACCTTGCGGGCAACGGAAACGCCGTGGTCCGCGAAGCGCTCGAAGTAGCGGCTGGCCAGGGCCACATCCACCGTGGTGGAAGCAGTTTCGTTCCAACCAGGGGAAGCAATCGCCTTGAAGACGCTCAGGTGGAGGTCGTCCACGGCGATGTTGATCTTGAGGATGTCACGGGCCACCTCAAGGTTGCGGGTTTCGAGGAGTTCGGTGACCTTGGCCGTGATGTCGATGTCGTGCTGGGCCATCGCCTTGAAGGTCTGGGTCAGGGACGTCGGGATGACGGTAGAGGGGTAGCGCAGGCGGGCGAGTTGCGCCACGTGGCGGGCGAGGTCGCCCATGCGCTCCAGCGACGCACTCATACGGAGCGAACCAACAATCATGCGCAGGTCGCTGGCGACGGGACCTTGCAGGGCCAGGATGTCGATGGCACGTTCGTCGAGGCTGTTCTGCAGGAAGTCGATGCGCGCGTCTGCCGCGATGACGTCCTGGGCAAGATCGACGTCGGCGCCTTCGAAGGCAGTGGTGGCCTTCGTGATTGCTTCGTGAACCAGTTTGGAAATCTCGACGAGGTCGTCACCGACCTGGGTGAGCTCCTCCTGAAAAACCTTGCGCACTAAGGCGTCCTTTCCTTGGAAATCCTGTCCCATGATGGGGTACGGATTTCAAAAACCATTGGCAGTCCAACCACTAACTGTGTCAGGAGCCAGTGAACGGTTGCGCACCTTTAGATGAACGTTAGTTGAACCGCCCCCGTTTGGCACCGGATCAACACTTTGGCGTGATTCCAGAGCATAAGCTGGACGTGTGGATCCGTTGCTTATAGGTGTCGTTGCAGGCCTGGTTGGCCTGTCACTGGGCGTCTTTGGCATGCTCGCTTTCAGGATCAGCGAGCGGCAACGCAGGATCGTGGACCTCGATGTTACCGAACCACTGCTTCCGGAAGGTGCAGCCGAAGTGCTTGCCGTCGTCGGGCGCGCGTTTGTGGTGGTCGATGCGATAGATGGCGTGGTCCGCGCGAGTCCGGCAGCGTACGCTTACGGCCTGGTTCGCGGCCACACGGTGGTTCATAAGCAGCTCCTGGACATGACCGCAAAGGTCCGCCGCGACGGCGTGATTCTGGAGCAACAATACGAACTTCCCCGGGGGCCCCTCGGCAAGGGCACCATCGTGGTCCAGGTGCGGGCAGCCATGCTCGGGTGGGAGTACATCCTGCTGCTCGCCGACGACCGAACCGAGATCACCCGCACCGAGGAGATCCGCAACGACTTCGTGGCCAACGTTTCCCACGAACTCAAGACGCCAGTGGGCGCTATTTCGCTCCTGGCCGAGGCATTGGAAGCCTCGCCTGACGACGAAGAAGCCGTGCGCCGCTTCGCTAAACGCATGCATAAGGAATCCGGACGCCTCGCAGCGCTGGTCCAGGACATCATTGAGCTTTCCCGGCTTCAGGGCGCAAATGTTGCCCAGCAAGGCCACACGGTGGACATCAACACTGTGATTACCGAGGCAGTGGACCGCTCGCAGCTCCCGGCCGAGAGTAAGAACATCCAAATTGTTGTGGGTGGCCATTCAGACTCCCTGGTGTTCGGTGACAGGGACCTGCTGGTCACCGCTCTGCGCAACCTGATCGACAATGCCATCCGCTACTCGCCGGAGAACACCCGCGTAGGCGTCGGAGTCCGGACGCGGGAGGGCGTCGTCGCTATTTCAGTCACGGACCAGGGCGAGGGCCTGACCCCCGAGGACCAGGAACGGGTCTTCGAACGCTTCTACCGGGTGGACGCTGCCCGTTCCCGGCACACCGGTGGCACCGGCCTGGGCCTCAGCATCGTCAAGCACGTTGTGTCCAACCATGGTGGCGAAGTCACAGTGTGGTCCCAGCCTGGTCAAGGTTCAACGTTCACCATCCGGTTGCCCGAGATGGAAGGCCAGGACGACGACGGCGGCCTCCCGGCGTCCGCTGCCACCGCGGCTCCGTCTCCTGAACTTCCGGCGGCGGGTGCCGCCGTCGCACCCCACCACACGACTCAGCAACCGCATCACGCGAATTAACCCGCATCATGCGAATTAACCGCATCACGCGAATCAACCCGTCACGCTAATCAACAAGGGGGCGCCAGCGGCGCCCAGGAGCAAGGAGCCAGCGCTTGAGCAGGATTTTGATAGTGGAGGACGAAGAGTCCTTCAGCGACCCCCTGTCCTACCTTTTGGGCAAAGAGGGTTTCGACGTCGAGGTAGTGGACAACGGCACCGACGCCTTGGTGGAATTCGACCGGAACGGTGCCGACCTCGTCCTGCTGGATCTCCAACTGCCCGGAACACCGGGGACGGAAGTGTGCCGTCAACTGCGCCAACGTTCCAGCGTGCCGGTCATCATGTTGACCGCCAAGGACTCGGAGATCGACAAAGTTGTGGGCTTGGAGTTGGGTGCCGACGATTACGTCACCAAGCCATACTCCTCCCGCGAACTCGTGGCGCGCGTGCGCGCAGTGCTCCGCAGGCAGGGTGAGCCTGAAGAGCTGATCACCTCCACAGTGCAGGCCGGACCCGTCCGGATGGATATCGAACGCCACGTGGTGAGCGTCAACGGCGAGCAGGTGTCACTGCCGTTGAAGGAATTTGAACTCCTTGAAATGCTGCTGCGCAATTCCGGACGTGTGCTCACCCGGGGCCAGCTCATTGACCGCGTGTGGGGTTCAGATTACGTGGGTGATACCAAGACGCTCGATGTCCACGTAAAGCGACTGCGTAGCAAGATTGAGCCGGATCCGTCCGCTCCAAGGTACTTGGTGACGGTGCGTGGACTGGGCTACAAGTTCGAGCCGTAAAGCTTCAAGCAGCTGACCGTCGGCCAGCAGACAACGACAAAGGAAGGGTTCCGCCGCAGCGGAACCCTTCCTTTATTGTCGTTGCTTGCAGCGCGCGGCCTGCTAGTGGCCGGCAGCTGCAGATTCGGTGTGCGTCGGCGTCGGCGTTGCCGTGGAAGTGGAAGACGGAGTTGCCGAGGCGCTGGAGGAGGGCAGGTACTCCTTGTACTCCGGCAGCGTGCCGTCAACCACGGGAACGTTGATCGTTGCGGAGTCCGAACCGCTGCGAATGGTTACCGGGCTCAGTCCGCCGGGCCTGGTGCCTGCGGTGCTAAGGACCGCGGCGTCGGCTTCGTCGTTCAGGTACGTCTCCGAGTTGGCCTTGACCGGGATTTCCGTCTGGGCGCCATTGGCACCACTGATGGTCAGGGTGGCATCCGAGCTGGACTTGTTGAACACGGCGCCGATTACGCGGCCCGGCTGGTTCTCGCCTGAAGCGACGATCAGCATGTTGCGCAGCTCAAGCTGGCCGAGATCTGCTTTGACCCCGTCCGATGCTGAGTACTGGTGGGAAGTCTGCTGGGCGTTGACGAAGCCACAGCCGGTTACGGACAGAAGACCGACGCCGATTGCAGCCGCCGCAATTGCCAGCTTGCCGCGCTGGACAGGGTTCATCGCAGTAATGCGCACGACACCTACTCCTCAAGAGTCATTGGAACACTTTTCAGCCATAGCCTATCGGCAAAGCGGCCGAAATAAGGATTCGAGAAGGCATTGTGGCGAACGCGACAGGGAAGATCCGACGCGCTCCTTGCTTCCGTGAAGCATCTTTCCGGGCTCGCGTCAAGGGGTATCGCGAGCCCGTTTGGGGCCTATTTCCCTTTATTGGCGCGGCTGGACAGCCCGTCGGGTGCCAGTCGTATGCCTTAATCGTGATAGACTAGTCTGCGGGAAAGGGGAAAGTCCACATGGTTTTTGAGGTCGGCGAGACAGTAGTTTACCCTCACCACGGTGCAGCAAAAATTGAGGAAATCAAGATGCGCACCATCAAGGGCGAAGAGAAGATGTATCTCAAGCTCAAGGTGGCTCAGGGTGATCTGACCATTGAAGTTCCAGCAGAGAACGTTGACCTTGTTGGGGTCCGGGACGTAGTGGGCAAAGAAGGCTTGGAGCACGTATTTGACGTTCTCCGCGCCGAGTTCACTGAAGAGCCTACCAACTGGTCACGTCGTTACAAGGCAAACCTGGAGAAGCTTGCTTCGGGCGATGTCATCAAGGTGGCGGAGGTCGTTCGCGATCTTTGGCGTCGTGATCACGATCGCGGCCTTTCCGCAGGTGAGAAGCGCATGCTGGCCAAGGCGCGGCAGATTCTGATTTCAGAACTGGCCCTGGCTGAGAAGACAGACGAAGAGAAGGCAGCAAGCGTTCTCGACGAAGTCTTGGCTTCCTAAGAATTGATGCCCGGTGGTGCGCAAGCGCCGCCGGGTTTCTTTTTGCCACAAAGTACCGAGAGCTACTTGATGATCAAGTATCTTCAAGTATTTTCCCAGTAACCTTGGGCGCATGAGTATTCCTTCCAAGCGCGCTGTTACGGCGGTAATC
The DNA here is from genome assembly GCF_059739415.1 of Arthrobacter sp. TmtSoilC77. Lineage (NCBI taxonomy): Bacteria > Bacillati > Actinomycetota > Actinomycetes > Micrococcales > Micrococcaceae > Arthrobacter > Arthrobacter sp. TmtSoilC77. The sequence continues at coordinate 965,475 of NZ_AP046050.1, forward strand.
GTGGTGGCTGCCGGCTCGGGCGAGCGCCTCGGCTACGGCATGCCCAAAGCCAAAGTTCCGCTGGGCGGCGAAACCATCCTGATGCACGCCCTTCGTGGCGTCGTCGCTGCCGACGTCGCACGCCAGATCTGCGTCGCGGTGCCCAAGGGGGATGCGGAACTCCGGCAACTGATCGCCGCGTTCACGGTTGAGCTGGTAGACGGTGGCCCTGAGGTGACAGTTGTCGACGGCGGCTCCACCCGTGCCGATTCCGTCCGCGCCGCTTTGGCTGCTTTGGAAGAGGGGACAGAAGCCGTCCTGGTCCATGACGCAGCCCGCGCATTGACCCCCGAGCGCGTATTCCAGCGCGTGGCCGATGCTTTGGCCTCTGGCGCCAAGGCCGTCATTCCAGCCATGCCTGTGGTGGACACCATCAAGACCGTCGCTGAGACCAACGGCCCGGACTCCTCCATTGCTCCGGAAGTTGTCACTGGAACAGCGCCCCGTGAACAGCTCAGGGCAGTGCAGACGCCCCAGGGTTTCGACCTCGCTACGTTGCGCCGCGCGCACGACGCCGCCGGGCTCTTCGATGACAAACAGGCCGCCGCAGTCACAGATGACGCCATGCTTGTTGAGCTTCTGGGCGTTCCGGTCCACGCCGTCCGCGGGGCCAGCCAGTCGCTGAAGATCACCACGCCCCTGGATCTCATCATTGCCGAGGGCCTCCTCGAGGGTCCCCTTGGAATGCGCTGGGTGGAAGGCTGATGGCCGGCCAGCAAGCTGCGGGCCTTGCCGGCACCGTGGTACTTCCCCGAACCGGAATCGGCGTCGACGTGCACGCATTCGCGCCGCAGGACGATCCCCAGCCGCTCTGGTTGGGTGGCCTCTTTTGGGAAGGCGAGCAGGGGCTCTCCGGACATTCCGACGGCGATTGCGTCGCCCACGCGGCTGCCGACGCCCTGTTTTCCGCCTGTGGAATAGGTGACCTCGGCACCCACTTCGGAACGGACCGGCCCGAGTTCGCCGGCGCCTCCGGGGTCAAGCTGCTCGGTGAGGCTGCACGGATAGTCAGGGCCGCAGGTTTCGAGATCGGCAATGTCGCCGTGCAGTTCGTAGCCAACCGCCCCAAGTTCGGCCCCCGCCGGGAAGAATCCCAAAAGGTCCTGAGCGAAGCTGCAAACGCGCCCGTCAGCGTCACAGCCACCACCAGCGATGGCTTGGGATTTACTGGCCGCGGCGAGGGAATTTCTGCGGTTGCCACCGCCCTCGTTTACCCCGTCAACGGAGCAATCCAGCCGGGTTCCACTGAAGGTGGGCTGAATGCTTAAGGTGCGTTCCGGCGTCGTGCGTTACGCCGTGCTGTTGTCCGCGGCCGTGACTTCTGCGCTCCTGCTCGGGGGCTGTGCAGGGACACAGAAGATGGATGTGAAGGCCAGTTGCGAGTTCCTCAACAACGACACCTTCAAGCCCGATGGCAACCAACAGCAGCAGTCCAAGCAGATCGCTGCCCATTATCACGAGATCGCAGACAAGCTGGCTCCGGAAATTGGCGATCCCATCAAGGAGATGGCCGCCATCATGGACAAAGCCGCGGCGTCGTCGCTCGGGGCGGCAACGCAGGAACAGCAACAGCAGCTGACCGTGCACTTCAACAAAATCGGCGAGTACTGCAAGTAGGCAAGTCATGGCGCGTCATCGGCTAATCTGGAGCGGTGACCCTGCGCTTCTATGACACCGCCTCCGCCGAAGTCCGCGACTTCGTTCCCCTCGAAGATGGCAAGGCCAGCGTGTACTACTGCGGGGCTACCGTTCAGGGGATGCCACACGTAGGGCACGTCAGGTCCGCAATCGCGTTTGACCAACTGACGCGCTGGCTTGAATTCCGTGGGCTCCGCGTCACGGTAGTGCGCAACGTCACGGACATCGACGACAAAATCCTGGCCAAGTCCGAGCAATCCTTCGGTCCCGACTGGGCCGCCGAGCCGACAGCGCGGAAGGACGAGGAGTGGTGGGCTCTGGCTTACCGCTACGAGCAGGAATTCGAGAACGCCTACGAATCCCTCGGCGTCCAGCGCCCGACGTACGAGCCACGAGCCACCGGGCACATCCCGGAAATGCATGCGCTGATCCAGCGGCTGATCGACCGCGGCCATGCCTACCCCGCCCTGGACGACTCCGGAGACGTGTACTTCGACGTGCGCTCCTGGAGCAAATACGGCTCCCTGACGCGGCAGAACATTGATGACATGCAAGGCGCCCCCGACGCCGACCCCCGCGGCAAGAGGGATCCGCGCGACTTCGCGCTGTGGAAGGGTTACAAAGACGGCGAACCCGTCACTGCCAAATGGGAGTCCCCCTGGGGAGCCGGACGTCCAGGGTGGCACCTCGAATGCTCCGCCATGGTCACCAAATACCTGGGCACGCGCTTCGACATCCATGGTGGGGGATTGGACCTCCGATTCCCGCACCACGAAAACGAGATGGCCCAGTCCCAGGCCGCAGGCGATGAATTCGCCAATTTCTGGATGCACAACGGCATGGTCACCTACGAGGGCGAAAAGATGTCCAAGTCCATCGGCAATACGGTAAGTCCTGCCGAGATGCTTGACCTGGCCTCGCCCCGCGTGGTCCGGTACTACCTTGGACAGGCCCACTACCGATCCGTACTGGACTATCGGCCCACATCGCTGCAGGAAGCAGCGGCCGCCGTCGAACGCATTGATGGCTTTATCGCCAAAGCCGCCGCGAAGGTGGGGCAGCAACTCAGCGAGCCGAAGAGCTACGCCGAGGATGCGCAGGCTGCGATGCCGGCCGCCTTCATCGCGGCCATGGATGATGACCTCAACGTCCCGCAGGCGCTCGGTGTCCTGCACGAGACCGTTCGGGCCGGCAACACAGCCCTGGCTGCCGGGGACCTGGGCGCCGTAAAAGACGCTCTCTCCAGCGTCCACGCCATGACAAATGTCCTTGGCCTGGACGCCGTGAAACGGCCGGAGGCCGTGCAGAGCCGCGAACACGCGGCACTGGAAATTTTGGTGGAAGCTCAGCTTGAGGCCCGCGCTGCAGCCAGGGCCAACAAGGACTGGGCCGCGTCCGACGCCATCCGCGACACCCTCGCGGCCGCCGGAGTCGTCGTCGAAGATGGTGCGGAAGGCGCTACCTGGAGCCTGAAACGCGACTGACAAACCGCCGCCACCGCCGAATTGCATTGGGTCAGTAGACTGGAATGCAGACTCATTAATTTCAAGCAAGGTGGACAGAATGGCCAACCACGGTCGCCCGGGTGCAATCCGCAAGAGCAAGAAGGGCCCCTCCACGGGTACCGGAGGCCACGGTCGCAAGGCCCTCGAAGGCAAGGGGCCCACCCCCAAGGCCGAGGACCGGACCTACCACAAGGCGTACAAGAACAAGCAGCTTTCCGAGCGTTCAGCCGCTAAGCGCGGTCCCGCACGCCCGGGAAGCGGCGCCCGATCCGGCCCCAAGGGCCGCGCCACTGAAGAGCTGGTCACCGGCCGCAACTCGGTTGTGGAAGCGCTGCGCGCCGGCATCCCTGCAAAGGCCCTGCATGTTGCCATCCGCATCGAAATGGATGACCGCGTCAAGGAGTCCCTCAAGCTTGCGGCAGAGCGCGGCATCCCGCTTCTGGAAACCGGCAAGCCCGAACTGGACCGTATGACCGAGGACGCAGTCCACCAAGGTCTCGTCCTGCAGATCCCGCCGTACGAGTACGAGGACGCCTACGACCTCGCAGAGACCACCATCGCCAAGTGGAAGAAGGGGCACATCTCCAACGCCCCGATCTTCGTTGCACTCGACGGCATCACCGATCCCCGCAACCTCGGTGCAATCATCCGTTCCGTCTCCGCGTTCAGCGGCCACGGTGTCATCGTTCCCGAGCGCCGGTCCGTCGGCGTCACGGCCTCCGCTTGGAAGACCAGCGCCGGTGCCGCAGTCCGCGTACCCGTGGCCCGCGCGTCGAACCTCAACAACGCGCTCAAGCAGTTCAAGAACATGGGCATCTACGTCCTCGGCCTGGACGGCGACGGCGACGTCTCGCTGCCCGACCTCACCGTAGCAACCGAGCCCGTCTGTATCGTAGTCGGGTCCGAAGGCAAGGGCCTCAGCCGTCTCGTGCGCGAGAACTGCGACCAGATCGTCTCGATTCCGATCGACTCCGCCATGGAATCGCTCAACGCGTCCATGGCCGTGGGCATCTCGCTGTACGAAGTCTCGAGGCAGCGCTCCGCCGAGTAGTCCTGATGAGGGCGCCGCAAGCGCCATCCTCCGCGGGCTGCTCCTCCGTCGCTTTGACGCACGCTTCCGGATGGCCCCAGCGGCGCCCTTGGATGCTCTCTCACTTCCCGCGGGTTTTTGGCGGATCTTCTCTCACTTCCTGCCCCTTTTCGGCCAACGCTCTCTCACTTCATGCTGGTGGGGGAGCGTTTGCTGTCTTCTGGAATGACGACGACGGCGGCATCCGGCCCGGGCGGTCCGGTCCCCTTTGAAAAGGGGATGTGAGAGAAGATCGGCCCAAAACCCGTTGGATGTGAGAGAAGATCGGCCCAAAACCCGTTGGATGTGAGAGAAGATCGGCCAGAAGCCCGCAGGATGTGAGAGAAGATCAGAATTCGCGGCGGTTGGCCAGGACCGGGAGCTTTTGGCGGGCTTCTTCCACCACTGCGGGGTCGAGGTCGGCGAAGAGGAGGCCGGGCTCGCCGTCGAGCGCTTCCACGACCTGCCCAAAGGGGGACACGACGGCGGAGTACCCGACGCCCGTGGGCGCGGCACCCTTGACCTCAACACCTTGCGTAGCAGGATCTCCTTGGCCGCAGGCAAGCACGAACGTCGTGGTGTCGACCGCCCGGGCGCGGGACAGGAGCTGCCATTGATCGGCCTTTCCCGGTCCGGCTCCCCACGATGCCGCCACGATGTTTACAACGGCTCCGCGCAACGCGTTGGCAGTGAACAGTGCGGGGAAACGGATGTCGTAGCAGGTGGCCAAACCAAAGGTGACGCCGCCGACGTCGAACGTCACTGGGTCTGTTCCCGCCTCAACCGTGTCCGACTCAGCGAAGCCGAACGCGTCGAAGAGGTGGATCTTGTCGTAGCTGGTCTCTACGCCGGGGCCTGTGACCAGGAGAGTGTTCCGCACGCGGCGCGCGCCGGAATCCGAAGCTGAGCCAGGCGTAAACATGCCAGCCACGATCACCAGCTGAAGTTCGTCAGCCAGCTCGCGCACCCGGCCCGCCCAGGGGCCGTCGAGAGGTTCGGCGATGTCCAGCAGGGAGTTGCCGAACGCGCGCATCATTGCCTCGGGAAAAACGACAAGCTCCGCGCCGCCGTCCTTGGCACGGCGGGCGTACTCCTCCAGAAGCCGCAGATTGTCAGCCAGGTCCCGGCCGGTGATGACTTGAGCGAGTGCAACGCGCACGATTGAACCTCCAGTTCTGTCCAGTCCCAGTATGGCAAGGCTGCCGCCAACACACAGCCGCGGCGACACATTCGGGGGAGGGGATACGGGTGTGCTGTTGCCAGGTCCAGAGCGTTCCAGCACGTGAGCGGCCCGGAACGATCCCCGCGGCCGGTACCTGCCGGAAATTTGACGTGGTGGGCGCCGTCACACGGGCGGCCAACTCAGCACTCATCCTGTATGGAACTAAACTTGCAAGCAATGGTTATGCCTATTCTGGACCCAGCAGCCGCCCTGGATGCATCGCGCCCCAGGCCCCTCGGACTGAGCGAGCCCCAGCCCGATTTCTTTGATGCCGTCACGCAGCAGACAGACAACGTCAACGTCGCAGTGTTTGCTCCGGACCTGGAACGCGTTGAGGTCGCATACCAAGCGCCCGGTGATGGTTGGCGGGTTCACACCCTTCCCAATCTGGAGGACGGTGTGCACTTTGGCATCGTCAGCGGCATGCCGCCGGGCACGCGGTACGGTTTCCGCGCTGCACCACCTGAGGGCGGGCTGCCGATGTCGGTACCGGCACTGGATGTTGACGACGACGACGAACAGTCCTTGTTGCTGGATCCCTATGGTCGCGCCGTGGATCAGCGGGGCGAATTCCTCACGAGCGTCCACATGGCAACGGATTTCGACTGGGGCGATGACGCGCCGCCGCGGACGCCGATGCGTACGTCCGTAATCTACGAAGCCCACGTTCGTGGCCAGACGATGCTTCACCCGGACATCCCGGAACACCTCCGCGGCACCTATGCCGGAATGGCACACCCAGTGATGATCCAGCACCTGACTGAGCTTGGAATCACTGCGGTGGAACTCCTGCCCATCCACTTCCATCTGGACGAGTCACACCTCCAGGACCTGGGCATGACGAACTATTGGGGATACAACACCGCGGCATACTTTGCCCCTCACTCCGACTACGCCACAGAGGCTGCGCGGAACGCGGGTCCCCACGCTGTGCAGGACGAGCTGAAGGGCATGATCAAGTTGCTCCATGCCGCCGGCATCGAGGTCATCCTGGACGTGGTCTACAACCACACCGCGGAAGCTGGACCGGACGGGCCTGCGCTGAGCTTCCGCGGCCTCGCGGAGAAGCGCTACTACCGGCACGATGCGCATGGACGGTATCTGGATACCACCGGTTGCGGCAACACCCTGGACTTCAGTGATCCCGTGGTGGTGGACCTTGCCTTGGATTCCCTGAGGTACTGGGTGAATGACTTCCACGTGGACGGCTTCCGCTTCGACCTCGCCGTGACCCTGTGCCGGGACGCGGGCAACCAATTCGACCCCAACCACCCCTTCCTGCAGGCCATTGCCGAGGATCCGGTCCTGACGGAGGTCAAGCTCATCGCCGAGCCTTGGGACGTAGGTTACGGCGGCTGGCAGACAGGGCGGTTCCCGTCGGGGTGGTCAGATTGGAACGATCATTTCCGCGACGGCGTCCGGCGCTTCTGGCTGTCGGACCGTGCCGCGATTGAGGCCGGCGGCCAAGGCGGCTCAGTCGCGTCGCTGGCTGAGCTGATGGCGGGTTCGGCGAGCCTGTTCGCGCCGTCCGGCCGAACGCGCCTGGCCTCGGTCAATTTCATCACGGCACACGACGGCTTCACGCTCAAGGACTTGGTGAGCTACGACCGAAAGCACAACGAGGCCAACGGTGAGCAGAACCGCGACGGCCACGGAGACAACCGCAGCTACAACCATGGCTTCGAAGGCCGTAGCGAGGACGAAGAAATCGTGGCCGCCCGGGCGCTCTCCGTCCGGAACCTGATGGCCACCTTGTTGTTGTCCATCGGCGTCCCCATGATCACCGCTGGTGATGAGATCGGGCGAACGCAGCACGGGAACAACAATGCGTACTGCCAGGACAATCCCACGGCCTGGCTGGACTGGAGCCGGACCCAGGAAGCCAACGCCATGTTCCAGACCACCAGGGAGCTTGTCAGGCTTCGCCGGTGGTTCCTGCGCCACCAGCCTGAGGGCTTCCCCGCCCACGCGAATGATTCCAGCCTGCAATGGTTCGACGACAAGGGAAAGCGCATGACGCCCGCGCGTTGGAATGATCCCAACGCGCGCTCCATTCAGCTCCTGATGGGTCATGAGGACAGCGAAATCCGGGGCCTGATCGTGGTGAACGGCAGCAACCAGGACGTAAAGATGGTGCTTCCCGAGATCCTGAGCGAAACCGGTATCGGCAAGCGTATGTTCGAACTCCGGTTCACAACGTCGGTGCTGCATGAACGCCGGAAGGGTGCGCTGGTGGCGTCGGGCGAGCGGGATATCCTGCAGGCCAACACCATCAACGTTTATCGCACCTAGGAGACCCTGCATGAAACGGATCAGCAGCAAACTGCTGGCCTTCGGGGCTCTGGTGATTGCCGTCGTCGCGCTTGTGGTCGCACTGGTGGGTGGCGGCCCGGTGACCGCCCCTCAGGAAACGCCAAGCACGCAAACCACGACGGCGGAGCCTGGCCCGGCGTCAGCGCCGCCGTCGGTGGCAAACCCCTCTGCGCTGCCCAGCATCAACGCCTCGCAGCTTCCCAGGGAAGCGCAACGGACGCTTGCCCTGATTGCGAAAGGGGGGCCCTATCCCTATGACAGGGATGGCGTGAATTTCGGTAACTTCGAGGGACTCCTGCCCAAGAAGTCCAGCGGATTCTATAAGGAATACACGGTTCCAACACCCGGTGAGCCAGATCGCGGCGCTCGCCGAATCATTGTTGGCAAGGACACGGCCAAGTACTACACCGCTGACCATTACGATTCGTTCAAGTTCATTGTCGAAGGCAAGTAGGAGCCCATGAAGATCTATTCCGCAGACACCTGGACCATCGAAGAACTTCAGGAGCAGGTGGCAGACGCCGGTCGCAGGACCATCCTCGTCCCGCCGGCGACAACAAAATCGGGCGTCCTGGAGGTCTTTGGCCAGGTCCTGGACTTCCCGGAGTACTACGGCGTGAACCTGGACGCCCTCAACGACTCCCTGCATGACTTTGCCGACGCCTTGTCCGACGACGACGGCACTCCCGTCACGATGATCTGGCAAGTCCCGGCGGCCTACCGAACGGACCGTTCCTTCGGCGTGGTCTGCGAGATCCTCCAAGACGCGGAGCGCTACGCAGGCCGCGACCTTGCGGTGATTGCGGTCTTCGAAAACTAAATTTCATAAGTCGCAACGCCTCGCCGAATCAAACAACAAAGCCGGATGCCAGTTATCCGGAAGCGTGCGTCAAAGCGACGAAGGAGCAGCACGCGGAGGATGACTGACATCCGGCGGATGTCGTCTGGTTACGGACTATGCGTTCGCGATCAACCCCAGTTCAGCTTTGGAAGCCAACGCCGAGTGCTTCGGGAACACACGGACGGTGTACCCGAAGGACCCTGAGCGGTTGATGACCAGGTCGCCGTGGAAGAGGTGGCGTCCACCGCCGAGGTTCTCCAGGGAGTCCAGTTCCGCTACGACGATGTCCTCAAGCTCATCGGATTCCTCGGCACGGCCAAACGCCACCTCCACGGAGACGTCGTCGGGGGTCAGGTCGTGGAGCGCCACGTATGCGTTGACCTGCAGGGTGTCGCCGACCTGGGGTTCTTCGGACACTCCCACGGAGTCGACGTGTTCCACGACGACCTCGGGCCAGGCGCTGCGGACCTTGGAGGTCCAGGCCGCGAGTTCCTTGGCTTCCTTGAACGATTCAGCGGTGGCCCGACGCCCGGCTACTGCCGCGGGGCAGTACAGGTTGTTGACGTAGTCGTGCAGCATGCGTTCGGCTGAGACTGCCGGGCCCAGGTTCGCCAGGGTGTGCTTGATCATGGACACCCAGTGGGTGGGCACGGTTTCGCGGCTGGATTCGGAGGGTCCTGCTGCGCCGGCGCCTTGGGCCACGGTGGTCCCGTAGAAGCGCGGTGCCACTTGGGTTTCCAGCAGCTCATAGAGTGCGGAAGCTTCAATGTCGTCGCGCTCATCTGCGGATGCGCCGTTGTTGGCCGTGGGGATCGCCCACCCGTTTTCGCCGTCGTACATTTCGTCCCACCAGCCGTCCAGGACGGAGAGGTTGAGCGAGCCGTTGATGGCTGCCTTCATCCCGGATGTGCCGCAGGCTTCAAGCGGCCGAAGCGGGTTGTTGAGCCAGACGTCGCAGCCGGGGAAGAGGGTGCGGGCCATGGCGATGTCGTAGTTCGGGAGGAACACGATCCGGTGGCGAACCTCGGGGTCGTCGGTGAACCGGACCAGGTCCTGGATCATTTTCTTGCCGGCGTCGTCAGCGGGGTGCGATTTACCTGCGATGACCAGCTGGATGGGGTGCTTGGGGTCCAGCAGGAGGGCTTTCAGACGCGCGGGGTCGCGCAGCATCAGCGTAAGTCGCTTGTATGTGGGCACCCTTCGGGCGAAGCCGATGGTCAGGACGTCCGGATCCAGCACGCTGTCCGTCCAGCCAAGCTCGGCGTCGGCGGCACCACGTGTCTTCCATGAGGCGCGCAGCCTGCGCCGGACGTCTTCGACGAGTTGGGTGCGCAGTTCCTTGCGGAGCCCCCAAACGTCCTCGTCGCTGACGTTGTAGGCGAGGTCCCAACGGCCCAGGGCTTCGGCTTCTGCGCCGAACTGCTGCCGTGCAAGGGAGGATATCTTTGGGTCCACCCAGGTGGGAACGTGGACGCCGTTGGTCACGGAGGTGATGGGGATTTCGGAGTGGTCGAATCCTGGCCAGAGACCGGAGAACATTTCCCGCGAAACCACGCCGTGCAGCTTGGCTACGCCGTTGGCACGCTGCGCGAGGCGCAGGCCCATGACTGCCATGTTGAAGACGGAAGGGTTGCCGCCGTCGTAGTTTTCCCGGCCGAGTTCCAGGATCCGGTCCACGGGCACCGCAGGGGCGAGCCCGGCTTCGAAGAAGTGCTTGATCTGGAGGGTCTCGAAACGGTCGATTCCTGCCGGGACGGGGGTGTGCGTGGTGAAGACGGTGGATGCACGCCCCGCTGCGAGGGCTTCGTCCCAGGTGAGGGGATCGTTGGCGTCCGACATCGCTTCCTGGATGCGTTCGATTCCCAGGAATCCTGCGTGGCCTTCGTTCGTGTGGAAGACCTCCGGCGCGGGCGTACCTGTCAGTTCCTGGTAGACGCGCAGGGCTTTGACGCCGCCCATGCCCAGCAGCAGTTCCTGCTGGAGCCGGTGATCGCCGCCACCGCCGTACAAGCGGTCGGTGATGCCGCGCGCGGCTTCGTCGTTGGAGGGGACGTTGGAGTCGAGCAGCAGCAGCGGAACGCGTCCGACGTCGGCACGCCAGACATGCGCGTGAAGCTCGCGGCCGTTGGGAAGCGGAAGCGAAATGTGCACCGGCTTGCCGGGGACGCCGTCCTTGGAGGGCTGGCGCAGAAGAGTCAGCGGCAGGCCGTCCGGGTCCAGTACCGGATACGTTTCCTGCTGCCAGGCGTCACGGGACAGCGACTGTTTGAAGTAGCCGGCCTGGTAAAGGAGCCCGACGCCGATCAACGGGACACCGAGGTCCGAGGCGGCTTTGAGGTGGTCACCAGCAAGGATGCCCAGGCCACCGGAGTACTGGGGCAGAACCTCGGTGATGCCGAATTCCGGCGAGAAGTAGGCGATGCAGGCCGGAGCTTCTTCACCAAGCCCCTGGTACCAGCGGGGCTCGCTGAGGTAGCGGTCCAGATCGGCCGCAGCTTCCTGTACCCGGTTAACGACTTCGCCGTTGCTGGCGAGGTCCTGCAGCTGCTCCCTGCTGATGGACCCCAGGAGGGCGATGGGGTCATGCTGCGCGGCCTCCCAGAGAGCCGGGTTAAGGCTCGCAAAAAGTTCCCTGGTGGGCCGGTGCCAGGACCAGCGCAAGTTGGTCGCCAAGCGGGCCAACGGCCGGATGGGCTCAGGGAGGACGGTACGGACTGTAAATCTTCGAATTGCCTTCACGAGCGCCACACTAACGGACTCACATGGCAGTCGGAACTGGTTTGGGTTTCTTTTAGGTAAAAGTCATCTTGCGTCGCGAAGATGGCTCGTGTGCTTAGCATTCTTGGATTTTTGTCGCTAACGTCGTGGTTGTGACGAATACCTCGCGAACCATGACCGCTTTGAAATCCAAGACGAAAACGGACATCACCGCCGGACTTCGCTTCGGCCGGTTCCCCATCACGGCTGTCCAGCCGGTGGTTGAGGGTGGCCGGTTCCCCGCGAAGGCCCTTCCGGGTGAGGATCTCGCCATCGGTGCGACCGTCTTTCGTGAAGGACATGATCAACTCGGCGTCTCCGCCGTCCTGCTTGATCCCAAGGGCAAGGAGCGCCAGCGGGTCCGCATGGCGCCGGCCAAGGATGAGCGCTGGAAAGGCCTGGACCGCTGGGAGGGTTCGCTCTCGCCGTCCGGCACGGGTGCGTGGTCTTTCGTCATTGAGGCCTGGCATGACCGCTATGGAACGTGGCACCACAACGCTGAAGTGAAAGTGGGCGCCGGCATTGACGTCGAGTTGATGCTCGCCGAGGGTGCAGCCCTTCTTTCGGAGGCAGCAGAGGACGACGCCGGTCGCACCGCTGCGGAGAAGCGCACCCTGCGTGCCGCTTCAGTCGTCCTTGCCGACACCACCAAATCTGCCGAGGAACGCCTTGGTGCCGGTTTCAGCCCCGAGGTGCTGGCCGCCGTCGGACGCGTTCCGATCCGCGAGCTGGTGACGGTTTCGGAGCCGTTCCCGCTGCAGGTGGAACGTGACCTCGCGGGTCGTGGTTCCTGGTACGAGTTCTTCCCCCGCTCCGAGGGCGCGGTTTTGGATCACGCCACAGGTATCTGGACGTCGGGCAACTTCCGCACCGCGGCCAAGCGCCTGGAGGCGGTTGCGGAGATGGGCTTTGACGTTATCTACCTGCCGCCGATCCACCCGATCGGTTTCCAGCACCGCAAGGGACGCAACAACACGCTGACGCCGGGCCCGCAGGATCCGGGCTCGCCGTGGGCCATTGGTTCCAAAGACGGTGGCCATGACGCCATCCACCCGGATTTGGGCACTTTTGAAGATTTTGACGCTTTTGTTGCCCATGCCCGCGAGCTCGGACTCGAAGTTGCACTGGACCTGGCGTTGCAGGCGGCCCCTGACCACCCTTGGGTAACGTCCCACCCGGAATGGTTCACGACGCGTGTGGATGGGTCCATTGCCTATGCCGAAAACCCGCCGAAGAAATACCAGGATATTTACCCCCTGAACTTCGATAACGATCCGGAGGGCCTTTCCAAGGAAATCCTGAGGATCGTGCAGTTGTGGATCAGCCATGGCGTGAAGATTTTCCGCGTGGACAATCCGCACACAAAGCCTGTCTGGTTCTGGGAATGGTTGATTGGAAAGATCAACAAAAAGAATCCCGAGGTAGTTTTCCTGGCCGAGGCTTTCACGCGTCCACCCATGATGCACGCGTTGGGCAGGGCAGGGTTCCAGCAGTCGTACACCTACTTCACGTGGCGGAATACCAAGACCGAGCTGGAGCAGTATTTCCATGAGGTGAGCCACGAGAGCGCGGCTTTCTTCCGGCCCAACTTCTTCGTGAACACGCCTGACATCCTCACGGAGTACCTCCAGTACGGTGGTCCCGCGGCCTTCCGCATCCGCGCTGTCCTTGCCGCGACGGCAAGCCCGCTCTGGGGCGTGTACGCCGGTTACGAGCTGTACGAACACGTGGCCCGGCCCGGGGCAGAAGAGTACATCGACAACGAAAAGTACGAGTACAAGGCCAGGGACTGGGAAGGCGCTGCCGCGTCCGGCCGCACGTTGGCTCCGTACATCACCAGGTTGAACACCATCCGCAAGGACCACCTTGCCCTGGGCGACCTGCAGAACCTGACTTTGCACAGCAGCACCGATGACGCAACCATCGTCTACTCCAAGCACAAGACCTTGCCGGACGGCACCAAGGACACGTTGATCATCGTTGTTAACGTGGATCCGCACAGCGCCCGCGAAAGCACGGTTTCCCTGGACCTGGCTGCCCTGCAGCTGGATCCCGCGGACTTCAACGAGGACGGCCGGTTCCTGGTGGATGACCTGATCAGCGGGCAAAGCTGGTGGTGGGGTGAACACAACTACGTCAGGCTCGACGCACACGTGGAGCCCGCACACATCCTGAGCATCCGGAGGCAGCCTTAGTGAGTTTTTCTCCGCAAAACCCGAGCCAGTACTTCACTCCGAAGAACACCTTCGAGCTGAATGCCCCCGGTCTCCAGCATGATCCGCACTGGTACCGCAAGGCAGTCTTCTACGAAGTACTGGTGCGGGCCTTTGCGGATGCCAACGGGGATGGCTCCGGTGACTTCCACGGCTTGATCGAAAAACTGGACTACCTTCAATGGCTGGGCGTTGACTGCCTCTGGTTGCCGCCGTTCTTCCATTCCCCGTTGCGTGATGGCGGCTATGACATCGCCGACTACACCTCGGTGCTGGACGAGTTTGGCACGATCAGCGACTTTAAGCGCCTCGTGGCGGAGGCGCACGCCCGCGGCGTCAGGGTGATCATCGACCTCCCCCTGAACCACACCTCGGACCAGCACCCGTGGTTCCAGGAATCCCGGAAGGACCCCACGGGTCCCTACGGCGATTTCTACGTGTGGAGCGATACGGATGAGAAGTACCAGGACGCGCGCATCATCTTCGTGGACACGGAGGAATCCAACTGGACGTTCGATCCCATCCGGCGCCAGTTTTTCTGGCACCGCTTCTTCAGCCACCAGCCGGACCTGAACTTCGAGAACCCCAAAGTCGTCGAGGCACTCTATGACGTCATCCGGTTCTGGCTCGACCAGGGAATCGACGGTTTCCGCGCCGACGCCGTTCCTTACCTCTTTGAGGAGGAAGGCACCAACTGCGAGAACCTTCCAGCCACCCATGCCTTCCTCCAGGACCTGCGCAGGATGGTGGATGCCAACTACCCCGGACGCGTGATCATCGCCGAGGCCAACCAGCCGCCCCATGAGGTGGTGGAGTACTTCGGCACCGAGGAAGCCCCCGAATGCCACATGGCCTTCCACTTCCCGATCATGCCCCGGCTCTACTATGCCCTCCGGGACCAGAAGGCGGCTCCGATCATCCAGACCCTTCGGGAGACCCCGGAGATTCCCAAGGGTGCCCAGTGGGGGACCTTCCTGCGAAACCACGATGAACTCACCTTGGAGATGGTCAGCGCGGACGACCGCGCTGCCATGCTTGGCTGGTACGCACCGGACCCCAGGATGCGCGCCAACATCGGTATCCGGCGGAGGCTGGCTCCGCTGCTGGACAATTCCCGGGCTGAGATTGAGCTCATTAACGCTCTGTTGCTCTCCCTGCCAGGCAGCCCTTTCCTCTATTACGGGGACGAAATCGGCATGGGGGACAACATTTGGCTCGATGACCGCAATGCCGTCCGCACACCCATGCAATGGAACCCGGACAGGAACGCGGGTTTCTCGGGCGCGGACCCGGGCAAGCTGTACCTGCCGGTGATCCAGTCCCTCGTCTACAACTACAGCATGGCCAACGTTGAGGCAGAGGCCGCGCACTCAGGCTCCCTGCTGCGATGGACCCGGCAGATCCTTAGCGTGCGCAGGAACCACCCCGTGTTCGGCCTGGGTAGTTTCCGCCACATCGAAGCGGACCACGAGGCCGTCCTGGCCTATGTCCGGGAACTGCCCGCCGGCAATCCTGAGGGCGAGGACGCGGAGACTATCCTGTGCGTCTTCAACCTTTCGCAGCATCCGGTGGCCGCGACCCTTGATCTGCCGGAATATGCCGGCAGGGGCTTCCGCGACATTTTCGGTGGCCAACCATTCCCGGCCGTTGGGGACAACGGCCAACTAACAGTCATGCTGGGTAGCCACAACTTCTATTGGCTGCGGCTGCGCTCTGCGTTTTCCAACCCCTCATCGCCATTTACCCAGGCGATTCCCGTGGTGTCTACCAAAGGATGAGATGAAAAAGGGAACACTTAACCCCTCGATCGAAAGTCTTCTCCGGAGCTGGCTTCCCACTAAACGCTGGTTCCCGGTGAAGAGCCCCGACTTTGCGCTGGAGCGTGTGGGCGGCTTCACCCTCCCGTACCCCGAAGGTAGCGCCGGTTTGCAGGTTGAACTGCTCGCCGTAACGTATCGGACAGCCGACGGCGGTCCCCGGACCGACGTCGTCCAGGTGCCGTTGAGCTTCAGGAGCCAGCCGTTGCCGGATGCTCCCACTGCCCTGCTCGGGGAGATCACGGATCCCGAACTGGGGCTCCGGCTCGTCTACGACGCCGTGTACGACACCGAGTTCATCACGGCGTGGCTGGACCTCATGCGCCGGGAGGACACAGTGGGTGACGGCCTCGCCGCGGGCCATCTCACCCGGGGCCGTGTGGCCCTTCCGGAAGGACCTACCTCGGTCCGCGTGCTGTCCGGGGAGCAGTCCAACACGTCCGTCATCATTGACGACGGCGGTTCGACGGCGATCGTGAAGATCTTCCGTGTGTTGGCAGCCGGCAGGAATCCCGAGGTGGAGTTGGGCGCTGCGCTGACGGCAGCAGGGACAACCGAGGTGCCCGCAACGTTGGGTTGGATCACAGGTTCCTGGGATGGCCAGGACCCAGGCGGTTCGGCGACCGGCGAGCTCACGGTGGCCCATGAATTCCTGCTGGGGGGACTGGACGCGTGGAGGCTGGCAGTCGAGGCCGCTGCAGCCGGCGCTGATTTCACCAAAGAGGCCCACGAACTCGGTGCTGCAACAGCAACGGTCCACGCCAGGCTCGCGGAAACTTTCGGCACACTGGATGGCCAAACGCAGGGCGCCGGCATCATTGCGACCCTGGCCCGGCGTGTCCGCCAGTCATGGGCAGAAGCGGCTTCCGCCGTCGGGCCTTATGAGGGCAACCTCGAAGAGCTGCTGGACACGCTTCATCCCAGCGATGTGGGCCAGCTGCAACGCGTCCACGGCGATCTCCACCTTGGCCAGATCCTTAAGGTTCCCGGAAAGGCGGGGGCGCCCGGCAGGTGGGCCATCCTGGACTTCGAAGGCGAGCCCCTCCGGACCATTAACGAGCGCAACACTCCCGATCTCCCCTTGCGGGACGTCGTGGGAATGCTCCGTTCCTTCGACTACGCGGCAGGAGCCGCTGTCCGTGAGAACGCCGAAGCCAAGGTGCCCGCAACATGGGCGGATGACTGCTCCACCGCGTTCCTGGCCGGCTACAGCGAAGTCATGCCGGGAACCATTGACCGCCGCTCGCCGCTCTTTGTGGCATTGTGGCTGGACAAGGCCTTATATGAGGTGGTCTATGAGTTGCGGAACCGGCCGGACTGGCTGTCCATTCCGGTCAACGCATCACGGCAAATCCTCGACAACACGAGCCGCGGCAAGCACGCCGCGGCTACAGCGGAAGGTAATGAAATGACAGGCTCTGCACGCACCGAACGGCCCCGAGTTCCCCTGCATGTGGACTCCGAGACCTTGGCCCGCGTGGCAGCTGGAGCCCACCACGCACCACACTCCGTGCTCGGCGCCCACCTGGACGATCACGGCCACGTCACCATCCGGACCGTGAAGCACCTCGCCACGTCGGTAACGGTGGTGACGGAGGCCGGACGCACTGCCATGGAGCACGAGGCCAACGGCATTTGGGCCGCTGTCCTGGATCCGCTGCAACACGGCCATGTGCCGGACTACCGGCTGGAAGTGGTTTACGACGCCGAACCCGTCACCATTGATGACCCGTACCACTACCTGCCTACCGTGGGCGAGGTGGACCTGCACCTGATCGGCGAAGGCCGGCACGAGCGTCTCTGGGACGTCCTTGGCGCCCACGTCCAGCATTACCGCTCTTCGCTGAGTGAAGTAGACGGTGTTTCCTTTGCTGTCTGGGCCCCGAACGCCCAAGCGGTTCGGGTCAAGGGTGATTTCAACGGCTGGGATGGCCGTAGCCACGCAATGCGTTCCCTCGGCTCGTCCGGCGTCTGGGAAATCTTCATTCCCGGGGTTGTAGCAGGGGCGTGCTACAAATACGAGATCCTGACCCGCGGCGGCCACTGGGTTGAGAAGGCGGACCCCTTGGCCTTCGGCACGGAGGTTCCACCGCTGACGGCATCCCGAGTGGTGGACTCCAGCTACCGCTTCAAGGACGCGGAGTGGATGACTGCGCGCGCCGAAAAGGACCCGCACAACTCGCCCATGAGCGTCTACGAAGTCCACTTGGGATCCTGGCGCCTTGGCCTGGGCTACAAGGAGCTGGCCAAGGAACTGGTTGACTACGTGAAGTGGCTTGGTTTCACGCACGTGGAATTCATGCCCGTAGCAGAACACCCGTTCGGTGGCTCGTGGGGCTACCAGGTCACGTCCTACTTTGCGCCCACGTCCAGGTTCGGGCACCCGGACGAGTTCCGTTTCCTCGTGGACTCCCTGCACCAGGCGGGCATCGGTGTCCTGCTGGACTGGGTCCCTGCACACTTCCCCAAGGATTCCTGGGCGCTGGCCCGTTTTGACGGCGAGGCACTGTACGAGCACTCGGATCCCAATCTGGGCGAACACCCGGACTGGGGCACCCTCATATTCGACTTCGGACGCACCGAGGTACGCAACTTCCTGGTTGCCAACGCACTGTACTGGCTCGAAGAATTCCACATTGACGGACTCCGCGTTGACGCCGTGGCCTCCATGATCTATCTGGATTACTCGCGCGAGGAAGGACAGTGGCAACCCAACAAGTTCGGCGGCCGCGAGAACCTCGAAGCAATCTCCTTCATGCAGGAGGTCAACGCGACCGTCTACAAGACGCACCCCGGAGCCGTCACCATCGCAGAGGAATCCACTGCATTCCCAGGTGTAACGGCACCCACCAATCATGGCGGGCTCGGCTTTGGCCTCAAATGGAACATGGGCTGGATGCACGACTCCCTGAAGTACATCTCCGAAGACCCCATCAACCGCAGGTGGCACCACGGCACCATCACGTTCTCCATGGTCTACGCCTTCTCGGAGAACTTCCTCCTGCCCATCAGCCATGACGAAGTAGTCCACGGCAAGGGATCAATGCTTCGGAAGATGCCGGGTGACCGTTGGCAGCAACTGGCAAACCTTCGGGCCTTCTTCGCCTACCAGTGGGCACACCCCGGTAAGCAGCTCATTTTTATGGGCACCGAATTCGGCCAGGAAGCCGAGTGGTCGGAGCAGTACGGACTTGACTGGTTCCTGGCTGACATCCCGGCGCATCGTGGGCTCCAACTCCTGGTCCGCGACCTCAACGGCCTATACAAGTCAACGCCTGCACTGCATGTACGCGATAGCGAACCCGGTGGCTTCCAGTGGATCAACGGTGGAGACGCCGACCACAACGTGCTGACTTTCATTCGCTGGGACCACGACGGCAAGCCTTTGGTGTGCGCAGTCAATTTCTCGGGGGGCCCGCACAACGATTACATCCTGGGAGTGCCAGAAGCAGGGGAGTGGGTTGAAGTCCTGAATACGGACTCCGGGACCTACGGTGGTTCGGGTGTCATCAATGCCGGAACATTGAAGGCTGCGTCACCGGGGACTGACGGCCAGCCGGCAGCATTGACCGTGACTCTTCCACCACTGGGAGCCTCGTGGTTCGCGTTGGCTGACTAGTTCTCTGGAACAGGGAGGGTCCTGGAGCTTGCCGCTCCGGGCCCTCCTTCCCTGTGTTTCAGGGGTTTCAGAGGTGACGAGGGAGACCTCTGCCAGCGGGCTTTGCCATCTCGCTGGAGTAGGGGTATAGTTAGTACCCGCGCTGGTCCCCGAGTGGAGATCGCCAAGCAGACAAGATACCGCAAGGAAAAATCAAGTCATGCTTGCCGATTTGACTCCGAGAGGTCCAGCCGGTAAGTTTGAAAAGTTGCTCCGGAGCGATCCAGCGAAGGCTGGTGGTACTGCTTTGGAATAGTGACCTGTTGTTTGAGAACTCAATAGTGTGCCAAGTTTGTTGATGCCGATTGTTTTTTTGATTGGTTGAAATTATATGCCGGATCGTCATGCACCCCCGTGTGTGGTGGTTTGGTTTTCAGCTGGTTTCGAATTTTGTGCAGCCGTGTTCGCCGTTATTTCCGGTGGGTGTGGTTGTGTCTGTTTGATTTTTTGTTTTCAACGGAGAGTTTGATCCTGGCTCAGGATGAACGCTGGCGGCGTGCTTAACACATGCAAGTCGAACGATGATCCCTGGCTTGCTGGGGGGATTAGTGGCGAACGGGTGAGTAACACGTGAGTAACCTGCCCTTGACTCTGGGATAAGCCTGGGAAACTGGGTCTAATACCGGATATGACCATCTGGCGCATGTCATGGTGGTGGAAAGCTTTTGTGGTTTTGGATGGACTCGCGGCCTATCAGCTTGTTGGTGGGGTAATGGCCTACCAAGGCGACGACGGGTAGCCGGCCTGAGAGGGTGACCGGCCACACTGGGACTGAGACACGGCCCAGACTCCTACGGGAGGCAGCAGTGGGGAATATTGCACAATGGGCGAAAGCCTGATGCAGCGACGCCGCGTGAGGGATGACGGCCTTCGGGTTGTAAACCTCTTTCAGTAGGGAAGAAGCGAAAGTGACGGTACCTGCAGAAGAAGCGCCGGCTAACTACGTGCCAGCAGCCGCGGTAATACGTAGGGCGCAAGCGTTATCCGGAATTATTGGGCGTAAAGAGCTCGTAGGCGGTTTGTCGCGTCTGCTGTGAAAGACCGGGGCTCAACTCCGGTTCTGCAGTGGGTACGGGCAGACTAGAGTGCAGTAGGGGAGACTGGAATTCCTGGTGTAGCGGTGAAATGCGCAGATATCAGGAGGAACACCGATGGCGAAGGCAGGTCTCTGGGCTGTAACTGACGCTGAGGAGCGAAAGCATGGGGAGCGAACAGGATTAGATACCCTGGTAGTCCATGCCGTAAACGTTGGGCACTAGGTGTGGGGGACATTCCACGTTTTCCGCGCCGTAGCTAACGCATTAAGTGCCCCGCCTGGGGAGTACGGCCGCAAGGCTAAAACTCAAAGGAATTGACGGGGGCCCGCACAAGCGGCGGAGCATGCGGATTAATTCGATGCAACGCGAAGAACCTTACCAAGGCTTGACATGAACCGGAAAGACCTGGAAACAGGTGCCCCGCTTGCGGTCGGTTTACAGGTGGTGCATGGTTGTCGTCAGCTCGTGTCGTGAGATGTTGGGTTAAGTCCCGCAACGAGCGCAACCCTCGTTCTATGTTGCCAGCGCGTTATGGCGGGGACTCATAGGAGACTGCCGGGGTCAACTCGGAGGAAGGTGGGGACGACGTCAAATCATCATGCCCCTTATGTCTTGGGCTTCACGCATGCTACAATGGCCGGTACAAAGGGTTGCGATACTGTGAGGTGGAGCTAATCCCAAAAAGCCGGTCTCAGTTCGGATTGGGGTCTGCAACTCGACCCCATGAAGTCGGAGTCGCTAGTAATCGCAGATCAGCAACGCTGCGGTGAATACGTTCCCGGGCCTTGTACACACCGCCCGTCAAGTCACGAAAGTTGGTAACACCCGAAGCCGGTGGCCTAACCCTTGTGGGGGGAGCCGTCGAAGGTGGGACCGGCGATTGGGACTAAGTCGTAACAAGGTAGCCGTACCGGAAGGTGCGGCTGGATCACCTCCTTTCTAAGGAGCTGCTAACAACCGTGTCGGTTCCCGTGCATGCGGGGGCTGGTGGTTGTCAGTGTTGCCCATTGCGCAGGCGTATGTTCTGCGGTGGGTGCTCATGGGTGGAATATCAACGAATCAAACGTTTGTTTGGCATGGCCTTACCGGTTGTGTCCTGGTGTTAGTACGGCAGTGCGTGCCCCTTTTTTGGGGGTGTGTGTTGTTGGGAACGTGCCGGGGCGTGGTTTGTGTGGGTTGTGTTTGGCGCACTGTTGGGTCCTGAGGCAACAGGACCTTTTTGCAGCAATGCAGGGGGACACAGTTCTGGTGTTTCTTTTGTTCCTGCTTCCGGTTCGTACCGGCACCCGTGTTTGTGGGTGTTGGGGGTCTGGTTGACGGGGTTGTTGTTTGAGAACTACATAGTGGACGCGAGCATCTAGAACACGCACATGTTTGTGTGTGTTCTTACAGCAATTTCTTATGAATGAACCTGGCCTTTTGTGGTCGTGGTTCTCTCGAATAGATGATGCATCGTGAACCGGTGGGCCCCTTTGTTGTGGGTTTGCTGGTTTGTGTGTGGTCAAGTTTTTAAGGGCACACGGTGGATGCCTTGGCATTAGGAGCCGAAGAAGGACGTAGGAATCTGCGATAAGCCTGGGGGAGTTGATAACCGAGCGTTGATCCCAGGATGTCCGAATGGGGAAACCCCGCACAACGCTTTTGGGTGATTGTGTGACCCGCATCTGAACACATAGGGTGCGTGGGGGGAACGCGGGGAAGTGAAACATCTCAGTACCCGCAGGAAGAGAAAACAAGAGTGATTCCGTTAGTAGTGGCGAGCGAACGCGGATCAGGCTAAACCGTTTCCATGTGTGATAGCCGGCGGGCGTTGCATGGGCGGGGTTGTGGGACTTTCCGTACTGGTTCTGCCGGACCGGTGGGGTGTGTAGTGCAGGCATAGGTGAACGGTCTTGAAAGGCCGGCCAGAGAGGGTGTGAGCCCCGTAACCGTAATGTTGTGTACCGCCTGGAGAGGATCCCAAGTAGCACGGGGCCCGAGAAATCCCGTGCGAATCTGTCAGGACCACCTGATAAGCCTAAATACTTCCTAATGACCGATAGCGGACCAGTACCGTGAGGGAAAGGTGAAAAGTACCCCGGGAGGGGAGTGAAACAGTACCTGAAACCGTGTGCTTACAATCCGTCGGAGCAGTCGTGAGTAATCACTAGTAACTGTGACGGCGTGCCTTTTGAAGAATGAGCCTGCGAGTTAGTGTTACGTCGCGAGGTTAACCCGTGTGGGGTAGCCGTAGCGAAAGCGAGTCTGAACAGGGCGAGTGTAGTGGCGTGATCTAGACCCGAAGCGGAGTGATCTACCCATGGCCAGGTTGAAGCGACGGTAAGACGTCGTGGAGGACCGAACCCACTTCAGTTGAAAATGGAGGGGATGAGCTGTGGGTAGGGGTGAAAGGCCAATCAAACTCCGTGATAGCTGGTTCTCCCCGAAATGCATTTAGGTGCAGCGTTGCGTGTTTCTTGCCGGAGGTAGAGCTACTGGATGGCCGATGGGCCCTACAAGGTTACTGACGTCAGCCAAACTCCGAATGCCGGTAAGTGAGAGCGCAGCAGTGAGACTGTGGGGGATAAGCTTCATAGTCGAGAGGGAAACAGCCCAGACCACCAACTAAGGCCCCTAAGCGTGTGCTAAGTGGGAAAGGATGTGGAGTTGCGAAGACAACCAGGAGGTTGGCTTAGAAGCAGCCATCCTTGAAAGAGTGCGTAATAGCTCACTGGTCAAGTGATTCCGCGCCGACAATGTAGCGGGGCTCAAGTACACCGCCGAAGTTGTGGATTTCACACAGTACCCTAGCCTTCGTGGTTCAGGGGTGTGGAGTGGTAGGGGAGCGTCGTGTGGGCAGTGAAGTCGCGGTGGAAACCAGCGGTGGAGCCTACACGAGTGAGAATGCAGGCATGAGTAGCGAAAGACGGGTGAGAAACCCGTCCGCCGAATGATCAAGGGTTCCAGGGTCAAGCTAATCTGCCCTGGGTAAGTCGGGACCTAAGGCGAGGCCGACAGGCGTAGTCGATGGACAACGGGTTGATATTCCCGTACCGGCGAAAAACCGCCCATGCCAAGCGGGGGATACTAACCGCCCGGAGCCTGCCCGCCCACCCTTGTGGTGTGTGGGTTTTGGCCGAGCGCGGGACCTGATCCCGGGAGGTAAGCGTATTAACAGGTGTGACGCAGGAAGGTAGCCGGGCCGGGCGATGGTTGCCCCGGTCCAAGGATGTAGGGTCAGGGATAGGCAAATCCGTTCCTGTGTGTTTCGAGCACGATCCTGAGATCTGATGGGACTCCCGTTCGGGGGGATCCGGTGATCCTATGCTGCCTAGAAAAGCATCGACGCGAGGTTTTAGCCGCCCGTACCCCAAACCGACACAGGTGATCAGGTAGAGAATACCAAGGCGATCGAGAGAATTATGGTTAAGGAACTCGGCAAAATGCCCCCGTAACTTCGGGAGAAGGGGGGCCTGCCCCGTGATGGAGACTTGCTCTCCGTGAGCGGGTGTGGGCCGCAGAGACCAGGGGGAAGCGACTGTTTACTAAAAACACAGGTCCGTGCGAAGTCGCAAGACGATGTATACGGACTGACTCCTGCCCGGTGCTGGAAGGTTAAGAGGACCGGTTAGCCCCTTGTGGGCGAAGCTGAGAATTTAAGCCCCAGTAAACGGCGGTGGTAACTATAACCATCCTAAGGTAGCGAAATTCCTTGTCGGGTAAGTTCCGACCTGCACGAATGGAGTAACGACTTCCCCGCTGTCTCAACCATAAACTCGGCGAAATTGCAGTACGAGTAAAGATGCTCGTTACGCGCAGCAGGACGGAAAGACCCCGAGACCTTTACTATAGTTTGGTATTGGTGTTCGGAGTGGCTTGTGTAGGATAGGTGGGAGACGTTGAAGCCCGGACGCCAGTTCGGGTGGAGTCATCGTTGAAATACCACTCTGGTCACTTTGGACATCTAACTTCGGCCCGTGATCCGGGTCAGGGACAGTGCCTGATGGGTAGTTTAACTGGGGCGGTTGCCTCCTAAAAAGTAACGGAGGCGCCCAAAGGTTCCCTCAGCCTGGTTGGCAATCAGGTGTCGAGTGTAAGTGCACAAGGGAGCTTGACTGTGAGAGAGACATCTCAAGCAGGGACGAAAGTCGGGACTAGTGATCCGGCGGTACATTGTGGAATGGCCGTCGCTCAACGGATAAAAGGTACCTCGGGGATAACAGGCTGATCTTGCCCAAGAGTCCATATCGACGGCATGGTTTGGCACCTCGATGTCGGCTCGTCGCATCCTGGGGCTGGAGTAGGTCCCAAGGGTTGGGCTGTTCGCCCATTAAAGCGGTACGCGAGCTGGGTTTAGAACGTCGTGAGACAGTTCGGTCCCTATCCGCTGCGCGCGCAGGAAATTTGAGAAGGGCTGTCCTTAGTACGAGAGGACCGGGACGGACGAACCTCTGGTGTGTCAGTTGTACTGCCAAGTGCACCGCTGATTAGCTACGTTCGGATGGGATAACCGCTGAAAGCATCTAAGCGGGAAGCTCGCTTCAAGATGAGATTTCCATACACAATACGTGTGAGAGGCCCCCAGCCAGACCACTGGGTTGATAGGCCGGATGTGGAAGCGAGGACCAAAGACTCGTGAAGCTGACCGGTACTAATAGGCCAACAACTTACACCACACACAACACACTGCACGCGTCCACTATGTGGTTCCCGAACAACAACCGTTCCAGGAACCAACAACTGAATACACAACACCACAGTTGTAACCACACAGTCTTCCCACCCCGCACCCGAACAGGTGCGCGGGACGGGTAACAAGGTTACGGCGGTCATAGCGTGGGGGAAACGCCCGGTCCCATTCCGAACCCGGAAGCTAAGACCCACAGCGCCGATGGTACTGCACCCGGGAGGGTGTGGGAGAGTAGGACACCGCCGGACACACATTAGGTAGAGACCCCCAACCCACACCGGGTTGGGGGTCTCCCGCATTCAATCGACTGCATTCAAACGAGAAAAAACAGACCAACACAAGACAAGCCCCGACCACCACAGCCGGGGCTTGACCCATTTAAACCGGGTTTAGCTATGCCCCGTGTTTAGCCGTTCCAGAACCCATCGAGTCGCTCGGCCAGTGTTCGGCCTTGGTCGTAACCGGCATGCGCAGCTGCCGGACGTAACGACAGGTCCATTGCATTGGCTCCGAACATGTGCTCGGAGCTGCCCTCCGGGAAGATTGTTTCGACCCGGCTGCCGCCGGCACGTAATTCGTCGACCTGCGCGGCGAGATGCATGCCCCACTCCAGCGGAGTCCGTGTTCTGCCCCCAAATGGTGACAGCACCAGGACGCGTGCGTATCCCGAAGCCAGGTCCGCGTTCTCGGCGTTGGATCGGTAACCGCCGTCAATGTATCGCCCGTCACCGATGCTGTAGGCGAATCCACTGGCGCAACTGGCGGCTACAGCATCCGCCAGTTCCACTCCGCTGTGACGATCGAACTGGACCGGCTGACCTGTTACGGCGTCCGCGGCAGTGATGAGCACTGTTCGCTGGGGCCATTGCAAACTTGGGAGTCGGGAGGCAACTGTTGCACGCCACTGTCTTTGGCTTGATTCGTCCGCACTAGCAGGCAGCTCGAGCGCTGCAGCGCCCATCTTGCGACGCATATCGGCAGGATCCTTCGACGCCTCAATGATCTTTTGTGTTCGTTCCAATTGATCCACCACATGCCGCACTGGACCGGACTGTGCTGGACCGGACTGTGCTGGACTGGACTGTGCTGGACTGGACTGTGCTGGACCGGACTGTGCTGGCCTGGGCTGCGGCGGCCGTGGCTGGGGTGGCGCGGCAAGGATAGCTGCATACAGTTCTGACGGGCTCGCGCCAGCTATCTGTGCAGCTGCGGTGGAGCCAGCCGATGTGCCCACCGTCAAGTCGGCCGTGGTCACATCCAAGCCGGCATCGAACATTCCAGCGAGGACGCCGATCAGCCACGCATTGCCCGTGGATCCACCGCCACCAAGCACCAGCGCTCGTCCGGCTGTTTGCCCGGGAATCGTGGCGGGTGTTTCCTGCGGCTGGTCCCGGGCAGACCGTGGCTGCCCGGAAGTGGTGGTCGAGGTGCCGGGCAGGGTTGAAAAAGGTGTTGTGTTCATGGGAGTCGCCTTTCGCGAATTGCCTCTGTGGCGCTCCCGTTGGCGACTAGCTGAGTCGCGAGATCGTGTCCTGCGGGGGAGCACCCATTTCGGATACTGCGTTCATGGGTCTCACCTCCTGTTGATAGATCACGATCAACGGGACTCTAGCACCGCGCTAACAAGCTGCGCAACCAAGCCAAGCTCCAGCAGCCGGGGTGGACATGGTTGCCGGGGGAAATGCGCGTTTCGGCACCGGTAGAGTTGGTGGTCATGGACAGTATTTTCAGTCATCCCGAGCCGGAGCCTGAGCCCTCGTCACAGGACACCAACGACCTCGAACCCCTGGTGGTGACAGTGGTGGTGCCAACCAGCGTTTCACATGCCTTTTTGGGTTTTACGGACCATCCCCATCTGTGGTGGCCCCTTGAGGAGGAGAGTGTGTTCGGCGCGGGATCACACGTGGAATTCGAGGAGAACCTGATCCTGGAGACGGCCGAGGACGGGCGCACTTCGGTTTGGGGAACCATCGATGACTGGCAACCGCCGTTGTCCTTCCATGCAAGCTGGTATCCGGCGAGCACGCCCCTCTGGTCCACTGAATTGAGGGTCTCGTTCAGGGCGGTTGAGGGTGGCACGGAGGTGCGGTTGGTTCATGACGGTTGGGAAGGGGCAGAGGATCCTGCTGCCAGCCGGGCATCGTATGCGGAAGGTTGGCCTCGGGTCCTGGAACGCTATGTACGGTTCATGGGCGGGACAGTTGCCTAGGGTCAGGCGACTTCGTGCTGAGGATTGGTCACTCCTGAGGAAAGTCCGGCTGGAAATGCTGACGGACACGCCCATGGCTTATGTCGAAAGCCTGGAGGCGGCGCGGCGGCAAACGGATGCGCAGTGGCAGGAGCGGACTGCCGCTATGGCCGGCGATTCCAGCGTGACGCTGGTGGCTGACGGTGGCGTGGATGGAAGTCCGTTCTGTGCGCTGATGAGGGTTGTCGTGAAGCATCCTCAAGACCCGCAGAAGCCCCTTCAGGCCATGCTGATAAGTGTCTACGTTGCCCCCGAACATCGAGGTTTGGGGTTGGCTGATGAGCTCCTTCACGCGGCGTGCGAGGCTGCCCGGGTCGATTTGGGTGCTAAGGTCTTGGAGTTGGGCGTCCACGAGGACAATACGCGGGCGCTGGCTTTCTACCGGCGGCACGGTTTCAATACCACAGGGGACAGCCGGCCGTATCCGCAGGACACGTCCAAGCGGGAACTGGTCATGGAAAAGGTCCTGGAGCAGTAGCCGTTGGTTGAGGCGGGAGCCCCGGTTCCCGGGATGAGCGCCAGCCTAGGAAGCGTCACTCCTGGGCACGGCCGTGCTCGAACGAACCACGAGCCTGGTGGGGTGTTCAGTATCGGACGGTTCAAGGACCAGGCCATTGTTGATGGCGCCCAGTAAGGTGCGCACGGCCAGTGCTCCTTGCCCCTTCGCGTCCTGGTCGATGGTGGTGAGGCCCATGACCTTGCCGAGGTCGTGTCCGTCGATGCCGATGACCGAGAGGTCCTCTGGAATCCGCAGGCCGAAGTCACGCGCAGCGAGAATGGTGCCGATGGCCATCTCGTCTGATGCCGCGAACACCGCTGTTGGTCGCTCTGGTGCGCCTCCCAGCAATTGTCGGGCAGCGGCGTAAGCGCCTTCGATAGTGAAGTCGGCGGAAACGATCCATTCGGGCCGAACCTGGGAGCCGGCGTCGTTCATTGCTTTCTCGAAACCACCGCGCCGTGTCCCGGGAAGCTGGAAGTCCTGCTCGTATGCTTCTTCGCCGGTCATGTGGGCGATCTTGGTGTGACCCAGGCCGATCAGGTGGTTGGTGGCTTGCTGTGCAATCGCGGAATCATCGATCCGGATGGTGGATGCCCCCGGAAGGGGCCCGCCGATTCCAACGATCGGCCGGTGCACGGCGAGGAGCTGCTGCATCTCGTCCTCGCTGAGCTCCAGGGAGACCGCAATGACCGCGTCCACGCGCTTGCGCAGCAGGAAGTCGTTGAACACACTGTGCCGGTGTTGGGGGTCTTCCCCGATGTTGTAGAGCGTGAGGTCGTATCCGGCACTCAGGAGCGCCGCGGAGGCACCCTCGATCACCGCTGAATAGAACCAGCGGTGGACCGAGGGCACCACCAGGCCCACGTTGTGGGTACGGCCGGAAGCCAGGCTCGAGGCGTGATAGGAAAGCACGAAGCCAAGCTCGGCTGCGGCTGCACGTGCCCGTTCCCGGCTGGCGGGGGAGACGTTGCCTTTGCCACTGAGCGCGCGTGAAACCGTGGCAACGGAGAGTCCCGATCTCTCGGCTACGTCCTTGATGCCGGTCATGCTGCTCCTCGGTGGGAAAGTTAGCTGGTTGTGAGCCAGATGCTCTCCCCCGAGCTTAGTAGATCGGTGCCCTGCAGATTGGAGCCCACGGGATGGGCGCCGGCTGCTGCCGAACTGCGAAGTATTACCTTGCCGTCGGGAAGCGGCAGGGGCTGGTTACCCACATTCATGATCACCAGGGTGTCGCCGTTGAGGTAGGCGAGCGAGGAGTCGGTGCAGTAGTCCTCCACCCATGCCAGGGAACCCTGGCCCAGCCGACGTTCGGCGCGTTCGGCGAGCATTTCCCGGTAAAGGCTAAGGTGCGACGCCGGATCCTCCTGTTGCTTGTCCCTCGCCAATGCGGCCCAGGACTCTGGTTGCGGCAGCCAGGGTTCCTGGCCATCGCCGAAACCGGCATGCAACTCCGACGAACGCCAGGGCAACGGTACGCGGCAGCCGTCCCGGCCTATCCTTTCTCCGCCGGTCCGGGCGAAGGTTGGGTCCTGACGCATGCTTCCGGGAATGCTTGTGGAGTCAGGCAGCCCAAGCTCTTCCCCTTGGTACAGGTAGGCAGCACCGGGGAGGCCAAGCATGAACATGGTGGCCGCGGCAGCCCGGCGTCGTCCGAGTTCTTCATTGGGCTGTACATCGTCGGGACCGATGCCGTCGCCGTCGCGGGGACCGGGGCCCTCGTAACCGAAGCGGGAGGCGTGCCGGACGACGTCGTGGTTGGACAGTACCCATGTGCTGGGAGCGCCAACCGCGTCCAGGGAGACCAGCGAATCGGTGATGATGTGGCGCAGGCGGTTCACGTCCAGACCGGCGTGCAGGTACGGGAAGTTGAAGGCCTGGTGCATTTCGTCGGGCCGAACCCACTGTGCCAGCCGTGGAAGGGGATCGACGTTGGCTTCGGCGCAGAGGATCCGGTCGGGGCCATATTCCTCCAGGATGGAGCGCCAGCGCCGGTAGATATCGTGCAAGGCGGGTTGGCCGAACATGGGGGCATCGTGGCCGGGGTAGCCATCGGAGCTGTTGCCATCCGCGCGTCCGCCCCAGTTGGGCAGGCCGGCGGCTTTCACCAGCGCGTGGGCCACGTCAACCCTGAAACCGGAAATGCCGCGGTCCAGCCAGAAGCGGAGGACCCGCTCGAACTCGGCGTGCACGGCATCGTTGTCCCAGTTGAAATCCGGCTGGGAGGAATCAAAGAGGTGCAGGTACCACTGTCCGGGCTGGCCATCCGGTTCCATGATCCGGGTCCAGGCGGGGCCGCCAAAATGGGACTGCCAGTTGTTGGGAGGTTCGTTTCCGTCAGGTCCTTGGCCGTCCCGGAAGATAAACATGTCCCGCTCGCGGCTATTGGCCGGAGCCGCGAGTGCGGCTTGGAAGGCGGCGTGTTGGTCGGAGCAGTGGTTGGGAACAAGATCTGCAATGACCCGCAGGTGCAGGCGGTTGGCTTCGTAGATGAGGGCATCGAAGTCCGCGAGGCTGCCGAACAGCGGATCGACATCGCAATAGTCGCTGACGTCATAACCTGCGTCCCGCTGCGGTGAGCGGTAGAAGGGCGAGAGCCAGACGGCATCAACGCCCAGTTCGGCGAGCTGGGCGAGTTCACGGGTGATACCGGCGAGGTCACCGATTCCGTCGCCATTGAGGTCACGGAAGGATCGCGGATAGATCTGGTAAATGACTGCGGAGCGCCACCATCCGTGGGCCCGGGAGGCCTCGTGGACGGGGGTCAATGCAGTGAAAGCTGCAGAGGGCGCGGACGCCTCAACTGGAAGCAATGAATCAACAGACATGAACACATCGTAGAAGACCAGGCATCAGATTGGAAACGCTTTCAGTCAAAATTGTCCTTCCATGACAGCAATGTTTGGTGGGGGGGTTTACCAATCATCGTTTTGACATGTACTGTTTGGAAGCGCTTGCAGTTGTGAGCCACATCACCGACGTTGCCTCTGGGCGAAGAGCCCCGCCGTCGAAGCACATAAGGAAAGGGACACCAATGAAGGTGCACAACACCCTCGCGACTCAGACCACCCGCCGCGTTTTCGCTACCGGCGCGATCTCCGTGGTCGCAGCCCTGGCCCTGAGCGCCTGTGGCGGCAGCGCCTCCACCGCTCCCAGCTCGGAAGCCACGAAGCAGGACCTCAAGGCAGCCGGCGCCGGCACCATCACCATGTGGGTAGATGCCGAACGGTCGCCGGCGTTGAAGGACATCACCGAAAAGTTCAAGTCCGACACCGGCATCGAAGTCAAGCTCGTAGTGAAGGATTTCGCTGCCGTCCGCGATGACTTCATCACTCAGGTTCCTACCGGCCAAGGCCCGGATCTGATCGTTGGACCGCATGACTGGATTGGAAAGTTTGTTCAAAATGGTGTGATCGCACCGGTGGAACTGGGCGACAAAGCCAGCCAGTTCCAGGATTCGTCCATCAAGGCCATGACCTACAACGGCGCCGTCTACGGCGTACCGTACGCGATCGAGAATATTGCCCTCCTGCGAAACACCAGCATCGTGGACAGCAAGGCGAGCACCTTGGATGAGGTAGTGGCCAACGGCAAGAAGGCCGTTGCAGAGGGCAAAGCCACCTTCCCGTTCCTGGTGGGCATGGATCCCAAACAGGGCGACCCGTACCACCTGTACCCGCTGCAGTCATCCATGGGTTCGCAGGTTTTCGGTAAGAACGCCGACGGCGGTTACGATGCCAAGCAGCTGCTCATTGGTGACGCTGCCGGCGTCGAATTCGCCAGGAAGCTGGCCGCCTGGGGCGATGCCGGCGAGAAAATCATCAACTCCAACATCACAGGCGACATCGCCAAGGAGAAGTTCCTTGCCGGAGAATCTCCCTACTTCCTGACGGGTCCGTGGAACGTGCCGGATGTTCAGAAGAAGGGCATCAAGTTCGCAGTTGATGAGCTGCCCACGGCCGGTGGCGAGGCAGCGCAGCCATTCATCGGCGTCAACGGTTTCTTCATCAGCGCCAAGAGTGCCAACGCCCTGGCCACCAATGAGTTCGTCACCAACTACCTCACCTCAGAGTCCGCCCAGGACTCCATGTACACGGCCGGCGGTCGCCCGCCGGCGCTCAAGGCATCCTTTGAGAAGGCAGCCAGCGATCCCGTAGTGGAGGCCTTCGGCAAGATCGGCGCCACCGGCGTGCCCATGCCGGCCATCCCCGAAATGAGCGCCGTCTGGGCCGACTGGGGCGCCACGGAACTGGCCATCATCAAGGGCCAGGGCGATCCCGCTGAAGCGTGGACCAAGATGGCCGCGAGCATCAAGTCCAAGATCGGCGGCTGACGCCGCAACCGGTGATTCCACCGGTCTGCCCGGGGCCGGACGGTGCCCGCCGTCCGACCCCGGGCCCACCGTCCGGCCCATGCCAGCCGCAAACTGCTTTACTCCAAGGATCAAAGATGCCAGAGCCAGATCTCCACGAACTGCCAGCCAGTCCAGCCAGTACGACGCCGGTGCAGCCGCCTCGCGGTGCTCCCCACCAGAAGGCTGCCCACCAGAAGGCTGCACACCAGAAGGCTGCACACCGGAACGCTGCCCGCCGGAAAATAGGGAACGGCAGCCGGGGCCCCGACTCCATCAAGGGCACCATCCTAAAGATCGTCCTGTTGGGCGTGGTGGATGCCTTTGCCGTGTACGTGCTGATGATGCTGTTCCTGAGCCAATCATGGGCCGCGCTCGCTGTCTCCTCGCTGGTGGTCCTGGCGATTAACTGGATCTATTTGCGCAGGGGCGGGCTTCCGGCGAAGTATCTGGCTCCGGGTGTGCTGTTCCTGCTGGTGTTCCAGGTCCTGGTGGTGTTCTTCAGCGGCTATATCGCCTTCACCAACTATGGCGACGGGCACAACAGCACCAAGGAAGACGCCATCGCGGCCATCCAGCTGACTGCCCAGAAGCGCGTCCCGGATTCGCCCGCATACAAGGCGGCCGTGCTGACCAAGGGCGATACGTTCTACCTCTTGTTTACGGACCCCTCCGGCAAAGCTCAGATAGGCAGCACCGAGGCGCCGCTCACTGACGTCTCCGGGGCGGGAAAGGATGCCACCGGCAAGGCCAACTCCCTTCCCGGTTACGAAACACTGAAATTCCAGGAGATCGTGGCCAACCAGCAGGAAATCCTGAAGATTACCGTTCCCGTCTCGGAGAACCCCGCTGATGGAACCCTGCGCACCGCCGACGGCAGCACCGCCTACCAGTTCAAGCCGGCGCTGAGCTACGACGCCGCCACCGATACCTTCACTGACAGCGAGACCGGCACAGCCTACCGCGACAACGGCAAGGGCGCCTTCGCGGACGCTGACGGAGAGACGTTGGCCACCGGCTGGAAGATCGACGTAGGCATGGAGAACTTCGCCCGCGCCTTCACCGATCCGAGCCTCCGCGGTCCACTCCTGGGCGTCATTCTTTGGACTTTCACCTTCTCCGTAGCCTCCGTTGCCTTGACGTTCGCCATGGGACTGTTCCTGGCCATCACCTTCAACCGTGAGGATCTGCGCGGCAAGAAGGTTTACCGGATCCTGATGATTTTGCCCTACGCATTCCCGGCATTCCTGTCTGGATTGGTGTGGTCGGGCATCCTCAACCCCGAGTTCGGGTGGCTCAACCAGACACTGCTGGGCGGGGCGAACATTGGCTGGCTCACGGACCCTGTCCTGGCAAAGATCAGCGTGCTGGTGGTCAATGTGTGGCTCGGATTCCCGTACATGTTCCTGGTATGCACCGGGGCACTCCAATCCTTGCCAACAGAAATTGACGAGGCTGCCCGCATGGATGGAGCATCCCCTTGGCGAGTGTTCCGCTCCATCAAGCTGCCGCTGCTGCTGGTCTCGGTGGCACCGCTGCTGATCTCCTCCTTTGCGTTCAACTTCAACAACTTCAATGTCATTTACATGTTGACCGGTGGCGGCCCGCGCTTTGCAGACACCGATCGCGATATCGGAGCCACGGACATCCTGATCACGCTGGTCTACAAGGTGGCGTTCGGCCAAGGCACAGGGCGCGACTACGGACTGGCAAGCGCGCTCGCCATCATCATCTTCATCATCGTGGCCACGATTTCGGCCGTTAGCTTCAAGCAGACCAAAGCACTCGAGGACGTGAACTAATGAGCGAGGCACAGGTACGCACCCTCCCCACCATTGAACATGCGCACGACGGCGGTCCCGCATCGCCGGCGCCAAAGCGGCGTCCCTTTGGGGTTTGGTTCAAAGACAAGGGCTGGCGGCACGCCGTCGGGATCGTCACCACCATCTTCGCCGTGTTCCCGCTGCTCTATGTTTTGTCGGCGGCACTGGACTCCAATGGCACCTTGGTAGGCTCCAACGGTCTGTTCTCCAGATTCGATACCGGCAACTTCACTGCGCTCTTCAGCGATCCAAGCCGTCCCTTCGGCCGCTGGTTCTTCAATACCCTGGTGGTGGGCCTGGTTACTTCCGCCGCCACGGTCTTCCTGGGGGCGATGGCCGCGTACGCGTTCTCCCGTATGCGCTTCAAAGGCCGACGTGTGGGACTGTTGACCCTGCTCCTGCTGCAGATGTTCCCGCAACTGCTGGCCGTCGTCGCGATCTTCCTCCTCCTCAGCGGTATCTCGCAGGTGATCCCCGCCCTGGGCCTTGGCAGCCAACTGGGGCTCATCATGGTGTACCTCGGTGGCGCGCTGGGTGTGAACACGTACCTCATGTACGGCTTTTTCAACACGGTCCCGCAGTCCCTGGACGAAGCTGCCAAGATCGATGGCGCCAGCCATGTCCAGATCTTCTTCGGCATCATCCTGCGCCTGGTCACTCCCATCCTGGCGGTTGTTGGACTCCTGGCATTCATCGGTATCTCCAGTGAATTCGTGATCGCCAGCGTTGTCCTGACCGATCCTGATAGCCAGACCCTCGCCGTCGGGCTCTATTCCTACGTGGCACAGCAGCGTTCGGAGAATTGGGGCGTCTTCGCCGCTGGCGCCGTCATCGCGGCTATCCCGGTCATGGCGCTGTTCCTCTTCCTGCAGAAATACATCGTCAGCGGCCTTACCGCTGGCTCAGTAAAAGGATGACCATGTCGCTTGCCGTTCCACATCACGACGGATCCGCTCTTTATGTTTCGAGCCATGCTCCCGGGCGGATTTCCTTGGGCGAGGTTGTTCGGCTTCGCCTGCGCGTTCCGCAGGACTGGGGTTCCGCGTCCCGCGTTTGGGTCCGTTCCGTGCAGGACGGCGAGCCGCGGTACGACGCCGCGATCCGGCTCGGCAGCATCGATGGCTGGGTCTGGTGGGAAACGGCGATGCTGGTGGCCAATCCTGTGGCGAAATACCGGTTCCTGCTGGAAATCGAGATCAGCAGCGCGAGTGGGCGGCACTATTGGAACCTCAACGCCCAAGGGCTTTTCAACAGAGACGTTGCTGATTCAGCGGACTTCCGCCTCACCACATTTGCCCCCGCACCGCAGTGGCTGCATCAGTCCACCATGTACCAGGTGTTTCCGGACCGTTTCGCCCGCTCTGCCCAAGCCGATGCTCACCCCCTCCCGGACTGGGCTGTGGGCAGCTCGTGGGACGAAGCAGTAGTGGCTACCGGGCGGGAAACGCCCATTCAGTTCTATGGCGGTGACCTGCCCGGAATCACGGGGAAACTGGACCATCTCCAGGAATTGGGCATCGACGTTCTCTACCTGACGCCCTTCTTCCCGGCCCGTTCCAACCACCGCTACGACGCCTCCACCTTCAACTCCGTGGACCCGCTCCTTGGCGGGAACCAAGCGCTGGTGGAGTTGGTGGAGGCGGCGCACTCCCGGGGCATTCGTGTGATGGGTGACCTTACCGCCAACCACACGGGCGAAGCACACGACTGGTTCGTGAAGGCTCTCGCCGATCCCGGCTCGGAGGAAGCGGGTTACTACTACTTCAGCGAGGACCATTCGACGTACGAGTCGTGGTGGGGTGTGCCGTCGCTGCCGAAACTTAACTGGTCTTCGGACGCCCTCCGGCGGCGTTTCGTGACGGACGAGGATTCGGTGGTTGCCCGGTGGCTCAAGCCGCCCTTCAACCTGGACGGCTGGAGGATAGACGTCGGCAATATGACCGGACGCCTTGGCTCCGTGGATCTGAATCACGAGGTTGCCCGGCTCATCGCCGAGCGGGTCCGTGAGATCAACCCGGATGCAGCTTTGTTGGCCGAGTCCACATCCGATGCCGCGCCGGACTTCACGGGTGAGCACTGGCACGGTGCCATGACCTACTCCAACCTCACCCGGCCACTGTGGTCCTGGCTTGCCGGGGATGCACCGCACGTAAACTTCTTTGGGTCGCCCCAGGCAGGACCCAACAAGATCGAGGCCGAAGCCTTCCTGGCCACCCATCTGGACCTCACTGCGGGATTTAGCTGGGGTGTGCGAAATAACACGATGAATGCGCTCAACACACATGACACCGCACGCGCAGCGACAGTAATGCTCGACGGCGGCCAGGAAGTTGGCGCGCTGCTCACCTTCACCCTGCCGGGCGTTCCTGTCCTGTTCGCGGGAGACGAGTTTGGCCTTGAAGGCTTCAACGGCGAGGACTCCAGGACGCCCATGCCGTGGGGCTGGCAGGAAGGAAAATCCGGCCGCCACCCCGTCAAGGATCTGCGTTCCTTCTACTCGGCCCTGGGGCGGCTAAGGAGTGGGCTGCCCGCACTCACCGAAGGCGGGCTGCGCTGGATTCACGCGGAGGCGGACGCCGTGGTATTCGTGCGTGAGACCACTGATTCTGCAGTCCTGGTCATGGCCGTCCGCGACTCCGCCCGGGTCTGCCTGGATAAGGCCGTCCTTTCCAAGCTGCAACTCGAATCGCTGTCCGACGCACCCCTGCACAGCTTTGGGAACATCTCGACGAGCCGGGGGAGTGAGGGCGACGTACTGCTATGCGCGGACGGCATTTCTGCTGGTATCTGGTCCCTGCCCGGAACCTGCCTTCCTACGGTGGTGGGTGGCGCTGATTAGACTGGGAGCACTGAAAACTCTGCGAAGACTGCCGATTTGGCGTGTCCGCGGAGCTCATGTGTGAAGGGACCACCTTGTCGGACGAAACGGCTATGGCCGGAACAACAGAGGAAAGCATCAAAGGCCGCACTGTCGGCCGCCCGGAAGCCGTGCAAACGGACGCCGGCCACAGTGCCAGGCAGCGCGCGTTCTTGGAGAGCCTTGCCGGCGGACTCCGGCCCGGCCAGATCGCCGAAGATGAAGCCACCCGCACGGTCTATTCCGTAGATCAAGGGCCATTGCTGGAGCGACATTTGCCGCTCGCCGTCGTCTGGGCCGAATCCGTGGAAGACGTCCAAAACATCGTCCGCAGTTGCGCAGCCTACCAGGTGCCAATCGTCGCGCGTGGTGCCGGAACGGGTGTCTCGGGAGGCGCACACGCCACCCAAGGCTGCATCGTGCTCAGCCTGGAACGAATGAACCGCATCCTGGACCTCAACCCCGACGACGAGACCGCCGTCGTCGAACCTGGCGTCATCAACGCCGAACTCAATGCCGCAGCCGCCGAACACGGGCTCATGTATGCACCGGATCCGGCCAGCTACAAGATGTCCACCATCGGCGGCAACGTAGCCACCAACGCAGGTGGACTGCGCTGTGCAAAATACGGGGTGACACGGGATTCTGTACTGGCACTGGACGTTGTCCTGGCCGACGGTTCACTGCTCCACACCGGGCACCAAACGTTCAAGGGCGTTGCCGGATACGACCTCACGGCACTCCTGGTCGGCTCCGAAGGGACACTCGGAATCGTCGTGGGCGTGACGGTCCGCCTGAAGTACCTGCCACGCGAAGTCCACACCATCGCCGCGTTCTACCAGGACTTCCGCAGCGCCGCCGCAGGCGTCCTGGCAGTAGGCAAAGCCCGGGTCCAGCCAGCCATCATGGAGCTCCTGGACAACGGAACACTCATCCAGCTCGACGAGATGAACGGCTCAGACCTGCAAACCCGCGGAAAATCCCTGCTGCTCATCCAAACAGACGGTTTTGGAGCAGCCGCGGAAGCCGACGTCGTCCGGCAAGTACTCGCCGAAGGCGGAGCCAAAGTCACCACCGAAGCCAGCGAAGAAGCCGAAATGCTCGTCGAACTACGCCGCAACAGCCGCGGCGTGGAAATGGACGACGAATTCAGGGTAGGCGAGGACATCGCTGTTCCACGCTCCAGGCTGGTGGACTTCGTGGCTGAACTCGAAGCCATGGCCGACCGCTTCCAGGTCCGCCTCAAAGTGGTGGCCCACGCTGGAGACGGAAACCTCCACCCCACGTTCTGGATGGACCGGGTAGACCCCGCCACAGACGCCGACGCCCTGGTACGCCTCAACGCTGCCCTTGATGAATCCATCCGGGTCGGCCTCGAAATGGGTGGCACGATTACCGGTGAGCACGGCGTGGGGCAGTACAAGCTCCGATGGCTCGGACTGGAACAACCTGAGCCGGTGCGGGAACTGCAGCGGCGGATCAAGGAGTTGTTCGATCCTGCGGGGATTCTTAATCCTGGGAAGGCTATTTAGGGGTTTGCCTGCGGGGGTGGTGGCGGACCCGGGTGGCGGGCCGCAGGGCCGAAACGCTCTGCGCGCTCGGTCGTTCCTCCCTTAGACGCGCGCTGCCGCGTCCCGGCTCTGCGGCCCTGTCGTTCGGCTCGCCACGCGCGCTGCCGCGTCCCGGCTCTGCGGCCCTTTCGTTCGGCTCGCCACGCGCGCTGCCGCGTTCCGGCTCTGCGGCCCTGTCGTTCGGCTCGCCACGCGCGCTGCCGCGTTCCGGCTCTGCGGCCCTTTCGTTCGGCTCGCCACGCGCGCTGCCGCGTTCCGGCCCTGCGGCCGTTTTGCGACCTCCACCTTCCGTCCGGGATGGTATTCCAAACAGTTGCCTGCTTTTCTCCCGTCGCATAAACCTCGGGCCATTTCGCGGGTTTACTTTCTGCGGTGCGCCTCGTAGTCTTGTTTGGTATACCAAAGTTGCTATGAGGAGAATTGCGTGCGCGAGAAGCGTTTGGGGCTGGGTGGGCGGCGTTCTCGGGTGTCCCGTGTCCTGGTGTTGTTGGCTTTGGTGCTGGTCTCCGTCAATCTTCGGCCTGCCATCACCACCATTGCCGGTGTGATGAACCAGGTCCCCGGGGCGTTTCACTTGGATCCGGCTATGCTCCCTGTTTTGGGTACGTTGCCGGTCCTGGCCTTCGGTGTTTCCGGGCCGATTGGGCCGTGGCTTGCCCGGCGGTTTGGAACAGGGCCTGCCGTGGCGCTTGCACTGTTGGTACTCGCTGCCGCGTTGATCGTCAGGGTCCTTGTACCCCCGCTCCTCCTTCCCGGCACGTTCCTTGCAGGCATGGCAATCATGACGGCCAGTGTGCTGGTTCCGCAGATCGTCAAGGCGAACCACGGCTCTGGTTGGTGGACGGGGCTCTGCACCATGGGCTTTGGGCTTGGAGCAGCGCTCGGCGCAGGTTTGGTCCAGCCCCTTGCCCAGGCTTTCGGCGGGAGCCTCGCCTGGGCGCTGGCGGTGTGGGCCGTCCCGGCACTGTTGGGAGCATGCCTCATCCAACGCTCCGGAAGACGGTCGACGGCGGCGGCAGGCGCCTCCGCCGGCAAAGCCGGGTCAACGGCAGGCGCCGTTTCGCCGCTGACGCAGGGCGCGCCGTCGTTCTCTGTATTCCCGGCGCCTGTCATCCCGGCGCCCGTCAGCCCGTCGGAAGTCGCGCCCCTGCAAGTCACGCCGCTGCGTAAGCAGCGCACGGCCTGGGCTGTCACGGCCTTCTTTGGACTTCAGGCCATGCTCTACTTCGCGATCACGTCATGGCTGGCGGTTTATCTCGTCTCCAAGGGGCTGTCATCGGCGGACGCTGCTGCGTTGCTGGCCTGGTTCAGCCTGGCGGGGCTCCCCGCGAGCCTGCTGGCTCCTGTGCTGGCCGGTCGTCCTGCCATCCTGCGGATCATGGCACCCGGCCTGGGACTGGCGGTTGCCCTGGCACTTTTGGGAGTCCTCGCGGCGCCGTCCGCCCTGCAGTTCTTGATGGTGGGGATCCTGGGAGTCGTCCAGAGCGCCGGGTTCGGCCTGGCGATGGCTTTGGTCGTGATCCGCTCCTCAGGTCCGCAGACAGCGGGAAAGCTCTCGGCCATGAGCCAAGGGCTGGGGTTCGCCCTTGCCTCGCTCGGTCCACTCGTCGCCGGGCTGCTCCATACCTGGACCGGAGGCTGGGAAGTGACGTTCTGGGCACTCGCGGCCCAAGCGGTGGTTCTGGCCGCTGCAGGCTTCCTGGCCATACGTGGGCCCGTAGTGAATGTTGAGCCGGTAAGCCATAATGCATCCCTCAATGGACTATTCACCCTCGCGCGCGGGGGTGAATAGTCCATTAGGCGGGGTTCGACCACTGTCGGCGGGCTATGCTCCGGCGTATCCTCTGCGATATGACCAACTCGACGTCTGCCGACAACACCCCCAACACTCCCGTCACTGAAGTCCTGGAGACCAACGAATGCTGGGAACTCCTCCGCGGAGTTTCAGTGGGCCGGCTTGCCGTGTGGGTGGACAACCACCCGGACATCTTTCCTGTGAATTACAAAGTGGACCACGGGACCATGGTTTTCCGCACAGGGGAGGGCACCAAGCTTCATGCAGCCCTTGGTGACGCTCCTGTTGCGATCGAGGCTGACGGTGTCGATGCGCAAACCGGAGTGGCCTGGAGCGTGGTGGTCAAGGGGCAGGCTTCCGCCGTGAAGCTGACGCAGGACGTGCTGGATACCATCGGCCTGCTGCTGTTTCCATGGGAGGCAGGGCAAAAGGACCAGTTCATCCGCATTGTTCCATCGGACGTCTCCGGGCGTCGTTTCAAGGTGACGCCTCCTGCAACCTGGTGGACGCCGCTGGATGATGCGCCCACAGCCAGGGGCGAGTAGCGCTTAACGCCGAAACCCGCTCTGTCCGCGCTCAGACCGTTGTACAGTCGGGAGCTCGGACACGAGCGGGTTTCGTAGCAGTTAGAGCAGTTCCAGTTGGTCGGCCACCACCTTGCCGGCGTGGATCACCGTGCGGTCCTTTCCACGGTCCATGACTGTGGAAGCTACAGTCTCGCCGTCCACCAGAAGCAGCTCGGCCGGATCTCCGACGTCGACGCCGGGACGGTGGGCAGTGTCCTTCAGCCTGGTAGCGCTGGGGTCAAGGATGCTCGCCCCACCGATGGTGGCGATCGCCAGGCAATGCTCGATTAACTCGTCCTTGCGGAAGCCATGGGTGAATGCGAGCTGCCAGGTGCGGTCCAGCATGTCCGTGTTGCCATAGGGGGACCAGTAGTCCCGCTGTCCGTCCTCGCCCAATCCATAACGCACCCCGGCCTCTGTCAGGAGCGGGATGGGCAGTTGGCCTGCGGCAGCCGGGGCAACCGAAGCCATGGATACGTCAAGTTCCGCGA
Organism: Arthrobacter sp. TmtSoilC77; assembly: GCF_059739415.1. Classification (NCBI taxonomy): domain Bacteria; kingdom Bacillati; phylum Actinomycetota; class Actinomycetes; order Micrococcales; family Micrococcaceae; genus Arthrobacter; species Arthrobacter sp. TmtSoilC77. The sequence goes on from NZ_AP046050.1 coordinate 1,006,451, forward strand.
AGGCATCAATGAGCCTGCGCGTGGTGGCCTCGTTGACGCTGCCCAGTTGGTAGGCGTGGGACATGGTGACCTTGCCCTGCATACCCAGCGCCCGCGTGCGTTCCAACACGAGGTCGGTGCTGAAGACGCCCAGCTCGCCGGGCTCATGGAGGTGGATGTCGATTGGCACCTGGTACTTCTCAGCCAGGCCGAACACGATGTCCAGGTGTTTCGCCGGATCCCGGTCCAACGTGCACGGATCAATCCCACCCATGACGTTGGCACCCGCCTTCAGCGCCTCCTCCATGAGCTCCACCGTCCCGTCTTCAAGCAACAATCCAGCCTGCGGGAACGCGATGATATCCACGGAAGCCTGACCGGCGAACTTCTCCTTGGCAGCAGCAACGGCGTCGAAACGCTCCAGCCGGCAGTCCACATCCACCTGCGCATAAGAACGAACACGCGTAGTGCCACGGGCGATCATCCGGCCCAGGGTGTCATTGACGCGGTCCTGCAGGGGGACTTCGGCGTTGCGCCAGTTGAGGCGGTCGTTCATCATCATGGTCCACACACCCGGACCGCCGGTGTGCTCGCGGAACGGCAGGCCGATCCGGGTGGAGTCCAGGTGCACGTGGACGTCAGAGAAGGACGGCAGCAGGAGGCGTCCACGGCCTTCCACAACGGTCACGCCATCTGGAACGGCGCGCTCAGGGTCATGGGGCTCGACGGCGGTGATCTTGCCGCCTGCTTCGCCCGCTGCAAGGGTGACGTCGCTGAGCGCGTTCCCCCAAGGACGGACGGCGCGGATCAGGGTGTTCAATGTTTGCTCCTTTGCTGGTGAATCTATGTCCTGCGTCTATTGCACGCCTGCCATGGCTGCCGCGGCCATACCTGTGTGGTGGCAGGCTGGCTCGGCGGACTGGGCAGGCGTGGGAATCTGGTCGATGCAGCGTTGGCGCTGTTCCTCTGGAAGAGTGCCGATCAGAGGGCACCGGGTCCGGAAGACGCAGCCGCTGGGCGGATTGGCCGGTGATGGGAGGTCTCCCCGGAGCCGGATCTTCACTTGCTCGCGCGCTGCCCGGGGATCAGGCAGGGGCACAGCAGAGAGCAAGGCCTTGGTGTAGGGGTGCAGCGGGTTCCGGAAGAGCTCATCCCGGGGCCCCTGCTCCACGATCTTGCCCAGGTACATCACGGCAACGTCATGGGAAATGTGCCGGACCACGGAGAGGTCGTGGGCAATGAAGATGTAGGAAACGCCGGTGTCGCGCTGGATCTGTTGCAGGAGGTTCACTACCTGCGCCTGCACGGAGACGTCCAGCGCGGAGACGGGCTCGTCGCAAACAATTACCGACGGGTTGAGGGAGATGGCCCGGGCAATTCCGACGCGTTGCCGCTGCCCACCGGAAAACTCGTGCGGGAACCGGTTGTAATGCTCAGGTTTGAGCCCCACTTGGTCAAGGAGTTCCTTGACCCGGTTCTTCAGGCCGCCCTGCGGATTGATCTTCTGCGCCACCATGGGAGCTGCAATCGCCGTACCCACTGTCTGCCTCGGGTTCAGGGAGGCGAAGGGGTCCTGGAAGATCATCTGGACCTTGCGCCGGAAGTTGTACAGGTCCTTGCCGCGCAGCTGGCTGATGTCGGTGCCATCCACCATGATCCGCCCGCCCGTCGGGTCCATAAGCCGTGCCACCATGCGTCCCGTGGTCGACTTGCCGCAACCGGACTCACCCACGAGCCCCAAAGTCTGGCCTCGAGCGAGACTGAAGGAGACGCCGTCGACCGCTTTGACCGATCGCTTGGGAGCCCCCGGCAGGAGGCCGCCCTTGAGCGGAAAGTGCTTCTGGAGGTTCTCCACCTGGAGAATTGGTTGATGTTCCATGGCGGGTCCTAACGCGAATTCCGGATGGTAATAATCTGCGGCCCGCTCAGGTGGCAGCGCTTGCCATGCCCGTCGTCCACGGTAAACTCAGGCCGCTGCTTGGCGCAGACGCCGTCGCCCACCAGTTCGGCGTATTCGCACCTGGCGCTGAAGATGCAGCCTTTGGGCAGGTCAAGGAGCGACGGCGGCTGGCCGGGTATGGGGTTCAGCTGGCTCGCGGAGCCGTTCAGGGTGGGCATCGAATTGAGCAGGCCCAAAGTGTAGGGGTGCCGGGTGTCGTAGAAGATCTCGTCCACGGGACCCGATTCGACACACTGGCCGCCATACATGACCAGGACGTCGTCGCATATTTCGGCCACGACGCCGAGGTCGTGCGTGATGAGGATGAGCGCGGAATTGGTTTCCTCCTGCAGCTCTGACATGAGGTCCAGGATCTGGGCCTGCACTGTTACGTCCAACGCGGTGGTAGGTTCGTCAGCGATCAGCAGTTCCGGCTCACAGATCAGTGCCATGGCGATCATGGCCCTTTGGCGCATGCCACCGGAGAAGTGGTGCGGGTACTCATCGAAGCGCTGCTCGGGACTGGGAATACCCACCCTTCCCAGCATGTCGACGGCGGCTCTCCGGGCCTGCTTTTTGCTCGCCTTGTTATGGACGAGGTAGGCCTCGGCGATCTGGTGTCCCACGGTATAGAAGGGGTGGAGCGCCGAAAGAGGATCCTGGAAGATCATGCCGATGTTGCGGCCACGGAGTTGGCGCATGGCGGATTCGGGCAGCGTGACCAGGTCCTTGCCCTGGAACATTGCCTGTCCGGTGACGTGGGCCGAGGTGCCCTTAAGGAGGCCCATGAGGGCTTGGCTGGTGACGGATTTTCCTGAGCCGGACTCGCCCACGATGCCAAGGGTCTTGCCGCGCTCCAGGGTGAAATCCATCCCATTAACGGCGGAGACCAGACCGTCATCCGTGGGGAACTTCACGGAGAGGTTTCGGACGTCCAGGAAGGGGGCGGTGGCCGTGGCGCCCGCTGGGCGGCGGGCAGGGGATGACGTCAGTGGTGTGTGGGTCATTGGAGCCTCACTCGGGGATCGATGGCGGCGTAGGCGAGGTCCACCAGAACATTGGCGACGATGACGAAGAACGCGGCCAGCATGGTGATGGCCATGGTGACCGGCAGGTCACCCGAGATTGCGGCGTGCACGGCAGTGAATCCCAGGCCGGGGACGGAGAAAATCTGCTCGGTAAGGACGGCGCCTCCCAAGAGCAAGCCGATGTCCATGCCAAGCATGGTGACAACAGGTGTGATCCCGGCACGGACGCCGTGCTTGAACGTGACGGTCCGGGGGGCCAGGCCCTTGGCGCGGGCAGTGCGGATGAAGTCCTCGCCGAATGTTTCGATCATGTTGGTCCGGGTGACGCGGATGTAGGAGGCGCTGAACAGGACGGCCAACGCAATCCATGGCAGCAGGTAGTTCGCCACCCACGCGCCCGGCCCATGTGGACCAAAGGGGCTATTGATCTCGTTGGTCGTGAACGGCAGTAGGTGCAGCTGGTTGACGAAGAGAAGCAGCAGGAAAAGGCCCGTCACCGGGATGGGCAGCGATACGCCCACCGAGGCCGCGCCGACGATGAACTTGTCCACGGGCGAGCCCTTGCGCAGCGCAGCGAGCAGGCCCAGCCCGACGCCGGTAATGGTCCACAGGATGAGGGCCCCAATGGCCATGGAGAACGTGTAGGGGAGCGAGCGGGCGATGATGTCCGCAACGCTCTCATTGGTCTGGAAAGACTTGCCCAAGCATGGCCATTCACAGAGCGTCTCGGCTCCGGGCGCACCAATCATGCGGGGTGAGAAAAGGCCGCGCATGTAGTCGATGTACTGGATAAAGAAGGGCTGGTCCATGCCCAGGGCAACGCGCGCCTCGGCCACGCGTTCGGGGGTGCATTCCTGTCCGCAGGCGGCGGCCGCGGGGTCGGAGGGGCCAAGCTGGAAGAGCGTGAAAGTGATGAAACTGACTGCGGCGAGCAGCAGGACCAACGATCCGGTCCTGCGAAGAATGAAAGTCATCATTGTGGTGGTTGCGGGGCCGCCTGCTGAGCAGGCGGCCCCGCTTCTCCTTCTGGACTATGCCGATGTGTTGTCGAAGCCCGGTTAGTGCTCGACGCCGACGATCGAGAGGTCGATGCCGCCGAAGAAGTAGCCCACCTGGGCATTACGGACGTTGGATCCCACCACGCTGTTGGTGTGGCTTCGGATGAGCGGGACGATCGGATACGTCTTCAGGGCCGTGCCGAATGCCTCGGACCACTTCTTGCCAAGCTCCTCAGAAGTACCGTCCGTGTTGCGCAGATCGAACATCGTTTTGGAAACAACGGGATCGAAGTAGCGGGAAGTGTTGGAGAAGCCGTAGCTGGTTCCTTCATTGTTCGGTCCCAGCAATGGGTCCGCTGACGTACGGACGGAGGCCGGATCGGCACCACCGCACCAACCCGAGCGGCCCATGTCCGGAAGCTGTTCGCTGGCCAGGACCGAGTAGTAGTTCGGCGCGGGGATGGCCACCAGCTCAACATCGATGCCCAGGGCCTTCAGGTTTTGCTGGACTACGGTGCCGGTGTTCTTGAAGGCATCGCGGTTGTTGGCGTAGCCGTATGTGAGGGACTTGGGGTAGTCCTTGCCTTCAAGGAGCTTCTTGGCTTCCTCCAGCTTGGGCTTGCCGGCAGGATCCAGCTCCAGCTCAGTCTCGACGTAACCCCGCATCTTGGAGTTCAGCGGGCTCTGCGTGATCTCGCCAAAGCGTCGTCCGCCGTACTGCACCAGGATGGATTGGCGGTCCAAGGCCAGGGCGATTGCCTTGCGGACGTCCGGGTCCTTGATCTTTTCCGTGTTCAGGCTAAGGACATCGTTGCAGCCCAGAAGGCCGGACGCGACGCGATCCTTGACCTTGGCATCGGCCAGCTTGGCTGAATCCGAGGTCTGGAGAGCGCCGTTGGAATCGAGGGTAATGGCATTTGGATCCGAGTCAGCCAACAGCTGCTGGCTAATGGTTGCCTGCGAGGTAGAGAGTGAGAAGCTGAACGTGTCCGGAAGGGCAGTGCGGTTGGAGTCCGTAGAGGGATCCCAGTGCGGGTTGCGGACCAACTTCAATGACTTGCCCCGGTTGTAGGACTCCACCATGTACGGGCCCGAGGAGACCGGGTGGTTGGTGTAGTCCAGCTTGGTGTCCTTGGCCTTCGGGACCGGGGCTGTATTGGAACGGGATGCCAGGGCCGGGAACTCCGCGAAAGGCTTCTTCAAGTGGAAGATTATGGTGCGGTCATCCGGCGTTTCCACCGCCTTGAGCACAGCGGAAGGATCCTTGTACGGCCCCTTGTACCCGCCGGCGTCGAGCGCTGAATTCAACTCCTGCGGCGCCTGCGTGAAGACATCCTGCGCGAAGGTGCGTTCCACGCCGTACTTGATATCGGCGGAGGTGATCGGTGTGCCGTCCTCAAACTTCACGCCTTCCTTGAGCGTGAACGTCCAGCTGAGGCCATCGTCGGAAACCTTGCCGGTGTCCGTCGCGAGGTCAGGGACCACTGTTGGTGGTTGGCCTGCGGTTTCCTTGGCCATGGTGAGCGTCCGGTAGTACAGCTGGCCCACATTGGCGGTCTGGACGTAGTTGCTGTTGCCGGGATCCAGGGTCTGGAAGTCCGAGGACATCAGGACGTTGAGGTTGCCGCCCTTGGCGTTGAAGCCGGACTTCACCACCACTGGCGCCAACTCCGTGACCGATTCTGCGGACTTGGTGTTGCCGGGCTGGTTCTGGCCAGCGGCGCAGCCTGTTGCGGCCATGGCAATCAGCACGGAAAGCGCCAGTGCTCTCGTGGGGGTTTTCATGATGCTCCTCTTGAAGGGGTTGGGTGGAGGGAGATGTTGGAAGTTAGTGGCGGGAAGCCTTGGGGTCCAGCGCGTCCCGGACGGCGTCGCCCAGGAGGTTGAACGCCAGGACGGTGACGATGAGCATGACGCCAGGCACGGCCAGGAACCATGGATCGCTGAGGTACCAGTTGCCGGACTGCGCGGCGTTCAGCATCTGGCCCCACGACGGTGTGGGGTCCTTGACGCCGACGCCCAGGAAGGAGAGGGCTGCTTCAGCAGAAATGTTGGTGGGGATCAACATGGTGGCGTACACCAGGACGACTCCCATGACGTTGGGGATGATCTGGCGGAACAAGACACTCAGGTGGGAGGCCCCGAAGGAACGGGCCGCTTCGACGAATTCGCGCTCGCGGAGGCTCAGCACCTGGCCTCGGACGATTCGGGCCAGATAAGCCCAGCCGAAGAATCCGAGGATGATCACCAGCGAGGCCATGGGCAGGAAGCTGCCTTCACCCAGCGGCGTGTCCCGGAGGCGCGACTGCAGGATGGGCGTCAGTGAGAGCACCAGTAGAAGGTGCGGAAAGGCAAGGAACAGATCCATGATGCGGCTGATGATGGCATCGGTCTTGCCACCGAAGTAGCCAGCGGCTGCACCGAGCACTGTTCCCAGAACTACGGAAACGGCAGTGGACAGCAGAGCGATGGTGAGGGAAACCTGGCCACCGTAGGCAAGCCGGGCGAACAGGTCGCGGCCCAGGCCGGGCTCAACGCCCAACCAGTGCTCGGCCGATGGATACATGTAGCCGGGGAGCGGCAGGCCAGGCGTCTGGAAGTCGTCCAGTACCTCCGGGCTGGTGTTGGACGTGAAGGGGTCATTGCCGGACATCGCGCTGAGCACGGGGGCAAGGATGGCGAAGAGCATGATGGCCACCACGACGCACAGGCTCAGGAGTGCGATCTTGCTCCGCCGGATCCTCATCCACGCCGTGGCGAGCAGCGAGCGCGCCTCGGCGGTGGCTGCTTTGCCCTCTGGCGAGGTTGCCGGAGTGGGCGGCGGACTGCCGGTATTCGGTTCGATGGACTGTAGCTGGGTCAACGGTTGTGCTCGTTTCATGATCCAGGGAGCTGACTCCGCGATTCTTGTATACCAAACTAGATTAGATCAGGATTGATGCGATGTAAATCACAAATAATGTACTGTTTGGAATACCAGATAGCTATTTTGTTCGAGCAAAGGAGTGCACGTGCCCATCAAGGCAACTGCCCGCTACGTCCTGGGGCACAACAACGGGCAACACGTGCTACTGGAGGATGCCTGCGTCGTCTACAGCGGCGACACCATTGAATACGTCGGGCACAACTACACAGGTCCCGTAGACGAGGAACTCAACCTCGGTGACGCACTGCTGATGCCAGGCCTGATCGACCTCGATGCCCTGACCGACATCGACCACCTCATACTCGACAGCTGGGCAGGGCCGGAGCAGGCAAAGGGACACCAATGGTCCGAGGACTACTTCCGCAACCGCCGGGCGGATGTCTTTACCGCCGAGGAACGCCAACAGATCCGCGAGTACGCCCTCATCCAACTGGTCCTGCACGGCATCACCACCTACATGCCCATTGCGTCGGAGGTCCATTCCGCGTGGGCGGAGCCGTTCGAGGAACTCGTGGGTATGGCGGAGAGCAGCCGACGGCTGGGCTTGCGCGGCTACCTTGGGCCCGCATACCGCTCGGGCGTGAACGTCGTGTTGGAGAACGGCGAACGCTCGGTCATGTTCGACGTCGACCGCGGCCGTGAGGGGCTCGCGGACGCCTTGCGCTTCATTGACCATGCGACGGAGCTGAACGACCCGCTAATCAGCGGCGTCCTGCTCCCGTGCCGCATCGAGACCCTGGACATCGAACTGCTCAAAGCCACGGCGGCCGCTTCGGAAGAGCGGGACGTCCTGGTTCGCCTGCACTCCCTCCAGGGCCTCGTGGAAAGGGAGCTCATCCTGGACCGGCATGGCGTCACGCCCCTGGAGCTCCTGGACCAAGTGGGCATGCTCAACGAACGCTTGCTGATCCCGCATGCCACCTACACGGACCGCAACCCCGCGGTGTTAGGAGAGGACCGAGGCGACCTCGCCCGGCTGGCAGACAGCGGCGCCAGCATTATCCACTGCCCGCTGACATCCATGCGCTACGGCAGCACCCTGGATTCCTTCAACGCATACAAGGCAGCGGGCATCAATATCTCCCTGGGTACCGACTCCTTCCCGCCGGACCTGGTCCGGGGCATCGACGCGGGCGTGCAGCTGGGCAAGATCCTGGCAGGCAGCAACGACGCCGGCGACCTCGCCGGATACTTCGACGCCGCCACGCTGGGAGGTGCCCAAGCACTGCGCCGACCGGATCTTGGCCGGTTGGAACCCGGTGCCCAGGCAGACATGGTGGCCTTCTCCCTGGGAGACATCCGGGACGGGGTTCACGAGGACCCGCTAAGGACACTCACCCTCAACGGCACGGCCCGCCAGGCAGTGCTTTCAGTGGTGGCCGGCCGGACCATCATGGCCGATGGTCTCATAGAGGGAGTGGACCTGGATTACTGGCGGGCGAAGGCGCAGGAACTCTTCATCAGGATGCGCAACGCCTACACACTCAGGGATGCCCTGAACCGCCCCTCCGACGAGCTGTTTCCACCCGTGTATGCTCGGTTGGAACGCTGACCGGCGCCGGCCGGCGAATGGAGCGGACGCTGGCATGAAGGGAAGTTTGACAGTGGCTGAGGCGATGCCGGAGACGGGAAATGGCCGCGATGACGAAGCCCGTGCGGAGCACGTCTACCAACTTGTGTTGGAGGGAATCGTCACGGGCACCTTCGCACAGGGTGGGCGCCTGCGTGAACGGGAACTCTCCGAGATGTACGGAGTCTCCCGGATCCCCGTCCGCGAAGCCATTCAACGCCTGGAGAAGGATGGCTTCGTGGCCACCTTCCCGCGCCGCGGCGCCGTGGTCCGGCAACTCACGCTCACCGACGTCAACGAGCTCTTCGACGTTCGCCTTTGCCTGGAAACGTTCGCCGCGAGGATGGCTGCCACCCGCGTTGCCGAAGGCCATTCAAGCGGCCGGCTCGAGGAACTGATGGAAGCCTCCAATGCCGCCATCGACGAGGATCGCGCAGACGACGTCGCGTTGATCAGTGCCGAGCTCCACGCCGAGATCGTCCGTCTCTCCGGCAACAGGCTGCTCATCGAGTCCGTGCAGCCGCTCTTTGGCCGCATGCGCTGGATCTTCGGACTGGCCCACAACCGCAGCAATGAACTCCAACGGGACGAACACAAAGAGCTCTGCAACGCCATCCTGAAAGGCCGGCCGGACCTGGCGTACTCGCTGGCGTACACGCACATTGAGCTCGGCCGGGAACCTGTGCTGGCAGGCCTCGCGGAAACCCTGGAACCCTGAGTTAGTCGTCCGCGTCCGGGTACTCGTCCACTTCGTCGTACCGGCCTGACTCCTCCACCTCAACCTCAAGAATCTTGAGCATCTCGGTGTCCGGGTTCAACATGATGGCGGCCTCATCCCTGCGGTGCTGCAGGACAGTGTCCAGGTAGGACTGCACAGTCTCAGCCAGCGGGATGTAGCGATCCTGCTTCTGGCTCATGTACCAGCGGTGCTCCAGGACCTCGTGCACCACTTCAGCCGGTTCCAGCTTGCCGGCAAGGTGCCTGGGGATGGACCGCACGATCGGCTCGAAGATCTGGCTGACCCATGCGTGGGCGCTGATTTCCTCATCCAGTTCAGGGTTGTTATCTGCCCTGAACTGGTCCATATCGTTCAGCAGCCGCCGGGCCTGGTTCTCCTGGGCATCCAACCCGGTAAGCCGCAGCAAGCGCCTTTGGTGATGGCCGGCGTCGACGACTTTTGGCTGCAGCTGGATGGTTGAACCGTCCGCCGTGGTCTTGATGGCATATTCCTCGACGTCGAAGCCGAGCTCGTTGAGCCGGCGAATGCGGGCGCCCACGCGCCAGCGCTCGCCGAGTTCGAAGGATTCCTTCTCCGTCAGCTCAGCCCATAGCCTGCGGTAACTGTCCATAATGAGTTCACTGGTAGCCACGGGATCGACCTTTTCCTCGATGAGCCCGCCATCCAGGAGGTCCATCAGTTCGCCGGCGATGTTGACGCGGGCAATCTCGAGATCGTACTCGCGCTGGCCCATGGACAGGTCCGGGTAAAGCTCGCCGGTTTCGGCATCCACAAGGTACGCAGCGAACGCGCCCGCGTCGCGACGGAACAGCGTGTTGGAAAGCGAGACATCTCCCCAATAGAAGCCAATGAGGTGCAGGCGGACAAGCAGCAACGCCTGGGCGTCGATGAGACGCGTTAACGTGTCCTTCCGGAGCATCTGCGAGAAAAGCGCCCGGTACGGCATGGAGAACTTCAGATGCCGCGTGACCAGCACCGGGTTCAGCGGCTTGCCGTCCGCGGTCGTCCGGCCAGTGATGACAGCAACCGGCTCCACGCAAGGAACGTCCAGCCGGGCCAGCTTGCGGAGCATGTGGTATTCGTGGCGGGCCACGTGCTCCGAGGTTTCCTTGATGGCAATGACCGATCCACCCAAGTGCGCGAAACGCACGATGTGCCGGGAAATACCGCGGGGGAGGGCGGCGAGGTTCTCGGCCGGCCAGTCCTCAAGGGCAATGTGCCACGGCAGGTCCAACAACTCCGGATCCGCCGCGGCGGCAGTGATGTTAAGGGAACCGATAACGCTGGCCGGTGGTGCTGTGTCCTGCGCGCTGGCCGCCTCAGTCCGGGGGAGCTTGCCGATCTGCCCGTAGTCGGTCGGTTCGTCGTGCCACTGGGCTCCGTTTTGCTCGCTCATGCCTCAATTGTTCCGTACTCGCCGGTGTTGGCGTTCATTGCTGGGGGAAAGGGAGATTCGGGCATCGCGGACCACTGGACGTCCGGTGCTGCCTGGAAGGTGACGCCCTGCCTTGTGAGGCGCTCACCCAAGGCGCCAAGCCGACGTCGGAAGTCACCAAGGTCCCGCGCGTCCTGGGCCGACCACGCCACTTCCGCCAGGGAAACTGCCCTGGGGTACATGAGCCAGTAGGCCTGTTGGTTGTTCCGGACCGTCTCCGTCCACAACGGGCCTTCGACGCCCAGGATCCTGTCATCTTGCACGCCCCCTTGGGCGGGATTCCAGTCGTAGTACTCGGCCCACGTGAAAGGCCCACCGTCCACCCACTCAAGGCCGACGGGACTCGTTGCTTCATACTTCTGGTCCAGGTACGTGTTTGCCGCAGGGGACATGATCATCAAGGACCCCGTGGACTCTGCCTTCTGAACCAAAGGGGGGAGGTCGCCGAACCAATACTGCACGACGTCGCCCTCACGGAGGTCCACGGCGGCGTACTCGTTCCAACCCACCACTTTCTTGCCGGTCTCGGCGGCGATGCGGGCGAACTCCTGCGTCATGCTGACGTAATGCTCGTGATCCGTTACCAACGCTTCGTCACCCCCGATGTGCAGGTAGGGGCCGATCGTCATGGCCGCCATTTGTTCAAGGACTTCCCTGACGAACTCATACGTCACAGGAAGGGCTGCATCCAGCGTCGACCAGCCCACTGCTGCCGAGGTACTCATGCTTGCCGCATGGCCGTCCGGGTTGAGCTGCGGTATGGCTGCAAGGGCCGCATTGACGTGGCCTGGCAGATCGATTTCCGGGACCACCAGCACGTTCCTGGCAGCGGCGTATTCCTGGATCTCCCGGAGGTCCTGCTGGGTATAGAACCCCTCCCGGCCGCGGACTGGTGCAGCTGTGGGGAACTCCACCGCGCCTGCTCCGCCGATTTCCGTGAGCTTGCCATAATCCAGGCCCGATGGATTTTCCTCCGGCGTTCGGATCTCAATACGCCATGCCTGGTCATCCGTAAGGTGCAGATGCAGGGCATTGAGCTTGAACTGGGTCATGACATCTATCTGCTCCTTCACCTCTTCAACGGTGAAAAAGTTCCGGGCGACGTCGAGCATGAGTCCGCGATAGGCGAACCTGGGCGCGTCCTTAATCACGACGGCGGGAATCACCCAGGTGCCGCCGGTCGCGTCGTACGAATCCGTGCTGTTCGAATCCGTGTTGTTCGTATCGTCCGCACCGGTGAGGGAGTGTTCAATAGCAGGCGGGAACAACTGGCGGAGCGTTTGGACTGCGTTGAAGAGGCCAGCGGGGGTTGTTGCCGCGAGGCGTGCACCGGCATCGGTGACAGTCAGCTGATAAGCTTCCGGACCGCCGTCGAGCGTTTCCACGAACTCCAGGGCGATGTCTCCGGCGTCGGCTGTCCCGACGACGGGAAGAGCGAAACCTGTGCCGCGGCGAAGCAGCACCGCCAGCTGCTCCGCGACCGGGACGGCTGCCTCGCTTGCCGCGATCCGGGCCGTAGGGGCAAGCGTGAAGCCCTGACCGTCCGATGGCGCGACGTGTACGGGCCGGGGGATCAGGTTGTCCGTGGTGTTCATGCCGTTCTTTCTGCGGAAAGGTTAACGCGAGAGCGGCCCGACCGGGAAGGGTCGGGCCGCTGTCACAATGCGGATACTTAGGGTGCCGGTGGGGATTAGTCGCCCAGGCGCAGGCCGGTCTTGGTGTCGAACAGGTGTACGTGGCCGGACTGCGGACGAACGAAGATGGACTCGCCCTTCATCGGGGGGCGGCGGCCGTCAACGCGGGCAACGATGTCGTGGCTCTTGCCATCCAGGATGGTGTGGCCGTAGACGTAGGCGTCGGCGCCGAGTTCTTCGACGACGTCAACCTCAACCTGAAGGCCTTCGCCGTTGCCGACCGTCTCGAGGTCTTCCGGACGTGAACCAACAGTAACCGTCTGTCCGTGTGCTTCTTCGAGGACGTCGCGCTTGACCGGGTAAACGGTGCCACCGAACTGGACGCCGCCGTCGACGACCGGCAGTTCCAGCAGGTTCATGGCGGGGGAGCCGATGAAGCCTGCAACGAAGACGTTCTGCGGGCGGTCGTAAAGGTTGCGCGGGGTGTCAACCTGCTGGAGCAGGCCGTCCTTGAGGACTGCGACGCGGTCACCCATGGTCATTGCCTCAACTTGGTCGTGCGTCACGTAAACCGTGGTGACGCCGAGGCGGCGGGTCAGGGACGCGATCTGCGTACGGGTCTGGACACGGAGCTTGGCGTCAAGGTTGGAAAGGGGCTCGTCCATGAGGAAGACCTGGGGGTTACGGACGATTGCACGGCCCATGGCAACACGCTGGCGCTGACCGCCGGAGAGTGCCTTCGGCTTGCGGTCCAGGTACTGCTCGAGGTCAAGAAGCTTGGCGGCTTCGCGAACACGCTCGGCGCGCTCTTCCTTGGAGACGCCTGCAATCTTCAGCGCGAAGCCCATGTTGTCCGCAACAGTCATGTGCGGGTACAGGGCGTAGTTCTGGAAGACCATTGCGATGTCGCGGTCCTTCGGCGGAACATCCGTGACGTCGCGGTCACCGATCAGAATGCGGCCGGCGTTCACATCCTCAAGACCTGCGAGCATGCGCAGGGAGGTGGACTTGCCGCAACCGGAGGGTCCAACGAGGACCAGGAATTCGCCATCGGCGATGTCGATGTTGAGTTTATCGACGGCGGGCTTATCTGTGCCCGGGTACAGACGCGTTGCGTTATCAAAAGTAACTGTAGCCACAGTTATCAATCCCTTCACCGGCAGGTACGTGCCGGACGATCCGTTGTGAATGGTTCATTTTCTTCAGTTGAACTCCCCGGCCATTGGCCGGGGAGGATCGTGTGACGTCGCACGGTACTGTGCGTCACATCACGTTCAAGAGTATGTCAGACTTTTGGATTTACTGCGCAAATGTTACGAACGTCACATGTGACGTTGGTCCCGCTCATGCTTCCCAATGACGGGCTCATGCTTCGGCAGTGACTCGGCGGCGCTCCCGCAGGAGTGCTTCCAACAGTTCCGCAACCTGCACCGGGGCTTCCACCCGGTACTCTGCCTGCGTGAAATCCAAGCCCACCTTGATGCCGACGTCGTCGCCCATCAGCCGGCCCAAGGCGTCCTCATCGGTCACGTCGTCGCCGGCGAACAGAATGGCCGTGGCGCCGGTCGCTTGACGGAGGAACTCCACTGCCTCTCCCTTGGAAGCCTTGACAACGGAGGTCTCCAGCACGCGTTTGCCGGTTTTTACGTACACGCCAGGATGTTCGCGCAGAACCCGCGTGGCGGCCTCGACTGCATCTTCCGCAACGTCGTCGTCGGCAAGCCGTGTGTGAAGGACGACTCCGGCGGGCTTGTCCTCGAGCAACGTCCCTGGCGCGACATCGACGATGCCGGCCAGGACGTCGCGTACTGAAGCGAGCCGTGCACGCTGTTCATCATCCAACTCCAGGCCCACGGACCCTTCGCCCAGCCATACCTCCGCGCCGTGGCTGCCAATCAGCAACGTGTTCACAGGAGGCGAGGCGACCAGGCGCAAACTGTCCAGGGCGCGTCCCGAGATGAGTGCCGTCGTCGTGCGCGGCAGTTCAGCCAGGGCTTCCAAAGCCGCAGCCGATCGCGGAAGCGGCCGGGCGTCACCAGCATGGTCCACGATTGGGGAGAGGGTGCCGTCGAAGTCCAAGGCCACCAGGAGTTGGTCCGTGCCCGCGATACGCCGGATGGCGTCCAACAGTTCCGGGGACAAAGACAGGGGCGTCTGCTCAGCTGTCATCGCGCACCACCTTCTCCTCGAGGGCGGCCAGGAACTCCGCCGACCAATGATCGACGTCGTGGTCCAGGATCTGCTTCCGCATCAGCTTCATGCGGCGGCGGGCTTCCTTGGGGGAGAGGTTAACGGCCCGGAGAATGGCCGACTTAAGGCCATCGATGTCATGCGGGTTGATCAGCAGCGCCTGCTTCAATTGGTCGGCAGCGCCGGCGAACTCACTCAGGACCAGCGCGCCGTCGTCCTCGGAACGGGCCGTCACGTATTCCTTGGCCACCAGGTTCATGCCGTCGCGCAGCGCCGTCACCAGCATGACGTCCGCGGCGAGGTACAGCGCCACCATTTCCTCAACGGGGTAGCTGTGGTGCAGGTAGCGGACTGCAGTGTTTTGGATGGTGTCGTAGGTGCCATTGATATGGCCAACGGTGCCCTCGATTTCTTCACGCAGAAGCCGGTACTGCTCCACGCGTTCCCGGCTGGGGCTCGCTACCTGTATCAGGGTGGCGTCCTCCACCTTGATGCTGCCCTCACGCAGGAGTTCCTCGAAGGCCTTCAGGCGGTGGCCGATGCCCTTGGTGTAGTCCAGGCGGTCCACGCCAAGAAGGATGGTCTTCGGGTTGCCCAGGTCCTTGCGGATCTGCTTGGCCCTCTCGATGATGTCCGGCCTCCCGGCCAACTCGCGGATCTGGTCCACATCGATGGAAATAGGGAAGGCCTGCGCACGGGCAATGTGGGTGACCTCGCCGTCCGGGCCCTTTACATGCACTTGCTGTTGCTTGACGCTGGCGCCCAGGAAGCGGCGGGCAGAGCGCATGAAGTTGCCGGCATCGCTGGGACGCTGGAAGCCCAGCAGGTCCGCGCCCAGCAGTCCATCGATGATCTCGCGGCGCCACGGCAGCTGGGCGAAGATCTCCGGAGGCGGGAAGGGAATATGGTTGAAGAAGCCGATTTTCAGGTCCGGCCGTGCCTCGCGGAGCATGCGGGGAACCAACTGGAGCTGGTAGTCCTGGACCCACACCGTCGCGCCGTCAGCGGCATGGCGGATGACGGCGTCGGCGAACTTCTTATTTACCTGGCGGTACGAATCCCACCACGTGCGGTGGAATTCCGGCGGGGCGATGACATCGTGGTACAGCGGCCAGATGGTCGCATTGGAGAAGCCCTCGTAGTACAGCTCGACATCGTGGCTGCTCAACTGGACCGGGACAAGATCCATCGCTTCGTGGCTGAAAGGGCGCACGGTTTCATCCGGGGCGCCATGCCAGCCCACCCACGCGCCGTCGGACTTGGTCATCATCGGTGCAAGCGCGGTAACCAGGCCGCCCGGTGAGCGTCGCCAGCCCCCGCCACCATCGCCGTCGCCATCGCTGCTGCAGCGATCGACGGGCAGGCGGTTGGACACCACCATGAAGTCGAACTTGCTCGCCGTTGGCTTCCTGGTGGGAGAGGCCCTAACGCCGTCTTCCGTCTTGAGTTTTTCGCTTGCCAAATCCTGCATTACTGCTCCCTGGGGTTGCTGTGACTCACCTCCCAGCCTACCGGCGGAATCATAGAGGGCGGTTGATCGTTCAACGACCGGGTCATTGCGTGCGCGCCGAATCTTCAAGATTGCTCCCGTAAACTGACCCCGTTGCCCTAGCTATGCACTACCGACGTCGAGTAATCCGAGGAACTGATGAGCCCCGCAAACGAACCCCGCCTCTCCAAGGCTGAACGCACCGCCCAGGCACGGGAGAAAGCGCGCGAAATCCGCGAAGCGCAGCTGAAAAAGGAAAAGCGCAACAAACTCCTGATCGGTTGGGGCATTGTGGTGGCCGTTGTCGCGATCCTTGCCGTCATCGCGTTGGTAGTGACCACCAGCATCCAGCAAAGCGCGCCGATCGCCGATCAGGGTCCCACTCCCGCGAATGGCAATGTGCACGGCGGCGTAACATTGCTGGCCAACTCCGACGTCGTAAAGTCCGATGCTTCGTCCGTGAACGTGGCAGACGTCCCTTCGGCTCCGGCAACCAAGCCCGCCACGATCACTGTTCCCGGTGGTGAGCCCGAGGCCGGCAAGCCCGTCAAGGTGATCGCCTACATCGACTTCATCTGCCCTGTTTGCAAGCGGTTTGAGACAACCTACGGGGAGTCGCTCACCAAACTACGCAACGAAGGCAAGATTTCCGTCGAGTACCGTCCCCTTGGCTTCCTGGACCAGCAATCCACCACCAACTACTCCTCACGCGCCGCAAATGCCGCAGCGTGCGTGGTGAACTCTTCGCCTGAGAAGTACGCCGACTTCTTCAACCTCCTCTTCGAACGCCAGCCTGCCGAAGGCAGCGCCGGTATCTCGGACAACGACCTCAAGGCCATGGCCAAGGAGGTGGGTGCAGCGAACATCGACTCCTGCGTGGACAGCAAGCAGTACCGGCCCTACGTAAAGGTGGCTACGCAAGAAGCGGCAGCCATCGGCATCACGGGCACCCCCACCGTGTTCATCGACGGTAAGAAGTGGGACGGATCCACCGACCTGAACGCTGAAATCCAGACCGCGGTTGACGCCAAGGGCTAGGTCTTAGGAATTTACGACGGCGGCTGGTCGCCTCGGTTTGTGCCTTGCGCTCAACCTGGGGTGGCTGGCCGCCTTCGTGATTTCCGTGACGGGGAGGGTCTGGGCTAACCTTATCTAGCGTCGTTTTCGGCGCATGCCTCCTTAGCTCAGTTGGCCAGAGCACCGCTCTTGTAAAGCGGGGGTCGTCGGTTCGAATCCGACAGGGGGCTCCACAGGGCGCTGGTTGGGTCTTTTCCAGTCCATCGCGGACCCGATCCTGCAGACCCCGCTATTTCCTGCCGACCATGTGTCTTTGGGAAAGAACGCCATCAACCCATGAGCGCAGGGCTGCTGCCGGTGCGGCCCCGGCGCGGCGGGCGAGGACCTTTCCGCCGATCAGGATCATGAGTGTGGGCACCGCTTGAATGCCGAAACGCCTGGCAAGATGGGGCGAGTTGTCCACATCGACTTTGACGAGCTTCACCGTTCCGGCCCGTTCCTGCGCCAATTGATCGAGGACCGGGCTGACTATCCGGCACGGGCCGCACCAGACAGCCCAGAAGTCGACAAGTACCGGGAGAGTTGCCCCTTCGGCGACTTCGGCGAAGTCTCCGTCGCCGGCGGCAACGATCCAAGGCAACAGGTGATGGCAGTGCCCGCATCGCGGCAGGCCGCTGGCACTGGGTGGAACCCTGTTTGGCTTTGCGCAGTGCGGGCATACGGTGATGTTTTCTGTCATTCCTGCCGGCTTTCAGACGACGGGGTGGCCGGAGCAACGAGGTCAGTATTGGCATGGGGTCTTTCCCGATGCTGTGCTCCGGCTTCGCGCGCGCAATGCTCGCAGCAATAGATTCCTTCGTCGGTCTCGACGCCGTGTCCCAACACCCGGCAGCCACAATGTTCGCACGCCGGTGCCATCATGTGGATGGCACATTCGAAGCTGTCGAAAGTGCCCTTTTGGCCGGCCCTCGTGACCGTGAAAGTCCTCGGATCGTCGTTTCCGCAAACGTCGCATCGTGCCATCGTGGTGTGTCCTTTCATGGTGACCGGTGGAACCGGCTCCGTCATTAGGTCCGAAAAGAGGCCCATGCCCAGTATCTGCCGTGAACCATCCGTGCTGTAGGGGCCAAAGGCCCCGGACGATGAGTCCTGTTGGGGTTTGAGGGTCAGAGTAATTTGGCCGGGCGTATGCACGGGAGGCGCTGTCCTAAGGGACTTCCTCCTGCGGCACCGGGATCCTGCGTTGGCGTTCACGCTGACCCTGCCGAAGTGCCAGCAGCGGAAACAGGAGCACGGAGAGCATGCCGGCTCCAACCAGTGCCGATGAGATTCCGCTTGAAATGAAGCCCTGATCCCTGCCAATGGCTGTGACGGCAACGATGATCGGCAGGCCGGTTGCCCCGAAAAGCATGATCGCCCGTTTCTCGGCGAACGTGGACCTTGGCGGGGCAGCAAGCATCGACGGCAGGCCCCGGATAATCAGCAGGAGGAGCACGAACAGCGGGACCATTGCCAGGGCTGACGGGCTGGACGTGAGCGCGCCGAGATCGAAATCTATGCCGGTATCGATGAAGAAGATGGGCACCAGGAACCCGAAGGCAACGGCATCGAGTTTGGTCTCGATCACCTTCCGGTCCCGTTCGGGTGCGCGCGCAATGGCCACTTTCCAGAGGACGCCTGCGGCGAATGCCCCCAGCAACATGTCCAGTCCCAGGACCATGCTCAGCACCACGAGCACGGTGAGGATGAACATGATGGAGCGGACAGCGAACTGGCCGCTGGTGTGGAGAGTCCGGGTGACCTGCGAGTGGAAGAGCGTGTGCCTCGCCTTGGAAGCCAGGAAAATCGCAATGCCGGCCAGGAGGACGAATCCGAGAAGCACCGCCGTGGCCGGTCCCAGCTGCCTGCCGCTGAAGAACAGCGAGATTGCAATCAGGGGACCAAACTCACCAGCTGCACCCAATGCCGTGACGGCGATACCCATCGGGGATCTTGATTCACCGGCATCACGAAGAATGGGCAGCAACGCCCCCAACGCCGTGGAGCACAGCGCCACCCCGATGATGACCGCGGCCTCCGGCGTGGGAGCCAACAGAAAGCCCGCTCCAACGCCCGCGGCCAACGAGATCAGCCATCCGGCAGAGGCGCGGATGGCGGGACGGCCCCGGATATCGGAAAAATCGATCTCGTTGCCGGCCACGAAGAAGAGCATCGCCAGCCCGAAATCAGCCAGGGTATCTGTGAACTGCGTGGATTCGATCCATCCCAACACGCTGGGACCCAGCAGGATTCCCAGGACGATCTCGAACACCACGAGCGGCACTTTGACCACCCGGTCAAGCAAGCGGACCGCCAGGGGCGCCGCCACAGCCAAGAGTGCGATCAGAACCAAGGATGTAGACAAGCCCTGCATCAGCGGTACCTCCGGTACCTCGGCCGCTTCTACCCCGGCCGCTTCGACGGAAAAGTATTCCAAAGCTACCGCCACACCTTCGATGACGCCATGATGCCGGACTCCCGGTAGGCGGCCAGAGTTATCCACAAACAGGAAGAAGCGCACGACGCCGGGTCCCGGCCCGCGTTAGTCTGGTTACCTCGGCTGAAGCAAGCGGCCGCAACACCCACTGTGCGGAGCCGTTTTCCAATGTCCGATGATCCAGACCTGGGCGCCCTTGCGGCGTCTTCCTTTTCCCTCCCCAAGCTCCGCCCCGGCCAACTCGCCGCCATGAATGCGCTCGCCGGCGGCCGCGACGTCCTGGCCGTCATGCCCACTGGGTACGGCAAATCAGCCACCTACCAAGTGGCAGCCAAGCACCTTTACAACCAAACCGGGCGCCCCGCCGTCGTGGTTTCTCCTTTGATTGCTTTGCAAGAGGACCAGCTGGACGGATTGAACGGGCAGCTGGGTGATGGCGTTGCCGTCGCCATCAACTCCTCCCGGAGCGACTCGGAAGTGGAAGACGCCTGGGAAGCGGCGGAGTCCGGCAAAGCCACTTTCGTGTTTCTGGCTCCCGAACAGTTGGCCAAACAGGAGACTGTGGACCGGATAGCCAAGCTGGACATCACCCTGTTCGTGGTGGACGAGGCCCACTGCGTCTCCTCTTGGGGCCATGACTTCCGCCCCGACTACCTCGATCTGGGAAATGTCCGCGAACGATTGGGAAACCCTCCAGTGGCGGCCCTTACCGCCACAGCCTCCCCGCCGGTGCGCGATGAAATTCTGGAACGGCTCGGCATGAAGGACCCGCTGGTCCTGGTCCGGGGCTTTGACCGGGCCAACATCCGTCTTGACGTGGTCCGGCATGAAGAAGACAAAGGCAAGCGAAAAGCAGTCCTGGAGCAGGTTGCCGCGCTCGCCAGCGGAGGCGAACGGGGCCTTCTGTACGCCGCCACGCGCAAGGACACGGAAAAGTACGCCACCAAACTGGCAAAGGAAGGACTCCGCGCGGAGGCTTACCACGCCGGTCGATCCGATGCTGACCGGGATCGCATCCATGAGCAGTTCCTGGACGATCAGCTGGACGTCGTGGTTGCCACAACGGCATTTGGCATGGGTATCAACAAACCCAACGTGCGGTTCGTCGTCCATGCCGACATTCCGGAATCCCTGGACGCCTACTACCAGGAAATAGGCCGTTCCGGACGCGACGGGAAACCGGCTGCTGCCACACTGCATTACCGCGAAGAGGATCTTGGCCTGCGGAAATTCTTCGGCACGCATTCACCGGACCCGGATTCGCTCCTGGCAGTCCTGAAGATCCTGAAAGCCGCAGGCGCTCCTGCCTCCAAGAGCGCGCTCGCGGAGCTGACCGGATTCCCCGTCCGTCGCCTCACCGGGCTCGTCAACCAGTTGGAGGAAGCCGGCGCTGTCACCACAGGCAAGCGCGGCATTCGCCTGGCATCCAAAGCCAAACTCCCGGCCCTGGTGGCACGCGCCGTCGAACTGGCCGAGGCCCGGCAGCGCGTTGACCAGTCCCGGCTGACGATGATGCGCGCCTATGCGGAGACGGACAGCTGCCGACGGCAGTTTCTGTTGGGCTATTTCGGTGAGGAACTTTCGGAGCCGTGCGGCAATTGTGATGTGTGCGCCGCTGCTTCCGGGGCTGTCGATGGCAACTCAAAGCGTCAAAGCCCAAATGAACAGCGGGCTGGCGAAAGCGACCCATTCCCGCTGCAGTCCGCTGTGATTCACAAGGAATGGGGGCCGGGTCTGGTGATGAGGCATGAGGACGACGTCATCACCGTCTTGTTCGAGCAGGAAGGGTACAAGACTCTCTCCCGCAGGGCAGTCGTGGAACACGAACTGCTGAAGCCTGCATAGCGCTACGAGGCTCAGTGTTTCAGGTGTTCAGCTCCAGCATCAGGGCGGGCAACTCGTCGGCGAGTTCGCGCGCAAGGAACCCGAGCGGACCCAGTTTGCTGGCCAAGCGGTCGGCTGCGGCGGCGTGCAGGTGGGTTCCCCAACAGGCAGCCTGCGCGCTTGTGGTCCCACGCGCCCGGAGACCGGTGATGGCACCGGCCAATACGTCTCCACTGCCTGAGGTACCCAAACCTCCGTACCCGGTGGTGATCTTCCACAGTTCAGGGTCCCCGGGGTCTTCTCCAGGTGGGCGTGCGATCACGCCCTGGCAGCTAACCACTGCGCCGTACTGCTCGGCGACGGCGGCAACGTCAGTTTCGAGGTGGTTTACGTCCCGTCCCAGCAGGACTCCAGCCTCAGTCGGGTTGGGAGTGAGGATCAACCGGCCCCGCCAAGGTTCCAACATCCCCTTTAGCTTCACCAGTCCGCCGAGGGCGAAGGCGTCGAGGACAACAGCCGGCCCTTCGCCTTTGAGTTCCTCCCGCTCCAACAACCTGGCGAGCAATTCCCCTGCCAGGTCCGAATCATCCAGGCCGGGCCCGACCAACACTGCGTCTGCCCGTTCCAAGTACCTTGAGATGACATCCAGCCCCTCACCGGTAACGGACCCATCGGCAGTTTCCGGCAAGCCCACCGCCCCGCACTCCGGGAACGCGACTCCCACCTGCACGGCCACCGATTCGGCCACAGCCAACGTAATCTTTCCGGCCCCCGCGCGGAGGGCGGCCATGCCGGCCAGGACGGTGGCGCCCGGAGTGGTTCGTGCGCCGCCGATGATCAGAACAGCGCCGCGTGAGTATTTATCTTCGCCCGGAGCGGGCAGCGGCCACTCACGCAGAAGCGATGGCGTCACTTGCGTGGGGCCGGGAGTACCGTTGAAATCACTGTGGGTGGACACTGGCATCTCCGGCATGCTCGGTGACCGTGACGCCCTGTTCGGTGAGATGATCGGCCACGTTGAAGCTCTCGAGCATCCATGGTCCAGCACCGGAGGGGCGCACGTACCGGGTAATTGATGCGTTCAGCACCGTTGTACTGGCGGCGAGATCCAGGATCTCGCGCTCGGACATCCCCTCCAGGACGTATCGGACCAGCAAGATCACTGCATCATGGCAAACGAGCATTACACGGTGTCCTCTTCCCAGGTTGTTGAGCTCGTCCAGGACGGATCGCAGGCGAAGCGCGACGTCAGCCCAGGATTCACCTCCGGGGGGCCTGTAGAACAGCTTGCCCAGCCACAGGCGCCGCTCGGCCTCATCGGGGTAACGCGTTTCCACGCCTAAGCGGGTGAGTCTGTCCAAAATGCCCAATTCCCGGTCGCGGAGGCGTTCATCCGTGTGGACTTTCAGGGGCCAGCCAGCTGTTTGAACAGCAATTTCCGCTGTCTGAAGGGCGCGTGCATAGGGGGAGGAGACCACCGTGTCCGGGCGGAACTCCTCCGCAATCCGGGACAGCGCAGTTCCCAATGCCTTGGCCTGATCCTGGCCGGTATCCGATAGGTTGACGTCCGGGTCCCTGGCGGGGACGTCAATGACCTCAGCCCGCGCCAGGCGGGCTTCCGTCGCGGCCACGTTGCCTTCACTTTCTCCATGCCGGACCAGCAGCAACTCAACAGCCCCGGCTTCCTGCACCGCCTCTGTCAGTTGCCTTGCCTTTGTCCGCTCGTCGTCCACGGAAACCCACTCCTCCCGCTGGTCCTTGCCGAATGCAGAACACTACCCACTGCGTACCCACGGGACCAGAGAATAAACGCACGACGGCGAGCTACCGTCCCAGCGTTGGCCGTCCACCCGCCGTCGAGCCTGAAAGACATTAGGGGACCCTCCGGTACTGTTGCCGGAACCCATGGTGAAGTAAGTTGCTCGCATGGAGGACTCATACCAAGTCATCGTGGTGGGTGCCGGATTTGCAGGCGTCGCGGCAGCCAAAAAACTCGGACGCAAGGGCGTACGCGTCCTGTTGATTGACTCGAACAATTACCACCAATTCCAGCCGCTCCTTTATCAACTGGCTACTTCCCAGATCGGGGTTTCAGCCATCACGCGGCCGCTGCGCTCCGTTTTCCGCCGCTATAAGACCGTCAAAATCCTGACGGCGGGTGTTGCCTCCATTGATGCCGCCCAACGGTCAGTTACTACTGCCGATGGCGTGACTTTGCGGGCGGACATCCTGGTCATTGCGGTAGGTGCCGTTCCCAACTTCTTCAACACACCAGGTGCCGGGGAACATGCTTTTCCGTTGTACTCCGTCACCGACGCCGCCAGGCTGGGCACCGCCATTACGCGCCTGCTGGATCAGGCCGACAGAAGCTCAGAAGGAATGGTAGACGTGGTGGTAGTGGGAGGAGGACCCACCGGCGTGGAGACCGCCGGGGCCATGGCAGAAAACGTGAAATACATGGTCCGCAAGTACTTCTCTCCCGAGCTCGCTGCCCGCTGCCGCGTGCACCTGGTGGACATGGTGCCGAGCGTGTTGAACATGTTCTCCACGAAGTCCCAGCGGTACGCCACCGAACGTCTTGGGAAGGTGGGCGTCCAGCTGCATATGGGAGTGGGCGTTACCGAAGTGCGAACAGATGGTGTGGCGCTGGCTGACGGGGGCTTCGTCCCCGCGCAGATCGTCGTTTGGGCAGGCGGTCTGAAGGCAGGAGACCTCATCAGCACTTCGGGACTGACACAGGGCAAAGGTGGGCGCGTCGATGTTCGTCCGGACCTGACCGCCCCGGATGTGGATGGTGTCTACGTCATCGGTGATGCAGCGAACATCACCGATTCCACTGGCGCCAGGTTGCCACAGCTCGGCTCGGTAGCCCAACAATCGGGAAAGTGGGCGGCGGCCAATATCCTTGCAGACCTGACTGACGGAAGCCGTACTCCCTTCCGCTACGTTGATAAGGGTTATATGGCCATGGTGGGTCGCGGTGCCGCCGTAGCAGAACTGGGCCGCAAGCGAATCCAGTTGCAGGGCCTTTTCGCGTTCTTGTCCTGGCTTCTGGTCCATCTGGCCCTCTTGTCCGGGGTCCAGCAGAAAGTCCGTGCACTATTTTCCTGGCTCAATGGATACCTCCTGCACAGCCCCGCGCAGGTGGTGGTCAGTGGGCCAACCGAGAAAGAGCTCCCTGGACTGACGCTTCCCGAAGTACGTCCGGCCCCATCAACCGATACGGGTCTGGAAAAGGAATAGGCTCACCCGGAGGTGGAACGCGCCCTCTGAACGAAATGTGCCACTAATCCCCACGCCATTAGAAGGAAGCCACAGTATCCCAACGGGGACGGGTTGATTGGTATGGCCAACAGCATCAGCAGCACTCCAACGGCGACAGCAAGAACGTGGCGGGCCCGCGGTTCATAGGGGCGACGCGCCGGGATTCCTGTTTCCAGTTGACGGGCCAAGTCCGGATCCTGGATGAAAAGTTCCCGTTCGAGTTGCTGCAGCACCCTGCGCTCCCGTTCGTTTAGGTGCATGGTTGTCCCTCCCATGTAGAGCTAAGGCTCCTCGGTGCGATCGGTGAGCCAACCGGTTCCTTCAAGGAATTCCAGCGGCACAATAAGCTAAGCATGCTTACTAAATGCTCCGCAAGGAAAATTTTCCGGACCCTCATTCCGGTCCGCGTCCACTTGGGGGACTGGCTACGATGGCAAGTAGGTACCCCGATCAAGGAGCACAATGTCACTGAAAGATCGCCTCAAAGAAGACGTCGTAGGCCACATGAAGGCGGGCAACAAGACAGCGCTCACCACCGTGCGGAATGTCCTGGGCGAGATCACCACCCGGGAGAAATCGGGCAAAACGCCCATCGAGTTGGACGATGCGCAGGTTACGTCACTACTTCAAAAGGAAGCTGCCAAGCGCCGGGATACCGCACGCATCTACACCGAGGCCGGGGAAGCAGACAGGGCAGCCGCCGAAGTTGCGGAGGCTGAGATCATCGAGGCGTACCTCCCCAAGGCCCTCAGCCGGGAAGAAGTAGAGGGCATCGTCGACGAAACCATCGCAGCTTTGAAAGCCGACGGGCAGGAACTGTCAATGCGTTCCATCGGCGCCGTCATGAAGCCGGTCACGGCCAAGGTTGCAGGACGCTTCGACGGCAAGACCGTCAGTGAGATCGTGCGGGGCCGCCTGGGCTAGGGCCGCCTAGGACCCGCTGGCTGGCTCGCCCCCGGCGTGACGCTGACGAAAATGTGGACATGCTTCCCCTCATCGCAGAAAATGTTGGTGACATGTTTGCAGGTCGCGACACGAGTCAGCCGTTCCCAAGCAGCCACCGCAAAGTATCGGCATTGCGCACGGCGTTGCCACCGCCGTCGTTGTTGAAGTAGGCGTACACGTCCTTGCCCGTGCTGTTCCACTCACGGATCTGATCCGCCCACCACCGAAGATCCTCCTCCGAATACGAGCCCCCGTACAGGTGATGGGGGTCCGGTCCGTGAAGCCGGACGTAAACGAAGGGTGCCGTGGCCCGGAGGATGCACGGCAGATTGGCCCCGCTCATGATGCAGTAGGCGGCCTCGTGGCGTTCAAGCAACGCGTATACGTCAGGGTGGTCCCAGGTATCGTGCCGGAACTCCACCGCCACGCGAATCCAATGCGGCAAGGCTGCCAGGAAGTAGTCGAGCCGGGCATCATCGCGGGCAAAATCAGGAGGAAGCTGGACAAGCAGCACAGCCCTTTTGTCGCCCAGTTCATGCCAGCAACGGGTGATCCGTTCCACCCAAACTTCAGGGCTGTACAGCTTTTTCCCATGTGTGAGGCCGCGCGGTGCCTTGACCGACATCGCAAATCCAGCCGGCAGGCGATCATGCCAGCTTTTGAATGCGGTGTCCCGCGGCCAGCGGTAAAAACTCGCGTTGAGCTCAACCGTGTCGAACCGTGCCACGTAGTGCGCCAGGCGCTTGGCCGTGGGCAGACCCGGCGGGTAGAGCACATTTTCCCAATGGTCGTAGCTCCAGCCGGACGTACCGATGCGGATACTCATGCTGTGGATGGTAGTCCCGGCGAACGCAAAAAATGCGTCATTTCACGCGTCGGGTGGGGCGTCCGGAGGCCACGATCAATGCTCGGATGCTCTTCTGCTCAGGACTTGATCCCAGCCCTGGCAATCAACGCCTGGAGATCTTCGGCAACCTTGGCCACCTCGCGCTGCCGAGCGTTCCGTGTCGACTTGGCCGCGTGCGTGGCGGGCCGGGTGGCGCCGGGAGAAATGCGTGTCCGGGGATCGCGACGGAACGCGCCATCGCGTCCAATCCTTGGATCACGCACGGGGGCGTCGGCGGTGACGCGGCCCTGAAGGGGGTCGTGGAAAAGTGGGATGTTCATGGTCCATTCCGGGGTATCAGGATGTGAACTTTGATCCTGACATATGCCCGAACGCCGCGATATGGACAGGTGCCTACCTTCACCCTGAACCACTGTGCACATGTCCATGCCGACACTGGGGTACTACCTGGTGGCGGGCTACGCCGTCGTCTCAGCCGTTTGGCCGCGATGTGCCGTCCCCAGCGGTCAGGTAGAGCGTCCGCGAGTGACCGGGGGATGAGTGGGCCCCATCCTAGCCCCAGAGGGCCTTCCTGAGCAGCGCCTTGAGTTGGGTCGCCTCAGCGTTGCTCAGCGAAGACAGCTGTACTTGCTCGCACGCGTCCAGGGCCGAGCGAGCCTTCGTGTGGATCCGCCGGCCTTCAGCCGTGGAAACGATGATCTTGGCACGCCTGTCCTGCTTGCCCTGAGCGCGTTCCACCAGGCCGCGGTGCTCGAGGTCGTCCACCAGGCTGACTACTTGGCTGGGGTCGAGGCTGAGGAAGTCGGCGAGTTCGCGCTGGGTGGGTTCCAGGCCGCTGCAGGCCAGCGTCAACACTGAGAACGACCTTTCGCGCAACCCGTAGTCCGCCAGCGCCTTGTTGTTGAGGACCGAGCCTGTTGCGTGCAGCTTGGCAAGCAACAAGCCGACGTCGTTGCCGATTTTGGCGGACGCGAGGCGCGGGGTCTCAACTTCGGTGCTTTGCAGGCCCATGACAACTCCAATAGTAAACAAAATCAATCATTGACTTTTACAATGATCCGTATTCTCATTGATCATGACAAGGATCTCACGACGCAGTGGGATCGGCCCCACCGGCTCCGGCCGGTGACTGCATGCGAAGGAGCACGCCATGAGCTTGAACGGCAAGGTTGCAATTGTTACTGGGAGCGGGCAGGGTCTTGGCCTTGCTTACGCGAGGGAGCTCGCCCGCCAGGGTGCCGCCGTCGTTGTTAATGACGTCAATGCCGGGATGGCGGCGCAGGCCGTCGCACAGATTGAGGCCGACGGCGGCCGGGCCACCGCTGTTGTGGTTCCGGTGGGCACTACGGACGCCGCCAAGGCGCTCGTGGCAGGTGCCGTTGAGGCATTCGGCCGGTTGGACATCCTGGTCACCAATGCCGGCATCCTGCGCGACAAGAGCCTGCTGAAAATGACCGATGAAGACTTTGACCTGGTGATCAACGTTCACCTTCGCGGAACTTTCACGTGCGTCCGGGAAGCATTCGCTTACTTCAAGGAAAACAACATTCCCGGCCGCATCATCACCATCGGCTCCCCGACAGGCCAGCGCGGCACCTTCGGCCAGACCAACTACGCCGCTGCCAAGGCCGGGATCGTGGGCATGGTCCGCACCTGGGCACTGGAAATGAAGAAGGCCGGCGTCACGGTAAACTCCGTGATCCCAGTGGCCGCCACTGCCATGACCAAGACCGTCCCGTACTTCCAGAAGGCCGTGGAGGCGGATGAACGTGGCGAGTCCATGCCGTCCTTCTTCCGTCACGACCTCGGTTTCGGAACCGCGGATGACGTCGCCGGGCTGATTGCGTTCCTGGCCTCTGATGAGGCTGCGGGCATCACCGGTCAGGCCATCGGTGCCGGCGGTGACCGGCTTCAGGTCTGGACGCACCCGACGGCGGCAACCACCGAATACCGCGACGGAGGCTGGAGCTACGAAGCCCTGTGCGAAAACGCCGGGTCCCTCTTCGGAGCGAACGCGTTGCAGGGCTACGGCGAGGAATTCCTGCCGTTGCCCGCCGAACTGCAGCCCGAACCAGTACAGGCCCGCTGATCATGACCCGTTACGAACCTGGCATCGACGCCGCCAAGCTCGATGCGATCGACATGCACGTCCACCTCGAAGTGGACAGTTGCGGCCACGGCTCCCTTCCGGACGCGCTCACTGAGGCCTCCGCGAAGTACTTCAAGGCCGAGGACCGTACACCGTCACTGGACAGGATCGCCGAAGTGTACCGCGAACTGAACATGGCCGCCGTCGTCTTTACTGTCGACGCACGGACGCAGCTCAAGCACGAACCCAACAGCATCCCCGAACTGATCGAGGGAGCCGCCCGGAACAACGACGTGCTGATCCCGTTCGGCAGCGTGGACCCCCGCACGGGGGAGGACGCAATCGCCGGAGCCAAGCACCAGGCTATTGAACTCGGCGCCCGCGGTTTCAAATTCCACCCCTCACTGCAGGGTTTTGACCCGTCCAACGAGCAGTTCTACCCGCTCTGGGAAACGCTGCAGGAGTTGGGGTTGCCGTCTATTTTCCACACGGGCCAGAACGGCATGGGCGCCGGTCTTCCTGGCGGGTACGGCATCAAGCTGGCATTCTCCAACCCGCTGCTGCTGGATGCTGTGGCGGCGGATTTCCCGGGCCTGCAGATCATCATGGCCCACCCATCGGTGCCCTGGCAGGACGAGGCCAACTCCATCGCCACGCACAAGTCCAACGTGTTTATCGATCTGTCCGGGTGGTCGCCCAAGTACTTCCCGGAGTCCCTGGTTCGCCTTTCAAACTCGGTGCTCCAGGACAAGGTGCTGTTCGGCACGGACTTCCCACTCATCACTCCGCAGAAATGGCTCGGCGCGTTTGAGGATCTTCCCCTGAAGGACGAGGTTCGTCCGAAGATTCTCAAGGAGAACGCTGTCCGGCTGCTCGGTTTGGATGGTTGAGATGTCCACCACGGCGCTGGAACAACGGCTTTACGCCGCTGCTGATTGGTATGACTCCGAATCCCTCCTCACGGACGACGAACGCCACGTCCTGGCCCGGCTCCGGGATTTCCTTTCGCAGGAGGCCAAGCCGTTGCTGGCCGATTATTGGGAGCGGGGCGAGTTCCCGGAGCAGTTGGCGCAGCCTTTGATCGATCTCAACCTCATGGAACCGTTCGAGGCGCCCGCCCGGGGAATTTACCACGGCTTCCGGATCTTCGAACTTGCCCGAACCGATGCTTCCCTGGCCACTTGGTACACAGCCCACGCCGGGCTGTTCCGTACAGCCATCCGCGTCGGTGCTTCCGAGCCCCAACAAAAGGAATGGATGCCAAAGGTTATCGACTTCTCGCTCAAAGGCGTCTTCTCGCTGACCGAGCCGGAGCACGGCTCGGACATCGCCGGAGGGCTGTCCACCACAGCGCGCTTTGATGCAGATCTCGACGGCGGCAGCTGGGTTTTGGAAGGCGCGAAGCGTTGGATCGGGGGAGCCTCGACTGCCGACGTGCTGTGCGTGTTCGCCCGGGATGTAGCAGATGGGCAGGTCAAAGCGTTCTTGGTGGACCGCACCGCGCCCGGGGTCAGCCTGGCGAAGATCGGCGGCAAGACGTCATTGCGGATGATGCAGAACGCCCACATCACCCTGGAAAACGTCCGGGTTCCAGAGGCCATGCGCCTTCACAACGTGAACTCGTTCAAGGATGTGGCTGCCATGCTCCGGGCGATGCGCTCGGATGTTGCATGGATCGCCACCGGCATCCAAGCCGGCGCGTTCGAAGCAGCGCTGGCATACGTCAACGAACGCCAACAGTTCGGACGCCCATTGGGGTCCTTCCAGTTGGTGCAGGAGAAGTTGGCCCGCATGCTCGGAAACATTACGGCTTCGATCTCGCTCGTGGTCCGGCTAACGGAACAACAGAGCAGTGGAATCTACCGGGACCAGGATTCAGCCCTGGCGAAAATGCAGACCAGTTTGTTCATGCGTGAAACCGTCGCGCTCGCCCGCGAAGTGGTGGGCGGCAACGGCATCACACTCGCCTCCGACGTCGCCCGGTTCCATGCCGACGCCGAAGCCGTCTATTCCTACGAGGGCACCCACGAAATCAACGCCCTGATCGTCGGCCGCGCCCTCACGGGCGCCAGTGCCTTTACCAGATAGTCCAGCGCCTTCACCCACTAGCCGCACTCTTTACAACCAACAAATACCAGGAGGCAACGATGCCCAATCTCGTCGTCGATTTCGACACCCTGCCCACCATGACCGGCAAGGACCTAGGCACTACCGATTACCGCGAAATCACGCAGCAGCAGATCAACCTGTTCGCTGATGCCACGGACGATCAGCAATGGATCCACGTTGATCCCGAGCGCGCCAAGGACGGCCCGTTCGGTGCGCCCATCGCCCACGGTTTCCTGACGCTTTCCCTGATCATCCCGTTCTGGGGCGAGCTGTTCGACGTCGACGGCGTCACCACCAAACTGAACTACGGACTGGACAAAGTGCGCTTCACTTCCCCGGTCAAGGTGGGCTCCAAGGTGCGCATGCAGGCCACTATCGCCGAAGTCACCGAGGTCAAGGGCGGCGCCCAGATCAAGGTCAACGCCACCATCGAGATCGAAGGCCAGGAACGCCCCGCCGTCGTGGCCGAGTTCCTCGCCCGCTTCTACAAGTAGGAACCCCGTTTTACAAGAAAGACTCCCCACCCCTCCTCCCCAAGAACAGCCATGTCAGGACACACTGCGCTCGCACCTCTGAGCACGGCCGCCAAGCGCAAAGAAGCGCGCACGGTCATCTTGTCCAGCTATCTGGGCAGCACCATCGAGTTCTACGACTTCCTGCTGTACGCAACGGCCGCGGCCGTTGCCTTCCCCAAGGTCTTCTTCGCCGGCACGGATGAATGGGTGGGCGTCGTCGCCGCCTACGCAACCTTCGCCGCCGGTTACGTAGCAAGACCCTTGGGCGGCATCATCTTCGGCCACTTCGGTGACCGGATCGGCCGCAAGGGCATGCTCATCGTGTCCATGGCAATGATGGGCATCGCCTCCACGCTCATCGGCCTGATTCCCGGCGCCAGCGTGATCGGCCCGTGGGGTGCGGTCATCCTGGTGGTCCTGCGGGTCTGCCAGGGCATCGCGGTTGGTGGCGAATGGGGCGGGGCCGCGCTGATGGCGCTGGAGCACTCCGATCCCAAGCGACGTGGCTTCGCGGCATCGTTCGTCAATGCCGGTGCGCCTACCGGAGCCGTGCTTGGCACCGTAGTGATGGGCATCTTCTCAGCACTGCCGCAGGACGCCTTCCTGGCGTGGGGATGGCGGGTGCCGTTCCTGCTGTCCTTCGTTCTCCTGATTGTGGGCATGTTCGTTCGGCTGCGAGTCTCGGAAAGCCCGATTTTCGCCGAGGCAGTAGCCAAGGAAGATACCCAAACCACCAAGCGCAAGATCCCGCTGCTTGAAGTGCTGCGCCGCCCCAAGGCATTGATCATGATCATGTTCGCAGGTGCCGCGGGCTTCGGCCTTCAAGTTGTGCTGCCCACGTTCTCCGTGACCTACGCAGTGTCCAAGGGTGCACCCCAACAGGGCGTGCTTTATGCCTTCGCGGGAGCCTCGGCCATCTCCATCATGTTCGTTCTTCTAGGCGGAAGGCTGTCCGACCGATTCGGGCGGCGGCCGGTCATGGTGACGGGCTTGGCGTTGTTCATCGCCTACCTGTTCCCCATGTTCGGGATGCTCGGTTCCGGGAATGTCGGCCTGATCTTCCTGGCCTTCACTGTGGCGCTCGTCCTGCACTCGTCCTTGTACGGGCCACTGGCAGCGTTTGTGTCGGAGCAGTTTGGGACCACGTCCCGCTACACCGGTGCCGCTGTCGGATACCAGTTGGCCACGCTGATAGGTGCCGGCTTCACCCCCGGCATCATCGCAGGCCTGTACAAGGACTCCGGCCAGAGCATCGTCCCGGTGGTGGTGTTCCTGTCAGTCATGGCACTGGTGTCGATTGTGTTCATCCTGCTGACGCGGGAGTCTAAGAATAACGACCTCACCTCGGTCAGTTAGGAGCACTGCAAACATGGACAACAACGGAGTTGGTTCCTGGCTGCACCGTCGCCGGATCAAGTCGGGACCCAAGACGGCACTCATATCCGGGGCACGCACGCTGAGCTACGGCGAACTCGCCGACCGGACAGACCGGCTGGCAAACGCCCTCAAGGACAGAGGAGTGGCCAAGGGAGACAGAGTCGCTTTCCTCGGCGAGAATCATCCTTCCTTCGTGGAGACCTTCTTCGCCTGTGGGCTGCTCGGCGCGATCTTCGTTCCGCTGAACACCCGGCTCGCCGCCCCCGAATTGCAGTTCCAACTCCAGGACTCCGGGTCACGGCTCCTGGTCAACGCCGAGGCCCTGGAGACCCTGGCGACCTCTGCCGTCGAAGAAACCCCGGTGACCCATCGCCTGGTGGTGGCCGCCGACGACGCCACGGAAGTTTCCCCTGCAAAGCTGCCATCCGGCGTCGAACGCTATGACGAAGTGCTTCAAGCGGCGGCCTCGACGCCGCAGGACGAGGCCGTCAGCCTGGACGACGGCGCCATGATCCTCTACACCTCAGGAACCACCGGCAAGCCCAAGGGCGCCCTGTTGACGCACGGGAACATCACCTGGAACTGCATCAACACCGTAGTGGACATGGACCTGAACCGGAACGACGTCGCCCTGATGATCTCGCCACTGTTCCACGTGGCCTCTTTGGACATGGGTTTGCTGCCCATGCTGCTCAAGGGAGCAACGGTGGTGCTGGAAACCAAGTTCGAGGCCGGCAAGGTGCTGGGACTCATCGGGCAACATGGGGTCACCACGCTCAACGGAGTCCCCACCACGTTCCAGATGCTCTGCGACCATCCTGAATGGCCGACGGCGGACCTTGGCTCCCTGGACAAGCTCACCTGTGGTGGTTCGGCGGTTCCTCGGCGGGTCCTGGATGCCTACGAGGAGCGCGGCATTGGCTTCACGAGTTGTTACGGCATGACTGAGGCGGCGCCCGGAGCCACCATGCTGCCTGTCTCAAGGTCCAAGGACAAAGCTGGATCTGCCGGCTTGCCCCAGTTCTTCACCGACGTCCGTATCACCGATCCCCTGGGCGGGCCCACGCCTGCCGGGCACGTCGGTGAGATCCAGATCTCCGGGCCCAACGTGATCAAGGAGTACTGGAACCGCCCTGACGCCACGGCGGAAAGCTACGCTGATGCCCGCTGGTTCCGGTCCGGCGACATGGGCTTCCAAGACGACGAGGGCTTCCTGTTCATTTCGGACCGCATGAAGGACATGATCATTTCAGGTGGCGAGAACATCTACCCTGCGGAAGTCGAAGCCGCGATCGCCGAACTCGATTCCGTGGGGAGCGTCGCTGTGATCGGCATCGAGGACCCCAAATGGGGCGAGGTGCCGCGAGCCATCGTCACCCTGCGGGAGGGTGCCTCGCTCAGCGAAGAGCAGCTGCGCTCGCACTTGGAAGGGCGGCTTGCGCGCTACAAGATCCCCAAATCCGTAGTGTTCGTTGACGAAATGCCGCGAACGGCCAGCGGGAAGATCCGCAAAATGGAGCTACGAAAGCAATTCGCGTCCTGACCCCGGTTGTTCTCTCACGTCTTGTTGTATGTGAGAGAGCGTTGGCTCGAAAGGGTTGGTATGTGAGAGAGCGTTGGCTCTAAAGGGTTGGTATGTGAGAGAGCGTTGGCTCTAAAGGGTTGGTATGTGAGAGAGCGTTGGCTCTAAAGGGTTGGTATGTGAGAGAGCGTTGGCTCTAAAGGGTTGGTATGTGAGAGAGGGATTGGGGCGACATAATCCGTCAACGGACTAAATCCCGGTTAATTTTGTCCATCGACCTGCATAAATACTGCGGAGAGCACTACGATGAGCAACGACTCTTCACAGAGTTTAGGTCTCACTGCATTATTCACACCTAACCCCGGGGGAACACCTTGAGTTACCAGCAACAGCCACAGCAAACCCAGCCGTATGGCGCACAGACCGGCGAACCGCCGCTGTGGGCTCCCTACTATGGCGCACCCATTGGCGCCGCCGTAAAGCGTTTCTTCAAGAAGTACACCGCCTTCACTGGCCGCGCGAGCCGCAGCGAATACTGGTGGGTGGCCCTCGCTTTGGGTGTCATCGGCCTCGTACTGCAGATCCTTACCGGCATCCTCGGTGCTGCAGGTTCTACAGTCTCGGCAAACGGAACGGCAGTTCCCGGCCCGGGCGCAGTTGTAGGACTTATTTTGATCTTTGCGTTCTACCTGGCGGTACTCATTCCGTCCATTTCGTTGCTGGTCCGTCGTCTGCACGACGGCAACTTCAGCGGCTGGCTCGCCTTGCTCGGCCTCATTCCGTTCCTTGGCGGACTCGCAATTCTGGTTCTCGCACTCCTGCCGTCCAACCCGGCCGGCCAGCGCTTCGACCAGCCCAGCGCTGTCTAGCACTTCACGCATTAAGTAAAAGGGGCGGCACGCGACGTGCCGCCCCTTTTTACGTGTCCGGGGAACCACTCCATGGAATGCTGTGGAGTGATGCGGACCAATCCCCACCGACGAGGAGTTCCCATGTCTGCGAACATAACGCCGAAAAACATCAAACGCTGCGCGGTCATTGGTGGCGGGATCATCGGCGTGGCTGTTGCCCGGGAATTGGCCAACAAACTCGACGGCGTCCAGGTCACCGTTTACGAAAAGGAAGACCAGCTCGCCAAGCACCAGACCGGCCACAACTCCGGGGTGGTCCATGCCGGGCTCTACTATGAACCGGGCGGGCTAAAGGCAACGCTGTGCCGCAGGGGTGTGGAACTGCTTCGCGAATTCTGTGCCACCAAGGATCTGCCGTATGAGGCCTGCGGCAAGTTGGTGATCGCCCAGACCTCCGAAGAGTCGAAGCGGCTGGAGAACATCTTCGCGCGGGCAACGGCCAATGGAGTGCCGGGCGCACGCATGCTGCGCGGTGACCAAATACGGGAGGTGGAGCCGAACGCCGTCGGGCTTTCTGCTTTGCACTCGCCGGAAACGGCGATCGTGGACTACAGGGCCATCACGAATGCGCTCGCCGACGACGTCCGTGACGCAGGCGGGCAGATCCGGCTTGGGCAGGAAGTCACCTCGCTGGAACAGCAGGGGAGCGGCGTCGTTGTCCACACGAAGGATGGGGGCGAGCATTACGATCTTGTGGTGGCATGCGCCGGGCTTCAATCCGACCGGTTGGCGAAAGCCACTAGAGAGCCCGCAACGCCGCGCATCGTTCCCTTCTTTGGGCAGTACTTCCTCCTTGGCAAGGAAAGCCGCGCAAAAGTCAGGGGCTTGATTTATCCGGTGCCGGACCCCAAGCATCCCTTCCTTGGCGTGCATCTCACCAAAAGGATCGACGGCGAAATGATGCTGGGTCCCAACGCTTTCATCTCCTTCGGGCGCGAGGCCTATTCGTGGAAGGACATCGATGTGCGCGACGTCTTGAATTACACCCTGTTTCCAGGTTTCTGGAATTTTGCCCGGCACAATGTGCCATCGGCGGTCCGCGAATTCCAGACCGTGGTCAGCCGGAAGAAGTTCATTAAGGAGGCCGTACGCTTTGTTCCGTCGTTGGAGGGTGCCACTGTTCTTCCCGGCACGCGCGGCGTCCGTGCGCAGGCCATGAATGCTGACGGTTCCCTGGTGGATGATTTTGTGATTTCACGATGCCGGGACACGGTTTTGGTGCGGAATGCACCGTCACCTGGGGCTACGTCGTCGATGGCGATTGCGGAGTACGTCGTGCAGCAGGCTCTGCAGGACTAAATGCAGAAAAGGGGAAGTTAACAAGCCCGTGACCCTGCAGAAACCGGCCCCACATGACGTGTGGATACCTTTGCCGCATGAAAGCATCATGGTTGGCCGGACATATCGCGAAGATTGGCTCCAGGATCGGCGAATGGATTGAGGCCGCATACGTCCTGGATTGTGTGGAACCCGTAAACGATCCCGGGGGCCAAGGGGCTCAGGGGCGCCCCGCTGATTGGACGTGGTTGCCGGCGCTTAGCGGGGTTACGGTCGCCAGTGCGCAGGCCATTCAATCCCACTCGGGAATGGTCCGCCGTAACCCCTAAAGGTTCGCTTGAAAGCTGCTGAATGTTGTTTTGGGCACACTTTTCGTCCAACGCGGATGCTATGCCCTAAACTGCTTCACTGAGGTGCCTGAAATGGCACTATGCAGCAACGAAAGCGAACCCAATGGCTACTGATTACGACGCACCCCGCAAGACAGAAGAAGAGACTCCCGCGGACTCGCTTGAGGCTCTTCAGGCGTCCCGCGCAGCCGGTGCCCAGATTGCAGTCATCGACATCGACGAAAACGACACCGCGGAAGGTATCGACCTCCCGGGCGCCGATCTTTCCGGTGAAGAACTGACCGTTGTGGTGGTACCCGAACAGTCTGACGAATTCACGTGTTCTTCCTGCTTCCTGGTCCGCCACAGGTCCCAGGTTGCCTTGGAAAAGAACGGCCTTAAGTATTGCAAGGACTGCGAGGGCTAATCCCAGGCACCGCAAAGCGTCGAGCCCCGTCAGGCCAATGGATGGTCGGATGGGGCTTTTGCGTGTCCGCAACTCTTTGTAACGCCCAGGTGTCGTTATCTTCGATTACGAACCTATGCATGAAGACCCACTAACTGGTCCCTGAACCGGCGTAAATGTCCCCTTCCATGACTCTCCTGTGACCACCCCGGAGTCGTTTTAACGGTTGTGCGCCGAAGCGGCCACAACCCATCCAAACAACCCAAGCGACTCCTACTGTTGAAGTATCAACTTCGCCTGAAGGGGGCACAAAAAATGAGGAAATTTGGAGCGGGTTTGGCAGCAGTCCTCGCAGCTGCCGGACTCGGTCTGGTGGCACCGGGGCCGGCCTCGGCATCACCATATTGCGGGATCATGTGGGGCTCGCTGGCCAAGGCCGACCCCGATATGAGCGCCGCCAACGTCACCAACGTCCGTACGGGCCAACAGACCTGTTACGACCGCCTGGTGATCGATATGACCGGCAAGGTGGCCGGCTATTCAGTGCAGTATGTCCCGGTAGTGGTCCAGGATGCCACCGGCTATCCAATCCCCGTGCTCGGTGATGCTGACCTGCAGATTATGGTGACGGCTCCGTCCTATGACCAGAACGGCCAACTCACGTACGCTCCGGCTGCCAAGGCTGAACTGTCCAACGTTTCCGGGTACCAGACGTTCCGTCAGGTGGTTTATGCGGGCAGCTTCGAAGGAACTACGAGCATAGGTTTGGGCGTCCGTGCCCGGCTTCCGTTCCGCGTCTTCACGTTGGACGGGCCCGACGGCGGTTCGCGCCTTGTGGTGGACGTCGCCCACCGTTGGTGATTGGGTAGCCCGGCTAACGCGAGAACGCAGGAAAGCGGCCAGTTCGTCCGGAGATTTCCGGGGTACTGACCGCTTTCCTGCGTCTTCGCGTTGAGGAACTACTCGGGGACCACCAGGGCAGGGGTGTCCTTGCGGATGGTCTCACCGCGGAAGAAGCCGGGACGGACGCGGGACATGATCAGCATGAACACGGCACCCAGGGCAAGGATTCCGATGCCGAGCACGAACACGAGCCCCACTCCGAAGATTTCCGAACCACTGCCAAACTCCGGGGCCCAGCTGTCCACCGCGGTCTGCAGGAAGACAACAAACAGGCCGACCCCACCCAGAAGCGGGCAGAAGAGACGCAGGAAGAAGTTCCGGGCACTGGAGAACACGCTGTTCCGGAAGTACCAAACGCAGGCGATGGCCGTGAGTCCGTAGTAGAAGCAGATCATCAAGCCAAGGGCAAGGATGGTGTCGTTGAGGACGTTCTCACTGATCACGTGCATCACGGCGTAGAAGCCCGCGGACAGGACGCCCGCTGCAATGGTGGCGAAGCCCGGCGTCGAGAACTTCTTGCTCATGTGGCTGAAGCGCTCAGGCAAGGCGCCGTAGTGCGCCATGGCCAGCAGGCTGCGGGAGGGCGAGGTGAACGTCGACTGCAGGGAAGCCGCCGAGCTGGAGAGGACGGCGAGGGACATCAGGATCGCGAACGGACCCATGACCGGAGACGCGAGGGCCGTAAAGACGTTGGCGTGGTTTTCCTCATTGTTCAGGCCGATTCCGGTGTCTCCGACGCCTGCGAACATCATGGTGGCGATGGTGACCAGGAGGTAAATGCCCAGCACGATGACGGCGGTCAGGGTGCCTGCGAGGCCGGCGGTCTTCTTTCCGTTGGCGGTTTCCTCGTTGACTGTGAGGCAGACATCCCAGCCCCAGTAAACGAAGATCGAGAGGGAGATGCCGGCTGCGACCTGGCCGAAGGTCTCAATCTTGGTGACGTCGAACCAGTCCCAGCTGAAGGGAACGGCGGTCTCGGACGTGGACCAGTTGGCGAATGCCATGGCAACGAACAGGCCGAGCACCAGCAACTGGAAACCGACCAAGCCGTACTGCACGATCTTGGTGGTGTGCAGGCCGCGGTAGCTCACCCAAACAGCCAGCGCTACAAAGACGAAGCAGGTGGCAACATTGAGTACCTTGTTCGAGGCGAGGTCGGCCAGCTCGGCCGAGCCCGTAACCTGGGCCAGGAAGAGGTAGAAGAAGTCAACAGCGACGCCCGCCAGGTTGGACAGGACGATAATGTTCGCCGCGAGCAGGCCCCAGCCGCCCATCCAGCCCACCCAGGGGCCGAAGGCCTTGGTGACCCACGTGAAGGTGGTGCCGCTGTCCGGGGAATCTGCGTTGAGTTCCCGGTACGCCAGGGACACCAGGATCATCGGAATGAACCCGATAAGGAAGATCACGGGCAGTTGCAGCCCGGCTTCGTTGACGGTTGGGCCAAGCGCGCTGGTGAGCGTATACGCCGGGGCGATGGTGGAAATGCCAAGAACGACGACGGCGAGGAGCCCCAACTGCCCCGTCTTCAGTCCCTTGCCGCTGATGTCGTGCGACGTGCCGGCCGGGCTGGTGCCTGCGGCCGTGCTACGGATTGTCTGGCTCATGAAGGGCCCTTTCTAGATGGCCGTAGGCTGCTGCTGCGTAATGCAGTGGATGCCGCCGCCCCGGGCGAAGAGTTCGCGCGCGTCAACACTGACAACGCGGCGTCCGGGGTAGGCGTCGGCGAGGATGCGGAGTGCTTTCTCGTCCATGAGGTCATTGAAACTGCATGCGATGACCCCTCCGTTGACCACGAGGTGGTTGATGTAGCTGTAGTCCACATAACCTTCGTCGTCGGTAAGGGTTTCCGGGGCGGGAACTTCGATGATGTTCCAGTCCCGGCCTGCTGCGTCATGGGTTGTGCGCAGGAAGTCGATGATTTCCCGGGAGACGTTGTAGTCCGGGTGTTCCGGGTTCTGCTGGGAGTGGACCAGCAGTGTGCCGGGGCTGGGGATTGCTGCCACAATATCGACGTGCCCGCGCGTGCCGAACTTCTCGGAGTCGCGTGTGAGGCCACGGGGCAGCCACACCACATGCGTGGCGCCGATGGTGCGGGCAAGTTCCCCTTCGATGTCGGCCTTGGTCAGGCCCGGGTTGCGGCCTTGGTCAAGCTGTACGGTTTCGGTGACCAGGACGGTGCCTTCGCCATCAACTTGGATGCCGCCGCCCTCGTTCACGATGCCCGACGGAATGTGGTGGGCATTGGCGCGGCCGCTGACCTCCGCAGCAATGAGCGAGTCCTTGTCCCATGCGGCCCAATCCTGGCCGCCCCATCCGTTGAAGATCCAGTCCACGGCGCCAAGCTGCTTGTTGGCATCGAGCACGAACGACGGCCCGATGTCCCGCATCCAGGCGTCGTTGAGCTCGGCGGTGAGTACCTCGACGCGAGGGTCCAGGTAGCGCGCGGCAGTGTCGACGTCGTCGGGGTGTACCACCATGGTGACCGGCTCGAATTCAAGGATGGCGTTCGCGACGGCGGCCCACGTGGATCGCGCTGCGTGGGCCTCTTCCTCGGTGTCACCCAAGGTGTAGCCGCCGGTCGGGAAGGCCATCCAGACGCGGTCCTGGGGAGCGGTCTCGGACGGCATGCGCCAGGCGCTCATGCGGAGACTGCCTGGTACGGCGAGGCCTCGGCTGTGGAGCCGAGCGGGGCGTTGGGGTTGACCGGTTCGGTGAGGCGGCCGTACGTTTCCGGGCGACGCGTGGCCAGGAAGGGGAAGAGCGTGAGCCAATCCTTGCGCTGGTCCAGGTCAAGATCTGCAACCAGCACGGCGGATTCGTCGCGGGGTGCCTGGACCAGGATGCGGCCGTAGGGATCGGAGATGAAGGATGAACCGTAGAAGTTCAGTGTGCCCTCGCTGCCGTGGCGGTTGGGGGCAATCATGAAGAGTCCGTTGGCGATGCCGTTGCCCACGATGACCTGCTGCCAGAGCGGCTGGGTGTCGAAGTCGGGGTGGTCCGGCTCGGAACCGATGGCCGTGGGGTAGACCAGGATCTCTGCTCCGCCCAGGGAGTACATGCGTGCCAGCTCCGGGAACCACTCGTCCCAGCACGTGGGCATGCCAAGGCGTGCGCCGCCGAGTTCTGCCGGAGCGTGCACTGCATAGGCGTCCTCGGCGGCCGGGCCTTTGCGGAAGAACTTGTCCTCGTAGTAACCGGCCGTGACAGGGATGTGGAGTTTGTGGGTGCGTGCGACGAGTTCGCCAGCGGGGGAGACGAGGATGGCTGTGTTGAGTCCCAGGCCATCGTCCGTGCCGTCCGGGTTTTCGGCACGCTGGTAGAGCGATGCGTGCACCGAGACGCCGTACGTCCTGGCAGCCGCTGCGGCGAACGTGAAGGTTGGGCCCGTGAGCAGGTCTTCGGTGATGTCCGAAGGGCGGATACCAGCGGCCGGGTTGTTCTCCGGCCGGGTGTCTGCAGGGTAGCGGGAAAGAGTCAGTTCAGGCAGGAAAACAACACTGGCTCCCAGCTTGGCTGCGCGTTCGATTCCCTCGTTCAGTTCGGCATGCAGGACTGCTTCATCAGCGTGCCAGCGGTGCTGAACGACGCCGACCCGCAGTGGGGTGCGGGTGGACGGCTCGGTGCGGGCCAGGGAAGTCGGGGCTTCGAGGCGGGTAATTTCAATCATGGGGGCATGTACTCCGGTGAGACGACAGTCACTAAATGAATAGCGTTCATTTAGTATGGCGGTAGTCACGGCTGGATGCAAGGGGGTACCGGATCGAGGTCTCCCCAGATGGCATTTGATGCCAATGTTTCCGGCCACCATTGGCATCAAATGCCATCTCGGCGGGGTTATCGCTTTGGTCGCGCCCTGACATGCATGCGCTCGCCCTGCTGCCCAAAGAGGGTAAGGAGTTCCACGGGTTCCTTTATGGCGACGGCGGCCAGCCGCGTTGAAGGCCTTGTTTCACGGTGAGTTGCATTAATTAGCAGTCGACTTACGGTCCAGGTGCGAGGACGATTAAAGAACAGCCACTAAGGAGGTTGGGTATGTGCTACTCGTACTACGAGGGCTATGAGAGGCGTACGAAGAAGGACTCCGTGCGCACGCCCGAGATGCACAAGCCTGAGACCAGCAAGGATCAGGCACCTGAGGCCCCTGCCGAGAAGAGCCCGCAGACAGAAGGAACGTTGTGGACTTTCCTGGCGCGTCGTCGCAGGGAATTTGAGGTTTCAGAACCGAGGATCGACCGCATCCGCGAGAAGGTCTAGGCGTTTTCGAGCAAGA
This sequence comes from Arthrobacter sp. TmtSoilC77, assembly GCF_059739415.1. Lineage (NCBI taxonomy): Bacteria > Bacillati > Actinomycetota > Actinomycetes > Micrococcales > Micrococcaceae > Arthrobacter > Arthrobacter sp. TmtSoilC77. Next base: position 1,048,460 of record NZ_AP046050.1, read on the forward strand.
CCCCGTCCAACGGACAATTCACCACCGGGTGCGGCGGTGAATTGTCCGTTAGGCGGGGTTTTTGCTGCTATCTTCCCGAAGTCTCCAGGAATTCGAGGGCCGCAGTAACCAGTGCTTCCGTGCCAAGGGCCAAGGTCGGCTGGATGATCGGGGCAAAGTAGGGCGAGTGGTTCGACGGAACGTCCTCGGGCAAGCGACCCGTCGTCGCCCATTCCTTGAAGTGGGTGGCCTCGATCCCGCCCAGGAACCAAAACACGAGGGGCGCGCCGGCCGCCGTCGCGAGTTCCCCGACGTCTTCACTGCCTGAGACCGGGCCGGGGTCCATGATCCTTGCGGCGCCGAACTTATCGCGAAACGCCGAAGCGATCCTTCCGGCGGCCGATTCATCATTGACCGTCAGCGGGTAGCGCTCCTCATAGTGGAAGTCGGGTTCCTTCAGGGCGCCTGAGGCAGCAGCTTCACTTCGAACGATGCGCTCGATCGAGTTCAGGACTTTCTCCCGTGTGGGCTCGCTGAAGGATCGAATGCTGAGGCCCAGGGTTGCGGTCTCGGGAATGATGTTGTTCTTTGTTCCCGAATGGATTTGCCCAACGGTAACCACTGCAGAATCGCTGGCGGCCAGTTCCCGGGACACCACTCCCTGCAGGCGCATGGTGGCTGCCGCAGCCATGAGGACTGGATCAACGGTGGTTTCAGGCCGGGAGCCATGGCCGCCGCGCCCATGCAACGTCACGTTGAGGGAATCCGCTGAAGCCATGGCCACGCCGGAACGGATGCCGAACCATCCGGCAGGAAAGGGCGCCACGTGCTGGCCGAGGACCACGTCCGGCTTGGGGACCAGGTCAAAGAGCCCATCCGCCACCATGGCCTGGGCGCCGCCGCCCCATTCTTCGGCCGGCTGGAAGACCGCGATCAGCGTGCCCTGCCAGTCCTGCCGCTTTGCGGCCAACGCTTCCACTGCTCCGAGGAGGCAGCTGACATGTACGTCGTGTCCGCACGCATGCATGATCGGCACCTCACGGCCTTCATGGTCGACGCCGACTGCCGCACTTGCGTAGTCCAGCCCGGTGTCCTCCTTGACCGGTAACGCGTCCATATCCGCACGAAGCATCACCACGGGTCCAGGGCCATTGTCCAGGACTCCTACAACCCCCGTTTTCCCCACGCTGCGGTGGACCAGCAGCCCCAAGTCCTCAAGGTGTCCGCTGATGATCCCGGCTGTTCTGACCTCTTGGAAGGAAAGCTCCGGGTTCGAGTGCAGATCACGGTAGAGGGCTTCCAGGTCAATGCTCATGGGGAATTTTCCTTAACAGGTCGACGCCGCAGGGTCTGGCCAGTGTATCGACGTCATCAGGCAACGACGCCGACCCACACCTTTGCGCTTCAGGGCAAACTTGGTTGCATGGAATCTTCACAAGAGATCACTACCCAAGGCTCAACAGTCGAGGATTGGACCAAGGCCCTGGCAGAGTCCAGCGGATCACCGGGTGGAGGCGCGGGAACCGGCGTGATGCTGGCCGTTGCAGCGTCCCTGGCGTCCATGGTCGCAGGTTACACAGAGGCGCCCGGGCGGGAATTGGCCGAGCTGCACGTCCGGGCCCGCTCCCTCCGCGAAGCCGCCCTTAAGCTGGCTGACGAGGACGCAACGGCGTCGAAGGCTTTCGGTGCGGCCTTCCGGCTTGATCCTGGTCCGGACCGGGAGCAGGCAATCCACCGCGCATCCGTCGATGCTGCCAAGGCCTCCGCTGTGCTCGGCGACCATGCCATCGACGCCATCGAGGACCTGGGATGGCTTGCTGCCCACGGGAACCCAGCACTCATTGCCGACGTCGTGGTGGGGTTTGGAGCCCTCAGGGCAGCCATCGCAGGAGCCCGCACCAACGTGAGCTTTGATCTCGGATCGCTCAGATCCGCAGGCGCGACGCTTGATGAAATCAAGGAAAAGCACCCTGGATTGTGGGCAACGGTAGGCCGGCTCAGCGATGCCCTGGACCGGATTGACGAGCTGGTGGCCGCCGTAGATGACAAGGCTGCACCTACTGACGGCCACTGATTCCCGACGGAACGCCGGCCTACTGCACGCTCGCTTACCGCGCCTTGGGCACCCTGCGGAGCACGACGGCGGCAAGCACTGCCGCTCCGGCCATCAGTACCAGCCCAATCGCCGCAGTGATGTGGACGCCGGACTCGAAGGCTACCCGGGCGGCGGCTGTCAGTGCATCGGACAATGGAGCGGGTAGTGCAGCTGCGGCATCCACGGCGCCGGCCAGCGTTTCACCCGCGTTCCCTGCCGCCTGCGTGGACAAGCCCTCCGGGATGACGAGGTTGTGCTGGTAGGACGCGGTGAGGATAGAGCCCAGCACGGCCGTTCCCAGGAGCGAACCCAGTTCGTATCCGGTTTCGGAAATTGCGGACGCCGCTCCGGACTTGTCGGCCGGTACGGAGCCGAGGATGAGGTCGTTGGAGATGGTCTCCGCTGCGCCAACGCCAACGGCCAGGACAGTCAAAGCTGACAAGAGGAACATCGGTCCGCTGCCGTGGTCACCCACAGCCACCACTAAATAGCCTGCAGCGCTGAGGGTAAGTCCGCCGGCCACTACGAATCCCGGCCGGATGCGCTTTACCAGCGGGACCACCACCAGGCCGGCGACGACCGTTGCCAGGAGCGCCGGAATCATTGCAATGCCCGCTTCCATGGGGGACTGGCCTTCAACCAGCTGCAAGTGCTGGGCGAAGAAGTAGATGAAGCCCGTCATGGAAAACAAGGACAGGACGTTGGCCACGATCGCCGTGCTGAACACCCTGTTGCTGAACAGGCGGACATCCAGCATTGGGTTCTCAAGTTGGCGCTGGCGACGGACAAACAGAACGCCCATCACCAGGCCGAAGACCATGAAGGCCGCTGCCGACACCCCGAATCCGTGAACAGCGAATTCCTTGATGCCGTACACGAACGGAGCCATCGTGATCACGGACAGCCCGATACTGGGCACGTCAACGCGGCCGGGGTTGGCGTCCTTGGATTCGGGAATGAGGACCCTGCCGAAGGCGAGGAGCGGCAGGAGCAGGAAGGTCGCCACCAGGAAGACAGCACCCCACCAGAAGTGCTCAACCAGCCAGCCACCGAAGATCGGGCCAAGGGCAGCGCCACCAGAGAATCCGGCGGCCCATACGGCGATCGCGAGCCGCCGGCGGTTCGGATCAGCAAAGATGTTCCGGATCAGGGACAGGGTTGAAGGCATCAGCATCGCGCCGAACACGCCAAGTGCTGCGCGGCCGGCAATCAGCCATTCCGCGGAAGGCGCGAACGCCGTAGCAGCCGAAACCGCAGCGAAGCCGGTGCTGCCGATCAGCAGCAGCCGCCGTCGTCCGATCCTGTCGCCCAGGTTGCCCATGGAAACCAGCAACGCCGCCAACACGAGCGGGTAGGCGTCGATGATCCATAGGAGCTGCACGCCACCCACGTCCAGGGAGCGGGCAATTTCGGGCAGGGCGAACGTGAGCGCGGTGTTGTCGACGGCCACCAGCAGCACCGGGAACATCAGGAGTGCCAGGGCCGTCCAGTCGCGCCAAGGTGCGCCTCCACCCATGACGGGACGAGCGGAACGGGGAGCTTGGGTCGAGGACGGCGTGAACATGACAGCTACTGTACCGTCCAGACGGTACAGTTTCAAATTAAGCGCCGTCGACCCCGTAGGGAATGATGTACACATGCCACGAAAACCAGTTGCCAGGGATGCGGTCCTGGATGCCTACGAAGCCCTCCTCATCGAGGTGGGGGAGCGGGCCGCCACCCTCGATGCCGTTGCCAAGCGGGCGGGCGTCTCCAAGGGCGGGCTGCTTTATCACTTCCCCAGCAAGGAATCGCTGATCAGCGCCCTGCTTGAGCGCCTGGATCGGTTGGCTCAGGAAGACGTCGAGCAAATGAAGGCTGCGCCGGACGGCTCTGCGGTTTACTTCATCCGCTCCTCCCTATGGGCGGGAACCCCCATGGATCGGGCTTTGGTCGCTGCCACAAGACTGGCCGAAGTTGCGCATGAGGAGACCCGCCGCAGGTTTGCCGGAATCCAGCAGCAGTGGTTGGACGTCCTGGCCGAGGATGTTGGTCCGGAGGTTGCCAAAGCCGTCAGTTACATGGGCGACGGCCTGTATTTCAATGCCATGTTCGAGGGTGGCCAGGAAGGCGGCAAGGCCGGGCGGGAGGCCGACGTCGAGATCCTCCTTGGCATCCTGGACCGGCTCCGCAAGTAGCGGGCCATCCATTTGCGGCGACGCCCCCGACGTAGGACAATTGAGCCTTGTGGTGCGTCTTCACAGGGGCCCGCAAAAATTGAATATGCCTTTGATCTGCGGCGGGAGAGTCCCGCAAGCAAGTGATGCGGGCGCCGTAGGAGCAAACCCTCCCCAGGAATCTCTCAGGCCCACGCACCGCCGCGGCGAGGCAACTCTGGAAAGTAGCAGGCCTTTTGCCGCGCCCTCTTGGCGCGGAAGAAGTGCTGTGCTCACCGACGGTGCAAGCGATCGTTGTTCAAGCAACACGCGGAAACTCTCAGGTCCAATACAGAGCGGGGAGGAACCCGAGCCGCTGTGGCGTACCCAACGCCGCCCAAGTAATGGAGTTCCTTCGTGACGGTTAGTTCAGCCTCCACCACCTTCGTCGACCGGCACATTGGCGCCCGCCGCCAGGCCGACATTGAAACCATGCTCAAGACGGTCGGCTACGACACCGTCGATTCTTTGGTTGATACAGCCGTTCCCAACGACATCCGCCAGGACGTTGCCCTCACCCTTGAAAACGCGCTCAGCGAAGTTGAGGTGCTGGCCGAGCTGCGCAAGCTTGCGTCCAAGAACAAGACCGCCGTCCAGATGATCGGCCAGGGCTACTACGACACCGTCACGCCGCCGGTTATCCGACGCAACATCCTGGAATCCCCGGCCTGGTACACCGCGTACACGCCCTACCAGCCGGAAATCTCCCAGGGCCGCCTCGAAGCTCTGCTGAACTTCCAGACAATGGTCCAGGACCTCGTGGGCCTGCCGATCGCCAACGCCTCCCTGCTGGACGAAGCAACGGCAGTGGCCGAAGCCGTGCTGATGATGCGCCGCGCCAACAAGAACAAGGCCGCCCATGACGGCAAGACGGTCCTCGACGCCGACTGCCTTCCCCAGACCATTGCCATCGTGAAGGGCCGTGCCGAGGCACTCGGCTTCGAGGTTGAGGTCGCTGACCTTTCGCTCGGCCTCCCGGAAGGCGCCATCAACGGCGTCGTCCTGCAGCAGCCCGGCGTTTCCGGCCGCGTGTTCGATCACTCCGCCGTCATCGCTGACGCCAAGGAACGTGGCGCGCTCGTCACCGTGGCTGCAGACCTGCTCTCGCTGACGCTCATCACGCCTCCGGGCGAGCAGGGCGCCGATATCGCCGTCGGCTCCGCCCAGCGCCTGGGCGTTCCGCTGTTCTTCGGCGGCCCCCACGCCGCCTACATGGCCGTCCAGAAGGGCCTCGAGCGTTCCATGCCGGGCCGTCTGGTGGGCGTTTCCAAGGACGACGCCGGTGTCCCCGCTTACCGCTTGGCGCTGCAGACCCGTGAGCAGCACATCCGGCGCGAGAAGGCCACGTCCAACATCTGCACGGCCCAGGCCCTGCTTGCCATCGTCGCGTCCATGTACGCCGTCTATCACGGTCCCGAAGGCCTGAAGGCAATCGCCGAGACCGCCCACGGTCACGCGCGCACGCTTGCAGCGTCCCTGAAGGGCGCCGGCGTCGAGGTCCTTCACGGTTCCTTCTTCGACACCATCACCGTCCGCGTTCCCGGCAAGGCTGCCGGGATCGTTGCCGCTGCCGAGGCCAAGGGAATCAACCTGCGCAGCATTGACGCTGATCTGGTGGGCATTTCTGTTGACGAGACCACTACCTCAGAGATTGTCGGCGGCGTCCTGGATGTCTTCGGCGCCTCGGTCACCGAATCCGCTGAAGGTTTTGCGCTGGAATCTTCCGTTGAGCGTACGAGCGACTTCATGCAGCACCCGGTATTCAACACGCACCGCTCCGAAACCCAGCTGCTGCGCTACATCCGCAAGCTTTCGGACCGCGACCTCGCACTGGACCGCACCATGATTCCGCTGGGTTCCTGCACCATGAAGCTGAACGCAACCGCCGAGATGGAAGCAATCTCCTGGCCGGAGTTCGCCTCGATCCACCCGTTCGCTCCGGACTCCCAGACCGCTGGCTGGCGTGAACTCATTGCCGACCTTGAATCCCAGCTGACCGAGATCACCGGGTACGATCAGGTTTCCATCCAGCCGAACGCCGGTTCCCAGGGTGAGCTCGCCGGCCTCCTTGCGATCCGCGGCTACCACCTTTCCCGCGGCGACGAGCAGCGCAATGTGTGCCTCATCCCTGCTTCTGCCCACGGCACCAACGCGGCCTCGGCTGTGCTCGCTGGCATGAAGGTAGTAGTGGTGGCCACCGCTCCTGATGGCACCATCGACCACGTGGATCTCAAAGCCAAGATCGAAGCCAACCGGGACGCCCTTTCGGCCATCATGATCACCTACCCGTCCACGCACGGTGTTTACGACGCCGACGTCCGGGAAGTTTGCGACGCGATCCACGAAGCCGGCGGTCAGGTCTACATCGACGGCGCAAACCTCAACGCACTCGTTGGGCTCGCCCAGCCGGGCAAGTTCGGCGGCGACGTCTCCCACCTGAACCTGCACAAGACCTTCTGCATCCCGCACGGCGGCGGTGGACCCGGTGTTGGTCCGGTTGCGGCAAAGGCACACCTGGCACCATTCATGCCTGGCGACGCTGCTTCCTGGACCGAAGGAAACGACGTTCCGATTTCGGCATCCCGTTTCGGTTCGGCCGGTGTGCTCCCGATTTCCTGGGCTTACGTGAAGCTCATGGGTGGCCAGGGGCTCACCGAAGCCACCAAGTCCGCGCTGCTTGCTGCGAACTACGTTGCCTCCCGCTTGGATGAGCACTTCCCGGTTCTTTACACCGGCGAAGGCGGTCTTGTTGCCCACGAGTGCATCCTGGATCTCCGCGAACTGACTGCCCGCACCGGCGTCACGGCTGAGGACGTGGCCAAGCGCCTCATCGACTTCGGTTTCCACGCTCCCACCTTGGCGTTCCCGGTTGCGGGCACTTTGATGGTGGAGCCGACCGAGTCCGAGGACCTCGTGGAGATCGACCGCTTCATTGAGGCCATGATCACCATCCGTGCCGAAATCGAGCAGGTTGCCACCGGCGATTTCACTGTTGAGAACTCGCCGCTGCGCAACGCGCCGCACACGGCTGCCGCCGTCGTGAGTTCTGCATGGGACCGCGACTACACGCGTGAGCAGGCCGCGTTCCCAGTCCACCACCTGAAGCAGGACAAGTACTTCCCGCCCGTCGGACGCATCGACGGCGCTGCTGGCGACCGCAACCTGGTGTGCTCCTGCCCGCCCCTTGAAGCGTTCGAGGACAACACCGCAGACTTCGAGAACTAAGGACGGTCCCGCAATGACTGAGAACTACACAGCTCTCTACGAAGAGCACAAGAAACTCGGCGCGTCCTTCACCGACTTCGGTGGCTGGCAGATGCCGCTCAAGTACTCCTCCGAGTTGGCCGAGCACCACGCAGTCCGCAAGTCCGCCGGCTTGTTCGACCTCTCCCACATGGGCGAAGTCTGGGTGACAGGACGGGACGGGGCAGCGTTCCTGGACTACGCCCTGGTGGGCAAGATCTCCGCCATGGCCGAGGGCAAGGCCAAGTACTCGCTGATCTGCCAGGAAGACGGCGGCATCATCGACGACCTCATCACGTACCGTCGCGGCGAGGACAAGTTCCTCGTGGTGCCGAACGCTGGCAACGCCAAGGTAGTGGCTGAGGCGCTGTTGGAGCGCGCAACTGGTTTTGACGTGGTTGTTCAGGACGCCTCGGCCGAGACCTCGCTGATTGCTGTCCAAGGTCCGCGCGCCGAAGCCATCCTCCTGCGCCTCGTGCCCGCAGAGCAGCACGCGCTGGTCACCGAACTGAAGTACTACGCCGCTGTTGAGGTGCCCTTCACGTTCGACGGCGGTACTCAGGACCTGCTGCTTGCCCGCACCGGCTACACCGGTGAAGACGGTTTCGAGATCTTTGTGTCCAACGACTCCGCTGCTGCCCTCTGGCAGGCCATCGCCGACGCCGCGGAAGAAGGCGAGCTCACTCCCGCTGGCCTCGCTTCCCGCGACTCCCTGCGCCTCGAAGCCGGCATGCCGCTCTACGGCAACGAACTGTCCCGCGAAGGAAACCCGTTCGCCGCAGGACTCGGTCCCGTGGTCGCACTTTCCAAAGAAGGCGACTTCGTCGGCAAGGAGGCACTCGCTGCGCTCAAGGCCGACGGCGCCGGCTCCACCAGCGGGCGCAAGCTCGTAGGCCTCAAAGGCCTGGGCCGCCGCGCTGGCCGCAGCCACTACCCGGTCCTCAAGGATGGTGCAGTGGTAGGCGAAGTCACCTCCGGCCAGCCCAGCCCGACACTTGGCTACCCGGTAGCGCTTGCCTACGTGGATGTTGAGCACAGCGAGCTTGGGACCGCGTTGGACATTGACCTTCGGGGTAAGAGCGAGCCGTTCGAAGTCGTTGCATTGCCGTTCTACAAGCGCCAAAAGTAGGCCGGGTCGGGTCCCGACACGCCTTAAGCCCGGCGGGGCCGACCTCCTCTGCATGCTCGGTCGCGATGGCGCCCGCTGGGCGGACGCGACGCTCCCTTGGACGCATGCTGCCGGAGGCCGGCCCCGCAAGGGGCGTGCACCTCACCAGGACGCGTGGCCACTTTGGCGATTCGTGAACCGCTTAATGCTGGGGGAGTGGCAACCTGCCGGGGGCTGGCCCGCGGGGTAATTCGGTGCCCCACCATCCAACCCAGCCATAGTTTTTTGATCAACCACAGTAAGGAAACAGAATGCCCAAAGTAGCGCCTGAACTTCAGTACTCCGACGAGCACGAGTGGGTTTCCCGCGGGGAGGGGAACCTGGTGTCTGTTGGCATCTCCGAGGTTGCAACCGACGCGCTGGGCGATATCGTGTACGTGGATCTGCCTGAGGTTGGTTCCACCGTGACTGCCGGTGAGACCTGTGGCGAGGTTGAGTCCACGAAGAGTGTTTCCGACCTCTACTCGCCGGTCACTGGTGAGGTCACCGAGATCAACGACGCCGTAGTGGGCGATCCTGCCCTGATCAACAACGATCCCTATGGCGCCGGCTGGCTCTTCAAGGTTGCGGCTGAGTCCGACGGTCCGCTGCTTTCGGCCGAGGAGTACGCCTCCAAGAACGGCGGAGACCTCTCGTAGGGTCAATGGTTGGCCCGTCGGGGCCGACGTCCTCCGCGTGCTCGGTCGCGAAGACGCCCGCTGGGCGGACGTGACGCTCCCTTGGACGCACGCTTCCGGACGCCGGTCCCATGGGCCCGTTCCCGCAGCCGATGAGGTATTGCCAGTCCGTTTCGTGGGGTTGCTGCGGGAGATGCCGTGCGCACGGCATGTTCGGCAGGGGAGCCCCGAAATGGCCGCTGGAGTCCGCGGAGGACGTTGGCTCGAAGCGCCCATACAGCGCCCACTGTGGCGTAGCGTGGGATTGTAGGAACTAAATAATTTGCGACGCCGGGTTGCCGCCTTTGGGGGCCATCCGGCGTCGTGCTTCGGTCGCCTGCCGCCATAAGCGGGGGCCGGCCCTCCGGCAGGACCATCTGCCGGACCGTTTTCAAGCTTTGTTAAGGGATCCAGCCATGGCTGTTGGTGTTTTCGATCTGTTCTCTGTGGGTATTGGCCCGTCGAGTTCGCATACTGTGGGGCCGATGCGTGCTGCTGCGGTGTTCGCTGGCGAGTTGCGTGAGTCCGGGGTGCTGGATTCGGTGGCGGGGTTGCGGGTTGATTTGTATGGGTCGTTGGCTGCGACTGGCCGTGGCCACGGGACGATGACTGCGACGCTGTTGGGTTTGGAGGGTTACCATCCGGAGTTGATCCTGCCTGATGAGGTGGAGGAGCGGTTGGCTGCGATCGCTGAGACGGGTGTGCTGAATCTTGCTGGTGCTGGCGTTGCTGGTGCGGGGGTGCAGTTGCCGTATGCGGTGGAGGATATGGTGTTGCATCCGTTGACGGTGTTGCCGCGGCATACGAACGGGATGAAGTTTGCTGTGGTTGATGCTGAGGGCGCCACGTTGCGGGAGGCGACGTTTTTCTCGGTTGGTGGCGGGTTCATTGTCCGTGAGGGTGAGGAGGACGCGGCGCGGGCTGAGTTGGAGGAGACGAAGGCGGAGTTGCCGTTGCCGTTCCGGACGGCTGCTGAGTTGCTGGGTCGGTGTTCCTCGAAGGGGTTGGGGATCAGCGACATCATGTTCATCAATGAGCGCGCGTCCCGGTCTGAGGAGGAGATCCGGGAGGGTTTGTTGCATATCTGGCATGTGATGGAGGCGTGTGTTGAGACGTCCCTGAAGCGTGAGGGTGTGTTGCCCGGGGGGTTGAGGGTCCGTCGTCGTGCTCCGGACTGGCTGGAGCGGTTGTTGAAGGAGGACAAGGACCGTAACGATCCGAAGTATTGGCAGGAGTGGGTGAACCTGATCGCGTTGGCGGTCAATGAGGAGAACGCTTCCGGCGGGCGGGTGGTTACGGCGCCGACGAATGGTGCGGCGGGGATTATCCCGGCGGTGTTGTATTACGCGTTGCATTATGCGCCGGGCATGGACAAGGCCACCCAAAAGGATAAGGACGATGTGGTGGTGAAGTTCCTGCTGGCTGCGGGGGCGGTGGGTGTGTTGTACAAGGAGCAGGCGTCCATTTCGGGGGCTGAGGTGGGCTGCCAGGGCGAGGTCGGCTCGGCGTCGTCGATGGCTGCTGCGGGGTTGGCCGAGGTGATGGGTGGTACGCCGGGTCAGGTGGAGAACGCGGCGGAGATCGCGATGGAACACAACCTGGGGTTGACGTGTGATCCGATCGGGGGGTTGGTGCAGATTCCCTGTATTGAGCGGAACGCGATCGCGGCGGCGAAGGCGATCAACGCCGCGAAGATGGCGTTGTGGGGTGATGGGACGCACCGGGTGTCCCTGGATGAGGTGATCGTGACCATGCGCGAGACCGGCAAGGACATGTCCTCCAAGTACAAGGAAACCGCGATGGGCGGCCTGGCCGTCAACGTCGTCGAATGCTGAGTCTGTTCGCTGTCTGTCCCTAGTGCCATGCTGTATCCATGAGCGGGGGATACGACAAGGATTTTTTGCGGGCACGCGTTGAACTGCCCAGTCCGTCGGCAACGACGATTCTTTTGGACTACACGCACTTCTCCGTGCGCTTCCGGGCTCCCCGGAAGCTCGCGGCGATCGTGGGTGTCAACATCAGCGGCGGGGAACTGAGCTCTCTGGCCCGGGAAGGGACTTGGCATTTCGATGACAGGATCCCCAAGGAGCAGCAGGCTGGCCCGGACGTCTACAAAAACAATGCGTTCGATCGCGGCCACCTGGTTCGTCGCCTGGATCCCGTCTGGGGCGATCCGGCAACGGCCAAGAAGGCCAACCAGGACACATTTGCCTTTACCAATGCCGCGCCGCAAGTGGACGACTTCAACCAGGGCAAGGAACTGTGGGTTGGGCTCGAGGACCACGTGCTGGGCCATGCGGACGCGCACGATGCCAAGATAACCGTGTTTACCGGGCCCGTTCTTCTCGACGACGACCTCCCGTACAGGGGCGTGCAGGTTCCGCGGAAATTCTGGAAAATCGCCGTATGGACCAACGACGCCAAGCTGGCCGCCGCCGGGTTTGTGCTGGACCAATCGCCATTGCTGGGCAAGGTTGAACTGAAGAAAGCGATCGATCAACGGCTCCTGGAAGGCGAACCGCCGCCCCTGGGGCCGTTCCGGACCTTCCAGGTTCCCATCGGACAGATCGCTGACCTTACCGGTCTGAGCCTCACCCGGCTGGCCAACGCGGACCGCCTTGTGAGCGGCCAGCGGGAACTCGGCAAGGAACCCAAAGCCATCAAGTTGGAGAGCGCTGAGCAGATCCGGCTATAACGGCACGAACGCCCCCTCTATACGTGTCGCTGCCATGAGCTTCGTGACGCCCAAAGATGACTATTTCTGATAATTCTGCAAATATTTCGACTCTGATTGTCAGAATCATCATCCTGATTGACGTTCCATCCTCACGTCGGTATTTTCAGTTCTGCTGGGGGGCGCCATTGTGGAACGAATCGACAATGAACGGGTCACCAGAAATTCACTACTAGAGAGATGGACTGGTGACATGAGGAAAATTGCCAAATTTCTGGCCGCATCGGCTGTAGTAGTTCCCGTTTCAATTGGCGTGGGTGCGGGCGCGGCAAATGCCTGGGCTGATCAGACCTGCGCCAACGGTAAGGTCTGTTTGTTTCAGAGTTCAGTGTGGAACGGAACGAAGTACTCTAACAACTACGCGGCAACTTACGTCGGTGACGCTGCTAATGATCCGACATCAAATATTGTGGGATACACCACTAATCCAGCCTATAGGTACGTCATGTTCTACGAGCACCTGAACTTCGGCGGAAACTCATTTTACATGAAGGAGGGGCAAGCAATCAGCTATCTGGCCGATATTGCCTACCCCGGTGGCGGCAACTGGGACAACCGCATCTCAAGTCACGACGAAGCCTACTGATGCCGCCTAACAAGCGGTACAGCGGTCGCACTAGGTAGAAAAGTTGAGGAGGCAAAATGGCGCGGTATCCACTGGGTCTGATCGTGTTGGTAGTTGCATTGGCCGGATGCAGCGTCAATTCGCAGCCCGCCGGACTGGATGCCGCCTCCTTGCCTTCCGTGGACCGGGCAGCATTTTCCGGCGTGCATGCAAAACTTGATCCGGCGACGGCGACCATTTCTTTGCCCATGGATGCGTATGAAGCGACGCCCGATGAATCAATGCTCATAACGGCAGCCAACATGTACGTCATTGAAGATTGCATGAAAAACGCCGGTGTCATCATGCCGGAGAAGCACGGCGACCTGACAGTTAAGGCTGACCAATCGTATGGCGTTTGGGTTCCTGAACTTGCGGCAAAGTACGGGTATGACAAGCCGATCATCCGTACCATAGCGGGCATTTACGATTCCAAAACGAGGGAATCAGCAGACGCAAATGTGAAGAAGTACTTTGAATGCGATAACGCCACTATGTCCAGTCAGATACCTCCTTTCCGTAGCAGAATCGCGGGTCAGGACTCATTGCTAACGAACATTAGCAACGACTCGAATGCATTATCTGAGCGGGATCCAGAGTGGGGCAAAGCACGCGATGACTGGATTGCTTGCCTCAAAGAAGCCGGAATTTCAATGCGGCAGGATTCACCCGATGCCTGGGTTCCTTCATACCCTTCGGACAAGCAAGGCGAAATCAGGACAGCTGTACAAGACGCGGGCTGCAAGCAGGAAACCAAGGTAATGCAGCGCATCTCGGATATCCGGGCGCAGTATCAATCTGCCCTGATCGCCGCCAACCAAGCCGCCATGAACAGGCTCGCCGTTGATAAAACCGAGGCTCTGGCAAAAGCCAGGACGATTTTGCGGCAACACGGCAAGGGCGGCGCTTGATGCCGATGCAGCAGGACGCGGTAGTCAAGGTGCCGCGGGTTCCTCGATTCCGGCGGATCATTGGCTTCCTGGTCATAGTCATGGCAGGAATGGCAGGTGCCTTCCTTGCCGGAGGTTACATAAAGTCACCCCAGTCTGCAGCCCTCGACTCCATCAACATTCCAGTCCAGGTGACCGCCACGGTGGAGCGCAGGGCTTTGGCGAGCACACTGGTCGTCCCCGGGAGCATGACTCCGGGAACGTCGGTGGGCATCGCAGCATCAGTACCTTCAGGGACTGAACGCGCCGTCATCACGAGCATGCTGGTTGCCGTTGGTGACACGCTAAAGCCCGGCACGATCGTTGCGACTGTGTCCGGGCGCCCTCTTATTGTTATCTCAACGTCCGTCCCCCTGTATCGCGACCTCAAAGATGGTGACAACGGTCAAGACGTTTCCGCGTTGCAAAAGTGGCTTCAATCCATGGGGTATCTGCCCAGCATGACCGGAGTATTTGATAAGTACACCCAAGAATCCGTGGCGGCTCTGTACCGTGACGTTGATCAGCCAGCACCAAAATCCGACGACAAGAAGACCATGGTCCGGTGGAGGGAGTTTGTTCAAATTCCTGGTGATGAGGGCTCGGTGACGAGCATTGCTGCTTCAGGAGCCGTGCTGACGGACAATCTCTTGGTAGCAACAGTGCAAACTGCCCCGGACGTGGTGGTGGGACGGGCGTCCATTACCCAGGCTGAAGCTCTCAAAGCTGGCCAGGCCGTCGCGCTTGAAGCCAGTGGTTACAACGCTCAGGGCGTCATTCAGAGCATCGGGGTTTTCGACCAAGGCAATGCGGAAAAGGGGACGCTTCCCGGAATGGACATCATCGCCTCTGTTCCCGAGGACCCCAACAAGCCAAAACCCGGTCAGCCTGTCTCTATCAACGTGAAGGAGCCGGTCCAGGAGACCTTGGCAGTTCCCCTGACTGCCATCAAACAGGACGACACCGGGACGTACGTGATGGTGCCGAGTTCGAAAAAGGACACTGGTGAGGGCGCATCGGTGGAGAGAATTGACGTGACAGTGACGGGGCAGCGCGATGGCTGGGCTGCTTTGGCCGAGACATCGGACCTCGAGCCTGGAACCGCCGTCGACGTATCGTGAACATGCCAACGCCCGGCGGGATTCCCCTGCTCCGCTTGGAACGCATCGGGCGCTCCTATGGCGGAGCCGATGTACCCACCGCTGCCCTTCAAGATGTCAATCTTGAGATTGGTGAGGGTGAGTTTGTTGCGATCATCGGCCCCTCAGGCTCCGGCAAGTCAACGCTCCTGAACATTCTTGGGCTGTTGGACCGCGCATCAGAGGGCACGTACTTCATCAACGGTGCCGATGTGTCACTGATGGCGGAGAAACAGCGCGACGTGTTGCGATCGCGGATGTTTGGATTTGTCTTCCAAGCCTCGCATGTGATGTTGGATGAATCGTCAGCACGAAATGCGGCGCTCGGCCTCCGTGTTCAAGGTGTCCGCCACGTGGAGCGGGAGTTGCAGGTGACGGAGGCCCTGCGTCGGGTTGGGTTGCTGCACAGGACGGACGTGCCCGGCAAGAACCTCTCTGGAGGGGAAAGGCAACGTCTTGCCTTGGCGCGGGCCCTCGCGACCAGGCCCAGGATCCTGTTTGCAGACGAGCCGACTGGAAACCTGGACAGTGGCAATACGCAGAGTGTCATCGCGGATCTCAAAGCCTTGAATCAGACGGGCGTGACCGTCGTCGTCATAACGCATGATCCGATCGTCGCCGCCGCGGCAGACCGGCAGATCGTTATCAACGACGGACGGTTGGAAACGCCCGATGCACAGAGTTCGCAAGGCTCGGCCCATCATGAGGCCAGGGGTGGACGCCCGGATTCAGCTGAAATTCTCGCCGCAGCGCCTCTTGGGCGACGGCTCAATCTACTGGCGGACGAGATCTATGATGCCTTGGCGTCCCTTACCTCCAGGACAGGTAAAGCAATCCTGCTCATTCTGGCGTTCATGCTGGGATCCGGTGGACTGGTTGCCTCGGTTGGACTTAGCCAAAGCGCCTCCGCGCAGGTTTCCGAGCGCTTGGCCGAAGCCGCATTGGATGAACTGCAAGCCTCGAGGAGTCCCTCGGGGGTTCAACCCGGAAACCCTGACCTCGCAGGTTTGCGGGATCAGCAGAACAAAATAGCGGCCCTTCATGGAGTCGTTGCGGTTGGTTTGCGCGTTGAGATGGCGACTTCCGAATTCCGACCCACACGCTTTCGGCCAAATACAGGCATCCAAGAGGACGACTTCGCGGGATCCCTCTTGGCCGTGGATTCCACGTTTCTGGAACTTAGCGAGGCCGTAGTTGAACCGGCCTCTGCGCTGTCTCTTCTGGGCGAGTCCTTTGGAAAGCCAGTGGCAATAGTGGGACAGGACACGGCCACGCGTTTGGGGATACCTTCTGCGGGTCCAGGCCAGAAAATTTGGATCGGTGGGCAGCCGGTTCCCGTCGTGGGCATACTCAGCCAGACCGGAAGGAACCCTGTTCTGGCAGACAGCATCATCCTGGGGATCGGGGCCTACCCGTCCACTGCTTCTGATAACCCGGTATTTGTGGTCCGCACCCTCCCTGGGTTTCCAGCGCCACTGGCCGACGTGATTCCTTTAGCCCTCGACGCCGCCCATCCCGAGCACTTCACAGTAAACACCGTGGCCGACCTTCGCTCGCTCCGAAGAGGTGTGAACAATGATTTGGGCGTATTGATCAGTGTCATCTCCTGGGTGTTGCTCGCTCTTGCCTGCCTGAGCGCTGCTACATCCATGTATTTGACCGTGCAAACACGAAGATCGGAGATCGCTCTCCGTAGAGCCCTCGGTACGAGTCGCGCCAGCATTGCCCGGATGTTTATCCTTGAGGGCTTGCTGGTGGGATTGGGTGGGGGCCTGGCGGGGGGAGCGGTGGGGGTGCTCGGCGTCCTGGCCTTTTGCCTGAGCCAGGAGTGGACGCCGGTGCTGGGACCTGAATCAGTGTGGACTGGGATCGCTGCCGGCGCAGCCACCGGTGTTCTTTCTGCGGTGTATCCGGCTATTGCGGCGTCCAGAGCGGATCCGGCGCAGGCAATTCGCGCCTAGCTCGAACGGGCAACTCACGGAGAGTCAAGCTATTTTCCTACGCCCGATAGACTTGGGGCTGCATGTCCGCATGCGCACTTGCTTCTGAGCACCGATTTGAACACTGCACCAACCCCCTGAGATTGGACACGGCCACCTTGCGAGAATTTACCGCCCGCTTTGCCACCGCCGAGGAAATCGATAACTGGGACAAGCACGTCACAGCCAACCCCAATGGCGGCAACATGCTGCAGTCGGACGCCTATGCGGCAGTCAAGGATGGCAACGGCTGGTTGGTCCGCCGCTTGGTTCTGGAGACCTCCGAATACTCCAGCTACAACTTGCTTCTTGAGAAGAAGTTCCCTGTCCTTGGCCGCCTGTGGTACCTGATCAAGGGCCCGGACGCCGCCTCTGTGGATGACATCAACCCCATGCTGACCGCAATCGCTGCGCTGGCCCGTGAACAGAAGATGAACGTCTTCACCATCAAGATTGAGCCCGACGTCGTGGACTCGCCTGAGGTGGCGGCTCAACTGAAAGCCGGGGGCTTGGTTAAAGCGCCAAATATCCAGTCCAACGACTCAACAGCGCTGCTGGATATTTCGGCCCCCGCCAACGAAGTGTTGCGGAGCATTTCATCGCGGGCACGCAACGCCGTCCGCAGGGCAGAACGTGAAGGATGCGAAGTTCTCCCAGCTGAGCCTGGCGAGGAGACCTACCGCAAACTCTACGCACTGATGCAAGACACCGTGAACGCCAAGGGTGCTATGCCGTTGCGGAGTTATGAGTACTACTCCCGTTTCTGGCACGAATTCTGCAGCCGCGGGCAGGGGCACTTCTTCTTTGTCTATGAGGACGGTGCACCCAGCGTCGGTGCTTTCGTTATCAACTATGGCTCCAAGGCAACCTACAAGGATGGCGGCTCCACGCAGAACCGCAAGCAATACGGTGATTCGCATTTGGTCCAGTGGGCAGCTATCCAGCGGATGCAGGATCTGGGCTGCGTTGAGTACGATTTCTGCGGCACGCCACCTGCCGCCCGGATCAAGGACAAGACCCACCCACTATTTGGCATGGGCTTGTTCAAGACGAGTTTCACCAAGACCGTTACGGACTTCGTAGGCTGCTACGACCTCGTCCTCGGACGAATCCGGCATAAGCTCTGGCTCAAGGGTGCCGAACGCGTCTTCCGCCGGCTGGAAACCATGCGCACCGGCGGACAGTTCTACTAAGAACCGGCACCAACCCAACACACTTCAGGCCCGCCCCGGCCACCAACGGGTGCAAATCTATCTAGGTGAGGTAATTTCTTTGACTCCGATTGAGGCTGGAACCGGCATGGAATTCGTGATTCTCAATGACGCTGATTTCGAGACATTCGCAAAGGGACACCCGCAAGGCAGCTTCATCCAGTCCGTAGACCTGGCGCGGTTCCAGCGTGCCCGCGGCCAGGAGGTGGAGCTCTTTGGCGTAACCCGCGGCGGCAGCCTGATTGCCGCCGGAAAGCTCGTCTACACAGCCAACCGTTTTGGCTACAAGGTCTGCGACTGCGCAAAGGGACCACTGCTGGACTACAACGACGCCGAAACGGTGCGGTTCGTCATCGAGCAGTTGAAAAAGCATGCGGCCTCCAAGAAGGCTGCTGAGCTGCGGATCTCGCCAAACGTCAAGTACATCGCCCGCGACGAGGACGGGGCGGAGCACCCGGAGGTTGAGGACAACCGTCCACTGCTGAAGGAACTGGCAGGGTTGGGCTTCAAGCACCAGGGCTTTGACATGAATTTCGCGAACATCAATTGGATGTTCGTCAAGAAGCTGGACGGGATCGCCGATTCCGAAGAGCTCATCATGGGCATGAACTACCGCACGCGCAAAGCCATTCGGAAGGCCGAAAAGAACGGCGTTTACCTGGAGCAGGCCACGCTGGAAACGCTGGACGACTTCTACAACGCGCTGAGCACGGCCGGCGACGAAAAGGGCTTCACCTACCGCGAGCGTGAATACTACGAAGGACTGCTCCGCAATACCTCGGATGAGTTCACCAAGCTCATGATGGCCAAGATCAACATCCCCGAATACCGGGCGTCCATCACCGAGCGCCTGGATGCCGAAGCCAAGACTCTCGCGGACCTCAAGCGAGAGGTCGAGGAAACCGGGAGCAAGAAGAAGGCCAACCGCGTCAAGGTTGTCCAGGATCTCGTGGACAGCTACGAGCGGAGCCTGAAGGACATCGAACGCTTCCCCGACTCGGTCGGCGTGGCTACGGTTGCGGCAATCCACTTCGCTTGCTCCGGCGATGAAATCGTGTGCGTGATCGGCGGCACTGTGCAGGACTACATCTACTTCAACGGGGCAACGTCGCTCTACTGGGGCATGATGCTGCACGCGCTGAACAACGGCTACTCGCGATACAACTTCTATGGCACGTTCGGCATTCAGGGCCAGGATGAAACCGGTCACGGCGGCTACGAATTCAAGAAGGGCTTCGGCGGCGAAGTGGTCCAACTGGTGGGCGACTTCGTTGCACCGGTGAATCTGCCGGTCTTCACTGCGTACCAGGCGGTCAGGAAGCTTGCAGCTGCCGCCAAGACGGTACTGGCAAAATTGCCGGAGCCCGGAAACCTGCTGAGGAAATTTCGGGGGAAGAACTAATCAACGAAGCCAAGGGAGGAACGCTGCGTGACTGAACGCCCTGAGGGCTCCGGCGGCAGGCCTCACACTGACGGCTTGCCCAAGACCCAGCCGATGCGGCCATCGCAAATCCGGCAGAACGCCAATGCCAAACGCATGCTGATGCGCTTGGTGCAAGGCGATAGTCCGCCCACAGCCCCCATGAACATCGTGGACCGGCTCGCGGGAAGTCCGTACGCCAACCCAACTATCCAGGTTGTCGGCGTCGACGCTTCAGCGCGCAAGACCATCGACTTCGCCCTGCATCTGGCCGAAGTCATGTTCCGCTACGGCGCAGGCGCCCTTGAAGTTGAGACCAGCATGATTGCCGTGACTGCCGCTCTTGGCTTGAAGAACGTCGAAGTGGACATCACCAACCAGTCGGTGGCCATCAACTATGCACCGAAGGACCAGACCCCCATCACGTTGTTGCGTGTGGTGCGCTCGTGGACCAACAACTACGCCGGCCTCGCCCAAGTGCATCAACTGGTCACGGACATTGTGGCCGGAGGCGTTGCCCGCGACGAAGCAGTCCGTCGACTCAACGACATCGTCCGGAGCGCCAAGCCCTTCCCTCGCTGGATGGTGACCGTTGCCTTCGCTGTGTTCGCCGCGGTGTTCGTGGGCGTACTGGGCGGCGGTCCGGGCGCTTCAGCCCTGGCATTTGGCTCCAACTTGCTCATCAGCCTGGTTGCGCGTCAACTGAGCCGGTGGCGCACCCCGGACTTCTTCATCACCCTGTCGTGCTCGTTCCTGGTTACATTTATCGCCCTCATGCTGCGTTGGGCGGGCGCGGACATCGCTCCGTCCATTGTGGTTGCGGGCGGGATCCTGTTGTTGCTTCCCACAGGCAGGCTTGTGTCTTCCGTTCAGGACGCCATCAACGGCTTCCCCGTCACGGCCGCCGGACGATTCCTCTCCACGTTGCTCACCTTCGGCGCGATCGTCGCCGGTATCGCCGTAGCGGTTGTGGTCGGGACCCTCATGGGCAGCGAAGTCCTGGACGTCACCAAAACATTCCCGGACGCGTATCCTTTGTGGGGCCAAGCCATCCTGATCGCGATCGCCGTAGTAGCTATCGGGGTCACCGAACAGACGCAGATGCGTTTGTTACTCCCGACGGCGGCAGTCGGCCTGGTTGGCTTCTTCGTCTTGTGGGGGGCTACCACAGCCGGGTTTGGCGACCGCTTGTCGCCGGCAGTTTCGGCTGTGGCTATCGGCCTGCTGGCTCGGGTAGTGGCGCTGAAACTTGGTGCTCCCCAACTTGTGGTGGCTGTTCCGGCCGCGCTCATTCTGCTGCCCGGTCTAACCATATTCCGTTCGATGTATGTATTGACCATCGAGGAAGCGGACATTCTGCAGGGCGCCGGGGGCATGTTGAACGCAGGCGCGATCGTCCTGGGAGTGGCAGCAGGCATCGTGCTCGGCGACAACCTGGCAAGGCCGCTTACGAAGGGACTATCCAGCAACGAGCGCCGCAGGGTACGGCGCCGCTAGATCTGCCCTACGGGGAGCTTCTTCTCTGCCTGGAACACTTCCTCTACCCGGCCCTGGGCCCAGTAGCCGGAGAGTGAAACCTGCGAACGCTCCAGGCCGCGCTGGGTGAAGAAGATCTGCCGCAGGCCCTTCATGTAGCCCCTCTCGCCATGCGCAAAGACATCTACGCGGCCGGGCAGCCACTGCACGTCGCGAAGCGCGTCCAGCAACACCTCGCTTGATCCGGCCGGCACTCCGTTGCGCTGGAGCCAACGGAGTTCCAGACCGGCAGGAGCGGCGATAGGCAGGATGTCCTCGGCGCTGTCCACCTCAAGCAACGCATATCCGCGGGCTTCCGGGGCGAGGGCCTCTATGCAGGCTGCAATGGCTGGAATCGCGGCGTCATCGCCGGCGAAGAGGTGCCAATCGGCGTCGGGCGCGGGGTTGTAGCCGCCGCCGGGCCCGGTAAAAATCAGGGAGTCTCCGGGTTCTGCTGCCGCCGCCCAAGGCCCTGCCAGGCCCTCGTCGCCATGGACTACGAAGTCAATCGCCAGTTCCCGTTCTTCAAGGTTCACCCATCGGATGGTGTACGTCCGGGTGTGAGGCCATTGCTCACGTGGCATTGACTCGCGGATTCCCCACAGGTCCAGCGGAAGCCGGTAATCAACGCCGGGCTGCGGAAAAACTATCTTGACGTATCGGTCCACGTATTCGTTGTTGGCGTAGTCGCTGAACCCTGGGCCGCCGGCGACGATCCGCACCATGTGGGGTGAGAGCCATTCTTTGCGCAGGACGGTCAGGTTAACCTGCGGGCGCGTGTTCCGGGTGGCGGACGAGGTAACGGGGAGAGCAGCCATGTAGGCAAGCCTAAGCTAATTCATTGGGTGCCACCTGGGTATGAGTCAAAGGTTACAAGATGGGTAGTTCCCAATTGACGGGCTCTGCGCCCTGTTCCATCAACAGTTGGTTGGTGCGGCTGAAGGGCTTGGAACCAAAGAAACCACGGGATGCTGAGAGGGGACTCGGGTGCACTGACGTGATTGCCGGTGTACCATCCAGCAGCGGCATGACCGCTTCGGCGTCCTTCCCCCACAGAATCGCTACCAGCGGACTACGGCGTCCCGCGACGTCGGTGCGATGGGCTACCGCCCTGACGGCCGCCGTCGTGATTGCCTCCCAGCCTTTGCCGCGGTGTGAGCCGGCGTTTCCCGCTGCGACGCTAAGGACGCGGTTCAGCAGCAAGACGCCTTGGTCCGTCCAGGCTGTGAGGTCGCCATGGATGCGCGGCGGGAGCCCAAGGTCGTCGTGGAGTTCACGATAGATATTTGCCAGGCTCCGGGGGATCGGCCGCGTATGCCGCGAGACGGCAAAGGAAAGCCCGACGGCGTGTCCCGGGGTTGGGTACGGGTCCTGGCCAAGGATGAGTACTTTGACGTCGGCCAGTGGTCGGCAGAAAGCCCGGAGCAGGTTGGTAGCCGGGGGTAGGACCTGGATCCCTTGGGCAACCTGACCCGCAACAAAGGCCAAAGCTTCACGGAGTTGGCCTTCCACGGGTCGCAAGGCGTCCGCCCAATCCGCGGCCATCAGCTCTTCCAGGGGTCGGTCAACAAGCTCGTCGAAGCCCGGATCGGCAACGCCGGCAGGTTCCAGGTCAAACAGTGCATCCTCGCCAGTCACCCTGTCATTGTCCCCTCCATGGCATCGGCGGTGCGAATGACAGCGTTGTTATTCGCCCGTAACATGGGTGTAGGACATTTTCCCCCAACCAGCGTCAAGGAGTGTGCCGTGGCAGAACCAGCACCGGAACCAATGGCGCCGCAGTCTACCGGTTTGGCACTTGAAGACCTGGCGGCAGAGACCCGCAGCGACTCACCTTTAAGTGACCGTGATCAGCAAATGTTGGCCTTGGAGCGGCAATGGTGGAAGTACGCCGGCGCCAAGGAACAGGCGATCCGTGAGCTCTTCAATCTCTCCGCCACCCACTACTACCAGATCCTGAACGCACTTATCGATACCGAAGATGCGTTGGCCCACGATCCCATGCTTGTGAAGAGATTGCGTAGACTACGTACGTCGCGCCAACGTGCGCGGACAGCGCGCCGCCTGGGGTCCGACGCGTAAATCGCCCGGCTGATAGTCAGCAGCAACCAGCAAGGACAAGGCTTCACCATGACCAAATTTGCCAAGGATGAATTCGACCGGGTCCCACAGAACAGCTCCCGGCAGGGTGTTCACCGTGACGCCCAAGAGACAGCCCGCCCCAATTTGTGGCCGGTCTTGACCGTCGGAGCCGTCGCACTGGTGCTGGGACTCGTCGCTTTCCTTATACTTCCGCGGCTTGGCCTGGTTGCCCCCGGTGCGTCCGCAAGCGTTTCGACGCCGGCGCCCCAGCAGAGTGAAACTTCCCCTTCGGCTGCACCTACCGAATCAAGCAACGCGCCCATCGCTTCCGGTGAGCCGAGCCCGGGCACCACACCTTCCGGCGAAGCCTCGGCAACTCCTTCTGCTGCACCGGTGGACAAAACCGTTGCAGTTGCCGTCTACAACGGCACGGCGACGGCCGGGCTTGCGAGCCGCGTCGCAGGGCTGGTCCAAGGCGATGGCTGGACGCTGGGAACTGTGGGGAACTGGGGAGGCCTGCCGCAACAGTCTTCCGTGGTCTTCTACAACGTTCCCGGCCAGAAGGCGAACGCAGAAGCGCTGGGCAAGCTCCTGGGTATTTCCGCCGTTGTTGAATCTCCTGAAATCCAGCAGCCGCTGGTTGTTGTTGTGGGACCTGGCTACCAGTAGTTCCGCCGATCTTCGAGCATTTTCCCGGGGTTCCAGCCTCGAAAGTGGCAACTCGGTTAAGCCTCAATAACAAAAGTCATGGTGGACCCCTCCGCAGCAGCGCGCGGCGAGTGACTGTGGTTACAGTGGATTGATTCCGGTCCGGAGATCCCGGCAACCGGTCTTGGCTACTGTGAAAGTGTGGGCATCATGGCTTTGGGAACCGTCAAATGGTTCAATGCCGAAAAAGGGTATGGATTCATCACTGTGGATGACTCCGGCGACGACGTCTTCGTGCACTGGTCCGCGATTCAGATGGAAGGCTTCCGCGCTCTTGAGGAAGGCCAGCGGGTGGAGTTCGAATTAGGCGAAGGTCAGAAGGGTCCGCAGGCCGAAAGTGTCCGCGTTGCATAGTCCCCTCGGCCGTCGCGTCAGCTAACGGCTGAAACCCCTTTGTTTATAGCGCAAAGTGGCGCTTCTGCTTGCACTCTCCCCGGTCGAGTGCTAATTATTGATTTAGCACTCCTACGCTTCGACTGCTAACTGCGGCCCGGTTTACGCCGGCAGTAGATGGCTCCCGGAACGTCAGGAGGATCAAGAAACACCTTGGTGGGGTGAGGTCCGGAGCGCGGGGCATACAGAGGCCGCAAGCAAAGGACCGTCCGTCGCGGGCACCCTATCTGACAGGTTCCTTCTTAACGACTGTCCCGAAAGGACTACCGCCGTTATGGCCAAGATCATTGCATTTGATGAAGAGGCACGCCGCGGCCTCGAGCGGGGCCTGAACATCCTCGCCGACGCCGTCAAGGTCACCCTCGGCCCGCGTGGACGCAACGTCGTCCTCGAAAAGAAGTGGGGCGCCCCCACGATCACCAACGATGGTGTTTCCATCGCCAAGGAGATCGAGCTGGACGATCCTTACGAGAAGATCGGTGCTGAGCTGGTCAAGGAAGTTGCCAAGAAGACGGATGACGTCGCTGGCGACGGTACCACCACCGCTACGGTTCTCGCCCAGGCACTGGTCAAGGAAGGCCTGCGCAACGTTGCCGCCGGCGCCGACCCCCTGTCCCTGAAGCGCGGCATCGAGAAGGCCGTCGAGGCCGTCATCACCGAGCTGCTCGCCTCCGCCAAGGAGATCGAGACCAAGGAAGAGATCGCAGCTACGGCTTCCATCTCCGCCGGCGACCCGGAAATCGGCAGCCTCATTGCCGAGGCCCTGGACAAGGTGGGCAAGGAAGGCGTCATCACGGTCGAAGAGTCCAACACCTTCGGCCTGGAGCTCGAACTCACCGAAGGCATGCGCTTCGACAAGGGTTACATCTCCGCTTACTTCGTCACCGACGCTGAGCGCCAGGAAACGGTCCTCGAAGACCCGTACATCCTGATCGTGAACTCCAAGATCTCCAACGTGAAGGAACTTGTCACGGTCCTGGAGAAGGTCATGCAGTCCAACAAGCCGCTGCTGATCATCGCTGAAGACATCGAGGGCGAGGCCCTGGCCACCCTGATCGTCAACAAGATTCGTGGCACCTTCAAGTCTGTTGCCGTCAAGGCTCCGGGCTTCGGTGACCGCCGCAAGGCACAGCTCGCCGACATCGCCATCCTCACCGGTGGCCAGGTCATCTCGGAAGAGGTTGGCCTCAAGCTGGAGAACGCTGGACTCGATCTCCTCGGTACCGCCCGCAAGGTTGTCGTTACCAAGGACGAGACCACCATCGTTGAAGGTGCCGGCGACGCCGACCAGATCGCAGGCCGTGTTGCCCAGATCCGCGCCGAGATCGAGAACTCCGATTCCGACTACGACCGCGAGAAGCTGCAGGAACGCCTGGCCAAGCTGGCCGGCGGCGTTGCAGTCATCAAGGCCGGTGCCGCAACCGAGGTTGAGCTCAAGGAACGCAAGCACCGCATTGAGGACGCTGTCCGCAACGCCAAGGCTGCTGTTGAAGAAGGCATCGTTGCCGGTGGTGGCGTTGCCCTCATCCAGGCTGGCGCCAAGGCATTCGCCAACCTCACCCTCCAGGGTGACGAAGCAACCGGTGCCAACATCGTCAAGGTTGCCATCGATGCTCCGCTGAAGCAGATCGCCTTCAACGCCGGCCTCGAGCCGGGCGTTGTTGCAGACAAGGTTCGCGGCCTGCCTTCCGGCCACGGCCTGAACGCTGCCACGGGTGTCTACGAAGACCTGCTGGCTGCTGGCGTCAACGACCCCGTAAAGGTCACCCGCTCGGCTCTCCAGAACGCTGCTTCCATCGCTGGTCTGTTCCTGACCACCGAGGCTGTAGTTGCCGACAAGCCTGAGAAGAACGCTCCGGCTGCCGGTGGCGACGACATGGGCGGCATGGGCGGCTTCTAAGCCTCCTAAGCTGTAGCGTCACGCTTTAGAGCAAACGACGGCGGTCCTCACCATTTGGTGGGGGCCGCCGTCGTTTGCGTCGGCGCCCAAGCAGGTAGCAGCAGATGCCCTTTTCAGCGTTCAAAACGGCATCTGCTGCTACTGAGTTGGGCGCTAGCACGCTTTCAGTGTCTGTGCGGTCTGGCAGGATTGAAGGCATGACGATTATTGCTGCCGCCGATGGCTCTGCCCTCGGCAATCCCGGGCCGGCCGGTTGGGCCTGGTACGTTGACGATTCCTGTTGGCGCGCCGGAGGTTGGCCACACGGCACCAACAACATGGGCGAGCTCATGGCTGTCCTGGACCTGTTCCGTTCCACGGCCCACATACCGCAGGAAGAACTGCTGATCCTTTGCGACAGCCAGTACGTCATCAACTGCATCACCAAGTGGATGCCCGGGTGGAAGCGGAAGGGCTGGCGGAAGGCTGACGGAAAGCCCGTGCTGAACGTTGACCTCCTCAAGGACATCGACCAAGCAATCGTCGGGCGCAAATACACGTTTGAATGGGTCAAGGGTCACGCCGGACATGACCTCAACGAGGCAGCAGACGAGCGCGCACGCGCCGTAGCCACCGCCTTCCAGCAGGGCACGGCAGCTCCTATCGGACCGGGGTTTACGGGCTCACACCAAGTCTTGGCCGAACCTGTTCCTGCCGCAGCGGCCGCCGGCACCGGGGCCGTTCCTACAGCCGGATCCGTACGCACAGTAGGGGCCGTTCCCACGACCACTCCAGTTCCGCCGGCCAGAGCCGGGCGCGGATTCCAATCCCACTCGGAACCCACCCTGTTTGGGGAGTCGGGTATCTTCGGCCAGCCGGATCTTTTCAGTGAACTGGACGAGGATGCGTCCGCGCGGGAATTGCCCGCGGAGGAAGTCGTGGTTGCCCTGGAGCGCGAACTCCTGCGCCCCGATGTGAGGACTGACATCGGCAGGATTGGAGTATTGCTTCATCCCGACTTTGCCGAGATTGGCAGCTCCGGTCGCTTCTGGACCCGGGACGCCATGATGGTCGCCCTCGAGGAGGACCCCGGCGAACCGATTGAACTGGAAGTTCTTAGCGCCGATCGCTTGAGTGAGAACACGATCCTGCTGAACTACCGCAGTTTCGCGCACTCAGGTTCGGCCCTCCGCAGTTCCGTTTGGCTCCTGGACCGAGGCCAGTGGCGGCTCCGATTCCACCAGGGAACCCCCGAAAACTGACCCAACCGGAAGCAAACAGGAAGCACGGCAGAGGAAGTACAGCTCAGGAAGCAACGGGCTTTAATGACCTGCGGGGCGGCTGCACAGGGGGAAGACAGCCGGCCCCGCAGGAGCTTATAGCTAGCTGGACCGTGAATGTAGCTTGATCGTGGAGCCCTTAGTAGGCGAACCGCTGCGTGTTGCCCTGCTCCACTTCGAGGTAGCTTGCGGCTGCCGACGCCAAAGCCATGTTGATGGAAGCCAGTGAAGCCTCGACTTTGTTTTGCGTCAGGGACCATTCAAGGACAAGCGATTGGAAGTTGGTTGCCGCGGAGCCTTTCCACGTGGCTTGGAGCTCGTCCAGTCCTAGTTTCATGGCTTGCACGTCCGTGCTGATGCGGTCAACGGTTGCTTTAACGTTGGACGACTTGAGCTGAAGGAGCTCTGTGTCGACGGAAATGACGCTCATGGGTGATGCCTTTCGACGATGATGTTCCGCTGCTCGCGGCGGTGTGCGTGGCCACAACATCGAGCCTAGGCAGCCGCTTGGGGGCGGGGAACAATCATTCGTCGCTATGTGGATAACCGCTCCGTTGATGAGCCGTCATACAGGTAATGCCAATGCGGGGGACACCCGCGTTACTGCGATATCAGCTCCGCGGGCTCCTCGCGGAACGGGAGGCTGACCACCAAAGTTGCGCCGCCGCCGCCGGTCTCTTTCACCCGGACGCTGCCCCCATGCGAGCCAACGATGGCGGCCACAATGGCCAGTCCAAGGCCACTGCCGCCGGTCTCGCGGGTGCGGGAGGTATCGGCACGGTAGAAGCGTTCAAAGATCTTGTTCGTCTCAGCCTCCGGAATGCCGGCCCCGTGATCCCGTATTTCGATGACCGAAAGCGTGCCCTCAGGACTGCTCCGTACACCAACGGCGAGTTCTATGGGGGTACCCTCTGGCGTGTAGCGCAGGGCGTTGCCCACCAGGTTGCCGATTACCTGCCGGAGCTTGGCCTCATCGCCGTGGACCGGGGCCGGGGTGGGGGACGATCCGTCGAGACCGATGAGCGTGATGTTCCGGTTGCCGGATGAGGCCTTGGTATCCACCACGGCGTCGTGCGCCAACAACTGAAGGTCCACAGGCTTGAGCTGCAACGGCCGCTGCTCGTCCAGCCGGGCCAGGAGGAGCAGGTCTTCCACCATGGAACCCATCCTCTTGGCTTCGCTTTCGATTCTGCCCATGGCGGTGGCGACGTCTTCGGGAGTCGCCAGCGCGCCGTGGCGGTAAAGCTCAGAGAAACCGCGAATGGTGACCAAGGGTGTCCGGAGCTCATGGGAAGCATCCGCAGCGAAGCGGCGCATCCGGGCTTCAGAAGCGGCGCGCGCCGCAAAGGAGGCCTCAATGTGGGCCAACATTGCGTTCAGCGAAGCGCCGAGGCGGCCCACCTCTGTATGGGGGTTGTCGATTTCCACGCGTCGTGAGAGGTCGCCTGCGGCGATGGCTGCGGCTGTCTTCTCCACCCGGGCCAGGGGCCTGAAGGATCGTGCCACAGTCCATGTAGCGATGAAGAACGCCAGAACCAGGGTCAGCAGGCCAACACCAACCACCACCAGTACGGCGTGTTCCATGACTTTGTCCACGGGCGTCAACGGCAGGCCGATAATGACCACGCCGTTCTGCCCGTTGGCCACGACGCCCACGGCGACGACACGCCAGTTGCTGCCGGCGGTGCCACTCACTTGGAACGGGGCATTGCCGCGCGCTTTGGCCTCGGCAGGAGTGATGTTCGCGATCGCCGGACGGTCGCTTTGCATGCCGCCAAAGGGATACGGCGAAAGCCCCGGAACATACAGGGTCAGCGAGTAGTCCGTGGGGACGGCAGGGTTCGGCTCGGACAGCTTGTCGAATGACTGCTGGTCCTGGGCCAGTGCGACGGCGGCCTTGAGTTTGTCATCAACCTGGCCTTGCAGGTAGCTCTTGACGAGCGTCAGCGTGCCGGCGCCCGTCGCGGCCAGCGCGAGGAGGAGCAGTCCCATGATGATGGCGACGAGCTGCGACCTCAGGGACGCCGCTTTCCAGCGTTGCAGCAAGGTCAGCGCTTCTCTGCCGTTCGCAGCACGTAGCCCACTCCGCGCTTGGTCTGGATGAGGGCTGCGGCATCGGGGTCGATGTCCACCTTGCGGCGCAGGTAGGAGATGTACGACTCAACGATCGAGGCGTCGCCATTGAAGTCGTATTCCCAAACGTGGTCCAGGATCTGTGCCTTGGAGAGAACGCGGTTGGGGTTCAGCATGAGGTAGCGCAGGAGCTTGAACTCGGTGGGGGACAGCTCAATGACCGTGCCGCCGCGCCGGACCTCGTGGGCGTCGTCGTCGAGTTCGAGATCGTCCACGCGGATCACGGCGTCGTCATCCTCAAGGGGCTGGGTCCGGCGCAGTACGGCGCGGATGCGGGCCACTACTTCGTCAAGGCTGAAGGGCTTGGTGACGTAGTCGTCCCCGCCCACAGTCAGGCCCGTTACCTTGTCCTCGGTGTCGTCCTTCGCCGTGAGGAACAGGACCGGGAAGTGTTTGCCTGCGGCACGGAGCCGACGCGTCACTGTGAAGCCGTCCATGTCGGGCAGCATGACGTCCAGGACCGCGAGGTCGGGGGCGTGGAGGTCGGCGGCGGCCAGGGCTTCGCGCCCATTGGATGCGGCAACGACCTCGAAACCTGCAAACCGCAGGGACGTGGAGAGAAGCTCGCGGATGTTGGGTTCGTCGTCGACGACAAGGAGCTTGGCTTCGGGGCCGTTCTTTTTCATGACACCCATGATGCTCCCAGTTTCTGTGAGTTATCTGGATGCTTGATGTGAGAAGACTGCGCGCCGCTTAGACTCCGAGGGCGAGTCCTGCGCCGAGGGCTCCCATGGTCACAGCGATCCCGCCGTCCAGGATCCGCCAGGACTTGGGCCGCGCGAAGAAGCCGCGCAGGAACCTGGCACCGAAGCCCAGGGAGCAGAACCAGAGGACGCTTCCCAGCATCGCCCCGGCTCCGAACCACCATTGCAAAGAACTGCCTTGGGCACTGGCCAGCGAACCAATAAGCGCGATGTCCAGGTAGACATGCGGGTTTAGCCACGTCAGCGCCAGTACGGTGGTGAGTACAGCGGCGAGGCCACGTTTGGTGTCGCCACCGGTGGACGGCGTATCGGAAGAATCGAGCGCCTGTGGGCGAAGGGCGCGACGCGCAGCAAGAACCCCGTAAGCCACCAGGAATGCCGCGCCGACAAAGCGCAAGATCACGACGGCGGCAGGAGCGGCCGCGATCAGTGCGCCTGTACCAAGCACGCCAGCGGCGATAAGAAGGGCGTCTGAGAGTGCGCATACTGCGACGACCGCACCTACGTGTTTGCCAAGGATTCCTTGTCGCAGCACGAAGGCATTTTGGGCACCGATAGCAACGATGAGGCCAAGACCGGTCGCAAGGCCGAGGCCTGCCGAGTTGAAGAAGTCAGAGAAAGTCACCCTTGAAAACTATGGGGCGAACGAAACTTAGACCAGCTAATGTTTTTCACGTCGCATAAGATCTTCTTATGCCACAGTTTCCTTCTGAGCAGTTGTTGACGTTCGCCACCGTACTTTCGGAAGGCACACTGGATGCGGCAGCGCGCCGGCTGCACATCACGCCGTCGGCCGTGTCCCAACGCTTGAAGGCGCTTGAGCAATCGTCCGGAAGGGTCCTGCTCCAGCGGAGCAATCCCGCGCAGGCCACGGAAGCGGGCGAAGTGGTGCTTCGCCTTGCCCGCCAAGTAGGCCAGCTGGAGGCAGATGCAGGCGTCGAGTTGGGTTTGGGCGCGGACGGTCCGCAGCTGGCTGTGCCGATCGTGGTGAATGCGGACTCGCTTGCGGTCTGGTTCCTGCAAGCACTTGCCCGTGTGCCCAGCGATCTCAACATCACCTTTGACCTGCACCGCGACGACGAACAACACTCCACCTCGATGCTGCGTTCGGGGACCGTCATGGCTGCGGTCACGGCCACTCCGGACCCGGTGCAGGGCTGCCGGGTGGAGAGCCTCGGAGTCATGCGTTACCGGGCAGTGGCAGCTCCGGTCTTTGTGGACCGCTGGTTTGCGGACGGGGTGGACGGAGGCAGGCTCAATACAGCACCGGCCGTGGATTTCGACCGAAAGGACACCTATCAGTGGGCTTTCGTGGAATCGTGGCCGGGTGCTTCAAAGGCACAACAGAAGGGGCCGCGACACTACGTGCCGGCTTCACAGGACTTTGGCGATGCCATTCGCCTGGGCTTGGGCTGGGGATTGATTCCGGAGGTTCAATGCGGGCCGGACATTGCCGACGGGCGCTTGATTGAACTCGCTCCCGCGCGCCCCTTTGATGTTCCGCTCTACTGGCAGCGCTGGAAGACGGCATCAAAAGTGCTCGACGTCGTCAGCTCCATAGTGCGCGAAGTCTCCGCCGAGTACCTTCGAACGCCCTAGCCCGGGACATCCCCAAGGCTTAAGATCTGAACACGCCCACGGATGCTCCTAAAAATGTCAGTGCCCCATTCCAAACTGGAAGCATGGCAAAAGAAGCAGCCCCCATCAGCATTCATCACAATGAAAAAGCCGCGGACGTCGAGTTCCACGTGACGTACCTGGATACAGACTCGGGCCACATTCGGCGCGAGGAATTTCCGGACCTGGCATCGGCCGAGCGCTTCGCCAGCGCACAGCTCCATGACGCCGACTGCTGGGCAGTAGTGGATCACGTTGCCATCCCGCACGCCAGCCGCATGGTGGCCTGAGGACGAACGCTACACCAGCCGTCCTATTCAGGCCGGTTGTGGGAATGGCCACCGTGTACGAAGTCGGATGACACGCCTTCGTACTTCAGCAGCATCATCATTCCCTCTGCAGCATGGTCCAGGTTGTGGCAGTGATCCATCCAGATGCCCGGATTGTCAGCGTGCAGCAGCAGCTCCCATACGTCGCCCGGCAGCACGTCCACGGTGTCAAGCATCAGCGGCGATCCACTTGGGGCCACGCCGTTCCTGCTGAGTACTTGAACGTGGTGTCCGTGGGGATGCATGGGGTGCGGCTCCGCGGTGCGGTTGACGATCGTCACTTTTACGGTGTCCCCTTCGGCCACTTCAATGGATGGCACCAGGGGATAGGCTGCGCCGTTCACCGTAAACGCGTAGCGCGGAATTCCGTCAACAAAGCGGAACTGGCGATCCAACACCAGCACTTCCTCCCGGACATTTTCCGCGGGTGCCGGTGTGCCGACCATAGGTTCACCGTAGTCCAGGAGATCCAGGACGGGCGTCGTCGCAAAGATGCCCGGCTCGGCCTTCTCAGGGACGCCAACCGCCTTCACAGGGATGTCGGCTTCTTTCATTGCGGCGTCAGAGCTGGATGGAGCAACCACGACGACGGCGCTGGCTGCCGAGTCAGAGCGGACCGTCACCGCGGATTCGGGCATCGTGAACGTGACGTCCATCCTTCCCCCGGCTCCCAGCCGCAATAGCTTCCCCTTGACCTCCTGGGGCTGGTTCACCTCCGTTCCGTCCACGGCTGCAACCTTGAACGCCGTTCCATCCAGAAGGTAGCGCTGCGGCAGGGAATCAGTGTTGATGAGGCGCACGCGAACGCTCGAGCCGGGGACGGCCGCGTGCACACTGCTACGGTCTGAGGAGCCCAGCAACCCCAGACCGTCGAGGTCGTGTCCTGCCACCACAATGTCGGTATCCGCGCGAGGCAGTGTGGGGCTGTGCACGACGAATGTGCCGTAGAGGCCCTTGCGGACACCTTCGGCTGAATCTTGGTGCGTGTGGTACCAATACGTGCCGGCCTGCGCCGCAAGGAACCGGTAGGTCATGGACTGCCCGGGCATGACGGCGTCCTGTGTTGCCCCGGCCACGCCGTCCATGGCGTTGGGGACGTCGTAGCCGTGCCAGTGCAGAGTTACGCCAGCGCCCACGTCCTGGTTCCTCAGCTCAACTTCCATGACCTCGCCCAGTTGGGCTTCGATGCCAGGGCCCGGGAGGCTGCCAAAGGTCCATGCATCAGTAGACTCCCCGGAGGGCAGGGTTATGTGTTCGGTGCGGGCAGTGAGTTCGTAGCGCCGGACCACGGCATTGTCAGGGAGGTCGCCCACCAGGCTGGTTACCGGAGTTGGGGCCACCACTGGTGCAGTGGTGACACCTCGGTGATGACCGATTGCGGCTGCAATCACCGCGCCATCAGCGGAACGGCTACCCAACCAGGCAAAGACTCCCGAGCCCAAAGCGGTGCAGGCCATGAGTCCGGCGACTGCAGCAGCCGCCGTCCTGCGCCTGCGAACCATGCGGCCCCGGCCGGGTGAAACGGTGCCGCCGGGCGGAGCGGCAGGAGCGGACGGGCGCGGGAAGTGAGGGACCAGCGCGTGCCTGGCCAGCATCACGGTCCCAGCAACCAGGAACAGGAGAACCACCAGCGTCCAGGGGGCGGGAAATGGGCCGAGGACAAAGGTCAGCGCAAGTGAAGCAATTGCCGAAGCCGCGGCGGACACCATGGCGAGGACAGCCCATTCCTGGGTTCGGCCAGCGCGTCCGGGTAGCTTGCCCGAACGTGGTGGGCCGGTGTTCCGCCTCCTCAGCAAGTACGGAACACCGGCCATCGCGGCCCAAGCCGCGGGGATGGCGGTCAAAGGCAGGCTGATGGTTGTGCGTTCGCTGGCAAACCACCAACTGCCCGCCACCAAAGCGGGGAGCAAGGCATAGCGCGCCGCAGTGGCAACGACGGCCAGGCCCAGCAGAAGAAGCGCCAAGTCGACACCGCGTGGCTTGACTGGCCTCCTGTCAGCTGTTGAAGAAATGGCCATCCAGGCGGCGGCCATCCAGGCGCCGGCGGCGAGGATGGCCAGCACCAAATCGACGGCCAGTAGCTGTGAAATATTCACAGCCGCCGCTCATCACGCCGTAGCGGAAGAGGCGGAAGCATCCGAGGCTGCTGCCTTGGGTGGAAGGGGCTGGGGATTAAGTGCAAGGGCGCGGGCACGCCTGAACAACCAGTAGGACATGAAGATGATCAGCAGCCCCGTGATGGGGTGAATGGAAGCCACCCACGAGCCGGAGGGCGTGATGAAATCCTCCGACGAGCCAGTGAGCATGCCGCCGATAATAAAGATAAACAGTTGCACCCATGTCATTAGGAAGATTCCGGCGGCCAGCCAGATGGTCCGGGATCCGGCCTTGGCAATTGCCGCGACGATCACGGCCAGCAATGCCGAATAACGCAGCACATATTGGCCGTTCATGACGTGATAAACGCCCGCTTCGCGCTGGGCTTCAATAGTGTTTTGGAAATGGAAGTAGCCGGCGAAAAAGAGCTGGGCAAGGCCTGATAGCAGGATGATCGCCGACAGGACCAGGAGGGTTTTACGCATAAGGAGTCCTCTGGTAAAAAATCACAGATTCTTCAAGGCCTTCGAATCGCCGGCACCCTGGCTGCGGGATTCCCCCGTTACCGACGACTGGCCGCCAGGCTGCCTGGACCAAGGGCAACCCTAAAGGGCGGAGAGCTTCACTTGGAATCCTAAAATTGCTGGAGATAAATAGCAATGGCCCGGCGATTATTCCTCTGCGGGGGCGTCTTTACCCACATCCTTGGCGTCCATGATCCGGTAGGCATACCCCTGTTCGGCGAGGAACCGCTGGCGCTTGGCCGCGAAGTCCTGGTCCAAAGTGTCGCGGGCCACAAGGGAGTAGAACCGGGCCGAACGGCCGTCTTGCTTTGGCCTGAGCAGGCGGCCCAGTCGTTGCGCCTCCTCCTGCCGGGACCCGAATGAACCCGAAACCTGGATGGCGACTGAAGCCTCCGGAAGGTCGATGGAGAAGTTGGCCACTTTGGACACCACGAGAGTCTGGATCTCGCCTTTACGGAAGGCATCAAAGAGTTTCTGCCGGGCTTTGACGCTGGTTTCCCCCTTGATCAACGGAGCATCCAGCCGCTCGGCGATCTCGTCCAGTTGGTCTATGTACTGGCCGATGACCAGCAGTTGCTCGCCCTTGTGCGCCGCCACGAGCTGCTCCACCAGTCGGGTCTTTGTCTCGGAGGTTGCGCACAGCCGGTATTTGTCGGCGTCATCGGCCATGGCGTAGGCCACCCGCTCGTCGCGGGGTAAATCGACGCGGACTTCAACGCAATCCGCCGGTGCGATGTAGCCCTGCGCTTCGATGTCCTTCCATGGAGCGTCGTAGCGCTTGGGCCCAATCAGGCTGAAGACTTCACCCTCCCTGCCATCCTCGCGCACCAGTGTGGCCGTCAGTCCGAGCCTTCGCCGGGCCTGCAGGTCCGCCGTCATTCGGAAGATCGGGGCGGGCAACAAGTGCACCTCGTCATAGATGATCAGGCCCCAGTCATGACCGTCCACGAGTTCAAGGTGCGGGTAAAGTCCACCGCGCTTGGTAGTGAGTACCTGGTAGGTGGCGATGGTGACGGGCCTGACTTCCTTGACCGCACCCGAATATTCGCCGATCTCATCTTCGGTCAAGGACGTCCGCTTGAGCAGTTCGTCCTTCCACTGCCGTGCCGAAACCGTGTTGGTGACCAGGATCAGCGTTGTAGTGGAGGACGTCGCCATGGCGGCCGCGCCCACCAAGGTCTTTCCCGCACCACAAGGAAGAACGACGACGCCGCTGCCGCCGGCCCAGAAGTTCTCCGTGGCCAACTTTTGGTAAGGGCGCAACTGCCAGCCTGTTTCATCGAGCATGATCAGGTGCGGCTGCCCGTTGACGTATCCGGCAAGGTCTTCGGCCGGCCATCCCAACTTGAGGAGCAACTGCTTGAGCTGGCCTCGCTGCGAGGAATGAACCACCACAGTCTCGCCATCGATCCTGGGCCCAAGGAGCGGGGAGATCTTCTTGGCGCGGATGACTTCCTCCAGTACGGGGTAGTCGTCAGTGCGCATCACCAAACCATGCTGTGGATCCTTTTCGAGGCGAAGCCTGCCATAGCGGGACATGGTCTCTTCGATATCGATCAACAATGCATGCGGGACCGGGAAGCGGGAGTACTTCAGCAGCGTATCCAACACCTGCTCGGCGTCGAGTCCGGCGGCCCGGGCGTTCCACAGCCCAAGAGGCGTCAGCCGGTAGCTGTGCATGTGCTCGGGAGCGCGCTCCAGTTCAGCAAATGCCGCAATGGCGTGCCTGGCTTCCGTGGCGAGCTCGTGGTCGACTTCCAACAGAATGGTTTTGTCGCTTTGTACGATCAGTGGACCGTCGGTCACTCTTGCATCCTCACTTGTGCAGCTCTCCTGCTGGTTCTACATCGATGATCCGGTGGATGGACAGTACACGCTCAGTTTCCTTGCCGGGATCGAAGACCCGCACGCGGCCACCGGAGACGGAGACAGGGACCACTGTTTCGATGTTCGCATTGCCCAGGCTGTCCACCACGTTCATGGTGACCGCCTGTTTGAGGCGGATGGCCTTCTGCAGCGTTTCCAGGCCGAGCTGTGTGGAAGCTTCGCCTGTCGCATCAGCCGGGACGCCACGGTGCTGCCGCAAGACCGAAAGCTGGGCTTCGACGTCGTCGTCCGGTGGGGCCGTCCGCGGTGCCGTATAGACCGGACGCGCGCTGCCCGGCACTGCCGCTGTCCGTTTAAAGCGGACGACGGCGGGTTCCGCGTCCTGGACGGCAGGCGAAAGTCCCAGCTCGCGCAGCACACGTGCAGTCTCCTTGGGGCTGGCAGAGGACGTCAGCACGGTCGGAGCGATCCGAACCAGGCTCAGTGCAGACGTGCGGGCCTCCTGCAACAGGTCAGTGATGGCGGATTCGTCGTCGCTTTGGATGAAGCTGGCACTGGAACCGATTCGCAAACGTCCGTGTCGGGATGCTGTGTCCTGCACCAGGTACTCGAGCGGTTGCGGTACGTCCGTGGCTGAATGCTCCCGGAGGAACGTCAACAGCGATTCCGCATCCTGGCCGGCGTCGAGGGCCCTGCGGATGGTTGCCGTGGAAAAACGGTAGATTGACGCGGGGCCCTGGCCCTCGGCGTCGGCCATGAGCAGCAGCGTTTCGCTGAGTTCGGGCGCGAGATAACCGGGTGCCACGGCAGTGAGGTCCGCCTGCAGGAGGATGTGGTTGACCGCGGCTGGCAGGTGTTCACCGAGGAGGGTCATTGCCTCCTCCGGATGGCCGAGCGCGATGGCAGACCCCAACTGTGTGAAGGCCCCGGAGCCCATCAAGCCCAACAAAGTGGCTTCTTCCAGGATCCCCCTCACCAGGGAGCTGAACCGGCGGGACATGCGGGGCTGCGTCCATTCCGCGCGTTGCAGCACCGCGCGCGCGTCAAGGACAGGTGCTTTGCCATCCGGAGCGGCCGCCTCAGCGGTCAGTTCATTGAGGATCTCCAGGATCCTGCGCCGGACCACTGGAGCGTCGGGCCTTTGAGCCTCGGCGGACAATGCATTGATGGTGCTGCCGGCGGAACCTGGATGGGATGGCGAACCGGACGTCGACCCCGGGAGGGGCTGGCCCACCATCGAAGGTGCCCGCTCGCTGGCCAACCAGGCGTTCACCAGCCAGAGCCACTGTTCCTGTCGCGGCAGGGAAAGCCATTCCAACGACGGCGGCTGGATCCACGTGGAACTGTCAACGTCCAGCCGCAGAAGGCCGGCCAGTGCGCAGAACTCCAGCAGGAGGGCAGTTTCGTGGACGCCGCACCGGATGGATTCTGCAAGTCGCCGCAGCTCACGCACGCCTACGCCGCCGCTCCGGAGGGTTGCCAATGGCTGCTCACGAACCGCGAACAGCACCTCGCTGGTGAGCCGTAGTGTCTCGGCGATGGCGCCCATCGCGGCGTTGCGTCGGAGGGCAGCACTCGTGTGGCCCAGTTCCGGAACCGGAGGGGTCAGGGTGAAGTCGTCAATGATCGCACCACCGCGCAGTGCTATGCCGACACTGTGCGGCAATTCGACGTGGCCGGCGTCCAATGGAACCAACAGGCCGCGGGCCAGCAGCCAGTCAACAGGCCCGACGTCGGCGCTTTCGTGGGTTACGGAGGCCCGGCGTTGAGCTTGGGGGACCGCGCCCATGGCCCAACTGCCGAACTTGTCCAGTAAGCCGACGGTCCTTTCGGGCGCAGTGGCCAGAATGGCGCGCACATTCTCTGCACTTGACGTCCAGCGTTGCAGGGACAAGGCTGCGTCCATTGGCGTGCTGGCGGGGTGGATGTCCAGGCCGCACTGATGGAGCTCGGCTACGAGCTGGACCACGCGTTGGGCGAAAGCCGGCTGCAACCTGACCAGCTCTGTGTAGCTTCGGCCCAGGCCGGCCGGATAGATGCCGATCACGTCCTTCAGGCTTCCAACTGGAAGGTAGAACCGTTGCCGGGAACTCGGTTGTGAGTTTGCTGCCGCAGGAGGATCGGCCCGGTGGATAAGCGCCAACTCCTGAAGCTTTGCGAGAATCGGTTCCAGTGCAGACAGCGTGGAACCAGCAATGACCTTCTTGAGCCCGGCAGCGGAAACACTGTGCCCGGTATCGGCATTCGTGCACAGATGAAGC
Organism: Arthrobacter sp. TmtSoilC77; assembly: GCF_059739415.1. Taxonomy (NCBI): domain Bacteria; kingdom Bacillati; phylum Actinomycetota; class Actinomycetes; order Micrococcales; family Micrococcaceae; genus Arthrobacter; species Arthrobacter sp. TmtSoilC77. The sequence continues at coordinate 1,087,161 of NZ_AP046050.1, forward strand.
GTTTCCAAAACCTGCATTTCGGGCTTCGTCAGCCGCTCCAACGCCCGTTGCACGCTGACCCGCGCACTTGCCCGGGCTGCCAAGGCAGCGAAGTCCGGGGCCATGGGAGAAATCAGGTCGGGTCGCGCGGCAAACAAGGCCCGCAGCGAATTGTCGCTGCGCGCTTCCAGTTCCTTGCTGAGCGCGCGAATGAGGGACATCAATCCAACGTTACCGCCACCGGGCCGCTCGTGCGTGGCCAGGGCAAAGCTGCCCCGGTTGATTTGCTATTGACGGTGCTTCATTCGCTACTGCCGGCGCCGTTGACGGATGGCGTCCAACACCAGGACCACTGCAAGCATGAAGGCAACCGGCAGCCCATAGAGGGCGGTGGACGTGATCCACACCGGCGCAACTCCACTGTTAAAGGCGATGGCCATGACCGCGCCCACTGCGGCCAAGGACAGGACGGCGATCATGGCGGCAACGATCATGAGGGGGCGGCGGTAACCCGGGGAAGTCATGCGCCTAACGCTAGCAGCAGGGCCACACGGACCAGGCCCATGGGCAAAGGCACCGCAAGCGTGAAGCAAAGGCGCCGCAAAGCGGCGGCAAAGCATGAATAGGTGGTCCGGCAGGATAACCTTGAAGTAACAGACCAACACGGACCGTGCTGTCTCCCTCGATCCCGCAAATCCCTGCGGATGCGGTGGCGGCACGACGTGTCTCCACAGCAAGAACGAAGAAGGTTGATTACGTGCCCACCGGCAAGGTCAAGTGGTATGACAAGGAAAAAGGCTTCGGATTCCTCGCGGCTGAGGACGGCCAGGAGGTATTCCTGCCCAAGACGTCACTGCCCGCAGGCGTAACCGAGCTCAAAGCCGGTACGCGTGTGGAATTTGGCGTGGCAGATGGCCGTCGCGGTGCCCAGGCATTGGGCCTTCGGGTCCTGGACAAGACGCCCTCCATCGCCAAGGCCAAGCGGATGAACGCCAAAGACCTGGCGCCGTTGGTGCAGGACCTCGTGACCGTGCTGGATAACCTGTCCGGTACTTTGTCTTCCGGCAAGTACCCCGAAGGCAACAAGGCCAAGGCCATCGGTATGGCTCTGCGCAAGGTTGCCGACGAGCTGGAAGCCTAGGAACCGCCATGACTTCGGAATCCGCACAGGACACACAGGCCGGAAGGGACGCACAGGCCAGCCCTGGGGCCGTCACTTCTGCCGCCGACGTCCCTGTCACCGGGGGGAATCCTGTCAACGGGCAAGCCCCTGAAAACAGCGACACCCCTGCGCGGAAGCCGGTCGCAGCGAAGCCGCGGGCAGGCATCCCGGTGTGGCGCACTGGCAAGCCGGATGCGTTCCTGGCCGCCGCCGTCGACGTCGCGCGGGAAGCGGTGGAGACTATCGCGAACCCGGGCGAGGTAGGTGCCCACGTAGGCGCAAAGTCCGAGGGCGACCGCGTGGTCACGCACTTGTTCGAGTCCAAGCTTGCCGGATACGGCGGGTGGCAGTGGTATGCCGTGATCACGCGCAATTCCCGGTCGAAGATCGTCACAGTCAGCGAGCTGGGGCTCCTGCCCTCCGAGGATTCCATCCTTGCCCCGGAATGGGTCCCGTGGGCAAAGCGTGTCCGCCCGGAAGACGAGACACCCTTGGTGGAGGAGACGGTGGAGGAAGTGTCCGAGGAAGCCGTGCAGGCCGAGGAAGACGCTGCCGCCGAAGCCGCCGATCCTGACGCGGTGGATAACGACGACGATGACGACGACGTCGCCCGCCTGGGCGATTAACGGCAGCGGCGCCGTCCGGGAAGAACCCTGACGACGCCGTTTCCTGCCTTGCGCGGAATTCCGCGACAGTTACTTCTTCAGTTTATTTCTTGAGTTCGCCCACGACGTAGTCGATGCTGGCGAGCAGGGCCGAGATGTCGTCCGGTTCGATAGCGACGAACGTGGCAATGCGAAGCTGGTTTCGTCCAAGCTTGCGGTACGGCTCGGTGTCCACGACGCCGTTGGCCCGCAGGATCTTGGCGATTGCCGCGGCGTCGATGGAGTCATCGAAGTCGATCGTGGCGATGACGTTGGAGCGGTCCTCAGCCTTCGCGACGAACGGTGTTGCGTACTCGGACGCCTCGGCCCAGGAGTAAATGCGGCTGGCAGAGTCTGCCGTGCGCTTGCTGGCGAAGTCCAGTCCACCATTGCTGTTGAGCCACTGCACCTGCGCATCCAAAGTCACCAGCGTGGACAGTGAAGGTGTGTTGTACGTCTGGTTCAGTTTGGAGTTGTCGATAGCGGTCTGCAGGTCCAGGAAGTCCGGAATCCAGCGGTCGCTGGCCTTGATCCGGGCCGCGCGCTCCAACGCTGCCGGGGAGAACAGGCCCAGCCACAGGCCACCGTCAGAGGCGAAGTTCTTCTGCGGGGCGAAGTAGTAGACATCCGATTCGGCGACGTCGACGTCCAGCCCGCCGGCGGCTGAAGTGGCGTCCACCAGGACGAGCGAACCGTCATCGGCGCCTTCGACGCGCTTTACAGGGGCTGCAACACCGGTTGAAGTCTCGTTCTGGGGCCAGGCATAGACGTCAACCCCGGCCTCCGCCTGGGAGACCGGCCGCGTGCCGGGCTCGGACGTGATGATGGAGGATGCATCCAGGAAGGGGGCTTTGTTGGTGGCCGCGGCAAACTTGGAACCGAATTCACCGAAGGAAAGGTGCTGGGCCTTTTTCTCAACGAGCCCAAAAGCTGCTACATCCCAGAAAGCAGTGGAACCGCCGACGCCGAGGACAACCTCGTAGCCCTCGGGTGCACGGAAGAACTGGCTGAGTCCTTCGCGGACCGAACCCACCAGGTTCTTGACCGGCGCCTGACGGTGGGACGTGCCAAGAATGGTGGTCGATGCGGCAGACAGGGCCTGGACCTGTTCCGGGCGGACCTTGGACGGTCCCGCGCCGAATCGTCCGTCCTTGGGCAGCAGGTCGGCGGGAATAGTGATGCTGTTGTCGCTCACGTGTGGCTCCAATGGGTATCGGTTAGAGAGGGGGAGGTGGGCAGGTGGCATCGGCTGCCCCTTCGACTCCCTCATTCTGCCTGACCGGACCCAGCGTCAGGAATCTGCGGGTGTCATAGTCCGCCACGTGGAATGCCGGATCACCACAGGCATTTCGACCCAGGGAAAAATTATCCAGAGTAATTCCAAATAAGCTAGGCTTGGATTGACGTTCCGGAGGTGTCGGTTGCACACCGTCCACCTTGGCTGGGACGCGGTACGGTGGAGATTACGCAAGAAATGCGTTCGAGGAGAGCTGAGCTGGATGACGGATCTGATCGATACCACTGAGATGTATCTTCGGACCATTTTGGAGCTTGAAGAAGAGAACATCGTGGCTCTTCGCGCACGCATCGCGGAGCGTCTGCGGCACTCGGGTCCCACGGTTTCCCAGACCATTGGACGCATGGAGCGTGACGGCCTGGTGATTGTGTCCAACGACCGCCACCTGGAGCTGACCGAAGTCGGGCGCAAGCGGGCCACCGAGGTCATGCGGAAGCACCGCCTTGCCGAGAGGCTCCTGGCGGACGTCATTGGTCTGGACTGGGCGTACGTTCATGACGAAGCATGTCGCTGGGAACACGTCATGAGCGAACGGGTGGAACGGCGGCTCTATGAGTTGTTGCAGCACCCCACAGAGTCACCATATGGCAACCCTATTCCGGGCTTGGAAGCCCTTGGCGGCCTCGCCAACCAGCCTCTTTCCCGCCTGGACGTGAACCTGCTGCATGCGATGGACGGGTACGCTGCCGATTCGCGTGTAGTGGTCAGCCGGCTTGCTGAACCCATCCAGGTTGAGCCCGAGCTCCTCACCCAGCTCGATGAAGGCGGAATTCGTCCTGGCGCAACCGTCTCCTTGGAACGGGTGGGGGAGTACATCTCCGTCCGCGTTCCGGGCATTGAAGGAGCACTGGAGCTGCCTCCCGAGGTCGCTGCGCACGTCTTCGTCGCCGTCAGCTGACTCTGACTTGCCCTGACCACGGGAGTGTCGGATCTCACTTTGTGGTGGTTGGCGCGCGTATGACCTGCGGCTTTCCGCGACTGATGATATGGAGCACCCGCAACACGGTCGTTTTGGAAAGATAACGAATTTATTACTGCGGGCTTTAATCACCTATAGTTATCTACTAGCGCCGATACCAAAGCGTTACCTGATCTGGAGCCGAGCTCTGCCAGCAGATCAGGTGTGTCATCAACTACTGGCAGAGGCGGGGGAACCACAAGCGGCTGCCTAAAGAAGCAGCCTTGGGGTGAAGTCCGCAGCAGAAGTGCCTACTAACGCAAGTCCTTCCGGGGATACCTGTGTGCCGTTTGCGCTTCGTGCGGACCGGGTCTTTGAACTCTCTGACCCGAATCCGACAGCTAACTTCGCAGGCTTTCCAGAGAGGAACAGAGTTTGACATCGCAGAACGTCAGGGGCCGTCGCCGTGCGTCCGGCCCCACTGCTGAGCTGCGGCCAGCCCGCGCCGCAATGGAGATCCGGCCACGCGACACCCCGCGTCAGGTGCGCCGCCGTAAGAGCCCGTTGCGCCAGGTAGCCGACTTCGCGTCAGCCAGTGGTGTAGGGCAGAAGGCCGGTGTCGCGCTTGCAGCCACCGGACTTGCCCTGACTGTAGGTCTGCCTGCCACAAGCCCCGTCATGGCCACGTCGGAATCGGGCCAGACCGAGGCGGCGCTCTCCGTGCCCGGTGGCAGCCAGCCCGAAGTTTCTGCAGCAGCCTCTGCCAAAATCGATTTCAGTCGTGCCGCAGTGGCCACCGCCGCTGACCCGGACGGCAAGCTCAAGCAGCTGTTGAGCGCCCAGTCAGCGGGGAGCATTCAGCGTGCTTCCTCACTTGGCACCTTGGGAAGTCCTCTGGACAAGCTGGTCACGGCATCGCCGTTTGGCTACCGCGTCAGCCCCCTTACCGGCGGCACCGGTGACTTCCACCGTGGCCAGGACTTCGTGGCCCAGTGCGGAACCGCCGTCCACGCCGCCGCTGCAGGCAAGGTCACGTTCGCCGGGTGGCATGAGTACGGCGGAGGCAATCGCGTTGTGATTGATCACGGCAACGGCCTTGAGACCACGTACAACCACCTGTCGTCCTTCAACGTCAAGGTGGGGCAGACTGTCAGCCGCGGCGATACCGTCGCGCTGAGTGGCACCACAGGAGCATCTACCGGCTGCCACCTCCACTTCGAGGTCCAGGTAAACGGCGAAGTCGTAGATCCCATGGGCTGGCTCTGAGCAATTTGATGGTTGTCTCTCGCATCCATGACACGCCCCGTGACCTGAATGTGACATTCACGAACATCTGTTGTACCGTCTAAAGCGCATCGGCTTTTTAGGGGGCCGGTGCACTTGAGTGGATTGCCTAGCTCTGCCACCACTCGAGGTCCGTTCGCAAAAATCGTCTGGCAGGGGCGGGGGAACCAATTTTGGTCTTCGAGTCAGAAGACCTTGGGGTTAAGTCGCAGAAGCTTCCTTGAAGCCGCGCGGCCGGATGACTCCCATCCGAATCCGACAGCTCACCTCGCAGGCATTGGGAGAGGCTACCTTCGTGTCATCACGCACTACCCCTGCGCGCCATCGCGCCGAATTGGTTCGCACGAACCCGTTGAACACCCTTTCCAAGGCTGTCTCAACCAATGCAGGCACCGTAGGCCGCCAAGCCGCCGTTCTGGCCGCAGCCTCGGGGCTCGTTCTCAGTGTTGGACTCCCGGCCCAGGCCGCTGACACCGACGTTTCGAAGTCGGAATCTTCCAGCACCCAGCAGTTGGTCGCCACCGCAGTTGTTACCGCGGAGCCCACCGCAACGGTTTCCTTCGAAAGCCCCGTTGTGGTCACCAAGGAAGCTCCCAAGGTTCAGCGGGCCTCCCAGCGCACGTCGACCGAAGACCAAGCGAACAGCACCCTCGGTGCCCTGTCCTCCAAGGCCAAGGATGCTGCTTCAAGCGCGGCAGCCTCCGGACTTGCAGCAATTGCCTACACCGGCATCGGCCACCCCTACGTTTGGGGCGGCACTTCCCCCAACGGCTGGGACTGCTCCGGATTTACCCAGTGGGTTTACGCCCAGGCCGGCATCAGCATCCCCCGCGTCAATGCCTGGACGATCATGACCCCCACCAGCACCCCTGCCCCTGGCGACCTCGTCGTTCAGAACGGCGGAGCCCACGTGGGCATCTACGTCGGCAACGGCATGATGATCAGCGCTTTGAACCCCAGCCAGGGCACGCTCCTGCACTCCGTGGCCTCCACCGGCACATCCTCGTTCTACACCCTCCGCTAGGAAATCCCATTCGGGGTAAGCCAGCATGCCCCCCAAGTGCTGGCAGCCCATAACCCGCGTGCGGTCCCAGCGTGCGCGGCTACGAAAAGAGAGTAATCATGACCAGTGCAAACAAGGTTGCACGGCATAGAGCTGAGGCCCCCAAGACCAGCTCACTTGCCGTCATTGCCAAGGCTGTCAGCGACAACGCCGGTGGCGTTGGCCGTCAGGCAGCAGTGATCGCAGCTGCGTCGGGCCTTGTCCTGACCAGCGGAGTTGCTGCCAATGCTGCGGACACCAACGTTCAGCGGGAATCTACGTCTGCTTCCACCCTTGACGTGCAGTCGGTTGCCCAGGCCACCATTGCTGCTGATTCCAGCGTTGCCATCTCCTATGAGCGCCCTGTGGTCAAGACTGAGGAAGCCCCGGCTCCCGTCGTCCAGAAGGCGACCGCCAAGGAAGCTCCGGCTGCCGGTGGCACCGCAACTTTGGCGGTCAACGCTGACGCGTCCGCAGCCAAGGCGCCCGCTGCATCCAGCGGCCTCGGTGCAGCTATCGCTGCAGCGGCCTACGCACAGCTCGGCGTCACACAGGACTGCACCATGCTGGTGACCAACTCGCTGGCCGCGGTCGGTATTCACTTCCACGACTGGCCGGCCGGCTACCTCTCCCTCGGCCGCACGGTCAGTGCAGCTGAAGCCCAGCCTGGCGATCTCGCTTACTACGCCAACGGCGGCTATGGCGGAATGGCACACATCGCTGTTTACGTCGGCAACGGCATGGCAGTCCACGGTGGATGGAACGGATCCACCACGGCACTGTTCAGCGTGAACGTTGGCTCCGGCCCCGTTTTCATCCGCGTCAACGGCTGATCACTTACTTCACGGAACACCCCGCAGGCTCAGGTCGGCGGGGTGTTCTGCTTTAATCACCGGTTTTCGTGGCAGCCAGAGAAGCGGGCTGCCGACACCCAAATCCGGGGGGGCGCAAGTCCGATTCCGTGGCCTCAGGGAATGTGCGCGTCCTCTGCAAGGTGTCCCGCGCATGAATTTTCGCCAACACCACAGCCGAAACGACAGAAAAATTCGTTGATACGGCATACAAGTGCTTACCCTTGTGTTGTCGATCCACAGCCCGTACAAGCAGAGGGCAGCCGGCCCTCGTGCCCCTGACGGGTGCGGCCGTGAAGAGGTACGTGCATGCGCACACTCGTTCTGAATGCTGGATATGAACCGCTGGCGGTAGTAACCTTCCGCCGGGCGCTGGTCCTTGTGCTGACTGGAAAAGCTAGCGTAGTGGCCGAAGGCGACGAGCCTGTCGTCGGGCCACAGGAGATTCTCGGACGACCATCCGTGATCCTTCTTAATCGCTACATCCGGCCCCGGTACAACAGGATCACCGCCGTGAGCCGCCGCGGGGTACTCCGCCGCGACGGCCATCGCTGCGCCTACTGCGGGAAAACAGCCCACACCATAGACCACGTCCACCCCAAATCCAGGGGCGGCGCGGATTCCTGGGAAAACCTGGTTGCGGCGTGTTTGAAATGCAACAACGCCAAGAGTGACCACACGCTCGCCGAGATGGGTTGGAAACTTCGTTTCAAACCCGGCGTGCCCACAGGAACCATGTGGCAGATCAAAGAACTCGAGAAACCTGCGCCGGACTGGGACCCGTTCCTGTTGCCGGAATCCGCCGCCTGATCGATTTCTGTTGCCCTCCCGCCGTCCGGGTACTCTGGGCGGATGGAGTTCAACGCTGTGATTCTGGCGGGTGGCAGGGCCACCCGCCTCGGTGGCGTGCCCAAGCCCGGATTGACGTTCGACGGCGCCAGCCTCCTTTCGCATGCCCTGCAGGCCGCACGAGGAGCCTCCGCTGTGGTTGTGGTTGGTCCGGACACCTCTGGTATCGGCGGTGTCCTGCCTGATGGAGTTCTTAGTGCCCGGGAGGAGCCGGCCTTTGCTGGCCCTGCCGCTGCGATTGCTGCCGGTCTGGCGGCCCTTCATGAGGCGGCGGCTCTTCGGCAGGCAGTCAACCCAGCGCCATGGACGCTCGTCCTGGCTTGCGACATGCCGCACGCCGCCAGGGGCATTGCGCCCCTGTGGGAAGAACTGCGTGCGCACCCCGAAGCGGAGGGCGCCATGGCCGTTTCAGCCGATGGCCGGCAACAGCCTCTCCTGGGGGTTTACAGCACCCGGGCTTTGGAAAGGGAAGTTTCCGCAGCTTCTGCAACTTCGGGGTTAACGAACTCTTCAGTGTTCCGGCTGCTTGCTAGGCTGAACCTGCTGGCCGTTACTGTTCCCGATGGGTCTACCGATGATGTGGACACATGGGAGGACGCTGCGGCCCTGGGCATACACAACGAGCAGGAGGCGGACATGAAGAGCCAGGAAGAGACGCTCGAGGACTGGTGCCGCACACTGTTGCAGGCCTTTGAGCTTGAGGGCGTTGAAGTGGATATCAATGAAGTCCTCGCAGTGGCAGGAGTTGCCGCCCACTCCGTGGTGCGGCCTGCCGCGCCCCTGACTACGTTCATCGCCGGTTACGCTGCTGGTATGGCCAGGGGGATCGGCCAGGCGGCGGACGACACCGCCATGAGCGCCGCCCTTGACCTGGCCCGCCAGGTTGCCAAGCAATACCTGGAGCCCGGGACTGAGGCGGAATGACCGAGGCCCCCGGACAGGGCCACCACGCGGCACACACATGGCATGAGGCCCGGCAGCGCGCCTTCGACGTCGCTGCTCCGATCCCGCCAAGCCCGGTGCCACTGAAGGCCGCCTTGGGAAGGACGCTTGCCTCGGACGCGGTCGCCGTACAGGACATGCCGCACTACGCGTCCTCCGCCATGGACGGCTGGGCCGTCAACGGAACAGGTCCTTGGATTCTTGTTGAGCCCGGACACAGGCTTGCTCCCCACCAGGCCAGTCCCATCGTTACCGGGGGACTCATTCCGCCAGGCGCGAAGGCTGTTTTGCGCACCGAGAGCGGGGTCATTACCACCGACGACGACGGCCTTCCAATCCTTGCGCTTGGCGGGGCAGCGAAGCCGGGGGAGCCCCGCAATGGCCAGCACATCCGCAAGGCTGCCGAAGAAGCTGCAGAAGGGGACGTGCTGCTCAAAGCCGGAACCATCCTCAATCCTGCGCACATCGCCTTGGCTGCCCTGGCCGGCCTGGATGAGCTGGAGGTCCTGGGGAAACCCTTGGTTCGGTTCCTCCTGACGGGCTCGGAAGTTGTGACGCAGGGCGTTCCCGTACCGGGCAAGGTCCGCGATACCTTCGGACCCCAGCTTGGCGCCGTCGTCGAACTCTTGGGTGGCATTCCAGGGGAGCAACTTAAGGTAGGCGACAACTACGACGACTGGCTTGCGGCTTTGCAGGACACCGAGCCTGAACCTGCAGAACCATATGCCACAGCGGAGCCGCCGGCCGACGTCGTTATTACTACGGGCGGGACCGGACGCTCGGGGACGGACCATTTCAGGAGAGCCGTGGCTGAACTGGGTGGCCGGCTGCTGATCGATGGCATTGCCATGCGTCCGGGGCACCCTGCCGTATTGGCGGAGCTTCCGGACGGACGCTTCGTGCTGGGCCTGCCCGGGAATCCGCTTGCCGCCATGATGGCGCTCTTCACGGTTGGCGGGCCGCTGCTCGCAGCGCTCGGCCACAGGAACCTGGAGGACGTTGGTGAGGTTCCCAGCGGTGCGATGATCGACGCCGATCCTGGACGGACGCGCCTGATGCCTTTCAAACTGGTCTACGGATTGGCATCGCCCGCGCAGCACGCAGGTCCTGGAATGATGCGCGGGCTGGCAGGAGCGGATGGCGTCCTGGTGGTCCCGCCACACGGTGTCCAGATGGGGGAGCTGGTCCCCGCCTTTCCCTTGCCTTGGGGCAAACCCCTGCCCATGCCCAAAGCGGGTGAAGGGAAACGAAAGGCGCCGGCCCGGCAACAAAAGAAGGCCCCTTCCGGTCCCGTTGACTGGAGCGCGCTGGAATCCTGAAGGTCCCCGGATGGACGCAGGTGGTAACGGGGTGCCCGGGCTTGCAATGATGGACCCATGAACAGGCATGCTCCCGAACAGGACATCAATGAAGATGACCTGCAAATCCACCCGCCCAAGAAAGCTGCGGCAGGCCTCAAGGCTGTCACTGTCGCCCTTGAAAGGGGCTACTCCCAGGCAGGAGTAGCCCGCACGGTCCGCTCCATGCTCAGGGTTAACCAGCATGACGGCTTTGATTGCCCGGGCTGCGCCTGGCCGGAATCCATCACGGGACGCCGGAGTCCCGCTGAATTCTGCGAGAACGGCGCCAAGGCAATCGCTGAGGAAAGCACCACGCGGACGGTGGGGGCCGAATTCTGGGCAGCACATTCCATCGCAGATCTTGAAGACAAGACCGAATACTGGTTGGGAAGCCAAGGACGGATCGCCGAGCCCGTAGTCCTCAAACCGGGGGATACCCACTATTCCCCGATCAGTTGGACTGATGCCTTTGCCTTGATCGGGGAGCATATCAATGCCACCACGCCCGATCGCTGTGTTTTCTACACCTCCGGCCGGACGGCCAATGAGACCGCGTTCATGTACCAGTTGTTTGCCCGCAGCCTGGGCACCAACAACCTGCCGGACTGCTCCAACATGTGCCATGAGTCCTCGGGCAGCGCGCTGAACCCGACCATCGGAATCGGCAAGGGAACTGTTTCGCTGGAAGACATCCACCACGCTGAACTGGTGTTCGTGGTGGGCCAGAATCCCGGGACCAACCATCCCCGCATGCTGTCCGCGTTGCGTGACTGCAAGAACAACGGCGGAAAGATCGTTGCCGTGAACCCGCTTCCGGAAGCGGGACTGCTGAACTTCAAGGACCCCCAGTCCCTCAACGGCGTGATCGGGGGCGGCACTACTATCGCCGATGAGTTCCTCAAGATCAAGGTCGGTGGCGACCTCGCTCTGTTCCAGGCGCTGGGCCACTTGCTCCTGGAGGAAGAGAAGCGGAACCCGGGGACGGTGGTCGATAAGTCATTTATCGGAAAGCAGACCGAGGGCTTCGAAGCGTACGCGAAGGCACGGTCCCAGCTGGACTGGGATGAGACTGAGCGCGCAACCGGCTTGTCGCGCGGGGAAATCGTCACTGTGGCGGGGCTGATGGCCAAGTCCAAGGCAACCATTATTTGCTGGGCGCTTGGCTTGACCCAGCAGCCGCACTCCGTGGATACGCTGAAGGAGATCATCAACCTGCTCCTGCTCCAAGGCAACTTCGGTAAGCGTGGAGCCGGCGCGTGCCCTGTGCGTGGCCACTCGAACGTCCAGGGTGACCGCACCATGGGTATCTGGGAGAAGCCACGCGAACCCTTCCTTGCCGCGCTGGACAAGGAGTTTGGATTCCGGATGCCCCGCGAGCATGGATATGACTCCGTGGAGACCCAGCACGCCCTGGAAAAGGGGGAGGTGGATGTCTTCGTTTCCATGGGCGGAAACTTTGCTGCAGCCGGTTCTGACACATCAGCATTGGAAGCCGGGCTCAAAACAGCCGGCCTGACTGTCCACATCTCAACCAAACCGAACCGGGCCCACGTGGTGCACGGAAAGACATCCCTGATCCTGCCCACGCTTGGACGCACGGACACGGACGACAAACACCCCAAGGGCAAGCAGTTCCTCTCCGTAGAGGATTCGATGTCGGTCATCCACAAGACGCAGGGCAGGCTGGCTCCGATCTCGGAGCACCTCCTGAGCGAACCCGTCATCGTGGCCCGCATGGCGCAAGCGACACTCGGGGATGACCACGGCGTTGACTGGCGCGCCATGGCTGAGGACTATGACGTGATCCGGGACCACATCTCACGCGTTATTCCGGGGTTCGAGGACTTCAACGCCAGGGTCCGCACGAAGAACGGTTTTGTCCTCCCGAACCCGCCACGGGATACCCGTACCTTCGCCACTGACATCGGCAAAGCACGGTTCACGGTTAGTCCGCTTGAGTATCTTCAAGCTCCAGAGGGCCACTTGATCCTGCAGACGGTTCGTAGCCACGACCAGTACAACACCACGTTCTATGGCCTTGACGACCGCTACCGCGGAGTCTCGGACGCCCGCAGGGTGATCCTGGTCCATGAGGAAGACCTCGCTGGCCTGGGTTTCAAAGACCGTGACCTGGTGGATGTCATTTCCACGTTTGCCGGCACGGAGCGGCGGGCCAACAAGTTCCGGCTGATCGCATACCCCACAGCCAAGGGCTGCGCGGCCGCATACTTCCCGGAAGCCAACGCCCTGGTGCACCGCGAGCTTGTGGCCCGCGAATCGAACACGCCCGGCTACAAGGCCATGACTGTGCGGTTCGTAAAACACCCAGAGGAGAACGGATCCTGACATGGGACGTGTGACCCAGCGCCGAAAGCTGCATAAGTTCGTTCTTGACGGATCGCCCCAGGCCCTGGAACACCCTGTCCGGTACAAAGAAGACGTCCTCGCGGTCGAGGAGCCCCTGGAGATCCGCCTCGGCGATATGTCGTTCTCGGTGACCATGCGGACCCCCGGAGACGACTTCGACCTGGTGGCGGGGTTCCTTGTTTCCGAGGGCATCATCTGGGAGCCGGGGCAACTCGTTTCCGAACGTTTCTGCGCAGGGGAGGACGAGAACGGCGTACAGACCTTCAATGTCGTGGACGCACAGCTGCGACCCGACGTCGAACGTCCGGATACGGGCCGTAACGTCTACACTTCAAGCTCCTGCGGCATTTGCGGCACCGACTCGATCGACGCCGTCCGGAAGTCCTCGCGGCACAGTCCTGCGGACGACGACGTGACCATCCCCGTAAAAGCGCTGGCTGCCCTCCCGGACCGGTTGCGTGAGGCGCAGGCGGTCTTCGCCAAAACAGGCGGCGTCCATGCCGCGGGCCTTTTCAGGGTTCACGACGACGGTACTTCCGAGCTGTTGTGCCTGCGGGAAGACGTTGGCCGCCACAACGCCGTGGACAAAGTGGTGGGTTGGGCTTTGCGGGCAGGCAAGCTGCCGCTGAAAGGAACAGTTCTTCAAGTATCCGGCCGGGCGTCGTTCGAGCTCGTCCAGAAGGCTGCCATGGCGGGCATTCCCGTCCTTGCAGCGGTCAGTGCTCCATCGAGCCTGGCGGCCGAGCTCGCGGACGAAACGGGGATCACGTTGGTGGGCTTCAGCCGCAGTACCAGCCTGAATGTGTACGCGGGGAGGGACAGGATCGTAGGGGTGGAGGCCGGCTGAGGCCCCATTCGTTGCGGATAGTCCTCGATCACTTGGCTATTGAGCTGGAACAACGTAGATTTTATCCATCGATTGGAATCGCCGTGTCCTCTAATAACGCCGTCCATCACGTACCGGCCCGCCAGCCGGCCATGACGCTTTGCCACCAGCCAATGCCTAAGGGGTTTTAATTGCACGACGACCGCCGGATCACTGAACAGCGTCTCGATCGATTCGTTCGGGAACGTCTTCTTCCGGCCATTTACGGTAGGTCCGTCCCGCTGCAGCTGAGCAGCTGGGACGCGCCCGGAGAACCCGTGCCCGCAGCGGAGGCAATGCGCCAGCTTTTCACGCCCCAGGAGCCGGGGGCACCTTGGGGTAAGCCGTGGAGTACCAAGTGGCTCCGGCTCCAGGGTGAAGTTCCGGAAGGCTGGGGTTCAGCCGAGGGGACGGCGGTGGAAATCATCGTGGACCTCGGTTTCAACAGCGACGTGCCGGGGTTCCAATGTGAAGGCACGGCCTGGCGTGCCGATGCCAGCATCATCAAAGCGATCTCGCCGCGTAACTACCACGTTCCGCTGAAGCTGCTCGGCGGCGGATTGTCCGTTGACTTCTATGTTGAGGCGGCAGCCAACCCGGATGTGGCGCAGGGTTGGTCATTTGCGCCTACCCTTTTGGGGGATAAGGCGACCTCGGGCGGGGAACCCCGGTATCGCCTGGGCCGGATTGCCATTGCCGAACTCAACGAGACGGTGTGGGAACTCAACCAGGACGTTTGGACATTGAGCGGGCTCATGCACGAGCTCCCCATGGACCTGCCGCGCCGCCACGAAATCCTTCGGGCCCTGGAACGGATGCTGGACATCATGGATCCGGATGACGTCGCGGGAACGGCTGCCGCAGGCCGCGAGGCATTGGCAGAAGTGCTGAGCCGGCCCGCCTATGCTTCGGCCCACGAACTTGTGGCAACTGGCCATGCGCACATCGATTCTGCATGGTTGTGGCCTGTCCGTGAAACCATCCGCAAGTGTGCCCGCACGTTTTCCAACGTGGTGGCCCTCATGGACGAGGACCCCGACTTCGTCTTCTCGTGCTCCTCAGCCCAGCAGATGGCCTGGATCAAGGAATTTTATCCCGAGCTCTTTGTCCGCATCCGGGAAAAGGTCAGGGCCGGGCAGTTCGTTCCCGTCGGTGGGATGTGGGTTGAATCGGACACCAACATGCCCGGTGGCGAGGCCATGGCGCGCCAGTTCGTGGAAGGCAAGAGCTTCTTCCAAAAGGAATTCGACGTGGAGTGCCAGGAAGCATGGCTGCCCGATTCCTTCGGTTACTCGGGAGCACTGCCACAGATCGTCAAGTCGGCAGGTTTGCGATGGTTCCTTACGCAGAAGATTTCCTGGAACAAAGTGAACCTGATGCCGCACCACACCTTCACCTGGGAAGGCATTGATGGCACCCGGTTGTTCACTCATTTCCCGCCCGTAGACACGTACAACGCAGAGCTCCACGCCCGCGAGCTTGCGCATGCGGAGCGCAACTACCGTGAGCACGGCCGCGGAACCATGTCACTGGTTCCCTTCGGTTATGGCGACGGCGGTGGCGGTCCAACCCGTGAGATGGTGGCCGCAGCACGCCGCACCGCAGATCTTGAAGGTTCGCCCAAGGTCCGGATGGGCACGGCCAAGGACTTCTTCACGGCGGCCGAAGCCGAGTACCGCAACCTCCCGGTGTGGGTGGGCGAGATGTACCTGGAGATGCACCGTGGAACGTACACCAGCCAGGCGAAGACCAAGCGCGGCAATCGGCGCAGCGAACACCTATTGCGTGAAGCAGAACTGTGGTGCTCCACGGCCGCAGTGCGCCTTGGCGAGGCATATGCCTATCCCGAAACGGAGCTCAAGAGGCTCTGGCGGTTGGTGCTCCTGCAGCAATTCCACGACATCCTGCCGGGCAGTTCCATTGCGTGGGTCCACCAGGACGCCGAGCGGAATTACGAGGCGATCGCCCGCGATCTCGAGGTCATCATCGGCCAGGCCGCCCAGGCGCTTGTCGGCCAAGGAGACAAGCAGTTCCTGCTCAATGCGGCCCCGCACAAGAGGGGCGGCGTGCCGGCACTGGCCGTTGGGGAAGCGGTGAAACCGGAGGCAGGTGTTGATGCCGGCGAGAAGGGTGGCGGCTACATCCTGGACAACGGAATCATCCGCGCTGTCGTGGACAGCGACGGCTTGCTGACCTCGCTCATGGACCATGCCACTGGCCGTGAGGCGATGGTGCCCGGTCAGCCCGGCAACCTGCTTGAGCTGTTCAGGGATACTCCCAATGAATGGGACGCCTGGGACATCGAGGAGTTCTACCGGCGCAACGTCACCCAACTGACCCAAGCGGAAACCATCGATCTTGAGCGCACGGAGGAAGGCGCCGTCGTGGTGGTCAAGCGTACGGTTGGTGCCTCCACCATCACGCAACGGATAACGCTCGACGCCGGTGCGGAGTCGCTGGGGATCTCCACCACAGTGGACTGGCAAGAACGCGAAAAGATGCTCAAGATAGCCTTCCCACTGGATGTCCGCGCGGACCGCTCGGCCTCCGAGACCCAGTTTGGCCATGTGTTCCGGCCGACCCACACGAACACATCATGGGATGCTGCGAAGTTCGAGATCTGCGCGCATCGCTGGATCCACGTTGCCGAGCCTGGTTATGGCGTAGCCGTCAGCAACGCTTCCAGCTACGGGCACGACGTCACCAGAGCTGTCCGCGGAGACGGGGGGACGACCACCACCGTCCGTGTCTCGCTGCTGCGCTCCGCCAGGTTCCCGGACCCTGAAGCAGACCGCGGCGAGCACACACTTGAGCTGTCCCTTAGGCCTGGAGCAGGGATCGGGGATGCCGTGGAGGAGGGCTACCGCACCAACTTGAAGCCCCGCTATGTCACTGGTGCCAAGCCAGTGGAACCTCTGCTGTCCGTGTCCAACCCTGCCTTGGTAGTGGAGGCAGTGAAGCTGGCTGAGGATGGCTCCGGAGACGTCATTGTGCGTCTTTACGAATCCTTGGGACAACGCTCAGCCGGTGTTGTCAGGGCCAATTTTGAAGCTCATGGCGTCCTGGCCACGGACCTGCTGGAGCGGCCGGTAGAGGCCCCTGGAGTGAGTGTGGGGCAGGACGCAGCCGAGCTGGTCCTGCGCCCGTTCCAATTGGTCACCTTGCGGTTCGCCCGATAAAGGCTGGGCGCGCCTGAAGGCCGGGCGCGCCTGATGGCTGGGTGGCCTGATGGCTGGGTGGGCCTGGTGGCTGGGCGGGCCGGGGCGACCGCGCGAAGAGCTTTAGACGTCGTGCTGGAGCCGCTTCACGAACAGCTTGGTCCGTTCCTGCCGGGGTGCGCGCAGCACTTCGGCAGCAGGGCCCCGCTCCACCACAACGCCGCCATCCATGAAGATGACCTCATCAGCCACATGTTGGGCGAAGGCCAACTCATGCGTCACGATCACCATGGTCCAGCCTTCCTCGGCGAGTTCCTTGATGACGCCCAGGACGTCACCGACGAGCTCGGGATCCAATGCCGAGGTTGGCTCGTCGAACAACAGCAGCTGGGGCTGGAGCGCCAACGCACGGACGATGCCCACGCGCTGCTGTTGTCCGCCGGAGAGCTCGAACGGATAAGCATCCCGCTTGTCAGCCAGGCCAACCCGCTCAAGCAATCGCTCGGCTTCAGCGATGGCCTCTGCCTTCGGGCGCTTCTGTACCTGGACCGGACCCTCGATGATGTTCTTCAGGACAGTCATGTGCGGGAACAAGTTGTAGTGCTGGAACACCATGGCACTGCGGTCCCGCAGCGCAGCGATCTCCCTCTTGCCCACTTTGGCGCCGAAATCGATCGAGAGGCCGTCAGACGTCTCGCTTGCAGGGCCGGAGCCGGGGCCCGTGCCGCCAAAGGTGACAGTACCGGCGTCGGGAATTTCAAGGCCGTTAAGCGAGCGCAAGACAGTGGTCTTGCCCGAACCTGAGGGACCGATGAGGGCCACCACCTGGCCGCGCCGGATGTCGATATCGATGTCGCGGAGCACTACGTTGTTGCCGAAGGCTTTAGCGAGGTTCCGGGCCTTGAGGACCGAGGTGACGCGTGGTTCGCGCTGTTGAGGTGCATCAGTGGGCGACATAACGGTCCAATCTCCGTTCCACGGCGGACTGCGCGGTGGAAAGGACCAGGCAGATGACCCAGTAAACCAGGGCTGCCTGCAGGTACAGGGCCATGAACTCCTGGCTGAACGCAGCGATTTGCTGGGCGTTGCGGAAGAGTTCAGTGACCAGGATGAGTGAAGCGAGCGAAGTGTCCTTAACCAGGGAAATGAAGGTGTTGGACAAGGGTGGAACGGACACGCGTGCCGCTTGCGGAAGGATGATGCGCACCAGCGCTTGGGGGCGGGACATCCCGATGGTGTGACCGGCTTCCCATTGTCCCTTGGGCACTGAAAGTATCGCAGCCCGGATGATCTCGGCAGCGTAGCCGCCCACGTTCAAGGAGAAGGCGATGATGGCGCTCGGCCAGGGATCCAGTCGGATGCCAATGCTGGGAAGGCCGAAGAAAATCACGAACAGCTGCACCAGCAGAGGAGTACCCCGGATAACCGAGACGTAGAAGCGACCTATGCCGGACAGCAGCCAATTCGAGCTCAGCCGCAACAGCGCCACCACCAAGGCCAACACCAGGCCCACAGCAAAGGAGGCCAGCGTAAGGGGGATGGTGCCCGTTACGGCACCGCTGATGATCGGCCCGAAGGAACTCCAGATGAGGTCCCAGTTCATTTATTTGGTGACATCCGCACCGAAGTACTTTTCGGAGATCTTCGTCAGGGTTCCATCTGCCCGGAGGTCATCCAGCGCCTTGTCTACAGCCTTGGTCAGCTCTGTGGAACCCTTCCGGAACACCATGGCGCTCTCGGTCTTGTCCGGCGCTTCGGCGGCCACCTTCAATCCGGAATCGGGTGTGGTTTTCGCGTAGTCCAGGTAGGTGAGTTTGTCGTTCACCGTTGCGTCCACGCGTCCCTGCTGTACGAGGGTGGCCGACTGGGCCCAGCCTTCCACTGCCTGAACGTTGGCGCCGGCCTCTACGGCCATCTTGTAGAAGTTGCTGGTCAGCGACTGCGCGGTGGTCTTGCCCTTGAGGTCGGCGAAGCTGTTGATGCTGGAATTGTCCTTCTTGGTCACTACAACGCCGGTGGAGACGGTGTAGGGCTTGGAGAACTCGTACTTGGCTTTGCGCTCGGCATTGATGGAGATCTGGTTGGCGATGGTATCGAAGCGCTTGGCGTCCAAGCCCGCAAAAATGCCATCAAATTGCGTCTCTTGGAAGCTCGCCTTCACGCCCAGCTTTTCAGCCACCGCTTTGGCAATCTCGACGTCGTAGCCCGTCAGTTCACCAGCGCCCTCGGCATGGAAGCTGAACGGGCGGTAGGTTCCTTCCGTTGCGATGACGAGTTCGCCCTTGGATTTCACATCGGACAAGGATGTATCGCCACCGGACTGGGCTGGAGTGGGACCGCCACCGCAGGCAGAGAGCGCAAGGGCGGCGGCGGCCAGGGTAGCGGCGAAAAGAGAACGGCGGGAGCGAAGGCTGGTCATGGAGCCATCTTAGTCGCGGGCCAATGCGGATTCCCGGCAGGGAAGGCTTGGAGACTTGTGGAAGGGGTGGTTAAAAAGGCTGAGTGGGGGCGGTCCCCAACAGCCCGCCACCACTCATCCCCCCAATTGTGATCACGTGGGCGCCACATTCACCGGAAACCCGTTCTCTGATTCCGGTGCCAGGCTGCAACCGCGTTCACACATTCATGATTGTGCCACGATCTAATGGTTTTGTGAAAGTCTTACGCTGTGCGTCTTGCTTTGCGTCTGGCAAATGCCTTGGAAAACCAGATCCCGGCGAGCCCAATGGCCGTGGCCAGCACGGCGGAGTAGTTAATCAGGGAACGCAGCCACAGGTGCACCAGCGGGATCAGTGGGAAGAGCTGGGACAGCAACAGCAACGCCAGCCCAACAAACAGGAGGGCCGAGGCGGCACGCAGCAGCGCAGGGTAGCGGCCTACGACGGTCCGCCAGATTGCGGGCAACAAACAGGCTGATACATATCCGGGATAGAAGCGGCCCAGAGCCGCGTAAGCCTCCATGGATGGTCCCCAGGTCAGCCCTGTCATGCCCACCGTGGAACCGCGCGTGTCTGTGATGGCAAAGAAGAACGTGGTCAGTGCCACCGTGATTCCCAGGACCGTCAGCCCCCAAGGGCCACGAATAGCCCGTTCCGCTGATCTGGAAGCGAAACCCATGGCAATCTTGATGCCCATCAGCAGGAAGGTGCCGTAGAGCAGGAACCGCAGAATCAGGTTCGTTACGTTAACGCCGCCGAGCAGGGCATCGATGGCAAGGTACGGGCCTTCGATGCTGAGGAGGATATCCAGGGTGATCAGCGCGAAAATGTAGAAAACCACCCGGTTCTCACCCCTGAGCAGGCTCGGAATCCGCGCGATGGTGATCGCCAGGCACACAATCAGCGTTGCCCAAGGCAGGACAGCCGTCATCCGAGATTCTCCCAAATTCGTTCAGTTCGTTCGTGGTCTTGTTCCTGACGGCGCAGCGTTTTGCCCAGCGCCTGGAGTCGTTCGCCTGCCAGGGTCACCAGCTCGCCCAGCGTCATCCGGTCGAGTGCTTCCTGGCGTCCGTTGGGCGACCAGCCGGCTTCGGCTTCGGTGATCAGCCCTCCGGCGACCAGCCCGCCCGCCGGTCCGACGCCGGCAGCCCGCGACGTCGCGATGGCCAGCTCGGGAGGAAGCCTGTTGGCTGTCAGGTGGGCGGAGAAGTTCTGTGGTGCGATCCCGGTGGCTTCGCTGACCCGGTGCCGCAACTCGCCGTCGTCGATTGCATCCACCCAGTTGCGCACCGCGGTGGGGTGCGGTGTTGGCGATAGTCCCGTGACGGAGACGGACCCCGGCTCACTGCGTTCCACCACCGCGCGCAACAAATCCATGGTGGCTATCTGGCTCACCAGTTCATCAGGCGTGGGTGGGACGGGATCGCCCCGAAGGTCTGCGTAGAGGTCAAACGTGGCCAGGGCTTGGACGGGACTGATGTGGTAACCCCGGCTGATGCTGACCAGCGTTGACTCCGCCACCTTGCCGCGGACCAGCTGTTGGGCCAGCGTTGTCCGTTTTATCCCGGAAATCCTGCAGACGTCCGCTGTGCTGGCGTTGGGTGCAACGCCGTGAAGCCAGCGTTGGAACGCCTTGGACGGTAAGGGCATGGAGGGCTTTCTGGGGTATTTCAAACGGGCAAGTCCGGCATCTTCCAAAAAGGAACCGGAGCGAAGGTACGGATTGATTTTACGCCGACGCCACATTGAATTATGCTTGATGCTTGAACCCGTTGGTCCGTACACCCCCCAAGTCCGGACCAGCGGGTTTTTCCATGCCCTTGGGAATCACGGGCATGGAAGCCGCGTTTGATAGATGAACCCACGCTTGTTTGCCGTGCTGGTGATGTAGACGCGAGCGCCGTGTTGGCGCTGCGAGAGGAATAGAGAATGACTGCAACCTTGGTGGCCAAGGATCTTGCCGGTGGCCACGGCCACCGCACGCTCTTTTCGAAGCTTTCCCTCACCGTTGCGCCGGGTGATGTGGTGGGCGTCGTCGGAGCGAACGGCGCTGGCAAATCCACGCTTCTGCGCATCCTCTCAGGCGTGGACCAGCCGCAGGAGGGGACCGTCAGCCTGGCTCCGTCGGACGCCTTTGTGGGCTGGTTGCCCCAGGAACACGAGCGCACCGCGGGCGAAACCATCGCAGCATACATTGCGCGCCGCACGGGCTGTGCACAGGCCACCGCAGAAATGGAGGCCACAGCCGAGGCACTCGGTTCCGGTGCTCCAGGAGCAGATGATGCATATTCTTTGGCCTTTGACCGCTGGATGGCATCCGGTGCAGCAGACCTGGAGGACCGCATTCCTGCTGTATTGGCGGATCTTGGGCTTGAACTTGGCACCGATGCCCTCATGACAGGGCTCTCCGGGGGGCAGGCTGCCCGGGTTGCTTTGGCTGCGCTGCTGCTCAGCCGCTTCGATGTTGTTCTTCTTGATGAACCCACCAATGACCTGGACCTTGATGGCCTGGCCAGGCTGGAAGCGTTCGTGCAGGGCCTGCGCGGAGGAGTGGTTCTGGTGTCCCACGACCGTGAGTTCCTGGCCCGCTGCGTCACCACCGTAGTGGAACTGGACCTCGCCCAGAACTCCGTGGCTGTCTACGACGGCGGCTACGAAGCATTCCTCGAAGAGCGCGCCGTCGCCAAGCGCCACGCCCGCGAACGCTACGAAGAGTTTGCCAACACCAAGGCCGATCTTGTGTCCCGCGCACGGACCCAGCGCGAGTGGAGCTCCCAGGGCGTCCGCAATGCGATGAAGAAGAACCCTGACAACGACAAAATCCGCAGGGCAGCGAGCACGGAGTCTTCCGAAAAGCAGGCACAGAAGGTCCGCCAGATGGAGTCGCGTATCGCCCGCCTCACCGAGGTGGAGGAGCCGCGCAAGGAATGGCAACTGCAGTTCAGCATCGGTCAGGCACCCCGCTCAAGTGCCGTCGTCGCCACTCTTCGTGACGTGGTGGTCCGGCAAGGCGATTTCACGCTGGGACCGGTCAACCTGCAACTCAACGGCGGTGAGCGCATCGGCATCACCGGGCCCAACGGCGCCGGTAAGTCCACTCTCCTGCGCTTGCTGCTGGGCACCCGGAAACCGGACGACGGCGAGGCCTCCATGGGCGCGTCTGTCGCCATCGGCGAAATCGACCAGGCCCGCGGACTGCTCGACGGCGGACGGCAGCTTGGCGACGCCGTCGAAGCTGTGCTGGTGGACTGGAATAGTGCCGACGTCCGCACGCTCCTGGCCAAGTTCGGCCTCAAAGCGGACCACACCTCGCGGACAGTTGACTCTCTGTCCCCGGGGGAGCGTACGCGCGCCGCGCTGGCCCTCCTGCAGGCCCGGGGCGTGAACCTGTTGGTGCTGGATGAACCCACCAACCACCTTGACCTCCCTGCGATCGAGCAACTTGAAGAAGCGCTGGAAAGCTACGAAGGCGCCCTCCTGCTGGTCACCCACGACCGGCGACTGCTGGAGAACGTTCGGCTCGATTCGCGATGGCACCTGGAAAACGGCCGTGTCCAGGAGCTTCACCACATCCCCGGCCAGGAGAAGTAACCATGAGCATGGATGGCGTTGCCTGGAGCTCGCTGCACAAGATCACGCGTGCCCAGAGCGGCTCGCAACCGTTCTCGAAGGAAACGCTGAAGCGCGTGCTTGGCTTTGCCGCGCCCCACAAGGGCAAGCTCACAGCCTTCGTCATCGCCTCGATTGCGGGAGCCTTCCTGGCCGTCGCCACGCCAGTGCTTGCCGGGCAAGTGGTTGACGCGATCATTGCCAAGGCAGGCGTGGGCACGGTGATCTGGCTGGCCGTCCTCATTGCGGTTGTGGCTGTTGGCGAGGCTGGAATCGGACTCGTGACCCGATGGCTGTCCTCCACCATCGGCGAGGGCGTCATTGTGGACCTCCGTACCCGCGTGTTCGACCATGTGCAGCGTATGCCCATCGCTTTCTTCACCCGGACACGGACCGGCGCGCTGGTCAGCCGCCTGAACAACGACGTCATCGGGGCGCAGTCAGCGTTCGCAGGCACCTTGTCCGGCGTGGTGAGCAACGTCGTGGCGCTCGCCTTGACCCTTGTGGTCATGCTCAACACGTCCTGGCTGGTCACCGTCCTGGCCATGGTGTTGCTGCCGATCTTCCTCATACCTGCCCGACGCATGGGTTCCAAACTGGCGGACCTCCGACGCGAGGCAGCGGCACACAACGCTGCCATGGGTACGCAGATGACCGAAAGGTTCTCCGCTCCCGGCGCCACATTGGTAAAACTTTTCGGCAGGCCGGACGAGGAATCCCGGGAGTTTGCTGCCCGGGCCGGCCGCGTGCGTGACATCGGCATCCGCACCGCCATGCTGCAGTTCACCTTCGTCACCGCGCTGACGTTGGTCTCGGCCTTGGCTCTGGCCCTCGTTTACGGATTGGGCGGCTGGCTTGCCCTCGGTGGACAACTGGCGCCAGGCGATGTTGTGGTCCTGGCCCTTCTCCTTACGCGTCTCTACGCTCCGCTCACCGCGCTCTCCAACGCGCGCGTGGAAATCATGAGCGCACTTGTCAGCTTCGAGCGGGTCTTCGAGATCCTGGACCTGCAACCCCTCATCACGGAAAAGCCGGACGCGGTGGCCCTTCCGTCCGGACCTGTCGCCGTGGAATTCCACGACGTCCGCTTTTCCTACCCGTCGGCGGACAAAGTGTCCCTCGCCTCCTTGGAAGACGTGTCAACCTTGGACACGCGCGGCGGCGAGGAAGTGCTGCACGGTATCAGCTTCCGCGTTGAGCCGGGCCAGACAGTGGCATTGGTGGGCTCGTCCGGCGCAGGAAAGTCCACAGTGGCCCAACTGCTGTCCCGCCTCTACGACGTCGATTCCGGTGCCGTGCGTCTGGGTGGGCGCGGACCTGGCACCGGCGTGGATGTCCGGGATCTCCGCTTTGACTCCCTGCGGGACACCCTGGGAATGGTGACCCAGGACGGCCACCTTTTCCACGAAACCATTGCCTCCAACCTGCGCCTGGCCCGGCCGGATGCCACGGAAGAAGACATGTGGGAGGTGCTCAGGCGTGCACGCCTGGAACCCATGATCCGATCCCTTCCGGACGGCCTGGAAACAGTTGTTGGGGAGCGTGGGTACCGGCTCTCCGGTGGAGAAAGGCAACGTCTCACCATCGCACGTTTGCTCATCAAGCAGCCGCGCGTGGTGATTCTTGATGAGGCAACCGCAGCGCTGGACTCCACCAATGAAGCCGCCGTCCAGGCAGCCTTGGGGGAAGCGCTCGAGGGGCGTACCGCCGTCGTGATTGCCCACAGGCTGTCCACCATCCGTGCCGCGGACGTCATCCTGGTGGTAGAGGACGGCAGGATCGTGGAACGCGGCACGCACACGGAGTTGCTTGTTGCCGACGGCCGCTATGCCGAGTTGTACCGGACCCAGTTCGCGGAAGCCACGGCGGTGGCCGAGGAAGCTGTTCCGGAGCCCAACTGAGTCGCATTTGTGCGCGTTTTGAGTGCTCAAAACGCGCACAAATGCGACCTACTTGGGTGACCTACTTAGGCGAGGCGAGGCGAGGGCAGGAAGGACGTGGTCCGTCAGCAGTGGTGCGAGATCCCCGGGCAGAGATGCTGTGAGGTCCAGCCAACGGACCTCGGCGATCTCGGCGGAAGGGTGCGCTTCCCAGGTTCCAGGAGCCGTGAAAACTGTGGCCTCAATGTTGGTTGCGGCCTCGTTGGCAGCCACCGCGAGCCAGGCGCCCAGGGGTTCAAGCTCCCACGGGGCGATCTCGATGCCCACTTCCTCGAGCAACTCGCGGGACGCAGCCTCGGCAGCTGTTTCACCGGACTCGGGTTTGCCGCCCGGGTGCATGAATTTGTCCGTGCCCCGTTTGCGGACGGTCAGAAGCTGGCCCTCCTTGTTGTAAACGCACACGGCGCTGACCACGATCACATCAGTAATGCTCATGCTTGCCTCCCGGCGTTCGTTCGGACCAGATGCGATTCCAGCAGCAGATCCTTTGCGGGACCGCGGACATCCCAGGTGAAACTGAACGCATCCGGGCCTTCCCAGGTGTACTTCACGTAATAGTCATCGGGATCGCACCAATGTTTGTCCTGGTTGGCCTGCTCCGCAAAGCTCATCACATGGAATGGCCGGCCATCGGGGAAGAAGACGTCCATGGAATTTGGTCCAGGGCCTGGCTTGAGGAGATACTCGCGGAACGCCGGGCCTGTGTGGGTGGGCCAGTGCATGGTTCCGTCTTCGCGGTAGTGAAGGCCATCGCCGTCGGGCTCTTCCGTGTACTGCACGACGCCGGTAAAAGTTCCGCGGGTGCCGGAGGCCCTGTCCAGGAGAGTCCGCTCCACATTCCACGTGCCGGCCAAATAGGCACGCAAGTCCTGGATGGGCTGCTGCTGGTTCAAGTGCCCTCGATTGGAATCGAACCAACGACACCGGCTTTAGGAGAGCCGTGCTCTATCCACTGAGCTACGAGGGCCTGCGTGTCCATCCCCGGGAGTACCGTTACGGAGCTCCTTGGCCGGACACGACTACAAGCATACAAGCTGCCGGGCCAGTGCCCGAACACGGCTAGGCTGGCCGTCATGAGAGGGCATGCGACACCACCGGAAACCACCGGCACATTCCTCCCGGATGTCCGCGCGACACGGGCAAACATTGGCGGCTGGGCCCAGTTGAGTGTGGTCCAGTATTTCGTTGCCGAGGCTGCTGTCATCGAGGCCTGGGCCGGTCCTGAACCCTACAGCAGAGCTACCGGGTTCATCAGCGACCTCGGCGCAGTATCGTGCGGGGTCTACGAAGACCGGGCAGTCTGCTCCCCTTTACATGGGCTGATGAACGCCTCTTTTGTAGTGCAGGGCCTGGCATTGATCCTTGGTGCGGTGTTCCTGACAGCAGGGCTTTTGTGCGTGGCAGCGC
The DNA here is from genome assembly GCF_059739415.1 of Arthrobacter sp. TmtSoilC77. Lineage (NCBI taxonomy): Bacteria > Bacillati > Actinomycetota > Actinomycetes > Micrococcales > Micrococcaceae > Arthrobacter > Arthrobacter sp. TmtSoilC77. The sequence goes on from NZ_AP046050.1 coordinate 1,113,233, forward strand.
GTCCAGGTGTGCATGCCCAGCGCTTCCACACCGCCACAGCCGACAAAGAGCCCCGGACCCGGGTCTTGGCCAAACCATGGATCATGGCTGTGGCCATCCGAATACTCACGGGTGTTTCAGGCGCCGGGACGGTCATCGTTGGCCTGGTTCCAGAGGATGTGGGCTCCCCATGGCATTTTGCCGGCGCCCTCATGTTCTTCGTCGGCGGTGGCTTCGCATTGCTTCTGCTGGGCATCCTCTGGTTCCGGCAGACCCCGATGAGCTGGTTCATCGCCGCCTGCGGCGCCCTCTGTATCGGGGCACTCATCGTTGGCGGGATCACGGGAATGGAGGTGCCCCAGCCCGGAACACTGGAGAGACTGATGGGCTACCCGGTCACCATTGGCTTGGCAGCTGCCGGCCTGGTCATCGCCCAGCGCGTGCAAACGGTGCGGAAAGCGGCGAAGGCCCTGCGGTAAATCCGGTCCTGCGGTAAAACTGCCCTGGGGGGGCAGGAGCGGGACGGTGACCGTGGACGGATGCCACAGCCACCGCTCCCGGTTAGGGGATGCTCTGCCAGAACCAGCGGATCAGGTCAACCGAAAGTCGGATGACATTCACCATAAGGTTCAAAGCGCCCCAAGGCTTCTCGCGCTTTCGCTTCGAAGTCATCGGACACCTCCTCCCGTAGGAAAAGGTGCAATCACGGACCATAAGAATGCCACTTGCCCAAATTCTGCAAGCGCGTCATTAGAGAAAATCCGCTCGGGGGCCTAGTCTTGATGTGTGAGCACCAAGGACTAGACCCTTGATCGCACAACATAGGTGCCCTGCGCCTAAACAATGACCCGCTTGCCGGCGGGTCAATTGTTTTAACGAAGGGGTGGGCGGTTGGCCCACTGGGATAACACTATCGTTTTTATTTTGCCCGCTTCCTCCGCCTTGCGCATCCGGCGTCAGCCGTCAGCCGTCAGTGCCGTTGAAAGCGTGCGTCCGCGGGACTCCGGGACTATTCTGACGCTATGACGACGGCGGGTGGTCCGCTCGGCAGGGACCGGGGACTTCTGCCTGACCTCGCTGGCCGGCGCGAGCTGATTGGGGGTTGGGCCGCGATTACCCTCATCCACTATTTCGTGGTGGAAGCCATGGCGATGGCTGTGTGGCAAGGCAATCCAGGCTATGACCGGCGCGCCCACGTCATCAGTGATCTTGGCGCGGCCCACTGCGGTCCCTTCAACGGTTACGAGGTGTGCTCGCCGCTTAATTGGCTGATGAATGCCTCGTTCGTGCTCCAAGGGGTTGCCATGGTCCTCGGGGCGGTGCTGTTGAGCTCGGCTGTCCTCTCTGTGGCGGCTGAATCCGGTGCCCGGGTTATCCGGCCGGGAATGGCATCACCAGCCGCGGCATTTCCCTGGATTGCGGCCGGGGCAGTCAGGGTGCTGGTCCTCGTAGCGGGCATCGGCCAGGCAATGGTTGGCCTGATCCCGGAAGACACCGACCTGGCGCTGCATCTGACCGGCGCGGGACTGTACTTCATCGCCGGACCCCTGTCCTTGGTGATACTGGGTCTGGTATGGCGGGGGCACACGCAGATGTGGGGGATGGTGCTCTTGTTCGGGGTTGTTTCCCTGGGAGCAACCATCTACGTCCTTGCGGTGCAGTTGCGCGTCGAGGAGCCGGGCGCCATCGAGCGCACCATGGCGTATCCGATCATCCTGGGGTTGTCCTTGGTGGGCCTGATAGTGGCTCACCGCGTCACAAGGGAACGGAAAGCTGTCAGGGCTGTTTCGCGTTCTTCCGTCCAAGGAACACAGCCGCCACGCCGCACAGCAGGCTGATCAGGAACAGTACCCACGACGCAATGGTGACGGCGGAGGCCAGGGCAACCTGACCGGCGTCGGGCGTTTCCGTAGCCAGCATCGAATCAATGGCGACGTTGGACCACAAGTGAGCCACGGCGAAAAGCAGGGGAGCGGCCCACAATGCCCAGCGCCACGACTTTCGGGCAACGTTGGTGCCGATGAGCAGGAGCCAACTGAAGCCGAAGATCAGCGGAAAGAGCGTGCCGGCAGTCTTATGGACGTAGTTCAACTGGCCTCTGGCGGCCTCGTCCATCGCGGCGCGAAGCTGGGCGACGTAGTCCTGGGAGAACCCGCCGATCAGCGAATCCGGCATGGCGAGCCCGCCTGAAAGCTGCGTCATTTGGTTCAGCGTCAACAAGTGCAGGTACCAGAACAGGAACAAGCTGGCCACAACTCCTGCGATGACAATCAGCTTGGAGTTGCTCTGCGCCTTCTCGGGGGTCCGCCGCGTGGTGGGATTGATCACGGGTGGGAGGGTGTGCTCAGGGACCACCGCCTTGGCTCCGTGCTTCTTGATGCGCTGCGCTGGTGTCTTGGCCATGTCATTCATTATCCCGCCACATAAGCTGGGACCATGACCACCGGCAGGCACACCGCAACTGAACTCGATCCATCACTTGATGACTACCAATTGGCCACCGCGCTGGTCCGCGAGGCAGGGCAACTGGCGCTGCTCATGCGGATGGGCGGACTACAGGGCACGCGCAAGACGTCAGTGTCCGACGTCGTCACGGCAGCCGACCATGCGGCCGAGGCTTACGTCTTGGAACAGTTGCAACGCTGCCGCCCGGAGGATGGCATCCTGGGCGAGGAAGGCACTTCTGTTGCCGGTACCAGTGGCCGGACCTGGGTGATCGATCCTGTGGATGGAACCTACAACTTCCTGCATGGCTCCACGTACTGGTGCTCGGCCATTGCCCTTAAACGCGACGATTCAGATCACGGCGGCAATCCCGTTGCTGATCCCTCCGTAGTGCTCGGGGCCATCTACCAGCCCGAACTGGACAAGCTCTGGCTAGGCGGCGAAGAGCATCCGGCCAGCCTGAACGGAGAACGCATTTCAGGTTCCGGAGACCTCTCTGTTGGCCAAATCTGCGCAGCAACCTACATCCACCCCACCTGGTTGGCGGACCCCCGCACTGCCATGCCCTGGCATGCCGCTGCCGTCTCCGCCGCATCACTGCGGATGTTCGGTTCAGGCTCGTGCGACCTCGGCCGTGTGGCTGATGGCGAACTCGGCTGCTGGTTCCAGCACAGCTGCCCGGAATGGGACTGGCTCCCAGGCAAGGCGATCGTCCGCGCTGCAGGCGGCGACACCGCCGTCGTGCAGGTCAACGGGATTAACTGGTTCATCGCAGGAGGCCCGACGGCGGTCCGCGAGCTGAGTGGGGCCCTCACCTCAGTACCGCAGTTTGCGTAGTTTTTTGATCGCCTGGGCGGTGCTCTCGTTGGGGGTGGCCCTTGAGTGTCAGAGGCACCGCCTAGACTGGTAGTCACCATGGATATGTTGTTCGACCCCTACGCAGACGGCCCCTTCAACGCAGGCTCCAAAGCCGCTACCAAGGCTGCCCCGGAGCTTTCGCACGCGGGCGGCGGCGCATCCCGTGCCCGGTTCGGTGAGGGCAGCGGTGGGTCCAGCACTGGAACAAATGAACGTCCTGCCTCCGGTGGTTGGGGTAACCAGGAGGCCGGTAGGCTTCCGTCCGCCGACGCCCTCCTCCAAGGCTTGAACCCACAGCAGGAAGAAGCCGTGAAGCACGCCGGCAGTCCGTTGCTGATCGTTGCGGGTGCGGGCTCAGGCAAAACCCGTGTGTTGAGTAACCGGATCGCCTACCTGATCGCCACCAAGCGTGCCCACCACGGCGAAATCCTGGCAATCACCTTTACCAACAAGGCCGCCGCGGAGATGCGCGAACGTATCGAAGCCCTGGTGGGTGGGCGGGCCAAGGCCATGTGGATCTCCACGTTCCACTCCTCCTGTGTTCGCATCCTGCGCCGCGAGGCTGCAAATGTGGGCCTGAACTCGAACTTCTCCATCTACGACTCCGCGGATTCCCTGCGCCTGATCACACTTGTGTCCAAGAACCTGGACCTTGATCCCAAGAAGTTCCCGCCCAAGGCCATCCAGCACAAGATCTCCGCTCTTAAGAACGAGCTCATCGACGCCGACTCCTATGTCTCCTCGGCAAACCACAACGACCCCTTCGAGCAAGCCGTGGCTGACGTGTTCAAGGGCTACACCCAGCGCCTGCGCCAAGCCAACGCCATGGACTTCGATGACCTCATCGCGGAGACCGTCTACATGTTCCGGGCCTTCCCCGCGCTCGCCGAGTCGTACCGCCGTCGCTTCCGGCACGTGCTGGTGGATGAGTACCAGGACACCAACCACGCCCAGTACGCCCTGGTGAGGGAAATCGTTGGCCTGGGCACTGATACTGACGTGGAGCCCAGCGAACTCACGGTGGTGGGAGACTCCGATCAGTCCATCTACGCATTCCGTGGTGCGGACATCCGCAACATCGTGGAGTTCGAAGCCGACTACCCCAATGCGCGCACCATCAAGCTGGAGCAAAACTACCGCTCCACGCAGAACATCCTCACCGCCGCCAACTCCGTGATTTCCCGGAACCCCAACCGCCAGGAAAAGCGGCTGTGGACGGCAGAAGGAGACGGCGAGAAGATCGTGGGCTACGTCGGAGAGAACGAGCACGACGAAGCCCAGTTCATCGCCAAGGAAATTGACCGGCTTCAGGACGAGGAAGGGCTGCGTCCTGGCGATGTCGCCATCTTCTACCGCACCAACGCCCAGTCAAGGTCCATTGAAGACGTGCTGGTCCGGGTGGGCCTGCCGTACAAAGTTGTGGGCGGCACGCGGTTCTACGAACGCAAGGAAATCAAAGACGCCCTGGCTTACCTGCGCGTCCTTGTGAACCCTGACGACGACGTCAATCTCCGCCGTGTCCTGAACGAACCCAAACGGGGGATCGGCGACCGCGCCGAGGGTGCCGTCGCTGCCTTGGCTGAACGCGAGCGGACGTCCTTTATGGCTGCCGCCCGTCGTGCTGACCAGGCGCCCGGCATGGCAACGCGTTCGGTGAACGCCGTCCTTGGCTTTGTGAAGCTGCTGGATGACCTTGCTGAGGTGGCTTCCGGGTCCGGTGCTGCCGCAGCCCTGGAGGCTGTCCTCGAGCAGACCGGATATCTTGCCGGTTTGCGCGCGAGCAACGATCCCCAGGACGAGTCCCGCGTGGAGAACCTCGCCGAATTGGTGGCCGTAGTCCGCGAGTATGAACGCGACAACCCGGACGGTTCGCTGGGCGAATTCCTGGAGCAGGTTTCCCTGGTGGCCGACGCCGACCAAATTCCTGATGCTCCCGGCGGGGACATTGACGCCGCGGTGGCCGAAGCCAAGCGCATGGGCGTTGTCACGCTCATGACGTTGCACACGGCCAAAGGCCTGGAGTTCCCGGTGGTCTTCCTGACCGGCATGGAGCACGGGATCTTCCCGCATCAGCGCTCGGCCACGGACCCCAAGGAACTGGCCGAAGAACGCCGCCTGGCCTACGTGGGCCTTACCCGTGCACGCAAACGGCTCTACGTCACGCGCTCCGAGGTGCGCAGCATGTGGGGCCAAAGCCAATACAACCCCGCCAGCCAGTTCCTGGAGGAGATTCCCTCCGAGCTGGTGGACTGGAAACGTGAAGGCATGAGCCGGCAAGCGGCAGGTGGCGGTTGGGGAAATGCTCCCATCGGCTCCAATCGCTACGGCGGCTCTTTCTGGGGTGCAGGCACGTCACGCGGGGTTGCCGCCAGCCCAACTGCCGGTTTCGACGCCGACGTCCCGGCCGCCGTCGCACGCAACCGGGTGCAGCCGCAAAAGGAAGTCATTTCCGTGGTGGTGGGGGACAAGGTCAACCACACAAGCTTCGGCAACGGCGTTGTGCTCGGAGTCGAAGGCTCGGGTGACAAGACAGTCGCCAAGGTGAAGTTCGACGTCGGTGAGAAGCGCCTGCTGCTGCGGTACGCGCCCCTGACCAAACTGGATGCCTGACGCCTCACGGCATAATTGGTGGCATGCGACGGACTGTATTGGGGATTCTTGCCGCTTTGCTCCTGGTGTTGGCCACGGGCTGCTCGTTCGCCACGAAGGACCCTGACTACGTTCCGCCGGCGCCGTTGCCTCCGCTGGAACAGCTCAAGGAGGTCCCGGTTACCGAGCAGACCGCTCTGGCCGCCGGCGAGGGCGTCACCGCGTTTGTGACGCCGGACCGCAACATCGTGTGTGCCATGACCTCCTCCAGGGGCGGCCACCTCAACATCCCCTATGAGGCGAACACGTATTCCGATGCGGCCAACAACAAGTTCGCCGTGGTGCCTGTGGTCCATTGCGAATTGGCGAAGTATGCCAAACCTGAGCCAACCGACGTCGCAGACGACTGCGGTGGCACAGGGCTGGGTTATCTCGGTGGCACGGTTCTCCTGACGCCGGACAAGGCCGTCTATGGCTCATGTCGTTCCGGCGTAACACAAATGGAGTCTGAGTTCGGGCCCAAGGGGAGCCGGAGCGGCCCCATCTCCAAGCTGCCTGAGCTGGCCGACGGCCAGAACATCGAACGCAACGGCCTTCGGTGCTCGGCCTATAACGACGGCGTTGCCTGCGGGAATGTCTCCGGTGGCGTGGCGTTCTTTGTCAGCAGGCAGGGCTACCAACTGATTTCCGACGGCGGCAAAGAGGTCACGGGGAACCTGAAACAGGCGTCGTGATCGCCGTTGAACAGACGATGAACGGCCAAAAAACCGCGTCATTCTGCGAGTTTTCTACGCGCGATAGAAGTGTAAGGTTACTCACTTAACCGGTAGTGTGTAGCTGGCGGGACTCCTCAAAGGGCTAAAGTTCCGAGAGGACCTTACGCAATGTGACCGGCTTCAATCCTGGTTGTTACCGCGTACTTTCCGCAGCTGGCTATCGCGGTCATCGCGGTTCCCGGCTGAACAGAAAACTACTTCGACGTAGAAGGACACTAAACCGTGGACCTGTTTGAATATCAGGCGCGCGATATGTTCGAAGCGCACGGTGTACCCGTGCTCGCCGGCATCGTGGCGCACACTCCTGAAGAAGCAAAGGCAGCTGCCGAGAAGATCGGCGGCGTTACTGTCGTAAAGGCACAGGTTAAGGTTGGTGGCCGCGGCAAGGCTGGCGGCGTCAAGGTTGCCAAGACTGCCGAAGAGGCGCTTGAGCACTCCACCAACATCCTGGGCATGGACATCAAGGGCCACACCGTTAATAAGGTGATGATCGCCCAGGGTGCGGACATCGCCGAGGAATTCTACTTCTCGGTCCTGCTGGACCGCGCCAACCGCAACTACCTGGCCATGTGCTCGGTTGAAGGCGGCATGGAAATTGAGCAGCTGGCTGTTGAGCGTCCCGAGGCCCTGGCCAAGATCGCCATCGATCCCGCTGTGGGCATTGACCAGGCCAAGGCTGACGAGATCGTCGCAGCCGCAGGTTTCGCTGAAGAACTGCGCGGCAAAGTGGCCGACGTCATTCTGAAGCTCTGGGACGTTTTCAAGAAGGAAGACGCAACCCTGGTTGAGGTCAACCCACTGGTGCGCACCGGCGCAGGTGACATCATTGCCCTCGACGGCAAGGTTACCCTCGACGAAAACGCGGACTTCCGCCACGTGCACCACGCACTGCTCGAGGACAAGGAATCGGCTGACCCGCTCGAGGCCAAGGCAAAGGCGCAGGACCTCAACTACGTCAAGCTGGACGGCGAAGTAGGCATCATCGGCAACGGCGCCGGTCTTGTGATGTCCACGCTGGACGTCGTTGCTTACGCTGGTGAAAACCACGGCAACGTCAAGCCCGCCAACTTCCTGGACATCGGCGGTGGAGCTTCCGCCGAAGTCATGGCCAATGGCCTGGACGTCATCCTGGGCGACTCCCAGGTCAAGAGCGTGTTCGTCAACGTCTTCGGTGGCATCACCGCTTGTGACGCTGTGGCAAAGGGCATCGTGGGTGCGCTTGCAGAGCTGGGATCCGCTGCGAACAAGCCGCTGGTCGTTCGCCTCGATGGCAACAACGTCGAGGAAGGCCGCCGCATCCTGACCGAGGCCAACCACCCGCTGGTTACCCTGGCCGCCACCATGGACGAGGGCGCCGACAAGGCCGCCGAGCTCGCCAACGCAGCTAAGTAAAGGGACGCGACAATGTCTATCTACCTCAACAAAGACTCCAAGGTCATCGTTCAGGGCATCACCGGCGGCGAAGGCACCAAGCACACCGCACTGATGCTCAAGGCCGGCACCAACATTGTTGGTGGCGTCAACGCCCGCAAGGCCGGCAGCACGGTCCTGCACGGCGAAAAGGAAATCACCGTCTTTGGCACCGTCAAGGAAGCCATCGCTGAAACCGGCGCAGATGTCTCCATCGTCTTCGTTCCGCCGGCATTCACCAAGGACGCCGTGGTTGAAGCCATCGAAGCCGGCATCGGCCTCGTTGTAGTCATCACTGAAGGCGTTCCGGTTCAGGACTCCGCCGAATTCTGGGCACTCGCCCAGTCCAAGGTTGACGCCGACGGCAACCAGATCACCCGCATCATCGGGCCGAACTGCCCCGGCATCATCACCCCGGGCGAAGCCCTGGTCGGCATCACCCCGGCAAACATCACGGGCAAGGGCCCCATCGGCCTCGTGTCCAAGTCCGGTACCTTGACCTACCAGATGATGTACGAGCTCCGCGACCTCGGGTTCTCCACCGCCATCGGCATTGGTGGCGACCCCATCATCGGCACCACGCACATCGACGCCCTGGCTGCGTTCGAAGCCGACCCGGAGACCAAGGCAATCGTCATGATCGGCGAAATCGGTGGCGACGCTGAAGAGCGCGCTGCTGACTTCATCAAGGCCAACGTCACCAAGCCGGTTGTTGGCTACGTTGCAGGCTTCACCGCTCCTGAGGGCAAGACCATGGGCCACGCAGGCGCCATCGTCTCCGGCTCCGCAGGAACCGCGCAGGCCAAGAAGGAAGCCCTCGAAGCTGCAGGCGTGAAGGTCGGCAAGACGCCGTCCGAAACTGCCAAGCTGCTGCGCGAGGTTTACGCAACCCTCTAGTACCCAAAGCAACGCGGGGTCACTTACGGCCCATTCCTGACTGTGGAATGGGCTCAAAGTGACCCCGCGTTGCTCTTTAAAGCACGACGGCGGCTCCGCACCTTTCCCACGGAAGGTGGCGGGGCCGCCGTCGTGCTTTAAGGCGTGTTGTGGGCCTGTACCGTCCCGCCTGATTCTTTGTTAGTATGTCAGGACAAACTACTTCCAAGGAGTGCGAATATGCCATTGGTAAGAATCGACGTCAATCAGGGCAGGTCGGCGGAGGAACTGGCTGCGATCAGCCGGGCCATCCACAATGCAATCGTCTCTGAGTATGAGATCCCTGAGCGTGACTACTTCCACATCCTCACCGAACATCCGGAGGGGCAAATCGTGGCCCAGGATGCCGGGTTGGGTTTTGGGCGCAGCCGTGGCGTGATCATGATCCAGATCTTCACCCAGGGCGGCCGCAGCCAGATGGCGAAGAGCTCGCTCTTCGAGGCCATCACCGAAGGGCTTGGTGGGCTTGGTGTCAAGGGTGAGGATGTCTTCATCGGCTACATGGAGAACTCGCCTGGTGACTGGTCTTTCGGCTTCGGGCGCAGCCAATATGTCACCGGAGAATTGGCCATCCCACGCAAGTAGATACAGTCCGTGTCATGTTGTAAATATGTCAGTACAAACCTTTGACAGGACATGAAATCTGGGGCAAAGTAGTCATGTGGCCCCGCTCACTGAGGGGTGGCAAGGCATTGGGGCCCAGCGCTCAAAGGTTCAGAGTTCACAAGAGAAAGGTCAACGATCATCGTGACCCACGAACTGCTTACGATCGGGCGCATCAGCGTTGATATCTACCCGAACGATATTGGGGTGGACCTGGAGGATGTGACGTCCTTCGGCAAGTATTTGGGAGGTTCGCCCTCCAACGTGGCGGTCGCTGCTGCGCGCCACGGCCGCCGCGCCGGTGTCATCACCCGCACGGGCGACGACGCGTTCGGAAGCTACCTGCACCGGGAACTGCGCAAGTTCAATGTTGATGATTCGTTCGTCTCCCCGGTCAAGGAGTACCCCACAGCGGTGACTTTCTGCGCGATCAAGCCGCCGGAAGATTTCCCTCTCTACTTCTACGGACGCTTCCCCACGGCACCGGACTTGCAGATCAAAGCCGAGGAGTTGGATCTGGCTGCTATCAGGGACGCGGGCATTTTTTGGTCCACGGTGACAGGCCTCTGCCAGGAACCCAGCCGCAGCGCGCACATCGCCGCCCACGAGGCCCGGCCCCGGACTGCTTTGAAGGAAGGCCAGTTCACCATCCTGGACCTGGATTACCGGCCGATGTTCTGGGATTCGGAAGAGGAAGCCCGCGCACAAGTTGCCAGGATCCTCCCGCACGTCACAGTCGCGATCGGCAACGACAAAGAGTGCGCGGTAGCCGTAGGTGAGGGGACGCCGGATGAGCAGGCAGACCGCCTGCTGGCAGCCGGCGTCGAGATCGCGGTGGTGAAGCTCGGCCCGGAAGGCGTCATGGCCAAGACCCGCACTGAGCGTGTCGTCTCAGCCCCTGTTCCGGTGGAAACCGTCAATGGCCTGGGCGCCGGGGACTCCTTCGGCGGCGCTTTCTGCCATGGCCTGCTGTCCGGCTGGCCGTTGTCCGAGGTGCTGGATTACGCAAATGCCGCGGGTGCGATCGTTGCCTCCCGCGTATCCTGCGCGGATGCGATGCCGACGCCGGATGAGGTCACCTCGCTGCTCGCGGAACGCGGCCGGCGGATCCCGGGAGCTTCCACGCCGGCAGCACCCACGTTCGCAGAAGGAGCAGTCCGTTGAGCCTGAACGATGACCCCCGCCGGTACGAGCACTTGAGCCGCATCCGGCTCGAGGACCCGGAAGCCGTCGCACGCGCGGCTGCCACCCGGCGTCGCCACCCTGGGTTGAAGCACGGGGTCCAGAACTTCATTGTTGCGGCGGACCATCCGGCCCGTGGTGCCCTGTCGGTTGGGCCGGAGCCGATGGCAATGGCCGATCGCCGGGACCTCCTGGACCGGCTGCAGATCGCCCTCGCCAATCCGGCCGTGGATGGAATCCTTGCCTCACCGGACATCATGGATGACCTGCTGCTGCTGGGTGCTTTGGATGGCAAACTGATCTTCGGTTCGATGAACCGTGGTGGCCTGGCTGGCCTGGTCAACGAGTTCGATGACCGGTTCACCGGCCACACAGCTGCCGCCTTGCAGGCACTCGGTGCCGACGGCGGCAAGATGCTCACGCGTATCTGTCTGGGAGACCCGGACACGGTGGCCACCCTTGAAGCGACCGCAAAAGCCATCGATTCGTTGGCCGAACGTAAGCTCATCGCCATGGTGGAGCCGTTCCTGTCGGTGCGTGACGCCCATGGCAAGGTCCGCAACGACCTCCGCGCGGACGCCGTGATCAAGTCCGTTGGTATCGCCGAGGGCCTGGGTTCCACGAGTGCCTATACGTGGATGAAACTGCCCGTGGTGGCCGACATGGAGCGCGTCATGGCCTCCACCACCCTTCCTACTGTGCTGTTGGGTGGTGACCCCGACGGCTCCCAGGACGAAGTCTTCGCCAGTTGGCAGGCCGCCCTCGCGCTCCCGGGCGTCCGCGGCCTCACGGTGGGCCGGACGCTGCTCTACCCGCACGACGGCGATGTGGCGGGTGCGGTGGCGACAGCCGCCTCGCTGTTGAACAGCACTGCACCTTCGACCGGGCCTGCACCAGCTGCGGGGGAGCACACCTCGTCAGACCGTATTCCAGTGAAAGTATCGGAGTAGCCCCGCCATGCGGACCTCAACAGGAACAGCAACCCGTCGGATGACCGTGGCGCAGGCCGTGGTCGAGTTCCTTTCCAAGCAGTACACGGTGGATTCCATCGGTGGCCAGGAGTACCGTGAGCGCCTCATCCCGGGCATGTTCGGTATCTTCGGGCACGGCAACGTTGCCGGCGTTGGCCAGGCGTTGAAGCAGTACCAGGCCACGGACCCGTCCATCATGCCTTACTACCAGGGCCGCAACGAACAAGCCCAGGCACACCAGGCAGTTGGCTACGCACGGCACACGCGTCGTCGCCAGACCTTCGCGATCAGCACTTCCATCGGTCCGGGTTCCTCGAACCTGCTGACGGGGGCTGCCTTGGCAACCACCAACCGCCTGCCTGTGCTGCTGCTGCCGAGCGACACGTTCGCCACCCGTGCCGCGGATCCCGTGCTGCAGCAGTTGGAGCTGCCGTACGCATACGACATCACAGTCAATGATGCCTTCCGCCCGCTGTCCAAGTTCTTTGATCGGGTGTCCCGGCCGGAGCAGTTGTTCTCGGCGTTCCACCACGGCCTGCGTGTCCTGACTGACCCGGCCGAGACCGGTGCAGTCACGATCTCCCTGCCGCAGGACGTCCAGGCCGAAGCCCTCGACGTTCCGGAAGAGTTCCTGGCCGAGCGTGAGTGGCGAATCCGCCGTCCCGAGGCCGAGGACGATGACATCCGACGCGCTGTTGAGGCCATCCGTGCAGCCAAGCGCCCGTTGATCATCGCCGGCGGCGGCGTGCTCTACGCCTACGCCAACGAGGAACTCGCAGCCTTTGCCGAACTCACCGGCATTCCGGTGGGGAACACGCAGGCGGGCGTCGGCGTCCTGCCATGGGACCACAAGTTCTCCCTTGGTGCCATTGGCTCAACGGGCACGACGGCGGCCAACGCCATCGCTGCCGAAGCGGACCTCATCATCGGCATCGGCACGCGCTACGAAGACTTCACCACTGCGTCCCGCACGGCGTTCCAGAACCCGGACGTGAAGTTCGTGAACATCAACGTCGCCCCGATCGATGCGTACAAGCACGGCACCACCATCCCGATAGTCGCTGACGCCCGCAAGGCCCTCGGGAAGCTGAACCAGGCGCTGGGCGGCTACCGCGTTGGTGCTGATCTGGAAGAGAAGGTCGCAGCCGAGAAGAAGCGCTGGAACGCGATCGTGGACGAGGCCTTCGACACCCGGTACACGCCGTTGCCGGCCCAGAACGAGATCATCGGCGCCACGAACAAGGCCATGGATGACCAGGACGTCGTTATTTGCGCTGCGGGCTCGCTTCCTGGTGACCTGCACAAGATGTGGCGCGTCCGCGACCCGTTCGGCTACCACGTGGAATACGCCTACTCCTGCATGGGCTACGAAATCCCGGGCGGGCTGGGCGTAAAGCGCGCCGCTCTGGCCGAAGCCGCTGCCGGCGGTCCCAACAGGGACGTCGTCGTGATGGTGGGGGACGGTTCGTACCTGATGATGCACACCGAACTGGTCACCGCCGTCGCCGAACGCATTAAACTGATCGTGGTCCTGATCCAGAACCACGGCTACGCCTCCATCGGTTCACTGTCCGAGTCGCTCGGTTCCCAGCGATTCGGGACGCAGTACCGGGTCCTTGACAAGGAACAGCACAGTTTCGACGCCGGTGAGCACCTGCCGATCGACCTGGCCACCAACGCCGAGTCCCTGGGCGCGAAAGTCATCCGGATCGAACCGTGCGAGAACGTCATCGAATCCCTCGGCGCTGCCATCAAGGAAGCCAAAGCAGCCCCCGAAACCGGCCCGATCGTCATTCACATCGAGTCCGATCCTCTGCTGGACGCCCCCGGCTCGGAGTCCTGGTGGGACGTTCCCGTCTCCCAGGTCTCGGACCTCGAATCCACCCAGCAGGCCTACGAGACCTACACGCAGCACAAGAACCGCCAGCGCAAACTGCTCGGCTAACCTCCCCCAAGCTAACGTCCCACAGATCAAAGGAAGTCCGCATGTCGACGACGACCACACTGACCACCATTAACCATTTCATCAATGGCGCCGAGTCCACGGGCGAGGGCGACCGCACCCAGCCGGTGTACAACCCGGCCACCGGCCAGGTGTCCGCTGAGTTGCGCCTGGCGAACGAGGCTGACCTGAACACTGCGGTGGCTGCTGCGAAGAAAGCTGCGGAGTCTTGGGGTGATATTTCGCTGGCGAAGCGCACGGGTGTGTTGTTCAAGTTCCGTGAACTCGTGGCCGGGCACGTGGATGAGCTTGCTGAGTTGATCACGGCCGAGCATGGCAAGGTCCTCTCGGATGCGAAGGGTGAGATCGGCCGTGGCCTGGAGGTGATCGAGTTCGCCTGTGGGATCCCGCAGCTGCTCAAGGGTGACTATTCGGACCAGGTCTCCACCGGAATCGATGTCTTTTCCTTCCGCGAACCGTTGGGTGTCGTGGCGGGTATTACGCCGTTCAACTTCCCGGTGATGGTGCCGTTGTGGATGGCCCCGATGGCTATCGCCACGGGTAACGCGTTTATCCTCAAACCCTCCGAGCGGGACCCGTCCGCGCCGATGCTGCTCGCGAGCCTGTGGAAGCAGGCGGGGTTGCCTGATGGGGTGTTCCAGGTCCTGCACGGCGGGAAGGAAACAGTTGACGGGCTGCTGACCCACCCGGACGTGGACGGCATTAGTTTCGTGGGTTCCACCCCGATCGCGCAGTACGTGCATGAGACGGCCACGAAGCACGGCAAGCGTGTGCAGGCCTTGGGCGGGGCGAAGAATCATGCCATCGTGATGCCCGACGCGGACCTGGACAACGCCGCGGACCACCTCGCGGCTGCCGCGTTTGGTTCCGCGGGGGAGCGGTGTATGGCGATCTCGGTTGCCGTGGCTGTGGGGGATGCTGCGGAGTTGCTGGTGAAGAAGGTTCAGGAACGTGCGTTGGCGGTGAAGGTCGGCAACGGTACCGAACCCGGCGCGGAGATGGGTCCGGTCATCACCCCGGCTTCGAAGGAACGCATCGTCGGGATTGTCACCGAGGCCGAAACCGCCGGTGCGGCGATGGTGGTGGACGGCCGTGACCTGGTGGTCCCGGGCCATGAAGACGGGTTCTGGGTCGGCCCCACCGTGATCGACCACGTCAAGACCGAAATGAGCGCCTACACGGAGGAAATCTTCGGACCCGTCCTGGTGGTGGTCCGCGTCGCCGACCTGGAGGAAGGCATCGCGCTGATCAACGCCAACCCGTACGGCAACGGCACCGCGATCTTCACCTCCTCCGGTGCGAACGCCCGCAAGTTCCAGCGCTCGGTCACGGTCGGGATGGTGGGTATCAACGTGCCCCTGCCCGTCCCGGTGGCCTACCACTCCTTCGGCGGCTGGAAGAACTCCCTCTTCGGTGACAAGCACATCTACGGCCCCGAAGGCGTCTCCTTCTACACCCGCGGCAAAGTCATCACCTCCCGCTGGCCCGAACCCACCCACGCCTCCGAAGCCTCCTACAACTTCCCCTCCAACTAACCCATCCCCACCGCCACCCTCGCCTCGCAAGCTCGGCCAGGGAACCCTGGCGGTGTGGGCCCTGATAGAGAAAGACACCGCTGTCATGACTGACGTCGAGAACAAGCTCATCATCGGCACCGCTCCCGATTCCTGGGGTGTGTGGTTTGCGGATGACCCCCAGCAGACTCCGTGGGAACGGTTCCTGGACGAGGTTGCTGAATCCGGATACAAATGGATCGAACTGGGTCCGTACGGCTACCTGCCGAACGACCCCACCCGCTTGGCAGAAGAGCTCAAGCAGCGCGACCTCCAGGTCACTGCAGGAACGGTGTTCACTGCCTTCCACCGTGGTGCCAGGCAGTACGACGAAGCCTGGGAGCCGGCACGCAAGGTGGCCGAACTGACTGCGGCAATGGGTGGCGAGCACATTGTGGTTATCCCGGCTATGTGGCGCGACGACGTCACGGGTGAGGCCGTAGAGAATGGCGAACTGACCGACGAGCAATGGGCTGATCTCTTCGCAGGCCACAACCGGATGGGCAAGGTCCTGTTGGAGGACTTTGGCCTGCACCAGCAGTTCCACTCCCACGCTGACTCGCACGTTGGCGCGCAACAGGACATCGAAACCCTGTTGGCAGCAACAGATCCGCAGTACCTGAACCTTTGCCTGGACACGGGCCACGCGGAATACTGTGGCGCTTCTAGCCTTGAGCTCATCAAGAATTACCCGGACAGGATCGGCTACCTGCACCTCAAGCAGATCAACCCGGAGATCCTGGCAGAGGTCAACGAGAAGAACATGACCTGGGCTGCTGCCAACCTGGCCGGCGTCATGACCGAGCCGCCCAACGGGCTTCCGGACTTGCGCGCCGTTATTGAAGCTGTGGAAGGCCTCAACCGGCCGATCTTCGGCATCGTGGAGCAGGACATGTACCCGGTAGCGTTCGATGTACCGATGCCCATCGCCAAGCGAACACGCAACTACCTGCTTTCCTGCGGCTCGCGCACGCGGGTCCAGTAGCTCCCGCACGCGGGCCCTGTAACAAGAACGAACCTCACGAAGGATAGAAAAGTGACAAAGATTCTCCGCGTTGCCGTCATCGGCGCAGGCCGTATGGGTGCCGACCACATCAAGCGCCTGAACACCCGCATCCACGGCGCTGAAGTAGCCGCCGTCGTCGATGTTGACCTTGCCCGCGCGCAGGCTGCCGTTGAAGGAATCGACGGCGCCGTGGCACTGTCCAGTGCCGATGAGGCGCTGAACAATGGTGACGTCAACGCCGTCCTGATCGCCACGCCGGGCTTCCTGCATGAGGAAATCCTGTACAAGGCCTTGGAGAAGGACTTCCCGATTCTCTGCGAGAAGCCGCTGACACCGGATGCAGAAAGCGCGTGGAAGGTTGTCCAGGCTGAACTGGCGTTGGGCCACAAGCGCATCCAGGTGGGTTTCATGCGCCGCTTTGATGCCGAGTATTCGGCGCTGGGTTCGATCATCCGCAACAGCGAATTGGGGGAGCTGTTGATGTTGCACCACCAGCACCGCAACCCCACCACGCCGGAGGGCTTCACCAACGAGATGCTGATCAACGACTCCGTGGTCCATGAGTTCGATGCCATCCGCTACTTCACCGGCGAGGAAATCACGTCGGTGCAGGTCCGTCTGGGTAAGCCGACGCGCAACGCCCCGAATGGCCAGCACGACCCCCAGCATGTGTTGCTTGAAACTGAATCGGGAGTCTTGGCCGACGTCGAGATCTACGTCAACGCAAAGTTCGGCTACCAGGTTGCCACTCAGGCGTCCTTCGAGGACGGCATAGTGAGCATCGGCGGGGACAGCGGCCCGTACATCCAGACCTCTGGCAAGTGGGGCGGGAGCGTCACCCCGGGCTTCGAGGAGCGTTTTGGAGCAGCGTACGACGTCGAGGTGCAGGCTTGGGTGGACGCCGCCCTCCGCGGCGAAATCGGCGGCCCCACCGCTTGGGACGGCTACGCCACGGCCGCTTGCTGCGAGGCCGGCGTCGAAGCGCAGAAGTCGGGCGAAAAGGTCAAGGTCCAGTTGAACACCAAGCCGGATCTCTACAAGTAGGGACACGGACATGAAGATTGCCCTTGATCCCACACCGTTCCATCACACGCACAGCCTTCTGGAGTTCCCGCGCGTCGCCGCGGATCTCGGCTACAAGTACCTGCAGATGACGCCGCATGCGGACCTCATCCCGTTCTTCAACCACCCGAAGGCTGATGACGAGCTCGTGGGCAAGTTGAAGGCAGCGTGCAAGGACACTGGCGTTGAAATCGCCTCCGTCCTGCCCGTCCTGCGGTGGTCCGGACCCGATGAGGACGCCCGGGAAGCTGCGGTCCGGTACTGGAAGCGGGCCATCCAGATCGCCGTGGACCTCGGCGTCCAGACCATGAACACGGAGTTCAGCGGCCGTCCGGAGAAGGCCGAGGAGTCTGAACGCGCCTTCTACCGCTCCATGGAGGAACTCCTGCCGATCATCGAGCGCGAAGACATGGACGTGCTCATTGATCCCCATCCGGATGACTTCGTGGAAGACGGACTGGCCGCGCTGCGCGTGATCCGGGGCGTGAACTCCCCGAACATTGGCATGGTCTACGTTGCCTCCCACACGTTCCACATGGGCAACAAGCCGTTGGAGATCATGCGGGCGGCGGGCGACAAACTCCGCTTGGTGCATGTATCCGACACGATGAACCACCACGCCTCCCACGGCCTCAGGTACATCACCAACCCGCCGGGCAACGCTGTCCGCGTCCACCAACACCTCAAGATCGGTGACGGGGACGTGAACTGGGACGAGTTCTTCGGTGGCTTGAAGGAGATCGGATTCCTGGACAAGGAGAACACCGTGATGGTCTCCAGCGTCTTCGCGGAAGACGAGAACGCCGAGGACGTTTCCAGGTACCAGCTCAAGACGATGAACGACTACATCGCCCAAGCCAAATAGTGCTCAACACCAAGAATGCCCCTGTGACCAAGAGTCACAGGGGCATCTGTTATCCATGCGTCAGGCCGTAAAAGGGAGCCTGGCATCCACGTCCTGGCCTTCCCAGGTCTGGCGGATCCAGCCGTGGTGCGGGTCGTCGCTGATGAGCCAGTCACGGACCCGTCCGGGGCCGGCCATGACGTTGAGGTAGTAGAGGTCGTAGCCCGGAGCTGCCATCGCCGGCCCATGCCAGCCGTAGGGAACCAGGACAACATCACCGGTCCGGACTTCCGCGGAGACGTCGATGGGCCGGTCGTCAGAGGCGTAGACCCGGGCGTAGCCGATTGCGTCTGAATCCGCGGGGGCTGGGGAGTCCGGGGCCACCCGCGTTTCGAAGTAGTAGATCTCCTCCAGGCTGGTCTCGCCTTCCTTCTCCTCATCGTGCTTATGCGGAGGGTAGGAGGACCAATTGCCGGCAGGTGTGATGACCTCGCAAACAATAAAGCGATCAGCTTCCAGCGCTGCCGGTGTGCCGAAGTTGTGGACCTGCCGGGAGCAGTTGCCGGCGCCCCGCAGCTCCACGGGGGTCTCGGCCGCCGTGATCAGGCGAGTAGGGTAGTCAGCCTTGGCCGGTGCCGTCGCAACCGCAACCCGGCCGCCGTCGTGCGAACTGATGGTGACGGCCCTATTGATGCCTGTGTACAGGACGTCACTTGGCCCGTGGAAAACCGACTGCCGGCCCGCGAGGCTGTACTCGCCGTCGTCGACCGTTACGGTGAACGAACCGCTCAACGGAACCACAATGCGCTCTTCTCCAGCGGAAGGAAGCTCGACGGCGGCACCCGCCGCGAGCGTCGCCACCTTCAGTCCCGTATGGGCCCAGCCGTCGATCGCGAGAGTGGAATCGGAAGCGCCGAGCGAGATGTCCCATTTGCCGTCAGTGGCTGTTCCCAGCGGGTAGACCCAGTTGGCCATAAGTTTGTGTCCTTGCGTTAGCGCTGTACGAGTGTCATTTCAAAGCTGTAGGAATCGGCGCGGTAAACGTGGTGTCCGGTTTCAACCATGCGTCCGGTATCGTCCACCGCGGTACGTTCCATGGTGACCAAGGCTGATCCGACCTCGGCTTCGAGGAGTGGGGCCTGGTAGTCATTGGCGATCATGGCGCCGATGCGCTGGGATGCCAATCGGAAGTTCACGCCACCGCGGCGAAGGATGGAATAGAGTCCCTCGCTGGAGAGCTGGGCTTCATCCATGCTGGTGATGTCATCACGGACCCAGTTCTCCATGAGCGCCAGGGGCTTGCCGCCAACTTTGCGGAGGCGGGTGAAGTGGTAGACCTTTGACCCAGGAGGCAGCTGAAGCGCGGTGAGCGTTGCGGCGTCGGCCTCCACGTGGGAGAAGCTAAGCACGTCCGTGGTGGGCTTCTTGCCGTTGTTACTGAGGTCATCAAAAAGGCTGGAGAGCTCCAGTGGCCGCCGGACCTGGCTTGAAACAACCTGCGTTCCCACGCCGCGCTTACGGACCAGGAGGCCCGAGCGGACCAGTTCGTCCATGGCCTTTCGCATGGTGGGGCGGGACAGATTGAGCTGTGCAGCAAGGTCGATCTCGTTGTCCAACCGGCTGCCCGGCTCCAGGACGCCGCTGTGGATGGCGGCTTCGATTCCCTGGACCACTTGGTGATAGAGCGGCACCGGGGACGAACGGTCGATGCTGAGGCTGAGTTGGTTCCCCACTGGTTTCTCCTAGCCTGCGGAAGCCCGGCCGGGAAAAGCAGTATCCCGGCCGGATGGATGAGTATGTCCGCTCATGTTCTCTTGATAGGACATACTGCCTTTTTCTGATAATAGCAGGCGGGCTGTGCTGGTCAAGGAAGTGGCTTCAGGCCCTGCCGCGGTGTCATCTACTCGAGGAGCTTACGTTAAAACATCCTAATGTCAGGACAAAGTATTGACAAAGTGTGAGACGAGTCACCATGATCGAGGTAGCAGGCGATCCGGGCACGAGTCCCCGGACGCCCGAAGCTGACATCAAAGGAGATAACGGTGGCAAAATTCTCGTGGCGCAAAGCGGCGGTCGTCGCAGCAGTGGTTCCATTGGTGGCCCTGAGCGCCTGTTCGAGCCAGGGCGGAAAACCGGCAGATTCCGGGGGAGGTGCAGGCGCCGGGCAGGTGGCCAGCACGGCGCGCATCAAAGTGGCCCTTATTACGCATGCGGCGGCCGGGGACACGTTCTGGGATATTGTCCGCAAGGGCGCAGAAGAAGCATCGAGCAAAGACAACGTAGAACTCCTGTACACAAGCGATCCCGAAGCCGGACGCCAGGCCCAGCTTGTTCAGCAGGCCATCGACCAGAAGGTGGACGGCATTGCTGTCACGCTGGCAACCCCGGACGCCTTGAAGGATGTCCTGAAAAAGGCCACCGCTGCGGGCATCCCGGTTGTGAGCCTGAACGCCGGTGAATCCGTTTCCAGCCAGCTGGGCGCTTTCACCCACTTCGGATCGAACGAGCAGCTTGCAGGCGAAGCAGTGGGCACCCGCCTCGCTGCAGAAGGCTACAAGCACCCCGTTTGCGTCATCCAGCAGCAGGGCCACGTCGGTCTGGAAGCGCGCTGCGCCGGCGTGAAGGCAAAGGTGCCGGCAACGGAAATCCTCTACGTCGATGGCAAGGACATGACCGCGGTCCAGTCGACGGCTACAGCGAAACTCCAGGCGTCCAAAGATGCCGATGTGATCATCGGTCTTGGCGCCCCCATCACCCTCACCCTGCTCAAGTCCGTCACTGACGCAGGCAGTTCGGCCAAGGTGGCCAGCTTCGACCTCAATGCCGATCTCGCCCAGAAGATCGTTGACGGCCAAGTGATCTTCACCGTTGACCAGCAGCCATGGCTTCAGGGCTACATGTCTGTCGATGCCCTGTGGCAGGCAAAGCGCGGCGGCTTCAAGATCGGCGGCGGCCAGCCTGTTCTGACCGGGCCAACCATCGTGGACAAGACCAACGCCTCAGATGTCCTCAAGTTCGCCCAGCAGGGCGTCCGCTAGATCCAGGCATCCGGCTGCGCGGCGGGGAACCGTCGCGCAGCCTGACCAACAAGGAGTCATTCCTATGGCAAATACAACAACTCTGCCGCCGGCGGGGGCCAAGGCCCCTGGCGACGAACGGGTCGGACGCCGTAGTCCGATCCAAAAGTTCCTGGCGAGACCCGAGGTCGGTGCACTGGTCGGAGCGGTAGTTCTTTTCATTTTCTTCGCCTCCGTTTCCCAGACGTTCACGCAACCGAACGCGCTGGCCACCGTGCTCTACGGTTCATCGACCATTGGCATCATGGCAGTAGGGGTTTCCCTGTTGATGATCGGCGGTGAGTTCGACCTTTCCACAGGTGTGGCCGTGATCTCCTCCGCCCTCACCGCCTCGCTCTTCAGCTGGAACTTCTCACTGAATGCATGGGTTGGTGTCACGTTGGCACTGGTTGTCTCGCTGGGCATTGGATTTATCAACGGCTGGATTCTCGTCAAGACCAAACTTCCGAGCTTCATCGTTACCCTGGCGACCTTCCTCATGCTGACAGGCCTCAATCTGGCACTCACCCGCCTTATCGGCGGCAGCGTCTCCTCGCCGTCGATCTCCAAGCTGGACGGGTTCGAATCGGCACGGGCGGTCTTCGCCTCCTCCATCAGCATCGGCGGAGTGGAAGTCAAGATCACGGTGTTCTTCTGGATCATCCTGGTGGCAGTGGCATCGTGGATCCTGTTGCGCACACGCGTAGGCAACTGGATCTTCGCCGTGGGCGGCGACGCCAATGCTGCCCGCGCAGTTGGTGTCCCGGTGACCAAGACCAAGATCGGCCTCTTTATGGCTGTTGGTTTCTGCGGCTGGATCCTGGGCATGCACAATCTCTTTGCCTTCGATGCCGTGCAGTCCGGTGAAGGTGTTGGCAACGAGTTCCTCTACATCATTGCTGCAGTCATCGGTGGGTGCCTCCTGACAGGCGGCTACGGCTCGGCCGTAGGTGGCGCTATAGGTGCCTTCATCTTTGGCATGGCCAACAAGGGCATCGTGTACGCACAATGGAATCCAGACTGGTTCAAGTTCTTCCTGGGCTTGATGCTCCTGCTGGCCACCATCGTGAACCTGATCGTCAAGCGCCGGGCAGAGCTCAAGTAAAGGGGCCGGAACAATGAACGCACAACAGATCGACCAGCAGACATTGCTGAAAAACGAGAAGGACCCGTTGACGCACACACCCGTGCACCTGCTTTCGCTCGAGGGAGTAGGCAAGCACTACGGCAACATCATCGCCCTGCGCGATGTAACCATGGCGGTGGACAACGGCCGGGTCACCTGCGTCCTGGGAGACAATGGCGCCGGAAAGTCAACGCTGATCAAGATCATCGCGGGCCTGCACCAGCACGACGAAGGCACCTTGCAGGTGATGGGCGATGACCGGAAGTTCAACTCACCAAGGGACGCCCTCGACGCCGGTATCGCCACCGTGTATCAAGACCTTGCCGTGGTTCCACTGATGCCCATCTGGCGGAACTTCTTCCTTGGCTCGGAACTGATTAGCGGATTCGGTCCGTTCAAGAGCATGGATGTCCAGAAGATGAAGGACATCACGCTGAAAGAGCTGGCCGAAATGGGCATCGACCTCCGCGACGTTGACCAGCCCATCGGCCAGCTCTCGGGCGGCGAGCGCCAGTGTGTCGCCATCGCCCGGGCCGTGTACTTCGGCGCGAAGGTGCTGATCCTGGATGAGCCCACAGCCGCCCTTGGCGTGAAGCAGTCCGGCGTGGTGCTTCGGTACATCCTGCAGGCCCGCGACCGCGGCCTCGGCGTCATCTTCATTACCCACAACCCGCACCACGCCTTCCCTGTGGGGGACCGCTTCCTGCTGCTCAAGCGCGGCAAGTCGATCGGCTATTACGACAAGAAGGACATCACCTTGGATGAGCTGACGGCCCAGATGGCCGGCGGTGCAGAGCTGGCGGAGTTGGCCCATGAGCTGGAGCAACTCGGCGGGCATTCCGATGCGCTTGAAGAGGTCAAGGCCGAAGTGGCGGGTGTGGCTGATGCTGCGCCGGAGGGTGCCACGAAGCGGCACTAGGTTTGTTCGGCGGACTTCTGCCCGGAGCGCCTGATGGCTCCGGGCGGAGTCGTGTCCGGTTCGTTAGCGAACGGCCGACGTCGTGCCGCGAAGTACAAGCGTCGGCTCAATGAGCTTCCGCTCCGGCTCCAGCGTTGGATCTTCGATACGGGCCAGCAGCCTTCGCGCTGCGTCCACGCCCACAAGGTCGCTTCGGTTATCGATGGACGTGAGGTCCAGGAAGCGCGACTTGGCCAACGGGGAGTTGTCGTACCCGATCACTGAAATGTCCTTGGGGACTGAAAGTCCGCGGGCCTTGATGGCGGCGAAAGCGCCGAGCGCCATGGTGTCGTTGGCGGCGAAGATCGCTGTGGTGGCCGGGTAGTGGTCCAGAAGCCAACAGGCGGAGCCGTATCCGTCTTCTTCCGACGTTCCTGCAGACTCGCCGATGACGACTTCGACGCCGGCAGCGTCCAGGGCGCGTTGGTAACCGGCGCGCCGGTGTGCTGACGCGCCGTCGGACCCTGAAAGGTGGCCGATGCGGCTGTGGCCCAACCCCAGCAGGTGGTCCGCTGCCATGGAGCCCCCGCGGTCGTCGTCGTTGGTTATCAGGTCCGCACCTGTCGGGATGCCCTTCCGCCATCCGGCAACCACGGTGGGGACCCACGTCCTGGTGAGCATGGACTCGCTGGGTTCGGCCGCAAGGACCAGGGCATCCACGTGCATGGCCAGCAGGCCGTCCGTCGCTTCCTTGATGCGGTTCTCTCCTGGCCGCGAGTCCGCGAGCATGACCTGGTAGCCGAGGTCTGAAAGAACCGATTCCATCCCACGGAGGAGGTCTACAAACCAGAGATTCCGGTAATCGTCGATCACCAGGCCAATGCTCTTGGTGCGGTTGCTGGCGAGGGTTGTGGCAGCGCGGCTGGGCCGGTAGCCAAGATCGTGGATGGCCTTTTGGACGGCGTCCCGACGCTTTTCGCTGATCTTCCCCGGGTCCTTGAGGAACAAGGAAACCAACGACGGCGAGACTCCGGCCTGGGTGGCGACGTCGTAGAGGGTGGGGCGTCGGGTCTGTGCGCTGTTCAACGGAATCGGTGTGCCTTTCTTGTCTGTCCTTGAGGATAGTCGGTTAAGGATTGACAGGACATATAGACATAGTTACGCTCAAACCCAGTGCAAAAATTGTAGCGCTACAAAATGCCGTCCTGCGCCCCGCGCGGCGGCGAAATTTCAAAGGAGAAATCAATGGCTGAAAGCCTCGGCGTCGCCGTCATCGGTGCAGGCATGGCGGGCAAAGCCCATGCTGCTGCATACCGCACGGCATCTGCCCTCTACAGCCCCGTGCTGCCCCCGGTCCGCCTGGTCTCGATCGGTGACGTCAACGCCGAATTCGGTTCCCTCGCTGCCCGCCGATTCGGGTACGAACGCAACGACACGTCATGGCAGGCCATCGCAGAAGCCGACGACATCGACGTCGTCAGCGTGGTCATCGCCAACTCGCTGCACCGCGAAGTGGTGGAAGGCCTGCTTTCTGCCGGCAAACACGTTCTCTGCGAAAAGCCCCTCAGTGACACGTTGGAAGACGCCCGCGCCATGGCTGACGCTGCCCGCGCTGCTGAAACCCGTGGAACACTGGCCCGTATCGGCTTCACGTTCCGCCGGACCCCGGGCATCGCCTACATCCGTGACCTGATCCGCAGTGGCGTCCTGGGCAATGTCCTGCACTTCAGCGGCCGGTACTGGACCGACTACGGCTTCAGCCCTTCGGCTCCCATGAGCTGGCGCTACAAGGGCGGCCCCGGCTCCGGTGCGCTTGCCGACGTCGGAAGTCACCTGACGTATGTCTCCGAATTCCTGTGTGGCGACATCAAATCCATCAGCGGTGGCCGGCTCGCCACGGCGATCGACAAGCGGCCCCTGCCTCTCGCGGCCGTCATGGGCCACGATCACGTTGCCGTCAGTGACACGTTCGAGGCCGTCGAGAACGACGACTACGCGGCCTTCAATGCAGAGTTCGCGAATGGTGCTGGAAGCTTCGAAGTTTCCCGCGTCGCAGCCGGTCACGCCAACGGCCTCCAGTTCGAGGTCTTCTGCGAGAACGGCGCCGCCAAGTTCGACCAGCGCCGGCCGTCCGAAATCCAGCTGTTCCTCAACGATGGCTCCGGAAATGAAAACGGCTACCGTCAAGTCAACCTCGGCCCCGGCCACCCCTACATCGCCGGCGGCCTCGCCATGGACGCCCCGGAAGTTGGCTTCGGCCAGAACGACGCATTCGGCTACCAGGCACGGGCATTCCTCGAAGAGGTCGCAGGCCTCAACGAAGAATCATCCCTGCCCCGCTGCGCCACCTTTGACGAAGGTGTCCGCAACATGGAACTCCTCGGAGCCGTCACCGAATCCGCCCTTAACAACGGAAAGAAGATCACGCTATGAAGCTCGGCGTCTACAATGCGATCCTGCACGACCGTCCGCTCCCGGAAGCACTGAAGGTCATTGCCGATCTGGGCCTCACGGGCATCGAGATCAACACCGGCGGGTTCCTGCCTGCCGTGCACGTCCCCACTTTTGACCAGATCCTGGAAAGCGACGCTGCGCGCGACGACTACCTGGCGATCTTCGAGGGCACCGGCGTTTCCATCGCCGGTCTGAACTGCAACGGCAACCCGCTGCATCCGAAGCGGGAAATCGGCGAGAGGCATGCTGAAGACATCCGCCGTTCCATTCGTTTGGCCCACCGCCTCGGTCAAAACCGCGTGGTCACCATGTCCGGCCTGCCAGGCGGAGAACCAGGAGCCACCACCGTCAACTGGGTGGTCAACGCCTGGAACTCTGCGGCCCTGGATGTGCTGGATTACCAGTGGGGCGTGGCTGCTGAGTTCTGGAAGGAAACCGACCGCCTCGCTGCCGACCACGACGTCAAAGTGGCCTTGGAACTGCACCCGCAGAACATCGTCTTCAACACCGCCGATGTCTACAAGCTGATCGAGCTCACCGGCGCCACCCATGTGGGCGTTGAACTGGACGCTTCCCACCTGTTCTGGCAGCAGATGGACCCGGTGGCCGTGGTCCGAGAACTCGGGCCTCTCGTGTTCCAGGCCGCTGCCAAGGACGTCCGCGTCAACAAGGAAAATGCTGCGCTCTACGGCGTGCTGGACAACAGCTTCCGCCGGCTCTCACCGGATGAGCCCCGCACCAACCTGGGCGGCGACGAGTGGGCCAACGAATGGCCCAAGAACTCCGCCTGGGACTTTGTTGCCTTGGGCCGCGGGCACGACACAGCGTTTTGGACCGGGTTCCTCCGTGCCCTTTACGAGGTTGACCCCAACATGCTGGTCAACATCGAACACGAGGACGTTTCCCTTGGCCGCATCGAAGGACTTGAAGTTGCGGCAAAGGTCCTTAAGGAAGCCGACGCGGCACTGAACGCCTCTGCGGCTAGTGCCATTTGACAGGACAAACTGACAAGGTTTAGTGTCGCCTCAAGAATCCCTTCTAGGACTCAACTTCTGCTGCACTGACGGAGACAGATAATGATCAAGCAAGTGACCCTTGGCCTGGTGGGTGTTGGCCGGATCGGTGTAATGCATGCCAGGAACATCACCTCGCTCAACCAAGTCCTGAACCCGGAAGGTGTCCAGGTCCAACTCAAGCTGACCGACGTGGCGGAGGAGCACGCCCGTTCTGTGGCCGCTGACTTTGGAGCGGAATTCGTGGCTTCAGTGGCGGAGCTGATCTCTTCGGGGGTGGACGGGCTGGTCATCGCAACCGGAACGGCGACACACCCGGACCTCATCCGCGCGGGCGTCGATGCTGGAATCCCGGTGTTCTGTGAGAAGCCCGTGGCCGTGAATGTGGCGGAGTCCTTGCCAGTCCTTGAGTACATCCGCGACAAGGATGGAACCGTGCAGATCGGCCACCAACGCCGATTCGATGCCGGCTACCTGGAAGCCAAGCGCGCCTACGAAGCCGGGGAGTTGGGCTGGATCCACTCCGTCCGCGCCCTCACCTGCGACATGACCCCGCCGCCCGTTCAGTTCCTGGCAACCTCGGGCGGGCTGTTCCGGGACTGCTCCGTCCACGATTTCGACATCCTTCGCTGGCTCACGGGCAAGGAAATTGTGGAGGTCTATGCTAAGGGCTCCAACAATGGCGACCCCGCGATCGGTGAGGTGGGGGACGTCGATACCGCCCTGGCGGTAGTGACATTCGACGACGGCACGGTAGGTACGGTTTCGGCCAGCCGTTACAACGGGGCCGGGCATGATGTGCGGCTGGAACTCCAGGGCTCGGATGGCTCGGTGGTGGTTGGCATGGATGACCAGATGGCTGTCCGTTCGGCTGAGCCAGGGGTTGCGTTCCCGTCCGGCAAGTCCCATCAGACCTTTGCTGAGCGCTTCGACCAGGCGTACCGTTCCGAGATGGCTGCGTTCGTGGAATTGGTCCTGGGGGAGCGCAAGAATCCATGCACGCCCGAGGACGCCGTCGCTGCTTCCAAGGTTGCTGACGCGGCCCAGGAATCCCTCGAAACGGGCGTCCCGGTCCGCGTCGCCCCCTGATCTTCTCTCACATCCTGCGGGCTTTTTCCCAACGTTCTCTCACATCCTGCGGGCTTTTTCCCATCGTTCTCTCACATCCTTGGGGATTGCCGGCTTTCCTCTCTCCCTTGCTTCAGGAAAGCCACGACGCCGGCACTTGGCCCTGGTGCCGACGTCGGGTCCTACCGCGCGCGGGAGCTGAGCGAGGATCGGCCAAAAAGGGGTCCGATGTGCGAGAGGATCGGCCGGAAGGGGGCCCGATGTGCGAGAGGATCGGCCGAAAGGGGGGGCCGATGTGCGAGAGGATCGGACGTAGCTGACGCGGGCCGGATGAGTCTGGGGGAAAACTCCGACCCGCGCCAGGTCTATGGGGGCTGATCAGGCGATGACCTTCATTGCCTGCCAGCCCGAGCCGAGGCTGACGGGCGGAACGTTGCTGAGCGTTCCGCTTCCCGATCCGGGATAGAGCCACAAAGTGTCTCCGATGCGGCCTACGACGTCGTTCTTGCCGTCGCCGTCAAGGTCCCGTGGTCCGGCCAGCGCAGTGCGGGTTCCCCAGCCCGTCCCGATCTGCGTCCATTGCAGCCAGCCCCCGGAACCATTGCCCGGATATAGCCATAATGCGCCTGTATCGGTGCGCCGCGCCAGTACATCTGCCTTGCCATCACTGTTGAAATCGCCGGTGCTGAAGATGGCATTCATGACGCCCCAACCCCAGCCGACTGTGTAGGGAGTCCGCTGTCCTCCAGCACCATTTCCTTCATACAAGCGGAGGTCGCCATTGCTGCGGCGTCCCATGAAATCGGGTATTCCGTCACCGCTGAAATCCCCTGGTGAGAAGAGCTGTGTCATGGTGCTCCAACCGGTGCTGACTTGCTTCCGTGCGCCAAAACTGCCGGCACCGTCACCGGGGTAGAACCACAGCACGTCCCCGGATCGTGCCAGGACGTCCGGTTTTCCGTCGCTGTTGAAGTCGCCAGGGGTGATGGTGTCCGTGTTGGTTGACCAGGCCGGCGCAGGCAAGGCGAGTTGCCTGGGGGAGAGCCCGCCCGCGCCGTTGCCCGGGTACAGGTACAGGTTGCCGGCGGTGTCAGCCGCAAGGACGTCAGCGCGGCCGTCGCCGTTGAAGTCATGGGCCGACGGCGGTCCGGCTATGGGAACGGTGTACGTCTGGGTACCGACGGAGGACGTGTTGCCTGCCGCGTCCACGCCTATGTATTTCAACGTCAGGGTGGAGCTGCCCATCACGATCGGGCTGGAGTACTTGATGTTGGAAGCAGACTCCGTCGCCGTTGGGGTGCTGCCGTCGGTGGTGTAGTAGATGGCCGCCCCAGGCTCGTTGGCTGTCAGCGTGATCGTGGCGCCGCTGGCCAAGGCCCGCGAGGTGGGATTGGCCGTCACCACCGGAGCTGTCGTGTCCGGCGGGATCGTGTAGGTCTGCGTTGCGATGTCGGACGTATTTCCGGCCGTATCTTTGGCAAAGTACTTCAGGGTCATGGGGTCCGGCCCATTGAACGTTATCGGCGCGGTATACAGCAGGCCGGCGGTGAGGGGATCGGTGCCGTCCGTGGTGTAGCGGATTTCCGCCGGTTCGTTGGCGGCCAAGGTGATGGTGGTACCCGCTGCGTAGGCACCGCCCACAGGGCTGGCTGTCACCACAGGCTTGGTGATATCAGGGCCTGTCGAATACGTCTGGGTGGCCACGGCAGACGAATTATTCGCGCCGTCAACGGCGAAGTACTTCAGGGTCATCGGGCCGTTCAGCGGGATGGGACTGGCGTACTTGCCGCTCGCCGTGGTGGGGTTGCTGCCGTCCGTGGTGTAGTAGATCGTCGCCGTCTCATTGGCGGAGAGGGTGATGGACTGGCCCACCGCGTATGTTCCACCCGGAGGTGTTGCCGTGACCACGGGGGCGACGTTGTCCGTTCCGAGA
Source organism: Arthrobacter sp. TmtSoilC77 (assembly GCF_059739415.1). Classification (NCBI taxonomy): domain Bacteria; kingdom Bacillati; phylum Actinomycetota; class Actinomycetes; order Micrococcales; family Micrococcaceae; genus Arthrobacter; species Arthrobacter sp. TmtSoilC77. Next base: position 1,142,958 of record NZ_AP046050.1, read on the forward strand.
TAGGCCTCGAACTCGGCCAAACCGGCGTTGGTGGTGGTGGAGCTGACTGAAGTGATGTTCAAACGGACCGAGCTCACGGTCTTGGACGGGAAGTTGATGGTGAGCCCGGAACCGTTGTTGGGAAGCGCCGGGACTGCCACAGTGCTTCCATCCGAGAACAACAGGTTTCCTCCGGTCACTTGGTCGGAGAGGAGCGGCCGGTCGAACAAGGTCACCGAGTTGATGGTCCTTGTGGGGGAGAAGTTGTATTGAATCCAGCTGCCCGCCTTTTCAGCGGCTGTCACCCATTCACGCGTTGCGTCCATGGGGGTGCCCCACGCATACCCATCCCGGGCTTTTTCCGGGCTCTGGGCTGTTGCTTTCTGGGATGACGCCGTGACGGTGGTCCCTGCCGATTTCGCAGCGTTGCCCACCCATTCAATGGCTGTGATGTATTGCCGTTTCAGCCACTCATCGTAGGGGGAATCGGGGCAGCCTTCCCCGGGACTGCTGCAGATGTACATGTCGAAATCCGCGAACCGCACGAAGGTGTCCACTTTCGTGGTGAGTTCGGCACCGGTCACGTTCTGGGGGTACTCGTCAATCACGTAGGCGTCGTAGGCCAGGGAGGTGTGTGGGCCGGTGTAGCTGCGCGTAGCCAGTTGGGCGAATTTGGCGGTTGCCCAATGGTCGCTGTGATCGTAGGGGCTGTTGAAGTTGCCGGTCCAGTCCTGCGTGCGGAACGTGGTCGGTTGGAAGTTGGCCACCAGCCGGTTCAGTGCGGTCTGGAACTGCGACTTGGTAAAAGTGGCTGCGTTGTCCACGGGCCTGATGGAGGAAAGCCGTCCGTCCCAGAGTTTGAGGATGCTTTGGTCGTTGTACGCCGCACTGCCGTCACCGTTCGGGAAACCATCGGGAAGGCGCATGAACACCACCGAGATATTGGGTGCGCCATTGAGGGTTTGCATGGTCAGCGGACGGTTGGGAACCCCTGCATCCGAGGTGGTCCACGAATCAGACACTCCTGCCATCTTGGAGTAGCTGGCCCTGATTCCAGCTTCCAGGCTCTTCCAATACACGGCACCCTCGCCAGCCTCGCCCGCCGTGGTGAATACCGTTTGGACGCAGCGTTTGGCCTGGATGTCCCTCATGAAGTCCGGACTGAGGAAAAGCAGGTCATCGTCCGTGTGAGCCACGATCTGCATGGCCCCGCCGGTTCCTGCGCACGGCGGAACGGCCGCCGACGCAGGGGCGATGGAAAATGCGACGAGTCCCGCGAAGGCCAAAGCCGGAGCAAGCATCAAGCCCAGGAAGCTGAAGAGACGGGGTTGCCGATTCGGACGACGGACGTATTTTGGACGGTCCACAACCATGCTCCTTTGAGCAGATGTTGGGCCCCCCAGCCGGCAAACTTACGACGCCCACGGGACGTCATTCGAATGGAGTTATGCGCTGGCCGAGCTTTCAGCAGAGCTGAAAGCGATGCAGTGAGCGCTACTGTACTCCTCCAGGCCGGGCCTGGGTAGGGTTCCGGCACACTTCTACGAACGCTTTAAAAGGTGCCAGCCGCTCGTTATCGGGAAGCTGGGACGCCTCCGGATGCCATTGCACCGAGGCAACCCAACGGGAAGGATCTTCAAGCGCTTCCACGGTGCCGTCGTCGGCGATCGCTGTAACCACCAGCCCTTCGCCCACCCTGGCCACCGCCTGGTGATGCCCCGAAGCAATCTTGATGGAAGTCCCCTCCGGAGCGCCATAGAGTGCGGCGGTCTTCGATCCTGGTGCAAGCACAACGTCATGCCATGCCCACTCACCGGCACTGGGGTCGTCCGGATCCAGGCCATTGTGGTTCACGGCAGACGGTGCCATGTCCTGGATCAACGTCCCGCCGTAAAGGACGTTCAACAACTGGTGGCCGCGGCAGATCCCCAGCAGCGGAAGGCCGGCGTCGATCGTGGCCCGTGCGACGTCAATGTCCAGGTGATCCTGTTCCGGGTTGACGTCATACACCGAATCCTCCGGGTCCTGGCCATAAAGACGCGGTTCCAGGTCCCCGCCACCGGGCAGCAGCACGCCGTCGAGCGTTTTCATGACAGAAGCCAGACGCCCGGCACTGTCGGCCGACACAGGGGTCAGCAACACCGGCTGCGCACCCGCTTCACGGAGCAAATCCACAATAAATGTGAAGAGTTGGTTGGCTTCGCCCACGCGGGCGTCGGGATTGTCCGAGCTGCTAAGGCGAATCGGAACTCCGATACGCGGCCGGGCGCCAGCGCCGCCCTCATCTGAAGTCTTCATGCTTCATCATGCAACGGAACATCGCCCTGCGCGTAAACGGGACTCAAGCCGTTGAGCACTACTACGCTGATGCCATGAATCCCTCCGGTGCCTTGAACCCAAGTCCGCGGACGCTCGACGTCGAAAGCATCGTTCATTTCGACAAACTGGTTACGTCCGGGGCGGGATCCATGCACGGCTGGCACGCGCAGTCGCTGGACCTTCGCGGACGCTCGCGGGAATTGAAAATGCTGGACCCGCAGGGCGCGATCTTCCTCGGATGCACTTTCGACGACGGCATCGAGGAGAGCCTTCGAAGCCGCGGCGCGCTCATCTTTCCCAAGATGCGCGGCGTGCCCTTCAACCCCTATCGAGGCACCCTCTACACGGCCAGGGAACTTTACGAGGACATCTCCACTGCAGAGTATGAAGCCACCCTGGATGCGAGGATTTACCAGTGGAGCATCCTTCCGGGAAAGCGGGCAAGCCTTGACGCAACGCTCGCCGCGGCCCTGCACGACCACGCGATCGGCGACGCCCTGGACGAGCTGCTGCAAGACGGGGACCTGGCAGGCACCAAACTCGTGGGCGTCATGGGCGGACACGCAGCGCAACGCGGAACCAAGGAATTCGCCGACGCCGCGCGGCTGGGGCGCTTGCTCGCGCAAGCCGGATTCACAGTGGCAACCGGCGGTGGCCCTGGCGCCATGGAAGCAGCCAACATGGGCGCCTACCTCAGCGGACTGCCCGACGCCGATTCCACCACAGCGCTGCACACGCTCGCTTCCATACCGGGGTTCAGGCCCTCGGTGACGGCTTGGGCGCGGCAAGCAGCCGCCGTCGTCGAACGTTACCCGGAAGGCACAGCGACGCTGGGGATACCCACCTGGTTCTACGGCCATGAGCCACCCAACCTGTTCGCCACGCACATCGCCAAGTACTTCGCCAACGCAATCCGCGAAGCGATCCTCCTGGAGCTTTGCAACGGCGGAATCGTGTTCCTGCCCGGTTCTGCCGGAACCGTGCAGGAGATCTTCCAGGACGCGTGCGAGAACTATTACGGTGCCCCCGAAACCATCACTCCCATGGTCCTGGTGGGCCGCGAGCATTGGGAACGGACCTACCCGGCCTGGCCGATGCTGCGAAGCCTCGCGGCCGGGCGGCCCATGGCGAACAGAATCTTCCTGGTGGACACGGTGGAGGACGCGCTCGCGGTCGTGGCCGCGGGCTAAAAGTCCTTGCTGCGGCTAGAAGTCCTTGCTGCAGCTAGAAGTCCTTGCTGCAGGGGCCTGAGCCGAGTTGGGCAAGGCCCGTCTTGTCCCCGGCAGCGTACTCGCGAACCCACGAGGCTTGGTCGTACATCAGCTGGCGGGGGTCATCCACATGGTCCAAGCCAAGAACGTGTCCAAGTTCGTGCATGATCACGGCCGTGCCCACTTCCTTGCCCTGGGGTGTGTCCATGATCCCGGCAAACTGCGGTGCATCCAACGACACCGACCCGGTCACGTAGGCCTTATAGCCGTTGCTCAGGCCGATGGAGGAACTTCCGCCCAAGCCCACCGTTTGTCCGGTCAGCCGCGGCACCTGCTCCGGTGTGGTCCAGGCAATGAGCACCGGCGCCCAGCGGTCCCCGTATGTGGTGGGCTGGTACCCGGCCCTGTTGGTGCTGGGGATTTCGGACGTCGGACCGTCATAAATGAACTGCAGCCCGGAGGCGAGGCTGGCCTGCCGAACTGCTTCCTCCACCATCGAATACCAGCTTGTTGGGGCCAGGTTTGAGTTCACGACGTAGTGAATCGGCCGGCAAGGGGAGTAGGCAAGGGGAGTGCCGTCTTCCTTGACGACCAGGAATTTGTAAGAAGTGCTGGTCCGTTGCAACGGCGCCGGCGTGCCCAGGGGAGCGTCTGCTTCCTCAAATCCGGGCAGCGGATCCTGACGCTGGCCAAAAGGAACCAGCCCGGGCCGCGGCGCCTGGCTCTGCGTCGTGGAATCGGACCAGAACCTTTGAAGTTCGCCGCTGAAGTAGGCGCCGGCGCAGACCAAACCAAGGATGCCGAACAGGAACAGGATGGCCGCGATGCTGCTGTGCTTGATGGGAGGCCTGGGCGGCGGCTTGGCTTCCGGGTGGTAAGGCGGCGGGGGATAGGGGTCTGGCCACTCTGGCGACCCATAAGGTTCCATCGAACCCCCTCACGGGACGGCCCAATCGGACGGTGGGGCGCCGCCGTCGGCCGCTTCCGTCAGGATAGAACCCATGGGACCGCGAGTCCATGCCGATTCCTGGGAAGCTGCGCTGCTTCAGATGTCCTTGCGGCAAGGAGCCGAGGCCAGGAGGTGAAGGCCGTTCAGGTCGCCGGCAGCCAACCCGTCAGGGGCGCCGATCTCCGGGTACATCAGCTGAACCGGATCATCAACATGATCCAAACCCATGACGTGCCCCAGTTCGTGCTGCATGACCGCCAGCACGTAGTCCGAACCGCCCTCCTCGGCCAGAAGCTCCGCCACTTGCGGGGTGTCGAGCTCCAGGCTGCCCGTGATGTAGCTCTTGGGACCGTTGTTGAGTGAGTACATGGTGCTGCCGCCCGTACCGATGACGGTCTCAGCCAGCGCCGGAGCGGCCTCGGGCGTGGTCCACGAAATGAGCAAGGGTGCCCACCGGTCACCATACTTGGACGGTTGGTAGGGTTCCCGTTTAGTGGTGGGCAACTCATCGGTGCTGCCATCGTTGATGAACTGGATTCCGGACGCCGCGGAAATATTGGCGATTGCGGTGGCAAGCAGTGAATCCGTACCCTCAGGCGCGGTGGCGTCGTTCACCACGTAGTGCAGGGGACGGCACGGCGAGTACCCAACCGGAGTGCCGTCGTCGTTGGTTGCCAGGAACTTATATGAATCGCTGGCGTTGGCTGGGGGCGGCGGCGATGCCAGCGGGGCGTCCGCCTCGTCGATTCCTGGAGGCGGCGCGTCCAGGGCGCGTGCCGGGGTCTGTTGGATCGGCTCGCTTTTGGGCGAATTGGGCAGGGCCACGCCCGGAAACAGCCCGATGATCCGGGGATCGCCGTGGAGCAAACCGCTGACAAGGACGGCCACCACCGCGGCGACACCGGCCATGAGGACGCCGCGAAGAATTCGGAGGGTTGTGCCCGCACGACGGTGTTTTGGCGCGCGCAATGGCGGCTGCTCCGAATCCACGGTTCTCCATTCCCTACGCCCCGGTCACGCGGGGCCGCGCGGAGGACGAACCAACATTACCGCCTAGACGATCATCGTTCCGAACGCGAGGCCAAGCCCGTAGGTGGCGGCCGCGGCGCCCAGGCCGATCGCCAGCTGCCGGAAGCCACGGCTCAGCGGTGAGGTCCCGGACAACAGCCCGACGACGGCGCCGGTCGCCAGGAGCGCGATCCCCACCAGCACACCGGCTACTATCAGTGCCGCCACACCCGTGATGCCGAAAATAAACGGAAGGATGGGCACGACCGCACCCGAGGCGAAGAAGCAGAAGCTGGACATCGCAGCGCCCCAGGCAGACCCCACGGTTTCGTGGTTGTCAGCGGGTTGCTCCTTCTCCGGTTGCAAGGAGAGGCTGGGATCGCAGTCGCAGCTGAAGAGTCCCATGCGTTCGGCGGCACGGTGCTCGGCTGCCTCACGGGTCATGCCGCGGGCCAAGTACACCAGCACAAGCTCGTTGTGCTCGATGTCCAAAGAAGGGGCGGCTGTGAGGGTTGCCTGCGTGGGCAGCGTGGCGCTGAGCAACTCCCGTTGCGAGCGGACCGAAACGTACTCGCCAGCACCCATGGACAGGGCGCCGGCCAGCAAACCGGCCACGCCACTCATGAGGACCACCGGGCTGGGAACGCCGGTTGCTGCCATACCCATAACCAGTGAAAGGTTGCTCACCAGGCCATCGTTGGCGCCAAAAACAGCGGCACGGAAGGTACCGGAGAGCCTGTTGCGGCCACGCGTGGCAAGGCCCCTGACAACTTCTTCGTGGATTTGTTCGTCGGCAACCATGGCTGGAGTCGCGGCAGGTTCGGCTCCGTAGGGGGAGCGGCCTTCCGCGCGCTGCGCCAACGCGAGGACGAACACGGAACCAAAGTGCCGGGCCAGGAAGCCCAGCAGCTGGCTGCGGGTGGAAGCTCCCTTCGGCATTCCGGCGTGTTCTCCCAAGAGCTTGAGCCAGTGTGCCTCGTGCCTTCCCTCGGCCTCGGCCAGGGCGAGCAGGATCTGCCGTTCTTCGCCGTCACGACGCTGGGCGAGTTCCCGGTAGACGGCGGCTTCGGCACGCTCGTCGGCCAGGTATTGACGCCAGCGCCTGATGTCCGCCGGTGTGGGCCGGGCTGGTTGGGACGGTGTTCCGGATCCGGGGGCGGGGTCCGGAGCGGGGCTCGACGAACCGTGGGATTCCTGGTGCTTCTGCACTTTTTCTCCTGTGCTGGGTGGGGTAGTTGCGGCCCCATTGCACGCCCACTGTACCGCTTATTGGCGGGGATTTTTGGCCGGTATTCCTTAGCTGGAATGTTCGGCATGCCTTAATTTTCGAAGCTGCAATCCTCTGCCTGGAGCCTTTCCCTGGGTCCATGTGGGCCGTTGCCTTGACCCTCTTCAGGCACAGTGCTCAGATGGAAGGACAGGGGCGGGGGCCCTCCCCGCACTCGGTCAGCAGGCTGCTTGCCAGCCCACCAGACGGAGGTTGCAGCATGGACACCACCGAACCGCACGCCAACCACCCCGAACGGGAGACCATCGAGTCGGATCCCGCCTACGATTACAGCGATGACCAGGAAGTCGACGAACCCTGGGTGGAGGAAATCGACGTCCCGGATGACGACGAGCGGGTTGTCCCCCTGGATGAAACCGAAGAATTCCGCGGGGAAGAAGACGAGGAATTCTAGGACCGTTTCTTAGGCAGGGCCATCTTCACCGAAGGTGAAATGCCGCTCCAGTCCCGCCGGACGCCCGAGCGCTGCAACAGTCACCGTCAACGTCCTCGACGATTCACACCACCGCGATGGACGCACAGCCTGGGCAAGGGCATGCGCCAACAGGCGCGCTTCGGGGTGCCGGAACCGGGCCAGGCCACCGTTCAGGAACAGCGTCACCGTCCCAAGGACAAGGTCGACGCCGGGAATCACCGGAACAGTGGGCGCTTCGGTTTTGGTGGGGCTGCTTTGGCTTGGGGTGGTAACGCCTTGGTACGGCAAGGACTGCTCCTTTGGGGAGTGCTCTTGCCCGCTCGGTTGTCTCTGGTCCGGGGCGGGCCGCTTCCTCATCCGAACCACCCGTGAACATGGGGTTGGTGTGTGGCCAGTCGGAGCTTGGCGCCACCTCTCTTGAAGCTGGGACCACTGTACTGGAGGAGTGCTGTCCGGGAGAAGTGTGGCCCTCGGATCCGCTCGCCCCCGCACAGCGCAACGGCGGCGCTGCCCCGGGAAGGGGCGGCGCCGCCGTCGAACATTGCTTTGTTCAGTTCTTATCTGATGCCTTGCGGCCCTGGGCCGTTAGCTGGCGTTGTGGCTGCTGACGGGGTGGGCTTCCAAGGGCAATTCGTCAGATACCGCTCCGGCCACGCGCTTTTCCCAAGCGGCCCGGACTTCGGGTTCGGTGGGCGGCGTGAGGAGGGAAATCACCACGTAGGCGACGAACGAGGCCGCGAGGCCGTAGTAGATGGGCTCGTTGGCGTAGACGCCATCGACGCTTGGAATGACTCCAGTGGCGAACAGAATCAACAAGGCCAACGTCAATACCGAGCCCACTGCCATGGACCATGCAGCAGCGATACCAGTGCCGCGCTTCCACACCAGGCCGCCAAGAATCGCGACGAGGAGGCCGCCCACAAGGATGTCGTAAGCAATGGTGAGGGCAACAACCACGTCCTGCGCGGCCATGGAGATCAGCACCGCGACGATGCCCAGGCCAAGAACCCAGTAACGGTTGGCCTTGACGTCGTGCTCGGGGTTTTCGGTGTCGTCCGTGTTGATGGTCTTGCCGAACCAGCTGGCCACGAACGGAACAACATCTGCGCGGGCCACCGTGGCGGCGGCAATCAGGGCACCCGAAGCGGTGGACATCATGGCTGCAACAGCTGCGGCCATGACCAGGCCGCCGATGCCGATGGGCAGGATGTGGGTTGCCACTTCGGCGTAGACCACGTCCTTGCCGAGGTTGGCGACATCGATATTGGGCAGTGCTACGCGGGCGGCCAGGCCGATCAATGCACCGGCCACACCGTAGAGGATGCAGTAAACGCCGGCGGTCGCTCCACCCCAGCGTGCAACCTTGGGAGTCTTGGCCGTGAAGACGCGCTGCCAGATGTCCTGGCCGATCAGGAGTCCGAGTGTGTACACGACGAAGTAGGTGATGATCGTCTGGACGCCGATTCCGTCGATCTGGAAGAAGCTCGCATCGACACGCTCACGGATGCCGTCCAGTCCTCCGGCCGCGTTCATGACGAACGGGAGCATCAGGAAGAAGATGCCTACGGTCTTGATGATGAACTGGACCTGGTCGGCCAAGGTGATGGACCACATGCCACCGATGGTCGAGTAAACAAGCACAATTGCACCGCCGACGGCGATCGCCATCCAGCGTTCCCAGTCGAAGAGGACCACAAAGATGGTGGCGTATGCGCCGGTGGATGTGGCACAAAGCATGAGGGTGTAGGCCAGCATGACGATTCCGGAGGTCTGCGTGGCCTTGCTGCCGTAGCGAAGGCTCAGCATTTGGGAGACCGTGTAGATCTTCAGGCGCTGGATAGTGCCGGCGAAGAGCAAGCTCAGGAGGAGCACGCCGGCGCCGATTGCGACTACCAGCCACATACCTGAGATGCCGAACTTGTAGCCCAGGCCGACGCCGCCGACGGTGGATGCCCCACCGAGGACAACTGCGGCCATGGTGCCGGTGTAAAGGAAAGGTCCAAGGCGGCGGCCGGCCACCAGGAAGTCGCTGTTGTTCTTGGTGCGGGACTTGCCCCACCAGCCGAATGCAAGCATGGCAAGCAGGTACACCACCACAATGGCGATGTTTATGAACGATGAGTCCATGAGTGGCTCCTTGGAGCTGGTGCACGGAGGTTGGGTTTTCGACGATACGCCTGGGAAGCGTCGAAGTCTCCGTGCTGGTGATGGGAGATTGGGGATCGTGTTGTGCCTCACAGACAACACTTGTTGCCTATGAGGATATGTTGTGATGGGAGTAACAGTCAAGGGGCTTTGGTCATCCTCGGGCTGTTGAGGGCTCCAGCGGCCCCTGGTCCCGCTACTATTGCTGCAATGACAGGGCCGAATGACAGGCCTGAAAGGTTCGTGAATGAAGGCTCTCCCCGTTGAACCAAGCAACGTTCCCGTTGCCATTGGTTCCAGAATCCGCGCAGCCCGCCAGGCGCAGCGCCTCACCATTGAGCAAGTGGCGGACGCAACTGGTTTGACCAAGGGCTTCCTCAGCCGTGTCGAGAGGGATCTGACGTCACCGTCGGTCGCTTCACTTGTAACCCTTTGCCAGGTCCTGTCCGTGTCGGTAGGAGACCTGTTTGCCGCTCCCGAAACGCACCTGACCAGGCGCGACGACGGTCCCCGGATTTCGCTGGGCGGCCAGGGCATTGTGGAGCGTTTGTTAACGGCCCGTTCGGAGCGGCGCCTGCAGATCCTTCAGGCCACCATCGAGCCACGGGGCCGTGGTGAGAACGAGCTCTACGCCGTGGACTGTGACGTTGACGTCCTTCACGTGGTGAAGGGACGCATCAAGCTCATCCTGACCAACGAGGAGTACGACCTCGAAGAAGGGGACACCCTCTCCTTCCCGGGCAGGGAACCCCACACCTGGGTCAATCCCACGGACGAAACCGTCGAGGTCCTCTGGATTCTGGTGCCCGCAGCCAGTAAGTAGCTCTTGCCCGCTCCTGCGGGGTGCTGCGGCGGGGTCAGCCCACGTGGACCCAGGGGCGCCGGGTGATGTCGGGCTCAGCCTCACGCAGTACCTCGCGGGTCACCGGCGCGATCTCGCCCTCGCCAAAGAAAAGGAACCTGCTGAGGTTGGAGATGGGGTTGCCCTCGGTCCAGCGGAAGTAAATGTGCGGCATGAAACCCGTAACGTCGCGGATGTGCAGCAGGACAGCGGCAAGGGTGTTGGGCACGTTGTTGCTGTGTACTTCCAGGATCTTGAAGCCGTGCCGTTTCTTGCCCACAACCTGGAGCTCCTGCTCGAAGTCCGAGCTGTCGTCAACAATGATCTCGATGAATACCGCATCGCAATCCAGCGGCAGGTGGTTGGCCTGCTGCGCGTGTTGGAGCTTCTCCCGGTACCGTCCGGCGCTCAGGTGCTTTGGTTCATGGGCGATGATCCGAACAGGGCCGTCTGCGTTGTTTGCAGTGAATTCGAGTGCAGTCTGGTCCATTTTGATATGCGTGGCACGGAGCTCAAAGGCACGCCGGATCCTGGAGATGAAGCTCACCACCATGATGCCCAGAATGAACAGCGCGGCGATCTTCAGGCCGTCCGGGCGCTCGATCGAGTTGACCACGGTTGTGTAGATGAAGACCAGGGAAACCACTCCGAAGCCGATGAACTGTGCCCGTTGTTTCTTTCTCCGGGCGGACAGGGTCACGGCGATGGAGGCGGACGTGATCAGGACGAGTACACCCGTGGCATAGGCGCCACCCTGGGCGTTGACGTCGGCTTGGAAAATAATCGTCACGATGAAGGCGATGACTGTGAAGACCAGGACGAGTGGGCGCAATGCGCGGACCCACGCTGGAGCCATGCCGTAGCGCGGCAGGTACCTGGGGACCAGGTTTAGGAGGCCCGCCATGGCCGAGGCTCCGGCAAACCAAAGAATAGCGATGGTACTGACGTCGTACACCGTGCCAAATCCGTCGCCCAGGAACTTGTGGGCGAGGAAAGCCAGGGCACGGCCATCAGCCTTGCCGCCGGGTTCGAATTCAGCTGCCGGGATCAGCATGACGGTGGTGAAGCTGGACGTTATGAGGAACGAACTCATGATGATGGCGGCGGTGGTCAGGAGCTTGTGGGCGCCCTTGATCCGTCCCGCCGGCTTGGCTTCAGTATCGGAAGGATCTCCCTTGATCTGCGGCATGACTGCGACGCCGGTCTCGAACCCTGAGAGGCCAAGGGCCAGCCGCGGGAAAACCAGCAGTGCAAGGGCAATCATCAGGATGGGATCACCGTGGGATGTGTTCAGTGCGGTCCACCAGTCTGAGATGACCCGGGACTCGGTGAAGACATGGCTGATGGAAACGATGACGACCACAAGGTTCAGTGCCAGGAAGGCGGCGACCAGGACGACGGCCACGTTGATGGCTTCCTTGAATCCGCGCAGGAAGACGATGCCCAGTCCTGCAATCAGGGCCAGGGTGATGACAACCTGCTGGCCTTCCAGGAAGTGTGGAGCGAACGGGTTCTCAATGAGGTGGGCGGTGGCGTCGGCGGCGGAGAGCGTGATGGTGATCATGAAATCCGTGGCCGCAAAGCCGAGGAGTGCCAGGACGAACAACTTGCCACCCCACCGGGGGAGCAGACGCTCGAGCATGGCAATGGAACCCTCGCCGCGAGGACTTTCCCTGGCGACTCGACGGTATACAGGCAGTGCGCCAGCCAAGGTGACGAAGACCAGCAGCAGCGTTGCCAATGGCGACAGTAATCCCGCAGCCAGGGCCGCGATGGCAGGCTGATAGCCCAGCGTTGAGAAGTAGTCCAGGCCTGTCAGGCACATGACCTTCCACCAAGCTTGCGGTTTGTGGGCTTCCGCAGGCTTTCCGTGGGGACCCTGCCGCTTGCCCGAGGTATCCGGCATTCCTTCAAGCAGCCATGATTTGAGGTGGAATGCCTTTTTGTGCCGGTCGGCAGGGTCGGCTGGCGGCCTCGTCAGGGTGGTCACGTTGTCCTTCCGGGCAGCACGGTGCTGCTCACGCAAAGGAGCGTATGGCCGCATTCTGCGCCTGGACCCCGGTTTTTATGGAATCTTTACGCCGGATGTGACCGGCATCTCATAGGGCCCGGACCGTGAAGGAAACTTGTAAACATATGATGCTTATTAGGAAACTTTGAGTGTATGATGGGTGTCACAGTTACTGATTCATCTCGACCTATCCACTAAGGAGTGGCGCATTTTGGAAGAGCTCCGTATTGAGGCCAACGGGAACCTTGGTCCCATCGATTCGTCCCGCATCCCGCGCTACGCCGGTGCTGCCACCTACGCCCGCCTGCCCCGCCTGGACCAGGTCTCCAAGGCTGACGTCACCGTTGTCGGCGTGCCCTTTGACTCCGGTGTTTCCTACCGCCCCGGCGCCCGCTTCGGTGCGAACCATGTGCGTGAGGCCAGCCGCCTGCTGCGCCCGTACAACCCTGCCTGGGATGTCAGCCCCTTCGAGAACATCCAGGTGGCGGATGCCGGCGACATGGCGGTGAACCCGTTCAACATCAACGAGGCCATTGAGACCATTCAGCAGAACGCGCTTGACCTTACGGCCAGCGGGAGCAAGCTGGTCACCCTGGGTGGCGACCACACCATCGCCCTTCCGCTCCTGAGGGCAGCAGCGGAGCGAGCCGGTGAGCCAGTGGCCATGCTCCACTTCGACGCACACCTGGACACCTGGGACACCTACTTCGGTGCGGAATACACGCACGGTACGCCGTTCCGCCGCGCAGTGGAAGAAGGCATCCTGGACACGGAGGCCATCAGCCACGTGGGTACCCGCGGTCCGCTGTATGGCAAAAAGGACCTCGACGACGACCACCGCTTTGGCTTCGGAATCGTCACCTCCGCTGACGTCTACTACCAGGGTGTCCTGGAGACGGTGGCCAAGATCCGCGACCGCATCGGAAGCCGTCCGCTGTACATCTCCGTGGACATCGACGTCCTGGATCCCGCACACGCCCCCGGCACCGGTACCCCCGAAGCAGGCGGCATCACCAGCCGGGAACTCCTTGAGATCATCCGTGGCTTCCGTGGCATGAACCTCGTTGGTGCTGACATTGTGGAAGTTGCCCCGGCTTATGACCACGCGGAAATCACGGGCGTGGCCGGCAGCCACGTTGCTTATGAACTGGTAACCCTCATGGCGGACAACGCAGTGGAAGGCGACCGTCTCGGTGCGCCAAACGGCTACGCCCAGCAGGCCCTCGGTGCCCGCATCGCGGAACTCGCCCAGGCAACCGGCACCGCAGGAGAAACGCGATGATCGATTTCGATCCAGGCACTGCGGCGCCAACCCGGGGTACCGATCAGCGCAACGGTGGGGACCTCGTCGTCGAGACCCTCGAGGCGCTGGGTGCCAAGACGGTCTTCGGTATCCCCGGACAGCACGCTTTGGGCCTCTTTGACGCCATGGGCCGCGGCAACCTGCACTTCGTGTCTTCGCGTGTGGAGAACAATTCGGCGTTTGCGGCTGATGGCTACTCCCGCGCCACCGGCGAGGTGGGCGTGCTGTTCCTGTCCACCGGTCCGGGTGCGCTCACCTCACTTGCTGGTTTGCAGGAGGCGTATGCCACCGGTGTTCCGATGGTGGTTGTTGCCAGCCAGATTCCGCTTGAGGGCCTGGGTGCTCGCCGCAAGGGCATGCTGCACCAGTTGGACGACCAGAAGGCTTCGGCCGCGAACGTCACCAAGAGCCAGCGCCTGATCCAGCATGCCTCGGGCATCCCGTCCGCCATCCAGGACGCCTGGACCGAGGCCATTTCCTCGCCGCAGGGGCCGGTGTGGATCGAGATTCCGCAGAACGTCCTGCTGGATCCCATCATGGTCCCGCCGGTGGAGGACGCGCTCGCCGAGGCAGCAGACAACCCGCCGCGCGTCGAGCTGATCCGCGAGGCCGTGAAGTGGCTTTCGACGGCGGAACGTCCGGCGATCATCGCAGGCGGCGGTACGCGCCGTGGCCGGGCTGAGAAGTCGCTGCTGTCCATTGCCGAGCAGCTGCGCGCCCCCGTCATTTGCACCCCTGGCGGCAACGGTGCATTCCCGTGGAAGCACGAGTTATCGCTGCAGTCGTGGATCGAGGACCGGTACATGACCGATGTCCTTGAAGATGCCGACGTGCTGATCGTCATCGGTTCATCCCTCGGTGAGGTTACGTCCAACTACTTCACGTTCGAACCCCGCGGCCGCATCATCCAGATCGACGCCGAACCGCGCGTCCTCGAATCCAACCGGCCAGGCTTGGGCATCCGTGCGGACGCCGGCCAGGCCCTGGCAGCCTTGGACGAGGCGCTGGCAGCAGCTGGTGCCGCGGACACTGTGACTCGGTCCTGGCACGGCACCAGCCCGGAAGATGTGGTCAAGGAGTCCCTGGCCAAGGTCAAGGCACGCCTTGAATCCCAGGATCTGGCCAAGGAATTGAAATTCATGTCGGATATCCGCGAAGCGGTTCCGGCCGACATGCAGACCTTCTGGGACATGACCATCTCCGCGTACTGGGGATGGAGTTGCTGGGACGCCCGCGAGGGCCAATTCCACTCAGCCCAAGGTGCCGGCGGCCTCGGCTACGGCTTCCCGGCAGCCATCGGCGGTGCCGTGGGCCTGGAAACCACCGGCAAGCCCGGCAGGGTGCTTGCTGTTTCCGGTGACGGTTCCTCGATGTACTCCATCTCGGAGTTGGCCACGGCGAAGCAGCACAATATCCCGGTCACCTGGCTGATCGTGGACGACGGCGGCTATGGCATCCTCCGCGAATACATGGTGGGTGCTTTCGGAAAGGCCACGGCCACTGAGCTCGCACGCCCGGACTTCGTGAAGCTGGCCGAGTCGTTCGGTGTTCCGGCGCGCCGGGTTTCCCCGGAGGAAGTGGGGGACGCGCTCAAGGCGTCCTTCGAGGCGGATGGTCCCAACGTCGTCGTGGTTGAGACGCTGCTAAAGATGTTTGGCCCGACCCACCTGGACCACTAAGAACCCAAAGCAATCAAGCCCCCGCACGTTTTCCGTGCGGGGGCTTGATTGCTTTAACAGCCCAGGCTCTTCTTTAGTTTCCCAAAGCAATCAATATGGGTTATAGTTGCTCTAGGCAAACAAAAAAGGGGTGTTCTTCCATGTCAGTCGGTTCTGCCACAGCAACCGATCTTGTGCATCAAATCTTCGACCTCCAGCGCACCCTGCGCTGCGTGGTGACCGCCCACATGGCCCGCGTTCCCGACGTCGGGATGGCAGTCCAGGGCGTCATGCGCTTTATCGGCGAGGGGGAGACCCGGGCAACGGCGCTGGCTGCGCGCCTGGGTGTCAGTGCGCCGGTCCTCAGCAGGCATATCGCCGAACTCGAGGATCTTGGCTTCGTCGCCAGGCGGCCTGATCCGGCGGACGGCAGGGCCCAGCTCCTTGCCCTGACGGAGGATGGCGCGGCCAAGCTGCGCGACTTCGAAGAACAACGCAGCGTGAGGCTGCGGGATTACCTGGCGGACTGGAGCGAGGCGGACGCTCTCGAGGCCTCCCAGGTCATCAACAAACTCACGACGTCCCTCAAGGACTCAATCCGGGCAACGGCGGCCGGCTCCACGACGACTACTCACACAGCTTAGGAGCCACGCATGGCCACACCAGTTCAGAATGCCACCCCACTTCAGAATGCCACCCCGGGGCAAACCGCCGCACCCATGACGCACCGGCAAATCATGGAAGCCCTCACAGGTCTCCTCGCGGCCTTCTTCACGGCGATCCTCAGCAGCACAATCGTCGCCAACGCGCTGCCAACCATCATGTCCGAACTCAAGGGCACGCAAACCGATTTCGCCTGGGTCATCACCGCCGCTTTGCTGGCGAACGCCGCCACCACGCCCATCTGGGGAAAGCTCGCTGACCTCTTCGACAAGAAGCTCCTGGTCCAGCTGAGCATCATCATTTTCGTGGCGGGCTCCGTCATGGCCGGCTTGTCCGAGACGATTCCGCTGCTGCTTACTGCGCGTGTCATTCAGGGCATCGCCATGGGTGGCCTCACCGCCCTGGCCCAAGCAATCATCGGTTCCATGATTCCGCCGCGCGACCGCGGCAAATACTCCGGCTACATGGGTGCCGTCATGGCGGTGGGCACTGCCGGCGGCCCGCTGCTGGGTGGCTTCATCGTGGACAGCCCGCTCGGCTGGCGCTGGACGTTCTTCGTCTGCGTGCCGCTGGCCGTCGTTGCGCTCATCCTGCTTCAGGTGACCCTGAAGATCCAGCACATCAAGCGCCCCGCCAAGATCGACTGGCTCGGCTCCATCCTCTTGACTTCGGGCGTGAGCCTGCTCCTGATCTGGGTTTCGTTCGCCGGCAACCCGGACTACTACGACTGGTTCTCCTGGCAGTCAGCACTCATGGTGGGCGGTGGCGTAGCGCTGCTGGCGCTCCTGGTACTGGTGGAAACCAAAGTTGCCCAGCCGATCATTCCACTCAAGATCATCTCCGAGCGCACCACGGCACTTGCCATCATCGCTTCCATCGCGGTCGGTATCGCCATGTTTGGTTCGTCCACCTTCCTGGGCCAATACTTCCAGGTTGCCCGTGGCGCCACGCCGACTGAGGCAGGGCTGCTCACGCTGCCAATGATCGCCGGCAACCTTATTGGTTCTGTGGCATCGGGCATCCTGATCAGCCGCTTTGGCAAATGGAAGCGGTTCCTGATCGCCGGCTCCGTGCTCCTGATCGGCGGCCTCGCATTCGCCGGCACGATGGACCACACCACAGAACTCTGGATCGTAGCCATCTACACCGGTGTGTTCGGCCTCGGCTTGGGCATGCTGATGCAGAACCTGGTGCTCGCCGTGCAGAACACCGTTCAAGCGAAGGACATCGGTACGGCCAGCGCTTCGGTTGCGTTCTTCCGCTCTGTAGGCGGCGCAATCGGTGTGTCCGTCCTGGGTGCCATCATGTCCAACCACGTGAAGGACCTGGCCGTTGAGGGGATGGCCGCCGCGGGCATTCCGGTCCAAGGCGGCGGGTCCGGTGCCAGCATGGACCTGGCTGATATGCCGGCGCCCATCGCGGAAATCATGCGCGCCGCTTACGGCGACGCCACTGCCCAGATCTTCCTGATCTCCGCCATCATCAGTGTGGTGGCACTCCTGGCTGTGCTGTTCATCAAGGAACGCCCCCTGCGGCGCACCGTTGACGCGGCGCCCGAGTCCGAACTCATGGCGACGGCGTCCGGAGATGCTGCCATGTCGTTGGATACAGCTACCTTGGATGCGGGGAAAGCGGACGACGGCGGCGCCCGCCTGGGTGCCGATCGCTCCGTCCCTGGGGCCAGCCGCCAGGTTCGGTCCACGGACTCCGGATCCGATCTTGACCTCGAATTTGCGCGGATCCTGACCCAGGAACGCCCCCACGCCACGGTTGACGTCAAGGAGGTCCAGGAGCAGCTGTCCCGCACCCAGTACGTCCTGGCGGAACAGCAATTGCAGCTCAGCCGGGCCAACGTTGAGCTGCAGGCACGGTTGCGGGAGCAGCAAACCATCGCGGCGCAGCAGGCGAGCACCGCAGAGGAACTCGCCGCGATCCGTAAGGAACTCAAGCGCGAACGCAGGCAGCAGGAGCGAATGGCTTTGCTGCTCCTCCAAGGCGTCGAAGCGCGGGAGGCGCGGCCGGACCACGGCAGGCACGCGGGCTAGACACCACGGATCCTGCCCTTGTTCGAAACTCCTGGCGTACTAAGCAGGCTGTGGCGAACGAGGGCGGGACCGAAGCGCCGGCTGTGACCAGCCGGCGTTTTTGTTGCCTACAGCGGCTGATCCGGCCAGCATCGGCTGTGATGGCTGCGCCAGCGGGAGCAGATCCGACACGGGACATACTCCGCTGGGATGATCTTTTCCCCGGGTTGTTTCGCCGAGGCAACGGATTTCGTAGAGTAGGGAGGCTAATACTGTCAGCCCTTGCTGCAACACTTCTCTTACTTCATTCACGCACTCTTTCTAAGGACCCGTGGGCATGCTTGTCACCCTTATACGGCGCTACTCCAAGCCGTATTTGCCGCAGATAGTGGCCGTCCTCATATTCCAGTTGGCGTCCACTATTGCCACGCTCTACCTCCCAAGCCTCAACGCCAAAATCATTGACGAGGGAGTCTCCCGCGGCGACACCGATTTCATTTGGCGCACGGGCGCCATGATGCTCGCCGTCGCACTCGGCCAGGTGCTCACCGCTGTCGCAGCCGTGTACTTCGGTGCACGGACGGCAATGGCGATCGGCCGGGACCTCCGGCGCAGCGTCTACCGTCAAGTGAGCAGCTTTTCCGCACAGGACGTGAACCGTTTTGGTGCTCCCACACTGATCACCCGTGGCACCAATGATGTCCAGCAGGTCCAGATGCTGGTGCTGATGGGCCTGAACTTCATGGTCTCCACACCCATCATGTGCGTGGGTGGCATCATTATGGCCCTCCGCGAGGACCTCAGCCTGTCCTGGTTGGTCTGGGTTTCCGTGCCCATCCTGGTGGCAGTGGTGGGCTACCTCGTGGTCCGGTTGATGCCGCTCTTCCGGTCAATGCAGGCCAAGATAGATGCCATTAACGGTGTGCTCCGCGAGCAAATCATTGGTATCCGTGTTGTCCGTGCCTTTGTCCGTGAACCCTATGAGGCCAAACGTTTCGGTGATGCCAACCAGGATCTCACCGCCGTCTCCGTGAAGATCGGCAATCTCTTTGTCCTGATGTTCCCCGCGATCGGCATGATCCTGCACCTGTCCACTGCTGCGGTGCTGTGGTTCGGCGGTCAGCGTGTGGACTCCGGTGATATGCAGGTAGGCTCCCTCACGGCCTTCCTGCAGTACCTCCTGCAGATCCTGATGGCAGTCATGATGGGCACCTTCATGGCCATGATGATTCCCCGTGCTTCCGTCTGTGCAGACCGCATCGGCGAGGTCCTGGACGTGGAGCCTTCCATCCACAACCCGGCTTCCCCCGTGGTTCCGGCGGAAAAGAAGGGCCACGTGGAGTTCCGCGATGTCACCTTCAAGTACCCCGGGGCCGAGGCACCGGTGCTGAGCAACATTTCCTTCACCGCTGAGCCGGGCAAGACCCTGGCCATCATCGGTTCCACGGGCGCAGGCAAGACCACCCTGGTCTCCCTGCTGCCGCGGCTTTACGATGTCGCTTCAGGTGACGTCCTTCTCGACGGCGTCCCCGTCACCGAACTGGACGCGTCGGAGATCACCAGCCGCGTCTCGGCTGTTCCGCAGAAGCCGTACCTTTTCTCCGGCACCATCGAGCACAACCTGCGCTTTGGCAAGCCCGAAGCTACCGACGAGGAACTGTGGGAGGCGCTGGAGACGGCGCAGGCCAAGGGCTTCGTAGAGGAAAAGTCATCCGGCTTAAACCGGCGCATCGCCCAGGGCGGCACCAACGTCTCCGGCGGCCAGCGCCAGCGCCTTTCCATTGCAAGGGCCCTGGTGACCAAGCCGAATGTCTATCTGTTTGACGATTCCTTCTCCGCATTGGACGTCGCTACCGACGCCCGGCTCCGTAAGGCCTTGAAGGCCAAGACGCAGGACGCCACAGTGATCATCGTCGCGCAGCGAGTCTCGACCATTGCCGATGCGGACGAGATATTGGTCCTGGATAACGGCCGGATCGTGGATCGCGGAACGCACGATGAACTGCTGGAAACCTCTCCTACGTACCAGGAAATCGTTGAATCCCAGCTGAGTGTAGAGGAAGTCGCATGAGCGAGCAGGACCAGCAGAAGAAGCGTAGCTGGGCTGCCAAGGCAGAGGCCGCGAAGAATGCCAAGGCCACGGCCGAGGCAGACGTGGCAACCGA
Source organism: Arthrobacter sp. TmtSoilC77 (assembly GCF_059739415.1). Taxonomy (NCBI): domain Bacteria; kingdom Bacillati; phylum Actinomycetota; class Actinomycetes; order Micrococcales; family Micrococcaceae; genus Arthrobacter; species Arthrobacter sp. TmtSoilC77. The sequence continues at coordinate 1,162,937 of NZ_AP046050.1, forward strand.
GGCACTTGACGATGACGTCGTGGAGGAGGAATACGTCCCGTCCGAGGCAGATGGCGGTATGTTCGGCAATCTTCCAGCCAAGAAAGCCAAGGAGTTCTGGCCATCGGCCAAGCGCCTCATGGGCCTGTTGAAGCCTGAGAGGGTTGGCGTTTATGTCGTGATCGGCCTTGTGGTGGTCTCGGTGGTCCTGAACGTGATTGCCCCCAAGGTTTTGGGCACCGCGATGGACGTGATCTTCGGCGGCGTCATGGGCAAGCAGCTCCCGCCAGGCGTCTCGCAGGAACAGTTCGTAGAGCTCATGCGCCAGCAAGGCCAAGAGAACTTTGCGGACATGGTCTCCAAGATGGAACTCACCAACGGGATCAACTTCCCCAAGCTGACGTTCCTCATTTCGATCGTCCTCCTGATGTACTTTGTGGCCAACATCTTCCTGTGGGCACAAGGCTGGCTGCTCAACAGGATCGTCATGCGCGTCATCAAGCAGCTCCGTAATGACGTCCAGGCAAAGCTCAACAGGCTGCCGTTGAACTACTTCGACACCCGTCAGCGCGGCGACATCCTTTCCCGCGTGACCAATGACGTCGACAACGTCCAGCAGGGCCTTCAGCAGGCGTTCGCACAGTTGGTTAGCTCGGTGCTCACCGTAGTGGGAATCACCGTGATGATGTTCATCGTGTCCTGGGAACTGGCATTGATCGCGTTGATCGCCTTGCCGCTTTCCGGTGTCATGGCTGGCTTCATTGGTGCCAAGAGCCAGAAGCTCTTTGCTGCACAGTGGAAGAACACCGGCTCGCTGAATGGCCAGATCGAGGAATCATTTTCGGGACACGATCTCGTCAAGGTGTTCGGCCGCGATGCTGACATGCTGGTGCGCTTCGATGAACGCAATGAGGCCTTGTACAAGGCGTCCTTCGGCGCCCAGTTTGTGTCGGGTGTCATTTTCCCGGCCATGAACTTCGTGTCCTACCTGTCCTACGTCGGCATTGCGGTGGTTGGTGGCCTGCGGGTTGCCTCCGGCTCCATGAGCCTTGGCGACGCCACAGCGTTCATCCAGTACTCGCGTGAATTCACCCAGCCGCTAGGCCAGATCGCCGGTATGGCCAACATGCTGCAGTCCGGCGTTGCCTCGGCCGAGCGCGTCTTTGAATTCCTTGACGCTGACGAAGAAGTTGAAGAGACCGGTACACGCCATCTGCCAGCCAAGACCGACGGCCATGTGGAGTTCGAGCATGTCTCGTTCAGCTACGTGGAGGACAGGCCCCTCATCGAGGATCTCTCCTTCAGTGCGGAGCCTGGGCACACGGTAGCGATCGTCGGGCCTACGGGAGCTGGAAAGACCACCTTGGTGAACCTGGTAATGCGCTTCTACGAGCTCAATGCCGGTCGTATCACCTTGGACGGCGTGGACATCAAGGATCTCAGCCGCTCCGAGCTGCGATCCAAGGTGGGCATGGTTTTGCAGGACGCATGGCTCTTCGGCGGGACCATCTACGACAACATCAAATATGGCAACCTTGACGCCACCGAGGAACAAATCATGGAAGCGGCCAAGGCCACTTACGTGGACCGCTTCGTCCGGGCTCTGCCGGACGGTTACCAGACGATCATCGATGAAGAAGGCAACAACGTCAGCGCCGGTGAGAAGCAGCTCATCACGATTGCCCGTGCTTTCGTCTCCGATCCTTCGCTGCTGATCCTTGATGAAGCTACGAGCTCAGTGGATACACGTACTGAGCTGCTGCTACAGAAGGCCATGGCTGCGCTCCGCACGGACCGGACGAGCTTCGTCATCGCCCACCGGTTGTCCACCATCCGCGACGCCGATACCATCTTGGTGATGGAGAACGGGCGGATCGTTGAGCAGGGCAACCACAACCAGTTGCTGACGCTCCAAGGTGCCTACTACCGCCTGTACATGTCCCAGTTTGCCGGTGAGGAAGAGACCGCCGTGGATGACTCGACGGCGGTGCACAGCTGAGCGCGAATTCCCTGAGTACCGGATTGCACTCCCGGGATTCCGTGGAACCCCAGCGCATCGAGGTACTCGTACCCATGCGCTGGGGTGACATGGACGCCTACGGGCACATCAACAATGTGCAGATCGTTCGGATGCTGGAAGAAGCCCGAATCGCGGCTTTCGGACCACCCCGGGGCGCTGGCCTTCCGGGCGTTGAACCACCGGCGGCCCTCTTCAATGATGTTGAGGAGGGCACCATGACGTTGGTTGTGGAGCACAAGGTCCGGTATGTGCGGACTTTGGAATACCGCAACATCCCGGCCGTGGTGGAGATTTGGGTTGGCGCCATCAAGGGGGCCAGCTTCGATCTTCACTACGTCATCAAGGACCCCGTCACACAGGAAGAATGCGTCAAAGCCAGTACCCACCTGGCCTTCGTGGCAGAGGCTACCGGCAGGGTCCTCAGGCTCACTCCGGACCAGAAGGAAAAGCTGGAGCGGTACCGCGCGTAGAGTTTCACCATGAAACTTGAAATCGCGGTGGTGAGCGCGACGGGTGCCGGTACGGCCGCATCCGAAGGTGCCGATCGGATTGAGCTCTGCAGCAGTCTGGAACTTGGCGGCATCACGCCAAGCCAGGGACTACTGGAGGCCAGCATTGAACATGTTGACGGACGCCTTGAGATCCACCCGCTGGTGCGTTGCCGCCCCGGCGATTTCCACTATTCCGCCTCGGACGTGGACACCATGGTGCACGAAGTACGTCACCTGCTGGCTCAGGGCGCCCACGGGGTAGTAGTGGGCGCCCTGACCGCAGAAGGCGATATCGATGTTCACGCGGTCCAACGGCTGGTGGATTCTGCCCGGCAGGCGAGCCCTGAAGCGCAGCTGACCTTCCATCGCGCGATCGACCAATCACGGGACCCGTTGGCGGCCCTTGATCAACTGCTGGAACTCGGGTTCACGCGGGTACTCACGTCTGGCCACGAGGCCACAGCAGGTGCAGGCCTTGCCACCCTTTCCGAGATGGTGGAGCGGGCGGGAGGAGCACTCGAAATCATGGCAGGAGGCGGCTTGCAGCTCGGCGATATTCCGGCGATGCACGCGGCCGGCCTCTCAGCAGTTCATATGTCCGCCAAGAGAACCGTCTCTACGCTGGGCCAGCGAACCATATCCCTTGGCACGCAGGACGGCGCCGACCCCACCGCCTATACCGTGACAGACCGGGAAACGGTCCGCATGGCGCGGGCCGAGATCAACGCGCTGGAACTCGGTGCTCCTCCGGCATAGTTTCCACTGCTGGGTCAGCCTCCCCACATTGCCTGGTTCAGGGGAGTTACCGTCAGGCTTTCGAGCCGTGCGGTTCCTCCTTCCGAGAAAACCGAGATGCTGGTGGCCCCAGCGCTTGGAAAGACCTGGTCCGTGATGGTGGTCAGGCCGTCCTGGGCGAAGAGCTCCACTGATGCACGGTCCACGTACAGGCGCAGGCGGAGCCTGCCATTGATCAACTCGACCCGCGGATCCTCTACTGAGCTGAAAGCTGGATGGAATCCCTCGTTGCCCGAGTTGGTCCTGTCGACGGAGAGCCGTTTTGTGGCCGGAACGTAGCCGATGCGGGTTGCTTCGGTTCCGTTATCGAGGACTTTCACGCCAAACGCCGATGCCGTCCCCGGAGAGAACTCGGCGTCAATCTGCACCACGTCACCTGTAATGGGAAGTGTGGTTGTTCCTGACGCGATGTCCTGGGCTGACGCCGTGTATGCGGCCGCAGTGTTCTTCAATGCATCGGCCTGGGACACCACCTGCTGTCGCAGCCGCGGACCCGCGGACATCTGGGTTAGTACCACTTCACGTGGCAACGCCATGGTTCCGCGCCACGTGGTGGTGGGAGTGTCCTGACCGTAGTCCCAGTTGTTCATCCAGCCCAGCATGATGCGCTTGCCGTTGGGAGCATTGTTGAAGGACACCGTGGCGTAGTAGTCCCTGCCCCAGTCCAGCCAATCGTGCTGCTCAAGATGGGAGGCATCGGAGGAAACGAACTCGTCGGCCAGGATGTGTCCCCAGCCGCCGCGGTTGTTGTCCACGATCTTGATGGTGGCCTGGCTGCCCTTGTAGGCGCTGACGTCCCAGGCTTTCCACTCCAGATGTTCGGAATCGCTGCCGGTGGCGGTACGGACGGTCTGGCCATTGACCACAAGGTTCACTGTGGTTTCAGCGCTCCTGGGCTTCGCCTGCTCCGAGCCCAACACCATGTTGTCCAGAGTGAGGTGGCCCCAGGGCCCCGTTGCGTTATCAACAATTCGGATGCGGGCGATCTGGCCGTACCAGGGGGAAACGTCCCAATTCTGCCAGTTCAGGTCCCCTGAATTCGTACCGGTGGCAGTGCGCACAGGCACGCCGCCAACCAGCAGCTCAACCTGGAGTCCGCCGCCGCTGCGGTTGCCGCCGCCCAGGAGGAAGCCGATGTTGGTGTTGGTCAGGTAAAACTCAGGGGACGTGATGGTGCCGACGTTGTTGTCCTGGTACGGGCCGCCTTCGAACGTGTTGATCCGTTTTCCAATGGCGAATTCACCGCCCGACGTCGAGGGGTTAAGTGCCGCCTGGAAGTCACCCGATAGCTGCCAGCCAGCTTGCGTGAGCGTTCCGGGGTAGTCGAAGCCGTCGAAGAGCAGATAGCCCGGAGGCGCCTGGTTTCCTGACTGCTTGCCGGCTTCCTGCGGGTGTTTACCGCCGCCGGCGAGGAAGTTGAGGTAGTCCTTGTCCAGCATGAAAGGTGCTGATTCCATGGTGCCCACGGGAGCATCTCCACCGTGGAAGCCGTTAACCAGCCCGGCTCCGATGTTGCCGGTAACCGCCATCTGTCCAGAAAGACTTCCGGAGGCGGGGGCGCTTCCCCAAGGCCCGGAACTGTTCGAAGGATCGTTCTGGATGTTCCAGCCGCTGTAATTGCCACTGTTGAAACCGGCAAGGACGTTTCCGGGGGGAAGCTGGCCCGGGGGATCGATATTTTCGGCGGCGAAGGAAGTGCCGTTGAAGGTTCCTACGAAGTATTGTCCGCCGCTGCCGCCTGCGACGGCTCCGGGGTTGAAGTTCACCGAGAGGACCCACTTGACGTTGTTCGGGTCACCATCGACGGCGAGTGGGAACAGATCAGGGCATTCCCACTGCCCTCCGGTGGCATTTGCGGGACCGAAGTCATCCAGATAGTTCCATTGCTTCAGGTCATTGCTTTTATAGAAGAGGACGCGGTGCTCGTCGGCTTCAACGGCTGCCATGACCCAGTAGTCCGGGCCGGTGGGGGAGTCGTACCAGAAGACTTTGGGGTCGCGGAAGCTTGACGTGTTCCTGTTCAGGACCGGGTTGTTGCCGTACTTGGTCCAGGTCTGTCCGTCGTCGGTGCTGAATGCCAATGACTGGGCCTGTTTACCGGCGAGGGTGGGGTGGGCCGCAGTGTAATTGCTCGTGTAGATGGCCACCAATGGCGGATTCTGGACACTCCCCAGCCCGCTGGTGTTCTGGGTGTCCACCACTACTGATCCGGAGAAGATTTCCTCGACCACCTGGCCGGATGCGTTGAAACCCCGTGGAATGGCGAGTGGTTGTTCCTCCCAATGGATCAGGTCGGTGGAGGAAGCGTGGCCCCAGCTCATGTCTCCCCACCGTGTTCCGTTGGGGTTGTACTGGTAATACATGTGGTATTTCCCGTTGTGGAAGACGAGTCCGTTGGGATCGTTCATCCAGTTCGCTTCCGGAGTGTAGTGCAGGTACGGCCGGTATTGCTGGGTGGCCGGATCAGGATCGGTGGCCTGGGCGGTGGTGGCAACGGAGAATGAGGCAGCGGTGAGTGCCACGGCCGCCCCAATCGACTTGAGGGCTTTGGTGCGTCTTGTCATCGTTGACAGACCTTTCGTCAGGGGCTTGCGTTGCAGGATGACGACGGCCGGCCCGCCTGATGGGGCGACGCCCGCCGTCGTGCTATTCGCTATTCATATTCACGTCGTGCGATGACGCCGTGCAGTTACGGCGTTGCCCTGAACGCGTAGTTGGACGCGTAGCGAACCACCTGGTTGCTATCGCCGCTGTCCAACACTTTGGACCCGGAAGTCGATGCGTCCAGGACCACTGTGTGCACCGCGATGGCCGAGACGGTGTTGTTGGTGGCGATGTAGTTGTTGTTACCGGATGCCACCAGGATGATGGTGGGCGTCTGCCCCGACGGCGTGACCGATCCCGAGGCGACGTCGTAGCTGAAGTGGTTTCCAATGACGGTGTTGTTGCTGCCCGCTATGTGCACCAGGCCGAACAGATCATCCAAACCGTTGTTGTAAGGCTTGAGGGGATCGAACGGTTCCATCTGGCGCAGGAAGTGGTTTGCGCCAACGAGGTTTTCGGTGCAGCTGCCCTCGAAGTTCACCATGCCGGGGTAGAAGGCATGAAAGCGGTTGGACGTAATGGAGGAGCGCGTGCAGTCCTTGAAGTGCACGCTGCTCTTACCCCGGGGGAAAACGTTGTTGCCCGTGACCAGCAAGCCCATGTGCCCCTCGGCGAAGATCGAGAATCCCACGAAGCCTGCGCCAATAAGGTTGTCGGTGACTTTCGAGGCCTGGCCCGATCCTGTCAATTCCACGCATGATCCACATTCAGCAAGGAAGTTGCTGCTCACGCTCAGGGCATCTGTATCCCTCACCACAAGCCCGTGCTCGAGGTACACCATTCCCATGCGCTCCACCCGGCAGGAATCGTTGGCAGAATCGAAGCGGATGCCTGTTTTCCCGTTGGTGTAGTCGTTCTCGTTGGAGCCGAAGGAGACTCCGTCAAGGCAGAAGTTCTCGAACACCACCCCACTGATTCGTGGATCACCTGTGCGGTAGACCCGGAAGGCGTCCGTGTTCCCGTCAGTGTTTTCCACCCTGACGCGGCTGGCGCCGGGGTTGATCTCGTGCCAGCCCGATGTGTTGCCGGCGTTGTAGCGGATGCTCAACGAAGTGAAGCCATGGCCCGATCCACGGATGGTCAGGAAGCTGATGTCCACATTCACCCTGGTCTTCAGGGAGTAGTCTCCCGGCGGGATGTAGATGACAGCACCTGGCTTGGACGCCTGGCTGGTCTGCTGGCTCTTGATGTCAGCGATGATGCTGTTGATGATGAGCCCGATGTCGTTGTACGGGGTGGCGGACGGATTCCCTGGAACGCTCCAGGTGGTGACGTCGTAGACGGTGGTCAAAGCTGGTTCTCCTCACATCGTTGGGGGACTGAACTGTGCTGCTTCTCTTCAAGTGCGTCCGGAACCGCCGGCGCCGCGCTCTGCATGCTCGCTCGTGCCTCGCTTAGACGCATGCTGCCGCACGCCTCCGGTGGTTCCGGGTGGTTCTAAAGGCGGGTGGTTCTACAGAGACGGTTGCTTTACAAAACGCCGATCAGGTGGCGGTGCCCTTGGGGCTGAGTACCGGCGTCGGGCGTTGCGGCCACCTGCCCTGGTGCCGCGGAAGCAGCGCTGCCCGTGGCTGCCATGGCGAAGGCAACTGCTGCCGATGCGGTAAGCGCGCGGAGTACACTTCGTCGGCTGATGTCCGGGATGGGTTTCATGCGTTCTCCTGTGAATAGGGTCCCCAAGCGGGGAAGCTGGCGAGAGGTGGGACGAGAGGTAGGAAGGGACCGGACCAGGGGTGGAAACCGGCGGACGGTATAACAATCTGCCTAAAGAGCTGGCGTCGGCCTAAAGAACAGGCGTGAGCCGGAAGAGGCACAACGGGTGCCAAAACCTGCCCACATCAGCCAAAATGTGCCAAAACGGTTTAGCTGCCTGCGACGATGACTCTAGGGGTGGGCCATCAAGCTCGTCAAGAGCTTGGGGGAGCCAAAATGTGACGCTTGACATACCCCGGAAATCGGGCCTATGGTGTTGCCAAGTCGTTTTGGCAAAACGATTCTTCATCCCCACAGAATCTTTCACATCCCGTTCAAAGAGAAAGTCGACAGCGATGTCCACTCGAAAGACCATCTCCAGACTCGTCACACTCGGCGGCCTCTGCACTGCCGTCGCACTAGCAGCTACGGGTTGCGGTGCCGGGGGCCCCGCACCAACATCCGGAAGCGCGTCCAGCACTGTCAACGTCCTGGTGGAAGCAGGCGGCCACGCCGAGCTCACAGGCGTTGCCGAGCAATGCAAGAAAGACACCGGCCTCAACGTCAACTTCGTCGAACTGCCCTATGACGGTATGTTCAACCGGCTCTCCAGCGAGTTCTCCTCCGGCAACGTTTCCTTCGACGTCGCGGCGTTGGACTCCGTGTGGCTCCCCAGCTTCAAGGATGCAGTCCAGCCAATCGATGAACTGTTCACAGATGAAGCGAAGAAGGACATCTTCCCCGCCCTCGTGAAGGAAGCCAACGTTGATGGCCACTTCATCGGCATGCCTGCCTGGACCAACGCAGAGATCATCCTGTACCGCAAGGATCTCTTCGAGGACGCCAAGAACAAGGCAGATTTCAAGGCAAAGTACGGCTATGAACTGGCAGCTCCCACCACGTGGAAGCAGTACCAGGACATTTCCGAATTCTTCACCAAGGACGGCATGTACGGCACGGACGTGAAGGGCGCCGTGGAAACGGAATGGCTCGCACACGTCCTGCAGGCAGGCTCGCCAATGGTCCTTGATGCGAACAACAACGTGGTCATCGATAACGCTGCCCACAAGGAAGCGCTCGACTTCTACGTCAGCCTCACCAAGTCCGCCCCTCCTGGTGCTGCACAGGTTGACTGGGCGGCGGCACAGAACCTGTTCAACCAGGGCAAGACCGCTATGACCCGCTTCTGGGCACACGCCTACCGGCAGATCCCCAAGGACTCTCCCGTAGCAGGCAAGGTTGGAGCTGCAGCGATGATTGGCGGCAGCGCCGGCGTCGCGGGTGTTCCGGGCCCGTGGTACCTGTCAGTACCCAAGGCGACCAAGAACGCTGATGCCGCCAAGAAGTTCATCAAGTGCGCGTACGACCACAACAGCATGGGTGTGGAATCCAGCCTTGGACTCGCCTCCCGCATCTCAGCATTTGAGAAGTACCAGAACCAGCCAGGCTACGAGAGCTTCAAACCGCTGATTGAAACGCTCAACGGCAAGGCAACCGCAACGCGTCCGGCAACAGCCAAGTGGCAGCAGATTGTGGACACCGTGCTGGTGCCGCTCCTGCAGAAGGCTGTGGCCGGCGGCGACTCCGCCACCCTCCTGGCTGACGCCAAGAAGCAGATCCAGGACCTCCTCAAGTAAAGGCTCCGCGGCCGGCACCAGCAGACTCAGCCGGTGCCGGCCGCGGCCCCAACCAACAGAGCCCCAACAAACAGAAGAGAAAATCGTGCGTATCTCCGATCGCCGCTTCGCCCTATACCTGATGACCCCAGCGGCGCTGTTCCTGGCCGTGTTCGTGGCCTACCCGCTGTTCCGCCTCGTCGCGGACAGCTTCTTCAAGATCTCGCCCATCGCGGGCGGCCCGCGTGACTTCGTCGGATTCCAAAACTATGCGGCAGCGTTCGCCTCCGAAGCCTTTATGGGTGCCGGCTGGCGGACCCTGGCTTACACAGTGGTGGTGGTGACGCTCGAGTTCGCGCTCGGCCTTGGGATGGCTCTCCTGTTCACCACGCTGGGACGCAAGTCCCAGATTTGGCGAACGGTGTTCCTTTACCCGCTGATGATTGCGCCGATCGTGGCCGGCCTGCTCTGGAAGTTCCTGATGATCGATAACTTCGGCCTCATCGGAACCCTCCTGCACCAAGCGGGCATCCTCTCAAACCCAAACCAGATCGGCTGGCTCTCGGACCCGGATATCGTGCTGTTCTCGGTAGCCGTCCCGGATATCTGGCTCACGACGTCCTTTATGTGCCTGGTGCTGTTCGCCGGCCTCCAAAACATCCCCGGCGACCTCATCGAGGCAGCCCGCCTGGACGGCGCCAAGGCACCGGCGCTCCTGTTCCAGATCATCCTTCCGCTCCTCCGCCCGGTGATCGCCGTGGCACTGGTGGTCCGCGGAATCGATGCCGCCCGGGCCTTTGACACAATCCTGATCCAAACCAACGGCGGCCCGCAGTCCGCCTCCGAAACCATGAGCCTGTTGATCTACCGGACCATGATCCGCTTCGGCGATCCCGGCCTGGCCAGCGCCATGGGCACTATCTACCTGCTGGCGATGCTCGCCGTCGCATTCTTCGCGGTGGCCACCATCTGGCGGCCAGGAAAGGACAACTGATGCGCGTCGCCGAACGAACAAAGCCCGACGGCGGGAAGGCGCCTGCCGTGAGTGCCAGGAGTTCCGTTTCAACCGCCACGCATGTTGCCCCGCGCAAGCGCCGCGGCGTCAACCGCGAAGGCCTGGAAGCCGGCCGCCGCAGCACCAGGACCATTCTGTGGATCCTGCTGGCCGCGGCCATGGTGCTGTACGGATTCCCGTTCCTGTACCTGCTGTTTACGTCTTTCAAGACCCCGATCGACACCATCGCCGTTCCACCTACCATCCTCCCCAAAGAATGGACCCTGGAGAATTACGCGAACGCCCTTGGCCGTAGCGGTGTGCTGGCTTCATTCATCAACAGCATCCAGACCGCGATCATCAGTACCCTGTTGTCGTTGGTCCTGGCTGTCCCGGCGGCCTATGGCATCACGCGCTACAAGACTCCGAGCGGCCGGGTGTTCATCATGGCCGCGCTGGTCACCCGCATGGTGCCGCCGGTAGCAATCGGCATTCCGCTGGCATCCATGATGGCTTCGGCTGGTTTGGCGGATACCCCGATCGCATTGTCCATTGCCCACACCACCATTTCCTTGCCGCTGTCCATCTGGCTGATGTCCAGTTTCTTCGAGGCCGTTCCCCGCGACCTGGAAGAGGCAGCAACGGTGGATGGCTGCAGCAGGCTCGGCGCGCTCTGGCGGGTAGTGATCCCGGTGGTTTCCGGAGGCATCGCCGTCACCGCGATCTTCGCCTTCCTCGCATCATGGAACGAGTTCCTCTTCGCACTCCTGATGACCGCCATCCGATCCCAGACGACCCCAGTGGTCATCGCGAACTTCCAGACCCAGTTCGGCCTGGACTGGGGATCCATGACGGCGCTGGCCGCCGTTTACTCCATCCCGGTCATCCTTCTCACCCTTCTCTTGCAACGCAAGATTGTCGCAGGCATGACGCTCGGCGCCGTTAAGGGCTGAGAAACCGTCAAGGGCTGGGAAACCACACCACAAAAAGGGCAGAAGCTATGTCAAGCAACAACTACTACGACGTGACTACGTGGCCGGTCGGCAACCCGTCCGAAGACGTCGGCGAGGTCATCAACAGCATCATCGCCGATATCAAGGACCGGCAGGCAGCTACCGATGTGAACAACGGAGGAAAGCCGGGAGCGGTGATCTACCTGCCACCCGGGGACTACCACCTCCGTACGCAGGTGGTGATCGATATCAGCTTCCTCAGGATCCAGGGCTCGGGACACGGCTTTACGTCTTCGAGCATCCGGTTCAACGTTCCCGAAGAGGAGTGGCCTGATCTGCATGAGCTGTGGCCCGGAGGAAGTCGCATTATTGTCGATCTTCCGCCCGCTTCGGACGGGGAGGGCGCGGACGGGGAGGGCTCGGACGAAGCCAAGGGGGCGGCCTTCTACATTGAGCGAAGCGGGAGCCCCCGGATCAGCTCGGTGGAGTTCTCCAACTTCTGTATCGACGGCTTGCACTTCACCCCCGACGGCTCGGGGCTGCCAGCGGAAAACACTTACGTGAATGGCAAGACCGGTATTTATGTGGCGAGCGCCAACGACTCATTCCGCGTCACGGGGATGGGGTTCATCTACCTTGAGAACGCCCTCACGATCCATAACGCCGACGCGCTTTCCATTCACGATAACTTCATCGCCGAGTGTGGAAGCTGCATCGAGTTGCGCGGTTGGGGACAGGCGTCCAAGATCACCGACAATTTGATCGGGGCAGGTTTCAAGGGCCACTCGATCTACGCCAGGAACCATGGCGGGCTCCTGATAACCTCGAACAACATCTTCCCCAGGGGTGCGAGCAGCGTCTATTTGGACGGCGTCACGCGTTCAAGCGTCACCAACAACCGTCTGCATTCGTTCTACCCCGGGATGGTGGTGCTTGCCGCGAACAGTTCCGAGAACCTGGTGGCAACGAACCATTTCCTGCGTGACCATGAGCCCTGGACACCCTTCCTGGGAGTCGATAACGGGCTGGACGATCTTTACGGGCTTCTCTGCGTTAGCGGGAGCAACAACTCTGTGGTGGGCAACCACTTCTCCGAGGTCATCGACGCACAGAGCATCCGTCCCGCAGGTGCGACGCCGGTCATCATCCGTTTGCTGGAGGGGGCTGGAAACTTCGTCTCCAACAACCACGTGGTGGCGATGGACGTTCACTCCACATCCAGTGATTCCTGCTTCTCTGCCCAGGTGGACGCCCTGCTGACCACAGGTGCTTCCGACGGGCTCGCCGTTACGGCCGTCCTGGTCGAATCCGGATCCGCCCGGAATACGGTCCTGGATTCCGGGACTGACGCGCAGGTTATTGCAGACAGGGCTGTCAACGCCTTGAGGGCCACACCGACAGTCGGTTTCCAGGCGGCACATGCTGATTCGATCGCAGGATCAGCACCAACATCATGAGGACGTGGGGGACCAATGACCAATAGATCAGTGGGTATCAAGGATGTGGCGGCAGAGGCCGGGGTTTCGGTCACCACCGTCTCCCACGTCCTGAACGATGTTGCCTACGCCCGGGTGGGCGCCAGAACCAGGGAGCGGGTGCAGGAAGCCGCACACCGTCTGGGGTACGGCCCTAACCGGCTGGCACAAGCCCTGCGGACGCAACGTTCAGGAATGATCGGGTTCATCAGCGAGGAAATCGCTACCACGCCGCATGCAGGCAGGATCATCCTCGGCTCAGAGGAAACTGCCAAGCGCCGGGGCTACAACATCATGATCATCAACTCCACCAGCACCAGCTCCCAGGAGTCCAAGGAAAGCCAGGTGGCGGACCTGCTGGACCGGCAAGTGGACGGCATCCTGTACGCCACGATGTATCACCGGAAGCTGGCTGTGCCCAGGAATCTGGCAGGACTGCCTGCAGTCCTGGTGGACTCCGAAGACATCAGCCACACTGTTTCCTCCGTCATCCCCGACGAGGTGGGCGGAGCAAGGTCGGCCGTGCAGACATTGATCGACGCCGGCCACACCCGGATCGGGATGCTGAACAACACCGACGACGTGCCTGCAACCCACTCCCGGTTGCGCGCCTTCAAGGAAACGTTGGCAGACGCAGGGCTGCCGTTCCACGAAGAACTGGTCCAGTCCGAGCATTCGGAGATGCCTGGTGGCTACCAGGCGGCGCTGCGCCTGCTGAAACCGGAGAGCCGGCCAACGGCCGTGTTCTGCTACAACGACCGCATGGCCATGGGCGCCTACCGGGCCGCTGCGGAACTCGGTCTCAGGATTCCGGAGGACATCTCCTTCGTCGGTTTCGACAACCAGGAGCTCATTGCCGAAAACCTTTACCCTGCGCTGACAACGGTGGCACTGCCGCACTACGAGATGGGCGCATGGGCAACGGAAAACCTGATCGATGCCATCGAAGGGAAAACCGACCTGCAGCTGTTCGCCACCCACCCCACAGTTCTTCCCTGCCCCATGGTTCTTCGCGATTCCGTCGCATCCCTCCCGAAAGACCTCCGATGACTGAAACAACAACCCACCGTGCCGGTCCCGGCGAAGACGCCGCCCCATCGGTGCGCCCGATCCTTCACTACACGGCCAGGAACACCTGGCTGAACGACCCCAACGGACTGGTTTGGCACGGGGGCCTCTACCACCTCTTCTACCAAAACAACCCGTTCGATAACGTCTGGGGCAACATGTCCTGGGGGCATGCCACCTCAACAGACCTCCTGCACTGGACTGAACACCCGGTTGCCATCGCCTGCGACGATGAAGAAGACGTGTTCTCCGGCAGCATCGTGGTGGACCACGGCAATACGTCGGGCTTCGGCACAGAGGAAGATCCGGCGTTGGTGGCCATCTACACGAGCGCCTTCAAGGAAGGCTCGACGCATCAGGGGACACAGGCACAGTCCCTCGCGTTCTCCACAGATGGCGGCATAACCTGGAGCAAATATGCAGGCAATCCGGTGCTTGGCCGGGGCTCGGCCCATTTCCGGGATCCCAAGGTTTTCCGCTATGAGGGATCTGCCGGGTCCTGCTGGGTGATGGTGGCCGTGGAGGCCCAGCATCAGCAGGTTGTTATGTACCGCTCGGACAATCTGAAGGACTGGGAATACCTGAGTACTTTCGGCCCCGCGAACTCGTCGGAAGGCGAATGGGAATGCCCGGACTTGTTCCCGCTCCCCGTCGATGGCAATCCGGAGAACGTCAAGTGGGTCCTGGTGGTTAACGTCAATCCTGGTGCCGTGGCCGGTGGCTCGGGAGGGCAGTACTTCGTGGGCCACTTCGATGGCGTGCGGTTCACTGCCGATCCTGATTCGCTCGTTTCACCGGACGCTGACGGGACCATCGATCTCAGGCAATGCCTGTGGCTGGACTGGGGACGCGACTACTATGCAGCGGTCTCCTTCAGCGACACTCCGGACAACCGCCGCATCATGATCGGTTGGATGAACAACTGGGACTATGCCAACTCCTTGCCTACGGCCCCGTGGCGCTCGGGCATGTCGCTTGCCCGCGAGGTTGAACTCGCGACTGTAGAGGGCTTGCCGCGCCTGGTGCAGCAGCCGGTGCTTCCGCCGGTGTTGCCGCTGGATTCCGGGACGCCGGCCAACATTCTTCAGGATGCCGAACTTCACGACTCCGCGGTGCAACTGCCCGACGCCATGACCGGATCAGCCCAGCTGATCGAGGCTGAGATCCTGCCCGGCTCGGCCCGGACCATTGCGTTCAGGCTTTTGTGTGCCCCGGACGGCAGCGCCGCAACGGTTCTCAGCTTTGATGCCGTAACGAGTCAGCTCATCCTGGATCGCCGCAATTCAGGCAACACTGCTTTCCACGAAAAGTTTGCGTCGGCCGAGTCGGCGCCAGTGAAGCTCGACGGCGGTGTGCTAAGGCTGCGTATTATCGTGGACCAGTCGGTGGAGGTCTTCGCCCAAGACGGCAGCGTTGTCCTGAGTGATCTTGTTTTTCCCCTGCCCGGGAGCCTGGGCACAGATCTGCGCGTGGAAGGCGGCACGGCCACTGTCCGGAAACTGGCCGTCAGCTCACTGTCCTGATCCCGAGGCTCCCCGAACGGTAGAGGGAGGTCTGGCGCCGGCTGCCCGGTCCGAGGAGACTGTGGGTGTGGACGTTGATTCCTCACGAACGGATACGGACATGGCCGCCACGTCACCTTCCCATCCCACTGTCACCACCATTTCTCTGACGATGGCCGATATTGGCCCACTGAACCCCTTGCCCGTGGTGGCCGCGGAGCTCGATCAGCCGTACACCGTGGGCGAGGGAGTGCCGGAAGAACTTCAGGCGGCCGCCCGCTACGGTGTAGTGCCCAATGTGTTCCCGTACCTCATGCAGGATGGCTATAGCCGGGAGGCGGCACCCAAGGAGCTGCCCGCCGTCGTGCTTGAGAACAGCAAACTCAAGGCGACCGTCATACCGTCCCTGGGCGGCCGTATTTGGGAATTGTTCGATAAAGCGACGGGAAAGCAGCTCCTCCACACGCACGACGCGCCCCAGCTGGCCAACATCGCGCTGCGAAAGGCGTGGTTCGCGGGAGGCTTGGAGTGGAACATTGGCACGCGCGGCCACTCGCCCACCAGCTGCGATCCACTGCACACGGCGATCGTCCACACCGCCGACGGAAAGCACATCCTTCGCGTGTGGGAGTTCGAACGGCTCCGGGAAGTGGTGTTCCAAGTGGACATATGGTTGCCTGCCGAATCGGAGGTGCTGTTCGCGGCGGTGCGCATCCGCAACCCGAATGACCATGACGTTCCCATGTACTGGTGGAGCAACGCAGCCATTCCGGAGACGGACCGCACCCGGGTGATCGCGCCGGCCGAGGAAGCATTTGGCAGCGACTACGCCACGGACATCACCCGCGTCCGGCCGACAAACCACAACGGCTACGACGGCACGTGGTTGGTCAACAGCCCGCATGCCGCCGATTTCTTCTTTGATATTGATCCATCCGAACGTCGCTGGGTTGTGGCTGCGGACGACGACGGCGATGGGCTGGCGATGCTATCCACGAGCCGGCTGAGGGGCAAGAAGCTTTTCGTCTGGGGACAAGGCCAGGGCGGTAAACGGTGGCAGCAGTGGTTGAGCCCGGGTGCCGGCCCTTACGCCGAGATCCAGGCTGGCTTGGCGAGAACCCAGTTTGAGCATTTGTCCATGCCGGCGGGTGCGGAATGGTCGTGGGTGGAAGCGTACGGGAACGGGCATCTGGACCCGGAAACGTCCCACGGATCGGATTGGGATGCGGCCGTGGCCCATGCCGGCCAGCGGCTTGAGGAGCTCCTTGCGCACGAGGACCTGGAGGCAATGCTGCCCGCCGCCGTCACCGATGCTGACGTCCCGCCATCCACCATGGTGCTCCGCGGCAGTGGCTGGGGAGTGGTGGAGCGAGCGCGGCGCCGCAGGACGGGCAAGGGCTGGATTGACGAGAGCGGCACCCCGTTCGTAGATGAAAGCATCACGGCGGAGCAGGAACCATGGCTGGAACTGCTGAAGGGAAAAGCGTTCGACGGCGCAACCACCTTTGTTGCCGGTGCTGACTGGGAGGAGCTGCTGGCGGGACAGGAAAGTCCTGAGGCGCGCTTCCACGTGGCCACCATGAGGCATGCCAGGCAGGATCTGGAGGGAGCCAAGGCGGCCTACCGTGGGGTGCTTGCTGCCGGGGGCGTTCAGCAGCGGACTTTGGCGCTCGCACATCGCGGATTGGGGTTGGCGTTATTGGCCGACGGCATCGATGGCGAGGGTCTGGATGAACTCAGGAGCGGTGTTCAGGCCGACCCCTCCAACAGGGCATTACTCACCGAGGCGGTGACACTCAGCATCCGCCATGACCACCCGGCCCAGGCGCTGCAACTGCTGGAGTCCGAGCCCAGGCTGGAGTCCGAGCGCAAGCTGGAGTCCGAGCGCAAGGAGGGCGCCGCCGTCGGGCGTTTGAGGTTCCTCAAGGCCCTGGCGCTGGCCCGCGTGGGCAAGGCAGGCGATGCTGCAGCCATCCTGCGCGAAGGGGTAGAGATACCGGACCTCCGCGAGGGCGAGGATGCCATAGCGGCGCTGTGGGAAGAAGTCTGTCCCGGTGAGCCAGTGCCCTTCGACTACCAATTTGGAATGCACTAGGGGACTGCTTTCGCGCCATTCCAAAGGGAAGGCGCTATCCCGTCTTCGGCCTGAAAATGCCGGGCGGGGGGAGTAAGAAATCAACCCTTGACGGGCGGACACGCTACGGAGTTAGTGCCGGGGTGGGCGTAGCCGTGATGGTTGCGGTCGCTGTGGGGTCGGTAGTTGGGGTCGCTGTGATGGTTGCGGTGGGAGCGGCCGTAGCTGTTGGCGTGGGTGAAGCTGTGGGTATAGGCGTTGGGGCGGGTTCAGCCGTTGCTGTCGGAGTGGGTTCTGCGGTTGCCGTTGGGGTCGGCGTTGGGGAAGCGGTCGCTGTTGGGGTCGGTGTTGGTGAAGCGGTCGCTGTTGGGGTCGGTGTTGGTGAAGCGGTTGGAGTCGCGGTCGGTGTTGGTGAAGCGGTTGGTGTCGCGGTCGCTGTTGGGGTCGGTGTTGGTGAAGCGGTCGGCGTGGGCTCAGCAGTTGCAGTGGGCGTCGGCGTCGGCGAAGCGGTTGGGGTAGCTGCGGGTGCTGGAGGCGGCGCAGCCGGCTCGGGAGCCGACGTCTCCGGCTCGCCAAGTGCGATCCCGAGCGA
This sequence comes from Arthrobacter sp. TmtSoilC77, assembly GCF_059739415.1. NCBI lineage: Bacteria > Bacillati > Actinomycetota > Actinomycetes > Micrococcales > Micrococcaceae > Arthrobacter > Arthrobacter sp. TmtSoilC77. The sequence continues at coordinate 1,180,792 of NZ_AP046050.1, forward strand.
CCACACCGGAACCTCGCCAACCGGCGTCGTTCCTGTTGCAGGTGAGAAGCTTGTGAGCCTGAGCAGATCCACGGACGACTCTCCATCCAGCGGGATCAGGCTCCACGACGATGGATCCACCAGCACGCCATTCACAATCGTTTCAAAGTGGAGGTGGCATCCGGTCGACGAACCAGTGGAGCCGACCAAGCCGATGACGTCCCCGGCTTCAACTACCTGCCCCTTGCGCACGGCGCTCGCCTGCAGGTGGTTGTACGTAGTGATAAGCCCGTTGCCGTGATCGATCTCTATCCGGTTGCCTCCGCCCCAGGCATGCCAGCCCACCTCGCGCACGTAACCGTCATCGGCAGAATGAACCGGTGTGCCACAGGCCGCTGCGAAGTCCTGCCCGGTATGGAATTCCCCAGGAGCACCCGTGATGGGACTGGTGCGCAGTCCAAAAGGTGAACTGGGACGCAGGTTCAGCAGGGGTGACATCAACATGCCTGGTCCTGGCCGCACATGACGGGACGCGGGATTCCCAACCGATGTTTGCCACGAAGCAGCGCCGGAACAGGGGAGTGTCAGCGGACCCTGGGAACTCAGGAAGCCCACGATTTCCTGGGCCAGCTGCCGGTACTTGGTGTAGTGGTCCGAATCCTGGTTCCGCTGTACCTGATGGATGGCCAGGCTGGAAGGCAGAAGCTGCCAGTCCTTGATGCCCTTCAGGGCAAGGAAGAAACTGGTTGCGCTAACGAACGGATCCATTCGATCGGCATAGGAGCCCCATGCCCCGTTGGCGCGCTGCTGGAACAACCCTCGGGAGTCCGGCCCTGCGGCGTCGCCGTAATCCTTGCTTTCAAGGGAAGATTCGCCAAGCGCGGCTTGTACCCCAAGAATTTGGGCATCGGATGGCAGGCCCAGCTTTTCCGCAGCCACCATGATGGCCGAAGCATTACGGAGCTGGACGTCTGAAGGGGCGCCGGTGGTGGATGCCGGTCCAAACCCTGTCTGTTGACACAGCGTAGTGCCCAAGGGGTTGGCAGCCGCAGGCTCAACAGTTCCCGAAGGGTTGGTGGCTGGACTCGGAGTGTCGTTCGTGGACCAGTTCGCTGCTGAGGGCGCATCGCCGGATGAATCTGCCCGGATCTGCTGGACGGCTGGGGGCGCCGGGGTGACCGCTCCGGATTGGAAGCAGCCAAGCATGACAGCGGCCGCGATAACCGCTAACGGAAAGCGGGCGTGCCCACGGAGCCGCGCCGGGCCTTTGTCAGGAGTCTTGCTGTTCACCAAACCCGCTCCTGACATGGATCCGTGCCCGGCGAAAAGTGTTGGAGGTCCACACCATTGTCTGGATCCGATCACTGCATGTTACGGGTACTGCATGTCTATGGGAATGACACGCCCACGTCAAGGCTTTGCGCATACTGCAGTGCTCCAAATCCAGATGCTTGGCTAAGTCAAACAAGGTAAGTTGGCATGGTGACCCCCTCCGTGAAGCCTGCCATTGACCGCGCCCCCGGAATCTCCAAGGAGATCGAGGACGCGGCCTGGTATGTGCTGGGCCCGGCACTTCAAGGGAGACCTTCAGCGCTGGACGGGCGCACGCTGACCTGGACGGCAGACGCCGCCGGGGAGCTGCTGGAACGCCTCGAGCGCGGGGTGGAAGATTCCAAAGCGCCCATGATGACCAACCTCCGGCAAAACCTTGAAGGCGCCTCCCGGGAGGCCAAGCTGCTGGCCGTGGAGTTGCTCTTCCTTCAGTCCTTGCCGCTGGCCCATGAGGTCAAGTCGCTCAGAGTGAAGCGTGCCCGTGTGGCCGAGGCTGCCTCCTGGGTAGAGCCGCCGATCGAGTTGCCGGAACAGCTCTACGAGGGCATGACGGACCACGGCGTGATCCGCGACCGTACCGCCGAGTTCAACTGGACCATTTGGGACCACCTGAAATGGCTGTGCCGCTTTGTTGCGCACGTTGACAGCCAAAGCACGGAGACCATCAACCAGGCGCTCGCTGATCCTTTGAAGTTCCATGAACTTGCGGTCGGAACACCAGAGGACCAGCCGGCCCTGCGCCGCAGTATTGAGTATTTGGTATGGCCCAGCTACTTCGAGCCTGTGGTGGCTGACGTGGAGCGCCGGGAGATTCGTGACGCTTTCGCCTCACTCGTTGGTGGCGCCGGGGGCGATACCGAAGAGGACGTGACTGCGGACATCCATCGGATCCGGCTGCACCTGGACGAACAAGCCGGCCAGCGCATTGACTGGTACGCACGCCAGCTGGTCAGCCAATGGCGGAAGGTGGGGGACCCCGGCCGCCGCTCCTGGTTGCTGCGTACCCATCACGACAACGCCGACCTGCTGGCCGCCTGGGTTGCTGAAGAGAAAGCCACCCTGGACGTTGAGCACCTCCGCTCGCTAACTGCAGGAGTCACTGCCGGTGTGGTCCAGCATGCCGTGGACGAGGATTACAAGCACCTGGGCTATGTGGAGCGCGAGGACACCAAGACGGCGGTCTTCGCCTTCCTCACGGTGATGAAACCCGGTGACCTTACGCTCTACCAGCACGCCGGACGTGTCCGGGTGGGAGTCGTCCTTGGCGAGCCCGAACACCACGAGGACAACCGCCGCATCCGCCGCAAGGTCCGCTGGTTCGATGACAGTTACGCCATTACCGAACTCCCACGCCATGCGCAGCGGCAATTGTCCACGCCCGGGATCATCGTGGACGTCACAAGGGTCATTCAGGCGTTGCAGGAACTCCTTCCGGTAGAAGCCGAAACCGATGGCGAGGACGAAGCGCCGCCCACCGCCGTCGTCGAGGTTGTCCAGCAGGGTTTCCGGCCGTTGACGGAAGAGTTCGCAGCTTCCCTTCACATGGACCTCGAGCCGCTGAAGGAAATCGCCGAGCTGCTCGAAGAGAACCGCCAACTGGTTCTTTACGGACCTCCAGGTACCGGCAAAACGTACCTTGCCAAGCACCTCGCTGCCGAGCTCGCCGGCGACAGCACCGATGAACGCGTGAAGCTGGTGCAGTTCCATCCGTCGTACGCGTACGAGGATTTCTTTGAGGGTTACCGGCCGGACAAGACCGACGACGGCCAGGTCTCCTTCAAGCTCGTGGCCGGACCGTTGCGTCGGCTCGCGGAGGAAGCTGCCAAGCCGGAGAACGCGCACAAGCCGTACTTCCTGATCATCGATGAGATGAACCGTGCCAACCTGGCCAAGGTCTTCGGCGAGCTGTACTTCCTCCTTGAGTACCGTGACGACCGCATTTACCTCCAGTACAGCCCCAACGAGCCCTTCAGCCTGCCGGACAACCTGTACATCATCGGCACCATGAACACAGCTGACCGTTCCATCGCCATGATGGACGCCGCCATTCGTCGTCGTTTCGCGTTCATCGAACTGCATCCCAAGGTGGAACCGGTCAGGGGCTCGCTGCGGCGCTTCCTTCAAGCCCGCGGCCTGGGCACGCTCAACGCGGATCTCCTGGACGCCCTCAACGACGCCATCGATGACTGGGACCGGGACCTGATGATCGGGCCGTCCTACTTCATGAAGAACGCTGCCCAAAACCCCACAGGGCTTCGCCGGATTTGGAAGTACGAGCTCATGCCGTTGCTGGAGGAGCACTACCACGGGCAACTGAACCGCGCGCAGTTGGAGGAACGCTTCGGCCTGGACCAATTGCTGGGACGACTTGCTGCCCGCTAAGGCCGTCCCGCCACGCCCGCGGCGGCCACCGGCAAGTGCCGGTACGGCGCGTACGGCTGCCGGGACCCGGCACATCGTCATGGACGAGCTCTCACGGGGAGTCGTTGACAAGCTCGACCCCCCAACCGCTGCGTTCATCAACGCCAGCGGGCTGGCGAAAGCGTCACCGATTGGCATGGGCCTCTACAGGATCGAACCCGTCGGCAAAGTCGGCTCGGTAAGGACTTCCACCGTCCAGCTCGAGGTTCGCCCCAAGGACCGGCTGGGCCTCAGCCGCTTGCTTTTCCTCCTCAGCTACGCCGGCGATCAAGGCTTCCGCGACCACTCGGTGGAAGCCGTTGAGCACCCTGATCTCTGGAGTGCCCTGGCCGAATCGCTGGCCCAGCTGGCTGACCGTGCGCTGAGCCGCGGCGTCCTTCAGGGCTATCTCACCATCGATGAATCGCTGCGGACCGTGAAAGGCCGCATCCGCATCTCGGACCAGATCTCCCGCAGGCCCGGAATGATGGTGCCCTTGGAAGTGTCCTACGACGAATTCACCGAGGACATCGCCGAAAACCGCATCCTTCGCGCTGCCTTGGAACGGATGGGGAAGGTGCCAGGCGTCCGGGCCGATGTCCTGAGCCGCTTGCGCCAACTGAAGGGAAAGCTCGACGCCGTCACCCGCCTTCAGTCCGGAGCCCCCCTGCCGCCCTGGCGGGCCAACCGAATGAATCTCAGGTACCACGCCGTTCTGCGGCTCTCGGAGGTCATCCTGCGCAATGCCTCGGCCGAGGCCGGAGAAGGGAAGCAGCAGACCGCTTCCTTTGTGGTGGATATGGCACAGGTTTTCGAGGAGTTCGTGGGCACGGCTTTGCGGCATGCGATGAATGCCTATCCTGGGGAAATGCGCCTCCAGTATGGGGCGCTGCTCAATGAGGCTGTCCGGGACACGGATCGCCTGATAGTCCGCCCCGACGCCGTGCACTTCCTCGGTGGGAGGCCCGTGGTGGTGTACGACTCCAAGTACACGGCGGCAGGAGATGCCGGCGCTTCACTGAACGCGGACCATTACCAATTGCTGGCGTACTGCACCGCACTTCGGGTCCCCACGGCATGGCTTGTCTACGCTGGACCGGGGGAGATGAAGCTGCGCAGGATCCTGAACACGGACATCGACATCGTGGAGTATCCGCTGGACCTGTCCCGGCCGCCGTCGGAGATCCTGGCCGCCGTGGCCGACCTCGCGGAACAATCGTGGGGCGAGGTAGTGCGTCAGGCTGTGGCGGGAAGAACGGCCTCAGACTAGCCTGAGATCGTCGGCTCAATGAACTCCGGCGCAGTGGAAATTTTCGAGGGAGGCATCATGGCTCGCAGGAAATCGTGGCGCGATATGAGCAAGGGCCAGCGGATCATGCTCATTGTCAGCGGAGCCATAAACATGGCCCTGCTGGGTGCAGCGCAACGGAGCATCGGAAAGACCCCCGACTCCAGAATCAGGGGGAAGAAGGCGGTGTGGCGCGCTGTTTCGTTCATCAACTTTTTCGGACCGGTGAGCTACTTCCTCTTCGGCCGCCGTCGTGATGCCGCAGTAGCAGGCACAGCGCGCTAACGCTCAGGCGGGCATCTTCACGAGGAAGGTTGTGCCCCGGCCCGGTTCGCTTTCCAGCGTGATGGTTCCGCCGTGCGCTTCAACGATCGCCTTGCTGATGGGCAGTCCAAGCCCGACGCCGGGAATGGTGCTGTTGCGTACGCCGCCGGCCCGGAAGAACTTGGTAAAGGCCTCGGACTGCTCTTCTTCCGTCATGCCCATGCCGGTATCGGAGACGCGGCAAAACACAAAATCCTGGTCCTCCCACGCGGCAACTTCCACGTCTGCGCCTTTGGGGGAGTACTTGATGGCGTTTGATACCAGGTTGTCCAGGACCTGGGCTATTCGTGAGGAGTCCACGTGGGCCTCCAAGGACTCAGGGACATCCATGGACAACCGGATGCCCGCTTTGGCTGCCCGGGGACCGGCTGAGCTCACGCTTCCCCGGACCAGCTCAGCCACGTCCACCGTGTGCGGCTGAATGACCATTTGGCCCGAACGCACTGCCAACAAATCCGATACCAGGGTAAGCAGCCGTTCGGCGTTCCTTCGAACGATGTCGAGTTGCCTCCGGGACGACGGATCCAGGGAACGGGGATCATCCAGCAGGAGCTCCACGTAACCAAGGATGGACGTCAGCGGCGTACGGAATTCATGGGAGACGTTGGCGACGAAGTCGTCCTTGGCGGCCAGGGCGTTGACCAGATCAGTGACGTCGCTGAAGACAACAACCGAGCCGGCGAAGTTCCCGTCGTCGTCAACCATGGGGCGGGCGCTTGTGGTGAAGGCACGCTGGTCTGCTCCGGAACCAAGCCACACTAGTTGATCCGTGAACCTTTCCCCCAGGACCGCGCGTCGGACTGGACGGCGGTCAGTGGGCAGCGGCGTGGTCCTGTCCTGGTCGAAGACGAGCAGTTCGGATTCGTTCGGATCGTCATTGCCTGGAGGTGTTGCCAGCGAGTGGGTCTGGCGCTGGCGGCGGTTCATGAGGACGTCATGACCTTCGCCGTCCACTGCCACCACACCCAGCGGCAGGGCTTCCATGACCGTGTTGAGGAGCCGCTCCTGTTTGGTGGTGACGTCCAGCGCTTTCTTGAGTTCCTCATCCTTCTGCTCCAAGGCCCGTTGTTGGCGCACCATGCTCAGGGTCAACACGCTCACGGACACGCCGATGCCAAGTATCAGGATCGGGAAGAGCAGGGGTTTGGTGAGGTCCTGCTCGGTGAAGGATCCCTTGACGAACAAGGGAGCCCAAACGATGCAGAGCGGACCCACGAATGACAAGGCAATCGCCAGCCTTGGATACAGGCCGGACGCACACAGCCAAATGACGGGCAGGACCACCAGGACACTGAGCCCCGTGAGCGCTTCCTGCCCGCCTTCCCTGCCGAAGGAAATCGACACCATATCCAGGATCGGTATCACCAGGAAGCTGGGGAACGGCAGCCGGTGCCACGGCACGATGACGCACATCGCCAACAGGAATGCCTGGCTGAGCAGGAAGAGGAGGAACAGGGGATTCTCAAGGGTGGCAGGGAAAAACAGCCACACCAGAATCGCCGAAATGCACACACAGACGGACAGCGGCAACTGGCTGAGAACCACCCTCATTCGCAGGGTGTGTTCGTGGAAAGAGCGCCGGAAAACCAGGAGCTTTTTCTTCTCGCCAAGATCCCAGGTGCTTGGGCGGGTCACGGCGCAACCACCTGGAATGGAGAAGAAAGTCGGTTCATGAGATCAGCCTAACCATAATGGTTATACTTCGAAGGGTTATCGAAGGGGCTGAGGGGCAGCGATGAGTGAAGTACGTGTGGGGCTGGTCATTGAAGATGACCAGGATATTCGCGAATTGGTGCGTGTGGTCCTTTCCCAAGCGGGATTTGATGTCCATGTTGCATCCACTGGATCCGCGGGCGTCACGTCAGCCCGCGAACTGAATCCAGACGTCATAACCCTGGACCTGGGGCTGCCCGACATCGATGGTTTCGAGGTGGCACGCCAGATCCGGAAGTCCTCGGACGCCTACATCATCATGCTCACTGCCCGTGCGGAGGAACTGGACACCCTCATGGGCCTTGAGGCCGGCGGTGACGATTACCTCACCAAGCCCTTCCGTCCCCGCGAACTTCGCGCACGTGTCGAGGCCATGATGCGGAGGCCCCGCGCGTCGTCGGAGTCCAAAGCCGCCGTGGAAGCAACAGACCCTGAAATGACCCACAACGGCCTTGCAGTTTCGGCCGGCTCCCGGACGGCAGTCCTGCACGGCAAGGAACTGAGGCTCACCCGCACCGAGTTCGACCTCCTGCTTGCCCTCCTCGAAACCGGCCGGATTGTGCGGACAAAAGCAGATCTGGCGCGGCGCCTTCGCAACGAACCCTACGACGTCGGCAGTTATGTCAGCGACGCCGACGAGCGCGCCGTTGAGGTACACATGGGCAACCTGCGCAAAAAACTTGGCGACAGCATCCAGAACCCGCGCTGGCTCGAGACCGTGCGCGGCGTTGGATACCGGCTGGCGCCGCTGGCACAGGGCAACTAAGGATCACTGCCCACCCTGTGCCGCTGGACCGCGCCCGGAGGTTGCCCTATGGTTGGGGCATCAACGGTCGTTGGCCGGTGGAGCTCCATCGCGGAGGGTGCATCATGGGTATTATTTCTTCCGGTTTCCGTGGGCGACGGTCCGAAAACCCTGCGTTGCCTCCGGGACAGCATGAAACGCAGGATTTTCCTGTTCTGACCGCTGGACCCGCCCCGCTCATTCCCGTTCAGGAGTGGGAGTTCTTCATTACTGCGGAGGATGGCCAGCGTCTGGCATGGTCCTGGGATGAGTTCATGGCCTTGCCGCAGGAGGAGATCACCGAAGACATTCACTGCGTAACCAGTTGGTCAAAATTGGGAACAGTGTGGCGTGGAGTCTCAGTGGACACGCTTTTTGAAAACGTGGAGACCACCCGTGACTTCGCCACTGCCCATTCCTTCGGCGGCTACACAACCAATGTTCCGCTGTGGGACCTCCTGGGCGGTAAGGCTTGGGTGGCTTGGGAGTTCGACCACGAACCACTTGAACGGGCGCATGGCGGTCCGGCGCGGCTTTTGGTGCCGCACTTGTATTTCTGGAAAAGCGCCAAGTGGATTCATGGTCTGGAACTGACGGAGGAAGACGTTCCCGGCTTCTGGGAGTCGAACGGGTACCATCTTCACGGCAATCCGTGGAGCGAGGAGCGGTACTCGTGAGGCCTTTGCCGTGAGTTCTGTATGGCGGGTCGCTGAAGTGGTGGGCGGGGAACCGGAAAACGCCACTGCCCGGACCATTAGGCTGCGCGTGGATGGTTTGATGGGATATCTGGCCGGCCAACACATTGACATCCGCCTCACCGCCGAGGACGGGTATACGGCCATCCGGTCTTACTCGGTGGCATCGGCAAGTGCCGACGAGCATCTGGAAATCACCGTTGACGAACTGCCCGACGGCGAAGTGTCGCCTTACCTTGTCCGGGACCTGGCGGTCGGAGACCGGTTGGAAATCCGGGGACCGGTGGGTGGCTGGTTTGTCTGGCGGCAGGGCAACGCGAACCCGGTGCAGCTGATCGGGGGAGGGTCGGGTGTGGTGCCGCTGATGTCGATGATCCGTGCCCATCAGGCATCCGACAGCGAAGCCCCTTTCCGGTTGCTCTATTCCCTCAAGGCTCCGGAAGCTGCGCTCTACCGTGACGAGCTGCATCGTTTGGATCGGGAATCAGCCAAGCTGATGGTCGATTATGTCTACACGCGTTCGACGCCGGAGGGCTGGCCGGCAGCGCCAGGCCGCCTTACCTCCGAGAGCCTTTTGGGCAAGATCTTCCCAACAGAGGAGAAACCGGATGTTTTTGTTTGCGGCCAGACAGTCTTTGTGGAGACCGTTTCGGACTGGCTTGTAATGGCCGGTTATCGGCCGGAGTCGATCAAGACCGAGCGGTTTGGCGGGACGGGAGGTATCCGGTGACCAGCGCCGATGACTTCCCCGTCCCCGGGTCCGAAGACCCGGACATTGCAGCAGGATCCCATGACCCCATTCCGTATGTGGACGGCAACGCCGCTGCCGGCGCCTTGTCCGAAGTCTTCCGGATCGACATCATCGCGGCGCTCGGGCGCTGCAGGCATTGCGGTTCCATCAGGGCTTTTGGCGAGGCCATGGTCTTCACCGACGCGCCCGGCATTGTGGTCCGGTGCCGCGACTGCCAGGGCGTCCTGCTGCGATTGGTCCAGACACCAACGCGTTATTGGCTGGATCTGAGCGGCCTCAGCTACTTGGAGATCGACCGCGAAGAATAAGGGTTGCCCAATCCCGAAGACGTGGACTTGGGCCTATTTCCCGGGCGTGACGGTTGAGGTCCAGTAGGCGTTCATTGCCTCTACGGCTTCTTCCTTACTCATGGTGGCAACAGTCGCCTCAGGGATCTTGGCTGTCTTGGTCAGGAGTATGACAAGCTCGAGAGGCAAGGCCGTAGTCGGCGCTTCGGGTAGGCCGCGGTCTGGCAGATCACCGTCCTTCACGCACCCCCAGAACTCGTCCGGGGTGACGTCCAGTTGATTCTTCAAAATTTCACCCCAGAGGGAAGGACCATAAGCGGTCCGGTCCACTGGCCGTGAGATGCGAGTCCGAAGAATTCTCCCGTCATGTAAGGCGAGCTCATAGGTGGCGTGGTGACGGACCTTCTGGCCCTTGGCGTTGAGCACAGGTTGCCATTCCTCCGTCCTGCAGAAAGTCTCGTGATCATCTCGGGTGCCTGGGGGATATTTTTGGCTCACTTCTTGCTACCGGTCAGCCATGCGGCCAGTTCCTCATCAGTGGAGGAGTCAATCAGTTGTACTAAAGCCCAGTTGCCTCGATGGTTTGATGCCATGCGGAGGTGGTCCTCCCAGTCTTCAGCGTATTCACGAAGAGCGTCGATTAGATCAATGGTCGCTTCTTCCAACGTCGTCCCCTCGGCTGCCAGGGGCAAGCCGGGCAGGAACATGGCCCATGCCCCGTCCTCGTTGACGACCTGCGCTTTTGCCGGAAGGTTATTCACTAAGAATTCCTTGAACAAGCTGGTGTTCACGACAGAGGCGGAGCTCTCTCCACGCTCAATGATGGACAGGCCGCCGCGATCGCTAGTATCCAAAATTGTCTTGAAGGACTTGCGGGCGCCGGCGAAACCGAAAGTCCGCCGCTCGTGTGTAGGAGTGCTCATACATACAACGATGAGCCATGTACATGATGTACGTCAACTCTAACGTCTGGATCGTGTCCCCTACCGACGCATCTGGATGATCGTCTTCCCATTCCGGCGTGCGGCCGGGGTAAGGGCATTGATCGCGTCGTCGAATTCCCCGATGTTTCCGATGTTTGTCCGAAGCCGTCCGTCTCGGATTCGCTGGACGATCTCACCCAGTTGGGCACGATCCGACTCGACAACGAAATCCACTGCCAGACCATCTTTAGGGCGTGCTTCAACCGGCCCGGTGATGCTCACCAGCGTTCCGCCGGGCCGGATCAGGGCCGCTGACTGCTTCTGGATATCGCCACCGATCACATCGAATACCAGGTCAACCGCGCTGATATCCTGCAAGGTGTCGTTGGCGAGATTGATGAACTCGTGCGCTCCAAAGTCGAGGGCCTTCTGCCGATCGGCAGTTCGTCCGGTGCCGATGACGTAGGCGCCCGCTTCACGTGCCAGCTGTGTCACCATCGTTCCGACTGCCCCAGCGGCGCCGTGCACGAGCAGGCTCTGCCCCGACTGGATGCGGCCATGGATAAACAAGCCCTGCCAGGCGGTCAGGCCAGAGATGGGCAGGCTCGCGCCAACTGTGAAGGGGACGTCGCCCGGCAGCGGCGCAAGGTTACGTGCTTCCATCGCCACGTACTCCGCCAGGGTCCCATCCCGGTGCCAGTCCGCAAGGCCAAACACGCGTTGACCCACAGTCAATCCTGTCGTCCCATAACCGAGCGAGGTTACGACGCCGGCCACCTCGTGCCCAATGATGGAGGGTGTCCGGTCCCGGCCGGCTCTATCAGTCCAGGTCGAGGGCCATTCCACCTCGGTTGGGACGAATCCCGAGGCATGAATCTCAACAATGACATCATTTATGGCCGCCGCCGGCCGCGGCCGTTCGGCCATCTTCAGCCCGGCCATTCCCGCAGACTGATCCGACACAATAACTGCTTTCATCAAAAACTCCTGTCCTCGATCCTGGCCAACACCGCGGATTCACATTTAACAGCCCCGGACAACCGGGCACCACAACCGGCGCCGCCTAACTGCCCACCCGCAACGGCTCCGCCATCACCACAGGATGATCGCGGCCCACGTCCTCGCGGAAATCGGCCTCGAAGAACTCCGCGTTCGCCCTGACGTAATCCGACCATTCGTCAGGGACATCCTCCGCATAGTAGATCGCCTCTACGGGGCACACGGGATCGCATGCCCCGCAGTCAACGCACTCGGACGGGTGGATGTAGAGCGAGCGTTCACCTTCGTAGATACAATCCACCGGGCACTCGTCAATGCACGCCTTGTCCTTCACATCCACGCAGGGCTGTGCGATCACGTAGCTCATGGCGCACTAAATACCGGTGTAGACGGTCTTGCCCCAGGTGTAGAAGTCCAGGGCGGACCTGCCTTGCTCGCGGAAGGTGTTGGTGGAGGAATCCTTCACGCCGCCGAACGGAACGTTCAGGTCCAGCCCGGCAGTTGGGCGGTTGATCTTCACGACACCTGCCTGCGCGCGGGCTGCGAAGTCCGTGGCGAGGGCCAGGGAGTCCGTGCAGATGCCGGCGGTGAGCCCGTAGCGGGAGTCATTGATGGCTGCGAGGCCGGTTTCATAGTCTGCCACTTCCAGAACGGCCACCACTGGCCCGAAAATCTCATCGGTCACGGCTGCGTCGTCGAACGGCAGTCCGGTGAGGATCGCCGCCTGGAAGAACAGCGCGCCGGTGGGGTCGCCGTCGTACTGTCCGTGCAGGAGTGTGGCCCCGCGTTCGACGGCGGTGCGCACCGCTGCCTGGTCCTGCTCGAATTGCTGCCTGCTCACTACGGCACCCATCCGGACCTCGCCATCAAGCCCGTCACCGGTGGTGTAGGCGGCGGCCTCCTGAACCAAGGCATCGAGGAAGGCGGAGCGGATGCCGGGTGTCACGTAGACGCGGGACGTCGCGGTGCACGCCTGTCCCGTCAGGCCGAATGCACCGGCAGCTACTACCTGCGCAGCTTTGCGGGGGTCGGCGTCATCCAGCACCAGCACGCCATTTTTGCCGCCCATTTCGAGTTGGACCCGGGCGCGCCGGGCATTGAGGATCTCCTGCAGCCCAAGGCCAACATTGGTGGAGCCGGTGAACGACAAGCCGGCGATGCGGGGATCGCGGGCCAGGGCGTCACCCACCACGCGCCCCTTGCCGTGCACCACGTTGAACACCCCGGCGGGCAGCCCGGCGTCCTGCAGTGCACGTGCCAGGTGGGTAGTGGACAACGGAGTGAGCTCGGCCGGTTTGATGACCACGGTGTTTCCGCTGATCAGTGCGGGGGCTGTTTTCCATGCGGGGATGGCGATGGGGAAGTTCCACGGCGTAATGAGTCCCACCACACCCAAAGCCTCACGGCGCGTGGTGATGGTGGTGTCCGGCAGGCCGCTCGGCAGGACTTCGCCCGTTGCCGCCCAGCCCAGCGAACCGAAGAAGCGCAGCACGTCCGAGGCGCGCCTGACCTCCCCCTTTGCCTCCGCGAGTGTTTTTCCTTCTTCACGGACAAGGTCCTCGGCGATCGCGTGTTGGCGCTCGTTGAGCAGGTTTCCAGCCGCGATGAGGATGGCGCCCCGGGCTGGTGCGGGCAGGGCCGCCCATGACGGCTGGGCTGCGGCGGCCGCGGTAATAGCGGCGTCCACGTCCTCGACGGTGCCGCTGGGTGATAGCGCTGCGAGTTCGCCTGGCCGGGCCGGATTCATTCGCTGCGTGTCCGCGTCTCCGAGCCACTGGCCATTGATGAGGTGCTGTGCGGTAACCCTCTGCGGGTCGGTGATCGCCTGGGGGTCAACTGCTGTGGAAGTCATGATGTTCCTTAGGATTTCGGGAGGGAGGCTAGAGGCTGCGGATCAGTCCGCCGTCGCACCTGAGCGCGACGCCGGTGATGTACGACGCCGGCGCGCTGCACAGGAAGGCGGCAGCGGCACCGAACTCCGCAGGTTCTCCATAGCGTCGGGCGGGGATGGTCTTGCGGGATTCGAGCTGGATGTCTTCCAACGTGGTCCCGCGTCGCTTGGCGGCGGCGTGGTCAAGTTGCGTGACCCTGTCCGTGGCGATGCGGCCCGGCAGGAGCAGGTTCACGGTGACCTCGTCCAGGGCAACTTCGGCAGCGAGGGTCTTGAGGTAACCGGCAAGGGCAGCACGTCCAGTGTTGGAGACGGCTAGGTTGGGCAGCGGGGCTGTCACGCCGCTGGACCCGATAGCCAGGATCCGGCCCCACCGCCGTTCCCGCATCCCGGGAAGCACCTGGGAAACCAAAGCGTGCTGCGGTTTGACCAGGAGATCAAACGCCGCCGCAATGTCATCGGAGCTGAGCGTGGCTGCGGCACCGGGTTTGGGGCCAGGGCCGTTGAGGACGAGGATGTCGATGGGTCCCAAATCCGCGACCGTCTGTTCGACTGCCGATTCGATGCCCTCGGGCGTTGTGAGGTCTGCTTCGATCGCCACGGCGTCGAAGCCGCTCGGACCCAGTGAGCCGGTTCCGTACGCGGCCTGCAGTTCCGCGACAATCTCCTTTGCACGGTCCCGACGGCGGCCCACGATCGCCACGCGAACGCCTTCGGCAGCCAGGGCACGCGCTACAGCCAGGCCCAGCCCACCCGTGGAGGCGGCAACCAAAGCGGTCTTGCCCGCGATTCCGAGATCCATCACAGGCTCCTTGCAAGGGTCGTAGCATTTTCAAGGGCTGCAGCTGCCTCACCAAGATGTGTGCCCATACTCCCGCGCAGGGCTTCGGGAAAGCCCGCTGCAGGGGCACGAACGCCCGAGTCCTTGATGAGTCCCCGTTCGCGCAGGCACTCCTTGCGAATAGCCAGCGCCACCTTCGCCTGCTGCTCAAAGTTGATCAGCGGCAGGTAAGGGAGCAGTTCGCGCCGGGCTGCTTCATAGCCGTCCTGCTGCCACGCCCGCACACAAGCTATGAGGGCTTCAGGGTAGGAGAAACCAGTCATTGCGCCTGCTGCGCCGGCCATCAGTTCATCCAGCAGTCCCTGCCCGCCGAGGCCACCAAAGACTGAAACCCCGACGCCGGCACTCAGTTCTGCGATCGCGACGCTGGTGGGAGGTGCTTCAGCCTTGACGGCTATGACGAAGTCACAAGAGGTCACCACCCGGATCAGAGCGGGGGCGGGGATGCTGACGCCACTTGCCAACGGATAATCCTGAAGGACAACCTTGGCGCCAGTAGCCTTGTGGATGGCATCCAAGTGCGCAATCACTGTCTCGGGCTTGGCCGAGTTAGCCTGCACCATCACAGCTGCCAGGCGTTTTCCGGCAACATCCTGGGCGGCCCGGACTTCCTCAATGGCAGGCCGGGTGGCCAAGGCGGTCACGCCCACCACCAACGGCAGCCCGGTGCATTCGACGACGGTTTCCAGGACCTGGCGGCGCTCCTCGGCGGTCAATGCGGCTGCTTCGCCGAAGACCCCCAAGACCGTGAGCCCCGTGGCGCCAATGGACTCGTAGTGCTCAACGAGTTCGGCCAAGCTGTCCAGGTCCACGTCCAGCGTGCTGCCTTGGAATGGTGTGGCAACAACGCCCCACACTCCAGGAGCCAAAGATTCACGGCGCGGTACAGGGTGTTTTAGGGATTCGCGCGCGACTGATGACGGCATCGGTATCTCCTCTTGTTCGTTCGAAAATGGTGTTCTGCTGGCGAAACGGGCCAGCACTAGAGCCGGATCACAGAGCCGACGATCAGCGCCCAGGCCAGACGGGCGAGCGCTTTTCCTGGAAAGCGCGCACTCCCTCGGCGGAGTCTTCGCTGTCCAGCGCCGCCATGAGAGCGGGCAGGCGCAGGCCGCGGGCTTCCTTGGCCGTCAGGTGGGAAGTCTGGGTGACCATCTGCTTCACGGCCCGGACTGAGGTGGGGGCGCACGCAAGGATCTGGTCCACCCAGCGCTGCACCGCGGCGTCGAGCTCTTCTGCAGGAACTACTTCGTTGACCAGCCCCATGGACTGCATCTCGGCAGCGTCTGCCTTTCGGCCCGTCAGGAGCATTCCCATGGCCTGGGTGTGGGGGATGCGCCGCACCAGCTGGTGGATGCCGCCGTCGAGCGCCAATCGCCCAACCCGAGGTTCCGTCAAGCCGAACTTCGCTGTGTCGACTGCCACCACGATGTCGGCACCCAGCACAATTTCCATGCCGCCGCCCAGGGCGTAGCCGTTGACCCGGGCGATGACGGGGATATCCAAGGTGGTGCGCAGGCTCAGCCCGCCGAAGCCGTTGGGGTCCAGTCCGGCCCAATACTCCAGGCCGGTTTTGTCCACGGCCGACGCCGACATGTCAGCACCAACGCAGAAGGCGCGGGACCCGGCACCGGTAACAACAACTGCACGCACTGAAGGATCGTTCTCCAGCTGGGCCCAGATCTCGTTGAGCCGTGCATGCGTGGTGGCGTCGACGGCATTGAGGACGTGCTGGCGGTCGATGACCACCGTGGCCACGTGGTTCTGGATGGTCAGGGTGACGGTATCCACCTGAGCTTCAGCCACAGCGGTCATCGCAGGACTCCCAACTGCTGCAGGCGCTCGATCGTCGCTTGATCGAAGCCGTTCTCCAGCAGAACCTCTACGTTGTGCTCGCCAAGCCGCGGTGCGGTGCGGCGAATAGTGGGAGGGGTGGCGGAAAGCCGGATCGGCGCATTCAGCATCCGCACCGTGCCCACAGAGGGGTGTTCGGCTTCCACGATCATGCCGTTGGCCTCGGTTTGTGCATCAGCCAACGCCTGTTCCAGGGTGTGCACCGGAGCATTCAGCAGCCCCTGTTCCTCAAGCCGGTGTGTCCAATACTCGGTGGTATTGGTGGCGATGCGCTCGCGGAAGATGGCCTGCAATGCCGGCTTGTTCTTGAATTGCTGCTCAAGGTTGGAGAATTCGGGCCGCTGGGTGAGGTCCTCGTCCAGGCCAAGTGCTTCAGAAATCCTGGCCAGGGGATCGGGCGTGAAACCACCCACCATGCACACGGCGCCGTCGGTGGTTTCGAAGACACCGCTCAGCGGCATGGCGCCCCAGTTGACCTCGTAGCCGCGGTTGAGCTGCATGCACGCTTCCTGCATTTGCAGGTGCAGCATGGAGTCGTACATGGTCACCTCCACCTTCTGGCCCACCCCCGATGCCTCGCGTGTGCGCAGTGCCAGAAGGATGCCCTGCATGAGGTGCATGCCGGTGATGTAGTCGCACAGGGTGGTGGGATAGATGGAGGGCTTGGTGTCATCGGATTCCCTACGCCACATCACTCCGGAGTAGGCCTGCGCGATGGCATCCTGGCCGCCCTTGTGGGAGTAGGGTCCTTCGGGGCCGAAGCCGGTGCCGGAGGCCCAGATGATCCCGGGATTCTGTTGCTTGAGGTCCTCGTAGCCGAAGCCCATCCGTTCCATGACTCCGGAGCGGAAATTGCTGACCACTACGTCGGCATCAGCAATGAGCCGGTGCAGCACCTCGCGCCCTTCCTCAGTGCGGGTGTCCACGGAGACGCTGCGCTTGTTCCGGTTGATGGACAGGAAGATCGGGTTGTCCTGGCCGTCCTGGTCCGGGAAGGAATTGCGCGAAATGTCGCCTGCGCCGGGACGTTCCACCTTGATGATGTCCGCACCGTAATCGCCCAGCAGCTGGGTGCATGACGGGCCCATGAATACTTGGGTGAAGTCCACGATTTTGATGCCGTCCAGCGGAAGCGGCGTGGGTACCGGAGCCCCGGCGGCGAGTGCCGCCGTCGTGCTTTCCGCTGTCTGTTCCAGAATTACGGTGCTCATGCCGGCACCGCTGCGGTTGCGTCGACGGTAGCGTTCGACGACGGGACGTCGCCTGGGTCAGCACCATGCCGGCGCATGCCCTGCTGGATATCCAGCGCGGAGACGTCGCGGACCAACACGTTGTTTTCCACGGCGAGGGCCGCTGCAACGCCGACGGCCTGTCCCATTGCCATGCAAGGCGGGATCTCGCGCGACATTTTCTGTGCCTCCGGAGTGGCGGAGTAGTGGCGGCCGGCGACCAGCAGCTGGTCCACTTCCTTGGGGAGCAGCGAGCGGTATGGGTAGTAGTAGTCACGGCCGCGGGCAACGGTGTCCGCGAAGTGGCGGCGCTGGGTGACGTCGTCCTTGGTCATGACGTACTCGCCCTGCAGGAGCCGGGTTTGGCGGACACCCATTTGGGAGGCGACATCGAGCATGTAGCAGTTTTCGAAGCCGGGCAGGTTCGCGCGGACGTACTCCACGGCCTCGGAGATCCGGTCCCGGGCCGCGAACTCCGCGGCAGTCATGTCGGCGGGATCGACGCCGTCGAAACCGGACATGTGCGGGGCGTTGCACCAGACCACGCCGTCGATGGGTGTCTTGAGCCACCACAGTTCCCAGGCGCCGCCGAGGAGGCGCTTGATCTTGCGGTTGATGGCGCGGGCTTCCTTGGGGTTGGCCTGTTCGAAGGCTTCGGCAGCGTTGGTATCCACGTTGCCCAAACGGAAGACGAGGGTGGTGAGGTAGTTGTCCTTGGCATAGCTGGCGCCGGCGCGGGAGGCGACGTCGATGTCGCCGGTGGTGTCGATCACGACGTCGGCCATGAAGGCCTGCGGGCCGAGTTTCGTTTCGCAGATGACGCCCTTGATCACGCCGTTGTCCACGATGGGACGGGAGAACCAGGAGTGCAGGCGGAGGTCCACGCCGGCCTCGCGGACGAGGTCGTTGGAGACGCGCTTCCAGCCGTCGGGATCGAAAGCGGCTGCATAGCAGATGGGCTTCGGGTTGGTGTGGGAGTGGAAGTCGAAAGTGCCGTAGCGGCCCCATTTGTTCCAAAGTTCCTCGGAGGTCTTGCGGTCATCGGCGGGCGGGACGATTGCCAAGCCCAGCTTCTGGAGGCGCTCCACGTATTCGGAGACGATGCCGGTGACGGTGATTTCCTGGCCGTTGATCATGTCATCGAGAACCAGGACCATGCCGCCGGAAGCGAGTCCGCCCAAGGATGAGTAGCGTTCCAGGAGCGTGACCTTTGCGCCGGAGCGGGCGGCGGTAACCGCTGCAGCGACGCCTGCGGGACCACCACCGACTACCAGGACGTCGGACCGTGAGATGACCGGGGCGGTGAGGTCCGCCGTCGTAGTGCTGAGTTCAAGCGAGTTCATGATGAAGTCCTTACTTTCCGACGAAGATGCCGTTGGAGCGGCGTGCGGCGAGGTAGAAAACGATGCTGAGGATGGAGAGGACGGCCACGTAGACCGGGAAGACCCATGTGAGGTTCAGGGATTGGAACCAGACCAGAAGGTAGGAGGCAGTGCCGCCGAAGAGGGCGACGCCGATGCCGTAGCCCAGCGCAACGCCGGTGCCGCGGATGTTCTTGGGCATCAGGGATGAGCTCACCACGTTGTAAAGGGTCATGTTAAGGACCAGGACGATCGAGCCACCCAGGAGGACTGCTGCGAATCCGCCAATGCCCGGCTGGACGTACATCAGCATGAGGAACACGGACGGGATGGCGAGGATGCGGGTCACCAGGAACCAGCGGGACATTGCTTTGCCGTCGGCCAGCTTGCCGATGACCCAACTGCCCACTACGAGGATGATGGCCAGGATAGTGGTGAGGGCGAAGACCGCGGTGGGATCTTCCTTGAAACCGCTGCGGGCTGCGGTGGGAAGGCCAACGTTCCAGGCGTAGTTGTAGGCCTGTGCTGCACCCACCACGAAGATGATGGCAAGAACGGAGAGCCAGTGCTTTCGGACTCCGGACCACACTGTGCCGGGGGTGTTGGTGGCCATTTCCTCGGGCTTGAGGGTTTCCGGCAGCGCACGGCGGAGGTAGAGCACCACGAAGCCGAAGAGCGCGCCGATGATGAACGGGACGCGCCAACCCCACTCGGCCATTGCGGCTCCGCCCAGGACCAAGCTGCACAGGAAGCTGATCAGGGAGGCCAGCAGGATGCCGATGTTCACATAGAACGACATGATGCCGGCTACGTAGCCTTCGCGGCCTTCCGGAGCGAGCTCCACAGCGTGGGAGGTGGAGAGTGGGGCTTCGATTCCTGTGGAAATACCCTGCAGGATGCGGCACACCAGCAGGATAATGCCGGCCCAGGCGCCGATCGTGGCGTAGTTGGGCGTGATGGCAATGATCAGCGTGGTGCCGGCCATGAGCATAATGGACAACAGCATGACCCGACGCCGGCCGATCCGGTCTGCGAGCGTCCCCAGCAGTATGCCGCCAAGGGGGCGGAAGGCGAACCCGACGGCGAACACGGCCAATGCATTCAGAGTGGCGGAGAGTGGCTCGGAGTTTGGGAAGAAGTTCGGACCGATGAAGGCTGACAGGAGGCCGAAGACCATCCAGTCGTACCATTCAAGGGCGTTGCCGAGGCCCAACCCCAAGAGTCCTTTGCGGACCTGCGGAGTGAACTTTGGGTTCTTTGTGGGGGAGGAGTGGCTGGTGCTTGGTGACGGGACGGCGTTGTCCGTCGTTTGGGTGTTGAGCATGGAAGTGTCCTTACGCTGACGCCCCGGAGGGCGTGGGAGGGTATGACGCAGGAACGCCTGTTGGAGGAGGCGCTTCGTGCGAAAGTGGCAAGGATTGTCTGCGGCCACGGTTCGTGTCCGGACAGTTAAGGGAAAACGCTGGCGCCGTTAAGGGGCAGCAGTGTTACCACGCGTGTGGTGCGTTGACCCAGATGGCTACGCATACCTCTTCGTAGCTGTTTTTGTACCAGTGGGGGATCTCTGAGGAGTAGGTGATCGAGTCGCCCTCTTCCAGGCTGTAGCAGACGCCGTCCAGATAGACGTCCTTACGGCCGGAAATGATGTAGCAGAACTCTTCACCACTATGGGTAAAAGGGGTTGCGCTGGTGTCGTGCCCTGGGGGCGTGCTGATCCACTGCGCTTCAATGCTTCCGTCGCGGTTGGGAGTCAGCAATTCATGTACGGCTTCGCCCACGGATTCACGGGTGACGTTCTTGAGGTTGCGTCGCTCGGATCTGCGGACCACAGGTGAGGTGGACTGGTCCTGGCCAATGAAGAATCTCCCTACAGGGATGTCCAGGCCGTGGGCCAATTGGGCGAGGGTGGTGAAGGAAGGGTTGGCCATTCCGCGTTCGATTTGGCTGACGATCGCCTGGCTGAGGCCGGTGATGTCCGAGAGCTGGGCGAGGGTCATGCCCTTTGCCTTGCGCATGGTGCGCACCTTGTTCCCCACAGTTGCCAGCAGTTCGCTGGTGGCTGGCGGTGCAGGAGTCTCGGTAGTCATTGCCGCATCCTTCGTTGGTGAGCTAACTCACACAACTATAGTGAAGATTTTCAGCGAGTCAATGGTTTTCTTTATTTTCGTGAAGATCTTTACGAGATCGAGGGTTGGAGTTCGCAAATCGTACCGAACACGAAGGCCTCGATCGTCTGCACTTGCTCCCTCAGTTCCTGAAGGTGCCCGGCATTGGGGAGGAGCCTGATGCTGATTTCCAACTCCGTGGCCAAACGGCGCATGCAGATGGCCCCCACCATGTGGCTTGAAGTCTTCAGGCTCAGTACAGCGTCCATGGCGTCTTCAATGTCCAGGTTGTTCAGTGCGTGATGCAGGCGGCCAACCCGCCACGGCAGGAGATCGATGTAGTTGCGGACGAACCTGGTGACGATGGACCGGTCTCCGCCAAGCTCTGCCTGGAGTTCGGTGAGGACGGTGGGATCAACCAGTGAGTCTGTGCACTCGTCATACTCAGACACCAAACCCCTCCCGCCTCCGAACAATAGATGCACGATTCAACAGTAGGTCCCGGGGAACTATCGAAATGCCCCAATGCGAAAGCTTGATCCAATCTTGAGCGGACTCAGAGGGAGTCTTGATCGAAGTCGCTGAAAGTAAGTAAAGGAAATGGAGTAATTGCCGAAGCGGGGGGATCAAGGCGTGGGTAAAGGATTGGAAATCAGCATGAACGGTGATGTTCGACCCTCAGCGGGGCTCATGGTCATCATCGTGTTGTGCCTGACGGTGCTGCTGGGTATTGGTGGAACGTCGGCGTATGCGTTGTGGGAGCAAGGGTCACACAACAGCACTAATCAATCGGACTCCGCTGGGTCCGCCGGGAATGCCGGGCCGAAGGCGCCATAGGGCGAATGGCCCTCCAACGGCCCCTCCAGGAACCCCGTCAGGCGTTCTTCGAGGACTGAGCTGTCCCGCAACTCGCACTCCCACACCGTCAGGACGTCCCAGCCGGCAGCGCGCAGCTGTTCCCTCTGTATCTGATCGCGTTCACGGGTCCGCGTGCGCTTGGTTTCCCAGAAGGCCGCATTGGCAGTGGGGGAGTGCAGGCCGACCTTGCAATCATGGAAGTGCCAGAAGCAGCCGTTGACGAAAATGACCTTACGACGGCCGGAGAACACCAGATCCGGCCGACCCGGCAGCTTGGTCCCGCCGGCTTGCCCATGCAACCGGTAGCGGTACCCCTTGGCATGCAGGAGTTTGCGGACCAGTAACTCGGGCTTGGTGTTTTTGCCCCTGATCCTGGACATGTTTCGGCTACGCTGCTCCGGCGTCAGCAAGTCCCGGCTCTCGCCCATACAGTCCAGCCTACCCAGGGATTACTGTCACGGTCCGGGGAGCCTGGAACGATAGCAAACGGAGCCATTCGGGGTTGGGGTCCCCGAGCCGGACCCCGTTCAGCGCCGCGGTAGTTTCCTGAACCACGACGACGGTCTCCAGCTCGGCGAGCTTGGCACCAAGGCATCTATGGATTCCGGAGCCGAAGGCCAAACCGTAGGGCGTGGGTCCCTGATGGTCGGTGGCTTCCCCGGCAGGCTCACTGCTGCCTTCACCGGCCGCCCAGGGAAAGCCATGGTTCCCGGTCAGCTCCACCAGGATTTCTTCCCCGGCAAGCACGGGCTCGCCATTCAACTCGGTGTCGCGGGCGGCCACCCTCCGCCAAGTGGGCACGGAAGACTCAGTAGCCAGCACATGACGAACAATCCCGCGGGCTTTGGCGCTGGAAGAGGCCTCGTCCCAGGAGATTCCCCGCGAGCCCTCGGCCAGACGGAACAGCGTGGTGCTGATGAGCTGCGTAGTGGTCTCCTGGCCCGCGATGAGCAGGAAGTAGCCCAAGGAACAGATCTCCGGCGTGCTGAGTCCGTGGTCTGCGAGTGCCCTGAACAGGTTTGTTGTGCCGGGAACTACCGGTGCCTCCACCGATTCCAGGACCAGCTCGCGCAGCCAGCTGTAGAAGTCCGCAGCGGTCTGGGCCAGCTCGAGCTGCCGTTCAGGATCCGGCCAGCCCCAGAACAACTCAAGGGAGTCCAGGCTCCACGCTTTCAACCGGGGGAGGTCGCGAACGGGAAGCCCCAGCATCTCCAACATGATGACTGCCGGCGGATACGCGGCCACTGCCTGCACCAAATCAACATTTCCCGCTGAACCAAGGACCTGGGCTGCGGCCGCGGCCGACTCCCTGGAGAGCTGCCGGATGCGCGGTTCCATGGCGGCCACCTTGGCAGGCGTGAAGAAGCCCGCCACTACCTTGCGGATAGCTGCATGTGAGGGGGAGTGGTTGCTGGCCAGAACGGGTGGAAGGGCGAAGCGCGCCTTCTGCAGGACGCGGAGAGCCTGACCGCTCAGGGGTGTCACTGCCAGAAGCGCATTGGCAGGGCTGAAGTCTTCGGGCCGGTGAAGGACCTCGCGGACGGTGTCCGGATCGCGCAGCACCTTATAGGGGCATGTAGTAACGGTGCTCATGCCGGCACCCCGGCAAGCCAGGAGGCCGCGTGTTCGCGGAACACGCCCGGGTCCATTCCGGCGGCTTCCTGCCGGATGGCACCCAGCAGCGGCACAGGCCAGTCGGAGATGGTGGCGCGGTTGCTGCGCTCCACAGCGCCAGGGACAGCAGGCCAGCTGCCAAGCACAACACCGACCACCGGCAGGCCCCGCCGATCGAGGGCTTCAAGCGTCAGCGCCGTGTGGTTCAACGTGCCCAGCGACGGCCGTGCCACCACGGCGAAGCCAGCCGAATCGCCCAGGAGGGTGCCCAGGTCAGCCAGCGTCCCGCCGTCGTGGTCCAACTCAACAAGCACCCCACCCGCACCTTCCACAAGGACGTGGTCGTGCGTGTTGGCCAGTGCACGGATTCGCCGGGCATGGGAAGCAAGCTGCGGCAGCACCACCTCATCACAGGCAGCCGCGGGGACGGGAGCCAACGGCTGTTCGAGTACGATGCCGGCCTCGGCCGTAAGCGGGCCGGCAAGCCGCACTACTTCCGTGCAGTCCGAATCGCCGTCCACGTTGCCGCTTTGGCAGGGCTTGTAGACCGCTACCGAGCAGCCGCGTTGTTTGAGGGCCGCCGCGAATGCCGCCGTCGTGATGGTTTTCCCGACGCCGGTATCGGTACCGGTCACCAGGATGATGCGGGGAAGTTTCATGGGGTTCGCTCCAGGATGTCGCGCAGCACTGCGCAGGCGTGGTCGAGGTCGGTGGGGGTGAGGTTGGCACGGGCCGTGAGTCGCAGGCGGGAGATTCCGTCCGGCACCGATGGTGGCCGGAAACAGCCCACCTGGACGCCGGAAGCGTACGCGGCCTGGCTCGCTGCCAAGGCAGCTTCCGCTGATGGCATGGGGATGGATTGCACCGCTCCGGCACACCGCTCGACGGCGGCTGGGAGTTCCAGCGCGGGTTGCAGTCGGGCGGCGAGAGCGGCTGCGTTGTTATGGACGGCCGCGGCGCGCCAAGGTTCCTGCCGGATGATCCCGACGGCGGCCATGGCAGCAGCCGCTGCGGGCGGGGCCAACGCGGTGTCGAAAATGAAGCTCCGCGAACGGTTCACCAAGTGCTCCCGCAGCAGGCTGGAACCGAGCACCGCCCCGCCCTGGCTCCCCAATGCTTTGGACAAGGTGGCCGTGCGGACAACGCCCGGATGGTCCGCGAGGCTGGTACCCGCCACGGCGCCCCGCCCCTGAAAGGCGCCAACGCCGGCAACGCCCAGGCTGTGTGCCTCGTCGATCAGCAGCATGGCATCCTGTTCCTGGGCCAGGCTGAACAACTCCTGTAGGGGAGCGGCATCCCCGCCCACACTGTAGATGGACTCCACAACAACAAGGGCCCGCGGCTGTGTCCGTTCCGCCAGGAGGCGTGCCGCATCCGCAGCGTCATTGTGCTTGAATTCCCGCACCTCGGAGCGGCTCAGCCTCAAACCATCGATCAACGAGGCATGGCAGTACTCATCCGCCACAATCAACGTTCCGGGACCGCCCAAAGCCGTGGTGACACCCAGGTTGGCGAGGTAGCCGGAGGAGAAGACCAACGCAGCTTCCGCTCCGGTGAACAGGGCAAGGTGGTGCTCCAACTCAAGATGCAGCTCCGTGGTGCCGGTGACCAACCGGGACGATGCAGCGCCAGTGCCCCAGCGCCTGATCGCGTCCATAGCGGCCTCCGCCATGCGCGGGTCGGTGGACAGGCCCAAATAGTCGTTGCTGGCGAGGTCGATCATCCCGGAGTGTCCGCCGCTGTCACTGCCGCGGGCGCCGTCACGCACTGTCGGCCTCCGCACCAGCCCCCGGCGCTCGCGGACCTCTGCCTGTTGTTCCAACCAAGTGGTCATGGAGACGCTCATGCTCTGGCCCCCAGCCTGTCTGCGGCGGCGGAGACTGCCGCCACCATGCCTGCGGTGATGGTCCTGATCTGGGAGGTTGAGCTGATGTACGGCGGCATCGTATAGACGAGGTTGCGGAACGGGCGGACCCACACGCCATGCTCCACGGCAGCCCGGGTCACTGCAGCGACATCCACCGCGTCCGCCAACTCAATGACGCCCACCGCCCCGATCGTGCGGACGTCCCTGACGCCGTCGAGCCCCAACGCCGGGGCCAAGCCCTCCGCGAGGCCTGCGCCTACGCGGTCAACGTCCGCACACCAATCCCCGTCCCGCAGTAGTCCGAGGCTCGCGTTGGCCACGGCACACGCGAGCGGGTTGCCCATGAATGTGGGACCGTGAAGTAGTGCACCAGCACCACCATTGGAGACCACCCGGGCAACCTCGCCCGTGCACAACGTTGCGGCCAGCGTCATGTACCCACCCGTGAGTGCCTTGCCGACACACAGAATGTCCGGGACAACGCCGGCATGATTCGCCGCGAACAACTCGCCGGTTCGTCCGAAACCAGTGGCGATCTCGTCCAGGATAAGCAGCAAGCCGTGGGCATCGGCCACCTCACGGAGGATCCGCACACACTCTGCAGGGTAGATGAACATCCCTCCGGCCCCTTGCAGGACAGGTTCCACAATGATCGCGGCTAGTTCGTTGGAATGCTCCCGGGCCAGCTCCTCAACTGATGTCCGCCACTCACTGATAGCTGCTGGGGTGGCCGTCGCCGCGGCTGGAGGGCGCGGCGCGAACACGTTATCCGCCAGCAAACCAGGGAACGCGGAGTGCATACCGTCAACGGGATCACACACGCCCATCGCCGCGAACGTGTCGCCGTGATAGCCGCCGCGGACCGTCAGGAAACGCTGCCGTTGTGGACGCCCGGACGCTGTTTGGAACTGCACCGCCAGCTTCAGGGCAACCTCCACGGAGATGGAACCGGAATCAGCCAGGAACACGCGCTCCAACCGACGGCCGGGCTCGCCTGGTGCCAGCGCCAGCAGGTTCTCCGCAAGATCCACTGCAGGCTGATGCGTCAGCCCACCGAACATCACATGGCTGAAGGACCCCAACTGCCGCTGAACCGCGGCATCCAGCACAGGATGGCGATACCCATGGATCACCGACCACCACGACGACATCGCATCCAGCACCTCATGCGTTCGGCCGTCCTCGTCCCGAAGCCGCAGCGCCACGCCGTCGGCCGCTTCAACTTCCCAAAGCGGCAGCGTCCCGGACGCCGGAGCGTAAGGATGCCACAGGCTTGCCCGATCGCGCTCGATCAAGGAACCTCGCTCGATCAGGGACTCCCGCTCGATCAGCGACGTCATCGGGACAACCGTCCGTGACGCGAGCACTCGGCCGACCATCCCAGCGGCGTCACCTGGACCTTCATCCGGCGGCGGCACTGCGCACAATACCTGGGCGGTTCCATCGCCAACCGTTGTTGACAGCCCTGGTGGGGGTTCGATGTCGGGTGGGGGTCCGACGTCGGGCGCTCGCCTTGGGTGCCGGCAAGCGCGCCCCCGCAATGCCCGCAGTAGTCCGCCGTCATTGCGCCAACCGCGGTCATAGCGACTTCTGGAGTTCCTTGATGGGCATGTTGAGCTCCACCAGGAGATTCAGGTCGGCGGTGGCGGGGCGGCCCAAGGTGGTGAGGTAGTTGCCCACGATCACGGCATTGATGCCGCCGAGCAAGCCATCGCGGGTTCCGAGATCCCCGAGGGTCAGTTCGCGGCCGCCAGCGTAGCGGAGCACTGTGCGAGGCATGGCGAGCCGGAAGGCGGCGATGGCGCGGAGGGCGTCCTTGCCGTCCATGATGCCCTGGTTTTCCAGCGGCGTTCCCGGGCGCGGATTGAGGAAGTTCAGCGGAACTTCGTGCGGTTCCAATGCGGCCAGCTGGGCGGCGAGTTCGGCCCGCTGCTCCAGGGTTTCACCCATGCCGATCAGGGCGCCGCAGCACAATTCCATGCCGGCGGCCTTGACCATGTTGCAGGTGTCCAGCCGTTCCTCGTAGCTGTGTGTGGTGACGACCTCGGGGAAGTAACTGCGGGCGGTTTCGAGGTTGTGGTTGTAGCGATGGACGCCCCACTCGGCCAGTTGGTCAACCTGGCGTTGGGTCAACATCCCCAGCGAACAGGCGATGTTGATGTCCACTTCTTCGTTGATGCGGTCGATCGCGAACTTGATCTGGTTCATGAGCTTGATGTCCGGGCCACGCACAGCTGCCACGATGCAGAACTCCGTGGCACCGGTGGCGGCGGTTTCCTTGGCGGCCTTCACCAGCTCGGGGATATCCAACCACACGCCGCGGACAGGGGAATCGAACAGGCCGGACTGGCTACAGAAGTGGCAGTCTTCAGGGCAGCCGCCGGTCTTGATGGAGATGATGCCTTCAACCTCGACGTCCTCGCCGCAGTGCTTCAGCCGGACCTCGTGGGCGAGCTGCATGGCCGCTGGTATCGCTTCGTCAGGAAGTTGGAGGATCTCCACAAGCTGGGCTTCGTTGAGGCCTTCACCGCGCTCAAGGACCTGCTGGCGTGCGATGTCCAGGATGGCGTAGGCAGCGCCTGCTGGGGTCCGATCAGTTGTTTGGGTCGTCATGGACTTGACGGTATCCGTGGGCGCGTTACGCGATTTTGTGGGGTCCGCACAAAGTGGCATCACGGTTTTTGGAGCGCCCTTATGGCTTAGGGGTGAAAGAGCTGGTGCAGAAGTTACAGCTGTGAAACATCGTTGTGACTGATTTGACCCGCCGCGTGACTAGCGTCGTGGGCGAAGCACCGACCACGAATCTTGAAAGTGAGCCCGGATGAGCGACGTTCTGACAGACACCCAAAGAGCTACGACGGCGGGGAACGCCGATGCGATGAGCGCGGCGAAGGAGAGCCTGGAAGACTACACGCTCCGGTTCGCCCCGCGCTCCTACCGGAAGTGGAGCGCGGGTGTGGTGGCCACCAGTGCGCTGGGCGGGATCGCCTACCTGGCTGACTTCTCGATCGGGGCAAACATCGGCATCGCCTACGGCACCGTGAACGCGATCGTCGGCATCATCGTGGCCGCAGTGATCATCTTCGCCACGGGCTTTCCTCTGGCCTACTACGCCGCCCGCTACAACATCGACCTCGACCTCATCACGCGCGGGTCAGGCTTTGGCTACTACGGTTCAGTGGTCACGAACATCATTTTCGCGACCTTCACCTTTATCTTCTTTGCCCTCGAGGGCTCCATCATGGCCCAGGGCCTGCAATTGGGGCTTGGCGTCCCGCAATGGCTTGGCTATGCCGTGTCCACCATCATCATCATTCCGTTGGTGATCTACGGGATGAAGACCCTTGCTACTTTGCAAGTGTGGACCACGCCCTTGTGGTTGCTGCTCATGGTGGTTCCCGTTGGCTATCTGCTGCTGTCACACCCGGAGAGCATCGACGCCTTCTTCGCGTACACCGGTGCTTCGGGCGGGGGCGGGACCAACCTTGCCTCCGTGATGCTGGCTGCCGGTGTTTGCCTTTCGCTGATGGCCCAGATCGCCGAGCAGATCGATTACCTGCGCTTCATGCCACCCAAGACCGCGGAGAACAAAGGCGCTTGGTGGCGTGCCGTAATTCTTGCCGGACCCGGTTGGGTTATTTTCGGTGCCATCAAGCAGGTCGTGGGCATGTTTATTGCCATTTACCTGATCGCCCGGCTGGACCCCGCCGCGTCCGTGCACGCCAACGAACCAGTCCACCAGTTCCTGGGCGTGTACCAGGAGATGATGCCTGCGTGGCTCGCGATGTCTCTTGCCGTTGTGTTGGTGGTCATCTCGCAGATCAAGATCAACGTCACCAACGCCTATTCCGGCTCGCTTGCCTGGACCAATTCGTTCACCCGCATCACCAAGACCTACCCGGGCCGCATGGTGTTCGTGGTGGTCAACCTGGTGATCGCGTTGGTCCTCATGGAATCGAACATGTTCGAGTTCCTCAACACGATCCTTGGCTTCTACGCCAACTGCGCCATGGCCTGGGTGGTCACAGTCGCCTCCGATATCGCCATCAACAAGTACCTCCTGAAGATCTCGCCCAAGGTTCCTGAGTTCCGCCGGGGCATGCTTTACGCCGTCAACCCGGTCGGTTTCGTTTCCATGCTGGTGTCGGCGGGGGTGTCCATCGCGGTCTTCTTTGGGGCTTTCGGTGCCGGAGTGCAGCCGTACTCGCCAATTTTCGCCGTCGTCCTTGCTTTGGTACTTCCCCCGGTCCTGGCTTTGGCAACACGTGGCCGCTACTACCTCCGCCGCACCGATGACGGGATTGACCTGCCCATGTTCGACGCCGACGGAAACCCCAGCGACGAGAAGCTCCTCTGCCACGTCACCGGACTTGAGTTCGAACGCCCGGACATGCTCCGCTCAGGCCAGGACGGTCCCGACGGCGAACCCCGCTTCATCTCTTCCCTTGCCTTGTCCACGGATAAGTCAGGCGCACTGGTGCTGCCGGCCCAAAAATAGGCGCGCTGCCCCAAGTAGGTCGCATTAGATGTCGTTTTGGGCCCTCAAAACGGCATCTAATGCGACCTAGTTGGGCTGACGCTGCACACGAATAGTCAGGGTGCTTAGAATGAGGCATGGCACAGGATGAGCGGAACGAAGAGGCCACGCAGACCGAGGAATCCGGGCAGGTCGAGTCAACAACCGACCTCGACGAGGACATCGTGATGGCGCTGGAAAACCACGTCCTGAACCCGGCGGAGGATCCTGAAGAGGCATCAGATCCACGGACGATGTATCCGTCGGGGGAGTTCGAACCGCAAACCCAGGACTACCCGGGCTGGACCGAGGCAATGATTCCGCGCCCGGATCACGGGGAGCAAAGTTACGTGGGCCATCACCGGATGATGGGTTTCCGGACCTTGATTACAGGCGGCGACAGCGGGATTGGGAAAGCCGTGGCGATTGCCTTCGCCCGTGAAGGCGCAGATGTGGCGTTCACGTATTTGCCGGAAGAGGAACAGGACGCCGAATTGACCGTCCAGTTGATCGAGGCCGCGGGCAGCCGTGCCCTCGCGCTGCCGGGGGATCTGCGGGACGAGGAATTCTGCCAGGAAGTCATCGCCCAAACCATCGAGGAATTTGATGGGCTGAATGTCCTGGTCAACAACGCAGGTTTCCAAATGACTACCAGCGAGGGGATCGAAGACCTCACCAGCGAACAGTTCGACCGGACCTTCAAGAGCAACGTCTACGCGCTCTTCTGGCTTACCAAGGCGGCCTTGCCTCATTTGCAGCCGGGGTCATCGATCATCAACACCTCATCGATCCAGGGCTACCATCCGAGTCCCTCGCTCATTGATTATGCCGCCACCAAGGCAGCCATCAACAGCATGACGTTCTCGTTGGCAGAGTCCCTCGGTCCTAAGGGAATCCGGGTCAATGCGGTTGCTCCGGGGCCGGTGTGGACCCCATTGCAGCCACCAACCCAGCCGGAGGAAAAGATCGTAAAGTTCGGGCAGGACACACCCCTCGGCCGGGCCGGTCAGCCTGCTGAACTTGCCGCGACGTATGTGCTCCTTGCGACAGAGGAGTCCAGCTACATTTCCGGCTCGGTTATTGGGGTTACCGGCGGGAGGCACCTCGCATAGGGAGCCTCCTGGTATCCAGCCGGTATAGCCAGCCAGGCAGTTCCATCAATGAGATCCTTCACGAAATCAGGGCTTGAGCACCACCTTGATGCAGCCGTCCTGCTTCTTCTGGAATTTCTCGTACAAGTCCGGTGCATCGTCCAAACCACCAGTGTGGGTGACCAGATGCATGACTCCCAGCGGATCGGCGTCGTCCTCTACCAAGGGGAGCAGCTGGTCAGTCCAGTTGCGGACGTTGCATTGCCCCATGCGGAGTTGGACTTGCTTGTCGAACATGGTCATCAGCGGCATGGGATCGGCCTGGCCACCGTAAACGCCGCTGAGTGAAACGGTGCCGCCGCGGCGCACCATATCCACAGCTGTGTGGAGGGCAGCAAGGCGGTCCACGCTCATCGTCTCCATGGCTACCTGCGCCGGCTTGTCAGGGAGCAGGGAAACCGCCCGGTGCAGGAATGATGCCACCGGGGAGCCGTGGGCTTCCATGCCCACTGCATCCACTACCGCGTCCGGGCCCCGGCCGAGGGTCTGTTCGCGGATCTGGGCTGCAACGTCCGGGCTGTAGTCCATGGTCTCCACCCCATGTTCTTCCGCCATGGCCCGGCGCTCGGGAACGGGATCTACGCCAATGACACGGAAACCCTTGTGGAGGCCAATTCTGGAGGCGAACTGGCCCACGGGGCCGAGTCCCATAACCGCCAACGTGCCGCCCTCGGGGACGTTCGCGTATTCCACGGCCTGCCACGCAGTGGGCAGGATGTCCGAGAGGAACAGATAGCGTTCATCGGGGAGGTCTGAATCTACTTTGATGGGCCCATAGTCCCCGAAAGGCACACGCAGGTACTGTGCTTGGCCACCCGGGACAGAGCCATAGAGTTCGGAGTATCCAAAGAGTGCGGCCCCTGTGCCCTTGGCTTTGACCTGCGTGGTTTCGCACTGCGACTGGAGGCCTTGGTTGCACATGTAGCACCGGCCGCAG
This sequence comes from Arthrobacter sp. TmtSoilC77, assembly GCF_059739415.1. Classification (NCBI taxonomy): domain Bacteria; kingdom Bacillati; phylum Actinomycetota; class Actinomycetes; order Micrococcales; family Micrococcaceae; genus Arthrobacter; species Arthrobacter sp. TmtSoilC77. Next base: position 1,212,491 of record NZ_AP046050.1, read on the forward strand.
GAGATGTTGAAGGGCACAACTACCCGGTCGCCCTTCTTGAGCCGGTGGACCTCCGGACCCACTTCTTCGACGATTCCCATGGGCTCGTGGCCGATGACGTCGCCCTTGTGCATGTAGGGGCCCAGGACTTCATAGAGGTGCAGGTCCGAGCCGCAAATGGCTGAAGATGTTATTCGGACGATGACATCCGTGGGTTCCTGGATAGTGGGATCGGGGACATCAATAACGCTCACTGAGCGTCTTCCTTGCCACGTCACTGCTTTCACAATCGCTCTCCCTGCTTTGGGGGCTGGAGGTGTCCCGCGCTGCAGGAGACCTTCCCAGCGAAGCAGAGTTGGCAGCGGCGCACAAGGTCTTCGGTAGCCTCGACAGCCCCGGATGCCCGGCCTAGATTGAGGCTATGAGCGAAGCATCGAGCGAACCGGACCAAACGTCTTCCGAAAGCGCAGCGCCCTCTGAAGCCTCAAAGCCCGCGGTACCTGCCGACGTCGAGCATGAGGGCAGCAGCGCCGGGACGGGTGACTTCACTACCGAAGTGGACCCTACCTTCATCCCTGATGAAAGCGGCGAGACGCCGGAGGAGAAGCGCGCCCGGGAGCATCCAGAGCCGACGGGCAGCTAAACGCGCCTGATTTTGCAGCAGTAGAACGACGGCGGTCCGCGGCGACCGTCCCGGGTCATCTGCGCGCGCCACTTAGTAAGTAACCTGATAATTGGTGTTAAGCTGAGAGGAGATAGCTGTCCACGTGATCAGAAAGCGTTTGGAACGAGCACGGGATGGGTACAACTTTGGGTACTAAGCACAGCATGGGCTAGGGGCGGCGCCCAAACAAAGCCGTTCGCGAGGGAGGCAATCCACATGGACACAGGACAACTGGTATTGATCATCGTGTTGGCCGTCGTCGTAGTCGCAGCTGTGATTATTGCGGTAGTAGTTGGGCGTAAGAAGAAGACCGAGCTCAATCGCCGTCGGGCAGGGGAACTGCGCGAGAAGGCAGACCAGGAAGCCGTCGGCGCACACCAGGCGAAGGCCCAGTCGGCACAAGCCGAAGCAGCTGCCGTTCAGGCAGAAGTCGAGGCCAACCGGCTCCGGCGCGAAGCCGACCGGCACGCGGAGAAAGCCGAAGAAGCCAGTGGCCGCGTTGAGGAGCACCTGCGCCATGCCGACAAGGTGGACCCCGATGTCAGGACCGGCCGCGACCGGGAGAACGACACCGATCGTGAACGTGACCGTGACATGGGTTCGCGTGACGAACGGCTAACACGGGATCGCTCGGCACGGGAAAGTGCCGTCAGGGAAGAGCCTTTGCGGGACGACTCTGTGCGGGACAGTTCCAGGCGGGACGGAGATAGGAACGTGTAAGTTCCTACGGTGAAACGGAGGCAGGAAGTGAGCATCGTGGTAAGGCGACCGGGACAGGTGGTGCGCCCGACGGATTCAAGGCAAAAGCGGCATGCAGTTGACGTCGTTCTTGGCCATTTGGGCGAGATCGGCCCCGCGGTAGCGGCCCTGCGCCGTGAATCGTCGCGGCTCGCTGAATGGGGTGAGGAACTGGCCCGTGTCCGTCTTCGTGGCGGAAGCGTTTTTGCTGCCGGCAGCGATGGCTCTGCCCACGAGGCACAGAGATTCACCTCCGAACTGGCGGCCCACGATGCCAATTATGGTTCGCCCGGCGATGGTTCTGCCTTCAAGGCCATATCTGTCAGCAATAGCGCCAATGACGGCGACCGCGTAAGCATCAGCGACCAGATTCGAGGGCAGGTTCGCCGCGGCGACATCGTGGTGTTGCTCGCTGCGAAGGGAATCACGGATGATCTCCGGGAGGCCGCTGCCGCTGCCAAGGCCGCCGGAGCACGTGTTTGGGCTTTGACCGGCAAGGAGTCCAAAGACCTTGCCCAGGCGGTCAACGAGGCGATCTGCATCGACACTGATCCGCCGCATGCTGAAGAAGCGCACCTTGTTGCCGTGCTGGCCCTTTGCGAATGCTTCGACGACGCCATGAAGCTACGGGGCCAGGGCTAAACAGCCTGTGATCTGCCTCTCACCAGGAATAGTTGCAGACGCTGCACAGTTGCCCAGAATGAACCTGATTCATTCTGAAAGGAACTGCGCATGCTGTTTTCCCCCTTGGCCCTCGGTGAGCTTGAACTTCCCAACCGACTCGTGATGGCGCCTTTGACCCGGCTGCGGGCCGGTGCTGAGGGAGTCCCGGGGTCACTGATCGCCGAACACTACCGGCAGCGCGCGTCCCTTGGTTTGATCGTCAGCGAGGGAACATACCCGACGCCGGCCGGTCAGTCGTACCCGGGCCAGCCTGGCCTGGTGACGGAAGCGCAAATTGCAGGGTGGAAGACGGTCACCGACGCCGTTCACTCGGAGGGTGGACGCATTTTCGCCCAGATCATGCACGGTGGCCGCGTTTCGCACGCGGACATCACAGGCGGCCACGAAATCGTGGGCCCGAGTGCTGTTGCCATCGAGGGCGATGTCCGCACGCCCAATGGCAAGCAGCCTTACCCGGTGCCCCGCGAACTCCGCACCGATGAGCTGCCGTCAGTCATCCAGGAGATCGTCACTGCTTCCAAGAACGCGATCGAGGCAGGATTCGACGGCGTGGAACTCCACTCCGCCAACGGTTACCTGCTGCACGAATTCCTTGCGCCCAACTCCAATATCCGGACCGACAGCTATGGTGGGTCCCCGGAGAACCGCGCGCGCTTTGTAATCGAGACCGTCAATGCGGTGGTTGAGGCACTGGGTGCAAACCGCGTGGGCATCCGCATCTCCCCGGAACACAATGTGCAGGGCATCGCCGAGACGGATGCAGCCGACGTCCGCGCTACCTACGAAGTCCTCGTGGAGACTATTGCGCCGCTCAACCTGGCGTACCTCAGCATCCTGCACCACGACCCCAAGGGCGCCCTGGTCCAGGATCTTCGCGAACGCTTCAACGGCACCTTCCTGGTGAACACTGGATTCAGCCAAATCACGACGCGCGAGGAAGCTCTTGCATTGGTGGCCGATGGCCTCGCGGACGGTGTTGTGGTTGGCCGCCCAGCCATTGCCAACCCGGACCTCGCGCGCCGCTGGCGTGAAAGCCTTCCGCTCAACGAGCCGGATGCGTCCACGTTCTATGCCGAGGGCGCAAAGGGTTACACGGACTACCCGTTCTACGCCAACTAACCCCGCAGAACCCAGCAAGACCGCGACGTCGGCACTCACGCGAGTGCCGGCGTCGTGCTTTAACGTGTGCCTGACCTAGTTGGGGGAGTGGGGGCGGAATGTGACAGGGTGAGATAGCTGGTGCGGGAGACGTCCCGGGCTTGTGCGCGCCCGTTCCTATAGGATTTGTGGCATGTCTGAACCTTCGCCGGCTCTTGCCCGCCCCGGCTTTCCCGTCAGCCGCCAGGTGTTGGCCGATCACGTTTATGAAGCCCTCCTCGAATGGCTCATGGATGGTCGGCTCGAACCCGGGGCGGCCGTCAGCATTGACGGAATGGCGCGGGAACTGGACGTTTCCCCCACTCCGGTACGTGAGGCGCTGGCGCGACTGGAGCATACGGGCATGGTGCGGCGCGTGGCGCTGAAGGGGTATCGCGTTGCCCCCGTGTTCACGCGGGAGGACTTTGCGGAACTCATGGAAGCACGGCTTTCGATTGAGCCTGTGAATGCCCGCCTGGCGTGCGAGCGAATGACTTCGGAAGGCTTGGACGCATTGAAGCAGGCTGTTGAGGATCTCAAGACGGCACCCAGGGGCGGTACGTTTGCCGAGTACCGCAGCTACCTCGAGGCTGACGAGCGTTTCCACCAGTTGATCGCAGCGCAAGCCAGGAACCAGTTCCTCCTCGCCGCTTACAACACACTGGGCGGTCAGATCCAGCGCTTCCGGTTGTTTGGGGGAGTGGGCATCACGGATGCGGAGCAGGCTATCGCCGAACACCAAGCCGTGCTCGACGCGATGTCCAGCGGAGATCCGGGGAAAGCGGCGGAGGCAATGATCCAGCACGTGGAAAAGGTGCGGGGTAGGGCCATGGCTGACGCGCCTGAAGACTGAACAACCACCGATCCGTAAGGGCTCGCCGCGAACGCGGCGGGCCTTTTTCATGTGCAGCGTGACCGCTTTCACAGACATATGTAAGACATATAGGATCTAGGAAGTTTCGCGAAAAGGGTTGACAGCTTTGCTTGGTTCGTAAATCCTATAGGAAACAGGATTTCACGAAGGAGTGTTCACCATGGCGTATACCGCCGAGAATTGGCCCATCACCGCGGCCCTCCTGCAGTTCCCCGGCACCGACGCTGCGGGGCGGCACATCAACGACGCCGATGCTTCCGTGTGGGCGGGCGTCCTCCAGGAAGTGAAAGAGGCGGGCTTTGCCAACGCGGACCTCACCGACAGTTGGGTCCGTCCGGGCGATCTCAGCACGGATCGGCTGACCGAGTTCAAGCAGACGGCTGACGAAGTGGGAATCGGAGTGCCCGTCATCTCGGCAATCCGCCGAAGCGTCATCCACCAGACGGACTGGGCCGACAACCTCGCCTACAGCCACCGCACCATCGATGCCGCTGCGGAGCTCGGATGCGAGGTTGTCTCCTTCGGACTTCACCAGGCCATCACGCCGGAGCAGCAGAAGCAGTTGTGGTTCTGGACGGTGGAGGGTTACAAGGACCCGGTAGGGGACAAGGAGCTGTGGGGCAACGCCGTGAGCCGCCTCCGCGAACTTGGAAAGCATGCAGCAGAAGCCGGCATCCTCATCTCCCTGGAAATGTACGAGGACACCTACCTCGGCACCGCTGATTCCTCCGTGCAGCTGGTCCAGGACATCGGTCTGGACAACGTCGGCCTCAACCCGGACCTGGGTAACCTGATCCGCCTGCACCGTCCCATCGAGGACTGGCGTGAGATGGTGGCCAAGACCCTGCCGTACTCCAACTACTGGCACATGAAGAATTACATCCGGGACGAGGATGTGGCCCGTGACAGCTACATCACCATGCCCGCACCCATGGAAAGCGGCCTGATCAACTACCGCGAGGCATTCAAGTTCGCTCTCTCGGTCGGCTTCCAGGGCATCCTCTGCACCGAGCATTACGGTGGCGACGGGCTCAGCGTCACGGCCAGCAACCAGGAATACCTGCGCCGCCACGTCCTGCCGAAGACCGAGGGTTACAAACTCGGCACGAGCCAGGTCGCGCAAGGCCGGCAACAGCCCGCGACAGAATTCGCAGGAGTCTAAGGAATGACACAGATTTTCGACAACCCGGCAGACTTTGCCGATGAGGCCCTGGACGGCTTCGTGGCTGCCAACCGCGGCTATGTTGCCAGGGTGGATGGCGGCGTGGTCCGCTCCACCGAAGTACCTGCCGGGCAAGTGGCGTTGGTGGTCGGCGGCGGTTCCGGGCACTACCCGGCCTTCGCCGGATTGGTCGGCCCCGGACTCGCAACAGGCTCGGCCTGCGGCAATATGTTCGCCTCCCCGGCGGCCGGCCAGGTATACCGCGTGGCCAAAGCGGCCAATGCCGGAGGTGGGGTTCTGCTGAGCTACGGCAATTACGCTGGCGACGTCCTGCACTTCGGGCAGGCACAGCTCCGCCTCAACGCCGAGGGCATCGAAACGCGCACTGTCACCGTCACTGACGACATCGCCAGTGCACCCATCGATCAACTAGGGAAGCGCCGCGGCATCGCGGGCGATCTGACAGTCTTCAAGATTGCCGGTGCCGCCGCCGAAGCGGGACTGAACCTTGACGACGTCGAGCGTTTGGCCATCAAGACCAACTACCGGACCCGGTCCCTCGGCGTGGCTTTCGACGGTTGTACGCTGCCTGGTGCCAAGGATCCGCTGTTTCACGTCCCGGCCGGGCAGATGTCCCTGGGCCTTGGAATCCACGGTGAGCCCGGCATCTCTGAACTCCCGATGCCCACCGCGTCCGAGCTTGCACAACTTCTGGTTTCGAAGCTGCTCGCGGACAAGCCCGAGGACGCGGGGGATCGCGTGGTGGCGATCGTCAACGGCCTGGGCACTGTGAAGTATGACGAACTCTTCCTGCTGTTCGGTAAGGTCGAAAAGCTGCTCATCACCGCTGGCCTCACCGTTGTTGAACCGGAATGCGGCGAGCTGGTGACCAGTTTGGACATGTCCGGACTGTCCCTGACGCTGCTCTGGCTGGACGATGAACTCGAACAGTACTGGGCCGCGCCCGCCGATACTCCCGCTTTCCGCAAGGGCAGCATGGCACCCCGCGCAGCACGCGCCGAGGCAGCGATCGTCGACGCCGAAACCGCCGACGTCGAACAGCCCACCCCGGCCGCGGCGGAACTTGGGCGGCAGGCCGTGGCGGTTCTCGGCCAGGTCCGCGATGTCGTCGTCGAACACGAAGACGAGCTCGGCAAGCTGGACGCTATCGCCGGCGATGGTGATCACGGAATCGGCATGCGTCGCGGCGTCGACGCTGCGGCTGCTGCGGGCGAGGCCGAGTCGGGCTCATCGGTAGCGCGGGTCCTTGCAGCGGCCGGCGAGGCCTGGAGCGAACGGGCAGGCGGAACATCCGGCGCGCTGTGGGGTTCGGCGGTCATCGCGGCCGGCCAAGCACTCGGCAACCGCGAATCGTATTCGTCCCGCGACGCCGCCGCCGCGGTGAAGGCCTTCGTCCTGGCCATCACCGAACTCGGCAAGGCCGAGCCCGGAGACAAGACCATGGTGGACGCCCTCCTGCCATTCCGGGACGCCTTCCTGACAGAGCTCGACGGCGGTGCTCCCGTTGATCGGGCACTGGCAGCAGCCGCTGCGGCTGCTGAATTGGCCGCCGCGCAGACCGCTGAACTGCGGCCGCTCAAGGGCCGGGCCCGCCCACTTGCCGAGAAGAGCCTCGGCCATCCGGATCCCGGCGCAGTCTCCTTTGGCCTGATCGCCACAAGGATCTCCCAACACATTGATTCACTACTGGCCAGCGCTGCTTCAGCGTCTCCGGCCGGAAACGGAGCCTAAGAATGAGCGACACACAAGGCTGGCGCATCGTCGTCGGCAACGACGAAGCCGGAGTGGAATACAAGCAGGCACTCCTGGCATTGCTGGAATCCGACCCGCGCGTTGCAGCAGTGACCGATGCCGGAGTCGATGCCAACGATTCAACGGCCTATCCGCACGTCGCAGTCGATGCCGCCCGCAAGGTAGCTGACGGTGAGTTCGATCGGGCCCTCCTGATCTGCGGCACCGGGCTGGGCGTGGCCATTGCGGCCAACAAGGTCCCCGGAATCCGTGCGGTGACCGCCCACGACAGCTACTCGGTGGAACGGTCAGTTTTGAGCAACAATGCGCAGGTCCTCACGCTCGGGCAGCGGGTGATTGGCTTGGAACTGGCCAAGAAGCTCGTAGGGGAGTGGCTCGGCCACCGCTTTGACCAAAACTCATCCTCCGCCGCGAAGGTGGACGCCATTTGCTCCTACGAGCCCAACTACACGAAGGCAGTTTGATCATGACCATTCCTGAAGCAACCGAAGGCACCGCGAAAAACGCAGCCCGGAAGATCGCCGTCGTCGGCTCCGGATACATGGGTGGCGGCATCGCCCAGGTCCTGGCACTCGGCGGCGCGCGCGTGGCTTTGGCTGATGTCTCTGCCGAGATCGCGCAGAAGAACTTCGACCGCCTCCTGGTTGAGTCTGACCAGTTCATTGCCGATGGCCTTTTCCCCGAAGGTTCCACGGAGATCCTCAAGCAGAACCTGTGGGCCGCGAAGGACATTGAGGAAGCCGTTGCGGACGCCGACTTCATCGAGGAATGCGTTCCCGAGGTCCTGGAAATCAAGCATCAGACGCTCGCCCGGATCAGCGCAGCTGCCCGCCCGGATGCCCTGATTGGCTCCAACACCTCAACGATTTCCATTGCCTCCCTGGCAGAAGCCGTGACCAACCCCGAGCGGTTCCTGGGCGTGCACTTCTCCAACCCGTCGCCGTTTATCCCCGGCGTCGAGGTGATTCCGCACGCCGGCACCGACGCCGCCACGGTAGCCGCTTCCCGCGATTTGGTCCACGCGGCCGGTAAGCAGACCGCCGTCGTGAAGGACGTTACGGGTTTTGTGCTCAACCGCCTGCAGTACGCGCTGTTCCACGAAGCTGCGCAGCTGGTGGAGCAGGGCATCGCAACAGCGGACGACGTCGACACCCTGGTGCGTACGACGTTCGGCTTCCGCTTGCCGTTCTTTGGTCCGTTTGCGATCGCGGACATGGCCGGTTTGGACGTTTACAACTTCTGCTACAAGTCCCTGCAGACCGGCTTCCCGGAGCGGTTTGCGACGCCGAAGATCCTCTCGGACCTCGTGGAGGCAGGCAAGCTCGGCACCAAGACCGGCGCGGGCTTCCTCAACGTCCCCGCCGAGCGCACCCCGGAACTCATCGCATACCGGAACAAGGCCTACGTCGCCATGCAAAAGCTCATTGAAGAGCTCGGCCCGGCACCCATCAACTAACTTTTCAGGAGAAAACACATGTCTTTCCCCGCTGAACGCACCGCCATCGTCACCGGCGCCGTTTCCGAGCGCGGCATCGGCCGCGCCACAGTGAACTACCTGGCCGCCCAAGGCTGGAACATCGGCATCATCGATCTGGATGACGCCGCCTGCAAGGCTGCAGCCAAGGAAGTTGCTGCAGAATACGGGATCCAGGCCCACGGAGTCGGCGCGAACGTCGCCAGCGAAGCCGAAGTCCGGGCCGCCATCGATGACCTGGAAGCGGAGCTGCCGCAGATCGTCGCCCTGGCCAACGTTGCCGGCGTCAGCTCGCCCATCGGATATCTGGAACTCGAACCTGCCGAGTGGGACCGCGTGCTGAACATCAACCTCAACGGTGTCCACTACGCCACCCGCCGGGTGGCCGAATCCATGGTCAAGAACCGGATCGGCCGCATCGTGAACATCTCGTCGGTCTCCGCCCAGCGCGGTGGTGGCACGTTCTCCAAGACCCCCTACTCGGTTGCCAAAGCCGGTGTGATCGGCCTGACCCGTGCCACGGCCCGGGAACTGGGCGAATACGACATCACCGTCAACGCGATCTCACCCGGCCCCATCGACACCGACATCATGGGCGGCACGCTGAGCCAGGAACGCAAGGACGAACTGACCAAGGACCTCGTGGTGAACCGCGTGGGCTCCACCAGGGACATCGCCGCCGCCATCGCCTTCCTCATCAGCGAGGACTCCGGATACATTTCCGGCCAGACGCTGAACGTGGATGGCGGGCTGTACATGCACTAGGGCGGGCCATGAAGACCTGGACCAGAGAACGCAAGATCTACCTTGCCGTGGGCATCCTTGCCTGCGCAGTGGGCATGGTGCTCATTTTCTTCCCGCGCTGATGGCGCGCTTCCTAAGCCATCGCAACCCCAACTGAATTGCTCAAAGAGGAGTTTCAATGTCCGTTGCCTCAACTTCCACCAAGGAGTTGCTGGATTCACCGATTCTGAAGTCGGCCATATCCAAGGCTTCGCTACGGCTGATGCCGATGCTCGTCATCCTGTACGTGGTGGCATTCCTTGACCGCACCAACGTGGGCTTCGCCGAAGCTGCCCTTGGGGTGGACAAAGGTATCACCGCCGGTGCTTACGCACTGGGTGCCGGTATCTTCTTCATCGGCTACGCATTGTTCGAGATCCCCAGCAACCTGCTGCTCACCAAGTTCGGCGCGAAAGTCTGGCTGGCCCGCATCGCCATCACCTGGGGCGTAGTGTCCGCGTGCTTCGCCTTCGTACAAGGTGAGACGTCGTTCATCATTCTCCGCTTCCTGCTGGGTGTCACCGAGGCAGGTCTCTTCCCTGGCGTCATCATGTTCCTCGCCGCCTGGTTCCCCAACAAAGTGCGCGTGAAGATGTTCGCCATCTTCTATCTGGCTCAGCCTCTCTCCCAGATGCTGGGTGCGCCGCTGTCCGGCTGGCTCATCAACATCGGTGACCAGGTTCCTGGCGTCGCAGGCTGGCAGGTCATGTTCTTCGTTGAAGGTTCGTTGGCCATCGTGGCAGGCATCGCGTCCTTCTTCTTCCTCATCAACAGCCCACAGGACGCCAAGTTCCTGAGCAAAGAAGAGAAGGTAGCCCTGACCGATGTCATGGCACTGGAAGACACCGTCAAGGAAGAATCAGGTCCGCGCGGTGTGCTCGCTTCCATGCGTAACGGCCGGGTCTGGTACTTCACCGTCATCTACTTCTGCCTGCAGGTGGCTGTCTATGGCGTCACGTTCTACTTGCCGCAGCAGGTGTCCCAGCTCACCGGCCAAAAGGTGGGGCTCGCCGTCGGACTCCTTGCCGCTATCCCATGGTTCTTCGGGATCTTTGCTTGCTACTTCGTTGGCAAGGCTGCAAACACTGTGGCACGCCGCCGCCGCTGGGGGACCGCATTGTTCGTCTCCACAGGCCTCTGCATCTTCGGTTCCGCCTGGGCCGGCGCCAACCACCTTCCGGCGTTGGGCATCATCTTCATCACGCTGGCGGTGTGCAGCTTCCTGTCGACCGGTCCTATTTGCTGGTCGTATCCGACCGCGTTCCTCACCGGAACTGCTGCGGCTGCCGGTATCGGGCTGATCAACTCCCTGGGCAACCTCGGCGGTTTCGTCGCACCGATCCTTCGCACCACGGTCAACCAGGTCACGGCCTCGGACACGGGCACCATGGGTGTTTACGCCCTGGGTGTCCTGCCCTTCCTGGCCGCGCTGATGATGTTCGGCACCCGGGCCTTCACCAACAAGGCCGACGAGTTGCTGGACAAGTAGCCGTGGACAAGACTGCCTTGGATTTCCTCGATGCTCCTGTCGGGGCCTTGTTCATCGGTGTCAGTACCAAGATGTACATGGGCTACGCGCAAAGTTTGGCGTGGCTGGAGCAGTTGCTGGCAGAAGTGGACGCCCGTCCGGCCCTTGCGGCCGGGCGGGTGGTCCCGTTTGTGATCCCTTCATTTCCGGTGCTGCCCGCAGCGTCCGCGATGCTTCAGGGTTCGACAATGGTCCTTGGGGCCCAGAACTGTGGTTGGTCGGACGGGGCGTGGACTGGCGAAGTCTCCCCGTCGATGCTTGCGGAGCTTGGTGTCGGACTGGTGGAGATCGGCCATGCGGAACGGCGCCGCCACTTTGCCGAAGACGATGCCATGGTGGCCCTGAAGGTTCGTGCCGCCGTCGACGCTGGCCTGACGCCATTGCTGTGCGTCGGAGAGACCGTGGTGGATGAACCTGGAACTGCCGCCGATGCCGTGTTCGGGCAGGTTAAGGCAGCCGTGTCCGGGGACTGGTCCGTCGCTTCCCAAATGGTGATCGCCTACGAACCCGTGTGGGCGATCGGTGCTGCAGAGCCGGCGTCGGCTGCCTATGTTTCCCAGGTTGTGGCTGAGCTGCGGGTATTGCTCGCTGCCCACGTGGTGAAGCAGCTGCCCATCATTTACGGTGGCTCGGCGAAGCCGGGTCTCCTGCCGCAGCTGGAAGGGGCTTCCGGGCTCTTCCTGGGCCGCTTCGCGCACGACGCCACCAACTTCGGCCGTGTGCTGGACGAGGCCCTCTCCCTGCCCAACTAAGTCGCAGCTGATGCCCTTTTCAGCGCTCAAAACGGCATCTGCTGCGACTCAGTTGGGTGTGACGAAGCGCTTAGGTGACCCCGCGCTGGCAAATGGCCACAAAGCCGCCCAGGTTTTCCAGGCCCTCTGGATGCGTCGGGAGGTAGTTGGTGAGTTCGGGTGAACGCACGACGACGGCACGCCACTGCCCGCGCGACACCGCCACGTTGATCCGGTTGCGCAGGAGCAAGAATTCCATGCCGCGCGGTACCTCCCCTGCGGCTGATGCGGCCATGGAGACGATGACCACCGGCGCTTCCTGGCCTTGGAACTTGTCTACCGTGCCCACCCGGACTTTGGCGAGCCCGGCCTCGCGGAGCTGATGCTTGATGAGCTGGACCTGGGCGTTGTAGGCGGCGACCACGAGGATGTCGGTCTCCATGAGGGGCCGCGGGCCTTCCTCCTCTTCGGAGGGGTCTAGCCACTGAAGACCCAGGTGGGCCCGGACTTGGCGAACCACTTCTGCCGCTTCCTCGGGCGAAGAGCTCGAGTTCCCTGTGTGGTCAACGTAGACGCAGGAAATCCCGGGCCCTGCTCTATCCAGCTGACGCTTCGAAGCCGCGGGGGCCGCTTCCAGACGGCCGTCGTACGACAAGTCCGAAACAGCAGAGCAGAGGGCCGGATGCATGCGCCAGGACAAGGCGAGGAAGTAGCCAAGCTCCGGTGGAAGGGTGTTGTAACCATCGGACAGCCAGCCCAGCGCGGACTCGTCAACCGGTTCAGGGTGTATTCCCTGGGTGACCTGGGGAAGCTGCTGGGGGTCTCCGAGCAGCAGGAGGCTCTTTGTGGCCCGGCTGACGGCCATGGTATTGGCCAAGGAAAACTGTCCGGCCTCGTCAATGACCAGCAGGTCCAGGGAACCCGCGGGAACGGAACTTCCCACCATGGTCCAGGCCGTTCCACCGATCAGGGCTCCGCCAGGCTTGGACAGGATGTCCTCCACGTCGCCCTTGGCGCACCCGTTCCACGGCACAGGTTCGTTGTGCTTGACTTCCTTGGCCACCCGCAGAGGATCCACTCCGGCTTTCTCCACTGCAGCACAGAGCATGTGCTCCACTACCGCATGGGACTGCGCCACGACGCCGACTTTCCAGCCATCGGCTACGAGCCTGGCCAGGACGTGGGCACCAACGTAGGTCTTTCCGCTGCCGGGAGGACCCTGGACGGCCAGGTAAGAATGGTCCAGATCCTTCACAGCAGCAGTGATGGCGTCGATATAGCCATCAGGACCGGATTCCACGGCGGGCAGCGACGCGAGCGTGCGAAGCTTAGGTGGTTGTCGTCGAACCAGATCCAGCGAACAATCCCGCGGCCACAACGGCAGGGAGGCCCGGAGCTTTGTTGCCAGTGCTGCCAATGCGGCTCTCTGCCCGGTGGTGTAGAGGGGCTCGTCAGGCGTCAAAGCCATGGGCAGCTGCTTGAACTCGGTGGAGTCGTTGCGCAGGCTTTCCTCCATGATCACGGACTCAAGCTCGCCTTCTTCGCCCACGTCAATGACCTCAGTCTTGCTCCAACCAGCCCTACCCAGCACTGACGATTCCTTACCGACCAAGGCGTCAGGCAGCGGGGGACCATACATCCGGAAGTACGTCTTGCCAGGCTCCAACCCGGCACCGTCACCGGAACGGCCAATGAGTTTCACTGTCCGTACGCGGTTCCGGCGAGGCGGGCGCTTGGCCCAGTCCTGCAGTACTTCCGCATGGTCAACCGTAAAGATGTCGCGGCCGTCTTCCCACTGGGAGGTTGGCTTTTCCAAGCGGTCGAAGTGCCCCCACCAGTGCTGTTTGTCCTCACGACGGTGGTACCCAACGCCCGCTGCCACAATCGCTATTGCCCGGGAATCCGCTGATGCCCTTTCTTCCCCAGGGAGCCCGTCAAGGTAGTCGAACAGCGCCTTTTCCTCCGGCGCAGCCTGGTACTTGTCCTCCTCAGGCGTGGGCTCCTCCTGCGTTATGGAGCCTGGGACGATGGATCGCTCGGCGGCGCGGGCAAGAAGCCAATTGCGCAGCTCCAAGGTTGAGAGACAGTCGTACTCGTTGTAGTCGCGGATGCTTTCAAGGATGGCTGCGGCCTGCTCAGCCTGGCCGGTGTCCCTCGCCGTGCAGAAGTCCGCGTAGGCAACCACCGAGGCACCGGCGTCGGTCACGTCTCCGGACCGGAGGTGCTGGCCCATATAGAGGGGTTCAAGTTTCTTGATGCTGTACGAGTTCTCGGAAACGCGGATGCTGTGGCGGACGGTGTCGTAAAGGTCCACCAGGACGCCTTGCTTCAGGAGGTCGTCGACGGCGGTTTCGCCCACCACGTGCGTCAAGGAAAGGTTGCGAAGGGCCGTCTTCTCGTAAGCGGCGTAATGGTAAATGTGCATGCCCGGGTACGTAGCCCGGCGTTTGGCAACGTACTCCAGGAAATCAACAAAAGCCTGGCCCTCCTCCTCCCGGGAATGAGCCCAAAATGGACGAAACACCGGTTGGGCGCCGGGCTCTGCCGGGTTTTCGATGACGCCGAAAAGGTACTCGAGGCCCCATTTGCCCGTGACGGGATCCTGCCACAAAGGATCGCCCTCGAAGTCGAAGAAAATATCGCCGGGATCCGGTTCCGGGAGCCTGCCGAGGGTGTTCTCCGGCAGGATCTTGTAGCTGACAGTTTTGGCTTCGCCTGCTTTGTCCGTGTACTTCACTGTCCCGTCCGGAGTCCCTGCGCCGGTCTGCAACTGTGCTTGCTCGCGCAGCCGAAGCAAGGTGGGATCAGGGGCATCGGGGAGTGCCGCGAGCTGGTCGATCGTGGTGACTCCGGCCTCTATCAGCTTCTTACGGCGGCTTATTCGCATTCCGGCAACCATGAGGAGGTCCCGATGCAGTTTTACTTGCTCGGCACAGTAGTCGCAGCGGCCGCATGCGGAGAAGCGGGAGTCGCCCCATTCGATGGGTCCTGAAGCAGCCCGATGGGCCGTGGTCATTCCAAGAAAGCGTTCGCGGCGTTCCTTGAAGACTGGCAAAATCTCCGCGAGCGGGTGATCGCTGTGCACGCGGTTGCCCAGGACCAAGGTGACTGTGGGATCCGGCGTAATACCTGCCTGAAGAAGTTGATCGCCATAGGCAGCCAGCTGCAAAAGTGCAGTGACCTTGGCATGCCGTGCAAGCTTTGTGTCGAAGACGGCGTACTGACCGCCGGGACGCTTGACCAGGAAGTCGGAGCGGCCGTGGAATTGGCCGTCAAAGAACGCGGCCTGGAACACGATGTCCGCTCCGGAACGCAAGGCCTCGATGGATTCCGCATGCTTGGCCAAAAGGGTGGCGCGGTCCATGGCGGAGGCGGGAACGACGTCGTAAACGCCCTGTCCTGTTGCTGGGTCCCAGGGCCCGAACTCGGCCAGGAAGTCGTCCAGGACCCTGTGCTCATGGACATCGCCGAGCTTGGCCGTGCGATCCAACATGGCATCTGCCGCGAACTCAGCTTTGGGGGAGCGGCCCAGTTTTTCGTCGAGTTTCCGGAGCAGCTGGTACTCACAGGTGGCAGCGATGACCAGATCACTGGCTGAGAACACCAAATCCTGCGGCGCGCCAGCTATCTCCGAATCGAGAAAGAACACCGTGACCTACTCCCTGTTGCCGGATGAACCACTGTTGCCGGATGAACCACTCCGAAGTGGACCATGAAGCCAAGCTATCAGCGGCCTCCGACAATTTAGACTGCACCCATGACTGAAACAGCACCGACCACCGTCGATCCCGCTTTCGAAGCCGCCTATGAGGCCGCCCAAAAGAGTCTCAGCGAGGGCGGGATCCCTATTGGCGCCGCGTTGGCCCGCGGTGGGAAGATCATCGCGAGCGGGCACAACGAACGTGTCCAGCATGGCGATCCGATCGCGCATGGCGAAATGTCCGCGTTGCGCGCTGCCGGCCGGCAAAAGACTTACCGGGATACGACGCTTTACACCACGTTGGCGCCGTGTGCGATGTGCACCGGAACCATCATCCAGTTCAAGATTCCGCGCGTGGTGGTGGGCGAAGCGGAGACGTTCCCGGGGGAATTCGATCTCCTGCGTTCGCGTGGTGTTGAAGTGGTGGTCCTCGACGACCTCCGGTGCGTGGACATGATGCGTACCTTCCAGGATGAACACCCGGAACTCTGGGCGGAGGACATCGCGGAGTAGACACGAAGGGAGCGACGGCGGCACCCACCTTTTCGAGCGATGGAGCGTGCCGCCGTCGCCGGCTGCGGAGGAGCCACATGCCAAGCGGTCATCCGACGACTATTTGGCAGGCTTCCTCGGAGCCGACCGGCGGGAACGGGCCGCCGGAGTTGAAGGGATCAGTTCCTTGACCTGTGCCAGGACTGTGGGGTTTACGCCGCGGGCGCCCAGGTCTTTGGCGAGGGTTTCCACCTCTGACTTTGCGGCCGCGGTGTTGTCCGCCTTCACGTGCAGTTCCGTCCGCAGTTCCACGAGCTTCCTGTACGCCAGGTTGTTCGCTGCGCCGCTGCCCTTCTGGTAACTCGCCAGCCCGGCATCCGTCAGCGCCAGCGCCCGCTCAGGATCGGCGCTATGGTGTTTCACCATTTTGTCTTCCTTGCGGCGATAGAAGTCATCACCCACGGATTGTGCGACGGCGGTAGCCGCCTTGACGCCCAAAGGCTCGCCGCTGAATCGCTCGGCTGCCTCAGTAAGGGCGTCCAGCCCTTTGCTCAGGTGGGGTGACATGGACCCTTCGAAGGCGAGCGTGAGTCCTACTTCCCGCGTGAAGAACTCCGGTGCAAACCGGTCCTCCTCCCGTGTGACCGGGAAGCCGACCCGCAAAGGCAGGGTGTTGGACGCCTGGACGATGCCCTCCGTTGAATAGATCGCGCGGACCAGGTACTGGCCGGGCTCATCGAATGCGAAGCCTTGCACTCCAAATGCCAGCTGGACCAGTTGGCTGTAGCGGTCGCTGCCGTCACTCGTGGCGCCGGCGGCAGGTTCCAGGGTCACCGGTTCAGGGAGGCCATAGAAGCAGACCACTGATTCATGCAGGACCACCGTTCCGTCCGGCTTCTGCACGTAAACAGTGGTGTTTCCGAATCTGGGATCCAGCCGCCCGTCCACCACTACTGGTACATCGCTGGTGTTCCGCAAGCGGAATTCGATGGACACAGGCTCCATGTAGTCGAAGTGGCTCTTGGCTGAGAGGGTCAGTTCAACATCGCTGCCCGGCCCGGAGACGGTCATTGAGCCGGCAGGGGATTCCAGGTGCCCACCGGAAGCCCAAGGATCTCCACCCATAATCACGGATGCACGGTCGCCATGGCGCATGTGGAGCAGTTCGTCGTCGTCGAACCGGAACCGGAAGTTGCCCCAGAAGGTATCGGCGCCGTTGCGCTGATCGTATTTCCAGTCGTAGTTCATCCAGGACAACGAATCCGGCCTCGCCTTGTCCCAGGCATGCAGGAAGTTGAACGCGTGCCCTGCCTCGTGGACCCACGTGTACAGGAAATGGCGCATGGCCCAGGCCTGGTCCTGCGTGCTGGGGTTCGAGACAAGGTTGGTGAACCAGGAGTGGTTGCGGAAGACTGCAAAACCCTGGCGGTCCGGACCGCGGCCCGCGCCGCCAAAGCCTGCAGCGGCGTCGAACATGATGCCACCAACTCCGGCACTGTCGAAGAGGCCGGCCTGCACGCCCCAAAGGTTCCAGGCAGGCCATCCGGAGTTGAACTTGCCGAAGGAGGTTTCCATGGCGTCGTGAAGTTCACCGACGTTCCACGAGGCGAAGCCGGCCGCACTGTCATCGATCACTGTGTGGACCGGATCGATGGTGACGGCGATTCCCGCGTCCAGGTACGAGGATTCGATGGTGATGGTGCGCTCAGCCAGGTCTGCTGGGCGGTTGTTATGTGAATGGCTGTTGTAAACGGGTGCCTTGGGTTCGATGTCCACGGACGTGCAGTAGTCGAGTTCAAGGTTCATATCGCGGAAGCAGCCCGAACGGTAGGCGCAGGCGTATGGCTGCCCGGCAACGCCGCCCGCCGTGAACGTGGCCACTGCGCCGGTGATCGCGCCGTGGGACCAGGACACGTTGATTTCCACTGTTGTGGCGGGGTGCGTGCCTTTCCAGTAACGGACCGTTCCAGTGATGTGTGCATGCGCACGGGTCATGGTGACCACCGGGGCGTCCACGATCCAGGACTCCACATACGTCTTCACGAGTTGGTTGACCCCACCTGCTTTGACCCAGCGGGTGCTGTATAGATCGCCACTGACTTTGTTCAGCACCGGGGATTCCACGCTCTGGCGGGGATCGACATCCAAGCGGAGGTCCAGCGCGCTGCCGACAGGACCGTTGCCCGCCTGGTTGCCTTCATAACGACCGCTTACGGGAGCGGAGCGCCAGCACCTCCAAAATTCTTCGGAGGGCCATGCCAGGGTGCTGGGCTGGGGGCCATAACTGTGGGGTCCAAAAGCGTCAGACCCAAGAGTGGGTGGAAACGGGAGTTCAGAGGGGTTGCCGGGGACAGGGTTGTAGTGGGTGCCGGGGACGTTGGGGGTGTCCATGTGAGGATCTTTCTCGCTCTGCAAGCAGTCAATATGCGTTCGCCCATCACGGGATGTACCGGATGGACGGCATGACGGTTCAGGGCGGGGCGATGCAGGTGAGGAGTCCCAAAGGGGTGAAAGTGGCCATGCCCAGAAGCCGTGTGTAACCCAAAACGAGGATACTCCAACGAATGGATTATATCTAGGGAGGCGTCTTAATTTTCTGCCCGGCAACCTGCCGGATCGCCTAGTCAGCCGCAGCCGCCAAGCGTAGGCTGGCAGCATCGGCGTCGGTGCCGAAAGGACCATCCCGGAGGACCCCGCGTCGATGAACCCCATTCGATGAAGGAGGACCCATGAGTGTCGTACGTGAATTCATGACCACAAATGCCCAGTGCATCCCGGAGGACCAGACTCTCCAGGACGCCGCCCGCATGATGAGGGATCTGGACTGCGGTTCACTTCCCATCTGCGGCAATGACGGCAAGCTCACCGGCTTCATCACCGACCGCGACATCGTGGTCAAGTGTCTGGCCGAGGGAAAGGACGCCCGCGAAGTCCGGGCCCGCGACCTCGCCACTGGTAAGCCGTATTGGATTGACGCTGATGCCAATGTTGACGAAGCCATCGCCATGATGGAAGAGCATCAGGTTCGCCGTCTTCCCGTCATCAAGGATCACCAGCTCGTAGGCATCATCAGCCAGGGAGACATTGCCCGCAACCACTACGCAGAACAACGCGTGGGCGAAATGGTGGAGCACATTTCCGCCAAGGAGCATATGTCCCACTAGCGGCCGACCAGCCACAGTAATCCAGGTAATCCAGCCGCCGCGAAGCGCTCCCGTTAGAGGAACGCCTCGCGGCCCGTTCCTTCGCGCAGCACGAGTTCGTCATTTTCTATCGAGACGATCAGGCTCCTGGGTTTGCCAGCGAGCTTTTTCGTTGCGCTGAGCTTTCTGCTTCGGACTTCCACTCCCACTGTGGCGCCTTTCGCCGGCAGCTCCACCGTGATTTCGTCGGCCATTCCCAACAGCATCTTGGTGGACACATCCCGTTCGGACACAGCTTCCTTGCCGTTGACGGTCACGCTTACGTCATCGGAAACAAACCCGTCCTGAAGGATGATGAGCAGTTCCTGCATGGTCCAACTACAGCACTAACAACGCTCCCGGCATAGGCCTTGCGGAGCCCGGACCTGAAAACTGTCGGTCATGTGAGGCAAACTGTCAGGGTGACTCAATCTCTCCAGCACCAGTCAGCCGATTCTGCCATCCATCAACTCATCGCCAACGAACTCGGCGTGAAGGCCTGGCAGGTCAAGGCCGCGGTGGAACTGCTCGACGCCGGATCCACCGTTCCCTTCATCGCCCGCTACCGTAAGGAAGTCACCGGGACGCTCGATGACACCCAGCTGCGTGATCTTGAGGAGCGCCTCCGGTACCTGCGGGAGCTGGAAGAGCGGCGCAAGACAGTCCTGGAAGCGATAGCAGCCCAAGGCAAGCTGACCCCGGAACTGGAAGCCGCCGTCGTGGGTGCTGACACCAAGGCGAGGCTGGAGGATATCTACCTTCCCTTCAAATCCAAGCGCCGCACCAAAGCCCAGATAGCCCGCGAAGCCGGGCTGGAGCCGCTGGCCGACGTCCTGCTCGCCAACCCACAGTTGGACCCCGAAACCGAGGCCGCCAAGTACCTCAACGCCGAGCACTCCATTGAGGACGCATCCGCCGCGCTTGCAGGTGCCCGTGCCATTCTTGTGGAGCGCGTTGCCCAGGATCCTGATCTGGCCGAGGACCTCCGCGAGAGGCTCTGGAAGCAAGGGCGCATGGTCTCCCGGGTCAAGAAGGGCATGGAGGCCGAAGGCCAGAAGTTCAAGGACTACTTCGAGTTCACGCAAGTCCCGTCAGGCATGCCGTCGCACCGGGTGCTCGCCCTGCTGCGGGGTGAAAAGGACGGCGTACTTGAGTTGGACCTGGCCGAAGCAGACCCCGCCGACGACGACGCCCTGGCCGCCGCCCGTAGCCGCTACGAGAACGCTGTGGCCAAGTGCCTCGGGGTCGCCAACCACGGCCGTCCCGCCGATCTCTGGCTCACCCAGACTGCCCAGCTCGCCTGGCGCGGCCGCATTCTGGACCGTCTCACCACGGATCTTCGCGGACGCATGTTTGCAGATGCCGAGGATGAGGCTGTCCGCGTGTTCGCCGCAAACCTGCGCGACGTGTTGCTCGCTGCGCCTGCAGGCAATCGCTCCACGCTCGGCCTGGACCCGGGACTCCGCACGGGAGTCAAGGTGGCAGTGGTGGACGGCACGGGCAAGGTGGTTGCCACGGACACCATCTATCCCCACGCGCCGGCAAAGAAGTGGGACGAGGCTTTGGCCACCCTCGGACGCCTCGCAAAGCAGTACAACGTGGAACTCGTGGCAATCGGCAACGGCACGGCGTCGCGGGAAACGGACAAGCTGGCCACCGAGCTCATCAAATCCCTCGAAGCCGCGGGTTCCAAGGGTGTCCAGAAACTCGTTGTTTCCGAGGCCGGTGCTTCCGTGTACTCGGCATCGGCCCTCGCAGCTTCCGAGCTCCCCGGTATGGACGTTTCACTCCGTGGTGCGGTCTCCATTGCCCGTCGGCTTCAGGATCCCCTGGCCGAACTGGTGAAGATCGAGCCGAAATCCATCGGCGTGGGCCAGTACCAGCACGATGTCACCGCTGCCAAGCTGGACCGCTCACTGGATGCCGTGGTGGAAGACTGCGTGAACGCCGTGGGGGTGGACGTGAATACGGCGTCCCCTGCCCTGCTGAGTCGAGTGGCCGGCGTCGGGCCTTTGCTGAGCGAAAACATTGTGGCGTACCGCAATGAGAATGGCCCGTTCGCCAAGCGGAGCGACCTCAAGAAGGTACCGCGACTGGGCGCGAAGGCGTTCGAACAGTGCGCCGGCTTCCTTCGGATCACCGGGGGAGCGGAGCCGTTGGATGCTTCCAGCGTGCACCCCGAGGCCTACTCCGTTGCGCGCAAGATCCTCGTCGCGGCTGGCGGCGGACCCACCACTTCACTGGATCCGCAGGCATTCGTGGACGGCACGTTCGGACTGCCCACCGTCAAGGACATCATGTCCGAGCTCGAGAAGCCGGGCCGCGACCCCCGTCCCGCGTTCAAGGCGGCGTCATTCTCGGAGGGGATTGAAAAGATCTCCGACCTCAAGCCGGGCATGATCCTGGAAGGCACCGTCACCAATGTTGCCGCTTTCGGTGCTTTTGTGGATGTCGGAGTGCACCAGGACGGGCTGGTCCATGTGTCCGCGCTGTCCAACAAATTCGTCTCGGACCCCCGCGAGATCGTGAAATCCGGTCAGGTGGTGCGGGTCAAGGTGCTTGAGGCCGATCCCGAGCGCAAGCGCATCTCCCTGACCTTGAGGCTCGACGACGAACCCGGCACTGCGGGCGGCCGGCATTCCGGTGGACGTTCCTCGGGTGGAGGCAACCCCGGTGCGCGGGATGCTGGAGGCCAGCGCTCGAGTGGGCAGTCCAATCAGCGCGGCGGCGGCCAGCCCGGTCAGCGAGGTGGCGGGCAGCCAGGCCAACGTTCGGGTGGTCCGCGGGGTAGTGGGCAGCCGGGCCAGGGTGATCGTCGCCAGGGCAAACCCCAGCAGTCTGAAGCTCCAGCCAACACAGCCATGGCCGAAGCACTTCGTCGGGCTGGGCTCGGGAAGTAGCCGGCGACCAATGTCCGATGGACGGCACCCCCTAACGGACTATTCACCACCGCGTGCGCTGGTGAATAGTCCGTTAGTGGGTGACAAGTGGGCTAGGGGGTTGCTGAGGGCGTCGGCTCCCGCAGGTGGGCATCGCCGTCGTGCTCTTTTTCCTTCTGCCACGGCCAACGGCCAGTGATCTCCAGCTCGAGGGAGAAACTGAGGAATGTCCGGATCAGCACGATGATCGCCAGGACGCCCACGCTCTCGAACGTAGGGGTTACTGCGACTGTGCGGATGATGTCGGCTGCCACCAGGAGTTCCAGGCCCAACAGGATGGACCGTCCCAGCAACTGCCGGTAAGCGCGATAAGGCGAGAACGGCGCGAGGCCGCTGGCTCGTTTGGGCTGGTAGCCGCGCAGGGCAAGCGGAATCGAAACGAGCGCTCCAACAACCATGACGGCCACGCCGGCAAAGTCCATGTACCGGCCAACTACTTCGATGATGTGCTGGAAATCCATGGTCCTCCCCGGGTGGTGCGCGCCGTGTGCCTCCACCGTCTCATACGGCGCCACGAAATCGACCCATAACAACGACGGCGGCACGTGGTTCCGCGTAAAAACGAAACCCACGTGCCGCCGTCGCGCGTTGGTGTTACTGTGCCGGTGCGGGGACCGGGAAGAAGACCCGGGGATCCTGCAGCAGTGCCGGGTAATCGAAATCGGTGCGTTTGACCACGTCGGTGACTTCGAAGTTGCGGGCGAACTTGCCCTCAACCGTGATCGGCCGTCCATGGATCAGGCCGACAGCGAAGATCTGGCCGTCATCGAACGGAACGGCGATCTCGGTCTTGCCGGGAAGCGTATTGAAGGCCGCTTCCTGGGCTTGGCGTTTCCGGGTGGGTTTCTTCTCCAGCACCTTGGCAGGACGCTTCTTGGGGCCCTTGAGTTGGCGGCGGGACTTCTCTTCCGCGTACACGAATTGGTACTCGTCGGATTCCGGAGCTGCGGCAGCCTTGGCCTTGCCATGCGGCGGCATGCTCACGGTGGTGAGCTGTTCCGGGCGGAGGTCCTCCACGTTGGCGCGCAGGATCCAGAGACGGTCCTCTTCAGGGTCTTCGGGGTGGAACTCGTGCTTGGGCTCGGGCCAGATGTATTCCAGTTTCTCTTCGACGCCCGGGAAGAGCGGTCCGTAGAACTTGGGGTCTTTCCCAAGGAGCTTGGAACGGTGGCTGAGGTGCAGGTCCTCGTAGCCCAGCCATGGCGGCATGATGATCCTGGAGGCGTAGTCCGGGTGCGCGGCCTGGGGTGCGAACTCCGCGATGTTGTTGCGGGTGTTGTCCGGGTGGCCGCGCTGGATCCACTCGTCGGCCATCGCCAGGCCATACATGGTGAGCGCGGGGACGTGGCCCATCCACATACGGACGGCGGGGTGCTGCTGCCAACCGTACTCCGGGATGACCAGTGCGCGGAGGACCTGGAGGGCTTCGACGCGCTGTTTGCCGAGCCTTGAGGTGTCGAGCGCCGCGGCGCTCTCACGGAAATCGGCGAAAGGGAGGAAAGTCTGCATCCTTTCAGTTTGGGGGTCCCGCGGCGAAGAACCAAGTTGAGTGCTCCGGGACACGTGCACGGATGGGGCCTAGAGTTGTCGAGTGGAAACTTTTGGCGAGAAAACGACGACGACGGCGCCCCCGGTTGCCGAACTGCACCTGCACATCGAAGGGACTCTCCAGCCAGAGCTGATCTTTGCCCTGGCCGAACGCAACGGCATTGAACTGCCGTATGAAGACATCGAAGAACTGCGTGAGAAGTACGAATTTACGGATCTGCAGTCCTTCCTTGACCTGTACTACGAGAACATGGCCGTCCTGCAGACCGAGCAGGACTTCACTGACATGACCCGCGCCTACCTTCAGCGCGCCGCGGCCGGGGGAGTGCGCCACGCGGAAATCATGATGGATCCCCAGGCACACGTGTCCAGGGGTGTGCCGCTTGAGGTGTGCGTCAACGGTGTCGCGAATGCGCTGGCGACCTCGGAGGAAGACTTCGGCGTTTCGACGCTCCTGATTGCAGCGTTCCTCAGGGACATGTCCCAGGAATCCGCACTCGATGTGTTGGACCAGTTGCTCGCGATGCACGCCCCTATAGTCGGCATCGGGCTGGACTCGGCAGAGGTGGGCAACCCGCCGTCGAAGTTTGAGCGCTTGTTCCAGCGTGCCGGTGAGGCCGGGTTGCGCAGGATCGCCCACGCGGGCGAGGAAGGGCCGGCCGCCTACATCACCGAGGCGCTGGACGTGCTGCACGTGGAGCGGATCGATCACGGTATCCGCTGCATGGAAGACACGGAGGTGGTGCAGCGGCTGGTCGCGGAGCAGGTGCCCCTGACTGTTTGCCCGCTATCCAACGTTCGTTTGCGTGCGGTGGACAAGCTGGCTGATCACCCACTGCCGGAGATGCTTGCCATCGGTTTGAACGTTTGCGTGAACTCGGATGACCCTGCCTACTTTGGCGGCTATGTGGACGACAACTTCGAGCAGTTGGCCAAGGTCCTTGAGTTCTCGGTTCCGGAGCAGGCCACTTTGGCGGCAAACTCGATCCGATCCTCGTTCGCCAGCGACGCCCGGAAAGCCGTATTGCTGGATGAAGTGACCGAGTGGGTCAAGGCGTCTGCGCCTGCCCAATAAACCCTGAATTGGCGCTGGAGGCGAGACTCGTCGATCACTTCCGGCCCTCGGAATGTCATACTCGGTCACGACACACGGTGTTTACCAATATCAGTCGCGCGAATTAACAATTCATTGGCAAACTGCAAGGGATTATCCACCGTAGAAGGAGAAGCATGGGCGCGAACACCGCCGAGAACACCAACCTTCGTCTGAAGGCCGTACTGGACATCCTCGCTGAGGGCGTATGGTCTGGAGCCACGCTGAACGCAGGGGAAGTCCTGGCAGAGGCCATCGGACGCGTTCCTTTCAACGATCATGAGGCTGAACTTCTCAGTGGGGGCATTCCCCGCGGCCACAAAACCCTGACGTCGGCTTCGGCCAAGCTGGTCAAGGCCGGCTGGCTGGTCAAGGGACGTTCGGGCTGGACCATCCCGGAAGACGGCTTGCGGGCGACGGTCGCCTTCCCTGACGTTTCGGCTTTTGCAGAGGCCCTCGACGCCGGAACACCGGTACCAGCCGATGTTCCCGTGCCTACGGCCCCTCCCGCCAAGGCCAAGACGAAGCGTGCGGCAACGTCGAAGAAGGCTGCAGCTCCGAAGGCTGCCGCTACCAAGGCTGCCGCTACCAAGGCTGCGCCGGCCGCGAAGAAGGCTGCCACTCGTAAGGCTCCTTCGAAGGCAGCGGCGGCTCCCGCCGTCGAGACCCTGCCGCAGCCGGACGCCGTGGCGATCGCCGGTGACTTCAACAAAATCCTGGGCGCTCCCGAAGACTGGGCTCCCCAGTACGACGAAGTCCAGATGGAGTTCAACCCGCTGGTCCAGGTCTGGACCCTGACCGGAGACCTGCCGGCCGGTTTCTATACCTACAAGATCGCGCTGAACCGTTCGTGGGACGAGAACTATGGTGCGTTCGGCGTCCGTGACGGCGCCAACCACGAGCTAAACCACGACGGCGGCCCTGTCACGTTCACGTACAGCCACGCAACGCACGACATCGTGACGGCCTAGTTCCAGGCTCCTCCAAGTCCCAACTCCAAATTTGCTCCAAGTTGGAGTTGGGACTTGGAGAAACGGGTCGTCCTGACGCGGGATGATTCGCGGGGTTACATTAGGTCCATGGCTGAGTCCCCAGAAACGCACGCCGGTCCTGCCAACGATGCTGTGAGGCTCACGGCTCGCGTGAGCGGCGTGGTCCAAGGCGTCGGATTCCGGTACTGGACCGCGCGCAAAGCGGACGAACTCCTCCTCACCGGTACGGTCCGCAACCGTTACGACGGCTCTGTGGAACTCGTCGCCGAGGGATCCACGGCGCATGTTGGCCGCTTCCTGGACTGGCTTAACTCACCACGGGCTCCAGGCAGGGTGGAGAACGTGGAATCAGACGTTTCCCCGGCGACGGGGGAGTTCGACGAGTTCCGGATAGTGGGCTAAACCCTTTGGTCAGGCCCCGGGAGACGACGTTGTGAGTCCAGACTCCACTCCTGCCAGCAGCAGTTCCTGGTCGTAGGCGACCAGACTGTCGACTTGGAGCCTGATGGCTGTAGCAAGGTGGATTGCATCAGCGCTCCGAAGTCGTCTGGGCGAGGCCGCGGCATACATGAGGTCCGAGCGCGTCACGTCGACCAGATTAATACCTGCGAGGACGCTATTAACCACTTCGAACGGCAGGTCCCTACGACGGGCGGCGCAATGGAGTTCCGTATATAAGAGCATTGAGGCAACAAGCTGCCCTCCGGCAGCAGTTATGTCCGAAAGGTGAGCGGCTGCCATAGCTGACTCACGCTCTTCCACTACGAGTTTTAGTACGGCTGAAGTGTCAACATAAACGATCACCGATCCCCCCGCAGATCCGCCAAAATCCCGGCAGTATCCATCTCACTGGCACCACGCGGAAGAATCTTGAAGTCGACGGGACTCGTGGTGGCTGGCCGCACGCTGCCAGCTTGCAGCAAGCGTTCAAACGGCGAAGCCGACGGCGGAATCAGCGTTGCGGCAACTTCACCATTATTGGTGACATCGATGATTTCGCCGTTCTTTACCCGCTCCAGGATCTTGCTGCTCTGATTGCGTAGTTCACGGTGCGGAATTGTTGTCATGGTTGACCTCCGTAGCAATCGTAGCACCTCCCCGCAGGAAGCCGCTGGACTGCACAGCTCAGGCGGTCTGCGCAGTATGTCCTGTCGCCTCGATGTAGTGCGCCAACGTCTTCAACGCAGGCTGTGACGAAGCATCCCGCACAGCGTCCGCACCTACGGCGTTGGCCACAGCCAGGGCATGGCTGTGCTCAAGTCCGGAGCGAAGGGCCAGGACCAGCGCGGCGCAGAAGGCATCGCCAGCTCCGATGGTGTTGGCGATGTCCGTGACCCGAACCGCAGGAGCTTCGGCTACCCGTTCGCCGTGCTCGAAGATCGCCGAGCCCTCGCCGCCATACGTCACCGCAACAAGGGGTGCCGTGCGAAGGGCAGGGATCAGGGCGTACTCGGTTTCATTGACGATCACCAGGTCGCAGCGTTCCAGGAGTTCCGGGAGGATGGGCGCGGCGGGTGCCGCGTTGAGGGCAAAGTAGCCATTGGTTCGCCGGGCGGCTTCCAGCACCACGCTCTGGTCCACTTCAAGTTGGCACAGCACGGCTTCCTCGTCGGCGAAGGAGACTCCATGCACTGACACTTCCCCATTCGCGCCGGGGCACACAACGATCTGGTTCTCGCCATCGCCGTCCACCAGGACCAGCGCCGTGCCCGTCGCAGCATCCACCTGCGCGATGTCCTGGACGTCGACGCCGGCACTCGCCATTGCTTCGAGGAGGCTGCGGCCTGCTTCGTCCCGGCCTACTGCCCCCACCATGCGGGAGGCGCCGGCGAGCCGGGCTGCAGCCACGGCCTGGTTGGCGCCCTTGCCGCCGGGCTGCTGGCGGAGGACGGCCCCGCCGACGGTTTCGCCCGGCGTCGGGAGGCGGTCTGCGGTAGCGGTGATGTCGAGGTTGATGCTGCCCACGACGGTGAGTGCGGTGCTCGCGGGAGTCAAAATGGGCGCAGAAGACTGAGGGGAGGAGCTCATGGATGGACCTTTTCGGGAGGATTCAGGAGGACTGGATGACGGAGAGGTGGCCGGCCTTGGCGGCCACGAGGCATTTGGCCAGGTAGAACGGAGACCCGTTGCGGCGGACGTACTGAGTTAGGACCAGGACCGGCTCGGACGGGCGATGGTCCAGCAACTTGGCGCGGCTGGGACCGGCGGTGCTCAGGCTGATTTCGCATTCGCCAGGTCCAAGTGACGCCCCCGGAAGCCCGCTGAGGACCTCCAGGAGGGTGGAAGCCGAAAGGGTGGGAGCTTCCGCCGCTTCTGAGAGTGCCTCGGCCTCGGGGATTCCCTGGGCGACGTTTTCCTGCAGGTGTGCCACGGGCTCGCCATTGCGGATCAGCACGCTTTCCCAAAACCAGCAGTCTTCGCCGGGCTGAACGCCGATTCCGGGCGCCACGAATTCCGAGGCAGGCTGTTTGATCGCCGCAACGCGCTTGACCTGGATGTCCTGTTCAGAGCCGCCAAGGAGTTGATCGAACGGGCGGATGTGTTCGATGCCGATCCGTGGCAGCGAATCGGCCACGAATCGTCCGACTCCACGCCGTGCCCTGGTGAGTCCGTCTTCCTCCAGCAGCATCAGCGCTTCCCGGATCACGGTGCGGCTGACGTCCATCATGACGCCCAGCTCGGTCTCGGTGGGGAGCAGCGAGCCGGGAGGGAGGAGCTTGGTCCTGATTGCCTCGGCTATGCGTGAGTATGCCGCAACGCGCAAAGGCTGGCCGGGTTGCGGCGCAATGGGTCGGGACAGGAACTGGACGGCATTGTCGGTCAAGGGTGCCTCACTTGGTTTGGTTACGGACACTGTACCGGAAAAATGTGATAGGTTGCACAAGCTCGTAATACATGCTTGTATAACAACTCACATCTCGTTGCGCCGCACGCGCCCTCGGACAAAGGAGTTTGATGTGAATATCCCCAACACCGCGGTAGAGGCGCAGCCTTCCGAAACCGCAGAAGCGACGCCGGACACCCGCCCCGGCGGTCGTGCTGCAGTCCTGCTGATCACCACGCTGGTTCTCGCCGTATTGTCGTTCCAGCTCAACGCCAGCATGATCACTCCGGCACTCCCGCACATCGGTTCCTTCTTTGGCGAGACGCCCGAGGCCGTGGCGCAGGTGCAGTCCATGTTCTTCCTTGCGGGCGCCATCTCCGGACCCGTGATTGGACGCTGGAGCGATTTCATCGGCCGCCGCACCGCATTGCTCTTGGTCCTGGCCATCATGGGCGCTGGAACTGTGCTGTGCATCTTCGCCCCGAACCTGCCGCTGTTGGTCACTGGTCGCTTCATGCAGGGTGTCTCGAGTGCCATCTTCGCGCTCTCCTACATCGTGCTCAATGAATACCTGCCGGCCCGACTCTTCGGCACGTCCATCGGCATCATCGCTGCCATCAACGGCGGTGTGGGCGGTGTTGATGGCTACTTCGGTGGACTGATGGCTGAAACGCTTGGCTTCCAGTCGATCTTCGTTGCCGTGCTCGCCCTGGCCGCGATCGCCGTCGTTTGCGTCATCAAAGTAGTCCCGGGCGGGAAGTCCGCTGTGGCTCCGGGACGGATGGACTGGTGGGGTGCAGGCTCGCTGTCCGTGTTCCTCGTGTTCATCACGTACTTCGTTTCTACAGGTTCTTCGGCCGGTTGGACCTCCCCTGCCGCGCTTGGCCTGCTCGCTGGTAGCATCGCGTCCTTCACCGCATTCTGGCTCATCGAGAAGAAGCGCTCCACGCCGCTGGTCGCAGTCCACCACCTCCGTTCGCGCCAGGTATGGCCGGTCATCGCCACCACCGTGCTGACCCTCGCTGGCATCTTCGCGATCATCAACTTCACCGTGGTGCTTCTCAGCCAGGACAAGGACAACGGCTTCGGTTTGTCGGCCTCGGTCGCAGCATTGCTGTTCCTGACTCCGGCAGCCCTGATCGGCGTGTTCGCGGCCCCGCTCGCCGGCTGGATTGCCGACCGCCGCGGCTGGATCAAGACGCTCCGCGTCGGTACAGCCACCAGCCTTGCCTGCGCCATCGCGGCTGCCCTTTTCGCCGACAACCAAGTAGCCGTCCTTATCGCCATTGCAGCCCTGGGCATTTTCTACAACGGCTTCTTCCTTACTGCGATCAACGGTCTGTCCGTCCTGCTCTCGCCCAAGGAAGCGCCGGCTGCCCTGCCGGGAATCAACGGCGCCTCCTTCGGCATCGGGGCGAGCCTCGGCGTCGTGGTTGTTGCCCCGTTCGCTGGTCAGGGCACCGCAGCCGGGTACTCGGCGGCGCTCTGGATCTCGGTATCCATCACCGTCCTCGCCTTCCTTGTCAGCCTGTTCATCACGGCACCCAAGGGCGAAAAGATCTAACGCCCGACGGCGGCACGCGACACCGCGCGTTCGCCACGTTCCTCTTCAGACGCCCCTCTTCACAACTGCCCGCATCATCCTGAAACGAGAGACCATGATCCAGACCACCGCAGCTCCCTTCTACCTCGACTGCGATACGGGAATCGACGACGCCCTCGCCCTCGCCTACCTGCTCGCAACCCCGCGGGCGGAACTCGTTGGCATCGGCACCGTGAGCGGCAATATCAGCGCCGCCGGTGGTGCCCGTAACACCCTGGACCTACTGAAACTGGCCGGGCATCCGGACATCCCCGTGGCGATCGGTGCGCATGATCCGCAGGTCGGCAGCTTCCACGGCGGTGCACCGCACGTCCATGGCGACAACGGAATCGGCGGGGTGGAGCTGGTTCCGTCGGATCGTGAGCCCGTTGAGGCGACTGCTGCTGAGCTGCTGGTGCAGCTGGCACACAAGCATGCCGGGGGGCTGCGTATCGTGGCGATCGGTCCGCTGACCAACATCGCCGAAGCACTCCGGCTGGAGCCGAAGCTGCCGGAGCTCATTGCTGAAATTACCATCATGGGCGGCGCCGCCTTGGCCCCGGGAAACATCACTCCCGTTGCTGAAGCCAACATCGCCAACGACCCCGAGGCTGCGGCCGAAGTACTCGCCGCCGAGTGGAACGTGACCCTGGTTCCGCTGGACGTCACCATGACCAACGTCCTGGAGGAAACCCACCGCCAGGAGCTGCTGGCATCCGAGCACTCCGTTTCGAAGGCACTGGGCGAAATGCTTGGCTACTACTTCGGCTTCTATGTGGACATCTTCGGGCGGGCTTGCTCAGCGATGCACGATCCCCTGGCCGCTGCCATTGCCGTCAGGGGAGTGGAGTTGACGGTGGCGCCGACCGTTCGCGTGGAGGTGGACACAACAAACGGTCCCAGCCGCGGACAGACCGTGTGCGACCTCCGTGGACAGTACCTCGGGTTCCCCGACCAGCGTGGTGCGCGTTGCCGCGTGGTGCTGGAAATTGGCGAAGACTTCGCCCCGCACCTGCTGGGCACCATGCAGGCAGCCTGGCTCTCCGAAGAGGAGCTCACCGCTCCCGTCGCCTAACTGGCGGGGGCAACAAGTAGCGACGACGACGGCGGGAAGGTCCCGCCGTCGTCGGGGTTTAAGCCGTTCTCATGGTTTAACGTGCCTAGGCGTACATGAGCGAGCCGGGCGTTGTCAGCGTTTCGCCTGTCTCGAGCCACGTCTTGAGCCCGGAGAGGATCATGGGCCAGCCGCCGTACAGCTGCTCGTTGGCGCCTTCGCGGAGCTGATCGTGGGTAACGGTGAGGTGGCAGGAATCGCCTACGGGTTCGATTTCCCAGGTGATCCGCGACGTTCCTTCAGCTTTGACGTCCTCGCCCCACAGCGCTTGCATCGTCTGGACCAGCCGCCGCGGGGGATCGACCTCGATGTTCTCGCCTTCGCCCAGGGGCTCCTCCGCTTTGACGTTCCGCATTTCAAACCGGCCGCCGGGAGTCCAGTCAGCCGTGAACGTGTTCCCGAACTGGTACTTGCTGCGGATTTCGCTGTTGGTGATGGCTTCCCAGAGCCGTTCCGGCGTGGTCTTGATGTAAATCTCGAAGATCTTTTCCATGGGACTTTCCAATCTGGATTTGAGGTCGCTGAGTGCAGCGGCCCATGGTTCTGCGTATTTGCTCACCCAGCGGTCATGGATGAGCCTGATGGGGACGGGGTTCAGGAAATGCAGCTTTTCACGTCCTCGGCGGCGCGTGACCACCAGTCCGGCATCCTCCAACAGTTTGAGGTGCTTGGCGATGCCGAAGCGGGTCATCTCGAACCGGGCTCCGAGTGCGGAGGCGGATTGCCCGTCCTCCCGGAAGAGTTCGTCGAGCAGTTCCCGCCGGGTGGGGTCTGCCAGTGCCTTGAACACGGCGTCCATGGGTTCAGAATAGGTGACCATTTAGTCACGTGTCAACGGTTTTGGACTTGCCGTCTTGTTTCCGCGGACAGGGTCCTGGACCGTGCTTGGATAGTCGCATGCCTGCTACTCCGAGCGTTGCCGTCTGCGGCCCGGCCTCGTGGAACCAGCTCATCCTCCTGGATCACCTCCCCGAGCCCGTCCCGCACATGCAGTTCGCGCGACGCGCCTGGGAGACAGTCGGCGGAACGTCGGCGGGGAAAGCGGTGCACCTTGCGGACCTGGGCATCGGCGTGCGGTTGTGCTCCCCACTTGGAGCGGACGACGACGGCGGGCGGGTCCTCCGCGCACTCACCACCGCCGGCGTCACGGTAGAAAAGATTGCCTCCGAGCGCACTGAGCGCCACGTCAACCTCATGACCGACGACGGCAGCCGGGTATCGCTCTACGTCTCGGTGCCTTCCACCCCCGCCGAGGAGGATCTCGCGACGGCGGCCGTCGCCGTGGCTGCAGCTGATCTTGCCGTTATTGACCTCAGTGAATTTGGGGTGCTGCTGCTGGAGCGCGAAGAGGTTCACCAGACGCCTTTATGGGTGGACCTTCATGATTACGACGGAACCTCGGCGTTCCATGAGCCGTTCCTGAGTGCGGCCGGGGTGGTGTTCATGAATGACGACAGGACAGATGATCCCTGGGCGCTGATGCATTCCTGCCTTGCACGCGGGCCCCGGTTGGCCGTGTGTACTCTCGGTGCAGAAGGTGCTGTCGCCT
The DNA here is from genome assembly GCF_059739415.1 of Arthrobacter sp. TmtSoilC77. Taxonomy (NCBI): domain Bacteria; kingdom Bacillati; phylum Actinomycetota; class Actinomycetes; order Micrococcales; family Micrococcaceae; genus Arthrobacter; species Arthrobacter sp. TmtSoilC77. Next base: position 1,245,033 of record NZ_AP046050.1, read on the forward strand.
TGGAAGCTGACGGTACTCAACATGAGATTCCAGCCGTTCCCGCGAACGTGGTGGATACGAACGGCGCCGGCGATGCGTTCATGGCCGGCTTCCTCGCTGCGACCCTGCGCGGCGCACCGGTTTTTGATGCCCTCGAGGCGGGGGCGGTTCAAGCCCGCGTCGCGATTGAGAGTGAGCATCTGCATCCGGTGCTGGGGTAGTGAACTTAACGACCGTCACTATGGTTCGGTCTTGCTATCCCCGTGAACCGCGCGGATCCCACCCGGCTCCTTCACGAGCACGTCGGCCCCCTCTTTGGCCGTCATGACTGCCTCCAGCAAGTGGATGCTAAACAACCTCAAGGACGCTTCCTCAACAGAGACGTCCGGCCACAAAGCATCCCTATCCGACTCGGGCAGTTGAATGCGATCCCACAGCTCATCCGGCTGAATCGGCATCCTGAAAGGCCTGGAGCTTCCACGGTCATCGGTAAAGACAATCTCGAATTGCCGGTCGACTTCGTTGAAATTGGCCGTCAGCTCGCGGTCGTTCATTTTCGATAGCAGGGCAATTAGGCGCTCAGCTGGGGTAGTCATCAAGCTCGTCCTCGAAGGCTCATGGGCAGGATATGCCGCAATATTTCGCTCGTTTCAGGGCCCGAGGCGAAGGGTTTGGTACGGCCCGGGCGTCGTGTTTGATGACGTCGTCAGCGAAGGTCGGCGGGAAGACGCTCATCCGAAAACCACCGTGCCGTCGTCGTCGATTCTCCAGCCCGGGTTGTGCGCGATTTCCCAGATGATGCCGTTCGGATCCTTGACGTGGCCGTGGAAAATGCCCCCGAAAGCGCTGGACTGGGCAGGCTTCAGCAGGGTTGCGCCGGCAGATACCAGTTGCTCGATGGTGCTGGAAACTTCGGCTGCGGAATCGACGTTGTGCGAGAGCGTTACGCCGCTGACACCGTCGTGTTGGGCGCTGCCGGCCAGGTCCTGGTCGAACTTTTCCGCATCGAATAACCCGAGCACCAACCCCGGTCCAACCTGGAAGAAGATAATCTCCCTAGGCACGTCCATGAGCGGATCCCAACCGAGCCCGTCCTTGTAGAACGAACGGGCACGGTCGAGATCCGCGGTGGCAAACGTGATGAAGTGCAGTCGCTGGTCCATACGGCCATGCTAGCGACAGGGTACGACGGCGGGACTTAGCTCAGGTGCTGACGGGCGCCGTTGAGGTGGGAAGCCGGCGCTGCGAAGAGAGCAGAGACATGGTCGCCTAGCTCGTTGACGTGGGTGTAGCCCGGAAACTTGCGGTGCGGAGCAGCTGCCTTCATGGCATCGTCAAGGAGCGCCTTGACCACGAACACCACTGCGGCCGACGTCTGTTCTTTGGGTTCAGTCTTGTGGCCGGACTGGGCTGCCTCGAAGCCGTCTGCGACACCGAGAACCCATGCTTCGGAGGCGGCCTTAATTGCGGCATAGCTGGCGCCCGACGCTGTGGGCTTTGCCGCAGCGACAGCCGAAACAATGGCCAGGCGTCCACGCGGCGATGCTTCCAAATCGGAGTAGAACGCGCGCGAGGTGTTGCGGAGGGTCGTCATGATGCTGGTGTGCAGGACGTCCCAGTCCGCGTCCTTTTGGCCAACGATTCCTTCGCCGCCACGCCATCCGCCCACAAGGTGGATAAGACCATCCACGGATCCGAACTCACTCCTGACGGAACCTGCCAGGGCCTCTACCGATTCGGGGTCCGAAAGGTTGCAGGTGTACGGCACCACACCTTCGTGGGAGGCCGCGAGTACTTCAAGGCGGGCAGCGTCAAGATCCACGGCGGCCACACGGGCTCCAGCAGCAACCAGCGAGCCGACCACGGCTTGACCCGCGGCACTGGTGGATCCCGCAACGACGACGTTGAGGGGCTGAGTGGATGGGGTGCCGGATGCCACGTCGTTGTGGTCATTCGTGATTGGCAATGTGTGTCCTTCCAAAGGAAAAAGTGGTCAGAAGGAGCCTACCTAGTGATGAAGCTGACTTATCAATAAACGGCCTGAGCATAAGAATCTCTCATGCTCGCGTAGCTTTGACTCTGTCTGAGCGCACGGACGAGGTTGGCTCGGAAGTGGGAGGATGAATCTGTGGAACCCCTCTTCGACTTCCTGGGCAGTTACTGGTGGCTCATTTTCCCTATCGGCGGGATGGCCGGCGGGTGGGCAAGGTCATGGTCCAAAGCCAGCGAAGAGCGCCATCGCCGCAAGGTGGAGTTGTACAAGCTGAAGAACCAGCTTGCGGTGCACGAGCAAGCCAACCAGGCCGAGGTTGTCTCGTTGATGGCAACTCACGATGCCGTGAACCATAAATGGTTGGACTACGAGCTGGACGTTGGGAAGCTCATCGACTACCCGCTGATGACTGACGTCCGCGAACCTCTGACTGTCGCATTCCTCCGAGCCAAAAAGGAAGCGGACGGACTGCGGCCAGCCGCGGCAAAGGACATAACGACGCCGGCTCGGCTGGCTGAGTATCGGGCCGCCGTCCACAGCTTCGAACTCGCTTTCGATGTGGCCGAACGCGAAGCCAGGCGCATCAAGGACAGCAACTTCACTGGCCCGGAACGTCAAAGACTGGCAACGGCGCGGAAGCTGCTGCGTATTGCAGAAGACTCCGCAGCTACCCCGGCAGAACGTCAAACGGCGTACAAGCGTGCGCGCAAGGAACTCGATGGCCTGATCGTCCTTCCGGAGGCGACCGTTGCTGCCCTCGAAGGCAGAATCGCTGGAATGCTCGGCGCGCGGCAAGACCCTGACACGGACGCACGGATCGCTTGACGGGGACAGCGTCTTCGCTTTCTGACCTTCTTTGAATCCCGGGCGGCCGTCTTGCATGGGCAGCCCGTGGTGCAGATGGCTGAGACGGCTATGCGGGCGCTGCTTCGGCATCTTGAAGGCGACGAGGAGTTGCCGCAGCGGATCGAGCTCGGAACGGAGCTTGTGGTGCGGGGTTCCACCGCGGCCCCACGTCCGGGCAAGTAGCCCTAACGTCTGTTTTCGGTTTCAAAGCCCTGCCTCGGGAGAGCGGCCTGGGGGCACGACTATGTCCCAGATATTGAACAACAGACCGCTCATCAGTAAATGTTCATTATCATCAACATTTCTTGAAAGGGCCGATATGGTGAATATATGCAACATTCTGAGGAGACGCCCTTCTTTCGAGCTATTGATGCCAAGTCCTTTGGAGCGGCTATCCGTGGTGCCCGTCAAGAACGCGGATTGACCCAGGGTGAGCTGGCCACGGCCATCAAGGCCAGTCGGCACACAATTGTGCGCCTGGAGCAGGGCGAGAATGTCTCCTTGGAGACGGCCATGGCCGCCGTGCGAACGCTAATGCGGGACGTTGCTTTAATTCCACGCTTCGCAAGACTGGACGTGAAGAGGTGAATGCAGGGAAGCGTCTGGCGGTTTGGCTCCATGGGCGACACATCGCCTGGCTGACGGGCACATCGATGCGGCCCAAACTGGAGTATCTTCCTGAGGTTGTCGCCGAGTACGGCGCGGGGGCGGCACTACTCTCCCTGTCCCTACCACTCCGGCGGGAAGCGATGGTGGGGCCTGAGGTCTACAACTTCTTCGACGGACTGCTGCCCGAAGGTCAGGTCCGGGCGCATCTTGCGTCCATGGCAAAGTCTTCCACCACTGACATTAAGGCGCTCTTGGCGAAGGTGGGTGCCGACTGCGCTGGAGCGGTCCAAGTACTGCCGGAAGGGGTGGATCCCTCGGGCGTTGGCGGGCTGCTCGAAATGTCGGACGCGGAAGTCGTAGCCGCCGTTGAGTCCCTTCCCACCTGGGACCTACCGGACGACTTTGCCATCTCAACATCGCTGGGAGGTGTTCAGTCCAAGGTTCTGCTAACTCGGCAAGGTGACAAGTGGTGTTGGCCAGCCAATGGAGCGGGCTCAACCCACATCATAAAGCCGGACCCCCTGGATTCCCCCATTCCACATCTCCTTGCCGCAGAGCACTGGGCGCTGGAGCTGGCCAGTACTGCTGGATTGGCATCAGCAAAAACATGGATCCAGCATTTCGGAAGTCGGGATGCATTGATTGTTGAGCGGTATGACCGTACGGCCGAAAGCGTCCGAATTCACCAGGAGGACTTTACCCAGTTGTTAGGCCTCTCCTCGGCGGCGAAGTATGACCAATCGACCACCGCGCCTTCGCGCTTGACCAAGGTTGTCGAAGTGGCGGCATTTCACTCAAGAAGTCCTGAGGTTTTCATGACTGATTTGCTGAAAGTGGTTACCTTCAACGTCCTCATTGGCAACGGCGAAGCGCACTCAAAGAACTATTCCATCCTCATTGGCGAATCAGGTGAAGTTACTCTAGCGCCCGTGTACGACGCGGCGCCCACCTTGTTGCTGTACGCGCGTAGCTCGAACGCCGGTCACTCCATCGCGGGGCAGGCGCGGCTCAACTACATCACGCTTGATCACCTGCGGCGGGAAGCTGCAGCCTGGGGTCTGGATATGGACGTTGCGCGTGGAGTCATCGAGGAAACCGTGAAGGCTCTCGCGCAGGCCGGGGTTCCTGCACCGCAAGCAATCCAACACTTGCCTGACCTTATAGCCAGACGTGCCGACGACCTTTTGGCGGGCAAGTCGGCCAGGCGGGAGTAGCAAGTCGGCCAGGCGGGAGTAGGTGCCCACACGGCGATTGGTCGTTGACGTCCCGGGCGTGGTGCTTTCGTCTCAGCCCCGGCCCATGCTCGTCGATGGGTCCTGGTCACCCTCGGACGGGTCTGCCCGGAGTTCGTCCGGGGTTCCATCAGGCAGGCCTGCGGGTCCGGGGACGTCGCCGGATGCGGCGGGTACGTCGCGGTCGCCTTCCCGGTCCTGGTTCATGTCGCTGTCTGTTACTCCGGCAGTGCGGGCCGAGGGTTCCTCGTGGGCCTCGCCGTCGCCAGCCACAGCGAACGAGCGGCCCGACGTTCCCTGCGCCTGCTCTTCAGGCGTGTCCGAGTCCATTGCGTTGGAACCTTCGCTGATGGAGGAGTGGACATGGATGTCGTCGTCCTTCTCGTTTGGCTCCGGAACCTGCCCTTTGTCAACGGGATCGGACGTGCCGGCCAGGTCTTCCATCGCGTTTTCGGCGGCTTTACGGATGCTGTCTTCAACGCCCATCAGAATTCTCCTTTGCACGAATGGGTCCGGTGGCCGGACTCGAATAATAAAGTAAGCCTACTTACTTTCTGTTCGATGTGACACCCTGCCCGGATTGACAAAGTGGGCCCCGGTTTGATTCATGTATCTGCAGGTCAGCGCATGTCGTGCCGCACTTTGTACCGTTGAACGTTGGGCGATATGGTGTCTTCAGACCGTTTTGCAGAGGGCGGCAATATTCGCTCCTTTGCTGTCTGCTGGGGACGCTTTTCAGTCAGTAGGAACGTGCCACATGGTCAACCCCCGCCCCGAGCAGGAAGCTCTCCAGAACGGATATTTTCTGGATCTGGTCCTGGGCAGTGAAGACGTCGAGGCTTTTCTCGGCGATCTCGCTTCTTTCTCGGCAGAGAGCCTCTCTCACCGCAAGTCTCCTGTTTATTGCGGCATTACAGTCCTTCGTCGCAAGAAGTCGGCCACGGCCGCAAGCAGTGATGACCGTGCCCGCGTCATGGACGAACTCCAAAACACCTTCGAAGGCCCTTGTCTTACGGCCATGGACAAGCTGACCTCCGTATTGGTCCCGGATCTTCTTCGCGAACACCGTTGGCCGGAGTATGTTCAGGCCGCCTCCCATCAGGGGCTTCGCTCCATCCTGAGCGTGCCGCTGCTGGTCGAGGGGGATACCCGCGCTGCCCTGAACCTCTACTCAGAGCGGACCAATGCATTCAGTGACGATGATGTGGAACGCGCCGAAGTATTCGCATCGCACGCTTCGAAGTCACTGCGGCTCGCCTTGAAGATCGCGCAACTGAGCGATGCGCGGAATGACCTTGCAGCTGCGATGCAGTCTCGCACGGTGATCGACCTCGCGGTGGGTGCGATCATGGCGCAGAACCACTGCAGCCAGGAAGAGGCCTTCACCATCCTGCGGACTGCCTCCAGCAATCGGAACATCAAGCTGCGGCATTTGGCCCAATCGATCATCGCTGCCGTGTCCTCGGGGAGGATTACGACGCACTTCGAGGAGTAGGGGGACGACGAGTTTGGGGGTGGTGTTTCACCCCACCCGCGTCCACGGATTGGCTGTATTGACTGCCTTGCACGGGACGCAGTCTCCGGAAACGTGTTTCAACACAAGCATCTTGCCTTCGACGGCCCACTCATATATCTCTTGGGCCGGCTGACCCTTCGCAATTGTCATTCGATTGCCATCAGTGGACCACGTGTCTTCAACATGCGCATTCGCGGGTGCCGGGCAGTCTGGCAGGGGCTTCTGATCAATCGCGAATTTGCCATCTTCCTTGAATTCCCAGCTGAACGTCCCAGTGTTGTCACACAAGAATTCCTGCTTGAAATCGGGAACCACCCGTAGGGCATCTTCCTTCGTGACTGTGGAAGCCCATGTTCCGACCAATGCATGTTTTTGGTCCGGTGTGGCTGCTGGTGCACAGGATGAAAGCAGGATGGTGACCAGAATCGCAACGGTGATTCCGGCTGTGGAGATCGCAGTTTCCTTGGCGGCGCGTGTCCCGTGCTTCATGATTGCTCCGCTCCTCCGCGTCGCCAATTTGTCTCGAGCCCAGTCAGACGCAGATTTTCTTGGAAAGAACGCTACTCCCGACGGTTCCATGGCACCAGAGCCTGCATTGACGTGAGTGCAGCCGCCATACTGGTTGCCCTCAGACGGTCTTCTCTGTCCGCCCCGCGAACGTGTTTCGTAACCCGAAGCAACTATGGAGCAGACTTGGGTGGGTGACGACGAATAGACCCCGGCCCGGCCTCGCCATTGCTGCGCTGAGCCTTGGGACGGCGCTGAACCCGCTGAACTCGTCGATGATCGCGGTCGCGCTGGTAGTGCTGCGGCAGGATTTCGCGCTGGACGTCGCCACCGTTACCTGGGTGATCACGTCGTTCTACCTCGCTTCCGCGGCCGGCCAGCCGCTCATGGGCAGGCTCGCTGACCGCTTCGGCCCCCGCCGCTTGTTCACTTTCGGCATGGCTCTGGTCGCCGTCACCTGCGCCATCGCGCCGTTCCTTCCCAACTTCGCTTTGGTGTGTGTGGCCCGCGCGCTGATGGCGGTAGGGACCGCGACGGCCTATCCCTCGGCCGTCGTGATGGTCACCGAACTGAGTAAGCTCGCTAACTTACCGTCCACGCGGCCGCTGGGCCGGATCCAGATGGCAAACACGTCGGCCGCTGCTGTGGGTCCGGTGGTCGGCGGATTGTTGGTGAGTTTGGTCGGTTGGCAGGCGCTGTTCGCTATCAATGTGCCAATCGCGCTGGTTGCCCTCATTGTGGTGCACAAGGCTGCGCCGGCCGACTCCGGACGGGAAACGGGCAGGCTGTCGGCTCTGATCCGCGACTCCGACATCCCCGGCATCCTCGCATTCGTCACGTCACTCATGCTCGCGATGATGGCGTTACTGAACGTGATGCCGGCCTACCGTTGGTGGCTCTTGGCCGCTGCGACTGTGATCGGCGCGCTTTTCGCCTGGCGCGAGCTGCGCTTCCGCCCGCCGTTCCTTGACCTCCGCCTGCTGGGCAGGAACCGGCCACTGTTGCTGGTGTACTTGCTGTTCGTGGTGTTCAGCGGCGTCTACTACTTTGCCTTCTTCGGACTGCCGCAATTGCTGCAGGAGGCAGGTCATTACGACGCCGGTGTAGTAGGCCTGCTCATGCTGCCCCTTGCGGCGTTGTCGGTTGTGGTGACGCCACTGACGGTGCGGCTGATGGAGCGTTTCGGCGTGCGTTCCGTCCTGATCACCGGTGTGCTGATTCTGACTGTTGCCGCGGTGGGGCTTGGCGCGCTGACGTTGTCTCTGTGGGCACCTTTGGTGTTCGTGCTGACCGCACTGATGGGCATTCCCTATGGGATGGTGAGCACGGCCTCGAACCAGGGGCTCTACGTTTCTGCCCGCCCGGAAGAACGAGGTGTAGCGGCCGGGATCTTCCAGACCTGCCGGTACCTTGGCGCGATCACTGCAACCGTGCTGATCGGCGTTCTGTATGGCTCGGGTGTGAATCAAGCGAACTGGGGACTCATGGTCCTGGTGATGCTGGGCCTGAACGTGCTGGTGTTGGTGCTCGCCGTGATGTGGCGGAAGCCCACCGCGGACACGCGATAAAACAACTGACCCAAAGAATCGGGCCTTCCGCGACACGTTCCGGCATTCACTCGTACTCACCACTGCAATAGTTACGCCCCGGATTGCAGGAGAAGTAGATGCTTGGACTCGAAAATACCCCGGAAATTCCCAGTGGCTCGCCAGCGCCCGAATTGTGGCTGCTGCTGGTCACCGTTGCCATTCTTGTGACCCTGGTGGCTCTCGCCGCAGTGGTCGTTTCCCGTTTGGCGTTGCCACTCTCTGCCTTGTTGCAACGAGGACGGCGTGGAAGGGGGCCGCGGCATCGCAGCTCCCGCAAGCGGGAGCTGCCCCGGGGAAGGCACTAGCCACATGCCTTGCTTAATACGTTAGCGGCCACTAACGTATTATTTGTGTTGGATGCCCTGGAGATAGCTGCCGAGCCCAATCGGCGTCGGCTGCTTCATCTCCTGGCGGGCAGCGAGAAGGCGGTCAGTGATTTGGCGGCTCATTTCGAGGTCAGCCGGTCCGCGGTTTCACAGCACCTGTTGTTGTTGGAGAAAGCGGGCCTGGTGATGGCCCGCAAGGAAGGGAGAAACCGGTACTACAGGCTCGATCCCCAGGGGATGGGCCGGCTCCGTGATCTTGTTTCCCAGTTCTGGACCAACGAACTGGACCTGCTGGCTTCCGATGCTGCCGCTCTTGCCCAACGGCGGGGGCACCAGCATCAGCAACACCCAGACCACTAGTAACTTCCAAAGGCGAGGACGCACATGAGTTTCGAAAAAACCATCCACCTGCCGGTCACAGCCGACGAGGCCTTCGCCCTCATCACCCAGCCCGAGCGACTGCGGCGCTGGCAAACGGTCGCAGCCCGCGTTGACCTCAGGATCGGTGGGGATTTCCGCTGGACCGTTACCCCCGGCCACCATGCCGCCGGAACGTTCCAGGAAATCGAACCGGGCAAGCGCGTCGTCTTCACGTGGGGCTGGGAAGGCGGGGGCGATCTGCCTCCGGGTGCCTCCACCATCAGCATCACCTTGGAACCGGATGCCGACGGAACGTCCCTGCGGTTGCTGCATGAAGGGCTCACCGAGGAGCAGGAGACAGCCCATGCGATGGGCTGGAACCACTACCTGGATCGTCTGCTGGTTGAGGCTTCATCGAAGGACGGCGCTGGCCGCGACGACTGGGCATGGGCACCTGATCCCATCAACCAGCTGAGCTCAGCTGATGCGTCCTTGGCGATCCTCCTTGGCGTGCTTCGCAACGTCACTCCCGGGGACACAGCGAAAGCTACGCCCTGCGAGGAGTTCAACGTCAGCGAGTTGCTGGACCACTTGGCCGGATCGCTGAAGGGCATCGGCCGTGCGCTCGGTGCAGCACCCGTGGACCGCGCGGACGCGTCGCCCGAGGTGCGGATCGCTGAATTGGCCCAGCCCGCGCTGGAAGCCTTCAGCAAGCGCGGTCTTGAGGGAACCGTAGACATGAAGTTCGCCGAATTGCCGGCAACCACGGTCGCCGGGATCCTGAACCTCGAACTGCTCGTCCACGCCTGGGACTTCGCCAAGGCGACGGGACAGCAAGTGGAGGTGTCCGACGTCGTCAGCGATTACGTGACGGAACTTGCCCGGCAGACCATCTCCGAGCAGGTCCGCTCCGGCGGCAGCTTCGCGCCAGAGCAGCCGACGGCGGAGACAGCCAGCAGCCTGGAACGGCTCGTAGCCTTCACCGGCCGCACAGTCACCCTGTAAACCTCCTTAACCCCAAAACAAACAGCAGGAAAGAAGGACCATCATGTCCAAGTATGTTTTCATCTACCACGCACCGATGACCCCCGCAGAGGCAGCCCCGCCGTCACCGGATGACATGGCAGCCGTCATGGGGGAGTGGAATGCGTGGGGTGCCAAGGTGGGCGATCGCCTGGTGGACTTCGGCACGCCGCTGGCCAACGGAGTCCGCGTGGCCTCCGACGGCAGCACGTCGCCCAGCAAGCGTGAAGTGGCCGGCTACAGCATCCTCGAAGCCGACAACCTCGACGCCGCAGTCGAGCTCGCCAAAGTCCACCCGCACCTGAACATGCCCGGTGGCTGTGAGATCGAAGTCCACGAGGCGCAGGAAATCCCTGGAATGTAGCTCGCGTTCCTCAGCGATTGGCGCGTTCCTCAATGATTGGTCAGGGCCGACCCGGCAGTGGTGAGAATGATCAGCTGCTGGGTGGCCCTGGTCATCGCGACGTAGCGGTCTACGGCTCCTTCGATGCCTGTGCCGAAATCCTCTGGATCGATCAGGACCACGAGGTCGAACTCCAGTCCCTTCACTAGTTCCGGCGCCAGCCAACGCAGGCGCGCCGACGCTGGGAGCGAGCCGCGTCCGACGTCGTTCTTGCTGATGACGCAAGCGATTCCTTCGGCGTGCGCATCAAGCCATGTGGTGAGGATCGAGTCCAGCTCTGCAGCGGATCCGTGGATGACAGGGAGGTCGCTGCTTCGGATGGATGTGGGGACGTTGGCGTCGGGTAGGGCGGCCTTGATGACAGGTTCGGCCTCGGCCATGACTTCCTCGGGCGTGCGGTAGTTGATGCTGAGATGCGTCAGGTTCACGTTGGTCAACCCGACGCGCTCCAGGCGTTCCTGCCAGGACTCAGTGAATCCGTGCCTGGCCTGCGCGCGGTCACCGACAATGGTGAAGCTCCGGGACGGGCAGCGTTGCAGGAGCATCTGCCACTGGGCGTCGGTCAGTTCCTGGGCCTCGTCCACCACCACATGGGCGAACGGGCCGGCGAGCTGGTCCGGGTCCACGATCAATACTGACTCGTCCATGAGCTTCTCCTGCATGTCCTCGCCGCGCAGCATGGACATGACCAGCATTTCGGAATCGTCAGCGGCTACGAGGTCTTCCACAACGCGATCCATGAGTTCACGTTCGGCGGCGGCCTCGGCCTTCTGTCGACGCCTTCGTTTGGATGCTTCAGGATCGCCCAGCCGTTGCCGGGCTGCGTCCAAGAGGGGCAAGTCCGACACAGTCCAGGCGTTCGGATCGGCCCGCTGAAGCCTTCCCGCGTCCTCAGTACTGAGCCAAGGGGCGCACAGACGCAGGTACGCCGGCACCCGCCAAAGATCGGCCACGAGATCCGTGTAATGAAGCAGCGGCCACGCCCGGCTGAACGCTTCCACCAGATCCGGATTCCGGGCGAAGGACCGCCGAAGCAAGTCCTCCGGAACCTCGTCCGTATCGAACTTGTCCACCAAAATGGTGAGCAGTTCCTCCCAGACTTCCTCGCGCGCCTCATTGTGGGGAGTGCCTGGTGCTGGCACGTCGAAGGCCTCGGCCCAGTCGTCTGCGCTGAGCCAGACGTCGGCCCAGGGCGTCTCGACTTCCAGGCCCTCCTTCGGCGGTGACTCGTAGAACCTCACGGCCGGCTCGATCGCCTTCACCAGGTCCGCCGAGGATTTCAGACGGGCAACTTCGTCGTCGGCTTCAAGGGCAGCATCGGCTCCCTCAGGCACGAGGTCGCGCAGGGTGCAGGTCTGCACGCCCTCCTCACCAAGGCTGGGAAGGACATCGGCAACGTACGCCAGGAAGGGCCGGTGGGGGCCGACGAACAGGACGCCGCCCCTGCGGTGACCGAGCCGGGGGTCCGAGTAGAGGAGATAGGCCGCGCGGTGCAAAGCGACCACAGTCTTACCTGTACCGGGACCGCCGTCGACCACCAAAGCACCCCGGGAAGATGCGCGGATGATGGCGTCCTGGTCCGCCTGGATAGTGCCGAGCACGTCCCGCATCCGTGCCGAGCGGCTGCTGCCCAGGCTGGCGATGAAGGCTGAAAGGTCCTCAAGCGCAGCGGTGCCGCCGGGCAATTCCGCCGAGGCCGGGTCTTCCGTGAACGCCTCGTCCCAGTAGTCAGTAACCCGGCCACGGGTCCAGCGATAACGACGGCGGGCCGCCAGACCCATCGGGTTGGCGTGGGTGGCTCCAAAGAAAGGCTCGGCGGCGGGCGAACGCCAATCGATCAGCAGCCTGCGGCCGTCACTGTCCGTGAGGCCGAGTCGTCCAATGTAAAGGGGCTCCGCGTTGTCCTTGCTGACGATCCGGCCAAGGCAAAGGTCCAGGCCGAAACGACGCAGTGCACGCAGCCGACCGGTCAGCCGACGGGTTTCAACGTCCTTCTCCACGGCCTCCTGGCCGAAGCGGCTTGGGGCTTTGCGTATGGCATCGAGCTGATCGGATAGCTCGGAGATGGTCTGCTCAAGGCTTTCAGCGATGGCTGCGAAATGCTGCTCATCGGCAGCGATCAGGGCTGGATCTGCTTTGGGTGCGAGGTGCTCGGGAAGGTTGAACGCGCTGGTTGTGAGGGGCACGTTGTCAGCTCCTTTCTGGGCTGATGACGCCGGAACCGCGCGTCTGAAACAGCGCGTACTCCCGGCGTCGGCTCTCAATTTTGCAGCAACCCCTGGGCCTTGCGGCAAGCCCCCCAGTGCCGTATAGATTGAAAGTGAGGAGACACAACGTGTCTCCTTTTTTCGTGCCTTTTGCTGGGCTGTTTAGGGGTCTCGGCCTTCTCTTGACTTAAGAACTGAGTAAGCTCAGAATTGAGTCAACTCAGTTATTTAGTCAGGAGCACCCCCCATGAGAGCCTTCGTCCTCAAAAAGTACAAAGAACCCCTGCAGGAAGTTGACGTTCCGGAGCCGTTGGTTGGGGAGCATGACGTGCTGGTCCAGGTGAAGGCAGCCGGTCTGAACCAGTTGGACGAGAAGATCCGCCAGGGGGAGTTCAAGCAAGTTCTCCCGTACAGGCTGCCCCTGATCCTAGGCAATGACCTCGCCGGCGTGGTGGTCAGTGTTGGTGCGAAAGTCCGGTCCTTCAAGCCGGGCGATGAGGTGTTCGCCCGCCCGGACAAGGATCGCATCGGCACCTTTGCCGAACGGATCGCTGTGGCCGAGACGGACCTTGCCATCAAACCGGCGTCGATCAGTATGGACGAGGCGGGATCCCTTCCACTGGTGGCCTTGACCGCCTGGCAGGCGCTCGTTGAACGCGGCAAAGTTGGCCCGGGCCAGAAGGTCCTGGTCCATGCGGGGGCCGGGGGAGTGGGCTCCATCGCGATCCAGCTGGCCAAGTACCTTGGGGCCACCGTTGCTACAACGGTCAGCGCCGCAAACGCGGACTTTGTCCGCGAGCTCGGGGCCGACGTCGTCATTGATTACCGGACGGAGGACTTCGCGGAAATCCTCCATGGCTACGATCTCGTTCTGGATAGCCTCGGCGGTGAGAATCTGGAGCGGTCGCTGAAGGTCCTCAAACCGGGCGGTAAGGCCATCGGCATCTCAGGCCCGCCGGATCCCGGCTTTGCCCAGGAGCTCGGAGCAAACGCCGTGATGAAGGGCGCTGTCGCGCTCATTAGTGCCGGCATCCGGCGTAAGGCCCGTCGTCTCGGCGTTACCTACGAGTTCCTCTTCATGAGCGCCAACGGCAGCCAGCTGCGCGAGATTGCCGCGCTGATCGACGCCGGGGAAATCCGCCCCGTGGTGGGCCGCGTAGTTCCGTTTGACCAGACGCCGGACGTCCTTGCGGAGCTGGACAAGGGCGGCGTCCGTGGCAAAACAGTCGTCAGGCACTAAGTAAATCCACTAGTCAGGAACAAACATCATGAGCAATGTCATCACCGCCTACAAGGACGCACCGGTCAGCACTGTTACGGCCGGCGGCGTCACCTACAGTTACCGTGAGCTGGGCCCGAAGGGTGGAATTCCCGTCGTCTTCCTGGTCCACCTCGCTGCCACGATGGACAACTGGGATCCGCGCATCATCGACCCCATCGCCCGGAAGCACCACGTGATCACCTTCAGCAACCGCGGTGTCGGTGCCACAACCGGCAACGTTCCGGGCACCATAGAGGAGATGGCGGAAGACGCCGCGACCTTCATCAAGGCGCTCGGGCATCAGAAAGTCGACCTCTTTGGATTCTCGCTCGGGGGCATGATTGCCCAAGCTTTGGTGCTCAAATACCCGGAGCTGGTGCGCAAGCTTGTTCTTGCCGGCACTGGTCCTGCAGGTGGGAAGGACATCGACAAGGTGGCCCGCGTAACCTACTACGACGTCCTGCGAGCAACACTGACCCGGCAGGACCCCAAGGAATTCCTGTTCTTCAACCGCAATGCTGCAGGCAAGCCCGCCGCGAGGGCATTTATCCAGCGACTCAACGAGCGCACCGCCAACCGGGACGCACCCATCAAGACCAAAGCCTTTCAGACGCAGCTGAAGGCCATCAAGAAGTGGGGCCGCACGGAACCGGCCAACCTGGGCGCGATCACCCAGCCGACCCTCATCGCCAACGGCGACAACGACCGCATGGTTCCGTCCCGACTCTCCGACGATATGCACCTCCGGATTCCGGGCAGTGAACTGGTCATCTACCCGGATTCAGGGCATGGCGGCATCTTCCAGTACCACCAGGAGTTCGTGCCCGTCGCCCTCGAATTCCTGGGCCGATGATCCAGCAACCGCTGATACGGTATTTGAATGCAGGCTGTGCCCCAGACCCTTGGCCGACGCGAGCGGAATAAGCAGGAGAAACTTGACCGCATCACCGCTGCGGCCCGCGAGCTCTTCACCCAGTACGGCGTAGACGAGGTCACCACCCAGCAAGTGGCTGAAAAGGCCGACGTCGGATCGGGAACCTTGTTCTTGTACGCCAGGACGAAGGCGGAGCTGCTTCTCCTTGTCCACAACGTCAAATACGCTGAAGCGCTCAACTCGGGCGTCGCCGCCGCGGAACAGGAAGAAGCTGTCCTTGACGGGATCATGGCGATCATTCGACCCATTATTAAATGCAACCGGGTCCAGATCGAGAACGGCCGGACCTACCTGAAAGAGATCGTCTTCGGCGATCCCAGCGAACCGCATCACGCTGAGGCACTTGCCCTGACTATTCGCACGGAAGCTGCCATCGCAGAGGTGTTGCGGCGGGATGAGCAATTGACGGCCCGGGACCCAGCGAAAATTGCCAGGGTCATCTCGGCGATCATGTTCGTCAGCATGAGCTCCTCCGCCAATAGCGGTCTCACGGACGAGCAGGTCGGAGATGAGATCCGCGATCAGATCAACGTGGTTTTGGCCGCAGGGAGCTAGCGGCCGCAGACGCAGTCTCTAGTGGGAGTGCCCGTGCCCGTGGTGGTCGTGGGCGCCTTCGGTCGTCATTCCCGTAGCCGCGGCAAGATGGTTCCAGCCGGCGTCGCTCAGTGCGTGGTAGGCGATATGGAGTTCCTTGGCAGGCTCGCCAACGGAGGCCGTGTCGCGCCTTTCAAGGACAGCGATCAGCTCGTCTGCCGCATGGGTGAACCGGCTGGCAGCGGCCTGCAGATCCGGCGGCCAAGTGATCGCTGCGACGGCGATGTGTGCGTTGCGGATCAACGCAGCCCAGTTCCGGTCGATCTTTGGGTCAGGGCCGGTGAGGGTGGTTGCGATCCCGTGGAATCCGACGTTGTCGATATAAGTCAGTGACGCCAGCAACCCGGCCGGTGTCACCGGCTGTGCGCCTGCATCTGATGGGTCCATGGCAGCCTCCAACGGGTCCTTCCTCCAAGGATGCCTTCAATGCTTCACCTGCTCAAGGGCATCGGCGCGGCCTGTTTGGGAGATGCAAACGAGTCCTTCCAAGAAGCCGACGCCGATCACACCTTGCGCAGGTTGGGGTGCCAGTTGACGGGTAGGCTGAAACCGACCATCGTTGACCGTCATCATCGTTGACGCGGCACATCGTTGACCCGGCACGCGCAAGGAAGGACTGTTGTGGAACCACGCCCGACCATAACCAGGTTCTTCCTCAGAGCAGGCCTTCTGGCCGCGGTCCTGGCATTGATCGCCGGACTGTTGGGCATGCACGTCATGGTCGGCCCCCACTCCCTGCACACCGCCGTCATCACCACTGCGCCGGACACAGCCGCTACGGCCGTCCCAGCCCCTGGCGATGCCGCAAAGCACACCGGCCATGCGGGCGCGTCGCAGTCTGTGAGCGGAGACACCGGAATGGCGCCGCTGGCGCTGTGTTCCTGCTCCGGGAACTGCTCATCTGCGCATGTGGCGGGCGGTTCCTGCATCCCTTCAGTCGGGCCCGGCGGTCTGGCTGCGCCGGTTCGGGACAGCACAACCACAGCGCCGTCCACCTTCCAGATCCAGGCCCATCCTTCCGGCACACTGTGGTCTTACCAGCCCGGAAGTCCTTCACCGGGTGAATTGTCGATCAGCAGAACATAATCGGTCGCCCGCGCCGAGATCAGCGCCGCGCCAAAATCAGCGCCGCGCCAAGATCAGCGCGCCCGGATGACTGGGCTGCCCGAATACTTGGGCAGCGGCTCTCTTCTGCTGCCCCAGGCAGTGCCACTGCCCAGCGGCTTCTGCTGGGCATCGCCAGAACCTTTCCGAGTGGACGCATCGACGCCCACCCCTCCTTGTGAAGGACCACTTATGAACACCCAAAAACTCTTGCCCCTGTCCGCAGTTGCCCTCGCGGCGGCCTTGGCCCTTGCCGGTTGCAGTACCGGCACCCCGGGTTCGACCGGGACCTCCATGCCGGGGATGGATCACGGCTCCATGGGCTCCTCCAGCCCCGCTGCGTCAACGTCATCGCAAGCTGCGGGAGACCACAACGGAGCGGATGTGATGTTTGCCCAGATGATGATTCCCCACCATGCGCAGGCCGTGGAAATGAGTGACATGATCCTGGCCAAACAGGGCATCCCCAATGAAGTCAGCGCCCTCGCCACCCGCATTAAGGACGCCCAGGGACCGGAGATCGAGAAAATGACTTCCTGGTTGTCCGGCTGGAACCAGTCGACGCAGATGCCCGGCGGCCACAGCATGGAAGGCATGATGGGCGCCGATGACATGGCGAAACTCCAAGCAGCCCAAGGTGTCGACGCCGCAAAGCTGTTCCTAACCCAGATGATCGCCCATCACAAGGGTGCGGTGGTGATGGCCCAAACTGAAACCAGCAGCGGTCAAAATGCCGATGCGGTGCAACTGGCCAAAGACATCGTGACCGCGCAGGAAGCTGAAATCAAGGAGATGCAGCAACTGCTGACCACCCTCTAAGCAAGGCTCTGGCTGTCGGCCCGAACAGGGCCGGCAGCCCCTTGCAGCCTTGCTCCTCTACCGCAACCACGGTTCGGACGTCGTGAAAATGCCTAGATAACAATGTCCAAGTCACCAGCCCGCATATCGCATCGCGGCCTTCCGGACGGCAGGTAAATGTGAAATCTTCAGACCATGACCGACGATGATTTGACCGAGCTTCGGGCCCAGGCAGACCAGGGCAGCCAGGACGCCATTGACCAGCTTGTGGAACTGGCCGCTGAGCGCGGCGACCTTGAGGAGCTGCGTCGTTTTGCCGCGCGGGGGAGTACCGACGCCGTGGACCTCCTCATTGAGCTTGCCTCAGAACGTGGCGATGTGGAGGAACTTCGACGCCTCGCCGACGGTGGAAGCCGGACAGCAGCCGAGGTCCTCGCGGAACTCGAAGAAGAATACGGCACGGAATGAGAGCCCTTGGCGTCAGACTTGCCTGGGGCTACGGCCGAGGCAATTTGCGGTCAACGAGGTATGCGGAGAACACGAGGACGCTCAATCCCACGAGTACCGCACCGTAGTAGAAGAGGACGCCGGGAAACCCGAAGTGCACCTCTAGCACCCCGCTGAGAAACAGCTGCGCGGCGATGCCGACCAGAATGAAAACTGCGGCGATGCGTCCAATCTTCGTGCCCTTGGACAGGCCGGTGCCGCGGGGAAAGCCCGCCACGAAGTCAGACACACTGAACTGATCGCCCAGGCTCAGTCTCTTTTCATTGGCTTCCTTGAGGAGTCCGGGAATCATGCTTTCAGCGACTCCCCGTCGCCTCAATGCGTAAACAAGATCTTGTTGTGTGCTGGTTTCCATCGACTTACTCCATTCCGGCGTGATGCGGTTAGACAACATCCTTGGTGCACGCGCCCTAACTAACGCTGGCCAGGACTTGGTCGATGCGCGCCAGGAGACCCGGCCAGCCGTTGCCCATACCTTCAATAGCTTGCCGCCCCATAGGGCTGTCCAGGTTGAAGCCGGCGTGCTCGAAGTGAAAGATGGTGCCGGTTTCGGTGGCTTCCAAGGCCCAGGTGATGGTGGTGTCCAGAACGCCCTCTGCGAAGACGAACGTGATGGAGGTGCCGGGTTCGACGGCGGTGACTTCGCATTGCTGCTGGCCCCAGCCACCCATGTCCATCGTGAAGCGGTGGCCCATCACGGGTGCGATGTCGCCGGCAGCCCACCAGCGGGCGAGCAGTTCCGGGGTTGTCAGGGCAGCCCACACTGCCTCTTTGGCGTGCGGGAACGTGCGCTCGAGTTTGATGGCATTTTCGGTCATGGAGTGTTTTCCTCATCCAGTAGTTCGGCCAGGGCGTCGAGCCGCTGGTTCCAATATTGCTCGTAGTTCTTCAGCCAGTTGCTGGCTTCTCGCAGGCCCTGGGCCTCAAGGTGGTAGATCCTGTGCCGGCCTTGCCGTTCCTCGCGGATCAGGCCAGCTTCCCGCAGGACCGCCAAATGCTCTGACGCCGTAGATCGACTGAGGTCCAGGCGGCCCGTGAGATCGCCCGCCGTCAAGGGACCCTCACGGAGGCTATCGAGGATGGTGCGCCGCGAAGGGTTCGCGAGGGCGCCGAAGACGTCGGGTAGCACCCGATGATGATATGTCGGAAATTTCCGAAATGACAATCCGGGCTGGACTTGCCGGGCCAAAGATAGGGAGATCAGACCAGAGCCGTCATGATGTTCCAGCCTTCGCCGATCTGTTTCCGGGGTTCCAGATGGCGGCTTCCAATGCCGGGATAGAGCCAGAGGATGCCGTTCGTATCCCGGGCAATGATCTGCGAGTATCCCTCGCAATTGTTCTCGAAGTTGCCGGTGGCGATGATTGCTGGGCGGTTTCTAACCAACGTCGCAACAGATCTGAGACGAAACTAGCAGCCACGAGATGGTTCGAATGCCAGTTCGACAGGCCTGCCATGCCTGGCGGGTAAGAGACCCGCATCAATAAGCGTGTGGTTCTACATCTTGGTCGCAACACCAATGTTGAATTAGGTAGGGAAACCGGTGTTTACGCTTCTGGTCCAGCCGGACAGTTCGTGCCGATGACAAAGACCGTATTCCTGCCGTTTTCGGTTTGGGTCTTCAGGGTTTCAGTCAGTTTCATCTCCGAAATCGGGGTTGGTTGCTCACCGTCTGCTCCGGAGGGCTTGGTTACTGCTCCGATGCGGTCAATAACCGCATTGGCAGGAACTGATGGGGGTGTCCCTCTGTTTTTCGTCAAGCGGTCTGGGCGGTTTTTCTTCGTAGAGGGTGCCGTGTTTGAGCATTGAGAAGATGACGTCGCAGCGGCGGCGGGCCAGGCAGATGACCGCGGCGTTGTGTTTCTTTCCCTGGGCCCGTTTCTTTCGTAGTAGTCCTTGGACGCCGGGTGGTGGCAGCTGGCGATCCAGGCGGATCTGAAGGGCACGTTCTTGAGCTGTTTGTTGCCGGGACGGGCAGGGAATTCCCCGCGGATCGAGGTGCCTGAACGCCGTGTGACGGGTGCGATGCCTGCGTAGGCTGCAAGGCGGCCGGCGGAGGCGAAGGTGCTTGCGTCGCCGATGCTCAGGAGTACGGTTGCGGCGGTCTTGATGGTCAACGATCACCAGCACCCTGCCGTGTTGCTGCAGGCGGGTGAACAACTCACGGAGCGTGGTCTCGTCCTGCGGCAAGGGCTTGTCGAAAATCCGCTCGCCCGAGCGGTCCAGGGCGGTCGCGTGATGTTCGGATTTCCCAACGTCCAGCCCGCAGAAAACAGCGAATTCCTCGTCCATACGCGCCCCTTCGCGTCCTCTGGCCGCAGTCACGACACCCGATGCTGGCACCCACGTTACAAAGAGACCTCTCCCTCAAAAAGGGCCGGCCCTGTCCCTATCAGCAGTCAACGCTTGTCTCCGGATCCGGCGACAACACCCCCCGGATCATCAGTGACAGGGCAAGAAAGTCATACCGGGTCCAGCGACCAAATCCCCGGCTCTCGGGGACTCAATAAATGTAACGGGGGGAGTTGCCGGCGCTGCTGCGCATCCAGCCAATGTAGTCGTTGTTATAAGTGCCGCTGCAAGGAAAACTTTGTTGAGGGCTTTCAATAAGTGAGATCCTTCGATGGTCGGACGAACGCTGTTCGGCGTGATCGCGGCAGGCGGAGGCCTGCCGCGACCGGCATGGGAATCCTGGTAAGTGGCTATACCGTTTTAGTGACTTTCTTCAGCCCTGCGGGCCGATCGGGGTCTATGCCGCGTGCAAGGGCCAGTTTCAGGGCCAGTTGCTGGAGTGGGATGATTTCGATGAGAGGAATGAGAGCGGGATCGATTCGCTTGGAAGCGTTGCCCGCGGGGGTTTCAAGATCGATGACGGTGCCGCCCAAGGCGCGTGAGGCCTGCATGAAGCTATGTACGGATTCGCGTCCGCCTGGAGATGCTGTTAGGGCTATTACCGGCGTGCCTGGCACGACCTGGCCCATCGGTCCATGGGTAGCATCGGCTGCACTCCAGCCTGATGCTGCAATGGAGTTGGTCTCCATAAGCTTGAGTGCACCCTCTTTCGCCGTGGCCATTGAGTAGCCACGGCCAACGATGAGGATCCTCTCGGCGTTGGCGATGACTTCTGTGAACTCCTCCGCGGGGCCTCGGTAGTCGGCTATGACGCCTGCAGCTACTTCTGCTGCTGCTTCTACCTT
Source organism: Arthrobacter sp. TmtSoilC77 (assembly GCF_059739415.1). NCBI lineage: Bacteria > Bacillati > Actinomycetota > Actinomycetes > Micrococcales > Micrococcaceae > Arthrobacter > Arthrobacter sp. TmtSoilC77. Next base: position 1,266,018 of record NZ_AP046050.1, read on the forward strand.
GTGGGCGATCTCCGCCCAGATGCCCCCACCGGCAAGGCTCAACGTCAAAAACAAGGTGAGCAGTTCGGCGGTGTAAGTTTTGGTGGCGGCGACCGATAGCTCAGGGCCAGCGCTCAGGCAAACATGAACATCAGCCAGGTCAGCGAGAGAACTGCCATTGCTGTTGGTCAATGCGATAACTGGGACGCCGTTGTTTTTCGCTGCGGTGACGGTATGCAGCAAGTCCGGTGATTCGCCGGATTGCGACACCGCTATGACCACCGAGTTGGGATACCGCAGCTGGGTTCCAAAAGCAGTCACGGTGCTTGGAGTTGAAAGCATAGCGGGGATTTTCAGAAGGTTGTGCGCTAGATATTGACCGTACATGGCGGCATGGTCGCTGGATCCGCGAGCAACGAATACCAGCAGTTCCGGTTGGGAGCGGCGCAGAAGCGCTGCTGCTGCGGTGATGTTGTTCTGCTGGTGGTCAATAAGATCCAGCCAGCGTGCAGGTTGCTCTGCGATTTCGGAGCGCATGTGTGCGCCGGGTTGCAGTCTGTCTCCAGTGATCACGATGCCAGCCCGGTGATCATGGCGACAAGCTCGTTGTGTGACGTATCTGCCAGTGTCCGCGTGGCCACCTGGGTTCCGCGCCGCAGGACTGTGACACGGTCAGCGATCCGGAAGACCTGGTCCATGTTGTGGCTCACGATGAGCACAGCGGCGCCGCGGGCCTTCAGTTTGAGGATTACCTCTTCGACTTTGGCCGTTTCGGCCACCCCGAGGGCCGCTGTGGGTTCGTCCATCAGCACCAGTCCGCTGGCCCAATGGGTGGCCCGGCAGATGGCTACGCCCTGGCGCTGGCCGCCGGAGAGATCACTCAGCGTCGCTTTCGCTGATGGAATACGGACATCGAGTGTGTCCACGAGCTCCTGGGTTTGCCTGGCCATGGCCTTGCGGTCCAGAAGCCGCAGGGGGCCCTTCGTCAGTTCCCGTCCAAGGAACATGTTCATGTAAACAGGCTGGTCCTCGACCAATGCAAGGTCCTGGTACACAACTTCGACGCCTTTAGCCCGTGCGTCGGAGGCGTCACGGAAGCTGACCTGCTCGCCGTTCAGCCATATCTCGCCCTCGGTGGGCTGATAAAGGCCTGAGATGATCTTGACGAGGGTGGATTTGCCCGCGCCGTTGTCGCCGACCAAGGCGACGATTTCGCCGGCCTGGACTTCCAGGTCGAAGGTCTTGATGGCCACGACACCGCCGAAGCTTTTATGGATGCCTTTCAAACGCAATGGCGGGGTGGATGTAGGAACAGTGGTTTCCGCTGCTGACGGCGTGAGTGTCATTGTGGTGTCCTATTCTGTGGGGGTCATAGCCGAGGCAAGGGTCAAGGGGGCGGAGCCGTCTGCGGCCCATACACCTTCGACGTGGGGTTTTCCGGCGGAGATTCCCGAGATGGCTGCGGTCAGTGCGCGGGTCACGAAGACCTGCGGCCGGAAACCGAAGATGACGGTGTCTCCTTCGGCGATATGTTTGTCAGCCGTCGGGATGGTGGCGTAGTAGTCGATGGCTTCCGCTGCGGGCATGTCGACGGGAAGCGCTGGCGCTGCGCTGACGTCGTCTCCGCGGCCGACAACGAGCGCCGGGGTGGTGCTCTTCCCCAGCACGGGGTCAACGTAGAAGCCTCCGCCAAAAACGTAAGCTTTGTTGTTCCACAGATGCGAGACTTCGGTGACGTAGGCGATGGCAGGTTCTTCGACGAGGTCCGTCACAGCGTGCAGGGGTGTTGTGCCGGTAAGACCATGACCTGGTTCGACCTGCGTTGCCCCGTCCCGCGCCAGGCCCTCCAAGACAGACACGGAGGTTGTCCCCGGGGCGTTGATCTGAAACCCAACCCGACCGGAGGCGGTCAGGAGCTTGGCGGCCCTCATCAGGGTTCCCCGGTTTGGTGTGGGCATGGCCGTGCCGGTGTCCGGGTCAAACAAGGTTGCCGGGAAGGTCGTAATGCCTCCGAAGCGAACGCCCGGAATCGAATCGATGAGGTCTGCAGCCGCCACAATTTGTTCTAGGGCGAAGCCGCCTTCGTGGCCGGTGTAGAACCTGTCACCGGGTGCCGCTACCCGCAGTAGAACGTCCTGCGTACGGCCGCGTTTGAGGGCCGCAGCACCAGCTTCCCGGGCCTTGGCTTCACTGAAGACGGTCCAGTACAAAGGTTCCAGGGAAGCGGCCTGGTCCGCCTCGTGCCGTGGAATCTGCACGAGGTGTCCGAGGTGCCCGATACGCAGGCCTCCGCTGGCGGCGGCAATGGCGCATTGAAGATCAACACCGACAGCATGCGTCAACCCCACCCGGACCAGGGCACGGGAGACGTCGGGATTCCTCCCGATCTGTTTGGTCATGGCGAAAGCTGTGAGTCCCAGCCGGGCTGCTTCGGAGGCGAAGGCCTTGGCATTGCGTTCCACGGCGTCGAGGTCGATGGCGTAGCAGTTTACGGGCAGCTCGCCAGCTGCATGAAGTTGGGCGACTGCACGGAGAAATTCCGGGTTGCGTCGTCGTAACAGGTCAAGGAACATCTGTCAGCCTTTCTAGCTCTTTTTGCCGCGCAGGGAGAAGGACACAGCGATGAGGATGATGATGCCGCGGACGATCATCTGTTGGGAGACGTTCAATCCGGCGAGGATGAGTCCGTTATTGATCATGCTCATGAGGAGGCTTCCGATCAGGGCACCAACTACGGTGGCCTTGCCCCCGAAGAGACTGGTGCCGCCTACAATGACAGCTGCGATTACCGTCATTAGATCGGTTTCGCCGAGTGTGTAGCGGGCACCGTGGAGGCGTCCGGCGTAGAGAAGGCCTGCGAGGGCTGCAGTCATGGCGCTACCTACGAAGACCATCATTCGTACGCGGTTGACCTTGATGCCGCTGACCCGCGCGGCTGAGGCGCTGTTGCCGACGGCAAGTACATGCGCCCCGTATCGGCGTTGCCTCAGCAGGTGCCAGCCCACCAGAACGGCTGCAGCCGTCCACCACAGCATGATGGGGAGCCCCAGAAGGTCACCGCCGCCAAAAAGCCAGACAAAGGCCTTATCGGTGACCGGGACGGACTGGAGGTCAGTGAGCTGACGGGCCAGTCCTGCCAGAAGGCCCATGCTCGCAAGGGTAACCAGGAAGGATGGCAGCCTGATGACGGTGACAAAGAAGCCGTTGACCAGACCGACTGCCAGGCCGATCGCCAGTCCCGCCAGCGCAGCAATCCACCATTGTCCGGTGCCCTGAAGTACTACCGCTGTCGTGAGTGCAGAAAGGGCAACTGTCGATCCGACGGACAGGTCGATTTCTCCTGTTCCGAGGACGAAAACCATGCCGATCGCCATGACTGTGATGGGCGCAGCCTGGATCACGATATTGAACAGATTCGTTGAGTTGAGGAAGACGCTGCTCTGGGTCACTGCGAAGAACAGGAACACGATGGCGAAGCCGATGTAGACAACGTAGTTGTTCCACGCCACCCCCTTGACCTGATCCAGTAGTTTGGGTTTTTCGAGAGTTGGGATGCTCATCTTGCTTGTCCTTTCTGGGTAGTGTCCGGCCATGAGGCGCCGACACGTACGGGCACGGTAGAGGCCGTGCCTCCGGCTTGGAGGGCGAGTTGGAGGGCTCCGGCCAGTGGTGCCCGTTGTCCGAGTTCGCTTGTGTAGATGTTGAGGGAAGATCCATGGCGCTGCAGCCAAGTCCTGATGAAAGGCAACAACTCTTTCCTGCCGCCGATACCGCCTCCGATGACAAAGATCTCCGGATCGAGAACGGCATTGACCGCCACCAAGGCTGCTGCCAGCCAGCGGCTTTCGGTATCAAGGGCTTCGATGGCTGCCGCGTCGCCCTTTGTGGCAAGGGCGAATATTTCCGGGGTTGTAAGACGTCGGCCTGATGCTGCGAAATAGCGGGCGTCGAGACGGTCTCCGGCTACGACCTCCTCAAGCGGACCGCGAACATGGTTTTCCGGGGCGAGGGCGTCCGTTCCCATGGGTAGGTAGCCGATTTCCCCGGCCGCTCCGCTGGATCCCCTCACGAGCCGTCCATCTGCTATAATCCCCATCCCGATTCCGGTTCCGACTGAGACGAACACAAAGTCGGAATGACCCCTTCCGACTCCATAGTGGAGTTCCCCCAAGGCAGAGATGTTGACGTCGTTTTCCAAGACCACTGGATGTTTCAACCGCTCGGAAAGGGCCGGGCCGAGGGAGACGTTGCTCAGTGCCGAAAGATTCGGCGCTTGGGACAGGTGATTCCCTTCGCTGTCCGGTACGCCGGCGGCGCCAATCCCGGTCGCCAGGATCTGATCTGATGTGGCGCCAATGTCGGCGCAAAGTTCCTCCGCGAGCCTGGCAATCTGTTCCACAACGTCAATGCCACCGGCGCTGGTAGGCGTTCTTCTTTCCGCCAGGATCATTCCGCTGGAGTCGGCGATGCCGGCGCTGAGCTTCGTTCCGCCCAGGTCGACTCCGAGGACGTACCCGGGGTGCAAGTAAGTCGGGGCGCTCATGCGCTCTGTCCTTGAGTCAGAACCCGCAAGGGGTTTGCGCGCAGTATCTGATCCGCGTCCGTGGCAGAGAGCCCGTGTTCCATGGCCATGGGGATGAAGACAGCGCCCAGATAGTTGTATCCCCACTCACCATGAGTGGAGGGGTTCAAGTAAACCTCAGCACCCGTAAGGTCCTGGGAAAGGAAGATTTGTCCTGCATATCCGCGCGAGGTGAGCTTTGCGAGGTTCGCTGCTCTGTTGGCGTCGCCGCGGTAGTAGGCGCGCTTGGTGAATTCGCCTTCGTGCGGCTGCGCTGGCCCGGGTTCCAGAACGAAATCCCAAAATTCTTTGCCGATGGTGTCGAAGGCTATGTTGACTCCGGTGTCGAGGACGCGTAGTAGGTAGTCGAATTCGGGCTGGATGTCCATGTGCCCAATCACGACGCGGCTAAGGTCGGCGCCCTCCTCCTGAAGGATGGAGAGCTGTTCAAGGGCCATGGTCCCGTGAGTGGTGTGGGTTGTGAGAGCCACTCCGGTGGATTTGTGAGCCCGTGCTGCTGCTCGAAGACACTTCTCTTCGTGGGCTGTGATTTCGTTGAGCCCTGTGGCTTGCTCACCGAGGATGCCCGCCTTGACCGTTGTTGAACCGATGCCGGAGGTTACGTCCAGAATGAACCGCTCCGTCATTTCATTAACCGATGCTGCGGTGGTCCACTCTGGGCTGTAGGGCTCCAGATACACGGAGCTGCCGGCCACGATGTGGACCCCGGACTGCTTCGAGATCTCCTGCAGGATCGGCAGATTCTCACCGAAAGCGGACCTGCCCACGACGCTGTAAGGACTCAAATCAACGATTGTGTCGAATCCCAGCCTGCTCAGGCCGCTAAGGGCCCGGACTCCGTGGGCGACCTGATCACTGCAGTAGCTCTCGTCTGTGGGTTCGACAACCAACGCACGGGGATCGGCAAGCGTTTCTGGACGCCCACCGGAAAGCCAGGGCCCCGGGACCAGGGAGGTCAGATGTTCATGGTGGAGAATTTTGCCAAGATGGCCCGGGTCCACTGGCCCCAGCACGGTCTGCACAAATTGTGGCAAGTACGTTTCCTTCAGGAGGGTGCCCAGCGGGCACGGTTATCGAGAGGGTGGCAGGTGGTTCAGGAGCGTTCCTGCCCACCCGCCTGGTGCCAACAGCCGCTTAGCTGGTCGCGGTGCTGGCGAAAGAATTTACTTACCGGTGACGCTTTGCGGAGGCTCGACGCCGTAGTCGTCCTTCCATCCCTGGACAAGGTTGTCTTTGGTGACCTTGGTCGGCGTCGTGGCAACAAGCGCGGGGGCAGTCTTGCCCAGCACACCGTAGGCTGATGCAGTCGCCAGGCCCTTACCGAGGGAAATCGAGCTGTTTCCAACGAGTCCCACGGCGTTACCATCTCGCGCCATGTCCGCTGCGAGGGTTGCATCCAGGTCGTTGGTTACGACTTTGACGTCGGAACGACCGGCGTCCCGAAGAGCGGCGAGCACGCCTTGGGCAGCGGTGGCCCACGGGACATAGATGCCCTTGATGTTCGGGTTGCGAGCGATCATGGCTGCAGCAAGCTCTTGAGTTTTGGCTTCATCAGTGAACCCCACCTCAGCGACGATCTTTTCGCCCGGGTAGAGGAACTGGGTCCAGGACTTGAACGCTTTGTCGCGCTGGTTCGTGAACCAGAAATCAGCATCGTGATACATGTAGCCGATGTCGCCCTCACCACCCAGCGCATCCCCCAGGATCGTGGCGTTCATTTTCCCTGCGTCAGTAAGGGATTCAGTCACAATCGATACAAACTCGTTACCTGCGTGGTAGTTGGCCGGCGGTGTCGTCATAACAACGAGCTTTGTGCCCTTGTCCACGGCTGGTTTGAAGGTTGCTTCGGCAGAGACCGGATCGACGGCAATGGTCACGATGATGTCGGGTTTGAGAGCCAACACCGTTTGCAGGTTGTTCGCCTGGGTTGCAGCGTCGAAGTTGGCCTGTGTGCTGGCTACGACGTCGATGCCCAAGGCCGTGAACTCTTCCCGGGCGCCCTTTTCGACAGCAGAGACGAACTCAGACGAGGTGTGCCACACGAACGCAGCTTTGAACTTGCCGCTCTTGACCTTGGCTTTCTCATCGTCCGTCAGCACCAGATCCGTGATCTTGCCTGGCTTTTCACCATTGGGACCTGCAAACTCCAGGCTCGGCTCGGAGACCTGGGCGGCCGTGCTGGAGGAGTCACTTGGTGAACCGCCCTGGGCCGAGCACCCGGATAGAGTCAGCGCCAATGCGGACAGTCCAACAGCGAGCCAGCGTACGCCCTGGGCGCGTGCCGTAAACCTTGAAGATTTCATGAAGTTCCAGACCTTCCTTGAGCTTTGTCGTAGGGAAGCCGGCCGTCCAGTTGCCGGCTCCCGCCAACAGCATTGGGACGGAAGCGTCCTCGACTTGATACACATCAGTTTGATTTCAAGCTGCAATCAAAGTCAATGGTTAGGGTCAAAAAATTTCAAAAACGGCCCACGTTGGCCCGTTTTTGGAGGGCGTCCGGTATCTTTGGCTTCAAGATGATTTGAATTCCGGAAGGAGTTGGCTGCGTGCAGAGTCCCAAAGCCACGAACCGAAGCGCGGTACTTGCCGAAGTGCTCAGGGCTGCCCCGGCCAGTCGAAAGCAAGTCGCCGAGGCGACAGGTATCTCCTCGGCCACGGTCACCCGCGTGGTGGATCAACTCCTAGCCGAGGGCGTCCTACGTGAGGGATCGGAAATAGTCTCGGAAAACAGGGGCCGACGGGCAGTGCTGCTGGATCTGGTGGCAGACCGATCCTATGTGCTTGGCATCGACCTCGGCGCCTCGAACACCCGCTTCATCCTCGCCGACCTCAATGCCAGACCAGTTCTCGTCTGCGAAGTCCAAACACCATCAGACCTGGACACACTCAGACTGGCAGACTGGCTCGCCGGTGAGGTGCGCAGCGCCTGCGGAAAAAAGTGGCCACTGGTGGATTCCATTTGCATGGGACTTCCGGGTGCTGTCAGCCGCGTTGATGGCTCTGTCTCCAACGCGACCCATTTGCCCCAAGTCGACGGGACCGTGTTCCTCGAAGCATTTGAGGGCACGGTACAACTGAAATTACTAACTGACAACGATGCGAACCTGGCTCTGCTAGGGGAACAACGCTTTGGTGCTGCCCGCACGTCACCCACCGCAGCCATGCTGACCCTGGGGACGGGCCTTGGTGCCGGGCTCGCGATCGATGGCAACGTCCTCAAGGGTTCCCACGGACTCATCGGCGAGTTCGGTCAGCTGCCCATTGGCCCACTTGGCGGGAGACTCGAACATATGGTCACCGGCCCCGGCATATTGCAGCGTGCACACGAAGCCGGACTGCCGCTGAACACACCAGCTGACCTATTCGCCGAAAACGCCGGGCACCTCCATTCCCTGCGCGCACACTTTGACCACGCGCTTATGATCGTCCTCACCGCGATTTCGGTGTCGTGTGACCCTGAGACTATTGTCCTTGGAGGCGGAATTGCGAAGTCGCTGACTACCAGTCTTAGCCGATACCAAGCCACCTTGGAGCGAAACCTTCGCGTCTCTCCCACGCTCGTTCCAGCTGAGCTTGGAGACTTTTCGGGGGCAGCAGGAGCCGTCGTTTCTAGCCTGCGTGCCATCTACGCCGACTTGGGAATTCAGCCGGAATTTCTCGCCGATCTGCCGGCAACCCAGGCCCTGACGCCGAGCAGCATAGGCAAAGCCCGTATGATTTCACCTCAAAAAAACGTTCATCTTGGTTCGATATAGGCCAGGGTCAGTGAACCCGCACTCTTGTCTTTGCTGAGTCCGTTCAGCGAGGACTCGTTGAACTCTTCCGCCCATGGGTGCCCGGCTGTGCTGGGCGTAAGCTGGCGCCCCAGCTCACGCCTTATCCGCATCGACAAAACGTAGAGCGGCCGACGCAACTGCCCGTCAACCCGCAGTAGGCCGCTCCCGCGGCTTGTTCGCCTTAAGAGAGGACTAGTGCACGGTTTGCAGTCCTCTTACTTTGTTGTCGACTCTTCTTTGCGGCACGGCTCATACTGCCCAGCGGGAAGTCTGGGGAGTACCTGGTGCGGGGTAAAATTCGTAAGACCGCTGCTTGGCATGCCCAGGACTATTTTCGGGGCATTTGCTTTCGGTATGAAGCCGTCGCGGGACCAAGTTCAGCCAGTGATTATCGGGCGGCATCAGTCGCCGCCGTGCGGTGGAATCTGAAACAGTCCGTTGCGCTGGACCAATCGAGAACTGCCCGCGGCCGGCTGTTGATCTGATCGGCGGCGAAATCGACCTCCTCCGGCCCTACGGCGCTCAGGTCCTCTCCCTTTTGGAAATACTGGCGGAGCAATCCGTTCGTATTCTCATTCAATGCACGTTTTCTCATTCAATGCACGTTGCCATGGGCTGGCTGGATCACAGAAGTACACCTGGATCCCCAACGCCGAGGTCACTTCTGCATGCTTGGCCATCTCGGACCCACGGTCCCATGTCAGCGTCCTCCGCATGCTTGCCGGCAAAGCCGCAAGAGCCTCGATGAGTTGGTCCCGCATGTTCTCTGATCGACTTTCCGGCCGGAGCGTGAACGCGATCAAAAAGCGTGATGTACGTTCTACCAACGTGACAATCGCTGATCTATTGGCCTTGCCCATGATGAGATCGCCCTCCCAGTGGCCGACCTCCTCCCGCCCGGCAATATGAGCCGGACGATCCCCGATCTTCAGGGCATCCGTGATGTATTGGCGCGACTTCACTTTCGTTCTCGATCGGGGCCGTCGACTGAACTTTCCGGAACGCAACAGTCGAGCCGAGCCTGACGGCATGGGACGAATACTCAGGACCATCTTGAACCGGGGCTTCTTCCAGCCGCCAAGGCCGTCACCGGGATACACCCAGAGATCGCCTGCTGTGTCACGGGCAAGAACGTCGTGAAAGTAGCTCGTATTGATGCTGACGTAATCCCAGTTGTTGTTGGGGACGTTCAAAGCCCGCGTCGCTTGCGCAGGAACCACTGCGAGCCCCAGGAAAAAGGCCGCAACCATGGCCGCAGCTGTACCAAGGAAAAGTCCGTGTCGGCGGCTTCCAACCCGTCGCGATAAACGAGTTATGCGCCGTGCACTTGTAGTCGACCCTGATCGGAACATCACTGTTACCCCCATTAGCAACATAGCCATCACGCGATGGACCGGAGCCTAGCCGGATCGCCGAAGTTTTGTTAGGGGCTGGCGGAAAGCCCTGTCATCCTAGAGACATTCAGGTTTCACCGGTCGGGACGGAATCGAGGAGCTATGAAGCGGGTTCGCTACTTCACAGCGGCAGCAGCGGTTGCCGTCCTGCTACTCACCGGATGCACGGCCACAGCGGACCCCAGCTCACCGCCGTCGGGCGCGTCAGCAACCCCTACGGGCGCTGCCTCATCGACAGGCTCGCCATCCGCAACGCCTCCGGCGGCGCTGGCAAAGCTCGCCAGGATTCCCTGGGACGGTGGACCTGATTTTTACAAGAAGTTCAGCAAGGCCGACGCCGCAGGGTGGGATGACCCGGGCTTCTTCCCCATCGGAGTCTGGTACGCATCCGCGAACGGCGAGCAGATGCAGTTCGACAAAGCTCATGGCATCAACTTCTACGTCCAATTCAACCCTGACACTGACTATTCGCTGTTCGACCAGCACGGCATGTTCTCGCTGATGAAAACGAAAAACGCACCCGATAACTGGGCCCAGCTCCCGGGCAACTACGTCGACGACGAGGTAGATGGCCGGTTCGGTTGGGATGAGGGCGTCGTGCACATGAACCAGACCATCAAAGAGTTGAAGGCCAAGGAGGAGGGTCGGTTTACCTACGCCAACTGGACTCCGTCCCTCATCAGCTACGACGCGCCCATGGACATCACCAAGCGGTACTGGGAGACCGTGGACGTGTCCTCGACGTCCAACTATTACTACGCAGGTGCCTGCCGCGATTGGCGGCTGCGCACACCGCAGGGATACAACCCGACGACGACGGCCACCTGCCAGACGTCGTCCGCGTACGCGAAAGCCATGCAGGTCATGCAGGAGGTCAACGCAGCGAGGGGTGTGTACTCGCCCATCTGGATGGTCCCGACCGTGCTTAGCCCGGAAGGGGAGCACGACCTGTCCGACCAGATGACGCCGGACAGGGTGAAGGCGCAGGTGTGGGCGATGCTCATCCACGAGTCGCGCGGCATTGTGTGGTTTACCCAGTCGCCCGGCGGTGGGTCCGATAACCCGTGCATGTCGGGGGATGCGCTCGCCGATGTCCGCATCCACAACACCGCCTGCTCCCGGGACCAAGTGCAGGCCATGGGTGAGATCAACGCAGAAGTGAAGGCCCTGGCACCCGTTCTGAACACGCAAAGCTATGTATGGAACTTTGGCGACGGGTTGGACACCATGCTGAAAAGCTACAACGGGGACGCCTACATTTTCGCGATGACGCAGGACGCGCTGACCGGGCAGCGGACCTTCACCCTGCCAACGGGTGTCACTCCCAAGACGGTTGAGGTTGTGAACGAGAACCGCACCATCGCCGTGAAAGACGGGAAGTTCACGGATGATTTTCCCGTTGAATCCACGCATCACGTCTACAAGGTGAGGCTGTAGGGGCGCTGCGCCCGGCCTGTTCAGTCCTGTGCATTTCGTTGCCCTTCGCAGTGCAACCGCAAGAAACTCCTTGAGGAAACCCACTCAATGAGGAGCCTCACTTGCACCCACGAACCTTGGCCAGAAGTCTGGCCGCAACCACCGCATCCGCAGCGCTCATAGCTGCCACGCTGGTAGCCGCCGGAGTCGCAGCCAGCCCCGTAGCAACCGCAGCCGAGCTGACTCCGCCGCCTACCGGCGTCGTGTATGCCAGTGACGTTCCATGGTCCAGCATGACGAACGGTTGGGGGCCGGCCGAACTGGACATGAGCAACGGCGGCCAAGCGCTCGCGGACGCCAATCGCGCGCCGCTGACGATTGGCGGCACCGTGTACGCGAAGGGTCTGGGCACCCACGCGGCGTCGTCCATTACGTATAACCTCGGCGGGCAGTGCCGGCAGTTCCTCGCCCAGGTGGGTGTGGACGATACCCAGGGTGATCGCGGCCGGGTGGACTTCAAGGTCCTGGTGGATGGACTGGAGCGTTTCGCGGGGGAGCGGAAGGGAACGGACGGAGCTCTGCCAGTCAACGTGGATCTGAGGGGCGGCACCTCGCTGCAGCTGAAGGTGGAGGCCGGCCCGGAAGGGAACGGCAACGATCACGCCGACTGGGCTGAGGCCAAGATCAATTGCTCCGACGCGTTCCTCGCCGCGCCGCTGCGTATCGAGGGCTCAGCCGGGACGAACCTCAACTCGCTGGTCCCGGGGACCCCGGCTACCGTCGTCGTGCGTGACCTTCAGCCGTTGAGCCCCGTCAGTCTCAGCCTCCGGGGCGAAAACGTGGCCGACGCCGTTGCTGACGCCACCGGCGTTGCGATCATCACCTTCGTGGTACCTGCTGGAGCCGGAGGCGGGACGACTGAACTGGTCGCCACCGGCACTGGCCCCTTCGACGTGGCCACCACGGGCAGGATCGGCGCGTTGATCGTGCAGATCAGCGATGCGAAGTTCTATGTCGACTGCTCCGCGGCCACTCCCGGTGACGGCAGCCAGGCCAGCCCGTTTAACTCGATCGCCCAGGTCAACGGCCACGGCGCGTTCAACGCCGGCGAATCGGTACTCTTCCGGGCTGGCACTGACTGCACCGGAGCGCTCACGCCCGCGGGCACCGGCGTCGCGGACCACCCGATCACATTGTCCGCTTATGGCGATGGCGGCAAGCCCACCATCAACGGCAACGGCGCGATGGCAGCCATCCAGATCACCAACGCCAGCCATTGGACGGTCAGCGGACTGCATGTGGTGAACCCGTCGGACACTCCGGTGCGCAGGGTGGGCATCCTCTTTGAGAACAGCGGAACGGCACAGACTGCCGGGATCGTGGTCACGGGAAACCATGTGGAAGACGTGGCCGGCTGGCGCAACAAGGCCACGAACGGCGCCGGGTTCGCCCAGTCTGCCGGCATTATGGTGCGCACCTGGGGCAAGGGCTCGGTGGACGGCATCACCATCACTGACAACGAGGTGAACGATGCCGCCGGCGGTGGCGTGAAGATCTCCGCCCCGGACACCACCGAGCGCTACAACACCAAGGTCTACGTAGCGCGCAACAAGATCCACGACGTGGGCGGCGACGCGATCGTGATCCATAACTCCGACGCACCGCTCATCGAGTACAACAGCGGACTCAACCTCGGCCAAGGCGCCCACCCCTATGAAGGCGGCAACTTCGCCGGCATGTGGCCGTACAACTCCAAGAACCCTGTATTCCAATTCAACGTTGTGGGCAACAGCAGCACCTCTGTGTACGACTCCACGGCATGGGACTGCGACATGAAGATCGTGGGAACCTGCCTCTTCCAGTACAACTACTCGTACGGGAATGCGGGCGGCTTCTACCTGAACTGCGTCTCGAACTGCGGCGGTGGTGTCACTGCGGCAAACGTGGTGCTGCGGTACAACATCGCTCAGGACGACTGCCGGTTGGGCGGCAGCAGCAGCGGTACGGGCAAGCACTACATCTACAACAACACCTTCTACTGCCCGTCGCGCGTCTTCCTGGACGACATGACCGGCCCGCGCGAGGTCCGCAACAACCTCTTCGTGGCACCGGGCGGCGGTTTGAAAACCGCGTCGGCTGTTTATGCGAACAACGCGTACTTTGGCGGTATTTTGCCTCCTGCTGGTGAGACTGGTTCGGTGCTGGGGGATCCTCGGTTGGTTGCTGGCGGGAGTGGGCAGACTACGCTTTCCGTTCCGGGTTATCGGCTGCTTTCCGGGTCGCCTTTGTTGGGTGCTGGCGTTGCGATTAACGACGACGGCGGCAGGGACTTCTTCGGTAACGTCACCTCTGGTGCGGCTTCCGTTCCGAATATCGGCGCTTACCAAGGGCCGGGCGTTGCTCCCGCCGCGTTGCCCTTTGGTTCGTTGGTGAATCAGACGTCCGTGGCGAATGCGGCCAACCCACGGAACGGTGCTGTTACTGCTGACCGGCGGACGTTCTCGGAGGAGGCTCTGGCGGAGGCTGGGCTTGGCTCGGGCGAGCGGTATTCGGCGTTTGGGGTGTCATCCGTTTGGCATCCGACGGCTGTGGGGACGCCGGATACCTTGAAGGCTGCTGGGCAGGAAGTTGCTGTTTCTGGCAAGGGGCGGACCTTGTTGGTGACGGGGTTCTCCACGGGGAACGTGTCTTCGGGTGTCGCGACGGTTCATTTCACGAATGGGCAGAAGCGTGACGTGGTTCTGTCGTTGCCGAACTGGCTCTCGGGAGTCCCCTCGGATACGAGCGTGGTTGTTGCTACGTCGGCCTATCACCAGCGGCACACGCAGGCTTACATTGGCGGGCCTTCGACGGTTGTGCGGGTGGATGAGCCAGCTCGGGTGTTTGCCACGAAGATCGACATTCCGCCGGCGTTCGAAGTGTCTAGCGTGACGCTGCCGCAGGGGAGTGCCCTGGTGGATGAGGGGCTGAACATCATGGATATCGCGGTGGGGAATCTGCCGGTGGGGTTGGGGTGATTCTGGCTGGTTCGGTGAGGTAGGGCTTTTGTGGGATCCGCTGGGGAGGCGGGTCCTGCGCCTGACGCACAGCGTGTTCAGCCTGTGTCCGCTTCTTCGAGTGGCTGGCGACATTTGACTGAGCGGAGTGTGGATGTAGTGGAAGGTTGAGGTGTTGTTGAAGGCGAGTGGTCGGACGTCCTCAGGAATGTGCCTGCCGCGGCCTGGGAGCTCGTTGACTACGGCTGTGCCGATTCGTCGCTCACGGCGAAGATGGCGGTCTTTCGTATGCTGCTGACAGTGTGCGCCGCTTCCGTAGGAGAAGCTGCCCGTGGCGGTGACGGGAGGGCATTGGGCTTCGGTCATAGCGCGGAGGTAACCGCGTTCGCGTGGGTGGGCGTGTAGACAGAGCTGGGGTCGCCGACCTGGAGCCCGATGACCCGGTGGCCGAGGGCAGCTTTTCAGAGCGCCGAGGCAAAGCCGTATCTGGAACACAACCTTGCGTGAGCGCTACGGCAACTACATAGCTGAGCCTATCGGCGTTCGGCTTGCGTTATCAGGGCTGCTTCAGCTCAGGGAACGTGCGAAGAATCAATTTATAAAGCTCCGCCGCCGCATGTTGGTCGAACTGAATAGTCTGGCTGACCTTCCCGGCAATCTTTCTTTCCTGTGATCCATACGTGTTCAGTGTCAAAAGCTTTGCGCCGTCATCCGAATACGCTAGATGGAACGTGCATTCGGTTTCAGTCGGATGCTGACGAGAATTGCTTGCGCCCTCCTCGATTCTGCGTACAAGAGCCATTCCTTGATCGTACGCCTACCGCGAGCTGAAGACTTGCTTCCCGCCTAATTGATAGCAGGCACGCTAGGTACGTGCTTGCTGTGAGTTCTGCGCCATGACTCTTCGATGTGACAGGTTCAGACCGATGATCCGACTAATCTCGCTTCGTCGATGTAGGTTATTTAGGACACGGGAATCTGCCCGTGCGTTGGTCGCTCCTTGGGCCTGGACTGGTGAGGATCCAACCCGTCTTCTGTTGTCGAACCAGCAGGGCACGGAAATCTCTATTGAAGGGACTAAAGCATGGTCGTTGCGCACGATTCCCGTTATGCCCTATGGGAAGTCCTCGGTAGTCTTTGGGACCGTGCAACAGGCGGAGCCGACGTAGCGGCCAGACCCGACAAGAAGGTTGACGAAGTCTGGCCTTCCGCTACCAGACCGCCGGGCGTAAGCGCTGCTCTTTCCTGGTTGTCGTCGAAATCGCCGAGCGCCATCCCACGGATACTCCTTCTGGTCGGAGGACCAGGCGCCGGCAAGTCCCACGCAACGTCGACTGCCGTGGAGGGCATGACGAGGACCTCAACTGTGGAACGCGGTCTGGCCCAGCGCACGTATGAATATACCGATGGCAGCCGCAATCTCTTAGTAGTTAACGATGCCACCATCAGTGATACGAGACACGGCACTCCACTGGTAGCGGACATTGACGGTGCTTTGGCCGGTGACCTCCGTGAGGGGCTTCGCACTGACGTTATGGCCTGTATTAACCGAGGGATATTGATTGAGGAACTTAGCCAGCTGCCAAGCGACGAAGAAAGCGCCGGAGCGCTAGTCGTCTCCTGGCTAACCCACGATCGACTTCGACTTGGTGCTTTTACGCTCGATTCCAGTGTGCGGCTGCCATACGGGCGGTCGGCCGAACTCAAATACGGCGGCTCTCCTCTTGCGCATGTAGTCGTCGTTTTCGTTGATGAGTGCTCACTTTTCGAGGCGAGCCCCACGATGTCTATCGTTGACAACGAGCTGCGGGAAGTTTCGGGTTACAGGATTCGACGTCTCGCCGACCGAACTGGGCTCTTAGCCGAGGATGGGCAAGTACCTGCTGCGGATCTCCTGGATGCGGTGGTTGCATCCATTGACAGCCGTTTAGAAACTATGGATGAGGTTGTAGACATTCAGGCCGATCCACTGGCCGGTAACTTCGAGTCCCTAAAGTCCGCGGGCGTGCGCTCATCCCTGTTGACTCTTGCCCGCTCGGCCGAACTGGCAGGTTCGACCCGAATGACGTACCGGGAGCTTTGGGGATTTATCGCGCGCGTCCTCGTCGGGGCCGCGCCGGACTGGTTGTCGAGGCACCAATTGGCAGGCTTCATCCTGCAGAACCAACCGAAACGGATGAATCGCCTAGAAGACTTTGAAGCGCTCCGTCGCCTTTCCGCCTTGCGCTTCACGCAGGGAATATTCGGTGCGGGCGCTGAGTCGTTGGCGAGTGCCAGAGCTGGTAATGATCCGGTGCTCCGGCTAACTATAGCCATTGATCCAATTCTTGATGCCCTTCCTGGAACTAGTCCATACAATCCCCGGGCAGGGTGGGCCGATCCAATTCACGAGGCCTTTGCATCCCAGTCGATGACTATCACGCCGCTTACCGCCCTTATCGCTAGCACTGCGGGGGACGAAGTCCCGGAAGGAGCTGCCAAGTTTTCTGAAATCGTATCCGAGTTTGACTGGCAGGTTGATGCTGCTTTTGCCGCCCTCGTTTCCAATGAGACTCTTCCGGACAACGATCGCCTCCAGGCATCGTCATGGTATGGCGCTTATCTCACACGACTGTACGCAGTAGCCCTTGGGATTCCGGCATTCAGACGTGAAATTGATGCGCTCATCGAAGCCATTGTTGCAACTCCTAAGCTGCCGGATGTGCTACGAAAGCCGATGGAAACCCTCCTTAGACCAAAGCGACAGCTTCGGGATGGCGAAAGCGAGGCACTCCTTCCGCTATTTGACAGCCGGACAGAGCCTATTGTCGGCCACCTGATTGAGCCCAAGATGGCTCTAAGAGTGGAAGATGGGAAGCTGGGAACAAAGAGAGGGGGCAGCGACGAGGTCTTTCTCGAATTGCGGCGGGAGGGCGAGCTGCAAGGTCGCATCAACGTTGACTTCGCCCTTGTGCGGGAAGCACTCGCGTGCGTCGATGACCATTCAGGAGTCACTAATCTTGTAGACGTGACCGCACCAAGGCTCGAACGCGTGAGGTCATCGCGGCTTCGAAGCAAGCTCCTAGACGGTGCGGAGCTACGCATCGCATCCGGGGTCGAGAGCCACCTTGTCACGTTTAGCAGCTACTAGGGGTAGTGATGCAAAAGCCATCTGCAAGACACCTGTTGCTACCGTTCAATCGCCCAGAATACTTCTCTGTTCCCGAGGCGCTTGTGTCAGCTCTGGCGTGGAAGGCTTATGAGCCGGCGCCTGATGCCAAATTCGATAAACCCTTGTCGCGTCTCGGGTTTATGTATAAAGCTGAACCTCAAAGCCCGACGACTTTCGATTTCCGGGTTACTTGGCCCGGTGGGATAAGGGCGAAGGCGTTTGGCGACATCCTTAAGGACACCGGAAATTTCTCGACAGAAGCGACTAGTGCACTTCTGGGCGATGCCGTCGCGCAGAGTGTACTTGGAATTCGTAGTGAGAAATCAGGTAATCAGCCCGCTAGTCCAATGACACCTGGATTGGCGCTAATGCAGAATTCGCGTGGGGTCATGGTCAAACCGAGCCCCCCGGACTATGGAACAATCATCGAATCTATGTACTCGGTGGGGCTAACCGCGCTTTCGCACGACGGCACCACGGAGTCCGCAACGCAACGGTGGGTGGCCGCCGTGGATCAACGGCTGGAAGACGACAAAGTTCTTTACGCCATTGATAAGGCTTTGATGGACTTAGTTCACGGCGGCGCCTTTGTTCGCCGATCCAGTTTCCCGTTAAATGAGAAGGCGGCCGATTGGGCTGGACTCTTAAATGGGACCCCATTCGAATGGCTTGCCACATCCTGGAGGAGACTTACTTCGAAGGAATGGGTGGAAGCACTTCCCGCTCGAGTGTGGGTTGACTGGGCAACGACTGTACTCCGGCTTGGCGTTGGACTTGGATACCTTTGGGAAGCGGCTTGGTACGAGCGCATTGCAGAGGCAGTCTTAAATGAAGAACGGATGCCTGTTTCATTTGCCGAGCTCGTTCGCTCCGTTCCCGTTCCCCTTCCCTGGAAATCGAGTCAGGAGTCAATATCTGTTAGAGAAGTAGGCTCGATGATGAAGCTACGGCTCAACCGCGGTGAACAGATTCGTAAGTTTCTGGACAGTAAACTCAACTTTCCGGATGATGGTGCCCACAGTGGGTCAAGGGCTCAGAATCCGATTGACTTTCTCAGTGATCTTTCGAAAAACTCCCGTGCTGAACTGCGATCGGCCCTCAACTACTCTGGCGAGCCGGCTCGTTTGACCAATGAAACCGTCAAATATGGTCTTTCAATTCGCGAGTCGACTGGACCTTTTACCGACTATTACGGTTTACTCAGATCGCGGGGACGAAGGTGGGTTGTGATTGACCCGGGAACTGAATGGATTACGGTAGTTGCTAGTTTGGCCTGCGAGAAACCAGAAGAAAGCTGCAATGTCGGCAAAGTACTGGATGATTTGGCCGTATTAGGCATCCGGCCAGAACTCGGCGACGTTGTGCAACTCCTAGAAAAGGCCGGGCTGGCAAGAGGTAGCGCAGATGCAGACATAGCCGTCATCGTTGAAAGTGCTTATTAAGGAGACATCTTGGATTATCCCATTTCCGTAGCTCTTGGGAAAGCTTTCTCGAGCGCCAAAGATCTGGCATATGTACACGTTCCTGACGGCATCACGAAGGCAGAAGCTCTGGCGATGGTTGAGTCGGCGAACAAAGCTACTGGATTCGATCCTCCATACGCATTTCTTGTGTGTGAGGAACCTGAAGATAATGGTGACGATCTTAGGCGCGAAGTTTCGCCCAAGGAAGCGATTCGGTATCGGGAGGACCGGCATGTTGCCGTTGTTCACGGTCGGAAGCCGGATATTCCGTCATTTCACAATACCTTTCAAGAGATCGTCGGTCAGAGCTTTCCCGATGTCACCTCAGGAAGTCTCACACTGAGGCGACTATCGGAGCTCGTAGTGGATGACGTTCTCCACCAATTCAACTTGCTCGACCGGGACAGGCGAATAGCTGGCATTCTTGAATCTTGTCTAACTGAAGTCAAGGATCTGTACATTGAAGGTCACTCAGATGTAAGTACTTGGAATAGCGTGTGGTTTCGCCATTGTAATGTCAGCATTCAGAATCTTCAGGCACTCCTTAGCGAAGCGCAGCGCGACAGAAGTCCTTTGAGTCCGTACGAGTTCTTTGGGCAATTTGCTCATGCATCATTCGGATTGCCCAGGCCTGTCCGGTTGTGGTCAGAAAGACGCTCACGAATTCGGGATGCGAAATTGCTAAACGATGCCCAGGAAGAGTACTGGAGTCAAGCGGAAAGTATTGAGAACGCCCTCCGAATCCTTAGTTTAAATGGAAGGGAAGGCCATGAAGGGCTGCTTCAAATTCCGTGGGAAGAATTTGAGCAGAGTTCACTTGTCTCACCAAACTTATGGCTATCTCTGGCAGAATTCCTTGGGGCCGACCTAACCAGGATCAAGGCGTTCTCAGTGTTGCCAGAAAAGGACTTCGTCAATCCGGGGGGGCAAGCTGAGTCGAATGTGCCGCTGAGGTTGACCAGTGCGCAGGGTACTAGCTTAGCCCTTCAGCCTGAGATCGATGCTTCGCCCGTGCTTGTACCAATGACGCGAGACATAACTCTTCAAGATGGTTATTGGTCGGAGTCCGTTTGTCTCGTTGTTTCCCTCGTGCGGCCCGCCGACACTCTCGAGCTAGATGGGAGCGAAGTCCGAATATCGCTGTCTCCGGTCTCTCAGGCTGAGTGGAGTGAGAGTGAATTAATTTGGACTGAAAGTGAAATAGTCGTCAAAGGGCGGATCAAATGGAAGTCTGGTACCGGAAAGAATGCGTCCAAATTCCGCCAGCTCAACTTGACCGCCAGTTTTCCGTCCGGGACAGCCGCTGCTCCGCACTTGCCGCTCAAAGCGCAGACGCTGAGCGTACTATCGTTTGATGCTGCAGGTGAATTTCTTGCACTGGCTCCAAAGAAGGCGAAGGGAGCTGTCGGACGTCCGACTGTCCTTGGTCGTTGGGCCGGGGACGCTGATGTGGTTGATCTGGCGACGGACCTCAAACCAACGACGCAGGGCTTTGCGGCTCTCTTATGGAGTGCAAACGAAAGTAGCTGCTACTTGGACGGAAAAAAGATCGAACGCCACGGTCTTTGGAGTCAATTAGCTTTTACACACTTCGTGCCCACAGGAATGCACGAATTTAGTCTGGGAGCGTTGTCATTTCGAGTTAGCAGTATGGAAGTTGAATCTGGCCAACAGTCTGCAATCTTGGCGGCTGCACTGAAGCAGCAGGTATCTCCCAATCGGCCCAGTGCGCCGACTGTGGATTCCGTGAGGGGGCAGTATGAGGCTTTTGCGGCCGAGGCCCTCTCTTCTCCTGATCATCAAGAACAATTTATGCTTGCGCTGGGGCATGCGGCCTTTCCTGCAGAAATGCAGGCCACCATGGCTGGGATGTTACCTCAGGACGGCGGTGCAATCCTGATGAATGGGCGTGCTCGTCAGGCGCTCCGCGACCATGATTTCATCGATTTTGAATTTCCAGAATTTATACTTGGACCCGCTGCGGAGCGGTTTCGTAACGCAGCTAAGCAGCTTGGATTCGATAAGCGTCTTTTTGTCGAGGGTGGCGGGGACGGCGTAACCTTCGAATGGCCATCGCGGATTTCTTGGCGGTCGCTTTGGCAAGCAGCTGAACTTACCGAGTACCTTGAGTCATACGTTGAGTTGTTGGAAAGTGCCAAGTCTACAGAGAATGCGGCACTTATATTCTGGGCAACGTATCCATTCTCCATAAGCATTTGGGACGTTGATAACGGTTCGGGCTGTAGCGCTGTTCTCCTGAGTCCCCTTCATCCCATCCGACTTGCCTGGCTCGCGGGAGTTGAAGATGTTCTAGCATCGGCGACAGAACCACTTGCATTCCTTGGATCCATCGAAGGGTGGAACTTCCCTATATCAGGGCCGGGTTCCGGAACAGGCCACCGCTTGCTGGCCGTCCCTTGCGACACTGGCGAAGGCCAGCTATTCACGAGTTGGGGGATGCTCGTCAGGGCGTCCACGTCGGACCCGCTGCCATTAGTTTCACCTATATCCATAGGAAGTTTTGATGCGCCCGGAACGGCAGTTAGTGGTCTCAACGCGCAAGCCGTGAATGCCGCGTTGCGATCCTTCCGGAAGATGCATCCACACGTGACTACTTTGACAGTGGATCTCAGTGCTCAAAAGAAGCAGCCCAGACTGAGTGAAATAGACTCCGCAGTTTTGAAGATGGCCGTTAATTGGAAGGAATCCCAATTGGACGGTCTTCTAGGAGGCATCCGCGTGTTGGACTCAGTTAACCGACTCGGCGTTCCACCACGGGGAGAGCTCACGAAACTTGTGCGTGACAATCCCAGATTGCTTTTCACATGGTCCCGGTACAACCCCCGGAAAGTGTTTGATCGAGCCTGCAGTATTCGTTTCCTACAGGACTCGGGCAGCGTGCTTCGCGTCGGAAACAGTCGAATGTCTCATGGAGTCGTCGGTCTAGTGCCGCTCCGTCGTTTTGAGGCTAACGATGGCCGGCTGTCAGGCTCTCATGTCAACGATTCCCACCCGGGCATCGATCCAACGTGTGGTTGGCACCCATTCACGAATGCGCTTTCTGCGGTTGAAAATCTTCCGGTTGTTTCCTCGGGAATCTCACGTGGCAGCTTGAGTGATAAATCAGCCAATTGGACTGTGATGGGCGAAACGTATCTAAGCCCGTCCACTATTTCCACCCTTATGGGCAATGTACACGGTGGCGAACAGATGCTGTGGGAATGGCGGCCTCCCGTATTGGACGAGCGTGTCGGCCGTGCTCTATTGGAAAAGCGCCCGTTTGTCTCGGTCGCCCGTGTACCACGGGCCTTCGGAAATGAACTAGATAAACTCCTGCGACGTGCAAGTCCCGAAGAAGAGACGGACAGGCTCCGCCAGAGTGTCATGACTACTTTGGGATCCCGTGGGGTTGGGTTGTCCTCGCTTCTTGCCATGGGTGGAACACACGTCGCAGGCGCCGTTGGTTTTTATTTGGCTTTAAGCCTCTTCGATCAAACCAGAAGTGAAAATACCAACCGTCTGATAATCCCCATCGATGCCGCCGACTACTTTCTTCGTACGCTGGCCGATGGAGCCGCGCACGGTGACTTTCAGCATCGTGCGGATCTTTTGGTCATGGATCTTTCAGATTCCGGTCTGACCGTTACTCCGGTCGAGATTAAGGCGTACGGGCTCCAGAGCCAAAGACAACACAACAAATTGCCGGAACCCGATTCTTTGGAGCTGGCACCAGCCCTCAACCAGTTGAAGGATAGTCAGGAACTGCTCTCCAAAATCCAAGGCCTTTCCAGGAGCTTGCGCGGCGCCGATGCTCGGCTGTGGTGGAACAGCTTGACCACTCTTGTTGAAGTCGCGGCAAAATTGAGTCCGCAGACTCTGGGCGACTTGAACGACTTCGTGCGGCGGATGGCAGCGCTTGTGAATGGCCAGACCGACTTCAGTGTTGGTCGCCCAATTTTGATGTATTTCTTGCATAGTGCCCAGTTCGTAGATGGTAAAAAGTTCTATGCAGGCCCGGTGGGCGGGCACGGCTCCGAGTCGTTGGGACTTGTTTGTGATATGGAAAAGGCTTTTCAGGCCATTCGGGGGATTGGGGTCGAACCAATCGTGGACGCCTGGCAAAGTCTGGTCCGCACGGCATTAAACGACCCAATTCCTGAGACATCTGTGGCCGTTGCGTTTGAGACCCCGAGTACGAGCGGGGCGGACCATTCACCTACTGAGGCCAACATTCCTGCGCAGCTAGGGTACGCCGAAATTGACCGACGCGGTGGGCCCGACCCCGCCGATACCGACCAAGAGTCCGATGCTTCTGTGGCCCCGCTAGCAACGGTGCTGGACTCTGGGCCAGAGCTGCCCCGCCGACGCCCTCTGTTGCCAGACAATGCACACCACTCGCTCAGTTCTCAAGGACCGAGTTCACTTGTTCCGGAACGGGAAGGTCGTGGGCCCATCTGGGGTATTCGGGATGAGGGCGTAAGGATCAATGTTGGAACAGTGTTGGATTCAGTAGGAAACGCTCCGGTTGATTTTTGGCCCAGCAATACTGGCCTTAACCAACCAAACATAGGGATCGTTGGCGACCTAGGGACTGGAAAGACCGAACTCATTAAGGCGCTTATCGCTCAGATTCGAGACCAAGCGAGAGTTGTTCAGCCGGGCCTACCGACTTCAATGCTCATTTTTGATTACAAGGGCGACTTTCAACAAGAGGAGTTTCTGGAACGCGTTGGGGGCGTGGTTTTAAATCCCTATAGAATTCCGTTGAACGTCTTCCTTCCCGTTACTGCGGAATATTCTCGTAAGCCTTTTCAGCAAGGGGCAGCCCTTGTCGACACTTTCAAGAAAATCTATTCCGGGATCGGACCCAGACAGATGAGCCTCCTGAACCAGGCGGTTAGGGAAGCATTCCAAGACCGGAATGACCTTCCCCCCACGATCGCTGACGTTCGCAGCCGATATGAGGCACTGGTCGGTGATCCAGATTCGGTGACTTCTATCCTGGACACTTTCGTTTTCGGCGAAATCTTTAGCGCCGATAGGGATGAGCTTTTGTCATTCGACGAACTTCTCGAGGGCCGCGTGGTTGTGGTGGCTCTGAACAAACTTGGACAGGACTCGAATACTAAGAACTCTCTCGTGGCGTTGTTCTTGAACCTCTACCATGACTACATGCTTCGAGCAGGATTGTTGCCGTTCGAAGGGAAGGCGCCCGTGCTCCGGTATCTGAGATCGTTCTTATTGGTTGATGAGGCCGTGAACATCATGCGCTACGACTTCCAAGTCTTGGAAGACATCATGCTGAAGGGGCGAGGTGCCGGAATTGGGGTGATGTTGGCATCACAGTACCTTTCACACTTTAGGGCAGGGAAGACCGACTACGGGCAGCCACTGAGGACGTGGTTCATCCACAAGGTCCCAAGCGTGACTGCCAAAGAACTTGCCGCGCTAGGAATAACGGAGGTTTCAGAGGATGTTGCCCAGCGCATCCCTGCCCTTGGTAACCATCAGGTCCTGTACAAGTCGTTCGGTTGGGACAGAGGTCACTTTGTCCGGGTGACGCCGTACTACGAGTTGTATGGGGAGTAGGATAGTGTTTTTGTCCGACGCCTGGACACCGATCGCCCCCCGCGGCATACTTGAGATTGTGATTTTCGTAGATATGTTCGAACTGTGAAGTTTATTGATCTTTTTGCTGGGTGTGGTGGACTGTCCCTAGGGGTGGAGCGGGCAGGTGGCAAGCTTCATTTCGCCGTGGAAAAGTCCGAAATGGCGGCGAGGACGTTCTACCACAACAACATCGCGAGTGCTCGCTCTGATTCGGACTGGGAGCGATACCTTGCACGCGAGATTGCAGAACAAGCCGCGGCCGGAGTTATCGTGCGTCCCCTAGCCGACGTGCTTGAAGACGGTCGGGTCATGGCTGATGCCGCTGCGCACGAGCTTGACCTAGTGGTGGGAGGGCCACCATGTCAGGGATTCTCCATGGCAGGACGACGGAACAAGGACGACGTCCGAAACAAGCTGGCTTGGGAATTTCTCAGCTTCGTTGAACAAACGTCGCCGAAGATGGTAGTCATCGAGAATGTAGTTGGCATGAGCCGAAGCTTCGTTGAAGGCGAAGATTCGTCTTTCCAACAGTTACGGCTTGCGTTGGAGCTGAACGAACGCGGCAAGTATAGGTATGTGGTGCAACCTGTTCTGGTAAACGCCATGCATTTTGGCGCACCGCAGCACCGACCAAGATTGATGCTTATCGCTCTACGAAAAGATCTCGCTGTTCAACTAGGCGTTGCAGCTACCGAGAACATATGGAAATCCGGGTTCAAGGACCAGATAGAAACGGGCGACATTCCCGAGCTTGCTCCCAAGCCCTCCATCGCTAGCGACGATAAGCTGTTAATTCGCGACGCCATCGCGGATCTTGATACATGGCCAGCTCATCCCCCAACTCAAAACAAAGAATATATCAAGAAACTTCGCAATTTCGAGTCCTTCGTCGTCAGGAGGAGCGAAGTTCTCTGGCGCCAGAACCACAATATGCGACGTCACTCACCGCGTGTAATAAAGCGCTTCTCTTTCTATAAGCTGTTGCTGGAACGTGGCATCGATCAGGGACTACTGTCTGTTATGGGTCAACTCGACGAGGATTTGGCGCTGCGTCACGCACTCGTCGAGCTTAGGGACATTAAGTTTCCGGTTAACATCCAGGTGGATTTGGATGGAAGCGCCGAGAGTATTGATAACGTGGAAGACTTGGCAGCGCTCGCGTGGGTGCTCAGGACCAAGAAACACAGCCAAAAGGTACTAGCAGCAGATGCACCGTCGCGAACCGTCGTCACTCTTCCAGACGACTACGGTCACCCTATCCATCCCCGAACGTTTACAGTGCGAGAACTAGCCAGATTTCAGGGCTTTCCTGACAATTTTGAATTCATGGGCAAAGAAACCACTGGAGCGGAGCGTCGTCGGGTCGAAGTTCCCCAATACACTCAGGTTGGAAACGCGGTGTCTCCATGGCAGTCGTACGCTGTGGCCGCGCGTGTTAGGGAAATCTTGGACAGAATCGAGCGCGCGAAGGACAAGCAGGATGAACCGGCATATCTCAAGAGTTGCGAGATTTCAGAGGGCCTGAATCTGTCGAAGACAACGATTGCAGCCGCTGTCTAAACCTGTCAGAAACTGGCGTAGCGGGAAGGTCGTCAAGGTTACGGTAGCCGGACGAGCTGGCTTGGTGGACCAAGGCAGCGACTTTACGTTCAATGCTCCGTCCTCGGGCGTAGCATTGGACTGTGGTGGACTTCATGACACCAGCGAATAGAAGCGCCCACATGGCGAAGATTCGTTCATTCGACACGAAGCCGGAGCTACTGCTGCGGCGAGCGCTACATGCTGCTGGGTACCGCTACCGCTTACACGACCGAAGGCTTCCGGGGACGCCCGACCTGGTCTTCGCCAGCCGCAAGAAGGTCATCTTTGTGAACGGTTGTTTTTGGCATGGACACAGTTGCGGCGTGGGCAGCCGTCTTCCGAAATCGAACACGGATTTCTGGAAAGAAAAGCGGCGACGTAATAGTGTTCGAGATACGCGTCAGAGATCGCAGCTGACTGAGATGGGATGGTCCTACTTGGACGTTTGGGAATGCGAATTGTCGACGAAAGATGAGGCTGAAATAGTCAAGGTTCAAGAATTCCTAGGGTGACTTTACGTAGCAATCGGGAATCTGTGTTCATTGCCATCTATTGAAGCTATTCAATAAGAATTATTGACGCTGCCACGCGCCATGCTGAGTCATCTGGTGCCAAGCAGGATTCTTCCCACGGCGGCTTTTAGGGCATTTATTGAAGTAGTTAGAGTCGGCACGCGCAGGGCCCGGACACACCAGTCCGGTTGTCAGCCGTAACGTCCATGCCTGCGTGTTCTCCGAGCGACATCCAAAGCTGAACCAGGGGCCCGGGGAATGACCAGAGATGCAACATCGAAGCTCCCGAGAGCCTGTGTCAACGGCTCCGACCAACGTTCAGCAAGCGGGCCCTTTCGTGTGGGTCTACTGCCCGAGGTGGATTCCTTTCCACGCAAGACTCCCATGAAACCGTGAAGGAAGGATTCTCAGCGGGTCGATTTCATTTCCTAGCTGGTCAAGTGGCCTTTCTATTCCCATTCGGACTGCCAGGCTGAGACCGCAGACTTGAGCCTGGGGCCCGGAGAGAAGTTTCAAGGGAGAGTCGGTCGTTTCGGCAGGCGCAAGCCATCGGAAGGATCCAGGAAACCACAATCTCGGTTGTCGGCTAACGTCTCGACCGAGTCTTGTGGCGTCGACTGATGAATCACTTATTGAAGTCAGGAACAGCAGGCCACCAAGCCCGAATCCAACGAATGCTAGGTATTGATTTCCGGGCTGGATTCGAATGGATTGGTGACTCCCTGCCTCCCATAGATAGGTTGTGGATACGCCAAGTTGAACGTAGCACCCCGGTGGCACGGACCGGCTGCTATACGCTCGCTCAAAGACTGAGTGTGGGACACGTCCTTGAGGACTGACGTGCGTCAAAAGCAGCGAGCGTACCAAGGCCCAGAATCCAAGTAACTGGATTTGGTCCGCAGTTAGACATCTTCCGTGGGTGCTCTCGAGAAGTTTGTAGATAATCGGCTCAGCAGCGCATTCCAGATCATTCAGCCAACCTTGATTGCATTCTCTGCAGACATTATTCACCGTCATGTCAAACTGCGTAATGGGTCGTTCGATGAGTTCCGTGCCAGAACTCGACATATACGAAAAGGAAAGGCTTGGGACACGGGGAAACTTGTCCTTGAACGATTTGCGGAGCACATGCTCGCGTGAGCGCTTCCCGGAGGTGGTGCGGCAAAATAGGCAACGGGGTGGATCGGGGGTTCGCTGAGGGATGCTTTGATGAGGTTTTGCGTTGCCTTCTGGTTGTGAGACTTCCGATGAATTCATAATTGTTGACTTCGATTCTTTAGTCAGTGGTCCAAACCCGGATGGGAATTGAGCTGGCCTTAAGTTGAACGAGCCTAGGTTTATGTCTCCCGGTTCGTTGGGTAACATCAAGGCTTCTTCGCGGTAAGCCTATCTGGCGAGTCCTTGCTAGGCTTGCCGCGGAGAAGCTCAAAGCCATCCGCCGCCAGCGACTCCCGCTTGAAGGTTGGAGGACAGAAGAGCCTGATTCATAATCGCTTGCTGTGGCGTTGGTGTCGCGCTGACGACCTGGCTGGGGGATATGACCGAAATTGGTTAGGCTCCGCTCATGCGCCCCACCCAGGACCGGGTAACAGTCAATCGATAGAGTCTACGACTGATGTTCGGACGGAAGTCCAAGTTGTGGTGGTGCCCGCGGGGACGATTGAGTTTCCTGTTTCGTTCACCGCGCGCATGCCGATGAATAGCCCGCTGGCCGGGTCAAAGATGACGTCCGTGCGCACCCCGTCCTCTGTTCTGCCGACGGCTGTCCCGGAGCGGCCATCCAATGCGGTCTGTTGTTCCGTGACGATGGCGCCGGGAACCAGGGCTGCGGCCCGGTAGAGCGCTGCCCTCCACTCGGCCGGCACGACGCCGGTGGCCAACTGACCTGCAATGAAGCTCCAAACGCTGGCGTCGGTGCCTTTGATCTCGGCCTTGATCCAATCCACCAAGGCCGCAGGTTCCCTCGGAATGGTCGCTTCCTCCGCTGGGCTCAGATTCCCAAATGTCACGGAATTCGCGCTGAAAACCACGCTGCCACCCAGACCGCGTAGTTGTCGACCGGGCTCAGGGCTTTGGAGCCCTTTGGACCTATAGTAGTTTTCGATTTTTTCCTTGGTGGCGGTGCCGAAGTATTCAGCCGGCTCAAGAGGACCAAGATTAAGGACCCATTCACCGTTCCGGTCGTACGGAACAAAGAGCTGGTTGTCGGAGCGCGCGGTCCACATGAGACCGTTTTCGGAGGCATTGATTATTGATTCGGCTATATCGAGCCTTAAGTACTGTCCCGGACCAACCGCCGGATCCGTCGTTGCGATGACGGAGTCGGCTGCCCTGTTCAACAGCTCTGCAGCATGAGCCGTTGCCGGAATGGTGTTTCCTCCAAGATGAATTACGTCCGATGCGACGAGGCCACCAGCCAGCACCGCTGCCGCTGCGGAGACAAGGATTGTCCTCCGGATTATCCTTTTCGGCTGCGAGAGCTTTTGCGCTTGGGCTTCGCCGTTGCTTTCGGCGCGTGAGGCGGAACTTCCATGTTGGGCGTCGGCCCCGAGGGGCTGCAGTGTTCTGGCCCGTATCCCGGTGTTTTCTAGCCAGTTACGAGCGGACCGGGATGTCCGGTTCGCTTCCTCGACGAGAAGGATCTGGACGCGGTTTTTGGTGTCCTTCGGATAAGTCACTTCAGACAGGTTCATGACAGTCTCGTTTCAACGATTTTCGTGTCGGTTTGTTCGATGCGCTCTTTTGGCCTACTGAAGGCGGTCAGCTTAACTCGGGCGCGGTGAAGTCTTGACTTCACCGTCCCGGCGCGGATGCCTAGTGTTGTTGCAGCTTCGTCCTGACCGATTCCGTTCAGTAGACACAGGATCACTACGTCGCGTTCGCCGTCGCTTAGTCCCGCCGTCGTGGCCAGCAAGTCTCGGACGGAACGTTCGGCGTCGAGCCTCGAAGCGATCGCTTCCGCATGGTCGGCTTCGTGTTCCCCATGACGTGAATCCGAGTGCGGCAGCCTGGCAAGAAAAGCGGCATGCCGTTTGGCTGCCCTGGCACGGTTGCGGTTCGCGTTTGTTGCGACCCCAAGAAGCCAAGGCAAGACACTGTCTCGTTCCAGTTTGAGCCTGTCCCGTTGCCGCCATGCCTCTAGAAAGGTGATTGAAGCGAGTTCTTCGGCATCATGCCAGGAACCGCAACGGCTCAGGCAGTACCGGAAGACCGCATCCGCATGCCGGTCGAATAGGGCACCGAATGCGTCAGCGTTGCCTGCGACGCACTCTTGCCACAGGTCTTGATCGGATTCCCCCGTTTGCCTCATGCCTTGTAGTGTCCGCAGCTCCGCAAATGGTTCCCGGAAAGCCAGGTCTTCCAAGTTAGGCATTTTTGCCCGCCACGTACTCCGCGTCCAGTTCCACGCCGCCGAGGATCGACGAGTAGTGCCGTGTCAGCCACGGAAGCCCCACCGCGTACAGGCTGGGCTGTTCGGTGACGCCGGCCTTGTGCTTTGGGTAGAGCGATTCGTCGACCACCGGGATGTCGATGAAGGACAGGTCGAGTTTGTATCCGGTGGCCCACAGGACTGAGGTGATGTTTGCCTGGGCCAGGTTCAGCCGGGCCGGCTCGGAGGGTAGCCAGTCGTCCTCCGGTGTTGGAGGCTGCTCTTCTGCAGGTGCATGCCGCGCCGACCGAGTTCGCGGAGGTGGATGTCGTGGCCGCCGTCGGTGCTTTCATGAGAACGCGGCCGCGGCCATGGCCTTCGAGATCTGTGTGCCCGGCACCGCGATAGGGATTGTTGCAAAGGCCCGACTGGTCCGTCACTCCTTCACATATTGACTGTGAGCCGGCTCACCGCCACAATAAATGAACGCTATTCATTTCTAGCATGAGGCTCGTGTCCTTAACGGTAGAGCTCGAGCCAATCCAGCACTTCAGGATCGCGGGAACCCCGCAGGTCCGGTCGCAGCTAGGAAGTTTCGGCAAGGCCGGAAGCTTCGTTAGTAACCCAGCATGACGACTTAGGATCCCCATGACCCCCACATTCAATACAGATACACCGGCAGGCGAGAAGCCTGTGGGGCCAATTTCCGCTCAGACCGTAAACCAGGGTTGGCGCCGTGTTCTCGGTGTTCCGTCGCTGGTGTTGCTGGGCTTGGTTTACATGGTGCCCCTGACGATCTTCAGCACCTACGGCATCGTGGTGGAACTCACGGGTGGGCGACTATCGGCCGCCTACGCCGTGACGCTCGTGGTCATGCTCTTCACGGCACGCTCGTATGGTCGGATGTCGCAGGCGTTCCCGTTCGGTGGTTCCGCTTACACGTATGCGACGCGGTCGTTCGGCGCCGGCTTGGGATTCATGGCCGGCTGGTCGCTCCTACTCGACTACCTGTTGCTGCCGATGATCAACTACCTGCTCATCGGCATCTATATGGAGGCTGCCTTCCCGGCTATCCCTGCTTGGGTGTTCATGATTGTCTCCATCGTCGCTGTCACAGTGCTAAACGTCATGGGCATCACGGCGATTGCGAAGGCCAACTTCGTAGTAGTGGGGCTTCAGGCGCTCTTCATCGTTCTATTCGTCGCACTGGGACTCTCATCCATCACGGGCACCGGCAACCTGGACTTGATGGCGCCTTTCACCGGCGCCGTGGGTGCCGAAGGTCTCTCACCGATCTTCGCAGGCTCCGCCATCCTCTGCCTTTCCTACCTCGGGTTCGACGCCGTCTCCACCTTCGCCGAGGAAACAAGGGACCCGAAGCGCAACCTGCCCAAGGCCATCATGCTGACCACCATCCTGGCCGGCGTCATCTTCCTCGGTCTGGCTTACATCAGCCACCTGGTTCTTCCGGTCAGCAGCTTCAACGATGTGGACTCCGCTGCCATCGAGGTCATCGACAAAGCAGGTGGGGAGCTGCTCGTCGCCTTCTTCACGGCTGCCTATGTCGCGGGCAGCCTCGGATCGGCGCTCACCTCGCAGGCTTCGGTCTCACGCATCATCCACTCCATGGGCCGCAGCGGCGTGTTCCCGCCAGCTTTGGGAAGGCTTCATGCTCGATTCCAAACGCCCGTTCTTCCGATTCTGATCACATCGGGCGTCTCACTGCTGGCCTTCGTGCTCGACCTGTTGACCATCTCCTCGCTCATCAGCTTCGGAGCGCTGGTCGCGTTCTCCATCGTCAACCTGTCGGTCATCAAGCACTACTACTTTGACCGGAAGGACCGCGGCACCAGGGGAGTGATCTACAACCTGATACTGCCGGGAATCGGCTTTGCGCTAACTATCTGGTTGTGGACGAGCCTGAGTGGATTGTCCTTTACCTTTGGGCTTGCATGGGCTGGCGTGGGCCTCGTCTACCTCGCCATCCTCACCCGCGGCTTCCGGCGGCCGGCACCGCAGCTTGATTTGAAGGAAGCGTAGAGGGCTTCCGTAACTCAGCCCCATGTCGGCGACGGCGACAGCGCAATGTGCTGTCGCCGTCGTCGTTCTTCTCTGGTGACCATTGCCACGCGGGGGTTCGTGTGGAAGCCTCGACATGATCCTGTCGCCGGGGTGACGACGGGCAGCAGGGAAGGAACCCGACATGGGACTGATCCATATTGACCTGTTCACTACGCTCGACGGCGTCGCTCAGGCGCCCGGTGGCCCTGAGGAAGATCCAGAAGGCGGTTTCGAGTTTGGCGGCTGGCAGGCGCCTCTCTTCGACGATGCCGTTGGTGAACAGGTCGAATCAGGGATGGTGGGGATGGACGCGCTGCTGCTCGGGCGCCGGACCTATGACATCTTCGCGTCGTACTGGCCACACCAGGACAATGGAATCGCACGGTTGTTCAACCGCATACCGAAGTACGTGGCATCGCGTCAGTCGCTGGACCTCGAGTGGGATGGTTCCTCCCAGCTTGGTCCCGATGTGGCGGCTTCCTTGCACGAGCTCCGCGGCAAGCACGAGAACATTCACGTGATCGGCAGCTTGGACTTTGTGCAGACCCTGTTCGCGGAGCGGCTCTTCGACCGGCTCAATCTGTGGGTGTATCCGATCCTCCTTGGCCGTGGGAAGAAAGTCTTCGCCGATGGCGTCGTACCGACGAACCTTCAACTCATCGAGCCGGTGGTCGCCTCGCCAAAGGGTGCCGTGATGCAGCGGTACGCCCTGGTTGAGGGGACGCCCGGGGTGGGGGATATGACCGAAATCGGCTAAGGCTCCGCTCATGGGGCCCAGCCTCGAGGAGAAGTCGGCTCGCCTTTGGACCATCATGATGAAGGGAGGCATCCTGGCAGCCTATGCAATGGCCTTCGCTGCCTTGATCTTGGTCGGCCGAGGCCGGCGCTAAGGACTTCCACTGGACCTTGGTCCGCTGCGGATTACTGCGCCGCCCAGTGAAGATCGACTTACGAGCGCTTGTGCGGCAAACCCGGTCCGCGTGCAGGTGCACGTTTTCTCAATATCTTCGCACCCTATTGCAACCCGCCGGTAAGTTACTGCAAAGTAACTAGGAATGCCGCGGACATAGGGGTTCGCGGCCCAGAGAAAGGCAGGCCATGCGCCGATTCCGACTCACTGCCGTCCTCGCCGCTGCGGCGCTCACGATTGGACTCTTCGCCGCACCCGCGGCTCAGGCCGACTCGATCTCGCCGGACCCGCCCGGAGCCAATGACTGGACGTGCAAGCCTTCGAGCGTGCATCCATATCCGGTGGTCCTCGTCCCGGGGACGTTCGAGACAATGTACAAGAACTGGGCGCTGCTTTCGCCAGTGCTCAAGGACCAGGGGTACTGCGTCTTCGCGCTCAACTATGGGGTGGCCAACGGTGTCCCCGCCAGCGGGGCAATTCGGAACTCCGCAGCTGAGCTTGCGACGTTCGTGAAATCAGTTCTCGGCGCGACGGGTGCGAAGAAGGTCGATCTGGTCGGGCACAGCCAAGGCGGGATGATGCCGCGGTACTACATCGGCTTCCTCGGCGGCGCCAAGTATGTGCACCACCTCGTCGGCATTGCGCCGTCGAGCCATGGCACTCAAGGTCTCATCGCGCCGTCGCCCGCGGGGATGATTCTCGACACGACCGCAACGAGCACCCTGTGCCAGGCGTGCGCGGACCAGCATGCCGGGTCGGCGTTCATGGCCGAGCTCAACTCGATCGGCGACACCGTACCCGGCCCGTCCTACACCGTCATCTCGACCCGTTACGACGAGGTCGTTACCCCTTACACGAGCCAGGCTCTTGTTGGGCCGGTGAAGCAAGTGTCCAACCTTGTGCTTCAGGACTACTGCCCACTCGACACTTTCGAACACGATCAATCTCCTAACGATCCGAACGTGTGGTCCCTCGTCTCCAACGCGCTCCTCCAAAGCGGCCCCGCCGATCCAACGTATCGCCCGCACTGCGTGTAGCGGGCAGTATCCCTCCTTCGCAGTATCGGTCCCCACCGATAGGTCCGCAGATTTGCCGCACCCACAACCGATGTTGGTGGTGTCCCATTCCTTCGAACGAGGACAGTCACAACCTTGGGGACACTTCCCCAAGGTTGTGACTTGATCCCACCAATTGAGTTTGAGATCGCTCGGTATAGCACCGGGCGCACGTAAGACGATCCTTTACCGTTCGTTGCTACTGCGACAGCGGTGGCGCGGGCGATCCAAGTCGGCGATCCAAGTCTTGGGGCAGCTACGCCCAGACGACCAGGTGATGCGGACCCGTATGTCCAGAAGCCCTGATCAGGCAGTCGAGGACGGGGTTCATACGGTCAAGTCGAGATTGAGATCGTTGGACGCAATGGGTTGAGGAGATCGATGCTGCCGGCGTCAGGCCGGATCCTGTCGGCGCTGACGAGCGCGTTGAGCCTTCCGTTGCGCTTCATCCATGTTGGAGGACAGTCGAGCGCCCTGAATGTTCCAGTCGA
Organism: Arthrobacter sp. TmtSoilC77; assembly: GCF_059739415.1. Lineage (NCBI taxonomy): Bacteria > Bacillati > Actinomycetota > Actinomycetes > Micrococcales > Micrococcaceae > Arthrobacter > Arthrobacter sp. TmtSoilC77. The sequence goes on from NZ_AP046050.1 coordinate 1,300,365, forward strand.
AAGCAAGCGAATCCGGGGCAACAAAGGACTCCCAGACTCCATCGAGATATGACTTGAAGACTTCCGCCCGGGCCAGCCTATCTTCGATGCTCCTCGAGTCTATAAGGGCTGATCTAACACTGGGGTCCAAGATTGGGGTATCGACTACCATTGCGTCGAGGTACGAGAATTGAGTGATCATCTCCTTATGCATGTAGGCCCCTACGTTCGTGATTCTGAATGGCCCGCTGGATTCTTGTCCCGGAGCAGTTTCAAGAAGCCTGTGCGCGACCGCACGGCCCAACTGCCATTGAATCTGTTCCGGCAGGAAGTCCCATTTTTGGGCAACCTCGAAGATGTCCTCTGCGTTCACGTACCCCTCGTTCAGTCGAGGCTGCCCCGTCGTATGAATGTAACCAAGAAGCAGGGGGAGCAGAAAGTGCTCTCTTTCATCTCCGATAATGATGTCAAACAGATTAACAATTCGGCTTGATGACGGGTCGTAATAGTCGTTCTCACCAAAAAGTATGGAGCGGAGGAACTCATGTGCCGGGATGACGTAGCTGTTTCCGTTTGCGGCTACTTCTAAGACGCGAGCCGTGTCAACGTAACCACTGCCGATGAAGGCCGAGAGAAACTCCAAGGCAAGTCGAACGTTGCCCCCGCTGAGATTTTCCAGGAGCTCGATCAGTATCTTGTCTCGGGTGAATCCGAGTTCGAGTGCGTCAAGATACACCAACAGGTCTTCCGTGCTGACGCTTAACCCACTCATTTCCAAGTCTTGATCAACGAGCTTTTTCCTAGCGAAGGCGAGCCTTTTAGCGATGACCTCCGAGACTCGGGGAGGAGCCACGAGAAATGCTCTAGGTTGATACGCAGCTAAGACGCCTCGCCGCTTTGAATCATAAAAAGTCGCTGGCCTCAAAGAGACAAACACGGTGGCACCAAGTGATGAACTGAGTGACTGCGCGATAACGAAAATCTCGTTCTGGAAGTCAGTCGATCGTTGATCGATGTTGTCGAGAACGAGTACGGACTTCCTTCGCGCGGTAGCGTCTAGATGCTTTAGTGAACGCTCAAGATGTCTCGCCTTGTTAGCGATGAGCTGGGAGAGATGCTCAAGTTCCCGTGATGCATACGTCGCTGGGTCGGCATCAGCTAGCGGGCCATAAATTCCCCTTCGAAAGCGGTTCAGTTCTGGGTTGTATACGGCTCTTACAAAAGTGTTCTCCAAGAGGTCTATACCGTGGTCAACCTCCAATTGCTCAATGACGGTGTCGACTATATGTTGCTGCAACTCCGTCTGGAGGGCTGGCTGTCGACCGAAATCGACGTAGAAGACCAAGCTAGTCTTTAGCTCCTGTGCAGCTTCAACCCGCAGCAGGTGCTTGATGAACATCGTCTTGCCGACGCCTACATCACCAAGAAGGACTATAGGCTTGCTGCTAACAGCGCCAGCTACGAGATCATGTTTGAGCGACGGAGCAAGGCCCTTCTTGCTCCGAACGCCCTCCGCTTCGACGCCGAGCAGGTCCGGCAGAGCGGAATAGCGATTTCTCAATATCTCTTTGCTTACCAACGAGTACTGTGAAAGCGTCCCGCTCTCGTAGTAACACTCTCTGAGGAAGTCATCAGAGACGTGTGCGTCTCCTTCGATGTCCTGAATGAAAACGGTTGAAAGAATCTTCAGATCGGTCTCCCGAGCGGAGCGACGGCGGAAACCTGGATAATTGAGAAGACTTGCCGACATTTTCGGTGGTGGTTGCTCGTTTGGGGAGCCCGCCATCAGAACTTGCACGAGCTTTCGTTGAACGAGAGCCTCTCGGCTCAACATGTCCCAAAGCGCCCTGAATCTCTCCACCATGTCTTTGAAGGATGCGAAAACCAGGGCATCTCCTTCGTATGGTGATTTGCCGTCCGTCCGAGAGCCCAGAAACACCGCCAGCTGATGACCGTTCGCAATACCAGCTAAGGGGATGCCCATCCTTTGCGCATATCCGAGTACTTGCTCGACGGCCTCTTTAGCCATTGGGTCTCCGCATAGGGTTTGCATTGATACCGTAGTTCGGCCTTCGAGCCCGACGGGAAGCTCAAAGGCTTTGCCCTCCCTCTTTGCTTCGATTACAAGGGAACGGCCTGGGGCGGAAATAACGTAGTCTGCGAAGCCGGGTTTTGCGTGTTCCTCAGTTACGAATGAGCTGCGAGGATGCCCGAGGCACTCGACCAAAAGAGCATCGATAAGCTGAAAGCGAGTCGTGTCTTCGTTCCGGCCACTGTAGTCGGACTTGGCCAGTTCCTTCATCCGTTGGAACCCCATCTGGTAGGGGTCTGCGCTTAGCTTCATTCCCATATACTAAGTGCCCATTGCGGATCGCCTCATCAGCAGATGCGGCGAAAAGTTAACGGGAAAGTTATTTTGGACCGAAAGAGAAACTGCAATACCAATTACTCTTTTACTTTTCTCTTTCCAGACCGGGTGCGGTCCTCGTCTGTTCCTCGTTGTGAACCTTGTGCTGGGTGGTGAACTTGCGCGCCCGTAAGCCGGTCGATCATCGTGCCGATGGAACCACTTACACGTTCCATGCTGTTGCTGGCTTGGATCACGTACATAAGACCGCACGATGAGATGCACTATGAGGGGAGATTACCGCAATCGTGTTCCTTATGTATGACTGGAATGAAAATCGGCGCGTCTCAACGAGCGATCAGGATCTCGCTGCCCAGCGTCGTTTGACCCAACGTCCTGCGAAGGCCGGAGCATGAGCTGCCCGGGCCCACTCAGGTCGGTAACGCGCTCGAATACCAAGACTCCCTACGGCAATGACAGATATGAGGTCCCTATCGCTAAGTTCTGTTCCGCGGCGGTGTGTCCTTAGGCCATTATTCACGCGGCAACGCGCCCCGCCACGTACTCCGCGTCCAGCCCCACACCGCCGAGGATCGATGAGTAGTGCCGTGTCAGCCACGGGAGGCCCACCGCGTAAAGGCCGGGCTGTTCGGTGACGCCGGCCGTGTGCTTTGGGTAGCCCCATTCGTCCAGGACGGGGATGTCGATGAAGGACAGGTCGAGTTTGTATCCGGTGGCCCACAGGACTGACGTGATGTTTGCTTGGGCCAGGTTCAACCTCGCTGGCTCAGCGGGCAGCCAGTCGTCCGAGGGCAAGGGGGCCTGCCCTGGAGCATCAATCCCCGCCGCTGCAATGTAGGCGTCAATGGCTTTCCGCATGCGTTGGTTGAAGCTGGATTCGACTGTTGCGAGGCGTTCGGGGAGGTCGTCGCTGAAGGTGATGTCGCCGTCGTCGACGTTCTCCAGGCGGCCGTGCAGGTGCATGCCGCGGCGGCCGAGTTCGCGGAGGTGGATGTCGTGGCCGCCTTCGGTGCCGGAGAGCAGTGGGTTGCAGGCGAAGCGGGCGGCGGGGGAGGGGAGTGCTTCGCGGGTGAGGGCGTTGATGCCGTAGTCGGGGCCGTGCTTGGCGGTTTCGAGCATCCAGTAGATGAGGTCGTGGCCGCGGTAGCGTCGGGGTGCTTCGGGGCAGGTGGAGACGGCAAGGTGGACTTCGCGGCCGGCGTCGTGCAGTTCCTCGGCGATCTGACCGCCGGACTGGCCTGTTCCGACGATGAGGACGGCGCCGTCGGGCAGCTGGTTCGGATTGCGGTAGTCGTGCGTGTGGAGCTGGACGATCTCCTTGGAAAGGCCGGCGGCCACGGCCGGGACCTTGGGGACCTGGTACGCGCCGGTTGCCAACACCACCTTGCGGGCCTTCATGTGCCCGAGCGACGACTCAATACTGAATCCGCCGTCGGGGGAAGCGGCCAGCCGCGTTACGTCCACGCCCGTGTGGACGGGAGCGCCGATCACCTCCGCGTAGCGCCTGAAGAGGTTGACCACAGCGTTGCGGGGAATGAAGGCCTCAGGCTCGTCGCCGGTGTAGGGCATGCCGGGCAGGTCCAGGCTGAAGTTCGGCGTGTTCATATAGAACCCGTCCCAGCGATCCTGGAATGCGCCACCCAGGGAATCCCGACGCTCCAATATCCGATGCTCGACGCCGGCCTGGGTGAGCCAGTAGCTCGTCGCGAGTCCCGCCTGCCCTGCGCCGATGATGACCGTGTCTATTGGCTTAGTCGGCATTGTTGCTGCCCTCGGCTCGTTGCCAATGCTCGCGCAACATGCCCGCGAGCCTCCCGGGTTCAATCCGGTGCGGGGGATCGAAGTGGTGGCGTTCCTCAAACACCTCCACACGGTAGTCCCGGAAAACAGTGGATAGGCGATCGGCGATGTCACCGTACTGGTCCGGGTTGCTCAGGCCGCCCAGAACGTACAGCACGGGACGTTCAAAAGAAGCCAGGCGCTCGCGGTCCAGATGATAGTTCCGGAAATCCTTCAGGAACGCCCTGATTCCGGCAGGCCGCTTGGCCATCCACGGCGGCGGGTCACCCGCCGGCGGAGGCGGCAGGACGACGTCGGGCCTCACCGACAGCCTCATGAACTCCGGCATGAACTGCTCCGGAGGCAGCGACTCGAGCGCGCCCAGCTGCTCCCAGAAGCGGGCGTGGGCCTGGCTCCAGCCCCAGTCTCCCGCCCATGCGGGTTCCAACAGTGTGAGGCTAAGCAGGCGCTCGGGATACTTGGCAGCGAAGGCGAGGGCCGCGGCCCCGCCGCCCGAATAGCCCACGAGGTGGAACATGTCCCATTGTTTGGCGCCTGCCTCCCGCAGGACGCCGTCGACTTCGGTGTCGAGCGTCCAGTCCGACGGCGGTTGGTCGCCCTCATAGAGATCCAGGTCCTTGGCCACGGCGTCGACGTCCGGCCCCAAGGCCTCAAGCAGCGCACCATAGGCGGGCCCCGCAGGAAGGACACTGCCCGGAAGGAGGACCACTCGAATGGGTTCCATGGCTGCACTGTACGCCTGGAGATGCGGCTTCGGGAGGGCTGTTCAGGGGCGGAATGTCACAGGATCTTGGCCAGGCGGGTGCACTCTTCCCACAGCCGCTTCCGCGCCGCCGGATCAGAGCCCATGCCGGGCGTCGGCAGTTCCTTGCGTTTCGCCCAGAGCTTCCCGGACACAGCGGCAGTTTCTGGAGCGGTGGCCAGCCAGACGGGGGTATCGGCAGCTTTCTCAGCAGTCGCGCCGAAGGTGTTCGTCATCCAGCGGAAAGGTCCGCCAACGTCCTGGAGTAGCGCCGTGTGCTTTACCAGGCCCGGGTGCACGGCGTTCACCACCACGTTGGATCCGCGAAGGCGCTCCGCGAATTCCTGCGTCAACAGGACCCGACCGAGCATTGTTGGGGGAGTGGCGCGAAGGTAACTGTAACTGCCCTTGGCGGTTTGCAGATCGTCGAAGTCGATCTTGGTGGTGGACGGGCCTCCCGAATACTTGGAGGCGATGTTAACGATCCTCGAAGTCCGCGCCCCATCTGCGCCGGCGCCGCGCTTGAGCGCGTCCAGGAGCAGGTTCGTCAGCAGGAAGTAGCCCATCACATTCGTGGCGAACGTGAGCTCAAGCCCATCCGGGGTCACGTGACGCTCCTTGCGGAATACTCCAGCCGCGTTGATCAGCACGTCCAACTTGTCGTGGCGCGACAGGAACCCGTCTACTGCCGACCGGATCGAGGCCTGGCTTGAGAGGTCGCAAGCGAGCGGTTCGAGAACCGCGTTCGGTTCTTTGGCCCGGATATCGCGGATGGCATCTTCTGCCCGCGCTGCTGAACGTCCAACCACGACGACGGACGCTCCTTCGCGTGCAAGTGCAGTGGCGATGGCCTTACCCAGGCCGCCCGTGGCCCCGGTCACGAGCGCTGTTCGTCCATTCATCGAGGGCATAGCTTGATCTCAGCACTTATTGGCTGGTTTGGCGAGGGTCCGTCGAGCTGAAGAGGTCCTAGTTTTTGGAGCCCTTTTTCTTGGGTGCCTTCGGCGGCAGGGCTGCAACATGGTCAAAGGCCTTGGCCACCCAAGGCTCGGCCTGCGCGGCGTCCTCGTTCCACGCTTCGGGCAGACCAACATAACCGCCCATGGGGCGTTCTTCGGGGCCGAAAGGTTGAGTCTCGTGATCCGACTCGAGCTCGGCCTTGTCGGCCTCGGAAAGGCGGACGCCGATAGTAGGCCCGAACAGACCGGCGAACATGTTGCCATTCACGAAAGCGCCGAGGTTGCCGAACATTGGTTTGACGACGACGTCGGGATGGTCGGGCAGCACTGAACGGAAACGTTCCTTGTCGGCATCCGACGGCTTGGGCATCTGCATTGCTCGTCCTCCTGGTTTAGGCGTGAGAAGAGATCCGTCTGCAGCTTACGGCCCGGGCGGTTCGATAGTCACCATCTGGTGGATTGGACGGCAGACGCGATTTGGCTCTGCGGCGGGGATGCCAATGTTCGTTAGCTCTTCACGTGGTTATCGGGGGCCCGTTTTGTGTCTGCCCAGATGGCCAGAACGGCGCATCCGGTAAGAATAATCAACCCCGTGAATTGACGGAGATTCAGAAGTTGATGAAGGGCCACGGCCCCGACAGCCGATGCTAAGGCCGGATCCAAGGCCGAGATCATCGCGAATGGGAGAGGCCGCAGACGCGCCATTGCAAACAATTCCAAGGAAAACGGAATGATCATCGTCAAAACCGCTACGGCGATTGCCCCGGACGTGAACGGAACCATGGTTGGGGGAACTGACGATGGGGACATGAGCTGGGCCGCTACGACAACCGGCAAGGCAATCCAAAGGGCCTTGGACAGCATCACCAACGGGTGAGTTCCGGGTGGCATGTCGGTCCCGAGCTTGATGTAGATGCTCAGGAGGACGCCCGTCAGTAGGGCCCACAATGCCCCAGCAAGGCTTGAGCCTCCGCTGTAATCGGCAATAAGACCTAGCCCGAGCATGGCTCCAACCGCTGGCAGCTTGGTCCGAGGGGACCGTGAACGCAAACAGCCCACGATGAGTGGGACCAGGAACTCTATGGAAACAGCCAGTGACAGCGTGATGTGGGAAATTGCCTGGTAGAAGGAAACCTGCATTAAGCCCAACACAATGCCATACGCCGCGACCTGCCTTGGGCGAGAGCGAGGGCGAGGAGCTATCGAAGACCCATTGAGCAGGAGTGCTGGCAGAAGCAGCAGCGCACCGATGCCCACCCTTAGTGTCGTCGCCATGCTGGGGCCCATGGCTTCGATCAGTCCAACGGCCAATCCATTGCCCACTTGCATGGAGGACAAGCTGACCACGACCGCCAGCAAACCCGCCCGAGTGCGATTCGACTGCAACACGGCGTACTTAGAGCCTCCGTGCCGGGCGCGAGATGCTGTTGAACGGCAGTAGTCCGAGCTTGGTTCCGCTGGCTCCGTGTTCGTTGTCCATCTAAATGTCCCGCCTCAGCTTTCGCGTTTATCCCTTCATCAGGTGTCTGCTGGGGGCGAAACGTGACGGCCGTGACTGGATTCGTTGTGTTGGCGGGCGGTTTAGCCGTTGGGAGAAGGCGAGATCTAGAAGATCAGGCGACGGCGTTCATCAGGTACTTCCGGGCGGTCGAGACTTTCATGTACAGGCGTAGATCGTCAGCGCCCGTCGCTGTGAAGCCATGACGCGTGTACCACCCGACCAGACCTGGGTTATCAGCATCAACGACGATAACTTGCCCTCCTCCGACGGCTGCGGCTTCAACCAGGGTCTCTAATGCCACGCGCAGTAGCTGTGAACCCCATCGTTTCTCCTTGTCGCCCCGAAGCGTGATGTCGAGGGCGAGTTTGGCCAGGAGCCAGCCGGGAGTGTTTCGGAGCATATTACGTTGTACAGGTTTAGGCATGTCATCCCGGACGACAAGCGTTGGGCAGATGGCGAAGTACCCAGCTACGCGGCTGTCGTCAGTGGCTTTGTTCTCAAGGAGAAGGTAGACCATGCTTGCCCCCGAATCCATTGACTTCAATGCGTACTCGGTGAGCCACTCGTTGTAGCTTGCTTCACCGCAATCGAAGGCCCCCAGTTCGATGCCGGGGGCCAACTTCACAACGTCGTAGGTAGGTTCATTCATCGACGGATAAGTCTAGGGAGCCTGGAAAGCGCCTCAAGCCCTGCTGACTCGTCAGGAACATCCAGTGAAGCCATCATTGAGTCAAAAACTTCCGGAGCCATGAGGGTGACATCTGCGCGCGCGATGACCCGCTGTGCGGCTTGTCGGGCTGCGTCAGTTACAAACGCAGTCTTTGAAACATGGAGAAGCTCCGCGGCTTCAGCGATTAACCGGTCCGTGGATTCGTCAGTGCGCAACTCTAAGCGTCGCGATTTGGTGATTGCCAAGGTCTTACCTCCTTGCTCTAGTGTACGGCAAATGTACGGAAAGGTTTAGTGTTCATTCCACTCTCAAGCCTCTCCATCGCCCACTCCCAGCCAATCAGCTCCTGTTCCAGTCGCACGCCGTCGCCGTAGCTGCCCGTCTGCAAAGCCTCGTAGAGGCGGGCTTCTTCAGGAGTCAGCCTGCCCAGAGAAGCGCGGGACTGGGTTGCCTCCACGCTCCAAGCATCGCGATGTGCCAGCAGGGTCTTCTCGTCCATGAGCACGCTCGACACATGCGGATGGACGGAGCGGAGCTGATCCAGGATCCGGAAACCGTGCGTGTCCAGATCCCCCCAGTACAGAACGTCGCACTCCTGCAACCAGGAGGCCTCCCGCAGAGAGGAAAATCCATAGCCAGCACCAAAGATCGCCACTGTGTCCGGCCGCTCCGGAAGAGCCAAGAAGTTCACGAGGTTTTCGGTGATGATCACGTGAGTGACGGGCAGCCGAAGGGTCCGGAAGGCTGATGCTGTCACAGTGATGTCCCGGGCATCACCCAGCAACGGGATTGCCGGATCCAGAAGCCGGAAGCGCACTTGTTCCGGGGGATGGAGAAAGCCGTGGCGGACCGCGAAGCGTGCAGCCGGGGTTCGGGCGGCGGATCGTCCTAGCAAGGCCTCGCCGGCGTCAGAAACCGCGGGCACGTCCAGCAGCTCGTCCTCGCCTGAAGCGACGGGCGGTGCATCCTGGGCCTGGGAGCTCTGAAGCACCAATGCAATCTCGTCAATCGTCCGCCGATGCGTCTCGATGAACTTCGTGTGCACCCCGGGCAGGCTCAACTGCCGAACATGGATCCCCGGAGTGGGATGATCGCGGAGCCACAAAGCCACCCGCGCAGCAGTCAACGCTGCATCGCCCAACTCCAAGAGTGCGAGTGGTCGCTTCAGCGCCCACGCCTTCAACAAGGGATCAAGATCCACCAGTGAAGCAGTAAGAGTTCGGAACCGGGCTAACTCCCGCAATTTACCAACGAATCCAACCTCGTCCTCCACCGACGGAAACACAGCCACAGCGGGAAGGTGGTTTGAACCGATAGTGGTGCGGCCGACGTCGAGCGTTTCCAGACTGAACGGGCCTGCGGCGGCGAACAGCTCCGCAGCCCATTCACGGGCAGCCGAATAATTGTCGCGAAGCTCCGTGGCAGAGGGCCGCTTTAAAGCACGGCGCCGCGGATACGTGCCGGAGGGTTCAAGAGCCTCCCGCAACAGCTGTCCGCGGTCCCACGCAGTTAATGACATCGCTCGCAGCGAGGACAGCGACGTCCAGCGGGACCGCGCAGACTTACCCGGCACGCTTCTGCCGTTCTTCGCGGTACTCCGTGATGGTCATGTTCCGAAGCTGGGAGTCGTTCCCGTTGGTGTTGGCTACGAAGCCCACGTGCGCCACAAAAGGTTCGATGACGTTGATCTTCTGCAACGGTGTGACGATCAGCAACTGCAGCTTCATGCGTTGGAACAGCTCCATGCCATACCGTGCGGACTCGTCGGAGCCCCGGCCGAAGGCCTCGTCAATCACTACGAAACGGAAGCTTCTGCCCTTGCCGGCGCCGCCCGAAGCGCCCCGGGCAGCTCCCTTCCCAGCCGCCAACCCAAACTGGAACGCCAAGGCCGCCGCCAGGATCGTGTAGGCCAACTTCTCCTTCTGCCCACCGGACTTGCCGCCGGAGTCCGTGAAGTGTTCGAATTCTTCGCCGGTCTCCGTCCACCTCTCCGAGGCCGAAAAGGTAAACCAGTTCCGCACATCAGTGACCTTGGCCGTCCAGCGTTCGTCCAAGCTGCTGTAGCCCTCGCGACCCCGGAAGCGTTCGATCAGCCGCTCCACCTGGAGGTACTTCTGTTCCGAGTACTGATCGTCATCGCCGATGGTTCCTTCAGAGCAGGCTCGCAGGTCAATGCCGAACTGCCTCACATCAAGATCCGTGGAGCTCTGGTGCTCCAACTGGATGTGCCGGCCCGGGTTGTATTCGATCTCCGCCAATGATTGGTTGATCTCGCTGATCCGGTTCACGATGTCTTGCCGCCTGCTGTCCAGGAAAGCATTGAAAGCGACCACCTCGTGGATGGTGTTATGCGTCAGCGAGTCCTTGAATCGCGCCTCGAACCGGGGCAGGTCATCGCACTCCAGCTGTTCAAGGAGCCGGTTGAACTCATCCGCGGCTTCCAGGGTTGCATCTATGTCCGTGGTTTCGTTGGGGTACTTGCTGCGGAAGTCAGCCATGAGCCGCACGGTGGTGGCGGCAGCATTCGCGATGCGCTTGGTCAGCCCGTCAATCCTCGCCGTCAGCCCCGATCGAACGGAACTCTCAGCGGCACCCGTGTTCCGGTAGGTGAGTTCCTTGTCACCGAGTGCCGCTGCGGTGAGCTGGGCTACTGCCGCCAACACGCCGTCGTCGTCCGTTAGCGGTTGATCCGTCAGCGTCAGCCGGCATTCCTCAATAGCTGCCGCGATATCCCGCGCCGCATTCTCGTTGGCGCCGAGCCTCTGCTGGACCTTGTCCGACCGCTCTTGCAGCCGCTCAATGCGGCCGGAAACCTCCGACTCCTTCGCGGTGAGCTGCTGCAATACGCTGCTGCCCGACTGGAGCTCGAGCTTCTCGTCCTTCAGTTCCTGGACCTTGCGGGCGGTCAACTTCCAGCTGATCTCGGAAAACTCAGCCACGGACCCGACGTTGCCCAGCAACTGCCGCAACCGGCCCACGTCACCAAGAGACGTATCCACCTTCGCCAACTGGGTACCGACGCTGCGGTGCTTGCCATCGACGTCGTCGCGTTCGGCACGGATCCGGACAATTTTTTCGTGGTTGTCCCAGCCCAGCACGAAAGTGCGCCGGTCCATGAGACCCTTGCGGTCATCCTTCTCATGCCGGCCGCGGGTGCCCTTCAACTGCCCGTTGATGGTGAGCGCCTTGGGATACCTGCGGAAATCCTCCATGGTGTCGCAGCACATGTAGTCGAACCGCGTGCTGAGCTCATCCAGCAGAAAATCGCGGAACGGCGTGCCCTGCTTGATGGCGATCTTCGCCCCCAAGGTCCCCGGTGCAGGCGGCCGTGACGAGTACGAGTCACCCACCTTCCGGTAGACAAGCCTGCCCTTGAGATCGTTGGCGTCAACCCACGAGCTCACCGCAGCGTAGTGTTTCGCCGAAACCAACAGGGACAGCGCAAAGCCCCGCAGCGTCCGCTCAGCGGCACCTTCCCATTCGGCTTCGCCTTCGCGGACGCGCAGCAGCTCGGCCGCATAGGGGAGTGCGGACTCGGCAATGCCAGTGCCCTCGCAGATACGACGCCGAAGCTCCAGCTGCGGGCGCTCAAGCAACGTGGGCCGGGAACCAAGGCTCGCCAACTCGGCGTCGATGTTCTCCCTGCGCGCCGCCAGCTCGTTGAGTTCTGAATGGAAGGCGGTGCGGCGCTCCTGCAGCTCCGCCGCCCTGACCGCGAGGCTCTGTTCCACCTCGCCCAGCCGGGCCCGGTTCGCATCGAACAGAACCCGGTCTTCAGGAGCGTTCAACCCAAGCTCGACGGCGGCAGCTGAGTACTGCTCGAAACGCTTGCGTTGCGTCTGGGCCGTCTCTTCAAGCTGCGCGACTTCGGCGTCGATGGCGGCCAGCCTGCCGCCGCCACTGGTGCGTATATCCTCTTGGACGATTGCGAGTTCGTGGCGAAGCCGGGCCATGTCCGAGGCCAATTGGGTGCTGTCCTCGCGGAGCTTCTGACCTGTCTGCTCCAGCTCAGCCTGGTGTTCAAGGCTCAGCCTGAGCTGCTGGTCGGTGAACCATGGATGCAGCTGGTCACGTTGCTGGCGGGCCTGGTGTTCTTCCGAGCTCAGCTTCTGATGGGTGGCTGCGCTTTCCCGGATCGGCTTGAGCATCTCGATCTGGTCCTTTGCGCGGACCACGGCTTCATGTGCCTTCTTGAGATCGTCGAAATGGCTGATCAGCTTGGTGATCCGTGCCTCCACGTCATCGTCCTCCAACATGTTGGTGCGGACGAAGTGGGTGATGTTCTCCACCTGCTTCATGGAAACCGTGCGGTGGAACAAATCCATGGCCTGGTTGCCGCTGATGCCAAAGTGCCGCTTGAAGGCCGCAGCGTAAGGGTCGAAGGTATCGTGGACGCTCACCCCGGCCGCGCGGAGTTTCTTCTTCAGCTTGGCCGGATCCTGGCCGAAGTTGGAGAAGTCCTCGGCGATTGATTGCTCCGTCTCGGCCAGGGAATAGAAACGCGTGGGCTGGCCGGCTTCCTGCATGGTCCACAAGGTGATGCCCAGCGTGATCGTCTTGTCCACAACGTCGTTGTGGAAGACGCCAAGGACCACCGTGAGCGTGCCCGGCGCTCGCAGCGCAACAGGCTTGGAGTACTCGCCGCCCGTACTGCGGGTGCTCTTGTGGAAGCCCCTGACGTAGGACATCAGCGTGCGTTCACGCTTCTGGGCACCTGCGGCCTTGTTGTACTCAATCCGGTTGGCGGGGAGCAAAAGCGTGGTGATCGCATCCACCACCGTGGACTTACCCGAGCCGATGTCGCCTGTCAGCAGGCTGTTCGCCCCATCCAAACGGAACGTGCGCACGCCGCCGTGGAACGTGCCCCAGTTGAGCAGCTCCAAACGCTGCAGCCTGAACCCGGGCGGTAGAGCGCCGTCGTGCGCTTGTTCCTCCAGCGTGAAGAGGCTGTCCTGAACATCAGTGCTCATGGTCATTTACTCCCGGTGAGTGATTCGCGATAGTCGGCCAGCCGCGCGTCGAACTCTTCCAGCCACTGCGCATCAACGTACGCCTTCAAAATCCGCGCTACCTCGTACGTGCCCGTTTCGCCGCGGAGCCTTCGCAGGAAACCGAGCTCCACCACCTTCTTGATGTTGGTGCTCAACCGGTCCAGAATCCTTGCCTCGTTGCTCGATTCCGGTAAGAACACCGAGACCATGTCCCTCAGCTCCTCTTCCGTCATGATCAGGCGGAGTTCGCTGCTGTTCGTATCAAATTCCAGCAGCCGCTTCCGGAGCAAGGCGAGCAACAGGCTGACATCGAAGGTGAGTTGCCTGCGGGGGATAAGCCGGGGGAGCGTGCCTTCGGGATCCTCACGCGATTTCAGGAAGGCGTAGCCCTCCGACTCATCAAGGATCAGGTTCAGCCCCAGCACGGCCACGTAATCGCGCACCTGCGATGTCAAGGTGAGCAGCGACTGCCACACCTTCTCGTCAGTTTCCGCATACACAACGCCCTTGAACAGCTTGGTCACAACCGCCGGCAGCTCGTCCGACGTAGTGGTTTCGCTTGCAATGTTCATGCCGGCCTCACAAAGATGATTTGCTCGATGGTTGCTTCCCGGGTGCTGCCGTCTTCCAACTGCCACGTTAGTTGTTGCGTGCTTTCGGGATCGATGCTTGCCCAGTCCGACTCTGCAGCAAGCTGGTAATACGCCACCACCTCCGCGAGGCCCTGCGATAACGGGTGTGCGGCTGTGATATCTGCCAGCGTCGCTTGGTCCGACTCCTCAAGGACACTTTCGATGTTGGACTTCAGGCGCTCCCTGTCAACATGGAACTGGCTGAACAGCGCGCTGGCATCCAGCTCCTGGTCATCCGCAGCTACCACCTCGTCCATCACCATCACGCGGCTGCCCGGCTCATAAAGTGGCCGCTCGAACGGCAAGGCGACGTCCACGGACGGCGCCTCAATCTCCATGACAAAGTTCGACGGCGGCTGGTCCCGTTGGTCCAGCGCGCTCGCCTCGATGCTGCGGATCAGTTGCATGATGCGCTTGTTTTCAAGGAAGACTTTGTCGTCCAAAAGTCGTCGCATTTGCTGCGACAGTTGCCTGACTGTGCTTTGGGTCTGCTCCACTGCCGGCAGCCAGTCCTGGTGGAGGTTGGTGATGGTGTGGAGGTTGTCCATGCGGGACAAGGCCTCAATCTGCGTGGCCCTGTGAAGGAGGTCGTTGAGTTCCCTCCTGAGCTGCGGGGACATCAGGTAGTCCCAGAAACCCTGGAAGGTGCGGCCCTGGAGTGAGCTTCCGATGTCCTGCTGGTTGGCAAAGATCGAGTCGAGGAGTTCGCCCTGGCTGCCGTCCCACGTAGCAATTTGCTCGCGTACTTGGCGGTCCAGTTTCCGGAAATTCTGCTCGACTTCCCGGAAGTCCGAGAGCAGATCTTTCGCCAAAGCGGTTAGCTGCTGGAAGTGGTCCAGGGCCTCCGGCGCAGTCATCACCTTCACGTTGCCGTCCCGGATCTGCTGCATCTCTTTGTCGATTTGGTCCCGCTGCTGTTGAAGTTCAGCAAGACGCACTTCCGGGTCTGTCTCCGACTGCTGTACCAGGGTCTTCAGGACCGCGAAGATACTCGTCAGCCTGGACTGCGTGGCCACGAACTCGCGGCCCTTAAGGCTCTCGACCCATCTCACCACGTCCTCGGCCGCAGGCGTGAGATCGTAATGCGGCTCGTCTTCGCCCTGGACGTAGTACTTGCGCAGCCAAGCACGTTCCGGCGCCGCCCAGTCGTCCAGGTACTCCGCTGCATTGCGCGGGAACTTATCCTCGCCATAAGACTCCCGCACGCCGAACAGGACATCGTCCAGAACGTCGACCAACTGCTGACGGCCGAGGTTTCGTTGATTGGGATCAGTGAAGGCGGACATGAAGAAGTGCAGGGCGAGGGGCGCGTTTTGCGCTCGGAGGAGTGCCCAGCCTGCATGGCTTTCACGCAGAGTGTTGATCGCGTAGTAGTCCATTTGGTCCTTCGATGATTGGTCCGTGCTGGCTTTGAGCTGGTTTCCTGCTTCAAAGGCTAAGCCAGATGTCCGACAGTTTGTTCTCGTCCTCTGGCCCATCGGATTGATTAATCTGACGTCCCACTAGCTATCTGCTCAGATCTATGTAAACTTGACGGTGTTGTTGTGTTTGGCATTTGGTAGTTCAGGCAGTCCCCGTGATCCATCTGGATCGCGACCTTCTGAAGTAACGGTGGAGAACACCCCACACCGGAGACCCGAAAGTCGGGAGCATCTCCACCTTCAGTAAGGACTGAAAAAATGGCTACAGGTACCGTGAAATGGTTCAACTCCGAAAAGGGCTTCGGCTTCATCTCTCCTGAAGATGGCAGCCAGGACGTTTTCGCTCACTACTCTGCGATCAACTCCTCGGGCTACCGCTCCCTCGAAGAGAACCAGAAGGTTTCCTTCGACGTCGAGCAGGGCCCCAAGGGTCCCCAGGCAGTAAACATCCAGGCTATCTAGTCTTCGGATAAACGAAAAAGCAGGGCCGGTCATTGACCGGCCCTGCTTTTTCTTGTGCCTTGGGGCCATCTCAGCCCCGGGGCCCTTGCCCTTCGCACGCCGCCCGCCATAATTACTGCTAGCTGCAGAATGATGGGTCGGGTTTGGCTTGTTTGCCAGCCTGTCCTGGATAAGAGGGTGCTGCATGGGCAACGAAAGATTAGGAACCCGCTCCCCATGGGTCTTTCCTTTACTATGGCTCCTCACTACGGCCTTGAGCGTAGTGCTGTCGGGTGTCCTGTTCCATTTCCCTGGCGCCCTGCCGCCCAATAACGGTGACTCCTTCAACTTCAACCCGGCCGGAGCGCTGGTGAACGGCATTGCCACCGGGCTCTTAGTTGGTGGTCTCCAAGCAGTGCTGTTGAGGCGGTCCGGACTACGCGCCTGGCGGTGGATCCTTGGGGCCACTGTGTCCTTGCTGGTGGCGCACAGTTTTGGAGACATGCTTCCAGACGCCGTGGGGTGGCCGCTCATGGCAGGTCTAGGAGGCTTGGTACTCGGCCTGGGGCAATGGTGGGCCGCCCGGTGGTCCGCCAAAGTTGGGATTATATGGACTGCAGTCACGGGCGTCGCCTGGGCCGTCAGTATGCGGTTGTCATATCAGGCTGGCAATGCGCCGGAGGACTGGCTTACCGAGCACCTTGTCGTGGCCGCGGTCGTCGGCATCTCGATGGGTGCCTGCACAGCAGCAATGTGGCGATGGCTGCCGCTGCGATCTGAGCAGGCTGGAGCCTCCGCCCGCTCGCGGTCATCGCGTTTGTAGTAGATATATTCTCATCCAGAAAAGATGCTTAGAACATATATCCACATAGCGAATTACACCCCTGTAACTCACCTTCGAACGTCCGTAGCGTGGTTGATATCAACTACGAAACCGAGGGCCTTCCATGGACGAACAGACTGCCAACGACTCTTTCCCAATAGCTCATTCGAAGCAGGCTCAGCACCTAGGCGAGTCGCGGGAGCACTCATTTTTGCCAGAATCGCCACCTAGACGGGCCTTAAGCGGCCTGTGCAAGGCTGTTTTGCCACCTAGTCCCGTTTCCGAAATCTAACCTGCGAAGTGAGCCGCATGTCGGTCATCCACAGAAACAGAAGGTTGGATCGAGTGTTCGATTCTGAGGTTCAGCGCATCCTCGATTTCGTTGGCCGCGGCATAAGCGTGCGGATTATTGGAGCCCCCGGAAGCGGCAGGACCACGGTGCTGCAAAATGTCGTGGCCAACCTGGAAAAAACCGGCATCGCAATCCACTTAGTCAGCGGCCTTCGGACGCATCGCTCAATTCCGTATGCAGCCATCAAGAGCCTGGGTTTAGAGCTTCGGCCCGGCCGCAGCGGAGTTATGGATATGGCAGATGCGCTCTCAAGCCAGATATCCAAGCCTGGAAAGCACGTCCTGATAGTGGACGACATCCATCTGCTGGACATCGAATCGCTGGCGGTCCTGGAATCCGTTCGGCGCAGGTCCGATTGTCCGCTGATCGTCACGGCTCCGGACAGCGGCTCGATCTCAAGAGGTCAACTGGCCGTCATGAACAGTGGCCGCGAAGCTTTGCTGCAACTGAACCCACTCCATTTTGAGCAGGTACACACTTTGGTGACGCAGGTGCTGGGGGCTGCTGCAGATGCCGACACAACAGCCAGAATCCTGACCAAGTCCGGCGGCAACCCTCGGCTCATCGTCCGCATTACGGAGACCGCGGCCTTAAGCGACCTGCTGGTTATGCGTGGCCGGCAGTGGCAAATGACAGGTGACAGCCTCTGGAACGAGCATCTGCGAGGAACCCTCGAAGAGCTACTGGCGGACCTGGAACCGGAAGAAGTCACTGCCCTGCACACTATGGCAATCCTTGGCACCGCCCGTGTAGACGTTCTTCAAAAGGTGGTTCAGCCCGATGTGCTGGAAGGCCTTGAACGGCGGGGATTCCTGTCAGTCATGGACGATCACCACAATGGACCGATCGCGGCGATAAGCCCGCCAGTCATCGCAGACTATTTCCGGGGCCAAAAGACGCTCAGGGACCGGCACCTCTTGCGGAACAAGATTGCTGGTGCACTTGAGGGCGTGCCTCAAACTGCGCAGGGCAATTCCACCACTGCTGACTGCCTATCCCGGGTGCTGGGGTCCTTGCGGCTCGAAAAGGGAAACGATGACGCCGTAACCGCCCGGCATTTTCACGATCACAGTGCGGGCCGCGAACGCACGCGCTATGAACGATGGCAAGCGAACAAGTCCGCGACCAATGCTGCCGCTCTGCTCAGGGTTTACTGGGGAGCGCCGGTGAACGTTATGCGGGCAACCCGCGTCTGCCAGGAGACGTCAACGCTCAACGGCGACCCCAATGACGTTCTCTTCCTCGCGATCACCAAGGCTTTCCTTGCAATCTACTCAGGGCAAGGCGTGAGTGCGGCAGTGGACATCCTGAATGGATTCGCCGAGCAGAACCCGGAACAGGCCTCTACGGCCGAGGCCGCGATCCTCTTCATCAACGCCTCGCATGGTCGGATTCCGCCAAGTGTCGAACCTTCCGCCGAGGGCTCTGAGCATGAACCGCTGGGCCTGGAAGGACTCGTCAAAAGCTTGCTTGAGCTGTATCGCTTTCAGCCGGGTAAGGTCCTCGACGTGACAGAGAAGGCTGAGGACGACGACGCCTTCCCGCATCTTCGCCCGTTTCTTCACGGTTTCGCGCTTTTTGCAGCAGGCAGGATCGAGGACTCCTTGGTCTTCGCGCTGGATTGGCGTGCCGAGGCCCGCCGAAATCTCGATCAGTTCGGAGTCGTGGCCAGTAGCTATGTTGCGGCGCACGGTCTGCTGTACCGCGGCTACTTCGAGGAAGCCGAGTACCTCATGAGCAGCGTCTTTGCCATGGGCCGTCCCGGCTTCGTCGTCGATGTCCTTTACGACGCCATGCTGCGGCTCGCAGGCCTACGGCATGCGACCACGGCGATCTCGCCAGCGCTGTCCATCGCGTCGCAGGCGCGGAGTGAGGTTCCTGATGTTGGTCCGTTGCCCGGTATCGGCAAGGGTGTACATGAGCTCGTTTCCGCAGAAACTACCCAGCCGTCGGTTTTTGACCGGCATGCAGTCAAGCTCATCAAACGCCAGATGAAGAGCGGCTACATTCTGGAAGCAACCATGACAGCACTCCTATGTACATGCCTGTGTCCCGGTGCCCCGGTACTGGATCTGCTGCGCAAGATCCTGCGGGACAGCGGTGTAACGGCTCACGACCAGATGATGGCCGTTGCCACCGCCGTTGTGGAAGGCGATCACAAGCTGCTTGGTCTCCTCCTGAAACACTACGAATTGGATGCCGACAACTATCAGATCGGCATGCTCCTTCGAGGTGCCCTCAAGCGCCACGTCCTGGAGGGAAACACCGCGGCGGCCGAGGCCATGGCCGAAGCTTCCTCGATGTTCGCGGCAAGATTTCCCACAACCAACGAGCAACTCTCGTTCAACACTTTCAGGACGACGCCACTCACCGAACGTGAAATTGAGGTCGCTGCGTTGGCAGGACATCGCTCAAACGTTGAGATTGCTGAACATCTTGGGATCAGCGCGAGAACAGTGGAAAACCACATCTCCAACGCCCTGCGAAAAACCGGCGCAACCTCACGTAATGGCCTCTTCATCCTCGTGGGCAATTCAATGGCAGCACGCTGACTCACGTTAGGCTGAACGCATCTTTCAGTACGAGTCTCCGGTGACACCGGCAGAGCTCAGACCTTGATGCGTGAAGGGTTCTCGTGAGCAATTCCCCGGCCTTGGCCCGCCGCCTCGGCACCTTCGATGCTTCCCTCATTGGCTTAGGCTCCATGATCGGCGCCGGGGTTTTCGCGGCCTTCACACCAGCCGCGGCGGCTGCAGGATCCGGGCTGCTGATTGGCCTGGTTGTCGCGGCCTTCGTGGCCTTCTGCAATGCGACGTCCTCCGCGCAACTGGCTGCCAGATACCCCACCTCCGGCGGAACATATGTCTACGGACGGGAGCGGCTTGGGCCCTGGTATGGCTTCCTGGCTGGATGGGGATTCGTAATCGGCAAGACGGCCAGCGCCGCGGCCATGGCGATGACCTTCGCGGCCTATGCCGCACCGGCAGGTTGGGAGCGCCCGGTGGCGATTGCCGCCGTCGTAATTTTGACGGCTGTGAACTATCACGGGGTGACTCGAACGGCGGGACTTACCCGAATCTTGGTGATCGCGGTCCTGACCGCTTTGGCGATAGCCCTGGCCGCCGTTTGGGGTGGTTCGGGACCTGACTTCAGCAATTTTGTGGGGGAGGGTCTGCTGGCACACGGTTGGTACGGCATCTTGCAGTCGGCCGGGCTGTTGTTCTTTGCCTTCGCCGGCTACGCAAGGATTGCCACCATGGGGGAGGAAGTTCGCGAGCCTCGCCGCACCATTCCCAGGGCAATCACGATCGCCCTGGGAATCACCATCGTCATTTATGCCCTCATAGCGGTCACGTTGTTGGCGGCGCTGGGACCCGAGGGTGTTTCCGGGACCCCGACACCCCTCGCCCACGCTGTCACGGCTGGTGCGATGCCTTGGGCAGCTCCGATTGTTCGGATCGGAGCCGCAGTCGCCTCTTTGGGGGCCCTCCTCGCGCTGATCGCAGGGCTGGGCAGGACGAGCCTGGCGATGGCCCGCGAACACGACCTCCCGCACTGGCTCGCGGCCGTTCATCCTCGCTACAAGGTTCCCCACCGGGCCGAAACGACGCTCGCCGTAGCAATTTGCCTGATTATTGCCGTGGCTGACCTCAGGGGCGCCATCGGTTTCTCGTCGTTCGGTGTGCTGCTGTATTACTTGGTTGCAAATATCGCGGCCTTCACCCAGCCTGCCGAGGACCGCCGGTATCCGAAAGCACTTCAAGTGGCTGGAGCTGTTGCCTGCGTGGCGTTGGTTGCGACACTGCCGCCGCTATCTGTCGGTCTGGGTGTGCTGATGTTCGTGGTGGGCATCGTGTTCAGGGTGATCCGGTTGCGCCGGAGTTCCTCCAGCCTTCGATAGGCCTACGCCGGAAACCGGCTGGGCACGACTCCACCTGGGGGTTCTTAGGTGGAGCCGTGCCGTTGTGCCTCCTTCGCCTGGGACGAGTGGGGTTCCCGCCGGACACCGGGTTTCCCGTCCCGAAGGCACAAGAGGAGACTATGGCCGGGAATAGCGGCCTAGGTGTTCTTTCGTTCGCTCTAGGTGCTCATATACGGGCAAATTCAGGGTATCGAGGGTGCCTCAATCCAAAAATGAGTGTTCGCAGGGACGGACTAGGTGGTGTGACGCGATTGCGCCCCGCTCAAAGACCACTGGCAGAATTGGCGCATGGAGTCACCCATCCAAGTCCCCGCCGTCGAGCTTCGTATTTCCCTTAGTGAGACGGACCCGCTGATTTGGCGGCAGCTCGTTCTCCCGGAGAGCGCCACCGTTGCCGATCTGCACAGCGCGATTCAATGCGCATTCGATTGGAAGAACGCACATCTTTACGCCGTGGCCGGCCATGACCGGGCGGGCAAGAAACGGATCATCACCAGGATCGCCGAAGACGACGACCCACTTGAAGGCTCGGAGGAGGCCAGCGGCGTAGAACTGGGCGAGTTGTTCGACTCAAGCCAGCCTGGGAAGTCGTCCTTTGAATACGACTACGACTTTGGCGACAACTGGACTCATGAAATCGAAGTCGTGGGACCCGCATTGGTTCAGGAATCGACCATCACGTGCACCGGCGGCGCAATGCGTGGCCCAATCGAGGATTCAGGGGGAGTGCATGGCTACGCCAACGTTGTGCGGGTGGTCGGAGATCCAAAGCACCCAGAGCATACGGAAGCTGTTGAGTGGCTTGAGCTGGTAACACAGGAGAAGGCATCAAAGTTCGACGCCCACGCTTTCGACCTTGATGCTGTTAATGGGCAACTGACTCGTTTGGCGCAGCGGCTCTGGCCAGGTGAGGTAGCCCCTGACGAGATGGAATTTGTTCTGGGGCCAGCTCTTTGGTTCTTGAAGGAGGCGGAGCTTGACGGATTCCCGCTGACATCGGCTGGCTACCTGAAGCCGATTGTGGTCAAGCGGGCAATGGCTGAATTGGGATGGCAGGAGGTCTGGCACGGAAGTAGTTCCACGGAGTACAACGTGGCCCCAGTACGCATCGTCCGCCAACACTTGCAGGAATGGAAACTCCTGCGAAAGAACAAGGGCAGGCTCGTCCTGACCCCAGCGGGTAGAAAACTGGTAAACAGGCCAGCAATGTTGTGGCACTACATTGCTGACCGTTTGGCATCACCTGACGGTGCGGGACTGGATGTCGTTACCCAACTCAAACTGCACTGGGAATTATCCGGTAATCGCCCACCACGGAACCTGAGTGCCCAAGTAGTCCAGTTGGCGCTCAACGAGCGCGGCCTCCGGTTGATGAACGGCGCCGATATACCCATTGAAGTAGCTCGCGAATTGGAGCAGGTCGTCCAAAGCGCATTCCACTGCCTAAGGCTTTGGGGCTCCGAAAAATGGGGCCAGTATGAGCGTGAATTGTCCGACGCCGGCACCAAGTTCCTCCTCGACGTCCAGCGCCGTCTGGGCGAAGGCTAGCCAGGGTCCGCGATCAATCGCTCGGGTGCGCCAGCTTTTTCAGCAGCGCCACCAGGTCACCGACGGGCGCCGGCTCGAAGAATTGGGCATCGGCGAGCTCCACGGCGGCGATCGCACGTGGAGCCAATTCGGAGCCCGCTTCAGTAACACGTAGCCGTTTTGCCCTGGTATCCGAGGGATCGACTTCCCGCTCAATGAGACCCTTCACCTCCAAGGTCCGGAGCACCTGCGAGGCCATTTTCACGTCGGTACCGGCCTGGCGGGCAACGGCGAGCTGATTGGGATGCTCGCCTTCTTTGTTGAGCCACCAGGTGCAGGCGAGCAAAACGAACTGAACGTGAGTGAGGCCGATCGGAGCCAACGCCGCAGCAACCTCGCGTTGCCAGCGCAAGGTTGCGTGCCACAGCAGGAAACCGGGACTCTCGCCCGGGTTGAGCGGCATCAGCGCTGGGCGAGTTCGACGAGTGAAGCCATTGTCTCCGGCCAATCGGCAGTAATGGCAGGCCCGATCTCGGGGCCAACCTGGTCTGCACCCGCACCGGTGATCTCCATCCTGTAGACCAGCCGGACTCGACCGCCGTCGAGCCTGTCCAAGCGGTGGGCGGTTCGGATCAGCAGCTCATCAAAGCGAGCTTCGTCGACGAACAGCTCGCCGTTCACCACTTCAGCGATTCGCAACTGGATGGGTTCATCCCCGGGTGGCGTCATAAGGATTTGCGAGCCCACCGCGAAGGGGCCATCGATCTCAACGCGTTCAATTTCGGCGTTCCAGGAACCCCAGTTTTCAACGTCGGCCCAAAGCTGCCAGAGCGCCTGGGGTGCCGCGCTGGTTTCAACGCTGTGTTCGTAGTCCCACATGATTGCCTCCCAAAGCTAGATGATCTACGCACAGACTATCTATGCGTAGATCATCCTGTCCAGTGGCAGTTTCAGAAGCTCCTACTCACAGCCGATGCCGTCATGGTCGTTGTCCAGGCCATAAATGTCAGACCCAACCACTGTCACCGGGCCTCGGACATAAGCAGGTCCGTTGCCTTTGCCTCCGGCACAGTCGACGTCGGACGCAACAGGCACGCAGGCACCGGCGTAGTTCGGGTCGCAACCACTTTGAATGGCAGGGGCTGGGGCAGGCTTCGCAGCCGCAGCGGCAGCAGCCTGATCTGCCGCGGCTTGATCGGCGGCTGCTTTGGCAGCGGCCGCTTGGTCGGCGGCGAGCTTGTCTGCGGCAGCCTTATCAGCCGCTGCCTTGTCCGCTGCAGCTTTCGCGACTGCGTCCGCTGCCGCCTTCTCTGCCGCGGCTTTTGCAGCAGCGTCGGCCGCGCGTTGATCAGAAAGCTTTGTTGCTGTTG
Source organism: Arthrobacter sp. TmtSoilC77 (assembly GCF_059739415.1). NCBI lineage: Bacteria > Bacillati > Actinomycetota > Actinomycetes > Micrococcales > Micrococcaceae > Arthrobacter > Arthrobacter sp. TmtSoilC77. The sequence goes on from NZ_AP046050.1 coordinate 1,323,863, forward strand.
CGGAGTCCAGCCAGGCGAGTTTTCCGGATAGATCGACGGTGCAGATGTATGTTTCGCCGGCCACAGCTTGGGTGTTCTTCTCGGAGGTGCAGGCTTTCCCGGCTATCTGGCTTGGCGTTGGACTAGGCGTAGGCGAGGGAGATGCCGACGTCGATTCCTTGGTGCTGCTCACCGATCCAGCAGCTCCCATGGACCCCGAACCGCAACCGGCAAGCAAAATCATCAGTGACCAGATGGCCGTGATACCGAGTGCTTTACTGCGAAAATCCCGTGACGATTTGCCGCCGAAAAGCGAGTGTTTTCCGGCGCGCGAAAGTTGTGCGTGCAATGTGTTGCCCCCTTAGAGTGCGCCCATGCGAAAGGCGCGTGGAGCGACAGTAACACCGGTCACATGGGCCCCAACAGGAGAAGTCTTCTATGACTTATCGCACGGGGTGGGGGACTGCTTCTAGCCGACCTCCTCGTTGTCCTCGCGGTAGTCGTCATCCTCTTCGAAGGAGGGCGCCAGGGCCTGCTCGATATAGTCTGCTTCCGCAGCCTCTGCTTCAGAGACGCCTTCGAGCCGCGTAAACGCTGAACCGCCAGGAAGCACATCTGTCCGCTGCTCCAGAACATCGGCCTCAGGGGCATCATCGGGTAGCGGTTTCGTTAGTTCGAACTCCTCGGAAACCTCCGGGAGGACGGGCGTTTGTTGCTCAAGGGCATCGGCCTCCGGCACTTCACGAGGCGATTCCGGCTCCTGTCCGATGTTCATCGTTTTCCTCCTTCTCATTAACGGACTCGCTAATAGACCTGTATGGCTCCTAACCTGAGCCCAACAACCACGATGGGTCAGTTTGGGTTTCCTTCGGGTGCCGGCGCAGTTTCCGGATCAGCAGTTCCAGTGGCCACACCACCACCCGAAGAACCCCGGCTGCCAGCAACAGAATCACAAACAGCACTATGGCTGGCAGGCAAAAAATGAACACCGTGATTGCCGTTATGAGATAACCGGCGATATAAGCCGTCATCACTCCGGTGTCCACCGTGAGCTCCCGAAGATTGAATTACCAATAGAGGATCTTGCCCGGTGTACGCACCAGGCTACGGACTAACGGGTTTCGGTGGGAGCCGAGCTGGTATTGGTGCCGGCGCCCGAAGAAGCGCCCCGCGTGATGGGTATCTTCCGTGACTGTTTCTCCGATTGCTCCGGCATCGGAATCCGCACTTCGAGGACGCCATCTGTATAGGAGGCATTGACGTCTTGTTCGGAAACCGCCATCGGAAGTTTCACTGTTCGGGAAAAAGTGCCGTAGCGGAATTCTGAGCGGTACCCCCTCTTATCCTTGTGCTCGGACTTTTCCTCATGGCGCACATTGATCTGAAGTTCGTCACCAGACAGAGTGATATCGACGTCCTTTTCAGGATTGATGCCAGGAACCTCGGCTTTGACTACCATCGATCCACCGTCCCGGTATTCCTCCACCCGGAGCCAGGAGCCGGTCTCTCCTTCAAGGAACCGACGGACAGGATCGGCAATGTCGCTGGCCGACCAACGAAGTAGATTGCTCATCGTGGTGCCTCCTGCTTGTTACCAGGCCCCGCGGACCGACCCCGGGCGGGGCCTTAATCGGATCTACACAAATAAAATACGCCGAACACGCAACGTTGTTAAGACGCTCCTTGGCTCATGAATCTTGCCGGATCAAGCCTCCGAGGAGGCTGCAAAAGGCTATCCCTCCACCATGGCCGCGGACACTCCTGAAGCGTTCTCGCTTTCGAACACAGGGCCTGCAGACGGTCGTTTCGCCCGGCGTTCCTCTCCAGGACCGTGCGGACGAAGCTGCTTGAACACCCAGGGAACGAAGTACGCCTTTGCCCATGCGAGGTCACCAGCTCTGGCTTGACGCCAGCTGCGTTCGGGCAGCTCTTTGGGTTCCAGCGGCTTCAGGCTATGCGGCACATTGAGCGTCTCCAGCACGGCGATGGCCACGGTGTGATGACCCAGTGGGGAGAGATGCAGCCGGTCAGGGTCCCACATCCTCGGATCCCGGAGTTGCCTCAGCGCCCAAAGATCTGTGATGAGTGTGCCGTGGCGGGCAGCAATAGCGTGTACGTTCTCGTTAAAGATGGCCACTTTGCCCCGGTTGCGCCCCAGCACAGGGGTGGACGCCCAGTCCGGTCCCGTGAACAAAACAATCGTTGCGCCTGTCTCAGCCAAGAGGCTCACGCCGGTCTCAAGTTTGCCGGCCAGCTTGTCCGGATCACTGCCGTGGAAAACCATGTCGTTCCCGCCTGCAGACAAGGTGATCAGATCCGGCTTCAGGGTTAGCGCCCGTCCGACCTGCTGGTCGAGGATCTGCTGCAGCAGCAAACCCCGCACGGCCAGGTTGGCATAGGCAAAATCCGGATGGTCGGCTGCCAGCTCTTCGGCAACACGGTCAGCCCAGCCGCGCAGCCCTCCGACGCTTCCTGGTTCCGGATCCCCAATCCCTTCGGTGAAGGAATCACCAAGCGCCACATACCTGCTCCATGGGTGCGAGGGGTCTTTGATACTCTGCCCAGCACCCGCTTTGAGATCAACAAGGCCTTCGGGGGTTACCCGGCCACGCCACCTCATTGCCCTACCTCCTTGTAAGGAAAAAGGTTTCTTACAATGTGGATAACGGCAGCACTTGTCGTGATGTTCCCGGAAGTACCGGCCAGCTAGAGGAACATTTCCTCCGCCACCACCGACGCCCCTGTCCCCAACCCGCGGACGGTCCACCCCGCACTTCGCCAAGCCTCGGCGTCCAGTACGTTCCGGGCGTCCAGCACCATCCGGCGTCGCACCAGCGAGCCCGCAAACGACGGCGAGAGGGACACGTATTCGTCCCATTCGGTGAGCAGAAGCACCAGCTCAGCACCCTCAAGGGCACGCTTGGTTGAGGCCTCGAAACGGATCTGCGGGTAGCGGATCCAGGCGTTGTTGATGGCTTTGGGATCGGTCACGGTTATATGTGCGCCGGCAGATGCGAGCTGCTGCGCGACGTCCAGGGCCGGGGAGTCGCGGATGTCGTCGGTGTCCGGTTTGAATGCTGCGCCGAGGATCGTCACCGTTCTGCCGGACAGGAAACCGCGGCACATTTCCCTTGCCACATCCACTGCTCGGCTACGCTGGTCCAGGTTGATGCTGTCCACCAAGGCCATCCATCGGTCCACGGACGGTACGGAAAGCTCGCGCGACTGGGCGCGGAACGAACGGATGTCCTTGGGCAGGCACCCGCCGCCGAATCCAAGCCCGGCATGCAGGTACCGGTTGCCGATACGCGGGTCCAAACCCATCGCTTCGCTGAGCTCGCTGACGTCAGCACCCGAGGCATCGCACAGTTCTGCCATCGCGTTGATGAAGCTGACCTTCGTGGCCAGGAACGCGTTCGACGCCGATTTGATCAGCTCCGCCGTCGCAAAGTTGCAGACCAATCGAGGGATACCCGCGCTGATCAGGGGCTCGTACACCGCGTCCAGAACGGCGGTCACCGGAGCCCCGGCGGCGGCGCCCTTGCCACCGGGAACGCCGTAAACCAGGCGATCAGGAACCAAAGAATCCTTGACGGCTGTGCCTTGACGCAGGAACTCCGGGTTCCAGCCGAGCAGGACGTCCGAGCGTCGGGCCAGGACCGCGCGCAGCGTCTCCACAGTGCCTACCGGCACCGTTGATTTACCCACGACGGCGGCACTCTTGGCCAAGTGGGGCAGGAGGCTCTTCGTGGCGCTCATCAGGTAGGAGAGATCGGCCGTGTCAGAGGTCTTGGACTGCGGCGTGCCCACGCAGAGGAAATGAACTTTGGCGTCGGCTGCCGCTGAGAAGTCAGCGGTGAACTTCAGCCGGCCCGTGGTGCGTCCATCACTGAGAAGTTCGTCCAGGCCAGGTTCGTGGAAGGGAGCCAGCGCCTTGTTGAGCTGCTCAACCTTGTGGGCGTCGACGTCGATGCCCACTACGGTGTGGCCCATGGACGCGAGTGTTGCGGCGTGGACTGCGCCGAGGTAGCCGCAGCCGATCACGGATATTTTCATGCCGAGGGTCCTTTGCTTGAGGTCAATTCGGTGGGGCCGGCTTCGCTGGGAATGCCGGCGACAACTTCGTTGTAATGCCGCACCAGATCGGCGCTGAGCACGGGCCACGTCCGGCCTTGGACCGAAGCGGTTGCAGCCGCAGCGAACGCGCGGCGCTTGGCGTCGTCGCCCATCAGGTCCTGAACGTAGCTGCGCAGTTGAGCGAGGTTCCCCGGCTCGTACAGCCAACCGGTGCGCGAGTTTTCCACGAGGTCCAAGGGGCCGCCGCGGCCGGTCGCGACCACAGGAACGCCCGAAGCCATGGCTTCCTGGATGGTCTGGCAGAAGGTCTCGAACTCGCCGGGATGGACGAAGAGATCGAAGCCCGCCACAGCCTGCGCCAACGAATCCCCACCGAGGAAACCAGCAAAGTGGGCGCTCGGCAGGGCCGCTTGGAGTGCCTCCCGTTGCGGGCCATCACCAACGATCACCAGCTTGGTATCCGGCAGGTCCGCCAGCACGGCGAGGTCTTCCACCTGCTTTTCCACGGCGAGGCGGCCGACGTAGCCGATGATCCGCTGACCCTGCGGCGCTACCGATCTGCGCCACGCCGTCGAACGTTTCGCAGGGTTGAAGCGCGCGGTATCCACGCCGCGGCGCCACATATCCACTCGCAGGATGCCGCGGCCGCGCAACTGGTTCAGCGCGAACGTGGACGGCACGAGGGTCCGGGTGGCCAGGAGATGGATGTTGTCCACACGGTTCCACGCCCAGTTCTCCAGGAACGGCACCCCGTAGCGGGCGGCGTAGCTGGGAACCTCGGTCTGGTAGATCGCGACCGTCGGGATGCCGAGTTGATCGGCAGCCTGCACAGCCCGCCAGCCCAGCACGAATGGCGAGGCGAGATGAACGACGTCGGGGGCGAAATCGGCAAGGATTCGCTTGACCCGATTCACACCACCCAAAGCAACCCGCACATTCGTGTAACCCGCCAGCGGCACGGACGGAAGCCTGTGCACATACGCACCTTTGACGACGCTCGAAACATCAGTGTCCGACGTCGACGGCGCGATCACCATCACCTCGTCCCCGCGCTCCTGCAGATGCTCCAGCACCCGCAGGATGGAATGGGTTACCCCATTCATCAGTGGCAGGAATGATTCGGCGACGATTGCGATCCTCACGCCTTCAACGGTGGTCGGGGCGGTTGGCTTTGCGGGTTCGAACGGGTGGCCTGTGGAGGAAGAGTTGGTTAACAGGAGGGTGTCCTGTTTGTCGGAGCCGCCCGGTAGACTCCCGTTCAATGACGCGCTGCCGCGTCTCGACTTTGGGGGTTCAAAATGGGTGCTGTTATTGATGATTCGCGCGCGCTTGGGGGAGTAAGCGTACGACGCCGGCGCCGGGCGGCGGCGCGGACAGTCGCCGTCGGATTGGGCCTGGCTTTGTTGCTGGGAACGCTTGGTCCATTGACAACGACCGTCTCGCCGGCTGTTGCAGATGCGGTGACGAATGTTGTTCCTGTGGGGGACCAGCCTGGGAAAATTGCCGTAAACCCTCTGACGAACCAGGCGTATGTTGCCACGTTTGAGGGCGTGTTCGTCATCAATGGAGCTTCTGGCGGAGACGTCTTGTATTCGGGAGACATGCCCGTGGACGTTGCTGTGAACACTGCGACCAACAAGATCTACGTCAGCGAGATTGGTGGGTCCGTTGCAGTGGTTGACGGCGTGACGCACGCCGTAACGTCTTTGCCCGTGGGCTCCGGGGCTGGCGTGGTGGCTGTGAACGAAACGAGCAACAAGATCTACGTCGGTATCGCTTCCGGCGTTGCCATCATCGACGGTGTTACGAACGCAATTTCCACTGTTCCTCTCTCGGGAGGTGCACAGGACATCGTGGTCAACCCCGTCACGAACAAGGTCTACGTAAACTCCAGCGGAACTATCAGAGTCATCGACGCTGCTGGCAGCGTTACCGGCGACATTATCATCGGCGCTGGGTTCATTCGCGCCCTCGCAGTCAACCAGGCAACCAACAAGATCTACTACACCACGCTGGGAAGGTACGGTGCCGGAGTTGGCGTGATTGACGGCGCAACCGACAAAACCACGGATAAGATCGAATCTTCCAGCAAAGTGGGGATGTTAGCCGTCAACCCGGCCACCAATAGGATCTACGTGGCTGCAGACAGCAACTCCACGGACGGCTACGTCAAAGTCATTGATGGGGCCACCCTGACTGAGATTGTGCAGATCATCACCCCATCGCTTGTCAGCGACATAGTGGTGGATCAAACGAGCAACAAGATCTACGTCCCTATGTCCGGCCGGGGAACCACCGTCATCGATGGCGCCGACAACAGCGTCTCGGCGGTCTTCACGGGGCAGAACCCGGTTTCAGCGGCTGCGAACCCGTCTACGGGAAAGGCGTACGTGGCTAACAATGGCAGCGACTCCGTGTCGGTGATCGATGGGACGGTGCCGGCTCCTGTTAAGAATGACTTCAACGGCGATGGCTTTGCTGACATTTTGGCTCGGGAAGCTTCCGGCGTGCTGTGGCTTTACCCCGGTAACGGCGCGGGTGGGTGGCTGCCTCGCCTCCAGGTCGGGCAGGGGTGGAACGTCATGACGGCACTGGTTGCTCCGGGCGACTTCAACGGCGATGACCACGCTGATGTGCTTGCCCGTGATGGAGGGGGCCTCCTCTGGCTGTATCCGGGCAACGGTTCAGCAGGCTGGAAACCGCGGGTACAGGTCGGCAGTGGCTGGGAAGGCATGAGCGCGATCGAAGGGATTGACTTCCACGGCGAGGGGTTTGTAGACGTTGCAGCGCGCGACCGCGGAGGTGCCCTTTGGGTTTATCGGGGAGATGGCAGCGGCGGCTGGTTACCCAGGATGTGGGTCGGTTCAGGGTGGTCGGACATGTCCGAGATCACTGGCGTCGGCGACTTCAACGGGGACGGCCTGTCCGACATCGCTGCCCGCGACGGCGCCGGTGCACTGTGGCTCTACCCACCCAACGGTTACGGCAGCTGGCTGCCGCGACAGGCAATCGGGCAAGGCTGGAACGTCATGAACTCCCTGGTTGGACCCGGAGACTTCGACGGCGACGGGCGCGCGGATATCCTGGCCCGAAACGGCGCCGGAGAGCTGTGGCTGTACTCGGGGCAAGGCGGATCCTGGTGGCCTTCGGCTTCCCGTGTTGGGACTGGGTGGAACGGGATGACAGCGATTCTTTAGGCGAACGTCGATAAATAGGAAAGATCCACACTTCATGCGAGGCGAGTTTCTGACACTGAGCCCTTAAAAATGCGGCCGGTCCCAGACTAATTCTGGAACCGGCCGCTCAATGGAAATCGCTAGCTGATGGGGTACTCAAAGAACGGGCCGGTGTATGCGCCGCCCGTGTAAACGAGGGTGCCGGCACCCGGTGGAAGGTCGAGTACAACGCTGGCCGACACCTTTTCAGCGGGTCCCATGCCACCGCTCGGGAATTCAAGTGCATCGTCGATGCAAGAGTATGTTGCCGTGGTGCCCAGACTACCGTTGAAGGTCGTGCCATTGGCTGCAATGAACTTGAAATCGTGCGCGGACACCAAGTGCTTTGGGAAGGAATCTTGTGCGAGTTCCGGGGTGGTCTCTACGGTCATGGCAACGGCGATAATCCGGCCATTCTCCGCAGGCCGGGAATACGGCTCAGTGCAGACTGTGTCGAGGATGCTGTCCACAGTGAATTTGGTAGTGACCTTCTTGCTGCTCTGGTTGCTGAACGTTCCAATGTCGCCGAGACCAGCGATGAAATTGCCACGTGCAGACTTGGCGTTGCCTGTCGGCGAGGGCGTGGACTTGGGAGTGGCTACTGGTGTGGCAGTTGGAGCGGTGACCGGCTCGTCGGACGCTTTGGCCGATTCTGATGGGGTGTTTCTTGCGATGGCGCCACCGCAGGCGGTGAGCGCCATCGTGATCCCGAGAATAAGGGAAGCCCCCATGAGTGCTTTACGCATTGCTCTTCCTTCTTTAGATGCGAGTTGGAGTGATCTCCGCACTCTGCCCTGGTCTCGAACCAACACCGTCTGCCGACGACAGAGTCACCGCGAATCAGTCATATCATTGGCAACTTTTCCGCTGAGGATCACCATATCTGCGGTCTTCCTAGGATTATGGGAACCCGCGCTGAGCCACGCTTTGTTACGTGTGCAAGTGGTCCGGACGTCGGAAGACCCTTTGATTGCACGGGGGTGTTGATAGGGCTTACGCCTTGGAATAGGGCGGATAGGTTGCGCCTATCCAGCCTGCCCACCCCGCGCCCGCTTCAGATCCTTCCGTAGCCCGCGGTTGTCCGCCCGGAGCTCGCGATTGTCGTCGGCCAGGCCCCGGTTGTCCTCCGTCAGTCCCCGGTTTGCGGCCTCCAGCTCCAGCACGCGCTTCACCCCGGCCAGGTTCAGGCCTTCGTCCAGGAGCGCGCCAATCCTCCGGAGGGTCTCAAGGTCCTGTTCGCTGTAGCGGCGAGTGCCGCCGTCGGTCCTTTCAGGAGTGAGGAGCCCTTTGCGCTCGTACTGCCGAATGTTTTGCTGCCCGGTGCCTACCAGTTCGGCCGCAACGGAAATGGCGTAGACGCCACGACCGTCCCGGTCCGCAGCGTCACGTGCGGCAGCGCCGTCCGCCTCCGCGGGCGTACCGCCGTCGTGATCCAGACGCTCGGTGTCACCATCGCCAGCCATGCAAACCTCTCAAAAAATCTTTGAAAAAACCTCTTGCACCACTCTCTCACCAGTGCTATAAAAAATCTATACCAGCCAACACAGATCTGGAAGGCTGGCAGAACAACAAAACCGCATCAAGATCTGAAGGAGTGAGAACCAAATGCTGATGCGCACAGACCCGTTCCGCGAATTCGACAGGCTCGCCCAACAGGTTTTTGGCACAACAGCAAGGCCTGCCGGCATGCCGATGGATGCTTGGCAGGAGGACGGGCAATTCATTGTTGCCTTCGATCTGCCGGGCGTCACGCCTGATTCGGTGGAACTGGACGTCGAAAGCAACGTCCTGACGGTTAAGGCAGAACGTAAGTCGCCTGCGGGCGAGAACACCGAGATGATTGCCGCCGAACGCCCGCAAGGCGTCTTCAGCCGGCAGCTCATTCTGGGTGACACCCTGGACACCGAAGGCATCCAGGCCAGCTACGACGCAGGTGTGCTGACACTCCGCATCCCCGTCGCCGAGAAGGCAAAGCCGCGGCGTATCGAGATTTCTTCCAATAGCCAACGGCAGGAGATCAACGCCTAACCAAAGCTGCCCCGTTGGAGCTCCACCCGGGGGTGGCTGACCAGCGGGGCGTCAGGCCGGGAGCTTCAGACCGACCGCATCGGAACAGATGGGCGCAGGCTTCGCGCCACGCCACAGCACTTGTCGTGCAGATGAAACGCGGTCCCCGACGTTGTCTCCCGATTGATGGCCCCCGGCCCATGCCGGGGGCCATCGCCAAATCCGCAGCACTTATCCGGAACCAGCAGTGAGCACCAAACAACCCGACTACTACGCGATCTTGAACGTGGCTCCCGGCGCGACAGCCCGTGAAATCACCCACGCCTACCGCTCGCTGCTCCGCACGCACCACCCCGATACCCGCAAAAAGGCCGACGACGGCGACACCACCAAGGCGGCCGACCTCCAGAAACTGCACGCCATCATGCAGGCGTATGTTGTGCTCTCGGATCCGGCGAAGCGGAGTGCGTACGACCACAGCCGGAGAGCGGGTAGCTCGTCGGCCGGCTCGTCAGGGCCCAGCGGTTCCACCGGGAAGCCGGTAAAGGTCCGCGTCCACAAGACGCCGGCTACTCCCGCTGCCAGTCAAAAGGATCAGCAGCCTCTCGTGTTCGGCCCGGTCCACTGGGAACCACTGCCCGGGACGAACCCCGGATACCCCTCGCCCAAAGCCCGAAGGAGATACTTATGAGTGCCTGGCGCTCGTACGACAGCCATCTGATGCCCGCGTTCTACGAGCGATTCGAGAATCGTTGGGGAAAGGGCACCGCGCCGTTCCTGGACCCGGAAGTCCACGAGCAGCCCATGCCGCGCGCTCAATGGATCAATGTTGATACTGGTGCGGCTGTGGCCGTGGTTCCCATTTGGACGGACGATCCCGAACATCGGTCCTTCGGCGTCTTCTACCTTCCGCCGGCCGGGGATATTTGGATCCTCCGCCCAGGGCCAACTACGTTCATCGAACCCGGAAAGGGTGGGAGCAAAGAGCAGGTCTCGTTGCGTAACGACGCCTTCAAGAAGGCAGTCCATCACGCCAAGGAATTCATCTACGGACCGCAGCCCTAGTATTTTGCATTGTCGGCCCAGTCCCCACGTCAGGATTCCCGAAGTACATCCGGAAGCTCGTCGACGTAGACGGTCTGGGGCGGCTCGAAATAGATCACCAGTACCTTCTCGCCCACAGGAAAGACGCTGGTCTTGTCGAATGGGTAGGCAAAAAATGCGCTGGTACCGCCATGGAAGGGGAGCATGACTTCGCCGATAGTGCCCGGGGCGATGGTCCCGGTCACCCTGCCGATCTTGCCGGTGAGGCTTCGATTGACCTCTCTATGCATCTGACGCCGCATCTGACGCCTTCGCCGGCGGGGACTTCACGGCCGTGGGCCGGGTGGGCGCCGCAGTCGGTCGGTTGGCTCCGTTCCCCTTCAAGGCCGAAGCCAGGGATGGCAGGAAGCTCCCAACCTGGGACAGGATTCCTCCCACCATGCTGTTCAGCCCGTCGCCGCCGTTGAGCACCGTCAGCTGACCGATGCGCGAGAAAGGCTCTGCCGCAGCCGAAACGATGGCGGGCATGTTCTCGGCGATTTGCTGGTTGATGACGGCTTCCTGGTTTGTCTCCAACGCTTCACCGCGGGCCTTGATGCCTTCCGCCTCAGCCAACGCCTTGGCCTTAACTGCGGATGCTGCTGCATTTCCTCGGGCCGTCGTCGCAGCAGCCTCGGCTTCACCTGTCACGCGGGTTGCGCCTGCCATTGCCGCTGCAGCTCCAGCATTTGCTTGGGCCTCGAGTTCAACGCGCCGGGCGTTGGCTTGCGCGTCGAGTTCGATGCGCTTCGCGAGGGCCTCGGCAGCACTGATATCAGCGGCCTTCTTCGCTTCAGCCTCGGTCCTCTGCGCGTAGGCCTTGGCATCGGCAGGCTTGCGGATGGTTGTCTGCAACTTCTGCTCTTCGCGGTCGGCCTCGAGCTTTGCCACCTCGGTCTCCTGGACCACCACCTGCTGCCGGGCAGTAGCATCGGCCAACGGTCCGGCTTGAGCAGCGTTGGCCCGGGCCTGTTCAGCATTCGCCTGCGCAGCGGATTGCTTGATGGCGGACAGGCTTTGGGCATCGGCAATCAGTGCAGCAGCTTCCGCTTCCTTCTCAGCCGCCTCACGGTTGCGTGTGGCCTCAGCGATCCGGGCCTCCATCTTGACCTGGGCAATGTGCGGCTTGGCAAGGTTCTGGATGTACCCCGTGGGGTCCTGCAGGTCCTTGATCTGCAGCGAATCCACCACGAGGCCAAGCTTCTCCATCTCCACGCCACTGGCACTGCGGACGAGTGAGGCGAGCTTGTCGCGCTCGCGGATGATTTCCTCAACAGTCATGCTGCCGATGATCGAGCGGAGATGCCCTTCAAACACGTTGTAGACCTGGCTCTCCATCTTCGGCTGCTGCCCCAGGAATCTTCGCGCAGCGTTCGCGATGAACGGGGGAGCGTCGCCAATCTTGTAGATCACCACGCCGTCCACAATCACCTGGATGCCCTGGGACGTCACACAGGAAACCTTGAGCTCCGTCTCATTCAGCGTCAGCGCCAGGGTTCGCACGGTCTGCAGTCCCGGAACCACCAAGGCGCCCTTGCCCGTGACGATCTTGAAATCCATGCCGTCCGTATTTTCGAGCGTGCCACGGGTCAACCCTGAAATGATCAGGGCCTCGTTCGGTTCCGCCACCTTCCACATCGCCTTGGTTGCCAGCCACACGAAGCCGATGACAACAACCACGCCAAGGATGCCGGCGATCAAGGGGAAAAATGCCGAGAGGTCGTTCATTGACCTTGTCCCTTCAGACGATGTGAACCGGCCTCATCCGTTGACCCCCATAGGCCATGTGCCTGTTCGTGTACACAGTCTCGTTGGGCTGCAGCAGGGAAGTCCAGCACTTTTGTGCGTCATTTGTGCCACGACCCCCAGCCAGGCTGGAGCCTGCCCCGTAACGCGGCAACCCGCCGTCGAGCCTTAACAAAGAAGGCTGGTGCAACCTTTGGAGAGAATCCGTAGGTGGCTGCACCAGCTGCTAGTACGACTTTCTGTTTATTAGTTGTGACACCTGTTCATTGGCCGCTCCTAGTTCCCGGCTTCTATTATTTCCGGGCCTTTTTATCGTCTGTGAAGTACTGGGCAAACATCCAACCGGCGGCGATCATCAGGATGCCCAGCACCATATGAGACCAGTTGTCCACAGAATTCAGCGACAGGAAGTTGGCTGCGGAATCGACTCCGACGCTCAGCCCATAGATGCTCAGCACGATGTACAGGGCGCCGAAGCCCATCAGGAAGTTCCTCGCGCCGTGTGCTGTGCGGGACATGGCCCAACCCGTCGCACCGATGGCCATCTGTACGAGGTTGAGCAGCACGGATACCTGGAATACGCCAAAGAGCATCGCATGCGAGTCCGGGCCGAAGAATTGCAGCTCCGGGTACTGCATGGTGATGCCTGGAATGAAGCCCAGGATGCCCACCAGCCCAACGATGACACCCACACCCAGACCTACCACCTGGATGTCTTGCCGTCCGAAATGGACACCGCGTGCATGTGAAGCAGACGTACTCATGTCGTCCTCCAGTCACCTTTGCGAACATCTCCCATTTTACGGCCGGTTCATGCAAAAAGCGCTGGAATTGGCGGTATTACAGGGCGCCTGCCGGGGGAGCGCTGCCTACCGTGGCACGATAGGACACGATGAAACTGCGCGCTGATCAGACCGGAAACCGTGGCCTCCCGATGCCCCTTTGGCTACAGGGCGGTTTGGAAGCGGCACAGGCAGCCTTCATTTCGGCCATCGTTGTTGTGCTTCCCCTAGTGGGAGTGTGGGCCACCGACGGATTCCAGAACCGGAACGTGGACTTCCTGGCGCGCCTGGCCGGGCAGGCCTGGCTGCTGATCCACGGTGTTCCGCTGACCTTGGCACAGGTCAACGTGGGCACAGCCGGCCAGCCTGGAACTGGTCTTCTTTCGCTGATTCCCTTGGGCCTGACGCTCATTCCGTTCCTGCTTGCATGGCGGGCGGGACGACGACTAGCCCGCGCTTCCTACACGGACCAGCTGTGGCAGGCGTTCCTCGGTGCCTGCCTTGTTTACGCCGCGTTCGGGACAGCGACAGGATTCGTGTGCCGCACCCCCGAGGTGGTCATCAACCTCTGGTTCGCCATGACCATCCCACTGATCTCCTTCGCACTGGGCCTGGTGGTCGGCGCCCGGCGTGAGGCAGGCTCCTGGAGCAGACTTATCGGTGTGGACGCCGTCGCCTGGATCGCGAAGACCAGCCAACACTCACGGTGGGCGGGCTCCTACGTCGGCTCAGCGCTGAAGGCCGGATTCGTTGCGACCATGGCCGCTGTTTGCCTTGCCGCCGTCTTGTTGGCCGTGGACATCGTGTGGCACTGGACGGACATCATCGCTGTTTACGAAGGCCTCCAAGCCGGCGCTCTGGGCGGGGCGGTCCTCACGATCGCGCAGCTCGGTTTCCTTCCCAACCTCGTGGTCTTCGCTTTGGCCTGGTCCTCCGGGGCTGGCTTCTCGCTCGGCGTCGGCTCGCATGCCGGGCCGCTGGGCACCGCCGTCGGACCCCTGCCTGCCGTCCCCGTTTTCGGTGGGCTTCCCGCCGGACAACTCGACGCCGGGGCCATGGCTCTCGCCCTCCCCGTAGTTGCAGGGATCATGGCCGGCTGGTGGTTCCTCCGCGAAGGCGAAAACCACTTCGACGAATGGCTCTCCATCAAGATCAAGGCCCGCTGGTTCACCGCCGCGGCGTCCACGTTGTTCCTGGGGGCGTTCGTTGGAGCTGTCGCCGGTGTCCTGAGCGGTGCGCTCGCATGGGTCGCCCGTGGTTCAGCAGGTATCGGCCGGCTCACGGAAATCGGACCCCACCCATTGTGGACGGCAGTCTGGCTGGCCGCCGAAGTGGGCATCGGCGTCGTGATCGGTTACGCAGTGGGGCCGTGGCTGGAACGCCGCCAGAAGCTGCGCGAGGCGAACCTGGACGAAGTAGCGTTCGACGACGAACACGCCTGAGGTTGCCGGCCGGGCATTTGGTTGGGCTCGGGTTTTGGTTGGGCTGGGCTCGCTTGGCTGGGCTCGCTTTAGCGGACCGGGCCCGGCATCGAGTCCTCAAGCTGCGTGAGGCACTGTGTCTTGGCGGATTCCGTCAGCGCCGAGCGAGCGCAATCCTGATAAGTGGTGACTTGTTTGAAGAAGAGCACAGACGTCAGAATCAGCAGGCACATGATCGCCGAGACCACGAGTCCCGAGATGGTGCCGAACAACACCAGCCGAGGGTGCTTGTACTTCACCGACCGGACCAGGACCACGATCCCGAGCACCAAACCGGCGATCGTCAGGATGGCGCTCAACCACACGTAGTTCACGTTCAGGGAGAACACGAAAAACGATCCCAAAGCCGACAAAAGGAAAGCGCGGAACAGGATCTGTGTCACGCCGAAGGCGGACTTTTCCGCGGCGGTGCGGGGTTGCTGGCTCGGCTTGCGACCGACGTCGGGATTCATGTTTTCCAGCCTACGCGAGCCGCCCATAAGCTAGTGCAATGCGCATTGTTGTCCTCGTGTCCGGTACTGGTTCCAATCTTCAGGCTGTCATCGACGCCGTGAAGTCGGGTGAACTGGATGTTGAGATCGCCGCTGTGGGCGCCGACCGCCCCGATACGTACGGTGTGGAGCGCTCGGACGAGGCCGGCATTGAGACCTTCGTGGTGAACTTCAACTCGTTCGAAACCCGCGCCGAATGGGACGCCGCCCTCCGCGACAAGGTCCTTTCCTATAACCCGGACGTGGTGGTGTCTTCAGGATTCATGCGGATCGTGAGCGCCGACTTCATCGAAGCCTTCAACGGCAAGTACGTCAACACACACCCGGCGCTGCTGCCGTCCTTCCCCGGTGCCCACGGTGTCCGCGACGCCATGGCTTACGGCGTGAAGGTCACGGGTTGCACGGTCCACTGGGCAGATGCGGGCGTGGACACTGGACCCATCATTGCCCAGGAAGCAGTATCCGTGCTGCCGAATGACACCGAGGAAACCCTCCACGAGCGCATCAAGGTAGTGGAGCGCCGCCTGCTGGTCCAGACTCTGGCCGACCTCGCCGCTTCTCCCAACTAGGTCGCATTTAAGCGCGTTTTGCGCCCTCAAAACGCGCAGTGCTGCTACTTAGATTCCGGTTGACGTCCTCTGCCTGTGGATAACGCCGCACGCCCATAGGGAAGTTTGTCAGCATGGGGCATGAAGACTCCGCGACCCCTTCCTGAATCACTCGCTTCGTTGCCTTTCACCTGGCAGGAAGCCGTTGCAGCGGGAGTATCCCGACGGCGGCTGAGTCACCGAAGCCTGGTCTCACCGAGCCGGGCGATTCGGATACCTCAGTCGGATGCTCCGTGCGCCCTTGCTGAAACCGTTCGTCCGGTGACCCTTGTTACTCCGTTCTCAGCCGCGTCCCACGCGACTGCCTTTTTGTTGTGGGGGTTTCCGGCGTTCTTGCCAGGCAGCAACGACCCAAGAATCCACATCGCACGCCTTCACACCATGGCAATTCCTCGTCGCCGAGGCGTCATTGGCCACCGGGGCCAGTTCTTTGAAGACGAAATCACCACGCTCAACGGCCTGTACATCACGAGCAGAGCCCGAACATGGTTGGACTGCGCGCGGAAAATGGACATCGACGAGATCACTGTGGTGGCGGATCACTTGCTGCGCATACCGAGGCCGGAATTCGAGGGCCGCAGCGCGCCTTACTGCACGGTGGATGACCTGGAAGAAATGTTGGATCGCCACTGGGGAACACCGGGGATCCGCAAAGCCCGCCTTGCTTTGGAACAGGCGTGCGTCGGCGCCGACTCGGCCCCCGAAACGCGGCTTCGGCTGGCACTGGACCGGGCGGGGCTACCGACTGCGGAAGTCAACGTGCCCACGGAGTTGGGTCCCGGCGTCGTGCGTCAATCGGATGTAACTTATCGCGAGTGGCGGGTGGCGGTCGAATACGACGGGGAGGGCCATTCGGAGGCCGAGCAGATCGTGCGGGATATTGCCCGTGAGGAGGAGTTCAGCCGGGCAGGGTGGATCCTGGTCCGGATCTCCAAGCGTCACATGACCACCGGCGCGAGGTCCGCAGTGGCCAAGGTGAGGCGGGCGCTCGAGCAACGCGGTTGGTCACCCAAGTAAGTCGCAGTTATGCGCGTTTAGCGGCCTCTAAACGCGCTTAAGTGCGACCTAGTTGGGGAAGCTAACGCAACACGCGCTGCTTCGTCTCGGGAGCGAAGAACGCCATCCACAACACAGAAAGCAGCACCAGCCCACCGGCCATCGCAAACGACTGAGCCAGGCCGAACTCGGGCCAGAAGAACGAAGCGAACACCAAAGGTCCGAAGCCTGCGCCGATGCGGGAGAACGTCGAGGCCCAGCCGAAGCCTGAGCCCCGGAGTTCCGTGGGATACAGCTCGGACACATAGGCGTACAGGACCGGGATTGCCACCTGGACCACGAAGCCAAACACCAACAGCCAGAACACGGCGGCTTGCGGCACGTCCACCACAAACGCGACGATCACCAACGTCAGCGCGGAAAGCGGACCGGTGATGGCGAGGATCCACTTCCGGCCCACCCGCTCCACCAGCAGTGCGGCGACCACCACGCCCAAAAGCCCGACGGCGGCCATCCCGGCTGTGGTGACGAAGGCTTTGTACTCCTCGAAGCCAGCGCCAATGAGGATCCGGGGCATCCACGTCAGGGATAGGTAATAGACCAACAGGATGCTGAAGAACAGGGCCCAGGCTGCAGTGGTGATTTTCCAATTGAACGTCCAG
Organism: Arthrobacter sp. TmtSoilC77; assembly: GCF_059739415.1. NCBI lineage: Bacteria > Bacillati > Actinomycetota > Actinomycetes > Micrococcales > Micrococcaceae > Arthrobacter > Arthrobacter sp. TmtSoilC77. Next base: position 1,340,990 of record NZ_AP046050.1, read on the forward strand.
ATCCTGCGCAGCTGTTCCCACGCGCTGCCGGGGGAGAGCCTGGGGGCGGCTTGGGGTTCCGGCAGGCTGTACGCCCGGGGTGATGCGCCCGTTGCTTCCACCAAACCATCAATGACCGCCGCTGCCTCAGCCCGACGGCCGGCCCGAATCAGGAACAACGGGGACTCCGGGACACTGCGCCGGACCCAGAAAACGAGGAGCGCAGGCAGAACCATAATCAGCATGGTGAGCCGCCAGTCGCCGAAGGCAGCAACGAGTCCAGCGGAGATGAAGCCACAGAGAGCCGCGCCCACGGGCCACCAGCCATCCATCGCCGTGAGGACTTTGCCCCGCTGCCTGCGAGGCGTGAACTCACCCACCAGGGCATAGTCCACCGGGATGCAGCCGCCCAGCCCAAACCCGGCCATGAAGCGGAAGATGCAGAACCACACGATGTCCGGGGCGAAGGCGCCGAGCACGGTGAAGATGCTGAAGATCAGGAGGGTGGCCGTGAACGCCTTCTTGCGCCCGATGGTGTCGGCGATGGTTCCCCACGCAAACGCGCCCAGAGCCATGCCGATCAGGTTGGCCGTACCGATCCACGCAGCGTCAGCGGGCTGCAGGGACCAATGCTTGGACAGAAGGGGAATGAGGATGCCGTTGAGCGTCACATCCCAGGCGTCGAACATGAATCCGAGCCCACCGATCACGAAGATCCTGCCTTGGACCTTCCACCGCCACGGCAGTTCCTGCACGACTTGTTCGCCGCTGGGCACGGCTGTGTATGTATTCATCTGCCCTCCTGCATGCAACTTTATGCGCTCGGGCCAACACCGCCGTTCGCTCGGGCCAAACCGATGTTCGCGTTACTTTTGGTTTTCAATCGCCCTTCGCAGGTAACCACCGGCTTCTTCGAGAGCTCTCTTGGCCTGAGCTGGTTCGATGCCGGTGAGCAGTACCAGGATGGCGGCTTTTACCGAGCCGTTGACCGAGTCCAGTGTTGCCACGGCTTCATGCGCGTCCACACCGGTGGCGTGCTGCACTGTCCGTTGCGAGCGGGCCAGGAGTTTTTCGTTGGTCGCGCGCAGGTCAACCATCAGGTTCCCATACGTCTTGCCGAGCTTCACCATCACCAGCGTGCTGATCATGTTGAGGACAAGTTTCTGGGCCGTGCCCGAGTTCAGCCGCGTCGAGCCCGCAATGAACTCCGGACCCACCACAACCTCAATCGCCACATCCGCAAGATGACTGACGGCCGAGCCCTTGTTGCAAGCCAGCGACGCCGTGAACGCACCCTTTTTCCGGGCCTCTTCCAGCGCGCCGATCACGTACGGTGTCCGGCCGGACGCCGTAATACCCACGACGGCGTCCGCTTCCGTCACGTTGATATCGTGCAGGTCGCGCGCGCCTGCGGTCGCGTTATCTTCGGCGTACTCAACGGGTTTCTGTATCGCTTGGACGCCACCTGCAATAAGTCCGACGACGAGTCCCGGCGGGGTGCCGAACGTCGGTGGGCACTCGCTCGCGTCGAGCACACCCAGGCGCCCGGCCGTTCCAGCCCCCACATAGAGAAGGCGACCCCCACGCTGGAGTCGCTCCGCAACGGCGTCGACCGTTTGAACAATCGCAGGGCTCGCCGCCTCAACCGCGGCGTGTACTCCTGCAGTGTGGGCAAGCATGGCCGCGACGAGTTCCTCGGTGCCCATGATGTCCAGGTCGCTCAGGTTCTCGGCCGCGGCTTCGGTCTCCAGCCCGGCGAGTTCCGTGCGCAGGCCCGCGAGCCTGTCCGCGTCAGTGGGGCTAGTCGGGCCAGTTTGTTCCGTCACGGTGGATGTACCTTTCCTGGATGAGCCCGCGGCGCGTCGCAGCGAGGGCAGCACCGTCCAAGCCATCGCCCAGCGGGGCCACCACCTCAATCCCAGCCGAAGCAAGGGACTTCCGCAAGAGCTCCGCGAAGAACCCGGAGCTGACCACTCCGCCCAGCAGCGCAACACGGCGTGAGCTCCCGGAGTCGCCGCCGGCGGCCAGCTGCACGGTCTTGGTCAGGATGCGGCAGGCCTCGTCAACAATGACATTCGCGACGGCGTCACCCGCCTCCGCGGCGTGCAGAACCAGCGGTGCGAACCGGGCCATGGCGCGGTACGGGTTTTCGATGGACGCGAGCCAGCCCGGGAGCATTTCCGGGGAATCGACCAGAGCTCCCGCCGCAGCCGAAAGCGAAGTGGCGGGGCCGCCGTCGTGCGCTTCCAAAACGGCCTGGAGCCCCCGTTGGCCGATCCAACGGCCGCTGCCACGATCGCCCAGGTAGGGTCCCCAACCGTCGGCGCGATGAAGGACGCCGGCTTCATCGAAACGGAAGGCCACCGCCCCCGTCCCCACGATCAGGGTAGTGCCCGGGGCGCCTTGGAGGGCTCCAAGTTGGGCTGCGGTGGCGTCCGAAAGGACAGCTGCCGGGACGCCGAAGCGTTGGGACAACATGGAAGCCAGCTCACGGGACTTCTCCGCAGAAGCCTCGACGCCGGCCACTGCCGCGCCGATTCCTGTCAACGTGCTCACAGGCAGGCCGGGCGGAAGCATCGCGACCGTCTCAAGGAGGAGGTCGAAAGCGATCGTGGGGCCGTTGTCCATGTGGACTCCGGGGAACCCGTGCTGGTCCGCCGCGCCAAGTAATTCGATGCCGCTGCGCAGCTCCACGCGGCAACGGCTCTTCCCTACATCGGCGGCGAGAACGACATCGGTGGCTTCCATGGCTCAACCCTATGTTGTGGGGCCTGTTGTGCGTGGCAAACGTGGGGCATGGGGCGCAGCGCGGGCCCCGCAACGCAAGACCAACCAGGACCCGAAACGAGCGCGCCAACGAAACACGATAAACTCTCCATATCCCACCACCCGCGACATCTACGCGAACTAAGACGGAGACTTTTGTGAGCTTGACGCAGCTTGACCGTGTTCCCATCCGCCGTGCACTGATCTCGGTTTACGACAAGACGGGACTGGAGGAGCTCGCGAAGGGCCTGCACGCAGCCGGCGTCGCCATTGTTTCCACCGGCTCCACCGCCAAGAAGATCGCCGCCGCAGGCATCCCGGTCAAGGAAGTCGAAGAAGTCACCGGCTCCCCGGAAATGCTGGACGGCCGCGTCAAGACCCTGCACCCGCGTGTGCACGGCGGCATCCTGGCTGACCGTCGCGTCCCGGCGCACATGGAAACCCTCGCCGGTATGGAGATCGAGACGTTCGATCTCGTCGTGGTGAACCTGTACCCGTTCGTCGAGACCGTGAAGTCCGGCGCAGCACAGGACGAGGTGGTTGAGCAGATCGACATCGGAGGCCCCGCGATGGTGCGTTCGGCCGCGAAGAACCACGCCGCCGTCGCCATTGTCACGGACCCGAACTTCTACGGCGCAGTGGTTGCTGCAGCACAAGAAGGCGGTTTCGACCTGAACACGCGTCGCCGCCTCGCTGCCAAGGCGTTCGCGCACACGGCCAGCTACGACAACGCTGTGGCAACCTGGACCGCCAGCCAGTTCCTGGATGAAGACGGCGACGGCGTCATCGACTGGCCTGCCTACGCCGGTCTGTCCTTGGAGCGTTCCGAGGTCCTCCGCTACGGCGAGAACCCGCACCAGCAGGCTGCACTCTACGTGGACAAGGCTGCTCCGGCCGGCATCGCGCAGGCTGACCAGCTGCACGGCAAGGCCATGAGCTACAACAACTTCGTCGACGCCGACGCCGCCCTCCGTGCTGCGTTCGACTTCGCCGAGCCCGCCGTTGCGATCATCAAGCACGCCAACCCGTGTGGTGTCGCTGTCGGTTCCGCCGACGCTGCCGATCCGATCGCTGACGCCCACGCCAAGGCCCACGCCTGCGACCCCATTTCCGCTTTCGGTGGCGTGATCGCCGCGAACCGCACCGTCACCGCTGGCATGGCCCGCACGGTTGCCGACATCTTCACCGAGGTTGTCATTGCTCCGGACTTTGAGCCGGAAGCCGTGGAGATCCTTTCCAAGAAGAAGAACATCCGGCTGCTTGCCCTGCCTGAGGGCTACGGCCGCTACCCCTCCGAAATGCGCCAGGTCTCCGGTGGCGTGCTGGTTCAGATGAGCGACAAGGTGGACGCTGAAGGCGATAACCCAGCCAACTGGACCCTCGCAGCGGGTGAAGCCGCCGACGAGAAGACCCTCGCGGACCTCGCCTTCGCTTGGACCGCCTGCCGCGCAGCCAAGTCCAACGCCATCCTGATCGCAGATCACGGCGCCGCTGTGGGCATCGGTATGGGCCAGGTCAACCGCCTGGACTCCTGCCGCCTTGCCGTCGAGCGCGCCAACACGCTGGGCGTCACGGTGGAGTCCGACGTCGAAGGTGCTGGCGGCGCTTCGAACGCCGACGCGACCAACGCACCAGAGCGCGCACGCGGTGCCGTGGCAGCCTCGGACGCGTTCTTCCCGTTCGCTGATGGCCTGCAGATCCTGATCGATGCCGGTGTCCGCGCCGTGGTCCAGCCTGGCGGTTCTGTCCGCGATGAGGAAGTCATTGCCGCTGCCAACGCTGCAGGCATCACGATGTACTTCACCGGTGCACGCCACTTCTTCCACTAAACAACGGCGGGCAACAGCCCAAAGCCAGTGAAACGCAACGGCGGCCGCCCCCGGAAGGGGACGGCCGCCGTCGTTGTTAACAAGGTCGCGCTAAGAAGACTGCTACGAAGCCGCCGCCGTGGTGTACGTGGACTGAATGACGGAGCCCCAGTACGGGCCATACATGGTGTTGGAGTTGCTGCCGTAGCCGTAGCTGTTCACCGAGTTCTGGTAACCGCCGGAGCTGTTGCCGATGAACCAAGGACCGCCCGAGGAACCACCGGTCATGTTGCACGGGATTCCCTGGGTGGCGAACTGCGGGTTGTAGGGATCGTTGGTGGCGGTGCCGGAGCAGCTCTTGAGCGATTCGCCGTTGAAGGGAGCAGCTGCCGGGTAGCCGAAGGACTTGTAGCTCAGGCCGCGGGCGGCGTTGAACTGGACACCGGAGGAGCCTACGACATCCGCGAGCCGCTGGCCGTTGAGGGTGTTCATGACGGCGAAGGCGGTGTCGTACTGCATGTTGCCGTTGGATGCCCATTGGGTGGGGGAGTACAGCGCCCTTGCTGTCCACTTGCCATAGGGTGCGGAGCCGTTGAGGTAGGCGGGTACGAACACGAAGTTGGTGGCGTAGGCACCGGGTCCCTCGTTGACGCAGTGGCCTGCAGTGGACACGGTGCTCTTGTTGGCTGCTGTCACGGAGTTGCCGGAGCAGACGTAGTTGGAGCCGCCGAGGGTGAAGAAGATCTTGCCGATGTGCTTGACGGGCGTTTCGCTCTGGTTCACCTTCCGGTCGATGGTCTTGGAGTCGGTGGAGGCTTGCTGGCCCTCTATGCTTTTAAGGGCGCCCGGGGCTTCGGTGACCGGGGCTTTTCCGAGGTTGAGGAGCCGGCCGCGGTCAAGTGCCTTGTTGGCGAGGATGTCGCCGGACTTGGCGTTCTTCATGCGTTCCGGGGTCCAGTAGTCTGCGGCGCCGTTGTCCGACGCTACATGGCTGCTGACCGCAACGCCGCTGGAGTCGATGTCCTTGGCGGGGGCAGCATTTGCGCTGGTGGTTCCAACCAGGGCAAGGATTGCGGCAGCGGACAGACTCAGCAGGCTTGTGGCCAGGGTCTTGGTTTTTGTCACGTTGTTCCAACCTATCGAGGGAGTGGGGCGGCCAGTGATGGCGACCGCCGACTGACGGAATCGAAGCTACCCAACGTATGACAAGTTTGTAAAGAGTTCTTTCATAGTTTGTGATATTTTGCTTTCACTTCTTGTCACACGGCGGGGAGCAATGCACGACGCCGGTCGGCAGCTCGGGCGGCAAGGCCGCCGTCGGGCGTAAATCGCTTTCCCGCGCGGTAACGAACAAGTGATCCCGGACACGAAGGGCCGCCAATCCGGCCTACTCGGGTAAGTTTAGAGATGTTGAAATCTGCAGACTTTCAGGGAGAACCCCGCCAATGGCCAAGATTATCTATACCCACACAGACGAAGCGCCGATGCTGGCTACCTACTCATTCCTGCCGATTGTGGAAGCGTATGCCTCGACCGCAGGTGTGGAGGTCGAGACCCGCGATATTTCGCTGGCAGGCCGCATCATCGCCGTTTTCGGCGATTTCCTGACTGAAGAGCAGCGCACGGGCAACGCCCTTGCTGAGCTTGGCGAACTGGCAAAGCAGCCGGAAGCCAACATCATCAAGCTGCCCAACATCAGCGCCTCAGTGCCGCAGCTCAAGGCTGCCATCGCCGAGCTCCAGGCCCAGGGCTACGCCCTCCCGGACTACCCGGACAACCCCTCCTCGGACACCGAGACGGACATCCGCTCGCGCTACGACAAAATCAAGGGCTCCGCTGTGAACCCGGTGCTGCGTGAAGGCAACTCTGACCGCCGCGCACCGCTGTCGGTGAAGAACTACGCCCGTCAGAACCCGCACTCCATGGGTGCTTGGTCTGCCGATTCCAAGACCAACGTTGCCACCATGGGCCAGAATGATTTCCGCTCCAACGAGAAATCCGTTGTGCTCAAGGCTGACGATTCCCTCAGCATCCAGCTGGTCCGCGAAGACGGCAGCACCAAGGTCCTCAAGAAGGACTTCCCCGTCCTGGCCGGTGAAGTTGTGGACGCTACCGTTCTGCGCGCAGACGCCCTGGACGAGTTCCTGAAGGCACAGGTTGCCCGTGCCAAGGAAGAGGGCATCCTCTTCTCCGCACACCTGAAGGCCACCATGATGAAGGTCTCGGACCCCATCATCTTCGGCCACGTGGTCAAGGCTTACTTCTCGGAGCTTTTCGATACTTACGGCAAGCAGCTCGCAGCCGCAGGCATCAGCCCGAACAACGGTCTCGCAGCCATCCTCAGCGGTCTGGAAGACCTGCCGGAAGACGTCCGCGAAGGCGTCAAGGCAGCCATCACCAAGGGCCTCGAAGACGGACCTGCGTTGGCAATGGTGGACTCGGACAAGGGCATCACCAGCCTGCACGTTCCGTCCGACATCATCGTTGACGCTTCCATGCCGGCCATGATTCGTTCCTCCGGCCACATGTGGGGCCCGGACGGCAAGGAAGCGGACACGCTCGCCGTCATCCCGGACAGCTCTTACGCCGGCGTCTACCAGGTAGTGCTGGACGACTGCCGTGCCAATGGCGCATTCGACCCCACCACCATGGGCACCGTTCCCAACGTGGGCCTCATGGCGCAGGCAGCCGAGGAATACGGCAGCCACGACAAAACCTTCGAAATCGAGGCAGCCGGAACCGTCCAGCTCGTCGACAGCAAGGGTAACGTCCTCACCGAGCACCAGGTATCCCCGGGGGACATCTGGCGCGCATGCCAGACCAAGGATGTCCCGATCCGCGACTGGGTCAAGCTGGCCGTTACCCGCGCCCGCGCTTCCCAGACTCCGGCGATTTTCTGGCTGGACAAGGGCCGTGCGCACGATGCCAACCTCATCGCCAAGGTCAACGAGTACCTGAAGGACCACGACACCGAGGGCCTGCAGATCGAGATCATGTCCCCGGAGGAGGCAACAGCCTTCACCCTGGAGCGCATCCGCAAGGGCGAGGACACCATCTCCGTCACCGGTAACGTTCTCCGTGACTACCTCACGGACCTGTTCCCGATCCTCGAGCTCGGCACCAGCGCCAAGATGCTCTCCATCGTTCCGCTGATCAACGGTGGCGGCCTGTTCGAGACCGGCGCCGGTGGCTCCGCTCCCAAGCACGTCCAGCAGCTGGTCAAGGAAAACCACCTTCGCTGGGACAGCCTGGGTGAATTCCTTGCCCTGGCCGTTAGCTTCGAGCACCTTGCCACCACCACCGGCAATGCCCGCGCCCAGGTCCTTGCCGACACGCTGGACCGCGCCACGGGTACCTTCCTGCTGGAAAACAAGTCCCCGCGCCGCAGCGTTGGCGAGCTGGACAACCGTGGAAGCCACTTCTACCTGGCCATGTACTGGGCACAGGAACTGGCCAAGCAGACTGAGGATGCCGAGCTGGCCAAGGACTTCGCAGCCATCGCTGAAGCCCTGACCTCCAACGAGGAAGTCATCGTCGGCGAGCTGAACGCAGTCCAGGGTCCCGGCGTCGATCTGGGCGGTTACTACCGTCCGGACGCCGCCAAGGCCGCTGAGATCATGCGCCCGTCGGCCACGTTCAACAAGGTCGTCGCGACCCTGAGCTAGTCATTACAGATAATGCCCCTGAGACCCGGTCTTGGGGGCATTATCTGTCTACATATTCCTAACGGTCGGCCAGGAAACGCTGAGGCGCCACACCGCCGTCGACGATGTCTTTCAGCACCCGGCCAATAGCCGGCGTGAACTTGAAACCATGCCCGGAGAACCCGGCGCCCACCACCAGCGGGCCAAAACGGTCCAGCACAAAGTCCTCCGTGGGCGTGGTGGTGTACGTGCAGCTGATGGGAACCGCCGTTGAAGGGTCGACGCCGGGAAGCCACTCTTGCGCGTAACGCACCAAGGCGTCGAGCTGCTCGGGTATGGGCTGGAACGTGCGCTCGTCCGGATCCATCACGGGGCCGACGCCATGCCAGCCTGCTTTGACTCCCTCGCCGGGGGTGAGCATGCCGTAGACGGGGCTGTACCAGTATTCGTACGCGGGATCGTCCATATCCGGGGTGTGGTTGAAGCTTGGCCACACGAGCGTGTTGTCCACGGGGGTGAAGTGGGCGGGCTGCTCCTGGGTAACAACCAGCGGCGGTAGCTTTGCGTGGTCGCCGAGGACCTTGTTCGTCCAGGCGCCGGCGGTGACCACCACCCGGTTGGCTGTGTACTCGGTCTCGTCCGTCACGACCACCACGCTTTCGGCACCGTCGACACGGATGTCGCGGACCGGCGTCGAGTACTTGAAGATGGCGCCATGGGACTCGGCGGCCGTTCGAAGTGCCACCAGTGCATTGGCTGAACGGACCCGTCCGGATCCGGGAACGAAGAGCACATCGGTGGCGAAGTTCATGCCTTGCCATCGGTCCATGGCCTCATCGGCTGAGATGAAGTAGCTTTCGATGCCGCGTTCCTGATGGGCCGCTTGGACGGTCCGGAGCCGCTCGACGTTGCCGTGGTTCGCCAGCCCCACGAGGTCCAGCAGCGGCGCCCCTGTTTCCGCAGCAAGCTCATCCCACAGGGTCTTCGCCTCGGCGAGGAGGTCCAGGTAGTCGGCCTCGGCGTAGGCGGTGTTGAAGTTGCGGGTGGCGCCGTGGGAGGCACCGATGTGGTGACCGGCCTCGAACTGCTCCAGCAGGACCACGGACTTACCGCTCCGGGCCAACTGCCACGCGGCGGCCGATCCCATTGCTCCTCCGCCAACAACTACGACGTCCACCATGCCAGCTCCATCCACCCTCGGCCCACTATCAGGTTCCATTCTGCCCCCCACCCGCGCAACTAGGTCGCAGCAGATGCCCTTTTGAGCGCCCAAAAGGGCATCTGCTGCTACTTACTTGGGTTGGCGCTCGTCGCAAAGGCATGGAAGATTGGGACCCGTGAAATTCCTTCACCCGTCTCCCAAGTCCTCTGCCCGCGGCGTCACGATCCTGCGCGTGGTGTTCGGCGCGCTGATCATGGTGCATGGCATCCAGAAGTTCGTTGCCGGTCACGCCGCCTTCGCTGCGTCGGTTGCTGCCATGGGCGTGCAGAAGCCCGAGATCGTTGCCTGGCTTGTCATCGCAGGGGAGATTGGACTGGGGCTGCTCCTGGTCCTCGGGGCCCTGACCAGGGTGGCTGGTTTCCTTGCGGCAATCATGTTCGCCGGCATCTGGTTCGTCACGGAGGCCGGCAAGCCGCTGCTTACGGACAAGTCCGGTGTCAATGCCGAACTCCTGATCGTCTACGTCGCGATTTCAGTGGCGTTCGTGTTCCTCGGGCCCGGCGCCTGGTCACTGGACCGCAAGCTGGCCAGGCAGCCGATCGGCCAGCGTCGTTAAGGCCGGTGGCGTCAAGGCCAGCAGCGTTAATACAGCCGGGTTAACTCCCGACGGCGGCACACGCGGAACGCTGTAACCTCACCCAGGGCCGTTGCCTCACCGCGCGTCGTTCGGGTACCGGATGCCCAGCTGGGACCGCACGCCATCGAACAAGCGCATGACGTTGATGGAGTCCTCCAGCGGCATGACCGGGCTCTCCAGCAGGCCCTGTTGAATGCAGCGGGTCACTTCGCGGAGTTCGTAGGTGTAGCCGACGCCCACCACATCGAATCGTTCATGCCGCGGCTCATCCCAACCAACACGGATCAGCAGTTCCCGGGGGTTGTTCACCGAGCCCACCGTCTGCAGATACCCGAGCCCGCCCGCCACAGTGGCAGTCCGAGGTCCATGGGCCGTCAGGGACGAGGTTAATTGCGCCTGGGCGCCGCTGGCGTAACCGAGCGTCAGCGCATTCTGGGTGTCCACGCCGTCCTCGTTCAGCGTGCCGATCGCGGTCACTGACTGTGGGAAGCCCAGCGTTCCCAAGGCCCAGAGCAACGGGTAGACGGTGATGTCCAGCAGGGCCCCGCCTCCGTCGTTGAGTGCCCAGATGCGGGCGGATGGATCGTAGGGTGCAGGGAAGCCCAGGTCCGCGCTGACCCACTGGGTGTGCCCGATTTCCCCTGACGCCGCAATGGAAAAGGCGCGCTGCATGCTTGGCAGGAAGCGGCTCCAGACTGCCTCCATGAAGAACACCTTGTGCTCGCGGGCCAGCCTCACCAGCTCGGTGGCTTCGCGGGCGTTGATGGTGAGTGCCTTCTCGCAGAGAACATGTTTGCCTGCGCGCATGGCTGCTGCGGCGATCTGGAAGTGCTGTGCGTGGGGTGTGGCCACGTAAACCACGTCGACGGCGGGATCCTCGAACAGCCGCTGGTAGCCGGGGACACCGGCGTCGTTCCCGTACGCCTTGGCGAAACCAAGTGTGTGCGCAAAAGCGTCGGCGGCAGCTTGGGTCCTTGAGCTCACGGCGTAGAGTTCGGCGTCCTCCAGCAGGGAAAGGTCCAGGGAAACACTGTTGGCGATGTTGCCTGTGGACACGACTCCCCATCGCAAACGCTGGCCGGTTGCAGCACGGGGATCCTGGTTGGTCTGGGTGGACAGCCACGGCTTGGCGATAGGGAGAGTCATGCCTGTCATCCTCTCATTTCCGACACTGTAAGCATTCTGTCGAGTCGCCCGAATGTCAGGCCAAACTATATTCCTCGCCTAGGCTGAGGGAATCATCCCTCGCAGAGGTTCTGTGGGGAGTTACCGAAATGGAGCAGGGATGGGTATTTTTCGGCGCGTCATTTTGCCGGTTTCCTGGCTGGTGGTTTTCGCAATAATTGCGGTGGCTTTGGTCAAGATCGCTTTCGTAGACGGCCTTAAGCCGTCTGATTCCGGGCCGGCGCCCTTGGCGCAAGTGGACATACCGGTGGTCCCGGCCACTCGTGCAACTGTCACTAATACCGTGGAAATCAAGGGCACTGTCCAGAGCGACGCAGCTGAGGCCATCCGGAGCACTTCTGCGGGCAAGGTCATTAAGGTTTTCGTCGAACAGGGCGCCACGGTTGCCAAGGGCGATGCCCTGTTCCAGGTCAAAGCCGAGCGCGCAGTGACGTCTTCGCAGCCGTCCAAGGACGGAATGTCCTCGGCGCCGAAGCCTGTATATGACTACTTCGATGTCCTGGCACCCAGCAGCGGTACCCTGCAGTCCTTAACCACGCTGATCGACCAGCAAGTGAGCGTCGGGGAAAGTGTCGGCAAGATCGATCCAGGCACATACACAGTTGCTGGTTCGGTGACCGCTGCCCAGCAGTACCGCCTGCTCGGAAAGCCAGGCCCAGCGGAAATCGCTTTGGTGGGTGGACCGGCGCCGTTCCAGTGCACCGAAGTGACACTCAAGAACAACGCGTCCGACGACGGCGGCAGCACCTCGGGCGGTTTGTCATCCACAGGCGGAGGTGCTGGCATGGGTGTCGGCGGGGCAGTCGCAATCCCCGGTGGGGGCGGCGGCCAGTCGCAGGACGGTGGCACGCCCACGGGAACGCTGAGCTGCGCAATCCCGGCTGGGCATGAAGTCTTTGCCGGACTTGGCGCGACCATGACCGTCAGTGCGGGCGTCGCCGCCGATGTGGTGACGGTTCCGCTGACCTCGGTGAAGGGCAGCGTGAAGGACGGCATCGTCTGGATTGCGGGCGCAGGAGGGAGCGGGGCTGCCCCGGAGGAGCGCACCGTACAGCTTGGTTTGAATGATGGCAACGTAGTTGAAGTGACGTCCGGCTTGACCGAGGGCGAGCACGTCCTCGAGTTCGTGCCAGGCGCTCCGGCTGCCCCGGACCCCATGATGGGCCCTGGGGAGGGCACCTACATTCCGGCGGGTTAAGTATGGACGCGATAAGCACCAGGGAAACCCTCGTCAGTCTCCGCTCAGTGACCCGTTCCGTGACGCTGCCGGACGAGCAGCAACTGCATATCCTCCGAGGCGTCGATCTTGAGGTCCAGAGCGGTGACCACACGGCCATTGTCGGCCGGTCAGGATGCGGAAAGTCGACACTGCTCAACCTCTTGGGGCTCCTGGATGTCCCCACGTCCGGTGAACTGGAATTCCTCGGCAACCCTGCGGACCGATTGAGCAGCAACGCCCGCGCCAGCCTGCGTGGTTCCACAGTTGGCTTCGTGTTCCAGCAGTTCAATCTGCTGCCGGGACGCAATGCTTTGGACAACGTCATCACTCCCTTGTTTTACGCCAAGGGCAGGGAGTTTTGGCGCCGCCGCGAACTGGCCATGGACATGTTGGACCGCGTTGGATTGGCCGCCCGAGCCAACACCATGCCAAACATGCTGTCCGGCGGTGAGCAGCAACGCGTTGCCATCGCACGCGCCTTGGTCCGCAGGCCACGGCTCATCCTTGCCGATGAACCAACAGGCGCATTGGACGTGGAAACCGGTCAGGCTGTCATGGCCTTGCTGGACACCGTGGCCACGGAAACAGCGGCCGCACTGGTGACCATCACGCACGATACCAATGTGGCGGCACTGGCCCGTGCCTGCTATCGACTGGACACCGGAGTGCTGACCCCGCTGGCACTTGCCGAAACAGCAGGAGTCAGCGCATGACCGGCTTCATGTCCACGCTGGTGGAAGCCTGGCAGGAACTCCGGATCAACAAGGTGCGTATCCTGTTGGCTCTCCTTGGGGTCGCCTTGTCTGTTGCTGCGCTGACATCCGTGGTGGGCCTCGGCAGCCTGGTACGCGAGGGGATCAAAGTGCAGTCCGAACGCGATGGAGGCCGCGTGGCAACGTTGACGCTGGGCGTCAACGGCCCGAACACTCCCGATGCCGAAAAACTGGAGAAAGCCTACGAAGGAATCCAGCAGCGTTACGGCATCACCACGTCTGCACATGTGGGCCGCACCCAGGCGGGCTTCCAGTTTCCCCGCGGCGTGACCACCGTGAACATGACCATCGTGGACATCGGGTATGGCACCATACACCGCGTGCCCCTCACGCAAGGGACGTGGTTCGCCGCCGACGACGACCAAAGGCTCGCACCCGCCGTCGTGGTCTCCGAAGGCTTTTACAACCAAGCGGGCAGGCCCAACCTGGCCACCAATCCCACCGTCACCATCCCAGGTGACCAGCCGGCAACGGCGGTGATTATCGGCGTCGTTCCCGATACCTGGCCCGACTCTCCTCCGTCCGCGTTCATCCTCACCAACGCTGCGGCAATGACCGGTATGCAAGCTGATATGTCCGAGTTCAAGATCTGGGTGGGGGAGGAACAGGCCGCCGCACTGACCGCCGCCATCTCGGCGGACCTGCAGGGCCAGTTCCCGGGATACTACGTCCAAGCCCAACGCGTCGACTTCGCCGCCTACGGTGATCCGCTGGGACCGGCACAGTGGATTGTGGGCGGCGTAGCCGGACTGGTGCTCCTGCTCGGTGCGGTGGGAATGCTCAACATTTCCATGGTCACCGTGCGCTACAGAGTAAGGGAAATCGGCATCCGACGCAGTTTCGGTGCGACGTCCGGCCGGATCTTCTTCGGCGTCATGATGGAATCCGTCGTAGCCACGGCGGTTGCCGGAATCGCAGGCGTCATGCTGGCTGTCGCAGTGGTGAAGAACCCTTGGATCGAGTCAAAGGTAGCGCCCGGCCTGACCGAATATCCGTCCTTCCCCGTAGACGCAGCGCTCCTGGGCCTTGGCGCGGCTGTCCTTGTGGGCGCACTCGCCGGAGCCATCCCGGCGCTCGTGGCGGTGCGCGTCAAGGTCATCGATGCAATCCGCTTTTGACCTCCTCCGTGAGCCGGCCCTGCTGAAGCCGGAAGCAGCGTTCCGTTTTTTGCGCCAGGCTGCGGTCGTGGGTGACAACCAGAATGGTGGTGTTATGGTCCCGGCTCAGTGAGCTCAGCAGCTCAATGATGTGCTCGCCGGTCTGCTCATCCAGGTTTCCCGTGGGCTCATCGGCAAGGATCAGCTTGGGCTCGTTGGCCAGTGCCCGGGCGATCGCGACGCGTTGCTGCTCGCCACCGGAAAGGCGGTTGATCCGGCGCGACTGCTTTTCCGGATCCAACTGCACCTGCTCCAGCAATTCCTTGGCGCGCTTCAGCCGCGCAGCCTTCCGGACCCCGGCGAACTCCATCGGCAGCATGACGTTGTCCACGGCGCTGAGGTTCGGGATCAGGTTGAATTGTTGGAACACGAAGCCGATATCACGACGGCGGTACTCGGTCAGCTTGCTGTCCGGCAGTCCCGCCAGGCTGACGCCATCCACGACGACGTCTCCGCTGGTTGGTTTGTCCAGCGCACCCAGGAGCGACAACAGCGTGCTTTTGCCGCTGCCGCTCTTGCCGACGATGGAAGCAAGAGATCCCTTCTCCAGCTGGAAACTCACACCATTGACAGGCTTGATGGTCCTGTCACCGGACTTGAACTGACGGACCAGGTCCTTGACTTCAATCACGGCTATTCTCCTCGGAGTACTTCGATGGGACGGATGCGGGCGGTCAGCAAGGCCGGGACCAATGCGCCGATGATGGCCACCGCGAAGACCGCGGCGATGCCTGCAGCGATGACGCCGGGGGAGGCGCTCGCAGTGACGGAAGTGAGCAATTGGGAGGCCCCGCCGAACGGACCGCCCTGGCCACCGGCGAAACCTCCACCGGCGAACCCTCCACCGCCGAAGCCGCCCGCGCGCTGGGTGGCTGGGGCCGCCGTCGTGCTTGTGTTGGAACTGATCAGCGCGGACGCGATACTGCCGCTGGCGAGCGATGCAATGGCGGCACCCACCACGCTGCCCAAAGCCACAAGTACCAGCGATTCCAGGACGAACTGCAGGCCGATAGTGCGGTTCCGGGCACCGATGGCCTTCAGCACGCCAATTTCGCGGCGGCGTTCACGGACCAGCATCACCATGATCAGCAGGATGATGAGTCCGGCGGTAGCGAGTGCAGCAATGAACGCGACCAGGGAGATGTTCTTGACGCTGTCCAGCGAACTGACCGCGGTTTCGAGGTTGCGTTGGCCTTGCGTGACGTCTGCTTTGCCGGTTCCCAACGCGGCCTGGACGGCCGTTTTGGTGCTATCGACGTTTTCCATGCTGTTGACTGTGACGATCATCGTGGAGAGCTCGTCAGGGGTACCCGCCAGCGTCTGGGCCTCGGGCAGTGTCACGTACACGGCGTTGTTGCCGAAGGCGGTTCCGGCGTCGAAGATGCCCGCCACCGTGAAGGTCTTGTCCTGGATGGTGAACGTCGAGCCGACCGTAAGGCTGTTCTTCTCGGCCAGCGTCGTTCCTACCAGCGCTTTTGCCTGGGCCGTGGCGTAGTCGCCCAAGCCCGTGCCGCTGGTGATGTCCAAGGCCTTGCCGGTGCTGTCGACCTCGGCGGCGATGCCCGTGGCCGTAATAGGAAGGGTGCGAACCCGTTGGGTGGTGCCCGTACCTCCGGTGTTGGTGGTGGAGCCGTTGCGGTTGCCGAGGGTGCCGGCATCGATGGCTGCCGTGAGGTTGGTGGTGACGCTGGCCTGCTGCCCGCCGGGACCGAAACCGCCCTGAACGGCTTGCTCGGTGGTGCCCGTTTCTGCCGTCGCCGTTTGCAGACGCAGCGCCTTGGTACCCACCACGGACGTCACGTTGGTGACCGAGGCTGCCGTCTGCGCTTGAGCAGCGGTGAGCGGTTCGCCGCCACCTTCGAAGCCCTGCCCACCAGCCGGATTCACTGTCAGGGTGGTGCCCACGGAAGCATTGAGCTCCTGGACCTTGGCACCCACGGCCTGGTTGGCAACGAGCATGGCCAACGCCAGGCCGATCGCTACGGCCAGCACAGCGACTACCGCGGCCGTTCTGATTTTGTTGCGGAAGGCATTGCCTACGCTTCGGGCAAGGACGCTCACGTTTCTCCTTTGGACCTGCTTGGTTCCGCAGACCGCTGGCTCGCGGGCTGCAGGTCCAACACTGCTGAGCGCTGCTGTGCGGGAAGCCTGCCGAAGCTATGCGTGGGCTGTGAAATGTGCGGAGGTCAGGCAGGTCCGGATTCCGAACGACCTCTTGACAGCGTGACGAGCTGCACAGGCATAATAGGACAGCCCCTTAAGAAAGCGCTTTCTCGCAGTGCGGGCAAGGAAAAGTAGTTAGTCGAATCGCCCATTCCCGCTACCAGGCATGTGCTCTTTGGCGTGCCGGAAAACAGGCCAATGACGTCCACAACATCCCCGAACAACCTTCACTCCCGATTCCCGAACCGCGCGTTACGGCGACGTCCAGCCACGGTGGCAGCAGTAGCAGGCATCGCGCTGGCGGCAACGCTGGCAAGCGCGCCCCCGAGCAGCGCCGAACCGGTTGATCTGCACGGTTCGCCCACAGTCTCAATACACGATTCAGCTCCCACAGGTTGGGCCTCCGTTGGCAGCACCCCGGCCGGCCCGGGGACCAACGGTGGGTCCGACGCCCCGTCGGAGAACGTTCACGTGGTGAGCACCTTGGCAGAACTCAAGGCAGCCACGCTGAATAACGGCGACCCCAAGGCACCCAAAATCATCTACATCCGGGGGATTATCAACGGTAACGAAGCCCCTGACGGAAAGATCCTTGGCGAGCAGGACTACGCTCCCGGCTACAACATCGAGAAGTACATGAGCTGCTTTCTGGACAATGGCAAGACCTGGAGCGACCAAGCGTTCCCGTACTGCAAGCAAATGAGGCAGTTGCGTCAACAGGGCAGCAACGCCATGAAGCGGCAGATCGAGGTGAACCTTCCGAGCAACACCACGCTGCTGGGACTGGACGCTGACTCCGGGCTGGTGGGAGCCAACGTGATCATGAACGTTGCCAGCAACGTTGTGATTCGGAACTTGAGCATTGAATCCCCCGTGGACTGGTTCACCACATGGTCTCCCGACGACGGCGACGGCGCCTGGAACGCCCGCTTCGACTGCTTGTCCGCCGTAACCTCGGACCACATCTGGATTGACCATGTCCTGGTGACAGACGGCCGCTATCCTGACAGCGAGGCGCCCAAGGACTTCAAGAACGAGCCCGTCATCCGCCACGACGGCCTGCTGGATTTGAAGGACGGAACAGACTTCGTCACGATCTCCAACAGCCAACTCAAGGACCACGACAAGACGAGCCTTCTGGGATCCGGCGACGAGCATGTAGACAAGGACGGCGGAAAGCTGCGCGTAAGCTTCATTTCGAACCTCTTCGAGAACACCCAACAGCGTGGTCCCCGGGTCCGCTTCGGCCAGGTGCACGTTCTGAACAACTACTTCGTTGGCAGTAGCGAGGACCCGGACTATCCCATGATTAGTCAGGCGCAGGGCGGCACCAGCTACTTCATCGGTGCGGGCTACGATTCCCGGATCTTCTCCGAGTGCAACGCCTTTGACTACTCCGGGCCGGACGCCGATGAATCCATCACAGTCACCAGCTACAACGGCAACATGTTCAGTGATACCGGTTCCTGGTTCAACGGTGAGCCCGTCAACCTGGAAGCCATCGCCCAAGACTCCTTTGACGAACGCAAGGCGGAGGCGGTAGCCGCCGCGGCTGAGTCGGGCACCGACGTACCCGAATGGGCCCAGCGTGACTTTACGTCCGACGTCGGCTGGTCACCTTCGGATAACTACGAGTACCGGACGCTGAAATCGCCGGACGCAGTCCGCAAGGCAGTGCTGAACTTTTCGGGACCCGGGGTGATCACGGTCCAAGAGGGGAAGTAGCCCCTACAGTTCAGGCAAAGCGAAAGCCCCGGCCCGCCTGCTGGCGGACCGGGGCTGTGCTGTTACTTGGAGCTAGCTGTTACTTGGTGATCGGTGCTACTTGGTGCTCGGTGCTACTTGGTGATCGGGCCGAGTACCGGATCGTCGACGTAAGCCGTCTTGACGTTCGCTGCCGTCACGATCTGCGGCGGGAGCAGGTAAGCCGGAACAGTCTTGACACCGTTCTTGTAAGAATCCTTGTCATTGATTTCCAGCTGCTTGCCGGCCTGCAGGTCCTTCACCATGGTGATGGCGTGCTCAACCAGCTTGCGGGTGTCCTTGTTGATGGTGGAGTACTGCTCGCCAGCCATGATCGACTTGACCGACTCAACCTCGGAGTCCTGGCCGGTGATGACCGGCGTCGGCTTTCCTGCGGCCTTGACCGAGTTCAGGATGTAGCGTGCCAGGAGGTCGTTCGGGGAAAGTACGCCGTCCAGCGGGGCCGAGGTGTAGCTGCCTGCCAAGAGGGTGTCCGCACGCTTCTGAGCGTTTTCGCCCTTCCAACCCTGGGTAACAGCCTGCTCGAAAGTGGTCTGGCCGGAGAGTACCTTCAGGGTTCCGTCGTCGATCTTCGGCTTCAGGACGCTCATGGCTCCGTCGAAGAAGACCTTGGCGTTGGCATCATCCGGGGAACCGGCGAAGAGCTCGATGTTGTACGGGCCGGAAGCTTTCTTGGCCTTCAATCCGTCCAGCAAGGCCTGGCCCTGGAGCACACCGACCTTGAAGTTGTCGTACGCAACGTAGTAGTCCACGTTCTCCGTGTTCAGGAGCAAACGGTCATAAGCAATGACCGTGGCGCCGGAGTCCTTGGCCTGCTTGAGCTGCGTACCCAGCTGGGCGCCGTCGATTGCGCCAACGATGATGACCTTTGCACCCTTGGTGACCATGGCGCTGATCTGGTTCTGCTGCTCGGACACGCCGCCGTTGGCGAACTGGACGTCGGGCTTGAACCCGGCGCCGCTGAGGCCGTCGTTGAACAGCTTCTCCGCGAGGACCCAGTTTTCACTGGTCTTCTGCGGAAGGGCGACGCCGATCATCGAGTCCTTGGGGAACGCTTCCCCGCCAGCAGTGCTGCTGCTTGAGCCGCTGTCAGAGCGGCCGCAGGCTGTCAGCGCCAGTGCCGCGATGGCAGCGACTGCTGCTGCCTTTCCTGCTTTACCAAACATTCGCATATCTTGGTTCACTTTCTGTGTGGGTGGGGTGGAGCGAGTCGATGGAAACCGGTCAGGCTTCCTTGGAGATGACCTCTTTGGTGGACGTGGTCTCGTCCGGCTTGATGTCGTTGTTGCGCTGGAAGTTCTTCATCAACAGGCCGGTGATGGACCGCTTGCCTTGGATCTTGTTGTAGACGTCGAAGGCTACGGCGGCCAGGAGCACCAGGCCCTTGATGATCTGGGTGAGGTCGGCGCCTACGCCAAGGAGCTGGAGGCCGTTGTTCAGCACGGCCATCACCAGGCCACCGACAATCGAGCCGATCACGGTGCCAACGCCGCCGGTAACTGCGGCGCCGCCGATGAACACGGCTGCGATTGCGTCCAGTTCCCAACCGACGCCGTCAAAGGGGCCGGATGCGGTGGATCGGCCAACGAAGATCATGCCCGCGAGGCCTGCAAGGACGGACATGTTGAGCATGACCATGAAGTTGACCTTCTTGGACTGCACACCGGACAGTTCTGCTGCGTGACGGTTACCACCAACTGCGTAGACGTGGCGGCCAAGGACGGTCTTGTCAGCGATGAAACCGTAGATCAGGACCAGCACGGCCAGGATCAGACCGGGGATTGGGAAGGAGGTTCCGGGGCGGCCGGTGGCGAAGAGGTACGTGGCGTAGAGGATGGCACCGCAGATCAGCACCAGCTTGGTGACTTCAACCCAGAGCTCGGGAACGTCGGCGCCGAGGGCTTTGTTGGTAGCGCGGGCCCGCAGGGACATGATGACAACAAACGCCGCGGCCACGATGCCCAACAACAAGGTGAGGTTGTTGAAGCCCGTGTTTGGCCCAATTTCCGGCAGGTAGCCCGAGCCCAGGTACTGGAAGTCGCTGGGAACAGGGATGGTGTTGGATTTGCCTACGAACTGGTTGAAACCACGGAACAGGAGCATGCCTGCCAGCGTCACGATGAAGGCGGGGATGCCCACATACGCTGTCCAGAACCCTTGCCAGGCACCGATGATTGCACCGAGCACCAGTCCGAACAGCACACCCATGTACCAGGGGATGCCCCAGTCCCGGATCGCGAGGGCTACGGAAACACCCACAAATGCGGCCACGGAACCCACGGAGAGGTCAATATGGCCGGCAATAATCACCAGGACCATGCCGATGGCCAGGATCAGGATGTAGGAGTTGCCGTTGAACAGGTTGATCACATTGCCCGGGGTCAGCGTCCGGCCCTCGGTGAAGATCTGGAAGAAGACGATAAGTGCCACCAGGGCGAAGATCATGCCGAACTGGCGGGTATTGCCACCAAATAGCTTCTTGAGCGCGTTCATTGTTTTGGTCCTTGTGTCAGGAAGGGGTGAGTCTGGGCCAACGGTCAGGCCGTCTTGCGGGCGGAGGTCATGAGTTTCATCAGGCTTTCCTGGCTCGCTTCGTTCTTGTCCAGGACACCGGTGATGGCGCCTTCAAAAATGGTGTAAATGCGATCGGACAGGCCCAGGAGCTCAGGAAGCTCCGAGGAAATGACAATCACTCCCTTGCCCTGGTTCGCCAGCCGCTGGATGATGCCGTAAATCTCATACTTGGCGCCGACGTCGATTCCCCGCGTGGGTTCGTCAAGAATCAGGAGATCCGGATCGGTGAACATCCATTTGGCCAGCACCACTTTCTGCTGGTTTCCGCCGGAGAGCTTGGCGACGCCTTCCTCCACTGACGGGGTCTTGGTGCGCAGGGATTTTCGGTACTCCTCTGCCACCGAGAATTCCTTGCGGTCGTCCACCACTGTGTACTTGCTGATCGCCCGGAGGTTCGCGGCTACCGTGGTGGTCTTGATGTCATCCAGCAGGTTCAGGCCGAGGGACTTCCGGTCTTCCGTGACGTAACCCAAGCCGGCGTCGATGGCCGCCCGGACGCTGCGGAGGTTGACCGGCTTGCCGTCCTTGTAAACCTGTCCCTTGATGTAGCGGCCATAGGAGTGCCCGAACAGGGAGCGGGCAAGCTCTGTGCGGCCGGCCCCCATGAGTCCTGCGAAGCCCACGATCTCACCGCGGCGTACGTAGAAGTTGGAGCCTTTGCAGATCAGGCGGTCCTGGATCTGCGGGTGGCCGACGGTCCAGTCCTTGACCTCGAAGAAGATCTCGCCGATCTTGGGCTCATGGTCCGGGAACCGGGACTCGAGCGTCCGGCCCACCATGCCTTTGATGATGCGGTCCTCGTCAACGCCATCCCGTTTGACGTTCAGTGTCTCGATCGACTTGCCATCACGGATGATGGTGATCTCGTCGGCAATCTGTTCGATCTCGTTGAGCTTGTGGGAAATGATGATCGAGGTGATGCCCTTGCCCTTCAGGCCCAGGATCAGGTCCAGCAGGTGCTGGGAGTCCGATTCGTTCAGGGCCGCTGTGGGCTCGTCCAGGATCAATAGGCGGACGGATTTGTTCAGCGCCTTGGCGATTTCCACCAGCTGCTGCTTGCCGACGCCAAGTTCCTTGATGGGGGTGTCCGGGTCCTCACGGAGGCCAACCCTGGCCAGCAGTTCGATGGAACGTTTCCGGGCTTCTGCCCAGTCGATGATTCCCCACTTGCTGGGCTCGTTGCCCAGGAAGATGTTCTCGGTAATCGAAAGCTCCGGGATCAACGCCAGTTCCTGGTGGATGATGACGATGCCCGCGGCTTCGCTTGCGCGGATGTCCTTGAATTGCTGCGTTTCGGCCATGTACACGATGTCTCCCGTGTAGCTGCCGTAGGGGTAGACCCCGGAAAGAACCTTCATCAGCGTGGATTTTCCGGCGCCGTTTTCACCACAGATTGCGTGGATTTCGCCGGCCTTTACGCGCAGGCTCACATTCGACAAAGCCTTCACGCCGGGGAATTCCTTCGTGATCGAGCGCATCTCCAAGAGGATGGGTTCGTCTTGCGTGTCAGGGGTTGTCATCAGCCCTTACGCCTCCAATGCATGACTTCGTTGTCGCTCCCCAAATGGCGGAGCTGTCTGATGAAAAAGTAAACTGGATCACCTATCTTGTCGTCAAGACTTGAACACAAGAACCAGCTAACGATTTCGTTACCTACCCGTAATTCCAGCTTGCTGGAACACCAAGGCAGCTGCGCCAAGCGCTTCGGCACGTGCTCCCAAGGACGACATTGCGAGGTGCGTTGTTTCGCCCACCACGGGTACGGCGTGACGAACAAGGCCCCTGCGGATGGGGTTGAGAAGGAGGTCGCCAAGGCCCGCCAGGGGACCGCCGACCACGATCACTTCAGGGTTTATCAGATTGGCCACGTTGCCCAGTGCGCGCCCCACGGCAAGGCCGGCATCATCCACCACGCGTTGGGTTGCGGAGTCACCTGCGAGGCAATTCCGGACAATGTCCTGGGGCGTCAGCGATGTCTCTTTGCCCCTGCCCAGCAGCTCGATCATGGTGGTGGTGGAGGCGATGGTTTCGAGGCAGCCGCGGTTGCCGCACCGGCACATCAGCCCGTGCTCGTGGATGGTCGCATGGCCGATTTCTCCCGTGATGCCCACGTTCCCGTAGTAGGGCACGCCGTTCAGAATCAGGCCCGAACCAATACCGGATCCGATCTTGAGGAACATCAGGTTGGACACCCCGCTATGAGGTCCCCACGTCACCTCCGAGAGGGCGCCAAGATTGGCGTCATTATCAACAAATACGGGACAATTCAGGGCTTCCTCAAGCCTGTGCAGGATATCGATCCCCACCCATTCGGGCAGGATGGCACCTTGCGCCACCGTGCCCGATCTACGGTCGATCGGACCAGGGATACCCGCGCCGGCTCCCACCACAGCGCTTGGATCGATGCCATTTTCGGCGAGCAATCGCCCCAGTAACCGGACTGCGGCTGCGATCCCTTCCTCTGCATGGTGGCCGAGTGGAAGTTCGATGAAATCCTCTGCGATGACGTGATATCCGAGGGAGGCCAGAACCACCCGCAGGTGGCGTCGGCCGAAGTCGATTCCGACGGCGACCGCACCGTTGCTGTTCAACCTCACGTTGGTTGCCCGGCGTCCGGAGCTGGTGGTTGGCTCGGTGGAAACGAGGCCTGCGTCCTGCATGATTTTCACAATGTTGGACACCGTGGCAGTGGAGAGCCCGGTCTGCCTTGAAAGCTCGGCCTGCGTAGACGGCCCGCTCAACAAGCACTCGATAATCCGTTGCTGGTTCAAGTGCCGGAGCGCGGACTGCGAGCCGGGTTTTCGTGGTTGGCTCTTCGTTGAGCGCTGCGTAGCGGGCATGACAAGAAGATTGCCCCAAAAGCCACCTTGTAGTCAAGAAGTGAACACAAGCAGTCAAGCTTCCCCGACATACTCCAACGCAAGAAGTCCCACATCCCTCTGGTTGTGGGGCCTGATCTGCGTGCAATGCGTCCCGCTTCGCCCGCCTCCGGGTCTAATTGCCCCGCCCCACCTGTCAGACCACAGGCCTACTCTGGAACAAAGAAGACTTCCGGCCCTCACCGGTCCGGTACCCGGTGCAACCAAGGTGGTAATGATGCTGCTATCCGTCCTGCAGGCCAACGCTTCAGTCCTGGACGTCGAGGCGAACCTGCGCACGATCGACGACGCCGCCCGGCGCGCAGCACAGGCAGGGGCCGGGTTGCTCCTGACGCCTGAGCTCTTCCCCGTGGGCTACGCACCGCTGCGGCTTCACGCCGAGTTGGACCCGGCAACACTTCCCGACATCCGCGAACGCCTCGCTGGCATCGCCCGCCGGCACAACATCGGACTTGTGTACAGCCTTCCGGCGCCATCTCCCGAGGACAACGCCTGGCACATCACCGCTACCCTCGTGGACGGCAGTGGCGAGGAACTCCTCCATTACGCCAAGGTCCACCTCTTTGGCGCGGAGGAGCGCAAGGCGTTCGTCGGCGCCCAAGCACCTCCCGCCGTCGTGGATTTCAACGGGATCCGCACGTCGATCCTGATTTGCTACGACGTGGAGTTCCCGGAGGCAGTCCGGGCGGCGGCAACCCGCGGGGCTGAACTCCTGCTGGTCCCTACGGCGTTGTCAATGGGGTTCGACAACGTGCCGCAGGTGCTTATCCGTGCCCGCGCGGTGGAGAGCCAGCTCAACGTTGCGTACGCCAACCACAGCGGGCACGAGGACATCTACAACTTCCTCGGTGGCAGCGTCGTTGCCGGCCCCGATGGCTCGTTGCTCGCGGCGGCGGGCGAGTCGGCAGCGCTCCTGTTCGCGGAAGTGGGCACGGAGACGGTGAAAGCCGCACGCGACGAAGTCCCGTATCTGCGCGAACGACGCCCTGAGCTCTACCGGAAATGGGAGGCGGGCGCCTAAACCGCGCCTCCCTCGGACCCCGTCAACCCGGCAACAAGCTCGTCCGCGTACTGCAGCGCGATCCATAGTTCTGCCCGGACCTGTGCCTGGTTGAGGTCCTTGTCCAGCAGCTCACCGAGGACGCCTATTTGCCGGCGGACGCTGTTGCGGTGCAGGCCCAGCAGTTTGGCCGAACCGTCCCAGCTTCCGTTTTCGCTGAGCCAGCCGCGCAGCACTGACAGGAGGGAATCACGGCGGTCAGGTTCCAGGGACAACACGGGGGCAAGGAGGCGCTCGGCCAGCATGGTCCCTGCCTCGCGTCCCAGAAGACCGGTAACAGACCACTGCACTTCGTCCACGCGGACACTCTTTCCGCTGGACAACACCCGCCCGCGCAGCGAACTTACCCGCTGATACGCCGTCGCAAGCCCGGTGAGTTCGGTGGGCTCGCCGATCGCCAGCCTCCAGCCAAGCTTTTCGACGTCGGCAAGCAGCGCGTCATCCACCTTCAAACGGGTGATGGCCGCGAAGCCGTAGTCGGTTATTTCCACGAGCTTGGTATCGAACAGCCTGCGCCACTGCAGCAGCTCACGGACCGGGCCGTCGCCGGCGGGCCAGTCGGGGGATTCG
This sequence comes from Arthrobacter sp. TmtSoilC77, assembly GCF_059739415.1. Lineage (NCBI taxonomy): Bacteria > Bacillati > Actinomycetota > Actinomycetes > Micrococcales > Micrococcaceae > Arthrobacter > Arthrobacter sp. TmtSoilC77. The sequence continues at coordinate 1,366,330 of NZ_AP046050.1, forward strand.
GCCTTGATGCCCTGCACTACCCGCATCTGGCCCGAACGCGTCGAGGAAAGGCTTTGCGCCAGCAGGTCTTTGAGTCCGTTGACGTGCTTGGTAGCGCCGGTGGACAAGGTGTCCGGATGGAGGAGCAATGCCGTGGCAAGCTGGCTCGGAGCAAGAGAGCCGCTGGTTCGTTGACGGACCAGCAACTCCAGCAAACCCACCGCCGACTGCACCACATTGTTCTGCGCAGGCGTCAGGGGAGCGTCCGAGCCAAGAATCAGCGCCCCAAGGTTCGCGTCCTTGGTACTGCGCAGAGGATGACCGAACACCAGGGCAGACCCAGGCTGTTCGAAACCATCCATCTCCACGCGCGGTCCGCTGCCGGTCAGCAACCGTTCCAGCAGCGGCGCCAACAAGGAGTGCTCGACGCCGGTGCTGCCGCCGGCATTGTGCCCGCGCGCCCGCACGCGTCCGTCCGCCCCGACCAGCACGGCCCACACGGGAACGCGCTGGACGAGGGCTGCCAGTAATTCATGCTCCGGTCTGGGGGAGAGGACTGCCCGCATGAGTTGGCGGTTGGTTTCCGCCAATTGCCGGAATACGCGGGCGTTGTCCGATTCCAGGAGCTGGGAGAACTCCAGGCCGATCGCGGCGAAGGGCACGGACTCAGGGACCTCAAACAGGGTGAGGTTATGCCTGCGGCAGGCGTCGAGGAGGACATCCGGGACGGCGTCGAAATAAGGCCTGATGCCAAATCCGAGGGCGGCCACCTTCGCCCCCACCAGACGCCGGACATACGCGTCCACGCTGGCCGCCGAGCCGCCGTCCCCAAGGAAAGGCAGCCCGGCGGTCAGCAGGAACTCGCCCTCTGGAAGGTACGGGGTGGGATCTTCGAGCTCGCTCGGTTCCACCCACCGCAGCAGCGAGGCGCCGCTGCCGCCGTCGTGAAGCATTTTCAACTCGGGCGGCAGCTGCTCCAGGAACTGTTCCAGCGTGACGAAACTCAGGCGGGCGGTGGCGGGCTCAGGCAACATGGTCCTGCCCGGCGGCTGCCGGCTCCTGGTAGTCGGGGCACTCGTAGGCTGCGTCTTCTTGGGTGGCGTATACGCGCGGCAGTCGCGGCGCGATCCTGTTGATGATTTCATCCCCGTGGCTGCCGATCGCGGCGCCCCAATCGTCGGCGCTCGCCGCACCGGTGGCCGGGTCACCGAACAACACCGCAGTATCGCCTACGTCGATCCCCGTTGCGTCGGGTCCCAGGTCCACCATGAATTGATCCATGCAGACCTTGCCGATGACCGGGACGCTCCGGCCTCCGATGTTCACCACCGAGCGTCCGCTGATGCCTTTCGGGATGCCGTCCGCGTAGCCGAGGGGAATGAGCCCCAGGTAGCGGGGTTCATAGGTGATGGCCTGGTGCTCGTAGCTGACGCCAGTGCCTGCGGGGACCTTTTTGACCATCACCAGCGGGGCCGTGACGCTGAGGGCAGGCCGTAATCCGAAGTCGGTCGGGTTGAGGTGGTCTGCGGGAGCGAGGCCGTAAATCGCCAGTCCCGCACGGACCATGTCGAAGTGGAATTCCGGCCGGTCCAGGATGTTGGCTGAGCTGGAAACGTGCCTCAGTTCAGGTTTCAGTCCGGCAGCGCGTGCCTCACGGGCGGCGTCTTCGAACTCAGCAACAGCGCTGGCATTCCCAGGATGGGCGGGCACATCGGCCCACGCCAAGTGGGTCCAAATGCCGCGGACAAGAACGGTGCCGTCCACTTCCGCTTTCCGGGCATGGGCTACAAGTTCGGCCCAATCCTCCTTTCGCGCCCCGCCACGGCTCAGCCCGCTGTCCAGTTCAAGATGTACGACGGCGGGACGGCCAAGGCGTTCGGCGATGCCTGCCAGCACCTGGAGTTGGTGGACGCTTCCGAGGGAGACGTCGATGTTGTTTTCGAGTGCTTCCAGGATGGTGTCGCTCGTCTGGGATGCCAGATACAACCACGAAAGGATCGGTGCTGTGATGCCGGCTTTGCGCAGTGCGATGGCTTCGGTGAGCTGCGCGGTTCCGAGCCAGTCGGCGCCGGAATCAACAGCCGTACGGGCTACTTCCACGAGCCCATGCCCGTAGGCGTTGCCCTTCACTACGGCCATGAAGAAGGGTGCCTTGGTGCGGTCCTTCAGGGCCCTGATGTTGTCTGAAATGGCGGACAGGTCCACTCTGACCTGACCGGAGAGGGCCAGCGGTCCGCCCTCTTGGTACTGTGCAATACGTCTCATGGTTGAACACTATAGGTCATTTTGCACCATTGTGTGAGGTGGCTTACATGCCAGTCTTGTGGAGGGGAAATCGAAACTACTTTGAAGGGACGTCAAGGGTGACTGTGCCTGTGAACACTCAGAACTCAACGGCGGCGAGCATGGCCAGGCCAAGCCTCGGTGCCCAACTCCTGCGCCGCAAGCCGATCGGGCAGATGGTCAACGAGGCCGGAACCGGCGAAAGCGGCACGCCCTTGGTGCGCAGCTTCGGGGTCCTGCAGCTGACCATGATCAGCGTCGGTGCAACGCTGGGCACCGGCATCCTGGTGATCCTTGGCGAGTCCGTGCCGCTGGCCGGCCCGGCCATCTGGATCTCCTTCGTGATCGCTGGTTTGGCTGCGCTCTTCTCCGCAGTGTCCTACGCCGAAATGGCAGGGCTCGTCCCGGTGGCAGGCTCCAGCTACTCCTACTCCTACGCCACGATGGGTGAAGGCATGGCGTGGATCTGCGGTTGGTGCCTGGTACTGGAATATGCCGTGTCCGTGGCCGCTGTTGCCGTGGGCGCCGGCCAATACGTCAACGAGACTCTGGCTGCGTTTGGGCAGGTCCTGCCCGATGCGATGAGCCAACCGCCAGGCGATGGCGGGGTGGTGAACGTTCCCGCCATGGTGATCGTGGTTCTTGCCATGATCCTGCTGGTCCGGGGCGCCCGTGAAAGTGCATGGATCAACACGGCGATCGTCATCATCAAAGTAGGCATCCTGATCTTCTTCTGCGCCGTCGCTTTCACCGCTTTCAATGCCGGAAACTTCGAGCCCCTCATGCCGATGGGTGCAGCCGGTGTCTCTGCCGCAGCATCAAGCGTCTTCTTCTCCTACATCGGATTCGACGCCGCCTCCACCGCCGGCGAGGAAGCCAGGAACCCCAAGCGGGACCTGCCACGTGCCATCATGCTCTCCATGGTGATTGTCACCAGCATCTACGTCCTGGTGTCCGTAGCCGCGATCGGTGCCCGTCCGTGGGGCTGGTTCGATGGCACGGAAGCTGCCCTGGTCCAGATCCTGCACGAGATCACCGGCCAGCCGTGGATCGCTTTGGTCTTCTCTGCCGGTGCAGTGCTTGCCATCGCCAGCATCGTGCTGACAGTCCTCTACGGCCAGACCCGCATCCTGCTCTCAATGTCCCGCGATGGCATGGTGCCCAAAGTCTTCGGCCGCGTCTCCCGCCGCACCGGAACACCAGTCGCCGGGACCCTTATAGTGGGAACCGCCGTCGCACTCACCGCTGGCTTGGTCCCGCTGGGTGCCCTGGCCGACGCAACCAGCATCGGCACGCTGTTCGCCTTCGCACTGGTCAATGTCGCCGTGATCTATCTCCGGCGCAACCGTCCGGACCTTGACCGGAGCTTCCGGGTCCCGCTGTACCCGATCACCCCAATCCTGGGCACGCTGATGTGTGCCTTCCTGATGCTCAACCTGGGCGAAGACACCTGGATCACGTTCGGTGTTTGGATGCTGGTGGGCATCGCCATCTACTTCGGCTATGGACGCCGGAATTCCAAGGTAGCCGCGCTCAGCGAACAGGACTACCGTGAACTGACCACCAGGGCCGTGAGCCCGGAACCCGTGAAAGCCGCAAACTGATGACCATCGCTACCGAACTTCCCACAGCCGACGTTGCCGCTTCCGCGGCGGAGGCAGGCGAAGCCCCCATCACCATGCTGAACCCGGACTTCCCGTTCAGCTATGACCAGTACCTGGCACACCCGGACGGACTCGGAAGCATTCCGGAGGAGCGCTACGGCACGGAAGTAGCCGTCATCGGCGCCGGCCTGTCAGGGCTGGTCACCGCCTATGAGCTCATGAAACTTGGCCTCAAGCCCGTGATCTACGAGGCAGACCAGATCGGAGGCCGTCTTCGCACCGCAAGCTTCCCCTCGGCGCCCGGCGTCGTAGCCGATCTTGGTGGCATGCGTTTCCCGGTCTCCGGCAAAGCCTTCTACCACTACGTGGACCTTCTTGGCCTGGAAACACAGGACTTCCCCAACCCGATGGCCCCGGCGACGTCCAGCACCGTGATCGAACTTGCGGGCAAAAAGCACTACGCCACCACAGCAGATGAGCTGCCGGAATTTTTCCAGGAAGTGGCCGATGCCTGGAAGGCCGCAGTCAACGATGGCGCTGCGTTCGCTGAAATGCAGGACGCCATCAAGGCCCGCGATACCAAGCGGATCAAGGAACTCTGGAACGCACTCCTGCCCGAACTGGACGAGCAGACGTTCTACGGATTCATCGCAGCCAGCAAGTCCTTCAAGGAAGCCGGCTTCGCCCACCGCGAAGCGTTCGGCCAAGTGGGCTTCGGAACCGGCGGTTGGGACACCGATTTCCCCAACTCCATCCTGGAGATCCTCCGCGTTGTCTACACCGACGCAGACGACCAGCACCGGCTCATTTCGGGAGGAGCGCAAAGGCTCCCCGAGGCAATGTGGAACCACGCGCCGTCGGACCTTAAATACTGGCCGGCCGGCACGTCACTGTCGTCGCTGCACTCCGGCTCCCCGCGTGGAGCGGTGGACAACATCCGCCGGGCAGACAACGGTGACCTGGTGGTCCGCGAAAACTGGGGACGCGAAGCCACCTACCGGGCGGTGGTAACCACTTGCCAGTCGTGGTTGCTGTCCACTCGCATCCACACCGAGGAGGCTTTGTTCCCGGCCGAGCTGTGGACGGCGATCGAGCGCTCGCACTACATGCAGTCGTCCAAGACATTCGTGATGGTGGACCGGCCCTTCTGGAAGGACATCGATCCCGAAACCGGACGCGAAGTCCTGTCCATGACGCTCACCGACCGCCTGAACCGGGCCACATACTTGCTCGACGACGGCCCTGACAAGCCCGCTGTCATCCTCCTGTCCTACACATGGAACGATGACGCGCTGAAATGGCTTGCGCTCACTGCCGAAGAGCGCGTCAAGCTCATGCTGCATTCGTTGGAGCAGATCTACCCCGGTGTGGACATCGCCAGCCACATCGTGGGGCAGCCGATCACCGTGTCCTGGGAAGCGGACCCCAACTTCATGGGGGCCTTCAAAGCCAACCTGCCGGGGCATTACCGGTACCAGCAGCGGCTCTTCACCCACTTCAAGCAGGATCAGCTGCCGGAGAGCCAGCGGGGCATCTTCCTGGCCGGTGACGACGTCTCGTTCACCGCAGGCTGGGCCGAAGGCGCCGTGACCACCGGCCTCAACGCCGTGTGGGGTGTGGTGAACCACCTGGGCGGATCGTCCGTTGCCGGCAACCCGGGCCCGGGCGACCTGCTGGACGAGTTCGGTCCGATCAGCCTGGACTGAATTTCCCTCGACCAGATGCGTTGCGGGGCCCGCCCTGCGTCCCAAACCCCGGGTTAGGGCACAGGGCAGGCCCCCGCATTCGCGCCTAAGCGTGCATGTCCCGGTGCGCCGCAGCGAGATCCTTGTAATGGGCGGCGTTGTGTTTGACACCCTCAAACTCTTCGTCGGTCAATTCGCGGCGCACCTTGGCGGGAACCCCGGCCACGAGTGATCGCGGCGGGATGACTGTGCCTTCCAGGACCACGGCGCCGGCTGCAATGAGCGAGCCCGTGCCGATCACTGCGCCGTTCAGGATGGTGGCACTCATGCCGATGAGGCAGTCGTCCTCCACAGTGCAGCCGTGGACCACTGCGCTATGCCCGATGGAGACGCGCTCGCCCACCGTGCAGGGGAAACCGGGATCGGCGTGCAGGACCACGTTGTCCTGCAGGTTCGATCCGGCACCGACGCTGATCGCGGCCGTATCTGCGCGCACGGACACACCATAAAAGGCGCTGGAGTCCTCGGCCAGCGTGGCCCTGCCGATGATCGATGCGGTAGGTGCCACGAAGGCGGATTCATGAATGGCCGGGGTGTCCCCGGCGAAAGTGTAAGAGGGAGCCATGGAGCCAGCTTAGTTCCCAACTGGGTAGCAGCAGAGCGCGTTATGAGCGCTCAAAACGCGCACAAATGCGACCTAGTTGGGTGAGGGGGTGCGCAGGACCAGGAATTGGTAGTGCTGCGTCCAGTTGCCCGCTCCCGGCCCGGACTCGACACCGAGGCCCTCCGGCCAGGTCCTGAAATGCTCAATCGAGCCGTGCTCTCCGAAGATCCGGTGCACGGTGTCGTCGCTGCGGCGGCTGAAGAAACGGCGGGGTTCTTCGAGGTCCTCCGGGTTGAGGACCTCCACATCCTCACCGGACCAAAGCCCGACGGCGATCGGCGCGCCAGCCGCGCTGACCCGCACAAGTTCGCTGACGACGTCGTGAATCCTGCTGTTGGGGACGTGCAGGAGGGTGCTCATGGTCCAAACGGCGGAGAACGTGCCATCAACAAAAGGCAGGCTGCGTCCGCTGGCCACTGAACAATCCAGCCCATGCGCCCGGGCCACATGAACGCTCTCCGGTGAGAGGTCCACGCCCGTGTAGTGCAGGCCTGCACGGACAAATTCCAACCCCTCCACACCCGTGCCGCAGCCCAACTCGAACACGGAGTGCCGGTGTTCCTCCTTCAGGAGGCGGGTGAACCATTCCCGGCACTCGACCCGATGCGGTGTCAACGCGCGCGTGTTCCGGACAGGCGCCTGGCGGTCGTAGAAAACTGCGAGGTCAGCTTCGTGGTCAGCTTCGGGGACGCCATGCATACCCCCAGCTTAGGAGTGGCGCTAGTTGAACACCACGGTCCGGGTGCCATCCAAAAGCACGCGGTGTTCAGCGTGCCACTGGACTGCCTGGGCCAGGGTGCGCCCCTCCACGTCGCGGCCCATCTGGACGAACTGGGCGGCAGTGCGGGCGTGGTCCACACGGATGACTTCCTGCTCGATGATCGGCCCCTCATCGAGGTCCGCCGTCACGTAGTGGGCCGTTGCGCCGATGATCTTCACACCGCGGGCGTGGGCCTGGTGGTAGGGCTTGGCCCCCTTGAAGGAAGGCAGGAACGAGTGGTGGATGTTGATTGCCTTGCCGTTCAATTCCGTGCAGAGCTCGTTGGAAAGGACCTGCATGTAACGCGCCAGGACCGTGAGTTCGACGTCGTGCTCCTCAATCAGTTTCAGGAGTTCGGCCTCGGCCTGCGGCTTGGTCTCCGGCGTCACGGGAATGTGGTGGAACGGGATCCCGTAGAACTGGGCCAGCTCTTCAAGGTCGCGGTGGTTTGAAACAATCGCCGGAACCTCGATAGGCAGCGTTCCGGTGCGCTGCTGGAACAGGAGATCGTTCAGGCAGTGCGCATCCTTGGAACACAGGATGATGGTGCGGACCTTCCGGCCTACCGGGTTGATCTGCCAGGTCATGCCAAAGGACTCCGCGACCGGCCGCAGTGCGGCAGCCAGCTCGTCCTGGGAGGACGACGTCGTAGCCTCCACGCGCATGAAGAAGTTGCCGGTGCTGGGGCTTCCGTACTGCTGGGAATCGGCGATGTTGCAACCCGCCTCAAGCAGGGCCCCAGCTACCGCGTGGACGATGCCGGGGCGGTCGGGGCAGGAGAGTGTTACAACAAAAGCAGCAGGCAAGGCGGAGTCAGTCACGCGGATAAGCCTACCTGTGCTGCCTTGTTGTACTGTTAACGGGTCGCAACTGGCGTTGGGTGGACTACCACCAGGGAGCGGCAATCACGAAGACCACGGATCGTACGCCTGGGCCGAGGGTCATGTCTTACCGCTGCATGCACGTGACCGATGCCTCCGTAATCAAGGGGACGCGGGAATGCTGCTGCCGGTAGCCTGACCTGTAGCACCACCGTTGCCTAGCCAGGAGATCTCCGTGCCTACCACCACCACTTCCGCGTCTGTCAGCAACCAGTCGCTCGCTGAGCTCGATCCCGAGATCGCAGCAGTCCTCGACCAGGAACTCGGCCGCCAGCGCGGCACCCTGGAAATGATCGCCTCCGAAAACTTCGCCCCGCGCGCCGTCATGGAAGCGCAGGGCTCCGTCCTGACCAACAAGTACGCCGAGGGTTACCCGGGCCGCCGCTACTACGGCGGCTGTGAATACGTCGACGTCGCGGAGCAGCTGGCGATCGACCGCGTCAAGGAACTGTTCGGTGCCGAGTACGCCAACGTCCAGCCGCACTCCGGTGCACAGGCAAACGCTGCGGCGCTGTCCGCCATGATTACCCCGGGCGACAAGATCCTGGGCCTGTCCCTGGCACACGGTGGCCACCTGACCCACGGCATGAAGCTGAACTTCTCCGGCAAGCTCTACAACGTAGCTGCTTACCAGGTTGAAGAAGACAGCTTCCGCATCGACATGGACAAGCTGCGCGAGCAGGCCATCGCCGAAAAGCCGCAGGTCATCATCGCCGGCTGGTCCGCGTACCCGCGCCACCTCGACTTCGCCGCCTTCCGCTCCATTGCCGACGAAGTTGGCGCACTCCTGTGGACGGACATGGCACACTTCGCCGGACTGGTTGCAGCAGGCCTGCACCCGAGCCCGGTCCCGCACTCCGATGTCGTCACCTCCACTGTGCACAAGACCCTCGCAGGTCCGCGTTCCGGTGTGATCCTGGCCAAGCAGGAGTGGGCCAAGAAGCTGAACTCCAACGTCTTCCCGGGCCAGCAGGGTGGCCCGCTCATGCACGTCATCGCCGCCAAGGCTGTTGCCTTCAAGATCGCCGGCAGCGAAGAATTCAAGGAGCGCCAGGAGCGTGTCCTCGAGGGTGCCAGGATCATCGCTGACCGCCTGAACCAGTCCGACGTCGCCGAAGCCGGCGTCTCGGTCCTCACCGGCGGTACCGACGTCCACCTGGTCCTGGTTGACCTGCGTAACTCGCAGCTGGACGGCCAGCAGGCCGAAGACCTCCTGCACTCCGTGGGCATCACCGTGAACCGCAACGCCGTTCCGTTCGACCCCCGCCCGCCGATGGTCACCTCCGGCCTCCGCATCGGTACGCCTGCACTGGCTACCCGCGGATTCGGTGCCACCGAGTTCACCGAGGTTGCCGAGATCATCGCCACCGCGCTGAAGTCCGGCTCCGCAACGGACGTCGAAGCCCTCCAGGCACGCGTCGACAAGCTGGCTGCCGACTTCCCGCTGTACCCGCAGCACGAGCAGTGGTAAACAGCGGTTCCCGCGACAACAAGCGCTGAAAACGCATTACCCGGGCACTGAACCGGAGCCAACGGGATCCGCCGCCACACCCTCGGCGGCGGGTCCCGTTGGCATGAGCCTGCTCGAAGGCTTTCGAAAATAAGTCACCCACCAGAAAGAGCAGATGGAATGACACAGTCCACAGCACAGATCCTTGACGGCAAGGCCACCGCCGCAGCCATCAAGGCCGAACTGACCGAACGCGTTTCCGTCCTCGCAGCAAAAGGCATCGTCCCGGGCCTCGGCACCATCCTGGTGGGTTCGGACCCGGGCAGCACCTGGTACGTCGGCGGCAAGCACAAGGACTGCGCCGAGGTGGGCATCCAGTCCATCCGCCGTGACCTGCCCGAGGACATCACCCAGGAAGACCTCCTGAAGGTTGTCCGCGAACTCAACGAAAACCCGGAATGCACGGGCTACATCGTTCAGTTGCCGCTGCCCAAGCACATTGACCAGGACGTCATCCTGGAAGCCATGGATCCGAACAAGGACGCCGATGGCCTGCACCCCATGAACCTTGGCCGCCTGGTGGCCAACGTCAGTGGAGAAATGAAGTCCCCGCTTCCCTGCACACCCAAGGGCTGCGTGGAACTGATGCGCCGGCACGGAATTGATCTCAACGGCAAGCGCGTCCTGGTAGTGGGCCGCGGTGTCACTATCGGCCGCCCCATTGGCCTCCTGCTCACCCGCAGGGAAGTCAACGCCACGGTCATCCTGGCGCACACGGGAACCGTTGACCTGCCTGCGGAACTCAAGCAGGCCGACGTCGTGATTGCCGCTGCAGGCGTGCCGCACATGATCAAGGCTGAAGACCTCAAGCCGGGCGCAATAGTGCTCGACGTCGGCGTCAGCCGCGTGGAGGACGCCAACGGCAAGGCTGTGGTCACCGGAGACGTGGACCCCGCAGCTGCCGACGTCGCCGCCTGGTTGTCCCCGAACCCGGGCGGCGTGGGTCCGATGACCCGCGCCATGCTGCTCGCCAACGTCGTGGAGAGCGCCGAGCGCGCAGCTGGCATCGCCTGAGGCGTACCAGCAGTCGAAAATGCAGGGCGCCTACTCCTCCGGGAGTAGGCGCCCTGCTCCGTTAACCCGACGACGAACACCCGGACCAAAGCTAGGCTCGGTGTATGCAACCCCGTTTCCCTGGTGGCCGCCGTTTTGCAGGCCCACCCACGAGCTTCATCGTCATCACGGTGGCGCTCATCCAGGTGGCGGGGACGCTTTTTTCCGCGAGCCATCAAGACGCCCCACGGCCGTTGGACGCGCTAGCGATCCTGTTGCTACTGGCCGGGCCCGCTGGACTGGCGTTCCGGAGGCGGGCGCCTGTGGTTATGCTTCCCGTCGCCTTGGTGGCCACGGGTGCCTATGTTGGCCTGGGCTACGCGTGGGGTCCGATTCCGCTCTCGCTGGCGTTGGCCATAGTTCTGACGTCGTCGGCGGGTTTGCGGTGGCAGGCCTGGGTGGGGGCCGGAATCGCCGCTGCCGCAGTGGTGTTCGCGGCCGCACTCAGCGGCGATCCCAACTGGCCCCTCCGTGCTTCAGCCGGCGTGGCATGGGCCGCCATTTTGGTGCTGATAGGACAGGGATTCCGACGCCGCAGCGAGCGGTTCGCGGAATACCGACGTCGCCGGGAGGCCGCCCGGAAGGCCGAACGCGATGAGTACCGGCTCACGCTCGCCCGCGATATCCACGATGTCGTGGCTCATTCGTTGTCCATGATCAACGTGCAGGCATCCGTGGCGTTGCACGTGGGCTCGGATGATCCCCAGAAGCTTCGGCCCGCACTGGAAGCCATCAAGGCAGCCAGCAAGGAATCCCTCACCGAAGTCCGGCAACTCCTGGGCGTGTTGCGGGAGGACGTCCCGCTTGCCCCCGCGGCCCGCCCTACGCTTGCCAGGATCCCCGAACTTGTGAAGAACGCGGAGCTGGGTGGCTTGCAGATCCGTTTTGAGGACCACTCGAACCATGAGCTCGTCGGCCCGGCGCAGCAGGAAGCGGCGTACCGGATCATCCAGGAGGCCTTGACCAACGTCGGCAGGCACTCAGGCGCCCAATCCGCCGTCGTGAGCGTCTCCAGCGGTGAGGGGCTGCTGACGGTAAGGGTCGACGACGACGGCGCGGGCATGGGCGGGGCGCTCCCGGGCAACGGCCTCACGGGGATGCGCGAGAGGGCGGTCGGCTTGGGCGGGACGCTCACGCTACACGAACTCCGGCCCGGGCTCCGCGTAAAGGCGCTGTTGCCCATAACAGAGCAGGCAGAAGGAAACCGCCCATGATCCGCATCCTCCTCGCCGACGACCAAACCCTGATCCGGGCAGGCTTCCGTGCCCTCCTGGACGCTGAACCGGACATGGAAGTGGTGGCCGAGGCCGGCACCGGCAGGGAGGCAGTGAGGCTGGCGGCGCGCGAGAAACCGGACGTCATCCTCATGGACATCCGGATGCCCGACGACGACGGCCTCACCGCCACCCGCAGGATTCTCACGGACCCAACCCTGTCCGGCACACGCATCATCATCCTGACAACCTTCGAGCTCGACGAGTACATCGCCGAGGCCGTCCGCGTCGGCGCAGCCGGCTTCCTGGTGAAGGACACCGAACCTGCAGAGCTCATCCGCGCCGTCCGGGTCGTGCACGACGGCGATGCGCTCCTCTCGCCCTCGGTCACCCGGCGGATCATGGCACAGATGGCATCGCAGAGCCTGGCGGCAGGAAAAGTGGTTCCCCTCGAGCAGGTGACGGAACGCGAACGCGAAGTCCTGGCCTTGGTGGGGGAGGGCCTGAACAATGCAGAGATCGCCGAACGCCTGTTCATCACCCCGCTGACCGCGAAGACCCACGTGTCGCGCATCATGACCAAGCTGATGGTGAGGGACCGCTCGCAACTGGTGGTGCTCGCTTACGAATCGGGCCTGGTCCGGCCAGGGTGGAGCAGCTGACCGCCGCCCGGCCACTCCGCACGGAGTAGCGGGCCGCTTCCAAGTGACTCCCGACGGCGGACGTCCCGCCGACCGTCCGCGGGCAGACTCGAACCAGAGCCGAAAGACGGTTCGCGCCGGGAAACGGCGGAGAGAGTTTGGATCACTGACATGTTCACCGCATTGACTTCAATCGTCGGGGAGACCACCACGCCCGGGGGAGCGCTGGCACAGTTGCCGGCCACCGTCGTCGCGCATGGTCCATGGGGAGACGGTCCGTACTGGCCGTTCTTCCTGCTGTTCCCGCTGTTCTGGATCCTTGTGATCTTCCTGTTCATTTTCGTCGGCCGGAGGGCTTGGCGCCGCAACCATCACTGGGTAGCTACCCAGGGTGCCGAGGGCGTGCTGCGCGAACGCTATGCACGGGGCGAAATTGATGAGACCGAGTTCAGGCAGCGGCTGGAGGTATTGCGCTCGCAGCCACCGTCCTGACCTGGACGAAAAGCGAAAATGAGAGGGCTCTTGCAAAAATATCTGCAAGAGCCCTTTCACATATTCGTTGGCGCTACTAGTCTGCTGAGGGTGCACAATGAAGCAACCGGCTCTGCAACACACTCCGAATCGTGGCAAACCAGCTTCGACATGAACCCACCCACCGTCATCAGCGCGCGGAACCTCACCAAAACCTATGGCGAGCTCACAGCCGTGGACAACATCTCCTTCGATGTTCCGGCGGGAGAGTCCTTTGGGCTGCTCGGCCCCAACGGTGCGGGCAAATCCACCACCATGAAAATGATCGGCGGCGTCTCGCAGCGCACTTCGGGAACGCTGAACATCATGGGCCTGGACCCGGAATCCCATGGTCCCGAAGTCAGGGCACACCTGGGCGTCGTTCCGCAGCAGGACAACCTTGACGAAGAACTGAAGGTTCGCGAGAACCTGATCGTCTACGGCCGTTACTTCGGCCTGCCGCTGAGCTACCTGCGGCCCAAAGCGGACGAGCTCCTGGAATTCGCGCAGCTCACGGACAAGGCCAACTCCAAAGTGGATGCGCTGTCCGGTGGCATGAAACGGCGGCTCACCATCGCGCGGTCGCTCATCAACGAACCCCGCATCCTCCTGCTCGATGAGCCCACCACGGGCCTTGACCCGCAAGCCCGCCACATCCTCTGGGACCGCCTGTTCCGGCTCAAGGAAAACGGCGTCACACTCATCCTGACCACCCACTACATGGACGAGGCAGAGCAACTCTGCGACCGCCTGATCGTAGTGGACAAGGGCAAGATCATGGCCGAGGGATCGCCGGCCAGCTTGATCCGCGAGCACTCCTCCCGCGAAGTACTTGAATTGAGGTTCGGATCCGAGCGGAACTCGCGTATCGGCGTCGAACTTCAGGGCATCGGCGAGCGGCTGGAGACACTTCCTGACCGGGTGCTCATCTACGCGCACGACGGCGAGGCCGCACTGGAGCAGGTTTCGGCGCGGGGGCTGCGTCCGATGACGTCCCTGGTGCGCCGTTCCTCCCTGGAGGACGTGTTCCTCCGGCTCACGGGCAGGAGCCTCGTTGATTAAGGATCCGTTGGGACCTTTCGGTGAAGGTACTGCCAAACCAATCACGACGGCGGAGCAGCCGTTGCGGGCACACCCGCCTGCCGTGTCGGCGGCCAGGGCGCGTCGTTGGGGTTCCTTCTTCTATGCGGAACAAGTGCTCCGGGTCATGCGCAATTACGGCTGGTCCGTGGTTCTCTACAGCGTGGGGCAGCCCGTGGCCTACTTGTTCGCCATGGGAGTCGGGCTGGCAAGCCTTGTTGATGCGAACAGCGAATCCGTCTTCGGGGGCGTCAGCTACCTGGAATTCGTGGCACCAGCGCTGCTGGTCTCAGCGGCAGTCATGACGGCTTCCGGAGAATTCTCCTACCCCATCATGGACGGCTTCAAATGGCGGCGCGTATTTTACGGGCCGCACGCCTCCCCCCTGGTACCGCAGCAAATAGCGAGCGGCCACATCATGGCAAGCACGCTCAGGTTCCTGCTGCAGTCGCTCGTCTACCTAGCGGTGGTGGCCATGTTCGGGGCTTCGCCGAGTCCCTGGGGATGGGCGTCCGCACTGGTTGCCACCGTGGCGGCATTGTCCTTCGGCCTGCCACTCATGGCTTATGCCGCCAGCATCACCCGGGACAAGGGGCAGTTCGCGCTAGTGCAGCGATTCATCGTCATGCCACTGTTCTTGTTCTCCGGGACGTTCTTCCCCCTGGACACGCTGCCGTGGGCTGTCCGTTGGATCGGCTGGATATCGCCAGTGTGGCACGGAACCGAGCTGGGGCGGGTCTTCACTTATGGCATGGACGAGAACCCCTTGCTGACCGTTACGCATGTGGTGTACCTCCTGGGGACCGCCACGGCCGGCTGGCTGCTGGTCAGGCGCCAGTTCGTGAAGAGGATGGGCTCATGAGCATCCTGACCGGCGGCCACAGCGCCACGGATATCGCCCGGGAACGCAAGTTCGGACCGCTCTACTCCCGAAATGCCAAGGCCGTGGTGGCCCGTGGCCTCATGGCCGCGAAGTCCAGTACCTGGCTGGTGTTGCTGTCCGGGTTCTTCGAGCCTGTCCTCTTCCTGCTGGCCATGGGCGTAGGGATGGGCTCGATCGTGGGCACAGTCCAAGGACCCGGTGGCGCGGACATCAGCTACGCGGCCTACATAGCGCCGGCACTCCTGGCGGTCTCAGCCATGAACGGTGCCATCTACGATTCCACCTGGAACGTCTTCTTCAAGATGAACTTCGCAAAGCTATACCAAGGGATGCTCTACACCTCCCTTGGCCCGCTGGACGTTGCCATGGGCGAGATCTTCCTGGCGCTGTTGCGGGGTCTTCTCTACGCCACGGGTTTCACGGCAGTGATGGGAGTCATGGGGCTGATTACTACCTGGTGGGCCATCCTGGTTATTCCTGCGTCAGTACTGATCGCTTTCGGCTTTGCGAGCTTCGGCATGGGCATCACCAGCTTCATGAAGACGTTCCAGCAAATGGACTGGATCAACTTCTTCCTGCTGCCCATGTTCCTGTTCAGTGCCACGTTCTACCCGCTCAGCGTCTACCCGCAGGTCATCCAGTGGTTTATCCAGGCCATGCCCCTATGGCACGGGGTCGAGTTGTTGCGGCAGATCAGCGTGGGCTCATTCAGTCCTGCCACTGCCATCCACGTTGGCTACTACCTGGGGATGATTGCCTTGGGGATCATGCTCACCACCGGACGGCTGCGTCAACTGTTCCTGAAGTGATGGCTTTGTGTTCGCCATCCGTGGAAGCGGCACAGGCACCTTCAGGGGTTTGCGACAATTGACTCATGCAATCTCTCGGCGACCCGCACCCGTCCACGTCCTCGTCCGGTAGAGGCCTTTTCAAGGGCTTCCGCATCGGCGGCCTGGGGATGACCGTAGTCATCATCGCTTTCGTGGTGGCTGTTATTTTCGCGGCCAACCAGAACGATTTTGTGGGTTGGGTAGTTGCGGTGGTCGCCTTCGGCTGGCTCGCACTCGCCGCCTTCGTGGTGTTCAGCATTCGAAGGGCCGCGCGGCGCGCCGGAGCAAAATTGAGCGAAGCGCAAGCCGCCTTCAACTCGGCAACCGGCCGCGCGCCGTCGTCGTCCTCGGCTGACAGCGGCGGCACCCGCGTTGTCGCTGAACGCAGCCAGGCCGATGAAGTACGGGACCTCAAGCTGGACCATTCCTTCAAGATTGTCCAGGTGCAGGTGCGCGTTGTGGACGAGGAACGTGCCAAGGGTGCAGCGGCAAACCAGGACACCATCAACCGCGCGCTGGAAACCATCGCGATCACGGCCACCAATGCGCGGGACATGATCAAGTCCTCAGGTGGCTCGGACGAGCCCGTGGCCGGCACCATCATCGACTAGAGTAGACCGGGTGAGTACGGCATTGAAGAAGGACTTCCTTCGCATCGCATCGGTCAACGTCAATGGCCTTCGGGCTGCCTACAAGAACGGCATGGCGGAATGGCTGGAGCCGCGCGAAGTAGACATCCTCTGCTTGCAGGAAGTCCGCGCTCCTGACGCAATCGTCAACACCCTGCTCGGCGAAGGGTGGTACATCCTCCACGCCGAGGCTGAGGCAAAGGGTCGCGCAGGCGTTGCCATTGCTTCCCGCGAGGAACCCACAGCCACCCGGATCGGAATCGGCGATGACTACTTCGCCACCGCCGGCCGCTGGGTCGAAGCGGATTTCATCGTCAGGAACACCGGCGGCGAATCCTCCACGTTGTCCGTGGTCAGCGCCTACGTTCACTCCGGTGAGGCAGGTACGCCCAAGCAGGATGATAAGTACCGCTTCCTGGACGCCATGACCACCCGCCTCCCCGAGCTCGCCAAGCACAGCGATCACGCGCTGGTAGTTGGCGACCTCAACGTCGGACACACTGAACTGGACATCAAGAACTGGAAGGGCAACGTCAAGCGTGCCGGTTTCCTGCCGGAGGAGCGCGCTTATTTCGACCGCTTCCTGGGTGAAGAAATCGGATGGAGGGATGTCCACAGGGGCCTGGCAGGAAATGTTGCCGGCCCCTACACCTGGTGGTCCCAGCGCGGAAAGGCCTTTGACACTGACACAGGCTGGCGCATCGACTACCACCTGGCTACTCCCGGACTTGCAGCAGCCGCGTTCTCGGCTGTCGTGGATCGGGCGCCTTCGTGGGACACCCGCTTCTCTGACCACGCACCGCTGGTAGTGGACTACCGGCTTTAAGCTTCACGAAAGTATTGCTCAATGACTAGCTCCATCACGACTGAAACCGGCACCCCAGCCGCCACACTGCCCAGCGGGAGTACCGTGACCTCCACCAAGCTTGCCGTTGGCGCCAAGCAGCGCGTCCTTTCAGGTATGCAGCCCTCTGCTGATTCCCTGCACCTTGGCAACTACCTTGGCGCTTTGGTCAACTGGGTTCGCATGCAGGACGAGTACGACGCCGTCTTCTTCATTCCGGATTTGCACGCCATCACCGTTCCGCAGGATCCTGCCGAGCTCGCCCGCCGCACCAGGGTTACGGCTGCCCAGTACATCGCCGGCGGCGTGGACGTGGAGAAGTGCACGCTGTTCGTGCAGTCGCAGGTCCCCGAGCATGCCCAGCTTGCGTGGGTACTGAACTGCATCACCGGAATGGGTGAAGCCGGCCGCATGACGCAGTTCAAGGACAAGGCACAGAAGCAGGGCTCGGACCACGCCAGCGTCGGCCTGTTCACCTATCCCATCCTGCAGGCTGCAGACATCCTCCTCTACCAGCCGCACGGCGTACCTGTCGGCGAAGACCAGCGCCAGCACGTGGAGCTCAGCCGGGACCTCGCCAACCGCTTCAACAGCCGCTTCGGCGAGACGTTCCAGGTGCCCGAGCCCTTCATCCAGAAGGAATCGGCAAAGATCTACGATCTCCAGAACCCCACGGCCAAGATGTCCAAGTCCGCCGAATCACCCGCTGGCCTCATCAACCTGTTGGATGACCCCAAGACCGTGGCCAAGCGCATCAAATCCGCTGTCACTGACACTGAGACCGAGATCCGCTACGACCGCGAAAACAAGCCGGGCGTGTCCAACCTGCTCACCATCTACTCGGCCATCAGTGGTACCCCGGTGGAGAAGATCGTGGCCGACTACCAGGGCAAGATGTACGGCCACCTCAAGGTAGATCTCGCCGAACTCGTCTCCGGACGCCTTGCCCCCATCCGTGAGCGGGCCAACGAACTTCTCGCGGACCCCGCAGAACTGGACCGTCTCCTGGCTCACGGTGCGGACAAAGCGCGTGAGATCGCCTCGGCGACGCTCGCCGATGTCTACTCCAAAGTAGGCTTCCTGCCCTACCGCGGGGATGCCTACCGCAGCGAGCAAGGAGTCCGCTAAGTTCATGTGCGCAGCTGGCCAGCTTAACGTCAAGACCGATACCCCCCAAGGCGTCGGTCCGGACGAATCGCGCCAGCCTGCTGTCACCGGCACCGATTGCGGTGCCGGTGACACCATGTGCGTTGGGGTGATCCTCGGCTTCCCGCCGGAGATCGCGCGTGAACTGCAGGCCTGGCGCGCTTCCTTTGGGGATCCCATGGCCGAAGTCATCCCAGCCCACATCACCCTCATCACCACCACGCCCACCCAGGATTGGGCAGCCACCCGGGACCACGTGCGCGAGATCGCCCGCTCACAGGAACCGTTCACCATCACCATCTCCGGTACCGGTTCGTTCCGGCCCGTTTCGCCCGTGGTTTTCGTCAACGTCGAAGAAGGCTTTGAAGAGTGCGTGCAACTGCACGAAAAGCTCCAGACGGGTCCGCTTGAGCGTTTGCTTCCTTTCCCGTACCACCCGCATGTCACCGTGGCCCATGATGTGGCCGAGGAAAATCTGGACGAGGCCGAAACGGTCCTGAGAGATTACCGGGCGACCTTCCCAGTGGTTAGCATGGGACTTTACGAGCACGACACCAATGGAATTTGGCAGCTACGGGAAGAGCTCGACTTTGGCGGCGACACTGACGAAACGCAGCAGGCGGAATCAACATCCACCGGCGGGAAGTCCTCCGCTGCCAACTGAGCTGGCAAAGCTAAAACTTCAACTTCTTCACAAGCGGCAGGACTGGGGCCATGCCAAACGTGCCGGAGAAGGCCTGCCGAAGAGGGCCGGAGCCCTTCTCGCCCTCCTGATTGCCAGGCTGAACACCAACCGGGCCATGCGCTCCTTCCAGAACTACACCCGGCAGCATGGACCGCTTCTGAGTGCGGGCATCGGCTTCAACATGTTCTTCTCCATCACGGGTCTGCTCACCACGGGTTTCGCCGTCGCCGGAATCGTCCTCGGCGGCAACCCGGTCCTCGAAGACGCCGTCATTGGCAGCGTTGCCTCTGCAGCTCCGGGACTCCTCCAGGTCAATGGCGGCGAGGGACTGGTCGATCCCCAAACACTGCTCAATCCCTCAGGGCTTGGGTGGACCGCGGTCATCGCGGCTGCGGTAACCATCTTCACGTCCCTTGGATGGATTGCCAGTGTCAGGGAAGGCCTGCGTGGCGTAATGGATGCTGATCCGCTCCAGCGCAGCCCCATCCTGCAGAAGCTGATCGACGCCGGCACCCTCCTGCTCCTTGGCGTGATCCTCGTGGTCAGCGCCGGCGCATCCCTGATCTTTGGCACGGCTGCTGCGTGGATCTTCGACCTCCTCCGGTTGGACGAAGCAGTGGCGGCTCCCGTGGCGGCCGTCGTCAAAGTCGTCGTCCCCCTCCTGCTGAACTGCGCGACGGCGGCAGTGTTGTTCCATATCGCAGGTGGCCTCAAGCTGGGGCGCCAGGCGTTCATCGAAGGGGTTGCGCTGGCTGGCATCGGGACCACCGTGCTTCAGCTGTTCAGTACCGAACTCCTCGCCCGGGCAGGACAGAACCCTGTCCTCGCCTCGTTCGCCATCATCATCGGCCTTCTGATCTGGTTCAACCTGGTAAGCCAGGTGTACCTTGTTTCGGCTTCGTGGGCCGCCATCCGCGAAGCTGACCTGCAGGCAGGGGAGACCCCGCGCAAGAGGCTCCTCGGTTCACGCCGCACAACGCCCCAGACGTAAGAGTTGCTTTCTTCCAGGAGGTTTCATGAACAACCAGTTGTGGATCGCTTGCCTCCTGGGAACCGCTGCAGGGCTGGTGGTTGGCCAACTCGTGTTCAACTCTCCATTTGTGGGAATCCTCGTTGGCCTCGGCCTGGGCGCCTTGGTTGGAGCGGCTGTAGGACCCCGCCGCGAATAGAGGACCCCGCCGCGAATAGCAACGCGGGGTCACTTACGGCCCATCCGGAGGGGGATTATGGGCCGTAAGTGACCCCGCGTTGGTTCCAATCCGGCTATGGTGCCCGGACCAGACCTTCCCACCTGACGGTCCAGTCAGCCGGGAAACCTGGTGCGTGGCGGTCCGGTCCGTTGTCCCAACCAGCGGCCATCAACGCGACGGCGGCGAGCAGCCCACCATTCCCAGGCAGATATAGCGGAAGCGAATCCGTTTGACGGTTGTGCCCGTTTGTCAGCACGGTGTTTTTTCCGGCGTCCAGCAGAAGGGCGTCGACGGCGGCCTCCGGGTCCTCCAAACGGGCGGCTGTCATTGCCATTACTGGATAGTCCCAACCCCAAGTACTGCCCCAATCCCAGTCCGCCAGGACATCCGACAGGGTTGCCCGCATGATGTCCGGATCAATCAGGTCCGTCAGAGGCAGGACGCCCAGCGCGCACAGCATCGAAGGGTGGTCCGTGCGGATGGTGAAGGGCTCCACGTCGATCGCAGCGTAAGCGCCATTCACCACGCGTGGCTTTACCAAAGCGTCCGCAACGTCAGTCCACGCTTCCACGGGTTCCAGACCCAGCCGCTCACGCCAGGCAGCTGCGGTCCGCAGCCCCCACTGCCAGTAAGCCAACTCAAATGTGGGATTGGTGACCCTGGCCCGGATGGAGCCGTAGCTTTCCTGTGCAGGAATCAAGGGTGGCCCCAGCTCGAATCCACGCTGCGTTGGATGGGCGAAGCTGGCCATGAAGGCAGCTGACTCGAACACAATCTCCGCGAATTCTTCCAACACCTCACGGCTGGGATTTGCCCGGTACGCAAGCTCGGCCAAGTAAATGGGGTGTGGCTGCTGCCAGATCAGGAATGTTCCGATCGGACTTGGGCTTTCACGGCCGTCCGGCCCGATCTGCTTGGGCCAGCGCACGCCGTCGAATCCTTGCGCGTTTGCCGTTTGACGCGATACCTCCAGCACTGTGGAGTACCACCGTAGCGATGGCAGGAGCAGCTCCACCCGGTTCCAGTGGGCAAAGTGCGCAGCATGCCACCAGTGCATTTCCAAGTGGAAGCGGCCGCGCCAGGAGTTGCACACGAGTCCGGTTTCCTGCGGAGGCAGCGAACCTGAGCAATTGATCGCCGTCAGATACTGCGAAAGGACAATCCGGCGCTCAAGTTCCTTTGCTCTGGGATCGTCGGTCGCATCAAGTTCGATCGCCCCGCCGGAGGACCAGAACCCGGGCCAATAGGCCTCCGAAGCTGCGGTCACGCTAAGGGCAAGTGAAAGCCCGACGCCGGTCTGGCCAATGGCGTCAGGGCTCACCGCTGGCGTCGTGGCTGTTGGCCTGTTGTTGCCTCGAGGGATGCAGTCGCCATCTCCGGCGGACAGGAAGGCGACGGTGAAGTCCAGCATCTGGTTGGTTTCCGGACGCCCGGTCATGGCGTGAGCTACTCGGAGTTGGTGCTGTCCGGTCTGTTCCACTGTCAGGTTGTCGCCGGTGATCACCACCTGATAGCGGGCCTCATCCAGTTCCCGGTGGACTGTCCATGTTGGACAGCCATCATGCTCTTCGGACATCACGGGACCGTCTACCGAGGTGGTGTGGGCGTCCGGACTGTTCCAGTCAGCCGCGTCGTGCCAGGCCTCGGAACCGTAGGGAAAGCTGATGCCAACAAGCAGACCGGCGCCCAGTGCTGGCGACTCCACGC
This sequence comes from Arthrobacter sp. TmtSoilC77, assembly GCF_059739415.1. Classification (NCBI taxonomy): domain Bacteria; kingdom Bacillati; phylum Actinomycetota; class Actinomycetes; order Micrococcales; family Micrococcaceae; genus Arthrobacter; species Arthrobacter sp. TmtSoilC77. The sequence goes on from NZ_AP046050.1 coordinate 1,388,108, forward strand.
GGAAGCCGAGTTCGTCGTGGTCCGGGTGGCACGCCGTCGTGACCTTGACGGGGTGTCCGGCCAAGGTGAAGCGGCTGATGATTACTCCCGACCATAAATCGAGTGTTTGTTCGGTGTCGGTGATTTCAGCCTCAAGGATGGAGCGCGCCGTGCCATTCTCCAGCCACCGGAAGCCGATGCGCCCCAGGTCCAGCCGGTGCTGGTTCGCCCGGAGCCAGGTTTCAGCCGTGGATGTGTCTGTCTCGCGATCATTGACGATGCCACCCACCATGTCCACGTAGGGCACTGGGCCGCGGGGGGAATCGTAGAGGACTATCGAGTCGGCAAGGTCGTACGGCTGCGGCGGCGGCACGGAGTGCCAACCCCATTGTGACTGGGTTCCCAGAAGCGTGCCCGGCGGGAGGTCATCGCGGGCGCCCACAGGGTAAGACGCCGGCAGGGACTGGAGTCCGGTGACGTCAACGGTGAAGCCGAACTCGCCATTGCCCACGGAGAGCGGGCTTCCGGGATCGAGACGACTCTGATGGACGTTGTGCCGCTGAACGAGAGCCTTCCGGTCGATTTTTCCGGCTATTGTGTGCACTCCGCACGCCCTCCCAGTTTCGTGATCGAAATAGTTAATGCTCATAACTATTGACGAGCATAAACCCTCTTGATACGTTTCAGGAACCGTTTTCTCAGACTTGAAGGAAGTTACCCAATGACGCGTAAATCTGTCCGTCGCATGCGAAAGTCAGTAGCAGTTTTGGCTGCCGTCAGCCTGTTGGGGCTCACCGTGGCATGCTCCAGCCCCTCATCCAACCAGTCCGGGGACGGGCCCGTGGAAATACGGTTCTCGTGGTGGGGCAATGCCACCCGCGCCGAACTGACCAACAAGGCCATCAAGGAGTTCGAGGCCGCCAACCCCAACATCAAGGTCAAGCCGGAGTATGGCGACATTGGAGGCTACTTCGACAAGCTGGCAACCCAGGTGGCAGCCAACGACGCCCCCGATGTCATCACCATGGGAGGTGCCTACCCGGCCGAGTATGCAAACCGCGGCGCACTGCTGGATCTGTCCAAGGTGGAGGGCTCACTCGACCTCTCCAAAATGGATCAGGGAGCCCTTGAAAACGGCCAGGTCAAGGGCAAGCAGTACGGCATCTCAACCGGTGCCAACGCTTTGGCCATCGTGGTGAACCCCGCTGTTTTCCAAGCGGCAGGCGTTTCCCTGCCGGATGACAACACGTGGTCATGGGATGACTTCGCAAAGACCGCAGAGGACATCACGGCCAACAGCCCCAAGGGAACGTACGGTACAGCCACAGTCCTCACGCATGACTCGCTGGACGCTTTCGCCCGTCAGCGGGGCAAGTCGCTTTACACAGAAGACGGCCAGTTGGGACTGGACAAGGAAACCGTGCAGGACTACTTCGATTTCTCGCTCAAGCTCAGCGAGTCAGGCGCGGCCCCCAGCGCTTCGGAGACGGTAGAAAAGCTCAACGTCAGCACTGAGCAGACACTTATGGGCATGGGGCAGGCCGGCATGATGCTCACCTGGACTAACTCCCTGACCGCACTGAGCAAAGCCTCCGGCGCTGAGCTGAAGTTGCTGAAACTGCCTGGGGAGACGCCCACGCCCGGCATCTGGCTGCAGTCTTCGCAGTTTTACACCATCTCAGCCCGCAGCAAGCACACGGATGCCGCTGCCAAGCTGGTCAATTTCCTCGTGAACAATGAGGCCGCAGCAAAAATCATCCAGAGCGACCGTGGCGTACCCAGCAACTCCGGCATGCGTACGGCCATCCAGGATCTGCTGACTCCGCAAGGCAAGGCAGAGGCCGCCTATATCGACCAGATCGGCAAGATGGATTTCGCGCCCACCTTCATCGGTCCCACGGGCTCCACGGCAGTCTCCGAGATCACGGCGCGCATCAACACCGAAGTCCTCTTCAAGCGGCTGACGCCGGACAAAGCCGCCGAGCAGTGGCTTAGTGAGAGCAAAGCGGCCATCGGCAAATAGGGAACACCAACGCGGGGTCACTTAGGGCCCATCCGGAAGGGGATTATGGGCCCTAAGTGACCCCGCGTTGCTTTAATCAGTGGGCGTCCCGGACTTCCAAGTAGGGATCAGCCCAAGCGCTGATGATCCGTGCCACCCGGGCGGCTTGTCCCTTGCCCGTCAGGAGGTGCTCGCTGCCCTCCAGCGAAATGAAGCTGCGAGGATGCCGGGCCGTCCGGAAGATTTCGCTGGCGTTGTCGATGCCCACGGTGTTGTCAGTGGGGGAGTGCATCACCATCAAGGGCCTATGGAGCGTGCGGATGCAGTCGCGCAGGTCAGCGCGTTCCACATCCTCCACAAAGTGCCGGCGGATTTCCATGGGCCTGCCGCCCAGGTCAACCACGGCGCTGCCGTCGCGCAGGATGGAATCTATTTCGGCGTCGAACATGTGCTCGACGTGCTTTGGCTCGTAAGGTGCGCCCACCGTCACAACGGCGTTGAGGCCGGGGATGTCGCGTGCAGCAGCCAGCACCGCGGCGCCACCGAAGGAGTGGCCCACCAGCAAGGAGATCCCCCTGCCCTGCTCCCGCATGAAGTCGGCAGCGAGAATGGTGTCGGCCACTTTGACGCTGAACGAGCCTGCGGACCATTCTCCGGCAGAGCCGCCCAGGCCAAGGTTGTCGAACCGGAGCATGCCCACACCCTGCTCCGCGAGCCCTTTGCAAATCCGGGAAGCAGCGGGGCTGTCCTTGCCCAGGGTCAGGCCGTGCGAGTACACACCCCAGCCACGGACAGGGCCCTCAGGCACGTCTACAATGCCAGCGAGGGCATCACCCGTACTTCCAGTGAAAGTGATCTTCTCAGGGCGTGACACGCTGGTCTCCTTGCTTTTGCACTATCGGGCCGGAGCCGGACTGGTGAAGTGATTAACGACGACGGCGCCACTCACCAACAGGGGTGGGCGGCGCCGTCGTCGTTTGGTTCCTAGGGGGACCGGCGAACTAGATCTTGCGGGCCAGGATGGCCTGCTTGACCTCGGCGATTGCCTGGGTCACCTGAATGCCGCGGGGGCATGCTTCCGAGCAGTTGAAGGTGGTGCGGCAACGCCACACGCCTTCTTTGTCGTTCAGGATTTCCAGGCGCATGTCGCCGGCGTCATCACGGGAATCGAAGATGAAGCGGTGTGCGTTGACGATTGCGGCCGGACCAAAGTACTGGCCGTCGGTCCAGAAGACCGGGCAGGACGAGGTGCAGGCAGCACAGAGGATGCACTTGGTGGTGTCGTCAAAGCGCTCACGGTCGTCAACGGACTGCAGGCGTTCCTTGGTGGGCTCGTGGCCCTTGTTGATCAGGAACGGCATGACTTCGCGGAACGACTGGAAGAAGGGTTCCATGTCCACGATCAGGTCCTTCTCCACGGGGAGGCCCTTGATCGGCTCGACCGTGATGGGCTTGGTGGTGTCCAGGTCCTTCAGCAGCGTCTTGCAGGCGAGGCGGTTACGGCCGTTGATGCGCATGGCATCCGAACCACAAACACCGTGTGCGCAGGAGCGGCGGAAGGAAACGCTGCCGTCGATCTCCCACTTGACTTTGTGCAGGGCATCCAGAACTCGGTCCGTGCCATACATGGTCAGCTTGTAGTCATCCCAGCGGGCTTCTTCCGAGATTTCGGGATCGTACCGGCGGACGCGCAGGGTGATGTGGAAAGTGGGGATTTCACCGTCGCCGGCGACACTCGCCGGAAGCTCGATCTTGGAAGCGGGCTCTGCCATTTCGGTAGTCATTAGTACTTACGCTCCATCGGCTCGTAACGGGTGAAGACAACGGGCTTGGTCTCCAAACGGATGCCCGCAACGGATTCGGCCGACGAGTCGACGGTAACGGAGGAGTCCAGGTAAGCCATGGAGTGCTTCATGAACTTTTCGTCGTCGCGGTCCGGGAAGTCCTCGCGGTAGTGGCCGCCGCGCGACTCTTCACGGTGCAGTGCACCGACGGTCATGACCTTGGCCATGTCCAGGAGGAAGCCCAGTTCCACGGCTTCCAGCAGGTCCAGGTTGAAGCGCTTGCCCTTGTCCTGGACGGTGACGTTCTTGTACCGCTCTTCGAACGAGGCGATGTCGCTGAGCACCTTTTCCAGGGATTCCTTGGTGCGGAACACCTGCATGTTCGCGTCCATGGTGTCCTGCAGTTCCTTGCGGATCTGGGCAACACGCTCGGTGCCGCTGCCGTTAAGCAGGCCGTCAAGGATGCCTCGCGTCATGGCCTCCGGGTCCTCGGGCAGCTCGACGAAGTCGGCCGTCTTGGAGTACTCGGCGGCCGCGATGCCGGCGCGCTTGCCGAAGACGTTGATGTCCAGGAGCGAGTTGGTGCCCAGACGGTTGGAGCCGTGGACGGATACGCAAGCAACTTCACCGGCTGCGTAGAGGCCCGGAACGATCGTGTCGTTGTCCTGGAGGACTTCGGTAGTGATGTTCGTGGGAATGCCACCCATGGCGTAGTGCGCAGTGGGGAACACCGGAACCGGGTCCGTGAACGGTTCCACACCAAGGTAGGTGCGGGCGAACTCGGTGATGTCCGGAAGCTTGGCCTCGATGTGGGCAGGCTCAAGGTGGGTCAGGTCCAGGAGGACGTAGTCCTTGTTCGGACCACAACCACGGCCTTCACGCACTTCATTCGCCATGGCGCGGGCCACGATGTCACGGGGTGCAAGGTCCTTGATGGTGGGGGCGTAACGCTCCATGAAGCGTTCACCCTCGGAGTTACGCAGGATGGCACCTTCACCACGTGCACCCTCGGTGAGGAGGATGCCCAGGCCTGCGAGGCCGGTCGGGTGGAACTGGAAGAATTCCATGTCTTCCAGGGGGATGCCACGGCGGAAGGCGATGCCCATGCCGTCGCCTGTCAGGGTGTGGGCGTTGGAGGTCGTCTTGAAGACCTTGCCTGCACCGCCGGAGGCGAACACTACGGACTTGGCCTGGAAAACGTGCAGTTCACCGGAAGCAAGATCGTAGGAGACTACGCCGGCGACACGCTTCTGCTTGTACGGGGTACCGTCTTCGCGTACTGCGTCTTCTTCGACGATCAGCAGGTCAAGGACGTAGTACTCGTTGTAGAACTCAACGTTGTGCTTGACGCAGTTTTGGTACAGCGTCTGCAGGATCATGTGGCCCGTGCGGTCGGCAGCGTAGCAAGCACGGCGGACAGGAGCCTTGCCGTGGTCGCGGGTGTGGCCACCAAAGCGGCGCTGGTCGATCCGGCCTTCGGGTGTGCGGTTGAACGGCAGACCCATCTTCTCCAGGTCCAGCACGGCGTCGATGGCTTCCTTCGCCATGACCTCGGCTGCGTCCTGGTCAACCAGGTAGTCGCCACCCTTGATCGTGTCAAAGGTGTGCCACTCCCAGTTGTCTTCTTCGACGTTGGCCAGTGCTGCACACATGCCACCCTGGGCTGCACCGGTGTGCGAGCGGGTGGGGTAGAGCTTGGTCAGTACCGCTGTGCGTGCGCGCTGACCGGATTCGATCGCGGCGCGCATGCCGGCGCCACCTGCACCGACAATGACGACGTCGTACTTATGGACCTGCATACCAGATGCTCTCTCTTTCAAAAATTCAGATGGTCGGCGGAGGCTGTTCCGCTAAGTCGGGCGCAACCGGTTCCCTGCGGGGCCGGCCGGCTGCGCCAGGAAGCCGCTACGGGGCCGGGCAGAAGCCGCCAGGCAGCTGAACGCCGTCGACGACGGGGCACGGGTTGAACGTGAAGATCACCAGGGTGCCGAGAATGATGATGACAGCCGTGGCTGCATAGAGGACTACCTTGAGCCAGAAGCGCGTGGAGTCCTTTTCAGCGTAGTCGTTGATGATGGTGCGGACGCCGTTGGTTCCGTGCAGCATGGCAAGCCAGAGCATGGCGAGGTCCCAGAACTGCCAGAAGGGATCTGCCCACTTACCGGCAACGAAACCGAAGTCGATGGCGTGGATACCCTCACCCACCAGCAGGTTCACGAAGAGGTGGCCGAAGATCAGCACCACCAGGACGATGCCGGAGAGGCGCATGAAGAGCCAGGCGATCATCTCGAAGTTGCCACGGCTGGAGCCGGTGCGGTTGTACTTCGGAGCAATCTTGCCCGAACCGATTTTTCCGCTGCGGGGGGATTCGATCGTCGTCATGGTTTAGTGGCCTCCCAGCGCGAGGGAAAGGTGGCGGATAGCGAAGCCGGCGAACGTAACGAGCCACAGCGCAAGCACGATCCACAGCATTTGGCGCTGGTACTTCGCGCCTTTCTTCCAGAAGTCGATGGCGATCACACGAAGGCCGTTGAAGGCGTGGAAGATGATCGCGGCGACCAGGCCCGTTTCACCCAGGGCCATGAGGGGGTTCTTGTAAGCACCAATGACGGCCGTGTAGGCCTCGGGGGACACGCGCACCAATGAGGTGTCCAACACATGGACCAACAAGAAGAAAAAGATCACTACACCGGTAATACGGTGTCCAACCCAGGACCACATGCCTTCACGGCCGCGGTACAAGGTGCCAGCTGGTTTTGTCGGCACTGATTAAACCTTCCTGCAACACAGCGGCGCTGGCATGGGATCCATGCGGGGGGAACGCCTGCTGCGAGAGCACTCGTAGCTCACGCCTAAATCTAGGCTTCGCTACCAGCTTATTCAATTTAGGACGCGCTTCTCTGGTTGTTAATTCCATGTTTCCTGCCCGTATTTAGGCGATATTTCGGCGATTTCCCGTACTTCGTGAGACGAAGGCCACATGTGTGGAGGCCTGCGGGGCTTCGCAGCCGCGTCGGATAAAGTGTTGCGGTGAGTACAGAAGACGCGACATTCCCGGAATCTCCATTGAACCGCTTCCACGCGGTTATTCCGGCGGGCGGTGTGGGGACCCGGCTGTGGCCACTCTCGCGTGCCGCTGCGCCCAAGTTCCTCCACGACCTGACCGGCTCCGGCAGCACGTTGTTGAGGGCCACCTATGACCGCCTTGAGCCGCTGGCCGGTGAGCGGGTGCTTGTTGTGACCGGCGAGGCACACCGTGCCGCTGTATGCCGGCAGCTCCCCGAGGTGGGCGATGACGAGCTGGTGCTCGAGAGCGAGCCCAAGGACTCCGGTGCTGCCATCGGATTGGCCGCCGCGATTCTCCACCGCCGCGACCCGGAGACCATCATGGGTTCGTTCGCCGCGGACCAGGTGATCAGCCCTGACGACCTCTTCCAGGAGACCGTGCGCGAGGCAATTTACACCGCTGCCACGGGCAAGATCGTCACGATCGGCATCAAGCCCACGCACCCCTCCACCGGCTTCGGCTACATCCGCTCCGGTGAAGCACTGAACGTGGAAGGCGCTCCGAACGCGCTTGCCGTGGCTGAGTTTGTTGAGAAGCCCAGCGAGGAAGTCGCGAAGAAATATGTAGAAGCAGGGGACTACGTCTGGAACGCAGGCATGTTCGTGGCTCCCGTAGCGCTCATGCTCCAGCACCTCGAAGCGAACCAGCCGGAGTTGTTCAAGGGCCTCCAGGAAATTGCCGAAGCCTGGGATACGCCACAGCGCGCTGAAGTTACCGCGCGTGTCTGGCCCACACTGCCCAAGATTGCGATCGACTACGCGGTTGCCGAGCCGGCAGCGGCAGCCGGCGATGTCGCCGTCGTGCCTGGTACTTTCCGCTGGGACGACGTTGGCGACTTTGCCGCGATCGGCCGCCTGAACAATGCGGGCGACGTCGATGAAGTTACCGTTCTTGGCGAAGGTGCCCGGGTGTTTGCCGAGAATGCGAGCGGCGTAGTGGTGTCCGATACCAAGCGCGTGATTGCCCTCATCGGCATCAAGGACGTGGTCATCGTGGACACGCCCGACGCACTCCTGGTGACTACCAAGGAACATGCCCAGTTGGTCAAGGGCACTGTCGACGCCCTGAAAGCCAGTGGCGATACGGACGTCCTGTAGCAATCCCTTATACCGTGAGCCACCTCTTTGGTTGTCCTGCGCCTGAACGCAGCGTAACCAAGAGGTGGCTTTCGTTCTTCGGAGGCCGCGGATGGCTAGAGTTGTGACGTGCGCAATTACACGACTGAAACCGAGCCGACCCCCGTTGTAAGTCCGTGGGTGGATGAGCTGCTGCCTGGACTCATCGATTTCAGGCGGGACCTGCACGCGCACCCTGAACTTTCCTTCAAGGAATTCCGCACCACCGACAAACTCGCGGAGCGGCTCGAAGCTGCAGGATTGCAGCCGCGCCGCCTTGAAGGAACCGGACTTACGGTGGACGTGGGCGAAGGCCCTATTGCCACTGCACTGCGCGGTGACATCGACGCCTTGCCCATCATCGAGGAAACGGGCCTGCCGTTCGCTTCCAAGAACCACGGCGTCACGCACGCCTGCGGGCATGACGTCCACACCACCACCATGCTCGGCATCGCCTTGGTGCTGCAGCGGATGCACAAGAACACCCCGCTGGGCGGGACTGTCCGCATTATTTTCCAGCCAGCCGAGGAGACGATGCCCGGCGGTGCTTTGTCCTGTATCGAGCAGGGCGTGCTGGAGGGCGTTCCCCGGATCCTTGCGTTGCACTGCGATCCCAGGATCAACGTGGGCAAGATCGGCACCCGGATCGGGGCCATCACCTCGGCATCGGACACCATCAAGATCGAGCTCACGGGCCGGGGTGGCCACACGTCCAGGCCGCACCTGACGGAAGACCTCGTCTTTGCCCTGGCGCAGATTGCGGTCAACGTACCAGCCGTGCTCTCCCGTCGCGTGGATGTCCGCAGCGGCGTGTCAGTGGTGTGGGGCCAGATCTCGGCAGGTTCGGCACCCAACGCGATCCCGGGCACTGGCTACATGGCGGGCACCATGCGCTGCCTTGACCGCGATGCCTGGCACAGTGCCGGGGAGCTGCTGGACGACGTCGTGAAGCAGGTTGCCGCTCCTTACGGCGTGGACGTGCACCTGGAGCACACCCGCGGCGTTCCTCCAGTGGTCAACTCCGAGCATGAGACGGCCCTGATTGAAGCGGCGGCGCGAGCCGAACTCGGCGAGAACGCCGTCGTCCTGACACCCCAGTCCATGGGTGGCGAAGACTTCGCCTGGTTCCTGGCAGACCTCCCGGGAGCCATGATGCGGCTCGGCACCCACACGCCCGGGGGCGAGGAATATGACCTTCACCGTGGCGACTTCATCGTGGATGAACGCGCCCTTGGCTACGCCATCCGCGTCCTGACCGCAGCCGCCCTCCGCACCATCCGCGACCTCCAGGACTGAACCCAACTGAGTCGCAGTTAAGCGCGTTTTGAGCTGGCGGTTTCTAGCGGTTATCGCAACAGGAAGGTTCTGATCATCTCATTTGGGGTGCAGAAGTCGAAGCGTTGGCGGGGTCTGTCGTTGAGTTCGTGGGCGACGTAATCGAGGTCTGTTTGGCTGTAGATGCTGAGGTCTGTGCCTTTGGGGAAGTATTGGCGCAGGAGTCCGTTGGTGTTCTCGTTCGAGCCGCGTTGCCAGGGTGAGTGGGGATCGCAGAAGTAGATGTCGATATCGGCTGCGATCTTTACTTCCTTGTGCCTGCTCATCTCGGTCCCTTGGTCCCAGGTCAGCGAGAGCCTCAGCTCGTCGGGAAGGGCGCTCATTTTGCTGATCAGCCCGTCCCGGACGGACTCGGCACGGTTTTGATCTGCGGGTACGTGGACGAGCATCACGAACCCGGTGGTGCGTTCCACGACGGTGCCGATGGCGGTTTTACCGTCCTTGCCTATGATGAGGTCGCCCTCCCAGTGGCCTGGTACCGCACGGTCTTCGACCTCGGCGGGGCGGTCGGCGATCATGACCATTCCCTGGATTCTGCCGCGGCGTTCGTCCGGGCGGCGTTGGGGTTTGCGCAAGGTCCGGCCGGTGCGCAGGTTCTTCACCAGTTCCCGCTTCAGTCCGCCCCGGGACTCAAGATAGAGGGACTGGTAGATGGTCTCGTGTAACACCCACATCTCCGGGTTGTTCGGGTGGTCCTTGCGGAGCCGGCCGGCGATCTGGACCGGCGAGTCTTTCTTACCGAGTCGCTTTTCGACTTCCTTGCGCAAGGCTTCGTTGCTTTTGAGCTTAGCGGTCTTGGGCCGGGCCGCCCTGGCATGGGCCCGGGCATGGGCAGTGGTGGCCCGGTAGTAGTAGACCTCATCGGCGTTCCGACGCAGTTCCCGAGATATCGTCGAGGGCGACCGGCCCAACCGCCGGGCGATCTCACGGACGGATTCCTTGCCCCTGAGCAAGGCAATTTGCTCGCGTTCATCAAAGGACAGCGAACGCCCCGAAAGGGTCCGACCCCTACGGGGCCGGACCCCTCCCGAGGACCTCAGCTCACGCCGAACGGTCGTTACCGACCATCCGACAGACTCTCCCGCTTCTTCAAAACGGGAACCGTCCGCTACCTGCTGCCAAAACGACTGAACAACCTCAGCAACCAAACGACTTGAGAACTTCACCACGGCAATCGACACCCTTCAATAATCAGGTGTTGCGATCACCGCATGATTCGAAGCTCTCAAAACGCGCTTATCTGCGACTTACTTGGGTACCAGCACGGGAAGATGAGTTGTGCACAATTGAATTGTGCACTATCGTTTTCTTCATGAGTGATGCACCCCGACTCCGCCACCAGGTCTGCTTTGCGTTGTATTCAGCGTCCAAAGCGGCGACGGCGGTCTACCGCCCCGTGCTGGACGAGCTGGGTCTGACCTATCCGCAGTACCTGGTGATGCTGGTCCTGTGGGAGCAGGAACCGCGCAGCGTGCGGGAACTTGGCTCCGAACTCGGGCTGGACTCCGGTACGTTATCGCCCCTCCTGAAGCGCCTTGAAGCCCTTGGTCTCGTTGAGCGCCACCGATCCGTTGAGGATGAACGCCGGGTGGATGTCGTCCTGACCGACGCCGGCAGGGAGTTGAGCACCCGCGCCCAGGCTGTCCCCAAGCGCCTCGCTGATGCCGCGGGCCTGTCCCCGGACGAAATTGAGCAACTGCATGCGACGCTCGGCAAACTCACGGCGGCACTGCAGAAGTCACTCTGACACTTCCAAAGCCACCCACAAGCCCTTTGATATCCAAGAGAAAAGGAATATTCGTGAAGACTCTCTACACTGCCGAGGCTTTGGCCTCCGGCGAAGGCCGCGACGGCAACGCCCGCACCAACGACGGCAAGCTCGACGTCGCCCTCGCCAGCCCGGTTGAGCTCGGAGGCAACGGACAGGGCACCAACCCCGAGCAATTGTTCGCCGCCGGCTACGCGGCATGCTTCCACTCCGCCCTGCGTTTGGTGGGCCGCAAGGAACGCGTTGACCTCAGCGATTCCGCCGTTGCCGCCAAGGTCCACTTCGGTGCACTCACCGACCGCGAGGGTTACGGCTTGGCCGCCGAGCTGGAGATCGCGCTGCCCGCCTTGGATCGCGACACCGCCGAGGAACTGATGGCCAAGGCCCACCAGATCTGCCCGTATTCCAACGCCACCCGCGGCAACATGGCAGTGGACCTCAAGCTCGTGGAGTTTGCAGCATGAGCACTGCGACAACTGTCCTGCCAGTGGAAACCCGGGAAATCCAGCTCACCTCGCGTCCTGTCGGCCGCCCATCGCCGGAGAACTTCCGCCTGGCCGCCTCCGGGCTGCCGGACCTTCAGGACGGGCAGATCCTGGTCCGGAACCAGTTCATGTCCGTGGACCCCTATATGCGCGGGCGGATGAATGACGTCAAGTCCTACTCGGCACCTTTCCGCCTGGATGCAGCGCTCGACGGCGGTGCGGTAGGTGAGGTGATCGCGTCCAGGTCCGACGCGCACAAGGTGGGTGACGTCGTCGTGCATCAGCTGGGGTGGCGTGAGCACGCGGTGGTGGACGCGGCCGCGACAACCACCGTTCCAAGCGGCCTTGCTCCAACATCGGCATTCCTTGGTGCTTTGGGCATGACGGGCCTGACCGCGTATGCGGGCCTGCTCAAAGTTGCCGAGTTCAAAGAAGGCGATGTCGTCTTCGTGTCGGGAGCAGCGGGTGCTGTGGGATCCATGGTGGGCCAGATTGCGAAGGCGTCGGGAGCCGGCAAGGTGATCGGCAGTGCCGGTTCTGCCGGGAAGGTCGCCAGGCTGCTGGAGCTCGGTTTTGATGCCGCCTTCAACTACAACGATGGTCCCGTTCTTGAGCAGTTGCGTGAAGCTGCGGGGGAGCGCGGCATCGATGTGTACTTCGACAATGTTGGTGGCGAACACCTTGAAGCCGCCCTGGCTACGCTCACCGTGGGCGGGCGCGTTGCCATGTGTGGTGCCATTGCCCAATACAACTCCACCGAGCCGCCGGTTGCACCAAGGAACCTGGCCGTGGCGATTGGCAAGCAGCTGACACTGCGTGGATTCCTCGTTGGTGGCCAGCGTCAGCACGCGGCGGAATTCGCGGAGAAGATGGCCGGTTGGCTGGCGGACGGAACAGTTCGCTACGACGAGACGATCGTGGACGGCCTGGAGAACGCACCACAGGCATTCATTGATTTGCTGGACGGCGCAAATACCGGAAAGATGCTCGTCCGGCTGTGATCTGCTGGGTGGGCCGGGTGTGACTTGCACACCCGGCTACTGCTTGGTAACAAAAGGTCAACAATCTGCCCTCGGGGACCGGATTGTGCTACCTGCGTGTGGTCTGCGCCACTAGTGTTGGGGGTATCAAGGCGCTTCGGCGCAGTGCTGCGAACTTCAGTGAAAACAGAATTTCTGCCTCGGGTATTCGAAACGGACACTCATTGACCATCCGTCGTAGCGCGACTCACTTTCTTCCTGGAGGAAAATTGAAGAACCCACTGCGTTCCACCCTTAAGCGCGGTTCAATGGCCGGAATTGCAACCGCAGGAGCCGCAGCGCTCTTGCTCAGCGGTTGCGGACAAGCTCCCGACGCCGGTTCGGGCGCCGCCACCAAGAGTGACTACATCGGCTGCATTGTGTCCGACTCCGGCGGATTCGATGACCAGTCCTTCAACCAGTCCTCATTCGAGGGTTTGCAGAAGGCCGAAAAGGACCTTGGCATCACCATGAAGTCGGCTGAGTCCAAGGCCAACAGCGACTACGAGGCCAACCTCAACGGTATGGTTTCCGCTGGGTGCAACCTGACCGTCACGGTGGGCTTCCTCCTGGACGGCGCCACCAAGGCTGCCGCGGAGAAGAACCCCGACAAGCACTTCGCGATCATCGACTTCTCGTATCCGACCCCCATCCCCAACGTGAAGTCGGTGGTTTATGACACAGCCCAGGCTGCCTACCTCGCAGGCTACGCCGCAGCCTCAGCAAGCAAGACCGGCAAGGTGGGAACCTTCGGCGGCATCAAGCTCCCTACAGTCACCATTTTCATGGACGGTTTCTATGACGGCGTCCAGGCCTACAACAAGGCCAAGGGCAAGTCTGTACAGGTTGTCGGCTGGGACAAGGCCAGCCAGGATGGCTCGTTCACGGGTGACTTCGAGAAGCAGGACACCGGCAAGCAAATCACCAAGAACCTGCTGGACCAGGGCGCGGACATCATCATGCCCGTAGCAGGCCCGGTGGGCAAGGGTGCAGGTGCAGCCCTAAAGGAAGCCAAGGCCGCCGGCAAGGACGTCAAGCTCATCTGGGTTGACTCCGACGGCTACCTCACTGCTCCTGAGTACAAGGACCTTATGCTGACCTCCGTGGTCAAGCAGATGGGTCAGGCTGTTGAAACCGTGGTGAAGGACGACAAAGACGGCAAGTTCAGCAACGAAGCCTACGTTGGCACCTTGGCCAATGAGGGTGTGGCCATCGCACCGTTCCACGACCTCGATTCCGCAGTTTCCGCCGAGACCAAGTCCGAGCTCGACAAACTGAAGGCGGACATCGTGTCCGGCAAGCTGGTTGTTGAATCAGCGTCAAGCCCCAAGAAGTAACAACTCCCGGACGCGCCGCCAGTACCGAGTGCCGGTACTGGCGGCGCGTTTTTGCCCTGACCTGCGCCTATTTTGCGGACGCCAGCGCCTATCTTGCTGGCCCTCGCAAGAATAGGCTTCTGCTCAAAGCCAATGGCTTTGAGCAGTACAGCCGTCCCTCGGACTCAAAGAACGGTGGGAGTTGTGAAACTCGAATTGAAGGGGATCTCGAAAGCCTTCGGGACCTTCTACGCCAACCAAGACATCGACCTCGTGGTCGAATCCGGCCAGATCCATTGCCTCCTCGGCGAAAACGGCGCCGGAAAATCAACCCTCATGAACGTGCTGTACGGACTCTATGAACCGACGGCCGGACAAATCCTCGTTGACGACAAGACGGTCAACTTCCGCGGCCCGGGCGATGCCATGGCTGCCGGTATCGGCATGGTGCACCAGCATTTCATGCTGGTGCCCGTCTTCACTGTCGCCGAAAACGTGGCCCTCGGGGCAGAACCGACGTCCTTCGGCGGCGTCCTCAGCATTGATGAAACCCGGAAGAAAATCCGGGACATTTCAAAGAAGTACGGCTTCGACGTCGATCCGGACGCCTTGGTGGAGGACCTGCCCGTGGGCGTCCAGCAGCGCGTCGAGATCATCAAGGCCCTGGTCCGGGAGGCCAAGGTGCTCATCCTGGATGAACCCACAGCAGTCCTGACACCGCAGGAAACGGATGAGCTACTGGACATCATGCGCCAGCTCAAGGCAGCTGGCACATCGGTTGTGTTCATTTCGCACAAGCTTCGCGAAGTGAAGGCCGTCGCGGACGTCATCACGGTAATCCGCCGCGGCAAGGTAGTAGGGGACGCCCCGCCCACGGCCTCGGCCACGGAACTCGCCTCCATGATGGTTGGCCGCCCCGTTAGCCTGACCTTGGACAAAGCCGCCGCCCAGCCCAAGGAAACCACGTTCGTGGTGAAGGACCTGACAGTACGCGCGCCCAATGGAACCAACGTGGTTGACGGCATCAGCTTCGACATCGCCCAAGGCGAGATCCTCGCCGTCGCGGGTGTCCAGGGCAACGGCCAGACGGAACTTACGGAAGCCATTCTCGGTATCCAGCCGCACGTTACGGGATCCGTGACGCTGGACGGCAAGCAGCTCCTGGGCCTCCCGGTCAAGGACGTGCTGCGCTCCGGCGTCGGGTTCGTCCCGGAAGACCGCACAGTGGACGGCTTGGTGGGTCCCTTTTCTGTCGCCGAGAACCTGGTGCTGGACCTTTACGACCAAGCACCGTTTGCCAGCGGCATCAGCATGAAGCCCTCCAAGGTGGCAGAAAATGCCGAAGCCAAGATCCAGGAGTTTGACATCCGGACGCCGTCGGCGGGAGCCGCGGCCGGAACCCTCTCCGGTGGCAACCAGCAAAAAGTGGTCATGGCGCGCGAGCTATCCCGGCCGTTGCGGCTGTTCATCGCAAGCCAGCCCACGCGTGGCGTGGATGTTGGCTCCATCGAATTCCTGCATAAACGCATAGTCGCCGAGCGGGATGTGGGAACACCGGTGATGATCATTTCCACGGAACTCGATGAAGTGATCGAACTCGCGGACAGGATCGCCGTGCTTTACAAGGGGAAGCTCGTGGGCATTGTCCCTGCCGGAACTCCCCGCGACACGCTCGGCCTGATGATGGCCGGCGTTGGCCCGGAAGGAGGCTCCCATGACGAGTAACGACCAGACCCCCAGTAAGGACCAGACCCCCAGTAAGGACCAGACTCCCGAGGAATCTGCCTCGGAAGTACGCGCGGCGGACGTCGCACTCGATACCGCTGGTGGCACGCTGGAACCGTCCATCGTTCCCGTGTCCTCGCAGAGCGGGGGCACCAGTCACCAGCAAGGCAGCACGATGCGCAAGATCGTCACGGGCAGCGGCTTTGTCTCCGTCCTGGCGGTTATCGTGGCGCTGTTCCTGGGCGGTTTGCTCATTGCCAGCACGGACAAGAAGGTTGCCGAGAGCGCGGGTTACTTCTTCGCGCGGCCAACGGACTTCCTGCTGGCGCTGTGGAATGCCATGACAAAGAGCTACGTCGCGTTGTTCCAGGGCTCGGTCTTCAACCCCCGCCAAGGTTTCATGCCCCTGCTTGAAACCATGACGGTGGCCACGCCGCTGATCTGTGCAGGCCTCGGCGTTGCCCTGGCCTTCCGCGCAGGCTTGTTCAACATCGGCGCCCAAGGCCAGATCATCATCAGCGCCACGTTCGCTGCCTATGTCGGCTTCACGTGGCACTTGCCCTTCGGGCTCCACTTGCTGCTCGTCATCATCGTGGGCGTCCTCGGAGGCGCTGCCTGGGGTGCGATAGTTGGCATCCTCAAAGCCAGGACCGGGGCGCACGAGGTCATCGTGACCATCATGCTGAACTACGTTGCGCTGTTCCTTTTGGACTTCCTCCTGAACACCGCGGCTTTCCGGCGACCGGGGGACAACAGCCCCATCTCACCCCGGCTGGATGACACTGCCACCTACCCCGTGCTCATTCCAGATTCCCGGCTCCACCTGGGCTTCCTGGTAGCGGTGCTGCTGACGTACGGCGTGTGGTGGATGCTGAACCGCTCCACCATTGGCTTTGAGTTCCGCGCAGTCGGCGCCAACCCCGTGGCCGCGCGGACGGCCGGGGTCAAGGTACCCCGTGCCACCATCCTGGTGATGGCCTTTGCCGGCGCGCTCGCAGCCTTCGGCGGAGTTGCCCAGGTGGCCGGTACGGAAAAGGTGCTGACTGGCGGCGTAGCGGGCCAGATCGGCTTCGATGCCATCACGGTTGCCCTGCTTGGCCGAAGCACTCCGTGGGGCACGTTCTTCGCGGGCCTGCTCTTCGGTGCGTTCAGGGCGGGCGCGGTCCAGATGCAGATCCAAACGGGCACGCCGATCGACATCGTGTTGGTGGTTCAATCGCTGATCGTCCTGTTCATCGCAGCACCGCCATTGATCAGGTCGATCTTCAGGCTTGAGCCCAAGAAGAAGACCAAGACGCCTAGGGCTGCCCGGAAAGCTGCCCTTGCCAACGCCGCCGGAGGTGCCAAGTGAGCGCAACATCCACCGCCCCCATGGCGGGAGCAACAGCATTGCCCGGACTTCGCCCATCCTTGAAGGTCCCGGTTTCGCTCGGCGTCCTGGCTCTCATTGCGCTCGTCTTCTTCGGCCTCATGGGTCCGGACCAGACGGCCGAGATGAAGATCAGTGATCCCGGCGACGCCTTTGTCGTCCCGGCGCTGGCGATTCCAGGCCAGGTAGGTGGCATCGTCCTGGCCATCGTGCTCCTGGCCATGGCCGCTTACTCCATCTTCCTGTGGACGCGGGGAGAGCGATCACCCAAGTGGTTGCCCATCGCGTTTGCGGTGGTCTTCGTCTTCGCCTTGCTGGTATGGATTGTTGCCGGTGCGCGCCAGCCCTCAATCTCCCTTGCCGGCCTGGTTGCGGGTTCGGTGACGTTGGCTGTTCCCTTGGTGTTTGGCTCCCTCTCCGGCGTCTTGTGCGAGCGGGTTGGCGTGGTCAACATTGCTATTGAAGGCCAGTTGCTCTTTGGAGCCTTCACCGCCGCCTTGGTGGCAACGGTGACCGGCAGCCCGTACGTCGGCCTGATTGCTGCCGCAGCCGCCGGCGCAATCGTGTCCATGGTCCTCGCCGTCTTCAGCATCAAATACCTCGTCAACCAAATCATTGTGGGCGTTGTCCTGAATGTGCTGGTCTCCGGCCTCACGGGCTTCCTGTTCGGCACCGTCATGGTTCCCAACAAGGAGCAGTTCAACACCCCTGGCCGCCTGGATATCCTGCCGATTCCGTTCCTTTCGGACATTCCCATCATTGGGCCCATCCTGTTCAAGCAGTCCATCGCGGGCTACCTGATGTATGTGGCCGTGGCCGTAGTTTGGTTCGGCCTGTTCAAGACCCGTTGGGGCCTGCGCGTCCGCGCTGTCGGCGAGCACCCGCAGGCTGCGGACACCCTGGGCATCAACGTCAACGCCACCCGTTTCTGGAACGTGACGCTTGGCGGTGCGATCGCCGGCATCGGCGGTGCCGTGTTCACACTGGTGACCATCGACTCGTTCACCAAGGAAATCTCCGGTGGCCGTGGCTTCATCGCCCTGGCAGCCTTGATCTTCGGACGGTGGAATCCGATCGGAGCCTTCCTCGCCTCCCTGCTGTTCGGTTTTGCGTACAACCTGCAATCGATTCTGGGCATCATTGGAACCCCGGTTCCGAGCCAGTTCATGGCCATGCTGCCGTACCTGGTGACCATTTTCGCCGTCGCTGGTTTAGTGGGTAGGTCGCGGCCACCTGCCGCAAGCGGCATACCGTACGTGAAGGGTTGACGATGCCGACTCTTCATGAGAGGCGCGTCGATTGGCATGCGCTGGAAGAAGCTGCAGTACAGGCCATGGAGCGGGCCTATGCCCCGTATTCCAAGTTCCCGGTGGGGGCTGCGGCCCTCACCGAGGACGGCCGGATTGTCAGCGGCTGCAACGTGGAGAACGCCAGCTATGGACTGACGCTCTGCGCTGAGTGCGCGTTGGTGGGCCAGCTCCACATGACCGGTGGAGGCAGAATAGCGGCTTTCTACTGCGTCGATGGCGAAGGGAACGTCCTCATGCCGTGCGGGCGTTGCCGGCAGTTGCTCTACGAATTCCGGGCGCCCGGCATGCAGCTCATGACGACGCAGGGAATCAAGTCCATGGACCAGGTGCTGCCTGACGCCTTTGGTCCCGAAAACCTGGAGGAAAGCACGTGAGAAGCACCGAAGCCTTCGACGCCGTTCAGATCATTTCCATCAAACGCGACAAAGGCACGCTCACACCGGAACAGATCGACTGGACCATCGATGCCTACACACGCGGCGTGATTGCCGAGGAGCAGATGGCGGCGTTGAACATGGCGATCCTGCTCAACGGCATGAACCGTGAGGAAATCTCCCGCTGGACTTCGGCGATGATCGCCTCGGGGGAGCGGATGGACTTTTCCGCGCTGACAACGCCCGACGGCGGCCGGAAACCTACCAGCGATAAGCACTCCACCGGTGGGGTAGGGGACAAGATCACCCTGCCATTGGCTCCGCTGGTGGCAGTTTTCGGCGTCGCCGTTCCGCAGCTGTCCGGCCGCGGGCTCGGCCACACGGGCGGCACCTTGGACAAGCTCGAAGCGATCCCCGGGTGGCGCGCGAACTTGAGCAATGAGGAGATCATGGCCCAGCTCCAGGATGTGGGAGCGGTGATTTGTGCTGCCGGATCGGGTCTGGCACCGGCTGACAAGAAGCTCTACGCCCTGCGCGATGTCACGGGAACCGTCGAGGCAATCCCGCTGATCGCATCTTCGATCATGAGCAAGAAGATCGCGGAAGGCACGGGCTCGCTCGTGCTTGACGTGAAGGTGGGATCCGGTGCGTTCATGAAGGATGAGGCGCGGGCACGTGAGCTGGCGGAGACCATGGTGGCCTTGGGGAAGGACGCGGGTGTTCACACAGTGGCACTGATGACCGATATGTCCACGCCGCTGGGCCTGACAGCAGGCAACGCTATCGAGGTGGAGGAATCCGTGGAGGTGCTTGCGGGTGGCGGTCCGGAAGACGTCGTCGAACTGACTGTCCGCCTGGCCGAGGAGATGCTGGCCGGGGCCGGCATTCACGACGCCGATCCTGCGGCTGCCCTCAAGAATGGGCGCGCCATGGATGTCTGGAACCGGATGATCGAAGCACAGGGTGGCGATCCGCGCGCTGCGTTGCCGGTGGCGAAGGAATCCGAGGTTGTCTACGCCCCGGCCGACGGTGTCCTGGTGGAGCTCGATGCCCTCTCCGTTGGCGTTGCGGCGTGGCGCCTCGGAGCCGGCCGGGCCCGCAAGGAGGACAAAGTCCAGGCCGGAGCCGGTGTACGGCTGCACGCCAAACCGGGCGCGCTGGTCAGGGCCGGCGAACCGTTGATGACCCTGTTGACGGACACTCCTGAAAAGTTTGACAGGGCCAAGGAAGCACTGCAGGACGCCGTGGTGATTGCGCCTGAGGGCTCGAGACCGGCCCATCAGCTGATCATCGACAGGATCGCCTAGGCTTAGATCCTGTGCAGGCCATCAACGATTTCATCCTCGCCGCGGCCGGGCAGCCGTGGGTGTTGTTCCTTGTGTTGGCCTGCTGTCTGATCGACGGTTTCTTCCCACCGATTCCCAGCGAGTCAGTGGTGGTCGGCTTGAGTGCGGTCTCCGGCGGCGGAGGCTCACCCAACGTGTGGCTGCTCGGTGTGGTGGCTGCAATTGGCGCTTTCTCAGGCGACAATATTGCCTACTTGATCGGCCACCGCATCGGGATCCAGCGTTGGCGCTGGATGCGCACCCAGCGCATGCAAGGCGCGTTCCGCTGGGCCGGCAAGGAACTTCGACGGCGTTCGGCCTCACTCATCATGGTGGCGCGCTTCATTCCGATCGGACGGGTGGCGGTCAACCTGACGGCCGGTGCCACGCATTTCAACCACCGCCGCTTTATTGGGCTCACCGCAATGTCGGCCATCCTGTGGGCCAGCTATTCGGTGGTTCTGGGGTACTTCTTCGGGGTCTGGTTCGAGCACAACCATCTATTGGGTGCCGCGATTGCGATTGTGGTGGCGGTGATCCTGGGAATCATCATCGACCGCATCATCAGCAAGGTCCGGGGATCGGTTCCGCTGGACCGCAAGAACATCGCCGAAGGCACGAATGTCGCTGGGGAAGAAGCGCCGCCTCCACCCACGGTATGACACGGACGACGCCGGACGATCAGTCCGGCGGCTGAGGCCGGAACGCGGGGTCCACGAGTAGCGTTAAGTCAGTGATCCCGAGGCTGGGGCGTAGCGAACGACGTCCCGGCCATGGGACACTAAGAGCGACTTCCGTCACAGTGTCAAGTCATATTCGCCTAGGAGCTACCGCCGCGTGGAGTTTTTGAACCAAATGCTCGAGCATGCAGCAGGGCAGCCCTGGATTTATCCGGTCCTTCTGGTCTTCTTCTTCATTGACGGATTTGCCACCATCCTTCCCAGCGAAACAGCCATCGTTGGCCTCTCGGCACTGTCCCTCCACAATGGACAGCCCAACCTGTGGATCCTCGGCGGCACCGCATTGGTGGGTGCCATGGCAGGCGACAACATGGCCTACATGCTGGGCCGCAAAATTGGCTTGAACCGTTGGAAGTGGATGCGGCGCCCCAAGGTCCGGAAGATGTTCGCCTGGGCCCAGTATGAGCTCGACAAACGTGGGGCTGTCCTGATCTTCACGGCCCGGTATATTCCCTGGGGACGTGTGGCTGTGAACTACGTTGCCGGACAGACGGGATTCCGTCACAGGACATTCTTCTTCCTGGATGCCTTTGCCTGCGTCACCTGGGTTTGCTACTCCATCGGCATCGGACTCCTCGCAGGGCAATGGGTGCACAACAACCCGCTGCTTGGCGTGGGCATTGCAGTGGCGTTCGCGGTGATCCTGGGCATTGTCGTGGACCACGTCCTTCGCTGGTGGCACAAGTACCTGGAAAAGAAGGACCTGGAGAAGAAGGATCAGGCTGCCGCCGCTGCGGCAACTGCGATGGCGCCCACGACGAACCCGCAGGAGATGACCCCAAAGGCGGCCGCCGGCGTCGACCTCTCCAAGCCTGCTGGCTAAGCACCTGCGGTCCCCCTACAGTTAGTACGTGACTGAGCCCATTGTTGACGCTGCCCCTGCCCTCGACTTCGATTTGAAGAGCCTTCCCAAGGTTTCCCTCCATGACCACTTGGACGGGGGACTGCGGCCTGCAACCATCATTGAACTGGCGCACGCCGTCGGCCACACGCTGCCTTCCACTGATCCTGTTGCCTTGGGCCAATGGTTCCGGGAATCCGCGGACTCCGGTTCGCTGGTGCGGTACCTGGAAACGTTCGACCACACGATTGCCGTGATGCAGACCAAGGAGGGCTTGTTCCGGGTCGCCAAGGAATTCGTGGAAGACCTCGCCGAGGACGGCGTCGTCTACGGTGAAGTCCGGTGGGCCCCCGAACAGCACCTGCAGAAGGGCCTGACCCTGGATGAAGTGGTGGAAGCGGTCCAGGATGGCCTCGAAGCCGGCGTGGATGCGGCTGAAGAACGCGGCCAGCAGATCCAGGTCGGGCAACTCATCACTGCGATGCGCCACGCTGACCGCGGCCAGGAAATCGCGGAGCTGGCTGTTCGACACCGCGCCAACGGCGTTGTCGGTTTCGACATCGCGGGGGCCGAGGACGGCTTCCTGCCCTCACGGTTCAAGGACGCCTTCACCTACCTTGCCGAGAACAACTTCCCGGCCACGGTCCACGCCGGTGAGGCCGCAGGCCTGGACAGCATCCAGTCGGCGCTCGTGGACGGACGGGCTTTGCGGCTTGGGCACGGGGTGCGTATTGCCGAGGACATCGCGGTGGAGTTTGAGGACAACTCCGACGACGACGGCGAGGACACCATCGGCATGGTGACACTCGGCGGCGTGGCCGCCTGGGTGCGCGACCGCGGAATCGCCCTGGAAATCTGCCCGTCATCGAACCTCCAGACCGGTGCTATCTCCAGCTTCGGCGAAGGCATCGAGAGCCACCCGTTGGACATGCTTTTCCAGCTCGGTTTCAACGTCACCATCAACACGGACAACAGGCTCATGAGCGGTGTCACGTTGACGGACGAGTTCGAGCTCCTGGTGGAGACCTTCGACTACGACCTCGATGATTTGCTCGAACTGACGCTCAACGCCGCAGAGGCCGCCTTCCTACCATTGGACGAGCGTGAAGCTTTGGTCGAGTACATCAACGATGCCTACGCCAACCTCGGCTAAGGAGTCCGGCAACGGCATTTCGGAGCTGATCCGGACCATAGCCTCATTGCGCGAGCATTGCCCTTGGATGGGTGCGCTGACGCATGAGTCCCTGGTGGAGTACCTGATCGAGGAAGCTTACGAGGTTGTGGACTCGATTGAGGCCGGGGATTCGCCCGCCAGGGACGAGGAGCTTCGCGGCGAGCTGGGCGACGTACTGCTTCAAGTGGTGCTGCATGCCCGGCTTGCCGAGGAGCGCGGCAGCTTCGACTTTGATGCTGTGGCCCGCGGCATCAACGCGAAGATGGTCCGCCGCAATCCACACGTCTTCAAGCCGGACGGTTCGCTGCAGGCCACGTTCCCGGCGACGGTCGAGGAAATCATCCTGAAGTGGGATGCCGTGAAGCGTTCCGAGAAGCCCGGCGGTGCCGATCCGTTCGAGGGAATTCCACCGCACTTGCCTGCCTTGGCAGGGGCGCAAAAATCCCTGGACCGTGCTGCCCGTGCGGGTCTGTCGGTCGACGCCCAAAGCCGGGCAACCGCCGTCGGGCTTCCTGCGGTTCCAGACTCGGAAGAGGCGCTCGGTGAGCTGTTGCTCGCCGTCGTTGCCGGCGCCCGGGAGCAAGGGCTCGACGCCGAGCGTGCCCTCCGCGCAGCAGTTCGATCGTTTCAGAACGGGAAGGCCCGGCCTTCATGACGTGAGGAGTTTGAACCCGTTCCGTAACCTAAGCCACTCTCGACTACGCTAGTAGCGACGAGGACGTTGAGAATTTCCCTCCACATTCCTGTAATTTGCCCATAAGGAGCACATCCATGGCGCTTATCGATGCCATCCACGCCCGCGAAATCCTTGATTCCCGCGGAAACCCGACCGTAGAAGTTGAGGTCCTGCTTTCCGACGGCCAGATCGGCCGCGCAGCAGTTCCCTCCGGCGCCTCCACCGGCGAACACGAAGCTGTTGAACTCCGCGACGGCGACAAGGGCCGTTACCTCGGCAAGGGTGTCCAGAAGGCCGTTGACGCGGTCATCGACGAGATCTCGCCGGCACTCATTGGTTTCGACGCAACGGACCAGCGCAGCATCGACCAGGCCATGATCGACCTCGACGGCACCCCGAACAAGAGCAAGCTCGGCGCCAACGCCATCTTGGGTGTTTCCCTGGCCGTTGCCAACGCAGCCGCTGCTTCCTCGGACCTGCCGCTGTACAAGTACCTCGGTGGCCCGAACGCACACGTCCTGCCGGTTCCGCTGATGAACATCCTCAACGGTGGCTCGCACGCCGACTCCGATGTTGACATCCAGGAATTCATGATCGCCCCGATCGGTGCCGAGACCTTCTCCGAAGGCCTCCGCTGGGGCGTTGAGGTGTACCACAACCTCAAGGCTGTCCTTCAGGAAAAGGGCCTCTCCACGGGCCTCGGCGACGAAGGTGGCTTTGCCCCCAACCTGCCGTCCAACCGCGCTGCACTGGACCTGATCCAGGAAGCCATCAAGAACGCCGGCTACACCCCGGGCACGGACATCGCCCTTGCCCTGGACGTAGCATCCTCCGAGTTCTACAAGGACGGTGCATACCAGTTCGAAGGCAAGGCACTGACCGCCTCGGAAATGAGCGCCTACTACGCCGAGCTCGTTGCAGACTACCCGCTGGTCTCCATTGAAGACCCGCTGGACGAGAACGACTGGGAAGGCTGGAAGACCCTCACCGACACCATCGGTGACAAGGTCCAGCTTGTTGGCGATGACCTCTTCGTCACCAACCCGGTCCGCCTGCAGCAGGGAATCAGCGCCGCCACGGCCAACTCCCTGCTGGTCAAGGTCAACCAGATCGGTTCCCTGACCGAGACCCTGGACGCCGTTTCCCTGGCCCAGCGTTCCGGTTACACCACCATCACCTCGCACCGCTCCGGCGAAACCGAGGACACCACCATTGCTGACATCGCCGTTGCCACCAACGCGGGCCAGATCAAGACCGGTGCCCCGGCCCGCTCCGAGCGCGTCGCAAAGTACAACCAGCTCCTGCGCATCGAAGAAGAACTCGACGACGCCGCACGCTACGCCGGCCGCAGCGCGTTCCCGCGTTTCAAGGGCTAGCATTCCGCGAAAACAGCTGACCGGTGGCTATGGTGGAAAGACCATAGCCACCGGTTCTGTTTAACGCTTGCCTGCGGAGCCGCGGGCACAGCAGGACCTACGCAAGTTCCCCACACGTACGTTACGCGCAGGGCAAGCGCAGCAACCAGCCAGGCAAGCACCGGGCATTACAGGAGTGTCATGGCCACCCGTCGTCCAAAGGTTCCCAGGGCCGACGCCCTCGGAAGGCCAAACAGCGCAGGAAGGCCGAACAGCGCAGGAAGGCCAAACAGCGCAGGCACGGCCAACGGCCCGGCACGGCCCGCTACGGCAGGCAAGCCAAACAGTGCAGGCCATGCCGACGGGGACGTCATCGAGGCAGAGTTCGGCGCCTCCCGCGCCCCTGCGGAATCCTCGACGCCGGCAACGGCCGCCAGAAAAACCCGGGCTCCCAAAACCCCGGGCAGCGGCAGAAGCCCCGCCACCAAAACCACGGGCAGCGGCAAGAGCCCAGCCACCAGGACGAGCCCCGCCGCGTCCACGAAAGCTTCAAGCAAGGCCTCCGGCAACAGTGCCCGTGATGCCCAGGACCTCGATCCCGTACCGGCCAAGGCGTTCTCGGGCAGGATGCTCGCGCTGGCCGTCGTCATGATTGCCATCACCATCATGCTGGCGCCCACGGTCCGGATTTTCCTGGAGAAACGGGCCGAAATCTCCGCGTTGGAGGCCGAGATCGCCAGCAAGCAGGCAGAGCAGGCGGAGCTGAACAAGCAGCTTTCCCGGTGGCAGGATCCCAACTACGTGAAACAGCAGGCCCGCGACCGCATTAACATGGTTATGCCGGGTGAAACGGGTTACTGGGTATTTGGCGGGGAAGAAGCCGCCGGTACCCCTGGGGGCCGCACCGGCTCCGGCTCATCCGCAAACCCGGCAAACCTGCCCTGGGTGGATGCGCTCTGGGAGTCAATCAGACGATCGGCAACAGACTAGACGCGGTGCCCGCCGCCGTCGTGTCCTTCCGGGACATGGCCAAAAGGGCAGGAAGGTTGGCAGCGCAAGTGGAAGAGAACACGGCAGCCATGCCGCAGGAATCCCGCCAGCCATCAGCACACGACCTCGATGTCCTCAGCCGCCAGCTGGGCAGGCCGGTGCGGGACGTGGTGGAGATTCCCGCACGCTGCGTATGTGGGAATCCGCTCGTGGCGGCCACGGCGCCCCGGCTCAGCAACGGGACCCCATTCCCCACCACGTTCTACCTGACCCACCCGGTCATCACGTCCGCTGTGTCGCGCCTGGAAGCGGGCGGGCTGATGAACGAGATGAATGATCGGCTGACCGCG
Source organism: Arthrobacter sp. TmtSoilC77 (assembly GCF_059739415.1). Taxonomy (NCBI): domain Bacteria; kingdom Bacillati; phylum Actinomycetota; class Actinomycetes; order Micrococcales; family Micrococcaceae; genus Arthrobacter; species Arthrobacter sp. TmtSoilC77. The sequence goes on from NZ_AP046050.1 coordinate 1,414,207, forward strand.
GACCAGGAACTTGCGGATGCGTACCATGGCGCCCACGAGGCCTACCTGCAGGCGCGCAATGAGATCGCTGGACGTTCCGGGACCGGTGCCGTGCCTGAAATCGACGGGATCTCCGCTGGCGGCATGCCCACCCGCGTCAAGTGCTTGCACGTCCTGGTTGGCCACTCGCTGGCTGCCGGTCCCGGGGTCAACCCGCTGGGCGATGAGGCCCTGGAAGCAATTTCGGAGTGGTGGACCAAGGATCGTTGCTACTGCGATGGCGCCTGGGACACTGCGGGCGAGGCGCCCTCGAGGGATCTGAGCCGTCATGGTCCTCAAGGTTTGCCTGACATCGTGGGTCGCCCGGCACCGGTCCGTAAACCCAAGGCCGGGTCCGTCAGCGAAGTGGTGGAGGACGCATGAGCCGCGTTGCTGCCATTGACTGCGGAACCAACTCCATCCGTCTCCTCATTGCCGATGCCTCGGCGAACGGGGCACCCGGGCCGCTGACCGACGTCGTGCGTGAAATGCGTGTGGTGCGGCTTGGCCAGGGCGTAGATGCCACCGGAGAACTTGCTCCCGAGGCCTTGGAACGCACCTTCTCCGCCACAGCGGACTATGCAGCGCTTATCCGCGAACACGGTGCCACGCGCGTGCGCTTTGCCGCCACCTCGGCCACCCGCGACGCCAGGAACCGCCAGGTTTTCGTTGACGGGATCCGTGAGCTTCTGGGTGTGGAGCCTGAAGTTATCTCGGGTGATGAGGAAGCTGCGCTGTCCTTCGCAGGGGCAAGCAGTGTTTTGCCGGTAACGGGGGATGACGCCGTGCTGGTGGTTGACCTTGGCGGTGGCAGCACCGAATTCGTCCTCGGCGATGCCCATGGCGTGATTGCTGCGCGTTCGGTGGACATTGGCTGTGTACGGTTGACCGAACGGCACCTTCGCAGCGACCCGCCTACGGCGGCGCAAATTGCCGCGGCAGAGGCCGACGTCGACGCCGCACTCGACCTCGCCGCTCAGACAGTCCCGTTGGACCGTGCCACAGCCGTGGTTGGCGTCGCGGGTTCCATCACCACCATCACTGCGCACGCCCTGGGCCTCAGCGAATACCAGCCGGACCGGATCCACGGCGCCTACCTGAACATTGAAACCATCAGCGACGCGTGCACCAGCCTGCTGGAGATGACCCGCGACGAGCGGGCGGTCCTTCCCTACATGCACCCAGGCCGCGTGGACGTTATTGGAGCTGGAGCCCTGGTGTGGCGGCGCATCCTGGAAAGGCTTGCTGCGGCGGGCAACGGTGCCATCGGCGGTGCAATTTCGAGCGAGCACGACATCCTGGATGGGATTGCCCTGAGTATCCGGGACTCCGCATGACCCTGCGATGCAACCGCCTGCTTTCTGCTGCCCTGGCCACGATGCTGGCCGGGGGAGCGTTGGCGGGTGCGCTGTTGACTGCACCGGCAGCGATGGCGGACGCCTGGCGGGACAAGGAGTACTGGCTCAAGGAATCGGGAATCACGAATGCCTGGCAGGTCTCCAAGGGTGCAGGAGTCAAGGTCGCCATCATCGATAGCGGCGTTGACGGGAACCACCCTGACCTCAAGGGCGTCGTCGTGGGCGGAACGGACGTTTCCGGAGCCGGGGCGCCCAACGGACAGAAAAGCATAGGCGCCAAGACAGAGCACGGAACCCTTGTGGCCACCATGCTTGCCGGGCGCGGCCACACCACGCCCACAGCTTCCCCGTCGCCCTCAGCCTCACCGACGGTTCCTCCTGCCGGGGGACCGGACGGGATCATCGGCGTCGCGCCTGAAGCGGAGATCCTGGCAGTGTCCACCTGGCTGGGGTCACCTAATCCGGGAGGCAAGACGGACCAGGAACAGATTCCGGACGCCGTGCGCTGGGCCGTGGACAATGGCGCGAAGGTCATCAATATTTCCCTGGGCAGCACCTCACCGGTTTGGCCTCAAAGTTGGGATGCCGCCTTCCTGTATGCCGAGCAAAAGGATGTGGTGATCGTCGCCGCCGCGGGCAACCGGGTGGGTGGCAACGTGCAGGTTGGCGCTCCTGCCACCATTCCCGGCGTGCTCACCGTGGCAGGGCTCGACGGCGATGGCCGGGCCAGCGTCGACTCCTCCTCCCAGGGGATCAGCATTGGCGTTGCAGCACCGGCAGAAAATCTGTTGGGAGGCCTTCCCGGGGGCGGATACGCGCAATGGGCTGGAACGTCCGGGTCCGCGCCCATCGTTTCCGGCGTGGCTGCGCTCATCCGGTCCAAGTGGCCTGACATGAGCTCGAAGCAGGTCATCAACAGGATTGTCAGCACGGCCAAGGATGCCGGTGCCCCGGGCAAGGATCCCCTTTACGGCTACGGCGTGCTCAACGCAGAGGCAGCGCTGAAGGATCAGGTAGAGACAACAAGCACCAATCCGCTCGGATCGATCGCGGACTGGATCCGCGTCCATCGGCGAGGTGACTTCAGTACGCCCTCCGAGGCCCCTGTGGCCAGTCCTACAAGCGCTGCACCCACCTTGGCAGATCCGACGGTTCCTGTCGCCGCCACTCCTGCACAAGTGGATGATGCCCTTCCGGCCGCTGTCGTACTCGGATTCGGCGGCATTTTCGCAGTGATCATCGTGGGCGCATCCATTCAGTTGCGCAGGGTCGCCAAGAACCCTTCCACTGCCGGGGAAGAGGCAGAAACTGGAACGCTGGAAGCGGTGGATCCACCCACCCGGAAGTAGCTAGTGAAGATTTTCACAAAGTGCTGTACTCTGGTTTCATGGCAACCACCCCAGAGCTCATTGACCGTCCCCGGGTTCTCGTCGTCGGCGGCGGCTACGTCGGCCTGTACGTAGCCCTTAAACTGCAGAAGAAGATCGCGAATGCAGGTGGCATCGTCACCGTCGTAGATCCACTGCCCTACATGACGTACCAGCCGTTCCTCCCCGAGGTCGCTGGTGGCAACATCGAGGCACGCCACGCCGTCGTCTCCCACCGTCAGCACCTCAAGCAGACCGAACTCATCCAGGGCCGCGTCACCAGCATCGACCACGCAAACCGCACCGCGGTTGTGGCTCCTGCCAATGGTGAAGCTCCGTTCGAGGTTCCGTACTTCGACGTCGTCATCGCAGCCGGTGCCATCACCCGCACGTTCCCCATCAAGGGCCTCGCCGACAAGGGCATCGGCCTGAAGACCATTGAGGAAGCCGTAGCGCTTCGCAACAAGGTGCTGGAGCGCATCGAAGCCGCTTCCACCATGACGGACCCCGCAGAGCGCGCCAAGGCCCTCACCTTCGTGGTTGTCGGTGGCGGTTTTGCAGGCATCGAGTGCCTCACCGAAATGGAAGACCTCGCCCGCGCAGCGGTCAAGAACAACCCGCGTGTCCGCCAGGAGGAAGTGCGCTTCATCCTCGTCGAAGCCATGGGCCGCATCATGCCCGAGGTCACCGCATCCCAGGCCGAGTGGGTCGTAGAGCACCTGCGTAGCCGCGATATCGAGGTCCTCCTCAACACCTCCCTGGACAGCGCAGAGGGCAACCTCAAGCTGATCAACCTCCCGGACAAGACGTCTGCCGGTGAAGTCGAAGCTGACACCCTCGTGTGGGCTGCCGGTGTGCAGGCCAACCCGATGATCCGCTCAACGGACTTCCCGCTGGAACCGCGCGGCCGCGTCCGCGTCCTCCCGGACCTCCGTATTGCCGGCGACGAAGGCATTGTCGAGAACGCCTGGGCAGCTGGCGACATCGCCGCTGTTCCGGACCTCACGGGCAAGGGCCTGCCGGACGGTACCTGTGTGCCGAATGCCCAGCACGCGCTCCGCCAGGCAAAGAAGCTCGCCAAGAACCTCTGGGCTTCCCGCTGGGACAAGCCGCTGCACGATTACAAGCACAAGAACCTTGGTGCTGTTGCCGGCTTCGGCGAGTGGAAGGGCGTGGCCAACATCAACCTGCTCGGCCGCATTGGCCTCAAGGGCGGCCTCGCATGGCTGGCACACCGTGGCTACCACGGAATGGCGATGCCCACGGTTGAGCGCAAGTTCCGCGTGATCTTCGGCTGGATCCTGGCCTTCTTCGCTGGCCGCGACACCACGCAGCTGATTGACCTGGACAACCCACGTGGCGCATTCGTTGCAGCTGCAACCCCGGCCCCCAAGCCGGCTGCTGCGCCTGCACCTGCTCCCGCGCCTGCTGTTGCGGAAAAGCCTGCCGAGGACAAGACTCCGGTATCGGCTGACGCCAAGTAGTACACGTCCGACGACGGCTGCTCCCTCAGGGGAGTGGCCGTCGTCGTTTAAGCTGTTGCCATGCCTGGCGAAACCGATCTGAAGACCCTCCTGGAGTCCCTGCATCCTGTCATCAGGGATGGTGACTATGTGTACGCTCTCTGGCCGCACGGCAAACCGCTGGAAGGCGACATCGAGGCCGCCGTCCGGGAGGCCGAAGGCTTGACCGTGGTGGTGCGGCGGGACGAAGCGGACAGGCTTGGTCTTTCCTACGATTTCGTGGCCGCCTGGATCACGCTCCAGATTCATTCCGCCTTGGAAGCCGTGGGTTTGACGGCAGCCGTGAGTGCGGCGCTGACGCACGCAGGCATCAGCTGCAACGTCCTGGCGGGCTTTCATCATGACCACCTGCTGGTGCCCGTAGCGGAAGCGGACCGAGCGCTGGCCGTGTTGCGTTTGCTGGCCCGGGGAGTGGTCCTGCGGACGGAGCGGCCAGAAGACCGTCCTGAAATCCTGGAACTGACCGCCCGGGCCTTTTCGGTGTCTCCAGTGACCGGCGAACCGGTCCTGGGGACGCCCTTGGAGGTTGGATTGCTGCGCGAGCTCTTCGAGTGCGACGAGTACATTCCAGAGTTGAGCATCGTAGCTGAGATCGGCGGGGACATTGTTGGCCACGCCATCAGTACCCGTGGCTGGATCGGGGACCTGGAACTTGTGGGGTTGGGTCCCATCGGAGTGCTTCCCCAGTTTCAGCGACGCGGCGTCGGCTCGGCCCTCATGCGTGAGACCGCCGCGCGTGCCACGGCGGCAGGGGAGCCTGCCATAGCTTTGTTGGGCAGCCCCCTGTACTACCCGCGCTTCGGCTACGTTCCGGCCGCCTCCCTGGGTGTGGAACCGCCCGAGGCTGCCTGGGGCGATCACTTCCAGCTGCTGCCGCTTCCGGCATGGCCCGACGGCGTTCGGGGGACCTTTCGCTACGCGGCGCCATTCGAACGTGTGTAGCTGGGATACCATGGTGCGGGCGCCCCAGTAGCCCAATTGGCAGAGGCAGCGGACTTAAAATCCGCGTGTTGTGGGTTCGAGTCCCACCTGGGGCACAAATGGAAGGGGAGGAGGTTACCTCTCCTTCCATTTTCTTGCCCCAGTTTATTGGCCGCATTCTTCATATACTTTTCCCAGCAGGCTCGTAGATTCCCCACAGGCAACGAGTGTTATAGGGATGTGACCTGAATCACTTATCTTCCCGGATCAATTGCACTAGTTTGAGTCTTAATCAGGAACACCTGAGTTATCGCATCAAAGGCAGTTCGCACCTTTCGATCGAGGAGACAACGAATGTTTGATCTTTCCCAAGCGGCGCCCCGAGCCGCCAAGCTTACAGCGCTTGGCATTGGGGTTGCCCTCCTGGCCACAGCTTGTGGTGGGTCCTCCACGCCAAGCCAGACCGGGTCCAGTTCCGCCGCCGCTGCAGGCATCTCCTGCCCGGCTCCGAGTGCAGGGGCGGGAGCCGGCAACAGCCAGGCTGCTACCAACACGGGACCCGTACCTCCCTCGACCACCACTACCGCCACTCCTCTCAAGCTTGGATCGCTGCTGCCGACGACGGGGTCGCTCGCGTTCCTCGGCCCACCGGAAATTGCTGGCGTCAACCTCGGTATCAAGGAAGTCAATGATGCCGGCGGCGTCCTGGGCGCTCCTGTTGCCGTTGTGCACCGTGACTCCGGTGACACCAAGACCGACATCGCAACCCAGTCCACCACCGCCCTCCTGGGCCAGGGCGTGAGCGCAATCATCGGTGCAGCTTCGTCCGGTGTTTCCAAGACTGTTATCAACCAGATCACGGGCGCCGGGGTCATCCAGTTCTCGCCGGCCAACACGTCCCCTGACTTCACTACATGGGACGACAAGGGCCTGTACTGGCGTACCGCTCCCTCCGACGTCCTGCAGGGCAAGGTCCTCGGCAACTACATGGCTACCTGTGGTGCCCAGACCGTGGGCATGATCGTCCTCAACGACGCTTACGGCACGGGCCTGCAGAAGAACGTCAAGGAAGCCTTTGAGGCCGCCGGCGGCAAGGTTGTAGCCGAGGAACTCTTCAACGAGGGTGACTCGCAGTTCAGCAGCCAGGTGGACAAGGTCATCGCCGCCAAGCCCGACGCAATCGCACTGATCACCTTCGACCAGGCAAAGAGCATCGTCCCCCTGATCACCGGCAAGGGAATCAAGCCCACGCAGCTGTTCATGGTTGACGGCAACACCTCGGACTACAGCAAGGACTTCCAGGCCGGCACCTTGAAGGGCGCACAGGGAACCATCCCCGGTACGTTCGCCAAGGACGCCTTCAAGCAGAAGCTCCTCGCCATCGATCCTGCACTGAAGGATTACAGCTACGCAGGCGAGTCCTACGACGCCGTGAACCTGATCTCGTTGGCCTCTGAAGCTGCCAAGAGCACCAAGGGCACGGACATTGCAGCCAAGCTCAAGGACGTTTCCCAAGGTGGCGAGAAGTGCACCGACTTCGCCTCCTGCGTAACCCTGCTTCGCCAGGGCAAGGACATCGACTACGACGGCCAGTCGGGTCCGGTAACGTTCTCCGACGCCGGTGACCCCACCGAGGCGTACATCGGTATCTACGAATACCAGGACAACAACACCTACAAGCCGGTCCGCGAAGAGTTCGGCAAGCTCTAAGCCAAATCCTGACTAGACCGCAACCGGAACAGGTCCCCTTCCTCTCGGAAGGGGACCTGTTCTGCTTCATGGGGTGTGTTGTGGGGCTGGTATGCGTGGGCGTAGAGCAGGCCTGGCAACGGGCATACGAAGGAGGGCCTCGCAACGGCCGCACATGAAGGAGGGCCCTGGGTATACCCAAGGCCCTCCGTGCGTGCGTGATGCGGCTCCTAGACCTCGTCGGCCAGGGTTCCCAGGTACAACTGGATGACCTTGGGGTCCTTCATGAGTTCGCGACCCGTGCCCGTGTAGGCGTCCTTCCCTTGGTCCAGGACATAGCCGCGGTCGCAGATCTGCAGGCAGCGCCGCGCGTTCTGTTCCACCATGATGACTGAGACGCCAGCGCGGTTGATCTCATGGACCCGCAGGAACGTCTCGTCCTGCTTGACGGGGGAGAGGCCCGCCGATGGCTCGTCGAGCAGGAGTACCGCGGGATCCATCATGAGTGCCCGCCCCATGGCTACCATCTGACGCTCACCGCCTGAGAGGGAACCGGCCCGCTGGGCACGTCGCTTGGCCAGTTCGGGGAAGAGGCTGGCAACGAAGTCGAACCGCTCGGCGAAGTCCTTGGGCCGCTGGAACATGCCCATCTGGAGGTTCTCTTCGATGGTGAGCGTGGCGAAGACGTTGTTGGTCTGGGGTACAAAACCGACGCCCTGCGTGACAAGCTTGTTGGCCTTCAGACCGGTGAGATCCTGCCCTCTGACCACCACAGTGCCGGAGTGGACCTTGACCAGGCCGAACATGGCTTTCAGCAGGGTGGACTTACCGGCGCCGTTGGGGCCGATAATTCCAATCAGTTCACCCTTGCGGGCCTCGATGGAGCAACCGTTGAGGATGTTGACGCCAGGAATGTAGCCAGCCACGAGGTTGGTGACTTTGACGACGGAATCGCTGGCGGGTGCATCTGCTGAGGCGGGCATTGCGCTGGTGCTGCTCATTTCCCGTCCTCCTTCTTGGTTTCTACGATGTCGGAGAGGATACCTGCGTCTTCCGTTCCCACCACCGACTCTTCGTCGGCCTCGAGTTCTGCTTCGAGCACCTTGATGCCTTCTGCGTCGCCGAGGTCGACGTCGTGGTGTGCGCCAAGGTAGGCGTCGATCACGGCAGGGTTCTTCATGACCTCGCCGGGAGGCCCTTCGGCCACGATCTTTCCTTCTGCCATGACCACTACCCAGTCTGCGATGTGGCGCACCATGTTCATGTCGTGCTCCACGAACAGGACCGTCATGCCTTCAGCCTTGAGGTTCTTGATGTGGTCCAGGAGGGACTGCGTCAGTGCCGGGTTCACGCCGGCCATCGGCTCGTCGAGCATGACGAGCTTGGGCCTGACCATGAGGGACCGTGCCATTTCCAGGAGCTTACGCTGGCCGCCGGAGAGTGAAGCGGCGTAGTCATCCTTCTTGGTGTCCAGCTTGAACTTCTCCAAGAGCACGTGTGCCTGTGCTGTGATCTCCTTCTCGCGGCCACCCCAGATGCCCTTGAACAGGGCTTTGGAAAGACGCTCGCCTGGCTGGTCCGCGGCACCGAGCCGCATGTTTTCCATGACTGTCAGCTTGCCCATGACTTTGGTCAGCTGGAATGTCCGCACCATGCCCATGCGTGCCACTTTGTAGGACGAGACGCCGGCAATGCTGTTTCCTTCGAACTGCCACTTGCCCGTGTTTGGCGTGTCGAAGCCGGTGAGCAGGTTGAACAGTGTGGTCTTGCCGGCACCGTTCGGCCCGATCAATGCAGTGATCTTGTGGCGCGGGATCTCCAGGTATTCCACGTCCACGGCGTTGATGCCGCCGAAGGAACGGGTGACGTTTTCGGCCACGACGATCGGATCGCGCTTTTTGCAGCCGGGGGTGTTTTCCCCGACCGCAATGGGGCGGGAATCGGTCATGTAGTCGATGCCTGCCTCGTCGCTTGGCGTAGCGCGGTGGGCAGAACTACCACTGCTGGAAGGCGTAGCTGGGTTCATTGGGTTGTTGCTGTTGTGTTCGTTGGTCTCACTCATGCGAAAGCAAGCTCCTTCTTATTGCCGAAGACGCCTTGCGGGCGGAAGATCATCAGGAGCATCAGGGCCACACCAACAAGGATGTAGCGCAGCTGGCCGGCCTGAACGGTGGTCAGCCAGGTGATGACTCCGGATTCGATGAGCCCATAAAGCAGGCTCTGCGTCAGCGAGAGCACTACCCAGAAGATCATGGCTCCGATCACCGGGCCCAGGACGGTTGCCATGCCGCCGAGCAGGAGACAGGTCCAAAGGAAGAACGTGAGCTCCGTGCCGTAGTTGGACGGTTGGACGGCGCCGCGGGGGAGGGTGAAGATCATGCCTGCAAGGGCACCCAGGATGCCGCCGATGATAAGGGCCTGCATCTTGTAGGAGTAGACGTTCTTACCAAGTGACCGAACGGCGTTCTCGTCCTCGCGGATGCCCTTCAGGACGCGGCCCCATGGGCTGCGCATCAGCAGCCAGACAAGCAGGCAGCAAATAATGACCAGGCCCCAACCGACAACGCGGATGAAGAAGTCACGGTTGTTCATGCCCATGTAGGACCCCTCGGGGAAGGGATTCATGGAGTAGAAGCCACCCTCGAACGCGGCCAGTCCGTTTGCCGAACCCGTGACGCTGGTGAGCTGGTTGGTAGTGACAACGTAACGCACAATTTCTGCTGCCGCGATCGTGACGATAGCGAGGTAGTCCGCCCGCAGGCGCAGGGTCGGAATGCCCAGGATAAAGGCGAAGATCACCGAACACAGGACCGCGATAAGCAGCCCGATGAAGAACGGCGTCTTGAAGGTCAACGTGGAGATGGCGAAGCCGTAGGCTCCCACTGCCATGAATCCGGCCTGGCCGAAGTTCAAAAGGCCTGAGTAGCCGAAGTGGACGGCGAGGCCCAGAGCAGCAAGTGCGTAGGCCGCCGTCGTCGGGCTGAACAATTCGCCAAGGGCGCTGGAAAGAATAAATCCGAAGTCCATGGCCCGCTCCTAACCCACACGCTCACGCCGGCCGAGGATACCCTGCGGTCGGAACAGAAGGACAACAATCATGATGAACAAGGCGCCAACGTACTTGAGGTCGGCAGGGAGGCCAAAGACAGTCGTCAACTCCACGAAGATCCCGACGACGATGGAGCCGATCAGGGCACCGAAGACAGTTCCCAGGCCACCGAGCGTCACGCCGGCGAAGATGAGCAGCAGGATTTGCGAGCCCATGTCGAAGGTCACGCCAGGCCGGTAGTAGGCCCACAGGATGCCGCCGAGGGAAGCGAGGACGCCGCCAACAATCCACACGAGCCGGATGACCGAGTCGACGTCGATGCCGGAAGCAGCCGCCAGGGCAGGATTGTCTGCCACCGCCCGGGTTGCTTTACCCAGACGGGTCTTCAACAGGACGATGCCGATCAGGGCAATCACCACGGCACTGATCAACAGGGACCACAGGTTGTTCGGAGAGATGGAGATGGGCCCGATCTGGACTTCGGCGCTTTGGGCTCCGGGCAGCTGTTGGGTTGCGCCGCCAAAGAAGAACTGGATGACGTAGCGGATAGCCAGTGCCAGGCCGATGCTGACAATCATCATGGGCACCAGGCCCGAGCCGCGCCGTCGCAGAGGCCGCCAGAGCCCGGCATCCTGGACATACCCGAAGAGCCCGCCGCCGATCAGCGAGAGCAGGATGGCCAGCCAGAACGGCAAACCAAAACCGTTGAACATGAACACCAAGACAGCGCCCATGGTTACCATCTCGCCGTGGGCGAAGTTGGTAAGGCCTGTGGTACCGAAGATGAGGGACAATCCCACGGAGGCAAGTGCCAGGAGCAGGCCGAAGCTCAGTCCTGCAACGAGGCGATTGAGGAGGTTTTGGCCGAAGTCCTGCTGCTGGACGACGATGCCTTTGCCGAACGCGAAGATCACCGACAGGTTGGACGTTTGGTTGAACGTGACATCGCGGGGATTCTCCTGGCCGTCGGCCAGCTTGATGCCCTCCGGCAAGGTGGAGGTATCCAGCTCAACCCTGTACGTGCCCTGCACCGGGACGCCAATGCTCCAGGCGCCGTTGGCTCCGGAGGTTGCTTCGCCTTCGAATCCGTTGCCCGAGGCCTTGATCTTCACGCCCGGTATGGGAGCACGGGCGTCGTCGCGGAGGAAGCCGCTGATATTGTTCTGGAAATTCGTTGGGGATGGCGAAGGCGAGGGGGTGGTAGCCTCCGCCGAGGGGGCGGCGATCAACAGAGCGGCAATGAGGGCTGCGAAGAACGCCCCCACGGCTCTCTGCAGTCCCTTGGACCGTCTCATGGACGGGTCGCGCAGTGTGCTTCTCAAAATGGAAACCTCCACAGTGGGGGTGGTCCCGGCTGCGCCATTGCAGCCGGTGCGAACGGTCATGGGGCTTGTGAACAGTTCTTGCCTAGCTGCCTCGATTGTGATCTAAGTCACCCATGTGTGGCCTATGTTACCGCTCGGTGCGGCTAAAAAATGCACAGCATAGAGGTCAGAAGATCGCGATCGGATAACAACTGTGAAGCTATAGGCAACAAGCAATCTTCCACATTCGTGTCACGGTTGAGTTTCGTCTGGGTGAACAAGGGAACTTTCCCTGCCTTGGGCGCGTGGTAATTGGTACCGTGAATTATCACTTAGCCCTTTTTCAGGAGGACACCCGCAATGGCACTTGGCGGAAACCCTATCTTCAACGGAAAGAATTTCCGTGGAGCCAAACAGGCACCGCCTGTTCCGCAAAATCCGTACTCCAACCCGTACGGCCAACAGTTTAACCAGGCACCTGGCCGCGCGCCCGGACAGGTCCTCGACGCCCAGTCAGCTTGGTCCGCTCCGCAGCAGAACATGACCAACGAACAACTGCAGCAGATGTACAACCAGCCTGCAGCAGGACCCGCCGAAACCGGGCGGATGACCTACGACGACGTCATCATGAAGACCGTCGCGTGCCTTGTGGCCCTGGTCGTCGGCGCCGGCATCACGCTCTTTGTGGCTCCGGGCCTGTCCACGATGCTCATGATTGTCGGTGCACTGGGCGGTTTCGTCCTGGCACTGGTCAATACCTTCAAGAAGCAGCCTTCTCCCGCGCTGATCCTGGCCTATGCGGGCCTTGAGGGACTCTTCCTCGGTGGCCTGACCCGGATTCTTGACGGAATGTTCCCGGGCGTGGGCCTCCAAGCGGTCATCGGCACGCTGGCCGTCTTCGGCGTTACGCTGCTGCTGTTCAAGAGCGGTAAGGTCCGGGCAACGCCCAAGATGGTGCGCTTCTTCATGATCGCCACCATCGGCTACGCGGTCTTTGCGCTGATCAACCTCGTCATGATGTGGACCGGCGCGGTCCAGGAACCGTTCGGCCTGCGCACGAGTATCACGATTGCAGGCATCCCGCTGGGTGTCTTCATCGGCATCCTGGCGATTGGCTTGGCAGCTTTCTCGCTCATCATGGACTTCACCAGCATCGAAGAAGGCGTCCGTGCCGGCGCCCCGGAGCGCTACTCCTGGATCGCTGCCTTCGGCCTGACCGTCACCCTGGTTTGGCTCTACGTCGAAATCATTCGGCTCCTGGCGATTCTGCGCGGCGACGACTAAGTCCGCCCGGGTTCAGGAAAATGCCCCCGAAATTATTTCGGGGGCATTTTTTGTCTAAACGGGTTCAACCATGGGCGCCGTCCCAGAAGGCCTCAACCCAGGCGTTCGAAAACAACAGCCATTCCCTGGCCGCCTCCCACGCATAATGTGGCCAGGCCAAGGGTTCCGTCGCGTTCTTTCAAGCCATTGAGGAGCGTAGTGGTCATGCGTGCTCCAGTCATGCCGAAGGGGTGGCCCAAGGCAATGGCGCCGCCGTGGACGTTGAGCTTCTGTGGGTCGATGCCCAGTTCACGGGCGCTGGCAACCACTTGGACCGCAAAGGCTTCGTTGAGTTCCACGAGGTCGATATCGTCAATCGTCAGTCCTGCCAGTGCCAACGCCCGCCGCGTTGACTCAACTGGCCCCATGCCCATGAGCTCGGGTGAGAGGGCTGAAACGGCGGTGGAGACAACGCGCGCGAGCGGTTGTAGTCCAAGCTCGCGCGCACGGGAGTCACTCATGACCAGGACGGCGGCGGCACCATCGTTCAAGGGGCACGCATTGCCCGCGGTTACTGTACCTTGGGGCCGGAAAACGGGCTCAAGGGCGGATACGGCTTCCAAGGTCACTCCTGCCCTCGGGGAGTCATCCTGCTCAACCAGGGTCCCGTCCTTGCGCGTGTATGGTGTGATTTCGCGGGCGTAGAAGCCCGAGGCGATGGCAGCTTCGGCGCGATTCTGGCTCAGCACGCCCCACTCGTCCTGCTCTGCCCGGCCTATTCCGTAGCTGGTGGCCACATTCTCGGCTGTCTGGCCCATGGCGATATAGATATCGGGAAGCCTCCCGCCAAGCCGCGGATCCGTCCAGGGAATGTTCGACGCCGCCCGGGCAGCTGTCCGCTGGGCTGCTGCTTCGAAAAGTGGGTTGTGGTTGCCGGCGTCGGTCTGTCCGGCCCCTGCCCAATTCTGGTATCTCGAGACACTTTCCACGCCGGCCGAGACGATCGCGTTCGCTTCACCGGCCTTGATGGCGTGGAATGCCATGCGAAGAGTCTGGAGGCTGGATGCGCAGAACCGGTTGATGGTCGCCGCCGGTACGCGGTCCAGTCCTGCAAGGACAGCTACAACGCGGGCCATGTTGGAGCCCGCTTCGCCGCTGGGTTCTGCGCATCCCAGCAGGATGTCATCAAGGCCGCCTCCATCTTCGGCGGCAGGATCGAAACCTGGAACTTTCGCGAGTGTGGCCTGCACCATGGCGGTCGCAAGGTCGTCGGGGCGTTCGTCCTTGAGGGAGCCTTTGAAGGCCCGCCCGATTGGACTTCTGGCAGTGGAAACGATGACAGCCTCAGTCATGGCCCCAGCTTACGCCCGGCATCTGGAATGAAGACGGGCGTAAGCCTGGGCGGTCAAGCCAAGCGAAGGGCGCCTGCTGCCGGAGTCACCGTGAAGATGTCAGGGGCGGTAAAGCCGCTCTCAGTGAAGGAACGCACGACGGCGTCGCGCACCTGCTGCTCCCGGCCTACCGGAGTCAGGGCGATGGCAGAGCCGCCGAAACCTCCGCCGGTCATGCGGGCGCCGATCGCGCCGTTGGTCCTGGACGTCTCCACCGCGAGGTCCAGCTCAGGGCAGGAGATCTCAAAGTCGTCGCGCATGGACACGTGGCTGGCGTCCAGCAACGCACCAATGCTGGCCGGGCCTTCGCTGTTGAGGGTTTCCACGGTCTGAAGTACCCGGTCGTTTTCGGTGACGACGTGCCGGACCCTGCGAAGGGTTGTCTCATCCAGCAAGCCCGCGGCTTCCTCCAAGGATTCCACGCCGACGTCGCGCAGTGCTTTGACACCGAGAATTTCGGCACCCAACTCGCAGGAGGCGCGCCTGGAGGCGTAACCGCCGTCGGCGTGTGAATGCGACACCTTCGTATCGATGACCAGCAGGACCAGGCCCGATGCCTCGGCGTCGAAGGGGACAAGGTCAACGTGCTGGTCCCGGCAATCCAGGAACACGGCATGACCCTTGGCTCCGCGCAGTGAAGCTGACTGGTCCATGATGCCGGTGGGTGCGCCGACGAACACGTTCTCAGCGCGCTGGGTGGCGAGCACCAGGTCCTCTGCGCCTAAACCTGCCCCTGTGAGGTCGTTGAGGGCGGAAATGACGGCACATTCGATCGCGTGGGAGGACGAGAGCCCCGCACCCAGCGGCACGTCCGAATCGAGCAGCAGGTCAAAACCGGGAACGTCGATGCCACGCTCTTTCAAAGCCCAGGCAACGCCGAGCGGGTAGCGCGACCAACCGTTGCCGGATCCCGGCTCCAGGCTTGAGAGATCCGCCTCCACCAAGCCGTGGCCACCGAACAGGGACAGCAGCCGCACTGTGGAGTCCGTACGAACCCGAACAGCCACCTTGGCCGTCTTATCAATGGCGAACGGCAGGACGAAGCCCTCGTTGTAATCCGTGTGTTCACCGATCAGGTTCACGCGCCCCGGTGCCTGCCACACGCCGTCGGGAACTGAGCCGAAAGTTTCCTGGAAGCGGGCCGAAAGCACGCTGGTGTCAGTGGTGGTGCTCATGCTCGGGTGCCTTCCAGGGTGTCGGTCAACTGTGTGGTGTCGGTGGCTGCGGCGACATCGCGGAGTCGCTGCGCCACAGCTTCGGGGGTGGTGTCATTGATGAACGCGCCCATGGCTGCTTCGGAGCCTGCCAGGTACTTGAGCTTATCGGCAGCGCGGCGCGGTGAAGTCAGCTGCAGGTGCAACTGGCCGGCGGGGCGCAGGACCGGGTCCAGCGGTGCCTGGTGCCAGGCGGAGATATACGGCATGGGTGTGGGGTAGAGGGCATCAAGCCGCTTCAGCAGGTCCAGGTAGACGTGGGAGAGCTCGTCGCGTTCTTCACCCGTCAGGGCCGCGAGGTCAGGGACGCTGCGGTGGGGGACCAGATGGATTTCCAGAGGCCAGCGGGCGGCAAAAGGCACATAGGCGCTGAAGTGCTTGGCTTCGAGGACCATACGGCTGCCATCCTCGCGTTCTGCTTTGAGCAGTGACGCGCCGAGCGTTTCTTTCGCGTCGACGTCGTCGTAGTATTTGCGGGCTACCGCGCCCAAAGTGGCAGCCCGGGGCGTGACGTAGGGGTAGGCGTAAATCTGGCCGTGGGGGTGGTGCAGCGTGACTCCGATATCGGCGCCGCGGTTCTCGAAGGGGAAGACCTGCTTGATGCCGGGCAGGGCACTCAACGCCTCTGTACGTTGCGCCCATGCCTCGATGACGGTGCGGGCGCGGGTCTCTTCCAATTCGGCGAAGGATCCGGTGTGCTGCGGCGTGAAGGCCACAACTTCGCAGCGACCGAAGGCGGGCCCGGTGACCCCGTGGCCGGCGAGTCCGTTGCGGGGGATCTCCGGGATGTCGCCCAGTGCCGGTCCCAGTGAGGGGAATCGGTTTTCGAACACCACGACGTCATAATCCGGGGCGGGGATCTCGGATGGGTTATCAGCAGTGGTGGGGCAGATAGGACATTGGTGGGCCGGGGGGAGGTGGGTGCGGCTTTGGCGATGGGCTGCCACAGCTACCCATTCGCCGGACAGGGCGTCGTATCTGACCTCTCCGGGCTCGCCACGGGCCGGAAGCCCGCGGTGGTCCACCAGCGAGTCCTCTGTGCGCTCGGGAGTTCCGGGGTCGTCAAAGTAGATCAACTCACGGCTGTCAGCGAGGCGGGTGTGGGTCATACGGATCATGAGTCCATCATCCCACAAAGTAATCAAAAACGCATAGTTTCAAACAAAAGTTAACAAGTTGATCCGGGAAAGTGAGCAGGCATGCAGTACGGTATTGCCATGCCTGCCTCTCCGCCCCCTGCATCGTTGCCAGACGCCCAAAGCCCGGCCGAATCAGCACCCCGCCGCTTCGCCACAGGCCGCCAATTCGAGCTTCGGCGGGACGATGCGCTCGCCGTCGTGACCGAGCTTGCTGCAGGCCTTCGGCTGTACTCCCGCGGAGGCGTCCAACTCACCGAAAGTTACGGTGACGCCGAGATTCCGCCAGGCGCCACAGGCATCACGCTCGCCCCGTGGGCCAACCGGGTGGAGGATGGCGTCTGGTACCTCAACGGCAAGAAGCAGCAGCTCGACATCACCGAAGTCTCACGCAACAACGCCAGCCATGGACTTCTCCGCAACACGGGCTACACCCTGGTGGATGAGTCCGAGTTCTCGGTGACACTGGAAGCAACTGTCTTCCCCCAGCACGGATACCCTTTCCTTGTCCGGCACATCGTTCGGTATGAGCTCGACGAAAACCTGGACCTTCGTGTCGCACAGACGATGGTCAACGATTCCCGGGACGATGCTCCCGTGGTCCTGGGCGCCCACCCCTATCTCCGGCTGGGGGAGGTGGCCGCCGAAGACTTGGTCCTGACCGTCAAGGCAGCCACCCGCCTGGTAGTGGACGAGCGATTGATTCCCCGCAGCACCGCTGCGGTGGAGGGCGACTTTGACCTTTCCGGAGGTCGGGCGGTGGGCAGCTTGGACATTGACGTCGCCTTGACCGACCTGACGTTCGACGGCGGTGTGGCCCGCCATACGCTGACCGCGCCGGATGGACGCAGCGTGTCGCTGGAGCAGGACCAGAACTGCCAGTATGTCCACGTGTTCGTCACGGACACCTTCCCTGGCCGATCAAAAGTAGTCGCTATTGAGCCCATGACCGGTCCAGCCAACGCCTTTAACAGCGGGGATGGTTTGCGTTGGCTTGCGCCGGGGGAGACCTTCACCATGGCGTGGGGGATTACCGCCTCCATCTAGGCCACCTGCGCGGCGGGCCGGTTTCCCATACAGGGCGGGCTGCGGAATTATGGGTTCATGACGCCAACACCGGACGCCAAATCACGTTCTGATCGACAAATAGCCCAAGACATTCCCTACGGTGTGCGCATTGCGGCCGCATGGTCGTGGCGCATGGGCCTGATCCTGCTGATGATCGGCGCTCTGGTCTGGCTGCTGGGCAAGGTCAGCTTCCTCATCATTCCGGTGATGGTGGCGGCCCTCCTGGCCGGACTCCTCTACCCGGTGGTGCTCTGGCTGCGCAAGCGGAATCTGCCCAACGGTGCGGCGGTGGCCATCACAGTGTTGGGTTTCATCGGGGTTATCGGGGGTGCCCTTGCGCTGGTCGGCAGGCAACTTGTCTCAGGATTCGGGGAGCTTTGGACCGAGGCGCTGACAGGAATCCAGCAGATCCAGGACTGGCTGTCTGCCGGCCCCCTGCACCTGACAGCAGACCAAATCGACCAGTACATTTCCGACGGCGTCACAGCCCTGCAGGACAACAGCAGCAGCATCCTTAGCGGTGCCCTGTCCTTTGGCAGCACGGCCGGACACTTTGCCGCCGGATTGGTCCTGGCCCTGTTCATCCTTATCTTCTTCCTGCTCGAAGGCAGCCGTATCTGGGGCTTCCTGGTCCGGCTCCTGCCCAAGACAGCCCGAAGGGCCGCTGATGGTGCCGGACGGCGCGGCTGGACCTCCATGGTCAGCTATGTGCGGATCCAGATGTTCGTTGCCTTCGTCGACGCCGTGGGCATCGGAGCCGGTGCCGCGATCATCCAGGTTCCGCTCGCGCTTCCGCTTGCGGTCCTGGTGTTCATCGGTTCGTTCATTCCCGTAGTGGGTGCGCTGGTTACCGGTGCGATCGCCGTCCTGCTGGCCCTTGTGGCGAACGGACCCGTGAATGCGCTGATCATGCTGGCCATCGTCCTGCTGGTCCAGCAGCTTGAAAGCCACATCCTGCAGCCGCTGGTCATGGGTAAGGCTGTGGCCCTCCATCCCGTGGCAGTGATCCTTTCGGTAGCTGCCGGATCCTATCTCGCGGGCATTCCCGGAGCATTGTTCGCAGTTCCGCTGCTCGCCGTAGTAAACACGGCGGTTCGCTACATTGCCGGCCGGACGTGGGAACATGATGAAGGATTGGGCGCGGCCGAGCTGCAGCCTGGAGACGCATCGTCGGAAACTGATGGCGACTCCAACTTCAAGGAAGTCCACCTTCCTGGAGCCGGATCCCGCAGCGGCAGCAGCGCTGCCGGCAAGACCAAGGCCGCAGATAACACCTCCGTCCAGGAGCCTGCAGTTGACACCAACAAAGGAGAATAGTCAGTGAATACCCTCGATACCCTGCCCGTCACGCTGGACGATGTCCTCAAGGCGCAGGAGCTGCTCGAGGGCATTATTACCAAGACTCCAGTGGAGTCGTCCCGTGCGCTGGGCAGCCTGGTGGGCGGCAATGTCTTCTTCAAATGCGAGAACCTGCAGCGTGCCGGATCCTTCAAGGTCCGCGGCGCCTACGTACGGATGGCACGCCTGACTGATGCCGAAAAGAAGCGCGGAGTGGTGGCTGCCTCTGCAGGCAACCACGCCCAGGGCGTAGCCGTAGCCGCAAAGAGCCTTGGCATCAACGCGCGCATCTATATGCCGCTCGGTGTCGCGCTGCCCAAGCTTGCAGCAACGCGCAGCCATGGCGCCGAAGTCATCCTTCACGGCCACAACGTGGATGAGGCTTTGGCTGAAGCCCAGCGCTACGCCAACGAAACAGGCGCAGTCTTTGTGCACCCCTTTGACAACGTGGACGTCGTCGCCGGCCAGGGCACCATCGGACTGGAGATCCTGGACCAGATCCCCAACGTGGACACCATCCTCATGGGCGTCGGCGGCGGCGGACTGCTTGCAGGCGTCGCAGTGGCCATCAAGGCACGGGCCAAAGAGCTCGGTCGCGAGATCCGGGTCATCGGAGTGCAGGCCGAAAACGCGGCCGCTTATCCTCCGTCCCTCGCTGCGGACGCCCTGGTGCCGCTGAAAAAGGTTTCCACCATGGCTGATGGCATCGCCGTAGGCCGGCCAGGGCAACTTCCTTTCAGCATCATCCGCGAGCTCGTGGACGATGTTGTGACCGTGAGCGAAGATTCCCTTGCCCGGGCCCTGATCTTCCTGCTGGAACGGGCCAAGATGGTCGTGGAGCCGGCAGGCGCGGTGGGAGTAGCCGCCCTGATGGATGGCAAGATCGAAAACCCGGGGAACACCGCCGTCGTGCTTTCCGGCGGCAACATCGATCCGATGCTGATGCTCAAGGTCATCCAGCGCGGTCTGTCGGCGGCGGGCCGGTTCATGACGGTTCGAATGATGCTGGATGACCGCCCGGGCTCACTGGCGACGATCGCCCGAATCATTGCCGAAAACGACGCCAACGTCACAGGCCTGGACCACACGCGCCTGGGTGGTTCCATCAGCATGGGCGATGTCTCCATCACCATCAACCTGGAAACGAAGGGCCACGAACACGGCGAGCAGGTCCTCGGCGCCTTGAGGGCCGAAGGCTTCCAGCCGATCGTGGTGCACTGACGGGAGTCGCGGACATGGTGCTCGAAACGCCTGATGGATCCAAGGCCGAGGCCAAGGAGACACTCGCGGGCCGAGCCAAGGGCGGCCTGCTGTTCATGGGCAGCTTCGTGATCCTGCTGTACGTCATCGAGTTCCTGAACACGCTGATGAGGCATGGCCTTAACGGTACTTTCGGGCTTCGTTCCCGCAGCATGGACGGAGTGCTGGACATCCTGACGTTCCCGCTGCTGCACGCGAACCTCAACCACTTGCTGTCCAACACCCTGCCCCTCATCATCTTCGGTTTCCTGGTTTTCCTGGCCGGTATCAGGGTCTTCCTCACAGCCTTGGCCTTCAGCTGGCTGGGTTCAGGCCTGATGGTATGGCTGATTGGTGGAGGAGGAGTCACGGTGGGGGCGTCAGGGCTGGTGTTCGGGTTCTTCGCGTTCCTGCTGGTCAGGGGATTCTTCAACAGGAACTGGTGGCAGATTCTGCTGTCCGTGGTCCTCTTCATGGCGTACGGCAGCATCCTCTTCGGGGTGCTGCCCACCGTCATGGGCTTCATTTCGTGGCAGGCCCATTTGGGCGGAGCCTTGGGAGGGATTGTCGCGGCCATCCTGTTGCGTCCCAAGTCCAAGCTCGCAGCATGAGCCAACTAGGTCGCAGCAGAGCGCGTTTTGAACGCCCAAAACGCGCTTAACTGCGACCTAGTTGGGGAGGCAGGCACGAAAAACGCCGGCCCACCCTGCGAAGGGGTGGACCGGCGTCGGGCTTTTTCGCGCTGCCTAGGCGACGTACGGCTTGGCGGAAACGATCTCCACCGGAATTTCCTTGCCGTTGGGGGCGGTGTAGCTGAGCTTGTCGCCCTCCTTGTGGCCGATGATGGCAGCACCCAGCGGAGACTTCTCGCTGAAGACATCGAGGTCGGAGTCGCCGGCGATCTCGCGGGAGCCGAGCAGGAACGTCTCTTCGTCCCCGGCGATGCGGGCAACAACCAACATGCCAGGTTCTACGATTCCGTCATCGGCAGGAGCTTCGCCCACCTGGGCATCGCGCAGGAGCGCGGTGAGCTGACGGATGCGGGCTTCAATCTTGCCCTGCTCTTCCTTGGCTGCGTGGTATCCGCCGTTTTCCTTGAGGTCGCCTTCCTGGCGGGCGGCTTCGATCTTCTGGACGATTTCCGCCCGGCCAGCGCCGGAAAGGTGGTCCAGCTCAGCCTTCAAGCGGTCGAAAGCTTCCTGGGTAAGCCAAGCTGCTGTGGCGCTGTTGGTGGTAGACACGGATTTCTCCTCTTGATCTGACAAAGCAAAGACCCCGCCGAGGTGGCCACTCGTGAAACTCAGTAACCAACTTAACGGGGTGAAGGTTTCATCCATTGTAGTAAATCCTCTGGACGAACCCAAACTGGTTGAGTTGTGGGTCACACGATTGTTATTTCCCGCTGTCCACGATCCAGCAATTATCCACTACTCCTGAGACAGCGGGGGACTCGGTTCTCAACACTGTGCGTTGGGCTGTTGTGCTGCCGCCATCGGCACCGTCCTTGGGGTCATTGGGGCCGATCTCAACCACTTTCCAGCCCACCACGGCAAACTTGGAATCCATGGCCTTCACGGCGCATTTGGCCGTGGCTCCCGGGTATTTAGTGACCTGGTAATCTACCTCGGCCCGTGTGCCATCCACGGTGCTGTAGCCGATGTCCTTGAAGGTCACGGGGGCTTGTGCCGAGGACGTTGCCACCCATGCTGCGAACACAATTCCAAGGACCAGGGTCACGATGACGATGTTCCGCTTCGATGTGCGGGTCAAGCCGCGCTTTTGACCACCGTAGCGATTGGCTAGGCTGTTGCTTGCCGGTAGTTCGTTGGCCAATTGGTCCTCTGAAGTCACCTATCCAGTTTAGTGCGGATCCCGGCGCCTCCTGCACAGTCCTGATTTTGCACCATCCATGAAAGAGGAGCCGTCAAGTGACAGCGTCCAGCAGTTCCGAGCAGCAGCTGCGGCTGCTCGCCGTCCACGCTCATCCGGACGATGAATCCAGCAAGGGTGCAGCCACCATGGCGATGTATGCCGCTGCAGGAGTAGACGTCATGGTCGCTACCTGCACTGATGGTTCCCGGGGCGACATCCAGAACCCTGGCATGGTGGACGCTCCGCACCCCAAGCGCGACATGGCAGGTGCCCGCCGCTTGGAAATGGCCAATGCGGCTGCCGTGCTTGGGATTCGGCAGCGATGGCTTGGCTTTGTGGACTCGGGCCTGCCCGAGGGCGATCCCCTTCCACCGCTTCCCCCCGGATGCTTTGCCCTGCAGCCGTTGGAGCGTGCCACGGCACCGCTGGTCCGTCTGGTCCGGGACTTCAAGCCGCACGTCATCATCAGCTATGACGAAAACGGTGGCTATCCGCACCCGGACCACATCATGGCCCACAAGGTTGCCGTCGAGGCGTTTGAGGCAGCGGGTGACGCCGCGCGCTACCCGGGAACGGGGGAGCCGTGGGCGCCCAGCAAGCTCTACTACGACCGCGCCTTCAGCCCGGAGCGCTTCCGCGCGCTGCACTTTGCGCTGGAGGAGGCTGGGCTGCAGTCGCCCTATGCTGAACGGCTGGCGGCATGGCTTGAGGCAGACGCCGAGGGCCACACTCCTCCCGCTCCCGCGCACCAGACCACCACGCAAGTGGACTGTGGCGACTTCTTCGAGGCCCGCGATGACGCTCTTCGGGCGCACCGGACACAGATCGATCCGATGGGTTTCTTCTTTGCGGTCTCACCTGACCTGCAGCGGAAGGTATGGCCTTGGGAGGACTACACGCTGATCAAGTCCAGGGTGTCCACCGATCTGCCCGAAAAGGATCTGTTTGCGGGGATAAGATAGGTGTTGCCACCAGTTTCTATCGTTTGTAGAAATCGGCGGCGGCCATCGAACAGCCCAGTTCCACGCTGAAGCCAGTCGACATGCATCAGCTCCCATAGAAGGTTTGAACGTGCACCACTTGATCCTCGCCTTGACCGTCAGTCCGTCGCCGGACCCCACCGGGACGCTGCGGCCTGGCCTGTCCGAGGACCAGGTGACGCCCGGAACCTGGGGCTTCGTCCTCACGGCCTTCATCGTGATCCTCACGACGTTCCTCATCGTTGACATGGTTCGCCGTATCCGCCGGGTCCGGTACCGTGCGCAGGTTGAGGAGGCGCGCTTGGCTGCGGAAGGCGGAACCCTTGATAGTGCGGGCGGCGACGCCGGCACCACGGATGAGAACGGCGATGCCGCTCCCGGAAGCCGCTAACCCACGCGGAAACAACTGGCCCGGGGCTGCGAATGTCCTGGGTTCTGAGCCCTCTGCCTATTTGCGCCAACACGCAGGTAACCCGGTCTTCTGGCGTCCTTTCGGCGACGAAGCGTTTGCCTTTGCCGCTGCCCGGGATGTCCCCGTCTTCCTCTCCATCGGATATGCGGCCTGCCACTGGTGCCACGTCATGGCCCATGAGTCCTTTGAGGACCAGGAAACTGCGGACTACCTCAATGCGCACTTCGTGCCCGTGAAGGTGGACCGCGAAGAACGGCCGGACGTCGATTCCGTCTACATGACGGCCACCCAGGCCATCAGTGGTGAGGGCGGCTGGCCAATGTCCGTTTTCCTGACGCCGGAGGGCCTGGCCTTCCATGCGGGCACGTACTTCCCGCCCGTGCCCTTGCCTGGGCGGCCGTCCTTCCGGAATGTGCTTGAAGCGGTCCATGAGGCGTGGGTTGAACGCCGCGAAGCTGTTGAACAGAACGCGAGGGGACTGGCCACGAACCTGGCCAACGCCCAGCTGTCCTCTGCCGTTCGGCTTGACGGACCGCCCGAGGTGGTGGATGCCCAGCTGCTTTCAGATGCAGTAAGGGTTTTGGCCCGCTCTGAAGACCCCGACGCCGGTGGGTTCGGCAGCGCTCCCAAGTTTCCGCCGTCGGCGGTTCTTGAGTTCCTGATCCGCCACGCCGCGGCACTGTCGGAGACTGCGGAGGATGCGCAGGACATGGCAGGGCGTGCGCTGGCCGGGATGGCACGTTCGGCATTGTGCGACCAGCTCGACGGCGGTTTCGCCCGGTACTCGGTCACGGCGGATTGGTCCGTGCCGCACTTCGAGAAGATGCTCTACGACAACGCCCAGCTTCTGCGCGTCTATGCCCACTGGGTGCGGCTTGGAGGCAATGAGGTGTTCCCGGCTGAGGAAGCGGCGGACGTAGCGTCCAGGTGCGCGGACTGGATGCTGGCCTCGCTGGGGCTGCCTGGGGGTGGCCTGGCTTCGTCCCTGGACGCCGATACGGTGGTGGACGGTGTGCACCACGAGGGGGGATCGTACCTCTGGACGCCGGGGTCGTTGCATGAGGTCCTCGGCCCCGACGATGGCCAGGACGTGGCCCGCATGATGAATGTTGGCGCCCAGGGGACCGTCTCGGAATTGGGTTCGCCGCTGCATCCCGGACGGCCCTTGTCCGCCTCAGAGTCCAGGCTCTGGCAGCGGGCGAGGCCTGCACTCCTGGCTGCCCGCGATCTCCGGAACCAGCCTGCGCGGGACGAGAAGGTCGTGGCCGGCTGGAACGGGCTCGCGATAGCGGGCCTTGCCGAGGCGGGAGCCGTACTGGACCGCCCGGATCTCGTGGCTGCCGCCGGGGAGGTTGCTGCCTATCTTGAGAACGTGCATTGGAATGCCGAAGACGGGCTGCTGGTCCGGGTCTCGCACGATTCCAAGGCCCGTGGCATCGGGGGACTCCTGGAAGACTACGCGTTCTGCGCAGAGGGCCTGTTTTCCCTGTACTCGGTGACGGGGACAAAGCGCTGGTACCGTCTTGCGGAACAACTCATCCGGGCCGCTGAAACGCGTTTTGTGGACGACGGACACCTTGCTGATTCGGCGGGGGAGTCAGCGCAGGTGTTCAACGCCCAGGGGCAGCGTGCTGCCCTGGATCCGTTCGACAATGCCACGCCCAGCGGGGCAGCCGGGTTTGCTGGGGTACTGCTGACGTATTCGGCGTACTCGGGCTCGCACGCGCACCGGCTCATGGCCGGGAACATCCTGGGCCTGCTCCCTCCGCTGGCCACACGCGCACCCCGGGTTGCCGGTTGGCTCCTTGCTACGGGGCAGGCGGCGCTGGCGGGTCCGGTGGAGGCCGCCATCGCTGGTTCCGACTCATCCCTGCGGCAGGAACTGCACGGCGCGCTCTTGAAGTCCGCCAGCCCGGGCATGGTGGTTGCCGTGCAAATGGACGACGCCGGGTCCCCGGCTGGTGAGGGTGAGGTTCCGTTGCTGATTCATCGCACGGGTGCGCCAGATGGCTCGCCACAAGTGTATTTGTGCCGGGATATGGTGTGCGGGAGGCCCGTGGGGAC
Organism: Arthrobacter sp. TmtSoilC77; assembly: GCF_059739415.1. Classification (NCBI taxonomy): domain Bacteria; kingdom Bacillati; phylum Actinomycetota; class Actinomycetes; order Micrococcales; family Micrococcaceae; genus Arthrobacter; species Arthrobacter sp. TmtSoilC77. Next base: position 1,439,413 of record NZ_AP046050.1, read on the forward strand.
TGTCGCCGAGGTGCAATCCATGCTGGCGCGGATGGCCTCCGGCGCTAGCTGAGGACGGCCATCATGATGGCAACGAAGTGGGCCGCGAACGCCAGGACAGTGAAGGCATGGAAGAGTTCGTGGAACCCAAAGTGCTGGACACTGAAATTCGGCTTCTTGATGGCGTAGAAGACCGCCCCGGCGATATAGAGGGCGCCGCCGATGCAGATGAGCGCGGCAGAGGGGGCGTTCGCTGTGAAAAACTGGGGGAGGTAGAAGAGCGCCCCGCAGCCCAGCGCAATGTAGATCGGGACGTACAACCAGCGCGGAGCGTCGGTCCATACAACCCTGAACAGGACTCCGGCTATGGCAGCGGACCAGATAATCCACAGCAGGGTGACGGCCTGGGAGCGCTCCAGAAGTGACCAGGCCAGCGGCGTGTAGCTTCCGGCGATCACCAACATGATGTTCGTGTGGTCCAGGCGCTTGAGCACCAGCCGGGTCTTCGGGGACCAGTTGCCGCGGTGGTAAACGGCGCTGACACCGAACAGCAGGACGCCTGTTACCGCATAGATCGTGGAGGTAATCTTTCGGTCGGTTGTGGGGGCAAGCGCCACCAGGACGATTCCGGCCGCGAGGGCGAAAGGGGCGGCGACGGCGTGGATCCAACCGCGCCATGCGGGCTTGATAGTGAGCAGCTCGGCCATCATTAAAGAGTAACCTCCGCTGCGGTAAGTTACTGAAGAGTAAGTCTGGCTGGATGTGAATGCGACCCGGCCCTGCACCTGCGAGGCAGTTCGGGAAGGTAGCCTTGGATGTGCGCCGTCGTCGTAAAAGCAAGGAAGTCAGGTGAGAGTCCGGTGGAGCTGCCCGGTTTCCTCTATGGCTTCTACGAGCGCCAGCTCCTTCGCTCCCTGAAGCAGGACCGCATCCCCAGGCACATCGGTGTCATGGTGGATGGCAACCGCAGGTGGGCCCGCCAGTTCAATGCGCCAACCAGCCAGGGACACCAGGCCGGCGCGGACAAAATCCACGAATTCCTTGGCTGGTGCCAGGAGCTTGGCGTCAAGGTAGTGACGCTGTACATGCTGTCCACAGACAACATGAACCGCTCCGGCGAAGAGCTTGACCTGCTCATGGGCATCATCGCCAACACCATGGACCGGCTGGACGAAAACGAGGACGTCTCCGTGCACGCCATGGGTGCGCCAGAGCTTCTGCCGGACTACTTGGCCGAACGCCTGAACAAGCTAACGGCCCGCACCCCGGTCCACGAAAAAATCCATGTGAACGTGGCAGTGGGCTATGGCGGGCGGCGTGAAATCGTCGATGCCGTGAAAGAACTCCTCCGCGATGCCGTCGCCAAGGGGCGGACCATGTCCGACGTCGCAGATGAACTTTCGGTGGACGACATCTCAAGGTTCCTTTACACGCGCGGCCAGCCGGATCCGGACCTTGTCATCCGCACGTCCGGTGAGCAGCGGCTCTCCGGATTCCTGATGTGGCAGAGCGCCTACAGCGAGTTCTACTTCTGCGAAGCCCTCTGGCCCGCATTCCGCAAGGTCGATTTCCTCCGGGCGCTCAGGGACTATGCCGGGCGCCAACGCCGCTACGGAACCTAGGTGCGCTTCGGTTCACCAAAATTTTACGATCCGGACATGCGACTTGCCGATGACACATTACGGAAATGAATGTGCCGAGGATTACGTTAATCCCATCAGCAGGCAAAACCGCCCGCTGATCGGGGAGGCCAGTAGATGGAGCGAACTATCGCACCAGTTACATGGGAGGCCACGCCCGGCCTTCCGGCCGAGCCGCTTCACCATTAGGCCGGGCGACCGCCCGGGGCTGGAGTCGATGTGGCTATTTCTGAGCAACTGCCCGCAATGGTTTCCGACGGGGAAAGTGCAGCTACCTCTCGCGCCAAGAGGGTCTCACAAAAAGCGCGGACCGCACCATCCGCCACAGGCCGCAGCTATGTGATCGATACATCCGTGTTGCTCTCGGATCCGCACGCATTGCTGCGCTTCGCTGAGCACGAAGTCATCGTCCCGATCGTGGTCATCAGTGAACTGGAAGGCAAACGCCACGATCCCGAACTCGGGTATTTTGCCCGCAAAGCCTTGCGCCTCCTGGACGACCTCCGCATTGAACATGGCGGACTGGACCACGCAATACCTATCGGTGCCGACGGCGGCATGCTCCGGGTAGAGATGAACCACATTTCCACGGAGGTCCTGCCCGCAGGCTTCCGTGGAGGCGACAATGACAGCCGCATCCTGGCGGTAGCCAAGAACCTGGCCAACGAGGGCCACAACGTGACTGTGGTGTCCAAGGACCTCCCCATGCGCGTCAAAGCCTCGGCCATGGGATTGCACGCAGACGAATACCGCAACGAACTGGTCAAGGATTCCGGCTGGACCGGCATAGCCGAAGTGGAAGCCAGCGAAGACGAGATCACCACGCTTTACGGCCACGAACCCGTTTTCATCCCTTCCGCCGCTGAACTTCCCGTGAATACTGGCCTTGTTCTCCTGTCCAACCGTGGCTCGGCCCTGGGTCGCGTAGGGGCCGACAAGCAAGTCCGCCTCGTCAAAGGCGACCGCGACGTGTTCGGCCTGCATGGCCGTTCGGCGGAACAACGGCTCGCCATCGACCTCCTCATGGATCCCGCAGTGGGCATTGTCTCCATCGGTGGACGGGCCGGCACCGGCAAATCAGCCTTGGCACTCTGTGCGGGCCTCGAAGCCGTCCTGGAGCGGCGCGAACACCGCAAGGTGGTCGTCTTCCGGCCCCTGTACGCTGTAGGCGGCCAGGAACTGGGATACCTGCCCGGGTCTGAATCGGAAAAGATGAACCCTTGGGCGCAGGCCGTGTTCGACACCCTGGGAGCGTTGGTCAGCCAGGAAGTCGTAGAAGAAGTCATGGACCGCGGCATGCTCGAAGTGCTGCCTCTCACCCACATCCGCGGACGCTCACTGCACGATGCCTTCGTGATCGTGGACGAGGCCCAGTCCTTGGAGAAGAACGTCCTCCTGACGGTGATGAGCCGCATCGGCCAGAACTCCAAGATCGTCCTCACCCATGACGTCGCCCAGCGCGACAACCTCCGTGTCGGCCGGCACGACGGCGTGGCCGCCGTCGTCGAAACCCTCAAGGGACATCCGCTGTTTGGCCACATCACCCTGACCCGGTCTGAACGGTCGCCGATCGCGGCCCTGGTGACGGAACTCCTAGAAGGGGCCGAAATCTAACCCCATCGACCAGGTGCCATAGCGGCGAAGGCCAGGCATCCTCTGCGTGCTAGCTCGTTCCTCGCTTTTGACGCACGCTGCCGGATCCCTGGCCTTCGCCTTGTCAGGCGGCCCGCCGGAAGTTGCTAGATGGCTATGTATTGGGAAAAGGCTTCGTGGCCGAGGACTTTGAGGGTCCAGTTGGGGCGGATGAACGTTTCCGGGGTGAGGCGGACTCTTTGGACTTCTTCGACTTTGTCGCCCCAGCCGTCGCGGACGAGGCCGTTGAGTTCGTATCCCAGACTCAGGGAGACGCCCAGGGATTGCTTGTTCCAGACGGCAGCCTCGGACTCCGCAACTTCCGCTTTCAGGTAGTCGAAGGCATAGCTTACGACGGCGGCGCGCATCTCTTTGCCGAAGCCCTGGCGTTGCGCGGACCGCTTGAGCCAGGAGCCCGTGCCCACGGTCTTTAGCGTCTTGAAGTTCTTGGCGCCAATGTCCTGAACGCCCAGGAAGTCGTCGTTGTGCCAAACGCCAAGGACGAGGGTCCAGGAGTCAGGCGTGAATCCGGCCCTGCAGCGCCAGTACCACTGGGCCATGTTGGGAGCGAGTTCGTCGTCCGGGAGTTCTGCCCACGGCGTGCTGAACGGGCTCTTGCCGGGCTCATGGACGCCGGAACGGGCGGCCGCGACGGCAGCCGGGATATCGGCGTCGAGAACTGGACGGAGAGTTAGCCGGGGCGTCGTGAGCGTGAGTCCGAAGGGCGGCCAGATTTCCGTGAGCGTGGTCATCGGTGCAGCTTAGCCCGGCTGTCGAGGGCATGCGAGTCACAGGGCCGGTGCCAGCCTTATGAGTAGTGAACCCGCTATTCCGTTGTTGGCCAACCAAGGAATAGCGGGTTCACGACGTTTGCGGATCCTGGGGATGTCAGGCTGCTGGGCCGATGTCCCAGGAGATATGGCGCCGAACGTCGGTCAGGTTCATTGATTCGGCAAGGAAAAGATCGTCCAGCATGTATTCGTCAACGGCCAGAATCTTTAGCCAATGACCTTTGCCGGCCGTATCGCCGTCCAGGCTTTGGCTGGCCACGCAGACGCCCGTCCCGGCATCCACGCGGATCAGCGTCCGCCCCGGGTGGGCCAAAGGTTGGGAAGGATCCAAGGGCACGTAGGTCCGGCCACGGGTCACCACCGTTTCCAAGGCCAAGCGTCCCTCATGGTCAACTTCCCGGGGCTCTTCCAGGGATACGGGATTGGAATCCGGGAACTCCAGCGGGACGGGCGCATTGCCCGCAAGTTCCACCGGATCCAGTGCTGCAGCCAGCCGTCCGTTGCCGAAGGACGGTTCACCGTATGCCGCCTCCGGGCGCCTCCGGACCAAGCCAGCGCCATCATAGACCGGGGTCACCAGGTGGGCAGGAATCAACCATGAGCGTCGCGTCGCACTGACGTAGAGGTCGTCCCGGGAATCATTGATGCCCGTGGTGCTGTGCAGCAGCTTTCCGTCAGGAGTTTCCAGCCGCAGCGCGCCGGGCCGCCTGAGCCATGCACGGACCAGATTGGCGCCCGTCCCGGGCCGTTCGAGGTATTCGAAACGCAGACTCGTCCATTTCCACGGGGAAGAACGGCAAAGGTTGCGGAATGTGGAGGACAAGTCCTGCGGTTGCCCGTTGTTGCCGTTGGCCGGGCCAAAACCTGTTCCGAAACCTGATCCACCTGCACTGTAGCGGCCCATATCCACAGTTTACCTACGCGTTCAACCCGGCCCTTGGAGTAATTCGGGATAGCATCTGCAGGGTGATCCGACGACTCGCCGACCTCTGGGACGCCAGCCCACTGGGCTTCTGGCTGGTGGTTCTTGCCTGTGCGTACTTCGTGGTGATGGCCGTGCGCCTGACCATTATTGATATCCGGAGCCATCTGCTGCCGAACCGGATCGTCTTTCCCTCCTATGCGGTGGGCGGGGTACTGCTGCTGGGCGCTGCTGTCCTGGTGTTCTTTGGCGGCCCGGATGCTGCGCTCGATGCCTCGATGTTCGGTATCCCCGGGCTCGGTGTGCTGGCCGGTGGCGGCGTGCTGTGGCTGTTCTACTTCCTGCTCCGCTTGGTCTATCCCCCCGGTATGGGGTTTGGGGATGTGAAGCTGGCCGGAGTGCTTGGGCTCTACCTCGGCTACCTTGGGTGGGCCCATGTCTTCGCCGGCACCTTCGCTGCTTTCTTGCTCGGCGGGTTGTGGAGCCTGGTGATCCTTGTGTCCAGGCGCGGAACGCTGGGTTCGGCCATCCCGTTCGGGCCCTTCATGCTCGCGGGAGCCTTGGTGAGCATGGTGCTCTTGCCTGCTTGATTCTTGCAGTCGCACCCGCAGCCAACTGCGGCCGAACTGCAACGCTTCCCGTATTCTCAGCGTTCACCGGGCTGCGGCATGCTTAGCCCAGATGGTTTGATCGCTCAGGAACGCCTGAAGGGGGCCAGGGTGCAGCGGAGTGGATTTTGGCCCGTTCCGGGTGTCACAGTGGCCTGCGCATTGCTGCTCTCCGGATGCGGGCAATCGGGCAACGTTCCCGGTGCAACCCCCGGGCCCAGCATTCAACCGCTCATAACCCAGAAGCCGGAGCCTTTCTGCGAGGGCGGTCCGCTGGGTTGCTCCACGTTTACGTCGGTACACGGAAGCGATGCCACCGGAGATGTAGCCTGGCTCCGCACACGGCCGCTGCAGATCAGCGCGACGCATATCAACGGGGCATGGACCCTACTGGTGAAGACGCCGTGCAACGTGCTCAATGTGGAAATCTCGGTCAAGGACGATACCTGGGTCATGCGCTCGATGGCCGCCTCTGCCATGGGCTGCCCGGAGCTTGAGGGCAGCTACGAGGCCTGGACCGCCAAGCTCTTCGAGCAACCTGTTCAATGGAAACTCAATGGCGGCGTGCTCACGTTGAGCAACCCGTATGCCACGATCGAATTGAAGGAAAGCTAACTCCATGGGCGCGCCGGAATTTATCCTCAAGCTTCGGGAGAAGATCGGGAATGACCCCCTGTGGTTGCCGGCGGTCAGGGGAGTGGTTTTCGACGACGATGGCCGGGTGCTGCTCTGCCAAAGGGCGGACAATCACCACTGGACGGTGATCACCGGCATCCTTGAGCCAGGCGAGCATCCTGCACCCGGCTTGGTCAGGGAAATCTTCGAGGAAACTGCGGTTGTGGCAGAAACTGAGCGGATCATCGCCGTCGGGGTTGTAGGTCCGGTGACCTTTCCGAACGGCGACATCTGCGACTTCCTGGACATCACTTTCCGCTGCAGATATGTTTCCGGCGAAGCCCAGGTAAACGATGATGAATCCATCGCCGTTGGCTGGTTTGGCCTGGATGAACTGCCTGACATGAGCGAGGGAAACCTTCAGGCCATCAGGCTTGCCACGGAGCCCGAAGGCCCCGTGGCGTACCAGGTGGAGGACTAAGCTATGTGGCGCCGGCGTCAGCCGGTGCCCGCCTGCGCTCCTGCCCATGGCCCGGGAACGCCAACGGCCGGCACTCTTTTCGAAGAAAGTGCCGGCCGCCGTCGTGCTTTGGGTTTTAGGCCAAACGTCAGGCCTTGTGCGCCGGGGACGTCATGGTGGTGACGTCCAGGGCCTTGTCGAGTTCTGCCTCGGAGACCTTGCCTTCGCCTTCACCCACGAAGCCGAGCTTCTCGGTTGCCTGGCGGATGGTGAGACCCTCCTTGACGGCGATCTTGGCAATCTTGGCGGCGTTCTCGTAGCCAATGAACTTGTTCAGCGGCGTCACGATGGACGGGGATGCCTCAGCCAGGAAGCGGGCGCGCTCCACGTTGGCGGTGATGCCGTCGATCATCTTGTCGGCCATCACGCGGCTGGTGTTGGCCAGCAGGCGGATGGACTCCAGGAGGTTGGCGGCCATGACGGGGATGCCTACGTTGAGTTCGAAGGCGCCGTTGGTGCCGGACCATGCGATCGCGGTGTCGTTGCCGATAACCTGGGCGCACACCATGATGGAGGCTTCGCAGATAACGGGGTTGACCTTGCCCGGCATGATCGAGGAGCCCGGCTGAAGGTCCGGGATGGCGATTTCGCCGAGGCCCGTGTTGGGGCCGGAACCCATCCAGCGGAGGTCGTTGTTGATCTTCATGAAGGAGATCGCGATGTTGCGCAGCTGGCTGGAGCCCTCGATGAGGCCGTCGCGGTTAGCCTGTGCTTCGAAGTGGTCGCGGGCCTCGGTCAGCGGCAGGCCGGTGTCGGCTGCGAGCAATTCGATGACGCGCTCCGGGAAACCGGCAGGAGTGTTGATGCCGGTGCCAACAGCGGTGCCACCAAGGGGGACCTCGGCGACGCGGGGGAGTGCTGCGTTGATGCGCTCGATGCCGTAACGGACCTGGGCGGCGTAGCCACCGAACTCCTGGCCGAGCATCACCGGCGTGGCATCCATGAGGTGCGTGCGGCCGGACTTGACGACGTCCTTGAACTCCACGGCCTTACGGTCCAGGGAATCGGCCAGGTATTCCAGGGCCGGGATCAGGTCATTGATCAGGGCCGAGGTGGCGGCAACGTGCACGGACGTCGGGAACACATCGTTGGAAGACTGCGAAGCGTTCACGTGGTCGTTGGGGTGGACCACTTTGTCGCTGCCCGCAGCTGCGAGGGCACGCGAAGCGAGCTCTGCGATGACCTCGTTGGTGTTCATGTTGGAGGAAGTGCCCGAGCCGGTCTGGAAGACGTCAATCGGGAAGTCGTCGTCGTACTTGCCGGTCGCTACCTCATCGGCAGCTGCGGCGATGGCCTCGGCGAGCTCACCATCGAGCACCCCCAGTTCGGCGTTCGCCAGTGCAGCGGCCTTCTTGACGCGTGCAAGGGCTTCGATGTGAGTGCGCTCAAGCGTCTTGCCGGAGATGGGGAAGTTCTCCACAGCACGCTGCGTCTGGGCGCGGTACAGGGCGTTCACGGGGACGCGAACTTCGCCCATCGTGTCATGTTCAATACGGAACTCAGTGGTGGAAGTCATGGGGCTAGCTTAGGGCGACTTAATGGTTCACAGAAAACCCGGAATGGAGTGCTACGTGCTCCGGCCTGACGACCGGAGCACGGCCGACTAGAGCTTGCCGATCCCGGAAACGAGGGCCGCCCGGCCCTCATCGAGCTTGTAGGACAGGCCCACGACGGCGACGCGGCCGTCGTCGATGGCGTCGGAAATCACACGCGAACTGTCGGCCAGCCGGGCCGCGGTTTGCTTGACGTGCTCCACCACCATGTCGTTGACGTCTTCCTGGTCATTGCGCTTGGCAGTCAATACCGACGGCGTGATGCGTTCCACCAGGTCACGAATGAACCCAATTGGCATCTCACCCGTTTCCACCGCGGCCTTGGTGGCCTTCACGGCTCCACAGCTGTCGTGGCCGAGAATGACGATCAGTGGAACACGGAGTTCGGCAATGCTGTATTCAAGCGAACCAAGGACGGCGTCATCAATCACCTGCCCCGCCGTGCGAACCACGAAGGCGTCGCCCAAGCCGAGATCGAAGATGATCTCTGCGGCAAGCCTGGAATCCGAGCAACCGAAGATGACGGCAAAGGGATTCTGGTTCTCCACCAGGGAGGAGCGTCGCGATGCATCCTGGTTGGGGTGCAGGGATTCACCGGAAACAAAACGTTCATTGCCCTCTTGGAGGCGGCGCCAAGCAAGGGCGGGAGTCAGATAGGTAGGCACCTGATTACTTTACGGCCCGGAGGCGGCGGCTCGTAAAACTGTTGCGCTGCGTGTGCTTATGAGGTCGGCGCTGCAGAGGCCGAAGCTGCAGCGGCCTGGTCCGCGGACTTAACCACAGCGGCGGCGAGGGAAGCGAACTCTTCAAGGTTCGCCGTGCCGCTGAGAATGATGGTGGTTCCGTGGTAGTCGAGCACCATGCTGCGCTTGTCCTTGCCGGAATCGTGGAGCTCCCAGTCCTGGCCACCTGCGTTACGGGTGCCGGTCAGGGGCAGGTTACCTGTCTGCTGCAGGACCCACGTGGGATTCGCCTTGTTGGTCTGGGTGAGGCCGATGAAGGACTCCTTGGGAGTCAGGTAACCAACTTCCCAAGTGGGCACGCCCGTCCCGGTGCCGGATTCCCAACGGGCGTAGTTCGGCTTGAATGTGTCGCCGGTTTCCGGCGTGACAGGTGTGAATCCCGCCACATCGGCAGCGTTGCGGGCTATGGAAGCAACGTCAACGGCGGGCCGAAAGCCCTCACCCTTGGGTGCAGGGTTCATCAACACAATAGGAAGGAATGCGAGGACACACAGCACCAGCGCAATGATCATGCCAATGACGGAGGCATTGGCCCGCTTGGCGGCTTTTGCCGGAATGACGGGTTTATAGGGGGCATCCATAGCGTCCGGGACGCTGCCGGGGATTGCCTCTGCAGCCTGGGGCTGGTTGCCGGCGGCGGGCTTGTCCTGCGTTTCACTCACACCTCCATAGTCCCTCATCCCGGCTATGAACACACAACCGGGAACCTCACCACAGGAACTGCCCGCCGTGGTCATCCAGCGACTCCAAACGCATGCGGCGACTATGATCGTTCATAGAGGGACCCCAGGTTGCCTCGTGCAACCGTGTCCGGTCCCGTGAATCGTCACTCGAAGAAGAGGTTCAAGTGTCTCCTGCACCAATGACCCAGCAGTATTCCACGATTTCGCCGTCGCTCGCCGTCGGCACCGACGAACCCGACCGCAACCTGGCGCTGGAACTCGTCCGTGTCACCGAGGCCGCGGCAATTGCCGGTGGCCACTGGGTAGGTTTCGGCGACAAGAACAAGGCAGACGGCGCCGCCGTCGACGCCATGCGTTCGTTCCTTCACACCGTCCACTTCAATGGAGTCGTGGTCATCGGTGAAGGCGAAAAAGACGAAGCCCCCATGTTGTTCAACGGCGAGCAGGTTGGTGACGGCACCGGCCCCGAGTGCGACGTCGCGGTGGACCCGATCGACGGAACCCGCCTGACCGCCCTCGGCATCAACAACGCCCTTGCCGTCCTGGCAGTAGCCGAGCGCGGCTCCATGTTCGATCCGTCCGCGGTCTTCTACATGGAAAAGCTGGTCACAGGTCCCGAAGCTGCCGACATGGTGGACCTGCGCCTGCCCGTGAAGCAGAACCTGCACCTGATCGCCAAGGCCAAGGGCGTCAAGGTCAACCAGCTCAACGTCATGATCCTGGACCGCGACCGGCACCGCCCGCTCGTGGAGGAAATCCGCGAAGCCGGTGCACGCACCAAGTTCATCATGGACGGCGACGTCGCAGGTGCCATCGCCGCAGCCCGGTCCGGAACCGGCGTGGACGCACTGATGGGCATCGGCGGAACCCCCGAAGGCATCGTTGCCGCCTGCGCCATCAAGTCCCTCGGCGGTGTCATCCAAGGCCGCCTGTGGCCCACGTCGGACGACGAAAAGCAGAAGGCCATCGACGCCGGACACGACCTCGACCGCGTCCTTTCCACCAACGACCTCGTCACCTCGGACAACTGCTACTTCGCAGCCACCGGTATCACCGACGGCGACCTCCTCCGCGGCGTTCGCTACCAGAAGGACCGCGTCCTGACGCAGTCGATCGTGATGCGCTCGAAGTCCGGAACGGTGCGCTTCGTTGATGCCGAGCACCACGCCAGCAAGTGGGAGACGTACGCGCGCAAGCCGTAACCTTCCCATGGCGTAACGCGCCTTTGGACGCAAATAGCGCCCCATCGCTCTGCGGCTATCTCCTCGTACCTCGTCGATTTGATGCCGCTCCCGCGATGGGGCGCTTTTTGCTATCCGGAGGCGTTAGTGCCGCGGCTTCCGGCTTCGCGCTGTTGTGGGATCAGCGGAGTTTGTCGCGGAGCTTTCGGGCCAGTTGGTAGGCGCCGTAGCGGAGTTTGTTCACTGGGAGGTCCCAGGTGCCGGGGTAGGCTACTTCGCGGCCTCCGAAGGACTTCTTGAAGGACGTGAAGCCTGCCCACTTATGGTCCGGCTGGTCTTCAGGGGCCACACCCCAGAGGTCCACGTGCTTCAGGCCCTTCTCCTTGGCATCTGCCATGAGGTTGACCAGGAGTGGAATGCCGGCGCTGAGCTTGCGGTGCGTGTCGTCCAGCGCGGCATGGGCATAGGTGCGCGTGTCCGAGGAATCGTAGGTGAACGCGGCAGCGATCGGCTCGCCCTCCAGCTCAGCTATGAACAGCGTTCCGGCGCCGGAGGGTAGCAAGCATTCAGCCACCTGGGTGAGGTACTCATCGCTTTGTGGCTTGAAGCCGTTGCGTGCTGCTGTCAGGTGGAGGAAATGCAGGAGAACCTTGATGTCTGCAGGATCCTGGGATGCCCGGAACGTTACGCCCTTCTTGTGGATGTTGCGGTAGAGGTTCCGGTTGGTCGGCTTCATTCCGCCAAGAACGTCCTTGAAATCGCCCTCAAGGTCCACGATCCAGCTCAACTCCGGCTGCAGGTTCACGGGCGCCGGCTGGAGGCCACGGGCACGGAGGAGTGCATCGGCCTCGGACGCTGTGAAGCCTGCTGACACAGGTTCCATGCGCACGAAGACAGCACGTTCCTTCTTCGCCAATTCCACCAAGGCAGCCGTCGCGGCGTCGAAGGCGTCCACGGACTTTGCCACGGGCCCATAAGGGGCGTAGATGACCTTGCCAGCCGGGTTCTTTTCCTCAATGGCGAGGAAGCTCCAGCCGGGGCCGGACTGCTCATGGACCCGGCGGCCGAGCGAACGCTGGACGTCAGCCCAAGCGGGCGACTGCAGAAAAAAGTCCACGGCTCAGTTACCCAGTCCTGTGGTCACGGCGAAGGCAATACTTGTTTCGGTGGCGCCTTGCACAGGATGAACATTCACCGGGTTCTCCACCTCAGGGATGAACGCAGCGCCGCCGCGCTGCAGCGGGAGGTCGCTCTTGGGCGAATCGAGCACCACGGAACCGGCAACAACCACGACGACGGCGGGACCGGACTGTGCCAGCGGCACCGGTTCGGCGCCCGGGCCGAGTTCGATCCGCTGGAGTTGGAACTCCTTGAAGGGTGGGCGGTACAGTTCCTGGCCAAACTCTGTTCCACTGGCCTCAACGCGGGGTACGCCCATCGATTCGAAGCGGATGGTCTTGATCAGTTCCGGGACATCCACATGCTTGGGCGTGAGTCCGCCGCGCAGCACATTGTCCGAGGAAGCCATGACTTCCACGCCCAGGCCGTGCAGGTAGGCGTGAACGTTGCCGGCCGGCAGGTACACGGCCTCGCCCGGTTGAAGGGAAAGGTGGTTGAGGAGCAAGGAAATGAGCACACCGGGATCGCCGGGGAAAGCTTCATTGATTCCCAGCATTGCGGCCAGCGCATCTTCGTGGGGCTCTTGGGGTGCGCCTGCACGCAGGACGGCTTCTACCTCATGAATGGCATCCGAGACGTCGCTGCCGCCCTCAATCAGGCGGGTGAAGGCAGCTTTGAGGGCATCGGATTCGTTGGGAACGCTGAGGTCGGAGATGACGTCGCTGATGATTGCGGGGACCTCCACTGCGGCGGAATCCAACACCGAGGCAAGGTGCTCAAAAACGCTTTTGGCTGCTGCAGGGGAGCGGAACCCGCACAATGCCCGGAACGGCGTGAGCGCAAAAATCATCTCCGGCTTGTGGTTATCGTCCCGGTAGTTGCGTTCGGGGGAATCCGCGGGGATCCCTGCGGCGTTCTCGCGGGCGAAGCCTTCGCGAGCTTGCTCCAGGCTCGGGTGCACTTGCAAGGAAAGTGGCTGCTCGGCGGCCAGGATCTTGGTGAGGAACGGTAGCCGGGGCCCGAACTCGGCCAGGCTGTCGGTTCCCAGGAAGTGGGTTGGGTTCGATGCGATCAGGGCATCGAGCGGTTGGGTAACCCCATTCGGATGAATGGCTGTGGACGGCGAATCGGGGTGGGCGCCGATCCACATTTCTGCCTCCGGGCCACCTGACGACGGCCGCCCCAGCAAGCCGGCGATCGCCGTCGTCGAACCCCACGCGTAGGGCCGCAAAACATTCTCAATCTGATACACGAAGGAAAGTCCTTATCGTCGCGCTGAACGTAGGGTGGTGGTGCTGCTGGGGCTACAGCGGGGCGCATTGCCCATTGGTTGCCACGAGGTCCCGGATGCCTTGCTCGTCGCCCTGGGCCTTGAGGCCGTTGAGCAGTTCTTCGGTGATGGGCGTACCGTCCGGCGTGGTGGTCACCGGCGTGAAATCAGAGGACGACGGCGACGGCTGCTGGCCCGCCGGCAGTCCGGCCGGGAGGCTGCCCTGGACCGGGCCCGCTGCCACGACATGAGAGCCCGCCTTGGCGTCGTTGGACACCATGGAGTCATCGGCCTTGGGACTGTCCTTGGACGTCAACAGCTCCTGGACTTTGGAGTGGATCAGATCGAAGTCCGGCACCGTGGAGAAGGAGGCATCGAAATCGGGAGGACCAATAGTGAGGCGCTTGACCGGTTGGCTCTTGGACTTCAAGGCAAGGTCCACAAAGCTTCCGAGCTGCGCGGAGGAGATGTTGGATTCCACCACCTTGGTGCCTGCGTTGGCGATGTCCTCGAACTTGGTCAGCAGCGTGCCGGGGTCCAGCTGCTTGAGCATGGCCTGCTGTACGCATTGCTGGCGTGCAATGCGGGCGTAGTCGTCAACGAACTCGCGGGAACGGCCGTACCAAAGGGCGTGGAAGCCATCCAGGTGCTGGTCGCCAGCCGGGATCCAGCCATCGGGCATGCCGTGGATCCCGTTGGCCTCGTCAGTGACGGGACCACTGATGGGTACCCAGCCGCCAGCCTTGATGCGGATGCCGCCCATGGCATCGATGAGCTTTGCGAACCCGTCCATATCCACCAGCACATACGCCTGCACGGTGATACCCAAGGTCCCGGAGACAGCTTCCAGGGTGGCCTGTGCGCCAGGATCGGCAACCCCCGGGTACAGGTCCTTGTGATTGTTGGTGACCTCGGTGTTGACGGCATTGATGAGGCATTCATCGCCGCAGTTATAGCCGTCGGGGTAGATCTTCCGCATGGGGGAGTCCTCGCTGAACTGGGCGTTCTGCAGGTTCCTGGGCACGGAAATTATGGCACTTTCACCGGTTTTGGCGTCGACGCTGATGACCGAAAGGCTGTCCGGACGCCTACCCGTACGGTCATCACCGGCGTCGCCTCCCATCATCAGGAAGTTATAGCGACCATCCACGGGATCGATGGCTGGGCCGGCGTTGAAGATGCTGCCGATCGCGTTGCGGCTGACATTCAGGACATACGCGAGGTAGCCCAATGACCCGCTGGCCAGAACTGTTGTCATGGCAAGTACGACGGCAATGATGGGCCGCATCCCGGGTGCCAGCAGGTTGGGCCTGATGATCCGCAGGGTGTTCAGGAACAGGTAGGCCCAGCCCAATGCAAGGGCCACGAGGACAACGATGATGAACAGCGATCCCACCGGATGGGTGACGATGCTGAGCAGCATGCTCCGGTTCACCAAAGCGATCAAGAGCGTCAGCAAAGCCAGCGCCCACACAGTGAGGGTGATGCGCAGGGCGAGGCGGCCCAGCTTGCGGTCACCTGCCACGATCTGGGCGCTCCCGGGGATGAAGAGCGTGAGGAGGACCAGCACGAAGGCGCGTTTGGTCCGCACCGGGGCGCTGGCCCCGGCTGGATAGCGGACTGGATCAGTCAGCGCGGCGCCGGACTGATTCGAATTCTTGTGCATGGTGGTCATCCGCTGCCTTCCTAGCGGCTGCTCCGGGCGGACGCGTTGGCAGGGGAAAAGACCTCTTCCACCTTGTGGCGCAGGTTTTCGCCCTTCTTGGTGGCGACGTCGTTCAGCTCCTGCGCGAAGCGGAGCAGGTCCTCACGAAGACGGACGGCAAGGTCATCCGTGCCGGAGGCGAGCATCCGTACAGCCAGGAGTCCTGCGTTGCGGGCCCCCGCGATGGAGACTGTGGCAACCGGGACCCCGGCAGGCATTTGCACGATGGACAAAAGTGAGTCCATGCCGTCCAAGGTCTTCAACGGAACGGGGACGCCGATCACGGGCAGGGGAGTGACCGAAGCCAACATTCCGGGAAGGTGCGCTGCGCCGCCTGCTCCGGCGATGATGACGCGCAGGCCGCGCTCGTGCGCAGTCTGGCCATAGCGGATCATCTCGGTTGGCATGCGGTGCGCCGAGACGACGTCCGCCTCAAAGGGGATGCCGAACTCAGCCAGGGCGTCCGCGGCGGCTTCCATGACGGGCCAGTCGGAGTCCGAGCCCATGACGAGACCTACGAGTGGGGCTGTTGATGCTGATGTCATTCGGTCTCCTCAGGGGTGGTCTGTGCGGGCATCCGGCCGTCGCGGATGATGTTGGCCACTGCAGTGGCGCGTTGGCGGACGGAATCTACCTCCGAGGCAGACGTGCCGGCCAGGTTGACATGGCCGATCTTCCGCCCTGGCCGCACGGACTTGCCGTAGCAGTGCACTTTCGCTGCCGGCTCATAAGCCAACGCCATGGGAAAGGCTTCGAAGAGGTTCTGGTTGTCCCCGCCCAGGAAATTCTTCATGACAAATACCGGCGCCACAGCATCCGTGGCGCCCAGTGGCAGGTCCAGAACCGCACGCAGATGCTGTTCGAACTGGCTGGTGATCGATCCGTCCTGCGTCCAATGCCCCGTATTGTGGGGGCGCATTGCGAGTTCGTTGATGAGGAACCCGGCACCAACCCCAGGGGTCTCGAAGAGCTCAGCAGCCATGACGCCCGTAACACCGAGTTCGTTGGCAATCCGTAGTGCAGCCCCCTCGGCAGCCGCGGCAACCTCGAGTGGAATGTTCTGGGCGGGGGCGATAACTTCATCGCACACACCGTCAACCTGGATGGTGTGAACTACGGGCCATGCGCGCGATTCGCCGCTCGGCGTGCGGGCTACAAGGGCGGAGAGCTCGCGGCTGAAGTCCACCTTTGCTTCTGCAAGCAGGGGACTCATGGCCTGGAACCAATCCGCAGTACCAGCGGCATCATCGGCGGAGTCAACAATGCGGACGCCCTTGCCGTCGTAGCCGCCACGCGGTGTCTTCAGCACTACGGGCCAGCCGATCTTGTCGCCGAATGCCACCAGTTCTTCCACTGAGTCAACGGCGGCCCACTCCGGGTTGGGCAGCCCGAGGCGATCGATGGCCGCGCGCATCACGAGTTTGTCCTGCGCATTCACCAGGGCGTCGGGTCCGGGCTGCACATTGACGCCGGCGTCGATCAAGGCACGCAGATGTTCCGTGGGAACGTGTTCGTGATCGAAGGTCAGGACGTCCACGCCCTTGGAGAACTCAAGGAGGGCGTCCAGGTCTTTATAGTCGCCAATGGGGGCGTTGGCCACAGCGGGGACAGCCGAAACGTCCTCGCCCTCAGCCAAAACCCGTAGTTCGAAGCCTAAAGCGGTAGCAGGCGGGGCCATCATGCGTGCGAGCTGGCCGCCGCCAACAACACCAATTACTGGAAAAGTCACAAGGTTCAGCCTACCGAACCAGTGGCCCGAACACTGATTCAGCCGCTGTAACGTCCCCTGGGTAGATGAGGGAGATCTGGTTTCCGCCGTTGGTTTGGTCCGGTTTTCACAGTGGCGCAGGCCCCGGTATCGGCGTTCTCACAGGGGACTCAAAGGGAACGGTTGGAAATGGGCGCTAAAATGGATGTGGCCCATCGGCCCACTTTTCAACGGCCATGGAGGGTCATGATCACCACACTTGCAGATCGCATCCGCGGACTTGCCTCGCTTTTTTGGCGCGAGGTAGCAAAGTTCGGCGCCGTAGGCGGTGTTGCTTTTGTCATTGACTCGGCAGTTTACATCTGGCTGTTTTCGGGCCCGATGCACGGAAGCGAAGTCTGGGCCAAGGCCATTGCGACGATCGTTGCAAGCGTGTTCTCCTGGGTAGCCAACCGCTTCTGGACCTTCCGCCACCGCAAACAGGCGAACGTGGTCCGTGAGGCCGTTCTGTTCGCCGTCATGAACTTCGTCGGGCTGCTGATTGCTTCCGGTTGTGTGTGGTTCGCCAAGTACGTGCTGGACTTGAATGACAAGCCGTCGCTGTTTATCGCAGGGAGCGTCGTCGGACTCGTGCTGGGCACCATTTTCCGGTTCTTCGCATACCGCTTCTGGGTCTTCAACGAAGAGCTGGATGCCGAGCCGGCTTACTCCCACGACCACGAGATCCTGGAGCTCCATCACAAGGAGAAGTCAGTTGCCGAGGCGGGCACCGGAGGTCCTGCAACCGGCGAATTGCCCTCCATCAAGAACTGATCTCAGGATCGGCTGACGCGCTCATTCTCAAGCAGGTGCGCGGTCACTTCCAGGTCGGGATGCACCAGCACCACTGAGCCGTCTTCTTTCCACGCGCCCAACGCTGCTGCCAGGCCCGGCTCCAAACCATCGGCCGCCCGAACCAGAAGCCGGACGCCCGGTTCCTGGGGAGCGGCGAATCCGTCCAGAAGGCTGTCATGGGTGTGGCCCGCGCTGCCGCGGACGGCCGGAAGGCCGGCTTCCGGTTCGTTGTGTGCCATGAAGACGTCACCGTGGGACCGGACTTCCGCAGCAAAATCCACGACGCCGGGCGGCAACTCGCCGGGCCAGCGCATCGCAAGTGCCGCGAGGGGTACGGCGACGACCGCGTCAAAGCCGGCCGCGGCGCCGTCGTCGGGAGTATCTGTCACCAGCAGGTCCGCTGCCGTGCCGTCGAAGACTACTTCCATGCCCAACTGCCACGCGGCAAGCGCCCACACGAACGATTTCCAGTGTGCCGGGAGGTCCAGCCTGATAGCCTTGCCCGGCTCGGCGTCCAGTTCGTCCTGCAGCAGGTTGCTGGTTTTTGCAACCCAGTTGTCCAAAACCCGCCCGGAGAGCTCTACGCGCTCGGAATCAGGGCCGTACCAGGTCAGCCTCGGGGATGTGGAATGGCCGGATCGCAGGGTGGTCATCAGGTTCGCTGCCGGGA
Source organism: Arthrobacter sp. TmtSoilC77 (assembly GCF_059739415.1). Classification (NCBI taxonomy): domain Bacteria; kingdom Bacillati; phylum Actinomycetota; class Actinomycetes; order Micrococcales; family Micrococcaceae; genus Arthrobacter; species Arthrobacter sp. TmtSoilC77. The sequence goes on from NZ_AP046050.1 coordinate 1,457,586, forward strand.
TGCTCATGCATCAATCCTGCCACGGTGGGGACGTCGAGCCGCAGGAGAATGTGAAATGCAACACACCTCCGTTAAGTCCAGTCGATGGACATCCTGCGCCGGTCTTGGGAATTCCGCGGAATGTCAGGAGTTGTTCATCCAAAGTGATGCGGGGCTTCCGTTTTAGCCTCAGCCGGCCCGCGCCACGGCGGAAAACGTTGGGCGTGGCGCATCCCACGTTTCTACAGATTCTTGATTATTATCCCGGCGCGGCTTGACTGGTGGGTAGTTACACGCGTGTAATTAGTAATCAACGCCGCTGCACAGATTCCCGGAACACCGCCGGAAATCGGAAACACATCCAAGCAGCAGCTGCAAAATCAGGAGGGACGCCATGGGGCAAGCGTTGCGTATCCAGGAAGATGCAGTCGTCGCAGAACATGCGTCGGTGAAATACCGTTCGCGGGAAGTGCCAGGGGACTGGTACGTGGACCCGGCGGACCCGGAAGCGGCAGACCGATACAACCAGAACGTGCAGCAGTCGTTGGAGGATCAAGCAACTGCCCTCCTCGCTGCGCACGAAGCGTTGATCGGGGACCTACCTGCCGGGCCGGACGAAGACTTGGACGACCCTCCCATGGAGTTGCGTCGTCCCCAGGAAATTCCAGGACAGCCGGTGTGGATCGGACTGCCGGGCCAAAGTGACTTCGATGACGAGGGCGAACTCGGTTGGCAGACTGACGCCCTGTGCGCCCAGACAGATCCGGAAGCATTCTTTCCGGAAAAGGGCGGATCAACCAGGGACGCAAAAAAGGTCTGCGGAGCGTGCAACGTCCGGTCGCAGTGCCTTGAGTACGCCCTCGCGAACGACGAACGATTCGGCATCTGGGGCGGGCTCTCCGAGCGCGAACGTCGCCGGTTAAGGAAGCGGGCAGTCTAATTCTTAAGGAAGTACACGTTACCGCCGTCGTGGTTGCCCACGACGGCGGGAGCTATCTCCCCAGGACCTTGGCGGCACTGTCGAACCAGACGCGTTCGGCAGATGCCGCCATTGGCATTGATACAGGATCCACAGACAACTCCCTCGACTTGCTTCGTGAGGCCTTGGGTCAAGCAAACGTCACCACATTCGTCCAGCCCAAGTCTGGCTTTGGCGCCGCTGTCCAGGCCGGCCTGGACGAGCTTGCTCCCAGGGATGCCGCCAGGAATGAGGACGTTGCCAAAAGCGCAGAATCGGCCGGTGCTGTCCCATGGATCTGGCTCCTTCACGACGACGCCGCTCCTGCTCCTGATGCCTTGGCCGAGCTTCTCCACGCAGTGGAACGGACCACTTCGGTAACAGTTGCCGGCTGCAAGCAGCTTGGGTGGCAGGACGACCGTCATCTGGTGGACGTTGGATTATCCACCAGCCGCTGGGCCGAACGCCTCACGCTGATCGACGCAGACGAAGTAGATCAAGGGCAATATGATGCCCGCTCTGACACTTTTGCCGTGAACTCTGCCGGAATGTTGATCCGCAGGGACGTCTGGGAGCAGTTGCAGGGCTTTGACCCTGCCTTGCCCGGCAGCGGCGACGACGTCGATTTCTGCTGGCGCAACTGGCTTGCGGGAAACCGTGTGGTGGTGGTGCCAAGCGCGCGCATGTTCCACGTGGAGCACCGCCCGCACGGTCTTGGTACGTCCTCCGCGGCGCGCAAAGCGCAAATTCACATGCGCCTCAAACACACCCCGTGGTGGAACCTGCCGTTCCAGGCAGTGGGGGCGCTCCTGGGCGCACTTGTCCGTCTGGTGCTGAGCATTCTGGTCAAGGAACCGGGCTACGGATTCTCCCAGTTCACGGCCACTATCGCCGGCTTGGTGCGGCCCTTGGCTATCGCAAGAGGCCGCCGGATTGCGGCGAGGACCCGCCGCGTTCACCGTTCGGTGGTCCGGGGCCTCCAAACGTCCTCGCGTGAAGTCCGCGCCAACCGGCGTTCCCTGCTGGAGGCCATCCGCCCAAGCGAGGAAACTACCGTAGCCTCCGATCTTCTCGCCCCCGAACCCAGCGGCGATGCCTCTGACGATTTCGAGGCGCTGGCCACCAACGAACGCGGGTGGGTTGGCACTGGTGCAGTTGCTGCTGCCCTCATCGCGTTCGCCGCTTCTTTCGTTGGACTCTTCGGCCTCCTTCGCACAGGAACCGTGGCCGGAGGAGGACTCCTCCCGTTGTCCGGGTCACCCTCCGAGATCTGGGCCAACGCCTCTACATGGTGGATTTCCCTCGGTGCGGGACTGCCTGGGCACGCCGATCCCTTCGCTTACGTGTTGTGGCTTCTTTCCTTGTTTGGGGGTGGCGATGGCAACTCGGCAACCGTGTGGTTGCTGATCCTGGCCATGCCACTCTCTGCGATCGGTGCCTGGTTCGCTGCCGGGGCCTTGACCGCCCGGCGCCGGTTCCGGGTTGTTGCCGCTCTTGCCTGGTCCGGGGCACCTGCCCTGCTGGTAGCCATCAACCAAGGCAGGCCGGGAGCCTTGGTGGCCCACGTGCTGATGCCTTTGCTGCTGCTGGCGCTGATACGCGCGTCCGGTTCTGCGATAGGCCGGGCCAATGCCGCAAGGGCGCCTTTCACGCGTCGCCCCTCGCCCGTGCTCGGTAAACCGGGAATTAACGGCACGCCGTCCTGGACCGCAGCGGCGGCTGCCGGCTTGGCGATGGCTGCAATCACTGCATCCGCGCCGTCGCTCCTGGGGCCACTGACGGTGGTCGTCGTCCTTGTGGCCGTGGTGCTCGGAACGCGGGGAAAGACACTCTGGTGGTCGCTTTTGCCCAGCGCCGCGCTGTTCATTCCCTACGGCATTTCGGTTCTTGACCGCCCCCGCTCCTTGCTTGCCGATCCGGGCCTGCCGCTCAGTTTCGACGCTGCACCACTGTGGCAGCAGTTCCTGGGCCAGCCCCTGGCTTTCGACATCGACGGCGGCCTTACGGGTCTTGGGATGTTCGGACCGGGCGCTGTGCCTTGGGCTCTGGTGCTTGCTCTGCTGGTGAGCGTCCCTGTCCTTCTCTTGGCCGTAGCGGCACTGTTCCTTCCCGGCAAGCGCACCGCCCTTGTCCGCGTCTTCTGGTTGGCCGCGCTGGCTACGTTGGCCAGCAGTTGGCTGATGGGCCATGTGGCCACCGGAGTCAACAACAACGTGATTGTTGGTCCGTTCACCGGCCCGGCGGTTTCTGCAGCCGGAATCCTGCTGCTCGGTGCGGCGTTGCTCGGTGCCGATAAGCTCTTTGCAGTTCCCACCAGGACTTCTGATGCTGCCCGCTGGAAGTCGCCCTTGCGGCGCGTGGCGTCGGGTGTTGCCCTTGCGCTGCTGCTGGGCGGACCCTTGGCCGGGATTGCGGCATGGGCGGGACAAAACGTCCTGCGGCCCGTCTCTGAGGCCCCGGTCGCTGCCGATACAGCTGACGCCCCTGGATCAGAGGCGGGTAAGAAGCTCTCCTTGGGCGCTGCACGCCAGGTGCGGCCGGTGGACAACGGCACCTTGCCGGCCACCGCCGTCGACCGCGGAGAGGGACCGGAACGTACGCGGACGTTGGTCATCACCAGCGGCGAGCAGGGCGCCTTTACGTCCTCTCTGATGCGTGGTGCCGGGACTACGTTGGACAGCCTGTCTACCATCGCCTCGGCCAGGACCATTATTGGGGCGCCCGGCCGTGAAGAGATTGCTACCGACGACGCCGCTACCGCGTCCCTCCGCAGGGCAGTGGCCACTATCGTGGCGAGCACAGGTGTGGACCCCCGCAACGATCTGGAGCAGCTCGGTGCCGGTTTTGTTGTGCTCAAGGCGGCTGATGACGCCGCCCAGCTGACCGCCAGCAGGATCGACGCCGTTCCGGGCCTCGTTGCTGTTGGACAAACCGACGCCGGGTGGTTGTGGCGCGTAACCCCGAGGAATTCCTCTGCCGCCACCGCTGCAGACACGGCCCACAGGGTTCGCATTCTCAACGCCCAGGGTGAGGCCATCGGCTACCTGCCCTCAGCAGAGGTGTCCGTGGACGCAGCTGTGCCGGCGGGCGACGAAGGCCGCCGGCTGGTCCTGGCTGAACGGTCCGATCCTGGCTGGAGTGCTTGGATGGATGGGCGCCAGCTGAAGTCGACCACCTCCGGGTGGGCGCAGGCTTTCGAACTTCCGGCCACTGGTGGCGACCTGGAAATCCGGTACACCAACCCTTGGGGTCTTTGGCTTGGCATCCTGCAGGCCGTGGTGTTCGGCCTGACCGTGCTGTTGGCCGTTCCGATGCCCGCACGCCGCTCGCGAACCGGCATGTCGAGGGACGAAGTCTCCCTCCGTAAGGAGTACAGCAGTGTCTGAGGACCCAAAGAAGCAGGTGGACGATAACGCGACGCGCGGTTCCACGAAGAATGCCCGCAGTTCCACCAAAGATGCACCCAACTCCACCAAAGATGCCCGTTCCGGCAAGGGCGCCCGCAGTTCCAACAAGGGCATCATCACAGGGGTTTTGTCCGCAGCGGTGATCCTTGCCGCGGGAGGCGGAGCGGTTGCGGCCACCTCGATGGTTCCAGGGCCCTCAGGCGGATCTGCAGCGGACATCCGGCAAGCCGACGTTCCGGCGGGCCGCTCCCTGGGCGTCTGCCCGGAACCAGCGCGCCTTGTCACCGGAACCGATGTGGACACCGATGCTGAATTCAGCCCGGTTTCCACCACCGCCACCAGTGCGCTCAACGCACTGGTCCTGAGCAATCCCGCAGGCACCATTCCGGGCAGTAAAGTGACGTCGTTGGCAGGCGGCGCAGTTGCTGAAATTGCAAAGACCCCCACGAGTACCCCATCGCCCACTTCCGGTCCACCGGTTCTGACGGCAGCGGCTGCGACCATCAGCCCGGTGACAGCTCCTACCGTGGTGGGCGCTGACCCGCTCGGAAACGAACAAGCCTCCTTGGCTGCGAACCTGAGCTATTCAGCCAACGACGGCGACCTCCGTGGCCTTGCGGCGGCTCCGTGCCAGCAGCCCGGAAATGATGCTTGGCTGTTGGGTGCGGACACCGCGCTTGGCCGGACCGCGGTCCTGAACCTCAGCAATGCATCCGAGACGCCTGCCACCGTCAACCTGGACCTCTTCGGCGCCCAGGGGCAGATCCAGGCGCCGGGCGCACGGGGTCTTCTGGTGGCTCCCGGGACAACGCGTTCGGTAAACCTTGCCGGCCTTGCCCCGGGCGAATCCCAACTGGCAGTGCACGTACGCAGCTCGGGCGGACCCGTTGCAGGGACCATTCAGCAGAGCGTGCTGCGCGGACTGGTGCCGGGCGGGGTGGAGTTCCTGGCCCCGGGTTCCGGGCCGTCCAACCTCCAGGTGATGGCCGGCGTCGACATCCAGGATGCAGCGGCGATCAAGGCACTTGGCAGTAAATCCGGCTTTGCCGACGCCGTTCCTGCGCTTCAAATAGCCGTACCCGGGTCCACGGACGCCGTGGTTCAGGTCCGGCTGTACGGCGCGAACGGTGAGCGCCAGCTCCCCAATGGGGGAGTAGTCACGGTCAAGGGCGGCACGGTAGCTACGTTGGACCTGGACGGCGTTCCGGCCGGCAGCTACACCGTGAGTGCGAGTTCCGATGTCGCGTTCGTCGCTTCAACCCGGATCACACGGGGGGCCAAAGCGGAGGATCCAACGGATTTCGCGTGGTCGCCGTCTTCGGCCAGGCTGGGAAGCCAGCATGTGGTGGCCGTGCCCCGTGATGGGCAGAACTCCTTCAGCTTTGGCGTTCCTGAGGGACGCGCAACTGTTAGCTACGCACCGGTGACAGCCGATGGGAAGGTGGGCAAGTCGGTGGACGTGGACATGTCCGGTGGCACAACATCGCTGATCGAGCTTCCAGCAAAATCCGGACAAGCAGTGGTTGCCGGGTACGTGGTTTCAGCATCCGGGGACCCTGCGTATGGGGCACTTATCCTGGGTAGGCAGGACCGCGCCGACGTCTCGGTGCTGGGCATCCAGGATGCTGCTGCGGGGCTCGAGAAAGTTCCTGTGACGGTGGGCTACTAGGTGGGTTGGGACCCGCGGGCGCTACTGGTAGCGACGCCGGTACACCGGATCCAGCGTCTCCGGCGGTACCCCGAGCATTTCCGCGGTGTACTCCACCACGACGTCGTGAACGAGGTCCTGGAGCTCTTCCCGTGTTCCGGCTGTCTGTTCGACGACACGGCGGTACACAGCGATCATGGGTGCTTCGCCTCGGCTGCCCGGAGTGTAGGAGCCCATGGGGGCTGCCGCGCCTTCGGCGACCAATTGCTCCAGGTTCGGCGGGATTTCGTCGACGGCGAAGAGCACGCCATCCAACTGCTTGCCCCACATATCCTGGAGGCGTTCGGCTGAGTCCAGCACCATGTCATCGAAACGTTCGGCGCGGGTCCGGAAGCCGGGAAGACTTGGGAGCATGAGTTCCCCACGCAATCCTCTGCCGTGACGGTTTCTCCGGCGCCGCCGGAAACCGCGGACATCCGTGCCGGTGTGTTCCTTTGCCTGATCGCCTGCGGCGTCAGTCCACCGGATTGTGAAGCCAGGAACATGTGGCTGTGACTGCATATATCGACTTTAGTCCCGAGGAACCGCCAACGCGACATCATGGCGACCAGCGCGCCGTGACCGGCGCTGACTGCACCTTCCGGGTGGGCACGGCCAGCCAATGCGCAGGTTATGGGCCAAGGGGCGCTAATCTGGGATGTTGTGGGTGCTATTCGTCAGTGTTCAAGGTCCGCCTGCCGCCAATCCGCGGTGGCTACTTTGACGTACGTGTATGCCGAGTCCACAGCGGTCCTCGGCCCGCTGGCCATGTACGCCGAACCGCATGCGTACGATCTTTGCGCCCAGCATGCGGAATCCCTGACAGTCCCGCGGGGCTGGGAAGTGCTGCGCCTGGCTATGCCAACGACACCTCCGGAGCCTGGCCCCGATGACTTGCTGGCTCTTGCCAACGCGGTGCGGGAAGCAGCTTCAGCGGCAACGGACACCCCACCGCGTTCCAGTCGGCCGCATGTGGAGCCTCCCGCCATGGTTGAAGGTGCGCGCCGCGGCCACTTGCGGATACTGCGCGAACCGTCCTAGGTCCGTCCTGACCCTGCCACACACGGCGACCCCGGACACGTACGACCACCCCGGACACGCACGGCAATCCCGGACTCAAATCTTCGTCGGCTCCTTGGTGGATGGTCCTGCGCTGTAGGCTGGAATCTGCAGATAAATCCGCCAGCGGCGCCATGCCCGCGCCATCCAGGGAGCATCATTCATGCCAAAGGTCAGTCCTGAACTGTTGTCCATCCTGCGCTGCCCAGTGACGGGTTCATCGCTGGTCCAGGAGGGGGAGGACCTTGTGTCAACGGCTACCGCCGAGAACGGTGAAAAGGTCCGTTACGCGATTGAGGACGGCATTCCCCTGCTTCTGCCGCCGGAACTGCTGGCTGCTTCCAACGCCGCAAGCTCCAGCCAGCACAACGCCAAGGCCTGAGTACTTCCAGAACAGCAATCCCGCACGGTACGCCTAAACATCCATAAGGACTTCCATGACTTTCGACTACAAAGTGGCTGACATTTCCCTTGCCGAGGCAGGCCGCCACCAGATCCGTCTCGCTGAGCACGAAATGCCGGGCCTCATGTCCCTTCGTGCTGAGTTCGGCCCGTCGCAGCCGCTCAAGGGCGCCCGCATCGCCGGTTCGCTGCACATGACGGTCCAGACAGCCGTCCTCATCGAAACCCTCACCGCCCTGGGCGCCGAAGTTCGTTGGGCCTCGTGCAACATTTTCTCCACCCAGGACGAAGCCGCCGCCGCCGTCGTCGTCGGTAAGGGCACGCCGGAAGATCCGCAGGGTGTTCCCGTGTTCGCGTGGAAGGGCGAGACCCTCGAGGAATACTGGTGGACTGCAGAGCAGATCCTTACCTGGCCCGGAGCGGACGCCAACCCGGAGCTGGGTCCCAACATGATCCTGGACGACGGCGGCGACGCCACCCTGCTGCTGCACAAGGGCGTCGATTTCGAGGCTGCAGGCGCCGTTCCCGCAGCCACCGAGGAAGATCCTGAAGAGTACGTCCTCATTCTGGACCTCCTTCGCCGGACCCTGGCCGCGGACCCGCAGAAGTGGACACGCGTGGCCGCCCGGATCCAGGGTGTCACGGAAGAAACCACCACGGGCGTGCACCGTCTGTACCAACTCGCCGAACAGGGCAAACTGCTGTTCCCGGCCATCAACGTCAACGACTCCGTCACCAAGAGCAAGTTCGACAACAAATACGGCATCCGCCACTCGCTGCCGGACGGAATCAACCGTGCAACGGACGTCCTCATGGGCGGCAAGGTTGCCGTGGTTTGTGGCTACGGCGACGTCGGCAAGGGTGCGGCAGAAGCACTACGCGGCCAGGGTTCGCGCGTTGTAGTTACCGAGATAGACCCCATTTGTGCCCTGCAGGCCGCCATGGATGGCTACCAAGTGGCCAAGCTGGAATCTGTCCTTGCCCAGGGTGACATCTTCATCACCACCACCGGCAACAAGGACGTCATCATGGCCGAGCACATGCTGGGCATGAAGAACAAGGCGATCGTGGGCAACATCGGCCACTTCGACAATGAGATCGACATCGCAGGTCTTGCCAAGGTTCCCGGCGTCAAGAAGGTGGAGATCAAACCCCAGGTTCACGAGTGGGTCTTCGACGCCGGCTCCGACTCCGAACGGTCGATCATCGTGCTGTCTGAAGGCAGGCTCCTGAACCTGGGCAACGCAACGGGCCACCCGTCCTTCGTGATGAGCAATTCATTCACAAACCAGACGATCGCGCAGATTGAACTCTGGACCAAGAAGGACCAGCCGGCCGGGGAACGCGAATACCATAAGCAGGTTTACGTCCTGCCCAAGATCCTGGACGAAAAGGTAGCCCGCCTGCACCTGGATGCGCTTGGCGTGGAGTTGACGGAACTGAGCAAGGATCAGGCGGATTACCTGGACCTGGATGTTGCAGGTCCGTACAAGCCGGAGCACTACCGCTACTAGGCCAAGTTCAGTTTTGGGGTGCCAGTAACCTCCAAGCGGCAGCCCCAAGCCGCAGTGAAAGGCCGGACACGTGACCAGCGTGGCCGGCCTTTCGGCTAGAATTGGGTGTTCAGTATTGCTTGCCGGGGGACAGGAAGACGGGAACCATGACGGAAGTCGCCAAACGGAAAACGGGCAAGATCCTTGCCATTGGAGGGGTCTTTGCGGCCATCGTCGTGGGCGGTATTGGCGTTGCCACTGTTCCTGGATTGCTGTCCGGTTCCACCCCCAACGGCGTGGCCACAACCCGCTCCACTCCGACGCCGGAGGCCAAACCCGTCGAACTGGGCATCACACCGCTGGATGGCGCTGTGGAGTGGAATCCAGTGGTTGGCCCGCAGATCAAGGCCGTCAACGGCAAGGTCAAGGATGTTGTGCTGGCGCCGGTTGAAGGCGGTACACCTGTGCAGGGGAAGACCAGCGCGGATGGCAGCACATGGACAACCCTTGAGGTCCTGAAGTTCAAGACCCAATACAGCTATTCCTTCACCATTGTGGACACCGCAGGTAAGGAAACGAAGAAGACGCAGACCTTCACCACGGTTTCTGCCGCCTACGAGGCCGATGCTTCCATTTATCCGCGTAACGGCACAGTTGCCGGCTCGGGCCAGCCGATCGAAATCAACTTCAGTGAACCTGTGGTTGACAAGGCCGCGATGGAAAAGCGCGTTGCCATCACCGTTTCATCGGGCCAGCCAGTGGCGTGGCATTGGTACTCGGACAAGAAGGTCCGCATTCGTCCGGAGGCCTTCTGGGCGTCGGGAACCACGGTCACAGTGGATATGAAGCTCCTGGGCGTCGATTTCGGCAACAAGATGATCGGCAACGGCGATGTCGTTTCCACTTTCACTACGGGACCGCAACGCGTGGCTGTGGTGGATGACAACACCAAGACCATGAACGTGTACTTCGATGGCCAACTGATGCACACCGCACCCGTATCGCTGGGTGGCGAAGACTGGCTATCGCCCACCGGCTATGCCGTGATCCTTGAACAAGAACGCAAATCCAACTTCAACGCTGGAAGCATCGGCCTCAAACCCGGGGACAAGGGCTATTACGCTCCAATGGTGGTGGACTATGCCAACCGCCTCACGTGGTCCGGCGTCTATGTCCACCAAGCCCTGGAGTCCGCTTGGGGCGCCATTGGACGCGTGAACGTTTCCCACGGCTGCGTTGGCTTGCTGCCCGAGGATGCTGCCTGGTTTTTCAACAACATGAAAACCGGTGATGTGGTGCAGATCCTGAATACTGGTGCGCCGGCTGTGGAGCCCTTGGAGGGGTTCGGCGACTGGAACATCCCCTGGGCCAGCTACGCCCAGCGGTAGCCTCCATCTCCAGCCGGGGACAGAATTGCTGTTAATATCGAGGCAGTGATTATTTCTTGCGGTCTTTGATTCTCCTTTCCGGTTCCGGCACCTGGCCGGACCTGTTATTTGTGCTGCCCTCCGTGGTGATTACGAGTCTTCCCTAGGGGAACCCGCGCAGGGTTCCCGGCTCCTTCCACCGGATTCCATTTCATCGCTTGGAGCACTAATGACTATTTCGCCAACCCTTCGCCCGGACTGCAGCAATTGCTTCGCCCTCTGCTGCACCGCCCTTGGCTTTGCCCGCTCAGCCGATTTCGCCATCGATAAACCGGCTGCTTCAGCCTGCCCGAACATGGCCAGCGACTTTTCCTGCACCATCCATCAACGTTTGCGGCCCCGCGGATTCAGCGGATGTACTGTCTTTGACTGCTTCGGCGCAGGCCAAGTGGTTTCCCAACGCACGTTTGGGGGTACGAGCTGGGTCCAGGATCCGGAGTCCAAGGCCTCGATGTTCGCTGTCTTCAAGATCGTCAAGCAACTGCACGAAATGTTGTGGTACTTGGCCGAAGCTGAACAACGCGCTTTCGATCCCGAGCTGGCGGCCACCGCCCGCGGGCTTTCCGCAGATATCGAAACCACATCCCAAGGCGAGGTGTCCGCAGTCCTGGCTGCCGACGTCGGACATTTACACGCCCGGGTGCGCGCCCTTTTGATGGAGGTCAGCGAGGAGGTGCGCGCTTCATATGCGGCTGAGGGCCGTGAAATGCCCGACGGCAGAATCCACCCGGGTGCCGACCTCATGGGTGCCAATTTGGCAAAGCGGCAACTATGCGGCTCGGACCTCCGCGGTGCCTACCTGATAGGGGCAAACCTGGAGCGCAGTGACTTAACCGCCGTTGACCTCCTCGGCGCCGATCTGCGCGATACCCGTCTCCACGGCGCCAACCTAGCAAGGTCCCTCTACCTCACCCAACCGCAAATCAACGCCGCCCAAGGAAACCGGGAAACGCGCCTGCCTGAAAGACTCGCTACGCCTGCCCATTGGCACTAGGAACATCGGCGAAAGGCTGCGACGTTGTCTCAGCCCTGGGTAAACGGCAGCTTGCGGAGCCTTTCGCCGATGGCGGCGTTGCGCTGTTCCGCCGTGCGGAGGCGGGCAAATTCGCGGTTGCGTCGCTCACCGAGGACTGCCCCTATGTAGTCCTCGGGAATCGTTCCCGCTGGCGGTGGCGGCGCGACGTAGTTGGCCAGCTCGGAGGCCAGCGCTGCGGCCATCCTGGCGCGTGAGGATGGTGCCATGAGGTACGCCTGCTGAACGAAGGTTCCGGCCCGGCGGGCTGTGGCGTCGGGGATCCGGCCTATGTCCGCTAAGGCCACCCATGGTTGGAGGTATGGCGGAGCGCCGGGAAAGATCCTCGGCTCGGAGGGCACGCGCTGCCGCAGGGAGTAAGTGCCTGCTACGACGTCGCCGAGGCGCTTGGACTTGTCGTTGAAGAGCGCCACTCCGATAGCGAGGCCACCGAAAGTCATGTAAATCTCGAGGAACCCGAGCAGCCCACGGATGACCGCGTGCCGAAACCGGATGGAGCCGCCGTCGTCCCTGACCACACGCAGGCCCGCGGCCAGCTTCCCCAAGGAGCGGCCGCGGGTGAGCGTCTCCACACCGACGGGAACGATGACGAAGGAGAAGACGACACAGGCCAGGACCATGGCCCGGACCGCGGCTTCATCGAGATCCCGGGCGGCGGAGAGGACCAGGATGATGAGGAGGATCAGGAGCAGGACGTTGGCAATGACGTCCAGAATGAGCCCCAGCGCGCGGGCGGCGAAGGACGCCGGGCGCAATTCCAGGACCACTGCCTCGCCTGTGATGATTGAACTCAAATCCGCCCCCGGTGGCCAGCAATCGCGGCGGGCGCATCATGTACCCGCATCAACGAGTCTAGCCGCGACCATCAGGGCAGACAGGAATAGGGCAGGCAGGGATAGGGTGGTGCCGTGGACATCGATGCCTTTTCGGCCGTGCATGGGGACAAATGGTCGCGGCTGACGTTTTTGGCACATAAGCGGCGGCTCACTGGGTCCGAGGCCGACGAACTATTGCGCCTGTACCAGACTGTCTCCGCACATTTGTCCCTTATCCGCTCGGTGGCTCCCGAGACGGCCCTGTCCTCATCGCTGTCTGCCGCGCTTGCCCAGGCTCGAACCAGGTTCACCGGGGCACGTTCGAACTTCATGGAAGACCTCGCCCGTTTCTTCGTTATCGCCTTGCCGGCGGCGTTCTACAGACTCCGATGGCTAACAGTGTGGTGTGGGATGTTCTTCGTGCTGGTGAGTGGGGCGTACGCCCTGTGGATCGGGACGTCGCCCGAGGCGCTGCGGGCCGCGTTTGGCAGCGATGACAGGGTGCGTCAGTACATTGAAGACGACTTCATCGACTACTACTCGGAGAATCCGGCGGCGTCCTTTGCCGGCGCGGTCTGGACTAATAACGCCTGGATTTCAGCCCAAGCCGTTGCGTTCGGAATTACGGGGTTTTGGGTGCCCATGATTCTCTTCCTCAACGCCCAGGGCGTGGGTGCGGCAGCCGGCGTGTTTGCCTCCGCGGGAAAGTTGGATGTCTTCTTCAGCTACATCCTTCCGCATGGGCTCATGGAATTGACCGCGGTGTTCATCGCCTGCGCAGCCGGGCTGAAGATTTTTTGGTCGATGGTCCGGCCCGGACCCCGGACCCGGATGCAGGCCGTGGCGGACGAAGGACGTTCGCTCATCACGGTTGCCCTCGGGTTGGTCCTCGTTCTTCTCATCTCGGGCCTCGTGGAAGCATTCGTGACACCAAGCCCCTTGCCTGTCTGGATGAAGATCGCGATCGGGGCGCTGGTCCTGGTGGCCTATTGGACGTACACCCTGGTTGTGGGTGGACGTTCATTCCGCTCGGGCGCTACCGGCGATCTTGACAGCCATGACGCCGGCTACCGGGGGATTGCTGTCTAGGCGGACACGCCCGCACCTTACAGTTGCGTTTCGATCTTGCCCAACGCGGGGTGGCTCCTCGTCTCCGCCCAAAGCCGGACTGTAGGCTCGAATGCAGACAAGAGTGCCGGCAGCATGGTCAGGCCGGTGGGATGCCTACGGAAGTGAAACCGCTGTGAGTGACAAGAGCCCAAAACCACAAGATCCGGGGACGGACGTCCACGAGGACCCCGACGAGCCGGCCTTTGACTGGATGAAGCCCAAGGCGCCTGGTGGTTCTTCTGCTGCTCCCTCAGGTCCGGTCCCGGTTCAGCCCGAGAGCCGCGCTGACCGGAAGGCTGCCGAGGCTGCGGATGTTGAGCCGGAGCCACCGCTTTTCGCGGAGTCGGTGGCAGATGCGCCCGCAAGTCGCCAACCGGCACACTATTCGGAACCGTTGCCGACGTCGGCCCTCCAGGTTCGTCCGCCGGAGGACGAAGTTGCCAGGCGTAATGCGGAACGCGAACAGGCTGCAAAGGTCAAGCCGATCGGCCCCCGCATTTTCCAGGTATTGCTCGCCGTCTTCTTCCCTGTGATCCTCTTGGTGCTGGCTGTCCGCGCAGTGACCAGCCCCCTCTTCCTCTGGGTTGAATACAACCGGCCGGGTTTCCCCGGAGACGGTTACGGGTTCAGCACGGACGATCGCATGACTTACGGCTCCTATGCTGTGGACTACCTGAGCAATTGGTCCGGGCCCAGATATTTGGGTGGCTTGGTAAACCAGGACGGTGCCAAGCTTTTCAAGGACAGCGAAGTCGCGCACATGGCGGACGTGAAGATGGTCATTCTGTCCTCGTTCGGTGCCGGCCTGCTGCTCATTCTTTTGAGCATCATCGCCATTGCCTACTTGCGTAAGCGCAGTACAGGCGGTGTTCGGCGCGGGCTCTTCGCCGGCTCCATCGTCACCTTGGTCATCATCATCGGCCTTGGAGTGCTGGCAGCCCTGAGCTGGCAGCAGTTCTTCACGGAGTTCCACCGGATCTTCTTCGCCAATGGAACCTGGACATTCTCGCTGGAAGACACGCTGATTCGTCTCTTCCCGGGACAGTTCTGGGTGGATGCCGGAATCGTCATTGGAGCGCTCGTGTTCCTGGCCGCAACGATCACCTTCATCCTCACCTGGCCAACGCGTCGCCGCCGTGGTTTGGACGACAAGTCAGCGGCCGAAGAAGATGCGTCCTCAACGGAGATCGACGACGAAAGCGATACCCCAGGTGTCCGCAAGCACACCGGCGAAACCGTCGCATAAACGAGCGGGGCGCTACTTTTCGTAAAGCTTCTCCACCAACGAGGAGAAGTCCTTAACCACCGCGGCCCGCTTCAGCTTGAGCGACGGCGTCAGGTGCCCGGACTCGACGCTGAGATCCGCAGTGATAAAGCCAAACTTACGGATGGATTCGGCCGAGGACACCAGAGTGTTCGCTTCGTCCACCGCAGACTGAACTGCTGCACGAACGCGCTCGTCCCTGGCGGCTTCACTGGGGGACATGGCGTCGCGCTTGTTCTCGGCGCACCAGTCTTCAAGCCCTTCAGGATCCAGGGCCACCAGTGCTGCGACGAACGGCTTGCCGTCGCCCACCACCACGGCCTGTCCCACAAGCGGGTGCTCCCGCAGTTTCTCTTCGAGGGGACCGGGTGCGACGTTCTTGCCCCCTGCGGTGACCAACAGGTCTTTCTTCCTGCCTGTGATGGTGAGGAACCCGTCCGGGTCAAGCTCGCCAAGGTCTCCTGTGCGGAAGAAGCCGTCGACGAAGGCCTCAGCGGTGGCGGCCTCATTGCGGTGGTAGCCCTTGAACACGCCGATCCCCTTGACCAGCACCTCGCCATCCGGGGCCACGCGGATGGTGGTACCGGGCAGCGGTATGCCAACGGTCCCTATGCGGGACATGCTTGGCGTGTTGACGGTGCAGGGCGCAGTGGTTTCGGTCAGGCCATAGCCCTCAAGGACAGGGATCCCCGCGCCGTGGAAGAAATGGTTTTCCCGGAGGCTGAGGGGGCTGGCCCCGGACACGGTGTAGCCGATGGCGCCGCCGAAGACCTCCCGCACCTTGGGGTAGAGGAGCTTGTTGAATGCCGAATGCTTGAGGTTAAGGAACCAACCCGGACCGGACCCCTGCCCGCGGGCGGCGAGGTCTACCGCCGTCGAATATTCGACGGCGGCCGCGGACGCAGTGGCGAACAGTCCGGACTTGCCTGACATTGCCGCTTTGTGTCCGGCGCCGGCGTAGACCTTTTCGAAGATGCGGGGAACTGCCAGCAGGAAGGTCGGTTTGAAGGCGCCCAGGTCCGCCATGAGGCCGCTGGCACCCGGGCTGTGCCCCAACGTGACGCCTGCGGTGAGGCAGACCACCTGGACTGCCCTTGCCAGGACATGTGCCAGCGGCAGGAACATCAACGTTCGCGCGCCGTGCTGCATCAACAGTTCGGGGAGGAACGGGATGACGTTCCTGGCAACGAGCACGAAGTTGCCATGCGTGATTTCGCAGCCCTTGGGTTTGCCGGTTGTGCCGGAGGTGTAGACGATCGAGGCTACATCGGACAAGTTGGCGGCGCTGCGCTGGCGCTCAAGTTCGGCATCCATAATGCCAATTCCGACGGCGGCAAGGCTGGTCAGGTTCGGGGCCTCACCGTCGTGCTCCATGCGGATGATCGTCACCGGGTCCTCACCCAAAGCTGTGGACTTCTCAACGAGGGTGTGAAGCAGGTCTGCTTTGGAGGTGTCTTCCACAAAGATGCGCCGGGCACCGGAATCGGCGAGGATCCACTCGATCTGGCTTGCCGAAGACGTTTCATAAATGGGTACGGTAACTCCGCCAGCCATCCAGATGGCGAAGTCCACCAAGGTCCATTCGAAGCTTGAGCGGGAGAGCACAGCTACGGGATCGCCGGGGTTGACGCCCCCTGCGATGAGACCCTTGGCCAGTGCCTGGACGTCCGCGAGGAAGCGCGCAGCAGGCACGTTGAGCCACCCATTGGCTGTCTTGTGGGCGTAAAGGTTGCCGAACGGGTCCTTGGCGCATCGTTCCAGAAGGAGGTCGGTCACGTTGGTATTCTCGTCGGCCTCGACCAGAAGCTCCGTGCTTGCCTCCCTCACGATCCTCCTCCTAGATCCACGATGGCATCCACATCCTCATCCGCCACTCCTGGTAGCTGATGACTTCGGCGGTCAGTACGGGGTAGAAAAACGCTGTTGCCAGCACGGCCAGCACCACAACCGAGCCCACTATGTAGAGTCCGTATCTCCGCCTCCAAGGAGGATCGGTGGTGCGGCCCAGCACCAACCCCAGGACATACGTCAGGGCCAGCACCAGGAACGGTTCAAAGGAAACTGCGTAGAAGATGAACATCGTGCGTTCGGGATACATGAACCACGGCAGGTATCCAGCCCCGACTCCAACGAGGATGGCCCCGGCGCGCCAATCCCGCCGGCCTGTCCACCAGAAGAGCAGGATCACCAGGGCAATGGTGCCGCCCCACCAGACAATGGGGTTGCCGACGGGCAGGATGGCCGAGGAACACGTCTCGGCAATGCAGCCGGCAGTGCCCTGCTTGGGCGATTGGTAATAGAACGAGGTGGGCCTGCCCATGACCAGCCAGGTCCAGGGGCTGGATTCGTAGGGGTGGTCGGCACTGAGGCCCTGATGGAACTTGTACGCCTCAAGGTGGTAATGCGCCAGGGAACGCACGGAATTGGGCAGCCAATCCCACCCGGGCGCCGGATTGGTGGCCGCCCACTGGCGGTAGTAGGCATCCTTGGAGAGGAACCAGCCGGTCCACGTGGCGACGTACGTGGCCGCCGCGATCGGGACAATGGTCAGGAAAGCCGGAAGTCCATCCTTGATGACCGCTGCACTGGGCCAGCTGCGGATCCCGGCAATGCGGCGGGCGCTCATGTCCCAGAAGACGGTCAACAAGCCGAACGCAGCGACGAAAAACAGCGCAGACCATTTGGTGCCCACAGCCAGTCCGAGGCAAATCCCGGCAACCAGGCGCCACCAACGCATCCCCAACCAGGGGCCGGCCAACAGTTGCTTGGCCGAGGGCCGGCCGTCGGATGAAGCAGCCGCACGGGCGGCCAGCCTGGAAGCAAGGCGACGCCGGCCGTCGTCGCGGTCCAAAAGCAAAGCACCAAAGGCGGCAAGGATCCAAAACGCAAGGAAGATGTCCAGCAGGGACGTTCGCGACAACACAAGGTGGTGGCCGTCAACCGCGAGCAGCAAGCCGGCCACTGCGCCAAGCGTGTGGGAACGGAAGAGTTTCAGCGTGATGAGTGAGAGCAGGAAGACCGTGAGCGTCCCGGTCAGGGCGGCACCAAAACGCCAGCCGAACGGATTGTCAGCCCCAAACAACCACATGCCGAAGGCAATCATCCATTTCCCCACCGGAGGATGAACCACGTACTCCGGGGTATTGAGCAGGATCTCGGGATTGCCGGCGTTGAAGGAATCGTTGGCGTTGGCTGGCCAGCTGCGTTCGTATCCGCTGACGAGGTACGAATACGCGTCTTTGACGTAATACGTTTCGTCGAAGACCAGGCTGTGGGGGACCTCGAGACGGAAGAAGCGCAGGATTCCGCCGATGGCGGCGGTAATGGCGGGAATCAACCAGAACCATAAACGCAGCGACGGCGGGTAATCCCGCCAGCTTTGGATCCCGCCGATCAAACGCGATGTCAGGGCGTCCACCGAAAAGGCCGCAGCAGGTCTGGCGATCCAGCGGTGGCCTTCGAGCCCGCGTCCGGCAGGCAGCTTGCTGTTGCTGCCAGCGGGGTCGTCCTGCCTGGACGGCGGCCGCCATGAGGTAGTTCCCCTGGCCGTTGTTTCCTGGGCCGGCTCTCCGGAGCCGTTGCTTGCCGCCACGTCCGTGGCTCCGGAAGGTAATGCCGACACTGCGGGGGTTCCGGAATCGGTGGTGGGAACGGGGGACTGGCTCACCCGCCCATGCTACCGTTCCATCCTTGCTCCGGCGTTGAAGTGCGCTCTTGCTGCGGCGTTGAAGTGCGCGCGGCATTAGGCTTGGCAGGTGGACGAACAACACAGCACCCCGGACGAAGCCCCCTTTGATGATGCATCGGCGGTTGATGAACCGGACGCGGCCCAGGAACCCGAAGCCGCTGCCGACACGGGCGCAACCACGGCAAGCGGCAGGATTGTGCTTGCTGCCACTCCCATCGGCAACGTGGGCGATGCATCCTCCCGCTTGATCGAACTCCTGGCGACATCGGACATCGTCGCAGCCGAGGACACCCGTCGCCTGCATCGGCTGGTCCAGGCCTTGGGCGTGGAGGTGTCCGGGCGCGTCATCAGCTATCACGAACACAACGAGGTAGCCAAGACCGGTGAACTGCTGGAGTATGTGCGGGCCGGCAAAACCATCCTGATGGTCAGCGACGCCGGAATGCCGGCGGTTTCAGACCCTGGCTTCCGTTTAGTGGAGGGAGCCGTTGCCGCAGGCCTGACCGTCACTGCCGTGCCGGGACCTTCCGCCGTGCTGACGGCCCTTGCGCTTTCCGGACTGCCCACAGACCGGTTTTGCTTCGAAGGCTTCCTGCCACGGAAGTCGGGGGAGCGGAATTCCCGCCTGGCGGACTTGGCTGACGAGCGCCGCACCATGGTGTTCTTTGAGGCTCCGCACCGGCTTGAAGTGATGCTTCGGGCGCTGCACGAGCGCTTCGGACCGGAACGCCGGGTGGCTGTTTGCCGGGAATTGACCAAGACCTACGAGGAAGTCATCCGCGGAACATTGCGCGAACTCCTGGAGTGGGCAGAAAACAATGAAGTCCGCGGCGAAATTGCCGTGGTCGTGGGTGGCGCTCCCGAGCAGGCTCCCGGCAAGCCGGAAGACCATGTAGCTGCCGTGAACGAGCTCATTTCCCAAGGAATCCGGTTGAAGGAAGCCGTCGCCGCCGTGGCGGATGACGCCCGTATCAGCAAGCGGGAGCTGTATTCGGCGGTGCTTGCAGCACGCTGATCATCCCTGTGCAGGTGCACAATTTGGCGGGCGCATGGCAGTGCGTGAAGGCGTAGACACTGCTTCTTGCATGGCAGTACCGTGGCAGTAATTCAAGCCAATTCTGGCAAGGAACCCTAGTGGTGCAACCCTCCAATGCACCCAAGACGAAGGAGTCGCCATGACTGTAACGGTTGAACGCGAAAGCGAACTGCTGGCTTCCGTCCCCACCGGCCTGCTGATCAACGGTCAGTGGCGTCCGGCGGGATCCGGAAAGACTTTTGATGTTGAGGACCCGGCTACGGGCAAGGTCCTGCTCAGCATCTCCGACGCCGGTGCTGAAGACGGTGCCGCGGCCCTGGACGCCGCTGCTGCCGCCCAGGCTGACTGGGCACGCACGGCACCGCGCGAACGCGGTGAGATCCTGCGCCGTGCCTTCGAACTCGTCACCGAGCGCGCCGAAGACTTCGCGCTGCTGATGACCCTCGAAATGGGCAAGCCCCTGGCCGAAGCCCGCGGCGAGGTCACCTATGGCGCCGAATTCCTGCGCTGGTTCTCCGAGGAAGCTGTCCGTGTTTCGGGCCGTTACTCCGCAGCGCCGGACGGCAAGAACCGCCTGCTCGTTCAGAAGAAGCCGGTTGGACCCTGCCTGCTCATCACGCCGTGGAACTTCCCGCTGGCCATGGCCACCCGCAAGGTAGCTCCGGCCGTCGCCGCTGGCTGCACCATGGTGCTCAAGCCCGCCAACCTCACCCCGCTGACAAGCCTGCTCTTCGCGCAGGTGATGCAGGAAGCCGGCCTTCCCGCAGGTGTCCTGAACGTCATCCAGACCTCCACGGCCGGTGCTGTCACCGGACCGCTGATCAAGGATGACCGCCTCCGCAAGATCTCCTTCACCGGTTCCACCCCGGTAGGCCAGGCCCTGATCCGTGAAGCCGCGGACAAGGTTCTGCGCACGTCCATGGAACTTGGCGGCAACGCACCGTTCGTCGTCTTCGAGGATGCTGACCTGGACAAGGCCGTTGAAGGCGCCATCGCCGCCAAGATGCGCAACATGGGCGAGGCCTGCACCGCAGCAAACCGCTTCATCGTGCACGAGTCCATCGCCGACTCCTTCGCCGAGAAGTTCGCCGCGAAGATCGGTTCGCTCACCACAGCCCGCGGTACCGAGCCGGAGTCCAAGGTTGGTCCGCTGATCGACGGCAAGGCCCGCGATGGCGTGCACGCCCTCGTCACCGAAGCCGTAGCAGGAGGTGCCACAGCAGTCACCGGTGGTGCCGCCGTCGACGGTCCCGGCTACTTCTACCAGCCCACTGTGCTGAAGAACGTCGCCGCCGACTCCCGCATCCTCCAGGAAGAAATCTTCGGACCAGTGGCCCCGATCGTCACGTTCTCCACCGAAGACGACGCCATCCGCCTGGCCAACAACACCGAATACGGCCTGGTTGCCTACGTCTTCACCAAGGACCTCAACCGGGGCCTGCGGGTCAGCGAGAAGCTTGAGACCGGCATGCTCGGCCTCAACGCCGGTGTCATCTCCAACGCCGCTGCACCGTTCGGTGGCGTCAAGCAGTCCGGCCTGGGCCGCGAAGGTGGCTCCGAAGGCATCGAAGAGTACCTCTACACCCAGTACGTAGGTATCGCCGACCCGTACGCCGACTAGGTCCTGTACCCCGACTGAGTCCCGTACCCCGGCTGAGTCCCGTACCCCGACCAGTCCAGGGGTCCCGTCCACCGCTCTCGCAACAAGAACGGTAGAGACAAGCAGAGGGCCCGACCCCGGAGCCATAAGTTCCGGAGTCGGGCCCTTTGCTGTTCCCACGTGGGATCGCGGTCTTAGCGGCGTTGCGGGAGAAGTCCCCTGAGCGCGCGCCATGATCCGGCAATCCCTTGCCCCGTCCGCCGGAACAGGGACCCCACAGCGCGGGCGGGGGCACCGAGTGCGTGGAACCAGCGGCGCATGAGCGACGGCGGCAGCCAGTTGGCACGGAAGCGGACCAGCCAGTTGGCATTGTTCCGTAACGAGTCACGAACAACAGCGATCCTGGCAGCCGCCGGCGAGGCTGCCTCCATCGGGCGACCATAACGTTGCCGTTCGAAGTCCGTGGTGAGTGAAGCGACGGCGGCATGTGCGGCGTCGTCGAGACCCCCGGCCTCGCCCAGAATGGAACTTGAACGGAGCCGGGACGAAAAGTGCCTTGGCGTTTCACTGGGCGTGGACGGTACACCATAGTCAGTGGCGAGGTCCTGCAACTCTGCCCATGCGAGGGCGGCAGAGTCGTGGTAAGCGTCAGGCGATCCACGATCCGCTGGTTCCTTTGGACTGAGCCGGCGGCGTCGCACGACTACCCTGCTCAGCCTCGGCGAGCCAAGGAAAGCAGCGAGCAACAGCACTGCCGCAATCGTGGCAATAACCGTTGGCAGCGGGTCACGTGGCGCAGAGCCGGCAGTTTGCGCGTCGCCTCCCGGCAGCGGAACGGTGGTGGGCGGAGGCGTCACTGTGGTGCCTGGAACGTCCTTCTCGTCAGCATTGGTGCTCAGGCTGCCCGGGACTGAGGACTCGGTGGCATATTCCGGAACAACCCCACGGGAAGGAGTCGGCTCAAAGGGCACCCATCCCAGTCCTTCGAAGTAGAGCTCGGGCCACGCGTGCGCGTCACGGGCATCTACCTCATACTCAGGGAACGATCCCTGGCCAACCAAAGCCACGGTCTCGCCCGTCAGCCGCCCGGGTGCGTATCCCACCGCAATGCGGCTGGGGATGCCCTCCACGCGGGCCATCACCGCCATGGCGGAGGAGAAGTGGACGCAATAGCCGCTCTTGACCGCCAGGAAGTCCGCCAGCACCGACAACCCGTTGCCGTCATAGCCGTTTTGCACCGGCGCTTGAAGGGAATACGTGAATTCACTGGAACGCAGGTATTTCTGGATCGCCAGCGCCTTGGCGTAGTTGTTGCCTGCCGAAGACGTGACCTGCTCCGCCGTCTGGCGAACAATGCTTGGCAGGTTCCCTGGAACGCGGAGGAAGTCCTCCGAAATGGACTTTGGCTTACCTGTTGCCTGCGACAGGGCCTGCGCACTGATCTTGGGTGCCGCCGAGAAGACCACATAGCGTTGGGCCAGCGTGCTCGTCTCCGTACTCATGATGCTGAGGGTGGCCGGATCCCAGGTCCAACGGCCGTTCAGCCCGTTAACGGACACGGGGGCGAACGGCGCCGGTAAGTACGGGCTGGTGAACAAGCCCGCATTGATGGACGTCACCGCATTCACGACTTCTCCCTGGATGGAGTAACCCGGCTCTATCCGGTCCACCCCGGCCCGCCGTGTGGCGGAGCGGTCATCAGGTGCCCAGGTTTCGCCGTCGAAGTGGTCAATGGTGACAGACCTCAGGTAAGTGGCTGCGCTGGAACTGGTGGAGTACGTGATGCGTCCTGCCCCCGTGGGACTGCGAAGACTGTTACCCAGCGTGATCATCGGATTGAGGCCGTTCGAGGTACCCCAAGGGCTCAACCGCGAGCCTTGCGGGAAGGTGCCTGTTTCAAACCCGGGAATGGCCAGCGGAACAACCAATGCCAAACCCAGTGCCAGCACCCCCGTCACCAGGGAGCGCCTGATCTGGCCGGAACTTCGTGGTGCTCCGGACTGCAGCCTGGCGTCAGGGGCGAACCAATGGCTGCAACCAAGAATGAGCAGATATCCCACCGTGGCCCCAACGAATCCAGCGACACCTACGCTTTGCGGCTTGATGGTTGCAGGAACCACCATGACCGCAAGGAGTCCGATTCCACTGGCCGCCGGCATCGATAGCGGGACGGCCAAAGCATCGATCAGGATCACCAGAAGTCCCAGGCACGCACACGTGACGAAGACAATCCCCGCGTTGGGGGCCACCGGAGCGCTCTCGGACACAACCGTCTCGGCGGCCCGCTTGATGAGCCGGCCTACCGCGGCAAACGTGCCGGTGGTAGGGATGAAGCCCAGGAAGCTGTCCTGCCGGCAGAACGTGAAACTGAGTATGCCGGCCAATGCTGCCAAGGCACCCAGCGTGGTAACCAAGGGCTGGATCCGGAGGGTCCGCAGGATGGCCAGTGTCAGGGCCACCACTACAACGGTGGTGATCAGCGGCATGAACCAGGCCCAGCCCCTGAACACTCCATTCAGGGATATGGCCGCACCAAGAACGGCCACGGCAACGGAACCAGCCATGATCCACGGGTAGAGGCCGGGAGCCTGCGGCCGTTGTTGAGGTGAAGCGGGGGCGGGCCCGTCTCCGCTGGCACCCTGCTGGGGAACGCCCCGCTGGAATGTTGCAGGGGACCCACGATGGGACGTTGCGGTCATCGCGGCACCGCGGCTCCGCGCCGTACGTCCATTGCCGCGCTCGCAGCAACCAGCAGGCCGCCTTCGTCGAAGTCGGACCAGGCCGCTGTCAGTGGTGTCTTCGAGGTGACGGAGACAGCCTTCCAGCCGCCCTGCCTCAAGGTTTCCAGGACATCGTCCTTGTTTCGGAAGTCCGGGTTCCGGGAGTCATGGTTGCGGGACTCGTTGCTGCTTTGAGGGTCCGTGACTACTATCGCGAAGGCGTTGGCACCATAGCCGGCCGCCTGAGCAAGGGCTTTGGCCTCGGCAAGGGTCAGATTGCCAAGCAAGGCAAGGAGCGGCCCGCGCAAACGATGCGCAGCGAGCTTGTCCATGAGGCGGTCGTCGAAGACCGAATCAACGCTTTCCTGGCCCGGCACCTCCAAGGCCCCACTGCGGTTAGGCACGGAACCGATGGGTTCGGGGGAGCGCCGGGCGTGCCCCGGACTATTTTCTCCGGCCCTGTGATGTTCAGCCCTGTGGTGGTCAACCCAGTGGTGTTTTGGTCCGCTCAACTCAATCGCGGCCAAACCTTCGGCAATGGCATGAAGGCCGGCAACGCCACTGAACTCTTCCACGCCCGGATCCGGTGCCGACGGCGAGCGAATGAAGGCCGGGCTACCGAAGGCGTCCAGGACGCGCAGCGAGTAGTTCCGTTCGGCCAAGTGCGCGCTGATGGACATTGCCGCTGTCACAACCCACTCAAAATTCGGGCTGGTCACCAGGTCCGAGTCGTCGTCGTGCGAGCTGAAAACCGAGGCACTGCCGGAGGCGAAGGCCGCGAATCGTTGGTCAAGGATGATGGTGGCTTCCGGAGTGGTAACAGATTCCTCCTGGCGGACCATAAGCTGTCCGTGCCGCGCTGTGGCGGGCCAGTGGACGCGCCGCATCGGATCGCCGTGCCGGTATTCGCGCGTCATGATGTCGTCGTCGCTAGGGTTCGCCCTGATCCGGGTGGCCGTTACGCCATCGTTCCCACGCGCCCCCGCGAGTCCCGTTACGGGAAGTTCGACGGCGGCCGGCGTCACGGTGAGGAGGTCGCCGTCGTCGATGGCATGACGCCGCAACGACAAGCCGAACGGGTCGCTGAACTCGGCAGTAACAGGACCTATGCGGAACTGTCCCCGCTTGCCGGATCGCAGATGGTATTCGTAGCGGCTGGTGCCACCTGCTGCAGACCGGGCCGGGAAGCGGAAAGCCGGTGGATCACCGAACCGTGGAGGCAGTTGCTCCTCCATGATCACGTGGCCGGTGGAAAACGTGGATCGGGCGACCGCCAGGCGAACGGTGGTGGCGGTGGACGTTTCCACGGTGGAGGGATTGAATTCCCGGTACACCTGGAACTTGGGTTTCCAGACCCGGACACCAGCCAGGGCAACCAAAGGAAGGATCAACAAAAAGACGGCCAGAGTCAGCAGATCACGTCTGCCCATAATGTAGGCGCAGACCAACGAGGCCACCCCGGCGGCGAGCAATCCCCATCCGCGGCTGGTGAACAAATGCTTTGGGAGCCTATCCACGAGTGCCATGCCCGCTGTCTCCTATGCGCTTTGCTTGTCCCTGCGCCACGCGCCAGGCGGTTCCTGGGCAACCGGGAGGGAAGCGAGGATGCCCCGCAGGACTGTTTGGGGCGTGTCGCCGGAACTCGCAGCCTTGCGGTCCAGGATGATGCGGTGCGCGAGTACTGATTCGGCCACGTCCACGACGTCGTCGGGAAGGACAAAATCGCGTCCATCCAAAGCTGCCGTGGCCTTCGCGGCGCGCAGCAACTGCAGCAAGGACCGCGGGCTGGCACCGAGTCGAAGGCGGGCGCTTTCACGCGTGGCACGGCCAATGGCAACGGTGTATTCCTTGATGGCCGTGGACACGTAGACCTGCTGGACCGCTGCAATCATGGCTGCCACATCGGCTGCCGTGACCACTGGGGTTACCTTGATCAGGGGAGAGGCCGCCTGATGCGTTTCCAACATCTCGATCTCGGCATCCCGATCCGGATAGCCCATGGAAATCCTGGCCATGAAGCGGTCGCGCTGGGCTTCGGGCAGCGGATAAGTGCCCTCCATTTCGATGGGATTCTGCGTTGCCACCACCATGAACGGCAATCCCAGCTGGTACGAATGCCCGTCCACCGTCACCTGGTGTTCCTCCATGCACTCCAGGAGCGCGGATTGGGTCTTGGCTGAGGCACGGTTGATTTCGTCGCCGATCACGATGTTCGCGAACACCGCGCCGGGCCGGAACTCGAACTGCCGCGAAGACTGGTTGTAGATGGACACGCCCGTCACGTCCGATGGCAACAGATCCGGGGTGAACTGGATACGGGACACCGTGCAGTCCACGGTTCGGGCCAGTGTCTTCGCCAACAGGGTCTTGCCAACGCCGGGCACATCCTCCAGCAGGAGGTGGCCTTGGGCCAGGAGAACTGTCAGGGCCAGCTTCGCAGCGTCCGCCTTGCCGTCGATGACCTTGCCGATGGAGGCCAGGATGCGCTCGCTGGCATCGTGGAAACGTTCGGCGTCCATGACCTGCGGCTTGTGTCCATTGAGCGCGGCGGCTTCCCGGGGCAGCGCGCTGTACGCCTCGCCCTGGAGTGGGGAAGGCTCAACGGTGACTTGTCGCTTGGACTCCATGGATTGCCCTTCAGCCGTGGCCAACGCCGGTGTCGGCCGTCTGTCCGTTCCAGACTACCCAGACTTTGGCCGTCCCTGACATAGTGCTCCGCGAATTTATGTGCCAACTGGAATTTGTCCCGCAGCACGGGGGACCGCGGTCCGATTAAGGTGGGAACATGTGCAATTCCCTCGCCCCCGCTCCCTACCGCGCGTCCTCCGGTGCAACAGAAGCCTCGGATTCCCGCAAAGAGTACCCTCCGGCCCCGGAACCGCTTCCCGTCCCGGTGATGGACAATCACACCCACTTGGACTTTCGGCACGGTTTGATCGAAGTCGGCGTTGCGGACGCCATGGATGCCGCCGAAGCTGTTGGTGTCCAAGGGGCGATCCAGGTTGGCTGCGACCTGGAATCGTCGCGCTTCACGGTACACGCTGTCCAGGCCGATGCCCGCTTGCTGGGAGCGGTTGCCATCCACCCCAACGACGCACCCATCTACGCGGGGCGGGGGGAGCTGGAATCGGCGCTGGCAGAGATCGAGGAACTGGCTGCCCACCCGCGGATCCGTGCCATCGGCGAAACAGGGTTGGACTTCTTCCGAACCCACGGTGAAGGGCTGGCACATCAGCGGTACTCCTTCCGAAGGCACATCGACATCGCCAAGCGGCTAGGCCTCACTCTGCAGATCCACGACCGCGACGCCCACGATGACGTAGTGCAGGTATTGAAGGAGGAAGGGGCCCCGGAGCGGGTAGTTTTCCACTGCTTCTCCGGTGATGAGGAGCTGGCACGCATTTGCAATGAGAACGGCTGGTACATGTCCTTTGCGGGCACCATGACGTTCAAGAATGCCGGCAACCTGAGGGCAGCGTTGTCCATTGCGGAGCCCAGCCGGATCCTGGTGGAAACAGATTCGCCATTCCTCACGCCACACCCGTACCGTGGGCGGCCAAATGCGAGCTACATGGTGCCGTACACAGTTCGCTCGATGGCGGAAGTGACAGAAGATGACCTTTCGGAACTTTGCGCCAGGCTGGCTGAAAATACGGTAAATGCCTACGGATCGTGGGGCTGATCGGGGGCGTTCGAAGCTCTGTGGGACCGTCGGCGATGAATACCCGGTATGTAGAATTCTTGGTCCGTTTATAACAGATCGGTTACTGTGTACAACAAGTAGCCGGGGTCGGGGAAGGCCTTCGGAAAACTGGTCCGGATTCGTCCGGGCTCTTTAGTTGAATGTATTTGGCGGCGCAGATGCCGGCAGCAGAGGGTGGGACCAGGCTTTTTTGCCTGGCCCCTCAGTTTTGCGGCTGGCATTATTTTTTGCGCTTTTCCCCGTGCCCGGATGGTCTGAGAGTTATGGGCAATCGTGATCAAGTTCTTCACAACGGATGGCAAGTTCAGCTTTCTCAAAGTCGGTGCCCAGTTGCTGGTTGTTGCAGCGCTGGTGGTCGGTGTAGTCGCCTTCGTCGGCAACAACAAGACAATCACCCTGAACGTAGACGGCAAGGTGAGCTCCATTCAGACCTTCGGCGGCACCGTTGACCAAGTGGTCAAGGCAGCCAAGGTCGAGCTGAAGGACGCAGACCGCGTTTCACCGGATCTTGATACCCAAGTGGAAAACGGCTCGGTGGTCAACATCAACCTCGCCAAGGCCGTCTCCATCGAATTGGACGGCGCCCGCAAGACCGTCAACACCAACGCACCGGACGTCGCCGGCCTGGTGAGTGAACTGGGAGTGGCGAGCTCCTCCGAAATCTCCCAGCCGAAGGACGCCTCGCTTGCTGTCACAGGCTCCTTCGTTTCCATCTCCACACCCAAGACGATCAGCCTGGTAGCTGATGGCAAGGACACCAGCACCACCACGACGGCGCCCGACGTCGCCAGCGTCCTGAAGGATGCCGGAGTCACCCTGGGCGCCAGCGATCGCGTCTCCCAGCCCGGAAATGCGCCGGTCATCCAGGACATGGTGATCAAGGTCTCCCGCGTGGACACCAGCAAGACCGCTGAAGCTACTGAGGAAGTACCGTTCGATAGCGTCAGCACCGATAGTGCCGAGCTCTACAAAGGCGACGAGAAAGTGACCCAAAAGGGCGTCGCAGGTTCCGTCGTGAAGACCTTCAAGCTGGTATTGGTGGATGGCCGAGAAGCTTCCCGCACCCTTGTATCCAGCAATGTAACCACCCAGCCCGTCACCGAAAAGATCATGGTCGGAACGAAGGCCCGCCCCGTCGCTGCCAAGGCTGCCACTTCCAGTGGTCCCACCGGCGCCCCGAACGAAGCTATGTGGGACAGGATCGCCCAGTGTGAGTCCGGCGGAAACTGGTCCATCAACACGGGCAACGGCTACTACGGCGGGCTGCAGTTCTCCAGCCCCACCTGGTTGGCCAATGGCGGCGGCGCCTACGCCCCCACTGCAAACCTTGCCACCAAAGCACAGCAGATCGATATCGCCAACCGCCTCTACGCCAGGAACGGCCTCAGCGACTGGGGCTGCGCGCACGCAGCGTGACCCCGCACAGGCGATACGATACCTAGGTGACTGAACCGAATTCCGAACCCGCCGCCGTCGTGCCTTTGATGGGCGCCACCGACATCCGACGGTTAGCCGAGGAAATCGGTGTCCGCCCCACCAAGACGTTGGGCCAGAACTTTGTCATTGACGGTAATACGATCCGCAGGATTGTCTCAGCCGCCAACATCGACGCCGGCGAAACCGTGCTTGAGGTGGGCCCGGGCCTTGGCTCCCTGACACTGGGGCTGCTGGATGCGGCCAAGACTGTTGTGGCCGTTGAGATTGATCCCGTGCTCGCCAGGAAGCTCCCCGAGACCGTTCGTGCGTGGCGACCCGAGGCTGAAGACAACTTCCACCTCGTCCTTTCGGACGCCATGAGGGTCACGGAACTGCCCGTGCAACCGACAGCACTGGTGGCCAACCTCCCGTATAACGTGGCCGTCCCCGTGGTGCTTCACCTGCTGCAACACTTCCCGAGCCTGCAGCACGGACTGGTCATGGTGCAGGACGAGGTCGCGGACCGCCTGGCAGCAACTCCAGGCAGCAAGATCTACGGTGTGCCCTCGGTCAAAGCTGCCTGGTACGGGCACATGCGCAAGGCCGGCGTGATCGGCATGAACGTGTTTTGGCCAGCTCCGAAAATCCACTCCGGACTCGTTGCCTTTACGCGCCATGACCCACCCGCCACGCACGCCACCCGGGAACAGGTGTTTGCTGTCATCGACGCCGCTTTTGCCCAGCGTAGAAAGACCCTCCGCGCGGCGTTGGCCGGATGGGCAGGCAGCGCGGCAGAAGCCGAACAGTGCCTGGTCGCCGCAGGCGTTGATCCCACAGCCCGGGGCGAGGTCCTGGACATCTCTGCCTACGTCCGGATCGCTGAAGCCCGACACCCAGCGGACGCATGAGTCCGAACACCCGCAAACCCAGCAGCCTGCCATACGTAGGCGATCGCTTCCACGCCCGGACGGTCCGGGTCAAAGCGCCCGGGAAGATCAACGTTTCCCTCAGCGTCGGTCCGTTGCGCCCCGACGGCTACCACTCCGTGGCAAGCGTCTACCTGGCCGTTTCCCTGTATGAGGAAGTGGCGGCCACCAGCACCGAGGCTGAAGGGATTACCGTCAGCATCAGCCCCAACAGCACGCTGGACCTGGACGGCGTCGATATTCCCCTGGACGAACGCAACCTGGCCTACAAGGCGGCAGCCATCATGGCTGAGCTATCCGAGAAACCAACCGGCGTCCACCTTGAAATCACCAAGCGTGTGCCTGTCGCCGGAGGTATGGGAGGGGGCTCCGCCGACGCCGCCGCTACCTTGCTCGCTTGCGATGCCCTCTGGAACAGCGGCCTTTCCCGCGAGGAACTCGCACACCTGGCAGCCGAGTTGGGCGCAGACGTTCCGTTCTCGCTGCTGGGCGGGACCGCCGTCGGACTCGGTGTTGGCGATAAATTGTCGCCCGCACTGGCGAAGGCACAAATGGACTGGGTGCTGGTATTTGCCGACTACGGGCTCTCCACACCTGACGTGTTCCACACCCTGGACGGACTCCGCGACTCCGAAGGCGTGGAAATTCCGGAGCCCGTTGACGTTGACCCGACCATCCTCCAGGCCCTGCGGCACGGCGATCCCGAGGCCCTCAGCCGGGTGCTGATCAACGATCTCCAGCGGGCATCCATTGCGCTTGCCCCACAGCTGAGGGACACCATCGGGCTAGGCGAAGCCCGGGGCGCATTGGCAGGCATGGTGTCAGGCTCCGGGCCCACCATCGCACTGCTTGCCAGGGACTCGGTGTCCGCCAGCGTCCTCGCTGAAGAGCTGACCCATCGAGGCCACACTGCGGTTGCCGTCCACGGACCCGTGCCCGGCGCCCGGATCATCTCCGATACCCTCCTTTAGTAGCTCCCGCATTCCAGCAGTAGAAAGTAGTACCCATTGGCCCACCTGCTCGGCGGCGAAAACCTCACCGTTTCGTTCGCGACCCGCACTGTCCTCGACGGCGTCACCCTCGGCTTGGAGGATGGCGACCGCATCGGCATGGTCGGCCGCAACGGTGACGGAAAATCAACCCTCATGCGTTTGCTCGCCCTACGCTCCACGCCCGACTCCGGCCGCGTCACCAAACGTGGGGACGTCAACGTCGGCTACCTCGACCAAGGCGACGTGCTCGACGGCGACCTGACAGTCGGCGCAGCGATCGTCGGCGACCGCGCGGACCATGAATGGGCCGCCAACCCCAAGATCCGCGAAGTCATGGGCGGCCTGGTTGGTGACGTCGACTGGCACGCCAACGTGCATGCACTCTCCGGTGGGCAAAAGCGTCGTGTCGCGCTGGCCAAGCTCCTCATCGAAGACCACGACGTCATCATGCTGGACGAACCCACCAACCACCTCGACGTCGAAGGCGTGGCCTGGCTGGCCAAGCACCTCAAGACTCGCTGGCGCGCCAACCAAGGCGCGTTCCTTGTGGTCACCCACGACCGCTGGTTCCTTGATGAAGTCTGCAACTACACCTGGGAAGTCCACGATGCGATGGTGGACATGTTCGACGGCGGATACGCTGCCTACGTTTTGGCTCGCGCCGAGCGGGACCGGATGGCCGCCGTCGTCGAAGGTAAACGCCAGCAGCTCGTCAAAAAGGAGCTGGCCTGGCTTCGCCGCGGTGCCCCCGCCAGAACCGCAAAACCGAAGTTCCGGATCGAAGCAGCCAACGACCTCATTGCTGACGTGCCGGATCCCCGTGACTCCGTGGCCCTCAGCAAGATGGCCACCGCGCGGCTGGGCAAAGACGTGCTGGACCTTGAGAACGTGACCCTCGATTTCGTCGACGGAGCGGACGGGCAGAAACTCTTCGACAACATCACCCTGCGGCTCGCACCTGGCGAACGGCTCGGTTTGGTGGGCGTCAACGGGGCCGGCAAGTCCACGCTGCTCAAACTCCTCAACGGCGAAATCCAGCCCACCTCCGGCAAGGTCAAGCGCGGCAAAACGGTGGTGACGGCTGTCCTCACCCAGGACGTGAAGGAGCTCGACGACGTCTCGGACCTTCGCGTCATTGAGGTCATTGAGCGGGAAAAGCGGTCCTTTAGCGTAGGCGGTAAGGAATTCACTGCCGGCCAGCTCGTAGAGCAGCTCGGATTCACCAGGGAAAAGCAGTGGACACCCGTCAGGGACCTCTCCGGTGGCGAACGCCGCCGGCTCCAACTCCTGCGCCTGCTGGTAGGGGAGCCCAATGTACTAATGCTCGACGAGCCCACCAACGACCTCGATACCGACACTCTGGCCGCCGTCGAAGATGTCCTGGACGGTTGGCCCGGAACGCTGGTTGTGGTGAGCCACGACAGGTACCTGCTTGAGCGCGTCACGGACAACCAGATGGCACTCCTTGGCGATGGCAAACTCCGTGGCTTGCCCGGCGGCGTGGACCAATACCTGGAACTGCGTGAAGCGGCCCTTGCTTCCGGCGCTGTTGGCGGCGGATCCGGTGCGCCGACTTCTGCGGGTGGCGCTACGTCGTCGAGTGCCGTTCCGTCCGGTGCCAGCGAAGCCGAAAAGCGTGAAGCCCGCAAGGACCTCAACAGGATCGACCGCCAGCTCGGCAAGATAGCCCAGCAGGAGGAAAAGCTCCACACCCAAATGGCCGCGAAGTCCGAATCCGGGGACTTCGATGCACTGGGCGAACTCAATGCCAAGTTGCAGGAACTGCTTGAGGAGAAAGAAGGCCTGGAGCTCGAGTGGCTCGAGGCCGCCGAAATCCTCGGCGAGTAGGGCGCGGCCAGCGGTGTTGCCGTCGCGAGTGGCGGCTGGCGAGTGACAGCTTGCGGCGCAGCGGCTGGCGAGTGGCGGCTGGCGGCGCAGCGGCTGGCGAGTGGCGGCTGGCGGCGCAGCGGCGCGCATCCTCCGCGTGCTGGCTCGTTCCTCGCCTTTGACGCACGCTTCCGGACGCCCGCCGCTGCTGCAACGCTCTCTCACATCCAGCGGGTAACTGCGGGATGTTCTCTCACGTCCAGCGGGCTTT
The DNA here is from genome assembly GCF_059739415.1 of Arthrobacter sp. TmtSoilC77. Lineage (NCBI taxonomy): Bacteria > Bacillati > Actinomycetota > Actinomycetes > Micrococcales > Micrococcaceae > Arthrobacter > Arthrobacter sp. TmtSoilC77. The sequence goes on from NZ_AP046050.1 coordinate 1,490,399, forward strand.
TTCCGGACGTTCTCTCACGTCCAGCGGGCTTTTGCGGGACGTTCTCTCAGGTCCAGAAGCGTTTTAGCCGTTGCTCTATCACTTCCGCAGGGCTTGCCCTCGCCCGGGCGGGAGTGTCTGGACAACGGTGGATCCGGGGTTGGCGTTGATTTTTTCCTTCGATGTTGAAGGAAACCCGGGCCGCTTGGTCGCTCGGGATGTGAAAGCACGTTGTGGCGGGCATCCGGCAGCCTCTTTTTAGTGTCCGCAGAAGTTTCGGTCAGGGGCTGATTTAAGGACCCGGATCGTTCGGATGTGAGCGCGCATCGCCCGAGAGGCGGTAGGGATGTGAGCGCGCATCGCCTGGAAGGCGTTGGGATGTGAGCGCGCATCGCCTGGAAGCCGTTGGGATGTGAGAGCGCATCGCCTGGAAGGCGTGGGGATGTGAGAGCGGATCAGGGGTCGGACCGGAGCCCGGGCTCCTTTTGCAGCCCGGTCAGTCCGTTCCAGGCCAGGTTCACCAGGTGGGCGGCTACCGCGCGTTTGTCCGGCTCACGACTGTCCAGCCACCATTGGCCTGTCATCGCGACCATGCCGACGAGCATCTGGGCGTACATGGCGCCATCTGCGGCGCTGAATCCACGGCGGGCGAATTCGTCGGAGAGCAGGTGTTCCACACGCGCTGTGACGTGGGAGAGCAAGGTTGAGAAGGCGCCCTCGGGCTGGGACGGTGGTGCGTCGCGCATGAGGATCCGGAAGCCGTCTGTGCGCTCCTCGATGTAGCCAAGGAGTGCCAGCGCAGCGCGCTCCACCAGGACGCGGGGTTTGGCATCGGTGCTCAATGCCTCGGTGATGGAGTCCAGGAGTATCCGGAATTCGGTCTCGACAACCTGCCGGTAGAGGCCTTCCTTGGACCCAAAATGCTCGTAGATCACCGGCTTGGAGACGCCCGCGCTGGCGGCAATTTCTTCAATGGTCGTGCCGTCCAGGCCTTTGGCTGCGAAGAGCGACCGGCCAATGCCGATGAGCTGGGAGCGGCGCTGTTGTCCGGTCATCCTTGACCGTATCGGGCGGTCTCCCAGAGGCTCGACGGCGGCTGCGGGCCGGGAAAGTTCAGTGCGCTTGCTCACGTGTCCATCATGCCCTAACCCGCCGCGCGGCTGATCGGGGCGGGCCGTAACAGGGCATCCGGAGACCCGTCAGAGTGGGTCAAGTCGCGAACCATGCAAAGGTCATGGCAAACTAGATTCTTGTGTGTGCATCCCGGTGATCCGGGATACCGCCAGGCCCTGCCGCCTGGGGGTACAAGCATGCACGGTCCGCTCTGGTGTAATGGCAGCACCCCGGCCTTTGGAGCCGTGGAGTATAGGTTCGAATCCTATGGGCGGAACGGTCGGAAAATGCGCTCCACTCTGTACCTGGAACAGCTCGAACGGTGCCTGGGTCCACAGTTGGAATGGCAGCATTCCGAAGCCGGGTTACCCGGGACAAAACCGAGCAAGGAGAGCCAGTACGTGAGCCCCGAAACCACCGGTCCCGCAGCAGTCATCGTCTTGGCTGCAGGTGCCGGGACGCGAATGAAGTCGCGGACTCCCAAGATTCTCCACGAAATTGGCGGCCTCTCCATGGTGGGCCACGCACTCCTCGCCGCCCGCTCCATCAACCCCCTGAAACTTGCCCTTGTTGTCCGGCACGAGCGCGATCGCGTGGCAGAACACGTCTCCGCGCTGGATCCGGAAGCCGTGATCGTTGACCAGGACGAGATCCCGGGCACGGGACGCGCTGTGCAGGTCGCCCTGAACGCCCTCGACGCCGAAGCGGAGCTCACCGGCACTGTGGTTGTCACTTATGGAGATGTGCCCCTGCTGACCGGCGAATTGCTGGGCGAACTCGTGGCCACCCATGAAGCCCAGGGCAACGCCGTAACGGTGCTCACAGCAATATTGGACGACGCCTCGGGCTACGGCCGCATCCTGCGTGCCGAAGACGGCACGGTCACCGGCATTCGCGAGCACAAGGATGCAAGCGAAGCAGAGCACACCATCCTTGAGGTCAACTCCGGCATTTACGCTTTCGACGCCGCTGTGCTCCGCGACGCGCTGACGCAGGTCACCACTGACAACGCGCAGGGCGAGATGTACCTCACCGATGTCCTCGGACTGGCCCGCGACGCCGGTGGCCGGGTTGCCGCCGTCGTCACCCAGGACCGCTGGCAGGTTGAGGGTGCCAACGACCGCATCCAGCTGTCCGCGCTCGGTGCCGAACTTAACCGCCGCATCGTCGAGTCCTGGATGCGGGCGGGCGTGACGGTGGTGGATCCGTCCACTACCTGGATCGACTTCACGGTCAGGCTCGATGAAGACGTCCGGTTGCTTCCCAATACGCAGCTGCACGGTTCCACCACTGTGGCGAGGGACGCCGTCGTGGGTCCTGATACGACGCTGACGGACGTCAACGTTGCCGAAGGTGCCAAGGTGACCCGCACGCATGGCTCGGGTTCCATCATTGGAGCCGGGGCCACCGTTGGTCCGTTCACCTACCTCCGCCCTGGCACGGTACTGGGAGAGACCGGCAAGATCGGCGCCTTCTACGAAACCAAGAACGTGACCATCGGCCGCGGTTCAAAGCTGTCCCACCTCGGGTACGCAGGTGACGCTGAAATCGGCGAGGACACCAACATCGGCTGCGGCAACATCACGGCCAATTACGACGGCGAGAAGAAGCACCGCACGGTGATCGGCTCGGGCGTGCGGACTGGTTCAAACACCGTCTTTGTAGCTCCGGTGACCGTGGGTGATGGCGCTTACAGCGGCGCCGGTGCCGTCATCCGCAAGGATGTCCCGCCTGGAGCCCTCGCCATTAGCCTGGCCGCGCAGCGAAACGCCGAAGGCTGGGTACTGGCCAACCGCCCCGGTACCAACTCAGCGAAGCTGGCCCAGGCCGCGCAGGAGTCCATGCTGACCCCCGCCTCCACATCCTCACAATCTCCAGCAACCACAGAAGAGGGCAAATAGGCATGAGCGAAATTACCGCACACGGCGAGAAGAAATTGATTCTCGCCGCCGGAAGGGCACATCCGGAGCTGGCGCAGGAAATCGCGAAGGAGCTGGAGACTGAGCTCCTGCCCATCGACGCCTATGACTTCGCCAATGGGGAAATCTACGTCCGTTCCGCTGAGAGTGTCCGCGGCACTGACGCGTTCGTCATCCAGGCGCACCCGGCCCCGCTGAACAACTGGCTCATGGAGCAGTTGATCATGATCGACTCCCTCAAGCGCGCCTCTGCCAAGAGGATCACGGTTGTTTCACCGTTCTACCCATACTCCCGCCAGGACAAGAAGGGCCGCGGCCGCGAGCCCATTTCCGCCCGCCTGGTTGCGGACCTGTACAAGACCGCCGGTGCGGACCGCATCATGTCCGTGGACCTGCACACCTCCCAGATCCAGGGCTTCTTCGATGGCCCGGTTGACCACCTGATGGCGATCCCGCTGCTGGCCGACTACATCCGCACCAAGGTGGAGGCGGACAACATCACCGTTGTTTCGCCGGACACCGGCCGCGTCCGTGTCGCCGAGCAGTGGGCGGAACGCCTTGGCGGTGCCCCGCTGGCGTTCGTTCACAAGAGCCGCGATCTCACCGTGCCCAACCAGGCTGTCTCCAAGACCGTTGTTGGCCAGGTTGAAGGCCGCACCTGCGTGCTTATTGACGACATGATCGACACCGGTGGAACCATCTCCGGTGCCGTCCAGGTCCTGAAGAACGCTGGCGCCAAGGATGTCATCATCGCTTGCACGCACGCCGTTTTCTCCGACCCGGCAGCGCAGCGCCTCGCTGATTCGGGCGCACGCGAAGTGGTTGTCACCAACACCCTGCCCATCCCGGCAGAGAAGCGTTTCCCGCAGCTCACGGTGCTGTCCATCGCACCGTTGATCGCGCGTGCCATTCGTGAAGTGTTCGACGACGGTTCGGTCACCAGCCTGTTCGACGGCAAAGCCTGACGCCGGACTACTGGCATGACGGGCCATCCGCCGCCTCCGGGCGTGTGGATGGCCCGTTTTCAGTAATGAAGGTATCCGCTGGTAAACTCTTGGGGATACCTTGGCGAGGGAGAGCACATCCGGTGCGCGTTTTGAACCGGAATTGCGGGTCTCCGTTATCGACTGGGTCTGCATCTCCTTCGACACAGGCGGGCTGCTGCTGGACAGCAACGGTCGCCGGGCGTAGAAGGTCCACAGACCTCCGCCCTTGCTGATCGACTTGTCCGGAGTTTCCCGGACGCCACAGTAATCAAGGAGTACACATGTCTGAGCAGAAGCTCACCGCAGAACTGCGCACCGAATTCGGTAAGGGTTTTGCCCGCCGTGCACGCATGGCCGGCCAGATCCCGGCTGTCATCTACGGCCACGGCGCAGAGCCGATCCACATCAACCTGCCTGGCCGCGCCACCACGCTGGCCGTCCGCGTTTCCAACGCCCTGCTGGCGATCGACGTCGACGGCGAGAAGCACCTGACGCTCGTCAAGGACATCCAGCGCGACCCGGTTAAGCAGATCATCGAGCACGTTGACCTCCAGACCGTCCAGGCCGGCGAGAAGGTTACCGTCGACATCGCCATCCACGTTTCCGGTGAAGTTGCTCCGGGTGCTGTTGCCAGCCTCGAAGCCACCACGGTTTCCCTTGAAGCTGAGGCAACCCACGTGCCCACCGCCGTCGAGGTTGACATCGAAGGCCGCAAGGCCGGCGAGAACATCCACGCATCGGACCTCGTCCTGCCGAAGGGTTCCACCCTGCTCACCGAAGGCGACACCCTGGTGGTCCGCATCGCCGAGACCGCTTCTGAGGCTGAAGAAGAAACCACCGCAGCAGCGGCTGAGTAGTCTTTGACTGCATAGGCAAACGCCTTTTGAGTGGCCGGGTCCCCTTGGGTCCCGGCCACTTTCTTCTTTCACTCCCGCGTAATCCCGCGTTCCTTCGCGATTCCGATACCCGGTCAGGCAAAATCGCCCAGCAGATTCGCTGACCGGATTTCCTGACCAGATTCCCTAGGATGAGACCATGACTGACACCTGGCTGATAGTTGGCCTTGGCAACCCCGGCAGCGAGTACAGCAACAACCGGCACAACGTGGGCCAGATGGTGCTTGACGAGCTGGCGTCGCGGATGGGCGGCAAGTTCAAGACCCACAAGGCCAGGGCGCAGGTGGTGGAGGGCCGGCTGGGGATTGGCGGGCCCCGCGTAGTGCTGGCCAAGCCGATGACTTATATGAACGTTTCCGGAGGTCCTGTGGCGGGCTTGAGCAATTTCTTCGACATTGCGCCTGACCACGTGATTGCCGTCCACGATGAGATCGACATCCCCTTCAACACGGTCAAGCTCAAGATAGGTGGCGGCGAGGGTGGTCATAACGGCCTCCGCGATATCTCCAAGGCGCTGGCAACAAAGGACTATCTGCGCGTGCGGGTGGGCGTGGGCCGACCTCCGGGACGTATGGATACCGCGGACTTTGTCCTCCGGGATTTTGCAGCGCCCGAGAAGAAGGAATTGCCATTTCTGCTGGACGAGGCGGCCGACGCGGTGGAACTTCTGGTCAGTGAGGGGCTCCTTGCGGCGCAGCAGAAGCATCATGCGGCAAGAACTTGAGCAAATCTTGAGGAAAGCCTGAGGAAAGCCTGATGATACGAGGCGCCCTTAGCCCTACAAACTGTCGGCGCCCGGAGGTAGTGTGCATGGTACGCAGGTAAGCGGTGGGGGACTGTCGCGGATGTTGTAGCGAAGGATGCGAATGTCGGCGGAGTTGCTAAACAAAGGCGGTGGAGGCGCAGCGAGGGCTGCGGCTCCGGACCTTGTGGGCGGTCCATCCGATCGGCAAACATGGTCATTGTTGGCCCGGAGCCAGGATCTGTCCCGGGCAACCAAGCATCTGGAGTCCCCGGAATCGTACGGTGTGGTGCTCACGGGCGAACGGGGAATCGGCAAGTCAGGCCTTGCCCGGGCAGTAGTTTCCTCGCTGGGCCCCAAAATTCACAGCCTGCAATTGCGCAACACGGTCGCCAATGGCCAGACTCCCTACGGGTGCCTCGGATTCCTCCTGGCGAGGCTGCCGTCCGAGGCCGTCAGTTCGCCCACGGGCATTCTGCACGCGATTACCTCCCTGATCCGTAAAGAAGCCGCGGGCCGCGAGACTGTCTTCATCGTGGACAATGCCGGCGGTATGGATCCCATGAGTACGGGCGTGCTGCTGAATCTGATGGCCACTGGAACGGCCAAGGTGATCGCCACTGTTCAACGCTCCAGTGATCTCCCCGCTGATTTTCATCGGCTGGTCCTTGAAGAGCAACTGGGCGAAGTCCATCTGAACACGCTGAGCGAAGAACAGACCAAGCAGGTTCTCGGCTCGGTGCTGGGCCACTACGTTTCTTCGACCCTGGTTGGCTCACTCCACTCCGCTGTCGGCGGGAACCCGATGCTGCTGCACGCGCTCCTGGACGAGCAACGCCATTCCGGCAACCTCGTTCTCAACGATTCCGTGTGGACGCTCAGGGACCGGATCAAGCTTGAAGGCGCCACAGTTGTGGAGGACTTTGTCCGTTCCAGGTTGGCGCGCGAACCGCAGGCCAACCGGACCGTCGTCGAGGTTCTGGCCTGCGCGCAGCGCGCCACCCTGGTGGATCTTGCAGCGATCTTTGGCACGGAAGTGCTTGTGGAGATGGAGGAATCCGGGCTCCTGAGCGTTGACCGCAGCGGCGAGCACTGGGTGTCCCTTCGGGATGCCTATGTGGGTGAGGTTGTTCGGGGCTGGCTGAGTACGCGGCGTCGTCGCGAGCTGAGGTTGATGCTTCTTGGACCCAAGGAGCCGGAGCTGGCTGGGTTGGCTCCACAGGATTTGTTGAGCTATGCCGCGTGGATGCATGCCTGTGAGGATGAGCCGTCACCGTCGCCCGCGCACGCCCTGGCAGCAGGCCGGGCGGCCCTGGACGATTACGACCCCAACTTTGCCATCCAATGCACACTCTCCCTGGATCCGAAGGACCCCGAATGGGTGCCGGGGCAGCGCCTGAAGTCAGCTGCCTACCTCATGCTGGACCTGCCCCTGCACGCGGCCCAGGCTTTGGATGAGGTTTCCGAGGCACACATTGCGGCTTTGGACCCAATGGAGTTTGCAGAAGTAACAGCGGCCAAGTGCCAGGCCATGACATGGATTGACGGCCGCTCGGCTATGGTGCCCGGAGTGATCGCGGCGGCAAATGAAACCTTGGACTCCATCGTTTCGAATCCGGAGAAATACACGCCGGAGATGATCACGCGGGCCCGGAACCGGCTCCTGCTTTGCAACTACGAATACCAGACGTACATGGGCGAATACACAGCTGTGGCCGAGGACCTGGAAGAGGAACTGGCCAAGGACCCGGCCGTGGACCGGGAACACTGGCTCAAGTCCGCCTTTTGCCTCATTGAAGCCCGTTGCGTGATGGGCCGGGAACTGGAAGCGCAGCAAATGGCACGCACCGTGTCCCGGCAGCTGGGAAACAATGACAGGCCGGCGCAGTTGGAGGAGTCTTTCGCGCGGCAGGCTTTCGGAGTGCTGCTGCTGTCCGGACAATGGCGGAAATGCATCGAGCTCATGCGCCGGACGCCCTCCACGCCTTCCCGCCTGCAGTACCGGGGTGCGATCACCGAACTGGGCGTAGGCCTCGCCTACGCTTACGCAGGGAAACCCGCCAGCGCGATCGAACCGTTGCGTTCCGCCGCCGCGCAGCTGGAGCTCCGCCCCGCCATGAACATGGTCAAGGTTGCCTACGCAGCTACCGCCTTTGCCTATGCCCAGTTGGGGAATTCACTCGAAGCCGGACGCTACCTTGACCTGTACCGCACCTGCCGGGGTGTTGGAACATATTTCTCCGAATCCGTCGCCGAGTTCTGCGCTGAAATGGCAGGGCGATGGATGGGGGACCCGGACGTCAAACAGCGGCTGCTTGCCCGGGTCCATCAGGACATCGCCAAGAGGCGCTTTACAACAGCGGGCATCTGCCTTTTCGGCGCCACTGTGGAGGGCACGGACGCCGAGTACAAGCTGCTGGAAGAAGTTGCCACTAACCGTCAAGGCCCCTTGGCACAGATCGCCCGCGACCTCGCTCGCGGATCCCTGAACAAGAGTTCCCGTTCCCTTCTGGCGGCCGCCGATGCCGCAGCTGCACTGGATTTGTTGGTGGTCGAAGCCAGGTGCGTTGCCATGGCCTTGGACTTTGCCCGTAATGCAGGTGAAACCACGGCTGCCCGGACCGCGCAGCTTAGGCTTGAGCGTCTGGAACAATCAGTCGCGGCGTTACCGATCCAACCACGAAGTGACGCACCGGTATTGACCGAGCGTGAACGGCAAATTGCCAAACTGGCCGGAAAGGGTGTCAGCAATCGTGAAATCGCTATGGATATTGGGGTGTCTGTGCGGACCGTTGAGGGACACCTGTACCAAGTGTTTACCAAGCTCGGCGTTTCATCCCGAGGCGAGCTCAATGGTCTCCTGTGAGTTGAGGAGCGTAGTTTCCGTCAACCGGGTGCGTGCCCATGCAGGCTGAGTACCTTGTTGGCAGGGACGCGGAGTTGGACCTCGCGACCGAAATATTGAGGCAGGAGGGCGCGGGCGCTGTCCTGCTCCTTGCCGATCCCGGCATCGGCAAGACGGCCATGGCCGCCGAGATCGCTGCCCGCCTGGCCGGCGAAATGGTAGTGATGCGGATCCATGGAAGTCCGGCACTGTCCGCTGTTCCTTTCGGTGTCCTGGCGCCCTACCTCCTGGACCTGCCTGTGGAGCAGGCCACCTCGCCGGTGGCGATTCTTCGCGAGTTTTGGTCCCAGTTCGAGAAAAGACGCGGAAGCGAAGGCGCACGGCTCCTTCTGGTTGTAGACGACGCCCATGACCTCGATGAGGCCAGCACACAGATTCTGGCCGAACTGGTGACGGCTGGCTGGGCGAGGCTAGTAGCGACCAGCAGGCCGCGGCCAGGACTTCCTCCTGCCCTGCTCCAGCTCTGGTACGACGGCCTGGCAGAGCGCTTCGAACTCCACCCCCTGGAAAAGGAAGAAGTGGCCGAGCTGGCCGGGAAAACCTTGGGCGGGTCGGTCATGGCAAGCACCACTGATGTTTTGCATGCTGTTTCGGAGGGCAACCCCCTGTTGCTCCGTTGCCTCCTGGAAGACTCAAAAGCTGACGGAAACATGGTGCGTCGAAATGGTGTCTGGTTCCTCACCAGGGCCCTCTCCGGCACCGGCGAGGGCCTCTCTGAAGTGGTTCGGAACAAAGTCCTGCGAACCAGCGAGGCTGAACGGGAAGCGATGTACATCATCGCCTTGTCCGAACCCGTCCCCGCCGCCGTACTCGACGCGCTCGTGGGCAGGGATACGTTGCGGTCGCTGATGGACAACAGGCTCGTGATTTCCAGTAACGGCGCTGGTAGTCCGCTGAAAATGTGGCACCCGATGTATGGTGAGGCGCTTCGCCACATTGTTTCGCCCGCGCGTAGCCTCCAGATCCGCCAGCGTATGGTTCAGCACCTGCCCGCGGAACCATCAACGGCAGAGGGTCTGCTCCGAATGGTGAGTTGGGCGCTGGATTGTGGTGCCGACGTCGACGACGAACAGCTGCTGCGGGCGGCCTTCCTCGCCGCGAAACTCCTTCAGAATCCGCTCGCGCTGGAGGCCGCTGCCAAGGTTCGCTCCGAAGCGCTGCGCCCCCGAGCCCGTGCCGTGATGGCAATGGTCAAATACAACGACGGCGACTACCGCAGTGCCGTGGAGCTGCTCGAGGAAGATGCCGGGTTCCTGGACGCCGATCCGTCCGGGCCCCTGGGCGCCGGACTGCTGTGGGGAGCTGCAAGGTCCGCGATGGGGGACAGCTCCGGTGACATCCTGGCTGACGTCCACTCTGCCGCCGACGCACTGGTGGCGGGCCGCAACGCGCAGGACCCTGTGGTCGAACAGATCCGACGACACGCGGCGGCTCTGGAATTGGCGGCGCTGGCCCATGACGGCCGCTATGGAGAGCTTCGTGAGGGACTTGCCACGTTCCAGGCCGGTCTTGCCGCGGACGAGCCCGATTTCGTCATGAACCAGCTTTTCCTGTTGGCAATGCAGTGCGAGCTCCTGATGGTGGAGGGCCAGGCGGTGCAGGCATTGGAGATGGGCAGGGAAGCTCTGGTGTTGCTGGATGAACACCACGACGACCTCCTGTACTTCACGGACTTCATCCTGGTCCGCTATGCCTTGGCTGCGCTGGAGTCGGGGGATTGGGCGGCCGCCGAGACGGCCCTGAACCGCTACGCCGCCAGCTCCGCCATGGGGTTAATAACGTTCGGTGGCGACATCCAGACGCTCAAAGGATTGTCCTTGCTCCGGCAGGGTCGGTTGGAACAAGCCAGCGCTGTGTTAATTCCCGCAGTGGAGGCACTCCGTGTGAAGGACCCGCAGAGGTTGCGCCGCCTGGGCAACGCGCTGGCGTTTTACGTTGCGGCCCGGTCAGGAAACCATGAACTGGCCCAACGCCTCTCCATGGACACGGTGGTGGTCCCGGCTGCCGGTGGCGCCTATGTTGAAGCCCTGGCCGAGATCTTCACCCTGGCCGCCAAGGAGCTTTTGAATAAAGGAACAGGGCTGGAGAAACTGCGGAGCCTCCCTGATTCCACGCATCTGCATCAACTTCCGGGCGTCCTGCTCCAGAACCTGGTCCTCAGGGCAGAGCTGGGGGACGGGCAGGTCATGGAAGCCATCCAGGAAACTGCCTCGTCAATGGCTGGGGCATGGGCAGGCGGCTGGCACATGCTGGCGACCGCCCAAGTGGACGGCGCCGGCGATGCGTTCGTCAACGCCGGCAACCTGCTGGCCGCCGGAGGCATGCCCGGGCCAGCGGCGACAGCTTTCGACAAAGCCGCCGTTGCCTTTGACGCGGAGGGCAAACGGCCCGAGGCGCGGCAGGCGGCCGTGTTGCGTGACGTCAGCGAGGCCAGCCTGGGCGACGCACAGCTCCACGACCCCCACACCGAGGTGGACCGTTCCGTGCCCCTGACCCGGCGCGAGCAGGATATTGTGGCGCTGGCCGTTTCCGGACTCACTGACCGGCAGATCGCGGAGAAACTCATGGTCTCCGTCCGCACGGTGGAGGGCCACTTGTACCGCAGCTATGCCAAGCTGGGCATCCGCCGGCGCGAGGACCTTGGGGCTGCTGTCCGCAATTGATGCACGGCGTTTGAGTAGCTCCGGGGGCCTGTAAACACCACCTGGTTGCCGTATTGCACCAATTATTACCAATCATTGGACTAACCCGCGCCCTTTCCCTGCCCGGACCAAGTAGTGCCCCTCCAAGGGACTGAGTACAACAGAGTATCGGGGCCCGGAAACCGCCCTACTAATCGAGTACCGATTACTGGTGTTCTGATTTCCGGCACACGGTTAACTGATCTTGGAAGGAAGGAAAGCCCCAAGCATCCCCCGAATTCCACATCGAAATACCGCATCGGTGGTCTCTTTGAGCCGATGCTCCGGCCACCGAAAGGCGGTCCGGCCCTGGACGAAGCCGGCGGCGACAGAGTCTTCTGAGACCGAGACTCTCCCCCCAGCCGTCGCCGGCTTCTAGGCCAGGGATCCCGCAAAATCGCGGAAGCCTAAATTCTCCCGGACCAAGGGACTGCTGCTATTGGAGTGTGCATGTTGCCGGACCCCTGGCTGGACGAAGACGCTGTCACAGTCAGGCTGAGGCCGTCAACATTCCCGGACCGGAAGCAGATCCTGGATCTGATCCTCGCGGCAGTACCCTCTCCTTCCACCAACGGCATAGTTGTGATCGGCGACAGCGGATCTGGAAAGAGCCATTTGTTGCTCTCCATCAAAGCAGGACTACCGGACACCATGGATGTCCGCACTTTCGCCGGCAAACCGGAACTCCAGACAACCGTCTATGGTGCGTTGAGCGCCGCAGTGGAGCCCCCAGGCGAACAAACGGCCCTCCCTGGACTTCATGTCCTGCGGGCGCTCACCCAAAGCCTCGGTCCAGCAGAATACCTTTACACGCCCCCGGTTGCCCGGCGTCGAAGTAAGCGCCACCCCGGGCCCCAACGGCCTCCACTGGTCCTCCTCGTGGACGACATCCACTTCGTCGATCCTGCGTCACTGGCGGTTTTGCTGCAGCTGATGCCGGGATTCGGAGCCACCTTGGTAGCTACGGCCGACAGCCGCCGCCCGCTACCGCCGGATCTGTACCAGTTGTGGGAGGAGGGCTTCCTGGAACAGTACGTCCTGGCTCCCTTTACGTTCAGTGAGGCACAGGCTCTGTGCGAGGACGTACTGGGCGGAAAGGTTCAAAGGCGCGCCAGCAGTCTTCTGGCGGCGATGTGCGGATTCAACGTGGGACTCCTTTGCCTGGCGATCCAGGATGCACGCAACGCCCATCTCCTGGTCCAGCGCGACGGATACTGGACCCTCGACGTACGGGCTCATTGCCAATGGCCCGGGGTGGTTGAGCACGTCCGGGCCGATATCTCCCACCATGCTGCAGAGGAACTGAAGGCGTTGGAGGTCATTGCGCTCGCCGAGCCTCTGGCCCTGGATGTTGTTGAACACAGCTTCGGCCAGAAGGCCGTGGAACACCTTCTTGACGCCCACCACATCAGGGTCCTCCCCGGAAGGCCTCCGCTTGTCCGTACGAGTTCATGGCTGCGGGGCGAGGGCATCCGGCTGTCCGTTCCCCGCTCGCGCAGCACGGCGCTCCGGCTTGGCATCGAGGAGCCGGGACTCACAGCGGATTCTGCGCCCGCCATGCTGCGCTGGATGACGTGGACCCTCGATTGCGGGCTGAGCCTCTCCGATGAACTCATCCTGGCCGCAGCGCCTGCCGCTGACAAACCCTCCACCGCTGAGCTGGCTATCAGGGCTTCCATGGGTATCAACGGTCCAGGCCACCGGGATGACGCCAGGATGATCCGGGCCAGGGCGCTCATTGCCGAAGGCCAGCTCAAGGAAGCAGCACCGGAGTTGCGCGAGTTGGTGGGTGGATCGCAGGCGGATGTGCAGGCGGAGGCTGCACGTCGGTTGATGGCACTGGGTCTTTTGGGGGCGGCCTCTCCCATGCCGCCCGACGGCGTGGCTCAGGAGCCGCAGGAACCGTCGGATGCAGCCGCCCGGGTCATGTGGAATGTCCACAAGGCCGAACAGCTCCTGTTGTCCGGGGACGCTCCCCAAGCGTTGGAAAAGTCTTCCGCTGCCCTGGCTGCCATTGATGCCGACCCTGCGCTGGAGATGTTCCGGCCAGGGGTGCTCCTTCGCCACGTTTTCCATCTGCGGCACAACCTGTCATGGAGCAGGCTGGACTCCGTCCTGGATTGCCCGTGGACCTATGCAGTGCCAGCGCACCTGGCATGGTGCCTGGATGTAGCGCGGGGTTATGCGCAGCTCAGCCAAGGCCTGCCCCGGGCCGCATTGCGAACGCTTGAACCCGTTGTGGCTGAACTGCACGACGCCGGCCTGCCGCCGGTTCTGCAGCTGGCAACGGCGATGCTGGCGTACTCCGCGGCGCTGTGCGGTGATTCGGAGCAGGCAATGGCAAGGGTGCGGAAGAGCTTGATGGCAGCGAAGGAAGGGGCCGGCCTAACTGGAAATGGCCTGTTGTCCCAGTTCAGCTCCCTGTTCGTGGCGGCAGCCCAGGACAAGGTTTCGCGCAAGCCCGGCCACTTGTTTGCGGTAGCCGAGGCCTTCCATGACCAGCAAAGTCCTTTGATGGAAGCCGAGGCGTTGACCCTCATGATGCTCAACGCAAGCAGGTCGGCCGTCGAGGACCTTGTGGTGCAGCGCCGCCTTAACGAGCTTGCCGCCTCATTGCGGGGCGCCGGCGCTGCGGCGACGGGAACTTTCGCAACGGCTTTGTTGGGTAATGACCCCAAGGTGCTTGAATCTGCGGGCAAGAGCCTTTCCGGGGACCGGCAGTTCGCGCAAGCGGCCCTGTGTTACGCCCGGGCGGCCAGTGGCTACGAAGCGAGGACCCGCAGCGCGGCGAGCCGCCGCGCCTGGACCTTGATGGAGCGGCTGCATGGGGCTTTCGACAGCGATGTTGCTCCGCCGCTGGGATGGCTGCCTGGTACAGCGGGACATTGAAGTACAGCGGGGAACTGAGATACTGCAGGACGCCGACGTGCTGTACGGCACATCTCCGGGGACGTCGCGCCGTGGGATAATTGAGTGTCCCTGAAGGATTTCCAAGGAGCGCCCCTTGACAGTCGTATCAACTCCCGCCTCGCTGCAGCAGTCCGTGGTTCCTGCCATGGACAATGCGGAGGTGCTGCGGATCCGGAACGACTTCCCCGTCCTGGACCAACTGGTCAACGGCAAGCCGTTGATCTATCTCGATTCCGGGGCCACCTCGCAGAACCCTTTGAGCGTCATAGAGGCCGAGCAGGAGTTCTACGAGCAACGCAATGCCGCGGTTCACCGTGGCGCACACCAACTTGCGGTGAGCGCGACTGAGGTCTTTGAGGACGCCCGCCAAACTGTCGCGGATTTTGTTGGTGCCCAGTATGAGGAAACCGTGTGGACGTCCAACGCTACGGAGGGCCTGAACCTCATCAGCTATGCGTTGTCCAACGCCGCTTTGTGGGCTGCTCAGGGCCGCGGCAGTTCGGCGTTGAAGGATCTGGCCATCGGTCCCGGGGACGAGATCGTGGTCACGGAGATGGAGCACCACGCCAACCTGATCCCCTGGCAGGAGCTCGCTTTCCGCACCGGCGCCACACTGAAGTACATTCCCATCACGGACGAGGGCGTGCTCCGGCTCGATGCCGCGGCAGAAATTGTGGGGGAGCGGACCCGCCTAGTGGCTTTCACGCACGCGTCCAACGTCCTGGGAACAATCAACCCGGTTGCCGAACTGGTGGCTCTCGCCCGACGCGTGGGTGCATTGGTGGTTCTTGATGCTTGCCAGTCGGTGCCTCACATGCCCATTGACGTCAAGGACCTGGATGTCGACTTCGCGGTGTTCTCGGGCCACAAGATGCTGGCTCCCACGGGCGTCGGCGTCCTGTACGGCAAGCAGGAACTCCTGGACGTCCTCCCGCCGTTCCTCACCGGTGGGTCCATGATCACCACGGTCACCATGGAGCGCGCCGAATACCTGCCGGCTCCGCAGCGCTTCGAGGCCGGGACACAGCGCATCTCCCAGGCGGTTGCCCTTGCCACTGCCGTGAACTACTTGTCCGAAACCGGGATCGACCGCATCCATGCCTGGGAGGCCACGCTGGGTCAGCGCCTGGTCAAGGGACTTGAGGGCATCGACGGCATCCGCGTGGTGGGTCCTGCTTCCGGCGCGGAACGCATCGGGCTGGCTGCTTTCGACGTCGCCGGTGTCCATGCCCACGACGTCGGCCAGTTCCTTGACGATCGCGGCATCGCCGTCCGCGTCGGCCACCATTGCGCCCAGCCGCTGCACCGCCGCTTGGGGCTGACCGCTACTACCCGGGCCAGTACGTACCTTTACAACACCACAGACGACGTCGATGCCTTCCTTGACGCCGTGTCTGGCGTCCGGGCCTATTTCCAGGCCTGACCCAGGGCGTCTGCCTTCGGGCGCTCCCCACACACTTCCACGAACGGGTAACCAGCACCATGAGTCTTGACCAGCTGTACCAGCAGATCATCCTGGACCACTCCAAGCAGCGGCACGGTAGCGGGCTCGCGGACACAGAAGCCCCTACGGGCACGTCAACCGGCCAATCCCACCAACTCAACCCGGTCTGCGGGGACGAGGTAACGCTCCGTCTGGCTGTTGCCGATGGAACTGTCAAGCAGATCAGCTGGGATGGTGCGGGCTGTTCCATCTCCATGGCGTCGGCCTCAGTGTTGACCGACCTTGGCGAGGGAATGTCCGTAGAGGAACTGCACGCCGTGATCGACAACTTCCGTGAAGTCCTCCGCTCGCGTGGAAAAGTGCAGGCGGATCCGGAGATTCTGGGAGACGCCGCCGCATTCGAAGGCGTGGCCCGCTACGCCGCCCGGGTCAAATGCGCCATGATTTCGTGGGTTGCCGCGGAGGACGCGCTGAACCAGGCGACGGCCTAACAGCCCGCAGAGCAGTGTGCCGGGCAGCCGCCTCGCAGCCGGCCGCTAGGTGCGGCTGAAGACGTCAGGCACGCCGTCGCCGTCGTCGTCCCGTTGTTCTTCCACCTGAACCAGGCGGTAGCGCCGGTTCCTGGCCCTAAGTACGACGGCGGCCAGCAGCGCCGCGATCAGGGAACCGGCCAGGATGGCCACCTTGGCGTGGTCGTTGTGTGCGGATCCGGTGCCGAAACTTAGCTCGCCGATCAACAGGGAGACGGTGAATCCGATCCCGGCCAGCAAAGCCAGCCCAAAGAGGTCGATCCAGGCAATGCTGGAATCAAGGCTCGCGCGGGTGGTTTTGGTCACCAGGAACGTGGTGCCGAAAACACCAATGGCCTTGCCCAGCACCAACGCCGCAACGATTCCCACGGCCACCGGATCACTGAGCGCCGCCCGCATGCCATCCAACCCGCCCAATGCCACGCCTGCGGAGAAAAAGGCGAAGACGGGTACTGCGAACCCGGCGGAGAAGGGGCGTAGCCGGTGTTCGAAGTGTTCGGCGAGCCCTTCGGCCGGCTCGCCCTTTCTTCCGCTGTTGAAGACCGGAACCGCAAAGCCCAAGAGGACCCCGGCCACTGTGGCGTGGATACCGGACGCATGGACGAGACCCCACATGGCCAGGGCAAGGGGGAGCAGGAAGTACCAACTGCGGATCCGTTTCTGGACCAGGAAGGTGAAGAGCGCCAGCGGTACCAGGGCGGCCAGGAGCATAAGGGGCTGGATGCCCGTGGAGTAGAAGAAGGCGATGATGCCGATGGCGATGAGGTCGTCAACTACTGCGAGGGTCAGTAGGAAGGTCCGCAGGGCTGCGGGAAGGTGCGTGTTGATCACGGCAAGGACGGCCAGGGCAAAAGCGATGTCCGTAGCCGTGGGGATGGCCCAGCCCTTGAGTGTCTCCGAGGCGGAGCCGAGGTTGAAGAGGACGTAGATCAGGGCGGGGACCACCACTCCACCGACGGCCGCAGCCACGGGTACAACAGCGCGGGCAGGTTTGCGGAGTTCCCCGGCGACGAACTCCCGTTTGAGTTCAAGGCCCGCCAGGAAGAAGAACACGGCCAGCAGGCCATCGGAGGCCCAGTGCCCCAGGCTCAGCTGCAGGTGCCAGGGTTCATAGCCTATTTTGAGATCGCGTAATGCGAAGTAACCCTCAGCGGCGGGGGAGTTGGCCCAAATCAACGCAATCACAGTGGCGGCCAGAAGGAGGGCGCCGCCCACGGTCTCTGTTCGGAGGATCGAGAGGATCCGGCGGTACTCGGGGTAGCTGGAGCGGCTGAAAACGGTGGTGGTCAGGGGTTGTTTGGCCACGGAAGCTCCTGTGGGTCGAGTGGTCGAAGGGCGGGCATCGCAAAGACACCGCCGACCAGACTTCCCGGCACACCAAAGCCCAGTCTACCCAACTGGGTCGCAGTAGAGCGCGTTATGAGGGCTCAAAACGCGCACTACTGCGACCTAGTTGGGTGGGACGAGAGTTAGGAAACGAGCCCTGCAACCCCTATGGCCGCCGTCGCGAGTCCCAGCACCATGGAAATGGAGACCAGGACGACGTGGACAGTGAGGAACCTGGTGGCCTTGCCGGCGGCGTCGCGGGCCCGGGGGTCCTTCATGACACGCTTCAGGAACTGCGGCCATACAACCAGGGACCACACTCCGGCAACGATCAGGACCCAGCCCAGAATGGCGGGGAGCTGCATGCTAGTGGCTTTCGAGCCAGGCCTGCGCCTGCTGCGACTGGATGTTCAGGGCCTTGCCAACCATCGGCTCAGCAGCATCGGCGATCTTGCCGCCCAGGAACGGAACCGACGAGGAAACGTTGCCCTCAAGCTCGATCCGGGTGTTCCCGCCTTCAGCCACGAGGCGCTGGACTGCCGTGACGTCGAGCGGAGCGCCGGAGACCTTAAGGGCAATCTTGCTGGCGCGGGAGCCGTCGGCTGCCGGTGCCTCCCACTGCTCGGTCTGCGTGACAGTCAGGCTCTCGCCGACGAACTTGCGGGCGATATCCGGCAGGCGGGTAGTGGGGAGCGTACGAACCGTGGTGGTGCTGAAAGCGCCGGCGGGGTCGCCGTCGATCGTGAACGATTCCAAGGAGCCGCCCACCAGTTCACTCGTGTGGCGCAGGAAGTCTTCGTCGACAAATACGGCCGCAACGCGGTCAACGCTGTGGGGCAGGGTGGTGGATGCACTCAGGGCCATGGGTCCTCCGTGGATATGTTGGTGGTGAAGCTTTTTAGCTCCCAACATCCTACGGGGTGTCCGTGGCCACGCCGGAACCCTGCTCCTGTTCCTGCGACTGTTCCTGCTGTTGAAGCGCGGTTGCTGCCGCGGAAATGTTCCGTGCCATGGACGGGAAGATGATCCCGTGGAACGGGTACACGCCCAGCCAATAAAGTCTGCCCGCCAAACCGCGTGGAAAGAAGATGGCGCGTTGCTTGTAAAGGCTCCCGCCGCCGTCGGGCTCCACCGCCAACTCAAGCCATGCACGCCCGGGTGCCCGCATCTCGGCCCGGAGACGCAGCAAATGTCCGCGGTCTATGGCTTCCACCCGCCACCAGTCCACCACCTCGCCGCTGCCCAGCCTCTTTGGATGCCTTCGTCCCCTCAACAGGCCCGCGCCGCCGGTGAGCTTGTCCAGCCATCCACGTACCCGCCATGCCAGCGGAAGTGAGTACCAGCCGTTCTTGCCACCGATGCCCTCAATGATGGTCCACACATGCTCAGGCTTCGCGTCGCTGTGGAAGGTCCGCTCGTCCAGGAAGACCTTGTAACCGGCCCAATCGGGATCGCTGGGAAGAGGGTCGGCGTCGATTCCGGCATTTGCCCAGGTGGTCTCCACCTGCCCGTCGCGTTCCTTGCCCAAAGCCAAGCCGACGGCACGGCGGTACGGCGTCAGGCCGCCGTCGGGCTGGGGAATGTAATGATCGACGTCGTACTCCCGCGACACGGCATCGTGCTGCAGTGACTGCACCAGCGGCAAGGACATGGAGAGCGGAATGGGCGTGACCAGTGCAACCCAAAGCCCGGCGAGTTTGGGCGCCGGAACCGGAAGGGCGATCACCAAACGGCGGGGCAGGCCCCGCTCCAGGGCGTACTCGTTCATCATGTCCTTGTACTTCAGGACGTCCCGGGAGCCGATATCGAACGTCCGGTTCAGGCCGTCCGGGAGCGTTGCAGCAGCCACAAGGTAGTGGAGCACATCCCGCACTGCGATGGCTTCGATGCGGTTATTGACCCAGCTGGGCGCCGGCATGACGGGCAGGGTATCGGCCAAGTGGCGGATCATTTCGAACGACGCCGAACCCGAACCGATAACGACTCCGGCCTGGAACACGATGGAATCCACCTGGGAATCAAGGAAGACGCGTCCCACCGTCTCGCGGGAACGCATGTGCGTGGAGAGCTCTGCGTTCTCCGGGTGCAGGCCGCCGAGGTAGACGATCCTTGTGACGTGTGCCCGGGTGGCTGCGTCCGCCACGAGGCGTGCCATGGCATCTTCCTTCGCCTCGAATCCACTGCCCGAAGCCATGGAGTGAACCAGGTAATAGAGCACATCCACACCCTGGAGTGCGTTCTCCAGGCTTCCGGCGTCGGACAGGGAATCCGTGATGATTTCGACGTCGTCGTGCCATGGAACATCGGCGATTTTCTGCGGGGAGCGGACCACCACCTTCACGCGGTGGCCAGCCTCGAGAAGACGGGGGACCAGGCGGCCTCCAATGTAACCGGTGGCGCCCGTGACGAGGACTGTCTTGGATGGCTGGTTTGGTGATGGCTGCAAAGGAACTCCTGGGCTGGAGGGAGGGGTAGGCTGGAATGACCCGGCATTCATTTGAATTTCCGGGCATTTGTGTTGCCTGCCCTTGGACCCACCCTAGGAGTTTCAGCCATGAGCCTCAACGGTCTGCGCCGCGCACTGGCGGAGGACAAGACTTTTGCGCGCGTCCGAACGGAAGCTCAGCGGCCCTTTTCGGCCCGGAGCACGGACTACCAGATCAGCGCCCCTAACGGGATGCGGGCAGTGCTGCTTGCGGAAATGGCCGATGGCCTTGCTGCCCTGGAAACTGAAACCGGGAGCACGCCTGTTGTGCTGGCGGTCACCGCCACCGGGCGTGAGGCGGAAGACCTGACGGCGGCGCTCGCCTCGTACTTGCCCGCGGAGTCTGTGGCCACCTTTCCCAGTTGGGAAACCCTCCCGCATGAGCGGCTCTCGCCGCGGTCGGACACCGTGGGTCGCAGGCTCTCGGTCCTGCGCCGCCTGACCCACCCTGAAACCTCGACGGCGGCACCCCTGCGTGTGGTGGTTGCCCCGGTTCGCGCCGTGGTCCAGCCGATCGTGGCCGGTTTGGGTGACCTCGTCCCCGTCACGCTGCAGGTAGGGCAGGAACGTTCGTTCACCGATGTTGTCCGCGCCCTCTCCGACGCTGCCTATGCCCGCGTTGACATGGTGACCCACCGAGGCGAATTCGCGGTTCGCGGCGGCATCCTGGACGTTTTCCCGCCCACCGAGGACCACCCCATCCGTGTGGAGTTCTTCGGCGATGAAGTTGACCAGATGCGCTGGTTTGCCGTGGCCGATCAGCGCTCTCTATCTGCACCCGGGATACACCACCCGACGGAACTGCATGCACCGCCGTGCCGCGAAATCCTGATCACGCCCTCCGTCATGTCCCGTGCTGCCAAGCTCAAAGCAGATATGCCGGCGGCGGCTGACATGCTGGAGAAAATCGCGGGTGGGATCGCCGTTGAGGGCATGGAATCCCTGGCCCCGGTGCTGGTGGATGCCATGGTCCCGTTCGTGGACCAGCTTCCGGCCGGTTCCCTGAGCGTGGTCATCGAGCCGGAAAAAGTGCGCACCCGTGCGCACGACCTCGCTGCTACCAACGAAGAGTTCCTGGAAGCTGCTTGGTCAACGGCGTCCGACGGCGGTTCCGCGCCACTGGATCTGTCCTCCCAGGCCTCCACCGACTTGCACGCCGCGAGCTTCCGTTCGCTGACTGACACCCGGTCTGCCGCTTTGGAACACGGGGTGTCCTGGTGGTCCATCACCTCGCTCGCAACTGACGAGGACCTGGTGCTGGACATCGACGTCCTCAACCTCCACGCCCGGGAACCCCGCGGTTACCAGGGCGAGGTGGCGGAAATGCTGGACTTCATTGGCTCCCGTGTCCGGGAGCAGTGGCGCCTGGTGGTTGTTACTGACGGGCCAGGACCTGCCCAGCGCCTGGTTGAGCTGTTCCATGACGCCGATATTCCGTGTGCACGCGTGGACTCGCTGGATAAGGATCCGCAGCCGGGCATCATCGAGGTGACCACTGCCGCCGTCGGACGTGGTTTTGTCCTTGACGGCCTCAAACTGGGTCTTTTGACTGAAGCGGACCTGCTGGGGCGCGCCACCGCCAGTTCCACCAAGGACATGCGGCGCATGCCGTCCAAGCGACGGAATGCCGTGGACCCGTTGCAGTTGCACGCAGGCGACTTTGTGGTCCATGAGCAGCATGGAATCGGCCGGTTCGTGGAGCTCATCCAGCGCAAGGTGACGGGTACGTCGTCGTCCGATGCCGGGCTGCGCGAGTATCTGGTGTTGGAATATGCAGCCTCCAAGCGTGGCGCTCCGGGGGACCGTTTGTTTGTCCCTACGGACCAGCTGGACCAGGTCACGCGCTACGTCGGCGGGGATACCCCGGCGCTCAGCAAGATGGGCGGCGCCGACTGGGCGAGTACCAAGTCCAAGGCACGCAAAGCCGTCAAGGAGATCGCCGGAGAACTCATCCGGCTCTACTCGGCCCGGATGGCATCCCGCGGACACGCCTTCGCTCCGGACACCCCATGGCAACGCGAGCTCGAGGAAGCCTTCCCCTATGTGGAAACCCCGGACCAGCTGACCACTATCAACGAGGTCAAGGCGGACATGGAGCGGGAAATCCCCATGGACCGCCTGGTTTCCGGCGACGTCGGATACGGCAAAACCGAGATCGCCGTCCGGGCGGCCTTCAAAGCCGTCCAGGACGGCAAGCAGGTAGCTGTCCTGGTGCCCACCACGCTGTTGGCCCAGCAGCACTACGAGACCTTCACTGAGCGTTTCTCGGGATTCCCGCTGCGCGTAAAGCCCCTTTCCCGGTTCCAGAGCGGCAAGGAAGCCAAGGAAACCGCCGAGGGCGTCAAGAGCGGTGCGGTGGATGTCGTGATCGGTACGCACCGGCTGCTGTCCAAGGATTTTGAGTTCAAGGACCTGGGTTTGGTGATCGTGGATGAAGAGCAGCGCTTTGGTGTGGAACACAAGGAAGCGCTGAAGAAGATGCGCACCAACGTGGACGTCCTGGCCATGAGTGCCACGCCGATTCCCCGAACCCTGGAAATGTCCTTGACGGGCATCCGGGAGACATCCACCCTGGCAACTCCGCCGGAGGAACGCCACCCGGTACTGACCTATGTGGGTCCCTTCACGAACAAGCAGACGTCAGCGGCCATCCGCCGTGAGCTCATGCGTGAAGGGCAGGTGTTCTTCGTGCATAACCGTGTGTCCTCGATCGAACGAATTGCAGCGCAGATCCGCGAGCTGGTCCCCGAGGCCAGGGTGGAAGTGGCGCACGGCCAGATGTCCGAGAGCCGACTCGAGAAGATCATTGTGGACTTCTGGGAGAAACGGTTCGACGTTTTGGTCTGTACAACCATCATTGAGACCGGGCTGGACATCTCCAACGCCAACACACTGATTGTGGATGGTGCCGACAAGTACGGACTTTCGCAGCTGCACCAGCTCCGTGGCCGTGTTGGCCGTGGCCGTGAACGCGCCTACGCGTACTTCCTCTATCCCTCGGAAAAGCCGTTGGGCGAGGTGGCGCTGGAAAGGCTCAAGGCTGTGGCCGCGCACAACGAACTCGGCGCGGGCATGCAGCTGGCCATGAAGGACCTCGAAATCCGTGGTGCAGGCAACCTGCTGGGCGGGGAGCAGTCCGGCCACATCCAGGGCGTGGGCTTCGACCTCTACATCCGGCTCGTCGGTGAAGCTGTTGCCGAGTACCGCGGTGAGGCCGAAGAGAAGGCCGCCGAGATGAAGATCGAACTGCCCGTCAACGCCCACCTGCCGCATGATTATGTGCCCGGTGAGAGGCTGCGCCTGGAGGCCTACAGGAAACTGGCCGCGGCGGTGACCAATGAAGCTATCGACGAGGTCCTCGCTGAACTCGTGGACCGCTACGGTGAGCCGCCCTTGCCGGCGCAGAACCTCATCGCCGTGGCCCGCTTCAGGGTAGGGGCCCGCGAAGCCGGGCTGTCCGACGTCGCGCTCCAAGGCAACTTCATCCGCTTCTCGCCGGCGCAACTGCCTGAGTCCAAAACCATGCGGCTGAACCGCATGTACCCGGGTTCCCAGGTCAAGCCTGCCTTGGATGCTGTCCTGATCCCCAAGCCCAAGACAGCCAGGATCGGCGGCCGTGATCTCCAGGATGCCGAGATCCTCCAGTGGGCCAACAACGTGATCGAAGCGATCTTCTCAGATGTACCCGTAAAGGCAGGCTAAACGAATGATGGGAGGACACCACGCCGCGTCAGGAGCCGCGGCGTGGATTGCTATTGCCTCTACCGGCCCTTACGCCTTGGGCTGGTACCCGCTGGACTCCACTGGCATCCTCATCGGAGCCATGGCGACGGCGGGCACCGCGTTGGTGTGCGACTGGGACCACCGGCACAGCACCATAGCGAATTCGCTGCCGCCGCTGTCCAATGTGATTGCGGTGGGAATCGAGAAAGCCAGTGGCGGCCACCGGCAAGGGACGCACTCACTCTTGGGAGCCTCGGCCTTCGTTGTGCTGGCGGCCATGGCAGCTCAATTCCAGATGGTCACACCGGTGGGGAAGCTCTCCGTCGGCGCGGGTTTGCTGTGCATGTTCATGATCAACCTTGCCGCCAAGGCTTTGAACCTGTTTCCCAAATCGGGGTGGATCACCAACTGGGTGTTCGCCGTGGTGATGGCTGGCCTGGTGACCTGGTTTGCGCCGGATCAGTGGGGATGGCTGCCGCTGTCAATGCTGACGGGAGTCGTGGTCCACATCGTGGGAGACATGATTACGGTGGGCGGTGTGCCGTTGCTGTGGCCTATCGTCATCAAGCCACCTAAATTCCTGCGGAAATCACTGATCAGTGGCATCTGGCGGGCCAACGGGGCCTTTTCGATTCCGCTGCTGGGCAGGGCAGGATCACGGCGCGAGTGGCTGGTTCTGATTCCTGTCAGCGGATACGCCATGGTGGGCATGGGCGTGGCTGCCTGGGCTCTGGCGGGGCAACACTGGCCGGGTATTTTCTCGGCGCTGGGCGGGATGCTGCAGCTGCCCTGACTCGGTCGGCGCACGGTCCGCATGCACGTCGATTGAAGCTTCCATCAAACCAGCGTCACGACTTGCGGCCTCCCTCCACTTCCAGACGGGCACTTGTACCCAGTTTGGAAAAAATGGAGGGTTTTGATGGATTTGGTCCGTTCACACGGCATCCACACCGGCAGTAGGCAAAGTCTGCCCACACAGGGGCGCGCAGCATCGTTGCGGCGCTCGCACGTTGATCTTGAAGTCATCATTCCGGCGTATAACGAGGCCGCGAGGATTCCCCGCACACTGATCCAGACCACCGACTTCCTGTCCGCCCAGCCGTGGTCCTCGCGGATCGTCGTAGTGGACAACGCCAGCGTGGATGAAACGGGAGCCGTAATTCGTCGTCTCTTCCCTGATGGAGGAACCGCCGTGCCGATTTCGGTGATTGGCTGTTCGCGACGTGGCAAGGGTGCCGCCGTCCGTCGGGGTCTCCTCAGCGGAACGTCGCGGTTCACGGGATTCTTTGATGCTGACATGGCTACTCCGTTGGAAACGCTGACATCCGCAATGTCGTATCTCCAGGAAGGTGCGGCCGCTGTGATTGCTTCCAGGCACGCGCCGGGATCCACCCTGGTACGGCCACAACAGCTTGGGAGACGGATGGGAGGGAAAGTGTTCCGCGCGCTCACCCGAACAAAAGTCAAGGGCATTTTCGATACCCAGTGCGGTTTCAAGTTCTTCGAACGGGACGCGCTCACTGCTGCCATGGTCCAGTGCCGGGCCTCCGGATTTGCCTTCGACGTTGAACTGCTTCTTCGACTTCAACATCAAAACGCCAGGATCATCGAGTTGCCCGTGGCATGGACGGACGGGGCTGAGTCCACTTTCCGGCCCATGCACGACGGCATAGCGAGTTTTGCGTCAGTTCTCCAGCTACAGAAGACCATGCCATGACCGGGGTACTGGCAGCCGAAGCCGCCATCACCGACCTCGCTGGGAAACATGTGCTTGTCCTGAACTGGCGGGACGTCAGGCATTCGCAAGCGGGCGGGGCCGAGCAATATATGCACCAGATTTCCAGGAGATGGGTTGAAAGCCGGACCAAGGTCACGTGGTTTACAGGCCGGGAGCCTGGCCAGTCGGCCGAGGATGTCATCGACGGCATCCGCATCCTCCGGGCGGGAGGGCCTTTGGCTATCTACGCGCAAGCAGCCCGCAGGCTCCTGAAAACAGGCCAGAACTTCGACGCGATTGTGGATTGCCAGAACGGAATCCCCTTCTTTGCACCCTTGTTTGTGTCCGCTAAGACCCCAATAGTCCAACTGGTACACCATGTACACCAGGAGCAATTCAGCACCAGGTTCTCCCCGCCACTTGCGGCCTTGGGACGGTTCCTGGAAAACAGCGGTGCCAAGGCGGTGTATGGCCAGCGGGCCATTGTTGCCGTATCGCCGTCCACGCGGCTGGAACTGCGAAAACTCGGATTTACGGGACCCATTCACGTGGTGCCCAACGGATCCATCGACGTTCCGGCGACCATCGGACCCAAGGATGCGGACCCCACCATCGCCGTGGTCAGCCGCCTCGTGCCGCACAAGCGGCTGGATGTGCTGCTGGGTCAGTTCGCCGCTGCTGCACGGAGCGTTCCCAAGCTGCGCCTGGAAATTGTGGGCGACGGTCCGGAGAGGCCCCGCTTGCAGCAGTTGGCCATGGATCTTGGCCTGGACCATGTGGTGACGTTTCACGGATATCAGCCCAACGCATTCCGCGACAGCCTGCTTAACCGTGCTTGGCTCACTGTGTCGACGTCGGCCTCTGAAGGGTGGGGCTGCTCGGTGATTGAAGCTGCGGCCTGGGGCGTTCCCTGTGTTGCACTGCGCGTTCCAGGTATCAGGGATTCGGTAGTGGACGGAAGGACGGGCTGGCTCGCGGAAACCCCGCAGGAATTTGGCACTGCCCTGGTGACGGCCCTTGAAGCCTTGCTCGATCCCGATACTGCCCTTGAGGTTTCTGCGCAGTGCCAGGAGTGGGCGCGCTGCTTCACCTGGGACCGCAGCTCCGAACTGCTGGCCGCTGTGCTGCTGGAGGAGGCGGAACGCCGGACGAGCACCGAACCGGGCGTCTTTAGCTCGGACATGTCAACGCTCGCACGCTTCGAGCTTCCCGCCGGCGCAGACCTCCGCAGCGTGCTTCGGCGGACAGATGAAATCCGGGAAGTCCGGGGCGAAGTAGAGGTCCTGATTAAGGGGCGCGATGAATTTGAGGCCTCTGCCCTCTTGAATCGCATCTGTGTTGTCGCCGCAGAACTGCGCCCAGCAGGGCCGGGCACCTTGCTGGCAGGGCCGGGGAGCGGTTTCACGCCTTCTGATGCGGTTGACGACCAGTAGGATCGGTGCCCGCAGCGGGCTTCCTGGCGTTGGCTACCATCGCCAAAGGTGCAGACTTCCTGCTTGTCGGAGAAAACAGGATGGCCCGGGCATTAGCCGGGCCATCCCATGTTGCGTGAAAGTTTAGCTTTCGCCGGCTGAGTCCGAGCGGCCAAGGATGGTTTGCGGAATCCAGAATGCGAGGGCGAACAGGCCCAGGCACACGGCCATCGGCCACGGGTTGTCCAGGCTGAGGAAGGACAGGGAGTAGATGGCGCCCAGGAAGAGCACGATCATAATCACGAACAGGACAATGCTTACGCCGAGGTTGTTCTCTTTTTCAATGGGCGCGCTTGTTGCGTTCTTGGACATTCATTCCTCCTCGGCCCCGCAGGGCTCAAAATCTGTGGCTGTCGCGGACGCCTCAGTAATCCGATGAACCTTGTTCACCTTTGACAATGGCTATTCCGGAACTCGCTCCGATACGTGTTGCACCAGCAGCAATCATAGCCTGTGCGTCAGCCAGGGACCGCACTCCGCCTGACGCTTTGACCCCAACATCGGGCCCTACCGTCTTGCGCATCAAGGCAACATCCTCAACTGTGGCTCCGCCGCCATTGAATCCGGTGGAGGTCTTGACGAAGTCGGCTCCTGCTTCCACGGCGGCTTCGCAGGCAATGACCTTCTGTTCATCGGTCAACATGGACGTCTCGATGATGACCTTCAGGATTGCCTCGCCGGCGTGGACAGCTTCGGCGACGGCGGTGATGTCATCCACCAGGGCGCCTTTGTCATTCGCACGGGCGGCCGCCATGTTGATCACCATGTCGATTTCATCCGCGCCGTCCAAAACTGCGCCTCGGGCTTCGAACGCCTTGACGTCGCTGGGCGTGGCGCCGAGGGGGAAAGCGATGACGGAGCAGGTCAGTACGCCCGAGCCTTTGAGGGCCTTGGTGACGGTCTTGACCCAGATCGGATTGACGCAGACGGACTTGAATTTGTACTCGACGGCCTCGGCGCACACCTTCAAAACCTCGGCCTCGCTGGCCTCGGGCTTCAACAGTGTGTGGTCGATGTACGAGGCGATGCTTGCAGGCGCGACGGCTTCGTTGCTCATGGGATCCTTCCGTGCCGGGCGTGGCCGGCCCGATGGCCGCAGGGTTGTCACTGCCCGTCAAAGGACCATCTTGCCACGATCATGTTCCCTCGTGGCACTGCAGCGGTACCACCACGCTGGAGGCAACGGCTATGCCGCCTTCGCGGCCTGCTGGCTGCTGCCCCATGCGCCCAAGAGCATCCCGGAAACGCACAGCATGGCGGAGGACTCGGCAGAGAGGAGAAGGCCCAGGCGAAGGCCGTCGCAGGAAGCGGCATCGCCGATCGCCCAGATGCCCGGAACCGAGGTAGCGAGGTCGCGACCTACTGCGATGCCGCCGTCGGAAGCTATCTGGAGGCCCGCGCTTTCCGCGAGTTCGGCGCGCGCCGTACGTTCTTCGGCGAGGATCACGAGGTCGCCGTTCATGCTGCTGCCGTCTTCGAAGACGATCCCGGTGGCAGGCACTGCGGAATCGGATACAAGCGTGTCTACGTTGGAAGAAACGACGGCGGCTGGGCGGAGGGTGGTGCGGACGGGACGGACTCCGCGGGCCCGGAGCACGGCCTCTGCCTGGCCCGCTGCGGGACCATTGCCCACGAGGATTCCCAACGGCCGCCGGCCAACGATTCTGGTGACGTCCTTGACCGCTTCGCCGATGTTCGCGGCGTCGTCGATAGTGGAGTAGCTGAGGCTGGCTTCGGCTCCGACAACCGGCGGGAGGCTGGGAGCCGACCCCGTGGCGATCACCAGTTGGTCGTAGGAGAACTCCATGCCATCCACCGTGGTGACGATTTTCGCTTCTGCGTCAATGAAACTTGCGGCCTGCCCGAACCGGACCGAGACCTGCGGCAGTTCTGCCAGCTTCAGGAGCGCGTCGGGGCATTCGTCGCGGTTGCTGAGCACGGTGATGGTGCCATCGAAGGGGCGTTGCCGGGAGCCTGATCCATCACCGGCCAGCCGCCGCACCAAAGCCTGGGCGGCCGGACCTGCGCCTGCAATGACAATGTGAACGGGGGTGGAGGACATGTTTGGCCCTTTCGCTGGCGTGACCTGTTGATCATCAGCGTAGAGTCCCGGTTTTTCGCGGGTGTTTCCCCGTTGTTGCCATCTTTTGCAGATCCGTAGTGCACTGTTTACCCGCCGGTAATAACGTGGATCACAGTGGCGGTCAGTACCGTGCCAGCAACTCCCGTAAACCGTTGGCAGCGAAGCTGGCCACTGCCTCTGCCCGGTCAACGAAGCCGTGGGCACCCACGGGCTCTACCGAGGCCAGAAGCCCTGCGGCGTCGGCAAGGCTCATGGTTAGTCCGGCAGTCAGTTTGTCCACCTGCATGCCGTGAACGTGCAATACTGCCTGGCGCGAGTCGGTCCAGGCATCCGGACCGGGATCGTCCCGCAAGGTGCGCGTCAGGGACACGTCCTGCCACCCGCCGTCGAGCCTGATCCGTGCACGGTAGGTGACGTCGTGGCCTTCCGTTTCAACGCGTCCATCCGCGAAAAAGACGCGGCCGCCGAAGAGCGGGTTCTCCAGGTATCCCGTGAACTGCGCGGGCGCACCGGACCCGGCCGTGGGCAGCATGACGGTGGCTTTGAACGTCAGGGGTGAGCCATCCAGTTCTCCACGCAGGGTGTCGTTGAAACGGACGCCCGCAGCCGGTTCTGTCATGGCGGTGCAACCCGCGTCTTTCGGTACGCCGGCTGGTGTCATGGTGTCCAGGTACGCCCGGGCGTCACGGTAACCCATGCCGATCAGGGTGTCGGCGTCGATCCTTCCCAGATAGAACTCGGGGTCAAGCGGGAGCGGATGTTCAGGACGCACCACATGCAGGACAAACTCGCGTCCAGCCGCGCTTGCAACCTCGAAATCCGCAAGGAGGGCTCCCATGGCGCTCATTTCGATCATGTGGACGTACTGCTCCAAGGGCCCGTCGCCCCAATATGGCGAGTTGCCGATGCACCAAATCAGCCACACTTCCTCGGCTCCCCGGCGCAGGGCTTCGGCTACATTGGCGTCACGCATCCAGACCGCATCCGTCCAGATCTTCCCGTCCCGCCGCAGCGGTGTCAGGAAGAGGGGAAGCGACATTCCTGCGGCCATGAGCTCCGCGTCAATCGCTGTGGCATCGATGGCGTGGCATTGCTTCCCGGTGAACTCCACCACGTTGAAGGAACCTTCGACGGCGCCCTGTTCCGCCGTGCGGCTACGGATAGTCGCGTCGTTGATCCCCAGGGCGGGAAAGACCTTGTTCAGGATGCCGTCCGCGTCACCAATAGCGGGCAGCGCCCATGGGCCCTTGAGGTAGTCACCGATCGGCAGTGCCGAGCCGAAGTCCTTAACGTCCACGCCGGACCAGCGCGTGCACATTTCCTTGGGTGTCACCCCGGACAGCAGCATCCCCGCCGTCAGGATCCCTCCGGAACTGCCGTCAACATGCTGGAACTCCAGGCCTTCCTCGGCGAGCGCCCGCATGACGCCGGCCTGCCAGGCTACGCGCATTCCGCCACCGGCGAGCACCAAAGAACGCTTCACAGTTCGGTTCCTGCTGCCATGGCTCCACTGATCCTGCGCCAATAGAGGAACAGGAGCACCGCCGTCGCGAGGTCAAAGAAAGCCACCAGCAGCGCGATGGGTGAGAAGACGCCGTTCAGTACCCCGATTCCGACGGCTCCGAATGCCCCGGTTTTCTGCAGCCCGGACCAGAGCACCACCTCGGGGGAGGGCACGGCGTTGAGCAGTGTGTGGAGGAGCAGTCCGCCCACCACCACCATGAACATGCCCACTGTGCCGAAGAGTTGCCGCATTCCGGGCGTGGAGTCGGCCCCGATCAGTTGCAGGACCGTGCCGCCAAAGGGAACCTGCACGGCACCGGTCAGGACCGTGATGACAGCAATCGCTGCCAGGACGGCGCGCAGTGGATCGGCGGTGGCCCAGGCCATCAGGCCGGGGCGCCGGGCCTGGTGGTGAGGCTGGTTATGGGGCTCGTGATGGTGGGCCGGCTGTGCCGGCTGATGGGCGGTCATGCGAAGGACTCCAGCAGGCGACCGCGGTCAACGAGCAGCCACACCATCGCGGCCCATGTCAGTGTTGAGACGTAGAAGCGGATGTCGTTGAGCATCATCCAGCGTTTGAGCAGGGAGCGGAGTTCGGCGTCGTCTGCGAAGTCGCCGCCGCGGATGCGCTTGTTGATGGGGATGATGATGCCCTGGCCCACCCAGGTCAGGACGATGATGCCCACCAGGCAAATGATGGCTGGTATGACGCGGATGGTGCCCCACTCGGACCACACCAGGATGCCGCCGGAAATGAACATGATGGGCACAACGATGGTGAAGAACTTGGTGGCTGCGCGGGTGGGGATACCGAAGTGCATGTCTACGTTTTCGCGGGCCAACGAGCGCCATGTTGGGTACAGGAAGAATTTGAGGACCCACATGGTGCCCACGTACATGGTTGCGCCGAACAGGAAGTAGAGCGCGTTTATGAGGAGTAGCCAGTTCATTGGATGCTTCCCGGGGTAGCGCGGGGGATGGCGCCGGAGCCTGGTGCCGTGCCTGCGGTCCTGCTCCGGTCCGGCGGTGCCAGCCATTCCTGGCTCTGGCCCAGGTTCACGACGCTGTCCAGCATGTCGCCTCCCCGAAGGGCGGCGGCAGCGGATTCTGAGGGTGCCGTGAGGAACCAGGCTTCGTAGTGGTCGTCCAGGACACCGTGGGCCTGCGGCAGCCAGGCGGTGAAGACCGGCTTACTCTCAACCTGCAGGTTCTTCAAAGGCTCGACGCCGGGCGCGTCACCGAGGATGAGGCGCGCCTTGGCCTGGGCGCCCAGGGCGATGTCTCCGGTGGCTTCGAAGTAGATGTCGGATTTCCAGAGCATGTTCCGGAAGACGCAATAGTTTGAGGCTGCCAGTTTCAGCGGCAACGCCAGGGGTTCAGGACGTTCAATTTCGATGTAGCAACCCAGTTGGCCGTCCTTGTCATATTGTGCTGACACGGTGGAATCAGTGACCACGAAGTCCAGGTTGGCCTGATGCTTGGGCATGCCCCAGATTCCCTTGCCTCCCTTGACGGAAACCTCGGAACTGACGGGGAGGTCCACCACGAACTGGCCCAGCTTGAAGGTTTTTTGGAAGATCAGCGGGAGGATGGGTGGGGCCGGCCTGCTGCCGTGCGTGATGGCGATGGCCAGTGAGTATTCGATGTACTTGCCGATGTCCGTTGACTTGTAGTTGACCACCGTGACCACCAACAGCCCTTTGCCGCCCAGGCTGAAGGGCCGCATCTCCGTGCCCGGGAGTGCTGCCGCCGCGGCTTTCTTGTTGATGGGGAAAGCGGCCATGAGCACGGGGGAGTCGTCGGAATTGACCGGCATGACGTACTTGATGCCATCGGCCAGTGCGTGCTGGCCACGGAGCCGTTCCTGGCGGCGGGGAACCGGGGACGGCATGAGCTTGAGCAGGGGAGTAACCAGTTCGGTGAGTGTTTTCATGAGTTCGGTTCCTTGGTTCCGTTGAGCTCCTGGACGATGACCGGAAAGGTGTCCTGCCATGCGTGATCGCCGAAGAAGACGTCCAGATGGCCATAGCCGGGGATGAGGTGGAGGGAGTCCTTTCCGGGCCGGTGTTGCTGGAAGAATTCGAAGGTGCGTTGCTGGCTCTCGGGAAGGAAACAGAGGTTGTCCAGCCCGGCGATGAATGCGAATCGTGCATCGGTTTGGGGAGCCTCGGCCACGAAGTTATCCGGCAGTTCAGGATGGTCTCCGGCAGCCACCATGTGCCCGGCTTTGATACTGCCGCCCATCTCCTCGAAGAACGTCACCGGGACCTCGGCGAACTCACCGCTGAGCCATTGGTGGGTGGCGTCGTCGAGGTTTTCGTGCGCCCAAAGGGCCGGGCGGCCGCTGCCGTAGGTGAAGCTGACCATCTTGCAGACGATGTTGTCGCACTCGCGGTGCGTGGCTTTGACCAGGCCCCGGATGGCCCGCGTGAAGTAGCCCTGCGATTTATAGCCCCACGCCGGGGACAAGTAGGGGGTAAAGACCTTGACCACCGGCGTCAGGTAGTCGATCTTCAACCGCGAGAACGCCGGCACCACGGGATGAAGGGAGACCGCGTTGGAGACGATCGTGTCCACCTGGGGCAGGAGACCGGCCACCGCGGACATGGTGAACGACGTCGATCCCTGGCAGTGGATGACGGCCTTCATCGTTTCCGCGCCGGTGGCGTTCAACACGTGCTCGACGGCGGCCGGGTGGTCGTACACGGCGGCGTCGGCGAGCATCCAGGACAGGGGATCGAGATCAATGGATGCCCGCCAGTTCAGCATCCACACGTCCCATCCGTCCTCCAGCAGGACGTCCACTATGGTGGTCCGGACCGGAGGCCTGAACAGCTCTGCCCGGACGCCGGAACCGTGGACCAGCATGACCGGCCCTTTGGTCACCTCCACGGGCGATGTCACATGGACCAGGCTCAAAGGGGTGTTGTCCCGGGCCCGGAAAGGGATGACCTCGGTCCGGTGCTCGGCACGGGTGATGATCATGGTGCGGTTCCTTTCCGCGTGATGGTGATGGGTTCTTCAAGCAGCCGCACGGCGGGCAGGCCGGACTCCGGAACCAGCCGCGCGCCGTCGTCGTTCCGGGCCAGCTGCCAATCGCGGCAGACTGTGTCCACCACCAGCGGGTAGACAGTGAGGGTGCCGTCGGCGGCGAGGTGGAGGCGCAGGAAGCCTTTATGGTCTTCGATGGATTGGCCGGACATTTTCCAGGTAGAGACCTCCCCGCTGGGCGTCGCCAGGATGAACAGGGCGAAGGCCTCACTGCCAACGGCCCAGCCGCCCAGGTACACCGCCGCAAGCGCCAGCAGCAGGATGACGACGTCCGGCCAGCCGTTCGGCCAGGGAAGCAGGATCACGACGGCGGCACCCACCGCGAGCGCGGACAGCTGGTAGAGCGCGCCGCGGGTGAAGACCACGATTCCTGCCTTGGCAAGCCCAAGTAGCCGTGCCACCAGTGAGAGGACTGCGAGCAGGAGCGGCACCGCAAGGATCAGGATCACGATGAGGAGCAGCGTGTTTCCACGGGTCAGGCTGCGGAGGCTGTCCACGAAGGATTCCCCGCGGAAGGCGCTGAAGACTGTCCAAAGCGTTAGTGCTGCGATCACGTGCACAATGCCCAGGGACAAACCGAAGCCAGGGTTGCGGATGGGAAGCCAATATTGCGAGAAGGGGTTCGCGAGCCGGGGACCGAGCAACTGGGAATCTCCCTGGTCCGGGTAGAGGGTAGGCATGCGGGTGAAATGGCGGGGTGGGGGTTCCTGGTCCTTGCCGCCGTGGGCGTTTCCGGTTTGGGTGACGCTGGAGGACAGGCCCGGCGCGTTGTCGTGGCAGGGAAGGACGAGGTGCTCCGGGAGCCAATGGGCGTCTGAAAGGTACGCGCCGCCCAGGCCGCAGGTGATCATTTGCGTTCCGTCAGGAGAGGTTTGCTCCTCGTAGCGGGAGTAGTGGTGCAGGTCGCCGGTGAGCCATAGCCGGACGTTTGCGCCGGTGGGCTCGAACAGGCCCGTCACGGGATTGAACCGACGGCGAAGGTAGTCCTGCTCGAAAAAGTTGACCTGCCTGAACTCATTGGGTCCCGGGTGCCCGGCGTCAACCCAAAAGGGAGCTGCCACGCACAGGATGATGGCGTCTCCGGGTTGGAGCCGGAGGGTGACGTTCCGGTAAAAGTAGTCCAGTTGTGGTTCGTCGATGTACTGTCCGAGCTGGCTGTCCAGGCCCAGGATCCACCAGCCGGGCGTGCCGTCCTGCCGTTCGCCGGAAGCCTCCGTGGGCGATTGACCCGTGAGCCGGACCGCGAAGTAGCTGCGGGTCTGGATGGTCCGCCAGCCCCCGATGCTCCGTTGCCGGGTGAACATCCGGATGAACGAAGTGAGGCCGTCGTACCAGTCGTGGTTGCCGGGGAGCGCGAGCATGATGGGTGTCTCGTTGTGGGGCCCACTCTGCGTGCTTGGCACGGGTTTTAGGGCGCTCAGCGGGCCCTGCAACGCAGGACTGGGGAGCGCCATCCGGTATGGTCCTGCCATCCGGTTCTCGTAGGCGGCCGGTGAGGCAACGGGGTACACCTCATCGCCGCCCAGGACCAGGACCCTCCCGCGGGGAAGATCATGGCCGTCAACCGTTAGCTTGTCCTCGGCAAGCAGCAGCGCGACGGAGTAGGTCGCGTCGAAGCCGTCTCCAAGATCGGCGGTGTAATCGAGCCATAGGTCCACGGGCGCCAAGGGCTCGCTGGGCTTTGCGGTGCGGGACGCTTCAAGCTCCCCGGGCGACGGGAGCCCTCGGCTTGTGACCGGCGGCTGGGCCGGTTGGCCAGGGACGGGGAGTTTGTCCAAGCGCAAGGGATCCCCAGGGAAGCTCCCCTCGAGTTCCCTCTTGTCGCCGAAGTCCGCGAACACAGTAGCTGCCATGACCTTCAATGCCGTCCGTGCCAGGGACATCGGCGAGAGCCAGCGAACCGCTGCCTGGGGAGTGAAGCCCAGGACAGCACGATGCCTCGCAAGCTCCCAGCTCTTCATCTGCGTGGCCGTCGCAGTGGGCTCCGGACCGGGAACGGAACCCGTTTGAGGCCCCGCCCGTAGACCTGCCACAACTCACCGGCGAACAATTTCATGAAGGACGCCAAACCCGCGGCCAGCGCCGGACCCTCGGCACGGAAGGTGGTCAGCTGCTTGGCGAAGTCCAGCGGGCGGATGTACAGAATCCCGGCACCGAAGACGTCCTCCTCGCCGGGCTCTTGGACGTCAGAGGCTTCCGACGGCGGAACGTGGCCACGCAGGATTCTCGCGTACAGCGTTGTGGTGTCCTGCCAAATATCCAGCCCTGCCTCGTTATGGATCAACTTGTACCCGGTGAACGTGAACGGTGTCCCGCCCGGGTCCCGCAGCCACAACCGGTACAGCATGCGCCTGGCCGGCCTGCCGTCGTCGGAAGCGTCCTCCACAAAGAGGTTGAACCAGCCGCGCTCCACAGGCATCCGGCCACCGAAAAAGTCTGCGAGCACATACCCCTCCGCCTTCGCAGGGTGGCTCGGATCCTCCACAAACGCGTCCATGTCCTCTGCGGTAATCGTCAGCTCGAACATGATCCTGCGGCTCCGGTCCCTGCCCAGGCTTCGCCCCTTCTCCGGGTCAGTGATTCCCGGGCTGAACCAGCCATGCATCTGCTCCGTGAACCGTACAGACGTCCGCGCGTCTCTTGCAGCCGGTTGCTGGTCCGGCAGTTGCGGCAACCCCAAACCACGGCTCCTGGTTCCCGTCGTGGCAGCTGCGCCATCCTCAACTGCGCTCGCAGGCCGCTCCTCCCGCGCACCCTTGCCCTTGGTCGCGTCCGGCGCCAATTCGCGCGGAACCGAGGCGTCGACGTCGTTCGCAGTGTCGTCAGCGCCAAGCAGATCATCACTGGTCCAGTCGTCACTTCCGGCAGTATCGGCAGGGGAAATTCCCCTGTGTCCGGCACTGTAAGTGTCTTTAAGGACGTGGCCGTCCTCCAGGATGTGGTGGCATGCGCGTTCGGCGAAAGCGGAAATGGTCAGCGAAGGGTTGGCGCCCACCGGGCCAGGCATGGCTGCCCCGTCCATGACGAACAAGCCGGGATAACCGAACACCTCACCATAGGAGTCACACACCGCCTCGCCGGGATGGCGGCCGGATGGTGCGCCGCCAATCGGGTGGACCGTGATGACGCGCTTGGCCCACCACAGGGGGTTGTCGATGAAGTCCCCGTCGAGGTCCTTGGCGATCTCGGACATCGTTCCGCGGACGCGTCCGAAGTAGTCCTTGGACGTGGCCATGGTCCATGCGATAGCGAGCCTTCCGTCGCGAAGGGTCATGACGCCGTCGGGGATATCCCTTCCCATCCCGAGCAGCGGCACGGAACTGGAGGATAGGCGACCGTCACCCAGTGCGGCGGCGAGGTCGGCCGAAACGTTGGACCGCCCGGCGTCGAACAATCTGTCCTTCAGCAGTTGACGGGCAACCTTGGCTGTCCGCTTAACGGTGGTGCTGAGCTGGGCGGTCTCCATGAGCCAGTTCATGAAGGCCGGATACCCGGCGTCCTCCACGTAGTAGCCGCGGCCATCGCCGTCGTCGTCGTTGGAATCGGGAATCCGGATCGCTGTGGTGATGACTGGCCCGCGGCTGCCGGTGAGTGTTCGCACTCCCGGTGGCGAACCATTCGCGCCAGGAGTTTTGGCGCCCATGATGAACGTCAGCAGATCGCCGTTGCCGCTGAAACGGGTGCCCAGGGCGTCGCTCAGGGCGGGCAGTGAGCTTCGGTTACGCAGGAGCAGGAAGTTGGTGCCGAACGTGCCGGCGCCAAGGATGAGCCGGCGGCAGTGAATGATTCGTTCCTTGAGGAGTTCGCCTTGGCGCTCAGGATCGTGCACCACATAGCGGACCTCGTATCCTCCCCTTGCAAGTGGCCTGATCCCGCGGACATCGTGGAATGTGCGGATATCCGCCCCCTGATGAGCGGCTGCCGAGATGTAGTTGTGGTCCAGCGTGTTCTTGGCACCGGCGTTGCAGCCTATGTCGCATTCACCGCTGAGCGTGCACGTGGTCCGGACGGTGTTTGGACCGTGGATGCTGCCGTACTCCGGGAGGGGGAGTGGCCTGTTGGTTTGAGGTTCCTTGGTGGGCTCCGTGGAAAACGTGACGGCAATGGGTGGCCTGCTGATGGGTAGGCCGAGGGTTGCGGCTGTCTTCTCCATGGCCAGGGTTTTGGGCGTGTCATGGTACGGATAACGGACCGGTTGGAGCATGTCTTCTGCGGCCTTGTAGTACGGGTCAAGGTCCGCCCGCGTGAAAGGCCAATTCTCGTAACCGCCGCCAGGGATGGGGGACTCGTTGACGAACCATTTCTCGTCCTTGCGCAGGAGGACGTTGGCGTAGATTAGAGAACCGCCGCCCAGGCCACTGGACACCAGGCCCTCCGTGCCCCGGAATGTCCAGGCATCAAAAAGCCCATACAGACCGCGGTCCGGGTCCCAGAAATTCCGGCCCATCTCCGCGGGCGAACGCGCGAAACTACCGGGCGGATAGGGCTTGCCACGTTCCATGAGCACCACGGATTGTCCGGCCTCGGCCAGGCGAAGTGCAGCCACCGAACCACCGAACCCGGAACCGACCACCACGGCGTCAACTTCTTCGATGTGGTGTCTTTCGATGTCCTGTGCACTGTGGCGTGCCGGATCGGGTGCGGGATCCGCACCCGTATTCCCGCTGTTCCCGGTCCCCAGACGACCCATGGCCGTTCCTCTCAGAGGAAAGCTGACATGAAGGCAGCTCCGGCGTGACCGGGCGGTGCCTCCGGACTATCGCCCTTATGTTCCCACCGGGCCGGGGATCTGTCCATGAGGTGGAGTTATTCCTGTGATCCAGCGCGGCCGGCCGGATGTCACGCGATGATCCGGGTGAAGTTCAGGTCGAAGTCGTGCTCAAGCGGTGCACCGAGGTAGTTTCCCCGTTCCCAGCGGCCTGTGATGGTGTTCCCGTCCTCGCTGATGTGGCCAATGTAGCGTTGCGGCCAATCGGGGCCATCCCGGAAAAGGGTCCACACATTCCCTTCCAGGGTCATGTCCAGGACGCGGGCGACTCCTCGGGAATCAAAGTAGTGCTGCTGGAGTGCGCCGTCTGATCCTGTAGCGCC
Organism: Arthrobacter sp. TmtSoilC77; assembly: GCF_059739415.1. Classification (NCBI taxonomy): domain Bacteria; kingdom Bacillati; phylum Actinomycetota; class Actinomycetes; order Micrococcales; family Micrococcaceae; genus Arthrobacter; species Arthrobacter sp. TmtSoilC77. Next base: position 1,528,955 of record NZ_AP046050.1, read on the forward strand.
GATAGTGCAGATAGCATTCGGGAATTCCGGCCTCTCCACAGTGGAGCGTTGGATCAGGAAACCGCCGCCCTGCAGCCATTCGAACGTTGTTCGGCCCACAGCGTCCATGCCGGGGGCAGTAGTCTCCCATTCACCGACCAGGATGTTGAGTCGCTCCAACAGCACGGATGTCATGTGGTCCTCCTGAGATGTGTAGCCCCAGTTTCCGCCGCGGGTGGGGATTTGGCGAGGGTGGCCACTGGCTTCCTGACCCTCTTTGGCTGTCACTGGCCCACAAATCACCCAAAGGAGGTTGATTATGGCGGTACTCGTCGCCAAACAAGGTCAGGAAGCAACGCCCTATCGGGTTTCCCAGTGGCATGATGGGCAAATGAGTCGAGTGACGTGCGATCTGACCATCTCCCTGGACGGCTTCGTCGCCGGTCCCAACCAGCGAATGTCGGAGCCACTGGGCGACGGCGGAGAGCTGCTGCACCGATGGATGTTTGAAGAGGCCGAAGCCAACGCGGCCCAGGTTGAAGAAATCCTCGCTGCAGGTGCCTTCATCATGGGCCGGAACATGTTCGCGGGCCCCGGGCCGGACATGTGGGACGAGGAATGGCGGGGATGGTGGGGTGAGGAACCGCCCTATCACGCGCCGGTTTTCGTCCTGACCCACCATCAGCATGAGCCGTTGGAGATGCAGGGCGGCACCACCTTCCATTTCGTGACCGACGGGATCGAATCCGCCCTTGCCCAGGCACGGAAGGCCGCAGGAAGCAAAGACGTAGCCATCGCCGGCGGAGCCCGGACAGCCCGCCAGTACCTGGACGCAGGGCTGATGGACGAGTTGCGGCTCCACATTTCGCCCATGATCCTGGGCGGAGGCGAGCGGTTGTTGGACGGCGTGGGCAATCTCAAGCTTGAACCCACGGAAGTGGCCGGCACCAAACTCGTCACCCATGTGCGGTATAGCGTGGGCCGTTAAGAGGCCGCGTCACGGCCGCTAAGACGTCCCGTCAGCGCTGGAGCTTGCACCCACATCCAGCCCATTCATCATTCACCTTGAGCCTTTCATCAACCTCGCCGACCAGCAGGTCGCTGGCGAACCCATTCACGGCTGACCCCGACCCACACGTAAAACTCAACTAACCGGCTGCGCCCCTGACCCGCGCCGTGGAGTTGCGCACCACCAACTGCGGCATGAGGCGTTCGTCGGCGATAGGGGCATCCGGATTATTGAGCCGCTCCAGGGCTACTGTGCCGGCGGTCCGGCCCAATTCAACGGCATGCAAATCCACGGATGTGAGGTCGATGCCGTGCAGGTGTGCTGTCCTGGAATTGTCGTAGCCCACAAGGGACAAATCTTCGGGAATCGAGAGTCCCCGTGCGTAGGCCGCTTCACGGACGCCGAGGGCCAGCTGGTCGTTGTGGGTGAAGATTGCCGTGGGCCGGTGGTGCTGGTTCAGTATTTGTGCGGCGGCCCGCTCTCCTGCGTCCGGCGTGAAGTCCTCTGCGGCAACCGTCTGCGGCGTGAGTCCGGCGGCCCGCATTGTCTGCTCGTAACTCTGGCGGCGGACGACGTGGCCGTCGTAGACCGGGCCAGAGAGATGGGCGATGCGCGTATGCCCGAGGCCAAGTAGATGTTCAGTTGCCGCCCGAGCCCCCGCAAGGTCATCCGAGTAGACACTGTCCACGCCGGGCACCGGCCGGGTCACACTCACCAGCGGGACGATCCGGGCCATCTCCTGCACGTGTTCGTCCGAGTCCAGCAGCGTCGCGGCGATGATAATTCCGACCCGGGCCTCAATCAGCGATTCCAGCGCGCCGGGATCCACACCATCCACGGACCGCGAAACGCTCAGGATGAGCCGGTTGTTGTCTTGGGGGAGCGCCGTGCGGACGCCGCTGAGGACATCAGCGTAAATCTCGTTGCGGATATCCAGCAGATAAAGCCCGACGGCGGAACGGTGCTTGCGTGCCAGATCGGCTGCTACCGCGTTGGGCCGGTACCCGAGACGCTTCGCGGCCTCGAAGATGGCCTGCTTCGTCTCGTGGCTGACACCTGGCGCGCCGCGAAAGGCGAAGGACACCAAGGTGCGGGACACGCCCACTTCGCGCGCGACGTCGCTTTGCGTGGCGGGGCGGTGTTGAGGGTCAGGAGCCATAGTTCATCCTCCCACGGGCAAAGCGGGTAAATTCATCATTTGTTAGTTTGACCTTACATTTAAGCCTTTCGCGCGTTAGTCTGGATTCAGCGCGGGCGAGTATGGCCCGCAACACACTGACAAAGGAGTCCTGATGTCTGCTACGCAAACGCAGAGCAAAGGAACCGGCAATGCCGCCCTTCCCCCGCTAACCAATGGCCCACACCGTAAGCGGCTGGGCCTTGTTGCCTTGGTGGCAACGTTCGGCGGCCTGCTGTTCGGCTACGACACGGGTGTCATCAACGGCGCACTGAGGCCAATGACGGCCGACCTCGCCCTGACGCCGCTCACGGAAGGAATCGTCACCAGTTCGCTTTTGTTTGGCGCAGCTGCCGGAGCAGTCGGAGGTGGCCGCCTCTCCGATAGCTGGGGCCGCAGGAAGACGATCATCCTCCTGGCCGTGCTGTTCCTCACTGGTACCTTGGCCTGTGTCTCGGCGCCAAGCTTCGAGGTAATGGTCATTGGGCGCATTATCCTCGGCCTGGCCGTAGGCGGTGCTTCCACTGTGGTGCCCGTCTTCCTTGCCGAGCTGGCGCCCTACGAAATCCGTGGTTCCCTGGCCGGGCGGAACGAACTCATGATCGTCATCGGCCAGCTGGCTGCGTTCGTTGTCAACGCCATCATCGGCAATGTCTGGGGCGAAGTTGACGGGGTCTGGCGGATCATGCTCGCTGTTGCCGCCCTTCCCGCCATCGCACTGTTCTTTGGCATGCTGCGGATGCCGGAATCTCCTCGCTGGCTGATCTCAAAGGGCAGAAACCCGGAGGCCTTGGCGGTGCTGAAGACCATTCGTTCGGACGATCGCGCCGAGGCAGAAATGGCAGACGTAAAGCACCTCGCGGACGAAGAAAGGGCATCGAGGGCTACCTCATGGGGTGCACTGAAGGACAAGTGGATCCTGCGCATCATTCTTGTAGGCATCGGGTTGGGTGTGGCTCAACAGCTGACGGGCATCAACTCGATCATGTACTACGGCCAATCCGTACTCGTTGAGGCCGGATTCGACTCCAACGCCGCCCTCATCGCCAACATCGCGCCCGGTGTGATCGCCGTCGTCGGGGGTGTCATTGCACTGACGCTGATGCAGCGCGTTAACCGCCGCACCACGCTGCTCCTTGGTTTCACCTTGACCACGGTCTGCCACTTCCTCATCGGCATCGCGTCGATCGTCCTCCCCGTGGGCAATGCAGCCAGGCCGTTCGTGATCCTTTTCCTGGTTGTGGCGTTCGTGGGATCGATGCAGACGTTCCTGAACATTGCGGTCTGGGTGATGCTGTCCGAGATCTTCCCGTTGCACGTCCGCGGCTTCGCCATCGGCCTGTCCGTCTTCTGCCTCTGGATCGCAAACGCCCTGCTGGGTCTCTTCTTCCCCACACTCGTTGCCGGGATGGGTATCACGGGAACGTTCTTCCTGTTTGGTGTTGTGGGCATCCTCGCCCTGGTCTTCATCTACACCCAGGTCCCGGAAACCCGGGGACGTACGCTGGAGGCGCTCGAAGAGGACGTGACCACCGGCGCCATCTACCTGGTGCACAAGAACTAGCCGGTTTTCCAAACCGCCGGAGGGGAGCGCCGCTTAATGCGTCGTTCCCCTCCGGCGGTTTTTGCGAATATCTACAGACCGAGGTGCCTATTGAGCTCGTCCAGGGACTTCACAGTGGCGATGTTGTACCCGTCGGCGAAGGGTTCAGCACCACGGTCCAGCATGACAAGGTCCCGGAAGCCCAGGTTGTACATCGGGATGTGGTCATACAGGGGATGCGAGGAGACGTGCAGGAAGTCCTCCGGCCTGGCATCCAGGGTATCGAGCATGTACTCGAACGCTTGAAGACGCGGTTTGTAGGCCCGGGCCTGCTCAGCGGTAAACACAGCGTGCCACTCTGCACCGAGCTTGGGAATGCTGATGTCCAGGAAACTGTCGTCGGCGTTGGACAGGGCCACCAGCTTGTAGTTGTCGCCTTGGAGCTTCAGCGCAGCCGGCACATCCTCGTGGGCGACGGAGCTGCGTACCGCTTCAGCAAGCTCTGCGCCGGCACCCGGGGTCGGTCCAATGCCAAACCGCTTGCACGCGCGGTCAAAGGCACTCTGAAGGATCTCGACGTAGGGCTTGTAGTCGCCATTGACCTCGTCGAACCGGTACGCGCGGAATACCTTCTTGAAGGCAAGCCACTGTTCTTCGGGGATGCGATCGGCGAGCAAGCGCTGGGTGGTGGGGTAAATGTTGAAATTGATCAGCGTTCCGTAGACATCGTAGGAGATGTACTTCGGCCGAAAGTTCGTGTCTGCCATGATTCGTCCGTTCTTAAGGATCTTGTATTTTTTTGGGGGTAGAGGAGGGGATTCTTAGGCTCAACCCAGAGCCAGTGAGGAGAGCCGTGCGTCTGGTCCGAGGAACCTCGCGGGGTTCAGGAAACTGACGTCTGTGGCCGTTGTTCCGTCCAGCACAAGGTCTGCGGCAACGGCTCCCAGCGCGGAGGCCATCTTGAAGCCGTGGCCGGAGAAGCCGGCGGCGGCCACCACGCCTTCCATTCCGGGAACCAGCCCCAGCAGCCCCGTCGCGTCAGGCAAATGACCATCCGCGCACACGGCAACCCGAAGGGGTTCCGGAACCAGTCCGGGAATGAACTCCCGGACCCACGCCCGGATGGTGTTCAAATGCCGGGGATCCCAGGTAGGAGGCTTCTCCATGGACTCAACCTCATCCAGGAATATGCTCGCGACGACTTTCACCGTCCAACCGTCAGCACTCGGGAATCCGTAGAACTGGGCTTTGTCCGGCCTGCCGTCTTCCTCGGCCCTCCTGAGGAAGACCGGCATGTCTTCCCTGCAGAATGTTGCCGGGTCCGCAGCGGGGAACCAGGTAAGGATTTGCGGCAGGACGGAAAGGTGGACGCCGAGTTCTTTGCAGAGTGCTCCCGCACCGTTGCCTTGGGAGATGATCACCCGCGAGGCAATGATTTCTTCCTGGTCTGTCCGGACGAGGTATCGGTCACCATGCTTCTCAACGCTGTGTGCTTTCCGGTTTCCGAGGAACCGGGCGCCAAGGCGGGCGGCCTCTGCCAGGGCCACCGTCACGGCCTTCTCCGACTTCAGGTAACCGCCCTCCGGATCAAGGATTGTAACGTCCGTGTCCCTAATCACGTGTTCGGGATACTTTGCCCTTGCTTCTTCGCCCCGGAGAAGCTGGTAGTCAAGGCCGTTGTCTTTCCCCGCTGCAAGGAGGGATGCCAGCCGCGGGTTGTTGTCGTCGTAAATCGTGACAGCGCCGGTGGTGGTGAGTAGCTCGGTACCGGTGGCTTTCTCCAGTTCACGCCAAAGGTCCTGTGACCTCTGTAGGAGAGGGGTGTAGTGCCCGCCTTCTGCGTATACCTTGCGGAAGATACGGGATTCCCCGGCGTAGGCGGAGAAGGGGCCCGGGATTGAAAACCTGTCAATTCCGATGACCCGCTGACCGCGGGAGGCGAGCTGCCAACTTGCCATGCTTCCTACGGAGCCGACACCGACGATGACGACGTCCGTTTCGAGTGCAGTCATGCTTTACCTTGCTTTCCCTTATTGCGCGCCGTTGTTCCGGTTTCGGGTTCAGTTGGAGAGCTCCACCGTCGGCTGTGCTTCCAGTCACTCGAGCGTACGACACAAAAAGAAGCCGATTAAGGGGCTGTGAGACAATGCATTGTTTCCAAAAACGAAAGAAGCAGGAGATGGACCTTACATCGATCGATGATTTGGAGTTTTTTGAACAGATCTCCCGTTCCCAGAGCCTCACTGAAGCAGCCAGGAACTGGGGAAAGTCGGTGTCAGCCGTCAGCAAACGCCTTGCTGCGCTGGAGTCACGGCTTGGGGTAGCGCTGGTCCGGCGCAGCACCCGCCGACTGACCCTCACCGAAGAGGGACAACGTTATGCGACAGGTGCCGTGGCCATCCTGCAGCAGAAAACAGATCTCGAAGACGCGCTGTCCGTGCAGCATGGTGAGCTCAAGGGGCGCCTCCGTGTGCACTCGAGCCTGGGCATTGGACGCAAGCACATTGCGCCGCTGCTGGGGGAGTTCGTCCGGCAGCACCCCCTGATTCAGATAGACCTGGAGCTTTCGCCGCTGCCTTTGAACATAGCCGGCACGAATTTCGACATCGCGGTCCGCGTTGGAGGATTGTCGGACTCCAGGCTCAAGGGAAAACTCCTCGCGCCGAACCGGAGGATTGTGTGCGCCGCGCCGGGCTATATGAAAGGTGCCCCTCCGCTGCGGACCATCAGGGATCTGGAGCGCCACAACTGCATCGTCCTGCGGGAAAACAATGCCGACTATTCGCTGTGGCGCTTTGGAGGACAGGGGCAGGATTACGTCGATGTCAGAGGCAGCATGATCAGCGACGACGGAGACGTAGTGACCGACTGGTGCATCCAGGGCCTCGGGTTGATTATGCGCTCTACGTGGCACGTCAACCCGCTGATCCGTCAGGGAGTACTCCAGCAGATCCTCCCGGACGTCCCGACCCCAAGCGCCGATATTTTTGCCCTTTACCCTGCCACGGCCAAAACACCCCGCCGGATCACCGCGGCCATTGACCATCTGCGCCAGGGGCTGGCGGCGAGGTTGGGGTCCTAGCTTTCCTCACTACAAGGGGACCACTTCTTTCGTTTTCAGAAAGAATGGGTTGTCCGATGCGCTGATAATCATTGGCTTTTTGTGCCATACGCTCGTTTGCATGACTAACCCCCCGGTACTTGCAATGTTGCACACCATCCCCGGCTTGGTGAAGGACATGGAAACCCTCGCCTCCGAGGTAGTCCCGGGCCTTCGTGTCCTGCACTACGTGGACGAATCCCTGCTCCAGGACACCATTGCCATGGGAACAACGCCAGGACATGTTCGACGACGGCTGGTCAACTATGCGCGCTACGCCGAGGAATCAGGTGCCCAGGCATTGTTGGTGAGTTGCTCCTCCATCGGCGAAGCCGCAATTGCCGCCAAGGACTTTGTCTCCATCCCCGTTCTGCGTATCGACGCTCCCATGGCCGGGGTCGCCGTCGAATCGGGTGCCAGGATCGGAGTGCTCGCGACCCTGTCCGCAACCCTCGGACCAACCACCCGCCTTGTCCGGGACTCCGCCGAAAGGCGGAACAAAAAGCCCGACATCACCGCCAGAATGGTCGACGGCGCTTTCCAGGCTCTGCGAGCAGGTGACCGTCAGCTGCATGACAGCTTGGTGCTCGCCGCGTTCTCGGAACTGGCAGCGGAGTGCGATGTGATCGTTCTCGCCCAAGCGTCGATGGCCCGCGTCGTTGACCACACCCAAGGAGAGCTGGGAGGACCTCTTGTGCTGGCTTCGCCGGATTCTGGAATGAGCCAGCTCAGCTCTCTTTTTCCTTCCCACGACTCATCAACAGCGCCGGTAACCGAGAAAGATCCGAACCATGTCTGACATACCAACGCAGGCCAATGCCCCTTGGCTGGGCGTTATCGCCGATGACTTCACAGGAGCCTCGGACGTGGCCGGCACCCTTGCCAGCGCCGGAATGCGGGTAGTGCAGTCCTTCGGCACGCCTGACCCATCAACGAACCTGGACGATGTTGACTGCATCGTCATTTCACTGAAGACCCGCAGCGTGCCGGCCGCCGCGGCCGTAGAACAGTCTCTGGCCGCGGCGCGTGCCCTGAAATCCCTCGGCGTGCAGCAGCTCTACTTCAAGTACTGCTCCACGTTCGACTCAACTCCGGAAGGCAACATCGGCCCAGTGGCAGATGCCCTACGCGAAGAGTTAGTCCCGGCCGGCATGGTCACAGTCGTTGCTCCAGGAACTCCTGCATTACGACGGACCGTATACAACGGCGTTCTGTTCGCCGGTACGGACCTCCTGCAGGAATCATCCATGCGTCACCACCCGCTGACCCCGATGACGGATTCGAACGTGCCACGACTTCTCCAGGCCCAAACCAGCAACCCCGTGGGTCACATCGGCCATGGAGCAATAGAGGCAGGAGCATCCGCGGTTGGCGCGGAACTCGAAACCCTGGGCAGTCAAGGTGCCGGGTACGTGGTCGTCGACACACTCAGCGACCACCACCTCACCGTGCTCGGGGCTGCACTCCTGGATCACCCGCTCGTCACTGGCGGATCGGGACTGGTGGGAGGCTTGGCGGCGGCGCGTGGGCACCGTGTCACACCGGACTTGGGGAATGCCAGCCGTCCTACCGGTCCGGCCGCAGTGGTCGCGGGCAGTTGCTCGGAGATGACGAACGCCCAAATCCAAGTGTTCCGCCAGATGCACCCCTGCTTCCAGGTGGATCCTGTCGCCATCGTCGAAGGACGGGACGTAGTGGCCGAAGCGCTGATATTCGCCCGGGAAAATCTGCCCGGCGGGCCCATCCTGATACATTCCACTACTTCTCCAGAGGAAGTCCTGAGTGCCCAAAGGCATCTTGGCAAGGCCCGGGCTGCCGAAATAGCCGAAGACGCCCTATCCGCGATCGCGGAAGGACTCGTCGGGATGGGCTGCCGCCAACTCATAATCGCCGGCGGAGAAACCTCCGGCGCTGTGGTCCGCAGGCTCGGCATCACGACAGCCCGCGTCGGCAAGGAAGTCTCACCCGGGGTGCCATGGCTGGAAACCGAAACCGACCCACGGCTGTCCATCCTGCTCAAGTCCGGAAACCTCGGAGACCCGCGGCTCTTCCTTGATGCATGGGACCATGGCCGATGACCGGCATGGACAGCCGCCAGGAGCTCGTCCGGTTGGCCAGGTCCCTCCACCAAAGGGGGCTGACCCGGGGAACATCCGGAAACCTTAGCCTACGGGTGGACGGCGGAATGCTGGTCACCCCCACAAACGCTTCCCTGGGCGAACTCAGGACCGAAGATCTGGCCATGGTCTCCGGCACCGGAGAACACCTGTCCGGGGGCCGCCCCTCCAAAGAGGCCTTTCTTCACCTGGCGATGTACAAGGCAAGGCCGCAGGACCATGCCGCCGTCCATCTGCATTCCACCTACGCCACCGCCCTTTCGTGCCTGGCGGACCTGGATGACGAAGACGTTCTGCCACCATTGACGGCCTACTTTGCCATGAGGGTTGGACGGCTGGTCCGGTTGCCGTATTTCGCGCCGGGCGACGAGGGCTTGGGCGTGACGGCCCAAAAAGCTGCGGCATCGAGCCGTGCCCTGCTGCTGGCCAACCACGGACCGATCGTTTCCGCGCCCTCCCTGCCACAAGCGGTGGACGCTGTTGAGGAGGTAGAAGAAACAGCACGTCTGTTCTTCCTCCTTCAAGGCCACGCGACACGACCCCTCCAACCCGCCCAGGTGGCCCGGCTTTCCGCACCCCGCGTGTAGTTGGTGCTGCCGTTACTGCACGACGGCGAAGCTCACCAGGTTGGCCCCCTCACCTTCTGCAAGGAGGGCAAGGGCCGTACTGGAGTCCGCCGGAAAGATTTGATCGGTGATGGTCGCCCTGCCGTCCTGGGCGAAGACCTCCACGGAACAGCGGTCCACAAAGATGCGAAGCCGTATCCGGCCATCTTCCAGAGGTACAGCAACGCGATCCACTGAAGGAAATGCCTCGTGGAATCCGACGTTGCCGGATTCGGTGCGGTCCAGGCTGAGTTCCCCCGTCGCCGGGTCGTAGGCCAGCACTGTGCACTCCATACCTGCGGAAAAGCCGCCCGGTGCGGCCCCTTGCCGGGGGTCGGCCCGCAGCACGATGCCGACCCTTCCGGCATGCCCGGGCTCGAACTCGGCATCGATCCTTAGCACGTCCCCGGATACCTCTTCGGGAAGCCACGTCAGGCCGGGTTCCAGCCGTTGCCCAGCCAGTGCCAAATTCTCCGTCGCATGGTCTTCAAAGGGGTCAATTGCCTCCTGTAACAACACGGGACGCCCGCCTCGGGAAACCAGCTTCACTTCGCGAACGAGCGACATGGCGCTGCGCCAGCCGTCTGAGGGTGTCTCAGCGGCGTACTGCCAATTGTTCATCCAGCCGATCATGAGCCGGCGTCCGCCGGGTACGTTGCTGAAGGAGACGGCGGCGTAGTAGTCCCGGCCCCAGTCGAGCCAGCCGTACTCGGCCATCCGGGTGTCATCGGCCTGGAGGCCTTCGGTGACGGTTGTTTCGGAATGGAACGTCACGCCGTCGAACGTTCCGAGGAAGTACTGGCCGCCGGAGCCGCCGGCGATACCGCCCGGGCTGAGGTTTACCACCAGAACCCACCGGGTGTTGGAGGCGTCGCCATCCACTGGAAGTTCAAACAGGTCCGGACATTCCCACACGCCTTCTGTGGCGTTCGCCGGGCCGAAGGTGCTGAGGTATTCCCAGGACAGCAGGTCCGGTGAGCTATAGAGCACGACTTCACGACGGGCTGCTTCGACGGCGACCATGACCCAGTAACTGCCGGCGTCGCCGTCGTACCAAAAGACTTTCGGATCACGGAAGTCCGGGGAGGCCCTGTCCAGCACAGGGTTTCCCGAGTACTTCGTCCAGGTGGCGCCGTCATCCGTGCTGTAGGCAAGGGACTGCGCTTGAAGGCCGGCCATGGGCGAGCCGGAGGTGTAGGCGCTCGTATAGATCGCCACGAGGGGCGGGTTGTCTGCGGTGCCGAGACCGCTCGTGTTATGGATATCCACCACAGCGGAGCCGGAGTAGATGGCTTCCTCGTCATCGCAGGGGATGGCAACTGGCTGCTCATCCCAACGCAGCAGGTCCACCGAGGTGGCGTGGCCCCAGGACATGTTGCCCCACGTATCGCCGTCCGGGTTGTGCTGGTAGAAGAGGTGGTAGACGCCCTTGGAGTAGAGAAGTCCGTTGGGGTCGTTGAGCCAGTTGCGCTGCGCGGAGTAGTGCCACTGGGGCCGGTACCGGCAGTCGAGGTCGGCGGTTGTGTTCATGGGAGTATTTCCCTTTCGCATGAGGGACAAGATGGTCAGCCCTTGACGCCGCTGGAGGCGATGCTGTTGATGAAGGAGCGCTGGAACGCGATGAACAGCACTACCACCGGGACGGTGATGAGGGAGGCATAAGCCATGACTTCGCCCCAGGAGACGTTGAGTTGGAAGAAGTATTGGATGCCGATCATGACGGGCCGGAGCTCCTCGGACTGGACCACCATGAGCGGCCAAAGGTAGGAGTTCCAGGCGGGCAGGAACGTCAGGATCGCCACCGTGGCTGTAGCTGGGCCTGCCAGGGGCATCACCACCAGGCGGTAGATCCTGAACCAGCCAGCGCCGTCAATCCTCGCGGCCTCATCCAGTTCCTTCGGGATCGACTCAAAGTACTGGTGGTACAGGTAGATGGAGAACGCATTGGCGATGAACGGGATGATCTGGACCTGGTACGTGTCCAGCCAGCCCTTGGAGATCTCGAGGCTGAACCCGTTGAGCTCAAAGAACGGCAACTGGTTCACCCACCACACCAGCGGCAGCGCCAGCGTCTGGAAGGGGACGATCAGCGTGGCCAGGATCGCGGTGAACACTATGCGCTTGCCGCGGACCTCCATCCGGGACAGGGCGAAGGCGCAGAGGCTGTTGATGAAGATCCCCAGCACCACTGTCACAGCAGAAACGCCGATGGAGTTGATCAGGAAGCGGGCGGCTGGCACACGGTCAAACACAGCAGCGTAGTTGTCGAACGAGATATTGCCGATGGGCAGGAAGGCTGCCACCGAGGTCATGTCCCCGAAGATCTGATGGTCCGGCTTGAGTGAAGACACCAGCATGAACACGAGAGGGAATGCGGCGACGACGGCGAACAGGATCCGCACCAGCATGGTCCCTGCACTGCTGAGACGCTTGGATGTGAGTGTCTCTTTCATGTCAGTCCTTCTCTCGGGTCAGGTAGCGCTGCACTGCGGAGATCAGCAGCACAAGGACGAAGAATACGAGGGAGATGGCCGATGCATAGGATGTTTCCTGCTGCTTGAAGCCGGAGCGCACCGCCTCGAAAATAATGGTGGTGGTGGAATCGAGCGGCCCGCCCTGGGTCATGACGCTGACTTGGTCGAAGAGCCCGAGCGCCTGGATGGTGATGGTCACCAGGATCAGGGTTCGGGTATGTCTGAGGCCCGGCCAGGTTACGTACCGGAACTGGTGCCAGCGGCTTGCCCCGTCAAGCTGGGCTGCCTCGTACAGTTCCCCGGAGATGCTCTGCAGGCCGGCAAGCCAGATGATCATGTGGAAGCCGGCGGCCTGCCAGATGGACAGGATGATGATGGCAGGCATGGATGTGGCTGGATCGTTGAGCCAGTCCGGGCCGTCGATCAGGCCGAAGCTGGCCGCGGACAGGAACTCATTGATCAGCCCGTCCTTGCGGTACATGAACAGCCACAGCAGGGACACCACCACCATGGACGTCACCACCGGAAGGAAGTACAGGGTGCGGAAGAAGTTCACCCCGCGGAACTTCTTGTTGATCAGGAGCGCCATCGCCAGGGCAAGGCCGGACTGGACGGGCACCACTACAACCGCGAAGTAGCTGACATTCAGCAGTGCGCGCCAGAACGTGGGATCCGTGAAGAGGCGGACGAAATTGTCCGCACCCACAAACTCAACGGGTCGCGGTGACACAAGGCGGGCATTGGTGAAGGCCAGGCCGAAGCCCAGGATCGCGGGGAGGAACACAAAGAGCAGAAGCAGGGCTGCGGCGGGGGCAATCATTGCCCATCCGCTCAGCTGCTCGCGCAGGTAGCGCGGCCGGCGGTGGGGTTTGCTGGGCGGTGCCGCCGGGGCGGGGGCCGCCACGCGGCGGCCAGGACTTGGGGGAATTTGGGTGGTTGTCATGGGATTCTCCGTAGACAGTCGGGGGCCGGGAGGTCCGACGACGGCGGCAGGGTGAGTGCCGCCGTCGCCCGTCCGGCTGCCGCCGGCTAGTTCTTGTAGCCGCCGTTGGACTTGATGTTGGCGTCAATCGCCTTGACCGCCTTGTCCAGGGCCGCCTTGGGATCCGCGCCGGCAAGGATGTCCTGGACAGCCTTGCCATATTCGGTGGCGATGAACGGGTAAGCCGGGGTTTCGGGCCGCAATACCGCGTAGTGACGCGAGAACTCCATGAAGATACGGTTGGCACCGCCCTCGGCGAATGCGGGAATCAGGGCCGCGGCTTCATTGGTGGCCGGGATGCCTCCAGTTGCCTTGATGACGGACGCCACGTTTTCAGGCTTCAAGGAATAGGACAGATAGTCCATCGCGGCATCCATATTGTTGCAGCCGCTGGTGACGCCCCACTGCCAGGAAGCTCCGCCGATCTTGGGACCGTTGCCCAGATCCACGCTGGGCATGACCACCAGCTCATCTCCCAGGGCAGCCCGGGCCTTGTCCCCGGCCCAGGAGCCGGTGTAGAGGAGGCCGCTCTTGTTGTTCAGGAAGTCCTGGGTGGAATCTTTCCCGCTCTTCGTCGCCATGAAGCCCTGATCCGCCAGCCCGCGGAACCACTTGGCCCATTCGACAGCCTTATCGCCATTCAGGGCTCCGTCGGCAGACTGGTAGTCCCCGCGGTTGATCAGGTCTCCGCCGAAGGACTGCAGGAACGGCGAGTACGCATAGGGCAGCCACTCGCCGGTTCCGGCAGTACCCATGTCCAGTGGGTAATCCCATTTACCCAGTGCCTTGAGTTTGGTCAACGCGTCCTGGAACTCGTCCTTCGTCCATGGCTTCTCTATGGTGGCGACCCGGACGCCCGCCGCTGCGAGATCGGATTTGCGGGCAAACATGGACAAAGCGACGTCGCCGTACCCAACCGCATAGGTCTCGCCCTGCCACTTGGCAACAGTGCTGGGGAGGTTCTTGGAAAGGTCCGCGGACAGCTTCAGCGGCGCCAGGTACTTGGCCCATGCCCAGTTGGGAACGTTGGGCCCGTCAATGTCCACGATGCAGGGAAGTTTCCCGGCTGACGCAGCCCCCACGACGGAATCGTTGTAGGACTCCTGCGGGAAGGCCTGCACCTTGATCTGCGCCTTCGCGCCACTGCTTTTGTTATAGGAGTCAACGATCGCCTGGGTCGCCGCCAGTTCCTCCGGGTTTCCGGCGGCGTGGGTCCACATGGTGATCTCTTTGGGGCCATCGCCTGTGGACGAGGAACTGCCCTTGCCGCAGGCGCCCAGACTGCCGACGAGGGCCGCCGCAGCTATGCTGGTTGCCAGGATCCGCGTGAATCGTTTGTTCATGATTCTCAATCTTTCTGCTGATTTTGGGTGTGGATGATTGGCCCGGGTCCTTCGGGGCGCAGCCGCTGCAACGGCTGCGCCCCTCTTCTTGCGGAATTCCGGTGTGGTGACGTGGTGTTTCGTGTGGGTTGGTGGTTTATGTCAGCGTGGCGGTGCCACCGAACCCCGTTCGATGACGGGGCAGATGAGTTTTTTCTGCCCCGGCGGCGTGCCGGGTTTTTCAATGTCGTCCAGGAGCCGGGTAACGGCCCAGCACCCCATCTCGTAATGCGGAAGGGCAACGGTGGTCAGCCCTGGCCACAGCGCATCTGCGATGAGTTCAAGGTTGTCCATTCCCACCACTGAGAGGTCTTCCGGGATGCGAAGGCCTGCTGCCGAAGCCGATTGGTAGGCGCCCATGGCCATGCGGTCGTTGAAGCAGAACAGGGCAGTGGGCCGATCAGGTAAAGACAGCAGTTGTGCCGCTGCCTGCCTGCCGCCGACAGTGTCCGAGACCGCGGAGGCGACGAGCCGGGGATCTTCCGGCAGCCCGTTGCGGAGTAGGGCGTTTCGGTAGCCCTCCAGCCGTCCGTGCGTGGCCGGGATGTCGTCAATATTGTTGATCATCCCGATCCTTGTATGCCCTGCAGCAGCCAGGATTTCCACCGCACTTTCCGCGGCGGCGATTTCATCCGGGACCACTGAGGAGATTGAACTGTCAGCGGAGGCCGCGTCCAGCAGGACCGTGGGGACTTCGTAAAGCTCCTCGGGAACCGTGACGCCCTGGTGGTACATCCGGGCGTAAACGATCCCGTCCACCTGGTGTTGCTGGAGGGTTTGGATTTCGTGTTTCTCAAGATCGTTGTCAAGCCCCGAATTGAGCACCATCAGCAGGTAGCCCCGCTGATACGCGGTTTCCTGGGCGCCACGGATCATGGCCCCGGCAAAGGGCGTGGTGGTGATTTGATCACTGACGAGGCCAATTATCTGCGAACGCTGGTTCCGCAGTCCGCTGGCCAAACGATTGGGGGCGTAGCCCAGATCCTTGGCCACCGCCCGGACGTGTTCTTGCGTTTTGCGGTTCACGCGATCGCTGGTGGCGTCGTTGAGGGCATGGGAAACAGTGGTGATTGAAACGCCGGCAGCCTTCGCCACTTCGCGGATTCCTACCTTCGTCGTCATCGACAGCCCTTTGCAAAACGTTTTGAATGTTGTCTGGATCACACTACCTAAAACGTTTTGCAACTGTCAAGGCAAGGGGCACGCCCTTAAAAGCGAAAGGCACCGCACGTCCTGGACGTTGCGGTGCCTTGTTGAGCAAGGGTCTGCAGGCGGGCTTGACCCGGGCTAGCGAGCCCAGGGAACTTAAGCCCGCAGCCGGTACCCCCGCTTCACGACGGTTTCTATGAGCTTGCCGTCCGGAAGCGAGGAGCGAAGCCGGCTGACTGTCATGTCCAGGGCGTGCACGGAACCGCGGAGGTCCAGGAGGTCCGAGAGCGATTCACGGGACAGCACCGCACCACCGGCGCCCAGCAGGGCCCGGAGCAAGAGCAGGGGCGCCGGAGCGAGTTCCACTACTTCGCCATTGATTCGCAGGCAGCGCCCGCGGAGTTCGATGGTGGCGCTCTTGGTTTCCAGGCGGCGCACGTGGTTCAAGGACAGGTGCTCCGTCACCAGGCGAATGAGTGCGCCCATGCGGTAACGGTCGGGAATGAGTGGCGTCAGGCCGGCGTCGACCAGTGGCTGTGCCGTGACGGGCCCGACGGCGGCAACCGTGACGGGCCCCTTGAGCGCCTCGATGAGCTGACGGTACAGGCCCATCTCGTGCGCGGTGCTCCACATCGCGTCCACTGCGGGGGCGCTGGTGAAGGTCAGGACGTCAAGGTTGCCGTTGCACACGGCCTCGATCAGGCGCGGGAGTTTGTCCTCGCCGTCGGGCTTGACCCAGCGGTATGGCGTCACCGTCAGGACCGTGGCGCCGGACATCCGGAGGCGCTCCAGCTGGCGCACATCGGTGTACCCGTGCAGCTGCACAGCAACGGTCTTGCCCCGGACGCCCTCCGCCAGGAGCATGTCCACAAGTGTCGCCGTGGTTTCGTCACTGCTGATTCCGACGTCGGCAAGGCCGGCCGCGCGGACGGCCCCCCGGGCTTTGGGTCCCCGAACGAACATGCGGCAGGCCGAGAGTGTTTCCAGGAGTTGCTCGCCGATGCCGAAGGAGTCCGCCGCCTCGCACCAGCGGCGCATGCCATAGGCCGTGGTGGCGATGCAGATATCCGGCTTGGCGGCGATGATGGTGCGGGTGTCCTCGATGAGGACCATGTCCTCCTGCACGGGCGCGATTTTCAAGGCCGGGGCATGGAGCACGCTCGCACCGCGCCGTTCCAGGGCCTCGATGAGGTCCCTGGAACGGCGATGCGAGGTAACGCCGATGCGGAACCCGTCCAAGGGCGCTTCGGTAGCTTCTGAAACGTCCGTGGCGGTTGTGACGTCTTGGATTTCAAAGGCACGTGCAACAGTCATTGATTTACTTTCAGGCTTCAAGGAGCGAAGCCGCGAGTCGGCTCAGTTCAGCGGATGCTTCGGCATGATTACGGTTGGCTTCAGCCACCCGGACCACCTCGCCTATGACCAGCACGGCCGGGTTGCTGCAACCGGTGGCTGCCGTTTCGATCGTACCCAGATCGGCGATGGTGGTGCGTTGGCCCGGGCGGTAGCCGCGCTCCACTACGGCCATCGGCATGTCGGCCTCCATGCCCGCCCGGCGCAAACCGGCGGCAAGCTGCGGGAGCGTTCCGATGCCCATAAGGACCACGATCGTGCCGCCGAGTCCTGCCAGGTGCGTGTGTTCCTTCTCCGTCAGCGGGGCGTGTCCGGAAACCACGGTGAACATGTGGCTGACCTCGCGGTGCGTTACCGGAATTCCCGCTGCAGCCGGAACGGAGATAGCACTCGTAACGCCGGAGATCACGCGGACGGGAACGCCAGCGGCAACGCAGGCTGCCACTTCTTCGCCGCCGCGGCCAAAGACGTATGGATCGCCGCCCTTGAGCCGGACCACGTTCTTGCCCAGGAGCGCAGCTTCCACCATGAGTTTCTCGATGTCACGCTGCGTGACCTTGTGGTGCCCGGGCTGCTTTCCAACGTCCACCAACTCGCCGGACGTCAGGTCGGCCAGCTCCTGGTACGGGGCCAGGCGATCGTAAAACACGACGTCGGCATCGCGGAGGGCGTCCACCGCACCAACCGTGAGGAGATCCAGGGCGCCCGGACCACCGCCCACCAGGGTCACATGCCCCTCGATGCCTGGTGCCGGCTCGAAAGCTACCGGAATACCGGCACCGCCGCAGCGTTCAACCAAAGGCTCCCAGCCGGCGTCGCCGTCGTCCACCACTGCTACCAGGAACGGACGCTCGGGCAGCGGTCCGTCGCCGGGTGCGCCGGCAGGCGTGCTGAGGCGGTAAACGTTGGCCCCGGCAGCCTCGTAGCGGCGGACGGCCTGGCGGGCGGCTTTTTCGGATCCCGTGACGAGGACGTCGCGGCCTGTGAGATCAATGGTGAGCTGCATGGGTTCCCCTACTTCTCTGCGCCGACGGGTTCTGCGCCGACAGTTTCGCGGCGGACCGGGATGGTGGAGGCGATGAGCACTCCGCCCTTTTCCTCGTTCGTCGCAGGGCGGATCTGGCCCCGCTCCGGAACGAAGGAGATGGACTCGTCCTTCTGGTTGGGGGCGTTGACGAAGGAACGGAAACGGCGGAGGCGCTCCGGGTCCTTCAAGGTCTCAGCCCACTCGTCCTCGTAGGTGTCGATGTGCTTGGCCATGGCCGCTTCAAGCTCCTCGGCGATGCCAAGCGAGTCGTGTACCACTACTTCCTCGACGTGCTTGATGCCGCCGTCGAGCTCTTCCTGCCAACGCGCGGTGCGCTGCAGGCGGTCGGCGGTACGGATGTAGTACATGAGGTAGCGGTCGATGTACTTCAGCAGTGTTTCGTCATCCAGGTCCTTGGCAAGCAACTGTGCGTGTGCCGGGGTAGCACCACCGTTGCCGCCGACGTACAGGTTCCAGCCGTCAGCCGTGGCGATGACGCCGACGTCCTTGCCGCGGGCCTCCGCGCATTCGCGGGCGCAACCGGACACGCCCATCTTCAGCTTGTGCGGGCTGCGCAGGCCCCGGTAGCGCAGTTCCAGGGCGATGGCCATGGCTACGGAATCCTGGACGCCGAAGCGGCACCACGTGGACCCAACGCAGGACTTCACCGTGCGCAGGCTCTTGCCATAGGCCTGGCCGGATTCGAAGCCGGCATCAACCAGTTCCTTCCAGATGTCCGGCAGCTGCTCGAGGCGCGCACCGAACATATCGATACGCTGGCCGCCGGTGATCTTGGTGTACAGGTTGTACTTTTCCGCGACCGCTGCGATGACACCGAGACCCTTGGGAGTAATTTCACCACCGGCAATACGCGGTACCACCGAGTAGGTGCCGTCCTTCTGCATGTTCGCCAAGGCGCGGTCGTTGGTGTCCTGCAGGGAACCACGGCCGGCATCCAGGACGTAGGCGGAGTGCTGGCTGGCCAGGATGGAGGCGATGGTCGGCTTGCAGATATCGCAACCAGCACCCGTGCCGTACTTGGCCATGATGTCTTCGAAGGAGGTAAGTTCCAGGACACGGATGGCGTCGAACAGCTCCTGGCGGGACAGGCTGATGTGTTCGCACAGGGCCTTGGAAACCTCGATGCCGGACTTCTTCAGTTCGCCTTCGAGGAGCTTCTTCAGCATGGGGACGCAGGAACCACACTGGGTGCCGGCACGCGTGCAGGCTTTGACCTCACCGAGTTCCTGGACCGGGGCGTTGCCTTCGCAGGCACCGCACCCATTGATGGTGTCGCGAATGGTTCCGGCGGACACGTTGTTGCAGGAGCACAGGATTGCATCGTCAGGCAGCTCGGTTTCCGGAGCCTCTCCGCCACCGGCAGCGCTCAGGAAGGCGCCGGGCTCGGCAGGCAATTCACGTCCCAGCAGCGGACGCAGGCTCATGTAAGGCGAAGCATCGCCGACGAAGATGCCGCCCAGGAGGGTCTTGGCATCGTCAGTGGTGACGATCTTCTGGTAAACGCCACGGGCGGGGTCTGCGTAGACGATTTCGAGGGAGTGCTCAGTCGTGGCGAAGGCATCGCCGAAGCTCGCCACATCCACCCCGGACAACTTCAGCTTGGTGGCCGTGTCGAAGCCCGGGAACGTCGCCTCGCCGCCGTGCAGGCGGTCGGCAACGATCTCGGCCATGGTGTTTGCCGGAGCAACGAGGCCCAGGCACATGCCCTCGAAGTTGGCCACTTCACCGATAGCCCAAATACCGTCCACCTCGGTGGCACAGAAATCGTTGATCACCACGCCGCCGCGCTGGCCCAGGCTAAACAGCTGCTCTTCGCCCTCAGCTGCGCGGAAGAGATCATCGCGCGGCTTTACACCGATAGCCACGATCACGAGGTCCGCATCAATAATGCGGCCATCTGCCATCAGGACGCCGGTGACCTGGCCGTCGTCGTCCGTCAGTACCTCGGACGGGAAGACACCGCCGTGGACTTCGAAGCCCTTCGCCTCGATCAGGCGGCCAAGTGCCTGGCCGGCGCCTTCATCCAACTGCGTGTTCATGAGCCACGGCGCACCGTTGATGACGATCGGCGTGGCGCCCAGCTGCTCGGTGCCTGCAGCGGATTCAAGGCCCAGCAAGCCACCGCCGATGGTGACCGCGTTAACCTTGCGGCCCAGTTTTTCGCGGAGCTCCGCAATGGCCTTGTTAATCGCCCAAACGTCCTCGAGCGTGCGGTAAACGTGGGTGTGCTCGGAGCCAGGGATGGGGAGCCGGGCTGCATCCGAACCAGAGGCAACCACCAGGTGGTCGTATTCGTACTTGTTGCCCGCCGCGGTGAGGACACTCTTGGCAACGGAATCAATCTTGACTGCGCGCTCGCCGGTCTTCAGCGTCAGGGCCTCGTGGTCCCACATGGCAGCATCGCCCAGGGTGAGGTCCACGTCGGTTTCCGTCAGCGCCTTGCTCAAGGCAACGCGGTCGTAGGGGAGGTGCGCCTCTTCGGTCAGAACCGTAACCTGCCAGCCTTCAAGACCGCGGTTGTACATTGCGTCGGCGAAACGGTGGGCCGCAGGGCCGCCTCCGACGACAACGATGCGGCGCGGGTTCTCTGTACTTGAAGTGTGTCCGGTCACTGGTGGGCCTTTCGCAGATGTTGCAGACGGATCTCCGCAACTTGTGCTTCCAGCCTAGGGACGGGCAGTTTCGCTTCAGTTTCCCCTTTGTTTCGTGATCTTAACTTCTGCATCACGAACGCATTTCGCAAGGTGTGAGGTCTCTTTTACGCACCGGACACAAATGCGGACCCCCGATGAAACACCCGCGCCCTAGCTTTGAAGAGTGGCCGCAAGCGTGGCCCGGTCCGGGGGAGTGAAGGTGGAAATTGCCAGCGCCCGGACACAGTGAGAGGGGCTGAAATGACCGTAATTCTGGACCGTGCCGACGAGCTGACTACTACCGCCGTTGGCGAATGGCACCGTGTGTGCGCAGTGGATGAACTCGAAGTGGCCTGGGGCGAAGCGGCATTGATCGAGGGCCGCCAGGTAGCGTTGTTCCGCATCGCACCCGGCGAAGTCTTCGCCGTCGCACAGCAGGACCCGGCCACCCTGGCCAACGTCATGGCCCGCGGCATTATCGGGTCCCGCGGCAGCCGGCCGACCATTGCGTCGCCGCTGCACAAAGAGGTTTACGACCTCGAAACCGGTGAGTGCTTCACCGACCCCGACCTTAAGCTCGCAACCTTTGCCACCCGCCTTGTGGATGGCTATATCGAGGTTGAACTCTAAAACGCCGGACTCCGGCGGCTACAAACCCAACGCCTCGCGGACATCCCCAAGGACATCGTCCAGGGATGTCCGCGCTGCTTGGCGTGCTGCAGGAAGCTCTGCCGCCGACTCCACAGCCTGGATCACCTCCAGGTAACACTTGAGCTTTGGTTCGGTGCCGCTGGGCCGGATGATCACGCGGCTCTGGTCCCGTGTGAGATACAAAAGCCCGTCCGTGGGCGGCAGGGATTCGCTGCCTTCGGCAAGATCGGTGAAAACCTCGACGGCGGAGCCTCCAAACGCTTCCGGCGGGTTGACGCGTAATCGGTTCATCATGGCGTCCAGGAGACCCAGGTCCGCCACGCGGATGCTCAACTGGTCACTCGCATGAAGCCCGTGCACCAGGTACAGCTCATCCAGGGTGTCGAAGATCGTCTTGCCCTCGGCCTTTGCGGTTGCCGCCAATTCCGCGATCAACACCGCCGCCGAGATGCCGTCCTTGTCCCGGACCAGATCCGGCGCCACGCAATAACCCAGCGCTTCCTCGTAACCATAGGTGAGTCCTGGAACGCGCGAAATCCACTTGAAGCCCGTGAGCGTTTCCTCATGGGCATATCCCGCCGCAAACGCAATGCGCGACAACAGCCGCGAGGACACGATCGAGTTGGCGAAGACGCCTGCCCTGGGTTCTTCGCCGGCACCGGCGGCCATCCGTGCAACGATATGGGCGCCCAGGAGCGCACCCACTTCGTCCCCGCGCAGCATCCGCCAGGCTCCCGTTGCAGGGTCAACCGCAGCGACCGCCGCGCGATCGGCATCGGGGTCATTGGCCAAGACGATGTCGGCACCCAGGTCCGCAGCAGCCGCGAGAGCCAGGTCCAGGGCGCCGGGCTCTTCCGGGTTGGGGAATGCGACCGTGGGGAAATCAGGGTCCGGCTCGGCCTGTTCCGCCACGAGCGTGACATTTGCGAAGCCGGCTGCATTCAGCACGGATACGGCTGTTTCACCACCCACGCCATGCATGGGGGTCAGGACGATCTTCAGGTCCCGGGCGGGGAAGTGCTCTGCATCCACCAAGCCTGCCATCGCGGCTTGGTAGTCAGCGGTGATGGAGGTGGGCAGGACAGTCCAGCCATCGTCTGCCAGCGTGATCGACTCCAATGCGCCCACGGCCTCAATCTTTTCGGCAATCTGAGCATCGTACGGGGCCACGATCTGGGAACCGCGCCCGCTTTCAGATACTGCATGGCGTCCCAGGTAGACCTTGTAACCGTTGTCCTGCGGCGGGTTGTGGCTCGCTGTGACCATGACACCGCCGTCGCAATCCAGTGACCTGACCGCGTAGGCGAGCAACGGCGTCGGAAGCGCTGCCGGCATCAGGAAGGTTTCAATGCCTGCTGCCGTAAAGATTGCAGCCGTCTCTTGCGCGAAGATGTCTGAGTTGTAGCGGGCGTCAAAGCCGACGACGGCGCGCGGCCGGGTACCCGGTGCAGCTGCGGCCACCACTTCGGCCAGGAAAGCAGCCAAGCCGGCCGCTGCCCGGCGGACCACCACCCTGTTCATCCGGTTGGGGCCTGGTCCGAGGGCAGCTCGAAGGCCGGCGGTGCCAAACTGCAGGGTGCCATTGAAGCTGTCGCCCAGTTCCTGGACTGCTCCTGCGTCACCGCCGCTGGCGAGGTCGGTGAGCTCAAGGAGAGCTGCCGACGTCGTGGGGTCCGGATCGTGGGAAGCCCATTCGCGGGCGTCGGTGAGCAGCTGGTTAAGGGCGGCATCGCTTGATGTCATAGGGACAAAACTATCCTCATTGCCCACATCAAAGGCAACGCGGGGTCAGATACGGCCCATAAATCTGGTCGTAATGGGCCGTATCTGACCCCGCGTTGCTTTAGAGCGAGCGGGATTGGACGGTGAAGTCCGTGTTCCCATCCATGCTGAACACAGAAGATCCCGTGTTGTCCCAGTCCGGGAAGAAGATGTCGGAAATAACTGCCGCACCATCCTGGGCGAAGACCTCCACGGACGAGGAATCCAGGAGGATACGCAGGTGGACTTTGCTGTCGCTGCCGGAGGAGGGAAGGGCAACCTCGTGATAGGGGCTGAATTTCTCCGAGAAATTGCTTGTCCCGGCCTTGGAACGGTCAACCTTTACCGTGCGCTTTTCCTTGTTGTAGGAGATACGCAGGCTGGCGCTGCCATCAGCCGATCGACGAAGGAGAATACCTGCTTCCCGCGCGGAGGTAAGGTCCATTTCGAGGTCAATGAGCTGCGTACGGGCGGAGAAATCGGCGCCAAGATCCTGCGCGTCCGGCCCGACGGTGAGGTTTTTGCTCTTCACCTCACCACCGGAACTGTCAGCCATGGTGTTAAGGGCCTGGGTGGCGATCGCCGAGCGGAGCTCCAAGCGCTTTTCGCCCCGTACCAGGGTGAGTTCGCGGGGGATTGCCATGGACCCGCGCCACGGCGTGGTGGGAACGTGTTGGGCGTAATCCCAATTGCCCATCCAGCCAAGGAGCACTGGCTTGCCGCCGGGTGCTCCGGAGATGGAGTTTGCCGCGTAGTAGTCGGCGCCATGGTCCAGCCACTGGGATTCGGTGAGCGGAGCATCGGCGGGCGCGGCGTTTTCAGCCGTAAAACGGGTGCCGTCGAATTCGCCGACGAAGTACTGCATGCCTGAGCCGCCCGCGATGCCGCCGGGGTTGATGCTCAGCAGCATGACCCACTTCTTCGCTGTGGAGCCCTCTACGTCCATCTGGACGAGTTCGGGCACCTCCCAGAGTCCGCCCTGGGCGCCGACCCCGGAGAAATCACTGAGGAAGTCCCAGTGCAGAAGATCCGTGGATTTGAACATCTTCACTACCTGCGCGTCCGCCACGACCGTGGTCATCACCCAGTATCGGCCGGGCTCGTACCAAGTGATCTTGGGGTCGCGGAAGTTGTTGTTGGTAGGCGCCAGGTTCAGGACCGGGTTGCCCTTGTACTTCTGCCAGGTGCTTCCGTTGTCCAGGCTGAAGGCCACGGACTGTGCCTGGGCACCTTGGGGGAGTGCGCCGTTCTTTCCATATGCACTGGTGTAGAGGGCCACCATGGGTGGGTTCTGCGCGGACCCCAGCCCGGACGCGTTGTTCTTATCCATCACGATCGAACCGGAGAAGATTTCCTCCTGCGGGCTTGCCTCCATGGCAACAGCCTGCTGTTCCCAGTGCACCAGGTCCGTGCTGGTGGAGTGGCCCCAGGACATGTTGCCCCACGAGTTTCCCCGAGGGTTGTACTGGTAGAAGGCGTGGTAGGTCCCATTGTGGTAAACGAGGCCGTTGGGATCGTTGAGCCAGTTCTTGTCAGCAGTCAGGTGGGCTGCCGGCCGCCATGGATCCGAAGCCGATGGCCGGTGCCCGCCCGTGGCGGGGGCCGACGTCGGGCTTTCAGGTGCTGGAGCAGTGCAGGCAGCGGCGGAAAAGGCGACCACGACGGCGGCACTTGCGGCCAGCAGATGACGGCGGGACAGGCGGGGATTGGGGTAAGTCATGGGGAGAGATCCTGGGGTTGGGGAGTGGCAGGGGTGCCGGCCCTTATGGAGCCCGCACCCCTGCCGTGGCCTTAAGGCCGGGGGTGTTGCGGCCTACTTGTAGAGGCCTTCGCCGCCAACGCGGAGGTTGGTGGGCAGGTAGCCGAACGGGCCGAGGCCGTTCTTGCCGAAGGTGCGGTCAACCTGCGTCACGCCACCCTGGAAGTTCATCTTCACGGTGGGGGACAGGGAGCCGCCGCGGACGCCGTCCACGTTGTCGATGAACGACTGCACGAGGCCGCCAGGCTGTACGTAGTGCGAGTAAGCCTGGAACTGACGGCCGTTCTGGCGCGGGTCCGGACCCTCCGGCGCATTGGCCGGCATGTTCAGGTCCGTGGGGGAGCCCAGGGCCAGGCCGCTGTTGTTCACCGGCTGGAAGTCGGAGCGAACGCCGTTGCCCACGAAGCCGTAGACGCCGTCCGGGCCGCGCATGCCATCCGCGTAGGTGAACTGGTGGCTGATGGTGAACAGGTAGTACTTGTTCTTGCCGTTTTCGTTCTGGATGTAGATCTGCGGACGCTCAGTCTGGTCGTTGACGCAGTTGGCGGACAGGATCGGGGGCAGGAAGCTCCACTTGGTGAGGTCCTTGTTGTCTGCAACTGCCAGGCCCACGTTGGCGGTCTGGTACCAGGCGCCGGTGGTGGTGTTGACCTGGTTCACGGTCTCGGCGTGAGGATCGCCCGGACGGTAGCCGAGGTCTTCCTGCTTGCACTTGTAGTCGCCGCGGTTGCCGCCGGTGTTGCCTTCGAAGACCATGAAGGTTTTGCCCGGGTGCGCCGGGTCCGCGAAGGTGTACGGGTCACGGAAGGCGAAGCCCGGGTTCTGGGCCTTGTTCTGGTACATCTTTCCGTCCGGCTCCAGCAGCTTGGTGTGCTCGAAGCCGTCGAAGGTCACGCCGTCCTGGTTGGCGTGGATGTTGCCCAGGGCCTTGGCGATGACAGCATCCGGAGCGATGCCGCCGCCACCGGCGTTGCGCTCAGCGACGTCGTAGAACGTGGTGGCCGTGTAGAAGACGTTGATCTTGTTGCCCTGCATGAGGCGCGTCGAGCCGGACCACTCGGTGTTGCCGATGGACGTGTTGTCCAGGAACAGGTGTCCGCCGTAGTTCCACTTGTCCTTGGCCGGATCGGCGTTGGTCTTGCGGAAGAAGTACCCGATCCGGGCGTTCCAGTGGCGCTGGTCGAAGCCGTAGCCGGCGTGCCGGTCAGCTACCAGGGAGAAGATGACGTCCCAGCCCTTGTAGCTGATCTGGTTCGCGTTCTCGTCTGTCAGGGACCAGGTGTCCCAGACCCAGACGTCGTCGTTCATGGCGGGGAAGTCCTTGGGGATTTCCGGCATGGTGACGTCCGGGCTCATGGAGTTCTGGCCCGGAGCAACGTTGGTGTTGCTCTGTGCCATGATCTGCTTGGCGTCTGCCCGCGTCCATTTGGACGTGAAGTCGGCGGCGGGGTCGTACGCCTCCTGCGTGTGGACGGAGGGCAGTGGGAAGCCGGGCGTGGGTGCCGGCATGGTGTTCGACGGCGGGTCGGCCGGCAGGTTGGCCTGCGCGGCCGGGGTCACCAGCAGGATGCTGCCGGCAACGCTGGCTGCGGCTGCGAGGGCGGCTGCCTGTCGCAGACGGCGGCGCGGCCGTGTTGGGGTTGAGTGCGTGTTCATGCTTGCTCTTCTCGCGGAGTGTTGGACTTCGTGGAGTGCTATCAACTCCGGCGTCCGTCGATCCGCTGAAGGCGTCTTCGAGGGACGCCATCGTTTCGAGGTGCGGCGATCCCTTATGGGGTTCTCGCCGCGGTGGTTCCAGTACGTCGACTTACCGGAACGACTCCCACGCTAAACACGTGTGAGGGGTCAAATCAAACAACATTTCACGGCCTTAAATCACTTGTCAGACATATGTGTGCAAGCGTTTACATTCTCCAATGCGCGCGCGTGCCACAACCCAGCGCCTCGATCAAATATGTCGAAATAAAACTGACTTATTCTGAGAATTAACTGTGCGTTTACGCGGGGTCCGTTTGACTTGACGCCCCGCATTTCCTGGCTTATGCGGCAGTCCCCAGCGGGAAACTCCTTCTAAAAGTCCAATCGGTGGACGTAAAATGTGGTAGCGATTCCGGCGCACCCCTCCGAGCCGGACCCCGCCTGGTGTGAGCTGGTGCAGCATGTGTGAGTTACCAAAGCGGCGTTGGCGGTCCTCCCTGACTCCACTGCGGCTGGTCCTCGCCATCCTTGCGTTGGCAGCGATCGTGGCAGGCTGGCTGGTTCCGGATCTTTTATCCGCCGTCCCCATCGGGGCAGGCCTGTTGACCCTGGCCGTTGCCGTCCTCATGCCCGCCATCCGGGAAATCGAACTGGGGGCTTCCCCCAGCATCAAACTCGCGCCCGCCCTCAAAGACCGCGAAGACGAGCTCCGCAGCGTCTTCGAACGGCAGAGGGGGGACATGGAGTACTGTGCCCACTTGCTCTGCGACAACCCGGAAACGGCACGCCGCTTGCTGGAGGCGGCGTGGTCCCAGTCCACCAATGCGTGGAAGGGGCCGGTGACGCCCCAGTTGCGCGTCTACACGCTGTGCGTCTTCGTGGAGCTGCTGAAGAAGCACGAACATTGGCTGCAGAGTCGTGCCGGCCAGACTAAGAAGCCTAAGGCCGGCAAGTCTCCCTTGGCGCGGTTGCCGTACGACGAGAGGGTCGCCGTCGTGCTTCATGTCTTCGCGAACCTGACCGTTGGCGAGATTGCGGGGATGACTGATCGTCCCGCCCTGGAAGTGGGCAAGTCCTTGGCGGCCGCCGAAGAGAAAACCAACCGCCTGGCGTTGGAAGAAGGCCGGCCGTGAGGGACGCCCTGCGGGAGCGGTTGTTGTCCGAGGCTGCGCTTCATGCGCAGACCCACCCGGCCGATCTGGACCGGGCGTTGGGCGAAGGCATGTCCACGATCCGGCGAAGGCTGGTGCGAACCTGGGTGGTGGTGATCGTGGCCGCGGTGCTCGTGGCGGCCGGGCTGGTGGCTGTCCGCGTGCTCCTTGACAGGCAACCAGCAGTGCTGGAATCCATCGCGGTGAGCGCTCCGGCGAGCTCGCTCCAACCCGGGGCCATTCTTCAGTTGTCCGCGGAAGCGACCTACAGCGACGGCACGCGGCGCCCGTTACAGGATGGCGTCGAGTGGGCCTCGGACAACCTCGCGGTGGCCGAAACCACAGCCGATGGCCAGGCGACGGCGGTCGCGCCGGGTGTCGCTGGCCTGACTGCGACGGTCGACGGCGTCTCCGGACGCTTCGAGCTCAAGGTCACCACGCCGGGAACGGCCTCGCTCACGGCCCTGCGCATCACTCCTGGTGACGCTGAAACAAATCCTGGAGGCAAGGTACCGCTCGTCGCCGAGGGAACGTACAGCGATGGGTCACTCGGAAGGCTCAACGTCACAGCTATTTGGGGGTCCCGTGATCCTGGCATTGCGACCGTGGACGGCGACGGCCTGGTCACCGCCGCAGCTCCGGGCACGGCCATCATCTCCGCATCGCAGGATGGGTTCGAAGCCACCGCACGCATCACCGTCAACCCGGCACCGCCGGCCAAGCTCTCCGGCCTGGCGATTGAGCCCGCCGAACTCACGATCAAACAAGGGCAGACGCACCAAATGACCGCAGTAGCCTCGTACACGGACGGGTCCACCAAACCCGAGTCCAACGTGACCTGGTCCACCAGCAACCCGAAGATCGCAACAATCTCCGCCTCCGGACTCCTGACCGCGCAGGGCATAGGGCAAGTGCTCATCGAAGCCAAGCACGTGGACGCGGATGGCAAGGAATGGAAAGCGCAATCGAAGGTGACCGTGGAGCATGCGGTGATTCGCGTCGTCGTGGGTCCTGCTGGCCCGCACGCACTCGAGCCCGGCGCCACTGTCCAACTGACCGCCACCGTCACGTACAGCGACGGCAAACCCGGGAAGCCGGTCATTGCATGGGCGTCAAGCCGCCCGGTCATCGCCACCGTCAGCAATGGGTTGGTTCGGGGAGGCCCCGTGCAAGGTCAGGTGACCATCACGGCCACGGTGGAAGGCGTGTCCAGCAACGGGGTGGTGGTCAGCGTTGGTCCCACGCTTCCGACCCAGGGGCCGGTAAAGGGCTAGCGCTGCCTTAGAGCTTCGCGATGATCTCCGCCAGCAGCGTGGAAATACGCTTGCCCGCCGCTTGGCCGGCTTCGAGGACCTCGGCGTGGCTCAGCGGAACCGGGCTGATGCCCGCGGCAAGGTTGGTGACCAGCGAGATGCCGAAGACCTCCATGCCTGCATGGCGTCCGGCGATGGCTTCCAACGCCGTGGACATCCCCACGAGGTCAGCGCCGATGCGCTTGGCGTACTGGACCTCGGCAGGCGTCTCGTAGTGGGGGCCGCTGAACTGGGCGTAGACACCCTCCTGCAATGAAGGATCCACCTCGCGGGCCAGCTGCCGGACACGTGAGGAGTAGAGGTCCGTGAGGTCCACGAACGTGGCGCCCTCAAGCGGGGACGTAGCGGTCAGGTTGATGTGGTCGCTGATGAGAACAGGCGTGCCCGGGGTCCACTCCTCGTTGAGGCCACCGCAGCCATTGGTGAGGACCAGCGTCTTGCAGCCCGCGGCTGCGGCGGTGCGCACGCCATGGACCACGGACCGGACACCCTTGCCTTCGTAATAGTGCGTCCTGGCTCCGAGGACCAGGGCGCGCTTTCCTTCCTTGGTCAGGACGGAGCGGATGGTTCCCACATGGCCCACAACGGAAGGCTGATGGAAACCGGGAACCTCCGAGGCATTCAAGGTGGCGGTGGTTTCGCCAATGAGATCGGCAGCTTCGGCCCAGCCGGAACCGAGCACCAAGGCTACGTCGTGGGACTCTACGCCGGTCTCGGCGGCGATGAAGTCCGCCGCGGCCCGGGCAGCTTCGAAGGGGTCTGTGTTCATCAGCTCAGTGTTACTCACTGGTACAAGCTACCTTGCGTGTGCGGCAATTTGGTAGGGACCCGTCCGCGCCGGCGGGTGAGGCTTGGCTGACTGGCAGCCTGCCGTGCAATGAGCGAGAATTGAGGATTGTGACCACCCAAGTTGACTTCAGTTCCCCCCGTATCGCGATTCTGGGAGGTGGTCCCGGAGGATATGAAGCCGCCATGGTGGCCGCGTCCCTTGGCGCAAAAGTCACCATCATCGAGCGGGCAGGCCTTGGCGGCTCCGCCGTGCTGACCGACGTCGTGCCTTCCAAAACCCTTATCGCCACCGCCGACCTCATGACCCGCGTCGGTGAAGCGGACGAGTTGGGCGTCAAATTCGACGGTGACGGTGGCGGCTCCAAGCCCCGCGCCGACCTGAAGCACATCAACGATCGCGTCCTGGATCTGGCCCGTGGACAGTCCCACGACATCCGCACGGGGCTGGAGCGCCTCGGCGTTGAGATTGTGATCGGTTCCGGCAAGTTGCTGGACAACAACACCATCGAGGTGCTGACCCTTGAAGGCGTCCGGACCATCGACGCCGATGCCATCCTGCTGGCCGTAGGCGCGCACCCGCGCGAGCTCCCTACCGCCAAGCCCGACGGCGAACGCATCCTCAACTGGGCCCAGATCTACAACCTCGACGAATTGCCCGAGGAACTGATCGTGGTGGGCTCCGGTGTCACCGGCGCGGAATTCGCCTCTGCCTACAACGGCCTCGGTTCCAAGGTCACGCTGATTTCCAGCCGCGACCAGGTCCTCCCCGGTGAGGACACGGACGCTGCCAAACTGCTGGAAGGCGTGTTCGAGCGCAGGGGCGTACGCGTGTTGTCCCGGTCGCGCGCCAACGCAGTTGAACGGACGGACGACGGCGTGAAGGTCACCCTGGGTGACGGATCGGTGGTTACGGGCTCGCACTGCCTGGTGTGCGTTGGTTCCATCCCCAACACAGCGGGAATCGGGCTTGAGGAAGCCGGGGTGACTTTGACGGAGTCCGGGCACATCAAGGTGGATGGTGTTTCGCGCACCACTGCCCCCAACATCTACGCTGCCGGAGACTGCACCGGCGTGTTCGCGTTGGCCTCCGTCGCTGCCATGCAGGGCCGCATCGCGGTTGCCCACTTCATGGGTGATGGCGTGAAGCCGCTCAAGCTCAACCAGGTGGCGTCCAACATCTTCACCTCCCCGGAAATCGCGTCCGTGGGCGTGTCCGAGGCCGACCTCGCCTCCGGCAAGTACCAGGGCGATGTCGTGATGCTCTCGCTGCTCAGCAACGCCCGCGCCAAGATGCGCAACACCAAGGATGGCTTCGTCAAGATCATCGCCCGCAAGGGTTCCGGCACTGTGATCGGTGGCGTGGTGGTTGGCCCCAACGCTTCCGAGCTCATCTTCCCGATCTCCGTGGCCGTCACGCAGAAACTGCACGTGGACGACGTCGCCAGTGCTTTCACGGTGTACCCGTCACTGACAGGGTCCATCTCGGAGGCAGCGCGGCGCTTGCACGTGCACATGTAGCTGCAAGCCCCTTGGGCGTTCTGTGTTCTTAGGTGCGCAGGGCGGCGACGGCTTCCGCCAAGGACATGCGCAGCGCTGGGCCGTGCCCCGGCAGGATCACATTGGCTTGGATCTTACCCAATGAGCGTGCCGCTGCGAGGGCGGTCTCCGGATTCGAGTGGTACATCCGGTGCAGCATCTGTGGGCCGGACTTCGAACTGATCGGGTGGCCACTGGCAAATGTGTCACCTACGGCGATGGCCTGCGCCCCGGGGATCAGTAGGGCAACGTTGCCTGGGGTGTGACCGGGCAAGAGGATCGCTTCCGGCTGGCCAGGCAGGCTCCGGAGCCTGTCCTCATCCCATGCCTCGGCACGCGTTGCGGGCTCGGCTTGGAGGGCTTTCGCTTGGATGACATGGAGCAGCCAGCGGAAAACACGTGGCCGCCACGCCCGTGCCAGCACCTGGCCGATGGTGACCTGATGCTTTTCCTTGCCCTGCACGTGGGCCAATTCCTCGGGGGAACACAGGATGGGCGTGCCGAACGTCCTGGAGAAGTACGCAGCCGAGCCCGTGTGGTCCACGTGGCCGTGCGTGATGAGCATGGCTTTGGCATCAGCAGGCTCAAGCCCGAGCCCGGTGATCGATTCGAGGACCAGGTCCCTATCGGCAGGGTATCCGCCGTCGATCAGTAGGAAGGCGGACCTGTCCGCGGAGGCCGGGGCATCCCGGAGAATGACCCAGTTGGACGCAGGTCCTTCAACAAAGTGGACGCCGGGCGCGGGTTCGGAGATCTTCACCCCGAAAGTCTAGAAGCCCCGGCAACGAATACGCGGGAAGTATGCGTGCACGCAGGGAAACTTCCCACGAACCCGCAGCTTTCCCGCGAAACCGAGCGAGCTACTCAGGCGGCAGCCGCTTGGAAATGTTTTTCGATGAGCCCCTTGATGTCCTCGTGGCATCCTCCGCAGCCTGTGCCGGCGCGGGTGGCCTTGGAGACCTCGCCCACAGTGCTGCAACCTTCCAACACGGAATCCTCGATGCTGGCGGCACTGACCCCGGCACAACGGCACACCGTGCGCTGGGGATCGTTGCTGGTGGCGCTGCCGGAACCCAACTGGTCAGGGCCGTCCAGGCGAAGCAGCAGGGAACGGTCCGCCGGTAGCTCTGAGGAACGTTCGAAAAGGACGACGAGCTCTGCAGCGGTCCGCGGCATGCCCACGGCTACCAAACCCTCCAACACGCCGCCACGGGTGGTCATCTTGACGTAGCGGCCGTGCTCGGGATCGGCCCACTGGGAGATTTGGCGGCGTGCCCGGCCGGATGCGGCCCCGGCTTCAAGCAGCTCTTCGTCCCACGGATCGGCCTGGTTGTCGCCGGCAAGGGCAAGGTTGATGCCCCGCGCCTTCAGGACCACAACGCCCGGCTTTTCCGTTGGCAGGGCTTCCAGCGCATCCGCGGCTTCCTGGCCGTCTTGTGCCAGGACCACCAAATATTCAGCCAGCCACTCGGCCTGACGCCAGCCCGGGCCTATCAAGCCGGAGGGGCCGGTGGCCGTCCGGCAATCAAGGCAGGAAGCGTCAAGGCAGCGGACCTCTGCACAATCGCCGATCGCGAACATGTGCGGCTCGTGGTACGTGCGGAGATGGTGGTCCACCAGGATCCCAGCGCCGGTCGGAAGGCCACAGCCTTCAGCCAGCTCGATCCGCGGGCGGACTCCACAGGAGAGGACCAGCAGGTCGCCGTCGATCGCCGAGCCGTCTTCCAGCAGCAGCGCAGAGAAGCTTCCGCCGGGGCCAGCGGTTTCCACGCCGGTAGACCTGGCATTGCCGGCCATCCGGACGCCGCCCGCACGAAGGCTGCTCGTCAGGACGGAACCGCTGCCGCGGTCAATGCTGCGGCCCAAAGGGAAGGGGCCGTTATGGACCACCGTTGCCTGGGCGCCTTCCTCCGCGGCGGCGAGGGCGGTTTCCAGGCCAAGGACGCCACCACCCAGGACCACGACGCGCTTGCCGCCGGCCACAGCTTCGCGGAGCACCGCGGCATCGCGAAGATCGCGCAGGGCAGTGACACCTGCCGGAAGCACGGGGCCAGAAGGATCGGGGTTCAACCCGGTGAGGTTGGGAATGACGGGCCGGGAGCCGGTGGCAAACACCAGACGGTCGTAGTGTTCATTGGTGCCGTCGGAGAGAATCACCTGCTGGCGTGCGCGGTCAATCCTCTTGACCTTGACACCCAACCGCACGTCAACGCCGTCGGCCTCCAGTTCAACAGCGTCGGCCATGGCCAGGGCTTCAGGAGTGGTCCGTCCGACGCCGAGTTCTGCAACCATGACACGGTTGTAAGCGGCCTCAGCTTCCTGTCCGACCACCAGAAGTTGCACGAGTCCTGTACGGACCGCGGGAAGCAGTTCGTCCACCAGTCGCGCAGCAACCGGACCGAATCCAACAACAACAATGCGCTCGCTCATGATGCCTCCTTGGCGTGCAGGGGCAGCCCGGATCCGGCAGGCACAGCGACTGGAGCCGCTGACACTGTGGTGGACGCTGCCCGCCGGACCCATACCCGGCTGGTCTTGAACTCCGGCATGCCGGAAATGGGATCGGTGACCGCCTCCGTGAGGCGGTTGGCGTTTTCCTGGCCCGGGAAATGGAACGGCAGGAACACAGTGTCCGGGCGGACCGAATTGCTAAGCTCCGCCCGGCACAGGACCTCGCCGCGCTGGTTGGTCACGGTTGCGTAATCGCCGTCGGCAATGCCACGCGCCGCGGCCGTGCCAGGGTGAATCAGGAGTTTGGCCTGTGGCTGGGAAGCCAGCAGCTCGCTCACGCGGCGGGTCTGGGCGCCGGACTGGTAGTGCTCCAGGAGGCGGCCAGTGGCGAGTGCCAGGGAGTCGTCCGCAAACGAACGTACAGCACGCTTGGAAGGGGTAACCGGGACCATCACGGCGCGGCCATCGGCATGGGCGAATCCGTCAGTGAAGAGGCGCGGCGTTCCCTGGCTGCCCACGGGGTACGGCCAGTAGGCAGCCTCGCCGCGATCCAGCATGTCGTAGTCGATACCGGAGTAATCAGCCAGACCGCCAGCCGAGGCCAAGCGCAGTTCCTCGAACACTGTCTCGGGGTCGTCACTGAACGTGGAGGGTGCTTCCAGCATCCCGGCGAGCCGGGACATGAGCC
The DNA here is from genome assembly GCF_059739415.1 of Arthrobacter sp. TmtSoilC77. Taxonomy (NCBI): domain Bacteria; kingdom Bacillati; phylum Actinomycetota; class Actinomycetes; order Micrococcales; family Micrococcaceae; genus Arthrobacter; species Arthrobacter sp. TmtSoilC77. The sequence continues at coordinate 1,563,303 of NZ_AP046050.1, forward strand.
ACAGTTCGTTGCGAACACCCGGGGGAGGGGTGAGTGCCCGGCGGCGGCGGATCACGCGGCCCTCGAGGTTGGTCAGCGTGCCCTCTTCCTCGGCCCACTGGGTGACGGGGAGAACGAGGTCGGCTTCAACGGCCGTCTCGGACATGAAGAAGTCGCACACCACCAGGAAGTCCAGGCTGCGAAGTCCCTGGGTCACCGCGTTGGTATCCGGCGCCGAAACCACAACGTTGGCGCCATGCACGAAAAGGCAACGGACGCCGTCGGGCTGTCCCAGGGACTTAAGAAGCTCGACGGCGGGCAAGCCGGCTCCCGGGATCAGTGACTCGTCGACGCCCCAGACCTTGGCGACGTGGGCGCGTGCGGCGGGGTCGGTGATCTTGCGGTAGCCGGGGAGTTGATCGGCCTTCTGGCCGTGCTCGCGGCCACCCTGGCCGTTGCCTTGGCCGGTCAGCGTGCCGTAGCCGCTGCGGGCCGAGCCCGGCAGGCCAAGGAGCAGGCTGAGGTTGATGGCTGCGGTTGCGGTGTCAGTTCCATCGACGTGCTGTTCCACTCCACGGCCGCTGAGGATATAGCTCCCGCCGTTGCGGGCGCCCTGGGCCAGACGCCGGGCGGTTTCGCGGATGAGGGTGGCCGGGACGCCGGTGATGGACTGGACGCGCTCGGGCCAGAAGGCGTTGAGGCTGCGAACCACGGCGGCATAGCCCTTGGTGTTTGCCTCGATATAGCTCGTGTCAGCCAGGCCTTCGTGGACCACAACGTGGCTGATGCCCAAAAGGAGGGCCAAATCTGTGCCGGGCGTTGGCTGCAAATGGATGCCCCCGCCGTCGCCCGTGAACGCTGCCGTCGCCGAACGGCGCGGATCCACCACGATCAGCCCACCGGCGTCGCGCGCGCCCTGAAGGTGCTGGACGAACGGAGGCATGGTCTCGGCGACGTTGGAGCCGAGCATGAGGATCACGGAAGCGGAGTCCAGATCAGTGACGGGGAAGGGGAGGCCGCGGTCAACGCCGAAGGCGCGGTTGCCTGCCGCTGCCGCCGAAGACATGCAGAAGCGGCCGTTGTAATCGATGCGTGAGGTGCGCAGTGCCAGCCGGGCGAACTTGCCCAGCATGTACGCCTTCTCGTTGGTGAGGCCGCCGCCACCGAAAACTCCGACGGCGTCGTTTCCGTACTGCTTCTGGGTGTCCTTCACAGCAGCGGTGACAAGCATGAGGGCCTGGTCCCACGAAATCGGCCGGTGGACGCCGTCGGATCCTTTGAGCATTGGTTCGGTGACGCGGCCGTTGTGACGCAACAACGACGCCGATGTCCAGCCTTTGCGGCACAGCCCGCCCCGGTTGGTGGGGAAGTCGCGCCCTGAAACTTCCAGGGGCACGGCAACTTCACCGCGCATCGCGGGTGTGGCAGGGCTTGCCGGTGCTGCCTCGGACGAGGACGCCGGCGCTGGGCCGCCGGCTGCCGAAGCAGCCGGGGCCAGCGTCATGGCGCACTGGAGCGCGCAGTACGGGCAGTGGGTATCGGCGCCGTTGGGCATCTAGATGTGTCCGATCGTGTTGCGCTTCTGGGCGGGGCGGATGTAGCAGGCCCAGCAGACGGTGAGCATCAGGACGTAGGCTCCAACGAATCCGTAGAACGCCGGGGTGTAAGAGCCGCTTGCTGTGTTCGATGCGTTCAGCACCTGGGGGATCACGAATCCGCCGTAGGCACCGATCGCCGAGATCAGGCCCAGTGAGGAGGAAGCCAACCGTGCCGTGGTGGTGCTCGGGGCACCTGCGCGGGCTGCCCGGCTGGAGGTCGCGAAGATCACCGGGATCATGCGGTACGTTGCACCGTTACCGAATCCGCTGGCTACGAAGAGCAGCAGGAACAGGGTCAGGAAGAGCCAGAAGTTCTTCAGCGGAAGGGTCCAGATCATGGTCAACGTGATGACGGCCATTGAAGCGAACGAGGTAATGGTCATCCGGGCGCCGCCCATGCGGTCTGCCATGCGTCCGCCGTAGGGGCGGGCCAGGGAACCGACCAGCGGGCCGAGGAATGCCAGGGACAAGGCCACCGCACCGACGTGGATGGAGGAGAAATCGGGGAAGTAGTCCTTGATCAGTTTCGGGAAGACGCCGGCGAAGCCGATGAAGGAACCGAACGTGCCGATGTAAAGGAACGCCATGATCCACAGGTGCGGTTCTTTGAGGGCCGCAACGGATCCGGCCACGTCACCCTTGGCGCTGGTGAGGTTGTTCATGTACTTCCAGGCACCGAAGGCCGCGATCAGGATCAGCGGGATCCAGATGATGCCGGCCATGGGGAGGTTGACCGTTCCAGCTGCAAGCAGGGTGATGGCGATGGGAACCACAAGCTGGGCGATGGCGGCACCCAGGTTTCCGCCCGCGGCGTTCAGCCCGAGGGCCCAGCCCTTTTCGCGTGCCGGGTAGAAGAAGGTGATGTTGGCCATCGAGCTGGCGAAGTTGCCTCCGCCGAAGCCAGCGAGGGCTGCAACCAGGAGCATGACACCGAACGGAGTTTCCGGATTGGAAACACAGATCGCCAAGCCGCTGGCGGGAATCAGGAGGAGCAGTGCCGAGACGATGGTCCAGTTGCGGCCACCGAACTTAGGCACCATGAAGGTGTAGGGGATTCGCAGCGTGGCGCCTACGAGGCTGGGGATGGAGATGAGCCAGAAGATCTGGTTGGTGTCGAACTTGAATCCTGCTGCGGGGAGCTGGACGACAACGATCGACCAGAGCTGCCATACGACAAAGCCGAGGAATTCGGCGAAGATCGACCAGTACAGATTGCGCTTGGCGATGGACCGGCCTTCGGCTTCCCACTGGCCCTTGTCCTCGGCATCCCAGTTGGCGATCCAGCGCCCGGGGCGGTGTTCAAGGGTGGGAACGGCGGTAGCAGTGGACTGGGTGGGGGCCAGTTCTTCTGCAGTGCGGTCAACAGTCACGGAGTGCCTCCTTTGGGGGACGTTGTTCTTCCAAGGTAGGTTTCACGCGTTTCGCGGACCGTCGCCCTTTGTAAACGTGCTGTGACATTTCCCTATCGGCGGGGTCACCAGCGCGTGAGGCAATGGTGAGGTAGTGTGGCCCGGACCACAGTGTGAGACTTTTCGACTAGTCCGCATAGTGGACTTAGTTGTCCAGTCAATGGACTGCGGGAACTATTATTGAACTCTCGAATAATCCTTCGCCGGGCAGGCTCCCAGGGCCATCGGCCGGTGTGAACGAAAGCTGCTACTACATGTCTTCGACTGCTACGTCCAAGGAAGGCGAGTACACCAAGCCAGTGAACTCGCGGGGCAAAGTGATCTTCGCCAGCCTGATCGGCACGACGATCGAGTTCTACGACTTCTACGCCTATGCCACTGCGTCAGTGCTCGTCTTCCCCAAGCTCTTCTTCCCCGACGCCACTGACATCAATGCGCTGCTCAGTGCGTTCGCCATCTTCGGTGTTGCCTTCTTCGCCCGTCCCATCGGCGCCGTCGTCTTTGGCCACTTTGGTGACAAGATCGGCCGCAAGGGCACCCTGGTTGCCTCGCTGTTGACCATGGGTATCGCAACGTTCCTGATCGGACTCCTGCCCACGGCATCCATGCAGGGGTGGGCGATCCTGGCCCCGATCATGTTGGTAATCCTGCGCTTCTTCCAGGGCCTGGCTTTGGGTGGTGAATGGTCCGGTGCAGCTTTGCTGGCAACCGAGAATGCCCCCGAGGGCAAGCGTGCCATCTATGGAACGTTCCCGCAGCTGGGTGCCCCTATTGGCTTCATCATCGCCAACGTGATCTTCATCTGGATGAACGTTGCCCTGTCGGCCGAAGAATTCCTCGCTTGGGGTTGGCGTGTTCCGTTCATCCTTAGCGCAGTCCTGGTCATCGTGGGCCTCTACGTTCGCCTGAAGCTGGTGGAGAGCGTGTCCTTCACCAAGGTGATCGAACAGGAAAAGGTCCAGAAGCTGCCCCTCGCCGCGACCCTCAAGAGCCACTGGCGTCCGGTCCTGGCCGGCACTTTCATCATGTTCGCCACCTACGTGCTCTTCTACATCATGACCACGTTCACGCTGTCCTACGGCACCAAGCCAACCCTGGCCGGCGCCCAGGCCGCGGCCGAAAAGGCCGGCAAGCCCATGACGGCGGACCAGATTGCGGCGTTTGTTCCCGGTCTGGGCATCACCCGGTCCGACTTCCTCTGGATGCTGATCATCGGCGTCGTGTTCTTTGGTATCTTCACCGTGGTTTCCGGCCCTCTGGCCGAGAAATGGGGCCGCCGCAAGTTCCTGCTCGGCGTCACCGCCGGGATCTTCGGATTCGGTGCGCTGTGGTTCACCATGTTTGGCCCCGGCCAGGCAGCAGCCATGGTTGGCCTCATTGTGGGCTTCACCCTCATGGGCCTGACCTTCGGCCCCATGGCAGCCATCCTGCCCGAGCTGTTCCCGGCCAACGTCCGTTACACCGGTTCTGCTGTGGCGTACAACCTGTCTTCCATGATCGGAGCGGCCCCCGCCTCGTTCGTCGCCATCGCTCTCTGGTCGGCAGCCAACGGCAGCACCTGGCTGGTGGGCGTGTACATGGCAATCGCCGCCATAGTCACTTTCGTGGCGCTCTGGTTCACTCGCGAAACCAAAGACATGGACTACGAGAACAACGTCGCCTGACCTTGGGGACATTAACGACGTCGGCCCCGCACCGGAAGGTGCGGGGCCGACGTCGTTAAGCTGGCTTAGTCCTCGATGCTCGCTTAGTCCTCAATCGTTGCGATGACAGCGCCTGCAGCGACCGTCTCACCGGCGCTGGCTGCGAGGCCACGAACTGTGCCGGACTTATGGGCCGTCAATGGCTGCTCCATCTTCATGGCTTCCAGGACAACGATCAGATCGCCCTCGGCCACGACGTCGCCGTCGGCAGCTGCGACCTTGACGATGGTGCCCTGCATCGGCGAGGTCAGCGCATCCCCGCCGGCGGCAGCGGCTGCAGCCCCTGCCGAGCGGGAACGCTTCTTGGACTTGCCCGATTTGGTGCCCGAGCCGCTGGAAACAGCGGCGACGCTGGCGCCCAAGCCGGACGGCAGAACGACCTCAAGCCGCTTGCCGCCAACCTCGACGACGACGCGCTGGCGCTCACCGGCGTCGGGCGTTTCCGCACCCGCGCCGCTGGCCGTCCACGCGGGGATGTTGTTGACGAACTCGGTCTCGATCCAGCGGGTGTGGACCTTGAACGGGCCATCTGCCGGTGCGAAGTCGGGATCGGTGACCACTGCCAGGTCGAAGGGGATGACGGTGGGAATGCCTTCCACCACCATCTCCTCAAGGGCACGGCGCGAGCGCTGGAGGGCTTGCTCGCGGGTGGCGCCGGTGACGATCAGCTTGGACAGCATGGAGTCGAAGTTTCCGCTGATGACGTCGCCCTGCTCAATGCCGGAGTCCACGCGGATGCCCGGGCCAGTGGGGTTCTTCAACGTGCTGACCGTGCCGGGCGCGGGCATGAAGTTGCGGCCAGGGTCTTCGCCGGTGATGCGGAACTCGAAGGAGTGGCCGCGGACCTCGGGGTCCTCGTAGCCAAGTACTTCGCCGCGCGCAATGCGGAATTGTTCGCGTACGAGGTCGATGCCCGTAACTTCCTCGGAAACACAATGCTCCACCTGGAGGCGGGTGTTGACCTCGAGGAAGGAGATGGTGCCGTCCTGGCCCACGAGGAACTCGCAAGTACCCGCGCCGAGGTAGTTGGCTTCTTTCAGTATGGCCTTGGAGGATTCGTAGAGCCGCTTGTTCTGCTCCTCGCTGAGGTACGGAGCCGGGGCTTCCTCGACGAGTTTCTGGTTGCGGCGTTGCAGTGAGCAGTCGCGGGTGGAGACGACGACGACGTTGCCGTATGCATCCGCCAGGCACTGCGTCTCGACGTGGCGCGGGGCGTCCAGGAAGCGCTCGATAAAGCACTCGCCGCGGCCGAAAGCTGCAATGGCCTCACGGACTGCGGATTCGTACAGCTCCGGAATTTCTTCCATGGTGCGGGCAACCTTGATGCCGCGTCCGCCACCGCCAAAAGCAGCCTTAATGGCGATGGGCAAGCCGAATTCCTCGGCAAACTTCAGGATCTCGTCCGCGTCCTGGACGGGGTCGGCGGTGCCGGGAACCAATGGGGCGCCCACCTTTTCGGCGATGTGGCGCGCCTGTACCTTGTCTCCCAAGGCAGAGATCGCCTCGGGGGAGGGGCCGATCCAGGTGATGCCGGCCTCGATCACTTTGGCAGCGAACTCTGCGTTTTCGGCGAGGAAACCGTACCCGGGGTGGATCCCATCAGCGCCCGCCTGCTTGGCGACGTCGATGATCTTGTCCATGACCAGATACGACTCAGCCGCGGTGTTGCCGCCAAGGGCATACGCTTCGTCGGCGAGGCGGACATGCAGGGCGTCACGGTCCGGGTCTGCGTAGACGGCTACGGAGGCGATGCCTTCGTCCCGGGCGGCTCGGATGATGCGGACCGCGATTTCGCCGCGGTTGGCAATCAAGACCTTGGTAAGAGGGCTGGAAATGGGCTGCGCCGGGTTAGCTGACAAGTTGTTGACTCCTTCTGTCCTTGAGGAGCCTAGCGTGATTGTGAGGGTTCCGCCCATATTGATGGGGGATTCCGTGTGTGAGGCGATGTTCCTTTGTAGGGTTGCTACAAATCGCTTCTACTGGTGCGCGTCCCACAGTTCGGTGATTCCAACGTTCGCGTGGACCAGCAGTTCGCGCAGGGTAGAGATGGAAAGCCCGACGACGGCGTGCGGGTCGCCGTCCACCTTGCGGATAAATGCGCCGCCCAGGCCGTCGATGGTGAACGAGCCCGCGCAGTGCAGCGGTTCTCCGGTGGCAATGTAGGCGTCGATGTCGTCCGCCGTCATCTCAACGAAGTGAACCTCGGCACTCGACACAGAGCCGACCGTCGCTCCCGTTCCGTCCGCGGGCTCGTTCTCGTCCACGTCGGCTGCGGTGTCCCGGCAATCAACAAGCCAGTGACCCGTGTGCAGCACACCCTTGGAGCCGCTCATGCGCAGCATCCGCTCGCGGGCGACCTCCGCCGTGTAGGGCTTGCCGTGGGACTCGCCGTCGAACTCGAAAACCGAATCGCAGCCGATCACCAGGGCGCCCTCGGCCTCGGGTAGCGCGGCCACGGCTTCAGCCTTTGCCCGGGCCAGCAGCAGCGCAGTGTCGTGCGCGTCCGTGACGCCGTAGTGCGCCTGCACCGCGTCCTCATCCACGTCCGAGACGAGGATGTCGTGCTGGATTCCCGCTTCCCTCAGCAACTTGGTGCGGGCAGGGGATTGCGAGGCAAGGATCAATCGGGTCACCGTCCCAGCCTAATACGTTGTTCTCTCACTTCCTGCCCGTTTTCTGCGGATGCTCGCTCACTTCCTGTCGGTTTTGGGGGGATGCTCGCTCACTTCCTGTCGGTTTTGGGGGGATGTTCTCTCACATCGCCTACGCTGGTCGAATGCTGCTGCTCGTGGACCTGGACAACACCTTGGTCGACAGGACTTCGGCTTTCGCTTACTGGGCTACGAATTTCGTGCGCTCGCTTGGCAGGCCGCATTCTGATGCAGCATGGCTTATCACTGCAGACCGGGATGGTTATGAGCCGAGGGGATCCTTGGCTCTTGCCATCAAACAGCGTTTTCGCATGGACCTTGGAATCGAAGCCCTGGTAGACACCTTGCTCTTTGAGCATGTGGAACTGATGACCATGGATCCGCGTACGCGCATCGCACTGAGGGAGGCGCGGGAGGCCGGCTGGAGGATTGGCATCGTCACGAATGGGGCCACGGCTCAGCAGACAAAGAAGATCGAACACCTAGGAATTGAACCCTACGTCGATTGCGTCGTGATTTCCGAGGCTGTTGGCATGAAGAAGCCTGATGCTGGGATTTTTCGGCTGGCGGCGCAGGAATTGGGTTGCGATCTGACTGATGGCTGGATGGTGGGAGATCATCCCATCGCCGATATCTCGGGTGGACGCGCGGCGCGATTAAAGACCGGTTGGGTCTCCCGCGGGCAGGAATGGCCCAACGACGTGCCGCCGCCGACCCTCACTCGCCGCACGGCTGCCGAGGTTATCAATGCTCTGATTCGGCTCGACGCCAGAAACGCCCGACGTCGGCTCCAAGGTTGAGCGCCGACGTCGGACGTTCTGCAGGATGTGAGAGAGGCACGGTCAGATTGGGGGTGGATGTGAGAGAGGGCCGGTCAGATTGGTGGTGGATGTGAGAGAGGGACGGTCAGATTGGGGGTGGATGTGAGAGAGGGCCGGTCAGATTGGTGGTGGATGTGAGCGAGGATCAGTGGACCAGTTCCTCGGAGCCGGCCGTGCGGCGGTCGCTCCGGTTCAGTTTGGCGCCTTCGACGTCCACATCCGGCAGGATGCGCTGCAACCACTTGGGCAGCCACCAGGCCTTCTCGCCAAGCAGGTACATGACGGCGGGAACGATTGTCATGCGGACGACGAACGCATCGATGAGCACACCGAACGCCATCGCGAAGCCCAACGGCCGCACCATGGTGAGGTGGCTGAAAATGAAGCCGGAGAACACACTGACCATGATGATCGCGGCTGCGGTGACGACTGCTGCGGCGTGGCTGAATCCGGTGCGAACGGCGTGTTTAGCGTTCTCACCATGCATAAAGGATTCACGCATGCCCGATGTTATGAACACCTGATAGTCCATCGCGAGGCCAAACAGCACGCCGATCAGGATGATCGGCAGGAAGCTCAGGACGGCGCCCGGGTTGGCGACGTCGAAAATTGCTCCCAACCAGCCCCATTGATAGACGGCCACGACGGCGCCGAATGCGGCGGCCAGTGACAAGAGGAACCCGCCGGTGGCGAGCAGAGGAACCACAATCGAGCGGAAGACGAGCAGCAACAGGATCAGCGAAAGTCCGACGACGATCGCCAAGTACGGCGGCAGTGCAGCCCCGAGCTTTGCGGAGACGTCGATGTTGCCGGCAGTCTGGCCGGTGAGGCCGATGCTGACGTCGAGGTTCTCGCGGATTTGAGTGCCCCTAGCCCGGATGTCGGAAACTACCTGGACTGTGCTGGCGCTGGCTGGGCCTTCTTTGGGAATGACCTGGAAGACGGCCGTGCGGCGATCTTCGCTCAGGGCCACAGGCACGGCCGCCGTGACGTTTTCCACGCTACGCAGCTGTTCCGCGACGTCGAACTGCTTGTTCTTGGCATCGGTTTCGCTGAGCCCCTCCGGGAATTCGGCGACGACGACGATCGGTCCGGTGACGCCTTCGCCGAAGCTGCTGCGCGTGAGGTCGTAGGCTTTGAAGGCTTGCGAATCGACTGGCTCGGATCCGCCGTCGGGAAGTGCCAGACGAAGCTGGGAAGCCGGCAGCGCCAGGGCGCCCAACAGAACCACGCTGGCTACAAGTGAAACCCAAGGATGCCGTGTGACCAAGCCGCCCCAGCCGCTGCTGCTGCGCTTCTCTTCCAGGGCCCGGTCCGCGGCTTCGTGGCCCGGCTCGGCATTGTGCTTCGCGGCCTTGGCCCATGCTCGCTTGGAGATGAGTTTGGGGCCGATCAAAGCCAGAACGGCGGGCGTCAAGGTCAAAGCAACGACGACGGCGACGGCAACTGTCGCTGCGGCGGCAACACCCATGACAGCCAGGAAGGGCAGCCCCGGGACCACGAGTGCCGCCAGCGCGATGATGACGGTGAGACCCGCGAACAGTACGGCGTTGCCTGATGTTCCGGTGGCGAGGGCTGCGGATTCCTCGCCGTCCATTCCGGCGAGGAGCTGGTTGCGGTGGCGGTTGACGATGAACAGGGAGTAGTCGATGCCGACTGCAAGCCCGAGCATCAGGGCAAGCATCGGGGAGATGGAGCTCATGTTGATCACGCCGGTTAGCGCGAATGTTCCGCCGACGCCCACCGCCACGCCGATGAGGGCCATGACGAGGGGCAGGCCGGCTGCGATGAGCGTGCCCAGCATGAGGATCAGAACGAGGGCTGCCACTGCGACACCGACGATCTCCGCCACTCCGAAGATCTGTGAGACGTCTTCGGTGATTTCCTTGCTGGCGTATGCCGTGACACCGGCCGAGGAGACGCCCTGAACAATGTCCTGAACTTGCTTGCGGACGGCGGGATCAACGGCATTGATGGAAGTCTTGAATTGGACCTGGGCGATGGCGGCCTTGTTGTCAGTGGACACGAAGCGCATGCCTTGGGAGGCCTCCAGTTGGCGCTTTCCCAAGGCCAACGCGGTGGCTCCGTCTGCTGCTTCCTTGGCACCGGCGTCGAGCTTTGCTTTGTTGGCGGCGAGTTCGGCACGCTGAGGCGCAAGTTGGGCCTCGATTTGTGCCGGCGTGAGGCCTGTTGCGGTCATCTGCTGTTCCGCACCGGCAAGCTGGGCTTCGCCCGCTTCCAGCTGGGCACGGGCTGCGTCCAGCTGGGTCTTGCCTTCGGCAGCCTTCGCTTCGCCATCGGCGATGTCGGCCGCGGCCTTGTCCAGCTGCTCCTGCGTGGTGAACGGATTCACCGTTCCCTGCACGTCCGGCATGGCTTCAAGCTTGGTGAGCGCAGTGGCAACGGCGTCCTTCTTGGCTTGGTCAAAACCGGAGTCGCCGGCGTCGAAGGCCACGCTCGCCGAGCCGCCGGACGCGTCGGGCAGGGCTTCTTTGAGTTTGTCGGCCATCCTCTGCGTTTCCGTGCCGGGGATGCTGAAGTTGTTGGACATGGTGCCGTGGAACGCGGCGGCCGAACCTCCCACGGCCAGGAGGACTGCCAGCCACAGCGAGATGACGAGCCAGCGGCGGCGGTAGGAAAACTTGCCGAGACGGTAGAGGAACGAGGCCATGTCAGAACCGATCTGTGGAGTAGGAGGATGATGCTTGTGCAGCTGACGCCGCTTGCGGAGTGGCTTCCGACGACGGCGCGAAGCCGGCTCCCAGCAGGCCCATGGCGTCGATGAGGTACTGGCGCAGAACCGCCAGCGATTCGGCCGATAGGTCAGGACCACGTTCGGCGAACCAAACTGTCATGGCTGCCTTGCCGCACGAGATGACGGATCCGGCCAGGGCATGCAGGTAGAGCTCGCTGGTGTCCGGGCCAAGCCTGCCGCGGGCGGCGTCGATAATCTGCCCCGTGCAGTACTCCCATGCTTCGAGTTCGGAACGGGCCAGGGAACGGTTCTCGTGGGTGAGGCTGAAGAGTTCGGCCATGGGTGCTACGGACATGGGGTCAGCGAGGGCCATCAGCGCGGCCTGTGCGGATTCGAGGATCGACTCGTCCGCTGGCCTCAGGCGGAATTGCTCGAGGGCGCGATCCATGAAGCCGTCGGCCACGGATGCGAGGGCAGCCTCGAGGCTCGAAAAGTAGTTGAAGAACGTGCGCCGCGAAACGCCAGCGCTGGCAGTGATGTCCTCGACCGTGAAATTGCCCGGGCCGCTGGTGCGCAAAAGGTCAAGGGCTGCGGTGGTGATGGAGGCCCGGGTTGCCGCCTTGTTGAGCTCGCGCCGTGAAGGTCCGGCGGGTTCGGCCGACTCCACGGTGCTCGGCTCGCTGCTGATGGAAGTCACATACTTACACTAAGTGCAAGTTTGCACTCTGCGCAATATTTCATCGGGCCTGCCGGTCTTTACTAATAATTGTCGTACCCCTTTGGGGGAGTTGAGGCATGGACAAGATGCAGGAGCAGCGCGGGAGTACAGTCGCGGCGCTCCCGCCTGTTCACCCGGGCAACGCTGTCCGGGCAGGCACGATTGCAAGTGACCTGATTGACCAACTGCGTGTGTTGGAGGACATGAAGTCCGCCATCTCCGGTCTGCAGGCCAGGATTGCCGTGGCCTTTGATCGGGCCGAGCGTCAGGCGCAGGCGGAGGCCGGCGTTCCCGCCTCGGAGCAGGGCAAGGGAGTGGCCGCGCAGGTGGCGTTGGCCAGGCGGGAGTCGCCGAACCGAGGATCCCGGTTGCTGGGCCTGGCAAAGGCTTTGCTGATTGAGATGCCACGCACCCTGGCTGCGGTGGAGGCTGGCCAGCTCAACGAGTGGCGGGCGACGCTGCTGGTAAAGGAAACAGCCTGCCTCTCCTCGGAAGACCGCTGCGCGGTCGACGAAGAACTCGCCGCCGACACCGGAACCTTCGACTGCGCCGGAGACCGCGCCATCATCGCTGCAGTCAAAGCAGCCGCTTACCGCCGTGACCCGCGTTCCGTCACCCAGCGCGCAGCCCGCGCAGCCACGGAGCGGCACGTCAGCCTGCGCCCTGCACCGGATACGATGACCTACCTCACCGCACTGCTGCCCGTAGCCCAAGGCGTTGCAGCTTACGCAGCCCTCAGCCAATTCGCTGACACTGCCAAATCCAGCGGAGATGACCGCTCCCGTGGGCAAGTCATGGCTGATACTTTGGTTGATCGGCTTACCGGTACCGCTGACGGCATTTCCAAGGTGGAGGTCCAGCTCATTATGACCGACCGCACCCTCTTCCAAGGCGACACTGAGCCCGCACGGCTCAAGAGATACGGGATTGTTCCTGCCGGCTGGGCGCGGTCACTCATCGAAGCAGGTGAGGGCGTGGCTACGGCCAGCGGGCAGGACCCTCGCGGGCAGACTTCTCAAGAACCGGGCATTGACGTGTGGCTTCGCAGGCTGTTCACAGCACCTGGTACCGGTGAACTTGTGTCGACGGACTCAAAGGCGCGCCTTTTCCCTGTCGGAATGCGGCGCTTCATCGAAGCAAGGGACAATACCTGCCGAACACCATATTGTGACGCGCCCATTCGGCATATCGACCACATCGTTCCGTGGCAAAATCGTGGACCAACCGATCTGGCCAACGGGGCTGGACTCTGCGAGCAGTGCAACCACACCAAGGAAAACCCCGGCTGGACGGCAAAGCCGCTGGCTGGGAAGCCCGGCATGCACACACTGGAAATCATTACGCCTACCGGACACAGATACCGGTCCAAGGCCCCGCCCCTGCCGGGGACGCGCGGGAACGGCGTTGGCAGTAAGGATCCCGATCTTGTTCGCCAGTCCTGACCTTCAAGGTAAGGATCTGCGAACAAGATCGAGTCAGGGTCAGAACTGGTGCGGAGGTGTGGGCTGCTGCTGCGGGGGAGCCGGGGGAGTGTTCTGCTGCGGCTGGGCGGCCTGTTGGCCTGCGTTCTTTGTCAGGTACACCGACTGTCCCGTGGCGCCGGGCTCGCCCTCGCCGAGCGGAAGTACGTAGACGGCCGTGCCATAGGCGCAGACTTCCGTCCAGTTGGTCCCCATTTCGGAGGTGTCGAAGCGCATGGCGACAATTGCGTTGGCGCCGCGCTGTTGTGCTTCGTTGACCATGCGGGCCATGACTTCCTGTCGGCTTTCGTAGAGCGCCCTGGTCATTTCAGGCAGCTCCCCGCCACCGAGGGAGCGGAAGCCAGCAAGCATCTGCGAGCCAATATCGCGCGAGCGGACGGTCAGGCCCATGACTTCGCCGAAGACGGCATCAATGCGGTGGCCGGGTATCTCATTGGAGGTGACGATCAACATGGACCCGAGCCTACCCAGAATTTCACCTTTAAACGGACAAATCCCCCGGGGATTCCCGGGGGATTTGTCCGTGAGGCGGTGATGAACCGGCCAGTGCTCGGATCAGGCCTTGGAGTCGGCCAGTTCGCGCGCCTCTGTTGCGGCAGCAGCGGTGTCGTTGGCGAACTCGTCAGCGAACGCGGCACCATTGCGGGGCGCGTTGTAAAGGGACTCGTCCAGGATGCCCTGGCGCTTGGCCACGATGGCGGGGACCAGGGCCTGGCCTGCCACGTTGACGGCCGTCCGGCCCATGTCCAGGATGGGGTCGATTGCAAGCAGGAGTCCGACGCCGGCCAGCGGCAGTCCCAGCGTGGACAGGGTCAGCGTGAGCATGACGACGGCGCCAGTGGTACCTGCCGTGGCAGCGGAACCAAGCACGGAGACCAGGACGATCAGCAGGTACTGGCTGAAGTCCAGGTTGATACCGAAGAACTGGGCCACGAAGATCGCTGCGATGGCGGGGTAGATCGCCGCGCAACCGTCCATTTTGGTGGTGGCACCGAGCGGCACGGCGAACGAAGCATAGCCGGACGGGACGCCAAGGTTACGCTCGGCGACGCGCTGCGTGAGCGGCAGCGTACCGATCGAGGAACGGGAAACGAATGCCAACTGCACGGCCGGCCAAACACCGGAGAAGTACTGCTTGATGGAAAGGCCGTGGACGCGGACCAGGATGGGGTAGAGCACGAAGAGCACAAGTGCCAGGCCAATGTAGATGGCGGCAGTGAACTTGCCCAGGGAGCCGATGGTGTCCCAGCCGTAGATGGCAACGGCGTTACCGATCAGGCCGATAGTGCCCAGCGGAGCGATGCGGATGATCCACCACAGGACCTTCTGGATGACGGCCAGTGCGGAGGCGTTGAAGGTCAGGAACGCTTCTGCCTGCTTGCCGACCTTGAGAGCAGCGATGCCTACGGCGATCGCGACCACCAGGATCTGGAGTACGTTGAAGCTGACGGAGGTGCTGACCGTGGTGGCAGCGTTGGCGCTCTCCGTGACAGTGGAGCTTGCGCCGAGTCCGAGGAAGTTCTTGGGGAACAGTCCGATCAGGAATGCCCACCAGTCACCGGTTTTGCCGGCGTACTCGGCCTTCTGAGTGATCCCGGTAGCTGCACCAGGCTGCAGGAGCACACCCAGGCCGATGCCGATGAGCACAGAAACCAGCGAAGTGATGGCAAACCAGAGCAGCGTGTTCCAGGCCAGGCGGGCGGCGTTGGAAACCTGGCGAAGGTTCGCGATGGAGCTCACCACCGCGGTGAAGATCAAAGGAACGACGGCGGTCTGCAGCAACGAGACGTAGCTGGAGCCAATCGTTTGAAGAGTTGCGCCGAGCCCGTTCGGGGCGGCCTTGGTGCTGCCGGTGTACTTTGCGATGAGGCCAAGTACGAGGCCAATGATGAGGGCCGCGATGATCTGGACGCCGAAGGATCCTGCCCACTTGGGGAGCCGGAGGCCGGTCTTTCCAGCTGACGGGGAAGTGTTGGTTGAGGTGCTCACGGGAACACGCTAGGTGCACTTCAAATAACATACCTAACGAACGTTTAGAAATGTTACCTAGCTGTGAAGTTATTCCCGAACCCGGTGTGGCGTGCGTCTCGAAGACTCACCCGAGCAACGCCCGCCGCAGCACGTCCAAGCCGACCGAGCCAATATTTAGTGCCTTGCTGTGGAACGATTTCAGGTCAAACCCTTCGCGGGTTTCAAGCTCGGCCCGGATCTGCTCCCAGAGCCGCTGGCCCACCTTGTATGACGGTGCCTGCCCGGGCCACCCGAGGTAGCGGGTGAATTCGAACTGGAGCTGGCCTTCGCTGATGTCGAGGTTGGATTTGAGGAAGCCAAAGCCCTTCTCGGGAGTCCAGGTTCCGGTGCCCCAGCGTTCGGGGACGGGCAGTTCCAGATGGACGCCAATGTCGAACACAACGCGGGCGGCGCGCATGCGTTGCCCGTCCAGCATGCCCATGTGGTCGCCGGGGTCTTTGAGGTAGCCCAGTTCCAGCATGAGCTGCTCAGCGTAGAGTGCCCAACCCTCGCCGTGTCCGGAGACCCAGCAGGCGTTGCGGCGCCAGTTGTTCAGGAGTTCGCGGCGGTAGGTGGCGGTGGCGACCTGCAGGTGGTGGCCGGGCACGCCTTCGTGGTAAACCGTGGTCGTTTCGGACCAGGTGGTGAAGGTGTCTTCGCCGGCGGGAACGGACCACCACATGCGGCCGGGCCGGGAGAAGTCGTCGGACGGGCCGGTGTAGTAGATGCCGCCTTCGTCGGTGGGGGCGATCATGCATTCGAGGGTTTTCATGACATCCGGGATGTCGAAATGGACGTCGGCGAGCTCGGATACTGCGCGGTCCGAGAGCTCCTGCATCCACGCCTTCAGGGCGTCCGTTCCCTTGATCTGGCGGGCCGGATCGTTGTTGAGGATGCTTTTGGCTTCTTCGATGCTGGCGCCGGGCTTGATCTGCGCGGCTACCTTTTCCTGTTCGCTGATGAGCCGTTCCAGCTCCTGGACGCCCCAGGCGTATGTTTCCTCGAGGTCTACGGCCGCGCCCAGGAACGAGCGGGAAGCCAGGGCATACCGTTCCCGTCCCACCGCGTCCTTTTCCGGGGCAACGGGGAGAAGCTCGTCCTGGAGGAAAGTACCCAACGATTCGTAGGCTGATCGCGCCGCGGAGGCACCGGCGTCGAGCTTGGACTGAAGGTCCGCCGGGAGCGGCGAACCAGCCAGCGTGGCTCCGGCCGCCATCTTGGCGAAGAAGCCGTCCTTGGCGGCGTACCGGCCGGTTTGCTCGATGACGATCCGAACTTGGCGGGCTGCGGCTACTTTGCCGTCTTCTTTGGCGGCGCGAAGCGAGGAAATGTAGCCTTCGATTGCGCCGGGAACGTTGGCGGCACGGCCTGCGATGTGTTCCCACTGCTCAACAGTGTCCGTCGGCATGAGGTCGAAGATGGCGCGGATATCCTGCGCGGGCGAGGCGATGTTGTTGAGGTCGGCAGCATCCCAGCCGGTTTCATGGATCTCCAGCTCCAGGCCGAGCCGCTCGCGCATTGCGTCCAGTGTGACGACGTCGGATTCGTCGGTCGGTTCCAAGGCCGCCAGCGATTCCAGCGCCTGCCGGGTGGCCTGCGCATGCGCCTCGGCACCCGCTGGCGAGTAGTCCTGATATTCAGTCTCGTGCCCCGGCAACCCCAGCGTGGTGGCAAAGCTGGGATTGAGTTCGATCAGGTTTTCCGTGTACGCGTCAGCAACGGAATCGATGGCGGTCTTGGGTCGTGCAGGCGTGTTTGCATTAGTCACCCACAGAGCCTAACCGGGAGTCGGCTCACGTGAAAGGGTTGTTGCACTTTTTCCCCCTACCGGGAGAAGCGAAGCTATCCGCGGCTGCGCTTCCAGGCGCCCGGACCCGGCGTGGGGTCAAGGCGCAACTGTTGACGGCGCACCCAATGACGAACATTCGGCTTTGCAGGCGCCGACGTTTGGGGTACTCCCACGGAAGCGACGACGGCGGCAAGCGCCGCGAGCTCTTCGGCCGTGGGTTCTCCCTTGACCACGGAGAACATGGGAGCAACAGGTTCGGGCGCCGCAGCGCTCTCGTGTGCCGGGCTCACAGCGGGATGTTTCCGTGCTTCTTGGTGGGCAGGCTGGCGCGCTTGTCGCGGAGGGCGCGCAGGCCGCGGATGATCTGGAGGCGTGTGTCGGAGGGGGCAATGACTGCGTCCACATAGCCCAGCTGAGCTGCCTGGTAAGGGTTGAGGAGCTCTTCCTCATAGCCTTGGATGATCTCGGCACGCTTGGCCTCGACGTCGCCGCCGGCCTCGGCAACCGCTGCGAGGTCGCGACGGTAAAGGATGTTCACTGCACCCTGTGCGCCCATGACACCGATCTGGGCGGTGGGCCAGGCGAGGTTCAGGTCCGCGCCCAGCTTCTTGGAGCCCATCACGATGTATGCGCCACCGTAGGCCTTGCGGGTGATAACGGTGAGCTTGGGCACCGTGGCCTCAGCGTAGGCATACAGGAGTTTGGCGCCTCGACGGATGATTCCCTGGAATTCCTGGTCCTTGCCGGGGAGGAAGCCGGGCACGTCAACCAACGTGATGATGGGGATGTTGAAAGCGTCGCAGTGCCGAACGAACCGGGCGGCCTTCTCGGACGCCGAGATGTCCAGGGTTCCGGCGAACTGCATGGGCTGGTTCGCAACGATGCCAACGGTGTGGCCTTCGACCCGCCCGTAGCCAATGATGACGTTGGGGGCGTAAAGCGACTGCATTTCAAGGAAGTGGGCGTCGTCCACGATCTGCTCAATGACCTTGCGCATGTCGTAGGGCTGATTGGCCGAATCCGGGATCAGCCCATCCAGGGCGAGGTCGTCGTCGTCGAGTTCCAATTCCTGGTCGTGTTCTACAACCGGGGCCTCCGAGAGGTTGTTGGAAGGCAGGAAATCCAGGAGTTCGCGGACGAACTCGATCGCGTCGGCTTCGTCGGAGGCAAGGTACGTGGACGTTCCGGTGGTGGCATTGTGCTGGCGGGCACCGCCCAGCGTTTCCATATCCACGTCCTCGCCCGTGACGGTCTTGATCACATCGGGGCCGGTGATGAACATATGGGACGTCTTGTCCACCATGACGACGTAGTCGGTCAGGGCGGGGGAGTAGGCAGCGCCGCCGGCGCACGGGCCCATGATGAGCGAGATCTGAGGGACTACGCCGGATGCGTGCACGTTGTTGCGGAAGATATCCGCGAACATGGCCAACGAGGCCACACCTTCCTGGATGCGCGCGCCACCGCCGTCGTTGATGCCGACTACCGGGCAGCCATTGCGGAGGGCGAATTCCTGGACCTTGACGATCTTCTCGCCGTTGACCTGGCTCAAGGAGCCGCCGTAGACGCTGAAGTCCTGGCTGTAGATGGCAACGAGGCGCCCGTCTACCGTGCCGTAACCGGAGACGACGCCGTCGCCCAGGGGCTTCTTTTTCTCCATGCCGAAGGCGGTGGAGCGGTGGACGGCCAAGGCGTCGAACTCAACGAAAGATTCGGGATCGACCAGAAGGTCAATGCGTTCGCGGGCAGTGTTCTTACCGCGCGCGTGTTGCTTTTCGATCGCTTCCGGACCGGAAGGCTGTTCTGCACGGGCCTGGCGGTCGCGGAAGTCTGCAATCTTTCCCGCTGTCGTTGTCAGATCGTGGCTCATCAAGTGTCTCCGGCTCTGTAGCTGATTTTCGCTGGCGCAGTTCTGATGCAAACAAGTAGCTGACTTAAGTAGCTTCCGTACAAAGAACAGGCCCCGCTGGCCAGTCTAGTGACGCCATTGCCGCGAACCGCTGTAGAAACCCTACAATTTTCAGCGCCCAAGCCAAAGCTGCCAGTATGTTACCCGTCAGTAACATACTTGGGTTAGAGTGTCTCCATGACTCCAAGCAACGATGCTTTCCCAGCTTCCGAAGAGAGTAAGCCGAAGGGCAGCACCCCTTATGTGGCCAGCGGTTCGCTCAAGGGCCGCACCGTCATCATGTCCGGCGGCAGCCGTGGCATCGGATTGGCCATCGCCACCCGCGCGGCCCGCGACGGCGCCAACATCGTACTAATGGCCAAGACCGGGGAACCCCACCCGAAACTTGAGGGGACCGTCTTCACCGCTGCCGATCAACTCGTCGCCGCAGGTGGCCAGGCGCTGCCCCTCGTGGGCGATGTCCGCAATGACGACGACGTCGCCGCAGCCGTGAGTGCCGCCGTCGAGCGCTTTGGGGGAATCGACGTCGTCATCAACAATGCGTCAGCCATCGACCTCTCGCGCACGGACGCGATTGACATGAAGCGCTACGACCTCATGCAGGACATTAACGTCCGGGGAACCTTCCTGCTCTCCAAGCTGTCCCTCCCTGCACTGCGGGAATCCGGGAACGGGCACATCCTCACACTGTCTCCACCGCTGAACCTCGATCCAAAATGGGCCGGGATGCATCTGGCCTACACCATGGCCAAGTATGGAATGAGCCTCACCACCCTGGGGCTCGCCGAAGAGCTTAAGGACGACGGCGTTTCGGTCAACTCGCTCTGGCCTTGCACGCTGATCGATACCGCGGCGATCCGGAACATGCCTGGTGGGCAGCAGATCGTGAAGGCCGCCCGCGGACCGGAGATCATGGCCGATGCTGCGCACGCTGTTCTGACTGGCGCCAACCTTGCCGACGGTGTCACGGGTTCGGGGAACTTCTACACTGACGAAGAAGTCCTCCGGGCTGCTGGCGTGAAGGAGTTTGCGCCATACAGCCTCGGTGCGCCTGAAGACCGTCTGGTGCCGGACATCTTCCTCTAAGCGGATTCCCATGTTTCGGGCAGGTTCTGTGGGCCGCAACTGGATAGGATTCAGCTATGGATGCCGAACAACCTGCCAGCAGCGAACCCCTCGTCCCCAGGCCCGGGGCGGACCGGCCCTCACTGGACCGCGAGGCGCTGGACCGTGAGGCATTGCTTGAGCCTGATTTCCTGTCGGCAACCGGCATTTCGCAATTGAATATTGTCGAGTCCACGGGATCCACCAATCAGGATCTCGTTCGCGCCGTAACCGTGGAGCCTAAGAAATGGGCTGATCTCGCCGTCTTGACGGCCGAACACCAGACGGCGGCACGCGGACGGCTGGATAGGCACTGGGAATCTCCGGAGCGCTCTGCCGTTTCAGTGTCAATGGTGCTGCGTCCCGTCACAGCCGAAGGCATGCCCGTGCCGACGCAGAGTTACTCGTGGCTCTCACTGCTCGCCGCCGTTGCCCTGCACGAAGCCTTGCAGGAAACGGCTGGCGTTACGGCAGAAATCAAGTGGCCCAACGACGTCCTGGTTAATGGACGGAAGATCGCCGGAATCCTGGCCCAAATGACGCCACTGGGTGACGGATCGGTCCCCGCAGTGATCCTGGGCGTTGGGCTCAACGTCTCGCTGTCACAGGATGAATTGCCGGTACCAACCGCTACATCCTTGGCGTTGGAGGGGGCCACGACGACGGACCGCACCGCGCTGCTGAAGAGCTACCTTTCACGCTTCAGCCGGCTTTACCGCAGCTTCTGCAATTCGGAAGGCGACCCCGCGGCAGGGTTGGCAGGCGGGCCCTCGCTGCATAAGCGCGTTGAGTCGGCAATGGTCACGTTGGGACGCGAGGTGCGCGCGCACCTGCCCGGTGATCATGAAGTGGTGGGCCATGCCTCCCGGTTGGACGAGCACGGCTCGCTCCTTGTGGTGGACCACGGCGGCCGGGAACATGTTGTGACGGCTGGTGATGTGGTCCATTTGCGGGCTACGGAAAGCGGTTATGCGTAAAGAGTTGCTTCCGGGGGAGCAGGTCATCACCATCACGCGGCAACAGGCCCGCTCGCTGTTCTTGCCAACGCTGGCCTTCATAGTGGTTCCTGCCCTGGCAGCCTACGCGTGTGCGTGGATCATCAAAGGAAATCCGCAACGTCTGGCCCCATTCATTACAGTGGAATGGACGCCGTGGCTTGTCGGCGCCTGTGTGGCCGTAGCAGGGTTCGTGCTGGTGGCCTACAGCCTCAGGCGGGTGTTGAAGTGGCGTTCAGTCAGGTTCATCCTGACAAGCCGCCGGATAATTGCCAAGTACGGAATGTTTCGTCGCGGCGACTGGCAGGTGTCGTTGATGGCGGTCCGCAGCGTGGGGGTCCACCAGAACCTGCTGCAGCGGACATTGCACTCAGGGAATATATCCTTGGATACCGGGCCCTCTGGCGAAGCGGTCTTGACGGACGTACCGGAGGTAGGAAAATTCAGGGGCTACATTCTTGACGCCATGGATGAACTGCCCAGTGCTGGAACTTTAGAGGCCAACGGTGGAATTTTTGAGGGTGAAGTCCTGCAGGACGTTGATGGGTTGCCGTGGGAATTGAGAGAAGGTGGAAGAGATGAGCGTTGAGGATCAGCAGTCCGGCGAGGACCTGGACGAGGAGTTCGACGCCGTACCCGAACCTTCAGTGGACGAGGACACGGAACCCGCGCCCGCCCAGGCGCCGGTGACTACCGGCCCGCCGACCGGCGTGATGTCGGCAGAGCGCTTGGCCATCAAAGCCCTTGAGGCGAGGCTGCTTGGCGGCGAACGCAAGCTCCGCCGTCGTGAAGTTGCCGCAGGTGCCGGTGTCTCCATTCTTTCCGCACGGAAGTTGTGGAGGGCTTTGGGCTTCCCCAATTTCGGCGACGACGACGTCGCGTTTACTGAGCGTGACCAAGCAGCGTTGTCCACCATCCTTGACCTTGTCCGTGCCGGGATCCTCACCGAGGAAGCGGCGATATCCGTCACCCGATCGATCGGCCAGATGACGGACCGCATGGTGGTGTGGCAGATCGAAGCACTGGTTGAGGACATGGTCCAGGAGCAGGGAATTCCGGATGCCGTGGCCCGCAAACAGCTTGTGGGTCAGCTGCCGGCGCTGGTGGATTCCCTGGAAGAGATCCTGGTCTACTCGTACCGCCGCCAACTCAATGCCGGCGTTCAGCGGCTTGCCGTCCGTGCCGAGGCGGGCTTGCAAGCGAGCGAAGAAGGACGCGAAGGGGACGAAGACGATTCCCCCTTGCCTTTGGCCCGTGCCGTAGGGTTCGCCGATCTCGTCTCCTACACAAGCCTCTCGCGGCGCATGAACGAGAAAACCCTCGCCCAAATGGTCCAGCGCTTCGAGAACAAATGCGCCGAGATCATTTCCGTGGGCGGTGGGCGCCTGGTGAAGACCGTGGGCGACGAAGTTCTCTACATTGCCGAGACCCCGGCGGCTGGCGCGGAAATCTCCCTCGCCTTGGCGCAGGCCTTCACGGAAGACGAGATCCTGCCCCAGGCGCGCGTGTCCATGGTGTGGGGTCGCATCCTGTCCCGACTCGGCGACATCTATGGCCCAACCGTGAACCTTGCTGCGCGGCTGACCACCCTTGCCCAGCCTGGGACGGTCCTGGTTGATGCGATGACCGCTGCCGCGCTCGGGCAGGACGAACGCTTCGTGCTGGTCCCGCAAAAGTCCGAGAATGTCCGTGGTTTCGGTGAGATCCACCCCGTGATGCTCGCGCGTGGCCGCGGCAAGGGCTTGGTGCTGGACTAAACCCTCTCCCACATCCTGCGGGTTGTTGGTGATCGTTCTCTCACGTCGTGCGGGTTTTTGGTGATCGTTCTCTCACGTCGTGCGGGTTTTTGGTGATCGTTCTCTCACGTCGTGCGGGTTTTTGGTGATCGTTCTCTCACGTCGTGCGGGTTTTTGGTGATCGTTCTCTCACGTCGTGCGCTGATCGGAGATTGTCGCTGCACGATGAGGCCCGACGTCGGCACTTACCGTGGGTGCCCAACGTCGAGCTACTGCTGCGCGGCCTTCCCCCGAAGAGGACACGAGGTGAGCGAGCATCGGCTGAATGCTGGTGGGATGTGAGCGAGCATCGGGCGGAAACGGGTGGGATGTGAGCGAGCATCGGGCGGAAGCGGGTGGGATGTGAGCGAGCATCGGGCGGAAGCGGGTGGGATGTGAGCGAGCATCGGGCGGAAGCGGGTGGGATGTGAGCGAGCATCGGGCGGAAGTGGGTGGGATGTGAGCGAGCATCGGGCGGAAGTGGGTGGGATGTGAGCGAGCATCGGGCGGATATTACAATTCGATGGAATAACCTAGAATTCTGAAGAGCGGTCGAGGGGAGTTCTCCCCATCGCCGCGTCCCCGGGGAAGGCCATAGGCTGTCAAAGCCAATGGAGAGTCCAATCTCGGGTTCCCTTGGCTCCTCGTTCGGTGCGTGGGATAGTCTTAGGGACTGAAAATTCCGCCGCCGTATGGGGGTACTGCGGAATGCAAGGCTGCCGGCACATGCCGGTTGGTCTGGACGCCGCCTGGGGGCGGCTGTACAACAAGGGAATTTTGGGGCTGTGACATCTTTCTTCGGCAAGCTGGGGCTGAAAAAGCGTCGAAACAGGAAACTCGTATCTGCAACTGCCGTGACTGCGGCCGGTGCCTTGCTGGTAGCGGGCGCAGTCCTCTACCCGGGGTTCAAGACGGCCGAGGTCGATTTGAACGATGGCGGCGTGTGGGTTGTGAGCAAGACCAAGAACGCCGTGGGACGGTTGAATTATCCCTCCCGGGTTCTTGATGGAGCTGTGACACCGGCCACCACCACCTTCGATGTCCTGCAGCATGACGGCAATGTTTTTGTGGACGATGAGTCCGGCTCCACTATCAACCAGGTCTCTGCGGCGAACCTGAAGCTGGGCGGCGACAAACAACTGCCCTCGTCCTCGCAAGTCAGCTACGGTTCCAGCGTCCTCTCAGTCACAGACCCCGCCCGTGGAAAAGTGTGGGCGCTTTCGCCATCCACCGTGAACGGCTTCGACGAAGAATCCACCGAACCCGTCCTCACTGGCTCGCAGAACATGGTGTCGGCCGTCGGACAGGACAACCGCATTTACACGGCGGACCCGGGCAAGGGCGAAATCACCATCACCACCGTGGACGCCAACGGCGAACGTACTGCCTCGGACGTAACCAAGGTGGACGAGCTCAAGGGCGCCGGTGACCTGCAGATTGCTGTTGTGGGCGACAAACCAGTGGTGCTCGATGCCGCGTCCGGAAACCTCTTCCTTCCCGGTGGCCGCAAGCTCCAGCTACAGGACGCCCGGGAAGCCAAGCTACAGCAGAGCGGCGAAGACAGCGGCTACGTGGCCATCGCTACGCGCAAGGCACTCCTGAAGCAGCCTCTGGACGGGTCCACGGCAGCCACCGTCAACGTGGACGGTGAGGGAGTTCCCGCGGCGCCAGTGCAGGTCAGCAAATGTGTGCACGCAGCATGGGCAGGGGCCAACAAATATGTCCGCGATTGCGATAACGACGCAGACGATAAGAAAAACGACGTCCCCAAGGCCAGCGCCTCGCCCAGCTATGTCTTCCGCGTGAACCGGGACCTCGTGGTCCTCAACGACATCAATTCCGGCAGTGTGTGGCTGGTCAACCAGAACATGCAGCTCGTGAACAACTGGGACGATGTTGTCCCGCCAAAGAACCAATCCGATGACCAGGACCAGGAATCCGCGGACAACAACACCATCAACGTCCTCCCGGACCGCACCAAGCCGAACCGTCCGCCCGAGACCAAACCGGATGAGTTCGGCGTACGTCCCGGCCGTACTTCCGTCCTGGGCGTCCTGGACAACGATTCGGATCCCGACGGCGATGTCCTCACCGCCTCGGTTGGCGCCAACGGCCCCAAGTCGGGTGCGCTGGAGAGCATTTACGGCGGCTCAGCGTTCCAGATCAAGGTCCCTCCCACCGCGAAGCCTGGCACGGAGGTATTCGACTACAACGCCTCGGATGGCCGGGGTTTGTCTGCCGGGGGCAAAGTCACGCTGCATGTGGTTGCCCCGGAAGAGAACAAGCCTCCACTGTTCAAGCGTGCCGAGCCCACCACGATGCTCGTGGAGCAGGGCAAATCCGTTAGCCAAAACATCCTTACGGACTGGATGGACCCCGACGGCGATGACCTCGTCCTGCTGGACGCCAAGGCTGACAATGACCAGGACCAGGTCAAGGTCCGCCGGGATGGGTTGCTCACGTACCAGGATTCCGGCGCGGCGCCCGGAAAAAAGAACGTCACCATCACCGTCTGGGATGGACGCGCCACCATCACAGGCCGGGTGGTTGTGAACGTGCAGCCGCCGGGAGCCTTGGCGCCGGTGGTAAACGCGGACCACGTCACAGCGGTGGTGGGCCAGGACCTGGTCATTTCCCCGTTGAAGAACGACGTTGACCCCAACGGTGGCGCCTTGCGCGTGGCCCATGTTGAGGCTGCCGGCCCGGCAGAGCTGGGCCCGGTCACCGACGGCGGAACCTTCACGTTCCGCAGCAACACCCCTGGCCCCGTGTATTTGAGTTACATCGCCAGCAACGGACCACAAAGCAGCCAGGGCTTGATCCGCGTGGATGTGGAGTCCGGGAAGGACGCCGGGGCCCCGGTTGCCGTCCACGACGTCGCCCTGCTGCCTGTGGGTGGAAGCGTGTTGGTTGATCCGCTGGCCAACGACTCCGATCCTTCCGGCGGGGTCCTCGTCCTCCAGTCGGTTACGGTTCCCGACGGCTCCTCGGCATCGGTCAGTGTGATTGACCATAGCGTCCTTCGCATCACCGACGTCCTCGGGGCCAAGGAACCTTTTGTGTTCAGCTACACCATGTCCAACGGCCGCGCCTCGGCCACCGGAACGGTGGGTGTGGTCCCGGTGCCGGCCCCCGCCGTCGTCGAGGCTCCCCAGCCGAAACCCGACGAGGTGAACGTACGCGTCAACGACGTCGTCACCATTCCTGTCCTGGACAACGACACACATCCGCAGGGCGAAAAGCTCTCTGTTGATCCTGTGTTGGCCCAGCCCGTTGCCGAAGAAGACGGCAAGGCGTTCGTTTCCGAAGACACGCTCCGCTTCATCGCTGGTCCTGTCCCCAAGACGGTGCGCGCCATCTACAACGCCGTGGATCCGCAGGGGCAGAAAAGCGCCGCTGCAGTGACCATCCATATCCTCCCGTTGGAAGGCGCCCAGAATTCGCGGCCACAGCCCAAGAACCTGACGGCGCGCGTAGTGGCGGGCGGCAGCGTCCGCATTCCGGTTCCGTTGGATGGCATAGACCCCGACGGCGACTCGGTCCAGCTCACCGGCATCGACAGCACACCCAGCATGGGAACCGGGACGGCGGGAAGCAACTTCATCGATTTCGTCGGCGCAGGCGACGGCGCAGGTACCGATACGTTCCGATACAAGGTGATTGACCGCCAGGGAGCCGTCAACACGGGAACTGTCACGGTCGGGGTTGCGCCGCGCGGTGAAGACAACCAGAAGCCGGCTCCGGTGGATGACGAAGTCAAGGTCCGTCCGGGCCGGCAGATTGCCGTGGATGCTACTGCCAACGACACTGATCCGGATGGTGACCTGATCCGGATCGTGGCCGATGGTATTGAAGCTGACGCCGGTTTGGATGCCCATGTGAGCAAGACCAGTGGGCGCATCCTTATTACGGCGCCTGCTGCCGAAGGGACGGTCAACGTCCGCTATTCTGTGGCCGACGACCGCGACGCCGTGGGCCAGGCCAGCATCCGGGTGATCGTCAAGAACGATATCCCCCTGCAGGCCCCGATTGCCCGCGATGACCGCGTGACATCGGCCCAGACTCTCGGGAAGACAGCCGTGGACGTCCCCGTCCTGAAGAATGACGAAGACCCTGATGGTGTGGGGGAGAACCTCAAAATCAGTACCGGATTGGAGACGGCCCGGCCCGGGTCTGAGGGCAACGTCATCGTTGACCTCACGGAGCAGCCGCAACTGGTTCCCTACACGGTGGAGGACGTGGACGGACAGAAGTCCACGGCCATCATCTGGGTGCCGGGCATCGGCCAGCAGGTTCCCACCTTGGCCAAGGATGAGGTGGTGGAGCTGGTATCGGGCCAGTCCGTCACCGTAAATTTGGCCGACTGGGTCAAGGTCCGTGATGGACGTTCCCCCCGGCTGACGCAGGCAGACCGCATCAAGCTGATCGGCGCCGATGGCAGCGACCCCATTGCCAACGGTGGTACTGCGATCAAGTACACGGCAGGCGCAGAATACGTGGGCCCTGGATCCATCAGCTTTGAAGTCACGGATGGAACCGGCCCTGACGATCCCAACGGCTTGAAGTCCACGCTCAGCATCCGTACCAAGGTGCTCCCGGACCCCAACAAGAACAATCCGCCCACGCTGCTTGGCAGCCAGGTTGAGGTTCCCAAGGGGGACTCGGCGAGCCTGGACCTGGAGAAGCTGACGTCGGATCCTGATGCCGACGACGTCCAGAACATGAGCTACGAACTGGTGGGCGCGGCACCCGGCGGTTTCCGGGTGAACGTAGATGGCAAGACACTCAAGGTGTCCGCCGAAGATTCAGTGCAGATCGGCCAGGGCGGCACAGTCCAGGTGAAAGCCAAGGACCGCCGCGGACTGGAAGCCCTTGCTACGTACAAGCTCTCCCTGTCTGCATCCAACCGCCCTAAACCCGTTGCCAATGATGACGTGGAACCTGATGCCCAATCGGGCAAGCCGGTCACAGTCAATGCGCTGGCGAACGATTCGAACCCATTCCCGGATACGCCGCTGAAGATCGTCTCCGCCGTGACGGAAACCGGCCAGGGGACGGCGGATTCCAGTGGTGGCAACGTGACGGTGACGCCCGCAACGGGCTTCACCGGAACACTGGTTGTGGCATACACGGTGCAGGACAAGACCGGGGAGCTCTCGCGGTACTCCACGGCACGCATCCGGCTTACGGTGAAGGATAAGCCGGCTGCTCCCACGACTCCGCTTGCGCAGAGTGTCGGCGACCAGACAGCCTTGCTGACCTGGAATGCCCCTGCCGACCGTGGTTCGCCCATCACCAAGTACACGGTGTACGGCGAAGGTGGCTTCAAACAGGACTGCCCTGCCAACACCTGCACCCTGACGGGCCTGACCAACAACGTGAAGTACCACTTCGCAGTGACGGCCACCAACGCCATCAATGAGTCCGATCGCTCGCCAGTGTCCGCGGAGGTTCGACCCGACGTCAAACCGGACACCCCCGTGGCGCCCACGCTCAAGTTCGGGGACAAGCAGTTGTCCGTCGCCTGGGTCCCGCCTGCCAGCAAGGGCTCGCCCATCAAGTCATACGATCTTGAGATCTCGCCGGCTCCTGCGGGCCAGAATCCCCAGATCCAGAACCTCACCGGCGCAAGCTACGTCTGGAAAGGCCTGACGAACGGCGTTGCTTACAAGGTCCGTGTCCTGGCCAGGAACGACGCCAAAGAACCCTCGGAGTGGAGTCCCTACTCCGCCGCGGAAACTCCGGCAGGGGTACCGGCAACACCGGCTGCTCCTTCTGTGTCCGGCGCCGGATCAGTTGGCAGCCAGAGCCAGTTGAAGGTCAGCTGGGTAGCTCCCAACAACAATGGCGACCCCGTGTCTGCCTACACGCTGACCACCTACCGGGGTGGCGCCGTCGTGGGTTCCCAATCCGTGGCCGCCACATCGCAGAATGTCACCGTGGCAAACGCGGAAGCTGACTACACCTTTACAGTTTCGGCTACCAACAAGGCCGGTGTCAGCGGAGTCAGCCAGCAGTCGGCTGCTATCCGCGCGGCGGGCAAGCCAGGCACGGTAGGAAGCGGTTCGGTCACTGCAACCGGCACCAGTGGACAGCTACGGGTGACGTTTACCCCGCTGACCGCCGCGGAACGCAATGGTTCGCAGGACAACGAAATCACCTACCGCTGGCAGACCGCCTACGGTTCGGGCCCGATTGGCCGCGGCGGCGGAGACATCGGCGGCCAGCCAAACGGCGACAACGTGGTGGTCAACATCATTGCCACTTCAGTGAAGAACGGCATGTCCGGTGATGCCAAGGCGATCGGGACGGGGAACCCCTATGGGCCTCCGAACGCGCCGAATGTCAACGGTGGAAAGTCCGCCAAGGGTGACGGCCAGGTGCACTGGACGTGGAACAACCCATCCATGAACGGCCGGCCTTTGGATCACTACGAGGTCAGCCTGGACGGTGGCGGCTGGAGCGGCGTGGGTAAGGCCACGAGCTTTGATGCCTCCGGTGGTGGATGGAACAACACACGCAACCTGAAGGTCAGGGCAGTGACTGTTGTGGCCGGTCCGGCCGGCAGCGCCAATTCCACCAGCGGCGACGACCCCACCCCACCGCCGCCGGCTTCACAGATCCAGGTGGACGCCAGCAGTGTCCGCACGTGCCCGGGTAAGCCCGGTCTGCCTGACTCGTACACTCCGGGCAGCCCTGCCAGTTGCGGCGTCGGCTGGGTGGAGCGCTCCTGGGGCAAGATCACCATCAATTGCACCAAAGACATTTACGGCAACGGCACCCCCTGGTACCGGCTCCAAGGCACTGCCAAGGACGGCTGGTTCGTCAAGTCCACCACGGTGGATCTCTACGGACCCCGGCCCGGCGGTTGCTGAATTGCCACCACATGTCATCCCAACCCGTCATACCCAGATAAGGAATGAATCCCATGACCATGACAAACGAGCAGGCCGCGTGGTTTGCAGAAACGTTCGAGAAGCTCGTTGCCAACGTGGGCCAGGCCGTTCTGGGCAAGGATCATGTGATTCGCCTCACCTTTACGGCGATGCTGGCTGAAGGCCACGTCCTGTTCGAAGATGCCCCTGGTACCGGCAAGACCTCGCTGGCCCGTGCGTTGGCCGCGACAGTCCAGGGTTCCCACAACCGCATCCAGTTCACTCCCGACCTACTGCCTTCGGACGTCACGGGTGTGACCATCTATGACCAGAAGACCCAGAAATTCGAGTTCCACAAGGGCCCGGTCTTCAACAACATTGTCCTGGCCGATGAGATCAACCGTGCCTCGCCGAAGACCCAGTCGGCGTTGCTGGAGGTCATGGAGGAATCCCGCGTCACCGTGGATGGCACCACGTACGAGGCAGGCCGTCCGTTCATGGTCCTGGCTACGCAGAACCCGATTGAACAGGCCGGTACGTACCGCCTGCCCGAAGCGCAGCTGGACCGGTTCCTGATCAAGACGTCCATAGGCTACCCGGACCACGCTTCCACCGTGAGGCTCCTGGGAGGGGCCAACTTGAAGGACCGTTCCAAGGACCTCACTCCCATCATCACCACCCAGGCCGTGGCTGACATGGCGGACCTCGCCGCCACCACCCATGTGGACACTGCAGTGCTGGAATACATTTCTCGGCTCTGCGAAGAGACACGCAACGCTTCCGAGACCCGCCTTGGCGTCTCCGTCCGTGGTGCTTTGGCCATGGTTCGCGCGGCGAAGGTTTGGGCCGCCGGGCAGGGACGCAACTTTGTTCTTCCAGACGACATCAAGGAACTTGCTCCCGTGGTCTGGACTCACCGTTTGGTGATGGATCCCGAGGCTGAATTCTCCGGTGCGACGCCGGAGGTGGTCCTCGCGCGTGTCCTGGCCGAGGTCGCGGCCCCGCAGCAACGCGCGAGCGCATAGGGCTGTGCGGACGCTTGGCAAAGTAGCCGGTGCCTGGCAGCGCAAACCAGGCATCCAGAAGACTGGCAAACTCCATCCCTCGGCCGTATGGGCTGAAGCTGTGGGAATGGCAGGCGAGTTTGTCGCACCGGCATGGGCCAAGGTGCGGGACCTGTGGCTTCGCTTCGCCTGGCCTGTCCTTTCCGTGGTGAGTGTGCTCGGCTGGGTAGTCCTTGCTGCGGCTATTGGACTATGGATCGCCGGGCAGTCCTGGGGTTGGCAGGAGGCGAAGTCTGCCGCGATGGTTGCTTTCCTGCTGTTTGTGTTGGCCGTGGGCTTCATCTTGGGCCGTTCGGCTTACGGCGTGGTCCTGGATCTGGCCCGGACCCGTGTGGCGGTGGGGGACGACGCAGTGGGCAGCATCGCCGTGTCCAACGTTTCGGCCAGGCCGCTGTTGCCGGCCGCATTGGAATTGCCGGTGGGCGCCGCGACGGCTGTCTTCCATTTGCCCCGCATGAAGCCGGCCCAGGTACATGAGGACCTTTTCACTATTCCGACGGCGCGGCGTGCTGTGATTGTTGTCGGTCCCGTACGCTCCGTGCGTGCAGATCCGCTCCATCTGCTGCGGCGGCGCGTGCTCTGGACTGAGCCGGTGGACCTTTTCGTCCACCCGCGCACCGTACCGTTGGGAGGCTCGGCCGCCGGCTTCATCCGCGACCTTGAAGGCATGCCCACCACGGAACTATCCAGTGCCGATGTGTCCTTCCACGCACTGCGCGACTACGTTCCCGGGGACGACCGCCGTCACATTCACTGGAAGACGACGGCCCGCACCAACAAACTCATGGTCCGGCAGTTCGAGGAAACCCGCCGTGCGCACCTGGCTATTTCCCTGTCCATCAATACGGATGAATACGAATCGGATGGCGAGTTCGAGATGGCGATTTCCGTCGCCGCGTCAATCGGCCGCCAGGCTATCAAAGAGCAGCGTGAGCTGGACGTCCTGACCCAAAAGGGACCGCTCCGCTGCGAAACGGGCCGCAACCTGCTGGACGACATGACCAGGATTGTGGGGACACCCCTGCGGAAGACCGCCGTCGACCTCGCACGGAACCTCTCGGACACAGTTCCCAACGCATCGGTGGTGTTCTTCGTGGTAGGGAGCCACGTCACGGCTACCCAGCTCCGCACCGCGGCCGCGTCCGTTCCGCCGGGCGTTCGCAGCCTGGCCGTCCGCGTCCAACCCGGAGCGGCGCCGTCGAGGGCCAATATTGCAGACCTGACGGTCCTCACCGTTGGCGACCTCGATGACCTGGCAATCGTGCTGAGAAAGGCGGCAGCATGAGCACCGCACCAAATCTTCGCGCACGCCGCAGGGAAACCAACCGCAGGGACACCAACCGCAGGGACACCAACCGCGCCGCCAGGCGTGCCAGCGCAGGCTCGATATTTGCCGACGCCCGGCCCCTTTGGCATTTTGCGGTGGACTGCAGCGCCCTGGTGGTCCTGCTGTTCCTGGGTGTGCTTGGCTTCAGCCTGAGCTTCGGTGGCGATCCGCATTACATCATCGCCGGGCTGGGCGGCATTTTCCTGGGACTCGGCATAGCGATCCTGAACGCGCACCTTCGCTTGGGACTGCTGATCACCACTGCACTGGGATTCGGTGCCTACATGCTGTTCGGTTCTGCCTTGGCAGTGCCCGACCCAGCCGTCTTCGGGTTCCTGCCGAGCCTGGAATCGCTGCGGACTTTGCTGCTGGGGATCGTCTTTGCATGGAAGGATATGCTGACCGTCGGCGTGCCCGTGGGCACGGCCAACGGCATGCTCATTGTGCCCTTCCTCAGTTCCATGATCACTGCGCTGGCTGCGGGTTTGTTGACGTGGCGCCTGAAGAGTCCATATTGGCCGCTGTTGCCGGTACTGGTCCTTTTCGTTACCGGCGTCGCCTTCAGCACCAGCGCGGGGTTCCTAAATGTGGAGCGCGGCGTTTCCTTGACCATTGTCTCGATCGCCTGGGCGGCGTTCCGACGCGACGCACTCCGGCAGAGCAGCACCAAGACCGTTTCGGCCAACAGGGCGGAGTTCGACGCCGGTGCGGCCCGCCGCGGGAAGCTCCGGCGCCTGGGGACTGCTGCTGCCGTGGTGGTCGCGGCAGTCGGGATCACCGCAGTCGCTTCGCCGCTGGTGACAGCCAGCGACGACCGGAAGGTACTGCGCAACACGATCGTTCCGCCGTTCGATCCCCGCGACTACATCACGCCCCTTGCAAGCTTCCGGAATTTCGTGAAGGACGAGAAAGACCACACGCTGTTCACAGTGAAGGGCCTACCCAAGGATGCACGCGTACGACTCGCGGCGCTGGATGCCTTTAACGGCCTGAACTACACCATGGATCCAAACAGTTCCGGCAACTTCAGCAAGGTGGGTGATGCCCGTTCGCTGAATACGCTGGCCGATACGGGAAGCCCGGTAGCCGGCACCAATTACACGCTGGAAATCAACATCGAGGATTACCAGGGATACTTTGTCCCGGGAGGCCGCCACACCACGGGCATGAGCTTCCTGCAGAGCTCCGGTGCGGCGTCGGGACTGTACTTTAACGCCGGCACCGATACGGCAGTGACCACCAAGGGGCTGGCAAAAGGCGACAACTACACAGTCCAGGTTTCTGATCCGGGAACCCTTGAACATGGCCAGCTGACGCAGTACGACTTCGCCAAGCTCACGTTGCCCGAAGCCCAGGAGGTACCGCCGATCGTCGCCTCGCAGGCGAACGAGCTCTCGGCTGACGCTCCCACGGCCATCGACCGTGTACGGCAGATAGAGGCCCATTTCCAGAAGAGCGGGGCGTTCAGCAACGGCCTGGTTGCTGACGGCCAGTTGCCCAGTTTGCCCGGCCACAGTGCAGCACGCGTTCGCAGCCTGCTCTCCGCCAAGCAAATGCTGGGTGATGACGAACAGTACGCCGTCGCGATGTCACTCATGCTGCGTCACCTCGGCATCCCTTCGCGCGTTGTCATGGGGTTCTATCCGGATCCCAAGAGCCCGGAAAACGGTGCAGGGGACGTCAAGATCATGGGTAAGGACGTGCACGCGTGGGTGGAAGTGGCCTTCGACCGCGTCGGCTGGGTGTCCTTCGATCCGACTCCGCCCAAGGACAACGTGCCCATCCCGCCGGATCCTGAGAACAAGTCCAAGCCCAAGCCGCAGGTGCTGCAGCCGCCGCCCCCGCCGCAGGAGCCCGCGGACCTCCCGCCGGACTCCACCCCGGACGCCTTGGATGCCGATGAGAAGAAAAACAACCCCTGGCTGTTCTGGGGGCCGCTGCTTGCCGCGATCGGCGTGGCGATGATTCCGCTGGGAATTCTCGCAGTGCCGCTGTTGCTGATACTTCTGCTGAAATCACGACGCCGGAAGGCACGTTTTCGTGATGGCCACCCCGCCCAGCGGGTCGGCGGTGGGTGGAACGAGGTGTTGAGCCTTGCTACTGACATGGGCGCCTCGATTGACCCTAAGTCCACGCGGCGGGAATCGTCTGCCGTCATTGCGGATGCATTCCCGGTGACCGGAACCACCACCACAATGTTGGCGCACAGGGCTGACGCCGCAGTTTTCGGGGCAGGGCAACCCAGCGAGGAGGAAGTCAAGGAGTATTGGGAGATCGTGGATTCCTCGCTTCAGGACATCACAGGAAGCGTTGGTTTCTGGAAGCGGCAGCAGGCCCGGTTCTCGCCGAGGTCTTTGCTTTCCGATGGCAGGGCCGCACTGCGCCGGCGCGAACAGACACCCGGGGTCTCCAGGAAGGGTGCCATCATCACCAACCGCACCCTGTTCACGAAGAAGGGCAGTGTTGATGAGTAGTGAAGCTGAGCTGTGCCCGGCCTGCAAACACCCGGTGCGTCCCGGCGCAGCCTTTTGTACTCATTGCGGATCGCCGCTGACCAATCGTGGAGCCCGGAAGGAACGCAACGTCAACCGTGCCCAGGCTGCCGCCCTTGACTTCGCCACCCGGCAAGGCCTGCCCGATCCCGGTAGTATCTCGGTAGTGCCGGCGTCCACAGCACCGATGCAGCCGGGACGTGAAGCTGCTGTAAACGTACATCCGGGGCCAGGGGGAGGGACCACAATGACTGCACAGCTCGAGCTGGTACCGGCATCCGTCGGAAAACGCCTCGGCGCGGCAGTGCTGGACTGGTTGGGACCTGTTGCCGTCCTGACAACCGCGTTCGCACTGGGCATTGCCGGTATCACCCAAACCCGGCGGAACGGCTTTATCGTCTATGACACCGCTCTGCTGGTCCTCTTGGGGAGCATCGGCCTCGGTGTCACCGTCCTGTACATCTTTGTGCTGCTGGGAATCGAAGCCAGGTCTGGAAACACCATTGGCAATCAACTGATGGGAATCCGCAGCTCCGATGCCGACGGCTACGCGCCCGGCGCCGGCGTCGTTTTTGTCCGTGGCATTCTCACGGGCGGGCTTCTCCTGCTGGCGGCAATCCTCGGCGCGGTGCTGTTGGGCGTTGGGTTGCTTGGATTGGTCCTGTGGATCGCCCTCCCTCTTATGGTCCTGGGCGTGGTCTGGGCCGTCCTGGTGGTTGTTTCCAGTGCTTGGGACAGGAACGGCAAGCTGCGTGGATGGCATGACAAAGCCGCGAAGTCCTTGGTGTTCGACGTCCACGCGGGCCGCAACCCGGTTGCCACTGGAGGTATCCAAGGGCCCTACAGCTTCGCGCCCGTGGAGCTACCGCCAGTGCAGCCGGTGGTGTCACCGGTCCCGTCAATGTCGGCTGCCCAACCCGTGTCCGCACCGCGGCAGGTATCCAATCCGCAGCCAGCCCCTGTTGCCCCCGCACACCCTGACGATGACGTCGAGAGGACGCAGATGCGGCCCGGAACTGCCCGGGCGGAAGCCGTGCTCCGGATCCGTGTTGACGACGGCCAGGACGTCGAACTGGGTGGAACCGTCCTGGTTGGCCGCAACCCAGCACCCCAGCCTGGGGAAGCTGCCGAGCAGTTGTTGAGTGTTTCGGACCCCGGAAGGTCCATCTCCAAGACCCACTTGCATCTCCGGGTTGATGGCGATGGCGTGTGGGTTACGGACCGCAACTCAACCAATGGAAGCGCTGTCACTACGCCCGACGGCCTCCAGACCCGGCTTCATCCGGGGGAAGCAGTTTTCGTCAGACCAGGTTCCACCGTTCACTTCGGGGACCGTTCCTTCCACCTAGGACAAGCATGAACTCACAGCCGGCCAGCCCCGCCGACCCGGATGCCAACGCCGCTGGATCCGCCTTTCAACTCAGCTACGGATACGGGACGGACCGTGGACTGCGTCGCGAACTGAACGAGGACTCGTTCATTGCATCGGATCCGGTCTTCGCGGTGGCCGATGGCATGGGGGGCCATGAGGCAGGCGAAATCGCCAGTGGCGTGTGTGTGCGGACCCTTGGCAGTTCCCCTGTCCTGGCGGCAGGGGTCCGTTCGGCTTCGGCAGCGGACCTGCAGGAGTGCCTGTTAAAGGCCGATGCCAGCATCCGCGAAGCCACGGGAGGGCGCGCGGGCACCACACTCTCCGGCGTGGTGGTGGTGGAACAAATGGGCGTGCCCTATTGGCTGGTCATGAACATTGGGGATTCCCGGACGTATCGCCTTAGCCAGGGTGATTTCGCCCAGGTCAGCGTGGACCATTCAGAAGTCCAGGAACTGGTGGACTCCGGTGACATCACGGCGGAGCAAGCGGCCGTTCATCCGCGCAGGCATGTGGTCACGCGCGCTTTGGGCACTGGCGACGAGACCGAGGCGGACTTCTGGCTGCTGCCCATTCAGGAGGGGGACCGGATCATGGTCTGCTCCGATGGGCTGAACGGCGAACTGGGGGATGACCATCTGTTCCGCATCCTCAGCACCGTGGCCCATCCGCAGGACGCGGTGGATGCCTTGATCCAGGCTGCATTGCGCAGCGGTGGGCGGGACAACGTCACGGTCATTGTGGTGGACGCCAAGAACGTCCTTAACGACGCCGGGATCGCCACCACCGCGCCGCGCCCGGAGACGGAATCCGAGGTGGAGGAGGACACCCTGCCCAGGGCCTGGGTGACAGGAATGGACCAGGAGGAGGGCGTAGATGGAAAGCAGTAACAAGCCACCCCACGCCCGATACCAGCGTGGTGACTGGTTCGGCGTCGTCCGTCAGGGCACTGTGGTGCTGCTCGGCCCCGATACCCCGCCTGCCCTGATCGATTCGGTGTGGGACCTTCTCGCGTCCGCGCCCGAAGCCCATGAGGTCCTCCACGAAGTGACCGAGGCTTTCGGGGTTTCCCTCAGCCGTATTCCGCCCTTTGGCATCATCGATTCCAAGGACGCCCTGCGCGTGTTCCTTCGCGGCGACCTTGAACTCGTTGTGAAGATGTCCGCCGGGGAAGAGGTGCTCTCTGGACGGGACGTGACTACCTGGACGGAACGCCGGCTCACCGCGGCTGATTCCTACGTCCTGCGGATAGGCGCGGGAACCCGTTCCTCCAGCGTTCCGGCAAACCTTGGTATCCCGGCAAGACCTGGTGAAACCTCGACGCCGGACGGCAGCCTGCCGCTGGGGGAGGGTGTGGTTCTCCTGTCCTCCCTCGAGGTGGTGCTAGAAGCCGGCGCTGTGAATGTTCCGGCGCCTGCTGCGGTTTCCGATGAAACCATGATTGGCTACGACGATGCGGACCTGGGCCTCACCATCGCGCCCGGACATTCCGAAGGTCATGTGCATACCGAAAGCGCTGAAGAATCCTCGGGCGTTCCCGTCCACACCAGCACCACGGATCCCATAGTTCCTGCCCTGGAGACCACCACCAACTATGACCACCTGTGGGACAAGACGGTGATGCGCAACATCGAAGACGCTGCTGTGCGCGTGGACGAGGAATCCGAGGATCACGATGCTCCGGCGGCCCATGCCCCTGCGCCACAAAATCCGGTATCAGAAACAGCGCCGTCGGCAACACCCACGGCAGTGCCTGCACTGATCGAGTCCGTTCCCTGGCTGCGCAGCTCCGGCGAGGTGCCTGCCTCTGGGGGACGGGCCGAATCGATTGCTCCGCCGCAAGCCCCTCCCGCTTCAGCGAAGGGCAACCGCCCTGCGCCTCAGGTTCCGGCGGAATGGGAGTCGACGCCGGTCGGTTTGGCGTCGATGCCCGCGCCTGGACCCAGCATGCCAACGAATAGTCCGTTCATGGATGGTGTCCCCGCGGATGACGATGCTGACCATGACGGGCAGACGATCATGAAGAGCAGCATCGCCAGTCCTGACGCCCAAGGTCCTGGGCCCGGGGTTGCACCGAAGGATGCCCGGGCCGGCAACGGTCCCAGCGTTTTAGCGCGGGTGTGCTCCCAAGGTCATGCCAACCCGCCGACCTACGCTCAATGTGCCACGTGTGGTTTCGCGCTGTCCGGTGATTCGCTTCAGGTCCCGCGACCCCGCCTGGGCAGAATGCGCTTATCCACTGGTGAGCTGATCGACCTGGACCAGTCACTCGTCATCGGCAGGCAGCCGTCAGTGTCCCGCGTGCAAGGCGGCACCATGCCGCGGCTGGTGCAGGTGGAGAGCCCCGGAGGGGACATTTCCCGCTCACACGTCGAGGTTCGGTTGGAGGGTTGGCACGTCATGCTGTGCGACCTCAAAGCGACGAATGGAACCGTGCTCATTCGAGAAGGCCAAGCACCCCGCAGACTCGCCCAAAACGAGATGGCCATCCTTTTGGACGGTGACATAGCTGAGTTGGGCGACGACATTTCATTGCGTTTCGAGGAGATTCTTTGAGTTCCAAGAGGCCCCCCGCGCCGCCTCCACCCATTCCCGGTTTCAAGTACATCAGCCTGCTGGGCTCCGGTGGCTTCTCCGACGTTTACCTCTACGAGCAGGACAGGCCGCGCCGTAAAGTAGCAGTCAAGGTGCTGCTGTCCGACTTGAAGACCGAAGGGGCACGCCGCCGTTTCGAGTCCGAAGCGAACCTGATGGCACAGTTGTCCTCGCACCCGTACATCGTGACGATTTTCGAGGCGGAAATCACGGAGAGCGGCCATTCCTATTTGGCGATGGAATACTGCTCCCGACCCAGCCTCGATGTCCGCTACCGCCGTCAGCGCTTCAGCGTCGATGAGGTCCTGGCCGTCGGCATCCAGGTGGCATCCGCCGTCGAGACCGCCCACAGGGCCGGCATCGTGCATCGCGATATTAAGCCCGCCAACATCCTGGTCACCGATTACAACCGTCCCGCCCTCACCGACTTCGGCATTTCCGGGACCATTGGGGCCGATACCGAGGACGACGCCGGAATGTCCATCCCGTGGTCACCGCCGGAGCAGTTCCGGGGCGGGGCAGTTGACGGCGTTCCGGTGGACATTTGGGCCCTCGGTGCCACCCTGTACACGCTCCTTGCTGGCCGTTCACCGTTTGTTCTTCCCGGCCAGGACAACTCTCAGCGGGAACTGATCTCCCGCATCACCAACTCGCCCCTGCCCAGGCTCGGCCGCGCCGATGTTCCGGAGTCGCTGGAACTCGTCCTGTCTACATCCATGGCGAAGTCACCGGAATCCCGCTACTCGTCGGCACACGCTTTTGCCTTGGCGTTGCAGCGGATCCAGACCGAGCTGAATTTGTCCGTGACGCCTTTCGAGGTGCTCGAGGAACCGGGTCACGGAGACGAGCAACACCCGGACGACAACTTCGAGGAAACGCGCGTCCGCAGTATCGCATCGATTGATCCGGACGCTTCGGGAACCGCTACTACTGGTTCGGCACCCACGTTCCCGGCACGGACCTTCCCGTCCACTGTGCCCGGCGCCACCCAGACTCCTCCCCAGCCAGGCCAGGCTCCTGCCCGGCCAGCCCAGGCTCCTGCCCAGCAAGCCCAGGCTCCTACCCAGCAAGCCCCAGCGCAATTCCAAGCGCCGGTTTGGGACTACCGGCAGGTTGGGCAACCGGACGTGGCGGAGTCGACGGTACTCCGAGGCTGGCAGCCTTCACGTCCACAGGACGACGTGGGCGCAACAGTCCGGCGCTCCCAGGCGCCTGTAGGGGCATCGCCGGCGTCCCAGGCCGCTGCTCCCGGCGCGGATCATGGCAAGCGCAATCTGTGGCTGGCGGCGACGGGTGCCACGGTTTTGGTGGTCGCCATTGTGGTGGGCGTGGTCCTGGGTGCCCAGGCGCAGCCGAAGGTCGCGCCCACGGAGACGGCGAGTAAGCCGGCGGTCGACGCCTTGGGCGATGGTGGGGTTCCGGACGTGGAAGGTCTGGTTGGCAAGCGCAGGCCGGGCAAACCCGACTTCGCAGATTTCGAGTGGAAGAACCCGCAGCCCAAGGAGGGCGACACGTACAAATGGCGCTACAAGACGGTTGTCCTCAGCGAAAGTGAATACAGCAACTCCGAAGTGGAACCACGTGCACTGGCCTATGGTACGGAGTCGCCGCTCTGTATTCAGGTGATCATTGTCCGTGTTGACGGCAGTGCCTCGTCCGGGGGCGAGGGTTCTGTCGCCTGCGTGGACTAGAAGCGGCCGCATGACACACATTTACAGCCGACTGAGGAGGCACAGATCATGGGGGATCTAGCAATAGATTTCTGTGGCGAATGGTACGAACCATCCGACGAAGACGTCTTTGACATCGGCAGGGAAGGCGACCTGGAGGTTGACGACAACCCGTACCTGCACCGACGTTTTTTGCAGATTGCTCGGTATGACGGCATGTGGTGGCTCAGCAACGTAGGCAGCATGCTCTCTGCTACGGTCGCGGACGGATCGGGCGGCATGCAGGCCTGGCTGGCTCCCGGCGCGCGGATTCCACTCGTTTTCAGCCACACCAACGTCATCTTCACTGCGGGGCCCACCACGTACGAGTTCGCCGTGCATTTGAAGACGCCGTCCTTCCGGCATGAAGCCAGGGACGAGGACCAAGCGGGGGACACCACCATCGGGCCTGTGGTCTTTACCGACTCGCAGAAAGCCTTGATCGTCGCCCTCGCTGAGCCCATGCTGCGCCGCGATGGCACCGGCTTCAGCGCCATTCCGTCTTCGGCGGAGGCGGCCAAGAGGCTTGGTTGGGCCCTGACCCGCTTCAATCGCAAGCTGGACAACGTCTGCGACAAGTTGGACCGCGTGGGCGTAGTGGGCCTGCGTGGTGGCGCCGGCAAACTCGCCACCAACCGCCGTGCCCGCCTGGTGGAGCACGCCGTGACCTCGCACCTGGTAACAGCCGCGGACCTGTACCTTCTGGAATCCATGTCTGGAGTAGACGAAGCATGAAGTTCCGCTTGACCCTGCGGCGAGACCCCGCGGAAGCAAAGGACCTCGCCGTTACGGTGGATGGTCGCGCCACCGTGGCGGACATCGCCACCGAACTTTGGGTTGCCGACCCCGTGCGCAAGGGCACCGAACCGCCGTCGAACCTGTCCATCAGCGTGGACGAAGCGTTCGTGGG
This sequence comes from Arthrobacter sp. TmtSoilC77, assembly GCF_059739415.1. Taxonomy (NCBI): domain Bacteria; kingdom Bacillati; phylum Actinomycetota; class Actinomycetes; order Micrococcales; family Micrococcaceae; genus Arthrobacter; species Arthrobacter sp. TmtSoilC77. The sequence continues at coordinate 1,604,281 of NZ_AP046050.1, forward strand.
CGGCGGGCTTTCCGGCCATGTCCTCAGGCCCTCGGACAACCTGCTCGAGTCCGGACTGCGGCCCGGCTCCAAGGTTTCGCTCGCGCAGGTGGGCGAGCAGTTCGCGTCGAACGGCAACGGTGGTGCCAACGGCCAAAACCGGGGACCAGCCGCGGCGACGTTGCGCGTCATGTCAGGGCCCGACGTCGGACGCGAATTTTCGCTGCCTTTCGGCACCAGCTACATCGGCCGGGACAGGGACGCGGACATCCGTCTCTCGGATCCGCTGACGTCCAAGCGCCACGCACGCATCACAGTTGGCGAGACCGTGGAGATCGTGGACACGAACTCGGCCAACGGACTCCTCATGGAAGGCTTGCCGGTCACACGGGCAACGCTTGAATCCTCCGATACGGTGACCTTGGGCGATACCACCGTTGGGGTTGTGTCACTGTCGCGGAACCATGGCGGCGGCCCATCATCGCCGCTGGTGGACTTCAACCGCTCGCCTCGTGTGCTGCCGAGGTTTGAGTCTCCCAAACGTGTGCCGCCGGCCGGGCCGAAACGGCCTGAACACCAACCATTCCCGTACATCATGTTGATCGCACCGCTGCTGATGGGTGGCGTCCTCTTCGCCTTCACCCAGAACCTGCTCTCGGTGCTTTTCATGGCCATGATGCCGCTGTTCATCGTTGGCCACTATGTGGACCACAAGATGCAGGGCAAACGCCAGGCGAAGGAAGGCCATAAGCAGTTCCAGGCTTCCATGCTTGCGTTCCGGGAGGACATTGACCGGCAACAGAACATCGAACGGGCCGTGCGGCTGCAGGAAGCACCATCGGTCAGCGATACCGTGGATGCGATCTACAAACTCGGCCCGCTCCTGTGGACCAACCGTCCTGAGCATCAGCATTTCCTTGGTGTCCGGTTCGGACTCGGATCTTCGCCGTCGCGGATTCAGTTCGAAGAACCCGGCGCCAACGAAACCGAACCCCGGTACATGAGGGAAATCCAGGAATGCCTGCAGCAGGTCCGTGTGATTGATGGCGTGCCGATCGTGTCCCAGCTGCGCACTTCGGGTTCGTTCGGCGTGGCAGGGGACCGCAACGTGGTGGACGATGTCGCCCGGGGCATGGTGCTTCAGTTGGTGGGCCTCCACTCGCCTGCGGAGGTGGTGCTGACTGCATTGACCTCGGCCCGCTCGCGTGAGCGCTGGGACTGGTTGCAGTGGCTCCCGCACGTTGGTTCCGGCCACAGCCCGCTCTCCGGCGACCATCTGGCCGCCGGCCCTGCTGCTGGTGCCTCGCTGCTCTCGCGCCTGGAGGACCTTGTGGAGCAGCGCGAGGCCCAGGCCAATGAGCCTGGTCCGCAGCCACGCCCCGCGCTCAAGGACGAGCACGAAGAGATTCCAGGCCCCGTGGTACCTGCTGTCCTGGTGGTCGTTGAGGACGATGCACCTGTGGACCGGGGACGGCTGACGCGGCTGGTGGAACGGGGCCCGGACTTCGGGGTGCACGTCATGTGGGTGGCAGCGAATGTGCAGTCCCTGCCTGCTGCTTGCCGGGACTTCCTCTCCGTCGACGGCGATCACGGCACCACTACCGGCCAAGTACGGCTTGGCCGCCACACCTACCCCGTGAGCTGCGAAACCCTCGACGCCGGTCTCGCCACGCAGCTGGCGCGCATGATGTCGCCGTTGGTGGATGTCGGAAATCCGCTCGAGGACGATTCGGACCTCCCGCGTGCCGTTTCCTATGCCACTTTGATCGGCAAGGAACTCATGGACAACCCGCAGGCCGTTGCCGAACGCTGGCAGGAGAACAATTCAGTCCATGCCACGGCGGTGCCCAACCGCAAGGACAACGGAAGCCTGCGTGCCTTGGTGGGCTCCAAGGGCGTTGAACCGTTCTACCTGGACCTTAAGAACGAAGGACCCCACGCCCTCGTGGGCGGAACCACCGGCGCAGGTAAATCGGAGTTCCTTCAGTCATGGGTGATGGGAATGGCAGCGGCCTACAGCCCGGACCGCGTCAGCTTCCTGTTCGTGGACTACAAGGGTGGTGCCGCCTTTGCGGACTGCCTGCACCTGCCCCACACCGTGGGGCTCGTCACCGACCTGTCTCCGCACCTGGTACGCAGGGCCCTGACCTCGTTGCGGGCCGAACTTCACTATCGGGAACGCCTGCTGAACCGTAAGAAGGCCAAGGACCTGCTGGCGCTGCAGCGGGAAGCAGACCCCGAGGCGCCGCCGTACCTCATCATCATCGTGGACGAATTCGCGGCGCTTGCCACCGAAGTCCCTGAGTTCGTTGACGGCGTGGTGGACGTTGCTGCCCGTGGACGTTCGCTGGGTTTGCACCTGATCCTCGCCACCCAGCGCCCCGCGGGTGTCATCAAGGACAACCTGCGTGCAAACACGAACCTCCGGGTCGCGTTGCGCATGGCTGATGAAGTGGATGCCGTGGACATTCTTGGCGTCCCCACGGCGGCATACTTCGACCCGTCCATTCCAGGCCGTGGTGCGGCGAAAACCGGCCCGGGCCGCATCCAGGGGTTCCAGACCGGATACGCGGGTGGCTGGACCACCGAGAAGCCGCAGCGCCCCCGGATCGACATCGTGGAGATGGCCTTCGGATCCGGTCCCTCCTGGGAGCCGCCGCCTGCCACAGCTGTGGAGGAAGAACCTGCGGGCCCCAACGACATCGCCAGAATGACAGGCAACATTATCCGGGCCGCGGACTTCCTGGCGATTGAGCCACCACGCAAGCCGTGGTTGAACGAACTCGCCATGACCTACGACTTCTCCAAATTGCCAAACCCGCGCACGGACGAGCGGCTCCTGCTGGGCGTGGCCGATGACCCCGCACACCAGGACCAGCCCACAGTGTTCTATGAACCGGACAAGGACGGCAACATGGCCGTCTACGGTACGGGTGGTTCGGGCAAGTCGGCGGCGCTGCGCGGAATCGCGATCGCCGCCGCCGTCACACCTCGTGGTGGGCCCGTCCACGTGTATGGCATCGACTGTGGGTCTTCAGGTTTGAAGATGCTGGAGGGACTCCCGCACGTGGGGGAGGTCATCAACGGGGACGATGTGGAGCGGGTTGGCCGCCTTCTGCGCTGGCTCAAGGAAATTGCCGATGACCGCGCCGCCCGGTTCGCCGAGGTCCGGGCCTCCACCATTGTTGAATACCGGCAGCTCGCAAACCGTCCGGACGAAAAGCGTATCTTCATCCTGGTGGACGGCATGTCCGCCTTCCGTGAAGGCTATGAGTACAGCAACCTGTCCGCGCTGTGGGACATCTTCCTCCAGCTGGCAACGGATGGACGTCCCCTTGGTATCCACCTGGTAGTGAGCGGTGACCGAACCAACTCCGTGCCGGCGTCGCTCCTTGCCTCGATCCAAAAACGCCTGGTCCTGCGTCTGAGCTCCGAAGACGACTACATGACGCTCGATGTGCCCAAGGACGTCCTCAACTCAGCCTCGCCCCCCGGCCGCGGTTTGCTCGATGGCCTGGAAGTCCAACTAGCCGTGCTGGGTGGCAACTCGAACCTGGCGCTGCAGGCCCGCGAAGTGTCCAAACTCAGCCAGGCCATGGTGCGCCAGGGCCTGGAGCAGGCGCCAAAGATACAGCGGCTTCCGGAACTCGTGGATTTGGATATCCTGCCCACGGGCGCCCCGGACAATCCTGTTATTGGCGTGGACGATGAGACCTTGGGTTCGGCCACCATCGCTGCAAAGGGTTCGCTTCTGCTCGCGGGACCGCCGGGTGCCGGACGCACAGTTGCCTTGGTCACGTTGGCGTATGCCCTGCGGCGGTCCAACCCGCGGACGGACCTTATCTACATCGGCTCCCGCCGCTCTGCGGTTGCCTCCCTGAACATCTGGAGCAGGTCCCTGGTGGGGCCTGACGAGGTCTCGGACGTGGTGGATGATCTCATCGACAAAGCCACGGACAACCCGGGCACCATGGCCATCTTCATAGAGGGCCTGACGGAGTTCACGGACACGTTGGCGGAATCGGGCGTGGGACGGTTGGTCACGGCTGCCATCAAGGCCGATCAATGGGTTGTTGGCGAATCCGAAACGTCCACGTGGTCCCAGGCATGGTCCTTGGCCCAGCCCTTCAAATCGGGCAGGCGTGGACTGTTGCTCAACCCTGGGGATGTGGAGGGGGATACCCTCCTTAACACCTCGCTGGGCCGGATCAGCAAGGACTTCATCCCTGGCCGCGGGTACATCGTGGGACGTGGAAAGGTACGCAAGCTGCAGGTCGCCATGCCGCCGGAGAACCGTAGCTAGGAACTGGCTGGTACGGGCCCCACTCCGCCAGGACAATAATGTCCGCGGCTTGCGGCAAGATAGACCTGTGAGCACACCAGAGAATCCAGATCCGGTCGACACCACAACCCAGGATGCCGCTGCGGCCATCGTCGCAGAAGAGGGAGCACCTCCGTCGGAAAGCCTGCGGGATGAGTATGAGCAACTTGCGGACCTCGTTCGCAAGTACCGGTATGCCTATTACCAAGAGGACGCGCCCACGGTTTCCGACGCCGAGTTCGATGAACTCTACCGTCGCCTGGAAGAAATCGAAGCGCTGCATCCGGAACTCGTTTCCAATGACTCGCCTACGCAGGAAGTCGGCGGCGAAGTCTCTGCCGCCTTTACTGCCGTCGCGCATCTACAGCGGATGTACAGCCTGGACGACGTCTTTTCCCTTGAGGAGCTCGAAGCCTGGGTACGTAAGGCTGAAGCTTCCGTGGCCAAGCTCGGGGACAGCGTCCCGCCCATTGCCTGGCTGACTGAACTGAAAATCGATGGACTCGCCGTCAACCTGCTGTACAGGGACGGGAAATTGGTGCGCGCTGCCACCCGGGGTGACGGCACAACAGGTGAGGACATCACTCATAACGTGCTCACCATCCGGGAGATCCCGCGTCAACTCAGCGGCTCGGGTTATCCTTCGGAAGTTGAAATCCGTGGGGAAGTATTCATTCCTTCCAAGGCGTTCGTTGAGTTCAACGAAGCCCTGGTTGCAGCAGGCAAGGCCCCACTCGCCAATCCACGCAATGCGGCTGCGGGCTCGCTCCGCCAGAAGGACCCGGCCGAAACAGCAAAGCGTCCACTGAGCATGTTCGTTCACGGCATCGGTGCCCGGGAGGGCCTGAATGCCATGAGCCAATCCGAAACCTATAAGTTGCTGGCTGACTGGGGGCTGCCTGTCAGCCCCTATTTCAAGGTTCTGGATTCCTTTGAAGGCGTCCTGCAATTCATCGCCCATTATGGCGAGCACCGGCACGACCTCCTTCATGAAATCGATGGCATCGTGGTCAAAATTGATGACTTTGCCACACAACGCGCCCTCGGCTACACTTCCCGCGTCCCCAGATGGGCAGCCGCCTACAAATACCCGCCGGAGGAAGTCCACACCAAGCTTTTGGACATCCTCGTCAACGTGGGCCGCACGGGGCGCGTCACGCCGTTTGGAATGATGGAGCCGGTGAAGGTCGCGGGTTCCACCGTGGGAATGGCCACTCTGCACAACCAGGATGTGGTCAAGGCCAAAGGCGTCATGATCGGCGACATCGTGATTCTCCGCAAGGCCGGTGACGTGATCCCCGAGATCGTTGGACCCGTGCTGGCGCTGCGAGACCAACAGGACCCACCCGTGCGCGAATTCGTGATGCCCACCGAGTGCCCGTCCTGCGGTACGCCATTGGCACCGGCAAAAGAAAGCGACGTGGACATCCGTTGCCCCAATGCCAAGTCCTGCCCGTCGCAGCTGCGTGAGCGTGTTTTCCATCTGGCTGGCCGCGGTGCGTTCGATATCGAGGCCCTGGGCTGGGAAGCAGCGATCGCCTTGACGCAGCCGGCAGAGCCGGAGACTCCTCCGTTGACCAGCGAAGCCGCGCTGTTCACGTTGAAGCCTGAGGATCTGGCGAATGTCATGATCCGCCGGGAGAAGAGGTCCAAGGGCGTAGGCACGGGCCAGTATGAGCTTGTTCCGTACTTCTACTCAAGGGGAACGGCCAAGTCGCCTTCAAAGCCAACGGCAACCACGGAAAAACTCTTTGCCGAGCTGGAGAAAGCGAAGAAGCAGCCTCTGTGGCGTGTCCTCGTGGCATTGTCCATTCGCCATGTGGGACCCACAGCCTCCCGTGCCCTTGCGACGGCCTTCGGCAGCATGGACGCGATCCGCAACGCCAGTGAAGAGCAGCTTGCGCATGTTGACGGCGTCGGACCCACCATCGCGGCGGCCCTGAAGGAATGGTTCGCCGTGGACTGGCACAACGAGATCGTGGACAGCTGGGCAGCTGCCGGAGTGCGGATGGAAGACGAACGCGATACCAGCGTGCCGCGAACCCTTGAGGGCCTCACCATCGTGGTTACGGGGACCCTGCCAAACTTCAGCCGGGACGAAGCCAAGGAAGCCATCATCATTCGTGGCGGGAAGGCCTCCGGCTCGGTGTCCAAGAACACCAGCTACCTCGTGGCTGGTGAAAGTGCCGGGACCAAGCTGGATAAGGCCGAGCAACTCGGTGTTCCGATTTTGGATGAGGACGGCTTCCGCGAGTTGTTGGAGAAGGGCCCGGCGAACACCGAGGCCGACGCTGACGCTGCAGCCGAGGCCGATGCTGCAGAGACAGTGAAAGCAGAAGCAGAATGACCGACGCCATCGAGCTGCTCGCCGTAGCGAAACACGCTGCTGCTGCGGGCGCGGCTGTCCTGTCCCGGAGGGCTGCCGCGGGCACAGGCGGCGTGGGATTGGGAATATCCAACAAAGGCGATGCCGGCGATTGGGTGACCGAGTTCGACGTCGCAGCAGAGAACGCAGTCCGCGAGGCTATCCTTGCGGCCCGGCCGAACGACGCCATCACGGGGGAGGAGCACGGCACCACCCGGCCCCAGCGAGCCTCGGGTTACCGCTGGTCCATTGATCCCCTTGATGGCACCACCAACTTCATCCGCAACATCGTCTATTACGCCACGTCGGTGGCCGTGGCGGATGCCGACGGCGTCTGGCTGGCGGGAGTAGTTCATGCGCCGGCCCTGGGTCGGGTCTACTCGGCCGCCCGGGGCGGGGGCGCCTGGTTGGAAGTCGCGGGGGAGACTACCCGTTTGGCGGGCCCCGTTCCCGGACGCACCGGCCTCATCCTTGCCACGGGATTCAGTTACGATCCCGATACCCGTGCCAATCAGGCAGAAGGCCTCGCCGAACTGATGAACGGCTTCGCGGATGTTCGGAGGCTGGGGTCCGCGGCGTTGGATCTGTGCCTGGTGGCAGATGGCACCTACGACGCCTTTGGGGAGCGCGGATTGAACGAGCATGATTTCTCTGCCGGCGCCCTGATCGCCGAAGAAGCGGGCTGTTGGGTGCGAAGGCCACGGCTCGCGAGCCCACTCGACGGCGGTCCAACACTTGAGGATCGCCTGGCCGCGTGGACGTGCGCAGGAGCCTTGGAGCTGTCCGGCAAATTTCCCCTGTGACCTTCCTGTACCCATGACCAGCATCCCCTCGCCGTGATCAAGACCCTCGCCATCGCCAACTACCGCTCCATCCGCGATCTTGCGATTGAGCTGCATGGCCTGGACGTGGTGACAGGGGCCAACGGCAGTGGCAAATCCTCCCTGTACCGTGCGCTGCGCCTGCTGGCCGAATGCGCCGGTGGCGACTCCGGAAACGTGGTGGGATCGTTGGCCAGGGATGGCGGACTGGCATCGACGCTGTGGGCCGGTCCTGAATCAATCAGCGAGGCAATGCGGCGGGGCGAAGTTCCGGTCCAAGGTACCGTCCGCCGGGATTCCGTCAACCTGAAACTGGGGTATTCGGGTGACGACTTCGGTTACCTTGTGGACTTGGGCATGCCCGTGTCCAGTGGCGCCGGCTTTGACCAGGAAACAGGCAGGCCCCGCCCTTCGGCTTTTAGCCTGGATCCCGAGGTCAAGCGCGAGCAGATCTTTTCCGGACCGATCGCAAGGCCAGGTTCCCTGTTGGTGGATCGCAAAGGAAGCCTTGCGAAGCTCCGTGGGCCTGACGGTGAATGGACCGAACTCTCGCGCCGGCTGGATACTTTCCAAAGCATGCTGACGGAAGTTTCGGACCAGGACCGGGCTCCTGAAGTACTGCGGGTCCGGGACTCCGTGCGTTCCTGGCGGTTCTACGATCACTTCCGGACAGATGCCGAAGCCCCGGCCCGGCAGGCGCAACTCGGCACCCGCACTCCCGTGCTGCACCACAGCGGGAAGGACCTGGCCGCGGCGCTGCAGACCCTGCGTGAAGTGGGATTTGAACGGCAGCTGGACGCAGCGATCGATCACGCCTTTCCGGGAAGCCGCCTCGAAATAGCCGTAAGCGACGGCCGCTTCACCGTTGAGTTGCGGCAGCCTGGGATGCTGCGGCCCATGAAAGCGGCCGAACTCTCGGATGGTACGTTACGCTTCCTGCTCCTGACCGCCGCGTTGCTCACTCCCCGGCCTCCGGAATTGATGGTTCTCAACGAACCCGAGACGAGCCTCCACATCGACCTGATGCCGGCACTGGCTGGACTTATCATCCAAGCCAGTGCCAACAGCCAGATCATCGTGGTGACACACTCCGAAGCGCTGCTCAGGGCGCTCCGGGAAAGCGGAGCGGCCCATGAGCACGAGCTTTACAAGGATCTGGGCGAGACCAGGATCAAGGGACTCGGATCCCTGGAAGGCCCATTGTGGAGTTGGCCCAAACGCTGACCTCGAACCACAGCGCCAGGCACGCGGCCGGGGCCAGCCAGTCATCAGAAGGCCGAACCGATGGATGTGAGCTGCTGCGCCGCGGAACCGGAGAAGCGGTTCCCTGGGCGTGCCAGCCCGTAGTGTCCGCGCAGCGTCGACGCGGTGTATTCGGTGCGGAACAGGCCACGCTGCTGAAGGATCGGCACTACCTGGTCCACGAAGACCTCCAGCCCGGACGGCAGGACGGGCGGCATGATGTTGAAGCCATCGGCGGCGCCTGCCTGGAACCAGTCCTGGATGGCATCGGCCACTTGCTCCGGCGTCCCTGAGAAGGTGCGGTGCCCACGTCCGCCGCCCAAACGGCCGATCAGTTGCCGGACCGTAAGCTGTTCACGGCGGGCAAGCTCCACGATCAGCGTGTACCGGCTCTTGGCTCCCTCAATCTCGTCCTCGGAGGGGAGGTCCGCAGGCAATTGCTGGTCCAGCGGAAGGTCCGCGGGTGCCACCCGCAGGGTCCTTGCCAGCTGTTCGCGGGCGTATTCAGGCTTGATCAGCTCGTCGAGTTCACGCTCAAGCTTCAGCGCTTCTGCCTCCGTGGAACCAATGACCGGGACGATGCCTGGCAGGATCTTGATGCCCTCGGGATCGCGCCCCACGGCCAGGGTGCGGGCCTTCAAATCGGCGTAGAAAGCCTGCGCATCCTCCACTGTCTGGTGGGCTGTGAACACGGCCTCGGCGTACTGGGCGGCGAGCTTCTTACCGTCTTCCGAGGATCCCGCCTGCACGATCAGCGGGTGGCCCTGCGGGGAACGGGGGACGTTCAGGGGACCACGTACGCGGAAATGCTTGCCTTCGTGCTCGATGGTGCGGATCTTGGTGTCATCACCCCAGATTCCCTCCGCTTTGTCGGCCAGCACGGCATCGTCTTCCCAGCTGTCCCACAGCTTCTGGGCTACTTCGATGAATTCGGCCGCCCGCTCGTAACGGACGGCATGCGCAGGCTGGTCATCGACGCCGAAGTTTCGCGCAGCGTCCGGCCCCGCCGTCGTGACGACATTCCAACCGGCGCGACCACCGCTGACCCAGTCCACCGAGGCGAAGCGTCGTGCCAGGTTGAAGGGGTCGTTGTAGGTGGTGGAGGCTGTGGCGATCAGGCCGATCTTCCGGGTTGCCGCCGCGATGGCGGTCAGCAGCACCGTGGGTTCCAGCTTGCCGGCAGGGCGACGGCCCACCTCGCCGAAGAGGACGGGGGAGTCCGCGAAGAAGATGGAGTCGAGTTTTCCGCGTTCCGCCGTGCGGGCCAGGTGCTGGTAGTGCTCCACCTTGGTGGAGGCGAAAGGATCACTTTCCGGCAGGCGCCAGGAGGCCTCGTGATGGCCAGTGCTCATCAGGAAGGCGTTGAGGTGGAGTTGGCGTTGTGGGGCGGGCATGGGTTTCTCCTTGATTCTGGTGAGGGGTTATTTCTGGTGTGGGTTGGGTTCTGGTGGGGTTGGGTTTCAGGCACCAACGTGGACGCCGAGGGCAGCGAGCAGCTCGCCCCTCAGCGATGAATGCCCGACGTCGGTTCCTGCCTGGCGCTCGAGGGCTACACGGCCGTCTTGTAGGACGATCACGCGGTCGGCCAAGGTGATGGCCTCGTCGACGTCGTGGGTGACGAGCAGGACGGCGGGGCGATGCGCGGCAACCAGTTCCTTCAAGAGCGCGTGCATCTTCAGGCGGGTCAGGGCGTCGAGGGCACCGAAGGGTTCATCGGCAAGAAGCAGCCGGGGCTCCCGCACCAGCGACCTCGCCAAGGCAACGCGCTGTTGCTCACCTCCGGACAGCTCGTGTGGCCAGGCTTTTTCGCGGCCGGCGAGTCCCACCTCGGCGAGTGCACGGCGTCCGCGGGCATCGGCGTCGTCATCCCTGAGGCCCAACGTGACGTTGCCCAGGACGGTGTCCCAGGGAAGGAGCCTTGAGTCCTGGAACACCACTGACACCTGGTCCGGGACCTTGACGATCCCACTCCCGCGGACGTCGCGGTCCAGGCCGGCAAGGGCACGGAGCAGTGTGCTCTTACCGCAGCCGCTGGGGCCGAGCAGGGCGACGAATTCGCCCGGAGCGATGTCCAGGTCCACGCCGTTGAGCACGCCCTTGGGACCGAAGCTTCGGATGAGGTTGCGTACGGAGACCTCGTGGGAAGGTGCCGTGCGCGGCCCGACTCCCTGCGAGGCACTCAGCCCGCCAACGTGCGTTGCCATGACAATGCCTTTCGTTCCAGGAGCCGGACGGCTGCGTCGGAAAGCAGGCCCAGGACGCCGTAGACGGCAAGGCCCAGGACGATGATGTTGGTTTGGCCGTACGTGCGGGCGAGCTCCATCATGTAGCCGATGCCGCTGGTGGAATTGATCTGCTCCACCACCACCAAGGACACCCAAGCGCCAGTGACGGCGAAGCGGAGCCCCAGGAAGAATCCGGGCAGCGCCCCGGGGAGCACCACGCGGCGGATGAACCCGGACCGGGTTAGCCCGACGGTCTGTGCCAACTCGACGTATCGCAGGTCGATTCCGCGCAGTCCGGCGTGCGTTTGCAGGTAGATCGGCACGAACACCCCCAACGTGATGGTGAGGACCTTCATGGTTTCATCTATGCCGAACCAAAGGATCAGCAGGGGGATCAGGGCAAGGCCGGGGATGGCGCGCTTGATTTGCACAGGACCATCGATCAAGGCCTCACCCACCCGGCTCAGTCCAGCCAGGAGAGCCAGGACGGCTCCCACCACAATCCCGAACAACAGCCCGAAGCCTGCACGCTGGGCAGAGATTGCAAGGTTCTCCTGGAGTCGGCCGTCCGCGATCAGCTCGCCCGCCGTAAACACCACGGTCCACGGCTCGGACAGGATCCGGGGATCCAGGAGGCCTGTAGCGGAGGAAACCACCCAGAGCAGGATCAGGGCGGCGGGGCCCACCAAACCGGCCAGGCGGCGTCTTGGTCCAGGACCCAGGCGGCGGCTGACGGGCCGGACATCGGGGCGGCCCGTCAATGCCGGGTCGAGGTGGGGTTCGACGACGGCGCCCGGTTGGGTGCCGACGTCGCGCGTCTGCGGGGGAGCCGTGCGGGTTCCTGCCGTAGCGGCAGTCGCGCTCTGGGCAGCAGTTGCTGTCATGGCTAGGCACCCCCTGCCGCAGCGTAGGCCGTGCCGGCTATAGCTTCGAAGCGCAGGTCATACAGCTTTGCAGCGTCCAGTTTGGGCTTCTTCTGCTCGCGTGCCAGCAGGTCGATGGTTTGCTGGTGGCGGGCAATGGCCTCCGTCCACGAGGCAGGAAGATCGCGCTCGCCGGCGGCATCGATCAGGTACTGGCCGTCCTCGCGGGAGAGCCCCTGGTTCTTGACGTAGTAGCGCTCAAGCCATTCCCTGGGGTGGTCCTGGATCCACCGCTGTGCCTGTCCCCAGAGCTTCACATACTCCGCAAGTGCGGCAGCCTTGGCCGGATCCTCCAAGACCTTTGCCGGCGCGTACAGGTGACCGGGATCGTCGCGGAGGCCGTGCCGGAGAGTGGTTCCGCCGTCGGCGCCGTACTTGGCCAGGTATCGCTTGATTTGGACGCCTCCCAGTGGGGCAGCATCAACCTGCTTGCTGGACAGGGCGGTGGAATACGTGTCCCCGGTGCTGGGCAGTTCCACGAGCTTGACGTCCTTTTGTTCCAGGCCTGACTTTTCCAGGATGCGCAGGACGAGCGCGCCCTGCGCCTGGCCGGGACTGTAGGCGATCTTCTTGCCACGAAGGCCCTGGAGTTCCGTAATCCCGGCGCCCGGGGCCACACCCAATTCATAAAGTGGGTGGTTCACGGCGTCTTTGCGAAAGACGCCCGCAATGATCCGGACATCCAGGCCGGTCCACGTGGCATGGATGGGAGGTATGTCGGCCACGGAACCGACATCCAGGGCGTTGGCCCGGAACGCTTCGGTGGTGGCCGGGCCGCCGGAAATGTTGGCAAACTTCACCGGGAAGCTGAGCTTCTTGTCCAGGCCGGAGAGTTCCAAGGCGACCTGTACCGTGGGGTCGCCCACCACCAGCGTGGTCCCTTCCGGGACGGAGGTGGCCAGCGGTGCCGTGACCTGCGCGGCCTGTGTGGCGTCGCCACCAGCCGTGGCCGAACCGCCGCAGGCAGTCAATAGGCCGAGGGCGGGGAGGGCGATGAAGGCGCCGAGGACTTGGCGGCGGCTGGGCGCAGTGCGTTGATGATTTGTGTTGATCCGTGTTCGAACGCGGGGGGACGCGGACATGTAAAGCCTTTCAGGTGCGGGTGGGTCGCCGGACCCCGGAGCCAAGGGCTCAAACGGGCGGCGGTGGTGCGGATCGCTTATTTCTGAAGGCAGGACGGACAGCAGGTGCGAGCCTGCGTCGCGCTGAAATGGGCCTGGGGCATCGTTCCTCCTGTTCTGTATTTCTTAGGGATCGGTATTTCCTGGCGATCGGTATTTCTTAGTGATCGGTGTTTCTTAGGGATATCCAATCCGCAGCTTGTTTAGCGCGGTGAAGGGCAATGTGCGGTTGCCGTGTGGCAACTCAAGCACGGTCCCCGCACCCTTCGCCAGCTCTTCGACACGTGCCCGCAACAGCGGGAAACCGGGCTTCACGGCACGCCACAGGACGCAATCCAGGGCCATGGAAAGCAACACAAAAGGGTGCCCAAGGACTGGCAAGGGGACAACGTGACGCAACAATCCGCCGTCGGAAATTCCGCGGCTGACTGATAGTTCGGTCACGGAAAGGGCTGTTTGGCGTATTGTGCGGTGACCGCGCCACTACCATTGATAAGTGCATTCGTCGATTACTGTCCGCCCAGCCCTTCCCGAAGACTATGACGACGTTGCCCGCATCACGCAGGATTCATACGTCACCGCGGGGTACTACGGCAGCGCGGACCACCCGTACCTTCAGCAACTCCAGGACGTGGCAGCGCGCGCGGAGCACGCCGAAATCTTCGTCGCGGAACGGAACGGCCAGGTGATCGGTTCCGTCACGGCAGCACCGGCCGGTGGTGGCTTCTCTGACATCGGCCTGGACGACGAACTGGAACTGCGCACCCTGGTGGTAGATCCCGCTGTACAGCGTTCCGGCGCCGGACGGGCTTTGGTGCAGGCCGTCGTCGAGCAAGCCAAAGCGATGGACGGCATCGGTGCTGTCTCCCTCACTACGGGAGCCACGTGGGAGAGCGCCAATGCCCTCTACGCCCGGACCGGTTTTGCCCGCGCTCCGCACCGCGACTGGTTCGTGCCCGGCACCGACATAAAGCTGTTCGTTTACAGGCTGGACCTCCAGCAGCCATAAAGTTTCCTTTCGTAAACCCCGCCAGGTTTGTACAACCGGAACGGGCACAGCGATCAGGAAAGGCGCGGCATGCGCAAGACATATGGCACGGGTTCCGTCTGGGAACAGACCCTGGGGTACTCCCGCGCGGTCCAGGTGGACAACACACTCTTCATTTCTGCTACGGCGGCTTCCGGCGTCGTTGATGGGCAGGATGCAATCGTCGGCGATGACTTCTACTCGCAGACCAAATACATCCTTGAGAAGCTCGGAGCGGTCCTGGAAGAAGCGGGGTTCTCCTACGAGGACGTGGTTCAGTCCAAGCTGTACCTGACGGACATCAGCAAGTGGGAAGACGCCGGCCGGGCCCACGGCGAGGTTTTCGGCGAGATCCGTCCCACCCTGGCACTGGTGCACGTGCTGCCCTTCCTGGATTCCAGGATGCTGGTGGAAATCGAGCTCGTCGCGCAGAAGTCCGCGTAAGGCCCAGCTTGGGTTAGCCCGGGATGCCGTAGCGGTGTTCCGGGCGGCCCGTGCTTCCGTAGCGTAATTGGATTTCGACGGCGCCATCGTCGGCAAGCGAGGACAGGTACCTCTGCGCCGTCGCCCGGGAAACGCCCACCCGGTCCGCGACTTCAGCGGCTGAGTACTGTTCGCCGGGAAGCAGCGATTCCAGGACTGCCGCTTCGGTTGCCGAGCGTGGTTTTTGAGCGGGCGTCACGTCACCTGGGATCAGTGCCCGTTTGGCACGTTCAATCGTGGTCTGGTCAACGCCCGTTTGCTGTCCAAGGATCCGGCGATACCGTGCATAGGACCTCAGCTGCTGGGACAAGGATTCCGCGGTGAAGGGCTTTAGCAGGTACCCCAGGGCGCCGCGCCGCATGGCAACCCTGATGGACGGGGCATCAGAGGCCGCTGTCAGCATGATGGCATCGATGTCCAGCTGGCCCAGCAAATCAAGACCTGAACCGTCCGGCAGGTACACGTCCAGCAACACCAGGTCAGGACGCAGGCTGTGGATCGCCTGCAAAGCCTGCGACGCGGAACCGGCCGGAGCGAGCGCCATGAATCCGGCCACTGAGTCCACGTAAGCCGCGTGCAGCCTGGCAACGTGGAAGTCATCGTCCACAATGAGCACCCTCAAATCCTCAGCCACTGCTGTCCTCCCGCATTGTCCTGTCAGCTTCCCTTCCAGCCGCCGTGCCGGTTGGGGTTTCAGCGCCGGCGTCGGCCGATCGCCCCATCACGCCAGGAATTGTGGCCATGAAGACAGCTCCGGGGCCGCCTTTCCTGCCGGCCTCCAGGACGCGGACGTCCCCACCCCTGCGCCGGGCCAACTGCCGCACCAAAGCCAAGCCCAAACCTTGTCCGGCCCCCTGGCGCACCGGTTGTTCCGACGTCGTGAATCCTTCAGCGAAGACTTCCTCAGGTTCCAGGTTTCCCAAACCGTCTCCGGAATCGCCCACGACGATATGCAGGGTTCCGTTGTCCTGGCCGGCATCGTCAAGCAACTCAACTTCCACCCAGCGCTCCGAAGCGGAACCGGCGACGGCGGCACTCACGGCGTTGTCGATCAGGTTGCCGAGCACTGTGGTGACGTCCTGCGGATCGGCCACGTGTCCCCGGACCAACGTTTCCGGCCCGATCCGGAGCGCCACTCCGCGTTCGGAGGCCTCCACGCTCTTGGCGCCGACAAAAGCCTGCAAATACGTGTCCTGAAGGAGTTCCGCCTGCTCCACAGGGAACTTGAGGGGGCCGGTGGCGGAGATCCTTGCCAGGTATTCCTTGGCCTGCTCGTGTTGGCCGATGCTCATGAAGCCGGCAATGGTGTGGAGTTGGTTGGCGAATTCGTGGCGCTGGGCGCGCAGGGCGGTGGACATGGTTCCCACGGCGTCCAGTTGGCGGGTCAGTTGCTGCAGTTCGGTGCGGTCGCGGAGCATGACCACCCAGCCGAGGTCTTCCTTGCGGTGCCAGGCTTTTCGGGCGCTGGCCACTAGGACCCGTCCACCGGCTACCAGTTCCACGGCTTCGGCATCACGGGCGGCGGGTTGTGTCAGCTGCTTGAGTTGACCGGGAACGTTGGCTGTAGCCCAGTCCTGGCCGGTGGCGTCGGGCAGGTCCAGGAGCCTGGCGGCAGCGGCGTTGAACACGGAGATGCGTCCATCGGCCGCGATGCCGATCACGCCCTCGTCCACGCCCTGGAGTACTGCCACTTGATCGTGGACCAGGGTGCTGATCTCCTCTGGTTCCAAGCCCAAGGTGAGGCGCTGCAGGCGGCGCCGGAGCAGGAACGAAGCCAGGACGCCAGCCAGGAGTGCGCCGCCGGCGGTCAGGGCAATGGGCACAATGTCCTGTGCCAGGCTCTTGCTGAGGGACTCCATGGAGTAGCCCACACTGACTTCGCCCACGATTGATCCAGCCGTGCCTGCGCCCTCAGTACCTGTGCCCTCAGCCGAGGGTGCGTAGACCGGAACCTTGGCGCCCGCTGATGGACCCAGAGTGCCCGTGTTGCGGGTGGTGATTTCCCGGCCTGCCAACGCTACTGAGGGGTCTGTGCTGACGCGTTCACCGAGCCGCGCAATGTCCGGGTGGGCCAACCGGAGTCCGGTTTCGTCCGTGATGACCACGAAGAGGGCCCCGGTGCGGACCCGGGCCGCTTCCGCTGCTGCCTGCAAGGGGCCGGCCGCCAGAACGCTGGCTGGCGGGGTTCCTTCTTCTTTGCTGATGGCCTGGACGTCTTCCCTGATGTCGGGATCCGCCGCAACTGTGCGGGCGAGGGTGAGTGCTTGGTTTTCGGCTTCGTCGCCGATCCGTTCGTAAACCAGCCAAGCGTGGACTGCACCGCTCAGGAGCACTACAAGCAGAACTACCCCCAGTTGGAGGAGGAGCGTCTGGGTGGAGAAACGCATACTGACCCTGCTAAAGCGCGGCACCGTTACTCCTTTCCTCCAGCTCCATTGAAGCACTGAGCACAATGCGCAAAACGCTCGCAATGATCAGTATTCCCAACAATTCCCCGAAACCCCAGCCCGTGACGGGCGCCACTATAACGTCTGTAGTGCGCATCACATCGAAGTGGTGCCCTTCACAGTAGTAAGGAGCCGGCCGTGCTGGTTTTGCTTGGATTCGCAATGATTGCGGTATTCATGGTCCTGATCATGACCAAAAAATTGACGCCCGTCTTGGCGCTGATCATCGTCCCCACCATCTTCGGTCTCTTCGCGGGGGCCGGCTTGGGCATCGGTCCCATGGTCATGGACTCGATGAAGTCCATGACCTCCACGGCCGCGCTCCTCATGTTCGCCATCATCTACTTCGGCCTGATGATCGACGTCGGGCTCTTCGACCCCCTGGTCAAGTTCATCCTTCGCAAGCTTGGCAACGACCCCGCCAAGGTAGTCCTCGGTACCGCGATCCTCGCTGCGGCAGTCTCCCTGGACGGGGACGGCTCAACCACCTTCATCCTCACCACCGCCGCCATGCTGCCGGTCTACCTGCGCCTGAAGATGAGTCCCGTGGTCCTCACCTGCGTGGCCGGCCTCGCGAACGGCACCATGAACATCCTGCCGTGGGGCGGGCCCACAGCCCGCGCCGCTACAGCACTGAAGCTGGACGTCAACGACGTCTTCGTCCCCATGGTCCCGTCCCTCATCGTTGGCCTCATCGTAGTGCTCGTCTTCTCCTGGCTGCTTGGCCTGCAGGAACGTAACCGCCTCCGCACCACCGCGCCCGAAATCTGGGGCGACGTCGCCGATCCTTCCGACGCGTTCGACGGCGGCAAGGGCCGCGGCGGCTTTGGCCGCACCGGCTCAACCACAACCGCGCCCAAGCCGGTAACCGGCGGAGGCGCCGGCGTCGCAGTTCTTGAACGTACTGAAGAGCTGGTGGACGATCACGACACCGCCATGGCTGATACCGCGCTGGATCCCAACCGCACCACGCTGCGCCCCAAACTGTTCTGGTTCAACCTTGGACTCACGGTCGCCGTCATGGTCACTCTGGTAGCGAACATCGTCCCGCTCCCGTTCGTGTTCATGGTGGGCTCGGCTATCGCACTGCTGGTCAACTTCCCCAAGGTCAAGGACCAGGGTGCCCAGCTGATCGCCCACGCGCCGTCGATCGTCGCCGTCGTCAGCATGGTCATGGCCGCTGCAGTCCTCACCGGTGTCCTCAACGGCACCGGCATGGTCAAGGCAATGTCCGAGTGGCTCGTCCAGATCATCCCCGCGGACATGGGTCCCTTCATGGCAGTCATCACCGGCGTGTTGAGCATCCCCATGACCTTCTTCATGAGCAACGACGCCTTCTACTTCGGCGTACTTCCGGTCCTCAGTGAAACCGCAGCACACTACGGCGTCGGCGCAGCGGACATGGCCCGCGCCTCCATCACCGGCCAGCCCTTCCACCTCCAGAGCCCGCTGGTCCCGGCCATCCTGCTGTTGGTATCGCTGGCCAAGGTAGACCTGGGCGACCACCACAAGAAGGTCCTCTGGCGCACGGCAGTCATCTCGATCGTCATGCTGGCTGTCGGAGTCCTGACCGGAGCAATCGGCATCGGCTAAACAACCCCATCAAGCAACGCGGAGTCACTTACGGCCCATCCAGACACCTTGGATGGGCCGTAGGTGACCCCGCGTTGTTGTGCTTGGGCGTACGGCGGCTCACCCAAGCCAAGTAGACTGGTTCGGAAAACCATTTGAACTTTGCAGGGGAGATCCATGGCTGCGATCAACCGTGACGACGTCGCGCATCTTGCGCGTCTCGCTCACATTGAAATGAGTGCCGAAGAGCTGGACAGGATGGCGGTCGAGCTTGCCGTCATCGTGGATTCGGTGAAGTCCGTCAGCGAAGCCGCCGGGGAAGATGTCCCGGCCACGTCCCACCCGATTCCGTTGACCAACGTGTTCCGCGAGGACGTCGTGGGCCACACGTTTACGGCTGAGCAGGCGTTGTCCGGCGCTCCGGATGCTTACGAGAACCGTTTCAAGGTCCCGGCAATCCTGGATGAGGACTAATTACCATGACTGAGCTGAAGAACGAACTCATTCGCCACTCCGCTGCCGATCTTGCTGCGAAGCTTGCCGCCCGCGAGGTTTCCGCTGTTGAAGTGACGCAGGCGCACCTTGACCGTATTGCTGACGTGGACGGCCAGATTAACGCGTTCCTGCATGTTAATACCGAGGAAGCCCTGGCTGTTGCGGCCGAGGTTGACGCTGCGCGCGCCGCTGGTGGCGCCGCTGCCGGGGAGCTTCATGCCCTGGCCGGTGTGCCGATCGCTGTGAAGGACTTGATCGTGACGATTGGCCAGCCGACGACGGCTGGTTCGAAGATCCTTGAGGGCTGGCACAGCCCGTACGACGCCACGGTGATCAAGAAGCTCCGTGCTGCGAAGATGCCGATTCTTGGCAAGACCAACCTTGACGAGTTCGCCATGGGTTCCTCCACGGAGCATTCGGCGTACGGGCCCACCCGGAACCCGTGGGACCTGGACCGCATTCCTGGTGGTTCGGGCGGTGGCTCGGCTGCCGCCGTCGCCGCTTTTGAAGCGCCGCTGGCGCTGGGCACTGACACCGGTGGATCCATCCGCCAGCCCGGTGCTGTCACCGGAACCGTCGGCGTCAAGCCGACATATGGTGCAGTTTCCCGTTACGGCGCGATTGCCATGGCGTCCTCGCTGGACCAGATTGGCCCGGTGTCCCGCACGGTGCTGGACGCGGCTCTGTTGCAGGAAGTCATCGGCGGCCATGATCCGTTCGATTCCACGTCCCTGACCGATCCGTTCGACAACCTGGCTGCTGCTGCCCGCGTAGGCAATGTTGCCGGCATGAAGATCGGCATCATCAAGGAACTGCACGGCGAGGGCTACCAGGCCGGCGTCGAGAACCGCTTCAACGAGTCCCTTCAGCTGCTCAAGGATGCCGGCGCGGAAATCGTTGAGGTTTCCTGCCCCAACCTGAAGTACGCCCTGGGCGCTTACTACCTCATCATGCCGTCCGAGGCGTCCAGCAACCTGGCCAAGTTCGACGGCGTTCGGTATGGCTTGCGTGCCCTGCCCAAGGACGGCCCCCTGACGATCGAGCGCGTCATGGGTGCAACCCGTGCCGCCGGCTTTGGTGATGAGGTCAAGCGCCGCATCATCCTGGGCACCTATGCCCTGAGCGCTGGTTATTACGACGCCTACTACGGTTCGGCGCAGAAGGTCCGCACGCTCATTCAGCGCGACTTCGACGCCGCGTTCTCGAAGGCGGATGTCCTCATTTCGCCTACGGCTCCCACCACAGCGTTCAAACTGGGGGAGAAGGCGAACGATCCCCTGGCCATGTACCTGAACGATGTCGCAACCATTCCGGCCAATATGGCTGGGATCCCGGGCTTGTCGCTGCCCGGCGGCCTGGCTGACGAGGACGGTCTGCCCGTTGGCGTACAGCTGCTGGCCCCTGCCCGCCAGGACGCCCGCCTCTACCGTGTGGGTGCTGTGCTTGAGTCCATTCTGGAAGAAAAGTGGGGCGGCCCGCTTCTTGCCCAGGCTCCTGAATTGAAGACACCCGCTCTCGGTGCCGCTTCCAACTCCGCCGGAGGTTCAAACTAATGTCCGTCGACGCAACCCTGAGCTTCGAAGAGGCCATGGAGAAGTACGATCCTGTTCTGGGTTTCGAGGTCCACGTGGAGCTCAACACCAAGACCAAGATGTTCTCCTCCGCCCCGAACGTCTTCGGCGATGAGCCGAACACCAACGTCAACGAGGTGGATCTCGGCATGCCCGGCGTCCTCCCGGTGGTGAACAAGACGGCTGTGGAGTCCTCCATCAAGATCGGCCTTGCCCTGAACTGCAAGATCGCCGAGTACTGCCGTTTCGCCCGGAAGAACTACTTCTACCCGGACACCCCGAAGAACTTCCAGACCTCGCAGTACGACGAGCCGATCGCCTACGACGGCTACCTCGACATCGAGCTCGAAGACGGCACGGTCTTCCGCGTCGAGATCGAGCGTGCCCACATGGAAGAGGATGCCGGAAAGCTCACCCACATGGGTGGCTCCGCAGGCCGCATCCAGGGCGCCGACTACTCGCTGGTGGACTACAACCGCTCCGGCGTGCCGCTCGTGGAGATCGTCACCAAGCCGATCCAGGGTGCGGGAAGCCGTGCCCCTGAACTGGCCAAGGCCTACGTTGCCGCGGTCCGCGAAATCGTGAAGAACCTTGGGGTTTCGGACGCCAGGATGGAACGCGGCAACGTCCGCTGCGACGCCAACGTTTCCCTGCGCCCGCACGGCCAGGAACGCTTCGGCATCCGTTCGGAGACGAAGAACGTTAACTCGCTGCGCGCCGTCGAGCACGCCGTTCGTTACGAGATCCAGCGCCACGCTGCCGTCCTGGACTCCGGCCAGCCGGTGATCCAGGAGACGCGCCACTGGCACGAGGACACGCGTTCGACGACGTCGGGCCGCGCCAAGTCCGACGCCGACGATTACCGCTACTTCCCTGAACCGGACCTGGTTCCCGTCGTCGCCTCCCGTGAGTGGGTGGAGGAGCTTCGTGCCACCCTTCCGGAGCCGCCGGCCGAGCGCCGCAAGCGGCTCAAGGAAGACTGGGGCTACTCGGATCTGGAGTTCCGCGATGTGGTCAACGCCGGAGTCATGGACTCGATCGAGGAAACCATCGCGGCAGGTGCCAGCGCAGATGTTGCCCGGAAGTGGTGGATGGGTGAGATTGTTGGCCGCGCCAAGGTTGCCGACGTCGATCCTTCCGCTCTCGGTGTCACGCCGCAGGTCATCGTCGAGCTGAACAAGCTGGTCGAGGACGGCAAGATCAACAACAAGATGGCCACCCAGGTCCTGGACGGCGTACTTGCAGGCGAGGGTACACCCGCCGAGATCGTTGAAAAGCGCGGCCTTGCGGTGGTTTCCGACGACGGTCCGCTTCTGGAAGCCATCGACGCCGCACTGGCAGCACAGCCTGACGTCGCGGAGAAGATCCGTGGTGGCAAGGTCCAGGCCATCGGTGCGATCGTGGGCGGTGTCATGAAGGCCACCCGTGGCCAGGCCGACGCCAGCCGTGTACGCGAACTGATCCTGGAAAAGCTCGGCGTACAGGCCTAAGTACCCAAGTAGCTGGCAGTTGTCGTTGTTTTGAGGTGTCAGAACAACCGCAACTGCCAGCTACTTTTTTGTCCGGCCAGGAGCAGAATGGATGCATGGCCACCATTACACCGGGCCTTCGCAAGGCCTTTATCGCCAGCGGCATTGCCGTCGCCCTGACCGGCGGCGCGGCAGCCGCAGTGTGGGCAGGCACCCAACCCAGCCCATCGCCGTCGAGCGCTACCGCATCACCAAGTCCCACCACGACTGACGGCGCCAAGCGCCCTGAAGGGCGAGCCCATGGGATCCATGGCGAGCACGTTGTGAAAGAGCCGGACGGCACATTCCGCACTGTGGTCACACAGACAGGCAAGATCGAGTCCGTGAACAGCACCTCGATCACGGTGAAGAGCGATGATGGCTTCACGCAGAGCTACGCGATCACTTCAGATACGCGCATCTCACGGATGCCCACTAAACTTTCGGAGCTCCGGAACGGCAAGGGCAAGCCTACGCTGCCTTCGGCTACCGCAGCGGACCTTAAGACCGGCGACACCGTCAGGATAGCCGGGTCCAAAGACGGCGACACCGTGACGGCGCAGCGCATTGTGGCCGGTGAGCTTCCGGCCGCGCTCAAAGGTCACGGCCTCAAGGGGCGCGGACATCAGGGACTATGACCAGTCGCCCCTCGCGTTCTGCGATTAGGGTGTAACTGTGAATCCACCGTTGGACGAGGGTCCGTTCTTTCATGGCACGAAGGCCGACCTTCGGGAAGGTGATCTCCTGAGCGCGGGCTTCAGGTCGAATTACCGTCCCGAGGTCGTGATGAACCACATCTACTTCACAGCTCTCCGGGATGGCGCGGGACTGGCTGCCGAACTCGCGGCCGGGGACACGGAGCCGCGCGTTTACGTCGTCGAGCCGACCGGCGCATTCGAGGACGATCCCAACGTGACGGACAAGAAATTCCCAGGCAATCCCACCCGGTCATACCGCAGCGCGGCCCCGCTCAGGGTCCTCGGCGAAGTCACCGATTGGACGCGACTGGAGCCCGGGGCGCTGCGGGCGTGGAGAGAACGCCTGGCAGCAATTCTGGCTGACGAGCGCGGCGAAATCATCAACTGACTGAGATCTCTGCCGGATCCAGGGACCCTCGCCGGACCGGGGACCCTCGCCTGACCGGGGGCTTTAGAGCGCTACGGTCCTGAATCCGAGGTTGGCGCTGGCCGAGTCAGGCGTGTTGGAACTCCGCGCGGCCAGCCGGTAACGGTTGCAGTAGGAGTCGTGGCATAGGTATGAGCCGCCGCGCATGACCCTTCCGCGGCCAATTGTTGGGCCTTGCGGGTCGTTTACGGTTCCGGCGCTCAGGCACGTCTTGTAGTACTTGGGCAGGAACCAATCGTTGCACCATTCCCAGACGTTGCCGCTGGTCTGGTAGAGCCCATAGCCGTTGGGGGCGAAGGACCTGGCCGGCGCTGTAGTGAGGTAGCCGTCCTCGACGTCGTTACGCACGGGGAACTCGCCCTGCCAGATGTTGCAGTTGTGCCGGGCGCTGCCTTCGGCGCTGTCATGGTGAAGTTCGTTGCCCCATGGATAGCGCTGCCCGGCCGCGCCGCCCCGGGCCGCATACTCCCATTCCGCTTCGGTGGGCAGTCGTCGGCCAGCCCATGCGCAGTAGGCCAAGGCGTCGTTGAAGGACACGTGCGTCACTGGATGGTCAGGGATGTCCTTCCAGTGGGAGAGGGGTCCGGCCGGGTGGGCCCAGTCGGCGCCACGGACATTGAGCCACCAAGGGACGTTGTTGACTCTGTTCAGGATGTCGTGCGGCTCGGCCTTGACTGCAAGATGGAACACGGCAGAGGTCCCGAACTCTTCAGACTCCGTGCGGTGCCCTGTGGCATCCACGAACGCCGCAAACTCCGTGTTTGTGACCGCGGTGGCGCTGATGGTGAATCCGGAAACGGACACTTCGTGGACTGGAGTCTCGCCGTCTCCGTCGTAGCCTTCACCGAAAGGATCGCCCATGGCGAAGGTCCCGGACGGGATCTGGACGTCGCCATGACCCGCTGCCGCGGCGTCGTGGCCCGAACGTACGACGCCGGTGGTCGGGTTCCGGTGTCCGCCCGCCGCGCGTAGTGGGAGCGTCAGTCCGGGTGTGGTGTGTTCCCGGGCGCCGGCGCCCGGGCTGCAGCAATCTGCCATGTCAGCCTTCCCTCTGCGGTTCTCCATCAATCTTAGTGGGGTGGGCCACACCGCCAAGAATGATCAAAATTGATTTCTATCCTCAGTTTCAATCATGATCTTGCAAACATGATGGTCGTCGTTTATCGTTTGTTAAACGGTTAACGAGAGTGTTTTGAATCACACTCTTCAATCAACACTGATAACCCTTGCCCCAGCACTGAGGAGACAGCATGAACTCGACGACGCAACAAGCTCCGGCTTTGCCGGAAGCGCGCCGCGTCCCGGAGCCATTGCCGGGAAAATCCGGCACGGGGAGGCGCAAGGGCAACAGGGCACCCCAGCAAAGCTTCCGTTCAAGGCTCAGGCGCGACAAGCAGATGCTCCTGATGATGTTCCCGGGCATCGTTTTCCTGCTGCTGTTCTTCTATATCCCCATCCTGGGCAACGTCATCGCGTTCCAGGACTACCAGCCCTACCTCGGCATCGGGGACAGCCTCTTTGTTGGCTGGCAGAACTTCGTGGACCTGTTCGGCAATCCCGACTTCATCCATGCCTTCTGGAACACGCTCTACCTGGCGGCGTGGCAATTGGTTTTCCTTTTCCCGGTGCCGTTGGTGCTTGCACTGATTGTTGATTCTCTGATCAGCACGCGGATCCGCAGGATTTTCCAGAGCATTGCCTACCTGCCCCACTTCCTGTCCTGGGTCCTGGTGATCGCATTCTTCCAGCAGATGTTGGGCGGTGCGGGCTTCGTCAATAACCTGCTCCGCGATATGGGCATGGATCCGATTCCGTTCATGACCAATCCAGAAACCTTCCCCCTGATGGTGGTTGTCCAGATGATCTGGAAGGACGCCGGCTGGGCCATGATTATTTTCCTCGCCGCCCTGGCAAGCATCGACGCCTCCTTGTATGAGGCAGCGGCCGCTGACGGCGCGGGACGTTGGCTCCGGATGTGGCACATCACCCTGCCTGGGCTAAGGCCGGTGATCGTGCTCCTCCTGATCCTGCGCATTGGCGACATTCTCTCTGTCGGTTTTGAGCAGTTCATCCTCCAACGCGATGCCGTGGGTGCCGGGGCAGCGGAAGTGCTGGACACCTTTACCTACTACACGGGCGTGGTCGGTGGCGGCTGGAGTTCAGGTGCCGCAGCGGGCCTGGCGAAGGGTGTGGTCAGTGCCCTGCTGATCTACGGCGCCAACAAACTTGCCCACCGCTTCGGCGAAGACGGAATTTTTGCAAAGCAAGCACGCTGAGCCCACGCGGCTGCTGCACAAGGAGAACCCTATGGCAACAACATTTTTCACGAGGAAACCGCGGGAATTGAGCTACAGCCCTAAACGACCCGTCTGGAAGGAACGCCCTTCTCCTCTGTACCAAACGGTAAAGGCCGTGGTCCTGGTCCTTTTCAGCCTGTCGATCCTGACCCCGATCCTCCTGGTGGTGTCCACGTCCCTGGCGGACACCGAACAACTCGTACAGGCCGGCGGATTCGTGCTCTGGCCGGAACGTCCCACCTTGGAGGCTTACGCCACGATCTTCAAAGGCCCCATGGTCCTGCAATCCCTGGGGGTGAGCATGCTCATCACCGCCGTGGGCACCATCCTGGCGCTGTTCGTCACCATCACCATGGCATACGCCACCAGCCGGTCAGTCCTCTTCGGCCGCCCCGTGGTGCTTGCGGTGTTGTTCACGCTGTTGTTCGCGCCGGGCCTCATCCCGTCCTTCCTCATGATTCGACAGCTGGGGCTGCTGGATTCCCTGTGGTCGCTGATCCTCCCGGGCATATTTGGCGCCTTCAACTTCGTGGTGATGCGCTCGTTCTTCATGAACATCCCGGGCGAATTGATCGAAAGCGCCAGGATCGATGGCGCCAACGACTGGCAGATCCTCTGGCGGATCGTCATGCCACTGTCCAAGGCCGTCATCGCCGTCGTCGGCTTGTTCTATGCCGTTGGATTCTGGAACTCGTTCTTCAACGCACTGCTCTACATCAATGACCACAGTAAATGGCCCATCCAGTTGCTGCTCCGCAACTTCGTAGTACAGGGCAGCGGGGCGGCAGACCAGCTCGGAATTACCACCACACCGCCTCCGCAATCCATCCAGATGGCCGTAGTAGTGGTGGCCCTGGTTCCCATCCTGATGGTTTACCCGTTCCTTCAAAAGCACTTCGCCAAGGGCGTCATCACCGGCGCCGTGAAGGGTTAGCCGTTCCCACGGCACGCCTGCAACTAGCACAGCATCAACTACCAGCAAACAACCAGAAAGGCTTATGCCATGACGAGCACTACCTCACAGGCTGGATTCAGCCGCCGCGGTTTCCTTGGCCTCGCGGGCCTGGCCGTGACCGCCGTCGGCTTGTCCGCCTGCGGTGGTGGCGGAGCCGCAGGCACTGGAGGCGCCGCAGCCTCCGCTTCGGTCAAGCTGCCCACCTACAAGGAATTCACCGGCGTGACTCCAGACCTTGCCGGCAACGCCAAAGGCCTGCAAGCCGGATACTTCAAGCTGCCCACCGCCGTGCAGTCGGTGAAGGCTCCGCCGCTTAAGGGCAAGGTGACCGGTCTGACGGAAACCTTCGACACCATGAGTCCCGGTCTGAAGGACAACCCCTTCTGGCAACGGCTCAACGCCAAGCTCGGCGGCGACCTGGAACTGCAGATTGCCGAGGACATCGGAGACGGCTATCCGGCCAAGTTCGCCACCGTCCTGGCCAGCAATGAGCTGCCGGACATGATGTGGGTGCCACCGAACCAGGGAATTCCCAATGTTGGCCCCATGCTCGAGGCGAAGTTCCAGGACCTGACGCCCTACCTCTCCGGTGACGCAGTGCTTGAGTACCCCAACCTCGCGGCGCTCAAGCCCGATTCCTGGAAGACCGCCGTCGTGAACGGCAAGATCTGGGGAGCGCCCATCCCGAGCACCCCGTTCGGCCAGGTTTACCTGGGCAACCACGACGTATGGGCGCAAGTAGGTGGTTTTGAGGCCGCGAGCGCGGACGAGTTCCTGGACAAGGCAAAGGAGCTGACGCGTCCAGGCGATCAGAAGTATGCCCTTGAGCCGGCCTATATCAATGCCTTGCACATGGTTACCGAGTGGTTTGGCGCTCCGAACAGCTGGGCCGTCAACAAGGACCGCACACTAACGCATTTGTACGAAACGGACGAGTACATGGCCGGCGTTGAATTCACGGCCAGGATGTTCGCAGCCGGCGTTTTCTACCCGGATTCCAAGGCCACGGACATTCGTTCCCGGGTTGCCAATGGCAGTGTGGCGGCACAGGTGGTGGTGGGTCCCCATGACCTCCGTAGCTACCGGGCACTGAACAAGAGCGCAAAGTTCGACATCCTTATTCCGTTCAGCGCCGACGGGAAGGTCAAGCCAACCTACGACATGGGCTATGGGACGGTGGGTTTCACGCCGTTCAAGAAGGCCGGGGAAGGCAAGATCCGTGAACTCCTGGCCCTCATCAATTACCTGTCGGCACCTTTCGGCACGGTGGAGTACATGCAGAAGAACTTCGGCGAGCTCGGCCAGGACTACACACTGGACGGCTCGGGCAACCCCGTGCGTACGGAGACTGGAACCACCAATGCCCCCGGTTTGGTTTCTGCGTTGAACATCATGTCCAGCCCGGAGAACGTCATTTTCAATCCGGGATTCGACGACGACACCCGCTATGTCAGCCAGCAGGAAGAAAAATTGCTGGAGCTCGCATGGCGCAACCCCACCAATGGTTCCTACTCGGATACGAACGCCAAGGTGGGGGCGAAGATCACCAAACAGCTCCGCGACAAGGTGGTGGACATCATCACCGGACGGGCCAGGATCGATGAACTCAAGGATGCGGTGAAGCGCTGGAAGAGCGAAGGTGGTGACAAGATGCGCGACGAATACCAGGCCGCGTTGGATCCCGCTGCTCCCGTATTCAGGAGTTAGCCTCAAAAAACAAGACGGCATCAGAAACGAACAAGCAGGGGGAACTCATGGCAAAAGCGGGTAACACAGGCGTGCGGCCCACCATCCGTATGGTGGCCGAACTCGCGGGCGTTTCCACGGCCACGGTTTCCTATGTGTTGTCGGGTCGCCGCGGTGATGCGGGACCCGGAGTTTCGGACCCGACGGCGGAGAAGGTCAAGGCTGTTGCGGAGCGCCTGGGCTACCGCCCCAACCAGGCTGCCCGGGCTATCCGGACAGGGCGGACGAACACCGTCATCCTGTCATTGACGATGCTCTCCGATCCTTGGTCGTTATCCGTCATCGAGGCGGTGCAAAAGGCGGCAGCTCCCTTGGGAATCACGCCGATGATCCTCGGCGACGCCGACTGGGTGAAGGTCCTTGGCACCCATAACGCCGATGCCGTCTTCGTGGATGCAGTCCGTCCCGACCAGCGGGATGCCTTGCGGAAGCTCGCGGAGCATGGGACCACGCTGGTGGTTTTCGACGAAGGGCTTGAACCCGATGGCTTTGACGTCATCAGGTCCATTGCGGGCCCGGGTTGCCGCATGGCCGTAAAGCACCTCCTCCACGGCCACCGGCGGATCGCCTGCCTCACCCCGGCCACGGCCGCCGGCGCCCCTGGCGGCACCCGCTTCCGGGCCTACGCAGATGCCTTGGCGGAAGCGGGCATCCCGGATAACGAGGATTATGTGGGCCTCTTCGATGGCACATCTGCCGGTGCGTATGCTGCCACAACGCGGCTGCTCAGCCTGCCGGACCGGCCTACTGCCATCTACGCCACCACGGACTTCGCCGCCGTCGCAGCCATCAATGCGGCTCAACGGATCGGGCTCGCCGTTGGTGTGGACGTGGACATCATCGGTGTGGGCAACACGGTGGAGGGGGAGCGGATGTCGCCGTCGCTCAGCACGGTGGGCCCCGTGGATTTCTTCGGCAAGCTTGCCAGGCTTCTTTTGCAGAGGGCAACGTCACCCGCTGCGCCTGACGCCAGGCGTGAGCCTGCGGTCCTGGACTTCCCATGGCACTTGTTCGTGCGCGAATCGGCACCTCACCGCAGCTCCGCAACCAGACATTATTAGACGAACCAGCAGAAGGAAATTGCACCTCATGGAAAAGGATTTGAAGGTCGGCATCGTGGGTTTCGGTCTGCGCTCCGGGTTGTGGAGACACGCCCACAAGCCGGGCAAGGGCTCTGAAGTCACCATCGTCTGCGACGTGAGCGAGAGGGGACGGGCGGATGCCGCGGCGGCCATTCCCTCGGCACGCATAACCAGCGACCTCGAAGAAGTGCTCGCCAGCGACCTGGACGCCGTCCTGGTGTTAACGCCCGATAACCAGCATGCCGCCGTCGCGGTCCGTACGCTTAAGGCCGGCATTGCGACCTTCTGCGAAAAGCCGCTGGATATCACTTTGGAGGCAGCGGACCTGATCCTGAAGACGGCGTACGAGACCGGAACGCGCCTCTACGTTGGGCACAACATGCGGCACATGCCGGTTGTAGTACAGATGCGCCACATCATCCAGGAGGGCAGGATCGGTGAGGTCAAGGCCGTCTGGTGCCGGCACTTTGTTGGCGATGGTGGGGACTACTACTTCAAGGACTGGCATGCCCAGCGCGCCAATGTCACCTCGTTGCTCCTCCAAAAGGGCGCGCACGATATCGACGTGATCCACTGGCTTGCCGGCGGGTACACCAAGCGGGTTGCCGCCGTCGGCGATCTTGCGGTCTATGGCAACGTCAGCAAGCGCAGTAACAATTCCGGCAAGCGCATGGGCGAATGGTTCTCCGTGGAAAACTGGCCCCCCACGGAGCAGAAGGATCTGGCGGAGGTGATCGACGTCGAGGACATTTCCATGATGAACATGGTCCTGGACAACGGTGTGCTGGCCTCCTACCAGCAGTGCCACTTCACACCCGATTACTGGCGCAACTACACGATCATCGGCACCAAAGGCAGAATCGAGAACTTTGGCGACGGTCCAGGGCAGACCATCAACGTCTGGACCAGCCGGACTTCCGGCTACGCTCCACCGGACGAGGTGCACACGATCCAGGACGGTGACGGAGGCCATGGGGGCGCAGACCCGCGCCTGATTGAGGAATTCCTGCGCTTCGCCTCCCAGGGCGGCCCCACGCAAACCAGCCCGGTGGCTGCACGGCAAGCAGTGGCGGCTGGCATCCTCGCCACCGAATCGCTGCGCGGCGACGGCTGCGCGCGGGAAGTCCCTGCCCTGCCTGCCGGGCTCGTGGCATACTTCGACGCCGGCCAACCCGCCTTGGTCCGCGACTAGCCAGCGGGGCTGGATAGCTCGATAAGTTCGGTCATGACGGTTTGAAGTGACTCGCAAACCGTCATGACCGATTTCCGTTTCAGCGTTTCCGGGCGTGCGAGGATGTCGATTTTCCGCACCGAGTTCACGCCGGAAAGGGGCCGCAGCACAACGCCGGCATCCAGGACGCGCCGTGCCGTGAACCTTGGCAGGAGTCCGATCGCGCCGCCCGCCGCAACAAGCGCGGCGACAGTTGAGTAGTCGTTGATGCGGTGCAGCACTTCGGCGGGCCGTCCACTCACGGCAACGACGGCGGCGAGCACGTCCGCGGGGGAGTAGCCGTCGCGGCTGGTCACCCAGGTTTCACCCACGACGTCGGACGGCTTCAGTTCGCGCCGGGCTGCCAGCGGGTGGTCCGCGGGCAGGGCGACGTCCAGGGGCTCGTCCGCCAGCGGGATCACGGCCACTTTGTCTTCGGGCCAGGGCGGGCTGTTGTCCATCCTGTGTGCCAGGACGAGGTCGTAGCGTGCAACCAGCCCCGGGAAATCTTCCTGCGCCACATCCTCATCCGAGAGTCGAAGCCTTGGCGACCTTCCGCCGTCGGACGCCAACAGCGCTGCCAACGGCGCAAACAGCGCTTGCCCCGCGCTGTGGAAGGCGCTGACGCTCACAGGCGCGTCGGGAGCGTCGTGATAGGCGCCGATCGCCGCCCGCGCATCCGCCATGGCGTTCACGACGGCGGCCCCGGCCTCGGCGAGGACCTTTCCGGCGTCGGTCAGCACCAGGGCGCGTCCCTCCTTGCGAGTCAGCGGAACGTCCACCGATTTCTGCAGGAGTGCGAGCTGTTGCGAAACGGCCGATGGGGTGACCATAAGAGTCTCAGCCACAGCTTTTACACTCCCGAGGTCACCGAGTTCACGGAGCATCTGCAACTGATGTATTTCCATTAGTAAATCCTAAATCGTTGATTGAGAAGAATCTAGTTGTGCTAAATCGTTGGCGGCGCTCTAATGGAGTCAGCAGCAGCGAAGCAGCCCCAGCAGTGAGGAATCCCATGAAGGCTCTCTACAAATCCGGACCACACGCAGGGTTCGAACTCGTTGACCGCCCCGAGCCCGAAACGGGACCCAGCGACGTCAAGATCCGTGTCATGACCACGGGCATCTGCGGTACCGACCTCCACATCCAGAGCTGGGATGCCTGGGCTCAAAGCATCATCGAAACGCCGCTCATCGCGGGCCACGAGTTCTACGGTGAAGTGGTGGAAGTCGGCGAGGACGTCCGTGACGTCAAAGTAGGGGACCGCGTTTCCGGCGAAGGCCACGTCGTCTGCGGAATCTGCCGCAACTGCCGTGCAGGGCGCCGCCAGATGTGCATCCACACCGTCTCCGTTGGAGTGCAGCGCGATGGTGCTTTCGCCGAATATGTGGTTATTCCGGAGACCAACGTCTGGGTCCACCACGACGAATCCGTCACGCCGGAACTCGGCGCCATCTTTGACCCCTTCGGCAATGCCGTCCACACCGCGCTTAGCTTCCCCTTGGTGGGCGAAGACGTCCTCATTACCGGTGCGGGACCCATCGGGCTGATGGCCATCGCCGTCGCCCGCCACGCAGGCGCCCGCAAGATCGCCATCACTGACGTATCCGCTCCGCGCTTGGAACTGGCCCGTCAAATGGGTGTTGACCTCGCCGTCGACGTTTCCAGGATGCGCGTCCGCGATGCACAGCGGGAGCTGGGTATGCGCGAAGGATTCGATATCGGCCTGGAAATGTCCGGACACCCCACCGCCCTGCCTGAGATGATCGACAACATGAACCACGGCGGGCGGATCGCCATGCTGGGACTTCCCAGCCAGTCCATCGACATCGACTGGGGCAAGGTGGTCACCCACATGCTCACGCTCAAGGGCATTTATGGCCGCGAGATGTTCGAGACCTGGTACGCGATGAGCGCCATGCTTTCTTCCAACCCCGTGTTGCACCGGAACATCTCCGCAGTCGTCACCGACAAGCTGTCCGCAGCCGACTGGGAAAAGGGCTTCGAGATCGCCCGCGCCGGCACCGGCGGCAAAGTGGTCCTCGACTGGACCGAACTGTAACCCCGCTGCCGCCACCGAACCCTTCCCGACGTACTCAGGAGCACCCCATGTACTCAGCCATCAAAAACCAACTCCAAGGCGAACTCGACGAGATCCGCAGCGCGGGCCTCTTCAAGACCGAACGCCACATCGATTCCCCGCAGGCCAGCCACATCGCCGCAGGCCAACTCGGCCAGCCAGCCAACACCGTGCTGAACTTCTGCGCCAACAACTACCTTGGCCTTGCCGACCACCCTGACATCATCGCTGCAGCCAAGTCCGCGATGGACGAGCGCGGCTTTGGCATGGCCTCTGTGCGCTTCATTTGCGGCACCCAGGATCTTCACCTGGAACTCGAGGCGCGTGTCTCGGCGTTTTTGGGCACCGAGGACACGATTCTGTTCTCCAGCTGCTTCGATGCCAACGGCGGCGTGTTCGAGTCACTCTTCGGCCCTGAAGACGCGATCATCTCGGACTCCCTCAACCACGCATCCATCATCGACGGCATTCGCCTAAGCAAGGCCAAGCGCTTCCGCTATGCCAACCAGGACATGGCTGACCTTGAGGCCAAGCTCGTTGAGGCCGAGGGGTCCCGTCGAAAGATCATCGTTACCGATGGTGTGTTCTCCATGGACGGCTACCTCGCGCCGCTTGAAGCCATCTGTGACCTCGCCGAAAAGCACGATGCCCTTGTGATGGTGGACGATTCCCACGCCGTCGGCTTTATGGGCCCTACGGGTGCCGGCACTCCTGAGCATGCGGGTGTTTCCCACCGCGTCGACATCTTCACGGGTACCTTCGGCAAGGCCCTCGGTGGCGCCTCCGGCGGTTACGTTTCCGGCCGTGGCGAGATCGTAGCGATGCTGCGCCAGAAGGCCCGCCCCTACCTGTTCTCCAACTCCCTGGCGCCCGCCATCGTGGCCGCCACCATCAAGGCGATCGAGCTCGTGCAGGAATCCGGTGAACTCCGCACCCGCCTGTTCGAGAACGCTGCCCTCTTCCGTCGCCGCATGAGCGAGGAAGGCTTCGAGCTGCTCGACGGCGAACACGCCATCATTCCCGTGATGTTCGGTGACGCCGTCGTGGCCGCAAAGGTGGCCGACGAGATGCTCGGTCACGGTGTGTTCGTCACCGCCTTCAGCTACCCGGTGGTGCCGAAGGGAGCGGCCCGCATCCGCGTCCAGCTTTCCGCCGCACACAGCGCGGACGACGTCGAAGCTTGCGTTCAGGCGTTCGTGAAGAGTCGCGCAGCGGTTGCGTAAGCTGCCCTGCCCCCGATGTTCTCTCACATCCTGCCCCTTTTGACCGGATCCGCTCTCACATCCTGCGGGCTCCCGGCGGATGTTCACTCACTTTCTTGAGGCAAGGGAGAGAAGATCGGGCCGTTTGGGGGTGGATGTGAGAGAAGATCGGGCCGTTTGGGGGTTGGATGTGAGAGAAGATCGGGCCGTTTGGGGGTTGGATGTGAGAGCGCATCGATCTGGGCACCCGTCATGCCTTCTGACAGGATGGAGCCATGGCTTCGAATTATGACGTGGTAATCGTTGGCGGCGGCATTGCGGGGCTTTCCCTGGCGTCCGCGCTCGCAGGGAAGTGCACGGTTGCACTGGTGGAGGCGGAGCAGTCGTTGGCCTTCCATACTTCTTCGAGGTCGGCCCGCCAGTTGATCCCAAGCTAC
This sequence comes from Arthrobacter sp. TmtSoilC77, assembly GCF_059739415.1. Classification (NCBI taxonomy): domain Bacteria; kingdom Bacillati; phylum Actinomycetota; class Actinomycetes; order Micrococcales; family Micrococcaceae; genus Arthrobacter; species Arthrobacter sp. TmtSoilC77. The sequence goes on from NZ_AP046050.1 coordinate 1,638,515, forward strand.
GGTCCGCCCGTGGTGCAGGAGTTGACTGTCCGGACCTTGGAGATGATGAGGGCGCGCGACGCCGAACTTCCTGAGCCCGTCCTTACCCCGCGCGGCTTCATGCTGGTGGGCGATGAGGAAACTGTCCAGGCAGAGGCCAGCGGCAACATGCACACAATCACCCATGCAGAAGCCATGCAGCTCTGCCCGGTCCTGAAGCCGGACTCGTTCACGGCGGCAGGATTGGACAATGGCTCGTTTGGTTGCGATGCACCCGCCTTGTTGGAAGATCACCGGACGAGGGCCGAGGCCGCCGGGGCCGACATCATCACCGGTGCGCGCGTTCACTCGGCCCAGCGGCTCGGAAGCGGCTGGCAGGTGGGTGCCGGAACGGAAGGTTTCCAGTCCGCCGTCGTGGTTAACGCCGCGGGTGCGTGGGCGGATGAGTTGGCCGTTATCAGCGGTGTGGAGAAGCTGGGATTGCAGCCGTATCGGCGGACTGCGGCGATTGTGAACGTCGAGCATTCGCTGACCCGGCAAACGCCAATGGTGGCTGCGGCCGATCACTCGTTCTACTTCCGCGCCGAGGGTGACCAGGTGCTCATCTCTCCGTCGGAAACCGTGCCCAGCGGTGCCGAAGACGCCAAACCCTATGCCGGCGATGTGGACAAACTCATCAGCAGGCTCAACTCACTGACATCCTTGGGCATCCGTTCAGTGGACCGGGCGTGGACGGGGTTGCGCACGGAAGCCGCGGACGGAATCCCCGTGGTTGGTTTCGACGCCGAAGCGAAGGGCTTCTTCTGGCTGGCAGGACAGGGCGGCTATGGATTCCAGACGTCCTCGGCCATCGCTGAACTTGCCGCAGACCTCATCCTGGGAAACGTAGAGGCCGACAGTCCGGAATCCCGGACAGCTGAGCAGCTTGCGGCCGTCCGCTGGTCCATCCGGCGCTGAACAATAGGGACATGAGCGGAATCAGCAGTCCAGGACAAAACAGCACTCTCATCACCAACATCGGCGAGCTGATGACCCAGGACCTGGAGCATCGTGTCCTCAAGGACGCCGCGATCGTGTTCGAAGGCGAGCGCATTGCCTGGATCGGGTCCAGCAACGATGCTCCCGTGGCCGATACAAAGATCGACGCCGAAGGCCGCGCCGTCCTGCCCGGCTGGGTCGACTCGCACTCCCACCTCGTTTTCGCCGGTGACCGCACAGCCGAGTTTGAGGCCCGGATGGCCGGGCAGAGCTATAGCGCCGGCGGGATTGCCGTCACCACGGGTGCCACGCGCAGCGTCAGCGACGACGACCTCGCCCGCCTGGTGCAGGAGCGGGTGGAGGAAGCCGTCTCGCAGGGAACTACTTACCTTGAGAGCAAGACCGGCTACGGCTTGGACGTGGAGAACGAAGCCCGGAGTGCACGCATCGCCGCGGCCCTGGTGGACGAGGTCACCTATCTCGGCGCGCACCTGGTGCCGGCCGGCTCCGATCCGGAGGAGTATACGGACCTGGTCTGCGGTGAAATGCTCGACGCCGTCCGGCCGCACGTGCGCTGGGCGGACGTGTTCTGCGAGCGCGGTGCCTTCACGGAGGAGCAGTCGCGCCGGGTCCTGACGGCTGCCCGGGATGCCGGGTTGGGACTGCGCGTGCATGGCAACCAGCTGGGTGAGGGGCCAGGTGTGGCGTTGGCCGTGGAGTTCGCGGCCGCCAGCGTGGACCACGTGAACTATCTTTCGGACAAGGACATTGACGCGCTCGCGGGAACCTGGGCGGGCTGGGACCCGGTTACGGGCAGTGGCGTCCGTGGGACCGTCGCAACGTGCCTGCCTGCCTGTGACTTGTCCACCCGACAGCCGCTCGCGCCTGGCCGGGAGCTGATCGATGCGGGCGTCCAGATCGCCCTGGCCGCCAACTGCAACCCCGGCACTTCGTACACGAGTTCCATTGCCTTCTGTGTGACCACGGCGGTCCTGCAGATGCACCTCAGCGTCCATGAAGCCGTCCGGGCGGCGACGTACGGCGGCGCGCTGGCGTTGGCTCGGGAGTCAGGGAACGACGTCGACGGCGAACGGGCGGTGGGTTCGCTCGCCGTCGGTCATCGCGCGGACCTTCACATGCTGAAGGCGCCGTCGGCAACGCACTTGGCGTACCGGCCAGGGATTCCCCTGACGCATTCTGTGTGGCGGGCGGGCGTTCGCGCCGTCTGAGGCAGGTTGAAAGCAAGGTAGGGCGGCGTTCCGGTGGGGACGTCGCCCTTTCTGATCCAGCATTCAGCCAGAACGCTGGCACAGCTGACAGACTGTGGACATGGCAAGGGGAATTCTTCGGATACGCTCAGGAGGGCTGGGCCGGGCCAGGACCACGGCGGGGTTTATTTTGGCGGTACTCATCCCCGTTCTGGCCACGGCGGTGATGTCCTTTGCCCCGGATCTGAACTTTGCCACCCATGTACTGGTGCATTTGACCGGAGTGATGGCGGTGGCGTTTATCGGTGGTCTCTGGCCTGCCGTGCTGGCCGCGATTCTGGACTCGTTGTTGCTGAATTATTTCGAGACCGAACCGGTCGGAACTTTCAGAATCAATGACCCGCAGATTCTGTTTGCCTTGTTCGTGTTTTTGGGGGCGGGGATTGCTGTGTCCTTGGTCGTAGGCCTCTCGGCCAAGCGGGCCCAGGAGGCTATTCATGCCCGTGCCGAAGCGGGGACACTGTTGGAGTTGGCGAGGGACGCCCTGATCGAGAACGACACCATTGCGGCATTTCTGGATAAGGTCCGGGAGACCTTCCAGGTCCGCTCGGTGGGCTTGTTTACCAGGACCCCCGGAACAGGCGAGGGCTGGGAACTCCAGGCCCAGTCGGGTGAACCGCAGCCAAAGCCTCCGGGCTCGGCTGAATCAGGCGGCGGTGCGTACGAGATGGCAGATACCGGGACGGCCCTTGTGGTTTCCGGCAGGACCCTCACCGCCGGAGAGCGGCGGCTGCTGGCGGCACACGCGACCCACCTGCTTTTACTCCGGCAACGTCATGCACTCCAGCTCCGGCTGAAGGCGACCACGAAAATGGCTGAGGGCAACAGCATACGGACGTCCATTCTGAATGCCGTCAGCCACGACTTGCGGACACCATTGGCCGGAATCAAGCTGGCCGTGACCGCCTTGCAGCGCCAGAAGGGACGGCTTGCCGAAGACGTACAGGACGAGATGCTCCATACCATTGACTCCTACGCGGACCGTCTTGACTCCTTGGTGGGCAATCTGTTGGACATGTCGCGGATCTCCAGCGGATCCACCGCCCCGCTCACATCTTCGGTGACCTGGCGTGATGCCATCGAAGATGCGCTGCGGGGTCTGCCGGCAGGAGCGATCCGGATCGATCTGGCTCCTGACACGCCAGCCATTGATGCCGACCTCGGCATGCTGGAACGCGTCATTGCCAATATCGTCGAGAATGCCCTGAAATACGCGGCGGGCTCGGATATCGCCATCGTGGGACCTGCCAATGGACCAGCCAATAGGCCAGGGGTTGCCACGATTGAAGGACGCCCCTGTGGAGAACTGAGGATTGTGGACCACGGCCAGGGGGTGGCCGCCGCGGATGTGATCGCGATGTTTGAGCCGTTCCAGCGGCTGGACGACGCGCCGGCGGGCCTGGGAATAGGACTCGGACTGGCCGTTGCGAAAGGATTTACCGAAGCGATGGGCGGCCAACTAAGGGCGGAACCGACACCAGGAGGGGGACTGACCGTTGTCATCCGCCTTCCTCTTTCCACCGGGGACGGAAACCCACATCACGCACCCGGCACCCCGGAACGAAGGGAGCCATGAGGACTGTACTCGTCGTAGACGACGAACCCCAACTGCTGCGCGCTTTGCAGGTAAATCTGCGTGCTGAGGGATATCAAGTGCTCACGGCACTGGACGGCACCGCTGCTCTGCAGCAGGCCACGGCCAACCACCCGGACCTCATCGTTCTGGATCTTGGACTTCCGGACATTAATGGCGTTGACGTCATCACTGCGATCCGCCGTTCCAGCAGTACCCCGATCATTGTCCTGTCTGCCCGGCAAGGGTCCGTGGACAAAGTCCGCGCTTTGGATGCCGGCGCGGATGACTACGTCACGAAACCGTTTGGCCTGGATGAGCTACTGGCACGGTTACGCGTGGCCGAACGCCGTCTGGGCACGTCCGACGGCGGCGAACAAGTTGTGATTGTCGACGTCGGGGACTTCGCAGTGGACCTCGAAAAGAAGAAAGTGACACGCGATGGCTCACCAGTACGGCTGACCCCGCGGGAATGGGCCATCCTGCAACTGCTGGTCTGCAACCCGGGACGGCTCATCACCCAGCAGCAGATGCTTGCCAGGATCTGGGGCCCGGGTTACGACGGAGAAACGCATTACCTCCGCGTCTATATGGGACAGCTGCGACGCAAACTTGAAGCCGACCCTGCCCGTCCCAGGCATCTGCTCACCGAGGCTGGAATGGGTTACCGCTTCGAGCCGTAACCGGCAGCGACGGGCATGTCTTTAAGGGACAGCCGGGGCGTTCCGGAGGGGCGTAAATGATTCGTAAATAGAAATGCCTATCCCGTTTCAATGCCTTCTGTCGGTGTTAGCTTCGGCTGTGACCGCGGTGCATTGACCGCGCGGAAGGGAAACCATGACCACGTTGAGCAGGCCCCCGGCTGACCCGTCGGCGCCCAAGCCGGGCGGCAAAGCCGCGCTGAAAAACTGGTTGTTGTTCGGGCTCCAGGACAGCAAAGGCACGCACCAGGGTCCCGGCGGACTAACTGCGGCCAATGAGAAGAAGCATCCGTGGTGGCAGGTCATGTGCCTGACCGGCGTCGATTACTTCTCCACCTTGGGTTACCAGCCGGCAATCGCGGCCCTGGCCGCCGGTGTGATCTCACCATTGGCGACCATGGTGCTCATCGTCGTCACCCTGTTCGGCGCCCTGCCCGTCTACCGCCGCGTGGCCCGGGAAAGTCATCGCGGCGAAGGCTCCATTGCCATGCTTGAACGCCTCCTGCCACGCTGGGGCGGCAAGCTCTTCGTCCTCATCCTGCTCGGATTCGCCGCCACCGACTTCATGATCACCATGACCCTCTCCGCCGCGGACGCAAGTGCACACCTGATCCAGAACCCTGTCGCCCCAGGTTGGTTGCAGGGCCAGAACATCCTCGTCACGCTCTTCCTTCTGGCTCTGCTGGCTGCGGTCTTCCTCCGAGGTTTCAAGGAAGCCATCGGAGTGGCCGTCGTCCTCGTCGTCCTTTACCTGGGCCTGAATGCCGTGGTCGTGGCCGTAACCCTCGCCCAGGTATTCACGCACCCGGTGGCCATGGGCGGCTGGTGGAACGCGCTCTGGACCTCGCACGGGGACCCGGTCATGGTGGTGGGAATCGCCCTGCTCGTCTTTCCCAAACTTGCCCTCGGCCTGTCAGGCTTCGAAACAGGCGTCGCCGTCATGCCCCAGGTCCGCGGAGACGACACCGACACAGAGGAAAACCCCGAAGGCCGCATCCGCGGAACCCGCAAAATGCTCACCACCGCAGCTGTCATCATGAGCGGATTCCTGGTCACCACCAGTTTCATCACCGTCGTACTGATCCCGGAACAGGAATTCCAACCCGGCGGACAAGCCAACGGCCGCGCCCTGGCCTTCCTCGCCCACGAGTACCTCGGCGTGGGATTCGGCAGCATCTATGACATCAGCACCATCGCAATCCTGTGGTTCGCCGGAGCCTCCGCCATGGCCGGACTGCTGAACCTCGTCCCGCGATACCTGCCCCGATACGGCATGGCCCCAGGCTGGGCCAAAGCCGTCCGCCCCCTGGTGCTCGTCTTCACCCTCATCGGTTTCCTCATCACCTTCCTCTTTGAAGCCGACGTCGATGCCCAGGGCGGCGCCTACGCCACCGGCGTTCTTGTGCTCATGACCTCGGCAGCCGTTGCCGTCACGCTCTCTGCACGCCGGCGCAGGCAGCGAAAACGCACCATGGGCTTTGGCATCATCTCCCTGGTGTTCACATACACCACGATCGCCAATATCTTCGAACGGCCCGAGGGCATCAGGATCGCCGGAGTCTTCATTCTGGGCATCATCGTGATTTCCCTGCTCTCGCGCATCCGCCGCTCCTTCGAACTCCACGCCACACGCGTCCATCTGGATCGCCAGGCCCTGGAATTCATGTCCGACACCCTCGAAGGCCCCATCGCAATCATCGCCCACGAACCGCTGCGGCTCACCGCCGAAGCGTACCGGGACAAGCTCACTTCAGCGATCGAGGTCAGCCATCTGCCGCTGGAACAGCAAGCCATCTTCCTCGAAGTGATCGTCGACGATTCATCTGACTTCGAAACGGAACTACAAGTACACGGCGTGACGCGGCACGGGTACCGGATCCTGGAGGTCCACGGCCCCGTGGTACCTAACACGATCGCGTCCGTCCTGCTCCATATCCGGGACGTCACCGGGCTCATGCCACATATCTACTTCCGGTGGACCGAAGGAAATCCTTTCACCAATCTCCTGCGCTTCCTGTTCCTGGGCGAGGGCGAAATCGCTCCCGTCACAAGGGAAGTGCTGCGTGAGGCAGTGCCCGATGTCACCCAACGCCCGTGGGTCCACGTCGGCTGACCAAGGAGGTGTTCCCGCATGGGCCCGCATCAAGGCGATACCGACGGCGGAGTGAGGTTCGCTGCACCGCCGGACTCAGTGGAGGGTTACGGAGGACGCGGTGTAGACGGAGCAGCGTATCGCCCTCCGGGGGGCTACCTCTTCAGGGACAATGCCGGCGATACCTGGTGGATCATTTTCCAGGTATCCTCTGACCCGGCTTCTCACGGACCCAACGTTCGTGGAGACGTCCTCGGCTGCAGCGAATCCTACGAGGAGCTTGTTCACGTACGGGTGCTGGCCGCCGACGTGCTCCGTGTGGACGCTGATGCCGCCTTCCGCCAAAAGTTACCCTCCAGCTATGAGGAGGCTGCAAATGTTGCCGCGGGCATCCCGCGTGCTGGAACACCATTCCGGCGTGAAGGGGGCGGGGCGTAAAGGAACCGTAAAGGATCCCCGATTTTCCTGTTTCCACGTTTTCTCCGGTGCTACGCTCCCCGGGATCACGTCGGCAGACAGGAAGACGAGGCAGTGACAACATCGGCCCGGAAGGACATTCCGGACAGCATCCCAAACCCTGAACGCAAACGGCAATCAGGAAATCCGCTGGTGCGATGGTTGTTGGAACACCGTGTCCATCAGCCCGTCGGTCCTGAATCCGTTGAGGACCATGCCACCCAACAAAGCTGGTGGAAGGTCATGTGCCTGACGGGTGTCGATTACTTCTCAACGTTGTCCTACCTACCCGGCATAGCAGCCCTGGCAGCGGGTGCGCTTTCGCCGCTGGCGACCCTGTTAATCGTTGCTCTGACATTGCTGGGCATGCTGCCGATGTACCGAAGGGTGGCAAAGGAAAGTCCCCACGGACAGGGATCCGTGGCCATGCTGGAGAACCTGCTGCCTTTCTGGCGCGGCAAGATTTTCGTACTCGTCCTTCTCGGCTTTGTTGCGACATCGTGGATCATCACCATCACACTGTCCGCGGCCGACGCAACAGTACACCTTCTGGAGAACCCGTTCCTTCCGCCTTTCCTTGAAGGCCAAGCAGTCGCCGTGACGGTGGTTCTCCTCCTGATCCTGGGCGGGGTGTTCCTGATGGGCTTCAGCGAGGCCGTGGCCGTGGCGATCCCGCTCGTAGCCGTGTTTTTGGGACTGAACGCCATCATCATCGGCGTTGGGATCGTGGACATCGCAGCTTCTCCGGCTCTGTTGTCCTCCTGGTCCGAAGCACTGACTGCCGCGTCCGGTGGAGGCTTGGGTGGGCTGGTCCTGCCTGCCCTTGTCGCCTTCCCACTCCTCGTATTGGGCCTTTCAGGATTCGAGACCGGCGTCAGCATGATGCCACTGGTCTCGGCGAACGGTACGACACCCGGGGAACGGCTCGCCGTCCGTATCAGGAACACCCGCAAACTCCTTACGACCGCTGCTGTCATCATGAGCGTCTATCTGATCGGCAGCAGCTTCGTCACGACCGTTCTGATACCCGCAGAAGCTTTCCGGGAAGGCGGGGCAGCAAATGGCCGTGCCTTGGCCTACCTGGCACACCAAAGGCTCGGTGAAGGATTCGGATCGGTATACGACATCAGCAGTATCCTCATCCTCTGGTTTGCCGGGGCATCGGCCATGGCGGGACTGGTCAACATCGTCCCGCGCTATCTTCCGTCCTATGGCATGGCTCCCGATTGGACCCGGGCAGTGCGCCCCGTCGTCCTCGTCTACACAGCCGTAAGCATCCTGATCACCATCGGCTTCAAAGCAGACGTGAACGCCCAGGCAGGAGCTTATGCCACGGGGATCCTCGCCATGATGGTTTCCGGATCGGCTGCCGTGACGATCTCCGCCCTTCGCCGAAAACGACGGCGGGCCGCCAGCGGCTTCATAGTCCTGACTCTCATTTTGCTTTACGCCCTGATAGCGAACGTCATTGAGAAACCTGACGGACTCACCATCTCCGGCTTCTTCATCCTGGGCATCATCGTGGTGTCCCTCGTTTCCAGGGTCAGCCGGACGACCGAGTTGCGGGTGGATCGAATCCAATTCGACGAGAATGCGCGTCGTTTTATCGCAGATTCCCTCGACTATGACGGCCGGCTCAACCTCATTGCCAATCGCCCTCAAGCACGGGACGCTGCCGAATACGCGGCCAAGGAAACCGACCAGCGCGAATTGAACCCGGTACCTGGCTCCGCCGACGTCATCTTCCTCGAAATCGATGTTAGTGACCCGTCCAGCTTCAGCGATACCCTCACCGTTACCGGCGCCGAAGTTGCCGGTCACCGCGTCCTGCGGGCCCAAAGCCCCGCCGCGCCGAACGCGATCGCTGCGATCCTCCTGGCTCTCCGCAACGCCACAGGCGTTCGTCCCCACGCCTATTTCGAATGGTCCGAAGGCAACCCCCTGGCACACCTGATGCGCTACCTGCTGCTGGGCCGCGGCGACACCGCTCCTGTGGTCCGGGAAATCATCCGCGAAAACGAACCCGACCCCGACCTTCGGCCAGGCATCCATGTCGGCTAACCCCAAGCCGTCGGCTAACCCCAAGCCGTCGGTTAAACCCAAGCCGAACCGGACCCCTGGACCACCCCAGGCTGGGAACGGCAACACACGCCTGCGGTGGAAGCGCCGGGACCCACAGACACGGCGTGAGAACGTCTTTGGGCGCGCCCTTTCGCACCCAGTCCGCTCAGTACCCCTCGCTTTCCTGGCGGTCATCCTCCTCGGCGCAGCCCTGCTGATGCTGCCTGTCTCACGCAACGGCACTGATCCAGCCACGCTCATGACGGCCCTGTTCACCGCCGTGTCCGCGACGTGTGTCACGGGCCTGATTACCGTGGACACGGCAACCTATTGGACACCTTTCGGGCATGTCGTGATTCTGGCATTGATCCAGGTTGGCGGGTTCGGCATTATGACCCTCGCGACCCTGCTGGCCCTGCTGGTTCGCAAAAGCATCGGCTTGCGCGGCCAGCTTGTTGTGCAGTCGGAAACGCACACCCTCAATCTCGGGGATGTCCGCTCGGTGCTGTTCCGGGTTGCCCGGATCATGGTCGTTTTTGAGGCGGTAACGGCTGCAGTCCTGGCTGTCCGGTTCTGGTTCGCCTACGACTCCAACCCAGCTGTTGCGCTATGGCATGGGGTCTTCCACGCAGTGTCTGCCTTCAACAACGCCGGGTTCGCGCTCTACAGCGACAACCTGATCAGTTTCCGCGAAGATCCTTACATCCTGGTCCCCATCTGCCTGGCCATCATTTCAGGTGGTCTCGGCTTCCCCGTCCTCATCCATTTGCTCAACGGCGGGGGACTGCGGGTCCGTAACTGGACGGTTCATTTGCGCCTTACAGTCTTCGGTACGGTCTTCCTGCTCATTGCCGGCTTCGTTTTGTTCGCCGCGTTCGAATGGAACCGGGCCGAAACGCTGGGGCCGCTGTCCCTCCCGGGGAAGATCGTCGGTTCCTTCGCCGGAAGCGTGTTCCCGCGCACCGCGGGATTCAACAGCATCGACTACGGGGTGGCCTCACCGGAGACGCTGATGGTCAGCGACATTCTGATGTTCATCGGAGGGGGTAGCGCTGGGACTGCGGGTGGAATCAAGATCACCACTTTCCTCCTCCTGGCGTTCGCCATCTGGAATGAAGTCCGCGGCCGGGACGATGTGACCATCGCCCACCGGTCCATTAGCCCTGCCTCGGTTCGGCAGGCCCTTTCGGTAGCCCTGCTCGGCATTGGTGCGGTTATTACCGGAACCATGCTGCTGCTCATGTTCACCGACTACAGCCTGGAGAAGGTCCTGTTCGAATCCATCTCGGCGTTCGCCACGGTTGGCATGAGCACAGGAATCACGTACAACCTTCCTCCATCGGCTGAGTGGGTACTCATGGTTCTGATGTTTACGGGCCGTATCGGGACCGTCACGGTCGCTTCCGCACTGGCCCTGTCCTCCCGCCCCCGCCTGTTCAACCTGCCCGAAGAACGGCCGATCATCGGCTAACAGGGACAGGCTGGACGCTCGCTGCTCCGCTTCACTGTTTCCTTCACTGTTTCCGCTCGCCGGACCGCACGAGCGTTCTGACTACTGGCGCGCCCAATTGCCTGATCCACTCCAGTAGATGATCCTTGTGAGATCGAAATTGATCGTTTAGTGTTTCTATAGATCATAAAACGTCACTGGATGAGCAGGAGCGAAACACACGATGAGCGAGAACACACTGGGCGCCTTCATGGAAGAAGAGCTGGTATCACAGCCCGATGTCTGGCAGCGGGCCATCGACCAGGCCGGTGCTGAGAAGTTGCTTCCCGCCGACGGTCAGCGGATCGCCGTCATCGGCTGTGGCACCTCCTGGTTCATGGCCCAGAGCTATGCAGCCGCCCGTGAATCCGCGGGCAAAGGCGTGACGGATGCCTTTGCGGCGTCGGAGGCTTTCCTGAACAGCAACAGTGCGGATCGCCAGTACGACGCCGTTGTGGCCATTACGCGGTCCGGCACCACCACTGAGGTGCTGGAGATCCTGACGGGGCTGAAGGGCATCGTCCCCACTGTCGCCATCATTGGCGATACGGCGTCTCCAATCGTTCACCTGGCCGATACCGTGATCGGACTCCCGTACGCAGATGAGCGATCCGTGGTGCAAACCCGCTTCGCAACCTCGGCACTGGTGTACTTGCTCGCCAGCCTTGGCATTGACCTGAAGCAAGCTATCGAAGACGCAAGGGACGCAGTGACAGGTCCCGTGCCGCAGGAACTCCTGGATGCTGAGCAATTCACCTTCCTCGGTACCGGATGGACGGTTGGCCTGGCCCACGAGGCAGGACTTAAGATGCGCGAAGCCGTGCAGGGCTGGACCGAGTCCTACCCGGCCATGGAATACCGCCATGGTCCCATCTCCATCGCTGCGCCAGGACGCGTGACCTGGCTGTTCGGCGCACAGCCTGAAGGCCTTGACAAGGACATGGCCGCTACCGGCGCCCTTTACATCCACACGGACAAGCACCCGCTGGCCGAACTGGCCCGCGTCCACAAAGTGACCCTGGAACGTGCGCGCGTCCGTGGCCTGAACCCGGACCTGCCCCGTAACCTGACGCGCTCCGTCATTCTCGACCCCTCCGCCTAGGCCCCGTCATGGTTCTTGGGCAGGCAGAATCAGCGGTCCTGGCCTTCGACGTTGGCGGTACAGACGTCAAGGCCGGACTCGTGGATGCCTTCGGAAACGTCCTGGGCATGCGCCGGGTACCCACGCCCCTTGATCCAGCGCACCCAGGGGAAGCGGTGCTGGACAGGCTCGCAGGGCTCGCTGATGAGCTCGCATCCGAGTTTCCGCACATCCCGGCCAAAGCAGCGGGCGTCATCGTCCCTGGCATCGTGGATTCCGTAGGAGGAATCGGAATCTACTCCGCGAACCTCGGGTGGCGTAACTTCCCGTTCACTGCTGAGGCCGAGAAGAGGCTGGGGCTTCCCGTGGCGTTCGATCACGATGTGCGCTCCGCCGCTGCCGTGGAACACGCTTTCGGCGGATCCAAGGAGTTCAACGACGTCGTGGTCATGGTGGTGGGCACTGGAATCGCCGCGGCAGTCTTCTCCGGTGGTGTGGCCGTCACCGCCGGTGGTTTCGCCGGCGAACTCGGCCACGCCCAGGTACCGGACCCCGACGCCGGAACTGAGGCAACAGGGGCCACCATCCTCGAGGCCGTGGGTTCGGCAGGCGCCATCGCCAAACGGTACAGCAGGAAGTCGGGGAATGCCGTGGACGGTGCCCGCGACGTCCTGCTCCGGTCCCAAAAGGGAGATGCCGTGGCTGCCCGTGTGTGGGCAGACGCCGTGGACGCCCTGGCCTTCACGATCTGCCAGTGCGTGAACATCATCGGCACAGAAGCGGTAGTGATCGGGGGAGGCCTGGCCGAAGCGGGCGAGGACCTTCTCGAGCCGCTCCGTGCCCGGGTTGACCAAATCCTGGACTTCCAACGACGCCCACGCCTCATCCAGGCCCAGCTTGGCCAGGACGCCGGACTCCTTGGAGCGGCATTGAACGCACGAGCGCTCCTGGACGGTGCGCGATGACCGGTCACGACGCGGCCCGCAGCGGCACGTCCCCAAATGCCGGAACCCGCGTTGTCACCGTGACACCCAATCCGGCCATCGACATGACCTACACAGTCCACGGAATCACCGAAGGCGCCAGCCACAGGGTTCCCACACCCATCAGCCGTGCCGGGGGTAAAGGGCTCAACGTTGCCAGGGTGGTTCACCAAGTAGGCCATCCCGTGCTGGCCATCGCTCCTACCGGAGGAGCCGCGGGCCAGACCCTGGCCGCTGAACTTTGGACGAGCGGGGTGCCACATGCGCTGGTGTCTGTCGCCGCCGAGACACGCCGCAGCATCGCGCTCGTGGACTCCCTCGCCGGCGAAACCTCCATTTTCAACGAGGAGGGCCAGGCACTCCTGCCGGACGATTGGCGCTCGCTGACCGCCGCCGTCGTGAAAGCCCTGCACGGCGATGACGGAGAAGGTCCGGCCGCTGTGCTGGTGGGGTCCGGCAGCCTGCCGCCGGATGCACCCGCCGATTTCTACCCGTCCCTGGTGAAGCTGGCACACGACGCCGGCATCCCGGCCATCCTTGACACCTCGGGACCCGGAATCATCACCGCAGCCCAGGCGGGTGCCGATGTCCTGAAACCCAATCACCACGAGCTCGCGGAAGCCACGGGGGAGGCGAGTGTGGAAGCCGCCGCGCTCTCGCTGATTGCCATGGGCGCCCGGACGGTCCTTGTCAGCGCCGGTGCGGAGGGAATGCTCGCCTTCGACCACGCATCGCCCGGCGGGTACTGGAGTGCCCACCTCCCCGGGCCCCTAAGCGGCAACCCCACAGGGGCGGGCGACGCCGGTGTGGCGGCTGCCGCCGTCGCCCTCGCCGAAGGCATTACGGAACCCCGCGAGATTCTGCGCCGGGCCACAGCCTGGTCCGCCGCGGCAGTGCTCATGCCTGCAGCAGGCGAGATTTCGCCGAGGTACCAGGAACTTGAAGAACAACTCATCGTGACATGGAAGGAGACCCGGTGACCCTTGTCAGCACGCGGGAATTGATGGACAAGGCCGCGGCCAACGGTACGGGCCAAGGCGCGTTCAATGTCATCCATGTGGAAACGGCGGAGGGACTGGTGACGGGTGCCGAGACAGCGGGAGTTCCACTGATCCTGCAGATTTCGGAAAACTGCGCGAAATACCACGGTGGACTGGAACCGATCGCGGTGGCGGCTTTGGCGATCGCCCGTGAAGCATCAGTGCCCGTCGCGGTTCACCTGGACCATGCCGAATCCGAGGACCTCGCCATCGCGGCCGTGGACCTGGGCTTTGGCTCCGTGATGTTCGACGGCGCGCACTTGCCCTACGAATGGAACGTCGAAGTCACACAACGGGTAGCCCGTTACGCCCACGAGCGAGGCGTTTACGTGGAGGCCGAACTCGGCAAAGTGGGAGGCAAGGACGGCGCCCATGCACCCGGTGTCCGTACCGACCCCGCGGAGGCGCAGGCGTTTGTTGAAGCAACGGGTGTAGATGCGCTCGCCGTCGCCGTTGGATCCTCCCACGCCATGACCGAACGCAGCGCTGCATTGGACCTGCACTTGATCACGCGGCTGAAGTCTGCGGTCGGAAAACCACTGGTCCTGCACGGCTCTTCAGGCGTCACAGACGACATGCTCGTAGCCGCAATCGGGGCAGGTATGACTAAGATCAACGTATCCACACATTTGAACGGGTTCTTCACCCGTGCCGTCCGTGAGTACCTCGATGCCAACCCCGCAGTGGTGGATTCCCGGAAGTACATCAAGGCCGGCCGGGACGCACTGGCGCTGGAATCCGCACGTATGCTCACGCTGTTCGCCAAAGCGAAATAGCCAGACCCCGCGAAAGGCTCGTCATGACCCGCACCGATCGGCTGACCGCCATCCTTGACCTCCTGGCCGAATCCGGCCATGTGGAAGTCGAGGACATCGTGACGCGGCTTGGCGTGTCACCGGCCACGGCACGCCGGGACCTGGACAGCCTTGCGAAACAACGCCTGCTGAGCCGTACCCGCGGTGGCGCCACCACCGGATCCGTTGCATACGATCTCCCGGGCCGCTATAACCGTGACGACCACGCCCTGGCCAAGCAGGAGATCGCCCAGGCGGCATCGGCCCTGATCCGCCCCGGAGCCGTGATCGGCTTGAGCGGGGGAACCACCAACACGGCGCTGGCGCAGCTGTTGTCCACCCGTGAGGACCTCAACGCACCGTCCAACAGGCCCACCCTCACGGTGGTGACCAACGCGATCAACATTGCCTCGCAGCTCGCCGTTCGTCCGAACATCAAGATCATGGTTACCGGGGGCATCCTGAATCCGCGTTCCTACGAGCTCGTGGGGCCCTACACCGACGTGATCATGCAGAAGGTTGCCCTGGACATTGCGTTCATCGGGGTCAACGGTGTTGACCCGGACCTCGGCCCCACGATCACCGATGAAGGCGAAGCAATGGTGAACACCGTCATGGCGCGCCGGGCCACCGAATCCTACGTGGTGGCTGACTCCTCGAAAGTAGGCCGCCGCTCCTTTGCGGCCATGGCAGGGTATGACTTCCGGCACCTCATCACGGACGCCGGGATCAGCGCTGAAGATAAGGCCGCGTTTGAAGCCAAGGGCACGGAAGTTATCGTCGCACCTGCCAACTAACCGGTCCTGCAACCCACCGTTCCCGCAACTAACCGTTCCCGCTAGAAACGCATTCTCGGCGCGTGAAGCACTGAATCGTCAACATCCCGTGGCACCCACTGGCTGAACGGTTTGTCCAGGCTGTACTGGCCGTCGTCGGTCCTTACCAACGTTCGGAGTTCGGCATTGTCCGGGTTGTTCAGCGATTCGAAATACTCAACAGTCCAGTGGAACCAGCGCATGCAGAACAGCCTCATGGTCAGACCGTGGGTGACCATGAGGGTATTTGGGGCATACGTCGGCTTTTCCCAATGGCGGTAAAGGGTCTCCATGAATGAGGACACGCGGTCGTAGACGTCCGAGCCTGACTCGCCTTCGCGGAACCTGTAGAAGAAGTGGCCGTAAAGGTTGCGCAACTCCTTCTGGTCCTCGATCTCCCCGGCAATCTGAAAATTGGCCCAGTCCTGCTCACGCAGCCTAGGTTCTTCGATGACGCGCTCGATCAGCGGTCCCAGGTCCAACGCCTCAAGAGTCTGGTATGCCCGCAAATAGGGGGACACATAAACGCAGACCTGCTCGCCGTCGAGCTTCTGCCGGAGGGCCTCACCAGCTATCCGCGCCTGTTCAATTCCACGTTCGGTCAGCGGAATGCGGTAGTCCGGCACACGGTTGTAGATTGACGTGTCGGCATTGGCGGCGGACTGGCCGTGCCGGATCATGAAGATTCTCCCTGGGGCACTCATCCCACCAAGCATAGGGTCTGCCTACGGATGGAGCGGGAACGTGCACAGTTCACGGCAAAGTGGCAGGAACTGCAGGCAAGATAGGTACATGCTCCTTGCTTCCCGCCGCCGCCTGCGCGCCGAAGTACTTATCGTACTGGGCCTGTCTTTGGGCCAATCAGCTGTGTATTCCGTGGTGCAGCTCCTGGACAAGATGACGCGGGCGCCGCTGTCCGAGGCAACCTCCACTCTTAACAGGTCCCAAAGCACCCGCGAGTACTTCGACCTCACGTATCAACTACTGGACATTGTCTTCGCTTTGGTGCCGGTGGTCCTGGTGTTCTATTTCCTGTCATCGCATGCCCAGGGTGGGCGGGAAGGCGCAAGTGGCTTTGCCCGGCTGGGGTTCAACTTCGCACGCCCCGGCAAGGACCTTTTGCACGGATTGGGACTCGCAGCAGTCATTGGCATCCCGTCACTTGGCTTGTACGCGGCCGGCCGTGCCCTGGGTATCACCACCGCCATTGTGCCCAGCGGCCTGGAGGCTTACTGGTGGACAGTGCCTGTGTTGATTCTCTCCGCGATTCGCCACGCGATCGTTGAGGAAGTGATCGTCGTGGGATACCTCATGGACCGTTTCGGAAAATTCGGTTGGAGCACGCCGCTGGCCATTGTCGTGAGCGCGGCCCTTCGCGGCAGCTACCACTTGTATCAAGGCTTCGGGCCGTTCATCGGCAACTTCGCCATGGGCTTGGTCTTCGCCGGGATCTATACCAAGACGAAGCGGGTGATGCCTTTGGTCATTGCGCATGCGCTGCTGGACATCGTCGCGTTCGTTGGCTTCAGCCTCTTCGGCAAGGCGATAGGCCTGGGCTAGACAGCCTTGAAGCCAGGGGACCCTTAAAGCCAGGGGACCCTTAAAGAGAAATTCGGCCGCCATCGGTGGGTGACGTCGTTGGCACCCGCTGATGGCGGCCGAAGCTTGACCGGACACACTGGACCTGTGACCCAACATGCTGGACTGGAGGGGACCAGGCCCCAGGGAAGGTGTGCGTCAGATAGTGACGGCGCCGGATGCGGTTTCGAAAGTGACGGACATGATGCCAGGCGTACCGTGCGGGGCCATCCACTGGACAGCGACGTCCTCAAGCGGCTTCTCGACGGGCTCGCCCAGCCATTCGGTAACGCGCTCCGCCGAGCCTGCAATGGTGAGGCTGGACATCTTGACGTCACTCTCATAGACCTTGGACGGGTGCAGTGAGGGATCGCCCTCCCACTTGAGCAGGTAAGGCACCTGGGGATCGGCGATCAAGCCGAGAATGCCGATCTGCTGCCATACGAGTTCGCGGCCATCCGGGAACTTGCGGTTGCCCGGAACTGCGGACCGGCCGAGGCGTTCCTCGAAGGGGGCGAGGTCGTCAACGGCGACGCACCAGCCCATCCAACCGCCGCCAGCCGCCGAGCGTGCGCGGACTGCCTGGCCAAAGGGTGCCTTGTCGGAAGCAGGGTGGTCCAGGACCTCTACGACTTCCAGGTATTTGTTATCCGCCAAGGGAATGATCATGTTCCGGGTACCGAAGCGCGGGTGCACTCCGCCCCGGACTGCGTCCACTCCCAGAGCTGCGGAAATTCGTTCGGTGGTGGCCAAAAGGCCATCTCGTTCACAAGCGTAAGAGACGTGATCCATGCGCATGGCTTCATCTTGGCACTTTGTGATCGGGGTCTCAGCTAAGGGAAGCCTTACTAACATGGGATGTTATTGTGCGCCGCTGGAACGCTTCACGCCGGGTCGCGTAAAGACTGAAAAATACTGCCTTCGTCACAATGCTGTCCAAGTACCCGGGCGCTTCCTAGACTGGCCCCAGCCCACGCCTACAGCGATCAACGGCAAACCCGCGCGCCACGAAGAGGAGAACCCAATGTCCCAAGGATGGTCTTTCGAAACCCGCCAGATCCACGCAGGGCAGGAGCCCGACGCTGCCACGGGGGCGCGGTCGCTTCCGATCTACCAGACCACGTCCTTCGTTTTCCCGAGCGCAGAGAGCGCAGCCAACCGCTTTGCACTGGCCGAGCTCGCCCCGATCTACACGCGTATCGGCAACCCAACACAAGACGCCGTGGAGCAGCGGATCGCCAGCCTCGAAGGCGGGCTGGGCGCGTTGCTCCTTAGCTCAGGACAGGCCGCGGAAACCTTCGCTATCCTGAACATTGCCGAGGCCGGAGACCATGTCGTCGCGAGCCCCAGCCTCTACGGTGGCACCTACAACCTGCTGGCGCACACTCTGAAGAAGTTCGGCATCTCCGTGACGTTCGTGGAGGATCCGGACAACCTGGACCAGTGGCGGGACGCCGTGCAGCCCAACACCAAGCTGTTCTTCGGCGAGGTTGTGTCCAATCCGCGCCAGGACGTCCTGGACATCGAGGGTGTTTCACGCGCCGCGCACGAGGCTGGCGTGCCGCTCATCGTGGATAACACGCTCTCAACCCCCTACCTCATCCGTCCCATCGAGTGGGGTGCGGACATCGTGGTGCACTCGGCTACCAAGTATCTGGGCGGCCACGGCGCGGCGATCGCCGGCGTGATCGTGGACTCCGGAAACTTTGATTTCGGCAAGGACCCGGAGCGCTTCCCCGGATTCAATACTCCGGACCCCAGCTACAACGGACTCGTTTACGCCCGGGACCTTGGCAAGGATGGCGCGCTCGGAGCCAACCTCTCCTACATTCTCAAGGCGCGCGTGCAGTTGCTGCGCGATCTGGGTTCGGCGGTTTCCCCGTTCAACGCCTTCCTCATCGCCCAGGGCCTGGAAACCCTGAGCCTGCGCGTCGAGCGTCACGTCTCGAACGCCACCAAAGTGGCTGAATGGCTGGAAGCCCATGACGACGTCGAATCGGTTGCCTTCGCGGGCCTGCCGTCCAGCCCTTGGTACGACCGCGGCCGTAAGTACGGGCCGAGGGGTACCGGTGCAGTGGTGGCATTCAACATCAAGGGTGGCGTCGAGGCCGGCAAGCGATTCGTCGACGGCCTGGAGTTGCACTCCCATGTTGCCAACATCGGTGACGTCCGCTCGCTGGTTATCCACCCGGCGTCGACTACCCACAGCCAGCTCACGGTCGAACAGCAGCTGGTTGCGGGCGTGAATCCAGGCCTCGTCCGCCTCTCTGTGGGAATAGAGCACGTGGACGACATTATTGCTGATCTGGAGGCCGGTTTCCGGGCTGCCAAAGGCGCTTAATCGCGCTGCTGGGAGAGCGGCCGCCCGCCGTCGAAAATTCGCCGGGCGGCCCTTCGCGGTGCGTGTTCCTGAACGAAGCGGCGCCAAACCGTCACACAGCTGTCACATTCTTCGCCAAGACAGCGGTATTTTTCCTAGACTCTACGTATTAGGTCATGAGTGCCAGCGACAGCCCCGGCTTGCTGGCCGGCAACCCTCCTCCGCGGTGGGGTGCCCCGGGTGAAGACCTGGCCTGTCGCACGCAAGGCGGCAGGCAAGCGCGAGGTTAGGTGTCAAAGGAATGACCATTACTGCTACAGCACCCCCCAAACCGGGCAAAGAAGACGGGACGGTCAAGTACGCCGGCGTAGGTTCGCTGGAACTTGAAGCCGGCGGTTTTCTCCCGGATGTTGTGCTTGCCTACGAAACCTGGGGGCAGTTGAATGCGGATGCGTCCAACGCAGTCCTGGTTCAGCACGCACTGACGGGCAGCACGCATGTGGCCCGCGGTGCAACTGATGAGGAAGGCTGGTGGGAGCAACTCGTTGGTCCCGGCGCGACGATCGACACCAACCGGTTCTTCGTTATCTCCATCAACATTGTGGGCGGCTGTTACGGTAGCACGGGCCCATCGTCAGAGGCGCCGGACGGACGGCCCTGGGGATCCCGCTTCCCGCTGATCACGTTGCGCGACAGCACGGTGGCTGAAGCCCGGCTCGCTGATGCTTTGGGGATCAAGGCATGGCACGCAGTCCTTGGCGGTTCCATGGGTGGGGCGCGGGCACTTGAGTGGGCGGTCACCTTCCCTGAGCGTGTTCAGCGGTGCGCGGTTATTTCTGTGGGCGCCTACAGCACAGCCGAGCAAATCGCTTTCGCCCAGTCGCAGACGCTCGCCATCCGCCAGGACCCGAACTTCAACAACGGCGATTACTACGGTGGACCAACTCCTGAGGCAGGCCTTGCCCTGGCCCGACGGATAGCGCACATCACGTACCGGTCAGCGCTGGAGCTTGATGTCCGCTTCGGCCGGGAAGCCCAGCACCAGGAGACGCCCCTGGCCGCTGCGGTCCTGGGGGAGCGTGGCCGCTACCAGGTGGAAAGCTACCTCGATCACCAAGGCACCAAGCTGGTGCGCCGGTTCGATGCGAACAGTTACATCGCCATCACCGAGGCGCTGATGTCCCACGACATCAGACGGGGCCGGGGCACCTTGAAGGAAGCCTTGGCCGCGGCCACTGCTGAATTCTTTGTGGCAGCCGTCGATTCCGACCGCCTCTATTTTCCGGCCCAGTCAGTGGAACTGGCGCAAAACCTGCCAGGCAATGTGCCTGTCCACGTGATCGAGGCCCCCATCGGCCACGATGGCTTCCTCACCGAAATCGGGCAACTATCGAAGCAGCTTCGCGAGGCCTTCTTCGCCTAAGCCGGCTCAGCCGTTCATGATGTCGCCGCGCTGCTTCATGTAATCCTCCATGGCAATTTCGCCGTTGCTGAACTTGAGGTCCAGTTCGGCCAGCTTGCGCGCGCGGAAGCCTTGCTGCTCAGAGCCGCTGTGGCTCGGAAACGTAGGTGAAGAAGCGTTCGACGCCGGTCCTGGCGGCGGTGGGGCATCGGCAGGGCGGATGGTGGTGGGCTGCGTGGGATAGCCCGGATAATTCGGCTGCGGGTAACCCGGTCCCGGAAGATTCTGCGGGGGATAGCCGGGGCCCGGATAATTCGGGCCCGGGAAATTGCGGTCCTGGAGCCGCCGCGCCCGGGACTTGTTGTACATGCGTATCCCCATGGGAATCAGCCACGAGCAGACGATGATCCAGAAGATCAGATTGTTCACGGTGCAGGCCTCCTAGGTCTTAACCCAGCTTAGTCCCGCAGTTTCACACCAGCTTTGTCTCCATGCCCAGGAACTTCCCGTAGCGTTCCACTTCTGCCTCCAAGGCTTGTTGTTCGGCTGTTGTGAGTGGCCTGTTCATTCTGATGTCGAGTTCGCAGATCCCATCCGAGAAGCTGTGGCGCCACCATCCGGTCAACCTGCCATCCAGCAACACCACGTGAATTGGAGCATCGCCCTCGGGGAAATAGGGCGCCCTGCCGCCGAGGTAATGCCTCGATTGTGAATAGCCCATCACGTACTCGTCGTAGCACTGGATGAGATCGACACGGGGAAGTCCTGGCCCATCGTCACCTGGTGGGGGAGTCGCTGCAAGTGCCTCCACATCTTCTGCTGGCAAGTAGAAGTCCAAGCCGTCCACCGCCACAGTTGCCAACGCGCCCGGAACGGACTCTTCAGCTACCTGCAAGCCAAGCCGTACATCCTTGATGGTCAGTCCGGACCACGCGGCACAGTCCTTGATGGTGGCAGGTCCCCGGCTGCTGAAGTACCGCAGGGCCAGCTGGCCCAAGGCCCATTCGCGGTCGCCGTCCTCCGTCAGGGACATATTGCCGTCGGGCACACGTTCCTCGAACAAGGCGTATGTCTGTTTCAGTGCACCCCCTGCAGAACGGACCGGGCTGCCGCTCACCAGGATTTTGCTGATCTCGGCGTGCATGAGGTGGTAAACGAAGCCAAGGCCTTTGCCGGGGAGCCCCGCCTTTTCCAGAATTCCGGCTAGTTCTTCGCGTGTTTTGTGGGCTCCACCGGCCACCGCTTCGGCAAGGATGTGCCCGCTGCGGGCGGCTGCGTGCTCATCAACTCCCGCCTGCCGGTACATGCCCTTGTTGCCTTGATGAAGGCGATCTGCAGACAAACCCATCAACCAGCCGAGGTCGTCACGGTGCACAAAATGCCACGTCGGCCGCAGGATATGCGTCCGGAGGATCCTGCCATCAGCCACCGCCTGCTCCACCTCATCGGCAGTGCTCCCGACCGCCCTTTGGGCAGTGCTCCCGACCGCCCTCTGGGCAGTTCTCCCGACCGCCCTCTGGGCAGTGCTCCCGACCGCCCTCTGGGCAGTGCTCCCGACCGCCCTCTGGGCGAGGCTCCACCTGGCATACGGAAATTCCTGCGACTGCACCGCCAGGAGGTTGCGCAGAACATCATCAACGTTTTCGCCGTAGGGAGCCCGCAGCTGCTGACGGCGAAGGCGCAGGGGGACAACATTGTTAGGCTGCATCGAATCCTCCCGGCCGCAGTCGCATCAGCTCAGCCGCGCGGCAGCATGGTGCCGTTGGGGCCGAAGACCGGTCCCGGCGTCGGGCGTTTGGGGGTGATGCCGTCGCCGGAGGATCGATGCCGCAACCTGCGGATAACCCACGGAACAAAGTACTCGCGGGCCCACACCAGATCCGAGGATCGGGCCTCGCGCCAGGTGCGGACCGGCAGGGGCTTGGGCACCAGGGGCTCGAGGGTGTGCTGGACGTTCAGCGCTTCAAGGACCATCATCGCGATGGTGTGGTGTCCCAGAGGTGAGAAGTGCAGGCGGTCTTCGTCCCACATCCGCGGATCGGCCAACTGCCTCAGGGACCACATGTCCGCGATGATGGCATCGTGCCGTGCAGCTACAGTCCTCAGGTTTTCGTTGTAGATGGCCACCTTGCCACGGATGCGGCCCAACACCGAGGATGCAGTGTCCGGTCCGTTGAACAGCACCACAGTCGCCCCACCGGAGGCCAGTTCCTGAACAGCAGCGTCCAGCTTCTCCGCCAAGAGGTCCGGGTCGCCACCGGGCCGGATGAGGTCATTGCCGCCAGCCGAAATCGAGACAAGGTCCGGCTGGAGTTCCAGGCAAGGGCCAATTTGTTCATCCACGATCTGCTGCAGCAGCCGCCCACGGATAGCAAGGTTGGCATAAGCGAAATCCTCATGACCGCGGCCCAGTTCCTCCGCTACACGGTCAGCCCATCCCCGGAAGCCGCCGGGGTTCCGGGGCTCCGGATCGCCGATGCCTTCCGTGAACGAATCCCCCAGTGCCACGTAACGGCTCCAAGGGTGTGTTTGAACCGGTTCGCCCGGCTTCACCAATGAATTGACGTCACTCACGCTTTCCATCCTGCCTTGAACCTGCGAACCTACGCCACCGTAGGTTGTTACTCATCAGTAACTGCAAGAATAGACCCATGACTGAAGCCGTTGCATTCCCCGCGCCCGTTGTCCTGTGGTCCCATGAAGAAGCTGAACGGGAGGGCAAGCCGCTTCTGGTGCTGCTGCACGGCTACGGCTCCAATGAAGACGATCTCTTCAGCCTCGCGGGCCTGCTTCCCGAGGGCTTTGTGGTGGCTTCCCTGCGGGCGCCAATGCCCATGGGCCCCGGCTTCACCTGGTTCCCGCTCACTGCGTCAATCGACTATTCGCTGGAAGCAGTAAAGCTTGCCGCGGAGTACGCCCTTGAATGGTTGGATACGGTCAAAGCCAATCATTCTTCAGTGACGCTGCTCGGCTTCTCCATGGGCATGGCCATGGCGACCACCATGCTCCGGTACCGTCCCGCGGACTTCGCTGCCGTCGTCGGGCTTTCGGGTTTCGTGGTGGACGCCGGCGATGACCCCGCCTTCCGCGATGCCGAACTGGACGGCACCTCGCCGATGTTCTGGGGCCGCGACCAGCAGGACCCTGTCATTACTCCGGACAAGATCGAATACACCATGGGGTGGGTGCGCAAGCACGTGGACCTCACCAAGGTGCTCTACACAGGCATGTGGCATGGCATTAATCAGCAGGAAATCGGCCACGTAGGCGAATTCCTGACGCACAAAGTCCTCGCATCTTAATGCAACGCGGGGTCACTTACGGCCCATAAATGGCGTCACCATGGGCTTTAAGTGACCCCGCGTTGCTTCAGGCGGAGATAATCCTTACGGTCTGGCCGTTGACGGTGACGGTGTCGCCGGCGTGCAGCTGGCGGCCCCGGCGTTCGTCGATCTCGTCGTTGACCTTCACCAAGCCATTCTTAATGAGCTCGGTGGCCTCCACGCCGTCCTCCACCAGGTTGGCCAGCTTCAGCAGCTGCCCGAGGCGGATCATGTCGTCGCGGATGGGGACCTCTTCGATTTCCGGGTTGCTCATAAAGCAATGATGCCTGACGTAGTGTGGTGTCAGTGCCGCAGTCTTCCCGTCGTTCCACCCTTCCGCTCGCCATTGGCCTCCCTGTTGCAGTAGCAACTGGCTTGGTCATTCCGCTTCAAGGAAGGATCAACGGGGCCCTCGGGGCCCGGTTGAACGATGGCATCGCCGCAGCTGTGGTGAGCTTCACCACAGGCCTCGTCCTCATTGCGGCCATTTCCCTCGCCACACCCAAAGGCAGGGCAGGCCTTCGGCGCATCGTCCCGGCGGTCCGCAGCCGTAGCTTTCCCCGCTTCTACGTCATGGCCGGTGGGATCGGCGCCCTCTTCGTCATCGCGCAAACATTCACTGTGGGCCTGCTGGGGGTTGCGCTGTTCACTGTGGCGGTGGTCACCGGGCAGACCCTGAGCGGCCTCCTTGTGGACCGAATGGGCATAGGTCCCGGCGGCAAACGGTCCATTACCGGAGTGCGGATCCTGGGCAGTGTGCTGACGGTCGCCGCCGTTGCGTGGGCTGTTTCCCCGCGGTTCGGGGGCAATACCGACATCGCCTCCCTGGTGCTGCCCGTACTGTTGCCACTGGCTGCAGGGTTTCTCATGAGTTTCCAGCAAGCCATGAACGGAACCGCCACTGTTCACTACGGGACCCCTGTCGCAGCCACGCTGGTCAACTTCATCGCCGGTGCCGTCATCCTCTGGATTGCCTGGCTGATCAAGCTTTCCGTGGCAGGCGCGGGCAACCCGCTTCCGGGTGAATGGTGGTTCTACCTGGGCGGCCCCATGGGCTGCCTTTTCATTGGGCTTGCGGCGCTCCTGGTCCGAAGCCTCGGCGTGCTGGTCACCGGTCTGGGCATGATCGCCGGGCAGCTGGTGGGTTCTTTAGTGCTCGACGTCGTGATCCCCAGTCCCGGTGCGGTGGTCGCCTTGCCCACGGTGTTGGGTACGGTATTGACGCTCGCGGCGATCGTCGTGGCCACGCTGCCCTGGCCCAGGGGAGCATTCGCACGAAAGGTCCCGGGCAAAGGCCGGTAGGCTAGGACACGCAGCTTTTCTGCACAGTTATTATCCGCACCAATTCCCCAGCCCACCCCGCCGGACAACCTCGTTCGGAATCCGGGGCAACCACCGCGGACCGCACCCAGCGGCCCTGTAGAACAAATGGAGTACCCATGGCAGCAAAATCCGTCCTTGACCAGGTCATTTCCCTCTCCAAGCGGAGGGGCTTTGTCTTCCAGGCCGGTGAAATCTATGGTGGTTCCCGTTCGGCGTGGGATTACGGACCCCTTGGTGCGGAACTGAAGGAAAACATCAAGCGCCAGTGGTGGCAGAGCATGGTCCGCGGCCGCGAAGACGTCGTAGGCCTGGACTCCTCGGTCATCCTGCCCCGCCAGGTCTGGGAAGCCTCCGGCCACGTCGAGGTGTTCTCGGACCCCCTGGTGGAATGCCTCTCCTGCCACAAGCGCTACCGTGCCGACCACCTTGAGGAAGAGTACGAGGAAAAGAAGGGCCGCCCCGCCGAGAACGGCTTGAAGGACATTGCCTGTGCCAACTGTGGCACCCGCGGCCAATGGACGGAGCCGCAGGAATTTTCCGGCCTCCTGAAGACCTTCCTTGGCCCGGTGGCCAACGATGAGGGCATGCACTACCTGCGTCCGGAAACGGCCCAGGGCATCTTCGTGAACTTCAACAATGTCCTCACCACGTCCCGGAAGAAGCCACCGTTCGGCATTGGCCAGATCGGCAAGTCCTTCCGCAACGAGATCACGCCGGGCAACTTCATCTTCCGTACCCGCGAGTTCGAACAGATGGAGATGGAATTCTTCGTCGAGCCCGGCACGGATGAGGAATGGCACCAGTACTGGATGAAGGAGCGCATGTCCTGGTACACCAGCCTGGGCATCCGTGAAGAAAACCTCCGCTTCTTTGAGCACCCGCTTGAGAAGCTGAGCCACTACTCCAAGGGCACCACGGACATCGAGTACCGCTTCGGTTTCCAAGGCTCCGAGTGGGGCGAGCTCGAGGGTATCGCGAACCGCACGGACTTCGACCTCTCCACGCACGCCAAGGCTTCCGGGACGGACCTGAGCTACTTCAACCAGGCCACCAATGAGCGCTACACCCCATACGTGATCGAGCCGGCTGCCGGGTTGACCCGCTCCTTCATGGCGTTCCTGATTGACGCCTACACCGAAGACGAGGCACCCAACGCCAAGGGCGGCGTCGACGTCCGTACGGTCCTGAAGCTGGACCCGCGGCTTGCCCCGGTCAAGGCCGCTGTCCTGCCCCTGAGCCGCAACGAGGACCTGTCCCCGAAGGCAAAGGCGCTGGGCACCCAGCTGCGCAAGAACTGGAACATCGACTTCGACGACGCCGGCGCCATCGGCCGCCGTTACCGTCGCCAGGACGAGATCGGTACTCCGTTCTGCATCACCGTGGACTTCGATACCCTCGAAGACCAGGCCGTGACCATCCGTGAGCGCGACACCATGAGCCAGGAACGCGTGTCCCTGGACAAGGTTGAGGCTTACCTGGCAGCACGACTGATCGGCGCCTAACCGTGGCCTTGGAATACCGCGAGTGGAAGGAAGGCGACGACCTCGCCCTCCTGGAAATCTGGGGCGGCCCGGAGACCCTCCCTGCAGAACAGTTCCGTGCTGCTTTGGCGCCTTCGAGCAACCAGCCTTGGCGCCGCTGCATCGTTGCCGAAGACGTCGTTGACGGCGTTCGCATCCCCGTTGCGGCCGGCGTGGTTCACGAAGCGTCCCTGCACCCGGAACGTCTCTGGGCTTACATCGAGGTTGCCAAGGACCATCGCCGGAACGGCGTCGGTGCCACCCTGCTGACCATGCTGCGCCGCGAAGCCGGGAACTCGCCGTCGGGCGTTTCCAAGCTCCGCAGCAAGGTTGAACCGGGCACCCCGGGGGCTGCTTTCGCCGAAGCCGCACGCCTGGGACCCATCCAGCGTTCCCAGTTGGTAGTAGTGGAGCCTGAGCCGCTGAAGCTCCCGCGGTTCGGCGACGGTTCCGAGGAAGCTGCCTCGGAGCGCGTGGAGGACCTCGCCACCGGATCCGTGGAACTCAGCGAAGTGGTGGGCCGCTACTACTCAGCTGTCCATCACTGGGACAGCCCGGGCGAGCTCAGCATTGCTACGGTGCAGCGGCTCTTCCTGCACGATCTCACCGGGGCGCACGGAGCCATTGTGCTTCGTGCTCCGAAGGCAAGCGCCTTTGGCGGGGGAGTGCCGGCCAGCCGAAAAGGAAAGATCCAGGCCTTCGCCATCAGCTACGCCCAGGGGAACTCCGAGGAGCCCTCGGATGTCTTCCTGGGTCACGATCCCAAGCTGTCCGCCGACGACGCCGAAGCTGCCGTACGGGATCTTCTGGCGCTTATTGCGTACCAGCACCCCGTGCTGTTGGAAGTGGACGAATCCATGACGGCGCTGCGCAGCGTTCTGGCACCTTTGCTGGAGTCGGGCAAGGCCCACGTTCGTGGCGCTGACACACTGATCGTGAGCGACTGACCACGTACTTTCATGTCCGGATCCCGCCCTGCCCATCGCCGATGGGCAGGGCGGGATCCTCGCTTTAAGCTCAGCCCGCATTCGTGGTGGAAAAGTCTTGACTCGGCCATGGCGCAGGAGTAGGAAGGCGACGTAAGCCACGCGCCGGCACACTCGGAGGGAAGCGGCGTCTGTGGAATAGCTCCGGTCTCCTCTGAATCGGCGGTAACAACAATGAACGGAACGACCTTGGACGGGCTGCGGGATCAGCTGCGCGGACAGCTCATCACTCCCGAAGACCCTGAATATGATTCGGCACGGGCAGTCTTTAACGCCATGGTCGACAAACGTCCGGCGGGCATCGTCCGGGTGGCCCAAGTTGCGGATGTGATTGCGGGGGTGAACTTCGCACGGGAGAATTCCATGCCCCTGGCCATTCGGGGCGGCGGACACAGTGCTCCTGGATATGGAACGGCGGATGACGCCCTGGTGCTGGACTTCGTCAACCGAACCGGGGTCCGGGTGGACCCGGAGACCGCCACTGCGCGGGCCGAAGGCGGCACCACCTGGGCTGACTTCAACCACGCAACGCACGCCTTCGGATTGGCGACCACTGGCGGGATCGTCGGATCCACGGGAGTTGCGGGACTGACCCTGGGCGGGGGAATAGGCTACCTTGCCCGAAAGTACGGTCTCTCCTGCGACAACCTCGTTTCAGCCGATGTGGTCACGGCTGATGGAAAGTTCCTGGTGGCCAGCGAGGACCAGAACGAGGACCTGTTCTGGGCGCTCCGGGGCGGTGGCGGCAACTTTGGCGTGGTGACCTCGTTCGAGTTCAAACTCCATCCTGTTGATATGGTCCATGCCGGAGTCATCCTCTACGGCGCAGAACATACGGACACAGTCGCCCGCTTCTACCGCGATTACATCGCGAACGCGCCCGAAGAGTTCGGCGCTTTCCTGGGATTCCATCAGGGCCCGCCAGTCCCGTTCCTACCCGAAGAGTGGCACGGCAAGCCCGTCTGTGTGGTGGTTGGGATGTGGACGGGGGATTTGGGAGAAGGCGAAGCGCGGTGGCAGCCGTTCCTGGACGCAGCCCCTGTTGCGGGCTCACTGGTAGCTCCCATGCCGTACCCAGCCCTGAACGTTGCCTTCGACGCGCTCAACCAGAAAGGAATGCAGGGCTACTGGAAGGCGAACTTCCTCCCCGAGCTCAACGACGGCGCCATCCAAGCCCATGCCGAACATGGCGCGACGGTCACGAGCGTCAATACGTCTGTCCATATTTACCCCATCGACGGCGCCGTCTCACGCGTTGGCGTCCATGACACAGCCTTTGCGCACCGTGACATGAAGTTTGCGCCCGTCATTGCGGCCCAATGGATGGAACCCACGGACAACGAAGCCAACATCGCCTGGGCGCGAGGGTATGCGGCGGCCCTTGCACCGCACTCGGCGCTGGGCGGGTACATCAACTTCATGGACGCTGAAGACCAGAACCGGGTCACTGACAATTACGGCCCCAATTGGGATCGCCTGGTGCAGGTCAAGAGCAAGTACGATCCCGGCAACCTTTTCCACGTGAACCAGAACATCAAGCCAGCCTGAGGAAGGGTTTGCGTTTGACCCCGCTAGGCTTGAAACCATGAGGTTTTGCAGCTGATGGGTCACGGACACTCCCACGGTCACGGTCATTCTGAAAGTTCCGAGCCAACCCCGCAGGCGATTGCGTCCCGGAAGCGCGCCAACTGGCTCCTGGCTGCGGTGCTGGTTCCACTTGGGGTGCTCACTGTCATTGCCATGATGGTCATGTGGCCCTCGGGCAGCCGGGAGGGAATCTCCTTCGCGAGTCCCTACCAGGCTGCCCCGGGGGTGACTTTCGATACCGGAAAGATCCAGAGCGTGGTGCAGGAAAGCTGCACACAAACCGGACAAACCGGTGCAGGCCAAACCGATCCAGGCCAGTCCGGCGGATCCGACTGCACTTTCGCCTTCACGCAGCCGGACAAGGGCGGGGAAGCCGTCAAGGTGGTGATCAACCCCGACGTCGCTAAATCCCATGGCGTGAATGTGGGGGATTCGATCCGCTATCTGAACCTTTCCGGTGTCCAGGGCGCGGCGCAGGCCAACGGCTCGCCGTCGTACGTTTTTGTGGATTTCGTGCGGAGCCTGCCGATTGCGCTGCTGGCCGTGCTCTATGCGGTGGTAGTGATCGCTGTGGCCCGCTGGCGCGGCTTCCGGGCACTCCTTGGCCTGGTTGGCGCTTATGCGGTGCTGGTCAGTTTTATCCTTCCGGGGCTTGTGGAGGGGAAGCCGCCACTCATGCTGGCTTTGGTGGGTTCCACGGTGATCATGATCGGGGTCCTGTACTTCGCCCACGGTTTCTCGGCGAGGACGTCCACGGCCCTGCTGGGAACCATCTTCGGGTTGGGCATCACAGCGCTGTTGGCGGCGTGGGCCACGGATGCTGCCAACCTTGCAGGCGTCGGTGACCATGACGCTGCAACGCTGATAAATATGTCGGACAAGATTTCAATCTCCGGCATCATCTTGTGCGGCCTGATCATCTCAGGCCTCGGCGTCCTCAACGATGTCACCATTACCCAGTCATCTGCCGTGTGGGAACTTTACGAACTGGCCCCGAACACCAGCGCCCGGAAGCTATTCTCCTCGGCCATGCGGATTGGCCGGGACCACATCGCCTCCACGGTTTACACGATTGCCTTCGCGTACGCTGGTGCCGCCCTTCCGATCCTGATCATTGTGATGCTTTACGACCGCCCACTTGCCGAGGCCCTGACCAGTGCGGAGTTGTCCGAGGAAGTCATCCGGACATTGGTCGGCTCCATCGGACTGGTGCTCGCCATCCCTGTTACCACGCTGATAGCCGTCCTGGTGGTCAAGGCCACAGGCGTGAAGGGTGCCGTCCCTGCGCCCGCGCTGTCCGTGAATCCGGAGGACGTGGACGATACCGGTACGCTCGCTGCTCCGGCCGCCGTCGTGGGTTCCGGCAGGGCCGAAACGCTCGACGGCGGCCGGTCTTCCCGCGCGGCCGGCAAGCCTGCCCGCCCGGGGAGCCGCCGTGCCCAGCGTGAGGCGGAGCGCCGGGGCGACGGGGAAAAACCGATTCCGTAGGGCGCAAAGGGTCGATTTGCCCTGATTTGCAACAATGGATGGGTGACTGTAGTAGCAACGCCCCCTGCCCCAAAGCTTGAGCTTCCGCCTTTGCAGCTCGGTGGGATCACCGTGGACACTCCCGTGATCCTTGCCCCCATGGCGGGCATCACCAACTCGGCCTTCCGCAGGCTCTGCCGTGAATACGGTGGTGGCCTGTACGTGGCCGAGATGGTTACCTCGCGTGCGCTGGTGGAACGGACCCCGGAATCGTTGCGCATCATCTCCCATGATGAGGACGAGAAAGTCCGTTCCGTGCAGCTCTATGGTGTTGACCCCGTAACGGTCGGCGCGGCTGTCCGCATGCTCGTCGAGGAAGACCGGGCTGACCACATTGACCTCAACTTCGGCTGCCCGGTGCCCAAGGTCACCCGCCGCGGTGGTGGTTCCGCGCTGCCATGGAAGATCGATCTGTTCACGTCTATAGTGCAGACCGCGGTGAAGGAAGCCTCCAAGGGTGGCATCCCGCTCACCATCAAGATGCGCAAGGGCATTGACGAGGACCACCTGACGTACCTCGACGCCGGACGGATCGCCCGCGATGCGGGAGTGGCCGCCGTCGCCCTTCACGGCCGCACCGCCGCCCAGTTCTATTCCGGCCAGGCTGACTGGTCCGCAATTGCCCGCCTTCGTGAGGCGCTGCCTGACATTCCGGTGCTGGGAAACGGTGACATCTGGTCCGCAGAGGACGCTGTCCGTATGGTCCGGGAAACCGGTGTGGACGGCGTGGTGGTAGGCCGTGGTTGCCAGGGACGCCCGTGGCTGTTCGGTGACCTGCAGGCGGCGTTCGAAGGCAGCGATCAGCGGCACCGTCCGGGGCTGCGGGAGGTCGCCGAAGGCGTCTACCGTCACGCAGAGCTCATGGTGGAGACCTTCGGTAACGATGAGTACAAGGCACTGCGGGAAATCCGTAAGCACATGGCCTGGTACTTCAAGGGTTACATAGTTGGCGGGGAGCTTCGCGCCAAGCTGGCCACCGTTCCCACCCTGGAGGTCCTGCGCGGACTCCTTGATGAACTGGACATGGATTTGCCGTATCCGGGCGTCGATTCCGAGGGCCCGCGCGGCCGTGCCGGATCACCGAAGAAGCCTGCGCTGCCCAAGGATTGGCTCATGAGCCGTCAGCTGAACGCGGAACAGAGTGCCGAAATCTCCGCAGCAGAGCTGGACGTGTCAGGAGGCTAGCTTCACACGTGTAAGACTGGCTCAAGAGGCACCACACAACGGCGCTTGAAGGAGGCAGATACCCATGGGAACCGAAGCGATGCTGGGCCGCACCGGAACGCCGCACGACTACGTGCAGGCAATTCCGGGCTACACCGAAGCGGATTCTGCGCGGTGGGTGGAAGAGCCGCGAAAAACCAACTACCGCTCCGACTTTGAACGCGACAGGGCACGGGTCCTGCATTCCTCGGCCCTGCGGCGGCTCGGCGCGAAAACGCAGGTTGTTGCTCCGGACACGGACGATTTCGTTCGCACCAGGCTGACGCACAGCCTGGAGGTTGCCCAGGTAGGCCGCGAACTTGGCCGTTCACTGGGCTGCGACCCGGACGTTGTGGATACCGCATGCCTGAGCCATGACCTTGGCCATCCACCCTTCGGCCACAATGGTGAGTCAGCACTCAACGAAGTAGCACATACTATTGGCGGCTTCGAAGGCAACGCGCAGACGCTGAGGTTGTTGACGCGCCTGGAACCGAAAGTCCTTGCCGAGGACGGCAGGCCCGCCGGGCTCAACCTGACCCGCGCCAGCCTGGATGCTGCGTCCAAGTACCCGTGGTCCGCCGTCGACGCCCCCGTCATCCATGGCCACCGCACCAGCAAGTTTGGCGCGTATGAGGACGATCTTCCCGTGTTCGAATGGCTGCGTGAGGGCGCTCCGGGTAACCGCTCCTGCATTGAGGCCCAGGTGATGGACCTCGCGGACGATATTTCCTACTCGGTCCACGACGTCGAGGACGCAATCGTCGCAGGCCACTTCCAACTGAAGTGGATGGAGAATCCGGACCACCGTGCCCGCGTTGTGGGCTACACCAAGCAGTGGTACCTCCCACACAACGATCCTGCTGACATCGATGCTGCCCTTGCCCGGCTGGAAGCCACCAAAGTGTGGGTCCGCGAGGCTGACGGGAGCCGGAAATCCATGGCCGCGCTGAAAGACATGACCAGCCAGCTCATCGGCCGGTTCTGCCAAAGCGCCATGGAAACCACCAGGGACCATTTCGGCCCTGCCAACCTGACCCGCTATGGCGCCGAGCTGATGGTCCCGGAGGACACCGTGACCGAAATCGCGGTCCTGAAGGGCCTGGCTACTACATTCGTCATTTCCACGGACCACCGCCAGCCCGTCTACGAACGCCAGCGTGAAGTCCTGCACGCGCTCGTGGGCGTGCTGAATGCCACGGGCGACCGCCACCTCGAGCCGATGTTCGCTGCTGACTGGCGTGACGCTGCCGATGACGGCGCCCGGCTGCGGGTAGTGATTGACCAGGTGGCGTCTTTGACGGATGGTTCCGCGCTGGCCATGTACGAGCGCCTGGTGGGGAGCCTGCCGTCGCTCTGGTAGCACTATCAGCCTGTTGCTCCGCCAGCCTTCAGCCAGGGCCGTCAAGGCGGAGCGGCTAGGATGGTCACGTGGCTGGCTTGATCAAACGTGAAGATATCGACGAAGTACGCCAGCGCACGGATATCAAGGAAGTCGTTGACGGTTACGTCACCCTGAAGAGTGCTGGCTTGGGCAGTTTCAAGGGCCTGTGCCCCTTCCACGATGAACGCTCACCATCCTTCACTGTGCGCCCCCAAGTGGGCAGATATCACTGCTTCGGTTGCGGCGAAGACGGGGATGCCATCTCCTTCGTCCAGAAAATGGACCACAGCTCCTTCCACGAGGCAGTGGAAAAGCTGGCCGCCAGAATTGGCTACGAGCTTCGGTACGAGGACGGTGGCAGTGGTCCGAGCCGCGAAGAAGTGGGCAAGCGCCAGCGTCTCCTGGATGCCCATAAGATCGCCGATGAGTTCTTCCGTGCCCAACTGCTGACCCCCGGAGCGGCCGAGGGCCGCAACTTCCTCGCTGGCAGGGGCTTTGACCGTGCGGCAGCAGAGCACTTCGGCGTGGGCTATGCGCCCCAGGGCTGGGACTCGCTCCTTAAGCACCTGCGTGGCCGCGGGTTTACCGATGCTGAACTCAAACTTACGGGCATGTTTTCTGAAGGAAACCGGGGCATCTATGATCGCTTCCGTGGCAGGCTCATTTGGCCCATCCGGGACATCGCCGGCGACACCATCGGGTTCGGCGCCCGGAAGCTCTACGAGGACGATCAGGGTCCAAAGTACCTGAACACGCCTGAAACCACCCTCTACAAAAAGTCCCAGGTCCTCTACGGGATCGACATCGCCAAACGCAACATCGCCAAGGACCGGCAGCTGGTGGTGGTTGAGGGGTACACCGACGTCATGGCTTGCCACCTTGCAGGAGTCACGACGGCGGTCGCCACCTGCGGCACGGCGTTCGGCACCGAACACATCAAGATCGCGCGGCGCCTGCTTTCGGACGACGGCACCGGGGGAGAGGTGGTCTTCACCTTCGACGGAGACGCC
Organism: Arthrobacter sp. TmtSoilC77; assembly: GCF_059739415.1. Lineage (NCBI taxonomy): Bacteria > Bacillati > Actinomycetota > Actinomycetes > Micrococcales > Micrococcaceae > Arthrobacter > Arthrobacter sp. TmtSoilC77. Next base: position 1,672,988 of record NZ_AP046050.1, read on the forward strand.
GCCGGCCAGAAGGCGGCCCTCCGCGCCTTCGAGGAAGACCAACGGTTCGTCGCGCAAACGTACGTCGCGGTGGAACCCACTGGCGCTGATCCGTGTGATCTTCGTCAACTCAAGGGCGACGCCGCGGTACGTGAACTCATCGATAGCAGGAAGCCGCTCTTCGAGTTCGCGATCCGTGCCTCGCTCCGCAGGCACAACCTGGACACGGTGGAAGGCCGGGTCGCAGCGCTGCGGGAAGCGGCGCCCGTTGTGGCACAAATCCGCGACTCCGGCATCCGCCCCGCCTACATACGCGAACTCGCTGGCTGGTTGGGGATGCCGATTGAGGAAGTCAGCCGCTACGTTGGGGCGGCAGCCAAGCGCGCGGCATCCGGTGCGAGTCCGTCCGGTGCTGCGGAACAAACCACGACGACGGCAGCATCGTCGAACGGTCAGGCGTCGAGCGGTCAGGTCTTCAATCGTCCCGATCCGCGGGACCCCGTGGCAGGGATGGAGCGCCAAGCGCTGGAAGTCGTCCTCCAAGAGCCCTCAGTCCTGGGCGACGGGGCATGGGAGCGCTTTGAGGCGTCCCATTTTGCTACTCCTGCATACGCGGCGGTGCATGCAGCTGTGCGTGCCACAGGACTGGCCCACGCGGCTGATCCGGTGGCATGGGTGGAGCACATCCGGCAGGAAGTCCCGGAGCCTCTTCGGCCCTTGGTTTCGGAGTTGGCTGTAACTCCTTTGCCGGCCAGTACCCCGGAGGCCATGCAACGTTATTGCCGGGACATTTTGGCGAGGCTTTTCGAACTGCAGATCACCCGCATTAAAGCGGACAAGATGGGCCAGCTGCAGCGCCTTGACGCAGCTGCATTTCCCGAGGAATTCCAGCGGCTGAACCGCGAACTGATGGTGTTGGAAATGCAGCGTCGAGCCCTGCGTTCAGACTCCTGAGGGTCCCTGCCGAGGGCCGTCGGAAGCGGCCTGGAGGCTCGATTTCGTTTTCCGGCGGGGCCCTGTTAAGCTAGTAACCGCTTCATTCCTCCGTAGCTCAATTGGCAGAGCATTCGACTGTTAATCGAAGGGTTACTGGTTCAAGTCCAGTCGGAGGAGCGCACAATACCCCCGTTCCGGAGTCTCGGAACGGGGGTATTTTTTATACCCCCAGGGGGTATCTCCGTCCGATTCGCATTCGCCTAAAACCTTTGCTAAAGTCATAACCGCTTCATTCCTCCGTAGCTCAATTGGCAGAGCATTCGACTGTTAATCGAAGGGTTACTGGTTCAAGTCCAGTCGGAGGAGCGCAAGGACCCCGCACCGGTTTCGTACTGGTGCGGGGTCCACTTTTTTACACGAAATCCATCTCCACCTGGAGGAACCGTGCGGCTTCGGCCACGGCTGCCAGGAAGGCTTCCTGTTCGGTCGGGGGTGTCCGCGGTTCGCGCGGATGCCACTCGTGGGGAGCGGAGTACACGCGGGTGAACCCACCACCCGGCGGTGCATAGAAGATTCCAAAGCGCTGGACCGGCCACTCAGGTGAGGTCTCGGGGGCAACCAGCAACGCGGCGTCGGCTTCGGGGTTGTACCACTGGGCGATGGGCCGGCGCCGGTCATCCGTGAAAAGGCCTGCCGCATAGAGGGCAGCGGACTGGGGACTGGTCACGGAGCACAGCCGGTCCCACCACAGCGGCAGGATGCGTTCATCCCGACGCTGCCAAGGTGCCGGAAGCGGCTGCAGCTCTTGCCAATGTGGCACATCTCAACTTTATCGCCGGGGACGGGCCGGCAACAGGGCTGCCTAGGGGGACAAGCCGAGTCTCGGATACAGCACCTCAAAGCCCTTTGTCAGGCCGGCGTTCAATGCGATGCCTACATGCCCGCCGTTTGGCACCTCGTAATAGGTCACCGTCATTCCGGAAGCTTTTGCAGCTGCCGAGACAGCCTTCGCAGCTGCAACATAGGTCACATCATCCGAGCCGACGGTGAAAACGGCAGTGGTGTCTGGAAATTGCTTGCCCTTCATGATGTTGATGGGCTTCTGGGCGTCATAGGCTGCCTGGTTGCCGCCAAAGATCTCTGCAAGGTTGCCTGCAGGGTCCTCCGCCCCGGGAAACTCCTCGCCGGAGATATCCACCACATTGCCCCACATCTTCGGGTATTTGAGCGCAAAGGAGATGGCGCACTGCCCGCCGTTGGAGTATCCGGCGATGGTCCAATGATCGCGGTCCGGGAGGATGTTCAGGTTCGCCTTGGCCCAGTTCACCACGTCAACGTTGATGTACTTCTCCACGTTTCCGTACTTGGCCGTATCCAGGCATAGAGTGTCGTCCTGATCCGGTCCGATCTGGTCGGCCACGATCGCGATGGGCGCCAAGCCATTGTTCTTCGCAGCAAATTCGTCCAACGCGGCCGAAACGTACTGGGGGTCAGGCAGGCCCGGCTGGCCCATCATGAGGACAAACAAGGGCAAACGGGGTGGGTTCTCCGTCAGGGCAGCAGGCGGCAGGTAGATCCCGGCAGGGCGGGCATTGAAACCCGAGGCGGTGGGTGGAATGACCTGCGTTCCCACTTCGCCTTTTGCTGGCATGTTGGTTGGCGGTTTCCAGTTCTGCCAGAGGGGCCCGGAAGGGACAGGAGCATCCGGGTCCGGCTTGCTCAGTTGGATGGCTTCCTCGGTGGAAATCCCCAGCGCTGACCCCAGGGTCCTGTTGAGCCCGAACTCCATGTTGACGCCCAGCGCAGTGACCAGGAGGAACACGGGAATCGATATCGCCGCCACGGCCTTCCGCCACCGGGGACTGTGGCGAAAACTAGCCGCGGCCAGGCCAAGTGCAGCGAAGCCTGTGATGACCCAGAACCACACCCGGGGTGTAAGGCCCACGTGGAAGACGTCCAGGACATCCTCCACGATCCAGACCGTCAACCAACCCAGCGCTGCTGTCACCACAATGCCAACGACCGCTGTGATGACCCAGCGCGAAGACGGCCTGAGGAACAGCAACAGGAAAAGCCCGACGCCGATAATCACCGCTATCGTCATGACCACAGGGCCGCTGATCTCGATTTCCAGGAGGCCCTTCATGACTGCCGCGTCCGTCCGGCGGCAGTCATGCGGCGGGTTCCCGGGCAACTATTTGGCGTAGCAAACCGGCGCTCTGTGCGGGGGACAACCCCGGCAAATACGCCGACCCAACGGCAAGGCCTATGGACGGCAGGGCCAACGGATCCCGGTAATACATGTACAGAGTGCGGTGCTCGGGCTGGAACCGCGATTTGAAAGCTGCCAGGGACTTGAAGCCGTACATGGGCTCCAGTGCATTGCCCAGCATTGCCAGGACCCGGTCCAAGGCACTGTGGTCACCATCGTCCGTCGCTGCCCCCGTGTTGGCCAGCGGGGAGCCTGACAGCGAGATGCGCGGAACGTCGTCCTTGAAGTGCGTAACAGCGGAGGCGATCAGGAATTCCATGACCCCTTTGAAACCAGTGGTTCGGCGGCGCATGAAGTCCAAGGTCCAACCCGACACCACGCCGTCGGTAAAGACCGGCAGCCAGCTTGTGACCCCATGGACCAGGCCGTCGTCGTCCACCGCGACGCAACACATGACTTCGGGATCCTTCAGTTCATCGAGTCCGCCCAACGTGAACCCCATCTCGGGGAGGGCCTTGTCCGCTACCCACTCTTCCGAGATTTCGGCAAGTTGTGCCCGGATCCCCGGAGGCATCTCCGCGTAGTGGTACCAGTGGTCCTTGATGGACAGCTTCTCCGCCCTGTTCAGCGCGGTCCGGACGTTCTGCCATTCCTTGCCTTTGAACGTCATGGCCTGGACGTTCAGCAGGGTTTCTTCCGCCACCTCCAGTTTGCGGAAGCCGCGGGGGAGGAGAGCTTCGTCAAGCTCCGCCGTGGCCGAGTAGAAGCACGGTGTGAGGCCCAGTGCTGCGCAATGTGCCAGAAAGCCTGTGGCAGCCTCGGTGTGGTGTTGGCGGGCTCCGAACGGACCCGCCACCGTCAGTGCCACCCCGTTGTGCACCTGGTAGGCGAGGCCAGCCCTCCTGTCCGGCGTGAACCAGTACTGGTTGTTGTCCCACAGGGCCATCCAGGACAAGGTACCCCCGCCGTCATGAAGCAGTTCACGGGTGTGTCCCAGATCCGCAGCAGGGTCTTTCGCCAGCGCCCGGAACCGCTGGAAATTGTTCAGGACCATCAAAAGGATGCACAGCCAGATGGCGTCCCCGCCCAGTCCGTAAAGAACTGTGCTCAGCAGTCCCTGGGGCAGTTCAACGACGAACGGAACGGGGAAGGGGACCAGGATATGGGTCAATTGGCCTGCGAGGTCCCACAGGGATGAGCGGCTCGGGTTGCCCTCCAGGAACCAGAAGACCACGTAGAGGGCCGCCGCCACTGCAGCCATGATGAGGGTTGTCCTGCCCAGGACGCGATATCCGGCGTCGCTGGATTCCACCCGGAATTTGTGGCGGTTGACCACCAGCAGGACCGCGACGATCAGCGGCGCCAGGATAGCGGGCACGGCGTAGAGCAGGAGGTAGCCGATGTCGTCATTGCCGAGTGTCACTTCCGGATCCGTCACGTACTGCAGGATTGCCACGCTCGTCACGAACGCCAGGTAGAGCTGGATGACCAGGGTCAGCCTAAACGCAAGGCGGCGACCACGGCGCAGCCCCTCAGCACAGACAAGTAGCAACAGCACCGGGATCAGTGTGAGGATGGTGGCACCGAAACTCTGCACGCCCACAACACTTTGCAGCGTGACGCAGCTCTTGTCGTTGTCGCATGCTTCGTTGACTTCGTCCACGCTGGGGCTTGCCTGCAGCATCACCTCGGAAACCACAGAAAGCGGCCCGACCTCCAACGTGCCCGTTAGCTGCGTCAGCAAGGGACCCAGGGCGAACACACCCACCACGGTGCCCACAAGGAACCGGGTCTCACGAAGGCTAGAAGAATGAAGGGAGCCCGCACGCCGCCGCAGCACGAGGGCCTGGACGGCCCAACCGGCCAGAATGCCGATGACAGCGCCGGCAAGGGCCTGGAGTGTTTGTGCGACGCCTACAAACAACGCGAACATGAGCGTGGCGGCCAGCAACCATGTCCGGAGGCGACGACGCCACAGCGCCTCCAGTGCCGCCGTCGAACATCCCAACGCAGCGGCGGCACCACCGTAAGCGCCCACAACGTACTCGCCACCGAGGAAACTCAGCCATTGGTCGCTGTTGTCTGTTCCAAAAGCAACCAGCCCCATCAGCACCAGGGCGCTCAGAGCGGAACCAAAGATGAATGCTGCCAGCGCCGGCCATGGCCCAATGGTGCGCTCGGCGATACCCACGCCCACCAGGATCAGAACGGTGCATGCCAGATAGTCCAGCAAGGATGAGGCAAAGAAAGATGATGTGAAGATGGACCAACCCGGTCCCGGATCCAGCGCCAAACCCAGCCCGACTTGTTCCAGGAGTGACTCGTTGGGACCGGCGACAAGGCTGCCCGTAACTGCGCCGACAACCCAAAGGAACAGCACGAGTCCCAGGGTCAGGGGCAGCCGCCGTATGGCCGCCAGGCCGTAAACAGTGCCCCTGTATCCATCAGCCGCACTCATGTGATGTCCCCTTCACCGGCGAAGCAGGGGAAACCCCCGGCTGGCCACCATTCTGCCCTGCCAGGCGCCCTAAGGGGAGGGCTTATACGGGCCGATAGACCCGGTTACGGTTAGTCCCTGTTCCAGGGGCCCGGGTTCACCCGGTACAGCAGGGCCGCTCCAATGACGGCACCAAGTATCGCCCCGAACAGTGCACTCCCGGCCAGACGGCCCAACAGCGCCCCGACGACGGCGCCAAGCACGGCCCCGAGGAAAAGGCCCCTACCGTTGCGGTGCGGTTTCTTGGTCATGGTCACTGCCTTTGGTCGGGTCAAGGTGAAATGCCGAATTAGTGGATTGAGGGGACCTAATGAATTGACGGGACCGTCCGCGGCCGGACCACCAGCCACAGTGCGGCAATGGCTCCGGTGATGCAAACAGCCTGGACCGCGCCCATGGGTACCGCTGAATCGACACCGAGCCAGCCGACAACGGGGGGAACGATGCCCGCCATCATGAATTGCGCTGCCCCCAGGAGCGACGCCGCCGTCCCCGCCTGGGCTCCATGGTTCGCCAGGGACAGGACCTGGACGCAGGGGAACAGGAAGCCTGTGGCGCAAATGTAGAACCACAGCGGAATCAGGATGCCCCACAGACCCACGTGGAGGAGATCGAGCACGATAATCAGGGCCGCCATAAGCAGCATGAATACCGTGGCTCCGGCCACGATCCACTGTGGAGCGACGCGTCGGATCAACCTCGAACTGATCTGTACGCCCGCCACGATGCCCAGCGAATTGACCCCGAAGAGGAGGCCGTATTCCTGGGGAGAGAATTCATAGACGTTCTGGAACAGGAAGGTGGAGGCGGAGAGGTAAGCAAACAAACCACCGAAGTTCAGGCTGCCAACCATCAACATGCCCACGAATATCCGGTCCGTCAGCACCGTTTTGTACCGCTGCCGCACCGTGACTGTGGATTTCCCGCGCCTTTCCGCCGGGAGGGTTTCGCGAATAAAGAAGATCGCGGCCACTATCACCAACGTGCCATAGCAGGCCAGGAAGTAGAAGATGCCGGGCCACGGGAACACCAGCAGCAATTGGGAACCGATGATGGGGGCCAGGATCGGAGCCAGCCCGTTGACCAAAGACATCCGGGAGAACATGCGGACCATCGAATAGCCATGGAACAGGTCCCGGACCATGGCCATGGCGACAACGCCGCCGCCCGCGGCACCGATACCCATGAGCACACGGAAAAGGGACAGGAACCCGATGTCCGTAGCCAAGGCAGCGCCCAATGACGATCCAATATGCAGGGCAGTGGCGAGGATCAAGGGCAGGCGACGGCCAAACTTGTCGCTGAAGGGACCAACCACCAACTGTCCAAGGCCAAACCCAACCGTGGTGCCGGTCAGCGTCAGTTGGATCGCCGTGGCTGATACGCCAAAACTCTCCTCCAGCGCAGGGAACGCAGGAAGGTAGAGATCCACTGTGAAGGGCCCCAGAGCGGTCAGGGCACCGAGAAGGACAATGTAGACAAGCTTTTCGCGTCGGCTCAGGGAATCGCCCGGAGCATTTGGATTGGTCACGATCATCTATCCTATGGCCGTCACATCATATTTATGCAGCTGCGTCAGGCGCGCCGCGGTGTCATCGGCGAAAGTTGAGCCGGAACCTGAATGATAGTTTTGAGGACAGGTGCCCGCGGCGATCTTTTTCCGGCCGCGTTCGCCCGACACGATGCCCAGAGGAAGCAGTTAGGCGGAACCCAATGAGTGGACGTCACACCGGCCGGACCAGCACGAGACCAGCCATCCGTACTTTGCCGAAGACCCTCAAGCTCGTTGCCCGTTTGGCTCCCAGGCAACTCAACGATGAGATCGCCCTTGCCAAGGTCGAACTCAAGCGAAAGGCCACCCAGGTTGGGGTGGCCGGCGCGTTCTTTGGGGTAGCCCTTGTCTTCATGTCGCTCCTGGTGATCGCCTTGGTGGTGGCCGCGATTCTCGGTTTGGCTACCATCATGCCGGGCTGGCTTGCGGCGTTGATCGTTGCAGCGGTCTTTCTCGTGATCGTCGCGCTCGGAGCGTTGATCGGTGTCTCCAAGTTCAAGAAGGCCATGCCTCTGATCCCTGAAGACACCATCCGTGGACTCAAGCACGATCTTGGAATTGCGAAGGAGGGCTCGGCCTTCGACGAATCGATCCTCGATCCCAATTCGCCCGCTGCCAAGGCGGAGAAGGCTGCCAAGGAAGCTGCCGCCGAAAAGGCGAAGGCAGAAAAGGCTGCAAAGGAAGCTGCCAAGGAAGCGGACGCAGCCAAGGCGCCCACGGAGGCAGAACTCCGCCTGCGCCTGAACAAACGGCGCGAACACCTTACCGGCGTGCGCGATGAGCTTGGCGAGCAGTTGGACGTCAAGAAGCAGAGCCAGGCTTTGCTTGGGGCAGCCACCGTGAAACTCCAGGAGGGAAAGGACTTTGCTTCGGCCAAGTTCGCTGACCTTGGGGAGGCCGTCCCCGAGGACCTCGCCGGGCGCCTTGCGTCCCGGTGGAAGGACCTCGTGGCTTTCGCCGCCGCGGCTGCAGTCTTCGTGGTTGCCCTGCGGAAGCTGCTGAAGAAGTAGCAGCCTGACGCGGTACCGCACACACTGGAGGAGAGGAAAGGGGGACACCATGAGGTTCATCGGTGCTGGTTCGCATCCGGACCGTCCCCAGGTGGACCACGACCTCGTCTTTACCGTTCCCAATGTGCTCACCGTACTGCGCTTCATGGGCGTCCCGCTCTTTGTGTGGTTGGTCCTGTGGCAGAAGGAATATGGCTTCGCTGTGCTCGTGCTGGTCATCATGGGCAGCACGGACTGGGTGGATGGCTATATCGCCCGCCGCTATGACCAAACCTCCAAGTTGGGCAGGATCCTGGACCCCTTGGCGGACCGGGCCGCGCTCATAGCCGTTGCCGTCACTTTGGCGATCGCCGGCGTCGTGCAGTGGTGGTATCTGGCCGCGCTGGTGGTGCCTGACGCCATTCTGGCCATTGCCTCGCTGATTTACTTCCGCAGCCATCCAGACCTTCCCGTCAGCATCATCGGCAAGATCCGCACCGGGCTGCTGCTGGTGGGCACGCCGTTGCTGGTCCTTTCCAAATTGCCGATTCCCTACACCGACGCCTACTTCGCGGCCGCTTGGGTCTTCCTTGGCCTCGGCCTGCTGGGCCACTGGATTGCGGCCTACAACTACTACTGGGCCATCCTGCGCAAAGGCAAAGAACTGCGGGCCAACGACGGCGGACACGGCTGATGGTGTGGCTGGCGGTTTTCCTTGCCGTACTTGGCGCCTTTTTCCTTGCCATCGGTGCACAACGCCAGGGAAGCGCAGTAAAAGCCGATACCGGCGGGCTTGCACTGAGTTCCAACGGGTTCCTGCGGCTTCTGCGCAACCCACGATGGATGCTTGGGCTCTTGCTGTTGTGCCTTGGCATGGTGATGAATGCGATCGCCCTTGTATCGGCACCCCTGACGGTGGTGCAGCCCATTGGCGCGATCGCACTGGTCATTACCACCGTGGTCAATGCCAAGGACCAGGGCCTGAGTATCAACCGCGCCACCGTGGTTGCCATTACCGCCTGCGTCACCGGATCGGCATTGTTCGTACTCCTGGCAGTTAACGTCACGCAGGAAAACCACCATGTTAACGCTGAAGACGAACTGACAATCGTGCTGCTCCTGGCCCTGGCCGTGGGCCTTTTCGGCACTCTTGCAGTGCTGTTCAAACACCGCATGAGCGCCTTCATATACATCCTGGGAGCGGGTGTACTGTTTGGCTTCGTGGCCGTCCTGACCCGGATCATCGGCAAGCACCTCCTGGACCCCAATGGCCTGTTCCTGCTCAATGTGCAGTGGTACACCCTCATTGCCATCGCCGCCGCCGGCGGCCTTGGTTCCTGGTTCGTCCAGAGCGCGTATTCAGGTGGCCCTCCGGATCTGGTTATTGCCGGACTGACCGTGGTGGACCCCATGGTGGGCATCGCCATCGGCATCGTTATCCTTGGTGAGCTTCGTCCCGATGTCCATGCCGTGATGGCAATCAGCATGGCCGCCGCAGCTTCCCTTGCTATCGTGGGGGTTATTGCCTTGAGCCGGCACCATCCGGAAGTCACCAAGCGTAAGAAGGACGCGAAGGCGGCTGCAAGCCGGAAGGCCTAGGCAAAGTTTGATCCTTGCGCCACCGCTTCCCAGCGGTCCGGCAACCCGGCGACACCGCAGCATTGACCCGTTCAAGGCTGTTCCGCACCGTGACCATCAGGAGTTCTCCACGTGACCATTCCCGACACCAACAAACCCCTTACCATCCTGATCGCGGCGGACACCTACCCGCCGCACGTAAACGGTGCTGCGCAGTTCGGCTACCGCCTGGCCAAGGGAATGACGGCGCGCGGACACAACGTGCACGTGTTGGCTTGCCGTCCGGACACGGGCAAGAGCTACACCGAGTTCCGTGACGAGGCAACCGTCCACCGCCTCCGCTCCCATGGGGTGTTCACCCACGAATACTTCCGCATCTGCTTCCCTTGGGAAATCAAGAAGGAAATCAGTCTCCTGTTCGACAAAGTCCAACCGGACGTGGTGCACATCCAAAGCCACTACATGATTGGCGAACACGTACTCTACGAGGCCGTGAAGCGTGGCATCAGGATTATTGCCACCAACCACTTCATGCCTGAAAACCTGAACCCATTCCTTCCGTTCCCGCAGTGGTTCAAGGACATCGTGGGGCGCATCTCCTGGAAGGACATGGGCAAGGTGATGGGCCAGGCGGACGTCGTCACGACACCCACACCCCTTGCCGCCAAGGCCATGCACCAGCACGCGTTCCTCCGTAAAGTCCTGCCCCTGTCCAACGGCATTGATTCCGCAGCGTACGAGCTTCAGCCTGGCGAGACGATCGAGCCCCATGCCAACCCCACTGTCCTTTTCGCCGGACGGCTTGCGGAAGAGAAGCACGTCAATGTGCTGATCGACGCCATTGCCAAGACCCCGCGCGAACTCAACGTCCACCTGGAGGTCGTGGGTGGCGGCGAAGTCCGCCCGGCCTTGGAGGCACAGGTGGCCAGGCTTGGATTGGGGGATCGAGTGAAGTTCCTGGGGCTGGCAAGCGATGAAGAGCTGCGCGAGGCCTACATCAAGGCCGATATTTTCTGCATGCCCGGCACTGCGGAACTTCAGTCGTTGGTGACGCTGGAAGCCATGTCCGCCTCCACGCCCGTGCTGTTGGCAAATGCCATGGCACTGCCGCACCTGGTCCGCGACGGCGAAAACGGGTACTTGTTCACACCCAACGACAGCACGGAACTCGCAGCGAAGATCACCAAGCTGGTGGAGCTTCCTGAAGACCAACTTAAAGCCATGGGCAAGGTCAGCCGCGAGATGGTGGAGCCGCACAGCATCAACGGCACCCTTCAGACATTCGAGGACCTCTACCGCGGTGCTTCCTACGAGGACATGGTGGTGTGACAAAAGCACTCTTAAGTAGCTATTAGTATTGCTAGAGTGCATTTGCCCCAACTGTTGCTTTCTAGCGGCCTGGGGCGTCACGGGGCTATAGCTCAGCTGGTTAGAGCGCGGGACTCATAATCCTAAGGTCCTCGGTTCAAGTCCGAGTAGCCCTACCTTTGCACGGGAGCCGTGGCTGGCGTTTCATACGTCAGCCACGGCTCTCTTGCGCTTCGGCTGTTCAACCCACTGCCGCTGACAATTCCGAGCGAATGCGGGCTTCCTCCCCGCTTCCCGTCGTAGGCAAACGCAGGAGACGAATCCCATGCGCATGGCAGATGGCATCTTTGAGTTCATCCCGGACGTGTTGAGCGGAATTGTCTTCGTGGAATGCGAAACCGTCAACTTCAATGGCCAGGACCGGCAGGTTGGTGATGCGGTTATAGACCACGAAGTCCAGGCTCGCCCGGTTCTGGACAAAAGATGCCTGTTGGGATGTGAGCATCGCAGGATCGCGAAGCAAATTCTTCAGCAAGACCTGTGGGGCCACAGCCAAGTCGGAGAAGTCCTCTTCCTCGAGGACCTCCGACAAGAGAGTCCAGATAATGTTCTCCGAAGCGAATGTGGAGCCGTTTCGGAGTCGGCCGGCCAAGGGTCGTAGCAACGCTGAATACTCTCGGTACAGGAGGTCGAAGACGGACAGGACGCTGCTGTCGAAAACACCATCCTCCGGATTTCGGTAGCGAATAAACTGCACGAGGTCTCGAAGGTGCCGGCTTTTTGGCAGCATCTCATTGTTCGTTACAAGTACGAACCGCTTCACTGCCCGGGAGACGGCGACATTGACGAGGTGCGGGTCATCGACGAAGCTGACGCCTTGGTGTCCGCTGCTTGTCTCGTCCAGGACTGTGCTCATGATGATCACGTCCTTCTGCCGCCCTTGGAACTTGTGGACTGTGTCGGCGTGGATGCTACTGAGCAGGGCTTTAGCTACTTTGTCCACTTGCCGTCGATACGGGGTCACCACGCCAATCTGGTCATTGCTGATACCTGAGCAGTATCGCCCGAGGACCTCCTTGGCAATGACGTCCGCCTCACGCTGGTTGGTCCGACCCCCGCTGCTGTGCTGGCGCATGTGGTTACCCTCCACCGTCCGGACTACCACCAACGGCTGACCGCCCGGCCCGCTGGAGGTGTAGGGGACCAGCCTCCCGCCGTAGAACTTCCTGTTGCAAAAGTCGATGATCGCCGGATCGCAGCGGTAATGCTCCCGAAGCATAGTGCGGGGAAGGTCATCGCCGAACTGCTCGATGATTGAGGACAGAATGTTGTGCTTCCTGTAGTCCACGCTGGTGGACGGGGCTCGCGTGGAGTTCCTTGAAGCCTTCTCATCGGCGATGTGCTGAAGTTGCTGAAGGTCCCCGACCACGATGACGTTCCGGGCGCGGGAGAGTGCCAGTCCAGCGGCGAGTAGATCGACCTGGGAGGCCTCGTCAATGATCAGATAATCGAGGAGCTGGCCGGTGGGAACATTTCGTCGCAGGGAGTGGCACGTGCTCAGAATTACCGGATAGTCAGCGGTGAAGCCTGCAAAGTTTGACTTGTAGGTGGCCTCTGAATGGATCCGCCTGCGGGTTCGGCTGTAGCGGCGGTGGAGAGATGCTTCCAGGGTCTGTCTGGAAGCCCGCCGGTGGTCTTCCTCAAGACGCCCGTAGTCCTTGTTTGCCAGCAGCCGCTCCGCTTGATCGATACGCTGTTCAAGCTCCCGTATCTTGCTGTCGTAATAGGCTCGCTGAAGCCGCACCACGACATCGGTGTCGTGGGGATCGATTCGTCCGAGTGGTCCATATCGGAGGCGAAGTCCAAGACGCTGGAAAAGTTTACGGAGTGGCCCAGATCCGACGGGCGTGATTGCGGTCTCGGCCAGGAATTCCAGGATCCGACCGGATGGGCCACGCAGTAGCGGGACGCCTTCCAGGGCGGGCACCTCACGGGGGTCTGCCTGCAGCAGGAAATGACGCCTCTCGAGTTGGTACGCGTCCAGCTCCTGCTTCAATATGGCCAGCTGTCTTGCGGTCCCTTGCAGGGTCTGCAATTGACTGTCGAGTTCGGCCACATACTCTGACGGCGGCGCCTCGCCGCATGGCCTGCCGACCAATTGATCGACCCTGGCGTTCCTGGATTCCTGCTTGGCGAAGAATTCGGTAATTTTCTCGTTCCGGCCGAGGTCCGCCACGAGGTATCCGTAGCCTTCCTCGGCGAGTTTGTCCCGGACATTTTCCACGGCGGCGTTGTTGAAGGAGACGATTCCAACCGTCTGCCCCGGAACTGTCACGATGTTGGCCACAAGGTTCAGTATCGTTTGGGTCTTTCCCGTACCGGGTGGGCCGTCGATCACCGATATTCGATGGCCGAGTCCTCTCAGGAGAGCCTCTCGTTGGCTGATGTTTGACGAGAAAGGCAGTATCGGGTGCTGTTGAACCAATTCCGGGGAAACCAGGGGCTGGCGCTGGAGCAGCACATCCAGCGCGCTTCCTTTGGGGACGCTCCTGAAGTTCTCGTACTGCCCGCGCAGCGGATCGTCTGCGCTCAGCTTCGATGCAACATCCCGCCAATAATCAAGCACGACCTGGGCTTGTATTTCTTCCTCGGATGGCCGGGAGATTGCTATCTCACTGTCACCACAAGCTTGAAAGCAGGGCCCTGGGCCGTCCATATGAAAAACGCGCCACCATGGCCCCTGAGGGGAATCGAAACGGAGGACCTCTGTGACGGCTTTGAGAACCTTGCCACGCACGATGACGGTGTCGTGGGGGCTGAGGAATATGGGTGTGGGATTTCGAAGAATAATGACGTTGTCCGCCGAGTATCTGTATGTCTTCCCGGAACTGAAGGTTACATACGTGAACGCGCCCGCGGCGCGGTACTCCACCAGTTCCGCGGTCTTGTCATCAAAGCCGTTCCGGCTACGATTGCGGACCAAAATGGCTTCGCTCCGTGGATTGATCATCTGCACTTCCCCCAAACTCGTGTGCGGCGTTGCACTAGCGACGTTACAGAAGTGTCCCGTGCGATCAGATGATTTGGAATCGGGTGAGGTGACTCCAGCGTTGCGGTAAACCGTGGAGCTGCGGTATGTTACTCATCAGTAACTTACTACTCGCCGGTAACTTCCGGGGCCGTGACGTGGTGGCAGGTGACCACCACCCTTGAAGGAGCGCACATGTCCAACGCTGCATTTGATGCCAACAACCTCCCCTATGCTGATGGTGACTTTTACGCCTTTGAGCAATTGCTGACGGGCAAGGAGCAGGATCGTCTGGCCGAGGTCCGCCAGTTCCTGGCCCGCGAGGTCAAGCCCATCGCCGTGGACTGCTGGAACCGCGCCGAATTCCCCATGGACCTCATTCCCAAGCTCGCCGAACTCGATCTGGTCAGCCCGGTGCGCCGGCAGGGGTACTCCAATCTGTTTGCAGGCATCCTCCACGCCGAAGTGACCCGTGCCGATGCGTCGATCGCGACGTTCATGGGAGTGCATGATGGGCTATTCACGGGCTCTATCGAGGCCCTGGCTTCCCAGGAGCAGAAGGATGCCTGGCTTCCGGACATTTACTCCCTGAAGAAGATCGGCGCTTTCGGCCTGACTGAGCCTCTGGGTGGTTCAGATGTGGCCGGCGGTACCCGGACCACGGCGCGGCGCGAGGGGGACCACTGGATCCTCGACGGGGCCAAGCGATGGATCGGCAACGCCACGTTCTCCGATTGGGTAGTCATCTACGCCAAGGATGTGGAAGACAACCAGGTCAAGGCATTCCTCGTGGACACCTCGCTCCCCGGATACTCGGCACGCAAGATCGAGAACAAGATCTCCCTGCGTACTGTTCAGAACGCGGACATCGTCCTGGACAACGTGGTGGTTCCGGACTTCTTCAAGCTGGCCAACGCCAACAGCTTCCGCGATACCAACAAGGTGCTCAAGGTCACCCGCCTTGCCGTCGCCTGGCAAGCCGTGGGGCTTCAGCTCGCTACCTTCGATGTGGCCCGAGCGTACGCAGTGGAGCGCCAGCAATTTGGCAGGCCCTTGGCGGCCTTCCAGCTGGTGCAGAACCAGTTGGTTCAGATCCTGGGCAACGCGGTGGCGTCAATGGGCATGATGGTGCGTTTGGCCCAGCTTGAGGATGCGGGGGTTGCAAAGGACGAGCAGTCAGCATTGGCGAAGGCGTTCACTACCGCACGCATGCGCGAAAGTGTTGCCCTTGGCCGCGGCATCCTGGGCGGCAACGGCATCGTCACGGATTACGAAATGGCCAAGATATTCTCCGACGCCGAGGCCATCTACTCCTACGAAGGCACCCACGAGATCAACACCCTGGTGACCGGACGCGCCATCACCGGCGTTTCCGCGATCGTCTAGGTGGTCCTTTGGCGGTGAGGACCTAGTTCAAGGGCAGCAGGATGGAAGGCCGCAGGTCTTCCACGAATCCCAAAGGGTTCACGTAGTCCTCGCCGCGGCGGACGCCCCAATGAAGGCAGGGGGTTCCGCTGCAGTGCCCCAGCGCCAGGGAGCCAATGGACTGGCCCTTGCGAACGTGATCTCCAGGCTTCAGGTCACTCGTCATGGGTTCAAAGCTGCTCCGGAGTCCGTCGCCATGATCGATCGTGAGGACCGGACGGTCAACCACGACGCCGGCAAAGGTCACCACGCCGTCGGCAGGCGAGGCGACCAAAGCGCCGTCGAGCGCTGGCCCCAGGTCTACGCCGCGGTGCCCGCTGAGCCACGGCTTCTCTGGCGGATCGAACGACCGAACGACTCCGGGTTTGGGGGAGAGGGGCCAGCTCCACCGCTCGCCTGTGGGTGTGGATGCGCCGGGGCCTCCAACCACAGTCGCGGCGAGGATGAGCAGGGAAATGGAAAGCTTCAAAATGGCCATGTAGCAAGGCTTTCCGGTCGCGCCCTGCCGTGCCATCCCTGGACTGTCCTATGTGGACAATGTCCACGACAACATCCGGGTTCGGGAGGTCAAACGAGTGGTGCCGCTGTAGTACACTTGGTGGAGCAGTTTGCTGTGCCCTCAAGCTAATTCAGGAACATGTCTCATTCAGATATGTGAGGGTCCAGAGCTGACTACGCGTATCCAGCCCTCCACCAGCGAAGCCGCTTGGCTTTAGGCTGCGGAGGATTGTGCCTCTTGCGGTCCGGTTGAGCCTTTGCGGCTCCATTCCGGATGAGAAGCGCAATGGATGCCAGGAGCCGCGCCCGTCCGGGCAAAGGCTAAACAACCGTCAACTATTGGCAGGGTAAGAGCAGCCCCATGGGCTCTCTCATGAATGACCTGCCGGAAGGAGCGTCGGCATGCCCGTCGTAACTATGCGCCAGCTGCTTGACAGCGGCGTCCACTTTGGACACCAGACCCGTCGTTGGAACCCGAAGATGAAGCGCTTCATCTTCACGGAGCGCAACGGCATCTACATCATCGACCTCCAGCAGTCGCTGTCCTACATCGACCGCGCCTACGAGTTCGTCAAGGCTACTGTCGCCCACGGCGGCACCGTCCTGTTCGTCGGCACCAAGAAGCAGGCTCAGGAAGCAATTGCCGAGCAGGCTACCCGCGTTGGCCAGCCGTACGTCAACCAGCGTTGGTTGGGCGGTATGCTCACCAACTTCCAGACCGTCGCCAAGCGTATCCAGCGCATGAAGGAACTCGAAGAGATCAACTTCGAGGACGTCGCCGGCTCCGGTTACACCAAGAAGGAGCTCCTGCTCCTCAAGCGCGAACTCACCAAGCTTGAGTCCAACCTCGGTGGTATCCGCAACCTGACCAAGGCCCCGTCTGTTCTGTGGGTTGTTGACACCAAGAAGGAACACCTTGCTGTCGACGAAGCCAAGAAGCTGAACATCCCGGTTGTTGCCATCCTGGACACCAACTGCGATCCCGACGAAGTTGACTTCCCGATCCCGGGCAACGACGACGCCATCCGCTCCGTCAACCTGCTCACCCGCGTTGTTGCCGACGCCGTTGCTGAGGGCCTCATCGCCCGCAACCAGCGCGCCACCGGCACCACCGAGGCTCCGGAAGAGCCGCTGGCCGAGTGGGAGCGCGAGCTCCTCGAAGGCAGCAAGACTGAAGAAGCTCCGGCCGCCGAGGCTGCCGAGGCTCCTGAAGCTGCAGCCGGCGAAGCCGAAGCAGCCAAGTAAATCTGGACCTTCCCTGAGGCCGGAAACGGCATCGGGGGCATCTGACAGGATGGCGGCCCACATGGTGGGCTGCCGTCCTGTCAGTCCGTAAACACACAACTTTCTAGACAGAGGGGTTCACATGGCGAACTACACTGCTGCTGACATCAAGGCCCTGCGCGAGCGCACCGGCGCCGGCATGATGGACGTCAAGAAGGCTCTTGACGAGGCCAACGGTGACGCCGAGAAGGCCATCGAGATCATCCGCATCAAGGGCCTCAAGGGTGCTACCAAGCGCGAAGGCCGCTCCACCGCAGAGGGCCTGGTTGCTGCCAAGGTTACCGACGGCGTGGGCGTAATGATCGAGGTCAACTGCGAGACCGACTTCGTCGCCAAGGCTGACAAGTTCATCCAGCTGGCTGACAAGGTCCTCAACGTTGCAGTCGAGTCCGGCGCTGCCGACCTCGAAACCCTGCTCGCCACCGAGGTCGACGGCAAGCCGCTGTCCGAGATCGTCATCGAAGAGGGCGCTGTCCTCGGCGAAAAGGTTGTTGTCCGCCGTATTTCCCGCGTTGAGGGCACCACGGTTGACGCTTACCTGCACAAGACCTCCAAGGACCTTCCTGCACAGGTCGGCGTCCTGTTCGCTGTTGACGGCGAAGGCGAAGCCGCTGCCACCGCAGCACACGACATCGCCGTCCACGTGGCAGCCATGGCTCCGAACTACCTGACCCGCGAAGACGTCCCGGCCGAACTGGTCGAGTCCGAGCGCCGCATTGCTGAAGAGACCGCCAAGGCTGAAGGCAAGCCGGAAGCTGCACTCGCCAAGATCGTCGAAGGCCGCGTGACGGGCTTCTACAAGGGTGAGGTCCTGGTTGACCAGGCATTCGCCAAGGATTCCAAGAAGACCGTTGCACAGGTCCTCGAAGAAGCCGGCGTCAAGGCAACCGCAGTATCCCGTTTCCGCGTCGGAAACTAGTAATTCATGAAAAGGGGTGGTCACTTCGGTGGCCGCCCCTTTTTCATGCACCCGTCCGGGTAGTATCTGCGCGGACCCACAGCACGATAATCTAGCCAGAGTCCACCAACGGGAAGGCACCATGGAAACCGTCAATACTGCAATCCAGCCCGAGAAGACCCGCCGCCGTGTACTTCTGAAACTTTCCGGCGAGGTCATCGGCGGAGGCAAGCTCGGCGTCGATCCTGAAACCGTCCGCGCTATTGCCAAGCAGATCGCTGCTGCCGTCGCTGACGTTGAAGTAGCCATTGTGGTTGGCGGTGGAAACTTTTTCCGCGGAGCCGAACTATCCCAGAGCGGCATGGACCGGTCCCGTGCGGACTACATGGGCATGCTTGGCACGGTCATGAACTGCCTCGCGCTGCAGGACTTCCTGGAGCAAGCAGGCGTGGAAACCCGTGTCCAAAGCGCCATCACCATGGGCCAGGTGGCAGAGGCGTACATTCCGCGCAGGGCCATCCGCCACATGGAAAAGGGCCGCGTGGTCATCTTCGGTGCAGGAGCCGGCCTGCCGTACTTCTCCACGGACACGGTAGCTGCCCAGCGCGCCCTCGAAGTCCACGCCGACGTCGTACTGATGGCCAAGAGCGGTGTGGATGGCGTCTACACCGCAGATCCCAAGAAGGATTCATCCGCCGAAAAGCTTGATGTCCTCAGCTATGACGACGCCCTGCGCCGGGACATCCGTGTCATGGACCAGACAGCCATGACCATGTGCAAAGACAACAACCTGTCCATGGTGGTCTTTGGCATGGAGGGCGAGGGCAACGTTACCCGCGCCATCCTGGGTGAAACGCTGGGAACGCTGGTTACTCCCTAGCAGCGGCTAGGATATTTCTAGGACCGTCCGCCCCTCGTGGCGGATCTTTACTGTGCATTCCTGTAACGTGCATTGCCGCCCGCAGTTGGGCAGCGACTATTTTCTGAGGAGAAACCCGTGATCGAAGAGACCTTGCTCGAAGCCGGCGAGAAGATGGACAAGGCGGTTGAGGTAGCCAAGGAAGATTTCGCCTCGATCCGTACGGGCCGGGCAAACCCAGGGCTCTACAACAAGGTGATCGTGGAGTACTACGGCACTCCCACTCCGCTGCAGCAGCTCGCATCCTTCGCAGTTCCGGACGCACGGACCATCCTCATCACGCCGTACGACAAGACGGCCCTGCGTGACATCGAGAAGGCCTTGAGCGATTCCGAAGTTGGCGCCAACCCCTCCAACGACGGCAACATCATCCGTGTCACCATCCCGGAGCTCACCAAGGAGCGCCGCAAGGAGTACGTCAAGATCGTCAAGGGCAAGGGTGAAGACGCCAAGGTCTCCATCCGCAGCATTCGCCGCAAGGCCAAGGACGCAATTGACAAGTTCGTCAAGGATGGCGACGCCGGCGAGGACGAAGGTTCGCGCGGCGAGAAGGAACTCGACGCCATCACCAAGCAGCACGTCGACAGCATCGATGAACTGCTCAAGCGCAAGGAAGCCGAGCTGCTCGAGGTCTAATGAACCAGGCAGAGCCGGCACCCGCTGGGAGGGTCCCGACACGCGATACGAGCAAACGCGTCAGGCGTTTGCGAGGTAACCCGACGCCGAAGGCAGGCCGCAATCTTCCGGCCGCCATCGGCGTCGGGCTTGCCATGCTTTTCGCCGTTCTTGGGGGATTGCTTTTCCTTCCCCTTGGCTTCGTCCTGCTCACCACATCGTTTGCGGTGCTGGGTGTTTGGGAAGTCTTCAGGGCCCTTGAGGCCCAGGGAACCAGGATGCCGATCATCCCTGTGATGATCGGAACGCTGGTGATGCCGGTTTCCGCCTACTTCGGCGGTTTGGAAGGCTTGCTGTTCACCATGACCGCAACCTGCGTCGCGGTTCTGCTGTGGCGCTCCATCGAGAGTGCTGCAGGTGCTCCCCGCAGCGTTTTCGCGGGTGTCTTCACTCTCGCCTGGATACCGTTCCTGATCAGCTTCGCGGCGCTCCCACTGCATGCAAGCGGTGGCGCGACTCCAGTCGGCCTATGGCCGGACGGGATTCCAGAGGGAGCCTGGCAGATTGCCACCATGCTGCTTCTGGTCGTTTCGAACGACACGTTCGGTTACATCGTTGGCGCTTCCTTCGGGAAGCACCCCATGGCACCGAAAATCAGTCCCAAAAAGTCGTGGGAAGGATTTGCGGGTTCTGTCGCGGGCGCCATGATCATTGGCGTTCTCGCGTGTGTCCTCATTTTGGACAAACCGTGGTGGGTTGGCCTGGTGCTGGCTACCGGCATGGTTGCTGCTTCGACGGCGGGAGACCTCGCCGAGTCCATGGTCAAGCGCGAACTGGGCGTGAAGGACATGAGCAGCATCCTCCCTGGCCACGGCGGCGTCATGGACCGTTTGGACTCGATCGTCTTCGCGGCTCCTGTAGCCTATGTTCTGTTCGCGCTGCTGAGCGGCGTCTGACAACCCCGATGAAGGAAAATTAGTGGCTTTGGATATTCGTCGCCAGATTCCCGCAACGTTCGATCGCGTTGAGCGCAGCAAGTACGGCTACAACGCCAAGCAAGTGGATGCGTTCCTTAGCCGCGCCAGGACTTCTTTCGAGAACCCTGTGGGTGCCGCCGATCAAGTGTCCAGCGCGGACGTGCGCGATGTAGCTTTTGACCCGGTCAAGGGTGGTTATGACGCCAACAGCGTCGATGCTGCCTTGGACCGGCTTGAGGACGCCTTCGCACGCCGGGAACGCGACGACCTCATCAGCCAGCAGGGCGAGGAAGCCTGGCTGCGCCAGATCGGTAAACTTTCCGGCATCCTTCGCGGACGGCTGCACCGGCCCGACGGCGAACGGTTCCGCCGCCCGGCCAAGAAGAAAGTCCGCAGCTACAACGTCCAGGATGTGGACGCACTCTGCGCCGAACTTATCGGTTACCTGGAACACGATCAGCCCCTCAGCGTGGACACCGTTCGCCGTGCAGTCTTCCGTGCGGCCAAGGGTGACGAAGGCTATGAGGAAGCCCAGGTGGATGCATTCCTTGACCGTGTGGTTGAACTGATGGCGGCCATCGACTAAGAAGTCCGCAAAACTACCGTGGCGTTGGAGAGATGGGTGGGTTGTTCTTCCACGCTTCGAGGTAGCGGCGCCTTCCACGGGCCAGCGCTGTAACGAAGAATGCCAGTGCTGCCACTACGGCGACGCTCACCGCTACAACGGCCGGCAGTCCTGCAACCAACAGCGCCGAGCCCACCAACAAGGCGATCAGGGCTGCGTTTACGGTCGCCATGAACACCATGCTGCTACCGGCAACCTGACTGAAGTCCTTCCTGCCGCCGAAGAAGTAGTACGTACGTTTCGAACCTTCCTCGTCATCGTGGGATCCAGCCATAAGGTACCTGGCAATGCCGGGGTCCAGATCCACATATGCGGCGCGCAACCGGTTCATGGCGATGACGTACATCAGATCCTCCATCCCGACGCTCATGACGCGTATGTGGGTGAGGAGCCCCACCATAAGGTCAATGGTGAGGATGGTCAGCGCGAATGCCCTGAAGGCGTCGGAGAATTGCGTAGCCTGACCAACCAGTGCCACACTCAGCAGGCTGGCCGAGGTGAAGGTCAGGAACATGCTGATACGCGTGAGGACCTCACCTTGCGTGGTGCTCCTTGAAGCAAGAAGGCTCCAGTGTTCGGTGGCCAGCAACTGGGCCCGGATGCTAAGGGAAGCCGGGCTGGCGGCATCCGGTTCTTCGGACATGGCGTCATTGTCCACCTTGCCCAATGCATGGACAACAGGTGCTGGCCGTTACCGTTCGGTAGCCACTGGCCGTTCTGGAACGTGCAGGCGGGACATCACGCGGTTCACGGAAGCCGGCACGCGGTTCTTTGTCCAGACCGAGACCGCCAGCGTCACTGCGAACGCGGCCGGGACCGTCCATGCAGCCGGTTGGGCCAGCCAGGCAGGAGCGTTGCCCTGACCCATTACAGTGCCGATCACCATGGCCCCGCCGCACAGCAGCGCGCCGGTCACCATCCCTGCAATTGCCCCGGCATCAGTCAGCCCGCGCCACCAGATTCCCAGCAGCAATACGGGACAAATGGTGGACGCAGTAAAGGCAAAGACGAGTCCAACACTCCCCGCCAGGGCCAGGGTGTCAGTCATGAAGGCAAAACCCAAAGGCACGACGGCGGCAAGCAGCGCTGCGAGGCGGAATCCCCGGACGCTTCCTCCGAAGAGGTCCTGGCTGATGACGCCCGAGAGCGAAACCACCAGCCCTGACGTGGTGGAGAGGAACGCGGCGAAGGCGCCGGCGACCACGAGCGCTGAGAGGAGTTCACCTGCTGTTCCTCCCACGAGCTTGCCGGGCAACAGCAGGACCAACGCATCGGCTTGGCCGGACTGTGCAAGTTCCGGGGCGAAGATTCTGCCCACCGCACCGGAAAGCGTGGGGAAGAGGTAAAACACGGAGAGAAGCCCCAGCACGATCAGTGTGGTGCGGCGTGCAGACTGTCCATCGGGATTTGTGTAGAAGCGCACCAGGACGTGCGGCAGGCCCAGTGTCCCGAAAAGCAATGCCACCATGAGCGAAATGTTCTGATAGGCGCTGGCCGCTGGCTGGGCAGTGGGATTGACCGGGAGCTGGGCTTGCTGCGGGGTGCCGTTTCCAGCCAGGACCAGGAGCACGAAGATCACAGGAACAGCCAACGCAGTCAGCTTGAGCCAGTACTGGAAAGCCTGAACGAACGTAATGGAACGCATCCCACCAGCCACCACCGTCAGGCACACCACCAGCACCACCGCCGTCGAACCTACCCACGATGGCAGTCCCGTGGTGATGCGGATGGTGAGCGCAGCGCCATGAAGCTGGGGCACGATGTACAGCCAGCCGACGGCCACTACCACGAGGCTTGTGACGCGTCGAACCATCCTGGAATCCAGCCGCGCCTCGGTGAAGTCGGGGATGGTGTACGCGCCGGAGCGTCGCAGGGGAGCGGCAACGAAAAGCAACAGCATGAGGTAGCCCGCGGTGTAACCAACAGGGAACCACAAGGCATCAGTACCGGACAGCAGGATCAGTCCCGCGACTCCCAGGAAACTCGCAGCCGAGAGGTATTCGCCGCCAATCGCTGAGGCGTTCCACCACGGCGGGACTGTCCGCGAGGCAACATAGAAGTCACCCGTGGTGCGTGAGATGCGCAGTCCGTAGAAGCCGATGACCGCCGTCGTGATCGAAACTGCCAGGAAGGCGACCAAGCCAACAGCAGGGTTCACTTGTCCTCCACAAGGTCCTTATAGCGCGCTTCATTCCGGGCGGCCGCACGGTTGTAAAGCCAGGCGCTGAGGCCGATCACGGGATAGATCCCCACCCCCAGTAACAGACAGTCGAGCGGAATGCCCAGGATCCTGGTCTCAGCAACCCCTGGTCCGAAGACCAGGAACACCGCGAACGAAGCAAGGATCAGCAGGAAGCCGCAGGCCACCACCAGGGCAAGCCGCAACTGCGAGCGGATAAGGGAGCGGACGAAAACACGTCCCACGTCCGAATCCTCGGCGACTTCGCCACCATAGGGGAAGCGCAGGGGAGCCGGTTTCGCTGATTGGCGTGGTGCTGTGACCCGAACGCGCGTCATCCTTGTGGCCGGATGCGCGTGGATTGCAGCTTGTCCCGCACCGATGGCAGGTGGCGCCGGCTGATGGGCAGTTCCGCACCGGCAACTCTTACGCTGGGGGAAGTGGCAGAGAGCTTCAGATGACCCACATGGTTGAGCGCAATCAGGTAGCTGCGGTGGATCCTGATGAAACCAGCTTCCGCCCACTTCTGTTCCAGATCGCTGAGGGGGACACGGATCAGGTAGCTGGCTTCGGCCGTGTGCAGCCTGGCGTAGTCGCCCTGTGCCTGCACATAGCTGACATCATCGCGACGGATCATGCGGGTGGTGCTGCCCAGGTCCACCGTGATCATTTCGGGAGCAGGAGCCCCGTCCTTGATCAGCTCGCTGATCCGGTCAACGGAACGTGCCAGCCTTTCGGCACGCAGCGGCTTGAGGAGATAGTCAATGGCAGCGAGGTCGAACGCCTCCAACGCGCAGTCTTCGTCAGCAGTGACAAAGACGACGGCGGGCGGGCTGCTGCTGCGCGCAATGGCGCGGGCGATGTCCAAACCGGAAAGGGCCGGCATATGGATGTCGAGGAACACCGCGTCAACGGATTCCCGTTCCAACGTCCGCAAAGCCTCGGCCCCGGACGACGCCCGGTGGATGGTGCCGATGCGCGCATCCTGCCCCAGCAGGAAAGCGAGCTCCTCCACGGCAGGCAGTTCGTCGTCAGCGACGAGCACGTTGATCATGATTAAAGATTAGCCCGGTGTGTCAGGCGTCATGTCCGGGCTGGGATTTGGGAACCCGCATGGTGATCAGCGTCCCCTCGCCCGGGGCCGTTTCGATGACGAGGCCGTGCTCGTCCCCATAGACCTGCCGCAGGCGGGCGTCGACATTCCGCAGGCCTACGTGCTCACCGTCCGTATGTCCGGCAAGCACGGACCGCAGGTGCTCCGGGTCCATCCCCACGCCGTCGTCCTCGATAGTGACCTCAGCGAACGCGCCGGAATCGTTGGCACAGATGGTGATGTGTCCAGGGCCTTCCTTCGCCTCAAGACCGTGCCGGACCGCATTCTCCACCAGTGGTTGCAGACTAAGGAACGGTATGACCGTGCTCAGCACCTCGGGTGCGATCCGAAGGCTCACCTGCACGCGCTCGCCGAACCGGGCCCGTTCCAGAAGAAGGTAGCGGTCGATGCAGCGCAGTTCCTCGGCCACGGTGGTGAAGTCGCCGTGCCTTCGGAAGGAGTACCTGGTGAAGTCGGCGAACTCCACCACTAGCTCCCTTGCCCGGGCCGGATCGGTATTGATGAAGGAAGCGATCGCGTTCAAGGAGTTGTAAATGAAGTGCGGGCTGATTTGGGCACGAAGAGCCCGGACTTCGGCCTCCATCAGCAGGGTCCGGGAAGCCTCCAACTCAGCCAGTTCAAGCTGGGCGGCAATCCAGTCAGCCACTTCGCCGGTGGCCCGTACCAAGCCGGCTCCGGCCGCAGGCGCCAGTGCTGCCACCGAACCGACAACTTTGGAGCCGGCACGTATGGGGGCAATGACGGCACTGAAATCGTGGTGGCCGTGCTCGGATCTTGCGGAGGCCGAATGGCCGGCGTGGGGCACCACGGCAGTCCGGCCCGTCGCCAGCACTTCCGCGGCGAGGCCCATGAGGGAAGGCCGCAGCTCCTCGGCAAACCCGTCCCATGCAAGGACCGAATCGGTATCGGTAATGGCCAACGCGTCGCAGCCCAGGAGCATTCGCAGTTGTTTGCTCGCCTTGGCCGCGCCGGCCGCCTGCAGCCCGCCACGCAGATGCTGCCCCGCACGCGAGGCGGCGTGGAGTGTGTTGTACGTGGCCCGTTCAGCATCCGTGCCCAGGTCCCGGAAGGAGCGGATCACCTTCAGCCCAACACCCACGACGACGGCGACGGCCAGCACGATCACGGCGATCGCGGCTGCGGTGAAGAGGGGGGAGTCAGGCATAGAGCCAGCGTAGCCGGATGCCCGCTCACATCCTGCGCCGTTTTCCCCAACGTTCTCTCACATCCCACCGGGTTTTCCCCAACGTTCTCTCACATCCCACCGTTCGGCGCAGCATCCTGACCGCTGGGCGACGGTGGCCGCTGGTTCTCTGGCACCGCTGGCACAGCCCGTTCGATAGTGATTGCAGTCACATTGGCAAAGCGTGTGGAGCTGATGTGGACACATCACAATCAGGAGGAACCATGGGTAATGAGGCCCAACCCCAAGACGCAACAGCGTCCGTGGACTTCCAGGAAGTCCAGCAGACGGAACGGTTCAAGACGCTGCGCAAGCGGCACCGCAGTTTTGTCTTCCCGATGGCAGTGGCGTTCCTGCTCTGGTATTTCGCCTACGTCCTCTTGGCCGACTACGCCGTCGGCTTCATGTCCATCAAAGTTTGGGGCAACATCAACGTCGGCCTGATCCTCGGGCTGCTCCAATTCGTCACCACTTTCGGCATCACTGCTTGGTACGTGAGCTACTCCAACAGGAAGCTGGACCCCATCGCGGCATCGATCCGCAATGAGATCGAGGGCCACCAGTTCGATAAGGATGGCAACATGATCCGCGGGGCAGCCAAATGAACACCAACCACATCAGCACCGTTGTCCCCGCGGTCAACGTCGCAGCATTGAAGGATACGACGCTCCTCAATATGGGCATTTTCGCCCTCTTCGTGGCGGTCACCATGGTGATCGTCTTCCGGGCAAGCAGGAACAACAAGACCGC
This sequence comes from Arthrobacter sp. TmtSoilC77, assembly GCF_059739415.1. Lineage (NCBI taxonomy): Bacteria > Bacillati > Actinomycetota > Actinomycetes > Micrococcales > Micrococcaceae > Arthrobacter > Arthrobacter sp. TmtSoilC77. Next base: position 1,699,534 of record NZ_AP046050.1, read on the forward strand.
GGCCGACTACTATGCGGCGGGCCGTTCGTTCACCGGTTCACAGAATGGCACCGCGATTGCGGGCGACTACCTTTCTGCGGCCTCGTTCCTCGGTATCACGGGCGCCATTGCGATCAACGGATATGACGGGTTCCTTTACTCCATCGGCTTCCTTGTCGCCTGGTTGGTGGCATTGCTCCTCGTGGCCGAGCTCCTGCGCAATACCGGCAAGTTCACCATGGCCGATGTCTTGTCCTTCAGGCTGCGCCAGCGGCCGGTCCGCATAGCGGCTGCCCTCTCCACCCTCGCGGTTTGCTTCTTTTACCTCCTCGCGCAAATGGCAGGCGCCGGCAGCTTGATTTCGCTCCTCCTGGGCATCAGCGACTGGGGCGGACAAGCTTTGGTGATCATCGTCGTCGGCGCATTGATGATCATGTACGTCCTCATCGGAGGCATGAAGGGCACCACGTGGGTGCAGATCATCAAAGCCATCCTGCTGATCGCAGGGGCCGCAGTCATGACTGCCTGGGTACTGGCGATCTACGGATTCAATCTCTCCAACCTGCTCGGTTCCGCGGCTGAGGCAGCCAACAACCCTGCCGTTCTCAACCCAGGCCTGCAGTACGGCAAGACGGAGACGTCCAAGCTTGATTTCATGTCCCTGGGCTTGGCGTTGGTCCTGGGCACAGCTGCCCTCCCACACGTTTTGATGCGTTTCTACACGGTTCCCACCGCCAAGGAAGCAAGAAAATCCGTGGTCTGGTCGATCTGGCTGATCGGCCTGTTCTACCTGTTCACGCTGGTGCTGGGTTACGGTGCTGCAGCTTTGGTTGGAGCAGACACCATCAAATCGGCCCCAGGCGGCGTCAACTCTGCCGCGCCCCTACTGGCCTTCCACCTCGGCGGGCCGCTGCTGCTCGGCTTCATTTCGGCCGTTGCTTTCGCCACCATCCTTGCCGTGGTGGCCGGACTGACTATCACCGCGGCAGCGTCCTTTGCCCACGATATCTACGCCAACGTCATCTCAAAGGGCAAAGCCGATGCAACCACAGAGGTCAAGGTGGCCCGGCGCACCGTAGTAGTGATCGGCATCCTGGCCATCCTCGGCGGTATCTTCGCCAACGGCCAGAACGTGGCCTTCCTGGTGGCTCTCGCCTTCGCAGTTGCAGCTTCGGCCAACCTGCCAACCATCGTTTACTCGTTGTTCTGGCGGAAGTTCACCACGCAGGGCGCCGTATGGAGCATGTATGGCGGATTGGCCTCGGCCATCCTGCTCATCACGTTCTCGCCCGTGGTCTCCGGTGCTAAGACGTCCATGATCCAGGGAGCCAACTTCGCGTTCTTCCCGCTGAGCAACCCAGGCATCGTATCGATCCCCCTCGCCTTCCTGCTGGGCTGGCTGGGGACCGTCCTGGACAAGCGCCGTGAGGATCCAGCCAAACAAGCGGAGATGGAAGTCCGCTCGCTGACAGGTGTCGGTGCAGAGAAAGCAGTGGAGCACTAAGGTCACCAAGGACCAGGCCAAACACGGGGGCTCCTCTGCCATACGGCGGGGGAGCCCCCAGGCGCGCCAGCACTAACTCACTTCTTGAGGCTTAGCCATTCCTTCAACTGCTCCAACGGCCACGTGGTGACGATCCGTTCCTTAGGCACGCCAAGCGCCTCGGCACGTTCGGCGCCGTATTGAAGGAAATCGAGCTGGCCGGGGGCATGGGCATCACTGTCAATGCTGAACAGGCAGCCGGCATCAAGCGCCATCTTGATCAGCGCGTCCGGAGGGTCCTGCCGCTCCGGCCGTGAATTGATTTCGACGGCGACACCCCACTCGGCACATTCGGTGAAGACCTTGGCGGCGTCGAATTCGGACTCGGGCCGGGTGCCGCGGGATCCTTGGACCAGACGGCCAGTGCAGTGCCCCAGGACGTTCGTGTGTGGATCACTTATTCCACCAAGCATCCGCTTGGTCATGGTCTTCTTGTCCGAGCGCAGCTTCGAGTGGACACTGGCCACCACCACGTCCAGCCGGTCCAGCATTTCCGGCGATTGGTCCAATGTCCCGTCCTCAAGGATGTCCACTTCGATGCCTTTGAGCAACCGGAAGCCGTCCTGATTGGCGTTGATCCCTTCCACCACACCCAGCTGTTTTTCAAGCCGTTCCACGCTGAGGCCGTTGGCGATGGTCAGGTTGGGGGAGTGGTCAGTGAGGGCAAGGTATTCACGGCCCAGGGTTTTGGCAGCAGCCACCATGGTTTCAATCGGTGAACCGCCGTCGGACCAGTTGCTGTGGCTGTGAAGGTCGCCGCGTAACGCTCCCTTGAGCGTGTCGCCGCCGGATGCCAACGATTCCGCGCCACGCGTGCGAAGGTCGGCCAGATAGTCGGGCACCCTGTCTTCCATTGCCTGGGTAATGACTTCCGCGCTTCGGTCCCCAACACCTTTCAGGCTGGTGACTCTTCCATTTCGGACGAGCCTGGCCAGCTCGTCGGGCGGAAGCTGCCGCACGGCGTCGGCCGCTTTCCTGAAGGCCTGGACCTTGAAAGTGGGGGCTTGGCCGCGTTCCAGCCAAAAGGAGATTTCTTCGAGCGCCTCAACGGGATCCATGGCTCCATGATCCACGAACCGGGCGCACCATCAACAGAGGGCAATGTTGACGGTGCGCCGGTCCGGGCTATTACTTCTGGTGGTGGCCGCCTGGAACCAGTCCGGGAGGTGTTCCTTCCGAGGGCGCCAGTCCATGCTCCCCATGGGGAACGGCGTGCTGGCCGGCCATGGATGCGGCCAATCCCGGCGTGGCCACCGATGCAACAACGACGGCGGCCCCGAACGCGGCTGCCAGAAGCCGCCCGGTCCTTGGCAGGCCGTGGGCGCCGCCGTCGTTGGTCTTTTGCTGCCGGCCCACCCAACCGCCTCCGGCAAGTGCCATCAGAGTTAGTCCCAGGGCCGCAAGATGGCTCACTCCAAGCGAGCCTTCACTGGCCGCCAAACCCCCTGCAAGGACAGTGATGTGGGCAGCGGCGGCAACCAGCAAAGCTGGAAAGGCAAGCCGGCGCAAGACAAGGGAGTTCCGGTGGAGTCCCCACAAAGACCACGCCAGGAAGGCCAGCCCGGCTGCGAGGGCCACCACGCCGGCAAACACCATGCCAGGTGCGCCGGCTTCCGTGAGGTAGCCGGCCGCAATGGACAGCTCCACTATCCCGCCGGCCATGGCTGCGAAGTAGACGAACAACAATGCAGCGGCGTTCAGCGTGGGGTGATATTTGGCTGCCATGGCGCTGTCCTCGGTCTCGATGGGTCTGTGATCAGGGGCTCTGTGATCAGGGGTTCTATGATCAGGCGCGGGCTGAGGCTACGACGGCCTTGTCCTGGGACAGGGCAACGCCCAGAAGCACCACAGCGCTGGCCAGGTGCAGCACGTTGTCTGCCCCGTTCAGGGCGATGATGTTCAGCGAAGTTCCCACCAGGAACAGCCCGAGGATACCTACCAGCAGATAGACACCGCCCACCGCCGTGTTGACGGATTTGGAAAGCGTGACACTGTTCATACCTGCATAAAGAAGGGCGGCACCAATGGCCAGGTGAATGACGTTGTGCAGGGGGTTCACCGCGAAGATGATCAGGTTGGCACCTTCAGTGGCGAAGAAGCCGGTTCCTGAGGTGACGAAGAATCCGAGCACGCCTACCAAGAGGTATACGGCTCCGAAGATGGTGGCGATCAAGCGATTGGGCGAAGTACGCATTGGTCCGAACCTTCCGGTGATGGCCGGGTGTTCCCGACCGTCCTGTGGAGCCCCGGGCGGGGCTCTCAAGCAGTGATTCGGACCATGCGTTGCTGCGGATGGGTGGAAACCGGAATATTTTTTCCCGCCCTTATGGACGGAGGCGGATGCTGCTCATTTTGAGATCGTTGGTGCCCTCGAAAACGTACTTGAGATCGATGGTCTTGCCGGTGCACTGCAAGGTTCCCGCGATGTCCGCTTTGTTATTCCCGTTATCCGAATTCACGCTGACGGAGTTGTAATTTGGCTTGCAGGAATCATCAAGTTCCAGGCTGGCAATACCGTCGATGAAGGACTGCTTATCCAGTTCTTCCTTCAAGGCCGGGTGCAGGTAGTTGTCGTAGGCCTGCTCTGTTTGCCCTGAAACCACCAGATTGGTGAACTCGTCAGCCAAAGACCTCGCCTTCGACGTCGCGCCGCCCACAACGTTCACCAGCACCAGGATGCCCACCACGGCCAGGACGATCACTCCTGCCACAATGCCGAGGACAATCCAAAGCACCTTTTTGCGCTTGGCCGGCGGCGGAAGCTGTTGGCCGTACTGGCCGGGTAGATACTGGCCGGGTGGGTACTGCCCGGGTGGGTACTGGCCGGGCGCATACTGCCCCTGGGGGTACTGGCCTTGCGGGTACGGGTTTTGGTCAGGCGGATATTGTCCCGGTGCATACTGGCCTTGGGGACCCGGGGACGACGGCGGCTGTTGCCACTGCGGTGGAGTCCCGTTTGGTTGGGGGTACCCGGGGCCGGGTGGGACGGGTGGTGGGTTCTGGCCGTATTCGCTTCCGCTGTGTCGGGTTTCGTCGCGACCATTCGGTTCTTGCGGGTTGCTCACTGTAGTGCCCCTTTCGGCAGCCTGCGGCAGCGCCACCACGTAGCCAGGAACCGCTGGCCGGCCCCCGATGCGTCCACCTGAATCAAATCGCATCCGCAGTTCCACAGGCAAGGGCCAAAGGGTAGTAACAGCAGGTGAAAACGGGGGGTGTCAGCCTTCGGAGCGCCGGCCCAGCAGGGGTTGCACCCGGTACGGAATCATTTCCCGCATCGCCAAGGCAGTATCGGTGCGGTCAACGCCGTCGCATGCAAGGATCTTGCCGTTGATCCGGTAGAGGTCTTCGGCGTCCAGCGCCACCACACGCAAGAGCAAGTCGGCTGATCCGGTCAGCCCGAAACCTTCCAGGATCTCCGGGATGTCCGCAAGATCCTTCGCGAGCGAGGCGAGTTTCTGTTGCTGGACATGCACGGTGATGAACGCCGTAAGGGGGTAGCCGAGGGCAACCGGATTGATTCGCCGTTCAAAGGAGAGGAAGGCATGCTTCTTCTCGAGTTGGGCCATGCGCGCCTGAACAGTATTGCGGGACAAACCAAGTTTCTGGGCGAGAGCCACAACGGTCCCTCTGGGATCCTTTGCCATCGCTGAAAGGAGCCGGGTGTCAGTGCCATCCAAAGGTTGCATAATGCGCAAGATTAGCACGGCTCGGCCACTCCCAACATGGCAGAATGCTCAAGTTTTTCAACGGTAGTTGTACCCGATGCGTCTTGTGAGTAGGGTCACAATTAACGCTGGCGAAGGAGCCAGGGGGCCGGTCTGCGCTTGGATCACAAGTCCAGCAGGGTCGGCAAAACCTAGCCGGAAGGTTGCGATCACCTGTGTTAACGGATAAGGCGGGCAAGGGAGTGCAAAATGACGCTCCGCGCCCCGGACAAAGTGCACAAAATCCTTTGCGGACGGGGGGCAACCTCCTTCAGTTGGTGTCGCCGGAAGGCGAACGGATCAGCCACCCGGAATTTGATCTTTGGATCAAGGACATCGGCGATGAACAATTGGGCTCCTTGTTTGAGGACATGACAGTCATCCGCCGCATCGACACCGAGGCCACAGCCCTCCAGAGGCAGGGCGAACTGGCCCTGTGGCCGCCGCTGCTTGGGCAGGAAGCAGCCCAGATCGGCTCAAGCCGCTCCTTGCGCGACGACGACTTTGTCTTCCCGAGCTACCGTGAAAGCGGCGTGGCGTACATCCGCGGCGCGCACGTCTCAGAGATCGCCCAGGTATGGCGCGGAAACGCCTTGTACGCCTGGGATCCCCAACGGATCAACATGGCGACACCCCAAATCATCATTGGTTCCCAGAGCCTCCACGCCACTGGTTACGCCATGGGCGTCCAGTTGGACGGCGCCAGCACGGCGGTGCTGGCCTACTTCGGGGACGGCGCCACGAGCGAAGGCGACGTGAGCGAGGCCATGGTGTTTGCGGCAAGTTTCCAGGCTCCCGTGGTCTTTTTCTGCCAGAACAACCATTGGGCTATTTCCGAACCCGTGCGCGTGCAGTCCCACGTTCAACTGGCCGACAGGCCAACAGGGTTCGGCATCCCCAGCCTGCGCGTTGACGGAAACGATGTCCTCGCCGTCATGGCTGCTACCCGCTGGGCTTTGGACCGTGCCCGCAGCGGCGGCGGCCCAACCTTTATCGAAGCGGTCACCTACCGCATGGGCCCGCACACTACGGCCGATGATCCCACGCGATACCGTGACCCGAACGAGCTGGAGGACTGGGCTGCCAAGGATCCTATCCTCCGTCTGCGGCGGCTCCTTGACGCCAAGGGCCTGCTCACTGAAGAACTGGAAGGCAGAGTCAAAGCCAAGGCCGACGCCGTCGCAGCCGAGCTCCGAACCAGTTGCGTCAATATGCCCGATCCCCAGCCGTTGGACGTTTTTAACCACGTCTACAGCACACCCAACTCCTGGATTGAACGCCAGAAGGATCACTATTCGCGCTACCTGAGCAGTTTCAACCAGCCCGTCGAGGAAGGTGCACTCTGATGTCCAAGCTCACATTTGCCCGGGCAATCAACGCCGGCCTCCGCAAGTCCCTGGAAAACGATCCCAAAGTCATCCTCATGGGCGAGGACATTGGTTCCCTCGGTGGTGTCTTTCGTGTCACCGACGGACTCCAGAAGGACTTTGGAAAGCACCGGGTGATCGATTCGCCGCTGGCCGAGTCCGGCATCATCGGAACCGCAGTGGGCCTGGCCTACCGGGGCTACCGCCCAGTGTGCGAGATCCAGTTCGACGGCTTCATCTATCCTGCCTTCGATCAGATCGTCAGCCAGGTGGCCAAGATGCACTACCGGACGCAGGGGCGGGTCAAGATGCCGATCACCATCCGCGTTCCTTTCGGTGGTGGCATTGGCTCGCCGGAGCACCACTCGGAATCGCCGGAAGCCTACTTCACCCACACTTCAGGGCTTCGGGTAGTGGCGGTGTCCAACCCGCAGGACGCCTACACAATGATCCAGCAGGTCATTGCCTCCGATGATCCTGTTCTCTATTTCGAACCCAAGCGCCGCTACCACGACAAGGGTGACGTCGATGAGTCCATCGACCTCTCCCAAGCGATGCCATTGGACAAAGCGGCAGTGGTCAACGCCGGATCGGACGTCACCCTGGTGGCTTACGGCCCCCTGGTAAAGACCGCCAAGGCTGCGGCACAGGCTGCAGCTGATGAAGGAATTTCCGTGGAAGTCATCGACCTGCGCTCGTTGTCCCCGGTTGACTACCCGGTGGTGGAGGCATCCGTGCGCAAGACAGGCCGGCTGGTCATCACGCACGAGGCCGGCCAAAATGGTGGCGTCGGAGCGGAAATTGCGGCCAGCATTACCGAGCGCTGCTTCAACTACCTGGAATCCGCACCCGTCCGCATTACTGGCTTTGACGTTCCCTATCCCTATTCGAAGCTTGAGATGCATCATTTGCCGGACCTGGACAGGATTCTGGATGGCGTGGACCGCACGTTGGGCCGCCACAACTCCCTGAGTGGACTGGAAGGATGACCGCTACCATGATCAAGGAATTCAGGCTGCCGGACCTTGGCGAAGGCCTGACCGAGTCGGAAATCCTTAGCTGGAAGGTCGCAGTGGGGGACACCGTCACCCTCAATCAGGTCATCGCGGAGGTTGAGACGGCCAAGGCAGTCGTCGAGCTGCCGTCGCCTTTCGCCGGCGTCGTAGCGGCACTGCACGAGCAGCCCGGTTCCGTGGTGGAGGTCGGCAAGCCGATAGTCTCCTTCGAAGTGGACGACGCCGGGGCCTCCAACGGGGGCACCGCCAACGGCGGTGGCAACCCGACCGCCGTCGAGACCAAGGCTGCAGCGCCACAACCTGAAATGGCGCAATCTCAAACGCCACAATCTCAAACGTCACAGGCCGAGTCGCCTGAGGCTGACGCGACCCCCGCCAAGAGGGAGCCGAACCTGGTGGGCTATGGCGCCGTCGTCGAGGAGACCGGGCGCCCGGTCCGCCGTGCCCGCGGCCTTGTGCAGGCTGCGGCAACAACAGTGCAGGCAAGGCCCAAATCCGACGATGTCCCTGCAGAGCGTCCACGTTCCACACCGCCGGTCCGTAAGCTGGCGCGCGATCTTGGAATTGACCTCCAGCTGGTTCCCGGCACTGGCCCAGGGGGACTCATCACGCGGGAAGACGTCCAGAACTTCACAGGTGAGCCGGAAGGCACAAGCGCAGTACCAACGGCGCCGGCAGCCACCGGCGAGCGTGAAACGCGCACACCTATCAAGGGTGTCCGGAAGTTCACGGCCGCTGCCATGGTGCAGAGCGCTTTCACCGCACCGCACGTGACGGAATTCCTGACGATCGATGTCACAGCCACCATGGAATTGCTCACGCGGCTCAAGGCAAGCAAAGCGTTTGAGGGCTACAAGCTCACTCCGCTTACCGTTGCGGCCAAGGCGGTCCTGATAGCGCTACGAAACAACCCAACGTTGAATTCCCGTTGGGACGATGCGCGCCAGGAGATCATCCAGTTCAACTACGTCAACCTTGGCATCGCGGCCGCTACGCCGCGAGGCCTGACGGTACCGAACATCAAGGATGCCGATCGCCTGACACTGCGGGAACTTGCCACTGCGCTGTCGGAACTCACGGAAACAGCACGTGCCGGCAAGACGTCTCCGTCAGATCTTTCGGGTGGCACCATCTCCATCACCAACATTGGAGTATTTGGGATCGACGCCGGAACGCCCATCCTGAATCCGGGCGAGGCGGCCATTGTGGCCCTGGGTGCCGTGAGGAAGGCGCCGTGGGTGGTCGATGATGAGATCGCCGTACGCCAGGTGATGTCCCTGAGCTTGTCCTTCGACCATCGCTTGGTGGATGGGGAACAGGGTTCACGATTCCTGGCCGACCTTGGCGCTATCCTGTCCGACCCCGCCATGGTGTTGACTATGGTCTAGCTTCACGAATGTAGGAAGCTGCGCCGGCCCGCCCCTTTACGAGTGCTTGCAGGAAACTGCGGCTAAGGGGTGGGCCGTTGCGCGTTCAAGCCCGCGAGTTCAGTCCTCTGTGGGCGTGGTCCGGTTGGAGTGGTAGTCGCGCCAACTGTGTTCCGGCTCAAAGCCAAGGAGCCGCCGGGCTTTGTCGATGGACAGCATGGTTTCGTGCCGGCCCAGTTCCTTGACAACCTCGACGCCGGGAAAGACTTCGGCGGCAAGTTCTGCGCTGCTTCGGCTCATCACGGTGTCCGAAGCGGCGATGATGAAGGTTTCGAAACCGGCTGCACTTTTCTCCAAGGCGTGAACCACTGCCTGGGCGCCGTCGCGGGCATCAATATAGCCCCACAGATTCCACTTGCGAAGGGTGGCGTCCGAGTCGAAGGACGGGAAGGCGTCGTAATCCTCGGGGTCCATCACGTTGGAGAACCTGAGCGCGGTGATGCTCAACGCCGGGTCCCAGCGCGTGAGCTGGATGGCCATCTGCTCCTCGAGGTGTTTCACCAGGGAGTAGGTGCTCTCAGGCCGCGCCGCGTACTCCTCATCTACAGGAATGTAGGGAGGGTCGATATCGAAAGGGAGCCCCAGGACTGTCTCGCTGGAGGCATAAACCACTTTCTTGATGCCCGCTCGCCGGGCTGCCTGGAAGACGTTGTAAGTGGAGAGCATGTTGTTTTCAAAAATTGCGGCGTCCGGAGCCAACCCCGGTGCGGGGATGGCGGCCAAATGGACGATCGCGTCCAAGCCGCTGTGTTGGTCGTCCAAACCAAGGACGACGTCCAGGACCTCGCCATAGTTGCGGAGGTCTACGTTTACGTAGCCGTGCCCCCTCTTGCCTGCGCGGTCCATGTTGAGCACGTGGTGGCCGTCCTGCGTCAGCCGGCGGACCACGCTCCTGCCCAATTTTCCGCTTCCCCCAGTGACAGCAATCCTCATGATGCGCTCCTCGCGTTATGTAATCCGCTCCAGCCTATGTGCCGCAGGAGGACCGCACAGCCCCTGAAACTGGCCCTGTGAGTCCTAGGAATACTGGAACAGCCCAAGCACATACGGGTAGCAGGTTGCGGGTAGGGGCGGTCAGGCAACTGACGCAGGTAGAGCCAGGGGCCCGGCGCTCGTCTGTGCACGCGCGCGGCAACCACTGTGCACGCGCATTGACACTCGTCTGTGCACGCGCGCGGCAACCACTGTGCACGCGCACTGACACTCGTCTGTGCACGCGCACTGACACTCGTCTGTGCACGCGCGCAGGCACCCGGCAACCATCTGTACATCGCATCCGGCACCTTCCGAACGAGAATGCTGCCCTGAAATGCCTGTATCTGGTCACTAGATCCCTTGATCCAACGGGCGGCGGAAGAGCACGCTGGACCATGAGGTGGAAGCCCGCGCTCAACGCGTTCGCGATAACGTTCGCCGGACGGTTCGAAAGAACCATCAAACAATGAAAACCGCCGGAGCCCACACACCGTTTATCGGACAGTCCCCCCGTGACGCATCCGGCACCTTTGTCGGGCAGGTTTATGTTCTCCGGGGTGTGTGGTGGTGGTTGCGTCGGGGCGTTTGTTTGGGGTCGATGTGGGGTGGCGGGATGAACCACGGAACCCCTGTTGTGATGTCGATGCGCCAGTCTTCTTTGTGAATGAGGTGGTGGTGGTGGCTGCAGAGCAGGGTGCCGTTGTTGGTTGACGTGGTGCCGCCGTGTGACCAGTAGGTGATGTGGTGGGCTTCGCACCAGGGGGCGGGCATGCTGCAGTCGGGGAACGCGCAGCCTTGGTCCCGGGCGGTGATGGCTTTGCGGATGTGGGGCGGGAAGATCCGGGTGGTGCGGCCGATGTCCAGGATGCGGGAGTCGGTTCCGAGCAGTACGGGGAGGATATCGGCGTCGCAGGCGATTTTGCGGATGGTGTTGGCGTGCATCGGTCCCTGGAACGTTGCTGTGCCGGTGCTGAGTCGTTGGTGGCCCGTGAGTCGTTCGAAGAGGTCGCGTTCGTCGATGGTGACGGCGAGTTGGGGGCGGAGTCCGCCGTTGGAGGGCAGTTTCCCGGTGGTCATCGCGACAGCACAGGCTCCGACGAGGCCGTTGAGGAGTTTCTGGGCCCGCGTGCGACGGTCCAGATCCGGTCCGCCTGACGAGTGTTCTGGTCCGGGGTGGAGGGCCGTTCCGGTGCCATCGTCGGTGCTGGTGCTGGTGCTGGTGCTGGTGCTGGTTCTGGTGCTGGTGCTGGTGCTGGTGCTGGCGTCGGGCGCGATGGCGGGCTCGGCGTTGTGGCCCATGAGTCGTGGGTTGGTGGCGGTATTCATGGCGGTGGCCAGGGTTTCGTATTGTTCTGCGGTGGCGAAGATTTCGATGTGGTGGAGCCCGTTGCGGCGTCGTCGGCGGAGGAACGCGCCTTGGATTTGGCGGAGAACTTCTTCGGACGGTTCGGGACCGTCTTGGTCGATCGAATCGACCCAGCGTTTGGCCATTTTGGTGACGAAATCCGGGTCGGATTCACTGGCCGTGGCGGTGAGGGCGTGTTCCATCCGGGCGATGGTGCCGTCATCGGCGAGCTGCCGGACTTTGTCCAGTGCGGTGCTGATGATCGTTGCGGACCGGGAAGGCACCAGAGCTGAGGAGAGGGCTTCGGCCAGCACTTCGCGCCGGGCCGGGATCTCCTGCCCGGCCATTCCGGCCTGAGGAAGGACGTCGGGTGCGAGGGCGAGCCTGCGCCGGGCTTCCCCGATGCTGATCCGCAACCGGGCCCGAAGGAACTCAGCGGCATTCCGGTACCCGTCATCCAGGACGCTGCCCGTTCCCGTAACGCTCGCATCCGAGGCTGGTTCGGTCCAACCGGTCCGCCACCCGGGCGCGCCAGCCGACGACCCCGGTGACGCTTGCTGTGCTTCCTTCCGCGTCCTTTCCACCGCCTGCGCCGCGACAACCTGCAAGTACTCCAACGACCGGGAGATCTCCTCGATCCTGCCGGCAAAGTCAGCGGCCTCAACAAACCCACACAGCCGCGCGGCGTCGGCCGCTGCGGACACCCGCAGGGGGTCCGAAAGAGCCGCACTGTCCTCAAGAAGAGCCGCCAGATCCCCTCCGGTAGCTGCAGGATTGGGATGCCTAATTTCGAAATGGGGGCTCGGCTGAGCAAGCTCCGGGCCATGGCCGGTGCGAGCTTTCCCATCTGAGTCACGGATCTTTCCGGCGGCGGGGGCCGAGGCGTCTACCATCGGAGCGTCTGTGGACCCGGTGTACGTAGATCCGGTGTCCGTGGATCTGGCGCCTGTTGACCCGCTACTCGTGGCTATCTCGCCCGCGGGCCCTGAAGCCCGGGCGACCTTGGCCTTGCCGTTGCCCAGCCCAGCGTCGTTGCCCAGCCCAACTCTGTTGCCCAGTTCAGCGTGGAAATGGCTGATGGCGGTGATGGACGCCGTCGAATCCTTGAACCCGGCCTTGACCAAGTCCGGCATGCTCAAGAAGCGTTGTGACCGGATCGCGGCCAGGGCAGCGACAACAGGGGACGGTTCCGTCCGAAGTGCTGTCAGCTGCACGGTGTCTTCCATGATCAAAATCATTACATCGGGGTCTGACATTTTAAGATGCACTTGGAAGACGGTCACGATCTCCCGGAAAGAGTAAACAGTCAGGCTGCTGTCAGCGCAGCCAGGGCCATCTGTTCCAGGATGGGCCTGGCCGACTTGACCGCTATCTTCCGCCCGTGATGGCGGACGGAGTGGGGTGTGGAGTTGATAAGGCCGAAGGCCGCATGCGCCCGGACACGGAGGCCGGCGACATCCGCATCGGAGTGGATGCGTGCCAGGACGTCCACCCACGTTTCAACGTAGGCGCGTTGCAAGGACCGGACTTCGGCTTGGTCGGTGCTGCTGAGGCTCCCGAAGTCGCGGTCTTGGACACGTATGACGTCCGGGTTGCTCAACGCAAAATCCACCTGGAACTGGATCAAGCCCTTCAACGCATCCATGGGGTTCCCGGCTTCCGCGACCACGCGGAGGCCGCCGTCGAGCAGATTGCGGCTGACGCTGAGGAGAAGCTCGGCGAGGACAGCCTGCTTGCCGGGGAAGTGCCGGTACACGGCAGGCCCGCTGACGCCTGCCGCCGCCCCAAGATCCTCCAGCGAAACCCGTGTGAAGCCATTCTCCGCAAAGAGTCCCGCGGCCGCTGAAAGCAATGCCAACCTGCGGAGTTCCTTGGCCTGGCCTCGCTGCGTTGCTGGGGCTGGATTGCTTGCTGGGGCTGGGCTGGCGACAGTTCCTGTTTCCGGGCCTCCGGTCACGTTCTCCTCCTTGGTGAAGTTCCACCGTGCTGGACATCACAGTTAATACAGACTAACCTAAATTTCAGTTACGTGGCACTAACCGAAATGGCCTGGGGCCGGGAATGGAACAGTGGTCAATGGAGACAATCGCCAGCGTGGCAGGACCCCACAGCGGCACCTTTGAAGCCAACCAGGAAGCGCAGCTGGCCCTCGTAGGGGAGCTGAAGGAACGTCTTGCCGCGGCAGCCCTCGGGGGGCCCGCGAAATCCAGGGAGCGGCACGTCGCCCGAGGCAAACTGCTGCCCCGCGAGCGAATCGACTACCTCCTGGACGAGGGCAGCCCCTTCCTGGAGATAGCGCCCTTGGCAGCCAACGGCATGTACAACGACGATTCGCCGGGCGCAGGCGTGATTGCCGGTATTGGGTTGGTTCATGGCCGGCACGTCCTGGTGATTTCCAACGATGCCACGGTCAAGGGCGGCACTTACTACCCCATGACGGTAAAAAAGCACCTCAGGGCTCAGGAAATTGCCTTGGAAAACAAGCTTCCGTGTATCTACCTCGTGGATTCCGGGGGAGCATTCCTGCCCAAGCAGGACGAGGTTTTCCCCGACAAAGAGCACTTTGGCCGGATCTTCTACAACCAGGCCAAAATGTCAGCGGCCAAGATTCCGCAAATTGCCTCGGTGATGGGCTCGTGCACGGCCGGCGGTGCCTATGTCCCGGCCATGAGCGATGAGACTGTCATCGTAAGAAATCAGGGCACCATCTTCCTCGGCGGCCCGCCCCTGGTGAAGGCAGCGATCGGCGAGATCGTCACCGCCGAGGAACTGGGAGGCGGCGACGTTCACTCCCGGATTTCGGGCGTTACGGACCACCTCGCCGAGAACGACCAGCACGCGCTGGAGATCGTTCGGGACATCGTGGCGACGTTGCCCAAGCCGGCGAAACCGGCATGGGACGTGCTCGACGTCGTCCTGCCGCCCGTCGTCGACCCCTCCGGCATTTATGGCGTGGTGCCAACGGACGTCAACGCCCAATACGATGTCCGCGAAGTAATTGCCCGGCTCGTGGACGGTTCCCAATTCCATGAGTTCAAAAAGAACTATGGCACCACGCTGGTGACCGGATTCGCCCATCTTCATGGGCACCCGGTTGGCATCGTTGCCAACAACGGGGTCCTGTTCAGTGAGTCCTCGCTCAAGGGCGCCCACTTCATCGAACTCTGCGATCAACGCGGGGTCCCGCTGATTTTCCTGCAGAACCTCTCGGGTTTCATGGTGGGCAAGGACTACGAGCAAGGCGGCATCGCCAAGAACGGCGCAAAGATGGTCACGGCGGTCGCAACAGCGAGGGTCCCCAAGCTGACAGTTGTCATCGGCGGCTCCTTCGGCGCCGGAAACTACTCCATGTGCGGGCGGGCCTACTCGCCGCGTTTCCTGTGGATGTGGCCAGCTGCCCGCATTTCAGTGATGGGCGGAAACCAGGCATCCAGTGTCCTTGCAACGGTAAAACGCGACCAGTACGAGGCCGCCGGCCAGGAATGGTCTGCCGAGGAAGAAGAAGCCTTCAAAGCTCCCATTAGGCAGCAGTACGAGGAACAAGGCAGCCCTTATTACTCCACCGCCCGGCTTTGGGATGACGGCATCATCGATCCCGCAGACACCCGACGGGTCCTGGGCTTGGCTTTGGACGTCGTCTCCCGCCAGCAACTGCCCGAGACCTCCTTCGGTCTCTTCAGGATGTGACCATGACTCTGCCAACCACCACCACACCGGCCGCCACTGCGGCATCCCGTCCGTTCAGCGCCGTCCTCGTTGCCAACCGCGGTGAGATCGCCTGCCGCGTGATCCGGACCCTGAGGGACATGGGCATCCGCTCCATTGCCGTCTATTCGGACGCGGACAAGCACGCCAGGCACGTGGCCCTTGCCGATACCGCAGTGGCGATCGGGGGCACGGCGCCCTCGGAGAGCTACTTGAAAATCGAGGCCATCATCGATGCCTGCCGCCGCAGCGGTGCGGAGGCCGTCCACCCCGGATACGGCTTCCTGTCCGAGAATGTGGAGTTCGCCAAAGCCCTTGACGCGGCGGGGATAACGTTCATCGGACCGGGCATTGACGCGATCGAGGTCATGGGTGACAAGATCCGTTCCAAAAACCACGTCATGGCCTACGACGTCCCATGCGTACCCGGAATCGCAGTACCCGGACTCACGGACCAGGAACTAATCGACGCTGCGCCGTCCGTAGGTTTTCCTTTGCTCATCAAGCCTTCGGCAGGCGGCGGCGGCAAAGGGATGCACATCGTGGAGCGGCCTGAAGACATGGCCGCCACACTGCGGACCGCACGGCGCGTGGCAGCTTCGGCGTTCGGCGATGACACCCTGTTCCTGGAGCGGCTCATCAAGGCACCCCGCCACATCGAGGTCCAGGTCCTCGCGGATAACCACGGCAACGTCATCCACCTGGGCGAGCGCGAATGTTCCCTCCAACGCCGCCATCAGAAAGTGATCGAGGAAGCTCCTTCGGCACTCTTCGAATCGCTGGCGGACGGCCCGGCCGAACGGGCCCGCATTGGAGAAGCAGCCTGCAACGCAGCACGCTCGGTCAAATACAGCGGTGCCGGCACCGTGGAATTCCTGGTGTCCGACGAACATCCCGATGAGTTCTTCTTCATGGAGATGAACACGCGCTTGCAGGTGGAGCACCCCGTCACCGAAATGGTCACCGGGATAGACCTCGTTGAATGGCAGGTGCGGATCGCCGCCGGTGAGGTGCTCACCGTTGCGCAGTCCGACGTCGTTCTTGAAGGCCACGCCGTAGAGGCGCGCGTCTATGCAGAAGTACCGGAACGGAACTTCATGCCCTCGATGGGGCGCGTCGTTGCGCTCGCCGAGAATGGCGGGGCGGATCCCAAGGTGCTCGGAGAGCAACGCTCCAACGCTAACGTTCGGATCGACTCCGCTATGCGCGAGGACCTTGAGATCACCGGCGACTACGATCCCATGCTGGCCAAGGTCATCGCCTGGGGCGACAACCGCGCCGCTGCGCTGGACACCTTGGACGCCGCCCTGGGCAGGTACACGCTCCTGGGCTTGGACACGAATGTGGAATATCTCCGGCTGCTGATCAATGATCCTGACGTCCGGGAGGGCCACCTGGACACGGGGCTGATCGAACGCAAGCTGCCGTCCATGGAATTCAGGCACGTCGGCGCCAACGAGTTGATTGCCGCAGCCCTGACGCTGTGGCTCGAAAGGAAGGCGTCGTCCGGTGCTTCCATGCTCGCTGGCAGCGCCTGGAGTTCGCCGGACTCGTGGCGTATCGGCCGGCGGGCCGCTTGGAGAGCCAGCTTCGGGCTGCCGGGGGGCGGCACCGCCACAGTGGCGTTGACGGAGGACTCCGGCACTTTCGCGGCAGTCATCGACGCCGGCCCTGAAGCCGGCCGGGCCGCCAAGGTCACAGTGGTGGAGCGCACCGGTGACGGCATCGTCCTGGAGCTCGACGGCGGTCGGGTCACCTACGCGGTTGGTCTATCACCAGCAGACGTGAGCGGGACCCAGGACATCTACCTATGCAACGACGGCTTGTCCTGCCGTCTGGAAGTCCTGGACCGCGCCGAACGTCTTCAGAGGATGCTGGCAGGCATCCAGCGCGAAGAAGGTGCTGCGGACCCGGAGGTGCGCTCGCCGATGCCGGGAACGGTGGTTTCCGTGGCAGTTGCCAGCGGCGACATGGTCCAGGAGGGACAGCCGCTCCTGTCGGTCGAAGCCATGAAAATGGAGCACCAACTGGTGGCATCGGTTGCCGGGACCGTCCACCTCACCAGCAAACCGGGCGACCTGGTCAAAGCCGACCAGGTGCTCGCCACTATCCACGCGGCAGCCCCTCTGGATGGGCCCGCAGAGACAGACAAGCCCGCAGAAACAGACAAGGAAGTCCAGCTATGAGCAGTTTTGACCTCAACGAGGAATACCAGGACCTCAGTGATTCCGTCCGCGAATTCGCCGACGAAGTGGTGGCACCCGTATCTGCCAAACACGATGAAGAACACAGCTTCCCCTATGAAGTCATCAAGCAGATGGGGGAGATGGGGCTGTTTGGCCTGCCGTTCCCGGAGGAGTTCGGTGGAATGGGCGGGGACTATTTCGCCCTGGCGCTGGCTTTGGAGCAGTTGGGCCGTGTTGACCAGTCTGTGGCAATCACCCTTGAGGCCGGCGTGTCCCTGGGCGCCATGCCGGTGTACCGGTTCGGCACGCAGGAACAGAAGGAGCGTTGGCTTCCGGAGCTGGCATCCGGACGATCCCTGGCCGGGTTCGGGTTGACTGAGCGGGAGGCCGGTTCCGATGCCGGCGGTACCAAGACCCACGCCCACGTGGACAACGGGGAATGGGTCATCAACGGCAACAAGGAGTTCATCACGAACTCCGGCACGGACATCACCACCTTGGTAACAGTCACCGCCGTCACGGGCAAGACGGAAAACGCGGACGGCAGCACCAGGAAAGAGATATCCACCATTCTGGTTCCCACCGAAACCCCGGGCTTCAAGGCAGAGCGGGCCTACAACAAGGTGGGCTGGAATGCGTCGGACACGCATCCGCTGACGTTGGACAACGTCCGGGTTCCTGAGGCGAACCTCCTGGGCCAGCGGGGCAGGGGGTATGCCAACTTCCTGTCGATCCTTGACGAGGGCCGCATTGCCATTGCCGCTTTGGGCACGGGCGCGGCCCAGGGTTGTGTGGACCTTTCGGTGAAGTATGCCAAGGAACGCACCGCATTTGGCCAGAACATCGGCAAGTACCAGGCCATCCAATTCAAGATCGCAAGGATGCAGGCCAGGGCCCATACGGCTCGTTTGGCCTATTACGATGCCGCGGCAAGGATGCTGGCCGGCAAGCCGTTCAAGACTGAAGCGGCCATCGCTAAGATGGTCGCAGGCGAGGCAGCCATGGACAACGCACGGGACGCCACCCAGGTGTTCGGTGGCTATGGCTTCATCAACGAATTCACGGTGGCGCGCCATTACCGCGACTCCAAGATCCTTGAAGTCGGGGAGGGCACCACCGAGGTCCAGTTGATGCTCATCGCCCGCGAGCTGGGTCTGTAACCGTACGGGAAGGATCAAGGATGATTGACAAGGTTGTTGCCAGCGCCGCGGAAGCGGTGAAGGACATACCCGACGGCGCCTCGCTCGCCGTTGGCGGTTTTGGCTTATGCGGTATCCCAGTGTCACTCATCGATGCACTCCACAGCCAAGGCACCACGGACCTCGAAACCGTCAGCAACAACTGCGGAGTGGACGACTGGGGCCTGGGCATCCTCCTCAGGGACGGACGAATCCGGCGTACCATCAGCTCGTACGTGGGTGAGAACAAGGAGTTTGCCAGGCAGTACCTCGCCGGTGAACTGGAGGTAGTCCTCACGCCGCAGGGAACACTCGCCGAGAAACTGCGGGCCGGCGGTGCAGGCATTCCCGCTTTCTATACGAAGGCCGGTGTGGGCACCCAGGTGTCCGAGGGCGGCTTGCCGCAAAAGTACGACGCCGAGGGGAACGTTGCGATCGCCTCCTCGCCGAAGGAGGTGCGCACCTTCAATGACGCCGACTATGTGCTGGAAGAGTCGCTGACTCCGGACTTCGGCTTGGTCCATGCGTGGAAGGGCGACCGCCACGGCAACCTCGTTTTCCATGCAACAGCCATGAACTTCAACCCCCTCTGTGCCATGGCTGCCAGGACAACAATCGCCGAGGTCGAAGAGCTTGTGGAAACCGGCGAGCTGGATCCGGAGCACATCCATACCCCTGGCATTTTCGTCCAGCGGGTGGTGGTGGCTCCCACAACGGAGAAGCGGATTGAGAAACGGACGGTGGCCCTGACCACCAGCCAGGCAACCGGGCAGGCAGGAGCAGCACAGTGAACGACAACTCGTATCATGACATCCCGCCCCGCCCCGAAGCCGTGCGGCACGAGTACCGGCGTGCCGACGTCGACCATCACGAGGCCAAAGGCTGGAGCCGCAACGAACTTGCCGCACGGGTAGCCCGGGAACTCACCAACGGTCAGTACGTGAACCTGGGGATCGGGATGCCCACCCTGATCCCCAACTACATTCCCGCGGGTGTGGAAGTGATCCTCCATTCCGAGAACGGCATTCTGGGCGTCGGCCCGTACCCTGCCGAGGACCAGGTTGACCCGGACCTCATCAACGCCGGCAAGGAAACTGTCACCACCAAACCGGGGGCTGCCTTCTTCGATTCGGCCTCGTCCTTTGGCATGATCCGGGGCGGCCACGTGGATGTGGCGGTCCTGGGGGCCATGGAAGTGGCGGCCAACGGCGATCTTGCCAACTGGATGATCCCCGGAAAAATGGTCAAGGGCATGGGTGGGGCCATGGACCTCGTGTTCGGCGCCAAGAAGGTGATCGTCATGATGGAGCACGTGGACCGCAACGGCAGGCCCAAAATCGTCAAGGACTGCACCCTGCCCCTGACGGGCAAAGGCTGCGTGGACCGGATCATCACCGACCTTGCCGTGATCGACGTCGTCAAGGATGAAGGGGAGCCGCGGTTGGTCCTTCGTGAGCTCGCCCCCAACGTCACTTTGGACGATGTAGTGGCTGCCACCGGGGCTGAACTCTTCGAAGAGGACCAGGAACTCACCGTATGACGCGTGTTGTTGAGCAGCGTGGACTGTACTTCGATGAGCTTGAAGAGGGCGTGATCTACGCCCACAAGCCCGGACGAACAGTGACGGAGACGGACAACGTCCTGTTCACTACTTTGACCATGAACACCCAGGCGCTGCACCTGGATGCAGCCTGGAGTTCCGCCCAGCCTTTCGGGCAGCGGCTGATGAACTCGATGTTCACCTTGTCCACAATGGTGGGGCAGTCAGTGACCCAACTGACGCAGGGCACCATCATCGCCCAGCTGGGGCTGACGGATGTCACCTTTCCGCACCCGCTCTATCACGGGGATACCCTGTACACGGAAACGGTGATCACCGCCAAGAGGTTGTCGTCCTCGCGTCCTGGCCAAGGTGTGGTAACCATGCAACATACTGGCAGGAACCAGGACGGAGTGGTGGTGGCACTTGCCACGCGTACCTGCTTGATGTGGACCCAGGAAGCACACGCCGCACAGTCCTAGGCTGTTTTCCACATTTGTTAGCACTCCAGCAGCAAGGAACCGTTCATGCCTTCTTCCGACTCGTCACTCGACGGAGCCATTACGCCGTTCACCATGGGGCCGGCACTCCTGTTTTGCCCAGCTGACCGGCCAGAGCGTTTCGGCAAGGCGGCGGAGCGCTCGGATGCCGTGATCCTTGACCTCGAAGATGCCGTGGCTCCGGCGGACAAGCAGCGGGCCCGGGGCGCGATCCTCGCGCAGCTCGGATCCGAAGGAGAGACTGCTGAGCTGGACCCCAGCAGGACGATTATCCGCGTCAACCCGGCGGGCTCCGCAGAATTCGAGAAGGACCTGCACAGCCTGGCGCACACTCCCTACCGCACAGTCATGCTCGCCAAAGCGGAGAGTGCTGGGCAGCTCAGGGCGCTTGAGGGCTACCGCGTGATTGCGCTCTGCGAAACCGCGGCCGGCATCGTCAATGCTGCTGCCATCGCCGCGGAACCCAACGTGGTTGCCCTGATGTGGGGCGCGGAGGACCTGCTGGCTTCCCTGGGCGGCCTCTCCAGCCGGAACGACGACGGCGGCTACCGGGCCGTGGCACTGCACTCACGGTCCGCTGTGCTGCTTGCTGCCAAAGCCGCCGGCAAGGAAGCCATCGACTCCGTGTATGTGAACATCCCCGATCTCCAGGGCCTGTCTGTTGAATCCCTTGACGCCGTGGCCAGTGGTTTCGGTGCCAAGGCGTGCATCCACCCCAGCCAGGTGGCAACCGTACGGGAAGCCTACGCGCCCACGCCCGAAGCCGTGACCGAGGCCGCCGAGCTTCTCGATGCAGCATCTGCGGCCGGAACGGGCGTCTTCCAGTTCAAGGGCAAGATGATCGACGGCCCAATCCTCAAACACGCCGAGGCAACACTGCGCCGGGCCCGCCACGTGAAGTGACAGTTGAACCCACGCGTTCGTGGGAAAACCGAACCGTGGGTTCAACTGTTCACCTCGGCGTGTCCTCAGCGCTAGGCGCGTACCGGCGTCGTGAGTTCTGCCAGTTCCACCATGTCCGGACGCTTGACCGTGCTCTGGATGGCTACCGCCTGTCCGGTCTTGGCGGATTCCAGCACAGACTCCATGACCTCAAGGGCATGGAAGGCGAGTTGGCCACCCGCGCGGGGCTCTTGTCCCGCCGGAGTTGCTGACAAATCGGCGATGCCGAAGCCGCGGCCGGCGTCGACGTAACCCGCGGATACGGGGAGGGTTTTCCAGTCGTCGGCTCCCAACTCGAACAACTGCACGTCGCCGTCGAAGTGGTTGGGATCCGGAACAACGAGCGACCCCTTCTCCCCATGGATTTCGATGTTGGGGCTCTTGGTCTTGACGGCGTCGAAGCTCATGAACAGCGTCGACAGGGCGCCGGATGCGTGCACCAGTACACCTGTGACGTGGGAATCGATCTCCACCGGCACTTTTTGCCCTTCGCGGGGACCGGAGCCAATGGTTCGTTCGCTGCGCGTGTGGCTGGCCGCGCCCACCACGGACACTATGGGGCCAAGCAGCGTGACCAGAGCGGATACGTAGTAGGGGCCCATGTCCAGCAGCGGACCCCCGCCGGGCTGGTAGTAGAAATCGGGGTTGGGGTGCCAGCGCTCATGCCCGGGCGTTGCCATGGTGGCGGTCGCCGAAACCGGGGCGCCAATCAGGCCGTCGTCGATCGCTTTGCGCGCTGTCTGAATGCCGGTACCCAGCACGGTGTCGGGAGCGCAGCCGACAGCGACGCCTGCCGCGGCGGCGGCGTCGAGTACTTGCCGGGCCTCGGCGGTGGTCGCTGCCAGCGGCTTCTCGCCGTACACGGACTTGCCCGCGGCAATGGCCTTGAGCGCGACGTCGGCATGCGCTGCAGGAATGGTCAGGTTCAGGACGAGCTCGACGTCGTCTGCGGCCAGAAGCTCGTCCACCGTCAGAGCACGGACGCCGTCGTAAGAGTCGGCAACAGCTTGGGCCCGGGCGGGATCAAGGTCCGCGACGGCCACGAGGTTGATCGCATCCAGTCTGCGGAAGTTCGTCAGGTACTGGGCGATGATGGCGCCACAGCCAATGATTCCTACATTTAGCGGGATGCCCACAGCATGCCCCTTTCGATGATGGTGCGGACGTTGCTGTCCTGGAGGATTTCGACTCGGTGGCCGGGGGTGGAAACGAAGATTCTTCCCTTGCCCCATTGCCTGGTCCAGATGGCGGGGGAGGTCACTTCACGGTTCCAAGGGTCCCATTCGCGTACTTTTTGCGTAGTGGTCGCCAGGACATCGATGTAGTCGTCGGCCAGAACCCAATACTGCTCGGTGACGAGGTCAAAGTCTGCGATTCCCTGGGTAATGGGATGCTCTGCTGCGGCTGGGAGCATGTTCACCGTGTAGGGAACATAGTTGTCCGGCTGTTCCCCGGTCCGTTGGTCTTCATGCTTGCCCGGGTGGCAGGCGAACTGGCCCCCGATCAAGTGCAGGTAGTCCGAAGTGTTGCGGTAGGAATCGGCGATCCCGCCATGCCAGCCGGCAAGCCCCGTGCCATTTTCGACGGCGGCGCGGAGCCCCTCGAACTCGTCCTTTTCGATGGTGGACATCGTCATGCACTGCACGATGAGGTCCACTCCGGCCATGTATTCAGTGTCTGCGTAAATTTTGGGGGATTCCTCCACCCTGACCTCATAGCCGTTCTCTTTGAGGAAGGGGAGGAACAGTTCGGTGGCTTCTATCGGCTGGTGTCCGTCCCAGCCGCCCCGAACCACAAGTGCGGTCTTACTCTTGGTTGTCATGTTTTCCTTTGTATTCTTAAACGTCCGGGTGAGTCTGTTGGGTGTTGTAAGCGGGTTCAGCGGGCGGCGAAGGCGGCATCGAAAGCCGCAGCCGGGGGACGGATGGCAGCCAACCGGCGGACCATGTCCAACGCTTCCGGAGCGCCGATCAGCCGGTCCATTCCGGCGTCTTCCCATTCGATGCTGGTGGGCCCGGCATACCCGATCGAGTTGAGCATGCGGAAAATGGGTTCCCAGTTCACGTCGCCATGGCCTGCGGTGACGAAGTCCCAGCCGCGGCGGGGATCCGCCCACGGCAGGTGGGATCCAAGGCGGCCGTTGCGTCCGTTGAGTTGGCGTACGGATTCCTTGACATGCACGTGGAAGATCTTGTCCACGAAGTCCTGGAGGAACATCACGGGGTCAAGGTCCTGCCAGATGAAGTGGGAGGGGTCGAAGTTCAGGCCGAAGTTCTCCCGGTGCCCGATGGCCTCAAGGGTGCGTTTGGCGGTCCAGTAGTCGTAGGCGATCTCCGAAGGATGGACTTCCAAGGCAAACCGGACTCCTACCTCGTCAAAGACATCCAGGATGGGATTCCAACGGTCTGCGAAGTCCTGGTAGCCGCGCTCGATCATGGCTTCGGAAGCCGGCGGGAACATTGCGACGCACTTCCAGATGGACGAGCCCGTGAACCCCGTGACGGTCTTGACGCCAAGCCTTGCCGCCGCACGCGCAGTGGTCTTCATGGCTTCAGCAGCACGCTGGCGGACGCCCTCAGGATCGCCGTCGCCCCACACGTCCGGTGCCAGGATGTCCCGGTGACGTTCATCGATGGGGTCATCGCAAACTGCCTGCCCGGTGAGGTGGTTGGCGATCGCGTGGACCGATAGGTGGTGCTTCTCCAGGATGTCCAGCCTGCCTTGAAGATACGCGTCGTCCTCGACGATGCGCTGCGGGTCCAGATGATCGCCCCAGCAGGCTATCTCCAGGCCGTCAAAGCCCCACTCGCCAGCCAGGCGCGCTACTTCCTCAAACGGCAGGTCGGCCCACTGGCCGGTAAAAAGGGTGATGGGTCGGGTCATGTTGGTTCCTCTCAGACGTTCTGCCAGCGGCTCGCGTTGCCCGCGCTCGCCTCAACGGCGGCCAGCACCTTTTGAACCTGCAAGGCATCAGAGAACGACGGCGAGGGCTGCTCCCCAGCGCCGATGGCATTCACCAGGTCCACCACCTGGTGGGTGAATCCGTGCTCGTAGCCAAGACCGTGCCCGGTGGGCCACCAATTGCCTGTGTACGGATGGGACGGTTCGGTGACAATGATCTTCCGGAATCCGGCGTCAGGTTCCAGCGCCGAATCGTAGACCTGTAGCGAGTTCATGTCCTCGAAGTCGAAAGCCAGCGAGCCCTTGGTCCCGTTGAGCTCCAGGCGCATGGCGTTCTTGCGGCCAAGGGCAAAGCGAGTGGCTTCGAAGATGCCGATGGGCCCTGCCATAGTGCTGGAACCAGTGCCGGAAGGAGTCCCGACGGCGGTGCCTTCCGTGGCGGTGGTGGCGGCAGCGCCGTCGTCGTGCTTTCCGGCAAAACGGGCGGTGAACAGCGCGGCGTCGTCCACCGTGACCGGGCCCTTGGGAGCGTCCGAACCGCCGCGGCCGCCGAGGCCCACGAAGTCACCGCCCACAGGCCGTTCCTTCACGAAGGTTTCCAGCAGCGCCGAGACCCCGGTGATTGTGGAACCCGTGATCCACTGCGCGGCGTCAATGCTGTGGGCACCGATATCGCCAAGGGAACCGGAGCCGGACTTGGACTTGTCCAGGCGCCAGGTCAGCGGCGCGTCGGCGTCACTGAGCCAGTCCTGCAGGTATTGCGCCCGGACGTGGCGGATATCGCCCAGGCGCCCTTCCTCCACCATCCGCTTTGCCAACGCCAACGCGGGAGTACGGCGGTAGCTGAAGCCGCACATGGATAACACGCCGCGCTCTGCTGCCGCCTGGGCGACGGCTGTCATTTTCTCCGCCTCTTCCACTGAATTGGCCAGGGGCTTTTCGCAGAGCACGTGCTTGCCCGCTTCCAAGGCGGCGATGGCGATCTCGGCATGCGTGTTTCCGGGGGTGCAGATATCGATGAGGTCAATATCATCGCGCTCGATCAGCCGGCGCCAGTCGGTTTCCACGGAATCCCAACCGTACTTGCGTGCCGCAGCACGGACGCCTTCTTCGTTGCGGCCGGCGACGGCAGCCAATTCCGGGGCGAGCGGAAGGTCGAAGAACCGCGGAGCAGTCCGCCAAGCGTGGGAGTGGGCGGCACCCATGAAGGCGTAGCCCACCATGCCCACGCGAAGGGGTTTCGGTTCTGACATGTGAAAGTCCTTTCTTGTCTGAATTCGCACCTGGCTACTTGCTGAAGCCTGCGGTCAGGCCACTGACCAGCTGACGGCGTCCAAGGACGTAAATCACCAGGATTGGCAGGGTGCTCAGGACGACAGAGGCCAGTACGGCGGGGATGTTGACGCTGAACTCGCCTTGGAAAGTCCACAGCCCCAAGGGGAGGACACGGAGTCCGGGGCTTTGGGTGAGCACCAAGGGCAGTAGGAATCCGTTCCAGACATGCAAGCCGTTGTAAATTGCCACGGTTACTATCGCCGGGCGGGTCAAGGGCAGCGCCAACCTCCACATCGTCTGCCAATCACTGCAGCCGTCCAGGCGCATTGACTCGAACAATTCGTTCGGCACATCGCGGATGAAGTTGGACAGGATCAGGACCGTCAACGGAATGGCGAACGCTACGGAGGGAAGCATGATGGCAAGGAGGCTGTCATACAGATTCAGCCGGATGATCATCAGGTAGATCGGAATGATGGTTGCCTGGAGCGGAATCGCCAAGCCCATCAGGAACATGCCGTTGACAAACTTCAGGTACCGGCCGCGACCACGAACGATCGCGAAGGCAGCCATGAAGGAGATCAACACCGTGGGGATCACGGAGCCAAGTGTGACGATCACGCTGTTCATGAAGTACGTCGTGAAGTTGGCCTCGAGAACCAGTTGGTAGTTCTCCAACGTAGGAGCCGTAGGGAGGGCCAGCGGATTCTGCCCAAAGTACCCTTCGGAGGTCTTCAAGCTGGTGATGACGATGTAATAGATCGGCACAATGAT
This sequence comes from Arthrobacter sp. TmtSoilC77, assembly GCF_059739415.1. Lineage (NCBI taxonomy): Bacteria > Bacillati > Actinomycetota > Actinomycetes > Micrococcales > Micrococcaceae > Arthrobacter > Arthrobacter sp. TmtSoilC77. Next base: position 1,725,891 of record NZ_AP046050.1, read on the forward strand.
GATGGCCAGCCATATCCAACCGCCAAGGCCGCCGGGAATGTTCAGCCGCCTGACCCGTGAACCAAGGCTCTGCTTGGCCTTCATGGAATGGCCCGGGGGAGTGGCCGGAGCGGTTTTCGAATCGCTTTGAAGGACAGTGCTCACCTTACAAACCTTCCAATTGGCTGCCCTGCTTGTCCTTGCCTCCAAGGCGCTGGAGGAACAAGGCAAGGACAAGGCCTATAACGACGAGGATGACGGCGATGACACTTGCCGGGCCCATCAGGTTCGCGCGGAAGCCGCGCAAGTACATGTCCAACGCCAGGATGCGCGTGGAATTACCAGGCCCGCCACCGGTGAGGACGAAGATGAGGTCGAAGTACGTCAGCGATCCTACGACCATCAGGGTGGACGAGGTGATGATGGTGTATTTCAGCTGCGGAAGCGTGATGTGGAAGAACTGCTTAATGATTCCCGCACCATCGATCTGTGCAGCCTCGTACAAGGATTTGGGGATTTGCCGGACGCCACCTTGATAGATGAGTGTGTGGAAGGGCACGAACTGCCAGGCGATCACGAAGATGACCAGGCCCAATGCCAACTGCGGGACGCCCAGCCAGTCCTGGGCCAGGATGGGCAATCCCAGTCCCATGGCCAGGCCAAAGTTAGGGTCCAACAGTGCCTTGTACGCGATGGCAACTGCCGCGGAGGAGAGGAGAAGCGGCAAGAAGTACAACACTGCCAAGGCAGCCCTGTAACGCTGTGTACCTGCCGTGAAGACTCCCAGGAGAAGGCTGATGGGAGTCTGAACCAGCCAGGAGACAATCATGATCAGGAAAGTCAGGCCCAGTGCGTTGTAGAGTCCGGGGTCGGTGAGTACTGAGGACCAGTTCTCCAGGCCGGCCGCTCCGATGGCCCCGATGCCGTCCCAGTTGGCGAAGCTCAGCACCAGGACACCTACCAGCGGCACGAGCGCAAACACCACGAAGAAGATCAAAGCCGGCACTGTCAGCCAGGCGAGTGCGGATTTTTGCTGCCCGGCCTGCTCGACTTTCCGCGATCCAGTGGCAGCCCTGTGAGTGGTTGTTGAACTCATTTGCCCAGGGTGGCATTCATGTTCTCGGCGAACTGCTGTGGCGTGATCGACTTGAGGAACAGTTGGTCGATGTTGTTGAGCAGGGCCTCGGCCGCGGTCGGGCTCAGGGCTTGATCCCAGGACTGCTGGAAGTTCGGGGCATTCTTGGCCATGTCGTAGACGAAGTTCAGGAAGTCCTTGTCCGGCGACGTTGCGAGCTTGTCTTCAATTCCGTTGACGATCGGGACCGAACCGGAGTTGATGTAGGCGTCGATGACCGTATCTGTCATGATGCCGTCCTTGAAGAACTTCTTGGCCGTTTCCTTTTCTTTGTCGGTGGCCTTGGCCGAAATCGACATGTACTGGGCAGGGTTGCCTACGCCATTCTTAGGATCTCCCTTGCCTCCCGGGATGGTCGGGAAGGTGACGAAGCCCAGTTTTCCGTTCTGGACGAAGTTCTGGCCTTCCTTCTTCATAGGTCCGTAGACCCAGGAACCTTGAAGCAACATGGCGGCTTTGCCGGTGAACAACAGCGCCTGGTCTGCCTTCGAATCTGCCGTGATGGAGGAGAAGCCCTTGATGAAGCCGTCGGCGGATACCAGTTCCTGGATCCTGGTTCCCGTTTCGATCACGGCCGGATCCATCCAGGCGTTGGGCTTGCCTTCGAAGATCGCCTTGAACACCTCGGCCCCTCCGATGCGGTCCAGCAGGTATTCCAGCCACATCATCGAGGTCCAGCGGGATTGACCGCCCAAGGAGAACGGAGCTACGCCCATGTCGTTGAAGGTCTTGACCAATGACATGACGTCATCCCAGGTCTTGGGTGGCTGCACCCCGGCCTTTTCAAAGAGCTCTTTGTTGTAGAACAGGACAACAGGGGCCACGTACTGGTTGGGGAGGGCGTAGATCTTGCCGTTGACGGTGGCTGCACCGAACGAAGCGGGGAAGAACTTGTTTTTCAGGTCCGGGTTGGCCTCGAACCAGCTGGTCAGGTCTTCCACCTGGTTGGCCTCGGCGTAGGTCTTCAACGTTCCGCCGCCCCATCCATAAACAATGGTTGGGGCCTGGCCGGCGCCGATCGCGGTTTTGATCTTCGTCTTGTATGCATCGTTCTGGAAGTACGTCACAGCAATCTTGTTGTCGGGATTCGACGAACCAAAAGCATCGACGGCCTTCTGGATGGTGGTCTGGTTCGGCTCACCGGAGAGGAACCACATGCTGGCTCCTCCTCCGCTCGCGCTGCCCGGTCCGGACGTACCGCAGGCACTGGTTGCCATGACTGCGAATGGTGTAACTGCCGCCAGAGCCAGAAAAGAACGCCGTGATGATTGGAACTGCTTCATTGCTTCTCCATGTGTAGTCGCCTCGTTGGGCACTGCGTGCCCATCTCCCAAAGGAGTGACCGTGTCTCGAAAAATACCGAAATATTTCACGAATGATGTTTAGGTCACGGTCTAAACTAAAGTGCATTCGATCACACGTCAAGGCTTACTTCTGCGAGGTGTCGCCTGCTGTTGCGGCGGTCTTGAGCTTTCCGCGGGCATCCCGCATACTCGAACCAAGCCGAAATATTTCGAAAGCAGGGGGATTATGAAACGCGAGCAACGTCCGCTCAAACTCACATTGGCTGCCGTGGCCAAAGAGGTGGGGGTTTCAGCGCCTACGGTTTCCAAGGTGGTGAACGGCAGGGAGGACGTGGCCGAGGAAACCCGGGCGCGCGTGCTTGAGGCCTTGCAACGAACCGGATACAAATCGCCCCTCCAACGCAAAAGCCTTCCGCTCCGGCAGTCGGTTGAAGTGGTTTTCGACTCCCTGAACTCGGCCTACTCCGTGGAAGTCCTCAACGGGGTGATGGAGCATGCGGCGGTCTCGGACATGGAGGTCATCCTCTCGGTGACCAGCAGGCAAACAGCGTCACCCTTGGGACCCGAGGAGCGGGCCCAACGCATTATCGACGAAGGCCGCAGCGGAATGATCGTGGTCACTTCCGCCTTTGGCTCCGCACAGTTGGAAGCGTTCCAGCGCCGCCGGATCCCCATCGTGGTGGTGGACCCCCTCAACCCGCCGCCGGCAGACGTCTTCAGCGTTGGCGCAAGCAATTGGGCCGGAGGCAAGGCCGCGGCTACCCACCTGCTCGGGTTGGGACACCGCAAAATCGCCTATATCGGCGGACCTGCCACGGCAGAATGCAGCCAGGCGCGGCTACACGGCTATATGGCGGCACTCATGGCAGAGGGCATTGCCGTGGACGACGACTATGTCTCCTCCGGCCCGTTCCGGCCCGAGAACGGTGTGCGGGGCATGAAGGCCCTGCTTGCACTTGAGGATCCCCCCACGGCAGTATTCGCTGGAAGTGACAGCATCGCGCTGGGTGTCCTGGCAGAAGCGCGAAGGCAGAACATCCGGATCCCGGAGGACATGAGCCTCGTCGGTTTCGACGGCACACACCAGGCGGAAGAATCCGTTCCACCCCTGACGTCCGTGTCACAGCCATTGCAGGAGATGGGCCGCTCTGCCCTGCGGTTCATCCTGCGCCAGGTCCGTGGCGAGGACATCGACTCCCGCCGCGTGGAGCTGGCAACGCATCTGGTGGTCCGTGAATCCACAGCACCACCGCCCACGTCCCAAACCAAACCCGCCCAGGCCAAGCCCGCATCCGAGGCCAGGCCAGACAACACTAAAGGAGCCGCCGCCGTCGAGGCGTAAGTGAGACCGGCGGAATGGCGTCATACAGGAACACCCGCACCCAACGCCCACCCGTCTCACGGAACTCCGCACGGCTGGCGAAACGGTAAAGATAGCTGCGTGCACGCACCCAACGCGGGCGTTCGCCGTCGAACGGGTCATAGCGAAGCAGCCCAAGCGTGGGCTTGTCTGCCTCCAACAGCTTCTCCAGGAAGGCGTAGAACCACCCTTCGTGGACGGTCCGCAGGGGCAGGAACCACATGAGCCAATCAAGCCTGAGGTGGTATGGCGCCCACTGCCGCGGGATGCGGCGCACGTCCCCGGGTTTGCCTTTGAAGCCGTACTCCAGCCACTGCTCGTCAGCTGCATCGGGCTCTTCAGCCATGGTGCCTTCGACGACGATCTCGATCCGCTGCTTCGTCACCGTACCGAACGCACCATAGGCGTTCACGAGGCGCCAGCGGTTGAAGCTCGCATTCATGAGTTGCTGGCGCGAGAACAGGTTCAGAAGCGGCCGGTAGCTGAGGACCAGCAACAGGACCGTCACGGCAAGTACGACGACGAACCACCACGCCGGGGTTTCGGCACCTGCATGCCACTCGAGCGGGATGACGGGAAGAACCCCATGCGCCACCGGATCACTCACTGCAGCGAAGGCGAGGATTATTGCCATCCAGTTCAGCCAGGCAAAATTGCCGCTGCCCACCAACCAAAGCTGCGTCACGACGATGATTCCTGCCGCGATACTAGCCAGCGGTTGCGGCGCGAACAGGAAGAACGGAACAACCAACTGCGCGAAGTGGTTCCCCACCACTTCCACTTTGTGCAGGGGGCGGGGGAGGAGATGGAACTGCCGGCTCAGCGGCCCGGGCATCGGCTGCGTCTCGTGGTGGTAGAGCATCGCGGTGAGGTCGCGCCACTCGCGGCCGCCCCTGATTTTGATCATTCCCGCGCCGAACTCAAGCCGGAATACCAGCCAAACAATCAAGACCAGGATGGTGGTGGGCGGTGGAACCTGGTCCGAGCCAAGGAAAGCTACGGTGAAACCGGCTTCCAGCAGCAGGATCTCCCAACCAAAGCCATAGAACGTCTGGCCCACATTCACGATCGACATGTACAGGAACCAGAGGCTGAGGAACGCCAGCATCGGCAGCCACGGTGGTCCCAGCTGCGGCAGGCCCAACACCAGCAAGGCCGACACGGCAATTCCCACCCAACAGACAGCACGCAGCAGGGCATCCGAGTACCGCCACGAGAAGAGAGTGGGCCGGGCCAGACGGCGCGCCATGTCAAGGAACGACGGGACCGGAAGCAGGCCGTGCTCGCCAAGGAGTGCAGGAAACTGGTTCATGGTGGAGAGGAACGCAACCAGGTAAAGGGCGGCAGTTCCGCGTTGCAATACCTGGCGCGCAAATTCGTAGTCCTGCGCGTCAAACCAGTCCTGCGCGTCAAACCAGGCCAGCCACTCCACAAATTCCACGTTACGCGCGGGAAAGAAGTGGTCAAGCAGGGTTTTCCACTTAGCCCGATGCTCCGTTCACAGCCTTCTGCACGTGCTGGGATACTTAAGCAATGCAGCCGCGCAAGATCGTCATCCTCGGGTCCACCGGTTCCATCGGCACACAGGCGATTGACGTCGTCGACGGCGCCCCGCACCTTTTCGAAGTTCTGGCACTGAGCGCCGGAGGCGGGAACCTGGAATTGCTTGCCCATCAAGCTGTGCACACGCGGGCGCAGGCAATAGGCATTGCCCAGGGCGATCCGGAAGCACTGCAGAACCTGATTGACGCCGCCGCGGCCCGAAGCGGCCTGCGCAACTTTGCACCGGAAATTTTCGTTGGACCCGATGCGTCCACCCGCATCGCAGAAGTGGAATGCGACGTCGTTCTCAACGGCATCACCGGTTCCATAGGCCTGGCGCCAACCCTGGCCGCGCTGGCATCCGGTGCCACCTTGGCGCTCGCCAATAAAGAGTCGCTGATTGTCGGTGGTGCCCTGGTAAAAGCAGCTGCCGGACCCGGCCAGATTGTGCCTGTCGATTCCGAACATTCGGCCATCGCCCAGTGCCTGCGTTCGGGTACTGAGCAGGAGGTCGAGAAGTTGATTCTCACGGCGTCCGGCGGACCCTTCCGTGGCCGCAGCCGCGAGCAGCTGCACGATGTCACACCCGCTGAGGCCCTCGCGCATCCAACATGGGATATGGGCCTCATGGTCACCACCAACTCTGCGAGCCTGGTCAACAAGGGCCTTGAAGTGATCGAGGCACATCTGCTCTTCGACGTACCCCTGGACAGGATCGACGTCGTGGTCCATCCACAGTCGGTGGTCCACTCCATGGTCCAGTTCGTGGATGGGTCCATCATCGCCCAGGCGTCGCCGCCTGACATGCGGCTTCCCATCGCCTTGGGCCTGGGCTGGCCCGGGAGGGTTCCACGGGCTGCACAGCCATGCGACTGGACCCAAGCCACAAGTTGGACGTTCGAACCACTGGACTCAGTTGCGTTTCCGGCCGTGGAGCTCGCAAAGGAGGCCGCGAAGCAGGGCAGCACCTATCCTGCCGTCTTCAACGCGGCCAACGAGGAAGCCGTGGAGGCTTTCCACGCCGGCCGCATCCGCTTCACGGACATCGTAGACACAGTGGAGTCCGTCCTCAGCGAACATTCAGGTTCTTCGGAGCTTACGGTGGAGTCCGTGCTGGATGCTGAGAGCTGGGCACGCACGCGCACCCATGATCGTTTAGCCAACACCTCCGTATAGCAGAGATACCGTTAAAGAAACCCCTATGGAAGCAGTCCCGTCGGCATGAGTCCCGTCCTTCTTTTCATCCTTGGAGTCGTCTTCGTCGCCATTGGCGTCGCAGTGTCCATCGCTCTGCACGAGGTTGGCCACCTGGTCCCCGCGAAGCTCTTTAAGGTGCGCGTGACCAAGTACATGATTGGTTTCGGGCCCACGTTGTGGTCCAGGAAGAAGGGCGAAACGGAGTACGGATTCAAGGCCCTTCCTTTGGGCGGCTATGTGGCCATGATCGGTATGTACCCGCCCAACAAAGAAGATGGCGGGGTACGTCCCTCCAGCACGGGCATGTTCCAGACGCTTGCCAGCGAAGCCCGTTCCGTCGCCCACGAAGAAGTTGGCCCCGGGGACGAAGGCAGGGTCTTTTACAAGCTTCCGGTCTGGAAGAAGATCATCGTCATGCTCGGCGGTCCGGCCATGAACATGCTGATCGGTTTGGTTCTCCTCGCCATCCTGCTCATGGGTTTTGGCGTTGCCACGCCCACCACAACCATCGCGGACGTCTCAAAGTGCCAGGTGGCTGCGGGGAAAACGGTGGACCCGGACTCGGCGGACTGCAAGCCAACACCGGCTGCGGCTGCCGGGCTGCAGCCGAACGACGTCGTCAAGACTTTCGACGGCAAGGCTGTCACCAGCTGGGATGAACTCACCGGCTGGATCCGGGCCTCCGCCGGCAAAGCAGTACCCGTCACCGTCGAGCGCAACGGCTCGGAAGTTTCCACTACAGTTACTCCAGTTTTGTCCTCGCGGCCGGTTGTGGGTGCCGATGGACGCCAGGAGCAGGACGCCAACGGCACGCTGAAGTACCAGGAGGTGGGCTTCCTGGGAATCGGCCCGCAGAGCGCCTTGGTTCCCCAGCCGGCGTCGTCGGTTCTTCCCATGGCGGGGGAGAACATCAAGCAGATATCGGGAGTGATCCTTAACCTGCCCGCCCGTGTGGTTGGTGTGGCGAAGGCCGCCTTCAGCGAGGAACCCAGGGATCCCAACGGCCCCATCAGTGTGGTTGGCGTCGGCCGTGTGGCCGGCGAGGTCGCTGCGATGGAAGAGGTCCCCCTCCAGGCGCGCATTGGAACGTTGGTAGGGCTGCTTGCGGGCCTGAACTTCGCGCTGGCCATCTTCAACCTTGTACCCCTGCTGCCTCTCGACGGCGGCCACGTGGCGGGTGCCCTGTATGAGGGGGCCCGGCGCCAGGTGGCCAGGCTGAGGGGAAAGCCGGATCCGGGTGCGTTCGATATCGCAAAGCTCCTTCCCGCCACGTATGTGGTGGCCGCGCTGCTGATGGCCATGGGAGCCCTGCTGATTTACGCGGACATCGTCAAGCCAGTGAATATCTTTGGCTGAGATTCCCGCAGGGCCCACTCAGTGGGCTGGAATGGATGGCGGATCATCGGACGCGGCGGGATAGGCTAGCTCCATGACTGTTTTCGCTGTTGAGTATGTATACGTCGCCGAATCCGGCGCCCTCCGCGACGAAGCCCGCCCGGCGCACCGTGCCTGGCTCGGCGACCTCGCGGAAGACGGCACCCTGCTTGCCAGCGGCCCCTACGGTGACGGCGCCGGCGCCCTGCTCATCTTCAAGTCGGCTGATGAAGCCGAACTCAACGACCTCCTGAAGCAGGATCCGTTCGCCGAAGCCGGAGTCATAGCCGGCATCCGCACCACGGAATGGGACCCCATTATCGGCGTCCTGGCTGCCCACGCATCCTAGCTCCCGCGTCCTCCACCACAACGATCCACCCCAAACCCAAGGAGTCCACGTGACCTCGGTCAGCCTGGGAATGCCAGCAGCCCCACCCCCCGTCCTTGCCCCTCGCCGCAAGACGCGGCAGATCAAGGTTGGGTCCGTTGGTGTTGGTTCTGATTCACCCATCAGCGTGCAGTCCATGACTACGACGCCCACCACGGATATCAACGCCACGCTTCAACAGATCGCTGAACTGACGGCCTCCGGCTGCGACATCGTCCGTGTTGCCTGTCCGTCAGCCGACGACGCCGAGGCGTTGCCGATCATTGCCCGCAAATCCCAGATCCCCGTGATTGCCGATATCCACTTCCAGCCGAAGTATGTTTTCGCGGCCATTGAAGCGGGATGCGCAGCGGTCCGTGTGAACCCCGGCAATATCCGGAAGTTCGATGACCAGGTCAAGGAAATCGCCGCGGCTGCGAAAGACCATGGGACGTCCATCCGCATTGGCGTCAACGCCGGCTCCCTGGAACCGGGCATCATGAAGAAGTACGGCAAGGCCACCCCTGAAGCGCTGGTGGAGTCTGCGGTCTGGGAAGCCTCGCTCTTCGAGGAGCACGGTTTCCACGACTTCAAGATCTCCGTGAAGCACAACGACCCCGTGATCATGGTGGCCGCCTACGAGATGCTCGCCGAAAAGGGCGACTGGCCCCTGCACCTTGGCGTAACCGAAGCGGGTCCGGCCTTCCAGGGAACCATCAAGTCCGCAACTGCTTTCGGGGCACTGCTGTCCCGCGGGATCGGCGACACGATCCGCGTTTCCCTCTCGGCGCCGCCCGTGGAGGAAATCAAAGTTGGCAACCAGATCCTGCAGTCATTGAACCTGCGTCCACGCAAGCTTGAGATTGTGTCCTGCCCGTCCTGTGGCCGCGCCCAGGTGGACGTGTACACGCTGGCTGAGCAAGTAACCGCCGGCCTTGAGGGGATGGAAATCCCTCTCCGCGTTGCTGTCATGGGTTGTGTAGTCAACGGCCCCGGCGAAGCCCGCGAAGCGGACCTCGGTGTGGCCTCCGGAAACGGTAAAGGCCAGATTTTCGTGAAGGGCGAAGTCATCAAGACAGTGCCTGAAAGCGAAATTGTTGAGACACTGATCGAAGAGGCCATGCGTATCGCTGAAGAGATGGGGGAGGCCGATGGCGAAGATGCTGTCAAGGGTAGCCCCGTGGTTAGCGTCTCGTAACGAGACAGGCCTGGGGGTCAGGGTGCTCGGCAGTGCCGACACCTTGGCCCTTCGCGCGCTTGCGAGCGAAGATCCCGTTGCCAACGTCTTCATCCTGGCGCATCTGGACAGCGTGGGAACGGCAGCGCCCACCAGCGGCGGCGCCAGCGTCTTTGGCGTGTTCGACGACGACACCCTCCTTGGAGCCTGTTGGGCCGGGGCCAATCTGGTCCCCGTGCAACTCGACCCCGGGCTGACCGGATATGTGGCTACGGCGGCCCACCAGTCCGGCAGGCGGTATGCCTCCATCTTCGGGCCGGCGGAAACAGTGCTGGCGCTTTACTCCCGCTTTGAGCAGTTGGGCCACTTCGCGCACGAAGTCCGTTCCAGGCAGCCCCTCTTGACCATTTCCGGTGGCCCGGCCATCGAAGCCAATCCGTTGCTGACCTTCGGCACGATGGCGGACTTCGAACGCATTCTGCCTGCCTGCGCCGCCATGTTCGAAGAAGAAGTTGGCTATTCGCCCTTCCTGGGAGGCCAGGACTTCTACAGCAGGCGCGTTGCGGGGCTCATCCGCCAAGGGCATTCCCTGGTCCACATCGACGCTGCCGGGACAGTTGTCTTCAAGGCAGAGTTGGGGGCAGTTACCCAGGACGTCACGCAGGTCCAGGGCGTATGGATGAATCCGGACATGCGTGGACACCACCAGAGCGCCGGCTACATGGCCGCCGTCGTAAATCTCTCACGTACCTTTGCGCCAATAACGAGCCTGTACGTCAACGACTACAACGCCAAAGCGCGCGCCACCTACGAAAGAGTCGGCTTCGAGCAAGTCGGTACATTCGCGACGGTCTTGTTTTAGCAATCCAAGTAGCAGCTGATGCCGTTTTGCCGGCTCTAAACGGCATCAGCTGCTACTTACTTGGGCGGGTTCAGGTTTCCGGTGAGATACCGCTGGATGGTCGGTGCCACCAGGCTCACTACTTCCTCCTGGTCTGCACTCGACAGGGGTTCGAGCCGGATCACGTAGCGGAGCAGCATCAGTCCCACCACCTGTGTGGCCACCAGATTGCCACGCAGGCGGACTTCCTCAGCAGGGCCTTGCACACCCACCATGACCCGGGACAGGATGGTCCGGCTCACGGTCTCCCGCAGCAGTGCCGTTTTGGCCTTCGATCCGATGGTGCCCCGAACGAATGCCACCAAGCCGGGTTGCGCCGGGCCCTCCCACAACCGGACAACCGCACGGACAAGTGCTTCTGCCCTCGCCTCCGGTTCCAGGGTTTCAACGCCTGCCAGGACCTGTTCAGGATCGGCAGGCAACTCCACGCTGGAGGCGAACAATTCGTCTTTGCCTTTGAAGAAGTGATGGACCATGGCCGGATCCACTGAGGCTTCCCGCGCCACCTGGCGAAGACTCGTGCCGTCGAACCCTTGCTCTGCGAACAACTTCCGGGCCGCCACCAGAATGGCTTCGCGCGAATGGTCGCTTCCGCTTCGACGGCCGCGGCGCAGGGGTTCCAGGCTCATGAGGTCTGCCGCCTCAGCGTCAACGAGGCAAGGACAAGGACTCCTACCACGATTCCGCCCATCACCAGGGTGTCCTGCCACAGGGCGTCAGTCGCATCGATGTTTCCTGCGATCTCCTGAAGGGCATCAACAGAAAACGTCAGGGGAAGGACACCGGAAATGGCCTCGAGGACGTCGTTCATCTGCTCCCGGGCAACGAACAGTCCGCAGAGAAGGATCTGCGGCACCACCACTACGGGCATGAACTGGACAGCCTGGAACTCGGTGCGTGCAAAGGCTGAACACAGCAGCCCCAAGGCCACTCCAAGGACAGCGTTGATCACCGCGATCATCACGACGAACCCGGGACTTCCCTTGATGTCGAGATTGAAGATCCAATATGCAACTGCCGTCGCCACCAGGGACTGCAACGCGGCCATGATGGAGAACGCAATGGCGTAGCCGAACAAGAGGTCTGCTTTATGGATGGGTGTGGTGAGGAGCCGCTCCAAGGTCCCGGAGGTTCGTTCCCGCAGCATGGTGATGGACGTGACCAGAAACATGACGACGAACGGGAAGATCGCCAGCATCATTAGGCCCACGCGGTCGAAAGTGCGTGGAAAGCCCGTGGGCAGTGTTTCGTTCTCGAAAAGATAGTAGACGGCGGTGAGCAGCAGCGCCGGGACCACCATAATGAGCGCCACGCTGCGGTGATCGTGCCGCAGTTGACCAAGGACCCGGGCTGTGGTGGCAAAGGTCATCCGAAGATTCATGATGCCACCTGGCTCTTCTTTGCTGGCTGACCGCTGTCCGGACCATGTTCGGCGTCTTTGATCATGTTCAGGAACGCGCGCTCAAGGTCATTGCTGCGTCCCCGCCTGGCAAGCTCGGCGGGTGTGAGCTGCGCCAGCAGCAGGCCGTCCCTCAGGAGCAGCAACGAGGAACAATGCGACGCTTCCTCCATAACATGGCTGGAAACCAAAAGCGTTGTTCCGCCAGCTGCCATGTCAACGAACCGCTCCCACAACTCCGCACGCAGTACCGGGTCCAGGCCCACTGTCGGTTCGTCCAGGACCAGCAGCTTGGGGTGTGCCACCAGCGCGCATGCGAGGGACACGCGGCTGAACTCACCGCCCGAGAGGTTCCCGGCTTTCTGCTTTGCAAACGATTCGAGCCCGACGGCGGCGATCGACTCCGCTACGTCCGTCGCCGTTGCCTTGTGCATGGCACCGAAGTACTTGACGTTGGCTTCGACGCTGAGGTCCGCGTAGACGCTGGCGCCTTGGGTGACATACCCGACGTCGTGCCTTAACGGTGCGCTGCCCGCCGGGCGGCCGAGGACGCTGATGGATCCGCGCGTGATTCGCTGGACCCCCACAATGCCGCGCATGAGTGTTGTCTTGCCGCTACCTGACGGGCCGAGCAGTCCCGTGATGCGCCCGCTGTCCACGGCGAAGTCCAGGCCCCGCAAAATTCTTGTTCGGCCCCGGGAGATGTGCAGGTCCGTGACTTCTATTGCTGCTTGTGACATGGCTGCCTCCGGCGCCACCGAGTAATTCACCAAGTGATGAATTAACGCTAAGTCTGGTAAACGGTGCGGTCAATAGGCCTTTGCCATCAAAATCCTTGAAAACGTGTCCGCTATCACATAGGTTTTTCCCAAGCCGTGTCGATGGGGCACGGGTGGTTACAGGGGGAATTATGGCAAAGACCTTGAAGGCTGCTTCCGGCAGCCGCACCATCCGTGAGCTCGGCAGTCACCAATGCTTCCCAGTCGCAGGCGATCCCGTTCCGCTGGAGGGAACGGGGGACTAGTCCCCGGACAGAGTCTGCGGCCGGCCGGCCGCTGAGCCACGCCATCGCAGGATGACCAGCCGATCTTTGGCCAGGGGCTTCCAGACGCGACGGCGTGGCTCTTCTCTGTGCTGGCCGTTCTGTGCGAAGCGGCACTGTGCGGAGCGGCGCGCTGGCAGCCGGTAGATTAGTAGACAGTTGTTTTTGCCACATCTGCCATAGAAACGGATACGTACCCGTGGTCCTTCGCCTTTCACAGTTGTTCCTGCGCACCCTGCGTGAAGATCCCGTCGACGCCGAGGTCGCCAGCCACAAGCTCCTGGTCCGGGCCGGTTACATCCGCCGTGCCGCGCCGGGCATCTACACGTGGCTGCCGCTGGGACTCAGTGTCCTGCGCAAGGTGGAGGAAATCATCCGGCAGGAAATGTCCGCCATTGGCGCGCAGGAAGTCCACTTCCCGGCACTGCTCCCGCGCGAGCCCTACGAGGCCACCAACCGCTGGACGGAGTACGGAGAGGGCCTGTTCAGGCTTCAGGACCGCAAGGGTGCCGATTACCTCCTGGCTCCGACGCACGAGGAAATGTTCACCCTCCTGGTCAAGGACCTGTACTCCTCGTACAAGGACCTGCCGTTGAGCCTGTACCAGATCCAGAACAAGTACCGCGATGAAGCGCGACCCCGTGCAGGCCTCCTCCGTGGCCGCGAGTTCATCATGAAGGACTCCTACTCGTTCGACGTTGACGACGCCGGCCTGGACGCAAGCTACGCCGCCCACCGTGCTGCCTACCTGAAGATTTTCGACCGCCTGGGTCTGGAAGTCATTCCGGTTGCTGCCACGGCAGGGGCCATGGGCGGCTCCAAGAGCGAAGAATTCCTCTTCCCCACGGAGATCGGCGAGGACACCTTTGTTCGCTCGGCAGGGGGCTATTACGCCAACGTCGAAGCAGTCACCACGGTTGTCCCTGAGGATATTGACTTCACGGACGCGCCGGCTGCCCAGGTTCTGGACACACCGAACACCCCCACCATCGAGACCCTGGTTGACGCAGCCAACCAGCTGGCACCCCGCAGCGAGGCCGACGGCGGCGCCTGGACTGCCGCTGACACGTTGAAGAACGTCGTCCTCGCCGTGACGCTGCCCACCGGTGAACGCCAGATCGTCGTCCTCGGCGTTCCAGGTGACCGCGCCGTGGATCTCAAGCGGGTGGAAGCCAACATTGGTTCGTTCCTTCCCATCGCGGGCGAGATCGGCCTGGAGGCAGCCAACGAGGAAGACCTCAAGAAGCTGCCGTGGCTGGTCAAGGGCTACATCGGGCCTGGTTTGTCCCTGGATGAAGCAGTTCTGGGCCTGGAAGGGTCTTCCAAGCTGCTGTACCTCGTGGATCCCCGCGTCGTCTCCGGCACAACCTGGGTGACGGGCGCCAATATTGATGGCAAGCACGTCTTCGGACTGGTAGCGGGCCGCGACTTCACGTGGGACGGCGTCATCGAATGCACAGACGTCCGGGCAGGGGATCCGGCGCCTGACGGCTCCGGGCCGCTTGAAACTGCCCGCGGCATCGAAATGGGCCACATCTTCCAGCTCGGACGCAAGTACGCCGAGGCGCTGGACCTGAAGGTACTTGACCAGAACGGCAAGCAGGTTGTTGTCACCATGGGCTCCTACGGTGTTGGTGTCACCCGTGCTGTCGCAGCCCTTGCGGAGGCCAACCATGACGACCGCGGCCTCGTGTGGCCACGCACGGTGGCCCCTGCCGACGTACACGTTGTGGTTGTGGGCCGCGGTGACGAAATTTTCGAAGCCGCAGAGAAGCTATCGGCGGAACTAGAGGCTGCAGGCCTCGACGTCATCTTTGATGACCGGCCCAAGGTTTCTCCCGGCGTCAAGTTTGGCGATGCCGAGCTCGTCGGAGTGCCCACCATCCTGGCCGTCGGACGTGGGCTCGTGGACGGCGTTGTGGAGATCAAGGACCGCCGCAGCGGTGAAGCCGAGAACATCTCGGTGGAAAAGGCCGTGGATTACGTGGTCAACGCTGTCCGTAACCGGTGATTTCCGGCTTCGAGACTATCCAGCTCACCACCATCATCCTGATTGTGGTGGCTGGATTCGCAGCCGGCTGGGTTGACGCGGTAGTAGGTGGCGGGGGGCTGATCCAGCTCCCCGCACTGCTGCTGGTGCCCGGCATCACGCCCGTCCAGGCTCTGGCAACGAACAAGATGGGTTCCATCTTCGGCACCACCGCCAGTGCCACCACCTATTACCGGCGGGTGGGACCGGACCTCAAGACGGCAATACCCATGGCGGTGATTGCGCTGGCGGGGAGCTTTGGCGGTGCCATCCTCGCTGCATCGTTGCCGGCCAGCGTCTTCAAGCCCATCATTGTCCTGGCGCTGATCGCCGTCGCGATTTTCACGGCACTGCGCCCCAGCGCGGGCGAGCTGACTGCTCTGCGGCACGACGGGCACAAGCACTACGTGGTGGCCTGCCTGATCGGTGCCGTGATCGGTTTTTACGATGGCCTGATCGGGCCCGGTACAGGATCCTTCCTGGTGATCGCCTTGGTCTCGGCCATGGGCTACGCGTTCCTTGAAGCCAGCGCGAAGGCCAAGATCGTCAACATGGCCACCAACGCCGGTGCCCTCATTTTCTTCCTCCCCCACGGCTCCTTGTTGTGGGGAGTGGGCCTGGTGCTGGGCCTGGCAAACATGGCGGGCGGATACCTTGGCGCCCGCACAGCTGTAGCCAGGGGGAGCAGCTTTGTGCGGATCGTGTTCCTGATCGTCGTCGCGGCACTGATCATCAAGCTCGGCGTGGACGTCTGGAACGACAACGTCAGCTGACTGCGTCCCCGGGCTCGGGCAAATCCCTTGCTGCTGGAAGTCCTTCGAGCGTCCTGCCCGCCAGTGTGCTCGCCACCCATAGGGAACGGGCCACATCGCCTTCATGACCCCGCTTTCCCGCGGACCACAGGGCATTGTTCACTTCGCGGGCGATGCTCCATTGTCGCGCGACCTCCGGATCAAGGCCGGCGGCGAGGCTGAAGTCCCGGCATCGCTCCCGCAGGGCAGCCCCCGGATCGCGATCCGGCAAATCCTTGATCCGGTTCCACAGAACAGGTGCCACCGCAAATTCGGCTTCACCGATCTGCGGCTGGGGGTCGATGGCCAGGTAGCCTCGACGGTCCGCGTCCAAGGTGGCGAGGATGTTCATGAAGTGGAGATCGGTATGCACCAGGACGTCCCTGCCGGATCGTCGGCCAACAGCACCGCGGGTCTGGCACACTTCCAACGCGGCCTCCAGTAACCATCGCGGGAAGGGGCGGTCCTGCTGCTCCCACTCCAAAGGCATTTCGTCGCTCCAGCGCTCGGCCGTGGCGGCGATGTGATCGAAGCCCCGCCACTCGGGACGATCATCCGGCGCAATGGAAAGCCCGCGCATGATGTCACCCCAGACCTGCCGGGCTTCATCCATGGGGGCATCCTGCAGCCAACGGGACGCGTCAAGGCGTTCCAGCAGCATGGAGCAACTGGCGGCGTCGGCAGCCAGGAGCCGGACAGCTCCGTGGCCACCCCACAGGGCCAGGGCATGGCGCTCTACAAGGGCTTCCTCATGCGGATAGGCGATCTTCAGCGCAGCCTGCCTGCTGTGCTGGAGAACGGGCACAACCAAGGCTCCATGTCCGTTCCACGGCTCTTCACCGGGTGCGAGGTCCACGGACAACTGCCAACGGTCCAAAGCCTCACGGATAAGCCCCGGAAGGCTCGCCAGCCAGTCCCGCCCCGCGGAATCGCGGTTGTATCGGGCGTGCAGGTCGCCCGGAATCGGAATCATGGCGTGAAGGGTCACGCCATCAGCCTAGCTCTGCCCGGCGGCAGTACCCTCAGAAAACGCCGCTGGCGCCCAAGAGGCTTCCGATCGAGAACGTGGCTGCAAGCGCCAACGCTCCGCCCAACACCACCCGGGCTGCGGCGCGGAACCTGGGCGCCCCACCAATCCAAGCCCCCACGGCTCCCGTGATCGCGAGAGCCAGCAGGACGGCAACGAACGTCAGCGGAACGCGCATCGCCGGGGGAGGGAGCAGGATGGCCAGCATGGGGAGCACGGCGCCAAGGGTAAACGCCACTGCCGATGCAAGGGCGGCGTTCCACGGACTGACGATGTCGTCCTCGTGGATATTGAGCTCCGCGGACAGATGGGCGGCAAGGGCATCATGCTTCGTCAGTTCTTCGGCCACTGTCCGGGCGGTACGCGCGCTGAGCCCCTTCGCCTGGTAGATCGAGGTGAGCTCTTCGAGTTCTTCCTCCGGCTGCTCGGCGAGCTCCCTGCGTTCCTTCTCAATGAGCGACTTTTGCGTGTCGCTCTGGCTGCTGACGGATACATATTCGCCCAACGCCATGGAAATGGCTCCACCCACCAAGCCCGCCGTTCCCGCAGCAAGGATGCTGCCGGTGTTGGTCGTGGCACCGGCCACGCCGACGACGATTGCTGCGACGGAGACAATGCCGTCGTTCGCACCCAAAACGCCGGCGCGCAGCCAGTTCAGCCGATGGGCAAGGTCATCACGATGCGGTTCGTTCTCATGTGTGGTGGCAGTTTCTGCGGAAGCCATGCTTCAAGCCAAGCACCGGCGGGCCGCCTTGACCAGCATGGCTAGGCTCGCCTATCCCATGCGCCGCTTTACTCACTACTGGGGGTGTGGGATTTACTCATTGGGGGGTGGGCGTCGGCAGCGGAGGCAAGTCATCGTCATCGACCTCCAAACCCGGCAACGCCGCAAGCGTGGCACCCCAATCCAGGCTCCTGCGGACGGCGGCCAGCAGGCTGCTGGCAGCCCAGTCCCGGGTCTCTCCTGTTGAAAGCGCGATGAGGTCGCCAAATCCCTGCAGGGAGTCCGACTCCAAGGCCCCCAAGCCGGCAGCCGGGTCTTCAGCGAACTGTGCAGGCAGCCTGTATCCGGCCTCGCGGGTGGGGACGTCGCCACAATTACGGCGGGTCAGGGCTTCTGCTTGTTGAAGGAGCCGCTCGTGTACTGCAAGGTACTTGGCGGCTTGGGCAGTTGCGCCAGCGTCCAATCGCTTCAGCGCCACCTGGTAGACGTAAATGGCTTCCTGTTCGGAACGGACAGTCGCCGCAAGAGCGGCATCGGTAGTGGCAGCGGTTGCATCCGGGGTGGGGCTGACTGAAGGGCACTGGTGCGGAGCCGGTGTTGTTACGGCAGGTGTTGTGGCAGACGGGTTACCGCTCGACGTCGGCAACGGCACCGGCACCTGCCACGCAGCAGCCAGTTTTTCGCCCTGGAGAAGTTGGGCGGATCCGACGGCGGCCAGCAACCGGGCGGTCCCGCCGTCGGCCTCGCGTGCGTCGTCCAGCCGTTGCCGGCCGCTGGCGATCAGGCCGGCCACGACCGAGGCAGGCGTAGCTTCCGTGGCCGTGTCTTTTTTGTCGCTTGTCGTTGAAGCTGCGGGAGAAGGCGGAAGGAGGGCCCGGGACTGTGTTGTCAGCAATGTCACAGCATCGTCCAGGGCGGCCGTTTGGGAACCGGATCCTGCAGCTGCCATCAGTCCAGCAGCAGATTCCTGCAGCTTCCTGGTATCGGCGAAAGCGTCGGCGAGGGCAGATACGGAGAACGAAACTGTAGGAGGAGTCCCGGAATCCCGCGGTAGAAGGACGATTCCCGTGCCCGCAACGAGCAGCGCAACCACGGAAATGAGAAGGAGCCGGCCCCACGCTGGTGATCGTCGTTTTTCACTTGTCTGCTCGTCCACAACACACCATGGTGTCACGTGGACGGGCGGACAAGGGAAAAGCCGTGCACCATGTGCTGCCGAAAATCGTTAGGCTAGTAGTCACAACAACATCTATCGGGAGGCGGCGGGCAACGTGAGTGACTCGGAAGCCACGACTTCAACAGACCGTACTGAGTCGAATTCAACGGCCACCATCCACAACCCGGAAGAGCGCAGGCTAAAGGCACTGCTCGAACCGGCAGTCCTTGCCAACAGGCTCTACCTCGAGGATGTTTCCATCCACGTCGCCGGTTCACACCGCACGGTCCACGTCGTCGTGGATCTTCCGCAGGAGGAGACCGGGGGCGTCAGCCTTGACGCCATCGCAGATGTCTCGCGTGGGTTGTCCGATATTCTGGACAACGATCCCCACGACGACGGCCGTCCCTACGACCTCGAAGTTTCTTCGCCTGGAGTAGGCCGTCCTCTGACGGAACCGCGCCACTGGCACAGGGCGCGCGGCCGCATGGTCAGGGTCAACGTCATCCAGGGTGAGAACGTCCTTGGCCGGATTGCGTCAGTAGATGACGCCGGCGTGACCCTCATTCCGGAGCACGAGGTCAAGAAGGGCATGAAGCCCAAACAGGGCGACCCCATCACTATTCCTTTCGACAGGATCCGCCACGGAAAAGTCGAGATTGAATTCAGCCACCTCCACGAGGCCGGGCTGGCAGACGAACACAATGGACCTTCCGAGGAGGCCTAATGGATATTGACATGAGCGCACTGAGACTCCTGGAGCGTGAGCGTGAAATCCCGCTGGACCTCCTGATTCCCACCATCGAGCAAGCGCTCCTGGTGGCCTATCACAAGACGCCCGGTGCCTTCGAGAAGGCCCGCGCCGAGCTGGACCGCAAGAGCGGCCACGTGACCATCTGGGCAACGGAAATCGACGACGACGGCGAGGCGATCGGGGAGTTCGAGGACACCCCGGCCGGTTTTGGCCGCATCGCCGCAAGCACGGCACGCCAGATCATCCTGCAGCGTCTTCGTGACGTCGAGGACGATAACGTATTGGGCGAATTCAAGGGTCGCGAAGGCGAACTGGTCGCCGGCATGATCCAGCAGGGCAACAACCCGCACATGATCCAGGTAAACCTCGGATCGGTGGAGGCCCTGTTGCCGCCGCCGGAGCAGGTTCCTGGCGAAAAGTACATTCACGGCAGCAGGCTTCGTGCCTTCGTGGTGGATGTCCACCGTGGGGCGAAGGGCCCGTCCATTACGTTGTCGCGTTCGCACCCGGGCCTGGTCCGCAAGTTGTTCGAAATGGAAGTTCCGGAAATCGCGGATCGTTCCGTCGAGATCGTGGCACTCGCCAGGGAAGCCGGCCACCGCACCAAGATTGCCGTCAAGGCGAACACCCCGGGTGTCAACGCCAAGGGCGCCTGCATCGGCGAAATGGGCTCCCGGGTCCGTGCAGTCATGACTGAGCTCAACGACGAAAAGATCGACATCGTGGACTTCAGTGAGGATCCTGCGACCTTCATCGCCAACTCCTTGTCACCGTCCCGGGTGAATTCGGTCACTATTACGGACGAGGCAACGCGCTCGGCCCGGGTAGTTGTGCCGGACTACCAGCTCTCCTTGGCGATTGGCAAGGAAGGCCAGAACGCACGCCTCGCTGCGAAGCTGACCGGATGGCGGATCGATATCGTGTCCGACGCCGCCCCGGCCAAGACCGAATAGCGATCGTTCCGGCGGCTTGGCCGACGGAACCGCGCCGCGCTTACAGTGCGGCCGGTTTCGGCTGTCCGGGGCCGGGGGGCTAGAATAGATGGAACCGGGCTTACGTCCGGTATCCGCGCGCTTTGACGTGCCTTATCTGCATGTGCAGTGTCGGTCGTCAGCGCAAGTTTGCAGAGGCAGGTAAGGACACGTCGTGGCTGAACTGCTTGAACGCGGCCATGGCCCTGTTCGTACGTGCATCGGATGCCGGAAGCAAGGCTCCCGGTCCGAGCTTGTCCGGCTGGTCGCCCAAGGTAGTGGTTCGTCCACTGTCCTTGTCGATGTTCGACGCCGGATGGCCGGCAGGGGTGCGTGGCTGCATCCCAGCGAAAAGTGCTTGGCATTGGCAATCAAGCGGCGTGCTTTCGGAAGGGCCCTCGCGGGCGCTGCTGAAACAACCGCCGTCGAAAGCTACTTCATGTCAGGCGCGCCACTTGTGGAGGCTCCGGCCGCCACAGGAAAACCGTCCAAACCTGAAAGCGGGTCAGAAAACTGATGGAAACCCGATGAGTTCCCAGCGATGAGTGCGTAACGATGACAACTTTGTTGCGCTCTGCAATGGGCCTTTCAGTCGCGCTAGCGGCAGGGGCCCGCAGTAAGAAGTAGACGGTTCGTGCCTGGCTCGGTGCGGACCGAGACAGGAGAAATGTGGCCAAGGTCCGCGTACATGAGCTCGCCAAAGAGCTCGGTATTACTTCCAAAGATGCAGTAACAAAACTGCAGGAATTGGGCGAATTCGTTCGCTCCGCCTCTTCCACCATTGAGGCCCCCGTCGTGAAGAAGCTTCGCGACGCCTACCCCGGTGCAGGCGCTGCAAAGGCAGCTGCCCCCGCACCTGCAGCCGCCCCCAAGGCTCCGGCTGCTCCCGCAGCATCCCGTCCGGCAGCGCCGGCTCCGGGCCCCGCTGCACCCAAGGCTCCGGCTCCGGCAGCACCGGCCGCGGCGGCACCTGCCCCCGCAGCACCAGCTCCCGCGGCGCCTGCTCCGGCAGCGCCGTCGGCTCCCGTTGCATCCACGCCGTTTTCGGCAAAGCCCGGTGCCCGTCCTGCTCCCAAGGCAGAGACTCCGGCTCCGTCCCGCCAAGGCGGCCAGGCCCCGCGTCCCGGCGGTCCCCGTCCGGGCAACAACCCCTTCGCCACGTCCCAGGGCATGCCCCGCGGCCGTGGTGGCGACGGCGAACGTCCGCCGCGTCCGGGAAACAACCCGTTTGCAACCTCACAGGGCATGCCCCGTGCAGGTGGCCGCAATGATGGCGAACGCCCCGGTGGTCCCCGTCCCGCAGCAGGTGCGGGTGGTCCCCGTCCGGGTGCTCCGCGCCCCGGTGCACCCCGTCCCGGTGGTGCTCCGCGTCCGGCTGGTGGCCCCGGTGGAAACCGGCCTACTCCGGGCATGATGCCCAACCGCACTGAGCGTCCGGCTCCCGGTGGCGCAGGTCGTCCCGGTGGCGCAGGCCGTCCGGGTGGCGGACCGGGTCGTCCCGGTGGCGCACCAGGTGCAGGTACCGGTGGCGGCGCTCCCGCCGGCGGTGGCTTCGGCAAGGGTGGCCGCGGTCGCGGTGGTACCCAGGGTGCCTTCGGCAAGGGCGGCGCCGGTCGTGGCAAGCAGCGCAAGTCGAAGCGTGCAAAGCGCCAGGAACTGGAGCAGATGAGTGCTCCGTCGCTGGGCGGCGTATCCGTACCCCGCGGCGATGGCGAGACCATCATCCGTTTGCGCCGTGGTTCCTCCATCACGGACTTTGCAGAGAAGATCGATGCGAACCCCGCGTCGCTCGTGACCGTTCTCTTCCACCTCGGTGAGATGGCAACGGCTACGCAGTCCCTCGACGAAGACACCTTTGGATTGCTCGGCGCCGAACTTGGCTACAAGCTTCAGGTTGTTTCGCCGGAAGACGAAGAGCGCGAGCTGCTGGACCAGTTCGACATCAACATCCAGGACGAGCTTGACGCCGAAGGTGACGATGTCCTTGAGGCACGTCCGCCGGTTGTCACCGTCATGGGTCACGTTGACCACGGTAAGACCCGCCTGCTTGATGCCATCCGCAACTCCAATGTTGTGGCCGGCGAGCACGGTGGAATCACCCAGCACATCGGTGCTTACCAGATCAGCCACATCCACGAGGGCACGGCCCGCGACATCACGTTCATTGACACCCCCGGTCACGAGGCCTTCACGGCCATGCGTGCACGTGGTGCCAAGGTCACCGATATCGCGATCCTGGTTGTTGCAGCCGACGACGGCGTTATGCCGCAGACGGTTGAAGCACTCAACCACGCCCAGGCAGCCAACGTGCCGATCGTCGTCGCAGTGAACAAGATCGACAAGGAAGGCGCCAACCCTGACAAGGTCAAGGGTCAGCTCACCGAGTACGGCCTGGTTCCCGAGGAATACGGTGGCGACACCATGTTCGTTGAGGTTTCTGCCCGCCAGAACCTCAACATCGACGAACTGATCGACGCCGTCCTGCTGACGGCCGATGCCGCACTGGATCTGCGCGCCAACCCGGACAAGGACGCTCGAGGCATTGCCATCGAAGCGAACCTGGACAAGGGCCGCGGTTCCGTCGCCACCGTCCTGGTGCAGTCCGGTACCTTGGCCGTGGGTGACACGATCGTGGCCGGTACGGCCCACGGCCGCGTCCGTGCAATGTTCGACGAGAACGGCGAGGCCCTCGATGTCGCACTGCCGTCGCGTCCGGTCCAGGTCCTCGGCCTGTCCAACGTACCGCGTGCAGGTGACACCTTCCTGGTGACGCCGGACGAGCGTACGGCCCGCCAGATCGCCGAGAAGCGTGAAGCTGCCGACCGCAACGCCGCACTGGCCAAGCGTCGCAAGCGCATCAGCCTGGAAGACTTCGACCAAGCCGTTGCAGAAGGCAAGATCGACACCCTCAACCTCATCCTCAAGGGTGACGTCTCCGGTGCCGTGGAAGCCCTCGAAGATGCCTTGCTCAAGATCGATGTCGGAGACGACGACGTTCAGCTCCGTGTCATCCACCGCGGTGTGGGTGCCATCACGCAGAACGACGTCAACCTGGCAACGGTGGACAACGCCATCATCATCGGCTTCAACGTCAAGCCGGCTGAGCGCGTCGCTGAACTGGCTGACCGTGAAGGCGTGGACATGCGCTTCTACTCCGTCATCTACGCAGCAATCGATGACATCGAGATGGCCCTCAAGGGCATGCTCAAGCCGGAGTACGAAGAAGTCCAGCTCGGTACTGCGGAAGTCCGCGAAGTCTTCCGTTCCTCCAAGTTCGGAAACATCGCCGGTTCGATCGTCCGCACGGGCATCATCCGCCGTAACACCAAGGCACGCGTTAGCCGCGACGGCAAGGTCATCGGTGACAACCTCACCGTTGAGACGCTCAAGCGCTTCAAGGATGACGCAACCGAAGTCCGTACTGACTTCGAGTGTGGTATCGGTCTTGGCTCGTTCAACGACATCTCCGAAGGCGACATCATCGAGACCTTCGAGATGCGCGAAAAGCCGCGCGTCTAGGTTCCGCTTGGAGCGGGTCCGTCGGGTAGCCCCGGCGGACCCGTTCCGTACCGTTTCTACTTTCCAGGAGGAAGTCATGGCCGATCCGGCACGCGCTGCCAAGTTGGCGCAGCGGATAAAGGTCGTCGTCGCCGAGGCCCTCGGCCGCAGGGTCAAGGACCCGCGCGTCGAGTCCATCACGATCACCGACGCCCGCGTCACCAACGACCTTCAGCACGCCACCATCTACTACACCGTCTTTGGTGACGACATAGCCCACGCAGATGCCGCCAGGGCATTGGAGAAGGCCAAGGGTGTGCTCCGACAGGAAGTCGGCCGCAATATCACCGTACGGCTTACTCCCACCCTTGAGTTCGTTGCTGACCAGATTCCGGTCAACGCATCCAACCTTGAGGAGCTGCTCCGTGAAGCAAAGCGTCGCGACGCCGAGGTAGCCGCTTTGGCTGCCGGCGCCAAGCACGCAGGCGAGGCTGACCCCTACAAGGGCGAGGGCCCCGAAGAAATCGACGAAGACGACTTCGACGAAGAAGACATCGACCTCGCGGACGATGACGAACTCGACGAAGACGCCAACCGCTAGAAGTTTTCTTGTCGAAAGGCCGGTTCCTCATGAGGAACCGGCCTTTCTGCCGTCCATGCTCGCTAAGATCGGAGCATGTCGGCGCACAGTTCTCAGCAACGTGATGAATTCCTGAACCATGCGATTCGGCTCGCGGTGCAGAACGTCTCCGACGGCGGGGGGCCGTTTGGCGCTGTCGTCGTCACCCCGGATGGGCGAATCCATGAGGGGGTCAACCGGGTCACACGGGACAACGATCCCACCGCGCATGCGGAAGTGGTGGCCATTCGCCGGGCCGCAGCCGACATCGGCAACTTCGATCTCAACGGCTCAGTGCTCTATGCCAGCTGCGAGCCATGCCCGTTGTGCCTCTCGGCCACGCTCTGGGCCAGGATCGGCCGGGTGTACTTCGCCGCGGACAGGCACGGAGCCGCCCGGGCCGGCTTCGATGATGCGGTGTTCTATGAGTACTTTGCCGGCGGGAGGCCTGAGCTGCTTCCTGTAGAACACGCGCCGGTTGCCGCTTCCGAGACGCCTTTCGAGGCTTGGCGCAACAACGCGGAACGCACCGACTACTGACGCTCCCATCGCTGCGCCGGTTGCGGCGGGAGTACGTGGGCCCGGGCAGGAAGCCGATGCACGCCGTCGAGCAGTTCCTGCTGATCGCCGCACAGCGCAATCCGGATCCAGCCTTCGCCGATGGACCCAAATGCAGTGCCGGGCGCGAACGCAACTCCCGAATCGGCCAGGAACGCGTGGACCCAGGCCCGGACATCGCCGCCACTGACGTGGGAGACATCAGCCCACAGGTAGAAGGCTCCCTGCGCGCCAAGGAACGGAATGCCCTTGCCTTCCAGGACGACGGAGGCGGCATCACGGTTGCTCCTATAGTGGTTTCGCGCATCCGTCACGTAGTCCTGGGGGCCGGTCAACGCAGCCAAGGCGGCATACTGCGATGGCGAGGCAACGCAGGAAACGATCGCTTCCATGACATTGTTCATTTTCTTTTCCAAGCCCGGCGGGCAGATCAAGGCTCCGATCCGTAGGCCGGTGAGCCCGTACGTCTTGGACAGCGTCAGGGACGTGAAGACGCGCGACTCGCCGGGGATGTCGCTATCGAACCGGGCCGGGCTGACATGCGGGACGTCAAAGGTGAAGGCTTCATAGCACTCGTCCGAGAGGATCCAGAGATCGTGCCGGACGGCCAGTTCCACAAGTTGGCGGACGGCATCCTCGCTGATGACGGCCCCCAAGGGATTGGACGGCGAGTTCAGCACGAGAACGCGGGTCTGCGGCGTGATGAGGGCTTCAATGTCCGCAATGTCCGGCTGGAACCCGTTATGTGGGTACAGGGGATACCGGACGGGCACTGCGTTCAGGAGCCGGCTGGTCATGGCAAACGTGGGATAGCCGGGGTTGGGAATCAGGATTTCGTCGCCGGGGGAGAGGAGCAGGCTCATGGCGAAGTGCAGGCCCTGCTGCGCTCCGTCCACCACGTAGACCCGCTCGGCACCGATTTCCACGTGATGATGCTCACGGAACCTCTTGGCGAAGGCTTCGCGCAGCGCGGGGATACCTGCGTTTGGGGTGTAGTTGGTTTCGTCCCGCTCAAGGCATGCTATTCCGGCGTCGAGGACGTGCCGTGGGAGAGCAAAGCCTGGTTCGCCGATGCTCAGCACGATCGCTCCCGGGGTCCTCCAGGCGGCCTCGGTGATTTCACGGATCTGGTTCACGGGGACGTCGCGGACGTGCGCGGCAAGCTCAGGCATGGGAGCTATCCTAGCCACCCATATACTGGTAAGCGTGCTTTCTGGACTGGTAATCGTTGACAAACCGCAGGGATGGACCAGCCATGATGTGGTTGGCCGGATGCGGCGGCTGGCCGGCACCCGGAAAGTGGGGCATGCGGGCACGCTCGATCCCATGGCCACCGGAGTGCTGGTCCTTGGGATCAACAAGGCCACACGGCTCCTGACCTACATTGTGGGAACGTCCAAGACGTACACAGCTACCATCAGGCTCGGCGAGACCACCATCACCGATGACGCAGAAGGCGAAGTCACGGAGGCGCGCAGCGCAGTGGACATTACCGACGACGCCGTTGCCGCCGGCGTTGCCGCCCTCACCGGGCCCATCCAGCAGGTTCCCAGCAGCGTCAGCGCCATCAAGGTCAACGGCGAACGCTCCTACGCCCGTGTCCGCTCCGGCGAAGAGGTCAAGCTTGCGGCCCGGCCGGTAACCATCCACCGCTTCGACATCCACGCCATCAACAGGATCGACGGCGGAAGGGTGGTCGACGTCGACGTCACGGTCGAATGTTCCTCCGGTACGTACATCCGGGCCCTGGCCCGCGACCTCGGCAACGCCTTGGGCGTCGGTGGACACCTCACGGCCCTGCGCAGGACGCAGGTTGGCCCGTACTCCCTTGACCAGGCCCGGACGCTGGAGGAGCTCGCAGAAGAGCTCGAGGTTCTGGAGATGTCCCTGGCAGCACGCTCGCTGATGCCCAACCGGGAGCTCACCGAAGAAGAAACTACCGAGATCTCCTTCGGCCGGCGCATCGCCGCGGGGCCAGGAGCAGGAACGCCGGACGCCGCCACGGCCGAAAAGCCTGCCGCAGCGTTCGCGCCGTCGGGAGAGCTGGTAGCCCTGCTGGCCGATACCGGGAGCTTCGCGAAGCCTGTACTGGTCTTTGCCCCCGGAACCGGAACCGCCACGGTCGGCGAGGAAAAGTAGGCATGGACGGCTATTTCTACTCCATCCTTATTGTTGGTTTGGTATCCACGATCGCGTGCGTCGTGGCAGGTTTGATGAAGAAGGCCCCAAACGACGTCACCATCTTCTCCGTGCTGGCCGTAGAGCTGGCCCTGCTGGTCTACCTGGTTGGTTCGATTGTCCGGGTTGCCGTGGGTGAACGGATGGCCGGTGAAGCCTGGGAGTTCTGGGGATACCTGATCACAGCGTTGATGATCCCGTTGGGGGCCGTGTACTGGGCCATCCTTGAGCGGACCCGCTGGAGCAACTTCGTCCTGGCGGCGGTGGGCGTCACAGCGCTCGTCATGGCTGCCCGCATGAATCAGATCTGGTACTGACCTTGAAGGAAAAACGAAACATGACTGGAACCGAGACTGAGGCAAACCCCGGCCGGACACCCCAAAAAGACACACGGAACACCGGCCCTGGGCGCTTGCTGATCGCGGTCTATACCGTCTTCGCACTCTCAGCCACTGCCCGGGCCGGATATCAGATTGCCACCAAGTTTGCCGAAGCTCCGCTGGCGCATATCCTCTCTGCGTTCGCCGCCGTCGTCTATGTCGTAGCCACCATCTCGCTGGCAAAACCGGGCCGCACCTGGTTCAAAGTGTCGTTGGCCGCGGTACTTGTGGAACTGCTCGGCGTGCTGGTGGTTGGAGCCATAAGCCTCTTCGATCCTGTGGCTTTCCCGCATGACACTGTGTGGTCGCTGTTTGGACGCGGTTATGGTTTTGTCCCGCTCGTGCTGCCCGTCCTCGGACTCCTGTGGTTGAACAAGAGGCGGCCGTCCAAAGCGAATAGCCACAGCGGGTAACCTTAGAATGTTCCGGCGCCGGGAGGTTGCCGGGCGGAACGAATATCTGCAGTAAAAGGCGAGGTTGATGGTCCACATCTGGAACGATCCCACCGAAGTCCCCAGGGACTTCGGACCAACAGTCGTTACCATCGGGAACTTTGACGGCGTCCATCGTGGCCACCAGCATGTTCTCGCGCAACTGACGAACACCGCCAAGCGTCACCACATCCCGTCAGTGGCCGTGACCTTCGATCCCCACCCCGCCCAGGTCCACCGCCCGGAGTCGGCCCCGGAGCTGATCATGGGCCTCCAGGACAAACTGGACGCCCTGGGCGAAACAGGGGTGGACGCTGTCCTGGTCATGAAATACACGCTGGACCTCGCGTCCATGACGCCCATCGAGTTCGTCCGTCAGGTCCTCCTCGAGTCCCTTCACGCTGCGCACGTCGTGGTTGGCCACGATCTCCGCTTCGGCGCAGGGAATGTGGGAGACGTCGTCACCATGCAGGAACTCGGCGAGCAGTTGGGCTTTGGCGTCCAGGTTGTCAATGAGTATGGCGCAGGAGGCTTCCCGGTCCACGAAGACGGGGATACCGACCGCCGTTGCTCCTCCACCTGGGTGCGGGAAGCTTTGTCCGAAGGCGACGTCGTAACGGCAGCCGCCGTCCTGGGACGTCCCCACCGCATGCGCGGCGAGGTGGTACATGGAGCTGCCCGCGGGAGGAACCTCGGTTTTCCCACCGCCAACCTTTCGCATGATTCCACAGGGTACGTACCAGCCGACGGTATCTATGCAGGCTGGTTGATAGACCAGTCCGGAACGCGGTGGCCCGCCGCCATCTCTGTTGGCTCCAACCCCACGTTCGACGGTGTGAGCCGACAAGTGGAGGCCCACGTTATTGACCGTCCCGAGGAGAACGTGGAGGACTTTGACCTCTACGGCCAGACTGTGGCGGTCGAATTTACCCAGCGGCTCCGCGGAATGGTGGCATATCGCGGGCCCGAGGCCCTGGTGGAGCAGATGTGCCTGGATGTAGCCCAGGCACACGAGCTGCTGACCCGGCGCTAGCGGTATTTCGACAACAATGCTGACCTGCCGGTAAACTATTAGTGGATCCGGCTGCAGTCCGTGGC
The DNA here is from genome assembly GCF_059739415.1 of Arthrobacter sp. TmtSoilC77. Classification (NCBI taxonomy): domain Bacteria; kingdom Bacillati; phylum Actinomycetota; class Actinomycetes; order Micrococcales; family Micrococcaceae; genus Arthrobacter; species Arthrobacter sp. TmtSoilC77. Next base: position 1,754,882 of record NZ_AP046050.1, read on the forward strand.
GGCTGGACCTGTTTTTGTGTGCGGAGACGCATCGGAAGCAACCCGTCAGCGAGGCGCTGCACCGGGAGGCACGGCACAACTCTAGGAGTTCACGTGGCACTTGACGCCGCTGTAAAGCAGTCCATCATCAAGGAATACGCAACCTCTGAAGGCGACACCGGTTCGCCCGAGGTCCAGGTTGCAGTCCTGACCCAGCGGATCAAGGATCTGACTGAGCACATGAAGGAGCACAAGCACGACTTCCACACCCAGCGCGGTCTGCTGGCCATGGTTGGTCGTCGCAAGCGCATGCTTTCCTACCTGAAGAACACTGACATCGCCCGCTACCGTTCGCTCATTGAGCGCCTCGGCCTGCGCCGCTAGTCTGCCTTTGGGGGCGGCCCGATCCCTCGCGGAACGGGCCGCCTTCTTCAAAAACAACTAAAAAAAGGAATCAACCGCATCGCGCATTCGCGGTCCTCGGTAGTGATTCCCGGGAAGAAATCGGCGACGATTTGCCCGTGGATCTCGATCGATGACCGGGTGTCGTACAGGCCAGGAATAAAGAAGAGGCCTGGGTTGATGCGGCGGACTTCCGCTAAATCAGAAACGGAGGTGACTCTCATGGAGGGTCCCGAAATCCAGTTCTCCGAAGCGATTATTGACAACGGCCGTTTTGGCAAGCGTGTCATCCGCTTTGAAACCGGCCGCCTTGCCAAGCAGGCTGCCGGCGCTTCGATGGTCTACATCGACGAAGACACCGCACTCCTCTCGGCAACCACCGCAGGCAAGCAGCCGCGCGAAGGCTTCGACTTCTTCCCGCTGACGGTTGACGTCGAAGAGCGTATGTATGCTGCCGGCCGTATCCCGGGCTCGTTCTTCCGCCGTGAAGGCCGCCCCTCCACGGAAGCCATCCTGGCTTGCCGCCTGATGGACCGCCCGCTGCGCCCGGCCTTCGTGAAGGGCCTGCGCAACGAGGTCCAGATCGTTGTGACCGTCCTGGCGATTAACCCGGACGAGCTCTACGACGTCGTGGCCATCAACGCGTCTTCCATGTCCACGCAGCTCTCCGGCCTCCCGTTCTCCGGCCCGATCGGTGGCGTCCGCGTTGCCCTCATCGCCGACGAACAGGGCTCACAGTGGGTTGCCTTCCCCAAGCACTCCCAGCTTGAGAACGCCGTGTTCAACATGGTTGTTGCCGGCCGCATCGCAGGCGACGACGTCGCCATCATGATGGTTGAAGCCGAAGCAACCGACAACTCCTGGAACCTCATCAAGGAACAGGGCGCAACTGCTCCCACCGAAGAAGTTGTTTCCGAGGGCCTCGAAGCCGCAAAGCCATTCATCAAGGCTCTCTGCGAAGCCCAGGCCGATCTTGCTGCCCGTGCAGCGAAGCCGACCGTCGAGTTCCCGGTCTTCCTGGACTACCAGGACGACGTCTACGCTGCCGTTGAGGCCGCTGCCGCTGACAAGCTGGCTGCTGTCTTCCAGATCGCTGACAAGCAGGACCGCGACAACGCCTCCGACGAGCTCAAGGATGAGGTCCTTGGCTCACTTGCCGGCCAGTTCGAAGGCCGCGAGAAGGAGCTGTCCGCAGCTTTCCGCTCGGTCACCAAGCACGTTGTGCGCCAGCGCATCCTCAAGGACCAGGTGCGCATCGACGGCCGTGGCCTGACGGATATCCGCCAGCTCACCGCAGAGGTCGAAGTTCTGCCCCGCGTTCACGGTTCGGCCATCTTCGAACGTGGCGAGACCCAGATCATGGGCGTCACCACGCTGAACATGCTCAAGATGGAGCAGCAGATCGACTCGTTGTCGCCGGTAACGCGCAAGCGCTACATGCACAACTACAACTTCCCGCCGTACTCCACCGGTGAAACCGGCCGCGTCGGTTCCCCGAAGCGCCGCGAAATCGGCCACGGTGCCCTCGCTGAGCGCGCCCTGGTACCGGTTCTGCCTACCCGTGAAGAGTTCCCTTACGCCATCCGCCAGGTATCCGAGGCCCTCGGTTCCAACGGTTCGACGTCCATGGGTTCGGTGTGTGCTTCGACGCTCTCGATGCTCAACGCAGGTGTCCCGCTGAAGGCAGCTGTTGCCGGTATCGCCATGGGCCTGGTTTCCGACCAGGTTGACGGTCAGACCCGCTACGCAGCCCTGACCGACATCCTCGGCGCCGAAGACGCCTTCGGCGACATGGACTTCAAGGTTGCCGGTACGTCCGAGTTCGTCACGGCCATCCAGCTGGACACCAAGCTCGACGGCATCCCCGCTTCCGTGCTGGCAGCAGCGCTGAAGCAGGCCCGCGAAGCCCGCCTCCACATTCTCGAGGTCATCAACGCAGCGATCGACACCCCGGATGAGCTCTCCGAGTTCGCCCCCCGCGTCATCGCCGTGAAGATCCCCGTAGACAAGATCGGCGAGGTCATTGGCCCCAAGGGCAAGATGATCAACCAGATCCAGGAAGACACGGGCGCGGACATCTCCATCGAAGATGACGGCACGGTCTACATTGGCGCCACCAACGGTCCGTCTGCTGATGCAGCACGTTCCGCCATCAACGCCATCGCCAACCCGCAGGTACCGGAAATCGGTGAGCGCTACTTGGGCACGGTCGTCAAGACCACCACGTTCGGCGCTTTCGTTTCCCTTACCCCGGGCAAGGACGGCCTGCTGCACATCTCCGAGCTCCGCAAGCTCGCCAACGGCAAGCGCGTGGACAACGTTGATGACGTCGTCTCGGTGGGCCAGAAGGTCCAGGTCGAGATCACCAAGATCGACGACCGCGGAAAGCTTTCCCTCTCCCCGGTTGTCGCCGAGGAAGAAGGCGCAGCCTCCGAGGAAGCTGCAGAAGAAGCCGAAGTTTCCGCAGAGTAGTCTGTAAGCAGTACCCGGAGGGGCCGGTGGGCTGAAAGGTCCACGGGCCCCTCTGGCTTTACCCGAAAGGTCTTAATGACTGTCGTACCCTTGCCGTTGGAGCAGACACTTCCCGGCGGCGACCTCATCCATGGTGCCGAGGGCGGTTCCGTCGTACGGCGTTCGGTCCTGCCCGGCGGCGTCCGCGTCCTCACCGAGGCAATGCCCGGGCAGCGTTCGGCCACCATCGGATTCTGGGTGGCAGTCGGTTCCCGCGACGAGGCCGATGGTCAGCACGGTTCTACGCACTTCCTGGAACATCTCCTGTTCAAGGGCACCAAGCGCCGTACCGCCTTGGAAATTGCTTCAGCCTTTGATGAGGTTGGTGGCGAGTCCAACGCTGCGACTGCCAAGGAGAGTACCTGTTACTTTGCCCGGGTCCTGGACACGGATCTGCCCATGGCCATCGATGTCATCGCTGACATGATCACCGGTGCTGTCCTGGATCCGGCGGAGCTGGAACAGGAACGGGACGTCATTCTTGAAGAAATCGCCATGGACAGCGATGACCCAACAGACGTAGCCCACGAAAAATTTGTTGCAGCCGTGCTCGGCAGCCACCCGCTCGCGCGTCCTATTGGCGGAACTCCGGACGCCATCAAGGCGGTTGCAAGGGACTCGGTCTGGGAGCACTACCAGCGCTACTACCGTCCGGAAGAACTGGTTATCACCGCGGCTGGCGGCTTGGACCATGACGTCGTCTGCGATCTCGTGCAGAAGGCGTTGGAAGCAGCAGGCTGGCAGCTGGATCCGGAAGCAGCTCCGGTAGATCGTCGGGCCACCAACCGAGCCGTGATCACCGGCACATCCGGCCTTCACGTGGTCAAGCGTCCCGTGGAGCAGGCAAACATCATTATGGGTTGCCCCACTATCGTGGCAACGGATGATCGCCGATTCGTCATGAGCGTGCTCAATGCCGTGCTCGGCGGGGGAATGTCCTCCAGACTTTTCCAGGAGATCCGTGAGAAGCGCGGCCTGGTCTACTCGACGTACTCTTTCACCGCCGCGTACGCCGATGCCGGCTATTTCGGCATGTATGCAGGGTGCACGCCGTCAAAAGTGCGCCAAGTGCTCGATCTTCTTGGTGTTGAGTTGGACAAGCTCGCCAAGGAGGGCATTACAGAGGAGGAACTCCGGAAGGCCGTGGGACAACTCAGCGGCGGCATTGTCCTCGCCCTCGAGGACACGGGCTCACGTATGTCCCGACTCGGCCGGGCGGAACTCGTATCCGGGGAGTTCCAGGATATTGACGAGACACTGGCCCGGATCAAGGCAGTCACTGTGGACGAAGTCCAGGAACTCGCCCGGGAACTTGCCGCAGCTCCCCGCACCATCACCGTCGTCGGGCCGTTTGAAGAAAGCGAGACCTTCGGTCTTTAGGACCCAGCGCATTCAGCTGGTCCTCCATCTCTGGACTCCCGCACTGTAAACAGGGCAGCATGATCACACGATCATGCTGCCCTGCTCACATTGGAGTCGTGATGGATGTGCCCCCAAAAGGACATGCCGCAGAACTGCTGAGGGACTTTATTGGACACTGGCGGGGGATCACCGAGATGGCACAGTCTCCATGGGGCGCAGCGCGGACCGCAGAGGCCGAAGCCGTTTTCACGCAAGCTGCGGGGGGCTACGCCGTTGTGCAGAGCTACCGACACCGCGAGCCGGATGGAACGCACTTCGAAGGGCACGGGATGTTCACAGTGGATCCGGCCCATGGGGATACGCTCTGGTATTACGTGGACAGCATGGGCCGGCCACCAAGTGCCCCGGTGCGCGGTACGTGGCATGCAGGGACGCTGACGATGGACCGGCGAACGCCGGAGGGCGTAGCCCGGCACGCGTTCCGTGTTGAAGATGGCGTCCTGGTGCACACCGCGGAACTGCGGCTCGAGGGCACGGCCGAGTTCACTCCTTTGCTCAAGAGCGTGTTCCGGAAAACCTGACGGCGGCATAAATCCGGGTTTGTTGCCTCTTCCCCTTAGCCGCCTGCGAACGGAGGAAGGACGTCGATAACATCCTCGGCGCCCAGGGGAGCAGAAGGGTCTCGAACCGCTACCTCATTCCTGAGGAAGCTGCTGCGGGCCACGATGCGGGCAAGCGTTGGTGTCCCCTCCGGAGGCAAAGGACGTTCGACGGCGAGGGCAGCTTCCAGCAAGGCCTCGAGGCTGGATCCTTCCGGGAGTGGATGGATTTCCTCTTCGACACCTGCAGCGGCGCGTGCGGCAGCGAAGTAACGTACAAGCAAGGGTTCAGCCTCCGATTGCGCTCATGCTGCGGTCCGGCTGCACGAAGTCCGGTGCGCCGAGGCCAGTGTGGTCCATGCCGTGGGCTTTGGGTTTGACCCACATGGCGTCCTGCCAACGCTGGGCAAGCTCCTCATCCGTTGCGCCTTCCCGAAGCAGTCCGAGGAGATCGAACTCCTCACGGGAGAACAGGCAGCTCATGATCTTGCCTTCAGCCGTAATGCGGGTGCGGCGGCAGTCTGAACAGAACGGTTCGGTGACCGATGCGATGATCCCGACTGTACCGAGGACCGCCCCTTCAGCTTCACCCGTTGCCTGGTTCCGGCGTCGTACTTCAAATCGTTCGGCAGGGGCGCCGTCGCGTTCCCGCGGGTCCGGACCGAGGACAAAGTCCTTTGACAGCAAATCCCGGATTTCAGCCGCAGTGATCATGTTGCGCCGGGTCCACCCGTGGTCGGCGTCCAGCGGCATCTGTTCGATGAAGCGAAGTTCGTAGCCACGGTCCAAGGCCCAGGCGAGGAGGTCAGGAGACTCGGCATCGTTGATGCCCCTCATCAGCACGGCATTCAACTTGACCGGACCAAGACCGGCAGCCCATGCGGCGTCCACGCCGGCGAGGACACGGTCCAGGAAAGGCCGGCGTGTGAGCTTGGTGAAGGTTTCCTCGTGGAGCGAATCCAGGGAGACGTTGATCCGCGTGAGTCCTGCGGCTTTGAGGGCGGCCGCTTTCTTGTCCAGGCCCACGCCATTGGTGGTCATCGAAATGGGAAGGTCAGGGTGCTCGTTCCGGATGCCTGCAATGACGTCAACCAGATCAGCCCGGACCAACGGCTCACCACCAGTGAGGCGCAGTTCCCGCACGCCCAGGGCGCCAACGCCTACACGCACAATGCGAATGATTTCGTCTTTGGTCATCACCGCCTGCTTGGAGAGCCATTCCAACCCTTCCGCAGGCATGCAGTACGTACACCGCAGATTGCACTTGTCTGTCAGGGAAAGGCGCATATCAGTCGCGCGCCGTCCATAGCGGTCCCACAAACCGGCGGGCGTGCCAGCTGGACGCGGCGGCGGAACCGGGCCGCCTGCAGCGCTGCCCAAAGGAGGCACAGGCATGCCAAGCTGAACACTCATGAATTCAGGCTACGCCACCGTGGGCTGAACAGTGATACCGGCTACATTTCGTTTCACTCAGCGGACATTGGTTCGGCTGATCCTGAAAACGTCGCGGCCATGTCCGGTGCCCTCGGCAGTTCTTACGGAATGCGTACATTCACCCGGAAGTGACCCGTATCCGATGCCGGGCAGCTTCGGCGTACCTATGCTGAAAGCGTGAGCATGCAATCGGCATCAACAGCGGCAGAGCCCGGCAATCGCCGCATCCTTCTCGTCGAAGACGAGCAGACCATCGCTGATGTCGTCCGCGACTATCTCCTGCAAGCCGGGTTCCAGGTGGACGTGGCCGGGGATGGGTTCTCGGCGCTCAGGCTCGCAGCAACCCGACAGCCGGACCTTGTGATTCTGGACCGCATGTTGCCGGGGCTGGACGGCGTGGAAGTGTGTCGCCGGCTCCGCCAGAGCATGAGCGTGCCGGTCATCATGGTTACGGCACTGGGAACCGAAGATGACCGCATCCTTGGTTTGGAGATGGGCGCGGACGATTACGTCACCAAGCCGTTCTCGCCGCGGGAGCTTGTCCTTCGCGTCAAGTCCGTCCTTCGCCGCAGCGTGAAGGAATTCTCCCCCGAACCACCTGTCGAATTGGCAGGCTTTGAATTGGATCCCGCATCCCGGACCGTCACGCACCGTGGAACGCCGCTGACTTTGACGGTGCGTGAGTTCGATCTCCTGGCCTTCATGCTGCGCAGGCCAAACCAGGTCTTCAGCCGGGAAGAACTCATCAAGGCAGTCTGGGGCTGGGACTTCGGCGATCTTTCCACTGTGACCGTCCATGTGCGGCGCCTCCGCGAGAAGATCGAAGTCAACCCCACCAAGCCTGAGCTCCTTAAGACGGTTTGGGGCGTTGGCTACAGGTTCGACGCCAAGGGGGATGGCCATGGAGGGCACTGAGCTTGCAACCATCCTTGCCTGGGTGCTCCTGTGGGCAGTGGTCATCGGTGCCATCACGCTTGTGCTGCTACGTGTCCTTCGCCGGGCTTCGGTGTTGGCCCAGATCTGCCTGGTTGTGGTGGCTACCGTGGCTGTCCTTGTGGCAGGCATGGTCAGTGCGTTCAATGCCATGTTCATTTCTGCCAGGGACCTTGAGGTCATGTGGTACATCCTGGCCATGGCTTCGGCAGTAGCAGTGGCCTTATCGCTCGTGCTGGGAGCCGGGGTATCCCGGAACGCGGCGCGCCTTGTGGCGGCGGCCAGGAGACTGGGCCGGGGCGAAACCCTGGACCAACCCACTAAAAACGGAAAGCGGACCGGACCTGCCATGACCTCGGAACTCGCTGAACTGGCACAGGAACTGGAGGCCAGCAGCCGTAACCTTGCGGAGTCGCGGGCCAGGGAAGCCGCCATTGAAACCGCGCGGCGCGAGCTCGTCTCGTGGATTTCACATGACCTCCGTACTCCACTTGCCAGCATGCGCGCCATGACCGAAGCCCTTGAGGACGGCATGGTGGCCGATATCCCGGAGTACTACCGGAAGATCATCGGGCAGACCGAACAAATGACTGCCATGGTCAACGACCTTCTGGAGTTGTCCAAGATCCAGGCTGGAAGCCTTCGCTTGCGCGCCGAGTCCCTGGACCTCTATGACCTTGTCAGTGATGCTCTGTCCGATCTGGCGCCGCTGGCCGCCCAACGCGGCATTACGCTCACCGGCGGAGGAGACCGCGAGTGCATGGCCGTGGCCGACGGACCCAGCATGGCCAGGGCGATCCGGAACGTGCTGCTCAACGCGATCATTTACAGCAGGCCGGACACGGACGTTCACACCAGCGTGGGGCGCGACAACGGAAACGCCGTGGTCGCAGTTCAGGACCACTGCGGGGGCATCCCGGAGGAGGACCTTCCCCACCTGTTCGAAACCGGCTGGCAGAAGGACCCTTCAAGGGGGAACCCGGCGGGATCGCAGGGAAGCTACAGCGGAGCAGGAATTGGATTGAGCATGGTGGCTGGCATTGTCAAGGCGCACGGGGGAGCGGTGAAGGTGGAAAACGTCGACGGCGGTTGTCGGTTTGCGCTGTCACTTCCGGCTGGTTCGCTTCCTTCTGGTTCCCTTCCGGCAGGATCTGTTCAAACAGGATCTGTTGTGGATCGCCAAGGAGGCGCAGCATGAGAAAGCCCGGATTCTGGGCTGCGGTTGCCGGTGTGGCGGCCGGGGGAGCAGGCATTGCGGCAGGCGAGCTGAGCGCGGGCTTCCTTAGCCCCCTCGTTTCGCCAGTGACGGCACTGGGCGGCGCCGTCATCGATTCCGTTCCTCCCGGAGTGAAGGACCTCGCCGTACAGCTCTTCGGGACGGCGGACAAGATCGTGCTGGTCGCTTCCATCCTGGTTGTGGCCGTGGTTCTGGCTGCCCTGGCCGGGATTCTGGAGCGCCGTCGAACCGGACTCGGACTTGTTCTGGCGGCCTTGGCCGGCGCGGCGGGCCTCAGCGCTGTCCTGACCCGGGCCCAAACAACACCGCAGGCCGCCATCGCACCCATCGTGGCCGCCGTCGTCACCATGCTGCTGCTCCGCACGCTGATTCGCCGCCTAGGCACGTGGGTCCCGCTACGTGAAGCGTCATCCGGCGTGGTGCCGTCAGATCCGGCCAGTGCCTCACCTCCGCCGGAACCTGCCCCTCTGGCACGGCGGAGCTTCCTGAACGCCGTGGCGGCCACATCGCTTGCGGCAGCCGTGGGTGGAGTGGTCACCAGTATCCTTACGCGGGCCACCACCGTGGCTTCCGGTTTCAGGGGCACTTTGACGCTGCCGGCTCCATCGACGGCGCAGCAGGCTATCCCTGCAGGGGCATCGCTGCCGCTGGAAGGGATCAGCCCCCTGGTGACACCGAACCCCGACTTCTACCGGATCGACACCGCTTTGACTGTGCCGGCCATCGATCCTCCACAGTGGAAACTGAAAGTGACCGGAATGGTGGATCGCGAGGTCGAGCTCGACTTCGCGACGCTCCTCACAAAGCCCATGACGGAGCGGCACATCACCATCGCGTGCGTGTCCAATGAAGTGGGCGGCGACCTCATCGGTAATGCCCTGTGGCTTGGCTGGCCTGTACGGGAACTCCTGGCCATGGCCGGTCCCAAACCAGGGGCAGACATGGTGCTTTCCACCAGCAACGATGGCTGGACGGCAAGTACGCCCCTCGAAGCGCTCACGGACGACCGCGACGCCCTCCTTGCCGTTGGCATGAACGGCGAGCCGCTGCCCCTGGAACACGGATTCCCGGTACGGATGATCGTGCCGGGACTCTACGGCTTCGTCTCGGCAACCAAATGGCTCACCGAACTCAAGGTCACCCGGTTTGCGGACGACACCGCTTACTGGACTCCCCGTGGCTGGAGCGATCACGGCCCCATCAAGACGCAGTCCCGCATCGATGTACCGCGTAGTGGGCGCACGGTCAAAGCAGGCAACGTGCAATTTGGCGGTGTGGCCTGGGCCCAGCATCGTGGGGTGGACCATGTGGAGCTCCGCATCAACCGTGGCCCCTGGCGACAGGTGATGCTTGCACCAGGGATATCCGCGGATACCTGGTACCAGTGGCAGCTGGGAGTTGACCTCTCACCCGGCGACTATGAAGTCCAAGTGCGTGCCACCGACTCTTCGGGCAAACCACAAACCGAAGACCGGACCCCCGTAGCTCCCGACGGCGCCACCGGCTACCACACCATCAACGTCAAGGTCACATAAGGCCCTACTCTGGGTACGTCCTGATAATCTCCGGACAGGAGCGTGACCACACAGGAGGATGTCCTTGCCCAGATCCGTTGCTGCCCATCGCGACGCCGTGGTGGAACTACTGAGCGGTCCTGCCGCCACCATGGCCACTGAACAGCTGCCACTGCTTGACGCGCTGGGCAAGGTGCTGGCCGTGGACCTCCACGCGCCACTTTCCCTGCCGCCATTCGCCAATTCCCAAATGGACGGCTTTGCCGTCAACTCTGCCGGGATTCCCGACGGCGGCGCGAAGCTACGGGTGGCGGCACCTGTTCCGGCGGGGGCGGCTCCGGAGGTGCTGAAGCCAGGCTTTGCCGCGCCCATCATGACCGGCGCCATGATCCCCGAGGGCGCCGACGCCGTAGTCCCCATTGAGCGGGCACGCCCCAGCACCTTCCCGAATCCCGAGGCAAGGGACGTTGAGGTTGAACTCCCCGCCGTTGCTCCCAATACCTATGTTCGGCACGCGGGCAGCGACATCAAAGAAGGGGACCTGGCCCTTCCCGCAGGTACCTGTCTAGGACCCGCTCAGCTTGGCCTGTTGGCCGCGCTGGGGTTGACCGCCGTCGAAGTCCGCAGGCCATGGCATGTCCTGCTGGTCACCACGGGCGATGAAGTCCTGGAACCGGGCCGGAATCTCACGCCCGGCAAGATCTATGACTCCAACGGAACCCTCCTGGAAGCATCCATGCGCCAAGCAGGCCTTGACGTCGCGCGAAGCCGGATCTCCGATGATGATCCCGCGCAATTGCTCGACCTGCTACACAGCCACCTTGGCAGCGATGACGGCAGGGGCCCGGTAGACCTGATAGTTACCACGGGCGGCGTCAGCAAGGGGGCATACGAGGTCGTCCGGCAAGCCATGGCCGCCCAGCACGTGGAATTCCTGCCCGTGGCCATGCAGCCAGGAGGCCCACAAGGAATCGGCCGCTTTGAAGGCGTTCCGTTCCTCGGCTTTCCGGGCAACCCTGTCAGTTGCCTCGTTTCCTATGAAATGTTCCTGCGCCCTGCCCTTTCGCTGATCCACGGCGTCCCGGCAATGAGGCCGGTACAGCGGGCGCGTTTGGTGGAACCGCTGCATTCACCAGAGGGCAAGCATCAAGTCCGCCGCGGAACGGTGCTGCCTGACGGCTCCGTCCGCATGGAGGGTGGCGCGGGAAGCCACCTGGTGCATGCCTTGGCACGCTCGAACGCATTGGTGCAGATCCCCAGCGACGTCACGGAACTCGCTGAGGGAAGCGAAGTGGAAGTATGGATGCTGTGAATGAAACTCCCACGAACACGTCCGGCAACACCGGCGGCCTGACCCATCTCCGTCAAGACGGTACCGCCCAGATGGTGGATGTCTCAGAGAAAGCAGTCACCACCCGTGAGGCGACAGCCACGGCCACGGTCCGCAGTACTGCCGAAGTCCTGGCCCTTCTCGGCGCCGGCGAACTTCCCAAGGGCGACGCGCTCGCAGTGGCGCGCGTGGCAGGGATCATGGCCGCCAAGAAGACACCCGAACTGATCCCGCTGTGCCACCCGTTGCCGATTTCCAAGGTCACGGTCGATTTTGAGCTGGGAGCCGACTCGATCGAAGTACTGGCGACTGTGAAGACGCGTGGTGTCACCGGCGTCGAAATGGAAGCTCTCACCGCTGCCTCTGTAGCGGCCCTGAGCGTCTACGACATGATCAAGGCCGTGGATAAGCACGCAGTCCTGACGGATATTCAGGTGCTGGCAAAAAGTGGTGGCAAAAGTGGGGATTGGAAGCACGGTGACTGGAACCGGGGCAGTTCGGCGCCGGAAAGAGCCCAAGCATGAGTGCGTGCGAACCAAACGCCCACGGGCCGCGGAAGGCCGGCGTCGTCATAGCGTCCACGCGTGCGGCAGCGGGAATCTACGCCGACGAAACCGGCCCCGTCATCCTGGACTGGCTCAAGGAGCACGGCTTTGATGCCTTTCCCACCATGGTGGTGCCGGATGGCGAGCCCGTTGGCGCGGCTTTGAGGGCGCTCCTGACCCAGCAGCCCGCAGTCGTCATCACCAGTGGCGGAACGGGCCTGAGCCCGGACGACAGGACGCCGGAAGTAACCTTGCCGCTGCTGGATCGTGAGATCCCGGGCATTATGGAAGGCATTCGGCGGGCGGGCGCTGCAAAGACGCCCATGGCAATGCTGAGCCGTGGGCACGCAGGAGCAGCAGGAAAGACATTCATCATTAACTTGCCCGGTTCCCCGAAGGGCGTCATGGACGGCTTGACCGTCCTGGATCCGGTGATCGGGCACCTTTGCGATCAATTGGAAGGAAGCCATGGGCACTGAAACAGACTTTGAAGTTGTTAGCGCGGTCCTGAGCGCTGAGCCCATCTCCGTGGACCAGGCAATTGCGGCGGTGGAGTCTGACACCGCCGGGGCAGTAGTCAGCTTCAGCGGCGTCGTGCGCAACCACGATTCGGGCAAGCCCGTGGACCGCCTGAGCTACAGCGCGCATCCCACAGCGCACCGGATCATGGCCGACGTAGTCGCGCAGTTGGTGGCCGAGCACTCCGGCGAAGCAGCGCAGCCCGTCAGGATTTGGGCCGCACACAGGATCGGGATGCTGGAGATAGGTGACCCCGCGTTGGTGTGTGCCGTGGCGGCCGCCCATCGGGGCCAGGCGTTTGCCGTTTGTTCGGAACTTGTGGACCGGGTCAAAGAACAGGTGCCCATTTGGAAGGAACAGTTCTTCAGCGACGGCACCGTGGAATGGGTCGGGGCCGGGGAGTAGGGGGTACGGCCCGGGGACTAGGGGGAACGGCCCGGGGCGTAAGGGGGAACGGCCCGGGGGAGTGTTTGCGAAGTCACGGTTCCTGCCGCACCCCGGCCCGGCGGTAGGGTTAAAGGCATGACCGAACAACTTGCTGTTGCAGTGCTGGGCGCCTACGGGCGCATGGGAATTGAAGCCGTGAAGGCTGTTGAAGCAGCCGACGATATGAAGCTGGTAGCGGCTCTCGGTCGCGGCGATTCCCTGCAGACGCTGCTCGATGCAGGTGCCAAGTATGTTGTGGACCTGACTGTTCCGGACACTACCGAGGCCAACGTCCGTTTCGCGGTTGAACATGGCATTCATGCAGTGGTCGGGACCACCGGTTGGGATGGGCAGCGCCTTGGGTCGTTGCGGACGCTTTTGGAGCAGAAGCCGGAAACGGGCGTCCTGATCGCCCCGAACTTTGCTTTGGGTTCCGTGCTGGCGTCGGCGTTTGCGGCGAAGGCTTCGCAGTACTTCGAGTCCGTGGAGATCATTGAACTGCATCACCCGAACAAGGTTGACGCTCCTTCAGGTACGGCCGTGCGTACTGCACAGCTGATTGCCCAGGCCAGGCAGGAAGCGGGTGTGCCGGCAAGTCCTGACGCCACGGAAACGTCCCTGGACGGCGCCCGGGGCTGCGATGTGGAGGGTGTACGTGTCCACAGCGTGCGGCTCCGCGGGCTGGTGGCGCACCAGGAAGTGCTGTTCGGCGGGCCTGGTGAACAGCTGACGCTGCGCCATGACTCCTTCGATCGTGCCTCGTTCATGCCAGGTGTGCTGCTCGGGCTTCGCAAAGTTGCCGAGCACCCAGGCTTGACCGTGGGCCTGGATGGCTACCTGGACCTGGGGCTTTAGGATCATGGGAACTCTTTGGGAGTCTGTGAAGAAAAACCGCACCAAAATCTGGGTTGGTGCCATCACCCTGCTCTTGGTGTTGTATCTGGTGGTGTCCCTCCAGCGTTCCATCCTGTTGCTTGGTGATCCCAATCCGGTGGCAAAAGGTATCGGCGCGGCTTACCTCGTTTTGCCTGTGATTGGCGCTTGGGCGCTCATTCGTGAGCTCTTGTTTGGGGCGCGGACCGAACAGATGGCCAAGGTCCTGGAGGCCGAGGGAGGCCTTCCTGTGGATACCTTGCCGCGCACGCCCGGTGGCCGGATTGTCCGGGCTGCCGCTGACGCCGAGTTCGAAAAGTATCGTGCGGAGGCCGAGGCAGCACCCGGGGATTGGCGTTCCTGGTTCCGGCTGAGCTGCGCCTACGACGCCTCCGGCGATCGCAAACGTGCCCGCGCTTCAATGCGCGACGCCGTGAAGCTCTTCCGCTCTCAGCCCACGGTGGCCGGGCGGTAACTGCCCAGGCGCGACGCCTGGTGGGCCAGCCACTCCAGTGGTCCCCGCCAGCGCAGGAGGGCAAAGCAGACGCCGATGCCTACAGCGGCCAGGGCCTGCGTCCAATACATTCCTTCGTCGGTCCACCCCGCTGGCAGTGGCTTGTTGTGGAAACCGGATACCACCCAGACGTGGAGTGAATACAGCGTGAGAGTCATGGCGCCCGGACCGCTGAGGAGAATGAGGAAGTTGACCTTGATCCGTTGGGCAAGGGTGCCCAGCATCAGGAACAAGCCGACGACGGCGGCAGCCACGCCACCGGTGTGAAGCAGATCCAGGGTGGTGCCGGCATGCGGTGCCGCGCTTGCCAGCCACCACCACGAGTCCACCTGCTGCAATCCTGTCAGGTTCACTTGGAGCATGCTCTCCAGCGGGTATCCCCGTGTTCCCGGCAGTGCTTCCAGTGCGGCGCGGCCGCCCCATACCTCCATGGCCAGGGTTCCTACGATTTTCGCCAAAGCGGCCACCGCGAATCCGCAGGTGAACAACAGCAACTGGACGTTCGCCGTCGTGAGCGCCAAACGGCCGATCGCCAGTCCGATCAGCAAATAGGTGATCCATTGGAACACCGGGTAGTAGCCCGTGAAGAACAAGTCGGCGACCAAGCGCCCCGGTGTCTCAAGGTCCTCGCTGTTTGGGTTGTGCCCCAACTGCAGGGGAGGGTTGGCGTCGAGCAGCCAGGGCCGGACGAGGTAGGCGATCAGGGGTGAGACCAGTACCCAGCCGAGCGCCCACAAGCAGAGTGCTTTCAGTCGCAATCCCAGAAACGGCAGGATGCACAGGAACAAGACGGCATAGTGCACCAGGATGACCGCGACGTTGACGTCCAGACCCCCAAGCGTCAGCCCGACGACGGCAATCACCAAGGCGCGCATCGCGACACCGCTTCTCGCCGCCCAGAGGTCCAGGCCCTGACGCGGCTCCTGTTTTCCGGTGGTGAGTGCCAACCCGATTCCGGCGAGGACTGCGAACAGCGCAGCGGACCTGCCCGAGAAAACCAGTCCGACCCACGTGGGTTCCCACTGGGGCGAGGGGCCGAACGTCGGCATCAGATGGGTGGCCATCATTCCGAGCAAGGCCAGGCCGCGGGCGGCATCTATGCCCGTAAGGCGGGTGGAGACTTTGCGTCCCCTGGGCACCTTCCGGGCTGGCGCCGTCTCTTGCGAAGTCATGCTGCGATCGTCTCACAAGGGACTGTGGCCCTGCTGTGAAGCGGGCTGGAAGCATCGTTGCAGCAGATGGCTCATTGCGGAAATGATTCCACGAGACGGGCGAGCGGTGGGGGTGCCTGTCCCGCCGGCAGTGCGCCGACGAGCAGGGAGGCGTACCGGATTTTGTTGCCGCTGCGTCCCCCGAAGAAACGGCGCAGCTGTGCCGGTGCCGGCTTGCCGCGCTGTGAGGGCTGGCGTTGGAGGAGCCGGAACGAAGCAAGCTCACCTTGGGCCGCAATGACGTTGAGCACGGCATCGACGCCAAGGCAGCGGATGAGTTCGTCCTCCAGATCCGCTTGGCACACGTGGAAGCCGCTCCCGGACAAGGAGCCGGAACCAAGGCCTGCCCGACTGAGTGCGCGGGCGATGCCCTGTGCTTCGCCTGCATCGCAAAGTCCGAGTAACCGGTGGTCCGTGCCTTTCGGGCCGTAGCGGTCAAGGAAGCGAACGATGTTGGTCGCGCCTCCCATCGGCACCACAGTGACGCGCTCAGCCTTCAGGTCATGGCCAAGGCGAACGGCCAGTGTCTCCACCGCAAGCCGGTCACTTTCGCCCTCCACCAACACAGTCGTCACCCGCATGGAACCAGTATGAAGGACACACGCTGCCGGCCCACAGGCCTTGTCTTCGAATATATGTTCGAATAACATGGCCTTCATGAACGATGCTCCAAAGCCTCCGGAAGGCCTCCAAGGACCCATGAGGGCGATGAGTCCAGGTGTTGTCGACTTCCTTTTCAGGCAACTCGTGGCAGGTGAACCGCCGGAAGATGTCCAGTGGCGCAGCGAGGGAACGGTCCTCGCCGAGCAGGCGCCAGGTGCTGAGCTTGCACGTCGCCTGGCTGAAACGGACCTTGAGGCCCTCACGCCAAGGGAACTCTTCGACTATGTTCGCGCGTCCCAGGGTTTGGTTGCCTGGGCGGAACAATTGAAGGAAAAAGCGGTGGCGCAATATTGCTCTGAGGGCACTGCGAGGACGCCCAAGCCCGCATAGTCAGCAGGGTCGATGACGACCATCACGCGGAACCCATTCCCGGAACATGGCTGTGACAGGGTAACGTTTTTCTTATGTCTGACTCCCGCGCCCACATTCCCGCACTTGGTACCCTGCTGACCGCCATGGTCACCCCGTTCACCGAGGATGGCAAGGTCGACTACGACCAAGCCGCGGCGTTGGCGGAGAAGCTGGTCCAGGACGGTTGCGACGGACTCGTGGTCACCGGTACCACTGGAGAGACCTCAACCCTTACTGACGAAGAAAACCTCGGCATGTTCCGTGCGGTCAAGGAAGCCGTGGGGGGCAAGGCTGCCATCATTGCCGGAACGGGCACCAACGACACCGCGCATTCCGTGCATCTGTCCCAGCGCGCGGCCCAGATTGGCATCGACGGCCTTCTGATCGTCACTCCTTACTACAACAAGCCCAGCCAGGCCGGCGTTCGCGCCCACTTCGAGACGATTGCGTCCTCTACGGACCTGCCGGTCATGCTCTATGACATCCCCGGCCGCTCGTCCATTGCCATTGCGCCCGAGACCATGATCGGGCTTGCCAAGCACCCGAACATCGTGGCCGTCAAGGACGCCAAGGCGGACTTCGCCGCAGCCACCCGCGTCATGGCCGAGACCGATTTGGTCTTTTACTCAGGCGACGACGGCCTCACGCTGCAGTGGATGGCGCTGGGGGCAGCAGGCCTCGTGGGCGTGACCACGCACGTGGCCACCCGCCGATTCCGCGAACTCATTGACGCTGTCAATGCCAATGACCTTGCCACGGCGCGGGCCATCAACTTTGAACTGGAACCCGTGGTGCGCGCAACCATGACGCGGGTCCAAGGCGCTGTAGCCGCCAAGCAGATTCTCAAGTGGCAGGGAGTCCTGCCCAACTCGGTTGTCCGTTTGCCCCTCGTGGAGCCGGACGAGGCCGAGATCAAAACCATCCGCGGGGATTTGGCGGAAGCCGGAATGGACTTCAACGTCTAGGACGGCACCGCCGGAAAGAAGCACAATATGACCCAAACAGCCCTTCCTGGACTGGTTACTCCGCCGAAACTGCCGCAAGGCACACTGCGGATTGTTCCGCTAGGTGGACTGGGGGAGATAGGCCGCAACATGGCGGTCTTCGAAATCGACGGCAAGTTGCTGATCGTTGACTGCGGCGTACTTTTTCCCGAGGAAACGCAGCCCGGCGTTGATTTGATCCTTCCCGACTTCTCTTACATCGAGGACCGGCTGCAGGATGTTGTTGGGGTGGTGCTCACGCATGGCCACGAAGACCACATCGGTGCTGTTCCGTATCTGCTGCGCCTCAAAGCTGACATCCCGTTGATCGGTTCCCAGTTGACGCTGGCCTTGGTGGAGGCGAAGCTGCAGGAGCATCGGATCAAGCCGTACACGCTGACCGTCAGCGAGGGCCAGGTGGAGCAGTTCGGCCCGTTCGAATGCGAATTCATCGCAGTGAACCACTCGATCCCGGACGCCTTGGCCGTCTTCATTCGCACAGCGGGCGGCACTGTCCTGCATACGGGCGACTTCAAGATGGACCAACTGCCTTTGGACGGCCGCATCACCGACCTCCGCCACTTCGCCCGCCTGGGCGAAGAAGGAGTGGACCTCTTCATGGCTGACTCCACCAATGCCGACGTTCCCGGGTTCACCACCGCCGAGAAGGAAATCGGCCCCACCCTTGACCGCTTGTTTGGGCAGGCGAAGAAGCGCATCATCGTGGCTTCCTTCTCCTCCCACGTTCACCGCGTCCAGCAGGTCCTCGACGCCGCAGCCAAGCACGGCCGCAACGTTGCGTTCGTCGGCCGTTCCATGGTTCGGAACATGGCTATCGCGGCCAAGCTGGGGTACCTTGACGTGCCCAACGGGATCCTGGTGGACATCAAGAACATTGACAATCTCCCCGATGACCGGGTGGTCCTGATGTCCACCGGTTCCCAGGGCGAGCCCATGGCAGCACTCTCACGCATGGCCAACGGCGACCACCGTGTAGTTGTTGGCCAGGGCGACACCGTGATCCTGGCCTCCAGCCTTATTCCAGGCAACGAGAATGCCGTGTTCCGCATCATCAACGGATTGTTGAAGCTCGGTGCCGATGTCATCCACAAGGGGACGGCCAAGGTTCACGTGTCCGGGCACGCAGCTGCCGGCGAATTGTTGTACTGCTACAACATCCTTGAGCCCCTCAACGCGATGCCTGTCCACGGTGAAACCCGGCACCTGATTGCCAACGGAAATATTGCCGAAGAGTCCGGCGTGCCTTCCGAAGGCATCATCCTCAGCGATAACGGCACTGTCATTGACCTGAAGGACCACAAGGCCAACATTGTTGGCCAGGTAGAGGTCGGCTTCGTCTATGTGGACGGTTCCAGCGTTGGTGAAATCACCGATGCGGATCTGAAGGACCGCCGTATCCTGGGCGACGAAGGCTTCATCTCCATCATCACGGTCATTAACCGGACCACCGGCAAGATCGTCTCCGGACCGGAGATCCATGCACGCGGTGTGGCGGAGGACGACGCCGTCTTCGACGAAATCATCCCCAAGATCAACGCTGCGTTGGAAGAAGCCGTGCTCAACCACGCAGACCACACCAACCACCAGCTGCAGCAGGTCGTGCGCAGGATCATCGGAACGTGGGTGAACCGGAAGCTTCGTCGCCGTCCCATGATCATTCCGGTGGTCCTGGAAGCGTAGTCCACCGGCAACATGCATCCCAGGGGGCCTGAAATCCGCGGATTTCGGGCCCCCTTGGGGTAGCGTGGCAATCATGGCGACCCGTACTTCCTCCACGCCACGAGGCAGCTCCAGCAGTAAATCCGGCGGCACAGGCCGGGGCGCAGCTGCATCCAAAAGCAGTGCAGCCACGTCCAGGAACGGCCGGGGCAGCAGTGCACGCTCCAAGCAGCCGGCCGCCGTCGAGCCCCACGCGCCGCTGCCGTTGCGCATGCTCGCAGGCGCCTGGCAGGGTATTGGCCACGTTGTGGGCGCAGGAGTCCGCCGGATCGGGTACGACGTTAGCGACCTCGATCCCGCCGATCGCCGCGACGGCGCAGCCCTGTTCAACCTGGTGCTGGGAATCGGCATTGCAACGTTCGCCTGGTGGGGTCTGACAGGATGGCTGCCTGACGCCGTCTACAGCGTGGTCAACGGCACGTTCGGCTGGATGTCGCTTGTTTTGCCTTTCATGCTTTTCATCTGCTCTTTCCGCCTCTTCCGCAATCCGCAGGATGGCCGCGGCAACAACCGCGTTGGCATCGGCTTCATGATCATGACTTTTGCCGGCTCCGGCTTGGCCCACATTATTGGTGGCCAGCCCACCGTGGCTGATGGCTTTGATGGTCTGCGCAGGGCGGGTGGAATGCTGGGCTTCCTTGCAGCGTCTCCGCTGGCTGCCATCCATGCCATTGTCCCGGTGATCGTCTACAGCCTGTTGGCCTTCGTATCGCTGCTGATCGTCACGGCCACGCCGTTCGGGGCGATCCCCTCCAGGATCCGCTCTGCCTACGAGCACCTCATGGGCGTGGACCTCATGGACGCCGAGTCCGGCAAAGATGCCCATGATCGCAGTTACCTCTATGAAAACGGGGCTGTTGCACAGCCCAAGAAGAAGAAGCGGATGCGTCTCTTCGGCAAGGATGAGGACACCGATGCCGGTTTGGAAGGCTACGTCGGTGACGAGGCCTTTGAGCACGCAATAGTCGACGACGACGAAACTCCCCAACCGTCTGCACCCCGCGTTCCGCCGGGCGTACGCCGCCCCACCCAGGCCGAGATAGCGGTGGGTAAGATCAAGGCTGCCCAGGGCCTGGGTGCTGCTCCCGTCATCGACAACCCCACCGAGGCCATTCCTGTCCTCACCCCGGAGATGACCGCACCCACCGTGGCGCAGGTTCCGGCCAGGCCGGCAACGCCGCCTCCGCCGCCCACGCCCATTCCCCAGCGCACGGAGCAACTGTCCCTGGCAGGGGACGTCACCTATACCCTGCCGGCTTCGGACTTCCTTACTCCAGGTTCCATTCCGAAGGAGCGCACCGAGGCCAATGACGCCGTCGTGGCCGCCCTCACGGACACTCTGACGCAGTTCAACGTCGATGCCGCCGTGACCGGCTTCAGTCGCGGCCCCACAGTGACACGCTACGAAATCGAGCTGTCTCCCGGCACCAAGGTGGAGCGCGTAACGGCGCTCTCCAAGAACATCTCTTACGCGGTGGCATCCAGCGACGTACGCATCCTGAGCCCCATTCCCGGTAAGTCCGCGATCGGCATCGAGATTCCCAACACGGACCGCGAAACGGTCTCCCTGGGTGATGTGCTGCGCAGCCAGAACGCACGCCGGACCGACCACCCCATGGTCATGGGTGTCGGCAAGGACGTCGAGGGTGGTTATGTAGTGGCCAACCTTGCCAAGATGCCCCACCTCCTGGTGGCCGGTGCTACAGGCGCTGGTAAATCAAGCTTCGTGAACTCCATGATCACCTCGATCCTGATGCGCGCTACGCCTGACGAAGTCCGCATGGTCATGGTGGACCCAAAGCGCGTTGAACTGACTGCGTATGAAGGCGTTCCACACCTGATCACACCCATCATCACCAATCCCAAGAAGGCTGCCGAAGCCCTGCAATGGGTGGTTCGCGAGATGGACGCCCGCTATGACGATCTCGCCAACTACGGTTACAAGCACATCGACGACTTCAACAAGGCGGTCAGGGCAGGAAAGGTCACTCCGCCGGTTGACTCCAAGCGTGTCATCAAGCCCTATCCGTATTTGCTGGTCATCGTGGACGAGCTCGCGGACCTCATGATGGTGGCGCCTCGCGACGTCGAAGATTCGATCGTTCGCATCACGCAGCTGGCCCGTGCCGCGGGCATCCACCTGGTGCTGGCTACGCAGCGACCTTCCGTGGACGTTGTTACGGGCCTCATCAAAGCCAACGTGCCCTCCCGCATGGCGTTCGCCACCTCGTCCGTCACGGACTCCCGCGTGGTGCTGGACCAGCCGGGCGCCGAAAAACTTATTGGCCAGGGTGATGCGCTCTTCTTGCCGATGGGCGCTTCCAAGGCCATGCGTGTGCAGGGTGCCTGGGTGACGGAATCCGAAATCCATAAAGTTGTGGAACACGTCAAAGGTCAGTTGCAGGCCGTGTACCGCGACGACGTCGCCGCCGAGGCTCCCAAGAAACAGATCGACGACGACATCGGAGACGACCTCGAGGTGCTGCTCCAGGCCACCGAACTGGTGGTCACCACCCAGTTCGGTTCCACCTCCATGTTGCAGCGCAAGCTTCGTGTCGGTTTTGCCAAGGCCGGACGCCTTATGGACCTCCTGGAGTCCCGCGGCGTCGTGGGTCCCTCCGAGGGATCCAAGGCCCGCGATGTCCTGGTCAAGCCGGATGACCTCGCTGCCGTGCTTGCTGCCATGAAGGGACAGGAATCCCCGGCTGCGCCTGACGCCCACACTGCGGCCCTGAGCGATAACGCGAACTCCAACATCGCCGTCGGCGGTTATGCCGAGGACCTGGTGGCAGCGGATCTGGACAACCGGACCCAGGCTGTTGAATATTTCGACGGCGCCGATGGCTCCGATGACGAGGACGAGGATGGCGAGGACGCCTGGTCGCTCACCGGACGGTAGCCTAGAGGGGTGACTACAGCCGAAGGTGACAACGCCTCTTCCAGCAGCTCCGACGTCTGGAACCTTCCCAATATCCTCACGATGCTCCGCATCGTCCTGGTTCCGTTTTTCGTCTGGTTCCTCGTGGCAGATGGCAGCCATCAAGGCATTTGGCGGTGGGCGGCAGTCGTGGCCTTCGCCGTAGCGATCTATACCGACAAGCTCGACGGCGATATCGCCCGCGCGCGTGGCCTTATCACCAACTTCGGCAAGATCGCGGACCCCATTGCGGACAAACTGCTCATCGGTTCAGCGTTGGTGCTCTTGTCCATCCTCGGGGAACTGCCCTGGTGGGTGACTATCCTCATCCTGGTCCGCGAGTGGGGCATCACGGCACTGAGGTTCTTTGTGATCCGCTACGGCGTCATGCCGGCCTCACGCGGCGGAAAGCTGAAAACAGTCATCCAGACAGTGGCCATCTTCCTGTACATCCTGCCGCTCGAGGCGATCGCACCGTGGTTGGTCATTGTGGCCTTCTGGGTCATGATGGCCGCCCTTGCCATCACGCTATGGACCGGAGCGGAATACGTCGTCCAGGCGCTCCGGCTTCGTGCCGCTGGCCGCGGAGCATGAGTCGCCCCGGAGACGCAGGCGAAGCGGCAGCGCTGGCGACGGCGGCAGTGGCCCTGTCGCTGGGAAAGAGCCTGACCGTGGCGACGGCGGAGTCGCTGACAGCCGGAATGGTGGCGGCAAGCCTGGCCAACACTCCCGGTGCGTCCGGAATGTTGCAGGGCGGCGTGGTTGCTTATCAGAACTCCGTGAAGGCCTCCGTCCTCGGTGTTGCAACGGAACTGCTTGATGCCGTTGGTTCAGTGGACGGCGCAGTAGCTGAGGCGATGGCCGAGGGCGCCAGGCGGGCATGCATGGCCGACGTCGGAATATCCACCACCGGGGTGGCCGGTCCGGAGCCCCATGACGGCAAACCCGTGGGAACTGTTTTTGTTGGCGTCGCTACGGGAACCGGCACGGGGTCGTTTGAATTCAGTTTTTCGGGGGACAGGCAGAGTATCAGGCAACAAGCCTGTGAAGCTGCGCTGGCGCGCCTGCTTGATGCGCTGGAAGGGGTTGGTTACCGTTCGTAAAGTAGCCGGGAACAAAAACTCATTGCCAATAGTTGTGTCATTGTGTCGCTTCGGAACAGCCGGGGCGCCTAGGATGTAGAAAACCACACCGGTCCGCCAGCCAGCGAACCGGACGAACGAGGGAGCAAGGCGATACAGATGGTAAAGCAGCCCGTATCCGTAAACGGCGTTGTCCGCTGGAAGGATGTGGGCTTGGCTAAGCAGGCACAGAGCGAACAGAAGGAGCGCAAAATGGTTGTACTACGCCACGAAATCGGTGATGTACTGCGCGATGTCCGCCAGCGTCAGGGCCGTACCCTCCGCGAGGTCTCGCACAGCGCCCGTGTCTCACTCGGATACCTGAGTGAGGTTGAACGCGGCCAAAAGGAGGCTTCTTCCGAGCTCCTGTCCTCTATCTGCACCGCCCTGGACGTTCCGTTGTCCAGCATGCTCCGCGAAGTCAGTGACCGCGTGGCTGTTGCGGAGGGCGTAGCTGTTCCGGACACCGTTCCGCAGGAATTCTCTCAGCGTTACGGTCGCGATCTTGACCTGACCGACGACTTCCCGCAGGGCATGCTCTCCGGAGCCCGGTAACGGTCACACCCACATCAGGAATTATCACGAAAGGTCCCCAGCCTACGGCTGGGGACCTTTCGCGTCCGGCGACATTTCGCATGTGCTGCTGCGCGGCCTAAAGCCGCGTTTGGAGGCGCGTTAATCCTCCGTGGGATTGGCGGTCTCCCCGGACTCGGTCTCCTTCAGGGTGGCGTCCCTGATGATGCTTTCACCGTAGACGGCGTTGAGCCGGCCCATGTAGTCGGCCAGGGTTTGGACATCCTCCAGCGGCCACTCACCGAGTCGCTCACGGAACACCTGCCGGCGGGCGTCCTGGACCTGGTGCATCTTCTCTTCGCCTTTTTCCGTCAGGCGAATGGACTGGGCGCGTCCGTCCTGCGGATCTGCCTCCTTGTAGACCAAGCCGATACTTTCCAGAAATGCGATCTGGCGGCTCACTGAGGGCTTGCCCACTCCGATGCACGAGGCAAGGTCCGTCAGGCGGATGGGGCCCTCGCGGCGAATGATCGTCAGCAGTCCGTACGCGGCAGGCTCCATGTCGGGATGGACCTGGCGGGACAACTGATGCGAGATGGAACGGGCACGGCGCCAGAGCAGGCTCAGCTGGTGTTCCACCTGCTGAAGGGCGTCGTCTATGGTTTCGCCTGGCACGGCCTCGGGGGGCGTGCTCTGGAGAGGATTGCTCATGGCAACCATTCTAGAGTCCGGCGTCGTGAGAGACTCTATCCGTGAGGGCAAGTGACTTTTGGCGATTAATGGACGATGAATTTGGGGCAGGCTATTCCCGCGTCCTGGCCAATTCCCTGGTGCTGGCCGGGGTGGGAGGGCGGACTGCCGTAGAGGCGCTGGCTGCCGGCTACCAGCCACGGGAAGTCTGGCTGGCTATATGCGAAGTCCAGGATGTCCCTTTGGAGCGCAGGCTCGGCAGGGATATCAAGCCTGCGGCCAACTGAAGTCTCCGGCCATGTTTGCCGGGGGACTTCCAGCCCTGTGGTGGTGACACGCCCGCGCGCGTTGTTCGAATATCTGTTCGGATAGGGATATGCTCCTGTGAGAGGAAAATTGTTCCTGAAGGACGCATTCCACAGGCAATCCGAGGGTTGGTTATCCACATAGCCCACATCGGCTTCAAAAAATGTCAGGGAGCCGTAATAGCGTCTGACATGACAGGAAAGCGGCCATTCAGGCCACTCCACAGCGAGAAAGCATCAGAGGTGTGAACCATGGCGGCAACCCCGGATCGTGAAAAGGCGCTCGAAGCAGCGCTTGCCCAGATCGACAAGCAGTTCGGCAAAGGCTCCATCATGCGCTTGGGTGATGACACCCGCGCCCCGATCGAAGTCATTCCTACTGGATCCATCGCACTGGATGTCGCCCTTGGCATTGGCGGCCTGCCCCGTGGCCGCGTCGTGGAGATCTACGGCCCGGAATCCTCTGGTAAAACCACAGTGGCGCTGCACGCTGTAGCCAACGCACAACGTAACGGTGGCATCGCGGCCTTCATCGACGCCGAGCACGCCCTTGACCCCGATTACGCAGCCAAACTTGGGGTGGACACGGACGCACTGCTCGTGTCGCAGCCGGACACTGGTGAGCAGGCCCTGGAAATCATGGACATGCTTGTGGGCTCCGGCTCCCTGGACATTATCGTCATTGACTCCGTGGCTGCCTTGGTCCCACGTGCTGAAATTGAGGGCGAGATGGGCGACTCCCACGTCGGCCTTCAGGCCAGGCTCATGAGCCAGGCCCTGCGAAAGATCACCGGTCGCCTGAGCCAGACCAAGACCACCGCCATCTTCATCAACCAGTTGCGTGAGAAGATCGGCGTCTTCTTTGGATCGCCCGAAACCACCACCGGTGGTAAGGCCCTGAAGTTCTACGCCTCAGTGCGCATCGACGTCCGTCGCATTCAGACGCTGAAGGAAGGTGCCGACTCCGTCGGTAACCGGACCAAGGCCAAGATCGTCAAGAACAAGATGGCCCCGCCCTTCAAGATTGCTGAATTCGACATCATCTACGGCCAGGGCATCTCCCGCGAGGGAGGCATCATTGACATGGGCGTAGAGCACGGCATCATCAAGAAGTCCGGCTCGTGGTTCACGTACGACGGCGATCAGCTGGGCCAAGGCATGGAGAATTCACGGCGCTTCCTGCGTGATAATCCGGAGCTGGCACAGGAACTTGAGCGTCTCATCAAGGAAAAGCTTGGCGTGGGTGTCAAGCCGGAGGCAGATTCCCCAAAGCTGAAGGCCGTTGACGGCTAGAACCGGGCCGGACCCGGAGTCCTCCGTCTCCGGCGATCCTGAGCCTGATCCCGAATCCGTGGCCCGCGCCATCGTCTTGCGGCAATTGACGATGGCGCCACGGAGTCGGCTGCAGCTGTCCCGCAAGCTGGCCGAGCGGAATGTCCCTCCGGATGTTGCTGAGGCTGTGCTGGACCGCTTCGAGGAAGTCCAGCTCATTGACGACGCTGAGTTTGCCAGAATGTGGGTGCGCAGCCGCTCCCAAAGCAGAAAACTGGCCAAAGGTGCCATTCGCCGTGAGCTGACGGAGAAAGGTATCGAGCTCGATGATGCCGAGGAAGCACTCTCACAGCTCAGCGATGAAGACGAGGAAATCGCCGCCCGTGAGCTCGTTGAGCGCAAACTGAGGCCAGGCGTGGATCTCTCCGATCGTGCAGAACGTGACAAGTACACCCGTAGGCTGGCATCCATGCTGGCCCGGAAGGGCTATGCCCCTTCGATGGCCTTCCGGATCGTCGGTGAGGTACTTGCCCAAGCCGGTACCCTTGAGTAGTGAGTTTGACCATTCCTTCCCCCTCAGCAGAAACCACGCCTTCGGCTGTAGCATTGGCAACCAATGCTGATGCCCAAGTGACGGATGTCCGTGCCCCGATGGAATCTGCCACGTTTGAACCTGCGCCGTCTGAATCTGCCCCGTTTGAACCGAGGACGTATCAGGTCCGTACTTTCGGCTGCCAGATGAACGTCCACGATTCCGAACGTATGGCTGGCCTCCTTGAGGATGCTGGTTACGTGCCCGCGGAGGGTGAGGTTGCGGACATCGTGGTGTTCAACACGTGCGCCGTTCGGGAAAATGCGGACAACAAGCTCTATGGAAACCTTGGCCAGCTTCGGCAGGTCAAGGCAGCCAACCCTGGCATGCAGATCGCCGTCGGCGGTTGCCTCGCCCAGAAGGACCGGGAAACCATCGTCAAGAAGGCTCCTTGGGTGGACGCTGTGTTTGGCACCCACAATGTAGGAGCACTTCCGGCACTGCTGAAGCGGGCGCGGCACAACAACGAGGCCCAACTCGAAATCCTGGAATCCCTGGACGTCTTCCCGTCCACCCTCCCCACCAAGCGCGACTCCGTCTATTCCGGCTGGGTTTCGATTTCAGTAGGCTGCAACAACACCTGCACGTTCTGCATCGTGCCATCGCTCCGCGGCAAGGAGAAGGATCGGCGTCCCGGAGAAATCCTGGCCGAAATCCAGGCCTTGGTGGACGACGGCGCCGTGGAAGTTACGTTGCTGGGCCAGAACGTGAACTCCTACGGGGTTGAGTTCGGTGACCGCTTGGCCTTCTCAAAGCTTCTGCGTGCCTGTGGTGAGATCGAAGGCCTTGAACGCGTACGCTTCACCAGCCCGCATCCGGCAGCGTTTACGGACGACGTCATTGATGCGATGGCCGAGACACCCAACGTGATGCCGCAGTTGCACATGCCCCTGCAATCGGGCTCGGACAAGGTACTCAAGGATATGCGGCGCTCGTACCGTTCCAGCAAGTTCCTTGGCATCCTGGACAAGGTGCGTGAGCGGATTCCCAATGCGGCCATCACTACGGACATCATTGTTGGCTTCCCCGGAGAAACCGAAGAGGATTTCCAAGCGACGCTCGACGTCGTCGAGAAATCGCGGTTTGCCTCAGCCTTCACCTTCCAGTACTCCAAACGGCCTGGTACGCCTGCTGCCGAGCTCCCGGAGCAACTTCCCAAAGCAGTGGTCCAGGAGCGTTTCGAAAGGCTGACCGCCCTTCAGGACCGAATCGCCGCGGAGGAGAACGCAAAGCAGCTGGGTCGCCGTGTGGAGATTCTGGTGACAGCGCAGTCGGGCCGCAAAGCAGAGGAAACGCACCGGTTGTCCGGCCGGTCCAAGGATCAGCGACTCGTTCACTTCTCGGTACCTGATGGTGCGGAAACCCCCCGCCCAGGTGACTTTGTCACCGTGACCATTACCGAAGCCGCGGCATTCCACCTGGTTGCCGATCCTGCCGGCCTGGACGATTACATGTTGCGCCGGTCAAGGGCTGGTGACGCCTGGGATCGTTCGCAGGCAGATTCCTGCGGTGTTCCGAGCGCGGGTGCGGCGTCGGACAGGAAAGGCGTGTCTTTGGGCATGCCGTCGCTGCCTGTTCGCGGCGCCTGACGCCCATTATTCGAGGTCGAATGGCTCCCTCCCATGCCGCGCCGCCGGTCATCGCAGTCGTCGGCCCCACCGGTTCCGGTAAATCGGACCTGGGCGTCGAGCTGGCCCTTGCCCTCGATGGTGAGGTCATCAACGCTGATGCCTTGCAGTTCTATCGGGGCATGGACATCGGGACGGCCAAGATCACTGTGGACGAGCGCAGGGGTGTGCCACACCATCTGCTGGACACAAAGGATGTCACGGAGGAAGCCAGCGTGGCGGACTTCCAGGCGGAATGCCGCGCCGTCATTAGTGACGTGCACGCCCGCGGCAAGCGCGCCATCATGGTGGGGGGTTCTGGCCTCTATGTGCGGGCCGCCCTGGATGTTCTGGAGTTTCCCGGCACGGACCCTGTCTTGCGAAAACGGCTTGAGGACGAATGGGAAACGTTCGGTCTGGCGCCGTTGCGGGCCCGGCTTGAAAAGGTGGATCCCATCTCGGCGGGGCGTCTGGGGGATGCCCGGCGGGTGATCAGGGCCTTGGAGGTCTACGAAATGACGGGACGGCCGTTCAGCTCGTTCATGCCGCAACGCGAGTACTTCCAGCCGGCCATACAGATTGGCCTGGCTGTGGAACGGGAGGTTCTGCGGGAGAGGCTGGCGCTCCGCGTACACCGGATGGTGGATGCGGGGTTGCTCCAGGAAGTGGAACGCCTTGATGCGGCTGGGCTGCGGCGCGGCAAGACGGCCTCGCGTGCCCTGGGATATGCGCAGTTCCTCAGGGTGCTCGACGCCGAAGCCAGTGTCCCGGAGGCAGCTGAGGAAACCATTGTGGCCACGCGGCAGTTCGCCCGGCGGCAATTGACCTGGTTTCGGGCCGATCCCCGCATCGCCTGGCTTGATTGGCAGGACCCGGACCTTGTGTCCAAGGCATTGGCGCTGGCCTAGCCGGGCTGCCACTCCCATACAGCAATTTCTGACCGAACCTGCCCGGCGGGTAGCCTAGTCCCATGGATCAAACCGCCGCAGTTCCCGCCCAGCAGTCCGCCGCTGCCGGTGCCACCGTGTCCACTGCCAGCCTTTCCGGTTTGGCGTTTTCCAAGGGCCATGGAACGGGTAATGACTTCGTCCTGATTGCTGATCCGGGTGCTGTCCACGAGATCTCACCAGAGCAGGTAGCACAGCTGTGCGACAGGCATCGGGGAATTGGTGGTGACGGTCTTATCCGGGCTGTCCCCTCGCGGTATTTGCCCGAAGGCCGCATCCTGCTTGAGCAGGACGCCTCTGCCGAATGGTTCATGGACTACCGGAACGGCGATGGTTCGCTCTCCGAGATGTGCGGCAACGGTGTTCGAGTGTTCGTGCACTTCCTGATCGACCAAGGCCTGGTTGAGCTCGGGCCGGGTCAGTCCTTGACCATCGGAACACGTGGCGGCATCAAGAAGATTGTGCGCACGTCCGGCGGTTATGCCGTGGATATGGGCCCATGGGAATTCATCTTCCCTGCAGAAGCACAAAGCAAAGCCATGGATGCTTTGGTCAGCGCAGATGGTCTGGAGGTGGCCCGGCCCGGGCTGTCGGTCAGCATGGGCAACCCGCACACGGTGGTAGCACTTGCTGAGCTCAGTGAGCTCGCCGCCACGAAGCTGTTCACAGCTCCGGTCGTGGATCCCAAGCCTGCCAATGGCACCAACGTCGAGTTCGTGGTGCCCGCTGAACCGCTGGTCCACGACGGTGTGGGAAGTATCACCATGCGCGTCCACGAGCGCGGCGTAGGCGAGACGCAATCGTGTGGCACCGGTGCGTGTGCGGCTGCCGTCGCAATACGTCACTGGGCTGGCAGCAGCGCCCCCAATGCCTGGCACGTCAACGTTCCCGGCGGCGTAGTGGAAGTGAAGTTCTTCCCCGGCGAGGACGGCCGCGAACACGTTGAGCTCAGCGGGCCGGCGGTCATTGTGGCTAGTGGGACGCTTTCCTGACCCGAAGGATCCTGAAGGACTTGGAAGTGCTTTCCCGGGAGACTGTGTAGGACTTGTCCAGTTCGTTGGCCAGCCAGCGTTGGAGTGAGTCCGAGCCCAGGTTCTTCTGGACCACCATCCATGCGTTGCCGCCCGGTGCCAGCCGGGGCAGCCATGTCAGGAGAAGCGAGTGCAGCTCGTCTTTGCCGATTCGGATGGGCGGGTTGGACCAGATCGTGTCGAATTCGACGCCGGGATCTACCTCTTGCGGGAGGCTGGCCTTGACGTTGTTCAAGCCCAGGGAAACGGCGTTCTCATTGGTCAGGGCGATGCAGCGCTCGTTGACGTCCACGGCATAGACCTGTGCCAGGGGCGCCATGAGCCCCATGGTGAGGGCAATGGGGCCCCAACCGCACCCGATATCCAGCAGGTTGCCCCGGGGCGAGGGCGGTGGAACCTCAGCCAGAAGTACCTTGGTGCCTTTGTCCACACCGTCGGGGCTGAAGATGCCCGACGAGGTCTGCACATGACGGGTAGCTCCAGCCAGTTCCACAGTGAGGGGCTTGCGGGTAAACGGACCGGCCGGTTGGGCGCTGAAATAGTGTGCAGACTCCATAATTTGCCAGATTAGTTGGCTTCCGGCGGCTTGGGAAACTGCCCTCGGGCCGGGACGGTTTGACAGTGCTGCTAATGTGGAAGGCATGTTCTTGATCTTTGAGTAATCAGCCCGAGCCGGCCAAACAGTCGGCAAGGCACCTGCCCGCGATGCAGGCCCGCTTGGCACATCAGCCCGGCGCATGGCCATTCCGCCCGCAGGTTCCGTCCGGCAGACTCCGCATCTCCCGTTGTTGGTGGATCGCGGTTGCTCAGTAGAACATGTCCACCCAGCTGTCGCGAAAGCAGTGGCCCAGCCATCTGCCGTTAGGCCTGGCTTATGGATTGGCGATGAATTCTCCTGCAGGACAGGACCTCCCGCGGACCAACCCGCTCGATTCAAGCACCACAGGAGGCCCTATATGGCCGAAGCCCGTCAGCCCACCGCGAATACCGTCCCATTGGACACCAAACAGCACTATTCTGGATATGCCGAACAGTCTAAGGAGACCATGACCACCCAGAAGCACTCCGGATCCGATTCCGACGCCCAGGACATGAGTCCTGAACAAATCCAGGCCGTCATTGACCGGATTCTTTCCAAGGATGTACCCGCACAGGCATCCGATGACAATGATGCCAAGGGCGTTTTCGGCAGGGCACAAGCGATCTCCACGCTTGACCACGAACACAGCATTTACGACGGCGACCAGGAAGACCTGGCCGAGCGCCGTGCCCTTCGTCGTACAGCGGGCCTTTCCACCGAACTCGAAGACGTCACAGAGGTCGAATACCGGCAGCTGCGTCTGGAACGCGTTGTCCTGGCTGGCCTGTGGACAGAAGGCACCTTGGCTGACGCCGAGAATTCGCTTCGCGAACTCGCAGCACTGGCAGAGACTGCCGGATCAGAGGTCCTTGACGGACTGGTTCAGCGCCGTACGAAACCGGATCCCGGAACGTTCCTGGGGTCGGGCAAGGCCCAGGAACTCAAGGACATCGTGGCTGCCACGGGAGCCGATACCGTTGTGGTCGACACCGAGCTTTCCCCCTCGCAGCGACGCGGACTTGAGGACATCGTCAAGGTCAAGGTGGTGGACAGGACCACGCTGATCCTGGATATCTTCGCGCAGCATGCAAAGAGCCGTGAAGGCAAGGCACAAGTTGAGCTCGCACAGCTTGAGTACCTGCTCCCCAGGCTTCGTGGTTGGGGTGACTCCATGTCCCGCCAGGCCGGTGGCCAGGTGGGTGGAGCCGGCGCCGGTATGGGTTCCCGTGGACCCGGTGAAACAAAGATCGAGCTCGATCGCCGCAGGATCCGGACGCGCATGGCCAAGCTGCGTCGGGAGATTGCCGCCATGAAGCCTGCGCGCGAGACCAAGCGGGCCAACCGCCGTCGTAATGCCGTACCTTCGGTTGCCATTGCCGGCTATACCAACGCTGGTAAGTCCTCGCTCCTGAACCGGCTGACCGATGCTGGAGTGCTGGTGGAAAACGCCCTGTTCGCCACCCTGGACCCGACGGTCAGGAAGGCGCAAACGCCGGACGGCATCGGCTACACGCTGGCCGACACCGTTGGGTTCGTCCGCTCGCTGCCTACGCAGCTGGTGGAAGCCTTCCGTTCCACGCTGGAGGAAGTAGCGGACGCAGACCTGATCCTGCATGTCGTGGACGCCTCCCATCCTGATCCGGAAGGGCAAATCGCGGCAGTGCGTGCTGTCTTCACCGAGGTCGACGCCCGCAAGGTCCCGGAAATCATCGTCCTGAACAAAGTGGACGTGGCTGATCCTTTCGTAGTGGAACGCCTGAAGCAGAAGGAGCCGCGGCACGCCGTGGTTTCCACGCGCACAGGCCAAGGCATTTCTGAGCTCCTGGAAGAGATCAGCCGGTCCATTCCCCGGCCGGGAGTCCGCCTCGAAGTGCTGATCCCGTACGACCGCGGTGACATGGTCAACAAGCTGCACAACTCCGATTCGGAAATCCTGAGCCTCGAGCACGAGGAAAACGGAACCCGCGTGGTGGCCATGGTCCGTGAGGGATTGGCGGCCGAACTGGAGTCATTCGTCAGCAATGGTTGAGAAGGTGGCGGCGGACGTCGTCGAGTCGGTGGGGGAGAAGTTCACCCTCGAACTGTTGGACAAAGCTGTTGCCGGGATGGGCGGTCAAAGCCGTTCAGGCCAGCACGAGATGGCCAGGCAAGTCACCAAGGCCATCGAGTCCGGTGAACATTTGTTGGTCCAGGCGGGAACGGGTACGGGTAAGTCCTTGGCGTACCTGATTCCGTTGATCGCCCATTCCATGGACAGCAACAAACCGACGCTTGTGTCCACCGCTACCTTGGCCCTGCAAACGCAGATTGTTGGCAGGGACCTGCCCCGGCTGTTGGAGACCATAAGCCCGGCCCTTGAGCGTCCCGTGAACGTGGCACTCGTTAAGGGCCGGGCAAATTATGTTTGCCTGCAAAAGCTGGAGGGCGGCTTCCCCAGCGAAGAGCCGTCCGAGGGGCAACTTTTTTCCCTGGGTGAGGACACCAGCGTGCCGCATTTCGCAGCGGCGGTTGGCGGCCCGTCGTCGCAATTGGGCAAGGAAGTGGTCCGGCTCCGTGAATGGGCCGAAAAGACGGCCACTGGCGACCGCGATGAACTGATGCCGGGTGTTACCGACCGCGCCTGGAGGCAGGTCTCCGTGACGTCCATGGAGTGCCTGGGAGCGCAAAAATGCCCTCTTGCCGAGGAATGCTTCAGCGAGCAGGCACGGGCCCGGGCGGCTGAGGCTGACGTCGTGGTGACCAACCATGCCATGCTGGCCGTCAGTGCCTTCGAAGGCCTTGCTGTCCTGCCCGAGTACGACGTCGTTGTGGTTGACGAAGCACATGAGCTGCAGGACCGGGTCACGGGAGCCGTGACAGGTCAGCTGTCCGTGGCAATGGTGCATGCTGCGGCTTCGAGCGCGCGCAAACACACCGCTATCACCGTAGACGCCCTGAACGCGGCCGCCGATCGATTGGACATGGCCATTGCCGGTGTCCCCAACGGACTGCTGCCCAATGGGCTCAACGACGAACAACTGGACTGCCTGGACCAGCTGCGCGATGCCACACGCGCCGCATTGTCCGACTCGAAAACCGACTCTTCAAACGCGGTCGACGGCGGGAGGCAGCTTGCGCGCTCACGGCTCATGCTCATTCTGGAACTGTGCGAGCGGATGCTCGCAGCCAAGGAGAACCGTGAAGTTGTGTGGTTCTCCAGGAACAGCACCTTCGATCCCCAGCAGGGATACTCACCCCCGGACGAGACCGCGCCCGCACTGATCAACATCGCGCCGCTTAGCGTTGCCGGCCGCCTGCGGGAGGGCCTTTTCGCGGGGCACACAGTGGTGCTTACTTCTGCCACGCTGGCCATTGGATCTGCCTTTGAACCCGCAGCCGGTGGCCTGGGGCTTATTGGAGATGGGGCGCCAAGCTGGACCGGGTTGGACGTCGGGTCACCTTTTGATTATCCGAAGCAGGGTGTGCTCTACGTGGCCAAGCACCTGCCCAAGCCCGGCAGGGGCACTTCACCCGAGGCCCTGGATGAGCTTGAAGACCTCATCCGTGCATCCGGTGGGGGAGCCCTGTGCCTGTTCTCATCGCGTCGGGCGGCCGAAGAAGCTGCAGATGCCATGCGCCCGCGGCTGGATGTGGACATCCTCTGCCAGGGGGAATCCACCATGGCAGCACTGGTGAAGCAATTTGCCGATGAACCGGACACCTGCCTCTTCGGCACCATGTCCCTGTGGCAGGGCGTCGACGTCCCTGGCGGTTCATGCCGCCTTGTGGTGATTGACCGCATTCCGTTCCCGAGGCCCGATGACCCGCTGATGACCGCACGCTCACGCGCCGTTGCACAGTCCGGGGGCAACGGGTTCATGGCGGTGTCGGCTACGCATGCGGCAATTCGTCTTGCACAGGGAGCGGGACGCCTCATTCGTTCCACCGGCGACAAAGGCGTGGTGGCCGTCTTGGACTCGCGGCTTTCCACCGAACGGTACGGCGGATTCCTGCGTGCCGCTTTGCCGCCATTTTGGGCAACGACGGACCGCAACGTTGTGCGCGGCGTCCTGGAACGCCTGGGCGCAAAGAAAACGTAGGCGAACTCCCTAGAGGGAGCGCAGTACCGAGACGACCTTGCCCATGATGGTGGCCTGGTCTCCAAGTATCGGTTCGTACTGCGTGTTCTGGGGGAGCAGCCAGGTGTGGCCGTCCCGCTGGCGGAAGGTTTTTACCGTGGCTTCGTCATCCAGGAGTGCTGCCACGATGTCACCGTTGATGGCGTCATTCTGGCGACGGACAACCACCCAGTCACCGTCGCAAATTGCGGCATCGATCATTGAGTCCCCAGCGACCTTCAGCATGAACAGTTCGCCGTGGCCCACCAGTTGCCGGGGCAGGGGCAGGACATCCTCAATAGTCTGGTCGGCGAGGATGGGCCCACCTGCAGCGATGCGTCCTACGAGGGGTACCATCGCGGTGTCGCTGGCGCTGGCCAGTTCCGTCACGGCGAGTCCGCCTGCGCTGCGGAGTGTAGTAGCTGCTTCCACTCCGGGAATTGTCCCGCCGTCAAGGGTCAAAGGCATGAGTACTTCCATGGCGCGGGGGCGCTTGGGATCTCTGCGCAAGTAGCCGAGCTTCTCCAACTGGGAGAGCTGGTGCGTGACGCTGGAGAGGCTCGCGAGACCAACGGTGTCGCCAATTTCGCGCATGCTGGGCGGATACCCGTTGTCATTGACGGACCGCTGGATGGTTTCCAGGATTTTCTTCTGCCGGACAGTCAGGCTTTTGGGACTCTTTTGAGGCTGCTGGCTCCGCAGGGGTGCCCCGCCGCCGGTGGCTTTCGCTGCCATGTTCGCCAATGCCCTTCCGTTCCGCCCGGTCACGGTCTGAAGTGTGCCCGGGGATGTGGGATCCGAAAAAATGTCAGACCCTCCTGTTCCACTGAAACAGTGCCTGTTTCTTCACTCAAACCTAGGCCAGGCACAGGCGTTTATCAAACATTCGTTCTAGCGAGTCTCGACACCGTTCGTTGATAAGTGCTAAAAATGTCATAGCAAGGTTCGAATATGTGTTCTATAAAAGTTGAGCGCGGTTCGGATGTTCGAAGAAAGTGTTCGAACATTCGGGGCCGGGCTCGGCGAACACAAGGAATTGGCAGCCGGCAACGGGCATCCGATGCAGGCAATCGCTCAGAAGGGCTCAGCTCATGTCCGCAATCTCTACGTTCCACGAATTCCGCAACACTCCGGCTCCTGCGCGTCTCCGGCTTACCCAACGCGGCAGGATCGTCTTCTTTGGAATTCCCGTCATGCTGCTCCTTGCCGCGCTGCTGAGCCTTGCCGGCTTCATCAACTCCCCGGCCAAAGCTTCTGATTCCCAAGCCCAGCTGCAGCCGCCGGTGGCAGTTACGGTTACTGTCCAGCCAGGGCAGTCCCTGTGGGGCATCGCCGGTGCGGCCGCGCCGGAGCGGGACCCCCGTGATGTCATCGCGGAAATCATCCAGTTGAACGATCTCCGCGGGGGACGCATCCAGCCCGGCCAGCAGCTGTTCGTTCCCGCCAATTGAGCGGCCAGGGGGCGAGGGGCCAGCGTCTCTGGCGTCACAGTTACTCCGCAGTCGCACCGGCACCTTAAACTGTCTTGGTGAGTGACCAGCTTGAGCGACTTGACCGACTTCCCCTTCGGACCAACCTGCGTGGATTGAGCCCCTATGGCGCGCCGCAGCTTGACGTCCCCATTTTGCTCAACGTCAACGAGAACACCCATGGCGTTCCGGCAGATGTGCAAGCGGCGATTACCCAGGCTGTTGCCGCCGCGGCCACTGGCCTGAACCGGTACCCTGACCGCGAATTCACGGAACTCCGTGAATCCCTTGCCGATTACCTCGGACACGGGCTTTCCGCGGAGAATATCTGGGCAGCCAACGGCTCCAACGAGGTCCTGCAGCAGATTTTGCAGGCTTTTGGAGGTCCGGGGCGTAAGGCGCTGGGATTCCCTCCCACGTATTCCATGTACCCGTTGCTTGCCAGTGGCACGGACACTGAGTATGTCCGTGGGGTGCGGGCTGATGACTATGGCCTGGATGCGGCTTCTGCGGCTGCCCAGGTGCGGGAGACCGGAGCGAATATCGTCTTCCTGTGCTCGCCGAACAACCCCACGGGAACGGGACTGGGCCTGGACGTGGTCGAAGCCGTGTACGAAGCCGGCGAGGCCAGCCAGGCAATCGTCATCGTGGACGAGGCCTACCACGAGTTCGCGCACGACAACACCCCGAGCGCACTGACGCTGCTTCCCGGGCGGGAACGTTTGATCGTCTCGCGCACCATGAGCAAGGCCTTTGCCTTGGCAGGTGCCCGGTTGGGCTACATGGCTGCCGCGCCTGAGGTCACCGATGCCATCAGGCTCGTTCGGCTGCCCTACCACCTTTCAGCCGTCACACAAGCCACGGCCCTGGCCGCCCTGAACCACCGCGAAGCGCTCATGGCCGACGTCGAAGACATCAAGGTCCAGCGGGACCGCATTGTGACCGAGCTCCTCCGAATGGGACTCAAGCCTGCGGCCTCGGACTCAAACTACGTGTTCTTCGGTGGGCTTTCGAACCCGCACGCAGTCTGGCAGGGCTTGCTGGATGCGGGAGTCCTGATCCGCGACGTCGGTATTCCAGGGCACCTGCGGGTGACTGCGGGAACAGAAAAGGAAACAACGGCCTTCCTTGAGGCCCTGGAAGCCCTTCTGGACAGCGCTGCGTCCCAGCCCAACTAAACTTGTCAATAGACCCACCCCATTCTTCGTGTATAAGGACGTCCCAATGAGCGAAACCGGCGCCAAGCCGTCCGCTGACCGCACTGCGCGCATGGAGCGCACCACCAGCGAATCCTCCGTCCTGGTGGAGATCAACCTGGATGGCACCGGTGTCTCGGACATCAGCACCACGGTTCCCTTTTATGACCACATGCTGACGGCGTTGTGCAAGCACTCCCTGATTGACATGACCGTCAAGGCCACGGGTGACACCCACATTGATGCCCACCACACGGTGGAGGATGTGGCCATTACCTTTGGTGAGGTTTTGCGTACCGCCCTGGGCAACAAAGCCGGAATCCGCCGCTTCGGCGAAGCAACGGTTCCTCTGGACGAAGCCTTGGCGCACGCTGTCGTGGATGTTTCGGGACGCCCGTATCTGGTGCACGGAGGGGAACCTGCAGGGCAGGAGTATCACCTGATCGGTGGCCACTTCACAGGTTCGCTGACCCGTCACGTCTTTGAGGCCATCACGTTGCACGCCGGTATCTGCCTGCACATGAACGTCCTCGCAGGCCGGGATCCCCATCACATCGTCGAGGCCCAGTTCAAAGCCTTTGCCCGGGCTCTTCGTTCTGCAGTGGAGTCGGATCCCCGCGTGGAGGGCATTCCATCCACCAAGGGGGCGCTATGAGCGGGCAAATCCTGAAGGACGGCGCGGTTACCGACGCTTCGGCAACCGTCAAGCCGGAGTCGCCCGAAGGCAAGCCCACGGTTACGGTGCTGGATTACGGTTCGGGCAACGTACGTTCGGCTGTTCGCGCCCTTGAGCGTGCAGGCGCCCAGGTGGTTCTTAGCTCCAAGCCTGAGGACGTACTGAATGCCGACGGGCTGCTGGTCCCCGGCGTGGGTGCCTTTGAAACGGTGATGAGGGAACTCAAGGCCGTCGATGCCATCCGCATGATTGGCCGCCGCGTCGCGGGTGGCCGGCCTGTCCTGGCGATCTGCGTTGGGTTGCAGGTCCTATTCGAGGCCGGAGTCGAACACGGAACCGAGTCCGAGGGGATGGCCGAATGGCCGGGCAAAGTTGAGCTCCTTCCCGCCCCCGTGGTTCCCCACATGGGCTGGAACACGGTGGACGTGCCTGAAGGATCCAAGCTATTCGCGGGCGTCGAACAGGAACGTTTCTACTTCGTGCACTCATACGGCGTGCAGGAGTGGAACTTCGACGTCGTCCAGCCCCGGATGGCCCCACCTTTGGTGACGTGGTCCGAGCACGGAGCCCCCTTTATCGCTGCTGTTGAAAATGGCCCCCTGTGCGCCACCCAATTCCACCCCGAGAAATCCGGAGATGCCGGGGCACGCCTCCTGCGCAACTGGGTGGACGGGCTTCGCAAACCTGAAGCCAAGGTGGCACAAGGTCCGGCAGCGGACGATCGTGGTGCAGCCTAAGTGTGGTCGGTAGTGCTTATGGGCCTTGCCGGCGTGCTGGTGGGTGGAGGTATCTCCTTCCATCAGCAGAAGAAGCCACTGTGGGTTTCCGTTTCCTTCTATGTGCTGGCGGGGATGTCCCTGCTTGCCGCCTATCTCCTGACGCTGCCGGGCAACTGAACGCCTCGCGTCCCCATCAACTCCTAGGACACACATGACCACCTCTGCCCAGTCCGTTCTGGAACTCCTCCCCGCCGTCGACATCGTTGATGGCCAGGCAGTCCGCCTGCTGCAAGGCGAGGCAGGCTCGGAAACCAGCTACGGTACGCCTCTGGAAGCTGCCTTGAACTGGCAGAACGCCGGTGCTGAGTGGGTGCACATGGTGGACCTCGACGCCGCTTTTGGCCGTGGCAACAACGCGGACCTCATCAGCGAGGTCGTCTCCCAGCTCAACGTAAAGGTTGAGTTGTCCGGCGGTCTGAGGGATGACGAGTCGCTGGAACGCGCCCTGGATTTGGGCGTGGAGCGGGTAAACCTCGGTACGGCAGCACTGGAGAACCCTGAGTGGACACGGCGTGCCATTGACCGCTTCGGTGACAAGATCGCCGTCGGCCTCGATGTCCGTGGTACCACCCTGGCTGGTCGCGGCTGGACCAAAGAAGGCGGCGACCTCTGGGAAGTTCTTGCCCGCCTGGAGGACGCTGGCTGCGCACGCTACGTGGTCACCGACGTCACCAAAGACGGAACGCTGCAGGGCCCGAACGTTGATTTGCTGCGTCAGATGGTGCAGAAAACGGGTAAGCCCGTGGTGGCTTCAGGCGGTATCTCCAGCCTTGAGGATCTTCGCGTGCTCCGCGAACTCGTGCCCTTGGGCGTCGAGGGTGCCATTGTTGGCAAGGCCCTTTATGCAGGTGCTTTCACTCTGCCCGAAGCCCTGGATGTAGCCGGTCGCCGCTGATGGCTGCTTCACGTCCCACAGATTCCGGCCCGGAGAACCACCCGGGCAGCCGCGATGCCGGACGACGCGAACTTCCGGGCCACATTGCTGCTGCCTTGGCTGGCGCCGGGGGAGCCGCCGACTCCGCGGGGCAACCTTGGGAAGGCCGGAGCCTGAGTGGTGACGATGCCAGGATCCACAATTTCGAAGACGACGACGGCACGGCTGATGCCGGTTACCTCGCCGCCGTTGCTGCACTGCTGAACGGTACGGGCAGTGAGGCAGAGGTCCTGGCTTCACTCGCTACCGCCAGGGTCTTCGTTCCAGTGGTGGCCCAGCTCGCCGTGGAGGCCGAAGGCGTTGGCGGGCTGCACGCGGACAAGCAGGCCGACATGGCATTAGTCACACTTAAGGCGCCTGATGGCCGGAAGGCAATGCCGGTCTTCACCACGGCCGCCGCTCTTGAATCGTGGCATGCAGAGGCCCGGCCCGTAGCTGTTTATGCGGCAAGGGCGGCCCTTTCGGCCGTTTCCGAAGGCGCTCAATTGCTGGTGTTGGACCCCGGTTCAACGTTCACTTTCGTGGTTCGGCGGCCAGCCATGTGGGCGTTGGCTCAGCAGCGGGACTGGACGCCGTCATACCTTGATGATCAACTGGAGTTTGCTCTCGCTTCACAGGCCGAGTCGTTTCCGGCGGTGCGCCGGCTCGAAACACAGGCCGGTGGTGGCGTCGCCTCCCTGACTGCGGACGGCCGCACGGTCCCGGGCGGAGGCGCTGGCCCGGAACTGCGGATAGTGCTGTTCCTTGAGGACGGACTCGACGCCGCTGCCGTCCAATCGCTGGTGGCTGACCTGAACGAGGCGTGGGCGCAGCTGGAATCCTTTGCCGAGGGCGTCGATTCCATTGAAATAAAACTGCAACGTGCGGCGCAGGAGCCTGGGCGGCACTAACGGCAGTACCCGTCCACCGGGGACTGCCCCGGGGGAACAAGAGGAATTAGCCCGTGAACTTCGCTCTCTACAAGGAGATGCTTTCCATCCGCCCTGTCCGGCGGCTCCTGCTGGTGGGCATGGTCGCCCGTATTCCGCATTCAGCGGCTGGCGTGCTCCTGACGCTGCACATTGTCCTGTCGCTGGGGCAGGGCTACGCCGCCGCGGGCGCTGCTGCCGCCGTCATGACCATAGGTATTGCCTTGGGGGCGCCTTGGCGTGGTCGGCGCGTTGACATGGTGGGCCTGCGTAAGGCGCTGATCCCTTCCGTCATCTCGGAAACAGTGATCTGGTCTCTTGTTCCGCATGTCCCGTACGCCTGGCTGCTTCCCTTGGTCTTCGTGGGGGGCTTGTTCACATTGCCTATCTTCAGCGTGGTGCGTCAATCGTTGGGCGTCATGGTGGACGGAGACCAGCGACGCTCCGCGTTTGCGCTTGATTCCATCGCCACTGAGCTCGTGTTCATGATAGGTCCCGCTGTTGGCGCGATCGTCGCAACGAGCGGCTTCTCGGCCGTGGGACTTACCGCGGTGGGCATCTCTGTCTCCGTGGCCGGCCTGTTCTTGATCTGGTTCAACCCTCCGACCCGCAGTGATGCCAAGTGCACTCCGGAGGAATCC
Source organism: Arthrobacter sp. TmtSoilC77 (assembly GCF_059739415.1). Classification (NCBI taxonomy): domain Bacteria; kingdom Bacillati; phylum Actinomycetota; class Actinomycetes; order Micrococcales; family Micrococcaceae; genus Arthrobacter; species Arthrobacter sp. TmtSoilC77. The sequence continues at coordinate 1,796,283 of NZ_AP046050.1, forward strand.
GCGGCACGGGCCGCTGCGGACCTTGCCGCCGCCGAGGCAGCCATGGTCGCCTCCGCACCGGGCCACGTGCAGGAGGCGGCGTCTGAAATGGCACCGGCAGCCATCTCCCGTACAGCCGGACTTCGGAACCGCATGGCCCGCAATTTCACCTGGTTTACGGTTTCCGTTGCAGCGCTTTTCGCCGTAGCTGCGGGATCGGGGATGGTACTTAGCGGTTCGGACGTCAGTATTGTTGGCCTGTTGGAGCGCGGCGGACACCAGAACGAGATTGGCATCGTCTTCTTCTTCTGGTGTGCGGCATCGGTTGTGGGCGGCCTCATCTACGGTGCCATGAATCGTCCGGTTTCTCCCATGCTGCTGTTGTTGGGCATGGCCGCGCTCACCATCCCCATGGGTTTCGCACACGATACCTGGACGCTGGCGATGCTCTCGATTCTCCCCGGCCTTCTTTGCGCTCCAGTGTTGTCTGCGTCATCGGAGAAGGTGGCGGACCTCGTCGATGAGGAACGCCGCGGCGAGGCCATGGGGTGGTACGGATCCGCGCTGACGGCCGGGATTGCGTTCGGCGCACCCCTTGCCGGGATATTTATTGACAATGTAGGGCCGTCCGGAGGTTTTGCCTCCGTCGGCTTCGCCGGAGTCGTACTCTGCATCGCGGGCTTCGCCCTCATGTCCCGGCGCCGCCGCGCCCGGGTGTAGCTCCAGTATTGCCAGGTGTAGCTCCAGCATTGCTAAAACTTCGCCGTAATCCCGGTGTCGGCGGCATTAACGCCGACGGCGGCCCGGCCACATATGTGGTCGGGCCGCCGTTGTAGGTACTTTGGGCAGTTCCTGGCTAGTTCACCGGCCCGGTGAACTTCTCACCCGGGCCTTTGCCCGGCGCGTCAGGGATAAGGGAAGCTTCGCGGAATGCCAACTGGAGGGAGCGCAGTCCATCACGCAAGGGCCCGGCATGCTGCGAACCGATTTCGGGGGCGGCCGCCGTTACGAGGCCGGCCAATGCAGTGATGAGCTTGCGGGCCTCGTCAAGGTCTTTGAGGTCTTCTGCGTTGGGGTCATCGGCGAGGCCGACCTTCACAGCGGCGGCGCTCATCAGGTGGACCGCGCCGGTGGTGATGACTTCTACAGCCGGAACTTCCGCGATGTCACGGATCTGCTGGGAGACCCCGGAATCGGCCGCGGGGGCCGCAGCTGTGGTTGTGTCGGCGTCCTTGGAGTAGGAATTGCGCGAATTGCTGTCTTCAGTGCTCATACTGGTAAGCTTGTCACAGACCGACTGGAAGTCGTTATTCGCATTAAATGCTCCCGCCCCGTGCAATGTGCGCTTGGCGGGTTATTTCTGTAGAATTGATTTTCAGTTTGCAAGCGGAGTTCTCTCCCACCCGCGTCAGCCGTTTTCCCTCCGGGGAACAGGATTCCTTCACGGAACAAGAGGTTGCCGGGTACTGGTCGGACACACCGAGGCGTAGCCTATGGAGTGCGTGCCCCCTTCAAGGGAGCACACCCGATCCTTGAGGCCTTCGATTGCACCAGCAATTGGAGGCCTTCTCTATTTGCCGGTGAAACTCACCACAACCACAGGAGCTTTAACATTAGCGAGCCAAGAATCAATGAGCGTATCCGCGTCCCCGAGGTGCGGCTGGTCGGCCCTGCCGGCGAACAGGTAGGAATCGTCCGCATCGAGGACGCCCTGCGTCTTGCTGCCGAATCCGATCTCGATCTCGTTGAAGTTGCCCCGCAGGCTAAGCCTCCTGTTTGCAAGTTGATGGACTTCGGCAAGTACAAGTACGAAGCTGCCGTGAAGGCGCGTGAGGCCCGCAAGAACCAGACCAACACGGTTCTGAAGGAAATCCGTTTCCGCCTCAAGATCGACAAGCACGACTACGAAACCAAGCGCGGACATGCACTTCGCTTCCTCGGCGCCGGTGACAAGGTCAAGGCAATGATCCAGTTCCGCGGCCGCGAACAGCAGCGTCCGGAGATGGGCATCCGCCTGCTTCAGAAGTTTGCTGAAGACGTCGCAGAGGTGGGCATTGTTGAGTCCAGCCCACGCATCGATGGCCGCAACATGGTCATGGTGATCGGTCCGCTGAAGAACAAGGCCGAAGCCAAGGCTGAAGCCCGGCGTGCAGCCCAGCGTGCCGAAGCCAAGGCCCAGAATGAGGCCAAGGCATCCGGGCGCGTGGACACGACAGGTGACCAGGCTCCGTTGACGCAGACCTTGGGCGACCTTCTTCCGGCAGGCCTGCTTGCTTCCGAAGAAGAGCCCAAGCAGGAGGCTGTCGAGGCTCCCGCAGCTGAAACCCCCGTTGCTGAAGAGGCACCGGTTGTTGAAGAAGCCGAGGAAGCGCCCGTAGCTGAAGAAGCTCCCGTAGTCGAGGAGGCTCCGGTTGTTGAGGAAGCTCCTGTAGTCGAAGAAGCACCCGTGGTTGAGGAAGCCCCGGCTGTGAAGGCTGCACCGGCGGAGAAAGCACCGGCCCCCAAGGCAGCAGCCCCTGCACCCGCAGCTCCGAAGCCAGCTGTTCCGGCAGCTGCCCCGAAGCCTGCAGTTCCCTCGGCTCCGAAGCCCGTCGCCAAGCCGGCAGCTCCCAAGCCGGCAGCTCGGCCCGCAGCCCCCAAGGCTGCGCCGAAGCCTGCATCACGCAAGACCAACTAGTTCAACGCCCCGGAGGCCCTGGCCTCCAACGGCAAGCAACCAGCACGCCAGCCCTTGTAGGCCGGCTGCACGAAAGAACTGCGGACTTTGTCCGTGGATACGTAAGGAGATCGGTTCCCATGCCGAAGATGAAGACCCACAGCGGTGCTAAGAAGCGCTTCAAGCTGACCGGCACCGGCAAGCTGAAGCGTCAGCAGGCCAACCGCCGCCACTACCTGGAGCACAAGTCCTCCACGCTGACCCGTCGCCTCGCCGGCGACAAGATCGTCTTCAAGGGCGATGCCAAGGTCATCAAGAAGATGCTCGGCGTCTAAGTTCCAAGTTCTTTGGTTGCTGCCATCCGGTAGCGACCGACTACACCAAAAGCCTTCTCAGGCCGGCCGGATCTCCGGCAGTAGCAGCTTGGGATAAAGATTTCTGAAGGAGTACGCACGTGGCACGTGTGAAGCGGGCGGTAAACGCCCACAAGAAGCGCCGGGTTATCCTCGAACGCGCCAAGGGTTACCGCGGTCAGCGTTCGCGCCTGTACCGCAAGGCCAAAGAGCAGCTGCTGCACTCGTTTGTGTACAGCTACGGCGACCGCCGTAAGAAGAAGGGCGACTTCCGTCGCCTCTGGATCCAGCGCATCAACGCTGCATCCCGCGCCAACGGCCTCACCTACAACCGCCTGATCCAGGGCCTGAAGGCCGCTGAGGTTGAGGTTGACCGCCGCATGCTGGCCGAACTGGCTGTTTCGGACGCCAACGCATTCGCCGCTCTGGTGAACATTGCCAAGGCCTCCCTGCCTGCCGACACGTCTGCTCCGGCTGCCAAGGCCGAGGTTGCTGCACCGAAGGCTGCCAAGGTTGCTCCGGCTGCTGCTACCGCAACGGCTGTCAAGGCTTCTGTCTCCGAGAAGCCCGCCATCGATGGCGCTATTGCTGCCGTTGAAGGCGAAGGTGCCCCGGAAGGCCACGCCATCAAGGGCAACGCCGAGTCCAAGAAGTACCACGTACCGGGTTCCACTTGGTACGAGAACACTGCTGCTGAATACTGGTTCTCCACGGTTGAGGCTGCAAAGGCTGCCGGCTTCGAGCCGGCCGGCGGCGAAGCCCGCCAGCAGATCAAGAACTAGTCGCAACTGCCACTAAAGTTCTTTATATGAACCAAACCGGGCGCCCGCAAGACTTTTCGATGACCAACCCCCGAGCAGATCGGGTAAGGGACGTTGCCAAGCTTGCCGGGCGCCCGGCCCGTTTAAAGCGCGGCCGTTTCCTGGCCGAGGGTCCACAGGCGGTTCGCGAGGCTTTGACCCTTCACCGGGAGCGCATTGCGGCAGGTGGTTCCGCCGTCGTGCATGAAGTCTTTGCGAGCGAGGCATGCCTGGAGCGGCTCCCGGAACTCGCAGACCTTGCAGAAGGAACACAGCTTCGGCTGGCCAATGACGACGTCCTGGCCGCCATGGCGGACACCGTCAACCCGCAGGGCATCGTTGCTGTCTGCAGTTTTGTGGATGTCAGCCTTGAATCAGTGCTCGACGCCGGTCCTCGCCTTCTTGCGGTCATGTGCCAGGTCCGGGACCCCGGCAATGCAGGCACAGTTTTGCGCGCGGCCGACGCCGCTGGTGCCGACGCCGTGATCCTGACGGGTTCCAGCGTGGATATCTATAATCCCAAGGCGGTACGGTCCACGGCCGGTTCCTTGTTCCACCTTCCGGTGGTCCTGGGGGCTGATGTTGAAGATCTCGTCGCGCGCTGCCGGGCTCTGGGTATAGGGATCCTGGCCGCCGACGGGTATGGGACGGTAAACCTTGACCAGCTCCAGGACGAGAATGCTGCCCGGAGGCTCGGAAACAGCGATGTCGCCTCTGATTATGCCCTTGAGGCGCCCACTGCCTGGTTGTTCGGCAATGAGGCACAAGGATTGTCCGACGCCGAATTGGCGCTTGCGGATCACCGCGTAGCCGTTCCTGTCTATGGGGCGGCGGAGAGCTTGAACCTGGGTACAGCGGCCACCGTTTGCCTCTATGCAAGCGCCCGTTCGCAGCAAGGCGCCCGGGTCGGGAATGCAGAAATAGCCTGACGCCCGGTACGGTGTTTCTTGCAAGATCGTCACGATGACGACTCTTCTTGGCCCATTCCAATCTTTCCCAAAACCGAAGAGGTGAAGCTTTCGTGGCTGCAAGTGGCGGTACCAAAGCGATCGTGGCGGCCCTCGCCGCGAACCTGACCATCGCTGTCCTGAAGTTCGTCGCGTTCGTCCTGACGATGTCATCGTCCATGCTCGCTGAGGCCATTCACTCAGTTGCTGACTCCGGCAACCAAATCCTTCTCCTGGTAGGAGGCAAGCGCGCACAGCGTGCGGCAAGCCCCGAGCACCCCTTTGGCTACGGCCGCGAACGGTACATCTACGCGTTCATCGTGTCCATCGTCCTCTTCAGCGTGGGTGGCCTCTTCGCCCTGTACGAGGCATGGGAGAAGTTCCAGCACCCACACGGCATCGAAGGCGACTTCTGGTGGGTGCCGTTGGCGGTCCTGGTTGGCGCCATCATTGCCGAGTCGTTCTCTTTCCGAACCGCCATCGTGGAATCGAACCATATCCGTGGCAAGCAGACGTGGGCCAAGTTCATCCGCAATGCCAAGCAGCCCGAACTGCCGGTCATCCTCCTTGAAGACTTCGGGGCCTTGCTGGGCTTGGTGTTCGCCCTGTTCGGCGTCAGCATGACCCTCGTAACCGGCGACGGCGTGTGGGACGCCTTGGGTACGGCCATGATCGGCCTGCTGCTTGTCGCCATCGCTGTCATCCTTGCTGTGGAGACCAAATCGCTCCTGCTGGGTGAATCGGCCACTAAGGACGACGTCGCACGCATCACCGAGGCACTGCAGGCGGATGGCACCCGGATCATCCATCTCAAGACCATGCACCTGGGGCCGGAAGAACTGCTGGTTGCCGCCAAGATCACCATGGGTGCAGCCGATACCGGTCAAGCAATTGCCCGTGTGATTGACGACGCCGAGCAACGGATCCGGGCGGCCGTTCCGATCGCGCGGGTCATTTACCTTGAACCCGATGTTGAGCGCGTCCAGGCTTAGTCAGGTCAGCATTAACCAAAAGATGGGTTCCTCAAACCGAGGAGCCCATCTTTTTTGTTGCGGTTTCGAGCAGTTGGATTATCCGCTAGCGATTCATGGGGTAGCCAGCGGCTTCCTGCGTTCCAGCAGCCCGCTGATGATGGCAACTCCCAGCCCGAGGATGGCGAGGACTGCGCCCACAAGGGCCGGAGCCACGTAGCCCCAACCCCAGGCAATCACGGTCCCGCCGAGGAAGGCTCCCAGGGCATTGGCAATGTTGAGGGCGGAGTGGTTCAGTGACGAAGCGAGCGAGGCGGCGCCGGGAGCGGCATCCAGGAGACGGGTCTGCAACGCTGGTGTGAGCATGGAGCCTATGCCGCCGACGACGAAGGCCATGATGAAGGCGGACCAGGCCCAGTGGGCGGCAATGGCGTAAACCACCAACGCTGCGGCGATGCCGGGCATGACCCAGTAGATGGTGCCCATGACGGACTTATCCGCGATGCGGCCCCCGATGATGTTGCCCGCAACCATGCCTAGCCCGTATAGCGCCACCACTGCCGGAATGAGGCTTTCGGGTATGCCGGCCACGCCGGTCATGGTGTGCGCGATGTAGGTGTAGACGGCGAAGAACCCACCAAAGCCGATGATGCCGATCAGCAAAGCAAGCCATACCTGAAGACGCTTGAGTGCACCGAGTTCGCGTCGAATACTCGCTTCAGGGTGCGCTGCTTCGAAGGGGACGAATTTCCAGACCATGGCCACGGTCAGCAGGCCGATGGCTCCCACGATGATGAAGAGGAGGCGCCAGCCGAAGGTCTGCCCCACCCAAGTGGCCAGTGGCACTCCGATGACGTTGGAAACTGTGAGGCCAGCCATGACCATGGAGATGGCCCAACCCCGTTTTGTGGGGGCAACCAAGCCGGCGGCAATAACGGCAGCCACACCGAAGAACGCGCCATGGGGGAGCCCGGACGCGAAGCGGGAGAGCAGCATGAAACCGTAGTCGGGAGCAATGAAGGAGGTCAGGTTGGCGATGGAGAGGAACAGCATCAACCCCAGGGCCAAGCGCTTCCTGGGTAGTTTGGCTCCGAATGCAGCGAAGATGGGGGCTCCGATGACAACGCCCAAGGCATAGGCGGAGATGAGGTTGCCGGCCTCGGGCGTGCTGATGCCCAGTCCTTCCTCGATTTCCTTGAGAAGTCCCATCATCGCGAATTCTGTGGTGCCGATGGCGAACCCGCCCGTGGCAAGCGCGAGGATGGCCAGGCCCAGGTGGCGCCTTGCTGTTGTGGAGGCGGCGGGTGGGGACACGGTGATAGTCATGAGCCTGCTTCGTGAGGTGCCTTGAGGGCTGGGAAAAGGTGGAGAAAATCCGATAACAAGCTTAGACCCGTAACCCCGACTTGACGTCGCTATGTGACGATGCCCATTATGCGCGGCACCCATAGACTGTTTCAGTGACTGGACTGATAAACGTTGTGGGCGCCGCCGTCGTCGACTCCCTGGACGCCCCGGCCCGACTCCTTGTAGCACGTCGCACTGCGCCCCCGCAGTTCGCCGGAATGTGGGAATTTCCTGGCGGCAAAGTAGAAGACGGCGAGTCGGCCGAAGCTGCCCTTCATCGGGAGCTCGCGGAGGAGTTGGGAGTTACGGTTCAGCTCGGGGCGGAGCTGGAGTCCGGTGAGGTCGCGGGGTGGCCCCTCAATGAGCGCGCGGCTATGCGTGTCTGGTTGGCTGAACTCGCTGAAGGCACACCTCGTGCCCTTGAGGATCACGACGAGCTGCGCTGGGTATCCCTGCTTGATGACGAAGAAGCTCTTGGGCTTGCGTGGATCCCGGCTGACTTCCCGATAGTCCGGGCGTTGCTGGAAAGAGTGACTGCAAGGGCCTAGGCCTCTTCACTGGCGTCAGTTCAGAAAAGTGGTTCTTGCCCTGGCAGGGGCGTCCCGACCGCAGGCTCCGTGCCCGAAGCTGGAGCGGTGGCTGACCGGGCATTGCGGTGGCTGAAGCCATGCGTCCCGGTAAAGCCATGCTTGGCTTTAAAGTGATTAATCCTCCCTGATAACCAGGTCCGGTATTCCTTGGAGGCATAAGAACCCTGCCCGTACAGGCGACGGTACCGTCCTACAAGTTCGGGATGGTGGGCGGCGAGCCACTTCATGTACCACTCACGCGTACCCGGCTTCAGGTAGAGGGCTCCTGCAGTGACGCCTGTGGCGCCGGCCTTGGAGAGTTCTGAGAACAAGGACTCAAGGGCCTCGTCTGAATCCGTGAGCCAAGGCAGGATAGGCATGGCCATCACTCCGCAACCCAGACCTGCCTCACGGAGCCGCGCAATCAGCTTGAGGCGGGCCCTCGGGGAAGGGGTGCCGGGCTCAACAATCCCAGCAAGATCCTCATTGGTCATGGCCAGTGAGATGCCCAGGTCCACCGGGACCTGGGTGGCCGCGTGCTTGAGCAGGGGAATGTCCCGGGCCAGCAACGTGCCTTTGGTCAGGATGGAAAACGGGGTGCCTGAATCTGCAAGGGCCCGGATGATCCCTGGCATCAGCGCGTATCGGCCTTCGGCGCGCTGGTAGGGGTCTGTGTTGGTTCCCAAGGCAACCTGGTGCCGCTCCCAGGAGGGTTTGGCCAGTTCCTTCCGCAGGACCTCTGCCGCGTTGATCTTGACCACCACTTGGGAGTCGAAGTCGCGCCCGGCGTCGAACTCCAGGTAGGTGTGCGTCTTGCGGGCGAAGCAATAGACGCATGCATGGCTGCAACCCCTGTAGGGATTCACTGTCCATTCGAAAGGCATATTGGAACCGGAAGGCACCTTGTTGAGCACTGACTTTGCGGTGACCTCATGGAAGGTGACTCCGGAGAATTCGGGTGTTGAGATGGAGCGCACAAGCCCGGCCAAGGGCAGCAGGGCGTCCAAGGCCGGGGCAGGGCCAGGAGCCATACTGTCGAGGCTTTCGGACGCCGGTCCACGCGTTGGCGAAAGTGCTTGTGCGTCCCATCTCATGCACTCTATTCGAATGTATGTTCGAATCAATGTCAAGGACCGCGAATGCCGATTCAGGACCTTGCTAAGGTTGGCCCATGATTCTGCTGACTGGGTTCGAACCGTTTGGCGATCAAAGTGTCAATCCATCTTGGACGGCTGCCCTGCGTGCACGTGACATCCTTCGCTCCGAGCGATACAAGGTTGAAGCAGTAGAGCTTCCCTGCGTGTTCGGTGAGTCAGCGTCTGTCCTGCTGGCCGCCGTCGAATCCCTGGCGCCGGACGTCGTACTGTGCGCGGGGTTGGCTGGAGGAAGGGAGAGGCTCTCCCTGGAGCGGGTAGCCATCAATTGCGATGACGCCCGCATCCCGGATAACAAGGGCAAGCGGCCCATCGATGAGGAAGTGGTTCCCGGTGGCCCGGCAGCTTACTTCTCGACGTTGCCGATCAAAGCCTCCCTACGGAACCTTCAGATCGCCGGCATCAAGGGTGAGATCTCACAGTCGGCCGGAACCTACGTCTGCAACCACGTGTTCTATGCGCTGATGCATGCCCTCGCAACCCGGGACGGCGTCCGGGGCGGATTTGTCCATCTTCCTTACCTTCCGGAGCAGGTGCCCGAGGGGAGCGCGACGCCGTCCATGCCGCTCGATGCCATGGCTGCCGGCATCGCAGTGGTGGTGCGGACGGCAGTCCAGGCGCCGGTGGATGGACCTAAGGCTTCAAAAGTTCCCATTCCACGGTGACGCTCGCCGCCACGGACGACTCGCCGGCCTCAAGGGGAAGTGCTTCAACAGCAGCGGCCCTGACCAGTCCGCCCATCGGGATAGGGGAGCCCGGCAGGGGCTGCTGGGAAATGGAAACCACGGAGCCCAACCGGGCGGACGCCAAGGACGCGTACTGCTCCGCCCGCTGAAGCGCGTCCTGCCACGCCGCTTCCTGCGCCTGCCTCGTGACCTGGGAGGCGTCCGCAAAGCCCTGCTCGATCCCGTTGATCCGGATGTCGTCCCCACCGGCGGCCACCGCCGCAGCAATGGTGGCGGGGGCTTCCGTGTGTGAGCGGATGCCGACGTGCACGTTGGTGGATGCCACATAGGCAGCGACCTTCTGTCCTTGCCCCTCCACCCACACCAGGTCTGCCCGAAGGTTTAAGCCGCTGGTGCGCAGATCCGCATCCTGCACGCCAGCCGCCCGCAGACTGGTGGCGACGGCGGCGGCCGCCTTGCCGGCGTCGTCGTATGCCTTGGACGCAGTCTCCCTTCGCGTCTCGACGCCCAGCGTCAGTGTCACCAGGTCCGGCACTGCCTTGGCGCTCGCCGTTCCCGTAACGGTAATGGTGCGTTTCATGCTTCGGCCTCGATTCGATGGTCAATGTAGCCGCCTGCTGCGAGTCCAGCCTGCCGTTCAAAGAAATTCCTCGACGCCGGATTGCCCGCGCGCAGCATGGACCAGCCGGCGGCGACACCGTAGAAAACGAGGAACGGCAACCCCAGGCAGTAGGCGTACTGGGTGCTGTGCCGTTCCTCGTGGGCAAGGAGCAGCTCATTGCGTCCTGCCACGTCGTGCGCTGCACGGTAGAGGACGACGTTCCCCACCGTGAACGCTCCGGCGTGTGGAAGCTTCCACGCATACCCTGCCGCTATCAGCAGGCCCCGGGGTCCACGCGAAATGCGTGATCGGGAGGCGCGCGCGACCAACAGCCCCAAGGGTGTTGTCAGGTTCAGGAAGTTGGCGACTTGCCTTAGTCGCTGCCCGGGAGTCATGAAGACATGCTAGACCTGTGGAGTTAAATGGCGCCTGTGAGCTTCAACTAGACTGAAGGGTAGTGCCTGTCGTCCGCGGTGAGCACTGCCCTTTCGTTTTGCAGGCCAGCCATGCCGGCCGCTCCCGACTCGTAGCTAAGAACAGTAGATGACTGACACTTTGCCAGGCGCTGCCATCCCGAATCCGCTGGATGAAGCCGCCATCAACGCCGCCGTTGAGGATGCGATCGCCGCGATAGCGGCTGCCTCCTCCCTCGAAGAACTCAAGGCTGTCCGCCTCGCCCACACAGGCGAGAAGTCGCCCCTGAGCCTGGCCAACCGTGAAATCGGTGGCCTCGCCAAGGAGCACAAGGCTGCCGCCGGAAAGCTCATGGGATCCTCACGCGGCCGGGTCAACCAGGCGCTCGCCGCCCGGACCGAAGTACTGGAAGCCGAGAACGACGCCCGGATCCTGGTGGAGGAAACCGTTGATGTCACGGCGGCGCCGCGTCGACGCCGTGCCGGAGCGCGCCATCCGCTGTCCACGCTGCAGGACCGTGTTTCGGACATCTTCGTGGGCATGGGCTGGGAAATTGCCGAAGGGCCCGAGGTGGAGTCCGAGTGGTTCAACTTCGACGCCCTGAATTTCAAGCCGGACCACCCGGCCCGCGAAATGCAGGACACGTTCTTCGTGGAACCTCCCGAGGCACACCTGCTCATGCGCACCCACACCTCTCCGGTTCAGGTCCGTTCCATGCTGGAGCGCGAAGTGCCCATCTACGTCCTGTGCCCGGGCAAGGTGTTCCGCACGGACGAGCTCGACGCAACGCACACCCCGGTCTTCCACCAGTTCGAGGGTCTTGCGATTGACAAGAACCTGAGCATGGCCGACCTCCGTGGAACGCTGGAGCACTTCGCCCGCCAGATGTTTGGCGACGAAGCTTCCATTCGCCTGCGCCCGAACTACTTCCCGTTCACCGAGCCGTCAGCTGAACTCGACATCTGGCACCCCGGTGCCAAGGGCGGTCCGCGCTGGATCGAATGGGGTGGCTGCGGCATGGTCAACCCCAACGTCCTCCGGGCTGCCGGCATCGATCCGGACGTCTATTCAGGTTTTGCCTTCGGCATGGGCATCGAGCGCACGCTCATGTTCCGCAACGAGGTCGGCGATATGCGCGACATGATCGAGGGCGATGTACGTTTCAGCGAGCACTTCGGGATGGAGATCTAACAGTGCGTATCCCACTTTCCTGGCTGCGTGAATTTGCGCAGGTTCCGGCCGATGCCACGGCCGAAGACGTCATGGCGGACCTGGTCAAGGTCGGTTTTGAAGAAGAGGAAGTCCACCGTCCCACGGATGAACTCACGGGTCCCATTGTGGTCGGCCAGGTGCTGAGCCTGGTCAAGGAACCGCAATCCAATGGCAAGACCATCAACTGGTGCCAGGTCCGTGTTGTCCCTGAAGGGCAGGAACAGACCCTGACTGGCGAGGGAATCGATCCTTCCGGTGTGCAGGGCATCATTTGTGGCGCCCACAACTTCGTGGAAGGCGACAAAGTGGTTGTCACGCTTCCCGGAGCTGTGCTGCCCGGCAACTTCCGGATTTCGGCGCGGAAAACTTACGGTCACCTGTCTGCGGGCATGATCGCTTCGGTTCGCGAACTGGGCATCGGCGATGACCATGATGGAATTTTGGTTCTCTCACGGATCGGGTTGGATCCGGAAATCGGCACGGACGCTATGAAACTCCTTGGTCTCTATGACCAGGCTGCGGAAATCAACGTCACACCGGACCGCGGCTACGCCTTCTCCATCCGTGGTGTGGCACGCGAGTACGCCCATGCCACCGGAACATCCTTCGTTGACCCGGCTTCCAAGGTCAACGCTCCGGCCAGCCTCCAAGGCGGGTACGGCGTAAAGCTCAACGACGACGCCCCCATCTACGGCAAGCCGGGCTGTGACCGCTTCGTGGCACGTACAGTGCGTGGCGTGAACGCTTCCCGTCCCACCCCGCCGTGGATGTCTGCACGTCTTCGTCTGGCCGGCGTCCGTTCCATCTCCCTGCCGGTTGATATTTCCAACTACGTCATGCTTGAGCTCGGCCAGCCGAACCACTGCTACGACCTCGACAAGCTTGCGGGCGACATCGTGGTTCGCCGCGCTGTGGCGGGGGAAAAGATCACCACGCTGGACGACAAAGAGCGCACGCTCGATGTCGAAGACCTGCTGATCACCGATGACTCCGGAGCTATCGGCATCGCCGGGGTCATGGGCGGTGCCCACACCGAGGTTTCGGATTCCACCACGAACATCCTGGTGGAAGCCGCGCACTTCGATGAAGTATCGATTGCCCGTTCCCGTCGCCGCCATAAGCTTCCGTCCGAAGCATCCAAGCGCTTCGAGCGCGGGGTTGACTGGCACGTTGCGAATGTCGCCGCGCAGCGCGTGGTGGACCTCTTGGTTGAACTTGCCGGAGGTACTGCGGACGAGACAGGTACCGACGTCGGAACCGCCCCTGACGCCGTCACCATTGACCTGCCCGCAGAGTTCGCCGCCGCCCGTATCGGTATCGACTTCACGGCAGAGCAGATCACTACGTCCCTGGTGGATCTTGGTGCTGCTGTGGAAAAGACTTCCACCGGCTATCTGGTGACGGCTCCGAGCTGGCGCAACGACCTCGAAACCAAGGAAGACCTGTCCGAGGAAATAGCCCGCCTGGTTGGTTATGACAACATCCCGGCAACGCTGCCCGTGGCGCCTCCGGGCCGTGGCCTGAGCCGCAGCCAGCAGCAGAAGCGCCGCGTCGTGCAAGCTCTGGCGGACGCCGGACTGACGGAGGTCCTGTCCTATCCGTTCGTCTCCAAGGCATCCAACGAGACCTTCGGCGTGCCAACGGAAGGCGAAGAACGTCCGGCCTTGAAGCTGGCCAACCCCATCAGCGAGGAGCACGGTTACCTCCGTACGTCCATCCTGCCGGGACTGATCGAGGTTGCCCGCCGCAACCACTCCCGCGGTTTCCGTGACCTGGCACTCTATGAGGCCGGCTCGGTGTTCCTTCCCGGCGAAAAGCTCGGTACTGAATCCATCCCGCCGCTGGGCGTCAAGCCTTCCGATGAGGTACTGGATGAACTGTACGACGGCGTCCCGCACCAGCCGCTGCACATCGCGGCTGTCTTGACCGGCCACGATTCTCCGGCTGCGGCGACGCACACGCCGCGTGCCTGGGACTGGGCCGACGCTTTGGATGTCGCGCGGCTCATCGCGGATGTTCTCGGCGTTGAACTTGTAGTCAGCCAGGGGAGCCACCAAGCCTTCCATCCCGGACGTGCTGCACAGCTCGCGCTGCGGTCCGGCGACGTTGTGGGCTACGCCGGTGAGCTGCACCCGAAGCTCCTCGCAGCCCACGACATGCCAGCACGCTCTGTGGCGGTTGAGGTCAATGTTGAGGCGCTGTTCGATGCAGCCGCCGACGTCATTGTGGCCAAGCACATCTCCGGGTTCCCCGTGGCGACGCAGGATGTCGCCTTGGTGGTTCCCCAGGATGTTCCGGCTGACCAGGTGCTTGCCGCGTTGCGTGAAGGTGCCGGGGAACTCCTCGAAGACGTCGCATTGTTCGACGTCTACGTTGGCCCGGGCATCGAGGAAGGCAAGAAGTCTCTCGCGTTCGGCCTCCGTTTCCGTGCAGCTGACCGCACGCTGACTGCCGACGAAGCTTCGGAGGCCCGCGCCGGCGCTGTGGCTGTTGCTGCAGAGCGTTTTGGTGCAGTGCAGCGGTAGCGCCTTCGCATGCGATGAAATCCCCGGAACCTCCTGGTTCCGGGGATTTTTTTCAGTTGCCTCCGGAATCAGCGACAGCTCGGTCCGTTTGGCCAGACAATGGAGGCTCGGAATACTTTGGGGAGGATTGAGCCATGGCAAAGCGTATCCGCGGTCTAACCGCCGTGATTTATCAACCGGTTCGGTCCGTGCCGACGATGAACCACGTAACCTCGTGAAGCAGATGCAGCTCCGGTACGCCGGAGTGTGCCGGGAGTGCGGTGCATCTATTCCGGCCGGGACAGCGGCAATCTACGAGAGCGAGACCAAGACTGTCCTCTGCTTGGAGTGTGCCACCGAGGCTACGGAAGCTATGTCCTCCGACACGGAACCGCCTGGTACGGAGGGTGCGGTCGCAGATCCCGGAGTAGCCGGTTCATCGGCCCGACGTGAGTACGTTCGCCGAAAGGCGAAAGACGAGGAAAGGCTGCGCGGGAAGTGGGGTCGTTTCGGTGGCCTCGCCGTCGCGCTCTCTGACGAGCGACCGCACACCAAGTCCTGGGATCGGGGCGCGGTCGGTGAAGAACGACTCGGCGCAAGGCTAAGTGCCCTTCCCACCGATGGTTTGGCCGTCCTTCATGACCGACGCATCCCCGGCTCGAAGGCCAACATTGATCACATTGCCATCACTCCGGGTGGAATCTGGGTGATCGACGCCAAGCGGTACAAGGGACGGCCCGAACTGGAGATCGAGGGTTGCATCCTTCGCCCACGCGTGGAGAAGCTGCTGGTCGGCCGGCGCAATTGCACGAAACTGGTCGATGGGGTGCTCAAACAAGTCGATCTCGTCCGAGACTTCGTAGGGGATGTCCCCGTCACCGGCGCGTTGTGCTTCATTGAGGCCGATTGGCCCCTCATCGGGGGTGCGTTCTCCATTCGTGGCGTTCACGTGCTGTGGCCGAAACGCCTAGCCAAGGTGCTTGCAGCGGAGACAGCCGGCGATGTTGATGTGGCGGCTGTGCGGGAAGCGGTGGCCGCCCGATTCAGGTCAGCGTGACCTTAGTGCAGAGCCCCGTGTTCGAGTTGCTCAGGCTCGACGAAGTGCTTGTTGCTGGCGCCCGCCTTCAGGAGCTCGGGCGGCCCGCCCAGGAGCGGGCGCTCCGTTTCGTCAGTGCCAAGGACCGGCAAGAATTCCTCGCGGGCCGATTGGCGTTATGGCACTTCGCTGCTTCGCTCCTCGACGTGGATCCGGCCCGGCTAGTGCCCGACTACAGCTGCCCACAGTGCGGGCAGGACCAGGACCACGGTCGCCCGGGTTTCATGCTCGACGGCGTCCCCGCGCCTCTCGCGCTAAGCGCATCCAAAGCCCAGGGCTGGGTGCTGCTGGCCGGCGTCGTGCATCCATCCGAGGGCGCCCGGCTGGGAGTCGACCTTGAAGCTATTGATCAAGCAGCGTTCCAGGGCTTTGATGATGTTGCCTTGACTCCGGGGGAGAAGCACTTCCTGAAGAGTGTGCCGGAAAATCAAAAGGCGGTGCAGCGTACACGCTTGTGGGCACGCAAGGAAGCCTGGCTGAAGATGACCGGGGAGGGCCTGCGGAGGAACCCCGCGGAGGTGGACGTATTGGACCGGCCCGGCCTATGGGACATCACCAGCATCAAGGGCGAACGCCAGGAACTGCCGGAGGGATTCGTGGCGGCGGTGGCTATTTCCTAGCCCTGCGGCAGCGGCGGGAGGGCGGCCTCGTACAACCAAGGCCGGAGAATCGCACCGGCATTGAACCCCGGAATGAAAGAGTCGGCGGCTTCGATAAAGGACGCTGTGGAAATTGAGCCGTGGCGGTTGACCGATGTCCAGTGCTGGAGGAGACCGAAGAACGCTTCGTCACCGGCTGCCACCCGGACGGAGTGCAGCGCCAGGGCGCCTCGTTTGTAGACGCGGTCATCGAACATGAGCTCCGGACCGGGATCGCCAACGAGCAGGTCCTGCGGCCCGGCGTCGAGCTTTTTCCAGGCGGCGAGGGCACGGGCTGCAACCGGCATGGTTCCGGACTCCTCGGACCACAACCACTCGGCGTAGCAGGCGAATCCCTCGTGGAGCCAGATGTCCTTCCAATTGCTGACGGTCAGGGAGTTACCGAACCACTGGTGGGACAGCTCGTGAGCGATCAATCGCTGTGCATCCCAGGCATCACGCATGTGGTTGCGGCCAAAAATGGAGACGGTCTGTGCTTCCAGCGGGATTTCCAACTCATCTTCGGTGACAACCGAGGTGTAATCGCTGAACGGGTAGGGGCCGAAGCAGTCCTCGAAGGTCTTCATCATGTCCGGCTGGCGTTGAAGCCCCTGGCGGGCGTCGTCAGCCATGTCCGCAGTAACCGCGGCGAACTGCGGAACTCGGTGATGGGTGTCTGCAGGGTTGAGCGGCACCATGACATACCGGCCGATCTGCATCGTGGCGAGATATGTGGCCATGGGTTCGGAATGCTCGTAGACCCAGGTCTCGCGGCTCGATTTTCGTGACCGGGACACTAGCTGGCCGTTGCACACCGGCCGGTAGTTGTCATCCGTGGTCACGGAGATCCGGAACGATGATTTATTGCGCGGATGATCGTTGCAGGGGAACCACGACGCCGCGCCGTTGGGCTGGCCGGCCACCAGGACGCCGTCGTTCAGTTCTTCCCAGCCGACCTCGCCCCACAAGCCGCGACGTGGTTGCGGGTTACCCTCGTAGCGGATCTCAAGGACGAAGGGCTGACCGGCCTTCAACGGGGACACAGTAGTGACCACAAGGTGCTCGGCCCGATGGCTGAACTTTTGGACCTTCCTGCCATCCAGTTGGATCTTGGACGCCCGCAGGCCCACCAGGTCCAGGACTATCTGCGAAGCCGGTTCCAGGGCCGTGCAACGCAGCACCGCTTTGCCGATCAGCTTGTTGCTGCCCAGCCTGACATCGAGGTCCAATTCGTACCGATCCACACGGTAGCTGGTGCTGCCGTGGTCCAAGGTGTATGGGTCGGCGTTGGTCGCAGTAGTAATTATCGGTGCCGTCATGGTCTGCCCCAATCTACTTGAGTCGGGCGGCCGGTGCTGCCGGACCCTCCCAAGGACTCACGGGGTTTCCCATCCAATAGGTCCCTGCCGGCACGGTTTCGCCGCGCATTACCAACGACGCCGGACCAACGGTGCCGCCGTCGCCAATCCTTGCGGCAGGAAGGATGACGCCATGGGGTCCCATGGTTGCCCCGTTGCCCAACGTCACAGTATCGATGCTCATGACGCGGTCGTGGAAGAGGTGCGTCTGGACCACGCAGCCGCGGTTGACGGTTGAGTTCTCGCCGAGCGTCACGAGGTCCGCTTCAGGGAGCCAGTAGCTTTCGCACCACGTTCCATGCCCGATCTTCGCGCCCAGGCCCCGGAGCCACCACACCAAAGCGGGAGTTCCAGCGGCTGAACGGGCGAACCAGGGAGCGCTGACCATTTCAATGAAGGTGTCCACCACCTCATTGCGCCAAATGAACGAGCTCCACAAAGGGTGCTCACCGGCGCGAATGGTGCCCACAAGGACCCACTTGGCAATGATGGAACTCAATGCCGCCACCGCTCCGGCAGCCAGGACCACCACACCGCCTAGAAGTGCGGCCAACCAGTAGCTCCAGCCTCGGGCGATCGCGTCCAGAACCAGCATGACCCCGACGCCGATTGCCACCGTGAGGATGACAGGCACCAGGCGGCACAGTTCCCAGAGACCCCTTGCCAGCTTCAGCTTCAAGGGTGGCTGGAACGTGAGGCTCTGATCGGCGTCGACGGCGGTGCGGCGCAACCTGACAGGTGGGCTGCCGAGCCAGGAGGTGCCGGACTTGGCTTTGGCCGGCGTAGCGGACAGCACGGCGACGAGAGAGTTCTTGGGCACGTTACGGCCCGCTGCCGTCATACCCGAGTTGCCCAGGAACGAACGCTTCCCGATCTTGGCAGGGGCGATTTTCATCCAGCCGCCGCCGAGCTCGTAGGAGGCCACCATCGTGTCGTCGGCGAGGAATGCGCCGTCGCCGATCGTCGTCATCCTGGGCACCAACAGCACAGTCGATGCCTCCACGTTCCGTCCAACCTTGGCTCCCAGAAGACGGAGCCACACGGGGGTAAACAGGCTCGCATAGATGGGGAAGAGTAGGTCCCTTGCCATGTCCAGCAACCGCTCAGTAGCCCAAACCTGCCAGCCGATGCGACTCCGCACCCGGTAGTAGCCTTCCTTGATTCCCAAGCCCAGGAGCCGGGCAACAACAAGGATCAGGATGAGATTGCTGAAGAACCATGCGAGGGCGGCAAGCGGCAACGCCATGCTGATCTGCGGCAGGGCTTCTCCGAGAGACTCATGCCCACGGACAAATGCGAAGATGACCAAAGCACCGGCGAAGGCAGACACATATGGGATCAAGGCCAGAACGGCGGAGCCGGTGGCGAATGCCGAGAACCACAAGCGGGCCGCGATGGGGCTTCGGCTGCTGGGCTCAGGCCAGTCGTGTTTTGCTTTTCCCCGGCGTCGGGCCGGGGAGCCCGACACCAGGTGCCCGGCCTTCACCTTGCCCAGCACTGCGGACCCTGCCTCGACGCGCGCGCCAGCGCCGATGGTGGCTCCGGGCATGAGGGTACTTCGGGAGCCCACTACTGCTCCCGCGCCAACATGGATTTGGCCGATGTGCACAGAATCGCCGTCCACCCACCAGCCGGAGAGGTCCACTTCCGGCTCGATATTGGCCCCGGTTCCCAAGGACAGCAGGCCGGTGACCGGCGGCAATGAATGCAGGTGGACGTCCCTTCCGATCTTTGCGCCGAGGGCCCGTGCGTAGTAGGGAACGAACGGTGCGCTGGCCAGGCCAATGGCACCGGAGAGGTCCTGTATTTGCTCAGCCAGCCAAAGCCGCAGGTGCGTCTTGCCGGACCGCGGATATGTTCCGGGTTCAACGTTGCCCAGCAGGATGCGGGCAGCCACCACCGAGATCGCCATGCGGCCCAGTGGACTGACAAAAATCAGCCAGGAAGCCCCGATCCACCACCAGGAAACCACGGGGGCTGCGGTGAATCCAGCGAAATCGGCCAACAGCCTGTTGGCAGCCATGAGGTAGGTCAACCACCGCATGCCCACCAGGATGTGCAGGGGTACGCCCATGAGCACCTGGAAGACCTGCGACTTAAGGGCTGTGGGCCGTACGGTGCGCTCCGCAGCGGGACCCGGCATGCCGCCGTCGGGAAGCGACTGCCGCGCAGCCTCTATGAGTGCGCCAACCCGCGGCGTCGCATAGATGTCCGCCACCGTGATGGTCGGGTACCGAACACGCAATGCGGAAACAAGCTGCGCGGCCGCCAGCGAGCCGCCACCGTAGGCGAAGAAGTCCGCGTCAAGGGAGCTGACAGGGCTGCCGAGGACCGATTCCCACTGCTCCACAATCCACCGGGCGTCGTCCGGCAGATTCAGCGGTGCTTTGCCCGCCTCCTTGGCTGCAACGCCGGCAAGAGGCCACGGAAGCGAGTGACGATCCACCTTGCCGCTGGTCTTTGTCGGCAGCGAAGCAACAACCGTCAGGAGGGGGACCAATGCTGCAGGAAGGCTCTCGCCCAACTGTCTGCGGGCCTCGTCCAGGTCCAGTACGCAGCCCTCGGTGGGCGCCAGGTATCCGACGAGGATCTGGTTACCTGCAGACGTCGTTTGCACCGCGGCGGCCGCACTTCCCACCCCAGGCAGAGACTGCAGTGAGGCATCGACTTCGCCCAGTTCGATCCGTCGCCCACCCAGTTTGACCTGTTCGTCGGCCCTCCCGACGAAGACCAGGCCCTCGGCTTCGAAGCGCACAAGGTCACCGGACCGGTAGGCGCGTTCCCAGGCCAGGGTCGGCATGGCTGCATACTTCTCAGCATCCTTGGCCGGATCCAGGTATCGGGCCAGGCCCACTCCGCCGATAATCAATTCCCCAATTTCACCCTTAGCCACGGGAACGCCGGCGGAATCGACGACGGCGAGGTCCCAGCCGTCCAGCGGCAGTCCGATGCGAACAGGGCCAGGTCCGCCCAGGGGAGCCGCGCAGGCGACCACCGTGGCCTCGGTGGGTCCGTACGTGTTCCACACTTCCCGGCCGTCGACGGCGAGCCGTTCGGCGAGTTCAGGCGGGCAGGCCTCCCCACCAAAGATGAGTAGACGCACATTCTCGAGGGCTTCGACCGGCCACAAAGCAGCCAGGGTTGGCACTGTCGAAACAATGGTGATGCCGTGGTTGATGAGCCATGGGCCCAGATCCATGCCGGTCCGTACAAGGGCGCGTGGAGCCGGTACCAGGCAGGCGCCGTGCCTCCAGGCCAGCCACATCTCCTCGCAGGAAGCATCGAACGCGACCGAAAGGCCGGCCAGGACCCTGTCCTGCGGGCCGATGGGATCCGATTGCAGGAAGAGACGGGCTTCGGCGTCCACGAAAGCGGCCGACGAGCGGTGCTTGACGGCAACGCCCTTCGGCGTACCCGTGGAACCGGAGGTAAAGATGATCCACGAGTCGTCATCCAGCCCAGGTTTCTGCGGCTCCGTCACGGCCTTCCGCGCCCCGCCTGCCACTTCAACGGCCAAGCCGGCACCAACGACGGCGGCCACCTTGGCTTCGCCAAAAACCAGCCGGGCGCGCTCCTCGGGGTCGTCGGCATCCACGGGGACGTAGGCTGCCCCCGCCATGAGGATTCCCAGGATGGCGACGTAAAGATCACCGGTGCCGGATGGGATGCGGACGCCGACCTTGTCCCCTAGGCCAAGACCAGCGGCGTTCAGGACCCGCGCGAACGCGCGGACTGCTCCAAGCAGTTCGGTGTAGCTCAGTGACTTCCGGCCATCGTCCAATGCCGAGGATTCCGGAAAAGCTGCCGCAGTTGCTTCGAGGATATCCACTAGGGTCCGCTGAGGAGGTGCTGCACACGCCCCCGGAAATTGGGGGCGGTAGGTGGCCAAGGCATCCAAGTTCCCGGCCACGGCAGATTGTTCTGTGCTCACGCAGTCAGCTTTGCCCAGAAAGGTGAACAAAAGGTGTCGGCTGCTTCCTGCCATTCACGGTTTGTTGCACGGATGTTCGCTTTGCCGTTACGGCAGCAGCAGGACCTTCCCCGTGGTGAGGCGTCCTTCGAGGTCCCTGTGTGCCTGGGCCGCTTCGGCCAAGGGGTAGGTAGCGCCGACCCGAACCGCCAGCGTGCCGTTCGCTGCGGCCTCGAAGATCTCGGCTGAGCGCCAACGCCGCTCGTGCGTGTTCTGGACGAAATGGCCCATCGTGGGGCGGGTCAATGTCAGTGAGCCGCCGGAGTTCAGGCGTTGGGGATCGAACGGGGGGACGGGACCTGAAGCGGCGCCGAAGAGCACCATGGAACCCCTGATGCGCAGGCTCCGCAGGGAGTCGTCGAACGTATC
The DNA here is from genome assembly GCF_059739415.1 of Arthrobacter sp. TmtSoilC77. NCBI lineage: Bacteria > Bacillati > Actinomycetota > Actinomycetes > Micrococcales > Micrococcaceae > Arthrobacter > Arthrobacter sp. TmtSoilC77. The sequence continues at coordinate 1,817,907 of NZ_AP046050.1, forward strand.
CTTGCCCACGCCGTCGTACACCACATTGACGCCTTCGCCGTTGGTAAGTTCGCGGACCTTGTCCGCGAAGCCTTCATAGCGGAGGACTTCGTCGGCGCCGGCGAGCTTGGAGAGGTCGGCCTTTTCGTCTGAGGAAACTGTGGTGATGACCCGTGCCCCACGCGCCTTCAACAGTTGGGTTAGAAGCAGTCCCACACCGCCGGCTCCCGCGTGCAGCAGCACCGTGTGGCCAGGTTCCACGCGGAAGGAGGAGTTCATCAGGTAGTGGGCGGTTATTCCCTGCAGTGGCAGGGCGGCTGCGGTGTGATCATCGACGCCGGCCGGCACGGGGAGCGCCTTCGCAGCGTCCACGAGTGCGTAGTCAGCGTAGGTCCTGGAACCTTCGGCAGTGGCGATCCTGTCACCTACAGAGAAGTCCTCTACACCCTCACCGATTGCTTCGATGGTTCCGGCGGCTTCCGCGCCGGGGGTGAAGGGGTACTCAACCTTGTAGGTGCCGCGGCGCTGGTAGGTCTCAATGAAATTGACCCCGGCAGCTGCGACCTTGATCAACAGCTGCCCGGGACCAGGTACGGGTGGCTCCACGGAAGCATATTCGAGGACTTCAGGTCCTCCCGGCTCCTTGGCAACAATCGCGTGCGTCATGGTGGCTCCTTACTCCGGGACGGTCCTTCCGGTGCCCGGTTCCAGAACCCATCCTATGAAGGATGACGCCTTTGGTTGTGGAGGCCTAGAAGCGTCCGTGCGTCGAAGCGACGGGGCAGTCGAAGCCACGACCAGCTGCCAGGCCTACCTCGTTGAGGTAGCTGACTACTATCCCGTAGGACTGAATCAGCGTGGTTTCCGTGTACGGGATGGAGTGCTTCGTGCAGAACTCGCGGACGATTCCTGCTGCCTTGTGAAGGTGGGGCCGGGCCATGTCAGGGAACAAATGGTGTTCCACCTGGCGGTTCAGTCCGCCCAGCAGGAAGTCCATGAAGCGTCCGCCCGAGATGTTGCGGGAGGTAAGGATCTGCCGGTTGAGGAAGTCGACGCGGCTGTCCTTGGGAAGGACAGGCATGCCCTTGTGGTTCGGGGCAAACGAGGCGCCCATGTAGAAGCCGTAGACCATGATCTGGACACCGAGGAACGCAAACGCCATACCGATGGGCAGGAAGGTGAAAGCGAGAACCGGAAGGGCGGCAAGGCGGGCCACCAGGATAGGCGTCTCCACCCAGCGGTGGCGCACCTTCTGCTTGCCGAAGACAAAGCGAAGCGAGTCGAACTGCAGGCTCAGGCCAAGGAGCGTGAGGAGCGGGAAGAAAAACCAGCCCTGCTTCTTGGTCAGGAAGGCCAGGCGTCCCTTGCGTTCGGCGGCTGCATCTTCGTAGAAGACCAGCGCGTTGTTCCGGATGTCAGGGTCCTTGGAAATGACGTTGGGGTGGTTGTGGTGGGCGCCGTGCTTTTGCTCCCACCAGGAGTAGCTGATGCCTGCGATTCCTGTTGCCAGGAGGCGGGCTGACCAGTCGTTTGCGCGACGGGACGCGAAGATCTGCTTGTGTCCGGCCTCGTGGGCCAGGAAGCTCAATTGTGTGCAGAAGATACCCACGGCGGCAGCGATCAAGAGCTGGAACCAGGAATCACCCAACAGGGCGAAGCCTGTCCAGGTGGCGGCCATGAGGATCATGAGGGCTACGAAGAGCCAGATGTAGAACCCGCTGCGCCGTTCGAGAAGACCGGCAGCTTTCACGCTCTTAAGGAGCTCCGAATAGCTTTGAACAACGGGGTTTGGCTGAATTGCGCGTGTCTTGGGGCGCTCAGCGGTGGACGTGGGTGCCATATATGTGCCCCGTATCGCTAACGGGCAACGCTGCAGCCGACGTTCGGACTGCACGGTCTGGATCACCCTCCACTAAGCATACGCCGTCCGCACTAACTTATGTGACGCCGTGCACTTGCCAGAAGACGGCATGCATAAATATCGGTAACCATGAATAGTTTTGCTGTACAGTGGAGCTATGACTATTTCTGTTGCCGTCTCCGGTGCCAGCGGCTACGCCGGGGGAGAAGTGCTGCGCCTGCTTGCGGGCCATCCGAACGTCACTATCGGTGCGATCACTGCGCACAGCAACGCCGGTTCCAGACTAGGGGAGTTGCAGCCGCATCTCCACGGTTTGGCGAGCCGGATTCTTGAAGACACCACTGTGGAGAACCTGTCCGGGCATGATGTCGTCTTCCTGGCCCTCCCGCACGGCGCTTCTGCGGAGATCGCTGCCCAATTGCCGGAAGGCACAGTAGTCATCGACGCCGGAGCGGACCACCGCCTGCAGGATCCGGCTGCCTGGGAAAAGTTTTACGGCTCGGCCCACGCCGGGACCTGGCCGTATGGGCTCCCTGAACTGCCGGGACAGCGCGACGCCCTCAAGGGTGCCAAGCGCATTGCGGTCCCGGGCTGCTACCCGACGTCTGCCCTGCTCGCCTTGACGCCGGGGTTCGCCAATAACCTCCTCCTGACGGACGACGTCGTAATTGTCTCGGCCTCTGGTACCTCCGGTGCGGGCAAGGCGGCAAAGGTCAACCTGATCGGCTCCGAAGTCATGGGTTCCATGAGTCCTTACGGTGTTGGCGGCGGGCACCGCCACACGCCGGAAATCGAGCAGGGGCTTTCCAATGCCGCCGGCGAGCCGGTGACGGTGTCCTTTACTCCAACGCTGGCTCCGATGAGCCGCGGTATCCTCACTACGGCCACTGCGAAAGTCGGGCACGGAGTTACCTACGCCGAACTGCGCCAAGCCTGGGCGGAAGCTTATGACGACGAGCCGTTCGTCCACCTTCTCCCCGAGGGCCAGTGGCCCAGCACCAAGTCAGTGCAAGGTTCCAACCACGCAGTCATGCAGGTGGCCTTCGACCAACACACCGGCCGCGTCATTGTCACGTGCGCTATCGACAACCTCACCAAGGGAACTGCCGGCGGAGCCGTGCAGTCCATGAACATAGCCCTCGGCCTGGACGAAACCGCCGGCCTGAACCTGCAGGGAGTTGCACCGTGACCATTACCGCACCCAAGGGATTCCGGGCTTCCGGCATCAAAGCCGGCATCAAAGCTTCCGGCAACCCGGACCTGGCCCTCGTCGTCAACGACGGTCCGCGAAAGTCCGCTGCCGCCGTCTTCACCTCAAACCGCGTAGCCGCTGCTCCGGTTCACTGGTCACGCCAGGTGGTCAGCGATGGCCGTGTGGACGCCGTGATCCTGAACTCCGGCGGAGCCAACGCCTGCACTGGCCCGCAGGGATTCCAGAACACGCACGCCACGGCCGAGAAAGTGGCCGAAGCGCTGGGAGTCTCAGCTTCCGACGTCGTGGTTTGCTCCACTGGCCTGATCGGCGAGCAACTGCCCATGGACAAGGTCCTTCCGGGCGTTGAAGCCGCGTTCGGCGAGCTTTCGGCAGACGGTGGTTCGGCCGCTGCCACGGCGATCATGACTACGGACAGCGTCTCCAAGGAGGCCGTCTTCACAGGAACCGACGCTGAGGGCAACCAGTTCACCGTTGGCGGCATCGCCAAGGGTGCCGGCATGCTGGCCCCCGGCCTGGCAACCATGCTTGTTGTCCTCACCACCGACGCCGAGGTACCGGCGGACGAGCTCGACGTCGTCCTCCGCGATGCCACGCGTGTCACGTTTGACCGCGCCGACTCTGACGGTTGCATGTCCACCAACGACACCGTGGTGCTGATGGCCTCGGGCGCCTCCGAAGCACTGCCCTCTGCGGAACAGCTGAGCGAGGCCATTACGAAGGTGTGCGCCGAGTTGGCCCGTAAGCTCATCGGCGACGCCGAAGGTGCAAGCCACGACATCGCCATCCGTACCTTCAACGCGGCAAGCGAACGCGACGCCGAGATCGTTAGCCGCGCCGTTGCGCGCTCCAACCTCTTCAAGGCGGCCATCTTCGGCAAGGACCCCAACTGGGGCCGGGTACTCTCTGCCGTGGGCACCACCGATGCCGTGTTCGAGCCGGACCAGCTCAACGTGTCCATGAACGGCGTGCAGATCTGCCGCAACGGCAGCATCGGCGAGGACCGCAACCTGGTGGACCTGGAACCGCGTGAGGTGCGCGTCGACATCGACCTGCAGGCCGGCGACGCCGAGGCAACCATCTGGACCAATGACCTCACGCACGACTACGTGCATGAGAACAGTGCATACTCGAGCTGAGCGGATGACTATGACTGCGCACACCCGGGAAACCACGTCCGCGAGCCACGTCTCGGCCGAAGCAGCCCAGGACAAAGCTGGAACCTTGATCGAGGCACTGCCCTGGATCCAGCGTTTCGCTGGAACCACCATGGTGATCAAGTACGGCGGGAACGCCATGGTCAACGATGACCTTCGGCGTGCCTTCGCCGAGGACATCGTGTTCCTCCACCACGTGGGCATCCACCCTGTGGTGGTGCACGGCGGCGGTCCGCAGATCAACTCCATGCTGGGCCGGCTTGGCATCGAGTCCGAGTTCAAGGGTGGGCTGCGCGTCACCACTCCGGAAGCCATGGACGTGGTGCGCATGGTTCTTACCGGCCAGGTGGGTCGTGAACTTGTGGGGCTCATCAATTCCCATGGTCCGTATGCGGTTGGCATGTCCGGCGAGGATGGCGGCCTGCTGCGCGCAGTCCGCACCGGAACCGTGGTGGACGGCGAGGAAGTTGACCTCGGCCTGGTGGGCGAAGTTGTAGGCGTGGACCCCGCCGGGATCACGGACATCCTCGACGCCGGCCGCATCCCGGTGATCTCGACGGTCGCCCCGGAAATCCTCGACGACGGCAACGGTTCCGGTCCCACTACCGGCCAGGTCCTGAACGTCAACGCAGACACCGCGGCTGCAGCTGTCGCTTCTGCGCTGGGCGCCTCCAAGCTGGTCATCCTGACCGACGTCGAGGGCCTCTACGCGAACTGGCCGGACAAATCGTCCCTGATCTCTTCGCTGACTGCATCCGAACTCCGCGAGATGCTGCCCAAGCTCGAGTCGGGCATGATCCCCAAGATGGCTGCATGCCTGAAAGCGATCGACGAAGGCGTGGAACGCGCGCACATCGTGGATGGCCGGCTGCCGCACTCAATGCTGCTGGAAACCTTTACGACCGCGGGCATCGGCACCCAAGTAGTACCTGACGAGGAAGTGAACGCATGACCGCGAACGAAGCAGAACTGGTGGAATCCCCAACAGACGCCATTACTGGCCACAGCTCAGGCGCTGACTGGCTGGCCCGCTACAACTCGTCGCTGATGGGTGTCTTCGGCACGCCCCAGCGGGTCCTGGTCCGCGGCGCGGGTTGCCTCGTTTGGGACGCCGACGGCAAGGAATACCTGGATCTCCTCGGTGGCATCGCCGTGAACGCGCTGGGCCACGCCCACCCCTTCGTCACCTCGGTGATCTCCAGCCAGCTCGCCACGCTTGGACACGTTTCCAACTTCTTCACGAGCCCCACGCAGATCGCTCTGGCAGAAAAGCTGCTGTCCATCACCAATGCTCCCGCGGGATCCAAGGTTTTCTTTGCCAACTCCGGGACGGAAGCCAACGAGGCAGCGTTCAAGCTGGCCCGCCGGAACAGCGACGCCAAGCGCACCAGGATTATTGCCCTCGAAGGCGCTTTCCACGGCCGCACCATGGGTGCCCTCGCACTCACGGCCAAAGAGGCCTACCGGACACCGTTCGAGCCCCTGCCCGGCGGTGTGGTCCACATTCCGTTCGGTGACATCGAAGCCCTGCGCTCCGCCGTCGACGAATCCACGGCAGCCGTCTTCCTGGAACCAATCCAAGGCGAAGCGGGCGTCCGGCCGCTGAGCGCCGAATATCTGCAGGCAGCCCGCGAAGCCACCACGGCGGCCGGCGCCCTGTTGATTTTGGACGAGGTCCAGACCGGCATCGGCCGGACCGGCAAATGGCTGGCCAGCGAAGATGCGGGGATTGTCCCCGACGCCATCACGCTTGCCAAGGGACTTGGTGGCGGCTTTCCGGTCGGTGCGTTGATTACTTTCGGAAGCACGACCTCGGCCCTGCTCACCGCCGGGCAGCACGGAACCACTTTCGGCGGAAATCCCGTGGCCACGGCTGCTGCCCTTGCCACGCTGCACGCGATCGAGAGCCAGGGTGTCCTCCAGAATGTTCTGAGTGTCGGGGCACGCCTACGCGAGGGTCTTGCCCGGGTGGACGCCGTGACTGAGGTCCGCGGTGAAGGTCTCCTTATCGGATTCGACGTCAATGCCGATGTAGCTCCTGCAATGGTTACTGCAGGCCTTGACGCCGGGTTCATCATCAACAGCCCGGGGCCAAGGACCATCCGGCTGGCACCGCCGCTGATCCTCACCATCGAGCAGGCAGACCGTTTCCTGGCTGCACTGCCTGAGCTCATTGCAACGGCTACCGCCCAAACTGCTAAGGACGCACAGTGACTACACCCACCACCCGTCACTTCCTCAAGGACACCGACCTGAGCGCTGCTGAGCAGGCCGAGGTTCTTGAGCTCGCAGCCCGCATGAAAGCGGCGCCGTACAGCGTCCAACCTTTCGCGGCCGATGGCAATGGCCGGAAGACCGTCGCCGTCATCTTCGACAAGACCTCCACCCGTACCCGTGTTTCCTTCGCCACCGGCATCGCGGACATGGGCGGCAACGCGCTCATCATCAACCCCGGCGAAGCACAGATCGGCCACAAGGAATCAGTGGAGGACACCGCCAAGGTCCTTGAGCGCATGGTCTCCACCATCGTGTGGCGGACCGGGGCCCACTCGGGCCTGGTTGCCATGGCGGAGAACTCCAAGGTCCCTGTCATCAACGCCCTCTGCGACGACTACCACCCCTGCCAGCTCCTCGCGGATCTCCTGGCGGTCAAGGAGCACAAAGGCGAACTGAAGGGCCTGAGCATGGCCTACCTCGGTGATGCGGCCAACAACATGGCCAATTCCTACCTTCTGGCTGGCGTCACAGCTGGCATGCACGTCCGTATTTCCGGTCCCGTTGGCTACTTGCCAGCCCCGGAGATTGTCGCTGCTGCACAAGAGCGTGCCGCCGAGACGGGCGGCTCAGTGCTCATCACCAGCGATGCCGCCGAAGCCCTTAAAGGCGCTGACGTCGTGGCAACGGACACCTGGGTATCCATGGGTCAGGAAGCCGAGAAGGAAGCCCGGCTGCAGCTCTTCCGCGACTACTCCGTGGATGAGGCCGCCATGGCGCAGGCCGCGCCGGACGCCGTCGTTCTTCACTGCCTTCCTGCTTACCGCGGTTATGAAATTTCCGCTGGCGTCATCGACGGGCCGCAGTCGATCGTCTGGGACGAAGCTGAGAACCGACTCCATGCCCAGAAGGCACTCATGGCCTGGCTGATGCACCGTTCCGGACTTGCGTTCGTGGACGGTCTGTCTCCCGTCGAGGGCACTGGGGAGAGCACGTTCTAGTGTCCACGAATCCGTCGGTTCCGGGCGCCAGCCCGGCCACCAAGACTGCCCGCCAGGCGCGTATCACCGCGATCCTGACGGGTGAGTCCGTGCGTTCCCAGGCAGAGCTTGCAGCCCTGCTGGCGGACGACGGCGTTCAGGTCACCCAAGCCACGCTGTCCCGCGACCTTGTGGAACTTGGCGCGGTGAGGGTTCGCGGCAAGGAAGGCGCACTGGTCTATGCCGTTCCGGGGGAGGGCGGTGACCGCAACGCTAAAAGCGGCGTCACGCAGGAAATCCTGGACGCGCGGCTCTCCCGGCTGTGTGGTGAGCTGCTCGTAACTGCAGAGGCTTCGGGCAACATTGTTGTCCTGCGAACACCTCCGGGGGCAGCGAACTTCCTGGCACTGGCCATCGACCACTCCGTAATGCCGTCGGTATTGGGTACGATCGCAGGCGACGACACTCTGCTGTTGGTTGCCAGGGATCCCGACGGCGGAGCCGAACTGGCGGCCCGTTTCCTGCGAATGGCCGAGGAAGCCGGACCGGGAAACTAGCCCGCGGTGGCAACAACCGATTTACGCAGCATTGATTTCAAATGAACCAAGCAACAACAAAGGAGCACTCTCGTGACTGAGCGCATTGTTCTGGCCTACTCCGGTGGCCTCGATACGTCCGTAGCCATCGGCTGGATCGGTGAAGCCACCGGCGCCGAGGTCATCGCTGTGGCCGTCGACGTCGGACAGGGCGGCGAGTCCCTGGAGACCATCCGCCAGCGCGCCCTCGGTTGCGGCGCCGTCGAGGCCTATGTTGCCGACGCCCGCGACGAATTCGCCAACGAATACGCCATGCCGACGCTGAAGGCCAACGCCCTCTACCAGGGCCACTACCCGCTGGTGTCCGCCATTTCGCGTCCGGTGATCGTCAAGCACCTCGTGAAGGCTGCCCGCGAATTCGGTGCCACCACCGTCGCCCACGGCTGCACCGGCAAGGGCAATGACCAGGTCCGCTTCGAAGTTGGCATCCAGACGCTCGGCCCGGACCTGAAGTGCATCGCACCGGTCCGCGACCTCGCCCTGACCCGCGACAAGGCGATTGCCTTCGCCGAGGAAAAGGGACTGCCGATCGAGACCACCAAGAAGAACCCGTACTCGATCGACCAGAACGTCTGGGGACGCGCCGTCGAGACCGGTTACCTTGAGGACATCTGGAACGCACCTACCAAGGACATCTACGACTACACCGCCACGCCGGAATTCCCGCCGGCGCCGGACGAGGTCACCATTTCCTTCGAAGCCGGCGTGCCGGTAGCCATCGACGGCGTGAAGGTCACCCCGCTGCAGGCCATCCAGGAACTGAACCGCCGTGCCGGAGCGCAGGGCGTTGGCCGCATCGACGTCGTCGAGGATCGCCTCGTTGGCATCAAGTCCCGCGAAATCTACGAGGCACCGGGTGCAATGGCGCTGATCACCGCCCACAAGCACCTCGAGGATGTCACAATCGAGCGCGAGCAGGCCCGCTTCAAGGCCACCGTTGGCCAGCGCTGGGCCGAGCTGGTCTACGACGGCCAGTGGTTCTCCCCGCTGAAGCGCTCCCTGGACGCGTTCATCGAGGACACCCAGAAGTACGTCTCCGGCGACATCCGCATGGTCCTCCACGGCGGCCAGGCAATCGTCAACGGTCGTCGCTCCGAGACTTCGCTGTACGACTTCGACCTCGCCACCTACGACACCGGCGACACCTTCGACCAGTCCATGGCGCGCGGCTTCATCGAGCTGTGGGGCATGTCCTCCAAGGTTGCCTCCGGCCGCGACCTGCGGGTCTCGGGCGAGTAATGACGTCCGCAACAAACGAAGGCGCACTGTGGGGCGGCCGGTTCGCCGGCGGCCCCGCGGATGCGCTGGCAGCATTGAGCAAGTCCACGCACTTTGACTGGCGGCTGGCCCGCTATGACATCGCCGGCTCCAAGGCGCACGCACGCGTGCTGGCGAAGGCCGGATTGCTGGACGACGCCGAACTTGAAGGCATGCTTGCCGCCCTCAACCAGCTGGACGAGGACGTCGCCAGCGGTGCCTACCTCCCGGCCGAGAGCGATGAGGATGTTCACGGTTCACTTGAGCGTGGCCTGATCGAGCGTGCCGGAACCCAGTTGGGCGGCAAGCTCCGTGCCGGCCGTTCCCGCAACGATCAAGTGGCAACGCTCGGCCGCATGTTCCTGCGCGACCATGCCCGGATCATTGCCAGCGGTGTCCTCGCCACCATCGACGCACTCGTGGAGCAGGCAAAGGCTCACCAGGGTGTGGCGATGCCTGGCCGGACGCACCTGCAGCATGCGCAGCCGGTGTTGCTGAGCCATCACCTTCTGGCACACGCCTGGGCGCTGCTGCGCGATGTACAGCGCCTCCAGGACTGGGACAAGCGTGCTGGCGTTTCGCCGTATGGGTCGGGTGCCTTGGCCGGTTCGTCGCTGGGGCTGGATCCTGAGGCCGTTGCAGCTGACCTTGGCTTCTTCTCGGCTGTCCACAACTCGATTGATGGCACCGCCTCCCGCGATGTCTTCGCCGAGTTCGCATGGGTGTGCTCCATGATCGGAGTGGACCTGTCCCGGATCTCCGAGGAAGTCATCTTCTGGGCCACCAAGGAATTCTCCTTCGTGACCCTGCACGACTCGTACTCCACCGGGTCCTCGATCATGCCGCAGAAGAAGAACCCGGACGTTGCCGAGCTCGCGCGCGGCAAGGCAGGGCGCCTCATCGGCAACCTGACCGGACTGCTGGCAACGCTCAAGGGCCTGCCGCTCGCGTACAACCGCGATTTGCAGGAGGACAAGGAACCGGTCTTCGACGCCGCCGACACCCTGGAGCTGCTGCTTCCCGCCGTGTCCGGCATGATCGCCACGCTGAAGTTCAACACCGAGCGCATGGAGTCCCTGGCTCCCCAGGGCTTCGCGCTGGCCACGGACATCGCAGAATGGCTCGTCCGCCAGGGCGTTCCCTTCCGTGAAGCACACGAGCTTTCAGGTGCTGCGGTCAAGCAGGCTGAAAGCCGTGGGGTTGAGCTGTGGGACCTGACGGATGAAGAGTATTCAGCGATCTCGGAGCACTTGACTCCCGAGGTCCGCAGCGTGCTCAGCACTGAGGGTTCGCTCAACAGCCGCAACTCCCAGGGCGGAACTGCACCGGCCGCTGTCGAACGCCAATTGGTGGCGCTCACGGCAGAACTGGATGCAGCACGCAGCTACGCCAGCTAAACGCACCATCAACCCTGTGGGATGGCACATCACGTGCCGTCCCGCAGGGCTTTAAGGGGTGCGTTAGCATGGCGCTATGACTCAGATCACCACTGGGGCGCTGCCCGCAGAGCTTCACAAAGCCGCCGACATCGTTACCCGCCTCCTCACCAAAATGGACGAGGCATCCGTCCCGCAACCGTCCGAGCTCCCGGGCTGGACCCGTGGCCACGTCCTTGCCCATATTGCCGGGATTTCGCGCGCCATGGCCCGCCAGCTCGAGTACGCCCGGCGCGGTCAGGCCGTGGAACTGTACGACGGCGGCATGGACGGCCGTAACAAAGCCATCGAGCTGGCCGCCGGACACAGCCTCGCAGACCATAAGGAGTCCGTTGACACCGCCCTGTCTCGTGCTTTGGCGGCGTTTGACGCACTGGAACCAGCCGACTGGGAGGCGCGCATCAGCTACCGGGACGGAACAGTCCTCGACGGCGGTCTGGCACTGTGGCGCGAACTCACCATCCATGCATCGGATCTTGGACTGGGATATGGGCCTGAAACCTGGAGCCGGCCCTTCTGCGAGCACCTGTTCACTTTCCTCGAAGCACGCGTTCCGGAGAAGTACAAATTTGTCCTGCAGCCCACAGGACTGCCGCAGCGGGTCATTGGCCACGGGGGCACCTCGATTGCCATTACGGGCATGCTCACCGACATCGCGGCATGGCTCGCCGGCCGCGAACCGAGCTTGGGAAGCCTGCGAGCTACCGCGGCGGCCGACGGCGTCGACCTGCCCGAGCTGCTCCCATGGCCCGCGGCACAACCTGCGGCCCGCTAGGCCGTCCTTCTCTCACTTCCTTACGTGTTTCGGCGGATGTTCTCTCACTTCCTGACGTGTTTCGGCCGGTGCTCTCTCACTTCCTGACGTGTTTCGGCCGGTGCTCTCTCACTTCCTGACGTGTTTCGGTGGATGCTCTCTCACTTCCTGACGTGTTTCGGCCGGTGCTCTCTCACTTCCTGACGTGTTTCGGCCGTCCTTCTCTCACTTCGTGCCGTTTTTTGGGTCGTGGTCGCTAACGTCCTGATGCATCGGGGGAGCGGTACGACGTCGGCACGCGGCGGAATGCCGATGCGGGGTTATGGGAGACGAAAGGGAGCTGCGAGTCCTTGTCCCTTGGGGATGTTCTCTCAGATCCTGAGGCTTTTCCGGCGACGCTCTCTCACTTCCCGCGGCGTTTTCCCCTTTCCTCTCTCACTTCCTGCCGCGTTGAGATGTGAGAGAGGAAACGGCGAAAGGCGTTGGGATGTGAGTGAAGGATGGCGGAAGGGCGTTGGGATGTGAGTGAAGGATGGCGGAAGGGCGTTGGGATGTGAGTGAAGGATGGCGGAAGGGCGTTGGGATGTGAGTGAAGGATCGCGGAAGGGCGTTGGGATGTGAGAGAAGGATCGCGGAAGGGCGCCGGGATGTGAGAGCGGAAACGGGAGCTACGAGTCTTTGGGCTTCGTTGCCGCCCGCCACAAATGCATGGTGGCGTAGGACCGCCAAGGACTGACTTCCCGGAATTCAGGGGTGAGGCCGGGACCATGAGGGAGGACCCGCAACCCGTTTCGAACGGCCGCGTCATTGCTCAGGAAAACGTCGGGCGCTCCCAGCACGCGCATGGCGACATACCCTACGGTCCAAGGCCCAATTCCTGGTAATGGCAGCAACTTTCGCTCCAGTCCTGCAACGTCGTCGCCGTAGCCGAACTCGAGGGTCCCTGTGGCCATCGCTTCGGCCACGGCAACCACTGACTCGATGCGCCGCTGCGGTCCCCGCAGCAGGATGCGGGCGTCTTCGGCGAGTTCCGCCGCGGTCGGAAACAGGCGATCCAGGCCGGGGACACCGCCGTCGATCGGGGAGCCGAGAGCTGATAATTGGGTCAGTGCCGTCCAGGCAGCAGCAACGGTGATTTGCTGGCCGATCAGCGCCCTGACCAGCAATTCCTGGGGGTCGACTGCTCCTGGCACGCGAATTCCGGGAACCTCCTTGATGCTCCCTTTGAGCCGGGGGTCCATCGCCAAGGCGTCGTCGATCGCTTCTGGGTCGGCGTCCAGATCGAACAACCTGCGGACACGACTCAACAACACCGGGAGGTCGTGGAGGTCCACCACCGTAGCCGACAACTGCAAGGGCTTGCCCTGCCTTGAGGGGCTGTAGGCCACCGAGAACGTGGCGTTGCCGCGCGGGAGGCGGAGGGTTCGGGCATAGGTCCTGGTTCCGTCGTGTCCGGTGCTTGCCGACTCGATGCCCGGCACAGCACGAACCGCCAGGAAATCGAAGATTCCCGGGTCGAAGGGCTCCCGATATGGCAGATTCAACGTCAGAGCGGCTGGTGTCCCGTCGCTTACCTCCCCGGCACCCCTGCGTACTCCCGATTTCGCACCGGTGGCTCGCAGCGCCGTCGGGGTCATCGCAAAAACCTCGCCGATGGTGTCGTTGAATTGCCTCACGCTATTGAACCCCGAGGCAAAGGCGACATCGGCGAGGAGCATCTTCGTTGAGACCAACAGCGTCCTTGCTGTCTGCGCCCTGCTGGCCCGTGCCAGTGAGAGCGGGCCGGCGCCAAGTTCGTGGCTAAGGATGCGGTTGAGCTGGCGCGCGGAGTAGCCAAGGCGGTGCGCAAGGCCGTCGACCCCCTCGCGGGTGATAACGCCGTCGTTGATTAGGCGCATTGCACGGCCGGCAACGTCGGATCGGATGTTCCAGGCCGGTGTTCCGGGGACGGCCTCGGGCAGGCATCGCTTGCAAGCCCGGTACCCGGCTTCGTGGGCAGCGGCCGACGTCTCGTAGAACGTGACATTCTCGGCCTTCGGCGTACGGGCTGGGCAGGACGGCCGGCAGTAGATACCAGTCGAGCTGACGGCCGTGAAGAATTGTCCGTCGAAGCGGGTGTCGCGGGCGTCAATTGCCCTGTAGCACTGCCAGAAGTCCATTCCTTTATCCTGTCAGGAGACCACGTCCGCTGCTAGCGGAAATCGGACATGGCCGTTTCACGATTTTTGCTAGGGTCTGGGCATGAGCTCGTCCATGGAGAAGGGAGTCAGCGATCCCGAAAAAGTGCGTAAGTTCCTCGAAGGCGACCCCCGTGTCATCGCTCCACTGGTCCTTGGCGCGGTGCTCACCCACTACTCCGAAGCCGGTCCAGTCGCGGTGAGACTCACTGAAGTGGAGGCCTACATGGGGCCCCGCGATTCCGAACACCCCGATCCCGGATCGCACACTTTCGGCGGTCCCACGGCCCGTAACGCGCCGATGTTCGGACCACCGGGTTTCCTGTACGTGTACTTCACCTACGGCATGCACTACTGCGCCAACATCGTCTGCGGTCCAGCAGGCTCCCCGTCGGCGTTGCTTCTGCGGGCCGGCGAGATTGTAGAAGGCGAGGGGCTTGCCACCGTAAGGCGGCCTGCCTCCAAAACGCACAAGGACTTGGCCAGTGGACCTGCACGCCTGGCATCGGCGCTGGGACTTACGACGGCGGACACGGGCCGTGACGCGCTCGCCTCACCGTTCAGCTTTTGGCTGCCTAAGACGCCGGTAGCGGCCGTGGCCAGCGGACCGCGGGTTGGGGTAGCTGGTCCCGGTGGAAGTACGGACTACCCGTGGCGCTTCTGGATCGAAGATGATCCAACGGTGTCACGGTACAAAGCAGCGCGGCCACGCAACCGGGCGTGAACTTTGGCCGCTGGTCCGCCATATGACCTGGACCCAACACGTTTACCAAAATCGCTGTAGAATGGACGGTCTGTCTTTTGCGATAGGGGTTACGGTTCGATGCACGACGCTGATTTGGTCCACGAGCAGGAATACGTTGCTGGGCTGTACGCCCGGCTCGATGAGCTGCGCGAAGAAAAGCGTGCCCAGCTGGCCCAGGTGCGCAAGGCCGGTGCAGTGGGAACCATGCAAAACGTGTCCGAACGTGACGCGTTCGCCGCGCTGTATGAGGACCGCCTTGCCCAGCTCGACGCCGTCGATGACCGTTTGGTCTTCGGGCGCCTCGATCTGGACTCGGGGGAGGCCCAGTACATTGGCCGTATCGGGTTGTCTACCGCCGATCTCCAACGGCTCATGGTTGACTGGCGCGCCCCGGAAGCCGGCCACTTTTACCAGGCCACCGCTTTCGACCGCCAAGGCGTGCGCCGCCGTCGACACCTGATCCTGCAAGGCCGGGACGTGAAGGCGATCGAGGACGACGTCCTGGATGCCGGCATGCTCGCGGACAACGATTCCCTGCAAGGCGAGGGCGCGCTCCTTGCGGCCCTGAATTCCAAGCGTACGGGCCGCATGTCGGACATCGTGGGAACCATCCAGTCGGAGCAGGACAGGATCATCCGTTCGTCGATCTCGGGCGCGCTCGTCGTACAAGGTGGTCCAGGGACGGGTAAGACGGCAGTGGCACTGCACCGCGCCGCCTACCTCCTTTACACGCACCGTGATCGGCTCAAGAGTGCCGGCGTTCTGCTGGTGGGACCGTCGTCGTCGTTTATGCACTACATCGAGCGTGTACTGCCCTCGCTGGGCGAGACCGGCGTCGTCATGGCCAGTCTTGGCCGGCTTATGCCCGGAATCCACGCTGTTCCCGAGGAAGATCCGGACGTTGCTGCGCTCAAAGGCAAGCTCGACATGGCCACGGTGGTGGCCAACGCCGTGGCGAACCGGCAGCGCACGCCTGTAGAAGACCGCATTCTCGAAGTCGATTCCCGCAAGCTGACGCTGACCGTCCGCCAGGTCCGCCGCGCACGGGAAAAGGCCCGGGCCACGGGCAAGCCGCACAACGAAGCGCGGCTGACGTTCGTCAAGATCCTTCTGCGTGAGCTCACGGAGCAACTAACGGACCTCGTCGAGGAGTCGAACATCGGCAATAACGCCGATCGCGCCTACCTCGCCGAAGACGTCCGGTCCGCCCGGGACGTCCGCATCGCACTGAACCTGTGCTGGATGCCGATGACTCCGGAGAAGCTGATCTCCGAGCTCTTCAGCAAGCCCGCCATCCTGGAAGCCTGCACGCCACACCTCACACCGGAACAGCGATCCCTTCTGCAGCGGCCAGCGGATGCGCCCTGGACCGAGGCGGACGTGCCGCTTCTTGACGAAGCTGCCGAACTGCTCGGTGAGCTGGATCCTGCCGCGGGCAGGGGACTGGCCCAGCAGGAAGCCGACCGCGCCCGCGATCTGGCCAACGCCAGGCAGACCCTGGCCAACATGGAAGCCATGGGCGTGGATGTCCTGGTGAGCGCCGAAGAACTGGCAGACCAGAACCAGGAACGCGAGAACCGGCTCACCGCAGCCGAGCGCGCCACGAGCGATCGTTCCTGGGCTTTCGGCCACATCGTGGTTGATGAGGCACAGGAACTTTCGGCCATGCAGTGGCGGCTCCTCGTGCGTCGCTGCCCGCTGAAGTCCTTCACGATTGTGGGGGACATCGCCCAAACGAGTGCAGCGGCAGGCGCCAATTCGTGGCAAAGCGCGCTCGCGCCGTCGTTCGGTGACCGCTGGCAGCTCGAAGAACTGACCGTCAACTACCGCACGCCGTCCCAGATCGCGGAAGCCGCTGTTCGGATGGCCAACCGCGCAGGCCTGGTGGTCTCGGCTCCGAAGGCCGTGCGCGAAGGCAAATGGTCGCCCATCGTGGACCGCGTCGAAGCGGACGGAATTATCTCCCGCCTGGTCGAGGTCCTGCCTGAGGAAGTGGAAGCAATCGACGGCGGCCTGCTGGCTGTCATCGCCGATGGCCCACTGCTGCCGCAG
Source organism: Arthrobacter sp. TmtSoilC77 (assembly GCF_059739415.1). Taxonomy (NCBI): domain Bacteria; kingdom Bacillati; phylum Actinomycetota; class Actinomycetes; order Micrococcales; family Micrococcaceae; genus Arthrobacter; species Arthrobacter sp. TmtSoilC77. Next base: position 1,834,328 of record NZ_AP046050.1, read on the forward strand.
GCGGCCGCCGCGCTGCGCGGGATCTACGGCCGCCGCATCGGCTCGGGAGCCGGAAGCTACGAGCAGGACATCGTGGTCATCAGCCCCAAGGAAGCGAAGGGCCTGGAATTTGATGGCGTCATCGTCCTGGAACCGGCTGCCATGCTCAATCACGAGCACGGCAAGGTGGGCGACCTCTACGTCGCTATGACCCGACCCACGCAGCGGCTCAGGCTCATCGCCGCGGCACCGCTGCCCGCCGGCATCGAACGCTAGGAAAAGTGAACCCAACAATCCTGCTAACTTAGAACTCGTGTCACACGTAAACAACATCGAGTCCCAGCACAACGATCCCGCCTTTGCCAACATCTGGCAGGAGCTCAAATGGCGCGGCCTGATCCACGTTTCCACCGACGAAACGGAACTGGAAAAGCTGCTCGCCGGGGACCCGATCACGTATTACTGTGGCTTTGACCCCACCGCTCCGTCCCTTCACCTGGGTAACTTGGTGCAGCTCCTGCTGATGCGGCGCCTGCAGTTGGCTGGCCACAAGCCGCTCGGCCTGGTTGGCGGATCCACGGGCCTTATCGGTGATCCGCGTCCGACGGCGGAGCGCACCTTGAACACCAAGGACACGGTTGCGGAGTGGGTCGGCTACCTCCAGGGGCAGGTGCGCCGTTTCCTCAGTTTCGAGGGCGATAACGCGGCACGCATGGTCAACAACCTGGACTGGACGGCGCCGCTGAGTGCCATCGACTTCCTCCGTGAGATCGGAAAGCACTACCGGGTGGGCACCATGCTTCGCAAGGATGCTGTCGCCTCCCGTTTGAGTTCCGAAGAGGGCATTAGTTACACCGAGTTCAGTTACCAGATCCTGCAGGGCATGGACTACCTCCAACTGTTCCGCGACTACGGGTGTGCACTGCAGACCGGTGGCTCGGACCAGTGGGGCAACCTCACCAGCGGTACCGAACTCATCCGCAAGGTGGAAGGCAAGAGCGTCCACGCCCTGGGTACGCCGCTCATCACCAACTCGGACGGTACCAAGTTCGGCAAGAGCGAGGGCAACGCCATCTGGCTGGACCCCGAAATGTGCAGCCCGTACGCGTTCTACCAGTTCTGGCTGAACACGGCCGACGCTGACGTGGTGGACCGGCTCAAAGTCTTCACGTTCCTTTCACGTGCGGAAATTGAAGAGCTTGGCCAGGCTGTTGCGAAGCGTCCCTTCGCACGGGAAGGCCAGAAGAAGCTTGCGTTCGAAGTCACGTCCTTGGTGCATGGCATCGATGCGACTGAAAAGGTCATCGCCGCTTCGGCAGCACTCTTCGGCAACGGCGACCTCACCGTCCTGGACGAGCGCACCCTGGAAGCAGCGACCGCGGAACTTCCCTCCGCGAAGATCAGCGCCGACGGTCTTGGAATCATCGACTTGTTGGTGGCCGCCGGTTTGTCCGACAGCAAGTCGGCAGCCCGCCGGACCATCGGGGAGGGCGGCGCCTACGTGAACAACACCAAGGTCTCCGATCCGGATGCCGTTATCGCGCGGGATGAACTGCTTCATGGCCGGTACCTGCTCCTTCGCCGGGGCAAGAAGAACCTGGCGACGATTGAGGTTTCGGCCTAGTTCGCCGTACATCGCAATACCTGAAAGGGCCGGCAACCGTTGTGGTTGCCGGTCTTTTCTGCGTTTAAGCGTGTTTGTGCGTGGGTGGGCGCCGAAGGCGGTTGGGTGGTTGGCGCGGCGCGAAGGTGGGTGGGTGGTTGGCGCGAAGGCGGTGGTCTTCCTCTGCGCGCTCGGTCGTTCCTGCCTTGGACGCGCGTTGCCGGATGGGCGCCGCCTTCTTCGGATGTTCTCTCAGATCGTGCGGGGTTTGGGGGATCGTTCTCTCGGATCGTGCGGGGTTTTGGTGGGTTGGGGGTGTGGTGTTCGACGGCGGTGGTTGGCGTGGGTGTTTGGCGGCGGGGTGGTGGGGTGTGGTGGTGTGACGGGCTTCACTGGGGTTGGTTTTTGGGGTTTTGGGGTGGTTTTGGCGGGTCTGTGGCGTTGTTTGGCCTGTGTTTGGGCGGTTTTGGCCGGTTTTTGGGTGGTGTTGGGGTGGATTTGTGTGGGGGCTGGTGGGCGTGTAATGTCTTCTGAGTCGCCGCGAGTGAGACAGCCTGGTGCTGGGAACTGCGGGGGCCGACCCCCTTTGATAACAGCCTGGAATATGGTGCGCTTTTGGGCGTGCTGGTTGCCGGGTGGGGCCGGGGCCTGGATCGGGAATCGCGGAAACGTTGGTTTGCCAAGATCGGGTTGATCGGGTAAGTTTGAAAAGTTGCTCCGGAGCGATCCAGCGAAGGCTGGTGGTACTGCTTTGGAATAGTGACCTGTTGTTTGAGAACTCAATAGTGTGCCAAGTTTGTTGATGCCGATTGTTTTTTGATTGGTTGAAATTATGGCCAGGCTGCTGCGCACCCCCGTGTGTGGTGGTTTGGTTTTCAGCTGGTTTCGAATTTTGTGCAGCCGTGTTCGCCGTTATTTCCGGTGGGTGTGGTTGTGTCTGTTTGATTTTTTGTTTTCAACGGAGAGTTTGATCCTGGCTCAGGATGAACGCTGGCGGCGTGCTTAACACATGCAAGTCGAACGATGATCCCTGGCTTGCTGGGGGGATTAGTGGCGAACGGGTGAGTAACACGTGAGTAACCTGCCCTTGACTCTGGGATAAGCCTGGGAAACTGGGTCTAATACCGGATATGACCATCTGGCGCATGTCATGGTGGTGGAAAGCTTTTGTGGTTTTGGATGGACTCGCGGCCTATCAGCTTGTTGGTGGGGTAATGGCCTACCAAGGCGACGACGGGTAGCCGGCCTGAGAGGGTGACCGGCCACACTGGGACTGAGACACGGCCCAGACTCCTACGGGAGGCAGCAGTGGGGAATATTGCACAATGGGCGAAAGCCTGATGCAGCGACGCCGCGTGAGGGATGACGGCCTTCGGGTTGTAAACCTCTTTCAGTAGGGAAGAAGCGAAAGTGACGGTACCTGCAGAAGAAGCGCCGGCTAACTACGTGCCAGCAGCCGCGGTAATACGTAGGGCGCAAGCGTTATCCGGAATTATTGGGCGTAAAGAGCTCGTAGGCGGTTTGTCGCGTCTGCTGTGAAAGACCGGGGCTCAACTCCGGTTCTGCAGTGGGTACGGGCAGACTAGAGTGCAGTAGGGGAGACTGGAATTCCTGGTGTAGCGGTGAAATGCGCAGATATCAGGAGGAACACCGATGGCGAAGGCAGGTCTCTGGGCTGTAACTGACGCTGAGGAGCGAAAGCATGGGGAGCGAACAGGATTAGATACCCTGGTAGTCCATGCCGTAAACGTTGGGCACTAGGTGTGGGGGACATTCCACGTTTTCCGCGCCGTAGCTAACGCATTAAGTGCCCCGCCTGGGGAGTACGGCCGCAAGGCTAAAACTCAAAGGAATTGACGGGGGCCCGCACAAGCGGCGGAGCATGCGGATTAATTCGATGCAACGCGAAGAACCTTACCAAGGCTTGACATGAACCGGAAAGACCTGGAAACAGGTGCCCCGCTTGCGGTCGGTTTACAGGTGGTGCATGGTTGTCGTCAGCTCGTGTCGTGAGATGTTGGGTTAAGTCCCGCAACGAGCGCAACCCTCGTTCTATGTTGCCAGCGCGTTATGGCGGGGACTCATAGGAGACTGCCGGGGTCAACTCGGAGGAAGGTGGGGACGACGTCAAATCATCATGCCCCTTATGTCTTGGGCTTCACGCATGCTACAATGGCCGGTACAAAGGGTTGCGATACTGTGAGGTGGAGCTAATCCCAAAAAGCCGGTCTCAGTTCGGATTGGGGTCTGCAACTCGACCCCATGAAGTCGGAGTCGCTAGTAATCGCAGATCAGCAACGCTGCGGTGAATACGTTCCCGGGCCTTGTACACACCGCCCGTCAAGTCACGAAAGTTGGTAACACCCGAAGCCGGTGGCCTAACCCTTGTGGGGGGAGCCGTCGAAGGTGGGACCGGCGATTGGGACTAAGTCGTAACAAGGTAGCCGTACCGGAAGGTGCGGCTGGATCACCTCCTTTCTAAGGAGCTGCTAACAACCGTGTCGGTTCCCGTGCATGCGGGGGCTGGTGGTTGTCAGTGTTGCCCATTGCGCAGGCGTATGTTCTGCGGTGGGTGCTCATGGGTGGAATATCAACGAATCAAACGTTTGTTTGGCATGGCCTGACCGGTTGTGTCCTGGTGTTAGTACGGCAGTGCGTGCCCCTTTTTTGGGGGTGTGTGGTGTTGGGAACGTGCCGGGGCGTGGTTTGTGTGGGTTGTGTTTGGCGCACTGTTGGGTCCTGAGGCAACAGGACCTTTTTGCAGCAATGCAGGGGGACACAGTTCTGGTGTTTCTTTTGTTCCTGCTTCCGGTTCGTACCGGCACCCGTGTGGGTGTTGGGGGTCTGGTTGACGGGGTTGTTGTTTGAGAACTACATAGTGGACGCGAGCATCTAGAACATGCATGGTGCCGGCTCTTCGGGGTTGGTGGGTGTGTGTTCTTACAGCAATTTCTTATGAATGAACCTGGCCTTTTGTGGTCGTGGTTCTCTCGAATAGATGATGCATCGTGAACCGGTGGGCCCCTTTGTTGTGGGTTTGCTGGTTTGTGTGTGGTCAAGTTTTTAAGGGCACACGGTGGATGCCTTGGCATTAGGAGCCGAAGAAGGACGTAGGAATCTGCGATAAGCCTGGGGGAGTTGATAACCGAGCGTTGATCCCAGGATGTCCGAATGGGGAAACCCCGCACAACGCTTTTGGGTGATTGTGTGACCCGCATCTGAACACATAGGGTGCGTGGGGGGAACGCGGGGAAGTGAAACATCTCAGTACCCGCAGGAAGAGAAAACAAGAGTGATTCCGTTAGTAGTGGCGAGCGAACGCGGATCAGGCTAAACCGTTTCCATGTGTGATAGCCGGCGGGCGTTGCATGGGCGGGGTTGTGGGACTTTCCGTACTGGTTCTGCCGGACCGGTGGGGTGTGTAGTGCAGGCATAGGTGAACGGTCTTGAAAGGCCGGCCAGAGAGGGTGTGAGCCCCGTAACCGTAATGTTGTGTACCGCCTGGAGAGGATCCCAAGTAGCACGGGGCCCGAGAAATCCCGTGCGAATCTGTCAGGACCACCTGATAAGCCTAAATACTTCCTAATGACCGATAGCGGACCAGTACCGTGAGGGAAAGGTGAAAAGTACCCCGGGAGGGGAGTGAAACAGTACCTGAAACCGTGTGCTTACAATCCGTCGGAGCAGTCGTGAGTAATCACTAGTAACTGTGACGGCGTGCCTTTTGAAGAATGAGCCTGCGAGTTAGTGTTACGTCGCGAGGTTAACCCGTGTGGGGTAGCCGTAGCGAAAGCGAGTCTGAACAGGGCGAGTGTAGTGGCGTGATCTAGACCCGAAGCGGAGTGATCTACCCATGGCCAGGTTGAAGCGACGGTAAGACGTCGTGGAGGACCGAACCCACTTCAGTTGAAAATGGAGGGGATGAGCTGTGGGTAGGGGTGAAAGGCCAATCAAACTCCGTGATAGCTGGTTCTCCCCGAAATGCATTTAGGTGCAGCGTTGCGTGTTTCTTGCCGGAGGTAGAGCTACTGGATGGCCGATGGGCCCTACAAGGTTACTGACGTCAGCCAAACTCCGAATGCCGGTAAGTGAGAGCGCAGCAGTGAGACTGTGGGGGATAAGCTTCATAGTCGAGAGGGAAACAGCCCAGACCACCAACTAAGGCCCCTAAGCGTGTGCTAAGTGGGAAAGGATGTGGAGTTGCGAAGACAACCAGGAGGTTGGCTTAGAAGCAGCCATCCTTGAAAGAGTGCGTAATAGCTCACTGGTCAAGTGATTCCGCGCCGACAATGTAGCGGGGCTCAAGTACACCGCCGAAGTTGTGGATTTCACACAGTACCCTAGCCTTCGTGGTTCAGGGGTGTGGAGTGGTAGGGGAGCGTCGTGTGGGCAGTGAAGTCGCGGTGGAAACCAGCGGTGGAGCCTACACGAGTGAGAATGCAGGCATGAGTAGCGAAAGACGGGTGAGAAACCCGTCCGCCGAATGATCAAGGGTTCCAGGGTCAAGCTAATCTGCCCTGGGTAAGTCGGGACCTAAGGCGAGGCCGACAGGCGTAGTCGATGGACAACGGGTTGATATTCCCGTACCGGCGAAAAACCGCCCATGCCAAGCGGGGGATACTAACCGCCCGGAGCCTGCCCGCCCACCCTTGTGGTGTGTGGGTTTTGGCCGAGCGCGGGACCTGATCCCGGGAGGTAAGCGTATTAACAGGTGTGACGCAGGAAGGTAGCCGGGCCGGGCGATGGTTGCCCCGGTCCAAGGATGTAGGGTCAGGGATAGGCAAATCCGTTCCTGTGTGTTTCGAGCACGATCCTGAGATCTGATGGGACTCCCGTTCGGGGGGATCCGGTGATCCTATGCTGCCTAGAAAAGCATCGACGCGAGGTTTTAGCCGCCCGTACCCCAAACCGACACAGGTGATCAGGTAGAGAATACCAAGGCGATCGAGAGAATTATGGTTAAGGAACTCGGCAAAATGCCCCCGTAACTTCGGGAGAAGGGGGGCCTGCCCCGTGATGGAGACTTGCTCTCCGTGAGCGGGTGTGGGCCGCAGAGACCAGGGGGAAGCGACTGTTTACTAAAAACACAGGTCCGTGCGAAGTCGCAAGACGATGTATACGGACTGACTCCTGCCCGGTGCTGGAAGGTTAAGAGGACCGGTTAGCCCCTTGTGGGCGAAGCTGAGAATTTAAGCCCCAGTAAACGGCGGTGGTAACTATAACCATCCTAAGGTAGCGAAATTCCTTGTCGGGTAAGTTCCGACCTGCACGAATGGAGTAACGACTTCCCCGCTGTCTCAACCATAAACTCGGCGAAATTGCAGTACGAGTAAAGATGCTCGTTACGCGCAGCAGGACGGAAAGACCCCGAGACCTTTACTATAGTTTGGTATTGGTGTTCGGAGTGGCTTGTGTAGGATAGGTGGGAGACGTTGAAGCCCGGACGCCAGTTCGGGTGGAGTCATCGTTGAAATACCACTCTGGTCACTTTGGACATCTAACTTCGGCCCGTGATCCGGGTCAGGGACAGTGCCTGATGGGTAGTTTAACTGGGGCGGTTGCCTCCTAAAAAGTAACGGAGGCGCCCAAAGGTTCCCTCAGCCTGGTTGGCAATCAGGTGTCGAGTGTAAGTGCACAAGGGAGCTTGACTGTGAGAGAGACATCTCAAGCAGGGACGAAAGTCGGGACTAGTGATCCGGCGGTACATTGTGGAATGGCCGTCGCTCAACGGATAAAAGGTACCTCGGGGATAACAGGCTGATCTTGCCCAAGAGTCCATATCGACGGCATGGTTTGGCACCTCGATGTCGGCTCGTCGCATCCTGGGGCTGGAGTAGGTCCCAAGGGTTGGGCTGTTCGCCCATTAAAGCGGTACGCGAGCTGGGTTTAGAACGTCGTGAGACAGTTCGGTCCCTATCCGCTGCGCGCGCAGGAAATTTGAGAAGGGCTGTCCTTAGTACGAGAGGACCGGGACGGACGAACCTCTGGTGTGTCAGTTGTACTGCCAAGTGCACCGCTGATTAGCTACGTTCGGATGGGATAACCGCTGAAAGCATCTAAGCGGGAAGCTCGCTTCAAGATGAGATTTCCATACACAATACGTGTGAGAGGCCCCCAGCCAGACCACTGGGTTGATAGGCCGGATGTGGAAGCGAGGACCAAAGACTCGTGAAGCTGACCGGTACTAATAGGCCAACAACTTACACCACACACAACACACTGCACGCGTCCACTATGTGGTTCCCGAACAACAACCGTTCCAGGAACCAACAACTAAATACACAACACCACAGTTGTAACCACACACAGTCTTCCCACCCCACACCACAAAACAGGTGCGCGGGACGGGTAACAAGGTTACGGCGGTCATAGCGTGGGGGAAACGCCCGGTCCCATTCCGAACCCGGAAGCTAAGACCCACAGCGCCGATGGTACTGCACCCGGGAGGGTGTGGGAGAGTAGGACACCGCCGGACACACATTAGGTAGAGACCCCCAACCCACACCGGGTTGGGGGTCTCCCGCATTAAGCGACTGCATTCAAACGAGAAAAAACAGACCAACTCAAGACAAGCCCCGACCACCACAGCCGGGGCTTGACCCATTTAAACCCCGGAAGACACAGCGCCAATAACGCTGTGAGACTTGCCACGGGACACCCCTGGAGCTGCTCTGACGTTCGGCGACTGAGGTGCTGTCGCCTAGAATTGCATAAGACATACGAGTCGGCAGCCCCGTGCTGCAGACGGCGTGACAACGAAATAAGGGTTATGAGCGACTACGCACGCGCCAGTGGTCGGCTCGCAACAGGAGGAATCCACCATGGCTGAGCACAACGGCGGCAATCGCGACGGCAACCGCGGAAACTTTGGCGGGAATCGCGGCGACCGCGGTTCTTTCCGCCCCAACAATAACTCCGGTGGAGATCCTCGCGGATTCCGTTCCAGGGAGAATCGCGACGGCAATGAGCAGGGTCGTTCCTTCGGTGGCGATCGTGATCGCAGGCCCTTTGGTGACCGCGGTGACCGTGGCGATCGTCCGGCGCGTGATGGTGAGCGTCGCCCATTCAACAGCGACCGTGGCGAGCGTAAGCCCTTCGGTGACCGCCCGCCCCGTGATGGCGAGCGTCGTTCCTTCGGTGGCGATCGTGACCGTAAGCCCTTTGGTGACCGCGGTGACCGTGGCGACCGTGGCGATCGTCCGGCGCGTGATGGTGAGCGTCGCCCATTCAACAATGACCGTGGCGAGCGTAAGCCGTTCGGTGACCGTCCCGAGCGTGGTGGTGAGCGTCGTTCCTTCGGTGGCGATCGTGACCGTAAGCCCTTTGGTGACCGCGGTGACCGTGGCGATCGTCCGGCGCGTGATGGTGAGCGTCGCCCATTCAACAGCGACCGTGGCGAGCGTAAGCCCTTCGGTGACCGCCCGCCCCGTGATGGCGAGCGTCGTTCCTTCGGTGGCGATCGTGACCGTAAGCCCTTTGGTGACCGCGGTGACCGTGGCGACCGTGGCGATCGTCCGGCGCGTGATGGTGAGCGTCGCCCATTCAACAGCGACCGTGGCGAGCGTAAGCCCTTCGGTAGCCGTCCTGAGCGTGGTCCGCGGAACTTTGATGGTCCTCGTCGTGATGGCGAGGAGCGTCGTCCGTTCAACAATGACCGTGGCGAGCGTAAGCCCTTCGGTGACCGTCCGGACCGTGGCGGCGACCGTCGTCCCTTCAGCAATGACCGCGCCAACTCTTGGGAAGACCGTCCGGCCCGGGTTCCCAACGCGAAGGACATTCGCAGCGCCAACCGCCCTGACCGCGAACGTTCTCCCGAGATCGATGAGGATGTCACGGGTAAGGAACTTGACCGCGCCACCGGCCATCAGATCAAGACCCTCGAAGAGCAGAGCGCAGGCTGGGTTGCCAAGCACCTGGTCATGGCCGGTCGCCTGATCGACATCGAGCCGGAGTTGGCCTTCCAGCACGCTTTGGCTGCCAGCCGCAGGGGTGGCCGGCTCTCGGCTGTCCGGGAGGCTGTTGGCCTGACGGCTTACGCTGCGGGTCACTATGGCGAAGCGCTCCGCGAATTCCGTACGTACCGCCGCATCAGCGGGTCCAACGTTCACCTGCCTGTCATGGCGGACTGTGAGCGTGGCCTTGGCCGTCCTGACCGTGCACTGGACATGGTCCGTTCTCCGGAAGCGCAGGACCTGGATGCTCCGGGCAAGGTAGAGCTGGCGATTGTGGCTTCGGGCGCACGTGCGGACCTTAACCAGCTTGACGCTGCTGTTGCCGAACTTGAGATCCCGCAGCTGGACATTAATCGGGCATTTTCCTACAGCCCCCGTCTGTTCCGCGCGTATGCGGAAGCACTGACGGCTGTGGGTCGCACCGAGGAAGCCGAAAAGTGGGCCCGCCAGGCAGTGGTTGCCGAGAATGCCTTGGGTGTTGGCGACTTCGCTGAACCGGAAATTCTTGACCTCGGCTGGGACGAGCAGGAAGAAGCAGCAGCGGCGCGGAAGCCGCGCTTCGAGAAGCGCGGCGAGGATTCCGACGCCGTTAGGCCGGAAAGCGAATCGGTGATCGCCCAGGCGGCTGCTGCGGATGCCGAACACGACGACGTTGACATCGATGATGCCGAGTCGGATTATTTCGAGTCGGACGATGCCGAATCGGATATTGATTCAGCAGAAGAGACTGACGAAGCCGAAGAAGAAGCAGAGGCTGACGAAACCGTGTCCCACACGGAATCCATCGATGAAGAGGCTACCCACGAACAGGGCACTGACTCCCAGCATGGCTGATTCACTCATTTCGTCCTTTGACGCGGTTCTTTCCGATCTTGATGGTGTCGTTTACGCGGGTCCCCACGCCATTCCCGGAGCTGTAGAGTCGCTGCAGCGCCTGGAGACGGTAGGCGTCGGGCTGGGTTACGTGACGAACAACGCCTCGCGTACTCCCGCCCAGGTTGCAGCGCACTTGAGGGAATTGGGAGCGCCTGCGGAGGATCACCAGGTGGTCAGCTCGTCGCAGGCCGCGGGGGAGCTGCTTGCTTCCATGCTGCCTGCGGGGGCTCACGTGCTCATCACTGGCAGTGCGGCGTTGGCTCACGAGATCGAGCTCGTGGGCCTCAAGCCCGTGCATAGTGCGGCGGAGTCGCCAGTTGCTGTTGTCCAGGGCTTCAACCCGGAGATCGGCTGGAAGGACCTCGCTGAGGCATCCTATGTTGTTGCCGGTGGCGCCCAATGGTTCGCGACCAACACGGATATGTCCATCCCGCAGGCGCGCGGTATGGCTCCTGGCAACGGTACTCTCGTTGCCGCTGTTGCGGCCGCAACGGGCAAGACGCCTATGGTGGCCGGTAAACCTGAAGCACCGTTGTTCCACGCTGCGGCCAAGCGCTTGAAGTCGGACCGTCCTTTGGTAGTGGGGGACCGTTTGGATACGGACATCCTGGGCGGTAATCGTGCGGGATTTGCGACGGCGGCGGTACTCACCGGCGTCGATACCACGCTGACGATTCTGGCTGCACGGACGGAAGAGCGCCCCGATTACCTGTTGGCGGATCTGGGTGATCTTTACAATCCATACCCCGAAATCGTCAGCGACGGTGGCACCTACCGTTGCGGTGCAGCTTCTGCGATTGCCGAGGACGGCAAGGTCACGCTTACAGGGCACAAGGATGACCTCGACGCGTGGCGGGCGGCGTGCGCTGCCTGGTGGGCTGCGGTTCCGGACACGGCTGTGGCCCAAGCGCCGAAGCTGGAATGGCGAACTCATTAGACTGGTGCGATGACTGAGCCCAACAATCTCCCGGAAGCTGAGGCTGAACGGACCGCTGTGCACTGGCCGGAGGCTCTCGATTCCACCGGCGATGCCCCGGTGGACCGTGCCCTCAGTTTGTTGGAGGGCGTTCATGGCGCTCCGGTGGCCGAGCATGCCGGGCTGTATTCAGCACTTCATGACTCTCTCTTGGAGGCGCTGGATGCTGAGCCTGGGCTCCCGCCGGCTGCTGACCGGCATGCCAGTCCTACCCGCCCGGAAGGCGACAAATAGCGGATGGCAAGACTTGATCAGGAACTCGTGACGCGTGGGCTGGCGAGGTCCCGGACGCATGCTGCCAAGCTCATTAGCGACGGCAAGGTGAGTTCAGACGGGGTCGTTTTGGCCAAAGCGGCCCAGCAGGTGGACGCCGGTACAGACCTGGACGTCCAATCCCACCTTGAGGACATCTACGTGAGCCGCGCCGGGCATAAGCTGGCTGGCGCGTTGGCAGCGTTTCCGGGGGTCGCAGTTTCCGGGAGGCGGTGTCTCGACGCCGGAGCCTCCACTGGTGGCTTCACCGACGTGCTGCTTCGGCAAGGCGCCGCGCAAGTGGTGGCGGTCGACGTCGGGCACGGCCAACTGGTGCCGCTCCTTCGCGATGATCCCCGCGTGGTGGTCCATGAGGGGCTAAACGTCAGGTACATGACGCCGGACCAGATCGGCGGCACCGCGGCCCTGACAGTTGCAGACCTGTCCTTCATTTCCCTGACGTTGGTCCTGGGCCCCCTTGCTGCCTGCACGGAACCCGGCGGAGACCTTGTCCTGATGGTCAAGCCGCAGTTTGAAGTCGGCAAGGAGCGGCTGAGCCGCACGGGTGTGGTGTCTTCCGAGAATGAACGACGCCGGGCGGTGGCCCAAGTGGCCCGCGCTGCAGTTGATGCCGGGCTGGAACTTCATGGCCTGGCAGCAAGTCCACTCCCGGGCCAGGACGGAAATGTTGAGTACTTCCTGTGGATGAAGCGCAGGATGTCCGCTGTGTTGCCTAAGATCGAAGAGCGGGACGAGGACGTTGCTGCGTTGATAAAGAACCTCTGGCCAAACGACTAGAAAGCAGAACCCGATGAGCAGGCATGTACTTGTCCTTGCCCACACAGGGCGGGAGGAATCGCTCCGGGCGGCGTGGGATGCCTGTACGCAGCTGCACTCCTCGGGCCTGGTTCCGGTCCTCCAGAAGTCGGAGTTGGCAGATGTCGAGCGCTTCTTTGGTGCCGTTGACACCCCCATTGAGATCCTCCACGACGACGTGAGTTTGGAAGACGTGGAATTGGTGATGGTTCTGGGTGGCGACGGAACCATCCTGCGCGCGGCGGAACTGGTCCGGGAGGTGGACGTTCCCTTGCTGGGCGTGAACCTGGGCCACGTGGGCTTCCTTGCCGAGAGCGAACGTGCTGACCTGGCCCAGACGGTTGAGTGGATCGCGAGCCGCCAGTACACGGTCGAAGAGCGCATGACCATCGATGTCCAGGTGTGGATCAAGGGCCAGAAGATCTGGCATACCTGGGCCCTGAACGAGGCCGCCATCGAGAAAGCCAACCGGGAACGGATGCTTGAGGTCGTCACCGAGGTGGATGAACGCCCGCTGACGTCGTTCGGCTGTGATGGCGTGGTCCTCGCGACGCCAACGGGATCAACGGCGTATGCATTTTCGTCTGGTGGGCCGGTGGTGTGGCCTGAAGTGGAAGCGCTCGTAATTGTGCCGATCAGCGCCCATGCCCTTTTCGCGAAGCCCTTGGTGGTCTCGCCGCGTTCCAAGCTCGCCGTGGAAATCATGAACAGGACGGATGCCCTGGGCGTCCTTTGGTGCGATGGCAGGCGCTCTGTTGATCTGCCTCCGGGTGCGCGTGTCGAGGTGACCCGCTCAGCCACGCCTGTACGACTGGCACGGACGCACAGGACTCCTTTTTCGGCCCGGCTTGTGCGCAAGTTCCAGCTCCCCATCCACGGCTGGCGCGGTCCGGCTCCCCGGTCGGGGGAAGTCCACACTGGCCCCATCCCCGTGATCCGAACCCTTTCACCGGCTCCTTTGCCCACTCCCCGGGACGCGAATGAGTCCCGGGACTCGAACGATTCCCGGGAGCCGAACGATTCCCTGGCCGCCGAAACATCCCTGTACCCGGGGCACGGTGAGCCATCCGACCCCACGAATGCGAAGTGAAGCATGCTTGAAGAACTCCGAATCCGTGACCTCGGTGTCATTACTGATGCCGCCCTGCCGCTAGGCCCCGGCCTCAGCGTGGTTACCGGCGAAACCGGTGCCGGCAAGACTATGGTGGTGACCGCCGTCGGGCTTCTCCTGGGTGCCCGTTCAGACGCGGGTGCCGTCCGCAGCGGCGCCAAATCTGCCTCCGCAGAGGCAGTCTTGAAGCTTGATCCAGCCCACAGCGCGGTGGAGCGGGCCAAGGAGGCCGGCGGTGAGGCGGAGGAGTTCGACGGCGTCGCTGAACTCCTGCTTGCCCGGACCGTTGGTGCCGATGGCCGCAGCCGGGCTTACGTTGGGGGACGGGCGGCGCCGGTGGGGGTTCTGGCCGAACTTGGCGAGAGTTTGGTGGTGGTGCACGGCCAGTCGGACCAGATCAGGCTGAAGAGCGCTACCGCACAGCGACACGCCCTGGATCGCTTCGCGGGTGCACCCTTGGCCAAGGTCCTGGGGGAATACCAGGATCTGTACAACCATTGGAAGTCCATTCAGGCCGAGCTGGAGACCCTTCGCAGTGAGGCGCGGGAACGGCTTCGTGAGGCGGAGTCGCTGGACGCTGCGCTCAAAGAGATTGATGACGTGGATCCCCAGCCGGGTGAGGATGAGACCCTCAAGGCTGAGGCCGTGAAGCTTGCCAACGTTGAAGAACTCAGGCTCGCAGCGGCGGCGGCACATGAGTCGCTCATCGCGGAGGAATTCGGGGATGCCGGCGATGCCACATCGATGGTGGATGCGGCCAAGCGGACGCTGGAGCATGTTGCAGAGCATGATGAGGCGCTGGGGGCCGCTGCTGCACGCCTGGCCGAAGTTGGCTTCCTGCTGAACGATATCGCCGCTGACTTGTCCAGCTACCAGGCCGCATTGGACACCGAAGGCCCGGAGCGGCTCTCCGAAATCGAGGAACGCCGCGCCGCTTTGGCCAAACTGATCCGCAAGTACGCCCCAAGCATCGATGAAGTGCTGGAGTGGGCGGCCACGGCCCGTGTGCGTTTGGACGAGCTGCAGGACGATTCAAGCCGCATCGAATCCTTGGATGCCGAGGTGGCTTCGACCGAAGCTACCCTGCGCAAGCAGGCCGCAGCGATCAGCAAGGCCCGTCTCAAGGCGGCCAAGGACCTCTCGGCCCGCGTGAGTGCGGAGTTGAAGGCATTGGCCATGGCGGATGCCACGTTGATCATCCAAATAGAGGACAGCGGATCGCTTGGCCCCTGGGGAACGGATGAGATCGCCTTCCTCCTTCAGCCACACTCCGGCGCTCCTGCGCGCCCACTGGGCAAGGGAGCCTCCGGCGGTGAACTCTCAAGGGTGATGCTGGCGATCGAGGTAGTGCTCGCTGCGGTGGATCCTGTTCCTACGTTCGTCTTTGACGAGGTGGACGCCGGAGTAGGTGGACGGGCGGCCGTCGAGATCGGGCGCCGGCTGGCCATGTTGGCCCGCCACGTCCAGGTCCTCGTTGTGACGCACCTGCCGCAGGTTGCGGCCTTCGCAGACCAGCACATCCGGGTTACCAAAACCTCAGTGCGGGGCGCCGACGGAAAAACGTCCACGGGATTCACCTCCAGCGATGTGCAACTGCTGGATGACGACGAACGCGTGAAGGAGCTTGCCCGCATGTTGGCC
Organism: Arthrobacter sp. TmtSoilC77; assembly: GCF_059739415.1. Classification (NCBI taxonomy): domain Bacteria; kingdom Bacillati; phylum Actinomycetota; class Actinomycetes; order Micrococcales; family Micrococcaceae; genus Arthrobacter; species Arthrobacter sp. TmtSoilC77. The sequence goes on from NZ_AP046050.1 coordinate 1,849,534, forward strand.
GGGCAGGAAGACTCGGAATCTGCCCAGGCACACGCGCAGGAGTTGCTGGACGACGCGAAGTTGCTTCCCCAGCGGGCCTAGGATATTCCGGGGACGCGGCCGGTGCCGGACTGCGACCACTATCACATCCGTGCACTTGGTCCCGTCCGGCTCTTGATTGCAGGCATGGTCTTGGGCAACTATTGACCATTTGGGGAATCCGGACGGACGCTTGGAAGGCGTAATTGATGATAAGCTCGAATTCCGTGGTGCAGCGATCAAATTCCCGTGTAAATTCCCGGTTCCCGGGCTCGTCCAAGACGACCAAACACATCTTCGTCACCGGTGGTGTGGCGTCCTCGCTCGGTAAGGGTCTGACGGCTTCCAGCCTCGGCCACCTGCTGCGGGCACGCGGTTTGTCTGTAACTATGCAGAAGCTCGATCCTTATTTGAACGTGGATCCGGGCACGATGAATCCCTTCCAGCACGGCGAAGTTTTCGTGACTGATGATGGCGCCGAAACCGACCTCGACATCGGACACTACGAGCGCTTCCTCGATGAAAACCTGGAAGGTTCGGCCAACGTCACAACGGGCCAGATCTACTCCACTGTCATCGCGAAGGAACGCCGTGGTGAATACCTCGGAGACACCGTTCAGGTCATCCCGCACATCACGGATGAGATCAAGCGCCGCATGCGCCTTCCCGCCGAAGGCAAGAACGCTCCGGATGTCATCATCACCGAAATCGGTGGCACGGTTGGCGACATCGAATCGCAGCCCTTCCTTGAGTCGGCCCGCCAGGTGCGCCAGGACATCGGCCGGAACAATGTCTTCTTCCTCCATGTTTCCCTGGTTCCGTACATCGGTCCCTCCCAGGAACTGAAGACCAAGCCCACGCAGCACTCCGTGGCAGCCCTTCGTTCCATCGGTATCCAGCCCGAAGCCATCGTGATCCGTTCGGACCGCGAAGTGCCCGAGGCCATGCGGGAGAAGATCGGCCGCATGTGCGACGTCGACATCGACGCCGTGGTCAACGCTGCGGACGCACCCAGCATCTATGACATCCCCAAGACGCTGCACTCGCAGGGCCTGGACTCCTACATCGTTCGCGCACTGGACCTGCCGTTCAAGGACGTTGACTGGAGCAAGTGGGACAAGCTGCTTGAAGCGGTCCACAACCCCAAGCACGAGGTCGAGATCGCCTTGGTGGGTAAGTACATCGACCTTCCGGACGCTTACCTCTCCGTCACCGAGGCCCTCCGCGCCGGTGGGTTCGCCAACGAGGCCAAGGTCAAGATCCGCTGGGTCCCCTCGGACGAGTGCGAAACCCTTGCCGGTGCCACCAAGTCACTTGCCGGCGTCGACGCCATTTGCGTACCGGGCGGCTTCGGTATCCGTGGCCTTGAAGGCAAGCTGGGTGCACTGAAGTTTGCCCGTGAATCCAAACTGCCGGTCTTGGGCCTGTGCCTTGGCCTGCAGTGCATGGTGATCGAATACGCGCGAAACGTGGTTGGCCTGGAAGGCGCCTCGTCCAGCGAGTTCGAGCCGGACTCCAAGTACCCGGTCATCGCCACCATGGAAGAGCAGCTGGACATTGTGGAAGGCAAGGGAGACCTTGGCGGCACGATGCGCCTGGGGCTCTATGAGGCCAAGCTGGACGAGGGCTCCGTTGTCGCCGAGACGTACGGCACCACTTCAGTGAGCGAACGCCACCGCCACCGCTACGAGGTGAACAACAAGTACCGTGACCAGATCGCGGCGGAGGGCCTCGTCTTCTCGGGTACCTCGCCTGACGGCAAGCTGGTGGAGTACGTTGAACTTCCCCGCGAAGTGCACCCGTATTACGTTGCTACGCAGGCACACCCGGAGCTTAGCTCCCGCCCGACGCGCCCGCACCCGCTCTTCGCGGGCCTCGTGAAGGCAGCCTTGGAGCGTCGTGAAGGTGCCGTTGTGGGAACCAAATCCGGTGCCGGTGCGGTAGCTGCCAAGTAGCGCGGTGGCCGCCAAGTAAACCGTAAACGCAAGCACTAACGAAGGACGGCGCGATGCCCGGCATTTCCGAAACCCCCAGCACCTCAAGGCAGGTTTCGGATGCGCCGAGCCCGCGCCGTCTTTTGTCTACGAGCAAGGTCTATGAAGGCCGCATCTGGGATGTGGTCAGCGACGCCTTCCAGCTCAGCGAGGATACGGACACCCTGGTTCGCGACTACATCGACCACCCCGGCGCGGTGGCTGTGCTGCCGATGAACGTTGACGGTGAAATCCTGCTCCTGAAGCAGTACAGGCACCCTGTTGGTATGGATCTCTGGGAAATCCCGGCCGGATTGCTGGACGTTGAGGGCGAGGATTTCGTGGCGGGCGCTGCCAGGGAGCTCGCTGAGGAAGCTGATCTTGTTGCGGCCACGTGGAATGTCCTGGTGGACTTCTTCAACTCTCCGGGATCCTCCAGCGAGGCTGTCCGGATATATCTGGCTCGTGGGTTGAGCGCTGTTCCCGAGGCTGACCTGCATGTCCGCACGGACGAAGAGTCGGAAATCGAGTTCCACTGGATTCCGCTCGACGATACCGTGAAGGCTGTCCTTGAAGGGCGCCTGCACAATCCGTCCGCGGTCCTGGGAATCCTGGCTGCCGCCGCCGCGAAGGCCGACGGCTTTTCCAGCCTGCGCCCCGCTGACGCGCCGTGGCCCGCGCACCCGAGCCAGCGCTAAGAATGGCCGAGGCCGCCACCCGTCCTGCCAACGGCATCGATCGAGGAGTTACCGACTACCTCCAGCACGTGGGCGTGGAACGCGGCCTGGCAGCCAATACCTTGGCTGCCTATCGCCGTGACCTTGCCCGTTATTCGAACTTCCTGGCTGGCCAAGGGGTGGAACGCCCCGGAGACGTCACGCGCCATCACGTCACCGGTTTTGCCCAGGCCTTGTCAGACGGCTCCGATGGCGCTGCGGCCCTGGGCGTCCGCTCCGCAGCCAGGACCATAGTGGCCGTGCGCGGACTTCATAAATTTTGGGCCCTTGAAGGAACCACGACGTCGGATCCCGCCAGCGATGTCCACCCGCCGATGCCGGGCAAACGACTTCCGAAAGCCATCAGCGTTGGTGAAGTAACGCGGATTCTCGAAGCTGCGGGTTCGGACTCTGCGACCGGGCTAAGGGACCGGGCCTTGCTTGAATTTCTCTATTCCACCGGCGCGCGCATCAGCGAGGCCGTAGGGCTGGACGTTGACGATGTATCCCTGGAGCACGCAGGCGGCGAACCAGCAATAGTCAGGCTCTTCGGCAAAGGTTCCAAGGAGCGGCTGGTGCCTTTGGGCTCTTACGGTGCACGCGCGGTCGGAGCCTATGTGGTCCGCGGAAGGCCGTTGCTGGCTTCCAAGGGCAAGGGCACTCCCGCGTTGTTCCTGAACGCCCGTGGCGGCCGAATCAGCAGGCAGAGTGCTTGGACAATCCTCAAGGCTGCTGCAGAGAAGGCAAACATCACCAAGGATGTTTCGCCGCACACCTTGCGGCACTCTTTTGCCACGCATCTCCTGGAAGGCGGGGCTGACGTGCGTGTAGTCCAGGAGCTGTTGGGGCACGCATCGGTTACCACCACCCAGGTCTACACGTTGGTTACCGCCGACACCTTGCGCGAGGTTTACGCTGCTGCCCATCCCCGCGCGCTCGGCTGATGCTGCAGCTAGTCCAATACACTGAACGTCAACTCCACGGCATCGACGAACAATGCCAGCAGCGACGTCCCCAAACCGGCCACGAGCAGAAGGCCTGGGTGGGCCAGTCCCACCACCACCCGCTTCAACCGCGGCTGTCCCTTGAGGAATTTTTTGGGTACCCGCGTCTTCAACGGTATTTGCCGCCAACCGCGTAGCCGGCGAAGGAACCAGGCGCACCGCACGATGAACGCCATCCACAGGACAGAGAGCACCAGCGGGACCGACGCCAGCATGAGGTTGAAGCCGAGTGCGGTCACCTCCTTTTCGGAGTCGCCGATGACGGTCTGCACCGTGGTCGAGATGGAAGCACTCATCACCACGGAGGCAGCCCACACCACGAAGGCGACCACCAGGGCGAGGAAGCGGACGAAGAAATGGCCCAGGACAGTGGCGTCCACTGCCTTGAGGTGGCTGCGAGGGGTGGCATGCAGCACGGCCAGCGTGGACAGCAGCGTTGGCAGGGCAGCGATGAGGACCAGCAGGTACCACGTCCAACCAGCCAGGTCCACCACCTCATCCAGAACAATGAGCCCGGCCCACACCACCGTCCATGCCCAGCCGGCGTAGAGCGGATGGGCCACCACCCAGCGGGGCAGCCAGACGTCGCGTTCCTGCCCCGCTTTGGTGGCTGATGGGGCGTCGGCTAGAGGAGCCGTTTCGGCATCTTCCCCGGCCTGGGACTTCACCTCATGGTTGATGGCTTGCACTTGTGCCTGTGTCCCGGCACGCGCTTCGCCCCCACCTTCGTTCATGGGCTCACTGTAGCAATTGGGCTGACTGTGGCAATGGGACCCCGGGTACGGGAGATCGGGTTAAGGTAGGCAGCATGACAGCAGCCCATGTGACACTGTGCTTCCTCCTCCGTGACGGCGTGGACGGGGAACACGTCCTCCTCGGTACAAAGAAGACCGGTTTTGGGCGTGGGAAAGTGGTGGGCGTGGGTGGGCATGTGGAGCCAGGGGAGACGGCGCTGCAGGCGGTGTGCCGCGAGGTCATGGAGGAAATCAGCGTGGTGGTCCAGGCCGCGGACCTCATCCCCGCCGGCATCATCGACTTCGTCTTTCCTGCCAGACCCGAATGGAACATGTACACCACTGTGTATCTGACGCGTTCTTGGGCAGGCGAACCGTCGGAGAGCGACGAGATTGCGCCCGAATGGTTCCCGGTGTCCAAGCTACCGGTGGAACGCATGTGGGCCGACGCCGAGCATTGGCTGCCCGCGATGATTTCGGGGCAGCGGATCGCAGTTCGAGTCGATTTGGCTGCCGATAACGAGAGCGTGGCTGAAGTGCACACCATCGATTGGGCCGGAACCGACTAGAAGACAGGTTTTCCAGCATACGACGGCGGGTCGGTCGCCTTTTGGTGACCGACCCGCCGTCGTATGCTTCCTCCGCCATCGTGGGCTTCCGGCGCGGCCAGAAGCCAAGAGGCTACGGCACGTGCCGCTCTTCCGGCCCGTTGTATTCGCTCAGCGGACGGATCAGCGAGTTAGAAGCAAATTGTTCCATGATGTGCGCTGTCCAGCCGGTGATCCGACTGGCGACGAACAGCGGGGTGAACGTCTGGGTGTCGAAGCCCATGAGGTGGTAGGTGGGGCCCGCGGGATAGTCGAGGTTGGGCTTGATGGCCTTGGCCTCGTCCATGGCCTGTTCGAGGCCGTTGTAGAGCCCCAGGAGTTCAGGTCGTCCGTAGTGGGCGATCATCTTATCCAAGGCGGCCTTCATGGTGGGCACGCGGGAGTCGCCATGCTTGTAGACCCGGTGTCCAAAGCCCATGACCTTCTTCTTCTGGGCAAGGGCGTTTTCCATCCAAGCCCGCGCACGGACTGCGGCTTCTTCCATGGATTCTTCGCTGCGGATGCCGATTTCGTCGAAGGTGTGCATCACGGCCTCGTTGGCGCCCCCGTGGAGAGGGCCCTTCAGTGCACCGATCGCTGCCGTCACGGCTGAGTGCAGGTCAGAGAGCGTGGACGTGACCACGCGGGCTGTGAAGGTGGACGCGTTGAAGGAGTGCTCCGCGTAGAGGATCATTGAGACGTTGAACGCCTCCACCACTTCGGGAACCTGCTCTTCGCCGAACGCCATCCACAGGAAGTTGGACGAGTAGTCCAGGTCCTCCCGCGGTTCCACGGGCTCTTGACCCCGCCGGCGGCGCTGGTCGTAGGCCACGACGGCGGGCATCGCGGCCCAGAGGTCGATTGCTTTCTTCATGTTGGCATCGGGGGATGAATCCTCCGTCAGCTCGTGCCGGGCTCCCAATACGGAAGCTGCCGTACGGCAAACGTCCATGGGGTGTGAGGTGGTGGGCAACGTGTCAATGACTGACTTGACCACTGGATCAAGCGCACGCCCTGCCCGCTCGCGGGCAACAAATTCGGCCAGTTGGGCATCGTCGGGCAGTTCGCCGTTCCATAGCAGGTAGGCGACCTCTTCAAAGCTGCACTTGGCGGCCAGTTCCTGCACCGGGTATCCCCGGTACAGCAGGGAGTTGGTGTCCGGGTTGACCTTTGAGACGGCGGTGTAGTCCACCACGACGCCGGCAAGGCCTTTTTTGATGTCTTCAGCAGCCATGCTGAACTCCTTCGTTCATTATGCAAGAGCCCCGTTGGCCGGAGTGCTTGCTTTCCCCTTGATGATTCCCGGACCTAGCGGATGCCAGGAACCTGGAAGTTAAAAACGCCGGTATCGAACTGGTTATATGCCTCGTAATCCACGAGTTCGTAGAGGCGCGCACGCGTGAGCATGTTTTCCACCTGTGCCTCTTGGGTCCCCGCAGCCTTGATCGATTCCAGCGTACGCTCTGCAGCGCCCATGGCAATGCGGAGGAGCGTGACGGGGTAGATGACCATGTTTACCCCGACGTCTTGGAGTTGGTCCACGGTGAAGAGGTCGGACTTTCCGAATTCCGTCATGTTGGCCAGGATGGGCACGTCCACCGCGTCGCGGATGGCCTGGAACTCGGTCAGATCAGCCATGGCTTCGGGGAAGATCGCGTCGGCGCCGGCGTCGACCAAAGCGCGGGCACGGTCTTGTGCAGCTTGGATTCCTTCGACGGCGCGGATGTCGGTGCGGGCCATGATGAGGAAGTTCGGGTCGCGGCGGGCGTCTGCTGCGGCGCGGATGCGTTTGGTGGCGGTGTCGATGTCCACGACGTTTTTGCCGTCCAGGTGACCGCAGCGTTTGGGGTTGAATTGGTCTTCGATGTGGCAGCCGGCCAGGCCGGCGTTTTCGAGTTCCTGGATGGTGCGGGCCACGTTCATGGGTTCACCGAAGCCGGTGTCCGCGTCCACGAGGGAGGGCAGGTCCGTCATGCGGGCGATTTGCCCGGCGCGGGTGGCCACCTCGGTGAGCGTGGTCAGGCCGATGTCGGGCAGGCCGAGGTCATTCGCGAGGACCGCGCCGGAGATGTAAACCCCGGCGAAGCCCTTTTCCTCGATCAGCCGCGCCGAGAGCGGGTTGAACGCGCCGGGGAACTGCTGCACGGTCCCTGAAGCGAGGAGCTCCCGCAGTCGCAGCCTTTTCTGTTCGGGCGTGGTTGTGGAGTACAGCATTTAGAACAGTCCCTTCGGAGCTGCTTCGAGGTTGATCACGCCGGGGGCCGCGGTGATGTTGAGCTGGTCCAGTTCGCCGGGGCCGAGTTCGGTGACGCGTTCGACGGCGGTGAGGAACCTTTCGATTTCGGTCTCCTCCACGAGCCCGGCAGCGAGGGTGCGGAATTTGTTGATGTATTGCTCGCGGGCGAACGGGCGGGCACCGAGCGGGTGGGCGTCGGCCACGGCGATCTCATCCGTGATGACGGTGCCGTCGTTCAGGGTGATTTCCACGGAACCGCCGAAAGCCTTCTCGGCGATGTCCAGGGAGTGATAGCGGCGGGTCCACTCGGGATCTTCCACGGTGGTGACCTTGTGCCAGAGTTCCACGGTGTCCGGGCGGGCGGCGCGTTCGGGGGCGTAGGAGTCCACGTGGTGCCAGGCGCCGTCCTGCAGGGCGACGGTGAAGATGTACGGGATGGAGTGGTCCAGGGTCTCCCGCGATGCGGTGGGAGAGTACTTCTGGGGATCGTTCGCGCCGGAACCGATCACGTAGTGCGTGTGGTGGCTGGTCTTGATCAACACGGATTTCACGTTGGCCGGGTCCGTGGTTTCGGGGTGCTCGCGGTTGAGTTTGCGGGCGAGGTCGATCCACGCCTGGGCCTGGTACTCGGCCGAGTGTTCCTTGGTGTAGGTGTCCAGGATGGCGCGCTTGGCTTCACCGGGCAGCGGCAGCGGGACTTCGTATGAGGCGTCCGGGCCGTCCAGCATCCACGCGATCACACCGTCTTCGCCTTCGTAGATCGGCACCGGGGAGGTCTGTCCGCGCATGGAACGGTCCACGGCTTCGACGGCCATCTTGCCCGCGAACGCCGGCGCGTGGGCCTTCCAGGTGGAGATCTCGCCCTTGCGGGACTGGCGGGTGGCGGTGGTGGTGTGAAGTGCCTGGCCCACGGACTGGAAGATCGTCTCAACATCCAATCCCAGGAGCGTGCCGATGCCCGCTGCAGCGGACGGGCCGAGGTGGGCCACGTGGTCGATCTTGTGCTTGTGCAGGCAGATCGCCTTGACCAGGTTCACCTGGATCTCGTAGCCGGTGGCAATACCGCGCACCAGGTCAGCACCGCTGGCGCCCACGTGCTGCGCGACGGCGAGGATCGGCGGGATGTTATCTCCCGGGTGGGAGTAGTCCGCGGCCAGGAACGTGTCGTGGTAGTCCAGTTCACGCACGGCTACCCCGTTGGCCCAGGCAGCCCACTCCGGGGAAACCCGCTCGGTGATGCCGAAAACATGCCCGCCCTTGCCGTTCGCGGACGGCCCATGGGTCAGTGCCTGGGCGCGGGCCGCGACGATCGGGGCACGGTTCAACGAGGCGATCGCTACGGAGGCGTTGTCGATGATCCGGTTGATCACCATATCCGTGACCTCGGGGGTTACGTCGACGGGGTCGGCGGCGACCACGGCGATCTTGTGCGCCAACTGCTCCTCGCGGGGCAGGTTCTCTTCGGACTTGTAGACACGGACGTGGTTGTTCTTGACCATGGTGCTCCTTCTAATGAGGGTCTTAGCGGGCCACATGAGCGGCCTTGACGTGGGTAAGGCTTCGGTGCAAATGAAGTGTGGTGGCGGCTTCGGCCAGCCGTGGATTCCCGGCGGCGATCGCTTCAGCAATGGCGGCATGCTCGGCCGCAGCGGCCTGGAGCCGGGCGGCGTCATCGGCCGCCAGCCGGCGAACCCGGACCAAATGGACCCGGAGGCTGCGCATGGCCTGGGCCAGGTAGGAATTGGAGATTGCGGCATCGATCGCCTCGTCCAGCCGGCCAACCAACGCGTAATACTCGTGACGTGCAGGATCCTCCTCGCTGAGCAGCTCCGGCGCCCGGAGCAGCTGCGCCTGCAGTTCGGCAAAAACGCCCGGCTCTCCGCGCTCAGCGGCCAGGGCCGCGGCCCGGACCTCCAGCGTTTCGCGAAGCTCGAACAGTTCGTCGATGCTGTCCAGCGAAATATCGGTGACGACGACGCCGCGCCCGCCTGCCGCCGTCGTCAATCCCTCAGCGGTAAGCCGGCCCAACGCCTCCCGGACAGGCGTGCGGGAGACACCCAGCCGCTCGGACTGTTCTACTTCCGCGAGAACCGTGCCCGGCCGCAGGCGCCATTCAATGATGTCTTCACGAAGAGCCGCGTAGGCCCGATCACTGGCGCGCATGACTCCAGTGTATACATAAAGCCTGTGTTGTACAGGAAACAGCTCAAAATTGCGCGCCTATGTATACATGCCTAGCATGTGGCCACGTAGTACGCGTTGAACGGATCTTCCTCGAGCTCTTTGACTTCCACGCTGGTGAAGCCGGCTTCGCGGATCATGGCCGCTGCCAATTCCTTGCCCCAGACGGTTCCCAAACCCTCCCCGCCCCGTCCCAGGGAGACGGCCATGCAATGAAACGTGGAGATGGTGTAGAGGAAGGAGGCCCACGGAAGGTCAGCGTTCTTTTCCAGGTTGCTGGAGGCGTTGATATCCACCATAAGGAACGTTCCACCGGGTTTGAGCGCCTTGTGGATATTCTTCAGGACCTGGGCAGGATGCGCTTGGTCGTGGATGGCGTCGAAGGCAGTCACAAGATGGTAGCGGCCTTCTTCCTCAAGCCTCGTTACGTCCCTGGACACGAACCGGACGTTGGAAAGTTTCAACGCTGCCGCTTCGGCCCGCGCCACAGTTAGCGCCGCGTCAGCGAAGTCATATCCCGTGAAAGTGCTGTGGGGATAAGTGCTGGCCAGCAGGTTTACAGCATGGCCTTCGCCGCAGCCGATATCGGCCACGGCGATTCCTGCCTGCAAGGCTTTTTCGCAGCCGGTCAAGGGGAGAATCGAGTCCAAAAGCGAGGCGTCATTCACTGCGGCACTTTCGGAAGCCATGATGTGGTGGAACTGCGGGTAATCACTGTAATTTGTTCCACCGCCCTCCCGGAACGCCCTGACAATCTTGGGGGACACCTCGCCCATCAGCGGGAGATACTGCAGGGTGCGCGCCAGGTTTTCCGTTCCGGTCCCGCACAGAACAGGAACAAATTCAGGACGAAGGCAGTAGGTTGAATCGCCGGGTTCGAAGTCCACGATTCCTGCGGTCGTCATCCCTCCCAACCATTCGCGGACGTAACGCTCTTGTGCTCCAGCGGCATCCGCCACAAGTTGGCTCGTCGCAGGAGGCAGCGAGGCAAGCGTCTCAAACAAGCCGGTTTGATGGCCCACGGCAATGAGTAGTCCGATGGATGAGCTGTTCAGGATGTCAATCAGCCTGCCGGTCGCTTCCTGCACCGCTTCTTCAAGTGATTTTCCGGGCATCGTCGCCGTTTCATACTTTCCGGACTGGGTGCTTTCCATGGCTTTTCCTTGGTCTTCGGGGACCGGTGGCTCCGGCCTGTTGCCCATATCCCACGGTAAATTCAGACCCCAACGAGCCTCTTCGGGCATTTTCTGCATTTTTTCTGTAGTCGTGGGGCGAACCATGCAGGGCCCCTGGATCGGCAACTACGATCCGGGCCGCTCCGGGATGCCGTGCTGGTGGGCCCAAGCAGCGGCGGCCGTCCGGGAAGTGACCCCGATCTTGGTAAAGATGTTCGCCAAATGACGTCCGGCTGTTTTCTCTGAGATAGTCAACGACCTGGCAATTTGCCGGTTACTGGAACCAGCCAGGACGCATCCCAGTACTTCCACTTCCCGGGAGGTTAAGCCGCCAGGCTCCTGGGCGGGACGCGTCCAGGAAATGTTCTTGGCGCCGAGCTGGTTACGGATGGCGGCCGCAGTGGCGTGCTCGGCCTCAGCACGTCCGCTTTCACCCAGGGCAGCCCGGACAGTTGCCAGGCGTTCGTGGATCCGTGCCAGTTCGTAGCGCATGTGTTGGGAGCGGTAGGCCTGTGCTGCGGATTCAAGCTCATTGATCGCCTCATGCCAACGCCGCTCCGCCATCAGCACGGCGCCACGCGCATGGTGTGCCCAGGCCAGGAAGCCGGGGGTCCTGTAAAAAGCGGCGGTCTGTTCAAGTTCCATGCAATGGGTGGCCGCCGCACCGGGATCCCGGGGAGCCAGCAGTTCCACCAGGGGCAAGAGAAGGCTGGCCCTCCCCAGGGTGCCGCGGTCCGCCAAGGCAGCCTGAAGGGCCTCTATGGCGGACTCTGTCTTTCCCGCATCGGCAAGTAGCAGGGCACGTCCTGGTTGCGCATCCACGCCAAGCCCGCGGGCCAACTCAAACGCGGACCCAGCCCCGGCAACATCGCCCCGGCGCCGACGGATCTCACCCAGCTCACAGTAGCCGTCCGCGGCGATCCAGCCGTGGGCATTCCTAAGGCGCTCGGCTTCGTGGGGCATCTCAGCCTCAACCTGTCCCCAATTGCCCTCAGTGCCGAGCAATTGAAGTTCGTGAACGCGCGATATCCCGCTGTACATGAAGGACCGGGAAAGTCCGGCGCACCACGTGGCCAGCGCGTCAGTCCAAGCGCGCATCCGGGCGAAATCAGCCATCTCATAGCAGAGGTGGATGATGGAGCAGTAAATATCTCCGCCCCACTCTGCCGGAACCTGCCCCGCCATTACGGGCAGCATGGCCTCATCCAGGTCCTGGAATCCTCGTGCGGACTGTCCTGTCCGAACCGCCGCCAAGCCGGACAACATGTACGCAAAGCTGGCCAGTTCGGGTGATTCGTGCCTCCGCGTCATCTCCTTGAGCGAAACTGAGGCGGCGAGGGCCGGAACCGGGTCGCCTTCAAGGTTCATGGCGTCATTGGCCTCAAGGTAGAGCAGGTAGCCGTGTTCGGGCACCTCGGGCATATTCTCCAGCAGCCGGCGCGCCCTATTGAGCCACGCCGAAGAAACGGCGAGGTTGCCGCGGATGCCCCACTGCATGGACAGCGTCAGTGCCGTCCGGGCCGCGGCCTGCCTCTGGTGGTCGTCATCCAGGCGATGGAAGATCTCCTCTGCGAGGGACATGGAGCGTTGAACGTCTCCCAGCCACCAGACGGAACGGGACAGGATCTCAAGGTCCGCGGAGCTGAGGGGAGCGTCCACGGCTGCACGTTCCAGGCTTCGGCGCGCCACGTCCCATTCCCCACGGGCAAAGGCTTCGCGGGCCTCGGAAAGTTGCTGCAGCTGCTGGGACATGGGCTCTCCACGGGTTCGGCTCCAGCATACTGCGGGAGCTGTTCCTTCGGCAGAAGGCTAGCCCCGGTTCCAGCCGTACTCGTTCTCCGGACGGCCCGGTGTTCCGTATCGCGGCGCCCTGGTGACCGTCCCGGCGTCGGCCAGGTACTCCAGGTACCGGCGGGCCGTTACCCGCGACATTCCCAACGCATCCATGACTTCACTGGCGGACACGGCTTGTTTCCGGGCGCGGACGAAATCCTTGACCGACTCCAGGGTGGAACCGGACAAACCCTTCGGCAGCGGTAGCTCCGTTGGTGCCCGAAGACTCGCGAAGGCCTGGTCAACATCGCTCTGGGAAGCTCCGGCCTTGGAGATGCCGGACTCCGAGCCCGCCAGTTGATCACGGAAAGTGCGGTAGCTGTTCAGCTTGTCGGCAAAGGTTGCGTAGGTGAAGGGCTTGATCAGATACTGCACGACGCCGATGGAAACGGCGCTGCGCACGATGTTCAGTTCACGCACGGCTGTGATGGCAATAATGTCGGCGAAGACTCCCGCGGAGCGCATGCGCCGGGCAACATCCAGCCCATGGAGGTCCGGCAGGTTCATATCAAGGAGGACCAGGTCCACGGGCGAGCCGGACCCAGCGAACTCGCCAAGGATGCGCAGTGCTGACTGACCATCCGGAGCCGTTCCCACCAGCGTGAACCCTTGGAGCCTGCCCACGTAAATGGAGTGGGCGTCCGAGGCGATGGGCTCGTCCTCGACCACCAGGACGCGGATGTCTGTCATGCCTTCTCTTCCTCGGGGATGGGCGCGGGCAGCACAACATGGAACTGGGCGCCGCCTGGATTGCTGATCGTCATAGTACCGTTCAGCCGCTGGACCGCCTGCCGGACCAGGGCAAGGCCGACACCCCGGCCATGGGCTCCCCGCGGACCCTCCTGCGTGGACTTGGTGCTGTACCCGTACTGCAACACGTCATCGATCGAACCGGGATCGATACCGGCCCCGGAATCCCTAACGGTAAATCCAACACCGGCCGCACTGGCTTCGACGTCCAGTTCCACCTTTCGGGGCATCCCACCGGACGCCGCCGCATCAATGGCATTGTCCAGGAGGTTTCCCAGGATCGTCACGAGGTCCTGGATTTCCAGACCCCGGACACCCGAACTCCCTGATGTCCGAACCACCAGTTCGACCCCGCGCTCATGGGCCTCGGCGGCCTTGCCCATCACCAAAGCACTCATCACCGGTTCATCCACCGAAGCAAGCATGTCGTCCGTGAGCTGCTGGCTGAGCTCCAGGTCCTTGGTGGCGAACTCGAGCGCCTGGGGCGTGCGGCCCAACTCAAGAAGGGAAACGATCATATGCAGGCGATTGGCATGTTCATGGGTCTGGGCCCGCAATGCATCCGAGAGAGTCTTCATGGTTTCCAGCTCGGTTCCCAAGGACTCAATCTCAGTGCGGTCGCGAATAGTGGCCACGGTGCCGTAGACCGACGGCTTTTGCCGGCTGCGGGCAGGAACCGGGCCCACGGCCGGAGCTTGGTTTACCACCAGGATCCGTGAACCAGTCAAATGGATTTCGTCGTGGGCTGGCCTGCCGGATTCGAAAAGCGCTCGCAGGCTCCCGTCAAAGGGGAGGTCGGACAGCTTGGGAGCGTCATCGGGGGAGCGATCGGCCTCGGAAGGTTCCAGTCCCAGCAACTCCGCGGCTTGATCGTTGTACATCACTGCTTTTCCCCGGGTATCGATCAGGATCACGCCTTCACGAACGGAGTGAAGGACTGATTCGTAGTAGGCGAAGAGCTGCGCGAGCTGTTCCGGACCCCATCCGCGCGTCACGGACCGCAGGTAACGTCCGAGCAGCCACGAAGCTATGGAGCCAAAGAACAACACCACCAGCGCGATGCCGCCAATCACTCCCAGCCTTTCGGCCACATCGGTATCCACGGTCCTTACGGTGATGCCTGCCGCCACCAAAGCTTTGACGGTTCCACCGGAGTCCTTCACCGGCGCGATGGTCCGGACCGAGGGCCCCAACGTACCAGCAGTGACTTCGGTGAAAGTCTCACCCCGCAGGGCAGGTTCGATCGTGCCGATATAGGGCTTGCCCAGCTCTTCGGGGCGGGGATGGGTCCATCGGGTCCTGTCGGGAGCCATGATGGTGATGAAATCCGCGTCCGCGTCCTTCATGACCTCCAGCGCATAGGGCTGCAGTATGGCCGCCGGATCAGAGGTTGCCGCCGCCTGCAACACCAAGGGGTTGTTGGCAATGGACGTTGCGATCGCAAGCATCCGGCTGCCCGCATCCTCGTATGCCCTGTCCCGGGCCTCCAGCACCGAGAACGCGCCGAAGACAGCTGTCAGCACCAGCACGAACAGCAGGTTTGCCACAAACAAGCGGCGGGCGATGCTCCAGCGATGAAACAAATAGGCCTCCCATGACCAATATGACCGCAAGGGTGATGTGTGTCACCCGCAGCTGAATGATGGATATCACACAAGGGCAGCGGATTGGACACAAGTGCAGGACCGCAGCGCCTTACACAGTATCCAGAAGGAGAATCCCATGACCTCTCAACGAGGAGAGTCGGCAGTAGCCGCCACCGGTGGACGCAGGGGGCTCGACAAGTCGCATTACCTGTACATCGCGGTCATCCTGGCCGTAGTGCTTGGTGCCGTGGTCGGCCTGCTGTTCCCTGAGGTTGGAAAATCCCTGAAGCCGCTCGGGGACGGCTTCATCAAGCTCATCAAGATGATGATCGCTCCGGTCATCTTCTGCACCATCGTCCTTGGCATCGGCTCCATCGCCAAAGCTGCCACCGTCGGAAAGGTCGGCGGACTCGCACTTGGCTACTTCGTGGCCATGTCGACCTTCGCATTGGCTATCGGCCTCGTCGTCGGCAACCTCATCCACCCGGGTGAGGGCCTGAAGCTGACTCCGTACGATCCCAACAAGAAGGCGGCCACGGACAGCACGGTGGACTTCCTGCTGGGCATCATCCCCGGCGACATTCCCGTCCTGCCCACCCTTCTTGCAGCCATCCTGGTGGGCTTCGCACTCCAGAAGATGGGTAAGCAGGGCACCCCGATCCTCACCGCAATCGGCCACGGACAGCGCCTTGTCTTCCGGATCCTCATCATGATCATGTGGCTGGCTCCTGTGGGCGCTTTCGGTGCGATCGCCGCCGTCGTGGGTGCCACTGGCGCCCAGGCAATCCTCAGCATGTTCACACTGATGCTGGCCTTCTACATCACCTGCGCTGTGTTCATCGTGGTCATCCTTGGCTCCCTGCTTCGTGCTGTGGCAGGCGTCAACATCTTCAAGCTGATGAAGTACCTGGCCCGGGAATACCTCCTCATCTTCTCCACGTCCTCCTCCGAGGCAGCCCTGCCCCGCCTCATCGCCAAGATGGAACACCTGGGTGTCTCCAAGCCGGTTGTCGGCGTGACGGTACCCACCGGCTACTCCTTCAACCTTGACGGCACGGCCATCTACCTCACCATGGCCTCCTTGTTCGTGGCCAACGCCATGGGGACGCCGCTGGACCTGGGTGCCCAGATCTCGCTGCTGGTGTTCATGATCATCGCTTCCAAGGGCGCCGCCGGCGTCACCGGAGCCGGCCTTGCCACCCTTGCCGCCGGCCTGCAGGCACACAAGCCCGAGCTCCTGGGCGGCGTGGGCATGATCGTTGGCATCGACCGCTTCATGTCAGAAGCCCGTGCACTGACGAACTTCACCGGAAACGCCGTTGCCACCGTTTTGATCGGCACCTGGGTCAAGGAAATCGACAACGGCCAGGTGGAGCGCGTTCTCTCCGGCAGCGAACCGTTCGACGAGACGACAATGATCGCCCACGGCGCAGAGGCTGAGACGGCTCCGGAAACTGAAGCCCGCGACAAGGCAACCATCTAGCAGGATCAGCTTCGCGGGATACGAAGCAACGAGGACCGGCACCCGTACAGGGGTGTCGGTCCTCTGCCGTTCGCGCGGATGCCAAAGAATCATGGCCCAACTTCCTAACCTTCGACCTCAACTAGAGGGTAAAGGCTCAAAGATCGGCGAAAGTCAAGTTCCCCGAAATGCCGTGTCGGGGGCTGTAGCCTAGGTGGGTAGCAGCGCTGTACCCAGGGGAACAGCGGCAGGGAAGATCGTCGTCGAAAGAGTGGTTAGATACGTGAGCAGCGAACGGGGAACAGCTACGCTGGGAGACACCGAGCTCGATCTGGAAGACGCCATCATGGGGCCTACGGGCCGTCCTCACCGCGACTTTCCGGAACCGGCTCCGCTTGCCTCCCACGGCCCTGCAAGGGTCATTGCCATGGTTAACCAGAAGGGCGGCGTGGGCAAAACCACGTCCACCATCAACCTTGCGGCGGCGCTCGCGGAATACGGCCGGCGCGTGCTCCTGGTGGACTTTGACCCACAAGGTGCCCTTTCTGCCGGTCTCGGCGCCAATCCGCATGAACTCGACCTCACTGTCTACAACGTCCTCATGGACCGCAAAGTGGACATCCGGGATGCCATCCAGCAGACCGGAGTGGAAGGCGTGGACCTTCTGCCCGCAAACATTGATCTCTCCGCGGCTGAAGTTCAACTGGTCAACGAAGTCGCCCGCGAGCAAGTCCTGGACCGCGCGCTCAAGAGCGTTGAAGATGACTACGACGTCGTGCTGATCGACTGCCAGCCATCGCTCGGCCTGCTCACGGTCAACGCGCTGACCGCCGCCCACGGCGTCATCATTCCGTTGATCTGCGAGTTCTTCGCACTTCGCGCCGTAGCACTCCTCGTGGAAACCATCGAGAAAGTGCAGGACCGTTTGAATCCGCGGTTGCAGGTGGACGGTGTCCTGGCCACCATGTACGACGCCCGCACCCTGCACAGCCGCGAAGTCATCTCGCGCCTCGTGGAGGCCTTCGGGGACAAGGTTTTCGAGACCGTCATCAAGCGTTCCATCAAATTCGCGGACGCAACCGTGGCCGCTGAACCTATTACCAGTTATGCCGGCAACCACATCGGTGCAGACGCCTACCGCCGCCTCGCAAAGGAACTTATCTCGCGCGGCGGCGCACCGTAGCCAACGGCGTGGGACGGTCACTCGCCCCGCCCTCCGCGGTGGTCATTCCGGAAGAAACGCCCGACGCCGATACCTCCGACGCCGGCCCCTCTGACGCCCGCAAGCCGGGTTTTGAGGTTCGGCTCGCCAACTTTACGGGGCCGTTCGATCTCCTGTTGGGCCTGATTTCCAAGCACAAGCTGGACATAACGGAGGTGGCGCTGGCCACCGTCACCGATGAGTTCATCAAGTACATCCGCCGCCTCCAGGAACTGGGGGAGGATTGGGCGCTGGACGAGGCCAGCGAATTCCTGGTGATTGCCGCGACGCTCCTGGATCTCAAAGCTGCCCGGCTCCTTCCCGCCGGCGAAGTAGAGGATGAGGAAGATATCGCCCTCCTGGAAGCCCGGGATCTGCTGTTCGCCCGCTTGCTGCAGTACAAGGCGTTCAAGCACGTCGCAGGTCTCATCAGTGAGACGCTGGAACAGGAAGGCCGCAGATACCCTCGCCAGGTGGCGTTGGAAGGCCATTTCGCGGCGCTGCTGCCGGAACTCGTGTGGCGGCACACTCCCGAACAATTTGCGGAGCTTGCCGCCAAGGCGCTCAAACCGAAAGACTCCGTGCCCTCTGAGGTGGGATTGGATCACCTTCACGCACCGCCGGTGAGCGTCAAGGAGCAAGCCGAGATCATGGGATACCGCCTGCAACTCGGAGCCCCGCTCTCTTTCCGCACATTGATAGCGGACGCCGGGACAACCCTGGTGGTCGTGGCCCGTTTCCTGGCCTTGCTGGAGATGTTCCGGGACAAGGTTGTGGCCTTCGAACAGGCAGGTCCGTTGGCGGAGCTGACGGTTAGGTGGACCGGGGACGTGGCCGAATGGGACAGTTCGAACCTGAGCGAAGAGTACGAAGAATCGAGCGAAGGGACAGCCAGTGACTGAGCAGGACATGGCCGAAGCCGGCCTTGCCGAGCTTGAAACTTTGCCTGGCGGGGCACGGGCAGCGTTGGAAGCTGTGCTCATGGTCATCGACGAGCCAGCCACCTCGGAGGAGTTGGCCGCGGGATTGAACGTAACGGTCGCCGTCGTCGAGGATTTGCTGCAGGACCTGCAGCGGGAGTATAGCGGCTATACTGTTAAAGCCCCGGACGTGGATGCTGTCGGCTTTGCCGTTGCCAGCGCTGCCCCCCGGGGTTTTGAATTGCGGAATGTCGCCGGTGGGTGGCGGATCTATTCACGGTCTGATTTTGCGGACATCGTGGGCAGGTTCGTCCTCGAAGGGCAGACCACCAGGCTCACTCAGGCAGCGCTTGAGACTCTGGCGGTCATTGCCTACCGGCAGCCGGTCTCCAGGGCCCGGGTGTCCGCAATTCGAGGCGTCAACGTCGATTCTGTGGTCCGGACTCTAACCCAGCGTGGTCTGATCGAAGACTCCGGGAACGATCCCGAATCCGGGGCTGTGCTGTACAGGACAACCTCCTACTTCCTGGAACGGATGGGCATCGGCTCGGTGGCGGAATTGCCCCCGCTCTCGCCGCACCTGCCGGGTTTGGAAGGGATCGACGAGTACTACGACGCCAGCCGGATGTAAGCCGGCACCGCACGAGAACTACATACTGATTCACGGCACCGCATGGACGGTGCCACGGCAACAAGGGGCAGACGATGTCTGCCCGGCTGGCTAGTGTTGATTGCAGCACTGAATGCCGGCCATTACTACACAAGGACGGGTCATGACACAGGCGGGACGCCAGGGTTCACCACGTAACAGTTCGGGACGCAACAGTTCTGGACGCAATGAGGCAAGGGGCGGCACGGGCCGCTCCAACGCCGGCGGCTTCTCCGGCCGCGGCGGAAGTGCCGGCGCTGGAAAGCGCAACTTCAATCAAGGCGAAGGCCGCCCGTTCAAGGCTTCAAAGCCACGGGAAGCGGCCCCCTTCGATCCCGATAACCCCACGACGGCGGGCGATTACGATCGCGGCCAGGCCGCCAGGCCTGCAAAGCCTTTCCGCAAGCCCGGCTCCAACAAGCCCGGTTACGGCAAGGCTCCCGGAACACCCGGTGCGTTGAAGCCCAAGGCCAAGCCCGCAAGGCAGTACGGCTCCAAGGCCTTCGGCAGCGAGCGCTTCGGCCAGAATCTGGGCCCCATCCGCAAGCCTGCCCGCAACCGCGGTCCGCGCCAGGAAGTCCCGCAGTCGGACCTCCATGATGTCGACGGCGTGCGCCTGCAGAAGGTCATGGCGCAGGCCGGCGTGGCCTCCCGCCGCGTATGCGAGGAAATGATCCTCGAAGGCCGCGTCGAGGTCGATGGCCAGGTCACCACAGAGCTCGGCATGCGGGTCGACCCCAAAACCGCCGTGATCCACGTTGACGGTATCCGCATCCAGCTCGACGAAACCCTCGTCTACATGGTCTTCAACAAGCCCAAGGGCGTTGTCTCCACCATGGAAGACCCCGAGGGCCGGCCATGCATCAGCGACTTCCTGAAGAACGCCAAGGGTGAGCGGCTCTTCCACGTCGGGCGCTTGGACGTCGCCACGGAAGGCCTGCTGTTGTTGACCAACGACGGCGAACTCGCCAACCGTTTGACACATCCTTCCTATGAGGTGCCCAAGACGTACCTGGTTCAGGTTCGTGGTCCGTTCCCGCAGGGCGTCGGCGCGCAGCTGAAGTCCGGCGTCGAGCTTGAAGACGGCCTGGCAACCGTGGATTCGTTCCGCCTGGTTGACTCCACGCCCGGGCACGTCCTGATCGAGGTTGTCCTGCACTCCGGCAAGAACCGTATTGTGCGCCGCATGTTCGATGCTGTGGGTTTCCCGGTAGAGCGTCTTGTCCGTGTCAAGATCGGTCCCATTGGCTTGGGAGACCAGCGCCAGGGCAGCATCCGCAACCTCGGCAGGCAGGAAGTCGGTCACCTCCTGGCATCTGTGGGGCTCTAGGGCATGTCGGCATTCCGCACGCACGGCCGCGGCCATCTTGATGGCCCGGTCGTGGTTCTTGGTACAGGCCTGCTTGGAGCCAGCATTGGCCTTGGCCTGCGCGGACGCGGCGTTCCGGTTTTCCTTTTCGATCCGTCGCCGACCAACCAGGCGGTCGCTGTAGACATTGGTGCTGGGCGGCCCTTGGCTGAGCTTGACGGGCAGCCTCAGCTGGTTGTGGTCGCTGCACCGCCGGACGTGACGGCCGACGTCGTGGAGAAGGCCCTGGCGGACTACCCGTCCGCCGTCGTCGTTGATATTGCCAGCGTTAAGGCCACTATCCAATCCCAATTGCGGGAGCGCGGCGTGGACCTGGCGAGGTACGTGGGGACCCATCCGATGGCCGGCCGCGAAAAGTCGGGGCCGGTCGCAGCCAGGGGCGAACTTTTCACGTCCATGCCATGGGTGGTTTGCCCAACGGAGGAAACCGACACCGACGCACTGCAAACGGCACGTGCGCTGGCGGGGGACCTGGGGGCAATCGTCTCCCAGTTCACTGCCGACGAGCACGATGAAGCGGTGGCCTTGGTCTCGCATCTGCCGCAGATCATGTCTTCGCTGCTGGCGAGCCGCTTGCAAGGAACACCCCTGCATGCGCTGTCTTTGGCCGGTAACGGGTTGCGGGACACCACCCGCATCGCTGCCAGTGATCCCACCCTGTGGGTGCAGATACTGGGTGGCAACGCGGAAAAGGTTGTTTCCATCCTGCACGGCGTTCGTGAGGACCTGAATCGCTTGATAGGGACTTTGGAAGCGCCGGCTGCGCCCGGAGCGCGGTTGGATCTCGCCCAGCTCATCAGTGAAGGCAACGCCGGACAGGCCCGGATACCGGGCAAGCACGGCGGACCTCCGCAGGCGTATTCCTGGCTGACTATCCTGGTGGATGACAGGCCGGGCCAGATCGCGCAGCTTCTGACCGAAATTGGCGAGATCGGCGTGAATGTCGAAGACCTCCGGCTTGATCATTCATCGGGTCAGAACGTTGGCATGGTGGAGCTTTCAGTCCTGCCGAGCAAGCACGACCTCCTTGTAGAAGCCTTGACCGACCGTGGATGGCGGGTACTCCAGTAATGACGCGTGAATTCTTTGGGCCGGAGACAGTTGCCCGCCCCGGCAAGCCGCTCGTGATCGCGATTGACGGCCCCTCGGGATCGGGTAAGTCCAGCGTCAGCAAGGAAGTAGCCCGGCGCTTGAAGCTGGCGTACCTGGATACAGGTGCGATGTACCGCGCACTCACGTGGTACTGCCTGAAGACCGGCCTCGACCTCCAGGACGGCGCTGCTGTGGAGCAGGCTTCCAAGGTCATGCCCCTGGAAATCAGCACCAGCACGGCCACCGAGTACGTGGCAGTGGACGGCACGGACATTACCGATGAAATCCGCGATCCCTTGATTTCGTCTTCCGTGAGCGCCGTTGCTACTACGCTGGGCGCTCGCACGGAGTTGATCCGCCGCCAGCGCCAGCTCATCGACCAGCACCATCACCGGATGGTGGTGGAGGGACGCGACATCACCACGGTGGTTGCCCCCAACGCCGAGGTCCGCATGCTCCTGACCGCAAGCGAAGAGGCCAGGCTCCGGCGTCGTGGAATTCAGTTGGGTGGGACGCAAAGCAAGGAACAGCTTGCCGCGCAGGTGACGCAGCGTGATGCCAAGGACTCCACGGTGGTGAACTTCACCCAAGCGGCTGACGGCGTCGTGACCCTCGATTCCTCGGACCTGGACTTTGAGGAAACAGTGGAAACTGCCCTGGCGATCGTTAGCAAGGTCATCTATGGCGACTAACCAGCCTCCTGCGCTCCGCCTCCCAGCCAAGTGGACACGCATCTGGAGCCGACCCGTTGGCTGGGTCCTGGATCATGTCATCTACCGGACGGTCGTGGCGGGCAAGAGCAACATACCCGCTGCTGGTCCGGTGATTTTTGCAGGCAACCACATCAGCTTCCTGGACGGTCCCGTGATGTTCGGCGCCTCGCCGCGCCCCATGCACATCCTCGTCAAGAAAGAGATGTTCCGTGGGTTCCTGGGGCGCGTCCTCAGGGGATCAGGGCAGATTCCCGTGGACCGAAGCGGTGACCGCAGCGCACTGCACGTGGGCAAGCAACTGCTCGACGCCGGCCGTTGCGTTGGGATCCTGCCCGAAGGTACCCGGGGGAGCGGCTCCGCTGACAGCATCAGCAATGGTGTCGCCTGGCTGGCCATCAACTCCGGGGCCACCGTCATACCAGTCGCGATCCTCGGAACCCGTAAGGGCGATGAGCACCGCGACCATATTCCCAAACCCCGCCGCAGGCTGTATGTCAGCTTCGGCGAACCCCTCACGGTGCAGCGCCGGAAGGGCGAACCGGGGCGTGTTTCAATGGACAGGGCGGCTGCGGCAATCCGCGATGCACTGGCAGGACACGTCCAGGATGCAGTCAGGACTACAGGGCAGGGCCTTCCCCAGGAACCTCCGTCCGGACCATCCGCACCGCAGCACCGCCAAACAGAAGTAGCCGGGACGCCGGCAGACCACCATTAAGGAACGTGCAATGAGCGATACGACTCAAAAATCCGGCCTCCACGGAGCCGGCGACGACGAATACACGCCCACCGGCACCGACCAGGTGGCTGAAAACCTGGCTGCCCTGGACGATGAAGAGGCCGAACTCCGTGCAGCCACCCTCCGGGCGGGCCTGGATGATTACGACCTCGACGAAGACGACGCCGCGCTGCTTAGCGGCGACTACGACGACGAAGGCGATGAAGGTCCCCTCAAGCTGGATCCCGTCCTTGCCATCATTGGCCGTCCGAACGTGGGCAAGTCCACCTTGGTCAACCGCATCCTGGGCCGCCGCGAAGCTGTTGTCGAGGACACCCCGGGTGTTACCCGCGACCGCGTGATGTACTCCGCGCGTTGGAATGGCCGCAACTTCACGCTGGTAGACACCGGCGGATGGGAACACGACGCCAAGGGCATCCACGCCCGCGTTGCCGAGCAGGCCGAGATGGCTGTTGAGCTTGCCGACGCTGTCCTCTTCGTCGTGGACTCCGCCGTAGGCGCGACCGCCACGGATGAAGGCGTCATGAAGATGCTGCGCAAGAGCAAGAAGCCGGTCATCATGGTGGCCAACAAGGTGGATGACTTCGCACAGGAAGCTGACTCCGCAGCATTGTGGGGCCTCGGTTTTGGCCAGCCCTACCCTGTGTCCGCCCTTCACGGCCGCGGCGTAGCGGACCTCCTGGACCACGTCATGGACACCCTGCCCGAGTTCTCCCTGGTGGAGGGCGTGGAGCGTTCCGGTGGACCGCGCCGCATCGCCCTGATCGGCCGTCCGAACGTCGGAAAGTCCTCGCTGCTGAACAAGCTGGCGGGCTCCGAGCGCGTGGTCGTGGATCCACTGGCGGGCACTACGCGTGACCCCGT
Source organism: Arthrobacter sp. TmtSoilC77 (assembly GCF_059739415.1). Classification (NCBI taxonomy): domain Bacteria; kingdom Bacillati; phylum Actinomycetota; class Actinomycetes; order Micrococcales; family Micrococcaceae; genus Arthrobacter; species Arthrobacter sp. TmtSoilC77. Next base: position 1,873,333 of record NZ_AP046050.1, read on the forward strand.
GGACGAGTTCATTGAACTTGGCGGCCGGACCTGGCGCTTCGTGGACACCGCAGGTATCCGCCGCCGCCAGCACATGGCGCAGGGCGCAGATTTCTACGCATCACTGCGTACGCAGGCTGCGCTCGAAAAGGCTGAGGTCGCCGTCGTGCTCCTCGCCGTGGACGAGGTCCTCAGCGAACAGGACGTCCGTATCCTGCAGTTGGCCATTGAATCCGGCCGGGCCTTGGTACTCGCGTTCAACAAGTGGGACCTGCTGGACGACGAACGCCGCCGCTACCTTGAGCGTGAAATCGAGCAGGACCTGGCCCACGTTGAGTGGGCTCCGCGGGTCAACATTTCTGCGAAGACCGGCTGGCATAAGGACCGCCTGGTTCCTGCCTTGGATACCGCGTTGGAAAGCTGGGACCGCCGTATCCCCACTGGCCGCCTGAATGCCTTCCTGGGTGAACTGGTTGCTGCACACCCCCACCCGGTTCGCGGTGGCAAGCAACCGCGTATCCTCTTCGGCACCCAGGCCTCCAGCCGCCCGCCGAAATTCGTGCTGTTCACCACCGGCTTCCTGGATCCCGGATACCGCCGTTTCATCACGCGTCGCTTGCGCGAAACGTTCGGCTTCGAAGGCACGCCCATCGAGGTCAACATGCGTGTCCGCGAGAAGCGCGGCAAGAAACGCTAAATGAGACGGGCATCACAGCCGAGTTTGGCTGTGATGGCGTTGGCACCCTCCAACTTCGTGTAAGCTTTTGGAGGTGGTTCGGCCGGACTGCTTAGGTGGGACTCTTCGGAGGAAAACCTGGGCGGAGAACGGTGGAACCAGCGGGCTGTAGCGCAGCTTGGTAGCGCACTTGACTGGGGGTCAAGGGGTCGCAGGTTCAAATCCTGTCAGCCCGACCATAAAGGCCGGAACCACGCGGAAACGCGGGGTTCCGGCCTTTGGTCGTTAACGAGTTGGTGGCCTCGGTTCAGGGCTGTAGGCAGCAAGGCAAGTCAGGGCTGTAGGCAGCAAGGCAAGGCCTTGTTCGCTGAACTGGACGTTGTAGGGCGTTCAGCGAACAAGGACGGACCTTGTGCCTGCTTAGGCCTTCTGCAGCGCTCCGAGCGCGCGAACCAGTGGTTCGAGTTCCGGAACCTGCTCAGCGGCCTCCAATGCCGACGCCAGGGTCTCATCGTGCACGGGCTTTGCTGCCTCAAGCAGCTTTTGGCCGGCGACCGTGAGTTCGGTGTAGATCCCGCGGCGGTCATCGGCGCAGAGGATCCGCGTTAGCAGCCCCCGGTCCTCGAGGCGGTTAACCAGGCGCGTCGTGGCGCTGCTGGAAAGGGCCGTGGCGCGGGCAAGCTGCTGCATGCGCATGTGCCATCCGTCCTGGCGGCTCAGGGCGTCAAGAACCGTGTATTCCACTACCGACAGCTCGGTGGAAGCCTGGAGTGCTTTTTCGAGTTCCGCCTCGATGCTTCCGTGCAGGGCGGCGAGGGTGCGCCAACCCTGTGCCCGTACTTCTACGGCGTCATCCTTGATGCCCATGCCTGTTGTGCTCCTGCCTTGGTTTGCGTATCTGCGCAGTCGCCGAAAGTAGTTGCTTGCGCAATTATCTAGCGTGTGCAACTATATATACAGCGTCTGCAACTATTATTCTACGGGTTCCCGAAGGCGCACATCCACTTTGCTTTCAGGAGCCACCCACTTAAGGAGTTCCACATGCCCGCAGGGTTGATAGCCCTTGCCCTTGGCGGATTTGGCATCGGACTAACCGAATTCGTCATCATGGGCCTTTTGCCGGAAGTAGCGGCAGATTTCCAGGTGAGCGAAGCCTCGGCAGGCTGGTTCATTTCCGGCTATGCACTTAGCGTCACGGTCGGCGCCCTCCTGGTTACCGCCGCCGTTACCAGGCTTCCGCGAAAGCCGGTCCTTGTCGGATTGCTTGTTCTGTTCATCGCCGGCAACTTCCTCTCCGCAATCGCGGACTCGTACATGGCCATGCTTGTGGGCCGGATCATTGCGGCGTTGTGCCATGGTGCGTTCTTCGGAATCGGTTCGGTGGTGGCAGCCAGCCTGGTCCCTGCGCACAAAAAGGCCGGTGCCATTGCCATCATGTTCACTGGGCTTACAGCTGCCAACGTCCTTGGTGTTCCTTTCGGTACTCTCCTCGGCCAGAACCTGGGCTGGCGTTCAACGTTCTGGGCCATCACCGGTATCGGCGTGGTGGCACTGCTTGGCATCGCGTTGATGGTCCCGAAGGGGAGTACGCAGCCGGCCAAGGGTCTCCGCAGCGAACTGGGTGCGTTCACATCCGGCCAGGTTTGGCTTTCCATCCTGGTGACGATTTTGGGTTTTGGTGGCATGTTCGGTGCTTTCACCTACATTGCCTTCACGCTTACCGAAATCTCCGGGTTTGAACCGGGCGCCGTCCCATGGTTGCTGGTGCTGTTCGGCGGCGGACTGTTCGTCGGCAACTTCCTGGGCGGGAAGGCGGCCGACAAAAACCTGGACGGATCGCTCGTCAAGATCCTCGCCGGCTTGGTGCTGGTCCTGGGCTTCTTTGCCCTGACCGCGGCCAGCAGCATCGCAACTTTGTTCTCACTGGCACTGATGGGCGGCTTCGGTTTCGCTACTGTCCCGGGTCTGCAGATGCGCGTGATGCACTATGCATCCTCCGCGCCCACGCTGGCATCCGGTGCCAACATTGGCGCCTTCAATCTGGGTAATGCTCTGGGCGCCTGGCTCGGAGGGGTCACCATTTCGGCCGGCTTGGGCTACACCTCGCCCATCTGGGCAGGGGCCGCGATTACTTTGGCCGCGTTGCTGGTCATGCTGGCTGCCGCTGCAGCAGCCAAGCGCAAGGAAGTTTCGGCAGCAACGGCCAGGCCCGACGTCGAACGCGAACCCCAAGGGGCGGCCGTCTCCTGACTCTCCTTACGTCCGACCGGGAAAGTGAGAGCCCGCGTGGAACGGTTCAACCGTTCCACGCGGGCTCTTCAGCGTCCCAGGGGCCGCTTAGGGCTTGGGCGTACTGTCGCGGGCTTCCTGCTCTGCTCTCTTAGCAGCCCTGGTTCGTTCGCTCTCTGCCTGCTTCAACACCTTCATCTGCTTGCCCCGCCTGCGCCACAGGGCCCAAAGAACTGTAACCACCACAAAAACCACTGCAGCCGCTACGGCCGAGATCGCGGTCCAGGTGGTGAAGAATCCGGCATCCACGCTCAAAGTGCGCTGGCCGGCGTGCGCGGACTCGGTGGAACCGAACACTATGCCTGCCGTAAGCAGGTTGGGCGTGGCGATGGCGACGGCCGCCAGCACGATGACGATCTTCCAAGGCCAGGAGACAGCCTTATGGGTTGCCTGCCATGCCACCGCGAGGGGAATGAACGTAAAGACGAAGCCGTAGAACATGCCCACCAGCACGCTCGCGCCGAGGTCCCGCCGGATCTGCCCCGCCACGACGTCGGACCACCAACGCGGCAGGATGGCCCCAAGGATAAAGTAGGCTGCCACAGCGACAAGCAATGCCACCAGGATCAGAATAATTTTGACGCCCCAATTGCGTTTTTTCCGAGCCGGTACTTGTGCTTGTTCAGTCATGGGTCAATCATGGCAGAGACCTCATCAGGCACAGGGGAATTGTGCCTATACTTTCAGCGGTGGCCGGATGCCCGGGCCGCCGTCGAGATCCGTAAATGTCCCGATGAAAGGCGACCCATGAGCAATATTCCAGCCGATCTTTCCTACACTGCAGAGCACGAGTGGGTTTCCGCTCCTGACGCCGATGGCGTGGTGCGGATTGGTATCACCGACTTCGCACAGGACGCCCTGGGTGACGTTGTCTACGCCCAGATGCCGGAACCCGGAACCAAGATCACCGGGAATGAAGTTGTTGGCGAGGTTGAATCCACCAAGAGCGTCAGTGATATCTATGCTCCCGTTAGCGGTGAAGTCATTAACCGGAATGACTCTTTGGACCAGGATCCGGCACTGATCAACTCTGATCCTTACGGCGACGGTTGGCTTTTTGAAGTAAAGCTGGCAGAAGCCGATGCAGTGGATTCCCTGCTCAGTGCATCGGAGTACGAACAACAGGTAGGCTAAAGTTATCTGGCCCGCCCGGCTGCATTCTTTTAGCCAAGGACGCGGGAAGGCGGGCCAGCAACCGATTTGCCCGGCGGTACCGGGAGGCGGAAGTGGCTGGCGGGGTTTGGAACTGCCAGCGGATGAGGAGGAAATTCCATGGTTGGCGGAGAACAGAATCAAGCCAATGTCGGAAAGGGCGCGGAAGAGCAACCCACGTCGGAGACCACCTCGATCAGCATTACGCCAACGTGGGACGAGCCCAGGGTTGCACCCAGGCTTGCACCGGAAGAGCGCGCGTCCGTTGAAGCCCTTCCGCCGGACTCCGCCTTGCTCATCGCACATAGCGGACCAAACGCAGGAGCCCGCTTCCTTCTGGACGCCGATACCACTACTGCGGGCAGGCACCCCGACGCCGACATCTTCCTGGATGACGTCACGGTGTCCCGTAAGCACGTGGAATTCCACAGGACCCCAACGGGCTTCGAACTCGTGGATATGGGCAGCCTCAACGGAACCTACGTGAACCACGACCGCGTGGATCGGGTGCAGTTGAAGAGCGGCAATGAGGTCCAGATCGGCAAGTTCCGGCTGACCTACTACTTGAGCCCTGGCCGCCCGGCGGGCCAAGTCTGACCCCGGGGTACCTGCCTGTGGCAATGGCCCAGCCGGAACGTCGCGGACCGCAGGTCCTGAACATCGGGGAAGTCCTGGCTCAATTGAGCGACGACTTTCCTGGCATGACCGCGTCCAAAATCCGCTTTCTTGAGGAAAAGGGCCTCATTAACCCCAAGCGGACCCCTGCCGGGTACAGGCAGTACACGGACAGCGACGTTGAGCGCCTCCGATTTGTTCTTGCCCTTCAGCGCGACCAGTACTTACCACTGAAAGTGATTAAGGATTACCTGGACGCGATTGACCGCGGGGAGCGGCCTGAGAACCTGCCTCCGGGCGTCACGGTGTCACCCCGGGTGGTTTCCGCGGAGATGGCTGCGGAAATCCAAGGCCGTGCGCGCGCCCTCAGCGAGGAGCAACTCCGGGCCGAATCGGGTGCCAGTGTGCCCTTGCTGGAGTCGCTCCTGAGCTTCGGGCTTATCAGCCACGTTGGCGGCAAGTTCGATGAACACGCCCTCCAGGTTGCGCGTGCTTGCGTTCAGTTGGAGGGTCACGGCTTGGAACCCCGCCATCTCCGGCCGTTCCAGGCCGCAGCCGAGCGTGAGTTCGGACTGGTGGAAAGAGCGGTTGCGCCCCTGACGTCCAGGCGCGACGCAGCCTCCCAAGCACGGGCTGCCGAGGCGGCGCGTGAAATCAGCGAACTGTGCCTTACGCTGCACAGGGCGCTCGTCCACGACCGTATCTCCCGGATGGACACCTGATGATCGAAGTTGAAATTGTCGGCGTCCGGATCGAACTGCCGTCCAACCAACCCTTGGTCCTCCTTCGCGAAATCAAGGGGGAGCGGCATGTACCCATCTGGATTGGAACACCCGAAGCCAGCGCCATCGCCCTGGCCCAGCAAGGTGTTGTCCCACCGCGACCCATGACCCACGATCTCCTGATTGACGTCGTGGAGGCCCTGGGGCATTCGATCATCAGCGTTAACATCGTGGCGGTTGAGGACAACATCTTCTATGGGCAGCTGCAATTCGACGACGGCACGGTTGTCAGTTCGCGCGCTTCTGATGCGTTGGCGCTTGCGTTGCGGGCCAAGTGCCGCATTTGGTGCGCGGATGCAGTGATGGAGGAAGCCGGTGTCCGGATCACTGAGCACGATGAAGGCGAAGATTCAGAGCCGGATCCCAGCGTGGACGAAGAACGCGAAATGCGGCGTTTCCGCGAGTTCCTGGACGACGTCGAACCTGAGGATTTCGAAGGCTGAATCACCCTAAGCCTAAAGTTGAGGGTGAAACTTTCGACACGACCGGATTTTGCGTCCGGGGTCTTTGACCTAGGGCCCTCCCGGGCCTAACGTCGAAGGTATCAAGTTCCCGTTGCATACACTGCCCGCGCAAGTCACACTGGAAGGTGCGGCTTGTGGGAATTACACGGCTGAATTTCGGCGTTGTGATCAGTGGTACGCACCGTCCCCAAGGGAACTGAGAACAAGGAGGTCACGTGAGTCCGAAAGGCGAAGCAGGCGAGCTGAAGCAGGCCTCGACCGGCATTGCTGCGCCCGCATCCGGCGCCCAAGGTTTGCTCTTCACAGAGGACCTTCCAGTGCTGGACGAGGACGCGGGCTACCGCGGGCCGACTGCCTGCAAGGCTGCAGGTATCACGTACCGCCAGCTGGACTATTGGGCACGCACGGGCTTGGTCGAGCCGGCCGTCCGTGGTGCTGCGGGTTCAGGCTCGCAACGTCTCTATGGATTCCGCGACATCCTGGTGCTCAAGGTGGTCAAGCGCCTGCTTGATACCGGCGTTTCCCTCCAGCAGATCCGCACCGCGGTTGAGCATCTTCGCGAACGTGGCGTTGAAGACCTTGCGCAGATTACGCTGATGAGCGATGGCGCCAGCGTTTATGAATGTACCTCTGCCGACGAAGTGATTGACCTCGTGCAAGGCGGACAGGGTGTCTTTGGCATAGCGGTCGGACGTGTATGGCGGGAAGTCGAGGGAAGCCTTGCCGCGCTTCCGAGCGAGCATGCCGCCGAGCAGTCCTTTCCGGACGACGAATTGAGCAAGCGGCGCGTTGCACGCCGCATCGGCTAAGAACGCCCCCACTGGATCTCTCAGCAACGGAAGAAGCCGCCCCTGGATACAGGGTGCGGCTTCTTCCGTTGTATTGCTGTTGAGTTGCGGGCTAGCGCTGCTGCCGATTCCGCGAAACGGGTTGGCTTTGCAGCAGGCTCTGCAAGAGTGCATCGAAAAGTTTTGCGGAGTTTTTGGCGGAATCGCCTGGCCAATGATGTACCGAATGCGCTGCGCCCTGGATCTGCTGCCAGTTCGCCTGTTCCGGAATGTGCGGAGTCAGGAGCAGCTCGCCGAACATGGACTCCATCTCGGACAGCCGGAAGGTGTGCTCGGCTGATCCGGAACGAACCCGGTTGGCGACGATTCCCGCTGGCGCCAGATGCGGAGCAAACTCCTGCCTGAACAACTGGATGGCGCGCATGGTTCGTTCGGTACCGGCCACGGAGAACAGGCCGGGTTCGGCCACGAGTACTACGCGGTCGCTCGCGCTCCATGCCATCCGTGTGAGCCCGTTCAGCGAAGGAGGGCAGTCCACAAGAATCAGTTCGTAGTTGGTGGTCCCTGCAAGAACGGCCGAGAGCCTGCGAAGGTCACGTCGGCCGAGGTCCGGGCGATCATAGATGCCCGTGAAAGCCGATCCGACAGCAACGTCAAGCTTGCCGCCGCTGGAACCGTTGGAGACCCAGCTGCTGCTGGCGACGTTCTCGGGGAGTTTGGCTTTTCTGGGACTCTTGAGCATGCGGCCAATGTCCAACTGCCCGCCTCGCTGGACGCCGAGTGCCGTCGTCGCGTCCGCATGGGGATCGAGGTCCACCACGAGGGTTGGAATGCCGGCCGCGAGGGCCGCGGACGCCAGGCCGGTGGTCACGGACGTCTTTCCCACTCCGCCTTTGAGGCTGCTGATGCTGACTACTTGCACTTGAAAACCCAAAACCTAACGCCGGTTGCCGTATCGCGCTGTTTTCCGCTTCGGGACCGCCGAAGCCGGGGCTTGCCGAAGCCCCTCCAACATCATATGGGGCGGGGCGGTGGAATCCCGCTTTCTACGCGCCCGGGCAGCGTTGGATGGTGCGGGCATTAGCACGGCAGGGAGTCGCGCGCACGCATATACAGCCCAGATGACGATTCCATTGTGATGGTTGCCACAAAGATTTGTGTTTGATGCTGGCGGCACTACACACTGTGACCACCGACCGATCCACCCGCAATGATGCAGGAGAAGTATGTTTTCGAAAATTCTGGTGGCCAATCGCGGCGAAATCGCGATCAGGGCGTTTCGCGCTGGTTATGAACTGGGCGCCAAGACCGTAGCCGTCTTTCCGCACGAGGACCGTAACTCGATCCACCGTCAGAAGGCCGACGAAGCTTACCTGATCGGCGAGGTGGGCCACCCTGTCCGCGCCTATTTGGACGTAGAGGAGGTTGTCCGCGTCGCCAAGGAAGCCGGCGCTGACGCCATTTACCCGGGTTACGGCTTCTTGTCCGAGAACCCGGACCTCGCGCGCGCTGCCAAGGCCGCGGGCATCACCTTTGTGGGTCCGCCAGCTGAGGTGCTTGAGCTTGCGGGAAACAAGGTTGCTGCCTTGGAAGCTGCCCGCAAGGCCGGTGTCCCCGTGCTGAAGTCGAGCAAGCCTTCAAAGGACCTCGACGAGCTCATTGCGGCAGCCGACGAAATCGGCTTCCCGATCTTCGCCAAGGCCGTTGCCGGCGGTGGTGGACGTGGAATGCGTCGCGTGGAGACCCGCGAAGCCCTCCCCGAGGCCCTGCAGTCCGCCATGCGCGAGGCCGATGCCGCGTTTGGCGATCCCACGATGTTCCTCGAGCAGGCGGTGCTGCGCCCGCGCCACATCGAAGTGCAGATCCTGGCGGACGCCGAAGGCAACGTCATGCACCTGTTCGAACGTGACTGTTCCTTGCAGCGCCGCCACCAGAAGGTAGTGGAAATCGCGCCCGCGCCCAACCTGGATGAGAACATCCGCCAGGCGCTATACCGTGACGCCGTGGCCTTCGCCAAAGCCCTGAACTATGTCAACGCCGGAACGGTGGAGTTCCTGGTGGACACCGAGGGTGAGCGGGCCGGCCAGCACGTTTTCATCGAAATGAACCCCCGCATCCAGGTTGAGCACACTGTGACCGAAGAAATCACGGATGTGGACCTCGTGCAGGCGCAGATGCGTATTGCCTCGGGGGAGACCCTTGCGGACCTTGGCCTGAGCCAGGAGACAGTATCCATCAAGGGCGCCGCGTTGCAGTGCCGCATCACCACGGAGGATCCGGCCAACGGCTTCCGCCCGGACGTCGGAAAGATCACCGGCTACCGTTCCGCAGGTGGCGCAGGCGTGCGTCTCGACGGCGGTACCGTCTACTCCGGTGCCGAGATCAGCCCGCACTTCGACTCCATGCTCGTCAAGCTGACCTGCCGCGGACGCGATTACCCGGCTGCGGTTGCCCGTGCGCGGCGCGGCCTGGCAGAGTTCCGGATCCGTGGCGTGTCAACCAACATTCCGTTCCTGCAGGCCGTGCTGGCCGATCCGGACTTCAATGCCGGCAACGTAGCCACGGACTTCATCGATAAGCGGCCGGAGCTGCTCAAGTCGCACATCTCCGCGGACCGCGGCACCAAACTGCTGACGTGGTTGGCCGATGTCACGGTGAACAAGCCCAATGGCGAGCTGACGGTCCACTCCGATCCCGCCAAGAAGCTGCCCGTCGTTGAGGGCCCGGTTCCCACGTCAGGATCGCGCCAGAAGCTGCTGGAACTCGGTCCTGAGGGCTTTGCGAAAGCGCTGCGCGAGCAGCAGGCAGTCGCCGTTACGGACACCACGTTCCGTGACGCGCACCAGTCCTTGCTGGCTACCCGTGTCCGTACCCGCGACCTCGTGGCTGCCGGCCCGGCCGTCACTGCCTTGCTGCCGGAGCTTCTTTCCGTGGAGGCCTGGGGTGGTGCGACGTACGACGTCGCGCTCCGCTTCCTCGGCGAGGACCCTTGGGACCGCTTGGCTGCTTTGCGCCAGGCGCTGCCGAACACCTGTATCCAGATGCTGCTCCGTGGACGGAACACCGTTGGTTACACGCCTTACCCGGAAGAGGTGACCGAGGCTTTCGTCAACGAGGCCGCGGCTACCGGCATTGACATCTTCCGCATCTTTGACGCCCTCAACGACGTCAACCAGATGGCCCCGGCTATACGGGCTGTGCGTGCCACCGGAACGGCCGTCGCAGAGGTGGCGCTTTGCTACACAGGCAACCTCCTTGACCCGAACGAGGACCTGTACACCCTCGACTACTATCTGGACCTTGCCCAGAAGATCGTCGATGCCGGTGCCCACATCCTCGCCATCAAGGACATGGCAGGTCTCCTGCGTCCTGCTGCGGCTGCCAAGCTCGTCTCGGCTTTGCGGGAACGCTTCGATCTCCCGGTGCACCTGCACACGCATGACACCGCCGGTGGCCAGCTCGCAACAATTCTGGCGGCCGTGGATGCCGGAGTCGACGCCGTCGATGTCGCTTCTGCTTCACTGGCGGGCACTACCAGCCAGCCTGCTGCATCCGCCCTCGTTGCGGCCTTGGCCAATACACCGCGCGACACCGGGATGAGCCTTGCCAATGTCGGCGCACTGGAGCCTTACTGGGAAGCGGTCCGACGCGTGTACGCGCCGTTCGAGTCCGGGCTGCCAGGTCCCACAGGCCGTGTCTACCAGCACGAAATCCCTGGGGGCCAGCTGTCCAACCTTCGCCAGCAGGCCATCGCCTTGGGGCTGGGGGAGCAGTTCGAAGCCATCGAGGACATGTACACGGCGGCAGACCGCATTCTGGGCCGCCTGGTCAAGGTGACGCCGTCATCCAAGGTGGTGGGTGACCTTGCCCTGCACCTCGTTGGACTGAACGCGGATCCCGCAGACTTCAACGAGAATCCGCAGAACTATGACATTCCGGATTCTGTCATCGGCTTCCTCTCCGGCGAGCTCGGCAACCCTCCCGGAGGCTGGCCGGAGCCGTTCCGTACCAAGGCCCTCCAAGGCCGCAGCATCAAGGTCCGGGACGTTGAGATCAGTTCAGAGGACAGCGCCGCGCTGAAGGGTGATTCGAAGACCCGCCAGCACACCCTGAACAGGCTTCTCTTCGCAGGTCCTACCAAGGACTACCTCAAGAGCGTGGAGACCTACGGCAACATCTCCGTGCTGGACACCCGTGATTACCTCTACGGGCTGCAGCGCGGTGCTGAGCACGTCATCGAGCTGGAGAAGGGCGTACGGCTGATCGCCCAGCTCGAGGCTGTCTCCGAAGCCGACGAGAAGGGCATGCGTACAGTGATGTGTACGCTCAACGGCCAGTCGCGTCCGGTGGTTGTCCGCGACCGTTCCGTGGTGAGCAACGTCAAGGCCGCAGAGAAGGCCGACCCCGCACAGCCCGGGCAGGTTGCAGCCCCGTTCGCGGGGGCGGTCACTGTTACGGTCAAGGCAGGCGATGTGGTCAACGCCGGCGATACCGTTGCCACGATCGAGGCAATGAAGATGGAAGCATCCATCACGACGCCGGTGGCCGGCACCGTTTCCCGCCTCGCCATCTCCTCGGTGGAGCAGGTCCAGGGCGGCGATTTGCTGCTGGTGATCGGCTAACGATCCATCAACGAAAAACCCCTTCCGGAGGAATTCCGGAAGGGGTTTTTCGGTTGCGGTGGCGCCTTGGCTACTGCGGCCGGGGCGCCGAATACATCTCTTCAATCACGGCGTCAAAGTCCTTCATGACCTGCGCGCGCTTGACCTTCAGCGACGGAGTGAGGTGGCCTGAGGCCTCCGTGAAGTCCGCCGGGACTATCCGGAAGGATTTGATCGCCTCCGCTTGGGAGACAGACTGGTTGGCTTTGCTGATGAGGTCCTGGACGGCAGCCCGTACTACCGGGTTCCCGGCAGCTTCCTCCAGGGTGGTACCGGACGGGAGCCCATGGCGCTCCAGCCATCCCGGCAACGCCTCCTCGTCCAGGGTTACCAAAGCGCCGATGAACGGACGGTTGTCGCCCACTACCAGGACCTGGGAAACCAAGGCGTCTGCACGGATCTGGTCTTCCAGCAGGGCAGGAACCACGTTCTTTCCACCTGCCGTGACGATGATTTCCTTCTTGCGGCCGGTGATCTTGAGGAAGCCGTTGCTATCCAGCTCGCCGATGTCGCCGGTGCGGAACCATCCGTCGGCAAAAGTTTCCTGCGTGAGATCCTCGCGCTTGTAGTAGCCACGCATGACGCAGACGCCCTTGGCGAGAATTTCGCCGTCGTCCGCGATCTTGACGGCATTGCCGGGAAGTGGGGCGCCCACGGTGCCGATCCTGATCATCGAGGGTGTGTTGACGGAGATGGGTGCCGTGGTTTCCGTCAGGCCGTATCCCTCCAGGATCTGCAGGCCGATGCCCTGGAAGAAGTGGCCCAGGCGTTCGCCCAAGGGGCCGCCACCGGAGACAGCGTGTGCCACATGTCCGCCCATGGCGGCGCGGAGCTTTCCATAGACGAGTTTGTCGAACACCGCATGCTTGAGCTTCAACCCCAAGCCCAGGGAACCGGCCTGGCGCGCCTTGGAGTACTCGATCGCCGTGTCCACTGCACGGTGGAAGATGGCGCCCTTGCCGCTGTCCTCGGCTTTTGTCAGTGCGGAGTTGTAGACCTTCTCGAAGACACGCGGGACGGCAAGGATGAACGTTGGCTGGAAGCTCTGCAGATCGGCCAGCAAATGCTTGATATCCGGCGTGTGGGCAACTTTGACGCCCCCTGCAACGGCAAGGACGGAGATGAAGCGCGCAAAGACGTGGGCCAGAGGCAGGAACATGATGGTCTTGGCCGACTCGTTGATGATTTCGCCCAGCGCCGCACGGGCGTTCTCGGAGAGCTCCACGAAGTTTCCGTGGGTCAGTTCGCAGCCCTTGGGCCTGCCTGTGGTTCCGGAGGTGTAGATAATGGTGGCCAGGTCTTTCAGGCCTGCAGCGGAGCGGCGCTTTTCAAGTTCTTCATCGGTGACGCTGGTGCCGGCGGCGCGAAGGGCATCAAGGCCGGCACCCTCAAGCTGCCAAACGTTGGCCACTGACTGTATGTCTTCGGCAGCGACAGCCTGCCTGATGATGTCCTCGTGGTGTGCGGCTTCACCGAAGGCGGCCACAGCGCCGGAGTCGCCCAGGTTCCAAGCCACCTGCGAAGGGGAAGAGGTCTCATAAATCGGGACAGAGACAGCGCCTGCGAACCAGATGGCAAAGTCCACCAGCGACCACTCATAACGGGTCCGGGACATAATGCCGACGCGGTCGCCAGCGCCCACTCCACTGGCGATAAGGCCCTTGGCCAAGGCCTTGACGTCGGCAAGGAAATCCGTGGCCCGGATGTCCTGCCACTCTTTGTTGCTGTCCAGCTTGGCGAACAGGGCCGGGTTCGAAGCCTTGGCGGCTTCCCGGACGACGAGGTCCGTGATGTTGGTTTCAGGGGCAACGTTGACAAGGGGCGGAACACTGAATTCACGCACGGTAGCTCCTTTGATATGCACGGGCCGCGTGGGGCTGCTTTCACTCTAGTATGCCCACCCGCGGAGGTGTGTCCTATTTCACCTACTGGCGAGTAACTTTACGGATGACCCTCCGTTTCGGGCAACTTGGCGCTGTCCAATCCTTCCGATGGCTACCTGCCTTGCCCCGGCAGAATAGGATGTTGGGATGCCTTCACTACGGTCCAGTTCCCGTGCCCGGCCCCGGCCACCCGTCGCTGCCTTGAAGGACGTTCCCTGGGCTGGGCGCAGGAGCCATTTGGGCCGACGGGGGCTGGCCATAGGCATCGATATCGGCGGCACCAAGGTAGCTGCCGGCGTGGTTGACGCGGAGGGCAGGATCCTTGCAGAGGCACGCAGGTCCACGCCTGGCGCCGACCCCCGGGCCGTGGAGCGGACCATCGTGGAACTGGTTGACGAACTCAGCGCGGACCACCGGATTGCCTCCGTGGGTATAGGCGCGGCCGGTTGGATGGACCTCGACGGCGGTACGGTCCTCTTCAGCCCGCATCTTGCGTGGCGCAACGAACCCCTGAGGGAAAGCCTGCAGAACCTGTTGAGGCGGCCGGTATTGCTAACGAACGACGCCGATGCGGCCGCCTGGGCCGAGTGGCGCTTTGGCGCCGGCCAAGGTGAGAGCCGACTCGTGTGCATCACGTTGGGCACAGGCATCGGCGGCGCAATGGTGATGGACGGGAGAGTTGAACGCGGCCGCTACGGTGTAGCCGGCGAATTTGGCCACCAGATCATTTTCCCCGGCGGGCACCGCTGTGAATGCGGCAACCGTGGCTGCTGGGAGCAATATGCGTCAGGCAACGCCCTCGGCCGTGAGGCCCGCCAATTGGTGCGAACCAACTCGCCTGAAGGCCGCGCACTCCTTGAGCGGGCCGGCGGTGTGGCGGAGAGCATCACCGGAGCTGCAGTTACCGAATTGGCGCTGGCCGGGGACTCCACGTCAAGGGAACTGTTGGCGGACCAGGGTGAATGGTTGGGCTTGGGGCTGGCCAACCTGGCCGCGGCACTGGATCCCGGTATGTTCGTGATCGGAGGCGGATTGTGCGATGCAGGGGACCTGCTCGCCGGACCGGCCCGTGAGGCGTTCGCCAGAAATCTGACGGGGCGTGGATTCCGTCCGATGGCAAGGATTGAGCTTGCCGCTCTCGGACCCCGTGCAGGCATGATCGGCGCTGCTGATCTTTCGCGGGTCAGCGGGCGTGCCCACAGCTAGGAAAGCCCACAAGCAAGCGGACCCGTCCAACTAGATGCGGGCGCCGTCGTCGTCCTCGTTTTTCTCGTGCGGTAGCCGCATGATCAGGTAGACCACGGAAGCTGCAAAGGCCACCACTATGCCAAGGATGGCCAGCAACGGTGCGGAACGCCAGAACATCGCCGTGAAAAGCAGGGCGAGGGGGCCGCCCACAGCGCCGATCCACGCCAGCATGGTCAGCGGGTCTGTTCCCACCAGGCTGGGAGGCTCCTCAGGCACAAAGGCGCCGTCGTCGTCGTCCACCTCGAAATCGCGGGGACCCAGGGGCCCGCCGTTCAATTGTTCCTTTTCTCCTGGTGTCGTGCCGGCATCAGGCGCTGCTGCCGTGGCCGGAGTAGACAGTCCCAGCGGATCAAAGTCCCTGAAGGCCTTCGGAGCGTCCTCCCTGGCTGGCCCGGCTCCTGCCTGGTCCCTTTCCTGCCGACCCGGCTCGGCGGTCTCTCCGAGCGGTGAGGATTCCGTCGCTTCCAGCCGTGCCACCAAATCCAACCAGACGGCGTCGTCATCTTTGTTGGCACTCTGATCGGCAGAGTTGGGATCAGGCCTGTTCATCGGCTTTGTCCTTTTCGAGGGAAGGCCCGTTGCCGGCCAGTGCCGCCAAGGTCTTTTGGATGAAGTCGACAGTTCCCGCGAAGATTTCAGGGGCGTCGTTGTCCAGTGTCGCAACATGATGGCTGTTGCTGAGGTAGGTGACTTCAACGGGCGCCTGGACCCGTGCACGGAGGAACTCAAGGCTGGCATTGGAGATGACATTGTCCACTGTGGAGCGGAAGACGCGGACAGGCGAACCAATGCGGGGCAGCAGCCCCGCCGTATCCTTGTACATCTTCTTCAACTCGTGGGCCGCGGCAACCGGGGTGCGGGAATAGGCCCCTTCGTCCTGGTCCGGCTTCAAAATGTCATTGGCGATCGCCGGAGTGCTCTTTATGACGTACTTGAGGGCGGCAACAATGACAGCCCGTGGGTCATCAAGGACCAGGCCAGGGTTGACCACAATGGTGCCGGCCACGGGTCGTGTCGCCGCGATGCGCAGTGCCAGTGTTCCGCCCATGGACAGTCCGGCCGCGAAGACGAAATCGCATTCGCCTGCCAGTTCCCTGTAGGCATCGTCAACGGCCCGGTGCCATTCGCGCCATGAACGCGTGGCCATATCCTGCCAGGTAGTTCCGTGCCCGGGGAGCAATGGAACCCTGACGGCATATCCTGCCGCTGCCAGATGCTCGGCCCAGGGCCGGACGCTGTGCGGGCTTCCCGTAAAGCCGTGGGACATAACGACGCCAACCCTGGGGCCTGAGCCGGTCCAGTTGCTGAGGAACGGGGAGAAATCGGGAAGCATTTTCATGATGACTCTGAGGCTACTCTGTCCGCGGCATGCTGACGGAAAAACTCCGCCGATTCTTCAAAGATGGTGGGTGCATCCACATCCAACGTGGCCACGTGGCCGCTCGCCGGGAGGGTCACCACCTTGAGCCGGGACGGGTCCATATGCCTGCTGATCATAGCTACGGAACTGGGCGGGATGACACCGTCCACTGAAGATTTGAAGACAAGCGCCGGTGCTTGAATCTGTGGGAGGGCGCGGGTTGCCTGGCGGAAGAGCTTCTTCAGTTCGTGCACGGACCTCAAAGGCGTCTTGGAGTAGTCACCATCCTGCGTGGCGGCCGCCGTCGGCTTTTCTTCCTCAATGGGTGAGGTGGTCCGCATGACGTACTTGAGTGCTCCGACGTACCTGACCCGGCGATCGTAGAAACTCAAACCCGGGTTCACCAGGACCAAGCCCGGAACATCATGCAGTGAAGCCACGCGGAGGGCAACGGCACCGCCCATGGACAGGCCTGCCACAAAACATGATTCCGTCCGCGCCGCGAGATCCAGATAGCTTCGTTCGAACGTCCTGTACCAATCCTGCCAGCGTGTGGTGGCCAGATCGTGCCAGCTGGTTCCGTGACCGGGAAGCAAAGGCACTGAGACGGAAAAGCCCTGCCCGGCCAGATACTCGGCCCACGGCAGGACGCTCAGCGGGCTACCCGTAAACCCGTGGCAGATGGCCACTCCGGTGGAAGCGTTCGCTCCATGGCCGGGGTGGTGGAAGGCGAGCGGCGCGGCTGGTTGGTTGCGTTCCGTCATGGCTCCATCGTGTCACTCTTCCCGACATTTCTCACTGGAGTAGGGTTGCTGTTGAGTGCCGCCGGCTTGACCGGATGGACGCCCGTAAACCGGCCGTGAGAGGACAAACGTGTTCTATTGGGTCATGAAGAGGATCTTTCTTGGTCCTGTTCTCAAACTCCTGTTCAGGCCATGGGTGAAGGGGTTGGACAACGTCCCCGAAAACGGCCCAGCGATACTTGCATCCAACCATTTGTCCTTTTCGGACTCCATCTTCCTCCCCCTGATGGTGGACCGGCCGGTGATCTTCCTGGCCAAGGCCGAGTACTTCACCGGCAAGGGCATCAAGGGCCGCTTGACGGCGTTGTTCTTCAGGTTGACCAACCAACTGCCCATGGACCGTTCCGGCGGAGCCGCGTCGGAGCTATCGCTGCAAGCCGGGAAGGACGTCCTGAATTCCGGCGGCCTCTTGGGAATCTACCCCGAAGGCACCCGCAGTCCGGACGCCAAGCTTTACCGCGGGAAGGTCGGTGTCGCCAAGCTGGCACTCCAGACCCGTGTCCCCGTAGTGCCGGTGGCCATGATTGGCACGGAAAAGGTCCAGCCCATTGGCAAGAGGCTGCCCAGTATCCGGCGTATCGGTGTGATCTTCGGCCAGCCCATGGACTTTAGCCGCTATTACGGCATGGAAGATGACCGGCTCATTCAGAGGGCCGTAACTGACGAAATCATGTACGAGCTGATGCGGCTTTCCGGTCAGGAGTATGTGGACGAATATGCAGCTGTGGTCAAGGCCCGGATGGATGGCAAAGGACCCGGGACGGTTGGAAAAGTCAAAGAAGCCGAGGAGGTTCCTTCGGACATCGCTGATGACAAGGACGGGCCCAAGGAAAACGGGGGAGCAACCAGCGGGTGACTGTGACGCATCCGGCAAGGACAGTTACGCCTGCAGTGCCCCAACCTTGGCGGAGGCTACTACTCTTGAAGGGTGACTGAGCTAACCGCGAACACCGCACCCCCTGTAGTAGACCCACTCGCCAGCACCGCCCAGAGTGGGGCTGCAAATTACCCCGGTCTCGACGCCTGGCGGGACCTGCCGATTTCCCAGCAGCCCACGTGGTCTGACTCTGAAGTCTTCAAGGCCTCCGTTAAGGAACTTTCCGTCGTTCCACCTTTGGTATTCGCCGGCGAAGTTGACGTTCTTCGGGAGCGCCTGGCTGCGGCCGCCCAGGGCAAGGCTTTCCTCCTGCAGGGGGGAGACTGCGCAGAGACCTTTGAAGCCGCCACGGCGGACAAGATCAGCGCACGCGTCAAGACGATCCTCCAGATGGCCGTCGTGCTCACGTACGGTGCGGCGATGCCGGTCATCAAGATGGGTCGCATGGCAGGCCAATTCGCCAAGCCACGCTCGTCCAACGATGAAACCCGCGACGGCGTGACGCTTCCCGCGTACCGCG
Organism: Arthrobacter sp. TmtSoilC77; assembly: GCF_059739415.1. Lineage (NCBI taxonomy): Bacteria > Bacillati > Actinomycetota > Actinomycetes > Micrococcales > Micrococcaceae > Arthrobacter > Arthrobacter sp. TmtSoilC77. The sequence goes on from NZ_AP046050.1 coordinate 1,891,430, forward strand.
GAGATATCGTCAACGGCTACGACTTTACGCCCGAGTCCCGCGCGCACGACGCCGGCAGGATGCTGCAGGCGTACCATACGTCCGCATCAACACTGAACCTGATCCGGGCATTCACCCAGGGCGGTTTCGCGGACCTGAGGCTGGTCCACCAGTGGAACAAGGGCTTCACTGAGAACCCGGCACATGCCCGGTACGAGTCCCTTGCCCGCGACATTGATCGTGCCATCATGTTCATGGACTCGTGTGGTGCTGACTTCGAGGCCCTCAAGCGGGTTGAGTTCTTCGCCAGCCACGAGGCGCTGCTGCTGGACTACGAGCGCGCACTGACCCGCATCGACTCCCGGACGGGCCTGCCGTACGACACTTCCGCCCACTTCCTCTGGATCGGCGAGCGGACCCGCGAACTCGATCATGCGCACGTGGACTTCCTCTCCCGTGTGCGGAACCCCATTGGCGTCAAGCTAGGCCCCACCACCAGCGGCGACGATGCCCTGCGCCTTATCGACAAGCTGGACCCGAACCGCGAACCCGGGCGCCTGACATTCATTACCCGCATGGGGGCCAAAAACATCCGCGAGAAGCTGCCTGCCGTCGTCGAGCGTGTTACCGCTTCGGGCGCCCAGGTCCTGTGGGTGACGGACCCGATGCACGGCAACACGGTGACCTCGCCCAACGGATACAAGACCCGCAACTTCGACGACGTCATTGACGAAGTACGTGGATTCTTCGAAGTACACCACTCCCTGGGTACGGTTCCGGGCGGCCTGCATGTCGAAATGACCGGCGACGACGTCGCCGAGTGCCTCGGTGGCGCAGATCCCATCGACCAGGACGCTTTCCTGGACCGCTATGAGTCTGTCTGCGACCCGCGCCTGAACCACATGCAGTCACTTGAGATGGCCTTCCTGGTCGCAGGAGCACTATCCAAGCGGTAGGTATGGTGGACTCTACAGAAGAGGGGCGGTCCGGATGAATCCGGACCGCCCCTTTTCCGTGTACGCCTGTGTACGTCCTGGATCAGACCACGGTCAAGGTGACGACCGAGCCTTCCGGGACCTCGGTGTCTACGGGATTCTGGTCTCGCACAGTCCCGAAGAAGCCGCCCAGAATTGCATTGATTTTCACGTCGAAACCCAGTTTTTCCAGGTCCTTCTGCGCATCTTTGGCTTGCTTGCCAATAAAGCTCGGCACCCTCACAAGCTTGGGTCCCTTGGAGACCGTCAGGGTCACTGATTCGCCGCGGACGAGCGTGCCGTTGCCAGGCGTCTGTGCCACCACGGCGCCTTTGGGCACGGTTTTGTCATTGACAGTCTCAGGGGCAATGACTGCCTTCAGGCCAGCGTCCTGAATTGCTTTCACGGCAGCATCCTGCTGTAAGCCGCGAACATCGGGAACGGGGATGGGCTGGGGTCCCTTGGAGACGACGAAGGATACCGGCGTGCCGTGGCGGACTTCTTTACCCGGCGCAGGGTCCTGGGAGATGACAATGCCCGCAGGGATCTTTTCGTCGAACGCCTCCGTGACATTTCCGAGCGTCATTTGGGCGGCGTTCAGTGCAGTCTTCGCTTGATCAAGGGTTCCGCCTGTCAGCCCGGGCAGTGCAAAGAGCTGTGCGCCTTTCGAAACGAAGAGGGCGATGGGTTGAAATTTCCGTACCACTTCCCCCGATTTTGGTTCAGTCCCGACGGCGAGACCGGCCTGGACGTCGTCGTCGAATACGTCCTGGGGCTCAGACTGGAATCCTGCCGTTCGCAAGAGCTGTTGGGCCTCGGCCACTGTCTTGTTCTTGACATCGGGAACCGTGCCTGGAGATCCAGGGCCCATGCCGAAGAACCAACCGGCAGAACCTGCCAGCAGGGCCAGGATCACGATCACGACTGTCCAAATCGCAGCGCGTCGGCGGGGATTGCCTTCACGAAGGGGGCGCACAGGAGTAGCAGCAGCCCGGGCTTGGTCTTTAGCCTGTTGCCGCTCCAGCTTTTTTTGCTCCCGTTTGCCGGGCTGGCGCGGGTCATCGTTCGCACCGGGAAGGGCGAGGCCGGCGTTGTGTGGTTGCCGCGCTGCCATGACGGTTGTCGGGTTGCTTTGATGTGGAATGAATTCCGTGGGCGATGCTGTAGTGGCAAGGGCCTCGGTGGGATTCTCCTGCGGGGTTGCGCCGGAACCGGGGCCCGCGGAAGCAGCTGCCCCAACGGAACCAACTGCCCCGGCAGCAGCTGCAGGGGAGAGAGGGCGGGAGGACGGCTGCCTGTGGTCCAGTTGCTCGTCGCTGAGTGTGGTCCGGATGTGGCGCAGTTCCGATAGCAGGGCGGAGCCGTCCACGGGCCGGTTTTCGGCGTCCACGGCAGTGCACCACTGCACAAGTTCGTCGAGGTCTTCGGCAAGACCGGGGGCAGCCTCGGAGGGGCGGCCAACCACGGCGTTGACGTGCTGGTAAGCAACTTGAATCGGGGATTCACCAGCATATGGCTGCTTGCCTGTGAGCATTTCGTAGAGCATGATGCCCGCTGAGTAGACGTCGCTGCGGGCGTCAGCGGGTTTGCCGAGCACCAATTCGGGGGCGAGGTACGCGACCGTGCCGATCAAGGCGCCAGTACTTGTGGTGGCCGTGACAGCCCTGGCCAATCCGAAGTCCCCTACCTTGATCCGGCCGTCTTCCGCTATGAGCACGTTCTCGGGCTTGATGTCCCGATGAATGAGTCCGGATCCGTGGGCTGCCGCCAGGCCTTCGATGACCGGATCGATCAGGGCGAGGGCCAGGCGCGGCGGAAGTGCACCCTGCTGGTTGATGACGTCGCGGAGCGTATGGCCTTTGACATACTCCATCACCAGATAAGCGATATGCCCGTCTTCGCCCTGGTCCAGCACGCTGACAACGTGGGGATGGGACAGGCTCGCGGCGGCCTTTGCCTCGCGGCTGAGCCGTGCCAGGAATGTTTCGTCGTTGGCCAGGTGCGGGTGCAGGACTTTGAGGGCCACGTCGCGCTCCAGGCGCTGGTCCGTGGCCAGGTAAACGGTGGACATTCCACCTCTGGCAAGGCGTGAGCGGACGTGGTAGCGCCCGTCCACCGTGGTCCCGATGAGGTGGTCCTGCGTTGGTTCCTGCACCATACGATCCTAAACGAGGCAGGGAAGAGGCCCGAATCCGCGGGGAATCCGGGCCTCGTCCAAAGGTGCTTGGGACGGCCTAGCCGAAAGTGCGTTGCCGGGCTTTGATCGATTCGACGTAGCGCTTCGTGTCGTCGTACATGCCGTACTTGCTGACCGAGTACTGCCCTTGGTAGTAACCGGCGATGGCGTTGTCAAGGTCTTTGCTGGTGGCGATGAGTGCCCTGATGATGGCGACGCCGGCCGTCGCATTGTCATATGGATCCAGGAGGTTGAGCTTGCGGCCCACCAAATCCGATGCCCATTGGCCCGAGGAAGGAATGACCTGCATGGTTCCAATGGCGTTGGCGGGGGAGACCGCGCGCTGGTCAAAGCCGGATTCCTGCTCGGCGAAAGCGAGTGCCAAGGAGGGGCTGACTCCCATGCGGCGGGCGGTATCAGCCACGATTGACTTCATTTCATCCCGGCTCGGGACCGGCAAAGCGTTCAACAGCGCCTTGTTTTCGTTCGCAGAGCTGACAACAGCGGGCGGGTACGTAAAGCCGAGGAAGGTGCTCGGCACCAGTGGCTTGGTCTCCCCGGCGGGCTGCAGCGACGAAGTGCCGGGGATGGTGAGCTTCTGCCCGGGATAAATGACGGTCGTCGCCGAAACTGTATTCACGCTCATCAGCGCTGACAACGAAACGTTGTGACGCGATGCAATGGAGCTGAGGGTATCGCCCGCTTTGATGGTATACGAGCCTGTGCTGGCGACAGGAGTGGCCGCAGGTGCCGGGGCGGGGGCAGGAGCAGGCGGAGTCGAGGGCGAAGAGCCGCCACTGACCTTGATCTTCTGGCCAGGGTAGATGATGGAGCTTCCACTGAGATTGTTCCAGCTGAAGATGCTGGACAGCGGGACACCGTGCCGGGCGGCGATCGCGCCCAGCGTATCGCCCGGAACCACCGTGTAGGTGGTGGCATTCGAAGGTGCCGCAGGCGCCGGCGTCTGTTCAGGGGCGGCCGGGGCGGTGCCAGTGAGTTTGATGGTCTGGCCAGGGTAGATCAGCGTTGTTGCCGTGAGCTTGTTCAGCTGCAGGACAGCGGCCGTGTCCAGGTTGAAGCGGCGTGCAATGGCACTGATGGTGTCTCCGCGGACGATCTTGTAGGTGTCCGGGACAGCGGGGGCCATGGGCCTCAGGGCGGCAGGAAGCGTTGCCGCAACCGCTTGGGCGGGAATCACGTTGCCCGCTTTGGTGGCCTGGGCCTTCATGGCTGCCGCGAGGGTAGCCGGAATCTTGCGCGGTTGGGGTGCCGGTGCAGCCGTGGCTGGCTGGGCCAAGGCAAGCGAGGACAAAACCACGGCGGGAAGCGCAGCCGTGGTTGCCGCAATTACCGGCATGCTCATGGTTCGTTTCGGCGAGCGGGGCGTCGTCATGGAGTGTGTCCTCATCTCAGCAGCGGGAATAGTTTGTGTTGCCGCTGTTACCAGTGTTGCCAATGTTACTGATGTTATCAATGTTATCAATGTTGCAAGTGTGATCAGTGTGAATCTCTCACACTTATTCATTCGGCACAACAATTCCTGCACTATGGAAATCCCGTCGCTGAATTCATCCCCCTGAAAAGGCGACTTTCTCGCGCATGGAGGGACCGTCGTCGTACTCCGGCTAGGCGACTGGCAGCCCGGCGTGGCAACCTAGTTCCGTGAGTAATGTAGAAAGCCTTGTTTCCGACTGGTTGCCGCTGCCGGATGTCGCCGAGCTGTTGGGAGTTTCCATCACCAAAGTCCATGGACTGTTGGATGAGCGTGCGCTGGTGGCCATCAGGCGGGGAGAGCGGAATATCCGCTCGATCCCGGCGCTGTTTATTCAAGATGGACACGTCGTGGACAGCTTGAAGGGGACCATCGCGGTTCTTAGCGATGCTGGTTATAACGACGAAGAACTCATCGTGTGGTTGTTTACGCCTGACGATTCATTGCGGGGACGGCCTGTCGATGCGTTGCGCGAAGGACGCAAGACGGAGATTCGGCGTCGCGCCCAATCGCTCGCCTGGTAGAACAGTCGCTCGCCTGGTTGCCGGCTAGCCGGCGCTCAGACTCCCATAAGCAGTTAAACAGTGGACGACGGCGGTTCTTGACCGCCGTCGTCGTCTCAACGTCTGGAAATGCCCGGTCAGGCGGCCCGGCTGACAGCTGCCTCGGCCAGTTGGCGCAATGCTGTGAGCGGTAATTCTTCCAGCGGCAGCTGTTCCAGGGCAGCGAAGGCTTTGTCGCTCAGCTCGTCGATGAGGGATTCCGTGGCATCAAGCGCGCCGCACTCGACCATGATGTTGCGGATTGTGGAAACTTCGTCCTCACCCAGATTCGGTTTCCCCAACATTTCGTCCAAATACTTGGCTTGATCTGTGGGAGCCAGATTAATGGCAAACCCAACGAGCACTGTCCGCTTGCCCTCCCGGAGGTCATCGCCGGCAGGTTTTCCCGTTGTCTCCGGATCGCCGAAAACGCCCAGGACGTCATCGCGCAATTGGAACGCCTCGCCCAAGGGCAATGAAAATGCCGAATATGCCTTCAGCAGGTCCTTCGATGCGCCCGCCAATGCTCCACCCAGGGCCAAGGGGTGCTCGGTGGAATATTTGGCAGATTTATAGCGAATAATCGAGGTGGCGCGCTCCACGGAACCCGCGCGATCGCGTACCGGACCGGCTACTTCCTCGAGAATGTCCAGGTATTGCCCGGCCATTACCTCGGCCCGCATGAGGTTGAAAATACGGCGCGCTTCACTTCCTGCGGCTGCCCTGGGGCCGATTTCCGTGAAGGATTCCTCGCTGAAGGAAAGGCACAAATCGCCGGTCAGGATCGCCGCGGCGTGGCCGAACCGTTCATTGTCCAGCGCCCATCCGTTGGCCTCGTGGAGTTGGCTGAAGCGGCGGTGCACACTGGGGCCTCCGCGACGCGTATCGGAACGGTCAATGATGTCGTCATGGATGAGGGCCGCGGCTTGGAAAAGTTCCAAAGCGCAGCCGGCCGTCAGGATGTCCGCGTCACCCGCGGGACCGCCCGCACCCCGCCAGCCCCAGTAGCACATCAGTGCACGAAGCCGTTTTCCGCCTGTGACGAGGCTGGATATTGACCCCATGAGGGGAGCGACGTCCGGGGAAATCGTAGCCATCATGTCCTGCTGGACCGCCAGGAACCCATTCAGCTTTCCGGCGACGCCGGCAATAAACTCAAGTTGCTCCGTGTGGAGTCGGGAAACCGGCGTCACTTGACGGACCCGGCCGCCACGTTGGCGCCGATGGTGAACGTGGAAACGCCTTCCTTTTGCCTCACCGACACGTTGACCGTCTCACCGTCACCGCGGATGAAGTCGATTGATGTGACGTTTCCTACGGCTTCGGGGCCTGGAACAACCTTGAATCCTTGTGCTTCAAGCGAGGTCTTGTAGTAATCCACCACGCTTTCCGGTGGAGCTTTGACCGTTCCTACGAGGGCAACCGTGGCAGGAGATACGTTCTTGTCAAAGCTGCTGGAGCGTACAGACGTCTTGGGCATCACCGGGATGAGCTGTTCCGGAAAGCCCGGGACCAAAGCGCCAACTGTGGCCGTCGCGCCGGGCACGGGTCCGGCTGACGCGGACGTGTCAGGAGCCTGTGACGACGATGGGTCGGAGGCCGGGGAAGAGGTCGTAGCCGTGGAGGAATCAGGGGAGTTCCCGGATGCGGGTGTGGCAGCCGGGCTGCCGGGGGATGGAGTACAGGCGGAAACCGCCAGGGCGACACTCGCTGCGAGCAGGGTAAACCCTCGCGATTGAGGAGTTCCAAAGAGCTTCACAGGGGGTATCCTTCCTTGGGCTGACGGGGGACTGTGCCTCCAGTTTAGTCAGTGGCCGGGCATAGTATTGCCGTTGTGAGGCAGGAAGCATTCGGTGGCGCCCAAAGCGCCGGCAGCGAACCAGCCCGCAGCGCGCACGACGCCCTGCGGGAACAGCGGCGAACCAGCATCCTGCACGTGGACATGGACGCCTTTTTCGTTTCCGTGGAACTGCGCAGCCGGCCGGACTTGCGCGGAAAGCCGGTGATCGTCGGCTTCCCTGCTGAACGCTCCGTCGTCTTGTCCGCGTCCTACGAAGCCCGGGCCACAGGTGTGAAGTCAGCGATGCCCATGGCCATTGCCATGCGGATGTGCCCCGGCGCTGTCATCATCCACCCGCGCCACAAGCTCTATTACGAGGTTTCTGCACAGCTCATGGAGATCTTCGCCTCCATTACGGACCTCGTGGAGCCCTTGAGTGTTGACGAGGCTTTCCTGGACGTTGGTGGGGCAATCCGACGTCTCGGATCTCCCTTGGACATCGGACATCTCATCCGCCGTCGTGTTCGGTCTGAACTTGGTATCACCGCTTCAGTGGGGATTGCCGGAACCAAGTTTGTGGCCAAGATCGCATCCACCCGGTGCAAGCCGGACGGCATCCTCCAGATCGACGCCGAGGACACCATCGCGTACCTTCACAGCTTGCCGGTCAGTGCCCTCTGGGGCGTCGGCGGCAAGACCGCCGAGGTGCTGGCACGCCTCGGCATCCGGACGGTGGCCGACGTGGCGGCTACGCCGGTGGCATCGCTGAAAAAAGTCCTTGGCGCCAGCGGAGAGCACGTCCACAGGCTGTCGATGGGAATAGATCCCAGGCCGGTCACTCCTACGAGGCTGGAAAAGAGCATCGGCGCGGAGGAGACTTTCGCCACAGATTCGGCGGACGATGCCCTGCTGCACAGGGAGCTACTCAGGCTGTCCCATCGCACGGCGGCGCGGCTGCGCAGTTCCGGGATGCTGGCCCGTACGGTAGCTTTGAAACTCCGGTACGCCGACTTTTCCACGGTGACCCGCAGCCGGACGGTGCATACTCCCGTTGACAGCGCCCAGCTTATTTACCAGGTTGCCGTGCAACTGCTGGAGTCCTTGGGGGCACGATCCATGAGCGTTCGTCTCGTGGGTGTCCGTGCGGAGCAGTTGGAACCGGCCGGCCAAGCGTCCATGCAGCTCAGCCTTGACCGGCGCGATGACAACTGGCGGGCCGCGGAGCAGGCCCTTGACCGCGTCGCCGAACGCTTCGGCTCCAAAACATTGCTCCCGGCCAGGCTCCTGGATCCGGGCAAGACTCCTGACGTGAAATGACCGCTGCGATGCCACGCAGGCGCCTTCCGCGCGTCTTTCAGAACAGCGCCTGACAAACTATCCTAATTAGTACAGATATTTAGATCGTCTGGACAGCTGTTTCCTGAGCAGTCGGTCCCAGGATGTCCGCTAACAAGGCGGAAATTTTTGGGGAACGCTTTTCGTGGCCCGATCGTTTTGGAAACAGACGCACAGGCCGCGATTCGTCCAGACGCTGGCTGACTAAAGGAGGTCGCGATGCCCCTCTCGGAGCATGAACAGAAGCTGCTTGAGCAACTTGAGAAGCAGCTTCATGAGGACGATCCGAAGTTTGCCAACACCATGGGTTCGGATCCCATCCGCAGCTGGTCAACCCGGCACGTGATAATTGGTGTCCTTGGTGCCATCGCAGGCATCCTTTTGCTGCTGGTCGGCGTGTCGCTTCAACAAATTTTTGTTGGCGTCCTCGGCTTTGTGGTGATGGGCGCAGGTGTCTACTTTGCGACTCTTAGGGGCGCGGCGTTCGGCAAGGCCCGGAAAGGGAAAGCCGGAAAGTCAAAGTCCAAGAGTTCGTTCATGAGCAATCTAGAGGAGCGCTGGGACGAGCGCCGCCGCGACGACAATTGAGCGTGGCCGCAAGCATTAGCCCGGAACCGGATCCCTTCCACGCGACGATTCCTGAATAACCTGCGCCTATACCTGGTGCATGCCCCTGGGTGGCAGGGGACACAAAGGACCCTTTACGGGTCTTTTTGCGTTTAACCCCTGTCCTCCACTTTCCACCCCTTCGAGGTTGATAAGCCGCTGTGGACGCGGAGCGCGGCCATCCCTGCACCCGATTCCGACCGGGGAGCATGGGGCATGCCCCAGGCCTTCCTCTGCCCTCCACTTGCCCTCCACTTCCCACCACGCCCTTGAATCCGCGCATTCACGCGCCTTCGGAAACTCAAAGTGGTGGAGAAACGGTCCGTGGTGCGTTGACTGTGGGGCTTTGTGGAGTAAAGTGGAGCGCATAAGAGGGTATTGGCAGGGTTGGGTTTGAACGGGCACCTTGACTGAGGGGCGGTGGGCCGGTGTTTCTTGGCACCCATTCCCCACGCCTTGATGAAAAGGGCCGGATCATACTTCCCGCGAAGTTCCGTGAGGAACTTGCCGAGGGCCTGGTTCTCACAAGGGGTCAGGAACGCTGCATTTACGTCTTCAGCCAGAGGGAATTCGAGCGCATTCACGAATCGATGCGGGAGGCACCACTGTCTTCCAAGCAGGCTCGTGATTACATTCGGGTTTTCCTGTCTGGGGCCTCTGACGAGGTACCTGACAAGCAGGGGCGCGTGACGATTCCGCCGGCGCTCCGGGCCTATGCAGGGCTCGGCCGGGAATTGGCAGTTATCGGTGCCGGTACCCGCGCGGAGATCTGGGATGCCGAGGCTTGGAATGAATACCTCGCCGAGAAGGAAGCAGCCTTCTCGGAAACCGACGATGACAATCTGCCCGGGTTCATCTAACCGGGGGATGGGGCCTTGGCCCCGGTCCTTGGATGGGATCTCCAGCCGCCCATCGAACTGTCTTCCTGGCTCAACTTCCCCTGGGCCAGGCCGGCGGAACGATAGGCGCGGATGGGGATCCGATCCAAGGAACTGAATGCAAGCGATTGAGGAAAGAGGAGGCAACGTGGAAGAGCAGGACGCGGCAAAGCCCACATCTGAGCGCCACGTGCCCGTCCTGAAGGACCGCTGCATCAACTTGCTCGCCCCGGGCTTCGAAGCAGCCCGGTCCAGGGGTGAGACCCCGATTGTTATTGATGCCACCTTGGGCATGGGCGGCCACTCCGAGGCCATGCTGCAGCGATTCCCGGACTTGCACCTCGTGGGGATCGACCGCGATGAGGAAGCGCTGGCCTTGGCTGGCGCGCGGCTGGAGCCCTTCTCCGACCGCACGGACCTGGTTCATGCCGTCTATGACGAAATCGAGGACGTCCTTGCCGATCTCGGCATCCCGGAGGTCCATGGCATCCTCATGGACCTGGGTGTTTCGTCCCTGCAGTTGGACGAGCGCGAACGCGGCTTCGCCTATTCGTATGACGCGCCACTGGACATGCGGATGGATACCAGCCGCGGACAGACAGCTGCGGACGTCGTCAACAACTACAGCGAAGAAGACCTGGTTCGTATCATCCGCAAGTGGGGTGAGGAAAAATTTGCCGGCAGGATCGCCAATCGCATTGTGAACGCCCGCGCCGGGAAGCCCTTCGCCACTACCGGAGAACTCGTTGAGCAAATCCGCAGTGTAGTACCTGCTGCTGCCGCCAAGAGTGGTGGCCACCCGGCTAAACGGACCTTCCAGGCACTGCGTATCGAGGTCAACGAAGAACTCGACGTCCTGGAACGGGCTATCCCAGCCGCCGTCGCAGCGACTGCCGTGGGTGGGCGGATTGTCGTCATGTCCTACCACTCCCTGGAGGACAAGATCGTAAAGTCCGTTTTCCAGGCCGGATCCAAGTCCTCAGCACCGCTCGGATTCCCGGTTGAACTCGAAGAACACAAACCCGAACTGAAAACACTGACCAAAGGCACGGAAGTGCCTACGGCCGCAGAAATTGCCGAGAACCCGCGCGCGGCGTCTGCCCGACTCAGGGCCGTGGAGCGCATCAAGCCAAGGAGAGTCGCATGAGCACCGCCGCAGCGAAGACACTGCCCTCCGTGGTAGGCAACACGGCCAGGGCACTTCCGGCTCCAGCCGGCAAGCCCGACGCCGGTCGAAAGGCCCGTACGCCGCTTTCGCTTGTGCGCAGCGCCCCAGGGAAGCGGCGCACTCCCTTTGTCGTCCTGTGCTTCGTGGTGATGGCGGCCGCCCTGCTGACAGTGCTCGTCCTTAACATTTCTGTATCCACGGCCCAGTACCGGTTGGTGCAGCTCAAATCAGAAGCAGCCACCCTGAACAAGGAAAACCAGGATCTGACACAGAAGAAGCAGAACTTCGAGGCTCCCCAGAATCTGGCTGCAAAGGCTGCAGAATTGGGAATGGTACAGTCCACCGTCAAGGGCCAGATCGATCTGAACACCATGACGGTCACCGGAAAGGCGACCCCGGCTGTAAAGGGTGACAACCCTGCGGCCGTGATCGCCCCTCCCGCCGTTGCCGGCCAGCTTGATGTGGTGCCCTCGGTGACTACCAAGGATCCGTTGGAAAACCTCAAACCGGCAACACCCGTAGCGCCTGCGGCCACACCGGCTGCGCCCGCTGCCAAGCCCGCAGCCCAGGCGCCTGCAGAGCTTCACGGGGGATCCGTTCCCGCTCCCCGGCAGAAGGCACCAGGGCAATAGCCCGCAAGATCACCGACGCAAGGCCAGCAGCAAGGAATCCACGTGGCGCAAAACCCCGGCAAATCAAAAAAGACGAAGGTGCCGGCGGCGAGGAAGCGGCTCCGGGTTGGTCTTGGCATCATGCTGACACTGCTGTTGGTGGTGGGCGGGAAACTCTTCATGGTGCAAGGCCTTGATGTCGGTGGCATGGCCGAGGCGGCCCTTGCGAACCGCCTCACGCCGCAGGTACTGCCGGCCGAACGCGGCAGGATCCTGGACGCCAACGGCACTGTCCTGGCCAGCAGTGTCATCCGCTACAACATTGTTGTGGATCAGGTCCTGAACACCGCCACCGCTGAGTTCAAGCGCTACAACGAGAAGACTGAAGAAGTAGAGACCATCCCGCGGGACCAGGGTATCTCCGAACTGGCTTCGCTCCTCGGTGCCGATCCCGCCAAAGTCAGGGAGTCCCTCACTGGCGACAAGAAGTACTTCACGGTGGCCAAGGATGTGAAACCCGAGCTTGAAGACCGCATTTCCAAGCTGCATATTCCAGGTGTGGCCGCCGAAGGCGTCAGTAAGCGCGTCTATCCGAACGGCAGCGTGGCAGGCGGGGTGGTGGGTTTCCTCCAGGACGGCACCACAGGCCAGGCAGGCATCGAGCAAACCCAGGACCAGGTCCTCCGCGGTACCGAAGGCAAGCGTGTTTTCGAGATTGGCGCCGATGGCCTCAGGATTCCCGTGGCAACTGATGAACTCACGCCGGCTGTGGATGGAAGCGACGTCAAGCTGACGCTCAACACGGACATCCAGTACTTCGCACAGCAGGCCATCCAAAGCCAGGTCAACAAGATGAACGCCGAGTGGGGTTCCATCATTGTGATCGACACCAAGACAGGCAACCTCATTGCATTGGCCGACACGAATGCCCCGGACCCCAACGACCCCGGGAAAGTTGATGCCAAGGACCGGGGTGTGCGTTCAGTGACGGCCGCCTACGAGCCCGGATCCGTCGAGAAGATGATCACTGCCTCTGCCGTGATCGAGGAGGGTAAGTCCTTCCCGCTGGACCATTTCACTATCCCGCCGTCCTACACCATTGACGGCCAGACGTTCACCGATGCGTTCGAGCACGGCACCGAAGAACGCACGCTGGCCGGAATCCTGGGCTGGTCCATGAACACCGGGACCGTGATGGCGGGAAGCAGGCTGACCAAAGAGCAGCGCTATGAATGGCTGAAGAAATTCGGCGTCGGCGAGCAAACGGACATCGGCCTTCCCGCGGAGGCTACGGGTATCCTCGCCAAGCCCGATCAGTGGGATGAACGCCAGCAATACACGGTGCTGTTCGGTCAGGGCGTATCGCAGTCCACGCTGCAAACCGTGCGGGCCTTCCAGTCGATCGCCAACGACGGCGTGATGTTGCAGCCCAGGCTCATCGACAGCTACATCACCCCGGAAGGCGAAGAGCAGAAGGTTCCCGCCAAGGAGTCCCGGCAGGTGGTGTCCAAGGAAACTGCCCAGCAAATGCGGGACATCCTGGAAAGCGCAGTGACCGAGGGGCAGATCAAGGACGCAGCCATCGACGGCTACCGGGTGGGCGCCAAGACAGGAACCTCGCAGGCACCCCGCGAAGATGGGCTCGCCGGCTTTGACGGGTACACGGCCTCGATGGTGGGCATGGCGCCCATGGATGATCCCCGGTTCATCGTCGAAGTCGTGCTGCAGCGGCCGAGGGGAAATATCTACGGCATCACCAATGGGCCCGTGTTCCGTTCGGTCATGTCGCAGGTTCTCAGGACCTACAACGTGGCGCCATCCACCGGGACCCCCGCGCGCCTGCCGCAGTTCGTCAAGTAAGCTTCTTGGGCGTCTGTTTCGGCCAAAGAATTTGATCCATCACTACCGGCTGGGCGCCGCTGGCCCCAAGCCGGTCGTTCCACCGAGCATCAACGGAGAACCACGTGTCAGAGCACAAAGAGGCCGCTTTCCATGCCGAGAGGCCGGAGACCGGCACATCCGGCTTTCGTCCGGCGTCTGTGGCTGCAGTGCCTTTGTCGACCATTGCAGAAGCCCTGGGTGTCGCCGTCCCGGCGGACGGCGGAACCAGGGGAGTGACGGGGATCTCGCTGAACTCCCGGGCTGTTGAACCCGGTGACCTTTACATGGCCCTGCCCGGCGCTTCGCGCCATGGTGCCGACTTCGTCCCCCAAGCGGTCGACGCCGGCGCGGTCGCCGTAGTCACGGACGACGCCGGGGCACGGCAGCTTGCCTTGACAGGCGAGCAGCCCGTACCTGTCCTTATCGTCGAGGAGCCGCGCACCGTCGTCGGGCGTTTGGCTGCCCTGATCTACCGCAGCCAGCCGGACGACGGCGGGTTCCCGACACTGTTCGGAGTGACCGGGACCAACGGTAAAACGACCACAACGTACTTCATCAACTCCTTGCTCCGTGCCCTGGGTAAAACCCCGGGGCTCATCGGAACAATCGAAATCCTGGCCGGGGGAGATCCCATTCCGAGCTTGTTGACGACGCCGGAATCCACCGACGTCCATGCACTGCTTGCCTTGATGCGGGAACGTGGGCTGGAGGCGGCCTCCATGGAGGTGTCCTCCCACGCCGTTGCTTATCACCGCGTGGATGGCGTGATGTTCGACGTCGCCGGGTTCACGAACCTCACCCAGGACCACCTGGACCTGCACGGCAGCATGGACGAGTATTTCCGCACCAAAGCTGAGCTGTTCACCCCCGGACGGGCACGCCAGGCAGTGGTGATGGTGGACGACGAGTGGGGCCGCAACCTGGCGCGAACAGCGGACATTCCGGTCACCACACTTACTGTCACGGCAGGAGGCAGCCCTGCCGATTGGTCCGTGGCCTCAACCACGGCCCGTGGACTCGGCACCGATTTTGAACTGCGGCACACGGATGGCCGTGTCCTGCGCGTACACACTGGCTTGCCGGGTGACTTCAACGTGGCGAACGCGGCCCTGGCCACGATCATGGTCCTTTCATCAGGCGTCGATGCAGAGACCCTCCAGGGCGCACTCGACGCCCACGATCCCTTTACCGTGGCCGTTCCCGGACGAATGCAGCTCATCTCCACCGCGCCGGCCTCCGTGGTGGACTTTGCACACAACCCGGATGCCCTGGCCCGCGCGCTGCAGGCTGTCCGGTCCCGCGAACAAGGCTCCCGTGTGATCGTGGTGTTCGGGGCCACCGGGCAACGGGACCAAAGCAAGCGTCCTACGATGGGCGCCATCGCCGCACGCTTGGCAGACATTGTCATCGTCAGCGACGACGACCCCCACGATGAGGATGCAGCAGCTATCCGTTCAGAGGTGCTGGCAGGTGCCTATGCTGCCCGTGAGGCCGGCAACCTGACCAGTGAAATCATCGAATCCTCGCCGCGGGATGCCGCCATCAGACGTGCAGTGGAGTTGGCCACCCCGAAGGACACCATCCTCATCGCAGGTCGCGGCCACGAGGTATGGCAAGAGGTCAAGGGCGTCAACCTCGCCCTTGACGACAGAGTGGAATTGCGGGCCGCCTTGACATCCAGGGGATTCAGCGTTTCAACGGACCAGCGGATAGAGTCCTAAACCGAGATGATTGCACTTACTGCGGCGGAGATCGCCCACATCACCCATGGCCGTTTAACCGGAGACGGGGACATCGCGCCCACTTCCGTCGTCACTGATTCCCGGGAAGCTACACCTGGTTCGCTCTACGTGGCGAAGCCCGGCGAACACGCGGACGGTCATGACTTCGTCGACGCTGCCTTCGAGCGGGGTGCCGTCCTGGTGCTGGCCGAACGCGAGGTCACCGATGTCGACGGCAAGCCGTATCCCGCCGTCGTCGTCGATGACGCCGTGCTCGCCATGGGAGCCCTTGCTGCCGAAGCAATCCGCCGCATCCGCTCCGCCAGGGAACAGCGCGGCGAGGAATTTACGGTCATCGGCATTACCGGGTCCGCCGGCAAGACCACCACCAAGGACTTACTCGCCGGCGTGTTGTCCCAAGCCGGGCCCACGGTGGCTCCGCGCGGCTCATACAACGGTGAGGTCGGCGTCCCGTTGACAGTCTTTGCCGCCGATACGGACACTCGCTTCCTCGTCATTGAGATGGGAGCCACCGGCATCGGGCACATCAAGTACCTCGCTGGGATGGTGCAGCCCGATATTGGCGTGGTGCTGGTGGTCGGCACCGCGCACGCCGGGGAATTCGGCGGTGTGGAAAACATCGCCACGGCCAAGGGCGAACTCGTTGAAGCGCTCAGTGAGCACGGTACGGCTGTCCTGAACCTGGACGATGGCCGGGTTTCCGCCATGAAGAGCCGCACCACGGCCAAGGTCCTGGGCTTTAGCGCCTCTCCAGCGACGAACGAAGACGTGGAAGCGCGCAACGTTGTAGTCAACGCAGAGGGCCACCCCGAGTTTGATCTTGTACTGCCCGACGGCGGCCCTTCCGTTCGCGTCCGCAGCCGCCTGATCGGCGGCCATCACGTGACGAACCTGCTGGCTGCCGCTGCTGCGGCATTTGCCGCGGGCATCCCGGCGGCAGACATTGCTTCCTCGCTTAGTTCCCAGTCCGCCGCCAGCCGCTGGCGCATGGAACGAACCGAACGCCCTGACGGTGTCACCATCATCAACGACGCATACAACGCCAATCCTGAGTCGATGCGGGCAGCACTGCGCACACTCGCTGATCTTGGACAGGGCAGACGGACCTGGGCCGTGCTTGGGGCCATGCTGGAGCTCGGCGAGGATTCCATCCGCGAGCACACCGCCGTGGGAACACAGGTGGTTCGCCTGAACATCTCCAGGCTCGTGGTGGTGGGACGCGAAGCGCGGGCCCTTTACATATCGGCCATCCAGGAAGGTTCGTGGGGCGACGAATGTTCGTTCACGGAGACTGCCGAAGAAGCTTACGAACTCCTGCAACGGGAGCTGCAACCCGGAGACCTGGTTTTGTTCAAGTCCTCCAATGGGGTGGGGCTGAGGCATTTGGGTGATCGGATAGCATTACCCCCACGGGCCGAGTCCACCGGGGAAAGCGCGGCTGAAGATGCCGCAAGCGAAGGGAACGAGCTGCTGTGATTGCACTTTTGATCGGCGCCGGCGTCGCCCTTCTGGTGGCCCTGATAGGGACGCCCCTGTTCATCAGGTTCCTGGTGGCAAAGAGCTATGGCCAGTTCATCCGGGACGACGGCCCAACCTCGCACCACACCAAGCGAGGCACGCCCACCATGGGCGGGACCGTGGTTGTTGCGGCGGTCCTGATCAGCTACTTCGTGACCCACTTGATCATGTGGATGATGAATCCACGGTCCGAGGGGCCCTCCGCGTCCGGGCTGCTTCTGCTGTTCCTCATGGTAGGAATGGGCTTCGTTGGCTTCCTGGATGACTACATCAAAATTTCCAACAAGCGCAGTTTGGGCCTGAACGCCCGTGCCAAGCTGATCCTGCAAGCCGCCGTTGGCATCATTTTTGCCGTTCTCGTGCTGCAGTTTCCGAACGAGGACGGACTCCGTCCGGCTTCCACGCAAATTTCCCTCGTCCGTGACATCCCCTGGCTGGATCTCGCCTTTGGCGGGACCATCCTGGGCGCAATTCTCTTTGTCATTTGGTCCAACCTCATTATCACTGCGGCTACGAATGGCGTGAACCTGACAGACGGCCTGGACGGCCTCGCGTCGGGAGCATCCATCATGGTGTTCGGCGCCTACACGATCATGGGGATCTGGCAGAACAACCAGGCCTGTGGTTCGCCCCGTGAGGCGGGCAGCGGTTGTTACCAAGTACGCGACCCCATGGACCTGGCGCTCCTGGCGGCAATCCTGAGCGCCGCTTTGGTGGGCTTCCTCTGGTGGAACACATCACCGGCCAAGATCTTCATGGGTGACACTGGTTCCCTGGCAATCGGAGGCGCTGTTGCCGCCTTCGCAATCCTCTCCCGCACAGAACTTTTGCTGGCCTTCATCGGTGGTTTGTTCGTCCTGATCACCCTTTCCGTCATCATCCAGGTTGGCTTCTTCAAGCTGTCGGGTGGCAAACGGGTCTTCAAGATGGCCCCACTGCAACATCACTTCGAACTGAAGGGTTGGGCAGAGGTCACGGTTGTTGTCCGCTTCTGGATTCTTGCCGGGCTCTTCGTGGCCGCAGGCCTTGGAATCTTCTACGCTGAATGGGTGGTGCTGCTGTGAACGCAAACCAGGAGAGCTCGCAGTCGGCCAACGACCGCCTCAAGGATCTCACCAGCTGGGATGCTGATTGGCGTGGCTTGCGGGTGGTGGTGACCGGAATCGGCGTGTCGGGTTTTGCTGCCGCAGATACCCTCATCGAACTTGGCGCAAAAGTTGTGGTGGTGGATGCCTCGACCACGGCGAAAGCAGAGGCGCAGGCCGACACCCTGAAAATCGTGGGTGCGGTGGATGTACTGCTGGGCGAAGAGGCCGTCAAGGTCCTTCCCCTCATCGACGGCAACAAGCCCGAGCTCATTGTGACCTCGCCGGGATGGCGCCCGGACCAAGCCTTGCTGGCCGCCGCCAAACGCAAGCACATTCCCGTGTGGGGCGACGTCGAATTGGCGTGGCGCGTCCGCGAACGGGCTGGCCGGAAGACCGCTGATTGGCTCACCATCACCGGCACCAACGGCAAGACCACCACGGTTGGGATGACAGAGTCCATGCTGCAGGCGGCCGGACTCAAGGCCATTGCGGTGGGCAACGTAGGCACGCCCATCCTTGACGCGCTCAGGGATCCGGTGGAGTACGACGCTTTTGCGGTGGAACTCTCAAGCTTCCAGTTGCATTGGAGCCATTCGCTGTCACCGGTGGCCAGCGTATGCCTGAACGTCGCCGAAGACCACGTGGACTGGCATGGCTCCTACGCGTCGTACCTTGCAGACAAAGCGAAGGTCTACGAGAACACGCAGAAGGCCGCAATCTACAACGCCGATCAAATTGAAACCGAACGCATGGTGGAGAACGCGGACGTCGTGGAAGGCTGCCGCGCGGTCGGATTCACCACGAACACCCCTGGCATCAGCATGCTGGGCGTCGTGAATGGATTGTTGGTTGACCGCGCGTTTATCGAAGAGCGGAAAAACTCAGCCGCCGAACTCGCGTCCATCTCCGATCTGGGGCCAGTGGCACCGCGCCATATGGTGGCCAATGCCCTGGCCGCAGCTGCCCTCGTCCGTGCTTATGGGGTTGAGCCTGCCGCCGTGAAGCAGGGCTTGGTCAACTATCTTCCCGGTGCACACCGTATCCAGCTCGTGGCCAAACACGACGACGTGCTGTGGATCAATGATTCAAAGGCCACCAACCCACACGCTGCCTCGGCCGCTCTTTCGGCTTTCCACAATGTGGTGTGGATCGCAGGGGGACTCTCCAAGGGCGTCAATTACGATGACCTCGTCAAGGAGCACGCTCCCCGTTTGAAGTCGGTTGTGCTCATCGGCACTGACACGGAGGCCTTGGAAGCGTCGCTCCAGCGACACGCAACGGATGTCCCCGTGATAGCCCAGCCCAAGGGCGACACTGAAAGTGTGCAGACCGCAGACGGTAACGCCTCCTCGCCGATTTTTGGTGAGACCATCATGGCCCAGGCTGTGAGGGCAGCGGCCAGCGTGGCGGAGCCAGGTGACACCGTGCTCATGGCTCCGGCGGCTGCATCCATGGATCAGTTCTCTTCCTACGCTCACCGTGGCGACGCTTTCGTCCAGGCAGTACGCGAGCTCGTGGAAGGGCAGGCAAAGACCACCGAGGAGTAACAATGGTCAGCACGCCCACCCGCAGCCGCGGCAAGGTTTCCGGGGATGTCGGAGCCCAGGCTCCTTCGGCTGCCCGCAGGAAGCCCGCCCGGCTTCGGGGCCACGTTCGCTCCTTCTGGGAAGGCTTGGAGGGCAAGAGCAAAGCTCCCAACAGCTCCACGTATTACCTCATTCTTGGATGCGCCCTGGCCCTGACCGCCATCGGTGTGATGATGGTGCTCTCCGCATCCAGTGTGGAAGCGATCTCCGAAGGCAAGTCGCCCTACGCCGATGCATTGAAGCAGGCGATGTTTGGCGTCGTCGGACTGGTGGCGATGTACCTGATCTCGCGGACCAACGTCAGCTGGATGAAAAGGCTGTCCTGGTGGGGCCTCGGTGCCGTTGTGGTCCTGCTGATACTTGTCCAGGTTTTCGGTCGCAGCACCTTGGGCAACCAGAACTGGATCGATATCGGCGGCATCAGCATCCAGCCCTCGGAAGTTTCGAAGCTGGTCCTTTGTGTTTGGATCGCTGCAGTCCTGGCACGCAAGGAGAAATACCTGCACCGCTGGATGCACGTGATCATACCGGTGGTCCCAGGGGCCGGCCTGGTCCTTGGGTTGATCCTCGTGGGCAATGACCTGGGCACAGCGATCGTTGTCATGGCCATCGTTGCCGCAGGGCTGTACTTTGCCGGGGTTCCCACAAAGATGCTGGCAATTGCCGGCGTCGCCGGAGCCATTGGCGCTACAGCCATGACAATCATCAGTCCCAACCGGATCTGCCGGGTGACGGCCTGGCTGGGCATGGCAGGGGATTCCTGCACCGCAGATTCCGACTTCACCTACCAGTCCACCAATGGCATGTACGGATTGGCGCAGGGCAGTTGGACCGGTCTTGGGCTGGGGCAGAGCCGGCAAAAATACAACTGGCTTCCAGAGGCCCACAATGACTTCATTTTTGCCATCATTGGCGAGGAACTGGGACTGGTGGGCACCTTGGTGGTCCTGGTGCTGTTCGCCATCCTCGGCATCGCCATTTTCCGTGTCGTCGTACGGCAGACCGATCCGTTCCAGCGCACGCTCGCCGGTGGCATCATGGTGTGGCTCCTGGGACAGGCAAGCATGAACATGGCAGTGGTGACGCAGCTGCTTCCCGTGATCGGTGTCCCGCTGCCTTTCATTTCTGCAGGTGGCTCGGCCTTGGTGATGTCGCTGTGCGGCGTGGGCGTAGTGTTGTCCTTGGCCCGCGGACAGTTGCCACCACAACAGCGTCCCCGGCTCTTGCCGCGTCGTTTGTCCAAGACCGCACGAAAGCGTAAATAGCACTTCATGACTTCAGATTCCTCCCACGCGTCCAAGCCTTTGTCCGTCGTGCTTGCAGGCGGTGGTACGGCTGGCCATGTCAGTCCGTTGCTGGCCATCGCGGACGCAATCAAGGAAAAGCGTCCGGAAGCTGCCATCCTGGCTGTGGGCACGCCGTCGGGCCTGGAAACCAGGCTTGTCCCAGCGGCCGGGTACAAGCTCGCCACGATTGACCGGGTCCCGTTGCCACGAAAACCGTCCCTGGATCTCCTGAAGCTTCCGGGACGGTTGCGGGGAGCCGTCAAGCAAGCGGAACGAATCCTCCATGAGGCCCAGGCAGATGTCCTGGTGGGCGTGGGCGGCTACGTTTGCACTCCCATGTACCTGGCAGCCCGCAGGCGCGGTACGCCCATCGTGATCCATGAGGCCAACATGAAAGCAGGGCTCGCAAATCGCGTAGGTGCACGGTTCAGCCGACATGTTGCCGTGGCGTTTGCCGGTACGCGCCTTCGCGGCGCCCGCCATGTGGGCATGCCCATGAGCCGGGCAATCTCGGGACTGGACCGCTCCGGGGCCGCGCCTGCTGCCAAGGCTTCGCTGGGCCTCAATCCGGACCGTCCTGCCCTGATCGTGACTGGTGGGTCCTCCGGAGCCCTGAGCATCAACCGTGCTGTGGCTGCTGCCTTGCCCGAGCTGGCAGCTGCGGGGATCCAAACACTGCACATCACCGGTGCCGGCAAGGCAGTCCTGGATAACGACGGCGGACCCCTCGCCGCTGATGGGTACCGGCAGGTGGAGTACGTGGATGGAATGGAGGATGTCTACGCTGCTGCCGACATCCTGCTCGCCCGTGCCGGAGCCGCAACGGTCAGCGAAGTGGCAGCAGTAGGGGTTCCTGCGGTGTTCGTGCCCCTGCCCATCGGCAATGGTGAGCAAGCGCTTAATGCAGCCGCGCTGGTGGAGGCCGGCGGAGCGCTGATGGTCCAGGACAAAGATTTCACCCCGGAATGGCTCAAAGAAGAGCTCATTCCGCTCGTATCGGATCGCGGGAGGCTGGACGAAATGGCCCGCAGGTCCGAGGCCCTTGGCATCAGAAACGCCGATCAGCGCATGGCTGATCTTGTCTTGGAAGCGGTATCCGCATGACACACGCGATTGCAC
Source organism: Arthrobacter sp. TmtSoilC77 (assembly GCF_059739415.1). Classification (NCBI taxonomy): domain Bacteria; kingdom Bacillati; phylum Actinomycetota; class Actinomycetes; order Micrococcales; family Micrococcaceae; genus Arthrobacter; species Arthrobacter sp. TmtSoilC77. The sequence continues at coordinate 1,913,191 of NZ_AP046050.1, forward strand.
CACTTGAGTCCCTTGGACGAGTACACTTCATCGGCATCGGCGGGGTGGGAATGTCTGCCATCGCCCGGATCATGGTGGCCCGCGGTGTTCCTGTGAGTGGTACTGACGCCAAGGACCTTCCCGTCATGCATGACCTGGCTGCAGCAGGTGCCCGTATTGCAGTGGGATACGATTCCGGCAACCTGGGTGACGCCCAGACTGTTGTTGCCGGCTCCGCAATCCGTGCCGACAATCCTGAGTTGTCGGCGGCCCGCGAGGCCGGTTTGCCCGTGCTGCATCGTTCCGAGGCATTGGCTGCGACCATGGACGGCCACAGGGTTGTCACCATCGCCGGCACCCACGGCAAGTCGACCACCACGTCAATGGTTGCGGTCCTGCTCAAGGAAGCGGGATTGGATCCGTCGTTTGCCATTGGCGCGAACGTCCCGGCGCTGGGGGTCAACGCGGCCCACGGTTCCTCGGACATTTTCGTGGCTGAAGCGGACGAGTCCGATGGCTCGTTCCTCAACTACCGTCCCCTGATCGCCGTCGTCACCAACGTGGAAGCCGACCACCTGGACCACTACGGAACCGCGGAAGCTGTTTTCGCCTCCTTCGATAACTTCGCAGCGCTCCTGCCGCCCCACGGAGTCCTCCTGGCATGTGCGGACGACCCCGGCGCCCGCGCGTTGGCGGAGCGGACGGCCGCCAAGGCAACCACGCGTGTGCTGACGTACGGGACAAGCCACGACGCCGATATCCGGCTTGGCGATGGCGGTCCGGGTGATGTGTCGGTAGCGGTGGATGGAGCCAGCTACACCTTGAACCTGCAGGTCCCCGGAAGGCACAACGCCCTGAACGCCGCAGCCGCATTCGCCGTCGCCTTGGAGCTTGGCGTAGCGCCAGGGACGGCAGCTACGGCACTTGGACACTTCACCGGTGCGTCCCGGCGCTTTGAACTTAAGGGGCAGGGGAGGGGCGTGCGTGTGTACGACGACTACGCCCACCACCCAACCGAAGTGCGTGCAGCCCTGTCCGCCGCCCGCTCCGTGGCTGGCGGCAACAAAGTCCACGTTCTCTTCCAGCCGCATTTGTTTTCCCGGACCCGGGAATTCGCTGCGGAGTTTGCATCGGCGCTGGATGCTGCGGACACGGCGTTGGTCCTGGACATCTACCCTGCCCGTGAAGACCCCATCCCCGGTGTCACTAGTTCGCTGATTGCTGACAGGCTCTCCCAGGGACGACTGGTCTCCGGCGACGAAGCTGTGGAAGCCATTGTGGCGGCCGCTGGTGAGGGTGACATAGTGCTGACCGTGGGAGCCGGAGATGTCACTGCATACGGCCCGGTGATTGTGGAGGCGTTGGGTGGCTAGCACCCGCAAGCCAACCTTCAAGCCCGCGGCGGATTCCGGTCGGGAGAATAAGGGCCGTCCGGCGGGTGGTTCCCCGGAAAGCGTCATCAGCGCCCAGAGGTCAGTTGAGCCTTCTCCAAAAAACGGCCCGGACAATGTCATTGCTTTTCCCGAGCCGAAGGGCAAACGCAAGCGCCGGCTCCTGCTGTGGACTTTCGCCATCGTTACGGCTTTCGTCGCCGTGCTCATAACGGGTGCCATCTATTCACCCGTGCTCGCGGTCCGGACCATCACGGTGGACGGAACCAAGCTGCTGACGCCTGAGGACGTGCAGAAGGCCTTGACAGCCGTGGAGGGCAAGCCGCTGCCGCAGGTGAGCGGGCAGGAAGTCAATGAGCTCCTGAAGCCCTTGGTCCAGGTACGTTCGGCAACCGTGGAGGCAAGGCCGCCGTCGGAATTGCTGGTGCACGTCAATGAGCGCGTACCGGTGGCCCTGTTGAAGCAGGGTGACACGTTTGTGATGGTGGATGTGGATGGTGTTCAGCTGGGAGCCACGCAGGATCAGTCTGCGGTGGCGCTGCCCCTGATCGACGCCGGTGCAGGTGCCACCAACACCGGGCTGTTTAAAGCGATTGCGGCTGTCCTGAACACTTTGCCGGCCGATGTGCTGGCCAGGATGTCCACGGCATCTGCTGCGTCGCCTGATGCCGTCGAGCTAAAACTGGTGGACGGAAAGACGGTAGTGTGGGGCAATGCCGAGGACAAGGAACTGAAGGCGAAGGCACTTGAGGCACTGCTGAAGATGCCGCCGGATCCCAAAGTCCCCGTGAACGTCTACGACGTCAGCGTGCCCCGGCATCCATTCACCAAATAAAGAGCATTGAGCACGTAACCTGCGGGCCTCGGTGACCTTATTTCGCGACAATCAAGCGACACGCGCAAGCGGTCATTGCATGTGCGAAGCGGAGGAAATACCGTCGCAGTAGAGTTACTTGACATAACTATAACCTTCAACTAGAGGGTTAAGGTCCAAGGATTCAAGTTGGACTCGATCAGTTTCGCTATAGGACACAAGCAAGGGGCACGAAACGTGGCAGCACCGCAGAATTACTTGGCCGTCATCAAGGTCGTCGGCATCGGCGGCGGTGGCGTGAACGCAGTCAACCGCATGATCGAGGTCGGCCTCCGGGGCGTCGAGTTCATTGCCATCAACACTGACGCGCAAGCGCTCCTCATGAGCGATGCCGACGTCAAGCTCGACGTCGGTCGTGAGCTTACGCGCGGCCTCGGCGCCGGAGCCAACCCCGAGGTCGGCAAGCAGGCCGCTGAAGACCACGCTGACGAGATCGAAGAAGTTCTCCGCGGCGCTGACATGGTCTTCGTGACGGCCGGCGAAGGTGGTGGCACCGGAACTGGTGGAGCCCCTGTAGTCGCGCGCATCGCCCGCTCCCTTGGTGCGCTGACCATTGGCGTGGTGACCCGCCCCTTCACTTTCGAGGGCCGCCGTCGTGCGGGCTCCGCCGAAGCAGGTATCGATGCCCTGCGTGACGAAGTTGACACCCTGATCGTGATCCCCAACGACCGGCTCCTGTCCATCAGCGATCGCAACGTCTCCGTCCTGGACGCTTTCCGCTCAGCTGACCAGGTACTGCTCTCCGGTGTCCAGGGCATTACGGACCTCATCACCACCCCGGGCCTCATCAACCTCGACTTCGCCGACGTCAAATCTGTCATGCAGGGTGCGGGCTCCGCGCTCATGGGTATCGGATCCGCACGTGGCGAAGACCGCGCGGTGAAAGCTGCCGAGCTGGCCATTGCCTCGCCACTCCTGGAAGCCTCCATTGATGGCGCGCATGGCGTGCTGCTGTCCATTCAGGGTGGTTCAGACCTCGGCCTGTTCGAAATCAACGAGGCAGCCCGCCTGGTACAGGAAGTCGCGCACCCGGAAGCGAACATCATCTTCGGTGCGGTCATCGACGACGCCCTCGGCGACGAAGCCCGTGTCACCGTCATTGCCGCCGGGTTCGACGACGTCAAGGCAACCTCTCCGTCCATGGACCAGTCGCGTCCCGCGCAGAACCCCGTGCCTGCCGAGCGTCCTGCCGCGCCGAGTACCGCTCCGTCCAACGCGAATGCACCGCAGCATGCAACTGCAGGCATCGGCGCCGCCGGCCTGAGCAACTGGGGCCAGCAGCGTCCGTCGGCGCTCCCCGCGGACTCCGGATTCGACGTCGACCTTCCGGCCGTTGTGGAGCCGGACCTGTCGGGTAGCCGCTCGGATGACCTCGACGTTCCCGATTTCCTGAAGTAAGCGGGCTTCGAGAGTCGATATCCCGTGTTTTGGTGGCGCAATGAAGTACGGCCCGGCGTTTCTGTTGCCTTCACGGACACAGGCGCCGGGAACCTGGCCCTCCATGTGGGGGACAACCCCGGGGATGTGACTGCGCGTCGTTCCCGGTTGGACGATGCCGCAAGCCTGGGCAACCGTAGCTTTCAGTACATGGACCAGGTCCATGGCAATGAGGTCGCGCTTATTTCGAGCTACGGTCCCGGTCCCACCGCGGATGCAATGGTCTCAGTGCCTTCGGGTGGCCAGGCTGCCCAGCCATTGTCGGTCATGGTGGCTGACTGTGTTCCTGTGGTCCTCATTGGAGATGCAGGCGATCGCGGTCCCGTCATCGCTGTTGCGCATGCAGGCCGGCCGGGCGTAGCCTCCGCTGTTGTCCCGGCAACCGTCAACGAGATGCGCATGCTCGGTGCCCTGAACATCAGTGCCTGGCTGGGGCCTTCTATTTGCGGCTCCTGCTATGAGGTTCCCGAGCAGCTTCGCGAAGAAGTTGCCGAGGTGGCACCTGCCGCCTGGTCGAGCACATCGTGGGGAACGCCGGCTTTGGACCTTCCCGCCGGTGTTCGCGCCCAGCTGGCCGAAGAAGGCGTCACCGTTGAGTACTCAGGGGAATGCACCCTGGAAAATGACTCCCTTTATTCCTACCGGCGGGATGCCCGTACCGGGCGATTCGCAGGTTTGGTGTGGACTCATGACTAGCCTTGGGCAAGATAACGCGGTGTCCGGCGTTGCAGGTTCTGATGCCCGCACCACTGAACTCGCCCGGCGGCTTGAGATTGTTCAGACGCGGATTTCCGCGGCGACGGCTGCGGCGGGACGCGTGGATCTGCCAGGGCTGATCGTCGTGACCAAGTTCCACCCGGCAGCTGATGTCCGGCGACTATCCACGCTGGGTGTCCGGGATTTCGGCGAGAACCGGGACCAGGAAGCTGCAGGCAAAAGCGCCGAACTCACGGACCTGGACGTCCGATGGCATTTCATTGGCCAATTGCAGAGCAAAAAAGCGAAATCAGTGGCTAAATACGCCTACTCGGTGCAGTCTGTGGATCGTCCCCAGGTGATTGAGGCACTTGAAAAGGCAGTCGCCCGCGAACAGGACGCCACAGGCCGGAATGACCTTGAGTGCTACATCCAAGTCAGTTTGGATGACGACGCCGGGGCGCACCGTGGTGGGGCGCGGCCCTCGGACGTGGAATCCCTGGCGGCAATGATCGCTTCCGCGCCAGGACTGAGGCTCGCCGGGGTGATGGCTGTGGCCCCGCTGGGTGCAGATCCTGAAGCGGCCTTTGAGCGGCTTGCGGGTGTTTCCGCAGGACTTCGGACCAATCATCCGGCTGCTTCAGGGATATCAGCGGGGATGAGCCAGGACCTTGAGGCCGCTATCAAGTTTGGGGCGACACACCTGAGAATTGGCTCCGATATTCTCGGTTCGCGTCCGGCCGTGGGGTAGCGTCAAAGTATTGGAATGACGGGCCGGGGTTCCAATATGTCAAGTCATGGCGGCCCGCCTACTGCAGAAACGATAGGAGTGCACCATGGCTGGCGCTCTGCGCAAGACAATGATCTATCTTGGGCTCGCCGACGGCGATGAACACTACGAATCTGAGCAGGCCGTCGCGCACCACGACGAAGAACGCCCCCAGGCACAGGACCGGGAAGAGCGCCGAGCGCCTGCACCCGTCCGGGAAGTTGTCCGTGAAATGCCCACTGCTGACGCCGAAGAGGAATACCGCGCACCCGTGACACCCATTAAGCGTGCGGCGTCGAGCCGCGAAGATGCCTCGGGTTTGAGGCAGATCACCACAGTCCATCCGCGTTCCTATAATGACGCCAAGATTATTGGCGAAAGCTTCCGGGATGGCATTCCCGTGATCATGAACGTCACCGATATGGGCGAGGCAGATGCCAAGCGTTTGGTGGATTTCTCGGCCGGTTTGGTCTTTGGCCTCCATGGCAGCATCGAGAGGGTGACCAACAAGGTCTTCCTGCTGTCGCCGTCGTATGTTGAAGTCATCGGGGACGACAAGAAGGCCAGCGAAACGCAGGCCAGCTTCTTCAACCAGAGCTAAGAACGATCGCTACGATGATGCCAGGCGGGTCAACCTGCCTGGCATCTGTGTTGCAATAGTAAGGACCGATCGGCATTCCGGAACAAGTGGGAGATCTGAGCTAACTCGTGGGCATTGTTTTCGGCCTTATCTATATTGTGTTGTTGCTGTTTTTCATTGCCCTTATCATCAGGCTGATCTTCGAATGGGTTCAGATGTTCGCCCGTCAATGGCGTCCCCGCGGTGTGGCGTTGGTAACAGCCCATATTGTCTACTCGGTGACAGACCCACCACTGAGGAGGCTTCGCAGGTTGATACCTCCACTGCAGCTGGGTGGAATCTCCCTGGACCTGGGCTTCCTGATCCTGATTATCGCCGTGAGCATTGCCATGGCGGTGAGCAGTAGCCTGGCGTAGCTGCGCAGTGATGCTGTACCGCGGAACCGGGGGCTCGCGATGGGTCTGAAGGCCGCAAATTCTCCAATTCAACACGATGGTGTTGAATTGGAGGAACCAGATGATATTTAGGTACCGTAGTTTTGAACGGCCGGAAGGCCTACTGACTAACTAGACCAACGAGGTGACCAGATGGCTTTGACGCCAGAAGACGTTGTCAACAAGCGCTTTCAGCCGACCAAGTTCCGCGAAGGCTACGACCAGGACGAGGTAGATGACTTCCTCGACGAGATCGTGGTTGAGCTGCGCCGCCTGAACCAGGAGAACGACGAACTTCGCAAGAAGCTCGGCGAAGCTGGCTCGGCTGTGCCCGCGGCAACTGCTGCGGCTCCGGTCGTCGAGAAGGTTCCTGCCCCGGCCAAGGTGGACAAGGAAGCCGAGGCCAAGGCGGAAGCCGAAGCGAAGGCTGCTGAGGCTGCCAAGAAGAAGGAAGCCGAGCAGGCCGCTGCGGCTGCCGCCGCCAAGGCACCGGCTCCCAGCAACGGTGTTACGCCGACCGCTGAGTCCGCTGCAGGCCTGCTGGCCATGGCGCAGCAGATGCACGACAAGCACGTTGCCGACGGTGCACAGCAGAAGGAAAAGATTATCGCTGAGGCGCAGATCGAGGCTTCCAGCCTGGTCAACGACGCCCAGGAGAAGTCCCGGAAGATCCTTGGCGCCCTTGAGCAGCAGCGTTCGGTCCTGGAGCGCAAGGTTGAGCAGCTCCGTGGTTTCGAGCGTGACTACCGCTCACGCCTGAAGGCATACATCGAGGGCCAGCTGCGCGACCTCGACGCCCGTGGTTCCGTCGCTGCCCCTGAGGTCGGCGAAGCAACCGCTGACGTTTAGCAAGTATTCTGAAAGCCGGTGGCTGGGGTCTCCTCTGCCACCGGCTTTTGCTGTTAACACCCTGACAGCAGCCCCCAACGCTCCACGAACGAAAGCACTATGACCGACGACCTCACCGACGACGCATCCCGGCCGGAACTTCCCGTCCGGAAATGGCGTCCCGCAATGCTGTGGCTCTTTGCCGGCTTTGCGGTTTTTGCCTATGTCTTTGACCAGCTCACCAAGCTCTGGGTGACCAGCACCATGACAGAAGGTGAGCGCATTCCAGTGCTGCCACCACTGCTGCACTGGTACTACATCCGGAATTCAGGGGCAGCTTTTTCCATCGGTGAGAACGTCACTTGGATCTTCACGATCGTCATGGCCGGGGTGTCTGTAGCCATCCTTTTGCAGTTGCGACGGCTCGGCTCCGCCTGGTGGGCATTGTCGCTTGGGCTGCTGCTTGGCGGTGCATTGGGAAACCTGACCGACCGCTTGTTCCGTGAACCGTCCTTCGCCATGGGCCATGTAGTGGATTTCATCCAGGTACCAAACTTTGCGATCTTCAACATCGCCGACTCCGCTGTTGTATCGGGCGTTGTCATCATTTGCCTGCTGACCCTGCGCGGGGTGGGCATGGATGGCACCCGGCAAGTGGCCGCACCGAAGTCAGCGAAGCCAGCCAAGCCGGCTCCGGGCTCCGGCGGGGAGACTGTCGGTGAGTGAATCGGTTGTAGTACCTGAGGACCTTGCAGGAGCGCGGGCTGACGCCGGCCTTGCAAGGTTGCTGGACATTTCGCGTTCTGCTGCGGCGCTGCTTATCGCCGAAGGAAACGTCACCAGCGGCGGTGCGGCTCTCGGCAAGTCAGCAAAGCTCATTGCGGGCGCGGTGCTGGACGTCACGGTTCCCGAGCGGCCGGATCCCTTGGAAGTCGTGGAGGAAGTTGTGGAAGGCCTGAAGATCCTGCTGGATGACGAGGAATTCGTTGTCATCGACAAACCCGTGGGAGTGGCGGCGCATCCATCGCCTGGTTGGGTGGGGCCCACGGTGGTCGGAGGCCTGGCTGGAGCCGGCTACCGGATTTCGACGTCGGGAGCACCGGAGCGTGCGGGCATTGTCCACAGGCTCGACGTCGGCACTTCCGGCGTGATGGTCGTGGCCAAGACCGAGCATGCCTACACGGTCCTCAAGAGGGCTTTCAAGGAACGCACGGTGGACAAGGTCTACCACGCGGTTGTCCAAGGACTTCCGGATCCGCTGGAGGGCACTATTGATGCCCCGATCGGCCGCCACCCCGGCCACGACTGGCGCTTCGCGGTGATCGAAGACGGCCGGCCCTCAGTGACCCACTACGAGGTCCTGGAAGCCTTTGGTAAAGCTACGTTGGTGGAGGTGCACCTGGAAACGGGCCGCACGCACCAGATCAGGGTCCACTTCTCTGCGTTGCGGCACCCTTGCGCCGGCGATCTCACCTATGGTGCTGATCCCCGTCTCGCAGCAAACCTGGGACTGACACGGCAGTGGCTTCATGCACGGCAACTGGGTTTCACACACCCGCGGACCGGCGGGTGGGTGGAAGTCACCAGCGACTACCCGGCGGACCTTCAGTACGCCCTTGACCTGCTGGCCACGGGCTCAGCCTAGGCAACCGTTCCGGGCCTGCCCGGTCCAAGGGCTCCGCATTTTGTCGGGGGCGGGACGGTAGACTGTCGTGGTGACTTCCAGCAATGATTCGTTCGTCCACCTGCACACCCACACCGAATACTCCATGCTGGATGGAGCGGCCCGACTGGGTGAGCTGTTCGATGAAACCGAACGCCTGGGGATGCCCGCCCTGGCCACCACTGATCACGGCTACCTCTTTGGTGCCTTCGATTTTTGGCGCAAGGCCACCGACAAGGGCATCAAGCCGATCATCGGTGTAGAAGCCTACGTAACCCCTGGTACGGCCCGGGGGGACAAAGAACGTGTCCGGTGGGGGGATGAGAGCCAGCGCAAGGACGACGTCTCCGGTGGTGGTTCCTACACCCACATGACGCTTCTGAGCTACAACAACGTTGGCATGCGGAACCTGTTCCGGGCTTCGTCCATTGCTTCATTGGATTCAGTCTTTGGCAAGTGGCCCCGCCTGGACCGGGAATTGCTCAATACGTACTCCGAGGGGCTTATTGCCACCACAGGATGCCCGTCCGGTGAAGTCCAGACCCGCCTTCGGCTTGGCCAGTACCGTGAGGCGCTGGAGGCCGCGGCAGAGTTCAGGGACATCTTTGGCGCGGAGAACTATTTCTGCGAGCTGATGGACCATGGCCTGGACATTGAGCGCCGCGTCACCGGGGACCTCCTGCGCCTGGCCAAGGACCTGAATCTTCCCCTGGTGGCCACGAACGACCTCCACTACACGCACGAGCACGATGCGAAGGCGCACGAGGCACTGCTGGCCATTCAGTCCGGTTCCACGCTTCTTGAGCCCACGTACGACAACGGCGGATCCAGGTTTGCCTTCTCCGGCAGCGGCTACTACCTGAAATCCCCGCAGGAAATGCGTGAGCTTTTCCGTGATCACCCGGATGCCTGCGATAACACGCTGCTCATTGCCGAACGTTGCGAGGTGTCCTTCAACACCGACGCCAACTACATGCCGCGCTTTCCTTGCCCGCCGGGCGAGGACGAAACCTCCTGGCTGGTCAAGGAAGTGGACAAGGGGCTGGCCTACCGCTATCCGCAGGGCGTGCCGGACAAAGTGCGCAAGCAGGCTGACTACGAACTCGGGGTCATCACCTCGATGGGCTTCCCCGGGTACTTCCTCGTGGTGGCCGACTTCATCAACTGGGCCAAGAACAACGGGATCCGCGTTGGTCCGGGGCGTGGTTCCGGTGCAGGCTCCATGGTGGCCTACGCCATGCGTATTACCGACCTTGATCCGCTCCAGCACGGCCTGATCTTCGAGCGCTTCCTCAACCCGGACCGTGTCTCGATGCCTGACTTCGACGTCGACTTCGATGATCGCCGCCGCTCCGAGGTGATCGACTACGTCACGAAGAAGTACGGCGACGAGCGCGTGGCGATGATCGTCACGTATGGAACCATCAAGACCAAGCAGGCGCTCAAGGATTCCTCCCGTGTGCTTGGCTACCCGTTCAGCATGGGCGAGCAGTTGACCAAGGCCCTGCCGCCGGCCGTCATGGCCAAGGACATCCCACTGGCCGACATCCAGAACCCGGAGTCCAAGCGCTACAGCGAAGCAGGAGATTTCCGCCAGCTGATCGCCACGGACCCCGAGGCCGCCAAGGTCTTTGAGACTGCGCTGGGCATTGAGGGCCTGAAACGCCAATGGGGTGTCCATGCCGCCGGAGTCATCATGTCCTCGGACCCCATCATCGATGTCATTCCGATCATGCGCCGTTTCCAGGACGGCCAGGTTATTACCCAGTTCGACTACCCAACGTCCGAGGGCCTCGGCCTGATCAAGATGGACTTCCTGGGCCTCCGGAACCTCACGATCATTTCGGACGCCCTGGAAAACATCAAGATGAACCGCGGTGTCGACCTGGACCTGGAAAACCTCGCACTGGATGACGCCGCCTCCTACGAGCTCCTGGCGCGCGGTGACACCTTGGGCGTGTTCCAGCTCGACGGCGGGCCCATGCGGTCCCTGCTCAAACTCATGAAGCCTGACAACTTCGAAGACATCTCCGCTGTCCTTGCGCTGTACCGGCCTGGACCCATGGGCGCCAACGCCCACACCGACTACGCCCTGCGTAAAAACGGGATCCAGGAAGTAATTCCCATCCACCCGGAGTTGGAAGAACCGCTCAAGGAAATCCTGGGTGGGACATTCGGCCTGATCGTGTACCAGGAACAGGTTATGGCGGTGGCGCAGAAGCTTGCCGGCTACTCGCTGGGCCAAGCCGACATCCTGCGCCGTGCCATGGGCAAGAAGAAGAAGTCGGAGCTGGACAAGCAGTTCGCCGGCTTCTCCCAAGGTATGCAGGACAACGGCTACTCCATGGCCGCCGTCAAGACGCTCTGGGACATTCTGCTTCCGTTCTCCGACTACGCCTTCAATAAAGCGCACTCGGCCGCATATGGGGTCATTTCTTACTGGACTGCCTACTTGAAGGCACATTATGCGCCCGAGTACATGGCTGCCCTGCTGACGTCCGTCGGTGATGACAAGGACAAGTCTGCGATCTATCTCAACGAGTGCCGCCGGATGGGCATTACCGTTCTTCCGCCGGACGTCAATGAATCCTCGTTGAACTTCACCCCTGTGGGAACGGACATCCGCTTCGGCATGGGGGCCATCCGAAACGTCGGCGTGAACGTGGTGGAAGCCATGGTCTCTGCGCGGGCCACGGAGGGCAGCTACACATCGTTCAAGGACTTCCTGATGAAGGTGCCTGCCGTTGTCTGCAACAAGCGCACGATCGAATCCTTGATCAAGGCCGGTGCCTTCGACTCGCTTGGACACCATCGCCGTGCTTTGGCCATGATCCACGAAGAAGCCATCGACTCCGTCATCACCCTCAAGCGCAATGAGGCAATCGGCCAGTTTGACCTCTTCGCCGGCTTCGAGGACCAGGAACCTGAAGCTTCGCTGACTACGGAAATTCCGGACCTTCCCGAATGGGAAAAGAAGGACAAGCTGTCCTTCGAGCGCGACATGCTCGGTCTCTATGTTTCGGATCACCCCTTGCAGGGCTTGGAAGGCGTCCTCAGCCAGCATGCGGAGCAGTCCATTACCTCGATCATCGCCGAGGACGGACCGCACGACGGCGCGATAGTCACCATCGCGGGCATGATCACCTCGTTGAGCCGCAGGATCGCCAAAGCCAGTGGCAACGCCTACGCCCGTGCCGAGATTGAAGACCTGGGCGGCTCCATGGAGGTCATGTTCTTCGGCCAGGTGTACGGGCCGATCGCCTCCGTCCTGGCTGAAGACCTGATCGTGGTGGTCAAGGGGCGCCTGCAGCGCAGGGACGATGGCGCCGTGACGCTGAACTGCATGGAACTCTCCGTGCCGGACCTCAGTGAGAGCGTGAACGGACCGGTGGTGATCACGATTCCGACGTTCAAGGCCACCGAGGCGGTGGTTACCGACCTTCGGGATGTGCTGCGGACACATCGGGGCAACTCAGAGGTCCGGCTCAAGCTCATGGGGGACACCAAGGTTGAGGTCATGGGGCTTCCCGTGCACATGCGGGTCAACCCCAGCCCATCGCTCTTTGGCGACCTGAAAGTCCTGTTGGGTCCGGCCTGCCTGGATAATTAGCGCACCGGATGGCCGGAATCCTGGAGGAGGCTAGATTTCGTAGTCCAGCGGCCTCGGCTGGCTGTAGCCGCCACCGTGATAGAGCAGGGGAGCGCCGTCGTCGCCCACCTGGCCGTCCACGACCTCCACGACCACAACGGCGTTGTTCTCGAACGACAACCGCATTTGGATCTTTCCCACCAGCCAACCTGCGACGTCCTTGAGAATGGGGACTTCGTACGGACCTGGCTCCCAGTGGTCTCCCTCGAAGCGGTCCCGCGTCTTGGCGAAACGATCTGCCAGCGCCTGGTTCTCCAGTCCGAGCATATGCACGCCAATGTAGCTGGCATTGGCGATGGCCGGCCAGGAACTTGAGCTTCGGGCCATGTTGAAGGTGAAACGCGGCGGTTCGGCGGACAGGGACGCAACGGAGGTGGCAGTGAAGCCGAACGGCTTGCCATTCAGGTTGGCTGTGATGATGGCCACCCCGGCGGCATGGCGGCGAAACATTTCCCTGAACGTCTTTTCGAAGCCGGATAGTTCGCTTGCCACGTTGATGAATCTCCTGGAACTGGGGTCGGGGGCGTCTTTCTCTCAGGGTATTCCTCCCTGTGCGCCACTTCCGCATTTTAATGAGCACACGTGAACCTTTGTTAATGTGAGTTCCATGACTCAGCCCACTGTGCACGTTCCCGCGGAAACCCAACCCGACGCCGCAACTCCCTGGCGTTCGCGGGACGCCCTGTGGCTTGTCCTACCTGCGGCGGCGGGGGTAGCCGTAGGCGTTCTCTGGTGGATCCTGGCGCCGGGCGGGGGGAACCTGGTATCGGGTAACCCCGAACTGGCAAATCCTGCCAACCCTGATTCGTGGTTGCCGCGCGACCTGGTCCTTGCCGGGCTGACGTTGGTGGCCGGGTGTGTCATGGGCCTCATTCTCGACGGAAAGCTCCAGGGGAGCGGGGCCGGCAGGCGGTTGGCGCTGGCGCTGGCAGGGGGCGCTGCAGGCGCAGCGATTGCCTGGGTGGTTGGCTTGCTTGCGGCGCAGCTATGGGGCCCGGCTCCGGACCCTTCCCTGGGCGCGGACTACGGTTTCACCCTTCGTTCCTACGCCGTCCTCTTCCTGTGGCCCGGTGCTGTCGCCTTCGTGACGTTCGTACTTGCGCTGTTCGGGGTTCTTTCCAGGAAGCCCGTAAAATAGCCGGGTGACCACTTCTTCGGATACTTCCGCCCCTGCCGCTGCCTCCTTGAATTTCCGCAGTATCGATTTCCGCGGCCGCCACCTCTCGCTGGCTGAGCTGCGCGCTGCGGTACCCAGGGCGAAGCATCAGACGATGGCGGACGCGGAGCAGAAGGTCCTGGACATCATGGGAGCCGTCCGCAGCCGGGGTTTTGCCGCTCTGGCGGAACTTGCAAGGAATTTCGACGGCGTTGAACAGTCCCACCCGCGTGTACCGGCGGAGGCACTTGCCAAGGCCCTGGCCGACATTGATCCGACTGTCCGCGCCGCGCTGGAAGAGTCGATCAGCCGGGCAAGGCAATTCGCCGACCAGCAGCGTCCAGCCAATGTTGACGTCGCTTTGGCCGATGGCGCGGTTGTCAGCCAGAACTGGATTCCCGTGGGCCGTGTTGGGTTGTATGTCCCCGGTGGTCTGGCGCCCCTGGCCTCCTCGGTGATCATGAACGTTGTTCCCGCCGTTGCTGCAGGTGTCGAATCCATCGCCTTGGCGTCGCCGCCTCAAAAGGACTTCGGCGGACTCCCGCACCCCACCATCCTTGCCGCGGCAGCGCTGCTGGGAATCGATGAGGTCTACGCAATTGGCGGTGCCCAGGCAGTCATTTCGTTTGCCTACGGCATCCCCGGTTCGGAGGGAGTACCTCCCATCGAGCCCGTGGATCTCGTCACGGGGCCCGGCAATATCTTCGTCGCCACTGCCAAGAGGCTGGTGAAGGGAGTCGTTGGCATCGATTCCGAGGCAGGAACTACCGAGATCGCTATCCTGGCCGATTCCACTGCCCACCCCGCGCTGGTGGCTGCCGACCTCATCAGCCAGGCCGAGCACGATCCCAAAGCCGCCTCTGTCCTGGTGACGGACTCCGCAGACCTGGCGGACGCCGTCGTGGGTGAATTGGCACGGCAGGCAGCGGCCACGAAGCACAGCGCACGTGTCCTTGAGGCACTTTCCGGTCCACAATCGGGTGTAGTGCTGGTGGATGACCTGGAACAGGGGATTGCGGTGTGCAACGCCTATGCCGCTGAGCACCTTGAAATCATGACGGCGGATGCACCGGCCGTGGCGGCGCGGATCCGCAACGCGGGCGCCATTTTCGTGGGGGACTACAGCCCTGTGAGCCTCGGCGACTATTGTGCCGGGTCCAATCACGTCCTGCCCACGAGCGGTACGGCTGCCTTCTCCTCGGGGCTGAACGTCACCACCTTCCTGCGGGCAGTGCAGGTCATCAACTACAGCCGTGCGGCTCTGGAGCAGGTCAGTGGCCACATCGTGAGTTTGGCCGGGGCGGAGGATCTTCCGGGCCATGGGGATGCGGTCAGGATCCGCTTCAGCGGTCGAAGCTGAGGTCGAAGACCGCAGGTGCCCGTGGCGACCTGACCACAACATGTACGGGTCAACACCACTACATGTAGTAATTACAAGCTTGTCATTAGGGTGTCATCGAACGTAAACTGGTGCCGGAAGAGAATCTTCCGGCACCTTTGCGTTTCCGGCACCCTGCCGGTCGGACGTGGGCCGGAGCTGATCAGGGAGGCCCAGCGTGTACTGTCCGTTCTGCCGGAATCCTGACTCGCGCGTGGTCGACAGCCGCATGGCTGACGACGGAACTTCCATCCGGCGCCGCCGGCAATGCCCTGAATGCGGGCGACGCTTCACCACGGTGGAAACCACCAGCCTGTCCGTCATCAAGCGTTCAGGAGTCGGGGAGCCGTTCAGCCGCATCAAAGTCATCAGCGGCGTCCGCAAAGCGTGCCAGGGCCGCCCTGTCACCGAAGACGATCTCGCCATGCTGGCGCAGGAAGTCGAGGAGAACATCCGCTCCTCGGGTGCCGCCGAAATCGACGCCCACGAAGTAGGCCTGGCCATTCTCGGTCCACTGCGGAAACTGGATGAGGTGGCGTACCTGCGGTTCGCCAGCGTCTATCAGGCATTCGAGTCGCTCGAAGACTTCGAATCCGCCATATCCTTGCTCCGGCATGAGGCCGAGGCCCACGCGAAAGCCGGCGCCAAGGAAGCCAAAGGCTCCGGGAAAAGCCAGCTCTAGCGGCCGCCGGATACTGGGAGGACTGCCCCAGTAATGTAGCCGGCCTCGCCGGACATTAACCACATCACAGCCGCGGCCACCTCTTCAGGTTCAGCGCCCCGGCCCATGGGAATGGTTGGATTGAGCCTCTCCACGCGGTCGGGCATTCCTGCAGCTGCGTGGAGTCCGGTGTTCGTGCTGCCGGGAGCGACGGCATTGACGCGAATGCCCTGCTTGGCCACTTCCGCTGCCAGGCCAACCGTCAGAACGTCCACGGCACCTTTCGACGCCGCGTAGTGAACCCAGGTGCCGGGGGAACCGGCCTTTGTTGCTGTCGATGAAATGTTGATGATGGAACCACCCGGACCGCCGTGGTCGGTAGAGAGTCTGCGGACAGCTTCCTGGCACATGAAGATCATGCCGGAGACGTTCACGTCCATGACGCGCTGCACTGTCGCGGCAGGGACCTCCGCCAGTGTTCCAATCAGGTTGCCCGTGATGGCCGCGTTGTTGATGACCGCTGTTACGGGACCCCATGCGGCGGCCGCGTCGAACAAACGCCCGACGTCGGCGGGCTGGCTGACGTCGGCCTGCACGGCCATCGCCTGACCCCCTTCGGCGAGGATCTTCCCCACAACGTCATCGGCGCCGGGGGCGTCCGAGGAGTAGTTGACGACGACGCCGTACCCTTTCCGGGCGGCAGCAAGCGCTACGGCTGCTCCAATGCCCCGGCTGGCGCCGGTGACGATTGCGGTTTCACGTACGGCGTCGTTGTCGATCACGGGGTACCGGTTACTTTGCCAGCTTGTGGTGCAAGGCGACTTCAAGGGCGGCACCGACAATGCCGGCGTCGTTCTTCAACTTGGCGGTGACAATGTTGGTGCGCAATTGCAGGTGCGGGAAGTATTCATCCGAACGCTTGGAGATGCCGCCACCGATGATGAAAAGTTCGGGGGAGAACAGGAACTCGACGTGCTGCAGGTAGCGGTTAAGCAGGACGCCGTACTCGTCCCAGCTCAAGCCATCGCGTTCGCGCGCCACGGCTGATGCCTTGGTTTCGGCGTCGAATCCGTCCACCTCAAGGTGGCCTAGCTCGGCGTTGGGAACCAATTGACCGTTGAAGATGAAGGCGGAGCCGATTCCGGTTCCGAGCGTGATGACCAGGACGGTGCCGTCCACGCCCTCACCCGCGCCGTAGCGGGCCTCTGCGAGACCGGCGGCGTCGGCATCGTTGATGACTTCGACGGGTCGGCCCAGTCGCTCAGTAAACTTCTTGTCGATGTCGGTGCCCAGCCAGGACTTGTCCACATTTGCGGCAGAGTTGACCACACCGTGCTGGATGATGCCCGGGAAGGTGACACCCACAGGGGAATCCGCCGCAGGAGCGTCAGGGCGGCTGGACAGTTCTTCGACGATTTCTGCCACAACTTCGGCAACTGCTTCGGGGGTGGCTGGCTGCGGCGTGGGAACCCGGAAGCGTTCGCCGATCAGCTTGCCCTTCTTGAGGTCGACGATGCCGCCTTTGATACCCGTGCCGCCGATGTCGATTCCGATCAGCGGAGCGTTCTTGTGGGTCTTCTCATCCTTCTTGGACAATGCAATTCCGATCATGGCAGGAGGGGTGGGCATGGCGCAGCCGCCCGGGGCTGCGATGGACCTTCCGGAAAGCTAGGGAAGGGTCAGGATTTCCGCGCCGGTCTCGGTGACCAGCAGGGTGTGCTCGAATTGGGCCGTGCGCTTGTGGTCCCTGGTAACGACGGTCCAGTCGTCGGACCACATATCCCATTCGATCGTGCCAAGGGTCAGCATGGGTTCGATGGTGAAGACCATGCCTGCCTCGATCACGGTGTTGTACGCCGGGGCTGCGTCGTAATGCGGAATGATGAGGCCCGTGTGGAACGCCTCACCAACACCGTGGCCAGTGAAATCCCGTACTACGCCATAGCCGAAGCGCTTGGCGTAGGACTGGATCGCGCGGCCGATTACGTTGATTTCGCGGCCGGGGGCCACGGCCTTGATGGCGCGGTTGAGCGACTCCTGCGTACGCTCAACCAGCAAACGGGATTCCTCGTCCACGTCGCCAACCAGGAAAGTGTAATTGGTATCTCCATGCACTCCACCGATGAATGCGGTGATGTCAATGTTCAGGATGTCCCCATCCTGAACCACCGTGGAATCGGGGATGCCGTGGCAGATAACTTCATTGAGGGAAGAGCAGAGAGACTTCGGGAAGCCCCGGTAGCCCAGCGTGGACGGGTAGGCATTGTGGTCCAAAAGGAACTCGTGCCCAATCTTGTCCAACTGGTCCGTCGTCACGCCGGGCTGGATGTGCTTGCCAACTTCAACGATGGCCTGGGCAGCAATCCTGCTGGCGATACGGATCTTCTCGATGGTCTCCGCAGACTTCACTTCGGAGCCGGTGAACTTGCTGGGTGCCTTCTTGCCGACGTACTCGGGGCGGGGGATCGACGCCGGGACGGGCCGTTCGGGGCTGATGATTCCCGGAGTGAGCGTGCCGATGGGTGCGGTCGAAGCAAGAGAAGGCATAGATTGATCATATAAGGCACACAAGAGACGCAAGTAACAAAGCGCGGCTGGGCCCACGTGACTCCGCCAACGTTACGCGCTTGAGGGCAAACGGGACGAGGAGGAGACGTGACGGAGTACTGGTACAACGTCAAGACGCATGAGATCGAAGAGGACGCCATGTCCGATTGGACACAGCTGATTGGTCCTTACAAGACCAGGGAAGAAGCCGAGCACGCGCTGGAAAAGGTCAAGCAACGCAACGATGCCTGGGACGCCCAGGACGATGACTAGGGCGCCCGGGTCACCTTAGAAGGCCCGGAACACCTTAGAAGGAATGCTCAGGTCCGGGGAATCCTCCGGACCTGACGTCCTCTCCAAAGGCTGCGGCGGCATCCGTGAGCGTCGTGCGAAGGTCTGCATACTGCTTGACGAACTTCGCCATCTTGCCCCCTCGCAGTCCGGCCATGTCCTGCCAGACCAGCACTTGGCCGGTGGTGCTCTTGCCGGCTCCGATGCCTACCGTCGGTACGCGCAACGCTGCATCGACGGCAGCAGCAGTATCCGCGGGCACCATTTCCATGAGGACGCTGAAGGCGCCTGCGTCCTGCAACGCCACTGCGTCCTCGATCAGCCGTTGGGCGTCATCGCCCCTGCCTTGGACCCGGTAGCCACCCAGGGAGTGTTCACTTTGAGGAGTGAATCCAATGTGGGCCATGACAGGAATGCCTGCCTGGACCATGGCCTTCACAGTCTCCGCATAGTAGGCAGAGCCTTCAATTTTGACCGCGTGGGCCAATCCTTCCTTGAGGAAACGCACGCCGGTGGCGACTGCCTGCTCGGTTGAAACCTCGTAGCTGCCAAACGGCAGGTCAGCCAGGACCAGGGCGCGCTTGGCTGAACGGCTTACCGCCCGGCACAGGGGCAGCAGCTCGTCCACAGTGACGGGAAGGCTGGTCTCGTTGCCGAAGACGTTGTTTGAGGCGGAGTCACCCACCAGGAGGACTTCGATCCCTGCTTGGTCGAAGATCTCAGCGGTGTATTGCTCGTAGGCGGTGAGCATAGCGAAGTGTTCGCCGTTGTCCTTGGCCTGCTGAAGGTGATGGATGCGCACCCTGCTGACCTGTTTCTTGGCGCCCGTTGACGGTGCCTGGACTGCCGCCGCTGGACCGTTGCCATAGGGCGCGGGGACTTCGGCGGGCGTGGTGGACTCAGGAAGGTTGCTTGGGGCCATGGATAGAGCCTAAGCCGTGCCGGCGACGCCTGCCAGCAGAGTGTCAAGGGTCACTGTTTGTAAACGCTGTGTTACGCGCAGCTACTGCGGCGGCATTCGCACCGAATGCTTAGTAGAGTGAAGTCTGAGCTGCCGTGGCTTCAATGATGGGAACTGCGGCATGGACACCGAACCGGAAAAGAGGCCCTATGGACCGCCAGCAAGAGTTCGTTCTGCGGACGATCGAAGAGCGTGACGTGCGCTTCGTACGCTTGTGGTTCACCGACGTCGTGGGTTCACTGAAGTCTGTGGCTCTTGCGCCGGCAGAAGTTGAAGGTGCCTTCGAAGAGGGCCTGGGATTCGATGGTTCAGCGATCGAAGGCCTTGCACGGGTTTTTGAATCCGACATGCTGGCACAGCCTGACCCCTCAACCTTCCAGATCCTGCCTTGGCGCGGTGAGACCGAACAAACGTCCAGGATGTTCTGCGACGTCCTGACGCCGGACGGGGAACCCTCGGCAGCAGACCCCAGGAACGTCCTCAAGCGGACCCTTGCCAAGGCCGCGGATATGGGTTTCACCTGCTACACGCACCCTGAAATCGAGTTCTACCTGCTCAAGTCAAAGGAGCTTGGCCCCAACGGTGCGCCGGTCCCTGTTGACGAAGGCGGCTACTTCGACCACGTCCCGGGTGGTGTTGCGCAGGACTTCCGGCGTACCGCCGTGACCATGCTGGAATCCGTGGGTATCTCGGTGGAGTTCAGCCACCATGAGGGCGGGCCGGGACAGAACGAAATTGACCTGCGGTATGCGGATGCCCTGCAGACTGCGGACAACATCATGACCTTCCGCACGGTCATCAAGGAAGTGGCCCTGCAGCAGGGTACCTACGCAACGTTCATGCCCAAGCCGTTTACGGACCACCCCGGTTCTGGAATGCACACACACTTCTCGCTCTTCGAAGGGGACACCAACGCATTCTTTGAAGCCGGTGCGGAGTTCCAGCTGTCCAAGACTGCCCGACAGTTCATTGCCGGTATCCTCAAGCACGCACCCGAATTCACCGCGGTTACGAATCAGTTCGTGAACTCCTATAAGCGGCTCTGGGGCGGCGGCGAGGCACCGAGCTATCTGAGCTGGGGCCACAACAACCGCTCCGCGTTGGTGCGCGTGCCGTTGTACAAGCCCGGCAAGGGCCAGTCGGCGCGCATCGAGTACCGCGGCATCGACTCCGCAACCAACCCGTACCTGGCCTACGCCGTCCTTCTGGGAGCCGGTTTGAAGGGTATCGAGGAAGGCTACGAACTTCCGGCAGCTGCCGAAGATGACGTTTGGTCGCTGACCACCGCGGAGCGCAAAGCCATGGGCCACGCTCCGCTGCCGGCCAGCCTCCACGATGCCATCCGTGCCATGGAGGAATCGGAGCTGGTGGCCCAGATCCTGGGTGAGCAGGTCTTCGAACACTTCCTGCGCAACAAGCGCGCGGAATGGCAGGACTACCGCCTCCAGGTCACGCCGTACGAGCTGCAGCGCAACCTCGGCATTCTGTAGGCAGGGCCAATGAGCCTTGCACGTCGGCTCATCTCAGCCGGATTCAGCGACCTGGAAAAGGGCGAGCGCTTTCTTGCTGCCCCCGAGCTGGAAGGCATCGAACAGAATGCCCTGTTCGCCGGGCTCTCCTTGGCGGCGAGCCCGGATACAGCGTTGCAGTCACTCGTCCGGCTGATTGAGAAGAACCCCGGCCTCAAGAAGTTGGCGGGCGCCGACCCCGACACGAGCGAATCCCTGTACCGGCTGTTGGGGGCATCGGAGGCGCTGGGTGAGTTCCTCATGCGCAGGCCGGAGCACCTGGACGTTTTCGACGCCCGGGTAAGCCCGGAGCCACTCCCGGCATCAAGCGAAGAACTCAGGTCCCTGCTGCTTCGTTCGGTCAAGGCCGAGCCAGGTGCGCAGCGCCCGGTGGCTGGGTTGACGGGGCTTCCGGCGTACGCGGCCTTGCGGACGGCGTACCGCCGCGGCCTCACGGAGCTTGCCATCAAGGACCTCTGCGCTGCGTCGCCGCAAGACTTCATGCCCGCCGTGGGTGCAGAGCTTGCAGACCTCGCTGGTGCGGCCATTGAAGCCGCCCTTGCCGTTTCCCGGGCCGAGGCGGCGGCCCAGTTCGATGCCTCGGAGGTCGCCGACGTCGGACTCGCTGTCATTGGGATGGGCAAATGTGGCGCCCGCGAGCTGAACTACATTTCCGACGTCGATGTCATTTACGTCATCGAGGCAGAGGAGCTTGACGACGCCCGCGCCGCGACTATCGGGACCGCCGTGGCATCGGGCATCTCGCGGGCGATTTCCTCCTCCGCACCCGAGCCGGGTTTGTGGGAAGTGGACCCGAACCTCCGCCCTGAAGGAAAATCCGGGCCGTTGGTGCGGACCCTCCCTTCGCATCTGAGCTACTACGCCCGATGGGCTGAGAGCTGGGAATTCCAGGCGTTGCTGAAGGCCCGCACGATTGCCGGCGACAGGGAACTGGGCCAGCGCTATGAAAAGGCCGTTGAGCCGCTCGTGTGGGCTTCCGCCGGCCGTGATGGCTTCGTCGAGTCCGTCCAGGCCATGAGGCGCCGGGTCACGGACTACATTCCGGCCGCCGAGGAACAGCGGCAGATCAAACTTGGCCGCGGCGGACTGCGCGACGTCGAATTCACCGTGCAGTTGTTGCAGCTGGTTCATGGCAAATCGGACGAGTCTCTTCGCTGCCGCGACACCACTTCGGCCATCGCGGCATTGTCCGCCGGCGGCTACATCGGACGTGCCGACGCCGCCGGTTTCGATAACGCGTACCGCTATCTCCGGCTTCTGGAGCACAGGATTCAATTGTTCCAGTTGCGCCGGACGCACCTCATGCCAACGGCGGAAGATGCCCAGCGGGTGTTGGCAAAGGCCGTCCTGGGGCCCTTCTCGCTCGAACGCCCCCATCCTGACCAGCTGATGGCGACCTGGCAGAAGACCAAGCGGTCTGTTCGGGAACTGCACGAGCGTATTTTCTACCGGCCGCTGCTCAATACCGCCGCTAAACTCAGCAGCGAAGACGCTAAACTGAGCCCGGAAGCAGCACAGGGCCGTCTTGCAGCCCTCGGTTACCTCGATCCCAAGGGCGCAATGCGTCACATTGAGGCGCTGACTGCCGGTGTCAGCCGACGTGCGGCACTGCAGCGGCAACTGTTGCCCATTCTTCTTGGCTGGCTTGCCGAAGGCGTGGACCCCGACGCCGGGCTGCTTGCATTCCGAAGGGTCAGCGAAGCGTTGGGCACCACGCACTGGTATCTGGGGATGCTTCGTGATTCCCAGGCGGCAGCCGAACGCCTCTGCCAGGTACTTGCCAATTCCCGGCTCATTTCGGACCTCCTGGAAGTTTCACCGGAGTCCGTGGCGTGGCTTGGCAGCGACAAGGACCTGGCTCCCATCTCCTTTGAGGCACAATGGCAGGAAATCCAGTCCAAATTGTCCCGGCATCCGGATCCGGAGAGTGCCATGCGCCTGATCCGGTTGATCCGTCGGCGGGAGATTCTGCGGACCGCGATTGCCGATAGTGCGGGTTTGCTTGACCAGGACGCAGTGGGACTGGCGTTGGCCGAAACAGACCGGGCGGCCGTGCTCGGAGCCCTGCATGTGGCAGAAGCCATAGCTACCCAGTCCGAGCCTCTGAAAACCGAGGTTCTGGTGGTAGCGATGGGCCGGCAGGGTGGCCGCGAAATTGGCTACGGCTCTGACGCTGACGTCATGTACGTTCACCGCGCCCGGCCTGGATTCAGTGACGAGGAAGCGCAGGAGCAGGCGACGGCGATCGTCGCCAAGGTCTCCAGCCTTCTTACCCAGCCGCTCAAGCCCGCAATCATGGCCGAGCGGGTGTTGATGGTGGATGCGGACCTGCGGCCCGAAGGCAAGAACGGCGCCATGGTCCGGTCCTTGGAGTCCTATGCCGAGTACTACCGCCGGTGGTCATTGATATGGGAAGCGCAGGCGCTGCTGCGGGCGCGTCCCATGGCCGGTTCAGACGATTTGGCTGTGGACTTCCTTCGGCTTGTTGATCCCATCCGCTACCCGGCTGAGCTCTCCGAACAGGATGTCAGGGAAATCCGGCGCATCAAGGCCCGCGTGGAATCGGAGCGGCTGCCTCGTGGGGCTGATTCGGCCCGCCACGTGAAGCTTGGCCGCGGTGGATTGAGCGATGTCGAATGGCTTGTCCAGCTCATCCAGTTGCAGCATGCGGGCAAGCAGCCTGCGTTGCGCACTACGTCTACCTTGGAGGCACTTGCCGCGGCCGAGAACCTTGGCCTTCTTGGCAAGGACGACGCCGGGCTCCTGCGGGAGGCGTGGAAGCTCGCCAGCCGCATCCGGTCGGCGAACGTCATCGTGACAGGCCGGGCCTCGGATGTACTTCCATCGTCGCGGAGGGACCTTGAAGCTGTGGCACGTTGGTGTGGCTATGCGCCCGGAGCCGCAGGTCAGTTCGAGGAGGACTACTTGCGCCTGAGCCGCCGCGCCCGGGCTGTCTTCGAAAAAGAGTTCTACGGCAATTGAGGACTGGAATGCCCGATGATGACCCGGAGCTGAATCTCGTCCCTCGTGATGGTCGCGCGTTGGCGAGCGTTTGGCTTATACCGCTCAAGATGCTGGACGATGACGCGCGCGCCATCCACTTGGGGGCGGTGGCCGAAATGGCCGTGGCGGCGAATCAAACGGACTTCGTCGGCGACCCGCTTCGCATGATGCTGATCAGTCTTGAAGAGGAATCCCGCTCTCCCTATGTGATCGAGGCCAACGGGGTGGGTGTGGGAGTCCTGACACTCCAAAGTGGAGCGGCGCGCCTGGCTGGATGGCGGGATGACGATTCCGCGTGGCTTCTCAGGGGTTTCCTCATCGACTCGAAATCCCAAGGCCAGGGCCTCGGGGCTCTGGCGGCAAGGGCTGCAGTGGGGGAAGCCCGCAAACTGACGGCCAGGCAGGGCGGCGGCCAGGCCGGCGCCGTGCTTTCCGTCAACGAGCGCAACCCTGCGGCCATTGCGGCTTATGCAAAGGCTGGTTTTGTGGACACTGGCCGCTACCTGGGCGGGAACTCCGGTCCGCAGCGCATTATGTACAGGGCCTTCGAGGGCGCTTAGGTCTCTCGGGTTGCCGTCAACGTAGGTTGACGGCAACCATGGCGTCAACTATGGTTGACGCCATGGAGGTGGACAGAATGAAAACACTTGTTGGATCGATGGACGGCATGGGGCCCGCGGAGGCGCTATACGCCGTCGCTGAACTTCACAAGGAAGTTGGCAGGGCCGAGGCTTCCCTTGTACGTGCAGCCAGACAGGCCGGTTTGTCGTGGGAGGCGATCGCACTTTGCCTCGGAGTCACCAAGCAGGCGGTACATAAGAAGTACGGGAAGCAGTAGGACCAGTTCCGGCGACCAGCGTTGGGGAGCATCCCTTGGGGTCTGTTCGTTCGGGCACGATGTCCTTTAGGATTCTCGCGTGACAGTCAAGCGGGATTCGGAGGGGGCGCCCTTCTCAGATGCGACGTGCTTCCGGTGTGAACAGGCGGGGCCGCACTGGGCTTCCCGGCACGGCAGTGGCGACGTCTATGCGTGCCGGCGCTGTTTCGCCACTTTTGCTGACGCCGAATGGTGGCAGGATGACGGGGGAGCGCAGGGCCTTTCACTCATGTCTGCTGGCGCCCCTGCTTCTGGCTCTGTCGTCGGAGAGGTCGCCGCGCCGGAGGTGCTGGGCCTCGAAACCAAGTAGTTTGCTGTGCCGGAAGGGTAAAAAACGAGTACACACTACTCGTGCGCGGAACTGCGGCCGGTAGGCACCATATCTGCTATGACAACCTATGTGATTGAACAAGCGGCATTGATTCACCGCTGTCAGTGCTGCGGTGAGGAAACTGATCGGGTCTTTTGTACGGACTGCGCAGCCCCGCAGCAACCTGGGGAAGTCCCGAAAACCACGCACTGAAGACCAAAGGCGAGATGCTGGTTCATCCGTTGAAGAGCCTTATAGACTCGGTTCCGTAACTACTCTCGATGCTTAGGAGAAGTACATGGAATACAACGGAAGTTCGTTTGAGAAGGCTATTCCCGCCGGAGAGTTGGATCGCCGCCACGTGGGTCAATCCATTAGCTTTCAGCCCAACGATTTCACGGTTGTCTTCGGGACGATCGCTGGCATCGCAAGAACTGAGGCGCTCGTATATTTGTCGCTCGATGGCGTTTCCGGCGGCACGCATCTGAAGGACGAGTACGACCTCCCGATCGATCAGCACGTCTACCTTCAGCTCGATCCCCTGAGCACTGCGGAAAAGGGTCTTGCGGATGCCGCGAAGGCTGTCAGGGAGAAGCTGGACGAGTTCGGGAAAAACATCCGGGACCGTGATCAGGGGAAGGAATCCGAATAGGGCCCAGTTCGCCAGAGCCTGGGGATCTTGCCGACTCGGGCTGCAGCGGGAGCAAAAAGAAGGCCGGCAACAGGTACAAACCTGTTGCCGGCCTTTCTTAACCGGGAACCTCGATGGGTTCCGTGCGGACTAAACGTGGTTTAGCCGCCGGTGTTGCTAGACGCCGTAGTAGAGCTCGAACTCGTACGGGTTCGGGCGCAGCGACAGCGGGCGAATCTCATTCTCGTACTTGTATTCGATCCAAGTATCGATCAGGTCCTGGGTGAAGACACCGCCGGCCTGCAGGAACTCGTTGTCCTCGCGCAGGGCCTCGAGGGCTTCTTCCAGGGAACCCGGAGCCTTGGGGATGTCCTTGGCTTCCTCGGCCGGGAGCTCGTAGAGGTCCTTGTCGATGGGAGCCGGGGGCTCGATGCGGTTGCGGATGCCGTCAATGCCGGCCATCAGCTGGGCAGCGAAGGCCAGGTACGGGTTGGACGAAGGGTCCGGAGCGCGGAATTCGATGCGCTTGGCCTTCGGGTTGGAGCCAGTGATGGGGATACGGATACCAGCAGAGCGGTTGCCCTGCGAGTAGACCATGTTGACCGGAGCTTCGAAGCCCTTGACCAGGCGGCGGTACGAGTTGACCGTCGGGTTGGTGAATGCGAGCACTGCCGAGGAGTGCTTCAGCAGGCCGCCGATGTACCAGCGGGCGGTGTCGGAGAGGCCAGCGTAGCCCTTTTCGTCGTAGAACAGCGGGTCGCCGTTGCTCCACAGCGACTGGTGGCAGTGCATGCCCGAGCCGTTGTCACCGAAGACGGGCTTCGGCATGAAGGTTACGGACTTGCCCCATGCGTCTGCAGTGTTCTTGATGACGTACTTGAACTTCTGGAGGTCGTCAGCAGCTGCAGTCAGCGTGGTGAACTTGTAGTTGATCTCTGCCTGGCCGGCGGAGCCAACTTCGTGGTGGGAGCGCTCGACCTCGAGGCCGGCCTTGTCCAGTTCAACGCACATGGCGTCGCGGAGGTCAGCCTGCTTGTCGGTGGGGGAAACCGGGAAGTAACCGCCCTTGACGGGGGTCTTGTAGCCGAGGTTTCCGCCTTCTTCCTTGCGGCCGGTGTTCCAGTGGGCTTCTTCGGAGTCGATCTTGTAGAAGCTGCCCTGCGGGGAGGACTGGTACTGGATGTTGTCGAAGACGAAGAACTCGGCCTCGGGAGCAAAGAATGCCGTGTCTGCGATACCGGTGGAGGCCAGGTACGCTTCAGCCTTCTCCGCTACGCCACGGGGGTCGCGGTGGTAGGGGTCGCCAGTGCGGGGGTTCACGATGGAGAAGTTCAGCGCAAGCGTCTTCTCAATGCGGAATGTGTCGATGAAAGCCGAGGTCACATCCGGGATGAGCTGCATGTCGGACTCAGCGATGCCCTGGAAGCCGCGGATGGAAGATCCGTCGAAGAGCTGACCGTTCACGAAGAAGTCGAGGTCTACGCTCTTCGCCGGCACGTTGAAGTGCTGCTGGACGCCCGGAAGGTCGGTGAAGCGGATATCGACGAATTTGACGTCTTCGTCTTTGATGAACTTGAGGACTTCGTCCGCAGTCTTGAACATCTATGCTCCTTATGCATATCAAGTAACAGGCCCGGAAGGCCGCGTGAGCCAGCCCATGCCGGAGGCCCGGAGACACAAAAAATTCCCCTTGCCGCGGTGGCTGGCAACTCATACCACCATAGGGAGATGGGATTTCCCGGGAGTGTCAGTATTGTTTCGGGCAGGTTACAGAATGATCTGTTGTGTAAACGGTAGTCGGCTTTCCGGTGTCAGGTCCATGCGGGTCCAGTGGGCGAACACTTTGGCGCCATACAGGCGCACAGGCGGGCACGAAAGGCGGCCGTCGTCGTCGGACTGTCGGTCCGCCAGCCGTTAGGCTTGGAGAGTGGTTGATCGAAAAGACATAGGCTCCTGGTTGAGCGGGCCGGACACGTCCGGCATCTCCAAATATCCGGGCGAGAGACTCGGACTTCCTGAATCCGGACCAGGCTCCATGGCACGTGCCGGGCGACGCATTCTGGGCATCGTGATCGACTGGACGATTGCACTCGTCATTAGCAACTTCGCATTTGGGGGCAACCAGTGGGCAACGCTCGCAGTTTTTGCGGCTGAGCAGATTCTCCTGATCGGCACCCTCGGCTACAGCATCGGCCACAGGATAGCGGGCATTCATGTGGTCCGCTTAGGGGGAGGTCCCGCAGGCCCCCTGGCCGCTGTTGTGCGCACCTTGCTCCTATGCCTGGTTATCCCGGCAGTCATCTTTGATCCGGACCAGCGTGGACTTCACGATAAAGCCATGAACACCATCCTCATTCGGATGTAGGATCTTCAGTCCTCACCGGTTGGAACCAACTCCAGAGCAAGCGCGCACCAATAAAAACCGCCCCAGTCTCCTTTGAGACAGGGGCGGTTTTCGTAGGGGCAAACAAGCGCCTACGGACAATCAGCGTCCGCGTGCAGCCTTGCGGTCCGGGCGGGCCTTGTAGGGATCGATACCCTTGGGGATCGGCAGGCGGGTACCAAGGGAGTTGATGCGCTTGGACACAGCGTTGACCTCAACCTTGGTGAGTTCGTTCTTCATCTTGCCCATGGTCTTGGCGAGTTTGTTCAGAGGCACCTGGCCCTCGCCGCGACCGGATTCCAGCACGTGGATGGTGACGTTGGGCAGGATGCGCGTGAGGCGCTTGCGCTCCGCTTCCACCAACGGCTTGACGCGATGCGTGGGTCCTTCGGTAACCAAAACGACGCCGGGACGACCAATTGCCATGAATACGGCGTCCTGAGTGCGGGGGTTAACCGCGACAGGCTGGTCCTGGGTGACCCAGCCGCGACGTAGAGTACCCAAGGCCGCTCCGGACGCACCGGGCTGGTTCTCGATCTGCGCGAAGGCAGCCTTCTCTGCGCGACGGGAGAGGATGAAAACGGCGGCCAGGAGACCCAACGGAATACCGATGATGAGACCGGTAACCCAGTTTTCCAGGAGGTAGCCGATGAGGAAGGCCACGGCAACTACCGCCAGGAATGCCAGCAGCATGATCCACACGACCTGGGGATCATTGCGCCGCGTCATCTTGAAGACTTCAGCGATCTGCTTCAGCTGGCTCGGCTTCTTGGCCTTGGCTTCCTTGGGCTTGCGCTGGAACAGCCCACGCTTGGGGGCGTCGGCCGAGGGGGTCGATTTGCTGGAATCAGAGGAATTCGCCATAGTGCCTTAATTCTACGTGATGGACGCCGAAGGACCGGACGCCATTACGCCTGGCATCCGGCCCTTCGATACTGCTTCATGGTGTTGCTGGTGAAGTGTTTGCCGACCCGGGCTTAGGCGTGGGCGGCGAGGATGGTGGACGCTTCCTGGCGGGTGGTGCCGGAGGACTCGATGTGGGCCAGGGCGGCGGGGATTTCCCAACCCTTCTTGCGCATCGCGGTGGCCCACAAACGCCCGGCCCGGTAGGAGGAGCGGACCAGCGGCCCGGACATGACACCGAGGAACCCGATTTCCTCGGCCTCGTGCTGGAGGTCCACGAACTCCTGCGGTTTGACCCAGCGGTCCACGGGCAGGTGACGTTCGGACGGGCGCAGGTACTGGGTGATCGTGATCAGGTCACACCCGGCCGCGTGCAGGTCCCGCAGCGCTTCGGAGATTTCCTCGCGGGTTTCGCCCATGCCCAGGATCAGGTTGGACTTGGTCACCATGCCAAGGTCCCGGCCCTGGGTGATGACATCCAAGGAGCGTTCGTACCGGAACGCCGGGCGGATCCGCTTGAAGATCCGGGGCACGGTTTCGACGTTGTGCGCGAACACCTCGGGCTTGGAATCGCAGATTGCCTTGATGTGTTCGGGTTTGCCGGAGAAGTCCGGGATGAGCAGCTCCACCCCGGTGCCCGGGTTCAGTTCGTGGATCTTGCGGACCGTTTCGGCGTACAGCCACACGCCTTCATCGGCGAGGTCGTCACGGGCCACCCCGGTGACCGTGGCGTAGCGCAGCTGCATGGCCTGCACGGACCGGGCCACCTTGGTGGGTTCGAACATATCCACCGGGGAGGGTTTGCCGGTATCGATCTGGCAGAAATCACAGCGGCGGGTGCATTCGGACCCGCCGATCAGGAACGTCGCTTCCTTGTCTTCCCAACACTCGAAAATGTTCGGGCAGCCGGCCTCCTCACACACGGTGTGCAGGCCTTCCTTCTTCACCAGGTTCTTCAGACCGACGAACTCGGGCCCCATCTGGACCTTGGCCTTGATCCACTCGGGCTTGCGTTCAACCGGGACAGCCGAGTTGCGCTGCTCAACGCGCAGCAACTTACGGCCTTCAGGTGCCAGGGTCACTGGAGTGCTCCTTCTGGGGTGGAAACGAGTGCTTCTTCATGCTTGCGGAACTCTTCCACGAAGCGGTCAACGATGTCTGCCGGGTTGATGGTCCGGCCAGTCTCCAGCGACATGGTGGTGACGCTGGCGTCGGTGATTCCGCACGCGATAATCTGCGCATACGGCGCGAGGTCGTTGCTGCAGTTGATGGCGACACCATGCATGGTGACGCCGTCAAGGACGCGGATGCCGATCGCGGCAATCTTGCGGTCCGGGCCCTTGTCATCCGCGAGGATCCATACGCCCGCCCGGCCCTTCACGGTGACTGCCGGGATTCCGTAGTCCGTCATGACGGCGATCATGGTGGCTTCGAGCCGCTCGACATAGTCCCGGATTCCCGCGCGGTTCTTGAGTTTGAGGATCGGATAGGCGATAAGTTGACCCGGCCCGTGCCACGTTAACTTGCCGCCACGATCCACGGGGACCACGGGGGTGCCGTCAAAGGGGCGTTCATGGTCTTCAGTGAGCTTGCCCGCCGTGTAGACGGCGGAGTGCTCAAGGAGCAGGACGGTGCTGTTTTTCTCGCCGGCAACAACTTTGTTGTGGATCTCGCGCTGTAGGTCCCAGCCCTGCACGTAATCAACGAAATCCGGGGCAAGACCCAGTTGTGAAAACTCAAGAGTCATGGGTTCAAGCTTAGACCCAGCAAGTCACTCACCATGATTTTGTGGTGAACCTCTCAGTCGCATCCGTCGGCGTAGCCCTTGCCCCGCAACCTGGACCTGCCTGTGGATAACTTCTGCGGGAAATCGGATCATCCGGTAGACCTTGGATATGGAAACTACGGCTGCTCCCGCCCCCTTGATCCCGCACATACCGGGATACACGCCATTACGCCCACTGGGCAGCGGTTGCTCTTCGACAGTCTGGCTTGCCAGCAGGGACAAGGACGGCGCCCGATTCGCCATCAAATGCGTCACTGGCGGTCCCGGCAAGGGTTCCGGTGGTTCGACGGGACCAGATTCCGAACATGGCTTCCGTGAGGGCCGGATCCTGTCCGGGCTCCAGCATGAGCACCTTATCCGCCTTCACGACGTCGTGAAGCTGCCCGGCGTGGGTACGGGCAGCGTTGGCCTCGTCATGGACTTTGCCGCAGGAGGTTCCCTTGCGAATCTGGTGGGCGGCCGGCGCAAGCTTGAGGTCGGAGAAGTCGTGACGATTCTGACCCCTGTTGCCCAGGTCCTGGCTTACCTGCATGCCCAGGGAACGGCCCACGGGGATATTTCCCCGGGCAACGTGCTGTTTACGGCACAAGGGAAGCCCCTTGTGGCAGACCTTGGCGTGGCCGGCGTCGTGGGTGAGGAGAATCAAAGCCTCGACGTCGGCACGGACGGCTTCGTTGATACGTCTGTCAGCGCCCGGGGCGCCCCTGGTAATGGTGCCAGAGAAGCCTTGCAGCCGGAACGGGATGTGTATTCGCTGGCGGCACTTGGGTGGTATTGCTTGACCGGCAGGGCGCCGGAAATCGCCAAGCACCGCCCACCACTGCCTCTCTTGGTTCCCGAGGTCCCCAAAGGGCTCGCCGCTGCCCTTGAAGCGGGACTGGACCCCGATCCCCGGGCGCGTCCCACCGCCCGGGAACTGGGAACAGCTATATATCGCAGCGCTGCGGCGCAGCCCGTGGACCTGGCTGGTTCCGTCCATTCCTCCGTGATTCCGGAGCTGCTCACGCGGCGGCAGGCCGGGGGCCGACCCCAGCGGAGGAATCCACTGAGCAGGAATCCACTAAGTAGAAGTCCCCTGGGCAGGATTCCACAGACGGACGCTGTGTCGCGGCTTTGGCCCGGGCGGACAGCAATAACACCGCGCCCTGAACGCCGAAAGCGAAAAGGGCAACCGCAGCGGAGAAGGCAACCGCAGCGAGGGCTACGTTTAACTATCCGGGTCGGCTTGCTGGTGGCTGGCGTGGTGTCGGTTGGTGCGGTGGGGTGGGCCTTCTGGCTGGGGATCCAGGAGCCCGCGTCGGGTTCGACGTCCTTGGTAAATCCAGGGACAACGACCCAGGCCACGCAATCTGCCCAAACCAACCAAACCAACCAGCCCATTCCGGCAGCGCGTTTGGATGCGCTCCGCTCCGAGGATCCGACAATCGCCGTGCACGCGTTATCGGCCGTGCGCGACATGGCGCTGGGACTGGATCGTCTTGAATTGCTCGCAAGCGTTAACGCAGCAGGCTCACCTGCCCAAGCGGCAGATGAGACGTTGGGGGAGCAGCTAAGGGCTGACGGTATCCACTTTGCCGGACTCACCACCAGCTTGAGCAATGTATCGGTGCTGGGCCCACACGAGGTTGATCGCGCCGTCGTTGCCCTGACCGCCACGACCTCCGGCTACGAGGAGCGCGACCGGTCGGATCGCCTGGTGAAGTCCCGGCCCGCCGGGGAGCCCCAGCAGTTACGCCTGGTCCTTGTCAGATTGGCTGGGCAGTGGAGCATCTCGGAGATCCTCGGTCCTGGTTAGCGGCATTGCCAGGGAGGTTCTTTGACGTGGGGGTTGCCGTCCTGGGTTCGGAACGGTTCAGCTGGAAGGCTTACCCGTCAGCCACTCCATGGCTTCATCGAGCCCGGGGTGTTTCCAGTGAAAACCAGCGGCGGCAAGCTTTGCCGGCTCCATTCTTTGGTTCGCCAGGACGAGTTCGTCAGCAAGCCGGCCAAGGACAAGCCGGAGGGCGGGCCGGGGGACGCGCACGAAGGCCGGGCGGTGGAAGGCTTTCGCAAGCCGCCCGACGATGGTGTTGACGTCTGCGCTTTCCGGGGCGCACACATTAACCGCACCTTCCAGATCGGACTTGAGGAGGAAGGCCAGTGCAGCGGCTTCGTCGGCAAGGGTGATCCACGGCCAGAATTGTCGCCCATTTCCGAAGGGTCCACCAAGCCCAAGCCTGAGCAGCGGAAGCATCGGTCCTAGCGCGCCGCCGGAAGTGCTCAACACCACTCCGGTCCGGGGTGTCACTACCCTCACGCTGGAGGGAGCGGTTCTGGCGGTTTGCTCCCATTCGACACATAGCGCGCCCAGCACTCCTTGACCTGGACCCGAGTCCTCACGGAGCAGGCCTTGCCGGGAGGCGCCGTAGTAGCCGGACGCTGACTGGCTGACGAAGGACAACTCCGGCTGGCCAAGGCGACGCATGGCCGCCGTCAGTGTCCGGGTGGCCTGAAGGCGCGAGTCACGAATGACAGCAATCCGGTGCCTGGTCCAGGGTCGGTCCCCTATTCCGGCGCCGGACAAGTTGATCACAGCATCCGCGCCTTCCAGGACGGCCTCGTCCAAGTCTCCCGTGGCTGGATCCCATGTCCTTTCGTCCTCAGTCTTTGCAGGCCGGCGCACCAGCCGGATGACGTCGTCGCCTGTACTTTTCAGATGCTCGGACACTGCGGTCCCGATCATCCCTGAGGCTCCGGACATTACGATTCGCATGACTCATCTCATCACGACCCAAGCATGAGGCAGAAACGGCGTGCGAAGCGCGGGGCGGGTGCCTCTTGCCACGGCGCCTCTTGACTATGATCGAACAATGACCTCCTCCAGCTACCTCCGTTTCCCGCATGTGCATGGCGAATTGGTCACGTTCGTGGCCGAAGACGACATCTGGATCGCCCCCGTCTCAGGTGGCCGCGCCTGGCGTGTCTCGTCCCAGCAAATGCCGGCAAGGAACCCCCGCTTCACTCCTGATGGCAAGCGGCTGGTGTGGACTGCTGTTGTTGGTACCTCACCGGAGGTTGTCACCGCGGACGTCGACGGTGGCGGGTACAAGCAGCTGAGCTACTTTGGACACGCCACAACCCGGGTCAAGGGTTTCACTCCTGCGGGGAACGTCCTGGTGACCAGCGCGTTCCAGCAGTCCGAGAGCCGGCACACGTACGCCTATAGCCTCCCTCTGGAGGGAGGTGCCGCCGTCGAACTTCCCTTCGGACCGGTGGAGGGCGTTGCCTTTGGACCCGAAATCGGTGATGAGAAGCCCGTCGTCCTGGCGAGCGTCCTTTCCCGGGAGCCGGCTTGGTGGAAGCGTTACCGGGGTGGCACTGGCGGCAAGTTGTGGATCGACTCAGATGGCAACGGTGAGTTCGAGCGCTTGATTCCCGACATTGAGGGCAACCTGACGGACCCGTTGTGGATCCAGGGGCGCATCGCCTTCCTTTCAGACCACGAAGGCTACGGAAACCTCTACTCCGTTCTTCCTGACGGGTCAGGACTGCGCCGCCACACGGACCATGAGGATTTCTATGTTCGTCATGCCAGCACGGACGGACAGCGGATAATCTTCGAATCCGCCGGTGAACTCTGGATTCTGCCCTCGCTTGATGCCGATGCTGAAGCGGTGAAGCTGGAGATCACGCTCGGCTCCGCATCACCGGCGCGGCGTCCCGCCCCGCTGAAAGCATCCGCGCATTTGGGCGATGTATTTCCGAACGTTGCAGGAACAGCCAGCGCCGTGGAGTCACACGGCACTATCCACTGGCTCCGGCATAAGGACGGGCCATCGCGGGTGGTCGAAGCGACGCCGGGAGTCCGGGCCCGCCTTCCGCGTCCTTTGACGGATGGCCGGATCGCCTATGTGGCCGACCATGGGGGAGTGGAGGCTCTGTATGTCAAGCGCATCGCCGCACGCTTGTCCGGAGTTGTTCAGGTGCCGAAGGCCACCGAACCCGCTGTTGTTTCCGGTGAAGCCGACGGACTCCCCAAGCCGGTCTCTGCATCCAACGTCGTGGGGGCAAGTTCCCCCGCAAACCAGCCAGCCACCCAATCCGTTGAAACGGGCAAGGCGGCCGGACCCTCCGACGAAGCCGCCCACGCAGATCCCTCACCCGACACTGTGGGGGGAACGGCCGTAGTTGGCGCACCGGGCGGAGATGATCAAGCGGGCGATCTCCGGCTGGACTTCCCCGCACCTACAAGGACGAGCGCACTGGAGGCCAGCCCCGATGGCCGTTGGCTGGCCATCGGCACGGCTTTCGGCGACGTTTTCGTAGCCGACACCGCTTCCGGGGCATTGACTCGTTTGGTCAGTATTGGCGAAGGAAGCGTCGATCAATTCTCGTGGTCCGCTGATTCGCAGTGGCTTGCCTGGTCTGAGCCTGTGACGTCCTTCGGTTCCCGCAGCAAACTTCGCCTGGCAAGGCCCTCGGCATCCGACGCCGGAATCATCGATGCCACCGACGGGCGCTTCTGCGATGAATCACCCCGGTTCACCCCCGACGGGAAGTTCCTTGCGTTCCTGTCCAACAGGAGCTTCGACCCCGTCTATGACGGCCATTCGTTCGACCTTTCCTTCCCGAGCCCGATCAAGCCGTACCTGCTGGCTCTGGCCGCTGATACACCGTCTCCTTTCGGGCCGTCCGTGGACACCCTTGAGGACGCGCAGGCTACAACAGCAAAGCACGACGACGACGACGCGCCAGTTGTGCGGGTCGACGCGGAAGGCCTTGCACACCGGGTCATTACGGTTCCAGTGCCACAGGGAAACTACTCCGGACTCGCTGCCGCCGACGGAGCGCTGCTATGGCTTGATACTGAGCTATCCGGTGTCACCGGTGAAGGAAAGGGCACTCTGCAGGACAAGAAGACAGCCCCGTCGCTGGTGCGTTTTGACCTTGCCAAGCGCAAGGAGACCACCCTCGTCCCTGCTGTGGACAGCTACCGCTTGTCGGGTGATCACAAGAGGGTTGTCTACGTCCTTGATAAGCAAATCATGTCAGTTCCCTCAGACAGCAAGGTGGACGAGGAATCCGGGGAACTGGTCAAAGTGGACCTGAACAGGATCCGCGTGATCCTGGATCCCGTGGCTGCCTGGGGCCAGGCCTTTGATGAAGCATGGCGCCTGCAGCGGGACTTCTTCTGGGCGCCGGACATGGCTGGGCAGGATTGGGATTCCGTCTACAAACGCTACCGTCCGATCGTGGACCGCCTGGGGTCCCACGACGACCTCGTGGACCTGTTGTGGGAGATCCACGGCGAACTGGGAACTTCGCATGCTTATGTGCGGCCCGCCGCTGTGACTGAACCTGGCCGCAATGGTCAAGGCAGGCTGGGCGCTGAGTTGCAGCTCGGCAGCAAAGGCTGGGAGATAACCCGGATCCTGGCTGGAGAGTCTTCCGATCCCCTAGCAACCTCGCCCTTGACGCGTCCCGGCGCGGATGCGAAGGTGGGCGACGTCCTCCTGGCGATTGACGGCGTCGAGCTTTCCGCGGCGCTGACGCCTGCCATGCAATTGGTGGGTGCAGCAGGGCGAACTGTTGAATTGACACTCTTGAATGGGCCAGGACATGGCGGAGCTGCGGGTGCCCAGCGCCGCGTTGCCGTTGTCCCCATCCCGGACGAGGAGCGGTTGCGCTACCAGGACTGGGTCCGGGCCAACCGGCGCACGGTGCGTGAGGCATCCGGCGACAAGTTCGGCTACCTGCACATCCCGGACATGATGGCCAATGGTTGGGCACAGTTGCATCGTGACCTCGACACCGAAACGGCCTTGGACGGGTTGATCGTAGACGTACGGCGTAACCGTGGGGGCCACACCTCGCAACTCGTGGCTGAGCTCATTGGCCGGAAGGTCACTGGGTGGAGTATGCCGCGTGGCGAGAAGCCACGGACTTATCCCCACCATGCTCCGCGGGGTCCAGTGATTATCCTGGCAGACGAATTTGCCGGATCAGATGGCGACATCATCACCCAAGTGTCCAAACTGAGGGGCATCGGTCCCGTCATTGGGGTACGGACATGGGGTGGCGTGGTGGGCATTGACAACCGTTTTGCGCTGGCCGACGGCACCGGGGTGACGCAGCCCCGCTACGCTACGTGGTTTGGCGGTGGGATCGGCTGGGATGTTGAAAACCGCGGTGTGGAGCCGGACATCGAGGTGGTCTTCCCGCCGCACGCCTATGCCGCAGGCAGCGATCCGCAACTCGAGTATGGCATTGGTGCCCTTAAGGAGATGATCCAGGAGCTGCCTACTGACCGCCCGCCGCTGCGTGAAGGCTATCGTCAGGTGCGGCCCGCGCCGTTGCCCGCCCGTCCGCAGGAGGGCTAGCAGCGCGCTGCTAGATCCGGTTGGCTTTGCACTAAGCCGGCAACAGCAAAGGCCTCGCAGCCTTCCCTGAAGGGAGGTCGCGGGGCCTTTGCTTGTAATGAGGTTTTTGTGCTGTGAAGCGAAGCCCGAGGCTATGCTTCGAGCGTTGCGTCCAGCGTGATGTCGATGCTGGCCAGCGCACCGGAAACAGGGCAACCGGTCTTTGCCGCTTCGGAGATACGGCGGAATTCCTCTTCGGAAATGCCGGGGATCCTGGCGGTCATCGTCAGGTGGCTGCCGGTGATACCGGTGCCGGGAACGAAGGTCACGTCGGCCTTGGTCTGGATTTCCTCAGGGGTAAAGCCCGCCTGTGCGAGCTCGTTGCTGAAGGCCATGGAGAAGCACGCGGAGTGCGCTGCAGCGATCAGTTCTTCCGGGCTGGTCTTGCCGCCGGACTGCTCGGTACGTGCCTTCCAGGTGACATCGAACGTGCCCAGGCCTGAGCTATCCAGCGTCGTGTTTCCAGCACCCTCGATCAGGTTGCCGTTCCAAACCGTGTGTGCGGTGCGTGTTGCTGCCATGTCCACTCCTTGGGGTCGTTTGTGCGTCGGCAACCAGCCATCGCCGGGTGCCACCGGGATCAATCCTATGGATTTGCCGGCTGCGCTGCACTGTCATTCCGCTGAGAGTGGATTGTGACCCCTGGCTTGCCTTGAAGAAAGCAGCCTACCCGCCCGACAAAGGCGGGCAGGCTGCTTCTGCGTAGGTTCAGTTCCAGAGTGTTGCGATGGCGATGTTCACCAGGGCCAGTCCGCCAACACCGTGAGCCAAGCCGGTGGAGACGGGTTCGCCGTTCTTGACCTTGCGGGAGCCGATCACGGCAAGAACAGCAACAGCCACGCCGATGGCGAACTTGATGCCGAGCTTGAAGTAGTTGGGATCCGCATCCGGCATCAGTGGCAGGAGGCCCATCATGGCAATGCCTGTGAGCAGCTGAAGGAATGCGCCATCCCGCTGGCGGGGGTGGACGGTAGGTGTCTTGATGGTGGCAATCCAGTAGCCCACAATCATGGCTGCGCCGACGATGTGCAGGAACACCAGGATGCTGAAGAGAATACTCATGGCCCCAGCTTATCCAGTTGGTTCTACGTCCCGTAGCAAAGCCACGCTTAGGTGGGCAAACAGCGCGACTGACACAACGGACAACGAAGCGGGGCAGGCCGCCGGGTTTCCCCGGAGCCTGCCCCGTTTGGTTGATGGGGCGCCCTCCGTACGGAGGGCGCCTGCTAACGCTTTGGCCTAGAGGCCAAGATCTGCTTCGAAAGCACCTTCCTCAAGGCGGGCCTTGAGTGTCTGGAGGAAACGGCCGGCGTCCGCGCCGTCCACCAGGCGGTGGTCGTAGGTGAGGGATAGGTACATCATGGAGCGGATGGCAATCGAGTCGTCGCCGTTTTCATCGGCCACCACTACTGCGCGCTTGACGATTGCGCCCGTACCCAGGATGCCTACCTGCGGCTGGTTGATGATCGGGGTGTCGAACAGTGCGCCAACAGAACCGATGTTGGTGATGCTGAACGTACCACCGGACAGCTCATCCGGGCCGATCTTGCCGTCGCGGGTGCGTCCTGCGACGTCGGCGATCTTACCGGCGAGGCCTGCGAGGTTGAGGTTGCCGGCGTCGGAGATGACCGGAACCAGCAGGCCCTTGTCGGTGTCTACCGCAATGGCCAGGTGTTCGGCGTTGTGGTAGGTGATTTCCTGCTTGGACTCGTCGTAGGCAGCGTTCAGCTTGGGGTGCTGCTTCAGTGCTTCAGCCACAGCCTTGGCGATGAACGGCAGGAACGTCAGCTTCACGCCGTTCTGGGCCTGGAACGAGTTCTTGGCCTTGAGGCGGAGCTTGGCGATCTTGGTCATGTCGACCTCGTGCACCTGGGTCAGCTGGGTGGAGACTTCCAGCGACTCGCGCATGCGGCGTGCGATGACCTGACGGATACGCGGCGCCTTTTCGGTGGTGCCTCGCAGTGAGGAAGCAACAACGGGTGCAGCAGACTTGGCGGCAGGAGCTGCAGCAGGAGCCGCGGCCGGCGCTGCTGCGGCGGCCTGCTTGGCTTCGGCAGCGGCCAGAACATCCTGCTTGCGGATGCGGCCACCGACGCCGGTGCCGGACACGGACGCGATGTCCACGCCCTGCTGGTTTGCCAGCTTGCGCACCAGGGGAGTGACGTAACCGGACTCGGAGGACGAGCCTGCTTCTGCCGGTGCAGCAGCAGGTGCCGGTGCGGCGGCGGGAGCGGGTGCGGCAGCTGGTGCCGGGGCAGCAGCCGGAGCGGGTGCAGCGGCAGGTGCCGGTGCGGCGGCAGGTGCCGGTGCGGCGGGTGCGGCCGGAGCTTCAGCGGCAGGAGCGGCGGGAGCCGGAGCCGCAGCGGGGGCTGCCGCGCCGGAACCGATAACTGCCAGAACCGATCCCACTTCGGCGGTTTCGTCTTCGTTGACGCGGATCTCCTGCAGGGTGCCTGCAACCGGGGAAGGAATCTCGGTATCGACCTTGTCAGTGGAAACCTCAAGAAGCGGCTCATCGACCTCCACGGTGTCGCCAACAGCCTTGAGCCAGCGCGTGACGGTGCCTTCGGTAACGCTCTCGCCCAGGGCAGGGAGGGTTACTTCGTGGCCTTCGCCACCGGAGGCGGCAGGAGCTTCAGCAGTGGCTTCCTCAGCAGGGGCCTCCTCAGCAGCCGGCGCAGCCGGAGCCTCTTCGGCGGGGGCAGCCTGCTCGGCAGCAGCGGGTGCTTCCTGAGCGGCGGGTGCTTCCTCAGCAGCCGGTTCGGCGGAGCCGGAGCCGTCGCCGATGCGTACCAGTGGGGCACCAACCTCTGCAGTCTCGTCTTCAGCGACGAGGATTTCTTCGATGACGCCTGCGATCGGAGAAGGGATTTCGGTGTCTACTTTGTCGGTGGAAACCTCGAGCAACGGCTCGTCGATCTCTACCCGGTCACCAACCTGCTTGAGCCAGCGGGTGACGGTTCCTTCGGTGACACTCTCACCGAGGGCGGGCAAGTTAACGGATTCAGACATGTCGTCCCCGTTCTCCTTATTGATCTTTTGTGCGGATGAATTCTGCTGGTCCGGGCAGGGTGCATGCGGCAGATTCCGCCGCATGCACCCTATCCGTTTGTCTTGGGTAAAGACTTAGCCGTGGAGCGGCTTGCCCGCGAGGGCGAGGTGGGCTTCGCCCAGGCTTTCGTTCTGGGTGGGGTGGGCGTGAACCAGCTGGGCCACGTCCTCCGGGTAGGCTTCCCAGTTCACGATGAGTTGGGCTTCACCGATCTGCTCACCCATGCGGGAACCGATCATGTGGATGCCGACGACGGGGCCATCCTTCTGGCGGACGAGCTTGACGATGCCACCGGTACCGAGGATGGAGCTCTTGCCGTTGCCGGCCAGGTTGTATTCCTGCGTCTCCACTTGGTCGTCGCCGAACTTTTCCTTGGCGCCCTTTTCGGTGTAGCCGACTGTTGCGATTTCAGGCTCGCAGTAGGTGACCTTGGGGATGTTGATGTCTTCGACGATCGCGGGGTTCAGGCCGGCGATTTCCTCGGCAACGAAGATGCCCTGCTGGTAGCCGCGGTGTGCGAGCTGGACGCCGGGTACGATGTCGCCGACTGCATAGATGTTGCCTACGCCTGTGTGGAGGCGCTCGTTGGTAATGACAAAGCCGCGGTCGATGGTCAGACCTGCTTCTTCGTAACCAAGGTTCGCGGTGACGGGACCACGGCCGACTGCAACGAGCAGGAGTTCGGCTTCGAACGTCTGGCCGTCCACAAGGGTGACCTTGACGCCGTCGTCGTTCTGTTCCACGCCCTGGAAGAAGATGCCGGTGGTGAACTTGATGCCGCGCTTCTTGAAGGCGCGTTCGAGGTTCTTGACGATCGAGGCGTCCTCGTTGGGAACCAGGGACGGCAGGCCTTCGATGATGGTGACGTCCACGCCGAAGGACTTCCAAACGGAAGCGAATTCGACGCCGATTACTCCGCCGCCCAGGACGATCGCACTCTTGGGGATGTAGTCCATGGTGAGGGCCTGGTCAGACGTAATGACCCTGCCGCCGATTTCCAGGCCCGGGAGGGAGCGTGAGTACGAACCGGTTGCCAGGACAATGTTCTTGCCCGTGTACGCGGTGCCGTTCACGACGATGGTGTTGTTGCCCTGGAGCTTGCCTTCACCCTCGATGACGGTGATGCCCTTGGACTTGATGAGTCCCTGGAGGCCCTTGAACTTGCCGGCAATAATGCCGTCCTTGTACGCGTTCACGGCCGACATGTCGATGCCGTCGAGCGTGACGTTCACGCCATACTTGGCGGAATCGCGTGCGTGATCGGCCAGTTCAGCCGAGTGCAGGAGTGCCTTGGTGGGGATACAGCCGTTGTGCAGGCAGGTTCCGCCGAGTTTTGCCTTTTCCACAAGGCCAACGGTGAACCCAAGCTGTACGGCCCGCAAAGCCGTGGCGTAGCCGCCGCTGCCGCCACCGAGTACCAGGATGTCGAATTCTTGCGCAGTTGCCTGATCGGCCACTAAAACGCTCCCTCGCGTGAATGATGACACGGGACTGCGTGTCATCGGGTCTTTGGAACTTGTTCTGCCGTGATTATGCCAGCACCTAAGTTCTCTTGCATTTGTGACTATCGAGTTCACCTTAGCGAACCACCTACCCATGCTCCACCCTCCACGGGCGTTTGTGGAGCGCTTGTGTCCAGACTCACGTTCACTTGTGACACAGCGCTACACACCGCATAATTCCGGGGTTGTGCGGGTAGCGCGGACCCATCCGCCCTACCCGCACTGTCCGTCTTAACCGCAGTGGAGTGGGTTGCTTACGCGGAGGCTGCCAACAGATCCTCTGCGTAGGCCACCAAGGTACGGACTGTGCATCCGGTTCCTTGTTTCGGGGTGTACCCGTAGGGGCTGCCGTTGTTGAACGATGGGCCGGCAATATCGACGTGGGCCCAGGGGATCTGCTGGCCGTCGCCGTTCTTACCCACGAATTCACGCAGGAAGACGGCGGCCGTCATCATTCCGCCGTTACGTTCGCCGATGTTGGCAAGGTCCGCGACCTGGGAGTCCAGGCTGGGGCGCAGTTCCTCGGGCAGCGGCATCGGCCAGACAAGCTCGCCTGCCCTGTCAGCGGCGGACTTCAACGCTGATGTCACGGAATCGGAACCCATCACTCCTGCCGTGCGCAATCCGAGCGCGATGAGCTGGGCACCTGTGAGTGTTGCGACGTCGATGATTGCGTCCGGCATTTCCAGGCTCGCGGCCACCAGGCCATCGGCCATGACCAAGCGGCCCTCGGCATCGGTGTTCAGGACTTCGACTGTCTTTCCGCCATAAACGGTGAGGACATCGGCGGGCCGCTGGGCGGCGCCGGAGGGCATGTTCTCCGCAATGCAGAGCCACGCGGTCGCCTTGATGGGCAGGCCGAGCGAGGCGATCGCAAGGACCGTATTAAGAACGACGGCGGCGCCGGCCATATCGCTCTTCATGTCACCCATGCCGAGGGCGGGCTTGATGGAGATACCGCCGGTGTCGAAGGTAATGCCCTTGCCAACGAGCGCGATCTTCCGGGTGGCCTTCGCCGGAGCGTATTCGACCTTGACCAGGCGTGGCTGGCGGGTTGAACCCTTTCCAACGCCGAGGATGCCGCCGAAGCCTTCCTTTTCCAGGCGCTTTTCGTCCCAGACGGTCACCTTTACGGGAAGACCCTTTGCGAGTTCCTTGGCAGATTCGGCGAACGACTCGGGGTACAGATGGCTGGGCGGCTGGTTCACGAGCGTACGCGTTGCGTTGACGGCCCTGCCCAGTACTGATGCCCGGTCAAGTGCAGGTTGGGCAGTTTTGGCGTCAACGCCGGTGAAGATCAGAACCTTGGCAACCGGGTCCTTGAGCCCGTCCTTGCTGGAACGGTGTTCGGTGTAGGAATAGGCGCCCATGGCGGCACCTTCGGCGACTGCTGCGACGTCCGTGACGGACGCCGTCGGGAACGCCAAGGTAGCTGAGGGGACTCCGGCAAGTTGCCTGACCGCGGACCCTGCCGCCCGGCGCAGCGCTTCTTCCGGGATAGTGCCGTCCTCGGACAATTTGCCCACACCTGCCAGGACCAGGATCCCCGAGCCCGTTTCCGGCAGACCCGGAAGGCGGTGCGATTGGTCGGGGGCACCCGAAACTCCAAGGAGTTTCAGTGATCCCTGCACGGATTCGGCGGCCTTGGCACTCAGCGGGTTCTCCAGCAGCACTGGCCCGTCCGAGCCCTGGGCAACTCCGATCACAAGTGCGTCGCTGGGTGACTTTTTCAGGTCCTTGGCGATGACGCCGAGGATGATGTCAGTAGTCTTGACCACGAGGATGTTTCCTCACTTCTCTCTGCATTGCATGGCGGGGCCGCATGTTTGGCGGGCCTGCCCCGGTACGCGCCCGACGTCCTGTACCGACGGCGGCCTTGGTCTTCAGGTCCAGCGTCGCAAAGGACGTCGGCCCGTTTCGATCGTAGTCTCTCGCAGGCTGCTGACAGCAATTAAATGAGAGCTGCGGCACACCAAGGGCAGGAATGCCTACTGGAGGTGCAGCGTTGTACAAAGAGACACAGAGTCCCCACACCACATTCATGGAGTCAGCGACGCCATGACCAGTGGCGCATGGGGGCACCGAACTTTGCCACTGCGAAAGGAACATGCCGTGTTTGAACGGATATCCGGCTCCCTCCTGGACCCCGAGGCGCTCTACGCGAGCAACATCGAGATATTCCACAGCCCGGAACTGCGGGGGCTGAATATGGTCATGGGTTTCACGGGCTTTGCCGATGCCGGTCATGTGGTCAGGCAGATCAACGCGGAACTCCTGGACCAGCTCGACGCTGAAGTGGTAGCCATGTTCGACGCCGACCAGCTCATCGACTACCGCTCGCGGCGTCCCCACATCAGCTTCGTCGAAGACCATTTGCAGGACTATCAGGCACCCAAGCTGGCGCTCTACAAGCTCGCCGACGGGCTGGGCCAACCGTTCCTCCTGCTCGCCGGTTTCGAACCCGACTTGCAGTGGGAGCGGTTCTCCCGTGCCGTCGTCGGAATCGTGGAGAAGCTCGACGTCAACCTGGTCACGTGGATTCATTCCATTCCCATGCCCGTACCGCATACGCGGCCAGTGGGAGTCACCGTCCACGGCAACCGGCCCGAACTTATCGAAGGCATTTCGAGTTGGAAGCCAACGGTCGAAGTTCCGGCCGCCATTGGCCATATCCTCGAACTCCGGCTCACCGAGGCCGAACGCCATGTGGCTGGTTACGTCATTCACGTGCCCCACTACCTCGCCGAGGCCGAATATCCTCCAGCGGCGGTGGCGGGGCTG
Organism: Arthrobacter sp. TmtSoilC77; assembly: GCF_059739415.1. Lineage (NCBI taxonomy): Bacteria > Bacillati > Actinomycetota > Actinomycetes > Micrococcales > Micrococcaceae > Arthrobacter > Arthrobacter sp. TmtSoilC77. The sequence goes on from NZ_AP046050.1 coordinate 1,957,640, forward strand.
GAGTACCTCGGGGCGGCAACCTCCCTGATGCTTCCCACTGACCGGCTCCGGGAGGCCGGCAGGGAAGTAGGCCGCCAGATTGCGGAACAGATTGAAGCCTCGGAGGAAGTGCAGGCTGTCGTCGCCAACCTGGAGGCCCGGTACGACGAGAAATCCGAGGGCATCGTCCGGCGTTCGCTGCTCGCCGATGAGAACGACGAACTGCCCAACGCGGAGGACATCGGGGCGGCAGTGGAGGCATACCTGGCGCGTAAAGACTCGCCTCAATAAATCAGCTTTGAACCGTTGGCGGGCATAATTGAGGAGTGACTGCTCCCCGCGCCTGGCTCATCTGGACGATCGGCGTCTTTGCCTATCTGGTGGCCGTAGCACAGCGAACCTCATTTGGTGTCGCGGGTTTGGAAGCAACAGAACGCTTCCATGCCAGTGCTTCGGCCATCTCCTTTTTCACCGTATTGCAGTTGCTTGTCTACGCCGGCTTGCAAATTCCGGTAGGCGTCCTGGTGGACAGGTTTGGATCACGGGTCATGATTGCCGGCGGTGCCATCCTGATGGGACTGGGGCAATTGCAGCTCGCTTTCGCCGACAGCATCCCTGGAGGTGTTTTGGGGCGTGTCCTTGTGGGAGCCGGGGACGCTATGACATTCATCTCCGTCATCCGTCTGGTTCCCTTGTGGTTCAGTCCGGCCAGGGTCCCCGTGGTTACCCAGCTGACCGGAATGTGCGGGCAGTTGGGCCAGCTCTTCAGCGTGGTGCCTTTCGCCTTGCTTCTACACTCTGCCGGCTGGACGCCGGCATTCATGTCACTTGCGGCGATGTCCGTGCTGGCTGTCATCCTGGTCCTCGTGCTGTTGCGGGACCAGCCTCCCGGTCATCCGCCGCGGGAAACCGGGCAGGGTCTTCGGGCTACCGGAGTTTCCCTTTCCCGCGCTTGGAAGCAGCCAGGCACCCGGCTTGGCTTGTGGAGCCATTTCACCGTCCAGTTCAGTGGCAACCTCTTTGCGATGACATGGGGTTATCCGTTCCTTCTCTCCGCCCAGGGACTTGATGCGGGAACGGTCTCAGCTTTGATGGCTTTGTTCGTAGCAACCGCCATCGTCTCGGGGCCTGGATTTGGGCGGTTCGTCTCCAAACACCCAATGCGCCGCTCAGCTATGGTCCTGCTGATCACGGCGTCCACTGCGCTGGCTTGGGCGGCAGTCCTCATCCTTCCTGACCGGGCGCCGCTGTGGCTCCTCGTGATCCTGGTGGTGGTGTTGGCAGTTGGCGGCCCGGGCTCCATGATTGGCTTCGACTTCGCGCGGACCTTCAATCCTTCCCACCGTATTGGTACCGCGACAGGGATCGTCAACGTGGGTGGGTTCATCGCTGCCTTGGTGGCGATCTACCTCATTGGCCTGGTCCTGGACGTCCTGAACGCGAGCGGATTCTCAGGCGGGGATTTGTACGGCCTTGATCCCTTCCGTGTAGCCCTCAGCGTCCAGTTTGTCCTGCTGGGCATCGGGACGGTCCTCATTATGCTGACCCGCCGGAAGGTGCGCTTGCAGATGGCCGAGCAGGGCGTCCATGTGCCCCCGTTGGCTGCAACCCTGGCCCGGCAGCGCCGCGAAAGGATTGAGCGCCGGCGTGCCGCCCGTGCACAGCCGGATGAAGGAAACAAGGCATAACGGCAAGGACCAAACTACGGTACGGGGCAGCTTTGTGTTTGCCCGGATGTGGCCACCTTTATCCACATAAGCGTGATGGTCCCTGTTTTCAACCATTGGCGTTGCCCAAGCTTGAACCATGACCACCAAAGAGACGCTGAGCATCCATCAACCAGAGGACATCCTGGGTTACATCCCGCATTTGTTGGGCTATTGGCCCGAGGACAGCCTTGTGGCTATCACGATGCAGGGGAATACGCTCGGGGCCGCTCTCCGCGTCGACCTGCCGGCCCGGGCTTCGGGCCGCGTGCTTGCTGCCTTTGCGGAGCATGTACGTCGTTACCTGGCGTCGGACACCCTTGCCGACGGCGTGGTGCTTGCCCTTTACACCGACGACGGTTGGGACGACGGCATGGTTGTCCACAGAACACTCCCGCTGCTGGCTGAACTTCACGAAACACTTGACCACGCTGATTTGCCTGTCCGGGATGCGTGGTTGGTTGGTCCTGAGTATTGGCGCGGCGCATTCTGCGCCGACCAGGAGTGCTGCCCGGTGCCGGGCCTGCCGATAGAACGCATCAGGAACAGCCGGCTCAGTGCAGAGATGGTCTATCGAGGCAGCACCATCGGGGCTTCTCCGAGGAGCAGGCAAAATCCACCCGTTCCCGGACGTCCCGGTGCCCTGGACCCCGCAGTGTCGGAAGCCGAATCGGATTTTGCACAGCGCATGAGGACGTCCTGGCGAAGTGGGAAATGCCTTGATGCCGTACTGGAGGTGTGGAGCCAGGTGCTGGATGACGCCCGGATCCATCCCGACAGTGAACCGGCAGATTTGCCAACCCCGCAACTCGCGGGTTTCCTCAGGTCGACCCTCGGCGTCCCCGGATGGCGGGACGCCGTAATGATCATGGCGGCTGCTGGCATCGGTTCCGCGAAGGCCGGGGCAGCAGCGTTCGGATTATGCAGCAGGAACGATGATTCCGACCCACTTCCTTTCGACGCCGGAGAGCTGGCATTGCCGCCGACGGACACCCGGGAAGGGGCTGGCAAGGCCTATGAAGCAAAAGGGGTGCTCAGCATCTTTGCTTACGCAGACGTCCTTCTAGGTGTTGAACCAGCTGTTCCTGACTGGGGGCAGCTTGATGCCCTGCACCGCGTCCTGTCGTACTTGTGTGTCCAGGGAGAAATGGGGGACGTAGCTGCTGCTGCCTTGACCCTGCAAGGCTGGATTGCCTGGTGCAAGGGCAGTGGATCCGTCGCACACGCCTGCCTGACGCGCGCCAATTCGGCCAGCCCTGGCTACAGGCTCGCCGAATTGCTGGACGAGGTTCTCGGGCAAGGAAGCATCTGCGCTTGGGCAAGCCGTCCAGAGTCCGCATGGGGAACCTACAAAGGATCCCTTCGGTAGCCATTACGCTTCATCAAGCGTGGGATTCATAAAACCGTGAGACAATGGATGCCGAGACCCGGTTGGGTCCGCGTTTGAATGCCTGTAATGAGCCCGGAATCCGGGAACATTACGGTGTCGTTGGCAGTTGTACATAGTGACTCTGCAGACGGCGATCGCATTTGAAATTGATCGCGGACTTGACAGGGTCATAGTGGTGTTGCCCGCATGGTGATTCCACAGACCGCCGCTAGAAAGGTTTTCTGTGACCCCGTCTTCCGTCGAGAAGGAACCCGCCGCCCAGGCCGAACTGTCCGCTGAGGAAAACAAGGCGGCCACTTCGGCAAAGCGTGCGGCGACACGTGTTGCCACCAAGGCCTCAGAGGACACCTCTGACAAGCCGGCACCAAAGAAGCGTGGACCCAAGCCCGGCGCCAAGGCCGCGGCCGAAGCCGCGAACCAGTCTTCGGACCCCGAGGCCGACGCCGAAGAAGTGGTTGTCGAGGACGAAGATTTCGATCCCGCAGCAGCTGAGGAAGTTGAAGTCGGAGACGACGATGTCGAGGACGGCGCCGGAACCGGCAAGGACAAGGCAGCGCCCTCCGGATCCGGATTCGTCTACTCGGACGCCGATGACGACGACGCCCCTGTCCAGCAGGTCATGTCGGCCGGTGCCACGGCTGACCCCGTAAAGGACTACCTGAAGCAAATCGGTAAGGTCGCCCTGCTGAATGCTGAACAGGAAGTCGATCTGGCGCTTCGCATCGAAGCCGGCCTGTTTGCCGAAGAAAAGATCAACGCCGACGACGGTTCCATGGACCCGAAGCTCAAGCGTGAACTTGAATTCGTTATCCACGATGGCAAGCGGGCCAAGAACCACCTGCTCGAAGCCAACCTTCGCCTCGTTGTTTCCTTGGCCAAACGCTACACCGGCCGTGGCATGCTCTTCCTGGACCTCATCCAGGAAGGCAACCTGGGCCTCATCCGCGCCGTGGAGAAGTTCGACTACACCAAGGGCTTCAAATTCTCCACGTACGCAACGTGGTGGATCCGCCAGGCCATTACACGCGCCATGGCTGACCAGGCCCGCACCATCCGCATCCCGGTGCACATGGTGGAAGTCATCAACAAGCTCGCCCGTGTCCAGCGGCAGATGCTTCAGGACCTGGGCCGTGAACCTACGCCGGAAGAATTGGCGCTGGAGCTGGACATGACGCCTGAGAAGGTCGTGGAGGTCCAGAAGTACGGCCGTGAACCGATTTCGCTCCACACGCCGCTGGGAGAGGATGGCGACTCCGAGTTCGGTGACCTCATCGAGGACTCTGAAGCTGTTGTCCCGGCTGATGCCGTGAGCTTTACGCTCCTCCAGGAGCAGTTGCACTCGGTTCTGGACACCCTGTCCGAGCGTGAGGCCGGAGTCGTAGCAATGCGCTTTGGCTTGACCGATGGCCAGCCTAAGACTTTAGACGAAATCGGCAAGGTCTACGGCGTTACCCGTGAGCGCATCCGCCAGATCGAATCCAAGACCATGTCCAAGCTGCGGCACCCGTCCCGCTCGCAGGTCCTGCGGGACTACCTGGACTAAAAAGAGGTCCTGGTGGACTAAAGAGGTCCACTGACAACGGTATTGGCCCGGTCGGAGTATCCGACCGGGCCAATGCTGTTTCGGGCACTTTGTCACTAATGCGGATCAATGGCTTCAAACGAAACAGGGCCCCTCCCGGATGGGAGGAGCCCTGTTCTTGCTCGAAGTGATGTGGCTGGATAGTGTCCGGCCTTACCGCCAGTCCTGTCTAATCGACCGGGACGGGTGCCTTCTCGTTGAGGCGCTCGGTCTCGTCGTGCCAGTCGGAGGTCAGGGGCCGGAGCGTGGCCTCAACTGCGCGTGCGTGGTGGCCGCAAAACAGCAGCTCACCGCCGGAGGACTCGAGTACAACGCGGACATATGCTTGAGCCCCGCAACGATCGCATCGGTCAGCTGCGTTCAGTGTGCGGTCTGCAACTGCTGTTGTCATGTCGGCCTCCTTAGTAGTTCTGTACATCCATATAACCAGTATTCGGAGCAGAACCATGGCAAGGATGGATCACTTTCGCTGTCCGCGTATCACATGTGCGTAACGTAACGAAGTAGAATGCCGGTTTCCGGGAGTGGCAACCGGTGCCGATGGGGGACCGCGACTAGCCTAAGATGGGCAGTGTTTGCCTTGAGATATACCCCGAAGGAGCACACCGCGAGTGGCACCGAGTTCTGAATACAACGCCCGGCATCTATCTGTCCTGGAGGGCCTGGAGGCCGTTCGCAAGCGCCCGGGCATGTACATCGGTTCCACCGACTCCCGTGGCCTTATGCACTGCCTGTGGGAGATCATCGACAACGCTGTTGATGAGGCACTGGCGGGCTTCGGCCATGACATCAAAGTCATCCTGCATGCGGATAATTCGGTCGAAATCCATGACGACGGCAGGGGCATCCCTGTTGACGTCGAACCGAAGACGGGACTTTCCGGCGTCGAGGTTGTCTTCACGAAGCTGCACGCAGGCGGCAAGTTCGGCGGCGGTTCTTACACCGCCTCCGGTGGCCTCCATGGTGTGGGCGCCTCCGTGGTCAACGCGCTGTCCAGCCGGCTGGATGTCCAGGTCGACCGCGGCAGCAAGACGTACCAGATGTCCTTCCGCCGTGGCGAGCCGGGACGTTTCATTGATGCCGGCGCCAAGCCCAGCCCCAACGCGCCCTTCGAGCCTTTCGTTGAAGACTCTGTATTGGACGTGGTTGGCAAGGCCAAACGCGGGGTCACCGGCACCAGGGTGCGTTACTGGGCCGACCGCCAGATCTTCACGCCGGACGCCAGATTCTCTTACGATGACCTCGCCTCGCGCGCACGCCAGACGTCGTTCCTGGTCCCCGGGTTGAAGATCACTGTCCGCGACGAGCGCAAGCTCGCGGGCACCCCTGGCGAGAACGGTGTGCACGAGGAAGTCTTCCACCACGACGGCGGTATTTCGGAATTCGTGGAGTTCCTCGCGGCCGACTCCGGAGTCACCGACGTGTGGCGTCTCCACGGTTCTGGGAAGTTCAAGGAAACCGTCCCGGTCCTGGACGAAAACGGGCACAGCAAGATCGCCGAAGTTGAACGCGATTGCGAAGTCGATATCGCCTTGCGCTGGGGGATCGGTTACGAGACCACGATGCGCAGCTTCGTCAACATCATCGCCACGCCCAAGGGTGGCACGCACCAGGCGGGCTTCGAGGCAGCCCTGCTGAAAACCTTCCGCAAGGCCGTGGAAACTAATGCCAGGAAGCTGAAGGCAGGCAACGACAAAATCGAGAAAGACGACGTCCTGGCCGGCCTGACCGCTGTGCTCACCGTCCGCTTGGCCGAGCCACAGTTCGAAGGCCAGACCAAGGAAATCCTTGGCACGTCCGCTGTTCGCGCCATCGTCGCAAAGGTGGTCGAGCAGGAAATTTCCAGCAGGTTGTCCTCGGCCAACCGCAATGACAAAGCGCAGTCGGCGTTGTTGCTGGAAAAGATCGTTGCGGAGATGAAGTCGCGCATTTCGGCCAGGGTGCACAAGGAGACCCAGCGCCGGAAGAACGCACTGGAAACCTCCTCGATGCCCACCAAGCTTGCCGACTGCCGTACTGATGATGTGGCGCGATCCGAGCTCTTCATCGTTGAGGGTGATTCCGCCCTCGGTACCGCCAAGCTGGCCCGGTCTTCGGATTTCCAGGCCCTGCTTCCTATCCGGGGCAAGATCCTTAATGTCCAGAAGGCGTCGGTAGGGGACATGCTCTCCAACGCAGAATGTGCTGCACTCATCCAGGTTGTCGGCGCAGGCTCAGGCCGGAGTTTCGACCTCGATGCGGCGCGTTACGGCAAGGTCATCCTGATGACAGATGCCGACGTCGACGGCGCGCACATCCGCACGCTGCTGCTGACGCTCTTCTTCCGCTACATGCGGCCCATGGTCGAGGCGGGCCGGGTGTTCGCGGCAGTTCCGCCCCTGCACCGCGTGGAGGTCATCAACCCGGGGCAGAAGGCCAACGAGATGATCTATACGTACTCCGAGGCAGAATTGCATGTTCTCCTGGCCAACCTGGCCAAGGAAGGCAAGCGCTACAAGGAGCCCATCCAGCGTTACAAGGGCCTGGGCGAAATGGATGCACAGCAGCTCGCCGAGACCACCATGGACCCGCGTCACCGTACCCTTCGGAAGGTCGGCATCGACAGCGCCCAGCGTGCCGAAGAGGTTTTCGATCTCCTCATGGGCTCGGACGTCGCGCCCCGCAAGGAATTCATCATCGCAGGGGCAGCGACCCTGGACCGGGAACGCATCGACGCCTAGGAGACTGCGTAATAGCGTTCAGACCCGCGGTTTCCGGCCTGGCTTCGTGACGGAGCCGGAAGCCGCGGAAGCTGGTGCAGCAAAGGCCGCTGCTCCTACGGCCAGGGCCAGTGCTCCCAGGCCCCACGGGAGACCCGCCGCTACGGCAACCCCGCCCACCAACAATGGCCCGCCGGCGTCGCCAAGCTCCCGGCCAAGTTCAGCTGAACCCATCGTGCGGCCGAGGCGTTCGGCGGGAGTCGCATCGGCCAGGTGCGCGAAGGCCAGTGGGGTGGCAACGCCAATTCCCAAGCCGATAAAAATGGCAGCACAGTAGATCGGCACGGCGCGATAGATGGAAACGGCGCCGTCCATGGCCAATGCCGCGGGAAGAAGGCCCGCGATGAGTACGCCAAGGACTATGGCCAGCAAACCGGCCACCATGCCGGGCCGGTCTGCCAGGACTCCGCGATCCCGCAATCGTCCGATCCTTGGCTGGACGAGGGATGACGCCACGGCCAATACCGTAACGACGGCGACACTGCCGGCGGTGCCCATCCCTTCCCTTGCCGCCAGCGCAGGGAGGAAGCCCACTGCCGCGCCCAAGGCGCCGGTCGACGCAGCCAGCACCACGGTAGGTCCAAGGAATGATCGCTCGGTACTTTGCTTCCAGACATCAACGATGGTGTACCTGGGCCGGGGCAGGGGAGCCAGTCGCGGCACCGAAATGGCCGCCCAGACGGCTACTGCCAAGCCCAACAAGGAGAGGATGAGGAAGAGCAGGCTGAATCCGCCTGCGATGATCGCGACAGCTCCCAAAAGGGGACCGATCGCGTAGCCAAGACCTTTCCATGAGCCGTAACGGCCAAAGTAGCGCCCGGTGTGTTTGCCTGCCAGCCTGGCAACGCCGGCAGAAGATGCCGGCGAGAATGCCGAGGCAGCCATGCCTTGGCCAAGACGCGCTGCGGCCAGCATGAACGGTTCATCGGCCCACAGTCCGATCAGGGACGCACCGGAGAAGGCAAGGAGCCCTCCGATGATCACCGGTTTGGGCCCGATGCGGTCGCTGACAGCCCCAAACACCGGTTTGAGGAAGATTTCCGCGATGTCGTACAGGGCCAACAGGATGCCCAGGCCAAGCAGGCTCAAGCCGATGTCCGCGCTTTCGGCGCCAAGTCCGGCGGCTACTGCGTGGGCTCCAAATGCGGTGGTGAAGCCGGCCGCATAGAGGGGCCATCGGCGGCTCGGGGAGATGTCTGCACTCAAGCGTGACTTGTGGTCGTTCACGCTTCTCAATGTAACAGCTGCTACATTCAATCTTGTGACTGATGACGAATTGGGATGGTTGCTGATCCTGGTCCACGTGCCATCGCAACCCTCCAAGCACCGTGTTGCCGTGTGGCGGGAGCTTCGGCGGACGGGGGCGGTTCCGTTGTCCCCCGGAACATGGCTGGTTCCGGCCCACCCCGCTTTTGACGCCGGCCTGGCCAAGGCCCGTTCCCTTGTTGCCAAAAGCGAGGGCAAGTGGACCTTGATAGATGCTTCGCCTCGAGATGGCGCGGACACCTTCCGGGCGGCGTTCGAGACGGCCCGCGCCGAGGAGTGGGCGGAATTCATGGCGGATTGCGCGAAGTTTGAGCAGGAGATAGCCAAGGAGATTTCGCGGAAGAAGTTCACATTCGCAGAGCTGGAGGAGGAAGAACAGAGCCTGGAGCGCTTGCGGCGTTGGTATCGCGGGTTGAAATCCAGGGATGTATTACGACTCCCGCAAGCCAGTGAAGCTTCAGAGCGCCTGGCTTACTGCGTGACCGCTTTGGAGGAGTATTCGTCCTTGGTCTATGACGCCACTCTTCCCTAAGGATCAGCACGTTCCACGGGCAACTTTCGGCCTTAGCCAAGCCAAGGGATTCTAGCCGAGCAACCCGGGGACAATGAGGAGCCCTGTGGGCACGGCGAGGAGCAAGGCTGAGGTGGCCAGGACCAGGGCGCGAAGAGCGGTGGCGAGTGGGGGCTGTGGTGAGAGCAGGCGGCTGACGCGTGACGCCGTCGTGCGCGGTGAATCTGCCCCGCCGGTGGCGCTGATGCTGCCGCCCTCGACGACGGCGCCCCCGCCGCTGAGCGCCCGCGGGCTGAGTGAATGGCCGCCCGGCTCTGGCGTTGAGGACCCGCTGGAGACTATGGCGATGGCCTTGATCAGCGTGCCTTTGCTTTCGGTCCTGAGCGCGACGTCGTCCGCCAGCATTTCGATCAGGGAGTTCACGGCTGTTTGAGCAAGCCGTGTGGTGGGGAACCAGGGGAGTGCCTGCCGCCATGCAGCGAACGCCCAGAGCAGGAGATCGTGACGCTGCGACAGGTGGGCGTTTTCATGGATGAGCACCGCCCGCAGTTCTGCAGGTTCCAGTGCAGCCATGAGGCCGTCGGACAAGACTGTCACCGAACGTGCGCCGCCGGGCAGGCAGTAAGCCACAGGGGAGTCGTGGTTGATCACTACGGTGCCAGGGCCGTCGTCGGAGGGCGATGCCAGAAGCGTGAGCAGTTCGCGGTGTCGCCTGCGTTGCCGTTCAATCTTGTAGTAAGTCAAAAGCAGCGTGAACACCAAGTGCGCCGTCAGGAGTGCGGCCGCGGAGAGGGCAAAAAGGTGCCAGAAGCCAAGCGCGGTGGTTGGCTCGTTGTTGAAAACCATTCCCGCCAGGCTCCTGAGCCCCGCGATCAGGTTGTCGCCGATCGGTTCCAGTCCGTAGACGAGCATGGCGCCGATCATGGACAAACCACCCGCGAGGGCAATCGCCTGCCACAGGACCATGGCCGTGAAAGGGGACCGGGCAGGCCATTGCGCCCGCGAGAGAAGAACGGGTACCGGCCACGCCAGTATCAATGCCAGGACCGCCAGGAAGTATGAGGTCCAGAACATACTGGCTAATTGTAGCCGAGCAGTTTGCGCAGGGTAGCGGCTTCACTTTCGGAGACGGAGCCAATGAAGCGGGCCAGGACCGCTTCGCGGTCGGGAGCCGAGCCAAGGACTTCGTGCATCAGTTCCGCAGTGTGGTCAGCGCGGCTCGAAACAGCCTGGTAACGGTGCGGCCGGGTTCCGCGTTCGCGTTCCACCAAGCCCTTCTTCTCCAGCCTGGAGAGCACGGTCAGGACTGTGGTCACTGCCAGGTCTTTGCCCTGGTGTCCTGCTGTGCCGTCGCCGGCTTCGGAGTCCTGCGCGAGAAGATCACGCAGAGTGTTGGCAGTTGCAGCCTCTTGGCCCGCCCAGAGCAGGTCCATCACTGCCCGTTCCAGTTCCCCAAGACTCGCCATCAATACGTCCCTACCTTCCGCGTCCCGGTGGCATAAGCCGCAACCCGGGAGCGATGATCCAACATTCCACAATAAATCTACCGCTTTTCAGCCCTTCATTCTACGTGAGGTAGAACTATCGGCGCGCCGCGGATGCCGATTCACCCTTGCAGGTGCGTAACGCCACTTGAAGAATGGGCATGTGGCTGGGCTATTTGTTCTACACTGTGTAGAAGAATAGATTTCTACACAATGTAGAAGTAAGTACACCGCACTTCGGGCCGCCGGACAAAGGACAGCCATGGACGCCTTGGAAATCGCACGCTGGCAATTCGGGATCACCACCGTCTACCACTTCATGATGGTTCCCCTTACTATCGGCCTCGGCCTGGTGGTGGCCGTGATCCAGACCCTGTGGTACCGCACGGGAAAGCCGGAGTATCTCCGGATGACCAAGTTCTGGGGCAAGCTCTTCCTCATCAACTTCATCATGGGTGTGGCAACCGGCATCGTTCAGGAATTCCAATTCGGCATGGCCTGGAGCGAATACAGCCGGTTCGTTGGCGATGTCTTTGGTGCACCGCTTGCCCTCGAAGCCCTCCTCGCCTTCTTCGTCGAGTCCACCTTCCTTGGGCTTTGGATCTTTGGCTGGAAGCAACTGAAGCGCGGTGTCCACCTGGCATGCCTATGGATTGCCGTGATTGGTTCTGTCTTCTCCGCCTACTTCATCATCGTGGCCAATTCGTGGATGCAGCACCCGGTGGGCGTTGAGATGGTGGACGGCCGGCCCGTCATGACGGACGCCTGGGCGGTCTTCACCAACAACACTGCATTGGTTGCCGTGCCGCACACCCTCTTCGGTGCCCTTGGTGTTGCCGGCGCCTTCCTGCTCGGCATCGCCTGGTATCACCTGTGGCGCCGCCGCCATGACGGCATTGACGTGGTTGGCGCGGACGGCCGGCTGGTCGCAGGCGAGGCCGACATCCCGGGCCGCGACAAGGGCGACTACACCGTATGGATGCGTTCCCTCCGGATCGGCGCCGTGGTGGCGATGATCTCCTTTGCCGGCACCGCCCTCACGGGAGACCTGCAAGGCAAGCTCATGTTCGAACAGCAGCCCATGAAAATGGCTGCAGCGGAGGCAGCGTGCCACGATGGCACCGGTTTTTCCGTACTGAGCGTCGGCAACCTGGGTGCCAAGAACTGCGACGACATCGTGGCGGTCATCGAAGTGCCCGGGATCCTTTCCTTCCTCGCCAAGGGCGACTTCACCACCGAGGTGAAGGGCGTGAACAGCCTGCTTGGGGAGTACAAGGAGAAGTACGGCACGCACTTGCCGGACAACCCGCTGTACGGCGACCGCGCCGGCCAGGAAATCCAGTACGTGCCCGTCATGGAGGTCACCTACTGGGGCTTCCGGATGATGATCGGCTTCGGGGGCGTCGCCGCCTTGGCCGCGTTGATAGCCCTGTGGGTCACCCGCAAGGGCGTCGTCCCTGGGTCAAAGTGGCTCATGCGCCTTGCCGTCTTCGGAATCCTGGCACCGTTCGGGGCCAACGCCGCCGGCTGGATCTTCACGGAGATGGGCAGGCAACCCTTCGTCGTAGCCCCAAACCCTGACATGAACGGCATTGACCAGGTCTTCATGTTCACCGCCGCTGCCGTTTCACCCGGTGTCAGTGCCGGCGAGCTCATGACCTCCCTGGTTGTCCTGACCGCAATCTACGCCGTCCTGCTGGTGGTGGAAGTCAAGCTCCTGGTCAAGTACGTCCGTGGTGGTGTTGCCTCAGCCATGCCCGAACTTGCGCACGGCCAGGAGAAGCAGCCCCGCGACAAGAACGACGACGGCGCACCCGGCCCCGACAAAGCCGACGACGTCCTGGCGTTCGCCTACTAGAAACAGAGGAATAGACAATGGAATTGTTGCCAACCATCTGGTTCGTGGCCATCGCAGTGCTGTGGACCGGCTATCTCTTCCTTGAGGGCTTTGACCTCGGGGTTGGCATGCTCATGAAGCTGTTTGCGCGTAACAACACGGACAGGCGCGTACTGCTCAATACCATCGGCCCTGTCTGGGACGGCAACGAGGTTTGGCTTCTCACAGCAGCCGGAGCCACGTTCGCAGCTTTCCCCCTCTGGTACGCCTCCTTGTTCTCGGCGCTCTACCTACCGCTCCTGTGCGTCCTGGTGGCGTTGATCTTCAGGGCAGTCGCCTTCGAATACCGGGGCAAGGTGGACACTGAACGCTGGCGCACCACGTGGGACTGGGCAATCGCTGTTGGATCCTTCGTGGCCGCCTTTGGCATCGGCGCAGCGCTGGCGCTCACCACCACGGGGCTGCCGCTGGACGCCAACGGGGACCGAAGCGGTGGACCGTTCGCCTGGTTCAGCGGTTACGCACTCCTGGGCGGTTTCGGTGTTGTCGCGTTCGCCTTGGTTCATGCCCTGGCCTTCCTGGCGTTGAAGACCGACGGCGAGGTGCGGCTGCGTGCCCGCCGCTGGTTTGTGCGGCTGGTGCCGGTTGCCGTCCTGCCCATGCTCGCCTGGATGGTCGCAGTGCAGTTCCTGAGCGGCAAAGCCTGGACCTGGGTCATTGTGGTGGCAGGAGTCGCGGCAGTTGTTTTGGCATGGCAGTGGGCCCGCAACGGTTCCGAGGGCCGGGCGTTCGCCGCGATCGGAGCTTTCGTGCTGTGCGCCACGGCATCGATCTTCGGGGCCGCGTTCCCGGTGGTTATCCCCTCAACCATGGATCCCGCGTTCAGCCTGACTATTTCCAATGCTTCCTCCTCCGACTACACGCTGGGCCTGATGAGCATCGTGGCGGCGGTCGGCCTTCCCTTGGTTATCGCCTACCAGGCCTGGACATACTGGGTGTTCCGGCGCCGTGTCAGCGCAGCGCACATTCCCCAAGCCCACGGTTTCCTTCCGGCCATCGCCGCCAAGGTGCTGGTTGCCAAGGAAAACACCGGCCCTTCCAACCCGGGAGCATAGCCGCGCCATGAAGCCCGTGTTCCCCTCCGGCCCGGCCACTCGATCCGCCCTCTACGGAATAGGCCTGCTCTCAGCCCTCAAGGCACTTTCGCTGGTTCTCATGGCGCAGGCTGTGGCGGGTGCGCTGGCCGGGTTGGCCGGAAGTCCGTCCGATTGGGCCAGCGGGCTGGTGTGGGGCGCCGTCGGCGCGGTGCTGCGGTCCCTGGCTGTCTGGGGCCAGGGCGTTGCGTCGCGGCGTGCCGCGCTGGGGGTCAAGGAGGAACTGCGGGCGCAGCTCCTCAAACGCTCACTGGCCGAGGGCGGTACAACGGCGGTTGAGGGCACGAACGACGGCGGGCTGGCTATCCTCGCCACACGGGGCCTGGACGCACTGGATGACTACTACACCCAATACCTGCCGGCCCTGGTGAACTGCGCCACCGTTCCGCTGCTCATCGGTGCCCGGATACTGTTTGCCGACTGGGTAAGCGCCGTGGTCATCGTATTGACCGTTCCCTTGGTGCCGCTGTTCATGATCCTGATAGGCCGCCACACGGAAGATAGCGTCAGGGACGCCCAAACCACGCTGCGCAGATTGTCCGGGCACATCCTTGAACTTGCCAAAGGCCTGCCTGTGCTGGTGGGTTTGGGACGGGCCAGCGAGCAACGCGCAGCACTTGAGGACATTTCCGAGCAATACCGCAGCCGAACCATGGTCACGCTCCGGACGGCATTCCTCTCCGCCCTTGCCCTGGAACTCATAGCAACCATCTCGGTGGCTGTCGTAGCGGTCTTCATCGGCGTGCGGCTGGTTGCCGGAGACATGGCCCTGGAAGCCGGGCTTCTGGCACTGATCCTTGCTCCTGACTGCTACTTGCCCCTGCGTGAACTCGGTACCGCCCACCATGCCAGCGATGACGGCAGGGCAGCCTTGGAAACTGCCAACACCGTATTGAAGGCGCCCACGCACCATCGTCTTACCGATACCGAGCTACTTACCGAGAACCAGGCCTACCGGGCCGGGCTGGCTGACATTGTGGTCGCAGGCCTCACGGTGACCTACACCGGACGGTCCGCACCCGCCGTCGAACGTTTGGGCTTTACCGCCCCGGCAGGCTCCGTTACGGCGCTGGACGGAGAGAGCGGCGCCGGAAAAAGCACAATCCTGGGTGTCCTGGCGGGCCTTATCGGGCCTGGCCCCGGCGCATCCGTGACCGGCACCGTAACTGGCGTATCAACGGGTACCGTGGCCTGGGTACCGCAACACCCTGTGATGGTGGCCGACACCGTGCAGGAGGAAATGGAGCTGTACCTTGGCGGGGAAGGGACAGCGGATACTGTAGTCAACATCCTGCGGAGAGTCTCGGCTGACCACCTCGCCGCCAAGCACCCTGCCGAGCTCAGCCCGGGGGAGTTGCGCCGTGTGGCTCTTGCGCGGGGTCTGGCCCGGCTCGAGTCCGGTGCCACCGTGCTGCTCCTGGACGAGCCCACCGCACATTTGGACCACTACTCAGCCAGCGTTGTCCGCTCGGCCATCACGTCCCTTCGAGGCTCTGCCACCGTACTCCTGATAGCACACGACTCCGGCACCAGGGCGCTCGCCAACCATGTAGTCCGGGTGGAGCACTTACCTGCAGCGAAGCGGCCCGCCGCCGTGGCGGAACCAAGTGCTGCCTCTACCGCCACCGTCGTTTCAACCCCCGCCTACCAGTCCGCCCTTGCTGTCAAAGCCGGGGCGAACGCACCCAATCCGGAAGCGCAGAACGCGGCCCTCCACACATCCGTGAACCAGGGATGGCTTCCCAACGTGCAACGCCTCGCGCTGGTCCTCCGGCCGGTCCAGGCCAAGTTCGCCGCGGCGGGCGTGGTCGGAGTCCTCGCCGCACTCTTCGCAGTTGCCCTTTCCGGCCTGTCCGGCTGGCTCATCATCCGGGCCAGCGAACAGCCACCCATCCTCTACCTCTTGGGAGCGATCGTTGGTGTGCGTTTCTTCGGCATCGGCAGGGCCGTCCTTCGCTACTGCGAGCGGCTCCTGACCCACGACGCCATCTTTGCTGCGATGACACGCCTGCGCGGGGCGCTCTGGGCCACGCTGAGCCGCCGTGCACTCTCACTTCGCCGGCTTTTGCAGGGCGGCAACGTCCTGGGCTCGATCGTGGACGACGTTGACACACTCAGGGACCTCCTCCCAAGGGTCGCCCTCCCTCCGTTAACTGCCTTGGGCGTAGGCGCTGCGGCCATCACTGCAACTGCCATGGTGTTGCCCGTTGCCGTGCCCGCCGTTGCCTCTGCCACCTTGGTGGGACTCATTGTTGCGCCGCTCCTTGCCGTACTTGCTGACCGGAACGCTGCCAAGGCAGAGCAACAGCTGCGCTCGGTGGTGCTCCGCGGTGTTGCGGCCGCCCTCGATGCCCGCGCCGAACTAACCGCCAACGACGTGGCCGGACGCATCCTGACCGCACTCAGCGACAAGGACCGTGCCGCTACTGTTTCGGCGCAACGTTCTGCCTGGGCCGAAGGTCTCGGCCAGGCCGTCACCGTCCTCGCCTGCTCGCTCGCCGCCCTGTGGGCGGCGCTCCTGGGCGCTGAATCCGTTCAGGATGGCTCCGCCGCTCCTGCCTTGGTTGCCGTGATCGTACTCATGCAACTGGCCCTCGTGGAGCCTTTTTCCGCAACCGTTTCCGCCGTCCGCCAAGGCCCTGCTCTCGCAGACATCCTGGGTCGCGTAGCAGCTACCGGGGCGTTGTCCGCCTCCGCCGATGCGGACAACGCAGATCACGACGCCGGTACGCACCCTTTGCCTGACCGCGATGGCAAGGCGGGGCTGGAGTTGAACGGAATTGCGGCTGCATGGCCCGGTGGCCCCACGGTGTTCTCAAGGGTTACCGCTGAGGCAGCGCCGGGGCGATGGCTGGCAGTCACTGGCCCGTCGGGAGCCGGCAAATCGACGCTGCTTTCCGTCCTCCTTGGCTTCCTTCCCGTGAAGGAAGGCAGGGCCCTGCTCACGGGGACGGCGGCGTGGTGCCCGCAGGAAGCCCACCTTTTCGACTCCACCATCCGGGGCAATCTCCTCCTGGCGAGGCCCGCAGGGAAGAAGCCCAACGAACAGGAAATGCATGAGGCCCTGCGCGACGTGGGGCTTGACGTGTTGGTGGAGACTTTGCCCGACGGGCTCGACACGCATATTGGATCAGCCGGGGCATTCCTCAGCGGTGGTGAGCGGCAGCGCCTCGCCATGGCCAGGACACTCCTGACCGGCGCGCGGGTGCTGTTGCTGGATGAGCCTACGGCGCACCTGGACGCTGCTGCCGCTCGTGAAATGATGGCCACCCTTCGCCGGGGTTTGCGGAACGTCACGGTGGTCTTGGTGACGCACAACCCGGAGGACATCGATCCAGCAGATGCCAGGCTGGAGCTCCCCAGCGCGGCTGGGCTGGTGAGAGTGCCTACTCCCCAGTAGCCTGTTGGCATGCCTTCTGAGGTTCCACCCCTGATCCAACCCGATGCCAGCCAAACGGGCCTTCAGTGGCGGCCTGCCACAACTGCGGACCTCGGCAACTGGGCGGACCTGATCGCCCGGACTGCCGCCGTCGAGCATCCCGTCTGGTTCGAAAAGCGTGGCGACCTTGTCCACGTCCTGGAGTCAACCAAAAATGATCCCGGGACCAACACGCTTCTGGGATTCGATGCGGATGGAGTTGCCCGCGCGTACGGAAGAATCACAAAAAACCCCGAAGGGGACAAGGCCACAGGCATGGGCTGCGTAGACCCGGACTGGCAACGCCGCGGCGTGGGGTCGGCTGTGCTCGCGTGGCAGGAAGCACAGACCCGGAGAAGGTTTGACGCCGACAACGCAGCAGGGCGCAGTACTGCGCGGCCCCTCCTCCGCATCCAAACGGAAGAACAACACCCGCACCAGGCGGCGCTGCTCCGGGCCAGGGGCTATGACATTGTGCGCTGGTTCAACGAAATGCATCGGCCGTTGTCAGGGCCTGCTTCCATGCCTGCTCCAGCAGCACCGCTTGAGCCCGGACTGGAACTATCCACGTTTGACCCATCCCTGCACGAGGCTGTCCGCCTGGCCCACAACGATGCCTTCAGGGACCACTGGGGAAGCGAGCCACGCGACGAAGAGACCTGGCGGTTCACCGTTGAGGAACCCACGGCAAGGCCTGATTGGAGCGCCGTAGTGGTTGACGCCGCCACGGGTGAAGTGGCTGGATATCAGCTGGCCAGCCATGATCCCGACTCAGCAGCCGTCCGCGGCTTCAAGGAGGGCTACACCGAGCTGCTTGGAGTCCGGCGGGCTTATCGCGGCCGGGGAATAGCGCAAGCACTGCTGGCAGACGCCCTTCGGCGATTCACCGCCGCCGGGATGGACGTTGCATCCTTGGACGTCGATTCTGCAAATCCGACAGGGGCCCTGGCACTCTACCTCGGCATGGGATACAGCCCGGTGAACCGGAGCATGACGTGGGAAAAGACGCTATAGCCAGGCGCGCTTAGCCGTCAACGTCGTGGAGGTGATGGACAACATCATGCAGGAAGTACTGCGAGAACGTGAGCACGGTGAATTCAGAACCGTTGCTTCGCCGCCCTGTCCGCTGCCATTCATCCTGCACCACCCGTGCGAAGGACTCAGCGATCTGCTCCCCTTCCGCGATCAACTCGTCAGCGACGGTGCGGGGGTCCGAACGTCCATATTCGCCATCGATGGCCGCTTGGTCCTGGTCCCAATTGGCAAATTCGGCGTTGTCATCACTCAGCATCAGGTTCAGCCTCTTATCGAAAAGGCTGAAGACATCTCGCACGTGGCATGCATATTCCAAGGGCGACCACGTGTGATCATTCGGGCGTACCGCGACGTCCTCGCGGCGCAGAACGGCGCGCCACCTCGGAAGCATGTTGAGCACAGTGCCCGGGACCGTGGACGGCGTCACGGTGGAGGCGTCAAAGCCGCATTCGGGGCAGGGCTTTGAAAGCACCCACGTCCAGTCTTTTTCGTCAGGGATGATCGGCATGCCGCCAGTCTAAGGGGTCTCCGCCGGCAATCTCAGGCAAGGGCTAAAACCTGCGTCTGTTTGCCACTGACTTCGTTGCCGCCCAGGAGTAAAGTTCGCTCCGGGGAGAGAGTCGGAAAGAGAAAAACATGCTCAAGGATCAGCAAGTGGGTGCCGTTCTTCCGGCATCGGATATTGCCCGGGCCCGCGCTTACTACAGCGAGAAACTCGGACTCGAACCAGAAAATCCAGACGCCGACGACAACCTTCAGTACAGGTGCGGAGACGGGACCGGATTCTTCATCTACCAAACATCCAATGCAGGGACCGCCAAGAATACCCAGATGGGCTGGATGGTCAGTGACGTCGCCGCCACGATGGAGGAACTCCGCGGGAAGGGTGTCAAGTTCGAGGACTACGATTTCCCAGGCCTGAAGACTGAAAACGGCATTGCAACGATGCCGGACGGAACCGCAGCAGCCTGGTTCCTGGACTCAGAGGGAAACATTCTGAGCATCAACCAAAACGGCTAACCCAGCCGGACACGGCCTGACAGGGCAGCCTGCCAAGCCAGGGCAACAGGCAGGGCCGGCGGTCTGCAACCGCCGGCCCTGCTGTTGTTCCCTGCGCTATTTTCGGCGGTGGCCTACTCGGTGGACACAGCCATTTCGTCCCAGGCCATGCTCGGCCCGATCGCCTCAACCGGCTGGGACAGCGGCACGCCGGAGCCGTCCCTGCGGCCGTGCTCGTGGGGCAGTGCCCTGGCTACACCGGCAGCCGATGACGCCTTTGCTGGTCCGTGCCCGGCCCACGCAAGGAGCAGTGTGTCTTCACCCTTGAGGAATCGGTGGACGCGGACGCCGCCGGTGGCCCGGCCCTTCGCGGGATACTCGTCGAAAGCCGTCACCTTCGCGGTTCCGGGCGCGGTGCCTGGCAGGGCGCCGTTGGTACCGGCAATGGTCACCACGACGGCGGCAGGATCGTCGGTGCGCACGGTGCCGAAGTGAATCACCTCGTCGCCAGCGGCGAGCTTGATCCCCGCCATACCGCCCGCCGTTCGTCCCTGCGGACGCACGTTGGACGCACTGAACCGCAGCAATTGGGCCTGCTTTGTCACGAAGACGAGTTCGACGTCGTCCTCCTGCGCGGGTTCCACGGCCAGAACGGTGTCCTTGTCCTTGAGCGAAATGATTTCCCAGTCCTCACGGTTCAGCGGATACTCCGGCTGAACACGCTTCACTACGCCCTGCACGGTACCAACGGCAAGAATGGCATCCAGCGGAACCAACGCAACCAACGTCTCGCCCTTGAGCAGAGTGATGAAGTCCTTGGCCGGCACTCCACCGGCCAGGTTTGGAAGGCCGCCGACAGGGGGCAAGGCGGGCATATCCATGACCTGCAGGCGCAACATCCGGCCCAGGGAAGTGACGGCGCCGATCTCACCACGGGCCGTGGTCTTCACCGCTGAACGGAAGACGTCGTGCTTCGCCCGCGGACCAGCCTCCGCCAGCGGTTCCTGGTTGGTTGTCCGTGCGATCTGTCCCGACACGCTGAGGAGGGCCCAGCAGGGGTCGTCCGGGATTTCCAACGGAAGGGCCGCGGCCTTGCCCTTGGGTCCAGGTACAGCAGCGGCAAGGGCTGCGGCGACAGTGGGGGAGACTGCCTCGGACTCCAGGAGCACGGTGCGCCGGGGAGTACCGTACTTCGTGGCGATTTCGGCCAGCTCACCCGAAACGAGGTCCCGGAGCAGCTCGTCGGAGCCAAGGATGGCCTCCAGGGCTTCGATCTCGCGGCGCAGCTCGTCCTGCTCCTTCTCCAATTCAAGGCGGGAGTACTTGGTCAGCTGCCGCAGGCGCAGTTCCAGGATGTAGTTGGCCTGGATCTCGGTGAGGTCATAGATGGACATCAGCCGCTCACGGGCTGCGGAAGCTTCATCAGAGGAACGAATGATCTGGATGACTTCATCGATATCGACGATCGCGATCAGCAGGCCTTCCACCAGGTGGAGGCGGTCCTTCTTCTTGCCCAACCGGAAAGCCGTCCGACGTCGAACCACATTGAGACGGTGGTCCACGTAAACCTGGAGGAGCTGCAGCAGGCCAAGAGTCTGCGGCTGGCCGTCAACCAAGGTGACATTGTTGATGCCGAACGAATCTTCCATGGGCGAATAGCGGTACAGCTGCTGAAGGACGGCGTTGGGGTTGAAGCCGTTCTTCAGCTCAATGACCAGACGCAGGCCATGGTTGCGGTCCGTGAGGTCCACGACGTCGCTGATGCCGGTCAACTTCTTGGCGTTGACGGCGTCCTTGATCTTTTCGATGACCTTTTCCGGGCCAACCATGTAAGGCAGCTCGGTCACCACCAGGCCGGTCCGGCGGGCAGACAGCTGCTCCACTTCCACCTTGGCGCGGGTCTTGAAGGAACCGCGGCCCGTGGCATAGGCATCGCGGATGCCGTCCAGGCCCACGATGCGGCCACCCGTGGGAAGGTCCGGGCCGGGAACGTACTTCATGATGTCATCCAGAGTGGCGTCCGGATGCGCGATCAGATGGCGTGCGGCGGCAATGACCTCAACGAGGTTGTGCGGAGCCATGTTCGTTGCCATGCCGACTGCAATGCCCGTAGTGCCGTTGACCAGCAAGTTGGGAAACGCTGCAGGAAGGACGTCAGGCTGGGTCAACTGGTTGTCGTAGTTGGGGACGAAATCCACAACGTCTTCGTCGAGGTGGTCCGTCATGGTCAGCGCAGCCGCTGCCAGGCGCGCCTCGGTGTAACGCGGGGCGGCAGGGCCGTCGTCGAGCGATCCAAAGTTGCCGTGGCCATCGATCAACGGCAGGCGCAGGGAAAAGTCCTGGGCCATGCGGACCATGGCGTCATAGATCGCGGCATCGCCATGCGGGTGGAGTTTTCCCATGACTTCGCCCACGACGCGCGCACTCTTGACGTGGCCCCGGTCCGGGCGCAAGCCCATGTCCGCCATCATGTAGAGGATGCGGCGCTGAACCGGTTTGAGGCCATCACGTGCGTCAGGAAGGGCTCGCGAATAGATCACCGAGTAGGCGTACTCCAGGAAGGAGCCCTCCATCTCGGAAGTGACGTCGATGTCGACGATGTTCTCGGTGAAATCGCCGAGAGGCTCGCCTTTGCGTGCGGGAGTTTGGCTGCGGGCCATGGGGTCGGTGGATCCTTAAAGATGTACTGCGGATGTTTTAGCTAGGCTAAGCCTATGGTGGATCAGCCCGGCGTCGGCATTTATCCGGAATATTGGGAGGCCGATGTCGTCCTGCGTGACGGCGGGACAGCCCATCTCCGCCCCATCCGCCCCCAGGACGCAGATGCCCTGCAGGCCTTCCACGCCGGTCAATCCCAGGCTTCCATCTACATGCGGTTTTTCTCCTTCAAGCCCAAACTGTCCGGAAAAGAAGTGCGGCGCTTCACTGAAGTCGACCATGTGAACCGGGTGGCGTTCGTCATCACTATCGGTGGCGAAATCATGGGAGTGGGCCGCTACGACCGGCTGGAGGACCCCGACGAAGCCGAGGTGGCGTTCAACATTTCGGACGCCCATCAAGGCCGCGGCATTGGCTCAATCCTCCTGGAGCATCTCGCCGCAGCCGCCCGCGAGAACGGTATTCGTCGGTTCATCGCCGAGGTCCTGCCCGAAAACCGCAAGATGCTCATGGTGTTCGCCGATGCCGGCTATGACCTCAAGCGCGGGTTTGACGACGGCGTTGTGAGCGTCGAGTTCAATATCGACCCCACCGAAAAATCGCGGGCGGTGATGGAGTCCCGCGAACACCGCGCAGAGGCCCGCAGCGTGCGCGACCTGCTGGCGCCGTCGTCGGTGGCGGTGATCGGTGCCAGCCGCAAATGGGGGACAGTAGGCTACCAACTCCTGGAACACATTATTGAGGGTGGCTTTGAGGGCCCGGTCTATGCGGTGAACCCGGAGGCCTTCGAGCTCGCCGGCATGATCTCCTTTGCCCGCTTATCGGAAATCCCCGGGCCCGTTCAACTGGCGATCATCGCAGTGCCTTACGAGGAAGTGCCCAAAGTAGTGGACGACTGCGCAGCAGCAGGCGTCAAGGGCATCGTGGTGGCAACCGCCGGATTTGCCGACGACGGCGAAAGGGGCCTCGCGCGCCAACACGAGTTGGTGCGGCGCGCCCGGGCCAATGGCATGCGGGTTATCGGGCCGGAGTCACTGGGAATACTGAACACCCATCCAGCCGTATCCCTCAACGCCTCCATGGCGCCGAGCATGCCGCCCCGAGGAGGCCTGGGCCTTTTCAGCCAGTCAGCGGCCGTGGGCGTGGCCGTCTATGCCGCGGCCAGGCGGCGCCGGTTGGGCCTGTCCACATTTCTCTCCGCCGGGAACCGCGCAGATGTCTCGGGCAACGACGCCATGCAGTACTGGGAAGACGACGCCGATACTTCCGCCGTAGGGCTCTACCTGGAGTCAATCGGGAATCCCCGTAAATTCTCCCGGCTTGCCCGCAGGTTGTCCCGGAGCAAACCGGTCATCGTCGCCAAATCCGACGTCACGGGCCTCCGCCTTCCGCCCGGACACGAAGTCCGGACCACCCAAGCACCCGCCGCAGCAGTGGACGCAATGATGAGGCAGGCAGGGGTCATCAGGGTGGGAACCATTGAGCAATTGATGGACATCGCCCAGATCGTCTCCTCCCAGGCATTGCCCGCAGGCCCCGGCCTGGCTGTCTACTCCAATTCAGTCGCCTTGGCGAAAGTCGTCGCTGACAGTGCCGGGCCCCTTGGGCTGGATGTCAACCGGTTGGTAACGGACGTCGACCTCGACGCCGGCATGTCAATCGCCCTTCCGGCGCTCCGGGCCAGCCTGCAGGCAAGCCTCGCGGACGAATCCGTCAACGCCATCGTGGCCGCACTCCTGCCTGCACGCGGACTCACGGTAGAAGCGCTCGCCGGTGTCCTGGCCGAGTGTGCGGCGGAGGCCGGCAAGCCCGTGGTGGCTGTATTCACAGGCATTCTGGACCCCTCCATCCCCGTGGAAGGAATGGTAGGCGGCTCCGATGGTCCGTTACTGCCCTGCTATTCCAATGCAGGCGCCGCAGTCAGTGCCATGGCCGCGATCGTCCGCTACGCCCAATGGCTGGATCGCGACCAAGGTCTTTTCGTCGAGCCCGGTGGCTGCGACGTCGAAGGGACCAAGGCAACACTGGCCAGGATGCTGACCGGCGTGACGGGCGAGAAACTCCGCAAGCTCGACGCCGGTGCTGCCGCGGAACTACTCGCCGGCTACGGTATCGCCGTGGTGCCGACAATCGGCTTCGGGACGCCGGAGGAAGCTGTTGAAGCAGCCGAACGCGTGGGCTGGCCAGTGGTTCTGAAGACCACCGACCCCACCCTGAGGCACCGCCTGGACCTGGGCGGCGTCCGTCTGGACATCCAGGATGCAGAGTCCTTGCTGCAGAACATCGCGCAAATGAAGCGGGCACTGGAACCCTACGGTTCGCCGTCCCTCGAAGTCCAGGCAATGGCCCCGGTAGGCCAGGCCTGCACCTTCCGCGCAATGGAGGACCCCTTGCTGGGTCCAGTGGTGTCCTTCGGCTTGGCAGGGGACGCAGTGAATCTGCTGGACGATTGGGCACACCGGGTCCCACCGTTGTCCGCGGCAGACCTGCACGACCTCATCCGCTCACCGCGGGCGTCGAGGAAACTGTTCGGCTATCAGGGGCTCCCCGCAGTGGATGTTCCTGCCCTTGAGGACATCGCTGCCAGGCTGGCCAAACTCAAGGATGACCACCCCGGAATTGCCCTGGTGGAGTTCAACCCTGTGCTCGGAGGCCCTGAAGGTGCAACGATTCTGGGTGCCGATGTGTGGATCGGCAACGCGGCCAGGCGCACAGATAGCGCTCGCAGGGCAATGCGCGGCTAGGCGCTTCCTGCACGCCGGCGACAGGCCCAGTGGCCGGGCACGCAGTTAGGAAGTCCCCAGTGGATCTGTGAAAATGGGGGAATGAGCACCCAGTCTCCGACGCCTCAGTCCCGTCCGTCCAACGCCGGGCACCACAGCGCCCATAACCACAGCTTGCAGGGACAGAGCCTGGACCAGGCGCTGCAACAGGCTGGTTTCTACCCTCGGCTGGTGGCCGACGTCGTGGATGACGCCTTGGATGGCCGCGACTGCCTGTCACACCTGGTGCACCTTGAGACGCACTTCGATCGCGCCGAGGTTCGCCGCCACATCACAGTGCTGGTGCTCACCGAAGACATGCTGGTGATCACCCACGTTGACGATCAGCAACTGGATGAAGCCGGGGAGCAGATCGTCGCCCAGATTTCCACGGAGTCCGTACCCGTGGCACAGATCCGTTCCGTTGTCCTCAGCTACATGTATTCGCAGCCGCAGGACTACAAGCCGTCGGATCCCGTTCGGGAAATGACGGTGTCCATTGCCTGGTCCGGGGGGCAGCGCCTGGACATGGGCCCGGCAAGCTGCGGTGATCCGCAGTGCGAAGCGGACCACGGCTACAGCGGAACCATCGCCCAGGAGGACATCGTCCTGCGCATCAGTGCCGAAGCGGACGGCCTCCAAGCGGTCCAGGATGCCAAGGTCTTCGCACGCGCCCTTCGTGCCGTGAACACGGCAAATCCCACACCCGTCCCACACACCGGCATCCCCGCGCCGCGGCCACGTTCGGGGGTCTTCAGCAACCGCTTGAGCCGCGGACACCAGCGTTGAGGGTGACTGCACAGGAGCACACGCAGCCAACGTCCGGTACGACGCCGGCCCTGGACCTCCCTTCGCCCCCGCTCTTTGGGAGCAGATCGATCGCCGAAGTCTTCACCAGTGCGGCCGCGAGCATGGGCATCCCCGGATTTGCCAACCAGCTTCACCTGCCTGCCGCGCAGCGTGTCTGTGTAGTCCTCGCCGACGGGCTGGGCCGCAGCCTGCTCAAACAGAAGGCTTCGCACACACCATTCCTGCGGTCCATCCTGTCCAGCGGACAGGGCAGCGTCCCCAACTGGATTGATTCCGCTTTTCCAAGCACCACAGCGGCTTCCCTCGCCAGCCTGGGCACAGGGCTTCCTGCCGGGCAGCACGGCATGGTGGGCTATGACGTCCTGGATCCTTCCCAGGACAAAGTAGTGAACCTGCTTGGCAACTGGGACGCCCACGTGGACCCTGCGCTTTGGCAGCCGCACGCTACCGTGTTCGAACGCATTGGTGCCGAAGCCGACGTCGTTACCGTGAGCCTCCCGCAGTTCGGCAATTCCCCCATGACCCAAGCAGCCCTCCGGGGCAGCCGTTTCGTAGGCGGCACAAGCCTGCATGCGCGCACAGCCGCCGCAGCAGAGGCAATGTCCGGCGGCGGCCCATCCCTGATGTACTTCTACGTCAACGAGTTGGACAAAGCCGGTCACCGCTACGGCTGCCAGTCCGACCGCTGGGAACACCAACTTGAAGAGCTCGACTCCACCGTCAAGAGACTGTCCGCGACGCTGCCCCCGGGAACCACTATCGTGCTGACCGGGGATCACGGAATGCTGGACGTTCCCGAGTCCCAGCGGATTGACTTCTCAGCTGATGCCTCACTCGTCGCCGGGGTCCGCCACACTGCAGGCGAGCCCCGCATGGTGCATCTCTACCTTGAGCCCGGCCTTCCTGAAACCCAGCGCGAGCTACTGATCTCTGCCTGGCGGGCAAGGTTTGGCGAACGCATCTGGGCTTTCACCCGTGAGCAGGCGATAGGCGCCGGATTGTTCGGTGACGTCCAGCCGGAGGTGGCGCCGCGCATCGGCGATGTCATGATCGCCGCCCGGGATACCCTTGCCCTTTACGACACCCGCAGGGTCCGTCCGGCATCGTTGGAAGTAGTCGGCCAACATGGTTCCTTGACGAAGGCGGAGCGCGAAGTGCCATTCCTTTGCTTCCCGGCGGCCGGCAAAAAGGGCAAACGTGGCTGAACTCGTCTTCTTCTCGGGCACCATGGACTGCGGTAAGTCCACCTTGGCTTTGCAAATGGACTACAACCACCGCGCGCGGGGCAGGGGCGGGGCACGTTTCAGCTGCAACGACCGCGCAGGTGATTCGACGATTTCCAGCAGGTTGGGCCTCCGGACGGACGCCGTTGAAGTCCGTGCGGACACGGACTTCTGGGACGAAGTGGTTGTACGCCGGACCAGTGGGCTCCGTGTGGACTATCTGATCTGCGATGAAGCCCAGTTCTATTCCGCTGCCCAGGTGGAGCAACTGGCACGCCTGGTGGATGAGATGGAGGTGGACGTCTTCGCCTTCGGGATCACCTCGGACTTTCGAACCACCCTGTTTCCCGGCTCCCAACGTCTGATCGAACTCGCTGACAAAGTACAGGTGCTACAGGTCGAGGCACTGTGCTGGTGCGGGCGCCGGGCAACTCAAAATGCCCGAACCGTGGACGGCATCATGGTGGTGGAAGGGGACCAGGTCATGGTTGGCGATGTTGCTCCCCAGACCGCCGGCGAGGCCCAGGCCATGAGCAATGAAGTTCGGACAGGGGAAGCTGCCGGCCATGAACCGGTGGTTGGCTATGAGACGTTGTGCCGACGCCATTACATGCGCCGCGTGACAGCCCACGGGGCCAACCTGATGGCCGGCGGAGACCAAACTCTGCCGTTCGACGTCGATGCCTGCCTGTGGCCCGGAGCGGGCTCCGGCACTGGCTCCGACCTGAAGCCTAGCTAGGTGCTGGTCGCCGCGCTGGGTGCTGGTCGCCGCGCTGGATGCTAGTCGCCGCGGGCGCCGAAGACGATCTCGTCCCAACTGGGGATGCTTGACCGTTTTGGACGTGAGGGCTGGCGCTCTACGGGTGCCTCGGCATCCTTGTGCGTGTTATGGTCCCCGGCCTCAAGGCTTGCCTTGTCCTGCGCGGCTGGCTCTGTACGCGAGACAGCACGATCGGACTGTGTTTGCGGGGTCGTGGCACCGCCAAGCAGCTCGTCCAGCCCTGCCCGTTGCGTTTGGTTGGCCCCGGAATCAATTCGATCCGCATCCTTGGGATCAGGAGCGCTGGCCGCCCCCGGCTTGCGGTCGGTTAAGGACGTCACGGGCCTCAGTGGGCTGGCGACAACGGTTATTTCCCGCGTCTCCGTGCTGACGCCGTCGTGGAGCTTCAGGGAGTCGTCGTCGTTTGAGTCATGGTTCCGGGGCGCGAGGCTAAGCCGGGACAGCATGGACGGGCGTCCGTCCTTCCGCGCAGGCTCGGCCACGGGAGAAGCTTCCGGTTCCGGTTGATCTGCGGCGGGTTCCTCGGCCGGGTGTTGATCTTCACCGGCTGAACGCGGGTGGGCTGCAGGGACGTTGCTGAGCAGGACGGCCAGGGCGTCATCGCCGTCCTCGTCCACGCCCAGGCGCTGCCCGCGGCGTGAGCGGAGCATTTCCAAGAGGCTGTCGGACTCTTTCGCAGACGCGCGTGCCGCGGTTTCGGCGTCCGTCTCAAAGTCAAAAGGACGATCCGAGACAGCGGCAAGCCGGCGCGTAGGAACGGGCCCGTCCAGTGGCTCCAGTTCACTGAGCTGCTGGGCCCAGCGGTTGGCGTTCTGCAGGGATTTCCGCTGCGGACTGAACGTCCACATAGCGGGCGGCTCCTCGCCGATGCTGCCGTGCGTACCGGGGACCGCCTCAAAGCGCGCGACGACGGTCCAGGAACCATCCGAACGGCGCCACGAGTCCCATTCAACCGTTGAAGAATCGATGCCGTGCGCGGACAGGCGGTGGGCTACCATTTCGCCGAGTGTCGCTGGATTGTCGCCAAAGGCGGAACGATAGATGTCCTGGCCCGGGGCCGGGGAAGCTACTTCAATGTTCCTGGCCTGCTGCGCAACGTACTCACGCTCTGCCAGGACGGGGCCCTCGTAACGTTGCACGTTGGCAAGGGGCAGCCCGGACAACTCCGCTACCTCGGCCGCCGTCGCTCCACTGCGGATTCTGGACTGAATATCCCTCGGGGACATGGCAATCGGGGTGTTTGACGCCCGCGCAGCAACCTGGGCGGGGGTCCTGCTCGTCGCGGCACGAAGTGCCTCGTCGATCGGAAGCTGGAACATCGCACCGCCGGGTCCGCTCAGGAGCAGATGCCCGCCGTCGTCGTGGACGCCTACCAGCCGTAGATCCTGCATAACACCCTCCACCACATGGCATAACTGACATTCGAAACTCTGCCACCCCCGTTGCCCTTTTCCTACTAGGACAAAGGGCGTGCCGTGATATTCCGGCGAAAATGGCAGATTACCGGCCGGTTCCGTCCCTGCAATCCGAGCTCAAATTGCTGCCTCTGGACAATCGCTGGACAGGGGAGGACAATCTGGCCGATATCGGGCACAAATCCGGGGCGTCCGGCGTTACACCCTTAGACCGGCGGCGGGCAGGAAATCCGCCAGGCCGGAATCCTACCCGGAGCAAGTACGACAGGACGAAGAAGGACCATGGCCACGGATTACGATGCCCCTCGAAAGACCGAGGAAGACGTCAGCGAGGACTCGATTGAGGAACTCAAGACGCGCCAGTCGGGGAAGCAATCCTCTGCGGTGGATGTCGATGAGACCGATCTTGCCGATGGCTTCGAGCTCCCCGGCGCGGACCTCTCCGGAGAAGAGCTCCTTATTCAAGTCATGCCACCACAGCCTGACGAATTCACGTGCTACAACTGCTTCCTTGTGAAGCACCGCTCCCAGATTGCAGCTGAGAGGAACGGGCACCTGTACTGCACGGAATGTGAGAGCTAGCAGCTAGCGCGCGCCCAGCGCAGCGACGAGTTCGTCCGGGCGGCGCGAAGACACCAGCCAGTAGGGTGTTCGATCGGCGGGATCGGTGATCTCGATTTTCACGACGGCATCGATCCACCCGCGGAAGCACATGTAGGCGAGGCCATTGAGGCGGGTTCCACGTTCGGCGGTGGCCGCCTCTTTTTTGAAGGCCTCGACGCTGCCGACGAATTTACGGTCGATAGTGGCCCGTCCCACCCTAAGGCTGTCCCGCGTAACGGTGATGGTGGGTGTTGAAACCACCAGCAGGGTGGTCATGACGGCCAGAAGCACCAGGGCGGCCGTGATACCCGCGGCGGCACTGATGGGTGCGAACATCAGGATTCCGGCGCTCGAGAGGCCCACGACGACAACCCAGATCCAGATGGTCGGCCATAATTTCTCGGTGAACAGCACCTGGGAGGCGGAGGGACTGTTCCGGGCAGGCATGGGGACGGACTGGTCAGGCGTAGGCATGGGTCCAGCTTATCGGCCCTTGGGCCGGCTATCTGCCCGGAGTGCCCGCAGGGATGTGCCCCACGTAGAATGGTCCACTGTGAGCAACGAGACCGCAGTATTCAGTAATGACACCACCGCAGCGTATGGCGCGCCCACTTTGGACGTTCAGCTGAAAATGCTCGACGCCGGGCTGGAAGCACCGTCCTACGCGCACCCGAGCGATGCCGGCGCGGACCTGCGGGCCCGCGAGGACGTGAAACTTGCCCCGGGTGAACGGAAATTGGTTCCTACGGGCGTTTCGATTGCCCTCCCGGATGGCTTTGTGGCACTGATCCACCCGCGGTCCGGGCTCGCCACCAAACATGGCCTCACCGTTGTCAATGCACCCGGGACTGTGGACGCAGGTTACCGCGGCGAAATCGCGGTCACCTTGTTGAACACTGACCTGAACCACGCCATTGAGCTCAAGCGCGGCGATAGAATTGCCCAAATGGTGATTCAGCGCGTCGAGTACGCGCGCTTCGTGATGGTTGATGATCTATCCGACTCCGCCCGCGGTACGGGCGGCTTTGGTTCCACTGGCGGATTCAACGCACCGGTGGCCTGATAACCCACGGGGTTGCGGTTTACTTGGGGATAGACCACTACTAAGGAGACAACCCAATGCTTTTTGGGCGCGGCAAAAAGTCCAAGGCCGAGCGGCTGGAAACCGCTGGCACCGTCGAGGAAAACGACGCCGTTGAGGCAACAGCCCCTGCAACCGGCGCGTCCGGTACCAAGGGTGATTTCCGGCTTGGCAAAGGTCCCTGGGACATCGATGAGATCGAGGACCGCGACGGATACGTGGATCTCGGCGCACTGCTGATCGCACCCGCCGACGGACTCCAGCTGCGGCTGGAAGTAGAAGAAGCTACCCAGCGCGTGGTGGCAGTGACCATGGACCTGGCCGGCTCAAGCCTTCAGCTCCAGGCGTTCGCCGCTCCGCGTTCGGAGGGCCTGTGGGACGAGATCCGCGAGCAGATCGGCCAATCGGTAGCCAGCCAGGGTGGCGAGACAGAAGAAGTATCCGGAACGTTTGGCACAGAGCTCATCGCCAAGCTTCCCGCGGAAGCTACCGACGGCAGCCGGGGTTTCCGCGCCGCCCGCTTCATGGGTGTGGACGGCCCCCGCTGGTTCCTGCGGGGAGTCCTCGGTGGCGAAGCCGCACTGGACCGGGAGGCCGCCGGCGCCCTGGAGGAGCTCTTCCGGCGTGTAGTTGTTGTCCGCGGCGACAACCCGATGCCGCCGCGGGAACTGTTGCAACTGCGCCTGCCCAAGGACGCTGCCGCCCAAGCCCCAGCCCAAGCCCAGGTTCCCGATCCCGATGCGCAGCAGGCCGGTCCTGCCATGCAGCAGCCGGAGCGGGGACCGGAGATCACCCAGATTGGCTGATACGCCCGGCTCGACAGGACCGTCCAGCCAGCAGTCCCAGCAAGTCGCTATCCGTGATCTCCCTTCCCGCGGCAGGGCCACCTGCACTGGGTTCATCGAGTCCGTCACGCATCAGCCGCCAAGTGAGCAACCCTTCTTTTCAGCAGTGGTGGTGGACGCGTTGGAGCACAGTTTCCAGCCGTCGGTTGGTGGCGGGGGAGTGAAAAGGCCCTATGCGCGGTTGCGCGTCATCTGGTTGGGCAGGAACCGTGTACCTGGGATTGAAGCAGGAGTTGAGCTGCGCCTGAACGGCATGGTGACGCAACTGGACGGCTTGCCTGCGATGTTCAATCCACGCTACGAAATACTTTCCCGTCAGGAGCACCTATGACCGTGGCCAACGGATCAGAGCCGAAGGATTCCGCACAGCCGACGCCAGGCAAGACTGAAACCCCGGCCACTGGGTCAGCCAAGACCCCGGCGGCCGAAACCCCGGGGGTGGCGGAGTTGGCTGCGGGCTATGCAGAAAAGGCAGGGCTTCAGCGCAACAGTGCCGGCCATGTAGACATGTTGAAGTCTGCCGGGGGAGTGCAAGGCATCGCGGAGAGTATCCTGCCGGGCCTCGTTTTCCTCGTGGCCTTCACCATAAGCCGGGACTTGACGGTTTCCCTGGTCGCGGCGTTGGCGACGGCAGCAATCTTCACTGTTGTCCGCCTGATCCAACGACGCCCGTTGACGCAGGCACTTGCCGGTGTGGTCGGCGTCGGGATTTCTGCTTGGTTGGCCAACACCACAGGGAAGGCCGAGGACTTCTACGTTCTCGGCTTCTTCACCAACATTGCCTACATCGCGGGCATGGTACTTTCCATCGTCCTCAAATGGCCCATTGCAGGGTTGCTGTTCGGATTCGTCCGCAACGAGGGTCTCGAATGGCGCAAGGATCCCGAACGCCTGCGGGCGTACCAGCTTGGTACTTGGATTGTTGTGGCCGTGCTTGCGCTGCGGCTGGTGGTGCAGGTGCCCCTGTACTTCCTGGGTGAACCAGGCTTGACGGCGTTGGCGACTACCCGGCTCCTCATGGGTGCACCGCTGTACATCCTTGGCCTTTGGGTGGCCTGGCTTGTGACCAAGCCGGCACCTCAGCCGTCGAAGCCGTCGTCCTCGGCCTGATCCGCAACGCCGGCATCGCCGTCGCGGGGTCCCTGGCCTGCCATCGACGCCGGCGACAACAGTGCCCGCAGGCCGTCCTCTGCCTGGATGGTGGTGACGAAGAACAGTTCGTCGCCACCATCGAGGACATCGTCCCGGCTTGGGGTGATGGGTGCCTGGTCGCGCAGGATGGCTACCAAGGTGGCGTCTTCCGGCCACTCAATGGCGCCCACTGTGCTCCCAATGACGTGGGAGTCGTGCGGAACGGTAAATTCCACGATCGAGGCGACGCCGGTCTGCAAGGTCAACAGCCGGACGATGTCGCCGATTTCTACGGCTTCCTCAACCAGCGCAGTCATGAGTTGGGGAGTGTTGACGGCGACGTCCACACCCCACGAGTCGTTGAACATCCAGTCGTTCTTGGGGTTGTTGACGCGCCCAACAGTGCGGCCCACGGCGAATTCCGTCTTGGCCAGCAGGGAAACCACCAGGTTCACTTTGTCATCACCCGTCGCTGAAACCACGACGTCGGCATCCTCAAGTTTGGCGTCCTGCAGCGTGCTGAGTTCGCAGGCATCGCCCACCAGCCAGCGCGCACCCCGAAGGCCGCTGCGGCCAATGACTTCAGGCTTGAGGTCGATGAGCAGGATTTGATGGTTGTGGGCCAGGAGCTCACGGGCAATGGACGAGCCGACGCTGCCTGCGCCAACGATGACAACTTTCACTAAGACTCCTTGGCCGGTGCTTTGGCGAGGACCCGGCTGATCTCCGAGGTCCTGTCCAGGCTCAACATTGCGTGGACGGTATCGCCTTCCTGGTACGCCGTTCCCGGCAGGGGCAGGAGGCCTTCACCAAAACGCGTCAGGAAGGCTATACGAATGCCCGCGGCAGCTTCAATGGACGTCAGGCTGTGGCCAATCCATCCTTCATGCAGGTCCACTTCTGCCAGGACGAGCCGCCCTGATGGCTCCCGGTAATCGCCGGCGAGATGCTGTTCGGGGAGAATGCGCCTGAGGACCTGGTCGGCGCTCCAGCGCACGGCGGCCACGGTGGGAATGCCGAGGCGTTGGTAAATTTCGGCGCGTCCGGGATCGTAAATACGGGCCACGACGTGTGCCACATGGAATGTCTCACGTGCTACCCGGGTGGCCAGGATATTGGAATTGTCACCACTGGAAACTGCGGCGAAGGCGTAAGCCTCTTCCACTCCGGCCTGCTTGAGCGTGTCCCTGTCGAAACCTACGCCGGTGACCTTGCGGCCGGTAAACGTGTTGCGAAGCCGACGGAACGCCCGCTCGTCCTGGTCGATGATGGCCACCGAATGGCCGGCGTCTTCCAAAGTGTGTGCCAGGGTTGCGCCAACACGGCCGCAACCCATGATCACGAAGTGAGCCACCGTGTCTCCTTATGTGTGTTTACCGTGCCGCTGCGTATGACTTTACCGGTGCGGCGGACGTAAGGCGGCGACCGCCGTCATGACATCGCCGGGGATTCAGAGTAGTTTTGCGAAAGTGTTGACAATACTGAATGCTGCGAAGCGTGTGGTTGTGGGCCGGCCAGTCCGGAATGACCGCTTATCCCACACCCTCTTGCCTAAACGCATCGCTTTGCCGATCTTCGCCTCGGACGCCCTGTCTTCAGTGGCCTACGCGCCCGATGAAATCTTGCTGACCCTGGCTCTCGCCGGTGTCAGCGCCGTGGCCTTCTCCCCGTTCGTCGGATTGGCCGTGATGGTGGTGTTGCTCACAGTGGTTGCCTCCTATCGGCAGAATGTGCACGCCTACCCATCGGGCGGGGGCGACTACGAGATCGCCAACGTCAACCTGGGCAAATATGCCGGGCTCACCGTTGCTTCCGCGCTCTTGGTGGACTACGTCCTGACTGTTGCGGTATCGATGTCCTCCGCAGCCGCCTACCTCACCACGGCGATCCCTTCATTGCACGGCCAACAGGCGATGATCGCGACTGTGGGCGTGATCATTCTCGCCCTGGTCAACCTGCGGGGCATCAAGGAGGCCGGCACGGTCTTCGCCGTTCCCACCTATATTTTCATGGCGTCCATCCTGGGCATGACCCTCGTGGGCATCTTCCAGGCACTGACGGGACAACTTGGCCAGGCGCCATCCGCCAACTTCACCATCGTGCCCGAGGCCGGCTTCGATGAAGGTCTCGTTGGACTTGCCGGCGCATTCCTGTTGCTGCGTGCCTTTTCCTCGGGCGCCGCGGCATTGACGGGTGTGGAGGCGATCAGCAACGGGGTGCCCAATTTCCAGAAGCCCAAGAGCAAGAATGCTGCCACAACCCTGCTGTTGCTGGGCGCGATCGCGGCGGCCATGCTGGCCGGCATCCTTTACCTCGCCAACGCCACCAAGGTCCACATTGTTCTGGATCCCGCCAAGGAATTCCTTCTTGACGGCAAGCCGTTGCCCGAGGGCTATATCCAGAACCCGGCCATCAGCCAGATCGCAGACACCATTTTTGGGGCCGGTTCCATTCCCTTTTACGTGGTGGTGGCCGCCACTGGCGTCATCCTTGTCTTCGCTTCCAACACTGCCTTCAACGGCTTCCCCGTGCTGGGATCCATCCTGGCGCAGGACGGCTATCTGCCCCGCCAGCTCCGAACCCGCGGCGACAGGTTGGCCTTCAGCAACGGCGTACTGGCCCTGGCTGCCGGAGCGCTGGTCCTCATCCTTTCGTTCAACGCCGATGTCACCAAGCTCATCCAGCTCTACATCGTGGGTGTCTTCATTTCCTTCACCGCCAGCCAACTCGGCATGGTCCGCCACTGGGGCCGGGAACTGAAACTGGCCAGGGACAAGTCGGTACGCCGCAGGATCATCAAGTCCCGGACCATCAACATGGTGGGCTTCGGCATGACGGGGTTGGTCTTGGTCATCGTCCTCATCACCAAGTTCGAGCAAGGTGCCTGGATCGCACTCCTGGCCATGTTCGTGCTGTTCCTCATCATGTGGAGTATCCGGGCGCACTATGACAATGTTGCCAAGGAGTTGGCAGTTGACGAGGATTCATCGCCACGCGCATTGCCCACCCGGGTGCACGCCGTTTTGCTTGTGTCCCACGTCCGCAAGCCTGTATTGCGTGCCCTGGCCTACGCCCGGGCGTCGCGGCCTTCGCGGCTCGACGCGGTCACCGTGGATATCAACTCCGAAGAGACAGAACATACCGTCCGGGATTGGGAGAAGCTGGAAATTCCAGTACCCCTCACCGTACTGGCCAGCCCCTACCGTGAGACCGTGACTCCCATCATGGAGTACATCAAGAACATGAGACGCGACTCTCCCCGCGACTTGATCGTGGTGTATATCCCCGAGTACGTCGTGGGCAAATGGTGGGAGCAGTTGGTCCACAACCAGACGGCCCTCAGAATCAAGACGCGGCTCCACTTTGAACCTGGAGTCATGGTTGCCAGCGTTCCGTGGCAGCTGAAGTCCTCCGAAGAAGCAAAGGCACTGCAGGATACCCAATGACCTCCCACAGCATTTCACCCCTTACTGACAACAGCGGAGGCCAAGGTACAGCCGGCACCGAACTGACCGTTGACGTTGGCCCCATCGCGCATGGCGGGCATTTCGTCGCACGCCATGAGGGCCGCGTCATCTTCGTACGCCACGGCATTCCGGGGGAGAGGGTCCGGATCCGGTTGACCGACTCCGGCGACTCGTCGCGCTTCTGGCGTGCCGACGTCGTGGAGGTCCTGGAAGCCTCGCCGGACCGCGTGCCGCACTTCTGGAAGCCGGCAGATTCGCTGGCGGCCTGGCAGCACGGAAATCCGCCCGTGGGAGGTGCCGAGCTCGGCCACATTTCCCTGCAGCGGCAGCGCGCCCTGAAGGCTGAAGTGTTGTCGGAGCAGCTCAAGAGACTCGCCGGCCTGGACCTTGCGGTCGAGGTTGAGGGCGTAGGTGCCAACGACGACGGCGGACTCGGCTGGCGTACGCGCGCCAGCTTTGCCGTGACCTCCAAGGGGCGGCTGGGTATGCATGCCCACCGTTCCGACGTCGTGGTGCCGATCCGGGAGATGCCCTTGGCACTTCCCGGAATCAACGACCTCAGGTTGTGGGACCTCGATCTCAGCGGGATAGCGCGCGTGGAAGTGGCGACACCTGCCAATGGCTCCAGGCCGCTGGTGTTGCTGGCGCCGGAGGAAACGACCAGTCCCAAGCGGCTGCACAGCGTCCTTTCGCAGTTGCCGCATGATCTCTCCGTAGCCAGCTTCGATCCCGGCAAGGGCCAGGTGCTGCAGCTTCGGGGGAGGACCTGGGTGCAGGAATCGGCGGCAGGGCATGAATACCGTGTGACGGGCGAAGGGTTCTGGCAGATTCATAAGGACGCGCCGGACACCCTGGTGGACGCGGTGACGGGCTACCTCGCAGGCGGCGGGTATCTCCAACCCGGTGCGGCGGTGGCCGACCTCTATGCCGGTGCCGGCCTGTTTACTGCTCCTTTGGCTGATGCGGTGGGCGTTACCGGTTCGGTTTTGTCCGTTGAAGGATCACCTGGCACCAGCCGTGATGCGCGCAAGAACCTGCATGGAGAATCCCATGTCGAGATCGTCCAGGGACGAGTGGAGCGGGTATTGCACCAGCGACCACGGAACTTCGATTCCCTGGTCCTGGACCCACCGCGCGTGGGTGCTGGAAAAGCAGTGGTAAACCAACTCATGGCCTCACATCCCAGGGCAATTGCCTATGTGTCCTGTGATCCGGCTTCTTTTGCACGTGATCTGGGTTACTTCCAGCAAGGGGGTTGGCGCTTGGAGTCATTGAGGGCCTTTGACCTGTACCCCCACACCCATCACCTGGAAACCGTCAGCCTCATCGTTCCCGCCGGTTAGGCCGGTTATCGCCCGTCACGCCACCGATGGCGGGCGATGCGTGGGTTGCCGCGTTTGACGGAGCTGCCTGGCAGCGGTGCTTGAACGTGATCGAAGCCACTACGATGGGCATAGTAGTCCCACATAGCAGCCCCACTCCGCATTGTTCCGCGCGGGGGCAGGGGTTGACCAACTGAGAGTGCCGCCCGGCTAAGTAAGGTGCGCCTAACTGGCTAGCGGCCAACCACGCGACAAAGATGAAACTGTTGCGAGAGGAGTCCTGCCATGAGCACTGTGGACAGCTTCGGTTCCAAAGGCGTACTGAATGTAGCCGGCACCGATTATGAAATTTTCCGGTTGAACTCCGTAGAGGGCGCAGACAGCCTTCCGTTCAGCCTCAAGGTATTGCTTGAAAACCTCCTGCGGACTGAGGATGGCGCCAATATAACGGCTGACCACGTCCGCGCCCTGGCCGGTTGGGACCCCAATGCGGAGCCCGACACGGAAATCCAGTTCACCCCTGCCCGGGTCATCATGCAGGACTTCACCGGCGTACCCTGCGTTGTAGACCTCGCCACCATGCGCGAGGCCGTGAAAGAACTTGGCGGCGACCCCAAGCGCGTCAACCCCCTGGCACCCGCCGAAATGGTCATCGACCACTCCGTCCAGATCGACGCCTTCGGTAACTCCGGCGCACTGGAGCGCAACATGGAGATCGAATACCAGCGCAATGGTGAGCGCTACCAATTCCTGCGGTGGGGCCAGACGGCCTTCGATGACTTCAAGGTTGTTCCCCCGGGAACCGGCATTGTCCACCAGGTCAACATCGAGTACTTGGCCCGCACAGTCATGACCCGTGAGGTCGACGGCGTGCTTCGTGCCTACCCGGACACCTGCGTCGGAACCGACTCCCACACCACCATGGTCAACGGTCTGGGCATCCTGGGCTGGGGCGTCGGCGGCATCGAAGCCGAGGCTGCCATGCTTGGCCAGCCCGTCTCCATGCTGATTCCCCGCGTCGTGGGCTTCAAGCTCAACGGCAGCATCCCGGCCGGTGCCACCGCAACGGACGTTGTGCTGACCATCACCGAGATGCTGCGCAAGCACGGTGTTGTTGGCAAGTTCGTCGAATTCTACGGTGAAGGCGTTGCCGCTGTGCCGCTGGCAAACCGTGCAACCATCGGCAACATGAGCCCGGAGTTCGGTTCCACGGCTGCCATGTTCCCGATTGACGATGTCACCTTGGACTACCTGCGCCTGACCGGCCGTTCCGAAGAGAATGTCGCCCTGGTGGAGGCATACACCAAGGAACAGGGCCTCTGGCACGATCCTTCCCGCGAGCTGCGCTTCTCCGAGTTCCTCGAGCTGGACCTTTCAACGGTTGTTCCCTCCATCTCCGGCCCGAAGCGTCCCCAGGACCGCATCGAGCTGACCGATGCCAAGGAGCAGTTCCGCAAGGACATCCACAACTACGTCGCCATTGAAGACGGCAGCGTTGACGAGGCATTGGACGAATCGTTCCCGGCTTCGGATGCTCCTTCCTTCACGCACGCTGATTCGCACACCACGGAGACCGCACGCGTTGCTTCCGCCGCCAACGGCGCGCAGGGCCGCCCGTCCGCTCCGGTGCACATCAAGACCGCTGACGGCCGCGAGTTTGAGTTGGACCACGGTGCAGTATCGATCGCCTCGATCACTTCCTGCACCAACACCTCCAACCCGTCCGTCATGTTGGCTGCAGCCCTCCTTGCACGCAACGCCGTTGACAAGGGCCTGACGTCCAAGCCATGGGTCAAGACTTCCGTGGCTCCGGGTTCGAAGGTCGTTACGGACTACTACGAGAAGTCCGGCCTGACCCCGTACCTGGAAAAGCTGGGCTTCTACATCGTTGGCTACGGCTGCGCAACGTGCATCGGCAACTCCGGCCCTCTGGAGCCGGAAATCTCGGAAGCCATCCAGGCCAACGACCTCTCCGTGACGGCTGTCCTCTCGGGCAACCGCAACTTCGAAGGCCGTATCAACCCGGACGTCAAGATGAACTACCTGGCTTCCCCGCCGTTGGTCATCGCTTACGCCTTGGCCGGTTCCATGGACTTCGATTTCGATACCGATGCCCTGGGCACGGACTCCGAGGGCAACGAAGTCTTCCTGAAGGACATCTGGCCCAACCCCATCGAGGTGCAGGAAGTCATTGACTCCTCCATCGACAAGGCCATGTTCGCCAAGGGTTACGAGGGCGTCTTCGACGGCGACGAGCGCTGGAAGGCACTGGACACTCCTGCAGGCGACACCTTCGCCTGGGCCGAGGACTCCACGTATGTCCGCAAGCCCCCATACTTCGAGGGCATGAAGGCACAGCCGGACCCCGTCAAGGACATCCAGGGTGCCCGCGTGTTGCTCAAGCTCGGCGATTCCGTCACCACGGACCACATCTCCCCGGCCGGCTCCTTCAAGTCGGACACACCGGCAGGACAGTACCTCCTCGCCAATGGCGTGGAGCGCAAGGACTTCAACTCCTACGGCTCGCGCCGTGGCAACCACGAAGTCATGATCCGCGGTACGTTTGCCAACATCCGCATCAAGAACCAGCTCCTGGACGGCGTCGAAGGTGGCTTCACCCGCGACTTTAGCCAGGAAGGTGCACCCCAGGCGTACGTTTACGATGCTGCGCAGAACTACCAGGCTGCGGGAACGCCGCTGGTTGTTCTTGCAGGCAAGGAATACGGTTCCGGATCATCCCGTGACTGGGCAGCCAAGGGCACGGCCCTCCTGGGTGTCAAGGCCGTCATTGCCGAGAGCTACGAGCGCATCCACCGCTCCAACCTCATCGGCATGGGCGTTCTTCCCCTGCAGTTCCCCGCTGGCGAGTCTGCGGCAACCCTGGGCCTGACCGGTACGGAGACGTTCTCGGTTGAAGGCGTCACGGCGCTGAACAACGGCACCACGCCCAAGACGCTCAAGGTCACGGCAAAGGCCGAGGACGGCACGTCCAAGTCCTTCGACGCTGTCCTGCGCATCGATACCCCGGGTGAAGCGGACTACTACCGCAACGGCGGCATCCTGCAGTACGTCCTGCGTCAGATCTCCGCAGCATAGTGAACCTGCTGGTTTCCAGCTGATTCTCCAATGCAGGCAGCCCCGGCTGGTCGCCCGACCAGCCGGGGCTGCTGCGTCTGTGGATGACTATTCATCCTCCACAGGCGCGAAAACGCCTGCCCCGGGCACGCGCTAGAGTTAACAAGCACGTCATTCACCCTAAGGAGGGCCGTTGGGACTCTTGGAAACCATCAAGGATCCACAGGACCTGGCAAAACTGTCCGGCCAAGAGCTGGAACAGCTGGCCGGCGAGATCAGGAATTTCCTGATTACCAACGTAGCCGCCACGGGTGGACACCTGGGTCCCAACCTCGGCGTCGTCGAGCTCACGCTTGCCGTGCATCGAATCTTCGAGTCTCCCCGGGACAGCATCGTCTTTGACACCGGGCACCAGTCCTATGTCCACAAGCTCCTCACGGGCAGGCAGGACTTCAGTACGCTCCGGCAGCAGGGTGGCCTCTCCGGTTACCCTGACCGCGCCGAATCCGAGCATGACATCGTCGAAAGCTCCCATGCATCGTCGTCTTTGTCCTGGGCGGACGGCATTTCCCGCGCCCGGCAGCTGACAGGCGAAGGCGACCGGTTCGTCGTCGCGGTTGTAGGGGACGGTGCCCTCACGGGTGGCATGACCTGGGAAGCAATCAATAATATTGCCGCTGATAAGCGGCGCCGCGTGGTGATTGTTGTCAACGACAACGGCCGCTCCTATGCACCTACTGTGGGCGGTTTTGCCGACTACCTGGCATCGCTGCGTCCCACCATCGACACTTTGCGGACGACGCCGGCCTATGAGCGGATGCTTGACTGGTGGAAGAAGAAGCTCCAGAACGGTGGTCCCGTAGGCCAGTTCACCTACAAGAGCCTGCACGCCATGAAGAAGGGCATCAAGGACTGGTGGGCGCCCCAGGGAATGTTTGAAGACCTGGGCATGAAGTACATCGGTCCGGTGGACGGCCACAACCTCCAGGCCATGGAGCACGCCCTCACAACGGCCAAGGCCTACGGTGGCCCGGTGATCGTGCATGCGATGACCGAAAAGGGCCATGGCTATGCCCCCGCCCTTGCCAACGAGGCCGATCAATTCCACGCTGTGGGAATCATTGATCCAGAGACAGGTGAGCCGACCGAAAGGCCCGGCGCCAGATCCTGGACCTCGGTCTTCGCCGAGGAAATCGCCGACATCGCTGATGAACGTCCTGACATTGTCGGTATCACCGGGGCAATGCTGATACCGGTCGGTCTGCATAAATTCGCGGAGCGCCATCCTGAACGCGTTATCGACGTCGGTATCGCCGAACAGCATGCACTCACGTCTGCTGCGGGGATGGCCTACGGTGGCCTGCACCCGGTGGTGGCGGTTTATGCAACCTTCCTGAACCGTGCCTTCGATCAGCTCCTGATGGATGTGGCACTCCACAAGGCAGGGGTCACGATCGTCCTGGACCGTGCAGGCGTTACAGGGCCGGACGGTCCCAGCCATCACGGTATGTGGGACATGGCAATGGTCCAGATTGTCCCCGGACTCCATTTGGCCGCACCGCGCGACGCCACCCGGCTCAGGGAAGAACTGCGCGAGGCGGTCGCCATCAATGACGCCCCCACGGTGGTGCGTTTCTCCAAGGGCAGCGTCGGTTCTGAAGTGGAGGCTATTGAGCGGCTCCACGATGGCGTGGATATCCTCGCACGACGTCCCGAGGGTTCCAGCGAAAACGACGTCCTCATCATCAGCGTTGGCGCCATGTCCGAACTCGCCCTGGATGTCGCCGGCCGACTTGGCGCCCAGGGAATCAGCTCGACGGTGGTTGATCCCCGTTGGCTCCTGCCTGTCCGCAGGTCAATCATCGCCCTTGCCGCCAGGCATCGTCTGGTCATCTGCATCGAAGACGGCGTCCGGGCCGGCGGCGTGGGTTCGCGCATCCGCCAGGAAATGCGCGCAGCCGGTGTTGATACGGCTTTGAACGAGGTGGGCTTGCCTGTTGAGTTCCTGGTGCACGGATCCAGGAGCCAGGTCCTGGAACGCGTCGGACTGACGGCCCAGAAAATAGCCCACGACGTCGTAGCCCAGGTCCTGGGTACAAAGGTCCCCTTTGCGCGGCCCCTGCCAGGTCAGGAACACCCCACCACCGGCAGTCTGCCCAAGCTGTGAGTCCCGATCGCGAGCCGGGCTCGCTGCAGCCCGGTGACCTCGTGGTGGCGAGAAACAGGAAATGGAACGGCAAGGCACACTGGGTTGTGCCCGGCCGCTACCTGGGTGAGGACATCCACGGGTGGTGGATTTTCCAGGGCGCGGGGGAGTTCTGTTCGCGTCCCGGTGCTGCCTTCTACACAGCTTCGGATGCCGTCCTGCTGGTACCGCGGACCGGCGAATTCGTAGCCACGTTCTATGACGACACGTACCCGGGTGACTTCCGGATCTACGTAGACCTGGCAACCGGCCATGGGTGGAACACGATCAGGCCAGGCGTCACCGAGTTCCACATGATCGATATGGACCTGGACGTCATCCGATCCACCCTTCACGGTGTGTTCGTCGATGACGAGGATGAGTTTGAGGACCACAGGGTAGGCATGGGATATCCCGCAGAAACCGTGGAAACCATGCGCGCGGAGTGCGCAGCCCTTCGTGAAGCAGTGGACGCCATGAAGGCTCCATTCGACGTCGAGGGCACCAGCAACACCAGTGCAGAGTGGTTCAGGAAAGGACGAACATGAGCGGCATTATCCGCACATACAAGCGCGACGACGAGGGAGTACTTCACTTCCGTGAGGCCTGGTACGACGACGACGACCACCAGTTCGTGATCAATCACGGGGTGGTGGGCCACCAAAGCAAGACGGATGAAACAGGGGTCGACGACGACTCTTCCGTAGACGGCTTGATGGCGGCTTTCGCTGCCCAGTGTGAAGAGGACGGATTCGCTGAGATCCCCGAGTCCGAGCAGTTTTGGGTAGTGGCACAATTCGCTCTGAAGACCAAGGACGGCACGGAACGTGACCGTCACTTCGAGCGCAAGGCGAAGGCGGCGCTGACTGGTGAACTGGCTTGGCGGGGATTGGGAATCGTGGACCGCACGGAGATCGGAAACTCGCGCCTGAACGTGTTTTGCCTTTGCCCGGATGTCAACAAGGCCGTCAATGCCATCAAGATCTG
Source organism: Arthrobacter sp. TmtSoilC77 (assembly GCF_059739415.1). Lineage (NCBI taxonomy): Bacteria > Bacillati > Actinomycetota > Actinomycetes > Micrococcales > Micrococcaceae > Arthrobacter > Arthrobacter sp. TmtSoilC77. The sequence goes on from NZ_AP046050.1 coordinate 2,001,105, forward strand.
CGTTCGCAATGAGGACCTGGACTTCACCAAGCTCTCCATCGCAGCGGCTCCGCACAGCGACCCCACGGCATTCCGCCTGAAGCACTCGCCCAAGCAAGGTGTGGGCTTTACCCTCTAAGTAGGACCTAACGCACTCAGGAGGGATGTTCCATGTCGTCCAAGAGCAATTGGCCCGGACATACGCCGCTGCCCAAGGGTCTTGCGGCGCCGGCAAAACGCGCGCTGGCCCACGAAGGCATCGAAACTTTGGAACAGCTGGCCGAGTTCGGCGAACAGAAAGCCTCCAAGCTCCACGGCATGGGACCGGTGGCCATAGCCCAGCTCGAGGAGGCAATGGAGGAATCCGGCATCACTTTCGGCTTGCGCTAAACGTCGGCCATGGGCCCCGGAGTGGCGTTATAGGCTGGGTTCCATGACTGAATATCGACGCCTTGGCCATTCCGGACTGACCGTCTCAGCTGTAGGGCTGGGTTGTAACAATCTGGGGCGCGCCAACACTCCCACGGAGTCGCAGGAAGGCACGGACGCCGTTGTCCACGCCGCGATCGATGCCGGGGTCACGTTCTTCGACGTCGCGGATGTCTACGGCCGGGAACCTGGCCTCAGCGAGACCATGCTGGGCAAAGCGCTGAAGGGACATCGCGACGACGTCGTCATCGGCACCAAGTTTGGTATGGACATGCGCGGGGCCAATGGCAAGGACTTTGGCGCGCGCGGTTCCAGGCGCTACATCCTCAAAGCGGTGGAAGCCTCGCTGCGCAGGCTGGGCACGGAGTGGATCGACCTCTACCAGTTCCACACCCCGGACCCACAGACGCCCATCGAGGAAACCCTTGCAGCGTTGGATGTCCTGGTCAGCAGCGGCAAGGTCCGCTACATCGGACACTCCAACTTCGCCGGATGGCAGATCGCCGAGGCCGAGTACGTTGGGCGGCAGTCTGGAGGGGTTCGCTTCATTTCAACCCAGAACCACTACAACCTGCTGGACCGTCGCGCCGAGCTCGAAGTACTGCCTGCCGCGGGCGCCTTCGCGCTTGGCGTGCTTCCTTACTTCCCCCTGGCCAACGGCCTGCTCACCGGCAAGTACTCCGCAGGTCATGCCCCCGAGGGCTCCCGCCTGAGCCACACGCGAACCAATCTGGTGCATGACGCCGACTGGCAGCAGCTGGGCCGCTTTGGCCAGTTCGCCAAGGAGCGGGGCATCACCGAACTCCAGCTGGCGTTCTCCTGGTTGGCAGCCCAACCCGGCGTCAGCAGTGTTATTGCCGGGGCGACGCGTCCGGAGCAGATTCGTGAGAACGCTGAAGCAGTGTGCTGGGTCCCGAGCCAGGAGGAGCGCGAGGAACTGGACGACATCTTCCCGCGTGCTCCCAAAGTGGCTCTCTTCTAGACGGCAAAAGGCTCAAACAGGAAAGGGCAGTGGCGGGGGCCTTCGCTCCGGCCACTGCCCTCCCTGATGCCGATTCAGGCTGGGGCCCCGATGCCGATTTAGGCTGGGGCGGAGGCGACGCCCGGTGCCAGGAAACGCTTGCCATTGACGCGTTCGGAGGCACCAACACGGTCCAGATATGGAGTGATGCCACCCAGGAACATGGGCCAGCCCGCTCCCAGGATGACGCAGAGGTCGATGTCCTCAGGCCCGGCAACTACGCCTTCCTCGAGCATCAGTCCGATTTCTTCGGCCAGTGCATCCTGGGTTCGCCGCAGCACGTCCTCGCGTGTGGAGGGAGTGTTGCCGAAGGACATGATGGCCAGGGTCTCAGCCGGGATGATTGGCTGTCCATCCGGACCTGGGACCCAGAGGGATTTTACGCCGTTGTCGATGAGCTTCTGCAGGTTCTGTGAAACGGGGAAACGGTCTCCGAAGGCATTGTGGAGGGACTCCTGCACATGCTGTGCGACCGGCAGTCCCACCATGGCGCTCAAGGTGAAGGGAGTCATCGGCAGGCCCATGGGCCGCAAAGCGGTGTCTGCCACTTCGGCGGGGGTGCCTTCGTCGAAGGCTGCGATAACTTCGCCCATGAGGCGGAGCAGGATGCGGTTCACGACGAACGCCGGCGCGTCCTTAACGAGGACCGCGGTCTTCTTCAGGCCCTTGGCGAGTTCAAAAGCCGTGGCAAGAACGGCGTCGTCAGTCTTCGGCGCCCTGACAATTTCCACGAGGGGCATGACGGCAACAGGGTTGAAGAAATGGAAGCCCACCAGCCGCTCCGGGTAACGGAGGTCCTCGGCCATGGCGGTAACAGACAGCGAGGAAGTGTTGGTGGCGAGGATGCACTCGGGGGAGACGATCTCTTCGACTTCGGCGAATACCTGCTTCTTGATATTCAGTTCTTCAAACACGGCCTCGATGACGAAGTCGGCATCGGCGAAGACTTCCTTGGATACCGAACCGGTGACCAGCGCCTTGGTGCGGTTGGCGGCGTCGGCCTTGATCCGCTTCTTTGCCAGCAATTTGTCGACCTCTGCGTGGACGTACGCAACGCCCTTGTCCACCTTGGCCTGATCGATGTCTGTCATCACGACAGGCACCTTGAGTTGGCGCGCGAAAAGTAGCGCCAACTGGCTTGCCATGAGCCCTGCACCTACCACGCCCACCTTGGTGACCGGACGCGCCAGCTTGCGGTCCGGTGCGCCTGCAGGCCGCTTGGAGCGCTTCTGGACGAGGTCCAGGAAGGCGTACACGGTGGAGCGGAACTCATCCGTCTGCATCAGGCCGGCAAGGGTTTCACATTCCAGTTCGGCCGATTCGCCTTGGCTCATGGTGCGGTTTGCTTCCATGATGTCAAGCACCTTGGCAGGCGCGGGAGAGGCATTGGACGTCTTCGCCTCCACAAACGCACGGCCTGCTGAGACCGCTGCAGCCCAGCGGCGGGCGACGTCCTCGTCCGAGGGGTCGACGGCGTTCTTCCGTGCTGGTGTTTCTTCGCCGGCAATGACACGGGCAGCCCATGCCAGGGACTGCTCCACGAAGTCGGCCGGCTCGAAGAGGGCATCGGCAATGCCGAGCTCAAAGGCCTCCGGGCCGGTGAGTGTGCGGTTGTTGCTGAGCGGGTTCTCGATCATTACCTTGACGGCATTTTCGGGTCCGATCAAGCGGGGGAGAATGTATACGCCGCCCCAGCCCGGAACAAGGCCAATAAACGCCTCAGGCAGTGCGAGGGCGCCGGCGCCGGTGGAGACGGTACGGTAGGTGGATTGCAGGGCGATCTCCAGTCCTCCGCCAAGGGCCAGGCCATTGATGAAGGCGAAGCTGGGCACGCCGAGGTTGGCCAGGGTGGAGTACACCGCGTGTCCAAGCTGGGCCATCCACAAGCCATGTTCGCGTTCCTTGAGGGTCTTCACTGCAGACAGGTCTGCGCCGGCCACCAGGAAGTAGGGTTTGCCGGTTACGCCGACGCCGACGATCTCGCCCTTGGCGGCACGGTCCTTGAGCCCTTCCAGGACCTGTCCCAATTCCACCAGGGTGTTTGGACCCAGGGTGGTGGGTTTGGAGTGGTCCAGTCCGTTGTCCAGAGTGATGAGGGCGAAGGTGCCTGCACCGCCTGGAAGCTGGATGTCCTGGACATAGGAATGCGTCACGATCTCGTCAGGGAAGAGGGAGGCGAGCTTCTGGAATTCTGCGGCGCTCATGCGGCGGCTCCTTCTGTGGTGGCGTGGCTTGAAGCCGGGTCGGAGGATTCGAAGTCAGCGTGGTTCGGGTTCTCCCAGATCACTGTGGCACCCATGCCCAGGCCGATGCACATGGTGGTGATGCCATAACGGACAGTGGGGTCTTCCTGGAATTGCCGCGCCAGTTGGTTCATTAACCGAACGCCTGAGGAAGCGAGCGGATGTCCGACGGCGATCGCCCCGCCGTAGCGGTTGACCCGGGGGTCGTCATCCGCGATGCCGAAGTGGTCAAGGAAGCTCAGGACCTGGACTGCGAAGGCCTCGTTGATCTCGAACAACCCGATGTCTTCGATTGCGAGGCCCGCGTTCTTGAGGGCCTTTTCCGTGGCTGGCACGGGACCGATTCCCATGACTTCAGGTTCTACTCCCGCGAAGGCATAGGAAACCAAACGCATCTTGACCGGTAGGCCCAATTCCGCCGCGGCTTCTGCCGAAGCGAGCACCGCAGCCGTCGCGCCGTCGTTCAAGCCTGCTGCGTTGCCCGCCGTAACCCGCCCATGGGCCCGGAAGGGCGTACGCAGTTCGGCGAGATCCTCCACTGTGGTTCCTGGGCGGGGCGGCTCATCCTGGGTGTGAAGTGCCCAACCCTGGCCTGGCTTCATGGTGGCGACCGGGACAAGGTCGTCCTGGATCTGCTGGCGGGAATAGGCTTCGGCCAGTTTCGCCTGCGACGCGGCCGCGTAGGCGTCCGTTCGGTCCTTGGTGATGGCCGGGAAGCGGTCATGCAAGTTCTCGGCCGTGTTGCCCATGTTCAGCGCTGCTGGATCTACGAGCCGCTCGGACATGAACCGGGGATTGGGATCAGTGCCTGAGCCCATGGGGTGGTTGCCCATGTGCTCCACGCCGCCGGCAATGACGACGTCGTACGCGCCAAAGCCGATGCCACTCGCCGTCGTCGTCACTGCCGTCATGGCTCCGGCGCACATACGGTCTATTGCGAAGCCGGGCACCGTGCGGGGAAGGCCCGCCAGGAGGGCAGCCGTCCTGCCGATGGTTAGCCCTTGATCGCCTGTCTGGGTTGTCGCGGCGATGGCTACCTCATCAATGCGGTCAGCAGGCAATGACGGATTGCGGCGCATCAGTTCCCGGATGCATTTCACTACCAGGTCATCAGCCCTCGTCCCCGCATAGATGCCTTTCTCGCCGGCTTTACCGAAGGGGGTCCGCACACCATCCACGAACACGACGTCGCGGACGCTCCTCTGGGCGTTGCGTGATGGACTCATGTGTTAACTCCTCGTTGAGACATGGTGCCGGATCCCGCAGAGCGGATCTCCGGCTGGCATTGATGCAATGTTACTCGCCAGTAACTTAGGGTGCAAGGTGCTGGGTCTGCATGGTGCTGGCCTGCGAGGTGCTGGGCTTGGAATATGCAAGGGAATGCCAGGGGGTCCTGGGACGCAAAAGGCCCGCCACCTCGAACCGGAGTTCGCGTGACGGGCCCGGAGGCAAGGTAGTGGTTCAGTCAGAGTCCTTGGACTGCTGTGCTTCCCTCGGCTTGGACTCCTTGCCGGGGAGTGGCTTCGGGTTCAGGCACGCCTCGGTCAGGATGGGTGCGGCGAAAGAGATTTGCCATTCCCGCGCACCAAGGGTGCGTAGCTCCTCGGCCACTGATTCCAAAGAAACGTCCGACGGCGGGCGCCACGCCACGCGCCGCAGGTAGTCCGGGGTGAGCAGGTTCTCAATGGGAAGTTTCAGTTCGTCGGCCTTCTCCTGGAGCGCGGGGCGGGCCGTGGCGAGGCGTGCCGCAGCGGCCGGATCCCGGTCCACCCACACGCGTGGCGGGGGCGGGGCGTTGGTAGCCAAGTGCAGGGGAGGCAGTTCGGTGAGCGTGCGGGCGGTCGTTATGCACCGCAGCCATCTGGGGGCTTCGCGCTGGGCGGACCTGCCATGGAAGCCCTTGGTGGCCAGGAGCTGTGGAACGGTGGTGGGAAGAGCCTTGGCTGCTGCGACGAGGGCGGAATCCGGGATGAGCCGGCCGGGAGCGACATCTCGCTTGCGGGCTAGTTGATCCCGCTCCTGCCACAGTTCCCGAACGGCGGCCAACTGGCGGCGGTCACGGATCTGGTGGAGTCCGGATGTCTTCCGCCATGGATCCACCCGCGGGGGTGCGATGCCCGCAGCCAGGATTCCCGCGAATTCTTCCTCGGCGAATCCGAGCTTGCCGTCGGCCTCCAGAAGTTCGATAAGTTCCTCGCGTAGTTCGGCCAGGACTTCGACGTCGAGGGCAGCGTAGCGCAGCCACGGTTCCGGCAACGGCCGGGTGGACCAGTCTGCGGCGGAATGTTCTTTGGCGAGACCGAACCCAAGGAGTTGTTCGATGACGGCAGCGAGCCCCACGCGGGGAAGCCCGGCGAGACGGGCCGCGAGTTCGGTATCGAAGAGTTTGTCCGGCCACATGCCCAGCTCGGAAAGGCATGGCAGGTCCTGGGTGGCAGCATGCAGGATCCATTCGACGCCCCGCAGGGCGTCATTGACGATGTCCAGGTTGTCAAAGGGCTCGGGGTCGATCAACCAGGTGCCGGCTCCTTCGCGCCGGATTTGGACCAGGAAAGCGCGTTGGCCGTAGCGGAATCCGGAAGCGCGTTCAGCGTCGACACCGGCGGGCCCTGTTCCGGCGGCGATGGCCGCCGCGCAGCGCTCCAGTCCTGCCAAGGTATCGATGACCAGCGGCACGCCTTCGCGCGGGGTATCGAGATCGATGACTTCAGGGATGTGGCTGTCGAAGCCTTCAACTTTGATGTGGGTCGTGGGATCAGCAACCGGATCGCCGGTTGTGGTTTTATCCAGGTTTTCAGGGGTCATGGTGGCTTAAGCTTACCGATTCCTGCTGCTGCAGGCCCTCGCGGACGAATTCAGGGCATTCAATTGAGCCTCCTGTTGGGTAGTCCAGTGACGCCTGGTGGAAGGGGCGGCAGTCCGGCGAACGTACAAACCATGTCAGACCAGGCTTCCAGGTGTGCTTGCACATTGGCCGTGGCAGGCGTCCAGGAGGCCCGCAATTCGATATCTATCGTGTCGGGGCGATCGGAGAGGGTGCCGAAGCTCTCGGAGAGAATCCTTGTGGCGGTCCCTCCGGCAGCGCGGTACTGGGCAGCATGGTTTTCAAGAGCTTCCACCAGCCAGGTCCAGGCGACGGAACCCAGCATGGTGTCGTTTCCCATTTCGGCATCCATCTGGGCGCGGATATACGTGACAATCCTGAATTCGCCTTCCCATACGGCTGATCCATCGGGATCGTACAGCAGGATGAAACGGCCCGTGGCCAATTCCTCGTCCTCTTCGTCCGGAGGGCCGGCGTTCTGCTTTTCGGCGAATGCTTTGGCTGCAGGGCCGTGGACCGGTACCTGCCGGGTAGCTGCCGTGGGGCTGAAGACTTCCGCTCCAAGGGCCACGGCATATGGTGCCAGACGGGCGGGCGCGGGGATTTCGTCCAACCGCAGTTCGCTGCGGCATTGTGCTTTTCGTAGCGTTCCCAAGGCGAAAAGAAATTCCGAGGGAACCTGGGCGAGGGCGTTCACCATCGCAGATTATGCGTCCGGGGCGGCGAATCCCTGTAGGCTCGCCGCCCCGGACAATTCCTTGTTCACTTGTTAGCTGGCCGCCAAATCGCTGGCCAGCTCCCGCTTAATGGCGGCGACGAAGGCATCGATATCTTCCTCCGTGGTATCGAAGGAACACATCCACCTGACTTCACCACGGGCAGCGTCCCAATCGTAAAAGGCGAAGGATGAGCGCAGGCGGTCTGCGACTCCGGCGGGCAGGATCGCAAAGACGCCGTTCGATTGTGTCGCCTGGGTGGGCTCCACGCCGTCGATACCCTCGATCGCCGAGCGCAGGCGTGCTGCCATCGCGTTGGCGTGGGCCGCTGACCGCAGCCACAGTCCGTCCTCCAGCAAGGCTATGAACTGCGCCGAAATGAAGCGCATCTTCGAAGCCAGCTGCATGTTCATTTTCCGAAGGAATTTCAGGCCGTCGGCTGCTTCAGGATTGAGGGCAACCACGACTTCACCAAAAAGCAGACCGTTCTTGGTACCGCCGAACGACAGGATGTCCACACCGGCGTCGCGCGTGAACGTACGCAGGGGGACGCCAAGGTGTGCTGCTGCGTTTGCCAGCCGCGCTCCGTCCATGTGCAACTTCATGCCCTTGGCATGGGCGTGATCGGCGATGGCGCGCACTTCTTCAGGGGTGTAGCAGGTGCCCAACTCGGTGGTCTGGGTGATGGAGACAACCAAGGGTTGCGCGCGGTGCTCATCGCCCCAGCCCCAGGCTTCACGGTCGATCAAGGCGGGCGTGAGCTTTCCGTCTTCCGTGGGTACCTGCAGGAGCTTGATGCCGCCCACGCGCTCGGGCGCCCCATTCTCGTCCATGTTGATGTGCGCCGTGGAAGCGCAAATGACGGCGCCCCAGCGGGGGAGGAGAGACTGCAGCGACAGGACGTTGGCCCCTGTGCCATTGAAGACCGGGAAGGTTTCGATGCCACTGCCGAACTGCTGTTCCAGGACCTCCTGGAGCCGGGCAGTGTAAACGTCCTCACCATAAGAGACCTGGTGGCCTCCGTTGGCTGTAGCCAGGGCAGACAGGATCTCCGGGTGGACCCCGGAGTAATTGTCCGAGGCAAACCCCCGGACCGAAGGATCGTGGAGTTGCCCCGATGCTGCGGTGGCGCTGGGGATTGCCTCTGTTGTGCTCGTCACTGGTTCGTTCACGCTTTCAAGTCTATTTGGCCAACACGATGCGCTGGCCGTTGATGGTGGCCGCAGGTTTGTCGAAGAGCTCGACGACGGCAGCGGCCAGTTCTTCGACGTCTGTATAGCCGGGGAAACGCCGCTCCGGGTGCTCGCGCCGCATGGCGGCATCGACGAGGGATTTGACCACGAAAATAACAGCGGCGCTGTGTTGCTGCGGTGCGACGGCTTGCTGAGGTGCGGGGTCTTGCGCGTCTCCGGCCTGCGCTTGCCGGAAACCGTCCGCTACCGCGAGCGTCCAGGCTTCCGCAGCGGCCTTGGCAGCCGCATAGCTGGCGGTGGCGGCCGTGGGAGCAGACGCAGTAGTGGACGAGACCATGGCAAAACGGCCATATGGCGATTCTTCCAACTGGCGATAGAAGACGCGGGAGACATTGCGCAGGGTGGTAATCGCGCCCTCTTCAAGGGAGGCCCAGTCGTCGTCGGACTGGTCCTCGATGCCGGTCGCGCTGCGCCAGCCACCCACAAGATGGATGACGCCGTCCACCCGGTCGATGCCGAGCTGACGAATCGTCTCTGCAAGCTCGCGGACGGCGTCAAGGCTCGCGAGGTCGCAAACCAGCGGAGTCACGCCATCTCCGGCCTCCAAGGCCGCGGTCTTGATGCGGACGTCGTCTGAACCGATGGTGAAAACCCTGTGACCGGCAGCCGCCAAAGCGCGCGCGGCGGCGACGCCGGACGCGCTGCTGCCGCCGGTCACGAGGACTGTCAGTGGGCTCATCAGGCCGCCATCGCGCCAGTGATGCCGGTAGTGGATTCGATAACAGGGCGCATTTTCTTCTCCAATGCTTCGTAGAACATGGACAGCGGGAACTCATCGTCCAGGACTTGATCGGTAAGGCCGCGGGGGGCACCGCTCAAAGGCAAGGCATCAGGGCCCTTGGCCCAGATCGATGCCGGGTGTGGAGTCACTGTACCGGAAATGAGTTCGTAGGCCGCAAGCCAGTGGGCAGCCTTCGGGCGGTCGATGGAACGCCAGTACAGCTCTTCGATCCTGGCACCGAGTTCGATGACCACATCTGCCGCTTCGTCCCAGTCGATGCGGAGCTTGCTGTCCGTCCAGTGCAGCACGTGGTGTTGGTGCATCCACGCGAACAGGAGCTGGCCACCAAGGCCGTCGTAATTGCGGACCCGGCTGCCTGTGATGGCGAACCGGAAGATCCGGTCAAAAATCACCGCGTACTGCACGAGCTTGGCGTGCTTGCGGGCATCAGGATCGGCGTTCTCGTCCTTTTCGATGCGAACGGACTCGCGGAAGGCCGTCAGGTCGCATCGGAGCTCCTCCAAAGAGTAGAGGAAGAACGGCATGCGCTGCTTGATCATGAACGGATCAAAGGGAAGGTCGCCGCGCATGTGCGTGCGGTCGTGGATCAAGTCCCACATGACGAAGGTGCGCTGGGTGAGATCCTGGTCTTCAAGGAGCTCCGCGGCGTCCGCAGGGAGCTCAAGTGACGTGGTGGCCGCCGCAGCCTTGAGTACGCGCCGGAAGCGGGCCGCTTCGCGGTCTGCAAAGATGGCGCCCCACGTGAATGTCGGCGTCTCCCGGACAGCCACTGTCTCCGGGAAGAGGACTGCCGAGTTGGTGTCGTAGCCCGGTGTGAAATCCACAAAACGGATCGGAACGAACAGCTTGTTGGAGTACTCGCCAGCTTCCAGTCCGCCAATGAACTCCGGCCAAATGACCTCGATCAAGACAGCCTCCACCAGCCGGTTGGTGCTGCCGTTCTGGGTGTACATCGGGAAAACCACCAGATGCTGGAGTCCATCCACCCGCTGTTCCTGCGGCTGGAAGGCCTGGAGGGAGTCCAGGAAATCCGGAACTCCAAAGCCGTCCTGGACCCAGCGGCTGAAGTCTTCCACCAACAGTTCAAGGTATCGGGCGTCGTGGGGGAAATGAGGGGCCAGCGTGTTGATGGCGTCCGAAATCCTTGCCACCAGTTGGGCGGCTTCAGCGTGGGCAGCCGGATCCTTAATGGAACCGTCCTGCTCCTGGTAAGCCTGGAGTGCGGTGGCAGCGGCCTTGAGTGCAGTCCACTCCGCGTCGTCGGCAGTGACACGCGGGAGGGCGGCGGTGGCGGTGATAGTCATTGATGCTCGTCCTTTCAGAAGTCGTTCATGCTTCTGATGTGAGCGTAGCAACCGAAAAGTTTAGCTAATCCAAAAAACGGTTGAGCATAAGAAACTCTGGTGGAAACGGTTGTTTCAAAGCGTCCGAGATGCAGCAGCTGCGCTTTCCGGGACGGGCACCGCACGCGAGACCGCCCCGGAAGGGCCTACTTCTTTTCGGGTCCAGCCGGCTCTTTCGACTCCGCAAGCCGCAGCGAGATCGAGTTGATGCAGAAGCGCTGGTCCGTGGGAGTGCCGTAGCCCTCACCTTCAAACACGTGGCCCAAATGCGAGTCGCAGTTGGCACACCGGACTTCCACCCGGTCCATCCCCATCGTGCGGTCATGGAGGTAACGCACCGTGCCCTCGGCCAACGGTGCCCAGAAGGACGGCCAACCACAATGGGAATCAAACTTTTCGTGGCTGGTGAACAACTGGCTGCCACAAGCGCGGCACTGATAAACGCCTTCGGTATGAGTGTCCCAGTACTCGCCGGTGTAAGGCCGCTCAGTACCGGCCTGGCGAAGCACGCGGTACTCATCCGGAGTCAGCTCTTCACGCCACTGGGCATCGGACTTCTCCATGGGCACGGCCGTGGTCTTGCTGGTGTTCTCAGGAGTGTTCATGTCTTATGCAACGCTCACGAGTCGCCGATAAATCCCGAACCCGCATACAAGTGAAGAACTGGAAGCCCCAACTGGTCCTGCGCCTTATTGGCCCAATCCGTGTGGAAAGTATCCGCGATTGCGTGCGGACGTGTTACCACCACAGCTTGCGCGGCATCCAGTGCCCGGACCTTCGCTACCAAGCCGGCCACGGCACCGCCGTCGACGATCTCGCCCGTGACACCCCCGCCCAAACCTTCCAGCGCAGCCAACGAAGTGGCCAGGGTTTCCGACGCCTCCGCCCTCTCAGCATCCGGGTTGGGGGACTGGCCGCCAAGTTCCCGGAACGCTTTGGCAATATCGAGCATGGAAAGGTTCTCCAGGAAATCAACCAGGAGATGTCGCTCGGTATTGGCCGGGACCAGGACAACCAGGGGTGCGTCGCCGCCGTCGACCAATTTGGCGATATTGACGCGGTCGTCGGGACCAAGGGGCTCTTCTGTCAGGATGACGATGGGATCGCTCATGGCTACAGCGTAGTCCCGACGAACAGCACGACGCAGATTTTCGGCCCTCAATTCTCCCAGCCCATTCCCGCAAGCAATCCGCCGCGCTGCCTCCACGTGCATGGACCACGGCCACTGAACGGCGACAATGGAGCCATGGCATTGAATACCCGGTCAGCGAGCGACGCTGCAGAGAAGAAAATGTCCCTGCGCACCAAATGGGCCATCGCAGGAATCCTCACCGGAGGGACACTCGCAGGACTCGTCGGTGCCGGATCTTCAGCGCTCGCAGTGTATTTTGCCCGGCGCGTCATTACGCCCGCTGCCCGTCATGAGGACCAGGAGGTTCTCGCCGTCATCCGTGGAGACAAGGGACTGCAGGTCATCCTTGCGGCCACCCCGGACACCACCATCGACGGCGTGTTCAGCCTCTTCTTCGAGGGCGGTAAAGGCCATGCCAGGATTGGCAGGATCGTGTCTTACTCACCGGCTGAACAAACGGTGCTGCGCGAGGTCGAAGAGGTCTACAGCGGCAATCTGGCTGAAGCCCGCCGGGGATGGTGGAGCGGCGCGACCTACCCGGATCCCGCTGCCATCGGCCTGGCCGCCGAGGACGTGGAGATTGACCTCGACGTCGGAAAGGCGCCAGCGTGGTTGGTCCGGGCGGATGCAGCTACCCACGCTCCAATCTGGGCGATCATGGTGCACGGCCGCGGTGCCACCAGGCTTGAAGGCCTCAGGGCTGTACGGACCGCGCGGGAGTTGGGACTGGACAGCCTGCTGATTTCATACCGCAATGACGGACTTGCGCCCTCGGCACTTGACGGGCGGTACGGCCTGGGCTCCACGGAGTGGCGCGACGTGGAAGCCGCCATCGAATATGCGATGGCACACGGCGCCCGGGAAGTGGTCCTGTTCGGGTGGTCCATGGGTGGAGCCATCAGCCTCCAAACAGCCGATCTGTCCAAGCACAGGCACCTGATCCGTGCATTGGTGCTGGACGCGCCAGTGATTAATTGGGTCAACGTGATGGCCCACCATGCAGAGATGAACAGGATCCCCTACAACGTAGGCCGATACGGACAGCTGATGCTCGGACATCCACTGGGCCGCCGGCTCACCGGGCTATCCGCTCCCGTGGATTTCAAAGCGATGGACTGGGAAGCACGAGCCGTTGAGCTACGAACCCCAACCTTGCTGATCCACAGTGTCGATGATGACTACGTCCCCTTTGAGCCTTCTGCCAGCCTTGCGGAGAAGAACCCTGAAATGGTGACGTTCGAACCGTTCCACGGAGCGCGGCACACGAAGGAGTGGAACGTTGACCCGGAGAAATGGGAACGGCTGGTTCGCTCGTGGCTTCAGCGTCAATTGGCTCCACGGAACAATCCCGGGCAAACAGAGGGTGACGGGCAGGTCGGGTGACGCTAGCCCTTGGCGCCGATCGGGGCGGTCACGGCCTTGGTCAGCCGGACCAGGTCCTTTGGGGCAAGTTCGATGTCGAGACCGCGTCGCCCGCCGGACACCAGGATGGTGTCAAAGGACAACGCGGAATCATCCAGGACTGTAGGGGAGGGCTGGCGCTGGCCCAAAGGGGAGATTCCGCCCAAGACGTAGCCGGTCCGGCGCTCGGCCGCCTTGGGGTCCGCCATGGCTGCCTTCTTCGAACCCAGGGCTGCCGCCACGGACTTGAGGTCCAGGGTTCCTGAAACGGGGACGATGCCGACGGCGAGTTTGCCTTCGACTTCAACCATCAAAGTCTTGAAAACCCGCTTGGGATCGATGCCCAGGACTTCGGCAGCTTCCAGCCCATAACTTGCGGCCGATGGATCATGGGAATACGGGTGCAGCACGAAGGGAACGCCGGCCGCAGCTAGTGCTGCAGTGGCCGGCGTTCCCTGTGATGCCATCTTCTTGGCCATGTGCCAGGACGCCTCTCACCTTTGCTGTGCAGAAAGTGGCTTTGCCTTGCAGAAAGGCTTAGCGTTCCAAACGGCTTGCTGCCGCCACTTTCCGCTTGATCCTGCCCAGCATGGCGGTCATGCCGCGCATACGCAGGGGAGTGATGGCCCTGGTCAATCCCAGCAACTCCGGCATGTCATCCGGAACGTCCAGAATTTCCCGGGCCGTCAACCCATCGAGTCCTTCGTGCAGTACCCCGGCGAATCCACGCGTGGTGGGAGCCTCCGGAGGCGCTTTGAAAAACAACCGGTAGGCGCGGGGGCCTTCGGCATTGTCCTTGTTTTTCTCGGATTCGATCGTGAGGAACAAAGGTGACTGGCACTCCACAACCTGCTCCAGCAACTCCGGGTGGTCCTTGAGGCGCTCCGGAAGCTCCGGCAGCCCACGCGAGAACTCGAGCAGCAGTTGCAGGCGGTCAGGCTCCGTCAGTGCCTGGAAGTCATCGACGATTTCCGCCAGTGCGGCGGGCAAAGTGTTGGTACTCATCACTTCCAGCTTACGCACAACGGCGCTGATTGCATTGCTAGTTACGGACCAAGGCGGCCGGCACGGATCCGCGCTCGGCGCCCTTGACGATGGGGACGCGGACCGCGTTGCCCCACTCGGTCCAGGAACCGTCGTAGTTGCGGACGGTTTCAAAGCCCAGCAGGTACTTCAGTGCGAACCAGGTGTGGCTGGACCGCTCGCCAATGCGGCAGTAGGCCACGACGTCGTCGCCCGCCGTCAAACCGGCTTCGCCCAGGTAGAGGGCTTCCAGTTCCTCACGGGAACGGTAGGTGCCGTCCTCAGCGGCTGCGCGGGCCCACGGGATCGAAGCAGCAGTGGGGATGTGGCCGCCACGCAGCGCGCCTTCTTCCGGGTACGCGGGCATGTGGGTGCGCTGGCCCGTGTACTCCTCGGGGGAGCGCACGTCGATCAGGGGGTTGCCCAGGTGAGCCAGGACGTCCTCTTTGAAGGCGCGGATGGGAGCGTCGTTCCGCTCTACTTCGGGGTAGGTTCCCGGGGCCGGCGTCGGTACGTCCGTGGTCAATTCGCGGCCTTCGGCGATCCACTTGTCGCGGCCACCGTCCAGCAGGCGCACATCTTCGTGTCCGAACAGCGTGAAGACCCAGAGGGCGTAGGCTGCCCACCAGTTGGACTTGTCACCGTAGATCACCACAGTGGTGTCGCGGGAGATGCCCTTGGATGCAGCCAGGGAGGCGAATGCGGCGCCGTCCACGTAGTCGCGGGTCACTTCATCATTCAGGTCGGTGTGCCAGTCGATCTTTACGGCACCCGGAATGTGGCCGGTTTCGTACAGGAGGACGTCCTCATCGGACTCCACGACTACCAGCTTGCCGTCGGCGATGGCGCCTTCGGCAAGTGCTGCGGCAAGCCACTGCGTGGACACGAGTCGTTCAGGGTTCGCGTAGGAAGCGAACTTTTCGTTTTGTTCAACGGGGTAGGACATGATGATGGCCTTTCACTGACAACGGGCGGAGCCAGGCCCTGGAAGCTGCATCAGTTGCCGGCCCGGCGTGCTCCAACACTAACCACGGGCCGCGAGGAATGCTTCCCCGCTGGTCACATGGTGAAACATGGCCTTGGTCACGTCGCCGTTTTCGGGACGCCCGATGCCGGTATTCTTGCTGGGGACCCAAATACTGGAAGAACGGACCACCGTGGTACAGATCGAACAACTGGCTGCCCGCACACCGGCAGTCTCCGTGGAGGAACTCCTCAAGGGTTTCTACCCGTCTCCACGATTCGGAGAGGTATCGTTCGACAGCTACCGCCCGGACCCCGCCCAGCCCAGCCAGGCCAATGCGGTCAAGCTGCTGTCGGCTTTTGCCGATGGCGTGGGCGCCGATGACGGCGGCGGGCTGTTCAAGAAGTTGTTCGCCAAGAAGACCCCCGCCACTCGGGCCGGCATTTACCTTGACGGAGGCTTCGGCGTCGGAAAGACCCACCTCCTGGCCTCCCTTTGGCACAGGTCTCCTGGTCCCAAGGCCTTTGGCACATTCGTTGAGTACACCAACCTCGTGGGCGCGCTCTCGTTCCGCAAGACCTTGGAAGCCCTCAGCAACTACAAGCTGGTCTGCATTGACGAATTTGAACTCGATGATCCCGGCGACACCGTGCTGATGTCCCGCCTGATGCGCGAACTGGCCGACGCCGGCGTAAAGTTGGCCGCTACCTCCAACACCCTGCCGGGTTCCTTGGGCGAAGGCCGCTTCGCAGCCGTGGACTTCCAGCGGGAAATCCAGGTCCTTGCCGACCAGTTCGACGTCGTCAGGATCGACGGCGAAGACTTCCGTCACCGTGGCCTGCCCGCAGCTCCATCGCCTTTGAAGACTGAAGAACTCAAGCACCGCATGCACGCCGAGTTCGACGGACAAACAGTTGCCGTTGATGATTTCCGCACTCTCGTGCACCACCTTGCCGGCGTCCACCCCAGCCGGTACCGCCAGCTGATCTCAGGTATCGAAGCCGTGGTGTGGCGCGACGTCGAGACGATTACCGAGCAGGCAGTAGCGCTGCGCTTCGTGGTCCTCGCCGACCGCCTCTATGACAAAGATGTGCCGATTCTTGCCAGCGGCGTCCCCTTTCACAAACTCTTCACCGAAGAGATGATGACCGGGGGATACATGAAGAAGTACTTCCGTGCCGTGTCCAGGCTTACGGCTCTCGCCCGCGAGGGACAGAACCACGAACCTGCCTGATCCGGTTCCGCCTCTACTTGTGTGAAGGTGTCAGCGGTTCCCGGTCCTTCAGCAACCAGCGGACCAGGATGCCTCCCGCCAAAGCCCAGAAGGCAGCCCCCACTCCTGCGAAGCTGATCCCTGAGGCGGCAAGCAGGAAGGTGATGCACGCGGGTATGCGTTCTTCGGCAACTGCCAATGCGGAGGAGATGGCTGAGGCCAGCGTGCCCAACAAGGCCAATCCTGCGACCGCTTCAAGCAAGCCGGCGGGTGCAGCAGCCACCACTGTGACAAGGGCTGCCGAGAAGGCTGCCAGTATCAGGTAGGCAAGGCCAGCCACGAATGCCGCGATCCAGCGCCTGCTGTGGTCTTTCCCTGCTTCCTCTCCGGCCGCCAATGCCGCGCTCAAAGCAGCAAGGTTGATCGCGTGGCCTCCGAATGGAGCGCCCGCAATGGTTCCGGCTCCGGTGACCACCATCGATGCCCGCCAGGGTGTTGTGAAGCCAAAGGATTTAAGCACGGCGACGCCGGGAATGTTCTGCGATGCCATCGTGACAATGAACAGGGGAAGGGCAAGCCCCACCGCTGCCTCCACCGTGAATGTTGGAGTGGTCCACTCGAGCCGCGGCAACAGGTCATCCCCGGGAATCTGAACGCCGTTCGCCACGATATGGATGCCGATGACGGCGAGGGCGACCACGAGTGAGGCCGGGACCGCCCAGCGGGCCGCGAACTTCGTCATCACCAACCAGCAAAGGGCCACCGGGCCAATCAGCAACGGCGCTTCTCCCAGGGATCTAAAAGGAGCCAGGCACAGGGGGAGGAGGACGCCTGCGAGCATCGCCTGCGCAAGCGGTGTGGGTATCTTCGCCATGAGCCTGCCAAGGCTGGGGAGTAACCCCGTCAGGACGATCAGCACCCCGACGACGACGAACGCACCCACCGCTGCCGGCCAGCCGCCGTCGACCATTCCTGCAGAGGCGAGCAGCGCGGCACCCGGCGTGGACCACGCCAGGGTGACAGGCATTTTCGACCGCCACGCCAGCCATAAAATGCCCAGTCCGAACGTGAGTGTGAGGGCCAGCAGGCCGCTGGAGGCTTGCGCCTGGTTGGCTCCCACAGCCCGCAGTCCGGCAAGGACCACGGCGAACGAGGACGTGAAACCGACGAGGGCGGTGACGATGCCAGCCGAGATGGGCGGCCCCACCGTGTCCTGGGGGGAGGGACGCTGGACTGCGGAAGAGGCTGATGGCATAAGGACCAAAATACCGGACTGGAAGCTGGAGACCGGTTAAACGCCAAGGGCACCGGTGGCGCCTCTCGGCGGGACCGGTGCCCCCTTGACGTATCTGGTACGGCGGGCTCAGGCAGCTACAGCTGCTTAGGCTCATCCGTGACGGGAGCCTGTGCGGCGTTCCCGTCTGTTGAAGCCACGAAGTCGGAAGCGGCATTCTGAACCGCGTCAACCTGACCTGCGAACTTGCCGCCTGTCTTCTGGTCGACGAAGTCTCCGGCCTTTTCGATGCCATTCTGAATGGCTTCTTCGTTGCCCTGAATGAGACCCTGAGCCTTACCCTTCAGGTCGTCAATTAAACCCACGGGCACCTCCCTTCCTTCGCGGAGCCAGTTCGCTCCTCCGCGTCCGACCCTAACACCAGATCCTGGACGTGCCAAGGATTCCAAGGGCGCTACGCCAAGGGCTTACTGAGCTCAAGGTGGCGTGGGCTGTCCGGATTCATGAGCGAGTGCTTGCGGCCGTAGGAGAAGTAGATGATCAAGCCAACAATGAGCCAGACGGCAAAACGTAGCCAGGTTTCCCAATGCAGCTGGGACATCAGGAACGCGGAAGCCAGCACGCCGAAGGCGGGAACTACGGGCATCCACGGCAAACGGAAGGTGCGGGGGGCATTTGGCTTCTTGTAGCGGAAGACGATGACGGAAATGCAAACCACAACGAATGCTGCCAGGATGCCGATGTTGGTGAGGTCGGCCACTTCCTTGATCGGGAAAACGCCGGCGAGGAACGCTGAGGCGATGCCCGCGATCCAGGTCACCCGCTGGGGTGTGCCGTGACGGTCGGTACGGGCGAACCATCCCGGCAGCAGGCCGTCGCGGCTCATGGAGAACCATACGCGGGTAACGCCCAGAAGGAAGGTCAGCATCACGGTCAGGATGGACAGGACAGCGAAGACCGAAATGATGGTGGCGATGATAGGCAGGCCAACCCCGGTGAAGGCCGATGCGAAGCCAGCCTTGGGATCGATGTCCTTGTAGTTCTGCATGCCGGTGAGGACGAGCGTAGCTGCCACATACAGCAGCATGGCGATGATCAGGGACAGAACGATCGCCTTGGGCATGTGCTTCTTGCCGTCCTTGGCTTCTTCCGCGGCTGTACTCATGGCGTCGTAACCAAAGACAGCGAAGAACACCGTGGCTGCACCGGCAAAGACCGGGCCGAAACCACTGGGCATGAACGGATTGAAGTTCTCAGTGTTGATGTAGAAAATGCCCAACCCGATGATGAAGAGGATCAACACCACCTTGATGGCAACAGCCACCAATTCGAAGCGGCCGAAAGCCTTGGTTCCCCTGCTGAGGATCCAGGTCACCAGGAGGCACACCAGGATCGCCGGAAGGTTGATGATGCCGCCCTTGCCTTCATCCACTGTGGACGTCATCCAGGTAGGCATGTGGATTCCGATGCCGGACAAGAAGGCATCGAAGTAGCCGGAGATGCCGATTGCCACAACGGCAACAATGGCGATGTATTCAAGCAGGAGATCCCAGCCAATGAACCAGCCAATGATCTCGCCCAAAGCCACATAGCCATAGGTGTAGGCGGAGCCGGCCCTGGGGATCATGCCGGCAAATTCGGCATAGGACAGAGCGGCCGCGCCGGAAGCGAGTCCGGCGATAAGGAACGAGACGAGCACTGCAGGGCCTACGCCCGGATTGTTGGCGTCGCCGTGGGCTACAAGGCCAGCCAGCGAGAAAATGCCGACGCCGATAATGCCGCCGACGCCGATGGCCGTCAGTTGCCAGAGTCCAAGACTCTTGAAGAGTCCACTGTGCTTGCTTTCTTCCTCGATATCGTCGATGGGCTTGCGCCGCATGACGGATTGGGAAGCCGTCTGTTGATTCATGGGGTACTCCTGCCAGTTGGCGTGGAACGGTGATGAGTTCGCATTACATTGTGCGAGAGGAATCACATTAGATAAAGCGACTTTTTCTTAGGTGTATCAGTTACCTCAAATGATGAATGGCATTTGGCTCCGCGTGGGCATAAAAAAAAGCAGCTCCGAGGAGCTGCCTTTTTCGTTGGAGCGGACGACGAGATTCGAACTCGCGACATCCACCTTGGCAAGGTGGTGCTCTACCAGCTGAGCTACGTCCGCACATGTTGCCTGCCCGGCAAATGCCTGGCCTTCAACAATAAACAAGTTGCCTTGTTCTGGTGGGCGATACTGGGATCGAACCAGTGACCTCTTCCGTGTCAGGGAAGCGCGCTACCGCTGCGCCAATCGCCCGTTTCCGGGTCCTAATGAAAGGAGAGCGGACGACGAGATTCGAACTCGCGACATCCACCTTGGCAAGGTGGTGCTCTACCAGCTGAGCTACGTCCGCACATGTTGCCTGCCCGGCAATGCCTGGCCTTCAACAACAAACAAGTTGCCTTGTTCTGGTGGGCGATACTGGGATCGAACCAGTGACCTCTTCCGTGTCAGGGAAGCGCGCTACCGCTGCGCCAATCGCCCATGCATCCAGCCGTGACTGGAAGACATGGTTTTCACCGAGGTGGGTACGGGATTCGAACCCGTGTATACGGCTTTGCAGGCCGCTGCCTCGCCTCTCGGCCAACCCACCGTGTAAGCAGATTCCGAGGAATTCTTGCCTTGACAGTGCCTTGCGAGCGGACGACGAGATTCGAACTCGCGACATCCACCTTGGCAAGGTGGTGCTCTACCAGCTGAGCTACGTCCGCAGTGCCGTTACGCCGGCCTGCCCAGTAGGCATTCCGTCGCTTTCCGACGAGTAAAAACTCTATAGGAGGTTGCTTCAAACTCCAAATCGGTTGCTTGCTTTTGCTTCCCAAGGGGCTTGGATCCTTGAATTTACGGGCCTCTTGGGGAGTTTCACGGCTGTAATTCCACCGTTGTGGTTCAGTGGTCTGAGCGCGTTTTGCAATCCAGCCCGGGTGGGCTAGTCTTCTGTATGCATCAGCGAGTTGATGCAGCTTTTACCCGTTGTACCGGGGCGATTGGCGCAGTGGTAGCGCGCTTCGTTCACACCGAAGAGGTCACTGGTTCGAACCCAGTATCGCCCACCAACAGAAACCCCCGGATTTTCCGGGGGTTTCTTTGTTTTCAGGCGTGGTGCCATCGCTGAGGTAAACCGGGATTTCGCGTTGGTGTCTAGGCAGGTTCCTGGCAGCTTCTTCCGGGCTTGCCGGATCGGTTCCGTTCATCTGGTCCGAGTACACGTAGCCCTTTGCTCCGTTGGTGGCGATTACTGCGAGTAGGTCCGGGGCTTCGCGTCCTGGCACCTCGACGCCATAGCTCTCGCCCTTCGCGTTGATTTTCCACTCGGTAGGAGCTTGTGCGATGTATCTGGCGCTGATCTGCCACCTGTTCCCAGTATCGGTTGTGATGGTCACCCCTTGTGTTGAGGGCTCCAAAGCAACGACACATTTTGACCAGGCACCGCGTGTTCCCAGATCGGACGAAGAGCAGGAGACGTTGGCGCCATCCGGGAAAACGAACTTACCTTCGGTGAGGCAGGTGAGTTCCACCTCAACACCCGTCGCACCAGCGGGAGCCTGTCCAAGGTCAATCGTTGCCGTGCCGCTGTAAACGGCAGTCGAGGGGGTTCATGACGGGTCTCCTTTCAATACTGGCGAATGGACATGGTGAGGTGATCGAGGCAGCACAGCCTTCAGCTTCCGGCGGGCACGGTGCAGACGGACTTTAGCTGCCCCGGGTGAAATCCCGAGTGCTTCAGCTGCCGCTGGCAAGGGCAACTCTTCGAAAACGACAAGGCTGACCAGCCTGAGGTCCAAGGGCTTCAAGACAGCCAACGCCGCTGCGACCTCATCATTCATCGACGAGTCGTGGTTTGGATGGGCCGGATCCAGTTCCGCTTCGGCTTCTCTGCGTCTGGGAATGGCGTCTAAGAGCCTTCGATGGCGGACCTTTGATCGCTGAAGATTCCTGGTGGTGTTTGTCGTTGTAACCAACAGCCACGGAAGGATCGAACCATCAACCAGCCTGACGCCTTCCCGACGGCGCCATAACTCAAGGAAAGCGGCTGCCGTGCCGTCTTCGGCGTCGTGCCTTCCTCCAACCAAGGAGCAGTTCGAGCCCCGACCTCCGCCAGGTAAGGTAAGCGGCAGCCCCGCGGTCTCCGCGGTGCTCAGTACCGCTCACTTTGGCCGTTGTATCAGCCATTCCTTAACGGTCCGGGCCTCCGGCAGGACCTCGCGCGTTGCCTGCGTACTCATGTCGAACTGCCCGGTCCGCAGCCATCGCCACATGGTGGTGAGGTCCTTCCCCACGAACCGTTCAAACAGCTTCTCCGGCATCGGCAAACCACGGGGCTTTCGTCCGGTCCGTTCCCGCCACAAGATGCGGCACTCGTCTATTGACCGCACGTCAGATGCCAGTCCCAGCACCGCGCCGCTCCACCGTTCGGGGTCGGCGAACATCCGGGCGGCGATGGCACCCAGATCGTCAACACAGAGCCAGCCCACCGGCCGGGTCGGGCCCATTAGCTTTGGCATCAGGTGCCAGGTGGAAAACTGCGGATAGTAACCTTTGTCCGTCATTAGTTCCATGAACGCCATTGGCCGGAGCACGGTGAGCGGCAGTCCGAGTTCGCGAAAGCGCCGGGCGATAACCAGCTTCGAGTCCCAGGAACCGACGCCTGTTGGCTGGTCGCTGACTCCTGCCGCCCCGTACACCACGTGGCGTATGCCCGCTTCAGCGGCGGCCTCCGCCACGTTGCTGCCTTGCCGGACTTCGGCGTCGATTCCACTGGTCATGGGATTCTGGACGTTGAAAAGCCCGTACGCCCCTTGGAACGGCGTCCGAAGAGAGCCGGGATCCTCGGTGTTCGCCTGCGGAACCTGGGCGCCGAGCGCGCGCAGGGCCTGTGAAGCGTCACTGGACGGATTTCTGGTCAGGGCGCGCACCTGCCAACCGTCTTTGAGTAGGTGACGGACCACGGCCGATCCCTGCCGGCCGGTCGCACCGACCACTACCACCACACCCGGAGTGCCCCTGCCCGACGAAAAAACCATAGCTCAGTATCCCATTCGGGCCGAGGATTTGACCCGGGGCGGAAGGAACAGCCCACGCCCCGTCCGGGCGGATGAGAGCGTCGGTTGCGAGAGTTTTTCGAGGATTTCATCGGCGGCTCGGCGGCTCGGCGGCCGGAGCGGGCGGCGCCATCCATGTAGCCGCTCCAGACTGTTGTGGTCTGTGCGCCTGCCCAGTGGATCTGGCCTACGGCTGGAGCGAGCAACCACCGTACTGGATCCAAGCGCTCGCATCGGCCTCAACCAGCTTCCGCGCTGCACTCAGGCAGGCCAGGCCCGCTCCCACAGCTTCCCGGGAGCGGGGATTCGAGCTGCCACCCGGTGGCCGGCGGCTCCCGCCGCAGCGTGAACGTATGCAGCTCTGCCTGGGCTCCAGATGGTCGAGCCTGGACCTGCCAGTACTCAACGCTGGCGACGTCCCCGGCGCCGACAGCTACGCGGTGCAGGCTTCGGGTGCGAGAGTCACTGGGGTTTCCTTTCTGCTGTTGCAGCCGGTCAGGCGGCTTTGACGAGGGGGAGTTCATCCCAGTGGGTGGTGTATCTGGGGGAGAGCATGTCGCGTTTCATGGACCAGTCCGGCCCGTTTTTGATGCCGGCATGGCCCAGTCCAATGGAGCCACGGCCGTATCGTTTGCTGACCTCTTCGACGAGGATGCCGATGCCGCGTTCTTCGTGCGGGTTCTCGAACAATTCCAGGGGCTTCTGATTACCGGTTGGGCGGAGGTCGGTGACCATGATCCCGGCGCGGACGTACTTCACTCCCTCGTGGACCTGGGGGAGTAGGGCGTGGGCTGCCCTGGTCAGGAGCACAGGATCAGCAGTGGGCATCGGCAGCGCCAAACACACCGACGGGAAGGACTTTTCGTTTGGGTTGAAGTGCGACGTTGCTGCGAACGCGGTGAGAACTTTGGCTTGCAGGTCATGCTTGGCCAAGCGGGCACTGGCCATCTGCGCGTAGACGCTCATGACCTGCCGCAATCCGGCACCGGTGGTGATTGGTGTGGAGAAGGACCGCGAGAAGATCAGCTGGTCCCGGCCGATGCGTTCTTCCTCCATGGGAATGCACGGAGTGCCTTGCAGCTCCAGAACTGTGCGCATCATGACAATGGAGAACTTGTCGCGGATCGCCACAGGATTAGCCCGGGTGAGGTCCAGGATCGAGAAGATTCCCATCGCGTTCAGGCGCTTGGTGAGTCTGGTGGCCACGCCCCAGATTTCGATCACCGACAGCTTCGCCATGAGTGCTTCCCGTTGCTCGACGGGTACAGATTCCCAGCGGCAGACGCCATCGAACCAAGGGTTCTTCTTGGCCCATTTGTTGCACAGCTTGGCCAGTGTTTTCGTGGGCGCGATGCCCACACAGACAGGCACGCCGACGTGGCGCCTGCAGGCTTCTTTCATCGTCCGGCCCAGCTGCAGCAGCTCATCGGGTTCACCCTTGACGCCCAGGAATGCTTCGTCGATGGAGTAGACCTCCAGCCAGGCTGAATACCTGCCCAGCAGCTCCATGACCCTGGCTGAAATGTCCCCGTACAGTTCGTAGTTGCTGGACAGGGCCACCAGGCCCCATTCCTTGGCCCGGGGGCGCAGTTTGAACCACGGCTCGCCGAGCCCAATGCCCAGACGCTTGGCTTCCGGTGAACGGGTGGCCGCGCAGCCGTCGTTGTTGGAGAGAACTATGAGCGGTTTACCCTCCAGTGCGGGATTGAAGACACGCTCGGCTGAGGCATAGAAGCAGTTCACGTCCACATGCGCTATCTCCTGCATCCGGCGCATGATTGCGGGCTTAGACATGGTGCAAACACCGTGTCGCAACGCCCCAGATGGTCAGGTCCGAGAGCCCAGGAACCTTGATGTCAGGAAAGTCCGGGTTGTCGGCCTGCAGGACGACACCGTGGGCGGTGATCCTTAGCCTCTTGATGGTCAGCTCGCCGTCAAGAACAGCGACAACGACAGATCCGTCCTTGGGCTCCAGTGCGCGGTTGACGATCAGCTCATCGCCGTCGCTGATGCCGGCCTGCTGCATGGACTGCCCGGTGACTCGGACAATGAAGGTACTGGTCACGTCCTTGATGAGGTGCTCGTTCAGGTCAATGCGACCGTCGAAGTAATCCTGGGCCGGTGAGGGGTAGCCGGCAGCAACCGCTACCGGTGCCATCAGTACAGCTACCAGAGAGAGTCCCGCATCTATCACACGGGGGCCAACTATCACGCCCACAACACACCTTTTTTCGAATATATGTTCGAATTAAAGTGTACGCCGTTCCACCGACAGAATAGGGACTCCACCAAGTCGCATTCGGTGCCTTATGCCCGGGGGTGTGTGACCGGCCAACCGGAGGTGACCGGCCACACTGCACGTTGGCCAGGACGGGGGGTTGTCCCCCTGTTCAACGTGCGTACGCACTGACCTGCGTACTCAGTCCGGACAAACTGTGCAGGCGGTGCGCTTGTGACGGGGGCCAGAAGCCACAGTCTGTTTTGCTAACAGAGATTCCGTGGCCTTTGAGCCCCGCGTCTACGTAGTGCGCGTTAGCAGAGGGTAGTGACGCGTTTTCTCAGAAAGCTTTCCTCGGTGGTGATTTCATCCAGCACTCCGGGGCATCGAAGGCCGCAAAAGGTTGCCGGCAGCTGATGCGCCAGAGCCGGTAGTTCGGCTTTGGCAGTAACCATCCTGCGCTGGAGGGCATCAAAGTCCACCCGGCTGTTGTTCCAGATGACAGCCTCTTCCGGCCAGCTCCGGATCCGGCCAGAAGGTCCGAGTTCCCGCCCGGTCGCCTTCCTGGGGAGCCGCGAGCTTCTCAAAGAGCTTTCGCTTTTCGCGACATGAACTTTTCCAATCCCGCACTCCTTTGACTGGAGACCCGACCTTGCCGGACGCAATCGGTCAGGCTCCGCAACATATGTTTGGCCGTCGGCTGTGGGGTCTGTCGGTCACTGTTCATTGGAGAGAATCCCTTGAAGTATCTGCTTGGGAAAATAACAGCCTTCGTTGCCGTATTAATGGTCGTTTTTGGGGCACTTTCAATGGGGGTGCTCCACCTAAGTCCATCAGCTCACGCCTACGAAGTAGCAACCAACCAGGCAAACGTTACCGGCGGAGCGGCTATTTTGACGATGCCAGGATCCGGTCTTACGGCCACCTATGATCAATCCGGACTGACTGACCTCGTGGGACAGTCAACGATGGGCAGCCGTGGATATGTGGCCTCTGATTTCTCACAAAACATAGGGGCTGGGTCCCCGGCTGTTGAATTCGCTACCAACGCGGTCAATAATTGCGCGGCAACCGGTCCTTGTAGCGGCTTGGGGACGGTCACGATCGCGTTTAGCCAGCCCGTGAAGAATCCTGTGCTCAACATCGCTGGCCTCGGTGGAAACGTGACTTGGTACGAAAACAAGAAAGGACCTGTCGACCGCCAGTCCCAGCTCCACGCCGTGTTGAATCTCGCAACCACGGGCTTGACGATGACCAAGCTCTCCGGTGGAAACCTTAGCGTGTCGGGAAATGCCATTACGGCCACTAACGACAACGCAGGTACTCGGTGCGAGACGACCACCCAAACGAACGATCCTCAGCCTGTAAATGCCCAAGCGACTGCGGCCTGTGGGTCTGTCCGTATCAATGGCATTGTGACCTCGTTGACGTTCGATATCAGCGCGGTCTTCGTCCAGACCACCAGCGCGCTTCCGCCATACACGATCAACGACGCCCAAGATCCAAACCATAACGCGGACAACTTCGTCATGGCGGTGACTGTTCCGCAGGATTTTGGTGATGCGCCTGCTACTTACGATCAAAACAATGCTGCGCGGGCGGATCTGTCGGATGTGACGTTGGGGGCGAATGTCACGGAGGACAACGCGTCGGTGGCGAACGGCACGGTTTCGCCGAATGCGGGTGCGACGGCGGCTTTGGACCTGATGGACGACGGCGTGGTTCTGGCTCCGATGGTGCAGGGTTCTACCGGTTATTCCACGACGGTGGCGATCAGCGGGGCGAGCAAGCCGGGCACGACGTGTGGGTGGATTGATTTCAACAGGAACGGGCTTTTCGACAGCGCTACCGAGCGGGCCTGCGCCTCGTTCGCCGCGGGTGCGACGTCGGCGACGCTGACCTGGGTGGTCCCTGCCGGGGTGGGTGCGGGGACGACGTATGCGCGGTTCCGGATCGGTTACACCACCGCCCAGGTCCAGGTCCCGATCGGTGCATCTGATTCCGGTGAGGTGGAGGATTACCTCTTCACTGTTGCTCCTGCCGCTGCTCCGGCGATCACGTTGGTGAAGACGGTGAACAAGACCACCCTGGTGGCCGGTGAAACGGCCACGTATACGTTCGTGGCGAAGAACACGGGAAACGTGACGCTGACCTCGGTGGTCATCACCGAGACCCTGTTCTCCGGAACGGGCACGATGTCGGCTTTGTCGTATGCGTGGCCTGGTCTTCCGGGTGTGCTTTTGCCGGGGCAGTCCGTGACGGCGACCGCAACGTATGTGGTCACGGTCTCGGATGTGACCACGGGGTTGGTGACCAACACGGCGAAGGTCACCGGGAACCCGCCCCTGGGGTTGCCTGTTTCGGCAACCGATGATGCGCAGGTCACCGCGCCGGCTGCGTGGAAGATCAAGAAGAGCGCCACGGTCAACGGGTCCGTTCCCGCAAACCAGTCCGTGAGCCCTGGCCAGACCATCGTGTACACGGTGACGGCGTCCAGTATCAGCGGCACCATCACCGGGGTGGTGCTGAAGGACAACCTGGCAGAGGTCCTGGATGACGCGACGTTCGTGTCCGGGTCAGCGACCCTGGTCATCGGCACCGGAGCGCCCGTACCCGTGCCCAACCCCGTACCACCCTCCACCTTGCTGACCACGGCGGCGTTCACGCTGCCGGCCGGGCAGACGGCCACCCTGAAATACAGTGTGCTGGTCAAAGCCGGGGCGTGGAACGAACAACTCGTCAACGTCGTGACGGGCACCGCCACCACCACACCCCCGCAGACCTGCGCACCCTCTTCCGGGGCGCCGGGCCCTGACTGCACCACCACACACGTGACGCCGGCGAAGGTCCTGATCGAGAAGATCGGCGAGTCCTCCGGCGGGACCTGGGTGCCGATGGCCGGCTCCACCTGGGCGGTGCACGTCGATAACGCCGGCACCCCCGGTGCCGTGCTGGCCAGCCCCACCGTGACCGCCGTGGCCGGGCAAACAGGCCGGTTCCAACTCGAAGGAATCCAGCCCGGAACGTACTGGCTTGAAGAAACCACCGCCCCGGCCGGCTTCAACCTCCTGGCCGAACCGGTGAAATTCACCATCGCCACCAACGGCACCGTGACCCTGGGACAAGGCTCTACGGGTGGGGTGGTGACCAGTACCGACGCCGATGGTGACGGGATCTTCCTGCTCACGGTCCGGGACGTGCCGGCCCTGGAGCTGCCCGAGTCCGGCGGTATCGGCTGGTGGCCCTTCACCACCGCAGGCTCGGCCCTGTTGCTGGCCGCCCTGGCCCTGGCCCTGACCGCCAACCACCGCCGGCAGCAGGAATCCACGACCCCCCGGGACGAGCCGGTCACGACCTAAAGAAGAGTTCCCTCCTGGTCCTGTGCGTGTTGCGGGGCGGGGCGGTGCATGTCCATCTCCGAGTACCACCTGTAGGAAGAACCATCACGATGAAAGAGGAAAACACTGTGAGTAATCACCACACCGGGCGGCTTTGGAAGACCGCCGCCGCCACGATCGCCGGGGCGGTGTTGGCGATGTCCTTCTCCGTGGCCCCGGCTTCGGCTGCGCCCCTGGTTGACGGGGACACGACCGGTTCCATCACGGTCCACAAGTTCGAACGTCCCTCCACCCCGACGGGCCTGCCGAACAACGGCACGTCCGTGGACACGACCGGCCTGACACCGTTGGCCGGTATCGAGTTCACCATCGAGCAGGTCAACACCATTGACCTGTCCACCAACGCCGGCTGGGACGCCGCGCACAACCTCTCCAGCGTCTTCGCCCCGGCCAACGCGGCCGGTTCGATCACCGGCGCCGGGTACACCCTGGGTGCTGCCCAGGTGAAGACCACCGACGCTGCCGGCACCGCAGCTTTCACCGCCTTGCCGGTGGGCCTGTACCTGGTGACGGAAACGAACTACCCGGCCGGTGTGACGCCCTCGGCCCCGTTCCTGGTCTCCGTTCCGTTGACGGACCCGGATAACAAGGACAACTGGATCTACGACGTCCACGTCTACCCGAAGAACTCCGTTGCCGGTGCTGAAAAGACCGTCACGGACGCCCCGGACGTGAAGCTCGGGGACCAGATCGACTTCACCATCACCGGTGACATCCCGAACGAAGCCGTCATCGATGGCTACAAGATCGTGGACGTCCTGGACCAGAAGCTGACCTACATCGGCGCGTCCGCGACCCTCGTTGACGGCACACCCCTGACCGCGGGCACGGACTACACCGTGAACTTCGACGCCGCGAACAACACCGTCTCGGTCATCTTCACCCCCGCCGGCCTGGCCAAACTGGCAGCCCACACCGACACCCGCGTGCAGGTCATGGTCAACACCAAGGTCAACACCATCGGTGAAATCGAAAACGAAGCCCTCGTTTACCCCAACGCTGCCAGCTTCACCATCGCCCCGGGCCAGCCCGGCGGCCCGGTCGTCACGCCCCCGGTCGTGACCAAGTGGGGAGAAATGACCCTGCAGAAGGTCAACGAGAACGGTGCAGCCCTTGCCGGTGCCGCGTTCTCCGTCTACACCAACGAAGCCGACGCGAAAGCCGGAACGAACCCGGTAGACCTCAACGGCCAAAGCGTCTTCACCGTCGCCGCGGACGGCACCTTGACGATCTCGGGCCTGCGTTACTCGGACTGGGCCAACGGCGCAGCCGTGGCACCCGGAACCCCGGACTACCGCACCTACTACCTCGTGGAAACCACCGCCCCGGCAGGCTATGAACTGCTCGCCGAGCCGGTGTCCTTCCTGATCAACAGCACCACCACCGGCGTCGGGATCGACCTGCAAGTCAAGAACATCCCCTCCAACAGCGGCTTTGAACTGCCGCTGACCGGTGGCGTCGGAACCGGCATCCTCTACGCAGCAGGAGCCCTCCTCGTCGCCGGCGCAGCCCTGATGCTCGTCCGCAACCGCCGCACCAACAACAACTAACACCCACACCAACACCTGTGGGGGCCGCTACCGCGGCCCCCGCAGCAACCCCAAGTGGGGAAGAACGCCAACCAGGCGCTCTTCCCCACTTGCATTCCCTTCTGCAGTCTCCATAACTGCTGCACCTCAAAACCGCCGCAGCCCTGTTGATGGTCAACTGCTGCGATACCGAGCCACATACGGTGCATACGGAGCATTCCGGCGTCACAAAAATGCCGGCCAGTGCACAGCATCAACATGAATGTAACAACGGAACCTGAAGACTCCGAGGCACTCCTGAAGGACTTGGCCACGACGTCGCCCATCCTTGCGGCAAAGCTCGCCCGCCTGCCAGCTGAACAGGCGGCCATGATCTTTGGTGAACGGCCCGTCGAAGGCGGAATTCGCCCGGCAAGAGCGGGCGCGCCTGGCAGCTGAGGGGAATTCTGTCGGTGCTCTGTGTCAGAGTCTTTGTATGACTGCTCCACTTCTTGCCCACGCAACCGACTACGGACGAATGTACGCCCGCTCCACAACGGAGCAATTCTCTGTCCCCTCCATCACCACGGTGATAGGGCAACAGGCGCACTCCCTGGACGGTTGGTTCAGTTATATGGGGGCAAGCAGCTTGGCCGCAGATCCCGAACTTCCAGCCTTGCTTGGCAGCCCGGCGAGGATCCGGCAGGCGGTCAACAAAGCTTCCAAGGCAGCTGAGGTCTACAGGGACCAAGCTGCGGCAAGAGGCGATCGCGTCCACAATTACTGTGAGCAGGTGGCCTTGCGCGCGCTGGGTCGTCCGCATCGGATGCAGGAATGCCGCGATGAGCTCGCCTCCCATGGTGAGCAGGCCTTTGCAGCCCGCTTTGACGAATGGTGGGAGCTGTACAGGGTGGAGCCGCTGGCTCCGGAAATCACTGTCTGGAACAAGACTGTTGGCTATGCCGGCACGCTGGACCTCGTTGCGAGGATTAACGGGCGCATCTGCCTGATCGATTACAAGACAAAGGGCACCACCCGCGATGGCACTGTAAAGGCACTCGACGACAAAGTCGTCATGCAACTGGTAGCGGGAATGAAGGCGGAAGAGAGCCTCGTTGACCCGGTAGCGGGGGAGTGGGAGCCGTGGAAGTTTGGTGCGAATCCAATGCTGCTGGCCGTGGCTATCGGAGAAACGGAAGTAAGGCCTCAACGAGCAAACCCGGATGTCCTTAAGCACCATTGGTGGAAGTTCTGTGCCCTGAGACGGGTGTGGGAGATGTCTGCCGATGTAACTGCGGCTGGGCAGGCACTCATGCCCGTCCCGCCGCCGTCGTTCGTCTCGCCCTCGTTGGAGCCCGCGTCGCCGTCGTCGGAGTCCGCCTCGCTGGTGCCTGCAGGCGCTGGGACCAGGGACAGCGGCAGCAGCTTGCACTCAACTAAACTGGCTTAGGCTCCGCAACAGCCGGACCAGAGTGTGACGATCGTGAGGACTGACAGCAGATGGCAATTTTGAGTATCCGAATCATTGGGGATCCGGTGTTGCGCACCGTAGCCGATCCCGTTACTGAATTCGGTCCGGAGCTCGCCAAGCTGGTAGCAGACATGATGGAAACCATGGAGGACGTGGAAGGCGCAGGCCTCGCCGCACCCCAGGTGGGCGTTAGTAAGCGGGTCTTCACCTATCGCATTGGCGGTGTAGAGGGACACATCATCAACCCGGTCCTGGAAAACAGCGAAGATTTCCAACCGGATGAAGTTGAGGGCTGCCTCTCCATACCCGGCCTTGGTTTTCCCGTGCGCCGTCACCGCGCAACGCGTGTTACGGGTGTGGATCTCAATGGCAATCCCGTAGAGGTTGAGGCCGAAGGTATGTTGGCACGTTGCTTCCAGCACGAGACCGATCACCTGGACGGCGTCCTTTATACGGACAGGCTGGAGGGCGAAGACCGAAAAGCCGCGCTGCGTGCCATCCGAAACGCCAACTACCACGCTGTGACGGAGCAGACCACATCCAAGCGGGCAAGCTCTGTTGGTTCCAGTTTTGGTGGCGGCAGTTTCGGGGCTCCCGAGTGAGGGTCCTCTTTGCAGGTACTCCGGCAGTCGCCGTCCCATCCTTGGATGCCTTGGTCAAGGCTGGCTTTGACGTCGTTGCTGTCCTGACCCGCCCGGATGCACCGTTGGGACGCAAGCGGGTTCTGACGCCGTCACCGGTTGCCGCCCGGGCCGAGGAACTTGGCATCGAGGTCATTCGCGCTGCCAAGGTGGACGCTGACACTACGGCCCGAATTGCTGAAATTGCTCCGGACGTCGCCGCCATCGTGGCTTATGGGGGACTCGTGCCTCGCGCTGCCTTGGGCGTTCCCCGGCACGGCTGGGTCAATCTCCACTTCTCGCTCCTGCCCGCGTGGCGTGGTGCTGCTCCGGTGCAGCGCTCCATCATCGCAGGTGACGACGTCACTGGGGCGGCTACCTTCCAGTTGGAAGAAGGGCTGGATACCGGCCCGGTGTTTGGGACGCTAACCGAAACCGTGCGCCCGGCTGACACCGCTGGTGATCTTCTTCAGCGCCTTTCCGTGAGTGGCGCCGTCCTCCTCAGCCAGACGCTGTCGGCCATCGACGCCGGTCAGGCGGCGCCCCAGCCGCAGACCGGCGAGGTTTCCCTGGCCCCCAAACTCTCGCTCGAGGACGGACGGTTGGACTGGCAACAGCCGGCCCTTGCCCTGAATCGAAGGGCACGTGGCGTTACGCCCGAGCCCGGCGCGTGGACCACGTTGGAGGGTCAAAGGATCAAGCTTGAACCCGTGGGGCTCCGGCCCGACGTCAAGGGCATTGCTCCCGGAGCCGTCCGGGTCGATGGAAAGTCAGTGCTGGTAGGCACTGGTTCCCATGCAGTGGAATTGGGGCGGATTCAACCCGCCGGCAAAAAGATGATGTCGCCGGCCGACTGGGCCCGCGGCTTGGCTGCACCTGAGAAAGTGGTATTCCAATGAGCGAGTCCGGCCGGCGAGGCCCCAACAACAGCGGGAGCCGGGACGGTGGCGGACACGCCAATCGTGGAGGCCGTAGCGACAGCAAGCGCAATGCCCAGGGGAGGGAACGAAACAGGGGGCCCCAGCGGGGTTACTCCAATAACGCCCCGTCGCAGCGCACTCGTCGTGCTGATCCTGCGCGTTTGGTAGCTTACGAAGTCCTACGTGCCGTTGCTTCGGAAGACGCGTATGCCAACCTTGTCCTTCCTGCCAGAATCCGGGAACATCGGCTGGACCGCCGCGACGCTGGTTTTGCAACCGAGCTGAGCTACGGTGCCTTGCGGGGGCAGGGCACCTACGATGCCATCCTGGCCCGCTGCGTGGACCGTCCCCTCGAGCAACTCGACCCAGCGATCCTTGATGCCTTGCGCATCGGCGCACATCAGCTGCTTTCCATGCGCGTTCCTGCCCATGCTGCGCTGGACCAAACCGTGGGCCTTGCCCGCGCGGTTATCGGCGCCGGGCCGTCTGCGCTCATCAACGCCGTCCTGCGGAAAGTCACTGCCCACACCATGGCTGAGTGGATGGACGTCCTGCTTGAGCAGGAGACTGACGCGACCAGGATTGCTGCACTGCGTCACGCACACCCGGAATGGATCGTCCGCGCACTTCGACAGTCGTTGGTGAACCATGGAAGATCCAAAACCGAGATTGAAGCCCTGCTGGAGGCCGACAACGCGGCGCCTGTGGTTAATCTGGTTGCTCTGCCAGGGCTGGGGAGCCTTGAGGAAGCTTTCGAAAACGGCGCTGCGGCCGGAGAGTTGGTAGAGGACTCCGCGCTGTCGGCCGGAGGTGATCTTGGCCGGCTCGAGTCGGTCCGGAGGGGAACTACCCGCGTTCAGGATGTCGGCTCACAACTCGTAGCCCGCGCAGTTGCAAGCGTCGATCTGGGAGCCCCCGCCGCGGAAGGGGAGCGCTGGCTGGACTTGTGCGCAGGGCCGGGAGGCAAAGCTGCATTGCTTGCCGCCCTGGCTCACCGTGATGGCGCCACCTTGCTCGCCAACGAGCCTGCACCGCACCGCGCCAAGCTGGTCCAGCAGGCGCTGTCTGCGGTACCTGCGGAATCCTGGACGGTGCGGACCGGTGATGGACGTGAGGTCGGCGACGAACAGCCCGACTCCTTTGACCGGGTATTGGTGGACGTTCCCTGCAGTGGTCTTGGTGCCTTGCGCAGGCGTCCCGAATCACGGTGGCGCCGTGCACCCAAGGACATCGCGGACCTTGGTCCGCTGCAGCGTGAACTCCTGGTTTCGGCTATCGACGCCGTCAAGCCCGGAGGCGTTGTGGCCTATGTGACGTGTTCACCCCACCCGGCGGAAACCACAGCCGTTGTGGGTGATGTCCTCGGAAAGCGTGATGACCTTGAGCTGCTCGACGCCGGCAAGGCACTGGACGCTGTAAGCCTCACCGGAAGCCTTGGGGCCGGGCACGAGCTTACGGCCCAGCTTTGGCCGCACGTTCACCACACGGATGCCATGTTCATGGCGCTCATCCGCAAAAAGCCCTAGCTCCGCAAAAGACCTGGCTCCGCAAAAAGTCCTGGCTCCGCAAAAAGTCCTGGCTCCGCAAAAGTCCTGGCTCCGCCACCCTCGCTTGAACACAAATCGATAAAACAACTGACCCAAAGGGGCTGCCTTGTCTCAGTGCTGTATCAACCCGAGCATCCTGTCCGCCGACTTCGTCAACCTTGAAGCGGAGCTGCAGCGGATCGGCAACGCCGATGCCGTGCACGTGGATGTCATGGACAACCACTTCGTTCCAAACCTGACGCTTGGCCTGCCGGTGGTACAGCGGATCCAAGCCGTCAGCCCGGTTCCCTTGGACGCACACCTGATGATTTCAGATGCTGACAGGTGGGCACCTGCCTATGCGGACGCAGGCCTCGCGTCGGTGACGTTCCATGTCGAGGCTGCCATGGCGCCTGTCAAGCTTGCCCGTGAACTGCGGGCCCGTGGTTCAAAAGCGGGTATGGCATTGCGGCCCGCCACTCCGGTTGAGCCGTATTTGGACATGCTCAGCGAACTGGACATGCTCCTGATCATGACGGTTGAACCGGGCTTTGGTGGCCAGTCCTTCCTGGATATCACCTTGCCCAAGATCCGCCGCGCCCGCGCAGCCATTGACGGATCCGGAATCGGCGTGGCCATTCAGGTGGATGGCGGGATCACCGAGGAAACCATCCTTCGCGCAGCTGAAGCAGGCGCAAACGTCTTCGTGGCAGGCTCAGCCGTGTACGGGGATGAAGACCCTGCCGCGGCAATCGATCGGCTCCGAGCGGCCGGGTCCAAGGCAGCAATGGCGGGCGGCTCGGCGAAACCGTGACGACCGTCATCAGATGTTACGAAGATTGCGGGGAATAGCTCAGGCATCTCCGCAGTTGTGGCAGAATAGCAACACACATACGTGCTCCGGGGTCGGTGTAAGTCCGAACCGGCGGTTATAGTCCGCGACCCGCGCGCCTTGGGATCCAAGTCATTGGAATCCCGCTGGCAAACGGTTGAACCGGTGGAATTCCGGTACCGACAGTTAAAGTCTGGATGGGAGAAGCACGTACAGTCATGCTGTGTGCGTCCTTAGGGACGCCGCGCAGTGCGCTGTCGTACACCCCCGGAGCC
Source organism: Arthrobacter sp. TmtSoilC77 (assembly GCF_059739415.1). Classification (NCBI taxonomy): domain Bacteria; kingdom Bacillati; phylum Actinomycetota; class Actinomycetes; order Micrococcales; family Micrococcaceae; genus Arthrobacter; species Arthrobacter sp. TmtSoilC77. Next base: position 2,036,469 of record NZ_AP046050.1, read on the forward strand.
ATCGCGGCTTACTGGGAAGGAACGGCATGGACTTTCTGCGATGGCTCTTCGAAGCACAGATTCCCGTTGGAGGATCTGCGCTTGTTTTACGCGAAGTGCTTGGCAACATCTTTGGGCTCGCCAGCGCCCTCGGCGGAATGCGCCGCAAAGTCTGGGCGTGGCCTGTAGGCATTCTGGGAAATATCCTCCTGCTGACGGTCTTCCTCGGCAACGTTTTCGGCGCAGCCACCCCGGCAACCCTATGGGGACAGGCCGCACGGCAGATTATGTTCATAGCGGTGGCCGTCTACGGTTGGTACCGCTGGCAGCAAGGGCGGCAGGCCAGCAACCAGGGACGCGCAATCGTCCCGGGCTGGGCCAGTAACAAAGTCCGCATCGCCCTCCTTGGGGCAATGGTGGCCGGAACGGCCGCCCTGACACCCCTCTTCGACGCGCTGGGCTCCTACCCGCCCGTGTGGGCTGATGCCTGGACCTTCACAGGTTCCCTGCTGGCCACATACGGTATGGCCCGGGGATGGACCGAGTTCTGGCTCATCTGGGTGGCCGTTGACATAGTCGGCGTCCCGTTGCTCTTCAGCGCCGGGTACTACGCCAGTGCCGTCATGTATCTTTTCTATGGATTCTTTACGTTGACCGGTTTCTTCGTGTGGTGGCGGGCAGAGAAGCGCGAACGCGCCACGACCGTCACGGCCCCTGCTGTAGTAGGAGTCGCTCCGTGACTCTGAACCCCAAACTCTTCAATACCGCCGAGGCTGCGGCTATGGATGTGGCCCTTGCAGCTGCCTTGGGCGGGCCGCGTGGAGCCAACCCGTTGGTGGGCGCCGTTGTGCTCAGCCCCGGAGGAGAACAGCTCGCCGTTGGCTACCATCGGGGAGCCGGCACAGCCCACGCCGAGGCAGATGCCATTCTTGAGGCACGCCGTCAGGGCGTGGATCTTGCAGGAACCACCATGGTGGTCACCCTGGAGCCCTGCAACCACGTGGGCCGCACCGGTCCCTGCGCACAGGCCATCATTGAGGCAGGGATCTCCAAGGTGATTTACGCCGTCGATGATCCCCACGATCCCGCCGCGGGCGGTGCCCGCACGCTGCAAGCCGCGGGAGTCGACGTCGAATCCGGCCTCGGCGCCGACAAGGCCTTTGACCTCAATCGGGAATGGTTCGACGCCGTCGCAACCCAACGTCCGTTCGTCACCTTGCACATCGCCCAGACGCTGGACAGCCGTATCGCCGCTGTGGACGGTACCAGCCAATGGATCTCCAGTCCTGAGTCCCTCGCGGACAACCACGGATTGCGGGGCCTCATCGATGCGATCCTGGTGGGCACTGGCACGGTACTTATCGACAACCCACGTCTGACGGCCCGGGCATCCGACGGCAGCCTCGCGCAGCGCCAGCCACTCCGCGCCGTCATGGGTTTGCGGGACGTTCCCGAAGACGCTGCAGTACGCGGAACCGATGGCCGTTTCGTGCACCTGCAGACCAGGGATCCGGCGGAAGCGCTCAGCCAACTGTTCCATCAAGGTGTCAGGCACCTCATGGTGGAAGGCGGTTCCAGCATCCTCAGTACGTTCCTTGCTGCTGGATTGGTGGACGAACTGATCGTCTATCTTGCTCCAACCCTTTTGGGATCCGGAACGCCTGCGCTGAACGACCTCGGCATCACCACGCTGGCCGATGCCCAACACTGGGCCTGGGACGATGCCGGTGGCGGGGCGGTACAGACCCTCGGCAACGACCTTCGGCTGCATCTGCGGTCAATGAGATCAGCGGTCGCTACAGCAGCGGCCAGCACAACCAAGAATTCCATTCCGCGCAGTGAAGCTGCGGAATACGTCACAGGAGGACACTGATGTTTACCGGAATCGTTGCCGAACAGGGCACCGTCCTGGGTATTGACCGCGACGGCGATGCCAGCGCGACGTTGCGGCTGAAAGCCCCGACCAGCACCGAGGGCCTGGCCCTGGGAGGTTCCATCGCAGTCAACGGAGTCTGCCTCACCGCAACCCGGATTGACGGGCAGGATTTCAGCGTCGACGTCATGGGGGAGACCCTGGTCCGCACCACCATCGGCGAGTTGGCCGCGGGCGACACCGTGAACCTCGAGCGCTGCGTCCCTGCTGGCGGGCGTCTGGACGGCCATGTGGTCCAAGGACATGTTGACGGCGTGGGTGAGCTGCTGGAACGGGAGCCGCTGGGCAACTGGGATCGTTTGCGGTTTGGCGTCCCCGGGCCGCTGGCACGGTACATTGCCGAGAAAGGTTCGATCGCCGTCGACGGTGTTTCACTGACTGTAACGGCAGTGAGCGCGGCTGCTGAAGCGGCTCCGTGGTTCGAGGTAGGGCTCATTCCTACGACCTTGGAGGAGACAGGCCTGGGGGCCAAGCCGGTTGGCGCACGGGTAAACCTGGAAGTGGATGTACTCGCTAAATACACGGAGCGGCTCCTGTCCTTTGCTCCACAGGGCTCCCCGGCGCACCGCGCCAACGCAGAGACGGCCAGCGCGGAAACAGCCAGCGAGTCTGCCGAAAACCAGGAGGTTGCGCGATGAGCACGCCGACCAAGACGGTCTCGACGGCGTCGGGTCGTACAGGCCTGGATCCCGTGGAATCTGCAATCGCGGCGATGGCTGCCGGCCAGGCAGTCATCGTGGTGGACAACGAAGACCGCGAGAACGAAGGCGACATCATTTTCGCTGCCGAACATGCCACGCCCGCCCTCATGGGGTGGACCATCCGGTATTCATCGGGCGTCATTTGCGTTCCGCTTGAAGAGGAACGGGCGGACGCCCTGGCGCTTCCGCCCATGGTGGCAGTCAATGAGGACGCCAAAGGCACCGCCTACACCGTTTCCTGCGATGCGGCGATCGGAGTGAGCACTGGTATTTCGGCCACGGACCGCGCATTGACGGCCCGGATCCTCGCCGACCCGCAGAGCACTCCGGCGGCGATTACACGCCCCGGGCATATTTTCCCGCTGCGGGCGGTTAAGGGGGGAGTGCGTGAACGTCCGGGACACACGGAAGCAGCCGTGGACCTGTGTCGGCTTGCCGGGCTTGCTCCGGTGGGCGTGATCGCTGAGTTGGTACATGACGATGGTGAAATGATGCGCCTTGACAGCTTGCGCGATTTCGCCGCCGAACACGGATGCCCCCTCATCTCAATTGAGGATCTGGTGGCATACGTTGACGCGGTAGAGTCCCAGACGGCACACGTTTCAGTGGCAGACGAGGAGAAGCGATGACCGCACCGACAACGCGCAGCAGCGACGACACCGAGCCCACGCCCCACCCGGTGAGCGGCGGCCCGATTGTCCAGCTGCCCACCGCCTTTGGTGACTTTGTAGCCCAGGCCTGGACGGACCACGTTACGGGTGTGGAACACCTTGCCGTGAGTTCCCCCAACGCGCCCAAGGATGGCCAGGCGCCACTGGTGCGCCTGCATTCCGAATGCCTCACCGGTGACGTCTTCGGATCTTATCGTTGCGATTGCGGCGAGCAATTGGCGTTTGCCCTGGAGCTCATCCACGCTGAAGGTGGGACGCTGCTGTACTTGCGGGGCCAGGAAGGGCGAGGCATTGGCCTGGCCAACAAGATCAAGGCCTACGCTCTGCAGGAAGCCGGTTTCGATACCGTCGAAGCCAACGAACAGCTGGGATTGCCCGTAGACGCGCGCTCTTACAGTGCCGCGGGTCAGATCCTGGCCGAGATGGGCCTGCATGAAGTCCGCTTGCTCAGCAACAATCCGGACAAGCAAAACCGCCTGGCCCAGGCTGGCGTCTCGGTGGTGGAAATGGTTCCCACCGAGGTCCCTTCGCGTGAACAGAACGTTCGCTATTTGCAGACCAAGAAAGACCGGATGGATCACCGTCTGACGCTCGAAACCGAGCCCGTCGGCAACGGAAAGACCCCGTCCCGAAGCCCCTTTGACAACGAACAAGACTGAACGGAATTCCATCAAACAATGAGCGGACACGGCGCCCCCACTATCGACCTCACCACCCTCAAGCCCGAGGAAACCTCGCAGCTCAAGCTCGCCATTGTGGCAGCCAGCTGGCATACCCAGATCATGGATGGACTGGTTGATGGTGCCCTCCGCGCGGCGAAGGAAGCCGGCATCGCCGAGCCCACCCTGCTGCGCGTCCCCGGCAGCTTCGAACTCCCGGTTGCCGCGGCCCGGCTCGCACCGCACTTCGACGCCGTCGTGGCCCTCGGTGTTGTTATCCGCGGCGGTACGCCGCACTTCGAGTACGTTTGCCAGGCCGCGACGTCGGGACTCACCGATGTCAGCGTCCGCACCGGCGTTCCGGTCGGGTTCGGCGTCCTGACCTGCGATACGGAACAGCAGGGCTTGGACCGGGCGGGCCTCCCGGGCTCCAATGAAGACAAGGGACACGAGGCAGTGACCGCGGCCCTTGCCACGGCGGTGACGCTGAAGCAGTACAGCTGACACTGGTCAGCAGGCGTTGAAGGGGATGTGGGTGTGTCTTCACTCACATCCCCTTCGTCATGCAACGCCCCAACAAGCGGTGCCAGCCCCTAAGCAAGTAGTCTGTAGGGCGTGAAGAATTTCGAGACGCTGTTCGCAGAACTGAGTGAGAAAGCAGCGACCCGCCCGGCAGGCTCGCGCACGGTTGCCGAACTGGACTCCGGAATCCACGGCATCGGTAAGAAAGTGGTCGAAGAGGCCGCCGAAGTGTGGATGGCCGCCGAGTACGAATCCGATGAAGCTGCTGCCGAGGAAATCTCCCAGTTGCTGTACCACCTGCAGGTCCTCATGCTCGCCAAGGGCCTCAGCCTGGGAGACGTTTACAAGCATCTCTAGCCACGCCACTCCGTCTTCAATAGGCGGAGCCAGCTGCGTGGCCGAAGTGCCTGAAAACCTCCATTCCAAACAGAAAGTCTCCCCATGCTCCGTGTAGCAGTCCCCAACAAGGGATCCCTGTCAGAAGCCGCCTCTGCAATGTTGTCCGAGGCCGGCTACCGCCAGCGCCGCGACACCCGCGAATTGGTCATGGTTGATCCCGACAATGACATTGAGTTCTTCTTCCTGCGCCCCCGCGACATTGCGGTGTATGTGGGCCAGGGAACCCTGGACGTCGGAATCACCGGACGCGACCTCCTGCTGGACGCGAAGGTGGAAGCCGAAGAACTCCTTCCCTTGGGCTTTGCCCCTTCTACTTTCCGTTTCGCCGGCCCCGTAGGTGACTTCACCGGCGTCGAGCAGCTCGAAGGCAAGCGCCTCGCTACCAGTTACGACGGGCTCCTGCGCGACTATCTGGCGGATCGCGGCGTGAACGCCAAGGTGGTCCGACTGGACGGGGCCGTCGAATCATCGGTGCGGCTCGGCGTCGCGGACGCCATTGCCGACGTGGTCGAGACGGGCAACACCCTCAAGGCAGCCGGAATGGAAATCTTCGGTGATCCCATTCTTAAGTCCGAGGCCGTGCTGATCAGGCGCACAGGTCCCGGTGGTGCCGCGAATGGCACCGCCAAGGAAATCGACGTCCTCATCCGCCGTCTGCAGGGCGTCCTTGTGGCGCGGCAGTACGTGTTGATGGACTACGACATCCGCAAGGATCTGGTGGAGGATGCTGCCGCACTCACCCCTGGCCTTGAATCACCCACCGTTTCCCCGTTGCGGGATTCGGAATGGGTGGCCGTGCGTTCGATGGTCCCCAAGAAGGAAACCAACCGCATCATGGACGAGCTGTACGATCTGGGCGCCCGCGCCATCCTGGTCAGCAGCATCCACGCCTGCCGTATCTGATCCAGCATCACCATCGAGCAGAGCAGAATTCTAGGAGTAAGCACATGGCTGTAGCCGTACGCGTCATTCCCTGCCTGGACGTCGATGCCGGCCGCGTGGTCAAAGGCGTCAACTTCGAGGGCTTGCGGGACGCCGGAGATCCGGTGGAACTGGCGCACCGTTATGACAATGGCGGTGCGGATGAACTGACGTTCCTGGATGTCACCGCATCATCGGGCAACCGCGAAACCACGTTCGATGTCGTTCGCCGCACGGCCGAGGAAGTCTTCATTCCGCTGACCGTGGGTGGCGGCGTCCGTGGCGTGGCCGAAGTCGATAAGCTCCTGCGCTTCGGCGCTGACAAGGCATCGATCAACACCGCGGCTGTGGCCCGGCCTGAGGTCATCGATGAAATCACGCGCCACTTCGGCTCCCAGGTCCTGGTGCTCTCCGTGGATGCGCGCCGGACCCGCGAAGGCGACGCCCCGACGTCGTCCGGTTTTGAAGTCACCACCCACGGTGGCAGGACCGGAACGGGAATCGACGCCATCGCCTGGGCCAAGGAAGCCGCGGACCGGGGCGTGGGAGAAATCCTGCTGAACTCGATCGACGCTGACGGCACCAAGGACGGATTCGACCTTGAACTGATCCGTCTTGTCCGTGGGGCAGTCAACATACCGATCATCGCCTCCGGTGGTGCCGGGAAGCCCGCGCATTTCCCTCCAGCCGTGCAAGCCGGAGCCGATGCGGTGCTGGCAGCTTCGGTGTTCCACTTCGGTCCGGATGACGTGATCGCCCAAGTCAAAGCAGCAATTCGCGAGGCTGGCTTCGAAGTCAGGTAGCTCCATCGCCAAAGCAACGCGGGGTCACTTCCGGCCCATCTCCGCAAGGATGATGGGCCCTAAGTGACCCCGCGTTGCTTGTCTTAAAGGCCGATGTCTGCGGTTTGTAGAAGCGCGACGGCGTCCGGCTGGCCTTCGAAGGTGACGAGGGCCTGGCTAGTGCGGCCGTGGGCATGCATCAGCAGTTCCCCGGGTTCGCCAACAATCGCAACCGACACCGGTGCGCGTTTGGCAACGTGCCGGGGGCCCGAGGGCCGCACCAGAACGATGCCGAGGTCCACGCCGCGGTAAAGGAAAGCCGCCCGCTTGATCAGTTCATCCCACAAGGCATCCGAGTACGCTTCGTCGAGGGCCCTGGGCGCCCAGCGGTCACTTGCGCGGCGGATGTCTTCGGTGTGGACGAAATATTCGATGAGATTCGACGTTTCGTCCAGCGCCTTGATCTTCAGAGGGGAAAGGGCCGGCGGTCCTGCACGGAACGTCTTGACGAGTTCCGCGTAGTCGTCGGTGGTCTTGAGCTTGGCGGCAAGTTTGGCCGTCGCTTTGTCCGAAGCCTTGCCGAGGCTGGGGATCAGGAGCCCAATGCCCACGGCCGCTTTGCGCTCCCGCAGGTAGAGGTGCGCCGCAAGATCCCGGGTGAGCCACCCTTGGCAGAGCGTGGGGGAGTCAGGTCCGGCCGCCAGCAGGGTTTCGGCCAGTACTTCTCGGGAAGGATCGACGAAATGCATCACTTGTGAAACTAGCACGATCAGGGCAAGGTTGCGCAGTGGAACCGCCGCAGAATACGGCTCCCATCAAAGGCACTAGACTTGATCTGATGTCAGAGCAGTCCGCCCCCAGTCCAACTCCTGCCGTGGAGCTCTCCAGCGACCCCGCGGACACCCTGCCGCAGGAGATCGCCAGCGCCCTTAAGCGCGATTCCGCAGGCCTTGTAGCCGCCATCATCCAGCAGCACGATACCCATGAGGTCCTCATGCTGGGCTGGATGGATGACGAGGCACTTCGCCGCACCATGACCACGGGACGCGTGACCTTCTACTCGCGCTCCCGCCAGGAATACTGGCGCAAGGGCGACACTTCCGGGCACGTACAGTTCGTGAAGTCAGTCGCCCTTGACTGCGACGGCGATGCCCTCCTGGTCCGCGTTGACCAGATCGGCGCAGCCTGCCACACCGGTACCCGGACCTGCTTCGACGGGCGCGACTTTTCGGTTGTAACGGGCCACCGCGATTAAGGCATCCCCTAGTTTCCCTGACGCACCACCTAAGACCAAAGGCGGAGAACAATAGCCATGCAGGACCTTGGAATCATCAGCCCGGGCCTGGAAGAGTTCCGCGAACTCGCCGTCCACAGCCGTGTCATCCCTGTCCGACTCAAAGTCCTGGCCGACGCCGAGACCCCCATCGGCCTGTACCGTAAGCTCGCCAAGGGCCAGCCCGGTACTTTCCTCCTGGAGTCGGCAGCCGTTGGCGGGGCCTGGTCCCGCTATTCCTTCATTGGTGCCAAGTCCCGCGCCACCCTGACCACCAAGGATGGCCAGGCACACTGGATCGGTGAGCCACCGGTCGGCGTGCCCGTGGCAGGCAACCCGGTGGAGGCAGTCCGTGACACCATCGCCGCCCTGCAAACTGATCGTTTTGAAGGGCTGCCGCCCTTTACGTCAGGGCTCGTTGGGTTCCTGGGCTGGGAAGCCGTGCGCCATTGGGAGAAGCTGACGGCACCGCCGGAGGACGACCTGCAGCTGCCTGAGATGGCCCTGAACCTGGTCACCGACATGGCAGTGCACGACAACGTGGATGGCACTGTCCTGCTGATCGCCAACGCGATCAACTTCGACAACAGTTCCGAGCGTGTGGACGACGCCTGGCACGACGCCGTGGCGCGGGTTAAAGCGCTGCTGGACCAGGTCAGCACGCCTGTCGCCCAGCCGGTTTCGGTGCTGGAGCCGGCCGCACTGGATTTTGCGTCGAGCGTGCAGGAACGCTGGGACGAGGCCAAGTACCTGGAAGCCATCGATCGCGGCAAGGAGGCGATCGTCGATGGCGAGGTCTTCCAGGTCGTCATTTCGCGTCGCTTCGAAATGGAGTGCAAGGCCGACCCCCTGGACGTTTACCGCGTACTGCGCAACACCAACCCGAGCCCCTACATGTACATCTTCAGCCTTGAGGATGCTGACGGCCGCGAGTACTCGATCGTAGGTTCCTCACCGGAGGCATTGGTGACGGTAACCGGCGGCGAAGTCATTACGCACCCCATCGCCGGATCGCGTCCGCGTGGCAAGACTGTTGAAGCTGACAAAGCCCTGGCCACGGAACTGCTGGCCGACCAGAAGGAGCGCGCCGAGCACCTTATGCTGGTTGACCTTTCACGCAACGACCTCTCCAAGGTGTGCGTGGCCGGCACGGTTGACGTCACCCAGTTCATGGAGGTGGAGCGGTTCAGCCACATCATGCACCTGGTGTCCACCGTGGTGGGAGAGTTGGCTCCCCAAGCCAAGGCCTACGACGTCCTCAAGGCAACTTTCCCCGCGGGCACGCTGTCCGGAGCCCCGAAGCCGCGGGCGTTGCGCCTCCTGGACGAACTTGAACCGCACCGCCGTGGTATCTACGGTGGCGTGGTGGGCTACCTGGACTTCGCCGGTGACATGGACATGGCGATTGCCATCCGTTCTGCGTTGCTGCGGGAAGGCCGTGCCTACGTGCAGGCCGGCGGCGGGATCGTTGCCGATTCCCACAAGCCATCGGAAGCCCTTGAAACCGTGAACAAGGCCGCTGCGCCGCTTCGGGCCGTGCACACGGCCGGTTCTTTGCAGAACATTTCCGCCGAGACAGTGCGGGACGCAGGAATCGTCGACGGCGGGACGCCCGCCTCATGACCGCTGAAGCACCGGGACCCGCGGCGACCACACCGCCGCGTTGGGCACGGAAGTCAACGCTTGTTCTTGCAACGGCACTCCTGGCACTGGCTGTCTTTGGAACCACCACGCAGACCTGGATCGAGGTCCGGCTTGATCCCACGGCTGCCTCCAACAGCGACCTTCACGTCCAGGGCAGCAAGGCAGCCACGGCCGTTACCGCCCTGGCCCTGGTAGCGCTTGCCGGTGGGTTGGCGGCTTCCATCGCAGGGCGGGTCGCCCGCTGGATCATCGCGGCCCTCCTTGCCCTGTCCGCTGCCGGGATAATCCTGGCAGCCGCTACGGTCCTGTCCGATCCTCTCGGCGCTGCCCAGGGTTCCATCGCTGCGGCAACGGGCATTTCGGGAGGTCAGGCGAGCGTGGCCACAACGGTCTTCCCCGTCCTGGCTATCGTGGCCGGTGCCCTGCTTGCCGTCTGTGCAGTGGTCTTGCCGCTGGCAGGACGGCATTGGAAAACCCGGACCAAGTACGACGCCGCTGCCGTCAAGGAACGCGGTAGCGGACCCGTGGACGAGATCGACAGCTGGGACAGTCTTTCCCGCGGCGAAGACCCAACGTAGGCGGTCCAGCAATCTTTCGGGCCGGTCTGGCGCAACATAAGCGCCGGCGCTGGTCCTGACGTCGGACGATGTCCCGGCCGCCGTCAATAAATGGCAGAATGTAAGCAGTATTCATCCTGAGGAGATTCCACATGAGCAAAACCACAGTGTCCGCAAACCAAGCTACCTCCACCATGGCCAGCCACGCTGATGCCATCGGCCACGGTAACAGCCCGGCTGCCTGGACCTGCGTGATTGTGATGCTGGTCGGCGCCCTGATTTCCTCCATTGCTTTCGTCATCGCCAGCACCCCGATCTTCATCGGTGGTGTTGTGGTCATGGTGGCCGGCCTCATCGTAGGTTGGGCCATGCGCAAGGCCGGCTACGGAGTGGGTGGCAGCAAGCTGCAGAACAACGGCCACTAATCGTGACCGTTCTTGACGACATCATCGTCGGCGTCAAGGAGGACATGGAGGCCCGCCGCCGGCTTGTGTCCCTCGTTGAGCTGAAGGACCGCGTTGCAGCCGCGGCACCCGCGCGTGACGCCTGGGCTGCGCTGGGTGGTCCCTCCTCGAATCGTGACGATCTCAAGGTCATCGCTGAAATCAAGCGTCGAAGCCCGTCCAAAGGCGACCTTGCACCCATTGATGACCCCGCCTCGCTTGCGGTGCAGTACGAAGATGGCGGAGCTTCGGTCATCAGCGTCCTTACCGAAAAGCGACGTTTTGGTGGATCGCTGGCGGATCTCGATGCCGTACGTGCCGCCGTCGATATTCCCTTGCTGCGCAAGGACTTCACGGTGGACGAGTACCAGATCTGGGAAGCCCGCGCCCATGGTGCGGACCTCATTCTGCTGATCGTTGCGGCCTTGTCTGATTCGGAGCTGGCTGACTTCAGCGCCCTCAGCCATGAGCTTGGCATGAACGTGCTGGTGGAAACGCATACCGAAGAGGAAATTGAGCGTGCCGTCGCTGCGCAGGCCAAAATCATCGGTATCAACGTCCGCAACCTGAAGACGCTCGGCGTCGACCGCTCAGTTTTCGGTTCACTGGCCGGTTTGATTCCGGCTGAGGCAGTGATTGTGGCGGAGTCCGGCGTACGGACGGCCGAGGACGTCACACACTATGCCGCTAGTGGCGCCAACGCCATTTTGGTGGGGGAGGCGCTGGTCAGCGACTCAACCCCGCGCGAACGCATCACCGAATTCAAGGCAGCTGGAGCTGCCGCCATCGCCGTCAGGAACTGAGGCAGTACCTGAAGCAAGGCGACAGCCATGAGGCAGCCCGGGCTTGTGCCTGCGGCTGCCTTGTGGCACGTGGAACTACCCGAAGAACTAACTGGAACAGGACGGTGAGACTGATGGTGGACGCGCCAACAGCCAGCTCGGAAGAGAATGCGGCCGACGCATTCCTGCAAGGTGGCCATTCGCTGCGCAACGCAAGCGGGCCGTACTTCGGCAACTACGGTGGCCGTTGGATGCCCGAGTCACTTATCGCCGCACTCGACGAAGTCCAGGACACGTTCGAGAAAGCGAAAGCCGATCCCGATTTCCTCGCGGAGTTGAAGGACCTCAACAAGAACTACTCCGGGCGTCCCTCGCTGCTGACAGAGGCCAAGCGCTTCTCCCGGCACGCCGGTGGAGCCAGGATTTTCCTCAAGCGTGAAGACCTCAACCACACCGGTTCCCACAAGATCAACAACGTCCTGGGGCAAGCCCTCCTGGCCAAGCGCATGGGCAAGACCCGGGTCATTGCTGAAACCGGCGCAGGCCAGCACGGCGTTGCCAGCGCCACGGCAGCCGCCCTCCTTGGCCTGGAGTGCGTTGTCTACATGGGTGCCGAGGACTGCCGCCGCCAGGCTTTGAACGTTGCCCGCATGCAACTGCTCGGCGCCACTGTGGTTCCCGTGACCAACGGTTCGCAGACCCTCAAGGACGCCATCAACGACGCCCTGCGGGATTGGGTTTCCAACGTGGAGACCACCCACTACCTGCTGGGTACCGCTGCCGGAGCCCACCCGTTCCCTGCCATGGTCCGCTTCTTCCACGAAGTGATTGGCGAGGAAGCCCGCGCCCAGATCCTGGATCAGACCGGCAAGCTGCCCGACGCCGTCTGTGCCTGCATTGGTGGTGGCTCCAACGCCATCGGCCTGTTCCACAGCTTCCTTGACGACGCTTCCGTGAAGATCTACGGCTTTGAAGCCGGTGGCGATGGCGTTGAGACGGGGCGTCACGCCGCAGCAATCTCCCTGGGACGTCCCGGTGTGCTCCATGGTGCACGTTCGTACCTGATGCAGGACGAAGACGGCCAGACCATCGAATCCCACTCGATCTCTGCCGGACTTGACTACCCCAGCGTGGGACCCGAGCACTCGTACCTGGCGGACATCGGACGCGTGACGTACGAGCCCATCACGGACACCGAAGCCATGGATGCCTTCAGCCTCCTGTGCCGGACGGAGGGCATCATCCCGGCTATCGAGTCTGCGCACGCGCTTGCCGGTGCCATTAAAGTGGGCGAGCGCCTCACCGAGGGTAAAGAGGACCCGTCCGAGATCTCCGTGATCGTGAACCTGTCCGGACGCGGGGATAAGGACGTCGAAACAGCAGCCGCGTGGTTCAACATGCTGGACGAAGAAGGCCACGTCAAGGGCACCACGCTTTCTACCCGCAAGCCCAAGGGTCCTGCAGAGCGCACCTCCGAAGCAGCCGTGGACGTAAACGAGGACCAGAACTGATGACTGAACAATTCGCCAGCAAATCCGCTGCCGCCATCGACCGCGCCAAGGCCGAGGGCCGGGCTGCCCTTGTCGGATACCTTCCGGCAGGCTACCCCACGGTCCAGGACAGCATCGATGCAGGCATTGCCCTGGCACGGAACGGTGCGGACCTCATTGAGATCGGCATTCCCTACTCCGATCCCGTGATGGATGGGCCTGTAATCCAGGCTGCTACCACGGAAGCGATCAACAACGGTTTCCGCGTCGCCAATGTCTTCGACGTCGTTGCAGGGATCACAGCCGCAACTGACGTCGCCGTGTTGGTCATGACCTACTGGAACCCGGTCATGCGCATGGGCGTGGATGAATTCTCCCGCCGCCTGGCTGAATCCGGTGGAGCCGGCCTTATTACTCCGGACCTTATTCCGGATGAGGCCAGTGAGTGGTTCGAGGCTTCGGACAAGTACGGACTGGACAGGGTCTTCCTGGTGGCCCCGTCATCCACGCCTGAACGCTTGGACATGACTGTCAAGGCCAGCCGCGGCTTCGTGTATGCCGTCTCCATTATGGGCGTGACCGGTACGCGCCAGTCTGTCAGCAGCACAGCCGAAGACGTCGTGGCGCGTGCCCACGCTGCAGGTGCAGAACGGGTTTGCGTTGGCCTCGGTGTTTCCAACCCGGACCATGTCCGCGAGATAGCTGAGTACGCGGACGGCGTGATCGTCGGCACCGCTCTCGTGGCGGCCCTCCGCGACGGCGGCGTTGACGCCGTCGGCCAACTCACGAAGAACCTCAGCGCCGGCTTGGGCCGCGCAGCTGCAGACGCCTAGGAAAAAGGAAACAGCGAAGCCCAATGCAGACCGTCCTCCACGCAGCGGCAATGGTTCCACTAAGCATCCCGAGCCCATCGTGGTCCGGTTTCGACATTCCGCTGCCGTGGGGGACGCTGCGTATCCACGCGTACGCCCTCTGCATCCTGGCGGGAATCATCATCGGCCTGTGGCTGACGTCTTCCCGATGGAAGCGACGGGGAGCCCCGGAGGGCAGCCTGTGGGATATCGCTATTTGGGCGATTCCCTTCGGCATTATCGGTGGCCGCCTGTACCACGTGTTTTCGTCGCCGGATGCGTACTTCGGTCCTGGGTTCGACGGCACAGGTGACCTCTCCCTGATTCCGCAGATACAGCGGGGCGGCCTCGGTATTTGGGGTGCCGTGCTGCTTGGTGCCGTGGGCGCCTGGATCGGTTGCCGTCGGGCGGGCGTCAAGCTCACCGCGTTCCTGGATGCCGCAGCCCCCGGGTTGCTGCTTGCCCAAGCGATCGGACGTTGGGGCAACTGGTTCAACCAGGAACTCTTCGGCGCCCCCACCACATTGCCGTGGGGACTCCAGATTGACCCCGCCAACGCAAACTTCCCAGCGGGCATGCCGGCGGACACGCTCTTCCATCCGACGTTCCTCTATGAATTCCTGTGGAACATCCTGGGCGTTGCCATACTTCTTCTGCTGGACCGGAAGTTCCACTTCCGCCGGGGACGCCTGTTCTGGCTGTACGCGATGTATTACACACTTGGCCGGGTGTGGATCGAAGCCCTCCGGATTGACGATGCCGAGCAAATCAGCCTCTTCGGAATCACCACCAGGCTGAATGTATGGACGAGTATCTTCGTCTTTGTTGCGGCGCTGGTTATCTTCGTTGTTCTCGGCAGGGGAGGCCGGCCGGAGCCGGACACCCCTTATTTGCCGGGTCGCGACCCGGAATCCACACCTGCCAAAGATGAGGCATCCGTGACGAGAGTCACCAGTCATGATGTGGACCCATCTGTCTCGGATACTGGTTCCCGTGGTAATCTCCCAGATAACCAAAGCGATCCGGGCCACGTTGACGAGCCGCAGGATGCAGCAGGGGATTCCCTTAAGGACGGCACGTCCAAGGCGGAGTCCGAATCTGCTGCGACTGCCGCAAGGAAGGCCCCCGGATCCTCGCTGGAAGCTGACGACACCAAGTAGTCGTTTCCGGCAAAGGGGCAACAGAGTCACCGCTCGTAGGGCCCAGTCCACAGCGTCGTGGCACCCCGGAAACCGGATCGCAGCATACCGATGTTCACTGGTCAAGCCGGGGCCAGTGGTCTGCGTAACTGTTAGTTGCGCTTGATTGGCTGGCCTACAATTCCAATAACTAGCGCTTTGTTGTGCCCATCACAAGGGCATGCAAGGTGGGGCCAACGTTGTCCCTTCCATACGCACGATCACGAGGAAGGACGTCTCCCATGACCCATCTTCATAACCCCGGTTGGTCCGAAAATATCGAACCGCAGGGTGCCATGTCTCCATTCAAGCGCTTTGCTGCGCTTCCGGAGGCCCGGGGTCTTTACAACCCGGACAAGGAGAAGGATGCCTGCGGCCTGGCAATTATTGCCACGCTCCGCGGGGAACCGGGATACGACATCGTGGAAGCGGCTCTGACTGCCCTCCGCAATCTCGAACACCGCGGCGCCGTGGGCGCCGATGAAGGTACGGGCGACGGTGCGGGCTTGCTGATGCAGGTTCCGGACGAGTTCTTCCGGGCCGTCACCGAATTCGAATTGCCCGCTCCCGGCCAGTACGTGGTGGGCACGGCCTTCCTTCCTGCTGAATCGCGCGAAGCAGCTACGGCCAAGGCTGGTATCGAAGCGCTGGCGGCGGACGAGGGCCTCACGGTCCTTGGCTGGCGCGAGGTTCCCGTGGTCGCAGACCTGGTGGGTGCCATGGCGCGTGCATGTATGCCGTACTTCTCGCAGCCCTTCTTTGCATCCGCTACCGGCGAGCAGCTTGAGCGCAACGAACTTGACTCCCGCGCCTGGCGGATCCGCAAGCGCGCCCAGAACAAGTACGGCGTGTACTTCCCGTCGCTGTCCTCGCGCACCATTGTGTACAAGGGCATGCTGACGACGGCACAGTTGGAGCCGTTCTACCCGGACCTGTCGGACAAGCGCTTCAAGACCAAGCTTGCCATCGTCCACTCACGCTTTTCCACGAACACCTTCCCGTCGTGGCCGCTGGCACAGCCGTTCCGCACCATCGCCCACAACGGCGAAATCAACACGGTCAAGGGCAACCGCAACTGGATGCGTGCACGCCAGTCGCAGCTGGCCAGCCCGCTGCTTGGCGACACCCCTGAAGAGCTGTACCCGATCTGCACCCCGGGTGCCTCGGACTCTGCCTCCTTCGATGAAGTAGCCGAGCTCCTTTGGCTCTCCGGCCGGCCGATCACGCACTCGATCATGATGATGATCCCTGAGGCGTGGGAGAACCACGCCACGATGGATCCTGCACGCCGCGCCTTCTACGAGTACCACTCGCTGCTCATGGAGCCGTGGGATGGTCCCGCCGCTGTCTCCTTCACTGACGGTAATCTCGTCGGCGCAACGCTGGACCGCAATGGCCTGCGCCCGGGACGCTACTGGATCACTGAAGACGGCTTGATCGTCTTTGCCTCGGAAGTGGGCGTCATCGAGGTCGAGCCTTCCAACGTGGTCAAGAAGGGTCGGGTTGCCCCGGGCAAGATGTTCCTGGTTGACACCGAAGCCGGCCGCATCATTGACGACGCCGAGGTCAAGGCCGAGGTCGCAGCAGCCAACCCGTGGGCCGAATGGCTCAAGGACAACCTGATCGACATCAACGAGCTCCCCGAGCGTGAGCACGTACGCCACACCGCTGCATCGGTGAACATCCGGCAGCGGACCTTCGGCTACACCACCGAAGAACTGAAGATTCTGCTAGGCCCGATGGCCCGTACAGGCGCCGAGCCCTTGGGCGCCATGGGTTCCGATACCCCGGTTGCCGTGCTGTCCAAGCGTCCGCGCCTGCTGTTCGACTACTTCGTGCAGTCCTTCGCCCAGGTCACCAACCCGCCGCTCGACGCCATCCGCGAAGAGCTGGTGACGTCACTGAAGTGCGCCATCGGCCCCAACGGCAACCTCTTGGATGGCAAGCAGGTTCGCCAGCCGCAGATCTCCCTGCCGTTCCCCGTGATCAACAACGATCAACTCGCCAAGATTTCGAACATCGAAAACGCCGACGGCGACCGCATCGCCATGAAGGTTCGGGGCCTTTACCGCCCGGAGGGTGGGGAAGCGGCACTGCGTGCCCGCCTCACGGAAATCTGTGAGCAGGTTTCCGGCGCGATCAACCGTGGCGTGCAGTACGTTGTGTTGTCCGACCGCGACTCGAACGCGCAATGGGCACCCATTCCATCGCTCCTGCTGGTCAGCGCTGTCCACCACCACTTGCTCCGCAGTGCCAACCGCACCAAGACGGCACTCGTGGTTGAGGCCGGCGACGTCCGCGAGACGCACCATGTTGCCGTGCTCATTGGCTATGGCGCATCGGCCGTCAACCCCTACCTCGCCATGGAATCGGTTGAACAGCTGATCTCCAACGGCGACGTCGAGGGCGTGACTCCGGAAGACGGCGTTTACAACCTCATCAAGGGCCTCGGCAAGGGTGTCCTGAAGATCATGTCCAAGATGGGCATCTCCACTGTTGCTTCCTACACCGGTGCCCAGACCTTCGAGGCACTGGGCCTGTCGCAGGAACTCGTTGACGAATTCTTCTCGGGTACGCACTCCCAACTGGGTGGCGTGGGCCTTGACGTTATTGCTGCGGAAGTTTCGGCACGTCACCAGATGGCGTACCCCGAAGGCGGCATAGAGCACCCGCACCGTCCGCTCCTGGGTGGCGGCGAGTACCAGTGGCGCCGTGACGGTGAACCGCACCTCTTCAACCCGGAGACCGTGTTCCGCCTGCAGCACGCTACCCGTGAGCGTCGCTACGACATCTTCAAGGCCTACACCAAGGGCGTTGACGATCAGTCCGAGAACCTGATGACCCTGCGTGGGTTGCTCAAGTTCAAGAGCGACGTCCGTCCGGCCGTGCCGCTGGAGGAAGTGGAGCCCGTCTCCAGCATCGTCAAGCGTTTCTCCACGGGCGCGATGAGCTACGGCTCCATCTCCAAGGAAGCCCACGAGACCCTCGCCATCGCCATGAACCGGTTGGGCGCCAAGTCCAATACCGGTGAAGGTGGCGAGGACGTTGACCGTCTGTTGGATCCGGAGCGCCGCTCTGCCATCAAGCAGATCGCTTCCGGCCGCTTCGGTGTCACCAGCCTGTACCTGACCAACGCCGACGACATCCAAATCAAGATGGCCCAGGGCGCCAAGCCCGGCGAGGGTGGCCAGTTGATGGCCCAGAAGGTCTACCCGTGGGTAGCCCGGACCCGCCACTCCACGCCCGGCGTCGGACTCATTTCCCCGCCCCCGCACCACGACATCTACTCGATCGAAGACCTCGCGCAGCTCATCTACGATGCCAAGCGCGCCAACCCTTCGGCCCGTGTACATGTGAAGCTGGTTTCGGAGGTCGGGATCGGCACGGTGGCCTCCGGCGTGACCAAGGCGAAGGCCGACGTCGTGCTTGTTTCAGGACACGACGGCGGTACCGGCGCCTCGCCGCTGAACTCGCTCAAGCACGCGGGTGTGCCGTGGGAACTCGGCCTGGCCGAGACCCAGCAGACCCTCATGCTCAACGGACTCCGCGACCGCGTTGTCGTCCAGGTCGACGGCCAGCTCAAGACCGGCCGTGACGTGGTCATTGCCGCCCTCCTGGGTGGCGAAGAGTTCGGTTTCGCAACGGCTCCGCTGGTTGTCTCGGGCTGCATCATGATGCGCGTCTGCCACTTGGACACCTGCCCCGTTGGTGTTGCTACCCAGAACCCGGAACTGCGTTCGCGGTTCAACGGCAAGCCGGAATTCGTGGTCAACTTCTTCGAGTTCCTCGCAGAAGAAGTCCGCGAAATCCTGGCCGAGCTTGGCTTCCGCAGCCTCGAAGAGGCGATCGGCCACGCCGAGGTACTGGACACCCGCGAAGCGATCGACCACTGGAAGGCCGAAGGCCTGGACCTGGACCCGATCCTGCACGGTCTTGAGTTTGACGACGACGTGCCGCTGCGCAACATGACCACCCAGAACCACGAGCTGGACAAGCACTTCGACCAGCGGCTCATCACCATGGCCGCCGAAGCGCTCAGCGACCGCATGCCCGTCAAGATCACCCTGGACGTCATCAACACGGACCGTTCCGTGGGCACGATGCTCGGCCATGTAGTGACCAAGACGTTCGGTACCGACGTGCTGGCGACGGACACGATCGACATCACGCTCAACGGCACGGCCGGCCAGTCACTTGGCGCCTTCCTGCCTGCCGGCATCACGCTGCGCATGTACGGTGACTCCAACGACTACGTTGGCAAGGGCCTCTCCGGTGGACGCATCATCGTCCGCCCGGACCGCACCAACGTGTTCCAGGCAGAGCGAAACGTCATTGCCGGCAACGTCATCGGCTACGGCGCAACGAGCGGCGAGATGTTCCTGCGTGGCCAGGTCGGTGAACGCTTCCTGGTGCGTAACTCCGGTGCAACCGCCGTCGTCGAAGGTATTGGCGATCACGGATGCGAGTACATGACCGGTGGCCAAACACTGATCATTGGCCGTACCGGACGCAACTTCGGTGCAGGCATGTCCGGTGGTACCGCTTACGTGCTGGACCTGCAGCATGAGCGCGTCAACAAGGATGCGCTGGACTCCGGCGAACTTCAGCTCCTGGAGCTGGACGCCGAGGACCGCGACATCGTCCATGGCCTGCTCACCAAGCACGCCGAGGAAACCGAATCCGTCCTGGCCGGCCGTCTGCTCGAGAACTTCGACGACACCGCCGCCCGCATCACCAAAGTACTGCCGCGCGACTACGCCGCAGTCCTGCAAACCCGTCTCGACGCCATCGAAGAGGGCCTTGACCCCGACGGCGAAGAAGTATGGTCTCGAATCCTGGAGGTAACCGGTGGCTGATCCACGCGGATTTCTGAAAGTCCGGCAGCGCGAAACGCAGCCACGCCGTCCCGTTCCGGTCCGCATCATGGACTGGAAGGAAGTGTACGAAGCACAGGAAAAGGGCGTCCTGAAGAGCCAGGCCGGCCGCTGCATGGACTGTGGCGTGCCGTTCTGCCACCAGGGCTGCCCGCTGGGCAACCTCATTCCTGAGTGGAACGACCTCGTGTGGCGGGACAAGGGTGAGGAAGCGATTGAACGCCTCCACGCCACGAACAACTTCCCGGAGTTCACCGGCCGTCTGTGCCCGGCACCCTGCGAAGCGTCCTGCGTGCTCGGTATCAACCAGCCTGCCGTGACCATCAAGCAGGTTGAGGTTTCCATCATTGATGAAGCCTTCGACAACGACTGGGTCCACCCCCTTCCGCCGACGCGCCTCACGGGCAAGACGGTCGCCGTGGTGGGTTCCGGTCCTGCAGGTTTGGCAGTTGCCCAGCAGCTGACGCGTGTTGGCCACACTGTTGCTGTGTACGAGCGTGACGACAAGATCGGCGGCTTGCTCCGCTACGGCATCCCCGACTTCAAAATGGAGAAGGAACAGGTTGACCGCCGCCTGGAGCAGATGAAAGCCGAAGGCACCCGCTTCCGCACCGGCGTCGCAGTCGGTACGGACGTGACCTGGGAACAACTGCGCCGCCGTTACGACGCCGTTGTGATCGCCACCGGTGCAACGGTTCCGCGGGACCTGCCCATTCCGGGCCGTGACCTTGAAGGTGTCCACTTCGCCATGGACTACCTGGTTCCATCCAACCGCGTGGTGGCGGGGGAGAGCCCGGAGAATCACATCGACGCCCGTGGCAAGCATGTGGTCATCCTTGGTGGTGGCGACACCGGCGCGGACTGCATCGGTACAGCGCACCGTCACCAGGCGGCTTCAGTTACGACGCTCGCGATCGGCAAGCAGCCGCCTCTTGAGCGTGCCGGGCACCAGCCGTGGCCGACGTTCCCCACACTCTTCGAGGTCGCCAGCGCCCACGAAGAAGGTGGCGAGCGTACCTACCTGGCCTCCACCGTGGAGTTTGTTGGCGAGAATGGCAAGCTCACCGGGGTCAAGGTTGCCGAGACGGAGTTCGTGGATGGCAAGCGCCTCCCGAAGGCGGGGACCGAGCGGATCATTCCCGCTGACCTCGTCTTCCTGAGCCTCGGCTTCACCGGTGCTGAGCCGTCCGGTATCACCGAGCAAGTCAGTGCAGAATTCGACGGTCGGGGCAACGTAGCCCGCGACGGCTACTACATGACGAACACCGAGGGTGTGTTTGTTGCCGGTGACGCCGGACGTGGCCAGTCCCTGATTGTGTGGGCTATTGCCGAAGGCCGTGCATGCGCGGCGGCAGTGGACAAGTTCCTCATGGGAAGCACAATCCTTCCGGCACCGGTCGCCCCCACTGACCGGGCAATCGCGGTCTTATAACGCCGGTAGGAATGATCTTTAACTCAATCAGCAGCACACTACTTAGGGTAGGTATATGAGACGCGCGAAAATTGTGGCAACTTTCGGCCCGGCAATCTCCAGCTACGACAACACTCTCGCAGTGCTGGAAGCCGGCGTTGACGTTGCCCGCATGAACATGAGCCACGGCGACTACTCCGTGCACGACAACACCTACGAGAATGTCCGCAAGGCTGCGGCGCAACTGCACAAGCCCGTGGCTATCATGGCTGACCTCCAGGGTCCCAAGATCCGCCTTGGCCGCTTTGTCGACGGCCCGCACGAGCTCGCCGTTGGCGACACGTTCACCATCACCACTGAAGACGTCCCCGGCACCAAGGACATCTGCTCCACCACGCTGAAGAGCCTCACCGAAGACGTCAACGTGGGCGACGCCCTGCTGATCGACGACGGCAAGGTTGCCCTTCGCGCCATCGAGGTTGACGACGTCAAGGTCGTCGCCACCGTTACGGTCGGTGGCAAGGTGTCCAACAACAAGGGCATCAACCTGCCCGGTGTTGCCGTCAACGTCCCCGCACTGAGCGAAAAGGACGAGGACGACCTCCGTTGGGCCCTCAAGCGTGGCGTGGACCTGGTTGCCTTGTCCTTCGTCCGGGATGCCTCCGACATCAAGCGCGTCCACGAAATCATGGACGAAGAAGGCCGCCGCGTTCCGGTGATCGCCAAAATCGAAAAGCCCCAGGCCGTGGACCAGCTCCACGAAATCATCGATGCGTTCGACGCCATCATGGTTGCCCGTGGCGACCTCGGCGTTGAGCTCCCGCTCGAAGAGGTGCCGATCGTCCAGAAGCGCGCCATTGAACTGGCACGCCGCTGGGCCAAGCCCGTCATCGTGGCAACGCAGGTCCTGGAATCCATGATCGACAACCCGCGTCCGACGCGTGCCGAGGCTTCTGACTGCGCCAACGCAGTTCTCGACGGCGCCGATGCAGTCATGCTGTCCGGCGAAACCTCAGTGGGGCAGTACCCCATCGAAACCGTCAAGGTCATGGCCCGGATCATCGAGTCCACCGAAGAACACGGCCTCGAGCGCGTCCCCCCGCTGGGCACCAAGCCCAAGACCCGTGGTGGCGCCATCACCCGTGCCGCCGTCGAAATCGCCGACCAGCTGGACGCAAAGTACATCTGTACCTTCACCCAGTCCGGTGACTCGGCACGCCGTTTGTCGCGTCTGCGTCCGGTCAAGCCGGTCTTCGCGTTCACGCCTGTTGAGCACGTGTGGAACCAGCTTGCCCTCACCTGGGGCATCCAGCCGGTGCTGGTTCCCTCCGTTGGCCACACCGACGAAATGACCGCACAGGTTGACCGCAGCCTCCTGGACATGAAGATCGTCGATGAAGGCGACCTCGTTGTCATCGCTGCCGGTTCCCCTCCCGGACAGGCCGGTTCCACGAACTCGCTGAAGGTCCACAAGGTGGGCGACCTCGCCGACACTTCCAAGGTTGACGCGTCGCGCAAGGAACCTGTGGGTCCGTGGCCCGAAAAGAAGAGCAAGACCAGGGCGTAGTCCCCTCGGTTTGAAAGCGGGCCCCGCCGTTTGGCGGGGCCCGCTTTGTTTTGTCTTGTTTCGTCTCTTAAGCAGGCACGACGGCGGCCGGTCACCTTTCGCGTAGGTGACCGGCCGCCGTCGTTTGCTGCTTGGTGCTAGTTGACCTGGTTGATGATCGTTTCAGCAACCTCACGCATGCTCAGGCGACGGTCCATGGACGTCTTCTGAATCCAGCGGAAGGCCTCCGGCTCGGTGAGGCCCATCTTCGTAGTCAGGAGGCTCTTGGCGCGCTCTACGAGCTTGCGTGTGGCGAACTGCTCCTGGAGGTCGGACACCTCGTTTTCGAGGGCCTTGATCTCCTCGTGGCGGGAAAGCGCGATCTCAATGGCCGGGATGAGGTCAGCCGGCGTAAACGGCTTCACGACGTAGGCCATGGCACCGGCGTCGCGGGCACGCTCCACGAGTTCCTTCTGGCTGAAAGCAGTCAACAGGACTACGGGGGCGATGCGGGCCTTGACGATCTTTTCTGCCGCCGAGATGCCATCCATCACGGGCATCTTCACATCCATGAGGACAAGGTCCGGCTTCAGCTCTTCGGCCAGCTGCACGGCCTTCTCGCCGTTGTCTGCCTCGCCGACGACGTCGTACCCTTCGCCCTTCAGGATCTCGATAATGTCCAAGCGGATGAGGGTCTCATCCTCGGCTACGACGACGCGTCGGGCCGGCTGGGCTGCGGGTGTGGACTCCGTCTGTTCGGTCACGGGATCTCCTTGAAAAGGTTCGGCGGGTTCATGTCCATCTTAGTGTGGACCGCTGCGGCACATGATTTTGTTGCACTCGCGTGCCCGGTTCTTTGATTTAGCCTATCTGCATGTAGAGTAGTTTCGCGTGCTGGGAAAGGATCGCGTTGCTCACAGGAATGAGGGCAGTCAGCGAGAGTTAACTTCCCGGTAATCCGCGCCCGAGTGGCGGAATTGGCAGACGCGCCGCACTCAAAATGCGGTATCGAAAGGTGTGTGGGTTCGAGTCCCACCTCGGGCACGATGTTGTCGCAGGTCAGGGGCCTATATGGCCCCTGACTGTTGACAAAAGCCCTAAAAGTGTGTACAGCGGCGTAGCGTTTTATGCATGGCCAGCATCTCTAAACGACCCAAAAAGGACGGTTCTCAGTCCTTTATGGTCCGCTGGCGTGACCCCAAGACTGGCAAAGCCCAGGGTCTTACTGTGGCCACTGAATCCGAAGCAGAAACGCTCAAGCGTCTGCTCGATGCCAACGGCCAGAACTTTGAAATCGCGCAGCACGCGATCCTCACAAACCAGAAGCGCGTGCCGACCGTTAGTGAGGTTATTCAGGAACATATAGACCTCCTGATTCGGCCGTCTAGCGGCACAGTGAAGACGTATCAAACCATGCTCGATCTGCATGTGAAGAAAGTCGTCGGCCACGTCCCGGTGGATAAGCTCGACTACCGACTGATTGCCTACTGGGTGAAGTCGATGCTGGCCAAGGGGCGATCGCCCAAGACGATCAAGAATGTCCACGGCCTGATCTCCGCGTCGATGAACACCGCGGAGATGCTGGGGTACATCACGCGCAATCCCTGCCGCGGCGTTCAGTTGCCGAGCATCGAGAAAGCCGAGGACGAAATGATGTTCCTCACCCACGCCGAGTTCGGCCTAATCATGGACGGCATGGGGGAGCGGTACCGCGACTTCACCAATTTCCTGGTCATGACAGGGACGCGTTTCGGGGAGGCGACGGCGCTCACCGTCGCGGACATTGACTTGCTGGGTAAGCCAGCAACCGCCCGTATCAACAAGGCGTGGAAGCGGGATGGGCGGAACCAGTTCTACATTGGGCCGACGAAGACCGGCGCCGGCAAGAGGACCATCGGGTTGAACCCTGCGCTGGTTGACCTCTTGATTCCCTTGGTGGCGGGACGGCCGAGCAGCGAACTGCTTTTCACAACACCCAAGGGTGAGCGGATAGTGCACAAGCTGTTCTGGCACCACTACTGGGTGCCGGCAGTAAAGGCTGCCCAGGATCGCGGGTTGCGTAAGAATCCACGTATTCACGATCTAAGGCACACTCACGCCTCGTGGCTGATTCAGGACGGTGTCCCTATCTTCACGATCTCGCGTCGCTTGGGGCATGCATCGACCAGGACTACCGAGGGCGTTTATGGGCATCTTATGCCGGAAGCCTTGCAGGCCGGAGCGGATGCGACGGAGCGGTCGGTGTCCGCGTTCATGCGATGACACATCAAGTGCGTCGTAGCGCTACCCTAGGACGCCATTCGGGTGCGGGCCCTAGTCCCAATGAGACGACTGTTGGTGTTGCTTCTCTCGCGGGGGTTGGAAGCCGACCGAGCGCCGGGCAAAATCTCACTGAGCCTTGCTATCTCCGTGATGTGCTCAGACGTGAAGACGATCTTGCCTTTGCCCCAACAGGCGTGTGGGAAGCGCCCGGCGGCAGCCCCGTCACGCAGCCAACCTTCGCTGCAGCGCATGAGTGCTGCAGCTTCAGCAGGTTCGAAGAATTCCAAGTCCATGTCAGCCCGCTCGTGTTCGTTGTTCTCGGCAGTTCATTCGCATTTCTGCGCCAAGGAACATGATGGAAGTTAACATGGGCGTTCCCAATTCTGATCTGAGCTAGTGCCACCAGAGCAAATGCAAAGAACGACGCCACTTCCAACGCCCGGCTATGTGTGTCTGTAATGGGAACATTTCTCCGAGCAGAGTGTACTTGACTAGGCCACGATGTTCATGGCTGAAGAGAGGAATCAAGATTTGGCCGAGCATCGTGGGAAGGCAGCATTCCCACCTCCCAGCAGACAGCGCCCGCGCCGCAGCGGACACCGCTCGGGTGCCCGGCGCGGGCGTGGCCTCAACGGCTTCTAGACGAGGCGTTCCACGTATCCAACGCATCCTGTTCGGCGCTGCGACCGGTCAGCGCGAAGTCCCCCCAGTCCGTGACAGCCCGGCGGGGGGGGTCGGCACTGACTCGCAGGTAGGTTTCGCCGCATTCTGGACCTATTCCATAACGCAAGTCAAGCGAGGATCATGGGTGATATTCCCGAATTCCGCGGGGCTGAGGAGGGGCGATGGCCGGCACTCTGGATACGGGTTCGGGCTCTCCGTTCGGTGAGCAGCTCCCGTCCGTGCCGCGAAATCGAAGGCATTCAGGCCGAGTCGACGAGCAGGCGAAATCTGGTGACTCGTATCAGACCGTTTTGCCGCTGGTCCCGGCCCCAGTGGAGCGCCGTACGGCAGGGGCTTCGACGAGCGCCGGGCCCCCCCAAGTACGCGCCAATGGCGGGGCCTCAGTCAGCCGCGCCGCCGCGATCGACGTTCAGATAGAGCCGGGTGATCCTCTCCTGTCCTTCCTGGCGACCGCTCTCGGTCCTGTCGACATCGCGGATCTTCCGCCATCTTCCCCTGCAGTCGTGCATCTTCGGGACCAAGAGACCCAGATCGTGCTCCCGCTCGTAGCCTCCGGCGAGCTTGTTGGTGTGCTCGCGCTCGGCCCGCGCCGCTCGGAGCGCAGCTACACGCGCAACGACCGGAAGCTACTTGACAGCCTGGGCCGGTACGCCGCCCCCGCTCTCAGGCTTACGCAGCTTATTCGGCGTCAGGAGATCGAAGCTCGGGCGCGGGAGCGAATGGATCAGGAACTGCATGTCGCGCAGCTCATCCAGCAACAATTCCTCCCGGGCGACGTGCCCAACCTGCCCGGGTGGCACGTTGCGACTTTCTACCAACCCGCACGGACAGTGGGTGGAGACTTCTATGACCTAGTCTTGCTATCCGACGGACGGATCATGGTCGTCGCGGGCGACGTCACAGACAAGGGTGTGCCAGCCGCGCTGGTTATGGCGTCGACGCACGCGCTCCTACGGTCGACGGCCGGCGTCTGTTCCTCCCCGGGCGAAGTGCTCGCGCGTGTCAACGAGCTGCTTATCCCTCAGATCCCGCTGAACATGTTTGTCACTTGCCTCGTACTCGTGATCGACCCCGACACCGGTGCAACCCAGTTCGCGAATGCCGGGCACAACCTGCCCTACGTTCGGCGGGGCGGCAGCGTCGTTCAGCTGAGAGCGCGCGGCATGCCTCTTGGGCTCATGGCGGGGAGCAAGTACGACGAAATCCAGACCGTTATAGAGCCCGGCGACCTGGTTCTCCTCTACAGCGATGGCATCACCGAGCAACACAACAACGCCGGCGAGATGTTCGGATTCAGCAGGACGCAGAAGCTCGTCGCCGCCGCCTCTTCAGGCGACGATCTCGTGGCTACTGCTGTGGCAGGCCTTCGCGATTTCGCCGGAGACCTCGAGCAGGAAGACGACATTACTCTCGTCGCGCTCCATCGCGGACACGCAGGCGGTTCTCGGGACACGGTTTCGTTCAGCGTTCCGAGCGTAGCGGGCAATGAGCGCGATGTGATGGACCGCGTGGCAACGGTCGTCCGCCACCTTCTCCCGCACGAACGTCTCGAGGCTCTCAAGACCGCGGTCTCCGAAACAGCCATGAACGCCATTGAGCACGGTAACCGATCCCGTCCCGAAGTGGACGTCGACGTCGTAGTGCGCCGCTCTCCAGAAGTCGTGACGGTCGAGATCACGGACTACGGGCGGGGACGCCGCCTCGATTCCGACTTCCCCGAGCCCGACCTCGAGCTCAAGCTCGCGGGCCTTCAGGCGCCGCGCGGATGGGGACTCTTCCTCGTCAAGAACCTAGTCGACCGCGTCGAGGAATCCTCGAACGGAGATCGCCACGTCGTTCGCCTCGTCATGCACGCGGACGAGCCCGACTCGAGAACGGGGGAGCCTTGAGCCTCGACTGCCAGCTCGCAAAGCGAGGCGACGTCATACGGATCCACCTTTCCGGTCGCATCGACCGCGAGGCCGGAGACGGCCTCGACGTCGCGTACGAGGATGCCTCGACATCACGCCCGACTGCTATCGAGCTCGACTTCACCAACGTCGGTTACATCAACTCGACGGGCATCGCGCTCATCGTGGCGGTGCTCGTGCGCGCACGTGCCGAGCACAGCACAATCCGCGCTCTTGGCCTGTCAGCGCACTACAAGCATATCTTCGACATCACGCGTCTGAGCGACTTCATCGAGATAGAGCAGCCCATCACGCAATAGCCGACGGAGGTTTAGCATGTCCACCCCCATCGCGACCATGACGGTCGCAACCGCGGCGCCAGGTGCCTCGGTCATCAGCATTACGGGCGACGTCACCGGAGCGTGCGAGCAGACGCTCATGGCCGCACATGAGCAGGCGACGGATGCCGGCGCCGCCCTCATTGTGCTCGACTTCTCCGGCATGGATTACATGAACAGCGGCGGAATAGGCATGCTCGTCACGCTTCTGGTGCGCGGGCAGCGGCGGCGGCAGCGCATCGTCGCCGCCGGCCTGTCGGAGCACTACCGGCAGATCTTCGAGCTCACGAGGCTCGATGAGGCCATCGCCCTCTATGATGACGTCGCGACAGCAGCCGCGACGGAGTGAGCGGAGAACGGGATGGAAGAGAGCAGAAACCCCCGCGACATCTCGAATTGGGCTGCCAAGGTCGACCGCCTGACGGTACCCGCGGAGATGCGCCGCTACGGCTACAACGTAGAAGGCAGGCGCCTCGCGGGGCCGCCGCAGGGGTTTGGACGCATGTGGCAGCGCAAGTACAGCGTGGAGCTAGGGCAGGCCGTCACCCCCGAGCGCCTCATCGCGGACTGGCGGGCCCACTTCCCGGAGTACTGGCCGAGGCTTGGGCACTTCTACGGGTCGGTGTCGGCGATCCAGCCCGGCGAGGTCGCCGCCCTCACGGGCAGTGGCGTCGCGATGGGGGTTTTGGTGCTGTACGCCGACGAAACGTCGTTCACGTTCCTTACACCCGAGGGCCACATGTTCTCGGCGCTCATCACATTCAGCGGCGAGCGGGAGGAAGGCGCGCCCACGACTGCGAGAATCAGCATGCTGTTGCGTTGCTCCGATCCCCTGTTCGAGGCGATGTGGCCGGGATTGCGGAGGCTTGAGGACCGATTCTGGTCAGAGACGCTGCGGAACCTCGCCGCGGCTCATGGTCTCACGGACGTCGACATCGTGGAGGAGACGGAATGCGTGGACCGACGGCGCCTCTGGCGCCACTGGGGCAATATCCGCAACAATTCCGGCATCCATAGCGTCTGGCACTTAGTGACCGCGCCGATCCGGCGCATCCGCCGGGACAGGGTTTGACGTGATGCAGCGCGAGGTGGCGCGCCGCGCCGCGGTTTGGGCACTGCTCGCAGCTTGCCTCATCCTGATCGCGCTCGATGTCGCGGTACGGCAAGATCTCTACGTACCGTTTGGCTGGGCTCTGTTCCCGATTGTGGGTGCCCTTATTCTGATCTCTAGGCCGGGCAACAACATCGGACGTGCGCTCCTCGCTGTCGGCCTGCTGTGGGCGGGCCTCGCCGGGTCCTTCGTCGTGGTGGCGTCAATCGGGACTTCCGGTCCGACATGGTTGCCCTATGCTCTTAGCGTTGCGGGGAATATCTGCGGAATCCTCGCCTACTACGTCCTGCTATCGATTGCGCTGATTTTCCCCAGCGGGTCGGTGACAACGAGCGGTGGGCGCATCATCCTGGCGATCCTCGTCGCCACGGCAGTGGCCACCTTCGTCTCCTGCCTGTTCGTTGCTCCTCCGCCTGCGGCGGTCCTGGACGAGCCTTGGCTTCTGACAGCGTTAGGGGGAGTTGGCGCTCCCGACGGTCTGCTGCTGAACTTTGCCCTCCCCTTACTCGCCGCTGCCGAGGTTGTGGAACTCTCACTGCGTTGGAGAAGGTCGACCGCAGACCAGCAGTTACAATACCGGTGGTTCCTGTTTGGCTGTTCAGCAGTGATCGTGCTTCTCCTCAGCGACACCCTGTGGCAGGTGCTGGCTCCTTCGACGCATCCGAGCGCCGAAAAGGCAGCGTGGTTGCGCACAGTTCCGTTAAACCTTCTCCCGATGAACGCGATCCCTCTATCGATCGGGCTCGCAGTGTTCCGATATGGGCTGTACGACGTTCGTCGCGTCGCGGGGAGAGTCTTCTCCTACGCCGTCGTGACCGCGCTCTCGGTTACGCTGTACGGGCTCGTCGTCATCTCGGTGACGTGGCTGCTGCCTGGCGCCCCTGCGCTAGCCGTTGCGCTTGCCACTCTGGCCGCCGCTGGTCTGTTCCTGCCGGCACTGCGCCGCATACAGCGGATCGTGGACCGTCACTTTGACCGTGAGCGATATGTCGCCGAACGTGTCGCAGAAGCCTTCGGTGAGCGACTGCGTACGCGTGTCGATGCCTCCACGGTCTCGGAGGAACTTGTCACAACGGTCGACGCGGCACTGCGTCCGGCCTCCGTCGGGTTGTGGACTGCAGGCAGGACCACATGAGTGGCGAAACGTGGCCGTCGATCGTGGCTCGATGGGCGGCTCATGTCACAGGTGCACTCATCCTCGCGTCTCTCACAGCTGCGCTCGCAACCGGGTACTGGATGCGCTACCCGGGCTGGGGCTT
This sequence comes from Arthrobacter sp. TmtSoilC77, assembly GCF_059739415.1. Classification (NCBI taxonomy): domain Bacteria; kingdom Bacillati; phylum Actinomycetota; class Actinomycetes; order Micrococcales; family Micrococcaceae; genus Arthrobacter; species Arthrobacter sp. TmtSoilC77. Next base: position 2,066,628 of record NZ_AP046050.1, read on the forward strand.
TATTGGCTTCCTCTTTTTCCAGCTCGCCGTCGGCTGGTTCCTCGCGGCGCGCGTTCCGCGGAACTCGCTCGGCTGGCTCATGTTGACGATTACTGCGCTCTTCGCAGTGCAGTTGCCGGCGGATCTCGCGGGACGAGCCCTCCTGCACAGCGACCCGGAGGCGGCAGCGTGGCTGCTGTGGTTCGGCCACGATCGTACGCCCCTCGACTCCTGGTGGCCGATGCTGCCCGTCGGGATCATGCTGACCCAGATCCCGCTGCGCTTTCCCACCGGGCACCTCACCTCTCCGCGATGGCGTGCGTTCTCCTTCGTGACTATCGCGCTGCTTGTCGGTTCCGTCGCCGTCCTCTCGACGAACATGGTGACGGCGTACCCAGGAGTGCCGAGCCCGGTGCACGTTCCGTGGTACTTGGGTGGGATACCTGCGCAGTATTTCGTCCTCGGGGCAGTGTACGTGGGAGCGATCACCGGCTCCTTTGCGTCGGCGATCGCCCGCTATCGCCATGGTGACCTGCAGGAGCGGGCGCAGATCAAATGGATGCTCTGGGCAGTCGGGGTTAACGTTCCTGCGCTGACTTACCCGCTCTATATACCCCAGGACTTCGAGGTGCTGACCCAGTCGATACTGTTGGTGCACGCGCTCTTTCCGATAGCAATACTCGTCGCGATTTTGCGCTACCACCTCTACGAGATTGACCGCCTGATCTCGCGTACGGCGGCCTACGCTCTCGTCTCCCTGGTGCTGATCGGCGTCTACACCGTGGTCGTGACGTCAACCACCTGGATCCTGCCCGACGCGCCGTCCCTCGCTGTGGCTCTCGCGACGCTGACCGCGGCCGCGCTCTTCCTTCCAGCGCTCCGGTGGATCCGCCGACGCGTCGATAGACGGTTCGACCGGGAGCAGTTCGACGCTGAGCGCGTTGTCGTTGCCTTCGGCGAACGCCTGCGCACTGAGGTGGATCCGGCGACGACGACGCAGGACCTTCTCGGTGTCGTCGAGACGGCGCTGCAGCCCATATCGCTTGGAGTTTGGGCCCCCAAGCGAAACCCTGATCGGGGGCATCTCGGAAGTCCTGACCCGGCCGTTAGTAACCCTAACCCGGCTGGTTAGTAATTACGCCGGGCTGGTGAGCCTGGGCGTCCACGAGCGTCTCGCCACGACGTATGTGGACGTTTCGAGTGTCGCAGCATGCTCTGAGATTTCGGCCGGATGACTCCCAGCCCCGGGTTACATGGAAACTGTCTGGCCTCTGGACATGTCCAGAGGCCAGTAGTTCAATGGGTTTGAGGGTTCGCAGTCGGCTTAGTAGGCAACAGTCGAATTGGGCCACCGACGAACCAGGGGAACGCATCACTGGGGATGCCCATGCAAAGGAAACGATATCTCTCAGGGCAATCGCCGGCAGAACGCGCCGAGGATGCCTTTGACTCTCTGGTGCTCCCGAATCACCTCGATGTGGATCGACTGGTGAAGGTGGTCGAGCGTGTCAGACGTCGGCCTATTCAGATCGAAGCTGCCGGAATGCTGAACGGTGGGTCGGTCTGTGGACTATGGCTTTCAACCGACGACGTGGAGATAATCCTGCACGCTGTCAGTCCGTCCGGGCTGCACCGGCAACAGTTCGTGCTCCACGAACTCGGGCACATGGTCTTGAGACACCATGAACTGGTCGTCCCAGCCGACTACATAGCAGTCCTGTTCCCGAATCTTCCCGTAGGACTTGTCTCACGCGTTCTGGCGCGGAGCAGCTTCACTGATGACTTGGAAGCCGCCGCGGAATCGCTCGCGGATCTGTTCGCAGCAGCAATCAGGAACAGCGCCAGGGAGCCAAGATCGTTCGAGAGGGTTTTCGAATGATCCAAATTGTGGCCGCAGCTTTGATTTGGCTCCTCGTCGGCTGTCTCCTCCCTGGAATCCGGGTGCGCCGGGATCACAGCGTTCTGACAGCCGCCACCACGATTTCAGTGGCCCTGACGCTGAACATCGATCAGGTCTATCTCGGCATCGATTCTGTACTTGGGGGCCGTAACTTCGTTGACCTGGTGGCCAACATATCTATGGTCGTGGGGATCTATTTTCTCTCAAGAGCCATCATTCGGGCGGCGACCCTGGAAGAGTCGGTCGAGAAACGAGACAGTGCTGGCATAATTCTCTTGGCTGCGGTGATCGTGGGCCTCGCAACCAGCTTCAGCGCCATCGTCACCCAGGGGAGTTCCACTCGTTTCATGGTGGATTACGGGGACCAGTGGTTTGCTGCACTCTACTCATCCGTCCAGTTCGTATACATCGGCTACGTGGTTAGCATTACCGGTGTTACGTGTTTCCGATTTCGCGGCGACATGTTGAGGCCCTACTTCCGCATGGCATTTACGTGTATCGGGGTTGGCTGTAGCTTTGCCGTTCTCCTCGTGTTGCTAGTGCTGGTCATGGATATTCTGCATTTGCAAGGGCGGCTGGATGCTATGCGCACGGTCTCGCCTATATACGATGCCGCGGTCGTAGCCGCCATGGCCTTCCTGTGCGTCGGTCTGGCCCTCCCGCCGGTGGCGCGCCGAGTTCTCCGCCATAGGCAGTTCGCGACCGAACAGGAGCTGGTTAGCGATCTCTCGAGAATCTGGGAAAAGACAACAAACAAACGGCAAGACGTTCGGCTCGTGCGAGACACCGAGATGATCAACCAACAGGACCGGGCCCAAAGACTCCATAGAATGCTTGTAGAAGTACAGGACGCACTGTTAGTCGAGCCCGGTTTAGGCAGCTCCTTGGACATCCACGACCTCAATGTCTTGAACGCTGCTGAGAACTACCTGGCGGGGCCTTTTGTGCGTCAGGTTCCAGTTCGTAGGCGGAAGGGGGAACGGGCGTTATGACGGATGATGCCAGTTCCTCCGAATCCCCTCAGACCAGATTGGCGCGAAAGCTCAACCTTCTTCTTGACCTCTATGAGGCCGAGGGATCAGAGGCATTGACGTACCCCGAGATCAATCGGCACATGACCCAGCGTGGAACGCCACTTTCCCGCTCCCGCTGGGCCTACATGCGAAGCGGGGACAGCTCGCTGGCCACCGATCCCATGCTGCTCCGTAACCTTGCAGAGTTCTTCGGCGTAGACCGTGACTACCTCCTCGATGACGCCGGGGAGATACCCAAGCTCGTAGACGCTCAGCTCGAACTTCTTCGTACACTGCGTGAGGCACGTGTGCGGAACTTCGCTGCTCGTCAGTTGCAGGGCATCTCTCCGGAAACGTTGGTGAGGCTTCGCCAAGTGATCGACGAACGCAAAAGGGCTCAGGGGGTGGACGATGCCGACAGCAACCAGTCGTAGGGCTTTAGAGGTAGGAGGTCTTGCTGTATTCGGGGCTTTGCTTGCAGGCGTCGCCGGTGCAGCGTACTTCGCTCGTCAAATTGTCGTGCCAAAATACAGCCGTCGTGAGGGTTTGCACGTTCGGGCAGTGCACACACATGAAGACGGATCTCTAGAAATCGAACTTCCCGATACGGAACAAACGAGGGCACCGGGACGATACAGCTTTTGGTTTGAGCAGGGGACAGGCCACGCTTGCCTCGGTTCGGTCGTTGACTCCCACCCCGACCGAAACACAGTGGTCCGGCGGGTTGAGCGAGTGGAATCGGGGGACCTCAAACAAGCCAAGGCAGGTATTTGGAGTGGATACGTTTACTCGAAACCGGAGCAACTTGGTCTGACGTACCAAGACGTTGAGATTTCAGTCGACAACGGTGTCGCGCCAGCATGGAGATTTGACCCCCCGGCTGGTGTCGCGACTCCTGGAGCGTGGGCTATCCATATCCACGGCATGGGCGGTAAGCGGGCAGGCACTCTTCGCGGCATACCAGTCGCAAGTCGTATGGGACTGACGTCGCTGGTTGTCTCGTTCCGCAACGACGGCGACGCGCCGCCGTCGTACGATGGCCGCTACAGCCTCGGCCAAGGCGAGTGGCGCGACGTCGAGGCCGCCATCAACTACGCCATCAGCAACGGCGCTGAACGCATTATCCTTTTTGGATGGTCACTTGGCGCGGCTATCGCCCTTCAAGCAACGGCCCTGTCGCAGAGCTCGTCACGAATAGCCGGGATGGTTCTCGACGCGCCCGTATTCGACTGGCGAACCACACTGGCCGCGAATGCCAAGGCTGCAGGGTTGCCTCGGCCGCTCGTGCATCTGGGCTTCAGCATTCTTCGATCCAAGGACCTCCGATGGGTGACCGGCCTTGGTGAACCCATCTGTCTCGATTCCCTGGACTGGCTGACGCGAGCAACGGAACTGAAAAAACCGATATTGGTCCTTCATGGGGAGAAAGACGACACAACACCCTTCGAAGCATCCAAGAAAGCTGCCAGCCTGAGGCCAGACCTCATCAGGTTGGTGGAGTTTGAAGCTGAGGGGCACTCCTTGGAGTGGAATGTCGACCCCGAAAAATGGGAGCGATCGGTCGAGGAGTGGTTCCACGGTCTCCCGCTGGCCAGCTCTAGTCCTGAATAAGCGGCAGGGCAGTCGTAGGAGGTACTTGTACCGAGTACTGGGCCGCTAGGTCGATGAGTTGGCACTCGACGAGTGAGACGTGAACGGAGTAACGCTCGTCGGCCAAAGCCTGAACGTAACCAGCCGACTCAAGGACGAGGAGATGACGCCGAACCGTTGCTCGCGAAGCCTGAAGTCCTGACGCCAACATGCCCGGGGACGATGGCCCGCTTCTGATAAGGAAGCGAAGGATCTGGCTCCGTGTTCGGTTCATCAAGATGGACGTCGACATTCAAACCACGGCTCAGGATTGTGGAGGATTGTTGCTGTAGACGGGTCTACAGCAACAGGATACGCCTCACGTAGGCAGTGGAACAGATTCAAGGCGCAGTTGATTGTTTAGTCACTGGGCTCGCGGAATACTGATGGCAATGCATCAGCATTTCTCATCGAGCGAGGCAGTCGGAAAGGTGGAGCATGCCGGCACGAGACGCGAGCCGCAACGGCGAGTTGTCACCGCAGGCCACTCTCGCCCGCCGACTAAACCTGCTGCTCGACGTCGTTGTAGCCGAGAGGGGTTCGCCCGTCACTTTCAGGGAGATTGAGGCCGGCCTCCGAGCTCGAGGAGTCAAGATCTCCAGGGCCAGATGGTTCTACATGAAGGACGGCACAGGGCGTCTGGTTAGTGACCCGGAGCTGCTCGCCGCTATTTGCGAGATGTTCGACGTCGATCCCTCCTATCTGCTGAACGGCGTCGAAGGCGACATCCCAGAACGCATCGATTCGCAGCTGGAGTTTGTGAAATCTTTGAGGGCCGCGCGGGTGAAGTCATTCGCCGTTAGGACGCTCGGTGATGTCTCACCGGAAACGTTGCGCGCCATCTCCGAGTATCTAAATAAGGACATCGGCTTGCATCCGAATGGCGAGCGGGCGGCAGCTACTCCTCCAGGACATACCGAAGATGGGCGTCGAGTAACTCCTTGATGCGGGCCGGATTGGCCGAGTAACGGGGGGAGCGGCCATGGCGCCGTCCGGCTTCCACATCGACCTCAATCGCCCCAACCTGTTCCAGGGCGATGAGGTGTTTGGCGACGCTGGGCTCACCGGCGCTGACCGCTGCGACAATGTCCCCCCTGGACGCAGGCCCATTCGCCGCCAGGAATCTCAGAATTTCATTCCGGGAGCGGTTCCCGAACGTCGCTACGGCGTCTTCAACGTCAGGCGACCAGGCGTCGTCGTGAGGCTGCGTGATCCGTGGCATGCCTCCATTCTTGCTGAACAACATGGAAAAAGTAAGAACTGGAGTCTTGACGATACTTTAATTATCTTTGACAATATTTGTTAGAAGCTTGTGTGGTGGTTAGATCGCTATTAGCCACGTTGATTCGCCACTTCTGGTGGCGTCGAAGATATTCGAATCCGTTAGTCGAAGCGGTGAGAGCCATGAGCCTGGAACACCTGGCGGGCAACGCTGAAATACAGAACTCAAACCCATCCCCGGTGGACATTTCGCTGCTGAGTCCGGAGACACCCCCCTGACGGTACCCATCGACCAAATGATGGGAGCAGTCGAAGGCGTGCGTCGGTACGTCGTCTCGCACTTGGCTCGGATCGGCCGCTCATGCGACGTAGACGATGTCTTGCAAGACATCAGGGTGGCCGTGTGGGATGGGGTGACACGCGGAAACTACCGACAGATCCCTGGAGTTCCGTTCGAGGCCTGGGTGCAAGGCGTCACTGGGAATGTCTGCGCCGCGCACGTCCGCCGGGAACTCGGCCACAAGACGCTGCCGCTGCTTTTGGATCCGGGCAACGGTGAGAGCTCGGACATTCTCCAGCAGCTAACGGTGCTGGTCGTGTCCCGTGATTACCGCGAAGCCGAGGAGATCATCGATCAAGAATGGGCGCACATGGTTCTGGGGCTGACTCGGGCCGCTGTGGCGGCTCCGGTGTGGCGCCTCGCAGTGGGCAGTCTTACCGAGCCCCGACGATACGCGCCTCCTTCGCCGCAAGACCGTCGCCGCTGGAATGCAGTCACCGCGGTTCGACAGGCTGCAAAGACAATAAGCCAAGCGTTGGATGTAGATCCTGAAGCTGTGCAAGACATGTCCAGTCTTTGCGGGCACGCCGTTGATTGCCTGCCGAGTCCACTGCTGCGGGGAGTGGCCGAAGCAATCGTTCTGCCCGAACATCACGGCGTCGAACGGCAGGTTGCCATTGCGGCGGTTGCCGAGAAGTTCAATGTGACTGATCGATATGTGGCAGTTCAAATCGGCACGGCCCGTCGCCTGTATCAAACGGCATGGCGAGTGATTCGCAGCTCTATGACTTCGACAGTTTGAGTCATGTTGCCCATTTATATGCCGAGCCATGAACAGGCCTAGGAGGCGAACATGATGGAATCCATTTGGCGGGGGCGAACGATTCGTCGGTGCGTGTTTGGCCTAGCACTGGCGGCTATCCTCGGCGCCCTCATTCTCGTTCTGGTCGCACCGCGGGAGTCCGCGTCTAAGAAAGGGACGGATGTCCCATCGGCAGAGTCTCAAACCCCCAAGGCTCTACTGAGCAATTCTCCGACTACTACAGCGCCACCAACGAGGTCAGCTCCGTCCTCGAAAATGCCTCCGTCCGTTCCGCCTGTCACGGCCGATTATCGGGCGCTTGCTTCCGCGGCCGCCGTGGCCATCTATAGCTGGGACACCCGAAATTCGTCCTATTCGGATGTATACGCTCGAATTCGGGGTTGGTGGTTCGTCCTCCCTGACGGATCAAATCCGTTGGCGGTCCTGGTCCAGGAGTTTGAGGCAACGGGCGTAAACGCGGGGTCCTTCGCTTCGCTTGCGGGCCAAGGTGCCTACAGGGTAGCAACGTTCGAATCCATGGCTTGCGACAACGAACTCGTAAAGGTTCGCGAACGCCCTGCTCCATGGGCGGGGCTTCATGTCTGCACGGTTCGACTCAAGGTCGTTGACCAGACAGTCAGTAGCAGCAATTCATACACAGCGCCGGTCAGTGTCATGGCCAATTGCCCGCCGGCAGCGACCGCCCCGCCTGATCGATGCCAAATGGTCGGCTTCTATGCCTCGACTAGTCGGATCGTCTACTGATGCCGCATCCGGCCTTGGCGATGGCCCTACTCAGGCGACGAAGGCTCGTGCGGGCTGCCTCCGCCGTCGTTCTCGTCATCGTACTTTCCCTGGGTGTTGTCGTTAGTGCCGTCGCTTTAGCCTTGGCGGGCAGCGAACCGGAATCACCTTTCGGGTGTGCGTCAAGCAGCGGCGCTGTCACACAAAGCGTCCTCGAGAACAGTGGATCTCGGCCGGATGGTCAAGCCGTTGGACTCTCCGCAGGACAGATCGCTGTGGCACAGGGGTACATTTCAGTCGGGAAACAACTTGGCGTTCCTCGGGAGGCAATGGTGATCGCCATCATGATGTCTCTGCAGGAGTCGACCCTCCGGATGCTGGCCAACGCGAATGTCCCTGCGTCATTTCAGTTTCCTCATGACGGGGTTGGGAGTGACCACGACTCAGTAGGTTCGGCACAGCAGCGGCCAGCGGCTGGATGGGGAACCGTTGCAGAGCTGATGGATATTACTTACAACGCGAGGGCATTCTATGGAGGGCCGTCTGGACCGAATCAAGGCAGCCCTCGAGGTTTGCTCGATATGCCAGGCTGGTCGGCCATGAGCAAAGGGCAAGCAGCCCAAGCAGTCCAAGTCTCAGCGTTCCCAGAGCTCTATGCTCGATGGGAACCACAGGCGACGGCCATCGTCGACCTGCTACAGGGCGTCACCACCGTCCCGAAGTGCAGTCCGGGGGAGAAGGGCCGACCGGGTCTGGTCTCTGCAGAGGGCTTGTCGCAAATCCGACAGGACATTTTGCACTTTACGCAGACAGGCGTGGGCGGTGCCTATGTCTGGGGTGGGACGGCGTTCAAGGCGTGGGATTGCTCTGGATTTGTGCAGTGGATCTATCGGCAGGTTGGGATCGAATTGCCGCGTGTGGAGCAGTGGCGGGTAGGGCGAATGACTCAAAGCCCTCAGATTGGAGACCTTGTGGTGCAAAATCCTCAAGGTACATACAACTGGGGCCATGTGGGGATCTATGCGGGAGAGGGGATGATGTACAGCGCATTGAATCCATCCGCCGGGACACTTTTGCATCCGATCGATTGGAACCCCGGCACCACCTATTTCGATCTACTGGATTAGGTGGAATCCCGATTGGCCTCCGGCGGTCGTCCAAATGCCTCGACATTGGCTGTGTAGTCGGTGCGGTGTGCCACGGGGCCTTGCTGGTATCGATAAATCTGCCGTGAGTGTGACGTTCAAAGCAGTACCCGGACGAAGGTCATCTGGCTCGATGAGTAGGCTCCTGCGGGCTCGCCCAAGCGGAAGGCCAAGAAACCAAGGTTTTAGTCGCGCGGGCCGTGGACGCAGCAACCGATTTCCGAAGTTCAGCGTGCCCTGGAAGACTTTCATACTTAGAGTCATGACAGGCGTCACGTGAGTAGGTAACCTTGGCGCCGTCACCACGTCCGGCTGGCTTAGTTTCTTTCCGTGGGCAGTTCGTTGTCTTCACCGACTTAGATGCGGTGTGCATATATGGTTACATCATGACAGTAACTCGTAACCGGGCCGGCAGCCCTGCGGACCTCGGTCGTCGTATAGCTGAACTCCGTGTTCAGCGCGGATACACCCAGTGTCAGGTGGCCGAGGCGCTCGGTATCAGCCGTCGCTACGTTTGCGAGATTGAGGCCGGGAAGCCCAGCCTATATAGCGATCGGCTCTTCCGCCTATTGACCTTGCTCGATGCGGGACTTGTCATTGAAGGCGGGGGAGCGCCATGAGCCCCACGCAGTCGATCGGCAAGGTTCATTTCGAGGACCAGGTTCGTTCCCGCGAGCGAGTCCGGGACCTTGCCGAGGTATATACGCATGATCGGGAAGTGACCGCGATGCTCGACCTCGTGGCCGACATGTTTCCTGATGAACAGCATCCGGGCAATATAGACCGCACGTTCCTTGAACCGGCCTGTGGTCACGGCAACTTCCTTGTGGAAATAGTCGGCCGGAAAATCGAACATGTGACTGTCGATCGATACGGCGAGGGTGAAGAATTCGAGTATCGACTTTTGCGCTGCTTCACTTCGACCTACGGCATAGATATCGACGAGTCCAACGTCATTGAGGCTCGTGAACGGATGTTCACCGTGTTGGACAAGCACCTCCGCAATGCTGGAGTGGCGGCAAGTCGCGACCTGATGGACGCTGTGAGCTCCGTTCTTGGCACAAATGTCATTCAAGCAGATACGCTGGCTGACTCAACTAGTATCGAGCTCATTGAGTACAAGCCGATTGGTGATGGACTCTTCCTGCGTGTCTGGTCCCCTCTCGAAGAAGATGAGGGTCCCGAACAGCTGGATCTGTTCGCAGAGCAAATCGGGCGGAAGACCGACGGGGCACCGGTGCACTACACGCAGTTAAGTTCGCTTAAAAAGGCAGTAGTTTAATGACTCTCGATCTACAACATATGCCAGACGTTTTGGAGACGATCGCGCAGCTCCCAAACGATGAGGTGTTTACCTCACCAAAGCTTGCCAACGCGATGCTCGATCTCCTGCCAACGAGCGTGTGGGGCCAGTCTGCTTATAAGTGGCTTGACCCGGCTACGAAGTCAGGCGTATTCCTGCGCGAGATCGCCCGTCGTCTCATGATTGGTCTCTCCGATTGGCAACCAGACGAGGCCAAGCGGCGCGAACATATCCTCCGGAACATGTTGTATGGGTCTGCCACGAGCCAGCTGACCGGTGAGATCGCTCGTCGCAGCGTTTACCATTCCATGGATGCCACCGGAGCAGGCCTGACGGATGAACACCTTAAGAACCTTATCGTCCGGTTCGACCAGCCATCTGGGCAAATTCCCTTCGTCCCGACACAACACACGTTTCAAGAAAATAGATGCACTTTATGCAAAGCACCCGCCGGCCTAGAGCGCGGCCACAGCCGCGAGAACTACGCATACCCATTCATCCACGGGACTTACCCGACTAAGGAGTTGTCGGAGATGAAATTCGATGTCATCGTCGGAAATCCGCCTTACCAGATCGACAGCGACGGTAATTCTAGGACTATGCCCATCTACCAGCTCTTCGTACAGAAGGCAATAAAGATGAAACCCCGCTACGTGGTTATGATTACACCCTCGCGGTGGTTTGCTGGCGGTCTTGGACTCGATAAGTATCGCCGGCAAATGCTAAACGATCACCGCGTTTCGCATATTGTGGACTACCCCCAGGCGCAGGAATGCTTCCCTGGAGTCAAGATCCGAGGCGGTGTCTCTTACTTCTTGTGGGCCCGGGAACACAGTGGCGGTTGCGAAATCCGCACAGTAAGAAGTGGCAGCTCTAGCACGCCGATGGTTCGGAATTTGGACCGATATGACGTTTTCGTCAGGTACAACGAAGCCATCGCCATCCTCGAGAAAGTCAGAGCGAAGGACGATGTGATGCTGGATCAAAAAGTGTCCTCATTGGTTCCTTTCGGCCTTCGTGCGAAGTTCCGTCAGTACGTGGCTGATACAACTCCAGGAGCCGTCGCTCTGCACGTCATGAGCCGAAAGGTCGAATGGGTTGATAAACAGTCAATCACCAACAACCAGGACCTGATTGACAAGCATAAGACCTTGCTCCATGCCGCATACGGGGAGGATCATGACGGACCTTACTCTGTCATTGCACAACCGACACTCGCAGGGCCGAACTCCGTGTGTACCGAGACCTATCTCGTGGTTGGCTCGTTCCGTACTGCCGAAGAATCACGTAACCTGGATCGTTACCTTCGCACGCGATTCGTGCGGTTTATGATCTGGCTCCGTATGAACACTCAGCATCTCTCAAAAGATAGATTCAAGTTCGTTCCTGACCTGCCAATGAATAGGGAATGGACGGATGAGGCCCTCTACGAGCGCTACGCTCTCACGGACGAGGAGATTGTGTTCATCGAATCGCAGATCAAGCCGATGCCCACGCCCTCGCAGGTCAACGCGTGACCGTTTACATCTATGCATATACGGTCCGAGGACAACAGCAGCCTTGGACCCGCCCTGGAGGCCACTCAGGGACCTATCGAATCAAGGTCGGCCAGACCACTAGGAAGGGCCTGGCGCGTATTCGGGAGACTCTTCGTACCGTGTTCCCCAACCTCGACGGGGTGGAGGTTCTGTTCCATGATGAGCAGGCCACTCGTCCCGACGGGTCCGGCTTCGCCGACGGCGATGTCCATCGCGTACTTGCCGAGCACGGTATCAGACGGGTCGGGGGTGAATGGTTTGAAGCCACCCACGACGAAGTGCGTGGGGCGGTTGTTTCTCTTCAGACTGGGATCCCCTTCTCCCCGACCCGCATCCATACGTTTCAGATGCGACCAGAGCAGCAAAAGGCTGTTACGCAGACTGCCGCTCACTTTCGGGCTCATAATGAGGAATTCGCTGCGCGCTATCTGTGGAATGCCAAGATGCGGTTTGGAAAGACATTTACGACCTACCAGCTCGCGTCTGAGATGGGCTGGACTAAAGTCCTAGTCCTAACCTACAAACCGGCTGTGAAGACCGCGTGGCGCGATGACCTGCTCAGCCACGTCGATTTTGTCGATTGGGCATTTGTCGGTCGGACGACCCCCGTAGACACAGCAGACTTGATCGCTTCGGGTCATACGCCGTTCGTCTGGTTTGGATCCTTCCAAGACCTTCTAGGCCGCGATGGAAGCGGAAACGTCAAGAAGCACAACGAGACTATTCATGTTGTCGACTGGGACTGCATCGTGATCGACGAGTTCCACTTCGGAGCTGGCACAGCTAGTGCTCGTGAACTCTATGATCCTGCTGATATGAAACTCGCAGTTGCAGAGGTGCCCAACGCCGACGACCTTATAACCGACCAAGACCTCGGTCTCAAGACGCGGTTTCATCTGCACCTGTCGGGCACTCCGTTCCGAGCACTTACCAATGGAGACTATGCGGAGGACGAGGTCTACAACTGGACTTATATCGATGAGCAGCGCGCGAAAGCCAGCTGGAACGAAGCCGACGGCCCGAATCCATACCGCGACCTACCCCAGATGCTCATGTACACCTACAGGATGGGTGCCGAAGCTGAGGAATGGGCCGAGGACGGAGAGTTCGACGGGTTTAATCTCAATGCCTATTTCAAAGCGCGACGAAACGACCTCGGAGTCGCTGAGTTCGTTCGGGCTGATCAGGTGGCGGAGTTTCTCAAACTTATTCGTGGCCGAAAACAGGTCGACAACGACATCGTCGAAGGCACGAAACCGTCGTTCCCATACGAATCAGCGAAGTTCACGGAAGCTGTCCGGCATTCCGTCTGGTACATGGCCGACGTCGCTGCCTGTGAGGCCATGGCCGATGTGCTCCGCGCCGACAACTATTTCTCGTCTTACGATATTGTCGTGGCCGCTGGGGCTGGCGCGGGCACTGGTTCTGAGGCTCTTTTGCCAGTCCAAGACGCCCTAAAGGGCTACAAGACTAGAGGTAAGACAGGCACGATCACGCTTTCGTGCGGAAAATTGATGACAGGCGTCACGGTGCCCGAGTGGACGTCGATTTTCATGCTGCGGGCACTCAAATCGCCTGAGTCCTACTTCCAGGCCGCGTTCCGTGTCCAGTCCCCGTGGCGACAAGAAGGGGACGTCATCAAAGAATCTTGTTACGTCTTCGAATTCGACCCCAATCGGGCTCTTGGGTTACTCGCACTTTATGGCACAGAATTGGCGATAAACGACCCAACGCGCACCACCACCCAGCGTCAAATATTGGAAGAACTTGTCAACTTTCTTCCGATTTTTGCCATTGACGGGGGAAGTATGGAACGACTTGACGTCGACGCCGTCCTCGACTGGGCGAACGCGGGAGTCACTTCTACATCCTTGGCCAGAAAATGGAGATCGCACCAGTTGTTCGATCTCAACACAGTGACCATGTCTCGGTTGCTTGACGCTCCAGAGGTACTGGAGGAACTGGAGCAGATCGAAGACTTTCGAAATATCCGCGAGTTTGCGGAGAGCATCGTAACTGAAACTGAGAAGCTAAAGGATGCCAAGAAGAATCAGAAGCCGAAACGCGAAATTGACCAGCACCAGAAGCAGGTCAATGATACAAGGAAAGTCATTCGTGAAAAATTGCGAAAGATCAGCGCGAAGGTTCTTATTTTTATGTATCTCACCGATTTCCGTGAGGAGCATTTTGCGCACGTGATCGAATCCCTCGACGATGATCTGTTCCTTCGCTCCACCGGCCTCAGCCTCAAAGGATTCCGAAGGCTCAATGAAATTGGGGTATTCAATCTTGCACAGATGGACGAGGCGATTCGACGGTTCAGACACTTCGAGAAGAAGAGCCTGGAAGCGGCAGTAGCCCTGTGACACTCGACAAGAACTGAACGGGCCGCTTCAGCGGCTGCCACGGTTGACAGCCTGCTAAACATGAGCAGGTTCTCTAGAGGCGCAGTCCCTCGACTTGAGCTTCCACATCAACGATGGATTCCTATGGCAAGCACATTGTAGTCATGTCGTCCCCTCACTCTCCCCCATGAAGTCGTGAGCCCTATCAGCTCATTCCATTGGAAGACGACTGGATGGAGCACCAGATGGTACTGGCAGCGGTGGATCCTGGGATCACACCAAACGCGAACTTTCCTTTTCTTGAGTCACTCAAGCAGATCGGCGGCGGCATCCTCGTCGGCGCCTTCATCGTCATTGCAATCGTGGCGATCATCGGAGCGGCGATGCTGTTGGCCGGCAAGCTGAGCCAATCCTCGAGACTGGCCTCAGGTGGAGGAGTAATCCTCCTGTGGACCGGCCCCGTTGCGGCAATCCTTGGCGGCATCAACGGATACATACTGTGGTCGCAGACGGCCTTTCCGTTGGGCTTTTAGCCACTCGCGATCATGCCCATCGAGTGTGACCTCAACGGTTGGTGGCCGCCGGGCTGCGGACTGGTTTCCCAAGCTAACGACGGCGTCCAAGGTTCCATCACGTCAATCTTCGCCAACGTTCTTCAAAACATCGCCTCCTGGATGTGGGGGTTCATCACCGGGGCCTTCAGCGTTTCCGAAGTCGACTATTCCGAGTGGGCTGCCATCGGTGGACTGACCAACTGGTGGGTCATCGTGATGATGACTCCGCTGGTGGTTGTGATGATCTTGCAACTCTTGACCGGTCTGATCAGCCAGCAACCACGCCGACTGCTGAGGGCACTCGTCGGGGGAGCGGCGGCAGTGCCGCTAGTTGCAGCGGCCGTCTACGTGGTTCGGCAGCTCACCAGGGTCAGCGACGAGGCGTCGGCGGCCCTGCTGGAATCGATGGGAACCGATCCGTACGTCGTGTTCATGCGACTCTTCGGCTTCGAACGGGCTCCAGCGGGTTCCGACCGCGAATGGAACGTCATCTCTCTGGCGCCGGGCAATCAAGGCGGAGCCGTCGGAGGCGCGATAGTGACAGCAATGGCAGTCATCGTCGTGTGGATACTGGCGTTCATTCTCATGTGCTCCATGATCTTCAGGACGTTCGCCCTCGCCGTCCTGGCAGCTGTCGCACCCGTCGCCTTCATGATGATGCCCTGGGAGAAGTCAAAGGCCTGGGCCGGACGGTGGTGCGAAGTCGTCGTCGCGCTCTTGCTGGCGAAACCCCTGGCAGCGACAGTTCTTGCGGCGGCGATCAAGCTGTTTGCGGATTCGACGTCCTTTGCCGGGTTGGCGGCTGGCACTGTAGGAATGGTTCTTGCCTGCGGAGCACCGTTGATGGCGCTGAGGTTGGTGAGCTTTGCGGGTGGCGAACTCGCGGCCGCGGCTCAGACGGCTGGCGGCGGCCACGTTCTTGCTCGCAGCAGCAGCGTCGCGTCCAGACAGTTCAGTCGACAACTCGGTGGCCGCTTGACGATTGCATCAATGTTGGGCAGATCGTCACTAGCTCGACCGATCCCCTCAAGTCGCAGAGACATCCCCACGCGCGTACTACCAACCTCGGTGCCCCTGCCGCGCAGCCTGACGAGTACGACGCCAATACTCACCTCAAGTGAAAACGCTTTGGTATCGCACGGGGCAGACTCTGCCCGCGGAGGCGCGGCTAGGCAAGGCGAGGTATTGAGCGGAGTGGTCTCAACCGAGCCGAGTATGCAATCCTCTGCCACACCTTCGCCGATAGGCCGGAATCCGGCCGCCGGACCGCCGAAGGCAAACCGGCCCAGGACCCCTCGGCAGCCCGAAGTGCGAAGCACCGGCAGCGCGGTGCCCCCATCCCAATTGCCGCCCATCAGGCCCAAAGCTTCTGAGGGGCACTTCCCTCCGGAGAAACGCAATGACTGAAGATACGCGCGCCCTTGAGGCGGTCAAATTTCCCCGATACGAGCGCCGTGGCATCTTCATGGGGCTGAAGTGGTACCAGCTCGTGCTGCTGGCCCTCGGCATCCTGACGGCGATTATCGCCTCTGCAACGGGAGGTCCGGTCGGACTGACGACGATGAGTCCCATCTGGCTGCTGCTCATGCTCATGGGAGTGCTCCAACACGCTCGAATCCCTTATCCCATCTGGCTCAGCCTCATCACGCTGTTCTTCGTTCGACTGATCCTGGGGCAGACCCGTTACCTCGCCCGTCCCGAAAATGCACTGAAAGCGGGCAAGCTTGCGCTGCCCGGCGGTCTCGGCAGCCTTAAACTCCAGATGACCCGACGTGGAGAGTGCTTTATCGTCGACCCTCAAGGTAGGGAGGCGACCGTCGTCCTGCGTTGCACCACCAGATCATTCGCTCTCCTCGACGACGATGATAAAGCGTGGGCCGCGCAGGCATGGTCACGGGTGCAAGCCGGACTCGCCCAACGCTCGGACATAGCAAGAATCGCCGTTCAGGACTACACGGTTCCGTATCCGTCGTCCGCCCTTCAGGATTTCTATGACCACACCGTCGTGCAAAACGGTGGCCATCCTGGTGGCAATCCGTGGGGTGAGTTGGCGTACCAGGACTTGATAGCCGCTGCTGGATCCTCCATGAGTCACGACGTCTTGTTGTCCATTGTTGTGGACACAGCGAAATCAAGGAGGCGCATCAAAGAGTCCGGGGGAGGCATAAATGGACTCGAGCGTGTGCTGCGATTGGAGGTACAAGCAATCTCTACATCCCTGGCAACTCATGGAGTGCGGGTGGACGAGTGGCTTTCGGAGTCCCGGCTGCTTGAAGTGTTTAGGGGTTCTTTTGATCCTGAAACGGTCTCGCGAGGGTCGGCGAAGAATGACAGCGAGTCGCAGGGTGACCAACGGATCGGGAAGCGGCGGCTGAGTTCGAGCCCCATGGCCGTAGAGGAGCACTGGACCTATCTGCGTACGGACTCCGGATTCCATCAGACATTTTGGGTCGCAGAGTGGCCACGGCAAAAGGTGTACCCAGGATTCCTGCATCCGCTTGTTTATGTCGGCGACTTCCGGCACACGGTTACCCAGGTGATTCGGGCTGTGCCCACTGTGGAGGCACTCCGGGACATTCGCTCAGCCCAGGAAGCTCACGAAACCCGTCGACGCATTAATGCCCGGTTCGATAGACCCACCACACGAGAGCAGCGAGCCGAGGAGGAAGAAGTGTCGCAACGGGAAGAAGAGATCGTTGCCGGTCATGGTGATGTCCGTTCGACCGCCTTCGTGACAATTACGGCAGCGTCTCTAGAGGACTTGGCCCGACACCGCCACGAAATCGAGTCCGCAGCTGCCGGTGCGTTCGTGGAACTCCGATTGCTGGCGGGGCAGCAGTGGGCAGCCTTCATTGCGGGCGGACTGCCCCTGGGAAGGGGATTGCGATGAGTCTCAAGAACCAAGAGGTGACCTACACGCCGTCGGGCACTCGTGCCGAACGCAAGAGTCTCAGAAGGGCGACAACCGCTGAGACATCGCTGCAGAACCGCAAACTTGGACAGCGGATCGACGATCCCATGGAGCGGCATGGGGACCGCGAGCGCCGTGTCGGCGATTGGGGGAGCCGGGAAGCTCAGTCCTTGTGGGGTCCACATCGACTGAAGACAGCACCGCACCGGGCGTCCACGCTGACCTTCGCCGCAGCCTATCCCTTCATCACCGAATCCGGTCTGGGCCACGAGGGCACCTACATCGGCACCGACGTCTTTGGCTCCGGGGCGTTCTCCTATGATCGGTGGATCCTTTACGACAAAGGAATCATCAGCGGGCCGTCTATCATCGTGATCGGCACGGTGGGTACGGGCAAGTCCATGTGCGGGAAGTCGCTGGTTGCGCGTTCCATAACCCTGGGCAGGAAGGCAGCGGTTGCGTCCGACCCCAAGGGCGAGTGGGTAGCAGTGGCCAACGCGGTGGGCGGGAAAGTCATCTCTGTTGGGCCGGGACGATCAGCTCGTGTGAACCCATTGGACGCAGGGCCTAGGCCAAGTTCTCTAACTGACACTCAGTGGCAAGCCGTAGTCCGGCAGCGTCGTCGGCAACTGCTCGTCGCGCTCGTCTCCCTCATGCGCCCAGGCACACCGTTGCATCCTGTCGAGCACACCGCTCTCGACATGGCGCTCATGGAAACCACCGCCGAAAATTCGACGCCGACGTTGCCTATGGTGCTGGACCACCTCTTGAGTCCTTCGGCGGAAACGCTCGCCCTTGTTGGCAAGGATGGCGGTGCGTCAGTCAGTCACTCGTTGCGGCGGACGGTTTCGGGCGACTTGGAAGGGATGTTCGACGCACCCTCTACCGTGGCGTTCGACGCCGACGCGCCAATGATGGTGATGGATACGTCGGCACTTATTGGTGCCTCAGAGCAGGCGTTGTCGCTTGCTGCCGCTTGCAGCGCCACCTGGCTGGAGGCAGCCGTGACAAATCCCGACGGCGGTAAGCGGCTTGTGGTGTACGACGAAGGTTGGCGGATGCTCGCCGATCCCTACATGTTGGCGAAGATGAGCGAGCAGTGGAGGCTCGCCCGCACCTATGGGATCGCGAACCTGCTGATCATGCACAAGGTGGCAGACCTCAACGAGATCGGCGACAGCACCAGCGGACATCGTCAGAAGGCGCTCGGCCTACTGACGGAGGCTGACACCCGCATCATCTATCGGCAGAAGCACGATGCCATGCGCCTGACCAAGGAAGCTTTGGGCCTTACGGAGGCGGAGTGCGAGCATGTTGAGAATCTTCCCAAGGGCGTTGGTCTGTGGAAGGTGGGGAATCGGTCCTTCATCGTCGCTAACAGGGTCACGACGGATGAGTTGGAAGTGTTCGGCACGGATGATCGGATGCATCTGTGAGTACCAGATCGGGACCCACGAATCCTTTGGTCTCTATCGGCTTGTGGGTGGTCGCAGGCTACGTGGTCTTTTGTTTTCTCGTCCAGGCGGCGTCCGCCGTTGTTGCACCACGGCAGTGTGGTGGCAGGCTGCCCTCGTCATTGAATCCGGCGGCGGGTGTTGGATTGTTGGCTGGACGTCCCGACTGGATTTCACGAGTTTCAGCGGAGTGTTCGGTCAACCTGGCTGCCGTGTGGTGGATCGTGGGCGGTGTCTTAGGACTCATCGCTGCGCTCGCGGGTGCTGGAGTCGTCGGGTGGCGGATGTGGAAGCAATCAGGGGCGTGGCTGCGGCAGGACATCTTGAGTCGGGACGGCGTTGCGGGCAGAGCGGAGATCGTGTGCGATTTTGGGTGGAGGGCTGTCCGACGTCGGGGTAAGTACACCCGCCCGGGGCTGAGCAAGCCAAGCATTCACGACGTGTCGTGGACACTCGGGCGCTCGCGGGGAGTGACAATCCACGTCTCGACCGAGGAATCGATGGTGATTCAGGGGGCACCACGGTCTGGCAAAGGGCTGTACGTGGTGATCAATGCAATCCTGGATGCTCCTGGGGCCGTGGTTACGACATCAACGCGCGCCGACAACTTGGTGGTCACGATGAGGGCCAGGATGTCACAGGGGAGACCCGTGACTGTTTTTGATCCTCAAGGAATGTCCGGGCTGCCATCGACTCTGCGATGGTCGCCTGTGCGGGGGTGTGCTGACCCGGACATTGCTACTCGCCGGGCGCTGGTCATCACTGCGGACACGGAGATGAAAGGCGAGAACGCGGCATGGCAGAAGCGCTCGCTGATCGTCCTGCAGTGCTTGCTCCACGCGGCAGCACTATCGGGAGAAGGAATTGGTGCCTTCCGACGGTGGTCCTCAAGTCCCGTGCTCGCTCGAGAAGCCCTGGACATCCTCGGTAAGCCTGGCGCGGCGCTCGGCTGGCAGGCAGACCTCATGGGGATCCTTGAGGACGATCCCCGCAACACATCGAACTCTTGGATTGGCGTCTCGGCTGCCGTCGCCCCGTTATCGTCCCCGCGGGTTTTGGCGGCACTGGATCCACAAGATGAGGCGGAGGAATTTGATCCAAAGAGCTTCATCCGACAGCGGGGGACTCTCTATTTGATTGGCACCCGATCCGGAGCTGCAGCTGCTGGGCCGTACCTTTCGGCTCTGATTGATGACATAGACAATGCTGCCCGCGATATGGCCTTTGTCTCCGCCGGTGGACGGCTGGATCCACCGCTGTCTCTGATCCTGGATGAAATAGCCAACCTTTCGCCCTGGCCTGGACTTCCGGTGGTGCTCTCCGACGGCGGCGGCATTGGTATCTCGACCCTGGTAGTCCTCCAGTCGCTTTCCCAGGCCCGGAGCGGCTGGTCTGTTGAGGAGGCGGCGACGATCTGGGATTCCGCGATTATCAAAGTGATCTTCGGCGGTGGCTCCGATGAGCGTGATCTGCGCTCGCTGGCGGGGCTACTCGGCGAGCGCAGCCTCATTGTGAACACTCGCTCTTGGTCTGCTCAGGGGCGACAAGACGGCGAGCAGATTCGGGAAAGCCCGGTGATCAGGCTTGACGAGATCAGGCGTCTTCCGATTGGCACCGCTCTCATGCTTGGACGGCGCACGCGCCCAATTCTCTTGGACCTGCGTGACTGGCACAAGCGTAAAGACGGTGCCGAGCTGGGCCGCTCGAAGATGGAGACGGAGCGAGAGCTGGCCGTCGGCCACCTCAACCGGCAAGCAGCGAACAAAGAGATTGAGTAATGAGCACACAGGGAGATGATTCTGACTTCGAGGTTGGTCGTGTGACGGACCTGGACGACGAACTGACGGCTGAACTGTTCCGGTCCTCTTTTCAACCCGCACCACGCAATGTCGGTGTCACGCATCGATGGCGCGACATGTCGTCGGCGCAGGCGGAGGTTGTGTGGCAGAGCCTGCTCGATTGGGTGCGCTGGTTTGTGGCGACCTACCAGCTGACGACCTCAGTTGTGCCTGACTGTTGGTGGCGGCATTCCGAGATAGTTGCCGAGCTCTATGCACTTCAGCGCGCAGAAATGGCTTCCTTCGCACCAGACGACTCGGGATTTGGTCCGCTGGCCTTCCACGAAAGGCTGCCACACGCCGTCGAACGTCTCCGGACGCATACCCGAACAGCAGGGTGCGTTGGACTTCAAAGCCATAAGGAACCGAGCCCGCGTGCGGTCACCGCCGATGCTGCTTTCGACGAATGGAAACTGAGCGCCCACCAGAGCCGCAGTTGAGCTTCGTCATGGCGTTCACACACATGCCGGACATGGAGAAGTGATCCCCTTTTTGGGGCTGGTTCAGAAGTATGAAGGATGGCTGTCGTGGCCGCTGCACATGATTCACATGACTCCCGCGGGGCTGACGCTGGCTCCTCTGCCGTTCGAATGTCCGCGGAGGATCGCATCGCCAACCTTACGGAGGGGCTTCACTCCGCCCTGGAGCAGGCGATTGACTCGCCCGCCCGCTGGCAGATTCTACTGGACGCTTCAGCGACGTTGTGGCGATATTCGGGCGGCAATGTCGCGCTCTTGATGATGCAGATGGCTCAGCGGGGAGCTGAAGAACCCACGCTTGTGGCCGGCTATAAGGAGTGGGCGCGCCATGGACGGACGGTATTGAGGGGCGAACACGCGCTGTGGATCATCGCACCGCGGACAGCAGCAATGCAGGAACTGACGCTGGCAGACGGTCAGCGAAAGCTTCTGCCGGTGAGCCAGGCAGTACCTACGGATGCAGTTAGCAGCGGCAAAAAGAACGTCATCACAGGTTGGCGTGGACAGGCAGTCTTTGATGTCACCCAAACTGAGGGAACGCCCCTGCTGGTGCCCCGACGGGGTGCTCAATCTGGGGCGAATCTGGACGAGCTGTGGCGATCTCTCTGCGAAGTAGCGAAGGAAAACGGCTTCAGGGTTGATGTGTCAGGCGTCCAGTACGGCTATACGAGTGGCTACACGGACTTCGACGCTCGTCGAATCCAAATTGGCCTTTGGATGAACACCGAAGAGCAGGTGGCCGTGCTTGCCCACGAACTCGGCCACGTCCTGTTGCACGGACCGGACGACAGTGTTGGTCGGCTATATGGCAGCAGCGCAAACCATAGGGGCTTGGCCGAAGTGGAAGCCGAGTCGGTCGCCTACACGGTCCTCAGGGCTCACGGCATCGATCGAGGGCCACAATCGGCAACCTACTTGGCTGGGTGGGCAGATGCCGTGATTAACGCCGAGCGGGACATGAAGCGGGTGACGCTGGAGGGTCGGGCGGTGACGTCTCGCGTGGACATCGCCAAGTCTGTCCTTGGGCGCGTGACAGCTGCTACCAAGGGAATTCTTGCAGTGTCCGACCCGCCGGGGTTTGGAGGGAAGCTAGCGGCAGTTGATGCGGGCCGAACCGTGACAGCTTCTTCCACATACGCCGGCGTCCCGGGTCCTGGCCCTTCGATGGGCGGTCCTGAGCTGGCCGGGCCCTGAGCAAAAAGTTGTCCGATGGGAGAAGCCCGTCGACAAGGAAAGGTAATGACTGTGAATACAAAGATTCCCATCACCATCGCAGGAAATCTCGTGGCCGACCCTGAGCTGACTATCGGCGAATCCGGTACACCGCATGCGAAGCTGCGGGTTGCCGTGAACCAACGGATCCAGAACCCAGATGGCACCTGGAGGGATGGCGAACCGGTCTTTCACAACGTGTCCGCGTTCCGAATGCTCGCAGAGAACGCCACCACATCACTCAAGAAGGGCGACCCTGTGACCGTGTCGGGAGAGCTTGAATTCCGCGCGTACGACAAAGACGGTGAGCGGCGCGAGGCTCGGCGCATCATTGCTGACACGATTGGGCCGGATCTCCGGTTCGGGACTGCCACTTACCAGCGGTCTGCACGCGCTGTGTCCGAGCCGGAAGTGGCGGTGGAGGCCGCCGGGCCGGAGGCGACGACCGCTACGGGCTGGCCGGTTTACAACGTGACGACGAAAAATCCGGTGGTGGCGTCCCCTTTAGGCGGGTCGCGGAATGACATGACGATGTGATCCGCTCTCTCCATGCTCAAGCCCACGCTGCCCGTGCAGCGTGGGCTTCTTCCTGCTCCGGAGCCATCCATTCGAATATATGTTCTAATCATTGTTCAATGATCTACGGCCGGGCTATCAAGTACACGCGATCGTATGGGATCATCGAGTGGGTGGATGACCTGCGGGTCTATCACGTCCAATGGTTTCCCGCAGGTCAGGTTAAGCGGGTAGACGCCGAAACATGGCGAGGGAGGCCCCTGTAGGCAACGGCCTCGAGTTGGATATCTTGAAACGGTGCCGCGGCTCCCAGTGAACGCCTTCTGGCCTACAGTTGCGGCGCCCACGCGAGGATCTGGCTACCTCTGATGAGATACGTCGCCGGCCATGGAGATCCTGGCCGCACTTGGTCTGGGTCCGGTCTGATGAGGAGAACGGAGCCGGGCCAGATTGGCTCGGGGAGTGCTTCGATCCAAGCGGGCTGCGTGAAGTCGAACCGATTCCACAGGATGGTGATCCACGAGCCTGTTGGCTGCAGGGCATCAACGCTGAGGACAGTGATCTCGGTAGTGGTCCCGCTACTGCTCTTGACGTTTTCGAGTTGCTGCCAGTGAGCATCTGTTGCGTTCTGCCAGACGCGTTGGTTGCGGAAGCGCAGGGCCCAATACAACAAGGTGACGAGACCCAAAGCCGCCACTCCTGCAAAGAACCAGCCGTTGCCGGGACCTGCAGAAGCAAGTGCCACCGCCACGACGGCGAGGACCAACGTCACCGCGCTCACGATAACAAGAGCGGGTGTTCCAACTCTGGGCTTGACGGTTGGGTTACTTTGCATTCGGGCCTCTGGTTCCAGTTTAAAGCTGCCAACCAGCGTTGATAAGGCTTGCGGGCTCCGGTGTGTTGACGGTGCCGGCATCAGCGTCAACTGCCTTCAGACTTGCGACACGAGCAAAACTGCGGTGAAGCTCGTTCCACTGCGAAAGCTGCTCCCACTCATACTCCGATGGGGCCGCACCCAAGGGCAGGGGAGAGTTGCCGACATTCCACCGATCCCGGTAAACAGCTACCTTGCGAACCAGTATCGCCGCTTCGAGTGGATCTGGGTTGGAGCCTAGCTTCTCAAACAAGGCCGCAGTCCAAGATGGCTCGTCCATCAGGGCGGATCGTCCGACGTATTCGATCCTGTTGTGGATTCTCTGGCGCATCTGGTTGAGCGCTGACTCGAGGTCCTGCCTTGCTGTGGTGAAATTCTCGGTGCGCGGATCAATCGCGGCCTGTGGCATTCCCTTGATGAACCGGCGGAGTCGGGAGTGGGCGATTGCCGCTGGATCCTCGGCGGTGCTGTCCGTTTGAAGGGCACCGGTCAAGACGCGGCGAGCGCCTGATCGATTGAAGCCGATAGCCCTTCGCCACGTGGCAACTGCAGCTCCCCAAGCAGGTGAAGTCAGAAATGCGCTTGATTTTCCGGCGGACACGTCTTCGATAGCCCGTGTCAGATCAGCGCCGGCCGCTATCTGGGCCAGGTAGTCATACTCCCGAGATAGTCTCTCGAGACTGTCCGCATGCGCCGTTTCAAAGGCGCGAACTTCGTGGGCAGTTCGCTCTGCCCCTTCTGCTGCCAGGACTTCTGCAAGGACCCCTCTCCAACCCGTTTGGGCGGCGGGGTCCAGGATTTCGTCTTCGTCGGGGTCGTTCTCACTGATGTATGCGGTGTTGGATTCCCGGCCCCGCGTCATGCTCACGTAAAGAAGTTCGCGGGTGAGGCGACCCGGAGTCACGACCGTGTGGGCGGTATCAACGGTGATGCCTTGGGAGCGATGGGCGGTGGTTGCGTAGCCCAGCTCCATGGACGACTGCAGATAAGAGAAACCGAGATGGACGATTGCACCTGTGAGCGTGTTGCGGGCTCTTAGGGACCCTTCACGTGCGTTGATATCGAGCACTTCCAATAGTGTGCCGTTTCGAACGAAAGCGCCTTGGCTATCCTGAAGCCTCCTGTCGTTGCGCCGCGCGATGATGATGTCGCCACTGCCCGCACGTAGGCGGTCTCTGAGCGCCAGAGTATGTTCAGCGTCAACAACTCCTTGGATCACCCTGTCAGCTTGGGCCCGTTCGTTGAGTATCTGGACGGTCTCATTGTCGGGTGCAATCAACACAGATCTTTGCCCTGAGAGCACATCGGCATGCCAGGAGGAGTATGCGCGGTCGACCATGTCCAGGTATCTGCCGTGACTGATCCGGCCGCGCCGCTCATACTCGCCCAGAACCGTCGCGTCACCGTCGCGCAAGCCCAACGACGCCGAACGTTCCCACTCGTTTCGAAACCGCCATATGGAGCTCAAACGGGCAGCTTTCCCTTGCCGATCCAACCAACCAAGAACACCGCCGGCATCGATTGAATCCAGCTGACCAGGATCTCCCACCAACAGGACCTTCGCATCACAATCCTGGGCCTGCCGAACGATCGCGGCGAGCTGCTGCGTCGACACCATCGACGCCTCATCAACGATGACTAGCTGATGCGGCTTGAACAACCACTGAATTTGCTCTGCCGCCAGTCGGGCAAGCCGTTGTTCGAGCACAGCAGCGAAGGCGTTGCGGGAACCCACGATCGATCCGATCCGCGACTGCGCTTCGAAGTACGCCGTGGCCCGATGGCTCGCCCCACTGCCAACAGACTCGAAAAGCCACTTTGAAACATTCTCAGCGACCATTCCCAGCCCTGAGCCAAGAACCTCCGCGCTCGCAGCCGCCGGCGCCAGACCGACAATGCTGCCTGTTCCGAATTCCGCTTCCCAAGCGGCCTTGATGGCACCGAGTGTCGTCGTTTTGCCTGTCCCGGCCGGTCCCACCAAAGCATCAAGCCGGTGTGCACTCAACAGGACCTCAGCAGCCGCCGCTCTCTGATCCTCATGCAGCTCAACGGGGCCGTTTGTTGTGTATGAAGCGAGTGATTCCATGGCGACGTGCGCACTCACCGCCGGCCCGCCGTCGTCGTTCCTTGCCGCAAGAATCTGATCCTCAAAGGCGAGCGTGGCCTCATCCGTGTAGAGGCGTGAACCGTGGAACTCGAAGACCATACGGTCTGCGTACCGCAGGTCATCACCCGCGCCGGCAGGAAGGCTGTATCGGTACTCGTTGAGCGGCACGGAATGCTGTTCGGCCGACGTCGCGACGGCGTCGATCATGACGTTGCGGTCTGCAACGGAGGCGCAGCGAATCTCGGCGCAAACGCGCTCTGCTTCTGCGATCAGGTTCCAGCGATTCCATGTGGACCGCTTGGCGGCCACCTGCTGTCTGGTGACAAGCCCGACGGCGGCAATCCAGTCAGGAGTGAAGTCACCAGTGTGGAACGGACGGTGGTGCGACCGCTGGATGGTGGAGGTTACGACGGTTTCGGGATCGAAACCCTTGAGTTTAGATCGGTTGCGCCATCGGGCGGAAACTTCGTGTAGGGGAGACGGGGCGGCCTCCTTGGGGTTTCGCGTTGAGAGTGTTGCCTGCTGTCGCAGCTTGACGATGGTTGTAGCACTCGGCGGTGTGCCGTGCTCCGCGGTCCACGCGTGCACCAGACGGTCGGTTTCAACATCGATGAGTCGTGATCGATTGGAGAACTCGCGAATCAGGGCATCATCTACTCCAGTGAGTTGCTGGCTCGGATGGTGTGTGTTCAGGGCGGGGGAGCGGATGTCCGTTTCCGTACCCAGGTTCTGGCCGAGAGCGTCGAAGAGCAATCCGTTGTAGTGCTCGCTCGCTGCAACTACTGCCTTGTACAGGCTCCGGGAATCCAAGGTGGCCCAGGCATTGTCAGTGATGCGCTGGACGCGGTTGGCGATCACGACGTGGGTGTGGAGTTGTGGATCGCCAGCTCGAGACTCCCAATGGTCGAAGGCCGCTGCGATGACTCCACGCGTGCCGAGGTGGGCGACGCCGTTACGGCCAGCGCGAGTGTTGATGACCAAGTCTTCAAGCCACTTCAGGGTTGCTTCCACGGCTTGGTGGTGGGTCGTGAGAATGTCTTCTTGGAGTTGCCGTGGGCTCAGGGCCCAAAGTGCGGAGACGGATTTGGGGACGCTGAATGTCAGGTCAAAACCGGCGACGGCGTGCCTAGGCTGGGATTGCCCTTGGGCCTTCTGGGCAATGTTGGCTTCGCCGTACGGGCGGCCAAGCGGTGTTTTCTTGTCTGGGTGTTCGGCTTTTTGGAAGATGGACCTCGCGGCGGATTCTGTAACTAGGTCACCCTTTGCGCGGTCGATTCCGTTGAGACCGCTGCCGACCCATCGACCTTGTGGTGTTCCCGCCTTGACGTAGTAGCCGATGGTGTCTTGGGGACTCGAGGGCTGATCGTCCAGCATCGTGGACTTGAAGAGGTACTTGAGACCCGACATCACAGACAGCCGGGCGATGGACATTGTCATGGTCGGCTGACTCTTGCTTGAGGCTTGCCGGGTAACCAACCTCGACGTCGGAGGATGCTTACGCTTGTGGCGTCGAGGGCAATTCCCTTTGCGCGTGAGAAGTGGAGCAGTGCAGCAGCAACGTGAGCCAGTTCCTGGACGTTCGTTCGTTGGGCGCGTTTGAGTCGCAGGACTTCGTTGTGGAGGAGGTTGTTCTTGGCTTCTGACTCTGCGTAGATCGCGTGGAGGCGCTCGAGTTCCGAGGACTGGTTCCTGAGCTCGGTGGTGAGACGGTCGATGCGCTCTCTGCAGATGGCGTCGATCTCTGCCGGTGTCGTCTTCCTATTCACAGCTGTTCATTGATGCGGCGGGTCACTTCACCATGACGCTAAGTGCTTCGATGACGAGTTTGGCCTTGGATGCCAGAGGTGTGAGGGAAGGTGGGGCCTGTGAGAGGGGCGATCGCTGCTGTGGTCTCTTTCTCGTGCAGAAGGGAGGCGGCCCAGGGCAGACAACTCTGTCGGTCAAGGGTCTGATTGGCAGGGATTGCTTGAAGGACGCCAATCTCCTGCCATTTGCGCAACAGGCTGTTTCGCAAATTTGGCAAACGCTTTGTCGGCCGCGCTGTCCTCGAAGAGTCTGAGCCTAGAGATTCGAGAGTCCAGTCTGCGCCTGGACAATGAACAAGCACCCCTGAGGAAAGTCCCACGAGAACCAGAATCTGTGCTGGATAGCGCCGATAAGCACCGCGGCGGCTTCTTTTGTAGTCGCCGCTTACACAGGTGTGAATCTAGTGGTTTTGGCGGTTTAGCTGCTCCGTGGTCATTCGGTAGGTTGAGGGCCCGGATAGCTGCCTGGGTTCAACGTAGATCAGGAATCCTTCGGACTTTTCGTAGATCCTGCGTGGGTGGCCGCCGTCTGAGGTGATCCAGACGGCAGATCCGTCAGGCATTGCGTGTTCGACGATACCTGTTCGCACAATGTCACCGTTGTGTCGGATCTCGACGAGAGCTCCGACGAGATCTTCCCAGTTTGCGTGCCTATAACAGGTCACGAGTGTTCCAGCTTTCTTCTGATGGGAGGACTGGCGGTCACCAGCCTGCGGTGACAGCCAATCACTTCAGTTGGTGGCAGTGGCTTTGATCCGATTCCGGATTTGTTTCTCAACGTCTTCCTGATGGGGGAGTCGCTGGAGTGTTTCCAGGGCTTCGGATTGAGGGATCACTACGATGCCGTCCCGGTCGCCGATGACTATGTCGCCGGGGTTGCATACGACGTTGCCGCACGCGACGGGCTTGCCGACGACACCGGGGCCGTTCTTTGAGGGCCCGGCGGGTACCGTGGCTTTGGCGTAGAGGGGGAGGCCCATTTCATTTATCTCCTCGATATCGCGCACAGCCCCGTCGATGATGACACCGGTTACACCTTTGTTGAGGCAGATCTCCGCGAGGATGCCGCCGAAGACCGAACGGTTAGTGACTCCGTTGCCCGAGATGACCAGGACGTCACCGGGTTTGGCTTCGTCAAGGCCACGGTGGATGGCGAGGTTGTCCCCTTCCCAAATCTGGATGGGCAGAACCCCGCCGGCGAGACGGATGTCGGGGGTAAGGCAGCGGATGTCGGCGGACATCATATCTAGACGGTTCCGGACATCGCCGATGAGGGCTGGAGGGAAGGCTGCCAGCGACTGGATGAGTTCCTGGGATGGTCTGGGCCACTCCGGGTGGACGGAGATGTTTTCTGCGGAGACGTTGATGTACATCAGGGACTTTCTGGCTTAGGCGTGGGTCGGGCGGAGAGCAGGGTTGTTGACCGGGTGTTCCGGGGGATTGCCGGTGAGGACCAGTCGGGTTTCGGCCCAGGCCCCGGCCCCGGCTTCGAGGAAGGCTTCATCGGTTTGCCCTGCGATGTGTGGAGTCAGGATCAGTCCTGGAGTGGTGGCGTGCGGGAACGGTGTGTGATTGAGCGGGTCCTTCATGTCGACGTTCTCGGCTTCGAGGACGTCGAATGCCGCTCCGGCAATTAGCCTCTTGTTGAGGGCTTCCACCAACGCCGTTTCGTTCACGAGCCCGCCCCGTGAGGTGTTGACGATGAAGGCATTCTTTTTCATGCGGGCCAGTTCAGGTGCCCCGATCATGTGGTGTGTTGACGGGAGCAGGGGTGCATGGATGCTGATCGCGTCTGCCTCGGTGATCAGTTCATCCAGTGACACCAGCTGTGCCCCACTAGCTTTTACATCCTCGTCCTTGACGACAGGGTCGCAGGCCATGACGCTCATACCGAAGCCTTGGGCGATCGCTGCGACCCGGCGCCCTATGGCTCCGAAGCCGATAATGCCCATGGTGCGGCCGGAGAGCTCGAAGCCAATCAGATCTGCTTTGGCTTCTGACCAATTCCCGGTCCTCACGGAGTTCACGGCTGCGGGTATGCGTCGCGCGCCGGAGAGCAGAAGTGCGAAGACGTGCTCGGCCACGGCGTTGCTGTTGGCCCCGGGCGTAGTGGTGACCCACACTCCTTGCTCGGTTGCGGCGTCGATGTCCACGTTGTTGGTGCCGACACCGTGGCGGGCGATGATCCTCAGCTGCGGGGAGGCCTCGATGATGTTCTTGGTGAAGTTCTCGGCTCGGAGGATCACCGCTTCAACGTTCGTGCTGACGTCAAGGTAATCCACTTTTTCCGGGCCGAAACCGAGGTGGACAGTTGCTGCTGCCTGTATATCAGCCAGCACGGCAGCGTGGATGGGGTCGGAGATATATATCTCGGTCATGGGAAACAGGGCCTAACGGTAGAGATGATCGGAGGGATCGTGGTTCGGTTTCACGAGCAAACCGACCACAAGGAGGCCAATGACGCCGGCGACAACCAAGACAAACGCGGGCACAAAGGTGTTCCCGGTGAGGTCAATGAGCCAAGTGGCCAGGTAAGGGCCTGCACCGCCGCCGATGACTGCACCGATGCTGTGACCGAACGCGACGCCGGTGTGGCGGACGCGGGTGGGATAGAACTCGAGCATGGAGCCATAAGTGCCGGCTTGGCAGAGGGCGTACGGAATGATGCCCAGCCCCAGTCCCAGGAGTGCCAAGACGAAGGAATGCTGGTTCATCAGCGCGAATGAAGGGATAGAGATGATGGCGTAGGCCAGGTAGGACCAGAGCAGCACCTTGCGCCCACCAATGCGATCACCCAATTGTCCGGCGAAGGGAATCAGTACGGCGGCGAAGATTACGGCAAGCAGAACAATGGTTGAGGCTTCGCTTTTCTTGAAGCCGAGGACCTCACTGAAGTAAACCGCAACGAAGACTGTGCCGATGTAGGTGCCCAGATTCTGGACCAAGGAGATGGTGGTGACTTTTGCCAGCGCCCTCGGGTACTTGGACAAAACCTCGCGGAAGGGCTTCTCGGAGGTAGTGTCTTTGTCCTTGATCGCCGTGAATTCGGGACTGTCTTCTATCTTCAGACGCAGGATCAAGCACAGGACGCCCAGGGGAAGGGCAAGGAGGAACGGGATGCGCCAACCCCAGTCCGTCATGGCAGCAGCCGGCATGAGAGAAGCAGCAAGGGCAGCCAAACCTGCTGCGAGACCCTTTCCAAACTGTGCGATGCCAGGAATCATCGAAACGTAGAGTGAGCGCTTTCTCGGTTCGGCCCACTCCCGGATGTACGCCGCGGCGCCACCGATCTCACCGCCGGTGGAGAAACCCTGCAGCATGCGCAGGACCACCAGCAGAATCGGTGCAAGGACACCGATCTGGGCGAAGCCGGGCAGGAGACCCGTAAGTGTAGCGGCGGCCCCCATGAGGGAGATGCTGGCGATCAGGCTGTACCGACGGCCCCGGCGGTCACCTAGGCGGCCGAAGAATATGGCACCGAGGGGTCGGACCACAAACGCTGAGCCGAAGACAAGCAGGGTGTTCAACAGTGACACGACCGGGTCTTCACTGGGGAAGAACACCGTTGCCAGTGTCGCGGCAACATAGCCGTAGACACTGAAGTCGTAGTACTCGATGAACGTACCGAAGGCGGCGACGCCAGTGGCTTTCTTGGCCTTTTTACGACGCTCCAGGTCAGGAGCGGTGAGGGTTGGGGTGGTCATCCGAAGACCTCTCTGTCTTTAGATAAATGGGACAACGTCCCATTTCGTGTTGATGGTTAAAGAATGCATGTGCTCCATGCCACTGTCAAGATGATTGGAAACCGGGAGGTGGACGAGCCCGGGGAAGCAGCAGCCCGCCGTAGGGTGCCGTGAGATACTGCGGTCATGGAAGAACCCGCACGCTCTAATCCGCGCGATGGCTCAGCCGAGCTCTTCGCTGTACTTGAAGCGGTGATCAGCCGTGCTGGGTACGGGTGGGGAGTTCGCGAACTCGCTGAACATCTCAATGCGAGCAAGAGCACCATCAGCAGGAATTTGAGCAAGTTGGTCGAAGAGCGCCTACTGTCCCGTGATGCCACCAGCACGTACTCGGTGGGGCCCCGACTGCGGGTTCTGGCCCAAACACTCCATGAACGCCACCCCCTGTTGGCCAAAGGCTCCCGACTTCTGGCCCAACTCAGCAAGGACACAAATGCCACGGCACTGCTGGCCATTGCATCGAATCTTCCCGAAGAGTGTTTCGTGTTGATTTCCCACGAACCAGATTCCCCGGTGCGGTACACCCTCCGGCCAGGGAGCAGGCTTCCTATTCACGCCGGTGCGCTCGGGTTGGCGATCCTGTCACGTCGTGGAACGACAGGGCTGCCCCAGCATCTACCCAAGTACACCGAGCATTCAATGGAAAGCCTCGATCAGGTCAAACAAGCGCTTAAAGACCACGCCGAGCTGGGGGCAGTGGTCAGTTTAGGGCAGCACATCCCTGACGCAGCCGGCGTCGCTGTCCCGTTCAGCGTCGGCGAACACATGGTAGGTTCTATCTCCCTCTCGAGGCCACGCAATGAATTTGATGAAACGGGCATTAACGAGACCGCAGACTTACTCCGGACCACCGCATCCGAGATCGAATCGGCTACACGAACCGCCCTGAACGAGCCAGGTCCGCGCCAGAAGCGCGACCTCGGCGCCGCGACCTCAATAGAGCGAATATCGCGGCTTCTGACCGAACTGTGTAGCCGACCGTTGGCGGACCTGGGTTCCGGAAAACTTGCCGACGTGGTCGGCGCCGGATCAGTTGCCGCCCGCCGACTGGCGGACTCGGCGGCAGAATCAGGTTTGTTGACACAGATAGGACCTAGGAACTGGATCGCAGGCCCTGCCCTCCTGCGGTGGGCCGCTGAGCTAGGGCCCCAAACAAAGCTCACTGACCTGATCGGAGACGAACTGCGGGACCTGGCACAGCAAACGGGGGAAACCGTGGGGCTGGTACTTCTGGACGAGAACACCCACGCGGCTCACATGGCAGCAACGTTTGCCGGTTCAGAGAGCGGAGTCCGTTACGTATTAGAAATAGGGTCTCAAGTACCTCTGCACGCAGGTGCCGCGGGCAAGGCCATCCTGGCTTACCTGCCTGCAGCGTCGAATAAAATGGATTTGCAAGCGTTTACCGGGCGGACCGTAACCGACCCCGCAGAGTTACAAGCAAATCTTGAGCAGATACGAAACCGTGGGTGGGCCATTGGCGACGGCGAAAGAATCCCCGAGGCGCACGGAACAGCCGCCCCCTTCTTCATTGACGGAAACATCAGAGGATCACTGACCATAACCGTGCCCCGCTACCGAATCCAAGACTCAGCACCAGAAGTCCTGGCCCAGGCAGTACAAGCCAGCGCTGCGCGCGTGACGAAACTGCTCTCCACCGAAAATGCCTAAACGGGCAAGGGAATACTGGGCTTATTGGCCGAAATGTTCTAAATATCAAGGTAGTGGTGGGCCCGCCGTCCAGGAACATCAAAATTAGAAAAGATCAGATTCATGTTGTGACCCTTCTGGGGAGGGTCACATCTAGATTGACCGCTGACTTGTGCCCCGGGTCCGAGGGAGCGGTCTGGGGCTCTTTTAAGGTGCAGCCAAATAGCTGTTGCCTTGTGGTCCGGCGCTACGCTCACTCACAGGCTACGCGGACCCAGCGGTACGAAGCTGTGGCCTGCGTGAGTTATGAATACTGCTATTAGCTCTAGGGCGGAGCCCATGTGAGTCCAATCCGGTGTGCGTGGTCCCGATACGGGGCCACGCACACTGTGAGGAGAGGACTCTAGAGGGTCTGCGGAACCTGCTCGAATCCTTCCGTTTCCTCGGAAGTGGTATCCCAGGAGGAGGTTTGGGCGGCAGCGTCGGACTCCGCCTCGACAGAGGGTCGCCGTGCGGCCCGCTGGGCTGGGGCGGTTTCGATGACGGGGCGGCGGACGGCCTTGTTGAGGACGAGTTGGGTGGCGTCCGCTCGTGAGTAGTGGCCGGCGGGGTCTGCGATAGCTTTAGACAGAGAGATTGATCCAAGGTCAATGTCGGCGTAGACGATCCCTTCCTGGTCTGTTGGCAGGGACTCGTGGAGCTGTTTTCCGTCAGGGCCAAAGATGCGGCTGTATCCGCCGCCGGTCTTCAGGAGTGCTTTTTGCAAGTCGGTTTCGCACATTTCATCTTGCATCTCCTGGGAAACGATCGCTGTGGGCGCCAGCACGTAGCAGGAGCCTTCAAGCGCGTACACACGTGAGGCCGAGGTGTTGGCTTCGCCGCTGAGGGCATAGGCTCCTCCCTCATAGATGGAGAAGCTGGGCCAGGCTGCAAAATGGAGCTGTTCGTTCTGGGCGTACATGGCGTATTTGGAGAGCGGCTGCAAGTGCTCCCAGCAGCAGAGGCCGCCGACCCGGCCAAGCTTTGTGTCCCAGACGGAAAGATCGCTGCCGTCCCCTTCGCCATAGATGGTACGTTCCACATGCGTGGGCTTGAGCTTACGGCGCTGGGCGATGGATTTTCCGTCGCTGCCGATAATCCATTGGGCGATGTAGAGGCTGCTGCCGCTTCGTTCGCTCAGGCCCATACCGACCATGATGTTGTTGTCCTTGGCAGCTTTGGCAAGACGCTCGGCCTGGGGCGTGCCGTACTCGAGGGAGCTATCGAAGTAGCGCTGACCGAATTTCGCCAGCCACAGTGCGGGTGCGTCCAGCCAGGCGTACCAGGGGTAGCCTGGAAGCCAGGTCTCGGGGAAAGCAATCACTTCAGCGCCGTTGTTGGAGGCCTCCTCTATGAGGGCGACCGCCTTGTCGATGGTGGCGTCAAGGTTGAGGAAGACAGGGGCGGCCTGAATGGCCGCTGCCTTGAATCTGGGATGGTCCATTGAGAGCTCCTAAATTTGTGACCTCAGTCACTGCGACTTGGATGCTTTCAAGGTTAGGCAGGTGGTGCAGGCATGTCTTGCCTGTGCATCGCATAAACGTTGACCGTACGTGTCAGATTTTCTAGCGACTCTAGCGAGGGAGTGCCTCACTCTGGAGGGCTACGTTGTGGGCCGGTGTAACGACGACGGGGGCTGGCCAAATTGGCGCCGGAAGGCCCTGCTGAAGTGGGCAGAGTCCGAGAATCCCCAGGCATAGGACAGCTCGGTCAATGTTCCTTTATGGCTTCCGGCTATGAGCTCTTGTCGGATTCCCTCCAGCCGCTGCTGCCAGACCCAGCCCATAACGGTCTGCCCTTGCTGCGCGAACGCGCGATGAATGCTGCTCGGCGAGAGGTGAAGCTGCCCGGCGATCATCCCCACGTTCAGGGAGTCGTCTCTCAGGTTGTCCATAATGCAGCGCTGGATAAGCCTTCTCCTGGATTGACTGTCACTGTCAGGCAGCCTGCTGGTCAGATTCCCCAGCCCGGCCACGAGCAGATGTTCCAGTCCGTGGGAGACGGACAATGCCGCGGAAGGAGTGAGAAACTCGATGTCGTCCGCCAGCATTCTTACGGTCTTGACCAGGATTTGGGCAGCTCCCGGATCCGCGCCGACTGCCAGCGCCGTCAGCCCCCCAGCGTTGGGAAGATGTGCCTCAAGTCCTCCTCGCGGCATCCGGAGCACCAGCTGTTCGAAGTGGTCTGTCAGCCGAAGGGAGTATGGCCGCGTTGTGTCATATAGGGCGAAAGCTCCGTTTTCAATGACAGCCGATCGTCCTGCCTGAGTCACGAGGCAGGACCCAGCCGTTTGAATTCCAACGAGGTAGAAGTCCTCCGCGGATGAATTGATGTCGTTTGAAGTACGGTGAACTGACTGCGCTGTGGCACGAACACGGGCGAGGTCCAAAGAGCCCAGCGGCTGGGCGGTCAGCTCTCCTTGAATGTCCTCGTGCCCGGCGTCGGCCCTGCAGTCGAGGCTTACGAACGCCTCTGAGACACTCTCAGTCCAAAAAGCGACCCTGCTCCGGACCGGAACAGAAGACGTACGAACAACCGTTGCCATAATGCGTTTCCTTAACGGCTCTACCTTATATAGCAGGACCCCCGAGGGACTGCCCGATCGTTGAATCTGAACTGTCCTCCCACGAATCGCTTCCCTCAAAGCCAATCCAGCTCAAGTAAGAGCAACTGCCAAGAGCTCGTTTCATGGGCAGCGGTAAACCGCCACACCGCAAGCCTGCTAAAGCGGATGTTCGAGCCGAACAGGCGGAAATTCTAGATGTTCACATGGGCGGCCCGGTGGCTGGGATGTCATAGTTGCAAGTACCTACATAGTATCGGTTGGCCTTACACTGGAACAGCTCGCCAGGAGCTGGGCGCCATTAATTTACTGGCGGAATCGCTGAGGACCTTAGCGCAGTTGCCGACCGCCAGGAGCGAGTCCTGTCCTACCTGAATGGCTGTCATCGCAGCTCAAGGGGAACGGCGAGGAGAGCATCGGGAACTCTAACTTCTCTGAGGTCGGTGCCATGGCAGGGTTGAAGAGACCCTCCCGATTGCGACAACTTCAAGCGCATCTGGGACTGCCACATTCCGGGCCGTGATGTAAGCCCGTCACGAGCCTACTGAATTGGGATACGTCCTGAAAATGACAGCGCGCCAGTCCACTCTCCGACCATCCCTGCCGCAGGGACTCGACGCAGATGCGCGGATGCGGTATCCGCCCTCGGCTGCCAGACGGACGCTTCCTCGTGAGCGATTGGAGACTCTGACACCTATCGACACCGCTTGGTTCCGCCAGCCGAGTTCTTAACCACGCCCAAGCTTGGCAGATGTCTTCGGCAACTAGGACGTGGCCTTTGTAGGGCGCCGAGGAAAGTCGCCGGCGGGCGAAACCTTGTTTGCATCCGACTGGACGCATCGCCGACCGGTACGAGGTGAGGTTCATTGGCTGGCGCTCCCTGAATGCTCATGTGGTTCCGCCATTCATATTTTGAGTTGAATGGAAGCCGCCACGAACAGCGATACGAGGCCGTCGGCACTTGTTGTTCCAGAGAGTACGGCAATGAGCCGCCCTCTGGCCAAGGGCATCTCAGCTGTTGCTGAAGCTGTGAGCAGCCGGTGATTCCGCACATAACGTCTGCGCACGACGGCGGGCAGGCAGCTGCAATTGCTGCTCGCCGCGCCAAGAATCATAGATCACGCACCGAAAACATTTGGCAGGACTCTTATCTGGATAAGGGATCCGGCAAGCACGGACAGGCAGGGGAGACAAGCGGCAGGAGGGCAGAAAAGTTAAGGGAGTCCTTACCGGTAGGGCGTGCTTCGTACGCATCCAGCCCGTGACGGCATGGAAGGTGGTATGTATCCCGAGGCCGATCAGCATGGTCGACGCGTCGAACCGAAGTCCTTCGTGTAGACCACGTCCAAGGCCTCCCTCTCCACCACGCAAGCAGTGAGGGCGTGGGACGTACGGGTCCAGGCCAGTATGGTGCGTTCGTTGGCCAGGGTAAACCGCGGGCCGGTTTGGGACCCGTGTTCGTCGACGGACGCCGGCAACCGCTTCACATCACTCAACGTGATTGTCCTCCCTGCGGATAGGGACATTATCAGTCACGGGCTGTGACACCTCGCTTGTCCAGTCATCGATCCGCACCCTTACTGCCATGCGTGGCGAGCGTTTGGCGTAGAAGGAACCCGAATAGTGCACCGCCATCGCGTCGATGATTACCAGGTCTTTGTCGTTGAAGAATTCTATTGCGGTGCCTCGGATAGAGACTGACTGGTGCCAGTCCTCGTGGCCGAGGATCGAGATCGACATGCGGGGATCGGCGCGGAGGTGGTTCAGGCGGTCTGCCCGCGACTGGTCTGTGGCGATACTGAGGAGGAGATGCCCGGGATCCTCAATGAGGTACCAGACTGGAACGCAGGCCGGGTTGCCGTCTGCGGTGAGTGTCGCCATCACGCTCGGATTGGGCTGCGAGGCAAACTCGAAGAGGTCCTCGGGAAGTACGGGCATGGGATACTTTCCAGTGGTTTCGTTTCGTGGCAGGCGGTTGTAAAGGGGGTGTGGGATCCACAGATCGTCCTATGCGCTGTGTTCGTTGCTGCATGGACTACCTGGGGTGTGGTGTTCCGGCTTCAGTTCACTGCCGGTCAGCTCCAGTTGCGTTTGGTGTCGTCTATGAAGGCGCGGAAATGGGTGACCATGGAGAGGTGGCCGGGGTTGCACAGCCACTGCTGCTGTAGGCCGTCCATCATGGCAATGCTGTTGTTTACGATGAGGGACACGTTAGCGTCAGGCCGGACTTCACCGACCGATTGTCCTTGTTCCAGGGCTTCGGTGAGCCACTTGCGCAGGCTTTCGTAGTGGTCGAGAAGCCATTGGTGAGCAGGATGGCCGGGGTCGGTGGCTTCTGCTGAGAGGCGAACGAACAGGCCCACCCAGTCACGGCGGGTCGAGTTGCGTGCGACCAGTGAGAGCAGTGCGTCGAAGGCCGCCCATCCCAGCGGAACATCTGTTTCTCCGAAGAGGAATTCGTTGTCCTCGGCTGACCGGTGTTCCAACACGGCGGTAAGGAGCGCTGCTTTGGACGGAAAGTGGTGAAGCAGGCCGGATTGCGAGAGTCCGGTCTTAGCTGCAACATCTGCGACCGAAGTTCCAGCGTAGCCTCCTATGGCGAACAGTTCGATGGCTGCTTCAATGGCTTTGAGCCTTGCCAATTCGCCGGTTCGGCGGCGTCGTGGGTGTTCTCGTTCGATCCGGTAGCCTGCGGGATATGACACGATCTAGTCCTCCATCATTACTGCGTTCAGAGCCGGGCCGGGCGCCTTAGACAAATCTAGTCGGATGTCGCCCAGCCCCCGGGCCAGAACGATCCTGCCGTCCGTGAGGGGCCGCCAACAGCGCGCAGCGGTGTCCCAGGTCCGCTGCACTCTTGCGTCGCAGGGGACCTCAACTCGCGCCAGTTCGCCGGGGCTGAGGACGATCTGTGACCATCCGATGAGTCGCGGCGGAATCGTGCGGTCGGCGGGTATGAGGTAGGCCTGGACAGTCTCGCGTGCTGTGCGGTGACCGGTGTTTTGCAGGACCACTTCAAGTGCTTTCACCATCCCCTGGTCGCTGGCCGTTACTTCAGCATGCAGGTAGTCCCAGGTGGAGTAGCCCAGGCCGTGACCGAACCAGAAGAGCGGTGTTTCTTCGTTCAGGCTCCAGCCTCGGTAGCCGAGTCCGGTGCCGTCGGAGTAGGAAAGCTTCCCGCGGACCGGTGTCGTGGACCAGGCCGGCCCTTGACCGTCGCGGACGGGGAACGTCGTCACGAGCCGCCCGGATGGTTCGATGTCGCCGGTGAGTGCTGCGGCCACCGCATCTCCTGCTTCTTGGCCTGGCAGCCCGGCGAAAAGCACAGCGTCTACCGAATCCAGCCAGGGCATTAGTACAGGAGTGGCCGCGTTAATGACCACCACGGTGCGCTTGGCAACAGCGGCCACAGCGGCTACCAGCGCATCCTGATCTCCTGGAAGCGCCAGGGTCATTTTGTCCTGCCCTTCTGTCTCCTGTTCAGAAGTGAGCCCAACAACTACGACGGCTGTGTCAGCGGCGGAGGCCGCCGCGACGGCGTCATGGATCGCCGCCGCGGCGCTTTTGAGGGCAGGCTGGGCGACCAGTCCGATGAGACGCATCTCCTGCTCGGCATCCGTGACCGCCGTAATTACTGCGCCAGGATGAATATCAAGAGCGCTGGCGTGGCTCTTCGGCCGGAAGAAGCCCCCGCCCGGGCCTTCATGGAAGGGCACCCGTACGGTTTCGCTGTAACCAGGCCCGACAATCTGCCAGGTTCCGGGGCCCCGGACGCCGATCTGCATTCTGGCCGGCTTGTCGATGCATATCTCGGCCGAAAGCTCGATCCGCGCAGCGCCGGCAACCCAGCTTTCCGTGCTGACTTCGAGCTCAGGTACCTCCAGGTGCACGGATTGGATGACATTTCCATGACGATCGAATGTCCGTGCACGGGCTCCCGGGGCTCCGCTTTCCGGGTCGCGGACCAGGCTCGGGCTCGCGGCGGTCCACTGGGTGCGCGTTCTGACACCGTCGAGGATGGATACCCTGGCGGACCCGAGCGCGGCTGATATGCCGTCAGCTATGGTGACCACGTGGGGCGGCCTAACGATGGCTGAACCACCGCCTTGGGCTACGGTGTCGATTGCATGTCGGCCGATGACAACAATTTTTTCGCCACTGTTCCGGGACAACGGCAGTGCTCCGTTCCGGTTAACCAGAACTGTCATGCCTTCTGCTGCGAGTCGGCGCAGCTGTGCACGGCGTTCCAAGCTGTCGGGCCGAGGCAGTTCATCTGTCCAGAACCTCTTGCCGTGGAAAGCGCCGACCCGTGCCGCCATCCGAAGGAGACGGCGAAGGTGCTCGTCAAGGGTCTTTTCGGCTACTTCGCCGCTGTGAACGGCAGAGACCAGTGACCGACTCCAGGGCGTGTCAGGACCCGGCATGACCAGGTCGAGGCCACCATTCGCGCTTGCCGTTGCGGTCTTGGTCGCAAACCAGTCGGAGATGACCAGCCCGTCGAAGCCCCACTCCTCCTTCAGGATCGTGTTGAGGAGTTCGTCATGTTCTGTTGCTGTGACCCCGTTGATCCGGTTGTACGAGGCCATGATGGCCCATGGCTCCGCATCCTGGACGAGGATTTCGAAGGGCAGCAGGTACAGCTCCCTCAGGGCGTCCTCCGGGACAACAGAGTCGACCGTGGTGCGTTCAGTTTCGGCTTCGTTGGCGAGAAAGTGTTTTGGCGTTGCAGCGATCTTCCTCCTCTGCAGGGCTTTAACGTAGGCGGCCGCGAGATGTCCGGTAAGGAGCGGGTCTTCACTGAAGCATTCGAAGAGCCGCCCGCCCAAGGGGGTTCTGTGGAGATTGACAGTTGGCCCGAGAACGACATGGGTGTGCTGGTCCTCGGCCTCATCCGCCAGAATGGCCCCAACCTCGTCCATGACCTCGGTATTCCATGTCTGCGCAAGCAGTGTCGCGTTGGGCAAGAGGCAGCTGATGCGCCCACCCACCACTTCATCTCCGCGGACCCCAGTGGGACCATCCGACATCAGAATCTCTTCCAATCCGATGTCCGGGTCTGCCCAGAGACTGAACATTTTGGCTCCGGAGAGGAGCCTGATCTTGGCAGTCAGATCGAGGGATTCAATGGCGCGTTCAATTACTGTGGCGGTGTTATCCGAGGTCATAGGTTCGTTCCCGTCCTGATTCCGTGCGTCTCTGTCGGGGCGGGTCCGCTCAGCGGACCTTCTTCACGGGGAGGATGGTGATTGCCCCAAGCAACGCAATACCGGCCGCTACGGCAAGCATTAGGTCGTAGCTACCTCCGCCCGCCGCCAGCAGGGCCGCAGCAAGTCCTGGTGCAAGTGTCTGCGGCCCGGTCATGGCGATGTTGAAGACACCCAGGTCTTTGGCTGTGTCCTCGGGGTTGGGCAGGACGTCAATGACCAGTGCGAGGTCCACTGCAATGTAGATGCCGAAGCCGATCCCGATGACCATCTCAGCCATGTAGAAGCCAGTCCCCGAGGTGGCCTGGCTCAGCATCCACGTACCGATGCCGAAGATGACAGCAGAGGCCCAGATGAAGATTTTGCGGCGAGCGAGGCGGTCTGAGAGCCAGCCGGCTGCCTGTCCTGCGATGACGAGGGCGGCGGTGTAGATGAGCACGCCGTTGGCCAGCACGCCTGCGGCTTCTGCCTTCGACAGGTTCAGATCCTGCTGTAAGTACAGGAGACGGAAGGTTACGAACATGAACATGGCGAGGACGACGAGGAAGCGGGATGCCCAGGCAAATGCGAAGTCCGGATGCTTGAACGGGTTGACCCAAAATGTCTTCAGGGCGGTGCTCAGTGCGCCTTCGGCATGCGGTTTCGGGGCTATGGGCTGGTCGGGCAACACGAAGGCAAAGACAAGAACCAAGACCAGCCCGATAACGCCGGGAACAAGGAACAGCAAGAGCATGTTCTGGCCGAGGAAGCTGGCAGAATAGGCCGCCCCCAGACCGGCCGCCTGCTGAGCAATACCGATCATCCCGCTGACCTTGCCACGCTGCCTCTGGGGTACCTGGTCGGCCAACGTCGCAGTGTGTGCAGCGACCGCAGCATTGCCTAGGGACTGGGCGAAGAACCAGCCCATACCCAGCAGAGTAACGTTTGGTGCTGCGGCGATGACCGCCAGGCTCGCCAGCAGGCCTAGAGCACCGAAAACCAGCCAGGGGCGGCGGCGGCCGAAGCGGCCAACTGTCCTGTCGCTCAAGCGGCCGAAGATCGGATCGAAAAGGAGTGCCGCGAAAGCGCCCGTGGAGATTACCGCTCCCAGTGTGCCCGCCACCGCGGCCGGGTCGACGAGCGATTGCACTTTGAGTGTCATACCAGCCAGTGCTGGGGTGGAGAGAGCCAGCATGAGGCCGAGGCGGGCAACCACCATTGTGGCTATGACGCGGGCTTTGGCTTTTTCGACCGGGACGGGGACAGCGCGCCCGGCCAGCGAAGTCGTTCCTCCGGGGCGTGCTGCAGGATCAGACGCAACCATGGGTCTCATCACTTTCTTTAGAAGCGTTGGGTTTCGAACTTAGATGGTTGTTCGAGTGTGATGATCACCACTTTACCATTAACGGACCGAGCACTCGGTCTGTTAATGAAAATGTTACATAGTGATATGGTCCGGGCACAGACTTACCTGCCACACGGGGGCCTAAGCGCGGGCCCCATCGATTCCGGAGAGGCCCTTTCAGGTCGTGATGCAAGTTGGGTGGAAAGTCGCGCTTCCACTTCCGCACGCGCTAATGGGGTCACCGCCGGCTTGCGGTGACCCCATTAGAGGTGCACGAGTTTGGGATGAAGGTCAGTTGGTTTTGCTGAGTTGATCGATGTGGTCGAGGCGGTCGAAATGCGCTCGCTTCTCGACGATCTTGCCGTTCTTAATGCGGAACAGGTTGCACATCGACATGCGAAGGTGGGCTCCTGCGGGGGGGATGCCGAATATCTCTTTGCTTTGATTGCCCTCGAAAACTATGTAGGCCACGACGCGGTCCTCCTCTGCAGTAGTCTCGATCGCCATGCTGTAGCCCTCGAACGCGTCAAGATTCTTCTTCTCCGCTGCCATGAAGCCGTCGATACCATGGTGAGGAGTGTCCACCTGGTTGTAGAAGATAAAGTCGTCATCGCATATACCGGCGGCCGCCTCATAGTCTTCACGCTTTAATGCAGCGTAGAAGTCAAGGACCAAGTTCTTGTTTTCTTCCAGAGTCATTGCATTACCTATCTTCGGTTTTGGATTGGGCGCTACTTGATCTTCGCCGTCTGCCCCGGTTCGAGGGCGACGATCCGGTGGCCGAGACCCTGGTCCTCGAACATCTGCTTCAAGTCTGCCGCCGTCTGGGAGAAGTGCGCCCAGGAGTCGGCGTGGACGGGGACGATGGTCGCGTCGCCGAGAATCCGAGCCGCCTGAAGTGCGTCTTCATTACTGAGCGTCAGATAGGCTCCGCCCAGTTCCTCGAAGCGTGCTCCGCCTGCAAAAAGAACTGCGACGTCAATGGGTCCGCATTTGTTGCCAATTTCCTCCACCAGCTCGAGCCATGAATTGTCGCCGCTCACATAGGTGGTCGGTACGCCGTCGCCGGAGAGGACCCAACCCGTCACCGGGCCGGCAATCTGCCATACACCATCAGGGCCATGAAGGGCCGGAACACCCGTCACCTTAAGGTTTCGACCGTCAGGCATTGGAACCACTAAGGATTCGTAGGACTCCAGGCTTCCCACGTTATCCCCGAACTTGGCAGCCGCCTCGGGGGTCGTCAGCCCCTTATCCGCTGCAGCCAGGAATGAACGTCCCGAATGGTCCAGGTTGTCCTCGTGCTCATGTGAAGCGAGCACCAGGTGGACGGGCGCCAGTTCCTCCGGAGTGAATGCCGGTCCGACCGTCTTAATCATCGTGACAGGGGAGCCGTCTGGCCGATATGACTGTGGCTCATCGAACGTCGGGTCGATGACGATGCGGAAACCGTCGAAGTCGAGAACCGCAGTGGGGCCGCCGACGAGCGTAATTTCAAGAGACAAGATTTCTCCTTTGATTGTGGGTTGGCTCCAGGTATCCGCGCCTTGGCAAGGCTAATACTCGAACATCCCAGTAGGCGGGCGTTTGTGGCA
Organism: Arthrobacter sp. TmtSoilC77; assembly: GCF_059739415.1. Lineage (NCBI taxonomy): Bacteria > Bacillati > Actinomycetota > Actinomycetes > Micrococcales > Micrococcaceae > Arthrobacter > Arthrobacter sp. TmtSoilC77. The sequence continues at coordinate 2,110,395 of NZ_AP046050.1, forward strand.
ATGGATGAGACAGGTGGTATCGCTCGCTTCCCGACACTGCCGGGAACGACGTTTCCCTGATATTCATCTCGTTGCTGACGGCCGCACTGGCATCGCGGCCTCGGCACCTGAAGTTCAACTCCATGGTGGCAGATACCCCATGGGTATGCAATATACCCGGCGGGTATACTTTCTGACCTAAGTACCAGCGCAATTTTTCATGAGGAGAAGAGAACATGCAGTTGGATCCGGTAGAAATGAATCCCGTGCTCAACCGCCTCAAGCGAGCCCGCGGTCAATTGGACGCCGTCATCAGCTCCATTGAAAGCGGACAGGAATGCCGGGTTGCGGTGCACAATCTGGCAACTGTCTCCCGAGCCCTCGATAGGGCTGGGTTCGCCATCATCTCGACGGCACTCCAATACCACCTCCAGGACGCAGAGCATCCGGCTACCGCGGACGACCTTAAGGAACTCGAGAAGATGTTCCTTTCGCTGGCTTGAAAGCAGTCCGTTATGGCACCGCATATAGCGTCTTCATGGCTGTTTAGATTTCCTGAATTCAATGGTAGGTATGCAGCGCGTTGAAGTCTTGCTTGAGAATCGCAGACTCCTTGACCAATGCGGCAGCTCCCTTGCGGGGCAGCTATCAATGAGACCCGATTTGCTGGGCGGCTAAGTGGGGGAGCGGAGCAACGACGGCGGGGACTGCCGAATTGGCGCCGGAAGGCGCCACTGAAATGCGCAAGACAGAGAACGCCACGCCTTCGACAGCTCAAAACGATGTTCGTCACTGGCTGACGGTGAGGAGCACCTGGGAAGCCTTCAGCCGTTGCTGACAGACCAATCTATAACCAGGGTGCGGCCGCACACGGAAAGCTCCTTCTGCATGCCCCATGTCAGGCATGCGCGCTAAGTCGAGGCTGACGTAAGCCTTGGAGTGTCTCGGTCCAGGAGCGTCTGACAAGAACCCAGGACGGGGAACTACCGCGGCATGAGTTGAACATTGTCCCGACCCGCCCCCACAGTGACCAGGGAGGGGCTTCGGGCCGCGGCATTCCGGCGGCCGCATACGCGAAGGTCGTAGCGTTACCGTGGGGCCTCTTCTGCCGCCGGTACTGCAGCGACACGCGGGCCGGTCGCCGCACCCGACGGCCGAGCACTGAGGGCGGTACGGATAGGCGTGGCGAGCATCATGATGCGTCACGGATCTTCGATGTCTTGGGTGATGGGATGTTCCAAGGGATAGAACAACCCGGTTGCCTATGCTCTCGACTTCCATGGATGGTAACTAGACCCACATTGTCTGACTGAGCCCTGCGATTAGAAATATCGGCAAGTTAGATGGGATCACAGACTGTCGGTTGTGCTTCAGCAGCCGATCGAATACGAACTATAAAAGGGAATGGCCCAATGCCGAAGGCGAAACAATTCGAACTCCGCGAGCCTGTGACATGCAAGCCGCTATCAGAGTGGGAGCCTATCTCCGTCGAACTCCTGGGTACACAGACCCGATTCGTCCAAGGGGAGAGATGGCGTCACCGAGTCATTGAGGCCGGCCATGACGGGGAGCCGCTAATCCTCCTACATGGAATCGGCGGTCACGCGGAGACCTACGCTCGAAACCTTCAAAACTTGGCCGCAAACGGCTTCCACGTCTACGCGGTGGACGCGCTCTACCATGGCTACACGGACAAGGAGCCCTACGACGATGACGAGCGGTACCGTCTGCAAGTAGATGCCTTGGTAGACCTCCTCGACGCGCTGGGGCATGACTGGGCCCACGTTGAAGGTGAATCGATGGGCGCTTCCATCGCCTGCCACTTCGGCCTGATGTATCCCGAGAGGGCCGGCAAACTTATTCTTAACACTGGCTTCGGGAACGTAAAACTGGAGAAGGACGATTTTGCGCCCCCTCCACGAAGCCTCGAGGAACTGAAGCAACTCTCTGTAAAGACTCTTCTCGAACCTGACTACAAGACGATGCAGAAACGGTTGGAGTGGCTGGTCGCCGAACCCGACCGCATGACCGATGAAATGGTTCGACTCCGCCTCCGTCTCTACGCGGATCCAGAAGTCAATGCGGCCATGCGCAACGTCTACCGAATCGGCAGGGACTGGACGTGGACAGACCTTTATACAGAAGCAGATTTGGCGAACTTCAAACCGGAGACTCTGGTCTTCTGGACTGACGGTAACCCATGGGAAGGCCCAGACTTCGGTGAGTATGTCGCCTCAAAGATCCCCAACGCCTCGTTCTACTTAATGCGCGACAGTGGGCACTGGCCGCAATGGGAAAAGCCGGAGGAGCACGACCAAGTCATTATCGAATTCCTTAAAGCATGAGTCGTGCACGTGTCGAAAGCCGTCCTGTCATCGGCATTACGGCGTACAGAGAGCAAACTCAGTGGTCGTACTGGAACAGGGACGCTGATGTGCTGCCAACCGCCTATGCCGACGCAGTGGCGGACGCTGGAGGCTCGCCCCTTCTGATTCCGTCCAGACCTGACGCCGCCCTAGACTCGCTTTCCCGCCTGGACGCACTCGTCATTAGCGGTGGCCCGGACGTGGACTCCGCGCTCTACCACCAGCCCAGACACCCCTCTGCAGGTGAACCACGTCGGAATCGGGATGCCACCGAAATCGCCGTGCTTGCTGCGGCAGTGTCCGCGGGAAAGCCATTGCTTGGCATCTGCCGGGGAGCGCAGCTTCTTAACGTTTGGCGTGGCGGGACACTCGATCAACACATCCATGATGACCTCGAAATACTGAATCACGGGTCTGACGGGGTCTTTGCCCCCCGACAGGTCCGAATAAAGGAAGGCAGCTGGCTGTCATCAGCCCTGGGAGAATCAACTACGGTAAGTTGCCATCATCATCAAGCCATTCGGGTTCTGGGACACGGGCTACGGGCGGTCGCCTGGGCAGAGGATGGTGTCGTTGAAGCGGTTGAGATGGAAGGCCGCGGCATGGTTCAAGGTGTCCAGTGGCATCCGGAGGAGGCTGAGGGGTCGTCGCTATTTGGCGCCTTTGTCGAACACTGCAGAAGCTCCGCACATGGCTTGGCCTTGTCTGCCTCCACTTTCCAAACCGAAGGTTCGGCTTCATGATCCATCGCATAGACGTGGTAGAACATGAGCCAGGAGCCCCTCTGGGAAGGATGGTCCCCTGGTTACAGGAGCAAGACTTCGACGTGGTGGTTCACCGGCCATACGCAGGCGACCCCCTGCCGGATAAAGAATCTCTGGAGGCTCTTATTGTCCTTGGCGGACAGCCAGGGGCACACGACGATGAACAGGTGCCGTGGCTGCCTCCGCTGCGGAAGTTAATCAGCGAGATGGTTAGCCGGGAAACTCCGCTCTTGGGAATTTGCCTGGGTGCACAACTCCTGGCAGTCGCGACTGGAGGCGAAGTCCAACGCAGCAAGCGTGGCCCCGAGATCGGAATCGTTGAGGTGGAATTGACGGAAACCGCCTCTGAGGATGCACTCGCCGCACAGTTACCGGCGCCCTATCAGGGTTTCAGCTACCACTACGACGAGGTCACTGAACTGCCCCCGCACGCCGTTCGATTAGGTGGAACCGCCGAATTCCCGAACCAGCTGTTCCGCGTCGGATCCTACGCTTGGGGCATCCAAAGCCACCCTGAAGCAGTGCCAGAGCGATTCCTGTCCTGGATGGACCGCGATGTCGACGGGCTGCCCACCGACGAGCGCACCCGAACGCGCCTAAAAGTGACAGAGCTCGAAGATGTGCTGCGCAGTCACGGACAGGCTGTCGCTAACGCATTTGGGCGAGTGGTCAAGGAGGCCCGCTGCCGTGCGAAATCCAATATCAGATAAGTCCCCCTCTGGTTCTAGCCACCGGAACTCAGCCATTGGCATCATCGGTTCGCCCATCCGATGATCAAGCAGGACAAACGCAACAGCCACATGGCTGCAACATGAAAGTTTGCAAGGAGCACCCACATGACCAAGAAGTACAGCGATCTGGTCGACCCTGACGAGGGCCAGATCAGCGCACTGATCTACGCCGATGAGGACATCTACGACCAGGAGATGCGCAGCATCTTTGGGACGAGCTGGCTGTTCCTCGCCCACGAATCGATGATTCCGAAGAAGGGCGATTACCTCACCACAACCATGGGCGACGACCCTGTGGTCGTCGTGCGTCAAAGCAGCGGCGAATTCGTTGCGTTTATGAACCAGTGCCGTCATCGCGGCATGCGACTTTGCAGGTCCGATGAGGGCAACGCGAAGGCTTTCACCTGCTCCTACCATGGATGGGTTTACGACCTCAGCGGCAAACTCGTTCAGGTGCCCCACGAGGAGGACGGATACCTCGGGGCTCTCAACAAAGAGAAGCTTGGCGCACAGCGCGTGCCGCGGGTGACGAACTACAAGGGATTTATCTTCGGAACATGGGCCGAAGAGGGACCCACTTTCGAGGAATACCTGGGTGAGATGGCTTGGTACTTCGACTCTTTTGCCGACCGCTGGCAACACAACGAGGTCCTCGGCGCACCTAACCGCTGGATTATCGACTGCAACTGGAAGTTCCCCGCCGAGCAATTCGCCACGGACGTTTACCATGCAGAGACAAGCCACATTTCAGCACTCATTGCCCAGGGCGGCGACTGGGTAAACGCAGACACGCGCGGACTCCAATTCAGCTCGCCCGGCGGGCACGGAACAGGCTTCTACTTGGATGACGCGCCCGACATGACAGACTACGGCCCCGTGGCCAGCGAATATCGCGCCGCGATCCGACAAACGGAGATTGAACGACTCGGAGAAACCCGCGCGGTGCACGTCCGCGGCCACAACACAATTTTTCCCAACTTCTCCTTCCTAGTGGGAACCAACACGTTCAGAATCTGGCAACCACGGGGTCCCCACTCCATTGAAGTGATGACGTGGACGCTCGGTGACGCGGATGCACCTGCGGAAGTAAAGGACGCAATGCGCCGCAACGCACTACGTACCTTCAGCGCTGGCGGCATCTTTGAGGCTGAAGACGGCGAGAATTGGTCCGAGATTCAAGGTGTCCTGAAAGGCAATCGTGCCGGGCGCTCATCGTTCAACTTCACGATGGGTCGTGGTGCCGCCGGCCAGCACGACGACTTCCCTGGCCTCATTGGCAATATCTACAGCGAAGAGGCCGGCCGGTCGTTTTACCGCCGCTGGCTCGAACTGATGGAGAAGGGGGACTGATGATCAGCGAATCCCGACTGCGGGAAAACCTACTGACGGATCATTTCGAGGTCAGCCAGTTCATGGCCCGAGAGGCGCGGCTCCTGGATGAACGAAAATTCGACGAGTGGCTGACCCTCCTTGCCGATGAGATTCGATACACCGCCCCCGTGCGACTGGCTCGGATGCCCCGCGAGGAAAGCAAAGAATTCGAGCCCCCCACAGGCGGCGCCCACTTTGACGAGTCCAAAGAGGACCTTGCACAGCGAGTGCGCAAGGTGGCAACTGGACGTGCTTGGTCTGAGGTCCCGGCGTCCCGAACCCGGCACCTCATAACTAACATTGAGGTCGAACGGACTGAGGAACCCGATACGTTTTTCGTGAGGTCCAGCTTCCTTCTTTACCGAACCCGCGGAACGACGTACCAGGACATGTTCGCAGGTGCCCGACGAGATCTCGTGCGTCGCCAATCACCACTTTTTGGTGACTTACTCATCACAAAACGTCAGATCCTCCTGGACCAGACAGTTTTGCTCGGCAACAACTTGGCGGTGTTTCTATGACAACTACAATTGCGGTTATCGGTGGCGGACAGGCGGGCGCAATCCTTAGCCAAGAGCTCCGCAACCAAGGATTTACAGGGAAAATCTCCCTCATTTGTGCAGATACGGAACTTCCCTACGAACGGCCACCGCTATCAAAAGGGATTCTGCTCGGCCAGGAGGTGGTACCAGTTTTGCCCGCCCATTTCTACTCCGAGAACGGCATCGACGTCCAGTTGGGTTCTCGCGCAACGCGAGTGGAACGGCGACAATCCCGCCTCGCCATTCATCTGGAAGCCGGTGGTGAGGTCATGGCAGACTCTGTCGTGCTGACCACTGGTTCCCGCCCAAGGCGCATTGATTTCCCGGGCTGCAATTTACAGAATGTCCTGACGCTGGGTGATCTGGCGGACGCGCGGAACATCTATTCCCACTTACCCACCTCAAGGCGCGTGGTCATCGCCGGTGCCGGTTTTATTGGAACTGAGGTAGCAGCGTCTCTCCGCTCCAATGGTTGTGAGGTCACACTCGTAGAGCCCTTCGCTGAACCGCTCGCGAATAAGCTCGGCTCTTGGGCTGCCGGCGTCATACGAGAACTCCACGAGGGCAAAGGGGTGGCCTTCGTACAGGACGTGGTCGCCCAGGCAGTGGGAACCACAAAGATCGAGGGCGTCATTACAGCCTCAGGTCAGAGCATCCCATGTGATCTCCTCCTGGTCGCTGCCGGTAGTCAACCTAACCTTGAGGTAGCTTCAGCTAGCGGCATCGACTGCTCAGACGGCGTCGTTTGCGACGCGTTTGGACGGACGTCCATGGAGGGCGTCTGGGCCGCCGGTGACGTTGCCTCCTGGCCTTTCGGAATCCTCGGGAGGCTCAGGGTTGAGCACTTCCGAACAGCCATCGACGAAGCGCAGGTCGTCGCGCGTGCAATTATGGGCGATGAAACGCCAAGCGTTCTGGTCCCGTGGTTTTGGACGGATCAGTACGACCACAGGATCGAGGTGGCAGGTCGGCCAGATCAAGGAAGCCACGTCATCGAACGCGTCGGGTCAACCGGAGGCACCAAGATCAGCGTGCACCTGCGCGGCGGGCAAGTGGTCGGAGCCATCGGCCTGGACGCCCCGCGCGAGATCCGAACGGCGACCAATCTAATTCGAAGCGGCGACTCCGTAGACCCACTACTTATTGAAGACTCCTCCATTGACCTACGAAAGGTAGCAGTATCAACATGAACGGCGTACGTACCCTTGGATACCTTGGAATCACTTCTGACCGACTCGACGATTGGCGCGAACTCGCTGGACCCCTACTTGGCGCTCAAGTTACCGAGCAGGGACATGGCCTCGACATCCGCCTCGATCAGCGCACGTCTAGGGTGCAGATCATGTCCGGCGAGCACAATGACCTAGCTTTCGCGGGCTGGGAGGTGGCCGATGATGCCGAGATCGAAGCGCTTGCCGATCGTCTGAACGCGCAAGGCTACAAGTTTGATGAGGCGTCACCCTCAGATGCGGGTCACCGCCAGGTCCAGCGCATGTTTACCGGGGAGGACCCGGACGGTAACCGCGTGGAGCTCTTCCACTCCGCAGCCGTGGCAGGCGAACCGTTCGTATCCCCGCACCAGGTTAAGTTTGAGACGCACCCGGGCGTTGGCCACATGGTCCTCTACTGCAGCGATCTTCCGGCAATGCTCGAATTTTACTGCTCCGGCCTGGGCCTGCGAGTGACAGACAGCATCCACTTGAGCTCCGAGGTAATTTACTTCCTGCGTTGCAACGAGCGGCATCACAGCCTGGCACTCGTGGCAGGCAAAAACCAGTACACCTTGCAGCACATCATGTTTGAGGTAACCGACATCGATGAAGTAGGTGCCGCGTACGAACGTTGCAGTGATAAGGAGCTTGCCCAGACCACGCTCGGTCGGCACTCCAACGACAACATGTACTCGTTTTACGCTCTTGCCCCGGGCGGATTCACCATCGAGTACGGCTGTGGGGGGCGGCTCATTGACGAGGCTACCCATCGCGGCGCGAGTTATACGACGACCAGTTGGTGGGGTCACCGCGATCTCAAGCCAAGCCGATGACCGCAAGTAGCATGACCTGGACAGTAGTTTGCTCGGTGGATGAAGTGCCGGATGAGGAGGGACGCCGTTTTGAAATAGACGGGAATGCGCTGGCTATATTCAACGTTGACGGACAATTCTTCGCGAGCGACGACGTCTGCACCCATGGACAGTCCTCTCTTTCGGAAGGATATGTCGAGTCAGGGTGCGTGGTCGAGTGCATTGCCCACATGGCCCGCTTTTCCCTCAAAACAGGTCAAGTTCTTGCTCCACCAGCCACCATTCCATTGACCGTATATCCCACGATGGTTGACGGCAACAAGGTCATGGTGCAGATAAATGGCTGAGCTGCTGGCATTCGATACCTCGTTGGAGCACGTCAGCGTTTCTCCAGGACGACTTGCGGGTAGGGCCGCCGTGGTTACCGGCGGCGGAGCAGGAATTGGGCGGGCAATCGTTGACCGATTTGTCGCCGAAGGATGCTCCGTCGCCGTCCTCGAGGTCTCGCCCGAACGTGCTAACGTGCTCGTTGAGGAGCACGCAGGCAAAGTTGTTGTCCTTCGGGGTGACGCCACGCAGCTAGACGACAACCGCACAGTTGTGGAGACCGCGACAGAGGTCTTCGGCCACTTGGACTGCTTTATCGCGAACACTGGCTATTGGGACTTTGGGGTCTCGGCAGAAGACCTTCCTGAGGACGAGGGGTTCGATCAGGCCTTCGAGCAGATCTTCTCCCTCAACGTGAAGGCGCTTCTGGCCGGGGCCAAGGCCGCAACTCCGGCCCTACGTCGAACACATGGATCCCTAGTCATGACGGCATCCAATGCGAGCCTTCACCCTGGCGGAGGTGGACCGCTCTACACTGCCGCGAAGCATGCCGTCGTAGGTCTTGTGCGTCAGTTGGCATACGAGCTTGCACCGGAGATTCGAGTGAACGCGGTCGCGCCCGGCGGAATGCTTACGGCGCTCGCGCCGCCTCCTGCATTATCGAAGGCTGCATCGACGATTTCAGATTTGCCAATGGACAAGCTCATCTCCATAGTCTCGCCTCTGGGCTTCCTGCCTGAGCCCGGTGACTACGTCGGCTGGTACGTGGCGCTTGCATCCGCAAACGATGCGCGAACCATCACGGGGAGCATCATCGAATGTGACGGCGGTGAAGCAGTCCGGGGCCGGGCCTTCTCAGAGTACGCGCGTCAATTGGCGGGCGACCCGCGCTCGGCTGTGAACAAGCTTAACTCGGTCTGACCCGCACCCAACCTACAGGCGTAGGAGGTTCGTGGTAGGGGCCTACCCGGTTGGATCGAAACAGTTTGTATACGCCTCTGGGTAAGCAAAAGAGTTCGACACGACAGTCAACTAACGCAGTGCGATTGTGGGGGACCGAAGGCCAGCTCTGCGTGAACGAGCTGTCAATTATTTGTTTCAAGCCGAGGACAGCATTGCGCTGCCCGTCGATCAATCGGAGAAGACATGACACAAACGCGTGACCTCATGATTGCCAATGCAACTGTTCGAACGGTGGACTCCCGGAATTCCGTAGCGCAAGCGGTACTGCTTCGTGGAGGAAGAATCGCCGCCGTGGGAACGGAAGCCTCTGTGCGAGGGGCAGCGGGACCCGACACTGAAATTCTCGATCTGTCCGGGAAGACCGTCGTTCCCGGCTTCATCGACGCTCACAACCATCTCAGCGTCGCGGCGTTCGCGCCAGATTCCGTTGACTGCTCCACGCCACCGCTTACGACTCTGGACGAGGTTCTAGAGGTCATCGAGAGGCATTGCCTGACCGTCCCGCCGGGACAATGGGTTCGCGGAATGAACTTTCACGCCTCGCACGTTCGTGAACAACGTAACCCGACGCGATATGAGCTTGACGAAGTCGCCCCGAATAATCCTTTCTTTCTCATTGACGCGAGTTGCCACGCAGGATTCGCGAACAGTGCTGCACTGGATCAGGTGGGCATCAGCGCCCATACACCCGACCCTTGGGGCGGGGAGATTGAACGGGATGCCAGTGGAACCCCAACGGGAACGCTACTTGAGGCCGCCGCCAACCTCCTGCATTCGGCCTCTTGGAACGACTACGCAGATCGCGACTGGGACCGAGCAGTAGAAATGCTGCATTCCAAGATGAATAGCTATCTCGCTGTCGGCCTAACCGGGGTTGGTGATGCCATGGTCACGGCCAAGTCTGCGGAGCTGTATCGTCGCGCCGATGCTGCAGGCAAAATGCCCTTTACGCTTCAGCAGTTGCACGGAGGAGACCACTTCTTCTCGATGCAAGACCTGGGCCGATCGGACATAGTCGATCGGATCATGGAGCCCGAAAGTTTTCTGCTCCGAGGCGGCGCCATGAAAATCTTTGTGGACCGCGCCTACCCGAGTCCAGCAATAGACCAAATCCATGATGGGTGCAAAACCCACGTTGGCGCGAACTTCTACAGCAAGGACGAAGTACACCACCTGGCCGTTCAAGCCAGCAAATTGGGCATTAATCTCGCGATCCATGGAATGGGCAATTGCGCCATCGACATTGTCCTCGACGCCTATGAGGCTGTCCGCAGACAAAGCAATGCCGAAACAGTCCTAAGACTCGAGCATGCGTTCATCGCAGAAACAGGCCAAGGGCAGCGAATGGCGGAACTGGGCATCGACCTTGTCGCCAATCCTGGCTTGGCTTACGGCTGGGGCGAGGTTTTTGATATGTGGCGCGGTGAAAAACAGCACCACCTCAAACTCTTTCCCGTGCGCAGCATGATCGACGCTGGCGTCCGCGTCAGCTTGGCCTCGGACCATCCCTGCGGTACCTTTTCGCCAGCCGAGATTATGTGGACCGCCGTTGCACGGGAAACCCTGGCCGGCGCTCCTTTAGAACCTGACGAAGCCGTAACGGCCGAGGAAGCACTGCGCATGTACACCATCAACCCAGCGCAGGCCTCAGGACGTGGCTCCGAGGAGGGAAGCATTGAAGTTGGCAAGCGCGCCAACCTCCTTGTTCTGGACCGAGACCCTCTCACCTGCCCAACCCGCCAGTTACGCGACATGCAGGTGCTCAGGACCTACGTTGACGGGGTTCTCCGTTACGAGCGGACCCCTTCATAAGGAAACCAGGAGCGAGAGGCTAGGGCTCCCCAAGGTTCCCTCCGGAAGGACCGTCTTCGCATCCCTGGGGCCGGGCTTCCTGTCTTCCGCCGACCAAACTGGCCTTCTCTGCCTCGCGCAGGGCAGTTAACTCTTCGGGCCAGCACGTTTTCGGACTAACTCATATGCGTTGGGGTTCCCTGCGTAGGTAGCCGGAGCCTGGCGCTTCAAATACAACCCCTATTTTCCCCTATGCCCCGGGCGTCAGTCCGGACATTAATGGATCGAGAGTTATATGTCAGACCATACAAAGAAACCCACCCCGCCCGCGCTCAAGCGGAACGCGATCGGCGTGCCGGGGATTGTCTTCTTCGTCGTCGCAGCCGCCGCCCCGCTGGCTGCGGCCCTGGGCGGATCGCCGATCGCCTTTGCGGCTGTGGGCGCAGGAGCCCCAGGCGCATACCTCATCGCCGGAGTGATACTCATATTGTTTGCTGTCGGATACGGTTCCATGAGCCGTTTCGTCACGAGTTCCGCGGGTTTCGCAGCCTACCTTGAACAAGGTTTGGGGAGGACGGTTGGGTTCGCCGGGGCAGCGGTCGCGCTGATCTCTTATAACGGCATGCTCATGGGGCTCTACGGCCTCTTCGGCTACTTCTGTAGTGCAGTTATTGGTGATCTTACCGGGACACAAACGGACTGGAGGCTGTGGACCGCCGGCGCATGGGCAGCAGTGGCGCTTCTCGGCTATCTCGAGATCAACCTCAGTGCCAAGGTGCTGGGAGTTCTTATGATCGGAGAGGTACTCATCCTTTCGGTATTCGATGCGGCCGTGTTCATTCAAGGCGGAGCTGCGGGGATCAACCTGGACTCATTCCAGCCCAGCACCATTGGCACGGACGGACTCGGGGTGGCGTTGCTCTTTGCTGCCGCATCGTTCGTGGGCTTCGAAGCGACGGCCATTTACGGCGAGGAAGCGAAGGATCCCTCGAGAACTATTCCTCGTGCAACCTACGTTGCCGTAGTGCTTATTGCGGTCTTTTACTCGGTCTCCACGTGGGCAATCTCGTTGGCGAGCGGCACCGATAAAATCCAGCAAGCCGCAACCGAAGACCCGTCCGGGTTCATCTTTGCTCTCAATACCCAGTTCGTCGGACATTGGTCAACCCTGGCCATGAATCTCCTACTGTTGACCAGTACCTTTGCAGTGCTAGTCGCGTTCCATAACACACTGTCTCGATATAACTTTGCACTCGGCCGATCCGGGGTTCTGCCACGCGTCCTTGGATCCGCACATCCGCGGTGGCAGTCCCCACACATCGCGAGCGTCACGGTGACTGCCCTCTCTCTTGTCGTTGTTGGAACGTTCATGCTCGCCGGCGCCGACCCTTTCGCAGAGCTCTACGCTTGGCTCGTTGGCCTCGGAACCCTGGGCGTTCTAGTGATGCAAGCCACCACCTCCATCGCTGTAGTAGTTTTCTTCCTCCGCAAAAAACGCAAGGAATTCCGCCCGTGGAGCAGCGCAGTAGCTCCAATCCTGTCGGCCCTCGGACTGACGGCGGCCGTGTACCTCGCTGTAGCCAATTGGGACATTCTGGCGGGCGCTACTTCCGGCATCCCGGTGCTTCTACCATGGCTCATCCTCTTGGCAGCACTTGTGGGTGCGTCAGGGGCATATGCCACAAGACGGAAGGGAACCTCGATCGGAAATTCATTCGAAGATAACAAAGCGGAAGTACCGCCGATCTCGGGCGTGGTGGCCCCGCACTGACGCCCTGCCGCAGATGGCTCCCAGTCGAAGCGCAAGATAGAAAGAATACTTCCTGGAGTAAAGCGGAAGACCTGCAGGCACTAAAGCGTGCTTGCAGGTCTTCTGGCTCCCGTTTCAGGGTCCCTTTGCCCCAGGAACCAAGTAACGGCAAGTATTCAGCTGCTGTCCGAACTCGAAGAAATCCAACCTGCGTCCTCTGGTAGAGCCCACAACTCCGGGTCCGGGCAGCGGTTTACAACGCTTCAGGCAGATTCAAAGCCGAGGAGACGTCGTGGTAAGTGGAGGCAAGATGGGCTCTCATTGCCTCTGCAGCTGCCCCTGGGTTACCTGCCTGGACAGCTTGCGTGATGATCTCGTGCTCGCGGTGACTGCGGTCGATCATTGCAGCGTTAATCAAACTGGAACTCGCGGGCACAAAAAGTTCTCCACGGGCTTCCAGCATCAAAGACTTCAGTCGAGGGCTGCCGGCGGCGTCCGCCAACGCAGCATGAAAACGTCCATCCGCGTCACGAAATTCTTTCTGGCTCATATTCGATCTGTGCGCGGGCAGGATGACTGTCAGCACGTCGAGGGCTTGGGAATTCTCCGCAGCGAGCCAGGCTATCTGACATTCTATAGCCGTCCTTAGATGCATTATTTCTCGAAGCCGTGACGAGTCAGCTTGCATCCATGCGAGCCAACGCCCATACGCCACGTCGAGATGGCTTATGAAAGAACCCCCGCTCGGACCGCCGCGGTAAACCTCGATGTAGCCGTCTGCACGCAAGGCGTTCAGAGCTTCACGGAGAGTCGACCTGGATACCTGTAAGAGGGCACAGAGCCGTCGTTCTGCAGGCAAGCGGTCGCCGGGTGCAAGTTCACCCCGATGAATCATGTTCTTCAATGTAGTTTGAACCTGGTCCACACTGGTTAGCGAAGAATTGGACGTGTAGGACCACGTCACATCGCCCATATGATCAACAGGCAACATGCGGCGCCCCCTTCGAATTTGAACATAGTAATGCAGGGCAGTAAGCGACAGGCGCAACGCCCAGAAGCAGCATTCGGCAGTCCTTCATACGGCTGTTGCGAGCAGGTCTACATCCGGCCCCGCCTGAACGCTGATCTTCCGAGCAGCGGCCCTTACTTTCTCGGCTACCAAATCCAATCTCATCGTGCGAGTCGAACCAGCGACCGATATTGCCGCCACTGGCCGCCCGTCTGCTGTCACTACAGGCGCCGCCACGCACGTAAGGCCCAGACGACACTCTTCCAGGTCGTATGCGACTCCGCTGGTGCGTACTGCTTCCAACTGGCGAAGCAGAGCCCGTGGCGAAATAACAGAGTGGGGTGTCGCCGGGCGCAAACCTGACACAATCACGTCCCTGACCTTCGCTTCATCGGAAAAAGCGAGCATGGCCTTGCCAACCGCAGAGACATGCGCGCCAACGCGGTGGCCCACACGTGACGGGGAGGGAGCCGATCGGTGCCCGTACACCTTTTCCAGATAGACGACCTCAATGCCTTCCAACATCGCGAGGTGGACGTTCTCGTGGGTTTCTTCATAGAGCTGGGTCATGTAGGGAAGGGCGACCTCCCGTAGCGCACCGGCACCGCCGCGAAGCGCCAGCGCACCTAGTTGCAGGACCGGTCGGCGGAGATACCACTCCATGTCGTTCCGATCGACCAGACCGACCTCTCGCAAAATACCGAGGAGCCGGTGTGCCGTGGACTTGGGAAGGCCTGCTTCCCTTGCCAGCTCGGTTAAGGTGGCGCACCCGCCGGTGTGGTTGAAGGCAATGAGAAGTGCTGCCGCCTTATGAACAGACGACAACGCTTCGGAAACAGGGAGTGCGGCCACCGAAGGGACCATTGGGCTGACCAACATACCAATAGCATAGGTGCCTCAGGTCACTTTCTCAACAGGGCAACTGGCCCTCGGTGCAATTGCCACACCCCTGGGCGGCGGCCTCAGGACGAGGTGGGCGGATTGAAGAGCTTGCATCGCCGCATCGGACGCGTCCAGTCGAACGGGGCGTATTTGAGTGGGGTTGGCCAGAATTCAAAATGCTTGGTTCCAAGGTGTGGAACCACCTTGTTGCAAGCAAAAGGTCTCTGGCTGATCATGAACCTAACGCCAAGCCCAGAGACTTGACGGGACGCAGGTTGGCTGCTGAGTCGGGCACATCATTCTCCCTGCCCTCGCCTCGTACTCCGCGAGCTTCAAGGCGTGCGCAGGCGTGAAGCATAAATTATCTTCTTCTAACGGGAGGTCGTGATGTTTCAAACGCTTGACGTCGTGATAGTAGATGCCTTCGTTCCTACTACGAATGATAGGAAGTCCCCTTATTCGGCGGTCCTTCTCAGCTGAGGCGGCCTACGCCGGAACATTCAGCGTCAGAGGTGAGTTGGTCAGGCATTACGTGCTCGTCAGCCTGTTTCCCAGTGCGTTCGGGCTGGTAGTTCAACGATAGGGCAGCGTACACACATCGGCGAGCTCATATTGGAATTCGTAAAACCAGCCCCGGAAGAGGGGCACATCGTACCGGCGCCCTCATCTGGAGGCGTGTTTGCCGGGTCGAAGGGCAGGACCCGCATGGGGGAATTTCGAGCTTGATCCGCTGCCCCTTGGTGCTGCGGCGTAGCGGGACACACGGAAAGCGGTCCAAAGACCAGTTTTAGAGCACAACAATGGAGTCGAAGATGTCGATGAAGACTTACCTTGTAATGGTTGAATGGCGCATGTGGCAATACGTTTTTTTCCGGCGGTTGCGAGATGAGGTGCGCTATCTGTTGCCGGGCGAGGTAAACGCTGTCGTCCTCGGCGCACGGCGGCGAACATCCGAGTCCTTCGAGCTTCACCGGCACGAGGCTCCCGATCCTCAAGGGATTGTGTCAGTCATCGGCATACCCTCGATGGTCCTGGGTACCCATCGTGAGCTCATTGCACGGGGAGTCAGCCCTGAAGAAGCCTTCGACGCCGTCCGTAGATCCTTCCGCAAGACGTTCGGGGCGTCGGTCCGGATTCTTGCCAGGCTGCTCCTGTCACTATCCCGACGGCCCGTGGAGGCGACGGGCAAGCATCTGATCCCGATGTATAAAGCTATATTCGGGAAGGGGTTTCAGTTTGACCATGAGACAACTGAGACCGGCTGGAAACTCGTGATGCCACGATGCGGTGCCTTCAATTTCCTCGAAGCAGCCGGTGAACCAGGGCTTACAAGGGCCGTATGCGAATGGGACCGAAACTATCTGAATGTGATGGACCAATCGCGCAAGTCGATTAGGACCGCCCGCACGATGACTATGTCCACCGGGAGCGGAAGCTGCGAATTCGTTTTCGACCGTTCCCAGGAGCGTACAGTAATCCCCATCGATGTCGTTCTTAGGCGCCCTGCAGCGGGTAGGTCTCCTGGCGCTGAGGGCAGTGGTGAAATGCGCTGAAGGGCGCGGGCATCACTGGTGCCACACGAAACGTACGTCTGTCTCCTGTGTCACTGATTCTGGTCTGCAACTTCGCTTTCTTGCTCAGCCGTCGGCAAGCGCCGCGTTTCGGGGCAGTTGGCGTCCCAGGGCCAGGGCCGCGGTTCGCACCGCTGGTGCCACGCGATGGATATCCAAATGCCCCACCTTGCCCGAGGCGGAGATGGCCGCTACGAGCTTGCCTCCGGTGTCCATCACCGGGCTCGCTGCACAAAAGCTGTCAGGTGCGGATTCATTGCGTTCGTATGCAAGGCCGGTCTCTGCAATGTCGGCCAGAGCGGCCCTCAAGGACTTCTCATCCGTGATGGTGCTAGGTCCGACAAGCGGCAGACCCGCGGAAATGACATTTTCGATCACTTGGTCCGGCGAGAAGGCGAGCATGGCCTTGCCTACGGCCGTGGCGTGCGCCGGGAGCCGTCCGCCCACCCGGGAGGGTAACTGGGGAGTGCCGTGGCCACGGAGAATTTCGATGTACACCACTTCCGTTCCGTCCAGCAAGGCGAGGTGAATTGTATGTCCTGTGGCGTTGCGCAGGTCCGCCATGATGCCGATGGCACGTCTGCGCAGTTCCTTGGGAGTCGCCGCCAACTGGCCGAGTTCGAAGAGAGCCAGGCCAAGTCGTAGTGACACCCCGTGGCGTTCCAGGTATTGCAGCCTCACCAGCTCAGCTGTCAGCCGCGCAACAGTCGACTTTGCCAAACCAGTTCTGCGGGCCAACTCGGAAACCCCGAGAGTCCGGTCTTCGAAGCGGAATGCCCCGAGGATCAACGCGGAGCGCTCCAAAACGGACGATGAGGTGTTCCAATCAGCGGTACGCATCATTGCAGTCTGCCGGACGCTGCCCACACAATCAAGATCAGAGTAAAAGCCTTTCCATAGGTTATGGAACGAACTAGGAGCCAATGTGGAACCGCAAACTGCAATCAATGTCCTGCAGCCGTTCGCCGATGAGCTGCTGGAGGCGACCCGCACCCTCGTGCCGATTTCTCCGCTGCGCACCCGGCTGGAGGGGATGAGTATCCAGGACGCCTATGAGATCCAAAACGCGCAGTTGCAGCACCATCTGGCGCAGGGGCGGGTGCTGGCTGGACGCAAGGTCGGGCTCACCTCGCCCGCCATGCAGGCCCAGCTGGGCGTGGACTCACCAGACTTCGGATTCTTCTTTGAAGACATGGTCCACCATGATGAAGCGATTATCCCGGCTTCTGACTTCATCGCCCCAAAAGTAGAACCGGAGTTCGGTTTCGTGCTCAAGGAAACCCTCCGGGGGCCGGGGGTCAGCGTGGAGCAGGCCCGCGAGGCGATCGGGGCAGTCTACGCGGCTATCGAAATCATCGATTCGCGCATCACCGACTGGGACATCAGGCTGGTCGACACCGTTGCGGACAATGCATCGTGCGGGGCCATCGCGGTTGGACGCACGCCGCTTGACGTGGACGTTGCCGACTTGGCTTCGGTGCAGTGCACGCTGGTGATAGATGGCCATGCCGCAGAGACCGGCAACGGTGAGGCGGTTATGGGCGACCCCGTGGCCCCGCTGGCGTGGCTGGCCAACGTCCTTGGTGAGCAAGGCGTTGCGCTCCAGGCAGGGCAGTTGATCTTGCCGGGCTCCTTTACCAAAGCGCTGCCGGTTGTTGCAGACAGCACGGCGACAGCTGACTTCGGGGACCTAGGGTCCCTGACTATCCGTTTCACCTAAACAGGAAAGGGCTTCTTTCATGACAGCCAAAAAAATGACGGCGGCAATCGTCGGGTCGGGCAACATCGGCACCGACTTGATGTTCAAGCTGATGCGCCGCAGCGAGCACCTCGAACCGACATACATGATTGGCGTTGACCCCGCCTCTGACGGACTCGCCCGTGCCGCCAGGCTCGGCCTGATATCGTCCCATGGGGGAGTCGACTGGCTGCTGGCCCAGGATGATAAACCCGACTTCGTGTTCGAGGCCACCTCCGCGAAAGCCCACGCCGCTAACGCGCCGCGATACGCTGCGGCCGGGATCACCGCCATCGACCTGACCCCGGCCGCCGTGGGCCCGTACGTGTGCCCAGTGGTGAATCTGGACGCTGTGCCGGAAGCGGAGAACGTAAACATGATCACCTGTGGCGGGCAGGCAACCACGCCGATCGTCGCTGCAATCTCGTCTGTCGTCCCCGTGCCCTACGCTGAAATCGTTGCGTCGATCGCGTCTAAGTCCGCAGGGCCAGGAACCAGGGCCAATGTTGATGAATTCACTCAAACCACCGCAAAGGCTCTTGAAGTGGTCGGCGGTGCTGCCCGCGGCAAAGCTATCATCATCATCAACCCCGTCGAACCTCCCATGATCATGCGAAACACCGTCTACGCTGCGGTCCCGGCCGAGGCAACTGAGCCTGGACCCGTGCAGGATGCCATCCGGGAGGCTATAGCCCGCACCGTCAAACAAGTCCAAGCCTACGTTCCCGGCTACTCGCTACGGGTGGACCCGCAGTTTGACCACGCCCGCCCCGAGTGGAATAACCAGGGCCGAGTCGGCGTCTGGATTCAAGTCAAGGGAGCGGCTGATTATCTGCCCGAATATGCCGGCAACCTTGACATCATCACCGCCGCCGCGACCCGCACCGCAGACCTGCTTGCCGAGCGCAAGCTGGCGGGGACCGCCCCAACTACCGCAGGAGCACACGCTTGAGCACCTCACCCGACTACAGCATCCGCTTGACCGACACTACACTTCGTGATGGATCCCACGCGATGAGCCACCAGTTCACGGTGGACCACGTGCGCTCCACCGTCCGGGCACTGGACGACGCCGGAGTGCAGGTCATCGAGGTTACACACGGCGACGGCTTGGGTGGTTCCTCGTTCAACTACGGCTTCTCCCTCACCCCCGAACTCGACTTAGTCAAGGCAGCCGTCGAGGAGGCCACAAGGGCGAAGATCGCGGTGCTCATGCTCCCTGGCCTGGGTACCCTCGAGGACCTAAATGAGGCCCGGGACGCTGGCGCTTCCGTGGTCCGTCTTGCCACCCACTGCACTGAAGCGGATGTATCTATCCAGCACTTTGGCCATGCCAGGAACCTGGGCATGGAAACTGTGGGCTTTTTGATGCTGTCCCATCGCGTCTCCCCCGAAGAATTGGCCAAACAGGCTCGGATCATGGCCGACGCTGGCTGCCAGTGCGTGTATGTGGTGGACTCTGCTGGCGCTCTGATTTTGGAGGACGTCTCCGACCGCGTTGCCGCGCTCGTTGCCGAGCTCGGGTCAGATGCGCAGGTGGGATTCCACGGCCACCAGAATCTGTCCTTCGGAGTTGCTAACTCGGTCTTCGCCGTCCGGGCCGGCGCAAAGCAGATCGACGGCACCTTGGCGGCCCTCGGGGCTGGAGCAGGCAACTCGCCCACTGAGGTTTTGGCGGCTGCCTTCGACCGGTTGAACATCAACACAGGCGTTGACGTCCAAGCGCTCATGGCCGCAGCCGAGGATACCGTCAGGCCCTACATCCGACGCATCCCGGTCATGGATCGCGCTTCTATTATGCAGGGCTACGCCGGCGTTTACTCTTCCTTTCTCATCCATGCTGAACGCGCTGCCGATCGCTATGGCGTGCCGGCTTGGAAAATCCTCGAAGAGGTAGGTAGGGCCGGTTACGTTGGTGGCCAGGAGGACATGATCGTCGACGTTGCGGTACAGCTTTCCGCCGGACGCTAAAGGACTGCCAAAGGGAGGCAGCTGCCCGAGTCAATGCCGACGAGGGCGGTGGCTTGTGCGTGAAGAGTATCGGGATCGCTACATCACGGGGTACTTCATGCACAAGCCGCCCAGTCGGTGCGTGTCAAGAGCTCTCACCTTGGATGTCTTTGGTGCTAAGACCTCATGAGATAAGGGACCAGGGTGGGGGAAGCCTAGGTGTATTGACCACGGACGTTGATGACGCTCGGCGTGGTTGGTGACATGAAGAAGACCTCCGGGTGGAGTGGGGCTTGTCTAGAGTCCAATTCCACGCACGGAGGTCTTCATGTCCCACCCTAACGCTCTTCTGACGCCTCGTGGCAGGCTGCGGCTCGCGCAGTGTGTCGTTGATCAGTGCTGGAGTCTGCGCCGGGCCGCGGAACGGTTCCAGGTCTCGGTTCCGACCGCCGCGCGGTGGGCACGGCGCTACCGCGAGCACGGCCCGGCTGGGATGGAGGACCGCTCCAGCCGCCCGCATTCTTCTCCACGGCGGACGGCAACGCGTATCGAGCGGCGGATCATCGCCCTGCGCGTCAACCGCCGGTGGGGGCCTGCCAGGATCGGTTATCTGCTGGGCATCCACCCGTCCACTGTGCACCGCGTGCTGTCCCGTTACCGGCTGGCGAAACTGGCCTGGCTCGACCGCGGCACCGGAAGGGTGATCCGCCGCTACGAACACGACAGGCCCGGGGACCTGGTCCATGTCGACATCAAGAAACTCTGTGAGTCTTATCAGCAGCTGGTCTGGGACTGGCTGGCAGGATAGTATCGGCCGTCCGCCTCGGTGGTTGTGACTCAAAGAAACTATGACCAGTAGTGTCTTGCGTCCGACTTGTCCTTCCGTCGGGGTGGTCGGCCGGTACCTGTCCGGCCCACTTCGGTGACTTGATCAGAAGATTGTCCGCGTTGTTGAGCGCGTGACTCGTCACAGTGCTGTTCCGATGTGATTCCTACCCGGACCGGTACCGGCCTTTAGCGGCCGGACCTTGTCCATCGCTGAGGAAAGGTGCTGCACCGCCATGTCTATCGTTGCGCATTCCCACCCGTTTGTCGTGGGGGTTGATACCCACGCCCGGAATCATGTTTACGCCGTTTTCGCCGCTGGGACCGGCGAGCTGCTGGATACCCGGGAGTTTCCCACGACGCCTGCCGGCATCAGCAGGGCCATCGCCTGGGTCGCCCGCCGTACCGGGGCGGACGCTGACACGCTCTGGGTCATCGAAGGCGCCGCATCCTACGGGGCTGTCCTGGCCGGCACTGTTGCCGCCGAGGGCTTCCCGATCGCCGAGGCACCACGCATGGATGCCAGGAAGCGCCGCGGCGTTGGGAAGTCCGATGCCCTGGACGCCCACCGGATCGGCGCGGCCGTGCTGCCGCTGCCGCTGGAGAAGCTGCGCCGGCCCAGGGTGAACGACGGGGTCCGTCAAGCCCTGCGGATCCTGATCACGGCACGCGATGCGATGAGCACCGAGCGGACCCGCTCGGCCAACGCGCTCACCGCGCTGCTGCGCACACACGTTTTGGGAATGGACGCCCGGAAGCCTCTTTCAGTCGGGCAGATCACTGACGTCTCACGGTGGCGTGCACGCGAGGAGGAGCTCTCCCTGTCCATTGCCCGCGCCGAAGCGGTTCGCCTGGCCAGGCGTGTCCTCGAACTCGATGAACAGCTCAAATCCAACGAGAACCAACTGACCGAGCTGGTGCAGATCAGCGAGGCCGCGCCCCTGCTTCAGGAACCGGGCTTTGGGCCCGTCGCTGCAGCGACCTGCCTCGCCACCTGGTCCCACCACGGGCGGGTTCGAAACGAGGCCGCCTACGCCTCCCTGGCGGGCGTCAACCCGATCCCTGCGTCTTCAGGAAACACCGTCCGCCACCGCCTGAACCGCGGGGGCGACAGAAGCCTGAACCGAGCCTTACACATGGTCGCGCTCACCAAAATGGCCCACGATCCCGAGACCCGGAAATACGTCGAGAAGCGGCGGGCAGAAGGCCACACAAACAGGGAAATCCGTCGATGCATCAAGCGCTACCTGGCCCGGCGCATCTATAGGACGCTCAATGCCTCCTGCACTAATGCCGCTTGACAGACATAGAAGAGTCGGCCGGATCCCGGACGGCGGTGGACACCGGGTTCTGAGCAGGGCCGCCGGACGCCGAAACAAAGCCGGGACGCCGTCCAACCGCCGTCCCGGCTACCACTACCTCCACAACGCAGTCGATGACCACTCCCGCCTGGCCTACACCGAAATCCTCGCGGACGAGACAAAGGAAACAGCAGCAGCCTTTTGGCAGCGGGCCAATGTCTGGTTCCAAGCCCAAGGGATCACTATCCAGCGGGTCCTGACGGACAACGGGAACTGCTACCGGTCCAAGGCCTTCGCTCAGGCCCTGGGCCCGGACATCAAGCACAAACGCACCCGCCCCTATCGCCCGCAGACCAACGGCAAGGTCGAACGGTTGAACCGCACGATGCTGGAGGAATGGGCCTACATCCGGCCCTACCGCTCCGAGGCCGAGCGTGTCGCAGCTTTCCCCGAGTGGCTCCATCCCTACAATCACTGTGAGTCTTGATCATGGCTGGTCCGGGACCGGCTGGCAGGATGGCTACTGGCCCGCCCGCCCCCGAGGATGTGGCTCATACAATCATTGACGTTTGATTGTCTTGCTGTGGACTTGTCCATCTTTTGGGGTTGGTGGCCGGTACCATCCCGGCCCACCTCGGTAGCTTGATCAGAAGATTGTCCACCCCATGGCGGGGCGTGACCCATCACAGTGCTGTTCCGACGTGACTCCTACCCGGACTGGTACCGGCCCTTGACGGCCGTTGACCCATGTCCTCGTTTCTCGGAAAGGTGCCGTGACCGCCATGTCCATCGTCGCTCATGCCCACCCATTTGTCGTGGGTGTCGACACACACGCCCGCAATCATGTCTACGCAATCCTCGTAGCCACCACCGGTGCCCTACTTGAATCCCGGTCATTTCCCACCACTGCGGCCGGAATCAATAGGGCCATCGACTGGGTGGCCAGCCGCACCGGCGCGGATGCTGACACCCTCTCGCTTCCGATGACCTATGTTCGGTCGCGCGCCGTCCCCTTGGCCTCTCGTCTCAATTGCGTTGGCAGGAGGGTGTGCCCGGAGTTCGCGGCAATCAGTTCCTTCTAGGCCATCTTGACACTGTTGCGGCAGCCGCGTTTCCTCAGCCAGCCGGTGAGCCGGGTCAGTCCTATCCGCCGGACATTCTCGGGGTCTGGTAGCCACTGACAAGGATGAGCGGGGCTTTCTTGGAGTCGAACGCGCGCTCGAGCGCAGGGAAGTATTTCAGCAAGGCGGCCCGGAGCGTGTTGATTGCCGGACACGGTCGCAGATCAGATCGGCCCATCTGCGCCGTTCCTTGATATGGGCTCAGGGGACCGAGATGTCTTGTCACCAGGATTGATGTGGCGGACACTTTATCCCGGTGTACTTCTGCGACCCCGCGAGTGCCTGAAAGCGCGGCTCAAACGAGAACACTGTGAGTATGAGAAGTGGCTTTGGAAGGGCTGATCCGGAACGGTTAGTGCCGGCAGCAAGAGGTGACTCCCGAGAAGGGCCGCAACCAGGCGCGCCTTCCGTTGGACCCGTCTCTTGAACTGCCGGCGCCGACCTGACCCAGTTGGTCCTGGATTAATTAGGAGCTTGTCCGCCCTTCGGGCGTGACCCTTCATAGTGCTGCCGCGATGAGTGATCTTCCTTCGTGTCCGGCGTGGACGTGTTCGCCAGTTGACTAGGGTACGACCAATGACCGAGTTGGCAGAGGACTATGACTACGTCATCGGAGGTGATCCGGACGTGACACCATCGACCTGGCGGTGTTGGATACGGCCACCGGCGGCATCCACGCCCACATCGAGGCAGCGGCCGGCGGTCCGGGATACGCACGCATGCTCGAGTGGGCACGACAGCACGCGCCTGGACGCCGCGTCTGGGCGTTGGAGGGAACAGGAAGCTTCGCCGCCGGCTTGGCAGGGGAACTTGCCCTAGCCGGTGAGGATGTAGTCGAAGTCGGTGCCCTGAAACGCGCCCGCGGCTCCAAGAACGATCGGCTCGACGCGGTCCGCGCCGCCCGGACCGCGTTGGCACGGGAACACCAGCCCAGTCCGTGCGTGGGCGGACTGCGTGAAGGGATCAGAGCCCTGTCAGCGACCCGCCAGGCGGGCCTCGTCAGCCGTACCAAAGCAATCAACGAACTCAGGAGCCTCATCGTGGTTGCACCCGAACAACTGCGGGCGCTGCTGCGGCCGTCCGCTGGCAACCCAGCTGACATTGATCGGAAGCATGGTCACCACCGCGGCCGCCACGGTCGAACACCTGATCACGCTGGTGACCATGCAGTCGATCACCGCGCGCATACAGTTTCTTGGCAGCCAGCTCGCGGACATCGAACCCGAGCTGGTCCGTCGGATCCACGAACACCCTGCCGGGCCGGCACTGCTCGCCGAACCAGTAGTCGGACCGGTCGCCGCGGCCCAACTGTTGATCATCTGGTCCCACCCCGGACGGGTCAGCTATCTCTGCGACATACGTCGCCATGGCAGCACAGCAACAACGAGAACATAAGCCGGCTACAGCGCCACTGTTTCGATAAGTGCATTGACTTCTCTGTGGACGCCGCATTAGCGCCTCATACAGGTATTGAAGGCGCATGCGCCATCTCGACGCAAGGATGCAAGGCAAAAACCCTGGGAGAGCGTCATGGAGGCGCTCTCCCAGTGTCTACCAATCCGCGGTGGGGTCAGACTTTGCCAAAGTACCGGGACAGCTCCCAGTCTGTTATTGCGCTGTTGAACTGTTCGACTTCCAAGCGTCGGGTCGCCCCGTAGTAGCGAACAAATTCCTCACCCAAGTATTTGTTGGCGACTTCACTCTGCTCGAAGAGGTCCACCGCTTCGGCGAGGGTTCTGGGAACGGTTGGAAGAGAACTATCGCCGTAAGCGTTACCAGCGTAAGCAGTGCCGGGATCGAGGTCGCTTTCGATTCCCCACAGGCCACCGGCCAACATGGCAGATAGGACGAGGTATGGGTTCCCATCTGCCCCGGGGGTGCGATTTTCAATGCGAGTGAGATGTTCGGCGCCAGTAATCGCTCGAATTGCTGTCGTACGATTACCAAGCGACCAGGCAACTTGTGTTCCAGCGGCTGATTCAGCCTCATAACGTTTGTAAGACGTAATGAAGGGGGCGAACACCGCGGTGAACTCCCGCAGGGTGCTCGTGAGCCCGGCAACGTATTGCCTTCCAATCTTTGACAGGCCATCAACGGAGGTGTTGTCGTGGAAGACGTTTCGTTCACCGGACCACAGTGACTGATGCACATGCATGCTGGAACCAAAACCGCCTGGAGCAGGTTTGGCGATGAAGGATGAGGTGTAACCGAGCGATTCGGCGATGCGCTTAACGGCAAACTTGAACAAGAAGCCTTCGTCGGCGGCCCGTAAGGCTTCCTGCGGCGTCAAGTTAAGCTCGAATTGAGATGGTCCTCCCTCAGGCACAACGGCCTCGATCTTAACCCCGATGCTTTCACAGGCAGCTTCAATGGCCGCCGTCAGTTCCAGCTCGTTATGTGCCCGCTCTCCACCGTACATGGTGACACCGCTGGTCATTGGCTCCAGATTGCGGAAACCCTTGGCACGAGCGGACTGCGCTGTCTCACGGAAAACGAAGAACTCATACTCGGTCGCCATCCTGGCCGTGAAACCCATTCCTGCGGCGCGATCGACCATACTACGAAGCAGGCTGCGTGGCATGGCGGAAACCGGTCGTCCCTGTTCATCCTGGAAGTCACAAAGAACTATCGCGCTGCCGTCGATCCAAGGGACGGGTGAGAAAGTTTCCAGGTCGGGAAGTGCCTCCATGTCGGAAAAACCCGACTCCCATGAAGGCCACCAGCCGGTGTACCCGGCCGGCCTAGCCATGATCTCATCCTCGACGTCCAGGACAGCTATGATGTCGGCGATGTGCTGCGCTTCTGTTGGATCCTTTTCGAAGCGCCATCGAGGGATAAATTTGCCGCGGGACTGGCCGTGGATGTCTGTGCCCATCACTAGCACCCGCTTGATGCCTTCTTGTTCAAGAATGGCGCGTACCTTTGATATTGCCTCCGCATTCGCGGGTTGGGCGGGGTGTTCCATCAAATCCTCCGGCTTTCTTTAGGCTTTCTAAGACCATGGTCGGCTGGCGGCCCTCGGCTGACAATGGGCTGGTTTCAGAGAGTGGAACTCCTGTAAGCGCGGTCACAGTCTTGCCTTAGTGAAAGAACAAGCCCAGCCACCGACTTTGATGAGAACACTTTTAATCTGAAACAGTGCTTCAACCCCGCACCCACCACACGGGCTGGCTGCGGGGGAGTGACGAAAGCCCTGTCGACGTTCTTAGGAGAACAGCACGTCCCCAAGGGCAACACGCTGGCCGACCGGTCTGCGGTGGGGCCGAGACTTTCGTGGAAGGATGAGGAAATCTGGAAGGCGACGACGGATCGGACGCCGACAACGCGAAATAAGCGGCACAATATGTCGCATTGAAAGCCTTCCCCCGCAACTGTCAGGTTGAGCTGCAGAGACTTCCAAAGCATGGTGTCAGAAAAGAGCAACCGCAGTTCTATTCTGACGCTCTCTGCGCTTCGCCCTGACGTCAGCTTGGGGTGTACACGCCCTTCCGCCGCGGCTGTGGAATGCGCACGGGTCAACTGGCCCGGAGGCGCGGTCCTCCTTCAGTGCCGGTCTTCACCACGAAGAGGAGCGTGAGCGAGTTGAGTGCAGATGTCGTTTACGAGTGCGGCTGGTGCGAGCGTGATGTCCGCAAGGATGTGCCTCTCGTCGTACTCAAGTGGTTCGAGGGTGCGCAGCTGGGAGTCGAGAAGGCTTGAGGGCATGAACTCGTGGTTACGGGCGTTCATCCGCTCCAGCAGCGTCTGCCGGTCACCGTTGAGGTGCACGAACATGAGATCGGGAACATGGGACCGCAGCAGGTCACGGTAGCTGCGTTTCAGCGCCGAACAGGCGATGATCGCCGGGGCGCCCGCGTTACCGGATGCCTTGAGGGCGCACCCGATTTCTTCCAGCCAAGGTTCCCGGTCCGAATCGTCAAGCGGGATGCCCGCACCCATCTTGGCCTTGTTAGCGGCGGGGTGCAGGTTGTCCCCGTCTTGGAAAGCCACACCCAGCCGCTCGCCCAGGAGTGAGCCGATGGTCGACTTGCCGCATCCTGAGACCCCCATGACCACCAAGGGAGGTAGGGGAGTGGTGACCATGTTCAACGTTCCTTCCGATGGCGCCATTGCAGACGCGCGAGAAATCATACTTGAGAAAACATTCTCAGGAAGATGATGGAAGGTCAAGCCCCTTCCAAAAGATGGGCGACCCCTTGACTCACATCGAATATAAGTGAGAAAAAATTCTCATATGAGCTTCTCGCCGTTGAGTGGCACGCAGGCAAGAGGGAGGCGCCCATGAAGGACCTTGTAAGGATCCCCGCGGGATCATCGACATCGGGGTCGCGCCCGCTTTCTTCTGAATTTCCCGGGGATGGGGTGGGCGCGTGAAGTGGGCTCGAAGCGCGGTGGACGGCAAGGACTGGCGCGCATCCGATTTTGATCTCCGAGACCCCGCCTGGCGCAAGAGTTGCCAACGGGGGGGGCTGGTGTGCCTTGGCTGCGGATCGCCGGCATTTTTCAGGGCCACATCCAGCAAGAAAACACCGGCCTTCGGGGCACGGCACAGGACGGACTGCGTGCTGGTCGCAAGATCTTGGACCGTCTTCAAATATCTTCAGTGAGGCACCCGGAGGCAATGAGAAATCTTAAACAAATGAGAAAAATTTCTTGCTTAGTCGTGGTGTGCGACATACGCTTAAAGCATCAGATTTCCGGAGTCTTTAAGCAGGCTCAAACAGCGGGAGGCACACCATGTTGCGCATCATTGGAGAACACCCGGGCGGACATACACACCGCTGCCGGTATGTTGCCGGAACCGGGTCCCACTGCCCGGTGAGCGGCATGTGGGCCCCCGTCGGTGAGGCGGGCCCCCATCTCCAGGTGCTGGAGGGGAGCATCATGCCCACACACCAAAATGCTGCAGTGGTCTGGCACCTTGTTCAGGGCCTTGCGCGTCGTGACCTACGTAGCTGAAGCCAGGCCCCGGCGTCGTCCTTCACCGGCGAAGCGACGCCACAGCCCGTTGGAGCGCCGCCTCTTGGACTCCAAGGTGGTGCGGGCACGTATCGACAGCCATGTCCGTACCCTTCTGGGGCGTCGCAATGAAGCGATCGCCGCGGCCATGGCTGACAGGGTCCCCTTGTCCTCGATCTCGGATGTGGTGGGTATCCGCGCAACGGACGTTAAGCGGCTCGGGCGCGCCTATCAGGAACTCGACTTTTCAGGTGCCCCGCCGGAATGGCATCTTTCCGGGCTGCGGGCCATTACCGATCAACTGAACGCGGCTCTGGCGGAGAAGGAGCTTGGTGCGCGAAAGCTCCGCGATGACGTCCTTGAAGGGCTCGAAGCCGCCGCTATGGACATCTTCCGCATTGCTGCTTTGACAGCCCTGCCAGCTGAACGCATCCGCGAACTGGTCCGTCAGGGCCATTGAAGCTCAGGCGCCGCTGTCCTGTGCCCAGCCCGCCAACGCACCTTTGAGGGCGGCAATCAACCGGCGCGTTGCCTGGTCCTTTGTTAGGCCCACCGTGTTGATGAGGTCGAGGATTTCGCGGGGGTCGAACAGGATGTTCCAGAGGAACATGGCTTCATCGCCGATCGCCGGCAACCCGAGTTCCTCGCAGGCCTCGCGCAGCGGACGTTCCAGCGCATCCGCCTGCACGGTCAGGTAAAAGGCTCCGGCGCGGAGGCGGGCCAGGTATCCTTCGCCGGAACGGGTGTAGAGCATGGCTCCGCCATGGCGGGTGACCAGGTCCACCCACTTGCGGCTCACCGCCGTCAAAAGTTCGACTCCGGCCAGTTCCTGCTGCTTGAGGCTGTAGTCCCGCAGCTTCTCACCCACACCGAAACGGTACTCGGCAAGGATGTCATCCACTGATGCAAAGTGCCTGTAGGCGGTGGCAGTGGAAATCTCCGCGTGCTTAGCCACGTCAGTCATGCTGATCGGCCCACGGCGGGAGGCAAAAAGCTGACCAGCAGCGTTGACCAGTTGTCTGCGGTTGCGCTGTGTGTCACTACGCATTAATGGGCACCCTTTCGTCACCTCAAGCTTAGGTCCTGGAAGTGGACCACCCTGTCAGGGCGGCCGTGAAGGTCTTGACCAGACGGGCCGACACCTGGGCGGCGGTGAGGTCCAGGCTTCGGAGGAGGTCGTGGATTTCCCTGGGGTCAAAGAAGCCGTTCCAGAGGAACAGTGCCTCGTCTCCGGGATGCTCGATGCCGAGAGCCTTGGATGCTTCCTCAAGCGGTTTCGCGAGGGCATCGGCCTGCACGGTCAGGTAGTAGGCCCCGACCTTGACGCGGGCTAGATAGCCTTCCGGGGACCTGGTGTGGATCATGGATTCGCCGTGTTGCACCACAAGATGGACCCACTTGCTGCACACAGCTTCCAGCAGTTCGAGCCCTTGGGCGTTCTGCTCCCTGCTGAACTCCAGCAGTTCGCGGCCGACCTCAAAGCGATAAGCGGCAAGGACGTCGTCCACGCATGCGAAATGGCGGTAAGCCGTGGCAGAGGAGATCCCTGCTTCGGCGGCAATTTGGGACATGGTAGCCGAACGGCCGGCTCCGAAGAGCCGGCCGGCCGCATCCACCAAAAGCGTCCGGTTCCGCTGCATGTCCACCCGCAGGCCCGCCGGAGGATTGAGCAGGGTCACGGCGTCTGCCTGAGCGCAGCCAGGCCTGCGGCGATCCGCTCGACGCCGGCTGTGATGGCTTCGGCACTGGCGGCATAGGAGAGCCTGAGATAGTGTTCGCCGTTTCGCCCGAACTCACTGCCCGGACGGACAGCGACACCGAATTCGCGCAGGTGCGCCACCATCTGGGCAGCTGGCAGGTCCACGTCGTATTTGGGGAAGAGGTAGAACGCCCCTTCCGGGGAGCTGACCGTGAGGCCGGGGATTTTGCGGAGTCCGTCATACATGAGCTCGCGGCGCTCTGCGTACGAGGCGTGCATGCGCTTGATGTCGGGTCCGCAGGTCTTCAGGGCGGTCAGGGCGGCCAGCTGGACGGCGGTGTTCATGGAGCCGTTGAAGGTGTTGTGCACACGCGCGGCGGAGGCGATGACATCGGAGGGTCCCCACAGGTATCCCACGCGCCAGCCCGTCATGGCATAGCTCTTGGAGAAGGTCTGGCAGTAGATTGTCCTGCCGGCCAGCCCTGGGATCTCCAGGGCGGAGGTGAAAGGTTCCGCCGTGTAGACGAGGTCGCTGTACGCTTCGTCGGACAAGACCAGGGTGCCCGTCCCGGCAACCATGCTTGCCAGGGCCTCAAGCTCCGCCCGCGAGTGGACGATGCCGGTGGGGTTGGACGGATTGCAGAAGACAAACATCTTGGCGCCTTCAAGGGCCGATGCCAGGGCCTCAAGGTCCCAATGGAGGTCGCCAGCCAGTGGAACGGGAACGATCTCGCCGCCGGCCATGCTCACCAGGTCCGCGTAGAGCGAGTAGGTGGGATCGGGGATGACCACCTTGTCTCCGGGGTTGACGATGCCCAGGATGGCGGCCGCAAGTCCGGCGGTTCCACCTTGGGTGATGAGCACGTCGCTGGGGCTGGCCACTTCGCCGAGGAGCTGGCCGATACGGGCAGCCAGCTCCTCGCGAAGCACCAGCTCGCCGAGCAACGGCGAGTAGTGGGTGTGTCCCTCTTCCAGGGCGCGGGCGGCTGCGGCGCGGACCTGTTCGGGGGTGTCAAAGTCCGGCTCACCCATGGCGAGCGAAACGAGGTCGCCCTTGGACTGGGGCTGCTGGACGCGCAGCGATGTGCGCTGGACCCGCTGCACGGCCTCTGAAGGCTGGAAGGTCGCGACGGCGGTGGATGGTTCGAGGGTCATGGCAGTCCTGCTTCGGGATTGTTGGGAGTGAAAGATGATGGGTTTGCTATTGCTGGGGAATGTCTTCCCGGGGAGCGCCGATCCAGCGGCTGATTTCGATGTCTCCGGAGGTATCGCGCTGGACGGTGGGTGCAATCACGAGCTCCTGGACCACAGTGCGCTGAGGCAAGGTGGCAACGAGGTGGATGGCCCGGGCGACGTCCTCCGGCTGGACCATGGCTTCGCGTTCTTCGTCCTTGGGCGGCCGTGCCCGGTTATCCAGGATGGGGGTTGCCGTTTCGCCCGGGAGGATAGTGATGGCGCGGAGCCCTTCATTGCGGAACGTGTTGTGGAGGTAGGTCATGAAGTTCCGCACGGCTGCCTTCGCTGCCCCGTAAGCAGCGCCGCCCAAGAGGTTCGGGTTCACGGCAGCAAGGGAGGAGACAGTAATGATGGTGCCGGTGTTCCGGGAAAGCATGCCCGGTAGCACGGCCTGGGTGAGCAGGTACACGGCGTTCAGGTTCACGTCCAGGACGCTGTTCCATTCCTCCTGGCTGATCCAGCGCACGTTCAGGACCTTGCTGGCACTTCCGGCGTTGTTCACTAGGACGTCCACAGGTCCGAGGTTTTCGCACACCCACTCGACCAGGGCGTCCACGCCGTCCTTGGAAACGATGTCCGCGGCGTGAGGGTGGACGTTCCCGCCGTCAGCCCTGATCTCCGCGGCGACTTCTTCAAGGACCTCAAGCCGCCGGCCTACCAGCACCACCTGAGCTCCTTCCGCGGCGAGCAGCGCTGCCGTGGACCGGCCCATGCCCGTGCCCGCGCCGGTAATTACGGCAACTTTGCCTTCAAGAAGTCCCATGGTTCCGTTCCTGTGAGGGGTGCATGTCGTGAGAAGCATATCAAATATGCGAAAAGTTTCTCATTTAAAGAGCTTGCTGGTCAAGTACCCTCCCCGGCTGAACTCTTCAGGCCGCGGCCGGCGCCGGCGCCTGACGTGAGTGGTGTGGGAGGTCGATTGCCTCGAACAGGCTCTCGACCCGGGACTCCAGCACGCCAAGCAGGCGCTGGGATTCGTGATAGTCGGCAACGGCCTTGTCCTGGCTCACCCAGCGGAACATCATGCGCTGACCGGGACGCGCCTGGCCCAACATGGGCATGGATGCCGTGGTGGCGAAAGCGACGATGGGGTAGCCGGCCGTCAGTGTCCGGTAGCGGCCCAGAATGATGAGTTCGTCGCCGTGCGGGATCTCGAACGCACCGATCGGCACGCCGTGGGACACGATTTCTCCCAGGCCTTCAGGGTGAACCACCGGACCGTCCAAACGCAGTCCTACGTGGTTGGACTTGGCGGTGACCGTGTATTCGCGGGAGGCGAGGAGTTCGCGGATTCCCGTGGCTGCGTCGGTTTCCGGTCCTTCAACAATGTCGATGGTCCACAGAGGGTGCTCGAGCGAAGGGATCGGCACCGGAAGCCGGAACAGCGGCTGGGTGAGGTAGGGATGCTCAAAGCCGGTGTAGGAAGTTTTGAGTTCCAGATGCTGGCCCACGGCGATCTGTTGCGGGAAGCCCATTCTTGCCTCGGGGGCCGTACTGCCCATGAAGTGGTCCGCGACCAGGGTTCCGCAGAAAACGAGGTAGTTCCGCATGCCGCCGCGGGCGTTGGCTATCACCACCCGCGCTTTGGCAGGCACGCAGACCGGTTCCCACATGGAGACCCTGCTGCCATTCACCGTGACGTCGGCCGGGGCTCCGGTAACGGCAATCAGCACAGGCTTGGACGTCGTGAAGGAGAACCGGCCGCCCATGAGTTCCAGGAGAGTGGCCCTACGGTCATTACCCACCAGGATGTTCGCCACCGCTGCCGAGTGCTGGTCGGCCGCGCCGCCGCAGGGGACACCAAGCGCTTCGGATTGTTCACGTCCCAGGTCCTGGAACGTGGCCAGCCATGCGGTCTCCTGGACCCTGATGGTAACGCTGCGCTCGGCCTGCATCAGCGTGCCCCCTCAATCGAGTACGAATCGGTCATCAGGAACCGGCCTTCCAGGCGTGCCCACTCGGACTCCGGGACCACCTTGAACCGTACGGTGTCACCGGGCGCGTAAGAGGTGGGCGGATCCTCATGGATGTCGCAGATGGTCAGGGGAGTGCGCCCGATGACCTTCCACCCCGTGGGGCCCGGGAAGGGCTGGATGATGGCATTGGTTCCGGCCACCATCACCGACCCCGGATCCACATTGGTCCGCGGTTCCTTGCAACGGCTGACCTGGCCGGGGAATCGCACCGCGCCCATCATGGGCGCCATGGCCGAGGCCAACAGGTTGATCGAGAGGACAGAGTCTTCGAGATGGCCCAGCACGGCCTCCTCGCTGATGCCCAGCTCGGCGGCCACGTCCGGCAGGTCCGGTGCGAAGGCCTCGTTGACCACCAGCGGAATCACAAAATGCTTGCCACCGGCCTGACTGGCGTCCTGGTGGAACCGCCCGGCAACGGCCAGCCTAATGGTCTGGGCCAGTTGCGCATGGCTTACGGCCAGGCAGTCGAATTCCACCAACAATGAGTCCACACCGGCCACCACATCCTGGAGGCCGAAGGGCCGCACCTCCAGAAGGATTTCGCGGAGCCGCCGGCTGCCGGCCTGTCGGTCCTCGACGGTCCCGGAAGCCACGCTGACCATCAGCGCCGAGTCCCCGAAAGGAACGGCATTGATGTCCGGAGTCTGTCCGGGAACTGGGTGCGTACTCATGATTCCTTCGGAAGTAGGGGAGGCTCAGACGGTTGCGAGCTTGGCCTTCTCGGCCAGCACTTCCTGCAGTCCTGTGGCCTTGACGCCGGCTTTGTCCAGCGCCGCACGGAGAGCCGTGCCGTTCTCAAGGACCTGCGGGTGGTCGCCGTGGAGCAGGACGACGTCGGCATCGTGGCCGAGCGGGACAACCTTGCCGGTGACCGCACGAACGGTTCCCTCGGTGACAACCTGGACCACGCGGCGGCCGATCTCCTCGGGGTCGTGCAGGAGCGCGCCCTCGGTGTTACGGGAAACGGGCATGCCGTCCTCGCCGTAGCCGCGGTCTGCCAGGAAGACGTAGCCAACCTTGAGCCCGCGCTTGCGGGATTCCTCGGCGAGCAGGCCGTTCTGGCAGATCACAATGTACGACGGATCATAGGCCTTGATGGCATCAGTGATGGCCCGGGCGTGTTTCGCGTCAGTCTGTGCGATACTGCCCATGCGGCCGTGCGGCGCGACATGGCTGATCTTGCCGCCGTGGATACGGGCGAAGGCGTCCAACGCGCCGATCTGGTACAGGACGTCCGTGCGGATTTCCTCCTCGCTGGCCTCGATCAGCCGGCGCCCGAAGCCCACCAGATCCGGGTAGCCCGGGTGTGCACCCAGTTCAATGCCGCGTTCCACGCAGGCTTTGACTGTAGCGTCCATGACTCGGGGGTCACCGGCGTGGAAGCCGCAGGCGATGTTGGAGGCAGTGACCAGGCCCAGCAGGGCGTCGTCATCGCCGATGGTGTAATTTCCGTAGCTTTCACCGAGGTCTGCGACGACGGCGACTGAGTTGATGCCCAAGGTGACTCCCAATGGTTCTCGTTGTGTGCTTTATGGTCCAACGGCGGCGGCCGGCCGGCAATGGCGGCAGGCCGCCGCCGCACGGGTTTTGTTAGTGGGTGGCCAGGGGCTGGCCCTTGGTTTCCTTCAGGAAGAAGACCGAGACGAGCGTGATGATGGCCGTGCCAATGGCGGCATATGCCGGGACCATGCTGTTGCCGGTGGCCTTGATGATTTCGGTCATGACCAGCGGGGCGCTGCCGCCGAAGATGATGGTGCTGAGGCTGAAGCCGATGCTGTAAGCGCTGTAGCGGACGGTCGTGGGGAACATTTCCGTCAGGACGGTGTGGACCACGGCGGCATGGCCGGAGAAGGCGATGGCCATGATGACTGTGGCGATGCAAGCCAGGCCCATGTTTCCGGTGGTGATCATGGCGAACATCGGGTAGGACACCACAGCCATGAGAACGGCGGACAGAATCAGTACTGGCTTGCGGCCGATTCGGTCTGACAGCCGCGCCATGAGGGGAATGGACACGATGATAGCGACGAGGCTTACGGCTGTGACCATAAGGGCCTGGAGCATGGTGAAGTTGTTGCCACTGCCGAGCTGGGTCTTTAGGTACGTTGGCATGTAGGCGAAGAGCAGGTAGTAGCCGGGTCCGTTGAGGGCCGGGAGGAAGATGGTCAGCGCAATTGCCTTGAGGTGCCGCTTGGAAGTAAAGACGGCACGCAGCGGATTACGTTCCACGACGTTGCGTTCCCGGAGGGCGGCGAAGTGCGGGGTGTCCTCCATCTTGGAGCGGATGTAGAAGCCCACGTAGCCCAGGGGGAGTGCAAAAAGGAACGGAATGCGCCATGCCCAAGCTTCCATTGTGGCGTCGCCGAGGGTAGTGATGAGCATGGCGGAGAAGCCGCTGCCGAAGAGGAGTGCGCAGAAGGAGCCCACTGCGATAAAGCTCATGGAGTAGTTGCGGCGCTTGTCGTGGGCGTATTCGCCAACGAAGGCCATGGCGCCTGCCACCTCGCCACCTGCGGAGAAGCCCTGCAGAATTCGGAAGAGGATCAGCAGTGCCGGCGCGGCCCAACCGATGACCGAGGAGGACGGGATTAGGCCGATACATGCCGTTGCTCCGGAGATGAGCAGCAAAAGCACTGCAAGTAGGTTCTTGCGGCCCAGCTTGTCTCCGAGGTAACCGGCAATGACGCTGCCGAAGGGGCGGGCCAGGAAGCTCACCAGGAAGCCCACGTTGGTCAGCAGCAGCGAACCGAGATCCTTGGAGCCCATGATGTTGATGGCCAGGTACGTGGTCAGCAGGCCATAGATACCGTAGTCGTACCATTCCACGAAGGAACCCATGGTGCCGGCCAGGGTCGCCTTGCGCACCACCTTGCCGTCAGCGGTGACGACCTTTATTTGAGCGGTGTTCAGTGTCACTGATGCCGTCGATGAGTTAGTCATTGCGGGTTCTCTCAGTCTAAGCGGTGTTCCGTTGGGGGAGTAGGGGAGGACTAGCTGTATTCGCGGGTAATCTCGGCGGTCATTTCGGCCTCGTGAACCGCGACAGCCTTGACCAACTCGAGGATTTCGGCCGCGCGGGCCTGGGGGATGATGACGACGCCGTCATCATCTGCGGCGACGATGTCGCCAGCGGAGCAAACAATGCCGCCGATGGCTACCGGTTCGCCGATGACGCCCGGGCCGTTCTTGAACGGCCCGGCGGGGGTGGTGCCGCGTGCGAACACGGGGAACTTGATCTCGGTTATGGTTGCCCGGTCGCGGATGTAGCCATCGATGACGGCACCGGTGGCGCCCGCGGCCTCGAAGCGCTGGGAGAGCTGTTCGCCCACCAGTGCCCGGTGCTCGTGGCCGAAGCCGTTGATGACCACGACGTCACCGGGCTCGATGTAGTTCAGGGACTCGATGACCGCCGCGTTGTCGCCCGCTGCACCGAGGACCGTCAGGGCAGATCCAACGCATTTGGCGCCGGCCCACACGGGGTTGATGTTGCCATCCACCAGGCCGAGGCGTTCCATGGCATCGCCGATGTTGGCCACCGGGAATGCCTCGAATGCACGGACCAGCTCCCGCGGCGGACGGGTCCACTGTGCCTTGCGGACGGTGAGCTCGAGAGTCGTTGCCATGTGTTCCACCTTTGGATTGGTCCGGGTATCGGTTGCGCTGGACGCCCTGAGACGCCCATCACATATGAGAAAAGTTTCGCGTTTTTTCTTCCAGCCGTCAAGCCCCCGATGTTTCCGTTCTGTAAAACCTCGGCGAGGGGCGGATCTCCTGTGGGGGAACTCACAAAAAAGCATTGACTTACCGAAACCAATGTGTGAATCTCTTCTCATTCGCGAAAGATATCGCAATTCACTCCTTAGGGATATATCCGGCCGGGTTCGCTCGCATCCGCCCTGGCCGCGGCCTCCCGAAGGCGACCAGGAGGTTCACCCTTATGCAAGGACGTTCCACGTTCATGGCCACCGCGGCCGCAGTAACCGCTGCCGCGTTCCTCTTGACCGGCTGCACCACCGGAGGCCAGTCAGCGGCAGGCGGAAGCACTGGCGGCACCATGTCCACGGACACCATCCGGACTGCCCTCAACGCAGATCCCACTACTTTCAACGCCGCCAAGGCCAACGCCAAGGACGACTACGAGGTTGCCCGGTTCCTGTACGACACCGTGGTCCGCAGGGACGCTGACGGCAAGTTCATTGGCGGCCTGGCAACCGAGTGGAAATCCACCGCCACCAACGCCACGTTGACCATCCGCAAAGATGCCTCATGCGCGGACGGCACCCCCATCACTCCCACGATCGTGGCCAAATCGCTCAGCTACTTCGCCGACCCCGCCACCAAGAACAACTTCGGCAAGCTCGTGTTCGGTCCCGGCCAGCCCACGATCACCGGCGATGACGCCGCTGGGACGGTGGAGATCAAGCTCGCCCAGCCTTGGTCCGAGCTCATCGGCGGGCTGACCCTGGCCCAGACCGGCATCATCTGCCCGGCCGGTCTCGCTGATCTGGATGGCCTGGCGAAGGGCGCCGTCAAGGGTGCGTTCTCAGGCCCTTACACGTTGACCAAGGCTAGCCATGGCGTCAGCTATGACATGACCCTGCGCGAGGACTACAAGGCCTGGCCGAAGTACTCCAAGCCCCTGGAAGGCGTTCCCGCCAAAACCGTCCGTTTCTTCCCAGGTGTCAATAAGACCACGGTGGCCAACCAGCTCCTCACCGGTGAAATGGACGTCTCGGATATCGCCCCCGCCGATGTCCAGCGCTTTGAAGGCAACAAGGACTACACCGTCACCTCCGTACCCTTCGCAGGCATCTTCCTCCTCTTCAACCAGCGTGAAGGCAGCCCCTTTACCGATCCGGCACTGCGCAAGGCAGTGGCCCAACTGATGAACCAGCAGGCGTTCAACGCAGCCGCTTACGCCGGCAAGGGCATCACCTACAACTCGATCGTGGCTCCCACGGTGCCGTGCGCGCTCCCGGACAACTCGAGCCTGACCAAGGAGGACGCGGCCGCGGCCAAGGCCGTGCTTGCGGGGAAGACCTTCAAGATGGTCGGCACCACCAGCATCGGCCCGAACGGAGCGGGCAGCACCTATGTCCAGGAAGCACTTCGCGCGGCAGGGGCTATGGTGAACCTCCAGCTCGTGGACAACGGAACCTGGGCCACCATGACCCAGACCAAGCCCGAGACCTGGGACCTGACCGTGCAGGGTGATGCCAACTTCGTCGGAACCGTGGCAGCTTCCCTGACCAGGATCGCCGGTGTGCCCACCGAAAAGGGTGGCCGCAACATCGGCGGCGGCGAGAACGCCGACATCCTCGCAGACATCGCCACCGCCCAGGCCGCCACTGACGAATCAGCCCGTTGCGACGCCTACACCAAGGCACAGAAGAGCATCCTCAGCGACAACGACATCGTTCCCTTCGTCGGCGAACCTCAGATCGTCGCCCAACGCTCAGGATTTTCCATCCAGGCACCGTCGGGAATCGTCGACTACGCCACTCTGCGCATCACCAAGTAAGCAAAGGTTTCACGATGACTGAACCAACCATGCTCTCCAAGGAAGTACAGATCCTTGAGAGCCAAACCCCGGGGGCCGCCAAAGGCCCCCGGGGCCGGGCCCTGAGCCTGTCGCCTTGGGCCGACTACGCAATCCGCCGCGCCGGTGGTGTTCTCCTCTCGGTCGCCCTGCTCGTCGTCGTGACCTTCTTCATGGTTCCACTCATCCCGGGTGACCCGGCAGTGGCAGTAGCCGGCGCGGACGCCACCACCGAACAAATCGAGGCCATCCGCAACAGCCTCGGCCTCAACGACCCCCTCTATATCCAGTTCATCAACTACGTCGGCGGCCTCTTCACCGGCGACCTCGGCGAATCCTTCGCGTACAGCACCTCCGTTTCGAAGATCATCGCCACCAAGCTTCCATTCACGGCTGAGATCGCCCTCCTCGGCATCATCGTGGTGCTGCTCGTCTCCGTACCCGTGGGCATGCTGGTGGGCATCCTCACCCGCGGCGGCCGGAAGAAATGGCTGGACGTGTCCTTCGGCATGCTCACCGGATTCTTCCAGGCCGTCCCGCAGTACGTCGTCTCCACCATGCTGGTGGTGGTCTTCGCCATCATCCTCAAGGTCCTCCCCGCAGCCGGTGCAGCCTCATTGAGTTCACTGATCCTCCCGGTGGTCGGCCTGTCCATCGCGCCGATCTGCTCGATCGCCCGTGTGGTGCGCCGCGAGACCTCCACGGTGCTGGAACAGGATTATCTGCGAACTGCCCGCGGATGGCGGTTGCCGTCACTGCGCCTCTATGCCCGGCACGCCCTGCCCAACCTGCTGACCACCGCCCTCACGCTGGCGGGCCTCATTCTCGCTGGCATGCTCGGCGGCGCCATCATCGTCGAAAACGTCTTCAACTGGCCAGGGCTCGGGCGCGAAATCGTCACCGCAATCGTCAACAAGGACTACCCCGTGATCCAAGGCATCATCCTGGTCCTGGGCTTCCTCGCCATCGTGCTGAACCTCCTGGTCGACGTCATCCTCGGCCTTATCGACCCACGTACGCTCGGAGGAAAATCCAATGGCTGAGACAGCCCGTCCCCGCCGCAGGTTCCGCTGGACCAGCGGCCTGATCGTCGGCATTGTCATGATGACCATCATGGTGCTCACAGCCGTATTCGCCCCGATGTTCCTCGCAGACGCTGCGGAGAAGCTGACGCCGCAGGCGTCGCAAGGACCCAGCGCCGGTCATTGGCTCGGAACTGATGACTTTGGCCGTGATGTACTGGCCAGGTCCTTGGTTGCAAGCCGCCTCACGCTCCTGATGACCGCCGCCACCACGGCAATTGCCGTCGTCGCCGGCATTGCTATCGGTACCGCAGTCTGGTTGGCGCCGCGCCCCGTCCGTGCCGCGGTCCTGCGGGTTATCGAAGCTGCTGTTGCCTACCCGAGCCTCATCTTCTCGCTCCTGATCGCCGCGATCCTGGGCCAAGGTACCTGGTCCGCCGTACTGGCCATCTCCATCGCCAGCATCCCTGCTTTCGCGCGTCTGACGGCGAACATGGCGGCTTCCATTTCGCAGCGCAACTACGTCTCCACAGCACGGTTGCTCGGGGTATCCGGCCCGCACATCATCACTCGGCACCTGCTGCCCAACATGGCCGAACCCCTCCTCGTCCTCACGGCCACAGTCTTCGCCACCACCCTGATCGACCTCTCGAGCCTGTCCTTCATCGGTCTTGGTGTGCAGAACCCCGAGTACGACTTCGGCCGTCTCCTCAACGAGGCCCTGGTCAACATCTACTCCCAGCCGCTGCAGGCAGTCATGCCCTCCATCATGATCACCGTCACCGGGCTTTCCGCGATGCTCATCGGTGACGGCCTTGCCGCCGCGACCGATCCCCGTGGCGGCCGTAAGTTCGGCAGCCTCCGCAAGGCATCCGAGGTTCCCGCCTCCTTGCGGGCCGACGCCGAAGCGCTCGTTGAGGTGGACAACCTCACGGTCACCACGCCGTCGGGCGTTCCCTTGGTGAAGGGCGTATCGCTGAGCATCCACGCCGGAGAAGTGGTGGGCCTGGTTGGAGAATCGGGCTCCGGGAAGTCGCTGACAGCCATGTCCATCGCCGGGCTGCTGCCCGAGGAACTGGGCGTCAGCGCCAAGACCATGCGCCTGGGGGAGCTGAATCTGCTCAAGAAGAACAACCCCCGCGAACTGGCGACCTCGATCGGGCTGGTGTATCAGGACCCTGGAACCAGTTTTAACCCGGCCCTTCGCATTGGCTCGCAGCTGACCGAAGTGAGCCGTGTGCACCTGGGCCAGTCCCGGCAAACCGCCTTCGGCCGGATGGTCAAAGCGCTAGCCGATATCCGAATCACCCAGCCGGGGAAACGAATGAAGCAGCACCCCCACGAACTGTCCGGTGGCATGCTGCAGCGGGCCATGATCGCGTCCACGCTGGTCACTGATCCCCGGCTGATCATCGCCGACGAGCCCACCACGGCGCTGGACGTAACTGTCCAGGCCGACGTGCTCCGGCAGTTCCGAACCATCAACCGGGAGATGGGCACCGCCATGCTATTCATCTCGCACGACATCGGCGTTGTCCAGGCCCTCTGCGACACGGTCATCGTGATGAACGGCGGCAAGATCCTCGAACGCCTCACCGGTGAAGAACTCGCTGCCGGCAAGGTCAAACACCCCTACACCAAGGCCCTCCTGGCGGCGACGCCCTCCATCGCCGAACGCAAAGCCGAGCTGGTCACCGTGAAGGCCACCGACTTCGCCATGGAAGAGGTTTACGACGACGAACCTGCCGCCAACCGCGGTTCCGACAAGACCGAGGAGGCCGCCAAGTGAGTGCCGACCAAGCAGTTCTTCAGTTGAACGATGTCAGGGTCACCTTTGGCTCCGGGCGATCCGCAGCCACGGTGCTGAAGGGCGTTAGCGCCAGCATCCTCCCGGGCAAGACCCTGGGCATCGTAGGTGAGTCGGGGTCAGGGAAGTCCACCATGGCCAAGGCGATTGTGGGGCTGGTGAAGCCCAGCAGCGGTGTGATTTCCTTCGACGGGCGGGACGTGTTGAAGATGTCCGGATCCGAGCGGCGCCGCATGCGCCGCGCGGTCCAGATGGTTCCGCAGGATCCCTACTCCTCGCTGAACCCTCGCCGGACCATCGGCCAAACCCTGGCCGAGGCCATTGATCCACTGCGGGCCAATTCCAAGGAACACCAGGAAAAGATCTCCTACTGGCTCTCCACCATCCGCCTGGATCCAGACGTGGCCGAGCGCTACCCGCACGAGTTCTCCGGCGGACAGCGACAACGCATCGCCATCGCCCGGGCGTTGGCCGTGCAGCCGAACCTCATCATCGCCGACGAGATCACCTCCGCGCTGGACCTCTCCGTCCAGGCCGAAATCCTCAACCTGATCGGCAGGCTCCGCAAGGAGCTGAACCTGACCATGGCGTTCATCTCCCACGACCTCGACGTAGTGCACCACGTCAGCGATGAAATCCTGGTCCTGTTCCATGGCGAGGTTGTCGAGTCCGGCGATGTCGACGCCGTGTACGGGAATCCACAGCACCCCTACACGCGCCGGCTGATCGATTCGGTGCCCGGTGGGCCCGGGTTCGACATCGGCCCCAGACGGCTGCCGGTTAAAGCCCGATCGAAGAGGCATAATCCTCCGGCCCCGGAGGCCGGAGGATTCGACGACGGAAGGTAACCAGCAGGAGTGCCGGCCAGGGCGACGTTTTACGCCTGTTACTGGCCGGCTTGACGGCGACGGACTGCCTCAGCCACCAGCTCCGTCATCCATGGGCGGGTGCCCCGGTGGAACGTCATATTTGCAGGTAGGCCGCTGATCGACGGGACAGACCCGGCGATGTCAATGGTGATGCGCCCACCGCCCAGTGGGGCGTTGGACAGGTGAAGGTCCCCGAAGGATTCGGGAAGAACCGGATCCAGCCATACACCGCCCGCTGACACCACCGGGTCGTACCGCATCAGGCTCGACATAAGCTGGATGGGTGCGGTGGCTGCCCAGGCCTGGGGGGAGCAGGCGGTCGGGTATGGCACCGGAGCGGCCAGGTGGTCTCGGTCGAAGCCGCAGAAAAGTTCCGGAAGCCGGCCGTCGGAGAACTCCGCTGCTTCCATTATCCCGGTGGCAATTCTTTGGGCTTCCGCGACGAAACCGTACCGGAGGAGCCCGGCAGCGGCGATGGCGTTGTCGTGAGGCCAGACGGAACCGTTGTGGTAGCTGGCAGGGTTGTACGCGCCCATGTTGCTGGCCAGCGTGCGTACGCCCCAACCGCTGAACATCTCCGGTGACAGGAGATGCGAGGCGACCTGTGGAGCCTTGTCTTCATCGATCAGCCCCAACAGAAGGCAGTGCCCCATGTTGGAGGCGCAGGCATCAACCTGCCGTTTCCTGCTGTCCAGCGCAATGGCGTAGTACCCGCGCTCCGGAATCCAGAACTGCTCGTTGAACTGCTTTTTGAGCAATGCTGCGCGATGGGTGAGACTGTCACCCATCGCCGTGTCCCCGGCGTCGTAGGCTAGCCAAGCCCGCGACAGGTAGGCCACGTAAACATAGGCCTGGACCTCGCAGAGCGCTATCGGCGGCTCGGCCAAGGTGCCATCGGCGAAGTTGATGCCATCCCAGGAATCCTTCCAGCCCTGATTGAGCAGCCCCCGATCGTTGAGCCGCTGATACTCAACGAAGCCGTCACCATCCTTGTCGCCGTAATTGATGATCCAGTCCAGTGCGCGGTCAGCGTGGGGCAGCAGGGCCTTGATGGTATCTGTGGCGAAACCCCAGCGGCTCACAGCCCCAAGAACCATGAGAAACAGGGGCGTGGCGTCCACACTGCCGTAGTAGTTTGACTTGCCGCCCAAGGACAGGCCGCTGGAGACATCAAGCCGGACCTCGTGGAGAATTTTGCCTGGTTCCTCCTCGGTGACGGGGTCCACAGTCCGGCCCTGACGGTCTGCGAGTGTCTGCAGGGTCCCCAGGGCCAGCGATGGGTCCACCGGCATCGCCATCACCGAGGCCCACAGTGAGTCCCTGCCGAACACGGTCATGAACCACGGCGCGCCCGCGGCCACGACAATCCGCTCCGGATGGTCGGGGTCCTCAATACGGAGTGCCCCCAGATCGTCGTAACTGCGGCGCAGGGTCCGTTCCACGGAGCGGTTGCCCATCTGAATTACGGGGATCCTGGCCACCCACTCCTGCCGGCGCCGGTCCCGGGGGGACATAGCGTTCCCCTCTGTTGGACCAAAAGCAGGCGCCGACTCTGGTCCATCAGTAGACGGCACAACAGTGAGAACAGTGCTCCAATGCCCATGGGCAGGCACTGACACCCGGAACGTCACGGACCCGGCCTCGGCCTTCGCATCCGGTGCATGGACGACTATGCCCTTCCGGACGTCCCGCCAGCTTCCTCTGATGCTCAGTACGCCTTCGTCGGCCTGTCGCGTTTGCTCCCAGCGATGCCGGATTCGAGCCTCTTTCACTTCGAATAAATCCGCGAAGTCCGCATCGACGTCTACGGTGACAACACAGTCGGCCGGTGCGGTTGAGAAGTTGCGGACAGTGATCTGTTCCTGAAGACCCGCGCCCACCTCCCGGAGACGCTCCACTATAAGGGGACTATCCGCATAACCGTCCGACCTGGGTACGCGCCCGACGAAAATGGCCCGGTAGGGTTCCTTCGTCTCCGCGGTCAGGGATTCGAGCGACTGGCCATCGACCGTCAAGGACCACGCCGAGAGGATGCGGGCGTCCCGCACAAACAGGCCGTGCGGCCGGTCCGGACTAATATCCCCGTTCGGCAACGATATGCAGAACGATGACCCCTCCACCAGCGTGATCGACCCAGCCCCCAGCGGCCCGGCCGCCGTATCAGCGTTCCACCCAGCCATATTGG
The DNA here is from genome assembly GCF_059739415.1 of Arthrobacter sp. TmtSoilC77. Taxonomy (NCBI): domain Bacteria; kingdom Bacillati; phylum Actinomycetota; class Actinomycetes; order Micrococcales; family Micrococcaceae; genus Arthrobacter; species Arthrobacter sp. TmtSoilC77. Next base: position 2,154,691 of record NZ_AP046050.1, read on the forward strand.
CCTCCTCAAAGAGCAGCCCCCGCTCATTTCGAGAGCATCCATTGGACCTCACCGCCGTTTAGATGACGCTACGCCTTCCGCCAGATCCCCAACAGGGACTCTGGATAAGCCAGCCGCGGATCCACCCAGGATCAATTGCTTGCGCTACATTCTGCGAACCTGCAACCAACACGACTTAGACGACGTTAATTTTCATTGGTTCGAGTGCCCGGAAGGCGTTCTGGTCCTTGATACCTACCGGATAGGACGGTGCCCTCGAAATCCGACCAGCACAATGGAAGCCGAAGGGTGAGGTCGTATGGCTCGGTCAGGACGTCATCTATGGTCGCCTGTCCCGCCAGGTTGAGGCTGGTGAGCGGCTGCTGTACGGGGCGTTCACTCGGCATAGGTATGACAATACTGATGGACGGGTGCCCGCGAATGGCTAGACACGAACAACCTAGTTAGGGGAGTCCGGAGCTGCCAGGAACTGTTTTGGGGCGTGCTGCGGACTGGGGTCTTGAAGGTGACAGCCGTGGCCTTGAAGCCGACGGCGGCTGGGGTGGAGATACGGGACCTGAACGCTGCCCGGTTCAGGAGCAGCGACGTCGTCACTATTCCTGGCTGGTCGCCTGCGCATCCCAGCGCTTTCGTGCTCCTTGGCGGGTGATCCCGAATGCTCTGCCGATCTTGTCCCAGGAGAGGCCGTCGGCGCGGGCGGCCGCCACGGCGTCATCGAGCTGGTTCTCGATCGTCTTCAGTTGACCGCCCAAGGTGCTGATGGTGTGAAGATGCAGGTCAGGGGCGATGTGGAAGCGCCATTGATCCAGGAACAGCGGTTCCAGGTCTTCGCGGTCGTTGACGTAGGCGGCGTCGTCGCTGGAGGGATCTCCGGCGTAGATACGATGCCGGGTGAGATCTTCCTCGGCGGGATCCCAGACCCGGGTCCACAGCTGGTCCATGATGACGTGCTTGCGGTGCGGTTCGCAGCTGCAGGCAACCTTCCACCCAACTAACTGGGACGGCGGTCTTCACGCAACGCTGTCGGGATCGTCGTTTTCCCAGATCGTCTTACCGTCGGATGTCATCAGGCTGATCTGCAGGTGTTTCCCGCCGGCTGCGCATATGCCGTCGGCGAAGACGCAGATAACGTAGCCCTCGTGGTCGCTGCCCTCGGTGAACCAGCCCATTGAGCTTCCCTTCGTCGGCCTCCGGTTGGTACAGGGAGCAGATGCCCGAACGCAACCAGAGTTGCCAAGAAGGAGTGCGGTGACAACCCAAGTTTACGTAACATCGGCTGGGGTTTTCCCGGCTGGGGCTCGAGTGGCCCTGGTGCCCTCGGAGACGGCAAGGGCTGTCATCGCCGTAAAGCGGGTGATGACAGCCCTTTAGGACGCTTCTCGGTCCCTCGTGCCGCGGCGTCCTTTTAAGCTGTGGCCTGTTGTTGCAGCGCGAATTCAATGTCGACGTCGTCGTCCATTTGCTTGACGATTCGGCCGGTTTCGTCGACGTCCTTGTGGCCGGCATGGCGTCGGGTTTGTGCGGATTCGATGTGGAGTGCTGCGTTGGATCGTTGGTAGAGGTCAAGCCAGACGATGCCGGGGACGGGGAGGCCGTTTCGGTGTGCGTTGGTGATGCGTTGCTGTCGGGCGGCCTGTTGCTGTGCGGCATCTCCAGGGCTGGCTTTTACTTCGAGGGTATCCGGGGCCGTGAGGTCGATTCGGATCCTATTGGCATCCAGTTCCGGTACGGATTCGAGGGCCTGGAGGAGTTGGGGTGCTGCGACGTTTCGGACCAGGATCTGGACAGTTCCGTGCTCGAGGATGATGTCCCTGAGGGCGGGCAGCAGCAGTACCGCAAGGCGACCGGCGCCGTCAACGCAGATTGTCGAGCCAGTTTCGTCATAGCTGACAGGTTCTGACGGAACGGTCAGCGGTTCGGCATGGATGTATTTCAGGAGCCCCAGACCGTGTATTTCAGCAGCCAGAAGCGCATCGCGGGCTGCCGGCACTTCACCAGATTCCAGGCCGGCGGCCACGAGGAGGCGATCGAGGATTAGTCGGCATTCCCTTACGGACATGGCAGCGTCGCCGGGTGGGGGAGTCAGTTTGGAATCACTCATGTTGTTCAGTCCTCGGGTTCTGCAGGGAACTGCCAGTCCTGGCCGGTTCCGTTGGCAATTTCGGCAGGGGTGGGGGCGCCGTGGTAGATAACTCCGACTACTCCGACGGGGCCGTCCTCCTTGGTTTTGTCCAGTCCGTAGAAGGCGCTGTTGAAGAGGCGGATGATGTGGGCGGGGTTGAAGTCCTCGTCCCGGGTGTTTGCGCGGACGGTGTGATATTCCTGGTCCTTGTGGGCCAGGATGCGCTCGACGGTAGCGCGGTATTCCGGGTGCTGCCGTATCAGGGCGCCGGTTGTCAGTGCGGGTGCTGCGTGCTGTAGCAGGGGCATCAGGGCCTGCAATTTTTGGGGGAGGTCCAGGGTCATGTCGTCGAGCAGGTCGGGTAGGTCCTGGAGCGGGCCGCGGCGGGGTTCTTCGGCATTGGCGGATTTGTACCAGGCGAAGTGGTTGGCCTGCGGGAGGGAAAGGTCGACCTCCAGTGCCCAGGAGTAGTCCTTGGCAATGATGTCCGCGAGTTCAGAAACCGGGGTAGCGGGGCTGGCGAGCGGGGATTCATCCACGGTGGTAAGGCTGGTCATGTCCTCGGGGTAGGGGAGAAGCTCCGTGAGCAGCGTGCTTAGGATTTCCTGGGTTTCGAGGGTGAGGTCCGCGGCCTGGACGTAAAGTTCATCAAGAATAGGGCCTTGACCTGTTGCGGACCGGTGCAGTTCGGCTAGCCGGTTGCGCAGCTCGGACAGCTCGGCGCTGACCAGGTCCGCTGCGGGCTGGTATGTGTACCGCATCCGGTCCTGGGCTTTGTAGGTTGCGGCCCGGGACAGCAGGCTGTCCAGGCGCTCCAGTTCCGGGGCGTCCGTGCCCAGTTTCAGGGCTCGTGCTTGGGCGAGGGCTGATTCACGCAGGGTCAGCCAGCGGTCCACCATGCCGGGATGGTTCTTCGCGAACAGCACCAATCCAAGCCCCGATGCATTGCCCAGGCCCAGGAAGCGGCGGAAGGCGTGGCTGAGTCCGGGTGCTTCCGTGTTGCGGGCCTTGGCCATGTGCTCGGCCAGGTCAAGGCTGAATTCCCGCATGAGGTAGGAGGTCAGCATCTGTGCGTGGTAGGGCGTGCGCAGCGGGTGGTCGTTCTCGTAGGCGGCGAAGGACCGTGTTCCGAAGGTGCCGTTGCCGTCCAGGCCGGTGTTTCGCATGAGGTAGCAGACCGCCCCCAGTACCCGGGCCGGTGGTTGTTCTCCGTGGGAGAGGGCGTCGACGGTGAGGTCGAAGGCGCGCATGCTGCGGTTTGCCCGGCACCAGATCAGGGTTCCGCGTGCGGCCCGGCCCCCGTAGAGCTTGGGTAGTTCTCGCTTGGTGTGCTCGATGCGTTCGTTGTCTGCGGATCCTTCAACGAGGGCGCCCATCATGTCCCAGTGGCTGCCGATGATGCGGTCGGTGCGTTCCACGCCCTCCTTCGGGGCGTTGGAGAACACCACGAATTCGAAGGACCAGTCATCGTTGACTGCCACGTGGTAGCGGGCGCTGCCTTCACCCAGGGCGTCCATGTCGAACTCCGGGCGGGTGATGACCCAGCGCTCCTGAACCATCTTGTTCATCAGCGCTCGGCTGGCGCTGAACCGTGTGGGCTGCAATGCGCCCAGCGTGTCGGGGGTCATAACGACTCCCGGATCCCTCAATTGCATCATTCCTGCTCCAAATCGGCGGTTGTTGTCTGCCCTGAACGGGCGAAAAGTTTCAGAACGTATGTCTGTGTATACGTGACGCTGTTCAGCATACACATACACGACTTCGAACGGTAGTGCGGTATTTCGGCGGCCGATGGGAAAATTTGGTTCAGCTCTTGTATGTGCCTCGCAGCACACGTACGCTGTTCGCAAATGGAAAACACATCAGCCCTTGAAGAGACAGCCGCTCAGAAGTCCGCAACCCGGACCCTGAGTTCCGCCAGCCGGGCCCTGAGCCTGCTGGAAGCGATCGCCGAGCACCGGCGCCCCGTAAAGCCGCCGACGCTCTCGCGTCAGCTGGGCTGGTCCAGGGCTACCCTGCACCAGCACCTGGTGACATTCGTCAGCGCCGGCTGGCTTGAGCAGCTTGAGGATGGCTCGTACCGGCTCTCCATGCGGGCAAGCCGGGTGGGACGGGCGGCAATGGAGCAATCCAGCATCGGCGAACGCGTCCTTCCGGTCATGCGCCAGCTGACAGAGAGCACCAGGGAATCGACCTTCCTCGCTGTCCTTGACGGGGACATGGCGCACATTGTGGAGCGGCTGGAACCCCGGCGCCGCATCCGTGCCGACATCGGCGCGGAGATGAGCTGGCCCCTTGATGACAGCGCATCGGGACGGGTGTTGATCGCGTTCGCCGACCCCGCCGTCGTGGACGAACTTAAAGCCTCCGGCGCCAAACTCCCCACCCAGACCGAACTGGCCCGGGTCCGTCGCAACGGCTTTGCTGTCTCTGCCCGGGAACCCGATGACGAAGACATGATTACCGCCGTGGCCGTTCCCCTGATGGACGACCGTGGATACTGCGTTGCCGCCCTCGGTGTTCTGGGTCCCCAGGACCGCCTGGACATCGACGACGTGGCACGCAGGCTTCGCGCCGGAGCGGACAACCTCCACGCGCTCTGGCACACCGCCACCTAAACAACAGAGGACCTCTCACACGATGAAAACATCGGAAACCATTTATGTGGACGGCATGGAAAGCGGAAGCTTCACCGCCGAAACACTCCGGACCATCAGGTCCGGCCAGGTGGACTGCATTACCGTCACCTGCGGGTTCTGGGACGATGCAGTGGAGTCACTTGACTCCATCGCCAGATGGACGGAACTCATCGAAGCCAACAGCGACGTCGCAGGCCTGGCCCGCAACGCGGACGATATCCGGAACCTGCGGGCCGAAAACCGCACCGCGGTCCTGCTGGGCTTCCAGAACACCTCGTCCCTGCAGGGCAGGATCCGGTTCGTCAGGCTCTTTGCCCAGATGGGTGTGCGCGTCTTCCAGCTCACCTACAACAACCAGAACGACGTCGGCTCCAGCTGCTACGAACCAGGAGACGCCGGCCTCACCCGCTTCGGGTACGAAGTGGTCGGCGAACTCAACAAGCACGGCATCCTTGTCGACCTGTCACACGTGGGAGAAAAGACCTGCAAGGACGCGATAGCCGCCTCCTCAAAACCGGTCGCGATCACCCACGCCAACGCTGCAAGCCTTTACGCCCACCCCCGCAACGTCTCCGACAGCCTGATCAAGGAACTCGCCGTCCGCGGCGGCGTCATCGGCTGTGCCCTCTACCCCAACCTGGCAGGGCCCGACTACAGCAAGTCCCTTGATGCCTGGTGCGACATGGTGATCCGGACGGCCGACATCGCCGGAATCGACCATGTCGGCATCGGATCCGACCTTGGAGGCAGCACGAGCCCGGCGGACCTGACCTGGATGCGGGAGGGACGGTGGACGCGTAAGACCAACTATGGCGCGGCCTCACCCGTGTCCCCCGGAGATGACGACCCGGACTGGTTCACATCGATGGAATCCTTCGCCGGCATCGCCGAGGGCCTCACCCGCCGGGGCCTGACCGCGGATGAAACCACCGCAGTCATGGGCGGGAACTGGATGCGTCTTTACAGCGAGGTTATGGCATGAGCACTCTTTCAACCACCAGGGCCGGCGAACCGGCAACCAGCCACGGCCCCCGGAAGGTCATTCCCCTGCGCAGGCCAGGAAGGATCGCGTCAGCGGTCATCATCCTGATCCTCCTGCTCCAGGGCGTCATCATCCTTTTCACTAATCCCAACTTCGAATGGGACGTGGTGGCGCACTATCTCTTCGCCCCCCAAATCATGCAAGGTTTGTGGCTGACCCTCTGGCTCACGGTCGTGGCCATGGTGCTGGGCATCGCCCTGGGCGTGGTCCTGGCCATTATGCGCCTGTCCTCCAACCCGGTCGCCTCCTACACGGCCTGGGCGTTCGTCTGGTTCTTCCGCGGCACACCGCTGCTGGTGCAACTGGTGTTCTGGTACAACCTCGCGGCGCTCTTCCCAGCGATCAACATAGGAATCCCTTTCGGCGGACCGGTTTTCACCAGCCTTGACGCGAACAAAATCATCACCCCCATCATCGCCAGCCTCCTGGGGTTGGTCCTCAATGAGGCCGCCTACATGGCCGAGATTGTCCGTTCCGGCATCACGGCCGTGGACAAGGGCCAGGTCGAGGCCGCCAGCGCCCTGGGCATGAACAGAGCCAAAACCCTCCGCCGCATCATCCTTCCCCAAGCCTCCCGGGTCATGATCCCGCCGGCAGGGAACGAAACCATCACCATGCTCAAGAGCACCTCCCTTGTGAGTGTGGTGGCGGTCGCGGACCTGATGTATCAGGTCAACCTCATCTCCGCCCAGACCTTCCAGACCATCCCGCTGCTCATCGTCGCGAGCCTCTGGTACCTCCTGGCCACCTCCATCCTTTCCGTGGGACAGGCCCAACTCGAGCGCAAATTCGGGCGCAGCGACCAGCAGATCGTCACGGCCGGCGGACGGTTCAAGCAACTCCTCACCACTCGGCGTCTACGGAAGGCAGGCAACCGGTGAACACCGACAACACCCTCCCCATGGTGCAGGTCACCGACGTGCACAAGCACTACGGCGACTTCCACGTCCTGAACGGCATCAACCTCTCACTCCACGCCGGTGAAGTCATGTGCGTCGTGGGACCTTCCGGATCCGGGAAATCAACCATGCTGCGCTGCATCAACCACCTCGAAAAAATCGACGCGGGCAGCATCCACGTCGACGGCGAACTCGTCGGCTACCGCGAACGCGGCGGGAACCTCCACGAAATGAAAGACAAAGACGTCTGCCGGCAACGCGCCGACGTCGGCATGGTCTTCCAGAAGTTCAACCTCTTCGCCCACATGACCGCACTGGAAAACATTATGGAAGCCCCCGTCCAGGTCCGCGGCCGGCGCCGCAACGAAGTGCGCGACGAAGCCATGGAACTGCTCGAACGCGTCGGGCTGGGATCAAAGAGCGGCAACTACCCCGGCCAGCTCTCCGGCGGCCAGCAACAGCGCGTCGCCATCGCCCGCGCCCTGGCAATGAAGCCAAAAGTCATGCTGTTCGATGAACCAACATCCGCGCTGGACCCGGAGCTCGTCGGTGAAGTCCTGGACGTCATGCGTGAACTCGCCGCATCCGGGATGACCATGGCTGTAGTGACCCACGAAATGGCCTTCGCCAAAGAGGTCGGGAACTCGCTGGTCTTCATGGACGGCGGTGCCGTCGTCGAAAGCGGACACCCCAAAGACGTCCTGAACAACCCGCAACACGCCCGTACACAGGCATTCCTCTCCAAGGTCCTCTAGGACCCGTTCCACCTCCCCGAAGAACCCCGAGCTCCACCCCACTCACATAAGGAATCATCATGAAGGACAACTCCCAGCCTCGTCATGCCCTGAAGAAGCCAATGGCGGCAGCTTCAGCGCTCCTGGCGATCAGCCTGCTCACCGCCTGCGGCGGCACTCCTGCTGAACCGGCCGCGGACACCACAGCCAATGCCGATGCCGAAATCCAGGCCCTGCTGCCCGAGGAACTCAAGAAAGGCGGCACCATTGAAATAGCTGTCGATTCCGCCTACCCGCCCATGGACTTCATGGAGGGTGACAAGATGGTCGGCATCGAACCGGAAGTTTGGGCAGCGGCCGGGAAACTGATGGGTGTGACCGTCAAACCCACTACGGTCGCCTTCGACGCCATCGTTCCAGCATTGCAGTCCAACCGGTACCAGGCGAGCTTCGCAGGATTCTGGATCACTGAGGAACGCACCAAGGCCGTGGACATGGTCTCCTTCTTCCAGAGCGGCTCCCAGTATCTGGTCCGCAGCGATGACAGCAAAGGTGCCATCGACAAGTTTGAAGATCTTTGCGGCCGCAGCGTCGCCCTCCAGAGCGGCTCCTACGAAATGACCTACGCCGAAAACGCGGGCAAGGACTGCGCCGCCGCCGGCAAACCAACCGTTGAAGTCCAGGGCTACAAGACCCAGGACCAGGCAACCCTTGCCGTCACCAGCGGAAGGGCCGACGCCACCGGCATGGGCGCTGAAGTGGCCGGCTACGTCGCCAAACAGTCCGGTGGCAAGCTCAAGACCGCCGGCAAGGTCTTCCACAACGTCGAAGGCGGAATCGCCCTGCCCAAGGGCAGCAAGTTGACCGAGGCGTTCAAGGCCGCCTTCACCAAGCTCATCAACAACGGCAAGTACGACGAGACCTTCGCCAAGTGGGGACTGGAGTCCGCGAAGATCACCGAGTCCAAGATCCACACCAGCTAAGACGGAGCGACCGTGCCTGAAAACGTAACCTTCGTCGCCGAGCCCGGCGCATCCGAAGACGCACTCTACTCCGACACCGCCACAGCCGGGGGAGTGGTCTTCACAACCCAGATCCCCACCACCGAAAACGGCAAGATCGCACCAGACATCGACGGGCAATCCAGGCAGGTCCTGGACAACCTCCGCGACGCGCTCGAGCGTGCGGGAAGCAGCCTCCAACACGTCCTGCACATCACGATCTACTTCACCGACCTGAACGAACGTGCCGCCTTCAACACGATCTACCGAGAGTACTTCCCGGCCCCCAGACCAGTCCGGTGCGCCCTGGGAGTCAACCAATTGGGAATCCCGGGCATGAAAGTCGAACTATCCGCCACGGCAGCCCTCAGTGACAGCCCTTAGCAACCTCACCACCCACCGCCGGCCTCCCCGGACCACTGCGTCCAGGGAGGCCAGCCCGGGCCGGCGACCGCCTGGGCGGCCACCGGGCGGGATTCTTACCGCTCAAAAAATCACCGAAGCAGCATTCACGCTCATCAACGAATCCGGGTACCAGGGGCTCACGATGGCTGCCCTTGCCCGCAGCCTTAAAGTCTCAAAATCCGCACTCTACAACCACGTCACCTGCAAACAAGACGTCCTGCGGCTGCTCGAAGAACACCTCATCTCCCGGGTCAACGTCTCCGCCTTTCGTAGCTCCCACTGGGAAGACGCCGTTCGCTGCTGGGCACTCAGTTACCGTAATGTCTTCGCTACACACACCCCACTGATCCCGCTCATCGCAGTCCTCCCAGTGACGGGCGCACCCAAGACCCTGGCAATGTACGAAGAAATCAGTGCCGGACTGCTCACAGCCGGGTACCCCGAGTGCCAGATCATCCCGATAATCACTGCATTCGAATCCTTCATCTTCGGCGCAGCCTTCGACATCAACGCACCCGAAGAGATATTCAACCCGGGCGCTCTGGCACAAGATGTCCCGAGCTTCACATCTGCCCTGGCCCAGCACACATCTTCTGGCCGCAGCCACGAGAAGCCCCGTGACACCGCCTTTTGGCTCGGGCTCAACGCACTAATCAAAGGGCTGAACAACCTCCGGACTTAGCGTCCACAGAATAGCGGGGCCCGCCTTCGACCGAGGTTTTACCCAGCACCGGCCGTCACTTTTCTCATCTAGCGGGAGTGTCGGAATAACGGTGGATCCGGGGTTGGCCTGCCTTGCCTTGTCGGGGGACTGATCATGAGCGAGACCACGGGTCCCATGGCGACTGACGTGGATCAGCAAGAGTTGGCGCAGCAGCTCCTGTCCCAGGCCAAGGAGCAGGGGTTGGAGCTTGTCGGCCCGGGCGGGCTGTTGAACAAATTGACCAAGAACGTCCTGAAGACCGCTCTGGAAGAGGAAATGGACCAGCATCTGGGATACGGGCAAGCACGAGGTGGCTCGGCGTGGTAGCGGTTCCACGTATTAAACAGACACTCCCCATCTAGTGGGTTCAGGGCCTACAGGACCCGCAACCTTCCACCCAACTACCTCGGACGGCGGTCTTCACGCAACGCTGTCAGGATCGTCGTTTTCCCAGATCGTCTTACCGTCGGGTGTCATCAGGCTGATCTGCAGGTGTTTCCCTCCGGCTGCGTATATGCCGTCTGCGGAGACGCAGACAACTTAGCCCCAAGAGTCGGCGCCCGTTGTCTAACCACCCGGAAGTATCCGGCCGTGGCCTCCAGGAAATTCGGATACAGCTGCGCCTTCAGCTCGGCTCACGTAATGAAAGGGCGGCTGCCGTGCGGCTTCCTCGGACTGGGCTACGATTCAAATCGCTGCGCCGGATTCCGCTCGGTGCTGCCTACTCGTACAGGGGGAACCTCTTTGAAAAAGGTCTTGGGCTTTGTTGCCATGTCATTGCTTTTGGCAGGCTGCGGCGCCAGCCAATCGGCAAATCCATCACCTGCCGCATCAACCGCTGCCGCGTCCGCCAGTGCAACAGCCAAAGCCGTCGTCGTTCCAGACATTGTCGGTCAGACCCCTGGACAGGCAGCGGGCGCACTGGCCTTGGACGGGCTGAAGTACGAGTACTTCCAGGACGGCACGAAGATCCACCCGGCTTCTTCAAACCAGTTCGTCATCACCTCCACTGAACCAAAAACAGGGGAATCTCTTCCGGAGGGGACGACGCTGAAGATCAATGCAAAGGCGAAGGCTGCACCCACCCTGACCCCTATGCCTACCCCCACACCTACGGCGAAGGGGTACGCCGCGTCGGTCCCCGCCAAGTTCCCGGGCTACCCACTGATCGTTCACAGCGCGTCGCTGGACTACCGGGTGAAGTTCGCCCTTGAGGGCCAGCTCGTCGATGACCAGGTCGTCGCCCTTGCTCCGGGGCTCTACACCCCGTTCAACCCCCACGTCCCGGACCTGCTGAGCTATTACGTGCACACGGGTGTCTATGGCGACAGCGCTATCAAAAACGCCTACATGCCGGAAACGGGCGGAGCAACATGGCCCGGCGTCCTACCTGGCCCGGAAGAACCAAAGTAGGCGGCAAAAGCCGGACCCATGAAGTCCAAACCGGGGAGACTGCGAGACAGAAGATTACTATGGCATCTCCCGCGGAAGCGTAGGGATGGATAAGCTTCCACAGCAAGGCGGTTGCGCTCCTGGCGCCCCGGCCTCTCCCGGTTGCGTCGCGCTCGAGTCGAAGTCAATGCTTGGCATCGGCAATCACACCGAGACGCCCTTCAATGCTGAACGAGAACGAAAGAAATGTGGCACGACACTTTCTACAAGCGGCCGAAAGAACCCCATGTGGACCGAGAGCGCCGGGTGCTCCGCTACAAAGGCGCCAGAAGCAGGCCTGTGAGCGGCGCGCCATTCCACTCTCCGCCGTGGTCCCTCATGAAGGCCAGCTCTCCTTTAGAGCTTGAAATGATCCCGGAACCATGTAATCCCTGGGACGTATCAGCTGTCGCCCTTGATTTCGAGGGTCAACGAATTGGTTACCTGCCAGCGCTGTTGGCACCAGCGTGGCAACAGTACGTTTCGGCAATGAGAAAAGAAGGTGCCACGATTTTCCTGCCAGCCTTGATCCGTTCCTGCGAGGACGTGCGGGTGCGCGTCCCAGGGCGGCGAATTCTTGCACAGCTCGCAGAAGAAGCCAGCTAGGACCCATCGACACCCGCCCACGTCTAACGCGCGTCTATTACCTACGGTAACCATGTGCTGAGGCGATGGTGCATCATCTGCCGAACCACGAACTCACCCTGGCGGCAACTTATGTGCCGGTCACTTGATTAGCCAACCCGCTTAACGCTCGATTCTCTCGTCTGATATCAACTCGTCCGGAACGCCGATAACCGGCGTTCCGTCAACTTCGATACGTGGATTCTGGGCACTTGACGGCGTGGGGCGGTGGCAGCCGCGTTCCGAAGGCCCGTTTCGCCGCCCCCACGTTTCTCGGCGTCTGCTGCTTCGTATTCGTCTGGGTTAGGGCATGTCGAGGTGGGTTTTGTGGGCGGTGTCTCGGTTGGTGTTCCAGCCTGCGATGATGCCGGCTCCGAGCATCTGGTCGCTGAGTCTTGCGAAGCGGTAGCCGGGGTCGGTGTCGAGGGCGAGTTGGAGGTATTGGTGTGCTTTGGAGCCTCTTCCTTCCCACCAGTGGATGTACCCGATGGCGGTGAGGATAGGTGCTGCGTGCTCGGGGCTGGTCATTGTGTAGGCGTGGGTGAGGAGTTGTTTTGCCCATTCGATCCGTGACCAACTCGGGGCGGCATCGCTTTGTGCGAAGAGGACGTGTTCGGGTGGTTCGTCGATGCCGGGGATGTCGGCAATGAGCCGGTCGCGGATGTGGGGGAATTGGTAGTAGGCGATGAGGGTCAGGATGTCGTCATCGGTGGGGTAGTCCTTGGTCTCGAGCATGGTTGTCCAGAGTCTGTGGGCGTCTTGGGTGGCTGCGGCTGGGTGCCGACTGAGGATGGTTTTCGTGTGGTGTTCGACGGCGGCGGCGTGCGCATGCTGGTGGGTGGCCGGTGGCAGGGTGATTCTGCTGGTGGGCTCGATGGTGCTGCCGCGGTAGATGAATTCGGATGGCATGGCTATCGAGAGGTCATTGGACCATTCAGTTTCCGCTGATGAGAGTCCTACCCGCAGTGTCCCTTACCTGAGCGGCGCCAAGCGAAGTCGATGAACAGCCCCAAGTGCGCCGCTTCACAGACGTTTCTATTGAGACGCCAGTCCAGCCAGTCGAGCGAAAGCCAACTTCGCCAAGTCGTGACGGTAGCCCTTGTGTCCTAAAGGGCGTTACCTCTCAAGAGAAGGCCCGGTCCTTGTTCTGCCAAGGGCCGGCGCTTGATCGTTAGATCCATGCGAATGCAAAAGACTCCGTAGCCCTCCAATCCTCGCCGGAATACCATGGATTTCGCGGAGTCGGCGCAGACGTATGTCAGGTGGTCGGAACACCACGTGACTTGGCCAGTCGTTCTTTGACCCTCGCTTCGGATTTGCTCAGACCTTCTTTGAAGGTTTCGAGTTCGACAGGCGACATTGAAACGCTGTTGATGGTCTTCGGGCCCTCGGCCCCAACGATGACTACGCCTCTGCCGAGCGCGCGTCCGAGAAGTCTAATGATCCGGTCATGCGAAGAAGATCCTTTGTCATCGCTGGGCTTCTCAAACCGATCCAGATCAATCGATTCCACCTTGGACGCAGGCACATGGTAATGAGGGCCAGTTGTCGTGACTTCGATATTCTCCAAGCTCATCTATTCGACCCTCTCATTTATGGTGGATGCGAAGCGGATCGCTCTGGTCAAAAACATGCCGAAACACACAGCCAAATGGAAGAGCGTGAGGAACATCATAGCAGTCCAAGTTCCGTGCTGAACGTTGATGAAACCCAAGTCAAACGAGAAGGCCCCAACTCCCGCGATCTTCAAAGCGGAGATTGATACCAAAAGAACGGCGTTCAACGCCAGCAGTGCCAGCGCCATGAATGTCACCAGGGAGATGCTGCGCATGGTTTTTGCATCCGCCTTGGAAAGAATCCAGCCGGTCACGATGGCGGGTACGCCGAAGATTACTGTCGCCCATCCTTGTGCGCCCGGCGTGTTGCCGGCTTGTACTCGAAAAATGTCGTCGTGGAAGAAGCCAACGGTCCAAGTCAGTGCAGTGAGCCAGAAGGAAACGGCAAGCACCGGGCCGAGGATTCCAGGCGGATGTTCTCGGTACTCGAGGAACACCCGGGCTATGCTTTGTGCTTCTTTTGAACCTTCGTCGGACTGTACGTCGATGACAGGACCACCGTCGAGATCACGCATGTACACATGGGCATGCTGGTCGCCACTAAGCTGTGACCGCGATATAACTTTGTTTCTGATGCGCCCTCGCGAGGCGTCGTCTGCTTCAGTGGTCGTCCGTCCGCTGTATCCCCACAGCGGATACACCTCATAGGCATACATGCGTTCAGGACCTTCAACCTGCAAGTGAAAGCTTCTCGACTCTGCGGCGTAGGGCAATTCGAAGGTAAACCTGCGCTTACCCAGCCCGAAGGCCGTGTGCAGGCGACTGGTTCCCCGGACGCCATCTTCGTATGTTCCGTCGTAGTTGACGATTACGCGTCGCGTTTTTTCTTCCTTGCTGGCCTCGACGATTCCCAGAATGTAGTCATAGTGGGAGGCCTCCGCGACGAGCCTGTACAGGGTGTCCTTATCTGCCTTGGAAGCCTCTGCGGAGTCAATAGCTTCTCTAAATTCACTGAGCAGGGCCGCAAAGTTGTCACCAGCTGGTGGTTTCGCACCGACTACTGCATTACAGCATCGATCCAGCAAGTTGTCCTTATTCGCCACCGGGAAGACGCGGTCGTACATCACGTAGAGCGCGGCTACTTGGAAACCCTTGGACTCATCGTAAGTCAGTGTCCTCGTGCGTTTGTCATCGACAGTCACCCGAAGACTTCCAACGATCCGGCCTTTCAGCACCTTCAGGAGAGGAACCGCGAGGGCTTGACCACTCGTTTGGATGGTCCGTGCTAAATCGATTGTGTATCTTTCGTCCAGCAGCTTGAAGGATTGAGAGACCCGCGAAGTAAAAGAGGGTGGGTCAACAAGGAGAGCTAGGGAGTCAACGAGAGTGTGCCCATGCGGCGATGCGAAAAACTGCTGCATGTAGTACTCAGCGAGTTCTTTTGAGGCCGGGGCGGGTACGAAGACTGTTTCCTTGGGATGTTTACGCAGGTCCGGGAGCAGGATGCTGAGTCTTTTCAGCGATTGCTCAGCCAGGACGAGCCGGACAGCGATGAAGATCCAGAAAAAGACCCAGATCAACACAACTGCTTCTGGGGACACGTGTGTTTGATACGCCGGCGTCGTAAACATCACAAGAAGCCCGAGTACACCAAAAGTACATGCACCCATAAAGAAGAGTCGACGATATGTGGAGGCTCTTCGCCTTAGGTGGCTCCAAAAGGACCGGGGTTTCTTCACGAAAATGTGCTCCTGATTGTCAGTTGCCCCATTGTATTGTTCTTGCCCTATTTCGTTTGGCAAGACGGGTCTCCGCGTCGTGTCGGTGTTTTTCGAGTGAATTGAACTGTGGTCCTGCTGTAGCAGCGGTTTGGTCCATGCCGGCAGAAGGGCAAACTGTTAAGCTGGGTTGCTGTGTCCTCGACAGATGCCAAGAGCGTTCCGGGCGTCAGAGGCCCCGACTATTGCTGAGGATCCCATCGCAAGTGGCGCTACGATATCAGTTCGCGGGCGACCAGTGAGTCCGTTCTTGATCTGCCTTCGGTGCCCAAGCACCAACCTGTCGGCACCATTGACCGCACTGCCTACGGGCAGGCCAGATTCCAAGGCTGGCAAGAAATGGTCAACATCCGAACACGGACGATCAATACGGAAACGGGGGTGCAGGGAGTGCTGTCGCTGCTGACGGACAATCGGCTGAGGAGTTCCTGCCGTCTCGGCGTTGCCAGTGCCATACTGCGGTTGGACGGGACGGGCCGCAATTTTGTTGGGGCGGTGGCGGCAGCATAGCCGGAGCCTCGGTTGGCGTCCTGTGTCCGGCCTTGCGGTGCAAACAATTGGCCATAACGGATTCATGGGTCACTGCATCTCAGATACCCGTCGCTGGCAGCTGCAGCCCACAGCCGGAACAGCCTGGTCTGGCCCGTAGTATCAGCCAAAACGGCGGAACCTGCAGCCTGGCTGCCGGCGGCGGAAACGGCCCGTCGCCTACCGTGAGGCCTGGGCGACCGTATCGGCACTGGAACGAGGATTGTCTTCGGCCGCCAGATCCGTTTCGACTTGGCCAAAGGCTTCCCGCTCATCTGGGACTTCATCTGGGCCCGGCCCGCGGCGACGTGCACGTCTACGACAACCACACCGACCAGGTAGCCAAACAGCTCGGCCCGTTGGACGACGGCTGCTCCTACCCTGAGCTGAAGTTCCACCACGTCCCGGCCTCAACATTCGACTACACGTTCGAAGACGTCGAGATCGTTGGATACGACCCGCACCCGCTGATCAAGGCACCGGTCGCGGTCTGAAAGGATGAGTCCATGACACTCTCATATAGCCTGCGTACCCTCGACGAACTCGACGGTCTTAGAGCACCTGCCCCGATCACGCCGCGCTGGAAAGCACATGAATGGCCCAACGCGTCGGGGATCGCTAAAGACGGGCTCGGCGATGAGGTGCATCTGGCTGCCTGCCGCATCAAGGCAGCGGGAAGAACGAAGATTGGTCGGCACTCGACGATTTGGCCAGTGTTATCAGCGGGTTCGATCGCAAAGATGCGTCAGGCGGCTGGAACACCCTCCGGGCGGCAGACTTGGTCAAGATCATGACAGTGTTTCGTGTGCTGGGCGCGGATGACCAGGTCCGGAGTTCCGTAAGGCTCTCGAAGCAGACCTAGCCAGCGCGGACTACACCCGGGCCCTCGTCCCGGTCTGGTACATCAGCTCGGTGTCCGGATCGGTGACGGGGGCTTCTGCACGTTCGAATTCGGCCGAGAACGCCAGCCCGTCGGTAGTCTCCACCGTGGAAATCTTCATCAGCGCCCCGAGGAGTGTGCCCGACGGGAGGCGGAACTCGGTGCCAAAATGCTTGGTGCCGAGGCCGCGGGCCGGCAGATACGTCCAGGTGATGGCCACCTGGGGCATGTTCAGATGAACCAGGCCAGGGCGGCAAAGGGGGCAGGCTGTGCGCTTCGGCATGGCTTCGAGCTGGGCGCGGGTACGCAGCTGCGGCCAGACCGGCACCGGGTTGTCACCCTCGGGCGGGTCCAGCAGCCTGACGGGGAAGCGGAAGTTCACACCCCAGGCGGCATCCCGATCCACGAACCGGAGCATGCTGTCGCATGTTGGGAGGTGGACCTTGCCGGCCAGCGAGACGATGTAGCAGTCGCCGGAGTCAAGCCACTCCTGCATGGCCGCGCTCTCCAGGGCGACGGTCTCTTCCATGAAGCCGCGGATTTCATTGTCGGTGAGGCCTTCCAGACTGCGGAGGAAATCCTCCCGCGTGTACCGAGCCCTGTTGGCCGCGGCAGCCTGCTGGGCGGGCGAATCGGTGGTGCTTGTTCTCGTCATACCGACGAGCCTATCGAAGCGCGCAGGTGCCTAGGGCCAGTCGCTGTAGGGGACGGCGTAGTGGGTCTTGGACTGCGGGCTCTTGTATACCCGGCCGCGCTGGGGCTTCGCCTTACCGTGGTGTCTGGGCGGCCGGGCCCAAAAGGGGATTCCCGTTCGCTGAGTGAAACCTGTTCGATTCCCTTCTCAACCGTCTCCCAATCGGCTGATTTGCTCAATGTCTGCCATGTTCGGCGCCCGAGGATGCCTGATACTGGGACGTGTCATTTGCCTACGAGCTCATCAACCCGCCCTCAACCGGAATGAAAGCGGTGGCCGGGTGGAGGTAGATTTACGTGCTCATGTTCAACATCCCCGGTTATCCGTCCAAGCCCTTCTACGTACGGCAGGCACGCGGCCTGACACAGCGTTTCGGCAAACACCAGATGATCACCTGGCACGTGGCGCGTTTCGGACCGCCCCCACGGGTCTACATCGCCGGCCTGGTCCGTGCCGAGACCGCCGACGTTGCCGAACAAAACCTGATCGCCCGGCTGCGGCGAGCGGGAATTGACGGAGCTATGTCACGAGTCAGACTTGGCAACGTACGCGACCCTTACAGTTGAAAGCGACGGCAAAGCGAGACCGGGCATTAGTCAACATCGAAGGCAGTCCTATTGGACGATTGAGCATTCCGATGAGCAAGGACTTTGTTCCTTGGGTCCGGCAGGAGTTGGGGCGTTGCAGTTCAGTAGCCGTGGAACTCCACATTTCAGATGGGTCGTGCTTCATTAATTCTCTTCGCCCGTTTGAGTCCGCACTTGCAAGCGCGCCGTACCTTGAATGGGTGAACCAGCACGAAAAATTTCCGGTCGTAGACGACATCAACCTCCGGCAGTATCCGGAACGTTTTGTCCACAAAAAGTGGTCGGAAGAGAGGGATCGCTGCGTAGTCGTCTAGTGACCCTTCGTTGTTTCAGCTGCCGGTCCCACCGATAACTAGATAGGATCCCAGGTGGGTACCGCGACGCGCTCCGCACACCCTGCCGGCGCGCCCCTAGACCGGGTTCTCGCATCTACGTCTACTAGCCCCACTCCAACGCCGATAAATGGAGATTCCGTCAAGGACATCAGTTGTAGCTGCAAGTAGTGTTTAATTTGGGCTGTGCGGAGGCCTGTGAATGGTGTCTGTCCGAACTGGGGCAGCGCGGAGAAAATCGAAACGCGCTGGAGCCGCTGCACCGCTTGAAGCTGTAGGGTTTTTGGGACTGAAAGAAGAGACTGTAGAAGTCGCATTTGTACTGTTGTTGCTCGCTGCCGTTCTCTGGTGGTTTGCCCGAAAGAGACAGAAGACGGCTTCATCTCCTTCTTCTCCTCGATCCTCGGCTGTGGCGCCCCCAACGGAGACGAGATGCACACCGCCAACCTTCACCAACCCCCGTGCTTCCGACAAACCCGCTGATCCGGAACGCCGGAGTATGCGGTTTGCGGAACCGGGTAAGGTGGGTGAACTCTTCAGTTACGCCGGTCCCGGGTCCGGCAATGGCTATGTGCATGACGGCCCCTTTGCTGTCATCGATGTCGAACCGATAGGGACGCGTTGAAGATGAGTACGCCACGTTGATCAACCCCCAGGGCGCGACACGGGCGCTGTTTTCGTTCACGGGATCAGCAATGACGCCGTGCGAAATGCGCCGCTCTTCGGAGAGGTTGCTGCGGATATTTTGGCACGGTTGGACGGTGCGCTGGTTGTTGCCCATAACGCAGTGTTTGAAGAGCGGTTCTTAGCGGCTGAATCGGCCTTGATGTGCTCACGCTTGCGCTGGCCGACGGCAAGATCGTGGGCAAGGAGGCTAAAGCGCTTGCGAAGGCCGCTGGAAGAGGTGGAATGGGTGGCGCTCAAGTCCGAGGCTTAAACGAGCGTTTTCTGGAAATGATGCGTGAAGCAGCCTTCTCGGATCAGGTCTTGACGCAAGATGAGTTGAGGGTTCCTAAACGTACAGCGACAGTTCTGTCCGCACCTGGGTATTTTGACGATCTAGTCCCCACCAAGACTTCAGTTTCAATGGAGCTGGCCCCCGTCGCCAACACTATGCCTGCGGCGGCGCCCCGAGTGCGCAAATGCGGACACTGCCGCACACCCGGCCACTACCGATCCAAGTGCCCGGAGCTGAACTAACTGCCGCAGGGTAGAACTGCCTCCTGTATGAAAGGAGGAAGACGGATTTAGTGCCGGGATAGTGGTGTTCACGCCCCTATCCACTTTATTAGTGGCCGGGGCATGAATAGCCCACTTTCTCTCGCATATCAGGTCGAGGATGGTCCGTTCTGGATGGGTCCTATAAAAACGTCGAGGCCGCGTGCGTCCAATTCCTCCACCGTCCTCACAAGCGTGGCCTGACTGAGCTGCCGTCAGCGCCACCCATACAATCCTCGAAAATCCTGAAGCCAATGGCCACGATGTCTGGGCTGAGCTGAGGGAGGGTGACGAAGACTATCTTGGCTGTGGAAGAAATATTTGGTGCTTTGTCCGCAGCCCTATTCCTCGTTTGAAGAGGACTTTTGCTGTGAGGTTGTGCGAAAGGTCGGTACGGGGCGACTTGGAATCCTCACTCCTCGAATCAGTAGTTGGCCGTGGCGACAACTACAAGCGGTTTTGTGCGATTTGCCAGTCGAAGTATCAGCCGGCCGATGGCCTTCTAAACTAGGTCCGCGGGCCAGATCGTGGCGTCTCGAAGGATTTCTGCGGCCATGGTCTGCGTCATGGCGGCGACTACTGATTCAATTGCCCATCCCCGATTCCACGGTGCGACGGGCCCTTCTAAACACTCCGAGCTTGACCTTTCTGAGTTCCGGCTTCGAGGAACTCACAAAATCATGGAGCAGCCGGTGAATACACCGTCATGCTCAAGGCCCAAGGCGGGGCCAGGACTTGTCGGTGTTTACAGACAAGAAAGCACGCTGCGAAGTGGACGGACTACACCAAGGTGTAGGTGGTCCTCGAGGTGGGCACTGCCACTATCAACCGTGAGACCATCGATGGTTGGTTAAGGGTCGTTTCTGCGGAAACAATCTCCTAGCTAAGCTCAGTCGCCGGAAGTGCCTTCTTCGCTTGGGGCAGCGTTGGCCCGCTCCTGGCGCCAGCGCAGGCATTCTTCGTAGGCGAACCTTGCACGCTGCTCCGCAGAAGGGATGTCGTCGCCTTCGGCAGGCGCAACGGCTTCTGGCTCGTCAAGTGGCAGGGCAATGAGTTGGTCCGGCGGGACGGTGTTTTCGAGTTGGTTTGCTTGGAACATGAGGTCGGATGGCAAAGCCTTCGAATGTCCCATCTTCTGTGTCCTGACAACGAATCTCGGCAGTAAGGCGGACAGGGTCAGGTGGCCGGTGTGCATGGCGTCGAGGGCCGCAGCCTGCAACAAGTCTCTACCGTCAAAGAGCACTATGTACTCCCAGACTTGAAACAGCTCCAGTTCTGAAACTGCCGAAGCCTTTGACTGCCATTCGTCGAGAAGCCAAACAACGGCGTGCCTCGTCCAGGACTCGCGAAGCTGGACGGCAAAACTCTCCGGGTCAAGCTCCTGATGCGCGGGTGGGAAAGTGCTGGTGTACCCCACGTCAGGTGGAGCGCCGGAGTAGTCGCGCAGAGCATATCCGAGATCAGCGGGACGGACAAACCTTTGGACAAGCCCTTCGATGTCCTCGGCCGACCACGGCTGTTGACTACCAATGAGCTTGGCCAACCAAGCCTCTTTGAGTGTTCGGCTCCCCACATAGGCGCCAAAGTCGGCCTGCGGCTTGGATAGTTCGTTGCTGAGGTAGTGCACGAGGTTGCGCGTGTCTGACTCGTAGTCAGTGTGGAGCCGTCCCTTTCGGACAGCCCGCATCTTTACGTCTTCAAGTGGGTGATCAAATGTGTCCGGATAGGTTGCATGGCTCGGGAAACGGGTTTGAAGGATCGCGTTCACGTCCCTTTGCACCGTGACATCTGAAACGTCACCTGCGGGAAGCGAATAATTGAAGTAGCGGTGGAAGTAGTCGATGTCATAGGCCCTGTACTTGCCGCCCGCCGATCCCCAATGGTTCCCGGAGAACGCAGTTGGGAACAGCGATGCCAAGGCCTGAGCGAGTTCAGTTGCTTTGGTTTCGGGGTAGCCCAGATCAATTATTTTGGCCTTCCATTCGTCTTCGGGGAGACGGTTGGAATGAGTGGTATTGTCGCGACTGGTGGCAAGGTGGCCTGCCCAGCCAGGCAACGCTTTGAAGAGTGCGGGATGGAACAACCGCAAGAACGTGAGTGCGAAGAAGTCCGAAGGGTCAACATCTCCTTTCCCGAGATCCAGAAAGGTTACGGCCTGCATGGCGTAGCGATGACAGGCGCGTGGCGTGGTTAGCGTTTCCCACATGTGTTCCCCGTAGAACTCGGCAAATCTGGTCGCTGGTGTCGGACCGATTATTCCCACGGATGCGGAGGTCAATACTGGATCCAGGTATGAGCTGACGATCTATTGCAGATAGACCTGCTGAGGCGCTGGCAGGTCCAAAGGGTACTGCACGATTTTTTCAAGGTAGGAAGCAGCGATGCCCGCGCCACCAAGTGCGGGGCTGAGGGTGGCGATGGTCGATTCCCGGTCGAATGCCAACAGGTAGTTGACGCGTGGAAAGCGTCCCAGCAGCCGAATCGTCTTCATCCCCAGCAAGAGGTCTCTGGATTGCAGCCTGTCGACATCGTCGACGACAACGAGGACCTTGACGCTCGCTTGCTTGATGGTGCTGGCAAGATCCTTGAAAGCTGTGTGCCAGGACTCCTCGGGAACGTATTCGCCAACGGTATCGGCAATTGCTGGGCCTAATTTCGGGATTGCCTTCAACGCCGGCCTGTTGCGGCGAACGAGTTTGGACGCCTCTTGCCGGAGGGTTTCGCGGCTGCCCTTGGGGAAGGCGGCAACGATTGCTGCGTACAGTTCGGCCTGCAGCTGTTCTTCGTCGAAGGACCACGGGTTGAACCAAACGACCTCTATATCTTTTGCCAGTTCGCGTTTGATGTAGTTCAGCACGGTGGACTTGCCGGATCCCCAAGGACCAACCAGCCCCAACACGGTACTGTCGTTGCTGTTGGCCAGTCTTTCGATCAAACGCGCCGACATCTTCACGAACGGCCCGCGGTCGAGCTTGTCTTTATTGGGATCTTTGTGGGAGGGGTCCACCCAGGGTTCAATCACAGTTGTGATTTTAGACCTCGCTTCCCTGGGTGAGGACGTCGTCACAACGAGTGTCGGTAGCATAGTCGACTCCGCCCTTGGGCGTGATTCGGGAAGCCTTGGTTACGAGGGCGTAAAGGGCTGAAAATCGCGAGCGTATTCCTGCGCAGCCCGGATTCACCACCTGCTGACCAGCCACAGATTCTCGCGGACCATAGTACCGCTTGATTCAGTGGATTTAGAGCGTGCAGCCCGTTTACCCGGATTGACCCACGACCTATCCTCGAAACGTGGATAAAGGGTCTCATCTGCGTATGCTGACAGGAGTCAGCATGTCCGATGTTGCCAAGACGCGACCTCCAGCCAAAGTTCCGCCGCACCGTTTCCGCTTCAACGTCCCTCGAGCGGACGATTCGGTCGTGAGGTGGGTGGCGCTGCAGGACCTATCCGTTTCTCTTTGCCAGTTGGTCCACGAGAGCATCGAGCGGTCCGGTTACTTCGATGTCTTCAACAAGCCTGTCGCGCAGTCATTCAAGCGGGGACGGCCGGCGGGGGGGCCGGGCTTCCAGAGGCCGACGACCCGAGCGGGAACGAGGCATTCACCCCTGCGGAGACTGAGCTCTCGCCAGCGAGAACTACTCCTGTGAGGAATCCCGAAGTAGGCGACGCAGCTTTCGACGGCCCCGAAGAACGGGCCATTGCTGGAGAGCAGGTCGACATCAACGACAGGCTCTCGTCGCTGCGCCGCAAGGGCTCCGCGCTTCCATGCAAGAGACAATCCCACACACTGTTCAGAACAGATCACTCCCATGACCATTTCAGCAAATCTCATCGGTGGTATCGACATTGCCAATGGCTACGTTAAGGGCCTTATCCGGTTGGCCGGCCCCCAGAAAGTAGGCGAAAATGAGCTTTCCAGCGGGGTCGCATTTATCACGCGATCCAACTCCCTGCCCGTTGATGCGGAGGCGCTGGCCAGGATGGAAGGCGATTTTTACAACGACTTGGATCTCAGCTTCGCCTCGCCGCTCATTGGGGACCAGTACAGGCGACTCTTCGGCACACGTGCTCTGAGCGCCCAGGGCGCGTTCGAAGAGTTCGACGTCGTCGGCCGACGCAGCAAGACCAATCAGGAACTGAGCAGAATCCTGGTCATGGGAGCGTTTGCCGGCAAAGCGGTGCGCGACTATGTCCGGGATAACGGATCTCTTCCGCCGGCAGATGAAGTACTCAGCGTCGGCGTTCGCGCTGCGCTGGCCCTGCCGATCAATGAATACCTCTCCCACAGGGTGCGCTACGCCGCTGAGTTCATGAACGGCATCCACACGGTGTCGATGCATAACTTCGAGACTCCTGTGACGGTGAAACTGAAGTTCATGGACGTGCAGGTCATCCCCGAAGGCGCATCGGCGCAGTATGCCATCACGGCCAAGGGCGAGCCGCTGATGAAGGCGATGCTCGCAGACGTCCGCACAAGGGGTTTGACCCTGGAGGGCATAACCTCTGCGGATGTTCTGGCTGCCCAGCACACCATCGGCATCGACATTGGTGAAGGCACTGTGAACTTTCCGGTGTTCACTGCAGGCAATTTCAACGCTGATGCCTTCACGACCTTCAACAAGGGCTACGGCTCTGTGCTGACGGACACGTTGAAGGCGCTGGATGACCGCGGATTCGCGACCGGCTTTTCTTCGCGAAAGCATCTGGCGGAGTATCTTCAGGCACGCCCGTCGCCCTGAAGCGCAACTTCTATGACACGGTTGCAGCCTTCGTGGACGAGGAGACCAGCTTTTTTGCCAAGGTGGTTGCGGAGCAGTTCGGCCGGGTTCTGACCGTTGTCGGTGCCATGACCGAAGTGGCCTATGTCTAGGGCGGAGGCGCAGGTTCGGTGCAGCACCACCTGTACAGCGCCCTGCTGGCGAAGGCCGCTGAGATGAACAGCGAGGATTCCTTTCCGACGCTCTACCTGGACTCGTCTTACTCCCGGCACTTGAACCGAGAGGGACTCTACATCGCAGCCGAGACCATCGAACGCAGGGCTCAGGCGTCCGCAAGTGTGTCGACCAAGCGCGGCACTGCCAGGAGCGAAGCCGCTTCGGCCGGGAAGAATCTCGCAGGGGCTGCAGTGTAGCAAGGCGATGGTTCTCCGCGCGCGATGGGTTGTCTCCGTACGGGGAACACTCTTGTTCAGAAGGAGCAGTAAAGGGCTGGTACATCGTGTGCCAGCCCCTCACGCGTAGGATTGCCATCGCCCCGTACTGGTCAGTGTGGATGTCGCGATAGTGAATCGAGCTAGTCCGGAACACTTTATCGTCTGGTTTCGTTGACTACGCTGAACAGCCCTTAACGATCATTGCTACACCCCCCCCGGAGGACGCCCAATGCTTATCCAGACGACTCTCTACGCCCCGCCGAACATTGAGGCCGGTCTCATGTCCGGTGATCTCATGAGGATTGGCAGCGTCGTTCGAGACAAGCTGGGCGTTATCGTAGACCACCTGGATGAGGTGCCTGACTTCTCTGATGTGGCCAACCAGGTTGCCTCCGTGGGCTCTCGTTTGCGGGCTGCTCCAAACAAGACGGTGATCATCGTGGCCTCCGTGACTGGTGTAGTCGCTGCGGCCTGTGTGGCGACGACCGTCGTGAGGCACCAGAAGCGCAATAGGAACAGCGCAGGTGGTGCGGCGCGTGGTTCCGCAGCGACCAACGTCGAGGTGTCCGGAGACCCTCGTCAAGACGACAGCGCAGACGGCAACTAGTCTGTTCCGGAAGCGAGCGTAGAGACCCCTTCCAGTTGACGGGAAGGGGTCTTCGCGTGTTCGGCGGCTCCGTCCTCCGGTTGGCGAAGATTCCATATCAGTGGCTTGGCGTCGCCGGCCGAACGATATCCATCCAATCCAGGAACTCAACGACCGTGCCGATGCGGGCAATCCGCTCATGAATGGCGCGCTGGTCGTGACCCGGAATGAACTCGCCGACGGTCGCCCGTCCACCGCAACCGCACCGGCATGGGAGGCCGGCATCGCCGTCGAACTCCGGATCCTCGAAGTACCGGACAGGGTTGCGCCCAAAGGGGATTGGCTGGGGTTGGTCGACGTATTTCTCGAAGACCGGGTGACCTTTTCTGAGAATTGTCCCTTCGATGGTGTATTTGTCGTCCCGCTTCGGATCATCAGGAAACTCGCGGGTCGGCTTCATCTTCTCGATTTCAACAGCCTGGATGACTGTTCCTTCGAACGAGAACAGCGCGTACCGCTCCCGGCCATCGCGACCTCGGGCACCAATGGTCCACTCACCGCGATTGTGCTCGAAGGCTTCCTCCGGAGTCATGTCCGGGGAGTAGCCGACATGGCTGCGACGAAGTCCGTCTTGGGGATCGGCGGGTTTCTTGGGTCCTACTGTGATGTGTAACAACGGCGCTCCTGAGTGGTTGTATAAGTGGCGATCCCGGGTGAGAAGAGTATACGCACAGACCCGGTGGATAAGCTAGCCGCCCGGCATTGGAGGTTATGTCCGGTGATATCGCCCTCGCTGCTGTCACTGTGGGCGACCGCTGATCTGTAAGCTAACCCTCATTTTCAGAACTGACTTGCCGGAACGTTTCCCAGTCCGGCCAGCGCCCGAGAGCGTTCTATGGCGCTACATGGACATCACCCGGTTCTTGTCGTTGCTCGAATACGAAGCGCTGCATTTTGCCCGGGCGGATCTGATGACCGATAAGTGGGAAGGTGCAACGGGTCACTACAACGACCAGGTGCGTTCACGTCCTGAATGCTATGGCCCGGCCGGCGAGGCCGTTACAGCTGCGATGAGAAAGCACCGCGATGCAATCTTGCAGCAGACCTTCATGAGTTGCTGGCACGAAAACAAGTACGAATCAGCAGGGATGTGGGAGATCTACCAGAAGGCAGGCAGAGGTGTTGCCCTCTGCACCACGTGGGCTGATCTCACGGGCAGCATTACTGATGACATGTGGATCTACGGCGGCAACATTACATACGTCGACTACGGATCCACGTTCATTCCGGAAAGCGACTCCTTTAGCCCGTTTATGCACAAGCGTGGGAGCTTTGAGCATGAGAAGGAGGTCCGCTTGCTGGCTGTGCCGGGTACTCCTGGCAAAAGCAACGGTGCCCAGTGGCAATGGGTCAAGGTGGGCTCCGAAGAGCCGGTAGGGACCGTCATTCCAGTCGCTGTGGATCTGCGGCGCCTCATCAACAGTGTCTACATCGCACCGGGTTCTGGTTCCTGGTTTGCCGATTTGGTCGGCAGGACCATCAAGCGATATGGCTACGACTTCGAGGTGCGGAAGTCGGACATTGACTCGAAGCCATCGGAATTGGTCTGAACAAGGGCTGCAGCAGAGAGCCGGCAAGCACGATGTGAGCAGCAATCTGCGAGATCCCGACGAGGGCCACTAGCTAAGTGATGAAATACTCCGTTGGCGTTCACTCTTGTTTGTTTTCCCCGTCAGCATCGTCGTCGGAAGCAGAATCTTCAGAATCTGCCGTTGAGTTCCAGTCAGTTGACTTCAAGAGGTACATTTTGAATGCTTCAGGGTCGCCGGCGAAATGAGCCTTTACTAGGTACTCCCGCAGCTTCCGAAGTGATTCAGCGCTGAACCTGGGCTGCCAATCCACTTTCGGTCCGGGAATGTACAGGTCTTTGAGCCAGCTGTCCCCAGCACGTGGCGTGTAGCCGAAGTCGCGTTTTACGCTGTCCCCAATCAAGGATGCATATAACTCGGCGAAGCTGTCCGCCGGTGCAGGTTTTTGTGACTCTTGAGCCACTTGGATCTCTTTGCGGGCTAGAGTGACCTCCTCTGGGATGTCCTGGCCAGCGAAGTCAGGCAGAAGTTCGTCGAAGAGTTGTGTCGGATTCAGCAGCGTCAGGCGTTGTCCAGTTTCTTCCCAGAACTCGTCGATCAGTTCAGTGTGTGGACCGACGACTGTGTTGCCGACTTTTTCCCACCAATCCGTTTTGCTGTCCCGGGTGACGAAGATCAGCGGGCTTTTCGTTGCCTTTGCCCGTCCAATACATTCGCGCCAGATGAAGTAGTCCCCGTACTGGTTCGATGGTTTGGCGCGATCCTCGAATCCCGGAGGTTGCAGGCGTTCGAATCGTTCCTTGCCTTCAACCTCGCGCTGCGTTAACCACTCTGTCGAAGGCCGCTGAGCTGTCCTGTTGTCGAACAGGTCCAGGAGAGCTTCCAGAATGCTGTCGTCGTGACTGGACGATGCCCACTTGGTCAGTTCATTTCTCTGCGTTTTGAGTTTCGCTGTATAGCGCTGCAACTCGCTGAGGAACTGTTTTTCGTCAGCATCGTCACCCACATGGGTCTTTTTCCCGGAGGTCTCCCTGATCGCTCGGGTCAGGGACGACAGAGCGGCCAATCTGACATCGTGATGCTCTGTGAGTGAGGCGCGGACTGTGGCTCGCCGGCGGAAGAACTCCCAACCAACGTGGTGTGGCAGCCATAGCCGGGTCTTTGCCTTCTTAAGAAGTTCCAGGAAGTAGGTCGAGGTGTCTCGCGAGTACCGGTAAAGGTCCAGAAGCACGTTGGTGTCCAGAACGATGGTGGATTGCTTGAGTGCTTCCTCGCCGGCCTCAGCATCCAGCGGAATCAATCCTTCAAAAATGTTCCTCATCGCGCCCTCACTCACAAAGAAACCCACCGGCAACCGCACTCTAACCGCTTCCCTTTAGCGGCGCTTTTGCATGATCCTATCGCCCCGTTTGACCAATAAGTGGCTCCGATGTCGGTTTATTGCCGTGGGTGCCCGACTTACATGAAGCGTCTTACCTCGGCCGGACCGTGGTCCCAGAACCACTCCGGTATGCCTCTGGCTTCGGAGATGTCGTAGAGATCCTTTTCGTTGTGGCCGTCATCGTCCTGGAACTCGTCGCTGACCTGGATGCCGACTTCGTCCGTAAAGGTGAAGTTGACCAGTCTCCGGCGCCGGTACTTGCCATCTTAGCTGAAACCATTGGTCACGATGGGTGGGAGGGGGTGGGTCTTACCTTTGTGGTCAACGTCGTACCTCTGGATAAAGTCCACCAGGAAGCTGGCTTCCCAATCCTTGAAACGGGTATTCGGGATGTTCAGGTGCTGGCTGACGAAACCCAGCAGCAGCTCCACGGCGATGCAGCCGCGGCCAATAGCCGTAAGGCTCAGTGCAACCCTGGTGTGCCCGGGGCTCGATTGCTTCGGGCTGGGATTCCTTGAAGGCAAGCTGGCTGGCCCAGCTCTTGGACCGGACGATACGCACTTCCAGATTGACTCATGCCTGAACCATTTGCGGCCTCCACTTATTGACCCCGGCTTTCCTGGGAGTCAAAGCCCACGCTTGGTCGCAGGGCAGAGGGTTCGTCCATTGCCGAGGTGTCGATTGTTGTGGGTTTTCTTGTGCCAGAACAGGGAGGGGTTTTAGTGTTGTTGTTTCGGATTTCCGGTGCGAAGTTCTCCAACGCAGGATCGCGATGTCGTCGGCCACTGTGCGGGGATGGACGCCCACGGCGCCAGCGATACCCTTTTGGGTCATACCGGTTGCAGCCAGGCGTTCGACTTCCAGTAGACGCTTCTCTCGGTTGCTAATCACCAGCGGACCGCTGCCGCGTCGTTGTCGGTCATGTCCTCTCATGATGCAGTGGGTGCCGTTGTGCCTGGCCCGCCGAGTTTATAGAGCGCCACGTCGACGTCACGGGCAATCCACTTGTGGCCGTGGTGCTTAGCGGACAAGCATAGGTCTTCCACAAGTGCCATATAGCGCCGGTAGCGCCCAGGTGTTGAAGAGAGAGTCAGTCCGAGTTCCTTCAAGCCTGTCTGCGCGCGACGGTCGTACACGGCCATTCGGTGTGGAGCTGATGCCAGTAGCAATGCTGAGGCAAACGCGTCGCCAGTTTTCAAGCCGGGCAAGGCGGCCAGGGCCCTGCGGCCGTCGGAGGCTGCCTGTGGAGTGGTTACAGCCTCACTGTTGACGGCAGCCACGGCTTTCTCCGTCACTGCGCGGACATTTATCTCAGGTGTGGCCATCAGCTCCCCAACTCAAGGTGTGTCGGCCCTGACACGCTTCCACAAGACCATTGCCACCATGTCAGCCTTGCCGATACTTCC
Source organism: Arthrobacter sp. TmtSoilC77 (assembly GCF_059739415.1). Lineage (NCBI taxonomy): Bacteria > Bacillati > Actinomycetota > Actinomycetes > Micrococcales > Micrococcaceae > Arthrobacter > Arthrobacter sp. TmtSoilC77. The sequence goes on from NZ_AP046050.1 coordinate 2,183,979, forward strand.
TGACTTCTCTATGCGGCCGGCGACCTCGACCAGTACTTCGTCGTAGACCGGTGACGACTCAGCGATGAAGGCTGTGTGAGCCCCATGAAGGATCTTCCATCGTTGGGGGTCGAGGAGAAGTTTGGGGGCCATTGGCTGCTGAGTCATGCCTGAAGCATGCCACATGGTCGACCGGAGGGGTGTAGCTGACTTGATTGGTGGTCGGGCCCGGGCTCAGCCTGATGTTGGATCGTTCAGTTGAAGAGTGGCGGCAGCGGGATCTTAGACAATTTGGTGCCCAAGCCGCATTCACTGATGTTCCCAGATGGAGGTTTGGTGTTCGTCCCGCCCGCGGGCACCGGCCTTTTACTGGTCAGCCTTAACAAGGAGACCCGCACCCTGAAGAACGGTAAAGAACGCGCCTTCGTTGAAGTACGGACCGATGGAGAACGAGTCGGGGAACTCAGCAACGTCGCCTCCGCCACCTGCTTCCGCTGCTCGAAAACACTGAGACGGTCGGCGAAACCGCAGTCGCGTACGCCAAAGTCACCGGGTCCGCACTTGCCGTCCAGCTCGTGCTCCACGCAGCAAAAGGCAACCGACATCAGCAACGAATGGCTGGCCAGGGGCCCGCATCCCGCACCTGGCCTGCGGCCTTGGGCAGCCCATTACGATTTCACTTCCGCCTGTAGGAAGTGATGTTGCACGCGCGTCTTTGACCTAAAACGGGGCGCTGCTGAAGTCCAGGTCGGAAGAGCATTAAACAACAGGAGAGGCCGGCGCCCCCTGGGCGCCGGCTTCTCCGATGCATCAGCAGGGGCTCAAACGATCACGTGCAATATGCCACTACCCCTCGGGTAGAAAATGGTCGCCCCCTGCGAACATGTGGTGGCAGTCCTTTAACGAGGTTCTGCACGGTCATGTCGCATTCTGATCGAACCGCCATGAATGTGTGAAAGGAGGAAATCTGATGACAGTTTCTTTGTGCCGAACGAATCGGCTCCGGCGGCCTTCAAGGGGTGCCCATCAGCCGCCTTGGCCGACGTTTGGGTTTCTTTGCCAACGGCCTCCGGGAAGCTACCTGTGTGAGCAAAAAAGAGGTGTGGACAATGTCCACACTTTTCGCCTCAGACTGGTCCGTACAGCCGCCGGACTGGCCCGGATTCCGGACGTTTTCGCCACTTCCCAGCAATGACAAGGCCAAGAATCCCGTTCGAGTCCCACCTCGGGCACTGTATTGTCGCAGGTCAGAGCTCTATTGACCTGTGAGTGTTGACAAAACTTGACTTTTTAGGTTCTGGGGACTATAGACCGCCCACTCCCTGTCGCTTGTTTCACGTGGTATTTGTCTTACTCGATGGGCCCTTACATTCTCCGACATGTTGGCCTACGTCCTTGCCGGCGACCACTGGGTAAAGTGGTTCAAACCGTGCGACCTTTCAGACTCCGCGGCTCGACATTTCTGCGGAATGGGACAACATCAGCCGCGGAGACCTGCGCCATGTGCGGCCGCGGGCCGGACTTCTCCGTATGAAGCCTGGTACTGACATGATCAATGGAGTTACGTTTCACCCTGAAGAAATGCTGGCAGCCGTTCTAGCTGGGGCCAACGTCGACTCATGGTCAAGGTCTACGGCGCGCCACTGTGACACGCGCCAGGTAGACGGCGCTAAGTGGCATGCAACGCATGGCAAGATGGATGAGAACGCGCACTGACGTGTCGCCCATCCGCGAGGCGCGGAGACGTTTCGCACCTGGGGGCTGGAATGAGCATTGAACCTGCAAGAACAGTTCCGGCTGTATTGGAGAAGTTTGACTCGACGTTTTCAGAGTTCTCCGCTGGCTTCAATGAGGGACAGTACGTCTTTTGGCTGGGCTCGGGGATCTCGCGCGAGCGGGTGCCGAATGTTAACGATCTCCTCGAGCGTGTAATAGAGCATCTCCGGTCGCACATCGATCCAGGTGACCCAGAATGTGAGTACCGGATAGCGCTCAATGAAGTCCTTCGGCTCACGCCATTAACCCGAGAAGAGCTCGAATCTATCGATTTCTCTATCGGGGTCAGCAACTGGGATCTGCGGAAGCAAATCCTCGCCGCACTCGTGACGAAATACGCAAGTGTGCTTGATGTACCCGTTGGGGACGATAGTCCGGAAGACTATCTCGTCTGGACCGGGCTCGATGTTCCGGATACGTACGGGGCACCGGATCTTGAACCAGATGTAGAGCACTACTGCATCGCTATCCTCCTGCTGGAAGGGTTGGTGCCAACAGCGGTCACGGCAAACTGGGATGGCCTTCTCGAGAAGGCCTTGAGTGAACTGACCCCGGCATTTGCGTCGCTCGTCCGCGTGGTGGTGAAACCTGACGACTTCCGCGACCATGGCCCGCGTATCGACATCATCAAGTTCCACGGGTGCGCGGTGCGCGCCCGAGACTTCCAGGGGGAGTATCGAGAACGTCTCATTGCTCGTGAATCTCAAATCTCGACATGGACCACGAAGCAAGAGAACCGGTCAATGCGGAAGCATCTTGAGACGCTGTACACGGACAGACTGACACTGATGCTCGGCCTGTCGGCCCAGGACGCGAACCTCCACACGATGTTTGCGAATTCCATTCAGGACCTTTCCCGCCCGTTTCCCGCGGCTCCTCCTTCCGTTGTGCTCAGTGAAGAGCGACTCGAGTCGTACCACCGGCTTCTGCTCAAAATTACGTTTGGTGAGAGTCATCAGGGCAACTCGAAGGCGATCGCGGACTCTGCTCTGTTGGGGGCGTACGCCAAGCCGACACTGTTGGCTTTGGTTCTGACGTCTCTCACGGAAAAGCTGAGCTACCTGCTCGAACATAGCGTTGAGGGCGTCTGGGAGCCGGTGTCCGCGCAGCCGTTGCAGACCCATCTCGTCGAGCTGCGCGACCTTGCCGCCGGCCTTGCTCAACCCGACAACTTTGAAACACTCCAGTTTTCGGAGATCTTGGAGTTTCAGCGCGAGTTCACATCCCGTTTGATTGATGTCGTGAATCTGGCCCTGACAATCTTCCGCGCGGGCCGGACCCCGGATAAGACTACTAAACGCTACGAACCGCTATCGGAGCGTCCCATCGCCCATGCGGTGCTCAACCCGGATTACCCATCGAAACAGTTCGGTCGGCTCGCCATCGCGTTGGCCCTCATTGGTAGAGGACTCAGCGCCGGACAGTGGTCGGTTGAGCCAGGCCACGGTAAAGCACCTGACGGTGGGGTGATCCGTCTTTTAGCCGGTCCCAAAGAGGCGCGTGTCTTCTTCGTGAAGGACGCCACTGCCTTGACGGGGCTCGAGTTGGATGGTGCACTCGACGATGGCGACGCGAGTGTTCTGGTCGTCGTTGCGGACGAGGAGCCTCGAACGCAGACCAGGTCCCCAAGGTCCCGTTATGGACGCGATGGCAAGTCCGGCGCTGGACGCTTCAACGTCGCATCCAGCATGTGCGAGACGTCCTCAGTTGACGAGCTGTATGAGGCATTCAAACTGGCAGGAGGATTTTAATGACGAGTGTCTTCAACGTCCTCGCTGTACTCGAACGCGCTGGCTTCGAACGGCTGCCGAAGCCCTTGACGATCGTCGGTACAGAGTTTGACTTCGAAGCGGCCGCGCGAGGAACCAAGAGTTCGCATGACTTGGTACTGATTGCCACTGACCAAGTTCCTCCTCGCCGCTTGCAGCGCCTTGTCGCAGGTCTAGCTCGATCCCTCGACTTGGCCGAGTCTCGTCGCCCGGTCAGCCTCGTGGTTCTCGGCGGACTGGCTGCCAGAGATCGATTGGAGCTCGAACGCTATGCACGGATCCTTCCCATATCGTCAGCAACACCAGATGTATCCGAAATCGAGGAAGCAGTCGCTGTCTTGCTGCCCCTCAGTCTCCCCAACGCCGATCTCATGCATGGAAGCGACCCGCTTAATGATGTGATGGGTGCCCTTGGACCTTCTAAGGCATCATCGGAGCACATTGCACTCATCCAAGCCGCCCAGGACGGACCAGAAGCAGTCCGGGAAGCTCTGCGGCGGTACGCGAACGCCGGGGCTGGCTGGACAGACAAGAAGGGAGGCGAAGATGCGTGACCTTCCGGTTCGTCGACTGACGGTTTCAGACTTTCGCCGTATCGAGGGCACGCGCGAGTTCCCGCTGGATGCCCCCATCGTTCTCATCCATGGGCCCAACGGGACAGGAAAGACCAGCGTGTTGTCCGCGCTCGAGCTTGCGCTGACCGGTTCCATCCGGAGCATGGAACGAAGCTCACCGCGATACCGAGCTCATCTACCATTCTTCGGTCAGCCATACGCGACCGTTCGTGTCGATGTCGCCGAGAGTCTGCAAGCAGGTAATCCCGGGCAGCCGCTGACGGTCGGCGGTGCGCGTACGGAAGGTACCCCGGCGTTCAGCACGTCGGCGGCACAGTTTTACGCCGAACGCTGCTACTTGGACCAGGCATCCCTGAGTCGTCTGCTCGATCTGTATCAGGACCGCGAAGGAAGCAATCAGTCGGCGCTGGAGAAGTTCGTCAATGAACTCCTCGGTTTGGAGAAGCTAGATGCCCTCCGGGACGGACTCCGTGAGGCCCTCGACCTGAGGGTTCTTAAGAAACTCGCAATTGGCGTAGACGACGCCGACCGTGAAGCAAAAGCCGCAGCAGCTGAACTTAAGAACCAAACCGCACTGTTGGCAGAGTGTCGGTCGGAGGTTGCCAGCGCGCGAACTGCGCTGCGCGAGACGATCGTAGGCCTCAACTATGGTGGGGGTGGGGCCGAACGGGAGACCGATCAGGCCCTCCTCGAGTACGCGGATGCACTCCGCGACGACACCTCCACCCGTGCAGAGTTGGAGGGTGCGACAAGACGCCAGCAAGAGCTCATCGCCTTAGGCGGTCGCATCTCCGCGCTCATTGAGCGCCCCACCCCGCAGCGCCTCGAGGAAACACGCACCGCATTAGCAGCCACGGCGACCCGAAGGAAGGAATGGGAGGCCAACAGCGGGGTAAGGATTCGGGCATGGGAAGCAGCCGCGGGGACTGCTGGCGCCAACCTCCAGACCGATCTGCGGAGCGCGATCGAACATGCCAAGAATGTAGCTGCTCAGAAACTGCGCAGCGATTTGGATTTTCATAGGCAGACCGAATCCGTCCGCACGAATTTGGTCAGCGACCAGGCCGAGCTTGATGCAGTTCAAACGAGGCTTACCGAGGCTCACGAGCATTCAAGTGCACTCGTGCAGAGCCTGACCGCCGCCCGCACTGTGGCCGTAGAAACCAACAGATGCCCAGTCTGTGATCGAGACTTCGCTGAAACCGCCGCGCACAATTTGTTGGCTCACATCGATGGAAAGCTTACCGACCTAGCGACGCATGGCCAGCAACTCGTGGTCCTTCGCCGGGATCGCGATAACCTGGTCGCACGAATTGCACGTGCTGAAGTCGAACTCACCCAGCTTTCGGGCACCCTACTCACTCCAGACCAGCGGCAGTCCATTGAGGACCGTCTCACGACGCTTACCGAACTCGCTGTCCAGGTCGGTGATATCGAATTGGCGAAGTCCTATGGCAAAGACCTCGAGCGGGCCGAGCGCGATCTTCAACAGACACTGGATGACCTTGAGGCTGCAACCTTGGAAGAGGTACATATCAGCCGAGAGATCGCAAAGTATGCGGACGTGCTGGGGGCAGCCGTGCCATCAACCCCGGATTTCCCGGCTGTGTTGAACGAACTGCGTGACCATGCAGAGGCTCACGTTGACCGCCTCAAGCGCAAGGCCGAGCAGAGCAAGAAGGCCGTTGAGCAAGCTGCTCTGCTGGTGAAAGCCCTCGAGCGTGAATCTCTGATCGGTCGCCAAGTGGTTGACGTGGTGGAACAGAAGAAGCAATGGGAAGACCGTTTCGGGGAAGCCAAACGCCGTCAAGGCGTGGCGAAAGAGGTCCACGAAGCCGCATCACAAGCGCGAACCGCCATCGTTCACCGCGTCTTCACTGAGTCCCTCAATGATGTATGGAAGTCTGTGTTCACCAGACTCGCCCCCGACGAGAGCTTCATTCCAAGATTCGGCATCCCAAGCGCGGCCAAGAAGACCTTCGACATCAAGCTGGAAACCATTCACCGCGACGGGGAAACCAGCGGGCCCCCGCAAATGATGTTGTCCGCAGGCAACCTGAACACCGCAGCACTGTCGCTGTTTCTCGCGCTGCACCTCGCAGTTGAGCCTCTCGTCCCTTGTCTGGTGTTCGACGACCCTGTGCAAGCGATGGACGAGGTGCATGTCGCGCAGTTCGCTGCCCTCGTCCGTCTCTTGTCGAAACAAAACGAACGACAGGTCATCATCGCAGTTCACGAGCGAGAGCTGTTTGACTATCTTGCGCTCGAGTTGAGTCCCGCCTACAAAGGTGACGAACTCATAACCATTGAGCTCGGCGAACGCGTTGCCGACGAAGACCAAGGCATCACCCGTCATTTCTGGGAACCGGACGTTGCCATCATCAACTAGCCACCGACGCCCATGACCCGCCACCCGGTGAGACGCTCGTGGCGAGGGCTGTCACTCCGGAGGGGATGACAAGTCCCTCTGATTTATTGTCCCGGCTGGTGCCTGGCCTCCGGGTGCCGCCTGTTCAGTTTGGGTGGCGGAGCGGGGTCAGCGCCCTGGCTGGTGGGCGCTTCGCTGGCTGAGATCTTGAGTCAACTCGGTGTCCTTCCTGGGTGTCCTTGCGGCCACTTTTGGGCGCTGACCACTTCATGGTCTGTGGTTGTGACGTCACCAGACGTGGAGGGCCTCTTGCCTTGGAACTTCATGGGCGCCTTGGGTTCGCGTCGGATGCTCGAGTCTTCCATTTGGGGCAGCCGTGCCTGCCAAACGGTGTGCATAATTTGAACACACTTTGGTTCGGATAGAAGTTCGCACGGGTCTTTCGCCGCCTGGGGGTGGCACGAGTTCACACACCTTCATTGGCAAGGTCAAGTTGCAACATGACTTGCGACCGTGACCCAGCCGGGGACTGGTCTGGCCGGCGTAGGTCTCCCGTCATGCGGGCGTCGGCTTTGTCTGGGCCTATTAAGGAGGATAGGTGCGGACGCCTTTGTGGTTGCGGAGGCGAAAGTCAGCAATTCCAACCTTGGTGTCTGGCCAGTCCGTGCCGTCGGGCGCAATAAGTGTGAAATGACAGCCGGTTAGACACTGATGCCGAGCTCGGGTGTGCAGGGTGCCCATTGGGAGCTGTTTGTGTGAGTGGGGAGAATGCGGCCACGCCGGGAGTTTACCGGGTCGCGTTTGCGGAAGCTGCCCTCATATCTGAGCTGTCGTGCGTTGGCTTGCAGCCGGCTGAAGCACGAATGCTAGATAAATTCGCTTTAGAATGCCCGGACCGCGTCGTTGCTAAGGAATTTGTTCCGGGAATCCCCTACCCCTTGAAGCTCCTAGGCGAGCGGGCGGAACAGCAGTGTATAGATACCCATCAGGGCCAAGGCGGCTACGCTGGCTGCGAGGGCTAGCACTGAAGCGGTCGAGGCTGGAAGCGATTCGTCATTGATTCCCTGGACAGCGCGACGAAACCGTCTTTTCCGGGTCACATTACTGGTCAGCGCGACGCATAGGGCAGCGCCAGCAAGCAACCCGACGAATGTGCCGTGATGTGGTGCCCACCGGAGGAAAACAGCTGCTGCCACAACGAGGGAGAGCGATGTCCGCCGCCAGGCAAGATCAGTGCGTTCCGGCTGGAGTCCTGCGTCGTGGTGCCGGACCGTGCTTGCTGTTCGATGCACGGATCAACCCCGGATGACGAAACTGATCATGGTTCCCGCAACGGCTGCGCCGCCAATCGCAAGGACAGGAGCTATCCATGGCAAGGGCAGCGGTTGTTTGTGCCGCATTGAGCGTTCGACGTTGAGCCATCGGAAGAACGATCCTCCGCCAATGACAAGTGCCAACAGGAGCAGCAGCAGGGAGATAGCTTTGCGTAAGTCCGGAGCCAGGGGTCCGGACATTAATGCTTCGACGGCGACGCCACCGGCGAGTAGTGCCAAAGACGTACGGATCCAAGCCAAAAAGGTGCGTTCATTTGCCAAGGTGAAACGCGGATCCGGTTCCGTTCCGCCGCGCAGGAGCCGAGCGGACAGCCGACCGCGCCCCTTGGTTGCTGCAGCGGGTTGGCTAACGGCTGTCCGGGAGTTGCTTGGCAGGAGAGTGGGCATGCCGTCAATTATGCGGTTAATTCAAGCAAGTAAGTATTGGAACCACGAATAACTGATATAGGGAGAAGACTCTTTCCCTAATAGTTATTGCAGCCCAAAGTAGAGGGGAGTTCCAACGTTCGTCGTGCAACTGAGGGTAATGGTCTGCGTCGAGCTTCCGTCGGTTTGCACGAAGATGAGCCCGGTTCACGGGTTCCACAGGAGATTCGAGGTCCTGAAACATGCCCCAGCAAAGTCCTTCCCACCCTGACCGGCTCCTGCCCGCTGATCCCGGGACCCGCAGCATTGCGCGGTCCTTGCTGGAGCGCGTCCAGGACCTGCCCATCATTTCTCCCCATGGCCACGTTGATGCCGCTGTCATCGAGCAGAACACTCCGTTTCCGGATCCCGCTGCGTTGCTGGTGAGCCCGGACCATTACGTCACCCGCCTGATCCACGCGGACGGGGTGCCCATGGATCAGCTTCATGCCAGCGACTCCCAGGACTCGCGCGAAGTCTGGCGCAGGTTCGTTGAAGCCTGGCCCCTTTTCGAGGGAACGGCCTCCGGTTACTGGCTCCGGACCCAGTTCGAGCAGGTGTTCAAACTTGGCGCCGACCTCTCCGGGATGTCCGCCGACGCCAGCTATGACGCGATCTCGGCCAAGCTCACCGAACCGGACTTCCGTCCGCGGCAGCTTTTCAAGGACTTCAACATCGAGGTCCTTGCCACCACGGACGATCCCCTGGATGACTTGGCCAGCCACAAGGCGCTGACCGACGACGCCAGCTTCAACGGCCGCGTCCTGCCGACGTTCCGCCCGGATGCGTATTTGAACGTTGCCCACCCTGCCTGGGCCGCCAACGTTGAGCGCCTGATCGAAACCGCAGCCGACGGCGGTACTGGCTACGCCGGTTACATCGCCGCTTTGGAAAACCGCCGTCGTTATTTTGTGGACCACGGTGCCGTGTCCGCGGACCATGGCGTGCGGACGCCGGCAACCCTGAAGCTGGATCAAGCCGACGCGGAAGCGCTCTTCGAGAAGGCACGCGCCGGCAAGGCCACAGCCGCGGACCGCGATGCGTTCGAGGCCCACATGATGTACCAGATGGCGCGGATGTCCGTGGAAGACGGATTGGTCATGACCGTCCACCCGGGTTCCTACCGCAACCACCATCAGCCCACGTTCGAGGCCTTCGGCGCGGACACCGGCCACGACATCCCGTTCGCCATCAATTACACCGAAGGGATCCGGCCCCTGCTGCAGGATTTCGGTACGGCCAAGGACTTCCACCTGGTGTTGTTCACTTTGGATGAGACTGTCTTCTCCCGGGAACTGGCGCCGCTGGCGGGCTTTTACCCCTCGGTCTACCTTGGTGCCCCGTGGTGGTTCCTGGACGCGCCGGATGCCATGCTGCGCTTCCGCTCCGCCGTCACCGAGACAGCAGGATTCTCGCGTTCGTCCGGCTTCATCGACGACACCCGCGCTTTCTGCTCCATCCCCGCCCGGCATGACGCCTCACGCAGGATCGAAGCTTCCTTCCTTGCCCGATTGGTGGCCGAACACCGGGTTTCCGAGGACCGTGCCCACGAGCTCATCCTCGACATCGTCGACGGCTCCCCGCGCCGGGTGTTCAAACTATGAGCACTCCGCGCGCGCGGCTGAGCCGCACCACCCCGGCTGCGCCCGTCCGCATTGTGCACCTCGGACTCGGCGCCTTCCACCGCTCCCACCAAGCCTGGTACACCCAGCACGCCGGCGATGCAGGGGACTGGGGCATCGCTTCGTTCACCGGACGCAGGCCCGACGCGGCAACTGTCCTGGCCGCCCAGGATGGCCTGTTCACGGTCGTGGAACGCTCCGACGCCGGGGACTCCTTTGAAGTGGTGGGCAGCATCGTCGAAGCCGTCGACGGTGCTGATGTGGCCCGCTTCCTTGACCTCCTCGCCGCTCCTGCCACCGCCGTGGTGACCTTGACCATCACGGAGGCTGCGTACGGATTGGGCGCCGCGGACTTGCCCGTACTGCTGTCCGGAGGTGAACCCACGACGCCGATCGGCCGCTTGGTCGCGGGCCTCGCCGCCCGTAAGAACCACGACGCCGGGCCGCTCGCCGTCGTCAGTTGCGACAACCTCTCGGACAACGGAACCGTAGCCCGGAACGGGGTGCTTTCACTGGCCCGCGAGGTTGATGCCGGGCTGGCCGAATGGATCGACGCGAACGTCAGCTTCGTCAGCACCTCCGTTGACCGCATCACACCCCGGACCACCCCCGAAGACGTGGCCTTGGTGGCCGGATCCTGCGGCTACCTCGACGACGCGCCCGTGGTCACCGAGCCTTTCCACAACTGGGTTTTGTCCGGAGACTTCCCGGCAGGCCGGCCTCGTTGGGAGGACGCCGGCGCGGTGTTCGTGGACGACATCGAACCGTACGAGAACCGCAAGCTCTGGCTCCTGAACGGGGCCCACTCGATCCTCGCCTACGCCGGGCAACTCCGGGGCCACGCCACCGTGGCCGAGGCCTTGTCCGACCCCCTCTGCCGGGATGCTGTGGAGGATTTCTGGGACGAAGCTGAACGGCACCTGCCTGGCGAGCTTGGCGTACCGGAATACAGGGCCGCGCTGCTGGAACGCTTCAGCAACTCAAGGATCGCCCACCATCTGGCCCAGATCGCCATGGACGGGACCACGAAGCTGCGGATGAGGGCGCTGCCGGTCCTGACGGCTGAACGCATGGCCGGACGATCCGGAGACGGAGCCGCCCGGATGATCGCCGCATGGTTGGCTTACGTGTCTTCTGCTACCGACCTGCAAGATCCTCGCGCCGAGCACATCAGCGTCGGAAACGCCTTCGAAGGCAAGGAACGAATCGCGGCCCTCCTGGGCTTGCTCAGCTCGGACCTCGCGCGCGACACCGGCCTCGTTAACCGTCTCAACGCCCTGCAGACAGAACTCACGGCTGCGTCCCCTGCCGATTCCGCTTTTGAACCCGCGGGCAGCCTCGACGCCGAGCCCGTGCTGAAAGGACAACCATGAAAATCATTGCTGCTGATGTCTTTGTGACCAGCCCGTCCCGCAACTTCGTCACTCTCCGGATTACTACCGAGGATGGTGTGACCGGTATTGGCGATGCCACGTTGAACGGCCGCGAACTCGCCGTCGCCGCCTACTTGAAAGAGCACGTGGCGCAGCTGCTGATCGGGAAGGACCCGCACCGGATCGAGGACACCTGGCAGTTCCTGTACCGGTCCTCGTACTGGCGCCGCGGCCCCGTTACCATGGCCGCGATCGCCGCCGTCGATATGGCGTTGTGGGACATCAAGGGCAAACTGGCCGGGATGCCGGTGTACCAGCTTCTGGGCGGTGCCTCGCGCAATGGGCTCCGCGCGTACGGCCACGCCTCGGGTTCGGACATCCCGTCCCTGTTCGACTCCGTGCGGGAGCACCTGGAACTGGGGTACAAGTCGATCCGGATCCAGACCGCCGTGCCCGGGATCAAGGCCGTGTACGGTGTCGCCGCGCAGGCCCAGGCCTCCGGTGAACGCTATGATTACGAACCCGCGGGCCGGGGCAACTTCCCGCTGGAGGAGGACTGGGACACCCGCGCCTACCTGCGGCACCTGCCCACCGTGTTCGAAGCGGTCCGGAACGAGTTCGGCCCCGAAATCCCGTTGCTGCACGATGGCCACCACCGCATGACCCCCATCCAGGCCGCCAAGCTCGGCAAGGCGCTGGAACCCTATGACCTGTTCTGGCTCGAGGACTGCACCCCGGCCGAGAACCAGGAAGGCCTGCGCCTGGTCCGCCAGCACACCACCACTCCGTTGGCGATCGGGGAGATCTTCAATACCGTGTGGGATTACCAGACCCTGATCAAGGAACAGCTGATCGACTACGTACGGGCCGCGTCCACGCACTTTGGTGGCATCAGCCCGTTGAAGAAGGTCATGGACTTCGCCGCGCAGTACCAGATCAAGTCCGGCTTCCACGGCCCCACGGATATCTCCCCGGTGGGCTTCGCCGCGCAGCTGCACGTGGGCCTGGCCATCCATAACTACGGCATCCAGGAATACATGCAGCACTCGGACAAGACCAACGAGGTCTTCCAGCAGTCCATGACCTTCAAGGACGGCTACCTGCACCCCGGCGACAACCCTGGCATCGGCGTCGAATTCAACGAAGAAGCCGCCAACGCATACCCGTACCAGCAGGCCTATCTGCCCTACAACCGCCTCGTCGACGGCACCGTTCATGACTGGTAAACCGACCCATCTTGTGGTGATGGGTGTTGCCGGGTGCGGTAAGAGCACCGTGGGTGCGGCCCTGGCTGAACGGCTCGGCGCGGAGTTCCTCGACGGAGATTCGCTGCACCCGCAGGCGAATATCGACAAGATGGCCGCCGGCACACCCCTGAACGACGCCGACCGGGCACCCTGGCTGGCCGAAATCGGCAGGCGGTTCTCGACGTCGGGCGCTGCCCTTGTGATCGCGTGCAGTGCGCTCAAACGTGCCTACCGTGACATCATCCGCGACGGCGACCCGGGAGTCACTTTCGTGCACCTGCACGGTACCCGCGAACTCCTGGGCGAACGCATGAACAACCGCCCCGGCCACTTCATGCCACCCTCCCTCCTCGACTCGCAACTGGCAACCCTGGAACCGCTCGAATCAGACGAAACCGGGATCGTCGTCAGTATCGCTGCCCCGGTGCAGCAGGTCTTGGCCGATTCTCTGTGCGGAATCACAGACATAGGGTTACCCGTTGTTGCCGTCTCTGGAGAACAGGGCAGCTAGCCTCGTGGCCTGTCTCGACCGGCCCGCTCGCATTGGGGAGCGGGCCGCTCGAATCCCTGCAAACTATCAGGACTGTCAATACTTGCTATCTAAAGATCGCTCTTCTACCGATACTTGAGATACGTCAACGTGGTAGATGAATGCTTTACAAAACTGCACGGTCAGATTCTCGATGCGAAGCTCTCGCTCTTGTCTCTTTCCGTGCGCATCACCGAGGACTTGATGATGGCCGCTCCGAACCCATATGCCAAGCAATTAGTCGGGCCATGTGCCACGCTGGTGGAGTGCGTCAGTACACGTGGCCGGGCCTAGTCTGTTCATGGCTGCAGCGGCTCCAGGTTCTCCTGAGAAGAACACGCGTCCCGGTCCAAAGGTTGCCACTATTTACGACGTAGCCAAGATGGCCGGAGTCAATCCCTCCACCGTTTCCCGGGCTTTCAGCAAACCTGGGAGGGTCAGCGCTAAGACTGCAGGGCTGATTGAGGAAGCCGCTGCCACGTTGAGTTACACACCCAACCCGATGGCACGTGCCCTGCCGACGGGACAAACTGAAACGCTTGGACTCATCATTGCTGACATTACGAATCCAACCTACTTTGAGATAGTCCGCGGGGCTCAAACAATCAGCAGCGCACGGGGCTACACCCTGGTGTTGGCGGAATCTGCGGAGTCAGCCAACACCGAACTTAAAACCGCCCAGAGGATGTTGGCAAGCGTGGACGGCCTGATCCTGGCCGGTTCCCGCATGGACGACACCGTCATTCTTGACCTTTCTTCGAAGAAGCCCTTGGTGGTCATCAACCGGGAAGTGGTTGGCGTACCGTGTGTAATCCCGGATGTTGCCAAAGGCGTTGCGGAAGCAATACGGCATCTGGCTGGTAATGGCCACAAGAAGGTGGCCTTTGTCGCAGGCCATCCCGGGTCCTGGATGTCTGCGCATCGCTGGGATGCTGTCCAAAGTGCCTGCGAGTGGTCCCGTTTGGAATGCGTTTATGTGGAGTCCAGCAAGTCAACCACCAACGGAGGCCGGGACGTCGCGCGGGCAGTGCTGGCGAGCGGTGCCACCGCGATCTTGGCCTACAACGACTTGCTGGCCATCGGACTTTTGCAGGAACTGCAAGCCGGCGGCGTATCCGTCCCGGACGACATCAGCATCATAGGTTTCGACGACCTTTTCGGCTCAGACTTCACCACCCCGGCCTTGACCACGGTGCGCTCACCCCTTGGCAGGTGCGGTGTAGCAGCCACGACGAGACTGCTTGACCTTCTCAACAGCTCCCAGGCTACTTCCGTAACACTTCAAATGGAGACTGAACTGTTGCTGCGTGGCTCAAGCGGGAAGGCCGCCACCCACGCGTAAGCCGCGCAAAAAAACAGGAGCGGCCCCAGAAACACGGGGCCGCTCCTGTTTTTGCAGCGATACACGAGGGGAGATTCATCTTTGCATCCGTGGCCGCTTACGGGCCGGAACCCTTGTGATGGCTTCCCGCCGGCTACCGACGGTGTTTTCGATGGTTCCGATGCCTTCGACGGTCATTCGGACGGTATCCCCGGTCTTCAGTGGCTGGGGTGTTTGGGTGCCGTTGCGTCCCCAGAGTTCTGCGAGGCATCCGCTGCCGCAGGTGCCTGAGCCGAGGACGTCTCCGGGCCGGATCACGGAGTCCTGGGATGCGTAGGCTACGAGTTCCGCGAAGGGCCAGCCCATGTTGGAGAGTAAGTCCTGGCCGATGTGCTGGCCGTTGACTTCTACCGCCATGGAGATCGGGAGGAAGCCCTCGTCGTCGTGCAGGTTCTCGAACTCGTCTGCGGTCACGATCCAGGGCCCAAGTGTGTTGGCGAAGTCCTTGCCTTTGCAGGGTCCGAGGCTGACCTTCATTTCCCGTCGTTGCAGGTCGCGGGCGGACCAGTCGTTGAGAATGGTGTACCCGAAAATGTGGCGGTGTGCGTCCTGGACGGTCAGGTTGCGTCCGTCGGAGCCGGTGACGTGTCCGACGACGGCGGCGACTTCGGTTTCGAAGTCAAGGTCTGTGCATCCGGCCGGGATTCCGATGACTTCGCCGGTGCCGGTCACGGTGTGCGGGTTGGTGAAGTAGAAGGTGGGCGCCTCGTACCATTCGGGGACTACGCCTGCTACGCCGTCGATGCTTTTCCGGACGCCTTCGACGTGTTCCTCGAACGCGACGAAGTCCCGGATGGTGGCCGGTTGGAGAGGTGCCACCAACTGGACGTCCCGCAGCGGGACGGGGTTTATGGTGCTGAGCGTTTCCTCGGCGATGGCCAGAGTTCCTTCCAAGCCGGCATCCAAGAGGTGGTTGACGGTGCGTCCCTCGGCCACGGCGAAGCAGTTGCCGTCGTCGACGAATCCTGTCTGGGTGCCGCCGTCGTCATTCCATCGGGCGATTTTAACCATGGGTGCCTCCTTGGACGGCGTGGCCCGCCGTGCGCGTCGAGGCAGCAGTAATGCCGAGCCGGGCGGCGTTACCGGCAAGAATTGATGCGGCCTCGATCTCGGGAAGCCCTGCGGCCATGACCTTCTCTGCTGGTTGTTCGGAGCCCATGTCGAACGGGTAGTCCGAGCCGAGCAGCACTTGTCCGGGGCCGGCCGCCTCGATGAGTGCCCGCAGTTCGCGGGAGCTGTGGACCAGCGAGTCGAAGAAGAGTTTCTTCAGATAGGAAGAGGGCGGTTCGGCGCAGCCGTGGGCTTCGGGGCGCACTTTCCATGCGTGGTCCGAGCGGCCGATGGTGGTGGGCAGGTACCCGCCGCCGTGCGCGGCGAGGACTCTCAGGTTCGGGTAGCGGTCGAGGACGCCGCTGAAGATCAGGTGGGACAGGGCAACGGCGTTCTCGGCGGGTTGGGAGATGGTGTTGGCGAGGTAAAAGCGGTCCAGCCGTTCATCCAAGGAGCAGCCGAAGGGGTGCACGAACACTATTGCGCCGAGTTCCTCGGCCCGGGACCAGAACGGTTCCAGGCCAGGGTCGGATAGTTCCACGGTGGTGCGGTCCCGGCCGGGGGTAGCCGCGAAGGAGCCGATTTCCACGCCGAGCAGTCCGCATTCCAGCACTGCATGCTCCAAAGCTTCGACCATGCGATGGGCATGCTGGAGCGGGACCACTCCGAGGCCGTGGAGACGGTCGGGTGCCTGGTCCACGAGGTCCCGGACGGCCTGGTTGGCCGCGGAGGCGAGTTGCAGTGCCAGTTCTTCGCCGGCGAAGTAGTAGAAGTGCGACGGCGACGGGGAGACCAGCTGGATGTCGACGCCTTGGGCGTCCATGTCCGCGAGCCGGCGGTTCACGTCCGTGAGCTGCGGCCACCGTTCCTTGATCATCAGTCCCGAAGCGGCCATGGACTCGGGCCCGTTGCGTCGGACTTCCAGGGCCTGAAGAGCGGCGAAGCCCTCAGGATCGGAATCTGCAACCAGTTGTTGGAGGGCCGGAAGGAGGACGTGGGCGTGGACGTCCACTGTGGGGTTGGCGGAGGTTTCGGTCATGTCTGTTCCGTCCTCGAAGGTAGTGGTGGTGGTTGGCTGGTTCGTTTGTTTATCGGAGGGCGATGGGGTTGACGGGGGATCCGACCGCGCCGGTGATGGGCAGCGGGGCGGCGGTGAGCAGGAAGTCGTATTTCCCGTCTGCTGCGCAGGCTTGGGCCAATGCGTCCGGGTCCCACATTTCTCCGAGGAAGAGTCCGAGGTTGGGGATAGCGATCTGGTGGAGTGGCTGGAACGCACCATCGAACTCATTGGGACGCACTTCAAAGCCCCACGTGTCGGTGGCAATTCCGGCGATCTCGGTGGTGTGCAGCCAAGGGGCTGTGCTGAAGGACAGGCCCGGGGCGGCGCCTCCGGCGTAGTCTCCCCAGCCTTCGCGTCGGACGCGGGTGTATTGGCCGGTGCGAATCACCACGATGTCCCCTCGGCCCACTGTGGAGCTGGATCCTTGTAGCTCGATGGTGCGTTCGAGATGTTCGGCGGTGATCGCGAACCCGTCGGGCAGTTCCCCCTCAGGGTGTCCGAGTTCGGGGCCCAGGGCGCGACCGACGTCGAGCAGCACGCCGCGGGTGACGATCTTCGCGGCGGCGGTTTCAATACCGGTGTACAGGTCTCCTTCTGAGGTGACGACGTCTCCGGCGGCCCGGCCGTTCCAGGCTTGGCCGCGGTCGAAGATGTGGCCCAGGCCGTCCCATTGGGTGGAACACTGCAGGGGCATGGCGATGACGTCGTCTGCTCCGCCGAATCCGTGGGGGAAGCCTTGGTTGCCGCGTTCGGCGTCGACTCCGGTGTCGGTCATGGTGTGCACAGGGTTGGTGCGGCGCCGCCACCCCTTTTGCGGGCCGTTCGTGTCGAAGGGCTGGGACAAGGAGAACGCTTCACCGGTGGTGACCAGGGCGGCGGCCTGGATGCGTTTGGCGGTGTCGATGAAGTTCAAGGTGCCCAGCACATCATCCTCGCCCCAGCGGCCCCAGTTGTTGTATTTGTAGGCCGCTGTGGTGATGCTGCCGAGCGGGTCCTCGCGCCGGATCACCGGGGAATCAGTGGCTGATTCCCCGGTGCCGGTGGTGTCTGCTGTGTCCTGGGCGGTCACGGCTGGTTGCCTTCGTCTTTGCAGTGGATGAGTTGGGTGCCCAGTCCGGTGATGGTGCCTTCCATAACGTCGCCGTCTTGGAGGAGCCGTCCCCAGTGTTGGCCGTTGCCTGCCGGGCTGCCGGTCAGGATCAGGTCTCCGGGGCGCAGGGGCATGTTCTGCGACGCTTCGCTGACGAGTTTGGCGACGCCGAAGATCATGTCCTGCGTTGATTCGTCCTGCATGGGTTTGCCGTTGAGCTTCAAGGTCACCCGGACGTCCTGCGGGTCGCCGAAAAACTTCGCCGGGACCAGCAAAGGCCCGGTCGGCAAGAATCCAGGGGCGTTCTTGGCCCGGTACCAGTCCGAACCGATCGCGGGCATGTCTTTGCGGAACACGTATTCACGGGTTGTGATGTCGTTGACCATGGTGTAGCCGAAGACGTACTCCAGTGCTTCTTCGGGGGTGACCCGAAACGCGGTTTTGCCGATCACGGCGGCCAGTTCCAGTTCCCAGTCGTGGGTTTTTGAGTACGACGGGAGGGTCAAGTCGTCCGTGGCCGAAGCGATCGCCGTCGGGAGGCCGATGAAGAAGTACGGTGTTCCCTGCTCGGCGCGCCTGTCCATGATGTCGGCGGTTTTGGCGCGTACCTCTTCGGCGTCCTGGCCCGGTTCGCGGTGCGCGACGGCGAGGTCGATGACGTGCTTGCGGTAGTTCGCCCCCGTCTGCAGGACCTGCGCGGGTTCCACCGGGGAGACGACCTCGACGGCGGCCAGGGCCAGGCCGATTTCCTCACCAACGGATGCAGCGAGTGAGTCCAGTTCGTTTTCGGTGGTGTCCCAGTGTTGGATGATTGAGTTGATGTCCCGGTCCAGGGCCAGGACCCGGTCACCGACTAGGAGGCCGGCCCGGGTTTTGGTGTCGCCGGGTTCCTGGAAGCGGATCAGTGAATATTCTGGCTGGGTCATTAGCCGCGGCCCTGCTTGGCGTAGGGGTTCAGGAGGGCTTCCTTCATTTCGGGGGAGGCGCCTTCTTCGGTGGCGGTGAAACCCTCGGCCGGGGGGAAGGATTCGGTCATGGAGTGCGGCATGGCGCCGTTCTTGTAGAAATTGTTCGAGCCCTCCGAGGGCTTCCAGGTGTTGGCTTCCCAGTCCGGGACGTAATTGCGATAGCCGCCGGAGTTCAGCTCCACACGCATCCCGGACGGGTCGCGGAAGTAGAGGAAGTTCTGCTCGCCCACGCCGTGGATGGAGGGGCCGTATTCCATGGGGGTGCCGTTTTCCATCATGACGTCTGCGGTACGGAGCAGGTCTTCGGTGGCGTCCACCCAGAAAGCGATGTGGTTAACCCGGCCGGCGCGGTCGGAGGTGTCCAGGACGACGCCGAGGTCGTGTGACTTCTCGTTGGTGGTGAGTACGGAGAAGACGGTGATGGGTGCTTCGTCCAGGTCCACGAACGCCATGACACGGAAGCCCAGGGCTTCGTTGTACCACTTGGCAAAGCCGCGGACATCCGAGCTCGCTACTGTGACGTGGTCCAGGAAGCGGGGAGCTGCGGCGTGGCTGCTGCGGCGTTCGGGGCGGTCCGGGTAGGTCGATTCGAAACCGGGCTCTGCAACGAACTTCTCCACGTCATAAAACAGCCGCATGTGGTGGCCGTAGGGGCCGGTGAACTCGTATGCCTTGCCGTAGCCGTGGCCGCCGGCAGTCCAGGTGCCCTGTACGCCGGTGGCTTCCACGCGAGCTGCTGCTGCTTCAAGTGCGGCCTGGGAGTTGGTGCGCCATGCCATCCGCCCCAAAGAGGCCTCCGGACCTTCGGTGATTACCAGGCTGTAACGGTAGTAATCGCCCCAGCATCGCAGGTACACGTTGCCACCGATACGGTCGATGATGCGCATGCCGAACTTTTCCTCGTAGAACCGTGCCGACGCCTCAACGTCCGGCGTGGTGATCTCGAGGTGGGCAAGATGAGAGAGTGGAGTTTCCACGTGGGTACTTCCTTCGGGAGAGAATTGGATCCCCGTGTTCCGGGGTCATCACTCACCACTATGGATCCCGACTGGTATTTGCAATAGACCAATTCTTGAATGCCAAATATAAGCAGAGTGAATGGTCCACAGGGGATAGCATGTGGCACTATCGGCTCGCGATGCCTGCCCGATTGCGGGTTTCTCACTGTTCATATGAAAGGGAACACCATGAAAGAGCAGCCCACTGCTGTGCCGGCCGAAGAGCCCGGGGCGGAGTTTAGTGTCAGCAACCATTTGGGTGATGAAGCCCGCCAATCACCAGGTTCGTGTTGCTCTGGTGGCGGTAGAGAGGGGCAGGGGCCCGTGAGAGGTCACTTGGCGCTTGGTGACCACCGCACGCTGAATGTGGCTCATGAGGACGTGCTAATCCCGTCAGGTGTTTTTTCGATGGGCGATGCCTTCAACGAAGGCTACGCCGCCAATGGTGAAACCCCTGTCCACCAGGTCAGCGTTGACCAGTTCCGCATCGATAAAACAGCGGTGACCAACCAGATGTTCGGCAGGTTTGTGGAGGCCACTGGCTACAAAACCGAAGCTGAGCTTTACGGTACCTCCGCAGTGTTCCACTTACTCCTCGCGGCGCCCCCCGGGGATGTACTAGGGCAAGCATCAGGCGCTCCTTGGTGGTTGAGTGTGAAGGGAGCGCACTGGCGGCACCCCGGGGGAGCGGACTCGCATTGGTCCGAGATACCTGACCACCCGGTTGTCCACGTATCCCATGACGACGCTTTGGCCTACTGCCAATGGGCAGGGCGTCGTCTTCCCACTGAAGCCGAATGGGAGTACGCCGCTCGAGGAGGGCTTTCGGGGAAGCGTTACGCGTGGGGTGACGAACTCAGAGGGCCGAATGGCGAGCATCTCTGCAACATTTGGCAAGGCACTTTTCCTGAATACAACTCAGCCGACGACGGCTACGTTGGAACTGCGCCCGTGAGGACTTTTCCTCCCAACGGATACGGGCTGTTTGAAGTCGCCGGCAATGTGTGGGAGTGGTGCTCGGACTGGTATCTGCCCCGGTACTATCGCAACTCGCCTGAGCTGAACCCTCAAGGACCGACGGTGGGAGCGGGACGCGTCATGCGGGGCGGCTCCTACCTCTGCCACGACTCATATTGCAACCGTTACCGCGTCGCCGCCAGAACCTCGAACACGCCTGATTCATCCAGCGGCAACTGCGGTTTCCGAACCGCTTCTGATGTGTGAGAAGGCACTAACCCCGGCACCGGTGTATGTCACTCCCTAATAGTTTGTATCCACAGATCGGGCTTTCCCGGATACATGAGTTGCGTCACCGTAGTAGGTGAATCAACAACGCATCCGGACCATACAGGTGGTGGCTAGGGATCTTCCTTGGCGCCTTGGTTCCGGTGCCGTCCGTACAAGAAGGGACGCTCGGAGTGGCCAAGCCTAATTTCCTCGTCATCCATACCGACCAGCACAGAGCTGATTGCCTGGGCATAGAAGGCAAACGGCGGGTGTTCACTCCCAACTTGGACTATCTGGCTGTACGGGGGGCACGCTTCTCCGCTGCCTACTCAACATGTCCCGTCTGTATCCCGCAACGGCTGACGTTCCTCACCGGGCAATTGGCATCCACACATGGAGTACAGGGAAACATTGGGATCCCATACTTTCCTATGGAGCACTCCCTACCAAAGGAGCTCCGGGGCGGTGGTTATCAGACTGCTCTGGTGGGCCGCACCTTCCACACGGTCCCATCAGATGATCCGAACGGGTTCGAATACTACGTGCCGGGGGATCCGAGCTCGGAGTTGAAAGATACCAAGGATCACTTCTTCGCATTCCTTCGGAACAATGCCCCCGCTTTGGCCGGCGGCTATTACGGCAACGGTACGGGCAACAACTCCCTGGTAGCGGCTCCCTTCCACATGCCAAACGAGTTTCACCACACGCAGTGGACCACAGAGGAGGCGCTCAGGTTCCTGAATGTCAGGGACACCGGCCGCCCGTTCTTCCTCTCGGTGGGCTACTACGCCCCCCATGGCCCGCTCAACCCGCCGGCAGAGTTCTTCAACCGTTATTACAACAACGGGGATGTAGACGAACCGGCCATCGGGGAGTGGGACATCCCGCCGGTAGCAAACTGGAACCCCGACCGAACCGGCTACGTCAATCTTGACGGCGAGTTGTTGAAATCTGTCCAAGCGGGTTACTACGGCAACATTACGTTCGCGGATTACCAAATCGGCAGGATTCTGGCAAAGGTCGCGCGGATGCCGAATACCTACATCATCTTCACATCCGACCACGGAGAGAACCTCGGGGACCACTACCTGTATCACAAGTCCCGCCCCTACGAAGGGTCGGCGCATATTCCGTTCCTGATTGCAGGGCCGGGCATTTCTCCGCTGCAGGTACGGGACGAGCCCGTAGGCTGGCACGACATCCTACCCACTGTCCTTGACCTTGCGGGCCTTCCCTGCCCCGAAGGCGTAGACGGTGAGAGCATCGTCTCCCTGCTGGAGACCGGGGATGAGCTGGACCGCGAAAACGGGGATGAGCTGGAGCGCGAAAAGCCGAATTGGCGTGAGTACCTCCATAGCGAGAATTCGCTGCGCGGTGCGCACGCCGGTATGTACCCTGCCCTGCCTGGACAACAGGTCGAAGGAAACCTGATGTACGAACCCAGCTGGCATTCGCTGACTGACGGTAAATGGAAGTACATCTGGTTCGACAGTTCGGGCGCCGAACAGCTCTTCAACCTGGTCGAAGACCCTGACGAGATTATTGACCTCTCAACCCGGGAAGATTATTCCGAGAACCTGATCTCATGGAGGCGCCTGCTGGCAAAAACACTCCAAGGCCGCCCGGAAGGATTTACTTCCAACGGTGAAGACCTGGTCGCAGGCCGCCCGCACGAGCAACTGTCGGAGGACGCCGAGCAATTGATGCAGACGCGAATCAGCCAGGGCTTCGATATCGCCTACAAGCACTACAACAAACCACGACGACCGTAAAACGGAACCGGCCTGCCCGGTTGGCGTGCCAGCCTTTCGTCCCAACCATGAACTTACTTCCAACGTGAGGAAGCAATGAGCCCAGCACACAACAGCCCCTACCCAGTCCGCGGATACGAACAATTCGAGGGACACGTCAGCGAACGCGCCTCAGACTCAACACCGTCCTGGCCCAGGCAGCGACGCGCCCGGTCGGGCGCTCCCAACGTCATCCTTATGCTCCTCGATGACATGGGCTTCAGCGACATCTCGCCTTTTGGGGCGGAGATCGACACTCCTACGCTGGAAGAAATAGCGGGTGAGGGGTACCGGCTCAACAACTATCAGACACCGCCGATGTGCGCTCCGTCGAGGGCCGCGATCCTCACAGGCCTCAACCCGCACCGCGCAGGCTTCGCCTTTGTCCCCCACATGGATCCCGGATTTCCCAACACCGCCATGGAGTTGCCCGAGGACGCCCCGACGTTGGCGGAAAACTTCCGGGCCGGAGGTTACGCCACCTTCATGGTGGGCAAATGGCACCTTACCCTTGAGTCGAAGATGCATGATGGGGCGGCGAAGGACAGCTGGCCGGTCCAGCGCGGCTTCGACCGGTACTACGGATGCATGGACGGGTTTACTTCTCTCTTCCACCCCCACCGCTTGGTGCAGGACAACGCGCAAGTGCCGGTGGACGAATATCCTGACGACTTCTACCTCACGGATGACCTGACGGACCGCGCCCTCAACATGATCAAGTCACTCCGCGCATCGGATCCGGCGAAACCGTTCTTCCTCTACTTCTCGCACCAGGCCGTACACGCACCACTTCAAGCTAAAGCTGCTGACATCGAAAAGTACCGTGGAAAGTACGAGTCCGGCTGGGACCACATCCGATCCGAACGGTTCGCACGGCAGGTCAGCAGCGGCCTCTTCCCCAAAGGGACCCAGTGCGCGCCCCGAAATACAGAACCCGGCGCGGAGGTCGTCCCTTGGGAATCATTGACCGGAGAACAAAAAGAACTGTTCGCCAGGTACATGGAGGTTTACGCCGCCATGATCGACAACGTAGACCAGAACCTCAAGAAGCTCACTGACCATCTGAAGGAATCCGGCGAATACGAAAACACCATTGTGGTTTTCACCTCCGACAACGGGGGAGCAGCGGGAGGCGGGTCCGGAGGTACCCGCAGTTACTTCAGTGGCTTCGGTGCCCGCAATCCGGCGTTGCCGCAGGAATGGACTACTGATGTCGCTCGGGATCCTGAACTTATTGGCGGCCCGCAAGCTTACGTGCATTACCCCCATGGCTGGGCCTATGCCTCCAATACGCCGTTCCGGCTGTACAAGTCGCACACCTACGGAGGCGGCGTCCGAGTCCCGATGCTGCTGTCGTGGCCTGCGGGACTGCCGCGGGCGGCAGGCGACAACGGGCTCAGGACGCAGTACGCCTACGCAACTGACCTGGGAGCTACGTTGATGGCGCTCGCGGGAGTTGAACCACTGGAGAGCAGGAATGGCCGGCCGGCCCTTGAAACGGACGGCTACTCCTTTGATTCATGGTTGCGCGACCCTGCACTACCGACGCACCACACAGAGCAATACGTTGAGTTGGGTGGCCGCAGGTCCTTTCTTGACGGGCGATGGAAGGCCATCGAGCCTCACCCCAATGGGTCCACCGGGGGAGAGGACGGATGGGAACTTTACGATATTGAAGCCGATCCAACTGAACTTCGGAACCTAGCCCCTGAGCAGCCGCAACTGGTCCGGGAACTTGCAGAACGCTGGAAGGCCGCGGCATGGCACAACCAGGTGTTTCCGCTCAATGATGACCATTCGATGATGCGCAACCGTCCCTCGACCGAACTTCTCTTCGAAGAACCGGTGACGTTGTACCCCGGAACAGCAACCTTGGAACGTTTCCGTTCCAACAAGCTCATTCGAATGCGTTCATTCCAGATTGACGTCCGCTTGGAGCACAGGCCGGGCAACGAGGGGGTTCTTCTCGCCCACGGAGACCAGGGCGGTGGTTACAGCCTGTACGTTGAAGCTGACGCGTTGCACTTGTCGTACAACCAATACGGGGAAATGCTGCGCACGTTAGTTCCGCTTTCCGAAGGCATGCTGGATGTGAGGGTCAGTTTCGTCGCGACACCCGATTTCAAGTGGGACATTGAGGTCAGTACTGGAGAGAGCCAAGTCCGGCTCGGCCCGGTTCTTCAGCTGACCGGCGGTATGTGTCCGTTCACCGGCATCAGCGTCGGCATTGACCGCGGAG
Organism: Arthrobacter sp. TmtSoilC77; assembly: GCF_059739415.1. Taxonomy (NCBI): domain Bacteria; kingdom Bacillati; phylum Actinomycetota; class Actinomycetes; order Micrococcales; family Micrococcaceae; genus Arthrobacter; species Arthrobacter sp. TmtSoilC77. Next base: position 2,208,759 of record NZ_AP046050.1, read on the forward strand.
GACCCGTGGACTGGGACCTGTACCAACGGCGGGGAGCTTTCCCGTATACAGGAAAGCTCTCCTCAGTCCGGTATACCCCCGGCGCCAAGGCAGCCTACAACAGGGAACAGATCATCGACATCGAGCAGGAAGTCGAGAAAGTCTTCGACTAAGTCCTGAAGGCAATGTACCTGAGCCTACTCATATAGAAAGACGTCATGGAAAAGCCCAACGTACTGTGGATCTCCACGCACGACATCAACCCGGATCTCGGGTGTTACGCGGGCGTGTGGCCCGGCGCCGAGTCCTCCATCACACCTAACCTTGACAGGTTGGCCAATGAAGGGGCCAGGTTCGACCAGGCCTTCGCCGCCGCTCCTGTGTGCGCACCGGCCCGGTCGGCAATCATGACAGGTTGCTACCCCACGGCGATTGGCACCATGCATATGCGCACCCGCGCGGTCCCGCCCCCGGAGGTACGGCTGCTGCCGGAGTATTTCCGTCAGGCCGGTTACTACTGCACCAACAACTGGTACACCGATTTCCAGGTTGACGTGCCGAACACCGTCTATGACGATTGTTCCCCGACAGCGCACTGGAGGAACAGGCCTGACGCTGCCGCCCCGTTTTTCGCTGCCTTCCAGGGAATGAGCACCCACGAATCCCAGCTTCACCTGGATGATGAAGCCTTCGCCAAGGCGACGTTGAATGTGAAAGCGGAACAGCGCCATCGCCCGGAAGACGCGCCGCTGCCCCCCTATTACCCGGACACCGAGGTGTTCAGAATGGCGTGGTCCCGATACTTGGATCTCATCACCGAAATGGACCACTGGGTGGGTGGCATCCTGGATCAGCTGGACGAGGACGGACTGACCGAAAATACGATCGTGGTTTTCTGGAGCGATCACGGCCGCGGTTTGCCGCGCGCTAAGCGATGGGCCACGGAAGCAGGGCTGCGCGAACCCCTTATTGTGCGGTGGCCAGGGAAAATCGCTCCAGGAACTGTAATCACCGATGTGGTGCAGACACTCGACCTGGCTCCTGCCATGCTCGATGCCTGTGGCCTTCCGATCCCCGGGCACATGCAGGGGGTGTCGTTCCTTTCTTCCACCGGTGGGATTATCAGGGAAACCAACCAGTACGCCTTCGGTGGGCGGGACCGTATGGATGAGGCAGAGGACACGTCCCGGACCGTCCGGGACGCCCGGTTCCGATATATCCGGCATTTCCACCCTGACCGGGCAGCCCTTCCTCATACAAGCTATCCGGATCAGTTGGCGACCTGGATTGAACTCCGCAACTTGGCCAAGCAGGAGGCCAGCCAGATGGGCCGCGGCGAGCCGCGCACTCTCTTCACGGACCTACAGCGCACCCTTGTGGCATCAAGCAAACCCGAAGAGGAACTGTACGACATTGCCGCGGACCCGCACGAAACGCGCAATCTCGCGTCGAACCCGGAATTCGAGACCACGGTTACGAGGATGAGGGCTGCCCTGCGCGACTGGCAGGAACACTACGGAGACCTCGGATTGATGAACGAGGACGCGCTCATCGAAACATGGCGACCCGGAGGCAAGCGCCAAGTCACTGCCAGGCCTACCATCACCGAGACTCCCCAAGGATTTGAAGCGACGTGCGAAACGCCCGGAGCATCAATCGGATGGACCACGGTTGAGCCCGGCGTCCCCGGACGGAGCTTGGCAATGCTTGAACGCCTCGGCGGGTCGCCGGCAGACGACGGCAGGAGCTGGCAACTGTATACCGGTCCTGTTGAGCCTCACGGCGGGCCTTTGTGGTTCAGGGCCTGGAGGCTTGGATTTGAACCGAGCCCGGATGTACAGGCCGGCGTCCATTCCGAGCTCCCGACAGACGGCAGCAGGTCAATCCGATGACGGGGCACGCGCTGTGAAAGGTATCGACCTGAATTTGGTGCCGCTGCTGCATGTCTTGCTCGAGGTGCGGAATGTCTCGAGGGCTGCTGACCAACTTCAGATCAGCCAACCCGCCGCCAGCACAGGCTTGGCGCGTCTGCGACGACACTTCGACGACGAGCTGCTGCTCCGGGTCGGCCGGAAGTATGAACTGACACCTTTTGCCCAGTCACTTGTCCCACTCGTCGACGAGACGATGCACCGGATTCAGCGGATGTCCGGAGCGCGCTCGGCATTCGATCCTGAAACCACGGGCCGCACCTTTATCATCGCCGCGTCCGATTACGCAGCGACTCTGCTGGTCGGGCCGATGCGCCGCATATTGCAGCAGGAAGCATCGGGAGTCTCCGTGGAGTTTGTTCCCACCAGCTCCATCAGTGGCGAAGTATCCGAGTTCTCCCGGATGGATTTGCTGATCGCACCCGCTGGCTATGGTATGCCGGGAGCGAGCAGGCAGCTGTTCCGGGACAGTTTCGTAGCCATAGTTGGGGCAGCCAATCCGGTTCTGGACCAGCGCAGTATCACGCTTGCGGAACTGGCCAAGCTGCCGCACGCAGTCGGATTCTTTGGTGAGGGCATTAGGACACCGGCAGACAAGCTTTTCGAACAACTCAACCTCAAACGCAACGTCGCCGCCGTCACCAACGGATTCCTGGCACTGCCCTTGCTTGTTGATGGAACAGACCTCGTCGCGGCGGTACCGCGAATGCTCGCCGCACGTGCTCAACAGGCGGACGCTATAGCCATACTTGAGCTGCCTCTGGAACAAGAGGCGTTCCTGGTCGAGGCCATGTTTTGGCACCCGATTCAAAACGATGACCCGGCAAACACTTGGCTGAGGTCCGTGGTGATACGGTCCAGCGCACAACTGCCGGAACTCTTCCAACCCACTATTCACCCGCTCGTCGTTTCGGACCCCGGCTTCGGTCACCCAGAGACGGCTTAGCAACCGCTCGAACCAAGAGGTAGAACCATGTTGAAACCACAGAACAGCCCGACCCGGGAACTCGTCAATCTTGATGGCCTGTACAGGTTCAAAGTCGATTTTGAACGCTCGGGACTAGCAGAAAAATGGCAGGCAGGTCCGCTAAGGACTGAGATGGAAGTAGCCGTCCCCTCGAGCTATAACGATCTTTTCCCTGATAAGGCGATAAGGGACCATGTGGGCTACGTGTGGTACCAGCGCGATGTGCAGGTGCCACGCGGGTGGGCTGGTCAAAGGATCCACGTACGCCTGGACTCGGCGACGCATGAAGGCAAAGTCTTCGTCAACGAGGTCCTGGTAGCGGAGCATCAAGGGGGCTATACCCCGTTCGCGTCGGACATCACCGATCACGTCACCGCAGGGGGTACGTTCCGGCTCACAATAGCGGTCAACAATGAACTGACCCAGGCTTCGATTCCACCGGGAGTCATCACTGTCACAAAGGACGGGCGCCGGCAGCAACAGTACATGCATGATTTCTACAATTATGCCGGCCTCCATCGCAGCATCTGGCTCTACAGCACACCGGTTGCCCGGGTGGAGGACGTCACCGTGACGACCGACTACACGGGGACTGTAGGAAACGTCAGCTACAGCATCGACGTAGCCGGAGCGCGAGGTGAGGAAACCGTCACTGTACGAGTTCTCGATGCCGAGGGCCGCCAAGTGGCTGAAAGTGAAGGCCGGGAAGGAGTGCTCCGTGTGGCAGATGTCAGCCTCTGGCAGCCCGGCGCCGGCTACCTTTACAGCCTTGTTGCCGAAGTTCACCAGAACGGTGAGCTTGTCGACTCTTACAGGCAGTCATTTGGTGTTCGCACCGTCGAGATCCGTGGCAAACAATTCCTTATCAACGGACAACCGTTCTATTTCAAGGGCTTCGGCATGCACGAGGACCACGCGGGAATTGGCAAGGGCCACAACCAAGCGCTTATGGTGAACGACTTCCAGTTGCTGGACTGGACTGGCGCCAACTCTTTCCGCACCACGCACTACCCCTACGCTGAAGAGGTTTTGGAATACGCCGACCGCCACGGCATCGTCGTGATTGATGAGACAGGCGCCGTCGGGCTCAACACGGTCTTTGGCTTTGGAGCCGGGCCCAAGTCCACCTATTCCGACGATTATGTCAACGAGGACACCGCAGCCAGCCATCGGCAAGCGATCGCAGAACTCGTAGCGCGTGATAAGAACCACCCATCGGTAGTCATGTGGTGCATTGCTAACGAGCCGAACGCCTCGGACGAAGGCGCCCGACCGTACTTCGAACCTTTGGCCGCGCTGACACGCAAGCTCGATGCCACCAGGCCTGTTGGCTATGTCAATGTGGGCTTCGATACTCCTGAGAAGGACACGATCACAGATCTCTTTGATGTCGTCATGATCAATCGCTACTACGGCTGGTATCACCACCATGGAGACCTGAGCAGCGCGGAAACTGCCCTGGAAAAGGAGCTCCTGGAGTGGGAAGCGAAGCACGGCAAGCCGATAATTATCACCGAATACGGCGCCGACACGATAGCTGGCTTGCACTCACTTTATGAAACGCCCTGGAGCGAAGAATTTCAGGCGGCGTTCCTGGAGATGTACCACCGGGTCTTCGACAGGATTGAAGCGGTGGTTGGAGAACACGTCTGGAACTTCGCAGACTTCCAGACAGCCACCGGAGTCATCCGTGTCGACGGCAACAAGAAGGGCGTATTCACCCGGGACCGCCGGCCAAAGGCCGCGGCCCACATCCTTCGTAAGCGGTGGTCTTCGAACTAGCAACAACCCTGCTGCCAGCCGGCGCGGCGTCCTTACTGGTGCCGGTCGGCCGGGAGCCGCTCTTCGACGTCGTCCGTGAAGAGATCCGAAAGACGGGCTGCTGAGCGTTGCACAACTGAGCGTAACCAGGTGCTGGCCGGGTCATTGGTCTGGGCGGGATGCCAGAACAATGACTCGACCAGATACACCTCGTCTTCCAAGGGCAGATCCAGCATCCGGATGCCCGAGCTTTGTGCCTTGATGGCCAGCATGCGCGGGACGAGGGCTACGAGGTCCGTGCCTTGCACCAGCAGGGGCATCGAGTTGAACCCGGCCGCGGAGGTCACCACGTTGCGTTTGAGGCCGTATTGTTCAAACAGCATGTCAGCGGGCGTCCGTATGACGTCGGCGATCCGTGCGACGACGTGGGGCATGCCGGCGAGTTCAGCCAGGTTGAAGTCGCGTTCCAAGATCGGGTTATCGGCGGAAACTATCGCCACGAAGCTGTCCCTGAACAAATGCCGGCTGGATCCGGGCATGCCGTAGTCAGCTGGAGCGACGAGCAAGTCGAACCGCGAGAACTCGGCCAATTCAGGCTTTATGGACCCCAGCGGAACGAATTCGACTGACGCCCGCGGTGCCTCTTCCCGAAGAATGCGCCTAATCGGGCCGATCAGGAGAGCAGCAGCATACCCGGAAGCTACGATCCTGAACGCCCGCTCTGTGGTAGTGGGGTCAAAGTGTGACCGCGCGCCGGCCATCAGCCGGATCTGTTGCATTGCTTCGTCAACGAGCGGGACAAGCGACTGGGCAAAAGGCGTCAGTTCGTATTTCCGCCCGACCCGCAGCAGCAGTTCATCATCGAAGTGTCGGCGCAGGCGGGCGAGAGCGGTGCTGGCTGCGGGCTGGCTGATCTGAAGCTGCTCGGCCGCCCGCGAGACATTCCGGACCTCAAGGAGCACCTGCAGCAACGGAACCAGGTTTAGGTCGATACCCTTCACGGTTTGGTTTCTCCTTGAGCCGTTATATATGGGGACCTGTACAAATGCGAGCCCTCGCGGGACCGCTACACGCCCGTGTGCCTGTCTGTGAAATTAGTATAGGTAATAGTAGCTATCCCGAATTGGCCCTTTCACGGATACATGAGCTGCCTCACAGTAGTAATGAAAGTGATTCATGCTGGCTAGACCCGCCAAACAAGGAAACCCCAACGCCTTTGAGGCGGCTGGTCAGACACCCACCCTGCACATTCCAAAACGAGATCGGTTGGCCCTTTAGGCAACCACGGCAGTCAATGAGGAAGGCCCAAAAATGAAGTCAAGAAGGCGCGGAGCCGGCATCGCAGCCGTCGCCCTGGCTACCGCTCTGCTGACCGCCTGCGGAGGCAGCGGCGGCACCACCGGTACAGGAAACGCCCAGGTCCCCGGCGGGGATCAAAAGGGCGATCACATACGGATCGCAATGCTCAATGACATTCCGTCATGGGATCCGGGCAAGGCAGGAGTGGCAACCCAACTCGAGCTCGCCCGTGGCGTCTATGACACACTCATCGGAGTCGATACCGAAGGGAAGCTCGTCCCCGCACTGGCCACCGAGTGGCGCTACACCGATGACAAGCGGACAGTCCTCGAACTCAAACTCCGGGACGACGTAACCTTCAGCGACGGGACGAAGTTCGACGCCGAAGCTGCAAAGGCGAACCTTGACCACTTCCGTGAGGGCAAGGGGCCGCAGGTCAACCAGATCGACGGCGTTACCGGTACAGAGGTCGTCGATGCCAAGACGGTCCGAATCAAGCTGGACAGGCCGAATCCCGCGCTCGAGATCAACCTCAGTCAGGCGGCAGGCCTCCAAGCGAGTCCCGCGAGCCTTAAAGACGGCTCAGCGGAAACAAAGCCGGTCGGCAGCGGACCTTATGTTCTGGACCCTGGCTCAGTCCGCGGCAACCAGTACATTTTCAAAGCCCGTGATGGCTACTGGAAGCCCGAGCTGCAGCACTGGAACATGATGACTTTCCGTCTGCTTAGCGACCCGGCAGCGCGCTTGAATGCCCTCACCGCCAAGCAAGTAGACGTTGCGAATGTCCAGCCCCCGCAGATCGCACAAGCTGAAAAGACCGGCGCCAAGGTGACCGACTGGACGTCCTCTGTCCAAGGCATGCTGCTGTTGGACAGAGATGGCAAGGTAGCACCCGGGTTGAAAGACGTCCGCGTCCGGCAGGCAATCAACTATGCCTTCGATCGTGAGCTCATGCTCAAGGAAGCGGTGCTGGGACGTGGTGAGGTCACAAGCCAGATGTTCGCTCCAGAGAGCTCAGCGTACGTGAAGGATCTCGACAACGCCTATCCGCACGATGTTGAAAAAGCCCGGAAGTTGATGGCCGACGCCGGTTACGCAGACGGTTTCAAGGTAAAGATCGCTTTCGCCAAACCATCGGAGTTCGCAGCTCCCTTCATCGTCCAGGCCCTCGGCGAGATAGGCATCACCGTAGAACGCGTGTCCATTCCGCCACAGGAGTTCCAGTCTTCGATTTCAGGTGGTCAGTACGCGATGCCATGGTCGGTCATCAGCCAAGGTCCCACCTGGACAATGATTCAGCGAGTAGTGTCCCCCGATGCGCCCTACAACGCCTTCAAGTCGGAAAACCCTGAGCTCAACAAGCTCCTGGAGGAAACCCGAAACGCAGGCGATGCTGAGAACGCCGGGCAGGAACTGAACCGCTACCTCGTGGACAACGCCTGGTTCGCACCGTGGTACCGGGTCGGCAGCCCATTGGCTTTCAACCCGCAGGTCGTTGACGTGCTGCCGCAAGCATTCCAGAACAGCCCGTCCATCTATAACTACCTGCCCGCCAAGAAGTAAACACCGGCGGGAAGGGGCCGCGCTCCTTCCCGCCAAAACCCCAACGGAAGGAGGGCGGCCGTGTTCGCCTTCATCACCCGGCGACTCGCGTCGAGCCTCGTCATACTGGTCGTGGTCTGTTGCCTCACTTACATATTGCTGTTCTTTTCCGGTGGCACAGTCGCCCAGAACATCCTCGGCACCGATGCGACCCAAGATCAGATCGCCGCTAAAGAAGCCGAACTTGGCCTGAACCAACCTCTCCTGACCCGTCTGGGCCTGTGGTGGGTTGGTGCCCTCAACGGAGACTTCGGTAAGTCTTGGTACAACGGCGAGCCGGTCTTCGAAGCGATCCTCAACCGCCTGCCCATCACACTGACGATGGTCATTGCTGCCACCGTATTGACCGTCGTCATATCTGTCATTCTTGCCGTCGTTTCCGCCGTCCGGCGCGGATGGACGGACCGTGCCATCCAAGTCGTAGGCGTCATCGGAACGGCACTGCCCAACTTCCTGATAGGGCTTTTCTTGGTCACCTTCTTCGCCATCCAACTCGGTTGGTTCCCGGCGATCAGCACGATCTACCCAGGCGGCGGCCTTTCCCCATGGATAACCAGCCTTACCCTGCCCGTGCTCGCCCTAACCATCGGTTCCATCACCGCGATGACACAGCAACTGCGCAGCGCCATCATCCAGCAGCTTGAGATGGACTACGTGCGGACCCTGCGCAGCCGTGGAGTGAGGGAAAACGTGATTCTGTACCGTCACGTTCTTCGCAGTGCGGCGCCACCATCCTTGACGTTGCTTGGCCTGCAGTTTGTTGGAATGCTCGGCGGCGTCGTCATCATCGAACAGATGTTTGCGCTGCCCGGCATGGGAACACTCGCGGTGTCTGCAACCTCCACGGGCGACATTCCCCTGGTCATGGGCGTGGTCGTCTACACCATCATTATCGTCATCATCGTCAATCTCATCGTCGACCTCGTCAACGGCTGGCTGAACCCCAAGGTGCGTGTGTCATGACCGAAGTCAGTTCCTCCACCGCAGCGCCGGTCGCTCCGGCCGCCTTGCGAAGTCACCCCCTGCGCCGCCTGCTCCGCAATTCATTCGCTCTTTTTTCCATCGTCGTGCTGCTCACTCTCGTAGCAGCAGCAGCCCTCGCACCCCTAATAGCCCCATTCCCTCCCGAATACGCAGACCTCGGCAATTCCCTCGCCGCGCCCGGGGGCCCCAACCTGCTCGGCACCGATAGCGCCGGACGCGATATCTACAGCCGACTGCTTTGGGGAAGTCAGACAACCCTGCTAGGCGTAATTATCGTGACGGTGACGGCCCTCCTGATTGGCGTGCCCACAGGCTTGCTGGCTGGATACTACGGGCGATTCCTCGACGACGTGGCCAACTGGGTGGCCAACGTCCTGATGGCCCTGCCGGGGATCATCGTTCTGCTGACTGTGCGCGCCGCCGTCGGCCCGTCCTTGGTAATCGCTATGATTGCTTTGGGCATCATGGTGAGCCCTTCGTACTTCCGTCTGACACGTTCCACGGTTCAGTCGGTCCGAAACGAACTCTACGTCGACGCGGCCAGGGTCGCCGGTCTCAGCAACGCCCGAATCATGGCACGCCACGTACTCCTTGTTGTCCGGGCGCCGCTGATTATCCAAACGGCCAACGTGGGCGGTATCGCAATCTCGGTCCAGGCCGGACTTGATTTCCTTGGTCTGGGGGACCCGAACACTGTCACGTGGGGCGGGATGGTGAGTGACGGCTTCGTCACCGTATACCAAACCCCGCTTGGCCTTCTATGGCCGGCCCTCGCCATCGGTCTCGTAACCGCTGCCTTCGTCCTGTTGGGCAATGCTCTTCGCGACGCCCTTGAGGACGCAGAAAAGGTCAAAGGTAAGCGTCCGGTACGAACGGCCAAGGCTGCGGCACCGGCTTTCAACGACGACCATGAGCACATGAACGAAGGACAGACCGCGCCGAAGCGACCGGAAGCAGCACATCTACTGGATGTCCGAAAGCTAAGCATCGCCTATCCAACCGGTCCTTCTGAGCTGCGGACCGTCGTCAAAGATGTCTCTTTCACCGTAGATCGCGGTGAAGTTGTAGGTCTCGTAGGTGAATCCGGCTCCGGCAAGAGTCAATCAGCCTTTACCGCGCTTGGGCTGCTTTCCGGTGCGGCCATCGTGACCGGCGGTTCCGTCTCCTTCGATGACCGCTGGTTGGTTAAACCCGGAGATGCGAAAATCCGGCAACAGCACTACAGTGGCATCCGCGGCAAGCGAATCGGCTACATCCCGCAAGAGCCCATGAGCAACCTCGACTCAGCATTCACCATCGGATTCCAGCTCACCAGCCCCATGCGTGAGGTCTTGGGCATCTCCAAGCACGAGGCCACAAAACGTGCCAAGGATCTACTTGCTAGCGTCGGAATTCCCGACCCTGACCGTACGATGCGCGCATACCCGCATGAAATATCCGGCGGCATGGCCCAGCGGGTTCTCATTGCCGGCGCCATCAGCTGCGAACCGGACCTGCTGGTTGCCGATGAACCCACTACAGCTCTCGATGTCACCGTCCAGGCTGAAGTACTTGATGTCCTGCGCGATCTGCAGCAACGTTTGGGGCTCGGTGTCCTACTGATCACCCACAACTTTGGAGTGGTGGCTGATCTCTGCGATCGGGTAGTAGTCATGCAGTCCGGCGCGGTGGTTGAACAGGGCCCCGTGCGGGACATCATTCGTCAGCCTACCCATGAGTACACCCAAAAGCTGTTGGGCTCTATGGTCAAAAACGCCGAGTCCCGCAAAACAGCCCGTCCAGCGCTAACGACGGAGGAACGATGAGCACGATGGCAGAAAGCGGCCCGGACCGACTCCTTGAAGTCCAGGACTTGAAAGTACAGTTTCGTCCGAAGCGGAGGCTCGCCCGGCCGTTCCAGGTCCTCCACGGCGTTTCACTCCACCTCGGGTTCGGAGAGACCCTCGGACTCGTGGGGGAGTCCGGTTCCGGCAAGTCAACCATAGGCCGGGCGATCCTTGGCCTCGTACCCGCAGCAGGAGGACGCATCCACCTGGAGGGCCGTGACATCACCCACCTGAAGCAGCGTGAGCGGCGTGCCGTGAGCAAGGAGCTGCAAGTCGTATTCCAAGATCCGTACAGCTCCTTGAACCCGGCAAGGACAATCGGTGACACGTTGTCCGAACCATTGTTGGTTTCAGGCACGTCTGGACAGGACGCCCGCAAGAGGGTCGGCACCCTGCTCGACAGAGTCCACTTGCCGTCAGACGCTATGGACCGGCTGCCGCGGGAGTTCAGTGGCGGCCAGCGTCAAAGGATTGCCATCGCCAGGGCTCTGGCGCCCAAACCGAAGTTGATTATCTGCGACGAACCGGTCAGTGCATTGGATCTTACAACGCAGGCGCGCGTCCTTGATCTCTTCGCCGAAATCCAACAAGACACCGGCGTGGCCTACCTGTTCATTTCTCACGACCTCGACGTCGTGAGATATGTCAGTGATCGAGTTTCTGTGCTGTATCGGGGAAACATTGTGGAAGAGGGCGACGCCGAGCAGGTTACGGTCGATCCGCAGCACCCGTACACACAACGACTGCTCCTCGCGTCACCTTTGTCCGACCCGGACGAGCAGGCAGTGCGCAGGGCTGCTTGGCACGAGCTAAACGCCGGCAGCACATCCTGGCGCTTGTAACGGCACCTACGCCTATCGGGAGCAATAGAATGCCACGTACTCAGGGAGGGGAGTCCGTTCTATCGCGGGCCATTCGTCTCTTAGAGGCCTTCGGACCAGGCGAGACCACGTTGTCTATAACAGAGCTCGCTCGACGGTCCGCATTGCACGTTGCCACAGCGTCGCGTCTAGTGGAAGAGCTTTGCACACTTGGGTGGCTTGAACGAGACGAAAGGCGGAAAGTCCAGATCGGGGTTCGGATGTGGGAGATGGCTTCACGGGCCTCGCCCACGCTTAGTCTCCGGGAAGCGGCCATGCCAGTCATGGAGGATCTCCACGCGATTGTGGGCCAGCACATTCAGCTGGGCGTCATGGAAGGAGACGACGTGCTTTTTGTCGAGCGTCTCACCGCTCCAGGGGCCGTCATCAACTTCACCAAGGTAGCGGGAAGGCTTCCCCTCCATGCTTCATCTGCAGGTCTGCTGCTCCTGGCGTATGCCCCACTAGCGCAGCAAGAGCGAATACTGAGGCAGCCGCTGGAGGTATTCACGGAGAATACCATCAACACCCCCTCGGAGCTTCGGACATCGCTGGCCGAGGTTCGCCGGCTCGGATATGCATTTCTGCCCGGCCACCTGCATCCTGACGCGGCCGGAATTGCCGTGCCCGTGAGAGACGCAACAGGGGACGTAGCGGCTGCCCTGGCAATCGTAGTGCCGAATGAAATATCCGCCCGTTCCCACATAGTCATCCTCCAAGCGGCTTCAGCAGCCGTTTCCCGCGCCATGAGGTACCCGGCATCCCCAACTTTGTAGCTCCACGAAGGTTCGTTCTCACTGATTGAGAATCGCCTTTCCGGGACAGTCGCCCATGAGTGAGGCTTGGCATAGAACAATCTGAGCAAGGGAGCCGACGTGTTCGAAGGAACAGACGTTATTGCCAGCCAGTCACAGATCAAGCTGACAGTGACATCGAAGGTCAGGGTTTCAACCGATGTGGTTGCCCTGACTCTGACCCATCCAGATGGGCGCAGGTTGCCTGACTGGACCCCGGGTGCGCATGTGGACGTAGTCCTACCGACAGGAGTGAACCGACAATATTCGCTCTGCGGAGACCGTTGGGATCCCTATAACTACCGCATCGCCGTGCACCATGAACGGACCGGGCGCGGCGGCTCGGCCTTCATTCACGAGGAGTTGACTGAAGGGGCCATGGTCGAGCTTGGCGGCCCACGCAACAATTTCCACCTCGCGCCGTCGGAAGAGTACCTGTTCATTGCGGGAGGTATTGGCATCACCCCGCTCCTTCCGATGATTAAGCAGGCAGACATGCTTGGGGCTGAGTGGAAGCTGCTGTACCTGGGCAGGTCACGTGGAACTATGGCGTTCATTGATGAACTGGCTGCCTATGGTGACCGGGTTCTGGTCTTTCCCAAGGACGAAAGCGGTCCCTGTCACTTGGATGAACTCATCGGTGACCACCGCAAAGGTACGAAAGCCTACGTCTGCGGACCACAGCGACTACTGGCAGCCGTAGAGCAACGCTGCGCTAACTGGCCAATGGGATCGCTTCGCCTCGAACACTTCGCTGCAAAGGCCCAGGGCGCCCCGGCGCTGGACACGGCCTTTGACGTAGAGCTCGCCGCGGCCGGGTTGTCAATCACTGTTCCTCCGAACATGAGCATTGTCGATGCTCTTCAAGACGCAGGAATCAACATTCTTACGTCCTGCCGTCAGGGCACGTGCGGCACGTGTGAGGTCACCGTCTTAAAGGGTGAGCCTGACCACCGGGATTCCATTCTTGGAGACGCTGACCGTGCTGCCGGCCACTGCATGTTCCCATGCGTTTCACGCTCATGCAGCAACCTCCTCGTCCTTGACCTGTGACCGGACCGGATCCTGAGAAGGAACTAAAGATGACAACACAACCTATTACCGCAACTAGGCCGGTCAGCTCCGCTGACCCATTCAGCTACGACGTGCTCGAGGACCCCCTGCCATTCCAAGCAGACCTGCGCGAGCGCGGGCCTGTGGTGTACCTGGAGAAATACGACGTCTATGCGATGGGACGTTACGCCGAGGTCCAGGCCGCCCTGACCAACTGGCAGACCTTTCAATCTGCCGCTGGTGTTGGGCTGAGCAATTTCCGCTACGAGAAGCCGTGGCGACAACCTAGCCTCCTTCTTGAGGCTGACCCACCCCACCACGATGCGCCCCGCGCCATCCTTACTAAAATTCTCGGTCCCCGCGAGATTCGCCGTCTGACCGAGTCTTGGGCAGCAGACGCGACTGAATTGGTCGATACCCTGCTGGCGAACGGTCCTGAATTCGATGGTGTCGCTGACTTGGCTGCCGCGTTCCCGTTGAGGGTTTTTCCCGATGCCGTCGGCATACCCCAAGAGGGCCGCGAAGACCTCCTTCCCTATGGCGACCATGTCTTCAACGCGTTCGGGCCACCTAACGAGCTCGTCGAAAAGGGTGCACAGCGGGTTGCCGAACTGTCAGCCTCAATCGCCGCCAAATGTTCCCGCAATGAGCTGTCTGAGGACGGTTTTGGTTCTCAAATTTGGGCTGCCGCCGACCGGGGAGACATCACCGAGGCACAGGCACCCCTGATTGTCCGATCGTTGCTCACTGCAGGTGTCGATACGACCGTCAACGGTCTGGCCGCTGTGTTATACGCCTTCGCCACCAACCCGGACCAATGGCGACGACTGCGGCAGGAACCGGCCCTCGCGCGTGTGGCTTTCGACGAAGCAGTACGCTGGGAGTCGCCCGTGCAGACGTTTTTCCGTACCGCCACCCGAGACGTCCAAGTGGGGACCACACTCATTCCAGAGGGGCAAAAGATCCTCATGTTTCTGGGGTCAGCTAATCGCGATCCTCGCCGTTGGGTGAACCCCGATCTCTTTGACCTGAACCGGGACCCGTCCGGGCATGTGGGCTTCGGATTCGGCATCCACCAATGCGTGGGTCAGCACATTGCACGGTTAGAGGCTTCAACCATCCTGAATGTTTTGGCCAAGCGCATTCGGTCCATAGAGATCATGGGTCCTACGCGTCGGCACCACAACAACACGCTGCGGGCTTGGGAATCTTTGCCCCTCCGCGTGCAACTTGCCTAAAGGAACAATCGGGCCCCCATAAAAAGGGCCCCGGAAACTACAGAACCCGGCAGATTCCGTCCCAAAGGCACCTTACTGTCGTGAGTTCGCCGGAATTTGGTCGGCCCCGGCCCTTCCCAGGGCATGTCGAGGCGGGTTCGGTAGACGGGTTTTGTCAATGTTCCAGTCTGGGATGATGCCGGTGCCGAGCAAGCTGTCGGTGAGCGTGCAAAGCGGTAGCCGGGGTCAGCGTCGAAGGCGAGCTGATGGGGCGATGTGTTCGCGTGATCGGTCGATGCCGGGGACATCGACCACGAGCCGGTCGCTGATGTGCGTGAACTGGTGGTAGGCGATGAGCCTCAGGACATTCTTTGCGGTGGGCAAGTTCTTCGCCTCCAGAGTTGGTGGGCGGTCAGGAAAAGGCGTGGACATTGTCCACACTTTCCGCCTCGGACTGGCCCGTACAGCCGCCGGATTGGCCCGGATTCGGCATGTTTCCGCGACTTCCCAGCAATGGCAAGGGCGGGAATCGCGTTCGAGTCCCACCTCGGGCACGGCATACCCCCTCGTCAGAGGGGGTTTTTGCTTTAACGTGTGTACATTCTGGTTGGTCAGGTCCCTGTGACACTGGCCGCGGGGTGTGCCTGGCGCCGCGGGTCGCCTGTTTGGTTGTGGGGGAGCGGGTTCAGGGTCGTGGCTGGTTGACCCTCCGCCTGATGGGGTGTGGGGTGATTGGGCCTCCTTTCTGACCCTTGTTGGTGGCCGTTGTTGGCCTCACTTATTCATGTCCCGGCGTTGTGGAAGGACATGACTAGAAGGAAATCTCTTGAGGAAATTGCTCCCCGTCTCCGTCTTCCTGTTGCCGGGAAGGGACTGCTGAGGGCCAAATGTCAGCACAAAGGGGTGTGGACAGTGTCCACGCGTGGCTGCTGAACCAAAAGCAGGTTCTGCACAATGTGCACAACCTGGGCGTCTGGGATTGGTGGACACGAAGGCCAGTGCATGGCTGCGTTCGTTCCCTGGCCCGAGCAGGACAACGCGCAGGACGGGGGTTTGGCTGCCGAAGGCTTCGGCTGCTTCTGAAGAGATGGACTCCCCGTAGACTTCGGCGCCGGCCGTGCCGCTGGTGACGATTCTGGCGAGCTACGGTTGCCGACCTTCCACCACTAGGAAATGCCCGACGGTGGTTCCGGATAGTGCCGTCTGTCGCAGCCCAAAACGTTCGATGCGTGCCTCCACCCAACGGATCCTGCCTTTGGAGACGTGCGGCTGCCCGGGGTATCGCTGCTTGCCGGGATGGTTCCCGCGTTACGCGGGTATTCCCACGATGCCCTGTGTATCAGAGCGAGTTGAGACTAGCGGTTCTTGCAAGTCTGCACGATCGCAGGGCGAGAAACCAGGTTCAAGCACGATGCCAATCTCGGCCGTTCCCGCTTGCGAACTTAGTCCCGCGACAGATCGACCTACAGGTTGGCCAGTCAGGTAGCGCAATGGCGTATGCAGGTGGAATGTTGTGTGCAACAGTGCAGTGACGGAACGGATAAAGCGGCCAACAGTTACGAGAACCTGGTCGCGGCGAGCCTATCCTTTGCTGGGAAAGACGCCTTTCCGTTTCAGGCCACCATAGACCGGCGCTAATGGCCGCGACTCATTTGCAGTCCCGGTCTATGCTTCATAAATGCCCGATTTCTCACGTGCCTGCCCGCGAGTTCGCGGAAGGGGATACCATCTTCCATGAGCAATTTGCCGCGGTGAGCGTCGTGTTCGCGAAGAGTCTCGCAAATTCCAGCGGCGTACACTGTTTATTGCCGCGGCGGCTTGCCTTGCGGCTGTCGCTGGTGTCGCTACGCCGATCATTTATCAGAGGATGGAGGCAGAAGCCTCCGATATAGCTGTAGTGGAAGACTGGGGTAATTCGAATTATGGCTGCGGTCTGCAATCATTAGCTATGATGTCCCCGCTCCCAGCCGCCGAGGATAAAGTCGATCTGTCCGAAGTGACCTCTTTGTCTACGGCCCAGGCTCCAGTGCGAGCTGGGTTATGGGAGTCTGGATTTCTGCAGCTCAACCTGTCAGCTGCGGACTCATCGTCATTCACGGTGTTGTCTCTAACGGTTATTGACCGTAAAAAGCTTGAGAACCCTCCGCAGTGGATTTACGTAAAGTCTTATGGTGGATGTGGCAGTCTGGGCGACAAAAGTGTTTTCCTGACGGCGCGTATCGATAAACCATCAGTTCGCCCATCGAGTCAGGATACGAGCTTCGCGGCTTTTCAAGGGGGCGCATTCGAACCGTTTTTCGGTAACAAAGGATGCAGCAGCGACATTCAAAGTAAGGAATGATGCTTGCCAAGAGAATTGGCAGTTTTCTCTTCAACTGAAGTATCAGAAGGCCGGCGAATCGCAGACTAGATTCAAGACATTCGGCCCTTTCAATGTCTATGGGACCAATCCGGGTATACCGGTACGTCTAGCTTCACCCGAGGGAAATCTAACGCCTTCTAGCCTTGCCGACCCTTTGGTCAACCTGTGGCGCTATGCAAAGTGCCCCACCTGACTGGACTGCAGGTGGTCCTGGACTCGTGGCGCGTCGAGACTCTGGGCTGCCGACTGGCTGGCGGGTTTTCACGCACGAGTGGAATTTGTTCTGTTGTCGCTGGTGCGACGTTCATCAGGTAGGGCCGTATGGCCTTGGGGCACCAGGCGTGCAGATCGTCGAGCATGTCCGGCTCTCGGTGGTTCGTTGGCGACCGTCGCCGCGACAGACCGAGGCCGTGAGGATGGCCAGGGTCTTGCGGAGTTCGGCGCGTTCGTGGCCGGCTTCGAGATCGATGAGGAATCTCCGGGAAACCCCTGCGCTGTCGGCAGGGCCTACTGCGACAGCCCACGGTACCGGCGGCGGGCACGGACCATTACGCCGACGTTTGCCGGCTCTCCGTGGTTCGTGGTGAAACGGATTCTGTGTCTTGAAAGCTGAAGGGCTCGTAGCCCTCCTGCGATGGATGTTCTCTACGCATTCATCAAGAGTCAGGAGCCCTCGTCTCCGCTCACCAAGGAACCAGCACGACGACGATCAGCACAACCGGGGTGACAACCACCGCCTCCAACGAACTTATCCTTGCCTTCATCAGTTCGGATGGACCGAACTCCGCCAATTCAGCCCGGATTGCGGCCGTTTCCGGCGCAGGGCTCAGCTGGACGCTCCGACAAAGAACCAACACGCAACCTGGCACCGCCGAGATCTGGCAAGCGGTCGCCCCCGGCCCGCTTTCGAATGCGACCATCACCGCCACACAAGCCTCGGGCAGTTGGCATGCCGCCATGACGGTTGTCGCCTTCCGCGGGGCAGACATCACGACAGGTGCAACACTGGGTGCGAACGCCTCCTCGGGCGCGCCAACGGCCACCCTCACCACCACGAGGGCCGGTTCCTGGCTCTGGGGCGTCGGCACGGACTGGTCCAACCCGATATCCCATACGCCAGGGTCGAATCAGACCCTCGTCGACCAGTTCCTCGCGCCTGCGGGAGACACGTACTGGGTCCAACGACAGAACTCCACCACACCGACAACCGGAACGCCCGTGACGATCAATGACACGTCCCCAACATCCGACCAGTGGGAGCTCGCGATCATTGAAGTTCTCGCCGCACCCTAGCCTGGGCTCGACCCGCGTTCCAGCAGTCCAGTTGTGGCCGCAGGGTTTATTGGCACTTCGCGATGCCACGTGATGTAAACATGCCGGGTCAAGGCCAGGATCTGAATCAATGATTCATCCGGTGCATCATCGGCAGCCACCCGAGTAGCCTACGACACGCGATCCGGCTCATGACCGGCCCCGCCGGTGATGCCGGACCGGTTTCCTTGGTTTAGTTCAGGGCCGGGGTGTCCTTGGGGATGACGCCGGAACCGTACAGATCGGCTGCGAGATCCTGGAGGGCGCGCAAGGCGACCCGCTGGGTAAAGGGACCGTAGGAAACACGCGCAACGCCGAGTTTCTGGAGCTCGGCTGCAGGAAGCGCTCCGGGGGCGCCGATCACAGACAATTTGCCGTGTCCGAGGCCTGCGACGAGCGGCTCGATAACGTCGCGTGTCAGGGCGCCAGGGACGAATACCAACGCTGCTCCTGTATCCAGGAAGGCGCGACCACGGGCAATGGCGTCCTCAATTCTGTCCTTGATCGGGCGGTCGCCGCCCTTCGCAATGGCGTCGGTGCGTGCGTTCAGCTGGAACGCGATGCCCTCGCCGTTGGCGGCGTCGACGATCGCCTTCACGCGGGCGGCGGCTTCATCGAAAGGACGCAGGCGGTCTTCGACATTGGCGCCCACGACGCCGATGCCAATCGCCCGGCGGATGGTTTCGGCTGGGTCTTCATAGCCGTCGTCGAGGTCTGCCGTGACCGGAAGTTCAACCGCGTTGACAATCCTCTTCACGCCATCCAGCGCGACATCCAGGGGCATGCTTCCATCGGCGTAGCCATACGCCGCCGCAATCGAGTGCCCGGCGGTGGCAATGGCTTTCGTCTCAGGAAGAGCTGCAACGGTCGAAGCGCTGATGGCGTCCCACACGTTGACCACGCGCAGGATTTCCGGTGCCTCATGCAGAGCCTTCAATTTCTCGGCCCGGGCATGGATATTTGATTCGGTCATGGTCGTCCTCCGTCGTCATGGTTGGGATCACTCGCCTAAGTCAGCCTAGACGCAAGGCGCCTTTCCATGCGGGCTTTAGAGCCGACGTCGATGACTTCATCCGGATCAGCCGTGGCTTGCGGTCGGGAGTGTTAGAGCACCTGGGGTGCAGATCATGGACACGTGCGTCAGCCATAGGATCCTTCGACGCTACTGGATGGACAGGGATGGAGTGCGCATCGGAGAACAGATGGAGGGACTCCTGAGGCGCTAAAGTTCGGTGGTGTCCTGATCCAGCTCCCCTCGGTCTCTGAACAAAGATTGTTCTCCAGTGATTTGGGGGAGTATTAGAGGACGACTAGTGGTGGACTCTATGTGGATGGAAGATATCCACCCGTCGGCAGGTACTCAATGTCGGTAGACGCCAGGCAGGGATCTGAACAATGAGAGTGGGACTGCGGCTTCAGGGAACCAGCTGCCGGACCGTTGTGCTGGATGGGCGGACTGTAGTTTCCGCCGCCCGGGAGGTGCACGCCGACAGCTTGCCCGAAGCACTGGAATCGTCCCTGTCCGCTCTCCGTCGGGAGTTCGCGTCAAGCATCACGGAGATCACTGCCGACGTCGGACGGGTTCTGGCGGAGCGGAAGCTGGCCCGCGTCGTCGCCATCCGTATTTCGCCCCGGCCTCCCGCGGACCGCTTCCATATGACCGTGCTGCCACCCCTTATTGAGCCGGCGGTGACCCGCACCGTGCACGTCAGCGGGGGGCATGACCTACGGGGACGGCCTCTGGCCCGGTTGGACCTGGAGGCGTTCCTGGCTGATCTCCCTGGCATCCTCTCCAGTGGCGTACGGAACGTGGCGATCACTTCCGTCGGTTCGACGGCGTCAAAGGCGCATGAAACGCGCATTGCAGATGCCATCCTCAGCAACGACCGGGACATGCGTATCAGTATTTCCAGCGACTTCTATTCCAGCGTTTTCCGGGACCGCGACTACACTGCCATCCTTAACAGTGCCCTGATGGAGACGGGGGAAGAGTTGGCTGTCCTGCTTGAGGAGGCAGGCCGGCGCCAGTTCCCGGCCACCCTCTTGTCGTTTGGAAAGAACGACGGCGGTCGGGCGCCTTTGTCACGCTTGGCGTTGGCTCCTGTGCACGGGTTGTACGCGGAGTCCGCGATGGCGATCCTTGGCGCGGCCACGTTGGCGGGAATCCCCGATGGGGAAGTCATTCTCTGCATGGAGGCCGGAGCCGCCGTGGGCCACACCCGGGGAGGCTTGCCTGCGGCCAGAAGCCTCATCCGCCAAGGATTCGACGCGAGCATCGCCAGCAATGCGGCCATACTTGAGCCTTACACTGTCCACCATCCCGTTCGCACGGACATCCCCTCCGTGATTGCCGATCTCCGCGAGCATCAGGAGACTGCGCTTCCGTTCGGGCTGGTGGCGACTCTGCCGGCGTCGCAGGACGCCGCGCTGGTAGGGTCTGCCGGGGCGCCGCTGACGGCGTGGATCGACAGGCTCGAGACCGTCCGCGGCCGGGATGACCTGCAACGCGTACAGAACCTCGCCGAAGAGGACGCCTACTCAGCGGCGGTCCAGTTGGGCGCCAGCCCCGGGCAGACCCGCATCATTGAATCGAACGTCTATGCCATGCCCTATGGCAACCCGGGTATCGTTCGCATACGGGTCCAAGCGGCAGGAGAAACGTACGTCCACGAGGAACACACGCTACCAACATCTGCCCCTGGAGCAACCTTATGAGCACCGTACTCACTACCGAAGACGTCCGGAACCTCCGCACAGGGGCGCACTTCCTGACCTGCACCATCGACCCGACGGCCATCTACATCTACGCAGAAATGATCCAGCGGGCGATGGAGGGCCGGTCTTTGGAACTCATCACCGTTGACGAGCTTGCTCCCGACGACCTGGTGGTGGCGGTCGGAATGGTCACGCAGGGCCTTTTCATTGCCGATATGCCTCCGGTGGGAGATGAGTTCCTTGGCTGTATCCGTGCCATCGAGGCCAATCTCGGGCGCTCGGTGCGGGCGGTCTATTCACTTGCCGCCGCCAATATCAACGGAATCGTCCCCCTCATGGTTGGACTGCAGTCCGGGCTGCCCGTCATCGATTCCGACCCCATGGGCCGTGTTTTCCCCTTGATCAGCCAAACGACGCTGAATATTGGAAACGTGGCGATAGGCCCCATCGCACTCAAGGGGGTAACCGGGGAACGGGCGGTGGTCGAGGTGGAAAGCCCTCAGAGGGCCGAAACGCTGGTGCGTGCACTGGTGACCGAACTGGGCGGCTGGGCAGCCACCGCCATGTACCCGTGTTCAGCGCGACAGCTGAAGGAACACGGCGTCCACGGTTCCATCAGCCGGATGATCCGGATCGGGCAAATCCTCGACGCGAACACCCCAGTGGAGAGAAAGCTGTTGATGCTCGCCGAGCTCCTCGGCACCACGCGCATCGCCCGGGCCCGCGTGAGCCACATCGAAAGCCTCTCGCGGCCAACGGACCTCGGCCTGCCGGCGCAACCGTCCAGCGTAACGCTCGAGGACGAGACCACGGGGCGCATCGTTCGTCTCGAAATCCAGAATGAGATCCTGCTGGTCCTCGTGGATGGCGAAGTAACAGCAGCCGTCCCGGACATGGTGACCCTGCTCAATTCCGAGCAGGGCACGGTGGTCAACATCGACGACGTCCAGGTGGGCGACGTCATGGACATCATGAAGATTACGGCAGCGACACAGTGGTACACCGAGGCGGGGCTTGATCTCACTGAGCCCAAGGCCTTCGGCATCCCGATAGCGCACCCAAGGCGGCGACATGCGTAGGTCGAAAAATGAAACCCGGCTCGATCTCGCCGGGCTGTTGGCGCACGGCTCACTCCGTGGCACAACGCCTCTGTATCTCACTCCATCGAGCGGGTTGGTAGAGAGCGTAGTTCTGGTCTCCCAGCTTGAGGAAATCCGACAGGTGCGTCCCAACACTGTGGTCGTCCTCTCACCAGAGATGGGATCAGGTGGCTGGCTGGTTTCCGCGGCACTGCGACACGCTTGGGAGCGGCGGGCCAGCGCCGTCGTCGTGGCCGGCACTACCTATGCAAGCGGAGCGGTCGGACTGGCGGAGCGATTGGGCACCACCCTCCTGGCCGCTGACGGGGACCCAGCGGCATTGGCGTTGGCTCTGTCGGCCGAGATCGGAGCTGCCCTGTCGGTGGTCGATGCGGAACTGGCCCGGGTAGCCCGGGCGGTCACAAAGGACACCACCCTCGGTGACGTTCTCAAGACCATTTCCAGGGAACTGGACGGGGTGGGAGTTTTGCTGGGGTACGACGGCGTGGTGCTGGCCTCCGCCGGAATACCTCCACGGGAGACTGACGAAGTCATCACCGTAGAAGTCGGCGAGGCCAATAGTGCCCTCCGCTTCACCCTGACGGCAATCGTGCCCACATCCGGGGTCCACAACCTGCGGCTGGTGCGCTCAATCCTTGAGGTAGCCACCCCGGCGGTGAAGGCCGCCTGGTTGTTGGAAGACCTCCACAGCTCTGCCCGTGCCATTCCCACAGCGGCGCTCGCGGAATTGGATCGGGACCTTGATGCGTCAGGGGCGGAATTCGAGGAGAAACACCGACATCTGCTGAACCAGCTGGGCTGGCGCGAAGGGGAGCATTACGTGGCTGTGTGGTTCCGAGGCGGGCGGGTGCAAGACCATCGGCCCGAACTGACGGCTGTGCTGCGCCTGCTCTGGCGCAAGGTCACAGCACGCAGTCCCTTGGCCGAGGTTCAAGGTGGTTGGCTGACGCTCGTACCCGCTGGGGACCAGGACGCCTCGACGCAGCTCGAAACCCGAATCAGGACACGTCTGGGACCGGCCCTTGCCGAGCTTGGCTTGGTGGCCGGACTGTCCCGGTGGCAGGAGGATGGCCCGGCGCTGGCGTTGATCGTGCGTGAGGGCCGGCTGGCGGCTGAATCGTCCCGGTCGATGGGACCGGGTACGGTTCTAGGCCTCGCCAGACTCGGGGTGGCGGCGGCCACCAGCTTCGTGGACATGGACGCCGTCGCGCTCGTGGCCGAACTAACACTGCCGCGCCTGATGGCATCTCCTGACCGCGACGTGATTATTACCGCGGTGGCCGCCTTCCTGGATCACCGCAGCTCAGTGAGCCTCGCAGCGAAGTCCCTCAATTTGCACCGGAACACCCTGCAGGCCCGGCTTAATCGGGCACGGGAACTCGGTGTCCGGCTGGATATCCCGTCCGAGTTGCTGTCCGTCCACCTCATTGCCAAAGTGCTGCAGCGCTCTTTGCAAGACTAGGCGAGCACGCGGGCATACCGTTCCGCCAGCAATCCGTGACCGCGGTCCATGCCCGGGAACGGTCCCTGGTCCGTGTCCTTTCGAACTGTTCCAGGGACAACTGTTCTATGGACAACTGTTCTGTGGACACGGTATCCAGGGACCGCAGGGCTAACCTATCTGGACAACAATCTTCCCTGACTGTTCGTTCGACTCCATGTAGCGGTAGGCGTCGAGCACCTGGTCGAAAGCAAAGACCCTGTCTACCCTGGGCCGCAGCCCGCCGGAGCCAATCCGCTCGAGGATGAAGTCGACGCCTCTCTGCCGTTCATCGGCCCGTCCGACATGGTTGAACATTGAGTAGGGATGGAACACCGATTGAGTCCTGCACATTGCTGCCATGGGGATGACGGGCTGCTGATCGCTCAGAGTTCCGTACCCGAAAATCACTGCGTTGGGTGCCAGGTGATGGACGTAGGTGCCGAGGGACTCTCCTCCTATAGGATCGAAAGCGACCCGCACGCCTTTGCCGTCGGTGGTGCGGTCAATGACCTCGCCGACATCGTCGACTCCCACAAGGGCAACTTCGCTTGCGCCTGCTTCGAGGAGGAGCGACCGCTTCTTCTCCGTCCGTGTCGTCGCGATCACCCTCGCCCCCAGTGCGCGCGCTACCTCGATGGCGCCAAGCCCGGCCGAACTGGTGGCGGCCGTGACGAGCACGGTGTCATCGGATCCGAGATTGGCTACCTCTGCGAAGGCGAAATAGGACGTCAGATATTGCATCCAAACAGAGCAGGCCTCGGCATCCGAAAGCTCGGGTGGAGCAAGCGTTAGGTAGTCTCCCGGAAGGACGGCTGTCGTTCCCTGCACGCCGTCAGTCGTGGTGTAGAAGGGAATACTCGTCACGCGGTCGCCGATGTTGAAGGCCGTGATGTTCTTGCCGATCTCGGTCACCGTTCCCACTGCCTCGGAACCGATGCGCGAGGGGAACGCCGGTATGGTGTAGTGCTCCCCGTGGATGAACATCAGATCTGCCCGGTTGAGTGCAAATGCTGCGACGTCGATGCGGACATCGTTGTCGGCGACCGGACGTGGCGAAGCATCTTCGACGCTCAGCACTTCAGGGCCTCCCAGTTCGCGGAAGACAACCGCGGATTCCGGCCTGCTCATGGCCGGACCATAGAGAGTTCAGTCAACACAGGGGCCGAAGTCATTGACACCATGTGCTTTGGCTTGAGGGCCGGGAAAAACTGCGCACGTTCTTGGGCGGTCGGCCCGTCGTAGCCCAAGCGCTTGCTGTGCGTCCAACCGAAACGGCGGGCCGAGTCCACGAGCTGCTCAGCGTGTTTGAGCGGGGCCACAGTCGCGTCGATCACAGGTACGCCAATTTCCTCTTGAACCGTTTGGAAGAATCCGAATTCGGCCGTGCACCCGAGGATGACGACGTCTGCTCCGTCTTCCTCCACGGCCTTGCGGGCTTCGGTCATGATCCGCTTCTCCGTGAGAGCCGGGTCCGCCTGGAAGTCGTCGACGCCCATCTCGAGCACGCGCCACGAGGCAAGACGGTCTGACGCGCCGCAACGGTGGACGTTCTCGGCCATCTCGGGAATCCACTTTTTCCGTCCAACGAGAATGGAGAATCGCTCGCCCAGGCTGCCGGCGAGGCTCAGCGCCGAATGCGCCGGGCCCACAACCACCATACGATCGGTGATTTCGCGTGCGGCCCGCAGCGCCGGGTCGTAGAAACAACCGATGACGGCGGCGTCATAGCCTTCTTCTTCCGCCCAGCGCACCGTGCGCAGCAGTTGCGGAAGCATGAGTGCCTCGAAGGCGTTGTACTCAACGTGGGAGGGGCCTACGCCATCAAGTGAGACGACATCAACTTCGGTGCCCGGACGGACAATCTGGCGGAAGGAGTCCGCCATTGCGCGGTTGTAAAGATCGGTGAACAGCGGGTTGATCCACAGGATCCGGGTATTTTCCGGGAGAACGTCGAGACTTTCGCTTGGGCTGATCATTCCAATTCACTTCCTTCGGTTTCGGGCAAGAACAGGCCGAGGATGACCGTGGCAAACAAGAACATGTTGATAAAGAGGATTGTCGAAGTAGTTTCGGTGGCTGAGGCCAGGAGGAGCCCGACAAGACTCGGCGCGACCGTATTTGCGACGCGCTGACCGAAAAGCCCGGACCCGTAGCCTGAGCCACGAAGCGCTGAGGGGTAGAGCTCACCCATCCACGTGTCCCAGACACCCCAGGCTCCCAGGGCGAAGAAAGCCAGGGAGAACATGCCTACATACATCTCGGTCTCTGTGGAGGCTGTCCCGAAGAAGAATCCCCCGGCTGCTGCGGCGAGGACGTAGATCGTGAAGATCCACTTGCGCCCGAAACGTCCAGTGAGGTAGGAGGCCGACATATAGCCGGGGATCATGAGCACCGCGCTCAGGGCGATGAAGCCAAAGCTTGATGAGGCGCTCAGTCCTCGCCCTTCAAGCAACGTGGGCATCCACGATTGAAGTCCCCAGTAGCCCCAGGAGAAGGTGAAGTTGATGAGGACCTGAATAACCGTGATCCGGCCCATCCTCCCCTTGAAGAGGTTCCAGAAGGACAGCTTTTTGCCGTCCGAGACCGTCAATATGGCGCTCCGGGAGATGCCGCGTGCACCCAGACGCTCGAGGACAGCGTGTGCCTCTTCATTCCGGCCCCGCCTCGCGAGCCAGTAGGGGGATTCCGGTACGACCTTGTATAGAACGATGCCCCATAGGCTGGCAAGCGCGCTGACAGCAATAACCCAGCGCCAGCCGTGCCCTCCGATCAGGGCAGCGGTGCCGAGGGCGGCAAGGATGCCAATCGGCCACCCTGCAGCCAGATATACAGTGGCCTTTCCGCGGACCTTCACAGGGAGCAGTTCTTCAAAATAGGGGAAAGTCACCGTGAAGACGCCGGAGAACAAAAGCCCGGAGAGGAAGCGAGCCACCGAGAGGACCTCAAAGTTCGGCGCGAAGCAGCTCAGGAGCGTAAAGACGCCATAACCGAAGAAGCTCCACGCACAGGTGGCCTTCCTGCCGATCCGGTCAGAGATGGGTCCCCAAACGAGTGACCCGGGAATCATGCCAAGGAACAGCGCCGAAATGGCGATTCCTACCTGCGTCATTCCGACCTGCAGGCTCGTAGCCAGATCACTGGCAACGTAGGTGAGCATGAGCATTTCCCAGGCTTCGATTGCGAAAGCAACGAAGAGGACCGCACAGATCTTGACGTGAATGAACCCGAAAGGCATGTCGCGGAACGCGTGCCCCACGGCCATGGAGAGAGGTGGACTCGCAGTCCCGGGCACTGGCCCTGAAACGAGTGGGTCGATATTGGACATGTCGTGACCTCCGATATTGCGAATGGGATAAGAAGAAGCCTCCACTCGGAGCAGCCTGTCCAAGCCTCCCGCCGAGTGATTGCCCTCACATTACAAACCGAGAACTCACAGATGGTGTTCAGCTTGCACTTTTCTGGCATGGAGGTTTGGGCGCCAAGCACTACCGCCCAAAAGGTGCACCCGTCCGGGCATGGCGTAACTGCCACCGCTTTTATGCAGTCTGCCCGTCCAGCTTGAGCACAAGGGTGCAGTATGCCCATCCCCTTGGTTGGCCCCGTATGTAGCGTGTTGCCACACACAAAGTGCCATTCCCAGAACCATGAGGAGATAAACATGCCGAACTACAGGGTGTCGATGGATATCGGCGGAACCTTTACCGACATTGTGGCGTACGACCAGGACGCCGGAACCTACGCGGCAACGAAAGCGTCAACCACGCCCGGGAACCTCAGTGCCGGCGTCATCGCAGGCCTCGAATCGATAGTTGATGATCTATCCGACATCGATTTCCTGGTCCACGGCACCACGCAGGGCCTGAACGCATTCCTCGAACGCCGTGGTGTTCCCGTGCTGCTGCTGGCCACCGCCGGCATCGAGGACACTTATCACATCGCCCGCGGACCGCGTCTTGAGCTCTACAATGCTCAGTACCGCAAGCCCGCCCCGCTGGTCGAGCGCAAGGATGTCATCGGCGTCGAAGGCAGGCTGGACAGCCAAGGCGGGGAACTTGTGCCCTTGGACGAACTGGCAGTCCGCCAAGCAGCGCGCCGGGCAAAAGAGGAAGGCTATGGCGCCGTCGCCGTTGCGTTCCTGTTCAGTTACAAGAACCCCTCGCACGAACTCAGGGCCCGCGAAATCCTCATAGAGGAACTGGGGGAAGACTTCACCGTCTCCCTATCGCACGAAGCAGCCAAGGAATGGCGCGAATACGAGCGCACGTCCTCTGCCGTCGTCGAGGCCTACACGGGTCCGGTCGTACGCAACTACCTTTTGGACTTGGAAGATAAACTCGCTGACCGGGGAGTGGAAGCCCCACTGCACATCATGCAGTCCTCCGGCGGTGTACTCACCGCCGAATCCGCTCGTAAGCGGCCGCTGCAGACGCTGCTTTCCGGCCCGGTCGGCGGCGCCATGGGCGACGTCGAACTGGCAGGTGTCTCGGGAAACCGCAACCTCATCGGTGTGGACATGGGCGGAACATCCTTTGACGTTTCCTTGGTGGTTGACGGCAAGCCGGACGTCTCCACGGAGGCCCACCTTGAAGGTCTGCCGATGCTCATGAGCGTTGTCAACATCCACACCGTCGGCGCTGGCGGCGGCTCCGTCGCCTGGCTCGAAGCCGGCGGCCTGCGGGTCGGACCGCGCTCCGCAGGAGCCAACCCCGGACCGGCTTGCTACGGCCGCGGCGGGACGGAACCCACCGTCACTGATGCCAACCTGGTCCTCGGCCGTGTCGACCCCGACTGGTTCGCCGGCGGACAGGTCGCCTTGGACCGCGAAGCCGCGATAACAGCCCTGAAAACTGTCGGTGACCAGCTCGGCCTGGACCCCATTGCCATGGCGGAAGGCATCTGCGACGTAGCCAACTCGCAGATGGCCCAGGCGATTCGGACCATCACGATCTCCCGCGGCATCGAGCCCCGGGACTTCTCCCTCGTGGCCTTCGGCGGAGCTGGACCCATGCACGCAGTCTTCCTGGCCAAGGAACTCGGCATTCCGGAAACAGTCGTTCCTCGATTTCCCGGTGCTTTCTCCGCCTGGGGCATGTTGCAAACCAACATCCGCAAGGACTTTTCCGAACCCTACTTCTACCTCGACGAAGACATCGACGTGGCCGACATGGCCGGCATCCTGCGCTCCATGGAAGTCGAAGGCTTGTCGTCACTGGTCTCGGAAGGGGTCCCGGAGGAAAGCCGCGCAACGAAGGCGTCCGTGGACGTCCGCTATCAGTCACAGGAGTTCTCACTGAACGTTCCGCTGACATCCGCTGACGAGCCCGAATCTCCCGACTTCGTCACCAACCTCGCCCGCCGATTCTCCGCGATGTACCACGAGCGCTACGGCCACTCCAACCTTGGCGCGCCGATCGAAATCGTTACGCTACGCACGCAGGCTGTCGGTGACCTGGGACGGCTGGAAGCTCCGAGCTACGTCACTGCACAGGGGCCGGAGTTCAAGCACGAAATCCGCCAGGTGGTCTTTGACCACGTCGAGCACAGCACCACCGTGGTCCGCCGTGACGACCTCGGCGCTGGCCACACATTCGAAGGACCCGCCATCATCGTGGAGCAGACCGCCACCACCGTGGTTCCACCCGGGTTCAACGTCCAGGTCGACGAGTTCGGCTCCCTGGTCATCCGCACTGAAAACGTCGAAGAAAACTGAGGTACCAAAAATGACAATTGCAGCAGTCACAACCCTGGATCCGGTCACCGTGGAAATCATCCGCAATGCACTCACCAGCGCGGCGGATGACATGAACGCCACCCTGATCCGTTCCGCCTACTCACCCATCCTCTACGAAGGCGGGGACTGCGTCGTGGCCCTGTTGGACACCGAACACCGAGTGCTGGGACAGTCCGCAGGCCTGCCGCTGTTCCTGGGCAACCTCGAAACGTGTTCGATCGCCGTGGAGGAAATGTACGGCCGCGCGGTCTGGCAGGAAGGGGACATCTGGATCCTCAACGATTCATACCTGGGTGGGACCCACCTGAACGATGTGACCATTTTTGCTCCGATCTTCGACGACGGCGCCGTGGTTGGATTCGCGGCCACTCGGGCGCACTGGATGGACATGGGATCCAAGGATGTGGGCGGCTCGATGGACTCGACAGATATCTTCCAGGAAGGCTTCAGGATGGGGCCGGTCAAGCTGGTCGAAGCCGGTATAGAGACTTCTGTCGTTGACCTGATCCGGACTAATGTGCGCTTCCCTTACCAGACCATTGGTGACATGCACGCGATGATCGCAGCCCTCCGGATGGGGACCACCCGCATGAAGGAGCTCGTGGGCAGGTACGGGATGGAGCAGTTGGATGCCGCCCGGGATGAGATCTTCCGCCAAACGGAGGAAATCGAGCGTGCGACCGTCCGCAACATCCCGGACGGCGTCTACGAAGCCGAGGGTTTCCTGGACAACGACGGCATCGATCTGGACACTCCCATTCCAATCAAGCTGCGGATCACGGTAGCGGACGATACCGTTGACTTTGACGTCACCGGATCGGCGGACCAGACCCTGGGTCCGGTCAACTGTGGTGCCGCCCAGGCCGTCTCGGCACTGCGCGTGGGCTACAAGCTCCTCGTCAGCCCGGAGTCCAACTCCAACGGTGGTTCCTTCCGGCCAATGACCACCCAGGTGCGGTCCGGCTCGGTTCTGGGCGCCGTGACGCCGGCCCCGTGCCAGTGGTACTTCTCCCACCTTGGGCTGCTGATTGACCTCGTCTCCAAGGCAATGGCCCCGGCCATGCCCGATCGGGTCGCCAGCGCCAGCCACGGTGACTCCATGATTATCACCGCCGCCGGTTTCGACACCCGCTTCGGCCGGAACTTCGTCACTATGGAAGCCACCTTGGGCGGCTGGGGTGCCTGGCAGGGCACGGACGGTGAATCAGCCATGATCAACAACGTCAACGGCTCACTCAAGGACCTGCCGATCGAGATGTTGGAGACCCGTTACCCATTCCGGATCAACGAGTACTCCATCCGCCCCAACTCCGGCGGACCCGGACAGCACCGTGGCGGCAACGGCGTAGTGCGCGAATACGAATTCCTGGCCGACTGCGTGGTCGGGCTGTGGTTCGAACGGTCAAAGACCCCCGCTTGGGGACTCTTCGGCGGATCGGACGCTCAAGGCCCGGAAGTTGTGATCAACCCCGGACGCTCTGATGAGGTCCGCACTCTGAAGGCGAACGCCCGCAAGGTCAAAGCCGGCGACGTCGTCCGCCTCGCTGTGGGCGGGGGCGGCGGCTTCGGAGACGTCTCCAAGCGCTCCCGCGAGGACATCACCTACGACATCGTCAATGGATTCATCACCGACGACTTTGCCCGGACGCACTACGGCTACTAAGCCCCACCAGTGGATGGGTTCCCATCCAGAAGGGAGGACTCCATGAGTTCCCAATATCAATCCTTCGACGACGTTTGCGAAAGCGCCCGGAAAGCAGTCGGCGTCACCCTCTTTACCATCTCAGTCATCGCCGACGACGGCGCCAGTATGGCCCGCGTCTACACCACCCATCCCGATGTCTATCCGGTAGGCGGGAAGAAGACCCTCGCCGGGGACACGAACCGGGTGTGGCTTGAACAGGTCCTCGAGAGACAGCAGCCGTTCCTGGGGGCGGACAAGGAAGCGGTCCGCGCATTCTTCTTTGATTCGGAAACGATCGAGTCATTGGGCTGCGGGGCCATCGTGAACGTTCCGGTCGTGAGCAGCGGCCGGACTATCGGATCGATGAACTTCCTCGCACCTGAGGGCAGCTACGACCAGAGTTCGGTGGAGGCAGCCGTGGACGTCGCACGGCGGTCCGTCCATCTGCTCCAAGAAGCCCTTATCACCACTAACTAGTTCCACCGCGGGCGGGCACCAATTGGGGGCCCGCCCGCGCCGACAACAACAGGAAGGAACCGCACGTGACCACCAATCCGGAAAGCCTGACAATACGTAACGCCCTGATCTTCGACGGCGAATCACCTGACCTGATTGAGGGCTCTATCAGCATCCGGGATGGCCGGATCACCGACGTGGGGCGGGAGGTGGAAGATACCGGTGCCGTCCTTGACGCCGGCGGCCGAACCGTGATTCCAGGACTTATCGATGCACATTTTCATGCTTACGCGCTCAGCCTGACGTCCGCCACGAACGAGACGGGGCCACTTAGCTATTCCGCACTTACCGGGGCAAGGCGCCTCGCTGCTGCATTGCTCCGTGGATTCACAGCGGTGCGTGACGTGGCGGGCGGTGACGTTGGCCTTGCCAACGCCATCGAGGAGGGACTGTACCCTGGTCCACGCTACTTCTTCACGGGACCGGCGCTAAGCCAAACAGGAGGCCACGGCGATATCCGGGCCGCGAACGACGGAGGATGCTTCCATGGCGGCCACATGTGCGAAGTGTTGGACGGCGCAGATGACCTGCTGCGGGCCGTGCGCCACCGATTCCGAACCGGCGCCACCGCGATAAAGCTCATGACCTCCGGAGGGGTTGTTTCGCCGGTCGATCCGATTCGGGTTCCGCAGTACAGTGCGGAGGAAATCCGCGTCGTAACGGACGAGGCTTCCCGGCGGGGCAGCTATGCCACCGCCCACGCATATTCGCCCGAGGCTATTCGCCATTCAGTACTTAACGGGGTCCGCTGCATCGAACACGGCAATCTGCTGGATGCGGAAACCGCCCGGCTCATGGCTGACAACGACGTCTATCTCGTCCCCACCTTGGTGACCTACGAGGCCATGGAACGACGCGGAGAGGAAGTCGGCCTCACCAAAACGGGAACGGCCAAGAATCGGGAAGTGTTGGAGGCCGGGAGGAACGCGCTGGCACTGGCCCGCGACGCTGGGGTCCGGATCGGATTCGGAACAGACCTCATGGGTGAACTGGAGGACGAGCAACTGGCCGGACTCCGCCTTCAGTGCGAAGTGCTTGGCGTGTACGGCGCCCTCCGGTCGGCAACATCAACCAACGCCGCCCTGCTTGGACGCGGTGACCTTGGACGCATCACCCGAGGGTCGTGCGCGGACTTGGTGATGCTGGACGGGAATCCCTTCCACGAACCATCGATCCTCTGGGACGAAAGCAAGACGCGGACCGTCATCAAGGATGGGCAGATCATCTCCACCGGTGCCCTTCGGGGTGCGGCGGACCTCCCGTTAAACGTTCCGGTTGCCTGAGAAAGCCGGATGGTGTACTTGCGCGCGCCGCGGGCACCGACACGGACAAGCTGCAAGTAGTTCGCATAGTGCTAACAGCGGTTTGTTTTCGGTCAGATCCGTTCTAAACCTTTCCGGTCAGCGTCGGTTACGATGTACGCCCTATTGACTGAAAGAACCCGGCTGAAACTCAGCTGGGTTCGTGCCGGTCCCATTTAGCTACTGCTGCGAGGCATTTCTGTATGCGCGCTAGTGGTCTGAGTGCCTCGCAACAGTGATTTGGTCACGCTCGGCGTAGTAGCGACTTCGAAGCATAGTAATGAGACCGAGACGTGATGCCCTAGTTGCAATTCTCCGGGTGTGAATCGCAGGAGTATTTGGCGTGGTTCTGTCAGCGCTGCCGGTTCCGAACGGGACTTCTCGGGCCCACCAGGGCACGTAGCCCTCCGTTAGGTGAGGGCTGGGGGCTCCCGGCGGCCCGCGCGCGCCAACTTGCTTTTACGGAGGGGGTGGGTGGAGTCTCCCCGCGTTTCCCGGGATTTCTATAAGGCCGACAACCGGCCTTTCGTACAGCTCGGTAGGGGAGGGGTAATGGGGCATGCGACGCACTCACCCTGCGACCGAAGTTCTGGGCAGCCCCGCAAGCCAGTCCCCTCCGGCGCCAACACGACATACCGGCCGCTATCCAGGGCGACCATGCAACCTGCGAGATTGGGCGATGAGTCAGGCATCCCGGAGGCCGGAACGATTTCCGAAGACAGGCGCTCCTTGTGAGCGTTAAGTCTCGTGAGCTCCGGTCCCGCCGTGCGGTCCCATACCATTCAGACTGGCGTCCGGAGAAGCTAATTTGTGCCTTTGGCAACGGTCATGTGGGATATCTGCCTGATTCGGGTCCGGTCCGGGATTCGAGGGCGGTGGCGGCGTCGAGGGCGTCGTCGACCACGATGAGGTAGTTGTCGCGTCCGGCGGCGAGTGGGATGGAGTGTTCGCCGTATTTGTCGTATGCGAGGTCGACGGCGTCGGCGGCGTTGGTGATGTTGAGTCGGCGCAGGAGCCGGGCGATGTCGAGGGTGTCTTTGTCGCGTTCGGCCGCGATTTTCATGGCCAGGAGCGTTTCGGTGTCTGCGGCCTGGATGGTGAGTCCGTCGAGCTGTTCGATGTCGACCCAGGTGGCGTTCTCGGGGACGAAGGCTGAGGCGTTGGTGTTGAGCCAGTCGGGCGCGAGGTCGTAGTCTGCTGCCATTTCCGTGACGACGGTGTGGATGGTGTGCGGGTCGGCGTAGCTGGCGTCGATGTCTGCGGTGGGCCGGTTGCCGATGCCCTGAAGGATGAGGGCGGCACCGCCCACTAACTTGACGTCGCCGTGAGTACCGGTGGCCTGCAGGCGCCTGCCGAGTTCATGGAGGAGAGCCCGGATTTGTGCGGCGGTGAGTTCTCCGCCGGTCATGCCGTGACCAGGCTACGTTCGCGGATGAAGACGTTCAAAGCGGCGAGTTCCGGCGGGGTTTCGGTGCGGGTGAGTTCCTTCATGCGTGCGCGGATGGTGCGGTAGGACTCTGCCGGCATCCATGCCTTGTCGAGGGGTTTGATCCGTCGTGTCCAGGATGGCGTGGGTTGGCCGAGGCGGTGTGCGGTGTAGTTGGAGATTCCGGCGAGGGCCGCTGACCAGTGCGGGTCTTTGAGGCGGGGGCTGCGCTGGAGCAGCGGTCTGCCGGCGGTGAGGGAAGCGGTGGCGTAGTCGGCGAGCATTTTGATGGCGAACTCAAAGTCCCGTTCGGAGATGAGTCGGGTGAAGGTTGCCGCGTAGTCTCGCCGCGAAGGGTCGAAGTCGCTGCCCCGGGGGATGGGATCTGTGGCGGCCAAGGTCAGGCCGACGGCGGCCATGACGGCTAGGGTTTTGCCGAGTTCGGCGCGGTCATGGCCGGCTTCCAGATCGATGAGGAACTTCCGTGACACACCGGCCATGTCGGCAAGGGTTTGCTGGGACAGCCGGCGGGCTGTGCGGCGGGCGCGGATGATGGCGCCCGCTGATGCCGGGGTCTCGATGGTGCTTTCCAGTGTCATGGCGTCCCTTCTACCGTCCATTATGTCACCGAATGGTGACATATGCATTTGAGGGCGGGCGTCCGGCGGTCAGCTGGCTCGTATGTGGATGCCAAGCATAGTGGACGCTATTGATCGGTCAGGTGAGTTTCGGCCGAGCGGATCATGAGATTGCCGAAGGGAGGTGCAGCCGCCGTGGAGAGATTGGATGCGGGTAAGGTTTTGGACGCAGGGAGCTACTGCCTGCGGGCGTGCCCTCGGCCGTGGGTTCAGGCCGGGTGGAGCCTCGGATTGTTTGCCAGCACAATGAGAAACCGCGCCCCTTCCATATGGGGTGCGATCGGCGGTTGGAGAGCTTGAATCGGCGAAATTGGCGTGTGGACACTGTCCACCCTTCTCGCTTCGTCCTGGCCCGTACTGCCGCCGGACTGCCCCGGTTTCCGCATGTTTCCGCCACTTCCCAGTGTCCGCAAGGCCGGGAACCGCGTTCGAGTCCCACCTCGGGCACGGCATACCCCCTCAACAGAGGGGGTTTTTGCTTTAACGTGTGTACATTCTGGTTGGTCAGGCCCCTCTGACATTGGCCGCGGGTGTGCCTGGCGCCGCGGGTCGCCTGTTTGGTTGTGGGGTTATGCGATCCTTTCTTGTATGTCTGTTAGGTCCTGGTTGGCCTACAACCTTTCATGGGTAGCGGAGCTGAGCGCAACATGACTTCGTGATAATGCGTCAAAAGTTCTTGGTTTTGGCTCGTTGCTGACGTTGTGTACCCGGCGTGGCCGATGTTTTGTCAGGCCAAAGAGGGCGTGGACATTGTCCACACTTAAATCTTCTTTATTGAGACTGATGACAGCCATTGCCTGCCCGTTGTTCGGCCTACATCTAGTCATCGCCTGTAATTGGCCCGAGCGACATGCCGCCCATTCGCAAGCGCACTATCTGCAGGGCCCCGGCGACGTGAGAGTTCAGTCGGCGCGGTCGATCGGATGTTTTGGGGGAGGACTCGTCGGCGTCGTCGACGCGTGACTACGAACAAATGGGGGAGTGGCACGGCGCAGGTTGCGGTCTCTGCCAAGGTCGCCGAGCATTGGGAGTTTTCACACGATCCTCGGGGCCGCCCACGTCGAAGCCGACCGGTTCGCCGATAGCGGGGATTCGGTAAGGCTTGGGGAGGGGCGGGATAGCGGTAACCCGAAGCCTGCAGGGCCTTTAGCCTGCCACGCCAGGATTAGGGTAGGTCTTCAGTAGAACCGTCCTGAACGCCCGTCGAGGGCAGTGGCCGCACGCATACTTCGTACCCCGGAGGCTCAGCGACAAACCCACCACTCAGTTGCTGGGACATGACTGGAGGGGGTGGTGGCCTTAGTCGTCGAAATGGTTTGCCGGTGCCGTGGTGGTGCCGTTGGGTTCGGCGACGATGTTCCCGGCGAGGTCGTGGAGTTTTTGGTTCCGATTCTGGGATGCCTGGTGAAGGAACGCGAAAGCTTCATTCTGGGTGCAGTTGTTCTCGGCCATGATGATCCCGGTCGATAGATCAATGACCGTGCGGCGACGCATGGCGGCTTTGAGGTCTTCGGTGAGCAGATCAGCCGTGGCGATCCGCAGCGCCAGCCGCAACGCCTGGCCAGCCATGTCCGCGAAGACCATGGCCTCGTTCACGACTTCCTTGGTGAAGGTTCCCGCCTCGGGGGCGAAGAAATTCAGGGCCGCTGAGGCGTCGTTGCCCAGCTCCAGTGGTGCCGCGAGGACACTGCGCGCACCGGCCTCAGCGATAGTGCTGGTGTACTTGGGCCACGGATTATCGGCGCTGGTGTCCGCCACCACCACTGGCTGGCCGGTTTGGAGTGCTTCCAGGACTGGGCCGTCGCCCAGGCTCTGTTCGACGCCGTCCCAGAGGATCGCCTCGTCGCTGCTCCCGGCCAGGGTCACGGCCCGCTTCCGGCGCCAAAGGGTGACCGCGCATTCGATCCTGATCTGCGTGGCGCGGCTTAAAGTCGTAGCCGCGCAGCGAGTCATTCCGTCCAGAAAGGACTTGACGTCATCGGTTCCAGCGATGAGTTGGTGAAGTCGCTGGAAGTCTTCGTTCTGCTCCTCAGTGTCCACATCCAGCATTGTAGAAGCGGGTATTTACAGGGGCAAGACGGATGAGGGGCCCTTTTTTGGGCCGGGATTTCTGCTTCAGTTCGGGGCGCTGATTTCCTCGACGGCGGCCTCCAAAGCCAGCTCGTCGGAGGCGCTGAAAGGTGCCAACCCGTGGACATAGGCGTCCAAATCCAGCACGTCGGCGTTGCCGCCCATGCTCCAGAACGAGACCCAGAGATC
This sequence comes from Arthrobacter sp. TmtSoilC77, assembly GCF_059739415.1. Taxonomy (NCBI): domain Bacteria; kingdom Bacillati; phylum Actinomycetota; class Actinomycetes; order Micrococcales; family Micrococcaceae; genus Arthrobacter; species Arthrobacter sp. TmtSoilC77. Next base: position 2,245,558 of record NZ_AP046050.1, read on the forward strand.
GTTGACCGTCGTGCTGGTTGTGTCCAGCACGGCAAGCGCGACCCGACGCGCTTCCTCCACAACGCCCATGCTAGGAACTGCTTCCCCGTCAAAGCAAGAGAAACCGCACTTCAACACCAATTGCCAGCACAAGAGCGCGCTATTAAGAAGCATGATGCTGAGCTGCTCACGCGTTTTGAGGACGCGTGACCGCGTACCTGGACATCGAGGACGCGCTCCAGCTTGTTGACCGGTACGGCTTCCATATCCGCGATGTCGGTTTGCTGGCCTCGGCTTTGGCTAGGCCCGCGACAACCGTCATGGGCGCCGAAGCATACCCGGACCCTGCGTTGAAGGCGGCTGCCTTGTTGGATTAGGTCGGGTGGGCAGAACCCGCCGCTGGGTCACCTGGGACGAATGCATAATGGCGACGAATTGTTCGTCGGTCAGGGGCCGGATCGCCTCCGAGTTCGTGGCTCGACCTCGGAGGGCGTGGGCATGGTGATACTAATGGCTATCATGTGTGCCGGTAACGTCGCCGGCTCTCATCGGACCCAGTCGGCGATCTGATCTCCCGGGCGGATCGCCATTGCATCAAATTTCTAACCTGAAATCATTGGACGCCTCAGCGCGTAGGCATCGGCGCAGGGGTCGATGCCGGGAGCGCGGCGAGGTTCCGGTAGAGATCCGAGTCGCGCGTGGTGTGCCCGCGGTTGTCAGTGACGTAGACCTCGAACGTGAAGGTGCTGTCGTCGTGGTCGAGCGTGAATTCGATAGTGGGGTCCCTTACGGATATTGTCCCTTGCGAGACGATTCGGCCGTATTTCTGCTCCGGGACACTGAGATCCGTGCCGTGCTGCGCGGGGTCACGGATGAAGTATCGAACCGTGTACGGCGCCGGCGGCAGGTGCCGCAAGGTTGGGAAGAAGGTGAAGTCCCTCGTGCCGGTCGTCGGGTAGACCTTCGCATGCCACTGGTAGCCGGAGACTCCGGGAGTGAGCGCGTCGTCGAGGTCGCGGATGCCCGTGCGGTTCGTTTGGGGGTCGGCGCTGCTGCGGGTGTGGCTTAGGGCTTTGGTGGCGGGTCCGAGTCCGACGCCGAGGCTTAGACCGAGCCCAATCGAGACCACCGGGAGGAGGATCGCCCACAAGCGCGCGCGGCGCTGCAGGCCAGTCCGGACGGCCTGCCGGTGTATCGATAGCGTGTAGGGCACGGCGCCGGTGGGGATAGCTCTCGAGTACGGACTATAGCCCGCGCGGGCCCAGGCCTCAATGTACGCAGCACGCGGCGGGAGTGAAGCTTCAGTGCCTCCGACCGGGTTCCAGTAGGCAAGGAATGGCAGCGGCAGATCCCTCAGCCGGTCGTATGGGTCCTTGGTGGTGAAGGTCGGCACCATGCGGTAGCGAACTCCCCCGCCGGCAGCGTACTGGTGAAGGTAGGCGTGGAAGTCTTCAAGGTGTGTGCGGTCGACCTTGATCTGGACTATGAATGCCCTCGTCACGATCGCCTCAAACCGTGTGAGCGTGACCCACTCTCCGGCATGCCAAAGCAGGAGGGCACCCGAGATAGCTGAGATTATTGATCCCGCCATGATGAGCGCCTCGACCCAAAACGGGATGATCGTGCTGTCACTATCGTTGACAAGGATCGAACCGGCGACCGCTGCCACCGCGATCACCACAAGGGCCGCACCGAGGGCCGCGCCTGCCCAGCGTGGCATTCGGATTGCACGAATCTGGGCTGGCAGATCCTCCTCGCGGAAGTGATCACTGGAATTCGGAACGAACATCGCTACCTCCAACATCCAACGGGAAAGGCCCTGAGGACGATGCTTCCATAAGCCGCCCCAGCTGGGTGGTGGATTGACGAATCTTGTGCAATTCTTCGACAAAACCTTGCAATGTCCTTCGGTGCATATGCCCCGGCTCCCGTACCGACGGCGGACTCCTCGCCAAGAGTCGGGAAGTGGGATGTTGGCGGGAAGTCTCAACACCGACTTCTGCGCGGGCTGCGCCTGGGGTTTTGCGAGTTGGCTGACCATAATGTCACCGGTGACTGCTGGAGGCATTGTGCCTGGCCGGGCTGGTCATGTCGTGCGCTGCCGGACCTGCAATGGACGGTGGGAGAACGACCAGCGGAGGGGAGGGAAGCCGATGCACTTTGTGCCAAGATTTTCGTTCGGAAACCAGTTCCCGAACGTTTCGGCGCGGGTGATTCGGATCGCGACGGCGGCCCGCTCGGCTTTGCTTCCATTAAGTGTGGGGCCTTGCCGGAAGGCAAATAAGAGGGTGTGGACACTGTCCACACTTTGCCTGTCGGACTGGGGCGTACATCGGTCGGATCGGGCCGGATTCGGCATGATTCCCGGAAATCCCAGCGTTCCCAAGGCCTGGAATCACCTTCGAGTCCCACCGCGGGCACGGCATACCCCCTCGTCAGAGGGGGCTTTTGCTTTAACGTGTTGACATATCTTGTGGTCAGTCCCACTGACACGGGCCCCGGGGGGTGCCTGGCGCCGCGGCTCGCCTGTGAAGCTATCCTGAAGATTCTTCATGACCGGTTCAGTGCTGCTTCTTGATCGTCCGGCGCATCGTATTTGTCCGGTCAAAGCGTGTGTGGACATTGTGCACACTCCACTCTGCTTTTTGGTGGGATGGGCCGGTTCCGGTTTTCTTGCTCACACAGGTGCATTGGAGCCCGTCATTCACAACGACATGACGGGCCCGTCTCGGATCGGGCCAGCCACGGGAACCCCTGGCATATCAATGTCTCTGGGGCGCTACGTTATGGCTGGCAAGCCCTCCCCAAGGCGTCGAGCGGTGAACGCCTTCGGTGGGTGCTTCTTGAGGGCGAACCGAAGCGTGGTATGTGTGCAGATCAGGGTTGCATCCGAGCCATTCAGGAAGTCGATGGACGCTCCGATGTTAACGAGGACGACGGCGGGAGTTATCCTCCCGCCGTCGTGAGTCGTTCGGCTTGCCGCCTCGCATCGTTGGCGCGGCGCTCAGCCTTCAAGCTTGGAATGCTCGCCCAGACGGTGCCATGAACGGTTGTGGTAGACCAGAGCGTCGCCGGGTTCGCCCGGGTGGACGTCACGCATGACGCGGGACTCCAGGGCGTGAACGGCGATGATTGTGGAGGTCCCCACCTCCATGCGATTGATCACGGCGCACCGCACCCAGGCGCGGACATCGTCATACACCGCTTCGCCGGTGGCAAGGGCCGACCAGCGGTGCGTCTGGTCAAAGCGGTCGGCGCCGGGGGTCGCTCCAAACTTCGCCAAGTCGACGTCGTGCGCGTCCAGCAGGTGCACGACAACGGTTTCGGCGCGCGAAAGCACCTCGGACGCAGAGGACAGTGCCGAGACCGAGAAAATCAGCAACGGAGGTTCCGCACTCACTGACACGACCGACGATACCGTCAGTGCCACCGGTCCTTCGCCCGCATCTGCCGTGATGACGGCGACACCTCCCGGATGGCCACGGAACAGTGCCTTGAATTCGTCGGCAGAGAGGGAGGACGGGAAGGTTTGCTTCGGAGCCCCGAGCCACGTGTCTGTGGGATAGGCGTGAAACATCGTTATGACACCCTGGGGGCGGAGCGGGCGAGTTCCTCGCGAATGATGTTCGTCCCTGCGCTGAGAGCACTCAGCTTGGCCAGTGCGACGTCCCGGGGGAACGGTGCCATGCCGCAGTTGGAGCTGGCGATGAGCTTGTCCGCATCGACGAACTGCAGGGCCTTGCGGAGGGTGTTGGCGACGTCCTCCGGGGTCTCGATGGTCTCGCTTGCGACGTCGATTGCCCCGAGCATGACTTTCTTGCCGCGGAGGAGCTCGATGAGGTCCATGGGCACGTGGGAGTTCTGGGATTCCAGCGAGATGATGTCGATGCTGGAGCTCTGCAGCAGCGGGAACGTTTCCTCGTACTGCCGCCATTGTGAGCCGAGCGTCGCCTTCCAGTCAGTATTCGCCTTGATGCCGTAGCCGTAGCAGATATGCACGGCGGTCTCCGCGCGCAGTCCTTCTGCCGCTCTCTCAAGCGCAGCCACGCCCCAGTCCTTGACCTCATCGAGGAAGACATTGAATGCGGGCTCGTCGAACTGGATGATGTCCACGCCGGCCGCCTCTAGTTCTTTCGCCTCCTGGTTCAGGATCGTGGCGAACTCCCAGGCCAGCTTCTCGCGGCTCTTGTAGTGGTCATCGTAGAGCGTGTCCACCATGGTCATTGGGCCGGGAAGAGTCCATTTGATCGGCCGGTCGGTGGTTGCGCGGAGGAACTTTGCGTCTTCGACGAATACCGGCTGCTCGCGGCGCACCGCTCCGACGACGGTCGGCACGCTGGCGTCGTAGCGATCGCGGATGCGCACGGTCTTGCGCTGTTCAAAGTCGACCCCGCTGAGGTGTTCGATGAAGGTGGTGACGAAGTGCTGGCGGGTTTGCTCGCCGTCGCTGACGATGTCGATGCCGCGTCGGCTCTGCTCGTGGATGGCGATGCGCAGAGCATCCTGCTTGCCCTCGAGCAGCGCATTTCCCTCCAGTTTCCACGGGGACCAAAGAGTCTCAGGCTGTGCGAGCCACGATGGTTTGGGCAGGCTTCCGACAACGGTGGTGGGCAAAAGTGTGTTCATGATTGACGATTCTCCGTGGGTCAGTTGACGAGAGCGGGGTATTTGGCGGTCCACTGGTCCAACAGGTCCTTGTGGGGCGTGATGAAGTGTTCCTCCGTGTACTTCGCCTGCTTGACCGCGAGCTGACTGCGTTCTACGCGGTCGTAAGCGATCTGGGTCCGCGAGTAATCCTGCTCTCCCAGGCTCGGCTGGTAGACGTGGGCGGCGGCGGAGTTCGCGTTGTAGATCTCCGGGCGGTAGATCTTCTGGAACGTCTCCATGGTGCTGATTGTGCCGATGAGCTGCAGGTTGGAGTAGTCGTTGAGCAGGTCGCCGCGGAAATAGAAGGCGAGCGGCGCGACGCTTCCGCGTGGCATGAAGTAGCGGACCTGCAGCCCCATCTTGGCGAAGTACGCGTCCGTCAGCGAGAACTCGTCCTGCTGGTACTCGACGCCCAGGACCGGGTGACGGTTCTCCGTTCGCCGGTACGTCTTGCTTGTGGAGACGCTGATGCAGACCACTGGCGGCTGCGGGAAGCGTTCCTGGCATGCCGGGGAATCGAGGAATTGCTGGAACAGTTTGCCGTGAAGATCGCCAAAGTCCCCGGGAACGGTGGGCTTGCCTGAGTCCCCTGCTGCCGCTGGCAGTACGATGCTGAAGTCGAAGTCACGGACGTAGGAGGAGAAGTTGTTCCCAACGATCCCTTGGTGGCGGACCCCGTTCAGCTGGTCGATGATCTGGATGTCGAGAACTTCGAACAGCGGGAACTGCTGATCCGTACCGTCTGCAGTGAACTCTATCTGCACAGAGACGATCTCAAGCTCGAGCGTGTAACGGTCCCGGTCCGGGTTGTCCCAGCTTGCGAGATCGTTGAAGCGGCGCCGAATCATGGTCAAGGCGTTGCGGAGGTTCTCCTGGCGGTGCTCGCCCCGTGCCAGGTTGGCGAAATTCGTCGTGATCCGTGAGCCTTCCGACGGGGAGTAGTCCTCGTCGAAGGGGGTGGTAGTGATGCTGAAGGTGAAGTCGTCTGCCATGTGCTGCCAATCCGTTGATGGGCCGGAGACGGCCTTTCAGAAGGTGATGTATCCATGGTGCAGCCTTCCGTGGGGTATCAAGTAACTCGTGGTTACTATGCGTTCATATAGAATTTTCCTATGCCCCAGATTTCGAGCGGATTGACCCTGCAGCAGCTGCGCTATTTCATAGAAGTTGCAGCTGAGGGGTCGATCTCCGCGGCTGCCGATCTTCTCTACGTAGCGCAGCCGACAATGTCCGCAGCAATGAAGGATCTTGAGGCCCGGGTGGGCCGTGAGCTCCTGGTTCGCTCCGCCCGCGGGGTCACCCTGACCGCCGACGGGGCAGAGTTCCTCGGTTACGCGAGGCAGGTCGTCGAGCAGTTCGCTCTCCTCGAGCAGCGCTACCTTGGCAGGCCACCGCGGCGACGTCTGCTCGGGGTGTCGACGCAGCACTACTCGTTCGCGGTGGACGCTTTCGTCCGGATGGTCAAGGCCACTGATGTGGCCGAATACGAGTTCTCGCTGCGTGAGTCCCGTACCTGGGACATCATCGAGGATGTCCGGACGCTCCGCAGCGAGATAGGCATCCTCTACCGGAACGATTTCAACCGGAAGGTCATCGACAAGCTGCTCCGGGAATCCGGGCTCGGGTTCACTCCGCTTTTCCTCGCCGATCCGCACATTTTCATTTCACGGAACAACCCGCTCGCCGCAAAAGGGCGTGCGACTCTCGATGATCTCGCCGGCTTGCCGCGGCTAACCTTCGATCAAGGTGCGAACAACTCCTTTTACTTCGCCGAGGAGATTCTCTCCACCATGTCCAGCAAGCAGGAGATCCGGGTCTCTGACCGTGCCACGATCTTCAACCTCATGATCGGGCTCCACGGCTACACGATCTCGACGGGCATCATCAGCGGGCAGCTCGACCCGGAGATCGTCGCCATCCCGCTCGACGTTGACGAACGCATCGAGATCGGCTGGGTCGGCCACGCCGCGATTCCGCTTACCGACCAAGCGCAGCACTACCTCAGGGAATTGCGGGCCGTCGTCGCTGAGTTCGGCGTAGCGCTACTCGACTGACTGCAGTTGAGCGGGCGGGTCTTTACCCCTTCGGTGGCTTGGACGTGAGCGTTGCAGCCGAGCGGGTTGCTGGTGTCGTACACGCCCGCCGCTGACGTTGGCATGGCCGGGGCAGACGCCAGCAAGGAAACCGGCCTGTTCCAGGTGGTGACGATCCAGCCAAGGGACATCTGGGCCTGAAACGCTGTGTCAGCGCTGCCCGCCTCATTCTCGAGTCCGGCAGGCACGCGCCCAGGACGCCTAAAGGGCCACGGTCCGGAACCCGCAGTTGCCGCTGGAGGATTCGGGAGTGTTCGACGTACGTGCCGCAACGCGGTACCGGTTGCAGTAGGAATCGTGACAGAGGTAGGAGCCACCACGCATCACGCGTCCCGCCCCGATTGAGGGGCCTTGGGGGTTATCGGTTGGTGAGTTGCGGTAGTACTTGGGCAGGAACCAGTCCGAGCACCATTCCCAGACATTTCCCGCTACTTCGTAGAGGCCGTATGCGTTGGGTGGGAAAGACTTTATCGGCGCCGTTCCCAGATAGCCGTCGTCGGAAGTGTTCCTTTGGGGGAACGTACCTTGCCAGATGTTGCAGCGGTGTTCGCCGTTGGGTGTCAGTTCGTTGCCCCACGCGTAACGCATGCCTTCCAGGCCGCCCCGGGCAGCGTACTCCCACTCCGCCTCGGTTGGCAGTCGCCGTCCAGCCCAGTCGCAGTAGGCAAGGGCATCGGTGTGCGATACGTGGACGACGGGATGATCCGGAATGTCCTCCCACTGCGAGTCCGGGCCAGTGGGATGGGCCCACTCGGCGCCGCGGATGTTCAGCCACCAGGGTGCTCCCGCAGCGACGCCGAGGACGTCGTCTGCCTTGGCGGTGGAGATCAAGTGGAAGACAGCGGATGAGCCAAAGACCTCCGCTTCGGTACGATAGCCGGTCTCTTCCACGAAGGCGGCAAACATCTTGTTGGTGACCGTGGTTGCGTCAATAGTGAATGAGTCGAGGCGCACTTGGTGGGCGGGTGATTCCCCGTCACGGGGATATCCTTCCCCGAAAGCATCCCCCATGGTGTACGTTCCTCCGGGAATGGAGATGTCCTCGTGGGTTGGTTTCAAGAACCCTGTCGATGGCGAATCTGTCTGAGCTTGCTGCCGCGTTCCACCCGGCTTCCGAGTCGGCGCACAGCAGCTCTTGCCATGGGCCGTGTTGGAATCACTCAAGGACAGAGGTATCACTTTTCTCTCCTCAGGTCCCGTTGCCGTATCAAGGCTTCCAGCCGGACTTCCGTTGCTTCAAGCCACGCCATCAGACTGTTGACCATGTAGAGGCCCCTCTCACTTTGCAGTCTGACAAGTTCCTCGCGCCAGTACCGCTCGTCGTCGTCCTCCTCCGGGGCGAAGTCTTCTTCTGCGAGGGCGCTGGCAAAGAGGTGATTTTGACGGTGCTCGCGGCGGAAACGCAACTCGGTGCGGACAAGCTCCAGAGCTTTTTCCGGGCTCTGAGTTCCCGCGAATCTAAGCCGTACCTGGAAATCGGGGTCCAGGGGCCGGATGGGCGGCTCATAGGGTGAGTCAATCCATTCCTGCAGCTTCCGGCGGCCTTCGTCTGTGATCTCGTATAGCTTGGCGTCCGGTCCGGATTCGCGGGGATCCGGCACCGGGATAGCCCATTCGCGATCCACGAGTTTGCCGAGTTGGCGGTAGATCTGGGAGGTTTGGGCACTGTAGCCAACGTACGGACCGTGGCGGTCAAGCCATTTGCGCACGTCGTATCCGGTACGCGCGCTGGTGCTAAGCAGGCTCAGCAGGATCACCTCGAGCCTGCCCAGTGACGCACCGGTTTCGGCACGGGACCGCTTTAGTGTCGGTACTTTTTCGACAGGTACAGTCACCAATTGTCTTACTCCTCCGCCATGACCGTTGCAGCAAACCGCTTCCGCATTGCTTCTCGATCTTCCTCGCTTATCGGCACCTGCGCGTGCCAGGAGACGTGTGTCGCCGAGTTGCCCGGGTTCAAACGTTCCTCGAGATGCTTCGCGAGGTGGCTCCGCCCGGTGTTACGCAGATGCCGCATATAGTCTTTGGGCTGATTGTAGAGGGTAGGGCCCACCTGAAGGGCTCCCTGCATGGGGTCCGGAAGCGCTCCTGGGGTTCCCGCATAGAAACCGAGCCACTCCATAAGGTTGGACCGCATCTGCGTGGCGAGGGCCGGGTCTGCGTCGATCAGGTTGTTGGTGAGGTAGGGATCTTCGGTGACGTTGAACAGTGACTCGAGTTCGGCGCGAAAGCAGCCTGGGTGGTACGTGCGGATGTACAGGTGGTCGCGGGTTCGGACGGCCCGCTGGTATGTGTGCGCACCGTGCCCCCAGACGAGATAGGGGCGCGATTGGATGGCTTCTCCGCGTACGGCTGGAGCGTAGGACGCGCCCTGCCACTTTTCGGGCTGTTGCAGCCCCAGCAGGTCAAGGATGGTCGGGGCGTAATCAATGTTGTAGAGCAGTGCGTCATTGTGGGTCGCCGCTACGGCGGGCTGGTCAGTGACGCCCGGCCAGTGAATGATCATGGGGAGGCGATGCACGGGTTCGGACGCCAGACCATGTTCGGCGTAGAGGCCGAGTTCGCCGAAGGATTCGCCATGGTCTGAGGAGACGATAATCGCGACGTCCTCGGCCAGTCCCATCTCCTCGATGGACCGGCGAAGCCGGCCGAACTCGGAATCCCAGAAGTGGATTGCCCCGTCATAGCCGTTGATGAGGTGTTCGAAGTCGGCCCGGGTACGGATCTCGTCCGGCATGTTGTGGGGTACACGTGACTTACGGGGTCCCCCGGAATAGTGGAGGTCAAGGGCACTTCGTGCGCCATAAACCTCGGCGTGCCCATCAATGGCTTTCTGGTCTGGCCAAGCGGGGGCCGGGCCGGACTCTGCGGCTTTCCGTGTCCACGATTCGTCCTGCAGGTAGTCGGTGTGCGGATCCCAGTAGGTGACATGGAGGTACCAGTTATCTAGGTCGCGGTGCTTGCCGATCCACTCCAGGGCAGCATCGGTGATCATGTCTGCCGGTTCGTCGCCCATATCGGGGGTGACTTGAATATTTTCCCGGAAGTTGCCCATGAAGTAGTAAGCCCGGTGCCGTTCGGCGAACGATGAGACTGCGGCGCAGGTGTAACCGGCCATGTTCAGCGCCTGGCCGAGAAGTGGCCGGTGAGGGTGAGGGGCGTGGCCGGCGTCAAGGCGGAACCGGGCGTCATCGCCGAAGTGTCCGATGACCCCGTTTGTGATCCCATGCTGACCGCTGGTTAACGCTGTCCTGGAGGGCAGGCACGGCGAGTCGGAGCAGTAGTACCGGTCGAAGATCACGCTGCTTTTGGCCATCTCGTCCAAGTTGGGCGTGATGTTTCTGGCGTAGCCGTAGGCGCCGGTGTGGTCGGGGCGGAGCGAGTCCACGTCCACGTAGATGATCTTCATCGATCCATTCCTGTCTGCTGGTTGCCGCTAAAGCCGGGAGGTCGCTGTGTGGGTGGGGACATCCCGCTGATGTCATCCTTTATAGCACTAGTGGAAAAGCTTGAACAGGTATTTCACCATAAACAAGGGACAGCACTATTTCACAAGTTGACTAGCAAAGGTCTTGTGCTGTGGCTCACAGTGTGTCATTCTCGAATTACTGCTCAATGCTGAGCGGCAGGTACTGCGGCGAAAACGGCTGGGTACCTCCACAGCTGAAAGGACGTAATGATGCGTTTTAAGAAGGCCGCCGTTGCAGCCGCGATCGCCGCCGGTCTCGCGCTGGCTGGATGCGGCGGCGGTGGGACCGGTGGTGCGGCGAAATCTTCGCCCAGCCTTGTTCTTGGCAACATCACCCCTCCGGCAACGTTTGAGGCGCGGAACATCAACTGGGGCAACCAGTCAGTGTATTTCCAGGCGGTGTACGACAGCCTCCTCAAGCCTTCACCGAACGGCAAGGACGTCGAAGCGAACCTGGCCACGGAGTGGAAGTACAACGAAGACAAGACCGTCCTCACGATGAAACTGCGTGATGGCGTCACCTTCACCGACGGCACTGCTTTCACCGCGGACGTAGCAGCACAAAACCTTCTTCGCTTCCGCGATGGAACTTCCCCCCAGAAGAGCAAGGTCGTGGACTTGGCAGATGCCACCGCCAAAGACAAAAACACCCTGGAAATCAAGCTCAAGCAGGCAAACCCGGCGTTCCTGATCTACCTGGCCCAGGCGGCCGGCATGCAGGAAAGTCCTGCCGCTTTCGACAAGCCCGATGTGCAGACCAATCCGGTCGGCTCCGGACCGTACATCCTTAACTCCGGCTCGAGTGTCGTCGGGACGTCGTATAAATTCGACAAGAACCCCAAGTACTGGAATCCGGATGCGGTCAAGTACGACACCCTGACGATCAACGTCTACAACGACGCCACCTCACTGCTGAACGCGTTGCGGGGCAAGCAGTTGGACGCGTCCGCCATTAACGACGTCAGCATCATCCCCCAGGTCAAGGCCGCCGGTTTCACCGATAACGGCAGCGACTTGAATTTCGCCGGCCTGATGCTGTTTGACCGCGCAGGACAAAGCAACCCAGCGCTGGGCAAAGTCGAAGTACGGCAGGCCATCAACTATGCCGTCGACCGTGACGCCTTCCTCAAAGTTGTCGGCCTCGGCTTCGGAAAGGTGACCGGGCAGGTCTTCCGTGAAGACTCCCCGGCCTTCGACGGCAAGCTGAACGACACGTACAAGTTCGATCCCGCCAAGGCCAAGGAACTGCTCGCCAAGGCGGGCTACCCCAAGGGCTTTGACCTGACGATCCCCACTTCCCCGGGATTCCCGAAGCAGATGTGGCCGCTGCTGCAGCAGCAGCTCGGCGATGTAGGTATCAAGGTCTCCTACACCGACGTCGGACAGAACATCATTGCTGACCTTCAGGCCAAGAAATACGGGGTGTCCTACTTCACCCTCCAGCGCGATGCGAATGAATGGCAGCTCATCAGCTTCCTTCTGGCCCCTACAGCAACCTGGAACACCTTCAAGTACCAGGATCCCACCGTTGATGCACTGATCTCCAAGATCCGTACCGCCGAGGGCGGGGACCGTGACGCGGCCCTGAAGGAACTCAACAAGTACGTAGTTGACCAAGCCTGGTTTGCCCCCTGGTACACGCCAACGAACTTCTTCGTCACCAATGCCAAGACGAACGTTGAACTGAACCAGGGCAACGCCTGGCCCAACCTCTGGAACATCACCCCCAAGGCATAGGACCACTGCCGGGGACCGCTCCCACGGCCCCCGGCAGCCCTACCCACTGAAAGATCATCATCATGATTTCATTCATCGTGAAAAGGCTGCTCACGGGCATCGTCATGCTCGCTGCTATCACCACAGTCGGATTCACGCTCCTGTACCTGGGTGGCGGGGACATCGCCAGGAAGATTCTCGGCGAGTCCGCGGACGCCCAAACGGTCGCCCAAAAGGCCCGGGAACTCGGCCTGGACCGTCCCGTCCTGATGCAATACGGCGACTGGGTAGTCCACGCACTTACCGGAGACTTCGGCTATTCATGGTTCAGCGGCCAGACCGTTTCCGCCGCGATCATCTCCCGTCTGTCCGTCACCTTGTCCCTTGTCATCGGCACCGTCGTTGTGGTCGCCATCGTCTCGGTGGTTCTTGGCGTACTCGCGGCAACGAAACGGGGCTGGGTCGACAAACTTGCCCAGTTGCTCGCCGTCCTCGGCCACGCAATCCCCGGGTTCCTTTTCGCCGTCGGCCTGGTTCTGTTCTTTGCACTTGCCCTGGGCTGGTTCGACCCCACTGGGTACGTCCCCTTCACAGAATCACCGACGGGATGGCTCAAGACCGTGACCCTGCCCGTAATCGCCCTGGCGCTGGGTGGTATCGCCAACGTCACCCAGCAGATCCGGGGAGCCGTCATCGATGCCCTCCGCAACGACTACGTCCGCACCTTGCGCAGCCGCGGAATCCCCGAGCGCACCGTCATCCTCAAGCACGTTCTGCGTAATGCTGCAGGCCCTGCCCTTGCAGTCCTCGCCGTCATCTTCGTTGGACTCCTCGGTGGAGCAGTCATCGTGGAGCAAGTATTCGCGATCCCCGGACTGGGACAAGTAGCCGTACAGGCCACAACCCAGGGCGACATTCCCCTCGTCATGGGTTTGCTTGTCGCCACCGGTGTCATCGTTATCGTTTTCAACCTCCTGGTCGACCTGGCCCAGGGCTGGCTCAACCCGAAAGTGCGTCTGTCATGACAACTCCGGCACACACCACCGATCCCGAGATCGTCGTCGCACCCCGCGACGGCACAAGGGTCTCCCTCTTCCGCCGAGTGCTCCGCAATCCCCTCGCCCTCGCTTCGATGGTGTTCCTCACCATTGCTGTGCTCACGGCAATGTTCGCCCAGTTCCTTGCCCCGCATGACCCCAACAACGCCGTTATCCAGAATGTGCTCGCCCCTCCAGGCGGGGACAACCCGCTGGGGGCCGACGGTTCAGGCCGCGATGTCCTGTCCCGGTTGATTTTCGGCGCGCAGTTCAGCCTTGCCGGAGCCTTGGTCGCCTTGCTGACCGCGATGGTGATCGGCGTGACCGGCGGCCTTCTGGCTGGCTACTTTGGCAAGTGGATCGACACCGTCTGGACATGGGTCATCTCCCTGCTGATGGCGCTGCCCGCGATCATCGTACTCCTGGCCGCCCGCGCGGTCGTTGGGCCGTCCCTGTGGGTGTCCATGCTCATTTTCGGCATCATGTTGTCCCCGGCGTTCTTCCGGCTGGTCTACGCTTCCGTCACCGCGGTACGCAACGAACTCTATGTCGACGCCGCCCGTGTATCGGGACTCAGTGATGCCCGCATCATCACCATCCATATCCTGTCCGTCGTCCGGGCCCCCATTGTGATCCAGTCCGCTATCGTGGGCGGCATCGCCCTGGCCGTCCAGTCAGGGCTCGAATTCCTCGGCCTGGGGGACATCAACGTCCCTACATGGGGTTCAATGCTCAGCGATGGCTTCACCAACCTCTACACCGCTCCGATGCTGATCCTTTGGCCGGCCATGGCCATCGGTCTGACCCTGATCGCCCTGACTCTGCTGGCCAACAGCCTCAGGGACGAGCTTGAACGCGCCAACGCACCCCGTAAGCAGGTGCGCAAGAAGAAGGCCGCAGTTACCACGACCGACCCGAAGACCGTGGACGACATCATCCGGCACCCGGAGCCTGAAGCTTCCGAAGGAGACGTCGTCCTCGAAGTCGCCAACCTCTCTGTTGGCTACCCAGGCCCAGACGGTGGCACCAAGAGGGTCGTCCACGACGTCTCCCTCACTGTCCGCAGGGGTGAGGTCCATGGGCTCGTCGGCGAATCAGGTTCGGGCAAGACCCAGACTGCCTGGTCCATCCTCCGACTACTCCCCGAAGGCGGCAAGATCGTCGGCGGCTCCATCCACTTCCAGGGCAAAGACCTGGCGAAGCTGTCGTCACGGGACATCGAAAAAATGCGCGGGCGGAAGATCGCCTACATTCCACAGGAACCCATGTCCAACCTGGACCCGTCCTTCACCATCGGAAGCCAACTCGTTGAGCCCATGCGCATTCAGCTTGGCATATCGGCCAAAGAGGCCAAAGAACGTGCGCTGAGCCTCCTGGCACGAGTAGGCATCCCCAACCCCGAGCGAACGTATAACTCCTACCCTCATCAGGTCTCCGGCGGTATGGCCCAACGCGTCCTCATCGCCGGCGCCATCTCCTGTAACCCGGACCTTCTGATCGCCGACGAACCCACTACCGCCCTCGACGTCACGGTCCAGGCCGAGGTCCTGGACCTCCTCCGGGACCTCCAGTCCGAGTTCCAGATGGCAGTGGTCCTCGTCACGCATAACTTTGGTGTCGTCGCGGACCTTTGCGACCGGGTTTCCGTCATGCGGCTCGGCCGGATCGTGGAAACCGGCCCGACTGAGCCGATTTTTGACTCCCCGCGTCACCCCTACACCCAGGAGCTGCTCGGCGCCATCCTTAGCGAGGCTGAACCGCGTGGCCCGCTCGTTGGTGCTGGCGGCAGCGCCAGCCCGTCCCCGAAGGGAGCAGTTCGATGAGCGAGTTGTTGCTTGATATCCAGAATGTCACCGTCGAGTACCCCGGCCATGGTTTCCGTGGCAAACCATTCCGGGCCCTGCACGGTGTCTCCGTTGATGTTCAAAAAGGCGAGTGCGTAGGCCTGGTAGGTGAATCCGGGTCAGGCAAAACCACGCTGGGCAGAGCTGTTCTCGGCCTGGCGCCCGTCACCGAAGGAAAAGTGCTGTTCCGCGGAGAAGACATCGCGCATGCCGACCGTGCCGACCGCCGGCGGCTGGCCAGCGACATCCAGGTGGTCTTCCAGGACCCCTACACTTCCTTGAACCCGTCGCTGACAGTCGAGCAGATCCTGTCCGAACCCCTCGACGTACGTAAGGTCCCCAAGGCCGAATCTTCCAAGCGAATCAAGGACCTCTTCGATATGGTCCGCCTCCCGGCCGACGCGGGAAGCCGTCTTCCCAGGGAGTTCTCCGGCGGTCAGCGGCAACGCATCGCCATTGCACGCGCCCTTGCACTCAAACCAGCCCTGATCGTCTGCGACGAGCCGGTATCAGCCCTTGACCTTTCAACCCAGGCCCGGGTCCTGGAACTATTCAAAGACATTCAGGAGCAAACCCAGGTCGCCTACCTCTTTGTCTCCCATGATCTTGAGGTCGTGCGGCACATCAGTCACCGCGTTGCAGTGATGTACCGGGGGGAAATCGTCGAATTCGGCGACGGAGACCAGGTCACGAGCCGACCCCGGCACCCGTATACCCAGCGCTTGTTCTTCGCCGCTCCGGTGGCAAACCCCAAGGCCCAGGCACGTCGCCGCGAAGAACGCCGACAGCTGCTCGCCGCCCAGAACGCATAGGAAGCGGTGCAGACAACCAACGCCATGAGCCCAGAAGCTAACAAAGGCAACAGCGTGACAAGCATCTTCCTGATCACGGCCGACGACATGGACGGCAGCACCACTAACCTCGCGGGAAACCCTGACATGGCACCGGTCCGCACCCGAAAAGGGAACAGCCTGTCCCGCTGGATGACCGGCACCGGCGATCCGATGACCAGCCAATTTCGTTCAGGCATCGGGCAGGCAACTGATTTCACTGGGGCGCCCACCGCATGAACAAGCCCAACATAGTTTGGATTTCCACGCATGACATCAACCCTGATCTCGGCAGCTACCGGGGCATCTGGCCAGGTGCCGAATATGCGCTGACGCCTAATCTTGACCGCTTGGCCGCAGAGGGCGCCCGTTTCGACCGGGCGTTCGCCTCTGCACCGGTTTGCTCGCCTGCCCGATCGGCAATCATGACCGGCTGTTTTCCCAATGCAATTGGCACGATGCACATGCGAACGAAGGCCGTCCCCCCGGCCGAAGTGAGGCTGTTGCCGCAATATTTTCGCGAAGCGGGCTACTACTGCACCAACAACTACTTCACCGACTTCCAGGTGGACGTACCGCCGGTCGTTTTCGACGACTGCAGCCCAACGGCTCATTGGCGCAACAGACCGGACAAGGACGCGCCGTTTTTCGCAGCTTTTCATGGAATGACCACCCATGAGTCACAGATATATCTCGATGAGGAGTCCTTCCAACGCGCCACCACGCATGTAGCGCCGCAGGATCGGCACGACATGGCAGCCGCGCCGCTGCCGCCCTACTACCCGGATACCGAAATCTTCCGCAAAGCGTGGGCACGGTACGCGGACCTCATTACCGAAATGGACCACTGGGTCGGCGATATCCTCAACCAACTGGAGGAAGACGGGCTTGCCGACAACACCATCGTGGTTTTCTGGAGCGACCACGGCAGGGGAATGCCCCGCGCCAAGCGTTGGGCGACGGAAGCCGGCCTGCGTGTACCCCTTCTCCTGCGCTGGCCAGGTGTCATTGACCCCGGGACAGTCAGGCCTGACCTTGTCCACACCATGGATCTTGCTCCTACAATGCTTGCCGTCAGCGGGCTGGGCATTCCTGCCCACATGCACGGAAAACCGCTCATGGAACGGGACGGCACTTTCATCAGCCGCCCCAACGCCTACATCTATGGCGGCCGGGACCGCATGGACGAGTCGGAGGACACGACCCGGACCGTCCGCGACGAGCGGTACCGCTATGTCAGGAACTTCCATCCGGACCGCTCGCCCATGCCGCACATCGACTACCCCGACCACACAGCCACTTGGGCAGAGCTCAGGCGGTTAAGGGGGGAGGAAGCCAGGCAACTGGCATGCGGTGAACTGCCCAGCCTTCTGAGCGAGCTTCAACGGCGCCTCGTCGCAGCTTCAAAGCCCGAAGAGGAACTCTACGACCTTGAGCAGGACCCCCACGAAACGTGCAACCTCGTGCAAGACCCTGAAAGTGCCGAAGCTCTGGCGACGTTGCGTCGCGTCCTTCAAACATGGCAGGACCGCATCCAAGACATGGGCATGCTGCCGGAACGACAGTTGATGGAGACATGGCGCCCTAACGGCCAGGCGCCGGTGACCGCTACTCCAACCGTCTCGCTGACCGCCGAAGGGGCCACAGCTGACTGCGAGACACCAGGCGCGTCAATTGGATGGACAGCCCTCCCGTGGCAACCGCAAGAGCCGAGGAAACTCATGGACCGGGTAACTGGCAGTCCCGGGGAAGACGGACGTATCTGGAACCTCTACACAGGCCCCGTACGCGTCAGTGGGGCCACTTCATTGCGCTTCAAAGCCTGGCGTCTCGGCTTCACGCCAAGCCAAGAAGCGCGGCTGGAAGCCCCACTGCCCGGACGTGCCCCGCATTCCTACGAGGGCCACCTCCAAGAAAGCAAAGAACTGCCCCTTTGAGGCGGCAAACAACAACGTGCAGCGAAAGAAGGAATCATGGAAACCCTCACCGTAGACCAACGCATGGAAGCACTGCTCAACGAACTGAGCTTGGAGGAAAAGATCCAGCTCCTGACGGGCCGGGATTTTTGGACGACATGGCCGATGGAGAAAATCGGCCTGCGCCGGATCCTGGTTTCGGATGGTCCGACGGGTGTGCGGGGTGAGGCGTGGGATGAGCGGCAGCCGTCGGTGAATTTCCCGTCCGCGACGGCCATCAGCTCCACCTGGGACCCTGCCATGGCTGACCGTCTAGGTGCCGCCTCGGCGGTGGAGGCGCGGCGCAAGGGCGTCGACGTCGTTCTTGGCCCGACGATCAATCTGCACCGTTCCCCGCTGGGCGGCCGGCACTTCGAGGCTTTCAGTGAGGACCCCGTCCTGACGGGTGAGCTTGCCGCGGCGTATGTGAACGGGGTACAGCGCAACGGCGTGGGCGCCACACCGAAGCACTACGTAGCCAACGATTCCGAAACCGACCGGTTCACCGTTGACGTGCAGGTGGACGAGCGGCCGCTGCGCGAGCTGTACCTGCTGGCGTTCGAGAAAGCCATTGTTGAATCCCGTGCGTGGCTGGTGATGAGCGCGTACAACTCCATCAACGGCACAACCGCCACCGAAAACAACCTGCTGGAGACCCCGCTGAACAGCGAATGGGGCTTCGACGGGGTGGTGATCAGTGACTGGACCGCGGTCCGCAGCGTTGATGCCGCGAAGGCTTCCCAGGACCTGGTCATGCCGGGACCGGATGGGCCGTGGGGTGGGGCGCTCGTGGCCGCAGTCCAGGCAGGGGAGATCCCGGAAGCAAGCATTGACCGGAAGGTGCTGCGGATCCTGCAGCTCGCCGCGAGGGTCGGCGCGCTGGAAGGGTTCGAACCCGTTCAGGCAGAACCCGTGGACCAGGAAGACCTTGTCGCCTTCACCCGGGAAGCCTCGGCCGCCGGCACGGTGATGGTGAAGAACGACGGCGTGCTGCCGCTGGACCGTGCCGCGACGGGCACGGTGGCGGTGATCGGGCACAACGCCAGGCACGCCAGGACCCAGGGCGGCGGCTCGGCCACGGTCCTGCCCGAGAAGGTCGTCTCACCGCTGGACGGCATCCGGGCCGCCTTTGGAGCCGATAACGTCACTTACAGCATCGGTGCCATCGTGCAGGAAGGGGTCGCCGAGCTGCCCTTGGACCAGCTGACCAACCCGGCCACCGGCGAGCCGGGGCTGCGGGTGAGCTTCCTCGACAGTTCCGGGGCTGAGCTGTTCACCGAGGACCGCCGCTCCACGGCCCTGGTCTGGTTCGGCGGCGACGCCCCGGTGAAGGAGTCCTCCGCGGTGCGGCTGCAGACGATCTATACCCCGGATGAAACCGGCACCGTCCGACTGGGCGCCGCGACCGTGGGTAAGACACGGCTCTACGTCAACGACGTTCTTGTCCACGAAGGGAACATTGAGGTGGAGGGCAAGGACATTGCCGAATCCTTCCTCGCCCCACCCTCCTCAACCACCGAAATCGCGGTGGAAGCCGGTGTTCCCCTGGACGTCCGCGTCGACCTGGACACCGCGGAACGCTCCGGGCCTCTAGACAATGCCCTCAGCGTCACCCTCGGCACCGAGCCCGCCGACGCGGACCCTGAAATGCTGATCACTGAAGCAGCCAAGGCCGCCCGGAAAGCCGACGTCGCCGTCGTCGTCGTCGGGACCAATGCCCGGGTGGAATCCGAAGGTTACGACCGCACCACCTTGGACCTGCCCGGCCTGCAGGACCGGCTGCTCCACGCCGTCGCCGCCGCGAACCCCCGCACGATTGTCATCGTCAACGCCGGGTCCCCGGTCATTATGCCGTGGCGGCACGAGGTCGCCGCGATCCTGATCGGCTACTTCGGCGGCCAGGAATTCGGCAACGCCCTCACCGACATCCTCACCGGCACCGTCGAACCAGGCGGGCGCTTGCCCACCACCTGGCCTGCCACCCAAGGCAGCGTCCCGGTCCTTAACACCACACCCGACGCCGACGGGAAGCTCCGGTACGACGAAGGCATCCACATCGGGTACCGCGCCTGGCTCAAGACCGGGGCTACTCCAGCCTACGAATTCGGCTACGGCCTCGGCTACACCACTTGGACCCTGGACACCGTCGACGGACCCGACGGCCCCGTCACCCCGGGCGAGGCAATTCCGGTCAGCGTCACCCTCACCAACAAAGGCGAACGGAGCGGCAAGCAGGTGGTCCAGGTCTACGCCGAAAAGAAGGACTCCGCCGTCGAGCGCCCGGTCCGCTGGCTCATTGCCTCCACACCCGTCTGGGCCCAACCCGGCGAAACTGTAACCGCGACTCTGGAGGTCCCCACCCGTCTGCTGGCGTACTGGAACAACGGATGGACTTACGAACCCGGCGAATACACCCTCAGGATCGGCACCTCCGTCTCAGAGCTTCCAATCACCAGGGTTGTTCGGCTCACCCAGCCAGAGCACTGATAAGCGACAGCCCCCAGGATCAGCACCAAACGTACGAAAGGAAGAACGATGTCGAGGACGAACATCATCTTCATCATGTCCGATGACCACGCCGCCCACGCCATTTCGGCATACGGCAGCCGGGTGAACCAAACGCCGCACCTTGACCGCATCGCCCAAGGAGGCATGCGCATGGATGCCGTCTTCTGCACCAACTCGATCTGCAGTCCCTCCCGGGCGTCTATCCTCACAGGGACCTACAGCCATATCAACGGCGTATCCTCCATCTGGACCGAGATGGACTACCGGGTACCCACATTCGTGGACGTACTCCACGAACAGGGCTACAAGACTGCCCTTTTCGGGAAATGGCACTTGGGTGAGCACGGGAAGTCCTTGCCGCGCGGATTCGATGCCTGGAAGATCTTTCCTGGACAGGGTGACTACCTCAACCCGGAAATGATCGACGAGACGGGCAGCGCGACCGTTCCCGGCTATGCGACGAACATCGTCACCGACCTCTCCATCAATTGGCTGGATGGACTCACGGGGGAGGAGCCTTTCTGCATGCTCGTCCACCACAAAGCACCCCACCGCCCCTGGATCCCCGACGAGAAACACAAACACCTCTACGCTGACGGGAAGATCCCGGAGCCCGAAACATTCTTTGATGACTACGCCACCCGCAGCCAAGCTGTACGGAACGTCCACATGACCATTGCCGACGACATGGGTGCCGAGGACCTCAAGTCTGAGGTCCCGGAGGAACTCCGCGGACCTGAGAACAGGGAAGCGCGCATGCGGTGGAAGTACCAGATCTACATGCGCGACTACCTGCAGTGCATCCAATCCATCGACGACAACGTCGGTCGGCTTCTCGATTACCTCGATGAGCGCGGACTGTCCGAGAACACCCTCGTCGTCTACACATCCGATCAGGGGTTCTTCCTCGGTGACCACGGCTGGTTCGACAAGCGGCTGATGTTTGACCAGTCCCTGCAGATGCCGATGCTGATGAAATGGCCAGCCGAAATCTCTGCCGGCAGCCGTTGCGAGGCAATCATCACAAACGTCGATTTCGCCGCCACCTTTTTGGACATCGCCGGAATCAAGGCAGACGAGGCACTTCCCACATCGCAGGGCAGGAGCTTCCGGCCTCTCCTGCGGGGTGAGGAGATCGACGATTGGCCCGACGCGGCGTATTACCGGTACTGGGAGCACGACGATCCTATTCACTCAGCACCCGGCCACTACGGCATCCGGACCTCCGATTACAAGCTGATCCACTACTACAACGCCGGGCTGGACGTCCCCGGGGCCTCTGATCGTGTCTTTGAGGCTGAATGGGAACTGTACGACCTCAGAAGCGACCCCACCGAAGTCCGTAATGTAGCCGATGACCCCAGCTACCGCTCCATCAGAGCCGAGCTCGAACAGAAACTAGCCGGGTACCAGCATCATTACCGGGACGAACCCTACGCGGGTCCGGGCACACCTCACCCGGAATGGGGACCGCACGATGCAGACACCCTGGAACGAGTCGAAACATATGTCCAGGCTCTTCGGGCATCCAGCTAGGACGCGATGGGTTGGCGGCCTGTCCAGCACAAGCCGGGCAGCCCCATACCCGTTGCAGCTCCGCTTGTCGCGCGGCACCTCTGGTTGTCGCACCGCACCTCTGGTTGTCGTAATGGCCCGGATCACGCGTCAACGTTAGGAACACCCATGACCATGAGCAAGCGGCCCGCTGCCGCTCCCGCAGACACGCCCGCCGTCACTGTGCTGAGTGCCCTGCGCTGGGCCGCCGTCATCCTCGCATACGGCCGGCGGGAGCGGGCCCGCAGATTCCTTGCGCTGGTCCGCCCACGGGAACGGGACCTGGACTCCGGGGACACCAGGCCCTGAGAGCCCCTACGGGGACACCAGGCCCTGAGAGCCCCGGAACTTCCCGTTGCAAGGAAGCACCCGGGTTACGGCAGACTCAAAGAGGCTGGCGTCTGTACACCAAGCCCTGAGGTATTCGTGCGCTCGGCATCTCTGGACCTGTCGTCAATATTGGAGTTAACATGATTAACATGAATGTTGGCGGAGGTATAGCCCGGCGCTACGACAACCGGAAACGGGCGTCCAACGCCGCCGACACGGGGCGCCGGATCCTTGAGGCGACACGGGAGCTCTTCATGGAAAGACCGCTCTCGGAGATCACCTTGATCGCGGTGGCTGATCGTGCCGGAGTCACCGTGCAGACCGTCATCCGTCGCTTTGGTGACCGCAGTGGGCTCATCGATGCAACGGTCGAACACACCGCTGCGCAGGTGATGGCCCAGCGCGATGCTGCGCCTGCCGGCAACGTCCCCGGCGCCATCGAGAACCTGCTCGAACACTATGAGACCACGGGCGCTCTCGCCTTGAAGATGCTGTCCGAGGAGGGAACCTCAGCGGCCGTGGCGGACATGACTGAAACGGGCAGACGCCTTCACCGCCTGTGGTGCGAGCGGGTTTTCGCCCCGTTCCTTGAGGATGATTTTCTCCCGGACGGGGCGGATCGGGGCCGCCGTCTTGCCCAGTTCGTCGCTCTTTGTGACGTCTACACCTGGAAGCTGCTCCGGCTGGACGCTGGCCTGACCCGTGACCAGGTGGCCCTTTCCTTAATCGAAATGCTTGAGCCCTTCACCCGGAGGCCATAATGTCCACCGTTCTCGCCTACACCTCGCCCGCCATCGGCCATCTCTTTCCCATGGTCCCGCTGTTACTGGAACTGAAGGCCCGGGGACATGAGGTCCACGTGCGGACAATTCCCCAACAGCTCACGGCCCTTCGCGGCGCCGGCCTCCAGGCCGAATCCGTCGACCCGCGCCTCCTTGAGATCAGGCACCGGGACTATCTGGCGAAATCGATCAAGGGTGGGCTGACCGCGAGCACTGAGACCTTCACGGCGCGTGCCCGCTTCGACGCCCCTGACCTTCGCCGCGCCATCGGCGATACCAGTCCGGATCTGATGCTCGTGGACATCAATGCGTGGGGCGCACGTATCGTGGCTGAGGATCTCGGGCTCCCGTGGGCCAGCTTCTGCCCCTACACACCGCCACTGACGTCCCGCGGAACCCCGCCGTTCGGACCCGGGCTGGATCCGATGCCAGGTCCAGTGGGAAGGCTCCGGGACGCGCTCATCCGACCCCTGGTGACTGGCGCCGTCGAAAAGCTGATGATGCCCGGGATCAACAGGGCCCGGGCTGAAATCTCCGGCGGTAAACTGCCGCCGTCGCGGAACGTGGATGACTTCTTCCTCACCGCGCCGCTCCTCCTCGTTACCAGTGCCGAGCCGTTTGAATACCCGCACCCGGACTGGGGACACCGTGTCCGGATGATCGGGGCGCTGTCATGGGACCCGCCCTTCTCTCCGCCAGCTTGGCTTGAGAACGCCGTGGACCCGGTCATCCTGGTGACCACCTCGTCCGAGTACCAGGCCGACGAGGATTTGGTCCGCGCAGCATTGCAGGGCATGGCCAACGAGCCCTTCACTGTCGTTGCCACGCTGCCTGCGGAGGGGAGCGGATCGGCAGGAGACCAGCGGTCCGCCGGACCGGTGGATTTTGGACCCCTTCCTGCCAATGCCCGGCTGGAACGGTTCGTGCCCCATTCAGAGGTGTTGGAGCGCGCTGCGGTTGCCATCACCCATGGCGGTATGGGAGCCACCCAAAAGGCACTGTCCAAGGGAGTTCCGGTGGTGGTGGTTCCGTTCGGCCGCGATCAGCATGAGGTTGCGGCCCGGGTGGTGGCCGCCGACGCGGGTGTGCGGCTCAGCAGGAAGAAGCTCACTGCGGAGAAGCTTCGCGCCGCAGTTCACGAAGCCCTGACAAAGAAGGAAGGAGCCCGGCGGGTCGCTGCTGGCTACGCAGCCGCCGGGGGTGCGGCGGCTGGAGCCGATGCCCTCGAAGAGCTGCTCCGGATTCCCCACGCCTGAGGCCTGGCAGAACCCCAGCCTCAGGGTGGAGGAATTGGCAGCCTTTGCCAAGACCAGGCTGGCCGCCTACAAGTACCCCCCGGAGCATCGAATTCATGACGGAACTGCCGTTAATAGGGTTTGGCCAGGGACGAAGCGCTCGATCAGGAGCGGGAGAACAGATCCAATTCGTGGGTCATTCCGTGAGGGACATCAGGGGAGAGCTGTATTGTGAACGTTTCGCGATCATGGCGGGTTACCAACACGCCATATCCGGGGTCTTTGAGGGCCTTCTGGATCGCGGCAGCTACTTCCAGATTGAGTCCGTTGTCTAAATCATTGCGGTGTCTGATGTTGAGCCGTACTGGACGGGACATGATGTTGTAAAACCTTCGTTCTTATTTCTGTGGTCGTGTATTGATTTGGCCGTCTCGGTGTAGCCGGGTTCCATCGCAGCGTTTTCGTGGTTGGAAGGAATGTGGGGCCCCTACGGGGTTAGCACGAGCTTCCGCGGGGCCCCATGCTGCTGTAATTCCCAGGCCTGTTGGCAATCGGAAAGAGGCAGGGTCATTGCGTCGACGGACAAAGCGCCTGTCGCCGCGAGCGCCGTCAGATTCAGGTAAGCCTCTCTCCGGATCTGTGCGGGCGGGTCCATATGGGCGAAGCCGAGGAGCTCCAGGCGGGCGGCACGGACGATCCCGGCGGGAAGCTCCAGAGTTGCTCCCGCTGACTGGCCGATCTGGATATGGCGGGCGCCCCGGGCTGCAACATGCATTGCGGCAAGGGCGGGTTCACCCCACACCGGGTCAAGGATGACGTCGAACCCGCTGTCACCCACTGTGCTGCGGAAGGCGGCCACTAGGTCGGTGCCCGGGCTGATGGTCACGCTCGCATCGGCTCCGCGTTCCCGGGACAGGGCGAGGCGGCCGGTGTCACGGTCGGCGGCGACCACCGTTGCGGCGCCAAGGGACTTGGCGAGTTGGACGGCGATGGAGCCCAGTGCGCCGGTTGCGCCAAGCACAAGCACGTTCTGGCCTGGCTGCAGCTTGGCCCGCCAGGTGAGGGCCAGCCAGGCGGCAAGTCCGGTGTTGCCAAGCGCGGCCGCGGTGACGTCGTCCACGTCGTCGGCGAGGTCCAGCAGGTCTCCCTCGGCCACGATGGTGCGCTCGGCCCAGGAACCATGCGGCGAAACCGGTGAGGTGAAGAAGACGCGACGTCCGGCGGAGGTCCTGCCTACGCCGTCGGCGCCAATCACGTAGGGCAGGGTGTCGGGATCTCCGAATGCTCCCGAGGCCTTGGCCAAGTCGAGGTGATGGACCCCGGCCGCCGCTACCTCGACGATGACTTGTCCACTGTGGGGCTCTGGATCTCGGAAGTCTTCGTAGGACGGGACTGTTCCAGTCCGGGTCAGGACGGCTGCCTCCATGGTCTGCTCCTTGATGTTTGGTGGTGTGTGTCAGTCTGGCTGGTCGGTGTCGGCGGGGATGATCTGCACGCTGATGGTTCCAAGGCCGCTGATGCGTCCCTCGAGCCGGTCTCCGGGGTGCATCCAGGTTCCGGTGCTGAGGCCCACCCCAGCGGGAGTTCCCGTGAGCACAACGTCGCCAGGTTCGAGGGTCACGTGTTCACTGATGAGGGAGACCAGCTCGGGAACAGACCAGATCAGGTCGGACGTGTTGGCGTTTTGGCGCAGCTCACCGTTGAGCCGGAACTGCAGCTGCAGGTTGGTGTCATCGACAAAGCGGGCGGGCACAATTCCCGGACCAAGCGGACAGCTGTCGTCGAAGACTTTGCCGCCGAAGAGATCGAATTTGACGAGGTGCTTGGGGTGGCGCTGCCAGTCACGGGCTGACAGGTCCAGGGCGATGGTGTAGCCGGCGATGTGGTCACGCGCCCGGTCCAGCGGGATGTTCCGGCCGCGCCGGCCGATGACAAGGGCCAGTTCAAGCTCGTAGTCGAACTTCTCCGTCTGGCTGGGGTAATGGACGGCTCTGCCCTGGCCGACGAGCGTGGTGGTGGGCGGCTTGAGGAAGAAGACCGGAATGTTGTCTTCCTTCGAAAAGCCAGCATGGCCGCCGTCGTTGACCACATGGTCGTAATAGTTGGCGCCGGCGCAGATGACCTTGTTCGGATACTGCAGCGGCGTGAGCCAGTCTTCAGGCTCGGCCGGCTCGGGCAACTGGGCTGCCGTGCCCTCAGCGAGGGTCTCGACGGCGGCGAGCAGCCGGGGCTCGGCGGTCTCCCAATTGGCGAAGACTGTCATAAGCCCGCCCACCGGATGGTGGTGGAGTACCTCGGGGGCGACGTCGGCGAGTCGGTATATGGGGCCGTCGGAGAGCCGGAGCACCGGGGTGGGCACTCCGTCGACCCGCACGGTGGACAAGGAAAAGGTCACCTGGTCTGCTCCTTCACATGGGTCCTGCCGGCCGCTGGAGCGGCCGCCACCAGCATCCACTCCTTGAGGACAATGTGGAGGGGCACTGCGGGCCGGGCCAGCAGCTCCCGTGCAAGGTCGCGCACCTGGACCCGTTGCCCAGGTGTCAGATACTCCACCGGGGAGGCTCCGTCGACCCGGGCCAGGGCGAGCAGCGGCAGCAGGGCAGCGACACGAGCCATCAGGTCCGCGGAAGGTTCCCAGTCAATATGGTGGGCGTAGCCGTCCAGCAGCATTGTTGCGGAAGTGTGCAGTCGTGCTGTGTGCTGCGGCAGGATGATCGCTTTGAGCATCAGATGGTTCAGGCAAAATGCGACGTCGAATGCAGGGTCGCCGAACCAGCCGCACTCGGCATCGAGCAGGACCGGCCCGTCCGGACCCAGGAGTATGTTCTTGGGACTGACGTCGCCGTGTACCAACGCCAGATGAGTGCCGGCGGTCCTCTCGGCAAGAACCTCGATCCGGTCCGCGAGGTCGGGGTTGGCGCGTGCAGTGACGCGGAAGTATGGCTCAATGCGCAGGGCGTCGAAGTTGCTGTCGGTGGCGAATCTACGTGCCAGCGTTGGATCCTTGGCGCTTGCCGAGTGCAGCCTGCCGAGGAGGACGCCGAGAGCATGAGCGGCGGCCGGGTCCACCTGCCCGGCCAGGAGGCTTTCCTTCCAGACCGGGTAGTTCCGGGAGGGAAGGAACTGCATGGCGAACAACCCGGCCTCCCCATCGTAGGCCAGGACCTGGGGGACCTGTGTGGGGGCAACGCTGCCGGCAAACTGCAGCCAGTCGTACTCAACCCGGTTGCGGGAGAGGGGCGCGAGCCACTCGTGGGCCACCTTCAGCTGGGCCAATGCTCCCTTGACGCACAGGGTGCGGCCGGGCAGCGACACTTGCCAGAGGTCCGAGCTCACGCCGCCGGTCAACGGGTGTAGTGCCGGCTCCTCACCAGGCTGCATCAGTCCATGGCGGAGCAGGAACTCCCGCACCCGCTCCTGGGGTTCGGCGATTTTCACCGGCCACCTTCCGCGGTTAAGGCCAGCGCCGGGAAGTTCGTGAAGCCCAGGGCCGGGTCCTCGGCGATGCGCACCAGCTGGTTGTACTTGGCGAGCCGTTCAGAATTCCGTACCGACCCGATCTTGATCTGCCCCGATGCGGTGCCTACAGCCAGATCGGCCAGGAAGTCATCTTCGGTCTCCCCGGAGCGGGCAGATACCACCGGCGCATAGCCTGCGGCCCGCGCTTGGGCCACCACGTCAAGGGTGCCTGTCAGGGTGCCGTTCTGGTTCACTTTGACCAGGACGCCGTTGGCAACGCCCTGGGAAATGCCCCGGGCGAGCCGTTCGCTGTTTGTGGTGAACAGGTCGTCGCCGATCAGCCTGATCCGGTGGCCGAGGCGCTTCGTCAGGGTCCGCCAGCCGGTCCAGTCATCTTCATCGAGCGGATCTTCAATCGAGACAATGGCGAAGCGGTCCACCCATGAGGACACCATGTCAATCATCTCGGTGGTGCTGAGGCGTTGTCCCTGTCGCCGCAGGTGGTAGTCGCCTGCCTCACTGTCGTACAGGGATGCGGCGGCGACATCGATGGCGATGGCAATGTCCGTACCCGGCTGCAGGCCAGCGGCCAGGATGGACTCGGTGATGAGCTCCAGGGCCTCCTCGCCCGTTCGGCAGCCAGGGCTCAGTCCGCCCTCGTCGGCCAACAGCGTGGGCAGTCCCCGTTCGGCGCAGAGGGCAGCGGCGGCCGTTCGGACACGGGAGGTAAGTTGGATGGCTTCGAGTGCGGACATTGCCGCGACCGGTACTGCGAGGAAGTCCTGGACGTCCATGCCGCGTCCGGCGTGGAGGCCGCCGGAAAGGATGTTGACCATCGGCATCGGCAGTACGGGCTCGTCGACGTCGGCGAGCTGGGCGATCCTTCGGTACAGCGGCAGGCCGCTGGCCACGGCCGAGGCGCGGCAGACCGCCAGCGAGGTCCCCAGTACTGCGTTGGCACCGAGCCGGGACAGCGTGGAGGTGCCGTCCAGGTTCCGCAGCCTTTCGTCGATGGCCCGTTGGTCGTCAACATCCTGGCCGAGCAGCGACGCTGCGATCTCGCCGTTTACATGCTCGACGGCGGAGGTGACTCCGAGGCCGTCGAAAACGGATGCGTCTCCATCGCGTAGTTCGTGTGCCTCGTGGGTGCCGGTGGAGGCTCCGGAAGGTACTGACGCCCGGGCGCTGGCACCGTTTTCGAGGATGATGTCCACCTCAACAGTGGGGCGGCCGCGGGAATCAAAGATCTGGCGGCCGTGGACGGTGCGGATGATGCTCACGATGACACTCCTGTTGCGAGGGCGGACGGGGTGTTACAGGGATAGTTTGCGGGTTCTCCGCGCAGGACGCGGACCACTTCCTCGGCGGCGCTGCGTCGCAGGTCGATCACCGAGGCGTCGGAGGCAAAAGCGATGTGTGGTGTGACAATCACACCTGGAAAGGCCAACAGCCCGGACGGAACTGCAGGCTCCTCCTCCAGGACATCCAGTCCTGCTCCGCCGAGCTTGCCTGATTGCAGGGCGGCCGTCAGGGCGTCGGTATCGACCAGCCCGCCGCGGCTGACATTGATCAGGAAGGCGTCCTGCGGAAGCAGGGCCAGTTCCCGGGCCCCGATAAGGTGATGTGTCTGCGGGACCAGGGGAGCGTGGAGGACTACGATGTCGCTGGCTGCCAGGAGGCCATCCAATGCCATCACCTCAATACCGTCGGTTTTGGCCGGTGGGTGTGGATCGCTGATCACCACGCGGGCTCCGAGCGCTTTGAGCTTGGCTGCGGTGGTTCTGCCAATGCGACCGTATCCGACCACGCCGCACGTCAGGTTGGACAGGCGGCGAAGCCGGGCCCCGGCGGGGTTCCAACGTCCGGCGCGGACCTCACGGTCTGCGGCCACGAGGCCGCGCGTCCAGGCCAGGGCCAGACCGACGGCGTGGTCGGAGACCTCTTCGACGCAGTAGTCGGGCACGTTGGTCACCTGCACGCCATGATCCGTGGCCGCGGGCACGGCGATGTTGTCCAGGCCAACGCCCATCCGGGCAACAACCCGCAACGGGGCTGAGGATGCGATCGCGTTGGCGGACACTGTTGCCCAGCAGGTGAGGATGGCGGCGGGCTGGTGTTCGGCGATCAGTGCGTCGATGGCCTCAACTGGTGCGGGGTCGGCAGGACCGGCAACAAGACGGAAGCCGGCGTCTTCGATGATGCCGCGTTCGATACTGTCGTCGGGCCAGGCCCGGTCTGTCAGCAGGACTGTTTGCTGCAGCGTCATGAGTCTGCTCCTTATGTGGTGGTCAGGCCTGGATCGGCCAAGGTTGAAGGGGATGGGGTGGGAA
Source organism: Arthrobacter sp. TmtSoilC77 (assembly GCF_059739415.1). NCBI lineage: Bacteria > Bacillati > Actinomycetota > Actinomycetes > Micrococcales > Micrococcaceae > Arthrobacter > Arthrobacter sp. TmtSoilC77. Next base: position 2,275,326 of record NZ_AP046050.1, read on the forward strand.
TGGATTTCGGACCAACGAAGCGGGTGCGCTGCTCGCCGAGCCCGGTTATCGAGGCCTTTACGGAGTCTCCGGGCCGCAGAAACCGGCCGTGGTGGATCCCGAACCCGGCGGGGGAGCCGGTGCAGAGCAGGTCTCCGGGGCGAAGACGGGTGTGTTGGGACAGGTAAGCCATCTGTTCGGGGATGGTGAACAGCATGTCGTCGGCCGTGTCGTCCTGCATGGGTGAGCCGTTGAGCGAGAGCCGAAGCCGCAGTGACGAGGGGTCGGGGACCTGCCAGGCCGGCACGAACCAGGGTCCAAGCGGCAGCGACCCATGCATTCCCTTGCACTGCAGCCAATCCGAGGCCAGCGCGGGCAAGTCGGGCCGGAAGATGCGGGAGCGAATGGTCAGGTCGTTGACCACGCAGTAGCCGGCGACCACCGCCTCAGCCTCCGGCAGCGTCAGGCGGTAGCCGGAACCTCCGACGACGGCGCCGATCTCCACTTCCCAGTCAAGGGTGTCCAAGTCCGGCTCCAGGGCGAGTTCGCCATCAGCGGGGCCAACCCTGTCGTTGCTGGTCAAGCAGACGTAGGGGCTGCCATCCCGGCGTCGGAGTTTTAGTGCCTGGGCGGTGTCGGCCGCTAACTGCCCGGCGTCGGCGGGGTCGCCGGCGTCCACCGCGGCTTCGATGACCTGGCGGCGGTAGTTCCCGATGGTGCAGAAAACCTGGGTGGGCTGGATGGGAGCCTCGAGCCGCAGGGAAGCCACCGGAACGCCCTCTTCGCGGATCGCCGCTGAAGTCTGAGGGAGCTCGATGAGCCGGCGAAGCTCCGCATGGACGCTGCCCCAGTGGGCAATCAGCTCAGTGAGTGAGGCGAATCCGGCGCAGGCCCAGCGTCCGGCCCACGCCTGCAACGGAAGTGCCTTGCCGCTGCGCACCAGCCAGATGGCTGCCTTTTCGTGGGGGAGGCCCGCCTGGGTCAGGACGATTCCCGCGGGAGCGACGCCGTCGTCGATCTTATCTTCTTCAAGCATAATGCTAACGATAGCACAGATGAAGGCGAATGCCAGATGCTTACCCGTAAAAGTAGGAGGTCGACGCTAAATCATTCCCGGTTTTGATCCCATCCCTTGACACCTCAGCGTCATGGGGGAATAGTGCTAACGATTGCACATAGAGAGAGGACAAGCCATGACTGTACGCAGAGTGGTGACCGGCATGGACGGATCTGGAAAGTCCGTTTTTGTTTCCGACGGACCAGTGCCCAACAGCCATGCGTTCGCGAGTATGCCGGGACAGGCTCAGGTCCGGGTCTGGTTTACACCGGGGGTGCCATCAGGTTCGCTGCCGGAGGGGGAACCTACCGACAACCACGGCCCGGTGGTGCCGGGGCCAGGCGGGGCCAGCTTCGTGATCGTGAGCTACGCACCGGAATCCGTGGTGATGAGCCCGGGCTTCGATCCGGGCGCCGCAGGGCAGGAGATGGCGGCCTACGCCCCTGACCTTGCGGAGGTGTTCGAGCCGGACGGCATGCACCGCACGCCCAGCGTCGACTACGGAGTGGTGCTGGACGGGGAGCTGTGGCTGGAGCTCGACGACGGCGCACAGGTGCTGTTGAGCCCGGGTGACACCATAGTGCAGCTTGCCGCCCGCCATGCCTGGCGGAACAAGACAAAGACGCCGGCGACGGTGGCATTTGTGCTCACCGGCGCCGGCGCCTAAGTACTGTCCCGTGTCTCAGGGACACCTCGGCTGGCCGTCCCCGAAGGGACGGCCAGCCGGAAACTTCACTAGGGAATGACTACATAGTTGCTGAAGCCACCGCGCGGGTCCTTCAACCGCCCTGAGATGGCATTGTTAACGTCTGACAACGGGAAGGCCTCAGTCTCAAGGTAGCTGAGGTCCAGGGTTCCTGTCTCGACCATGTCTGCCATCTCCTGGCCCTGGGCTGCGGTGAACCAGTTCGAACCGATAATCTGCACCTGCTCGTCCATCAGCCACTTCATGTCCACTGGGACCTCGTCGGCAACTCCGCCGACGTTCACCACGCGGCCGCCACGCCGGACCCCCTTCATGGAGTCCACCATGGTTGCGGCGTCAGCCCTGGCCCCGAGCGCACTGATCACGAAGTGGGCACCGTCGCCCCGCGTCCGGGCCTTGGCCCACTCCCCGGAGGACTGCTCCCCGAGGTTCATGACCTCTATCCTGTTCGGGGCGAGCGCCTTCACGCGCTGGAGCAGCTCCGCGTTGCGCCCCGTGCCCAGGATCTTCGCAACGCCCATGCTCAAACAAAGCACGGTAGCAGCCACGCCCAAGGTACCGGTGATGCCGTCTATCAAGCCCACCGTGCCGGGTCCGGCATCGGCCAGGCGCAGGGCACCGTAAGCGGTGCCGATGTAGCCAAAACGGGCTGCCAGCTCAAACGGAAGGTTGTCAGGAATCTTAACCAGAGCCTGTTGTGGCGCGGTCATGAACTCACTGAACCCGCCGTAAGGGTAGAGATCAAAGATCCTCTGGCCATCGCGGGAGGTGCTGAAATACCCGTTGAGGGTGTAGTAGCGGCAGCGGCTGGGGGTTCCCCCGGAACAGGCGTAGCAGCTGCCGCAGGAGCGGAGCGGGCTCACATACACCCGGTCTCCGGGTTTGATGTTGATGACGGACTCGCCCACTTCTTCCACCACCCCGGTGGGATCGAGCCCGAAGATCGCCGGAAATTTGGGGATCGGTTGGTGCGGAAACCAAGTGGGCCAACTATTGATCACGTTGGCCATGTTCGGCACAATGCCGACGGCCTTGACCCTGACCAGTACATCCGTGGGTCGGGGCTTGGGTACTTCGATGGTGTCGATCGACATCGGATCGCCGATCTGATGCAGTCTGGCTGCGCGCATCGTCGCCATTGACGGCTCCTTCTGGGAAAAGGGTGTGGTTCTGGGGGAGGGAGGCAGGCAGCTACTTACGGTAGCTGTCCTCGAGTTCAATGCCGAGGAGGCCCATTATCCGGACGCCTGAGTTGTACCAGGCGATGGTCAACGTGAGCTCCACCATCTGCTGGTCATCGAGGTGCTTGGCTGCAGCTGACCAGCTTTCATCGGACACATTCACGTTGATGGTGGATTCACGCGCCAGCGCTATCACTGCGCGTTCGAGGTCATTGAACAACTCAGTGCTGGTGCCGTCGGCCACTGCGGCAAGCTGCTCATCCGTGAGTCCGGCTTTGAGGCCATGGGACTGGTGGTGCGCGATCTCATACTCAGAGCCGGTGGCGTGACCCACGGACAGGATGGCAAGCTCCCGCAGCTTCGGGCTCAGCAGGGAGCTGTCGCGCATGGCGTTGGCGTAGGAGAGGAACGCGTCGAGCAGCACCGGGGCGTTCGCCAGTGAGCGGAAGATGTTGGCTGTGGGCATTTTGCGTTCCGCCTCGATGCGGTCCCACAGCGGCTGCTGGTGGACCGAGACGGCGTCGTCGCGGGACAGGGAGGGAACTCGGGACATAGTGTGGTGCTCCAGTCGGGTTGGGGTGTCAGCGGGGCTGGCAATCAGGGGAGTTGGGGGCTGGCCAGGAACTTTTCCAGCGTCATGGGGGCAGGGCGGACAGCCGGGGACTTCAGTGGTGTGCCGACGAAGGGCGAGGCTTCGAAGTACCACTGTTCCAGGGCCGGCAGGCCCCAGCGTGCGTTGGTGCTCACCGATGCGGCGTCCCAGCGAACAGGCTCGGTCTCAAGATCGATGGTCTGGTAGTGGCTATTGAAGACCTCAACGCGGTGGCCGTCCGGGTCCCGGAGGTACGCGAACAGCATGCCGCCCGGGCCATGACGGCCCGGACCACGCTCCACCTGGTCGCCATAGCCCAGGATGCCGGCGAAATCGCAGGCGGTGAAGATGTCGTGGCTTTCCGAGACTGTGTAAGCGAAGTGGTGGAGGCTTGGACCGGCGCCGGGCACCATCGCCAGGTCGAGGCAGGTGCCCTTGCGGTACATAAAGGCTCCCACAAGTTCATCGCCATGCTCGAGGTACTCCGAGTTTCGGAATCCCAGTTCGCTGTAGAACGCGCACAACCCGTAGACGTCGGGCGTGAGCAGTTGGAAGTGGTCCAGCCGCTGGGCGTGGGCGCCTTTGTACTGCTCAAAGTTGATGTGCAGCCGTGGCCGGGTCTCCATGGTTGCGCACAGCTCCACGGGAGTGCCGGCGGGGTCTGCAACATGCAAGGTGCGGCCTTGATGTGGCATGTCCACCCACTCGGCCGGGAGTCCCCGCTCACGAAAATAGCTGTAGGCCTCGTCCAGGTCCTCTTCAAAGAAGACGCGGAAACCTATCCGGCGGGCGGTGCCGCCGTCTTTGCTCTTCTCCAGCACAAGGCTGTGATGACAGGCCTCGGCGAGGCCACGCAGGTAGACGGTGGAGTTGTCCTCCTCGGTCACCACCAGGCCGAGGACAGTGGTGTAGAAGTCACGGCTCGCGGCAAGGTCGGCGACATTCAGGCGCAGGTGGCTGGTTCGGGTGATGTTGAATGGCGGACGTAGATCGACCGGTGGCAGCATATTTGTCCATCTCCAATGTGATTTATGTCATGCTATCGTTAGCATCATTACTTTTAGGTTCGCGCAAGGGACGCAGCTTTTGGTTGGTAATTCGGTTTCAGGCGGAGCGCTCGCGCGATGCCGCGGAAGGTGGGGCAGTGCTGCCCCTTTGCACGAGCCAGCCCACTGACGCCGACTCGTAGGGGTCATTTCCAGCAGGCGGATTGTTGAGCCGGCGGATGAACCATAGGCCGCAGGAGGTGGCCACATCGCCGATGGGAAGGCTGACGGTAGTCAGGCCAGGCCCCCACCAGGAGAACCCGCTTTGATCGCCGAAGCCCACCACGGACAGTTCCGTCGGAACGTCGATGCCCATCTCCAGTAATCCGTCCAGAACGCCCACAGTGTGAAGGACGGAGCCAAGGACGACGGCGGTGGGCGGACTGGGTCGGTTCAGTAGCCGGCGGATGGCCTCCCGGGCGTGCTCGGGAGACGCCGGTGGGCCCAACTCGATAAGCTGCGAGCGTTGTGGAACGTTGCTTTCGTGCAGGGCCTGGCTGTAGCCTTCGAGCCGCTCCCGGCCTGTGGGCAGGTCGGCGGGCGCTCCGATATAGGCGATCCGGGAGTGGCCGAGATCGAGCAGGTGCGTCGTGGCATCCTTGAGCGCGCGACGGTCGTTGATGCCGAACCACTGGGCGCCCAGAGATGAATGCTTGCGCAGTAGTTGGACGTACGGCATTCCGCTCAGCATATTGATCGAATCGCTGTGGGGATTTGGGGTGGGGGCAATGACAACCCCTGCCGCACGGCTCGCCGAGAGCTCGCGAAGATGGCGCCTCTCAATGAGGCGGTCATCGAAAGTCTCGGCCAGCATCAGCTGATAGTCCTCGCCGGCCATGATCGTAGACAGCTCATGGGCAATCGTGAAGTAGAAACTGTTCCGGATATCAGGGATGACCAGCCCAACCACGTTGCTGGGAGCCCCGCGCATCATTCGTGCGGCATGGTTGCCTACGTATCCGAGCTCGGAAGCCGCCTGGCGCACCCGCGCCTTGGTCTGGTCGCTGATGCGCGCGTCATCGGCCAGTGCGCGGCCCACTGTGGAGACCGACAGCTGCAGGTGTGCAGCGATATCCTTGGTGGTGACCATCGTTCCTCCTGTGAAGCCGGTGAGCGGTTGCTATCGGGAACCGGGCTGGGATCAGTGTACTGATGCGGCCTGGACTGACGCGCCATCCCGAGCGCCAGCCCATTTCAACGTACTGGCATGAAGGCTCAAATCGTGCCAGCGACGAGGACTACTAGTGCTAACGATAGCACTCCTGCGGTAGTCGTCAAGGCGGATGACTTTTGTGATCAGAAGTACCAACATGCTCTTGACTCGGCCAGTGAGCGTGCTATCGTTAGCACAAGTTCCACATCTCGTCGCATCCAATCTGCACAGACTGCACGAGCAGAAACGGGCAGCTTCTATACACTGCGACGCACGAGGCGGGTCCCACCTGACCAGGGGAGGAGACTTCCGGGCCTGGTCAGGATCCGGCCACCTGCCGTACTTCATGTCATTCCGTTGATCATTGGCCGATTCGGCCAGCAAATCCACATGAGAACGAAATCCTCCCGACTAGGAGACAAAGATGTCCCACTCGACCCCCTTCGGCACAGGCCAGCCTTCGGCCCCAGCTGGACCTTCCACCGACCCCGCCGTGCCCACATACCCGGAACCCATGGACGCTATTTCCATGGATGCGGTTCCGTCCAGCCCTGCACCATCACGGGTCAAGGACAATCCCGAGGGCATGCCCACCAAGGTGGTTGCTGGTGTGTCGCTCGCGGTACTGGCCATCACATTTATGCTCAACGCGATGGACAGGCAGGTCTTCTTTCCCTTGCTGGGCACTATCAGCACTGAGTACGGGTTCAGCCTGCAGGCCGGCGGACTGCTGGCCACTATCTTCACCTTGGGGATGGCTATTGCAGGCATCCCTGCGGGGTTCCTGGTGGAGCGCTTCTCGCGCAAAACCGTCCTGATAGTCAGCATTGCGATCTACTCCCTGGGCACGCTGGCCACACCGCTTGCCGCTTCGTGGGGCGACATGGCCGTGTACCGGGTCATCTCCGGGCTGGGTGAGGGCATGCAGGCCGCAGCTCTGTTCGCCGCGGTCGGGTCGTTCTTCCACCTCCGGCGGGGCCTCGCCCTGGGTATATTGGGCTTCGCATTCGGCCTGGGTGCAACCTTCGGGCCCGCCCTCGGCATCATGTTCGCCGGCCAGTTCGGAACGTGGCGTGCGCCCTTTACGATCTTCGGGGCACTCGGTCTGCTGCTCGCAGTGGTGGTCGCGTTCACCGTCAGCCGCAAGTTCACCGAGCGGGCCATCAGCCTGACCGGCGTCGAAGGATCCTATGACTACATGCCGGACAGGGCGTACAACCGCAACTCCTTGGCGATCGCGGCTGCCGCCGGCTGCGGCTCCATCGCGCTCTATGGATTCCTGGGCCTGTACCCCACATTCCTGACCACTCAACTGGGCATTTCCACCGGAGAGTCCGCCGTGGCACTGAGTTTCGTGGGTCTGGGCGGCCTCGCCGGTCTGCTCGGGGGCTGGATCGGGGACCGGATCAACCAGCGGACCCTGCTGATCGTTTCCCTGGCTGTCATGGCGGTGCTCGGCGTGCTGATCTACCAGCTCAAGGCACCGTTCGCCTGGCAGTGCGTCTTCGCCTGCCTCATGGGGGTGTTCGGTACTGGCGTCTTCTTCCCCAACATGAACAGCGCCATCCAGCGGGCAGTCCGTCCGCACCAGGTGGGGCGCGCCGCCGGTCTCTTCGTCACCTGCTACTACGGATCGGCAGCCTTTTCCGGCTTGCTGTTCGCTGCGCTGGTGCCAAGCGTCGGTTGGCAAGGAGCCGGCCTGCTGCAGGTGACCGTGTTGCCGCTGGCGGCCGCCGCCATCATGCTGATCGTCCGGACTCCGCTCTTCAACAACGCGGTCCGCGCAGCCAGTCATTGATCACCCCGCTGATCACCAACTAAGGAGTTCCAATGATTGACACCGATCCGCAACGCCCGCCTGCCGGCGCGCTGGCGGGGATCATCGTCGCAGATTTCAGCAGGGTGCTGGCGGCGCCGTACGCGACGATGCTGTTCGGTGACCTTGGCGCCGACGTCATAAAGATCGAGCGTCCCGGTTCCGGTGACGATACCCGCCACTGGGGTCCGCCGTTTACCGATGATCATGAGGCGACGTACTTCCTGTCGGTCAACCGCAACAAGCGCTCCTTTACCGCAGACATGTCAGCGGCGGCCGACCATGAGGACCTGGTCGAACTGATTCGGCGCGCCGACGTACTGATCGAAAACTTCCGGCCGGGCACGATGGCAAGGTACGGGCTGTCCTACCACCAGATGGCAGAGATCAACCCACGGCTGGTGTACTGCTCCATCACAGGGTTCGGCTCCCACGACGCCGCGGCGGACCTGCCGGGCTACGACCTGCTGGTGCAGGCCGTCGGAGGATTGATGAGCGTCACCGGGCCGGCACCTGGTGAGCCGGTCAAGGCCGGCGTCGCCCTGGTCGACGTGCTGACGGGGCTCCATGCCGCGATCGGTGTGCTGGCCGCCCTGCGGGCGCGGGAGACAACAGGACGGGGCCAGCTTGTTGAGGTCAATCTGCTAGGCACTTTGCTGTCCAGCATGGTCAACCAGAGCGTGGGCTACACCGCCGCGGGCTCGGTTCCGGGCATCCTGGGCAACCGGCACCCGTCGATCGCGCCGTACCAGCTGTTTCCCGCTTCGGACAGGTCAGTGGTCATCGCTGTTGGCAACGACCGGCAGTTCACTCAGCTCTGCACCGCACTTGGCGTTCCACAGGCAGCAAACGATCCACGTTTCGCTACCAACGCTGCCCGCGTCGCCCACATCGATGAGCTCGACAGCATCATCACGGAACGGACAACCGGCGAAACCGCCGACCACTGGTACAGGTTGCTGTCAGCGCATGGGATTCCCTGCGGGCCGGTCAATAACATCGCCGAAGCCTTTGCCATGGCCGGCGAACTTGGTCTCAGCCCCCGCGTAAGCGTTGGAGCCGGCCACGACAACACCGACCGCGATGGCGTGGGCCAGGACAGCGTAGACCTGGCCGCCAATCCGATCACTTTATCCGACACCCCAGTGTCCTACCGCCGGCGCCCACCCCGGCTTGGGCAGCACGCCGACGAAGTCCGTGCCTGGCTCAACAGCCTGCCAGCCACAGATTCCCCACAACTCCACAACAAGAACACCAACGACCAGCCAATGGGAGCACACCCGTGATCGACCTCGCCACCGACTACCTTGACATCGACTCACTGCTCAGCCAACAGGAGCTCGACCTGCGCAGCCAGGTCCGCCAGTTCGTCGATGACCGCATTCGGCCCAACATCAACGCCTGGTACGAGGACGCGGTTTTCCCTCAGGACCTTGTCAAAGAGATGGGAAGCCTGGGCCTGCTCGGCATGCACCTGAACGGCTACGGCTGCGGCGGCCGCAGCGCCGTCGAATACGGAATAGCCGCTATGGAACTTGAAGCCGGCGATTCAGGCATCCGAACTTTTGTCTCCGTGCAGGGTTCCCTGGCTATGAGCGCCATAGCCAAGTTCGGGTCAGAGGAGCAAAAGCGGCAATGGCTCCCTGGCATGGCTGCAGGTGAGCTCATCGGCTGCTTCGGCCTCACCGAACCAACTGCGGGCAGCGATCCCGCCAGCATGGTCACCCGGGCGGAACGTGTTGGGCACGGCTGGGTGCTGAATGGGGCCAAGCGCTGGATAGGCCTTGCCTCCATCGCGGATGTGGCGGTCGTCTGGGCAGCTACCGACGACGGCATCCGCGGTTTCGTCGTCCCGACGGACACCGAGGGCTTCCTGGCCACCCCGATCCCGGACAAGCTGTCCATGCGGGCCTCAATCCAGTGCGACATCACCATGGAGAACGTCCAGTTGCCCGCCACTGCCGTACTCCCCGAAGTCACTGGTCTCCGGGGCCCCTTCTCCTGCCTCAACGAAGCCCGGTACGGCATCCTGTGGGGCGCCATGGGCGCCGCCCGCGATGCGTACCAAACCGTCTTGGCTTATGCCAACCAGCGGACCCAGTTTGGCAAGCCGCTCGCTGCGTTCCAGCTCACGCAGCAGAAGCTGGTGGACATGGTGCTGGAGATCCAAAAGGGGACACTGGTGGCCCTCCAGACCGGGCGCCTGAAGGACTCCGGACGGCTGCGTCCCGAGCAAATCTCCTTCGGGAAGCTCAACAATGTCCGGCAGGCAATTGAGATCTGCCGCTCCGCGCGCACCATCCTCGGCGGAAACGGGATCACGCTCGAATACTCGCCGCTGCGGCACGCAAACAATCTTGAAAGTGTGCGGACCTACGAGGGCACGGACGAGATCCACACCCTGATCATGGGCCGTGCCATCACCGGCATTCCAAGCTTCTCCTAGTCCCATGACTCAGCCCACGGAAACCGTCACCGAGATCGTCACGACCTATATGGACCACGCCGGTTTCCGCTTCGCGGTCCTAACCTTGGCTAACACGGGCAACCGGCCCGTGACACTGGGCCCGGCATCCCTGGCCCGGTTCAAGGCCGCTGTGCTTTCACTAAGACTGGATGGAGTTGACGCGGTCGCCGTTACAGGTAAGGGCGCGGTATTTTGTGCCGGCGCCGATCTGAAGTCGATGACAGAGGCCACCACCCTGGAGCAGGCAGAGAACGTGGCGCGCCAGGGCCTCGATGCGCTGGGCAGGCTGGCGGCGCTTCCCGTGCCAACTTTCGCGTTCGTCAACGGAATCGCGCTGGGCGGCGGGCTCGAACTGGCCCTCCACGCCGACTACCGTACTGTCGCAGACTCGGTTCAGGCCCTTGGCTTTCCCGAGGTCCGGCTCGGGCTGGTTCCAGCTTGGGGCGGCATACCGCGAACAGCAGCGCTACTCGGACCCGCCCGGACGGCCCGGCTGGTGGTCACGGATTCGCTCGCTGGCAAGAACCTGTCAGCCAAAGCCGCGGCTGGGCTTGCCTTGGTCGATACGGTGTTGCCGGAGGAGGGATTCCTGGTAGCGTCATTGGATTTTGCCGCCGGGATCCTCGCCGGCACTGCTGGAGCCCCGAGCCGCCCGGGCCCAGCCGAAGAGGAAGGGCAGCCCGCCGGGTTCGCTTATTCCACAGCGCTGGAGGCGGTCCTGACTCAACTCGACGCCCGCCTCCATGGTGCTGCGCCTGCTCCTTACCGCGCCTTGGACCTGATCGCAGCGACCGATGTCACCGCCGGCGCCGCTGCTCAGACGGCAGCAACGATCCGGGCCTTTGGAGAGCTACTGCTTTCCGATGAGGCGCGAGCAAGCATTTACGCCTTTCACCTCACGAAGTCCATGGCCAAGAGGCCCACGGGCAGGCCGGACGCCGAGCCGCTGTCCGTGCGCGCGGTTGGCGTCATCGGTGCCGGACTCATGGCCAGTCAGCTCGCCCTCGTCTTCGCCCAGCAGTTGCGCGTCCCAGTACACATCACCGATCTGTCCCAGGAGCGCATCGACTCAGCTTTGGGCCGGATCGGCGCGGACCTGGGCAAACTGGTGGACCGGGGGATCCTTCACGAAAGGGATGCGGATGCCGTCCGCGACCTGATCACGGGGGGCACGGACAAGGCCGCTTTTGCCGACTGCGACGTCGTCATTGAAGCAGTTTTTGAAGAACTCGAGGTGAAACGGGCAGTGCTCGCTGAGCTCGAACCGATGCTGCGGCCGGACACTCTGCTGTTGACCAACACCTCCTCATTGTCGATTGAAGCTATGGGTCACGGCCTCGCGCATCCTGAACGGCTGGTCGGTTTCCACTTTTTCAACCCCGTAGCCGTGCTGCCGCTGGTGGAGATCATCACCTCACCTCGCACAGACGATTCCTCGCTTTCGACGGCGTTTGAGCTTGCCCGGCGTCTACGCAAAGCCGCCGTGCTGGTCACGGATACGGCCGGCTTCGTGGTGAACCGTGTGCTGACCCGCCTGTTCAGCGAGATGCTCTCGATGATTGACGACGGCGCCGATCCCGCCACCGTGGACGGTGCATTGGAACCGCTGGGCCTGCCCATGACTCCACTGCAACTGCTGCAATACATCGGCCCGGCCGTGCAGTTGCACATCTGCAAGGCCATGCATGCGGCCTATCCGGCGCGCTTCCCAGTAAGCACCAGCCTGGCTGCGCTCGTCGCCTCCGGGAGCGCCGGCTATTTGGACGACGAAGGCGGGATTTCACCTGCCGCCGTCGACCTCCTGCCTGTGCCGAGGTCCGTCGATCCCGTCGCCGTCCAATACAGGATTCTGTCCGCGCTGGCCCAGGAAGTCACAGCCATGCTCGACGAGGGCGTGGTGGCCGGACCGGAGCAGATCGATTTGTGCATGATCCTCGGCGCCAACTATCCCTTCCATGCAGGAGGGCTGACGCCGCTGCTGGACCGGAAAGTTGGCACCACTTTCCACCCCGGCCTGCGCGTTTCCCAAGGAGAAGATATGAAGAAGACGTCAGATGTTGTGATCGTAGGGGCAGCACGCACCCCGCAAGGCAGGCTTATGGGACAGCTTGCATCACTGTCCGCCACTGAGCTCGGCGGCCAAGCAATCTCGGCGGCCCTGGACAGGGCTGGAATCCACCCCGATGTGGTGGACGCCGTCATCATGGGTCACGTCCTCCAGGCCGGGGCGGGACAAAATCCTGCCCGCCAGGCGGCCGTCGCCGGGGGGATTCCGCTTGGCGCCCACGCCTCCACCGTCAATAAGGTGTGCCTCTCCGGCCTGAGTGCCATTATCGAGGCGAGCCGCCTGCTGCAGTTGGGAGAAGCCGATGTAGTGGTGGCAGGCGGACAGGAGTCGATGAGCAACGCCCCACACCTTCTGGCAGGCTCGCGCGCCGGACATCTTTATGGAAACGCCGCCTTAGTCGACTCGGCGGCTCATGACGGACTTACCGATGCCTTTGACCACGAGGCCATGGGCCTGGCGACGGACCGCATAAATGAGGCTATCGGGATTGCCCGCGGGGAACAGGACAGGACTGCGGCCGATTCCCACCGCCGGGCTGCTGCCGCACAGGCGGCCGGGCTCTTCGACGCCGAGATCGTCCCTGTTAAGGTGCCCCATCGGGGCGGACAGACCGAACTGGCAACCATGGACGAGGGCGTACGCCCGAACAGCAGCGAAGAACTGCTGGGTCGGCTCCGGCCTGCCTTCTCACCCAACGGCACAATCACGGCCGGTAATGCCTCACCGCTCAACGACGGTGCGGCCGCCGTCGTCCTTACTACCCGCCGCTACGCGAATGACCATGGACTTGAGGTCCTGGCCGTACTCGGTGCCCCCGGGCAGACAGCCGGCCCCGACACGTCACTGCCGGACAAACCAGCCCGTGCAATCGGCAAAGCACTGGCAAAGGAGGGCTGGAACGCGGCTGAACTGGATTTCGTGGAGATCAACGAGGCCTTTGCCTCGGTAGCGCTCCATTCTGCCGCACAGCTTGGCGTCGGGATGGAGAGGATCAACATCAACGGCGGAGCGATCGCCCTAGGCCACCCTATCGGCGCTTCCGGTGCACGGCTGGTGGTCAGCGCCGCCTACGAACTCCTACGGCGCGGCACCGGCAAGGCAGCTGTCGGCTTATGCGGCGGCGGCGGCCAGGGGGAAGCCCTGCTCCTCAGCCGCTGAATAAGGGTTTGCCCTGCTCAATTTTCACGACTGCACAGCTGAACAACACCACCAACAGGAAAGAAGGGAACCGCCATGAAGTCCCGGCGGCTAATCAATCATCCGACAGGGAGCACTCCAACGGTCATAAGACTCCCACTGACATGCACTGAACACATCCCGCCCGAGATACAGTTGCTCGGCCCCTACGATGCTGATGCCAATGGCCAAATCACTCAGGCAGTTTTATGGCGCGCAAAGCCAAGTGGATCCGCCCATGTCAAATAATCTGCACGGAAAATTGTGCCATCACGGTACTGCCCCCGCTGAGCTCTGTACGAGCGTTGTATTGCCCGACCAGCATCCTCAACCAGCTATGTATACCGAACGCGGGCTGGAGAATCTTCCGCTCCCGTCCGCATCTGTGCACGAAGAGATCATGCCAGAGGGTCCTCTCCTCGGCTCGGCAGCGTGGATTGGATGGTGGTTCGAAATCTGATGTTGCACCACTTCGAGCGGCCAGGAACTCACTGGCTTCATCAAGATAGCCCTACCAACCATGGAGTCGCTGATATGACGGGTCGACGTATTGATGACTGGACTCATCTGGCCGGGCGCACCATTTGTGTACGGAGAGGGAGCCGGTATAGCCGGATTGGAAAAGTAGAGGCAGTAACACCAAAGGCTGACATGCTATGGATGCTTGGCGATGGTGTGGAACCTCGCGTTCTCTTCGAAAAATCGCAAGGCTACACAGCTTGGACTGTCACGGAAAGGGAGTTCAGCGCACCGATTGAGCAATTCGTCCTGACTGAGGGCCGCGCAATCCTCCAACGGCCCACAGCAGGGTGACCCGGCGCCTGGGCAGGATCGAATGCAGGTGTTCGTGTGTGCCCCTGACCCGATCAAAGGGCCACAGGGGCTGGCAGGGACGTGTTGGGATTCAGCCGTAAGAGCGGTGCGCTCCAGAAGAACTGGGTGCACCGGATGCAGGGGAAACCAAGGCTCGCCTGATGGGGGCTTTAGACCGCTGCTGAGCGTTCCCGGTGGGCCCGGACGTTGGCCCGGTTTCCGCAGACCTTGACGTCGTGCCAGGCGCCGCTGTTGTTTTTGGAGCGGTCGAAGAAGACGACGTCGCACGTCTCGCTCTTGCATGACTTCATGCGGCGTAGGACGCCTTCGAGTTGACTTTGGTGGCAGATGAGAAGCAGCGCCATCTCGAAGTACTGCCAGCCCTCCCCGTCTGGCCGGAGATCGATACCTCCGGTGGAGACTGCCATCACGGGACGATAGGCAGGGTTTTCGCCCAACCCAGTTCGTCGATGGATATCCATTGCTCGGTCACTGTGTCGGCCCATTCCTGGGCGGTGTCCAGGGTGGCGAGTAGGTCGGGGGGAGCTATGGTTCCCTCTGTGATGGTGTTGAGGAAGTCCTGAACGAGACCGAGGGTTCCGGGCGCGACAGAGAGCCCGTAGCGGGTGGTAGCGGGCCAAGCCATGTAGCGTCCGGATCCGTCAGTCATGGTCAGATGTTTCTCCCTACACTACTGTTCCGGCATGAGGTGCTTGGTGAACCATTGCAGGGCTGCACCGGAGGTGGCTTCGAATTCGCTGAGGTAGGCGTCAAAGTGTCCCCCGGGGAAGAGCAGCAGCTCTTTGGGTTCGAGGGCGCGCTGGTAGGCCTCCAGTGCCAGATCCGTTGGTGTCACCGTGTCGCTGTCCCCGACGATCATCAGCAGAGGCGTCGGTGAGATGCGTCCGATGAAGATCCCGGGTTCGTAGGCCCGCGCCGCCCGTGTTGAGCGTATGGTGACGTTGTTCTCCCAGAGCCCGTCGGGGATGGGTTGCAGGTAGAACGATACGGCTTCCGGATCGGTGTAGCTGGCAGGGACGGACCCGTCAGAGACCAGGGCGATACGGTGCGGTTCCTCACCGGCGAGTTGTGCGCGGTCATCGGCCGCGAACGAGGCCTGCAGTGCTGCCAGTTTTTCGGGGCTGACCCGCCGGAGTCCTTGCTGGTAGCCGCTGATGGTGGGCACTTGCGAGACGATCGCCTTCAACCGGGGTTCGGTAGCGCCCAGGACGAGTGCGTGGCCTCCCGAGTAGCTCGAGCCCCATAGCCCGATCCGGTCCGGATCTACTTCCGGGCGGGACTCAAGGTAGGTGATGGCCCTGCGCCAGTCTTCGATTTGCTGCCAGGGGTTGATGTCCTGGCGCGGTGTTCCATCACTTTCTCCGAAGCCGCGGTGGTCGTGGAAGAGCACGACGAAGCCGGCGCTGGCGAAGGCTTCGGCATAGGGGAGTGCGCCCTGTTCCTTGACTCCTCCGTACCCCATGGAAAGCGTCAGTGCCGGGTGTGGGCCATCACCTGTCGTGGGGATGTAGAGGTTGCCCCGAAGCTCAACGTCGCCGTCGGCACGGAAGCTGACCCGTTCGATCGTGAATTTGCCCTGGGTTTGCGATCGCGGCGTTTGGTGCTGATCATTGGACATGGCTGACTCCTTTGTCATTGTCAGTGCAGTTACTAAATCGGGGGGGACCCGTCGTGCCGGTGCTCTACATGTATCGTTCGACCGCCGATGGTCAGGGAATAGGTCTCCTCGCGCAAGACCATCAGCACTAGGAGGCCATTAGGCCGCCGTCGACGAGCAGGATGTGTCCGGTTACAAAATCGGAGGAACGCGATGACAGGAAAATCACCGGCCCGATCAGGTCCTCCACGTCACCGATGCGCCCGAGCGGAGAGAGCCCCTCGAAGAACTTCACCTGACCCGGTTGATCCGTTATTGCTTTGATGAACGGTGTGCGTACCAGGGACGGTGCAACAGCATTGACGCGGATGTTCTGCGGCCCCCATTCAACTGCCAGCGATCGCGTCATGTTGACGACAGCACCCTTGGTGGCCTGGTAAGCCAGGTTCGGGTACCACCCGCCGGACAGCCCCAGTGCCGAGGCAGTATTGACGATCCTGCCACCTCCGCCAGTGAACATAATTGCGGCCGCGGCCCGGGCGGCAAGCATCGATCCAGTCATGTTCACCGCGATCACCAACTGCCAGTCCGCCATGCTGAGCTCAGTGGTCTTCACACGCCGGTTGACGCCGGCGTTGTTGAAGAGCACGTCGAGTTTGCCGTGCTCGTCGGCGATCCGCGCGAAACCGTCGGTTACGGATGCCTCGTTAGTGACATCGATAGCGACCGCAGTTGCGCCATGACCAACTTCCGCGGCGGCCAATTCGGCGGCCTCCTCGTTGGCATCGGTGATGATGACGGTCGCGCCCACATCGGCGTATGCCGCGGCCAAGGTTTTTCCAATGCCGCTCCCGCCGCCTGTGACGACGACGACGTCGCCGTCAAGGCGGAAGCGATCGGTTGTCTCGTTCATGGTGTAGCTTCCTTGTCGGCGGGATTTAGTTGAGGGTGTTGTCGGCCAGCGCGCGCGCCTCCCGGCGACGTGACGCGACCCCGAGCAGGATCATTGCGATCGTTCCTATGAGGAGCGGGAAGCCGATTGCAAAGAAGATCTGCCCGGTGCTCCAGCCGAGGGAGAGCATGACGCCGCCGACAATGCCGCTGACAATGGTGCCGACGCGACCGAATCCGTGCATCCACGAGACTCCCGTACCACGGGCCCTTGTTGGGTAGACAAGCGCGGCAAGCGCGTTGACGCCCGTGTTCGTTGCGGGGAGAAACAGTCCCCAGGCGAAGGCGGCCACCAAGAGGCCGGAGAATCCGAGTGTGAACGCCGCGACAGCCCAGATTGAGAGGGAACCGAGGCAAAACATGACTCCGAGCACTCGGAAACTGCCGAGCTTGCCCATGGCGAAACCGACGAGCAGCGAGCCCACCGTGCCGCCCCAGCCGTACATTGCGACGATCACGCCGGCATCTGCAGCGGTCAGCCCGTAGGCATTGATGATGAGGGGCAAGTAGTTGACGAGGAGGTACGTGACCGAAAGCCCAATAAAGTAGCAGACCCATAGCAGGATGCTTGAGGCCAGGAACTGCTTGGACAGCACGACTCGGACGCCGCCCTCCCGTACAGGCTCGGCGCGATCGATGCCGAGGTTGATGTTCTCAACGTCAGCCGATGGCGAAATTGCCTGGAGAGTGTGCTTGACCATCTCGGGGGAGCGTTCCTTGAGCGCCAGGAAGGTAACCGACTCCGGGATTTTCCACGCGAGCAAGGGGATGATCGCGAGCGAGAGTATGCCTGCAGTGACCAGGAGCGCCTGCCATCCGAGGGTCGGAACGATTGCTGCTGCCAAGTAGCCGCACAAGATCACACCGAAAGTGAATCCGGAGAAGGCGATGGTAATGAGAGTGGAACGTCGCGCCGCCGGCACAAACTCGGCTACGAGAGTGACGATTGTAGGCAGGACGGCGCCGAGGCCAAGACACGCCAACAAGCGGGTGGCGCCAACCATCTCAACAGTTTGCGAGGCGGCACCGAGAAGCGTGAAGACTGTGAACCACGCGGTCCCCACCAAGATGATTGTCCGTCGTCCGAAGCGGTCGGCGAGGGGGCCACCGAGTATGGCGCCAACGGCCATACCCACTACACCGAGAGTAACCACTGCGGTAATCGCGGCAAGGGGCGTCCCCCATTTGGCCACGATCTGCGGAAAGACGAAACTCCACGCCTGGACATCGATGCCGTCGAGGGTGATCACCAGGAACGCAAGGACCACGATGGACCAGCGTCTTCTTCCTACGGGTTGCGAGTCGAGGAAACCCTGGATGTTCGTTTTCGCGGAGGTCGTATCAGTGGTCGCCACGATCGGCGAGGTTTTGTCAGAAGTAGCCACGATCGGCCTTTCTTGGGATCAGCATTGACCCGGTAGATGAGTGTGAGGGAACGTCTAATTCGTAGGTGACATGCACTGCGGATCTCTTAGAGAATCGAACGACCGCCGTCGATCACGAGTGTTTGACCGGTGATGTAGGAGCCGGCCGGCGAGGCGAACAGCAGGACAGCACCCACCACCTCTTCCGGTTCTGCGATGCGCCCGAGGGCCGTCTTGCGCGCGGCTGCGTCGCCGCGTTGGTCGTCGTCCCAGACGGGAGCGGCGAATGGTGTGCGCACGATCGAGGGAGCAATGCTGTTGATTCGGATGCCGCGGCTGCCCCATTCCGCCGCGATGCTTCGAACGAAGGCGTCCGTGGCTGCCTTGCCTGCGCCGTACGCGCCGAGCGAAATGCTGGCGCGAACTGAGGCAATGCTTGAAGTTGCGACTATGGACCCGCCACCGTTCTTCGACATCATCGGCAGGAAGCCACGCATCAGCTCGAAGTTGTTGAGGACCCCGCTGAAGAGGCGGTCGAGTTCCTCGCGGGTAGTCTGTTCGATCGGGCCCATCGGCGCAAATGGCGTGGCATGCGCAATCAGGATGTCGATGGGCCCGAATTCGTCGGTGACGGCCGCTGGGAACGAGCGCACGTTATCCGAACTCGAGAGGTCGCATGTTGTGCCCGAAACCTCGATACCGTCGCTGGCCAGCATCTCGACTGTGCTACTAACATCGTCCGCGTCGAAGCTCGAGATGATGGTGTCTGCCCCGTGCAGTGCAAAGGCTCGAGCGACAGCAAGTCCCATGCCGGAAGTTGCCCCCGTGATCACGGCGCGCTTGCCGCGGAGTTCAAAGGGGCTTCCGGGCGCAGTGGCCACCTGGTGCATTGAGGGCATGGGCTCGGAGAGTTCCTGTTGTCGTTGAGGGAATAGAGCGGCGTGATGGCCGCTCGCGATGGCTGAGTATCCATTGCCACTGGATGTCGTAGGTGTTGTGGAAGTCTCCATTGAATTCCAGTCCTGTCTAATTAGAGGAGAAATGATAGAAAGGGGTTTCGGATGACGTGCCAGGGCGGCCCCGATGACCTCGTTGCATTCGCCAATGCGTCCGACGGGGACCTTTCTGCTGGGCCGGCCCAGGCATCAAAGCCCTTGGCAATGGCCAGTCCCTTACCCGGCGTCGGGTCCGGTGACCAAAACTCTTCCCCGACATTCGAAGGGGGAATGGATCACTTCATGCCGCCGTTGTCCTGGTCCCTGAGAAACTTCAGGACATGTTCGCTGAAGGTTTCCGGGTACTGGAAGAGTGAGGCGTGTCCGGAGTCGGGGTAGATGATCAACTGGGCGTTGGGAATGCGCTGGGCCATTAGGAAGGAGTTCGGGGTGGGCACCATGACGTCATTGGAACCATTGACGACCAGGACCGGGTGCTGGATGTTCGCCAGCTCCGGCAAGGTGGAGCCGTTGCCTTCCCACCAGTCAACGATGGCGGCGCGCTGTTTTGCGCCGGCCTCGGCAGTTACATTGGCGCGCCCGGGACGCTCGGGAGTGTAAATGCGGTCCATGTAGGCGCGGGTTGCGGCTCTGCCGGTCCCTTTACCGTTGAACCACAATGCCTGGAAGGTGAGTTCCGGGTCTCGTACTGCATTCACCCAGTGTTCAACCTCCGGCCCGGGGTAGGTGGCTCCTTCGCCGCCACCAGGACCCGTACCTACGAGGATGATGTTCCGGACCAGCTCCGGCTCGGTCAGGGCGATGCGCTGGGCGATGTACCCGCCCATCGAGAAGCCAAGCAGGTCCGCCTTCTCAACACCAAGGGATTTGATGAACTCGATGGCAGTCTTGGCCATCTCGGTAATGTTGGCCCCAACCTCACCGTCGCTGAAGCCCACGCCGGCGTTGTCGAAGGTGACCACGCGGCGATCCTGGGAGAGCAGTTCGATGACAGTGGGATCCCAGTCGTCGATGCTTCCGCGGAACCGGCTGAACAAAACCAGCGGAACGCCGGATTGGTCTCCGAATTCGCGGTATGCCAGCCCAGTGCCGTCAACGTCGACAGAGCGCACAGGGGTAGCAAGGTACAGAGAGGACATGCCTTTCCTTTCAGATTGGGAATGCAGGGGCAATGCCCGACAGCCGCAATGACTACATTCTCGGTAGTTACTTCGGAAGTCACTACGTTTTCAGTAGTCGATGGTGATGCGTGCAACATTATTCCGTGGCAGCGTGGCTGTCAACGATTGGATTCAGCATCCCATCCGCGAACTTTCCTACCTTTCCACCCAGGGCATCGAAAGGTCGATGTCGGAAACCAGATTGCCGCCGCCGAAGCTCATGTTCTCCAGCGGAATGGCATGCATAAGCAGAGTTACATCGTCCTGGTCGACGCCCACGCGTTCCACTGCGTAGCGGGTGACCAGCTCGGCGAGCCTGCGCTTCTGCTCGATAGTCCTGCTGTCACCGAAGGTTACGGTCACGATCAAGCGCCGGTCGGACCTTTTTTGGGCCGGGAATGTTGGGTGGATGAAGAGCTCATCCACGCCATGCTCGCTGATGACGACAAAACGATCATCCATGGGCGTTTCCATCGCTTCATGAAGCGCAAGATTCAAGGCATCGGCAAGAGCACGCTTCTCCTCGCTTGAGAATTTTTGAGCTGGAATATACGCGTGAAATATGGGCATAAAACTTTTCCTTTGTAGTTGCTGGGCTTGAACAGCGTTCGAAGTGGAACTTCCAGCGAATCGAATCAACAATCGCCGGGAACATGGCCTGAAGGCCAACCGCGGCCGAGTCGCGAAGGGGAATGTAGCGAACGCGATGGCCTCCGGATCGCACTTACTCCATTTTCGATAGTTACTCGGGGGGTTGCTACGTTTTCAGTAGTAAGTGGTGATGGCAGCTACATTATTCCGTCACAGTGCGCCTGTCAACCCCTCACGTTGACTCATGGAAAAGGTCCTCGGCGGGGCATAGGTTGCCTCGTTGAAAAAGGTCCGGTTGGGGCTGGTCGTGGACATCCTTGGCAATGGAGGTGCGACCCGTGCGGGCCCGGCCCGCTCTCGCACCGTTTTATGGCGCGGGTCGTTGAGTTGGTCGTGTGTTGGACCGTTCTGCTGGCGCCGGCCAGCAAACGACTGGCGCCGACGGCTGCCTGAGTTGGTGCCGACGCCCCGGCTCCGGCATGGTGCAGACCAGACCGCCGTGAACTTCGCCGATGCGCCGGCTAACGGCTGGAGGCGCCTGACCCGACGGTTACGGGCTCGCTGAACCAGCGGGATATGACGTTCTGGGCATAGCCTGAGACCATAATGGGGTCAGCGGCATCGGGCGTGCGGGCGTGTTCGTATCCCCAGTTATCCAAAACCTTTATCAGCACCTCGAGTTCCTTGCCAGCGGACGTCAGCTTGTACTCGAACCGGGGAGGCCTTTCGTTGTACAGAGAGCGCTCGAAAATGCCCGCGTCCACCAGAGTGGCCAGCCTCTTGGACAAAACCGTGGGCGAGATGGAGAGACTCTCCAGGAATTCGTCGTAGCGGCTCTTGCCCCAGACAACGGCGTCCCGGATGATCAGCACGCTCCATTCGTCACCGATGGCTTCGAGAGCATGGGCGACGTTGCATTTCATGCCGTCAAAGCTGCTTCGGCTGCGCATTGTCACACCGCCTTTCTGGGGTTGACTCAATAACTGATCTACCGATGTAACTCCTGAGTTGATAGTTATCATACCCGAAGGCCCGAAATTCAGTTCGGAGTGAGAGTCAGCCGCACGATGGGTCCCAGACAGGAGTGCCTGGCTTGAAGGAACCCAAGTACCGAGGGACAGTCCCGTTATTGCGTAGGAGCGTGGCGCACTATAGAGGGGCCCTGCCGCAGGGGTGGGGGAGTAGGCGTCATGACTTGTCAGCCATGACGATGATCCGTACTCCGTTCATCACGAACGAGCCCCTCATGCTTCATATTTCGACGGGTCACCCGATTGAGATTCCGGCCTTTTGGTCCAGCGCGTATCCCTGGCCTGCCAAGTATTTGAAAGCACTCCACGTTGGCGAAACCAACTGGCAGCCATACTGATGATGGGCGGCGAACGATGGCCGCCGCTTCGCTCCCGCTCGAAATACGGCGGGGCCGCCACAAGACAGACATGCCAGTTCCTGTCGGGCTGCTTTTTGTTGTTCCGGGAGAAGAACCGCGAACTCCGGGGCGGTCCATTCCGTGCCATCCAAAATGTTCTTTGCCATGTACACGGCGCCTCCTCGTGTAGTTGTCATGGACAGTTGAGCGATGTGCTGCGGCCCAGGTGAGTCGGGCCCCGCCAACGTAACGGTGCTTTCAAAGCACGTGACGGTGGCGGGGCTGGCCCTTTGCTCCGGGTTGCAGGTGCAGTGCAGGCTTCAGGATTTGGAGCTTGGTCGTCCAGGGATATGGCTAAGAATAGATTTGGTGAAGCCACCGTCGACACAAATGTCTTGCCCGGTGACGTAGCCCGCCAGAGGGCTTACGAGAAACTCGATCACGTTGGCAATGTCCATGGGATCTCCAATTCGTGCCAAGGGGATGATGTTTTCCCTGGCCTTCTTGATTTGGGGATCGGCGTACATTTTTTCGGTCATCCGTGTGTGAGTCATTCCGGGGGAGACCACATTGACGCGAATTCCTTCAGGCGCCCATTCCAACGCGAGAGTTTGGGCCAGCATCGTCAACGCGGCCTTACTGGGGCTATAAGCACCTGATCCTGCGTGTGGTATCTGGCCAGACATTGAAGAGGTAAAGCAGGCGGATCCGCGGCTCTGCTTCAAATGCGGGTGGCTTGCTTTGGCAAGAAGCCACGGTCCGCGAAGGTTGACGGAGAACATTTCGTCCCAGTCCTCGATTGTCACGTCACAGATAGCACCAGGATTTGCGATCCCGGCATTCGCTACCAGGGCGTCCAACCCACCAAACTCCGCTACCGCAGCTTCCACCAATTGACTTGGTACATCCGGATCGCCGAGGTTGCCCGCCAGTGCTATCGCGGTACCGCCCATTGACTGGATCGAACGCACCACCTGGTCTTGGTTGCCGTTCGATTCGTGTCCTGCCACTGCGATCATGGGGTGTACGCCGCGGGCAAGAGCCGCCTCTGCGATTCTTAGGCAGGCAGATGCTCCTATGCCGCTGCTTCCACCACTGACCAAAGCTCTCATTAAACGTCGTCCTTATCATCGGTTCACTTGAGAAATACTTCTATTGCTTGAGAATCAAGAGCTGCCCAATTTTACCGGCCACCTGATTCGCAATGTGAACTATTTAGAATTTCTAATTCGACCTACGGGCCCGCAGGCGTCCCGATCGCCAAATCCGGGTTAATTGGCCAGTTCCCAGCCCCGATCCTTGAGGTCCTGCATCGCCTTCTTGAATTCTTGTTCGGGGTTTTCTTCGCGAATAATCTCGAGAACTACGTTGTTGACGCCGCACGTTTCGCTGACCGCCTTGCCCAGTCCATACCAGTCAATCACTCCCGTGCCGATCGGATCATGACCCCATGTGTCAGTACCCGTATCGGAAATATGTACCAACCCAATTAGCTCGTGATGGGAGAGCAAGCTTTGTACGGGGTCTTCACCTATGTAGGCGGCGTTGGCGACGTCATAGACGATCTTGACGGCGTCGTCGTTGATTGTCTTAACGACGCCTGCCAGGTCCTGGATCGTGGGGGTGAAGCAATACGGAGTGTTTTCGAAGAGGAGTCGCGTGCCCGCCTGTTTGGCCAGCGGAATCAGGCTTTCCAGGCTCTCGTACATCCACCCGTAAGTCTTTTCAAGAGAGGGCGAAATCATAGGGCGTCGCGTCCCGGGGGAGATCACCACCTCCGGGACCTTCCAAGCTTCGGCCAGCTCAATCACTGACTTGATATGCTCGATACTCTTCCGGCGCATATTTGCCCCGGGACTGGCCAGATTGATGTCGTATCCACCGGCATTCAGCGACCTGATATCGGCGCCGTAGCCATTGAGCCGGCTGTAGATCGCGGACCGCTCGGGGCCGGAGATTTCCTCCGGCCAGCAATGTGGAGAGCTAATTGGGACTTCAAAGGTTTTGTGCCCGTTTTCAACCAACTCGGCAATCGCATCAATTGCCGAGGATGACCACAGGTAGGAAAACGTATTGATAATCATTTGGTTCACTTGGAGAGTTCCTCTCAGTTCTGAGCCAACGTGGAACGAACTTTTAGATAGCACGTACTGTAAATTTCGATCCCACCCGGCAATTTGCTGCGCGAGCCGGCGGCCCGGTAAATCGGGGTCACCCGCTGATGCCTCGTCGGGCTGTGCCGGCCTTCAAAGGACAGGCGCGCCTAACGGCCAGGCCTGCCCTAGCTGGTACGCGAGGACGTGCTTGAGACCAGGTGTTCGCCTTCGAGTACCTCAGGGTCGGCAAGCGCCACGGTGGCGCGGTCACCGCGGTTTCCGGTCTCCGGCAGCGTGAAGTAGACCGCGAGGCAGATAGCGACGACGACGATCATGTAGACCGCGACAAGCATTGGCTGCCCGGCGCCGACGAATGCGGCCGCAATCAGCGGAGCGGTACCCCCGAAGACGGCAATCACGATCTGGTGTGCGAAGCCGATGCCCGATACGCGGACGGAGGCGGGGAACAGCTCGGCCTGAATGGTCGGATAGACCGACTGCCAGATACCGAGAACAACCCATCCGGACGCCGATACGAGGACGTAAACGCCGAAGCCCGGCTGGTTCAGGAGCAGGAGCAAGGGGTAGAAGAGGACGATCATGCCGATGGCGCCGATGATCGGAAAGATCTTGCGTCGGCCGAGACGGTCGGAAAGCGCGCCGCATGCCGGCACGATGATAACCAGCAAGGCCAGCCCAATAACACTGCCGGCCAGTGTGGAAGCGAGGTCCCGGCCGGAGGTCAGCTTGGCGTAGGTGGGGAGGAACGTGGCCCAGGTGTAGTAGGCCACGGCCGGAGCAGAGAGCGCTGCTGCCTGCAGCAGCGCCTTGGGGTGTTCGCGAAGCAGGTCCATCAGGCGCGCAGCTGCGGACTTTTGATCGACAAGGCTCCCTGCTTCAAATTCAGGGGTTTCTTCCGCGCGGGACCGCAGGATGAGGCCTACGATGCCGAGGATGCCTCCAATGACGAAGGGGATGCGCCAGCCCCACGCCGCAAGGTCTGCCGGTGTAAAGGATGATGTGACCATTGCAGCGGCCCCTGTTGCCGCGAGGGTCGCCAGACCGCTTGCCATGTTGGTGAACGAACCGAACAGGCCCCTCCGGCGCGCGGGAGCGTGTTCAACCATGAATGCGATGGCGCTCTGTCCCTCGCTGCCGGCCGAGATTCCCTGGAGGATGCGTGCAACCAGGAAGAGTACAGGCGCTGCGTAACCGATGGTTGCAAAAGAAGGAGTGAGGCCAATGATGAGCGAGCCGAGGGCCATTCCGGAGATAGACAGTGTAAGAATGACCCGCCGGCCGAAACGATCGGCCAGTGGCGAGACGATGATTCCGCTGAGCGGGCGTACCACGAACCCGACCGCGTAGGTGAGCAGTGCTGCGATGAGGGAGGCGAAGGGGGAATCGCTGGGGAAAATCTGTGACGAGAACACGGCCGCCAGCAGTCCATAAATGTACCAGTCGTACCACTCAACGAAATGGCCGATCGTACCGGCCACCATGTTCAGTGTGCGACGAGGATGTTCAGACGCTTCGGGTCGCTCCGAAGTGCCGGAACTGTCAACGGCTTCCTTTGAGGTCTTCATTGAACTCTCCATGTTTTCACGTTTAGTGCTGTGGGTATATTGCGGGTTCCCGGACACGTCGGTGTGCGGGTTTCAGCCGGCTGTAGATTTTGTTGGCCCGTTCGATGGAATTCCAACGCCGGGCAGCCGGGCAGCGCGGTGGGCGCTGCTGGGTTTTGAAGCGGAAAGAAGCATATGCAACATCCGGAATCTCCAATGAGATCGGTTGCTGAGATCGGTTGCAGTCAACGATACGGATGCTATGTGATCATTGTCAATGTGTTTTGCCATAGCTTTGCTCGGATCCAACATGCGGTCGTTTAGGAGCAGGGCTCAATCGACGGGAAGGGGCGCCTCGTTATTGAAGTCCAGGTATTCCACGCCGGACCAGGCGCACTCCAAGCGGCCATATAAGGACCAATATTCATCCCAGTGGGCAAGTTTCCACTGGTCTCGTTCCAGTCCGCGGCGGATAAGCCGAGTACGCAGAACGTCTTTAGGCACCCGTACCCGGACTACGGTGATCGTGGACGTTGGCCAGTGGAAGCTGTCTGCCGTGCGGGTCAAATAGTCAGGGTCCCCAAAATAGGCCCCAAAAGGGGCGTCGAGGACTACGGACCTGCCTAGGCGCAGGTTCACTCCCGCCACATCCATGAGTGTCTCGTATTCAAGTGGCAGCAAATTGTCCCGGTAGTAGTCGTTGGACTCCCGGTCGGTGGGATCGTGTCCGGTCGCGGCCAGGGCGAATTCGACAAATCGCCCGCTGACCCGGTCCTTGTCCAGGTACGCGGCCTCATGGTCCTTTGCCGTTTGCTGGGCAATGGTCGTTTTCCCCGAGCCAGCCGGTCCTATGACAATGAAAACCTGGGGGGACATTAACGGCGGGCCTCTGCTACAGCTGCGAGGAAAGCCCGGGCTGCCTCGCTGACGCGGGTAAAGTCGCCGTCCGGCTGCCATGCCTTGGTCACATAGCTCCCCACGCCGACGCCTGCCACACCCGCGGCAAACCACTCGCCCACATTGTCCAGGGTTACGCCCCCAGCCGGCATGATCGGCAGGTGCGCCAGCGGTGCCAGCACTGCTTTCGCGTAGGCGACTCCGCCAGCCTCGGTGGGGAAGAGCTTGAGGATGTCGGCACCTGCCTCGGCGGACTCGACGAGTTCGGTTGGCGTGTAGGCTCCGCTGATTGTTGGCACTTGGTACCGGTTTGCTGTCCTGATCATGGCAGGGTTCAGTTGGGGGCTGACCAGGAACTCGGCGCCCGCCCGGATGCACTCGTATGCGGAGTGCTCATCAAGCACTGTCCCCGCCCCGACCGCCACGCCGCTGGGTCCGTGTTTTGCGGCCAGGTGGCGTATCACTTCAACGGCCCCCGGAATGGAAAGAGTAATTTCCAGGGCCCGGAAGCCTCCTTCGATGGCAGCTTCAGCGACCTGCTCGGCAAGTTCGGCGCTCTCCAGCCGCACGATGAGGACGGCTCCTGATTCATGGATGGTTTGCAGAGTGCGAAGTTTCTTATTCATAGCTGGCCTCTCTCTGGCCGGGCGGCGTCATCTTCACGAGCGGCCCGACCGTATTGATGTTTCGTTGACAAACTCTCCCACCATCCATACTGTTATTGCAACCGATCTCAGCAACCGATCTCATACAAGGGGGTATTGCGGTTGACTCATGTACGAACAATTATTCTTGGCGCCTCCCATTGGCACGTTCCACTCTGCGCGCAGGCTATCGCCGAAGAACACGACGTGGTTGGAGTAAGCGACGAAGATGTCTCTCGTGTGCAGGTAAAGGAACTGGCCGCTCGCTGGGAGACAGACGCTGAAGCCGATTGGCAAAAGCTGGTTGATCTTCCCGACGTGGGACTCGCTTACGTCTTTGGTCCCCACGAGGGGATGGCGGAAAAGTGCATGGCCCTGATCGAGCGGGGTATTCCGTTCGTCGTGGAAAAGCCGGTGGGCACTTCCCTCGGGGAGCTTGCCACCGTGCGCCAGGCCGCCGAAGCAGCAGGTGTGCCAGCCACTGTGCCCTTGGTTCAGCGCGGCGGACCCACAGAGAAATGGCTTGCCAAGGCGGGTAGGCCCAGTTATCAGCGAGCCTCATTCATTGCCGGGCCGCCATCCCGGTATCTGGAGAACTCCAATCCTTGGATGCTCGATCCGGTCAAGGCCGGGGGAGGCTGCCTCGCGAACCTGGGTCCACATTTTGTTGACCTGTTCCTCCGAGGTTGCGATGAGCCGGCAGCGGACGTGGATTCCCGGCTCTCTTCGGTTCTCCACGGCCAGGCTGTTGAGGATCATGCCAGCCTCATCATCACGACGCCGGAGGGACGTGAAGCCATCGTGGAAGTTGGCTACGCATTCCCTGGCTCGCCATTGAAGCGGTATTGCAGCTTTACCTCAGTGGGCGAGGCCGGATTCGCCTCCCTTAATTCCGATGGCACAGCTACTTTCACGGCACTGGACGGAACTACGGAAATCGACGAAATCAATGTCGACAGCGACCCGCTCTACGACCCGTTTGTGCGGAACGTCGCCCGGACGCTGGAAGATGGATTCCGGGGCCTGCCGACGCTGGCCCAGCTCGAAAATGTCATGCGCCCCATTTGGCAGGCCTATGGCAACCAGCACGGAGGAAGAGAACATGCCTGACTTGAGTATCGACGTCGTCGCGAAAGCCGCCGGTGTCCATCGGTCAACCGTCTCCCGGGCGTTCTCTCGCCCAGAGGCGGTGAAGAGCGAAACACGCGAGCATATCCTCCGGGTCGCCGAAGGACTCGGTTACACGATGAGCCCACTCGCCCAGGCGCTTCGACGGAAGACAAGCAACATCATTCCGCTGATCGTCCCCGACATCACCAACCCGTTCTTCGCGGAACTTGCCAAGACGATGACACAGGCAGCCGACGAGCGCGGCTACCAGCTCATGCTCTGCGTCACCAACGGCGACCCAGCCAAGACCGACGGATACTTCACCGCCATGCAGGCGATGTACGCCCCCTTCGGGATTGTGGCACCTTCGACCAAGGTCGATACCGAGGCCCTGAAACGCTTCGACTTCGGCCACAAAGTGGTGGTAATCGACCGTGTGGAAGGGGATTCCTCCGTACCAACCGTCACGGTCGACAGCCGTCAAGGGATCATGCTCGCACTTGACCACCTGCACGGCCTGGGGCATACATCGATCGGATACGTATCCGGCATCGCCGGCACACACACTGCCCAAGACCGGATGGACGCCTACCTTGAACTCACCGCCCAAAGCGGGAGCACGCCCATCGTGCTGGACAGCGGTTCAGACCTTGATGCGGGCACTCGCGGTGCAGAGCACTTCCTGGAGATGGACAATCCGCCAACGGCCATCATCGCAGCCAACGACATGGTGGCCTTCGCCGTGATCTCAGCACTGGGCGGCAGCGGTGTGAAGGTTCCGGAAGACGTCTCGGTTATCGGATTCGATGGCCTTGCTCTTGGTGCCCGGTTTAACCCTGCCCTGACAACCATCCGGCAGCCCATTGCCGACATGGGGCACATTGCCATCGAGCTGGCCGAGAAGCAAAACGTGGATGGGGCGGTTGAGCATATAGTCCTCGAGCCTGAGCTTCTGGTCCGTCGCTCCACCGCTGGACCGCGCAAATGAGCGGGGCGCAGGAACAGACGCTCCGGCGCCTGCCGGGAATACGGCACACAGACCACGTCGGTCTGACGGTTCCGAACCTTGATGAAGGCATTCGCTTCTTTGTCGAAGTCCTCGGCGCCGAGGAGCTGTACCGCTCCGAGCGCGGCCCCGATGAAGAATTCATGACCACCAACTTCGAAGTGCCGGCAGATGCCAAGCTCACGCTTGCCATGCTGCGCTTGCCGCCGAACCTGAACATCGAGCTTTTCGAGTGGAGCAGCGCTGAGCGGCGTGAGACGCCACCGCGTCATTGCGACGCCGGTGGGCACCACTTGTGCTTCGTCGTGGATGACGTCGACGAAGCCATCGCCGTACTGCAGGAAACACCTGGCGTCAGGGTGCTCGGTGAGCGCAAGGAAGTCGCTGGCGACAGCCCACGCGTAGCTGGCAACCGCTGGACCTACTTCGTCACCCCTTGGGGGCTGCTGATGGAAATCGTGGACAGATCCCGCGTCGCAGCCCCGCCCCGGCTGGTCGGTCCTACGGACTGGACGGCAGCTCCAAACACTTCAGAAAGGACATAAACAATGCGGCTAGCGGGTCACACTCTAGGTACGCCGAACCACACCGTTCCCCAAGCACTTGGTCTCTTTCGGGCCGCAGGGCTCGATGCCGCCGAGGTCATCTACCAGGATGACTACAAGTCCGGTTTGCCCCTGGGCGACCGGCGCTCGGCAATGGAGGCGCTGAAAGCAGCCGAAGGCGAAGGCGTACCAATCGTCGGTTTGACGCCTTACACCACCGCTATCAACTCACTCGACGATGCCGAATGGCGCAATGCCGTCGACGAATTCCGTGGTGCCATTGACACCGCACAATTGCTCGGCGCTGACCGCGTCCGTGTCTACGCTGGTTCCTGGCACCCCGGAGACACCGATCACGCGGCCCGCTGGGGACAGCTGCGGAAGGCGCTGGAGACCCTTGCCCCCGTGGCCCAGCAGGCTGGCGTCCGCCTCTGCGTGGAGAACCATTTCGGCACCATGACCCAGACGGCAGCGGACACAGCGGCCCTGGTCCGGGAAATTGCCCAGCCGTCCGTCCGCGTGCTCTACGATCAGGCGAACCTCACCTTCACGCACGACGAAAACTACGAAGAAGCCTTCGCTGTTCAAGGTGACCTGATCGGTCACGTCCACGTGAAAGACCTTGTCTTCACGGATCCCAATGCGGCCTTCCGCGCCACTGAAACGGCCAGGGTCAACGCCTCAGAGCGCGCAGTCCGCTCCCGCGTTGTAGGAAGCGGTGTTGTTCCGTGGGCCCGGATCCTCGTCGCGCTGCTTCAGCACGGCTATGACGACGTGCTGAGCATCGAGCTTGAATACCGTTGGCACCCGCAAGACCTCCCTGCGCCGGAGGATGGATTCCGGGAATCCGTCGCTGTCCTGCGCTCAATGCTCGCTGATTCGGCCAAAGTAAGGAACGCCTGATGAATACCAACCGCCTCCGCGTCGGAGTTATCGGCGCCGGCAACATCGCCACCATTGCCCAGCTACCCACCCTCGTGCAACGCGATGACATTGAGCTGGCTGCCTTGGTTTCCCGGCGTGAGGATCCCAGCAGCCTGGTCCGGCGGTGGGGCTTCAACGATGCCTACAAAACGGTGGAGGACATGCTGGCCGCGCAGGCGCTGGATGCAGTTTTCGTGTTGACCCCACGTTCCGAGCATGCCCATGCCGTCCAGCTTTGCCTCAATCACGACGTGGATGTGTTTTGCGAGAAGCCTTTGGCTCCGGCAACTGATGAAGCGGAACGTCTGGCTGATCTGGCCGACGAGCGGGGACGGATATTGATGGTTGACTTCAACCGCCGGTATGCACCCGTATACACGGCCGGCCGCGAAGTTTTTGGCGACAAAGGTGCTACTTTCTGCGTCGCCCAGAAGAACCGCCCAGGGTCCGAATACCGCGCGACTTTCGAGAACGCCATCCACATGGTCGATCTCCTACGCTGGTACTGCGGAGGCGAACCGGAACACGTGGCCGCCCATGCCGCGGGTGAGGATCCTTGGGAAGAAGACGGACTTGCAGCGACCATCCGCTTCAGCACCGGGAATACCGGCGTCCTGATGGCGGCCCGTACAGCGGGGGCATGGAACGAAAAACTGGACGCCTATGGTGACGGGAAGACGGTCGAAGTCAGGGCACCGGAAACGGTTTCCACCACCATCAACGGCGTCACGACGTCACGGGAACTGAGCGCGGAAGCATACGGCTGGGCTACGGCGACAGACACCCTCGGATTCTCGGCCGCCGTTCACCACTTCCTGGACCGGGTCGCCGACAGGGGCCAGCCGCTTACCTCAGGCCGGGAAGCCGTTCACACCCAACGTCTGCTCGATCAGATCCTTGCAGCCGCCGGCCTGCCGACAGAGGAGCAGACCGGCCGCGAATGGGCAAGCCACGCGGTAAACGCAAGCTGAACCGTTCACCTCTGCCAAAGTTGCACAGGTGTCTGGCGCGGGCGCTTTAGACGCAGTGGCCAGAGCCGACTGTCGGATATAGGGAGGTGCGAACATAGCTCTACTTCGCCTACGAAACATGGGTGCACTGAAAGGCAAGGAAGCGGAGAAGCGGCCGCTTCGGGGGCGTGTCACCGCGCTGGCTGGACTCCTGCTGGTTGCCTTCAGCGCGAGAGAAGCGGTCTCGGCGGTGTCCCCGCTCCTTGGCCAAATAAGTGCGGACCTTCCGTTCGACGCGGTAACCACGGGGATCCTCGGGATGCTGCCGACCGCAGGCTTCGCAATGATGGGATTCTTTGCGCTGCCGCTCGTGCGGCAATTCCAGATGGAACACCTGCTCTTGGTCGCGATCCTGTTGACAACATCAGGTCAGGTGGGCCGTGCACTTGGATGGAACGTCGTGGCATTCTTGGTGTTCACCTGCATCGCCATGCTTGGGATTGGCCTGGTCAATGTCGTGGCTCCGCCTCTACTGATGAAGTATTTTCCCGATCGGATCGGGGTTCTGGCAGCGCTTCACATCAGTCTCCTGGGTGGCAGCACGGCCATGGCCGCCCAATTCGCCATCCCTCTGGGCAATCTATATGGCTGGCGGTTCTCCATAGGTATTTGGGCTGCCTTCAGTGCGCTTGCTGCGATCCCTTGGCTGATTCTTCCGGCGGCCAAACGGAACCTAGCCCGTTCGCGGACCTCACCAGCCGATGATAGGCCGTTGCCCCCTGCGAACGCGATAAAACCATGGAGATCATCAATCGGCTGGGGCACAGCGATGATCTTTGCTGGTTGCTCCAGCAACACCTTTGCGGCGCTGACTTGGCTTCCGGCGGTTCTCGTTGACAGAGGGACGGGCCCGGACGCTGCTGGATCCATGCTGGCGCTCTATTCGATCCTCGCTTTGCCGGTCGCCCTGGTTGCGCCTGTGGTTGTCGTAAGAATGCCACGCCCGCTACCTGTGGCAATCCTCTTTGTCCTCGCATTTGCCGTCGGTTATGCAGGCATAATCTTCGCCCCACCAGCCTCTGCAGCGGTCTGGGTCGTCATTGCGGGCCTGGGCCAAGGCGCTTATGCCTTTGCGTTCACCATGATCAACAAGCGGACACGAACGCAATCCGGCTCGGGAAGTTTATCCGCCTTCGCCCAGGGGACCGGCTACGCCTTCGCAAGCATCGGCCCTTTTCTTTTCGCGCTCCTGCACAGTCCAGGGGACGACTGGCTGCCCTCATTTGGCATGCTCGGTGCCTGGCTCGTGGTGCTTGTGGCAGGGGCAATCATGGTCAACAAGCCACGCATGCTTGATAAAGGCCCTTGACACCCTTACTGCGACACCAAATGTTGGTGTCGCCCATTAATACAACCGATCTCATCGACATTTTGAATGGACTCAAGGGAGAGATTTCATGACTTACACTTTCACCCCAGGCTTGATCTTCGCAGGACCCGCATCATGACGACGGCGGCACAGGCACCGTGCGTCGCTGTGGTGGGAGCGGCCGGCTGGGCCGGATCCCGGCATGCCCGCGCATTCGCCAAAGCCGGTGCAAATGTCACCCACCTTGTGGAGCAGGACGAGCGGGGGTTTGCGCTCGCACAGGAGCTGGGTGCGCACTTGGTGCCCAGCGTCCTGGAGCTGCCTGATCACCTTGACCTGGTCGTCGTCGCGTTGCCAACAACCTTGCAACCGGCCATCTGTGCGGATCTGCTGAACAGGGGATTCCGGGTGCTGACTGAAAAGCCGGTGGCGGCAGATGCAGAAGGTGCTGCACTCATGGCCTCTGCTTCGGGAGTCAATGAACGGCTCATGGTGGGATACACACTCCACCAGCATCCAGGCGTTCCAGCCGTATCGCAGTGGGTCAGCGACAACGACGTTATAGCCATTACTGTTCGTTCGGTTGCCCATAAGCAGAACGTTGACTCATGGCGTGCTGATCCCAAGGAGGGTGGCGTTGCGGTAGTGAACGGCATTCACGCCATAGAACTGGTTTCGTCGTGGTTCAAGGGTGACCCGAAGGTCCTGGCCACCAGCGCCAGCAACAGCCTTTACGGATCTCCGGTGCCGGAACACGTCGTCTCCACGCTCGAATTCCCCTCTGGAGTGGTGTTCACTCTGCAGACTTACTGGTCCCCTTGGCAAGAACCCGAAGGTCTCAACCAGGGCGATTGGAGCCTGACCGTCGATGTCCTTGCCAATGGCGGCCGGATGTTGTGGTCAAACGATTCCCTGCACGTGTGGGACCGGGACGGCGGCCAACAAGAGCAGACCTTCGATCCCTCTGACCTCTTCCTCCGCCAGGCGGAAGCGGCATTGAGGTTCTGTGCGGGTGAAACGCCGGCCGTTTCATTCGCCCAGGCACTCCGTGCCACAGAGATCGCCGACGCAATCCGTGCAGGGGCAGCCCCTGATGCCAGGGCGGTTCATCACGCAGCATCAGCAGAACGCGAAATAGACAAAACGCGAACCAATGGCGACCGGCCGAACCGAGCAATATCGAGTAAGGAAATGAACATGACGCAAGCACCTCACACCCCGACCACAGGAACGCCGCGGATGAGCCGCGCCCAGAGCGGAGGGAACCGATGAGCCTCAAAAACCAGGTGGTCCTGGTAACCGGATCAAGCGGAGGAATCGGCGATGCTGCAGTCAGCGCACTCACAGCCTCAGGTGCCATCGTCATCGGCGCAGACCGTTCCCCGAAAGAGGACCAGTCCCTGGAGGCATTCCATCCCCTCGACATCACCTCTGAACAACAGTGCGCAACGGTTATCCAGGACATACAAGCCAAATATGGCCGTCTTGATGTCCTCGTCCACGCAGCGGGAGTGCTCGGCCCCACACCGGACATCATGGAAACAAGCACCGAAGAGTTCGACTCCATCCTGAGGATCAATACCACCGCGACCTTCACCATGGTCCGGGAGACCGCAAAATCGATGCTTGAGACCGGCACATCCGGCGCCATCGTAGTCCTGTCCTCAGTTGCGGCCAAAGAAGCACGGCTCAACTATCTGCCCTACAACGCGAGCAAGCTCGCGGTCCTGCATATTATGTGGTCTTTCGCAGAATTGCTTGGACCCAACGGCATCTCAGTGAACGCCATTGCACCAGGACCGGTGAACACGCCCATGTGGGCTCAATTCGCCAGGGACTCCGGCCCGGACGCAGCAGCAAACCGGGCCAAGCGGGCAGCGCAGCTACCGATGCGCCGCTTTGCCGAACCCGATGAAGTTGCCCGTGCCATCCTGTTCCTTTCTGATCCCGACAATCGCTACATCACTGGAGTGTCCCTCGACGTGGCAGGCGGAGCACATCTGGGAATAGGAACCTGACCCGCACGCATCCTTGAGCAGATATTTCGATTCAGTCAGGAATTAGAGGAAAAATGCATACAGCAATCCGTCATCATCACACTGCTCTGCACGTTGCAGACTTGGAGCGCAGCGCCCGGTTTTACGTGGAAGGGCTGGGCTTTACCCGTTTGAATGAGTGGACCTCGGGCCCCTACGTCGGCGAGCTGTACGGCCGTCCGAACGTCAAGGTCAAAGCCATGATGCTCACAGCCGGTGATGGGACCTTTCACCTGGAGCTGGTCCAGGTTGAGGATCCTCCGCCTGCCGTTGATCCCTCGGAAGCGCAGCCTGGCACGGCACATCTTGCCTTCACGGATATTGACCTGCGCGAGGTCTACGCCAGAATGACGAAGCTCGGATACAGGGCCTTGTCCGAACCGGTCGCGCCCACGTCCGGACCGGTTGCAGGAGGTCTGCTGATCTACTTACTCGATCCGGATGGGAATCGGGTAGAACTGATTCAGCCGCCCGACTGGCGCTCGAGCGAAAATTCATAAGCGAATTGGCGGGCAGGGTGCACCCTGCCCGCCAATGTTGCATTTACCGTGGCACCACGCCCGCCTGAGGACCAAACCTCGGCGAATAGGCTACCCCTTGACACCACCTGAGGTCATGCCGGCAACGAACCAGCGCTGGAATGCGAGGAAGATTGAGAGTACGGGGATGAAAGCCACGACGATGAATGCGGCGAAGAGTCCCCAGAAGCTACCGAAGCCGGTGGTTATGTATCGCACTATGCCGTTCTGGACGGTCTTCATGTCTTCTGTGGTGGCGAGGACGGTGCCCACAAGGAAGTCGTTCCAAACGAAGACAAAGATGAAGATTGCCACAGCAGCGATACCGGGCCGGATGAGCGGGAGGATGATGCGCCACAAAATCTGCATTCGGGAGCATCCGTCGATTGCCGCCGCTTCCTCGATTTCGACGGGTATGTTCTCGATGAAATTTCGCAGGAACAGGATGGTTTGTCCACAGATGATTGCCGTGTAGACGATGATCAGCATCGGGTAGGTGTTGATCAAGGCGGTCTTGACGAACATGGAGTACAGCGCGATGAAAACCACGATCGCCGGGACCATGGACAGGACCAGAATCCCGGTCATCAGTGTTTCCATGCGGCGGCTCCGGTACCGCGTTGCCACGTACGCTGCCGGGATGCAAATTGCCAGGGCAAGGACGATAGAGCCGACCGCATAGATGAGGGAGTTTGCGAAAAAGCGCATGTTGGTCGACGTCAGCAGGCCGATATAGCCCTCGGCAGAGAATGGGGCCGGTATCCACCTTGGAGGAAATTCCAGGGTGCTCGAGGCGGTCTTGAGCGAAGTGGACAGGATCCATGCGACCGGAGGAAGGACCACCGCGGCTGAGAGAATGACGTACGCCCAGGACGGGACCGCACGAATGACATTGCCCAGGCGTCGCTGGCGGCGCGGGGTTGTGATGCTCACAGGCTTTCCTTCCGTCGGAAGCGAATGGCGACGAGAGTCAGGACGATGTTGACGGCGAAAAGAAGGATTGCCGTTGCTGATGCTCCGGAGAGATCAAACTTGTCGAACATCTGGTTGTAGACACGCATGGACAGCGTCTCTGTAGACCCGATGGGGCCTCCTCTTGTGGTGACCAAAATGATGGTGACCATCTGCACATAGAGCATGAGAAGAACGACGACGACGGAGACGATGGTGTTGCGCAGGTAGGGCAGAGTGATATTCACGAACTGGTGCCAGATACCGCCGCCGTCTACCCTCAGGCTTTCGCGAAGCTCTTCAGGAATCGTTTGAAGGGCGCCCAGGAAGAGGAGCATGGCCTGGGGATAGGACCACCAGGCTGTCATCAGAGTTACTGCAACAAGCGCACTGCCGGGTGATGAGAACACATCAGTAGGTCCGAATCCGAGGGATTTGGTGATAGCGGAAGCGGGACCGTAATTGGGATTGAGGAACCAGAGCCAGATTGTTCCTGCAGTGGCCTGTGACATCAGCCAAGGCAGCAGGAAGAGGCTCCGGACGGAGCGCTTGAAGCGGTGAAGATTGTTGAGCACGATCGCAGACAGAAGCCCGGCCGGCAAGGCGATAACCAGGGCGCCGAGCGAGAATACCAAGGTTGTCCAGATGCGGCTCGGGAGTTCGGAGTCTGAGAACAGTCGGACAAACGAATTCAGACCCGAGAATTTCCCTATCTGGTAATAAGTCGTCTCGTGGAGGGCCGTCCACGCTGTGTAGATGAGCGGCCCCACAAAAACAAAGAGGAAAACGGCGCTGACGGGGACGACGTAGAGCCATACCATTCGATCCCTACGGACCCGGCGGATAGCATCGACGCCTGAAGGGGAAGCCACAGTCTGGCGTGAGGTGCGGGTTGGGCTTTTTGTTGACATTATCTGTGTTCCTTCCGAGGGGAGCCTGATTTGGTCAGGCTCCCCTGATATCGGGCGGCTACTTCTTGTTGGCCGCGTCCTGCGCGGAACGGATAAAGTCGTTGCCTGACGTACCGTTGAGGGTCAGTTTCTGCCCGGCTTGGGACAGACCAGTGGCAAGTGCGGTCCAGGTGTTGGAATAGGTGCGTGGCTCACTGTTGGTCTTGACGTAGGCTGCGATGTCATTGACGGTCTTTGCCTCAGGCGTGGAGAAGAACGGTTGCTGGTAGGTGGCTGCCCGGGTGGGCACCTCACCGCCGGTTGCCATGAGGGCACCGGCTTCCGGCCCGGTCATGTACTCGATAAATTTCCAGGCGGCGTCGGTGTTCTTGCTGCCATTGCCTATGCCCAACGTCCAGCCAATGGTGGTACCTGTCGTATCGCCGGTACTCGCTTTAGGCAAGGCCGTCCACTTAAGGTCCTTGTTCTGCGAGCCGAAGGAAACTGCTCGTTCCGTGCCCAGAACTGCCATGGCGACCGTGCCGCTCGCCATGCCGTCAGCTACTGTGCCGTACGTGTCTGAAACGACGTTGCTACCCAAAGCCTTTGCGTCCCTGAGCTTGGCAAGGAAGTTACCAAACTCGTTGCCTTTGGCTGTTGCGAAATCCGCTTTCCCATCCTTGTTCCAGATTTCCTGGTCAACCTGTGTCATGAAGCAGTTGAAGAAGGTGCTGATGATTGCCGAGTTGTCGGTGTCCGAGAAGCCGGTCCCGAAGCCGGTGAATCCTGCAGCAGCAGCTTTCCGGGCAACGTCGACAACCTGGTCGTACGTGGTGGGAACGGTCGCGCCTATCTGGTCAAGGATCTTTTGGTTGTAGTAGAGGGCGCAGGTTCGGTATTCATAGGGCACGGCAACCGGCTTGCCGTCAGGGCCGGCAAGAGTGTCGGTCGGACGCAGCCAGTCAGTCACCTTGGAAGCAGCCTCAGGCAGCGGTGCGTAGACGCCGGCAGACGCCATCTGGGGCACTACGGGAGTGAACATCTTGAAGACGTCAGGAGCCTGACCTGCTGCCGCCGCTTGCGGCAGTCTGTTCAACATGTCGCCAAGCGAAACCACAGAGAGGTTGATCTTGATATCGGGGTTTGCCGCCTCAAACTTGGCAATGTTTTCCTTGAGTGCCTTCGAGCGCGGATTCGCCTGGCTGGGATCGAGGAAGTCCCAGTAATTGAGCGTCACGGGACCTTTGGGTTCCGAAGCCGAGGGGGAGCAGCCACTGAGGGCGAGGCCGGCCACGACAGCTGTGACGAGCGCCAAGCCCCATCGCTTTTTGATCATGAATTTCTCCTGTGAACTGGGTTGCATATGCGGGAGCATGCCGTGCTCAATCGATGCCTACCAAACGTGGGCCACCGACGATCGGGAGGAGCCAGTTGATCATCGAGTCTCTCCTTTGAGATCGGTTGCATTTTTACGAAATTAGCAGTGAGATCGGTTGCTGAGATCGGTTGCAATAAACTTAGGGCCGATGGGGGGCTCTGTCAAGGGAACCTTTGGTGCGGATTTTGGAAGTGCCTTGCTCTCGATCGGCGGCCCGTGCGGCCACCGCCACACTGGTCGAACTCAACCAACATCCAGATTAAGGCTCCTCAGCCAGGGCCCGGGGATCCGGCTCCGCCGGTGCGGGCGATACCTTTCTACCCCCTGTTGTACGGAGCAGAGCGCGCAAGGCCTGGATCGTGTCGGCCTCGGCGGCGGTCTTGTCGTCACGGTAGCGCTTGACGCGTGCGAATCGAAGGGCGATTCCACCCGGATAGCGGGGAGAGTGTTGGACGCCGTCGATGGCGATCTCGACCACGGTGACCGGCTCGATCCATACGGTGCCCGCAGTACGCCGCACCTCCAACTCCTGGAACTTTTCAGTCTGCCACTTCAGCAGCGCGTCGGTGATGCCCTTGAAAGTCTTGCCCACCATCACGTAATCGCCGGGTTCGCCGAACTCCCCAACAGGGTCCAGGGCTCCGAGGTGCAGGTTCGACAGCAGCCCGGCGCGTCGTCCTGACCCCCATTCGCAGGCGAGCACCACCAGGTCGTAGGTGAGCACCGGCTTTACCTTGATCCAGTTCGAACCCCGCCGCCCGGCGGCGTAGGACGAGCCCAGCGCCTTCACGACCACACCCTCATGGCCGGCTTCCAGGGCATCGCGCGAAACGCTCTCGGCAACAGCTGCATCCGCAGTTATTTTCCCTGGGATGCGGTGAAAGGGGACGATCCGCTCGAGCACGCCGATTCGCGTTGCCAGCGGCTCGTCGAGAAGGTCGCGCCCGTCGACGTGCAGCACGTCGAAAAACCACGGATGCAGCAGTGTGGTGCGCGCCGCGTTTGCCCCGAACCGGGACATGGTCTCCTGGAATGGTCTGGGCCCGCCGTCCTCGTCGAGTGCCAGTGTCTCGCCGTCGAGGATCACATCGCGCACCGGCAGTCCGCGCACCACCTCCACCACCTCAGGCAACCGATGGGTCACTTCGGCCAGGGTGCGGGTGAAGATATGCACGTCGTCGCCGGCACGGTGCACCTGGATGCGTGCGCCGTCGAGTTTGTATTCCACGGACGCTTCCCCCGTCGTCTCCAGGGCCTCGCTGGCACTGGCCGCGGTTGCGGCGAGCATGGGCTGGACAGGACGCCCGACGACGAGGCCGACTGCGTCAAGCTCGGCGGCGGTGCCTGTGATCGCCAGCAGGGCAGTCCCGCCGAGATCGCCGGAGAGCATCGCTGCGCGCCGTACGGCCTCGACCGGGCGATCGGCGGCACGGGCAACGGCATCCGTTAATACGCCCTCAAGCGCACCGGTACGAAGCTCCCCGAGCAGCACGCCGGCGATGAAGGTCTGCTCTCGTTCTGTGGCTTCCGCTATCAGGGTCCGAAGGATGGCGGCGCGTTCTACGGTCGACCCAGCGCCTGCGGCCGCCAGCAGCCGGTCCAAGGCAGCGTCGAGGTGGGCGATGGTGAGAGTCGGCTCAGCAGCGGGCTTGCCCTTGGCCGCCCTCATGCCGCTCCAGCCGATCCCGACCCGCCCTTGGCGAGGCTTGGCCGTGAGCAAGCCGACCGCCGTCGGGATGTCCGCGGGGTCGAGGCGCAGCAGCAGGCCTACCAGTTCGTTGATCTTGGCGACCCGGGAGCGGGTGGCCGCGACGGCTTCCGAGGTCCTCACGAGCTCATCGAGCAGCATGGCACCAGTCTGTCACGGCCGCCGTCCATGAACAGCGATTAATCCCTGTCCAGAAGCGGCGCGGGCGAATGCCCGGTCCCCGGCCAATTTGCCGGGCAACCCCTGACTTGTGGAGCAATGCCTTGTATTCTCATGGCACCACACCGAACCACGGCACCACCCCCGAACCACTTGAGACTTTCGGCAAGGAGAAATCATGCCCAGCGACAACGAAGCACAGGTTCTGTCCCAGTGGAGCCAGGAACTGGCAAGGGCGCTGCACATCCTGGACCTTGAGGTTGACCAGGAACTTGTCCTCGATCTGGCCAGGAAATCTGCAGACTCCGTGATCCATGCAGCAGCGCCGGTGACGGCTTTCATGGTCGGTTACGCTGCCGGGCTTGAAGCCGGGAAAGGAAGCCGGGGATCGGACGTTTTACCTGCCGTGGCAACTAGCAAGGCGGCAGACATCGCCTTCAGGCTCTGTTCTGACCGGGCGGAAGGAAGGGGCTGGGAGCCCACAAATCAGTCGTAAGGCCGAGAACCCCTGACGGTAAGACTTGGCACAGGGGAGTACCGGACGACTCAGCCCGCGAAGCCGGTAGCCGGTAGCCGACTCTAGAACAGCGGCCAGGGGACCGCCGGCATTCCACTGACCGGGGCCGGAAATCGTCCCGTCAGCCGGAGCCGAGCGCAGCGCGCGATGAGCGATGCGATTTCTTCGGAAGTGAGCAGGTCCGCCAGATTCCGGCCCAGCTCGCGCTTTAGTCCTTCGGTGACGCGATCGATCCCGTCGAGTTCCTCCGCTGTCAGGGCCTCTCCCAGCCATCCCCATAGCACGGTACGCAGTTTAGGTTCGCTGTGAAAGGTGAGTCCGTGGTCCACACCGTGCCGGTGTCCGTCCGTCATGGCAAGTATGTGGTTTCCTTTGCGGTCAGCGTTGTTGACCACGACGTCGAACACCGCCATACGTCTCAGCGCCGGCGAGTCTTCGTGGACGAGGGCCACCATCCGACCATTTTCATCTTGTCCCTCGAGAACGTGTTTCCAACCTGACTCTGGCAGGTGGTCCGCTGCAATCAGGTCCACCGCGCTTTGGGCGGGGTGTTGCTCCTGCCAGAGCTGCACCATCCCTTCGCCCAGAGGACCGTCACGCAGCCAGGTGTGCGGCACGACGTTCCAGCCGAGGACCTGCGAGACCAGGTACGCGGCCACCTCCCGGTGGGCGAGGGTGCCGTCGGGAAAGTCCCATAGGGGGCTCTCGCCCGCTATTGGCTTATAGACGACCGGCACGTCGCCGATGCTGCCGAGGAATGTGGCGTTTGAGGCCGCCGTGATGCGCCCTGAAAGCGTCAGCTCGGCGGTCATCAGGTCCAGCGCCGGCATTAGACCTCGGGCAAGGTGCAGTCGTGCCCGTCCGCATCCATGGGGTACCCGCAGCGGGGGCATATCGGCCGACCGGCGTCCACAATCTCACGTGTGCGCTTGGCGAATGCGCGGGCGGTCCCAACCGGCATTCGCACCAGCATCATTTCGGTTTCGTTAGAGCCGTCCTCAACAAGCGGTTCGTCCTCGTCGTCAGCATCAACGTCGATGA
This sequence comes from Arthrobacter sp. TmtSoilC77, assembly GCF_059739415.1. NCBI lineage: Bacteria > Bacillati > Actinomycetota > Actinomycetes > Micrococcales > Micrococcaceae > Arthrobacter > Arthrobacter sp. TmtSoilC77. The sequence continues at coordinate 2,317,693 of NZ_AP046050.1, forward strand.
GGGGGTATGCCTCGACGACGATCTGGGCTGTGGTTGGGTCCCAATCCAAGGTCATGGCGCCGGTGCGGAACTGCTCCACAGGAGGTTCGATCGGGTCATTGTCGACGAGTTCAATGGGTGTACCCGTAGGGACGCTGAAGGGGTTGCCGTCGACGGTGAGGAGTTGATCGAGCAGTTCGTCGATCTTCTCCGCGAGCAGGGCCGACTGCTGCTTCTCAAGGGCAATACTCACGATCTGCGCCCCGGTCCGCACTTGCAGGTAGAACGTGCGCGCTCCGGGAAGGCCAATGGTGCCAATGACAACCCGATCAGGCCAGGCAAACTCGTGAACGCGTGTAGGCATGCCAGTAGTTTAGGCACATGACCTTCACGTCGTCTTCTGTCCTGCGCCGCCGCCCACCGGTGCATCGCCCGAGCGGATGCCGTTCGACAGCCACGACAGGTCACCAGCTTCGGTATTGGTCGCATGGACGCTGGGGCGACTCGCGCTGTAATGCACGATTGATACGGAACCGGGGCTGACGTTAATACGCTGGAACAGGTCAAGGTGCATGCCCAGCGCGTCCGCAAGGATTGACTTGATGACGTCACCGTGACTCACGGCCACCCACACGGCCCCTGGCCCGTTCCGGGCTTCGAAGGCAGCATCGTGGCGTCGAACTGCTGCCACGGACCTGGCCTGCATCGCGGCCATGGATTCACCGCCGGGAAAGACGACGGCGGACGGTTGCGACTGCACCATAGGCCACAAATCCTCGGTGGCCAGGTCATCGAGCTTGCGGCCCTGCCACTGACCGTAATCGCACTCGGTGAGATCGGGATCCACTACTGCCTGCGGCGAGCCGGCCTGGCGATCGATGATGAGCCGGGCGGTCTGCCGGCAACGCTCAAGAGGGCTCGATACCACCCCGGCGACGGGCACAGCAGCGAGCCGGTCACCGGCCAGGGCTGCTTGATCGCAGCCCAGTTGGTCCAGGCTGATGCCGTCGGCCCTACCCGCCAACAGTCCACTGGCGTTGGCTGTGGTGCGGCCATGCCGCACGAGAATTAGTGTTGCCATCCACCCAGCCTAGCCACCCTCCGCTGGTGGTGTGGACCATGCCGGGTCGCATCATTCCTGGCTCGGTAAGGAAGAGAATCCTGCGATGAACAAACAGGCTTCGGATAGGCCGAAGAGGCCTTCCCGAGCGGGACACACAGCGGTACAAAAGAGTTGAGGAGGGCATATTCGCCCTCCAACCATGGTCGACAAGGAGGTCGTGGTGTCCAATCAAAATGGTGCGGGTCCGGATCAGGGCCCCTTCCCCGCAGTTCCGCCGGGCGGACAGCCAACCCGCGAGACGCCAACCCGAGGACCGGCGAGGCCCCTACCCTACGTGGTGGCAGGCGTACTGTTGGTCACCGCGATCGTGCTCCCACTCATGCCGCAGCTGTACTCTTTCGACGCGCCACGCCTGGGCGGTATGCCCTTCTTCTACTGGTACCAGCTGCTCTGGGTGCCCATCTCCGCAGGGCTCAGCGGGATAGCCTACTGGCTGGTCAGTACGGAGGATCGACGACGGCGGACAGCGGCCCGCGCCGGGAACCGAAACGGAGGGGACAGGCCATGAACGGACGCGAGATCAACTGGATCGCCCTCATCATCGTCATCGTGCTGTTCGTCATTGTTGCTGTTATGGGCTTCCTTGCCGCTCGGTGGCGCAAGTCGGACGAGGGGCTCCACAGCCTCGATGAATGGGGGCTGGGCGGCCGCGGCTTCGGAACGTGGATCACTTGGTTCCTGCTGGGCGGCGACCTCTACACGGCCTACACCTTCGTGGCCGTGCCTGCAGCGATGTGGGCCACGGGCGCGGTGACCGGCTTCTTCGCCGTGCCGTATACGATCGTCCTCTACCCGATCATCTTCATCATCATGAGCCGGCTGTGGTCCGTGTCCCACAGGCACGGCTACGTCACTTCCGCGGATTTCGTTGGTGGCCGGTACGGGAGCCGGTGGCTGTCGCTCGCCGTCGCCATCACCGGCATTGTGGCGACGATGCCTTACATCGCCCTCCAGCTTGTGGGCATCAAGGCAGTCCTCACGGTTCTCGGCCTCGGCAGCTCCGAGAACGTGCTGCTAACGGACCTGCCGCTCATCCTCGCATTCGTCGTGCTCGCCGCCTACACCTACACCTCAGGTTTGCGGGCGCCGGCCATGATCGCCGTCGTCAAGGACCTGCTCATCTACCTCTCCGTCATCGTGGCGGTCATCTACCTTCCGATCAAGTTCGGCGGTTGGGACACGATTTTCGGTGCGGCGGAAACCAAGCTGGGCACAGTGAACCAGGCAACGGGCAAGCCGGCCGGGGTGTTCATCCCAGGCGGCGCCAACTACTCCGCATATTGGACCCTGGCGCTCGGCTCAGCCCTGGCCCTCTTCATGTACCCGCACTCCGTGACTGGCGTCCTCGCGTCAAAAGGCCGCAACACGATCCGACGCAACGCAGCCATCCTGCCGCTTTACTCGCTCATGCTCGGGTTCCTCGCCCTGCTGGGTTACGTGGCCATCAAAGCCGGTACCAAGCCGACTGACCTCGATGGATCGGTCAATCCCCAACTCGTGGTCCCGCAGTTGTTCCTGGACCACTTCCCGGCGTGGTTCGCCGGAGTTGCCCTCGCGGCCATTGCCATCGGTGCCCTGGTGCCGGCGGCCATCATGTCCATTGCCGCGGCGAACCTGTTCACGCGCAACGTCTACCGGGACTTCATCCGGCCCGACGTCGACCCCAAGACAGAGGCGAGCGTCTCCAAGATCGTCTCGCTGGTGGTCAAGGTTGGCGCGCTCATCTTCGTCGTCGCCATGGACCAGACCACGGCGATCAACTTGCAGCTGCTGGGCGGCATCTGGATCCTCCAGACGTTCCCGGCCGTTGTAGCCGGTCTATACACGCGATGGTTTGACCGCTGGGCGCTGCTTGCCGGATGGGCGGTAGGCATAGCCTTCGGTACCGTCTCGGCCTACAACGTCGTCAACCCGGTGACCCACGCGCATTTTGGTGGATCCGTCGCCCCCATCCCGGGAACCGACTTCACCGTGTATATCGCCGTTACGGCCTTCGCCCTCAACCTGATCGTCGCCGCTGTCCTCACCTTGGTGCTGCGCGCGCTGAAGGTGCCGGCAGGGGCGGACAAGACCCGGCCATCGGATTATGGCGCCGATGAAACCGATCCGAAGATTGCCGAGATCGAGCGGACGCATCGCTTCGTGGAGCCGGGAGACGCGCCGCCGGTGCCGTGAGGCTGAGCAAAGCGCCTGCCTGGGCCGCAGCCCGGGATGGCCCGAGGTGCGGTGGCATGGTGACCACCGCAACTCCGGGAAGGTTCAGCGCTTGACGGCGTCCAGCTTGAGCATCTTGGCGATGACGCCGTCCAGCTCGGAGTCGTCGAAGATCTTCTTCCAGTCGTCCTTGATGATGGTGTCCTTGCCGTATTGGATGGCGATTTCGCAGGCTTCGGAGAAGGGGTTGGAGCCGCGCAGGGCGTTGGTGAGTGCGATCTGGACGTGGCCGAACAGCATGGCCTTGGCGGCTTCCTCGGGAACCCCGGCTGTGTGGACGGTCTCGTGCAGTGCTTCGTTGAGCAGGGTGCCGATCATGCAGGCCACGGTTTCCACCAGGGTGGGTTCCAGGATGGCGAGCTGCTTGACGGTGACCCAGTGAACGTCAATCACGGGTGCGTAAATGGTGCGGATGACCGCTTCGGCTACGTCGCGGGTGGTGCTGGGGGCGTCGTCGTCGATGGCTGCTACGACATTCTGCGGGGCCCCCTGGCCGCCGAAGGTATCGGCCCATTCTTCCTTGGTGGTGCGCTCCAGGAACACTGACGGGTGGCACGGGTGGGCAACAGCCTGGACAACGTCGTCGCGCTTGGCCAGCAGTCCTGCGTACGCGGCGGCCGGGTCAAGGGTCAGAAGGATCGCGCCGGCCTTCATCTGCGGGACGACGCCCTCGGAGACAATGCCAAGGACGGTGTCCGGGACGGCGAGGATGACGACGTCGGCGGACTTGACGGCGTCGTCAGTTGCCGTGATCTCGCGGCCTTCGGCGCGGACGCGTTCCTGGCCGGCCGGGGAGTTCTCGCTGTAAAAGACGGTGTGGCTGGACTTCTGGAGGTTGCGGGAAACGCGCATCCCCATTTTGCCACCGGCTCCGATAACCGCGACGGTCAATTGTTCTGCTGACATTTCACTTGCTCCTTAGGAAATCGAGGCTTTGTTGGGTCCACTGGTTTTCGAGGCGGATGGTTTCCGCTTCGGTGTCCTGCCATGGCAGCCAGTGTTCGACGATCTGGTTGATGTTTCTTTCTTTGGGCTGGATCTTTTCGACCATGTAGTCGTAGTCGAGAAGGCCCTCGCCCAGGGGTGCGCCCGAGTACGTGAACCCGACCCATCCCTGTTTGCGGCTGAACGCAAAGTCTTTGATGTGCATATTCAGGACGTAAGGCCCGACGGCGTCAATCACCTGCCGCGGCATCTCCAGCGCCGCCACGGTATTGGCGGGGTCGCTGCAAATGCCGAGATACGGGCTGTTGACGCGGCGGACGACGTCCAGGATCCGTTCAGTGGGGACCTGTTCATAGGTCTCGACGGCGATCTTCACCCCGGCTGCCTCAAACTCGGGCAGCACCTCGGTAAAGATCGCCACGGCTTCCTCGTTGTCCGGGGTATGGCCGGGAACGTTGAACATGGTCCGCAAAAGGTCCGAGCCCAGCACCTGGGCGATATGCAGGAACCTTCGCAGGTGTTCCGCGCGGATGCCCTTCGTCCCCACTTCCAGGGTGATTCCCAGTTCGTCTGCCGTGTGGCGGACGGCGGCGAGGTCGGCGTCGTCCATGTCCTCCAGCGGCGCGTAATCGCAGATCTGGAAGAGATCCACATCCAGGTCCGCGGCCTTCCGCAGGGCGTCGTGAATGCTCAGCGGTTCACTGACCTGGTCCGAGAGCTGCCAGAAGAACGCGTAGCTGCTGAGTCCAATCCTGCTCATGCCGCCACCGCCTTATCCGCGGCGAGCCGCGCCGCTGTCTCGTCCAGGATGGTCTTCAGCGCTTGCGGATCGTGCGCGAAGCGGCCCAGGAACAAGCCCGCGACGGCGGTGTCAAGTTCCGTGATCAGGCCCGGTCCGGCGCTGCCGCCGTAGATGACCCGGCTGTTTTCCTGGCCCGGCAGCAAGCGGAGGTGCTCGTCCAGGCCACGAACCACGGCGCTGATGTAGTCCGGTGTTGCAGGTTCCGGTGCTCCGATGGCCCACTGCGGTTCGTAGGCCACGATGGTCCTGTTTGTGGGTCCAAGGGTTGCGGCACGGTTGAGCGCGGCGTCGATCTCTGCCATGCAGTGGGCAACGGCTTCCTCGGGGGAGCCGGCGTTCAGTTCGCCCACGCAGAGCACGGGCGTGAGGCCATTGCGGTAGGCAGCTGCAGTCTTCAGGCCGATCACGCGATCGTCCTCGCCGAAGATCCTGCGGCGTTCCGCGTGTCCAACCTCGACGTACCTGCCACCGAGCTCCGCAACCGTCTTGCCGCCGACCTCCCCGGTGTACGCGCCTTCGTCTTCCCAGAAGATGTCCTGCGCTCCCGTTCCAACGTTGGCTTGCCCCAGGATCCGGGCCGCTTCGGGCAGGACCGGCAGGGTGGGCAGCACGAATACTTCGATGTCGCGGCTCACCACGGCCGGGTGCTTGAAAGCGATGGTGGCGACATCGCGGCAGTAGTCCACGGAGCGCTGGTAGCCGAAGTACATCTTCAGGCTCACGCCGATGACCGCCATGGATTTCACCCCGGAGTTGTTAGCAGGAAGTGACACCCTCGTAGTCCTTAATCAGTGTGACCTTCTCGGCCGAGGCAGAGGTTTCGTCGAAGGTGTACGTGAGCCATTCCTTGGCGAGGCGGCGGGCGAGTTCCAGCCCAACCACGCGCTGTCCGAAGGTGAGGACCTGTGCGTTGTTCGAAAGGACGGAGCGTTCCACGGAGAAGGAATCGTGGGCGGTGACGGCGCGGATGCCGGGAACCTTGTTCGCTGCGATCGCGACGCCGAGGCCGGTGCCGCAGACCAGGAGCGCGCGGTCGGCCTTGCCGGCGGCGATCAGTTCAGCCGCTGCGATGGCCACGGACGGGTACGGAGTGTGGCTTGACGCGTCGACGCCGACGTCGGTCACGGATTCCACCAAACCGTTGGCTTCCAAGTCGGCTTTGAGGGCCTCTTTGTACTCGAATCCGGCGTCGTCCGATCCTATGACCAGGCGCAGTTTGGTGCTCATGCTGTTTCCTTTACTGAGATCTTCCCGGCGGTGTTCCCGGCGAGGGTGTTGTGGATGGCCCGGACGATCAAAGCCATGGAGACGGCTCCGGCGTCGGGCGTTCCAAGGCTCTTTTCCGCGTGCGGGCGGGCGCGGCCCATGAGGGGCAGCAGGTTTGCGGTCGCCTCGGCCGACTGCTCGGCGATGGTGGCGGCGATGCCCCACGCCTCGGTGAGGGACTGGCCGTGGTGGACACCCTCGCTGAGTGAGTCGCGGAACGGGACCAGGACGTCAACCATGGTTTTGTCGCCCACCTTGGCCTTGCCGAAGTTCATGATCGCGGCTGCGGCGTCGGCCACACCGGTGGCGACAGCACCGGCGTCGGGCGCGTTGACATCACCCAAGGCGTCACCAACCGCCCGCAAGGCCATGCCCCAGAGGGCGCCGGAGGTGCCACCGGCTTTGTCTGCCCAGGCATCGGCGGCCAGGTTCAGGACGGTTCCGGCGCCGGCACCGCGTTCGACGGCGTCTGCCGCGGCTTCCACGGCGGCCCGGACTCCGCGTTCCATGCCGATGCCGTGGTCGCCGTCGCCGGCGATCGCATCGATCCTTCCCAGTTCGTCCACGCTTGAGTCAATGACTGCCTTCGCGGCACCAAGTGCCGCAAGGACACGGACTGCTGCATCACGGGAGACCACGGAGGCAACTGGGATGGAACGCTCCGTCACGTCGTTGCCGGCGGCGAGTTGTGCGGCGTCGAGCGGTGTTGCTGTGACCGCACCACGGCGGAAAGCCGGGGCATCGGCGGGCGCGAGCCACAACGCCTCCAGCTCCGCGTCCAGCCAGAACAACGTCAGGGAGGTGCCGGCCATGTCGAAGCTGGTGACGAGCTCGCCCACGTGTGGGTCCACTGCCTCGATTCCTGCTTCGGCGAGCAGCTGGGCCACGCGGCGGTAGACCACGAACAGTTCCTCGTACTTGACGCTGCCCAAGCCATTGAGGATCGGGACCACGCGTGCTCCGCGGACGGTGAGGCCGTCCGGGACTTCCGCCAGGAGGTCCTTGACCAGCAGTTCGGCGAGTTGGTCCGCGGTCGGGACGTCAGTTTCGGCAATACCGGGTTCGCCATGGATGCCCATTCCCACGGCCATACGCCCTTCGGGAACTGTGAAGAGCGGGTGGTCCGCGCCCGGCAACGTGCAGCCGGTGAACGCGACACCGAAGGAACGGGTGCGGTCGTTGGCCCGTTCGGCAATCTCCACCACGGCATCCATGGAGTAGCCCACTTCGGCGGCCGCTGCCGCCACTTTGAAGACCGTGAGGTCGCCGGCGATGCCCCGGCGCTTGTGCCGTTCGGCCAAGGGCGCGCTGGAAATGTCATCGGTGACGGCGATGCTCCTGCAGTCGATGCCCTCGGCGCGGAGCTTGTCCTGGGCCTGGGTGAAGTGCAGGACATCGCCGGCGTAGTTGCCGTAGCCGAGCAGGATGCCGCCGCCGTTGTCCGCGGCTTTGGCTACGTTGTAGACCTGCTGGGCGGAAGGGGACGCGAAGAGGTTGCCCATCGCTGCACCGTGGGCCATGCCCTGGCCGACCAAGCCAGCGAAAGCCGGGTAGTGACCGGAGCCGCCCCCGATCACCAAGGACACAGAGCCCGGGATACTGCGGGTGCTTCTGGCGACGCCACCGGCGACACGCCGGACCCAGCGGCCGTGCGATGCGACGAAGCCTTCGATCATTTCGTCAGCGAAAGCTGAGGGCTCGTTGAAGAGGCGGGTCATGGGGTATCTCCTGGGCTGTACTAAAGGTGTGAGGTGTGGTGGTTGTGCCCTCCCTGCTGGAAGGGCACAACCTGCTGCTTGGCGTGGTTACGGCTCCGCGTGGTGGCCGGCACCTGCGGGGTCCAGTGCCTCGGCGGGGATGCCGTCGCTGGACTTACGCTGGCGGCTGAGGGTGACCATGAGGATCGAGGAGAGCAACATGAAGCCTCCGACGACGAACATGGGTACCGTGTAGCCGCCGGTCAGGTCCTTGAGCCAGCCCGTGATGTATCCGGCGCTGAAACCTGCCAGGTTGCCCACCGTGTTGATCAGTGCGATGCCTGCGGCGGCCGCTGCACCTGTAAGGAACTGGGTGGGAACCGTCCAGAAGTTGGGCAGTGCCGCGAAGATGGACATGGCCGTGATGGTGATGACGGCAATCGTTGCCGCGGGGGATCCGGCGAACAGCGCCAGTGGGATGCTGACACCGCCAATGAGGGCCGGAAGGGCGATGTGCCAGGTCTTTACGCCGCGCTTTGTGGCGTCCTTGGACCAGAAGTACAGGGCGAACGCTGCCGGCAGGTACGGGATCGCTGTGATCAGGCCCTTCTGGAAGACATCGAATTTGGTGCCGTAGAGGCCTTCGAAGCCGGCGATGATGGTCGGCAGGAAGAAGCCCAGGGCGTACAGGCCGTAGATGAATCCGAAGTAGATCAGGGAGAGCATCCAGACGCGGCCATTGCCGAATACGGTGCGGACGCTGACGTGCTTGTTGCTTGCGGCGGTCTGGGCCTTTTCCTTTTCAAGGGCGCCGGTCAGCCAGGTCTTTTCCTCGGATGTCAGCCACTTGGCCTTGGCGGGGGAGTCCGCCAGGTAGAACCAGGCGATGATGCCGATGACGATTGCCGGGATGGCGACACCGAAGAACATGAAGCGCCAGCCCTCGAGACCGAAGAACACGCCGTGCTGCTGGATCAAAGCTCCGGCAAGCGGGGCGCCGATCACAGTGGTGAGTGGCTGTGCCAAGTAGAAGAGGGCAAGGATCTTGCTGCGGTGCTTGGACGGAACCCAGAGGCTCAGGAAGAGGATGGCGCCGGGAAAGAAGCCGGCTTCGGCAACACCCAGGATGAAACGCAGGATGTACAGCTGCTCAACGTTGCCTACCCAGGTGAAAAGCAGGGACACGATGCCCCAGCTGACCATGATGCGTGCCAGCCAGCGGCGGGCGCCGAATTTGTGGAGGGCCAGGTTGCTGGGGACTTCGAGAAGGATGTAGCCGATGAAGAAGACTCCGGATGCGAAGCCGAACTGGGCCGCAGAGAGTGCCAAATCGTTGTTCATACCGTTGGGGCCGGCAAAGGAGATGGCCGTGCGGTCAAGGTAGTTGATGAAGAACATCAGGGCGACGAACGGCACCAGCCGGATTGCCACCTTCTTGATTGCGGATTTTTCGACCACCGATTGTGTGGTGTCCACATTGACTCCTAGATGTTGGTATCCCTGCGGATCCTGCACTGGATGCGCCGGGCTGACTCATGTCATGCCGGTGGGGATCCGGCGTTGGCGAAGCTTGTGAGTTAAACCATAGGGCGCTCGAGGCAAATTGGTCAACCGGTTGACCTCAAGTATTTGTTCCGGATCCCCAAACGCTCAATTGGTCATCCGGTTGTTACGCTGAGAGCATGTCAGCGAACACCGCCGCAGCAGCGGCACACATGACGGCAGCGCTTGCCCCCATGGAGCAGGGCTCCGTTGTGTCCGAAGTTGCAGAAAGGCTGCTCGCCTACTTCACGAGTGGTGACATCGCACCGGGAACCCGCCTTCCGGCGGAGCGGAATCTGGCGGCTTCCTTGGGGGTTGGGCGTTCAGCGATCCGCGAGGCCCTCGCCGCGTTGGAGATCCTCGGTATCGTCATCGTGCGCCCAGGTTCGGGAACGTACCTGCGCGACGGCGTCTCCGAACTTTTGCCCCGGACGCTGAGTTGGGGACTGATGTTGGGTGAGCCGCGTACCCGCGAACTGGTTGAGTTGCGCAGCGGCCTGGAAGTTCAAGCTGTTGAGCTTGCCGCGCTTAGGGTTACTGACGAGGCGCTTGAGCGCATGCAGACCGACCTGGACGTCATGGCCAAGAACCTCGATGACCTCGCAGCATTCGTTGAAGCAGATGCGGCCTTCCACCGCGAAATTGCGGCCGCCTCCGGCAACATGGTCCTGGAGGAGCTCCTCCAGAGCATTCGCTCGCTGCTGCGGATCTGGGTGGACCGTGCCCTGACCGACGAAGGTCACGCCGAAGCCGCGCTCCGCGAACACACTGCGATCTTCGAGGCATTGCGTTCCAGGGACGCGTCAGCAGTATCCGAGACGATGCGTTCCCACATGGCTACGGCATCACGGCGCCTTCTCGCCGGATTCGACGCCGCGCAGTAAGGCACCGCGCGATTCGCGCCAAACGCCGCGGGCTTTTGATTCCGGCAATGGTCTTACGCAGTGGCTTCCGAGACCGGGTGGGTGACCTTTCGTTACTTCCCGGTCATGTTGCGCTCATCACATCTATTTGCTTCCCTCGACCCGTGCGCTGGATCCTTGCATGACCTAGTTTTTTTAGCGCTTGTCAGAGCGTGCCCAATGGAGGACACAATTTATGACTAACGTTCTTTGGTTTTCTGAGCTTGGCTTGTCCGACCTTGACCAGGTTGGCGGCAAAAATGCATCGCTTGGGGAAATGGTCCGGAATCTCGCCTCTGCCGGGGTGAAGGTTCCAGGCGGTTTCGCGACGACGGCGGACGCTTACCGGCGTTTTCTGGCGGACTCGGGGTTGGATGCCCGGATTGAAAGCATTCTTGAGGGCTTGGACAGCGGCGATGTGGCCGCGTTGGCCAAGGCCGGCCAGGAAATCCGGACCCTGATCCGTGAGACGCCGTTTCCGGCCGGTTTCGAAGAGGACATCCGGACGGCTTATGAGCGACTGACCCAGGAGCATGGTGGGGATGTGTCGTGGGCGGTACGTTCCAGTGCCACGGCTGAGGACCTTCCGGATGCGTCGTTTGCAGGGCAGCAGGAGACGTTCCTGAACATCCGCGGCATCGGGAACATCCTGCTGGCCATCAAGGATGTGTTCGCTTCCCTGTACAACGATCGCGCAATCGCCTACCGCGTACATCACGGCTTCACGCATTCGGAAGTGGCGCTCTCGGCAGGTATTCAGCGGATGGTGCGTTCCGACGTCGGTGCCTCCGGCGTCATGTTCACCATGGACACCGAAACCGGCTTCAGGGACGCTGTCTTCATCACGTCCTCGTATGGGCTGGGGGAGGCCGTGGTCCAGGGGGCTGTGAACCCTGATGAGTTCTATGTCTACAAGCCCGCTTTGGCAGCTGGGCGCCCGGCGGTGCTCAAGCGCGGCTTGGGGGAGAAGGCCGTGCAGATGGTCTACACGGATTCGGACGAAGTTGGCCGGACGATTGACTTCGTCCCGGTGGCGCAGGATCTGCGGAACCGTTTCAGCCTGACCGATGCTGAGGTTGAACAGCTCGCCCGGCACGCGGTAGCAATCGAGGAGCACTACGGCCGTCCGATGGATATTGAGTGGGGCAAGGACGGTGTTGATGGTGGGCTGTACATTCTTCAGGCCCGTCCGGAAACCGTAGAGTCCCGAAAAGCCGCCGGGACCACTTCCCGGTACACGCTCACGGAGCGGTCCACGGTGTTGGTGGAGGGCCGGGCGATCGGTCAGCGGATCGGTGCCGGGCAGGTGCGGGTGCTGTCCTCGATCGACCAGATGTCCTCGTTCCAGGAAGGCGATGTCCTGGTGGCGAACATGACGGACCCGGACTGGGAACCGATCATGAAGAAGGCCGCCGCGATTGTCACGGACAGGGGCGGACGGACGTGCCACGCCGCCATCATTGCCCGGGAACTGGGTATTCCAGCCGTTGTTGGTACCGGATACGCGTCCCAGATCCTCAAGGACGGAACTCCGGTCACCGTTAGTTGCGCGGAGGGCGAGGCTGGGCTCGTCTACGAAGGTTTGCTGGAGTACTCGCTGCACGAAACCAGCCTGGAGACCATGCCGGAAGCTCCGGTGAAGATCATGATGAACGTGGGAACCCCGGAACAGGCGTTCAGTTTCGCCAAGCTCCCCAACCACGGTGTGGGACTGGCCCGCTTGGAGTTCATCATCAACCGGCAGATCGGTGTCCATCCCAACGCCCTGTTGGCTGTGGCTGGTGAGATCGAGCGCCCGGCGACCCTGGATGACTACACCATCCGGCAAATCCAGGAAAAAACAGCCGCCTATGACGGTCCCCGCGACTACTACGTCCGGCGCCTGGCCGAAGGCATCGCCACCATCGCGGCGGCTTTCGCCCCCGAACCGGTCATCATCCGGCTCTCGGATTTCAAGTCCAACGAGTACGCCAACCTGATCGGTGGTCCGGCGTTCGAGCCGGAGGAAGAAAACCCGATGATCGGGTACCGCGGCGCGTCCCGGTACCTGTCGGCGTCCTTCCGGCAGGCGTTCGAACTCGAATGCGAAGCCTTGAAGTACGTGCGCAACGAGATGGGCCTGTCCAACATCAAGCTGATGGTCCCGTTCGTACGGACCCTGGACGAGGCCCGTGGCGTGACCGAACTGATCGCCGCCAATGGGCTGCGGCGCGGCGAGGACGGGCTGGAGATCGTGATGATGTGCGAACTGCCGGCCAATGCACTCCTGGCCGACGAGTTCCTGGAGTACTTCGACGGCTTCTCCATCGGGTCAAACGACCTCACCCAGCTCACCCTGGGTCTGGACCGCGACTCCGCCCTGGTTGCCGAAGGGTTCGATGAACGGAACCCGGCCGTGACCAAGCTGCTGGAGATGGCGATCACGGCGTGCCGCGCCAAGGGCCGCTACGTCGGCATCTGTGGCCAGGGCCCCAGTGACCACCCGGACTTTGCCGAGTGGCTGCTCGGGCAGGGCATCAGTTCGATTTCGCTCAACCCCGACGCCGTGACCGAAACCTGGCTGCGCCTGGCCCGCACCACCAGTACCACGGTCTAAATGGCAGACCACCAAACCGTGGGGGCGGGCTCCCCGCCCGCCCCCACGGTGTTCTTCCTCTCGGACAGCACCGGAATCACCGCTGAAACGCTCGGCAATACGCTACTGACCCAGTTCCCCGGCCAGCGGCTGGAACGGCGGACCATCCCGTTCATCACCACCATCCAGCAAGCGCGTCAGGTGGTGGCGCTGATCGACCGGGTGGCTGCCACAGGTCCTGTTCCGATCATCTTTTCCACCGCCGTGGGGCAGGGCATCCGTGCCGTACTCTCCCAGAGCCGCGGGCAATTCTTCGACTTGTTCGGTACGCATATAGGGCAACTCGAACAAGCCCTCGGTGCGCAGGCCAACGGCAAGCCCGGCCAGGCTCACGGCGTGGGCGATGCCGTCCGCTATCAATCCCGCATGGCCGCGGTGGAATATGCCATAGAGCACGACGACGGCCAATCGCTCCGGGCGCTTGAACGCGCCGAATTGATACTCATTGCCCCTTCGCGGTGCGGGAAAACTCCCACCACCATGTACCTTGCTTTGCAGCACGGCATCCTCGCCGCCAATTTCCCGCTGGTGGAGGAAGACTTTGACAACATGGTGCTCCCGAAGCCCTTGTTGCCTTTCGCGGGCAAGTGTTTCGGGCTGACATCCCAGCCTGTCCGGCTCAGCCAAATCCGGCAGGAACGCCGGCCGGGCAGTAACTACGCGTCCCTGAACCAGTGCACCTTCGAGCTGCGCAACGCCGAAGACATGTACCGGGCCAATGACATTCCCTACGTCAACTCCGCATCCATGTCCGTGGAAGAAATATCTGCCACGGTGCTCCAACGAATGCAGCTGCATCACTGACGTCATTGCCTCGCAACCCACAGGGGAGGTCGATCATGAAGATCGGGAGGCACGCTCTTGGGCCGGAAGGTCAATGAGGGTTAGGTGTCTTCGGCCAGGTCCTGGACGTCGAAGGTCTCGCGCGCCTGTTCGATGAGGGGCATGTGCTTTGCAGCCCACTCCAGGAGCACATCGATGGGGTAACGAAGTGTCTTGCCTAAAGGTGTGATGCGGTACTCGATCGCGACGGGGCGCGAGCTAAGCAGTTCGCGTTCGATAATGCCGTTTCGTTCGAGGCGACGCAGCGTCGCCGTCAGGGACTTCTGCGACACCGACGGGATGGCCCGTCGCAGTTCGCTGAACCGGCAAGGCCGCTCGCAGAGTTCGTTGAGCACGCTCAATGACCACTTGTCGAGAACTTGATCGAGCAATTCCCGATGGGGCGTGCTGATCTCCAGACGGTCATCGTGGCTAGTGGTATCCGGCATGAAACCTGGTCTCGTTGAAGTGTCCTGCATCTACCAGGTATCAAAGATATACCAACGTTTACCTCTTTCCCAAGGAGTCTCATGCCTGTTCACCGTTTCAGCCCGGAAGGCCTGATGCAGCCCACCCCGTACCACCACGTCGCCGTCGGCACCGGCACCCGTCACGTTCACGTCGCGGGCCAGATCTCGCGCCTGGCTGATGCTACGCCCGTCGCTCCGGACGACCTGGCCGGCCAGGTCGCCCAGGCCCTCCGCAATACCGCGACCGCGCTGGCCGGCGCCGGGGCGAGCTTCGACGACGTCGTGCGTTTGACGTTCTACGTCACCGCCTGGGCTCCGGAGAAGATCAGCGCTTTCATGGAAGGTATCGAAAGTGTCGCTGCGGAGATCGGACTGCCCTCGCCGATGCCACCGTCCTCGCTGATCGGCGTCGAGTATCTGTTCGAACCGGATGGGCTCGTCGAAGTTGAAGCAACCGCGGTACTGGATTAGCAACGCCACCAGGGGTTCGTGCACGACTGTTTAAAGAGTCCTCAGCGCCTCAACCACCAAATCGTGATACCGATGGGGGCCAAGCCCACTCAGCGGTAAATCGGGTACTACAGTTGATGTATGGCTGCCAGCCGCAATCCGCTCGATGACCTGCGCGAAACCATCGGCCATCTGGCCAATCAGCTCAAGCTGCCCGGTTCCGAACGCGTCGACGACCTCGTGGGCGATCTCATCGGTGCAAGGCCCGGGCCGGCCCGGCCGCTGTCCGAGGTGCAGGCCGAACTCGACGCGCTGGTTGGACTGGGGACCGTGAAGGAACAGGTGCGGGCCCTGGTCGCACTGCTCCAGGTCCAGGCTCGTCGTAAGGCGCACGGTCTGCCGGAGGTGGCCACATCCCAGCATCTGGTGTTTCTCGGAAACCCGGGCACAGGCAAGACGACCGTGGCGAGGCTCCTGGCCGAGATGTACCGCGCGGTCGGGCTGCTGCAGAAAGGGCACCTGGTCGAGGTCGACCGTTCGGGCCTGGTGGGGCAGTACGTCGGGGCGACCGCCATCAAGACGGACCGGGTGATCCGGCGGGCGTTGGACGGGGTCCTGTTCATCGACGAGGCCTACGCGCTGGCCCCGGAGGACGGCCGGATGGATTTCGGCCCCGAGGCGATCGAGGTCCTGCTCAAGCGGATGGAGGACCACCGCCACCGCCTGGTGGTGATCGTGGCCGGCTACCCGCGGTTGATGGAATCCTTCTTGCTCTCGAACCCTGGACTGCGCTCCCGGTTCGCCCGGGAGATTACGTTCCCGGACTACTCCGTGGACGAGCTCGATACGATCTTCCACCAGATGCTTGCCCAGCACGAGTACACGCTGGAGCCGGGTGCAGACCAGATGCTGCGGCGCATCCTCACTGGGCTCCACGCGGGCGAGGACTCCGGCAACGCGCGGTTTGCACGCACGCTGTTCGAGCAGGCGCTCAACCGCCAGGCGCTTCGGCTCTCGCTCGATGAAGAACAAAGTCTGGACGCCCTCGATCGTGAGGCCGTCATGACGCTCACCGCGGAGGACATCGCCGAGGCCGCACTGGCCTTGGGTGAGGAGCCGGAGACGGAAGCGACGCCGGAACGGGAACAGTCACGCTGGTGGCGCTGGCTGGTCTGACGGCGAGGCCTTCTCCAGGCGTCGGGCTCGAGGTGGTGGCACGCCGCCGGAAAGCCTTCAGTCACGGCAGTCGGGCCAGATTTGATGGCTCGTTTCCTGAATGCCAAAACCACGGGATTCGGATCGCAGCCCAGTCGCGGGGGGAGTCCGCCACGCGGTCGCCTTACATGTGACACCGCTCGACACTTTGACCGGCGAGCTTCCCTTGGGGGCTCCGCCAAAGGTAGGGGTGGCTGTTATGCGCTTCATGGCTCCTCCTGCATCCTGCTGGTTCAACCATGCTTCAGCTGGATCAAGAGTTACCCCGGTTTTGCGCAGCTTAGGCAAAGTTTATGGACAGGAAAAAGTGCGACGGCGGTACTTGCCGAGTGCCGCCGTCGCACGATTCCTGTTACTTAAGCCAGGACGTCACCGTTTCCTGGTGCGCGTCCACCCACTTTTTGGCTGCGGCTTCGGGGCTCATGCCGCCCTGAATATCCGTGGCGACTGAATTCTGGTCATCGTTGGTCCATTTGAAGCCCTTGGCCAGTTTGGCTGCCGGTGAGCCGCTGTCCGCAAACTTCTTGGAAATAATCTTGTTGAGTGTATAGGTCGGGTAGTCGCACGCCACTTTTTCTGCGTCAGCATCGCAGCCCTCGGTCCAGGCCGGCAGGGAGACCTTCTTGAGGGGAATCTGGGACAGGAACCACTGCGGTTCATAGAAGTAGCCCAGCAGCGGCGTCTTGTTTTGCTCCGCCGTCCGGAACGACTGGATGAGGGCAGCCTCCGAGCCGGAGAACACCACTTTGTAATCCAGGTTCAGGTTCTTCACCAGTGCTTCGTCGTTCGTGACGAAAGCGGGGTCGCCGTCGAGGATCTGGCCCTTTCCGCCGGACTCGGAGGTGGTGAACATCGACGCGTACTTGTTCAGGTTCTTCCCGTCCGTGATGTCCGGGTACTTCTCTGCCATCCATGGTGGTACGTACCAGCCGATGTGGCCTTCGTTGCCGGTGGGTCCGGCGTCTACAGCCACCTTCTGATCCGTAATGTACTGCTTGGTGAGGTCAGCATGACCCCAGTTTTCCATGATGACGTCCACCTCACCGGAGGCGAAACCCTGCCAGGAAATCTGTTCGTTGAGGTCCTTCTGCACCACAGTGCAACCAAGCTGGTTTTTCGCTACGTAGCTGTACACGGCAGCATTGGCCGTATAGCCGACCCAGGCGTTCATCGCGACACTAACAGCTCCGCAGGGTGCATCCGAGGCACCTGCGGGTGCGGCGGCCACCTGGTTCACGGAAGCACCCCCGCAGCCTGTCAGCAGCAAAGCAGCCGCGGCGACTCCTGCCATCAGGGGGATAGTTCGTTTCAACAGCGGTCCGGCTTTTTTCATTGTTGGGTCTCCTTGTTGGGGGGTGGGAGTATGGCGGGAATGTTTGTTCATTGGAGCGACCAGGTTCATGGGGTCTTGGCCGCGGCAATTTTCCGCAGCGGGGTTGCTGCCGCAGCCTGGGTCATCCTGTCGAGCAGGATGCCGAGGAACACGATGGCAAGGCCTGCGGCCAGGCCCTTGCCGAACAGTGAACTTTGGACAAAGCCGGCGACGACGTCGTACCCGAGTCCGCCTGCACCGACCAGGGCACCCACGACCACCATGGCAAGGACGTAGATCAGCCCTTGGTTGGCGGCGAGTGCCAGGGACTTCCTGGCCATCGGCAACTGGACCTTGGTAATGACCTGCCAAGGCGTTGAGCCGCTGGAAATGGCAGCTTCAAGGACAGTGGGTGAGATTGCTGCGATGCCATCGGCGGTGATTTTGATGGCGACAGGAGCTGCGTAGATGATGCCTGCGATGATCGCCGTGAAACGGGTAGCGCCGAAGAGTCCCAGGAACGGAACAAGATAAACGAACGCGGGCATCGTCTGGCCGGCGTCCAGAATTGGCCGAAGGACTTGGTCTACCCTTTCGGAACGGCCCATCGCGACACCGAAGACCACACCAAGGACCATGACAAGCGCGGTGGCCACCAGCGTTCCGGCGAGGGTGACCATGGAATCGCTCCAGAGGCCAAGGTAGATGATGACACCAAGGCAGGCGGTGGTTACGGCGGCGAGCTTCCAACCGCCCAATGCGTAAGCGGCCAGGGCAATGACGCCCACGAGGATGTAGAAAGGGGTGTCTGTGAGCAGGGACTGGAACGGGTTCAGGATTCCAGTGGTGACCGATTCACGCAGGGACACTGTGAACAGGGACAGGTTGCTCTGCATCCACTGGCTTGCCGAGCTCACCGCCTGGACAATCGCCGGGCCGATGTTGAAGTCCTTCGGGAAAGCCGCGGCCCACAATGAGCTCCTGGACAACTGGACCATGACCAGGGCCAGGCCCAGCGTGACACCCAGGACTATGTATCGGTTCCTGCGCGAGATCCGGCCGTTCCGGGCAGCGCCCGGTTCCGCCCGGCGGCTGGCTGCAGTGGTTACCCGGTCCAGCACGATCGCGAGCAGGACGATGGAGAGGCCGGCATTTACTGCAGTTCCGACGTCGAGCGATTGCAGCGCGCGGACAACGACCTGGCCGAGTCCTGGAGCGGCGATCAGTGCCGCAATAGTGACCATGGACAGAGCCGCCATGGTGCTTTGGTTGATTCCCATGACAACTGTGCGCCTGGCCATGGGAAGCTGCAGGGTAAGCAGCCGCTGCAGGCCCGTGGTACCCAGCGAGTCCGAGGCTTCCCGGGTGTTCTCCGGGATGCTTCGGATACCGTGGGCCGTGAGGCGGATTACCGGAGGCGCGGCGTAGATGACAGTGGCAATGACGGCCGAGGCCGGGCCGATGAGGAAGATGAGCGCCAAGGGGGCCAGGTAGACGAATGTGGGCAGCGTCTGCATGAAGTCCAGTACCGGCGTGATCACTGTGGCAACCCGGGTGGAGACACCGGCGAGGATACCGAGCGGGATCCCAATCAGGAGTGTCAGCAGCACAGCGGTAAGAACCAAGGCGAACGTGTAGGTGGCCTCAACGAACAGACCCTGGATGCCGAAGAAGGTAAAGACGGATAGGGTCAGGAGAGCCACGCGGACGTTCCCGACGGCGAACGCAATCCAGCCAAGTAGTCCTACGGTTCCTAGCCAGCCAATTTCAGGCAGCCGCAGGCCGGTGGAACTCGCCGCAAAGAGCGTGATGAAGAGGTTGGCGACGTTGTCCACCACGGCCCGCAGTGGTGTGAAGATATACAGGAAGACGGGGTTGTCGGCCCGGTTGGCCGCAACCCAGGCGTTGAACTGGTTGAGTGAGCGGTGCAGATCCGTCAACTCGGAGGCAGGCAAAGTCAGGGTGGACGTCCCGTGCAGGATCAGAAAGCCCAGGATCCAGATGACGCCCGCGCCAACCAGCAGCATGGTGCGGCGACTGGGCAGGCGGCGCGGTTCCTTAACAGGGGAGGAGGCTGGCTGGATCTTTTCCTGATCCCGGACAAGCGTAGTCATCAGGCCGCTGCTTCCGCTGGCTGCAGCACAGAGAGGATGCTGTCACGGTCGATCTGCCCGATGATCCTGCCTGCTTCATCCTCCACGAGGACGGGGCAGGAGGAATGCATCACGGTTGTTATGGCGTCCCGGATGATCATGCCGGAACTGAGGACCGGAGCATCCAGGGGCGTTCCATCCATCAAGGGACGCATAATCCACTTCAAGGTCAGGACGTCCGCGCGGGGAACTTCGGACACAAAATCCTCAATGTACTGATCTGCCGGAGATCCCACCAACTCATCCCCGGTGCCGCACTGGACCATCTCGCCGTTGCGCATGATCAGGATGCGGTCCCCGAGCTTGAGTGCCTCGGAAAGGTCATGGGTGACGAACACCATGGTCTTCCCCATTTCCTTGTGGAGTCGGATCACCTCGGCCTGCATGTCACGCCTGATGAGGGGATCCAATGCAGAGAAGGGCTCGTCGAAAAGGATGGTGTCCGGGTCGCCTGCCAAAGCCCGGCCAAGGCCGACACGCTGCTGCATACCGCCGGACAGCTGGTCCGGATAGTGCTGTTCGTACCCCTTCAGGCCGACCAGTTCAATGATTTCCCGAGCCCGGCCGTAGCGCTCATTCTTAGCCGCCCCCCGGATTTGCAGGCCGTAGGATACGTTGTCCAAAACCGTCCGGTGAGGCAGGAGTCCGAAGTGCTGGAACACCATGGACATCTTCCGCCGGCGAAGTTCCCGCAGCTCCCCAACGCCTGCCTGCAGGACGTCCCTGCCGTCCACCATTACCTGCCCTGAAGTGGGTTCAATAAGCCGGGTGAGGCAGCGGACAAGGGTTGATTTGCCGGATCCCGAGAGACCCATAACGACGAAGACCTCACCCTTTGCGACGTCGAAACTTAGGTTGCGGACGGCCGCTACGCAGCCTGAGGCTGCCAACAGTTCAGCAGAGCTAAGGGACGAAAGCCGGGGATCACCAGGGATCTTTTCACCAGCGGGGCCAAAGACTTTCCAGAGGTTCCGTACTGAGATGTCGGGGCTGTTCATTGCTGTACTCCTGCTTATGGCGGCTCGAACCAATGGCCGGGCTTTGAGTGGATGTCTTGCTGCTTGCCTTTTCGCCGAAGTCCCCCACTGAGCTTGGGGAAAGCTGGGGGATACGCCGGTGGAGGCAGCGCTCTCAACGCCATGCTCCAGACGCCCGCGGGCAAATCCTTGCGCGATGTCGCGAGGGCACTGTAAATCTTCTTCGCTGCGAACGGACTTGATCTGCATGTTGCTGGTTGTGCATGCATCAACATCACCCGTAATACGCAACAGTGATGTATCTCACTCCACCTGTCAAGGTTTGGAAATAAATAAAAACGATGGCCAACAGCCACCGTGGACGACGCTTGCGCCATCCCAATGATTGGCGGGTTGGGCGCTGGACCACGTCAAGGGAAGGGTCACCGTGAGGGAAGCTGCTTTGTGACGGTGCCGTCGAGTCGTATGACGGCATTGGCCCGTACTGGTTCTGACCGGTGTGAGGATCTCAGAGGTCGTCTTCGGGCCGGGCAGTGAGAATTCGATTGGCGCTCAACTGGAGGATGCCGAGCGATTCCTGGATCAGGGGAGAGGTGATGCTGCCGCGGCGTACGGCAGCGACAATGCGGCGCGACGGCTTACCCCTGCCCGTGATACGGAGCCGAACTACGTTTTCTGCACTACGCAGCGGCGCCAGTCTCGGCAGCAGGCCCACGCCCAGCCCTGCGCCCACGAAGGCGATTTGGGTTTCCCACTCGACGGCCTCGTGGGCAATTCGTGGTGTTACCCCGGCCGCGGTGAACGCCGCAGTGAAGAGGGAATGGTAGGTCGAGCCGGCGGCCTCCGTAATCCAGGGTTCCGACGCCAGCTCCTGGAGTGTCACCGTCTCCCGCGATGCCAACGGATGGTCAGAGGGAATGATGACGTCCAGGGGGTCATCGAGCAGGACGGTCTGTTCGAAGCGCGGATCGTCCTCGGCGTATGTGTCGGACTGCATGGCGACGATGACTGCAAGGTCGATTCGCTCGGCAACCAACAAGTCGAAGCAGCGGGCCGGGTTGGCCTCGAGTACTTGCACTTCCAGTTGGGGGCGCGTTGAGCGAAGAGTCGCGGCGAGTGGCGCAAGCAACTGGGCGGCCGCCGTCGAGAATCCGCCGAGGCCAAAATGCGACTGGACCTGGTCCCCGGCCTTCATGGCTGCGGCGCGCAGGCTCTCCCAGTCGGCAATGAGCGTGTCCGAACCCGCCACGAGAAAGCGGCCCGTGGCGGTCAGCCGCACCCCCCGGCCGTCCTTCGTCAGCAGCTGCATTCCAAGTACGCGTTGGAGCTCCCGCAACTGCGCCGACACGGCGGAGGGAGAATAACCTGTGAGCTCCGCGGTGGCGCCAATGGTGCCGCAGCGGGCAAACACCCGAAGTGTGATGAGTCTCGCATCGATCATGCACCTATTGTGCACGGTTATCTTCCAAATGTTGCGCTTTTGTTGCAGCGCATTCGTCCCTAATCTCATGACTACAAGGATTTTGAATACAACATCGGTTGCACCCAAGCACCCTTGGTCGCCATGAATCGCACGCTAACCCAGGCCTCCCGGGAGGAAACACATGTCTGCTCCAGTCTTGCCCCTCAATTCACGCGGAAAACTCGCTTCATCATTGCCTGCAGAGCAGCTGGCAGAGATCAGCCAGTTGTTCGAGTTCCGGCGCACGGGATATTCCCTCGATGCCCCCTTCTACACAGACCCCACGATTTTCAAGATCGACATGGAGGCCATTTTTGGCCAGCACTGGATCTTTGCCGGCAGCGTCGCAGAACTCCCGGAGCCGGGTGACTACATCACTGTGGATTATGGCCCCTACTCGCTGATTGTGCTGCGGAACGACGACGGCGGCGTGAACGTCCTGCACAACGTGTGCCGCCACCGTGGCGCCCGCGTCCTGACCGAAGCTGCCGGGTCCACTGGCAACCTCGTTTGTGGCTACCACTCCTGGACCTATTCCGCGGAAGGTAACCTGATCCACGCCTCCGCTCCCGGCGAAGCGAAGTTCGACAAGAACTGCTTCGCGCTCAAGCGTGCGCACAGCCGCGAAGTTGCCGGCCTCATCTTCGTCTGCATCGCTGATGAACCGCCGACGGACTTTGACGAGACCTCCAAGATCTTCGAGCCCTACCTCGCGCCCCACGATCTGTCCAAGACGAAGATTGCCTACCAGCAGAACATCATCGAAGAGGGCAACTGGAAGCTCGTCATGGAGAACAACCGTGAGTGCTACCACTGCGACGGGCATCCGGAACTCGCCTGCTCGCTCTTCCCCACGTGGGGCCTGACCGAGGGGCTGATCCCGGCCCATCTCGAGGAAGTTTGGGACCGCAACAAGGAAGCACAGTCCTCGCTCGAAGAGCGTTGCCGCCGTTACGGCCTGCCCTACGAGGTAGTTGAGGAACTGGACACCCGTATCGCCGGAATCCGCATCTCGCGCGAATCCCTGGACGGTGAGGGCGAATCGTTCTCCGCCGATGGCCGCCGGCTGTCCAAGAAGCTGCTCGGTGACCTGCCCGACTTCCGCCTTGGCCGCTGCTCGATGCACCTGCAGCCCAACAGCTGGTTCCACTTCCTGGGCGACCACGTGATCACCTTCGGTGTCTTCCCGATCAATGAGCACCAGTCCTTGGTCCGCACCACCTGGCTGGTAGCCGACGATGCCGTGGAAGGCGTTGACTACGACCTCGAGAAGCTGACCTACACCTGGAAGCAGACCAACCTGCAGGACAAGGCCTTCGTGGAGCTGTGCCAGCAGGGCGCCGGCAGCCCCGCCTACGAGCCCGGCCCGTACATGAAGAGCGAATACCAGGTTGAGGCGTTCATCAACTGGTACGTACAGCGCGTGCAGGAGCACTTGGCATGATTGAACTCCTCACAGAGACGGCAATCCAGGAGCCACAGCGGATCCGTGGACTTGAAATGCCGTGGAACAGGGTGATGGGCAGCACCGAGGCACCCGCCCGTGCTGCCCGTGCCCTGGGCCCCTGGCACCCGCAGGAGTTCATGGCTGAATGCGTGGAAACCGTTCCGGAAGCGGGCGGCCTCATGACGTTCGTGTTCCGGCGCTGCGACGGCGCCCCTCTTGCGTTCCGTGCAGGGCAGTACGTCAACGTGGCCTTTCCCGTGAACGGCGAGGACAAGGAACCGGTGGACCGCAGCTACTCGCTGTCCAGTTCGCCCACCGAGCCGTGGACTTTCAGCATCAGCGTCAAGCGCGATGGTGGCGGCCTGGTTTCGCCGTGGGTGCACGAAAACGTCAAGCCAGGTACCGTCCTGGAGATGCTCGGGCCAGTCGGCGCGTTCCACCTGCCCGACGCGGACCGGCGTGCTCGTTACCTCTTGCTCGCTGCTGGAGCCGGCATTACGCCCATCATGTCCATGGTGCGGACCATCCACTCCTTGCCGGGGCATGCTGACGTTGTTGTCCTGTACCACGGAGCGGAAGCCGGGGGTTTTGCCTTCCACCAGGAATTGGCGTACATAGCGTCCGTGGACTCGCGCGTAAAGGTCTTCTATTCCCTGGGTGACCGCAGCAAACCCGAGGGGTGGGAAGGACTCAGCGGGAGGCTGACGGCGGCCATGCTCGACGAGGTGGCCCCCGATGCCAACGGCCGCCAGGTGTATGCCTGCGGTCCCGAGGGCTACCTGAACACTGCCACCGAGCTCCTCAAGAAGGTGGGCGTCGACGACACCTCCATCTACATGGAGTTCTTCACCGGCGACCGCCAGACGCTCCTTGAATACCAGGCGGAGCTGGCGCATGCAGCGGACATTGCCGAGGAAATCGCGGAGGAAATCGCCGATTCCGCCGAGGACTACTTTGAAAGCCAGCCCACAGCGTTCGGGCTCTACGAGCCAGGCTACGACGCCGAGGGAACCCTGAAGGCCGGGGGACTGCCGCTGGAAACCGTCGATGCGGATGCGGCTGGTCCGGAAGCCCTCGACGGCGGTTCGGACACCGAGCCGGAGACCGCGTCCCCGGATGCCTCAAGTTTCGACACCGTCGGAACGGGAAGCCTCACGCTGTCCTTCATGCGCACGGGAATCAATGTACGCATCGATCCCACCGAGCACATTCTGGGGGCGGCCCAGCGTGCGGGCGTCAGGATCGGCGCAAACTGCAAGGAAGGCATGTGTGGCTCCTGCAAGGTCGTCAAGCTTTCCGGGGAGGTGGAGATGAACCACCAGGGCGGGATCCGGGCCAGGGAAATCGATGCAGGCAAGTTCCTGCCCTGCTGCTCCACAGCCCGGACCGATATGGTGATTGATGCCTAGCTTCCAGCTGCGGAGATAGCGGGACAGGTAGCGTGGCCACGGTTACGGACGAAAGACGAGTACAAACTACTCGTGCACCAAGACTGCCCGTTGGTCTTTACTGGATGCAGCGGAGCCCAAATAACTGCCAATAACCCCCCAACGTTTGGCGGTTGGTGCCCAAGGGTTCCGTCGGCCAGGGCCGGACAACTGCAGCAATGCAGATGTCCGGCCCTTAGCCTTGCCACGGGCTAGGATGTGGCGCGTCGCGCTACGTTGTAGAAGCGGATGTTCTCGTATTCTTCGAGGCCCTCGGCGCTTCCTTCGCGTCCGAGACCTGACTGCTTGACGCCTCCGAAGGGGGCGGCTGCGTTGGATGGGACGCCTTGGTTGATGCCGACGATTCCTGTCTGGAGATTGTCGGCGACATTAAGGGCGCGGTCCAGGTTCTCGGTGAAGACGTAGCCGGCGAGGCCGAATTCCGTGGCGTTGGCGCGGGCAATCACTTCGGCTTCGGAGCTGAAGCGCTGTATCGCCGCGATGGGGCCAAAAATCTCGGACTGGGCGACGTCGGAATCCTCGGTGACGCGGTCCAGGACGGTCGGGGCGAAGAAATTGCCTGCGGAGTCGTAACCGTGGCCGCCGGTGAGCAGTGTGGCTCCCAGAGCCACGGCGTTCTCGGTGTAGGCCTGCATTTGGGCGACTGCACGGTCGTCGATCAGCGCGCCGAGTCCGGTCTGCTGTCCGAGCCCGCTTCCCACAGCGACCTGGGCGAAGCGTTCGGTGAGCGCTGCAACAAAGTCATCGGCTATTCCGTCCTGGACGTAGATCCGGTTGGCTCCAATGCAGGACTGGCCGCCATTGCGGAGTTTCGCGGCAAACGTTCCGTCCACTGCCCGCTGCAGATCGGCGTCGTTGAAGACGATGAGCGGTGCGTTGCCGCCAAGCTCCATTGAGCTTCGGAGGACATTCTGGGAGGCAAGCTGCAACAGCTGGCGTCCCACCGGCGTCGATCCAGTGAAAGAAACTTTCCTGACTCTGGGATCGAGCAGGACGGCTTCGCTGAACGCACCTGATTTTGAGGTCGTGATGACCTGGATAAGTTCTTCCGGTACCCCTGCCTCGACCGCGAGTTGAACGGCAAAGTACGTCGTGAGGGGGGTGAGGGTCGCAGGCTTGATGACTACGGGGCATCCCGCAGCCAGGGCGGGTGCGATTTTTCGGGTGGCCATCGCCAAGGGGAAATTCCATGGCGTGATCAGGACCGCCAGGCCGACGGGGGAGCGGCGTGTCAGGAGGCTCGCACCACCATCCGGTGTCTCGCGGAAGTTTCCTGCGGGGCGGACTGCTTCCTCGGCGTACCAGCGGACGAAATCGGTTCCGTACTTGACCTCGCCGCGGGCTTCGGCGAGGGGCTTGCCCATTTCGCGGGAGATCAGGTGGGCGAGGTCTTCGGTGTGTTCAACGAGTTTGTTGTACCAGGCGTGGAGTACGTCGGCGCGCTGGCGGAGGCTGGACCTGGCCCAGGGCGTTCCAGCCTTGTCGGCTGTCGCAACAGCTTCCAGCGCGGCCTCAACATCGGCGTCGGGGACATGGGCTATGGTTTCGCCTGTCGCGGGGTCCTGGACTTCGATGCCCGAGCTGGGAAGGCTGATGGATCGGATGACGGCATCGGCATGTTTGACGCTGGCGGAGTCGGCCGCAATCAGGGGTGCAGCGACGTCGGATATGAGGCTCATCGATTCTCTCTTTCAGTACTGGCCTGGTCGATGGCGGTACGAAGACGCGTACATCTCCAACGGATGATCTGCGTTTCGCCGCGATCGATAACCAACGCATGATGGTTTTGTGCCTAAAGCCAATGTAATTACGTGCGAAAGTAAATAAAAGCGAACCTTTTTGACGTACTTATGTAAGTTTTTCTTACATGTTGTGTTTGGCGTGCAGCACTTGGGTTATTGCTTCCCGCACGGCAGTCAGGGAAGCGCTGCGCTCAGAGCCGGACCGAACCAGGAACTGGATGCTGCGCTGTTGATCCGCTGGCAGCCAGGAGCTGGGCGTCATCACACTGCCGGCTTCACGCAGCACCATGTCAGGCAGGAAGGCCGCGGCGAGGCCCTGTTCAACCATGCGGAGGTGGAAAAGAAGGTCCGAAGAAACATAGGAGATGACCGGATCGATGCCTAGTTCGCGGCAGACGCGCACGGCCCATTGTGATGAGGCGGTGTGCAGTGGCTCTGCTACCCAGCGCAGTTGCTTTAGATCGTCAAAGTCAGCAAACTCCAGGCCATGCGGCAGATAGCCGCGGATTGGGTCCTGGCCGATCAGGGTGGTGTGCACTCCTCCGGGCGGAGCCACTGCAGTCCCGGGAAACGCATCGCTGACCACGGCATCGACCTGCCGGGAGATCAGCTGAACGACTGCCTGCTCGGGATCCTCGCGTCGCAACCTGACGTCCAGTCCGGGATAGTTTCGGGCCAGTTCGGCCAGCGCAAAAGGCATTACGCTTCGGCTGATAGTGCTGAATGCCGCTATGGTCACAATCCCCTGGGGCCGTTCATGGGAGGTCGCAAGATCAGCTTCGGCGCGCTCCATCGCGGTCAGTATTGCCTCGGTATTGCGTACGAGTTCCTCGCCTGCAGGGGTGAGCCGGACATTGCGCCCCACCCGTTCGAGAAGAACGACACCTGTTTCCTTTTCCAACAAACCGAGCTGCTGTGAGATCGCGGAGTGGCTGTACGAAAGTTCGCGGGCGGCGGCACTCATGCTGCCGTGCAGCTTGACTTCCCTGAGGAGGGTGAGGCGATGGAGGTCGAGCATGCTGGTAGCTTACGCGTGCGCAGGCGGGGTAGTTTCCACTTCGGTGCATCCGGTGGGGTTCGAACCCACGACCCGAGGATTAAAAGTCCCCTGCTCTGACCACTGAGCTACGGATGCCGGAATCGCGCCGGAGCCATGCGCGCAGGACTCCGGCTCGGCCAGGGTCACATGGCGTGATTCATTGTGGGCGCAATCTTTAACCGTGCCTCACCACGAGGTATTCCCGGCCGGGTCAGCCGCTGGTTCCGGTGGCATCATGGGCTGCGCCAACAGGTTTGGACTCCGGTGATCCCCGCTGGCGAAGGTAAATGGAAAGGACCACCATGGATCCGACGGCAAGGAACTCCGACTGCCAGTTCTGCAGGGTGCGGTTCCAAAAGTCAGGTGATACCAGGTACTCAGCCCAGGACAGGGGCTCTTGGAAGTTGCGAAGTTGCTCTTCGTTGAAGGCAACGTGGCCTGTGATGGACTGGACCAGCCACGAGAGGATAAAAATCAGGCCCATTGTTGCGGCGAGCGAGTTCGAGAATACGGTCAGGCGCCAACCTTTTGCCTTGGCCCATGCGGGGGACTTGGCGTTGGCATGTTCACCGACGAGTTGTTCTTCGTCGGATTCCAGGCCTGGCTTGTCCAGCTCTTTTGATTCCGGGGACCCCTTCTGAAGCAGCCAAATGGTGGCTGTGATGTAGAGGAGAAACTGCAGGTACTCGGATTGCCAGTTTTCCGACACGTCAACCGCGAAGCTGGAAGAAGTGATGTATTGGAGGAAGGTGATTTCATCAAGGCCGGCAGTGAGTTGGTCTTCGTTGAAGACGGCCTGTCCAGTAATGGCCTGACCCGCCAACGCAAGGATGAAGATCAGACCGAAAAATAGGCTTAATCCGTTGTTCCTCAAGGCTTTTTTCACGTCGCGTCCTATCCGTTAACCAGTCCCACGGAGGCCAGGTAGGCAAGACCACCGAAAATGAGAATGAGATAGAGGCTAAAGGCGACGCGCATTGCTATCTTCCTCCTACTTCACAGGAATAGGGGGTTTCCTCCCTTTGAGTGCATCCGGCAGCTGTCACACGCCAACTTGAGCCGGAAACAGCGACGAAAACGTTATCCCTCTCGAACTGCACCAATGCTTCCCGGCCATAGGCTTCGGTTTTGACCACTTCTCCGGAAGCTCGAAGATGTAGTGACGCCAAGTGGGTCTGGCAGTCGTCACCGTCCTGCTCTTCAGATTTGTCCCGGACCGTGGGCTGCAGCAAATCACAGGCAGCAGCCCAGTCCGAGGCATCTACGGCACGATGGAAATCCTCAGCGACCTTGGTTGCGCCGGCAGTATCTACGGCGCAACCTGTCGCAGCAAAGAGGAGAAGGCTGGCGGCAGTAGCGGGGATTATTCTGCGCATGGGCCCCAGCTTAAGAGACTGGACCAGGCAACCGAACCTTCGACATGCACCCATGCGTTCCTCCCCGCCACCGACACTAAGCAACCTGAGGATCTGCTATGGCTTTAGTGTAAACTCAGGAACTGCTTAGCCAGGTGAACTGCACGTCGCCGCCTTATCCAGCGACTTTGGGCAGTTCCGCGGTGGTCCTCAATGGCGACCTTCATCAGGGCCTGTGCTCACCCTACGGGCGACCCAACTCTGGTGATGCCCGCTATGCGCCGCGGGAACTGATCCAGTTGCTCGCCGGCCTCCTCATACCACTGCGTCAGGACGGCTGGTGGCTCGCCCAGTGTGACGGCATTGGTGAAGGACTCGATCCATGAACCGGACTGTGCGAGATGATCGCTGATCACGGACATGTGATTGGCCATGGACTCTGCTTCGGCATGGACCTGAAGGCAGGTGATTTTCCGGCCTGATTCGTCGCCGAAGAATTGGAAAATAAGCATCCTGGGCTCGCGGCTCTCCACAAGCCGCGACACCTCGCGGCATGCTTCGAGGGCTTCCTCCAGATGACCGGCCCGCACCTTATATGTGCTGAAGTAGATGAACGGCTCTGACATGATTGCCTCCTGAATCAAGGGATCCGCACCTTGCGGATTACCTTCAGGATCCCGCTGGCGCCCCGCCCGGACATCGGGAGTTCGGGCCGGCTTCGCCGTCCCGGCGTTGGGTAGTTCTGCCCAGTCCACCGATGCATACTGGTGATCAGGAGGTGGACGTGGCCGACGAGGCAGATCACCTGGCGAGGGCCCGGACGCTCCACATGGAGTACCAGTGGCGGGAGGCGTGCGAGGAGTTTCGCGCCGCCGGCGGACTGCCGGCACTCGGGGTAGAGGATGTGGAGCGCTTCGCGGAGTGCGCACAGATCGCAGGGCTGAATGAGGATGCGATACCCGCGCTTGAGCGTTCCTTCGAAGTGCGGGCAGCGGAGGGTCAGGTGCGCGCCGCGCTCGCCTCAGCGTTCTGGCTGTGGCAGGCGTACAACCTCAATAATGAGTTCGCCCAGGCCAGCGGCTGGATGGCAAGGGCTCGCGAACTCGGTCCGGATGACGTGGGGGGAGACCCCGGTTGGCTGCTCATCACTAAGGCTTACGGTCTCATCGCGGCGGGCGCGTATGACGAGGCGGGCGTACTTCTCGCGCGCGCCCGGGCGACGGCCACTGCCGCGCACGACGCCGATCAGCTGGCTTTTTCGACGCTTCTTACCGGCCGCGCACTGGTCAAGTCCGGCCACCTCGCGGACGGACTGGCTTGGCTGGACGATGCGATGCTCCGTGTTGTGGTGGGCGAAACCACCCCCAGGACCACGAGCCTGCTCTTCTGCGCGGCGATCGGCACGTGCCAGATGGAGGCCCGGGATGTGTCGCGGGTCCGCGAGTGGAGCATAGCCCTTGGATCGTGGTTGGATGCGGTGCCCCCATTCGGCGGGCCCTTCTATGGCAATTGCCTTACATACCGGGCAGTCCATCTCCGGCTCGCGGGACAATGGGCGGCGGCCCTCGCTGAGCTTCAGGAGGCATGTCGGAGTTTGGCCGACGGTGCGGGCACACGCCTTATCGGCCACGCCCGCTACGAACTCGGTGAATCGCATCGTCTTTTCGGGGATTTCCCCGAGGCAGAGGCGTCCTTCCGGGCGGCCGCCTTCTCGGGAGGTCCTACGCAGCCGGGGCTGGCACTGCTCAGGCTTTCCCTGGGCGATGTTCCAGCGGCGGCCGCGGGTATCCGGCGCGCACTCGGGGAATCCGCGGGATCAGGTGCTCGCGTGGACCTGCTGCCCGCGGCGGTGACGGTCCTTCTTGCGGCCGGGGCTGGCCGCGAGGCCGCGGCCGCTGCCGAGGAGATAGGCAGCCTCGCCGAGCATTTCGCCTCTGACAGTGTTCGCGCAGCCCACGCGCGGGCCCTGGGCGAGCTTGCTCTTGCCGACGGTGACTGTCAGAAGGCACTTCCCGAACTTCGACGGGCCGCTGACCTATGGCGTGGGCTGGATGTCCCCTACGAAGTCGCGCGGTGCTCGGTCCTCCTCGCGACGGCCTGCCGGGGTGTGCGGGACCACGAGGCCGCAGGCTTTGAGCTTGAATCAGCGCGACAGGAATTCAGGCGTCTCGGCGCCCGTGCCGACCTGGCCGAGGTTGAGAACATGCTCCGGCAGCAGGGTGTTTCCCCTCAATACGGGCTCTCGCCGCGCGAATTGGAGGTGCTCCGTTTGATCGTGCGTGGCCGGACGAACCGGGCAATTGCCGGCGAGTTGTTCATCAGCGAGCGGACCGTCCACCGGCACGTAACCAATATTCTCGAAAAGCTCGGCGTGAGCTCCCGAACGCAAGCAGCCACGCATGCCATCGGCCAGGGGATCGTCAACATCGCCCCGTAGCCGAGTGTCTTTGGGCGCCAGGTTGCCCCATCACGTCAAATGGTCAAAGTCGCCTCGCGCCCAGGCAGCATGCCGTTGGGCTGAATCGTGCAGAACGGCTTTGGCTTCGGAGGCGATGATGTTGTTGAAGTTGCCGTAGATCCTGTCGAACGTGAGTTCTTCCAGTTGTGCGGTGACCCGCAACGCTACCGCACCCGAAAGCGGCAGATGATTCGGGTAGCTACGCATGAAGGCGATGGAGCGGCGGTCCGGATTTGGAAACACGCTATCTCCGGTCAGCAGGACCCCCTTGCCTCCTGCTCCCGCAGTCCAGTGCGCTACCGCGCTCCCGGGGAAGTGGCCTCCGGTCTGGTGCAACGTCAATCCTTCGGTGATGGTCCTGCTGCCGGACCAGTAGGAGATGACCGCATCATTCCGACCAACCCACTGCCGGTCGGCGTCCGCCACAAGCACGGGGACGCCGCCAAGCCGGCGTGACCATTCCACCTGTACCCCGAACATGTGGGGATGGCTGGCTGCAATCGCCACAACCGGGCCTCGTTCAAGGACTGCTTTCACGCTGATGTCATCAACAAATCCAACGGGGTCCCACAGCAGCGAACCCTGTGGTGTCACTACAAGCTGGGCAGTTTGACCGATCCCGACTTTCGGCGCAGCTCTGATGCCGATAAGTCCCGGCTCGTTCTCTTCCAGCAGTAACTGCTGGCCAGCCTGCGCCAATTCGTCGAGTGAAATCCACGTTTGTCCGTCCTCGGGCACGTACTGGCGCTCGTCGGCGCAGATCGGGCAGACTTCCGGCGTCGGCTCGTCGCGTTCAACGGCACAGGTTGCGCAGATCAGCACAGCTATCCCTTCCCGCTCAGGTCCCGGACGTATCCGGTCTCCTTCTGCTCCGAACCTGGCGCCAATTTACGCTGTATCAGCCTTCTACTCCAGCCCCGCTACGCCAGAAATCTATATGTCGATCTCTTTACGAGCGTCATGGTAACGATATAAACTGTGTCTGGAAGCATGGGGGCACCGCAAGCGGTGGCCCGCTCCTCATGTCCGAACTAAGGAGACAAAGATGTCTGGTTCACGCTCTGATGAGATCATGGAACATTCACAGGAACTGACCATGGGCGCTCTGCTCGATGAAGAGTTCCGCTCCGTGTTCGACGGCACGACGCCGGTTGCCACACCGTGGGCTGGCCTCATATTCATCTAGACACCCTTTGAACAAATTCCTTGCGTGTGAAAGTACGCAACCGTGAAAAGGGTTGGGGCAGCATCGCGCCCCAACCCTTCTCCGACCACCCATGCCGGAATTAGTGTCCTTGGAAGGCCTCCGCCAGCCACCAGGAACCACCGTCCGAGGCGATCTTGGCATCGATCACCAAGGGCCGGTCCTGTCCGCCGTCACGGAAGGCGGCAACCCATTCCCGCACTGGCTGAAGGTCCTCCAGAGTCCTGACTGTCACGCCGTCGGCCCCAAATCCCCTGGCGATGGCCGCAATATCGGTCTCCGGGAACGAGACACTCCCCAGTTCTTCCTGGGCGTGATGCTCAGCGAAGTGATGCACCTCAGCGCCGTACGCAGCATCGTTGTAGACGATGCAAACCAGCGGCAGCTTCAGCCGGACGGCGGTCTCCAGTTCGCTGATGCCCATCAGGAAACCACCGTCTCCGGCACCCAGGACGGGCAGCCGCTGTGGTTGCGCCATTGCAGCGCCGATTGCCGTGTAGAGGCCAATGCCGATCGCCTGGAACGCTTGGGTGAAACAGAATCCGAATTCGTCCGGCACCGCCAGGTACTGGCTGGGGTAGCCCATGAAGTTGCCCGAATCCACTGCGACGATTCTGTCTGCCGGAAGGATTGTATCCAGTTCCCGGCTGATCACCCGGGGATCGATGGACGTCGAAGTGCCCAGGTCCGGAGTCTCCACGTCCCGCCACCGTGCACTCTGTTTGATGGCGACGGCGTTCTGCTCGGTACGGTACTTTTCAGCCGCGGCAGGCTGGATCGTCTTGAGGACTTCCAGGGCGTCCTCCGCGGTGAGGGCGGAATCGCCCAGCACGCCCAGTGTGATGGTCCTGTTGGCGCCCAAGGAGGAGTCTTCGACGTCGATCTGGACTACTTTTGTTCCGGCAGAGATGAGCCTGCCGTGCCGCATAGTCCACATATTCAGCGTGCAACCCCACCCGATAATCAGGTCCGCTGAGGTAATGAGCTCCGCGGTCAAAGGGGAGGAGAATCCGCCGGAGATGCCCAAATTATGCGAATCGCCGTTGAACAGCCCATTGGCCACGGCCGAGGTCGCCACCAGCGCCCCGGCGTGCCGGGCCAGGGCCAGGATGGAATCCCGGGCGCCCCGGCCACCGCGGCCTGCGACGAACACGGGGCGTTTCGCATTCGAGATCAGCTCTACCAGCTGGTTCACTGCACCGGTATCCGGACGAAGCCGCGCCGGCACAGGCACGACGACGGTACCCACCGTGTCTGCGGCGGTTCCGCTTTGGATATCCAAAGGCAAGCTGAGCACCACGGTCCTGCGCTCGTTCACCGCCGTTCGGAAGGCCCGGACGGTATCCGCTACGGCCGTTTCGGGGGAGTGGATCCGTTCTGCCACGGCCCCGACGCTGCGCGCCAGAGCATCCTGGTCGATCTTGAAGTTGGACCGGATGGCTGCAGCCTGCGTATCGGCCGTCAGCACGATCATGGGGGTGCGGCTCTTGGCAGCCTCTCCGACGCCGGTGATCGCGTTGGTCAGGCCACATCCTTGGTGTGTGGTCACCACGCCCACCTTGCCCGACATCCTGGAGTAGGCATCGGCCATGGTGGCAGCGCCGCCCTCATGGCGGGCCGCGGTGTAGGGTACACCGGCGTTCATCATGGTGCTGGTGACGTCGAAATTGCCGCTGCCCACCACCCCGAAGACGTGCCCGACTCCCAGCTTTGCCAGTGTCCGGCCCACCAAGGTAGAGACCCTTGCCTGCTCGCTCATGCGCCCGGCTCCGATGCCGTGCTTGCCGTATTTGCTGAGCTGTCAACCAGAGCATAAACGCGGCTGGGGCTGCCCGTCCCGCCAACGATAGGAAGGGGTGCAACCACCAGCGTCGCGCCGGTGACCGGGAGGCGGTCAACGTTCCGCAGCGACGTCACGCCATATTTGTCAGCGCCGAGCAGGAACGAATGGACGGGGAACATAGGGTCCAGCGTGGCGGCCTGGCCGGCGTCGATGCCCACCGTTTCCACGCCGAAGCCGCTGATGGAGGCATTGCCGGCGAGCCATTTGGCGCCGGCCGCGGAGACCCCCGGGGTGTGGGGGCCGGCGTCGTCAGCGTTCATGAAGTCCGAGGCGTTACCGCCGCGTGCGGACCAGCCGGTGCGGAAGATGACCCAGCAGTTTTCCGGGAAAGGGCCATGCTCCTGCTGCCACTGCTCGAAGTGTTCGGGCTCCAGCAGGAAATCGGCGTCTCGTGCAGCTTCGGCGGTCTTGTCAATCACCACGGCCGGCCCCACCAGGCGGTGCGGCTCGATCCGGTCAACGGACTTCCCGTCCTTGCCCGTGATCCAGTGGACGGGAGCGTCCAGGTGCGTCCCGGCGTGTTCGCCCACCGTGACGTCGTTCCACGCCCAGGCCGGTCCGGCGTCGTCGAAATTGCTGACGGGAGTCAGCGAGAGTCCAACCGTGTTGGCCAGGGGTTGGGGCAGATTCAGGATGGGAGTGTCACCGCTGAGCGGCGTGGTGAGGTCGACGACGTCGATGGCGCCGGATGACAAGGCTGCGGTGAGTTCACTTAGAACAGACATTGTTCTCCTGTCGGATTGATGTGTGGGTTCATTTCAGTTTCCGGGCCACCAAATGCCCCGACCCGCCGGACAGTCCGGGGCCGGGGTGGGTGGACGCGCCAATGTGCCACAAGCCCTTGACGGTGGTCTTGTGGTTTGCGGCCTGGGGGAAGGGCCGCCAGAGCAGGTTCTGGAAGATTTCCGCGGATCCGCCGTACGGATCGCCGTTGACGGCATTGGGGTTTTCCGCAGCCAGATCGGTTGGTGCCAGGATGTCCCAGCCCAGGACGGACGCCCTGGTGCCGGGCGCGAATTGTTCGAGCCTGCTCAGGACACGTTCCATGTACCGTTCCTTAAGTTCCTGTGTCCAGCCGCCGTCCACGGCGAGCGCGCCTGCGGCATCCGCCACCGGCGAGAAGGGCACTTCCTGTAGCTGGAGCCATAGTGTCGCTTTGCCTGCGGGGGCCCGGGTAGGATCCAGGACGCACTGTTGACCGACGACGACGGTAGGTTCCGTAGGCAACAGCCCCGCCTCGGCTTGGGCGCAAGCAATTGCGGTACTGTCCGAACCGTTGCTCAAGTGAACCAAGGGTACGGAATCCAAACGGGGATCGAGCCATTTGACCGGTTTGTCCAAGGCCAGGTGGATCTGCATGGCTCCGCGGCCGTTCTGGTAACGTGCGGCTGCTTCGGCCAAGCCCGCTGGTGGTTGACGCAACAGTTTGGAATACAAGGCCTGGGGCGACACATTGGCCAGGACGGTCCGTGCGCTGACCAGGCCATTGGAGGTTTTCACTCCCGTTGCACCTTTGGAATCGACCAGGATTTCCTCGGCTTCTGTGTCCAGCATGATCCGGACGCCTTTATCCCTCAGGAGGGCCTCAAACGCAGCGATGAAGTTCGAGGCTCCGCCTTTCACGACAGGGAGGCCAAAGCTGTGCATGCTCAAGGCCATGACCGGAAGCATGACGCCGCCGGTCGCTTGGTCCGGGCCGAGGCCTGCGTGAAGGAGCCAAGGGGACCACAGCTGGTCGGTTTGCCATCCATTGAAGCGGCTGCGGAGGTAGTTGCGGCCACTCATCACCGAATCGCGG
This sequence comes from Arthrobacter sp. TmtSoilC77, assembly GCF_059739415.1. NCBI lineage: Bacteria > Bacillati > Actinomycetota > Actinomycetes > Micrococcales > Micrococcaceae > Arthrobacter > Arthrobacter sp. TmtSoilC77. Next base: position 2,353,993 of record NZ_AP046050.1, read on the forward strand.
ACGAATGCTTCGGTGCCCTTGACCTTGCCTCGCCGCAGGGCGCCCGCGGCGATCGTCAGGACCTCCCTGAAAGACCGCAGTTCAGCACCGAACGCACCGAAAATGGTCCCGGCATTGCGGCCAAGGTCCTCCAGCATCGCCAGGTAGGCGCCGTCGTCTCCGTTTGCCTGCAAAGCGGCTGCAGTGACCTCTGGATCGCGGTGGGCCACGACCGTTCTGTGCTGCCCTGTCTTTGGATCGGCTGCCACGCTGGCGGTCACCGCGCCGTCGGAATTGCAGTATTTCAATCCCCTCGCATGGAGCTCGCTTCCCAAAGCCTGGTATGCCCCTCCGGAAACGAACAGGGGGTGCCAGGAAGAGAAGGAATCATGGATGAACCCGGGCAGCGTTCGTTCCGCTGAATGGATGAAGCCGCCCAGCCTGCCAGCCCGCTCAATGAGGCAGACGCGCTTCCCGGCCATGGCAAGTTCCGCGGCAGCTACCAGGGAGTTGATCCCCGAACCAATGATGGCAATATCGGTCGAGTCCGTCATGGAGGACGCCGTCATCTCAGAAGTCCGGGTGGTTGGTCGCGGCGTGGTACTTGCCGCTGTGGAACACCAGGGGCGCCCCTCCAGCATTCTCGTACTTCTCCACTTCGCCTACGTATATGACGTGGTCTCCGGCATCGTGTCGTGAGACGGTCCGGCACTGGAACGTGGCGACGGCGCCGTCCAGCAACGGGATCCCGGCGATTCCTTCCGTGGTTTCCGCGCCGGCGAATTTGTCTGTGGCCGGTGTTGCGAACTGGCGCGAGAGTACGTGCTGGTCGCTGGCCAGGATGTTGATGGCAAAGTGCGTGGCGTCCTCGAAGTCCGCCAGGCTCGGAGCCCGTTTGCTGGGGCACCACAACACCAGTGGAGGTTCCATGGAAACGGACGTGAAGGAGTTGGCAGTCATGCCTACTTTCCGGCCGTCGGTTCCGAGGGTGGTGACCACCGTGACGCCGGTGGCGAATTGTCCCAGGGCGCCGCGGAAGTCCCTCAGGTCAAAAGCCGACGAATCTTCGTCCTTGCGTGCCTGCATGAACTCGGCGGCAGCTGCGGGATCGAACCACCATGGGTAGAACGTGCGGGGATCATCGAATCCTGCAGCGATGCTTGCGGCCAGGGCCGGGTGGTCGGCGGCCTCGGCCAGGACAGTCTGCTGGTGTTCCCGCCGGGGTTTGAGCATGTCATTTGTCCATGCCACCGCCCACTGGCCCCAGCCCCGCCAGAACTCGTCAAAGGTGCGTTCCATCCATTGCTTGTCAAAGGGTTGCTGGCCTCTCCTCACGATGGAATCCAGGTAGTACTTGGCGGCCAGCGTCGCGTTGTTGGACCCCTGGCCGGTGAGGGGATCGTTGAGCAGGACGGCGTCGCCCAGGCCGAAGACCAGGTTGCCGTTGCCCAGCTCACCCACTGCTGAGCGAACCGTCGGGGTGATCCGTCCCAGGAGTGTTGCGCCCTCGTCGGTGAGCCTTGCGTTGGCGAAGTTCTTCGCCTCGTGGGGAAAATACTCTTCCAGGATTTCCAGAGATCGACTCAGCTGTTCCTCCGGACTCGTGACGTCGGTCCACTTATCCATCGGGCCGCCCACGACGCCTTCAAAGACCATCATCTGGCATGGCCCGGACACGGTGAGTCCGGGAAAGGTGAAGAATTCCCCGACGCCGGGGACTACGGACATGCGGATGCTGTCGCTGGGCTGATCGGCCGGTTCGGTGGTGGATGCATCGAGAGAGGCTGTATCGAGAGAGGCTGTATCGAGGCAGACATAGTTCAGGGCGAGGACTCTTTGCGGCCGGTCAAACGGGGACTTGGACCTGTCCTTGGGGAAGATCTGGGCGATCTCTCCCTTTCCGGTGCTGACGATAACCAGTTCGTAGTCCCGTGCGAGCTGCTCGAGCATGCGCGGCGTGACTTTCTCTATACGGAAATCACCGCCGCCAGCCACAAAGGCCTCGATCCAGGCAGCACTCTTGATCCGCTGATCCACCGAGTGGGCGGTTCCCTCAAGGGGCGCCTCCCACTCGATGGCGCCGAAGCCGGGTTCGCCTTCCACACGTAATTGGATAGCGCTGATCCCGGGCACGGCTTCATCGTCATAAAGCCTGGTCAGGGCCGAACTCAGCTGTGCTTCGGCGGCGAGGGCCGTGGGGAACATGCATTGGCTGGACATAACCTTGCCGGTGCGGATTTGGGCGGCCGAACGGTCCGAGAACAGCGTGACTTCATACCCCTCCCGCTGCAGGCCCAAGGCCAGTTGAGCGCCGGATTCGCCGGCTCCGATAATTGCGATCTTTCGCATGTCTGGTTTTCCTTCGAGGAACGTTGTTGCCAGGGGAAGTGGAACGACTATCAGGTCGCGGGTACGGCGGAGCCCGCGCTTGCAAGGTATGCGGCCGCCTTATCCGGGTCCATGAACCATTCCTGGAAGTCCGGCGGGTTGTTGAATCCGTTGGCGAAGCGGTGGGCGATTTCGGCCGACTGGCCGGCCGCTCCCAGTAGCGAAAGGACATGCGGGGGCGGCGGAGCCAGCAGCGCATTCGTCCACTGTGCTACGTGCTGGGCGTAGTTCCAATACTCTTCGAAAGTGGCCTGCATAAACGCTGCGTCGAAGGCACCTTCGCCGTGCGCCGCGATGCTCTGCAAGTAGGAAGCCGCGCACTTGCTGGCGTTGTTGGAGCCCTGTCCGGTGATGGGGTCGTTCAGGACAACGACGTCGGCGAGTCCCAGGACCTTCCTGCCGCTGGGGAGCGTGGCGATGGGATGGCGGACAGTGGGTGCGAACCGGCCCTGCAGGAACCCGTTGGGGTCGGTCAGCTCGACGTCGGCTGCCCGGCTGGCTTCCCACGGCAAGTACTGCTTCAGGATGTTTTTGGACGTCTCCAAGTGTTCCGCGGGAGTCAGGCCCTTCCAGCAATCCATGGGTCCGCCCGGGATGCCCTCGAAAACCATGATTTCGCAGGGACCAGTGGTGGTGAGCGCAGGGAAGGCAAAATATTCGCCCACCCCTGGAATCAGGTTGAAGGAAACTGCCGAATGTTCTGCTCTGGGCTCCATTCCAGTGACGTACGTCAGCGCCAAAGCGCGTTGGGGTGCGTCGTAGGCGCTGCGCTGGGCATCCCGGGTGAAGAGCTGCGCAATTTCTCCCTTGCCGGCTGCCACAATCACCAAATCGGAGTTAAGCGAGTAGCGTTCCAGTTCTTCCACGCCGGCGTCCTCGAACACGAGCTCGCCTCCCTGCGCCACGAACTCTTCCATGAACCGCGGGAATTTGACCCGCTGGTCAATGGACTTGGCCGGGTTATCCAGGCGGGATGCCCAGCTGATGGCCTTCTCACCAGGAACTTCAGGATGGGGGATCGTGAACGATATTCCGTCCACGGTGGGGGCTTCTGGCCAGAAGTCCAACCCAAGCGCCCTCTCGTGTTCAAGGGCATCGTGGAAGATGCACTGGCTGGAGGAGACTTTTCCCTCGTGGATTTCTTCAGCGGTGCGGTTGGAGATCGTGGTGACCGCAAATCCTGCCTTGAGCAAGCCGATGCCAAGTTGCAGGCCCGATTGCCCTGCTCCGACGATGGTGATGTGGCGCTGTGTCATAGTGTTGACCTTGTCTTTCTGCAGTCTCTGCATCCGTAAATGATGGGGGAAGATATTTGGCCGGGCCTCGGCGTTCGTTCGGGATGGGTTTGTTCCCAGCCGGGAAGGCCGATGTGCACGAGCTTGATGTCATTCATGTGTCGTCACCTCTTTTCAGCGGCGAGTAATGGGATGGCTTCTTCGGCGCGCTCGGGCCCCAATGCGGAGTAGCCGCCGTCGACGGCCCAATCAGCTCCTGTCACGAAGCTTGCGGCGTCGCCGGCGAGGAAAGCGACCACGGCTCCGATCTCCTCGGGCCGGCCCACCCGCTTCAGGGCATGGAACGGGGCTGCTACCGAGTCTGTCTTGTCAATGTCGCCGCCGGACAGGGTGTCCATGATGTTGCTCCACACCCATCCAGGGCTGACCGAATTGACGCGAATGCCGTCGTCGGCAAGATCTACGGCCATGCTCCGGGTCAGCTGGACCAGGGCGGCCTTGCCCGCGGGGTAGAGCCACCGGCCTGTCTGGGCAACGGAACTCGAAATCGAGGTGAAGTTGATGATGGCTCCGCGCTGGGATGCCTTGAGGTAGGGGCGCGCCGCGTTGCTTGCCATGACGGCGCTCACCACATTGACGTTCAGTGCCTGAAGCCAATCGTTCCTGTCCGAAGCCGCACCGTCATCCTTGTAAGTGCAGGCAAGGTTGACGAGGATGTCGATACCCCCGTGCGAGGCCGCCGTATCGTCCATAAGCCGCGCAATGGCTACGTCATCCGTGATGTCAGTGAGTGAAAAGCTGATGCCGCTTCCCAACGTGTGGAGCTGGGCACCGCCGTCGGCGTCGATGTCGGCGACCACGACGGTGGCACCGGCATCGCGCAACGCCATGGCGACGCCTTGGCCGATCTTGGTGACGCCGCCGGTGACGACAGCGGTCCTGCCCGAGAGTTCTGACATGGCCAAACCTTTCGTAGTGAATCTGTGAGGTGGAAAGTCTTACGTACGCATGACGCTCGTCATTGCCGACGGAGGGCCCGTTTCACTGCCTATTTGACCGAGCCAGGACTATTGGACAGTCGGCCTGGACCTATTTGACAGTGGGCTTGGGCGCGGGCTTCGGATGAGTCCGTTCCCACTCGATTCGGCGGTCATGCACCAGCTTGACGTTCTTCATCTCTGCTCACCCCTTCCATCGGTTTCGTTGCTGCGTTTCTATGACGTGCGTCATACTTGTTCTAAGAGCGACTCTATTCACAGGCGAAAAACGGGTCTATCCGCTTGGCGCAGGGCTCATCCGAAAAACGAAAACCGGGGAAGGAACGCGCAATGGTGAGGATCCTTCCCCGTGATGTCCTCCGGGGTTTGCCCACAGTGACCACGACCGATGTCGATGATGCGCACCAGAAAATCGCCGATCTGTTCTGCGGTCACGACCTCGTTCCGCAGACCCGGGGGACGTCCGTGGACATGAAGCTGCGCTCGTTGCATCGCGGTGATGTCGGCATCGAATTCCTCGACTACGGTGCGGACGTCCGGATCAGTCCGGAAGGCCTGGAGAACTTCCACCTGATCCAGATTCCCCTCGCTGGCCACGCGCACATGGATGTGGGCTCATCGTCGGTGGACTCGAGCCCCAAAACCGCGACAGTTCCGCCGATCGACCGCCCGTTCACCATGACGTGGGATCGCGGAACCCCGCATCTGATTGTCTACGTGAGCCGCCTCGCCCTTGCCTCCGTTGCAGCCCAGCTCTACGGCGGGGATCCGCAGGGTAAAGACTTGCGCAGCAATGATCCGGGCGCAGACCCGGAGAAGGGCGTGAAGCTCGGCTACGCGATGGACCTCACGGGCTCGGCCGGCCGGGCGTTCTTGAGGTCCGTCGTTGAACTCCACGACGACATGATCAGCCAGCAGCAAAAGACAGCTCCAGGGTTCGTCCAGAAGCTACTCGCGGACACGATGGTTTCACGACTGCTCTTGGCCATGAATCCTGTGACGGAGGCTGATCGCTCCAGCCCTGCCGCCGAGAGCCGGTTGATCCGCCAGTTCCGCGAACTGCTGGAACGGCATGCCTCTGAGGACCTGGCGGTTCCGGACATCGCGGAGAACCTGGGAGTGTCGGTGCGTACCCTGCAGCTGGCTCTTCGCTCCGAAGTTGGGGCAACGCCGTCGGAGTTGTTGAGGAGGGTGCGCCTGGACCGGGCCCGGGAACTGCTTCTCGCTGCTGCCCCTGGACAGGAGACCATTGTTTCGATCGCCGAGCGCTGCGGTTTCTCACACCAAGGGCGCTTCTCGGCGCTGTACCTGGACACGTTCGGCGAGTTGCCCTCGGAGAGCCTTCGCCGGTAGCAGAGACCTTCGCGGCGCTGCTGCACCGTCGGTTGCAGGTGGGAGGATGGAGAAGCGCAGGCTAGTCCATCTCCGGAGTGTTGTCCGGCGGGATGACGATGGTGGGGCATGGCAAATGAGTCAGAACGCCATGGACCGTCGAGCCAAGCAGCAGACGGGCGAAACCTCCGCGTCCCCGGCTCCCCACCACGAGCAGCCTTGCGTTGGCGGCTGTCTCCACCAAAGCCCGCACCGGTTCCTTGTGCGGCTCCGAAACCCTCTTGATGGTCAGGTCGGGATAGGAGTTGCTGAGTCCGGCAACCGTCTCAGACAGAACAATGCGCTCCTGTTCGCTGATCAACTGCCTGAGTTCCGCTGGCGCCAAACCGGCATCCGTGACCGGATCAGGGGCGTTGTACGCATGAAGTGCTGTGAGTTCCTGGCCCTCGCGGTCCGCTTCGGCAGCCGCGAAGGCAACGGCTCTGAGGGAGAGTTCCGAACCGTCCACGCCAACCACGATTCCGTGCCTGTCCTCTTCGTCGTTTGCCGTCCCGACCACGGCCACCGGGCCGGCCGAAGCGCCGGCTATTTGCAGGGCCCGGTCTGTCATTGAGCCGCCAAGGTGGGGGCTGCCGGATCCGATCACCATCAAAGACGTCTTCCGGGCGTACTCACCAAGGGCCGCTGCCACACTGCCGTTGAGCAGTTCGGTGGTGGACTTGACGTGGAAACGCTGCATGACACGTGCCTCAGCTGCTTGCAGGAGCTTTTCGCCGGATTGGGCGAGGGAACGCCGCCACGAAGCGGGCTCAACCAGCCAACGGTCATCCAGGACATGGAGGATTGCAAGCGGCGCATGCTGTTTTTCGGCACGTCGACCAGCCCAAATCAGGGCGGCCTCACTTTGGGTAGAGTCCTTTACGCCGACGGCGATGGTGTGGTCGTTGCTCATTGTTGTTGCCTGCTTTCGTCAAGTTGCAGTGTGTGGCGTTCAGGCCATTTGGCGTGAGGATTCCAGGATCCGAACGTGGCAGGGAACCCTGGCCAGGTCCGCCGCAAGGGGAAGCATGCCGTTCCTGGAGACCTCCTTGAGCTGGCCAAGAGCCTCGGTGGTTATGCTGGCAAGGCTGAGATCCACGGAGATGTCGACGCCGGGAACGGCCGTGTTGACCCGGCGCACTACGGCAAAGATGACCGGGATGTTCTGGCTGGAGATGTGACCACGGACAATGAGGCAGGCAGCCGGATAGTCCGGCTCCAACTTGACCACCATCTGCAGTTTCCCGGTGCCTTTGGCGCCTCGCTGATGACCGTCGGCCCGGTGACCTTGATAAAGGCCACGGTCGCGCTTGCGTGGATTGTCGTGTCGGGCCGGCATGGTCAGACTGCCTGCACTGCTCCGACTACGGGCCAGACGACGCGCGTCTGCCACTTGCCGGGGTCCGGTTCCTTTTCCGGATCACTCAGGTAGAACTCCCACATTGTGTCGGAGGGGGTCATTCCTTCCGCGCTCATTCGCTCAAGGATAAGGGCGTATGTCCTTTCCAAAGTGTCATAGGGTCCTTTGTGGACGGCCTCGAACGCGTCCGAAGCCGGCAGTCGGCCACTGATGACGTCCCCGCCTGCGGAGAAGTTCGGGGTAACAGGAAACCCTGCCTCAACGTCCACGGTGTCGGTAGGCATGCCGTGGTAGAGGGCAAACGGTGGGCCTGTGGGGCTGGCGTGCTGGGCCTGGGCGGCGGCCATGACTGTACCTAAGGCACGGCCGAAGAACTCTGTCAGGTTGGCCATTGGCACGCGGTCGCGGACCACCGCGGTGGGCTGCTCGGACGTCTTAATCAGTCTGGGTTCCAGGTCGATGGTGCTCATGCCTCCAGATTTCCCTGATCATCCCGCAACCGACAGGGCCGAACGACTCTAAAACGTAGGAAGGGGACGACCGGACCGGCTTTAGGCAGCATCAAAGGCCACCTGCAGCCACTGCGCCACTTCCTCATCAACCATCCCAGGATCCCGAAGTTCCAGATGATGAACCCACACCGAGGGGGCCGGGTGGACTACCTGCTTGAACCTGCGGGATCCGAGCTCATACGGCAAAGCCAACGACAAGACGACAGGAACCGTTGACTTCACGTACTTGCCCGGGCGCCAAAGGAAGGCGAAACCATGCCGGCGTCGGATGGCGATCTGGCTCTTGGAAACGCGGACCGATATCGGCCCGAGGCCGGAGATCGCGCTGAAGACCGCGTTGCAGATCGCCAGTCCTTCGGGTGACCCATCGAAAAAGGCCACAGCATCGGGTGGCGGAGTGAGGCTCACAACGCCCGGCCGGGGCTTCGAGGCAGCAATCTGGCGCCCAGTGCCATCACCGCCGTCTTTGGCTGCGACGGCCGGACTTACTCCAAGCCTGCGCGCGTGGCGTCGTCCAGCGGAGTTTGCAGGGACATGGGAGCCGAGAGATCAAAGCGCCTGCCGGTGACGGATTGGGGGACTACCCGGTACAGAAGGTCTTGGCCAACGCCTTGCCACGGGAAGAGGGAACGTTTGACTTCATCCAAGGTGGGACCGCCCGGACCGGCCTCGCCGGCTGCGCCTTTCACCACCACGCTCCAGGCCATACCGAATTCGGCACTCACCGAGTCGGCTTCAAGGGCAACAACGGAGTTGTCTTCAATAGCCTGCTGCTTGGTTCCCATGCCCGTCCGGAAGACGATCGTCCGGTTGTCCACGGCATAATTCACCGGAAAGATGTCCGGGTGGCCGTCCACAATCACGGAGAGTCGCCCAACGTTCGTTTCGCCAAGGAGCCTCCAGCAATCGTCGGCTTCGAGTACTTCTGCCTCAGGCACTATGTTCTTGTCGGTCATGCGGCGATCCTACGGCGGCTCGATTGTGCCTAACAGGGCCCAAAGTCCCGTCGTGCGATCGGTTCGCTGCCACTCGCCGTGAAGCGTGCTGCCGACCAATTGGGGGCATGACACCGAGCAGAAGCAACAGCAGCCCCAGTTCTGCCAGGCCCACACCGAAGTAGACGGCCTGCAACGCGCTGAACGGGATCAGGGACATCTGTACGAAGATCCATACCAGTATGGAATAGGCAGCGGTGGTGGTTACAAGACCGGCCAAGCGGCTCCGCCTGAGGAGCAGGACGAATGCTGCCGTATGGAGGCCTCCCACAACGCATGCCAGCAAGATTCCGGGAACCAGATAGTTGCTGAAAAGCGAGCCCTCCAGGTACTCAACAGGCAGTTGTATCTCCGCTGGCAGTCCGAGGCGTTCCGGGCCCGGCCAGGATCCAAGGACCATGGTGAGGCCACCAGCTATGGAAGTCGTGGCGACGAAGCCGAGGATGATCAGAAGCAGCACAAAGGTCATGTCTTCCTCCTAAATGATGTTGTGGCGAAAGTGCTTGTCCAATGCCACCGCCAGAGCAGCCACCATGGCAACGCCTAGAATGCGCAGCCAAGCTTCTGCTGACAATGGAGCGGTGTGGAACACGGCGTTCATGGACGGCAAGTAGGTCATGGCGGCCTGTCCGGCTGCTTGGATGAGGACACCGACCACAAGCCAAGGGTTGCTGAACGGGCGGAGCTTCCACACGGAACGGGTCAGGGACCTGCAGCTGAACAGGTAAAAAAGCTCCACCATGACAAAGAGATTGACGGCTGAAGTCCGCGCTTCCTCAAGCGTGGATCCTTGGCCTGATTCGTATTCGAAGATCCACCAGGTACCACCAACAAGGAGAATCGAGACAAGCAGGACGCGGAGCGTAAGCGTCCAGGTCAGCAGGGACTGGCGGGGATCCCGGGGCGGCCTGGACATGAGGCCGGGCTCCTTGGGCTCGAAGGCGAGCATGAGGCCGAGGGCAACAGCCGTCGTCATGTTGATCCACAAAATCTGCGTGGGCAGGATAGGCAGGGTCAGTCCGAGGACGATGGCCACCAGAATGACCATGCCTTCTCCCATATTCGTCGGAAGCGTCCAGACAATGAACTTAACCAAATTGTCGAAAACGTTCCGGCCTTCCTCGACCGCGGCTTCGATGGTCGCGAAATTATCATCGGTCAGTACAATGTCCGATGCCTCCTTGGCTACCTCTGTTCCGGAATGACCCATGGCGATGCCGACGTTGGCTTGGCGAAGTGCCGGTGCGTCGTTGACGCCGTCGCCTGTCATGGCGACGATGTGGCCTTTGTTTTGCAGCGCATCGATAAGGCGCAGCTTCAGCTCCGGCGACACCCTCGCAAAAACTGATGCCTTGTTGACGGCGGCCATTAGTTCATCCTCACCCATGCCTTCAAGGTCGGTGCCCGAAAGGGCTGTGGCGGCGGTACTTCCGCCGTCAAGACCAACGGCTGCGGCGATCGCGGTGGCCGTTCCGAGGTGGTCCCCGGTGATCATTTTGACGGCGATGCCTGCGTCCAGGCAGGACCGTACAGCGCCTGCAACTGCCGCCCGCGGAGGATCGTACATCGCCTGAAAGCCAGTAAACACGAGTCCTTTAAGCGGCGGTGCAGCGTCGATTGCCGCGTTTTCGGGCAGGCGTTTCATGGCTGTTGCGAGTATTCGCAGGCCGCGCCCGGCAAGTTCCTCAGCAGCCTGGCCGATGGTCCGGACGTCGAGCGGCTGGGAGCAGCCGTCAGCGCCCATTTGGCTGGAGGAGAGTTCCAAAACACGTTCGAGGCTTCCTTTGACAAGGAGCAGGCCATGCGATTCCCCGCCAGCGTCCTTGTGGAAGCTTGCCATGTATTGGCGTTCGTGGGTGAACGGGATGATGCCCTGCCGGGGATTCCGGGAAACGAAGCGCGGGATGTCCACGCCGTCCTTGCCCGAAACCACGATCATGGCGGCTTCTGTAGGGTCACCCCGTACATGCCACTGGCCATCTTCCTGGAAGACGGTGGAATCGTTGCAGACGGCACCGGCTACAAGGCACCACTGCAGCGCAACGTCACCCGCGGTGGCAGTACCCGCGGTGTGCCCAGGGGAAACAGGCCCAATGGCACCTTCGGGACCGTATCCGGTTCCTGTGACCTCGTAGCAGCAGGCGGGGGTCCTGATCGCGGTCACAGTCATCTGGTTTTCAGTGAAGGTGCCCGTCTTGTCCGAGCAGATCACCGTGGTGCTCCCCAGGGTCTCCACGACAGGAAGCCGCCGGACCACGGCGCGTCTGCGTGCCATCCTCCTCACTCCAATGGCCAGCGTCACGGAAACGGCAGCCGGCAGGCCTTCAGGTATGGCACCGACCGCCAGGGCAACCGCGGCCGTAAACATTCCGGCCGGATGCTGGCCCCGGCCCACCCCAATGATGAAAGCAACTGCGGCCAACGCGAGGATTGCCACAGTGAGTGTCATGCTGAACGAGGCCAGTTTGTTGGTAAGGGGAGTGGAAGCCGGAGTGACTGCCCCCATGAGCCGCTGGATCTCCCCGAGTTCCGTCTCTGCGGCAATGGCGACGACGATTCCAGCGCCGGCGCCTACGGTGACCAGGGTGCCTCCGTAGAGCATGTTGCGGCGGTCGGCCACGGGAGTGGTGAGCGGCAGGACGATTTCATCCTTGCTCACAGCTTCGGATTCCCCTGTCAGGGCGGACTCGTCAACCCGTAGCCCGGAAGTACGTACAAGCCGGATGTCCGCGGGGACCTTGTCGCCTGCTTCCACCAATACGAGGTCTCCCGGTACCAGATATTCGGAGGGGACCTCTATCCGGTTACCCCCTCTGACTACGACGCTGCTAGTCGGAACAAGTGAGCGCAACGCCTCCAACGCGGCCTCTGCACGGACTTCCTGGATGAGTCCGATCACGACATTGACGATCACAACACCAACAATGACTCCGGTGTCCACATACTCACCGAGCACCATGGTCACGATGGCCGCAGCAATCAGTACATAGACCAGGGGATTGTTGAACTGGTGGCCCGCGGAACGCAGAAGCCCGCTCCGGGCAGCGCGCGGGAGCACGTTCAACCCATATGCCTGCCTCCGACCCGCAATTTCCTCCACCCTGAGGCCGTGAAACGCGTCGGCTTCCAGGAGCAGCACTACTTCATGGGCGGGCAGGCTATGGTGGGCCGTCTCGGTGCCGTTCTTCATCGGGAGGCATCCTTGGTCTAGCCGGCCATGAGCGCATCGAGAGTGACGAAACCGAATCCGGCGGACCTTGTCCCTTCAATAATGAGCGGCAAAGCATCTGCATCCAACGTGCTGCCATCGTCAGGATTCGAACCGACATGCATGAGGATGATGCCTCCTGGCTGAAGGCCTCCCAAGACGCGTTGGACTACGGATTCACGGGCCATGCCTCCGCTGGTTCCCTTCCATCCGAGAGTGTCGACGCTCCAGCGCACAGGCACATAGCCGAGGCCGTTGACGGTGTTGATGGTCCGGGAGTCGCGGTCTCCGAAAGGGAACCTGAAGAAGGGCCGGGGCGCACCGCCTGCCGCGACAATCGCTGATTCGGCGCGTCCGATTTCGTCAGCGATCATCGGGTCCGTCAGCTGGGTGAAGGCAGGGTGGGTCATCGAATGGTTGCCCAGCCGGTGCCCGGCCGCCACTATCCGGGCCACGCCGTCCGGATTCGCCGCTGCCCAGGTTCCTGTGAGGAAGAACGTCGCCCGGACATGTTCCCGGTCCAGCGTGGACAGAATGATTTGAAGTCCGGCCGCGTTGGCGCCGCCGTCGAAGGTCAAGGCAATCTGGTTTCCTGCTCCTGGAATCGACGTCAGGTCCTGTCCGCGAAGCCACTCTGGAAAAGGGAGGGCAGGCGGCGTGGCCGTGGTGGAGCCGGGCACGGTGGGCGCAGGTTCCGGTGGGGGAACTTCCGGTGGGGGAACCAGGGATGGTTCCGTGGTTGGTGTCGTGTTTGTGGCAGGAGGCGTGGGACTGGCGGGGGAACTTGCCGCACGTGTCTCCGGCGATGCACCCTGCGTCGCGGGGCCAGGTGATCCATTTGGCCACAAACTGATCATCAGCGTCAGGCCCGCCGCAAGCACCGCCAAGGCGGCCACAACCACGACGGCGACCATCCGCCGTCGTGCCTTGCTCCTGGACGGCAGGTCTTGTGACGGCAGGTCGTTCCCGGTCACGGGTAGCCGTCCTGTTGGTTTTGACCCGGAGGCCGCACCACGTACGGCTCATCAGGGCCTTGGTCAAGCCGGAACGGAGGGTATTCGTCACGCATGAGCGCGCCATACGCCAGGACCCGGTACACCCACCTGTTCAAGCCCATGATGAAAGCAAATAGTGCCTCGGGATACCTGCCGGTGAACAGCAGGATCACCAGGGCGATAAGCACCAGCAGGGCAAGCAAAGACAGTCCTCCGCCGCGGTCACCCACCACACCGGCGGCTCCGTCCTGGGTACGCCACGCCCACGTCGCTGTGCCGGTGATCGCCCCGACGATGAGCAAATGCGGGATAAGCAGGAACCAGGACTTAACAAGCACCAGGCCACGGGAAAGACGAGCCGGATAGTCGATGTCCAGGTCGGCAGGGTAGTTGGCGTGTGCAAGTGTGAAGGGCGGGTACTGATCCGTGCCGCCGGCGGCGTAGACGTAGAAAGCCACACGCCACGTCCACCGGAGGACGCCCACGTTGAACTGGAAGAGCGACTGCGGATATCGGGCGGTGAAGAGAATGGCAAACCACGCGATAAAGGTGGTCACCACGAATGCAAACCAGATGAAGAACAAGACGAAGAAATGTGGAATGGCAAGGAACCACTTGACCAGCCACATCCAACGTGTGAGGGCCGGATCCACAGACCCCCACAAGCGCACCGGATAGCCGATGGTTCCTGCGGCTGCCGGCTGTTGCCCGGCCACGAAGGGGGCTTGCTGGACCGACGGCACAGAGGCGGCGCCGTGCCTGCCCAGTCCTACGGCTCCAGCCACCAGCAGCGGCACTCCGAGGACCAGGGCAAGTGTGCCGGCGAGCAGCAGGCCCGTTGCCGCAGGCTTAATCAGCTCTGATCGGAATCCTGCCTGGAGGTCGGCGGAAACGCCCTCGCTTGCGTCGGCATTCATGACAACCACGGTCCAACTGCCCGCGGAAATGTTCCATGTGAGTTCCTGTCGTCCCGGTCCGGAAGCGGAGGCTGCCCACAAGGGTTGGCTGGTGGGTGGGGCCGGTGTGGAGGACCCGGGGATGTCCCGGTAAACGGGCCGGAAGGGCTGGAACTTAACTTCCTGCAGCTCCGTACGGTGGACGCCCTTCAGATAGGCATCAACTTCGGCTTGGGGCGCAATGCCGATGAAAATCCGGCCATCAGGTTTGTCCGGCGTTGCCCTGAGCCTCAGCGTGCCAACGTCAAAGGGGAGTCTTTCAGGAGTTCCCTCGCCGATGGCATCCAGCTGTGGAGAGACCAACGCATACGATGCCACGGTGTAGCGTTCCGTGCGCGAGCTGAAGTAGCCTTCGTCGCCCTGGCCCGAGGCCAGTAGAGCAGCCGCTGCCCCTCCCGTGGTGAGCGCGAATCCAAAGATTGACAGAATGATCCCGACGACGAGCATCGCTATCGAGGCTGGTTTTGGCATGTCTACAGTTCTTTCCTCGTGAATGCCCACGTGGCCAATAGGACAGCGGCCACCGCGGCAGCAAGCCCCGTGATCACAGGCCAGACCGGCGAAGGATGTGCTTGATTCGCTGTTATGGCGGCAGCCAGGCCGGGGACACCCGCGGGAGAATAGCTCGCCAACGGATCCCATGCTGCGCCCACTGCCAACAGCGCATACAAGCCAAGTCCGGCCCCGGCGGCGCCTGCCGGTGCTGGAATCAGGACCGAAAAGAGTTCCATGAAGGCGAGGATCAGGAGGGCGAAGAGGAGGAGCAAAAGCGCCGGACCCCAAAGCCGGCCGGCGGGTGCCTCGCCAAAGACGAACAGCGTGGCAAGCCACGTAGCCAGGGTGCCAAAACCAATGGCGATGGTGACGAAGAGCCCATGGACGGCTGCTTTGGCGGTGATGAACGTGCGTCTCCGCAAAGGCTTGGAGAGTACGAATGCCGCAGTGCCTTCGCGGACCTCGGTGGAGACCATTCCGCCGTACATGATGATGATGGCGAACAGGATGATCTGGGACAGATTCTTGACCCATTGCCCGTACGCGTCGGCAAACGTTGCCGGGGGCAGGCTGATCGACCCCGGCGACCCGGCGGTGAGTGATCCCAGGAGCTCAGGAGTTATCCGGGCAAGCGGCGGGCCGGTGACGGCAAAGAAGACCACCATCGCAGGAAGCACCCATATGCGCCACGTATGGACTATCTCCTGGGCTTCCTTGCGGGCGAGGACTGAAAAGCTGTTCACGGCACCGGGTCTCCAACGAGTTCGAGGAAGATGTCTTCCAGACTGATCTCGGTGCTTTCCAAACGCACCAGGCCCGTGCCCTGGTCACTGACCATGGTGGGAATCTCGTGCTGGGCAGCAGCCACATCCGATACCCGCGCAAGAATTTCGCCCCGGGGGCCGGGGTGCACCGATATGCTCCAGTTCCTTCCGGCGATTGCTTGGGCGAGCCTCTCGGCGCCCGTACTGACTTCCACTGCGATTGTCTGTTGTCCGTGCCTTGACCGGAGTTCTTCCATGGAGGACTGGGAGAGGACCCTGCCCTTGTCAAGGATGGCCACTGAGTCGCAAACACGCTCCACATCGCTGAGGATATGCGTTGAGAAGAACACGGTAGTCTGCCCTCGCAGTCCACCGATGAAATCCAGGAGTTCCCTCCGGCCGCCGGGATCCAGTGCGCTGGTGGGTTCGTCCAGCAAAAGTAGTTTGGGCGAATTGATGAGGGCCTGTGCCACGCCCAGGCGTTGACGCATTCCCCGGGAGTACTTCCCGATTGCCTGGTTGTTTCCGTCCAATCTCATGAAGCCCAACAACTCCTGGACCCGGTCGGCCAGCAGTCCGCCCTTGAGACCACATAGCCGGCCAGCGAGCTGAAGGGTTTGGGAAGCCGTCATCCAGCCGTAGAAGGCCGGAACATCAGGGAGATAGCCGACCTCGCGACGGACTTGGGGGGCTTCCGCGCCGACATCCATGCCCAGTACGCGGAGGCCGCCGAACGTAGCGTGGGACAGTCCCGTCATAATGCGGAGCAGAGTGGTCTTTCCTGCACCGTTGGGGCCCAGGAAGCCAAAGATCGACCCTTCGAGCACGCTCAGGTTTACCGCATCGAGGGCGATGTTGCGTCCGAACGCTTTAGTCAAGCCCGTGCATTCGATCACAGCACGTGGGCTTGCTGACTCCGGGAGAGGAGCTTTTTTGGCTGGAAGCCGCGTCTTCTGGTCCGGTTCCATCTCAGGTAGCGTTTTCGGGAGAATGCACGACGACGACGGGGCAGTGGGCGTGCGCGACGACTGCGGAACTCACTGACCCAAGAAGGAGGCCACCAAAGCCGCCGTGTCCGCGGCGGCCGACGACGACGAGTGCTGCATGCTTGCTGCCCTCCACCAAGGCGGCCCGGGCCGAGCCTTGGACAAGCCGCCGGCTGACGTTCTTTGGCAGGTCGGCCCCGAAAGCTTCGACGAGGGCGTCTTCCAAATGCTTCTCGGCTTCATGGGCGAACCCGTCGATGCCCATCGCCAGGTAGGCCTCGTATCCGAGGGGAAGTTCCCAACAGGCCCACGCTTCCATAGGCGCGTTGAGGGCCGTTGCCAAATGTTGGCCTTGGCGCAACGCTTCCACTGACGCTTGGGAGCCGTCGACGCCCACGATGATCTTGCTGGGATCCAAACGTCCAGCCATCAGGCACTCCTCTTGGTTGCTTTGGTCTTCATTAGCGTTAGGAGCTCCCCGCCCCAAGTACGCGCCCGCTCGGTCTCACCGGCCAGGAGTGGACCTTCCGTGCCCCCCACGTAGAAGGGCATGGGCTTGCTCACGAGAGTTGCACCTGCCTTTTTCAGTTGGTGGGAGATCTTCTTGGCCGCATCGCCGTGGATGAATAACTTGACCCGGGTGTCAAAGGCAGCGGCAAGGATTCCGGAAAGTCCCTGAGTCCCAACATCGGTTAAGGCTTGCATGGTCTTGGGTGTAGGCCGCCAGCCGTTGATGGGGCTACCCACTACCAACAAGTCGCCGGCCGACACATCCCCACGCCGGAACTGTGCTGCCGGCACTGTCCTGGCATTCGCTGATCCCAGTCCAGAGGCCACAGCCTCCGCGATTGCCTTGGTGTTTCCGTAAGCGGAGTCGTAAACAATAACTGCCTTCATGCTGCTTCCTCGTCTTTTCCATGGTGTTGGAGCCTGGTGGCCTCGGCCTTCCTGCGGGCGGGACGGGCATCCATGAACAGAGTTGCCCAGTATGTGCCGCCGCCCATCACCATGAAGCCCGTTATTCCGAGCACTGGTTCACCCAGCGCGACGCCAGCCAGCAGCAACCCCAGTCCTGACAGGCCAACCAGGATTCCCCTGACGGCATGCTTCCAGCGGATTCGTCCCAGGTCTTCCATGCTCATGAGGGCGGCCAGCCTTGGGTCCTCTTCTTCGAGGGCCCGTGCGATCTTGTCCAATTCCAGCCTCTCGAAGTTGGATAGTTCCATGGTTTTACCTCCTGCTCTCTTGTCCAGCATGGGCGGATGTCAGGTGGCGAAACAGGGCCAAAAGTCACCGCGGGCCAGAGGACCAAAGACCCTCCCCATGCTGCAGGCCTGCGTCCAGAATCAAGGCATGGATTCAGTACGTGAAGCTTCGTTGAACAGCGCCCATGTCTTGTGGTTTGAAGATTCAGGCATCCAGGACATCCCGTCCGTCGGGGGCAAGAATGCCTCACTGGGTGAGTTGACCAGGTCCCTCCGGTCCGCCGGAGTGAAGGTACCTGACGGATTTGCCACCACTGCTGATGCCTACCGTCATTTCCTTTTCGCGAACGGCCTGGAATCGGTGATCAGTGACGCTTTGGATGGTTACCGGTCCGGGCGTTCATCCTTGCGACAGGCGGGAAGCGCCATCAGGGAAGCATTCCTGTCAGCCGAATTCCCGCCGGACTTCGCCCGAAGCGTTGAGCAGAGTTACAGCATCCTGTGCCAGCGCGCAGGGCAGGAAAATCTCGCCGTGGCCGTTCGGAGCAGCGCGACGGCGGAGGACTTGCCCGACGCGAGCTTTGCCGGCCAGCAGGAAACCTATCTCAACATTTCCGGGGAGCGTGGCGTCCTTCAGGCATGCAGGCAGTGCTACGCCTCCCTGTTCACCGATCGGGCCATCAGCTACAGGGAGATCAAGGGCTTTGGGCACCTCGACGTAGCGCTTTCCGTAGGCGTGCAGCGAATGGTCCGCTCCGATGTCGGGGCGTCCGGAGTCATGTTCTCCATTGACACGGAGTCCGGTTTTCCACGGAGCGTCCTTATCAGCGCAGCCTGGGGTCTGGGGGAGACGGTTGTTCAAGGAACCATCAACCCTGATAAGTACCAAGTGTTTAAGCCGCTACTGGGCGACCCGGCGTTGACACCGGTGATCCAAAGGGACATCGGAGCCAAGGAACGGAAGATGGTCTACAGCCAGGGTGGTACCGCCCGGACCCGGCTCGTGGACACGAGCAAGCGGGAACAGCGCTCGTTGGTCCTGACGGATCCGGAAGTACTGCAGCTTGCGCGATGGGCTGTTGCCGTGGAAGAGCACTACGGCCGTCCCATGGATATGGAATGGGCCAAGGACGGCGTCACCGGCGAACTGTTCATGGTCCAGGCACGTCCGGAAACTGTGCAGGCCCAACGATCTGCCTCCAGTTTCCGAATGCACCACCTGCGGCGCCCTGGCAGGATACTGGCAACCGGTGCCGCGGTAGGCGAGTCGATTACCCGGGGCCCGGTCTGTGTCATCCGGGATGCGGGGGATATCGAATCGTTCGTGGACGGCTCCATTCTGGTCACACAGATGACGGATCCCGACTGGGTCCCTGTCATGAAGCGTGCTGCTGGCATTGTCACGGATCACGGTGGTCCCACAAGCCACGCTGCCATCGTCAGCAGGGAACTCGGAGTCCCGGCAATCGTTGGAACCGGTGACGCCACGGGAGTCCTCAAACCTGGCTCACAAGTGACGGTGTCGTGCGCTGAAGGTGAGCAAGGCCGGGTTTATGAGGGCTTGCTGGAGTTTGACGTCGAAGAAGTGGATGTGGGAACGCTTCCCGAGACCCGGACAGAAGTGATGATCAATGTCGCCAGCCCGTCTGCAGCGTTTCGGTGGTGGCGCCTGCCGGCGGCCGGCGTGGGCCTGGCCAGGATGGAATTCATCATTAACAATTTGATCCGGGTTCATCCGATGGCCTTGGTGCATCCGGAGCGGGTCATCGACGCCGCCGAGGCCGCGTCGATCCGTGACCTGACTGTCGATTATGAAAGTCCTGAGGAATATTTCGTTTCGGTGTTGGCCACTGGGATTGCGAAGATTGCGGCTCCGTTCCACCCCAAGCCAGTGGTAGTCCGCCTTAGCGATTTCAAGAGCAACGAGTATGCCCACCTCATGGGAGGCCAATACTTCGAGCGTCCCGAAGAGAACCCCATGTTGGGCTTCCGTGGCGCCTCAAGGTACTACAGCAACGAGTACAAAGAAGGTTTCGAGCTGGAGTGCAGGGCCTTGAAGCGCGTCCGTGACGATATTGGTTTTACCAATGTCATCGTCATGGTACCTTTCTGCCGCACAATCCACGAAGCGGAGACGGTCATCGCTGTCATGGCTGACAACGGACTGGTGCGGGGGAGAAACGGGCTCAGGATCTACATGATGTGCGAGGTGCCTTCGAACGTCGTCCTGGCAGAAAGGTTCGCGCAAAGGTTTGATGGCTTGTCAGTGGGTTCGAATGACCTTACCCAGTTGGTTCTGGGTGTGGACCGCGATTCGGAACAGTTGGCTGGCCTTTTCGATGAACGGGATCCCGCCGTCACCACGATGATTTCCCAAGTCATCAGGGCAGCGCACGATGCGGGCATCAAGATCGGCCTGTGCGGCCAGGGGCCGAGTAACCACCCGGACTTCGCAGGGTTCCTGGTCCAGGAGGGCATTGACTCAATCTCATTGAACCCGGATACCTTCCTACGCACTTTGCCGGTGATAGCGGCCGCCGAACAGCGCCCGGAGCAGGACAGGGCCACATGAAGGGATCACCCACCGCTGCTGCGGCCAGGCCTCCCTATGACGCCGTCATTCTTGATTTGGATGGAGTAGTGACCAGCACGGCAACTATCCATCAAGGGGCTTGGAAAGACGCCTACGATGCGATCATCCATGATGCCCGCTTTCCGTCGGACGCCGACCGCCGGGCCTTCACGCCGAACGACTACTTCACACTTGTGGACGGAAAGCCGCGGGAACGAGGCTTGATGGATCTCCTGGCATCCCGGGGTGTTCGCATCCCGCAGGGACTACCGAGCGACCCCACAGGTGAGTGGAGCGCCTTCGGGTTGGGTGCACTGAAAAACAAGGCCTATCTGGCGCGCCTAAGGAACGACGGCGTCCAAACCTATCCGGGAACAGTCCAGTTCCTGATGGGCTTGAGGGCAGCCGGGGTTCCAGCGGCGGTAGTGACCTCAAGCCGAAATGCCACTCCGGTACTCGCGGGGGCCGGCATGGAAGACACCTTCGCCGTAGTCCTTGACGGGACGGCGGCCGCCGCGATTGGCCTCCCCGGCAAGCCTGCGCCCGATGTGTTCCTGGAGGCAGCCCGGCGGTTGAACGTCCCGCCAAAGCGCGCGGTAGTCATAGAAGACTCTGTTGCAGGAGTGCAATCTGCCCATCGAGGCGGGTTCGGCCTGGTCGTGGGGATCGATCGCAGGGGAATCCGCAACCAGCTTGAGGCCGCCGGAGCAAGTGTAGTGCTCAATGACGTCAGCGAACTTGACCTGGGGTTGGTCATGGGTGATCCCTGGCAGCTGATTTTCGAAGGAACCGATCCGGACCACGAAGGCCATCGTGAGGCACTCACAACACTTGGCAATGGATATATGGGCGTCCGCGGCGCCGTGGCCGAATCCAACCGGAGCACGCGCTATGCCGGGATGTATCTTTCAGGGGTATTCAATCGTGTCTCCGCCGGACTGGGCCAGGAGACAGTCCTCGAAGAACACATGGTCAACGGTCCTGATTGCCTCCCGATGGACTTGCGGCTGGAAGGCAGTCCGTGGTGGTCCAGTGACGGGCTGCGGGTTGTCCACGAGCGGAGAACACTTCAAATGGACAAGGCAGTCCTCACGCGCCGACTCGTCCTGGAGGCACCCGACGGGCGGCGTTTGGAAGTCACTGAGACGAGACTCGTCTCCATGGCCGATCCTCACGTGCTCGCCATCAAGACCCGTATCGCTCCGGTGGGATGGAGTGGTTTGATCAGTATCCGTGTGGGTGTCAATGCCGGCGTACGCAACGCAAACCTTCCCGAACCACCACTGACGGGTCTCAAACACCTGATCGACCGGACAACCTTCGACGGCGCAGGCGGCGGTCAAGGAAACACCCTGTTGGTTGAAGCGGAAACCAGCCAAAGCCAGGTTCGGATTGGCGTCGGTCTTCGTGTGGAAGTCGCCGGTATCAAGGGAACTTCCGGGAGCAAAGGGGCGTTCCACTTCCGGACTTTCGAAGCCCATTGTCCTGACCGGGCAGCAGTGACGGTGACGAGGATCGTGGTCGTTGCGACGTCCCGGGACCGGGCCATTTCGTCGACTGGCACAGCGGCGGCCGCATGCTTGGCAAGGGCCGGCACCGATTTTGACGAACTCCTGCGGGCCCATGAGTCCGCATGGCAGCGGACCGTCCGTCCTTTCAAGGTGGAATTGGACGCCCCGGCGCAGGTACAGCTTGTCTTGAACCTGCACCTGTTCCACTTGCTGCAAACGCTGACGCAGCATACGGCTGAACTCGACGTTGGCGTACCCGCACGGGGATTGCACGGGGAAGGGTACCGTGGCCACGTTTTCTGGGATGAGCTGTTCGTACTTCCCGTTCTCACCTCAAGGACACCTGACGTGGCGCGGGCGTTGTTGGACTATCGTTGGCGTCGACTCCCTGCGGCACGGCAGGCCGCGGCCTGTGGCGGTCTTCCCGGTGCCAGGTTTCCGTGGCAGAGCGGGAGCGACGGAACTGAAGAAACTCCGCGGTGGCTATACAACGCGAGGTCGGGACGTTGGGTGCAGGACCACTCCCACCTGCAAAGGCATGTGGGGCTTGCTGTTGCCTTTAATGCATGGCAGTACTTTGAAGCCACCAACGACCTGCCATGGCTTTCGCAGAAGGGGGCGCAGTTGGTGGTGGAAGTAGCGCGCTATTTTGCCGCTGTCGCCGAATACGATCCCGGTGACCAGCGTTACCACATCCGCGGCGTAATGGGACCGGATGAGTATCACACGCAGTTGCCTGGGAACGGGAACCCCGGCCTCGATGACAACGCGTACACGAATGTGATGGCTGCCTGGGTCTGTGCCTGTGCTGCCATGATTCCCGAAACCTTCTCCGGTCACGAACTGGCCGACCTTTTGGAACGCCTGTGCATCACTGAACAGGAAGTTGACCGGTGGAGCCACCTGTCCAGCGCCATATTTGTGCCTTTCACAAACGACGGAATCATTAGCCAATTTGCCGGCTACGACCAATTGGAGGAACTGGACTGGGACAAGTACCGCCAGCGGTACGACAACATTGAGCGGCTGGACCTCATCCTCGAAGCAGAGGGCGATGACGTCAACAGATACAAGCTGGCCAAACAGGCAGACGTCCTCATGCTTCCTTATCTCTTGGGACGCCAAGGGCTTATTTCGTTTCTGAAGCGCCTTGGCTACGCTTTGCAGCAGGAACAATTGGATCGAACGATTGAGTACTATCTGGCCCGGACGGCCCATGGTTCCACCTTGAGCAGGGTCGCGCATGCTTCAGTATTGGCTGCGTTGGATCCGGAACGGGCATGGGACAGTTTCAGGGAAGCCCTTGATGCTGACCTTGATGACACCCAGCACGGCACCACAAAGGCGGGCATACATTTGGGAGCGATGGCGGGAACCATCGATGTTGTCCAAAGAAGCTTCGCTGGCCTGCGGCTGGACAGGAGCGGGTTGTCGTTTACGCCGAACATGCCCCACGGCCTTCGGTCGGTCTCCTTCCATGTGACCTACCGGGGACACTTGATGGACATCCAATTGAAAGATGGACGCATCCGAATATCCTCTGCCGCCGGCGGCGCCCCACCGGTCAGGGTCAAGGTCCACGGCCAAACCGTGATGCTGGCATGTGGAGACACACGAAGCTTCCGCATGCAACCAGCGCGCCAAAGCGAACATCGATGAAGCGACTGGGAATCCTGACAAGCGGTGGCGACTGCCCGGGCTTGAACGCTGTCATCCGAGGGGCAGTGCTGGGCGGAGCCCTGACCCACGGGTACGAATTCATTGGATTCCGCGACGGCTGGCGAGGCGTCCTGGACGATGACATCCTCCCTCTGCCCCGTCGTGCCGTTCGCGGAATCTCCCGGCTCGGTGGAACAATCCTGGGCACGTCACGGACTAATCCTTTGAAGGAGGACGGTCCCGTACCTGTATCCGACTCGTTGCGCCGGCACGGTCTGGATGGCTTGATTGCCATAGGGGGAGAGGGTACGCTCGCTGCCGCCAGGATCCTGTCGGATACTGGAATCAAGGTCATTGGGGTGCCGAAAACCATTGACAATGACTTGGGCGCCACCGACTTCACTTTTGGTTTCGATACCGCAGTACAGACGGCCACGGAAGCGATCGACCGGTTGCGGACCACGGGTGAGTCGCATCATCGGTGCATGATTGCTGAGGTGATGGGACGTAACGCCGGTTGGATCGCGCTGCATGCGGGAATGGCCACAGGCGCACACGCCATATTGATTCCCGAGCATCGAGCGGCTTTGAACCAAGTTGCGGCATGGGTCAATTCGGCCCATGACCGCGGCCGTGCGCCCTTGGTGGTTGTCGCGGAGGCGTTTGTGCTTGTCGGCCAGGAGGCTCCGTACTCGCCGCGTGGACTGGACACATTCGGCCGGCCGCGTCTCGGAGGTATCGCGATGCTCTTGGAACAGCAACTGCAGGATCTTACGGGAATCGAGACCAGGGCAACCGTTCTGGGCCATATTCAACGCGGAGGAGAGCCCACTGCTTTTGATCGGGTGCTGGCAACACGGTTGGGGATGGCTGCAGTCCGGGCAGCCGCAGCAGGCGAATGGGGGACCATGGTATCCCTGCGCGGAACGGACATTATTACCGTGGGCCTGGAAACCGCCTTGGGGACGATCAAAACTGTGCCGGTCTCCCGGTATTTGGAAGCCGAGGAGCTGTTCGGCTAGGACCCGGATGTCGCGACCGCCCGGGAGCGAGGTTCCCGGACAAAGGGTTTGACCCGGCGAGGCCGGGCCAAACGACTATTCTCTGGTGATGGGGATTCTTGAAGTGGAAGCCACCGACGCCTGCTCCGGGATGGGCGCCCTTACCTCGAGGACCCCGTCTTTGTACGACGCTTTCACGTCACTTTCCTGCACGCCATCCGGCAGGGGGACGCGCCGGAAGAAGGAGCCGTAGCGGAACTCAGAACGATAACTGTCCTTGTCCTTTTGCTCTTTCTTCTCCTGCCTCTCTGCCTTGATCGTCAATGCGCCATCTGAGACGGTGATTTCAGCATCCTTTTCGGGATCGATTCCGGGGAGCTCTGCCCGGACGACCAAGGTGTTGCCGTCAACGACTTCCTCCACCCTGATCGCGCCCGTGCCGGCATCTCCATCGAAGAGCCTCTCGATCAGCTCAATAGGCGAGCGACGTGAGTCAAACCATTTCATCAAGTCAGTCATGTTTTCCTCCTGGTCCAAACAATCCGGTCCAATCAACCTGATCCAATCAATGCAGGGAGTGGTTCCCCGCACCTATAGCCTTGTTCAGCCGGAAACAGGCATCCAGAGTCGAAAGTCCTCCGCAGGAACCCGCCATTGAAGCATGCCGGCCCAGGTGGTCAATGGACGCGGAGTACGGCTGCTCCGGTGATACGGTCGTTCGCCAGATCGTCCAGGGCCTGGTCTGCCCGCCCGAAGTCGTATGAGGTTGTGGTCGGTGTCAATGCCATGTCTGCAGCCAGGGCCAGGAGTTCCTCCCCGTCCGTGCGTGTGTTGGCAGTTACGCTCCGGACCTGACGTTCGTAGAACAGGTCGTCGGCGTACTTGAGTGAAGGGATGTCTGTGAGGTGTATGCCGGCAATTGCCAGCGTTCCGCCGCGGTCCAGCGACCTCAATGCGTAGGGCACCAGCTCTCCTGCCGGTGCGAAAAGAATCGCTGAATCGAGTTTGACCGGAGGAACATCCTTGGCACCGCCCACGTACTCGGCGCCCAGGGAGCGGGCAAGGGCCCGGGCTTCCGTTGAACGCGTCATGACGTAGACCGAGGCACCCTGATGCATCGCAATCTGCGCGGTGAGGTGGGCGGAACCCCCGAAACCGTAGATGCCCAGGCGCCCTCCTGGTGGTAGGGAGGACCTCTTCAGTGCGCGATAGCCGATGATTCCCGAGCAAAGGAGCGGGGCGGCCTGTTCGTCTGTGAAGCGGGCTGGGACAGCGTAGGCAAAATCCTCCTGGGCCGTCATTAGTTCCGCGAATCCGCCGTCGCGGTCCCATCCAGTGAAAGTTGGCGTCAAGCACAGGTTTTCCTTGCCCCGTCGGCAGAAGGTGCACGTTCCGCAGGTGCCACCGAGCCATGCCACGCCCACGCGGTCGCCCGCCGCGAATCTGCTGTCGTTCGAGCCGGTTTCGAGCACAGTTCCAACGGCTTCGTGGCCCGGAACCACATTAGCGCTGCGTGGCTGCAGATCACCTTCAGCCAAGTGCAGGTCTGTCCGGCATACACCGCAAACACTCACCCGGATCAACAATTCCCCGGCTTTCGGCCGGGGATCTTTCCGCTTCCCTTGCACCAAGGGCCGGGTCGGCATCGGTCCGGGATTTGCTACCCACCATGCATGCATTGCCAAATCCTTCCGCGATTCAATGCCACGAGGTTTGCAGGCTGCAGGGATATAAACCAGAGCCAAAGGTCACGGGGTCCGGCTATTGGCGGGGGACACCCTCCTGCGGAATCGCCCCGCGATCTCGACGGCGGCGCTGGACGCCACCGCGACTCCGATCGTCACCGGCAAGAGATCCCCCGGGGGCCAGTCGAGCCGGAAGAAGTCACTCAGCAGCGGGAAGGTGAAAACGGTGGCTGTGCCGAAATACATCGCGGCTATGACAGCCGTCTTCCGTGCATCGAGCGGACGCGCGATGACCGCCAGGATCCACGAGCCAATGAGTGCCAGCGCCATGGTTGACGCTGAGCGGGCTTGGTCGACGCTGAAGCTGCCCGTCGCCTGGATGTAGTAATTGAGCGCGGTTATCCCGACGGCGGTGGCCAACCCGGCGGGTATGGCGAAGGACAGCGAGCGGCGCAGGAATCCGCGGGCATAGCCTCTCGAATTGGGCAGTAGGGCCAGAAAGAACGCGGGCAACCCGATGGTCAGCCCATCCACCGCCGATAGTTGGCGTGGAAGGAAGGGAAAGGGTAGAAGCAGCGTCCCGCAGAACACGGAGATAACAACCGCATACGCCGTCTTGCTGAGAAACAGCATGGAAACCCGCTCCATATTGTTAATTACCCTCCGTCCCTCCGCCACCACGGCAGGAAGCCTGCTGAATTTGCCATCGAGCAGGACGATGCGCGCTACAGCCTTGGTGGCCGGAGCTGCGGAGTCCATGGCGATGCCCAGGTCTGCCACTTTGAGTGCCAAGGTGTCATTGACCCCGTCACCGGTCATCGCAATTGTGTGGCCCCGGCGCTGCAGTGCGAGCACCAGCTCCTTCTTTTGTTTGGGGGAGACGCGTCCGAACACTGAGTGGTCTTCCATCAGCCTTTCCAATGCGACGGGATCTTCAGGCAATGTGCCGGCATCGATTGCATTCGTATCTTCCAAGCCCAGCTTGCCGGCCAGCAGACCAACCGTGCGGGGATCATCGCCGGAAAGAATCTTTATGTCCACCCCCTCCTCACGGAAGTAGGCCAACGTGCGGGGCGCATCGAGCCTGATACTTTCACGGAATGTCAGCAGCAGTACCGGTTCACAATCCGGGGGCAAAGGATCTTCGGTCCCAACAATGGCCAGATTGGAGCGGGACAACGCCATGGTCCGGAAACCTGACTCAATCAACCGTTCCGCCCGCTCCCGTGCAGATTTGCATCCCGAAGAGCCACCCGCCAGGACCACTTCCGGGGCGCCGAGTACCCAAGTGCAGGAGCCGCCCCGGAGATTGCCAAGGGTCACAGAGCTCCACTTGCGCGCTGAATCGAATGGCACTGAAGCCAACGCGTGCAGCTCCTGTTTCTGGGGAAAGGCGTCCCCGACAGACCGCGAGGTGGCGTTGGCCGGTTGGTTGGCCCCGAACCATTCCAGTGCTGCGCTCCAGCCATCCTGGATGTCGTCCCGGAGGTGGTGAACGGCGTCGAAAGCCATCTGTCCGTCCGTGAGCGTTCCTGTCTTGTCCAAGCAGAGCACATCCACACGGGCGAGGACTTCGACAGCTGCCAGCTCCTGGACGAGGACTTTCTGCCGTGCCAGGCGAACGGCTCCGACGGCGAAAGCTACGCTGGTCAGGAGCACCAGGCCGAGGGGAATCATGGCTATCGTGCTAGCCACGGTGGAAACGGCGTTCTGTCTCCAAGCCCCGGAAGCCAGTGCTCCCGCCCAGCCGTCCTGCCGGACAAACTGCGAATTCAGCACCAGCAACGTCACGGGCAGGACAATCCAGGCCAGGACGCCCAGCACCTTGTCTATTCCCCTGCGTATCTCAGAGGTCACAAGGGAAAAACGCTTGGCATCCGCGGTCAGTCGGTTGGCAAATGTCTCCTGGCCAACCCTGATGACCTGGGCGGAGCCGGAACCGGCAAAAATCAAGGACCCAGCCAACAGCACGTCCCCGCGGTGCTTCGGCACAGGCGCCGACTCACCCGTCAGTAATGACTCGTCCACGTCAACGGAACCCTCCCCGGTGACAACCGCGTCCGCTGGCACTTGATCGCCGGCACCAAGCAGCAGCAAGTCATCCATCACCAGTCCCGTTGCGGGAATTTCGTGGTGATGTCCATCGCGGACCACGCGTGCCGTGGCCGCGTGGATGATGGTCAGGCGATCGAGGGATCGTTTGGCGCGGTATTCCTGGATGACGCCAATAAGGGCGTTCCCGATGGCCGCCAACCCGAACAGCGCGTCCTGCCACTGCCCGAGAAAGAGCAACAGCGAAAAGCCCGACAAGACGATGCCGTTGAAAAGCGTAAAGACGTTGGCACGGACGATAGCCAGCAAGCTGCGGCTGGTTGGTATGGGCGCGACGTTGACCAGCCCGTCGCGGATCCGCTGCGAGACGTCGTCAGCAGAGAGGCCCGCCAGCGGACCGTACTGCTTGGTCACTGGCGGCAAACCTCAGTTAAGAAGTTGGCATACCTCGCACGATTCAAGGTTCCTCCACGCTGTCCAGTGAAGTACAAGGGTTCCGGACGCGGGATGGCCGGTCTAGGGCCGAAAGTCACAAGACAGTTTTGGAACGAAAGCTTGCAACGTCGGGGGAAGAATGCCTTGTTGAACGGCTCACCCCGGAAGCTGCAGGGACGTGTGTCTGTATTCCACGATTTCCCCTAGACTCAAGCAAAAGACACTCCTGGACCGACGTAAGGAAGTTCGGTACCCATGGGCGAAGAACATACTTGGAGCTCCCCGGTGAAAGGGCGTGTGGATACGCTTCTGCGCGAATTCGTGGAGCGTGCAGACGAATTGTTGCATGCCCAGGAACAGATGAACGGCCTGCTCGCGGCAGTTGTCTCAATTGCCGAAGATCTCAGCCTGGAAGCCGTTCTTGATCGCGTCGTCAAATCGGCCTGCGCCCTCGTGGATGCAAAATATGGAGCGCTGGGGGTGATCGGGGAAGACCAGCGTCTGAGCCACTTCATCACAGTAGGTATCGACGATGACGGCATCAGGTCCATCGGCGATCTCCCGACCGGGCATGGGGTCCTGGGACATCTGATCCGGGAGCCGAAGCCTCTACGGCTCCATGACCTGCGCCATCATCCGATGGCCGTGGGTTTCCCCGAAAACCATCCGCCCATGAAGACTTTCCTTGGCGTTCCGATCAGGGTCAGAGACATCGTTTTCGGCAATTTATATCTCACGGAAAAGAGCAATGGCCAGGACTTCAACGCAGCCGACCAGGAATTTGCCATCGCTCTCGCAGCGGCGGCTGGTGTTGCCATCCAGAATGCCCGCCTTTTCGAGGAGAGTCGCCGGCGGCAGCGGTGGTTGGAAGCCGGAATGGAGCTGGGCGGACACCTGATTGCCAATCAGTCCGAGAGTGGCTCAGGCAACCTTGACCATGTTGCCGAAACTGCTTTGCGGGCCTCGGACTCTATTCTGGGCGTCGTAGCCGTCCCGACTCCTGCAGGAGTTCTACGCTGCCGCTCGGCCGTCGGTGTACAGGGGTTGTACGCGGGTCAGGAACTTCCAAGCGCTGACGTTGTCGCGTCGGTACTGGAAACGGGAGAATCCGAGTTGGTGCGCGACGCGGCGACGGTGTTCGGGGCTGGCATGTCGGAAAAGCTGGGTAGCGTACTGGTCTCCGCTCTGGGACACCGCGGGACCGGGAACGGCGTCCTGCTGCTGGCGCGAGCTGCAGGTGGCCCCCTTTACACGCGCTCCGACGTCGAATCGAGCGCCTTGTTTGGAAGCAGGGTGGGTCTGGCCTTGGACCTCGCGCGAGTCAGTGCGCTTCGCGAGCAAGCACTCCTGCTGACGGACCGCGAACGAATCGCCCGGGATCTGCACGACCTCGTGATCCAGCGCCTCTTTGCCGCTGGCCTGGGGATTCAGAACCTTCGGCGCTTCATGGAGGATCCTGCAGCCCTGGAACGTATGGGGGACGTAACATCGGATCTCGACCAAACCATCCGAACGCTCCGGGAGACCATCGAGCAACTCCGCTCCGACGAATCCAGGGACGTCCCATGAGTGGCGTTGTGACCTAAGACTCTGGTCGACGTCGGTCTTTCACGAGAATCTGGCAGCACAAATGCTTTGCTCGGTGGGAGGACGGTTATGAACAGTTCAGGTTCCGCAGGCACTATCATCGTAGGAGTCGACGGCTCGGAGGCATCAATTGCTGCCCTGCGGGAAGCCCAACGCCTGGCAGTGCCCTTGGGCGCTGAGGTGGTTGCCACGGCGTTCTGGGAGTATCCCCGTGTTTATGAGGGGTACGTAGCCATGGGAATCACCGGCTTCGAGGAAGCTGCGGGGGAGATTCTCAAGAAGTCCGTGGAAAAAGCATTCGGACCTGCCCTTCCGGACAACGTCGTTTCCCGCTTGGTCCGTAATCATCCTCGGCAAGGGCTGATCGAGGCAAGCCGCGACGCGGATCTGATTGTCGTTGGACGGCGCGGACATGGTGGGTTTGGTGGGCTGCTGGTGGGATCGGTCAGCTCCGCGTGTGTCGCACATGCCCACTGTCCGGTTCTCGTTGTGCATGAGCCTGAGGTGGATGCGACGTCGGACAACGGCAGGATCCAGTAATGCGTGTTCTTATTGTCTACGAAACCGTGTACGGGAATACCCGCAGCGTAGCTGAGGCAATTGCTGCGGGGTTCAGTGGCATGGGAGAAGCCCGGTTTGTCTCTGTCGCCGAACTCACTGGGGAAGAACCGGGTGCCTGCGATTTGCTGATCGTCGGAGGTCCGACCCATGTGCACGGCATGAGTCGATGGTCAACGAGACGGTCCGCCATCAACGTGGCGGCTGCAAGTGGTTCCGAGGTGCCGGATGGCAATCTGACAGTTGGCGTCCGGGAGTGGCTGTCGCAGCTCCGTCCGGCTTTCCAGGGCCAAAAGGCGGCATCCTTCGATACCCGCAACCACGGACCTGCATTCCTCACCGGAAGGGCATCCAAAGGCATCGCAACCGAACTACGCAAAGCTGGGTTCACGCTGATTGCTGAGCCCCGGAGTTTCGAGGTAGATGCCAGGCCCTCCGTCGGCCCGGACGAGCTCGAACACGCGACCCGTTGGGGCGGAAGCCTGGCTGCACTTCTTGCCACCGAAACGTAGGCGGGGTCTTTTGGCCCTACGTCCGGAAGCCTGGGCCTTCCTAGGCTCACAGTAGACGGCGGGTGAACGCACCCGCCCAATGGAGGAGATGAAGATGACACTGCCAAACACGGAGCCTGGCCGGATCGATGGAGCAAGGCATGTCAGCGAAGACCTCAGCAAAGACCAGTGTTGGGAATTGCTCCGTTCGCAGACTACCGGCAGGGTTGGATTCGTGCACCACGGAAGGGTGATGATCCTTCCCGTTAACCACGTGATCCACAGGAACAACCTCTACTTTCGCACAGCTCCTCAAGGGCTTATCGGTGAGCCATTTGCACGGATGCAGGTATCGTTCCAGGTTGACGACGTCCGGGTGGACAGGAGTGAGGGATGGTCCGTTCTAGCCAGTGGTCCGTCTTCCCATGTGGTAGAGCCTGGGCTGTTGACCGAGCTCTGGGGCAAGGCCATGGCCGAGCCTTGGGCAGGCGGTGGACGTGACCTCTTCGTCCGTATTCAGGTCGCCGAGATGACAGGCCGCCACGTCTATTTGGCCTGACAGGAGCCAAGGGCCATGCGTGGCGGAATGAGGCTTTGACCATGAATGACAAAGAGCCGATTGTCGTTGGCTACGACGGTTCGCACGAGGCAGACACGGCCGTGCAGTGGGCCGCCAGGCTGGCCAACAGGAGAAAATGCCCGCTGCAAATTGTGCATTGCTCGCTCTGGCCGGTCATAACCCACAACATGGAACCTGTGCCTGGAATCGCCGAAAGCGGCTTGCGCCACGCGGCCGAGTCGGTCGTTTCCGAAGGAGTAGCGCGCGCTCGCGAGGTGTCGGCTGACGTCGAGGTCACAACGAGCCTGGTGTACGGATGGCCGGCCGAGAACCTGCGCAAATTGGCTTCACATGCTTCCCTCCTGGTTGTCGGCACCCGCGGCATTGGCGGGTTCCTGGGCCTGCTGGTCGGATCGGTCAGCCTCGAACTGGCCGCCACGGCGGCCTGTCCCGTGGCCGTCATCGGGCCCGTGCAGCGTCCCGGCGGACCCGTCGTTGTCGGAATCGATGGGGAAGGCTGGGAAGCGACGCTCCGGTATGCAGCGACCTTCGCATCCCAAACCCAAGCGAGCCTAAGGATTGTGCACGTTCGCAGAAAGCACGACGGTCATGACACGGCTGAGGGCCCTGGCGCCCGGGAAATGCTTGACTCCGCAATACGTTCTGTACGCAACACGACGCCGGGGCTGGAGGTGGCGGATGTCCTGCTGAGTGGAACATCGGTCGCAGGAACACTCTTGAGCGCCACAAGCGATGCGCAGGTTGTCGTCGTGGGGAGCTCCGGCCTCGGCCTCGTTAAAGGCAGCATTGGTTCGACTGCCCATGCCGTGCTCCACCACGCCGGCTGCCCGGTGATTGTCGTCAGGCACCCCAGGCCGTAGTCAGGTACACGAAGCGCTCAGGTACACGAAGCCGTAAGAGAATGCCGGTCGTTGCAGCGAAGGACCGACGAACCTGAAGGGCCCTGGAACGTGTGGATCCAGGGCCCTTCAAACTACAGCGCTCAGGCAAACTGCAGCACTCAGGCTATTCGGAGTGCTTCACGGTATGGAGGCGGGTAATGATGGTCGGGCACGGCAGCTTGCTAAGTACTGAGTGTGCCGTTGATCCCAACAGAAGACGCTTGAAACCGCCACGCCCCTTGCTGCCGACAACCAGCAAGCGTGCAGTAGCGGCGGCTGCGATAAGTGCCTCTGCGGGTCCTGTGTGCGTCTCCAGAACCTGATGCACAATCAGGTCAGGGTAGGTGTCTGCCAACCCTGCAACCGTTTCGGCCAACACCACGCGTTCTTCCTCGGCAACGATTTCTGAGAAGTTTCCTGGCGGCATGCCGCGGGCCACCACCGGCTCGGGCAGCCGGAAGGCGTGGAGCACGGTAAGCTCCTGTCCTTCCCGATCCGCCTCGGCTGCGGCAAACGCCACGGCTTGCGTGGATTCTTCCGAACCGTCCACGCCCACCAGGACGCCGTGCCGGTTCGCCAGATCATGCTCCCCTATGACTGCCACGGGGCAGTGTGCCACGGCGGCAACCTGCAGTGCACGGTCAGTCAGGGAGCCCCCAACCCAGCTGTGCCCGGATCCTATAACAACCATTGAGGCCCTTTTTGACTTCTTGCGAAGCGCGTATCCGGCTCCTCCCGAGACCAGGTCTGTGGTGATTTCGACAGTCGGCTCAAGCTTGCTGGCACGGTCCTTGGCTGTGACCAGGAATTTGTCTCCGGATTCCCGGATCCATTCGTTATACCCAACGGCGTCATATGCCCAGCGGTCATCCACTGCGTGAACAAGCTGCACCGGCAATTTCAGGGCGGCCGCCCTCTGCATGGCCCACCGTGTTGCAGCGTCGCTACCGGGGGAATCGCTGACGCCAACGACAATTGCTTCCTTCATGGCTGGTCCCATTCTTCTTGGATGTTCCCCGGAAGGGTGAGGCCGGGGCTTTGTCAGTCCAGTTTCTGCCTTCCGTTTCCTTGGAGTTAGGGCCGGAAGTCCTACTAAGCGGATGCTGGGTCCGCTACTGTCCAGGGTTGGGGCCTGGCTACTCCGGCGCCTCGACTGAGACGGTCTCCAGATACTCCGGAACCCGTGCTTTCCACCCCAATTCACGCTTGATTCGGAGACGCAACGCATCTGAGGCTTCCGGTTCACCATGCGTGACATAGGTCATCCTTGGCGCCCGGGGAGCCGAACCCATCCACCGGATGATCGCGTCGGCGTCGGCATGTGCACTGAAACCCTCGAGTTGGATCACTTCGGCGCGTATGGGAACATCCTGTCCATAAATCCTGAGCTCGCGGACACCGGCCGCAAGCGCCGCACCACGGGTTCCGGCGGCCTGGTAGCCGCTCAGTACCAGGGCGTTCTTCGGATCGGACCCATACGCCTGTATATGGTGCAGGATCCTGCCGCCAGTCAACATTCCGCTGGCTGAAATGATGATCATCGGACCGCCACGCAGGTTGAGGAGCTTTGAGTCATCCGCACTTCTGGTCATGGTGGCGATCTGATACATGTTCTTGAATTCCCCAGGACGCAGGCGATGCTCTTCCGGATGCTGCTGGTACATGTATGAGGCATCGATGGCCATGGGACTGTTCAGGTAGACCGGTACGTCCGGAATGCGTCCATTGCGGCGAAGACGGGCCAATTGCAGCATCAAGGTTTCGGCGCGTCCCACCGCGAACGCCGCGATGAGGATTACCCCTCCCCGTTTGATGACACGGTTGACTACTTCTCCGAGTTCATTTTCAGAGCTGCCCAAGGGATGTGTCCGGTTGCCGTATGTGGACTCCGTGACCAGGATGTCGGCTTCGCCAAGTTCGCGTGGCGGGTACATGAAGGGATCGTCCGCCCTGCCCAGATCACCAGTGAAATGGACGGAGTGCCCGCCTATCCGGACATGGATTTGGGCCGCCCCCAGGATGTGGCCCGCCGGGACAAAAGTGGCCTCAACCCCGTGGCCGACTTCGATGGTGGCATCGAAATCCACGGGCCTGAAGCTGTTAAGTGATGTGACGGCGTCTGCGGCGGTGTAGAGCGGAAGGGCAGGTACGTGGACTGAGGAGCCCGTTTGGCCTGCATAGCGGGCTTCTTCTTCCTGCAGATGGCCGCTGTCGGGCAGCAGCAGTTTGCAAAGCTGGCTGGTTCCATGTGTTGCATACACGGGTCCGCGAAAA
The DNA here is from genome assembly GCF_059739415.1 of Arthrobacter sp. TmtSoilC77. Classification (NCBI taxonomy): domain Bacteria; kingdom Bacillati; phylum Actinomycetota; class Actinomycetes; order Micrococcales; family Micrococcaceae; genus Arthrobacter; species Arthrobacter sp. TmtSoilC77. The sequence goes on from NZ_AP046050.1 coordinate 2,388,726, forward strand.
CCATCCCGGACCAATGCAGGGACGTAACCGGTGTGGTCCAAATGGGCATGGGTCAGAAGTATGGCGTCGACGGAGGAAGGCGCAACCGGGAAGGGCCTGCGGTTGCGTTCCCGAAGCCGTTTATAGCCTTGGAAGAGGCCGCAGTCCACGAGTACCCGCGAGCCTTGGTACTCAAGGAGGTACCGCGAACCTGTGACCGTATCGGTTGCGCCGAGAAAGCGGAGTCTGGGGACGTGCTTGTTATGCATGGGGACCTATCCACCCTGGCGGCTGAAGCAGCGGGATTCGGGGAAGCATCTGGCGCCGGGCGATGCTCCGGCGCCAGGTATTTGTCCTCGCTAGGACGACGGTACGGCGTGGTGATGCCGGTATTCCTCAGTACTGGGCTTTATTGCCAACGCGGTTACTACCAACGCTATGGCGCCGGTAATCCACGCGCTCCAGGCTGCGCCTGTGGCAGAAGTGAAGCCGGCTACCCACGGCGCCAGCAGCAGGGCCACCGCAATGATGGCTTGTGCCCATTCCGCGGCAGGCATCCCTGGCGCGGCAAGGTTAACCACCCCGCCGATGACAAGGAGTATGCCCAGGGTGACCATTACGGCCGTCGAGGATCCCATTTGACTGGTCCACAACACTGATAGGGCCGCATAGGCGCCGGCTGCGACAACGGTCCAGTCCTGCCATCGCGTCCATTTCTTCATGGTTTTCTTGCTCCTTCATTGTCTGGAAACACCGCCTGCCTCTGCAGGGCGGCTTCCGGTCTCCCGTATTCCCAGATTCAGTTCAAACCTCGAAGCGCAACAGGGCCGAAAGTCACGAGCCTTCGGCAGGGTCCTTGGGCCCTTGTAACCCGGGGAGGACGTCGGCAACAATTTGGAGGTGCTGAAAGATCGGCATGTGCGCTGCGGCCCCCGCCGGAGAGGATAATCATGAATCGCGTAGAAGAATCCGCCCCGGATATCACGGTGCAGCCCATCCGTGTGTTCATACTCGACGACCACGAATTGGTACGCCGGGGTTTGCAGGAGCTTCTGGAAAGCGAGGGGTTCGAGGTGGTTGGGATGTCGGGGTCTGCAGAGGAGGCGACTCGGCGGATACCAGCCTTGCACCCCGACGTCGCGGTCTTGGATGCGCGGCTTCCGGACGGAACAGGAATCGAAGTCTGCCGGGATGTGCGTTCCGTTGACCCTCGCCTCAACTGTTTGATTTTGACCAGCTACGACGACGAGCAGGCATTGCGTGGCGCGGTGCTTGCCGGTGCGGCCGGTTACATTCTCAAGGAAATTGGCGGCACGGATCTCCTGGGGGCCCTGCGACGCGCAGCCCGCGGCGAATCATTGTTCGATGAGACTGTCAAGGCCCGGATTATCAAGGGACTGACGGAGCCCAAGAGGCTGGATCCGCGCGTAGCGTCCCTGACGCCGCAGGAGCGGCGTGTCCTGGAGTACGTCGGCCAAGGCATGACCAACCGCCAGATTGGCGAAGAGATGCTACTGGCAGAGAAGACTGTCAAGAACTATGTTTCGTCATTGTTGGCGAAACTGGGTTTTGAACGCCGGACCCAGGCGGCGGTCTTCATGGCCCACGCGCCGGGGGAGGACTCAGGACGAGGTCACTGACAGACAGGTTGGCCGGCTTACAGTACCGGAACTGTCCATGTCAGCAAGGTACCCTTGCCCGGGGCACTGGTGATAGTGCATGAACCATTGAGTAAAGCGGCCCTGCGGATCATGTTGCCGAGCCCATTGCCGGCACCGGGCTCCTTGAATCCGCAGCCATCATCGGCCAGCTCCATGATCAGGGCGCCGTCTTCCACGGCCACGGCCACTGTGATCATTTCTGCCCCCGAATGGCGTACTGCGTTGCTCAGGCTTTCCGTAATGACTGCCAACAGGTGCTCTACGACAACCTCGTCTTCCAAGGCATCCACGGCCCCTGTCAGTGTCAGGTGTGGTGCATGTGGCAGAGTCTTTGCCCCTGCCTGTATGGTCCGCAGGATTCGGCTGCTCAAGAGTTCAGGTTCACTGGTAGTGGCCCGCAGGGAGTAGATGGTATTCCGAAGATCCCGGATGCTGGTGTCGAGCTCGTCCGTTATGGCATCGATCCGCCCTGCAGCTGATCCTGTGGAGGTGAAGCGACGCAGGCTTTGGATGCTCAGTCCTGCGGCGAAGAGCCGTTGGATCACCAGATCATGAAGATCGCGCGCGATCCTGTCCCGGTCAGTGAAGACGACCAACTGTTCACGTAAGCGATGAATACGGTCAAGGGCCAAAGCCAGGGCCACGTGCGAGCCATAGACGGATGCCATATCAATATCGGTGGCGGAGAAGGCCCCGGTGCCGGGCGAACGGCCCAGTAGGAGGTATCCCTGATGGGCGCCTTGGGCGCTGAGGTCCACCATGAGCAGCTTGCCGGGCTGCCCATGGCCTGTCTCGTCAACTAGTCTCCAAGGATCGTCGAGGGCGGTCGCAGCTCCCTCGAAGGTATCGGCGCCGGTATCCGTGGAATCCACGGATAGCACCCGGCCCCTGAGTGCAACACTGTCTATTCCGGCGGAACCCTCCACGGTGTAGACCCCGGGCCGCTCGGCGGCAGGCAACAGGACCAAGGCCAGCTTCGCCCCGGATTCCAGTAAAGCCCTGCTTGCGATCAGGTCCAGGGATGCATTCTCGGGCTGGCCGTCCTCCAGCATCCTGCCGGTGACGTCCATGCAGGCTTCGAGCCACGATGTGCGGCGACGGGCGTCCTCGTAGAGGCGGGCGTTCTCAATGGCCACGCCGGCCGCGGCCGCCAAAGCAATTGCCAGGTCCTCGTCTTCCGGCGTGAAGTCCTCGCCGCCGGCCTTTTCGGTCAAGTAGAGGTTCCCAAAGACCGTATCCCGGACCCGCACCGGGACGCCCAGAAACGACTTCATGGGAGGATGATTCCGGGGGAAGCCATGGGCTTTGGGATGCTGGCTGAGATCATGGAGCCGCAGCGGTGCGGGCTCAGTGATCAGAAGACCGAGGACCCCGTGGCCGGTGGGAAGCGGGCCGATCCGGCTGGCCAGGTGGTCATCGATGCCGACGGTGATGAAGTGACTTAATACGTCGTCTTCGCCGATGACGCCCAGAGCGCCGTAGCGTGCTTGGAGGAGATCGCAGGCGGATCTGACAACCCGCTCCAGCACGGATTCGAGGCTCAGGTCCTCGGCTACGGCCACCACCGCTTCGAGCAGCCCCCGCGTTCTCTCCTGGGCCTGGAGCAGTTCTCCGGCCCGGGCCATGAATTCTTTCAGGAGGTCTTCCAACTGGACTCCCGGCGCGCCCGGCGCCTCGTTGCGTGCTTCCTCCGGAGAGTCGTTCATTGTCGCCTTTCGACCAGGACCGGCAACACCACGGGAGGTGCCTCACCCATCTTTGGTGCCAGCCTACTCCGGGGCCCCTCCGCCCGAAACCGTTGCCGGGTAGGGGGCTTTGGGCCCTGTCGCATTCCCGTGGGCCGCCTTAGTGTCATCGCATGACGAACAAACCAGCAATCCCCGAGGCAGAGAACCTGGACATCAAACAATGCTGGGAACTGCTCCGCAGTGTGTCGGTGGGGCGCTTGGCAGTCTGGGCAGGCGACCACCCCGACATCTTCCCCATCAATTACAAAGTTGATCACGGAACCCTGGTCTTCCGCACTGGCGAAGGCACAAAGCTCCATGCGGCACTGGGGGCAACGCCTGTAGCGCTGGAGGCGGACGGTGTGGACTCCGGATCCGGTATTGCCTGGAGCGTAGTAATCAAGGGGACCACGGAAAGCATCAAGTTGACACAGGATGTACTGGACACTGTTGGCCTTTTGCTCTTTCCCTGGCAGGCCGGCCGGAAGGACCATTTTGTCCGGATTGTCCCAACCTCCATGACCGGGCGGCGCTTCAAAGTGACGCCGCCCCTGACGTGGTGGAGCCCCTTGGACGATGCCACCCGCGCAGGTTTGGAATAGCGGGACGGTCCCACTGCGGCCGATCCCACGGCATCCAGGCCCGCGCTGCCCCGGGTCCAACGGCCCTAACGACGGCGACCTGCCGCCGCTAGCGTCGAGGGCATGAAGACAAAGCCTGATGCAGTCGTAGAACGGTTGGCCCCTGACGAATGTTGGGACTTGCTGGGTGAGAGCAACGTTGGCCGGCTGGCCGTCCTGGTTGAAGGGCACCCTGATGTCTTTCCGGTGAATTACGTCCTGGAAGGAGACAGCATCGTCTTCCGTACAGGTGCCGGTACGAAATTCTGGAGCACCATGACCACGTCCTGTGCCTTGGAAATCGACGGTTACCGGGCACTCAGCGGAAAGGCCTGGAGCGTGGTCGTTCGCGGCCGGACAGCCCTGATCCTGGACCGGCAGGAAAGGGCCAAGGTTGACGCGCTGGGGCTCGATCCCTGGCAACCTGGCAGCAAGAACTACTACCTGCGCCTCGTTCCGGACGCCGTCACCGGCCGCCGCTTCAAGACCAAGCGACCGGACCTCTGGGGAACCCCGTTGAACGACGCGCGTACCGAAACCTTCCACTAACCCACTCTCAAAGTGCCTTGCATGCCTGCTAAACGGTAGCCTGCAACGCCACGCACAGGACGGATCAGCACCATGAAAGCCCTTGTTTACGGTGGTCCAGCCACCAAGTCGTGGAAGGATGTTCCGGATCCGGGCATCACTGAGCCCACGGATGCAATTGTGCGCATCGACACGACCACCATTTGCGGCACCGATCTGCATATCCTCAAGGGCGACGTACCTGCGGTGGAACCTGGACGGATCCTCGGCCATGAAGGGGTGGGTACCGTCGTGGAGGTTGGTGGTTCAGTTGGCAACGTCAGGCCAGGAGACCGTGTGATCATCTCTTGCATCAAGTCCTGCGGACACTGCACCAATTGCCGAAAAGGGCTGTTTTCGCATTGCCTTGGAGACGAAGGGCAAGTGGGTACGGGCTGGATTTTCGGTCATCTCATTGACGGGACCCAGGCGGAGTTCGTTCGTGTTCCCTACGCGGACAACTCACTTCACAAGCTTCCGCACGGTGTCAACGATGATGAGGCCGTCATGTTGTCCGACATCCTTCCCACAGCCTTTGAGATCGGCGTGCTGGATGGCCGCGTTGCTCCCGGCGACATTATCGCCGTAGTGGGGGCCGGGCCCATTGGCTTGGCGGCCATGGCGACGGCGGGACTCTGCGGAGCGTCAACGATCATCGCCATCGACCCCAACGTAAGCCGCCTTTCAAGGGCCGCCGATTTCGGTGCAACGCACACCGTCAACCCTGAAAGCCAGGATTGGATCAGCGACGTCCTGGCCCTCACGGATGGTGCCGGCGTTGACGTTGCCATGGAAGCGGTGGGGATTCCGGAGACTTTCGAGATGGCCCTGCGGCTGGTACGTCCAGGAGGCAATGTGGCCAATATCGGCGTTCACGGAAAGCCTGTTCAACTGCCCTTGCAGGACTTGTGGATCCGCAATATCAATATCAGCATGGGGTTGGTCAACACGAACACCACTCCGATGCTCCTGCGCTTGGTTGCCCAGCACAAGCTGCCCGCAGAGAAGTTCGCCACCCATCACTTTTCCCTCGACCGGATCATGGACGCCTATGACACATTTTCCAGGGCCGCCGAAACGGAGGCGTTGAAAGTGGTGCTCAGCAGGACGCCCCGTGACTGAACATTCATCGTGAGACATCGTTTGGTGACGCTGGTAGCGCGCTTTCCGTTGGTGGCCGGCACTGTGCTGGCCATGCTCGTCGTTGCGGCACTGATTATCAGCGGGCACGATGCTGCAGCCCAGGGGACGGCAACCATTTACTCGCTCTCGGTAGCGGTCTACCGCGCAGGGAGCATGATCAAGGGCCTTTTTCAAGGACGGTGGGGCATTGACCTCCTGGCCGTTACGGCCATTTGTTCAACCGCAATTGTCGGGGAGTACATTGCGTCCTTGGTCATTGTTCTCATGCTGACCGGTGGCGAAGCGTTGGAGGACTTTGCCCACGGCCGCGCCACCAAGGAGCTCCGCGCACTATTGGAACGTACCCCGCGTATTGCCCACCGTGAGGAAAGCGGTGGATTAGTGGAAGACGTCGGCGTCGAGTCCGTTGCTCGTGGTGACATTCTGCTGGTGAAGCCGGCTGAAACTGTTCCCGTGGACGGCAGGCTGCTGTCCGACGTCGGGACCTTTGACGAGTCTGCGCTGACAGGCGAAAGCCTTCCGGCGGAGCGACTGGCGGGAGACTTGCTGCTCAGTGGCTCCGTGAACGGGGCCGACGCGATCCGGATGGTGGCCACGGCTTCCGCGGGCGATTCGCAGTACAGCCAGATTGTTGCGTTGGTGAGGGAAGCCGCGGCGAGTCGTGCACCTACGGTTCGCCTGGCTGACAGATATGCCGTGCCGTTCACCCTGGTAGCCTTTGTCCTTGCCGGGGCGGCCTGGTGGCTCAGCCACGATCCAGTCCGGTTTGTGGAGGTGCTCGTTGTTGCGACTCCGTGTCCCTTGCTGATTGCCGCGCCCGTCGCCTTCCTTGCCGGTACCAGCCGGGCCGCCAAAGCCGGCATCATCATCAAGAATGCAGGTACGTTGGAGCAGCTCAGCCGCGTGAAGACTGCTGTGTTCGACAAGACCGGTACTCTCACCCAAGGCAGGCCTGTCCTGACCGGGATTCGCCTTTCTGCCGCGGCAGGCCTGTCAAAAAACGAACTGTTGCAGCTGGCGGCATCGGCTGAGCAGTACTCGTCGCACATCTTTGCAGCCTCCGTCATCGCGGCGGCGCGCGAGCGGAGCTTACCGTTGCTGCCGGCGACGAACGCCAGCGAACACGCCACCAATGGCGTGGCTGCCGATGTCGGAACCCGGAGGGTGGTGGTGGGAAAGCCGGCGTTCGTCGAGGAAAATACGGCAGGCTTTGAAAGCGCGCCCCTGGAAGGAGGGCAACTCGCGGTCTACGTAGGTGTGGAGGGAAAGTTTGCCGGGACACTCATCATGAGTGATCCCTTGCGGGCAAATGCTGTGGAAACACTCACGGAGCTCCGCAGGCTCGGTGTCGCACAAACCATGCTGCTGACTGGCGATGCTTCGTCGACCGCCCATCACATCGCTGAAACCGCTGGGATCGGGAATGTCCAGGCGGAGTGTCTGCCTTCGGACAAGGTCGCCACCGTTGCAGCCCTCACTGTGCGGCCGGTCATGATGGTTGGTGACGGTGTCAACGACGCCCCTGTCCTGGCGGCGGCCGACGTCGGCATCGCCATGGGCGCCAAAGGTGCCACTGCGGCAAGCGAATCGGCGGACGTGGTCATTATGCTCGACGACCTCTCAAGAGCCGCCTTCGCGGTGGACATCGGCCAGCACACCATGCGGATCGCCCGTACGAGCATCTGGACAGGCATCCTCCTAAGCTTGGGCCTGATGGCGGTGGCAACGTTGGGTGTGATCCCCGCCGTGGCCGGAGCGCTGCTTCAGGAATTCGTGGATTTGGCGACTATCCTGAATGCGCTCAGGGCGCTTGGTCCACGGCTGGCCAGCGCACGTTCAAGGGCCGTTGGCCCCGCGTTCAGTAGCGCTCGGGCTCATCCCCAAGTTCAAAGTAGCGGCCCTGGACACGCGTCGGAGTGATCTCCACGTAGGTGTATTTGCGGGTCGGGATCCACGGTTTGAGGGGCAACTTGTCGGCCTCGTCGATTTCCGACTGCGACTCGATGACGCGCGCCGTCCCTTTGAGGACCACACTCCAGGCTTCGGCGTCAACGATCTCTTCCACTTCGAAGGCAACCTTCTCATTGACAGTCAACTCAGCTAGCTTTGTTCCCGGATTGGTCCTGAGGAGCAAACGCTTCCCGTGTGCGATGAAGTTCAAGGGGTAGATGTCCGGCTCGCCCAGGACGCTGACGGCCAAACGACCATGCTGGTTCCGTTCGAGGACCTTCCATGAGTCGGCTTCGGACAGGACAGTGCCTGGTCGCTCGTCATTTTCCACGGTCTTTCTCCTGCACCTGACGTAGGGGCTGCCCGGCTGGATGGCCTGCCGCAGCTGATGTCCGTGATCCTACGGCGGGCCACGTTGACCGCAACAGGGTCCAAGGTCCTGCGGGAAGGTGCGGCACCATGACCTTCGGCTCTGGCCTCCCGGGCCTGTCCGCGAGAAGCTGTGAAGCGGGCCCGTTCAGGTGTGGAGGGAGACATATGGTCCAGGGCGTTTACGTTGCTTCCGTTGCTCCGGGTTCCGGAAAGTCGCTGGTTGCTTTGGGTCTGGCCGATGCCCTGCATCGCAGGACGGGACGTCCGGGCTTCTTCCGGCCGCTGGTCGATAGTGCCCAGGCCCAGGAGGACCCCGTAATCGTCATGCTTCGCCGACTCTACGAACTGGGACAGTCCCGCTGCCGGAGCGGCATGTCCCTGGACTCAGCGAGGGCGGACGTCGCGGCGGGCCGTCAGGACGAAGTGTTCTCCTGGATCCTGGCGGAATACAGGGAGATTGCCCAAGAGTGCGATGTGGTGGTGGTGGACGGCTCGGACCTTCGCGGAAACGACGCAGGAAGGGAGTTGGACCTCAACACCAGGTTGGCGAACAACCTGGGGCTGCCGGTGCTGGCCGTCGTTGGCGCAAGAGGACTCTCGGTGGCACAGACAGCAGGCGCCGTGGACGCAGCCGTCAGGCAGTTCAAGGCGGGGCGCTGCCCACTCCTGGCATTGGTGGTGAATCGCGCCGATCCCAAGGCACTGGGGGACGTCCATCGGGCTGTAAAGGCATCTGCGGGGGAGGTCCCTTCATACGTCATACCCGAAGTGCCGCAGATTTCCACCCCAACTGTTGCAGACGTCGCCTCTTCCTTGGGCCTTACCCTTATGTCGGGCAGCACAGAGCTGGACCGTGATGTGCGCAGTATCAAGGTGGCGGGAATGAACGTGGACAACTTCCTTGAGACTCTCCATGCCGGAGATCTGGTCATCGTTGCCGGTGACCGCTCCGACGTCATGATGGCCTGCGTGGCCTCGGCCCTGTCGCCCGAACTTCCGACGCCTGCGGGCATTATCCTGTCGGATGGGCTGCTTCCCGGTGCACACGTGCTGCCGTTGTTGGAGCGTGCGCCCTTCCCTGTCTTCACGCACCCGACAGATACGTATGTCACGGCACAAAAGGTCGCGGGTGTGCGCAGTGAGATCCACACGGGGGAGAACCGTAAGCTGGCTGCGGCGCTGGGGGTTTGGTCCCGCTTCGTCAACGAAACCGAAATGCTCGATCGTTTGGCCCTTCCACATCCGGCCACTGTGACGCCCCTGCGCTTCCTCAACGAGCTGATCGAAAGGGCCCGGAATCAGGAACGAAGAATTGTTCTGGCCGAGGGCGAAGAATTGCGCGTCCTGCGGGCGGCCGAGATCCTTCGACGCCGGGATGTTTGCAGGATAACGGTCCTTGGCAACGTAGCTGCGATCCGGGAGCTCGCTGAAGCCCATGGCATCGATGTGAGCGGGCTCCAGATACTTGATCCTGCCAGTTCACCGCTCAGGGAGCGCTTTGCTGCCGAGTATTGCCGCTTGAGGGCCCGGAAAGGCATGATCATGGAACGCGCCCGGGAAATCATGCTTGATGGCGCGTACTTCGGCACCATGATGGTCCAGCTCGGTGAAGCAGACGGCATGGTTTCCGGCGCGGCCCACACTACGGCCAATACCATACGGCCGGCGTTGGAGTTCGTGAAGGGCCGGGAGGGGGAAGGCCTGGTCTCCTCTGTCTTCTTCATGTTGTTTCCGGACCGGGTGTTCGTTTATGGAGACTGCGCGGTGGTTCCCGAGCCGAACGCAGAACAACTCGCGGAAATCGCCATCGCTTCCGCTGACACTGCTTCCCGTTTCGGTGTAGAGCCGAGGGTGGCCATGCTTTCCTATTCGACGGGAGGCTCCGGATCCGGAACTGCCGTAGACAAGGTGCGCCGCGCCACGGAACTGGTCAGGGATGCACGTCCTGATCTTCCGGTGGATGGGCCAATTCAGTACGACGCCGCAGTGGATGCGACCATCGCGAGCTCCAAGTTGCCTTCATCGACCGTCGCAGGGAAGGCGACTGTCTTCATCTTTCCCGACCTCAACACTGGCAACAACACCTACAAGGCGGTGGAGCAGTCCTCGGGTGCTATCGCCGTCGGGCCTATCCTGCAGGGTCTGCGCAAGCCCATCAACGATCTATCCAGGGGTTCAACCGTGGATGACATCATCAACACGGTAGCCATCACCGCCGTCCAGGCCCAGCAAGCAGGCTAGGCGTCTTCCTCCGTAGCCACCAGAAGAACCGGGCAGTGGGCATGGGCTGCGCAGGCTTTGCTGACCGAACCAATGGGCTGATTCAGGAAGCCGCCGGCGCCGTGCCTGCCTACGACGAGCAACTGGGATCCACGGCTTTCCTCGACCAATACCTTCGCTGGATCGCCGAATTTGACAGTGACCGTCAGGTCCTCGGGGCGGGATTCTCCGAAAGCGCGCTCAAGTGCCTCCTCCACCAGGCGCCTCGCGGTGTCCTCAAGCTGTGAACTAAAACGGGTCAGCTCAGGTTCGAAGCGCGATGCCATGTAGAAATCGGACATGCCGATGCAGGTGACCACGTCCATGGGCCCGCCAAGGGTGGACGCCATCCGCCCTGCCATTTCGAGGGTCTTCGAGGAGTATTCCGAGCCATCGACGCCGACGACAATTCGATTCGGCCGTGATTGTGGGTTCATGGGACCAGCTTGCCCCTGCGCGCGGTGCCAGGATAGGGCCAAAGGACACGTTTTCAGGCCCGCGAAGGGGTTCCGCTTTGCCGGTGACGCAGCCGTTTGTAGAGCCAATCGACGCCAAGGACGCCGGGAATGGCAAGGACGGCTACGAGCCACCCCAAGGCAGTGGGCGGCGCCTGTCCAAGGATTCCGGCCAGGGGCGGAACGAACAGGAACAGGGCCAGTGCCGCCAATTCCGCGGATACAGCCCACAGCAGGAGCCGGTTGGTGAACCATCCCTGCTTCCAGGGGGGAGCCGTTGCGCTCCGGCATGCGAAAGCGGTGGCCAGTTGGCCCAGCACCACGGCGGCAAACGCAGCCCCGGACGCTGACATCAGTACACCCGGATCCCACATTTGGCCACGAACCCAGCCGCTGCCGAACAGCACTGTGGAGAATGCTGCCATGGCTATCAAAGCCTCGGTTGGTCCCATTACAGCGAACACCCTCAGCATGAGTTGACGGTCCAGGAGATGCCGCTTTTCGGGTGGTCTCTTCAGTACGCGCTGACCCGGCGGCTCGGCGCCGAGAGCCAGGGCAGGCAGCAGATCCGTTCCGATGTCGAGCGCCAGGATCTGGAGGACACCAAGCGCAAGCGGGAATTGGCCGCCTGACAACGCCCAGATGACGAAAGGTGCCAGCTCCGCCACGTTGTCCGTGAGGTGGTAAGTAAGGAAGCGGTGAATGTTCGAGTAGGTAGCGCGCCCCTGTTCGATTGCGGCCACGATCGTAGCGAAATGGTCGTCCAGGAGAACCAAATCCGCAGCTTCGCGGGCCACGTCCGTGCCGCTGAGTCCCATGGCTACCCCAATGTCGGCCTGGCGAAGCGCGGGACCGTCATTGACGCCGTCTCCCGTCATCGCCACCACATGGCCGCGGGCCTGCAATGCCTTCGCCACGCGTAGCTTTTGCTCCGGCGACACCCTGCTGACCACAACGCCGTCGCGGTCCAGGAGGGCCCCGAGGATCTGCTCATCCTCCGGGAGGTCGACGCCTTGGACGACGAGGTTGTCCGGCCCCATCAGCCCAATCTCCCTGGCGATTGCACCGGCCGTTGATGGGTGGTCGCCAGTGATCATTGCGATCCTGATCCCAGCCCCTCTGGCTGCCTTGATCACCTCACCGACATCCGGCCTGGGCGGGTCATGGAGCCCGATGAGGCCCAAGGGCACAAGGTTGCGTTCGGCCTCTACGGCCGATCGGTCCAGCCAGTCCTCTGCCCTTCCGGGCAACTCCCGGCTTGCCACTGCTATCACCCGCAATCCGCGCGAAGCCATTGATTCTACGGCGTCGGCCAAGATGCCGGAGGTGTCCCCGCACAAGGGCAAAACCGATTCAGGGGCCCCCTTGACGAAAAGCGTTGCGCCGACAATGACGGACTCCCGGCGTCTGGTGGCGTCAAAGGCAAAGCGCCGCATGGTGGTGACCGTGTCAGGCTCGCGCCCCAGCAGCCGCCGTGCCAGGGAATCAATGGCCGCTTCCATGGGGTCGCCACTGGCCGTCCATTCACCTGTGTGTTGCACCGCCCGTCCTTGCGACGCTGCCCGTGCACCCAAAGCGGCCAGCAGCGACGCGCTGCGTGCCTGTCCTTCGATCCGTGCAACGGGGCCGTAGCCCTCGCCCACGATCTTCACTGCACCGTCGGAAGTGATGACTTCGACGGCGTTCATCCGGTTTTGCGTCAAGGTTCCGGTTTTGTCCGTGCAGATGAAGGTGGTGGAACCGAGCGTCTCCACTGCCTCCAGGTTGCGGACGAGTGCTTGCCGTTCAGCCATACGCTGCGCCCCCATAGCCAATGACAGAGTGACGGTGGGCAGGAGGCCTTCCGGAATCAGCGCGACGGCAACACCGATCGCAAACAGAAACGAGTCGCGCCAGACTATCCCTACCAAGAGCGAAACGACGAAGAACGAGCCTGCAACGGTCAAAGCAACAATGGCTATGAGCCGGACTATCCTCCGGAGTTCCAGGGTCAGGGGAGTTGGTGGTGACTTGGTGCCACTCGTGAGGGCGGCAATTGCGGCCAGTTTGGTGTTCCCGCCCGTGGCGGTGACAAGGCCTTCTGCTTCTCCGTTGACCAGGAACGTTCCACCCCAGACAGGTTCATTGCTGCCTTTGGGCACTGCTGCACTTTCGCCGGTCAGCATGGATTCATCCACCGTGCAGCTTGAGGCCGCAACGAGCAGGATGTCCGCGGGAAGCCTGTCGCCGGCTGCCAGAATGACGACGTCCCGCGGGACGAGGTCGCTGGCATGCACGCTTTGGATCCTCCCGTCCCGCCGTACATTCACTTCGGCCGGGAGGAGGCCCTGCAGTCGTTCAGCTGCGTGCTGGGCACGTTCTTGTTGGATGTGGGCGAAGACCCCGTTGACGATGACAACAACGATGATTGCCACACACAGCTGCGGCATGCCACCGATGTAGGCCAACGCGGCGGCAACCCACAACATCAATGCGAAGAAGTGTGTCAACTCGCCCAACAGCTTTCGCCACTGCGGCAACTTTCTGGCTTGCGGCAGAACGTTTGGGCCCGTTTCTGCCAATAACTCCGCGGCCTCGCGGGAACTCAGGCCGTCGGTTCGGGTCGCTGCAGGCAGCGGCGCAGGGGGTTTGTTCCCAGAGGACATGGTTTCTCCAAAACGGGATGCCTGTTCCTGAAAGGCTCCATCAGCAGCCCTGACGTGTCTAGGGCCAAAGGGCACGGTTGGGAAAGGACCTTCTGCCCTACACGTGCCGCGTCTGAGGCGTTAGGCTCGGCGCCATGGAGAACACATCACCGGACCAGGAAACGAAAGAACTCAGCGTCCACGACTGCTGGAAGTATTTGCAGTCCACGTCTACGTGCAGGGTGGCACTCATCAATGGGGACGTTCCGGAGATCTTCCCGGTTAACTACATCCCTAATTTCGGGACGCTGCTGTTCAGGACCGGGCAGGGGACCAAACACAACGCCCTCCGCGAAGGGTCCGTGCTTGCTATGGAAGCTGACGGGTTCAACCGTTACGGGACCATTGCCTGGAGCGTCATCATTAAGGGACGCCCCGAGTTCGTGACCCATCCCGAAGAAATTCAGGAAGCGGTGGATGCAGGCTTGTCCCCGTGGCAGCCCGGTCCGAAGGACATTTTGGTGCGGGTGACGCCAACGGAAATCAGTGGACGGCGGTTTGTCATCACCCCACCCTCCAAGTGGTGGCCGCCGCTGGATCCTGCCGCATCTGACGACGGGGCCGCGGAAGGGAACGACGCCGGACACCAGTAGCGGGCGCGACGGCCCGGGTTGGCGGTCTGGTTTCAGGACGGCCTTGTCAGGTTTCAGGACGGCCTCGTCAGGATGACGGCCTCGTCAGGATTGTGGGGCACTGGACATTGAGGAGAACGTGCTGTGCCACGGATCCCAGCAGCACCCGTAGGCCACCCCGCCCGCGGCAGCCCATGACCAGCAGCCGGGCCTCCCTGGCAGCATCCACCAGCGCGTCCCCAGGTCCGAGGCTGTCCTCCAGCTTTTCCTGCACGGATACCCCGGGGTAGTTTTCGTTGACCCAGCGGACGGCCTCGGCCATGATGCCACCGTTCCGGGGAGATCGGGGATCCGGACCCGTCGCATGAACGATGATCAGTTCTTCATCCATACGCTGTGCCTCACTCGCCGCCAGATCCAGGGCAGTGAGCGAATCGGCGGAGCCGTCGACTCCGACCACCACGCCCGTGCGGACACCGGATGCCATGTCCGGAACCACCGCGACAGGGCAGTTGCTTGTGACTGCGATCTGGAAACTGACGGATCCGTATCCCTGCCCTTCCGTCCCTGGCCCGCGGTCGGTTCCTGCAACCAGCATGTTTGCTTCCGGGGACAGGCCGGCGAGGGTTTCTGCAGGTTCTCCGGTCAACTGTGTGGATGAGACCTCCAACGAAGGGTACGCCTGGGCGAGCCGCCCGGTTTCGCTGCCTAACAGGTCGCCAGCCCGTTCCAGGGCCAACTTTCGTTCATCCGCCCCGGGAAACGCCCAGTCCGGCGGAACGACATGAACGAGGTTGAGCCCCAGACCAAGGGCATCTGCATGTGCCGCCGCCCAGTCTGCGACGTTCCGGCCGGCCCTGGAACCATCAAGGGCTGCCACGATCTGGTTCTTCACGTAACGGCGTCCCCTCGCGTGTCCCAACAGTGATCGTTTCCACTATCTGCGGGTGAAGTCGCCGTCGCAAGGGCCAGAAGACCTTTCCGCCGCCTGCAGAAGTGCGTTAGGGTCCTCAGCAGAGGGCTGGAGGCTCCCACTGGACATCGGGCGGGAAGGATCACAATGTGCAAGTTCTTGTGCTGAACCCCGGTTCCTCATCGCTGAAATACCATTTGAGGGACACTTTGCACCCCGCTGGGAACAACAGCGTCCTGACTTCGGGACAGGTCAATTTGCCACCGGATGGCCGCCATGATCCATCTCTCCTGCTGGAGACTTTTGAAGAAATCGGTGCCGCAGTGGCCAAGAACGCGGGAACAGGATTTCCGGAGGCAATCGGACATCGCGTCGTTCACGGCGGTGACCGGTTCAGTACTCCGGTACGCGTTACGTCGGACGTTGTGGCGGCCATTGAACGGCTGAGTCCCTTGGCGCCGCTGCATAACCCCGCGAGCGCCGCCTGTATGAAGACTGCCGGAGAACGCTGGCCGGGGGTCCCCCAAGTGGCTGTGTTCGACACAGGGTTTCACCGTTCCATCCCCGAGTTCGCAGCCCGCTATGCGATTCCGGAAGACAGCTATACAGCGCACCCTGTCAGGCGCTATGGATTCCACGGCATTTCCGTTGAGATGGCATGCCGTGATGCGGCTGCGTTTCTTGATGTGGCCTGTCCTTCCCTTAACGCAATAGTGGCGCACGTGGGTAATGGCGCATCGGTGACGGCAGTCAGGGACGGCCGGAGCGTGGACACCTCCATGGGTATGACACCGCTGGAAGGGCTGGTCATGGGTACCCGATCGGGGGACCTGGACCCTTCCATCATCGTCTTGATGCAACGTGCGGGAGCCACTGCAGACGAAGTCGATGCTGTCCTCAATCATCGATCGGGCCTCCTGGCATTGGCAGGAACGGCGGACATGCGCCAAATTGGCGCTGCGGTAGAGAGGGCAGAGCCCAGGGCAGTTCTGGCCCTCGAGACTGCTGCCTACCGTCTGGCCAAGTACATCGCGGCATACTCGATGGTGGTTCATCGGCCCGACGTTTTAGTGTTCACGGGGGGCGTGGGCGAGAATTCCCATGTGTTCAGGGCCAAGGTCCTTTCCTGGCTTGGCCCTTTGGGACTACGCGTCGCCGCGGACGGGAACTCAGCTGATGTGAAAGGCATCCGCGGCGTCAGCACGGAGGATTCCACATTTCCTGTGCTTGTGGTGCCCAGCGACGAGGAGCGCGCAATCGCAGAAGCCACTGCTTCACTCCTCGCTGAACGTGAATAGGAAGGATTGCAAGATGAGGCCAAGCACGCCGGACACCCGCCAAGTCAATGGGCCGGAGTCCGAGGACTTTCAATTGCTCAACCGTTACTGGGCTGCCGCGAACTACCTCACCGTGGCTCAGATCTACCTTCAGGAAAATCCTCTTCTGCGCGAACCATTGCAAGCACGGCACATCAAACCCCGGCTTCTGGGCCATTGGGGAACCAGCCCCGGGTTGTCTCTCATTTATGCCCACCTGAACCGGCTTATCTGTCGCACGAAGGCGGAAGTCCTCTTGGTGACTGGCCCTGGCCATGGAGGCCCCGCCGTCGTTGCCAATACGTATCTTGAGGGCAGCTATTCAGAGGTCTATCCGGCTGTTGGCAGGGATCTTGAAGGGCTGAGGCGCCTTGTCAGGCAATTTTCGACGCCCGGCGGGATCGCCAGCCATGTCGGACCGGCCACGCCCGGTTCCATCCACGAAGGCGGTGAACTGGGCTACTCGCTGATGCATGCCACTGGAGCCGCCATGGACAATCCGGACCTCATTGTGGCCTGTGTGGTTGGGGATGGAGAGGCAGAAACAGGGCCTTTGGAGGGTTCATGGAAGGCGCCGGCATTTATCAACCCGCTCCGCGACGGCGCGGTCCTTCCTGTTCTCCACCTCAATGGATACAAGATCTCTGGTCCCACGGTCTTGGGCCGTCGCACGGACATGGACGTCGCGGCGTTGCTGGCGGCGCATGGCTGGGACCCTGTCACTGTTGCCGGAGACGATCCGGACCTTGTACACCCAGCCTTGGCCTCCGCGATGGATTCGGCGTACGCCTCCATCCGGGCCATACAATCGCATGCCCGCCAAGAAGGCGTTACGGGTCCGGCCCGATGGCCTGCCATTATCCTTCGCACTCCCAAAGGTTGGACGGGGCCGGTCGCAGTGGACGGAGTGCCGGTTGAAGGAACCAGCCGTTCACATCAGGTGCCGTTGGCTGGAGTAAGGGAAAAGCCCGGGCATCTGGCGCAACTGGAGACCTGGATGCGCTCCTACCGTCCGGAGGACCTCTTCGATGACCAAGGGCGCCTTATCCCTGAACTGGCGGCCTTGGCTCCCGACGGCGACCTTCGCATGGGAGCGCTGCCGGCGAGCCGCGGGGTGGGCGGTGGAGAACTCGTGATCCCCGACCTTGGCCGGTACGCCGTCGGGGCTGTTCCTCGCGGAGCGTTGATGCACGAGAGCACCAGACCACTCGGGGAGATGCTCAGGGACATCTATGTCGATACCGCCGATGATCCCAAATTCCGCCTTTTCTGCCCGGACGAAACCAATAGCAACCGGCTTGGTGCAGTCTTTGAAGCCACGGACAGGTGCCTGCTGGAGTCGCCCACTAACAGCGCCGCAGCCCTGGCTGAGGACCATGTATCGGCCAGCGGCCGGGTCATGGAGGTCCTCTCCGAACACCTGTGCCAAGGCTGGCTCGAAGGATACGTGCTAACAGGACGGCACGGCCTCTTCGCAAGCTACGAGGCATTTGCGATGGTGAGCGCCTCCATGACAGTCCAGCACGCCAAATGGTTGCAGCATTCCAGGGAGCTGGAATGGCGCCAGCCCGTCCCGAGCCTGAATATCCTGCTGACCTCCACCTGTTGGCGAAACGATCACAACGGATTCAGCCATCAGGGACCGGGGCTCATCGACACGGTCCTATCCCTGTCCGGAAGTGTCATCAGGGTCTACCTCCCGCCGGATGCCAATACCCTGTTAGTGGCGGCGGAGCACATGCTGGGGAGCAAGGACTACGTAAACCTCGTTGTCATCGACAAGCAGGACCACCCCCAGTATCTGACGCTTGCCGAGGCCAGGGAGCACGCTGCCGTTGGTGCGTCCATATGGGGGTGGGCCGGGAATGAACAGCGCGGCAGTTCACCCGTCGCTGCAGAACCTGACATCATCCTTGCCTGTGCCGGGGATGTTCCCACCCAGGAGACCTTGGCCGCTGCCTGGCTTCTCCAGCGTCACGTCCCCAGGCTGACCGTGCGGGTGGTCAACGTCATGGATGCTATGGTGCTCCCGCCTGCGGATGCGCATCCCCACGGGCTCTCAACTGAGAAGTTTGAGGAGATCTTTACTACTGATGTGGACGTGGTGATGGCGTGGCATGGATACGCGCGGGCTCTCCATCAACTCCTGCATGGCCGCCCACTTCCCGAGAGATTCCACGTCCGCGGTTACAACGAACAGGGGACCACCACCACACCCTTTGACATGGTGGTGCTGAACAGGGTCAGCCGCTACCACCTGGTCATGGAGGCGCTACGCCGGGCCCGTGGGCGCTTCGCAGGTTCGGAAGAACTTGTGAAGCACTGTCTGAGCCAGCTTGACGCCCACGCAACCTACATACGGGAGCATTTCGAAGACCTTCCGGAGATCAGGGACTGGACATGGTCGGAGCCGGATTCCTAACGAACTTCGATGACGCCCATCATTCCCAGGTCTTCGTGGTCAAGAATGTGGCAGTGGTAGACGGAGCGTCCGACGAAATCACTAAATGCCACGCGGACCGTGACCCTGCCATTCGCAGGAACGTTCACCACGTCTTGACGTCGAACGACATCCGATGCCTTGCCGTTTTCTTCGATGACCTGCATGGGCCACACGTGAAGATGGAAGGGATGGTCCATGGGGCTGCCGTTGATCAAGGTCCATTCCTCGACGCTCCCGACCGAAGCTGTAGTGTCCGTCCTGGTGGCGTCGAACTGCTTGCCATTGATTGTGAATCCCATCATCCCCATACCCATCCCGGCGCCGAATGTCAGGCGACGGTGGACCGCTACCGGGGACGACCTGAGGTCGAGGCCTTGGTTTCCCCCGGGCACCTCAGGCCACGGCCCTGCCTGTTTTCCCGCAACACGTAACGTGGCCAAAGGTGTGCTGTCGTTGTCCTCCGTACCTGACACCTTCGATCCTCCAGTGCCCGGGATTACCGGCAGGACGCCACGATTGTGTTGTGTGGCTCGCAGGACGGAATCGCCAGTGACTGTTGTGACCAACAGGTCGGCGCGGTTGCCCGGAGCGAGCAGCAGGTCCTCTGTGGCAAGTGGCCGTGGCAGTCGACCGGAGTCCACCGCCAGCAGCTGAAGGTGCTGGCCGTCAATGCTCAAACGGAGATAACGGGCAGCACAGGCATTGATGATCCGCCACCTTTCGCGTTCGCCGGGGCGGGCCTCCAACCGCGGATTGAGTTGCCCATTGACCAAGAGAAGCGTGCCCTCGCGGCCGGCTATCCTCTCCATTTGAGACGCCTGCTGGACGTTCCCGAAAGGGTCCAACGTGGTGTCGGAAACCACCAGGATCCGTTCGCGAACCGTGTTGATGGTCTCAGGGTCCTCAACGATGATCGCTCCGAAGAGGCCTCCAAAGATCTGGTCGGCAACATTGCCGTGATGATGGGGGTGGTACCAGTACACGCCCGGAGGATGGTCCTCACGTAGACGGTATTCGTAGTCGAAGGTCCTGCCGGGGCCAACAACGATAAAAGCATTGTCGCCGTCGCCTTGGGGTGAGACATGCAGTCCGTGCACATGAAGGTTCGTGGGTTCACGCAGGTTATTGGCGAGGTGGATTCTTACGACATCACCGGGTTGGATCCGAAGCGTTGGACCAGGTACTTCATTGTTGTAGGCAACGGCGGAGGCCTGCCGTCCCGCGAGCTCCACACGGCTGTGTCCGGCTTCAAGCTGGACGTTCAGTCTGCCTGCCGAACTCTTCACAACCGGCGGATAGGTCAAATCGGTTCCAACGCTGGCACCGGTGGGATGGGACGCCAGCGTCGTAACAAGGCCTGTCCCGCCCACGACAGTGCTCGCCAAACCCAGGCTTCCCAGGAGCAACGCCGAACGCCTGCTGAGGGGCTCCATCAGGGTCCTTCACCGAGAACCTTGATCCTGTCACGGTATTCGTCTGCGGTGAGTTCCCCCCTCGCAAATCGTTCATCGAGTATTTGCCGGGCCGGGCTTCGTCCGGGGGGCTGTAGGTCGGGGGTGTGGCGTGATCCGGTACCGTACCCCCCGCCGAACATCCGGACTGCAAGAAGCACAAGGATCGCAAGGCCGATGAGCGTGAGAAGCCCCCAGATCCACATCCAAACGTTGCCCATCCCATAGCCCCACATCATGACAAGAACCTTTCACCTGACGCACCACCGTTGTGTACCCGATCTGCGGACAGGTTCGCCCGCCTCTTTCGACTGGCCCCTCTCAGATAGCGGCCCATCCATTGTCGGAGGGGAGCACACTCCCGTTGATATTCGATCCGTCCCGGCTCAGCAGGAACGTTATACCGGCCGCTAGTTCCTCGGCTTCTGCGATAGGCGGCACATTGACCTGCATGAGTGGGCCGAGAACTTCAGCCGCGAGCTGGGACTGGAACTCGGCATGGATATTGGTCCTTGTTCCGCCGGGGCAAACCGCATTCACGCGAATGCCCTTGCGCCCGTACATGACCGCCGAATTGCGCGTGAGGCCGATGACTGCGTGCTTCGAAACGGTGTACGCTGCTCCTGCCGCCGAGCCTCGGAGTCCGGCTTCCGATGACACATTCACGATTGAGCCGTATCCGGCGTCGAGCATCAACGGCACCACGGCGCGCATGAGGCGCATCATCGATGTGAGGTTCACGTCGAGCACTCGCTCCCACGTCGTGTCGTCCACCTCATGGACGGGCTGAAAACTGTCCATGATGCCCGCGACATTCGCCAGGGCGTCAATCCTTCCGTTGGCTGCAGCGACGACACGCTGCACGGCGTCCTCAGCGCTGATATCACCTGCCGCGGGCACGAGGTCCAAGTCTGAATGATCGGCAACAAGCCGGTCCACGCCATCCTGGCTCACATCATTGGCGATGACATGCCCGCCTTCCCGGGCAACGCGCAGCGCGGTCGCACGACCGATGCCAGAAGCTGCCCCGGTGACGATGACGGTCTGACCGTCAAACCGGCCAGGTGTGACGACTTCGCGCCATGCGGGCATGGGAGGCTCCTTCTACGTTCAGGGACCGGTACGCCGAGCCGGCATTTTGAGGAATCGGGCTGCTGTGTTTGGTTGGCACTCTGCCAGCTGGGAGCCGGTGAAACGGGTAGTGTATTTTGTTCTTAATTCGTGTGGTCGTCCTTAAGCTCTAGCGTGCGGCGGAAACAAAGCCGCCAACAAGTGCTGAAAGTCCCTATGCTTCCGGGCAGGCCTTTACGCTGTGCTCATGAGTGAAACAGAGACAACGTGGCATGGGCAGCATAAGGCGGGTCTGAGCCGAGGTGAGCGCGCGGCAGACATACTTCGGAATGGCATGGGAAGCTGGACTTTCGTTGGGCTGTTCGTGGTATTCATGTCAGCCTGGGCCGTGGTGAATACGTATATTTTGGCCAATCAGGCATGGGACCCCTATCCGTTTATTCTCCTGAACCTCTTTTTGTCCATGCTGGCCGGTCTCCAAGGTGCCATATTGCTCATTGCTGCAAAGCGGCAGGACGCGATAGCCGCCGCCATGGCTCTGCACGACTATGAAACGGACATGCAGGCGAAGACAGAGATCGATCGACTGATGGCCATCAACAGCCAGCAGCTGGAACTTCTTGAGGAGCTTAGGGTCCTGCTGCGGGAGCCGCGAATGTCGGGGACCGACGGCGGAACACCCCCCGCGGACCCCGACGCTTGGAACCCGCGCTCGGTTTGAGGTTGCTGGAACGGTTCAGCGACGTAGAGTGGAAATGCTTGGTTTTGGCAACCCGCTCGCTCAAGTTGCAGGAGACGGTATGCATCACGACACGCACAAAGATCCGGCAGCAGAGCGGCGCGCGCTCCAGGCCGTCGAGCATCATCACGCAGAAATGCTTGGGAAGCTGCGCGAGCTCGTGTCCGCGCTCGTCCGGGCAGTTGAGGAGAGAGACTCCAACACCGGACATCACGCCCAGGAGGAGTTGCTTGCCTGGTGCGAGCATGAGCTGATTCCCCACGCTTTGGCAGAGGAGGAGCCTCTCTATGGAGGCGCCAGGAAAGCTTTGGAGGGCAGGCTTCTGGTTGAAGGCATGTTGGCCGAGCACAAAGCAATTGTCGGTCTCGTGGAGCAACTTCGTGTTTCCCGCGGTGTGAAGGCTGCGGTGACCGGCGGAGTCATAGAAGAACTCTTCGCCTTGCACTTGGACAAGGAGAACCAGCTCCTCATGCCGTTTATCGCTGATTCCGCTGAGCTTTCTCTGGCGTCCGCCGTCGAAGGGCTGCACGAATTGGTTGGTGAAGCTCATTCTCACACTCACCACCACAAACAAAGCTGAGAGGCCTGAGTCTGTGCACGGATTGTGATGCGCGTGGTCCGGTAAAAAAGCAGAGGGTTCCAGGTCTGTGGCTACAATTCCGTCACCCAAACGCGCCCAGCTGGATGTTGACGGCAAGCACCACGGACGCCAGCGCGAGGATTCCCGCGCCGAGCTGCAAGAGGAGGCCGTCCTTGGAGAGCCGCGATCCTCCTGGCGCGGAGCGCGGAATGAGGGACACCGCACTGAAACTGGTCACCAAAGCCGCGGCGATGATGAGGCTCAAGCTAAGCATGGCGCCAGAACCTTCGCCGGCTTGCAAAACTTCCAGGGCGATAGACGACGACGTTGTCGCATGGGGGGCTGCCTTTCGCAGACGGATGCAACAACAGTATCGTCAATTGTTGACGATTGACAAGAATTTCGACCTGCAGTCTGCCTTCGTTCAGCCCTCTCCGGGAACCTCGGACGAAGGCAGCGCCCGTAGAGCAAGTTCGCTTGCCATCTCGTCCCCGACTTCGCGGAGTTTTTCTGCCAGCAGTGCTGCGCTTGGGGCCAGGGGCCTATCGGGATGGAGCAGCAGCCCTACTTGTTGAGCCAGTCCGTTCAGATGAAGGTCGACGATCTTAACATCCGGTTCAGCCAAGGCCATGGACTCAGGCATGAGAGCCAGGAACCCCGCCTCCACCACGAGCGTACGCACGGTGGCCGGAGCGCCGGATTCGACCTGTTGTGCAGGTGGGGCAAGCCCGGCATTCCTGAAATTCTGTTCGAGCTCATCGCGAAGCGGAGTGTTGGCAAGTGGTACCACCCAGCGCTGATCTGCCAGGTCCTGCAGGGTTACGTTGGGCATGGCGTGGGCGGGGTGCCACGGAGCGGCGACGATGCGAAAGTCTTCACGGTACAGGGGGACGAGCCGCAGCCGTGCTGTACTGGGATGCTCAGTCACACGCCCTACAAGCAGGTCCAGGTCACCATTGCCCAGTTCCTGGATCAGTGTCTCAGGCGGCGCTTCGCGGAGACGGACTTCCACGCGGGGCTTTTCGGCGGTGAGGCGGGCGACAGCGCGCGGCAACAGGAGATTGGCGCCGGTGACATGGGCGCCCACCTTAATCAGGCCCGACGCAGGGTCGGCCAGTTCCTCTACCCGGCGCCGCAGGGTGCTGAGATGACCGACGATGGCCTTTGCATGCTCAAGGCATGCCTCCCCGGCCGGCGTAGGGACCATCCCACGCGCCGTTCGCTCGAAAAGGGGTGCTCCGATGGCGTGTTCGGCTTCCCGTAAAGCGCGGCTCAACGCCGGTTGGGTTAGATAGAGTTCTTCGGCCGCCCGGACCAAGCTGCCTTGCTCCGCCACAGTGAGCGCAATGACAAGGTGGCGGAGCTTTACGTGGGTGGTCAGCAGCGCCCGCAGGTCCATGCCTTCATCCTACGGGTCGATATCCTGCGGGCTGCTGCCAACCCCAGCGGGAGTGGCAATCAGCGGGTGCCTACAGCCGCGGCCCGGCGCGGCGAGGCAACGTCCCTGTCCCACTGTGCTGCCTCCCGGCCAGCGGCTTTGAGCACCTGTTTGCGCACTTTGCCGTTCTCGGTCTGGGGCAGTTCATCCACGACCCGCAGGAAGCGGGGGATGGCGAAGGAAGCGAGCCGGGGAACACAGAACTCGCACAACCCCTCAAAATCCACAGGTTCACGCAGGACAAGTGCGGCCATGACTTCATCTTCACCGAGTTCGGAATCCACCGCGTACACAGCAGCCTCCTGGACGGCGGGATGCTGCCGCAGAACCTGCTCAACCTCCACTGAAGAGATGTTTTCCCCGCGGCGCCGGATGACATCCTTGATCCGGTCGACAAACCGGACCCACCCGTCCTCTTCCAGAACCACCCTGTCCCCGGAATGGAACCAGAGATCCTGCCACGCCTTCGTTGTCGCCTCGGGCATGGCATGGTATCCGGTGGCCAGTGCATGGGGCTGCTCGCTGCGGATGAGCAGCTCACCCGGCTGCCCGTTGGGAACGGGCACTCCGTGCGCGTCCACAACGCGGATGGAGAACCCGGGCCGCACCTGGCCCATGTACCCTGGACGCCACTGATGGGGCGTGGAACCGATCACGGAGTTGGTCTCGGTGGATCCGTAGCCATCCAGGAGGAGCACCCCGAACCGTTCCTGGAAGGGCTCCACCAGGCGGGCAGGCGTCGCCGGGGAAAGGGCGAGGCGAATGGTGTGGTTCCGATCGCCGGGTGCAGGCTCCTTGCCGGCGAGTATTCCGACCATCGCGCCGAGAAGGTAGGTCACGGTTGCTCCCGCGGAGGACGCATCTGCCCAGAACCGCGAGGCCGAAAACCGTGGGCCGAGTACGTACTCACCGCCGCAAGCGACGGCCTGCATGAAGGCATTGAGGGCGTTCGTGTGGAACAGCGGCAAACAGGTGTAGAGCACGTCATCAGGCTTGAGACCCAGCTGGTCTGACATATTTTCGGCCCACCAATAGAACTGCCCTTGAGGGCACAGCACACCTTTGGATACCCCGGTGGTGCCGGAGGTGTAAAGGATCGCAGCCGTGTCTGCCGGTCCCGCTTCCACTGGTTCCACTCCGGAAACGGCCTCGGGAACAGGCATAACCTCAAATGCGGGGGTGGCCTCGAAAGCGGTGGTAACGTCCGTCATCGAACCATCAAGTACCCACACCTTCTGCAGGTCCGGTATTGGACCAACCGCGGAGATATGGCGCAGCAGTTCAGCTTCAGCAACCATCAGCGCCGGTCGGGAGTTGATCAGGACGTGCCGCAACTGCTCGCCCCTGCTTGCAGTGTTTACGGGGACAGCGACAGCGCCGATCCATGCGCAGCCCAGGATGAAGTCCAGCAGCTCTGTCCTGTTGGAGGACATCAGGGCTACTGTTTGGCCAGCCTCGATCCCGGCACTGCGCAGCAGCCCACCAGTGCGGGCAACTGCGTCTGCCATCGTCTGGCTGTCCCGACGAATTTCACCGCAGCGGAACAGAGGCGCCGTGGGTGCTTTCCGGGCTCGTTCAAGGAGCATTTCCGGGATGGTCAGGGGACGGCGGTTTGGGTCTGTTACCTGAGGGTTCATGGCTGATTCTCATTTACGTTTGAGTGGACAGGGATGAAGGCGTGGACGCCGGGGCCGGCGTTTGGGTTGTTGGTGAGCGGCAGGCTTTGACCGGGCTTTGTCGTGCCGCCGGTCACCCTGGCAATGACATGAGGCCCGTTCGGGATACTCAGAGTGGCCAGAAGCGTGCCGTCAGCCAGTTGCGTTGTCTGCTGGACGTCTGCTTGCCCGGCCTGGACCGTCGAAAAGTCATCCTGTCCGCAGCGGGGACAAATGAGACGTGCCGGAAAGAAGAGGCTCCCGCATCCAACGCAGGCTTGGATGGCGGCGCTCATTCGGCTGCCTCCAGCACCGACATCGTGGCGCAGGCCCCGTAACGGTAAAGGACCATCCCATAACCGCTGACGACTGCGTGGCGTGCCGTGACCTGACGGGCCCCGGCCCGTCCCATCAGCTGTGTGGCCGCTTCAACCAGTCCGTGCATTCCACCCGCTGCACCAGCTTGCCCGGCCGAAAGCTGGCCTCCGGAGCTGTTGACCGGCAACTGGCGCGTGGCAATTCGGTGTTCGATGAAGTAGGCCGGGTCGTCCTGCTCTGAAAGAATGCCCAGGTCCGCCAATTGCGCGACCACCATGGCCGGGTAGTCGTCATAGACGCAGGCGAGACCTACGTCGCTGGGACCGATCCCCGCCTGCTCCCAGCCGCTGGTTGCGCAGGCTTGCAGGCCCGTAGCGAGGCCGTCGCCGGACTGTTGGTCAGAGTTGTACGAGGCCCTTGCAGAAAGCACTTTGACGCGGGGAGTTCCCTTGCTCCGATCTGCCACCAGGACAACGGCGTCCGCCCCGGTGACGGGAGGTACGCAGTCGTACCGGCCCAAGGGGGTGGCAACCATTGGAGCGTTAAGGTATTCGTCCATGCTCAGGGATGTCCGGTAGACAGCAGCTGGGTTATCCATGGCCCATTGGCGCTGCGCCACGGCGATGCGGCCGTAATCTTCCCGGCAGAGTCCCAGGTGCTCCATCTGGCGGGAAGTAAGCATTGCAAAGAGCGCATTCGGTCCGTTCATCGGCAGGGGCGTCAGATGGTCTTCCGTCGCCTTGTTGTAACTGGCAACAAGGCGGGAGAACGCGGCCTGGTCCATGAGGTCGCCGGCGGCCAGGACGATAACGTTTGCGTCGCCTGCTTCAATGGCACGGATGGCATGCTGGAGCATTCCGCCTGCGCTGGCGCCGCCGTTGGTGTCCTGCATCAGCCAGGAGAGTCGAAGGCCCATGCGCCATGCCAGATCGATGGCGTGATCGGGTGCGAGCGTGAAGCTGGATACCGCAAACCCATCCACGTCACTGGTTTGGAGGCCGGCATCATGCAATGCCTTGCTCACGGCCCCGGCAATAAGCCGGGACGTGGTGGTACCTGGTGAAGGGTGCCTGGTGTAGGGGGACTGTCCCGTCCCGATGATGGAGACCGTCATGGCCATCCTTTCCAAAGAATGAAAGCAGTAGCAGAAGGACTTTGGGTGTCTACAAGAGAACCTGTGCCTGGTGGCCAGCCTTTTCCTTCTGTGCGGCTTTGATGCCATGGCGCGAGAAGACCAGTGCTACGAGCGTGACCAGGACCAGGCCAATCACATAAAGGGACACCGGTATGGAGGAACCGTATTGCAGCAGCAAGGCTGTGGCGATCAAAGGGGCGAATCCGCCGGCGAAGACCGCTGCCAGCTCGTGGGCGATCGCCATCGCGGAATAGCGGACCTCGGCGGAGAAGAGTTCGTGGAAGAATGCCGGCTGCGTTCCGATCATTGCTCCGTGGCAGAGGCCATTGCCCAGGAGGAAGGCCAGTATGACGATGGCGGGAGTGTTGGAATCAATCATGGAAAAGAACGGGAAAGCCATGGCGCCCATGCCAACTGCCCCGAGGGCGTAGACAGGACGCCGTCCAATCCTGTCCGAGAGATGGCCGAAGAAGATGTACGTGCCAAATGAGACAAGCATGGATACTGCCACTGCCATCAACAGCAGGCCCTTGTCCACGCCCACGTGAACTCCATAGGCAATGGAGAAGGAGAGGAAGATGTACGAGCCGCCGTTCTCTGCCACACGAAGTCCCATGGCGACGAGGATTTCGCGGGGGTGGGTCTTGATGGCCGCAAGCACGGGGAGTCGGTGTTGTTTGCTGTGGCTGACGGCGGTGAACTCCTTGCTTTCCGGTAGCCGGAAGCGAATGTACGCGCCCACTGCCAGCAGCACAACGCTCAGGAGGAACGGAACGCGCCAGCCCCACTCCAGGAACTGGGCGTCCGGCATCAACTGGACCAGGAAGAAGACCATGGACGACAGCACGAAACCGAGCGAAATTCCTCCCTGGCTGAAGGCAGAGAGCATGCCCCGGCGGGCATTGGAGGAGTTCTCGCTGATCAGCAGGACGCCTCCGCCCCACTCACCACCGGCCGCGATGCCCTGAATGACCCTGAGCAGGATCAACAAGGCAGGGGCCCACAGCCCTACTTGCGCATATGTCGGTAGCAAGCCCATGAGGGCTGTGCTGATTCCCATGATGGATAGCGTCATGACCAGGGCGCGCTTGCGGCCCAGCCTGTCGCCGATGTGTCCGAAAATGATTCCGCCCAGAGGACGGGCTGCAAACCCGACGGCGAAGCCGGCGAAGGCGGCCATGGTACCAACCAGGGGGTCGACGTCGGAGGGGAAAAACAACCGACCAAAGACGACTGCCGATGCAGTGGCGTAGAGGAAGAAGTCATACCACTCCAGCGCATTGCCCACGAGGGAGGCAACAACGTACCGACGGACTCCGGGACGTTGTCCGGGCAAGGTGTGCTGTGGATGGGACATTGTTGCTCCTTAGGGCGAAAGCTCCGGCAATCGTGCGGCCAATTGGACGTACCGTCCTGGCTGCAACTCTGCGGATCAGGTTGTCCGCTTCATGATCGAAACGGTCAATTGTGATGGGCGTTACAGCTGCTGATTTCAGTTTCCACCGAGCGCAGGGGAACGTCGAATGCCGGTTTTGCCAGGGGCTATGCCTTTCCGGGTAACCCTTGCAATTGGGATGAAAACGCTGTTCCGGTGCGTATGAATGTGCTGCTAATGTCGCAGCCACAAGTCCTGTTGCGCACCGCCACGGGACCCTCAACGCCCTCATCGACGGCGGACCCATCCCCAAGGAACTCTCATGGATACCAGCAGCAATATTGACGTGCGCCAAGGCAGCGTAGCCCAGGTGCTTGCCGGCCTCGCCGCGGGCCGGATCGATGTCATTGACCTGACCACCAGGCTCTCGAACAACACTCCAACCCTCGAACTACCCGAGCCCTTCGCAAACCTCATCGACTTCAGCCTCGAAGAGGTCTCCGCCTATAACAGCCCCGGGCCCTTCTGGAAGCATCACAATATCCACACCGGCGAACACATAGGCACCCATCTGGACGCGCCCGTGCACTGGATCACCGGGCGCAACGGCAAAGACGTCGCCCGGATAGAACCAAACCGGCTCGTGGGCCCGGCCATCGTCCTTGACGCGACCGGGGAAGCTACTGCGGACCCGGACTTCCTCCTGGACCTCCACCACATCCGCCGATGGGAGGAAACCTACGGACCACTGCCCGACGGCGGCTGGCTCCTCATTCGAACGGGATGGGACAAGCGCTCCCATGACCGACAGCTCTTCCTGAACAAGGACGAGTTTGGGCCACATTCTCCTGGGCTCACGGTCGAATGCGCCCGATGGATTGCCGAGGAGTCTGCGCTGTCCGGCATTGGCGTGGAAACCGTTGGTATCGATGCCGGGGCCGCCGGTGGACAGGAACCTCCCTTTCCGGCCCATCACTTCCTGCTGGGTAACGACAAGTACGGAATCACCTCACTGCAAAACCTCGACCAACTGCCCCCAATCGGAGCCGCGCTCATCGTTGCGCCCTTGCCAATCGTTGGCGGAACCGGAAGCCCGGCCCGCGTGTTCGCGCTCAAAGAAGGAGAAACACGATGACCGTCAGCACCAGCACCCCGGTTCTCAAAAAGGACTCCACCGCGCTGGCACCCGCATCCCGCTCCGTCAATGTTGCCGAACTCGTGGGGAACACCCTCGCCCGGCTTGGTATCGGCCACGTCTTCGGAGTAGTGGGCAGCGGAAACTTCGTCGTGACAAACGCACTGCGCAGGGCAGGAGTTCCCTATACCGCAGCAAGGCACGAAGGCGGCGCCGCCACCATGGCCGATGCCTACGGGAGGATGTCGGGCAAGGTCGGGGTCGTCACTACGCATCAGGGTTGCGGGCTGACCAATGCTGTAACTGGAATCGGGGAGGCAGCGAAGAGCCGAACTCCAATGATCGTCCTAACCGCGGACACGGCGGCATCCGCCGTCAGGTCCAACTTCACTATCGATCAGGATGCCCTTGCCCGAAGCGTCGGGGCAGTGGCTGAGCGGGTCCACTCGCCGCAAAGTGCAGTAGCAGACACCCTCCGCGCCTACCGGACGGCCGTAAATGAACGCCGCACGGTGGTCCTTTCACTGCCGACAGACATCCAAAGCGCAGAGGCGCCGGCAGGAACCGGCCACGTGGATCCTTTGGAACCCCGGCAGCGGATCAGGCCATCACGGGCGGCTGCCAGCAAACTGGCAGAACTCATCCAAGCTGCGAAGAAGCCCGTCTTTGTGGCTGGCCGTGGAGGCCGCGATGCAGGGCCGGACATCGCAGCGCTCGCCGAAACCGCGGGCGCGCTGCTGGCGACGTCCGCAGTCGCTCACGGACTCTTCAACGGCGATGCGTTCAATCTGGGAATTTCCGGTGGATTTTCCTCGCCATTCACTGCGGACACCGTGCGGGACGCAGACTTGATCGTCGGTTGGGGTTGTGCGCTGAACATGTGGACGATGCGCCATGGTTCGCTCATTGGCCCTGGAACAAAAGTAGTGCAAGTGGATCTTGATGACTCGGCCCTGGGGGCGAACCGGCACATTGATCTGGGGGTTCTGGGGGATTGCGGCGAGACGGCCGTTGCTGTGCTCCATGAACTGCGCTCTGCCGGACACCAGGCGGTTGGCCTGCGTACCAACCAGATGGCTGACCGGATAGCCGTGCATGCGCGCTGGAACTCGGTGGCCACGGAAGACCTGTCCACTGCGGGGACCATCGATCCCCGGGTGCTCAGCCGCGAGCTGGACCGGATCCTGCCCCACAATCGAATCGTTTCCGTTGATTCCGGCAATTTCATGGGGTACCCGAGCGCCTACCTGTCCGTTCCCGATGAGTATGGCTTTTGCTTCACCCAGGCTTTTCAGTCGATTGGGCTGGGGTTGTCCACTGCGATCGGCGCGGCGGTCGCCCAACCCCTGCGCGTACCTGTCCTGGGCACCGGCGACGGTGGCTTCCTCATGGCCATTTCCGAATTGGAGACGCTGGTCCGTGAGCGGATTCCGATGGTGGTGATTGTTTACAACGATTCCGCGTACGGCGCCGAGGTCCATCACTTTGATGCAGATGATGAAGACCTGGAAGTGGTTCGATTCCCCACGACAGATATCGCCTCCATCACCGCGGGCTACGGTGTTGCCACCGTGACGGTCCGAAGCGTCGCGGATTTGGCTCCAGTGGAGGAATGGGTTGCGGGTCCCCGGGATATGCCGCTCGTCATTGACGCCCGCATCGCTTCCGACGGTGGCGCGTGGTGGCTCGCCGAGGCCTTCAAAGGCCATTGAAGCCGACCGTCGCGCAGGGCATCACGATCCTGGACGCCCTGGCCATTCCTTGCCGGCCCAGGGATCGTAGTCCGCGATGAGCTCCTCCTGGGCCGGTCGCTTTGCTTCGGGGATGTGCTGCAGGTTCACCCGGACCCGGTACCAGAGCGAACTCGAACCGCGCATCCCGTCGATGAGTACATCGGCGGGGTGCAGGTCCGGGACAAGGTCCGCATGCCGGGCCTTCCATTCATCGAGGGCGGCCTGCGCTTCGGGCTTGGTCTTCGTTCGCGCCACCTCAATGAGTGGCATTGTTGAGACACGGCGGCCCGATCCATCGCCGGCGCGCGGTGCCTTCTCGGCGGGACCAAGTTCCTTGGCCAAGGCCAGCAGGCCCTCAAGGGAGCCAACAGCACCATCGATTCCAGCGTGGGGATCGCCCAGCTCCGCGAAGCGTTCTGGCACTGAGCGGACGGTGAATTGTTCGGGCCTGGTGGTAGTGACCTCGGCCCATGTCAGGGGAGTGGAAACGCGGGCATCGGGCCGGGGCCGGACAGAGTAGGCGGAGGCGACAGTCCGATCCTTCGCATTCTGGTTGAAGTCGACGAAGACGCTTTCGCCGCGTTCCTCCTTCCACCACCGCGCCGTGGCGAGCCCGGGGGCCCGGTTCTCGACCTCCCGGGCAAGGGTCTCCGCGGCGAGCCGCAGCTCGCTATAGGACCACTCCGGGGCGATTCGCACCAGAATGTGCAGTCCCCGGGACCCGCTTGTCTTGGGCCAACCAACCAGCCCGACGTCGTCAAGCACCTCGCGCGCCACATAGGCGACGTCGACGATCTGGGACCAATCCACACCGGGCATGGGATCAAGATCGATCCGGAGCTCATCGGGATGATCCAGATCCTCGGCACGTACGGGGTGGGGGTTGAGGTCCAGGCAGCCAAGATTCACCACCCACGCCAAACCAGCGGCGTCCCGGATTACAGTTTCTTCTGCTGAAGTCCCCGATGAGTAGTGCAACGTTGCCGTATCAATGTACTCCGGATGGTTTTCGGGAACGCGTTTCTGAAAGAACGGTTCGGCGTCGATGCCCTTGGGGAAGCGCTTGAGCACCATGGGGCGGCCGCCCGCGCCCCGCAGCGCACCCTCCGCAACTGAAAGGTAGTAGCGGACCAAATCCAGCTTCGTTAGCCCGGGTTCGGGGAAAACGACCTTGTCCGGATTCGAGACGCGAACCTCGGCGTCGCCAATGTCCAGAATCTCTGCCGGAGTCTTCGACGGGTTCATGCCGCCACGCTAGCAACGATCGGCGGTCCCAGCCAGACCAGGGGCGAGGGCGGCGACTATATTGACCATGTCAGTCCACCACCACAATCGCGGGAGTCTGCACACTATGGCCAAGGAACTTGCTACCCAGCTCATCGAACAACTCCAGGCTGCCGGTGTGCAGCGCATTTATGGAATCGTCGGTGACAGCCTCAATCCAATAGTGGATGCCGTACGTCAAACGGGAGGGTCGGCCAAAGGCGGTATCGATTGGATCCATGTCCGGCACGAAGAAGCGGCCGCTTTTGCTGCGGCCGCCGAGGCGCAACTGACTGGCAAGCTTGCAGTCTGTGCCGGCTCCTGTGGACCGGGCAACCTCCATCTGATCAACGGACTCTACGACGCCAACCGCACTGGCGCGCCCGTACTTGCCATCGCTTCGCACATCCCCAGCAAGCAGATCGGCAGCGGGTTCTTCCAGGAAACCCATCCTGACCGGCTCTTCACCGAATGCTCAGTGTATTCGGAACTGGTCAGCACGGCCGAGCAGGCTCCCCGCGTGATGCACAGCGCCATCCAGAACGCTGTAGCCCTTGGAGGAGTCGCCGTCGTGACTCTTCCCGGCGATATCGCCGGACTTGAGGCCACCGCGCCGACCCCGTTACCCGCTACGTTTCGGCCCGCCAGCCTGATCCCGGACCAGTCGAGCGTCCAGGAACTGGCTGACGCCATCAACGACGCCGGAAAAGTCGCCATTTTCGCGGGGGCGGGCGTCCAGGGAGCCCACGACAAACTCATTGCTTTGGCGGAACTGGTCAACGCCCCGATTGGCCACTCGCTGCGAGGCAAGGACTTCGTCCAGTACGACAACCCGTTCGACATCGGCATGACCGGGCTCCTGGGCTATGGTGCTGCTGCGGAGGGCATCGAGGACGCTGATCTGCTGATCCTTCTTGGTACCGATTTTCCCTACGACCAGTTCCTGCCGGACACCCGGACGGCACAGGTTGACCGGGCCGCACAGCGGCTGGGGAGGAGGACCGACGTCGACATTGCCGTCCATGGCGACGTCCTGCCTACCTTGGCCGCTCTTCTGCCCTTGGTCAATCCAAAGAAGAACCGCCGCTTCCTTGACCAGACGCTAAAGAAGCACGACCGCCTGATGAACAAGTCCGTGGGCGCGTACACGCGGAAGGTCGAAAAGAAGCAGCCCATTCATCCTGAGTATGCTGCTTCCCTGCTGGACCAGATAGCGGCGGATGACGCCATCTTCACCGCGGATACCGGAATGTGCAACGTCTGGACGGCTCGCTATATCAACCCCCTGGGCACGCGCCGGCTGATCGGTTCCTTCCTTCACGGGTCAATGGCCAACGCCCTTCCACACGCCATCGGTGCACAGATGGCCTATCCCGGGCGCCAGGTGGTTTCTGTCTCTGGCGATGGGGGCTTGTCCATGATGCTTGGTGAGCTCATTACCGTGGCTGCACATCAACTGCCGGTTAATGTAGTGGTCTTCAACAACTCAACACTGGGCATGGTCAAGCTCGAAATGTTGGTGGACGGGCTACCCGATTTCGGCGTCGACGTACCTGACGCAAACTATGCCGCCGTCGCGAAGGCCTTGGGCTTCCATGCTGTCCGGGTGACGGATCCTGCGGACATCGAGGAAGCGTACCGGGAGGCGTTCGCCCACCCGGGTCCTTCTCTGGTGGAGCTCATCACTGATCCGAATGCGCTGTCCATCCCGCCGAAGATTTCGGGGCAACAAGTCATCGGGTTCGCGACGGCCATGTCCAAAGTGGTCTTGAACCGCGGCGCCGGCGAAGCTGTGAGCATGGCCCGCAGCAATCTGCGCAACATTCCCCGGCGGTGACGGGAGTCTGTGCCGGCAGCAGTTTCAAACGGAACGCAGGAATTCCCTGGCTTACGGATGCTCGTCGAGAAGGGTGCCCAGGATAGCGAGGGCTTTTGACAGTTGGAGGTCGGACACTGCGCCATACCCGACGACCAAGCCGTTCACCGGTAGGCGCTCAGCGTAATATCCGGCCAGGGGGATGACCCGTACACCCCGTTCCAGCGCCTTCCCAGCCAGATCCGCCGCGTCAGGGTGTTCGAAGCGGATCACGGCATGCAACCCGCCGTCGAGTCCTGCAAGCTCCACATCGGTCCGCGGGCCCAAGCGCTCAATGAGCAAGGACCGGCGGTGCGAATATTCCCTCCGGGCCCGGGCAATGTGTCGGGAGAGTCCGCCGCCCTGAAGGTAATGGGCGAGGGCCGACTGCAGGACCCCGGCCACCGGAGTGTCCAAGGCTTCACGTACGGCCCTGAGGCGCTGGCCGGCATCGCCCCGGACCACCAGATATCCGCAGCGCAGCCAAGGACTAAGGTTCTTTGAGAACGTTCCAAGAAGTACGACGTCGGCAGCTGCTGGCAGGGAGGCGACGGCAGGCAGGGGCATTCTGCTGTGACGAAATTCGCTATCGTAGTCGTCCTCCAACACGAGCACGCCATGGCGGTCCGCCCACTTCAGCAGGCCGAGCCGTTCCTGGACTGCCATCCTGCCACCGAGAGGGTACTGGTGGCTGGGGGTGATGAGGACGGCGTCGGGAATGACGTTGAGTCCGGCGAGTTGGGAGCTCTTCAGGCCGTCCTCGTCCACGGGAAGCAGCTGAAGATGGGCACCGGCCGCGCTCATCACCCGCCGCGCCGTGGGGTAGCCCGGGTCTTCAACCAGGATGCGCGGATTGTTCCTCCTGCCGCGAAGCATGGACACCACCAGATGCAGTGCATCACTGGTGCCGGCAGTAATGATGACGTCCTCCGGGTCGACGGCCAAACCCCTGGACACCGCCAGATGACCGGCCACGGCTTCCCGAAGCTCCAGCGTTCCAAGGGGTGGTGGCAGATGCGTGTTTCCTTGCTCCGCCAAGGCCCTCTTCCACGCGTTGCGCCACTCCCTGTCTTGGAACGGCGATCCCGAGGGGCGGCCGGGGGTCAGGTCAATCACCTCGGCGTTGGCAGGGCTGCTGCGCTGCGCTTTCACTTCGTCCGGGCGCTTTTGAATGTCCGGCCGGACAGCCACTCTGGTCCCACCAGTACCGTTGCTTTCCAGGAAACCTTCCCCGGAGAGCTGCTCGAAGGCCCGCACCACCACGCCACGGGATATCCCCAAGTCCTTGGCCAGGCGTCGGGTTGCGGGGAGCGTGTGCTCAGGCTGGAGGAGTCCGCTGAGGATGGCGCTACGGAGCTGGCTTGCAACTTGGGCGGACAGGGAGGCCGGACTCTGCCTATCCAGCTCGATGGGTATTTCCGATTCGCTCATTGGACCTCCGGAGTTGTTCATTCTTGGATCTAGTGTAGGACCAAGCCCTTTGGCAGCATGAGACGCGTACTCACCCATTTGCTGTGCTCGCACCCGGCCACAGCCACAAGAAAGCAGGACTGTAGTGTTCAACGGCCTCAGCGCATTCCCCCTGACACCCATGAACGGTGAAAGTGTCGATCTGGACGCCGTTGCCCGGCTGGCGGCCCGCGCGGCACAGTCAGGGGCGGATTCACTCGGTGTCCTTGGCTCGACGGGGAACTACGCCTACCTCTCCCGTGAAGAACGACGCATGGTCCTTGAAGCGTCCGTTCAGGCTGCGGGGGGCGTGCCGGTTTTGGCCGGTGTGGGGGCAGTGCGTACCCGCGACGTCCTCACGCTTGCCGGCGATGCCCATGCCGCTGGCGCCTCGGCACTGCTCTTGGCCCCGGTGTCCTATCAACGCCTGTCGGAAGGGGAGGTTTTCGGGTTGTTTGAGGACCTTGCGTCGGAGTCAGACCTTCCGGTCGTCGTCTATGACAATCCCGGCACCACGGGCTTCACCTTCACGGACGAACTGCATGCCCGGATCGCACGTATCCCGGGAATAGCTTCCATCAAGATTCCGCCGCCGGCTGCCACTGACATTGAGAGCAAACTCGGCAAGCTCCGCGCAGCTTTGCCCGGGCAAACATTTGTGGGTATCAGCGGAGATTGGATTGCCGCCGAAGCACTGCTTGCTGGTTGCGATCTCTGGTACTCGGTGATTGGCGGGATCCTTCCCCGCCAGGCCCGGGAAATCGTTGATCACGCTTTGGCTGGCCGGCGCGATGATGCGATGGCAGCTTCCGCCGCGTTGGAACCCGTCTGGTCCCTGTTCCGAACCTATGGGAGCCTTCGGGTCACCGTCGCACTGGCTGAAGACCTGGGGCTCATTCCGTCGTCAGCCTTGCCGTTGCCGCTGCACGGCTTGGATACCGAAGGACGCACCAGAGTTACCGAAGCCATCCGCCAGTGTGGATTGGAGGCCTAGGTGGTTTGGAGGGCTGGCCACCTGGCTGGAAACAACGCAAATGAATGGGGTCGGGCCAAGAACGGGGGAGAGGGACATGAGCCTCATCGACGGGCGCACAACCAACCGTGCTGCCAGGGGTAAGGAGACGTCTCCGGGCGGATTGGCCCGCTATGTCGCTGCTGCCACGCTGGCCCGCAGCGCCGATGGGGGTGCGGTTGTCGCCATTGTCCTGCTGGTGACAACCAGTGGGGCGCCGGGTTGGCTGGCCGGAATCCTGGGTGCCTGCATCACGGCACCGCACCTTTTCGGTCCGTTCGTTGCCAGGACACTGGACACTGCCCGGGACGGCAGAACGGTGATCGCCTGGGCGTGCCTGATGCACGGCGTTACCCTGGCCGCTGCTGTCCTGCTGTACCCGCTGACTCCTCCAATCGTGCCGGGTCTTCTGCTCATTGCGTCCGGACTGGTCGGTCCATTATTGACGGGCGGCATTAGCAGCCGGCTCTCAGCGATCGCTGGGGGCAGCAGAATCAGTCAGCGACGCGCACATGGATGGGATGTAGCAACATATGGCATCAGCGGAACCATTGGTCCCTCTTTGGTCGCAGCTGTTTCGGGCTGGGCGAATCCGGCATTGGCGGCATTGATCCTAGCCGGACTAACGTTTGTCGCCGCTGCCCTGGTCAGGCTTTTGCCCTCTTCTCCTCAAACTTCAGTTCCCTCGGAGGTACCGCGCCCGGGTCCGACCTTGCTAATGATGCTGTCCAGCGGTCCTTTGCGTCGCACGCTCTACCTGACGGTCGTCGTCGCCTTGTCGGTCGCTTCGCTGCCTGTCACCGCAGTGGCTTCGACGACACAACTGGGGGTCGGGCCAGCCGCGGCAGGGGTCCTGACTGCCGCATATGGTCTTGGCGGGCTTCTAGGATCCGCTGGTGTCATGATCCGGCCGTTGCGAAGCGATGCGGACCACCTCATGACCTGGCTGGGAGCTGCTGTTGGCGTTGCGCTGTGTGGGGCGGTCTTCGCCGGGATCTTCCCCGTGGCAGCGGTGGTCTATTCCCTGGCCGGAGTGCTCAACTCCTGCTTTTTCGCCGCAACATTGGCCGCGCGCAGCGAATATGCACCAGCCGGGGCACGAGGTCAGGTCTTCGTGTGGATCGGAGCCTTAAAGATCACAGCGGGTTCTGCCGGCACAGCGTTGGCAGGGGCCATGGTTGTACCCATGCCACACCTGCCCTTGCTTTTGGCGTCCGCCCTTATTGCGGTGGCCGTGAGCGCTTCCCTGTTTGACCGCCGTCGCGAACGGTCCCAAACAGCGGGATCGGCCCTGAGGCAGGCCAGGCCGTAAGACATAGCAGGGTTTTACTGGAGCAGAAAGCCGCTTGCCGCACTTTCCACAGCAGGGCACCTTCATCTTTTCGTGTCACCTTGACGCTCTTGGGTTCGGGGGACTGGACCAGGTCCGGCAGGTCCACACGAGCACCGAACAAGGTCCTGCCAACTATGCCCGAAGAAGCAATAGATCAATGGGATATGTTTGAACCGGCCAACTCGCCGGACACGGTAGCCGCAGCGGCATTCCTGCTTCGAAGGGCGTTGTCCCCAAACACATGTTCACAACCCCTCAGACAGGAGCGTCCGTGCCGAAGAGTCCACGTGATGAGATAGATGCGCAGATTCTGGCCGAGCTGCGGCGCAATGCCCGTATCAGCCTTGCCCAGTTGGGCGAGAAGGTGCTGCTCTCCCGAAACGCAGTGAGGCAACGGATTGAGCGACTTGAACGGGACGGGTATATCCACGGGTACACCATCAAGGAATCAGCCGGAGAAGGCTCGGCCACGGTCAATGCGGTGCTCCTGATCCAACGGCATGACAGGATGCGGGGCGGAGACGTGATTGCCGGACTCAAGGCCATTCCTGAGATCGCCACTTGTGATGTCGTCAGCGGCGAACTGGATATCGTGGTCAGGGTGGAGGCCCCCGACGCTGCACGGATCCAGGAGATCTGGAGGCAGGTCTCAGAGTTTCCTGGAGTCCGCGACATCACCACTGCCTTGTCCCTCTCCACGGTCATCGACAGGCAGTCACCCCGCTAAGGCGGCGCGAACCATACCGGGCTTAAATGGTTCCGGCGCTGCGGAACCGAGGAGGTTACGCAGCGCCGGAACAGGCACGGCCTGATTTATTGACGGTAACGCCAGGCGATCATCATGACGTGATCGCGATGACCTTGGGCTGCGTCATTTCTTCGTAGGCGAAGCGGACGCCTTCCCGGCCCATGCTGCCGTATTTCGAGCCGCCAAAAGGCATCGCATCGAGGCGGTAGTCCGAAGAATCGTTGATCATCACTCCGCCTGCGTCGATTGCCTTAGCGGTGGCCAGCGCCCGGGCCAGGTCCTTGGTGAATACCCCCGCCTGCAACGCGTATTCGCTGTCGTTGGCCAGTTCGATGGCTTCCTCGGCGGAGTCGAACGGTTCCACCAGGACCACGGGTGCGAACAGTTCCTCGCTCCATGCCTCGCAACTGCGCGGTACTTCGGTAAGGACAGCAGGTGTCAGGAGCGCGCCGTCCAACGTGCCGCCAGTGAGCAGTCGCGCACCGGCCGACACCGCTTCGTCGATCTTGCGCTTCGCTTCTGCGGCAGACGCGGCGCTGATCATGGGTCCGACGTCGGTCTGCTCCCTTCGGGGATCGCCTGTCGTGAGGGCGGCCGTTCGGGCGACAAAAGCGTGAAGGAAGGTGTCGAAGACCGGCCGCTGGACGAGGATCCGCTGGGCGCCGATGCAGTTCTGTCCAGCGGCCCAGAAGGAACCGGAAACACTGGCCTCGACGGCGGCAGGAATGTCCGCGTCGTCGAAGACGATGACGGGTGCGTTGCCGCCGAGTTCCATGGACAGGCGTTTTATACCGGCGTTGGCGGCGATGGCCCGGCCGGTGGAAAAGCCGCCCGTGAAGGAGACCATCCGAACCAGTTTGGACGAGATGATGGTTTGCGCGATGGTGCGATCGCCCAGGACAACGGTGACGAACTCCGTCGGCAGGCCTGCCTCGCGCAACAGGTCCACGAGGAGGATGGCCGTCAAAGGTGTCAGCTGGGACGGCTTGAGGATGACGGTGTTCCCTCCGGCAATCGCCGGCCCCAACTTGTGCGCCACCAGGTTCAGGGCATCGTTGTACGGGGTAATGGCAGCGATAAGACCCAACGGTTCACGGGTGAACCAGCCCTGGCGGTTTTCGGAGCCGGAGAAGGAGTCGAAGGGAACTACTTCGCCAACGTTACGGCGGGTTTCCGCTGCCGAGAGCTTCAGCGTATTCACTGCACGGGAGACCTCTTTGAGCGCCTGTGTGATGGTCTTCCCGGCCTCGGCGACGATTAGCCCGGCCACTTTCTGCGTCCGTTGCTGGAGAAGGTCTGCAGCCGTATCCAAAATCCGTCCACGTTCATGACGCGGCATAGCCGCCGCTGCCGGAGCGGAGGCTGCTGCACGGATGATCTCCACGCGCACATCTGCCTCGGTGCACTGTGGAAGGGTCGCCAGGATGGAACCGTCAAACTTGTCGTAGACCGCCAGGTCGGTGGTAGGGGCTGCGGTTGTGGCGTCGGCGATGGCTGACTCAGGCACGGACCGCTCCTTTGGCGAATTCGTTGACGGCGATGATGTCCGAGATGAGGGCGTAGGCAGTTTCCACGCGGCCGGCCCCAGGACCCGATACTGTGACGGCTCCCAGCAAATCCGTGCTGAAGGACACGGCATTGGTGGCGCCGGAAATACCAGCCAGCGGGTGTTCACCCGGAAGGGCGATGGGCTGGACGGTAGCTACGATGCCGCCGTCGTCTTGCCGCCGGGCTTCGCCAATCAGCTTCCAGCGGTAGCCGCTTGCCAGGGCCTGTGCCACGTCTTCGCTCTTGATGTCCTGAATACCGGTGGTTTCCACGTCATTGGGTTGAATGTTGGCGCCGAGCAGCTCGTTGGCCAGGATGGCGACCTTCAACCGGACGTCCGAGCCGCCGATGTCAGCAGTGGGGTCCGCTTCGGCGTATCCGCGGTCCTGGGCTTCGGCAATCGCTTCCTTCAGGCCCAGCCCGGCCTCCATCCGGCCCAGGACGTAGTTGCTGGTTCCGTTCAGAATGCCTTGAACGGAG
Organism: Arthrobacter sp. TmtSoilC77; assembly: GCF_059739415.1. NCBI lineage: Bacteria > Bacillati > Actinomycetota > Actinomycetes > Micrococcales > Micrococcaceae > Arthrobacter > Arthrobacter sp. TmtSoilC77. The sequence continues at coordinate 2,429,705 of NZ_AP046050.1, forward strand.
TTCAATTCGAGGCCGCCCAGCATTTTGTGTGCTAGTCGAATGACGGGCGTGCCACTCATGACTGAACCCTCGTACTCGAAACGGACACCATTGTTTGCCGCAAGCCGGCCCAGTTCCATGCCATGCAAGGCCACCGGGCCCTTGTTGGTGGTCACCACATGCTTGCCGGACTCGATGGCCCACTTGACGTGCGAAACTGCGGGTTCGCCGTCGATCGGACTGGTGAATGTAGCCTCAACGACGATGTCGGCCGGACTGTTCTTGATGACGTCTTCATTGCGGGGATCCGGGCTGCCACCTGGCAGTCCCTCGAACGAGGACCCACGGGGCATCGCCAACACGGCGGCCAGATCGATGCCGTCTACCTGTACGAGTGAGCCGAAGGCAAGATCGGTGATGGCCACGACGCGAAGCTCGAATCCGAGTGAGGCAAATCGCCGGGGTTCATCACGGATGAGTTCGGCCAAAGCGCGATTGACGCCTCCGAAACCGATGAGGGCCAGGTTGTAGGTAGTCACGTGATCTCCTTGGTAGGGCGGTGGTGCTGTCCTATAAGCCTCGGTTCCAGCCGTGTCAGTTCCCTAGATGCGAATCGCCCGCCAAGGATGACGAAACGCCCAAAAAAGCCGCCAACCATGCCTAAACGCCCGCGGTGCTGCCCCCAGTTGGGATTGGATGGAGAATCTTCCAGAGCAATGGCCTTCTTTACCGCTCGACGGCGGCTACCGCACTGATCTCCACCAGCGCCCCGGGAACGCCCAAACGGGAGACAAACGCGGCTGTCACGAGCGGCGGCTCGTCGGCGGCGAGGTCCGATGCAATGGCGCCGTACCCTGCGGCGAGGTCGGCGCCGTCCACGAAGAGGACCGTCCACTGCACGACGTCGCGAAGGGTTGCCCCGGCAGCCGCGAGCGCGGTCTTTGCGTTCGCCAGGGCGCGGGCAGATTGCACTCCAACATCACCCTCGCCGACGAGCGAACCGCCGCTGTCGACGGAGTTCTGGCCGCCGACGTAGATGGTGGTGGCGTTTGGAGGGACGACGGCTACATGGCTGAATGCCGGGCTGGAGACAAGTCCCTCGGGCCGGATGCGCTGGATAGGTGACATGACTGTATGCTGCCATCCCCGGCCAATTGCCAAAAGGGGGTGCACCCCAATGCTCCGGTTGGCCCCGCCTCGTCAGTCGCGTATTCGCACTCAGGTGCTTGTGACTCAGGTGTTCGTCACTCAGGCGAGGGCCGCCGTCGTTGTTGTTTCGTTGCTGCCCTCTGTACTTTTGCGGCGCGGTGCCGCTGGGCGGAACCGCGTGTGGGTTTAGTTGCCCTGCGGAGAGTCCGTGGGGCAAGGCCCGCCACCACAATGCCAGCGAGCTTGGCCAGGGCGCTCTCGCGGTTGCGCAACTGCGAGCGCTGTTCGGAGGCTGTAACTGTGATGACTCCGTCGACGAGTCGCTTCTCCAGGCGACGCAGCAAGATCTCCCGCTGGCCTTCTGTTAATGCCTCAGACGTAGCTACGTTCCAGGAAAGCTCAGCCTTGCTGTCGGTCGTGTTGACGTGTTGACCGCCCGGTCCCGATGAACGCGAGAACCGCCAACCGAGTTCCGAGGCCGGAATCGTGAGGGAGGGCGAGATTTCCAGGTCCATTGAACAAGCGTTGCACGTCGGGGCGGGTCTTCCCAGCCGGGCGGTGCTTCGGCATGCGTGTCAGGGTAGGTCCGCGTGTCAGAGTAGGTCTGCGTGTCAGAGCAGGTTTGCGGCGAGAGCGGAGGCGACGAACCGGCCGTACCGCCCTGCGCTCCACCCTCGTTTCAGGACGAGGCTTTCGAACAGTTCGGGCGTGGTGCACGCGAACATGATGTCGGCGGCCTCTTCAGCGCCCAAGCCCGGACGGAGCAGGCCGCGGGCAATCAGTTGACGCGCGTTGTGCAGCATCCGGCGATGCCGGGCGTCGTCAATGTCCTTCAGGAGGCCGGCCATGTCGGCATCCCCTGTTGCGGCGGCGTCACGGATGAGCAGGCTGATCGGCGCCGCAAGGGGGCTGACTTCTGCAGTGAACCGGCCGAACTGTTCCATCAGTTCCCGTGGGTCGTCCGCCGCTACTTGTGCGAGGTCTGAGCGCTGCTCGGCTGGCGGCCCGCCCTTGCCGAGGAGGCTCTGCTCGTGGAGAGCCCGGACGAGGCCGGCCTTGCCGCCAAATTTCTTGTAGATGGACTCCGTCGATACTGCGGACGCAGCGGCAATATCGGAGATGGTGGTCGCGCCGAAGCCCTGCAGGAGGAATAGTTCGCGGGCGCGCGCGAGGATGGTGCGCCGCGACGCCTCGGCGGCTTGGCGGCGACGGCTGGCATCGTAGCTGCGTTGACCCCCGGATGTTTCACCGGGACTCTTGATTCCGGTTGCCATGACTCCTAGACTCCAATCAATACAGATAACTGTATTGAATTCAAGATACCGCACCAAGGAGTCACCATGGAAACCGTGGAGGGCCTGGAGCGCCTTCCGGAAGGGCCCGTTCGCCGGATGTTCGCTGCGTCCGGCCGCCACGACCTTGACGCCTTGGTCGCCGAATTCGCCGACGACTACGTCAACATCACCCCGATTCATCCCGAACGTAATTTCACGGGCCGCGCCCAGGTCCGTGCCAACTGGACCAGCCTATTTGCTGGTATTCCTGACCTCACACCAGCAATCGCCGACGCCGCTGAAGGCCGGGACGGAACCGTTTGGGTTGAATGGGGCGCCCGGGGCACAAGACGCGATGGGACGCCGGTGGAACTTGCCGGAGTGGCGATTTTTACTGTGCGCCAGGAGCGTATTGCCTCCGTCCATTTCTATCTCGAACCTGTGGAACATTCTTCGGGTGACATCAACGACGCCGTCCGCGCCACTGCGGGCACGGGCCTTCAGGATGGGGCCGTACTTCCGACATCGCAGGGGTCATGATCCTCGTAGTGGGCGGCACGGGCCGCCTGGGTTCGCGGCTTACGGGGGAACTGGTTCGGCGCGGTGCTTCCGTACGGGTCATGGCCAGGGGTGAATCCCAGCCCTTCCCCAGGAAGAACGTCGACGGCGTCGAGCTTGTCCGCGGGACGCTCGCCTCGGGCAAGGACTGCGGGCGGGCCGTTGCCGGATGCAGCCACGTGGTGTTCGCGGCGTCGGGCTTTGGGCTGAAAAGGGGCGGCAACCCACGCACTGTGGACCGCGACGGCGCACTTCGGGTCATCGATGCCGCGTCTCGGGCGGGCGTGGAACATGTAGTGATGATGTCGATGCATGGGGCGGCTCCCGATGCCCCTCTGGATTTCCTGCGCATGAAGTACACAGCGGAGGAGGCATTGAAGGCCTCGGGCATGGCATGGACAGTAATCCGGATGGGAGCGAACCTTGAGCAGTTCCTCGACTCAATGAGCCAGCCCCTCCACACGAAGGGCAGGGTGCTTGTCTTCGGTTCGGGACGGGCACCTGTGACATTTACGTCGACGCCGGACGCTGCTGCCGCTGTTCGGTTGGCTCTGTCCGGAGCTTCCTTGCGTGGAAGGACCGTTGAGTGGGGGTCCGAAACGCACCCCTTCAACACGCTCGCGGAAGCCATCCTCGCAGACGCTGGAATGGGCTCGATCCAGCGTATACCAGTAGCGGCGTTACGGGTGATGGCCGCAGTTGCAGGTCCGATTTCGCCGTTCATGGCCCGGATGGCCAGGGCTGCGCTGTGGATGGAATCAGGCGCTGCGGCCTTCGATCCGGCTGTGGAACGTGCCGCGTTCCCTGAAATTCCCGTGATCGGACTGCGTGAGAGTTTGGACCGGATCAGGAGCACATGAGTCGTGGTGCAAACCGGCCTTCGGGAGGACAATGCTAGGCACAACCTGAAATCCCGTGAGGAGCAGCCGTGGGCGAGCCAACTACAGAAGCGACATCAGCGCAGTTGATGGTGGATTTGATCATTTCCCTTGATGGGTATGCCTCAGCGGAGGGATGGCCCGGTTGGTGGGGACTTGAATCCCCGGAATACCTTGCCTGGCTTGAGGAAGAAGGGAAGAAGGATTTCACCACGCTGATGGGGGCCAACACCTATCGGGTGATGTCGAGCATGTCGGAACAGGCCGCGGGCGAAGACTCCGGGTTCTCCAAGGAAGAGGGAGAGGCCTTGACAGGGCTGGCGGCCCTGCCGAAGGTCGTCTTCTCGTCCACACTCCAGGAACCCCTGGCATGGCCGAATTCCGAGCTGGTAAGCGGGGATGCTGTGGAAGCTGTCAAAGAGCTGAAGCGGACCCGGACCGGCACCCTGACCACACTGGGAAGCCTCAGCCTTTGCCGCTCTTTGTTGAGTGCCGGACTTGTGGACCGATACAGGATCGTCGTTTTTCCGGTGATCACTGGCCGCACTGGCAGGGAACGGATCTATGACGGCTATCCTGATGTTTCGCTTCAAATGGTGAACAGCAGGACCTTCGATGGTCAGCTGCAGTTGCTGGAGTACATACCCACGCTGATCAGCGGTCCGCCTGTCCGGCAGCCGTGAAAAGAGGCTCCAGCGAATCCGAATAGCTGGACATTATTTCGGCAAACGTGAGCAGCTGGAATCCTTCAGCGGGGCAGAGGAGTGGTTCGCTGGTGGTTCCATTGGCGGTGAGCGTCGCGATTCCCCATGGATGCGATGGTTCGCCGACCGAGATGCCGGCTGCGTCGAAGGTGTCCCGGAGCACGTAACGCGTGACGGTCCGCCACGACTGCAGGAAGGGTGGCCGCAACTGCTCAACGAGTTCTTCATCGTTGGCCTGGTAGGCCGTCCACAGATTCACGGACAGTTCGTCCCACTCCTTGGCGTCACGGACCATGAGGTGGGCCGCCCGGAGCCGGGCAATCGTTTCGTTCAACGTCATGGTCAGTCCCCAAACTTCCTGTCGTTATGTGTACGGCGGAAACGGCCGTTGTAGAGATGGCCGTTGTAGACATAACGGGCCGTTGTTCCGCATGATTCCCGGCCGCCGCGCGATGAAGGCCGGCGCTCACGCTGGGCCGGAAGTCTCTTGCAAACCTGCTTTGATTTTCCGCCACCCGCCTGCGCGATTGTTGGCGGCGATCTGTCGCAGCATAGCGATGAGGGGTGCGGTAGGTACATCGTCGTTGATGTAAAAGCTGATCATTCGGCCGGTCTTGTTATCGTGCCCTGCTGTGATGATCCCGGCAGGGTCAGGAACGATAGCGCCATCATAGAGAAAGAGGTTCACGTGGTTCCTGGCCGCGAGCAATGCACAGACGTTTCCATCCAGGACAAAGTAGGGCTGAACCCGTCTTTTGATTGTCTCCACGATGTCCGGTTCGGCCTCGTGGATCACGTCACGCAGTTCCTCACAAAGTGTTTGTTGCCAGTCCGGGAGGGCGTCTATGTAACTATCGACTCCGGGATGGTGCGAGTAGTTCCCCATCACGTTATTAGGGCACTACGCCCCACAGCTTGTCCAGACTGGGTCTTGTCCAGACCGCGGGCGGGGCGATGGGTAGGCTTGCTCACATGGTCGACGTCGAGCGGTTCCGGGTTCTGCTGGAGGAGGAGCGGGGCCGGAAGCTTGCCCTGCTGAAGGCGCTGCGCAGTGACATCACATCGGTCAGCCTCGCCCGCCAGGACTCGAACGTCGACGACGAGCATGATCCTGAAGGCACCACCATCGCCTTCGAGCTCTCACAGGCCTCCGCGCTGCTTGACCAGAGCCGTGTGGGCCTTGAGCAGATTGAGGCCGCTTTGCAGCGGATTTCCGATGGAACTTACGGCATATGTACGGTTTGTGGTGTCGCCATTCCGGAGGGCCGGCTCGAAGCGAGGCCGTGGACGCCCTATTGCGTCAATCACGCCTCAGGCAAACATTAGAACCCGGACAAACAGGAAACCCAGGCAAACAGGAAAACCCGACGGGTAGAGACCAGCCAGGCACGCTTCACGCCATGTCAGGGCTGATGGGCACGAACTCGATGCCCTGCTGGACCTTCTTTTTTGGTCCGCGGTCGAAGCCCTTGGCGTCCAGGTTGTTTCCCGCCCGGAACGCGGCCAGGGCATCGTCGAAGATCTCGTTGAGCCGCTTGCCCGGGAAAACCTTCCGGGTGCCGTCGGCAAACGTGACGGACACAGAGGCGCTGGCGGGAAAATGCCTGCTCATCCGGATGAAGCCTTGGGAGTCCTGCCTTAGGGAAATCATTGCTTGTCCACGCTTTCAGTATCTGGTTTCACCACATTTTGCGTTTAAACACGTTCATGGAGTGAGTCCCACTGTGTCATGCCGACGGACTTGCCGCCTCATTCACCTTCCCCTGACCGGAAGATTGCCCATAAAGCCCTCGCTGCCGGCTCAAGGTGACTGAACGGCTTCGGTGTTGGCACGGTCTGCGGATGCCCCCTGCCTGCGGCTCGCCAGCAGGAACGGCACCGAAATGAGCTCAATAATGCCCGCGATGGCCAGCGACGCCGGGTAGCCGTAAAGGTCAGCGCCACGGCCAAGGAGTGGCTGTATCACCACACCGCCGCTGGATCCCATGAGCGAATCGAAGCTCAGCACTGTGGCGCGCTGCTTCGAGGGGATCATGTCATTGACGTACGCCTGCCGGACCGGAGTTGCCGCAGAGCCGACCACAGCCCACAGTGCCAGCAGCACCAGTGCCACCCAAAAGACACGGGTGAAACCGAGGACCAGCAAGATCACGAATCCCACCAGACCGGCCAGGATCATCACCGAGGTCCGTTTATGGAACAAGCGCCGGGCATGCGGCGCAAGCCAACCGCCCAGGATTTGCGAGCCAGCCACAATTGCAGCGGCGAGGCCCGCAATGGAATAGGCATGGGGGTCGCCAAACAGGTCCAGGAGGTATGGCTGCAGGGCGTAGAAAACATAGATCCCGACGCCGGCACTAAAGGGAGCGGCCAGCATGACGTACCGGACCGGCGGGTTTTTCAGACCGTTCTCGATCGAGGCCGAGAGCACTGCGCGGGTGGCGCGAAGTGGGTGGGTGGACCGCTCAGGTGAGAACCCGACGTCGTGCATTAGCCCAAACGCCACGGCGAACATGGCAACCAGAACGAAAACCCGTAAGAGGAACGGCACACCAAGGTTGGTGGCTTGAGCGATCACCCCACCTGCCACCGAACCCAGCAGCATAGCCACACCCTGCACCATCTGGCCGCGGCCCAGAACGGTTTCAAGACCGCCTTCGTAGCCTGAGAAGCGCAAGGCGTCCACAAGCCAGGCCTCCACAGCTCCGGAGAAGAACGTGAACCCGAGGCCAAGGAGCACCGAGACAACGGCCCACATCCAAAACGGTGCGGAGATCTGCCACAGCACAAAGTACAAGTATGTAGAGGCCGCCAACGTGATCGTGCCAAGCAGGAAAGAAGTACGGCGACCCCAGCCGTCCGCGATGACGCCGGTAGGTACCTCGAAAAGGACCATCCCCGCTGTGAAGAAAGCGTTGGCAGCGAAGGCCTCGAGGTTGCTCAAGCCTGCATCAAGCAGGAAAAGCGTGTTGATACCCCAGATGAAGGAAGCTGCCACCGTGTTGCCCAGCGTCAGCGTGAGATAGACACGTTGAATCTTTCTGGCGGCGTCGTTCAGGGTGTCGCCGCCAGCGCTGGCAGGTGTGACCACACGCTCATTCTCGTCCGCTTGCCCGGCCTCCGCCAGATCCCGGGGAAGGTTTCGCTGCCGGGAGCCTGGGCCGGCCCCCGGCAGCTGCATCCATCCCTACGCCTGGTGGCTGACCAGATCGGCGTCCGTTGTGTTCGACTTTTCCCGCTCCCCGGAATGCACGGTGGCAAAGAACACACCGAGTTCCTCCGTCGCGGTCAGGGGGAGTACGTTGGCGACGTATTGGTCCGGGCGGACGACTACCACCACGCCGTCGCGGCTGAGCCCGCGCAGCTCAAAGATGTCTGCTGCCGGGTCCGTGCCGAAGACCTTCTCGAGGTAGGTGAGCTTGAATGGTCCAACGGTGGGTTTGAACGCTGCGGGGACGGCGTTGATGTCTACGTTGGTGTGGTCCTGCTGGTAGATCACCTTCACATCGAACCAGGCGTCGCGGTCAGCGTCCGACGGCGTGGCCGCCAGCGGCGAGTCCGGCGAGTTCGCGATCCACTCGGCGAAGTCCGCGACAGGGCCCGGGGCGCCGGCCTGCGCGGCATCGGCGAAGATGTAGATGCGCCAGCGGCCGTCTGCCTTGGCGTGGTGGCCCAGGTGCATCGGGTTCGTGTCGCAGACCCGCAGGACCGGGGCCGACTTGAAGCGCTTGCCGATGGGGAAGCCCGTGGCGAGTTCCTGGTGCGTGGGCTCGGCAACAAGCATGGACGGAGCGTACTGGGTCATGAAACCGGCAGGGAACTCGGCCGTGCTTGTGTAGAAGTTTTCAAGCTCCGTGGGGTCTTCGAACTCTTCGGGTTTCTTGGCCATCAAGGTGGACCACTGCTTGTCGAAGTCGATCAGGTTCTTGGCCACCACCTGACGCTCAGCGGAGTACGTGTCCAGGAGGCTCTCAGGGCTTCGGCCTTCCAGGACATGCCCGAGTTTCCAGCCGATGTTGAAGCCGTCCTGCATGGAAACGTTCATTCCCTGGCCGGCCTTTGCGCTGTGCGTGTGGCAGGCATCGCCGGTGATGAACACCCTCGGCGTCCGCGTCCCGCGTTCCTCCGGCAGGACGTCGTCGAACCTATCCGTGAGCCGGTGCCCCACCTCATAAACACTGTGCCAGGCGACGTTGCGGACATCCAGCGTGTAGGGGTGCAGGATGTCGTTGGCCTTCTGGATGATCTGCTCGATGGTCGTCTTCCGCACAGCGCCGTGATCCTCAGGCTTAACCTCGCCAAGGTCCACATACATGCGGAACAAGTGCCCGCCCTCGCGGGGGATCAGCAGGATGCTGCCGCCCGCGCCGGACTGGATAGCGCATTTGGTGCGGATATCCGGGAAGTCGGTGACGGCCAGAACGTCCATGACACCCCAGGCATGGTTGGCCTGGTCACCTGCGAGATGGCACCCGATGGACTCGCGGACCTTGCTGCGGGCACCATCGGCACCAACGACGTACTTGGCCCGGATAGTGCGCTCCTGGCCTTCGTCCGGCCCCGCGGTGTGCCCAAGGGTGACGGTGACCGGGTAGTCACCGACACCAGTGACCTGGAGACTGCGGAACTCGTAGCCGTAGTCAGGCTTCATGCGGGTGGGGGAGTTGGCCATGAACTCCGCGAAGTAGTCCAGCACGCGGGCCTGGTTCACGATCAGGTGCGGGAATTCGCTGATGCCGGTGGGGTCATCCACTGTGCGGGCCGCGCGGACGATGCGCGAGTGGTCGGCGGGGTCCGGCTTCCAGAACGCCATTTCGGTGATGCGGTAGGCCTCAGCCGTGATGCGTTCGGCGAACCCGAACGCTTGGAAGGTCTCCACGCTGCGGGCCTGGATGCCGTCGGCTTGGCCGATGGCCAGACGACCGGGGCGCCGCTCGATGATACGCGTCGTGATATCCGGGAACTGAGCCAGTTGCGCGGCCGCCAGCATCCCTGCAGGGCCTGTACCGACGATGAGAACGTCGACTTCATCGGGAAGCTCGGCCGGGCGGTTGATTCCGACGCCGGCGGCTGGCTCGACCCGAGGGTCACCGGATACGTAACCGTGGTGGTGGAACTGCACGGGCTTTCCTCACTTCTTTGTGGGTTGAATTCTTATGGTGTTCTATAGTTGAACACCTTGTTCTATTATCGCTCACCCAATCGTAATGCGGCTCACAGTGAGGATCAAGTCTTTATGTAGCCGGCCGACGAGGCTTAGCGCAGGTTCACGGTGAATCCGGCCAGGACGTGTCAGGATCAGATATGCCTCGACTCATGCTCCTGGACACTGCTTCCTTGTACTTCCGCGCCTTTTACGGTGTTCCGGACTCCATCCGCCGTTCCGACGGCACACCCGTCAACGCCGTCCGCGGCCTGATGGACATGATTGCCCGCCTCACCACGGACTATGAAGCGACCCACGTGGTCGCCTGCTGGGACAATGACTGGCGCCCGAAATGGCGTGTTGAGCTCATCCCCAGCTACAAGGCCCACAGGGTGGCCGAAATCGTGCCGGTGGGCCCCGACGTCGAAATCGTCCCCGATCCTCTCGAAGCGCAGATCCCGCTGATCCGCCACGTGCTGGACCTTGCGGGTATTGCTGTGGTGGGCATCGATGACCATGAAGCCGACGATGTCGTAGGAACATACGCCAGCCAGGCGCAGCTGCCCACCGATGTGGTCACGGGTGATCGGGACCTTTTCCAACTCGTCGACGATGATCGGGACGTCCGCGTCATTTACACCGCTCGTGGCATGAAGAACCTGGAAGTGGTCACCGACGTCGTCGTCGTTGGCAAGTACCGCGTGCTGCCGCAACAATACGCGGACTACGCCACACTGCGCGGCGATTCATCCGATGGCCTGCCGGGCGTTGCCGGTATCGGCGAGAAAACGGCCGCGTCCCTGCTCGCGGAATACGGCTCCCTTGAGGGCCTCCTGGAGGCAGCAGAGGATCCCGACGGCGGACTCTCGAGTTCCGTACGCGCCAAGCTTTCCGCAGCGGCCGGATACCTTGAAGTAGCTCCCGCCGTCGTCAATGTGGTTCGCGACCTGAAGGTGCCCTCACTTGAGGAGGCAGGCGCCCAACTGCGTCCCGTGACCGGCGAGGCACGCGCTGAGCTTGAGCGCTTGGCCAACGAGTGGAACCTGGGTGGTTCAGTCAAACGATTGCTTGCGGCCTTGGACACCCAACCACACCTTCACAGCTGATTGACAGCTTCAGAACAGCGTGGGCTTGGGTGATCGCCTCACTGTAGTAACAGGACGATGTTTACAGATCGTCTGGAAGTTACCAGCCGTTCGGACGGCTCAGCACCGTTAAATTGACGGCGGATTGAGGAGAGGCACCATGTCAAAGACCAAGAGAATCACGCTGGGCATCACAGCCGGAGCGTTGGCGCTGGGCGCAGGGCTGGGTGTCACCAGTGTTGCTTCAGCCACCACGACGCCGACGCCTACACCGAGCGCAACGTCGTCAGCCGATGCCACAACGCCCGGGCAGGGCCACGGAAGGCCCGGAGGCCACGGTCGTGACCGCGGCCAGCTCGCAGCGGACCTTGCCGCCAAGTTGGGAGTGGACGAAGCCAAGGTCACCGACGCACTAAAGGCCTTCAGAGAAGCGAATAAGCCCACCACGCCACCAACCCAAGGCACCGAAGGAACCAAGCCGGACCGGGCGGCGCAGGAAGCAGCCTTGGCCAAGTCCCTGGCCGCAGCCCTGGGCATTGACGAATCCAAGGTCACTACCGCCTTGGAAGAAATTCGTGCTGCCGCCCAGCAGGAGCGAGCCGCTGCCCTCAAGACCCGGTTGGACAAGGCCGTGGCGGACGGCAAGCTCACACAGGCTGAAGCGGATGCCGTGACCAAAGCTGTTGAAGCTGGAGTCATCGGAGGCGGCGGCCACTAAGGCGCTGCCCCCGGGCAGGAGTAACCACCCCGCGATGCTCGGAAGCAATAAGGATCCCCTGGACAGCTCCAGGGGATCCTTATCGTTGAGGCCACACAGCTTCTGGAAGAACCGGGAAAATTCTTTTGAGAGGTTGTCGATTTTGCCTCGCACTGTTCGACCCATGGATGAGAAGGTCGAAGGGCGACCTTCCACAACACAGGAGATTGAGTGCAATGGCCAAGTACATGCTGATCATGCGGGCAACCGACGAATCGTTCGCCAAGTTCGAGAACATTGACTTCAACGAAATCCTCGAAGCCATGGGCAAGTTCAATGATGAACTGATTCGCGCCGGGGTGCTCCTGGCTGCAGAAGGACTGGACGATGCAAAGGAAAGCGTCGTGGTCGACTTCACCGGCGACACTCCGGTGGTCACTGATGGTCCGTACGGTGAAACCAAGGAACTGTTTGCCGGTTACTACATCCTCGATGTTGCGTCCAAGCAGGAAGCCGTCGAGTGGGCCAAGCGTGCGCCGATGACCGCGGGCACCAAGACGGAGATCCGACGGGTAACCAGCATCGACGAATTCCCCCAGGACAACGAATGGATCCAAAAGGAGCGGGCTTGGCGCGAACAGACCGGACAGCTCTAGACCGGACGGGCACTCCTTTGGGCAGTACTGGACATGAGCAGTAACTGACGTGAGAACCACCTGACGTGAGCAGTAACTGGCATGAGCAGTAGCTGGCATGAGCACTAACGAGGCAAGGGCCGCCGTCGAAGCGGTGTGGCGCAGCGAATCCGCCCGTATTGTCGGCGCCCTTGCCCGTTATACCGGAGACTTTCCACTGGCAGAGGACCTCGCACAGGAAGCACTCGCAGAGGCCCTCGTGTCATGGTCTGTCAACGGCGCACCTGCCAATCCCGTGGGATGGCTCCTCACAGCGGGTCGTCGTCGTGCCATCGATACTTTCCGGCGGCGGGCCGCTCTGGACGACAAATATGCGCTGCTGGCGCGCGACCTCACAGAGGAAGAAGCGGGCGTGGATGCGCTGTTCAACCCCCAAGCCATAGACGACGACGTCCTGGCCCTGATGTTCATTTCCTGCCACCCCGTGGTGTCCAGGGAAGCCCGGATAGCCATGACTCTTCGCGTTGTGGGCGGCATGACCACGGAAGAGATCGCCAAGGCATTCCTGGTCCCGGTGCCAACCATCCAGGCACGCATCACCCGGGCCAAGAAGACGCTCGCCGCTGCGCGCGTCCCCTTCGCAGTGCCCGAAGCCGAACAGGTCCCTGAGCGGCTTGGTTCGGTGCTGAATGTCGTCTATCTGATCTTCAACGAAGGAGCCTACGCTTCCGGAGGAGAAAACTGGATGCGGACCGAGCTGGCCAGTGAAGCACGTCGACTTGCCCGAGTGCTGGTCCGCGTGGCACCGGAGCCCGAAGCATTCGGGTTGCTTGCACTCATGGAACTCACAGCGGCGCGGTTCCCGGCAAGGCTCAACGCGGATGGCCAGCCGATCCTGCTGGAAAACCAGGATCGACGTCGATGGGATCAGTCAGCAATCCGTCGCGGACGCGCAGCACTTTCGACGGCGGCTGGTTCCGGCCGTGGGCTCGGCGCCTACGGGCTGCAGGCTTCCATCGCCGAATGCCACGCTGTGGCGCACTCAGTGGAGGAGACGGACTGGGATCGAATCGTGGTTCTGTACGAGGCGCTCGGGCGACTCACGCCGTCGCCCATCATCGATTTGAACCGTGCCGTCGCGGTGTCCATGGCTTCTGGCCCTGCCGCCGCACTGGACCTCGTTGACAAATTGGATCGCACGGGTGAACTTAAGGGCTCGCATCTCTTGCCGGCGGTAAGAGGCGAGCTGCTGTGGCGGCTTGGACGCGATGAAGAAGCGAGGGAAGCATTTCACCAAGCTCTTGAACTGTGCTCCAGCGGCGCCGAACGCTTGGTCCTTGAGCGAAAAATCAAGGACTTGCAACCCGGAGAACGCCAGTAAGCGCTCAAACGGGTGCACGCTAGCCCCTCGATGTGCGCCGGGCACTTTTATGGCCGGGCACTCTTCATGTTCGGAGGCTCTCTTATGTTCTGAGGGGTGTGTGGTGGTGGTTGCGTCGTGGTGTTTGGTGGGGGTCGATGTGTGGGGGTGGGGTGAACCAGGGTACGCCGGTGGTGGTGGTGATGGTCCATTGTTCTTTGTGGATGAGGTGGTGGTGGTGGCTGCAGAGCAGGGTGCCGTTGTCGGTTAACGTGGTGCCGCCGTGTGACCAGTAGGTGATGTGGTGGGCTTCGCACCAGGGGGAGGGCATGGTGCAGTCGGGGAACGCGCAGCCTTGGTCCCGGGCGGTGATGGCTTTGCGGATGTGGGGCGGGAAGATCCGGGTGGTGCGGCCGATGTCCAGAATGCGGGAGTCGGTTCCGAGCAGGACGGGGAGGATGTCGGCGTCGCAGGCTATTTTGCGGATGGTGTCGGGGTGGATCGGGCCGGCAAAGGTGGCGGAGCCGGAGCTGAGCCGGGGGTGTTGCGGGTCAGGTCCGGTCCCTGTGCCTGTGGTCCGGGTGGGGGCCGTGCGCGTGAGTCGTTGGAAGAGGTCGCGTTCGTCGATGGTGACGGCGAGCTGGGGTCGGAGCCCGCCGTTGGAGGGCAGTATCCCTGTGGTCATGGCGACGGCGCAGGCTCCGACGAGGCCGTCGAGGAGTTTCTGGGCCCGGGAACGCCGGTCCAGGTCCGGACCCGCTGGTTCGTTCCCGCCGTCTCCGTTCCCGCCCCCGTTCCCGTTAACGCTGTCGTTGCTTTCGCCGGTGGCGTTGCTTTCGTCGGTGGTGTTGCTGGTTTCGGGCTCATTAGTGTGTGCGGAGGTGAGTCGGGGGTTGGTGGCGGTGTTCATGGCGGTGGTGAGTGTTTCGTATTGTTCGGTAGTGGCGAAGATTTCCAGATGATGCAGTCCGTGGCGGGGCTTGCGGATGAAGGTGCCTTGGAGCTGGCGGAGGATTTCTTCGCTGGGTTCCGGGCCGTCCTGGTCGATCAGGTCGTTCCAGCGTTTGGTCATTTTCAGGACGAAGTCGGGGTCGGACCCGGCGGCGGTGCGGGTGAGGGCGTGTTCCATCCGGGTGAGGGTCTCCTCGTCGGTGAGGAGCCGTACTTTGTCCAGGGCGGCGCTGATGATGCTCGCGGACCGGGTGGGTATTTGCGTGGATTCGAGGGCTTGGGCCAGGATTTCGCGGCGGGCCGGGATGTGTTGCCCGGCGATCCCGGTCCCGGGGAGGACCTGGGAGGCCAGGGCGAGCCGGCGCCGGGCTTCGCTGATGCCGATCCGCAAACGGGCCCGCAGGAATTCCGCGGCGTTGCGGTAGCCATCATCGGCCACCGCAGCAGCGTCCGCCACCGCAGCAGCACCGAACCCAGCAGAAGTATCGAACCCGGTAGTAGCGGACCCAGTAGCAGTATTGAAGCCAGCAGCGGTGGCGGATCCAGCAGCAGTATTGAAGCCAGCAGCGGTGGCGGATCCGCCGGCAGTGGAGAAGCCAGCAACAGCAGCAGTGTCGGATCCTGCAGCGGTGTCTGTGGCTGTGGCGGTGGCGGGGTTTGGTCCTGTGGGTGCGGGGTTGGTCCAGCCTGTCTGCCATCCCGTGCCCGCCGCGGAGGAGGGCCGTGCCTGCTGGGCCTGGGTGCGGGTCCGTTCCACGGCGTGCGCCGCGATGACCTGCAGATACTCCACGGTGCGGGCGATCTCCTCCACCCGCCCGGCGAACCCTGCGGCTTCGGCAAACCCGAACCCCGGGGCACCGGCCACGGTGACGGAACGCAGACTTTCCAAGGCCCCAACGCTATCAGCCAGCGCATCCCCAAGTCCGAGTGCATCCCCAAGCCCCGGCGCATCCCCAAGTCCGAGCGTATCCTCAAGCCCCGGCGCGCCTTGATGTCTTAGCGGACTCCCAAGTCCCAAGGAACCGCCCAGTCCCCGGGAAACAGAGCTGACTTCAGGATCGACCCTAATTCCTGAATCGACTTCAACTTCAGGATGGACCCCAAGGCCGGCGAAGGGCAGTGGTTCCAGGCCGTGAACAGGCTCGACTTCACGGTCCATTTCACTAAGGGTGGCGAAGGATTTCGGTTCAATGCCGCGAAGCAGCGCCATGGCCCTGAGCTTCTCCGAATCGCCGCCTGCCGCAGCCGACGCCGTCGGGCTTTCACAGCCGGCCTGGCCGCTGGCAGGACCGGTGTGGCCTCCTCGGGGAAGGCCCCGGGGGCGCACCGCCACGCCAGGCATCGCTGCCCGTCGCGCCATGATTTCCCCAATGCTTCCCATGAATAAACCCTCTCACCAGGGTCTGACATTTTTAGGAAGCACTTCCAAGGGCTTCAGCCGGGATAGCCGTACTCCTCGTCAGATACCAACTCGCCCCAGGTTGTTTCGGAACCGTCTGAGGCTCCGGTGGTTTCCCACATGGCAAGGTGGCTCATGAAATGGTCCGGAGCAGCACCGTGCCAGTGCCACTCGCCCGGCGGTGTGTAGATGGTGTCACCTTGACGGGCCACCTTGACCTCGCCTCCGCGCGCCTGCACCAGGCACACACCGTCGGTCACGTAGAGCGTCTGTCCAGCCGCGTGGGTGTGCCACGCCGTTCTCGCACACGGTGCGAAGCGGACGATGTTCACCCGCAGTCGGGAGGGCTCGTCTCCCTTGGCGATGACGTCGAAGTAGACGTCGCCGGTGAAGAGCCCTGATGGTCCCTTGGTGCTGGTGGTTTTGGGGGTAATCTCCATCGTTCCTTTTTCGTTGCGGAATTAGTTGCGGTTCGTCTTGCGTTTCGTCGCGGGGAGGTCGTGGCCGGGTTCGGGCGTGCCAGGTTCAGAGGCAAGCGTGGTGGCAGCCCAACTCGCAAGCAGTTGCAGGGCATCCTCAGTCCCGGTGCCGGGCTCCGGGTTGTAGATGGTCATGGTCAGGCCGTCGTCAGCGGACAACTCAAACGCCTCGTAGAGCATGTGCAGGTCCCCGACGATCGGATGACGGAATTGTTTCTTGCCGGTGTAATGCTGCCGGACGTTGTGCGAAGCCCAGCGCACACGGAATTCTTCGCTGCGGGTGGACAGCTCGCCTACGAGGTCTGTGAGTCCACGGTCGTATGGGTCCCGCCCGGCCTCGGTCCGCATAATGGCCACCGTGTCGTTGGCGGCCCGTTCCCAATCGGTGTAGAAGTCATGGCTGCGGGGATCGAGGAAGAGGAAGCGGGCAAGGTTGGGTGGTCCGGAAGGGTTGTCGTAGCTTTCCGAGTACAGTGCCCTGCCCAAGGCGTTGGTAGCGAGGATATCGAGCCGGCCATTGCGCACGAATGCCGGCGAATGGGTGATTGCGTCCAATGTGAGTTGGACGCCCTGCCGGATGGATTGTTTCCGTACCGGCCGACGCCGCAACCAGCCGCCGTCGTTGGCCGCACGGGCGAGGTCCAAGAGATGCGCCCGTTCGGCGTCGTCCAGTTGCAGGGCATTGGCGAGCGATTCGAGGACGCTATCCGAGACGCCTGAGAGGTTCCCCCGCTCCAAGCGGGTGTAGTACTCAACACTGACGCCGGCAAGCATGGCAACTTCGCCTCGGCGGAGCCCCAGGACGCGCCGGTTGCCGCCATAGGCGGCAAGCCCAGCTTGTTCGGGGGTGATCTTCGCTCTTCGTGTCGAGAGGAAATCGCGCGTCTCGGTACGGTTGTCCATGTTTCCAACGGTAGGGGTTTTGGTCTCCCAAGGGAGTCCCTGTCAGTACCCCTAACAGCAGTAACTCCTTGCATTGTGGAAAAGAGGGTTAGATGGAAACATCCACTGATCTTCATCACGCAGGAGAAACATGCCTTCCGCTAACGCTTATGCTTCACCCTCGGCCACGGGCGACCTCACCCTGACCACCATCGAACGTCGCGGGGTTGGACCTCACGATGTCCACATTGACATCAAATTCGCTGGCATCTGTCACTCGGACATCCACACTGTGCGCGGCGATTGGGGTCCCCAGCAGTACCCGCTGGTCCCTGGCCACGAGATTGCCGGCATCGTTACCGAAGTTGGCCCGAACGTCACCAAGCACAAAGTCGGCGACCGGGTTGGTGTTGGCTGCATGGTCAACTCGTGCAAGGAGTGCCGGAACTGCTTGGCGGGCGAGGAACAGTACTGCCTCAACGGCAACGTGGGCACTTACGGAGCAATTGACCGTGACGGTACCGTCACCCAGGGCGGTTACTCGAGCAGCGTGGTGGTGAACGAGGACTTTGTCGTCACCATCCCTGAAGCGCTGGATCTCGACGTTGCTGCACCGCTGCTGTGCGCAGGCATCACGACTTTCTCCCCGCTGCACCACTGGGAAGCCGGCCCTGGCAAGAAGGTCGCGATCGTGGGCCTTGGCGGCCTGGGCCACATGGGGGTCAAGATTGCCCACGCCATGGGTGCCGAGGTGACGGTTTTGTCTCAGTCCCTGAAGAAGATGGAAGATGGCCTCAATCTTGGCGCTGACCACTATTACGCCACCAGTGATCCTGCCACGTTCGAGCAACTGGCAGGTACCTTTGACCTCATCATCAACACGGTCAGTGCTTCCATCGATATCAGCGCCTACCTGCAACTGCTGAGCCTTGACGGCACGCTGGTGAACGTTGGCGCGCCGGCCGAGCCGCTGCCCGTGAATGCTTTCGCCCTCATCGGTGGACGCCGCAGGTTCGCCGGCTCCATGATTGGCGGAATCCGCGAAACCCAGGAAATGCTGGACTTCTGCGCCGAGCACGGGCTCGGTGCCGAGATCGAGGTCATCCCCGCCAGCAAGATCAACGATGCCTATGAGCGCGTACTCGCCTCCGATGTGCGTTATCGCTTCGTCATCGACGCGTCCACCATTGGCTAGCACGCCGACCCAACAGCAAGACCACTGAAGGGGCCACGCCTCCTCGCAGCCGTCAGGTTGATCGAGGGGCGTGGCCTTTTTAGTGCAGGCAAGCAGGGACAATGGTGTGGTGACTTTTAGACTGGAGACCATTGGCGCAGGGCTGGTCTTCGCTGATTCCCTGGGAAAGCTCACCGCTGCGCTCAAAAGCCAGGGCGTCGGCGGAACGGTGGTCGTCCAGGCCCCACCCGGGACGGGAAAGACAACATTGGTTCCTCCGCTGCTGGCCAACCTCGTGGAGGAGGGGCGCCCGGGCCCGCCCCGCGTCGTCGTCACCCAACCGCGCAGGGTGGCCGCGCGTTCAGCCGCCCGCCGCCTTGCCTCTCTCGACGGCAGCCGTCTGGGCAGCCGGGTGGGTTATACAGTCCGCGGCGAGAGCAAATCGGGCCCGGACACTGTGGTGGAATTCGTCACTCCCGGCATTCTCTTGCGGCGCCTCCTGGCTGATCCGGGACTTGAGGGCACGCAAGCGGTGATCCTGGATGAGGTCCACGAGCGGGGCCTCGAAACCGACCTGCTGGTGGGCATGCTCGCGGAAGTCCAGGAACTCCGGGGCGACCTCACGCTGGTGGCCATGTCGGCAACCGTTGACGCGAAGCGTTTCGCCAGCCTGCTGGGGCAAAACGGGCTGGAGCGAGGCGGCTTGGGGGAGGCCGACGGCGGCGTGCCGGCTCCCGTCGTCGACTGTCCTTCCGTGCTGCACGCCCTGGAGGTCCAGTGGGTTCCGGCCCCGGGCCAGCGCTTGGACGATCGCGGCGTGGCATACAGCTTCCTTAACCATGTTGCCGAGACAACGGTGGCCGCCCATGAGGAAGCGCTCATGGAAAACCCCGACGTTGACGCTTTGGTCTTCCTCCCAGGCGTCCGTGAAGTGTCCGACGTCGCCAGCCGCCTCCGCGGGCGGGTCCAGGGCGGTGTTGAGGTACTTGAGCTGCACGGCCAGATCGGTCCGGATGCCCAGGACCGGGCGGTTTCGGGCCGGGAACCCGGCGGCCCTCCTCGAATTATTGTGTCAACGGCGTTGGCCGAGTCGTCACTCACGGTGCCGGGCGTCCGGCTCGTTATTGATTCCGGCCTGTCACGTGAACCGCGTCGTGACGCGGGCAGAGGCATGTCCGGACTGGTGACGGTGTCCTGCTCGAAGGCTTCTGCGGAGCAGCGGGCCGGCCGCGCAGCGCGCCAAGGACCAGGCAGGGTTGTCCGGTGCTACGACCAACAGGCCTTCGCTGCTGCGCCAGCACATCAAACCCCGGAGATTTCGGTGGCCGACCTCACCAGCGCCGCTCTGGTTCTCGCTTGCTGGGGAGCACCCGGGGGTCGGGGGCTTGCACTGCCCGACGCACCACCGCGTGCCGCTATGGATGACGCCGTCGAGGTCCTTCGGGAACTCGGTGCAGTGACATTGGAAGGAACGGTCACGGACCTGGGCAGGACACTCGCGAAGATCCCGGCAGACCCGCGGCTGGCCCGCGCGTTGCTGGACGGTTCCGCGCTGGTTGGCCGCCGCCTTGCCGCTGAAACCGTGGCACTGGTGGCCGGTGATCAACGCGCACCTGGTGCCGATCTCACAAAACTCCTGGCGGCAGTCCGTTCCGGATCAGACCCGGCAGCCCGACGATTCGCCGAGGACGTCAAACGGATGGAATCGTTCGCGCGTCAGGAGACCTCCGACGCCGTGAAAGCGCCCCTGGACGTTTCAGCGAGGGAAGCTCCGGGGTTCGTGGTCGCGTTGGCCTTCCCGGACCGTATTGCCAGGCGGGTTCCCGGCCAAGGGGCACCCACGTATCTGCTGACATCGGGCACCAGGGCTGGTCTGCCCGCAGGTAGCTCCCTGGCCGGTCATGACTGGTTGGCCGTGGCGGAGGTTTCCCGCGCCCAAGGCAGGGATGCCGCGGGCACGGGAGCCGTGATCCGATCGGCGGCGCCCCTGTCCGCCGAACTGGCGGTGGCTGCGGCGCCGGAGCTGTCGGTGGAGGAAGTAACGGCACGTTTCGCCCAAGGCCGGGTGACCGCCAGGCTTGAGCGGAGGCTGGGAGCCCTTGTGCTGTCCTCGACGCCCGTGCGCCCCAGCGTCGAGCAGGGCCGTCATGCTGTTGCGATTGCGCTGGAAAAGGCAGGACTCTCGATGATCGGGTGGTCCGCTGCGGCAGATGCGCTGCGCCGGCGTCTGGCCTTGTTGCACCGGGAGCTGGGCGATCCGTGGCCGGATGTCAGCGAATCCGCCCTGTTGGCCAGGTTGGATGACTGGCTTGCCCCGGAGCTCGAATCCATGGCCACCGGTACCCCGGCCGCCACGATTGACCTCACCGATCCACTCCGGCGCCTGCTCCCGTGGCCCGAGGCTTCCACCTTGGACAGCCTGGTGCCCGAGCGCCTTCAGGTGCCCAGCGGCTCGCGGGTGAGGATCGACTACCCCGAGGTCGCTGACGGCTCCGGGGGCCCGGAGCGAAAGAATGCGGAGCACGACGGCGGTAGCCCGGTTGTAGCGGTCAAGCTGCAGGAATGCTTCGGCTGGGACCGCACGCCCCGCCTTATTGGCGGAAGGGTACCGGTGCTTTTCCACCTTTTGTCTCCCGCAGGCAGGCCGTTGGCAGTAACAGCCGATCTCGCTTCGTTCTGGTCCGGGCCCTACTCCCGGGTTCGGGCAGAGATGCGTGGGCGCTACCCCAGGCATCCCTGGCCCGAAGATCCGTGGACGGCACTGGCTACGGCCAAAACCAAGAACCGCATGTAGCCCAGCCGATGAAAGAACTGCTAGGCAAGCCTTTCCAACATGAACTGGATCTCGCCGTCCACGAACGTGCCTACTACGCTGCTTGCGGCAAACTCATCCGGCGCCGTGGTCAGTGGGTCCCGCTCAAACGCGGTGAAGTCGGCGCGTTTGCCCACCGTGATCGAGCCCGAAACGTCCCACAGTCCTGCAGCCCGCGCCGCGTGCGAGGTGTAGCCCTCAAGCGCTTGGAGTGCGGTGAGCGCCTGGGCTGGTGCGATGGGCTCCTGCTCCGGATGTCCGGAACGGCGCCGCAACTGGGCGTCTGCAATGATCGGCAAGGGTGCGTACGGAGCGATCGGCCAGTCGGAGCCGATGCCCACGGTGACTCCGGCCTCGCGGAGGTCCCTGCAACGCCATGCGCGGTCGGCACGGACCTTGCCTAGCCGGGTGGACCAATTGTCACTGTGGTCAGCCGCGGAATAATGTGTGCAGTGCGTCGGCTGCATACTCGCCACGACTCCGGCGTGCTGGAAGCGTTCCACCAGCTGGTCGGGCACCGTTTCGATATGTTCAATCCTGTGAACTGTCTGGCGGAGCACGTCCGAGGGCACAACACCGCGGAGCGACTCCAAGGCGTCCAGGACATGTTCCACGCCGGCATCGCCAATGGCGTGTGTCGCCGTCGGGATTCCCCGGGAGGCAAAGTAGCGTACCGCAGCTGTGTATTCTTCCGGCCGTGGCCAGAATGGCGCAGTGGATTGGCCGTACAGGTCCGGCTCGTAAAGCCACGCCGTCCCATTGTCCACGGTTCCATCAACGAACAGTTTGATGGCCTCGACCGACCAGCGGCGTCCGCCGGTGCCTACAGTGCGGGCAAGCTGCTTCCATTCGGCCACGCCAGTGCCCGGCATGCACCACGGCGCACTCCGCAACCGCAGCGGCAGCTCACCGTCGGCTTCCAAAGCCTGAAGTAGAGCCGTCGACTCCTCGTCATGGTCCATGACGTGCCCGCCGGTCAGGCCGGACCGGGCGAAGTCCCGGAGCAAGACACCCAGGCGGGTCTTGCGGTCCTCAAAGGATTCCTTGGGAATGTGACGCTGCACCAGGTCAATGGCCGCCGCTTCCAGGAGCATCCCTGTGGGGACGCCGTCGGCGTCGCAGACCACCTCGGCGGACTGGTCGAATTCAACGCGGCCACTGATCCCGGCCAATTCCAGTGCCCGGCTGTTTGCCAACGCCGAATGCCCGTCGAACAAACGGATCATCGCCGGCCGGTCTCCGGAGACTTCGTCGAGCACACTCCGGTGCAGGGGTACTGGGCCAAACGCGTTCGGATTCAGACCCCAGGCACGCAACCAGCCGCCGTCGTCCGATGGCACTGGGCCCGTCATTGATTCTGGGCCGGTCGTTGATTCTGCGCCGTTCATTGATTCTGACTGCAGCAGCGCGCGTACTTCAGCCAAAGTCGACGCGCCGGACAGATCACAGCCGATGGTCAGGTCCAGGCCAAACACCGGGTGGATGTGGCAATCCACCAGGCCTGGCGTAAGTGTCGCACCGCCAAGGTCCACTACCCGGGTACCGGGCCCACGCCACTGCCGGGCATCCTCCCGGGTTCCGACGGCGGCTACCAACCCGTCGCGGACGGCAACGGCCTGAATGGCCGGTCGGGAACCGTTATCCGGGTGGTCGTCGAGCGTGTGGATGGTGTCGGCAAGGACAATGAGGTCAGGAGTCATGGGTTTCGAAGCTTCCAATCCGGGCGAAGATGTGAGGGCGGGCACTGCGCAATCTGCGGGCTGTCAGCAGGCCTGCCACGAAAACAAGGGGGGTCACCAACAGGAGGATGGTGTTGGTAAGGGCATCGGCGAAAGTCAACAGTTCGATGTTGATGGCGATCAGGGCAACCACACCGAAGAGCAGGATGGCTGAAGCGATGCTCAAAGGAATGAGCAGCCGGTTGGTCACGGCTTCCGGGTTGCGCCGAAGGTAGATGAAAGCTGCCACGGACACCAGTCCCTGCAACGCGACAATGCCGAAGATGCCGGGGGTGTTGACCCAGATCAGCAGCTCCTTGTAAGGATCGGCGCCGGCGATGGCGCAAATAATGATGACGACGGCTGCGAGGGCTGTCTGGATCTGTCCGGCGCGGTGCGGGGACTTGTACTTCGGATGGGTCCTCCCGAGGAAAGCGGGAAGGACGCCGTCCTTTGCCAGCATGTAAACGTAGCGGTTGATGGCATTGTGGAAGGCAAGCTGGGAGGCATAGACACTGGTCACGATCAGCACGTACATGACAACCTCGGCCCACGGACCCACGTAGTGATTGATCGTGGCGAAGAACATGCCGTCGGCCAACTCACCTGCAGCTGCCATCACGTCACCATCGCCGTAGGCCTGGATGACCGTCCACACGATGAACGCATAGAACACGGACATGAAGCCGACCGCGATGTAGGTTGCCCGCGGGATGGACTTGTCTGGGTTTCGGGCCTCACGGCGGTACAGCACGGTGGATTCAAAGCCCATGAAAGCGGCGAAGCAGATGGCAAGGATGGCCAGGACGCCAGGGGTGAACGCATGCTCGGGGGAGAAGGAGGCAAGGCTGATGCCTTGGGCGCCCCCGTTCGCCAGGATGCCGGCGCCCATGACGGCAAGGATGGCGGTCTCGGCAATGAGCAGGACACCCAGGACCTTTGCCCCGACGTCGATGCCCCGATAGCCAAGGAACCAGACGGCGGCGACGGCCATCAAGGCGACTGCCGGCCATGGTACGTCCAGGCCGAAGAGTGTTCGGAGCATGGCCTGGGTCTGGACTGCGAAGAGCCCGTAGACGCCGATCTGCAGGCAGTTATAGGAGACGATGGCGAGGATGGCGGAGGCCAGACCTACCGTTTTTCCCATGGCAAGAGTGATGTAGGTGTAGAAGCCGCCGGCTGCTTTGACGTGCTTGGTCATGGCCATGAAAGCCACAGCGAAGATCAAGAGAACGGCGCCGGCGATGACGTAGCCCATGGGGGCGCCAATGCCCCCGATGCCAATGGCCACAGGTGCCACGCCGGCCATCACGGTCAAGGGAGCTGCTGCGGAGATGACCAGGAATGCAATGCCGCCTGTGCCGATGGCATTTTTCTTGAGCCCGTTTCCAGCATCCGCTGCAGGAGGGCGGGTTTCGATTTCAGACATGGTGTCCTCGGAGATCTAATGCGGGGAGATTTGGGGGGGAGTCGATCGATAAGCGAAAGGCTTTCGTTTATCGTAGGGCCTTGTGATTGGGCGCACAATACCTTTGCCCAAACTTCTGGCTAGAGTCGTAACAACACATTGATTGGAGAACCCGAATGCCACGCCCGCTGGTTCCGCTGATATCCATCGACGCACTCGTCACGGCCGCCTTGGAACTGGTGGACGAGGCCGGGGACTTCAGCCTGCCCAAACTGGCCAAGAGGATCGGCGTCAGTCAATCGTCCATTTACAACCATGTCAGCGGCCGCGAACAAATACTGGAGCTGATGCGGGGACGGATCATCGCCGAGAGCCCTTACACGCTCCATGAAGGGCAGGACTGGGAGGACGCCCTCAGGGTCATCGTCCGCGCCTACCGGGACGCCTTCGCCCGGCACCCCCGCCTGGCGCCCCTGCTGGTCTTGCAAACTGTGCAGGACGATCAGGTGCTGGCTCTCTATGAGAGTCTGGCGGTCGCCTTGGAAAATGCCGGTTTCCAGGGACAGGATGTGGTTTCGGCCATCTCCACGATCGACAGTTTTGCCTTGGGATTTGCGTTGGACCTGGCCGCTCCCGACGTCGTGTGGGCCCCTCCCGTTGACGGCTACCCGGCCCTTACCCAGGCGTTAACGCACGCGGGTCCGCCGGACAAGCGGGGTGAAGCAGCCTTCGATTTCGGTTTGGAGATCCTGGTAGCCGGGCTCCGTTCACGCCTCAACTCCCCGGTGCCGTGAACGTTGCTGTGAACGGCGCTGTGAATCCCGCTGTGAATCCTTTACAAACCTGGTGGGCGGCTGTGGTCCGTGGCTTCACCGACGTCCACACGACGGCCGTGCCCCTATCTGCGTTGGTGGCGATTCTTGCCGCAGCAACCATTTTGAGCATCCCTCGAGCCACGTGGCGATGGTTCGGTCTCTACGTCACCTTCGTCCATGAGCTGGGCCACGCCTATGCCGCCCTCATGACGGGGCGATTCGTCCACAGCCTCCGCATCGGACTGGATCATTCGGGCCGCCTCGTCAGCAGCGGCCGGAGCCCCTTTGGTGCGGCCTGGTCAGGGTTCTGGGGATATCCTGCGCCCGCGGTAGTGGGACTTGCCTTGATTGCTGCGTTCGCCGCCGGCCGATCAGGGGCCGCAATGTCCGTAGGCGCCCTCATCCTGCTGGTCTCCCTGATTTTCCTGCGCAACCTCACAGGGATCCTCGTGGCGGTGGTCAGCGCAGCTATCGCCCAGCTTTTGGTCTTCTTCGGATCTCCCACCATCGTTGACTACGCTGTGCTGGCCTTGGGGATCGCCCTGTCAGTGGGTGCCGTGCGCGACCTTTTCAAGCTTGCCGGTGTCCATACACGGCGCCGGAACCGGCTCGCAGCGTCGGACGCCTACATCCTGAGCCAAACCACGGGTGTCCCATCATTCCTGTGGCTGACAGGATTCTCCGTAGTCATCACAGGAAGCACTGTAACCTCAGCATGGTTGTTGTGGGGCATGGTGCCGGCCTAGTACACGTTGGCCGCTTGGCCGGCGGCTCTTCGTCCGCAACTGGGTCTTGCCCTGTGGTCGCCTCAGGGTGTCCAATCCTCTTACACGTTCGAACCTTTCGACGCGTTCGAACTCCGAGCTTGGATACGACACCAGGAGGTGCTCATGTCCGCGAAGGGCACACGGGAGACGGCCAAAGCGGCCGGACCCGGTACACCCGAGTCCCGGCGAAGCGAGAACGGTACGGCTCTGGCGGCAAGCGATCCTGCCAAGATACGCAACGTGGCACTCGTGGGGCATTCAGGTGCAGGGAAGTCGATGCTGGTGGAGGCCCTGTTGGCGGCGACCGGGGCCATCACCAGGATGGGCTCGATCACCGAGGGGACTACCGTCAGTGATTCAGACCCTTCAGCCATCCACCAGCAGAGGTCCGTCACCTTGTCTGTGGCCCCGATACTGGTGGGCGAGGTCAAGGTGAACCTGATCGACACTCCGGGGTACACGGATTTCACAGGGGAATTACGAGCAGGGTTGAGGGCCGCCGATGCGGCCCTCTTTGTCGTGTCCGCCGTGGACGGCATCGACGGCGCCACCATCGCCTTGTGGGGTGAATGCGAGAAGATCCGCATGCCGAGGGCTGTCGTAGTCAGCCGCCTGGACCACCCCCGCGCAGACTTCAGCGCCGCCGTCGTGCGTTGCCAGGAAGCCTTCGGCGAGTCCGTTCTCCCGCTGTACCTGCCTTCCGGGGGAGAACTGGCAGGCGTGCTCCACGGAAGCAGCAATGATCCTGCCGTGGAGGAAGCACGCGGTCCGTTGATTGAAGGGATCATTGCCGAGAGCGAAGACGAGACGTTGATGGACCGCTACCTGGGCGGTGAAGAGTTGCCGCTGGAGGACCTCATCAAGGACCTGGAGACCGCTGTGAGCAGAGGCTCCTTCTTCCCGGTGATGGCTACCTCGGCGGAAACGGGTTTGGGGCTTCCCGAGCTCATGGCGCTGATGATCGATGCGCTGCCGTCGCCGCTGGAACGAACCGCACCCCCGGTGATGAAGCTCGACGGTTCGTCCCTGAAACCGCTGGACTGCGACCCCGCAGGACGCCTGGCTGCCGAGGTGGTACGGACGACTGTGGACCCGTTCCTGGGTCGCGTGTGCCTGGTCCGTGTTTTTTCCGGAACCCTCCGTGAAGATACAGCCATCCACATCGGCGGCAGGGGATTGGCTGACAGGGGACACGAGGACCACGACAGCGATGAACGCGTCACGCATCTGTACTCACCCGTCGGATCAAGCCTGAAAGCTGTCTCCCAGTGCATCGCAGGTGACATTTGTGCCCTCAGCAAGCTGGCAAACGCGGAAACCGGGGACACGGTCTCTGACAAGGACGCCCCCCTGCTGATCGAAACCTGGAACATGCCTGAACCGCTGATGCCCATAGCGATCGAAGGAATGTCCCGTAGCGACGAGGACGCGTTGGCCAAGAGCATAGGAAAGGTAGTCGCGGCAGATCCGACGCTTCGGGTGGAACGCAACCAGGACACGCACCAGCTGATCCTGTGGTGCATGGGTGAAGCGCATGCCGAGGTGATCCTGGACAGGCTGCGCAACCAGGGCGTCAAACTTCAAACCGTGGAGGTCATCACACCGTTGCGGGAGACCTTCGCCAGCAAGGCAGCCGGGCACGGCCGGCACGTCAAGCAATCCGGCGGACATGGGCAGTTCGCTATCTGCGACATCGAGGTCGAGCCCCTGGCGCGCGGGGAGGGGTTTGAATTCGCTGACAAGACGGTGGGCGGTGTCATTCCCGGTACGTTCGTCACTTCCGTGGAAAAGGGCGTCCGCTCCCAGATGCTGAAGGGCGTTTCGGCCGGGTTCCCCGTGGTGGATATCAAAGTCACCTTGGTGGGCGGAAAAACCCACAGTGTGGATTCCTCGGACGCAGCCTTCCAGGCCGCCGGCGCCTTGGCCCTCCGCGAAGCCGCGGCAACGGCCAAAATCCAGTTGCTTGAGCCCGTGTCAGCCGTTGTGGTCAGTGTCCCGGACGAGCATGTCGGGGCAGTGATGAGTGATTTGTCCGGCCGAAGGGGACGGGTGACAGGCACGACGGCAGCCAACGGCGAAGGCACTGAGATCACCGCCGAGGTCCCTGACCAGGAACTTCGGCGCTACGCCGTGGAACTTCGCGCCCTGACAGCGGGCACCGGCCGCTTCCGGAGATCCTACCTGCGCCACGAGCCGGTGCCGAAGTAGTTCCTCAACTGTTTTCCCTCATGAATCCTGCCACCGCGGGTGCAAGCGAGGCACCTATCTCGGCGGCACTGCGCTTGAGGCCCTTGACCACGAACGAGTGGTCTGCATT
The DNA here is from genome assembly GCF_059739415.1 of Arthrobacter sp. TmtSoilC77. NCBI lineage: Bacteria > Bacillati > Actinomycetota > Actinomycetes > Micrococcales > Micrococcaceae > Arthrobacter > Arthrobacter sp. TmtSoilC77. Next base: position 2,457,892 of record NZ_AP046050.1, read on the forward strand.
TTCGCTCCACTGGAGAGTCGCCGTCGTGCCTATCCTGGCCACCACAGACTCCAGTAGTTCCGGTGTCGCGAAGGTATCGCGGGTGCCCTGAAGAAACAGCATGGGCACTGTTATCCCGTAGAGGTGTTCATCGCGGAGCTTCTCCGGTTTGCCCGGCGCGTGGAGTGGATAACCGAGATACACCAGGCCACTCGCGGGCATTCCCTCAGCCACGGCCATGGAGGCCATCCGTCCGCCAAAGGATTTTCCCCCCGCCCACAACGGTTCATTGCCTGCGAGTTCCGCGGCCTTTTCCATGACAGCGCGCCACGTGGCTATGGCTGCCGGCGGGCGGTCAGGGAATCGTCGCCCGGCTTCCCGGTACGGAAAATTGAAGCGCAGCGTACTGACGCCTTCCTCCGCCATCGCTTCGGCAAATCCCTGCAGGAAGGGGTGTTCCTTTCCTGCTCCGGCGCCGTGGGCAACTACGAGGGTGGCGAACGACTTCTCCGGACAGACGTGGATTCCCGATACCTTGGTGTCTCCCATGGCAACAGTCAGGGCGGTTTCAGTGTTTGGCATGTATCCATCATGAAGCAGTTTGGCCTTGGAGCTGTCAGGCATACTCCCCGCCGCCCGAAAAAAGGAACGCGGGATGCTGACGTGAACGCCCTTGACGGGGTAGCTTGTGGCCATGGCGAGCGAATCAGCAACAGTCTCCGTGCCCGGTCCCGAGGGCCCCCGAGAAGTTCGGATTTCAAGTCCAGGCCGCATCATGTGGCCTGAGGCCGGGCTGACGAAACTGGACCTGGCAAACTACCTGGTGGACGTGGGGGACGCTTTTGTGGCTGCCAACGGCAACCGGCCCGTCAGTCTCCAGCGGTACTCGGGCAACATCGAGGGCGAAATGTTCTTCTCCAAGAACCCTCCCAAGGGTGCGCCGGACTACGTCCGCTCGGTCATGGTGACTTATCCGAGCGCGCGGACCCATCCGCAGTTGGTGATCGATGAACCCGCGGCCGCGGTGTGGGCAGCGCAAATGAACACGGTCGTTTTCCACCCGTGGGCTTCCCGTGCCAACGATCCCGATAACCCCGACCAGCTGCGAATCGACCTCGATCCCCAGCCTGGAACCGACTTTGATGACGCCATACCGGCTGCGCAGGAACTCCGTGCGTTGTTGGACGAAGCGGGGCTGACGGCCTTCATCAAGACCTCGGGCAACAGGGGACTGCATGTGTATGCGCCCATCCACCCCAAGCATGAATTCCTGGAAGTGCGCCACGCGGTGATCGCTGCCGGCCGGGAGTTGGAGCGACGGATGCCCGAGAAGGTCACTACAGCATGGTGGAAAGAAGAACGCGGCACCAGGATCTTCGTGGACTTCAACCAGGCCAACCGCGACCGGACGATCGCCGGCGCATACAGCCCGCGTGCCGTGCCAAATGCACAGGTATCGTGCCCGTTGGCGTGGGAAGAGCTGGAGAATTCCGATCCGGCCAAATACACCATCACCACTGTCCCGGACCGGCTGAAGACAACAGGTGACCCGTGGGCAACGATGCATGACAAGCCCGGAGACATCGACGTCCTGCTGCAATGGTGGGAGCGTGACGTCAAGAACGGCCAAGGCGAAATGCCGTTCCCACCGGAATTTCCCAAGATGCCGGGGGAGCCAATGCGGGTGCAGCCCAGCCGGGCGCGCAAGCAGGAGGAGTAAACGCAGGAGCGGGTGTGCATCCAGGTTCACGCGGGGGCATTGTGACCGCAACGCTTGTATGCGGCCTGTTCCTCGCTGGCTGCACGGGCGAACCGCGGCCCAACCCGCTGCCGTCGACGCCAGTGACAAGCTCGACGGCGGCCCCTCCCACGGTCCCTGCGCCGCCGCCGACATCAACATCACAGTCACCACCGGTAACACCTGCCTTTCGCGAGCTGCAGGCAACTTTGGAACTCTTTAGTCGGGAGATGCTCCAGAACGGTGCGCCGGCGGTGCTGATGGAGGCCAGAGCCGGGCAACAAGTGTGGAGGCACGCGGCAGGTGTTAGGAGCCTTGACGGAGGTGCTCCCGTGCAGGCGGATGATCCGATCCGGGTGGGCGGGCTGACGCGGACCATGGTGGCAGTTTCCGTGTTGAAGCTGGTGGAAGAAGGCCGGCTGGTACTTGAGGATCCGATCGCCAAATACCTGCCGGGGATCGACGTCCTCCTGCAGCCGGGGCAAGAGCCAGTGACCGTCCGGCAATTGTTGGACCACACCTCCGGGACTCCCTATGCCAGCGGACTTTCGGATTATGCGGTCCTTGGCTTTTTGGTGGAGCGGCTGCGGGGGGCTCCACTGGGAACCGTGCTGCGAACGGACATCCTGGATCCCTTGAATTTGCATTCAACCAAGGTGTTGGACGAGGGCCCCCTTCCGGCCGCGTTGGTCCATGGTTATGCAGTGCTGCGGGGTAAAACCGTGGACGTCACGCATTCCGCGCAGGCTGGCGGCCCGGCTTCAGAGGGCGTGATCGCCAGCGTGGCAGACATCAATGCCTTCTACGCAGCGTTGCTCAAAGGGCGGCTGCTCTTACCGCAGAGCCTCGTGGAGATGAAGGGCCCGGTTTTCGCCGATTACGGACTGGGGCTGGACCACTGGCACGACACGTGTACCAACGGCCTCTATTACGGCCATTCAGGTGACATACCCGGCTATGGCACCATCTCGATCAGCAGTGCTGATGGCAACCGTCAGCTCACCATTTCCTTGGCGTACCCGCCGCTGCCCCTGTCCACGCAACCCTCGGCCATCGCCTTGGAACTGACAGGGCTGGCCCAGGTCGCTTTGAACGCGAGCTGCCGTTTCCAGTTCCGCTGACCCCGCTCCTGCGGAGGGCTGGGACCCTATTCGAACCGTGAAGGATCGCCCGTTCCGCGCCGCACTACCTCTGCCGTGCCGCTGGAGAAGTCGATCACTGTTGTGGGCTCTGAACCGGTATCGCCGGAATCGATCACTGCGTCCACTTCGTTGTCCAGCCGCTCCTTGATCTCCCAGCCCTGGGTCAGTGGCTCCTCCTGGTCAGGCAGCAGAAGCGTGCTGGACAGCAAGGGTTCACCGAGTTCCGCAAGGAGTGCCTGGACCACCTTGTGGTCCGGGATGCGTACGCCCACTGTCTTCTTTTTCGGGTGGAGCAGGCGCTTGGGAACCTCGCGGGTGGCCGGAAGGATGAAGGTGTAGCTGCCGGGCGTGACGGCCTTGATGCTGCGGAAAACATCGTTATCGATCATCACGAACTGCCCCATTTGGGCAAAGTCCTTGCAGACCAGGGTGAAGTGGTGTTTGTCGTCCAGTTGCCGGATGGTCCGGATGCGATCCAGGGCTTCCCTGTTGCCGATCTGGGCACCCAGGGCGTAGCAGGAGTCGGTTGGGTAGGCGATCAGCCCGCCGCTTTGCAGCATATTAACCACTTGGCCGATGGCGCGTGGTTGGGGATCTTCAGGGTGGACGTCAAAGAATCTGGCCATGGAGAGAGCCTACGTCAAAGCTAGGACAGGATGTCTTTGGTAGTGAACTTCCCGTAGGCCAGCGCGCCGCAGACGGCAATATAACCCGCTTGGAGAAGCGCGTTTTCGCCAAACGATGTCCAGACAACCGGCTGCCGCAGGAGGTCGGCGAAGCCCAGCCAGTGGTGGCTGAACAGGAAAGGATGCAGCCATTCCAGTTGTGGCAGGTTGTCCAGTACCTGCGATACCACCGAGAGGACGATCGTGGCGGCCATGGCGCCCACGGGTACGTCCGTGAAGGTCGAGATGAGCAGCCCGATCGCGGACAGGCCCAGCAGCGAGACCGTGATGTAGGCAGCGATCAGCAAGGAGCGCAGGACTGACTCGCCAACCCCGATCATGTCGCCGGAGAGCAGCGTGACAGGACCGATGGGGAAGAACACGACGCCGGCCAAGGTCCCAGCCGCTGCCACGGTAGCCGTCGCAGCACAGCAGAAAGCAGCGGCCCCGGTGTACTTGACCAGGAGCAGACGGATGCGCCCCGCCGGTGCCAGGAGCAGATACCGCAAAGTTCCCAGGTTGGCCTCTCCGGCGATGGTGTCTCCGGCCACCACGCCGACAGTGAGGGGGAGGAACAGCGGGACACACACCACGAGGGCTGTCACAGCAACAAAGAGGCCGTTCTGGGTGATGCGATCCAGGAACAGTGGCCCGCGGCCAGGTGTCGCCGGCCGGGACGAGAGCTTGACGGCAAGGGCAATCAGGATGGGAACGGCAGCGAGGGCCACCAGCATGGCCCAGGTGCGGAGGCGACGAAACAGCACGGATAACTCCGAGCCAAGCAACGCCCACCCCATCCCGGTATGGAGAGCCTTGTCATTGGAAGCCCTGGTTGTTCCAGCCCTTCCGACCCTCTCAAAGGTGTCACCAGTTTCAGCCGACAACGTCGAACCCCTCTCCGGTCAAGGACACGAACCGCTCTTCCAGGCTTGCGTTCTCCACAGAGAAGCCCCGGACCCGTACGCCGTCGGCTACCAAGGCTGCAACGATCTCTTCGGGCTCAACGCCGTCCAGCCCGTTTCCCTGGATCACCCCGCGGCCAGGTGCTTCGCCGGGCACCAGCCCCAGCCGGGCCAGGACACCGGCAGCACGTTCGACGTCGGGCGTTCGTACCAGAACGTGCGCTTGCCCGGCAGACCGCAGTTCATCCAGCGGTCCTTGGGCCACCAGCCGTCCGGCACTCATCACCCCCACATGGGTACACATTTGTTCCACCTCGGCCAGGAGGTGGCTGGAAACGAAGACGGTGGTCCCGCCGGCGGCAAGGGAGCGCACCAGGCTGCGAACCTCCCGGGTGCCTTGGGGGTCCAGCCCGTTCGTTGGTTCATCGAGCACCAGCAGTTCGCGCGGCCGGAGCATGGCGTTGGCCAGCCCGAGGCGCTGTTTCATGCCCAGTGAGTAGGCACGTACTTTCTTTCCGGCGGCGTGACCCAGCCCAACGCGGTCCAATGCTTCGTTGACGCGGTTGCGCCGGGTGGAAGACGATGCATGGCGGTCCGCTGAATCCAGCCGCAGCAGATTGGCCGCTCCGGAAAGAAACGGATAGAACCCCGGCCCCTCCACCAGCGCGCCTACATCGGGCAACACCGAGGCCCACTGCCGGGGCATGTCCTTGCCCAGAACCCGTATCTCGCCGCTGTTCGCTGAAGCCAGTCCAAGTAAAACGCGGATCGTGGTGGTCTTTCCCGACCCATTGGGCCCCAGGAAGCCGTAGACCGCGCCGCGGGGGACCGCAAGGTCAATGCCATCCACTGCGGAACGGTGCCCGAAGCGCTTCACGAGGCCATGGGTTTCTATCGCAAGGTCCATCGGTTGGGAGCCGGGAGCAGCTTCGCGGATCTCCGTCACAGGATGCCGATCATGGGGCGCTGTTCACAGGTTGCCCTAGGTTGTGCACCGATCATTGTGCACCGGTCATTGGGCATTCGCGGCTGATTCGAGCCGGTCCAAAGGCACCAAGCCGGCATACACGCGGCCGTCGTCGAGAATGAGGACGCTCACCAGGGCCGTGGTCAACGCCCGTCCGCCATTCACGGGTTGCAGGGCCTGGGCGAGTTGCGGGTTCGATGTGAGATCAGCGGGCGCCGTTCCAGCGGGCAACCCGATCACGGTGTCCCACCCTTCGCCGGTCACTGAAGGGCCGGGATTGGGGAGCACGGGAATGGATGATCCCCCCGGTGCCGGAACAGGCTCATCCGGTGCCGGGACGGCAGGATCTTCCATCTCCGGCGGCATTGGCTTCATGGGGACCGGCTTCTCCGTGACAGTTGCACCGGCCGGAGGAGTGAAGTTAAACAAGGCCGCGTCAGGTGTGGAGAAGTTCACCTCGGTATAGGCAAGTGAATAAGCAGGCTCCGGCTGGCCCTTCGCGCGAACCTCGACGCGCAGCGGCAATCCGGTTTCGGAGTCGACGTTGATCGACAAAGAATCAACCAGTGTCCCGTCACTGCGCGGCACCAGGCTCAACCGGTAAGCGCTTCGACCCGCAACGGTGGAAGCTTCGCCCACCGTTACCTCTGTGCTGGAATCGATGGCTGACAGGAAGTGACGTGCCATTGCCTCCGGAGTGGGAATGTCAGGACGCGTTGATTCAGTCGGAAGGGACTTTCCCCGGTCTGCCAATGAGGGCACAGGGACGCTCAAATGCGTAGCGCTGTTGTCAGCGGAATTGTAGAACCAGGCATCGCCGCCGTTGACCACAAAGTCACGCTCGGCCATCCTGTCCAGGATCTGCAGCTTGGCTTTGGAGGGTCCGTCCAGATAAACGCGGGCGGTGTGCGAACCTGTGAGCAGTTCAAGTGCCGAGGTGGCCCCAGGTACGATTCCCGGGCCGGCAGTGGGAACCTCAGGCAGACCCAACTCAGCGGTTTGCACCACAGTGCCGGATAAAGCGCGCACCTCGGTACGGGCGATCATGGCCAGGATCTCGTCCGCTGTTTTGGGCGGCAGGGAAACACTCGCGCCAGCCTGGACGGAGCCGATGAGCGCCGCCAACGCCAGTGCAAGGGGAACCAGGAGAGCTGGCAGCCACCGCTGCCTGGCCCGCGCCATGACTACCGACCACCACACGTGAGAGGCATGAATCCAGACTACTCCGGTTACCTGTGCGGATCATCGGTGCGCGGCTGGATGCGCGGCTGGATGCGGTGTGCACATCCAGCCGCGCACGCAACGGCCTCTACCAGGTCTCAGTCACCTTCATCAGGCCACGCGGAGCATCCGGATCGTTGCCGCGTTCCACCGACAACTGCAAGGCCAGCCGCTGGAGCGGCAGGATCTGCAGGATAGGAGAAAGCTCCTCCGGAACGCCCGCAGGCAAAGGAACAACCAAACTACCCGGAAGGGCGGCAGAGAGGTCACCCACCACGCACACGTGGGCACCCCGTTCTACGAGCCTCTCCAGGACCGGGCGCATGGCCGTTCCCCCGATTCCCTCCGGTACAACGGCAATCACAGGATGCTGGGAGTCGATCATCGCAAACGGTCCATGCAGGAGGTCCGCGCCAGAGAATGCCTGCGCGGGAAGGTAGGAAGTTTCCATGAGCTTCAAGGCACCCTCCCTCGCAGTGGGATAGGAATAGCCGCGACCCGTAGTGATGATGCGCTCGGCAAAGCGGTAACTGCCGGCCACGTCCAACACGGCATCGTCAGCCAGCACCGAAGCGGCCCAGTCAGGAATGCCCGCCGCGTTGGCGGACGTTCCACCACGCCACGCATCCACCAACAACCACAGAGCCAGAAGCTGTGCCGTGTAGCTCTTGGTAGCCGCCACCGCAGTTTCGCTCCCGGCCAGGATATCCACGTGATGTTCCGCAGCCCCGGCCAACGGGGACCCCGGAGAGTTGGTCACCGCCACGGTGAGGGCGCCAAGACGGCGGGCTGCCGCCGTCGACTCCACCAGGTCCGGTGAACCGCCGGACTGGCTTACCGCCAACCACAGCACACCTTCCAGTTGGGGCTTGGCTCCATACGCAGTAAGGGTCGACGGCGAGGCAAGGCCAACCGGCAACCCCAGACTGATTTCAATGAGGTACTTCGCATACAACGCCGCGTGGTCACTCGTGCCGCGGGCGGCAAGCAGGACAAACCGCGGGGACGTCCTCTTGATGATGTCCGCCATGGCAACGAACTGCTGGCGGCCCGAATCCAGGAGTCCGGCGAGTACCTGGGGCTGCTCGCTGATCTCATGGGCCATCTTGGCACCTGGAGTGGCCGGAACAGAGTGCGGGACGCCTGGGGAGGTAGGAGTGATGGTCATGGTTCCTGTCTGTTTTTCGAAGGGACAAAATCTCTGGGAGTCAGGGAGCGATCAATTGCCGGGCCAGCTTTACCGCGCCGTGCACCGGGGCTTGGCCCAGGATCCTGATCAGTGAGGGATCCTCCAAGGCAACCTTGCGGGCAACAGCGCCTGCCAGTTGTTCTTGATTGACCAGGAGACCACCAGCCATCACCAAAGGCAGGTCCAATCCAAGCTCGCCCAGTACTTGCCTGGCCAACGTGGCCAGGGAATGCGCGGCTTCGGCTTGAATCCTTAACGCAGCGGGATCACCCTCAACCGCAAGATCCAGGACCAACGGTGCAAGGCCAGCCCAATGGTCCGGCTCTGGCTTGGCATAGAAAAGATCCATGAGCTGCAGCGCGTCCGCGCTCGCCGTCGCAGCCAAAAGGGCGCTGACCATCGTGCCGGGTTCCAGCCCCGCGTAGTACTCACGCAGGGCCTCCCGGACCGCGTCACGAACCACGGAGTATCCTCCGCCTTCATCGCCGAGCAAATAGCCGTAGCCTCCGCTGCGCGCCTCCTGTCCCTCCCGGTTCCGGCCCCAGGCTACCGAGCCGGTGCCTGCGACCAGGACCGCTCCGGCGTCGAGGTCTGCTGCGGCGAGGACGATGCGGGTGTCATGGACCACCTCGACCCTGGCACCCGGAAAGCGCTCGGTCAGCAAAGCACTCAGGACTGCCCTGCTGGCAGGCGTATCAGCCCCCGCGGCACCGGCGCAAACCGCCTGGACACCGTCACCGACAGCCGCCGCGATCCGCCGCAGCACGGCGTCTGCTCCCTGGTGACCCACTGAGGACAGGTTGGCGCTCGCCTCGGTGATCTCAAGAGGTGCCTCATTGCTTGGTTCCGTGCCCTGGCCTGGGCCCGAATCCAGCTCCGAACGGACAGCATGTGTCTTGGAACCTCCAATATGAAGGCCCAACACCGCCGGCGTCACCGGACAACCGCCGGTTCGGTGTCTTCCTGTGCGGGGATGTGTCCGGCCGCTTCGGCCTCCGGCCACTTCCCACCGTTTTCCCAGTACTGCTGTATTTCCTCCAAGGGGCGGCCCTTCGTCTCGGGAGCGAACTTGCGGACAAACATAAAGCCGAGGATAGCCAGAACACCGAACACTGCGAAGGTGCCTGCACCACCCAACCGCTGGAGCATGGTCAGGAAGAACGCTGCCACCAGGACATTTGCCACCAGATCGGAGGTCAGCATCGCGCTTGCACCAAGCGAGCGGAGCCGGGAAGGGAAGCTCTCGCCGGCGTATACCCACACCAGTGCACCGAACCCGAACGTGAAGCCGACCGTGAAAAGAAGAACGCCAAGGAAGCCAAGGACGGTGAGCAGGCCGCCGAAGTCCTGGCCGGCCATGAAGACACCTACCAACAGGACATTGGCCACCACCATCATGCCTATGCCCGTCAACAACACCGGGCGGCGGCCCAGACGGTCCACCAATGACAGGGAAACAAAGACAGCGACGAGCGAGGCCACCTGCACTGCCGCGGGAAGCAACAGGAGCGCTGCATTGCCGCTGAAACCCATGGCTTCAAAGATCCTGGGGCTGTAGTAGACCACGGCATTGATGCCGGTGATTTGGATGAAGAAGCCCAGGCCAACCACGAACACCGTTGCGCGGAGGTAGGGAACGCGCAGCATTTCGCGCAGGCCGCCGCCGCGTTCTTCGCTGATAGCCCGCTGCATCTCTGCCAATTCGGCGTCGACGTCTGTCCCGGGCTCAATAGCGGACAGGGTCCGCCTGGCTTCCACCGTCCTGCCCCGCATCATGTACCACCGGGCAGTGTCCGGCAGCTTGACCACCATGGCGAGCACAATGATTGCCGGGATCGCTGCAAGGCCAAGCATCCACCGCCATGAGCCAGTGCCTGCCAGGGCGTAGGCCGCCAGGTAGCCAACGATGATGCCGAAAACGGTTGCCACCTGGTACGCAACCAGCAGGGCGCCGCGGACCTTCGCCGGCGCCGACTCCGCGACGAACACGGGAACCACCACCACGGAGATGCCGATGGTGAGGCCCAGCAGTAGTCGGGCAATGAGCAGTGTCGGCACATCGTTGGACATGGCGCTGAGCACTGCGAAGAGCGCGTATCCGATCGCCAGGCCCACCATGCACGCCTTGCGGCCCACGCGGTTGGATAGCCAGCCACCCACCAGGGCTCCCAGCACCTCTCCGGCAACCACTGCGGTGGTCACAAGTTCCTGCTGGGATGTTGTGAGGCTGAACTGCTTGGTGATGAACAGCAGGGCGCCGGCGATGTTGGACATGTCGTAGCCGTAAATCACGCCGATGGTGGCGGCGGCGCCGCCCACCAGGAGCCCGAGCTTGGGTGTTTGCCGTAGGTCTTGCAGGATCGACATCTTTGTCCCTTGGATCTGTGGAAAAGTAGGGGTTCAGCGGAGATTCTCCGAAATTGGTTTAGACCAACCTGCACTAGATTGGCATAGACCAATCACCTTGTCTACAAGTAGGATGTCCAATATGTCCACAGATGTCGCGGCGGCAATGCCCAAGTACTACGTCCTCAAGACCGAGCTGCTTGCCTCGATCGCCGGACTCCAGCCGGGCACCCTCATCCCCACGGAACGGGCTCTGGCGGAGAAGTACAAGACGTCCCGCACCACCGTTCGGCAAGCCATCAGCGAGCTCGTCGCGGAGGGGAAACTGGGCCGCATCCAGGGCCATGGCACCTTTGTGGCGCCGCCAAAGATGACCCACGTGCGGCAGCTCACGTCCTTCTCCGACGACGCAAGGAACCAAGGCCTGCGGCCTGACTCCAACCTCCTGTCCCTGGCTGCGGCCAAGGCGGACGTCGACGTCGCAGCGCATTTGGGAATCGATCCTGGCGATGGCGTCACACGCCTTGAGCGAATTCGCTTGATCGACGGCGAACCCCTGGCCCACGAGGTCGCTTACCTACCGGGCAAGCTGCCACGCTTCAAGGCAAACCTGGAAAAGGCCGGTTCTCTCTATGCAGCCCTGGCCGACATTTACGGCATCCATATCTCCGACGTCGAGGACACCGTGGAGACAGCACTGGCTGGACCGGAGGACGTCCGGCTGCTCGGGATCGAAATGGGGGCGCCGTTGCTGGTGGTCCACCGCCTGGCGCGGGATGCTGCAGGGGTCCCTGTCGAATGGACGCGCAGCACGTTCCGCGGCGACCGGTTCCGCTTCGTTTCCCGGGTGAAGTCGGGCGCCTGAGATGGCCAATTCGCCGTCGGGGGAGTCCGTTATCCGTCGGGTAGTCCGCTTGGTGGAAGCCTTCGACGACGGACACCGCACCATGAGCGTGGCCACCCTTGCCCGCCGTTCAAAGCTCCCCGTCACCACGACGTACCGCTTGGTCGATGAGCTGCTCGCGGAGGGGCTGCTGGAACGCGAAGCCAACAGCGAGGTTCGCATCGGCACCCGGTTATGGGAACTCGTCTCCAGGAGTTCCCGGATGGTGGGGCTGCGTGAAGCCGCCCTGCCGTTCATGGAGGACGTCCAGTCCGTGGTTCAGCATTCAACAACGCTGGGGATCCTGGATTCGGATGAAGTGCTCTACATCGAGCGGATCGGTTCCAGGGATTCCATGGTGGACATCACCAAGGTCGCTGGGCGCCTCCCCGTGCACGGGACTTCGTCCGGATTGGTGCTGCTTGCCCACTCTCCGGCTGCCTACCAGGACCTCTTCCTGTCCAGGCCCCTGGAAAAGTTCACGGACTCGACACTTACCGATCCGTCTGTACTGCGCCGCCATCTGGCGGGCATCCGCCAGCGTGGTTTCGCTTCCATGCCCGGAATCATCGTTCCCGAGTCGAGCGGCATCGCAGTTCCTGTCTTTGACCGCGCCAATAAGGTGGTGGCCGCGCTGAGTGTCGTCGTCCCGCGGAATGAAGAAAATGCCGCCACCCGGGTACCCGTTTTGATGACGGCGGCCCGCGGCATCTCGCGTGCTTTGGGGTGGCGCGGCGAACTCAAAGGCGCCTTGCGGCAGAGCAACGGCAACATCTGATTCCCGTTCATCGGTAACGCTGTGGTTCCTCTCACAGGCGCGCTGGCACAGTGGAACCCAAGCAGGGCAACTCGCCCGGTAACCACAAAACGAAGCCGCAACGGGCAATTCCGTGCTGCCCTGCGTCGAAACGGTATTGAGTCGAAACGATGTTGAGTCGAGACGATTTTGAGTCGAGACGATTTTGAGCAGCCGCAATGCCGCGGCAGGAGGAGCTGGTCATGGAGACAGCAACGCAGCCACTTCAAGGATTGACGGCACAACGCGTAGCCGGCAAGGTGGCCGTGGTCACGGGAGGCAGGGGAGACCTGGGCAGTGCAACGGCCCGCCTGTTGGCGGATCATGGAGCAGTGGTCGCCAGCCTTGACCGGGCAGGCACTGCCGGCGGGGCCAGCCACCCGGGCGTCAGGGAGTACGCCGTCGATGTCACCGACGAATCGAGTGTCGCCGAGGTTGTCCGGCAACTCACCGCGGATCTCGGCACTGCGGACATTCTGGTCAACGCCGCAGGCATCATTGGACCAGCGGGAGCGAGCCACACCGCAAGCCTTGACGACTTCAACGTGATCTTTGACGTCAACGTCAAGGGCGTGTGGTTGATGACCAAGTACATCGTCCCGGGGATGATCGACAAGCAGTCGGGGAGCATCATCAACTTCTCATCCATCCACGGACTCACCGGTGGGCGTAATGTTCCGCTCTACCATGCGACCAAGGGTGCCGTCCGGCTCCTGAGCAAGTCCGATGCCGCAGCCTATGGCGTCCATGGCGTGCGGGTGAACTCTGTCCACCCGGGTTCCATGAACACCAGGATGAGCCGACGCTCGGCTGAGCAATCAGACATCGGACCGGAGGCCTACTACAGGCAGCTCGTGGGCGGCAACCCGCTCCCGCGCCAGGGTGAACCGGACGAAATTGCGTACGGAGTCCTCTACCTGGCTTCCGATGAATCCCGATTCACCACGGGCTCCGAGCTCGTCATCGATGGCGGTTACACAGCTGTCTGACCATCACCACCACAATTTTCCAGAGGGGCACCATCATGAAATTCCTGAACGGCACACGTTCCGATACCTACGACGTAGTAGTGGTTGGTTCCGGCGCGGGCGCTTTGACGGCAGCGGCGACTGCCGCGCGGGCCGGCAAGTCCGTCGTCGTGCTTGAAAAAACCCAGCTGCTGGGCGGTACGTCCGCCGTCTCGGGCGGCATGCTCTGGGTGGCCGACAACCACCATGCACGTGCGGCCGGACTGAACGATTCCAAGAGTGCGGCCGCCCGTTACGTCCGGGCCGTGGCCCGCGGCCGCGGCCGGGAAGAACTGCTGGATGCAGCTTTGGATTACGGCGACACCATGCTCCGTTTCACAGAGGACGAGTGCGGCGTCAGGTTCATCTTCCTGGACAACTTCCCCGACTACCGGCAGGATCTCGCTGGCTCGGTGGAAGGCGGCAGGACGGTGGAGCCGGAGCTGTTCAACATCCGGGAGGCGCTCGGCGAACTCGCAGCCCACGTCCGTTCCGATGGCCGGGCACCGTTCACCATGCAGGAGTACGAGACATGGGGCGCCTTCACCAAGTTCCCCTGGAAAGAACTCACCCAGCGGCAAGAGCGGGGCCTCGTGGCCAAGGGTCAGGCCTTGGTGGCGATGTTGCTGGCCAGCTTGGTCCGCGATGACGCTGCGCTCGTAGTCGGCGCACGCGGCCACCGGCTGCAGTACGACGGCGGCGGGGTAGCGGGCGTCGAACTCGAGTCGGGTGAAGTTTTCCACGCCAACGACGGCGTAGTCCTCGCCACCGGAGGTTTCGAATGGGACAAGGCTTTGGCGGACTCGCTCCTGGCTTCACGCTTGTACATCATGTGCTCGCCGCCCTCCAACACTGGAGACGGCCTAAAAATGGCGCAACGGATCGGTGCCCAGACCAGGGCAACCCGTGAAGCGTGGTGGGCGCCCATGTCCATTACGGGCGACACCCGCGACGGCGCACCCATTGGCACATTGCTCCGGTTTGAACGTCAGGGACCGGGCTCGCTCATGGTCAATCGCCACGGCCGCCGCTTTGCCAACGAATCCCAGAACTACAACGATCTCGCCCGCTGCCTGCAGTCGTGGGATTCGCCCAACAACCAGACCCTGAATACTCCGGCCCACGTGGTCTTCGACTACAGCTACCTGGAACGCTATGGGGTCCTCGCGCACAGGGCGGGCCAGCCCACGCCGAATTACCTGATCGAGGCGCCCACCCTGGAAGAACTGGCATTGAAGATCGGCGTCCCCGCAGGGAACCTGAAGGCGACGGTCGAACGCTTCAATGAGTTCGCAGTCAAGGGAGAGGACCCCGACTTTGGCCGGGGCGAAAGTGCCTACGACAAATACTGGGGAGACGACGATTGCCCCTGGCCAAACCCCTCGCTCGGTCCGCTGCAAACCGGCCCGTTCTACGCGATGGAGGTGGTCAATGGTGCGTTTGGCAGCAATGGTGGCGTGGCGACGGATGGCCTCGCGCGTGTACTGGACGTGGACGGACAACCAATTCCTGGATTGTTCGCCGCAGGAAACACTGCAGAAAATGCCTACGCTGCGGGCTATCCCGGAGCCGGCGCGACCCTGGGACCCATCATGACCATGGGGTACCTGGCAGGCCGGACCCTGGCAGGCCAATCCGCGGAGTATGAGGCTGTCCCGGCGGGGGTGGGCGCATGATCCGCCACACGGTCTTGTTCAAGTTCAAACCGGATTTCCCGCCGATGGACAAAGCAGCCTGGATCGAGGGCCTTGACCGGATGGAGGGCAACATTCCGGGGCTGCTGAAGCTCACCCACGGCTCGGACATCCTCCAGCAAGGGCGCTCTTTCGACTACGCCATTGTTGCCGATTTCAATGCGGTGGAAGACATCGAGGCCTACAACACCCATCCCCTGCATGAGCCCCTCAAGAAGTATTCGTTCCGCAACAGCGAGCAGATCATCGCCGTCGACTTTCCGCTGTAGCCCTGGCCGCAGCACGTTGCCATTCAAAGGAGAATTGCCATGTTAAGCACCACCCGCCAGCCGCAAAAACTGCAAAAAACACCACGGAAAGCCGCACTTGCCTCGTTTCTGGGCAGCACCCTGGAGTACTACGATTTCTTCATTTACGGTTCCGCTGCCGCGCTGGTCTTCGGTCCGTTGTTTTTTCCGTCCGAGGACCCTGCGGTGGGACTCATAGGCGCGTTCGCCACCTTTGGAGTCGCCTATGTTGCCCGGCCGGTAGGCGGCCTGGTCATGGGCCACTTCGGCGACAAACTGGGCAGGAAGAAGATCCTCCTCATCACGCTGGGCGTCATGGGCACGGCGTCCCTTGGCATCGGGTTCCTGCCCAGTTACAGCCAGATTGGCGTTTGGGCTCCCATCCTGCTGGTGGTCGGCCGCCTGGCGCAAGGCTTCTCGGCGGGTGCAGAGTCCGCGGGCGCATCTACCCTCACCCTGGAGCACTCCCCGGAAGGCCGCCGTGGCTTCTTCACGAGCTTCGTCATGACCGGCTACGCCTCGGGGATGGTCCTCGCAACGCTGGTGTTCATCCCCGTAGCTGCGCTGCCTACCGAAGCACTCATGAGCTGGGGCTGGCGCGTCCCGTTCTGGCTGTCCATCGTGGTGCTGGCAATCGCCTACTGGGTCCGCACGCACTTGGACGAGACGCCGGAATTCGAGGAATCAAAGGCCAGTCAAGTGGTTGCGCCCATGCCACTCCGGGAGGTCCTGCGCTTCCAGTCAGCAGACGTGATCCGGGTGGTGGGCATGTCCATCATGTCCGTCATGCAGACTATTTTCACGGTCTTCGGCCTGTCCTACGCCACAGGAACTGCGGGTTTCGACAAAGCGTCGATCCTCACCGTCAACGCCGTTGCGATTGGTTTGTCCATGTTCGTGATGCCCTTGACTGCAAAGCTCTCCGACAAAGTGGGGCGCAGGCCGCTTCTCCTCACGGCTGCCCTCGGCTGCTCGGTTACGATTTTCGCCTACTTCGGTGCGTTGTCCACGGGCAACATCCTGCTGGTCTTTGCTGCGGCTTTCGCGAACATGACGTTGTTGTATTCCTGCTTCAACGGCATCTGGCCAGCCTACTTTGCCGAGCTGTTTGCGGCTCCGGTCCGCTATTCAGGAATGGCTTTGGGCAACCAGCTGGGCCTGGTGGTGGCTGGATTTGGCCCACTGATCGCAGGCATTCTTTTGGGAAAGGGACACGATGGCTGGCTACCTGTAGCGGGCTTCGCGGTCGTCTGCATGGCGATCGCCGGCGTGGCCGCCTTCTACTCCCGCGAGACGGCACGAACGCCCATCAAGGAGCTCGGCGAGCCATACTGGCGCGGAGTGGCCGCTAGGAAACAGTAACCGCGGTACTTCCCTGCAAGGTGCGGCGCACGAAGTCCGCACTTGGTTGTGCGTAGGCGTCCATAATCTGCTTGAACAACGCAGTTCCTTGGGCCCCGGGCCAGTCTTCGGGCAGGAATGTCCCGGGCAGCCCGGGGTCGAGGTAGGGGATGATCCGCCAGCGGTCAATGCATTGGACATACCTGGCAAAGGCGCCGGCATCGATGCCGACGCCGTCCCGGGCGGGCACGGCAGCCCCGTGCTCACGGATGAAGTCCTTGTATAGCTCCGCTACGGCGTCCAGATCCCACCACTTCGAGGCGGCATCCTCCAGGCTGCCGCCCACCAGCGGGGTTTGCGTCACAAAGAGGGTGGCCATTCCCCGGAGTTCGAGGTCGGCGAGGATTTCCTCCACCTCGCCGCGCAGGGTATCCGGGCAGATCCACAGGCCGGCGGCCACCGTCCCGCAGCCAATCCAGTGGAGCCTGCGCCGCAACTGATGACGCTTCTCCCGTTCCGTCTCCGGAATCGAAAAGGAGACGAGGCACCACGGATCGGACGGTGACATGCTGGTGGGGTTGTAAATCCTGCGGTCGCCGCGGGCCAGCATGGATGCGGCTCCTTCGGTCAGCGTGAAACCGGGGATCCCGTCGCGCGTCTCCTGAAGGACAACGTCCTTCTTCCGCAGGCGGCCCAGGGCCGTCCGGGTCACTGTGCCGGACGTGCCAAGGGCTTCCATGAGGACGACGATGTCCTTGGCCGACATCCAACCGCCCGCTTCCCGCAGGTACAAGCCGATGACGGTTCGCAGCAACGACGTGGTACTCCCGGGACGGGAGTCCATATCGTCAAGAACGGCACTCACAGCAGTTCGGCGAGGGCGTCGCGGATAGCTGTCACTCCCAGCTCAACCTCGGCGTAGCTCGTGCTCAAGGGAGACAATCCGATGCGCAGGCCATGTGGAGGACGGAAATCTGGAATGACGCCCCGCTCCCACAGCTTGGCCGTCACATCGGCAAACAGTGGGTGGTCCACCGTGACATGCGAGCCGCGCTCGGCAGCGTCGCGGGGGCTCACGATTTCTACTCCAAGTGGAACCAGGAGCTCGTCCGCAAGGGCGATCGCGTACTCGGTGAGTTTGACCGACTTCCCCCGGACCGAATCCATGCCCACAGAGGCGATCAGCTCCACCATGTCCTTGATCGGCTGCATGGCAAGAACCGGAGGAGTACCCGTGATGAACCGCCGGATTCCCTCGGCGGGACGGTATGAATCCGTCATGCCGAATGGATTGTCCGCACCCATCCACCCCCAGATGGGCTGCTGGAGAAGGTTCTGCCGTGAGGCGTTGACATACGCGAATGCGGGGGAGCCCGGACCACCGTTGAGGTACTTGTAGGTGCAGCCAACGGCCAGGTCGACGTCCCAGGCATCAAGGTCCAACGGCACGGAACCTACGGAATGGCACAGGTCCCAGAGCATGAGGGCACCTGCGGCATGCACCTTGCCGGTGATTGCCTTCGCGTCTGCAAGGAACCCGGAGCGGTAGGCCACATGGCTAAGAACCACGACGGCGGTCCGCTCGCCAAGGAGCCCGTCAAGGTCCGCCGCACGAACGCCGCTTGCGGGGTTGGTGGCGATCCATTTGATGCTTGCCCCGCGTTCCCTGGCGATCCCTTCGATGATGAAGCGGTCCGTGGGAAAGTTGTCCCTGTCAATGATGATCTCGTCACGGCCAGGCTGGGCATCTACCGCTGCCCGGATCAGCTTGTACAGCATGACCGAGGTGGAGTCGCCCACGGTGACCTGCCCGGGAGCGGCACCAAGAGTCACTTCGCCGATGCGGTCGCCCACGCGTGTAGGCTCATCCATCCACTGTTCGTCCCAGCCGCGGATCAGCCGGCTGCCCCAGGCATCATGGACGAAGGATTGGAGGTTCGCTGCGGTTGCCTTCAGCGGACGTCCGAGCGAGTTGCCGTCGAGATAAGCGGTGAGCTGGCCGGCGTCGGGCGTGTAGAAGGCCTCACGCTGGGCGGCGAGAGGATCTGCGGCGTCCAGCTCGGCCGACGTTGGCCGTTGGGTCTGCTGGGCAGTAGTCATGGTTCCCTCCTTGGGAAATGCTTGGCGGGTGTTTGCTTAGTTGCCGATCTCAGTACGGACGGCGTACAGCTCGGGGAAGAAGGTGAGGTCAAGGGCGCGTTTGAGGAAGTCGACACCTGAGGAGCCGCCGGTGCCCACCTTGAACCCGATGGTCCGCTGGACGGTGCGCAGATGCCGGAACCGCCAGGCCTGGAAGTTGTCTTCGATGTCCACGAGGTCTTCGCAGGCCTCGTATAGGCCCCATTGGGTATCATCCGATTCGTAGATCTTCTGGAAGACCGGAACCAGATCCTTTCGGAACGTCCAAGGCTCGCTGGTGTCCCGCTCCAAAATGTCGGCCGGGATGTCGTATCCGGCCCGGGCGAGCACCGCCAGGAAGGCGTCGTACAGGGTGGGTTCATCCAGGAGCCGGCTGAGCAGCGCATGTGCTTCGGGGTCGCTTTCGAAAACGCGCAGCATGCCCCTGTTTTTGTTGCCCAGCAGGAATTCAACCCCGCGGTATTGATACGACTGGAAACCTGAGGAACTACCCAGGAATCCGCGGAACTGTGCATACTCGCGGGGCGTGAGCGTGCCCAGGACCGACCACTGTTCTGTCATGGTGCGCTGGATGGCCTTGACGCGGGCGATGCATTTGAGCGCCTTGCCAAGGTTGTCCTGGTCAAAAAGCCTGCGGGCTTCCAGGAGCTCATGCAGGACGAGTTTGAGCCACAGCTCACTGGTTTGGTGCTGGATGATGAACAGCAGTTCGTCGTGGTGCTCGGGCTGGCTGAGCGGATGCTGCGAGTTGAGCAGGTGGTCCAGGTCCAGATAACCGCCATAGGACATTGCATGCCGGAAATCGGTGCGCACTGAGTCTTCTATGTGGCGGACACTTTGGGAGGAATGGACTGGGGGCTTTTCCATACCTTCGAGATTATCACTTCCATGACGAACGTCAAGCGAATGATTTCGCCCCGCACGTTCTTTCCCCTGACGTTCGCCGCAGTGCCGTACGCTGGGCTTGGTAGACCGGAACGCGGGGAAGGGAGGACGACCATGGCCTCCAACATGCCGGTGTCCATATATTTGGACGTCGACGGCGTGGTGAACCCGTTCGGCCCCCAGGGCGTCACTGATTGGGGTGGTGAATGGAAAATCGCCGACGCCGGCATCCTTGACGTCGCGTTCGCGCCCGAGGCAGTGGCCGAACTCAACGAGCTGGCAGAGCATCCCTTCGCCCGCTTTGTATGGCTCACCACCTGGGAACGCCTTGCCCCGGAGTTTCTCTGTCCTGCCATTGGACTGAAGGGCGAGGATTGGCCTGTCCTTACCAGCCAGGGGTGGGACCAAAGCGCGGAATGGTGGAAACTCGGGGCGCTCCAGAAGGACCTGGCCGCGATGGGAGCCGAGCGCTTCGTGTGGCTTGACGACCAACTTGGCCAGGAGTCAGACGCCCGTTCCTGGGCTGAATACCACCAGGACCGTGTGCTTTGCATCTCACCGGATCCACGCAAGGGACTCTCCCGCCGCGATCTTGCCGCGGTCCGTACCTTCCTCGGTTGACCGAAGCGACGGTACCTGTTTGGCCGCTCGGTGGTTGGCACGTAGGATTCTTAAGGTTTCAAGCCCGCCGGATAGAGTGCGGCAAGTCCAGTCAGGTGAACAATGGCTGAACTATGCTGTGCATGGCAGGTATGGGGAAGTGGAACTGCTGAACGTCGACTCTGCAGATTGGGCAACAGGTGG
Organism: Arthrobacter sp. TmtSoilC77; assembly: GCF_059739415.1. Lineage (NCBI taxonomy): Bacteria > Bacillati > Actinomycetota > Actinomycetes > Micrococcales > Micrococcaceae > Arthrobacter > Arthrobacter sp. TmtSoilC77. The sequence goes on from NZ_AP046050.1 coordinate 2,477,877, forward strand.
AAATCACCTTCATGGTCGCGCTTGTCATAGCGTTGGCCCTATTCTTTGACTTCACCAACGGCTTTCACGACACAGCCAATGCGATGGCTACGCCTATCGCTACGGGGGCGATCAAGCCCAAGACGGCGGTTGCCCTGGCAGCCGTGCTCAACCTTGTTGGGGCGTTCCTTTCAACCGAAGTGGCAAAAACCATTTCCGGGGGACTCATCCGGGAAGGCTCGGACGGAATCCACATCACACCGGACATCATCTTCGCCGGTCTGATGGGTGCAATCCTCTGGAACATGGTCACGTGGCTCAAAGGCCTGCCCTCCAGTTCCTCGCACGCATTGTTCGGTGGCCTTATCGGCGCCGCGGTGGTGGGTATCGGACTGCACTCCATCAACTTTGAAACAGTGCTGCAGAAGGTGATCCTGCCAGCTGTCTTTGCACCCCTCATCGCCGGGGCCGTAGCGTACCTTTGCACCCGCCTGGCCTACGCGCTGACCTCCCGGCACGACCCCGAAACGGGTGACAAGCTCACGCAGAAGCGCGGTGGTTTCCGGACCGGCCAGATCTTCACGTCCAGCCTCGTAGCCCTCGCACACGGCACCAACGATGCCCAGAAGACCATGGGCATCATCACCCTGGTCCTCATTGCAGGAGGCACGCAGGCTCCGGGATCCGGTCCGCAGTTCTGGGTCGTGGCTGCTTGTGCTTTGGCCATCGCCATCGGCACTTATGCTGGCGGCTGGCGCATCATCCGCACCATGGGTTCAGGCCTGACCGAAGTAAAGCCGGCGCAAGGCTTCTCGGCCGAAACCAGCACGGCCTCAGCCATCCTGGCTTCTTCCCACCTGGGTTTCGCGCTCTCCACCACGCAGGTCGCCTCCGGTTCCGTCATTGGCTCAGGTCTGGGCCGAAAGGGCACCTCCGTTCGCTGGGGCACTGCCGGCAAGATCGCTTTGGGTTGGCTGTTCACCCTGCCGGCGTCGGCCATCGTGGGTGGGCTTACCGCGCTCCTGGTGAACATCGGCGTCGTGGGTGTCGTCATTGCCGCGGTCGTCGGTAGCGCCGCCGTCGTCTTCATGTTTGTTGCGTCGCGTAAATCGCATGTTGGCCACCACAACGCAGTGGAAGTTGAAGAGGCCGGCCACGCCGTGAAGTTCAGCAAGAAAAAGAAATCCCGAAAGTCCGTCAACAACAAGGATGTGCAGCGATGAAGTGGCTGGAATTGCTTCAGGTTGCCGGCGTCACGCTCGTTGCTGCTGTGACCCTGGTGGTTCTCTACTCCCTGGGAGTACGCCTCACCGCAATTGCCGGTGACGCCCAGCAGAAGTCGCCCGGACTCGTTCGCTCCCTGGCGGCCGTATGCTTTGGCATCTGCGGACTCGCCGTGCTGTTCGGCATCTACTTGATCGTGCCCTACTTCGGAAAGTAACCGCCTCTCTGGCAGCAAAGTCCATTCGGGAGAATAATCAGCAGTGAAGTTACATCACTGCGTGATCGTGATCCGGCAGATGTGGGGCTGTCATGAAGTGCCATTCCCGAAGACATCGCATCGGACTGGCGCTCGTTCCGGTCCTGATGCTGGCACTTTCTGCGTGCGTTCCCAACAACACCCCACAGGGCAGTCCATCTCCCAATCCGGCTCCGCCCGCCACCAACGCAACATCACCAGCGGTCCCCACCGCCCTCGCTCCCACCGCCGGGCAGCCCGCAGGTCCGGCCGGACCGGGAGCACCCCAGGCAGAAGCGCCGGTGGTGCGCTGGGTACCCATTGGGCCGGTAGGCCCCAACGATCCCACAGCCGGTCAACGCTATCTCCTGCTGCAGCAATTCCAATGCGATGCGCTGGCCAAGAGCCTGGAAGGCGCCGAAGATGTTGCCGTGTGGCAAGCCGCCGCCGCTGTCTGCAAGGCACTGCAAAGTGGTGTGCAGCAGGACTGGCAGCGCGCTTCGAATGCCGTTGCAGCTACACCGCGCATACCGCAGACCCAGTGTCTTGAGTTCACCGTCGCCGCAACGTCAGCTTCTGCGGTCGCCCAACACCGCAGCAACCCGGGAGTCCAACTAAAGCCTGAAACCGCCCCGGGTGAAGCTTGCCCGCGGCACCTGAGCGGCCTCACGGTAGTAGACAACGACCTGAAGCCAGTGGCAGGCACAGCGCGTGCCTCCGGCCCCCGGTCAGGCGGCACTGTGGTCAGGCTGGATGGCTATTACGTCAGGGTCGGGGACATCCTGTTCGACGGCGTCCCCGCAGCTCCCGAAATAGTTGCCGGAGGAGGGGACTACGAAACGCTGTATCTGAGGATGCCGCCGTCCGATGGCCGCGCCGCCGTCCGCATTTCCATTACGGACACCGTGGACATCAGCGGAACAGTGACGTTTTTCTATGATGATTCCGCACCCACCGGCACGGGCCCGGGTGGAACGCCCGAAACCAATGGAACCCAGCCAAGCGCTGAGCCCACGCGGAGCGCCCCGCCGGCCATCCCTTCTGTCGGTGCGTCCCCCACGGCAACTCCATGAGCGCCGCCCAGGAGCCCGCTGCCTCACAAGAATCCGCTGCCTCTCAAGAATCCGCTGAGCGGAGCCTGGTCAACAACCGCTGGCAGCGGACCCTGGACGTCCTCTCCGTCATAGGTCCGCCCCTGACCGTGGCCACGGCGTTGTTGGTCTACTTCGGCTGGGCGCGTACGGATGCCCAGGCGAAGGCCATGGGCCTGGACGTCAGCCTGTTTGGTTATACCGTGCAGGACTTTATTCTGCGGAGTATCCAGTCGCTCTTCCAGCCGCTGGCCTGGCTCGTGGTGATCGGGTTGTTGTGGCTCATGGTGGACCGGCTCGTTTCCCGGCTCCTGGGCGCCGCACGCCACCGGACGCTTCTGCGAAGGGCCGCCCTGGTGGTGTTGGTTGTTGGTTTCGCCTACGCGGCGGTGATGTGGGTGGCGATCGTGACCCAGCCGGGACGGATCCTGCTCTACGCACCCTTCCTCATCGCCGCCGGCTTGCTCGTGGGGGCATGGGGGCTGAGCGTGCGTCGGCGGGCCGCTGATCCTGCCCAGAGGATCCTCCGCGCCACCACTCCGAGATCGCTCGAAAGGTCCCTTGTGTTCGTCCTGGTCACCCTGCTCCTTTTCTGGGGTACCTCCGATTACGCGCAGGCCCTTGGGCGGGGCGCGGCCATCGATTACCAGGAAAGATCCAGCCTGCTGCCAACGGCCGTGGTCTACAGCAAGGAGCGGTTGGCCGTGACAGCGCCCAACGTCCATGAGGACTCGGCTGGTACGGACGCTGAGCCGTTGTACCGGTACACGGGTTTGCGGCTGCTGGTGGTCAGTGGAGGAAGGATCTTCCTGCTGAACGATGGATGGACGCTTGCCCAGGGCCGGGTGGTGGTACTGCGTGATGATGGCAGTGTGCGTGTGGAGTATGGGAACGCCAGCGCCAACTGACTAGTGTGGGGCCATGTCGATCTTCCAGTATTACGTGGCGTCCACCGTGGACGGTTTCATTGCTTCCGAGGATGACGATCTCGGCTGGCTCCTGCAATTCGACCAGGTTGAAGGCGTGAGCGGCAGCTATGAGTCCTTCTTCGCAGGTGTGGGTTGTGTCGCCATGGGCGGCGGGACCTACCGTTGGCTCATGGAGCACGAGCCCGGCAAGTGGCCGTACCCGGACATCCCCTGTTGGGTGTTCACGCATCATGAGTACTCAGCTCCGGCCGGTTCCAATGTCACGTTCGTCCGTGGGGACGTGCGCGAGTTCGCACCGGATCTCCTCGCCGACGCCGGAGACAAGAACGTCTGGCTGGTGGGCGGCGGCGACCTCGTGGCCCAGTTCGCCAACGCCGGCTTGCTCCACGAGATGATCGTCACCATCATCCCGGTTGTCCTTGGCGCCGGTAAGCGGCTGCTGCCGCTGAAGGGCCCGACGGCGCCACTTGAGTTGCTCTCCTCGCGCATCCTTGGCGGGGCCGCGGCTGAACTGCACTACCGTATGCCGCCACGGTAGCTGTTAGGCAGCAACTCCCGGATCAGTGGCGGTTGTTCCGGATCATGTTGGTAATCCGGGCGGTTGAAAGCCTGCGACCTTTTTCATCGGTGATAACGATCTCGTGGGTGGCCAACGTCCCGCCCAGGTGGATCGCCGTACATGTGCCGGTTACCGTGCCGCTTGCAATGGAGCGGTGGTGCGTTGCGCCAACTTCGATTCCTACGGCGTGCCGTCCCCTGCCGGCGTGAAGCGAGGCAGCAAATGAACCCAGGGTTTCGGCGAGGACCACGTGGGCTCCGCCGTGAAGGATGCCGGCTACCTGTGTGTTCCCTTCCACTGGCATGGTTGCCACAGTCCGCTCGGCACTGAGCTCGGTAAACCGGATCCCCATTTTCACCACAAGGGAGCCGACGCCGTGCCCCGAAAGCCAATCATGGAACTCTTCGGGCACACCTGCCTCGTTCAGTTCGTCGACAAACCGGTTCGGCGTGAAATTGTCCATCATGCCAACTAGGCTGGCACCTGTGAGTGAAACAACCAAACCGGACCAGGTTCCAACGGCCCAAGCTGCTGCCATTGCAACAGCACCCACCCCCTCTTCCACCGCTTCATCCAGCACCACGGGGGAGGGCCGGCCCAGGTTGCTGGTCCTGGATGGCCATTCCATGGCATTCCGGGCCTTCTACGCCCTTCCTGCTGAAAACTTCTCTACCGCCAGAGGCCAGCACACCAACGCCGTGCATGGATTCACCTCCATGCTCATCAACCTGATCAAGGACCAGAAGCCAACGCACGTCGCCGTGGCGTTCGACGTCTCTGACGACACCACCTTCCGCAAGGCCGAGTACAGCGAGTACAAGGGTGGCCGCAACGCGACGCCTGCGGAGTTCCAAGGCCAGATCGCCCTCATCGCCAGGGTCATGGAGGCCTGGGGTATCAAGACCATCGCACTGCCCGGCTACGAGGCTGATGACATCCTGGCCACTCTAGCTGCCCAGGCGGATGCCGCCGGCTTTGAGGTCCTCCTGGTCTCGGGGGACAGGGACTCCTTCCAGCTCATCAATGACAACGTGTTTGTGCTCTACCCCAAACAGGGCGTGAGCAACATCCCCAAGCTGGATGCCGCGGCCATTGAGGAGAAGTACTTCGTCAAGCCTGCCCTGTATTCGGACCTCGCCGCACTGGTGGGCGAATCCGCGGACAACCTTCCGGGCGTACCGGGCGTGGGGCCAAAGACCGCCGCCAAATGGATCAACCTCTACGGTGGCCTGGAGGGCATCCTGGAGAACCTGGACGCCATCGGCGGCAAGGTGGGCGGGGCACTCAAGGAGAACCTGGAGAACGTCAAACGTAACCGCAGGCTGAACCAGCTGCTGACGGACCTCGAACTGCCCGTCGGGCTGGAGGACCTCCACGAGCCGCGCCCCGACCGGCAGGCCATCGAGGAACTGTTCGAGGAACTGGAATTCCGCACCCTGCGCGCCCGGTTGTTCGATCTGTACGGTGACGACACCACCGGTGCCGCCCCGGACACCATCGAAGCCCCTGAGTTTGCCACGCTCAAGGACGCCGCTGAGTTGGAGGCCTTCTTCAGCGCCGGCTCCGGCACACGTTCCGCGATTGCCATCCAGCCCGTCCAAGGCCGCATAGGCGAGGATGCCAACGCGTTGGCAGTGGTCCGGAACAATGGCGCTGCCTATATCGACCTCACGGAGTTGGATTCAGCAGCCGAGCCGGTGCTGGCCAACTGGCTCCGGGATCCTGAAGAAGCCAAGGTGGTGCACGAGTTCAAGGCCGCCCTCAAGGCCCTGCACAACCGTGGCCTGGGACTGGAAGGCGTGGTTGATGACACCTCGGTTTCCGGATACCTGATCCAGCCTGACCGCCGCAGCTACGACCTCCCTGAACTCGCCCAGGTCCACCTCAAGATCTCCCTGGGCGTTGTAACCGCGTCGGCCGGGCAGTTGGAGCTGGACCTCATGGGAGGCAGCGACCAAGCCGCAGCCGCAGCGCTCGTCCAGCAGGCCGCCGTCGTGCATGCCCTCAGCAAGCACTTCGAGAAGGAACTCGCCGACCGCAAGGCCGACGCCCTGCTGACCACGCTGGAGCTCCCTGTGTCCCGCGTCCTGGCACAGATGGAACTGACTGGTATCTACGTCTCCATGGACCGCATGAACGAGCAGCTTGCGGACCTCACCAAGGTGATCGAGAACGCCCAGGAGCAGGCCTTCGCCGCGATCGGGCACGAGGTAAACCTGGGTTCGCCCAAGCAGCTGCAGACCGTCCTTTTCGAGGAACTCGGCCTCCCGAAGACCAAGAAAATCAAGTCCGGCTACACCACGGATGCGGCATCGTTGAAGGCCCTGCTGGAGAAGACCGGCCATGAATTCCTGGTGCAGCTTATGGCGCACCGGGAATCATCCAAGCTCGCCCAGATGGTGGAAACCCTTAAGAAGTCCGTGGCGGACGATGGGCGCATCCACACCACCTACGCGCAGAACATTGCTGCCACGGGCAGGATCTCCTCGAACAACCCCAACCTGCAAAATATCCCGGTCCGCAGCGAAGAAGGTCGCCGTGTCCGCGGGATTTTCGTGGTCAGCGAAGGGTATGAATGCCTTCTGTCCGCTGACTACTCACAGATCGAAATGCGCATCATGGCCCACCTCTCCGGTGACGAAGCATTGATCCAGGCATACAGGGACGGGGAGGACCTGCATCGCTTCGTGGGCTCGCGGATCTTCAACGTCGCTCCTGCCGAGGTCACCAGCGCGATGCGATCCAAAGTGAAGGCCATGTCCTATGGACTGGCTTACGGGCTGACCTCGTTCGGTCTCTCAAAGCAGCTGGAAATTTCCGTGGACGAGGCCCGGACGCTGATGAAGGACTACTTCGATCGCTTCGGCGGCGTGCGTGACTATCTCAGGGGCGTTGTGGACCAGGCGAGGGTGGATGGTTACACGGCCACCATTGAGGGTCGTCGCCGTTACCTCCCGGACCTCACCAGCACCAATCGCCAGGCCCGGGAAGCAGCCGAGCGAATTGCCCTTAATTCGCCCATCCAGGGTTCCGCCGCCGATATCATCAAGCGGGCCATGTTGGGTGTTTCGGCCGAACTTGCGGGCCAGGGCTTGAAATCGCGGATGCTCCTCCAGGTCCATGATGAACTCGTCCTCGAGGTCGCACCGGGAGAGCGCGAGGCTGTCGAGAAACTCGTGGTGGAGCAAATGGGGGCTGCTGCTGAGCTGTCAGTCCCGTTGGACGTCCAGCTCGGCGTGGGCTCCAGCTGGTATGAGGCCGGCCACTAGCCGCCAGGCGTTCCAAGGATCGCCGGAGGGCGCGCCGCCTGAATGGTGGCGCGCCCTCCGGCGTCTGGCTAGGCTCGGGGCGTGGCTGATCCCAATGAAAGATATTCCGAAACGAATTCCGCCGAAACATATGCCGGGAAATACAGGGTTCAACAATTCCCTGCCGTAGCTGATCGCGAGGACCCCGCCTACTCCCGCTGTGCCGCGTGGGTCCAGGCAGTCTCGCACGGCTTCCACCAGCACAGACGCGACGACGACTACATCGCCAAGACCCTGCGCGCTTACCGCACGGACCGCCGCGAATTGACCGGGGTCTACATCAACGGAGACGTTCCCCAGCACGCTCTGGGCGCGGAGGTTCCGGTGGCCACGTACGGCACCATGCGCAAATCCCTGAACATCGGGTTTGGCCGGCAACTGGAATCAAACCTGGTGACCGCGGTGACCGTACGTGGAACGCACCGGCGCAAAGGACTGCTCCGGGGCATGATCACCGCTGACCTTGCCGGCGCAAAGGACGATGGCCTCGCCATGGCAGCGCTCACGGCCTCGGAGGGGTCCATCTACGGCCGCTTCGGTTTTGGCGTGGCTACTTTTGAGCGCAGCATCAAGGTCGATACCGGCCCTCGTTTCCGCCTCAAGGGGCAAGCGACGGGAACGGTAGAGGTGGCTGATCCGGCAGTTCTGCTGGACGTTGCGCCACAGGTCTTCGAGCACGTCCAGCGGGTAACTCCTGGCTCAGTAGACCGTCAAGAGTACTATCGTTTGCTGGCTTCCGGAGCGATCGGCCATGACGGGAAGCCGGACACCGGGGTAAGAAGCGCCCTGCACTACGACTCCTCCGGGACACCGGACGGCTACGTTTCCTATCGCTTCAAGGGCTGGGACGCCAAGCCGTACACCATGGAAATCGTGGACCTCGTTGCTGGCACCAATGCGGCCTACCTCGATCTCTGGCGCTTCCTTGGGAGCATCGATCTCATTGACCAGGTGACGTGGGCCGAGGCCCCCGTGGATGATCCGTTGACGTGGGCCCTGGAAGATCCCAGATGCTTGGATTCCTCGGACGTGCGGGACATGTTGTGGTTACGGATCCTGGACGTTCCGGCAGCGCTGTCCGCCCGCCGGTACCCGGCTGCCGGAAAGCTGGTCATGGAAGTCTCGGATACCCTTGGCATGGCTGGTGGCACGTGGGCGTTGGAGTCCGACGGCGGTGCTGCCGCGACCGTCACCGAGGTATCCGGCCAGGAACCGGATCTCTGGATGGATGTCGCCGATCTCGCGTCCATCTATCTTGGTGCTGTGTCCCCGGTGACGCTCACTGCTGCAGGGCGGATGCGTGAAGGTAAGCCCGGTGCCGCATTCGCAGCCCAGCAGCTTTTTGCTGTGGAACGGCCAGCACACTGCCTCACCCATTTCTAGAAATACACTTCTACAAAGAGCTCACACACCCAATAGACAAGGACATCCATGGGGGATTCCAAGCGGCGGCCGCTGGCCGGCCGGCGATCAGTGCTGCTTGGAATGGCGGGACTGGCATCTGCTGCCCTGGCGGCTTGCGCGGACAACGGGAGGCCGGCATTCCCGGACGGCGCGGGAGCAGGGCCGGCGTCGCCTGTCGCCCAGCCAAGCGCAGCGGGTGCCGGCCCTGCGACGCCACCGCCTTCGATCGCTGCACTCTCAAGCGAGCAGGCCGCCGCGGCGGTCGCCGCCAAACCCGGCGGCGGTGAAGGAGGCAGCGGTGAGGGAGGCGACAGCACTGTAGCTCCGCCGTCGAGCGTTCCTGCATCGCCAGCCACAATCCCAGGCAAGCCGCAGATCCTGGCGGAATTTGGTCCCCTGCGGCCCCAGGAGTGGGGCCTTCACGTTACGGGTGTAGTGAACAATTCTGCCTCGCAGCATGTGGCCCTGACCTTCGACGCCTGCGGTGGCCCGGGCGGAACCGGCTGTGACCACAAATTGCTGAAGTCGCTCCGCAGCCTCAACGTCCCGGCCACGCTTTTCATCAACAGCCGCTGGATTGCCGCCAACAGGTCACTTCCCGCGGAACTGGCCGCCGAGCCTCTCTTCGAGCTCGCGAACCACGGGACACTGCACCTGCCCTTGTCAGTTAACGGCAGGTCCGCCTACGGCATTGCCGGAACGGCAAACCCGGCCGCAGTGTACGAGGAACTAATGGGCAACCAAGCCCTGATGCTTGAGTTGACCGGTGTTTCGCCGCGCTTCTTCAGGCCGGGAACGGCGTTCTACGACGAAGTCGCTGCGAGCATGACCCGCAGGTTGGGGATGCTCCCGGTCAACTTCACGGTGAACGGCGACGGCGGAGCCACTTTCACGCCGGCAACCGTCGCCGGGGAAGTGGCCAAGGTTGATGCGGGGGACATCGTGATTTCGCATTTCAACAGGCCGGCCTCGGGAACTGCCGAGGGTTATGCGAAGGCTTTGCCTCGCTTGCTGGACCGCGGGGTTACGTTCGCGCGGCTCGGAGACGTTATGCCTGTGTGAAGGCCTTCGTAGTCCTGCCGGGGTCCTTTTGACCCTGCTTTGCAGATACGACTAGAATAAACGGGCGTGTACTACGTGCATGCGTCCATTTTGTATTAATCCACAAATCAGGATGACCCGGTATTTTGCCGTGTTCTGCCGTCCGGACCCGGGCGGCAGCGGTTTGCCTGACCGACACACTATCCACAACGGAGCCCCTACTACATGACCATCACCTCCACCGAGAAGCCCGGTACCCCCGTAGTCGCCATTAACGACATCGGTACCGCTGAGGACTTCCTCGCAGCTGTCGACGCCACCATCAAGTACTTCAACGACGGCGACCTCGTCGAAGGTACCGTCGTCAAGGTCGACCGCGACGAAGTCCTGCTCGACATCGGTTACAAGACCGAAGGTGTCATCCCTTCCCGCGAGCTTTCCATCAAGCACGACGTTGACCCCGGCGAAGTTGTTGCCGTTGGCGATCAGGTCGAAGCTTTGGTTCTCACCAAGGAAGACAAAGAAGGCCGTCTGATCCTCTCCAAGAAGCGTGCTCAGTACGAGCGCGCCTGGGGCGACATCGAGAAGGTCAAGGAAGAAGACGGCGTCGTTACCGGTACCGTCATCGAGGTTGTCAAGGGTGGCCTCATCCTGGACATCGGCCTGCGCGGCTTCCTGCCCGCATCCCTCGTCGAGATGCGTCGTGTCCGCGACCTCGCTCCGTACATCGGTCAGCAGATCGAAGCCAAGATCATCGAGCTGGACAAGAACCGCAACAACGTTGTGCTGTCCCGCCGTGCATGGCTCGAGCAGACCCAGTCCGAGGTCCGCTCCACGTTCCTCAACAAGCTGGAAAAGGGCCAGGTTCGTCCCGGCGTCGTTTCCTCCATCGTCAACTTCGGTGCATTCGTGGACCTTGGCGGCGTAGACGGCCTCGTTCACGTTTCCGAGCTCTCCTGGAAGCACATCGACCACCCGTCCGAGGTTGTCGAGGTTGGCCAGGAAGTCACCGTCGAGGTCCTCGAAGTGGATCTGGACCGCGAGCGTGTCTCCCTGTCGCTCAAGGCTACGCAGGAAGATCCGTGGCAGACCTTCGCCCGCACCCACGCCCTCGGCCAGGTTGTTCCGGGTAAGGTCACCAAGCTGGTTCCGTTCGGTGCGTTCGTTCGCGTCGAAGACGGCATCGAAGGCCTCGTTCACATCTCCGAGCTGGCTGTCCGCCACGTGGAGCTCGCCGAGCAGGTTGTCTCCGTTGGCGACGAACTGTTCGTCAAGGTCATCGACATCGACCTCGAGCGTCGTCGCATCTCCCTCTCCCTCAAGCAGGCTAACGAGGGCGTTGACGCTGACAGCACCGAGTTCGATCCCGCTCTGTACGGTATGGCCGCTGAGTACGACGAAGAGGGCAACTACAAGTACCCCGAGGGCTTCGACCCCGAGTCGAACGAATGGCTCGAAGGCTACGAGACCCAGCGCGCCGCTTGGGAGCAGCAGTACGCTGACGCCCAGACCCGTTGGGAAGCCCACAAGAAGCAGGTTGCACAGCACGCTGCTGACGACGCTGCCGCTGCAACGTCCGGTGAGAGCGATTCCGGCACCACCAGCTACTCCTCGGAGCCGGCTGCTGCCGAGTCCAACGCCGGTACCCTGGCGTCCGACGAAGCTCTCGCGGCACTGCGTGAGAAGCTGACCGGCAACTAATTCCGCCACCCCTCACGGGATGCGCTGAATAGCCAAAGAAGGACCCCTGCCTTGCGGCAGGGGTCCTTCTGCTTAAGTCAGGTGCGAGGGGCACTAGTGAAAAGAGCGCTGCCTATCGGAGCGCCAGCCGCGCTTCCACCGAAGGGCCCTCGACTATGAGTTCGGCACCGAGGGAAGACAGCAGGGCTTGTGCAGCCTTGTTTCCTGGCGTAGTAGAGGCTTGCAGGACGGCGAAGCCCCGAGCACGCGCTTCGTCTGCCACCAGGTGGAGGGCCAGCCGCCCCACACCCCGGCCACGGAAACTCCGGCCCAACCAGATGCCGGTTTCTGCGGAACCGGGCGCCGTTCGTTTCAGCCTGATGGAGCCAACCACCGTTCCGTCTGCCACCACAGCCCACGTCTTCTCACGCGCAGGCCCTTCAAGTCCGGCTGCAGCGGCCCGGTGATAGGCGTGGAACCAGGCGATCCGTTCAGGGTTCCAGGACGGCGTCGAGCCCAGAGGGGGAGTGACCTCATCAGCGCTGGCTTGTACGAGCGCCAACGCAAGCAATTCCTTGAGCATCTCCTCATCAACGTCGGCCAGTGCCACGCGGGGTGCCACAGTTGATTCAGGGCACATCGATCCATTCCGTTCCCTCCGGCTGGAGTACCGCAGACCCGGCGGTTAACGCCGCGAGCCGTGCACCGGCGTCGGCCATTGCTGCCGGCTCATCGGGGAGCGCCAATCTCAGGACCGTCTCGTTGGCTCCGTAGCCGGTCTCCGCCATTACGTACCCGGCCGAGCGGAGGTCATTTTCCAGTCGCCCGGCGGCGGCATGTGGAACGCTGACGGCGTGTAGCCGCAGCCTGCGGCGCTGCACCAGCGGGGCGGCATCAAGGGCAGCCGAGACCGACTCCGAATAGGCGCGGACCAGCCCGCCGGCGCCCAGGAGAATCCCACCAAAATAGCGCACGACGACGGCGCTTACGTCGCTCAGATCAGTCACCCCGGGTGATGTCTCACGTTTGAGCAGTGCCTCCAACATGGGGATACCAGCCGTGCCGGAAGGTTCGCCGTCGTCACTGGATCGTTGAACCATCCTGTCCGGACCTACAACGAAAGCCGAACAGTGGTGCCGTGCGTCATGGAACTCGCGTCGCAGCGCAGCCACAAGTGAGCGTGCCGTATCTTCGTCAGGAGAGCGGCGGAGGACGGTGATGAAGCGGGAGCGGCGGATCTCCAGCTCGTGACGGAAATCAGGACCCTCGGCCAGCGTTGTGTAGGCCGTCGCGCGGCTGTCATCCTCAATTTCCACCGCTTCAGTCTAGTGTGGAGGGGTGTTGAAGATCGGACTGACGGGCGGCATCGCCTCGGGAAAATCGCTGGTGGCGGCCAGGCTGCACGAGCTGGGGGCTGTGCTCATTGATGCTGACGTCATTGCCAGGCAAGTGGTGGAGCCTGGAACTCCGGGCCTGGCCCGTGTAGTAGAGGCTTTTGGGCCGGAGATCCTGGACGGGCAGGGCAGACTGGACCGGCCGGCCCTTGGCGCCATAGTTTTCCAGGATCCCGCTCGGCGGGAAGTGCTCAATGGCATCATCCATCCGTTGGTCCGGCAGTCCGCAGCGGCAATCGTCGCCGAAGCTACGGATGAAGACATTCTGGTCCAGGACATTCCCTTGTTGGTTGAGACAGGGCAGGGGAGCGCTTTCCATCTGGTAATCGTGGTGGACGCCCCGGATGATGTGCGGATTCAACGGATGGTCGGCCTTCGCGGAATGACCCATGAGGACGCGCGTTCCCGAATGGCGGCCCAAGCCAGCCAGGAGGCAAGAATCGCTGCGGCGGACATCGTCCTGGAAAATTCCGGTAGCCGGGAGGAACTGCTCGCCAAAGTGGATGACTTGTGGTTCGGGCGGTTGGTGCCCTTCGCTGAGAATTGCAGGCGTGGGGTTCGTGCCCGGCGGACAAATGGTCCGGTCCTGTCCGCCCCGCGAACCGACTGGGGCCTGCAAGCGGCCCGGCTCTCCTCGCGCATCCGAGCGGCAGCACCGGATGACATCCTCGCCGTGGACCACATTGGGTCTACGTCCGTGCCCGGACTGGCCGCCAAGGATGTTATCGACCTTCAAGTGACTGTTGCGGACCTTGACGCAGCGGATCGGATCGCACCGCGTCTGGCCGCTGCTGGATACCCACGTGTTCCTGGCGTGACCGCGGACACCCCGAAGCCGTCACACCCTGATCCGGCCCAATGGCAAAAGCGCTTCCATGCCAATGCTGATCCGGGACGCCCAACCAACCTTCATGTGCGCGTTGCCGGCACGCCGGGTTGGAGATACGCGCTGTTGTTCCGCGACTGGTTGAGGGCGGAACCTTCTGCTCTTGCCGTGTACGAGGCGCACAAGCGCGAAGTGGCTGCACAGCATGCCACCGACCCCGGCACCGCTGGATACGCCGACGCCAAAGAGCCCTGGTTCACGGAGGTGGCCTGGCCGCTGATGGATGAGTGGGCCAGCCGCACCGGCTGGCAACCGCCGTCGTATTCTTCCGTTGCAGCGGGACATAAAGCAGGACAATAACTGTCGGGGTGCAGGGGTAGATTGGTGTCATGAGTCTTGCCCAGGAGATCAACCGTGTCGTCGCGCCCTTCGAAGTCGTCAGCGACTACAAACCCGCCGGAGACCAGCCGGCGGCAATTGCGGAACTGACGGAACGCATCAAGAACGGCGAGAAGGACGTCGTACTTCTTGGCGCAACGGGCACGGGCAAGAGCGCCACCACTGCGTGGCTCATTGAGCAGGTGCAGCGCCCCACGTTGGTCATGGTTCAAAACAAGACCCTGGCAGCCCAGCTCGCCAACGAGTTCAGGGAACTCCTGCCCAACAATGCGGTGGAGTACTTTGTTTCGTACTACGACTACTACCAACCGGAAGCCTACGTACCCCAGACGGATACGTTCATCGAAAAGGACTCCTCGGTCAATGAGGAAGTTGAGCGCCTTCGGCACTCGGCCACCAATGCACTGCTGACCCGGCGTGACGTCATCGTGGTGGCCACAGTCTCCTGCATTTACGGCCTGGGAACGCCCGAAGAATACATCGCGGGCATGGTGACGCTCACCAAGGGCGCTGAAATGAACCGCGACCACCTCCTTCGCAAGTTCGTTTCCATGCAGTACACGCGAAACGACATGGACTTCCACCGCGGCACCTTCCGCGTCCGCGGAGACACCGTAGAGATCATTCCCATGTACGAGGAACTCGCACTCAGGATCGAATTTTTCGGCGATGAAATCGAGAACATCTACACACTGCATCCAGTCACCGGCGAGGTCATTCGCGAGGAAACCGAGATGTACGTCTTCCCGGCTTCCCACTACGTGGCAGGGCCGGAACGAATGGGCCGGGCGATCACAGCCATCGAAGACGAACTCGCCGAACGCCTGAAGGTGCTGGAGAGCCAGAACAAGCTGGTGGAAGCCCAGCGCCTGCGGATGCGGACCACCTACGATCTCGAAATGATGCAGCAGATGGGTTTCTGCAACGGCATCGAGAATTACTCCCGGCACATTGACGGCCGCGCCGGCGGTACGGCACCGCACTGCCTGTTGGACTACTTCCCTGATGACTTCCTCCTGGTAATCGACGAATCCCACGTCACCGTCCCGCAAATCGGCGCTATGTATGAAGGGGACATGTCCCGCAAGCGCACGCTGGTGGACCACGGCTTCCGGCTGCCCTCCGCCATGGACAACCGGCCCTTGAAGTGGGACGAGTTCCTTGAACGCATCGGGCAGACCGTGTACTTGTCGGCCACGCCCGGAAAGTACGAGCTCGGGAAGGCAGACGGATATGTCCAGCAGATCATCCGGCCCACCGGCCTGATCGACCCCGAAGTGATCGTGAAGCCCACCAAGGGACAAATCGATGACCTCCTGGGTGAAATCCGCCAACGTACTGAACGCGATGAACGTGTCCTGGTCACCACGTTGACCAAGCGGATGGCCGAAGACCTCACAGACTACCTCCTGGGCCATGGAGTCAAGGTCCAGTACCTCCACTCCGACGTCGATACTCTTCGCCGGGTGGAACTGCTGCGCGAGCTGCGGATGGGGGTCTTTGACGTCCTGGTCGGCATCAACCTCCTGCGTGAAGGCCTGGACCTGCCTGAAGTCTCACTCGTAAGCATCCTGGATGCGGACAAGGAAGGCTTCCTGCGTTCCTCTACCTCCCTGATCCAGACGATTGGCCGTGCCGCTCGAAATGTGTCCGGCCAGGTCCACATGTACGCGGACAGGATCACGGACTCCATGGCCCACGCCATCGAGGAAACCAACCGGCGCCGCGCCATCCAGATCAAGTACAACACCGACAACGGGGTTGACCCCCAGCCGCTTCGCAAGAAGATCGCTGACATCACAGACCAGTTGGCACGCGAAGATGCCGATACCCAGGAGCTCCTGAACAACAACAGGCTGGCCAAGGGTGCCAAACGTACGTCCGGCGCCAAAGGTGCAGCCACCGTCCGGAAGGACGGGCTGGCCGCAGCTCCAGCGGAAGACCTGGTTGGCCTCATCGAACAACTCACGGAACAGATGCATGGCGCCGCTGCCGAACTGCAATTCGAGGTGGCGGCCCGTATCCGTGACGAAGTGGGGGAGTTGAAGCGGGAATTGCGTCAAATGCAGTCTGCAGGGCACGCCTAAGGTAAGGTTATGGTCACGTAGGGGAGTATCCCAAGCGCTACGTCCGTCAGCACGCAAGGCACAGATGCCTCGCCGGACTTAGTGGGCCGCTGAACGTGCATTCACCGCACTGGCAGGCCGGAGAGACTTACACCGCTTTCCCGTACCCTGCGAAAGGCCCGCATTAATGGAGCTTCCAATCTGGTTTGAGGTCGGCTCGTTTGTCGCCCTCGGAATTATCCTGCTGATCGACCTCCTCCTGGTCGTCAAGCGTCCCCACGAACCAACAATGAAGGAAGCCGGCCTCTGGGTCGCCTTCTACGTTGCCTTGGCCCTGGTCTTTGCCGGTGCCATGTTCTACTTCACTGGCCCCGAATACGGCAGCCAGTTCGTCGCTGGCTGGGTCACGGAATACAGCCTGAGCATCGACAACCTGTTCGTCTTTATCATCATCATGGCCCGCTTCTCGGTGCCGCGGAAATACCAGCAGGAAGTGCTGATGGTGGGCATCATCATCGCACTGGTCCTTCGCGGCATTTTCATCGCCTTGGGCGCAGTAGTCATCGAGCAATTCAGCTGGATCTTCTACATCTTCGGCGCGTTCCTGCTGTGGACTGCCTGGAAGCAGGCCACGGATTCCGGTGAAGACGAAGAAGAAGGTGCCGAAAACCCCCTGGTTGCCCGGCTGCGCAAGGTCCTGCCGATGTCTGAAAAGTTCGACGGCGGCAAGCTGCGGACCACGGTGGACGGCAAGAAGGTCTTCACCCCGATGCTGATCGTTTTCGTGACCATCGGCATGACAGACCTCCTGTTCGCGGTGGACTCCATTCCCGCGATCTTCGGCCTGACCCAGAGTGCCTTCATCGTCTTCACGGCCAACATCTTCGCGCTCATGGGCCTGCGCCAGCTGTACTTCCTGCTGGGCGGACTGATGAGCCGCTTGATCTACTTGAAGCACGCCCTGTCAGTCATTCTTGCCTTCATTGGCGTCAAGCTCGTCCTGCACGCAATGCACGTCAACGAGCTTCCCTTCATCAACAACGGCCACCACATCGAGTGGGCTCCGGAGATTCCCACCTTCGTTTCGTTGGCGGTCATTATCGGCACGATCGTCGTAGCCGTCGTGGCCAGCTTGCTTAGCCCGGCCGCCCGCCAGTCCAAGCTGGACGCGCGGTTGGAAGAAGACGCGAAGAAGAGCTTGAGCGAAGCAGAGTAACCGGGCTGTGAAGGTTGTAGTCTCGTGAAGTGACTACCACTTCTACTACGGCGCTGGACCCCCAACGGGTTCAGCGCCGTACTGTTTTCCTGCTCAGCTCGGCCCAGCTCCTGAGCGGAATCGGTAACGGCGCCACGTTATCCATTGGATCGCTCCTGGCCGTGGACCTGTCCGGATCCGAGGCGTGGGCTGGATCCATCACTACTGTGCTGACCCTCGCTGCAGCCCTGACTGCCCTACCGCTGGCACGGCTCGCGGAAGCACGCGGACGCCGGGTTGGCCTCGTCTCCGGTTTGGTCGCTGCCATGATCGGGGCGCTCCTGGTGATGGCATCCGTGGTGATCGGATCCTTCCCGCTGCTCCTGCTCGCTGCCGGTTTCCTCGGTCTTGGTACAGCCGCCAACCTTCAGGCGAGGTTCGCCGCCGTCGACCTCGCCCACGCTGAGCACCGCGGCAGGTCACTGTCCACTGTTGTTTGGGCCATCACGATTGGGGCTGTCGCGGGGCCGAACCTCATCCAGCCCGGCGCCGCAGTGGGGGCCGCATTGGGCCTGCCGCCGATTGCCGGACCGTTTGTCTTCTCGGCCGCAGGGCTGTTCCTGGCGGCGGTGCTGCTGTTTGCCGGTTTGCGGCCCGACCCGCTGCTGCTGGCACGGCGCTTGGCCTCGGAATCCGCGGGCGCCGGGTCCCTGCCTGTCAGGGGCACCATCCGTTCCGGCCTGCAGGCTGTTCGTTCCTCGCCCCGGGCCATCCTTGGGCTTGCGGCCGTGGTCGCAGCACACGGCGTCATGGTGGCGATCATGTCCATGACACCCTTGCACCTGCAGCAGCTGGTTGGCGGTTCACATGCCGGCCATCACGGCGGAACAACTGACAGCACGGATGCCCTGGTAGTTATTGGGCTGACCATTTCGCTGCATATCGCCGGCATGTTCGCCCTATCGCCACTTTGGGGTTGGCTGACGGACAAAGCCGGCCGCATCCAAACCATCGCCATGGGCCACGGGCTTCTGCTGGTCGCAGTGCTGATCGCAGGAATCGGCCAACAAGAGCCGGTGTTGGTCACCACCGGGCTGATCATCCTTGGCCTTGGCTGGTCCGCCGCGACCATTGCCGGATCCACCCTGCTTGCGGAGAGCGTCGCCGAAGAACAGAGGGTAACCGTGCAGGGCGTTTCCGATACGCTCATGGGCGCGGCGGGCGCAACGGGCGGCGCGACGTCCGGACTCGTCCTCGCCTGGCTCGGCTACGAAGGACTGAACATAGCCGCTGGCGTGCTGGCCGCCGTCATGCTGGCCTTAACGGCCGCCACCGCTGCCCGGGTGCGCCGTTCACTCCCCGCATAGGAAGAATCCCTGCGCGGGAACAATCCCTGCGCTGGAAACAGGGTGGGTTAGCGGGAACCCCGCACAAGCCCGAAGAGCCGCCTGAAGATGCCTTCGCCGTCTTCCCCTATGCCGTCATGGTGGAAGTCGTCCGTGACCCAGGTTTGAAGCCCACGGACTGCCGCGGCGGTTTCCATTGAGAGGTCATGGTCCACGTAGATATCGTTTTTGTAGACGGCGGCTGCTACTGGAACCTTGTTGACCGCCAACTGCTGGTGGTCGTAGAGGGGACACCAGTCCGACTTGGCTGCCAGCAAGTCGGCTACGTCGCGAAGCGGGATTAGTGCAGGGTCCTGTTCGAAGTACCAGGGGTAGACCATTTCGCCCGTGAGCAGGGGGGCTTCTGCTTCGGGTTTGAACTCCGGGAATTCTTCCAGCACGCGCCATGCTGCCCAGTCCGTGGCCTGGCCCTGCCCGTAGATCGATTCATGGAGGACCGCGTACAGAGGGTTCCCGGCCCGGCTCACCAGGGTCCGGACTTGCTCAAGGAACACCTCCGACAGGCGTTCGCCCACGGGTGTTTCGATGAAGGCGTCCTCCAGGAGGTAGTGCAGGGAGTCCACCCGGGTGTTGCCGCCGAGGAACGATCCCACCATCTGGAACCGCTCGGGCGTCAGCCGTTCCCCGCTGGCCAGGAATTCCTCATGCTGCCCGAGGTGGCGGACGATCCTGGTGACAGTTTCGCGGTCTTCCGGATACCAGGCGAAGTACTCCGCGTTCCGCTCCGCCACCCGGCGGAAAGTGGCGCGGTACACGCGCTCTGCGGGGCCGTGCAGCGGGGCAAGTCCTCCCGTGATGAGAACCTCCCGCAGCCCTTTCGGGGCGAACGACAAATAGGTCAACGCGCAGAACCCACCAAAGCTCTGGCCCAGCACCGACCATGGACCGGAATCCAGGGCATGCCGGATGAACTCGGCGTCAGCCACGATCGAATCGGCCCGGAAATGCCTCAGGTAGTCAGCCTGGGCTGCGGCGTCACCCCGCAGCTCCAATGACTGCCGCTCCACCGGAGTGGAAAGGCCCGTGCCGCGCTGGTCCAGCATCAGGATCCGAAAATCCTTGGCCGCTGCCTTCATCCAACCTGAGAGGGAAGTGACGCGGTTCCCGCGTCCGCCGGGTCCACCCTGGAGGAACAGCAACCACGGAAGTTTGGCGGCCTCCTCCGCGGAGTACTCCGTGGAGGAATACTCCCGCGCGAATACAGTGATCGTTTCGCCGGTCGTCTGGCCGTCCACAGCAGATGTGGCCAAACCGTGGTCCAGGGGGACCGTGAAGTAGTGCTCAGCGGTTCGGAGGCCTCGGAATTCGTGCCGGGCGCGGATGCGGTGTGCGTCGGCCACGGCCTGCAGTTCAGCCATGGGCAAGAGCCTTGCTTCCGTTGGTGGCACCTGCCCCGAACGTTTCCAGCGCCTCGCCGGTCAGCCTGAACGTCGACCATTCATCCATGGGGAGGGCGCCAAGGTTCTTATAGAACTTGATGGACGGTTCGTTCCAGTCCAGGACGCTCCACTCCACCCGGGCATAGCCGCGTTCGACGGCGGTCGCGGCCAGATGCTGCAGGAGCGCCTTGCCATGGCCCTCGCCACGCGCTTCCGGAATAACGTAAAGGTCCTCCAGGTAGATGCCGTGGACACCCTCCCACGTTGAGTAGTTCAGGAACCACAGGGCGAAACCTTGCACTGTCCCAGCGGCATTCGCGGCCATGGTGGCGTACACCCGGGGGTTCTCTCCGAAGAGCACCTCGGTCAGGAGCTCCGGGGTGTTCCTGACGGCGTCGGGTTCCTTTTCGTAGATCGCAAGATCGTGGATCATACGCAGGATGGCGGGAACGTCTTCAACGGTGGCAGGGCGGATTACACTCATGCTTCCGAGCTTACTAGGGCCCGGGTCGCCTACCGCCAGCGCAGGGCGGAGGACCCGTACGTGACAGGAGGTTCTTGATAACCAACGGGAACACCATCCACCGTGATGGGTGGGCCAACGTACCGGAGACGGCCGTAGGGGCTGTCCATCTCGTGGAAATCGGGCTCTGGCAGCTCGACTTCAGTCGCCGTGCCCGTCGAAAGGAGAAGTAACTCTTCCGCTGTCCGGACCAGCGAAAGCCGGGCTGCTCCGCCACGTCCCGTACCCAGTCGCTGGGCAAGCAAAGCGAACACTGCCGCCGCAAGGCCATAACCCGTGGCGTGATCCAGTGCCTGCACCGGTAGCGCCCCAGGCCTCCACCCGCCGTCGCCGGACTGGCCATATCGATCAGCTATCCCGCATGCTGCCTGCACGAGGCTGTCAAATCCTCGTCGCGCCTGCCAGGGACCGCCGTGGCCCCATGCGCCCAAGGCAACTACGACGAGGTCGGCGCGGCGCCGCAGCAGCGCGTCGGGGGTCAATCCAAAACGATCCAGCCCGCCGCCGCGATACCCCACTACCACAACGTCTGCCGTCTCCAGGAGGCCCATGACCGCAGCCAGATCTTCGGGATTCCGGAAGTCTGCTTCGGCGCTGTGTTTGTCAAAGCCGGAGTCAATGAAGGCGTCCGTCAGCTCCGGAAGCTGGGGAGGGTCTATCCGGAGGACGTCCGCGCCCAAGGCTCCAAGGAGCCGGGTTGCCACGGGGCCGGCAATGACCCGGGTCAGGTCAAGGACTTTGAGACCTGCCAAAGGACGTCCCGGTTCCGCGGCAGGAACCCACGACGACGGGCGGCTTGCTTCAGCGGATTGTCCCGGTTGATCGAAAGTGATCCACGGCCCCTCACTGGCCGCTTCAAACATAGGGGCGGCTACCCACTCTTCCCTGGTACGGACAGCGGCCGCTACGCCGTCGTTTCCCGCAATAAGGTGTTCGGCTTCCAAAGCCGTCATTGCCAGAAGTGCGCGGTCCACGTCGGCAGGTTCGCTGGCCGAGACCGCTTCCATGAGCCGGGCCGCGTGGTGTGGATAGTTTGCGTGGAGGCGGATCCAGCCATCAGCGGTTTTTCGAAAACCGGACAAGGGAGCGAACCCTTCAGCTTTCCGGCCACCTATGCGCAGGTGCCCCAGGGAATCGAACGCGGCCGCAGTGGGCCCCGCTGCGACAGAATACCGGCGCGTCGTTCCCATCAAGGCATTCAGGGCCGTAGCTGCAGCCCGCACCGCGCCCAAAGCCAGCCCTTCCACGTCCAGTGCAGGAACGCCATCTGCGCAGGGCCACCATCGTCGCGATCCGGTCCAGGGAGCCGCAGGTTGTGCGCTCATTACCTCCAGCGCCCGCAAGCTGCTGCCGAGATCGGGGACGGATTCCATGGGACTTCCTTAAGCCGGTTGAGCTGGACCTGGGAGCCTGTTGGCTTAGAGCCGGTTGACGTTCGTCACGCGAACCACGGCTGTGCCCGTCTCATCGGAAGCCGCGAGATCCACATCGGCGGAGATGCCCCAGTCGTGGTTTCCGGCGGGGTCATCGAAGATCTGGCGGACCCGCCACGTGCCGGGTTCTTCGGTGATGATGAGCAATCCGGGTCCGCGGGCATCAGGTCCCGTGCCGATGTCATCGTGTTCATCGAAGTAGTCGTCCAGAACCTCTTCCCAGCGCTCGGCGTCCCAGCCGGCGTCGGCGTCCAGCTCACCCAGGGCGGCAGAGTCTTCGTCCGCAAACAGCTCCACCCTGCGGAACATTTCGTTCCGGACCATGACCCGGAAAGCCCTGATGTTCGTGGTCAATAGCGGCGGCGGAGGTGGGGGAGCGTCATGCGGTGTTGGCATGAGCCCTGAGGTTAGCTCCTCCCACTCGTCTAGGAGGCTGGAGTCCACTTGCCGGACAAGTTCACCCAGCCAGGCGATGAGGTCCTCGAGGTCCTCGCGCAGCAAGTCCTGGGGCACAGTCTGCCTGAGTGCACGGAATCCATCCGCCAAGTAGCGCAGGACGATGCCCTCGGAGCGGGCCAGGCCGTAGAACTGCACGAACTCTCCGAAGTTCATGGCACGTTCATACATGTCGCGGATAATTGACTTCGGCGCCAGCTCGAAGTCGCCCACCCATGGTGCAGCCTTTCGGTACACCTCGAAGGCTTGGCCAAGAATCTCCGCCAAGGGCATCGGGTACGTGACTTCATCGAGCATGGCCATCCGCTGCTCATATTCGATGCCGTCGGCCTTCATGGCGGCAACCGCCTCGCCACGGGCCTTCTTCTGCTGCGCAGAGAGAATCTGGCGCGGCTTCTCCAATGTGGCCTCGATAACCGAAACAACGTCCAGCGCATACGACGGCGACTCTGGATCCAGCAGTTCCAGCGCGGCAAGCGCAAACGGTGAAAGCGGTTGATTGAGGGCAAAGTTGGCCTGCAAGTGGACCGTCAAGCGGACAGAACGGCCTTCGGATTGTTGTTCATCTTCCGGAATGCGTTCAACCACACCCGCGGCCAGCAGTTCACGGTAGATGCCCAGCGCTTTCTTCATGAGTTTCAACTGCGCCGGGCGGTTCTCGTGGTTTTCAGTGAGCAAGCGCCGGGTTGCCTGGAACGGATCTCCTGGGCGTTCCATGAGGTTGAGGAGCATCGCGTGGGTGACCGTAAAGCTGGAACCCAAAGGCTCCGGAACCGACTCCACCAGCCGTTTGAACGTTGATTCACCCCAGGAAACGAAACCTTCCGGTGGCTTCTTCTTGACCACTTGGCGAAGCTTCTTCTGGTCGTCGCCGAACTTTGCCGTGGCCTTTGCCATGGCCTTGGCATTCTCCACTACGTGATCCGGTGCCTGGACCACCACGGTGCCGGCGGTGTCATACCCTGCGCGACCCGCGCGGCCGGCAATCTGGTGGAACTCGCGTGAGTTGAGCACCCGGGTGCGTACGCCGTCGTATTTGCTCAACGCCGTCAACAGAACCGTGCGGATGGGAACGTTGATGCCCACGCCCAGCGTGTCGGTCCCGCAGATAACCTTCAGGAGCCCGGCTTGTGCGAGTTGCTCCACCAGGCGGCGGTACTTGGGCAGCATGCCGGCGTGATGGACGCCGATGCCATGGCGGACCAGCCGGTTGAGTGTCTTTCCGAAGCCCGCGGCGAACCGGAAGCCTGCGATGAGCTCAGCGATGCGGTCCTTTTCCTCCCGGCTGCACATGTTGATGCTCATCAGGTTCTGGGCACGCTCGATCGCTTCTGCCTGGCTGAAGTGCACAACGTAGACCGGGACCTGCTTGGTGGAGAGCAGTTCTTCCAGTGTCTCGTGGACCGGAGTGAGGTGGTAGTAGTAATGCAGTGGAATCGGACGTTCGGCAGAGCTAACGGTAGTGGTGGGCCGCCCGGTGAGTTCGGTGAGGCCGGCTTCGAAACGGCTGACGTCACCCAGCGTCGCGGACATGAGCAGGAACTGGGCCTGCGGCAGTTCAAGCAGGGGAACCTGCCAGGCCCATCCGCGCTGGGGATCGGAGTAGAAGTGGAATTCATCCATGATCACGGTGCCAAGTTCCGCGGAAGCTCCCTCGCGGAGGGCAATATTGGCCAGGATCTCAGCGGTGCAGCAAATTATCGGCGCATCCTGGTTTACGCCGGAGTCACCCGTAATCATGCCAACGTTTTCGGCACCGAAGATGTCGCAGAGGGCGAAAAACTTCTCCGAGACCAAAGCCTTGATGGGAGCGGTGTAATAACTGCGCTGGCCACGGGCCATGGCCTCGAAGTGGGCCGCAATGGCGACCAGCGATTTACCCGACCCGGTGGGTGTAGCCAGGATGACGTTGGCTCCGGAGGCGAGCTCCATGATGGCTTCGTCCTGGGCAGCGTACAACTGCAAGCCGCGGCCTTCTGTCCACTCAACGAACCGTGTATAGATCTCGTCCGGACCCAACGGGTTGGAGGGGGTGGAACCAGGGAGCTGCTCAAGAAGTTTCATTGGTTTCCAGCTTAGTCCCCGGACGGTTTAGGCTCGCCCCAGCACTGTTGCCCAACGCCAGGAGGCTTATATGAGGTGGGATCCGTCCAAGTATGTGGAGTTCGGCAATCACAGGGACAGGCCGTTCCATGACTTGGTGGCCAGGATCCAGGCTGAATCGCCGCGGAAAGTGGTGGATCTTGGATGCGGCCCCGGCAACCTCACAGCCACACTGGCTGTCCGCTGGCCCGATGCGCGCGTGGTCGGCCTCGATTCCTCCGGCGACATGCTTGCGAAGGCAGATGGAGAGGCCCGGAAATTCGCCAACCTGGAATTCGAGCAGGCAGATATTGCTGGTTGGCAGCCTGACCAGGAGACAGACGTCGTAGTAACCAACGCCGCACTCCAGTGGGTTCCCGGGCACCAGGCCATGCTCGGTCACTGGCTGCGTGCACTTAAACCAGGCGCCTGGTTCGCGCTCCAGGTCCCGGGGAACTTCACATCCCCTTCGCACACTCTCATGAGGGAGCTTGCCGCGTCACCCAAATGGTCCTCCCGCCTTGGCGGCGTCCTTCGGCATGATGGCGTTGTGGGCAGTCCTGCGGACTACCTGGGTATCATGCTCGACGCCGGCTGCGCAGCTGACGCCTGGGAAACCACCTACCAGCAGCTGTTGCCGGGCAAGGACCCCGTCCTTGAGTGGGTGCGCGGCACAGGACTGCGGCCGGTACTGGCAGCGCTGTCTCCTGCAGATGCCGCCGAATTCGAGCAGGAATACTCCGCTTTGCTGCGCGAGGCATATCCGCCTACGGGCCACGGGACGGTGTTCCCGTTCCGTCGTATCTTCGCGGTGGCCCGGAAAGACAAATGAGCCGGCAGGACCTGTTGCCGGACGTAGCAATTAAGTTTCCTGCCGCCCGTGGCTTGTACCCTTTCCGCGTCGCTGGTCTAATTCTCGGCATGGACCATGGACGCTTCATTGAGCAGCAAACGCCCGGATGGCTTCCGGTACCCGGCCGGTTTTCGCGATGACTGCCATGGACGGCTTTCCCGGGAACTGGCGGCCCAACACCAGCAGCGGAGTTGCCCTTTTTGAGCAGCTGAGGCTGCGCATCATCGAACTCGCAGACTCCGGCGTCCTCGCAGTTGGAGCGAAGCTCCCGCCGGTGCGCAACCTGGCGGGTGTGTTGGATGTAGCCCCACATACAGTGGCCCGCGCCTATAAGGAACTGGAGGCTGCCGGCGTCGTCGCCACGAGGGGACGCAACGGCACCATCGTGTGTGCACGGGATGACCGCTGGGGCGCGCTTGCGGA
The DNA here is from genome assembly GCF_059739415.1 of Arthrobacter sp. TmtSoilC77. NCBI lineage: Bacteria > Bacillati > Actinomycetota > Actinomycetes > Micrococcales > Micrococcaceae > Arthrobacter > Arthrobacter sp. TmtSoilC77. The sequence goes on from NZ_AP046050.1 coordinate 2,503,762, forward strand.
AGTTGCCGCCCAGTATGCTGCTGCGGCAAAGGCCCAAGGAGCCTCATTCGCGGAGGCTGTACAGCTTCTTGCGGCCGCATATGACGCTGATTGATACCGATCGGTAGCATGTGAGGCACGACATGGAAATTCGAAGAAGTTTTCGATTAGCATTGGTAGGTGCCCAAAGCCTTAGCTGAAGATGCAGCCATCGATGCCCTGAAGAGTGTAGCCGTCGTCCCCGATACCAAGCCCACCAGGCCGGACCTGTCCCGGCTGGTAGTCAAGGGCGCGCGGGAACACAACCTGCGCAATGTAGACCTGGACCTCCCCAGGGATGCGATGATCGTGTTCACGGGCCTTTCAGGCTCAGGCAAGTCCTCCTTGGCATTCGATACGATCTTTGCCGAGGGGCAGCGTCGGTACGTGGAATCGTTGTCCGCCTACGCCCGCCAGTTCCTCGGCCAGGTGGACAAGCCGGACGTGGACTTCATCGAGGGCCTGTCGCCCGCGGTGTCGATCGACCAGAAATCCACCAGCAAGAACCCTCGCTCCACCGTGGGCACCATCACGGAAATTTACGACTACATGCGTCTGCTCTGGGCGCGTGTAGGCCGTCCGCACTGCCCGGTTTGTGGCGAGCCCATCGCCCGGCAAACCCCGCAGCAGATCGTTGACCAGCTGTTGGAACTGGAAAAGGGCACACGATTCCAGGTTCTCGCTCCTGTGGTTCGCGGGCGCAAGGGCGAGTTCGTGGACCTCTTCAAGGAACTCACGGCCAAAGGCTATTCGCGCGCACGGGTGGACGGCGAACTGGTACAGCTCAGCGAGCCGCCCAAGCTTGGCAAACAGTTCAAGCACACCATCGAGGTGGTGGTGGACCGCTTGGTGGTCAAGGAAGAGATCAGCCAGCGGCTCACCGATTCCATTGAAACTGCCTTGGGCTTGGCGGAAGGCCGGGTGCTGATTGAGTTCGTGGACCTTGACGCGGGGGACCCCGCACGTATCCGTGCTTTCTCCGAGAACCTCGCATGCCCCAACGAGCACCCCCTGGCCATCGATGAAATCGAGCCACGCTCTTTCTCGTTCAACAACCCCTTTGGCGCCTGCTCGGCCTGCAGTGGCATCGGAACCAGGCTTGAAGTGGACGAGGAACTGATTGTTCCCAATCCGGAGCTTTCCCTGGCACAAGGCGCCATCGCCCCCTGGTCCCTGGGCACCGCCACCACGGAGTACTGGAACCGCCTCCTGGAGGGCCTGGCCCATGAACTCGGCTTCTCCATGGACACCTCGTGGGAAAAACTCCCCAAGGATGTCCGGAACACCGTGCTGCACGGCAAGGACCACAAGGTTGTGGTCCAGTATCGCAACCGGTTCGGCCGGGAACGCAAGTACAGCACCGGCTTTGAGGGCGCCATCCAATATGTTCACCGCAAACACGGCGAAACTGACTCGGATTGGGCACGGGACAGGTACGAAGAGTACATGCGCCAGATTCCCTGCCCCGAGTGCAACGGTGCCCGGCTCAATCCTGCCTCGTTGTCGGTGTTGATCAATGGGAAGTCGATCGCTGAAGTCGCGGCCCTTCCCATGCGTGAATGTGCGTCGTTCCTGGGCAGCCTGACCCTGACCGACCGCGAGGCACAGATTGCCCACCAGGTCCTGAAGGAAATCCAGGCCCGGTTGACGTTCCTTTTGGACGTGGGACTTGAATACTTGAACCTGGAACGTCCTTCCGGGACCTTGTCCGGCGGTGAAGCCCAACGTATCCGCCTGGCTACGCAAATTGGTTCCGGCCTGGTGGGAGTCCTCTACGTCCTTGACGAACCTTCCATCGGTCTGCACCAGCGCGACAACCGCCGCTTGATCGAGACGCTGACCCGCCTGCGGGATCTCGGCAACACACTGATCGTGGTGGAGCATGACGAGGACACCATCCATGAAGCGGACTGGGTGGTTGACATTGGACCCGGCGCCGGGGAGCACGGCGGGCAAGTGGTCCATTCAGGTACCTACAAGGAGCTCTTGGAAAACAAGGACTCCCTCACTGGCGACTACCTGTCCGGCCGCCGCAAGATCGATGTCCCGGCCAAGCGCCGCAAGTACGACAAAAAACGTGAACTAAAGGTCATCGGTGCCAGGGAAAACAACCTGGACAATGTGGATGCCACGTTCCCCCTGGGGCTCTTCACGGCAGTGACGGGTGTCAGCGGTTCGGGCAAGTCCACGCTGGTGAACGAGATCCTTTACAAGGTCCTCGCCAACAAGCTCAATGGCGCCAAGCAGGTTGCCGGGCGGCACCGGAGCGTGAATGGATTGGAGCACCTGGATAAGGTGGTCCACGTCGATCAGAGCCCCATTGGGCGCACACCCCGCTCCAACCCGGCAACGTACACAGGCGTGTTCGACAACATCCGGAAACTGTTTGCCGAAACCACCGAAGCAAAGGTCCGCGGTTACCAGCCCGGCCGCTTCTCGTTCAACGTCAAGGGCGGCCGCTGCGAAGCGTGCTCCGGAGATGGCACATTGAAGATCGAAATGAACTTCCTGCCTGACGTCTACGTTCCGTGTGAGGTGTGCCATGGCGCCCGTTACAACCGGGAAACCCTTGAAGTGCATTACAAGGGAAAGACCATTGCCGATGTCCTTAACATGCCCATCGAGGAAGGCGCTGAATTCTTTGCTGCCTTCACCCCTATCGCGCGGCATCTGAACACCTTGGTGGACGTGGGACTGGGCTATGTCAGGCTGGGCCAGCCGGCCACAACCCTGTCCGGTGGCGAGGCGCAGCGCGTGAAGTTGGCTGCAGAACTCCAGAAGAGGTCCAACGGACGCAGCATCTACGTTCTGGACGAACCCACTACCGGTCTGCACTTCGAGGACATCCGGAAGCTGCTTATGGTCCTGCAAGGACTGGTGGACAAGGGCAACACCGTGATCACCATTGAGCACAACCTGGACGTCATCAAGTCCGCGGACTGGATTGTGGACCTCGGGCCGAACGGTGGTTCAGGTGGCGGCAAGATCGTCGCAACGGGCACGCCTGAGCAGGTAGCCAAGTCCACTGACAGCCACACCGCAACGTTCCTTGCGGAAATTCTGCGCTAACAGCCCGGATCGCCTTCCTGGACGCCTAAAGAATATCCTCAGCGGGGCAGAAGTATTCCGGTAGCGGCATGCGAGTTTCAGGCATGCCGCTACTCGTGAGAAACTAAGCCGGTGACTCAAACAACGGTGCCCGTAATTTTCGATCTGGACGGCACCCTTGTCGATCCAGCCGGCGGTATCACAGGAGGAATATCCGCGGCCCTGCGCGAAATGGACCTCCGGGTCCCGGAACAGGCCGTGCTGAACGCCATGGTTGGCCCCAAGCTCAGCGATGCACTTCTGCATCTGGCGAATGTTCCGACCGAATTGGTAGATGAAACCATTTCCCGCTACCGGCGGCATTACAGGGAAACCGGTATTGGCCAGAGCAAGTTGTATCCGGGAATATTCGACCTCCTTGAATTCTTTGCCGAAACGGGGCGGGCCGTCGCCGTTGCAACCCAGAAGCCTCAAGGTATTGCCCGGATTGTCCTTGAGCATCACGGTATTGCGGATTTCTTTGTCTCCATTAGGGGAGCTTCCGACGACGAATCGCTGGCAGCCAATTCCGCGTCCGGAAAGATCGGGATTGTTGGCGCGGCCTTGGCTGATCTCCACTCCCAGCCTGCTGTGATGGTGGGGGACCGGCACCAGGACGTGGCCGGAGCAATGGCCAATGGCCTTGACTGCATTGGTGTTGGCTGGGGTTTCGCTTCGGACGGCGAACTGGAGGAAGCCGGTGCGGTTGCCGTGGTCGGCAGCACCCTTGAGTTGCGAACCAAAATTGAAGAACTTGACGCTGTCCGCGCGGCGGCCCTGAGCGAGGTACAAAACGATGGCAGTCTTTGATGCGATCCGCTGGACAACGCGTGGACTGATCTCCACCACGTGCCGGCCCACGGTCATTGGACTGGAGAACGTGCCAACAGAAGGCCCGTTCATTGTGGCGCCAAACCATCTCTCTTTCCTGGACAGCGTCATTGTCCAGGCGCTCATGCCCCGTCCAGTAGCGTTCTTCGCCAAGGCGGAGTATTTCACCACCAAAGGCGTTAAGGGCGCCGTGATGAAGTCCTTCTTCGAAGCCGTCGGTTCCATCCCGGTGGAACGCGGTGAACAGGCTGCCAGCGTGCAGGCCCTGAAGACCCTTCTGGACATCCTGGAGTCCGGCAAGGGCATTGGAATTTACCCGGAGGGCACCCGCTCCCGTGACGGCATCCTTTATCGCGGCCGGACCGGCGTCGGTTGGTTGGCGCTCACCACGGGCGCGCCTGTAATTCCCGTGGGCCTGATAGGCACGGAGAAACTGCAGCCAGCGGACAAGAACGCCGTCCGCCCCCAGCACTTCACCATGAAGGTTGGCGAGCCGCTCTACTTCGACAAGACGGGCCCGGACCATTCCCTTCCAGCACGACGCCAGGTGACGGACAAGATCATGGATGCCATAGCTGCCCTCAGCGGACAGGAACGGTCCTCAAGCTACAACCAAAGCAAGTCGGTGGACTGAGCGGGCTGGCGTAGGCTGCCGATCCTGTTCACTAGACTGGAATCGTGGCAAATCCAGCAAGTTACCGGCCCCAAACGGGTGAAATTCCCACCACCCCGGGCGTCTACCGTTTCCGCGACCCCCACGGCCGGGTTATCTACGTGGGGAAGGCCAAGAACCTCCGTTCCAGGCTGAATTCCTACTTTGCAAACCCGTCCGGGCTTCTACCCAAGACGCATGCCATGGTCCATGCCGCGAGCAGCGTGGAGTGGACGGTTGTGGGTAGCGAGCTGGAGTCGCTACAGCTGGAGTACACCTGGATCAAGGAATTCAAGCCGCGTTTCAACGTGGTCTTCAGGGACGACAAGACGTATCCCTACCTGGCCGTCACCATGGGGGAGAAGTACCCCAGGGTGCAGGTCATGCGTGGCGAACGCAAGAAGGGCACCAGGTATTTTGGCCCCTACACCGCGGGGGCTATCCGGGAAACCATGGACACCCTCCTTCGCGTGTTCCCGGTCCGAAGCTGCAGCGCGGGCGTTTTCAAGCGGGCACAAGCCAGTGGGCGCCCTTGCCTTCTTGGCTACATCGACAAATGCGCAGCACCCTGTGTTGGCCGCGTGACGCCGGAGGAGCACCGTGAACTTGCGGAGGACTTCTGCGCCTTCATGGGCGGGGAAGCCAAGCGCTTCATCAACCGGCTGGAAAAGGATATGGCGGCCGCCGTCGCAGAACTCGACTATGAGCGCGCCGCACGGCTCAGGGACGACATCATCGCTTTGCGCAAGGTTTTCGAACGCAACGCCGTAGTCCTCGCCGAGGATACGGACGCCGACGTCTTCGCGCTGCATGAAGACGAGCTCGAGGCGTCCGTGCAGGTGTTCCACGTCCGCGGCGGCCGGGTCCGTGGACAGCGTGGCTGGGTGGTGGAGAAAGTCGAAGACGCCACGACGCCGGAACTCATCGAGCACCTGCTGCAACAGGTTTACGGGGAAGACAGCGAGGTCCAGGGCCGCATTCCCCGGGAAGTACTCGTTCCGGAGAATCCGAGCAACCATGCCGAGCTGAGTGAATGGCTGGGCGGGCTCCGCGGGGCAAAAGTGGATATCCGCGTGCCCCAGCGAGGTGACAAGGCTGCGCTCATGTCAACGGTCCGCGAGAACGCCGAGCAGGCGCTGAAGCTGCACAAGACGCGCCGGGCCGGGGACATCACCGTCCGTTCGCTGGCCCTTCAGGAGCTACAGGAGGCCCTTGAGCTTCCGGTTCCGCTGCTTCGGATCGAATGCTTCGATATCTCGCACGTCCAAGGAACCAACGTGGTGGCGTCCATGGTGGTGGTGGAAGACGGCCTGCCCAAGAAGTCCGATTATCGTAAGTTCTCCATCACGGGAGCGGCGGCAACCGATGACACCGCCGCCATGCACGATGTCTTGACGCGCCGCTTCCGCCACTACCTCACCGACAAGGCCGCCCAGGTGCCCGTCTCCGGTGAAATCATCAACCCAACCCGTGCGGGCACCGCCGCGGCTGCCCCTGGAACTGAAACGCCGCCGTCGGACCCCACCATGCCGGCCCCCAAAGCCAAGTTCGCGTACCCGCCCAACCTGGTGGTGGTGGACGGCGGGCAGCCGCAGGTCAACGCTGCGGCGCGTGCCTTGGCCGGGTTGGGCATCGATGACGTCTACGTGGTTGGCCTGGCAAAGCGCCTTGAAGAGGTCTGGCTCCCCGACAGCGACTTCCCCGTGATCCTTCCGCGGACTTCGCAGGGCCTGTACCTGCTACAGCGCATCCGCGATGAAGCCCACCGCTTTGCCATCACGTACCACCGGCAAAAGCGCGGCAAGGCCATGACAGTGTCTGCCCTGGACGGCGTTCCGGGCCTGGGAGAAGCCAAACGCAAGGCCTTGGTGGCACATTTTGGGTCCCTCAAGAAGATCAGGGCGGCCAGTGCGGAGGAACTCACCTCCGCCAAGGGCATCGGTCCGGCGTTGGCAGCGGCAGTCGTGCAGCATCTGGGTTCCAGCGAAGACGCAGGTGAAACCGCTCCTGCCGTGAACATGACCACCGGCGAAATCCTCGAATCTTAGCTAGGGTAAGAACTTGACCGGTGGCCGCAACTGCGATGCCACCGGTCAGGCCGTAACAACCACTTGTCGAGGAAACGGGGACCACTGATGGATGAGGCAACGGCAGGAGCCGGCGCGGAGCAGGACGGACTAACGCCCGTCAAGCCGGCGGAGGCGGAACTGCTGGTGGTTACCGGCATGTCGGGGGCGGGCCGCAGCACCGCTTCGGACGCCTTGGAGGACCACGGTTGGTACGTTGTGGACAACCTTCCTCCCCAGATGCTTGGCACCCTGGCGGAAATTGTCTCGCACGCGCCCAAATCCATCCCGAAGCTGGCCGTAGTGGTGGATGTCCGAAGCAAGGACCTCTTTACCGACATCCAGACAGCTCTGGGGGCCTTGAGCGCCACCGGCATCACGTTCCGGGTGTTGTTCCTCGATGCCAGCGACGAAGTCCTGGTCCGCCGGTTCGAACAAGGCCGGCGGCCGCATCCGCTGCAGGGCGGGGGACGGATCCTTGACGGAATCGGCATAGAGCGTGAAGTCCTGCGCGAACTGCGGGAGCATGCCGACGTTGTCCTGGACACCAGTGAGTTCAACGTGCACGGCCTTGCAACAGCCATCACTGAATTGTTCAGCGATACCGGACCTGTGACGCTACGGCTGAATGTCATGAGTTTCGGGTTCAAGTACGGCTTGCCTGTTGACGCCAACTTCGTGGCCGACGCCCGTTTCATTCCCAACCCGCACTGGGTGCCGCAGCTACGTCCCCATACAGGACTGGATGAGGACGTCAGCGACTACGTGCTCTCTGCCGATGGGGTGCAGGATTTTGTCGACCGTTACGTCAAGGCCCTGGAGCCGGTCCTGGACGGTTACCGCCAGGAGAACAAGCACTACGCCACTCTGGCCGTGGGATGCACCGGTGGCAAGCACCGTTCGGTGGCAGTCGCCGTCGAGCTCTCCAAACGCCTCGCGCAATATCCGCGCGTTACCGTGACAACCACCCACCGCGACCTGGGGCGTGAGTAATGGGAGTCCTCACAGGTCCGTTGCCCCTCATCCCGCCAAAGGGCGTTCCGGGCAGCCAGCAAAACAAAAGTCCTTCGGTCGTGGCCCTCGGCGGCGGACACGGACTGGCCGCGTCGCTCTCCGCACTTCGTTTGTTGACGTCGGAACTGACGGCGATCGTCACGGTAGCTGACGACGGCGGCTCCTCCGGGCGTCTGCGGGACGAGTACGGCGTCCTCCCGCCCGGCGACCTGCGGATGGCACTGAGCGCGCTCTGCGACGACACCGACTGGGGGCGGACATGGCGGGACGTCATGCAGCACCGCTTCACTGCCGGCACCGCCAAGGGCGGTTCGCTTGACCACCACGCCATGGGCAACCTGCTCATCGTCACGCTCTGGGAGCTGCTGGGGGATACCGTGGCCGGCCTCAAATGGGCCGGGGCGCTGCTGGGCGCGCGGGGCCAGGTGCTGCCCATGTCCAGTGTTCCCCTGACCATTGAGGGCCAAGCCCGGGTGGAACTGCCCGGCGGTGGATATGAACTGCAGACCGTCAGCGGCCAGGCAAAGTGTGCCGTTGCGGGAAAACTGGACGAAGTGCGGCTGCTGCCCGAGGACGCCCGGGCCTGCACCGAGGCGCTCACCGCGATCGAGCTCGCCGATTGGGTCATCCTCGGACCAGGGTCCTGGTACACCTCGGTGTTGCCTCATTTGCTGCTCCCCGAGCTTCGGCAGGCCTTGGGCGATACTGCCGCCAAGCGCTGCCTCACCATGAATCTTGACGTCGAAACCAAGGAAACGTCCGGCATGACGGCGGCCGACCACCTGGATGTCCTGCGACGCTATGCGCCGGAGTTCAGCGTCGACGTCGTACTCGCCGATCCCTCCGCGATCCAGGACCTGAAGGCCTTTGAGAAAGCAGCGGGGATGATCGGTGCGGAGGTGGTGTTGGGTAGAGTAGGGGCTTCGAGGCGCCGCCCTGTCCATGACCCACTGCTCCTGGCAGCGGCGTACCACGATATTTTCGGGAACAGTTAGGAATACACACGCGATGGCACTTACCGCGTCGGTCAAGGACGAACTGTCCCGGCTGGACATCAAGAAATCTTCAGTCCGCAAAGCTGAGGTTTCGGCGATGCTCCGCTTTGCGGGGGGCTTGCATATTATCTCGGGACGAATCGTTATCGAGGCTGAGGTGGACCTGGCTTCCACCGCGCGGCGGCTGCGTGCCGCGATAGCAGAGGTTTACGGGCACCAGAGCGAGATCATCGTGGTCTCAGGTGGCGGCCTGCGCCGGGGGAGCCGCTACGTGGTCAGGGTTGTCCGCGACGGCGAAGCCCTTGCCCGCCAGACAGGTCTGCTGGACGGTCGCGGCCGCCCGGTGCGCGGCCTGCCTTCCGTAGTTGTCAATGGATCCGCGGCCGATGCGGAAGCCGTCTGGCGCGGAGCTTTCCTTGCCCATGGATCCCTCACCGAACCGGGTCGTTCGTCGTCCCTGGAAGTAACCTGCCCAGGACCGGAGTCCGCGCTGGCACTGGTGGGTGCCGCCCGCCGGTTGGGCATACAGGCCAAGGCCCGCGAAGTCCGCGGCGTAGACCGCGTAGTAATCCGCGACGGTGACACTATTGCAGCGCTCCTTACCCGGATGGGCGCACATGACGCCTTGATGGTCTGGGAGGAGCGGCGCATGCGCAAGGAAGTCCGGGCTACTGCCAACAGGCTGGCCAACTTTGATGACGCCAATCTGCGCCGCTCGGCGCAGGCCGCCGTAGCGGCCGGCGCCAGGGTTGACCGGGCACTTGAAATCCTGGGCGATGATGTTCCGGACCACCTGAAGTACGCAGGCGAACTCCGGGTCGCCCACAAGCAGGCCAGCCTGGACGAACTGGGCCGCCTTGCCGATCCGCCCATGACCAAGGACGCCATTGCAGGCCGGATCCGTCGCTTGCTCGCGATGGCTGACAAACGCGCGCTTGATCTCGGAATTCCGGGTACGGAAGCAAATGTGACTCCGGAAATGATGGACGAATAGTTCCCGCCCATAGAATCGAGATCGTGTGGAGGAAATACTGCGAGGGCGCGGCGGGTTGTTCCCGTTGGTGGCAGGAGCAGGCTTCTTCCCCAGAGATTTCCGGCTGGCCTGCCGGCCGGATGAACACAACGAGAGTTACCAAACCGGACTTCGGTCCATTACATTGGAGGATTTCGTGACAGAGTACGTTCTGCCCGAGCTCGGCTACGACTACGCAGCTCTTGAGCCGCACATTTCGGCGAAGATCATGGAGCTGCACCACAGCAAGCACCACGCCGCCTACGTTGCAGGTGCCAACAACGCCCTCAAGCAGCTCGCTGAAGCCCGCGAATCGGGCGACTTCGCCAACATCAACCGCCTCTCCAAGGACCTCGCGTTCCACACCGGCGGCCACATCAACCACTCCGTGTTCTGGAACAACATCTCCCCGGACGGCGGCGACAAGCCTGAAGGCGAACTCGCAGCAGCCATCGAGGACGCTTTCGGTTCGTTTGACGCTTTCCGTGCCCAGTTCACCGCTGCCGCACTGGGCCTGCAGGGTTCCGGTTGGGCCTTCCTGGCCTACGAGCCCATCGGTGGCAACCTCGTCATCGAGCAGCTCTACGATCAGCAGGGCAACGTCGCCGTTGGCACCACCCCGCTGCTCATGCTGGACATGTGGGAGCACGCGTTCTACCTGGACTACGTCAACGTCAAGGCTGACTACGTCAAGGCATTCTGGAACATCGCGAACTGGGCAGACGTCGCCAAGCGCTTCGAAGCAGCCCGCGCCAACGCTACGGGCCTCATCGTTCTGTAGCTGGTGAGGCCCGGTTCACGCTGATGTAACAAAAGTCACATTAACGGTGAAATGGGACCAAATACTGGAAAGCCTGCCCCCGCAGTTGCGGGGGCAGGCTTAGTTAAACGTAAGATGGGTCACGGAAGGCGGTTAGCCTTCAGCAACGTGGCTGGTCGCCCTCCGATCTGATAATCACCTCTGCCCAATGACGTGCGGGGTCTGTTAGTTGGAAATATTGATCCGACTCACTAGGCGTGCTTGCAAGAGCACCAAGGAGATTGACACATAGTGACCACCCGTATTGGTATCAACGGCTTCGGCCGCATCGGCCGTAACTACTTCCGCGCAGCACTGGCCCAGGGCGCAGACCTTGAGATCGTCGCAGTCAACGACCTCACCAGCCCCGAGACCCTCGCCCACCTCCTGAAGTACGACTCCGTCGGTGGCCGTCTGACCCAGTCCGTGGAAGTCAAAGAGGGCAACCTCGTTGTTAATGGCGAGTCCATCACGGTTCTTGCTGAACGCGATCCCGCGAACCTTCCCTGGGGCGAGCTCGGTGTTGACATCGTCATCGAATCCACCGGGTTCTTCACCAAGGCAGCAGCTGCGCAGAAGCACATCGACGCCGGCGCCAAGAAGGTGCTCATCTCGGCACCTGCCAGCGATGAAGACATCACCATCGTCATGGGCGTGAACCACGAGCTCTACGATCCTGCGGCACACCACATCATTTCCAACGCATCCTGCACCACCAACTGCCTTGGGCCGCTGGCCAAGGTAGTCAACGACGCCTTCGGCATCGAGCGTGGCCTGATGACCACGGTCCACGCCTACACGGCCGACCAGAACCTGCAGGACGGCCCCCACGGAGACCTCCGCCGTGCGCGCGCTGCCGCCATCAACATGGTTCCTACCTCCACCGGTGCCGCAAAGGCCATCGGCTTGGTCCTGCCGGAACTCAAGGGCAAGCTGGATGGCTATGCGATCCGCGTCCCGGTCCCCACCGGTTCCGCCACGGACCTCACGGTCACTGTTTCCCGCGAAGTTACGGTCCAGGAAGTTAATGCCGCGGTCAAGGCCGCTGCTGAGTCCGATCAGTTCGCCGGGATCCTGAGCTACACGGATGCCCCTATCGTCTCCTCGGACATCGTCGGCGACCCCGCTTCCTCGATCTTCGACTCCGGCCTGACCAAGGTCATCGGCAACCAGGTCAAGGTTGTTTCCTGGTATGACAACGAGTGGGGCTACTCCAACCGCCTCGTCGACCTCACGGAGCTCGTCGCATCCAAGCTGGGCTAGGGTAGACACATGACATCTCACACCCTCAACGAACTCATCGCTGAAGGTGTCCGCGGGCGGTACATTCTGGTCAGAAGTGACCTTAATGTGCCGCTCGACGGCTCTACAGTGACCGACGACGGCCGCATCAAGGCCTCCCTCCCGGTCCTTAAGAAGCTCTCGGACGCCGGTGCCCGTGTGCTCGTAACCGCCCACCTCGGCCGCCCCAAAGGGGCCCCTGAGGAAAAGTACTCTTTGAAGCCCGCAGCAGCCCGCCTCGCGGAACTTGCGGACTTCAACGTCCGATTGGCTGCCGACACAGTTGGGGACTCCGCCAAGGAGTCTGCAGCTGCACTGCAGGATGGCGAAGTACTCATCCTGGAGAACGTCCGCTTTGACGCCCGCGAGACCAGCAAGGACGACGCCGAGCGCGGCGCATTCGCTGACGAGCTGGTTGCCCTTACGGGCGACAACGGCGCGTTCGTGGATGACGCCTTCGGCGCAGTCCACCGCAAGCACGCCAGCGTTTACGACGTCGCAACGCGGCTGCCGTCTTACCTCGGCGACCTCGTGCACACCGAGGTGGAAGTTCTCCGGAAGCTCACCGCGGACACCCAGAGGCCTTACGTCGTTGTCCTGGGCGGTTCCAAAGTCTCGGACAAGCTGGCAGTCATCGACAACCTTCTTGGCAAGGCAGATACCATCCTGGTTGGTGGCGGCATGCTGTTCACCTTCCTGGCCGCCGAAGGCCACAAGGTTGCCGGCAGCCTCCTGGAAGAAGACCAGATTCCGGTGGTCCAGGACTACCTCAAGCGCGCGGCTGATGCCGGTACTTCGTTCGTGATTCCCACGGACGTTGTGGTTGCAAGCCGTTTCGCGGCGGATGCCGAGCACGAAGTCGTCCGGGCGGATGCCATTGAGGAAAGCTCCTTTGGTGCCTCCGGCATCGGGCTGGACATTGGGCCCGAATCCGCGTCTGCATTTGCAGCGCAGATTGAAGGAGCCAAGACCGTCTTCTGGAACGGCCCCATGGGCGTCTTCGAATTTGAAGCATTCTCCAGCGGCACGCGGGCTATCGCGCAGGCACTCACCGACACTGTGGCCTTCACAGTGGTCGGTGGCGGCGACTCCGCCGCAGCAGTAAGGACCCTCGGCTTCGAGGATTCCCAGTTTGGCCACATCTCTACCGGTGGCGGGGCAAGCCTGGAATACCTTGAAGGCAAGGAACTTCCAGGCCTCAGCGTCCTGGACCGCTAAACAGCAATCCGGCCGGCAGGACGCCCTCGCGTCCTGCCGGCTGTTTCCATTTATCAACGCATTCTTGGAGTTCATGTGACTACCTCTGCCAACGGCAACTTTGTCCGAAAGCCCTTCATCGCAGGCAACTGGAAGATGAACATGGACCATGTCCAGGGCATCACCTTGCTACAGAAGCTCGCCTGGACCCTCTCTGACGCCAAGCATGACTACAACCGTGTAGAGGTTGCCGTCTTCCCTCCGTTCACTGATCTCCGCGGCGTGCAGACGCTTGTACAGGGCGACGAACTTGACGTTGTTTACGGCGGACAGGATCTGTCCCAGTTCGATTCCGGAGCCTATACCGGTGACATCTCCGGACAGTTCCTCAGCAAGCTGGGCTGCACCTACGTACTGGTAGGGCACAGTGAACGCCGGACCATCCACAACGAGTCCGACGACGTCCTGAACGCAAAGGTCAAAGCCGGGTTCCGCCACGGTGTCACACCGGTCCTTTGCGTCGGTGAAGGCCTCGAAATCCGTCAGGCAGGAACGCACGTGGAGCACACGCTGGCGCAGCTGCGCGCCGGTGTCGAAGGCCTCACTCCGGAACAGGCCGCTGAGCTTGTGGTCGCCTATGAACCTGTGTGGGCTATCGGAACAGGTGAAGTTGCAGGTCCGGACGACGCACAGGAAATGTGTGCAGCTATCCGCGCCGAACTTGCCAAGCTCTTCGACGAGGGCGTAGCTGAGAAGACGCGCCTTCTGTACGGAGGCTCCGTCAAGGCAAACAACGCTGCCGCCATCATGGCGGAAAACGATGTTGACGGCCTGCTTGTGGGTGGCGCCAGTTTGGACCCAGCTGAGTTTGCTAACATTGTCAGGTTCGAGAGCCACCTCGTCACGGACTAGTCCGGCTCCCGATTTCCGCTTCTTCGAAAGGCCGTCGTGGACGTTCTTCATGTCATTCTGCAGATCCTGCTGGGCGTAACCAGCCTTCTGCTGACGCTGCTCATTCTTCTCCACAAGGGACGTGGAGGCGGTTTGTCCGACATGTTCGGTGGGGGAATGAGCTCCGGATTGAGCTCCTCCGGTGTCGCTGAGCGGAACCTGAACCGCTTCACCATCATTCTTGGCGTTACCTGGGGAGTCGTCATCATCGGCCTTGGCCTGATCATGCGCTTCACTTCAGGTGGCGATTCTTAAAAGTTCGTGTGGGAAGGCTCCTGCAAGGGAGCCTTCCCGTCACTTCCGGATCATTCGGCACCAAACACCAGTGCCGCCGTCGTACCCCTCGCATTAGACTGGCCCTGTTGGCCGTAAGGCCTACGGGCCGTGACGGCCGACCACCGAGTCGCTAGGGGTTCGAAAATGGTTCATGGCACGCCTGGTTACCGGGGCACCCGTGTTGGTGTGGCACTGGGATCTGCCCCTCGACATCAAAGCGACCACGGCGATGGAGAACAACTGCCGCGTATTCGTGTCCCATATTGGTGCGCCAAGGGACACGAGACGCGGCTTGTTTTTCTTAAGCTGCCGGACGAACAAATACCCAAGACCTGGGACTGCCCCAAATGCGGCCTTGTGGCATCCAGAGACCCGGGCCAGGTTACGGAAGCCCGGCCGGAAGACGACCTCTTCAAGTCCCACCTGGATTACGTTAAAGAACGACGCTCCAGCCAGGACGCCGAAATCGTCCTGGCTGGAGCGTTGGAGCGGTTACGCGCCCGCGGGGTCCTTCCGGACCAACTGCTGGGGGACACGTGACGCAGCGTTCTCGTCAATGAGCCACAGGGTCCTGGAGCGCCCCACGGGGCCCGCTGCGGGGACCTGAACAGGATTGGCACCCGCCAAGGCAAGGCCCACAGCACCGGCCTTGTCTTCACCCGCTACGACCATCCAGATTTCCTGCGCCGTGTTGATGGCGGGCAAGGTCAGGGAAATGCGCGACGGCGGCGGCTTGGGTGAGTTTTCAACGCCCACCACTGTCCGGTTCTTCTCCCTGATGGCAGCCTGTTCCGGGAAGAGGGACGCGACATGGGCGTCCGGACCTACACCGAGCAGGAGTACGTCGAAACGCGGAAGGACGCCGGGCTCCTCCGGGCGGGTATCGGACATGTCAGCTGCGTGCTCTGCCTCAGCTGCTGCCTTCAGCCTGTCGGCATAGTCAGCCGCAGCGTCGTCAGCCGATACGAACTCGTCCGAGGAACCGGGCTCGTGGACCCGGGCAGGGTCAACCGGCAGGTGAGCGAGCAGGGCCTGGTGTGCCTGGCGGGTGTTGCGGTCATCGCTGTCTGCTGCGACAAAGCGCTCATCACCCCACCAGAAGTTCACCTTTGACCAGTCGACAGCTGGTGCCGCGGCCGAATCCGCCACCGCTTTCAGGGTGCCGATCCCGACAGTTCCTCCTGTCAGGACCACCGTGGCCTCACCGTGCTTGTCCTGGACATCCACAAGCTTGGTGATAAGGCGGGCCGCAATGGCCGCCATGAGCACCTTGGAATCGGGGTGGATGCTTACTCTGGGCTCAGCGTGCACTGGTCTGGACTCTCCTCTGACTGGTTAATGGCAGTCCCATCGTAATCACTTCTCCGAAGACTTCGTCGGGGTCCAGCCGGCGGAGTTCTTCGGCGAGGCAATCCTTCAGGCTGCGTCGGGGGAGGGTGATGCGCTGCGCGGGCTGACCCGGCTGCGTTAGCTCTGCCACGGACAATCCCGGGCGGAAAAGCTGAACGTCACCGCTGGCACGCGTCATGCGGACGCGGCGGATTCCCGTACCGGCCGGATCGGCAACGATCGTTACGGGCGCCTGCAGGGCAAGGCTCAACCAGGCTGCCAGTAGCAGGGTACTCGGAGAGTCCGAAGCACCTTCCACCGCAACGGCCGAGACAGGATCGCCGTCCACTTGGTCGAACACGGCAGCAAGCTGCATGCGCCAGTTCGTCAGGCGGGTCCATGCGAGATCGGTGTCGCCTGCCTTGTAAGTCCGCCGAATGTTCTCCAGCGCCTGGGCGGGGTCGGGCTCATTCGCGGAGTCCGTGATGCGACGGTGTGCAATACGACCTATGGACGTCTCGCAGGCACTTTCCGGTGCCCCGTGGGGCCACCACGCCACAATAGGTGCGTCCGGAAGCAGGAGGCCTGATACCAGGGACTCGCTTTCGTGGGCCATGTGGCCGAATCCCCGGAGAACGATGACTTCGGAAGCACCGGCGTCGCCGCCAACGCGGATCTGCGCGTCGAGGCGGTCCGGTGCTTCTACCCCGGCATCGGCAAGCACGATGATGCGGCAGGGGTGTTCGCGGCTGGCCTCATTGGCTGCCTCGATGGCGTCTTCTTCCTGTCCGGACTTCGTGACGACCACCAGGGTCAGGACCCGGCCCAGGGCGATCACGCCGCCCTGTTCCCGCAGGGACATGATCTTTTTGGAGATCTTGGAGGTGGTTGTGTCGGGAAGATCTACGATCATGGCCTTCTCCAGGTTCGTCCGTCCCGGGCCAGGAGCTCATCGGCTGAAGCCGGCCCCCAACTGCCCGGTGCATAGGGTTGCGGTTGTTCGTCCAGGCCCGCCCAGTACTCTTCGAACGGGTCCAGGATCTTCCAGGACAGCTCAACTTCCTGATGGCGCGGGAACAGCGGCGGTTCGCCCAGGAGTACGTCCAGGATGAGCCGTTCGTAGGCTTCGGGGCTGGACTCGGTAAACGAGTGGCCGTAGCCGAAGTCCATCGTGACGTCGCGGACCTCCATTTGCGTGCCCGGGACTTTGGAACCGAAACGGATCGTGGCGCCCTCATCAGGCTGGACACGGATCACCACGGCGTTCTGGCCGAAGTCGTCATCGTTGTGATCCCGGAACAGCAAGTTGGGCGCACGCTTGAAGACAACCGCAATTTCGGTCACGCGGCGGCCCAGGCGCTTCCCGGCACGCAGATAGAACGGCACCCCGGCCCAGCGGCGGGTGTTGATATCCACACGGATCGCGGCGTACGTTTCGGTTTTGGAATCAGCAGGAATGCCGTCCTCGTCCAGGTAGCCAAGGACTTCCTCGCCACCCTGCCAGCCGCCGGTGAACTGTCCGCGGGCGGAATGGGTGGAGAGGTCATCCGGCAGCTTGACGGCGGCCAGGACCTTTTCCTTCTCGGCCCGCAGGTCATCGGCGTTGAAGGAAATGGGCTCCTCCATTGCCGTAAGCGCCAGCAGTTGCAGCAAGTGGTTCTGGATGACGTCGCGGGCAGCACCCACGCCGTCGTAATAGCCTGCACGGCCACCCGTGCCGATATCCTCGGCCATGGTGATCTGGACGTGGTCAACGTAGTTGGCGTTCCAGAGGGGCTCGAACAGCTGGTTCGCGAAGCGCAGCGCCAGGATGTTCTGGACCGTCTCCTTGCCGAGGTAATGGTCGATCCGGAACACCGCATCCTGCGGGAACACAGACTCCACGATGTCGTTCAGCTGACGGGCAGACTCGAGGTCGTGGCCGAACGGCTTTTCGATAACTACACGCCGCCATTGCCCGGGCTTCGCTTGGGCCAGGCCATGCTTGGACAGCTGGCGACAGACCTGCTCGAACGCCTTGGGCGGGATGGAGAGGTAGAAACCGTGGTTGCCACGCGTGCCGCGGGTTTCATCCAGTTCCTCCAACACGTCGCCGAGGCGCTCAAAGGCGTCGTCGTCGTCGAATTCGCCCTGAACGAAGCGGATGCCCGAAGCCAACTGTTCCCAGACAGCTTCGTCAAACTTGGTCCGTGCATGGGCCTTGACGTTCTCCTTCACCTCTGCGGCGAAGTCGGCGTTATCCCACTCACGGCGTCCGAATCCAACCAAGGCAAAGCTGGGCGGAAGCAGGCCGCGGTTCGCGAGGTCATAGACCGCTGGCATGAGTTTCTTACGGGCGAGGTCCCCGGTGACTCCGAAGAACACCAACGACGACGGCCCAGCGATGCGGTTCAGGCGCCGGTCCCGCGGATCCCGCAAGGGATTCCGCAAGCCGGCGTTCTTCCTGCCGTTTTCAGTTTCTGGCATGTTTGGTTTTGTGCCTTAGCTTTCGAGTGCGCTGGCCTGGCCGGCCAGCGCAGCGACGACTTCCTGGAGTTGGGCTACGCCGGCAGCACGCTCGGTGAGGTGCAAGCGCAACACAGGACGGCCATGGCCTTCCAGGACCTGGGCATCCCCGGAGGCCTGTGCAGCAATGAGCTCCCCGAATGTGAAGGGGCGGTCCGGGATTTCCAGATCCAGGGACGACGCTGCGGTGATCTGGAGGAACACACCAATAGCCGGACCGCCCTTGTGGAATTGTCCCGTGGAATGCAGGAACCGCGGACCCCATCCGAACGTCACCGGACGGCCGGAAACTGCGGCAAGGTCGTCACGGATGCCCTCAAGGGGTGCGTGGGAGATGCGGTCCAGGTAAGCCTGGACACTGAGGTAGCCATCCGTGCCGAGCTGGTCAAGAAGGGCCTGCACGGCTTCGGCTGTCGTGGACGCACTACCGAGCCAATCTCCGCCGCGAACCTCTACGACGCCGTCAGTGAAAGCCGCGGGCGTGGGCTCAGGGCGGGCATCCAGAAGGCCGCGCGCGGCCACCTTGGCAGCCTCGACGTCGGGCTGGTCAAACGGGTTAATGCCCAGGAGGCGTCCAGCTACGGCGGTCGCGAATTCCCAGAGGAACATCTGGGAAGCGAGACCACCTGCGATGGCTACTTCGTTTTCACGAAGTTCGACGTCGGCGTCCGCACTGACCAGCCGGACCACCAGGACATCCTCGGCCCCGTTGAGGGCCTCGGGGGAATCAGGTCCTGCAACAACAGGCAACACACCCGTGCCCAGCTTGCCCGTGGATTCAGCGATGAGCTGCTCGGCCCAGTCGGCGAAGCCGACGATGCCGGAACCATCCTCGGCAATGACGATCTTGTTGCGCAGAGGATTGGTACCGCCCAGGGCAATGCCCAAAGCAAGACCAATGTTGTCCTCCGAATCCTCATTGAGGATCTCGGCAGCCTCCTCAGCTTCGTCCAGGAAAGCCTGGATGTCCACGCCAGCCAGGCCACACGGGACAAGTCCGAACGCCGTGAGCGCAGAGAACCGGCCGCCGACGTTGGGATCGGCGTTGAAGACTGCACGGTAGCCGGCTTCGCGAGAAGCCTTGTCCAGCGGAGAACCCGGATCCGTGACGATGATGATCCGGCTCTTTGCATCGATACCGGCGTCCTTGAACGCCTTCTCGAACACCCTGCGCTGGGAGTCAGTCTCAACGGTTGAACCTGACTTGGAGGAAACCACAATCGCGGTCTGCGCCAACCGGTCCGTCAAAGCAGCGTTGACCTGCTCAGGATCTGTGCTGTCCAGCACAGTCAGCTCGACACCGGCGGTGCCGGCAATGACCTCGGGAGCCAAGGAGGAGCCGCCCATGCCACAGAGGACAATACGGGAGACGCCCTCGGCGCGGAGAGCATCGCGAAGTTCGAGAATGCTCTCCACCAAAGGTTGCGATACGGCGGCAGCCTCAACCCAGCCCAGGCGGATTGCCGACTCGGACTCCGCTTCAGGACCCCACAGCGTATGGTCTTTGGCGAAAATCCGTGTGGCGACCTTGTCGTCTACCAGGCTGGAGATGTTCTGGGCGATGGCCTGCTGCGCGGCACCGCTGGCGTCGTAGCTGATTGTGCTCATGGTTGGTTAGGAAGCCTTCCGTGCGGTGGCGAGGGCGCCTTCAACGTCGGCCAGGAGTTCCTTCCAGCTGGCCACGAACTTCTCGAGGCCTTCGGTCTCAAGGACGGCTACGACGTCGTTGTAGGAGACGCCGAGTGCTTCGAGTGCGTCGAGGGTCTGGTTCGCTTCTGCGTAAGTGCCGGTGATGGTGTCTCCGGTGACTACGCCGTGGTCGAACGTTGCATCGAGTGTCTTTTCCGGCATGGTGTTGACCACGCCGGCGGCGACGAGTTCGGTGACGTAGAGGGTGTCCGGGTAGGCCGGATCCTTGACGCCCGTCGAAGCCCAGAGCGGACGCTGGGGGAGCGCGCCGGCTTCTGCGAGCAAGGCCCAGCGTTCGGTGGAGAACAGCTCTTCGTAGACCTGGTAGGCGAGGCGTGCGTTGGCGACGCCTGCCTTGCCCTTGAGGGCCTTGGCTTCATCGGTGCCAATGGCGTCCAGGCGCTTGTCGATCTCGGTGTCCACGCGGGAAACGAAGAAGGATGCCACGGAGTGGATCTTGGAGAGGTCGTGCCCGTTGTCCTTGGCCTGCTCCAGGCCGGTCTGGAAGGCGTTGATGACGGCGCGGTAGCGCTCCAGGGAGAAGATCAGTGTCACATTGACGCTGATGCCCTCGGCCAGGGTAGCCGTGATGGCCTCCAGGCCTTCCAGGGTTGCCGGGATCTTGATGTGGACGTTGGCCTTGTTGACCTTGCCGTACAGGTGCTTGGCTTCGGCAATGGTGGCTTGGGTGTCCCAGGCCAGGCGGGGATCCACTTCGATGGATACGCGACCGTCCACGCCGTTGGTGGCGGCAGCGATCGGTGCGAAGAGATCGCAGGCGTCTGCGACGTCCGTGGTGGTGATCTCGAAGATGGTTTCTTCGACGCTTGCACCGGCCGCGGCCTGCGCGGCGATCGTGGCGTCATAGTCCGTGCCAGTGGTGATGGCGGCGTGGAAGATGGACGGGTTGGTGGTGACACCGACGACATTCTTTTCGTCGATGAGCTTCTGCAACGTACCCGTTTCGAGGCGGTTGCGGGAAAGGTCATCGAGCCAGATGGAAACGCCGGCGTCGGAGAGTTGCTGCGTGGGGGTGCTGGTCATTGTTTTCTCCTTGATAGAGGTATCAGGCGCTCAGGCCTGCGAGGGAGTCTTTTGCGGCGGCGGCAACGGCTTCGACAGTGATGCCGAATTCCTGGAACAACCGCTTGTAGTCTGCCGAGGCGCCGAAGTGCTCCAGGGAGACCGAACGGCCGGCGTCACCGACGAATTCCTTCCAGCCCAGTGCGAGGCCGGCTTCAACGGAAACACGGGCCTTCACATCGGCCGGGAGCACGGACTCGCGGTAAGCCTCGTCCTGCTTGTTGAACCATTCCACGCACGGCATGGAGACAACGCGGGTGGCGATGCCTTCAGCCTGGAGCGCTTCGCGGGCTGCAACGGCGAGCTGGACTTCGGAGCCGGTGCCGATCAGGATGACCTGGGCGTCAACGGTTTCGCCGTCCTTGGAAGCCTCGGCCAGGACGTAACCGCCCTTTGCCACACCAGCGGTGGAACCAAAGGTGTCGCCTTCTGCAGTGCCTTCGCCGCGGGCGTAGGTGGGGATGTTCTGGCGGGTCAGGACAATACCGGCGGGGTTCTCGTGGTTCTCCAGCATGGCCTTCCATGCTGCGGAGACCTCGTTCGCATCACCAGGCCGGACAACGTCCAGGCCCGGGATGGCACGCAGGGAAGCGAGCTGCTCCACGGGCTGGTGGGTGGGACCGTCTTCGCCCAGGCCGATGGAGTCGTGCGTCCAGACGTACAGCGACGGGACACCCATCAGCGCACCGAGGCGGATGGCCGGGCGCTGGTAATCCGAGAAGATCAGGAACGTGCCGGAGAACGCGCGGGTACGTCCATGCAGGGAGATACCGTTCACGATCGAGGCAGCCGCGTGCTCACGGATACCGAAGTGCAGCACCCGGCCGTAGGGGTTGCCCTTCCAGGCTTCGGTGGAACGCGAGGCCGGAATGAACGACGGCGAGCCTTCGATCGTGGTGTTGTTGGACTCGGCGAGGTCGGCCGAGCCACCCCACAACTCCGGCAGGACAGGTCCGATGGCGTTCAAGACCTTGCCCGAGGCCGCACGGGTGGAGACGTCCTTGCCGGCTTCGAAGACCGGCAGTGCAGCGTCGATGCCGACGGGAAGCTTCTTGGCTTCGACACGCTCAAGCAGGGCAGCGGCGTCCGGGTTGGCGGACTGCCATGCCTCGAACGAGGACTGCCATGCGGCGCGGGACTCGGCGCCGCGGTCCAGGACCTTGCGGGCGTGTGCCAGGACCTCTTCGTCAACATCGAAGGACTTCGCGGGGTCGAAACCGAGCACGGTCTTCAGTGCTGCGACTTCCTCGGCGCCCAGGGCCGAACCGTGGATCTTGCCGGTGTTCTGCTTCTTCGGGGCCGGGTAGCCAATGATGGTCCGCAGCGAAATGATGGACGGCTTGTTCGTCTCAGCCTTCGCAGCCAACAGTGCCGAGTAGAGCTCCTGGACGTCCTCGACGTACTCCCCGGTCCTGGTCCAGTCCACACGCTGGGTGTGCCAGCCGTATGCTTCGTAGCGCTTCAGGACATCTTCAGTGAACGCGATGTCGGTGTCGTCTTCAATGGAAATGTGGTTCTCGTCGTAGATCACCACGAGGTTGCCCAGTTCCTGGTGGCCGGCAAGCGAGGACGCCTCTGAGGTCACACCCTCCTGCAGGTCGCCGTCGGAAGCGATAACCCAGATCGTGTGGTCGAACGGCGACTCGCCAGCGGGAGCATCGGCGTCGAACAGGCCACGCTGGCGGCGCTGGGAGTAAGCGAAGCCAACAGCAGAAGCCAGTCCCTGGCCCAACGGGCCAGTAGTGATTTCCACACCCGCGGTGTGCTTGTACTCGGGGTGTCCCGGAGTCAGCGAACCCCAGGTACGCAGTGCCTCGAGGTCCTTCAGCTCCAGGCCGTATCCGGAGAGGAACAGCTGGATGTAAAGCGTCAGTGACGTGTGGCCGGGGGACAGGACGAACCGGTCACGCCCAATCCAGTCAGGGTTCTTCGGGTCATGGCGCATCAGCTTCTGGAACAGCAAGTATGCTGCCGGAGCCAAGCTCATAGCCGTGCCAGGGTGGCCATTTCCGACCTTCTCCACGGCGTCAGCGGCCAACACGCGAACGGTGTCAACAGCCTTCTTATCCAGATCGGTCCATGACAGTTCTTGCTCTTCCAAATGTGGCACGAAAACCGAGCCCCTCTCTGTGCTGACGGCAGGTGTAAGGACACGGCACGCAGGAAGCACAGGATGGCGCCCGCTGCAATGTGTCTACCAGCCGTTCACCATTGAAACGTTGATCCTTCATCCAGACGCACGGCTCCTCCGAGAATACGGTTTCCCGGATTGTCAACGTGTGCTGATCTGCTCAACAGCTTAGCCCCAAACGTGTCCTGAGACTCAGGGAATCCCACTAACTGGACAGAATTTCCCTTATATGAATCACGATGGCGCCCCCGCAGAGTGAACTTTCCGAAACATTGGCGTATTTTGCGGACATGGACGCACTTCCAGCCACGGTATGATATCTGGAGGCCACCAGCGGTTCATGCGCCTGCGGTTCCACCTCGGAAACCCGGACTGCGACCGCTGCGAGAACCCCAGAGCATAGAACAGAGTGACTGCCGCCGTGAGCACAACTGATACGCCCCTCAACGCGTCCCCGGCCCGGGGAAGCATCGGAATCTCCCGTAAGTTAAAGGCGTATCTGGCTCTCACCAAGCCGCGTGTCATCGAGCTGCTCCTGGTCAGCACGCTCCCCACCATGATCTTCGCCCAGCGGGGCTTCCCGTCCATCGGACTGATTCTGGCCACTCTCGTTGGCGGCGCTTTCGCGGCGGGCAGCGCCGGCGTGTTCAACTGCTACATCGACCGCGACATCGACAAACTGATGCATCGCACCGAGAAGCGCCCGCTCGTAACCGGCGAAGTCTCCCCGCGGGAGGCTTTGGTATTCGCCTGGATTCTCGGCGCCGCGTCGATCGCAATCCTGTGGTTCGGTGCGAATCCCTTGTCCGCATGGCTTGGGTTGGGTGCCATCGTTTTCTACGTGGTCATCTACACCATGATCCTCAAGCGCCGCACCGCACAGAACATCGTTTGGGGCGGGGCTGCCGGCTGTTTCCCGGTACTTATCGCCTGGGCCGCGGTCACCAACACCGTTGAATGGCCTGCCATTGTGCTGTTCATGGTCATTTTCCTCTGGACGCCGCCGCACTACTGGCCGCTGTCCATGCGCTACGGCGAGGATTACCGCAACGCCAAGGTGCCCATGCTCGGCGCGATCGCCGGCGCCAAGGTTGTTTCCGTGCAGGTGGTCTTGTACGCCTGGGCCATGGTTGCCTGCTCCCTGCTCATGATTCCCGTTGGCGGCGCCGGCTGGGTCTATACAGTTGCCGCTGTCGCTGCTGGCGCCTGGTTCCTGTACGAAAGCCACGCCCTCTACAAGCGCGCACAGGGCGGCGATGTCTCCAACAAGGGCGCCATGAAGGTCTTCCACGGCTCCATCAGCTACCTGACGCTGCTCTTCATCGCGCTGGCCGTGGACCCGTTCATCGGATCACCAATCATCGGCGGCTAACCCCCGCGACCGCTTCAACAGAGAAGGCACGACGCCGGAACCCACCCGAGTTCCGGCGTCGTGCCTTCTCGTTTCCCCAGCGATGTTCTCTCACATCCTGCCCGTTTTCGGCCGGATCCTCTCGCACATCCCACCGTTTTTGGCCGGATCCTCGTTACCTTTTTCGTAGCCCGTTTCCTGGTGCAGGATGTGGGTGTGCTGGCCTGCTGATCCCGGCATGATTGTGATCCTCTGTTGTTGATGATCTTGAGAGTGTTGTCACCGGGGTTGGCAGGTGTCGGGGAGACCGCTTATAGGGGCAGGACAGTGTGGGAACGTCGTGCGTAACGTGGATGCCGGGCCCTGACACCGCGGACAGGCCAGCACGGGAGCTGACTACGACTGGAGGTGCCAACGTGATCGCAGAACACGAAACGGTTGAGGTGTTCATCGGACTGGATGTGGGCAAGGGCGAGCATCATGCCGTTGCCGTGGACCGGGCGGGAAAGAAGCTGCTGGACCGGGCGCTGCCTAACGACGAGGCCAGGATCCAAGACATTCTGGCCGAGTTGGAGCATCACGGCCGGATCCTGCTGGTAGTTGACCAGCCAGCGACCATTGGTGCGTTGCCGGTCGCGGTGGCCCAGGCCGCCGGTGTTCTGGTGGGGTATTTGCCTGGTTTGGCGATGCGCCGGATCGCGGACCTGCATCCCGGGGAGGCCAAGACCGATGCCCGCGACGCGTTCATCATCGCCGACGCGGCCCGGACCATGCCGCACACCCTGCGCTCGGTCCGGCTCGCTGACGAGCAGTTGGCCGAGTTGGGCATGCTGTGCGGGTTCGATGATGATCTGGCCAAGCAGGCCACGGCCACGTCCAACCGGATCCGTGGGCTGTTGACCCAGATCCACCCGGCGCTTGAGCGGGTGCTTGGTCCCAGGCTGGATCATCCCGCGGTCCAGGATCTGCTGCGGACCTGGCCCACCCCTGAAGCGCTGCGTCACGCCGGCAGGCGCCGGATCGCGAACCGGCTGACCAAGCTCGCCCCGCGCATGGGCGAACGCCTGGCAGATGAGATCATCGACGCCCTCGGCCGGCAAACAGTCACGGTTGTTGGGACGAACGCCGCAACGATCGTGCTCCCGGAACTGGCCGGAATGCTCGCCAGGCTCCATGAAGGACGCGCCATGGTTCACGCCCAGGTCGAGGCCCTTGTGGAGGCCCACCCTCTTTACCCGGTCCTGATGTCTCTGCCGGCAGTGGGCATCAGGACCGCAGCACGGATCCTTACCGAAGTCGCCGGGAAAGACTTCCCGACCGCGGGGCACTTGGCCTCTTACGCCGGCCTGGCCCCCGTGACCTGGCGTTCGGGGTCCTCCATCCGGGCAGACCGCGCCTCCCGCAAAGGCAACAAAGTCCTCAAACGCACCCTCTACCTCTCCGCCTTCGCAGCCCTCAAAGACCCGCAATCGCGCTCCTACTACGACCGCAAACGCGCCGAAGGCAAACACCACAGCCAAGCCCTTATCGCCCTCGCCCGACGCCGCTGCGACACCCTCTACGCCATGCTCAGAGACGGGACCCTATACCAACCCCAAACACCCGCAACCGCTTGACGAAAAACATAGGGGCACTCTCACATCCTGCCGGTCCAAAGCGGATCTTCTCTCACATCCTGCCGGTCCAAAGCGGATCTTCTCTCACATCCTGCCCGTTTTCGGCCGGATCCTCTCGCACATCCTGCCCGTTTTCGCCGGATGCTCTCGCACATCCTGCCCGTTTTCGGCCGGATCCTCTCGCACGTCCTGCCGGTCCAAAGCGGATGTTTTCATAGGGCACCTATGCATGCACGTCGTCCGCACCGGGACGTGGCGGTGTTGTAGATAGCGAACAGCCTCTACACGATCTGCGAGAGCATGCGGCCCCACACCCCACGATCTGATAGAGCACCCGGCCCAGGGCCCCACGATCTGATAGAGCACCCGGCCCAGGGCCCCACGATCTGATAGAGCACCCGGCCCAGGGCCGCACGATCTGAGAAAGCACCAGGCCCAGGGGCGCAGGATGTGAGCGAGCGTGTTTGGGGTGCTACTTGGAGGGGCTGTACTTGGCGATATCAGCCGCGTTGGTCGATGCACTCATCAGCAGGGCTGCCCCCAGCATGTGTGCGCCCACGAGAAGGGCGGGAATTCCGTTGTAGTACTGGGTGAACCCAATGACGGCTTGGAGCAACGTCACGGCGAGCAGCAGGAAAGAAGCGGTTCGGAACGGGCCGCCGATCCTATGCCGCACCACAAGGTACACAGCCAATAGTGTCCCGGCCGTAATCAGGTAAGCGGGCACGGCGTGAATGTGTGAGAAAAGGTCCCAGTCCAGATCATTGCGTGGCGCATCTGCATCCCCTGCATGCGGACCGGCGCCTGTGACTACCACGCCAAGCATGACCGCTATTGCAGAGAAGACGGCGACAGTCAGCATAACGGGGCGGGCAACCACAGGCAGGGCAGGCAGTACCTGCTTCATGAATCGGCCGGTGCGGCCGAAGGCGCGGTTCACGAGCAGGGTCGCGAAGACAACCAAGGCCATGGATACCAGGAAGTGCAGGCCCACGACCCAGGGGTTGAGGTTGGACAGGACGGTGATTCCGCCGATGATGGCCTGGGCAGGGATGCTCGCCAGGAGGCCAAGAGCGAGCATGAAGAGGTCCCGACGTTCCTTGCGGAGATTCCACAAGTAGACCAGCATGAGTGCTGCGACCGCCGCCAACGCGAACGTGAGCATACGGTTGCCGAACTCGATAAAACCGTGAATGCCCATTTCAGGCGTGTTGACGAGCGATTCGTTGGTGCATCGAGGCCACGTGGGGCAACCGAGGCCCGAAGCCGTAAGGCGAACTGCACCACCGGTCACCACGAGTACGGTCTGTCCGATCAGGGAAAGGACCGATAGCCGGCGGATAGTGCGGTTTACCTGCGTCGGCAGCTTGGTGGTGAATCGCTGGACGGATTTAGGGAGGCGCGATGCCGTGCTCACAGTTTGCTCAACTCTCAGTTCTGCTTTGTTGTCAGTTCCACTTGAACCAGCGAATGGCTGCGGCGCCGGCCAGCAATGTCCACACCAGGAGGACCAGGACGGCGGGGAAGGGCACAATGCCCAGCAGGAACGCGTCCCGCAATGCCTGGCCAAGGGCGCCGGAGGGCAGG
Source organism: Arthrobacter sp. TmtSoilC77 (assembly GCF_059739415.1). NCBI lineage: Bacteria > Bacillati > Actinomycetota > Actinomycetes > Micrococcales > Micrococcaceae > Arthrobacter > Arthrobacter sp. TmtSoilC77. Next base: position 2,531,232 of record NZ_AP046050.1, read on the forward strand.
AAGTGCACGATGCCCTGGGCAACCGCGGGAAGCCGTTCTGCCGGGACAACGATCCCGCCCAGCGCTCCGAGGAGGATCCATAGAAGATTTGTGATGGCCAGGGTGGCTTCCGGTCGCACGGTTCCCGCGACGAGGAGTCCCAGCGCAGTGAACGCAGCCGCACCAAGGACAAGGATGCCAAGGCCCGGAAGCCATGCCTCCGGCCGCGGCTGCCAGCCCAGGAGTCCAGCGACTACCCCGACTACCAGTACTTGAAGGAAGAGGACGACCAGCACGGCGAGTATCTTGCCGGCGATCAGGCCACCCCGCCCCAGAGGGGTGGTCGAGAGAAAGCGAAGAACGCCGTAGCGCCGGTCAAATCCCGTGGCAATGCCCTGGCCAGTGAACGCGGTGGACATGGCACATAGGGCGAGAATGCCCGGCGTGGCTACGTCGACACGAGAGCCTCCGAGCCCATCCAGCAGGGGAGTGACAGTCAGCCCGGCCAACGCAAGTAGCGGCAGGACAACGGCAAGAATCAGTTGCTCACCGTTCCGCAGCATCGTGATGGTCTCGTAGCGGCCTTGCTGCAGAATACGGCGTGGAAGGGAAGCTGGTCCGGCGTTGGGGGACAGTAACTTGCTCATCGGAGGTCCCTTCCGGAGATGTCCAGGAAAACGTCCTCGAGGCTCCGAGCCTCGAGTCTTAGTGACGCGGGCATAATGTTCCGTGCGGCCCACCAGGCGGTCAGGGCGGCAAGGTCGTCGGGCCCCAGGGCGCCGGTGATCGAGTAGCTGCCGGCCCGGGTTTCAAGCACTTGCAGGCCTGCTCCCAGGACGTCTTTGAACTCCAGCCCCGGCGGCGCATCGAAGAAGAGGGTCCGGTCAGTGATAGCGGTGTCGGTGGAATGATCGTGCCGCAGGAGGTCGGCGACCGTTCCCTCCGCGACGTTGTGTCCGCCGTCGATGATGTAAACGTAGTCAGCCAGGCGCTCGGCGTCATCCATCAGGTGGGTCGTGAGGATGATGCCCATGCCGGCGTCGCGCAGTTCCGCAATGAGGTCGAAAACCACTTGCCGCGAATGCGGATCCAATCCCGCGCTGGGTTCATCGAGGAAGAGGACCTCGGGGTTGCCAATCAATGCCGCAGCCAAAGCCACCCGCTGCTTCTGGCCACCTGAGAGGCGCCGCACGCTGGTGCGGCTGAACTGGGCAATGCCCAAGCGGTCCACGAGGGCATCGACGTCCATGGGGTTGCGGTACATACCGGCAACATGACGCAGCAGGGGGATGGGACGGGCCGACGGCGGGAGGCCGCCATCCTGGAGCATGACACCTACCCGGGACCTCAAGTCAGCGCCGGCAGCATCCGGGTCTTCCCCCAGCAGTGAAATGGTTCCAGCGGTCCGTCTCTGCAAACCCTGGGCACATTCAAGGGTGGTGGTCTTGCCGGCGCCGTTGGCTCCAAGGAGCGCGGTAATCCGGCCCCGCTCAGCCACCATGGACAGCCCACTGACAACCCGGAGCATTTTGCCGTCAAGGGAGGCCAGGGGCCCTACATCCTTAATGAGTCCGTCTATAGTGAGGACAGGGGAATCGGTGGATCGCACCAGAGTATTCTACGTGAAGTAGTACGGTCGCACCTGGCGGGTGACTAAGGTCAGTCTTGCCTTACTGGATGCATGAAACAAATTACGACATGATTGTGTTGTGTATTCCATGAGCAGTCCAATTTCCATGCCCTCACGGCGGCATGCTGCAGCGGCGGAGGCCTTCGCGCCTTCGTCTGCGCTGCCGGACGCGGAAGACCGCACAAGGGACCGCGTTCTGGGTGCCGTGTTGGAGCACGGCCCCGTTAGTGCTGCCGAGTTGGGTGACCTCCTTGGCTTCACGCCTGCAGCAGTCCGCCGGCATCTGGATCACTTGGAGCGCAATGGCGTTATCGAAGTCAAGCGCGTCGCCAAGGCTGGAGCCGGTGCGGGACGCCCTGCGCGCCGCTATGTCCTGAGTTCACAAGGGCAATCCAAACTTGGCGATGACTACTTGAACATCGCCAGCTCCGCGCTCCGGCGACTCCAGGAAATAGCCGGTGAGGATGCAGTCCGCGAATATGCGGAAGAGCGCTTCTCTGAAATGGAGCGCCGCTATGCCCCCGAAGTTGCGGCCGCCGGGCAGGACATCGCCGCCCGCGCCTTGGCCTTGTCCAAGGCCCTCAGCCGGGACGGCTACGTAGCCTCTGCCCATTCCATTGAGGCCAAAGCCCCTCTGCCGGCAGAATTTTCCAGTGTCCAGCTGTGCCAGGGACATTGCCCCATACAGCAGCTCGCAGCCGAATTCCCGGTTTTTTGTGACAGCGAAACCAAAGTCTTTTCCCGCTTGGTGGGCGTCGACGTCCGGCGTCTTTCAACCCTGGCGCAAGGCGGGCACGTCTGCACCACCCATATACCTACCGGGCGACCAGCTGCCACGGTGCCCCACAGCACCGCAGAGCAGTCCGGGAACCCGTACCAGGAATCAAACAACCAGCAAGAAAGGCCGTGATGACGGACCAACTAGCAGAGAAAGCGGTAGCTGACGGCACTGTGATCTCGGAGATTCTGGAGAAGAATCCCGAACTGCACGGTATCGGAAACTACGAGTACGGCTGGGCCGACAAGAACGACGTAGGCGCAAACGCCCGTCGTGGCCTCGACGAGGAGGTTGTCCGCGACATCTCCTCGAAGAAGAACGAGCCCGAATGGATGCTCGATCTGCGCCTCAAGGGCCTGAAGTACTTTGACCGCAAGCCCATGCCTACGTGGGGCGCAGACCTCTCGGGCATCGACTTCGACAACATCAAGTACTTCGTGCGTTCCACTGAGAAGCAGGCGGCAACGTGGGAAGATCTGCCGGAAGACATCCGGAACACCTACGAAAAGCTCGGCATCCCGGAAGCTGAGCGCAGCCGGCTCGTTTCCGGCGTCGCTGCCCAGTACGAATCCGAAGTTGTCTACCACCAGATCCGCGAGGACCTCGAGGCCCAGGGCGTTATCTTCCTGGACACGGACACCGCCCTGCGGGAACACCCGGAGATCTTCCAGGAGTACTTCGGCACCATCATCCCCGTGGGCGACAACAAGTTCGCTTCCCTGAACACGGCAGTATGGTCCGGTGGATCGTTCGTGTACGTGCCCAAGGGCGTGCACGTGGACATCCCGCTCCAGGCTTACTTCCGTATCAACACGGAGAACATGGGCCAGTTCGAGCGCACCCTGATCATCGCCGATGAGGACTCCTACGTTCACTACATCGAGGGTTGCACGGCTCCGATCTACACCTCGGATTCCCTGCACTCCGCCGTTGTGGAGATCATCGTGAAGAAGGGCGCCCGCGTCCGCTACACGACCATCCAGAACTGGTCCAACAACGTGTACAACCTCGTCACCAAGCGTGCCATCTGCGAAGAGGGCGCCACCATGGAGTGGATCGATGGCAACATCGGTTCCAAGGTGACCATGAAGTACCCGGCTGTTTACCTGGTAGGCGAGCACGCCAAGGGTGAAACCCTGTCCATCGCTTTTGCCGGCGAGGGCCAGCACCAGGACACCGGCTCCAAGATGGTGCACATCGCACCGAACACCAAGAGCTCCATCATTTCCAAGTCCGTGGCGCGCGGCGGTGGCCGTGCAGCTTACCGCGGCTTGGTCCAGGTCCGCGAAGGTGCAAAACACTCGGCCAACACGGTCCGTTGCGACGCCCTTCTGGTGGATACCATTTCCCGCTCGGACACGTACCCGTACATCGACATCCGTGAAGACGACGTCGTTATGGGTCACGAGGCCACCGTTTCCCGCGTCAGCGAAGAGCAGCTCTTCTATCTGATGTCCCGCGGTATGCCTGAGGACGAGGCCATGGCCATGATCGTGCGCGGCTTCATCGAGCCGATCGCCCGTGAACTGCCCATGGAATATGCCCTTGAGCTGAACCGCTTGATTGAACTGCAGATGGAAGGGTCCGTCGGTTAACAATGACTGATATCACTACTGAAAAGGCACGCATCGGCGCGCCCTCGGCCCAGCCGTTTATCGACGGCTTCACCGAGGAAGGCGAAAACCTTTCGCCCGTAAACACCGGAACAAACACCAGCACGACGTCGGAGCAGCCTGCTGCTGGTCCGCTCGGCGGCGCATCGGTAAAGAGCCACTCGCATGGCGGCGGCGTCGGTATTCCGGACAGCTCCCGCGCCGGACGCCTCACGTCCTACAAGCTGGAGGACTTCAAGCCCCTGACCGGTCTTGAAGAAGACTGGCGTTTCACACCGCTGAAGCGCCTGCGCGGCCTCCACACCGAGGTCCTTGACGGTGCAGCTCCCGCTGTCAGCGTGACTGCACCTTCCGGCGTCGTTGTCGAAACGGTTGGCCGCGAGGATCAGCGGATCGGCCAGGCAGCAATTCCCGAAGACCGCGTGTCCGCCAACGGTTGGGAGAACTTCACCGAGGCTACAGTTGTCACGGTTCCGGCTGAGCTCCAGGCCGAGGGCGAAGTTTCCGTCCTGATCACCGGATCCGGCGAGGCTCCGGCTGCCCAGCACATCGTGATTGTGGCAGAGCGTTTCTCCAAGGCTGTTGTTGTGTTGGACCACCAGGGCACCGCGGTCGTTTCCGAGAACGTTGAAATCATCGTCGAGGATGGCGCTGAACTGACTGTCGTGTCCTTGCAGGAATGGGACGACAAAGCAGTACATGCTTCATCGCAACAGGCCAAGATCGGCCGCGACGCGAAGTTCAAGCACATTGTGGTCAGCCTTGGCGGCGACGTTGTTCGCGTTACGCCGTCCACCCGTTTCACGGCCCCTGGTGCCGACGTCGAGATGTTCGGCCTGTACTTCGCCGATGCTGGTCAGCACCTTGAGCAGCGCCTGTTTGTTGACCACGCAGTGGCCAACTGCAAGTCGCGTGTGCTGTACAAGGGCGCGCTGCAGGGCCGCAACGCCCACACTGTGTGGGTAGGCGACGTCCTGATCCGTAAGGAAGCCGAAGGCACCGACACCTATGAGGCCAACCGCAACCTGGTCCTCACGGACGGTGCACGTGCGGACTCTGTGCCGAACCTGGAAATCGAGACGGGACTCATCGAGGGTGCCGGCCACGCCAGCGCCACCGGCCGTTTCGACGACGAGCACCTGTTCTACCTCATGGCACGCGGCATTCCGGAAAAGGTTGCCCGCCGCCTGGTGGTTCGAGGCTTCCTCAACGAGATCATCCAGCAGATCAACGTCCCGGCAATCGAAGAACGCCTGACCGCAGCTGTTGAGCGCGAACTCGCCGCGACCGACAACTAGCAGACCAGGCAGGCAACCATGAGTGAACAAACCAAGGGCGAACTGGTATGCAACGCCAATGACATCCAGGTCAAGCAGGCGCTGCGCGTCCTGATCGATGACTATCCCGTAGCCATCGTGAGGGACTCGATGGGTGAGATCCATGCCATCGGCGATACCTGCTCGCACGCGGACATCTCGTTGTCCGAAGGCGAGATTGACGGCTGTGCGATTGAGTGCTGGGGGCACGGTTCCCAGTTCGACCTCCGCAGCGGACAGCCTCTCCAGCTGCCTGCCTACGACCCCGTTCCCGTTTTCGCCGTCACCATCGATGGTGACGACGTCTACGTGGACGTGACCAACATTGTGAACGGTGCTTCGGTAGATAACTACTGAGCGCCCGGTATCACCAGACTTACGAACGGAAAAGAAAGAAGAGCATGTCTACTCTTGAGATCAAGGACCTGCACGTCAGCATCGAGACGGAGCAGGGCACCAAGGAGATCCTGAAGGGCGTCAGCCTCACCATCAAGACCGGTGAAACGCACGCCATCATGGGCCCCAACGGCTCGGGCAAGTCCACCCTCGCTTCCACCATTGCCGGCCACCCCCGTTACACGGTAACCAGCGGCACCATCACGCTCGATGGCGAAAACGTCCTCGAAATGAGCGTTGACGAGCGCGCCCGTGCAGGCGTCTTCCTCGCCATGCAGTACCCGGTTGAGGTTCCCGGCGTCACCATGACGAACTTCCTGCGGACCGCCAAGACGGCGATCGACGGCGAAGCACCCGCCCTTCGCACGTGGACCAAGGACGTCAAGGCTGCCATGCAGCAGCTGCGCATCGACGCCGACTTCGCACAGCGCAACGTCAACGAAGGCTTCTCCGGTGGAGAGAAGAAGCGCGTCGAGATCCTTCAGCTCGAGCTCTTCAAGCCGAAGTTCGCGGTTCTGGATGAGACCGACTCAGGCCTGGACGTCGACGCCCTCAAGGTAGTTTCCGAAGGCGTCAACCGCGCACACGCAGAGGGCAACATGGGCACGCTGCTCATCACCCACTACACCCGCATCCTGCGCTACATCAAGCCGGACTTCGTCCACGTCTTCGTTGACGGCAAGGTCGTTGAAGAGGGCGGCCCCGAGCTCGCTGACCGCCTTGAAGAAGAAGGCTACGACCGCTACGCCGCAGGCGCCGGCGTTGCCGTTGCTCCTGCCGTACAGGCCTAGTTAGGATCGTTCCATGACCGAAATCAACGCGGCGCGCACCAGCCTCGAGGACGTCGAGGAAGCGCTCAAGGACGTCATTGACCCGGAACTCGGTGTCAATGTCGTTGACTTGGGCCTCCTCTATGGCCTGAAGTACTCGGACGAGGACGGCGCACTCCTCATCGACATGACGCTGACCACTGCGGCCTGCCCGCTGACTGACGTCCTGGAGGAGCAGGTGGGCAAGTCCCTTGACGGAATCGTCGATGACTGGCGCCTCAACTGGGTATGGATGCCGCCATGGGGTCCTGAGCGGATCACCGACGACGGCAAGGACCAGATGCGGGCCCTCGGCTTCAACATCTGATCAGCAGTTTTCGCCTTTCAAGGGCAAATAGAAATGGTTCCGGGCCAATTGGCCCGGAACCATTTCTGCATTTAACCGATAGTCCAGCAGCTACGGTGCTGCAACACCAAAGGTGTCGCATTTGTTGATGTCGCCTGTGGCGTACCCCTGGTAGAACCACTTCTGCCGCTGTTCGCTTGAGCCATGGGTCCATGACTCCGGCGAGACCCGTCCGGTTGCGGCTTCCTGGATGCGGTCATCGCCGACGGCGGACGCGGCGGACAGCGCGTCCTGCAGGTCCTGCTCGGTGAGGGGGTCAAGGAACGGCTTGCCCGTTGCAGGGTCCTTCTGGGTGGTGGCGTGGCGAACCCATAGTCCGGCGTAGCAGTCCGCCTGCAGTTCGACACGGACTGCACCGGATTGTGGTCCTTGGGGATCCTGTTGTGCCCGGTCCAGGTTGCCCAGGATGTTTTGGATGTGGTGGCCGAATTCGTGGGCCACCACATACTCCTGCGCCAGTGGACCCCCTGATGAACCAAAACGGGTCACGAGCTCATCGAAGAACCCGGGGTCGAAGTATGCCTTGGTGTCCGCCGGGCAATAGAAGGGTCCTACAGCCGTGGTGGCAGGGCCACATCCCGTATTGGTTCCCTGGTCGAAGATGACCGTTCCGGGCCGGGAGTACTGCACGTTGTATTGGGCGAGGTATTCCGGCCAGAAGGCATTAAGGCTGTTGACCGTGCCTGTGATCCGGCAGTCGAGTCGTTTATCCGCGTCCGCGCCCGTCTGGCACTCCTGCACGCCGCCGCTCCCGCCTTGCACGGCGGGAGGCTGCGTTCCGCCGCCTGTAAGGTCACCAAGGATATTGGGGTTGATTCCGAAGAGGGCCAGAAGCAGCACGACGATGCCACCACCAATCCCGCCACCTATCTTCGTCCCACGGCCCATGCCTCCGCCGCGTCGGTCTTCTACCTGGGATGGGTCAAGCTGCGCACCGTCATTGAAACTCATACAGTCAGAATAGACGTCACCGTTGGTGCCGTAGGGAGAACACTGCCGTAAAATTGCGGGGATGCCTTTCCTGGACAAAATTCAGCTCTGGGCCGATGAGCGTCCCCACGACACCGCCGTCGTTGTGGGGCGCAGCCGGCTCAACTGGGCCGAGCTCCGCGACGCCGCGGCGGGCCTGCTTGGCCATGCGATGGCCACTACTGTGCTTGCCGAGCCCAACTCCACTGACTTCATCGCCAAGTTCGCGGCGGCGGTGGCGGGGGAGCGCCGCTGTGCCGTGCTGGACCCACAGTGGCCCGCAGCAATGGTGGATGAAGTGACGTCCCGGATCGTCGACTCTTCCGTCGCATCCGGCGTCGAACTCATTGACGGGGATCCCTCCACGACGTTCCTGATTGGGCTTACGTCCGGCACCACTTCGGTGCCGAAGGCGTTCACGCGGTCCCGCCGTTCCTGGCAGGTTTCCTTCGAGGCATCGGTCGAGTTCTTTGGGCTCTCGCAGGACGACCGGACCCTGGCAGCAGGTCCGCTCTCCTCCAGCTTGAACCTCTATGCCCTGTCCGAGTGCCTGTACGCGGGCTCCGCATTCCACACGCTGGAGTCCTTCGACGTGGGTGACGCCCACGCTTCGATCAGCCATGACAACATCACCAGGCTGGTTCTTACGCCCACTATGCTTCGTTTGCTGAGTGAACGGGGCCTGGCTGGAGACGTGGATGCTTCGGGCATCCGCAGCATTGTCTGCGCGGGTTCCAAGCTCGATGGCCGTACGATGGAAGCGGCGCGCCGCTGGGCCCCGCATGCTGCCATCTTTGAATACTACGGAGCCTCCGAATTGAGCTTCGTTTCCGGCACTCGGTTGGCTGCGGGGGAACCCCTTGACGTCGGGGGTACGGGGATTGGCCGGCCTTTTCCTGGTGTGGAATTGCGGATCCTGGACGACACCGGCCGGAACCTTCCGGACGGGGAGCACGGCAACATCAGCGTCCGCAGTGGGATGGTCAGCAACGGCTACCTCTGGGGTGACGACGGCCAGGCCCTCCGCTGCTTGGACGGCTGGTACACCGTGGGGGACCAAGGCTATCTCGCCGACGGGACCCTGCACATTCTGGGACGTCGTTCGGACATGATCATCACTGCGGGGAAGAACGTGTATCCGCACGAGGTGGAACTCGCCCTCGCCTCCGTTCCGGGCATCGAAGTTGCGGTAGCAGCCGGCGCTCCGGATGACGTCCGCGGTCAAAAGGTGATTGCCGGCGTCGTTCCCGCCTACGGTGCCGTCACGGCGACGCAGCTCCGCACCGGCCTTGATGGCCTTCTCGCTCGGGACAAGTGGCCGCTGCAGTACTACGTCCTGTCCGAGTTACCCATTACGGATCGCGGTAAGGTCAGCCGGATGGTGCTACTCGACTGGATCAAAAACCATGATGCCCGGGCGCGTCCCCTTGGGTAGCGGCGTCCCCTTGGGTAGCGGCCCTTCAATGCAGGAGGTGGACGAGTCCCGCCAGCCGGTCATCATAGCGGCGTTGCGGACTCCGATCTGCCGTGCAAACGGGCAGCTGAAGCGTTTCCGGGCGCCGGACCTCCTGGCACCGGTCATCCGTTCCCTCGTCGAGTCGGCAGGCATTGATCCGGCAGGGGTGAACGACGTCATCGTGGGCAATGCTGTTGGTGGTGGTGGAAACGTGGCGCGATTCGCTGCGCTGCAGGCCGGCCTGCCCATCACGGTGCCTGGGCTCACGGTTGATCGGCAGTGTGGTTCCGGCTTGGATGCTATTGCACTTGCTGCGCGTCTGGTTGGCGCCGGTGGAGATCCGCTGTATGTGGCCGGCGGGGTGGAAAGCATCAGTACCGCTCCAGCGCGGGCCAACAGGACCGACGACGGCGGCCTGGACTTTTATTCGCGGGCCACCTTTGTGCCGCCCGGGTTTGGTGACCCCGACATGGGTGTTGCTGCGGAAAATGTGGCGCGCACGTTTGGTATCAGTCGTGAGCGGCAGGATGAGTACGCACTCCGCAGCCATCGGCGGGCACTTGAGGCTGTTGCAGCGGGCAAGCTCGCACGCGAAATCGTGCCGCTGGAAAATGGCGGGACGCTCGTCGAGGCCGACGACGGCCCCAAGCGTTCGTTGCGCGCTTCGCTGATGTCACGGTTCCCGGCAGTTTTCGTCCCTGACGGAACGGTCACGGCAGCCAACTCGTGTTTCGATGCCGACGCGGCTGCCGCCGTCGTTATAACGTCCCTGAAGCGTGCCCGGGAGATGGGCGCGGTTGACGGCTTGCTGGTTTTGGGTTGTGAAACGACGGGGGTGCATCCGGAGTTGCTCGGCATCGGGGCCGCGCATGCTGCGGAACGGTTGTTGGCTCAGCAAGGCGTGGCTGCCAATGACGTTGACCTCATCGAATTCAATGAAGCTTTTGCCTCACAGGCCATCGCTTGCCTTGATCATCTGGGCATCGATCCCGGGAAGGCCAATGCAGAGGGCGGAGCGCTGGCGCTTGGCCACGGCTACGGCGCTTCGGGGGCAGTCCTGGTGACGCGCCTGTTCACCCAGGCGCGCAGCCTGTCCGAAAACTCCGGACCCGCACCGCTGGCCTTGGCGATGATCAGCATCGCGGGGGGCATGGGCACGGCAGCCCTCCTGCGTTACGCCCGGCTCTGACCCAACGGAGTCGCATTAGAGCGCGTTTAGAGCCGTCAAAACGCGCTCAGCTGCGACCTAGTTGGGCTCGTTCGGTTCCCCGAGTCCCCGGGCGGCCAAAGCGTCGCCGGTTTGCCGCGCATAAGCGACCGTCGAGATAAAGACGGGGAGTATAAGTGCCCTTGGATTGCGTTCAAGTCCGCGGGCGCGGGCCGCATCCCTGACGTCCGAAAAGGCTCCCGCGATGAACGGGATGCTCCTGAGCATCACGGCGATGGTCAGCGCGAAACGCTCGGGATCGGCACCGAAGCGCTGGAACGGTTTGGCGAGGGAGACAACGCCGTCCAAGAGGTCCTGCACGGGTGTGGTGGCAGTTAGAACCGAGGCTGCGACGACGCACACCAGGACGTTCAGGACAATGCGTGCAGCCGTGGGGGCACCCAATTGCCACCATTGGAACAAGCCGATCACCACAAGGATGGGCGTAACCGTCCATATGGCACGCATCAGTCGGCGCAAACCGGCCCCGCTGAGCAGGAACAAGCCGCACATCAGGGCGAAGACCACCAGCGACACCGCCCAGTCGACGATCAGGAAGGACGCCGTTCCGCAGGCAGCCACTACAAGGAACTTCAGCCACAACGGGATTTGGTGGATGAGCGAGTTTCCCGGCACATAGTTTGCAATCAGGAAGCCATGGCCCCTCATAACCGGCACCTCATGACTGGCCTCTCCCCGGACGTTCGCCAAAGCCCGGGACCTCGTCGAGGGCAGTTGCGCACAGCTCCCGGTACCGTGCGACGCCTTCGGACGGCCCGCCGTCGAAGATGATGCGCCCTGAGTCCACCACCAGGACGCGGTCCATATCCAGGGCGAGGTCGAGGTCGTGCGTGGACATCATCACTTGCTGGTCCAAGCCCGCCACCGTGCGGCGAAGGAGTTCGCGGTTACGAAGATCAAGCAAGGTGGAGGGCTCATCGAGGACCAGCACTTTGGGGTCGACGGCGAGGACCGCAGCCAGGGCCAGCAACTGACGCTCGCCACCGGAGAGCTCATAGATGCTCTGGTCTGCCAAGGGCAGCAGGCCAAACCGGTCAAGAACCGCCTCGGCGCGCGTGGCCCGTTCGCGCGCGTTTTTGATGGTGCGGCGGAGCGAGAGTTCGACGTCTTCCCGCCCGGTAGGCATCACCAATTGCGACAAGGGATCTGTGAAGACGAAGCCGACGTTCGCACGAACCCTGCGCACAGCTTTGACTGTGTCATCGCCGTGGACTTCAACAGTTCCGTCGCTGGGCTCCACCAGGCCGTTCACCAGCCGCAACAGTGTGGACTTTCCGGAACCGTTGGCCCCAATGACGCCGATGCGCCGCTCCGTAAGGCTCAAGGAAACATCCTCCAGCAGGGTCTTGGACGTGCTGGTGCCGTCAATGGCCACACGAACCGAGACCCTGCTGAAGCTGATGGAGTTCATAGAGGTATTGTTTCCGACTTTGCGTGTCGCAGGCTATTTGACCCTGCGGACCAGGACATCCGGGAAGGCTTTGTGAATAGCCACAGCAATGATCACTGCAAGGACATTCTTGAGGATGTCCCCGGGGTAGAACGCCAGATCGGCAATGAAGGCTTTGGTGAAGTCCAGTTTGCCGTTGACCATCATGCCCAGGACGCCCAGGCCGTGGATGAGGACGATGCTGCTGACCATAGCTGCAGCAAACAGGAGCAGGGAGCGGTTCCGCACCGTCTTACGGATAATCAGCGCGGCCAGATAGCCCGTGGCGGCCGCCGCGAGGGGGAAGGCAATGATGTAGCCTGCCGAAGCTGTAGCGAGGATGCCCAGTCCGCTGCGGCCTCCGCTGAAGATCGGCAGCCCGGCGAGCCCAAGGAGAACATAAAGCCCGACGGCGGCGAATCCCCGCCCGGGGCCAAGCACCAGGCCGCTCAGCATCACAGTGAGGGTCACCAGGGTGATCGGCACGCCAAGGGCGCCAACCGGAATGCCGGGAACGATCGCGGATGCGGCCACAAGGGCTGCGAAGACGGCAATGAGGCCGAGGTCTGTGGCGGTCCATCGCTTACGCGAAGAGTTGCGTTCCACAGAGGCGGAGGTGGTTTGGCTCATGACGGGTCCTATCAGGAAATGCTGTGGGTGCGAGGTTGACGTTTATTTCCCCCAACAGTGAGGATACGGAGCTTGGGAACGGCCTTTTTTGGATCCTCTCCACAACCGTGGGTCTAAATTCTGTACGAGATGGCACAACGTGCCGAGCGGACAATGTGAGGTCCGGGGGAGGGCATGGTGCCGGTAGACTTGAACAGGCTGTTCTCACAGCCGTCCCCGCCGCACTACCGGGCCAACCGGTCACGCAGGCGTTCCCCATTGAAAGGCATCACCCGAATTGATTACCGTCCAGGAACTCGAACTCCGCGCCGGCGCACGCCTGCTCATGGACAAGGTCAACTTCAGGGTGGACAAAGGCGACAAAATCGGCCTTGTTGGACGCAACGGCGCCGGCAAGACCACTTTGACCCGCGTCCTCGCGGGCGAAGGCCTCCCGGCGGGCGGCAAAGTGACCCGGAGCGGTGAGATCGGCTATCTGCCGCAGGATCCCCGCACCCCGGACATGGAACAGCTCGCACGTGATCGCATCCTTTCTGCACGTGGCTTGGACGTGGTGGTGGGGAAACTGAAGAAGGCGCAGGCTGAGATGGCCAGCGAGGATGACGCCATCCAGCGCAAGGCCATGAACCGCTACGATCGCTTGGAAGCTGAGTTCCTGGCTGGCGGCGGATACGCCGCTGAAGCTGAGGCAGCCGCGATCTCCTCCAACCTTGCGCTCCCGGAACGCATCCTTAACCAGCCGCTGAAGACCCTCTCCGGTGGTCAGCGCCGTCGCGTGGAACTCGCCCGTATTCTCTATTCCTCGGCAGAAACCCTGCTCCTTGACGAACCAACCAACCACCTCGACGCCGACTCCATCACCTGGCTGCGCGACTTCCTCAAGGACCACCAGGGTGGGTTGATCGTGATCAGCCACGATGTTGAATTGTTGGAGGCCACGGTAAACAAGGTCTACCACCTTGACGCGAACAGAGCCCAGATCGACTACTACAACATGGGTTGGAAGCGCTATCTCCAACAGCGCGAAACGGATGAGAGGGCCCGCAAGCGCGAACGGGCCAACGCGGAAAAGAAGGCCCAGGTCCTCATCGACCAGGCCAACAAGATGCGCGCCAAGGCAACGAAAGCCGTCGCAGCACAGAACATGGCAAAGCGTGCTGAGCGTCTCCTTGGCGGTTTGGAAGCCGTTCGTGAAAACGATCGCGTCGCCGCCCTGCGGTTCCCGGATCCGTCACCCTGCGGCAAGACCCCGCTGACTGCCGAAGGTCTCAGCAAGTCCTACGGCTCCCTGGAGATTTTCACTGACGTGGACCTGGCGATCGATCGCGGTTCCAAAGTGGTGATCCTTGGCCTCAACGGTGCGGGCAAGACCACCCTCCTGCGAATGCTTGCAGGAGTGGACAAGCCGGACACCGGCGACATCATCCCGGGGCACGGATTGAAGGTGGGCTACTACGCCCAGGAACACGAAACCCTGGACCACGATCGCACAGTCCTTGAAAACATGCGTTCCTCCGCGCCCGACATGAAGGACGCCGAAGTCCGCGGCATTCTGGGTTCGTTCCTGTTCTCGGGTGACGATGTCGAAAAGCCGGCGGGTGTTTTGTCCGGTGGCGAGAAGACCCGGCTAGCCCTTGCAACCATCGTGGCCTCCAGCGCCAACGTGCTGCTCCTCGACGAGCCCACCAACAACCTGGACCCCGCCAGCCGCGCGGAAATCCTTGGTGCACTGAAGAACTACAGTGGCGCGGTCGTCATGGTCAGCCACGATGAGGGCGCCGTATCGGCCTTGAATCCGGAGCGCGTGGTGCTGCTTCCGGACGGTGTCGAAGACCACTGGAACGAGGACTACCTGGACCTGATCACGCTGGCGTAGGGACCGTTCACTTCTGCGTCCGCTTCGCGGCGCGCTAGCGGACCTGCAACGCCTCGGCGTTCGTTATCCTTTGCAGCTGGTCGTATGTGATGGAGAACATTGAATTGTGGTCTCCGGCGCCGGCCCATAGGACGGGGTGTTGCTTCAGCGAGACATCCAGAATCGTGCGGATGTGGTTGGGGTGACCTACCGGGGCGACACCTCCCACCTCCTGGCCGGTGTATTTGAGCACGAAATCAGGCTTCGCCCGGCGGATCTTTCCGGTGCCCAGCAGTTTGGCTACCAGCGCTGTGTCTACTCTCGCGGCTCCGCTGGCGAGGATCAGCAGGGGTTTGCCGTCGAGGTCGAAAATCAGGCTGTTGGTGATGGCTGCAACCTCGCATCCAAGGACAGAGGCGGCCGCTGCGGCCGTGGGCACCTTGTCCGTGAAGATCCGGACGGTGTCCTCAACGCCGGCCGCCGTGAGGGCCGACTTCACGTTGAGCACCGGGTCCGGAATAGCTTCAGTAACCTTGGGCATCCAGGATTGCGTCTTCCTCTTCTTCTGACGTGGGGCGCTTGTTCTTTCGGTTTGCGGGCGCACGACGTTTGGGTGGGCTACTGACGGCAATGACTTCGTCCTCGCCTTCTTCGTCCTCTTCCGCGTCGATGGCAGCATTACGCGCCTGCTGTCGGGCTGCGTAACCGAAGCCAATGAACATCAGGACGCCGAAGGCAAACCACTGCAGGGAGTATGAGAGGTGCGTGCCCTCTTCCGTGGCTGGTTTGGGGAAGGGCGTTGGCATGGGCTGGACTGCGGGGTCCTCGCTGGCCAGCTGCCCATAGGCGCCCGTCGCGATGGGATAGGGGAGTTCGCTTGCGAAGCTGGCCAGGTCAATGGATGGCAGCTGTCCGTCCACCGCACCACGGTCCAGCTTCGGTTCCGTTGGCTTGAGGCGGGCAACCACGGTGACCTCACCCACGGGAGGTGCCGGAACGACGTCGGGACGGCCGGGAGTGTTGTTGCCAATTGGCAACCAGCCGCGGTCGATTACCACCGCTTCGCCGGTGCTGAGGCGGAAAGGAACCACGACGTCGTAACCTGGCTGCCCATTCAATGGACGGTTTCGTACAACGCGCTGGCCGTTCAGGTCATAGCTACCCCGCAGCTCTACCTGGGTCCATTCGCGCTCGGGGTCCAAGGTGTGGAACTGGTCTTTGATGTCAGCGAAGGGGACTGGCGTCGCGGAGTAATTGCTGACTACGCGGTTGATCTCAGCCAGCGTCTCCGCCCGCCGATCCATCTGCCAACGGCCGAGGAACACGCATGCTGTGGCGAAGATAACGGCCAGAACAAAGTAACCCAGCCACTTGCTGGAGAACAGGAAACGATACATTCAGCGGGCCTCGCCAACGGCAGCGTCATCTGCCTCGAAAGGGATGGTCTCTTTCCAGAGGCCCCGGGTTTGAAGGTAGTCCTCAAGCCAATCGCGGTGCTCGTCGCACGAAAGCCAAACCTTCCGCCGGTCAGGGGTGTGGATGCGCGGGTTGTTCCACAGGAGTTGCCAGGCTGCGCCCTCCCGGCACCCCTTGCGGGAGCAGAGGGCAGGGCCAGTGGCGCGATCGGACTCCTGGCTGCCCAAACCGGTGCCGCCAAGGTTGAAGATGTTCATGAAGCCGCCCGTTCGTTGCCGGCATCCCCGGTCTTGGGTGTCTGGGTCGCGTCAGGCTCTGTTCCCTGACCTGCTGGCTCGTCGTCTACCAGTTCGCCTTTGAGCACAGTGATGTTGTCTGTCGATTCGTCGTAGGTGGACTGGGGCGAGCCCTCGATTTCCGCTGCTGCCACATAATCCAGGAGGGAATCGCTGTGGTCCTCGGCTTTATCGCTACCGTTCGCGATGACAACGGCTATCCAGGGAAGGAACACGGCGCCGGCCACGGCGATGATCTTGAACCAGCCGTCCACCACGAAGATCAGGATGATGCAGACCATGCGAATACCCATGGCCACTGCGTACTTGATCATGCGTTCCCGCATGTCTTCCGAGTGGGCAGCAGCGGCATCAGTGATGCTGTGGACTTCGGGGTCGCCGGAGACAGCGTCCGGATCCCCGGGCACCTGCTGCAGGGGACTGTTTTCTCGTGTCACAGCTGTATCATCACGCTCCAAAGGCTTCACTCAATTCTCTCACCAAGGCGGTAGTCGCCCAAACCGCGGGACGGGCCGGTTACCCGCGGGTTGGAGCAGGTGCCCGATAAGATCGAGGCAGGAAATCCCCTCTTCACCGCAGCACACCCATGCCGCAGAATCTGGAGCGAAAGTATGTCTGAAGCAGTATCCACCGGCCGCAGCGTCCTCATTACCGGCGGCAACAGGGGCATCGGTCTGGCCATTGCCGAGTCCTTCCTCGCAAACGGTGACAAGGTGGCAGTGACTTATCGAAGCGAATCAGAACTGCCTGAAGGCATCCTGGGAGTCAAAGCCGACGTCACGGACGAAGCCTCGATTGATGCCGCCTTCAAGACAGTAGAGGAAGCGCACGGCCCCGTGGAGGTTTTGGTTGCCAATGCTGGCATCACCAAGGACACGCTGCTCCTGCGCATGAGTGAGGACGACTTCACCTCTGTGCTGGACACGAACCTCACCGGTGCGTTCCGCGTCATTAAGCGTGCTTCCAAGGGCATGATCCGGCTCCGCAAGGGCCGCGTAGTCCTCATCTCATCGGTGTCCGGCCTGTATGGAGCTCCGGGCCAGATCAACTACTCCGCATCGAAGGCGGGCATGGTGGGCATCGCACGCTCGCTGACCCGCGAACTGGGCAGCCGGGGCATCACGGCCAACGTGGTAGCTCCCGGATTCATCAATACGGACATGACGGCAGAACTACCCGAGGAAACCCAGAAGTCGTATCTGGCAAACGTGCCGGCGGGCCGTTTCGCCGAGGCTTCCGAGGTAGCCAACGTTGTGCGTTGGGTAGCCAGCGATGAGGCCGCCTACATTTCAGGCGCTGTGATTCCGGTTGACGGCGGCCTCGGGATGGGCCACTAAAGCGGCACGCTCTGAGGCCATCAGCCAGCTTTTGTCGCGACCCGACAAAAGGGTTTGAGCCCACCACTGGCATGATGGAACCCAGGCCCGCACATTTTTAGCTGAAGTGAACAAAAGGAGCACGAATGGGAATGCTGGATAACAAGACCGCGATCGTCACGGGATCTTCCCGTGGTATCGGTGCTGAAGTCGCCAAGATCCTCGCGGGTGAGGGTGCCGCCGTCGTCGTCAACTACCGTCAGAAGGCACCGCGCGCCAACAAGGTAGTTGCTGAAATCCAGGCAGCGGGCGGCCGCGCTGCGGCTGTCGGCGCAGACCTCACTACCGATGAAGGCGTACACGCGCTTGCCAGCACCGCCATGGAACAGTTCGGTTCGCTGGATGTCCTGGTCCTGAATGCTTCCGGAGGCATGGAGTCCGGAATGGAGGAGGGTTACGCCCTCAAACTCAACCGCGATGCCCAGATCAACATGCTCAATGCGGCTGTTCCCCTCATGCGCGAAGGTTCGCGCGTCGTCTTCGTGACCAGCCACCAGGCGCATTTCGTGGAGACCGTCCCCACCATGCCTGAATACGAGCCGGTGGCAAAGAGCAAGCGGGCCGGCGAGGACGCCCTGCGTGCACTCCTGCCCGACCTTGCCGCCAAAGGCATCTCGCTGGTGGTTGTTTCCGGTGACATGATCGAGGGCACCGTCACGGCCACCTTGCTTGACCGCTCCAACCCGGGCGCCATCGAAGCCCGCCGTGCAGAAGCCGGCAAGTTGTACTCGGTTGAAGAATTTGCGGCCGAGGTCGCCAAGATGGTGACGGCCGACGTCGAATCCGGCCACACTGAATACGTGGGTGGAGCAGACTACTTCGGCAAATCTGCCGAGTAGGTATCCTGCCAAAATTTGTTGTGGCCCGGACAAGCGTCCGGGCCACAACTGTTTAACCGTTCAAATGGCAACCAAAGGTGGTGGATGACAATTTCATAAATTATTCAGCTTTCTGCGACACGAAATTCGATTAGTTGTTTCAAGTTCGAGCTTTTGCATTTAAGGAATCGATCTGATTGAATCTCCAAGGCGTCATCGTCCCTAAGGTAAGCAAACTGTATTAGGCCAAGGCAGGAACTTTATGGCAGTGTCCAGGGTCGAACCCACTACTGTGAACTAGGAGCATCTTTGGACCTGTTACTGCATGCTGATGATATTCACGCGTCCTACGATCAAAGACGCATCCTCAAAGGTGTTGGACTTTCACTCCACCGCGGCGAGATCCTGGGATTAATCGGAACCAACGGCGCCGGCAAAACCACCCTCATGGGCGTATTGGCCGGATCCCATAAGCACGATGGCGGGCACATCACGCTGGCTGGCGAGAAATATGGACCGGATTCGATGGAGGAAGCCCAGGCTTGCGGCGTAGGCCTCATCCCGCAGAACTTCCGGCTCGACTCTGACCTGACCGTCGCCGAGGCAATTTTCCGGGGAACGTTTCAAGCCAATCGATCCCATGATGAACTCCGGGGTCAAGCAATCAAACTCATTCAGGACATCGGAATCACCTTGGATCCCGACGTGAAGGTGGGCACTTTGATTCGTGCCGAGCAGACCCTCGTGGAAGTTCTGAGAATGGTTGCCGAGGAAGCCCAACTCGTGATCATGGACGAGGTTGCTGCGTCGCTGCCGGATCATGACGTCGCCGTCCTGCATCAAGTCCTGCGGATGCTGGTCGGGCAGGGACGTGCCATCATCTACATCACCCACCGCCTTGATGAGGTCCGGTCCATAGCCCACCGCATCGCCGTCATGCGGGATGGCAGGGTCCACAAAATCCTGGAAGCCAGCCGGACCGACGTCGACGAGCTCGCCTTCCTCTTGCTTCAGCACGAGCTGGCCAACAACTCCAGGCCCACGGATCCGGCACCCGGAGATGAGGCCATTCGGGTGGTGGAACTCACTGTCGAAGACAGTATCCGCGATATTTCCTTCAGCGTGTCCAAGGGTGAGATTTTCGGCCTGGCCGGAACACATCGCTCAGGCATTTATCAATTGCTCGAAGCGCTGGTAGGTATCCACCCGAGTACCTCGGGCCAGATTTTCATACAAGGGAAACCTGTACAGATCCAGGGGCTGCAGGATGCACTGCGTTTGAAGATCGGTTACTTGTCAGACACCGCAGACACCCTGGAATCGGCAAGCGGAATCGTTGAAGGCCTCCAGCGTACTGACGATGCTGCCGGCGCGAATTTGCAGGATGAGATCACCCAGCTTCGTGGCGTGATCGAACTGGTTCGCCGCATGCGCATCAACACGACGAACATTCATGGCGCCATCACCACTCTTTCGGGCGGCGATCGCCAAAAGGTGCAGCTTGCCAAATGGATGACCAGTGACTGCGATGTGTTGATTCTTAGCCACCCCAGCCGCGGCATAGATGTTGGGGCCAAAGAAACGGTGTACAGGATGCTCCAGGAGCTCAGCCGCACGGGGGTTGCGATCATCCTCTTGTCGTCGGATTTGTCGGAACTGGTCAGCTGGTGCCATCGGATTGGCGTGATGCGCAACGGCGAAATGGTGGCCATCGAGGCCAATGCCAATACCAACGAAGACGCCCTGGTGCACCATATGCTGGGCGAGAAGTTCACTTCCGGCAGTGGGGAAGCCCGCCGGGTGAAGAGTTGACGGCCCTCTCTTCCTGACACGAACCGAAAGGGGCGACCGCGAATGCGCGGCCGCCCCTTTCACTGTTCCAGGGAAGATCAGACGGTAATTCCCTTGGCCAGGCTGCTGAGCTTGTGGCGCGCCAGCGCAAGGTTTGCGTACGTTCGATCCAGCACCAAGTAGACAAACAGGCCCTTGGAACCGCCTGCGTTCAGGACGTTGATCAGGTGGTACTGCGAACCGAGGGTGATGAGGATATCTTCGATATCACTGTCCACGTTGAGGTCAGCCATGGTGCGGAGTTTTGCGCTGACAACATTTGAGTTGCCGGCAGCTGCCACACCCAGGTCAAAGCCAGGGTTTCCTCCCTGGGCCAAAGCCATTCCGCTGGAGTAGTCCACGACGGCCGCGCCCGTTGCGCCCTCGATGGACAGCAACTGCTTTATGGATTCGTCAAGCGTGCTCATATTTTGTTCTTCCTTTTCTTTTTTATTATCACCGAAATGTGTGAAGTAGTCCGCCCGGATCTCTTGGTACACCGGCGCATTGGGAAGTGATTCATCCTCGTTGGCATGCAGTTCAGCAGATACGGACTTTTCCTGACGTTTCCACCATCTCCGTGCGTGCCTCGAACGATTCATTGTCTGCCCCTGCTGGTATTGATCCCCGGCTGCCTAATGCATCACGGCTCCGTCTTGGAGTTTCCAACTTTACACATTGGGAACACACTGGAATGCACTGTCTCAACAAGTGAACCAGTTAGTGACGATCGCATAAATTATTCCGAAGTTGGCGTCACGAAATACGTTCATGAGTTTCAGGGGCGTTTATGTTCATCGCCTTTCGATTAATGAAGGCAACGTTAATAATGTGGTCCCCACCGGCCTCCACCGTGTTTTGGAAGATCACTTGATAGGGCGTGTGCCCAATCAACAGGGCTATTCCGTCAGGTGCCCTGTCAGGCGTTCGCGACGCATGTGCGAGCATGCTCCGAAAACCCGGATGATTCTCCACGCGCCCGCGGATCCCCGAATGATCAAAGGATGCCAAGGTAGACAGCCAGACAGTTCCATCTGCCTCGACCACCCCATGGGCCGGGTACACGATGTGGCCGGTTTCGGTGGCGAAGCCGGATTCTGTTGGAAAGATCTTGAACCGCGCACACCAGGACGTGAAGTGCTTCCTCAGCACACCGTCAGGGTCAGCCGAAACAACAGACTTGCACAGGGTTTCATGCTCCAGCAACGCATCTCCTTCGGATCGGCAAGGCGACGTGCGCCAACCGGCAAGCGCCACATCTGATGAGTGTCCTGAAAGCGCAAATCGTTTCGCTGAAAGGTTGTGGAATCCGCAACATGAACACCGTGCCAGCGCTACTCGAATGGTGGAGGCCCTCGGCCAAGTGTCCTGGGCACCATCAATCGAAGGGGAAAAGTGTGATCAATCAACGCGCCTCACGACATTGGCGAGCCGCCACTGCCGCCTTGGCAGGGGCAGTGCTGTCTGTGTCACTCTCCGTCGCGCCAGCCTCGGCAGCCCCGGTGATCAATAGTGACCAGACCGGTTCCATCACCGTTCACAAGTTCGAGAAGCCCATCCCTGGTGGCAGTGGCGGCGGTGGCCACGGCGGGGGTGGCAATGGCAGCGGCCACGGCGGGGGAGGCAATAACTTTTCCCGCGCCGTTCCTGACACCACGGGCCTGACGCCCTTGCCTGGTATTGAATTTACGATCCAGCAGGTCAATACGATTGACCTATCCAGCAATGCAGGCTGGGACGCGGCACACAACCTTAGCAATGTCTTTGTGCCGTCCGACCCCTCCGGTTCCATTACTGGCGCTGGATACACCCTGGGTGCCAGCCAGGCGCAGGTCACTGCTGCCGACGGCACTGCCGTCTTTGCCGACCTGCCCATAGGCCTGTATCTAGTGACCGAGACGAACTATCCGGCCGGTGTCACGCCATCGGCTCCGTTCCTTATCTCGGTGCCGACAACTGATCCGGATAACCTTGACAACTGGATCTACGACGTCGACGTGTACCCGAAGAACTCCGTCTCCGGTGCGGAGAAAACGGTCACTGATGCTCCCGACGTCAAGCTCGGCGATCAGGTCGATTGGACGATCACCGCTGATATCCCCAACGAGGCCGTGATCGACGGTTACAAAGTGGTGGATCAGCTCGACACCAAACTGACGTATGTTGGTGCCACCGCCTTGCTGGAGGATGGGACCGCACTTGCGGAAGGTGCCGATTATGTTGTGAGCTTCGATGCCACAACCAACACTGTCTCGGTGGTCTTCACCGATGACGGCCGTGCCTTCCTGGCCGCCCGCACCGATACCCGTGTGCAGATAGTTGTGAGCACCAAGGTCAACA
This sequence comes from Arthrobacter sp. TmtSoilC77, assembly GCF_059739415.1. NCBI lineage: Bacteria > Bacillati > Actinomycetota > Actinomycetes > Micrococcales > Micrococcaceae > Arthrobacter > Arthrobacter sp. TmtSoilC77. Next base: position 2,553,763 of record NZ_AP046050.1, read on the forward strand.
CCATAGGTGAAATTGAAAACGTCGCACTTGCCTACCCGAACGCTGCGAGCTTCAGCATCACCCCCGGCCAGCCCGGCGGCCCGGTGGTAACGCCGCCTGTCGTTACCAAGTGGGGCGGGATGACGTTGCAGAAGGTAGACGAAAATGCTGCCGCCCTGGCCGGCGCTTCTTTCTCGGTCTACACCAATGAGGCCGATGCCAACGCAGGCACCAACCCCGTGGAGATTGACGGCCAGACTGTCTTCACCGTTGGCGGCGATGGAACCTTGACCATTTCAGGGCTGCGCTACTCGGACTGGGCCAACGGTGCGGCCGTTGCCCCTGGGGACCTGGACTACCGCACCTACTACCTGGTGGAGACCACGGCGCCGGCGGGCTACGAGCTGCTTGCCGAACCTTTGTCCTTCCTGATCAACTCCACAACCACAACCGTCGGCGTTGACCTGAGCGTGAAGAACATGCCGTCCAACGCCGGGTTCGAGCTGCCTCTGACGGGAGGAGCGGGAACCGGTCTGCTTTATGGAGCCGGCGCTCTCCTCGTCATTGGTGCCGGCCTGCTGTTTGTCCGCAACCGCAGGGCAGGTAGCAACAGCTAGGCGGTTCAGACGTTGGCGATGTGCCGCACCGCATCAAGGTAGGGCATGTTGATGACGGCGTCTGCCACTGCACGGACGGCCGGTTTGGCGTTAAAGGCAACGCCAATTCCGGCCGCTCCCAGCATGTCGAGGTCGTTGGCGCCGTCGCCCACTGCGATGGTGTGCTGAAGGTCGATTCCCTCGGCAGCTGCCCACTTGCGCAGGTACTTCTCCTTCGCTGCGCGGTCGATGACGTCGCCCAGCACCCTGCCCGTCAAAGCGCCATTGACGATTTCCAGCTCGTTGGCAATCCAGTAATCCAAGCCGAGTTCTTCGGCTATGGGCCCGAGGATCTGGTTAAAGCCACCGGAAACCACAGCCACCGCGTGGCCCGCCTCCTTGAAGGCAGCCACCAGTTCTGCTGCGCCAAGGCTGAGGCGCACCTCCGCACGTACAGAATCGACGACGGCGGCCGGCAGCCCTGCGAGGACCTCAACGCGGGCGTAGAGGCTCTGTGCGAAATCAAGTTCCCCACGCATGGCTGCTTCGGTTACGGCTGCAACTTCGTCGCGCTTGCCTGCATAAGCGGCAAGCAACTCAATGACTTCCTGTTGGATCAGCGTGGAATCCACATCCATGATGAGGAGCTTCCTTGGCGCCTGGCGAAGGTCCTCCGGAACGATCGCAGTATCTACTCCGGCATCCGCGGCCTCAGCCACCCGCCGTCGAATAGTTGTCAGGGCTTCGGGCGTGATGGCATCAACGGCGAGACCGGCCGTGTGAACACCAAAGCGGTGGTCCCCGGATTGTGATTCCGATGACACTTCGGCGCCGGCATCAGCCAGCACTTTGCGCACGTTATCAAGCGATTCAGGGGACAAATTCACGCCATAGCTGACCGCAGCCAAGTTCGAAGTCATGGTCCCAATCCTACTGAGCGTGCTACCTCCACCCGAATTCGTTTCTCCGCAGCAGCCAGCACGTATGCCCGGTTATCAGTCATCTGTATTTTTGTCCTAGTGTCTACTGCTATGAGTGATGTTCTGGAATTGGCTTCCGTCAGCGTTGTCCGAGGCAAGAAGACCCTGCTGGACAAGGTTGACTGGCAGGTCAACGAAGGCGAACGCTGGGTCATTCTTGGCCCCAACGGCGCAGGCAAAACGACGCTTCTCCAGATTGCTGCAGCCCGCATGCACCCGTCCAGCGGAAGGGCAGGGATCCTTGACGAAACCCTGGGCCGGGTTGACGTCTTTGAACTGCGCCCCCGCATCGGCCTTTCCTCGGCCGCGCTGGCTACCCAGATCCCGGAACACGAGAACGTCCTCAACGTCGTAGTGACTGCGGCCTACGGCGTCACCGGCCGCTGGCGTGAAGGATACGAACGCGATGACGAGCGTCGTGCCTTTGGCCTCCTGAATGACTGGGGGATGGGCCCGCTGCTCAACCGCACGTTTGCCACGCTTTCCGAAGGTGAGCGGAAGCGGGTGCAGATCGCGCGGGCACTCATGACCGATCCCGAACTCCTGCTCCTGGATGAACCGGCCGCCGGACTCGATCTTGGGGGGCGCGAAGAGCTCGTGCACAAACTCGGTGAACTTGCCAAGGACGAGGCAGCTCCGGCGATGGTCCTGGTGACCCACCACCTTGAGGAAGTTCCCCCGGGATTCACCCACGCCATGCTGCTGCGCGAAGGTGGAGTAGTGGCAGCCGGTGCCATTAAGGACGTACTCACGGACGAGCACTTGAGCAACACTTTCGGCCTGGCCCTGGACGTCACGGAAAACGCCGGGCGTTACACGGCAACCGCCCGCCGCCAGGCGGGCCAGTAGTCGACGGTGGAGATTCTTAGCAGCATCCTGATCTTTTTCGCGGGCTTGTGGGCCGGCACCATCAATGCGGTGGTCGGCTCCGGCACCCTCGTGACTTTTCCTGTGCTCATCGCGCTGGGCGTGACTCCGGTGGTTGCCTCCATGAGCAATGCCATGGGCCTGGTGGCTGGCACTGCCGCCGGAGCCTGGGGGTATCGCCGCGAACTCGCGGGCCGCGGCAGGCAGTTGATGAAGCTGCTTCCGGCCTCTCTGCTGGGCGGTATCACGGGGGCTTGGCTGCTGCTTCATCTGCCGGACAAAGTCTTCCACTTTGTGGCCCCCGTCCTGCTGGTACTGGCGCTGCTGATGGTGATGTTCCAGCCTCGTCTCCAAGCCTCGGTGCGAAACCGTGAACAAAATCCGGAACATGCCCTCAGGGACCGGAGCCACGGAGTCCTCCTCGTGGTCCTGGTTTACCTCGCCGGCGTTTACGGCGGCTACTTCGTAGCGGCTCAAGGGATTTTGCTTGTAGCAATATTGGGCGTGTTCCTCACAGGGACCATGCAGAACGCCAACGCCATGAAGAACATCCTGGTGCTCGGCGTCAACATGGTGGCTGCTGTGTCCTACCTGATCTTCGCCTTCGATCGAATCAACTGGCTCGTGGTCCTGCTGATCGGCGTGAGTTCAACCATTGGCGGCCTGGTCGGATCCAAGGTTGGCCGCAAGCTTTCGCCACGCGTCTTGAGGGCGGTCATCTTTACGCTTGGGATCGTGGCCCTTGGCTTTATGATCGCCAATCTGCTGAAATAATCGGCCGGTGACGTTTCACTATCTTGAGTCCGCCGATGATCCCCGCGTGACCGACTACACCACGCTGACGGATGTGCACCTTCGCAAGGTTCGCGAGCCGGAGGAAGGCATGTACATTGCCGAATCCTCCAAGGTCCTCCGCCGTGCATTGGCAGCAGGTCATCAGCCACGCTCGTTCTTCCTGGCGGAGAAGTGGCTGGAAGACCTCGACGACGTCTTCCAGGCTTATCCCGACGTCCCGGTGTTCGTTGGCAAAGCCAGGCTGCTGCAAGAAATCACGGGTTTCCATCTGCACCGCGGAGCGATGGCAGCCATGCACCGTCCGGCACCTGTGCCGCTCTCGCAGCTGCTGGCGGATGCGCGCCGGGTTGCCGTGCTGGAAGACAGCGTGGACCACCCCGACGTCGGTGGTTCCAAAGTGCAAGGGGACGAAACCGCTCCTCTTCGAGGACGATCGAGGATCGCGGTCCTTGAAAACCTAACCGACCATACGAACGTAGGGGCGATCTTCCGCAGCGCGGCAGCCATCGGTGTCGACGCTGTACTGGTCTCGCCCCAGTGCGCCGACCCGCTGTACCGACGCTCCATCCGGGTGTCGATGGGCACCGTGTTCCAGGTGCCGTGGACGCGGATCGAGTCGTGGCCTGGAGACCTTGGAGTCCTTAAGGATGCAGGTTACTTCGTTGCCGGCATGTCGCTTGGCGAAGGGGCCATAACACTCGATGAACTGGTCGCCCAGGACCATCCGAACCTCGCGCTGGTCTTCGGCACCGAGGGTGAGGGATTGAAGCCTGAGACCGACCAAGTGCTCGACGCGCGCGTAACAATTCCGATGATGAACGGCGTCGATTCGCTGAATGTTGCCGCGGCATCCGCTGTGGCGTTCTACGCGACGAAGTAGTGGCCCCCCAGCGATCGCGGCCCGACGATGGCCGGGTCACGCCGATGCGATGAGGCGGGGGAGGTTGGAGAGCGCTCCGGCGGCATGGGCCCGGCTGCGCTCCTGAGCCTCGGGGATGCGTGGGTCGTCGGCATAACGCTGCAGCTCGGCGAAAGGATACAGCCGGCTCGTGCGCGACCATGCGGACACGGCCGGATGCTGGCCGCGTGCCCGGGAGTTCGCCATCAGCGCGGCGTAGGCGATGAGGAAGTCGACATTCCGATCCCAGAGGTGCAGCGGGCGGCACAGCTTGTTCTTCTGGTCGTCGTCGTGGAGTTCGGCTTCGACGACGCCAAGCATCGCGTACTGGAACGAGACGGTGCCCCAGAACATCGGCTGAAGCGTGATGCGGCCAGGTTCGAAGATCGGACGAAGTGGAGGCCGGACGAGCCCCGTCGCCGCGCAGTGGACGTGCAGCGTTTCGCGTGTCGTAGGGATGACGCCGTCGTCGAGGATGATGCGGTCGCGCTCGACACTACGCACGTGGCCGAGTCGGACGACATCCTCGATTTGCCGGAGGAGGGCGATCTCGGCTTCTCCGACGATCGCGCCGTGGAACATCGTGGGTGGCACCGAGGGATCAACCCGTAGCAGGATTCCCTGTTCGTCGAGCCGTGCGAAGAGATCGTCAACCGTCGTTGCTTGGGCCATGGCCTCGATCTGTGCAGCGTTCGCGACGTACTGGTCGACGACCAGATCGTGCGGCTGCAGGTAGCGTCTATTCGGCCACCAGCCCTCGCGCGGCTTGATCCACGTGAGGTCGGCGGGATCCACACCCCGCTCAAGAAGCCACACGCATGTGTCGAGGGCGGTCTTTCCTGCGCCGATCACGGTGAAGCGTCCGGCCGGGTGGGCGAGTCGGGCGAGCCCACCGGTTGGGATGCAGCGGACTCCATCGGCAACGGCGAACGGCGGGGCGGAGGTGGCGGGGATGCGCCCCTCGAGATACCTGGCATCCACCACGCGGCGGCGCACGGTGACGGGCACGGTGCGGCCGTCCAGGCGGGAGACGATCCGATCCTCGTCAACGAACTCGCACTCGGGCAGGTACATTACACGGCCGCTCGGCAGGAAGACCCGCGTCATCGCCTCTTCGAAATGCGCACAGATCTCGCTCGGGCCGGCCAGTTCGTACATGCCTGCGTTCGTGCCACTGACGTCGCGCCTGCTGGCTCCGAATGGCACGGATTCCACGCCATAGAGGTTCGCGGGCTGGTGCAGCCGAACGAACGGATATGCGTCCTGCCAGTGTCCCCCGGGCGCGTGCCGACGATCTACGATCGCGACCGTTGCATCCGAATGCGCGAGGATCCGGTCGGTGAAGACCATCCCCGCTGTCCCGGCGCCGACCACCAGATAGTCGGCTTCGATGCGCCCGCGCATGCACTTACAGTAAACCCGGCCATCTGCGCAGGGGAAAGGGCTTCACTGTTGCCGCCATGGAATTGACCGAAGACGCCATTGATCGTGGCGAACACGCTGCCCGCAACATACCCAAACCCGGCTTCGCCCGCAGGACTGAGGCTGGTTCGTGCACCCGGCTGGTTTCGGCTATGATTGATTGTTGGCCCGGCCGCTGAAATTTCTACCTGCAGCAGGCGGACCACCTCCATTCATACCTGGCAGCTGGCAAAATCCAGTTGCGTGAACAAAAGGTCCCATTATGAAGTCTGATATCCACCCGAAGTACGAAGCTGTTGTTTTCAACGACCTAGCTTCCGGCACGAAGTTCCTGACCAAGTCGACCGTGTCTTCCTCGAAGACCATCGAATGGGAAGACGGAAACACCTACCCGGTTATCGACGTCGAAATCTCTTCGGAGTCCCACCCGTTCTACACGGGCAAGCAGCGCATCATGGACTCCGCTGGCCGCGTCGAGCGCTTCAACGCTCGCTTCAAGGGCTTCGGCGGCTCGAAGTAACCACTTCACCCCAAGGCTTTTCGAAGGCCCGCATCGCTGGAACTTCCGGCAGTGCGGGCCTTTTCGTTTTCCGGCAAGATGGAACGCATGACGTCCCAGCCCGCACCCGAAGAACACCCTAACGACATTCACGACAACAACGACGGCGTCGCCCGCCTTCACGGGGAGTATAAAGTTCCGGGGGGCAAACTCGTGGTGGTGGACCTGGATGTCCGGGATGGCCGGCTGGCCAACGTTTCACTGAGCGGGGACTTCTTCCTGGAGCCCGACGAAGCCCTGCAGGACATCAATGCCGCTCTGACTGGCCTGCCCGTGACGACCCCGGCTGCAGACATCGCTGCGGCTGTTTCACAAGGGTTGCCCCCAGAGTCTGTACTGTTTGGATTCTCTGCAGAGGCGGTTGCCGTGACTGTCCGCCGTGCGCTGTCCAAAGCCACGGGCTGGTCCGACCACCAATGGGAAGTTATACCGCCGTCGGTCCTGCCCACCCACGTCAACGTGGCACTGGACGAAGTACTCACCGAGGCGGTGGGAGCAGGCCGTAGAAATCCCACCCTGCGGTTCTGGGACTGGGAAGAACCTTCAGTGGTCATCGGGAGTTTCCAGTCCGTCCGGAACGAGGTCGATCCTGAGGGCGTGTCCAGGCATGGCATCACGGTGGTTCGCCGTATCAGTGGTGGCGGTGCAATGTTCATGGAAGCAGGCAACTGCATCACCTACTCCCTTTACGTACCGCAGACGTTGGTGGATGGCATCAGTTTCGCTGATTCCTACGCCTTCCTTGATGCATGGGTCATGGCGGCGCTGGAGAAGCTTGGCATCACGGCTTTCTACGTTCCCCTCAATGACATCGCCACCGAGCAGGGCAAGATCGGGGGTGCGGCCCAGAAACGGCTGGCCAACGGAGGGATGCTGCACCACGTGACCATGAGCTATGACATCGACGCCGACAAGATGGTGGAGGTCCTGCGCATCGGCAAGGAAAAGCTCTCAGACAAGGGCACGCGCAGCGCCAAAAAACGGGTGGACCCGTTGCGCCGTCAGACCGGCTTGGCCCGCGCCGCCATCATTGAGGCCATGCAGGAAGTTTTTGTGGAACGCTACGGCGCAGTTGAATCCCGCCTCTCAGACGATGAACTTTCGCAAGCCAGGAAGCGGGTGGAAACGAAGTTCGGCACGGAGGAGTGGTTGAACCGGGTTCCTTAAGCAGGGTTCCTTAGGCAGGTTTCCTTACCCGGCTGCCTGTGCGGTCAGCGCCCGCAGCAGGTGGCTGCGCTGTTCGATGATGATGCGGCGCAAAGCACGGGGTGCTTCGGTATGCTCATGCAGCCATCGGTCGGTCGTCACCAGCACTGGATGGGCGACCGGCTCCATTCCGGCCGCCAAATCCTGGGCGCCGGGGTAGAGGCCCCTGACGATCCTGCCTGCAATTTCGATACTGCGCTCAGCCCAGACACGTTCCAGGCATTCGAAGTAGGGCTCAATGTATGGCTGCAGGAGCTCTCCGGGCGCAATGGTGAAACCCGTGATTGTTGCGCTGAGGATCTCGTTGGACAGCCCGCTAGTGTTGACGGCTGCGTCCCATGCTGCCGCCTTTACGGAGACGTCAGGACGGGCCGAGGAGGCTACTGCATGGCCTTCCCGGCCGGAGGCCGTCTTGTCCGCCTCACGTTCGGCATCCAGCTCGCGCTGCGTCGCTTGTCCGTGGGCCGCAAGGGCCTGCCAGAAACTCCAGCGCAGTTCAGCGTCGACGGCCAGGCCGTCAATGACCGTGGCGCCTTCCAGGACGGCCCGCAGCAGGGGAAGTTCGCTGTCGCCGTGCCTGGAAACATCGGCCAGGGTTCTGGCCCAGGCAAGCTGCTGGTCGGATCCAGGGGCGGCGGACTGCAATTGGGCCGCGGCGACCGCCAGAAAGTCCTTACGCACGCCATCCCGCATGACAGCGGGGACATAACGTTCAATAGCCGTGGCTGCATTGCCCAGCACGTTCAGGAGGACGCCGATGCCGGTTTCGGTGGGTGCGAACTGTTCGACGGCGGTAACGTACCGCACCGCTGGCGTAGCGCCGTCCCGAGCCGAATCCCATAGTGCGGTCCAGCACAGCGCACGTGCCATGGGGTCCTGGATGGTGCCCAGGGAACTCCGGACTGTGTGCTCCGAAAGGGCGTCCAGACGCACCTTCGCGTAGCTGAGGTCCTCATCGTTGACCAGCAACAGGGCGGGCCGGGGCTTCCCTGCAAGTTCGGCCACCAACGTGCTCGGGCCAGAGACGTCCAGCTCGATGCTCTCGCTCCGGACGAGGTGGCCGGAGGAATCGGGGTCGTACAGGCCCAGCCGGAGTCGGTGGGGCCGCAACTCCTGCTTGCCCGTCAGGGGGTCGGTCGCATCCTGTTGGAGCGTCACGGCGCCCATGATCCCGTTGTCATCCACAATGTCTGCCGTGATGGTGGAAATGCCTGATGTCTGCAGCCACTGGCGCGCCCAGCCGGCAAGGTCCCTTCCCGACGCGACGGTGAGCGCGTGCAGAAGGTCCTGTAGCGAGGTGTTGCCGAACCCGTGGTCCCGGAAATACTGGCGGGACCCGGCGATAAAGTCGTCAAAGCCTACGTAGGACACCAGCTGCTTCAGAACAGCGGCCCCTTTGGCATACGTGATTCCATCAAAGTTCTGCTTGGCCGCTTCGAGGTCCGGAATGTCGGCAACAATGGGGTGTGTGGTAGGCAGCTGGTCCTGTACATAGGCCCAGGCTTTGCGTTTGCTGGCGAAGTTCACCCATGCCGTATCCCAGTCAGTGGCCCGGTCCACGCCAAGTGTCCCCATGTAGTCGGCAAAGGATTCCTTCAGCCAGAGGTCGTCCCACCAGGTCATGGTGACGAGGTCACCGAACCACATGTGGGCCATCTCGTGCATCAGTGTGTTGGCGCGCGCCTGGTACTGGGCGTCTGTTGCCCGGGAAGCGTAGACGTACTTCTCGGTGAACGTCACCAGCCCCGGGTTTTCCATGGCGCCGAGGTTGTACTCGGGCACGAAGGCCTGATCGTATTTGCCCCAAGGATAGGGGTAGTCGAAAAGTTCGTTGAAGAACGCCAGCCCGCTCTTGGTCAGCCGGAAGAGTTCATCGGCATCGAACGACTCTGCCAAAGACGCCCGGCAGTAGAGGGCCAGTGGGACGTCAAGGCGGCTGCCGTCGTCGAGCGTTGCTCCCCAACGGTCAGTGGCCTTGAAGTAGGGCCCGGCGAGGATTGTGGTGATGTAGGTGGACATCCGCTTGGTGGTGGCAAAATCCCAGTTCCAGGCTGCGGCATCATCCGCCAGGGGCGTTCGGGCGGTCTCTACGCCATTGGATGCAACTTCCCAGCCTGCCGGAGCGATCACGTGGAAAGTGAATTCGGCTTTGAGGTCGGGCTGCTCAAAGTTGGCGAAGACGCGGCGGCTGTCGGCCGGTTCGTACTGGGTGTAGAGATAGCACTGGCCATCGGCTGGGTCGACGAAACGGTGCATGCCCTCTCCGGAGCGGCTGTAGAGCGCGGTTCCTGTAACGGTGACCGTGTTTTCGGCGGCCAGGTCCTCCAGGATGATCCTGTCCCGGTCCACCACCCGGTCAACGTCCAGGACCTTGCCGTTCAGCATCACGGACTTCACTCCGCCGCTGATGAAATCCAGGAAAGTAGCTGAGCCGGGATTGGCAGAAAACCTGATGGTGCTGGTGCTCGGGTAGCCGGCGATTGCGGGATCTGCCGCGTCGCGGACATCGAGGGTGACGTCGTAGCTATGGGTGGTGATCAGGGCTGAACGTGTTGCGGCTTCGTCGCGCGAGAGATTGTGATTCGACACACAGCTATCTAATCATGATCCATACGGCGCCCAGGCCCAGCGTTGCGATCAGCAGCCACGATCCCAGCGCCACAGCAACGGCACGCCCCCCGGTATTAACGAGAGTGCGTACACGCACCGCGGAACCGAGCCCAAACAGGGCGGTCGCGAGCAGGATGTCCTGCACTCCGGCGGCGGCTTCCAGAACTGCCGGGGGCGCCCAACCCAAGGTGCGAACGCCCACCATCGCGATGAAGCCGAGGACAAACAGAGGGACAATCGGCGGAAACCGGCCATCGCCGTCGTGCTTTCCTGATTGGCCTGATTCAGTGTTCGCCCGCCGCCGTACGTGCATCACCCGCTGGTGCAGCCCTGCTGCCGCGGCGATCGGCGCCAAGAGGACCACGCGCGTCAATTTGACGACGACGGCGACAGCCAGCGCCGCTGTCCCCGCAGTCTGGGCCGTGGCAACCACTTGGCCGACATCATGCACGGACGCACCGGTCCACGCTCCGAATTGTTCCGGGTTCAAACCCAAGGGGTGCATGAGGAGGGGGAGCACCCCAATCGCCAGGGTGCCGCACAAGGTCACCAGCGCCACCGGAAGTACGGTGTCCTGGTGCTTGACCCGCCTTACCGCTGCCATGGCACCGATGGCCGACGCACCGCATATGGAGAATCCGGTGGCGATCAGGAGTGCCGCCTCGTCAGGAAGGCGGAGGATCTTGGCGAGTCCATAGGTCCCCGCGAAACTCAGCAACACCACGGCTGCAATCAGAAGCAGTGACAACCACCCCAACCCGAGGACATCGCCCATGCTGACCTTGAGTCCAAGCAGGACGATCCCTGCACGCATCAGGTGCTTCCCGGCGAAGTCCAGGCCCGGCCGGGCGCGCCCCGCCGCCCAGACAGCAGTGCCCGGTATATTTGCAGAGAGCAGGCCCAGTGCGACAGCGAGCGTCATGACGGGAATAACCCCCAATGCCGGAAACACCGCGTGGACGGTGAAGGCAACCCCCGTTGCGGCAATACTCAGGACCAGCCCCGGCCCCAGCCGGGACAGGTGGGGCGCAAGACTGTTCAAGGGCATGCCTCAACCCTGCCGGATGGGGCACCGAAAGGCGAACCGGGAGCCTCCGGAAACCGCGACACAATCAGTGCGAAATGCGCTTGACTCAAAAAGGTGATTGTCTAATTCCCATGTCTGACCTATTTCAGGATTATTCCGAGGCCGCTGCGCGCAGCGGCGCCTACGACGAGATGTTCGCCCCCGGCCACGTCGCCAGAAAATCCTACGGTCAGGTTGCCGGTGCACTGCGCGAGCTTTCCCTGGCCGATGTCACCGCCCGCGCCGACTCCATGGCACGCACGTTCCTGGACCGCGGCGTGACGTTCGACTACGCGGGGGAGGAGCGGCCGTTCCCGCTGGACATCGTCCCGCGCGTTATCCCCGCTGACGAGTGGGATGTCCTTGAGCGCGGCGTGGCACAGCGGGTCAAAGCCCTTGAAGCGTTCCTCAACGATGTATACGGCCGGATGGCCGTGGTGGCTGACGGCGTCATTCCCCGGCAACTTGTCACCACAAGCGCCCATTTCCACCGTGCCGTTCACGGCTTCGAACCGTCCGGCGGCGTCCGAGTCCACGTCTCCGGCATCGACGTCGTTCGTGATGCGGAAGGCACCTTCCGTGTCCTCGAGGACAATGTCCGCGTGCCCTCCGGCGTGAGCTATGTACTGGAGAACCGCCGCGCCATGGCCAAGGGCCTGCCCGAGGCATTCGGCCAGCAGCACATTCGGCCGGTGGAAGAGTACCCCCGCAGGCTCCTCTCAGCGCTGCGCAAGACCGCACCGGCCGGCGTCGACGATCCCACGGTTGTGGTCCTGACACCGGGCGTTTTCAACAGCGCATATTTTGAGCACACCCTCCTTGCCGGACTCATGGGCGTGGAACTGGTGGAAGGCCGGGACCTGATCTGCCGCGGTAACCGTGTGTATATGCGGACCACAGCCGGCGAACAGCGCGTGGATGTCATCTACAAGCGCATCGACGACGACTTCCTGGATCCCCTGCAGTTCCGTTCCGATTCCATGCTCGGTTGCCCTGGCCTGGTCAACGCCGCCCGTGCTGGAGGCGTAACCATCGCCAACGCGGTGGGCAACGGCGTAGCCGATGACAAGCTCGTGTACAGTTACGTGCCTGACCTGATCCGGTACTACCTTCACGAAGAGCCGATCATTGCCAACGTCGACACTTTCCGGCTCGAGGAAAAGGAAGCCAGGGAACATGTTCTGGACCGCTTGGAGGAACTGGTGGTCAAGCCGGTCGACGGTTCAGGCGGCAAGGGCCTGGTTATCGGTCCCGACGCCTCCAAGGATGAGCTTGACGCTTTGCGGAAGCGCGTGATTGCAGATCCTCGTGGCTGGATCGCACAGCCCGTCCTTCAACTCTCCACGGTGCCCACGCTCTCCGGAGACAAATTCGGCCCGCGGCACGTGGACCTCCGCCCCTTTGCAGTCAACGACGGCGACGACGTCTGGGTCCTTCCCGGCGGCCTGACCCGGGTAGCACTCAAGGAAGGTTCCCTGATTGTGAATTCCAGCCAGGGCGGCGGCTCCAAGGACACCTGGGTGTTGGCCAATTCGCCACAAATGCCTGCTGAGATCATTCCGCGCCAGTCCGTGACGGTCCGCGAGCAGGTTTCCGTGTGGCCCGTGGAAAGCAATTGGCGGGACCGCCAGACGGAGCAGCAGCAGTGAACCGGCTCTGGACCACCGTTGAATTGACCCCTGAACTTCGACAAGCACCACGCGAAGGAGGCGCAGTTTCATGCTGAGCCGTATTGCCGAGTCACTTTTCTGGATCGGACGCTATGTAGAGCGCGCCGACGGCACTGCCAGGATCCTGGACGTACACCTGGAGCGCTTGAACCACCTGCCCCTTGAAGAGCAACGCAGTGTGGCCCGCGAACTCCTCGCCGTCATGGGTGCGAAACCTCAAAGCGAAGACTTCGGCCTGCCCGAGCTGCTGCATGCACTTGCCTATGACAAGCAGAGCGCGTCCTCCATTGCCGGCTCGCTTGGCGCCGCCCGCGAGAACGCCCGCAGGGCCCGGGAGACCGTCTCGCAGTCACTCTGGGAAAGCCTCAACACCACCTATTACGGCCTGAGCCAGCATCGCAAGGACGTCGTGGGAACCTACCGTTTCTGCAATTGGGTCCTTGAGAGGACCGCCATGGTGCGCGGACTGGCGGATACCACCGTCAGCCATGATGAGAGCTGGCTGTTCATGGTTCTCGGGCGTTCGCTTGAACGTGCGGACATGACAGCACGCATGTTGTCCACGCGGGATGTGCAGTCCGCGGGAATGTCCTGGGTGAACATGCTGCGGTGTGCTGGCGCGTACGAGTCCTTCATCCGGACCCGTAGGGCCGCATTTGGCGACCAGCACGCGGCCGAGTTCCTGCTTCTGGACCGGTTGTTCCCCCGCTCGATCGTCTATGCCCTGCGCGACGCGGACGAGTGCCTGGCAAAGCTGGATCCTTCAGCACAGCGGGTCGGCTTCATCAACGATGCCCGTCGGATTGTTGGGCAGGCCAGAACGTTCCTTGAGTTCCACAGGACGGATGACCTGATGTCCGAATTGCCGGAGCATATGGAACGTGTGCAGAAGGCTGTAACCCAGGCTTCGGACGCGATTTCCCGTAAGTACTTCAATCAGGCTGATGAGCACGCCTGGGTGGGAGAAGTTTCATGACCCGGCTTAGCATCGTCCACAAGACGGCCTACAAATACAACCGACGCGTGACGTTGTCCTACAACGAGGCGCGGATGACTCCATTGACCGACGGCCAGCAGGTGGTCCTGGAATCCTCGCTGAAGGTTTCACCCAATCAGGCCTCGGTCAGCACCTACCGCGACTACTGGGGCACGCGCGTCACTGCCTTCGATATGCAGATGCCCCACGAGAGCCTTGAGGTCCTTGCCACGGCCACAGTGGAAGTGCACCGGACCGAACGTGTGGCGTCCGAGGACGACATCGTGGGCTGGGACGTTATCGCCTCGGAAAAGATCCAGGACGAATTCAGCGATTGGCTGCCCCAGTCCCGGTTGAGCGGCCCGGGTGAGGAAGTCCTCGGCATCATTCCAGGCGTGGTGGACGGCAAAAACCCCCATGAGGCGGCGTTGGCCATCTTTTCGTGGATGGCCGGCGAGATGACGTACATGAAGGGCACCACAGGTGTAACGACGAATGCCGAACAGGCGTGGACGCAACGCCAGGGTGTGTGCCAGGACCTTGCGCATTTGGCCATTGGCGCCTTGCGTAGCCGCGGCATACCAGCGCGCTACGTTTCGGGCTACATCCATCCGCGGTCATCCGCTGACATCGGCGAAACGGTTGCCGGGCAGTCCCACGCGTGGCTGGAGTGGTGGGACGGCGAATGGCGCAGCTGGGATCCCACCAACCATAAGCCTGCCGGTGACTACCACGTGACCGTGGCGAGGGGCCGGGACTACCGGGATGTTCCGCCGCTGAAAGGCATTCTTTCCGGTGGCGGAGGTTCGGGGCTATCCGTTTCCGTGGAGATCACCCGCCTAGCGTAAGTAGTCTGTGTACAGATATGGCCCCCAGGAAGGACTTGGGGGCCATATCTGTAAGCACACTCGACGACTTTGGATTTACCAGGGGGAGGGCTTGTAGTCCTTGAGGAATACCCCGTACTGGTCCTCGCCGTTCTCGCCCATCACGATGGGATCGTACACGCGGGCAGCACCGTCCACCAGGTCCAAGGGCGCGTGGAATCCTTCTTCCATGAGCCGCACCTTGGTGTAATGCGGGCGTTCATCCGTGATCCAGCCGGTGTCCACGGCGGTCATGAGGATGCCATCGGAATCCAACATCTCCTGGGCGCTGGTGCGCGTCATCATGTTCAGGGCAGCTTTGGCCATGTTGGTGTGAGGATGTCCCGGACCCTTGTAGGCACGGGAGAACTGCCCTTCCATGGCCGAAACGTTCACGATGTACTTTCGGCGTGCCGTTGAGCGTTTCATGGCATCGCGCAAGCGGCTGACCAGCAGGAAGGGAGCCGTTACGTTGCATAGCTGCACCTCGAGCATTTCGAGCGGATCCACTTCGTCCACTACCTGCGTCCAGCTGTTGATAGTGGCGAGGTCGGGGACCAGCCCGCCGGCATCGATAGCCGTTCCGGATTCGATCCGGGCCAAAGACGCCGAACCAGTTGAGAGCGCCAGGGAAGTGATGGCGTCTCCGGCAAGGACAGGATGTTCGGTGACGCTGCTGGCCAGGGCCAGTGGATGCTTGTCATGGGCGTGGCCGAACGTGACCAGTTCGGGGCCTCCGTTGGCAGCGTCCAATGCGGCCGGCAAGGGCTCGTCCTCGGCGTCAACCAAGGGTTTGTAGGCGTTGCCGGAGCGTCGCACCGTTTGCGCGGCATTGTTGATGATGATGTCCAGCGGGCCGGCCTTGTTCAGGGAGTCCGTCAGGGCCATCACCTGGGCGGGATCACGGAGGTCGATGCCAACGATCCTCAGGCGGTGCAGCCAATCCGCGCTGTCTTCCATCGCGGCAAACCGACGTGCCGCGTCTTTGGGGAAGCGTGTTGTGATGGTGGTGTGGGCGCCATCCCTGAGCAGCCGGAGCGCAATGTACATACCGATCTTGGCGCGGCCACCGGTCAACAGGGCATTGCGGCCGGTCAGGTCCGTGCGGGCATCGCGTTTGCTGTGGCTGAAGGCAGCGCACTCGGGGCATAGCTGGTGGTAGAACGCATCCACCTGGGTGTAGTGCTGCTTGCAGATGTAGCAGGGACGTGAGCGGATCAGATGGCCCGCGACCTCGCCGGTGGCTGAAGGAGCAAGCTTGTTGCCGCGGGTTTCATCATCGATGCGGTCCGGCGCAGCTGTTGCGGTGAGGGCAATGACTGCACGGTCGGCTTCCGCGATCAGGTCCCGCTTGGTGACGCGGCGGTGCCGCTTGACTGCTTTGAACATCTTGCCCGTTGCACGACGGACCGCGACGTAGTCCGGGTGCTCCTCGTCATAGACGTGGATTGTGGTCAGAACCTTGAGGCAGGCCTGGATCTCTTCAGGCGTCAGATCGGTGGAGCTCATTGACCTGATTTTACAGCCTTGGGAGCCTGGGGCCTGCCTCGGGTTCTACCAGCACAGCCGGTGATGGACGGAAGCCTAGCGGCCGGCGCCCTGTGATGCTGTGTCTACTACGCGGGCCTGGATGCCGGCAGCTACCTTTTCGGCAGAATCCCGGATATCGGGGTCATCCTGCGTGGCAGCCTTAACGGCTTCCGGCAGGCTCCGCCGGTACTCCGCGGACAACGCGAGCTCCTCTTCGCCGGGTTCAGGAACAAGCTGTCCCTTGGCAAGGACGGTGATCCCGGATTCGGTGACCTTGTAGCCACGGGCCTTGTCCAACGCCGGGTCCAGTCCGATCGCGGCGCCGGCAGGGACCTTGACGTTCTTGTCCAGGATGGCCCTCTTGATCACTGCACCTTCGCCGACGCGGACCTTATCCATCAGTACTGAGTCCTGGACACGGCTGCCAGCCTCCACGAAGACGTCGTTGGAGAGCACGGAACCTTCAACGATGCCGCCTGAGATGACCACACCACTGGCCACGATGGAGTCCAGGGCGGTACCCACCGTGCTGTTGCCGCCGCGGACAAACTTGGCGGGAGGCGAGATGCTCTGGCGGGTGTAGATGGGCCATTCGGAGTTGTAGAGGTTGAAGATGGGAACGGGGGAGATGAGGTCAACGTGGGCGTCGTAGAAGGAGTCGATGGTGCCAACGTCCCGCCAGTACGTACGGTCACGTTCGGTGGCACCAGGGATGTCATTCAGCGTGAAGTCATAGACCCCGGCCTCACCCTTGTCCACGAAGTAGGGAATGATGTCCCCGCCCATGTCGTGTTTTGTATCCAGTCGCTCGGCGTCAACGTGAAGCGCTTCAACGAGGGCGTCGGCGTTGAAGACGTAGTTGCCCATGGAGGCGAGGAACTGGGTGGGATCGGCCGCAAGCCCGGGCGTGCTGGCCGGCTTCTCCACGAATGCCGCGATCTTCTGGGGATCGTTCTGGTCAACTTCAATCACACCGAATTGGTTGGCCATGTTCAGCGGCTGCCGCACGGCTGCTACGGTAGCCTTCGCGCCGCTGGCAATGTGCTGTTCCACCATTTGTGAGAAGTCCATGCGGTAGACGTGGTCTGCGCCGACCACAACCACAATGTCCGGAGCGTCATCGTGAATAAGGTTCAGGGACTGGTAGATGGCGTTGGCGCTGCCAAGGAACCAGCTCTTGCCGACTCGCTGTTGCGCGGGTACGGAAGCTACGTAGCGGCCCAACTGTGTGGACATGCGCCAGGTCTCGGAGATATGTCGGTCAAGGCTGTGCGATTTGTACTGCGTCAGAACCACGATTTTCAAATATCCCGAATTGACCAGATTCGATAGTGCAAAGTCAATAAGCCTGTAGCCTCCCGCAAACGGAACCGCTGGCTTCGCCCTGTCCGCCGTCAAAGGCATGAGGCGATTGCCTTCGCCGCCAGCCAACACGATTGCCAATACTTTCTTCAACGCCATGGTCATAGCTCCCCGTACGTCTTCGTAGCCCCCAAAAGTCCGATTTTCCGGACCCTTTCACACTAGAACACATAAGCCGGAACGACTACGTTGGGTAACGTGCGAATAGACATTGTGACTAAAGAATTCCCTCCGGAAATTTATGGCGGTGCCGGTGTCCACGTTGCCGAGCTCAGCCGTGTGCTGGCGAAGCACGTGGATCTTCACGTCCGGGCGTTTGGCGCCCCACGTGAGGCCGACTACCACGGGGCCACCGTGGACTCCTACGCCACACCCCACGACCTTGGCGACGCCAATGCTGCCCTCCAGACGTTGGGCGTGGATCTTCGGATCGTTCCGGATATTGCGGGAGCGGATCTCGTCCACTCGCACACCTGGTACGCGAACATGGCAGGACACCTCGCTTCGCTGCTGCATGGCATTCCCCATGTACTGAGCGCCCACAGCCTGGAACCGCTGCGTCCGTGGAAGGCCGAACAGCTCGGCGGTGGCTACGCGTTGTCCTCATGGGTGGAGAAGACAGCCTACGAAGCTGCCGCGGCGATCATCGCCGTATCCGATGGAATGCGGCAGGACATCCTGCGCAGCTACCCTGACGTTGATCCCGACAAAGTCCGGGTGGTACATAACGGGATCGACGTTTCCCTGTGGGAACGGGACGAAGAGGACGACGCCATCCGCGCGTTGGGCATGGATCCCGCCAAGCCAAGTGTGGTGTTCGTTGGCCGGAACACGCGACAAAAGGGCGTCCCCTACCTGTTGCGCGCCGCTTCCAGCCTTCCCGCCGATGTTCAACTGGTCCTCTGCCTTGGTGCAGCTGACACTCCCGAATTGGCAGCTGAGACAGCGCGCCTCATTGAGGAGCTCCAAAGCAAGCGTGAGGGCGTGATCCTCATTGAGCGGATGCTGCCACGCCGGGAACTCATCCAGGTCCTCAGCCATGCAACAGCATTCGCCTGCCCCTCCATTTACGAACCGCTGGGCATCGTGAACCTTGAAGCCATGGCTTGCGGCGCCGCAGTGGTGGCAAGTGCTACGGGCGGCATTCCAGAGGTTGTCCAGCACGGCGAGACCGGCCTCCTGGTTCCCTTGGAGCAGGTCACTGACGGCACGGGAACACCGCTTGATCCTGAAAAATTCGTGGCCGATTTCGCTGCAGCCCTGAACGATGTAGTTGCGGATCCAGCGCGCGCCCGCAAGATGGGCATTGCTGGCCGGCGACGTGCCGAGGAACATTTCTCGTGGGAGTCCATCACTGAAACCACGCTTGAGGTGTACCGGTCCGTGCTCGGCTGAGCAGCTGACCGTCCTGGAAAGCAGGCAAAACGACGACCGCGCCGCCCCCTTGAGTGGGGACGGCGCCGTCGCGCTTTGGCGAAACTTCCAAAAAAGTTCACCATTCGGAAATCACATCCTGCTACCGGGACTTTGACCCTTTCAGGGCCAGTAACGACTTCTCGTCGGCCGGCGCGGAGCCGCTGGCGCGCTGCTTACGGAAGTGGGTGCTGGCCTCATCCTGGCGGCGTGCTTCGGCGCCGGTCGCGATTGACGCGCGCAAGTGCTCGGGTCCGTACCCAAAGGCGTCCACGAGGTCCAGCGCATGGGGGCGGATCTTGACCAGCAGCCGGTTGATGTACGTCCCTACGGTCCGGCCGCGTTGCATCGACAGCCGGCCGTTCATGAGATACCACGACAAGTGCTTCTCGATGAGCGAAAGCCCGAACAGATCCCGCAGCCAGGTGAGGACCCGCTTGGTTCCCTCATCGGAAACCTCCGCCAACGCCTCCGTGAAGGCTTCCCACTGGAGGAGCTCGGCATGGGCTTGAGCGGCTTCGATGAGTTCATGCTGGTGCTGGTTGAACAGGGCTGCCGCCTGGTGCTGCGGCAGCTTATTGGCACCCTTCAGCGCAGCACCTACTTCGGCCACCATGGACTGCACGCGGTCGGTCAGCAGGGTCCGCTGGCCTTCCTCGTCGCGCAAAGCCAGTGCTGCTTTCTGCACCGAGCCCGTGTCAGCTACGAACTGGGCAACTTGGCGCAGGCCCGTCCTGTGCAAGGCGACACCTGCGGCCTGGTCCACTACATAGCGCGCAAGCACGCCGAAGTCGGCACTGCGGAATTCCTTGGCGTAGTCAGCCAGTAGCCGCTTGGCCACCAACTGCAGCAGGACTGTGTTGTCGCCTTCAAAAGTCACGTAAACGTCAAGGTCCGCGCGCAGCGAGGCAAAGCGGTTCTCGATCAGGAAGCCCGCGCCACCACAGGCTTCGCGGCATTCCTGCAGGGTATCCAGAGCATGCCAGGTGCTGAGGGGCTTCAGCGCGGCCGCCAAGGTTTCCAGATCCTGGCGGTCGGCGTCGGTGTCGTGGGCACCGGAGAAGACGTCGTCGAACTTTTGCAGGAGTTGCTCGTGGGCAAAACCGGCGGCGTAGGTCGTAGCAAGCCGGGTGAAAAGGCGCCGCTGGTGACGCTGATAGTCCAGCAGGACTTCCTCGTCGGTGGGGGAGGAAGCGTTGAACTGACGGCGCTCGGTGGCGTACTGGATGGCTGTTTTGAGTGCTACCTTGCTGGCCGCCACGGCTGCCCCGTCCAGAGAGACCCGGCCCTGGACCAGGGTTCCGAGCATCGTGAAGAAGCGGCGGCCCGGGCTCTCGATGGTTGATGAATATGTGCCATCCACAGCTACGTCGCCGTAGCGGTTCAGGAGGTTGGTGCGGGGGATACGGACATCCGTGAAATGGAGCCTGCCGTTGTCGATGCCGTTCAGGCCACCCTTGATGCCGTCATCCTCCCCGCCGATGCCTGGCAGGAATTCTTTAGTGGTGGGGTCGCGAAGCTCGACATAGAAGGCGTGGACGCCGTGGTTAACGTTCTTGGTTACCAGCTGCGCAAACACGACGGCGGCCAGGCCATCATTTGCTGCGTTGCCGATGTAGTCCTTCCAGGCTGCCCTGAAGGGGGTGTTGATGACGAATTCCTGGTTCGCTTCGTCATAGGTGGCCGTCGTGGCGATGCTCGCGACGTCGGAGCCATGGCCCGTCTCAGTCATCGCGAAACAGCCCGGAATGGCCAGGCTCATGATGCCGGGGAGCCATTTGTCGTGGTGCTCCCGGGTCCCAAGGTGCATGACGGCAGAGCCAAAGAGGCCCCATTGAACACCTGCTTTGATCTGGAGGGAGGGATCGGCCGTGACGAGTTCTTCGAACCCGGCAATGTTTCCGCCGTGGTCATCGGAGCCCCCCAGGCGGGTAGGAAACGCCCGGTGCACGGCATTGTTATCCACCAGGAACTTCAACTGTTCAAACACGCGGGACCGGTGTTCGGTGTGATGGAGGCCTTCAATTTTCCGGACGTCAGGATGACCTGCTATTTGGCGGGCCTGGCGCCGGATGTGGGCCCACTTGCCCAAGAGCTGTTCACCCAGTGCCGCGACATCCACCACCGGGTCCCCACCCTGCTGGCTGGAGCCGCTGGTGTGCATGGCCGCATCCTCGCGGCCGGATGGTTGACGGGCTGATGGCGCCCGGTCCACTACTTCAGTCATGTTGATTCCTTCTTTGGTTCTTACAACTGATGGATCATTGCTCATGTCAGTTGGCTGCTTTGAGTTCAGGAGCGATGCCCAGGCATAGCCAGTCCGTGATGTGCCCGGCCATGGTGGCCTGGTTCGGTTTACTATCGGAGGCAGGGCTTCCCAGCCACATTTCACCCGCATTCCGAACGAGCCCAATGGCTGCAGTTGGCCAGTACTCGATCAATGCTTCTTTCTCTGCACCGAGGTACTGCCGCATGGGGGTGGCGATCATGTCGGTGATCTGTTCGAAGAAGTTTCCCAGCGCGCCCGACGCGGCAATGGCATCCTGCGAGGAAGCTTCCCCGGGCGTCAACCGGGTGATGAACGCATAAACGTTGGGGCTGGATTCCGCCATTTGCAGGTAGGCCGAAACCATGGCGTAGAGGCCTTCGCGTGGTGTCAGCGCCGATTGGGCCGCTTCTTTCATGCGGCGTTGCATTTGCCCCAGAACCACTTCACCCATGGCCTGTTGAAGGCCTGCCTTATCGCCGAAATAGCGGTAGTACACCGACTTTGACGTGCCCGCGGCACCGGCGATGTCTTCCATGGACGCCTCGCTGCCCAAGGCATGCACAGCCCTGCGTGCTGCCTTGATGAGCTCGCGCCGACGCTCCTCGCGATGGCTCTGCCATCTGGCGGCACGCCCATCTACCGCAGGGTCCGGGTTGGCGTTGCCGGACTCCGTGGCGGCATCAAAAGCACCAGCTTGGGGTGCGTTCGGAAAATCTGTACGGCGACGGTTCACGATACCCAGCGTATCAGGTACGCTGGGTATCAGTAACTGGTATTCATCGAAGGAGTCAAGCATGGCTGCAGCAGACGCACCCGCGGGCACGAACAAAGGTACAGCCGGGACTGGTACCGCGGGAACAGGTACAGGCGGCTTCGCAAGCGCAGAGCAGGGCAAGGGCATACAAGGCACGCGTTCTGCCGTGATCGTTGGGGGAAACCGCATCCCGTTTGCCCGCACAGGCGGCGCTTATGTGAAGTCCTCCAACCAGGACATGCTTACTGCTGCGCTGGATGGACTGATCGCGCGCTTCGGGTTGCAGGATGAACGGATCGGTGAAGTAGCGGCCGGAGCCGTGCTGAAGCATTCCCGCGACTTCAACCTCACCCGTGAGGCTGTACTGGGTTCGGCGTTATCTCCGGAGACACCCGCGTACGACCTTCAGCAGGCATGTGCCACGGGACTGGAAACCGTGCTTGGGCTTGCCAACAAGATCAAGCTGGGCCAGATCGAATCCGCGATCGCCGGTGGCGTTGACTCCGCGTCCGATGCCCCGATCGCCGTCAGCGAGGGGCTGCGGGAAATCCTGCTGGACCTCAACCGCGCAAAGACCTCCGTCCAGAAGCTGAAGGTCCTGGCGCGCATCCGGCCAAAGGACCTGGCCCCGGATGCTCCCAACACCGGCGAACCACGCACCGGCCTGTCCATGGGCGAACATCAAGCCCTCACTACGGCACAGTGGAAGATCAGCCGGGAGGCACAGGACGAACTGGCCTTTAACAGCCACCGCAACCTCGCCGACGCGTACGAGCGCGGCTTCTTCGAGGACCTCATTACTCCGTACCGCGGCCTCAACCGGGACTCGAATCTTCGCGCAGACACCACGTTGGAGAAGCTCTCCACACTGAAGCCTGTCTTTGGCAGGAACCTGGGATCCGAGGCCACCATGACCGCCGGCAATTCGACGCCGCTGACCGATGGTGCCGCAACGGTCTTGCTTGCCACCGAGGAGTGGGCGGACAGCCGGGGCCTGCCCAAGCTCGCCACCGTCCTGGACGGTGAGGCAGCCGCCGTCGACTTTGTCCACGGCAAGGACGGACTTCTGATGGCGCCGGTCTTTGCCGTACCGCGCCTCCTCGCCCGCCATGGGCTGTCCCTTGAGGACTTCGACTTCTTCGAAATCCATGAGGCCTTCGCCGGGACCGTCCTCAGCACCCTGGCCGCCTGGGAAGATGAGGACTTCGGACGAACGCGGTTGGGGCTGGACGGCGCGCTGGGGAAGGTGGACCGCACCAAGCTCAACGTCAACGGTTCTTCACTTGCTGCCGGGCACCCATTTGCAGCAACCGGTGGCAGGATCGTGGCCTCGCTGGCAAAGATGCTCCATGAAAAGGGAGCTGTGGATGGAAGGCCGGCACGTGGCCTGATTTCCGTGTGCGCCGCCGGCGGGCAGGGCGTTGTTGCCATTCTGGAAGCAGCCTAGGGGAGCGTGATGACAGACAAATACGCCAAAATCGTCAGCAAAGGACTGGGAAAGGACGTCGCCAAAAGGCTCGGCCTGCCGCAGCCGGTTGAACTCCGCCGACACCAGCCAGGCGCACCGCTTATCGCTGGGCCGGTGCTGGTAAACGGCGACAGCCTGGGCGCAGATGACCTTGCCACCACGCTTCTTGGTTGGGGCCTGGACATTCGCCGTCATGCATTGCCGAAGGAAAAGCTCGGGGCCATCATCGTTGTCCTCGACGCCGTGCAGCACCCGGAGGACCTGGGCAAGCCAATGCTGACACTTGGCGCTTCCTTGCGCGACCTCTCGCCCAACGGACGCGTCATTACGCTCTCAAGAACAGCCCAGTCGGCACCAGCTCCTGCTGCGGCGGCGGCCCGGCAGGGCATCGATGGCCTGCTGCGTTCACTGGCCAAGGAATTGCGCGCCGGTGCCACCGCCAATGGCATTCTCCTCGATGAGGATCTAGCCACCACAAGCCCGTCAGCCCTGGGAGCCCTCCGGTTCTTCCTTTCAGGCCGCTCCGCCTATGTGGATGGCCAGTTCCTGACGATCAGCTCCTCCGCCGGCAGCCTGCCCTTTGACGCCGGGAAGCCCCTCGCCGGAAAAGTAGCCGTCGTCACTGGTGCCGCGCGGGGCATTGGTGCCGCGATCGCCCGGACGCTCCACCGTGACGGGGCAAAGGTGGTGCTGGTGGATGTCCCTGCCGCGGGGGATCATTTGGCGGCAGTGGCCAACGAGGTCCGTGGGACTGCCCTCCAACTCGACATCACCCGTGACGACGCCGGTCACCGGATGATCGACCACGCAATGGAACGCCATGGCAGGCTCGACATCGTAGTCCATAACGCCGGCATCACGCGCGACCGGCTCCTGGCGAACATGGATGAGGGCCGCTGGCAGTCTGTCATCGCCGTCAACATCGCCGCGCAACTGAGGATCAATGAGGCCCTCCTGGCATCGGAGCACTTCAAGGAAAAGCCGCGCATCGTTGCGGTGGCATCCACCAGCGGCATTGCCGGCAACAGGGGCCAAACCAACTACGCCGCGTCCAAGGGTGGCGTGATTGGAATGGTGCGCTCAACTGCGCCGCTCATGGAGTCCTTCGGGGGGACGATCAACACTGTAGCACCAGGGTTTATTGAGACAGAGATGACTGCCCGGATGCCATTCGTCATACGTGAAGCAGCGCGAAGAGCCAATTCCCTGAGGCAGGGTGGCCAGCCACAGGACGTGGCGGAGGCCATCGCTTTCCTTGCGAGCGATGCCGCGGGAGGAATCTCGGGCGAAGTCCTTCGCGTGTGTGGACAGCAACTGGTGGGAGCATGAACAAACCGCAGCCGGTCATCCTTGGGGAGCTGCCGTCGCTGCCCAAGCTCTACATGAATGCAGCGGCAACTGCCGCCCGCCGCCGCGTTCTGGGGTCATCGGCGGGGCAGGCGACATTGCCGGCCGTTAGCCACGAGGTCATGGGAGTCCAGGCGGATGTCGCCAACCTGACCGCCTACCAGCACCTTTTGGGGGAGACCGCCAGTGACATCCTGCCAGCAGGATTCGTGCACGCACTGGCCTTTCCGGTGTCCATGAGCGTGATGAACCGGGATGATTTTCCGTTGCCGTTGCTCGGGATGATCCACCTCAGGAACCATGTAGAGCAGCAGGTTCCCATTCAGTTCACAGAAGCCCTGGACATCAGGTCCTGGTCAGAGAACCTTTCGGGTCATCGGGCGGGTACGCAAGTGGATGTCATCGCCGAAGTCCGCTCCAGCTCCTCAGGCGAACTGCTGTGGCGGGGAGTATCCACATACCTTGCGAAAGGGGTCTTCCTGCCTGGTATCGACAAGCCCGGAAACTCAAGCGGCTCCGGGGACAATGGCAATTTTTCCCCGCCGGACCCCACGGCCCTGTGGCAACTGGACCTGGACATCGGACGCAGTTATGCCGCCGTGTCGGGCGATTTCAATCCCATCCATCTGAGCGTCCTATCGGCCAAAGCATTGGGCCTGAGGGGATCCATTGCCCACGGCATGTACCTTGCCTCCCGGGCGTTGGCAGATGTCGGAGCGGTCAAGTCTGATGCCTTCGCCTGGGACGTGACGTTTGAAGCGCCGGTATTCCTGCCGGCCCGGGTGGCGCTGGACATCTCCACCATCCAGGCGGAATCCGGGGCTTGGCAGCATTCGGACTACGTGGCGTGGAACCCGCGCAGCGGCCGGCGTCACTTCAGGGGCAGCGTGGCTCCCTTGTCTTAGGCCCTCCTTAAATCCTTGGGGGCGGGATATTCTCTTCAGACGGACAGCCCGCAGGAGGAGAGTCTTGCCACATGAACCAGATAAGTTTGTGCGTCTCGACCTACAACCGAGTTGATGACCTGAAGAGGCTGCTCTCGAGCGCCCTCGCCCAGGAACCCGCAATTCCCATCATCGTCTATGACGATGCATCCTCGGACGGCACTTCAGAGGTGGTTCGAGAGCAGTTTCCCGCCGTCGACCTTATTACGGGTCAGGAGAATGTCGGTTTGATAGCTGCCCGGAACATCTGTATCCGGGCAGCATCAACTCCACTCGTCCTCATCCTCGATGATGACGCGTACTTCACATCTGCCTCCACGGCCCGGCAAACGGTGGCCGATTTCTCGTCGCCTGCGATTGCCGCAGTTGCAGTCCCCTTTGCCGAGAACGGCGCCCTCATGCAGGGCGACCAATCCAGCGGTACCGTTCAGCTTGCCCGTAGCTTTATCGGCGCGGCGCATGCTCTGCGCCGCGATGCTGTGCTTGCCTGCGGTGGTTTGCGTGAGTCCTATAGGTTCTATTGCGAAGAATCGGATTTATCGATTCGACTGTTGGCTTCGGGCCTCGTAGTCAGGCACGGAACTTCGGATCCGGTGCAGCACTGCCCGAATGCTGACCGCCAACCTCTGCGTAGGCGCCAACTGCGCTGGCGTAGCGAACTTCGCTTCAAGTGGTGCCACACGCCAGCTCTGTTTCTGGTGCCGGTGCTCGTAGGTCATGTGGGTCTTCTGCTGGTGAGGTCGGCGCAATTTGGTGGTCTTCGGGAATCCCTTCGACTGTGCTACTCATCCTGCAGGGACGTCTTCATGTCGCGGTTCGAACGCAACGGTGTGGATGTCCGGATCTACCTTCTGTGGAGAAGACTTGCCAAGCTTCCCCGTTTGACGCTGGACGCGGCCGACCCCGTTCTTGCAGTTCGACGTAGTCCGCAGGAGCGGCACGTTCAGGGGCGCGGCACATCGCTCAAGCGATGAGCCAGGCAATTTCCATTGGCGCGGAGTGATGATCATGAGGGAACGCCACCTGACCGTACGGCGACAAGCAGCTGCAACCAGTGACTCCATCTGGGCTGTTTTAGCGGATTTCGGCAACCTCGCTGACGTCTGGAACGGCCTAAGGGCATCACAAACCATCGGTAACAGGACCCAAGGGCTGGGTGCCCGCCGTCGGGTACATTTGTCGCCCGTCGGCTCGATGATCGAAACCGTCACCGAATGGGAGCAAGGCCGCGCCCTGGGCACGAGGAACGAGCCATCGGCGCTGGTGCCCTTCAAAGAAGCCGACTCCAGGCTCGTCCTCCAGCCAGATGGCGAAGGGACCGCGCTCACCTTTGACTACCGCTATGTGCCCAGAGGTGGGCCCGTCGGCCGCCTGACGGGTCCTTTGATTGACCGAATGCTGAGGGCGACCTTCGAAAGTATGCTGGCAGCGGTGGAGAAAGCTGCCAGCCAAGGCAATTGAGAGGGGCCCTGGGCAAACGGTCGGCCGCATTCGAACATATGTTCTATTCTTGGTTTATGAGACCCAAGCAAGACTCCAAAGCTTTCGCCCGCATGATGTTGCAGACCGAGGCGGAGGCCAACCACCCGAAGCCTGACGATGGCAAGATCATGGAGCTTGAGCCGGCCGCCCAACCGCTTGTCCGTGTTGGTGAGGTGTATGGACGGGCCATCAAGTACACACGGACCTACGGCCTTGTGGAATGGATGGATGATCGGCGGGACTATCATGTGGAATGGTTTCCGGCCGGACAGATCAAACGGGTGGCCTTGGAGTCATGGAGGGGCTGGCCGTTGGCTTAGTAAACGCCACCCATGACTGGAATGGACCCAGCATGGTTGAGGGAACAAAAAAACCCCGGTTTCCCGGGGCCTTCTTTGTGCGCGGAGGGGGACTTGAACCCCCACCCCCTTTCGAGGACTAGCACCTCAAGCTAGCGCGTCTGCCATTCCGCCACCCGCGCAGGTGGTGTTCAGAGAAGCCAATCTGCACCTTCCGGTGCTTCACTTTCCTCCGAAGCAGCGAGAAAAACTCTAACACGATTTGAAGCAACTAAAAAATCGGTGCTGGTCAGGACGGCCTAGAGGCTTTCAACGCGTGGCGGCGCCCGGAATTGCTCAACTGAAGGCGCTTGCGGTGAGTAGGCTGGTGAAACACGGGACGGTAGAGCTGCGGGGTCCGCAGTGCGCGTCGCCGGCACCTGCAGCCCAGCCAACGCAAGGAGAATTTCCATGTCTGTCATCCGCCCCGAAGACGAAGTTGTCCGGATCTGCCAGGAGCTCATCCGGATCGACTCCTCCAACTTCGGCGACGACACAGGACCGGGCGAACGTGCTGCTGCGGAGTACACGGCTGGCCTGATCACGGAAGTAGGTCTTGAGGCCGAGATTTTCGAGTCTGCACCGGGACGTGCCAACGTCGTCACGCGCATGGCGGGGGAGGACCCTTCAGCTGACGCGTTGGTGGTCCACGGACACTTGGACGTTGTACCGGCCCTGAAGGATCAGTGGAGCGTTGACCCCTTCAGCGGTGAGCTGAAGGACGGACTGATCTGGGGTCGCGGTGCCGTGGACATGAAGGACATGGATGCCATGATCCTTTCGGTAATGCGGGACTTCGCCAGGACTGGCCGCAGGCCCAAGCGGGACATCATTTTCGCCTTCTTCGCGGACGAGGAAGCCGGCGGCACCTATGGCGCCCGGTATGCCGTGGAGCACCGCCGCGAATTGTTCGATGGCGCCACCGAGGCCATCTCCGAAGTGGGTGGATTCTCCGCGACTATCGGTGGCCAGCGCACGTACCTGCTTCAAACTGCCGAAAAGGGCTTGTCCTGGTTGCGGCTGGTTGCCCATGGACGGGCCGGCCACGGCTCGCAAATCAATACGGACAACGCGATCACCCGGCTCGCGGCGGCCGTCACCAGAATCGGCGAATACAAGTGGCCTGTGGAACTGACTCCCACCACCAGGCAGTTCCTGGACGGCGTCACCGAACTCACTGGCGTGGAGTTTGACGCCGACAACCCGGACATCCTGCTCAAGGAGCTTGGCACCGTCGCCCGTTTCGTGGGAGCAACGCTGCAAAATACCTCCAACCCCACCCTGCTCCGCTCGGGCTACAAGCACAACGTCATCCCGGAATCGGCCGAGGCCTTCGTGGATTGCCGAACGCTGCCGGGCCAGCAGGAACTGGTGTTCGAAACCATCAAGGAGCTTGCCGGGGATGGCATCGAGATCAGCTACGTCAACAAGGATGTCTCCCTGGAGGTGCCGTTTGCCGGCAACCTCGTTGACTCCATGATCGACGCCTTGCACTCCGAGGACCCGGGCGCCAAGGTGTTTCCCTACACCCTCTCGGGAGGGACAGACAACAAGTCCTTGAGCAAGATCGGCATCACCGGCTACGGCTTCGCTCCACTGATGCTGCCCGACGAGCTTGATTTCACGGGCATGTTCCACGGGGTGGACGAGCGGGTTCCGGCAGAGTCCCTGCAGTTCGGCGCGCGGGTCCTCAACAAGCTGCTGAGCAACTACTAAACGCAATCTTCAGGAAAGACGGTGGGCTATGAATCCAGAGGAAATCCTTCCGGATGCGCTGTTGGAGCGGCTCCGCGGGCGGGCGGCTGGATATGACCACGACAATCTCTTCTTCCATGAAGACCTCGAAGAGCTGGCTGCCGCCGGTTACCTGAAACTGTTCGTGCCAGTCGCCGACGGCGGTCTGGGACTTGGTCTGGAAGCGGTAGCTGCGTTGCAGCAGCGCCTCGCCACGGCAGCCCCGGCCACAGCACTGGCAGTCAACATGCATCTGGTCTGGACCGGCGTCGCGCATGTCATGGCTGCAAGGGGGGACGACTCGCTGGACTTCGTGCTGAAGGAAGCCGGCAAGGGGGAAGTGTTCGCTTTCGGAATTTCGGAAGCGGGCAACGATTCAATGCTGTTCGATTCCACGACCCTTGCGGAGCCGTTGCCTGACGGTGGTTATCGATTCACCGGACGGAAGATCTTCACGAGCCTCTCCCGTGGTTGGACCCGTCTGGGAACGTTCGGCAAGGACGCAAACGCCAGAAACGGAGAGGGCGAGTTGGTTTTCGGATTCATCCATCGTGATGAACCCGGGCACGAAACCCTCAACGATTGGGACACCCTGGGCATGCGGGCCAGTGCCTCGAACACCACCCTGTTGAAGGGAGCGGCGGTTCCATCGGAGCGGATCTTCCGTAAACTGCCTGTCGGGCCTAACCAGGACTTACTGATATTCGCGATTTTTGCCTGCTTTGAGACCTTGTTGGCAGCGGTCTACACCGGGTTGGCGGAGCGTGCGTTCATGCTGGGCATTGAAAGCGTCAAGCGAAGGGTCTCGGCGAAACACGGCGGACGCAGTTTCGCCCAGGACCCGGACATCCGTTGGAAAGTTGCCGACGCGGCCCTGGCCATGGACGGCATTTATCCCCAGTTGTCGAGCGTTGCCCGCGACATCGACAACCTGGTGGACCATGGAGCCCAGTGGTTCCCCAAGCTTGTTGGACTCAAGTCGCGCGCCACGGAAAATGCCCGTTACGTGGTGGATTTGGCGATCAGGGTCACGGGAGGATCCAGCTACT
Organism: Arthrobacter sp. TmtSoilC77; assembly: GCF_059739415.1. NCBI lineage: Bacteria > Bacillati > Actinomycetota > Actinomycetes > Micrococcales > Micrococcaceae > Arthrobacter > Arthrobacter sp. TmtSoilC77. The sequence continues at coordinate 2,583,943 of NZ_AP046050.1, forward strand.
TCCGCGGCTCGGAACTGGAACGCCTCTACCGGGACGTACTCGCTGGAATTTTCCACCCGTCCAATGACGAATCGGCGCACAACACGGTGGCGAGCGCCTGGCTTGGGCCCCTGGACAACTGAGAAACCTGACAACTGAGGAACCTGACAGCTGAGGAGACGGGACAGCTGACTAGACAGTGCGCTGCACGGAATAGACTTTTCGGCGCAACCAGAAGCGTCTGCCGCCGCCGAGGTATAGCCGGCTGCGTTCCAGCTCCCACTTCCCGTACTCCGAGTGCTCAGCGAGCCGACGCCGGGCTTCGGGCAGTGAATCGTCAGGTCCTACCGTCAGTACGAGGTACTCGTACTGACGTGCATAGTCACGTTGGCGCTCTTCGGAGCTGCCTCGAAATTGTTCCTTCATCCCTCTCCATTTTCGTCCTTTTCGGGCTAACGTGAAGTCATGAGCATCGATCCGCGTGTCGCGCTTCAGTCATTGACTGCTGCCCTGGAAGAGCACTTGGCCGCCGCTTCAGCCCGCCGGGGCGAGGGTGACCCCAACGTCGAGGCGGCGTTCTTCGCCGTCGCAGATGCCTTCGAGGTTTACGAAGACGCCCTGTACGAGGCATATTCCGAGGTTACTCCGCTCCAGGTGTTTGATGACGAGGAAGAGGACGATGATGAGGTCCTGGACGAAGACCTCGAAAGCCTGGAGGACTAGGAGCCTTCTGTAACAAGCAACAACCGGCCACCTGCGGTGGCCGGTTTTTTGTGTCGTTTCGCGCCCTGTTTGTCCTGCTTGCAGCCCGGAATGTAGCGGTTTTCGCTGGTTTCGTGACGCTTGGAGCACGTAGTCCTGCATCAGCCAGGTAGGTACTCGCACGTAGGAGCCATGGGTAAAGCTGCGCAAACTTGAGTACAGACTACTGGTGCGCCTCCTGACCGCCGCCGCTTCACTGGGTTGTAGGCAATGGCAGGTCTGCGAAGAAGGCTGACATGGTAAAGGTTCCAGTCTTGCGTTCGGGCAAGGTGGGGGCACCACAGGGTGCGCATCCCTTTTCCTTGGGCGCGGCGTTCACAGCCAAACCTGCCGTCGCCGATGTCAATCCGCCGGTGTCTCCCTGGATTGACAAGTCCGTTGCTGCACAACGGACTGAAAAGGCGGGACTGGCGGCATTGAGGGCAGATGTCACCCTGGACCTCAAGCCGCCAGTCACCCACCGCCGCTCCCGCAGCACCTCCGCCCTGGCCCGCCGGTATGGCTGGACACGGTTGCTCACCAACAGTCTTCGACTGGCCGACAGCGCCTTGGTAGCGGCAGCAGTCACGTCAGGTTTCCTTCTGAACACTGACGGCCTTGCCGTTGCGGCGGGCGGCGCGGGACACGAGCGCCAGCTTATGCTCGGCTTCATACTTGGCATTGCCTGGCTGGGAGCACTGGAGGTCTACCGGACAAGGGATCCGAAAGTACTCGGCGTTGGGCCCGAAGAATACAAGCGGGTCCTGTCCGCAAGCCTGCGCGTTTTCGGCTTTCTGGGGCTCGTGGCAGTCGTATTCCGGCTGGAGTCCGCAAGCTCCTTCGTTCTGGTGTCCCTGCCCGTGGGCTTGGTGTCCCTGACAGGCAGCCGGTGGATGTTCCGCCGCTGGCTAACGTTCGAAAAGTCGCGCGGCCGCTGCCTCTCCCGTGCCATTGTGGTGGGGGAGCCACAGGACGTCAGATACGTCATCAGGCAAATCAACCGGAAGTCCGGTGCCGCGTACAACATCCTGGGGGCGTGCCTTCCAGGTGCCCGGCGTGGCGCCGTCCTGGTGGTGGATAACGTGCGGGTCCCCGTCTTGTCGTCGATTTACGGCATTGCCCATACTGTGCGTCAGACGGGCGCCAACGCGGTGATCGTTGCCGGTCCGGTCCCTGGCGGCAACCAGTTCATCCAGGAGTTGGGCTGGCGCCTGGAAGAAGATGCCGCCGAACTCGTCCTGGCAGCAACGCTGACCAACGTGGCTGGCCCACGTATCCACTGGCGCCCCGTTGAGGGCCTGCCCCTGATGCACGTGGATATTCCGCACTACTCCGGTGGCAAACACACGCTCAAGCGCCTCATGGACATTGTGGTTTCGGCTACTGCTTTGCTTTGCCTGGCGCCCCTGCTGGCTGTTTTGGCGCTGATAGTCAGGTTGGACAGCCCGGGTCCAGTGCTTTTCCGGCAGGAACGGATCGGTAGGCGAGGCACCACCTTCCAGATGCTGAAGTTCCGTTCCATGGTGGTCGATGCCGAAGCGCGGCTGGAAGAACTCAGCGGAAAGGACCAGGGAGCCGGCGTCCTCTTCAAGATGCGGGAGGATCCCCGGGTCACCAAGTGCGGCCGTTGGATGCGCAAGTACTCCTTGGACGAGCTACCCCAGTTCTGGAATGTGCTGGCCGGGAACATGAGCTTGGTGGGCCCCCGTCCGCCGCTCCTTCGCGAAGTCAGTGGCTACGAACGGCATACCCATCGCCGGCTGCTAATCAAACCCGGAATTACCGGCTTGTGGCAGATCAATGGACGATCCGATCTTCCCTGGGATGAAGCCGTCCGGCTGGACCTGTACTACGTCGAAAACTGGTCGATAGCAGGCGACCTGATGATCATGTGGCGCACCTTCAGGGCCATGATCCAGCCCTCCGGCGCCTATTGAACGACCTGCTGGAACTTACTGACCGACACGAGACACGCCGAGCACCACAACAAGCATTACCTGAGAAAGAACCGAGCTATCCAACACAGAATCCGAGTGGAAAATGAGCATAGGAACTATTCCATCAGGCCACCTTAACGGCCACGGGATGACCCCGAAATTGCGGATCGCCGTGGTCGGAGCGGGATATTGGGGCCCGAACCTCGCCAGGAACCTTAAAGCCAGCCCGGACTGGGAACTCGTGGCAATTTGCGATCTTGACGTGGAGCGCGGACTTCGGCTGGCCGAAACAGTAGGCGGCGTCGCCGTCGTCGAGTCCTTGGACGAACTCCTGGACACCTACAACCTGGACGCCGTCGCCGTGGCAACACCAGCGCACACGCATCACGGAGTAGTGATGACTGCATTGCGGGCCGGCATGCACGTGCTCGTCGAGAAGCCACTCGCAGACAGTCGTGCCAAGGGCCTGGAAATGGTGGAGGAAGCCAAAGCCCGCGGCCTCGTCCTCATGGCAGACCATACCTATTGCTTTACTCCCGCGGTTTTGAAGATCCAGGAGCTCGTATCAAGTGGGGCATTGGGCGACATCCTGTACGTCGACTCCGTGCGCATCAACCTCGGACTTGTCCAACCGGACGTCAATGTGTTCTGGGATCTTGCACCCCACGATCTCTCGATCCTGGACTTCGTCCTGCCGGGAGGCCTGCACCCCACCGAGATCTCTGCCCACGGCGCGGATCCGCTGGGCACGGGCCGCGACTGTGTAGGCCACCTGACCTTCGGCCTGCCAAACGACGCCATGGTGCACATCCACGTGAACTGGCTCAGTCCCACCAAAATCCGCCAGATGATCATTGGCGGCTCAAAGAGGACGTTGGTCTGGGACGACCTGAACCCGCAACAACGCCTCAGCGTCTACGATCGCGGCGTCAGCCTGGAACAACAGCCACGGTCCGCGGCGGACAAAAAGAACTCGGCCATCTCGTATCGCCTGGGCGACACCTGGTCACCGGCATTGCAGGAACGCGAACCATTGGGCCAGGTCGTCGCCGAGCTGGCCGGCTCCATCAGGAACCACACCATACCGCGCACCAGTGGCGAATCCGGGCTCAGGGTCCTCTCAGTACTGGAAGCCGTCACCCAAAGCCTTGGAACAGACGGCCAGTCAACCATCGTTGCCGGCAACGGGGTCGCCCTCCAGGTCGCACAGTGAACAAGCTGCTCGGCGCCAACGTCCTGGTCACCGGAGGCGCCGGAACCATCGGATCCACCTTGGTAGACCAACTGCTCGACGCCGGTGCGGCGCACGTGGACGTCCTGGACAACCTCGTCAGGGGGCGCCGGGCAAACCTCAACGATGCCTTGGCCACCGGACTCGTGCAGTTGGTGGAAGGTGACCTGAGGGACCGGGACCTGGTCCACGACCTCACCAGGGGCAAAGACCTGGTTTTCCATCAGGCTGCGATCCGTATCACCCAATGCGCCGAGGAGCCACGTTTGGCGCTTGAAGTCCTGGTGGATGGAACCTTCAACGTGTTCGAAGCCGCCGTTGGGCACAAGGTGGACAAGGTCATCGCGGCCTCGAGTGCCTCCGTCTACGGAATGGCAGAGGAATTCCCCACCACCGAGAGACACCACCACCACAACAACGACACCTTTTATGGGGCCGCGAAATCCTTCAACGAAGGAATGGCGAGGAGCTTCCGAGCCATGTCCGGCCTGGATTACGTCCTCCTGAGGTACTTCAATGTGTACGGACCCCGCATGGACGTGCACGGACTCTATACAGAGGTACTTGTCCGTTGGATGGAGCGGATAGTCGACGGCCTTCCGCCCCTGATCTTCGGCAGCGGCCACCAGACAATGGACTTCATCCACACCGCCGACGTCGCAAGGGCCAACATCCTCGCAGCCGCCAGCCACGTCCGGGAGGGCGTCTACAACGTAGCCAGCGGCACGGAAACCAGCTTGGCCGAACTCGCGCAAACCCTGCTGCGGGTTATGCAGTCCCCACTGCACCTTGACCACGGACCTGAACGGGCAGTCAACGGAGTTGCCCGCCGGCTCGCAGACGTCACCGCCGCCAAGCGGGACCTCGGTTTTGAAGCCGCCATAGAACTTGAAGATGGACTCCGCTCACTCGTTACCTGGTGGCGTCCCCTCCGTGAAGAAATCGCAGCCTCCCGGCAGCTTGCCCGGCCCGAAGCACCCTCAGTAGGTGCACGATGACAACCTCCGAAACCTCCCTGGCACGAATCGACGTCATGAAACCGTGGCTAGGGGAAGAAGAAGCCCAAGCAGTCGCCGAGGTCATCGCTTCCGGCTGGGTGGCCCAAGGCCCCAAAGTCAAGCAATTCGAGGAAGCCTTCGCCCTGGAGCAACAAGCCGCTTTCGCAGTCGCGGTCTCCAGCTGCACCTCAGCCCTGCACCTGGCACTCGCCGTCGCCGGTATCGGCCCGGGAGACGACGTCGTCGTTCCCTCCTTCTCTTTCATCGCCACCGCAAACGCCCCCAGCTATGTGGGCGCCCGGGCGGTCTTCGCCGACGTCGACGTCCTAACGGGTTGTGTCACCGCCGAAACGATCGCCGCCGCCCTGACGCCGGCCACACGGGCCGTCATAGTCGTGGACCAAGGCGGAGTACCCGTGGATCTCAATCCCATCCGGGCCCTGTGCGACCCCCTCGGCATCACCGTGGTGGAAGACGCAGCCTGCGGCATCGGTGCACGCTACCGCGGCCGCCCGGTAGGAGCCGGCGCCGAACTGGTGGCGTGGTCCTTCCACCCCCGCAAAATCCTCACCACCGGCGAAGGCGGGATGCTCTCCACGCCAAGGCAGGACTTCGCAGACCGGTCCCGCCGCCTCCGCGAACACGCAATGAGCGTCTCAGCCGCGGACCGTCACGCCAGCGTTCTGGCCCCCGCCGAGGAATACCTCGAAGTCGGCTTCAACTACCGCATGACCGACCTCCAGGCCGCCGTCGGGATCGTCCAACTCGGCCGCCTGCACCAGGCGGTACAACGTAGACGCGAACTGGCCGCCAACTACGCACAGTCCTTCGCCGGTATCGAAGGCCTCCGCCTAGTAGACGACCCAGGCTACGGAACCGGAAACTTCCAGTCCTGCTGGCTGGAAGTAGGCACGGCTTTCCCCCTGGGAAGAGACGCCCTGATGAGCCGCCTGGCAGAGGACGGAATATCGGCACGACGCGGCATCATGGCCGCACACCGGCAACCTGCCTACGCCGGGGAAGCCAAGGCCGCGGTTTCACTGGCTGCCACTGAATGGCTGACGGACCACACGCTCATCCTGCCTCTCTACCACCAGCTCACCCTGGCTGACCAGGTCCGGGTCATCGACTCAGTACTTCGCGCGGCAGGACAGGGACAATGACCGAGCTCCTCCTCATCGCCGCCAGCGGACTCGCCCGCGAAGTCCTGGCCATGGTCCGCAACACCGGACAATACGACGTCATCGGAATCCTGGACGACGACGAAGACAAACTCGGACGCGTCGTGGACGGCGCCCACGTACTGGGCCCCATCCGCGATGCCCTGACCTTCCCACACGCCATGCTGCTTGTCTGTATTGGATCCGGCCGGGGACGCGAAAGCGTCGTCATGCGCTTACGCACCCTGGGCCTCGCAGAGGACCGCTATGCGACAGCGATCGACTCATCAGTACATCCACCGGAAGGATGCAGAATCGGCCTGGGCAGCATCCTCCTGGCCAACGTCACCATGACAGCCTCCGTCACAGTCGGAAGCCACGTAGTAGCCATGCCCGGCGTCACGCTCACACACGACGACGTCGTCAGCGACTTCGCCACCCTGGCCGCAGGCGTATCCCTCGGCGGGAACGTCCACATCGGCCGCGCAGCCTACATCGGCATGAACGCCAGCGTCCGCGAGCGCCGCACCGTCGGCGCCGGCGCAACCATCGGCATGGGAGCGGCAGTACTAACCGATGTTCCCGACGAAGAAACATGGGCCGGCGTGCCCGCACGCGTCATCCGCCGCGGCTATTCACCCGAACTGGAGGACGCCCTGTGACCCTCCGCAGCCGTGCTGCAAACCCGCGAACGCCCACTCCAACACGGGCGTTCGTCATCAGCGTCCTGAACGCAGTCGTGACACGCCTGGGAACAATCGCAATCGGCATAGCACTCGCGCGGTTACTGGGGCCCGAACAATTCGGAACATACGCAGTGGCCTTTGTGGCGCTGATGGCTGTACTGAGCTTCAACGAACTTGGGGTCAGCCTGGCGATCGTTCGATGGCCAGGGGATCCCAAGGAAATCGCCGCGACCGTGACTACGATCTCAACGGCATGCAGCATTGTTCTCTTCGCAGGCTCCTATGTGATGGCGCCATACTTCACAGCAGCCATGGGAAACGAAGCCGCCACCGACGTCGTCAGGGCGCTCGCCTTCTGCATCGTCCTCAATGGGCTGGTGGCTACGCCTGCGGCCGTTCTGCAGCGGAACTTCCGCCAGGGCCAACGCATGATCATTGACCAGGTCAACGTTTGGCTTGGGGCAGGCGTCTCCCTGGTTCTCGTCATCATGGGCATGGGTGCCATGAGTCTTGCCGTAGGACGTGTGCTGGCCAGCCTTGTTTCCGCTGTCCTTTTCCTGATCTACTCTCCGTTGCCCTATCGCTTTGGGTTCTCCAGGAAGCTGGCGAAACAGCTGCTGGGGTTCGGTTTGCCCTTGGCGGGTGCGAGCATGGTGGTCTTTGGTGTGGGTTACGTTGACCAACTGGTTGCTGGAAAGATGCTCGGTCCGGTGGTGTTGGGGTTTTATGTGATGGCCACGAATATGGCAGGTTGGCCAGCCAGCTTGTTGTCGCAGCCTCTGCGCAGCGTGGCACCTGCGACATTTGCCAGGCTGCAGGATGCTCCCGCGGAGATGCGTGCCGCCATGCTGTCAATTGTTGCCGTGGTTGCATCAGCCATGCTGCCGGTTTCGGCCGTCCTGACTGCCTGCGCTGTTCCGGTCGTGACGCTGTTGTATGGGGAGGCGTGGGCGCCGGCTGCCGTGGCCCTGGCCTGGCTGGCACCGGTTGCCGTCTTCAGGGTTTTCCACGAACTCGTTTATGACTACCTGGTGGTGATAAAGCAGTCGGTTCCCATTCTGAGGGTCCAGCTCTTGTCCCTCCTGGCCTTGATTCCGGCTCTTGTTTTGGGCGCACAACTGGGCGGCCTCCAAGGCTTGGCGGCAGTTCCACTGTTCATTGCACTGGCGGTAACTTCGCCACTCTATCTAGGCGCACTCTCCCGGGCAGGCGTTCCCTTAAGGAGCCTTGCGGTCAGCGTCAGCGCGTCCACCGGTATCTCGGTAGCTGCCGGAGTGGCCTGTTTCGTGCTGTCCTCTTCGATTCCTTCGCCCTTCGTGGCAGTGGGTGCGAGCCTGTTGGTTGGTCTGCTGGCCATTACGGTCTCGGTGTTCCTCCGGCTGGGAGACATTCAGCAGTTGCGTCGTATGGGTTGGGAAAAGGAGGTTGTCCGGTGAAGATTCTTATCTATCCGCATGACCTTCGAATTGGTGGCAGCCAGGTCAACGCCATTGAGCTGGGAGCCGCTGTCCGGGACCTGGGCCATAGCGTGGTTATTTTTGGGCAGCCCGGAACCCTTACCCGCAAGGTGCGGGAGCTTGATCTGGAGTTCATTCAGGCACCGGCTCCCCGGAAGCGGCCGTCCCCATCAGTGTGCGCGGCGTTGGGCAAGCTCGCCCGGGGACGCATGCTTGACGTACTCCATGGTTATGAATGGCCACCGGCCCTTGAGTGCTTGATTGCTTCAAGACTGGTACCCGGCTGCAGCAGCATGGCGACTGTCATGTCGATGGCAGTTGCTCCGTTTATCCCCAGGACGATGCCCCTTCTTGTAGGAACTGAACAGATTCTTAAGGCCGAGTCGGATTTTGGTCGCGAGCGCGTGGGGCTTCTGGAGCCCCCCGTAGATGTCGTCGCGAACAGTCCGTCAGCCGTTGCAGGGCAGGACAAGTTCCGGGAACGGTTTGGACTGATCGACCAGGCCCACGTAGTTGTTTGCGTTTCACGGCTTGCCCGGGAGTTGAAGCTTGAGGGCATCTTGTCCGCTATGGACGCCGTCGCTGAATTGGCACGGCTGAGAGACGTTCGACTGGTGATCGTTGGCGACGGTCCGGGCATGAGCGACGCGATGGCCAAGGCTTCCGTTATCAATGATGGGCTGGGACGATGCGTGGTCCTGCTAACGGGGGAACTTGAGGACCCCAGGCCAGCGTACGCGGCTGCCGATGTTGTCCTGGGGATGGGCGGCTCGGCCTTGCGGGGTCTTTCCTTTGGGAAGCCGCTGGTGGTTCAAGGGGAGCGGGGCTTCTGGGAATTGTTGACCCCCGAAACCCTGGACCGTTTCCTCTGGCAGGGATGGTACGGCGTAGGCCGCGGTACGGAGGCGGGACGGGAAGACTTGATGTCCGTCCTTGGATTCCTGCTGGACAACGAGCAGGAACGAGCCCGGCTGGGCTCCTTTGGACGCGAAATTGTTCAAGACAGGTTTTCGCTCACCAACGCAGCCCGGGTACAGGTGCAGTTCTACCGGCGTTCACTGGAACAAAGCACAGGAACTTTCTCTTCGTTGAGGGCCGAGGCGGCAGCTGGTGCCCAATATGCCGCCTACGTGGGGCGTCGGCGCTTTCAGCGCTATTTCGGACACAACGCAACTGATGACTTCAATGCCAAACCGGTAGCCTCGATGCCTTCGTTGGCCGTGCGCGGACGGGACAGCTGATGGAAACGATCGTCTACATGTCCGGGACCCGCTGGGACAGCCTTTCGGGTACGGACAAGATGCTGGCCACCTCGTTGGCCAGGACACACCACATCCTGTGGGTTGACCACCCGGTTCCGCTGACCAGCTACCAGGATGTCCGACGCCACCTCATCCGGAGCCTTCGTGGTGTTGGCGAAGATGTGGGGACGAATATCAGCCGCCTGCGGATTCCGGCGTTGCCCGGCGTGAGCAAACCAATGGTGCGTCGCTCTACGGATGTTCTTGTTCGCCGCTGTGTGAATGCAGCCCTGGATCGGGCTGCCGGGCGTATTGCCGGCATCGTCAATTCATCGCCGATCATGTTGTTTCCGTCCCGCCGGCCGGAAGGGACACGGCTCCTGCACGTAACCGATGACTGGTTGGCGGGGACGAACCTCATGGGCTTCACTTCGTCCCATTTGATCCGCGTGCTGGAAGAGAATATACGATGTGCCGACGCTCTTAGCGCTGTCTCTGAGGAACTGGCAGCCAAGATCTCCAGATTTTCCGGCCGGCCGGTCGAAGTCTTGCCCAATGGCTGCACTCCCGCGATCACTCCGCCAGGTTCCAGCCGCAGTCCGGTCGTGGCCCTGGTTGGTCAGCTCAACAACCGGTTGGATCTGGACGCGCTGGAAGCCGTAGCTGCAACGGAGGTCGCGCTGCTCATCATTGGGCCCCGGGCGGAGGGCGATCCAGTTGTCCGCTCCAGGTTAGATGCCCTGTTGTCCAGGCCAAACGTGGATTGGAGGGGACTGGTGGGCCAGGACGACGTTGCCCGGTTGCTGCAAACCGCGTCAGTCGGTATCACTCCTTATGCAGACACAGAGTTCAACCGATCAAGCTTTCCTTTGAAGACCCTTGAATACCTTGCTGCAGGGCTTCGGGTAGTAGCCACGGACCTGCCGTCCACCCGATGGATCGACTCGCCCGCCATTGCGGCAGCCAGGACACCGACCGAATTCTCGCAACTCGTTCTCAAGGCCCTGCGTGAGCCGATGACACAGGAACTCCGCAAAGATATGGACGCAACCGCCAGGTCACATAGCTGGGACTCACGGGCCGCTAAAATCCGGGGACTCCTGGCCACGGGAAAGCAGGTCCGGAATGGCCATGCGGGGCAGCCACTACAACTGTCAGGTCCTGCCACGCAAGGGCTGCAGCATGACGGGCAGCCAACGGTAGACCACGCGCTCCTGACCAGGTTCAACCTTCCGTCGAAGGGCTTCGAGAGCCTTGTCAGGGCCAAAGACGGGTGGCTTCACAACCGCGTTGAACTCTTCGAGAGATATTGTCTTCCCTCGGTTCGTGCCCAAACACGCAAAGGTTTTCATTGGATTGTCTACTTCGATCCCGAGTCTCCTGAGTGGTTGTTGTCGAGGATTCAGGACCTGAGTGCCGACGGTCTGTTCACGCCGATTTTCCGGGCGGAAGTTTCTGCCGACGAGCTCCTCTCGGACATCCAGGAAGTCACGGGGCGGCGGACCCAAAATCTGCTGACCACCAACGTGGATAACGACGACGGTCTGGCAGCTGACTTTGTGGCCCAGGTACAGGACGTCCAGTGCTCGCAGTTGCCTTCGGCTATTTATCTCTCCGCCGGCCTGGTCAAAGGCGGTGCCTCGGTCTACTTGAGGCACGATGACCGGAACGCGTTTTGCTCGGTGCGGTCCACGTGGAGTGCTCCGGTGACATGCTGGGTGGCCTGGCATAACCAGCTGGGCGAAATCATGGCCACCGAGGAGGTCGGGGGGCCGCCGGCTTGGCTGCAGGTTGTGCACGGGGCAAATGTCAGTAACAGAATCCGCGGACGACTTGTGGCGGCTGATCCATTCGCAGACAGGTTCCCCGGGTTGCTCGACGACGTGGCGGCCGTCCAAACGCTGGCGTTGGTGCGCGACGCCTTGGTTGAGGGGCCAGTGCGCCTGCTTCGCGATGGCTTTCGCAGCGCCATCAAAACGGCCACGATCAGGCTCCTCGGCAGAAGTGGAATCGACAGGGTGAAAGTTTTTCTGGGACAGAACAGGCGGGAGATCGGATCATGAAAATTCGAACGATTCTAAGGAGCCTCGGACGAAGGTGGTACTTCCTCGTCCTCGGCCTGATCATGACGCTTGTGTTGTGCTTTCAGGTCCAACAGAACACTCCCGAGAAATTCAAAGCGCAAGCAAGCCTCGTGTTGATGCCATCCGCACACAGTGTTGGCGCAGACGGTAATCCGTACCTGAACCTGGGCGGGATGGGGGAGGCGCTGGACATCCTCACGCGCCGGCTCTCGGCTGAGGACATCCGCCACAAGATCGCGGAGGACTTTTCAAACGCAACATATACGGCTGAAACGGATCGAGGCACCAGCGGAGCCATCCTCCTCGTCACAGCCACGGCACCGAACCCGGAAGAATCCTTGGGCACCATGCGGGCCGTCATGGACCAAGCCCCGCTGTTGCTGGAAAACATGCAGGGCGCTTTGAACGTTCCGGAGGAGTCGCGGATCTCAACCATGACCCTTCTGGTCGATACCCGGGCCACACCGGAATCAAAGGCAAGGACCCAGATCCTCCTCGTGGCAGCAGCCGGGGGAGTAGGGCTGACCTTGGTGCTTACCGTCCTGTTGGACAGCCTGCTGAAATCACGCAAGGCCCGTCGCCACAGGGAAAAGGATTCCCGGATCCCGGAGGAGACCAAGCATAGTGTGCCGGCTACAGCGCCAGCACTCGAACCAGCGCACGACGACGTCCCGGTCACCCTGCCGGTCTCACACAGGCCCTCGTAGCCATGACGCCCAAGACACTGCTCCAGGTCCTGCGAAGGAGGTGGTACGCCGCCGCCGCTGTTCTACTGATTGGCTTCGCAGGGCTGGGGGCGATCCGGTCCCTGGATCCTGTCTATTGGACGCAGGCAGAGGTCTCGTTCGTTGCACCCACGGGCGAACCTGCCTACTGGGTTCCAGGAGGCGATGTGGCGGCGCTCGTGCCTTTTGCCGCTTTGGTGGAGAAACGCGTCAACGACGACTCCGGTTCAGTGAATTTGGTCCTGTCCCGGGGGACCCTCTACGGAGCAGGTGTGAAGCAAGGATATTCCGTAACGTTGCCCAATACCGGAGGCCAGTGGACCAAGAGCTTTTCCAGGCCGGTGCTGGCGGTTCAGGTGGTGGACTCGAGCGCGGAGCGGGTGAACGAAGTACTGTCCGTGGTCATTAAGAGGATCCAGGAGGAATCCACGTCGCTGCAGAAGGAAACCGACGTTCATGGCGCAGTGATAACCACGGTGACCACGCCGTCAAGTCCGGAGATCATCTTCGGCGGGGGGACGCCCACGGACCGCCTCAAGGGTGCCAGCGCCTGGCTCGCCCTCGCTTGCGCGGCCGCCATGGCCACGGCCGCCACTGTTGAACGCCAGATTGCCCGGCGCAATGGGATACGTCGAGGGGCAGGTCAGTAGATATGCGGAACACACCAGATAGTTGGGACCCGCGTGAAATAAGCGTGGCCCCGATGGGGACGCAGCGCGAGCGCTCGGATGTCGCCACATTCGTCACCATATATCTGGTGGTCACGTGCGCCGTTCCTTCCAACCTGACGATATCGGCCTTGGGCACAGTAGGACGGTTGACTACCTTGTGGGCCCTTTTGGCACTTGTATGGTGGGTGCTCTACCAGGCGCACAGGACCAGGCCGGAGGCTGTGGGGCGCCGCCCCGTCCGTCTCGCCCTGGCCCTCTTTTTAGCTATTGCGGTAGCCAGTTACGCGGTGGCGATGCTCCACGGCCTGCCCGAAAAGGAATCCAGTCCTGCAGATGGTGGACTCATCCGTTTGCTTGCCTGGGCCGGGATTCTCCTCCTGATCCACGATGGCCTCAAGGATCGACGTGGACTGGTTACCATCATGCGAAGTGTCGTCATGATGGGAACATTCACCGCAGTCCTTGGACTTCTCCAGTTTGCTACCGGAGCGTCCCTCATCGACTGGATCACCATCCCGGGTATGTCATCGAGCCCGGACTTCTCCAACATTGACGTCAGGGGCGGATTTGTCCGGGCCGCCGCCATGGCGTCCCACCCGCTTGAGTACGGAGTTGTACTTTCGACCTCATTTCCCATCGCTTTGACCTTGGCACTGACACAGACCACCAGGAACTGGCTGCTGCGGTGGCTACCGGTCATCGCTATCGCCGTTGCTTCCGTGTTGTCCGTCTCCCGTTCCGCATTGATCGCGGTCGCCATCGCCTTCGTTATCCTCATCCCTGCATGGTCCAAGTCCATGCGGCGTCGGGCCTATCTGGCATCAATAGGCCTCGTCGGGGCCGTCTATGTCGTCACTCCTGGACTGCTTGGCACGCTTCGGGGACTGTTCACGGTCGGGGGCGACGACACAAGCATTACTTCCAGGACCAACGGGTACTCCACGGCCTTGGGCATGTTGGAAAACAATCCCCTCATTGGGCGGGCGTTTGGAACGTTCCTGCCCGAGTACATCATCGTCGACAACCAGTATTTGGGACTGCTTGTGGAACTGGGAGTTCTTGGACTGGCCATGTTTCTGGCCCTCATCGTCAGTGGGCTAACGTGCGCTTGGCGCGCGCGGCACCTGGCAGTGGACAACGACATGCGTCAATTGAGCCAGGCAGTCCTTGCGTCCCTGGCAGCCGTAGCTGTCACTTTTGCTTTCTTCGACGGGCTCTCATTTCCCATGGCCGCCGCGATGTTGTTCCTCATGCTTGGACTCGCAGGGGCCTTGTGGCGCATCGTGCAGGACGAACGGGGAGGCCTGCTTGCGGGAAGGCTGCATGCGCTGCCCGCCGGAAAGACTGCTGTCTTTGGATTACTGCGCCCGCATCGAGACGGAGTTGATGATGGTTCGAACAGATGAGGTCTTCCACGGAGATGCGCCGAGAATCCTCCTCGTTAAGACCAGGGGACGCTCGACCGTGGAGCGGGCTGAACGGCAGCGTCTGGAGTCCTCCGGCGCAGAGCCGCGCAGTCTCCTGTTTGAAAAAACCCTGAACTGCGACGTCCTCGATGAAAACACCATTCAACACACAGCGGGCCTCCGGGCACACGTCTACAAGCGCCTGCCGGCCTTTGCCGCCCAGGCCTTCGAAGCCGCACGGCTCAGCAGCTCCTACGATGTCATTATTACGTGGTCTGAACGGCATTCAGTTGCCGTCGCGGCACTGTTCGCCATCCTCCGGATCAAGACTCCGCATTTAGCCATGATGTTCTGGCTTTCAAAACCGGCAGTTCGATGGCCTCTCAGGCTTTTCCGGACCGGTATAGACAGAATCGTGACATGGAGCTCCATCCAGCAGACCGTGGCGGTTGAAAACATTGGGTTTAAGCCCGACGACGTAGTCCTCGTTCGCCATCCCGTGGACTTGGAATTCTTCAAACCAGTCGATTCCGAGCGTGGGATCATCTTCTCGGCGGGCTCCACCCAACGGGACTTTCCAACCTTCGCAGACGCAGTCCGGGGATTGGACGTGCCCGTTCATATAGCCGCATCCCTGGTGGTTGCCCTTGACGGATACAAAATCATCACCCGGGACGTTCGTGATGAACCGGGCTGGCCAGAGAACTGCCAGGTCCGGCCACTCACGTCCGTTGAACTGCGAGACGCGTATGCCGCCGCCAAGGTGGTGGTTGTTCCGCTGTTACCCACCGACATTGACGCAGGCGTGAACGTCATCCTGGAGGGCATGGCCATGGGAAGACCTGTCATTGTCTCAGAAACCCAAGGCCAGGTGGACGTTATCCGTGACGGCGACACCGGAGTATTCGTGCCAGCAAAAGATTCCCAGGCCCTCAGGAGCCGCATAGAGTCTTTCCTGGCTGACCCGGACGCTGCGGAGGAAATGGGGCGTCGTGGTCGCGCCTACGTGGAGCAAAACCACCGTTTGGAAGACTTCATAGATCATGTCAGAAGCAATGTGCTCGAGTTGTCGGCACGGCCAAGCAGAAGAAACTTTTGGTCCCGGAGAAGCGGCGTACCGCTAGGGTCCGCCCAGCACTAGCTGGGGCTGCAAGACAATCCCACCCGCCTGGACCCCGCCCACACGGGTTCTACTGCCTGCTGCTCTCATCGCGTTCCCAGGAGGCGCCAGCTCTCCCCGTAAAGAATGCTCCACACCGGCCAATAACAGCGAAAGCTGCATATACGAGTGCATCGAACGCACTGACCGGCCCGCGTACTGAAACGGCCAGCTCCTGCAAAGTCCGCGCCGTCGAGGAGGCTGCGCTGGATGACATCGACAGAGGGCCCCGTGAGGGTGTTTGTTGGTGGTTACCGCGGTAGGTACGCCGAAGAATCGCAAGCAATGCCCTCGATGAGCGGGGCGTCCTCACGACAACCGGGTCTGTCGCCAGAACCGCCTTTTCGCCGGGCTGGAACAAGCAGTCCACGTAGTAGTCGTCGCCGGTCAGAGCTGGAAATTCTCCGAGCCGTTCATGTCCTTTCGCGTTCATTGCGTAGACTCCGGCCCCCCACAGTCCCTGCGCGTTTCCAGGAATCCGGTTCCGGGCCCTGTAATAAGCCCTGACCAATGCGGAGGCTCCGCTCGTGTCGTAGCGGAAGGCCGGCCGCGCAGCCAGAAGGGGCCCGGCCTCAAGGGCCTTGAAAACGGCGTGCAGGGCCTCGGAGTTGAGCTCCACATCAGCATCCAGGTACAGGCGCGGCCACAGTTCCGTAGCACCGTCCGCGGCGTTCAGTGCTGCTGTCTTGGACGCTTCGTTAACGTGCAGGACTTTAATGCCCCGATATTGCGAGGCAATGGATTCCGTCTCATCGGTGCAGCCATTGCACGCCACGATGACGTCTACAGTTCCGGCATTTATGACTTCCTTCAAAGAATCCAGTGTCCGGCCAATCACTTTTCCCTCATTGTGCGCCGGGATGATGACGGCGCCGGTTGGAAGGCCCTTCGAAAAATCAGGGAATCGGGTGGCATGAGGCAACGTCTGCCATAGCCGTTTCCTCAAAAGGGCCCGCGCTGCTTCCCGGTGGCCAGGTTTGTTTATTCGTGCCATCTCAGCGGCGCAAACAGCGGCCCGGAAGAGCGCAGCCCTGCTCCGCCCGAGATGTTTGGCTGCATAGCGAACACGATTCACGGACAGAAGCGCCGTCAGCTGGGGCGACGTACCCGAACCGCCGCCTTCATGAAACATCCTTGCTGTCGGCTCGAACCAGATTGATTTCCCTGCTTCACGGATTCGGTGGCAATAATCTGTCTCTTCCGAGTACAGGAAGAATTGCTCGTCCCATTCACCAACGGCCTGGGCTGCGTCATCGCTTATCAGCAGAGCCGCGCCTGTGGCCCATTCGATGCGGTGAGCGTATTGGTAGCCCTCCACGTCGAAGTCCATTTCCGAGAGCCAGGCCGGCCGACGGCGCAGATGGCTGCCCAGTGCGGCATCGCCCAGGGCCCGCATCACGCTCGGCTCCCGGCGCAGCGAGGGGTAAACACTGCCATCGCTTTCCAGCAGGACCGGCACAACCGCCCCAGCGTGGGACTGCCTCATTCTTTTGCGCAATGCTGCTACTGCGCCCGGCTCCACCCGCAGATCCGGATTCAAGATGAGGTAGGCGTCGGCGGGGCCCGCCACGCGCATCGCCGCGTTGATGCCACCGGCGTAGCCGAGATTTCCGCCCGTCCGCAAAGAGATGACATCCGAATGCTTCGTCAGCTCTGTCATGGTGCGGTCATCAGGAGAATTGTCGGCCACCACTACTTTCATGGTTTGCTCGCCCGTCATGGCCCTCAGGCTCGACACCAGGGGCCCGACGTCGTCGGCGTTGTTGTAGGTAACAACTATGGCGGCCACCTCCGCCCTTGCCTCAGCCGGGAGGAAGGGCTGCGAGGCCTGGTTGCTGATCGGGGCAGGGGAGATTATCGGATCCTCCGGCTTCCGGCCCACGGGCAGTGCGGTGGGAGGGACGTCCACAGCGCTGACCTGACGCAATTTCAGGTAGGCCTCGGGTCCATCTATCAGGTACCGGCGGGCAAGCCTACGCGGCTCCAGCATGAGTCGCCAAGCCCACTCAAACCCGTGGGAACTGATCCAGGATGGGGCGCGCCGGATTCGACCAGCCAGGAAATCGACAACAGCACCGAACGCCAGCAGAATCTTGGCTCCCGTGAGGCGACCATACTTGCTGACCCACAATTCCTGGCGAGGCTTGCCCATGCCCACCACCAGGATGTCCGGAGCCGTGTCCGCTATCTGCGCGGCGAGTTCCAACGAAGCCTGCTCATCGCTGATCACGGACCTGTCCGGGGCCCACCAGCCTGCGATCGCCAAATCCGGACGCTCCGCTGCGAACCTGCTGCGGATAAGCCCCTGGGCCTGCTCCGTGCCACCGAGGAATCCCACGCTCAGGCCGCGGCGTTCGGCTTCGTCCAGCAAGGGCTCCACAAGATCGCTTCCTGCCAGCCGCGGCCACGGCTGATCCGTGAGACGACGGGCTTCGGCAACCAGCGGGGCTCCATCCAACAGCGTCAACCACTCCACGGACGCGTGCTCAGCCATGGCGCCCATCCACCTGCTTCCGGCCCCAAAGTGCAGGATATGGTCCAGGTTCGCAGAACAAACGCCAAGAGGTGACGCGCCAACCGACGTTGCCCGGTCCATAATTTCCCGCAGGGCGCCGTCAAACTCCAAGAGCTTGACGGGAACTCCGCCCAGGCTCACCCACAGGCCCTGCCCGGCTGGGGAAACGGTTGGTGGTCGGGTACCGTGCCCTCTGGCTTCCCCCGGCCGGAGTCGCATCGAACTGTGGCGGGTGGCGACCCGGGAGGGCGCAGTCTCTTGGTGCAGCATTCTCGGCTCCAGGCTCGACGATCCAACTCACGGCACAAAAATGTGCCGGCGATCCAAGTCGCTGCACTTCCCGGATCGCCGATGCCGGACGGCGGGTGCCGCCCGAACTTACTTCCTTGAGTTGTCTCCCGGCCCTACTGTTTCGAGGCTGCCGTAGGGCTACTTTAGGACGATTTGCCTGCGTGCACCAGAGCGCGCATCTTGCGTTGTGCGGCATCAGGGTATTGCCTGCCGGCCTCTGTCGGGAGAGGATGCGTTGTGTCGACACCAAGGGACCAACCCTGACCACGTAGAGGACGGACATGGGCAGCGAGATCACAGACTGTTTGGGGGGCCTGGCAACGCATTTTGTTCTCACACGCTTCAATGTCCGCAGCTTTTATCACAAGGCAGAGCCCACGGACGCATGGCTTCGCGAGCGCCTTCAACTCTTTGAAATGTACTGCATCCCGTGCTTCCGAAATCAAACGGAAACCCGGTTTACCTGGCTGGTTTTCCTTGACTCCCTGTCGCCATTATGGTTGCGGCAGGAGATTGACAAATTATCCCAAGGCGTCTTTCGGGCTGTTTACGTTGAGGGTGCCTTCTCGCAGGAATTCCTGAGCCGGACAATTGGCCAACTTAGCGCCACGCCCTACGTCATTACCACACGGGTAGACAACGACGACGCAGTAGCAAAGGACTTTATTGAGACAATTCAAAGTTGTTTCAGGGAACAGGACAAAACGTTCGTAAATCTGGTGAACGGTGCGCAGTATGCCGGGCGGAAAGTTTACGTCCGCCCGTACACGATGAATCCATTTTCGAGCTTGATAGAGCGGGTTGCGAACCACGCTCCGGCCACGGTGTTCGTTGAACACCATTACCGGATCGATGCCTATGCCCCCGTCCTGAATGCGCGGACTGCACACCCGATGTGGTTGCAGGTGATCCACGGCGGTAACGTCCTCAACGAGGTTGTGGGCCTGCGGACGAGTGCCCGACGCATTGCCCCGCACTTTACTGTTTCCCTCGATGTGGATGATCGCTTCGTCAGCCGCAGCGTGGACAGGATCCTGGGCGCTTGGAGAATTCTCCTGCGGCTGCTCCGAAAGCCATCGCGGCTTAGGGACCTGGCCAAGACCCTCGTAGCGCGGAAAGCGGGAGGCTTCGTCTCAAAGTAGCGTTCCGGACCGCAGATATGCTTCCAACCGGGAATGCGACGTGGACGGACTGAAGCCCGTTCCCTTTATTTTCGAAAGGTCCAGGACGCTGCTGCCTGGACGCGGCGCCATCCCGGGTTTTGCGTATTCGGACGTGCTGATGGTGCTAATTTTCCCAGGATCCACACCACAGAGGCGATAGACCTCCTGCGCAATTTCCGCCCAGGACTGCGGCTCGCCGTCGCTGGTGAGGTTGTACGTTCCGTAAGGTGCCTGTTGCGTGATCAGGTGCCTGATGCCTGCGGCAATATCAGAAGCAAACGTCAGCCGCCCCCATTGGTCACCCACCACTGCGGGTGCTACGCCTTTTGCGGCCAGCCCAGCCATGGTGCGGACGAAGTTGCGGCCCTCGCCCACTACCCAACTGCTCCGCACAATGTAGTGCCGCGGCACCGCAGCAACGGCAGCGTCTCCGGCCGCTTTACTTTGCCCGTAGACACCCAGGGGAGTGGGCGCCTCGTCCTCCCGATGCACAGCGGCGGTACCGTCGAACACATAGTCGCTGGATACATGGACAAGCGTCAGTGAATGTTCGACGGCGGTCCTGGCCAGGCGGGACACTGCGGCTGCGTTGATGCTCCAGGCGGCAGTGCGGCCTTCCGCTGTCTCCGCGGCATCGACTCCCGTGAAAGCTGCGGCGTTGATGATGGTGGAATACTTGCGCCAATCGGTGGCGAGATAGGAATTCTCTGCCGAGATATCGAACTCGGCCCGCCCTGCGAAGTCCACCGTCGGGTCGCCGTCGAACTCCACTCTGAGCGCCTTCCCCAATTGGCCGTCCGCACCGAGTACCAACGTCCGCCTGGATTGCATGGGAGCTACGTCGCCCAATCGTGGATGGGTCCGGTCCTGGTCAGACACCACGGCCTCCTCCAGCGGGATGGGCCATGGTAAACCGACGTCTTCGTCGGCAAGGTTGAGGAACGTGTAGTCGGCCTGCGCTGCGGCACTCCAATGATCGTTGACCAGGTAGGTGTAGGCGGTATTGTCTTCGAGGGTCTGGAAGGCGTTGCCCACGCCCCGGGGAACAAAGATGGCTTCCATGGGGGACATCTCTGCGTGGAAAACCGTGCCGAAAGTCGGGCCCTGACGCAGGTCCACCCACGCACCAAAGATCCGCCCTGAGGCGAGCGAGATGAACTTGTCCCACGGTTCGGCGTGGATACCCCGGGTAGTCCCGCGTTTGGCATTGAAGGAGATGTTGTTCTGCACCGGCCCAAAGTCGGGGAGGCCCAAAGCCATCATCTTGCTACGGTGCCAGTTCTCCTTGAACCATCCCCGGTGGTCCCCGTGGACCGGCAGCCCGAAAAGCACCAGCCCGGGGATCGGTGTACTACGGGATGTCAATTCAGCGGGTCCCATGGTTAGTGGCCTTGGCCTGCGTATTTGGTCTCGGTCGCAGCTTTTTGCGGCCGCCACCAGGCTTCGTTGTCCTGGTACCAGCGGACGGTGTCAGCCAGGCCGGCGTCGAAGTCTGCAAACCGGGGGACCCAGCCAAGTTCCTTTCGAAGCTTGCTGGAATCGATCGCATATCGAAGATCGTGGCCGGGCCTGTCAGTCACCAGATCGTAGGCTTCTGAAGGCTGTCCCATTTGCCGAAGCAGCTTCTCCACGACGTCCCGGTTGGACTGCTCACCATCAGCGCCGATCAGGTACGTTTCACCAATCCGCCCACGCTCCAGGATTGCGGCCACGGCTGCGGAGTGGTCCTCCACATGGATCCAGTCCCGTACATTGTGGCCGTTGCCGTAGAGGCGGGGACGGTTGCCATCCAGGATGTTGGTGATCTGTCGCGGAATGAATTTCTCCACGTGCTGAAAGGGCCCATAGTTGTTGGAGCAGTTGCTGATGGTCGCCTTGAGGCCGAAGGAACGGACCCATGCCCTGACCAGCAGGTCTGAACCGGCTTTGGTTGCCGAGTAGGGGCTCGTGGGCCGATAGACCGAGGACTCGGTGAAACGCTCCGGATCTTCCAGGGCCAAATCCCCATACACCTCATCTGTGGATATGTGGTGGAAGCGGGTACTGTGCTTCCGCGCCGCTTCGATGAGCGTGAATGTACCTACGAGGTTCGTGTCCACGAACGGCCGGGGGTCCTGCAGTGAATTGTCGTTGTGTGATTCGGCAGCAAAATGGACCACGGCGTCAACGGCTGCCGTCATGCGGTCTACCAACGGGGCATCGCAGATATCGCCCTGGACGAATTCGAAGCGTTCAGGAGGCAGCCCCGCGAGGGACTCGATGTTCCCCGCATAGGTGAGTTTGTCCAGGGCCGTGACATGGAGGCGTGAGTGCTCCATGATGTAGTGGATAAAGTTGCATCCAATGAATCCGGCCCCGCCGGTGACAAGGATTCTCTGCATGGCCATAGCGTAGCCGCCAATTGCGGCTATGTGCAGCGGGAAGGGACAGCTAATATGCGCGGCATCGTTCTTGCAGGCGGCACGGGCTCCCGGCTACACCCAATAACGCTTGGAATCAGCAAACAATTAGTCCCTGTATTCGACAAACCCATGATTTATTATCCGCTGTGCACGCTGATGCTTGCCGGCATTCGGGACATTCTGGTGATTACTACGCCCATGGATGCGCCACAGTTCGAGAACTTACTGGGCGACGGTTCCCAATTCGGCATAAACCTCACATATGCACAACAACCCACCCCTGATGGATTGGCCCAGGCATTCATCCTGGGGGAGCGGCACATTGGCAGCGGCAAAGTAGCGCTCATCCTGGGGGACAACATCTTCAACGGTCCCGGGATGGGTAACCAATTCCGCAAGTACGCGGACGTTGAAGGAGGCGCGATTTTCGGTTACTGGGTCAAGGATCCGAGTGCTTACGGCGTGGTGGAATTCGACGACGACGGGCTGGCCGTTTCCATCGAAGAAAAGCCAACGTCCCCAAAGAGCAACTACGCGGTCCCGGGCCTGTACTTCTACGACAACGACGTCGTCGCCATGGCAAAGGACCTCAAACCCTCGCCTCGAGGGGAACTGGAGATCACGGATATCAACCGGCAATACATGGAGCTCGGCAGGCTCCACGTGCAAAAATTTCCGCGCGGGACTGCCTGGCTGGATACGGGAACCTTCAGCGACCTCAACGATGCGTCAAACTATGTCCGCACTACGGAGAACCGGCAGGGCCTGAAGATTGGAGCGCCGGAGGAGGTGGCCTGGCGGATGGGATACCTGAACGACGACGAACTCCGCCAGCAGGCTTCCAAGCTCGCCAAGAGCGGCTACGGCAGTTACCTGCTGGATATCCTCGACCGCCAATAACGACCTTGAGGGCTATACAGCCGAGACGTCTTCCAAAGCGCGCGAGATCTCGGCCGGGAGAACCGTCAACTGGGCATCCAGCAATTCCTTGAGCTGGACTGCGTTGCGGGCTCCCACGATAGCCGTGGCAACGCCGGGACGCGAAAGCAACCAACTCAGGGATACGTCCAGGGGTGATCGTCCCAAACCCCGCGCGGCCATGGCGACGGCCTCCACCACCCGTGATGCCTTCGGTTCAAGGTAGGTCTCAACGTACGCAGCGAGTCTGCTCTGCGCAGCCCGGGAATCAGCAGGAATCTGGCCCCGGTACTTTCCGCTCAAGACACCACGGCCCAGGGGAGCCCAGGCCATCAGGCCGAGCCCGGCATCCTCCACGGCGGGAATGAGCTCTTCCTCCGGCTTTCGCTGCACCAGGGAATATTCGGATTGGTTGGCTACCAGCGTGAAACCAGCGACCGCCGCCGCTTTGGCTGTCTGCCACCCGTTGTAGTTGGAAATTCCCACATAGCGGGCACGTCCCGTCCTCTGCGCGAGCTCCAACGCTGACAGAGTCTCGTCCAAGGGCACATTCGGGTCCCACTCGTGAACGAACCAGATATCGAGGTAATCGGTTCCAAGCCTTGCCAGGCTGGCGTCCAACGCCGACAACAGGGCACCCCGCGATGCATTGATGCTGCGCCTGGATTCCGACGACGAGACGCCGGCTTTGGTGGATATCACGACTTCGGAACGAGCCACGACATCGCCCAACATGGAGCCCAACATCGCCTCAGCCTGGCCTTGTGCATACGATGCAGCGGTGTCGATGACGGTGCCGCCTGCGTCCACGAAGGCGTGGAGCAACTCGGCAGCGTCCTGCTCATCCGTCTCCTGCGCCCAGGACATTGTTCCGAGGGACAAAGAGGAGACACGGAACCCGCTGTTCCCGACATAACGCTGCTGCATGCTGATAGCTTACGGGGAGTTCCCAGTCTTCATGACGTAGGGTCTATTCACGTGAACTGGATAGAAGCAGCCTTGCTGGGCCTGGTGCAGGGCCTCACCGAATTCCTCCCGATCTCCTCAAGCGCACACCTGCGGATCGTGGGCTCATTCCTTCCGAATGCGGCCGATCCCGGAGCCGCCTTCACGGCCATCACCCAACTGGGTACGGAGACGGCGGTCATCGTCTATTTCTGGCGCGACATCGTGCGGATCATTGGGGCCTGGTTCAGGTCCCTGAGTGGAAAAGTCCCACGGAATGATCCGGACGCCCGAATGGGATGGCTGGTGATCCTGGGCAGCCTTCCCATCATCGTGCTCGGGTTGTTGTTCCAGGACCAGATCGAGTCGGTCCTGCGGAGCATGTGGATAGTCGCCACCATGCTCATTGTCTTTGGCATGATCCTGGCGGTTGCCGACGCCGTTGGCCGGCAGGAACGGGATCTCACGGAGCTCAGCTACAAGCACGGCATCCTGTACGGTTTTGCCCAGGCAATGGCCCTTATTCCCGGCGTATCGCGGTCCGGCGGAACCATCACTGCCGGGTTGCTGATGGGGTACACGCGTGAAGCTGCGGCCCGCTACTCGTTCCTCCTCGCCATTCCAGCGGTTTTCGGCAGCGGCCTGTACCAGCTCTACAAAACGGTTTCCAAGGAGGGCCTGGCCGGTCCCTACGGCCTCCCGGAAACGGCGCTGGCCACAGTCATCGCTTTCGTGGTGGGCTACGTGATCATTGGTTGGTTCCTTAAGTTCGTCTCCACACGCAGTTACAGGCTCTTTGTCTGGTACCGCATTCTTTTGGGCCTGGCCTTGTATGTCCTGCTCGGTTTCAATGTGATCAGCGCCTAGCACTAAGGTTGAGTCGTGAAATCGTGGACTTCCCGCCCTGTTCCTGAGCTGCCCGGCAGTATGCCCCAACTACGCCTCTTCGACACCGCCCTCGGCCGCGTCGTGGAGATTGAGCCGCAGCCGGAACAATCGATGTACGTCTGCGGTATTACGCCCTACGACGCCACCCATATGGGACACGCCGCAAGCTACGTGGCCTTCGACCTCCTCAACCGGGCCTGGCGCGATGCCGGGATCCCGGTGGCCTACGTTCAGAACGTTACGGACATCGATGACCCGCTGCTTGAGCGCGCCACCGCCACCGGCGTGGACTGGCGTGAACTGGCGCAGAGCCAGATTGAACTGTTCCACACGGATATGGACGCCCTCAACGTCCTTGCTCCAAACCACTACATCGGCGCGGTCGAAGCCATTCCGGATATTGTGCCCGCCATCGAGCGGCTTATTGCCGACGGCGTCGCCTACCGCGTACAAGGCACAGACGGCGAACCCGACGGCGATGTCTACTACGACGTCGAAATGGCCGGCAAACGATCCGACGCCACGGATGCATGGACCCTGGGCGATGTTTCAGGCCTCGGCGAAGCGGAAATGCTTTCCCTCTTTGCAGAGCGTGGGGGCGATCCGGACAGGGCAGGCAAACGCCAGGCGCTCGATCCGTTGCTCTGGCGCGTAGCACGTGAAGGCGAACCCAGCTGGCCGGGGGCCACCCTGGGCGACGGCCGTCCCGGATGGCACATCGAGTGTACGGTTATCGCGCAGAAATACCTGCCCGCACCATTCACAGTGCAGGGTGGCGGCTCGGATCTCATCTTCCCCCACCACGAAATGGGAGCCGGACACGCGTACTCGCTGGCAGGCGTTCCGCTCGCCAAGCATTATGCCCACGCCGGCATGGTGGGCCTTGACGGGGAAAAGATGAGCAAGTCCAAGGGCAACCTGGTGCTTGTCTCCAAGCTCCGCGCCGCTGGAGAAGAACCAGCCGCAATCCGCCTTGCAATCCTCGCCCACCACTACCGCTCGGACTGGTCGTGGACTGAGGCGGACTTTGCGGCAGCAAAGGATCGGCTGGCCCGATGGCGCAATGCCCGTGACGTTGCCCCCGCCGGTTCGGCCGCAACACTCGTTGAGGCCATGCGCCTGGAATTGGCCAATGACCTCAACGCTCCCGGAGCCATTGCCGCCGTCGATCGCTGGGCTGACGAAGCATTGCGGCAGAACGCACCAATGTCCGGGATTGACGCCGCCCTTATGGGCGATGCCGTAGACGCCCTGCTCGGGGTGGAGCTTTAAGGCCGGTCCTGCGCTAGGGCCGGTCCTTTCCGCGTCGCTTGAGGTAACGCTCGAATTCGCGTGCAATAGATTCGCCCGATGCTTCCGGGAGGTCCGCGGTATCCTTGGCTTCCTCCAGCTGCCGCACGTAGGCGGCAATCTCAGGATCTTCAGTGGCGAGCTCATCGACGCCCCGTTCCCAAGCCTCTGACTCTTCTGCCAGTGCCTGGCTGTCCAAGGGAACCTGGAGCAGGTCTTCGATCTTGTGAAGGATGGCCAGCTGGGCTTTGGGCGATGGCGGCTGTGCGACATAGTGGGGGACGGCTGCCCACAGGGAAACGGTTGGCAGCCCGGCCAGCATGGCGAACTCGGCCAGGACGCCAACAATTCCCACGGGTCCCTCGTATTGGGAGGCTTCCAGATTCAGCCGTTCCCGCAGCGAACTGTCTTCCGTGGTGGTGCTTACCGGAATTGGCCGGCTGTGGGGAACATCGGCCAGCAGCGCACCGACAAGAATGACCGAGTCCACCTTCAGTGCTTCCGCATGGACCAGGAGTTCTGTGGTGTATGCCCGCCAACGGTACGAAGGTTCGGTGCCAAGAACAAAAACCACGTCCACATTGCTGTCCGGAACTGACGCCTTGTAGATCCGCGTTGAGGGCCACTTGACCTTCCGCGCACCCGAGGACGTGCGGCGCACGGTGGGCCGGGTGAACTGGAAGTCGTAGTACTCCTCGGCGTCTACGGTGGCAACCTTCTTGCCGTCCCAGACTTTGTTCAAGTAGTGCAGCGCATCGCTGGCGGCCTCACCGGCGTCGTTCCAGCCTTCAAACGCGGCGATCATTACGGTGACGCGTTGGCCTTCCGCGGGTTCCTTAAGGAAACGCTCGGGCTCCGCGGTGATGTCCTGTCCTTCGGGGGTCCCGTCCACACTGTTCATCCACTCACCCTACGTCCAAGACCCTTGTGGATGCATGGCATTTCACCCCGGAGCGTGTCCTGTATTCGCCCACAGCGCAAGCCCGGCCGGAAGCGCCCCGGGTTCCACGTAGACTTGAAACCATGCCTTCGTCATCCGTTCAGCCCCTCCTCAAAGCCGTGCTCTGGGATATGGATGGCACCCTGGTGGACACTGAGCCTTACTGGATCGCCGCCGAGCGCGCACTCGTGGAGGCGCACGGCGGGACATGGTCGCACCAGCAGGCCATGCAGTTGGTGGGTCAGTCCCTGCTTCACTCCGCCGCGGTGCTGCAAGCTGCTGGAGTCCGCCTTGAAGCCCGGGAAATCGTGGATACCCTCAGCGCACAGGTGATCATGCACGTCCGCAATGAAGTTCCCTGGCGCCCGGGTGCACGCGAGCTGCTGGACGAATTGCACCAGGCAGGCGTCCGTTGCGCCCTGGTCACCATGTCCGAGGGCCCACTGGCCGGCGTTATCGTCGAAAGCCTTGCCAAGCCCTACTTCGAATTCCTGGTAACGGGAGACACCGTCACCAACGGCAAACCCCATCCGGAGGCCTACCTCACGGCTGTGGAACGGCTCCGCCTCGATGACCCGTCGCTGACCATCGATCACTGTGTTGCGTTGGAAGATTCCATTCCGGGCGCTACGGCTGCCCTGGCATCGGGCGTACTGACAGTGGGCATTCCCCACCAGGTTCCGTTGCCCGAGTATCCGGGCATGGTCATGTGGGAGACCCTGGTGGGCCGGACCGCAGCGGACGTCAGCCAGCTGATTGCCGACCGCGTCGCGCAGGGAAACCTGTTTGAAGGGGCAAACTAGGTGAGCAGCTCCTCCACGCCCCACCATGCTGCCATCAAAAAGGACGGCATTCCATTGGGGAAAATCGCGGGAATCCGCGTGTATCTCGCTTACTCGTGGTTCGTTATCGCCGGCTTCACGATCATCGTCTATGGGCCCGCCCTGCTGGTGCGCATGCCCAACCTGGGCATTTGGGCCTACTTTGTCGCCCTCGGTTATGCCTTGCTGCTCGCGCTCTCCGTCCTGGTCCACGAGCTTGCCCATGCGCTCAGTGCCAAAGCGTTCAACTGGCCAACGGAAAAGATTGTCCTGAACCTGTGGGGCGGGCACACCCAGTTCGAGAGCTTCACCGCGTCCCCTGGACGCTCTGTCATCGTCGCCCTTGCCGGACCGGTGTCGAACTTTATCCTGGCCGGCGGCATGTGGGCTGTCCTAAGTTCAGGCGTCCTCGGTGGCGTCGCGGAAATCCTGGCAAACATCCTGATGTGGGCCAACCTTCTTATTGGCATCTTCAACGTTCTTCCCGGTTTGCCATTGGACGGCGGCCGGTTGGTGGAGTCGGCGGTATGGAAGGCCACGGGCAGCCAGGACAAGGGGACCATAGCCGCAGGATGGTCAGGCCGCGTCATCGTCGCCGCACTTGTCATTTGGTTCATCGGGGTGCCGCTCCTCAGCGGAGCACCCCTGGACATCAGCCTCATGCTTATCACCGTCCTCGTCTGTGGCTTCCTGTGGATGGGCGCATCGAGCTCAATCAACCACGCAAAGCTCCGCAGCCGCCTTTACCTCGTGAGTGCGGCCGGGCTCGCGGAGCCGGCAGTGGGCCTGCCGAACGCTGCCAGTGTGGCAGACGTCCTGGCGGTATCCCCGGCAGGGAGTCCCGCCGTCGTGATTTGCGGACCCGACGGAAAACCGCAGGGAGTGGTGGATCCGGGGGCAGCTGCCGCGGTCCCTCCCGAGGCGGTAGCGACGACGCCGGTCACCGCCGTCGCGCACGCCCTCGCTGCCGGCGCCTACGTCCCGGAATGGTCCAAGGGCCAGGAGCTGATCCAGTATCTGGCGCGGCTGGAAGGCGGCGAATACGCTGTGGTGGACCACAACGGAACCGTGACCGGGTTGCTCCGCCAGCAAGCAGTAGTGACAGCGATAACAGGTAAAGAAGCCCGGGGCAGCGGGCGCGCCTAACGCCCTTGCCGGTAGAGTTACGAGCCGGTCCATAAAACAAACAAAACAAACCATCCTTTTCGGCGCCCATACGGCAGCAACACATGGCGGCGCAACCGCCCAGGAGCGAGGAACACCACATGAGCAGCGAAACCGCCGCGGCTGAGACAAGCGCAGGCACTGTCACGGGCGCGGACACAGGCATCAACAAGCCAGCCACTGACTCTGCCACGCAACCAACCGGGGCAGCCCGCCGCCGTGGGCCGTTCCGCGTGGGCGAGCGGGTGCAGCTCACCGATGAGCGTGGCCGGATGAACACCATCACGCTTGAAGTGGGGGGAGCTTTTCATACCCACCGCGGTTTCCTGAACCACGATGAAATCATCGGCAAGGTTGATGGTTCGGTAGTCAGCAACAATATCGGGCAGCAGTACCAAACGCTGCGTCCCTTGCTTTCGGACTTCGTCCTGTCCATGCCCCGTGGCGCTGCGGTCGTCTATCCGAAGGACGCGGGCCAGATTGTCACGATGGCCGATATCTTCCCGGGTGCCCGGGTTGTTGAAGCCGGCGTGGGCTCCGGCGCGCTTTCCATTTCCCTGCTCCGTGCAGTCGGTGACGGCGGCTATCTCCATTCCTTTGAGCGCCGCGAAGAATTCGCCGATATCGCCCGGGGGAACGTCGAGACGATTTTCGGTGGCCCGCACCCCGCTTGGCAGATCTCCCTTGGTGACTTCCAGGAAGAAGTGGTCCGTGCCGAGGCGCCCGGCTCCGTAGATCGCGTAGTGCTGGACATGCTTGCTCCCTGGGAGTGCCTTGACGCCGTGGCAACGGTCCTGGCCCCAGGTGGCGTCTGGATCAATTACGTCGCAACGGTGACGCAGCTTTCCCGCACCGCCGAGGCCATCAGGGCTGACGGACGTTTCACTGAACCGGATGCCTGGGAATCCATGGTGCGCGGCTGGCACCTTGAAGGACTCGCAGTACGCCCGGACCACCGCATGGTGGCCCATACGGGATTCCTCCTGGTCACCAGGCGGCTCGCCGACGGCGTCACTGGAATCTCCGTCAAGCGGCGCCCGTCCAAGACCGAATTCAGCGAGGAAGACCTGAACGCATGGACTCCGGGAGCGGTAGGGGAGCGTGCCGTTTCGGACAAGAAACTCCGCCGTGCCGCACGTGACGCCATCGCCGGAACCAATGTCCAGGACGACCCCCCGGTCACAAACTGAAAAGGTCACAATAGGGTCCGCATTCCGGATGTCACCAAGCACCCTGAGCTTTTCGGGACTAAGGTCTTGTTAAGCGCAGGAAGGGGCTGATGAATCGTGGATACGTCGAACAACAACGACATTGGACGGCCGACGCCGGAGGAAGCTAACGCCGCTGCTGAAGAGGCAGCAAACCGGAGGCTTGCCGCCATCCAGCCGCCCGACCCATCCAGTGAATTGACCGTGGCCGAACGCCAGATCAACATCCTTCGGGACAAGCTTCGCCACATCGACCGCCAGCTTGCCGCCGCCACCCAGAACAACAGCAAGCTCGTCAGCATGCTTGAAACGGCGAAGGGCGAGATCCTTCGTTTGAAGGGTGCTTTGGAGCAGGAAGGGCAGCCGCCCTACAGCTTCGGAACGGTGGTACAGATCAACCCCCGCAGGCAGCCGGGCCCGGGATCTTCCGGGCAGGCGGCCACGGAGGAATCCGTGGACATTTTCAATGCAGGCCGCAAGATGCGTGTTGGCATCAGCCCGCTGGTAAATGTCAACCAACTCGCAGTTGGCCAGGAAGTCCTTTTGAATGAGGCCCTGCTGGTGGTTGCCGGGCTCGGCTACGAACGGGCGGGTGAACTCGTTACGCTCAAGGAGATGCTGGGCAAGGACCGTGCGTTGGTAGTTGGCCGCGCCGACGAGGAACGCGTAGTCCGCCTTTCAGGAGCGTTGCAAAGCGTGCACCTGAAGGTAGGAGACGCGCTGTCGCTGGATTCGCGCACCGGCTATGCGCTGGAAAAAGTCCCGCGCGCTGAGGTGGAGAACCTTGTCCTGGAAGAAGTTCCGGACATCACCTATCAGGACATCGGCGGCCTTGGTCCCCAGATCGAACAGATCCGTGATGCTGTTGAACTCCCGTTCCTGCATCCGGACCTGTACCGGGAACACGGGCTCAAGGCGCCCAAGGGAATCCTTCTCTACGGTCCGCCGGGTTGCGGCAAGACCCTCATCGCCAAGGCCGTGGCCAATTCCCTGGCTGCCCGTGCCGCTGAGCGCGCAGGCAACACGGACCTCAAGAGCTACTTCCTCAACATCAAGGGTCCTGAGCTCCTGGATAAGTACGTTGGCGAGACCGAACGGCACATCCGGCTGATCTTCTCCCGTGCCCGCGAAAAAGCGTCCGATGGCAGCCCCGTGGTGGTTTTCTTCGACGAAATGGATTCGCTGTTCCGTACGCGTGGAACCGGAGTGTCTTCCGACGTCGAAACCACCATCGTCCCGCAGCTGCTTAGCGAGATTGATGGCGTGGAGCGTTTGGACAATGTGATCGTCATTGGTGCCTCAAACCGCGAGGACATGATCGATCCCGCGATCCTCCGGCCGGGCCGCCTTGACGTAAAGGTCAAGATCCAGCGACCCGATGCCGAAGCTGCTGCAGACATCTTTGGCAAGTACATCACCACTGACCTTCCCTTCCATGCACAGGATCTGGCGGAGTATGGCGGAGACGTCCAAGCTACTGTCGACGCCATGATCCAGCGCACCGTGGAGGCAATGTATTCCACCGAGAAGTCGAACGAATACCTTGAAGTCACGTACGCCAACGGTGATACGGAAATGCTCTACTTCAAGGATTTCAACTCAGGCGCCGTGGTTCAGAACGTCGTGGACAGGGCCAAGAAGTATGCGATCAAGGATCTGCTGACCAACCATCAGAAGGGTCTGAGGATCGATCACCTGCTGCGTGCAGTGGTGGACGAATTCCGGGAACACGAGGACATGCCGAACACCACGAACCCTGACGACTGGGCAAGAATCTCAGGGAAGAAGGGCGAACGGATCACGTACATCCGTACGATCGTGCAAGGCAAGGCAGGCCAGGAACCTGGCAAGTCGATCGAGACTACAGCCAACACGGGTCAGTACCTGTGACGGCCAAAACCGAGGGTGTACCCGCGGAAAGGTTGCCTGTAGGCGGCGCCATGCGCGTCATGGGTTCCGAAACCGAGTACGGAATCCATGCGCCATCGGCGCCCGGGGCGAACGCCACCATGATGTCCGCCCGGATCATCCAGGCCTATGCGACGGTCACCCGCCAACGTGCCGCCGGGGGAGCGGAAACCCGTTGGGACTATACGGACGAAGAACCCTTGCACGACGCCCGCGGCTGGACGGTTGACCGGGCAAGTGCCGATCCCAGCCAGCTGACTGACCAGCCGCCAGTGCTCGACGCCGAGGCAGTCGCGTTGGCGTATGGCCGCCAGGAATTGGAACTGGATGGCCAGGACGAATCCGGTTCGCTCCTCATGAACATGGTCCTCGGGAACGGCGCCCGCCTTTACGTGGACCATGCACACCCGGAGTACTCAAGCCCTGAAGTCACCAACCCGCGGGATGCAGTGGCCTGGGACGCTGCCGGCGATCTCGTAGCACTTGCCACGGTGAGGAAAGTAGCGGCAGACACCAGCCTTCCGCCGATCAATCTCTACAAGAACAACACGGACAACAAATCGGTGTCCTACGGCTCGCACGAGAACTACCTCATGCCCCGTTCAGTTCCTTTTGGCGACATCATCCGGGGACTCACACCATTCTTCGTGTCCCGGCAGGTGATTTGTGGGGCCGGGCGTGTGGGGATCGGACAGGACAGTTCCACGGCCGGCTACCAGATCAGCCAACGGGCAGACTTCTTCGAGGCTGAGGTGGGCCTGGAGACCACTATCCGACGCCCCATCATCAACACCCGGGACGAGCCTCATGCAACCGCGGATAAGTACCGGCGGCTTCACGTCATTATCGGCGATGCGAACCTCAGCCAGGTTTCCAACTATCTGAAGTTCGGCACCACTGCCATGGTTCTCAGCCTTATTGAAGCCGGCCAGGCGCCCCGCATCGAAGTCCATGAACCCGTTCAGGCACTGCAGGCCATCAGTCATGACACAACTTTGGCCACTACCGTAAGACTGCTGGATGGACGGCGGGTGACCGCCCTGGATATCCAGTGGATGTACTACGAAGCTGCCGCAAAGCTGGCGCAGGAGACCGGAGTTGCCGATTCCGTCACTGGCGACGGGCACACGCATGGCGTACTTGAACGCTGGGAATCGACCCTGTCACTGCTGGGCAGCGATCCCGCTGCTGCGGCGTCATCCGTGGAATGGATAGCCAAGAAGTCCCTCCTTGAGGGGTATCGGAACCGCGACGGCCTTGGTTGGGACGATGCCCGGCTCGGGTTGGTCGATCTCCAATGGTCCGATATCCGGCCGGAGAAGGGCCTTTACTACCGGATGCTGTCCAGGGACAGGATGATCCGGATCGTCGACGACGCCGACATCGCCAGGGCGGTGGGTGAACCGCCGTCGGACACACGGGCGTATTTCCGCGGACGGTGCGTTTCAAGTTTCGGCAAGGACGTCGTTGGCGCCAGTTGGGACTCGGTCATCTTCGATGTTCCGGGACTTGGGAAACTGCAGCGTGTTCCCACCCGCGAACCACTTCGGGGGACCCGGGCGCTCACAGGAGCCCTCTTTGACCGGCATCAGGAGGCGGGCTCGTTCCTGGCCGAATTGCTGGGCCAAAAGCCGCCGCCGCCCAAGGACTGAGGCATTCAGCTACGGGCAAAAATGGTGCCTTGGCAAAGCCGGGCGCAGCAGCCCACGGCGTGGCAATATGGCAGTAGGAAGTCCCCACAACCGGGGGCTGACAGTAGGGAGATGGAAATGGCAGCTCAGGAGCAGCAGCAACCGCAGTCACGGGATACTGAGACTGAAGTAGACGTCCCGGAGGCACCACCGGCAGCACCCGAAGCCCAGGCCTCGGATGCCACCCAGGGCGTGGACGACCTCCTTGACGAAATCGATGGCGTCCTGGAATCCAACGCTGAAGAGTTCGTCAGGGCCTTCGTCCAAAAGGGCGGCCAGTAAGCGGACCCGGACAAACCATGTACTGCCCGGCTGGCGCGAGGCCACCGGGCATCGGAATGCAGAGTCGAAGGAGTGCAGCAATGCAGGACCCATCAACCGGCCCCCTGGCCACCCAGGCAACGTCTTCATTCACGGAGCACCTTCAACGCTCGCGTCCCGAACTCCTTCCGTTCAACCAAACGTTGCCGGCCGGTACCGTTCCGTCCTCGCCGCACGCGACCACCATCGTCGCCTTGACGTATGCCGGCGGCGTGCTGATGGCGGGGGACCGGCGGGCAACCATGGGGAACGTGATCGCCAGCCGGCACATTGAGAAGGTCTTTCCCGCGGACCAGTATTCGGTACTGGGTATTGCCGGTACGGCGGGCCTGGCAATCGATATCACGCGGCTCTTCCAGGTGGAACTGGAACACTACGAGAAAATTGAGGGCACGCTCCTTAGCCTCGTGGGCAAGGCGAACCGTTTGGGTGCGATGATCCGCGGCAACTTGCCCATGGCAATGCAGGGAATGGCGGTGATTCCCTTGTTTGCCGGTTTCGACCACGTTTCGGGCACCGGACGGCTTTTCTCCTACGACGTCACCGGTGGGCGCTATGAAGAACAGGAACACCACTCCGTGGGTTCCGGTTCAGTTTTTGCACGTGGAGCCCTGAAGAAACTTTGGAAGCCGAACCTTTCGGAAGAACAGGCTGTGGCCGTCGCGGTTGAGGCGCTCTACGACGCCGCGGACGACGACTCCGCAACGGGCGGCCCGGACCCCGTCCGCCAGCTGTGGCCAGTGGTTTACACGGTCAACCGTGCCGGTAATCGCCGGGTACCTGAACGGGACCTGGCGGCGATAGCCGGTGCCATCGTCGAATCCCGTGCCATCGCCGGACGGGAGGCCTGACATGACGCAGCAGTTCTATGTCTCACCCGAACAGCTGATGAAGGACCGTGCGGATTTCGCACGGAAGGGCATTGCCCGCGGACGCTCCGTAGTGGTGATCAGTTGTGCCGATGGCATCGCACTGATCGCTGAGAACCCGTCACCGTCGCTGCATAAAATCGGCGAGATCTACGACAAAATCGCTTTCGCAGCAGTGGGCAAGTACAACGAGTTCGAAAGCCTCAGGCAGGCCGGGGTGCGGTACGCGGATGTCCGTGGCTACTCGTACGACCGCGAAGACGTGACCGCCCGGGGATTGGCAAGCGTCTACGCGCAGAGCCTCGGCGCTGTGTTCACCGCCGAACAAAAGCCGTTCGAAGTGGAACTGGCCGTGGCTGAAGTCGGCCTGGCGCAGGAGCAGGACCACCTGTACCGGCTCACCTTTGATGGCTCGATTGCCGATGAGAACGGCTTCGTGGTGATGGGTGGACTTGCCGACCAGATTTCCGACGTCGTAAGCGGAGCTTGGGAGCCCGAGCTTGGTTTTGCCGGAGCCATGAGATTGGCTTTGCGCGCTTTGGCGACGGACAAGGAAGCCGACGCCCTCCCGGCGACCGCCGTCGAAGCTGCCGTTCTGGACCGCGCTTCGGAGAGTCACCGGGGTTCCCGCCGGGCTTTCCGGCGTCTGCTCCCCGAGGACATGACACAGCTGCTCACAGAGGAGGCTTGAGATGGACAAACGCATATTCGGCATCGAGACGGAGTTTGGGATTTCCTATTCCAGCCCCGACTCACGTCCTTTGGCCCCCGAAGAAGTGGCCCGCTATTTGTTCCGCAAGGTGGTGAGCTGGGGCAGGTCTTCCAACGTCTTCCTGACCAACGGTTCACGCCTGTACCTGGACGTTGGTTCGCACCCGGAATACGCCACCGCGGAATGCGACGACCTCGCGCAACTCATCGCCCACGACCGCGCCGGAGAGCTCATCCTGGACGACCTCGTTGATGAGGCCCAGGCCCGGCTCGCCGCGGAGGGTTTCAATGGCACGGTGTACCTCTTCAAGAACAACACCGACTCCGCCGGAAACTCCTACGGAAGCCACGAAAATTACCTCATACCGCGTCGGGGAGAGTTCTCAAGGTTGGCCGAGATCCTCATCCCGTTCCTGGTGACCCGTCAACTCATCGCGGGAGCAGGCAAAGTCCTGAAGACACCCCATGGTGCAACTTTCGCCTTCTCACAGCGGGCAGACCACATCTGGGAAGGCGTGTCTTCTGCCACCACCAGGTCACGCCCCATTATCAATACCCGTGACGAGCCGCATGCCGATGCCGAGTTCTATCGTCGGCTCCATGTGATCGTGGGTGATTCCAACATGTCCGAAACCTCCGCACTCCTCAAAGTGGGGACGGTGGACCTGATCCTGCGCATGATCGAGGCAGGGGTGATCATGCGGGACATGCGAATGGAGAACCCCATCCGGAGCATCCGGGAAATTTCGCATGACCTCACGGGCAGCGCTTTAGTCCGCCTGGCAAACGGCAGGCAGCTCTCGGCGCTCGATATCCAGCGCGAGTACCTTGCAAAGGTCACAGAGTTCGTGGCCGCGAACGGCGCACATAATGCCCACGTGCCGCTTATTCTCGACTTGTGGGAGCGGACCCTGGACGCCATCGAAAGTGGCGATACCAGCACTATCGACACCGAAGTGGACTGGGCCATCAAGAAGAAGCTGATGGACGGTTACATGCGCCGGCACGACCTCAGCCTGGATTCGCCGCGCATTGCTCAACTGGATCTCACCTACCACGACATTTCACGCCAGCGCGGCCTCTTCTTCCTGCTGCAATCACGGGATGCCGCGCGGCGTTTGGTTCCCGAAACCGAAGTGAAGGACGCTGTTGACACTCCTCCACAGACAACCAGGGCCAAGCTGCGGGGAGACTTCGTCCGGAGGGCGCAGGAGCTCGGACGCGACTACACGGTGGACTGGGTGCACTTGAAGCTCAACGACCGCGCACACCAGACAATCCTCTGCAAGGACCCCTTCCGCAGCGTGGACGACCGCGTTGATGCGCTCCTGGACTCCATGGGCTAACAGCCTTTCTGAGCGTACTCCCAGCTTCACGGGCTATTCTGGACTGTGGCCTCTTTCCAAGAGGCCATTGCCTTGGATCTGCCATGCGCCTTTCCGAGTGTCCTTTGCCCCGACGAAAGTGTCTTTTTTGTGCGCCGACTCCTAGCAATTCTTCTTCCTGCCCTGCTGCTCATCACTGCGTGTGGGGGCGGGGGCACGCCAGCCGCCGAGCCCACCAGCCAGTCATCGGGCGATGTCTCCAAACTCGATTCCGTCAAGGTGACCGACAACGGAGATGACAAGGCCCCTGGCCTGGACTTCACCAAGCCGCTCACCGTCGCTGAACCTACCATCAAGGTAGTCAGCGAAGGCAACGGCGACCGTATCAAGGCCGGCCAGGTTGCCGAGCTCGCATACATCGCTGTGGATGGCAATGACGGCAAGACCGTTGAAGACGTCTACAAGAACGGCCCCCAGCCCATTGAGCTGAATGACGAGCTCAAGAAGGGCAACGAGCTGATCTACAACGCCATTGTTGGCGCCAAGATCGGTTCCCACATCGCGTTCGCCGCGCCGGGTTCGGCAGCCCAGGGCGCTGCCGCCGGCTCTACGCAGTTGGTGGTTTTCAAGCTGCTTTCCGCCAAGGAAGCCGCTCCGGTCCTGTCGAAGCCGGAAGGCGAGACAGTCACTCCTCCGGCTGGGCTCCCCACCGTGAAGGAAGACGACAAGGGCATCCCGCAGATCTCGGTTGAAGGCGCAGCCGCTCCGAAGGAACTCATCGCACAGGACCTCATCAAGGGCTCCGGCGCTGCTGTTAAGGCTACTGACACCCTCACAGTGAATTACGTTGGCGTCAATCTTGTGGGCGGCCAGAAGTTCGATTCGAGCTTTGACCGGGGACAGACAGCAAGCTTCGCGCTTTCCGGTGTCATCAAGGGCTGGACCCAAGGCCTGGAAGGCAAGACCGTCGGCTCCCGCGTCCTTCTGGTCATCCCGCAGGACCTTGCTTATGGCGCTGCTGGACAGGGTGAGGCCAAGGGCGATCTCGTCTTCGTCGTTGACATCCTCGGCGTCAAGTAGGCAGCCACCTGATCCGGGACTGGCTAAGCTGGTTCCTGACACCATTCGTCCCTCACACCAAGGAGCAACCATGTCATTTGGTCAGCGTGACTTCGACCGCACCAAGCCCGAAATCGACTTCCCGGAAGGCGACGTTCCCACCGAGCTCGTCATCACGGACCTCATTGAGGGTTCCGGCGCCGAGGCCAAAGCCGGCGACACCGTTTCCACCCACTACGTTGGCGTCGCCTGGTCCACGGGCGAAGAGTTCGACGCTTCCTGGGGCCGTGGCGCTCCGCTGGACTTCCGTGTTGGTGTGGGCCAGGTCATCCAGGGCTGGGACCAGGGCCTGCTGGGTATGAAGGTTGGCGGCCGTCGCCGCCTTGAGATCCCTTCAGAACTGGCGTACGGATCCCGTGGCGCCGGCGGAGCAATCAAGCCCAACGAGGCCTTGATCTTCGTCGTTGACCTCGTAGCTGTCCGCTAGGGCGCAAGCTTCCTGCCAAGGCGCGTTGCCACCCGGCTTTGCCGGGCCGGTGACGCGCCTTGCTGCTTTCGCCCAGGACTTTAGTAACGTAGCAACCGTGTCCGCATCCCGCACTGAACGACTCCTGAACCTCCTGCTTGCCCTGCTCAATACCAGGGTGGGCCTTCCGCGCTCCGTCCTGCGGGAGAAGGTCTATCACGACACCGCCGAAAACGACGTCGCATTCGGACGGATGTTCGAGCGCGACAAAGTGGATCTCAAACAGTTCGGCTTTGAGATCGAGACCCTCACGGACCCCCGCAATTTCGGGTCCGAGGACCCCGCATCAACCCGCTACCGCATCGGCAAGGACTCCAACAGGCTCCCTGATGTCAGCCTGACTCCGGCTGAATCCACTGTCCTCCTCCTTGCCGCCCAGTTGTGGGAACGTGCTGCCCTCGGCAACGCCGCAGTCAATGCCGTCCGCAAGCTGCAGGCGGCAGGTGGATTCACCGACGTCGACCTGCCTGCCGGCGTCCAGCCGCGGATCAAGCCAGCCGGACAAGCATTCGACGACGTCGTTGGAGCCATGCACGGCCGCCATGCGGTCCGCTTCGGCTACCTCGCCGGAAGCACCGGCCGTGAGGAAGTACGCGAGGTGGAGCCGTGGGGCCTGGGGAGCCGGTTCGGGCAGTGGTACCTCGTGGGTTTCGACCGGGGGAGGGCCGCCAAGAGGATTTTCAGGTTGTCACGCATGACCACCGCCGTCTCCGTCATACCGGGCAGTTCCTTCGAGCCGCCAGCCGGTTTCAACGCCCGGGCGGAGCTGGATTCCCTCAACGAACTTCCCTTGCAGCAGGCTGTCCTGGACGTAGACGAGGGACGCCTCCTCGCCCTGCGCAAACGTGCTGGTTCCACCGGCTCCGGGGAGGAACGGGCTGGGAAGGGAACAGGCGGCCGGGACAGGCTGGTCGTGGACTTCCGGGACCCCGGGCAGTTCGCCGAGGAACTGGCCTCGTATGGCCCCCACGTCAAAGTGTTTGAACCTGCCGAGCTGCGTGCCGCCGTCGTACGCCGGCTTAAAAGCGCTGCGGACTTCAATGCGTCTCCGGCCATCCCCGTGGAATTTCCCGAGGCTGCGCGCGCGCAGCGATCGAGGAAACGCACGTCCGAAGACCAGCTCACGCGCATGCTGCAGTTGGTGCCGTTCCTCGTCCATCATCAGGGCCTGCACGTGCAGGAGGTAGCGGACCGCTTTGGAATCAGCCGCAAAGCCCTCATTGACGACCTCAAGATACTGATCTGTTCCGGGCTGCCCGGGGGCTACCCGGACGACCTCCTGGACATCCAGTGGGAAAACGACCATGTGTACATCACGGAGCATCTGGACCTTAACCGTCCTGTGCGCTTCAGCGAGGACGAAGCCGCCGCGCTGCTGACTGGATTGTCGATGCTCGGCGATCTACCGGCACTGGCAGGTTTGGCCGAGGACGAACCGGGCAGCGCCCTGGAGTCTGTGACCATCAAATTGACGGGCGCTGCAGGACAGGCCGGACGCCTGGCCGGGGCAGTTGCGGGCCAGTCGGTGGCACCCGAGCAATCCGGGGCGTTCGCAACCATTACCCACGCCATCAGGGACGGCCAGCAACTGCGCCTGAGCTACCTTTCCCCGCAGCGGGACGAAGTAACCGAGCGCGACGTGGACCCCCTGCGGCTGTACTCCCTGGACAACACCTGGTACTTCGAGGCCTACTGCCATAGCAAGTCGGGACTCCGGAATTTCCGGCTGGACCGCGTGCAATCCCTGGAACCCAATGGCCGTCCCGTCTCCGGAACAGCAACTGCTGATGCAGACTTTCCGGCAAGGCTCTTCACGCCCAGCGACGACGACGTCCTGGTGGTGCTTGAATTGACCAGGCAGGGCGCTGGCCTGGCTGATGACTACTACGCCGAACGCACGGCTGAGTTGCCCGACGGCGGGCTGCTTGCCGAGGTGCGCTTTGGAAATGTGGAGTGGTTACCGATGTTTGTCTCCCAACATGGAGGGACAGTGCGGGTGCTGGACCCTGCGCAGTTGCGCCAGGAAGTCCAGGCTTGGCTCACGGCGGCGCTTGACCAATACGGTGCCGTTTCCTCTTCGGACATCGTGGCTGGCTAGACTACTCAGATGCCTTGGTGGTTTTGGATCCTGCTGTGGATCGCGCTCATAGCCCTGTCGTTGCTCCTCCATGTGACCCTGGGTTATCGGCTGTTCAGGAAATTCATGGCCACTGTTCATGAATTAGGGGACGCCGGCAAACGTTTCAGCCATCTTTCTCCTGCCGCAGAAACCTCCGATGTTGAGGCTCCGGAACGCCACCCGGAGCCGGGATCTGCAATTTTTGCCTCGCCGGAGCAGATGCGTCATGATTACCTGACGGCCAAAGCCTTCCGCCAGGAAGTTCGTCGCCAGAAGCGCGTTCAGCGCAAAGCAGAGCGGGGTCAGCCCCAATCCCTGCACGACATTGAATTCAGATAGACGTAGGATGTATCCAAAAGGAAAGGACCTCCCCACATGAGGCTCGAAGGCTGGCATCTCATCATCATCATCGTTTTGGCTCTGGTGCTTTTCGCTGCACCGAAGCTGCCGTCCATGGCGCGCAGCATTGGACAGTCGATGCGTATCTTCAAGTCTGAAGTCCGGGAAATGAAAAAGGACGGTTCCTCCGAAAAGAAGGAAACCCAGGAACCCTCTGACGCCGTCGAAGGCAGGGTTGTAGACCACCCGGACGTAAAGGCCAAGAACAACGGCGAGACCGACGTTCCGCCCTCCAACCGCGTCTAAGAAGAAGTGGTAGAGACGAAGGGGCGCAAGGCCAACCCCGAAGCCCGGATGGCGCTCCTTGACCATCTTAAGGAGCTCAAGAACCGGCTCTTCAAGGCTGCCATCGGCGTTATTCTTGGGACGGTGCTGGGCTTCATCGTCTACCAACCCCTGTTGGCAGCCCTGATCAAGCCGATCAAAGACCTCAATGAAAAAGAAGGCCGCGCTGCCAGCCTGAACTTTGATGGCGTAGCCAGCTCATTCGACCTCATGGTCCAGGTCTCCGTATTCCTTGGCGTGATCCTTTCCAGTCCTGTCTGGATCTACCAGCTGTGGGCATTCATAGTCCCGGGCCTGCACAAGAAAGAGCGCCGGTTGGCTCTGTCGTTTGTAGCAGCTGCCGTTCCGCTGTTTATCGGCGGCGTCCTGCTGGCATGGCTTGTGTTGCCCAACGCCGTGCGTGTCCTCACGGACTTCACACCCACCGGCGCTTCAAACTTCATTAGTGCCGAAATCTACCTTGCGTTTGTCCTCAGGCTTCTTCTGGCTTTTGGAATCGCCTTCCTGGTGCCGGTGGTGCTGGTTGGGCTGAACCTGGCCGGAATCATCAAGGGCAAGCAACTGGTCAAAAGCTGGCGGATCACCATCTTCCTGGTCTGCCTGTTTGCGGCCATGGCTGCCCCGGGTGCCGACGCCATGAGCATGTTCTACTTGGCGGCGCCCATGCTTCTTCTGTTCTTTGCTGCCATCGGTGTGTGTCTCTGGAATGACCGCCGGCGGGAACGTCGTGCCATCAAGCGTGCTGCTGAGACCGAAGCCACGGCAGATATTGCCACCCCGGCCTCGGATCTGGAGAATCTCTAGACCTCAGGCCATTAGGCTTGGTGCATGTCCTCCATTTCCGGGTCCCAATCACCATCAGACCGCTACCAGGCGGCCGCTCACCGGGCAGCTGAGGCCAAGACATATCTTGGTGCCTTTGCCCGTTCCCTGGACTTCGAATTGGACGACTTCCAACGTGAGGCGTGCCGCTCATTGCAGGAGGGCAGAGGCGTCCTCGTCGCGGCGCCTACCGGTGCCGGCAAGACGATCGTTGGCGAATTTGCCATCTACCTGGCTCTGGAACGTGGCCTCAAAGCGTTCTACACAACACCCATCAAGGCGCTGAGCAACCAGAAATTCTCCGAGCTCGCCGCCAAGTATGGCTCTGCCAACGTTGGCCTGCTGACGGGCGATACAACCATCAACGGTGAGGCGCCCGTTGTGGTGATGACCACCGAAGTCCTGCGCAATATGCTCTATGCCGACTCGGAGACACTCGGCGACCTCGGCTTCGTCGTCATGGACGAGGTCCACTACCTCGCAGACCGCTTCCGCGGAGCCGTCTGGGAGGAAGTCATTATTCACTTGCCCAGTGAAGTGCAGGTTGCTTCGCTGAGCGCCACTGTGTCCAATGCTGAAGAGTTTGGTGCGTGGCTGGATACCGTTCGGGGCGATACTGACGTCATCG
Organism: Arthrobacter sp. TmtSoilC77; assembly: GCF_059739415.1. Lineage (NCBI taxonomy): Bacteria > Bacillati > Actinomycetota > Actinomycetes > Micrococcales > Micrococcaceae > Arthrobacter > Arthrobacter sp. TmtSoilC77. The sequence goes on from NZ_AP046050.1 coordinate 2,626,626, forward strand.
TGTCCGAGCACCGGCCCGTGCCACTGTGGCAGCACGTCATGGTGGGCAGGGAGATCGTTGACCTCTTTGCCGGCGATACCACTTTCGATGAAATCGCCCCACAGATACCGGACACCGAGGTACCGGATCTCAGCGATGTTGAAGATGCCGTTGACGAGGCCGTCCTTCCGGCAGAAAGCCGAAAGATCGCAGCCAAGAGTCTTGTGACCTCCACGGCCAGGCAGGCAGTTACCGGCCCTGAATTCGAAGTGAACCCGGATCTGTTGGCAATGGCCCGATCCGAGAGCCGTATGAACTTCAACGGCCGCTTCGGCCATGGTGGCCGGAGCCGCCGTCGGCAGGACCGCTACCGGGATGAGCGGCAGAGCCCGGAACAGCGCAGCCCGGTTCGGAAAGCAAGCCGTCCGCAGGTCATTGAGAGCCTTAACCGCCAGGGCCTGTTGCCGGCCATCACGTTCATCTTCTCCCGGGCAGGTTGTGATGCTGCGGTGGCCCAGTGCGCGGCGTCCGGCCTGTGGCTCACCACTGAGCGCGAACAGCAGATCATCGCCCAGCGCGTGGACGAAGCAAGCCACGAAATTCCTGCAGACGACCTTGATGTCCTGGGTTTCTGGGGCTGGCGTGACGGCCTCATCCGGGGCTTTGCGGCTCATCACGCGGGCATGCTTCCCACCTTCAAAGAAGTAGTGGAGAAACTGTTTGCGGATGGCCTGGTCAAGGCGGTGTTCGCTACTGAAACCTTGGCACTCGGAGTCAACATGCCTGCGCGCTGCGTGGTGCTGGAAAAGCTCGAAAAATTCAACGGGGAAGCCCACGTCAACATCACGGCGGGGGAGTACACGCAGCTGACCGGTCGGGCCGGACGCCGCGGCATCGACGTCGAGGGCCACGCCGTGGTCCTTTGGCAGCCCGGAACGGACCCGGCGGCAGTGGCTGGCTTGGCGTCACGCCGCACGTATCCGCTGAACTCCAGCTTCACGCCCACCTACAACATGAGCATCAACCTGATTGCCCAATTCGGCCGGGTGCGGGCGCGCGAGATCCTTGAGTCGTCCTTCGCGCAGTTCCAAGCTGACCGTTCCGTGGTGGGCCTCGCCAGGCAAGTCCGTGGACGCGAAGAATCACTGGCCGGCTACGCCAAGTCCATGGAATGCCACCTCGGCGACTTCACGGAGTATGCCCGGCTCCGCCGCGAACTCAGCGACGCTGAGCAGTTCGCGGCGCGCGACCACCAACGCGCCCGGAAGTCCAGAGTGGCTGATTCCTTGACCCGGCTCATACCCGGGGACGTCATTACCGTCTCCAGTGGCAGGTTGGCCGGACACGCCGTCGTGCTTGATGTCGATCCCAATGCCCGCGAACCGCGGCCGTCTGTCCTCACCTCGGACAACCAGCTGCGTCGTATCGGCGTCCATGACCTCGACGGCCCCATTTCCCCGGTGACCCGCATTCGGATTCCCAAGTCGTTCAACGCCAAGGTGCCCAAGTCCCGCCGTGATCTTGCAGCCTCCATGCGGAACGCGATCAGCGATGAAGCACCGCGCGCCAGGCGGAACAGCAGGCACGAGGACTTCGGTCTGGGCTCGCGTGCCCAGGACCAGGAACAGAAGATCACTGAACTACGCAGGGCGCTCAGGGCGCATCCCTGCCATGGCTGCAGTGAGCGCGAGGACCACGCCCGCTGGGGGGAGCGTTGGTGGAAACTTCGCAAGGAGACCGACGGCCTGGTCCGCCAGATCCAAAGCAGGACCAACACGATTGCCAAGACGTTCGATCGCGTATGCGACGTCCTCTCCGCCTATGGCTACCTCGAAACCGACGACACCGGGAAGGTCACCATCAGCACGGATGGGCAGCGGCTGCGCCGCATCTACGGTGAGAAGGACCTGCTTATTTCACAGTCCATCAGGCGTGGTGCCATCAACGATCTCGATGCTGCCGAGCTGGCCTCCTTGGCCAGCACCCTGGTGTACCAGGCAAAGCGCGAAGACCGGGGCCTTCGCCCGAGGATGCCCTCGGTTGCACTGGAAACGGCGGTCGACATCGTCGTTCGGGAATGGTCGCAACTTGAGGACATTGAGGAGCAGAACAGGCTTCCGCTGACCGGCGAACCGGAGCTGGGCCTCATGTGGCCCATGTATAAGTGGGCCAAAGGCCGCCATCTTCAGGACGTGCTCAGCGGCACTGACCTTGCTGCGGGCGACTTCGTCCGTTGGGCAAAGCAAGTGGTTGACCTTCTGGACCAACTCGCCAAAATTCCACAACTGGATCCCCGCTTGGCGCGGATCTGCCGTGAATCCATCGACCTGGTCCGCCGGGGTGTCGTGGCTTACTCAACCGTCGCCTGACCCGGAACCGTTTTCGAGACCCAGACCTTCTTCAAACGCTCGAGGAGCACACCGCATGAACCAGCCAGGCCCGTCCGCCGGCGACCGTCCCGACGAAAACGTCCGCAAGGTCACCCTTTACCGGAACGGTTCGATCTATACCGCTGCCGATCCGTTCGCTACCGCCATGGTGGTGGATGGTGACACGGTCGCATGGGTGGGATCCGAACAGGCAGCGACGTCCATCGAGGATTCCACAATGGACGTCATTGATCTTCGGGGCGCCCTCGTGGCACCGGGCTTTGTTGACTCCCATGCGCACTTGACGGAGACGGGCCTCGCTTTGGCTGGACTGTCCTTGACGGGCGTGCGGTCTGCCCGGGAACTGCTCGACGCCGTTGCTGCCGCCAGCGGTTCAGGCACTGTCATTGGCCACGGTTGGGATGAAGCAACGTGGCAGGATGCCACGCTTCCAACGCTGGAAGAGCTGGAGCAGGCCTCCGGCGGGAGGCAAGTTTACCTTTCCCGCATTGACGTTCACTCGGCCCTGGTTTCATCCTCCCTGGCGGCGTCGGCAGGCCTTGCCGGCATGGACGGCTTCTCCGGGGATAGTGGTCGCGTAGTCAGGACAGCCCACACCGCCGCCCGTCTCGCGGCGCGGAGCTTCAGTGACGCCGAACGGAGTGGGTATCAGGAACGGGCCCTGCATTATGCGGCTTCCAACGGCTACGTTGCCTTGGCTGAAATGTCGGCCCCACACATCTGCGGCCCGGAAGATCTTCGCATGGCCATGTCTTGGAACAGGCAGACAGGCAAACCGCAGGTGCTGCCGTATTGGGGCGAGCTGGCGTCGTCGGAGGATCACGCCCGCACGATCCTGGACGGCCTGGGCCCCGGCGTCCTGGGCCTGGCGGGTGACCTGAACATCGACGGTTCCCTCGGGTCGCGGACAGCTGCCTTGAGGCAGGATTATTCCGATGAGCCGGGCCAACGCGGCACTTTGTATCTTTCAGTGGATGAGGCCGCCAAGCACCTTGCTGCGTGCTCACTCCTGGGCGTCCAGGCCGGTTTCCACATCATTGGCGATGCCGGCCTTGATGTCGCGCTTGACGCATTGGACGCCGCAGCCGCCGAGGTGGGGGAGCAGCGGATCCGCGCAGCAGGCCACCGCTTTGAACATGTTGAGCTTGCCGATCAGGCTGCAGTCGAGAAGCTGGCCAAATACTCGGTGACAGTCAGCATGCAACCCGCATTCGATGCTATGTGGGGAGGGTCCGGAGGTCTCTACGAGCAACGGCTTGGCGGACGCAGCAAGGCCATGAACACCTTGGCTGCGTTCTACGCCAGCGGAGTTCCAATCACCTTTGGCAGCGATAGCCCCGTGACACCACTCAGCCCTTGGTCAAGCATCCGGGCCTGCCTGGAACACAGCAACCTGGACCAGCGCATTTCAGCCCGTGCGGCGTTCCTTGGCCACACGCGGGCAGGCTGGCGGGCCACCAAGCACAGGAACCCCCTTATGGGCCAACTCGTGCCCGGTGCGCCGGCCAGCTTCGCGGTTTGGGAAGTTGAGGAACTCATGGTCCAGGTAGCGGATAGCCGTGTGCAGTCCTGGAGCACCGATCCCCGTGCCCGCACTCCCTTGCTCCCTGCCCTGGATACCGGCAGTGATCCTGTATGCCTGCAGACGGTGAGGGAAGGCCAGGAGCTCTTCGCTCACGAATCCCTCCGGGTCTGAGGGCACTATTTCCTTGCCTTCGAATGCTCCGCCTGAACTGGGACGATGCACGAACGCGCAGGTCAACCGCGGGTTGACAGCTTTTGTAAAGTCCGTAGCATTGAGGCTCAACGGATCGTTAAAGCTTGGGGTGATCCCGGGAGTAATGGTCTGGTCGCGGCCAGGACGTAGCCTGGTGGCGGTACGCGAGTGGGCAGGCCCATAGGGCCCCAGAAAACAGTTCGTCCGGCAATTTACCTGTCCGGACAACACTGGTCCTGGGTCTATGGACCTGCCCGCAGCGCTTAAGTTTGTGTGGCCGGGGCCACAGCTGCCCTTAGCAGTGCACAGGATCGTCCTATAATGGAGAGTTGCGCCAGAACGCCAGCCTTGAGGCTGGTCCGGCACACTGACCGCTCCATCAAGGAAAGGCCTCTTCTTGCGTGTCCTGACGATCATCCCTACCTACAACGAGCTGGAATCGCTCCCCAAGACATTGGGTCGGCTGCGGACCGCAGTGCCTGAGTCGGACGTCCTGGTGGTTGATGACAACAGCCCGGACGGCACGGGACAACTTGCTGACGGCATAGCCGCCGAGGACAAGCAAGTGCATGTACTGCACCGCAAAGGCAAGGAAGGCCTCGGCGCGGCCTACATTGCCGGCTTCAAGTGGGGCCTTGCCGCCGGGTATGACGTCCTGGTAGAGATGGACGCCGATGGTTCCCACAAGCCGGAGCAACTGCCCCTCCTCCTTGATGCGGTCAAAGAAGGCGCCGACCTCGCCATGGGCTCGCGCTGGGTACCGGGAGGCAGTGTTGTGAACTGGCCGCTCTACCGCCAGGCAATCTCCCGCATCGGCAGCACCTATGCCCGCATCATGCTTGGCTTGAAAATCAAGGACGTCACCGGCGGCTACCGTGCTTTCCGCCGCAGCACACTTGAAGCCCTCAAATTGGACGAAGTGGATTCAGTGGGTTACGGCTTCCAGGTTGACCTTGCGTGGCGTGTTGCCAAGCTCGGCCTGCGCATTGAGGAGCGCCCCATCACCTTCGTTGAGCGGGAACTCGGCGCATCGAAGATGAGCGGCAACATCGTGGTGGAAGCCATGATCAACGTCACTAAATGGGGCCTGGCAGCACGCTGGGCCAAGCTCACCGGCAAACAGCCGGCCCTCGCAAAGCAGAAGTAGCTTCCAGAAAGAAAAGGCCGGACCGGTTCCGCAAGGAACCGATCCGGCCTTTCCATTTGAGTCCGAAGACTAAGCTGAGCGGCGCTCTCCGCGGCGCTCACGCAGGATGTTCAAACGATCCTCAAGGATCTGCTCCAGCTCCGGAAGGCTGCGGCGTTCCAGGAGCATGTCCCAGTGGGTACGGACGGCCTTCTCGTTGGCGTCCACGGGACGCTCGCCGTCTACGAGCAAGGCTTCCTTGCCAGTCTTGGAAACCCAAACAGGGGGGATCTCGGCTTCAGCAGAGAAGGTGACGAAGACCTGCTCGCCATCCTCGCAGCGGTATTCAACCCGCTGGCGCGGTGCCGGTTCAACGCCGGACTCGGTTTCCATGCTTTGGGCGCCAAGACGCATACCCCGCAGGCTGCGATCGCTCATGATTACTCCCTCTGTCTGTTCGCGGAGCCTGAACTCCGCGCTAGCCGTAAGCCGTTTTCGCGGTCCCTACGGACTACTTCTGCACACCTTGCATCACTAATTGCAACGCCTGGCCAAGCTTTAATGTTCCATCCACACTGAACCAGCCGGACAAATATCCCATTATACGCGGATCGATGGTCAGTACCCAAAAGCAATGCACAACGCGATGAGCGGCCAGCCGTTTGGCTGACCGCTCACCTGCCTCACACAGAGTTACTCTGTGGGCCTTGACTGTGATGCCGTAGTGGATTCCACGGGAGTTACTGGCTCCGAAGCAGCAACTTTGTTGCTGCCGCCAAAGAAGCCGGCAGCATCGGAGTCACCATTGGCGCCCCCGAGCGCACTGCCAATGCCCTTCAGGGCCTCGCCAACTTCACTGGGGATGATCCAGAGCTTGTTGGAACTGCCCTCAGCAAGCTTGGGTAGCGTCTGCAGGTACTGGTAAGCCAAGAGCTTCTGGTCCGGGTTGCCCTTGTGGATGGCGTCAAAGACTTTCTGGATGGCCTGGGCTTCACCGTCTGCCCGAAGGATAGCGGCCTTAGCGTCACCTTCAGCTGCGAGGATGGCAGCTTGGCGCTGGCCTTCTGCTGTAAGGATTTGTGACTGCTTGGTTCCCTCAGCCGTCAGGATGGCTGCTCGACGGTCGCGCTCTGCACGCATCTGCTTTTCCATCGAGTCCTGGATGGAGTGGGGCGGATCAATAGCCTTCAGTTCCACACGCGAGACGCGGATGCCCCAGCGGCCTGTTGCTTCATCCAACACTCCACGCAGCTGGCCATTGATCTGGTCACGGGAGGTCAGTGCCTCTTCGAGGTTGAGGCCACCTACAACGTTACGAAGCGTGGTAGTGGTCAGCTGCTCAACCGCCTGGATGTAGTTGGCGATTTCGTACGTGGCTGCCCGTGGGTCCGTCACTTGGAAGTAGACCACGGTGTCGATCGAAACCACGAGGTTGTCCTCGGTGATGACTGGCTGCGGCGGGAAGGACACCACCTGCTCACGGAGGTCGAGCAACGGCAGGAGCCGATCGACGAATGGAATCAGGATGGTTAGGCCCGGGTTGAGCGTGCGCTGGTACTTGCCGAGGCGTTCAACGACGCCGGCACGCGCCTGCGGGATGATCCTTACCGATCGGACCAACACGATGATGACAAAAATGACGAGAACAATCAGCACAACCGCTGCCGCTGTTCCTCCTAAACCGTCCATGCGTCTCCTTGATTCCCCAATTGCGTGGCTTGCTTTGGCCTTTTGCGGGCAGGCTGCCAACCCGTTGTCCGCAGAATTCTGGTTTTCCGGTTCGAATCAGCGCGGGCTGTTTTCGGCAGGCGAGGCAACTACCGCCGTCGCGCCGTCAATCCTGGTGACCTGAACGGTAGCGCCGGCGTCCAAGACTCCAGCGGTGCTGCGCGCGCTCCAGACGTCGCCGCCGATCTTGACCAGACCGCTGGTGCCTGTGACCGCTTCAATGACCAGGGCGGGCTGACCGATGAGCCGGTCGATATTCGTCCGCTGTTCTGCCGGTCCTTTATGCAGGTGTTTCAGGGCAACCGGCCGGACAAAGGCGATCATCAAGAGGGAGACCACGCTGAAGATGACGATCTGGAGCCAGAAATCGGCCCCGGCGAAGTCGGCTATGAGCCCTGCCAGTGCGCCGCCGCCGAGCATGATGAAGAAGAGGTCGAGGGTTAGCATCTCCACCACCGCGAACGCGAGGAAGACCGTGAGCCAGAGGGCCCACCAATTCTCGCCGAGCCATTCAAACATCATTTCCCCCTTGGTCCCGGACCCCGCCGCAGACGGGGTCACAGTCGCTGTTCCTCCATCCTAGCCCGACGCTGAGTTCCTCGTCAGGAAGCCGAAGCACCCACGGTGAAGGGGCTGATACGGAACTTCGCCGTGGTTGCTACGGGTTCATCCGCAGCGGCCAGCTGTGCGAGTTCTTCGGGCTTGATGTGGTGACCGGCCGGCCCCATGTAGGCGATGTCGGCCAACTCGGAGCCCTTGAGGGTGAGGGGCATGACCAGGTTGTACGCTGAATTCGCGCGGAAATAGCCGCCCAGGGATTCAGCCAGGCGCTCGGCCTTGCCTTCCTCAATACTGAGCATTCCAGTGCGGGCAGCGATTTCAGCCAAATGTCCTGGCTGCGGCGTCACCACAATCAGCTGTCCACCAGGCCGCAGCACCCGGGCGAACTCTGCCGGGTTCCTCGGAGCGAACACCACAAGGACCACATCCACGGCGTCGTCGGCGACGGGCAACCGGCGCCAAATGTCCCAGACGAGGTTGGCAGCATCCCCGTTGAGTCGTGCGGCCCGCCGTAGTGCGAATTTGGAAATGTCCAGCCCGATGGCAGAAGCCGGTGTGGTTTCCAGAACGCGGTGGAGGTAGTGCCCGGTGCCGGTTCCGGCGTCGAGAACCACGGACCCGGGCCGCTGCAGCGATGCGGCTGCCAGACCCGCGACGCGATCAGCCAAAGCAGCATACTGTCCGCTGTCCAGGAATCGCTGCCGGGCGCCCACCATTTGCGCCGAATCAGCTTCGAAGACTGTGCCCTTACCCGTGAGCAGGTTGAAGTAACCCTGTTTCGCGGCATCGAAGACATGCCCGGAATCGCAAACAAGCCTCCGCTGTGGATCCCCGGCCAGCTGGAACCGCCCTTCGCAAACGGGACATCGGAGGGCGGCAACGGCTTCGGACAACATGGATTCAATCCTACGTTGGGCCGGAGTGTCTGGTGCCTGCGCCAGGGCTGCGGGGCTAGGCTCACCAAGGTGAAACCCGAGCAACTGCCTTTGTTGAACTCCGTCTCCGCCCCGGCCATCCATCCGGACGGCACCAAAGCCGTGGTATCCGTCGTCAGGCCTGATTTCGACGCCGATGCCTACGTCGGTCAATTGTGGAATGTACCGCTGGACACCAGCAAGCGCCCGCGACGTATCACCCGTGGGTTCAGGGACACTTCACCGGCTTTCTCCCCTGACGGCCTGGTTTTGGCCTTCCTGCGGAGCGACTTTGAGGGAAAAGCACAATTGTTCGTTGTGGAGTCGGCAGGGGGCGAACCACAGCAGGTCACGGATCAGCACGGCGGGGTCAACGGGTTTGCGTGGTCTCCCGATTCCCATCGCGTGGTCTTCACCAGCCGTGTTGCGGAACCGGGCCGATATGGAACGGTCGACGGCGTTGCTTCCGGAAGCGAAGACGCCCGGCTTATCGCCGTGAACCAGTACCAGATGAACGGTGTGGGGTACGTCCTGGACCAACGCCAGCAGCTGTTCGTGGTTGACGTGCCGGAATTGGGTGGTGAGCCTGCTGTCATTCCCCGTGGCAGAGCCGCCCACGAGCGGCCTGGCGCCAAGGTAACCGGAGTCCCCACTGCAATGCAGATGACGTTCGGCGAATCGGACCACGAGGCGCCGTGCTTCTCGGCTGACGGCGGGTTCATATATTTCGTGGCCGCTCTCCACGACGGGCATGATGACGACCTCGTAACATCCGTGTACCGGATTAAGGCAACTGGCGGCGAGCCAGAGTCCATCAAACCCAACAATCCAAAACTGCAGACCGTCACGGCCGTGCGGGCGTCCACCGATGGCCGCTCGCTCTTCTTCACCGCGCAGGACCTGGGCGATACAGGTCGGGATTTTGTAGCGCGCAACGGCGTTCTCTACTCAATGCCTGTCACCGGGGGAGATGCGGTTGCCCTCACCGACGTCGAGCATTTGGACGTCTCAGGTCCGCTGGAACCGAGCGGACCTGACAGCATCCTTGTACTGAACACGGCGCTGGGCAGCGTGGAGCTCCTCGATATCACCGCGGCAGGCAGCATTACTCCTCTGGTCCATGGAGCCCGGGTAGTCAATGGAGCCACCGTAGCCGCCAACGGTGAAATAGCCGTGAGCTTCCAGGACGCCTCCACCGCTGGCGACGTCGCCTCCCTGGAGCGAGGTGAACTGCGCCTGCTGACGGACTTCTCGGCGGAACTGCGGAATAGTTCCCGCGTCAGTGAGCCCATGGAATTCCAGGCGGATGCCAAGGACGGGTACCCGGTGCACGGTTGGTTGCTGCTGCCTGACGGACCAGGGCCACACCCTGTCCTGCTCACTATCCACGGGGGTCCGTTCTCCCAATACACGGTAGCCTTCTTCGACGAAGCGCAAGTCTATGCAGCTGCGGGATACGCAGTAGCCATGTGCAACCCGCGGGGATCGTCAGGCTATGGACAATCCCATGGGCGCGCCATCAAGGAGCGCATGGGGACCCTGGACATGCAGGACGTGCTCGCCTTCCTGGACGCTGCCTTGTCCACGCATACAACTTTGGATGCAGATCGTATGGGCATCATGGGCGGATCATATGGCGGCTATCTCACGGCCTGGACCATTGCACACGACCACCGTTTCAAAGGGGCAATTGTCGAACGCGGGTTCCTGGACCCGGTCAGCTTCGCGGGAACGTCCGACATCGGCTGGTTTTTTGGTGGCGAGTACGCCGGAGCGACACCCGGGCAGCTGGTGGCACAGAGCCCTTTGGCCGTAGCAGACTCGGTGGAGACACCGACTTTGGTAATCCACAGCGAAAACGATCTTCGGTGTCCTCTGGAACAGGGGCAGCGTTACTTCGCCGTGCTGAAGGAGAGAGGGATTGAGACCTCGTTGCTGGTCTTTCCGGGGGAGGACCATGAATTGTCCCGCTCCGGTACGCCGCATCACCGCAAGCAACGGTTCGAGCACATCCTTGCATGGTGGGCCGCGCACCTCCCTACGGCATCAAACCGCCTGCCGGACTGAGGCAGGCTACGCACCGGCTAGCTGTGCAGGAAACCCAGGGTCCGCCGCGCATCTCCAATGTCCGGGTTGGACCACCGCAGGGAGTGTTCCGCGTTGCTGGAAAGCGAGCGCAGCTCCGCCTTGTCCAGGTAGAGAATTCCCTGTAAGTGGTCCGTTTCGTGTTGCACTATGCGTGCCTGCCACCCTGAGAACCATTCCTCCACTGGGCGCCCCTCTGGCGTCAGATAGCTCAATTCCACATTGCGGTATCTGGTGACCACCGCTTGGTAGCCGCTAACGGACAGGCACCCCTCATAGAATGACGCTGTCTCGTTTCCCAGAGGCCGATATTGAGGGTTGAGGACAGCCATGAACTCCAGTGGCTCCCTGTGACGGACCGTTGCCGATTCGGGATCCACCTCGTACTTGTCTTCAAGTACCGCCAACTGCAGCGGAATGCCCAACTGCGGAGCCGCCAGCCCAACCCCCGGCGCGGCAAGCATGACCTCACGCATCCGCTCGATGAACGCCGCCAATTCAGTGCCATCAAGCTGCCCGTCATAGGGCGCCGCCTGTTGCCGGAGGACGGGGTGCCCGGCTTGAACGATCGGCGGAAGCTCCTCTGTTTCAAGTAACCGCAGGACTGCGTCCCTGATCTGGAGGGGATTAAAGTCAGTAGCCGGGCTGGGCGCCTCGGAGTGAGGTTGCTGCGTCATGACTTGAGCCTAACGCCAAGGCTGCTCTTCGTGCCTGTGTCCTGCACTCGGGGTGCGCCCTTGCCGGGCCTGGATCTCCACGTTCAGCTAGGCTCGTCGGATGAGTATCAGCACCCCTCTGGACCATGTACTCGGGTTTATCAGGACGGTTGAATCCGGCGGCGGCGCCGCCGAGATCAGCCCGTACCTTGCCCACGACTTCACCCTTACGGAATGGCCGCACGCACTATCCAGGACCGGGTCCACCAGGACCCTTCAGGAGACTCTCACAGGCGCGGACCACAGTAAGAACATCGTGGCGAACCAGAGCTTTGAGGTGGTCCATACCACCTGCGAAGGCAACCGGGTAGTCCTTGAGATGAACTGGTCAGCCACATTGCTCCTGGACCTCCCGCACTGGGATGCGGGTGAGACCATACGTGCGCGGAGCACCGCTGTCTTTGAGCTGCGGGACGGTCTAATCGTCAGCCAAGACACCTACGACTGTTACTACACCCTTCCTGAACAGGCACCGTCATGAATGAACACGCGCCACCTAGCGCATGGTGAAGCGCCGTTCGACCAGGGCGGAGACACCCGGCAGTTCCAAGGCATGGGCAAAAAACGCGTTTCGGGATGCCATGATTGCCGGATGCAGGGGCCTGCCAAGGGCCATGTTCAACCCGGCCTGCTGCGAAGCCCGGGCTGCCGCCCGGCGTCGTTCCTTCTCGAACTGCTGAAGCTGGCGACCGACGTCATGTCCCCTGAGGGAGGCATCAACGAGAGGTGCCAAGGCAGCGGCGTCAAGCCATCCAAGGTTCATTCCCTGGCCTCCGATAGGGCTGATCTCGTGGGCGGCATCGCCCAACAAAACCGTCCTGCCATGGACCATTCTCTTCACGAGCCGTGATTGGACCTCGAAAGCGCTGAGCATGGTGTTGCTGCCGGGGTCCACGCCAACTCCCGTCCGGGCTTCCACCAACGCAGCCAGGCCTGCCGCCGTCGGGCTTCTTGCGGGGGCTCCAAGCCGTACCACCCACCGGCGAACATCCCCAGGCAAGGGGAACGACTCCACGATCCCCTCGGGCTCCAGGTAAAGAACTGCGTCATCTCCGTGCCCTGTGGTGTCGATGAAGTCTCCCATCAGGTAGCAGTCCGGATAGGTGCGTACGGAAAGGCCCGGGAAAAGGCTCTGGCGAATCATGGAGTGGGCTCCGTCGGCTGCCACCAGCAGGCGGCTTGTGTAGGCGAGGCCACCGGACGGCGAGTCGGCCAGGACGCTAACCGTGCCGCCGTCGTCGACAAATTCCGTGACAGTGGCGCCGCGGATGATCGCGTCCGGATCCAAAGCCATGACCGCCTGTTCAAGCACCCGTTCCGTTTTGGGTTGTGGGACGGCAAGAATGAACGGAAAGTCCGGGTCCCCGTTGAAGGGCAACCCGGCCACCCTGGCGCCTTTGCTGTACGCAACGCCCCGCTCGATGCGGACGCCGGATGCCACCAAAGTCGCCGCGAGATCGGCATGGTCCAGTTCCTTTAGAGCCGGAGGGTGAATCCCAATGGCCCGTGAACGGTGGCTCCGGTTCGATCGGCGTTCCAGTATGCGTACACGGTGCCCCTGTTGGAGCAGGAGAACGCCCATGAACAACCCAACGGGCCCGGCCCCGACGATGACGACGTCAAGCATGTTGGTAGACGAGCAGGTTGTGCCATGGGCCGTTCCGTTCCACGCTCCAACCCACCGGAGCCGCCCGTTGGAGCTCTGCGGCGGTAAAGCTTCGCTTGATGGAAACCAAGCCGTCCCCGCAAATATAGGAGCCGATACCCAGCGGCCAGAAGCCGGCGGCGAAAAGGAGGTAAGCGGCGTTGCTGCGTTTGAGGTCGTTATGGAGCACCAGACGCTTGGCCAGAACCTCGGAGTCCCGCACGACGGCGGTGAATTGATCGGCGTCGAGGTGGTGGAGGATGTGGTTGGACAGCACAATATCGAACGCGCTGCCTTCCGCGACAAGTTCGGCACTATGGGCCTGCCGGAAACGGACACCCTCAACGGCTGGGGAGCGGCTGGCAAAGTCGTAGGCGCGCTGGTCCGGATCGATCGCCGTGACCAGCAAAGAGAACCCATCCCTCGCGGCCCATCCGGCCAGGCTTCGGGCAACGTCCCCACCACCGCATCCGATGTCCAGCACCGATGCCGTACCGGTAGAGGCCAGAATCGGCCGAAAGCGGTCACGGTAAATGCGGTGCCATCCCGAAAGGAGGCCGTTGACCACCGGGAAGCGGGCATAACTACGGTTGAGGCGCTGGAGGTCGCAGTCAGACCGGTCCATGTCCTCGATGGCATCCACGTCCCTGTCTTTCAGGGACCCCCACGGGCTCACAGAGTGGGAGAGACCAACGTAAAGAGGCCAGTCTCCACCGTGAGTCCGGGGCCAAAAGCCATGGAACAGATTGGTTCCTCGCGCTGGCTTGGCGTTTGTCCGAGCATGTATTTCAGGACAAAGAGCACCGTGGCGCTGCTCATGTTGCCGTATTCCCTCAGTGTTTCCCTTGCCGGGACCAGTTGCTCCTCGGTTAGTTCGAGCTTGGATTCGACCTTGTCCAAAATGCTTCGCCCACCAGGATGGATGGCCCAGTGCGTTATTTCGCGGTAGGGGAGTCCCGCCAGTTGTGGCTCTTTGGCGAGCAACGGCTCCAACGCGCCAGTGATGTGTTCCTCGATGATGTGGGGCACGTAGGAACCCAGCACCATTTCGAATCCTTCGTCGCCGATGTTCCAGGCCATGGCTTCTTCGCCCACGGGCGTGAGGACCGTTTCAAAGTGGTCCAGCCGGATCACGGGTTCGGGCCCTTGGGGTTCTTTGGCCGTTACGATGGCCGCCGCCGCGCCGTCGCCGAATATCGCTGAACCCATGATGGTGTCCGGGTCGTTGGAGGTCCGCACGTGCAGTGAACAAAGCTCCACACAGATAACCAGAACGACGGCGGCTGGATCAGCCAGGCAGAACTGCTTGGCTGCCTTCAGGGCTGGAAAAGCGGCATAACAGCCCATGAAGCCCAGGTGGTATCGCTGCACGGCGGGGTTGAGTCCAAGTGCCCGGACTACCTTGTAGTCGGGACCGGGGTTGAAGAATCCCGTGCAGGAAACGGTGATGACGTGGGTGATGTCATCGAGGTCAATGTCGGGGACCCGCGCCACCGCAGCCTTGCCGGCCTCGATGAAGAGTTTGGTGGCTTCCGTAGCAAAGATCTCGTTCCGGACTTTGGTGCTGGGGCTGAGCACTTGATTGCTCGAGGGGTCAAAGAACCGTGGATTTTCCGGATGTGCGTCGAGGCTCAGCTCTTCCACCGCCGTATACCGGGTATCTATTGCTGCTGAGTCGAAGCACGTGGAGACCAACCGCGACCCGAGCCGCGTCAGTCCTGGTTGAGCTGCAAAGACGTCCCGTGCCTGCGACTGCACGAGGATGGTTGGCGGAACTGCGGTTTCAAGGGACCTCATGTATACCGGCATGCTTCATTCTTAGCGAGTCGGCGGCTGATGACAATGGTTGGAGCGGCTCAGGCTTCGCGTCCTCCCCGAGGCCCGTGGCGCAGGCCGCTAGTGTGGACACTGACCGTTGCCGCATTCGCGACGACGAACGAGAATTTTACGTACTGACCTCAGGCTGGTCAGACCTGGCCAGGCGACGCCGACGGGGGACTGTTGGGTGGCGCCGCCTAACAGATGGAGCGATCATGAGCATTGCCACGAGCACCGACACCCAGTCTCCTGCGTCGCATGTAGCGGACACCCACGACCTCATACGGGTGCAGGGTGCGCGCGAGAACAACCTCAAGGACATCAGTGTCGAGATCCCCAAACGTCGCCTGACGGTGTTCACGGGTGTCTCCGGCTCGGGCAAGAGTTCGCTGGTCTTTGGGACCATCGCGGCCGAGTCCCAGCGCATGATCAATGAGACCTACAGCGCTTTTGTCCAGGGCTTCATGCCTTCATTGTCGCGGCCGGACGTGGACATGTTGGAAGGCCTGACGACGGCCATCATCGTTGACCAGGAGAGGATGGGATCGAACCCGCGCTCCACTGTGGGCACTGCGACAGACGCCAATGCCATGCTCCGTATTCTCTTCAGCCGGCTCGGGCAGCCCCACATCGGATCGCCGAACGCGTACTCGTTCAACGTGCCTACCGTCAAGGCCAGCGGGGCCATCACGGTGGACCGCGGGGAGGGCAAAACGAAGACGGAAAAGGCCAGCTTCAATCGCCTCGGCGGTATGTGCTCACGCTGCGAGGGAATGGGCTCCGTCAACGATTTCGATCTCACTGCACTGTACGACGACAGCAAGTCCTTGAACGAAGGCGCGCTCAGCATTCCCGGATACACGATGGATGGTTGGTATGGCCGGATCTTCAGCGGATCGGGCTTCTTCAACATGGACAAGCCAATCGCGAAGTTCACCAAGAAGGAGCTCCACGACCTCCTGTACCGGGAACCGACCAAAATCAAGGTTGAAGGCATCAATCTCACCTATGAAGGCGTCATCCCCAAAATCCAGAAATCGATGCTCTCCAAGGACGTCGACGCACTTCAACCCCACATCCGCGCCTTCGTGGAGCGGGCCATCACTTTTACAACCTGTCCGGAATGTGAGGGCACCAGATTGAGCCCGGAGGCACGTTCTTCCAAGATCAAAGACAAGAGCATTGCCGATGTCTGCAAGATGCAGATCAGCGACCTTGCCGTTTGGATCCGGGAAATCGATGAGCCCTCAGTGGCTCCGCTTCTCAAAGGACTGCAGCACCTCCTGGACTCCTTCGCCGAGATAGGTCTCGGATACCTGTCCCTCGATCGGCCTGCCGGAACCTTGTCCGGGGGAGAGGCGCAGCGAACCAAGATGATCCGGCATCTGGGCTCATCGCTGACTGACGTCACCTACGTCTTCGACGAGCCAACCATCGGCCTGCATCCACATGACATCGAGCGCATGAACCAGTTGCTGCTGCAGTTGCGGGATAAGGGCAATACTGTGCTGGTAGTCGAGCACAAGCCTGAAACGATTGCGATCGCTGACCACGTGGTGGATCTCGGACCTGGCGCAGGCACCGGCGGCGGAACAGTCTGCTTCGAAGGCGATCTGGATGGACTGCGGGGGAGTGACACCATCACTGGACGCCACCTGGACGATCGCGCATCCATCAAAGAGCAGGTACGGACAGCTTCCGGCACTCTTGAGGTACGTGGAGCTTCCACCAACAATCTTCAAAACGTGGACGTGGATATTCCACTGGGCGTGCTCTGTGTACTCACGGGTGTGGCCGGATCAGGCAAGAGCTCGCTCATTCACGGCTCGGTGGCCAAACGTGACGGGGTCCTCGTGATCGACCAAGGTGCCATCCGGGGTTCCCGCCGGAGCAATCCTGCAACTTACACTGGGCTGCTTGAGCCCATACGCAAGGCGTTCGCCAAGGCCAATAATGTGAAACCGGCTCTCTTCAGTTCCAACTCGGAGGGCGCGTGCCCCACCTGCAATGGCGCTGGCGTGATTTACACGGATCTTGGCGTCATGGCGACGGTGGAATCAACGTGTGAGGAATGCGAAGGCAAACGCTTCCAGGCCTCCGTATTGGAGTACAGGCTTGGCGGGCGCAATATTGCAGAAGTGCTTGCAATGTCTGTCGACGAGGCTGAGACGTTCTTCAGCGAAGGTGAAGCCCGCACACCTGCCGCCCACAAGATCCTGGACCGCCTCGCCGACGTCGGACTCGGTTACCTGACGCTCGGACAGCCGCTCACCACACTTTCCGGCGGGGAACGCCAGCGGCTCAAGCTGGCTACGCAAATGTCCGAAAAGGGCGATATTTACGTCCTGGACGAGCCGACTACCGGCCTGCACCTGGCCGACGTCCAAAACCTACTGGGAATGCTGGACCGCTTGGTTCAGTCGGGAAAGTCAGTCATTGTGATCGAACATCACCAGGCCGTCATGGCACATGCCGACTGGATTATCGACCTCGGACCAGGTGCCGGACACGACGGCGGCAAGATCGTTTTCTCCGGTACGCCCGCTGATCTTGTGGCTGACCGCCCGACGCTGACCGGCAAGCACCTAGCGGCTTACGTCGGCGCTTGATACTTGACTGGCCTGAAAAAATGCCAATAGGACTTGTTTTAGAGTGGCCAGCCCAAGCTTCCTAGTAGAAGTTTCCGCCCGATCTCTTGACTATCCCTTGTGACATGACACACACTTACTCAGGACTTTGGACTATTTACAGACCATTAAGGATCTTGAGAATCGGGGGAAGCATGTCCACATTTTCGTCAGCGTCAGTCAAGGATGACAAGAGCTACAGGAAGGAAACCCTCAGGAAGAACTATTTCCGGTTTGCGACCACCGCGGCCGTAATGGCTGCCCTCATGTCAGCCACGTCGTGCGCAACACCTCCTGCCACCGACGCTCGGCCGGCAGCCGAATGCCGCCAACTCGACGCCCAACTGCCATGGCCAGGCGAGGTCCGCGAACAATTGCAAAAGACCATTGACGCCCACAGCAGCTGCACCGGAACAGCCCGCGGAGATAAAGCTCCAGTCGCGATCTTCGACTGGGACAACACCGTGGTGAAGAACGACATCGGCTACGGCACAAACTTTTGGATGCTGCGGAACGACAAAGTGCTGCAACCAGCCAATAAGGATTGGAAGAGCACAAACCGCTACCTGACCGATGCGGCAGCGAAGGCACTGGCGGTGGCATGCGGTACAGACACTCCCGCAGGCCAACCCCTGAAGACCAGCAGCAACACGGAGTGTGCCGATGAAATCCTCGCCATCCTTGAGGACAAGACGCGTTCCGGCGAACCGGCCTTTGAGGGCTTCAATGCCCGCCACCTCATAGGCGCCTATGCCTGGGGTACGGCCCTCTCTGCCGGATATACGGAGGAGCAACTTGGCGGGTTCGCACTCGCAATGAAGCAGGAGAACCTGTTAGCACCAGAAGGCAGCATGCAGACCGTTGGAAGCCAGCACGTGGACGGCTATATCCGGATATACCCTCAAATGAAGGACCTCATTGGTGTCCTTCAGGCACACGGCATCGAAACCTGGGTGGTGTCCGCATCGCCGGAGCCGGTGGTCAAGGCGTGGGCCGGCGAGGTTGGCATCGACGCCGGACACGTCGTAGGCGTCCGCAGCGTATACGAGGACGGCATCCAAACCTCCCACCTGAAAGGCTGCGGCGGCATACCCGACGGCGAAGATTCCGTCATGACCTACATCGAGGGAAAACGATGCTGGGCCAACCAGGTGATCTTCGGCGTCGAGGGTCCATCAGCCTTTGAGCAACTGCCTGCCGAACGCCGCCAGATCCTGGCCGCCGGCGACTCCGGCACGGACGTAACCTTCGTTGCCGACGCCACCGAAGCCAGACTGGTGGTGAACCGGAACAACGCGGAAATCATGTGCCGCGCGTACGACAACGAGGACGGCAAGTGGCTAATCACGCCAATGTTCATCGACCCCAAACCACAGCGCAGCGAGCCGTATCCATGCAGCACCAAGGGGTACACCAACCCGGACAGCAGCAAGGGGCCCGTGCTGCGCGAGGACGGCAGCCTTATCCCGGATCAGACAGACCGTGTCCACTGAGTCAGACTGGGTCAGGCACCCCTTCTACTCCCGTGACTTAACTGGCATGCACGGGTATTCATGGGACGGGAGTAGCCGCCTCCGTGATTTGCCGACGGTGAACGGCACTCATACTGCTCGGTGGCGGGGCCGGTGTTAGCTCATGACAGAAAGCTCCTCCGGCTGTAGGCTCCGAATATGCCTGAGGGTCGGAAGCGCCTTGAGCCGCGTATGACGCGGGGCGGATTTCGCTGGCAGCTGGTCATGGTGTCCTTCATGGCCGTAAACGCAATCGTGCAAATTGCATTCCGGTGGAATCAAGCTTGGGGTCCCTTTCTTTACCTCATGCTGGCAATGCTGATTATCTGCGCGGTCTTCACCGCCTATCTGCTCTATGTGCGCCACTACGACGGTCATTTCTGGGACGAGGAAGAAGCCCGTCGCCAGGACTGGGATCGTCGGGGCCGGCAGCTTTAGGTATGTCCTCACGGACGCAAGCGAGACGGAGCCGTTCTAGTTTCTCGGGCTTTCGTGCAGGACGGACTCGTTTACTGCTGCGATGTACCGGGCATAGGCGGATGCCGAGTCGGTGGCGTGGCGTTCGATGGTAGTCGGGGAGTAGCCGAGGGTTTCGGCGATGATGGCCACGGGTGCGAGTTTGGTGAGTTCGTGGAGTGTTCCGAGTCGCGCGGCGCGGGTGTTGAAGAGCTTGCTGAGTCGGGTTGTGAGGTGCCCTGGGTGGATGTGGCGTCCGGGTGATGTTCCGCGGAATACCCACTTGGTGTTGGGGTGTGCTGCGGTCAGTTCGTGGCCTGGGTTTGCGGCGAGCTCCCGCCATGGCTGGGCTAACGGGTCCGGCAGCGCAATTTTGGTGGTTCCGAGTTGGATGGTGACTAAGTCTTCAGTGACTGTGACGTCGTCCCAGGTCAGCCGGGCGATGTTTTCGGCTTGTTGTCCGAAGACGAGGATGAGGATCGCGGCGGCCCGGTCACGGGTCTCCGGTCCGTTGGTGTGGATGATTTGTTGGAGCGCTTTGTCTTGCCCGATCTTGGGGAGTCTTGGGCTGGTGCCGCGGCGGTGCGGGACGATGGTGAGCCCCGCTGGGGCGGCCTTGGTTTTGATGGCCCATTTGAGGAAGCGCTCAGCGATGCGTCTCGTCGTGGGCCCCTCGGATTGCCATACATCAAGGTGGGACTGCTGCAGTTCCGGCAGTTTGATGTCATGACCGGTGAGCCAGTTCAGGAGGTCGATGGCGACGGTGACTTCCTGTTTGGCGCGCAGGAAAGTGCCGCGGGAGACTTCGTCCATGAGGTTCATGCGTCGCTGGTGATGCCATCGGATGTAGCGGCGGATCACGTCAAGGTTCTGTGGGTCGCTGACGCGTTCCATGGCTTGGGTGGCCCAGCTTTCGTAGCGAATCAGGAACGCATTTCGCTGGGGGAGCACCCCGTGCTCGATGAGGAGCCCTCGGACGTACTCGCGGGTGCGGGAGTCGGGCAGTTCATCGAAGGTGTCGTGACTGATTTTGGGTGCGGTAGCGAGGTTACGAAGGAAGGCCGTGACGTGCTTTTGCCGGATCCAGGTCATGCCGCTGTTGGCCCGTTTCATTGACTTCAGTGCCGCCGCCAGCGGGATCAGTTCCGTGGCCATGACTCCCGTAGCTGGGTCTGTAAGCAGGTCGTCTACGATGTCGCCGAGGACGCAGGTCCAGCAGCGTCCACCACTGTAAAGTTCGTCTTCGGCGCCGCAGCCCACACAGTCAACGTTGAGCCGAACGCCCGAGCAGCTGCGGCATGCCGGCTCCTCATCGATAATTCCCGGAAGAACACCTTCATGGCCGCAGGCGCAGACTCCACGGGTGCGCTTTGCCTGCTGATAGCAGTAGCCGCAAACGCCGCCGTCTGGCCAGCGCGCGACGGTTTGATGGTGCTGACCGCAGCGACTGCAGGGAACCGGCCAGCGGATCGGGTCCTCTGCTTTGCGTGGCCTACTCACCGTCCTCAGAAGCGACGAGGCGGACACGTCGTGCGATGGGGTTGCCTGGTTGGATGCCGAGGTCTTCACTGCGCTTCGGGGCATTGGCTGTCGCCGCGGCGCGCATCTCCACGAATGGTTCGAACAGGTCGTTGGGTGTGCAGTCCAGGATGTCGCAGAGCGCCGCGAATGTCTTGGCCGGAATGCGCTCCGGAGTCGATGTGACCAGCCTGTAGACCTGACTTTCGGAAAGGTTGATACCACGAGATTTCAGGAGCGGCATCAGTTCGGTGGTCTTCCACAGGTTCTGCTTTGCCATCAGGGCTCGCAAGTTCCAGCGGTAGCCAATCCGGCGCTGTTCAGGCATCTGGGTCCTCCAAGTTCGCGATGCGGCGTGCAATCATCTGCTGCACGGATTTCTGCTTGAAGTCCGACGATACCGACGTGTAGAGCCCGGTGGTCGAGGCGTAGGAGTGGCCAACCTGAGTCTGCACGAAGGCCGCGTCATAGCCGGCTTCGATCAGGTGGGTCACGTAGGAATGCCTGAGGCAATGCAGACCCAGCTCCTGGGGCAAGCCGACGGCATCCCGGGCAGCGGCGAACGCATCCCCGAAAGAGCCCAGGGACATCCGGGCACCCCGCTCGCTCGGCCAAAGAGCCGAGGACCGTTCAGCTGTCGGAAACTGCTGCCGCAGCCCTCCGGATGTCCAGGTCTTGAGCTGGTCCACGACCCAGTCGAACTCCGGAACGGTCAGCACGGTGCGCCGTCTGGGTCCTGAGCCTGCCGTTCCCTTGGCGAACCGTACCTGAACTGCTCCGAACCGGCCGTAGTCACTGACGTGCGGGTTCGGGCCGAAGTCTTCCAGGTCCAGCATGGTCATCTCACGTCGGCGAAGCCCATAGGCATAGCAGACCTTGAACGCCACAGAGTCGCGGAAAAGGGGCAGCCATCGTTTGCTGCCAGCGGCGTATTCCCGGTCGACAAGGTCATCGATGTAGTCGAATAGTCGCTGCAGTTCCGCCTTGGTGAACGACCGCTTCTTCGCCGGGACGGCATCATCGGTGGTGTGCCTTGGCATATTCCACTCGAAGCAGATCTGGCTCGGAATATCGCCGAAAGTCCGTTCGCAGAACTCGCCCCAGCCATAGCCAGGATGCGTCAGATAAGAGCAGAACATCGCCACGGCGTTGCTGTACGAGCGCAACGTTTTCAGGCTGATCGGTTTCTCGCCCGAGCGCAGATCGGCCAGGAAGTCATCGATGTCGGCGTGGCGCCATTGCCATGGGAATTCACCCGTGAAGCGTTGAAAACGCTCCAGCAGCTGGCCGCGCTGCTTGATGGTCTGAGTCGTGAGGCCACGTGCCAGCATCTGCGCGCGCCAGCCATCGAGCATGGCAGTGAAAACCCGTTCATCAGCCCGGAACAGCCCAATGTCCGGATCCACCAGCATCCGCGGGACGAAACCCGGAACGGCATTACCCACCACGACCCCTAAACCATGGAAACATGCATTAGATGCAGGAAACCTATAGCCATAAGCGATCCGAGGGCAAATTCAGTCGTTGGCGTGAGGAATGCGCGCGCCGGGCAAAGCCCGGCTGACCTGCGGAAACGCTGGATTCGTCATGGGGCGGGAGTTCTCGCAGCTGCTTCTACTCCCGTTGTTTGAACGCCGATAATCTACATTATGTAAAGTAGAACAGTGATTAGTGATTATTGCATCTGATGCACGATCACCCCTCCTCCGCCCAGTGCCAACACCTGGCCTCACGCCCCAACTTACGCACAGGCAGCAGCTCGGGCAGCAAATGGCTGTTCCCCGGCTACCGGCCCGGGCACCACATCCACCCCAACACGCTCATGGAACGCCTCAGAGAAATCGGCATCGAACTCCTGGGCGCACGCAACGCATCCCTCCGCCACCCTCGTGAAGGAAGTGCCCGCCCCGCTCGTTGCCGAAATGCTCGGCTACAGCTACCAAGTCACCCAGAAACACGCCGCCGCAGCGGCAGAACCGTGGTCGCGTTACGCAGTCACTGAGATGGCATAGATAATGGCCGAACAGGATCCTCCGTTGTTAGGGAGAACGCATGGCGCCCGGAACAATATTCGGTCTGGTACTGGTTGGGGCAGGAATTATTCTCTTCGCTATTTCACCTGCCCTGACGGAGCGGGCGGCGAGGATCCGCGTCGAATGGTTTCAGCCAAACCTGGACCTGCCGGCATTCAAGCGTCGAAACGTCAGGATACTGCGAATCATGGCCGGGGCTTGGGTTGGAATCGGCGTCGCCATTGCGATCCTTGGGCTTGTCTCGGCTAGATAACCTCGGTGGCAGAGTTTCTCAACTAACCACCACCAGACTGCTGGGCGGCACTATCGGCTCCACCGTTTAAATGCGGGCTCAGTAGCCAGCTGAGAATAGTTCGAAAACGGATAATCCTCGTTACCAGTAAACGTTGATTACAGCACTCGCGCCCGCTTCATTCCTGCCTGAACTTCCAACAACTCGGCCAAAACCCCTGCGCAACGCAGGCAATCGTCCAGGTGCCGGCGAACTTTGTCCTGGGCGGCCTGGCGCACGGCATTTCGGACGTATTTACCTAGGTAGCGTGAAAAGTCCGTGCAGGGGTCCGTAGCTGATTCCTGCACGTGTTTTTGGAGGTACGCCTGCCGGAGACCCTCCCGTGCGCGGATGAGCAATGACGACACAGCGTTTGGAGTCAGGTCCATGGCTTGTGCCGCTGCAGCCGGCTTCGAGTCTTCAACGTCCACGTGCCAAAGTACGGTCTGCCAGCGGGCTGGAAGGGAACGGAAAGCCAGCATAAGGATCGTATTCTCGAAGTCTTTGAGAACAGGATCATCATCGATAACCACGACCTGACCCGCAACGCCTCTCACCGTCGTCGCTGCCCGTCCGACCTGCAGATTTCGGCGGTGCGACATTCGCCGAACGGTGGTCACCAGATAAGCCCTGAATGAGTCCACGGGTCCCCTGCCCGCCAGCAGGGATTCCAGGATCGATGCAAACGCCTCGGAGACCACGTCGTCGGCATCCATTGGATTATCCGATTCAGCCCGGGCAACATGGGTGGCAATGCCTTGGTACCGGCGGAAAAGTTCCTCGTAGGATCCAGAGTCGCCCCCACGCACGGAAGCGAGCAGGATTGTGTCACTCTCCCCCGCCGCCAACGGGTGTTGGCCCGCTCCCCTCCCCTGGTGACTTTGTGCAGGATTGGGAAGCATTTGTACTCGCTGAGCCGTCGAGGAAGATTGGACGCGGCCGAACGGCCGGACGGGAGCAAGCATGGCTGCCTTCCGAAGTGCTTGAGCAATGACGCCTAGAATCTAGGCAGCAAGTGATTGGTCACACTCAAAACGCAGGCAATTTGTTGGAAGTAGACGTTCCATGCAGGATTTCGACTTTGATGAACGGGACCTCAAACTCCTGCACGCCCTTCAAATCCGTCCCCGGGCACCATGGACGGCCTTGGCGCCTGGGGTTGGTGCCGATGCAGTCACCTTGGCCCGACGCTGGAATTTTCTTTCTGCGGAAGGGCTGGCATGGGTAGCGACCTACCGTGGCATCGGTTCCCATGTCGCTTTTGCCCTGGTGGAAATTGAGTGCGCACCTGCCCACATGTCAGGCGTGACCGAAGAGCTTGACGCCGATCCGGACGTGCTCTCGATCGATCACACCGCAGGTGGCAGGGACATGGTCATCACGGTCGTGAGCCGCGATGAAGCTTCCCTCGCACGATTCGTTTTGGACCGCTTGCCAGCCATCAAAGGAATCCGCAGTACAAGAACGCATCCAGTCGTCAATCTCCTGGCGGATGCGCGGAGTTGGCGGTTGCGCTCCCTGCAGGACCACGAGGTAAAACTCATAGAGCGCGAAGCACCTCAACCACGTGCGTCCGCGAAGGGCGCATCGGCAGATCTGGAAGAGCGGCTTTTTTGGATCCTTCGCGCGGATGGTCGAGCCTCGATAACTGAAATATCCCAAAAGTTGGGAATCAGCCCCCCGCGCGCGAAGAGCGCTTTGGATGCGGCCCTGGCCCAGGACCGGCTGGTGGTTCGTCTGGAAATCGCCCGTTCATTGTCCCCTTGGCCGGTCAACGTTTGGTATTTCCTCCGCGTACCAGCAACGCAGACGGAGGCAGTGGCGGGCCGGTTGGTGGGTCTCGGAGAAGTGCGTCTGGTAGCCACCACAGGCGGGCTGTATTCGATTGTGATGTCCGTCTGGCTGCGCCGTCTCGATGACATGACCATTCTCGAGCGGCAACTGGGTGAAAAGTTGCCCATGGTGGAAATCATGGACCGCTCGGTCGTACTGCGAACACCAAAGCATGTCGGCATCAGGCTGGATCCTTCCGGCCGCCGCATCATATAAGGCCTTAATGGGAATGCCTCGTCCAACGCGTGTCGGACGAGGCATTCGCTTGTATTTTGCTCCGGGCTTGGTCTGCTACTGCCCCTGTTGCTCTCCTGCAATATTGACCAACCAGGCGATGCCGAACTTGTCCACACACATCCCGAAGGTGTCGCCCCACGGTGCGCTTTCGAGCGGCATGGTGACGGTACCGCCGTCGGCGAGTTTGTCCCAGTAACCACGAAGTTCGGCTTCATCCTCGGACTGGCCGCTTAGTGACACCGAGATGTTGTTGCCCGGGTTGTAGTCCATGCTGTTCGGCGTGTCGGCAGCCATCAGCGTCAGGCCGTTGGGCGTTACCAGCATTGAGTGCATGACCTTCTCCGCTTCGGCGGGGTCTTCGCTTGCCTGATATTCGCCAAAAGTGCTGAGCGTCAGTTCGCCGCCGAAGACGGACTCGTAGAAGTTGATTGCGTCCCTGGCATTATCGCGGAACGAGATATATGGGTTGAGGCGGGTTGTCATTAGTCAGTTCTCCTCATGGTTGTAATAGGTGCGCACGTCACCGTGCGGTAATGCTAGCAGCGCCAAAGGCGCCTGTCCCCCGAACTTTCAGTCGCCGTCGTACGCCTTTTGCAGAACGTTGATGTCAAGCTTCCGCATCTTCAACATGGCTTCCATTGCCCGCTGGGAACCAGCCGGATCCGGACCATTCAACAGGCCCGGCATCCCAACAGGGACGATCTGCCACGACAAGCCAAACTTGTCCTTCAACCATCCGCATTGGCTTTCTTCTCCTCCTCCTTCCAAGAGCGCATTCCAGTAGCGGTCCACCTCGTCCTGCGAATCGCAGTTCACCACGAGGGAAACTGCCTCGTTGAAGGTGAAAGCTGGTCCCCCGTTCAGGGCCATGAACTGACGCCCTACAATCTCAAAGTCGACCGTAAGAACGTCTCCGCCTGGACCCGGCATCGATGTCAGGATGGATGAATCATCAAATGTCGACGTGTAGAACTCCGCCGCCTCCGCCGCCCGGCCGTCAAACCACAAACAGGTGGAAATCTTCTGCATTCTGCAAGTCCTCCAGGATCGTGAGGAACCCTTGTCCCCCGACTGAGGCTAGTCGCGTGGGTTCCACCACACAACGCCCGACGGCGGTTGTCGCCGGATGCGTGATGCGCACCAGCCGGCGCGGCCGGCAGATCAAGCACGAGTTAGTCTCCTGCCGTCCTGATCCGGCTGACCAGGCCTACGGTATTGGCCTCGCTGTCCTCGATGAAGGCCATCCACTCCTCTGAATCGGCCGGTCCGAGGAGGTCATCCTCATGGGTGAAGATGATGTGCGGCTCCGAAATGATCTTCACACCCCTGCTCCTCATTGCCGCCACCGTGCCATGCAGGTCTCCAACCTCGAAATAGAGCAGGGATGATGGCGCTCCCTTCTCCAGCAGAAGCCGCACGCCACCGACGTCAAAGAAGAGGAGCCCGGGAGGGTCGTACAAGGCCTTAGGATCGGCGCCCAGCAGTGCAGCGTAGAAGGCCGCCGCGCGCTTCAGGTCCTCGGCGTGCTGGGCTACTTGAACGAATCGCATGATCTCCTCCAGTAAGTGGGGTGCGTCCTTGTTCCTGTCAGTCATCGTGGACGCAGCAGAAACCAAGCGCAAGAGAGAACCTGCGGCCCGTCAACTTCGCGCCAGCACTTCCACCCGGATAATGTCAGAACATGCCATCATCGCCCAGATCCTGGATCCCTGCTGCCGCCGCCGACCTCGTATTGATTCTTGTCTTCGCCGCAATTGGCCGGGATGCCCACGCCCGGGGCGACATCGTCACGGGTGCCTTTGTCACAGCCTGGCCCTTCCTCGCCGGTGCCGGCGTTGCCTGGCTGGTCGCAAGGGTTTGGCGTGCGCCCTATGCCCTCTGGCCTTCCGGCGTTTCTGTCTGGATCGGTGCCGTAGTGATCGGCATGCTGCTCAGGGCGGTAACCGGCCAGACGGTGGTGTTGCCCTTTGTCATCGTGGCACTAATCAGCCTGGATGTTTTCCTGCTCGGCTACCGCGCCATTCTCGCGCTAATTCTGCGTGCGTCACGAAAGCGCCACTCCAAGGCCTGAAAAGGTTCCCCGGCTTCTCCCATGTACTAGGCTGAAGTGCGTCCGCAATGAAGCTTTTCCGGAAAGGCCCCACGTGATCACCGCTTTCGTCCTGATCAAGACCGACGCTTCGCGCATTCCGGAAACCGCCGAGCAGATTTCGGCCATCCAAGGCATCAGTGAGGTCTATTCCGTCACTGGAGAATGGGACCTGATCGCTGTAGCCAGAGTGTCCAAGCATGAAGACCTCGCGGACGTCATTGCTGACCGCCTGTCGAAGGTGGATTCAGTGGTCCACACCACTACGCACATAGCGTTCCGTGCGTACTCGCAGCACGATCTCGACGCCGCCTTTGCCTTGGGATTCGAATAGGGCCAAGAACCCCTGGACTAGCCCTTGGAGGCCTGGCTAAGGGCAATCCACTTGGTCAGGACACCGGCGGCCTTACCTGAATCAACGGAGTCGGCTGCCAGTGTGAAGGCAGCCCGCATCCGATCCAAAAGGTCACCGTCGGCGTTCAGATCAACGGACACCAAGCCAGCGGCGGCATTCAAGAGGACAGCATCACGCACAGGACCTGTCTTGCCGTCAAGGACCTCACGCACAACCACTGCATTTGCAGCGGCGTCCCCGCCCCGCAGATCCGCAACGGTGGACGGTTCGATACCGAGCTCAGCGGGTGAGAAGACCTGTTCAGTGACAGTTCCGTTCCTAATCTCCCAGACGGTCGATGGGCCTGTGGGCGTCAATTCGTCCAGCCCATCGTCACCGCGGAACACGAGGCCGCGGCTGCCGCGACGGGCAAGGACTCCCGCTACCAGAGGAGCCATCCGGGCGTTGGCGACGCCGACTGCCGAGGCCTGGACATGAGCAGGATTGGTCATGGGGCCGAGAAAATTGAAGGCCGTGGGCACTGCCAGCTCCCGCCGGGGTACCGCAGTATGACGGAACGAGGGATGGAAAACCTGCGCAAAGCAGAATGTGATTCCCGCCTCCTCCGCATTCCGGGCAACCTGCTCAATGGAAAGGTCCAGGCGGACACCCAGGGCTTCCAATACATCAGCAGAGCCGGACGTAGACGACGCCGCCCGGTTTCCGTGCTTGACGACTTTCGCGCCTGCACCGGCCGCAACAAGGGCTGCCATGGTTGAGATGTTGACGGTGTTGAGCCTGTCCCCGCCTGTGCCCACGATGTCCAGCTTTTCACCGGAGATCTGTATCGGGTTGGCATTCTGGAGCATCGCCTCCACAAGACCGGCCAGTTCTTCCACTGTTTCGCCCTTGGCGCGAAGGGCAACCAGGAAACCCGCGATCTGGGCAGGAGTTGCTTCGCCGGCCATGATCGTGTTCATGGCCCACTCAGTGTTGCCCACTGAAAGGTCGTCGCCGTTGATCAGTGCTGAGATGAGCCCTGGCCAGGTATTGCTGGCTGCAGGTGCCGATGCCGGAGAAGTCACCCCCTGATGCTATCGACCGGGCTACGCCGATGACCAATGTGAACCTGACCGGGAACTTTTCCGCGCGATTTCGCGTCTTTGTAGAAAAAGTCTCCCGAATCGGTGGTTTGCATTGGGAACTCTGGACTTTTACAGACATAATGTCCTTGTGACATCTGCGACCCATGCCCCCAGTACCCCGGCGCACCCGACGCTGAACCGCCCCAATCTGGTTTCTGTTGGAACCGTTGTTTGGCTGTCCAGTGAGTTGATGTTCTTCGCCGGTCTCTTTGCCATGTACTTCACCCTGCGTTCCACATCGGGACTGATGTGGGCCGAGGAGTCGGCCAAGCTCAACTTCCCGTTTGCGCTCGTCAACACGATCGTCCTCGTGGCCAGTTCCTTTACTTGCCAGATGGGCGTCTTCGCCGCTGAGCGGCTTGAACCGCGCCGCACCGGCGGACGCCTGCAGTTCACCCGCTGGGGCATGAGCGAATGGTTCGTTCTCACCTTCATCATGGGTGCCTTCTTCGTGGCCGGACAGACAACGGAGTACGCCATGCTCGTCTCCGAGCACGTTTCCCTGTCATCCAATGCCTACGGTTCCGCCTTCTACATGACCACAGGCTTCCACGGCCTGCACGTCATCGGCGGTTTGATCGCGTTCCTGTTCATTATTGGCCGCGCGTTTGCCGCCAAGAAGTTTGGGCACTTTGAAGCGACATCAGCGATCGTCACCTCGTACTACTGGCACTTCGTTGACGTCGTCTGGATTGGCCTCTTCCTGGTCATCTACGTCCTGAAGTAGCCCGGCTTTGACTCTTTTTCTACAAGAGGCAGAATTTCAAGAAGCGGCTCGCGGAGCCGACGCAGGATCGAATAAAGGAACCACCACGTGAAGGCACTCTCGCAGAAGCGACGTCACCCACTGGCAGCCATTGCGCTGCTGCTGATGGGCCTCCTCCTCACTGGTGGGCTGTACGCCGTTGCCACATCTGTCAACCAGGCCAAGGCCGACACCACCAGCTACAGCGCAAGTGACGTAGAACAAGGCGGCAAATTGTTTGCTGCCAACTGCGCCACCTGCCACGGCATGGGTGCAAGCGGAACCAAGGACGGCCCCTCGCTGGTCGGCGTGGGTGCCGCAGCAGTTGACTTCCAGGTTGGCACCGGCCGTATGCCCATGCAGATGAACGGCCCCCAGGCGCAGAAGAAGCCCGTCCAGTTCAACGAGGAGCAGACCAGCCAACTGGCCGCTTACGTTGCATCGCTCGGCGCAGGCCCTGCGATTCCGGAAGAGCACCTCCTTGACGAAAAGGGAGATGCAGCCAATGGTGGCGAGCTCTTCCGAGTCAACTGCGCCATGTGCCATAACGCTGCAGCAGCCGGTGGCGCCCTGACGCGCGGCAAGTTCGCTCCGGCGCTGGCCGATGTCACTGGAAAGCACATCTACGAAGCCATGGCCACAGGCCCGCAGAACATGCCTGTGTTCAACGACTCGAATGTCTCCCCCGAAGGTAAGCGCGACATCATCACCTTCCTCAAGACCATCGAAGCCAACGGCTCGCCGGGCGGTGCCGATCTCGGCTCCCTTGGCCCCGTATCAGAGGGTCTCTTCGTCTGGATTGCCGGCTTGGGCGTCATCATCGCCTTCACCATCTGGCTGACGTCACGCACGTCATAGTCCGGACGAGACAACAAACTTCTGCTGCATGGTCAGCAGTTTCGAACTGAAAATTAACTCGGCTCAGGCCGAGACAACGAGAGAAGGATGAGGCGAATTATGGGCAACCATAGTGACGGCAGTCCGAACCACTCGGGCACCGTAGCTACGGCTGGTCAGAATGAGGTGGAGAAGTTCCAGGATCCTGGACTTCCTCCGCATCGTTTGCGCCTGGCTGACACGGACCCGGTAGCCGCAAAGCGAGCCGAACGTCAGGTAGCCATTTTGTTTGGCACCTCCGTCATTGGCACGCTGATCTTCCTGGTGGCGTACTTCGCCATCGATCTGGGCGACGATTCGACGATTGCAAACATCCGTACCCAGAACCTGCTCCTGGGCCTGGGTACGGCGTTCGCAATGCTCGGCATCGGCACTGGTATCGTGCACTGGGCCAAGGCCCTGATGCCCGATCACGAAGTGTCGGAGGAGCGCCACGCTATCCGTCATGAGGAAGATCGCCAGGCTGCAGTGCGTATCGTCGACGACATCGTCGAGGAAACCGGCATTAAGCGCCGCCCGCTGATCCGCAACACCCTTCTTGGTGCCGTTGCCCTTGCTCCGCTCCCTGCCCTCGCCATTTTCGGCGACTTGGGACCGCGTCCGGATGACAAGCTCGCACACACCATGTGGGCTCCTGAAGGTGGCAAGCTCAAGCGACTTACCCGCGACCCCGATGGCACTCCCATCAAGGCTTCGGATGTCACCATCGGTTCGGCCTTCCACGTCATTCCCGAGGGCCTCAACGAACTTCACGAGGGCAAGCTGAACGAAAAGGCCAAGGCCGTCGTTCTGCTGATGCGTTTGGATCCGAACTCGCTGAACCCTTCCGAGGGCCGCGAGGACTGGAGCTACAACGGCATTGTTGCTTACTCCAAGATCTGCACGCACGTTGGTTGCCCCGTTGCTCTTTACGAGCAGCAGACCCACCACCTGCTGTGCCCGTGCCACCAGTCCACGTTCGACCTCACGCAGGAATGCAAGGTCATCTTTGGACCGGCCAGCCGTCCGCTCCCCCAGCTGCCCATCGCAGTTGACGCAGAAGGCTACCTCGTCGCTACCAGCGACTTCAAAGAACCTGTAGGACCGAGTTACTGGGAGCGTGACGAGCATGAGCGCCTCATCAACAGCTGAAGCCCCCTTCGTAGCGAAGACCAAAGTTGGCCGTTTCACTGACTTCGTAGACGAGCGTGTAGGCGGTTCCGGCATCCTGCGCGAGTTCGGCCGGAAGGTGTTTCCTGACCACTGGTCATTCATGTTCGGTGAGGTGGCGCTGTACTCCTTCGTCATCCTGCTGATGTCGGGTACGTTCCTGACCTTCTTCTTCGACCCCTCGATGGCTGAAACCCACTACCAGGGTTCCTACACGCCGTTGTACAACGTCGAAATGTCGGTGGCCTACAGCTCATCGCTGAACATCTCCTTCGATGTCCGCGGTGGCCTCTTCATGCGTCAGGTGCACCACTGGGCGGCACTGCTGTTCGTGGCATCCCTTGGTGTCCACATGCTGCGTGTGTTCTTCACTGGCGCGTTCCGCAAGCCCCGTGAAATGAACTGGGTAGTGGGCGGCGTCCTGCTGATTCTGGCCATGGCTGCCGGCTTCACTGGCTACTCCCTCCCCGATGACCTCCTTTCCGGCAACGGTCTGCGCATCATCGATGGCGTTATCAAGTCCATTCCGGTCATTGGTACCTACATCTCGTTCTTCCTCTTCGGTGGAGAATTCCCGGGCACAGCGATCATTGGTCGTCTGTATGTGCTTCACATCCTT
Source organism: Arthrobacter sp. TmtSoilC77 (assembly GCF_059739415.1). Lineage (NCBI taxonomy): Bacteria > Bacillati > Actinomycetota > Actinomycetes > Micrococcales > Micrococcaceae > Arthrobacter > Arthrobacter sp. TmtSoilC77. The sequence goes on from NZ_AP046050.1 coordinate 2,658,769, forward strand.
CTGGTCCCGGCACTGATTCTGCTGATGATCGTGATTCACCTGTTCATGGTTGTCGTGCACAAGCACACTCAGTACCCCGGCCCTGGGCGCAATGACGGCAACGTCGTCGGCTACCCCCTCGGCCCGGTTTACGCTGCCAAGGCCGGCGGGTTCTTCTTCATCGTCTTCGGTGTGCTGGCCCTAATGGCAGCTGCCTTTACGATCAACCCGATCTGGAACTACGGTCCCTACGACCCCTCACCGGTTTCCGCAGGTACCCAGCCTGACTGGTACATCGGATTCGTTGACGGTGCACTTCGCCTCATGCCTGGTGTCGTCAACAACTTCCACTTTGAGTACATCGTCTTCGGACACACGCTGACCCTGAACGTCCTGCTCCCGGCACTCGTGCCTGCCGGCATCATCTTCACCGTGCTGTTCATGTACCCGTGGATTGAACGCTGGGTCACCAAGGACAACCGCGAGCACCACGTCCTTGATCGTCCCCGCAACGCACCTACCCGTACCGCGATCGGTGTTGCCGGTTTCACCTGGTACTGCGTCATGTGGGCTGCGGCAGGTTCGGACCTCATCGCCACGCATTTCCACGTATCCCTGAACGATGTCACGTACTGGCTGCGCACACTGTTCTTTATCGGCCCGGTTCTCGCTTTCATCGTGACCAAGCGAATCGCACTGGCACTGCAGCGCAAGGACCGCGAGATCGCCCTCCACGGGCGTGAGACCGGCCGCATCGTACGGCTCCCCCACGGTGAGTTCATCGAAGTACACGCTCCCCTGGACGAGTACAAGCGCTACAAGCTCGTTGGATTCGAATCTCCGGTTCCGTTGCCGGCGACGCCGAACGAGCACGGGGTGGTAACCCGCAAGGAAAAGCGCCGTGCAGCACTCTCCAAGTGGTTCTTCGAAGACCGTGTTGCTCCGGCAACTCCGGCGGAACTCGAAGCAGCCCACGCGCATGGCCACCACGAGGCCATCGAAGCTGGCGAGGACCAGAAGAGCCTCAGCCACTAGTTACGGCTTGAAAACAGGGAAGGGCACGATCCATAAGGATCGTGCCCTTCCCTGTTGTTTTTGCAGTGTGTGATGGACCCGATACGGACCGCTCCCGGCTCTATTGGGTTCGGTAACCGGAGGAGTAGTTGCGTGTGGGCCGGACCCCTGGCCGCTGCAGCGGAATCCAAAGCTTGTAGCGGTCGGCCCGGTAGTAGGAAACGGAGTAGTCCACCATTGCCCGGGCCACGAAGGCATGGCGCTGGATCTTTAACAGGGGTGAGCCCACGTCCACGTTCAACAACCTCGCCGTTGAAGGGGATGCCGCCGTGGCCTCAATCATGTCCTCGCCCCATTCCATGACGAGGCCGTAGCGTTCGCTGAGCACGTTGTAGAGCGAAGTGGGGGGCGCCTCATCCAACAGCCCCGGGACGCGGTGTGCCGGAATGAAGTTCTCGTCGACGCTCATGGGTTCGTTGTCGGCCAACAGCAACCGCCGGAAACGGACCAACGGCGTGCCTTCCTCAAGCTGAAGCTCCCGCGCCAGAAAAGCACTGGCGGCAATCTGTTCAAAGCTCAACACCTTTGCAGCCGGAACCATCCCTCGTCGTTGCATCTCCTCGCTGTATGAGGTCAGCTTCACCTGGAGATCGAGTTTGGGCTTCTTAACGAACGTACCGAGTCCCACCACCCGCTCAATGACTTCCTCACCCACCAAGGCATCAATGGCTTGCCGTACGGTCATCCTCGCAAGACCAAATCGTAGGGAAAGGTCCCGCTCAGACGGCAGCGACGAGCCTGGCGGACATGACTGGGCTATGAAACTCCTCAATATCTCCCGGAGCTGGATGTAAATAGGGGTGCTGCTGGTCCGGTCAATTTCACCGGCGATACTCGCGGCTTCAGGCATGACGAGCTCCCAACATCAAATAGGTCATGCCTTAAGGGTAGATCAGCCGGGGCACAGGTCTAGACCAGCCGCACTGCGCGATGTGGAGAGCGGGCCAGGCGGCGGCTACGCTTGTATGGATCAAATTTCCCGGACGGATATCCCGTCTTAGCAAAGGAGCTGGCTTGCCGGAGCAGAAATCCTTCGTCGCAGCAGAAATAGGGTTGCACGCGCGGGCGGCAGCGGTGTTTGTTCGTGCCGTGACCGACACTGGGCTGCCAGTTACGATCAGGAAGCCTGACCGGCCGCCTGTAGATGCACGCTCGCTCCTTGAAGTCATGACAGAAGACTTTGGCCATGGCTGCGAGGTACTCCTTGAGGTGGCCGTGGAGGCGCTCCAAGACGATCAAAGTGTCTCTGACGCCAACAATGCCCTCGTGGGCCTTTCTGCCGTTCTGGAGGGCACTCAGGCCCGTTGACGCCCCAACCACGAGAACGGGCCCCACCAAAAGGTGGGGCCCGTCGTCGTTATGTTGTTGTGCCGTTAGTGTGCGTGGTCGCCACGGCTGTATTCGAAGACCCAGCCAACCAGTGCCACCAGGGCAAGGCCACCCGCGATGTAGGTCACCCAGAAGCCAACGGCCAAGCCGAGGAATCCAGCGGCACATGACAGACCAAGGACCAGCGGCCACCAGCTCCAGGGGCTGAAGTGACCCTGCTCGCCGGCGCCCTCGTGGATTTCAGCATCGGGACGATCTTCCGGGCGCATACCGATGCGCCTTCCCGTGAAGCCCAGGTAGGCACCGATCATGCCGGCCAAGCCGCCCACGAGCAGGATGCCCAGGACGCCGACCCATTCGGACCACTGCGTCAGGAATCCGTACGCAATGGCGACGGGGACGAAGAAGAAAACTCCGGCTCCAAAGAGCCATGACTCGATTTTCACTTGCGGACGTCCTTCTGGTCGGCGTTACCGAGCAGCACTGCTGCCGGTTCCGGGGACTGTGCGGTGTGGACCTGGGCCAACTCCGGGTGGTGAAGGTCCAGTGCCGGGCGCTCAGAACGGATACGGGGCAGGGAGGTGAAGTTGTGGCGCGGCGGCGGGCACGAAGTTGCCCATTCCAGCGATGCACCGAAGCCCCAGGGGTCATCGACTTCTACCTTCTTGTTGCTGCGCCACGTGATGTAGACGTTCCAGAAGAACGGCAGCAGCGAGGCACCCAGGACGAAGGACGAGATCGTGGAGAACTGGTTCATCCAGGTGAAGTTGTCCTGCGGCATGTAGTCCGCATACCGGCGGGGCATACCCTCAACACCCAGCCAGTGCTGGATCAGGAAGGTGCCGTGGAAGCCAAGGAAGAGCAGCCAGAAGTGAATCTTGCCAAGGCGTTCGTTGAGCATCTTGCCAGTCCACTTCGGCCACCAGAAGTAGAAGCCGGCGAACATGGCGAACACAACCGTACCGAAGACGACGTAGTGGAAGTGGGCCACGACGAAGTACGAGTCCGAGACGTGGAAGTCCAGCGGCGGCGACGCCAGGATAATACCGGTGAGGCCACCGAAGAGGAAGGTCACCAGGAAGCCAATGCTCCAGAGCATCGGAGTCTCGAAGGTGATGGAGCCCTGCCAGAGGGTACCGATCCAGTTGAAGAACTTCACACCGGTAGGCACGGCGATCAGCATGGTCATGAAGGCGAAGAACGGAAGCAACACAGAACCAGTCACGTACATGTGGTGTGCCCACACAGTGACGGAGAGTGCAGCAATGGCGATGGTCGCGTAGACAAGGCCCTTGTAACCGAAGATCGGCTTGCGGCTGAACACCGGGAAGATCTCAGACACGATGCCGAAGAACGGCAGGGCGATGATGTACACCTCGGGGTGGCCGAAGAACCAGAACAGGTGCTGCCAGAGCACTGCGCCGCCGTTTTCGGGATCAAAGATGTGGGCACCAAAGCGACGGTCTGCACCGAGGGCAAACAGGGCTGCTGCCAGCGGCGGGAAAGCCATCAGGACCAGGATGGCCGTGACGAGGGTGTTCCAGGTGAAGATGGGCATGCGCCACATGGTCATGCCGGGGGCACGCATGCAGATGATGGTGGTGATGAAGTTCACCGCACCGAGGATCGTTCCAAAACCGGAAAGAGCAAGGCCGAAGACCCAAAGGTCGCCACCAACGCCCGGGCTGAACGTCGTGTTGGACAGGGGCGCGTAGGCGAACCAACCAAAGGATGCAGCACCCTGCGGGGTGATGAAGCCGGAGACCGCAATGGTGGAACCGAAGAGGAAGAACCAGAAGGCCAGTGCGTTCAAACGCGGGAAGGCGACGTCGGGAGCACCAATTTGAAGCGGCATGATGACGTTGGCAAAGCCGGCGAAGAGCGGCGTCGCGAACATCAGGAGCATCACGGTGCCGTGCATCGTGAACATCTGGTTGTACTGTTCCTTGGTCTGCAGGATCTGCATACCAGGTTCGAACAGCTCAGCACGGATCAACAGCGCCATGACGCCGCCGAGGCAGAAGAACACAAAGGACGCGATGAGGTACATGTACCCGATGGTCTTGTGGTCCGTGGAGGTGATCCAGTTGACGACTATGCGTCCCTTGGATTTAGGAACTACGGGAGCCTCTAGGGTCCCGGCGGATTGAGTGTAAGTAGCCACGTCGCTCCCCTTACTTGGTTTCGATCAGGTCCGGGTTGCGGTCGTATTCCGCACCGAGCAGGCCCGTGTTGCCGTCCTGGCGAAGCTTGTCCATGTGGGCCTGGAATTCAGACTCGGAGACAACCTTGACGCGGAACAGCATTTCGGAGTGGTATTCACCGCAGAGTTCGGCGCACTTGCCATCGAAAGTGCCCTCCTTGGTGGGAGTGAACCTGATGTAGTTGGTCTTGCCGGGGATCATGTCCCGCTTCTGCAGGAAGGCCGGAACCCAGAAAGAGTGGATGACATCGCGGGAGTTCAGCTCCAGGTCAACCGACTTGCCAACGGGCAAGTACAGCGTGGGGAGGAGTTCTTTGTTGACTTCGTTGCCGGTCAGGTGGGCCTGAACGCCGGCCTCGTGGAGGTCTTCGTTGATGACCTCGCCCTTTTTGTAGTTGAAGTCCCAGGCCCACTGCTTGCCGCGGACGTCAACGACGACGTCTGCCGGCTGTGAGCGGTCATCGATCGCACGCTGGTCCTGGTCGGTGAAGTAGAAGAACACCAGCACCATGAACAGCGGAATGGTCAAATAGAAGACCTCAAGCGGCAGGTTATAGCTGAGCTGCTTCGGGAATCCCGTGGTGCCCTTACGGCGGCGGTAAGCGATGATGCACCAGACCAGAAGGCCCCACGTGATGATACCGACTGCCAAGGCGGCGATCCATGAGTTGACCCAGAGGTCCATGATCCGGTCAGTGTGGTTGGTCGTGCCGCGCTCAGTTGGCAGCCAACCCTTCTCTACCTCTGGTGAACATCCGGTCAAAACCAACGCGCCGGCTAGTGCCAAGCCAGTGATCGAGGTGATCTTTATGCGTCGGCTGCCGGTTCGGTTCTGCGAACTCACAGACGGCCCTTCCTCTTGTTGCTGTCTCCCGGCAGGCCAAAGGCCACCGGGCACACTAAAAAGTTTTACTACCCGATGTAGAGCTTACCGCTATGAAGCGGTTTTCGCGCACATGTCGGCGCCGTGGCTCCGAATGCGTTGGAACGCATGCAGAGGGGCGCCGACATGCGGCGATAGCTCACGTCAGTGGAACGAGTCGCCGCAAGCGCAAGACCCGCCGGCGTTCGGGTTATCAATGGTGAAGCCCTGCTTCGAGATGGTGTCCTCGAAGTCAATGCTGGCCCCACTCAGGTAGGGCACGCTCATCTTGTCCACTACGACCTCGACGCCGTCGTAGTCGCGGACGGCATCGCCGTCGAGAAGGCGCTCGTCGAAGTAGAGCTGGTAGATCAAGCCCGAGCAGCCGCCCGGCTGGACTGCAACGCGCAGACGCAGATCGGTGCGCCCTTCCTGTTCGAGGAGGCTACGGACCTTGCCTGCTGCGACATCGGTCAGATTGACCTCGTGCGTGGGAAGCTCCTCGTCTGGGACGAGCTGTGCTCCGGTGCTGTTTTCGTTGGTTGCAGTGCTCATTGGCCTACCTTCTTATGACGCTCCTGGCGGCGGCGCCGGAACGCAGCCTGCCCTTACCCAATTACGTACGGGTTATAGCTCCATGCTACGTCGCGCAGACGCTGAGCTATAACTTCTGACGTAACCACGGACCGCATTTACTTGTTCCCGGCCTGCCCCGCCACCCATAAACGACACCTTGTAACGCCATTGCGCTGCTCAGCCATCAAGGCCTTCAGCGTTAAGCCGCGCCAGCATCAGCGACTCCGCCAGCACAGCATTACGGAAATCGCCTATGTGCAGCGATTCATTGGCACTGTGGGCGCGGGAATCCGGATCTTCTACGCCTGTCACCAGAATCTGGACATCGGGATACATCTCGGTCAGGTCGGCAATGAACGGGATGGAACCGCCGATTCCCATTTCCACTGGTTGGACTCCCCAGGCTTCCCCCAAGGCCCAGAGTGCCACCCTGGCAGCTGCCGACGAGGTATCGGTCGAAAAGGCATTGCCCCTCTCCCCCGGCGTAAATGTTACTTCGGCGCCAAATGGTGCGTGGGACTCAACATGGCTCTTCAAAGCCTCCATAGCGGCGTCGGGATCCTGTCCGGGAGCCAGGCGCATGCTGAATTTGGCGCGGGCTGAGGGAATGAGCGTATTGGAGGCAACGGCAACGGCAGGAACATCCATGCCGATGATGGACAACGCCGGCTTGGTCCACAAACGCGAACCGATCGTCCCGCCCCCGGCGAGTTTGACGCCGTCGAGCACTGAAGCGTCGGCGCGGTATTCGGCCTCCGTCAGGTCAACCGCAACGTTGTCATTTCCAACGAGCCCGGCCACAGCGACATTACCTTCGTGATCGTGGAGGGTCGCAATGAGGCGGGACAGCAGGGTCGGAGCGTCCAGCACCGGGCCACCGTACATTCCCGAATGCACCGCATGTTCCAGCACACGGACTTCGAACGTGCCATCCACGAGCCCACGCAGGCTGGTGGTCAAGGCAGGAATGCCGACCTTCCAGTTGCTGGAGTCCGCCACCACAATCACATCGGATCGGAGAAGCTCGCGATGTTCCTCAAGGAATGTCCTGAAGGTGGGCGACCCCGCTTCTTCCTCGCCTTCAAAGAAGAGCGTCACGCCGAGGCCAAACCCATCCCCCAGGACCTTTGTCGCAGCCGTGTAAGCAGCCAGATGGGCCATGATGCCGGCTTTATCGTCAGCCGCGCCGCGACCATAGAGCCGGCCTTCCCGTTCCTCCGCGATGAAAGGCTCGGAAGCCCAAAGCGCCCGATCGCCGGGCGGCTGGACGTCATGGTGCGCGTACAAGAGAATCGTGGGCTTGCCCTCGCCGGCCGGACGGCGGGCGACGACGGCGGGACCCCCGGGCGTCCCGTCCGGTTTGTCGCAGCGCAGAATTCGTACGTCATCCATTCCCGTTGCCCTTACCAAGGAGGCGACAGCTTCGGCGCTGCGATCCAGTTCGGCGGGTTCGAAGCTTGGCCACGCGATTCCCGGGATACCGACAAGGTCCTTCAGGGCGCCAAGAGTCGCGCTGAATGACTCATCGACTGCTTTGGCCAAAGCGGCCACGACTTCGGAGCGGATGGTCTCGTTCGACGACGGGCGCTCAGTGCTGTGGCCGGAGTTCCGTCGCTGATTCTGCGGGATCTCCGCATGTTCTGATGTCATGCCCAAACTTTACAGCTGACTTCGGGAAGGCAAAGGAAGGCGCGGTGGGCTGCCAGGCTGGAGGGAGACCACGGCCGTCCGTAATCTTCGCCACCTTCCTGCGGGGTATTCTGTATGGGTGTTCGGACGCAAAAAGGAAGAGCCCAGCGCTCAAGCAGTAGTAGACCAGGCCCAAGCCGCCGCCCAGGAGCCAGGTGCCGGAAAGGGCGCCCCTACCCCCAAGCGGAAGGACCAGGAGGCAGCCCGCAAGCGCCCACTGGTGCCCAACGACCGCAAAGCTTCCAAGGAGGCCGAACGCGTCGCGATTCAGGACCAGCGCCAGAAGATGCGGCAGGCGCTGGATACAGGTGACGAAAAGTACCTGCCCCTGAGGGACAAGGGTCCCCAGAAGCGCTTCGTTCGGGATTATGTGGACGCCCGGTTCAGCCTCGGCGAATACCTGATGTTCGGCGCCCTGCTTTTCGTGGTGATCTCGCTTATCGTCCCGGCCAACAGTGCACAGATTACTTATGTCCTGGTTGGATTCTGGATCATGTTCCTTGCCGTCTTCGTGGATGCTTTCATCCTTTCACGCAAGCTCCGCAAGCGCCTGGGCGAGAAGTTCGGCGAAGTCGAGCGTGGTGCAATCTGGTACGGATGCATGCGTGCCCTGCAGTTCCGCAAGCTCCGCCTCCCCAAGCCACAGGTCAAGCGAGGCCAGTACCCCGCGTAGCGGCACGCCAAAGAGGCCCCGACCCCACTACTCATACGAAGAACCCCGGACCATTGGTCCGGGGTTCTTCGTATGGGCCTTCGTTTCGATTCGTTCCCAGGTGGACGTTTTGGGGTTATAGGACAAAACGTGTGTAAATCCCGGGTGTGTCATGTGCGTCCGGCCCAGCCTTTGCGGTCCCAGAGGCCTTCCTCGGCGCTGAGTCCGGTGCTGTAGAGCTCGGGCCCGGGTTCCTGCTCGATCGGGGTCCTGGTTTCGGTCTTGGCCGGGTGGTGGTGCTGGGCTTTGATGAGTTTCGCCGGTGGCAGGGGCTGTTCGCTGTGGAGGTAGAGGTACCACTCGATCGCCCGTTTGCGGTGCTCTTCGCTCATGCCCCGGTGGGCCCGCAGCAGTAACCGGAGTTGGGCGTTGGTGCCGCCTTCAATGCGGTTGGTGGTCGAGGCGATCTGGAGGCCGGCGAACTCGGCGCGCAGGTAGGTGAAAAGTGTCCCGGCCTGGCTGAGCCGTTCCAACAGCCGGTAGGCCTTACGGAGCCTGTCGTGGGTGTACCACCAGGTTTGATTCGCCCTGACCCACCCGGGCACAACGGCGCTGCCGTTGCGATAGGTGCGGGCTTTGACCAGGTTCCCGTAGCTCTGGTGCCAGTCATGGAGCCCGCCCAGCCACGCGGCGGCTTCGGCCGCGGTGGTGATCCTCGTTAGGGCGCGCCCGAGCCGCAGCAACGCCTTGCCCGCCTCAGTCCTGGGCCGGCCGGTCAGGTAGGTGCGGACGTTGCGTTGGACGTGGACCAGGCACCGCTGAACCGCGGTCTCACTCCAGCACTCGGACAGGGCCGCTGCGATGCCGGAGCCACCATCGGTGACCACGACGGTGGGGGCGGGGAACCGTGCGAGCAGGGCAGCCCACGCGGCCTTCTTCTCGGTATCGCACCACTGCCAACCCAGCACGTAATCCCCGGCCACAGCGATCAAACAGCACCACGAGCCCACATAAATCCCGTCGACCTGGACCTGGTCATGGACCTCGCCCGTGGCCGGAATCTTCGGGGCGATGTTCCAGCACCACCCTGTTCGGCGCCGGAAGGAACGGGCGGTGCCGAACGAGGTTGCCGCGGACTGGTTTGACGTGCCCAGCAGCCAGCCCAGGAACGCATCCAATTCAGCCCGGCGGCTCACATCGGGACGTTCACCCGAGCGGCTCGCCCCGCACTCCAGGCACCGGTACCGCTGCTTCCCGGCAGCTGTTTTCCCGTTCCGAACCAGCCCGCGACCACAAATCAAACACTCCGGAGATATGCAAGCACCCCAGCCACCCTAAGCTTCAAAAGCTTAGCTAACCCGGATTTCCCCCGCGATCACTGGAATGCAAGCCCCTCCCATACACACGTTTTGTCCTATAACCCACGTTTTGACTAGCGGGAGTCCCGCTTCCGGATCTTCACGAGGCCCTTGTTGATGCGTGATGCCCAGAACGGGCCCTCGTAGAGGAACGCGGTGTAGCCCTGCACCAGGGTTGCCCCAGCATTCAAACGGTCCTGGACATCCTGGGCGGACTCCACGCCGCCCACGGCAATCAGTACCAGCTGGTCACCGACGGCGTCCTTGAGTCGTCGCAGGACCTCCAGTGACCGCTGCTTCAGCGGTGCACCTGAAAGCCCACCGGCTCCCAGCGATCCAACCTTCGCAGCATCAGTGACGAGGCCGTCCCGGGCGATGGTGGTGTTGGTTGCAATGATGCCGTCCAGCTTGAGGTCAAGCGCAAGCCGGGCGACGTCGTCGATGTCCTCGTTGCTCAGGTCAGGCGCTATCTTGACGAGCAGGGGAACATGGCGGCCAGCAGCTTCATCTGCGGCATCCCCCACGGCCCGGAGCAGCGGCCGAAGAGTTTCCACGTTCTGGAGCAGCCGCAGTCCCGGCGTGTTTGGCGAACTGACATTGACCACGAGGTAGTCGGCCGCAGGAGCGAGGCTCCGGGCGCTGACGAGGTAGTCTTCTGTGGCCTCATGCAGCTCAACAACTTTCGTCTTGCCGATGTTGACACCAATCACGGGACGTACATCGGCGTGAAGGCGCTGCAGTGCAGCTTTCGCCGACTTGAGTCGCGGAGCCACAGCTGCTGCGCCGTCGTTGTTGAAGCCCATCCGGTTGATGACGGCGCGGTCGTCAATCAATCGGAACAAACGCGGCTTTTCGTTGCCAGGCTGCGCCTGCCCGGTGATGGTTCCCACCTCTACGTGGCCAAATCCCAGATCGGCCAGCGCTTCGATTCCGTGTCCTTCCTTGTCAAAGCCGGCTGCCAAACCGAAGGGAGAGGGGAACGTCAACCCAAGCGCCTCGGTTCGAAGGGATGCATCCGGAGCTGTGATCCTGGCAAGAACCCTGCCTGCGCCGGTGCGGTGGGCCGCCCGGATCGCTTGAAAGCCGATCTTGTGGGCTTTCTCGGCATCCATCCAGGAGAAGGCGAGCTTGAAGAAGGTGGGGTAAACACGCATGGTCCTAGTTTTCCGGTTTACTGACAACACACCAAACCCGTGACCTTGCCTGCGGCTAGCATGTACGCATGCCGCTACAAGATCGTGATGCAGATCATGGGAATCCAATCCTCGCCGACGTCATCGTTGTAGGTGCAGGCTTGTCCGGACTGGTAGCGGCAGCAACCGCCTATGCGGCAGGCAAGCGCGTGGCGATCCTGGACCAGGAGCCAGCGGCATCCCTGGGTGGACAGGCGCATTGGTCCTTCGGGGGCCTGTTCATGGTCGACACGCCGGAGCAGCGCCGGCTCGGTGTCAGGGATAGCGCTGAATTGGCGCTCTCGGACTGGGTGGCCTCCGCGGGCTTTGACCGGCCACACGATGGGATGGCGCGGCAGTGGGCCGAAGCCTATGTCCACTTTGCCTCCGGTGAGAAGCGCGCCTGGTTGAAAAGCCTCGACGTCGGAATCTTCCCTTTGGTGCAATGGGCAGAACGCGGAGGTTATGGCCCACAGGGACACGGAAACACCGTTCCCCGGTTCCACGTCACGTGGGGAACGGGCCCCGCCCTCGTGGAACCGTTTTTGGCCAAGGTGCAGGAAGGTGTCCAAACGGGGAGGGTGTCGCTGCACTTCCGGCACAGGGCTACTGGGCTGTCGACGACGGCCGGCAGGGTGGCAGGTGTCACGGGCCAGATTCTGGAACCCTCGACGGCGGTGCGCGGCCAAGCGTCCTCGCGAACCGCCGTCGGGGGTTTCGAGGCCAGGGCGGGCGCTGTCGTAGTGACTACAGGCGGCATCGGCGGCAATCACGAGACCGTGCGCCGGCAATGGCCGGACAACGCTGCACCGGCTGACATGCTCAGCGGTGTTCCCGCTTCAGTGGATGGTAATTTCCTTCCTGTTGCGGAATCCCTCGGTGCATCGTTGGTGAACGGAGACCGCATGTGGCATTACCCCGAGGGCATCCATAACTACGATCCCGTGTGGCCCAAGCACGGCATCCGCATCCTTCCCGGTCCGTCATCACTGTGGTTGGATGCCGATGGGCAACAGCTGCCGGCGCCTCTGTTTCCAGGCTTCGATTCCCTTGGCGCGCTGCGCCACATCGTCGCCACCGGTCACAGTTATTCGTGGTTCGTCCTGAACCGCACCATTGCGCTCAAGGAACTCGCGCTTTCCGGATCCGAGCAGAACCCGGACCTGACCGGGAGGGACGTTTCACTGCTCGTTTCCCGACTGAAGCCAGGCAGCGATACCCCCATACAACGTTTCCTGGACAAAGGCATCGACTTCATTCAGGCATCCTCGCCCCATGACCTGGCCGGGAAAATGAACGCACTCACGGGCAATCAACTGATCAGCGCTGACCACCTGGACGCGCTGGTGCGCGCCCGCGACCTTCAAGTGGCAAGCGGACTGGGCAAGGACCCCCAATTGGCTGCTATCCGCGCGGCCCGCCGTTTTGCCACTGACAAACTGATGCGCGTGGCTCCCCCACACCGCCTGGCCGATCCTGCCCACGGACCGCTCATTGCCATCAGGCTGTCCATCCTCACAAGGAAAACCCTGGGAGGGCTGAAGACTGACCTCAGGTCCCGGGTCCTGGACCAGGAAGACCGGGTGATCCCGGGCCTTTATGCAGCCGGTGAAGCGGCGGGCTTCGGCGGAGGCGGCATCCATGGGTACAGGGCCCTGGAAGGAACCTTCCTGGGTGGATGTCTTTTCACAGGCAGGGCCGCGGGACGCGACGCAGCGGCGAGTGTCTAAGCTGAAGGCATGGATTGGTCGACCGACATACTGGGAATGGACTTCCAGTCATGCGCCTTGGACGTCGAAGGACCTGACGGCGTGGTGCGCCGTGCAACCCTGGTCCGTCACCGGCCGGAGTCGACCACCCAGGAGGGCCAGGCCACGCACGGCGCGTTGCTGTTCCTGCATGGCTGGAGCGACTACTTCTTCAATGTGGAACTTGCCAGGTTTTGGGCAGGGCACGGGTACGAATTCTATGCATTGGACATGCATAACCATGGAAGGAGCCTGACTTCAGGTTCGCCGGGCGGGTACGTGGCCAATCTTGGGGACTACGACGCCGAAATCAGCCGTGCCCTCGAGGTCATCCACAGCGACAGCACGGGACCTCTCAGAAATGGTGTTGCCCTGATGGGCCATTCCACCGGGGGCCTCATCGCAGCACTGTGGACGAGCAAGCACCCAGGCCGGGTGCAGCACCTGATCCTCAACAGCCCTTGGCTTGAAATGCATGGCAGCTCACTTGTCAGGCGCGCCGCCCAAGCAATGGTGGGACCCATTGCCAGGGTCCGGCCCGAGATGGTCTTAAGGCTGCCGGAGCGTGGATTCTACTTCCGCAGCATCAGCAATACCGCGGAAGGCGAATGGCCGCTGGATGAAAAGTACCGGCCACCCCTGGCCTTTCCCGTCAGGGCCGGTTGGCTGAGCGCCGTCCTGGCCGGCCACTCACAGGTTGCACGCGGCCTGGACCTGGACATCCCGGTGCTGGTTCTGACATCGACAGCCAGCGCCAACGGAATGGTGTGGCAGGAGTCCATGCGGCGTTCGGATGCTGTATTGGACGTCGGCATCATCGCACTGCGTGCCATGGCCTTGGGTCGCAGTGTGACTCTGGAAAGAGTGGATGGCGGGCTGCATGATGTCTTCCTGTCCGCACCAAACGTCCGGGCAGATGCCTACGCGAGGCTTTCACGATGGATTCGCGGGTACATGGAGAGTGACTTGCCGCAGGTACGGCAGGAGGGGGACGCATGACCACCACCGAAGAATCGGTACATCTTTGGCAACCGGACATCCTGGGCACCGGATACGAACGACTGGAACTCCCCCTGTCTCCTGACGAGGAGGGCCCCGTCAAAGCAACACTCGTCAGGCATGCCCCGCCCGTCACAGCCGTAGCCCCTCATGGCATCCTTGATTTCTTCTCCACCTTCACGCAACGCAGGCGTCGTGCGGCGTCCATGGATCCCACGGGGGCACCGCGGGTGGTCCTATACCTGCACGGCTGGGCTGACTACTTCCTCCAGACCGAACTCGCCGAGTACCTGACGGCGTCCGGCTTTCATTTCTACGCGCTGGACCTTCGGAAATTTGGGCGCAGCCTGCTACCTGGTCAGACTCCCGGATACACAACCGATCTGGCCGTCTACGACGAAGAGATCGAAGCAGCCTTGCTGGAGATCGAACGGGACGTTGTGGCCAGGACCAACAGTCCAGCGTCGCCAACCATCCATATGCTTGCGCACTCCCTGGGAGGTCTGATTGCTTCTCTGTGGGCGGACCGCCATCCAGGCAGGATCGGGACACTTGTCCTGAACTCGCCATGGCTGGAGCTCCAAGGCAGCAGCCTGATTCGCAGCATCGCCATGCATGTGGTGGAGCCGTTCGCGCGGACCGACCCCAAGCGTCCGTTCAGGTTCCCTGAAATGCCTGCCTACTGGGAGAGCGTCAGCAACCAGGCCCACGGCGAGTGGCCGCTGGATCCCGCCTGGCGTCCGCGCGGCTCATTCCCCATCCGCGCTGGCTGGACGAAGGCAGTGCTTGCCGGCCACAAAGCGGTAGAGCGCAAACTCAATATCGATGCCCCGGTGCTGGTCCTTTTATCGGGCCGGACCCGGATACAGGCCGAATGGACGTCGGACCTCATGAGGGCCGACGCCGTGATCGACGTCGAGGAGACATCCCGGCGCGCGCTGGGCCTGGGCAGGCGAACAGCTGTGTTCCGCTACCCAGGGGCCCTGCACGACATCTTCTTGTCGCGGAGGACCATCCGCCAACAGGCGTACCGTGATGTGTCGGTCTGGCTTTCGTCCTACCCGTATTAAAGTAGCGGGCCCGCTACTTTCCGGCTGGGGCTGCGTCAACTGCCCCGCCGTAGCGGCGGTCCCGCTTGGCGTAAATCTCGACGGCGTCCCAGAGCGTGCGCCTGTCTACGTCCGGCCACAACGTGTCCATAAAGACGAATTCGGCGTATGCGGACTGCCACAGCAGGAAGTTTGACAGCCTCTGCTCCCCGGAACTGCGCAGGAAGAGATCTACGTCGGGGAGGTCGGGCTCGTCCAGGTACTTCTGGATGGTCTTTTCCGTCACCGATCCTGGCTTAAGGCGCCCGGCGGCAACGTCCTCAGCTATGGCAGAGACGGCGTCGGCGATTTCTGCCCGGCCACCGTAATTAACACACATGGTCAACGTGCAGGTGTCATTGGCCTTGGTAAATTCCTCGGCCTCTTCAAGCTCACGGATCACCGAGCCCCAGAGCCTGGGGCGTCGACCGGCCCACCGGATCCGGACTCCCCATTCATCGAGCTGATTGCGTTGGCGACGTAGCACATCCTTGTTAAATCCCATCAGGAAGCGGACTTCCTCCGGGGATCGCCGCCAATTCTCCGTGGAAAACGCGTACACGCTGACGTACTTGATGCCTAGCTCAATGGCTCCGGCCATAACGTCCAGCAGTGCCGGCTCGCCGGCCTTGTGCCCCTCGATTCGCGGCAGTCCCCGCTGGTTGGCCCAACGTCCATTGCCATCCATGACAATCGCTACATGCTGCGGAATAAGTTCACTTGGAATGTTGGGCGGAACGGCACCTGAAGGATGTCCGTAAGGGGCCACTACGGGCGAAGTCCGCGCCGGGGTTGTCTTGCTTTTCTTTCCAAGTGCCACAGTCAGCTTCGCTCCACGTGTTTGAGTGATTTCAAGGCGCGTTCCAAATGCCATTGCAGGTAACTGGCCACCAGTCCGGCGGCTTCGCGTCGATGCCTCGGGTCCGAGGCGTCAGCTACGCCCCAATCCCCGGTCAGGAGGGCTCCGAGCAACACCACGGTTTCCGGCGCCGGAGCCGGTGAGCCAGGCGGGCGGCAATCGCCACACACCATACCCCCGAGTGGCGCGGCAAAGGCCGTGTGCAGTCCGGGCTTGCCGCACCGGGCGCAATCAGTAAAGCTCGGCGCCCATCCGCCTGTGGCCAATGCGCGCAAGAGATAGGAGTCCAGAATAAGTTCGGGGGCATGGTCCGAGCGGCTGAGCGCCGCCAAGGCACCTACCAAGAGGTTGTACTGGGCCGTGCCGGATTCGGCGTCCGCGTCCGTAAGCTTCTCGGCCGTCTCTGTCATGGCAGCAGCTACAGTGAAGCGGCCATAGTCCGCCGCAATGCTGCTTCCATAGGCGCCTTTGGCAACAGCCTGGGTGACGATATCCAGGGTTCGGCCAGAGATGAGCTGCAAGTCGGCCACCATGAACGGCTCCAGCCGGGCGCCGAAACGGCTGGTGGTCCGCCGCACACCTTTTGCGACCGCACGTACCTGCCCGTGATGCTTGGTCAGCAGGGTGATAATCCGATCTGCCTCGCCCAACTTATGGGTGCGGAGCACAACGGCATCGTCCCGGTAGGACCGCGCTGCAAATGAGGAGGGATTGGCCACAACTAATCTTCGCACTAAGCCACTGGCCTGGAAGGACCACAAGGCCGTGTGGTGACGGTATTTCCCGTCACCACACGGTCTTGGCGTTAGGCCTGGGCGTCCCGAACTGCCCGGTTTACAGCCGAGATCAGCGCCTTCAGCGAGGACGTCGTGGTGCTGGGATCAATTCCCACGCCCCAGAGGACGCGTTCGCCCACCGCGCATTCAACATAAGCAGCCGCACTTGCGCTGCCGCCCTCTGACAATGCGTGTTCGCTGTAGTCGAGCACTCGGACATCAACGCCGTCGTGGTGCAGGATGTCCAGGAGCGCGGCGATTGGACCATTCCCGTGGCCGGTCCTGCGCACCTCTACGCCATCAATCCGCAGGTTTGCGTTCATGGTCATAGCGCCGGACTCATCCGTTTCAGTGCTTACGCTGCCCAGGGAGTAACGGCCCCACTGGGCTTGTTCCTCATCGGAGGGCAGGTATTCGTCCTGGAAGATCTGCCAGAGCTGCGCCCCGCTGACCTCGCCACCAACAGCATCTGTGCGGCGCTGGATGACGCCGGAGAATTCAATCTGGGCGCGCCGCGGCAGATCGAGATTGTGCTCGTTCTTCAGCAGGTAGGCGACGCCGCCCTTGCCGGACTGAGAGTTGACCCTGATGACAGCTTCATAGCTTCGGCCCAGGTCCTTGGGGTCGATAGGCAGGTACGGAACCTGCCAGGTGAACTCGTCCACGGGCACCCCTGCCGCAGCCGCATCCTTCTCGAGTGCTTCGAAGCCCTTCTTGATGGCGTCCTGGTGCGAACCGGAAAAGGCTGTGAAGACGAGGTCGCCACCGTACGGCGAACGTTCGGGAACGGGCAACTGGTTGCAGTACTCGACCGTGCGGCGGATCTCGTCGATGTCGGAGAAATTGATCATGGGGTCCACGCCCTGGACAAACATGTTCAGGCCCAGGGTGACGAGGTCAACGTTTCCTGTGCGCTCACCATTGCCGAACAGGCAGCCCTCAATGCGGTCTGCTCCAGCCAGGTAGCCGAGTTCCGCGGCAGCAACGCCGGTACCGCGATCGTTGTGCGGGTGCAGTGAAATGATGATGCCGTCACGGGGATGCAGATTGCGGTGCATCCACTCAATGGAGTCGGCATAGACGTTGGGGGTTGCCATCTCCACCGTGGCCGGCAGGTTGATAATGACCTGCTTGTCCGCTGACGCTTCAAACACATCTGCGATTGCATTGCAGACCCGGGCTGCATACTCCAGCTCGGTTCCCGTGAACGACTCCGGAGAGTACTCGTAGGTGATGTGGGTATCGGTCAGCGTCTCTTCGTACTTTTTGCACAGCCGGGCACCCTGCAAGGCGATATCGAGGATGCCGTCCTCGTCCTGGTTGAAGACAACCCGGCGCTGCAGCACAGAAGTGGAGTTGTACAGGTGCACGATCGCCTGCTTGGCACCCACCAAGGACTCATATGTCCGTTCAATCAGGTGTTCACGCGCCTGGGTGAGGACCTGGATAGTGACGTCGTCCGGTATATGGCCGCCTTCGATCAGCTGCCGAACGAAATCAAAGTCGGTCTGGGAAGCGGAGGGGAACCCAACCTCGATCTCCTTGAATCCCATGTTGACCAGCAGCTGGAACATCTTCAGCTTGCGCGCCGGGCTCATGGGATCGATCAGTGCCTGGTTACCATCGCGCAGGTCCACTGCACACCAGCGCGGGGCCTTGGTGATGACTTTGTCCGGCCAGGTACGATCCGGAACTTCGACAGTGATCTGGTCCTGGAACGGCAGGTAACGGTGAATCGGCATACCGGAGGGCTTTTGTGCATTACGCATGTCGTGTGGCCTTTTCTCTAAGATCTAAATGAAAGCTTAGCCGGGCACAACGAAACTCCGCGGCGAGGGTGGCCCAGCTTTTCAGATAGCTTTCAGGCCTCGCCGCGGCAGCTAAGAAGAAGCATTCCCGCACGCACAAGTTCACAGTAACACGATGCGTATGATGACATTGCAACACCTCATGCAACGTCCACTATGCAGACGCAGCGACGGTGGCAACGCCGGCTGCAGCGTCCATTCAAGGAGCCACAGTGCCACAGTCGGGGATCACTCTTTCCAACATCGATCACAGCGTCCGGCCGCAGGACGACCTCTACCAGCACGTCAACGGTGCGTGGCTGAACAGCACGACGATCCCTGACGACCGCCCGCTGGAAGGCACCTTCACGGCTTTGCGTGACGAGGCAGAACTGGCCGTCAAGGCGATCATCGAGGAAGCCGCCAACAAGGGAGCATCGGCCTCCGGCATCGAACAGAAGGTCGGCGGACTTTACGCGAGCTTCATGGATGAGGCCGCGGCAGAAGCGAAGGGACTCGAGCCCTTGCGGGAGCGACTGGAGGAAGTCCGGTCAGTGGGTTCCGCAGAGGAATTTGCGGCGTTGCTGGGCCGGCTGTTCCGGTGCGACGTTTCCGGCTTGTTTTCCATCTACCCGGCACCCGACGCCGGAAACCCGGAGCGGATTCTTCTGTACATCGGACAAGGCGGCCTCGGCCTCCCGGACGAGTCCTACTACCGCGATGAAAAGTTTGCCCCGATTGTGGCAGCCTACGGTGAATACGTCGCCAAGTTGCTCGGCCTCGCCGGCGTTGCTGACGCAGAAGGCGCTGCTGGTCGCATCGTTGCCTTGGAAAAGGCCCTCGCATCCCACCACTGGGACAACGTCACGCTTCGGGATCCCCAAAAGACATACAACCTGAAAACGGCCGAAGAAGCAGCGAAGCTGTTCCCGCTATTGAATACCTGGTTTGAGGCCGGCCGCGTCGATGCCGGCAAACGCGGCGAAATCGTAGTCAGCACGCCGGACTTCTTTGCCGGCGCGGCCGCGCTTCTCGAATCGGAACCCCTTGCCGTCTGGAAGGAATGGCTGACCCTAAGGGTGCTGAACTCAGCGGCGCCCTACCTCTCCTCGGAGTTCGTGGACACGAACTTCGACTTCTACGGGACCACCCTCAGTGGCACCCCACAGAACAAGGAGCGCTGGAAGCGCGGCGTTGCCGTCGTCGAAGCAGCACTTGGCGAGGCGGTGGGCCAAATCTACGTGGAGCGGCATTTCCCCGGCGGACACAAGGCCAGGATGCAAACCCTCGTGGCCAATCTGATCGAGGCCTACCGGGACAGCATTTCTTCCCTTGAGTGGATGGGTGAGGACACAAAGGCCGAAGCCCTGAAGAAGCTGGACGCGTTCCGCCCCAAGATTGGTTTCCCTGAAAAATGGATCGATTACTCCGCCGTTGAGATCGACGCCAACGACCTCTTGGGCAACGTTGAGCGGGCCCACGACGCCGACGTCGATCGACACCTGGACGAGATCGGCAAGCCGGTGGATCTGGACAAGTGGCTCATGACCCCTCAGACCGTGAACGCCTACTATCACCCAATGCTGAACGAAATCGTGTTTCCCGCCGCCATCCTGCAGCCGCCCTTCTTCACGGCAGAAGCAGACGACGCCGTGAACTATGGCGGGATTGGCGCGGTGATCGGACATGAGATCGGCCATGGATTCGATGACCAGGGATCCCAATTCGACGGAAGCGGAGCCCTCCGCAATTGGTGGACCGAAGAGGACAGGACGGCCTTCGAAGCCCGCACGGCAAAGTTGGTTGCCCAATTCGATGCGCTATCCCCCTACGCAGCACCTGAGCACAAGGTCAACGGCAAACTGACGCTGGGTGAGAACATCGGTGACTTGGGCGGCCTCACCATTGCTTACAAGGCCTACCTGATCAGCCTCGATGGTGCCGAGCCTGAGGTCCTGGATGGTTTCACAGGCCAGCAGCGGTTCTTCATGTCCTGGGCTGCCGGCTGGCGCCAGGTGATCCGTAGCGAGGAAGCGATCCGCAGGCTTGCTACCGATCCACACTCCCCCAACGAGTTCCGCACCAATGCCATTGCCCGGAACCTCGATGCCTTCCACGAAACTTTCCAGGTCAATGACCAAGACCGGATGTGGATGGCACCTGAGGACAGAGTCAGCATCTGGTAAAGCCACTACGACGAATGGCCGGCCCCTGGATGACCCGGGGTCCGGCCATTAGTCTTTGGCCCTGTTCTATGCTGCGCGGCTACCCTGCCGCCGAGTACCCTGCGCCGGATTGCCCTGCTGTGACGGCTATTGCGTGATGTAGAGCGGGTTCACCTGTTGGCAGACTGCTTCTTTGGCTGTCTGGTTGACAACATCGGGCGGGACCGAGGCCGCTCCATAGGCGGTCCCCGTTGCAAAGTCGGTGCCCACGTAGAGCTGCACGCCCGAGACTCCCCGGGCTTGCTGAACCTGTGCCGCAGGGATGCCGAACAGCGTGGCAACGTCCGTCGCAACGTCAGCGAAGTCCGGACCGTAGTAAACCACAGTCTTCTCCACTGGGTTTGCCAAATATGACACCGACTGTGTAAATCCATTGCCGGTCAACGTTGCCAGGATTTCCTGTGCTCTGGTCCCAACTCCGCTGCCGTTGGCGACTGCCACGGGCTGGATGGCTTTGTTGTACGCCGGGACTGTCGGGGCAGCAGTGGTTGGAGCCGCCGAAGGTGTTCCTTCCGCAGGCGCTGTTGGAGTCGGACTGGACGTCGCACCGGGATTCGTCAGGTCCAGATCTGCGCGAAGGGCCGCGAAAAGCTGTGATGCCTGGGGCTCCACGAGCTCCAACCGGTTGGGGTCCAACGTGGCAGGCTGCGTGGGTACCGCGACAAATGCGACCTTGGAGACATCTATGTCCTTCAGCCTGCCACCGATCGTCAACAGCGATGGCACAGATGCCAACCCGTCATCAACGGTGAGGTTTTGCGTGACGACGTCAGCGATCTGCAGGAGCCTTTGCGGGTTGCCCAGCGTGCCGTCCGCCTTGAGCTTACGTGTCAGCGATGAAAGAAATGCCTGCTGGCCCTTGATTCGGCCCAGGTCGCCACCATCTCCAAAGGCATGCCGGGTTCGCAGGAACGCCAGCGCCTGCTCGCCTTCGACCTGGGAATTGCCCTTCGCCAAACGAAGACCTGAGTCCGGATCAAAGACGGGATCACTGACACAAACATCCACTCCGCCGACGGCTTTGGAGAGTTCCTTCACCGCGTTGAAGTCGGCCATCATGAAGTGGTCAATTTCCAGGCCGGTGAGCTTATTGATGGTGTCCACCGCGCAGCCGATCCCGGCTTCTGCCATGGCTTCGTTGATCATCACACCGCTCCGCGCGGGGAACGTCTGGTTGCTGGTGTGGTCCGTGCACTGGGGCACGTCAACCAGGAGGTCACGTGGGAAACTCATGACGCTGACCCGTTTATTGTCCGCGGAAATGTCCAGCAGCATCATGACATCCGAGTGGCCGTAGCCTGTGGAATCGTCCGCGTTGCCGTACTGGGAGTTTTTCCCATCGCGGGTATCCGAGCCGAGGATAAGAATCTGCAGGCGGTCCGATTTGTCATTGACCACGGCATCACTGCTATCGCGTGATTCGGCCGCCGATAGCGGGGCCTTGGTGATGTTGGTCTGTAGTCGGATAAACCAGAAGGCTGCAAAAGCAACGCCGGCAACGAGTGCCACCGACACGAGGCCGGTCACAATCTTCAGCCACAAAGGCAGCCCCTTGGGCGCGTTCATGTGGCGCGGAGTTCCCTCGGGGTCCTCCCCATGGCGTGCCGCATCGGGGGCAGCGGTGCCGGGGCCCAGCGGGCGGGCGTCACGACGTCGCACTATTCGGTTACCTTTCCTCAAACACGTGGATCCCCGCAATCATAGTGGCCGATTCTGGGAAGTTCCTTATCGAGCCCCAGCCACGCCGTTGCCGTGACGCCGGATCAGAAGCCGAGTTTTACCAATTGTTTGGGATCCCGCTGCCAGTCTTTGGCAACCTTGACATGCAAATCGAGGTAGATCCTGGTTCCCAGGAGCGTCTCGATTCCCTTGCGCGCGTTGGTTCCGACTTCCCGCAGCCTGCTGCCACCCTTACCGATGATGATGGCTTTTTGGGAGGGCCGCTCCACGTAAAGGTTCACGCGGACGTCCAGCAAGGGGTTGTCCTCGGTGCGTCCTTCACGGGGCACGATTTCCTCAACGACAACGGCAAGGGAGTGGGGAAGTTCATCCCGGACACCTTCGAGGGCGGCTTCGCGGATGAGTTCAGCGATCATGACGGCCTCGGGCTCGTCGGTCAGCTCACCATCCGGGTAAAGAGGGGGCGATGACGGCATGTGCCCGATAAGGACGTCGGCAACAGTGGATACCTGAAAACCGTCGGCGGCAGAAACGGGAACGATATCCGCCCAGCCCTGGTCTCCGAGGACTTCTCGGCCCAAGGCAGCAACTGCGAGCAGCTGCTCCGTCAGGGCCTGACGGTCCACGAGGTCCGTCTTTGTCACAATGGCAACGATCGGCTTGCGGCCCACGGCAGCCAGCTGGGCTGCGATGTACTTATCGCCAGGACCGATTTTCTCATTTGCCGGCAAGCAGAACCCGATCGCGTCCACCTCGGACAACGTGTCAGCCACGAGGTCGTTGAGCCGCTTTCCCAGAAGAGTGCGGGGCCGGTGGAGGCCCGGGGTATCAACCAGGATCAGTTGTGCATCCTCGCGGTGGACGATGCCACGAATCGTGTGGCGCGTGGTCTGCGGTTTGGCCGATGTAATGGCCACCTTCTGCCCCACCAAGGCATTTGTCAGCGTGGACTTTCCCGCGTTGGGGCGGCCAACAAGGACCGAGAATCCGGCGTGGAAGCCACCGAAATTGTCATCGGCGTCGAATTTCTTACTTTGCTTGCTCACGTGGAACTCCCTGTTGCGTTGTGTCTGCCTCATCGAGAAGGTCTTCAAAGTCAGTGTCTTCCTTTGGCATGGCTGCCGCAATGATGTGGCTGACCCGGTTTCGGCGACCCTCAAGCCTATCTGCCTTTAGCGACACACCGTTCACTTCAACGGAGCTCCCGACGATCGGAACCTGGCCGAGAGCCTTGGCAAGGAGGCCGCCAACGGTGTCCACTTCGTCGTCGTCGAGGTCGATATCGAACAGCTCCCCCAGGTCATCAATGCTCATGCGGGCACTGACACGGTAGGTTCCATCGCCGAGATCCACCGCTTCTTCCGCCGCAGAATCGTACTCGTCAACGATCTCTCCTACGATTTCCTCGATGAGATCCTCCAAAGTCACCAGCCCCGCGGTGCCGCCGTACTCATCGATAACGATGGCCACGTGCGTGGATTCCTTCTGCAGTTCCTTCAAGAGGTCGCTCACGGGCTTGGATTCCGGGACGTACCGAACATCCCGGGCGAGGGAATCGACGTCGTGCGGTTGCAGTCCGGGTTCGCCGCGATGCATCGCCGCGGCAACGTCCTTGAGGTAGAGAATGCCGCGGATCTGGTCAGTGTTCTCACCAATGACCGGTATCCGGGAGTAGCCGGAGCGGAGGAAAAGGGCCATGGCCGCTTCAAGGTCCGAACCGGTCCCAATGCTTACGATGTCCGTGCGCGGAACCATGACCGAGCGAACCAAGGTGTCGCCGAAGTCAAAGACCGAATGAATGAGCTCCGCCTCATTGTCTTCGATCATGTCCGATTCTGCCGCGCGGTCCACGAACTCGCGGAATTCTTCCTCGCTGACAAACGCGTCATCACCGCCGGGGGCGCCGGGGGCGACCGCGCTCCCCAACGCGACAAGCCAGCCGGGAATCGGTCCGAGGATCCAGCAGAGGAACCTGATCAACGGTGCGGTAAACCGGACGATGGGGCCGGAATGCGCGCGTCCCAACTGCCGGGGCGAGACGCCCACCAGAACGAACCCGATGACGGCCATGATGCCAGTCGCCGCCAGGCCGGCGAGCCACACGTTGTCCAGCAAACTGTGCATGACGACAGCGACGGCGACCGCTGCTGCCATCTCGAACCAGACCCGCCAGAACCGCAGGGCACGCATATGGGCGACGGGGTTCTTCAGGATGCTCGCCAAGGCCTTGCCCTTGCTGCGGACTACCGATTGTTCAGCTTCGTGCCGGGGCAGGAAATTGAACGCAGCCTCAGCTGCCGTCAGCAAGGCGACGAAACTGAGGAAAACCAGCGCCATGCCGACAAGGATGAGCGAGGTCACTGCATGGTCTCCATGGGGGCATCCTTGCCCAGGAACTCAGACAGCAACTCACGCTGCAAACCGAACATTTCTTCCTTTTCCTCCGGTTCGGCGTGGTCGAAACCAAGCAGGTGGAGGATGCCATGGGTGGCGAGCAACAGCATTTCGTCCTGGGTGGTGTGTCCGGCGTTCCGCGCCTGCACCTCGGCCACCTGGGGACATATGGCAATGTCTCCAAGCATTCCCTGCGGCGTGGGCTTGTCGGGCGTGCCCGGCGTCAACTCATCCATGGGCACCGAGAGCACATCGGTGGCTCCTGGTTCGTCCATAAGCTCGATGTGCAGCTTCTCCATGGCGGGTTCATCCACCAGGAGGATGGACAGCTCAGCCTGCGGATGGATGTAGAGGCGCTCGAAGATGAACCGGGACAATGTCACCAGTTGGGCTTCGTCCACCTCCACGCCGGATTCGTTGTTGATTTCAATGCTCATTTTCGTTCTCCACGTTTGTGATGTGTGCCGGCAGCCCCATCCGTACGGTGCGCGTCATCCCACCTGCTGTAGGCGGAGACGATGTCTGCAACCAAACGGTGCCGGACGACGTCCGCAGCCTCCAGGATGGAGAAATTGACGTCATCTATCCCGGTGAGGATTTCCCGTACGATCCGTAGACCGGAAGTGGAGCCAAAAGGCAGGTCGATCTGCGTTACGTCGCCTGTAACAACCATCTTGGAACCGAATCCGAGACGGGTCAGGAACATTTTCATTTGTTCAGGAGTGGTGTTCTGGGCCTCGTCCAGGATGATGAAGGCGTCGTTGAGCGTCCGTCCACGCATGTAGGCCAACGGTGCGACTTCGATGGTGCCGGCAGCCATCAGCCGGGGAATGGATTCGGGATCCATCATGTCGTGCAGGGCGTCGTAAAGCGGCCGCAGGTAGGGGTCGATCTTGTCGCTCAGCGTTCCCGGCAGGAAGCCCAGCCGCTCCCCCGCCTCAACAGCGGGCCGGGTCAGGATGATCCGGCTTACTTCCTTGAGTTGCAGGGCCTGCACTGCCTTGGCCATGGCGAGGTAGGTCTTGCCAGTACCTGCCGGGCCAATGCCGAAGATCACTGTGTTCGCATCGATGGCATCCACATAGTTCTTCTGGTTCAGGGTCTTGGGCCGGATGGTTTTGCCACGGCTCGACAGAATGTTGTGGGTAAGGACATCCACGGGATTCTGGACTGACTGTGTCCTCAGGAGGGACACGAGCTGCTGGAGGACATCAGGGGTAACGACGGTTCCCCTGGCAACCAGTCCGCGGACCTCCTCAAGGAGGCGCATGATGCGCGGAATGACCGTGGATGGACCGGACATGGACAATTCATTGCCGCGAACGTGGAAATTGACGTCCGGGAACTGCTCCTCGATGTAGCGCAAGGCTTCGTCATGGCTGCCCAATGAGTGAACCATCTGATCGGAGTTGTCGAACGTGACGATTTCCGTGCGCGTGCCCGGTAAGGTGTGCGGGAACTCGGTGGTGGCTGGGTTCCCGTTTCCGGTCCGCAACCGCCCATTCAGGGATTCACTCATAGTGGTGGCCGTGCGGCCTCTTCTCCTCCGGTCGGAATACAGTTGGTCCATCGTTTCGACAACGGGACTGGCTGAACCGCCAGGCCATATGCCGGAATGCCTTCAATCCTACGCCAGCCCGGAACGACAAGGGCGTACACGCGGGCTTCGTCCACCTTGCACGGGCCGCGGGGGGACGACTTTTTGTCTCAACTCGGCATCAAGCGGGTATCAATCCTGTTTCAGTTGCCGCCAGTGCCCGCAAACCCGGCCAGCCGCCGTCGACGATATGCCAAGCTGGCAGAGCGGGTAGTCAGACTACGCCCGTTCGACGCGTCGGCGACAACCACCGGCCGCAAAGGCAAGGAACCCCAATCGTGCAGTCAGTAAGCCATCAGCCCGGCGGGCGAAAGCGGAAAAAGTCCGCCGTCGCCGCGCCTGCGATGCTTGCTGTCCTTTTGCTGACCGGCTGTATCGCCAACGGTGGACCCACCCAAGCTACCTCCAGCGCGCCGCCCGTCAGCGTCCAGGAAGCTCCGGCCAGCAATGCTCCACTGGAGACCACCCAGGCGTCCACCAAGATCCCGGTTTACTGGATTGGACGGAGCAAGGAAGACGTCTACCTGTACCGCGAATTCAGGGACATCTCCGGCGACGGAAACCCCGTCACCACAGCACTGCGGATCATGATGGCCGAAAAGCCGTTGGACCACGACTTCTTCACTCCCTGGCAGGACCCAGGCAGCCTGGCAACCTCCATTTCGGGCAAGAACGTGATCACGGTTGATATCTCGCGGGACGCCTTCAATTCCAACCTTGATGCAGGTATGGCGCAACGGGCTGTGCAGCAGCTGGTCTACACGGCCACCGCAGCGGCGTCGTCGTCGGGCCTGATCAATTCAGGGCAGCAAATCCAGGTGGTCATTCTGGTCGACGGCCACACGGATTTCATGGCGTTTGGCCAGGTGCGGCTCGGTCAACCAATGGCCAGGGACGCTTCCTTGGTTGCGCCACTGTGGATTATCGACCCGCAGGAGGACACCTCGCTGCCCGCCGGCGCCGTTAAGTTCAATGGCCGCAGCACTGACAGCTCCAAGCCGGTCAGCTGGCAGATTCTCCGGGACAACGGCAGCGGCGAGAAAACCAGCCTGTTGACCGGCCAGACGAAAGCCACCGGCGAGCCGGGACAATTCGGCGTGTTCTCCTTCAGCGCAACCCTGAAACCGGGGAAATACGAATTACGCGTGACCCAGGTTCAGGACTCCGGGCAAGCAGACACATCCACCACGGATACGCGTCTTTTCAGCGTCGGCTAGAGCCAGGGTCCCCAGGGTAGTTTCGCTTGCCAGCCCCCACGGCCTACCAGCGGCCCAGGACGTCGGAGGCGAGTACGACGGCGGCGGGTCCCGCCGTCGATGACCTCAGGACGTGGTGGCCCAAGAGAGCCGTGACCGCCCCGGCGTCGCTGAGGCGCGTCACTTCGCGCGGCGAGATGCCACCTTCCGGCCCCACGATCAAGAGGACTTCACGCGGCGACTCCAGCCCGCCGCCTTCAGCCACGAGCGGCGCTTCAAGGACGGTCCGCAAAGGGTTCTTGGCGTCCTCGTGAAGGATCACAGCCAGGTCTGCGGCAGCAACAGCCTTTGCCAGCGCCGCGGAATCCAGGATGGGACGTACCTCGGGTATCCATGCCCTGCGGGCCTGCTTGGCCGCGGCAGTGACCACGGACTGCCACTTGGCGTGGGCCTTTGCAGCGCGATCCCCCTTCCAGCGGACAATGGATCGCTCGGCCTGCCAAGGGATCACTGCATCAATGCCCAGTTCGGTGGCCGTTTCAATAGCCAACTCGTCGCGGTCACCCTTGGCCAATGCCTGGACAAGCACCAAACGCACATCCGGCTGGTCCTCGAAAATCACACTGGATGCCATGACGGACAAACTTCCAGGGCCGGCCTCTGCCACCGTGCCTGTCAGGCGGGCTCCTGCGCCATCGGCAATGTCCACGGCCTCACCGACGGTGAGGCGCTTCACCGTCACGGCATGCCGGGCTTCCGCACCGTCGATGACGAACAACGCGCCCGGCTCAACACCGTCCAGGGTCCCGGCAGGCGTGAAGAAAACGGGGTTGCTCACCGCTACAGGTTACCGAGCTTGTCCCGCAGCTTGGCGAACATGCCGCCGCTGGCCACGAGTTTGCCTTCGCTGAACTGCTCGCCCCGCAACTTGGCAAGCTGCTGCAGAAGCTCTTCCTGTGCCGGATCCAGCTTGACCGGCGTCTCAACGTGCAGGTGCACCTTGAGATCGCCGCGACCGTAGCCCCTGAGGTGGGTAACGCCCAAACCGCGGAGCGTGATGACCTCGCCGGACTGGGTGCCGGCCTTGACGTCGATCTCCTGGGGCCCGTCAAAAGTTTCCAGGCTCAGTTCCGTACCCAAAGCAGCGGCCGTCATCGGAACGCTCAGTGTTGCGTGCAGATCGTCGCCTTCACGGATATAGGTGGAGTCACTGTTGACGCGGATCTCTACGTAGAGGTCGCCGGCAGGTCCGCCTGCCGGTCCTGCTTCGCCCTGGCCGGAGAGCTGGATCCGCGTACCCGTGGCAACACCGGCAGGTACCTTGATGGTGAGGGACCGGCGGCTACGGATGCGGCCCTGGCCGTTGCACTCATTGCAGGGATCCTTGATGACAGTACCGAAGCCTTCGCAGGAACCACAGGGGGCCGTGGTCATGACCTGGCCCAGGATGGATCGAACGGCCCTCTGGACCTGGCCACTGCCGCCACAAATGTCACAACGCTCCGGGTGGGTGCCCGGCCGGCAGCAGCTGCCATCACACGTGGGGCAAACCACTGCCGTATCAACTTCGAGCTTCTTGTTGACACCGAACACGGCGTCTTTGAGGTCGATGCGGACGCTGATGAGTGCATCCTGGCCCCGACGCACACGGGAGGCTGGTCCAGCGTGTCCGCCGCCACCGCCGAAGAAGGTGTCGAAGATGTCCTGGAAGGCAAAGCCTTGGCCTGAGTAGCCGCCGCCGAAGCCGTTGTCAGTGCCATTCTCGTTGCCGGTGGCATCGTAGACGCGACGCTTCTGGGGGTCGGACAGCACTTCGTAAGCATGCGTCACGGCTTTGAACTGCTCCGCGACATCCTCCCCGGGGTTGACGTCCGGGTGAAGCTTTCGCGCCAACTTGCGGTACGCCTTTTTGATCTCTTCCCCGGTGGCTTCCGGTGAGACTCCCAAAACGTCATAGTGGCTGCTCAAAGTCGGTATCTCTTCCTTGTTGTAAAGCGGTTCTTACCTCGGGGCTGGCGTCAGCCGCCGAGAATGCGGGAAAGGTAGCGGGCCACGGCGCGCACGGCAGCCATGGTGGTGGGATAGTCCATCCGGGTTGGTCCGAGGATTCCGACCTTGGCTCCGGAGCCGTACCCCGTTGCCACGACCGAGGCCTCGGCCAGGCCATCGTAAGGATTCTCGCGTCCGATGCTGACTGTCACGCCGCGGGGATCATCCCCCATATCGGACAACAACCGGAGCATGACAACTTGTTCCTCAAGAGCTTCCAGCACTGGCCCGATACTCAACGGGAAATCCACATTGGAGCGGGCAAGGTTGGCTGTTCCGGCCATGACGATGCGCTCTTCACGGCTGGTGTCGCTCAAAGCCTGGAGACCATGGGCAAGATGCTGCGCGAGTGCGCGAAGGTCCGGCGGGCACAGCGCCACGACGGATGGCAGCACCTGCGGCAGCAGCGCCAGCTGGGTTCCCGCGATACTGCCAAGGAAGCGGGAGCGCAGGGCCATCAGGGCCTCGTTGCTGACATCGGAGCCAGCCTCGATGACCTTCTGGCCAACGCTTCCTGTATCTGCGATGAGCACCACCAGCACCTGCTTGGGCGCCAGGAGGACAAATTCAACGTGACGGACAAGTGCGCGGTTGGAGTGCGGGTACTGTACGACGGCGACCTGGTTGGTCAGTTGCGACAGGAGCCTGACGGTGCGCTCAAGGATGTCATCGAGGTCGTCCGGCCCTTCCAGCAGCGAGTGGATGGCTCGACGCTCCGCGGCGGACAACGGCTTGACCTGCGAGATCCTGTCCACGAACAGCCGATAGCCCTTGTCCGTTGGGATCCGGCCGGCACTGGTGTGCGGCGCCGCGATCAGGCCCTCTTCTTCAAGTACGGCCATGTCGTTTCGGATGGTGGCGCTTGAAACGCCGAGATGGTGCCGCTCCACAAGTGCCTTGGATCCAACCGGCTCACGGGAATGCACATAATCCTCAACAATTGCGCGCAGTACTTCAAGCTTGCGTGGCTCACTCATTGCAACACCTCCTGACGACTGTCCCGGCCTGTGTAGGACCGATAGCTTTTCGGACCAATACTTAGCACTCAACATGCCCAAGTGCTAACAAGTCTAGTATGAGCCAGCACGTTGCTAGCATTGAAACCGCCCGCGGGAGTTATTCCCAGCACAACCAGCACAAAGGGGTATGAAGTCCTTGGCTTTCGATACGTGGGGCCCGCAGGATCTGTCCGCTCCTGCCAAACGCCAGCTCCCCGAGGTAGCCGTCCAGCGCGGGATGGTCCTTGAAGACGTCCAGTCCG
The DNA here is from genome assembly GCF_059739415.1 of Arthrobacter sp. TmtSoilC77. Taxonomy (NCBI): domain Bacteria; kingdom Bacillati; phylum Actinomycetota; class Actinomycetes; order Micrococcales; family Micrococcaceae; genus Arthrobacter; species Arthrobacter sp. TmtSoilC77. The sequence goes on from NZ_AP046050.1 coordinate 2,689,322, forward strand.
GCTGGGTGGGCGAAGTCACCCGCGTGGAGAAATCGGGGGGAATGCACATCGTCTCCCTTGAGGACCGGCGTGGTAAAACCAAGTCCTTCCAGCTCGGATTCGGTTTCCTGCTTGAAGGACAGGCCATCCGCCTCATGCCGCCGGCGGCAAAGGCTCCTGGTTCATCTCTGCAGCCGGGTCGAACGGCATCCGGGTCCGTCAGGGTCCTGGGCCAGCGTGCCCAGGTGGCCAAGGCGAGCCGTATTTGGGTGGAAGGCAAGCACGACGCCGAACTGGTGGAGAAAGTCTGGGGCGATGATCTCCGCATTGAGGGCATCGTCGTAGAGCCGCTGCACGGCGTGGACGACCTCAAGTCAGCGATCGCAGAGTTCTCCCCTGGGCCCGGCCGCAGGCTTGGGATCCTGGTAGACCATCTGGTAGCGGGCTCAAAGGAATCACGCATCGCCGCAGAAGCCATGACGGTGCCCGGAGCCACCGGAAACGTGCTGATCGTCGGCCATCCGTACGTAGACGTCTGGCAAGCGATCCGGCCAAAAGTGTTGGGTATTGAGCGGTGGCCGGACGTTCCACGAGGCACTGACTGGAAGACCGGAATATTGACCGCTTTCGGCTGGCCGCACGAAACCGCCGAAGACATTGGACTCGGCTGGCAGCGCCTGCTTGGTGCGGTCCGCACCTACGCCGATCTGGAAGCCTCGCTGCTGGGAAGGGTGGAGGAAGTCATCGATTTCCTCACCACTGCCTGACGGTCTTGTCCTGAATTTACGTTTCCTGAACGCACTTTTCCCGGGGACGTAACGGGGCGTTGGTCCCGGGATGACCCGGAACCCAGTATTCTGGGACAGCAACACTGCAGCATCTTTACAGCAAAGGGAAGACACCGTGGCAGAGAACGCTCCTGAAGAACCGGGCAGCGCCGCAGGCCAGCCCCAGTACCATGGCGCGCCCGCAAACGCACTCCCACTGACGGCAAGCGAAGACCGCCAGTGGGCCACCCTTGCGCACTTCGGGGGAATTCTGGGATGCCTGCCCTCCCTCCTGATCTATCTGATCTTCCGTGATCGCGGGCCGTTTACGGCGCAGGAATCCAAGGAAGCCCTGAACTTCACGCTCCCTCCGACCATCGCGGCAGTCCTGGCGAATATCCTTGTTCTGCTTCCAGTGGTGGGCAATATCTTTGCAGTCATCGCCACGGGCATCTGGGTAGCACTTACTTGCTTCTCAGTCTCGGCTGGTATTCGTGTCAACCACGGGCAGCCCCACCGCTACAAGCTCAACCTGCGCTGGATTAAGTAGTCCCGGGCCTCCGCAGGATTCTTCCGACGGTTAGTCCGGCAGAATCCTGCGCACCACGGCGTCCGCCAGTAGCCGGCCTTTGAGCGTAAGAACCAGGCGACCCTTGAAGGCCGCAACCGGGTCCACCAGCTCTTCAGCGATAAGTCCCGCCATCGCATGGCGGCCAACTTTGTCCAACGCATCCACCGCTAGCCCTGTACCGAGCCGCGCCTCAAGCATGATGCGCTCGACTTCCCGGGTGTCGGCGTCGAGGGTCTCCCTGCCGGCTGCCGGCGAGTCTCCTGCAGCCAGCCTGTTGGCATAAGCCGTGGGGTGCTTAACGTTCCACCAGCGGACACCGCCCACGTGGGAGTGGGCGCCGGGACCAATACCCCACCAGTCATCGCCCCGCCAATAGGCAAGGTTGTGACGGCAGGCTTGTTCAGGCATTTTCGACCAATTGCTGACCTCATACCAAGTCAGGCCGGCTTCGGAGATTAATTTGTCAGCAAGCTCATATTTGGCGGCGTGGTCGTCGTCGTCGATTCCCGGGACTTCGCCGCGGCGGATTTGGGCCGCCAGCTTTGTGCCGTCCTCCACGATCAGGGCATACGCGCTGATGTGGTCGGGTTCGTAGGAGAGGGCAGTCTCAAGGGACAGTTGCCAATCCGCCATCGACTCTCCCGGCGTGCCGTAGATGAGGTCAAGGCTAACGGCCAGGCCAGCCTCGCGCGCCCACTGGACCACCAGCGGAACACGGCTGGGCGTATGGGTGCGATCCAGCACTTTGAGCACGTGCGGTACCGCGGACTGCATGCCGAAGGAGACGCGCGTAAAGCCGGCATCAGCGAGCACCTTGAGCGATTCCGGCGTCACGGAGTCGGGGTTGGCTTCGGTGGTCACCTCTGCGCCCGGCTCAAGTCCCCAATGCCCGACGGCGGCGCGCAGGATACGTGCCAAGTCCTCGGCAGGGAGCAACGTGGGTGTTCCCCCGCCGAAGAATACGGTGCTCAGGGGCCGCTCCGGCAAGCCGGAAGCATTCAGGGCCGTTGCCGCGAAGTCCAGCTCCGTGACGGCCGTTTGGGCATAAGCATCCTGCGACGCCCCACCGCCGAGCTCCGTGGCCGTATAGGTATTGAAGTCGCAATAGCCGCACCGCACCGCGCAGAACGGGATATGCACATACAGCCCGAACTTGCGGTGCTCGACGCCGGTCAGCACCTGCGGAGGCAACAAGCCATCCGCAGGTGCCGGGTCGCCCAAAGGAAGGACGCTGGGCATCTACTTCTTGGCCTTGTCCTTGGACTCGTCGGTGGTCAGCGCGGCAATGAAAGCCTCCTGGGGCACTTCAACCCGGCCCACCATCTTCATGCGCTTCTTGCCTTCCTTCTGCTTCTCAAGCAGCTTGCGCTTACGGGTGATGTCACCGCCGTAGCACTTGGCAAGAACGTCCTTGCGGATGGCCCGAATGCTTTCCCGGGCAATGATGCGCGATCCGATGGCAGCCTGGATGGGCACCTCGAACTGCTGACGCGGGATGAGTTCGCGCAGCTTGCCGGTCATCATCACACCGTAGGCGTAGGCCTTGTCACGGTGGGTGATGGCACTGAAAGCATCCACTTGCTCGCCCTGGAGAAGGATGTCCACCTTCACAAGGTCCGCGACCTGTTCGCCGTCGGCCTTCCAGTCCAGTGATGCGTAACCGCGTGTCTTGGACTTCAGCAGGTCGAAGAAGTCGAAGACGATTTCGGCCAGCGGGATCCAGTAGCGCAGCTCCACGCGGTCTTCGGACAAGTAGTCCATGCCACGCATCTGGCCACGGCGGCTCTGGCAGAGTTCCATGATGGATCCCACGAACTCGTTGGGCGCCAGGATCGTAGCGGACACCATGGGCTCGCGGACTTCTGCGATCTTGCCTGTGGGATATTCGCTGGGGTTGGTCACGTGGACCACCTTCTTGTCTTCCAGCGTGACCTCGTACTCAACGTTGGGAGCTGTGGAGATGAGGTCCAGGTTGTACTCGCGCTCGAGGCGCTCACGGGTGATTTCGAGGTGCAGCAAACCCAGGAAGCCAACGCGGAAGCCAAAGCCCAGGGCGGCGGACGTCTCGGGCTCGTAGACCAGGGCGGCGTCGTTAAGCATCAGTTTCTCGAGGGCATCGCGGAGAACAGGGTAGTCAGTTCCATCGAGCGGGTACAGGCCCGAGAACACCATCGGCTTGGCGTCGGCGTAGCCGCTGAGCGACTCCGATGCCGGTTTGGCGAGGTTGGTTACGGTATCGCCCACCTTGGACTGGCGAACATCCTTCACACCGGTGATGAGGTAACCCACTTCACCGACTCCGAGGCCCCTGGACGGTGTAGGCTCCGGGGAACTCACACCGATCTCCAGGAGCTCGTGCGTGGCCCGTGTTGACATCATCTGGATGCGTTCCCGCGGATGCAGCATGCCATCCACAACGCGGACGTAGGTGACCACGCCACGGTAGGTGTCATAGACGGAGTCGAAGATCATGGCACGTGCCGGTGCGTCGGGATTGCCGACGGGGGCAGGGAGGTCGCGGACGATCTTGTCCAGCAACGCTTCCACGCCTACACCGGTCTTACCCGAAACCTTGAGGACATCTTCCGGGTCGCCGCCAATAAGGTTGGCCAGTTCTGCCGCATACTTTTCAGGCTGGGCAGCCGGAAGGTCGATCTTGTTCAGCACGGGGATGATGGTGAGGTTGTTCTCCATCGCCAGGTAGAGGTTGGCAAGCGTCTGGGCTTCGATGCCCTGCGCTGCATCAACCAGCAGCACGGCGCCTTCACAGGCAGCCAGGGAGCGCGATACCTCATAGGTGAAGTCGACGTGGCCAGGAGTATCGATCATGTTGAGGGCATAGCTGGTGCCATCGAGTTCCCATGGCATACGTACTGCCTGGGACTTGATGGTGATGCCGCGCTCACGTTCGATGTCCATACGGTCCAGATACTGGGCCTTCATGTCGCGCTGTTGAACGACGCCGGTGTACTGCAGCATGCGGTCGGCCAGGGTGGACTTACCGTGGTCGATGTGGGCAATGATGCAGAAGTTCCGGATGATGGCCGGATCTGTTGCGGCGGGCACCGGTGCGGTGCGGGCCATGGGAGACACGCAGGATCCTTACTGTCGACACTCACGCGGCAAATCCACCGGCTGGGCAAAGGCCAGCCGGGACACGCCGCGCATCTGATCCTCTAGTCTCCCACGAACCTGCGGTTCCCCGTACATTCCTGCCGGTCTCGATGAAGCGCTGCGTACGTTCGCCCGGCAGACCATCGCGGTAGCGTTGTCCGCATGGCTTTGGACTTGCGCCCACTGGGCAAACTCATCCTTCGATCCCTCAAGACACTTGGCGGCAGCAGCACCAATAGCAGGAACAACGCTCCCGCTGGTTTCCCGAGGCAGAAGAGCCGGCAATCCGCCGTCGGGTCTCAACCGGCTGCCTACCCGGGCGACTACCCCGGCGACTTCGTGGGAGCAGCAAAACTGCACTACTCCCCCAAACCGGATGGGCGGCCCGATCCGGGAGAAATTGTGTGGACCTGGGTCCCGTTCGAAGAGGATTTCTCGCAGGGCAAGGATCGCCCTGTGCTATTGGTTGGCAGGGATGGCGAGTGGCTGCTGGGCCTCATGCTGACGTCCAAGGACCACGACAACGGCAGGCGCGCCGGGGATTACGTTGATGTCGGAGTGGGCCAGTGGGACCGTCAAGGGCGCCCGAGTGAAGTCAAACTTGACCGTGTGATCCGGGTGAACCCGGAGGCGATCCGTCGTGAAGGTGCAGTCCTCGGCAAGCCGGCGTTCCTTGAGGTTTCCCGTGCCCTGAGGGAACTTCATGGCTGGAGCTGATCAATCGGTCACACTGGGCCCCGCTTTCTGCTATCCTTTATAGCTGTGTGTCCGTGCAGGTCGACGGCCGCTCATGGTTGGCTGCCATAGGCATCCCCACGCCGCTCAGTCGATGGCCAACCTGAAAACCCTCTAGACCATTTCCGCATTAAAAAGAGAGTTCATACGTGGCTAATATCAAGTCCCAGAAGAAGCGCATCCTCACCAACGAGAAGGCTCGTCTGCGTAACAACGCCGTCAAGTCCGAGCTGAAGACGGCCATCCGCGCCGTTGCCACCGCCGTTGAGTCTGCTGACAAGGATGCTGCTGCAACTGCACTTGTTGCTGCCAGCCGCAAGCTGGACAAGGCTGTCAGCAAGGGCGTTATTCACAAGAACAACGCTGCAAACCGCAAGTCGGCGATCTCCAAGAAGGTCAACGCACTCTAAGGTTTTTCCAGTTCGACTGAGCTGATCAAAAGGCCGGCACCCTCGGGTGCCGGCCTTTGGGTTTAACCGAAAGGCCGGCACGAATGCGCCAGCTTCAGCGGCGGCTGGCCGACGTGCCGATCACCGTGACCGCGTGCTCCACGGCGTAGACCGGATCACGCGACTCACCCTTCACCTGGGCATCCGCCTCGGCGATGACCTGGATGGAGCGGATCAGGCCTTCCGGGGTCCAACGGCGGACATCGCGCTGGGCCTGCTCCACAAGCCACGGCTGCATTCCCAGGTTCCTGGCGATGGTGGCCGGAGACCCGTTCGCCCCAGCCACCTTTGCCAGCGTCCGCAGTTTCGCCGCAAGCGCAGCCACCAAGGGGACTGGATCAACCCCGGTGGACAGGGCATGCCGCAAGGTGGACAAAGCCACTGGTCCGTTGCCGGCCATGGCAGCATCGGCCACCTTGAAAGCCGTAGCTTCCACCCGGCCACCGTAGTAGCGCTCCACGGTTTCCGCCGTGACAGCTGTGGTGGCGTCGGCAATCAGCTGGTTGCAGGCGGCCGCAAGCTCGGACAGATTGGCTCCCACCGCATTGACGAGGGCCTGGACGGCTTCGCCCTCAATCCGGCGACCACCGGCTTTGAACTCCGAGACAACAAACGCAGTTTTGTCCGCATCCTTCTTAAGAGGCTGGCAATCGATCACAGGCCATCCAGCGGATTTCACGGCGTCCAGCAATTTCTTCCCGCGAACACCGCCGGCATGGCGCAGCACCAAAACCACATCCTGCTCGGGATGGGACAAGTAGGACAAAGAGTCAGCCAGGAACGCATCATTCATGGCTTCCAAGCCCTCTACTTCGATCAGCTTTCCCTCGCCGAACAGAGATGGGGTTACGGTCATCGCCAGGGAACCGGCCTCGTAGGAACCAGCATTCAGCCTGCTGAGTTCAACATCAGGTGTTGCCGTCCGGACGAGGGATCTGATGCGGTCCATGGCCCTGATACCGAGGTATTCCTCCGGGCCCGTGATCAGCACCACCGCGGCCGGCGTCGCGTCCCGCCAACTGACGGTGTTGGCAGCGACGCTCTTGGCCCGGGTGTTTTGGGCAGCAGCCACAGTTGGTTCCTTCCGGAGGATTTTTTGCAGACTTCAAGTCTGCCATGCCTTGGCGGCCGCGCGTGGCTCGTCCCACCCTGGGCGGATGCGCAGCAACCCGAACAGGCAGCCGCCTTGCGTTCTTGTCCAGCCTTTCAAACACAACCATCAGGCGGTGGTGAACGACCATGATCCTCCGGAGCACACCGCTTGGATGCAGGGCTGTCCAGACAACGAGTATGGTGACCACCGAGGAAACGGTCATGGCAAGAATGCCTGCCGGACCTTCCGCCCACGGGAGTGCCGCGCCGGGTAGTCCGGCAAAGCACCTTGCTATGCCCGCCACACCGCTGGCGCTGGCACCCGCCAGGGCGATGGGGATTGCCGCAGCCCAGGGATGGATCGCGGAGAGCGGCACGGCCAGGGTCCCCAAAATCGTCACGGGAGCCACGAGCGGACCAGCCATCACGTTTGCAAGGAGTGCATACGGCGAGAACTGGGGTTGGAGTGCAACGATGACTGGCCCACAGAGCACCTGGGCGGACAGGGGCACGGACACCCCTACAGCCAACCACTTGGGAATGGTGTCAGGAAACCACGACGCTATCCGGCCCGCGAGCAGCACGATGCCAAGCGTAGCCAGGACGGAGAGGAGGAAGCCAAAGTTGCTGGCTAGGGTGGGATCCAGCAGGAGAAGAACAACCGTAGCCAAGCATAGGAAAGTCAGCGGCCTTCCCCGCAGCCCGCCCGTCAATGCAGCCATCCCGACCAGTCCCATGAGCGCCGCGCGCAGGACGCTGGGCTCCGGCCCTACCAGCACTACGAACGCAGCAAGCCCACACCCTGCGAAAGCGGCAGCGAACGGACGAGCCAGTCCCAGGCTTCTGGCAACCAGGATGAAGCCGCCCAAGATTAAACTGCAATTCGTCCCGCTTACAGCTGTTAGGTGGACCATCCCGGTTGTCTTCATGTCCGCTTCAAGGCTCTCCGAAAGCTCGCTGGTGTCGCCAGTCACCATTCCTGGCAGCAGACCGGCAGCATCGGGAGGCAACCAACTTGCAGAATCGCGTAAGTGCCCGCGCAGCTGGGCGGCCACGTCTTGCAGGTCGAAGGCAGAGCCCATCACAACTGGTCCGGTGGTGGCTGTCAGCATCGCCGTTTCTGATTGTCCGGGCCGGATCTCCTTCAGCGTGCCCGTTGTTCGCACGTGCTGTCCCGGGCGTACGTCCCGCCACGCACCGTCGCCAATGACCACAAGGGAGGCAGAACCTCGAATGACATTCCCTCCGGAGGTAAGGTCGACCAGGCTGGCCGGAACCGACCATCGGGTGTCGCCGGAATGGCCGGGTTGGGGCGCCTCTGAAGGGCTGCCAGTGACCCGGACCTGGATGACCACGCCAGCGTGGGCGTCGACGGCTGCGGCGAGGGGGCCTTGGTCCCGCTTGCCGGCAGCCAAGGCACAATGACCAGCAGCCACAGCACCCAGCACACAGGCCAAGGCGAGAGTGGCCGGAACTGTCCTGGCGCGTGATGTCCCCGTTGCCCGCAGGCGCGAAGAGAGCAGCAAGGCGCTGGCAACACCGGCAAGGATTACGCCTATAGTCGCCGACCACGCAGCGGCGAGAACACCGCAGGCAAGTGCCGCGGCCCAGGTGACAAGAACGGCAGGGACCAGACGGAGATCCAGACGCCTCAGCAAGGGATTTCCGTGTGAATCCTCAGCCACCCTGCACCGTCACCAAATCCTGGAGCGACTCCATGAGCTTGGGTCCGATGCCATCAATGGCATCCAACTCTTCCACCGAGGCAAACGCTCCGTGCTCCTTGCGCCAATCTACGATGCGCTGGGCCATCACGGGACCAACCCTGGGCAGTGTCCCGAGCTCTTCCACGGAGGCAGTGTTGATGTTTACCTTGGCGCCTCCGGATCCCGGGCTGACCTGGGTCTCAGCCGGCCCACCTGCGCCGTTTCCGCTCCCTGTCTCCTGGGAAGTCTCCTGCTGGGACGCCTCCCCCACAGCCGGAACATGGATCTTTGCCCCGTCTGTGACTACTTCCGCGAGATTAAGGCCATTTAGGTCAGCAGTGGCGGTTGCCCCGCCTGCAGCATCGATCGCCTGAAAGACCCGGCTTCCTTCTGCAAGCGAAACGACACCGGGTTTCTGTACCGCACCGGCAACATGGACCAGCAGCATCTTCGTGTTTTGAGGCGGCGTCGGTCCACTGGAATTCAGCCCGTCAGGTTCAGTCACGCTTCCCTCGACCGGTACCGACTGACTCAGGGGCTCTGTAGTGGGTTGTCCGGTGGCCGCCTGGAGAAGGAACCACGCCGCGCAGGCGGCACCAACTACCGACACCGCAACCGCAACCCTCCAGGACGTTCGCCACCGAAACCGCGCCGCCATTGTCTCTTGGCCTTGGAGGGGGTCCGAAGCCGAAGCCTCCGGCGCGGGCTCTTCGAGCGGAGGCATGGCAAGCAAGGGAGCCGGATCATCCGGAGGGTTCAGTCCCGCGGCGAGCCGCCGTCTGGCTGCCAGTGCTGCGGCGTCTGGGGACCCATCCCGATTCCAGCGTGGCATGATTCGAGCCTACGAGGGGCGCGAAAGGAGTGCACTGGGCCTCTTGGGCTATGTGGAAAAGCTCACGTGGGTGTGCTGCTCTCCCCCACGATAACCGCCAGTACACCCAAACCCGCGTGCGCCGCGAGGACTGCGGGGAGGGCACTGATCTGGGCGGGAGGACAGTCCGGGCATTTGTCCCGAAGGCGTGCGGCCAACGCTTCGGCCTCCAGCTGGTTACCAAAGTGATGAACCGCCAGCCGTTGCTGACCAGCAGGTCTGGAAGCGACATCGGCCGCCACGATCTCCTCAAGCCGGGCTACAGCGCGCACAGCGGAGCGGACCTTTTCCAACGGAACGATCCTGCCGCCGTCGACCGCAAGTATTGGCTTGATGGCCAGCACCGTCCCCAGCAGCGATGCCGCGGCTCCAATGCGTCCCCCACGCCTGAGCTGCTCCAGGCTCGGAACGTAGAAGTAGACCTTGGTACGTTCCATGCGCTTTTCCGCAAAAGCGCGGACTTCAGCTGCGGGCAGGCCAGCGGCCGCAGCAACCACGGCGCTCTGCACTCCCATGCCTTGCGCCATTCCGACGGTGCGTGAGTCCAGTACCTCCACCGGGATACCAACCCGTGCCGCAGCAAGACGCGCGGCATCGGCGGTTCCGGACAATTCGGCGGAAATATGGATGGACACCACGGCTTCGAACCCGCGGTTCTGCGCGGCACGATAGGCCTGTTCAAACTGGCCGGGCGAGGGCCGGGATGTCTTCACGGATGCGCCCGACGCCAAGGCAACGGCCAACGTTTCGGTGATGTCGTCTTCGCCCTCACCGTAGATTTCGCTTCCCACCATGACGGGCATGGGAACGACGGCCAGGCGCCCGTCCGCGGCAAAGGCCGCCACCCAGTCCGCTGGCAGGGCGGCTGCCGAATCAGTTACCACGGCGGTCTTTACTACGGCGGGAAGCGCCTCATCGGCAATGGGAACCGGGAGCGCGGGCTGCCGGAGGCGGGACAGCCGTTCCTTGAGCCACATCCAGGCAGGTGGTTCTCGCTCGGGCACGCAACCTCCAACAATGGTGACCGGCCGCCGGCACAAATGCCGGCGGCCGCAAAGTCCGTGATGCCTGGTTAGGCGGGGACGATGTTCACCAGTTTAGGCGCCCGCACGATTACGGTGCGGATGCCACGGCCGTCCATGGCGCGCTGGACATTTTCGGATGCGAGTGCCAGTTCGCGCAGTTCGTCCTCGCTGATGTCCGGCGATACTTCGAGCCTGTCGCGGACCTTGCCCTGGACCTGCACAACGGCGGTGACGGTGTCCTGGACGAGCAGGGCGTCGTCGTGCTTTGGCCAGCCGGCATTGGCCACGGAGGCAGGGTGTCCCAGTGTGTTCCAGAGATCTTCTGCCGTGTACGGGGCAAAAAGGCTCAGGATCACAGCGACGGCCTCAACGGCCTCGCGCACGGCGGGGTCTGCTCCACCCGCTCCGGAGTCGATGGTCTTACGCGTCGCGTTGACCAACTCCATGAGCCGTGCCACTACGACGTTGAACTTGTTGTTGTCCAACAGTTCACCGGCATCAGCGATGGTCTTGTGGGTCACCGTGCGCAAGGCGCGGTCACCGGCACTGGCATCGGTTCCGGGTTCGCTGGTGACGTCCTGGCCCAGGCGCCAGGCACGGGCCAGGAACTTGGCCGAACCGGACGGCGAGACGTCCGCCCAGTCAACATCGTCCTCAGGGGGCGAGGCGAAGACCATGGTCAGGCGAACGGCGTCAACGCCGAACTTGTCCAACTGCTCGCCAAGGTCCACACCATTGCCAAGGGACTTGCTCATGGCCTTGCCGCCATTGAGCACCTGGCCCTGGTTGAGCAGCGCGCTGAAGGGCTCGCTGGCGTCGATCAGGCCGATGTCCTTGATGACCTTGGTAAAGAACCGGGCGTAGAGCAGATGCAGGATGGCGTGCTCCACGCCGCCCACGTACTGTCCCACGGGCATCCAGTCATTGATCTTCGCCGGATCAAACGGGCCCTCGGTGTAGTGGGGCGAGACGAACCGCAGGAAGTACCAGGAAGAGTCCACGAACGTATCCATGGTGTCCGTGTCGCGCTGCGCTGCCCTGCCGCAGTTGGGGCACTCGACATTGACCCATTCGACGGCGGCGGCCAGCGGTGAGGTGCCCTTGGGCGCCAGCGCCTCTCCGCGCAGGTCTTCGGGCAGCTTCACGGGCAATTGGTCGTCGGGAACGGGCACTTCGCCGCATTCGGCGCAGTGAATGATCGGGATGGGCGTGCCCCAGAAGCGCTGGCGGCTGAGCAGCCAGTCGCGGAGCCGGAAGTTGACGAACTTCTCGCCGGTTCCCAACTTCTCCAGGATCCCGATGGCGGCCGGGATGGCCTCCGACTTGGACAGGCCATCCAAGTCGCCGGAGTTCTTGAGCTGTCCTTCGCCCGCAGTGGCAACACCGGTCTCGGCGGGGTCTTCCTCGCCTGTATCCAGTACGGCGCGCACGGGCAGGCCAAACGCCTTGGCGAAATCGAGGTCGCGTTGGTCGTGCGCTGGAACAGCCATGATGGCTCCAGTGCCGTAGTCGGCCAGAACGTAGTCGGCTGCCCAAACAGGGAGCTTCTCACCGTTGAGCGGATTGATGGCGTAGCGTCCGGTAAAGACACCGGTTTTCTCGCGCTCGGTGGACTGGCGCTCGATCTCGGAGAGGGCCTTGACCTTTTCCCGGTAGGCCATGAGTTCGTCATGCTGTTCAGGTGTGACGAGGTCCAGGGCCAAATGCGCATCCGCAGCAACCACGAAGAATGTTGCGCCGTAAAGGGTGTCCGGGCGGGTGGTGAAGACGGTGACTTCGCGCTCTGCCCGGTCCTGGGTGCCCTCGATGACAAAGCGGACGTGGGCGCCCTCGGAGCGGCCGATCCAGTTCCGCTGCATGGCCAGCACGCGCTCGGGCCAGTGGCCCTGGAGCTGGTCCATGTCCTCGAGCAGGCGGTCGGCGTACTCGGTGATCTTGAAGTACCACTGGTTCAGGGACTTCTTGGTGACTGCCGTCCCACAGCGCTCACAGGCACCGTTGACTACTTGCTCGTTCGCGAGGACGGTGAGGTCCTTGGGGCACCAGTTGACGGGCGAGTCCTTGCGGTACGCCAAGCCACGCTCGTAGAAGCGCTTGAACAGCCACTGGGTCCACCGGTAGTACTCGGGGTCGGACGTATGCAGGCGCCGGGACCAGTCGGCCGAAATGGCGTAGCGTTTGAACGAGGCAGCCTGGGTGTCGATGTTGGCGTAGGTCCACTCGCTGGGGTGGGCGTTGCGCTTAATTGCCGCGTTCTCAGCGGGGAGGCCGAACGAGTCCCAACCGATGGGGTGCAGGACGTCGTAGCCCTTCTGGCGCAGGTAGCGCGCTACGACGTCGCCCATGGCAAACGCCTCGGCGTGCCCCATGTGGAGGTCGCCTGAGGGGTAGGGGAACATGTCCAGCACGTAGCGGCGTTCCCGCGAACCATCGTCAAGTGGAGTGAACACCTTGAGGTCTTCCCAGACCTGCGGCCACTTGGCTTCCATCGCGGCGAAGCTGTAGACGCCTTCTTCAGGCGCTCCAGCTGCGGCTGTCTGTGCTGTTCCGGTCTCTGTCTCCGGCTGAACGCTCACTGCTGCCCTCTTCTGTTCTTCGATGGCGGTTTTGCCTCCTGCTGCGCTCCAGGTAAAGCCCCGGACACACAAAAGCCCCTCGACAATGGAGGGGCGGCCGCTCGGCTGTTGATTGCCGGGCGGCTAGCTAAGCAGAAGGATCGCACGCATACAAACACCTTACCGCACCAAACCCATGGGCTGGGTGCATGGAGCGGCTTACAGAAGGCCGGCTTGATGACGCCGTGCTGTTAAGGGGGCCCGGGAGCGGCTTCGGGCGTCCGCGTAGCGGGCGGGGCCCCCTTAACAGCTAAGGCGTCATGTCCCTGGCCTTACTTAACGTCCTCGTCGACCCAATCCATGGACTTTGTCACGGCCTTCTTCCAGAGCCGCAGCTGACGCTCCTGCTCTTCGGCAGGCAGCTGCGGTTCCCAGCGCTTGTCCTCGCCCCAGTTGGCGCTGAGTTCGCCCAGGTCCTTCCAGAATCCGACGGCCAGGCCTGCAGCGTACGCGGCGCCCAGGGCGGTGGTTTCAACCACCTTCGGGCGGACTACCGGTACGCCGAGGATGTCGGCCTGGAACTGCATGAGTGCCTCGTTGGCGACCATGCCGCCGTCGACCTTCAGTTCGGTGAGGGGCACACCCGAGTCCGCGTTGACGGCGTCGAGTACCTCGCGGGTCTGGAACGCAGTCGCTTCAAGCGCAGCACGCGCAATGTGGCCCTTGTTGGCGAAGCGGGTGAGGCCTACGATCGCGCCTCGCGCGTCAGCCCTCCAATACGGAGCGAACAATCCGGAGAACGCGGGGACGATGTACACGCCACCGTTGTCTTCGACTGCGGCGGCGAGTTCTTCCACCTGGGGTGCGGAGCTGATCATGCCGAGGTTGTCACGCAGCCACTGAATCAGGGAACCGGTGACGGCGATGGAACCTTCCAGGGCGTAGTGGGGCTTGTCGTCGCCGAGCTTGTATCCCAGGGTGGTGAGCAGACCGTTCTTGGAGTGGACGATTTCCTCGCCGGTGTTGAAGATCAGGAAGCAACCCGTGCCGTAGGTGTTTTTCGCTTCACCGGCTTGGAACGCGGCTTGACCAAATGTCGCGGCTTGCTGGTCGCCCAGGATGCCGGCCACGGGAACTTCGCGCAGCAACTGGGAGGTGTGGACGTGTCCGTAGACCTCGGAGGAGGATTTGATGGCGGGCATCATGGAGGCCGGGACGCCGAAGACGTCAAGAATTTCCTGGTCCCATTGCAGCGTTTCAAGGTCCATGAACATAGTGCGGGACGCGTTGGTTACGTCAGTGACGTGCACGCCGCCGTCGACTCCACCTGTCAGGTTCCAGAGAACCCAGGCGTCGGTGTTCCCAAACAAGAGGTCGCCGGCTTCTGCGCGTTCGCGGGCGCCGTCGACGTTGTCCAGGATCCACTTGATCTTGGTTCCGGAGAAGTAGGTAGCCAGGGGCAGTCCAACCTTCTGTTTGAACCGTTCAGGTCCACCGTCCCTGGCAAGCTCGTCCACAATGGGCTGGGTCCGTGTGTCCTGCCAGACGATGGCGTTGTAAACCGCCTCGCCCGTGTTCTTGTCCCAGACCACGGCGGTTTCACGCTGGTTGGTGATTCCGACGGCGGCAATATCGTGCCGCGTCAAGTTCGCCTTCGACAACGCTGAACCTATGACCTCCCGGGTGTTGTTCCAGATCTCGGCGGGGTTGTGCTCGACCCAACCTGCCTGCGGGAAGATCTGCTCATGTTCCATCTGTCCCGTTGACACAATGTTGCCGGAGTGGTCAAAGACGATGGCGCGGGAGCTGGTGGTGCCTTGGTCGATGGCGATGACGTATTGATTCATGGTGACGTCCTTGTCTCAGTGGTTATTGGCGATTATTGATCGGGTAGGGCGTATTGCCGCGTAAGGGTGTCTAGCCGGCGACGGACGGCATGATCCCTGGAACGATGTTGGCCATGAGGCCTGCCAGCGTACCGCCGACAAGGGGCCCAACGACAGGGATCCAGGAGTAGGCCCAGTCGCTGGAACCCTTGCCCTTGATGGGGAGGATGGCGTGCGCGATGCGGGGTCCAAGGTCACGTGCCGGGTTGATGGCGTAACCGGTGGGGCCACCGATGGACACACCGATACCGACCACGAGCAGCGCTACCGCCAACGGGCCCAGGCCCGAGGGGGTGCCGCCGAAAGTCAGGATGACGAAAACCAGGACGAACGTGCCAATGATTTCGGTGATGAGGTTCCACGGGGTTGAACGGATGGCAGGCCCGGTGGAGAACGTTCCCAGCTTGTTTGCTGCCAGCGGCTCCTCATCGAAGTGCTGCTTGTAAGCGAGCCAGCAAACAACGGCGCCCAGGAATGCCCCCAGCAGTTCGCCGCCGAAGTACGTCAAGGTGGAAGCGAAGTCCACGCTGACATCGGGCGCGTATTCCTTGCTTCCCTTGACGAGCAGGCCCAAGGTGACAGCCGGGTTCAGGTGCGCACCGGACTTGGCGGCCACGAAAACGCCCGCGAAGACCGCAATACCCCAGCCCCAGGTCACCATCAAGAATCCACCGTTGTTGCCCTTGGTGCCTTTGAGCGCAACGTTGGCCACGACGCCACAACCCAGCAGGGTCAGCATCATGGTTCCGAATACTTCGGAAAGGAAAACTATTCCAAGAGACATCTTTGACTCCTCATTTTTCTGTTGTCAGCCTCCTCGCGGGTTGAAGAGGCTGTTGGGACAGTTCCGTTTTCCGCAACCATCCCGGTGTGGTGAGCCCCCAAGGGGCTCACCTACCCCGTTTGCCGTCCCTGTCGTCTGGCTTCCTGGCCACACAGTGGGACGATCAAGCATTTTGTGTGGGCAGCCTCAAGCCACGAGACTGTGCACGTCAACCTTGTGGAACCGCCGCAGCACTTCCTGGGCGTGCCGCACTTCTGCCTCACGGTCAGCGGCATCCCACCCAAGCGGTTCAGCCAATGCTGCAGCAATTTCGTTCAGCAACTCGCCGGTCACCAGGCCGCGGAACGCGAGGGACGTACGTCGGATGAGGACATCCACCAGATGCCCGACCTGCTCGTTTTCGGCCATGAATGCCAACTCGCGAACACTGAGTTCCCGGGTTGAACGAAGCGGCGCGTCGTGTCCTGCGTTCAGGTAATCGATGACGGTCTCTGCCCGTGTTCCATACCGCGTCAGGAGTCCAGCCACGCGGTCCGCGTCCAGTCCGGGCCCCATGTGCTTCTTGATCCACTCCTGCTCACCTTGTTCCGTGGCAGGGAAGCCAGCGCCGCCGCCGATGGCGAGTTTCGCCGTCGAAATTTTCCGTTCCCGACCAAGTTCGCGAAGAACGTCGTTGGTCATGTGTTCGGCCAGTGCCCGGAAAGTAGTCCACTTGCCACCTACCAGGCTCAGTACGACGGCGGCCTTGCCGCCTGGCGTAGCCATGGCACCTTCGCCGGTGCGGACGCTGCGTTCGATCCTGTAGTCCCTTGAGACAAATCCCGGTTGGGTTGCGTCGTGGCGCGGCAGTGGACGGACTCCGGCGAAGCTGTAGACGATCTGGTCGCGGTCCACCTTGATTGTGGGGAACACGTGGCCGATCAGGTCGAAGAAGTAGTCGATTTCGGATTCGGTACAGACGGCGTCTTCTGACATGTCGGCGTCGACGTCCGTGGTGCCCACCAGCACCCGGTCCCCCATCGGGTAAATAAGGACGATGCGGCCGTCCGTGTGTTCGAAGAAGATCTCCCGGCCATTGCAGGCGGCCAGCAGCCCAGGGTGGTCCAGCACAATGTGCGAGCCCTTGGTGCCGCCCATGAACTGGCTGGCGGCTCCCATGGCCTGGTTGGTGAGGTCCACCCACGCACCGGTGGTGTTGACGATGACGTCTGCCTGGAAATCGAACTCCTTGCCGCTCAATTCGTCGCGTAGCCGGACTCCGTCAGTACCCATGGAAACCAGCGAGACGTAGTTGCTGGCCCGGGCCGTCCCGCCAGGCAGGCCACCACCGCGCCCGGCCTTCTCGCCATCCTGAAGCACGTCCAGGGTGAGCCGCTCAGGGTTGTGGACGGACGCGTCAAAGTAGGTTGCCGTGTACTTGATTCCCGGGTGCAGCTTGGGCAGCTCCGCCAAAGCCTTGTCCTTGCCGCGGAACTGGTGCCGGGGGACGCTGCCGCCGTCACGGGAGAAGAAGTCGTACATGCTCAGGCCGAGCTTGATGAGGAAGGCGCCGCGTTCGTTCGGTTTGCCCTGTTTGTGGGTGAGGAAGCGAATGGGCGCGGACAGGATGCCGGAGAAGGTGCTGAAGATGGGAATGGTGGTCTGCAGCGGCTTGACGTAATGCGGGGCGATCCGAAGAAGGCGGTTGCGCTCCACCACTGATTCCTTGACAAGGCGGAACTCACCGTTCTCCAAGTAGCGGATGCCGCCATGGATCATGTGCGACGATGCACCGCTTGCGCCCTGGCAGTAGTCACCACGCTCCACAAGCGCAACATCAATGCCCTGCAAGGCCAGGTCACGGAAGGTCCCTACGCCGTTGATACCCCCGCCGATAATCAGCACCTTCGCCGACGGCCGCTCCCGCAAGGCGGTTACAGACTCACGCCGATGCGCATCAGAGGAGGTAGAAATCCTGTTGTGTCCCAAAACTGCTCCCTTGGGCTTGGTTTGTGCGCGGCGTTACGTTCGCTGCACCTTTCACCACTAATCTGGCGAAGGTGGAAAATGGAGTCAAGCTATATGCACAAACGTGCAGTAAGGAAATGAGATGGGACGCTCACGTCACTCGGATGCCCTCCGGGCCGCACAGATGTACTACCTGCAGGACCTGACCATGGACGCCATTGCGCGTGAGTTGCGGACCTCGCGCTCCACTGTTTCAAGGCTCTTGTCTTCCGCCCGGGAAACAGGCTTGGTCCAGGTCCAGATCCGCAGCCCGTTTGATACCGCCCCCGAGCTTGAGAGCCAGATTCGCGAGAAATTCAAGGTGGACGTCCACGTAGTGCCCGTGCTTGACACCTTGAACGAGGCTGAGACGCTGGACCGCGTGGCCATGCAGGCAGCTCGGACCATAGGACCCCTGGTGGATTCCAATGCCATCATCGGCATTGCCTGGGGTGCAACGCTCAGCGCTGTAAGCCGGCACCTGACCCGGAAAGTCACGCACGACACCATCGTTGTCCAACTCAACGGCGCCGGGAACATGCAAACAACCGGCATCACCTACGCGAGCGACATCATGCGGCGCTTCGGCAGCGCCTACGGAGCGCGGGTCGAACAATTTCCCGTGCCGGCGTTTTTCGATCACGCGGCCACCAAGACGGCCATGTGGAATGAACGCAGCGTTCAACGCATCCTGGATCTGCAGGCGCGCATGAGCATCGCCATTTTCGGTGTTGGATCCGTTGATTCGGACTATCCAAGCCATGTGTATGCCGGCGGCTACCTCGACGAACAAGACCTCAGCATGTTGGCCGCCGACGACGTGGTGGGCGACGTAGCCACGGTCTTCTTCCGCAGTGATGGATCATCTGACGGCATTACCCTGAACGAGCGGTCGACTGGTCCAAGCCATGAACAGCTACGGCAGGTACGACGCCGGATTTGCGTCGTGTCCGGTGCCTCCAAAATCAACGGCCTGCAGGGCGCCCTGGCAGCCGGACTTGCCACTGACCTCATCCTCGACGAAGCCTCGGCGCGACGCCTGGTGAGTTTCAATGGCCAGTCCTGAGGCTTTCGGCCGGGGAATGGGTAGAGTCGTTGATATGAGATTCCCGGCCCGGCTGACATTGAACAACGGCGTGATGATGGACCGCCTGGGATTCGGACTCTATAAGGTGCCGCCCAAAGGAGCTGAAGCTTTGGTGAGCACTGCCCTCGGCGAAGGCTATCGGCGGTTCGATACCGCCGCCATGTATCGCAACGAAGTAGGCGTAGGCCGCGCGATCGGTGGTGCAATCGGCGATGCCAATGAGGCAAATCTCGGCACGGGTGGTTCCGGCGAATCCGTGCATGCCCTGACCCGGGAAGACGTCTTTGTCACCACCAAGGTCTGGAATGACGACCACGGTTACGACTCCACGCTCCGGGCTTTCGATTCATCCATGGCCAACCTCGGACTGGACTACGTGGATCTTTACCTCATCCACTGGCCGTGTGCCGGACGAGGCCTGTTCGTGGAGACCTACAAAGCCATGGAAACCCTGTACAGGGAAGGCAAAGTCCGGGCCATTGGGGTTTCGAACTTCCAGCCCGGGCACTTGGAAGAACTCATGCAGAAAGCCGAAGTGGTCCCGGCCGTTAATCAAATAGAGCTGCACCCCTGGCTTCAGCAGCCCAGGCTGCGGACACTGCATGAACAACTCGGGATCCGAACCGAAGCATGGAGTCCCCTCGGCCGTGGGCAGGTCCTTGCCGATCCTGCGATTACGGATTTGGCTCACAAGTACGGCAGGACACCGGCCCAAATAATCCTCCGGTGGCATCTCCAGCTTGGGAACCTCGTCATTCCGAAAGCAAGTTCCGCGGGGCGGATCAAGGAGAACTTTGCCGTTTTCGACTTCGAACTCGAGGCAGCAGACATGGACGGCATGGCGGCGCTTGAACGCCACCACCGCACGGGCTCGCACCCGGACAACGTGAATTAGGAACGGCCGAATGGAAAAAGTGGACACCGCGCAAACCCCGGAAGGCGCAGATGCCCCGTTTGAATTCATCAGCAAATCCCTGCAGGGACGCACTATCGCCTCTGATGTGGACGTCGATGGCAGCAATGTGGCGTATTGGACGTACGAACCCGTCAAACCCACACAGGATGCCCGCACGATTTTGGTCATTCACGGTTTTCGGGGTGACCACCACGGATTGCTCCGTGTAGCGGACCTGCTTCCGGACATGCGGATCATCATGCCTGACCTCCCTGCGTTTGGCAGTTCGGATCCTTTCCTTGACGACGAACACACGGTTGAGCGTTACGGCCATTTCATCTCCGGTTTCATGGCCGCGCTGGGCCTGGGCCCCAAGACCGTGCTGCTGGGCCATTCCTTCGGCTCCATCGTCGCGAGCCATTTTGCGGCCCGGAATCCCGGCGCCATTTATCCATTGATCCTTATCAACCCCATCGCTGCACCCGCTTTGGAGGGTCCCAAGGGGATCATGACCAAGCTCGCGGTGTTTTACTATCAGGTGTCTGCCAGGCTTCCAAGGCGCCTTGGCCTTGCCCTCCTGCGCAACCGCGCCATTGTCCGCGTCATGAGTATCACCATGGCCAAGACCAAAGACAAAAACCTGCGTCGCTTCATACATGGCCAGCACGATGCCTACTTCAGCGCATTCGCGGACCGGAGGAGCCTGCTCGAATCCTTCAAGGCATCCGTGTCGGGAACAGTGGCCGACGTCGCCGGGGAGTTGCGCCTCCCCGTGCTGCTGATCGCGGGCGAAAAGGACGAGATCGCCACTCTGCCCAACCAGCACAAACTGATGGAACGCCTTCCGGAGGCCACGCTGGAAGTGATTCCCGACGTCGGGCATTTGATCCACTACGAGACTCCGGCCCCGGCTGCTGCAGCCATCCGCACATTCCTGGAGGAACACCCCGCGTGAAAATTGTCATCGACGCCCGCTTCACCAGGACGGACCACCACGATGGCATCAGCCGGTACGGTTCAAGCCTCATTGCAGCAACATCCAAAATTGCGGATGTCACCATGCTCATCAATGACGAACGCCAGCTGGCGTTGCTTCCCGACGTGCCCTACGTGATGGTCAACAGCCCGCTGTCCCCACTCGAGCTGTTCGTGGCCCGTAAAGTCAACCCTCTGAAGGCCGACGTCGTGGTGTGCCCGATGCAAACGATGGGAACCTTGGGGCGGAAGTATGGCCTGATCCTTACGCTTCACGATCTCATCTATTACGAACACCCCGCTCCCCCGGGGTTCCTTCCGGCTCCGGTGCGCCTGCTCTGGAGGCTGTACCACAAGGCGTTCTGGCCGCAGCGCCTTCTGCTGAACCGGGCTGACGTGGTGGCAACCATCAGCAGGACCACAGAGGCTTTAATGGCCAAGTACACCTTGACCCGCCGCCCCGTACGGATCGTTGGCAACGCCCCGCAGCCCGGCCAGACTCCCCGCGATCCTTCGGCCGGAGCGGATAAGACCCTGCTGTACATGGGTTCGTTCATGCCTTACAAGAACGTGGAAACCATGATTCGGGGAATGGCAGGCCTGCAGGATTACACACTGCACTTGCTCAGCCGGATTACGCCCCAGCGTCGGGCCGAACTCGAGGCCATGGTGCCCCACGGGGCAAAGGTCCTGTTCCACAACGGTGTAACAGACGCCGAGTATGAAGAGCTTTTGACCAGGGCGACTGCACTCATCAGCTTGTCGCGGGCCGAGGGATATGGCTTGCCCCTGGTGGAGGCGATGTCCCTGGGTACGCCCGTTATCGCCAGCGACATTCCAATTTTCCGGGAAGTGGGCGCCGATGCGGTCAGCTATGTTGACCCCGGTTCACCCTCGGAGTTCGCTGCGGCTGTCACGGCGCTGGGTGATGACGCATTGTGGCAGGAACGTTCCCGCAGGTCCGTGGAACGTGCTGGAGACTTCAACTGGGACGAATCCGCCCGGCAGTTGCTGGCTGCGGCAGAAGAGGTCTTGGCGCTTCGTAAGCGCTAGCGTGCCCGCCGAAACCAGCAGCTGAAGGCTACAAAACATCCACGCCGTCGAGCCGCAGTTGGACTGGCCCGGCTGTGCGTTTCGCCGCGTTCGCTGCCTTGACGGCACGCATGGCACGGGTAACGTCTGCGGCGTCTGCGTAGGGAATGAAGTACAGGGTGCGAACGTCTGCCTGAAGTGGCGCCGGACCGGCGCTGCGGAGCTTCGAACCGGACTTCAGCTTGACGCTTGCCTCGAAGGTATCGGAAAAATGCGCGACGTCGGCACTTGGCCCGGTCACTGAAGCTACCCGCACTGCCGGGGGAAGCTGGAGTTCTTTGCGGAGTGCCAGTTCACGCGACGCGTAGCCCGGTGCGTCCCAGCGCAGCAGGGCCCCGGTAGCGGTTGTGTCATCTGCCGTGATGACTACCAGCCCGCCCTGGTTGGAGGGTCTCACCAGCGACGCCGCGTTGAACCACCGCCGAACAGTGTCCTCGCCGGCCCGCAGGTTTTCCCGGCGGAGCAATGAATTACCATCCAGAAGCAGCGCGGCCGCGTACCCCTGGGGAGCCACGGGTTCCGCGCCGACCGTGGCAATGACCAATGCCGGAGCATCAGGAACCGTGGCCTTGATGTTTTCCCCGGATGAGGTGATAACCGTCTGGCCAGGAAAAGCCCGGCCCAGTTCCTCCGCCGTTCGCACGGCTCCCGCCGCAACCCGGCGCAACTGTGTGCCGTTGCAATGGTTGCAATGCCACTGCGGTGCCGGAGTGGAACACCAGCGGCAAAGCGGCATGGCGGAACTGCTGGAGATAGCCAGCGGTCCTTGGCAGTTGTTGCAGCGGGCAAGCTCCCGACATGTTTCGCAAGCCAAAGAAGGTGCGTAGCCGGCACGGGCAACCTGCACCAGCACAGGGCCGTGCTCGAGGCCCTCCTTGGCTGCACGCCATGCCGCTCCGGGCAAACGTGCAATCCGGGCCAGAGGATCCCGTTCCTGTTCAAAGCTGTCCGCTGTGTTCAGGACGCGGGGAACAGTGGAACGAATGACCGTTCGCGGCGCCTCGATCGGCACAGCCCATTTCATGTCAACCAGGCGCTGGAGTTCGGTGCTGCGGCTATGGGATGCCATCAGGCAGGCTGCGTTCTCCTGCTCGGCCCGCAGGAGCAGTACTTCCCGCGTGTGTGCGTAGGGAGCCCGCTGGTCGATATGGAGGTCATCGCCGTCGTCCCAACAGACCACAAGTCCCAACTCCCGAACCGGCGCATAGGCGGCGGATCTCGTACCAATGGCTACACGCGCCTCACCACGAAGGATTCGCAGGAAGCTCCGGTAGCGGGGAGTTTGGCCATCGTCGGCCGTCAACCGCGCGACGTCACCCGGTGGCAGGACCCTGGCCAGGGCCACCTCCAGCTGTTCAAGATCCCTGTAATCGGGAACCACCACCACTGCACCACGGCCCGATGCCCGGACTGCCCCAACAGCCGCGGCAACCAGCGAAGGCCAACCCC
The DNA here is from genome assembly GCF_059739415.1 of Arthrobacter sp. TmtSoilC77. NCBI lineage: Bacteria > Bacillati > Actinomycetota > Actinomycetes > Micrococcales > Micrococcaceae > Arthrobacter > Arthrobacter sp. TmtSoilC77. Next base: position 2,712,340 of record NZ_AP046050.1, read on the forward strand.
CCGGGCCGAATCCCTGCAGCGCCGTCAGGACAGCCTTGGGCACTCCGCCACCGGCCAGGTGGTGGAGGTACGGGGCTCCGTTGGAGTAGGAAGCCCAGCCGGTGGCATCCGGCGCATTAGACGGAAGGTCCGGTTCCCGTGCTGCGTCCCCCGCGAGTAGCTCCTTCTCAACTTTGGCAACGCGAGGGGGAACAGCAGTGCGCAGGACATCGCTCAAGGTTCCGGCGTAGCGCGCGGCTACCGTTCCAGCCAACTCCGCGATGTGGGGCGTCAGGACGGACAGCGTGGAGACTACTTTGTGAAGTGGGGTCAGCGGGTGGCCGGCATCCGAAGCATCGACGCGTTCCAGCACGAAGCCGTTAAGCTCCTGGCCGTTGAACTTCACTTTCACCCGGACGCCGGGAGCAGCAGAATCAGCGAGTTCAGCGGGCACGCTGTAATCGAACGGCCGGTCCAGGTGTGGCAGGGAAGATTCCAGCACCACACGGGCAACGGGATTCACCGCCGCCAACGGGGGTCCACTGACGGGAGACTTGTCAGGGAACCCTTGAAGCAAAGAAGGTTGAAGCAGGGTGGGCTGGGCTTCATTTCCCGCCATGCTCTCTACCTCCAACTTTTTGTCACGGGGTTCCCGCGCAGACTAAACGACGGATGCCCGCAGTAGGGGAAACCCACTGCGGGCATCTCTCTGGCTCCAGCCAATCATGGACCACCGACAAAGCAGTAAACCCACGGCCGGCACCGGCCGAACATCGAGGAGATCAGGCGTTGAAGAATTCCTTCAGGTCCGCCACGCGGTCCAGGCGCTCCCAAGTGAAGTCGGGCTCGTCGCGCCCGAAGTGTCCGTGAGCCGCCGTCTTGGTGTAAATGGGACGCTTGAGGTCCAAGGCGTCGATGATGGCTCGGGGACGGAGATCGAAAAGTTCATTGATGGCCTCGCTGATGCGGGCGGGGTCAACAGTTTCCGTGCCGAAGGTTTCTACGTACGTGCCGACCGGACGGGCTTGGCCAATGGCGTAGGCAATCTGGATCTCCGCGCGCTTGGCCAGACCTGCGGCTACCACGTTCTTGGCAACCCAGCGCATGGCGTAGGCGGCCGAACGGTCTACCTTGGACGGGTCCTTGCCGGAGAAGGCGCCTCCACCGTGCCGGGAGAATCCGCCATAGGTATCGACAATGATCTTCCGACCGGTCAGTCCGGCATCGCCAACCGGGCCACCGATGACGAAGGCACCTGCAGGGTTCAGGATGTTGGCTACATGGGAGATGTCAAGGTTGGATGCCGCCAGAACGGGATCGATGACATGGCTCGCGAGGTCGGCGCGCAGTTGCTCCAGGCTCGCGTCTTCGGCGTGTTGACTGGAAATAACCACCGTTTCAACCGAAACCGGGCGATCGCCGTCATACCCAACCGTGACCTGCGTCTTGCCATCCGGACGGAGGTATGCGAGTTCGCCGCTCTTGCGGACCTCGGTAAGGCGCTCGGACAAACGGTGGGCGAGCCAGATGGGCGTCGGCATGTACGAAGCGGTCTCATCGCTTGCATAACCGAACATGATCCCCTGATCGCCCGCGCCTTGGAGATCGTAGTCGTCCTCCTGGCGGCCTTCACGCGCCTCAAGCGAGTTGAAGACGCCACCGGCGATGTCGTTGGACTGCTGTCCGATCGACACTGAAACGCCACAGCGGGCCCCGTCGAAACCGTTGGCCGAAGAGTCGTAGCCGATGCCGAGAATGGTCTCACGGACAATCTGCGGAATCTCGACGTAAGCGTCAGTGGTTACTTCACCGGCCACATGGACCAGGCCGGTGGTGGCCATGGTCTCGACAGCCACCCGGGATTCAGGATCAGCAGCCAGCAGCCCATCCAGGATCGCGTCACTGATTTGGTCGCAGATCTTGTCCGGATGCCCTTCAGTGACCGACTCGGACGTGAAGAGCCGGAGCTTGGACGGGGTGCCATGATGTTCATGGTGCAGCGGTAAAGTCACTCGACCACCTTACTGTGTTGCGGGGCGGCGGCATCTGCCGTGTGTCCCTATGCTAAGAATTTCGGGGCGGAAGCTACCGCCCGTGGACATTACCGGGCCGGAAAAACCCTGGCCAATTCGGCGCCCACCCGATCCACAACGGCCGCGGCGACGTCAAACTTGGATCCGGACGCGGACTGCGGTTCGGCGCCGTGACCGGAGAGGATCACCACCGAGTTATCGTCCTGTCCGAAGACACGGCCTACCCCGACGTGGTTGACCACCAGGAGGTCGCAGCCCTTGCGCTTGAGTTTGGCGGTGGCATGCTCCAGGACATCACCTTGGGCATCGCCAGTTTCGGCCGCAAAGCCCACGATCAACTGGCGGCCACCCTCAGCGTTGCGCCGTTCGACCAGCTCATGCAGGATGTCCGGGTTCCGAACCAGGCGCACCAACGGCGCGTCCTCGCCGTCGACCTTCTTGATCTTGGTGTCCGAAACCTCGGCCGGCCGGAAATCCGCCACAGCGGCAGCCATGATGACGACGTCGGAATCCACGGCCGCTTTCAGCGCTGCATCACGCAGTTCCAGGGCGGACTCAACGCGGACGAGCTCGACGCCGGCGGGCGGCTCGACGTCCATATGCGCGGCAAGGAAACGAACGGTGGCACCGGCAGCCAACGCAGCCGCGGCCAGGGCAGCACCCTGCTTTCCCGAGGACCGGTTACCCAGGAAACGCACCGGGTCCAGCGCTTCCCTGGTACCACCGGCCGAAATCGTCACTGTTCGGCCAGCAAGGGAAGCGTGTGCCGCGGGTACGGCCTTGGGCGCATCCACCTCCGTGGCGGCCTCGGCCAACGCCATGGCGGCCGTGAAAATTGCTTCGGGTTCGGGCAGGCGGCCGGGGCCCGAATCTGCGCCGGTCAGGCGGCCGCTGGCAGGTTCCAGGACTGTTACCCCTCGACTCCGCAAGGTTTCCACATTGGCCTGGGTTGCAGCATGCTGCCACATTTCCGTGTGCATTGCAGGAGCGAACAGCACCGGACCGTGAGCCATGAGGAGCGTATTGGTCAGGAGGTCACCGGCCTGGCCTGTGGCTGCCTTGGCCAAGAGGTCCGCAGTGGCCGGTGCAACGACGATCAAGTCAGCCTCGTGGCCCAGACGGACGTGGTTGACCTTCTCGACGTCGTCAAAGACGCTGTTGCTCACCGGGTTTCCGGAGAGTGCCTCCCACGTGGCAACACCGACGAAACGGGTGGCTGCTTCGGTTGGGATCACCGTCACCTGGTGTCCGGCTTCAGTAAAAAGCCGGAGGAGCGATGCAACCTTGTAGGCTGCGATCCCTCCCCCGACTCCGAGGACTATGCGCACGTGACCTCCGTCAACAGGCAGTCTGTTTTATTCTGCGGGCTCGATCGGCGTGGAAACCAGGAGGCCTTCGTTGATCTCGCGGAGGGCGATCGACAATGACTTCTCGTTCAGCTTGGTGTCTACCAAGGGACCGACGTACTCGAAGAGGCCCTCGTGCAGCTGGGCGTAGTAGGCGTTGATCTGACGGGCACGCTTGGCGCCGAAGATCACAAGGCCGTACTTGGAATCGGCAGCCTCAAGCAGCGAATCGATCGGCGGGTTGATGATGCCTTCAAGGTTCGTGGACACGAAATCTCCAAATTCTAGCGGGCCTACAAGTGCAAGCGCTTAGCGCTCGTGCGGGGTTAGCCCCATGAGTGAAACAAGCTCGTCCGCTGCCCGGCGAACGTCGTCATTAATGACGGTGTGGTCAAACTCCGGTTCAGCAGCAAGTTCCAGTTTAGCGGTTTCCAGCCTGCGCTGCTGTTCCTCGGCAGATTCAGTGCCGCGGCCCACAAGCCGCCGCACCATTTCTTCCCAACTGGGCGGTGCCAGGAAGACGAACTTGGCATCCGGTACAGCAGCCTTTACCTGCCGTGCACCTTGAAGGTCAATCTCGAGCAGCACCGATTTCCCCTCCGCAATGGCAGCATTCACGGTGCTCCGGAGCGTGCCGTACCGGTTCTGGCCGTGCACCACGGCCCACTCCAGGAGTTCGCCATCAGCCACGAGGGAGTCAAACTCTTCGGCGGACTTGAAGAAGTAGTGAACCCCGTCCTTCTCCCCTGGACGCGCGGCGCGGGTGGTGGCGGAGACGGAAAGCCAAACCTCTGGATAGTTGTCCCTGATGTAGGTGGATACGGTTCCCTTGCCAACAGCAGTTGGGCCTGCGAGGACAGTCAGTCCAGGTTTCTTGCTCACGGATTCCTTCGGGGAGATGCGTCAAACGCTTTGCTGGGTATCCATAAAATCTACCAGCGCCCGGGCCTGGTGAATGCCCAACCCCCTGATGCGCCGGGATGCGGCGATGCCTATGTCCGCCATGATCCCGGCCGCACGTACAGGTCCTATGCCTGGGAGGGCCTCCAGGAGCTCCACCACCCGCATCCGCGCAATGGCTTCATCCGTAGTGCCTGAAGAGATCAGCTCAGCAATGCTCACTTCACCACGTTTGAGCCGTTCTTTGGCTGCGGCCCGCACAGCACGCGCCTTTGCAGCCTTATCCAAAGCATCGGAACGCTCCTGCGGTGTCAGCTCTTTCAGACCCACGGCCAAACCCCTGTCAGATCGGATTTGTGATTCACGTCACGCGAAACTGATCCTGAACCTACCGGCAGGCGGCGGGTTGCGCAATGAGGCGCCAGCGAATCATTCCGCCCGCAGGCCGTCCAGCGTCTCCTGGGTAGCCGCCCGCAACGCAGCGCTCGTTGGACCAGCGGCAAGGATGCCCCGGCTCGACGTGGCCAGCACTGTGGGATAGGCGGCGCCGAAGGTCGAGCGGAGATCCGCGGGTGTAGCACCCTGCGCCCCCAACCCGGGCGCCAGGATAGCTCCGCGGACCGGGCCGAGGTCGATGTCCAGATCCTCGAGTGCCGTACCTATGGTGGCGCCTACAACAAGTCCCACTGAGCCCAGGACACCCGCGTACCGCTGGTTCTCGGCTGCGGCCGCAGTGACGATACCGCGGGCGACGGAATTGCTTCCGCCCACGTGCTGGACAGACTTTCCCTCCGGATTGGATGTCAAGGCGAGCACAAAGACTCCCCTGCCGTTTTGCGCAGCAAGGTCCAACGCCGGGCGCAAGGATTCGAAGCCCAGGTAGGGACTCAGGGTCACTGAGTCCGCAGCCAGGGCCGAGCCGTCACGCAGCCAGGCATCTGCGTAGGCAGCCATGGTGGACCCGATATCACCGCGCTTGGCATCGGCGATGCTCAGCACACCCGCATCAGCAGCTGCGGCCAACGTCCGCTCCAGGACAGCCATGCCCGCAGAGCCGTGGCGCTCATAAAGCGCCACTTGCGGCTTGACCGCGGCAGCGAGGGAAGCCACAGCCTCCACAACGCTGAGCGAAAAGCGCTCCAGCCCGGCGACGTCGTCGTTCAGTCCCCAGTCAGCCAACAGCTGGGGATGGGGATCGATTCCAACGCACAGCGGGCCACGGGCGGCCATTGCGGCAGCCAGCCGGGAGCCAAATGACTCCCGGACCGGCTGCTGTGCACTCCGGGCCTCGTGGGCACCAACAATGTCAGGCATTGACGGCGGCCTGGGATTCGCTGAGGTTGGCTGCGTGCTCCTGAAGGCTGGTGACCGACCATTCATAGGTGCGCAGTGCCTCTATTGCCTGTACGGCCGCGTTGAACTCAGCCACGGTGGTGATGCACGGAATGCCGATGGATGTAGCCGCTGCCCTGAGCTCGTAGCCGTCACTGCGGGCTTCCCCGCCGGACGGGGTGTTGAACACCATGTCGATCTCGCCGGCAATGACGAGGTCTGCGATGGTACCTTCACCCTCGGCGCTGCTGCCCTCGGCCACCTTGCGGACCGGAGTCGCCTGGATGCCGTTGCGGCGCAGGACGTCAGCCGTACCACCCGTGGAGACGATCTCGAAGCCGAGGTCCGAGAGGCGCTTGACGCCCATGATCACCGAGCGCTTGTCGCGGTTGGCCACGGAAACGAAGATCTTGCCTTCGGTGGGCAGCGCGTTGTTTGCGGCAGCCTGGCTCTTGGCGAAGGCGGTATCGAAGTGCTTGTCGATGCCCATCACTTCACCCGTGGACCGCATTTCCGGGCCGAGCAGGGAGTCGACAACCTTGCCCTCAGGCGTACGGAAGCGGCTGAACGGCAGGACAGCTTCCTTGACAGCGACCGGTGCGTCCAGGGGCAACGTGGAACCGTCACCGGATTCCGGCAGCATCTTGTAGGCACTGCGCAGCTGGTTGATGGTGACGCCAGTACCGATGAGGGCAGCAGCCTTGGCCATCTGCACCCCGGTTGCCTTGGAAACGAAGGGCACAGTCCGCGAAGCACGCGGGTTGGCTTCAAGGACGTACAGGACGTCCGAGGCCAGGGCGAACTGGATGTTGATGAGGCCACGGACGCCCACACCCTCGGCAATGGCCCGCGTTGCGGTGCGAACGCGCTCGATCACGTTGTTGCCGAGTGTGATCGGAGGAAGGACACAAGCGGAGTCACCGGAGTGAATACCCGCCTCTTCGATGTGCTCCATGATGCCGCCCAGGTACATGTCGGTGCCATCGAAGAGGGCGTCGACGTCGATTTCGACCGCGTCTTCCAGGAAGCGGTCAATCAGGACGGGGTGATCCGGCGTGATTTCCGTGGCATTGGCGATGTACCGGGAAAGGTTGGCTTCGTCGTAGACGATTTCCATGCCGCGACCGCCCAGGACATAGGACGGACGGACGAGCACGGGATAGCCGATCTCGTCGGCGATCTTCTTGGCGTCCTCGAAGGAAACGGCGGTTCCGTTCTTCGGGGAGGTCAGGCCGGCCTCGTCCAGGACGCGGGCGAAGGCGCCCCGGTGCTCTGCGAGGTCAATCGCCTCAGGCGAGGTGCCCAGGATGGGCACGCCGGCGTCGGCAAGCTGCTGTGCGAGCTTCAGGGGTGTCTGGCCACCGAGCTGGACGAAGACACCCATGACGCCACCGGTGCGCTCCTCAGCGGCGATGACCTCGAGGACGTCCTCAAGGGTCAGCGGCTCGAAGTAAAGGCGCGTGGAGACGTCGTAGTCCGTGGAGACAGTCTCGGGGTTGCAGTTGACCATGACGGTCTCGTAGCCGGCCTTGCGCAGCGCCATGGAGGCGTGGACGCAGGAGTAGTCGAACTCAATGCCCTGGCCAATGCGGTTGGGCCCTGAGCCAAGGATGATGACGGAGGGCTTGGCGTGCAGGCCTACTTCATCTTCTTCGTCGTAGGACGAGTAGTGGTACGGGGTGTAAGCGGCAAACTCAGCGGCACAGGTATCCACCGTCTTGTAGACCGGACGAATGCCCAAGGCCTGGCGGACGCCGCGGACCACTGCCTCATTGTTGTGCGTCAACGCACCGATCTGCTCATCGGAGAAGCCGTGGCGCTTGGCGTTGCGCAGCATTTCCTCTGTGAGGACGCCGGCCTTGCGGATCTCCTGCGCGGTCTCGTTCAGGAGCTGCAGCTGGTCCAGGAACCAAGGATCGATCTTGGTGGCTTCGAAGAGGTCCTCCACCGTGGCGCCACCCAGCAGGGCGCGCTGCACCTGGTGCAGGCGGTCCGTCGTAGGACGCTTGGCCTTCTCGATGAGCTCGGCAACCTCATACTCCGGCACGGAGCTGAAGTCCAGCTGCGATCCCTTCTGCTCCAGTGAGCGAAGGGCCTTCTGCAGGGCTTCGGTGAAGTTGCGGCCCATGGCCATGGCTTCGCCAACAGACTTCATGGTGGTGGTCAGTGTGTTGTCGGCTGCCGGGAACTTCTCGAAAGCGAAACGCGGAACCTTGACCACTACATAGTCGAGGGTCGGTTCGAACGACGCCGGCGTCTTCTGCGTGATGTCGTTCGGGATCTCATCCAGGGTGTAACCAAGGGAGAGCTTGGTGGCGATCTTGGCAATGGCAAAGCCGGTTGCCTTGGAAGCCAGCGCGGAGGAACGGGATACGCGCGGGTTCATCTCGATAACCACTACGCGGCCAGTGGCGGGGTCGATGGCGAACTGGATGTTGCAGCCACCGGTGTCAACGCCCACTTCGCGGATAACGGCGATGGAGACGTCCCGAAGCTTTTGGTACTCGCGGTCCGTGAGGGTCAGTGCCGGCGCAACCGTGATGGAGTCACCGGTGTGGACGCCCACGGGATCGAAGTTTTCGATGGAGCAAACAACAACGACGTTGTCGTTCTTGTCGCGCATCATCTCAAGCTCGTATTCCTTCCAACCGAGAATGCTCTCTTCGAGCAGGACCTCGGTGGTAGGGCTGTACTGGAGGCCCTGGCCGACGATGCGGCGGAGGTCGTCCTCGTTGTAAGCCAGGCCTGAGCCCAAGCCACCCATGGTGAAGGACGGCCGGACCACCATGGGATAGCCGAGGTCCTCAGCAGCAGCGAAGGCCTCTTCCATGGTGTGGATGATGTGGCTGCGCGCGGACTCCGCGCCACAGCGCTCAACAACGCCCTTGAACTTCTCGCGGTCTTCCCCGAGCTCAATGGCGGCAATGTTTGCGCCAATGAGTTCCACGTTGTACTTCTCCAGCACACCGTTCTTGTCCAACGCAATGGCAGTGTTCAGGGCCGTCTGGCCACCCAGGGTGGGCAGGATGGCGTCCGGACGCTCCTTGGCGATGATCTTCTCAACAACCTCGGGCGTGATGGGCTCGACGTAGGTGGCGTCGGCGAACTCGGGGTCCGTCATGATCGTGGCGGGGTTGGAGTTTACGAGGATGACCCGGAGGCCTTCCTCCTTGAGGACGCGGAGAGCCTGGGTCCCGGAGTAGTCGAACTCGGCTGCCTGGCCGATGACGATGGGGCCGGAACCGATGACAAGGACGCTCTTGAGATCTGTACGCTTTGGCATTACTTCTTGTCCTCAGTCTTGGATTCGGTGGAGTTGGCGTCTGTGGCCTTGGACTTGGTATCGGCCATGAGGTCGATAAAGCGGTCGAACAGGTAGGCAGCATCGTGCGGGCCAGCCGCGGCTTCAGGGTGGTACTGGACGGAGAACGCCGGGATGTCCAGGCAGGCAAGGCCTTCAACGACGTCGTCATTCAAGGAGACGTGGCTGACTTCGACGCGGCCGAAGCGCTCTTCCGGTGCCACAGTGGCACCGTTCAACGGCGCGTCAACGGCGAAGCCGTGGTTCTGCGAGGTGATTTCAACCTTTCCGGTACGGCGGTCCATCACCGGCTGGTTGATGCCGCGGTGGCCGTACCGGAGCTTGTAGGTGCCGAAGCCCAGGGCGCGTCCCAGGATCTGGTTCCCGAAGCAGATGCCAAAGTACGGGAGTTTCTCGTCCAGCACCGAGCGCAGCAAGGAAACCTGGTGGTCCGCCGTAGCGGGGTCGCCAGGTCCGTTGGACATGAAGAAGCCGTCCGGGTTGACCGCGTTGACGTCTTCCAGGGTGGACTTCGCCGGAAGGACATGCACGCGCACGCCGCGTTCGGCGAAGCGGACCGGGGTCATGGCCTTGATGCCGAGGTCGACGGCGGCAATGGAGAACCTGGGCTCGCCTTCCCAGCCGTGGTCCTTGGGTTCCACGACGTAAGCCTCGTCAATGGAGACCTCTTCAGCCAGCGCTGCGCCTTCCATGGGGGCGCTTGCCAGCACGGCGTTCAGGAGCTCCTTGTCCGATGCCTGTGCGGCCTCACCCGAGAAGATGCCTGCGCGCATGGTCTTGTGCTCGCGGAGGTGGCGGGTGATGGCACGCGTATCGACGCCCTGGATGCCCACGATGCCTTGCTCTACCAATTCGGAGTCCAAAGAACGTTCCGAGCGCCAGTTGGAGGGGCGGCGGGCGGCATCGCGCACAATGTAGCCGGCCACCCAGATGCGGCGGGACTCAGCGTCTTCGCTGTTGACGCCCGTGTTGCCGATGTGGGGTGCAGTCTGCACCACGAGCTGGCGGGCGTAGGAGGGATCGGTGATGGTCTCCTGGTAGCCGGTCATTCCGGTGGCGAAGACGGCCTCACCGAGGGCCGTTCCCTGGGCGCCGTAGCTACGGCCGCGGAACATGCGGCCGTCTTCGAGCACCAGTACTGCTGCTGAGGGGGTGGGTGTGGTGGCTGCTTTACTGTCCGTCACTTTATTACTTTCCACTATCGGCATCTGCCTGAGGGGCTGCGGAGATCAATTCTTGGATGGCTTCGAGGAGGAGCTCTTTGTCGGCTGCATGCCTGGTCCGGAACCCGGTATCCAGTTCCTTGCCGCCCAGCTTCCAACTGATAACCAGGAGTCCGTCTTTTTCGACGAACTTCCCGGCCATGCCGGCGGCTTGGCGGCTGTCAGCCACTGCGGAGCGTGGGATGAATACCGGGGCGGCGCCTGGGCGGTCGAACAGGATGCCTTCAGCATGGATGCTCAGTTCCGCGTTGGTGCGGATGCCAAGGCCCTGCACTGCGATCCGGTCCAGCCAGTCACCTGCGGTGGTAGTGGCAACGTACTGGCCCTCCGCTACCGCCGTGGCCGGTGTCAGTTGCTGCGGCACCTCGGGGAGGCGTTCGACGTCGGCTTGCCGCCTGAGCCGGTTCCTCCACCCCAGCCAGATCATCACCAGGACGAGGATGATCAGCGGCACCGTGATGAGCACGGTGAGTGTCTGGTTGTTCATCAGCTACCGCTGACTGCCCCGGCGGCATCCGGGGTTGGGTAGTTTCCGGCGTACCTGTACGGAGTGTTGAGCTTGCCGTTGAGAACCGTGGGGTGGCCCTTGAAGAAGGTTGCGACCACGGATCCGGGCAGCTCTTTGCCCTTGAACGGTGAATTGCGGCCCATGGTGGCCATTTTATGGGGGTCAACCGTCCAGCGCGCAGCCGGGTCCACCAGGATGACGTTGGCGGGCTCGCCTTCCTCCAACGGCCGGCCCTGGTCCGCTACGCGGCCAATAACTGCCGGGGTGAAGGAGGTGACCCGGGCGAAGTCTGCCCACGTCATGAGTCCGGTTTCGATCATGGTTTCCTGAACCACGGACAGTGCCGTTTCCAGGCCGGTCATGCCCATGGCCGCCTGCGCCCACTCGCATTCCTTGTGCTCGCTGGGGTGCGGTGCGTGGTCCGTGCCCACAACGTCGATCGTGCCGTCGGCGAGGCCTTCGCGGAGCGCCTGGACGTCGGCATCCGTACGCAGCGGCGGGTTGACCTTATACACGGGGTCATAGCTGCGGACCAGTTCGTCAGTGAGGAGCAGGTGGTGGGGGGTGACCTCGGCTGTGACGTTGATCCCCCGGGCTTTGGCCCAGCGGACGATTTCAACGGATCCGGCGGTGGAGACGTGGCAGACGTGGAGGCGGGAACCCACATGCTGCGCGAGCAGGACGTCGCGGGCGATGATGCTTTCCTCTGCCACCGCCGGCCAACCGGCAAGACCCAGCACCGCCGAGACGGCGCCTTCGTTCATCTGTGCCCCGGCGGTAAGGCGGGGTTCCTGCGCGTGCTGGGCCACCACGCCGTCGAACGCTTTGACGTACTCCAGCGCGCGGCGCATCAGCACGGGATCGTGCACGCAGATGCCGTCGTCGGAGAACATCCGCACCTGGGCGCGGGAATCCGCCATGGCACCCAGTTCCGCAAGTTGTTCACCGGCCAGGCCCACCGTGACAGCGCCAACGGGTCGTACGTCCACCCAGCCCGACGCGCGGCCAAGGCTGTGGACCTGTTCGACGACACCTGCCGTGTCAGCAACGGGGTTGCTGTTGGCCATGGCGTGGACGGCCGTGAAGCCACCCAGGGCTGCGGCACGAGTGCCGGTCTCGACCGTTTCAGCATCTTCGCGGCCGGGTTCGCGCAAGTGCGTGTGGACGTCCACCATGCCAGGCAAGGCAATGAGGCCCTCGCCGTCGATCACTGTGGCGTCGTCGTCGTGGAGATCCTTGCCCCTGGCTGCGATGACGCCATCGCGGATCAGCAGGTCTTCAGCTTCGCCGCCGAGAATGGCAGCCCCGCGGATCAGGTACGTGTTCTCGGCCATCAGTTGCTCTCCTTGGTGGACTGGCTTACAGCGTGGGTGTTCGCTGCCGTTGCGGCAGTTGCTTCACGGGAATCCCCGGAGAGCAGCAGGTAGAGGGCGGCCATGCGCACTGAAACACCGTTCCGCACCTGTGCAAGCACTGTTGAGCGGGGCGAATCGGCGGCGGCCGAGGAAATTTCCAGGCCACGGTTCATGGGGCCGGGGTGCATGATGATGGTGTCTTTCATGCCAAGGTCATCCAGTGCCCGAAGCCGGGCATCGTCGAAGCCCCAGCGCCGTGAGTACTCACGGGTAGAGGGGAAGAACGAGGCATGCATGCGCTCACCCTGGACGCGCAGCATCATCATCGCGTCGACGCCCGCTTCGAGCGTTTCGTCCAGGTTGTAGCTGACCTTGCAGGGCCAGTGCTCGACGCCGATCGGCAGCAGTGTGGGTGGCGCAACCAACGTGACCTCGGCACCCAGGGTGCGCAACAACCAGACGTTCGACCGGGCCACGCGGGAATGCAGGACATCTCCGACGATCGCGACACGCATGCCTCGAAGGTCCGCCCCGGTGGATTTCGTCCCGTTGAGCCGGGACCAGTGCCGGCGCATGGTGAACGCGTCCAACAGCGCCTGCGTGGGGTGTTCGTGGGTGCCATCGCCTGCGTTGATCACTGCGGCGTCGATCCAGTCCGTTGCAGCAAGCCGGTGCGGAGCGCCGGAAGCCCAATGACGGATGACCACTGCATCCGCGCCCATGGCGGCCAGGGTCTGGGCTGTGTCTTTGAGGGACTCGCCCTTGGACACGGAGGAACCCTTGGCCGCGAAGTTGATGACATCGGCTGAAAGGCGCTTTGCTGCGGCTTCGAAGGAGATCCGGGTACGGGTGGAGTCCTCGAAGAAGAGGTTCACTACCGTGCGGCCACGGAGGGCAGGGAGCTTCTTGACCTCGCGGTCGCCCACGGCCGACATTTCTTCGGCGGTGTCCAGAACGCGGATGGCGTCCACGGCGCTGAGGTTCTCAGTGGAGAGGAGGTGCTTCACTTGCCCGCCTCGATTACTACTTCATTGACTGGAACGCCGTCCACCGAGTCGATTTCCTCGAGGTGGACGCGGACCTTTTCTGCGGAAGAAGTGGGCAGGTTCTTGCCTACATGGTCCGCGCGGATGGGAAGCTCACGATGGCCCCTGTCTACCAGGACTGCCAGGCGGACAATCCTGGGACGGCCAAGGTCCACCAGGGCATCAAGTGCTGCCCTGATGGTGCGGCCGGAATACAGGACATCGTCAATGAGGACAACAACTTTGTTGTCGATACCGGACAGCGGCAGGCGTGTGTGGTGGGGCGGCCTGGTGGGCTGGTGTGAAAGATCGTCACGGAACATGGTGACGTCCAGTTGCCCGACGATCGTTTCCGCGTTGACGCCGGGGTCAGCCGCAGCGATTTTGTTGGCGAGCCGCACGGCCAAGGGATAACCGCGGCTGGGAATGCCCAACAGAACCAGATCCTGGGAACCCTTGTTGGCTTCGAGGATCTCATGGGCGATACGAGTCAGCGCGCGATCAATGTCCGCTTGGTTGAGAACAACCCGCGACGGTACCTGCGCTGAAGTGACTTCAGTCATTCGCTCGTCTCCCCTTTCCCCGCCTCACGGGACGGAATTAAAAAAGGAATATTTGCCTTTCAAAACTACCACAGCGAAAACCGGCCGCCTCACCGGGCCGCAGACGAGGCGTGAGTTAAAGCTCACATCCGGTCCGTTGCAATAGGCTCTAAGCCATGAGCAGCGACCATCCTGGGCACCCCGGCGGGCATCAACCCTACCCGCGGCCCTGTCTGGAACCGGGAGCCAATCCCACATGGATCGGACACGTACAGCCCGGAAACTACCAACCAGCGCCCGGTAACCCCGGCAGCCTTCCCCAGCAGGCCTGGCCGGCTCCACCGGCACCCCGGGCCCGCCGGTCGCCGGGTACACTCCCCCTGCTCCTGGCGGGCGCCATATTGGTCTTCGGCAGCCTTCTCCTGGTGGTTCCCTTCCTTCTGGGCAATACAGGAATCGCAGGCTTCGTGATCGGGTTCATCGCCTCCCTGGTCCCGTTGTCGGTGGTACTGCTGACCGTACGGCTCATTGACCGTTGGGAGCCCGAACCAAACAGGCTGCTCTGGTTCGCTTTCACATGGGGAGCTGCAGTCTCAATCGCCGGAACATTGTTGATCCAGCCCCTCTTCGCCTTGGCAGCTCCCACCACCAGCGAAGAAGCATTCACTTATTTCATGGCCACGGTCCAGGCTCCCATCGTGGAGGAATTCACCAAATCGCTTGGCCTGTTGCTTCTGATCCTTGGAGCCCGGAAGTATTTCGATGGTCCCGTGGATGGTGTGGTCTTTGCTTTTACCATCGCGGCCGGCTTTGCCTTCACCGAGAACATCCTCTACTTCGGCCGTGAGATCGCCTCCTCATCGGAGCCCGGCACGGACCTTGTCCGGATCTTCATCCTTCGCGGGGTCATGTCACCCTTCGCCCACGCCATTTTCACGGGGACAACCGGCCTGATTATGGGATTCGCCGCCCGTCGATGGCATTCCGGCTATGCAGTGCTCGCCTTCGCCATCGGACTCCTGCCGGCCATGTTCCTGCATAACCGGTGGAACAGCATGGGCCAGGACTTCCTGCTGGACTACTTCGTGGTGCAGGTGCCGATCTTCCTGATCGCGGCCCTGGGCATCATTTTCCTGCGCATTGCCGAAGGCAAACTCACGCGCCAGCGGCTTCTCGAATATGCCAGGGCCGGATGGTTCACCCCGGCCGAAGTTGAAATGCTGGCGACCTCCCAAGGAAGGCGGCAGGCGGTTCGCTGGGCAGCCTCGCGTGGTCGTGCCGCGCAGATGCGGGCGTTCATCAAGGGCGCCACGGCCTTGGCATTCACGCGCCAACGCATCCTCAGCGGCCGTGACGTGCCCGTTCATCAGCGGGACGAACTTGACCATCTTCGCGGGATTCCGGCGCTCCGGGCGGCAGTGCTGACCTGACCCGCTCTAAGAACTGACCCGCTCTAAGAATTGACCCGCTCAAAGAAGAGGACCCGCCCCACAGTTTCCTGTGGACGCGGGTCCTCTTTCTGAACAAGCTGCAGCGACGCCTAGGCGAGCAGTGACGGCTTGAGCTTCTGGAGCCGGCCAAGCAAGCCGTTGATGAAGGCCGGTGATTCGTCCGTGGACATTGTCTTGGCGAGGGCCACAGCTTCGCTGACTGCCACTCCGTCCGGGACTTCGTCGTTGTAGAGGAGTTCCCAGGCACCAATGCGGAGGATGATGCGGTCTACCGAAGGCATCCGCTCAAGCGTCCAGCCCTGGGCATAGGTCTGCAGGAATTCGTCGATAGTCGGCTGCATGGAGACGACACCCTCAACGATTTCCATCGTGTAGGGGTTAATGACGAGATCCGTTTTCTCCCGACGCGCCTTGAGCGCGTCAAAAGCCGAAACGGAACGCTGCTCCGCCTCGAAAAGTACTTCTAGTGCCCTGCTACGGGCTTTACCGCGTGCGCTCACTAGTCGTTGACCCGGCCCAGGTAGCTGCCGTCGCGGGTGTCAACCTTGACTTTGGTGCCCTGCTCCACGAACAGCGGAACCTGGATTTCGTAGCCGGTTTCCACGGTTGCCGGCTTGGTGCCCGCCGAGGAGCGATCGCCCTGGAGGCCGGGCTCGGTGTAGGTGATTTCGAGAACGACGCTCGGCGGCAGCTCGATGTACAGCGGCGTGCCTTCGTGGATGGCGATGTTCACCATCTGGTTCTCGAGCATGAAGTTTGTGGCGTCGCCGACCGTAGCACCGGAAACGGTGATTTGGTCGTAGTCCTGGGTGTCCATGAAGACGAAGTCTTCGCCATCCTGGTACAGGTACTGGTAGTCACGGCGGTCAACCGTAGCGGTCTCGATCTTCAGGCCGGCGTTGAAGGTCTTGTCAACCACCTTGCCGGACATGACGTTGCGCATCTTGGTGCGAACGAAAGCGCCACCTTTGCCCGGCTTGACGTGCTGGAACTCAATGATGTTCCAGAGCTGGCCCTCGAGCTTCAGTACGGTTCCGTTCTTGATGTCGTTTGTGGTTGCCACTCGTATCCTCTGGTTTCTCTCACTGGTTCTAGCTACGGTTTCTAGCTTCCAGCCGGGTATGCCAGCCAGCATGCCAAAAGGCGTGCCAGCGCGTATTTATCAAAAATCCAAGAACCATTCTACCGGCAAATGGGAAGTGGCTTGGCTTCGGGTGGTTCCAGCCTGGATCAGGACGCGAGTTCCAGCACGTCCCTGGCCCGTTGGAGCGCTACCGCGGAGGAGTAAATCAGCGCGGCATCGGCAGCCTTGGCAACCCTCAGGTCCAGGGCCTTGGCGAACTCTTCGGACGCTGCCAGAGCATTTCCGCTGACGAAATAGGCCCTGCCCAAATACTGGTGGACGATCGCTTCCTTGGACGTGCCCTGGACTTCCTGCAGCAGCTGGCGGAACAGTTGGATGGCACGGTCCAGGCGGTTGGTGGCCCGGTGGACTTCAGCTTCAAAAATCCGCAACCGGAAGGATTCCGGGTCCTTGTAGCGGGCTTCGGCGAGCAATTCCGCCGCTTCCTTTGGCTGGTTTTCCAGCAGCAGCGCCATGATGCGGTCGGCAGGATCTTCCGAAGCGGCCAGCGCAGATTCCAGTGCGTCTTCGTTGACGATGACGGGCAGCAAGGTGTCCGGGTTCGTGCGGACGCCCGGGAATCCTGCGGTTGGCCAATCGCTGACGCCTTCCCTGAGGGTGGTCATCATGAAGCAATCTCCTGGTAGGCAGCAAACAACAGGGACGTATCGGGGACGTCCAGAATGCTGGGCTTGGCTACGCCATCCAGGACAACAAAGCGCAGGAGGTCGCCACGTGACTTCTTATCCCGGCGCATGCCATCCAGCAGGCCTTGCCAACGGTCCTTGCGGTAGGTGATGGGCAAACCAAGGCTCTCAAGGATGGTGCGGTGCCGGTCGGCGTCGGCGTCGGAGAGTCGTCCAACGCTTCGGGCCAGTTCAGCAGCGAACATCATGCCTACCGAAACGGCCGCACCATGGCGCCAGGAGTACCGTTCCACGAGTTCAATGGCATGGCCCAGCGTGTGTCCGTAGTTCAGGATTTCGCGCAGCCCGGATTCCTTGAGGTCCTGGGAGACGACGTTGGCTTTGACCGCAATGGCGCGTTCGATGAGTTCACGGACAACGTCCGACTCCGGATCCATCACGGCGTCCGTGTTCTTTTCCACGAGGTCAAGGATCGCGGGATCGGCGATAAAGCCGCACTTGATGACCTCTGCCATTCCGGAAATCAGCTCATTCCTGGGCAAAGTCTTGAGCGTATCCAGATCCGCCAGTACAGCCGCCGGAGGATGGAACGATCCCACCAGGTTCTTGCCTTCGGCAGTGTTGATACCTGTTTTCCCGCCAACTGAGGCATCCACCATGCCCAACAAGCTGGTGGGCATGTGGATGACTTTGACTCCGCGAAGCCAGGTGGCAGCAACGAATCCGGCGAGGTCGGTCACGGCCCCGCCACCGACGGCAACAATAGCGTCCGAGCGCGTGAAATCGTTCTGCCCCAGCACCTGCCAGCAGAAAGCGGCAACCTGTATGTGCTTGCCTTCTTCGGCATCCGGAATCTCGGCCGTCAGCGCGGTGAAGCCGGCAGCTTCGAGCTCATCGCGGACGGTGTCCCCGGTCAGGCGAAGGGCACGTGGGTGAATGACAAGCACGCGTCGAACCCGCTCGCCAAGTTTGGCGGGAAGGGATTGCAGGAGTCCACGGCCCACGATGACGTCGTAGTTCTCCGTGGTTGATTGGCCGGTCACCTTGATGACAGTTGCTTCGTTGCTCACTTTTCAACTTCCTCTTTCAAGGCTGCATGCTGGCGCAGCCGTTCCTCCAACCGGAGGCCGATTTCAGCCACGGATCCCGAACGGACGTCCAGGACAATGTCTGCGAGACGCTCATACACTGGACGCCTGGTGGCAAACAGAGCTTCCCAACGGGACATTGCGTCGCCCTGCAGCAAAGGCCGTCCGGTGTTTCGCGCGATCCGGTCAGCAACAGTCGAGGCGTCGCATTCCAGGTAAACCACGGTGCACTCCCCCAGCAATTGCTGGGTTCCCGAGTCCAGGACCGCTCCACCACCCAGCGAAATCACTGCTGGTTGTTCCTTGGCAGCCTCGATGGCCTTCGCCACTGCCCGGGCTTCGATTTCCCGGAACGCGTGTTCTCCCCGACCAGCGAAAATGTCAGCGATGCTGCCGTGCGCCGCGACCACCACGGCGTCGGTGTCCACGAAGGGAACGCCGAGTTGCTGCGCCAGTTGCTGGCCAATGGCAGACTTGCCAACTGCCATGGGACCCACCAGGACAACGGGACGGCCAGCGCAGCCGTCCTGGGTAGTGCGGCCCACTACCGGCCGACCGAGTCCAGGGTTGCCGGAATGTTGTCCAGGTAGCTCTGCAGGTTACGCGTGGTCTCGGCAACAGAGTCACCTCCGAATTTCTCGGCAATGGCTTCTGCGAGGACGAGGGCAACCATGGCCTCGGCCACAACGCCCGCTGCCGGAACTGCACAAACGTCCGAACGCTGGTGGTGCGCCTTGGCGGGTTCCCCGGTGCTGACATCAATGGTGCGCAACGCGCGGGGAACAGTGGCAATAGGCTTCATGGCGGCGCGGACGCGCAGAACTTCGCCGATGCTCATTCCACCCTCAATGCCGCCGGCACGGTTGGTCTGACGAATAATTCTGCCGTTCTCATCCTTGAGGATTTCGTCGTGCGCTGCAGAACCACGGCGGGCAGCGGTGAGGAACCCGTCACCGACCTCCACGCCCTTGATGGCCTGGATACCCATCAGCGCAGCGGCCAGGCGGGAATCAAGGCGGCGGTCCCAGTGGACGTAACTGCCCAATCCAGGGGGAAGTCCGTAGGCAAGGACCTCAACCACGCCGCCAAGGGTCTCGCCTTCCTTGTGGGCGGCATCCACCTCGGCGACCATTGCATCGGATGTTTCGCGGTCGAAGCAGCGCAGCGGATCTGCATCAAGGGCGATGACGTCCTTGGGCAGGGGCAACGCCTTGCCCTCGGGTACGGTGACGCTGGCGATGGAAACGGTGTGGCTTACCAATTCCACGCCCAGTTGCTTAAGGAACTGGGCGGCAACGGTACCAAGAGCAACACGGGTGGCGGTTTCACGCGCACTTGCGCGCTCAAGGACCGGACGGGCTTCATCAAAGCCGTACTTCTGCATCCCGGTGAAATCGGCGTGCCCCGGACGCGGGCGCGTCAGAGGTGCGTTGCGGGCTTGGTCGGCAAGTACTTCAGGGTCCACCGGATCAGCAGACATAATCTGCTCCCACTTTGGCCATTCGGTGTTGCCCACCTGAATGGCGACCGGACCACCCTGGGTGATGCCGTGGCGCACACCCCCGAGGATCGTGACTTCATCCTGCTCAAACTTCATGCGGGCGCCACGTCCATAGCCCAGGCGACGACGCGCCAAGGCATCACGGATTTGCCCGCTGGTGAGTTCAACACCGGCGGGCACGCCTTCAACAATTCCGATCAGAGCCGGACCATGGGATTCACCGGCAGTCAACCAACGCAACATATAACCAATCCTGCCATGTAAGGCCTCTAGAACACTCGCCGGGGAAGCCCAACTGAGTCGCACATCACATCTATGACGGAGGCGTCAACGTCACAGCCACTGAACTGCCGGATCTGCTCCGCCGCTTGGTACATCAGCATTTCAAGCCCGGGAACCACCGCTCCCCCATGGCCGTGCCAAACCTCGGCGAGGCGGCTGGGCCACGGGTCATAAGCGACGTCCAGCAAAACCCCTGCCCCTGTTCCTGGCAGGGCAGCAAGCTCTACCGCAAGCGCATCGGCCGCGCGCGGTGGAAAGGTGGAGATGACCAGCCCGGACCCGGCCACGGCAGTGGCCGCCTCACTGAGGGGGCGGAGCCGCAGGGAAATTCCGACGGCGGCCGCAGCGGCCTGGGCGTCGACGGCGCGCGTGGCATCCCGGACGAAAACGTCCACGTGCCCGGCCCCGAGCTCGTGTACGGCAGCAATGGCAGCCGCGGAGGTTCCTCCGCCGCCGAGGACAGCAGCATGTGGTGCCGAAGAGATTCCCGCGTAGCGTACTGCTTCCACGATGCCCGCGACATCGGTGTTGTAACCGATGCGGCGAGCCGAACCGCCGTCGTACTCAAAGGCCACAGTGTTGATAACGCCCAACTGGGCGCCAGCGCCCCGGACCTCGTCAACTTCCCTGACCATGGCCGACTTCAAGGGCATGGTTACCGACAGCCCGCACCATGATCGGTCCCCGCGGAGGGAATCCATGAAGGCCGGAAGCCCATCGACCGTCAGGTCGATTGCCGAGTATTCGATGTCCACGCCGAGCTTGGCATAGGCGGCAGTGTGCATCGCCGGGGACTTCGAATGTGAGATCGGGTGCCCGAGGACAGCGGCGCGACGACTCACACGCACCGTCCGGCGTTGGCCTGGCACCATGCGTTGTATTGCTCAACGTACCTGCTGTGTTCGGCCAGTGTCTTGGAGAACTTGGTCTCCTTGGTGTCCAGGTTGATGGTGACCCAGTACAGGTAATCGTTCTGCGTCGGCTTTGCTGCGGCGTCGATCGCCGTCTTGCCCGGAGAACCGATCGGGCCGGCGGGCAGCCCTGGGTTGGCGTACGTGTTGTAGGTGTTGGACTTATCGGCCTTCTCTTCGTCCGTGAGGTGGAAGGACTTCTTGCCCAGGCCATAAGTCACCGTGGCATCGGACTGGATAAGGCCGTTGGTCTCGGTGTTGTTCGGTTTGAGCCTGTTGTAGATCGCACCAGCGACGTTCCCATAGTCGGCCTGGCCGCCCTCCGCCTGGACGATGCTGGCGATGGTTACGGTGTCGTACTGCTTGGCCGGATCCGTAATTCCTTGGGCCTTGAGCTCATCAAGGGTGCTGGAGACCAACTTCTGGATGATGTCCTTACCCGATGTTCCCAGCGGGAAGCGATACTCTCCGGGAGCGAGGAAGCCCTCCAGGTTCTTGGCCTTCGCAGGCACCCCGAACTGTCCGGGCGCCTGGTTGAAGCCATTCAGCTGTGCCATGGGGATGCCGGAGCCCTTGGAGATAGCCTCCAGCGACTCGTTGATCCGCAGACCTGCGCTCAAGGCGAAGTAGATCACTTTGGAAGCGTCTTTGTTGACGAGGACAGCAACGGCGTCGGAGTTTTTCATCTCGGTACGGAAGGTGAATTCCCCCGGCGAGAGCTCGCCGCCCTCGGTCACGAACTCCTTGACGAAGGAATCGGCGTCCGCCACGACGTGGTTTTCCACCAGCGCGGTTGCCACAGCCTTGGGGCCGGCCCCTTCCGGGACCGTAATGCTGACGGAGCCCGTCCCGGGACCGGGGTAATCAGTGACTTTGTCCATGCCAAGGAGGGGCTTGAGGAATTGTGCCCCGATCGCGATGGCGGCAACAAAGACTCCCAGCGTGATCAGCAAGGCAAGGACCCGACGGCGACGCCGCGCCTTCTTGGCCGCGGCCTTGGACGCCGCCGTAACTTCTACCGGAGCGATGAGGTGGTGGTGCTCGTCATGAAGCTCGTCGTGAAGCTCCATGTGCCCTTCGTGGGCTTCGTAATGGTACTGGGGTGCATGCTCTTCAAACGCATGATCATCCACGTGGACCGAGCCTTCGTGGACGCCGTAGGTGTCGTGGGCCTCGTTGGCATGACCGGCATAGACATGTGCAACAGCCGGGACCGGAAGGGCATCGTCATGGTGCTCCTCTTCCGAAAGCACGGGCTCCACATGTTCGGCAGGAGCAACCGTCGGCAACGCATCCGGAACTGGCGGGACCTCCGGAGAAGCAGCCGCCCGCACAGGTTCCGGGGCCGGGGTTTCAGACTCAGCCGGTTGGGGCGCAACCTGTTCAGGCGCAACCGGTTCAGGCGCAGGGGCTTCAGGCGCAGCAGTTGGCTTGGGAACCGCGGGGATCGGGCGGGGCAGTTCAGGCTCGACATCAGCCGAAGGCGCTGCTTCCCCCGGCGTCGCTTCGGGAACGGGTACGACGTTCTGGTTCTGGGTGGCGAGGAATCGTTCCCGCGCCCGCAGTTCCTTGCGGGTCAGCGGCATGCCGCCGCTGGCGGTTCCGCTGGAGGGGTCGTTGTTGACCGGGCTCACAGTTGCAGTCCCCTCGTAGAAGAATCTGGTTCAGGGCCGGAGGAAGCCTGCAGCGTTGGGGCACTGCTGGATGTATCGGACGGCCCCGGTGCATTTACGCGGCGGCCAACGTCCGTTCCTCTGGCTTTTTGCATGTCGATCGCGTGCTGAAGTATTCCAGCAGCGGCAACCTGATCAACCACTTTACGGTGGTTCTTGCTGCTCATGCCAGCTTCGTGCAGGTTGCGGTGCGCCGTAACAGTGGAAAGACGCTCATCCACGAGGTTCACGGGAACGTCCAAACCGGTTCGGGCGAGCTCGCCCGCAAGCAGTTCGGCGTACTCCGTTGCCATCTGCGCGGAGCTTCGTTCCTCCCCTTTCATGGTCTTTGGAAGGCCCACGAAAATCTGTACGGCCCGCATTTCCATAGCCTGTTTAACCACCACGCGAACGTCGGAGTTCTTTTTGGCGTCGCGGCCCACTGTCTTGAAAGGCGTGGCCAGGATTTCGTCGGGGTCGCAAATGGCCAGCCCAACCCTGACGGTGCCGACGTCTACCCCCAGCTTGATGCCTTGGGGGTAGACGCCGCTGTTCGTACTGGAATTCACCGTTAGCGCTTGGCTATCGCATCCACCACCGCTGTGAGGGCCTCAGAGACCTTCCCAGCGTCGGTGCCGCCGCCTTGGGCGACATCGTCCTTGCCGCCGCCACCACCACCGAGGATGCCCGCGGCAAGGCGCACCAAAGCTCCGGCCTTCACGCCGGCTTCGCGGGCAGCCTCATTAGTGGCGATCAAAATGACGGGCCGGTCGTTGCTGACACCGGCAACGGCCACAGTAGCGGCTTCGGAGCCCAAGCGGCTGCGGAGGTCCAGGGCAAGGTTCCGGAGATCGTCTGCTCCACCCACCTGGCCGGCGTCGTGGGCTACAACCCGCACACCCGCGGCGTCCTTGGCGGTACCCACCAGGTTGGCGGCCGCTGCAGCCAGCTGCTCCTTGCGAAGGCGGTCGAGTTCCTTCTCTGTTGCCTTCAACTTGTTCAAGGTGCTGGAGATGCGGTCGGCGAGCTGGCCGGAGGGAACCTTCAACAGTTCTGTGAGTTCCGTAACGAGTGCCCGCTCGGCCGCCAGGTGGCGGAAAGCGTCCAAGCCCACGAAGGCCTCCACACGGCGGTTTCCGGAACCAACCGACTGCTCACCCAACAGGGAAAGGCTGCCAATAAGGGAAGTATTGGACACGTGCGTGCCACCACAAAGCTCGCGGGACCACGCGCCGTCGATCTCCACGACGCGTACTTCACTGCCGTAGTTCTCGCCGAACAGGGCCATGGCGCCCAGGGCCTTGGCCTCGGCCAAGCCCATGACCTTGGTGTCTACCCGGTAGTTGTTCCGGATGGCGATGTTGGAAACCTCTTCAATTTCCGAACGCGTGGCGGGGCTCAGGCCCTCACCCCAGGCGAAGTCGAAGCGGAGGTAGCCGGCTTTGTTGTAGGAACCACGCTGGGTAGCTTCCGGGCCCAGGATCTGGTGCAGCGCGGCATGCACAATGTGCGTGCCAGTGTGCGCCTGCTCGGCCGCGTGGCGCCGTTCACGGTCGACGGCGGCGCGCACCAGGGCATCGGTGGCGATCTCACCTTCCCGGACGATTGCCTTATGGACGCTCAGACCCTTTACCGGGCGCTGGACGTCCAGGACCTCGACGACGAATCCGTCGCCGGTGATCAGGCCGGTATCGGCCGACTGTCCACCGGCTTCTGCATAGAACGGCGTCTCATTGAGGACCACTTCGATTTCGTCGCCCGTGGAAGCGTGCGCCACGCGCCGACCGCCGCTGACGATGCCGCGGACCTTGGACTCGCCCTCAAGCTCGTCGTAACCGGTAAAGGTAGTCTCGCCCTGGCCAAGCATCTCCTGGTAGGCGGTAAGATCGGCGTGGCCGCCCTTCTTGCCCTTGGCATCTGCCTGTGCGCGCTGACGCTGTTCAAGCATGAGCGAGCGGAAGCCGGCTTCGTCAACCTTAAGGCCGGCTTCTTCAGCCATTTCCAAGGTGAGGTCAATGGGGAAACCGTAGGTGTCATGCAGCGCAAAAGCATCGGCGCCGGACAAGGGAACCCCTGCAGCCTTCGATTCGGCCACTGCATCCTCCAGGCGGGCTGTACCCGAGGCAATGGTGCGCAGGAACGCCTTTTCCTCGGCGTAAGCGATACGGCTGATGCGCGCAAAGTCCGTCTCCACTACCGGGTAGACACCCTTCATGGCGTCACGGGAAGCAGGAAGAAGGTCCGGCAGGCAAGCCTTCTCGACACCGAGCAGGCGCATCGCACGGACGGCCCGGCGGATCAGCCGGCGCAGGACATAGCCACGGCCTTCGTTCGAAGGTGCTACTCCGTCAGCAATAAGCATCAGGGCCGAGCGGATGTGGTCGGCAACAACACGCATCCGGACGTCGTCAGTATGGTGGGGGTCATCTGCTGACTCGGCAGAGGTGTATTCACGGCCGGACAGCTCTGCAGCCTTGTCAATGACAGGACGGACCTGGTCCGTCTCATACATGTTCTCGACGCCCTGGAGGATCATCGCGAGGCGTTCCATGCCCAGGCCGGTGTCAATGTTCTTGTTCGGCAGTTCGCCCACGATGTCGAAGTCCACCTTGGAACGCACGTTTTCGATCTGGTACTGCATGAACACGAGGTTCCAGATTTCGATGTAGCGCGTTTCGTCGGCAATCGGGCCGCCTTCAATACCGTACTCGGGACCGCGGTCGTAGTAGATCTCCGAGCAGGGCCCTGCGGGACCGGGCTGGCCCGTGTGCCAGTAATTATCCGACTTGCCCATGCGCTGGATGCGTTCTGCCGGAATGCCCGTGTTCTTGAGCCACAGTTCCTGGGCTTCGTCGTCTTCCTCGTAGACCGTCACCCAGAGGCGTTCGGCAGGAAGCCCATAGCCGCCGTCGTCAACGCTCTTGGTGAGCAGCTCGAAAGCGAACTTGATGGCATCTTCCTTGAAGTAGTCCCCGAAGGAGAAGTTGCCGCACATCTGGAAGAACGTGCCGTGCCGTGCCGTCTTGCCGACTTCCTCGATGTCGCCGGTGCGGATACACTTCTGGACGCTCGTGGCGCGTGTGTAGGGAGGCTCTTCGCGGGCCGTCAAGTAAGGAATGAACGGCACCATGCCTGCCACAGTAAAGAGAAGTGACGGGTCGCTGGAAACGAGCGACGCGGAGGGAACGGCGGTGTGGCCCTTGCTGACAAAAAAGTCCACCCAGCGTTTGGTGATCTCCTGCGACTTCATTAGCTGATTACTTACCCTTCTCAATTCACTGCACACGTTGTGCGCGGCACCGGCTGTTGCCGTTCCGCAGCTTTCCATTCTGCCTTGTTGTGGGCTCTGGGGCGAACCGTGTTCGCTAGCGCCGGGCGGGGCTGGTGTTGATATCCGCACTCTGAATGCCCAGCGCGGACCTCAAGTCCTCTTCGCGTTCATGCATGCCTGAGCGCACCGCATCCGCGAAATCGAACAAGCCGTCGGCAAGGCGCCCAACTGCACGGTTCAAGCCATCCGGGCCGATAGTGGCCTTGGCCTCGGTGACCTTGCGGAAGGCAATAATGCCAATCGCCACCCCAATGCCCATCCAAACGATTCTTTTCATGTGTTCCTGGTCTCCAATTGGTTCAGCGGCTGCGACGGCCGGAGGAAGGAGCGCGACGGCCCGCGAAGGCCGAACGGACACCATAGCTGAAGGCTGCAACCTTGATCAGCGGCGAACCAACAGTCGCAGCCACCAGCGAGGACAGGGCGGAAATGTTCGCCGATGCGTCGGACACGTTCGATGCGATGCCGTCGACTTTTTTCAGTTGCTGGTTGGTAGTGGAAACCGTTGCGGTTACTTCGTCCATGAGGGGCGTCGCCCCGTCGCTGATGGATCGGATGGTGGTGCGCACTTCGTCAAAGACGCCACCGAGCTTCAGGATAGGCACGGCCAACAGCAGGACCAGCAGTGCGAACACTCCTGCCGCAATCAGGCCGGCGATGTCGCCACCAGACATAGAATTCATCTCCTAGATTGTTGCGCTGCCCGGCACGGCCGGTATCCGGCTTCGACCAAGGCCTCCCCAGTACCCTATCGAAAAAACGTCAGTACCCTACCTACAAAGAAAGCCCGCGGCGTGTGCCACGGGCTTTCTTTGTAATCGCTGCTTGAATTTAGCGGGCGTAGAATTCGACGACGAGCTGCTCTTCGCAGATCACGGGGACCTCGGAGCGCTTCGGGCGGCGAACCAGGCGGGCCTGCAGGGCGTCCAGCTTGACGTCCAGGTATGCCGGCACGTTGTTCAGGGCGTGGGCACCAGCAGCTGCGACCTGGAACGGAGCCATGACCTCGGAGCGGCTGTGAACGTGGATGAGCTGGCCTTCGCCAACGCGGAAGGACGGGCGGTCCACGCGGATGCCGTCAACCATGATGTGGCGGTGCACAACGAGCTGGCGGGCCTGTGCGATGGTGCGGGCGAAGCCTGCACGCAGTACGAGGGCATCCAAACGCATTTCGAGCAGCTCAACCAGGTTTTCACCGGTGAGGCCCTTGGTGCGGCGTGCTTCTTCGAAGGCACGGGTCATCTGGGCTTCGCGGATGCCGTACTGGGCGCGGAGACGCTGCTTTTCGCGCAGACGTACGGCGTAGTCGGAGTCCTGCTTCTTGCGGGCACGGCCGTGCTCACCGGGGCCGTACGGGCGGCGCTCCATGTACTTGGCGGCCTTGGGGGTCAGAGCAATGCCGAGTGCACGCGAAAGGCGTGCGGTACGGCGAGCACGAGTGTTGTTAGCCACTTGTGTCCTTCCAAATTACTGCGGTGTGTCAGTGTTACTGGCCTCCATCAGGGAGAGCATCGGCCAACCGCTGCCTTTTGCTACTGGCCCGCGGCACAGCTCCATTGAAGGAAACTTCAAAGGGATTGTGCGTCGGGTCATGCCAGACAAGCAACTATCCTACCACGCTACTGTCCCCGGATGATCTTCCGGAGCCGTTCCAGCCTGGCAGCTATATCGCGTTCGGCGCCGTTGTTGGTCGGCTC
Organism: Arthrobacter sp. TmtSoilC77; assembly: GCF_059739415.1. Taxonomy (NCBI): domain Bacteria; kingdom Bacillati; phylum Actinomycetota; class Actinomycetes; order Micrococcales; family Micrococcaceae; genus Arthrobacter; species Arthrobacter sp. TmtSoilC77. The sequence continues at coordinate 2,739,588 of NZ_AP046050.1, forward strand.
GTAGTAGTCCTTTCCCACGAGGTCATCCGGCGGGTACTGCTGGGTCGCCACCCCGTGCGGTTCATCATGCGCGTACTTGTAGCTCTTGCCATGTCCCAATTGCTTGGCACCTGGATAGTGCGCGTCCCGCAGATGCATGGGGATGCCGCCGCCGAAACCGGCACGGACGTCGGCAACCGCCTTGTTCAAGCCCATGTACGCCGCATTGGACTTGGGAGCGGTGGCAAGGTGGACAACAGCTTCGGCCAGGACAATCCGGCCTTCCGGCATCCCTATCAACTGGACCGCCTGTGCCGCTGCCACAGCTGTTTGCAAAGCGGTGGGATCGGCCATGCCGATGTCTTCCGCCGCGGAGATGATGATGCGCCGCGCCACGAACCTCGGGTCCTCCCCCGCCTCCAGCATCCGCGCCAGATAGTGAAGGGAGGCATCAACGTCCGAGCCCCTGATGGACTTGATGAACGCACTGGCGACGTCGTAGTGCTGGTCGCCGGCCCTGTCATAACGAACAGCAGCTGCGTCCAGGGCACGCTCGGTGTGCTTGAGTTCCACCAGCACCGGCGCGTCGGGGGCGCCGTCGCCGGCAAGCCCCGGTTCGCCGTCGTCGGTGACGTTGGTCCCGTCCGTGACGCTGGTCCCGTCGGTTCCGCCTTCCCCTTCGACGACGGTTGAAACGGCATTGCTGTCTCCGAACGCGACGCCGGCCGCAGCTTCCAAGGCGGTCAGGGCCCTTCGGGCGTCACCTCCGGAGAGCCGCACCAAGTGATCCAAAGCCTCGGGACTGAGTTCCACACGCCCGGCAAGGCCACGGGCATCAGCAACAGCCCGCTGCAACAGACCGGCAATGTCGTCATCCGTCAGTGGCTTCAGCGTCAGCAGAAGCGAGCGGGACAGCAGCGGTGATACCACCGAGAACGACGGGTTCTCCGTGGTGGCCGCCACCAGGACCACCCACCGGTTTTCAACGCCAGGCAACAGTGCGTCCTGCTGCGCCTTGTTGAACCGGTGGATTTCATCGAGGAACAGGACAGTGGTCTTCTTGTAAAGGTCCCGGGCGGTCAAAGCCTCATCCATTACCCGGCGAACATCCTTCACACCGGCAGTAATGGCAGACAATTCCACGAACTTCCGCCCCGGTCCGCGGGCGATGACATGTGCCAACGTCGTTTTCCCGGTTCCGGGAGGCCCCCAGAGAATGACTGAACTGGGCCCTGCCGGGCCGGCAGCTTCTGCGCCCGCGGCGAGCTGGCGAAGCGGGGAACCGTGTCCCAACAGGTGCTGTTGACCCACCACGTCATCCAAGGTCCGGGGGCGCATCCGAACTGCCAGCGGGCTCCGCTGGGACGCCATCCACGCGGCGTCGGAGGCTACCCCTGCGGCAGGCAGATCCTCCGACTCGTCGTCGTTGTTTGCACCGGCACCAAAGAGATCTTCCACATGGATAGGCTACTCATAGTTCCAACAAAGGAGACATCGACGTGGACCGCCGCGCATCCGCCCCGCAACAACGGCCGCCGAGGGCCTCCAGCCGCACGGCCCTCGTGCCGGCATCACGGCTGGTGGGTTGGGTGGATCGCTTTGCCGGAAGCCATGGCCCACTCACTGAAGAGACTGACGACGGCGGCCTCCTCCTCCGCGCCGCTGACGGGGCTTCTGCCCTTCTGAAGGCACCCTGGCCGGTCGATGGACGTCCAGGCCGTGGCGCCACTGACATCGAACGGCTTGCCGCTCTTGCAGGCCAGGAACGTGGTCTGGGTATCCTGCTGGTGCGTCGGGGCGGTTTCGCTGTGGCCGTGGCGAGCGGCAGCAAGGTCCTGGAATCCAAAAGCGGTAACCGCTATGTTCAGTCCAGAACGGCTGCAGGTGGCCAATCCCAACAACGTTATGCCCGGCGCCGCTCCAACCAGGCGGACGCATTGGTGGACTCCGCAGCGGAACAGGCCGCGCGCATTTTCGCCGGCCACCGTGTTGAGTACATTGTTCCCGGCGGGGACAGAGCCTTGGTGGACCTGGTCCTGGCGCAACCCTCCCTGCGGGCCCTGGCCAGCCGAAGCCAACTTGCCTTCCTGGATGTACAGGAACCCAAAACTGCTGCGCTTGCAAAAGCTGCTTCGGATGCTTGTTCCATCCGGATCCTGGTGACTGATCCAGCACCGTAACTGCGGCTCAGCAGCCTCCCGGCGCCCGCCTCAAAGGAGCCTGCCGATACAGATAGCTTCCTTGTTCCACGAACCCGGCCCGCGAATACAACGCCTGGGCACCGCGGTTGGATGCAGTGACCAACAGCCAAAAACCTTGGAGATTGCGGGCCGCCCCCTGCTCCAGCAGCGCTGTCAGGACCATGGTCCCGTATCCCCGCCTGCGGTGGGTGACCGAGGTCGCCATGCCGTAGAGGCCTCCCCAGCCGTCCACCAGGGCGAGGCGTCCGACGGCGGCCGGTACGCCGTCGTCGTCCCTCACCAGCGCGTACAGAGACTTGCATCCGGTAAGAATGGTGCGGGCAACCTCGAGTTCCACCTCGCCACCGCGACCATCCACGGACCACCACAAGCGAAGCCATTCATCGGTGGGAGTGTCCGAGACCTCTACGCCCTTGGGCCCGGCACTTAAGGTCTCCAAGGCGTCCATGCCCCGGACCATAATCAGGGTCTCGGACTGTCTGGTGAAGCGTTGCCCGTCCAGGACGGCGTTAAGGCCTGCACTACGGGAGTCATCGAATATCTGGAAAATGAGCGGGAGACGCCGCTGCCTGTACCAGGCTGATGCCGAACTGACTGACCGCGCTATGTCTTCAGTTCCGCCCAGACCTGCAGTTCCGGCCGCACCAGGCAGGTTCCTCGGCCACACGGAGTTCGCCCTCTGCGTGACCCCGGAGGACGCGCGAAGCACCCAATCCCCCGTGTCATTGCGCTCCACGGCCGGCCACGCCTTATCCATGAGGGTTTCCAAGAATGCTTGTTCCAACAACCCGGCGCCTTTCATCTGCAGGAACACCAAGGGCCCCCCACATGAGTGGGGAGCCCTTGGCTAGCGTCTTATTCGGACTTGGTCTCCGGCTTGGCCGCAGGCTTGGTTTCCGGCTTGAAGTCGACGCCGGCTTCCTTCCGCTGCTGTGCCGTAATCGGGGCAGGAGCGGCAGTCAGCGGGTCAAAGCCGTTGCCGGTCTTCGGGAAGGCGATGACGTCGCGGATGGACTCGACACCAGCGAGCAGAGCCACTACGCGGTCCCAACCCAGTGCGATTCCGCCGTGCGGTGGCGCGCCGTACTTGAAGCCCTCCAACAGGAAGCCGAACTTGGTCTGGGCGTCCTCCTTGTCCAGGCCCATGAGCTGGAAGACGCGTTCCTGGACTTCGCGCTCATGGATACGGATGGAGCCACCACCGATTTCGTTGCCGTTGCACACGATGTCGTAGGCGTAGGACAGAGCCGACTCAGGATCCTTGTCAAAGGTGTCAAGGAACTCCGGCTTGGGAGAGGTGAAGGCGTGGTGCACGGCTGTCCACTGCCCGGCACCCACAGCGACGTCACCGGAGGCAACGGCAGCGGCAGCGGGCTCGAACATCGGCGCGTCCACGATCCATACGAAGGCCCAGTCGTTGGGATCGATCAGGCCAGTGCGGTGGCCAATTTCAACACGTGCAGCGCCAAGGAGGGCCCGTGATGCGGACTTCTCGCCGGCGGCGAAGAAGATGCAGTCACCCGGCTTGGCACCAACGGCGTCGGCCAGGCCGGCCCGCTCTTCGTCGGTGAGGTTCTTGGCCACGGGGCCGGCGAGTTCGCCGTCTTCCTTGTAAAGAACGTAGGCCAGTCCCTTTGCGCCACGCTGCTTTGCCCATTCTTGCCAGGCATCCAAGGCACGGCGCGCCTGCGAAGCACCCCCTGGCATGACGACGGCGCCAACATAAGGTGCCTTGAAGACGCCGAAGTTGGTGTCCTTGAAGAACTCCGTCAACTCGGTCAGCTCCAGGCCGAAGCGCAGGTCCGGCTTGTCGGAACCGTACTTTGCCATGGCGTCCAGGTACGTCATGCGCCGGATGGGCGTGGGGACCTCGACGTCGATCAGCTGCCACAGGGCCTTCACAATTGCTTCACCGAGCTCGATGACATCGTCCTGGTCAACGAAGCTGGCCTCGATGTCCAACTGGGTGAATTCGGGCTGGCGGTCCGCGCGGAAGTCTTCGTCACGGTAGCAGCGGGCGATCTGGTAGTACTTTTCGAATCCGCCCACCTGGAGCAGCTGCTTGAAAAGCTGCGGCGACTGCGGCAGCGCGTACCAGGAACCCGGGGCAAGCCGGGCGGGGACGACGAAGTCGCGGGCGCCTTCCGGCGTCGAACGCGTCAACGTGGGTGTTTCAATCTCGACGTAGCCCCGCTGGTGCAGCAACTCGCGGGCAATGCGGTTTGCCTCTGAGCGGAGGCGGAGGTTCCGTGCGGGGCCAGGGCGGCGAAGGTCAAGGTAGCGGTGCTTAAGGCGCGCTTCTTCGCCCACTTCGACGTGCTCGTCGATCTGGAACGGCAGGGGGTCCGAGGTATTCAGGATGATGACCTTGTCCGCAATGACCTCGATCTCGCCGGTAGCCAGCGCAGGGTTTTCATTGCCTTCAGGACGCTTGTTGACGGTACCCGTCACCTGCAGGACGTATTCGTTCCGCAGGCCGTGGAAGACCTCTTCTTCACGGACAACCACCTGGGCGACACCGGAAGCGTCACGAAGGTCAACGAATGCAACGCCACCGTGATCACGGCGGCGGCCCACCCAGCCGGCCAGGGTAACGGTTTGTCCAATGTGCTCGGAGCGAAGTGATCCGAGGTCATGTGTGCGCAGCACAGCATTCCTTTCAGCATGAATTTTCAAGGGATCATTGCAAAGACGATCCCGTCCGAGTTTACCCGCCCCGGCCGCGGCTGAATCACCTGGCCTGGGTCAGGCGGTGATGACACGGACGTGCAGATCTTCCTCCGACGGCGACCAGCTGGCCGGGTCCGCGTCCACCTGCACGCCGGACCGGATGTCCTTGACCTGGTGCTTGCCGTCATCGTCAGTGAACCAAACAAACGGAATTCCGCGACGATCCGCGAACTTGATCTGCTTGCCGAACTTTTCAGCTTTCGCGGCAACTTCAGTAGCAATACCGCGGCCGCGAAGCTGTGCCGCGACGTCCTGTGCCGCGGACCAACTGTCGTCGTTGTTCAAAGCGACCAGGACAGCAGTGGGCACCGCACGGGTAGCCGTTGCAAGCTCCTGGCTCAGGATCCGCGAGACCAGGCGGGTGACGCCGATGGACAGGCCGACGCCCGGGAACTTCCGGTTTCCCTTGCTGGCCAGGGCGTCGTACCGGCCGCCCGAGCAAATGGAGCCAAGTTGTTCGTGTCCTACCAGGACGGTTTCGACGACGGTTCCCGTGTAATAGTCAAGTCCCCGGGCGATACTGAGGTCTGCGACCACCTTGCCGGGTGCGCGCTGGACGGCGGCCTCAATGACCTGCTGGAGTTCGCTCAAGCCTTCCTCGAGAAGGTCATCAGTCACCCCAAGGGCACGTACCTGCTCCACGAACGAGGTGTCCTCGGTGCGGATGGTGGCAAGCTTGAGCGCCAGTGCCGCCTGCTCATCCGAGGCGCCAAGCTCGCTCTTGAGCAGCTCAGCGACTTTGCCTTCGCCAATCTTTTCGAGTTTGTCGATGCTCCGCAGGACTCCGGCCGTATCAGTCAGGCCAATACCGCGGTAGAAGCCCTCAGCCAGCTTGCGGTTGTTGATCCGGAGGCGGAAGTCCGGAATCGGGAGGGCGCTCAGGGCCCCGGCGATGACCAGCGCAATTTCGACGTCGTAGCGGAACGGCAACTCGCCATCGCCCACCACATCAATATCTGCCTGGGTGAATTCGCGGGCACGGCCTTCCTGCGGACGCTCACCACGCCAGACCTTCTGGATCTGGTAGCGGCGGAAGGGGAAGGCCAGATAACCCGCGTTCTCCACGACGTAGCGTGCGAAGGGAACAGTGAGGTCAAAGTGCAGGGCAAGCGCATTCGGATCAGCTTTGTCTGCCTTGTCCGTAGTGGTTGACCGGGAATCTTCTTCGTCGTACTGCAGGCGACTCAGGCCATAGACCTCTTTGTCGATCTCGCCTTTCCGCAGCAACTGGCCGACCGTTTCAACGGCACGCGTTTCAATGGAGGAGAAACCGTGCAGTTCGAACGTTTTCCGGAGTGTGTCCAGCACGTGGAGCTCCACCAACCGCTCCTGGGGAAGCCACTCGGGGAATCCGGACAGGGAGGCGGTACGTGCCATGGTGGATAAATCTCCTCGATGAAAGCTGACTCAGGAATGAGCACCGCAGCTTTAAAGGCCTTTTCGGCGATTATGGGGCGGGCGTCCAGCCGGTCATGCATAAACTATGTGCGGCAGCCAGTTTATGCTTTCCGCGCGTGCACATCTAATGCAGCATGCCCGGTCCCTGCAGGCGGCCGGCGAACGTGGACACAATCAGGAGGACTCTTGGCAACAAGGTCGCGGGATGACCGCGAAGCGAGACGCCGTATCCGGCAGATGGAAGCCAAGCGTGCCCTGCGGCAGGAACAGGGCAAGCGGCGCAAACGCGACAACACTGTTGCCATCGGCGCGGGCGCTGCGGCTGTGATCCTCGCGGTGGTGCTGCAACTGACTGTTTTCAGTTCCAACCCCACTGAGGCAGAGTTCGCCGCCGCAGAGGCCGGACTGAACTCTCCGTCGGCCTCTCCTTCGGCCTCCAACAGCGCAGACATACCCAGCCCGGACACCGCAGCCGGTAAGACCTTCACCGGTGAGCTCGCACTGAACAGCGGCGTTGTGGGAGTGGAACTGAACGGAACTGCTGCACCCCAGGCGGCGGCCGTCATCAAGTCCCTCACCGATGCCGGCTACTACAACGGAGCCTTCTGCCACCGCCTGACAACGTCCGACACGTTCGGCCTCCTGCAATGCGGAGCCAAGTCCGAAGACGGCGCAGATGATCCCAATTACCGCTGGGGTCCCCTGGAGAACACACCAACGGACAACACATACCGGGCTGGAACAATCGCCGTCGCCCGTTCGGGAAACAACGCCTACGGCAACGGTCATCAGTTCTTCATTGTGTATAAGGACACGACAATTCCTGCGGACACGGCCGGTGGTTACACAGTGGTCGGCAAAGTCACCAGCGGTTTGGACGTGGTCACGAAAATCGCTGCGGCCGGCCTGAAACCGGGCGAAAACGCGACCGACGGCGCCCCTGTGGCACCTGTCACGATAGACTCGTTTTCTCTGAAGTAACCAGCCTTTGGCCCCGGTCCGGGGTGCAGTACCTTAGCAGTCCCTCCAAGCGAAAGACTTTTAGCGGTGACAGACAGTCAGAAATCCGACGAAACAGCAGTAGTGGCCAACCAAGACGCAGTCGAGGCAAACAGCCTGAACGGCACTGAAGCAGCACCTGCGACTGAACAAACTCCCGCAGTTGCGGCCGACGAAACACCGGCAGCAACCGAGGCCCCTGCCGCTGAAGAAACGCCTGCGACAGAAGAAACGCCTGCACCCGCAGCGGAGGAAGCACCAGCGGCTGAGGCGGCACCCGCAGCGGAGGAAGCACCAGCGGCTGAGGCGGCACCCGCAGCGGAGGAAGCCAAGCCTGCCGATTCGCGTCCCACTCCTTCCCCTGCTGCCTTTGCGGCCCGCCCGAAGGCGCCTGCCGCCGTCGTTCCTGCTGCGCCTGCAGTGTCTGCCGCCTCGCTTGCAGAGGCAGCCAAGTGGGGACGCGCCGAAGGTGACGGCCACGTATTCCTCACTTTGGATGGCGAAGAGATTGCCGTTGGCCAGTATCCCGGTGTCAGCCCTGACGAAGCCCTGGGCTACTTCGCCCGGAAGTACGACGACGTCATTGCCCAGATAGTCCTGCTGGAACACCGCGTGGAATCCAAAGCCCCGGCAACGGACATGCAGAAGACGGTGACCCACCTCCGCGAGCAGCTCGCAGAGCGCAACATGGTGGGCGATATCCGTTCGGCCGAAGCACGCCTGGACACGCTGTCCGAACAGATCGCCGAGCTGGAAAAGTCCGAGAAGGCGGCCCATGAAGCCGTCCGCGCCAACGAGCTTGCTGCGCGCGAAGCCATCGTGGCAGAGGCGGAGTCCATCGCTGGCCAGGATCCTGCGCAAATCCAATGGAAGACGTCCAGTGCGCGGATGAACGAACTCTTCGAGACGTGGAAGGCTGCGCAGAAGAGCGGTGTCCGTCTTGGCCGGAGCAATGAAGACGCACTTTGGAAGCGCTTCCGCTCGGCACGCACTGTATTCGATCGCCATCGCCGCGCGTACTTCTCGCAGCTGGACAGCAACAATTCTGCGGCCAAGGTAGCCAAGGAAGCGTTGATCGCGGAGGCCGAGGCGCTTTCCTCTTCCACTGACTGGGGTTACGCCGCCGGTGAATACCGCAGGCTCATGGATCAGTGGAAGGCCACCCCGCGCGCCAGCCGCAAGGATGACGACGCCCTATGGGGCCGCTTCCGGGCCGCGCAGGATGTGTTCTTCAGCAATCGGCAGGCTGCGAACGACCAGATCGACCAGGAGTACACCGCCAACCTTGCAGTCAAGGAGCAGCTGGTAGCTGAGGCCCAGGCGCTGCTGCCGATCAACGATCTCAACGCAACCAAGAAGGCCCTGCAGTCCATTCGTGACCGCTGGGAAGATGCCGGCAAGGTCCCGAGGGCGGACATGGGCCGCATCGAGGCCGGCCTTCGCAAGGTGGAGGACGCAGTCCGCGAGGCTGAGGAGGAGAAGTGGCGCCGGAGCAATCCGGAGACCAAGGCCCGCACCAACAGCGCTTTGTCGCAGCTTGAGTCCGCGATTGCCGGGCTCAAGGAGGATCTGGAGAAAGCTGAAAAAGCCGGAGACCAGCGCCGCATCAAGGCTGCGCGGGAAGCTCTTGAAGCACGTCAGGCGTGGCTGGACCAGATCCAGCGCTCAGCGAGCGACCTCGCCTGACGCAGCCTTGGGTTCATGTTGAGCCCCTGTTTATCTGCAGGCCCTGTACCGGTTATCCACATGACCGGTGCAGGGCCTGTACTGTTGCGGCCAGGACACGGAATGATCAATGAATGGTCCCACCCGTCACAGCCCCGCAACTGCAAGAACCCGTGCTCGCCGAGCTCTACGCACCCAGCCGCATCTTCACCTGGCCTGAATTGCAGGGCATGGCACTGGATGGCATCCTGCTTCCCTTGTACGGCAGGAGCTATGCGTCGCCCGGCGTTGCAGTCACGCCCCGCCTCCGCGCCCGCGCAGCTGCCCTGACTGTCCCGGACAGGATGCGCACCAAGGTGGTGGCGGGCAGGCTTACCGCGGCCTGGATCTACGGATGTGCGAGCCCTCCGGAGCGCCTATCACTCCTGGTGGATGCCAAGCATCGTATCTCCAGCGTGCGCAGCGCCCGGGGGTGCAACCTCCATGAGGTCCGGCTTGGCCAACTGGACGTTGTAAGCGTTGGTGGCATGCTGGTGAGCAGCCCCCTGCGAACAGCAGCGGACATTGCCCTGCACGTTGAGCCGGACCAGGCCGTGCCGGCACTGCGGCGACTCCTGGACGACCCCGATTTGGGCATCAGGGTCCGTTTGCTCACCCTTGCCGTGGAGGCAGCGCCGCGGGTTCCCCACAAGAAGCGTGCGCTCGCTACGCTCGCACGGCTCGTGTCCCCGAACTAGCTCCTGCGCCTGTTACCCGTGGTGCGGTACACATCGAAGACCCCGTCAATACGCCGCACCGCGCTGAGAACATGGTGCAAATACTTTGGGTCACCCATTTCGAAAGCAAATTTGGAGATCGCCACCCGGTCGCTCGAGGTGTGCACCGAAGCCGCAAGGATGTTCACATGGTTTTCAGACAGGACACGCGTGACATCGGACAGGAGTGACTTCCTGTCCAAGGCTTCCACCTGAATCTCCACCAGGAAGACGCTGGACTGTGTTGGTGCCCACTCGACCTCGACGATCCTGTCCGGCTGGTCACGCAACCCGGAGACGTTGGTGCAATCAGTCCTATGGACCGACACGCCGGAACCGCGGGTGACAAATCCAAGAATGGGGTCAGGGGGCACAGGGGTGCAGCATCGGGCCAGTTTGACCCACACGTCTCCCACGCCGCGAACAATGACACCCGAATCGGAAAACTTGGACTTGGCTACCTGCGTAGGAATGCTGACCTCGTCAAGGTCCTCATCCGGGGTCTCGTGTCCACCAAGATGCTCTACGAGCTTCTCCATGACGGACTGGGCAGACGTGTGCCCGTCACCCACTCCTGCGTACAGACCGGAGATGTCTACGTAGTGGAAGTCCTCGGCGACGGCAGACAGCGCATCATGCGTCATGAGTCGCTGCAGTGGGAGGTTCTGCTTTCGCATTGCCCGCGTCAGCATGTCCTTGCCGCGGTCAATCGCTTCCTCACGGCGTTCCTTGGTGAACCACTGGCGGATCTTGTTCCGGGCCCGTGCCGACTTGACGAAGTGTTGCCAGTCCTGGCTTGGACCCGCCCCCTCGGCCTTGGAGGTGAAGATCTCCACCCAGTCGCCATGGTTCAGCTCGCTGTTGAGCGGCACAAGCTTGCCGTTAACGCGGGCTCCGATGGTCCGGTGCCCCACTTCCGTGTGAACCGCGTACGCGAAGTCCACCGGGGTCGATCCAGCAGGCAAGGCCATGACTTCGCCCTTGGGCGTGAAGACGAAGACTTCCCGTGCGTTGATCTCGTACCTGAGTGAATCAAGAAATTCGCCCGGGTCCGAAGTTTCCTGCTGCCAGTCCACCAAGGACCGCAGCCAGCCCATATCGCCGTCGCGTGGGCTGCCCGGGCCCACCGCAGTACGGTTGGGTTGGTCCTTGTATTTCCAGTGGGCTGCGACGCCGTACTCCGCCCGGCGGTGCATCTCATGGGTGCGGATCTGGATTTCCACGGGCTTTCCACCCGGGCCGATGACCGTGGTGTGAAGGGACTGGTACATGTTGAACTTCGGCATGGCGATGTAGTCCTTGAACCGCCCTGGGAGAGGGTTCCATCGCGAGTGCAGGGTACCAAGTGCCGCGTAACAATCCCGCACCGAATCAACCAGGACGCGAACGCCCATGAGGTCGTTGATGTCGTCAAAGTCCTTATCGCGGACGATCATCTTCTGGTAGATCGAGTAGTAGTGCTTGGGCCGGCCGGTAATGGTCGCCTTGATCCGCGCAGTCCGAAGATCATCGGCAATCTGGTTGCGGATGACGCTCAGGCTCTTCTCACGTTCGGGTGTGCGGTCCCCCACCATGCGGACGATTTCTTCGTACACCTTGGGGTAGAGCGCCGCGAAGGACAGATCCTCCAGCTCCCACTTGATGGTGTTCATACCCAGGCGGTGTGCAAGGGGAGCGAAGATCTCCAGCGTTTCGCGGGCTTTACGGGACGAGGATTCTGCCGAAACAAACCGCCACGTACGGGCATTGTGGAGGCGATCGGCAAGTTTGATCATCAGGACACGGATGTCCTTGGCCATGGCCACGACCATCTTGCGGACCGTCTCCGACTGGGCCGCTTCGCCGAAGCTGACCTTGTCCAGTTTGGTCACGCCGTCCACAAGCATGGCAACTTCCGGGCCGAAGTCGCGGGTGAGGTCATTCAGTGTGTAGGGGGTGTCCTCCACGGTGTCGTGGAGCAACGCAGCGGCCAGGGTGGTCCCTGTCATCCCGAGTTCAGCAAGGATGGTGGCTACTGCCACCGGGTGGGTGATGTACGGATCACCACTCTTGCGCTTCTGCCCCTGGTGGCTGCGCTCTGCTACCGCGAATGCGCGCTGAATGAGGTCGAAGTCTTCTTTGGGGTTGTTGGCCCGCACCGTTCGCAGGAGCGGTTCCAGAATCGGCGAGTACGGCGCCATCCCCCGGCCGGTCAACCGCGCAAGCCTGGATCGCGTGCGCTCCCGCCGGCCCGGAAAGGTTGGACGCACGCCGGGAGTATCGACTGGAACCGTACCAGCAGTCCGTCCAGCCACGCTTGTTGCCGGAACCGTCACACCGTGGTGACTGTCCTCCCCGCCCGTCGGTGGTGCCGACGTCGCACGTTCTTCCACAGAAGTACCCCTCACGACCTATTTAATTCTTCCAGTCTATTCCCGCAGGCGAATGCTTCCGCAACCGGACAGCACATGACGCGCGCCCCGGCAAGTCAACGAGAAAGGACCCCGCCGTAAAGCGGGGTCCTTTTCCAGCGCGTAATGCCTGATGGAAAGAGCCTAAACAGTGGCCTCGGCCCTGCGGTGGGCCACCTTCTTGGCCTGCTTCACGAGGTCCGGCTCGCCTTGGCGCAGCCAGGCGTAGAGCGGTGCCGCGATGAAGATGGTCGCTGCCGTTCCGATGAGGATTCCGACGAACAGCGCCAGGGAAAGGTCCCGCAGCGTTCCTGCGCCCAGCAATCCGGCCCCGATGAAGAGGATCGCCGCAACCGGAAGGACGGCAACCATCATGGTGTTGATGGAGCGGACCAGGGTTTGGTTGACCGCGAGGTTGACCTCTTCACCGAAGGTCCGGCGCGTGGAAGTGGAAATGTCTGCTGTGTTCTCGCGGATCTTGTCGAAGACCACCACGGTGTCATACAGCGAATAGCTCAGGACTGTCAGGAATCCGATGATGGCCGACGGCGTCACCTCGAAATCACTCAGGGCGTAGACGCCCGCTGTGGTGAACATCGTGACCAGCATGCCCACCAAGGCAGAGAGTGACATCTTCCAGGTCCGGAAATACAAAGCCATGAGGACAGCTGCGAGGCCAACGAACACGACCAGCCCGATGAGTGCCTGGCGTGTGACATCCTGGCCCCACGTGGGGCCAACGAAGTTTGATGTGACTTCGTTGTCCGTTACACCGTAAGCGGTGGTCAGGCCCTCTTTGATGCGGTTGGTTTCGTCATCGGTCAGCTGATCCGTCTGGATCCGCATGGTGTTGCCCGCCACGTTCGCAACACGGGGAACGGCACCGGATACGACTTCATGGACAGCCTTTTCGCCCAGGCCTGCATCGGTGGTCTTCACGTTGGAGACCGTGAACTCCGAACCGCCCCGGAACTCGATGCCGAGGTTAAAGCCACCCTTCAAAACCGGGATCAGGATGGAGAGGGCCACAGCGACCGCAGCAATGATGAACCAGATCTTCTTGGAATCAACAAAGTTGTAGGAGCGCTTGCCCGTGTAAAGCTCGTTGCCGAAGGTTGCGAAGCTCGTGGTCATTACTTCTCCTCCTTGGTGCCGTTGGAAGGACCGGTCAGTTGGCCCTTCTCGGCGAGGCGCCGTTCGGCGATGGTCATGCGGCGTTCTGCTTCAGCCGCGGCACCTGTATTGCGTGCACGGACAACGGCCGGCTTCTCGGACGGTGTGCGGAGGCGTCCGGCTCCCCGATACAACGGGACAGCCCCCAGACGGTCAGGTGAGAGTCCGGAGAACCTGTGGCCTTCGCCAAAGAACTTTGTGCGGGCAAGGACCTGCAGCATCGGGTGCGTGAACAGGAACACCACGATGAGGTCAGCGACAGCCGTGAGGCCAAGAGTGAACGCGAAGCCACGGACATTGCCGACAGCCACGAAATAAAGGACCAACGCTGCCAGCAGGTTCACTGCCTTGGAAGCCAGCACAGTCCGCTTGGCGCGCTTCCAGCCATTCTCGACGGCGGACACGAGCCCGCGGCCTTCACGAAGTTCATCGCGGATTCGTTCGAAGTACACGATGAACGAGTCCGCCGTCTGTCCGATGGCAACGATCAGACCGGCAACACCTGCCAGGGAAAGGCGGTAGTTTTCAGTCCAACCCAAAATGGCGATGGCGAGGTAGGTCAAGCCACCGGCGACAACCAGGGAAGCGATCGTGACAAAGCCAAGGGCGCGGTACTGGAACAGCGAGTACACAACCACCAGCAACAGGCCGATGAGGCCGGCCAGCAGGCCGAGCCGGAGCTGATCCCCACCGAGCGTGGCAGAGATCTGTTCCTGGGACTGGATCTCGAAGGAGATCGGCAAAGCGCCGTAGCGGAGTTGGTCGGACAGCGCCTTTGCAGAGGCCTGGGTGAAGTTACCCGTGATCTGCGGTTTTCCGTCAGTGATGACAGCAAGGGACCTCGGTGCTGAGATGACCTTGTCATCAAGGACAATGGCGAATTGTGCCTTGGGGTCGTTGCCGCCCTGGGCAAGGGACGCGGTGTAGAACTGGTTTAGCCGCTCCGTAACTTCCTTGAACTTGGCAGTTGCCTCGGCGTTGAACGTGATGTTCACGCCCCAGGAGTTTGTCACCGAGCCTTGTGCGCCCTGAACCTGTGAGAAGGACGAGGAGCTGATGTCCTGGCCTTTGACCTCCACCGGACCAAGGATGTACTTGATGGCGGGAGTCTTGTCCGTGGCCGGTTCACAAGTCACCAGCGGCTTCGCCGGATCGGAACGGTCCCGCTTCTCGGTGGAAGGGTTGACGCAGTCAAGCGCCTCGAATTCCTTGTAGACCTCCGGAGTCACCCAGTTGGTGTCGCTCGCGTTGGTGGGTTCTGCGGTGGGCTTGGGCAGCTTGTCATCCGGCGTACGGGATTCGACAGGGATGGCCGCAGGATCAGCCGCAGCGATCACCGGGCGGAAGTTCATGTCCGCCGACGCCTGGATAAGGTCACGGGTTTCCTTGGATGGAGTTCCCGGGAGGCTCACCACCACGTTCCGCCCCGACTGGGTGCTGATCTCGGCTTCGGCAACACCGGAGCCGTCTACACGCTGCCGGATGATGGCAACTGCCTGGTTGAGTTGTTCCTCGGTGATCTCGCTGGAACCCTCTACCCGCGGTGCCAGGATCATCTGGGTGCCGCCCTCAAGGTCCAAGGCAAGCTTGGGAGCCCAGCTTGCATGGCCGGAAATGACTCCGCCAGCCAGGACAGCGGTGAGTACAACGAATATTGCTCCAAGCCAAGTCAGCACCCTGCGGGCTGAGTTTTTGGGGCCGGTCCGTGCCATTATCGATCTTCCTTTTATCGCCGGACAGCCGCCGGCGGGCGCTGGTAAGCGTCTGCCGGCGGCTTTCGGCTGCCGTAGAAGTGTCCTTGCGCGGTGTTGCCGCGACTGACGGTGCTAGTTGTCCTTCTTGTCCTCTTTGTTGAGGCGCGCGATGGTTTCGTCCGGCGTCTCAGTCGCAGCCGGGGTCTCATCAGCAACGGTCAGCGAAGAAGCGTCGTCCGGAACGACAGGGGCTTCCTCTTCAGCCTTTTCGATCACCTTGGTGACGGCCTGGCGGTGAACCGTAGCTTCGTTTCCGGGAGACAGCTCGATAACAACCTTGTTCTCAGCTTCGTCGATGGACACGATGCGTCCGAAAAGACCGAAGCTGGTCATGACATCGACGCCCGGAGCGAACTTGGACTGCATCGCAGCCTGCTGCTGCTGGGTCTTCTTGTTGCGGCGGAACATCATGAAGACAAAGAGTCCAAGCATGACGAACAGCAATATGGTCATTGGATCCACAGGGAAGTTCCATTCTTTACTTACGTTTTGGTCCACGGCAACGTCCCCGGCAGATCCTGCGGCCCGGGAGTAAACCCCGCACAGCAACGCGCTTCACCGCGAAGCGGGCGCATGGATCAAGGACTCGAACGTGCCGAGCGTCATACCAGTCTAGTGGGAAAAGC
Source organism: Arthrobacter sp. TmtSoilC77 (assembly GCF_059739415.1). Classification (NCBI taxonomy): domain Bacteria; kingdom Bacillati; phylum Actinomycetota; class Actinomycetes; order Micrococcales; family Micrococcaceae; genus Arthrobacter; species Arthrobacter sp. TmtSoilC77. The sequence continues at coordinate 2,755,258 of NZ_AP046050.1, forward strand.
TGAATACAGCGTGTTAACCGATGGTATCTACGCTTTCGGCGTGGTTTTCATCCTCGTCAAACAAGGCAAGTGTCTCCTGGCCGAATACGCCCGCCGGTACGGCATAACCAAGGTGTGTCCATGCGGATGCCATGGCGATACGGCCACGGGGTGTGCGCCCGAGCAGTCCTTCGCGCACCAAGTACGGTTCGGCAACGGTTTCGACAGTCTCCGGCTCCTCACCCACGGCGATCGCCAGCGTTGAAAGACCCACCGGTCCGCCATTGAATTTGGTAATCAACGCCTCAAGGACGGCACGGTCAAGGCGATCCAATCCCCGTTCATCCACCTCGTACATATCCAGGGCCGCCGACGCCGAACGCGCTTCGATCTGTTCTATTCCGTGCACAAGGGCCCAGTCGCGGACGCGGCGAAGCAAGCGGTTTGCAATACGTGGCGTGCCGCGGGAGCGTCCGGCAATCTCCGTGAATCCGGCGGAGTTGACCTTCAGGTCAAGCAATCCCGCCGAGCGGCGCAGCACGAGTTCGAGTTCTGCCACAGAGTAGAACTCCAGGTGGCCGGTAAATCCGAACCGGTCCCGCAAAGGGCCCGGCAGAAGCCCGGCGCGCGTGGTTGCACCAACGAGCGTGAAGGGTGGAAGTTCAAGCGGAATGGCGGTGGCGCCGGCCCCCTTGCCGACCACGATGTCCACACGGAAGTCTTCCATGGCCATGTAGAGCATCTCTTCAGCCGGGCGGGACATGCGGTGGATTTCGTCAAGGAACAGCACCTCCCCTTCGGACAGCGAGGAAAGAATTGCTGCAAGATCTCCGGCATGCTGGATGGCTGGTCCGCTGCTGATACGCAGTGGGGCGTTCATCTCCGCGGCAATGATCATGGCAAGGGTGGTCTTGCCCAGGCCCGGAGGACCGGAGAGCAGTACGTGGTCAGCGCTGCGGCCCCGCATCCGCGAAGCTTCAAGCACCAGCGAAAGCTGCTTGCGAACACGGTGCTGGCCGACAAAATCATGCAGGTTTTTGGGCCGGAGGGCGGCTTCAATGACGCGCTCCTCGGGCTCCTCTCCCCCGGCAACGAGCGATTGCTCAGCCACGGGTACCTACACGGTTTCCGGCGCGCGCGCCGTCCTGCCCCAGCCAGCGCAATGTGGCCCGCAGGATTTGCGCCACGTTACCGTCATCGGCAAGCTCGGGGGAATCGGCCATTGCTTTGTCGATGCTTCCCGCGGCGTCCTTCTCGGACCACCCCAGACTGGTCATGGCAGCCACTACCTGGGGCTTCCATTCCACGGTATTGATCACTGCGGGTGCTGTGCCCCTGCCTGTGCCGTGCGGGACCAGCTTTCCGGCCAGTTCAAGGACTATCCGGCCTGCGACTTTGGGCCCAATGCCCGGGACTTTGGTGAACGCTTTGCCATCGCCGGTGTGCGCAGCTACGCGGATCCTTTCCGGCTCGTGCACCGCAAGTACGGCCAGAGCCAGCCGTGGCCCGACGCCACTCACACTCAGCAGGACATCGAAGACCTCGCGCTCATCATCATCGGCGAAGCCGAACAACGTGAGCGAATCCTCCCGGACGATCATGGAAGTGAAGAGCTTCGCCTCGGCGCCTACTTTTAGGTGGCTCAAGGTCTGCGGCGTTGCGAAGACGCTCATTCCCGCACCGTTGAGGTCGATCACGGCGGTCGACAAGCCAACGTGGGCAACTGTTCCACGGAGAAAACTGATCAAGACCCGGCTCCTGAGGTTAGCGGACTATCCGAACATATCTACGAATACCCTAGCAAGGGCTACCGACAATCAGCGTGCGCGGCGCGCTTTCGCTTCTGCTTCAGCCCACGCACGTTGCGCGGGGGTGAGCGAATCCTTGCCGGAAGCATGAGGCGCACCCATTCCGCTGCCTGCCCGCCAGGCATGCGTCAGGGCAAGGGCAAGCGCGTCCGCGGCGTCAGCGGGCTTGGGCGGGGCATCGAGCCGGAGGATTTTAGTGACCAATTTAGTGACCGCGTCCTTATTCGCAGTTCCACTTCCGGTCACGGCCGCTTTGACTTCGGAGGGCGTGTGCAAGGCGACGGGAATCCCGCGGCGCGCGGCCGCGGCGATGACAACGCCCGAGGCCTGGGCCACGCCCATCACAGTGCTGACGTTCATCTGCGAAAAAACGCGCTCGACGGCGACTACGTCCGGCTCATGCAGGTCCAGCCACTCGTCGATGGCCTGCGCGATGACCAAAAGCCGCTTGTCCAGCGTCAACTCAGCCGACGTCCCCACCACACCAACAGCCACCATGGTGGCCCGGCGGTTCCGCTCGATATCCACTACGCCGATGCCGCAACGGGTGAGGCCCGGATCGACTCCCAATACGCGAAGAGTCAAGTCCGGGCCTTCCTGGTTGTTGTCAAAAGAGGAGTACTGCCTGCCTAATCGGCGTCAAGGGCAGCCTGCACTTCCTCACTGAAGTCCGCGTTGCTGTAGACGTTCTGGACGTCATCCAGGTCTTCGAGGGCGTCCACGAGTTTCATGAATTTCCGGGCGCCATCAATATCGAGGTCCACCTGCATCGAGGGCACGAATTCGGCTTCATCGGATTCGTACTCGATGCCGGCTTCCTTCAAGGCGTCACGGATGGCCTGCAGATCAGAGGGCTCGGAATGGACTTCCCAGTTCTCGCCGCTGTCCTTGACTTCCTCTGCGCCGGCGTCCAGGACGGCCATCAGGATGTCGTCCTCGCTCAGGCCATTCTTTGGCAGCACGACGACGCCCTTGCGGGTGAACAAGTAGCTGACCGAGCCGGGATCTGCAATGGTGCCACCGTTGCGGGAAATCGCGAGTCGAACCTCCGAAGCCGCACGGTTCTTGTTGTCGGTCAAGCACTCGATCAACAGAGCCGAGCCCTGGGGGCCGCGGGCTTCGTACATGATTTCCGTGTAGTCGACCACTTCGCCTGTGAGGCCGGCACCACGTTTGATGGCGCGGTCGATGTTGTCGTTCGGAACCGAGGTCTTCTTCGCCTTGGTAACCGCAAGTTCCAGGCCTGGGTTGCCGGCGAGGTCCGGGCCGCCCATGCGCGCAGCAACTTCGATGTTCTTGATCAGCTTTGCGAACGACTTTGCACGCCTGCTATCAATGATGGCTTTCTTGTGCTTGGTAGTCGCCCATTTGGAGTGGCCTGACATGCTTTACGCTTCTCCTCTGATCATTCGAATAAAGAGTTCATGCACGCGCTTCTCACCTGTGACTTCCGGGTGGAAAGAGGTGGCCAACAGCTGGCCGGAGCGCACTGCAACAATTCTAGCCAATCCGTGCAAAGTGGCGGTGTGGCTGGCATGCTCCGGATCAACCTGTGCCAGGACTTCGACTCCCGGGCCAACCCGTTCCACCCAGGGTCCACGGATGAAGACCGCGTGCACCGGATCCACGCCGGACTCGCCTGCGCTGAACTCGAGTCCTTTAAAATCGAGGTCGGTTTCAAAGGACTCGCGCTGCCGCCCAAAGGCATTGCGGCGCACTGTGATGTCCAGTCCACCGAAGGTCTGCTGGGGGTTTCCGTCCAGATCAGTAGCGGGATCGGCAATCTCGTCGGCAAGCAGAATCATGCCTGCACAAGAGCCGTACACCGGAAGGCCTTCGGCGATGCGCTTCCGTAGCGGGTCCGCGAGTTCAAAGATCCTGGAAAGTTTGTCGATCGTGGTGGATTCCCCACCCGGGATGATGAGGCCGTCAACGTCATCCAGTTCTGCGGGGCGACGGATGCCCACACCCGTGGCGCCCGCGGCTTCCACTGCGTGGATGTGCTCACGGAAGTCGCCTTGGAGGGCCAGTACGCCGATCCGGAGTCCTGCACCCACGCGTGATGAAGCGTCGGAAAGGGGGTTGGTCATTGGACCATCATAGTGGCCCGGCCCGGCAATCTCCTCCCGGAGGACAGGCGGGAGTGCCAGCAGGAGGGGCCTCAACGCCAAGTTCCATGCCTTAACTGGGATATATTACAGAGCATGTTTTCCTTCAGCGTTCCCCTCGGCAAGCTGGTCCGCACACTGTCCCGGCTCCGGGGCGGCGGCTCTGCTTTCCCCGGCCTGGTGGTCGAAAAAATCGATCCCGGTTTCATGCAGAGAACGCTGTCCAGCCTTCCCCATGGCGTGGCTGTTGTCAGCGGCACGAACGGAAAAACGACGACCACCAAAATGGTGGTCGAACTGCTGGAAAGCCAGGGCCTGAAGGTCTTCACCAACCGCACAGGCAGTAACTTCACCCGGGGCGTGGCCGCCTCCCTTCTCGGCGAAGTTGACTGGCGTGGCCGCCTTGACGCCGACGTCGCCATCCTCGAACTCGACGAAGCACATGCCGTGCACTTCGTGAACAAGGTGCCGCCGCGTTTCAGCCTCTTGCTGAACGTCCTTCGGGACCAACTTGACCGGTTCGGCGAGATCGACAAGACGGCCCGTTTGCTCGAACACATTGCACTGAAGACCACAGACACCGTGGTGCTGAACCGTGAAGACCCCCGGGTGGCCCGCATTGCCAACGTCCTTAACGTTCCGGGGGCTGTCCACAGTCCCAGCGTCCGCTACTTCGGGCTGGATGAATCACTTCGCAGCACGTTCCCCAACGACGACGACATGCGCACCGCCACCACCGGACCGTCGTCCCCGAATACGCCGGCGCCCGGCACCGCGGGTGAGGTGGCTGACGGCCCCGCTGCCGACGTCGTACTCCGCCGTGTGGGTGCCCAGGACGCTGACTTTGAATTCGACGGCGAAACAGTCACCACGAGCATGAAGCTGCGGGGTGTCTACAACATCTTCAACGCGGCGGCCGCGCTCTCCCTGGCCAGGGCGATCCTGGGTACGGGAGCCGTCGACACTCCCAGACTGGTCAAAGCACTTGGTGACGTGGCTCCTGCTTTCGGGCGCGGCGAAAGCCTCACCGTGGACGGCCAGCCGTTGGAGCTTGTGCTGGTCAAGAATCCCAGTGGCTTCCGGCTCGGCCTGAAGTCCTTCCCGGCCGGTGGATACGCCACCATGATCGCCATCAACGACAACTATGCAGATGGCAGGGATATGTCCTGGCTCTGGGACGTTGACTTCGAATCACTCAGGGAAGATGGCGTCGAGGTCCTTACCGGCGTCCGCGCCTACGACATGGCCCTGCGATTGCAATACGACGAGGTCCGCTTCGGTACAGTCGAGACCGACATAACCTCGGCGCTCCATGCATTTATCGACGGCTCGCGAGGCAAGCCCAAGCGGATTTTCTGCACGTACACCGCCATGCTCGCGATCCGTCGCGAACTGGCCAAAATCACCATAGTTGAGGTGGTCTCATGACCTCGGAAGCACAGCCGACCAAAGGAACCATCCGCGTCCTCCAGCTGTACCCGCGGGACATGAATATTTACGGTGACTGGGGCAATGCCCTGGTCCTCCAGCAACGCATCAAGTGGCATGGCTACACGCCGGAGCTGCTTGAATACAACGTAGGCGATGACTTTCCCGGGGACGTTGACATCATCGTGGGCGGCGGCGGGCAGGACAGCGGCCAGCTGGTTATTCAGGATGATCTACAGGCCCGTGCCGATCATTTGCGGGATCTCGCGGATGGCGGCGCACCGATGCTGGTCATTTGCGGGCTCTACCAGCTCTTCGGAAAGTTCTTTAAGACCAGCGCAGGACCTGTCATTCCCGGGATCGGTATCCTCGACGTCGAAACGCACGGCACGGATGAGCGGCTGATCGGCAATGTCACGCTCAAGTCCTCCGAATTCGGGGACGTCCTGGGCTACGAGAACCACAGTGGACAAACCACCCTGGGCCCCGGCGTCCAACCGTTGGGGACAGTCACCAAAGGTGCTGGAAACAACAGCAAGGACGGGCACGAGGGCGCCCGCTACCGCAACGTGGTGGCCAGCTACCTGCATGGTTCGCTGCTGCCCAAGAACCCGGCGATCGCCGACTTCCTGATCCGCACGGCCGCGGAACGGAAATATGGCACTTTCGTGCCGGGAACGCCCGACGACGACTACGCCCGCCTCGCGCGGGAGCATGCTGCCCGGCGACCACGCTAGAAGCTATTTTTCCTTGGTAATGAGCAACTCGTGGGCGCCGGCTGTTGCTGCGCCCATCGACTCGACCACGGCTTGGGTGCGCTGATGGGTCTCTGCATCGGCAGCCGGGGAAGCGCAGACTCCCTGCGGTGCGTCGCTGGCCACTGAGCACCAGCGGTAGGGATCCCGGACAATCACCGACGGCGCCCACGCGAGATCCGAGGCAGCCCAAACACCCGCCGCGTTTTGGCTGAACTGCGCACGGACCAGCAGTCCTTCGTTGTTGACTACATACCAGGGCGACAATTCCGTCACGCCATTACCCAGTCCATAGACAATCCACGTGCCCTTGTAGTTTTCAATCGGCAGCACCGAGTGCGTGTGGTGTCCATAAACCATGGTGAATTGCCCACTGTCCACCAATGCGTGGGCGACTTCCTGTTGCTGGGCGTTGGCCTCGCTGGCGTACTCGTCACCTGCGTGCATGACTCCGAGCACGATGTCGGCTCCAAGCGCACGGGCTTTGGTGGCTTTCGCAATCATGATGGTGGGATCAAGTTCGTCCACAAGCCACGGGTATTCCGGAATCTGACCGTTGTGGCCGTAGGTGCCAACGATGACTGCTACCGTTGCGGCGTCTGTCTTGAGCATCAGGATTTCCTGTGATGCAGCTTCAGTCCTGTAGGAACCAGTGTGCTTGAGCCCGGCAGCATCCATGGCATCCAATGTCCGGAGCAACCCTTCAGTCCCCCGGTCAATGGTGTGGTTGCTTGCCGTAGTGCAGGCTTGATACCCCACGTTTTTGGAGGCGGCAACGATCTGCGGCGGCACGTTGAAGGACGGGTACGCGGAGAACGGACCTTCGGCAGTGGCGACAGGAGTTTCCTGATGGCAAATGGCGAGATCGCTGTTGCGGATGTAGCGCCGCTGGCCTTCAAGGAGCGGGACGAAGTTGTACCCTGGCTGCCCTGCGGCGGCGTCGGCCCGGGCCTGCTGCCACAACTGAGTATGGATCAGCATGTCGCCCGTGACCGTGATGGAGGTACAGCGCAACTCTGGACAGGCGGGTCCCTTGCCAGGGGTGGGCGTAGGTGTCGGCGTTGGGGTGGATGTGGGAGCCACGGGAGCGGTAGCGGCGCTGCTCTTCTCCCGGGAATCGTTCTCGGCAATTACTCCACAGGCGCTCAAGCACAACGCAACTGCTGAGGCCACCAGCAGGGTGCCCGTTCGTCGTGAGGGCCTGTAACGCCGCCGGTCCGCGCGACGTCCGCCAGCTGTGATGATCCCCATACGGGCAATCCTACGGCGCAAAACGCGCGGGATTCCGGCGAGCCACTCTTGAGGACACGATTCTTAAATGAAAGAGTCCCTTCATGACCAATCCGCTTTTGAGTCCCAGCCCCCTGCCGTTCGGCCTGCCACCATTCGAAGCAATCACCACAGAGGACTATGCCGAAGCCATCGACGCGGGGCTGGAGGAACACCTCCGTGAAATCCAGCAGATTGCGGCCAACCCAAAACCAGCGACCTTCGAGAACACGGCTGTGGCCATGGAAAGGTCCGGGCGGTTGCTGGACCGGGCCGCGGCGGCGTTCTTTACGCTTGTCTCGGCAGATGCATCGGACGCCATCAGGGAGTTGGAGACGGCCTTCGCGCCCAGGTTTGCCGCGCATCAAGACGCCGTCTACATGAACGGTGGCTTGTATGAACGCTTCGCTGCCATTGACACCGCGGGCCTTGATGATGAGGCTGCGCGGTTGGTCCAGGAATACCTCAAAGAGTTTCGGAAGACCGGCATTGAACTCGACGACGACGGCCAGGCCCGCCTTCGGGAAATCAACGCCGAACTCTCACGTCAGGGCACCGAATTCGGCCAGCGCGTCAAGGAGGCTATAAAGGCTAGCGCTATTCTCCTCGACGACGAAGCGGACCTGGCCGGCATGTCCCCCGAAGACGTCGCTGGCGCTGCCGGGGCCGCCAAGGCTGCGGGGCACGAAGGCAAGTACCTCCTGACCCTGATCCAGCCAAGCAACCAACCAGCCCTTGCCTCGCTCGAAAACCAGGCCATCCGGCGTCGGCTGTTTGAAGCCTCACTCGGGCGGGGCACGGACGGCGGAAGCCTGGACGTCCGCGATCTGGTGACGGCAACAGTCCGTTTACGTGCGGAGAAAGCCAGCCTGCTGGGCTTTCGAAACTTCGCGGAGCTCGTGGTGGACCAGCAAACGGCACCGGACTTCGAGGCAGTGCAGGCAATGCTGGGCCGCCTGGCACCTGCAGCGCTCCGCAACGCCCAAGCCGAAGCCCTCGCTTTGGCCGAATCCGCTGGCCATTCGCTGGAGCCCTGGGACTGGGCCTACTATTCCGCGCAGGTCCGGCGGGAAAAATACCAAGTGGATGAACAGGCCATCAGGCCCTACTTCAGGCTCGAAACGGTCTTGGCCGACGGCGTCTTCTTCGCAGCGACCCAACTCTATGGCATCACGTTCCATGAGAGGCCGGACCTCGCAGGGTACCACGAGGACGTCCGGGTATGGGAGGTGCAAAACGAGGACGGCAGCGCTCTGGGTCTTTTCCTCGGCGACTATTACACACGGGAATCCAAGCGCGGAGGAGCCTGGATGAACTCGCTCGTGGAACAGTCCCGTCTCCTTGGCTCGCAGGCCGTGGTGATCAACAACCTCAACATCACCAAGCCGGCGCCGGGCGAACCTGCTCTCCTGTCCCTGGACGAGGTCCGGACGGTATTCCATGAATTCGGCCACGCGCTCCACGGACTGTTCTCCGACGTGACCTATCCCCGGTTCTCCGGAACGTCCGTGCCGCGGGACTTCGTGGAATACCCGTCGCAGGTCAACGAGATGTGGATCATGTGGCCGGAAGTCCTGAAGAACTACGCCCGCCACTACGCCACAGGCGAAGCGCTCCCACAGGAGATCGTGGACAGAATCAACGAATCCCTGCTGTGGGGTGAGGGATTCGCGACCACGGAATACCTGGGAGCAGCGTTGCTGGATGTGGCATGGCATGTGCTCTCCACGGAAGAAGTCCCTGCGGATGTCCTTGCCTTTGAAGCCAAGGCCCTCGCCGACGCCGGTATCGCGCACCCGTTGATTCCGCCGCGGTACCGCACCGGCTACTTCCAGCACATCTTTGCCGGCGCCGGGTATGCTGCCGGCTACTACTCCTACATCTGGAGCGAAGTCCTGGACGCGGACACCGTTGAGTGGTTCAAGGAAAACGGCGGCCTGACCCGTGCAAACGGGGAGCGGTTCAGATCCGAGCTGTTATCGACGGGTAACAGCCGGGATCCACTGGAATCCTTCCGCACGTTCCGTGGGCGCGATGCCGAGCTCGAACCCCTCCTGAAGCGCCGGGGACTGGAGTAATAACGACGCCGGGCCGGTCACCTCACTAAGGTGACCGACCCGGCGTCGTACTTCTTTTGCTGCTTACCAGCCGCGTTCTGCGAGGCGGTGGGGCTGCGGGATTTCGTCGACGTTGATGCCGACCATGGCTTCGCCCAGGCCGCGGGAGACCTTGGCAATGACATCGGGGTCGTCGTAGAACGTGGTGGCCTTCACGACGGCGGCAGCGCGCTCGGCGGGGTTGCCGGACTTGAAGATGCCGGAGCCAACGAACACGCCGTCGGCGCCGAGCTGCATCATCATGGCAGCATCAGCCGGGGTCGCGATGCCACCGGCGGTGAACAGGACAACGGGAAGCTTGCCCGTGGCAGCGATTTCCTTGACCAGTTCGTACGGGGCCTGCAGTTCCTTGGCCGCGACATAGAGCTCGTCCTCGGGAAGGGCTGCGAGCTTGGCGATCTCGGAACGGATCTTGCGCATGTGCCCGGTGGCGTTGGAAACATCGCCGGTGCCGGCTTCGCCCTTGGAACGGATCATCGCCGCGCCCTCGTTGATGCGGCGCAGGGCCTCACCAAGGTTGGTGGCACCACAGACGAAGGGAACGGTGAAGTTCCACTTGTCGATGTGGTTGATGTAGTCGGCCGGGGTCAGGACCTCGGACTCGTCGATGTAGTCCACGCCGAGGGACTGCAGGACCTGGGCTTCGACGAAGTGGCCGATGCGGGCCTTGGCCATGACCGGGATGGACACGGCGGCGATGATCTGATCGATCATGTCGGGATCGGACATGCGGGACACGCCACCCTGGGCGCGGATGTCGGCGGGTACGCGCTCGAGCGCCATGACGGCGACGGCACCGGCGTCCTCGGCGATACGGGCCTGCTCGACGTTAACGACGTCCATGATGACGCCGCCCTTGAGCATCTCTGCCATGCCCCGCTTGACGCGGCTGCTGCCCGTGACGCTGTTCGCGGACGAACCGGCTTCGTTGCTTACATCTGGTGTAGACACAAAAACCCCTATGGGTAGATAAACGACCTTTTCGCCGGTGGCTCACGCAGCCACACGACCGCAATCAGCGCACACCGGATTTTCAGGTCAAGGTGACCAAGTACTAGTAATAGTAGTCGCACGTTGCCGGGTGGCAGTACATTCATTACCGCATACGCGGCCAAGAAGAGGGCCTGCTATAGGACACCTGCACAACTGCTACTCACGGACTCTGGTCAGATGCCAGTTTCCTATGCCTCGGCCATCGCTTGCTTGCGGACAGTCGCCATTCTTTGGACGATAGTGACCACACTGGCAAGCGCGAGAAGGATCAGGGTCGCGAAGAGCACCACTGCTGGAAGTCCAAGACCCGTAAGCCCGGTGATGAGAAGCACCGAAGCTAAACGCTCGGCACGCTCGGCAATGCCAACGCTTGCTTGATAGCCCAGTGATTCGGCCTTTGCCCGCGCATAGGACACCACCATGCCCAGTACCAGGCAAACGACGGCGGCAGTTCCAATTGCCGGATCCCCACCTTTGGTGAAGAACCAGATGGTCAGCCCCGCAAAGATGGCGCCGTCCGCCAACCGGTCCAAGGTGGAATCGAGGAAGTTTCCCCAACCGCCGCTTCTGCCTTGCAAGCGGGCCATAATGCCATCCACGACGTCCGAGAACGCGAAGAATGCCACCGCCACCGAACCCCACCACAGGTATCCCAACGGATACAGAACCAGTCCGCCGAGAATGACCCCTGCTGTGCCAGCCACGGTCACTGCGTCGGGAGATACGCCAATCTTGAGTAGCCAACGTGCCAGGGGGGTGAAGAGGGAAGTAAAGAAACCACGCGCATGCCTATTGAGCATTCGACTCCCCCGGCCAGGCTTCGGCCACCAGTTTGCGGACCTCGTCGAGTGTCTGCGTAATGGCCTTGGTCTGGGCGATGATGGGGAAGAAGTTTCCGTCCCCGCCCCAGCGCGGCACAACGTGCTGGTGCAGGTGCGCTGCGATTCCTGCTCCACCGGTGACACCCTGGTTCATGCCGAGGTTGAAGCCGCTGGGGTTGGAAACCTTCCGCAGCACCCGCATGGCCGTCTGGGTGAGCTCGGAGAATTCCGCCGTTTCTTCCACCGTGATGTCCGTGTAGTCCGGAACATGGCGGTAGGGGCAGATCAGCAGGTGGCCCGGGTTGTAGGGGAAAAGGTTGAGCACGACGTAGCAGGTCCTGCCACGATAGACGATGAGGGACTCCTCATCGCTACGGGTGGGTCCCACACAGAACGGGCAGTCGTCCTTGTTCTTGAACTGGTCCTGTCCGCCTTTGATGTAGGCCATGCGGTGGGGAGTCCACAGGCGCTGAAAAGCGTCCGGAACACCTGCCAAGCCGAAGTCATCGGTTACTTCGGCGTCGCCCGGAAGGTCAGCTGCCGCGCCTGTGTTCTCCTGCACCGTCTATTGTCCGTTCCGTCAGCTTTCGCGGTTCTTGACAGCGTCCACGATTCTGCGGACCGCCTCTGCCACGGGCACGCCGTTGTCCTGGCTGCCATCACGGAAGCGGAACGAGACAGCACCTGCCTCGGCGTCCTCACCGCCGGCGATCAGGACGAACGGTACCTTGTCTTTGCTGGCCGTGCGGATCTTCTTCGGGAAACGGTCTGAAGAGATGTCCACCTCGGCACGGATTCCTGCGGCTTTCAACTGGTCAACGACGTCGAACATGTAGTCGTTGAATGCCTCGGCCACAGGGATGCCAACCACTTGGACGGGAGACAGCCATGCGGGGAAGGCGCCGGCGTAGTGCTCGGTAAGAACGCCCATGAAGCGCTCCACCGATCCGAAGAGGGCGCGGTGAATCATGACGGGACGCTGACGTGTTCCATCGGCTGCCTGGTACTCCAGCTCGAAGCGTTCAGGCAGGTTGAAGTCCAATTGGATCGTGGACATCTGCCAGGTCCTGCCCAGGGCGTCCTTTGCCTGAACGGAAATCTTCGGCCCATAGAACGCTGCTCCACCCGGGTCCGGTACCAGGTTCAGCCCTGACGCCTCTGCAACCTCGGCGAGTGTGCGGGTGGCTTCCTCCCAGGCGGCGTCGTCACCTACGAACTTTTCCTCGTTCTTGGTGGAGAGTTCGAGGTAGAAATCATCCAGGCCGTAGTCCTTGAGGAGGCCAAGGACGAAGTTCAGTGTGGTGGTGAGTTCGTCCTTCATCTGCTCGCGGGTGCAGTAGATGTGGGCGTCGTCCTGTGTCATTCCACGGACGCGGGTCAGTCCGTGGACAACACCGGATTTCTCGTACCGGTACACCGAGCCGAATTCGAAGAGGCGCAACGGCAGCTCGCGGTAGGACCGGCCACGTGAGCGGAAGATGAGGTTGTGCATGGGGCAGTTCATCGGCTTCAGGTAGTAATCCTGGGCGGGCTTGCGCACAGTGCCGTCCGCGTTGAGCTCGGCATCCACCTGCATCGCGGGGAACATGCCGTCCTTGTACCAGTCAAGGTGGCCGGAGACCTCGTAAAGGTGTCCCTTGGTGATGTGCGGGGTGTAAACAAACTCATAGCCGGCGTCCACGTGGCGCTGACGGGAGTAGTCCTCCATGGCCTTGCGGATGATGCCGCCCTTGGGGTGGAACACAGGAAGGCCCGATCCGAGTTCGTCCGGGAACGAGAACAGATCCAGCTCCACACCCAGCTTCCGGTGGTCGCGGCGCTCTGCCTCTGCGATGCGCTCCTGGTAAGCCTTGAGGGCTTCCTTGGTGGGCCATGCAGTGCCGTAGATTCGCTGAAGCTGCTGGTTGTTCTGGTTGCCCAGCCAGTATGCGGAGGATGAGCGCGTCAGCGCGAACGCGTTGGAGATGATCTTGGTGTTGGGCAGGTGCGGTCCGCGGCAGAGGTCGCACCAGACGCTTTCGCCGCTCTTGCGGTCCACATTGTCGTAGATAGTGATGTCGCCCGCACCGACTTCAACGTTCACGCCTTCTCCGGCGTCGGCGGCGTCGTTCTTCTTGCCCAACAGCTCCAGCTTGTAGGGTTCGCCGGCCATGGCTTCGCGGGCTTCTTCTTCGGTGACCACGCGGCGGACGAACTTCTGGTTCTGGTTGATGATCTTCTGCATCATCTTTTCCAGCTGGCGAAGGTCTTCAGGGGTGAACGGCTCGGCGACGTCGAAGTCGAAGTAGAAGCCGTCAGTAATGTACGGACCGATGCCAAGCTTGGCATCAGGCCGCAACTGCTGGACGGCCTGGGCCATAACGTGCGCGGTGGAGTGACGGAGAACGTTGAGTCCGTCAGGGGATTCAATGGTGACACCTTCGACGTCTGCACCCTCGGTGAGAACCTGGTCAAGATCCTTCAGTACACCATTGACGCGGGCAACAACGACGTCGCGGCGCTCGAAGAAGAGTTCCGCGCCTGTAGTCCCTTCCGTCACCTTGGTCTCTTCGCCATCGACGATGAGGGTGATCTGTTGGGCATCTGACACGGGTGTCTCCTATTCATAGTGAAGGCTTCGTAGCTTGTGGCGTACGGGGACCACAGCCAGCCATCGTCAATCGTATCTGTTTGGACGAAGGCGGCCAAAGCAGCGCGCCGACGCCACGGGTCAGCTCCCGAGGCCCGTGATGGCCAGGTTCCTGGAGATACCCTCAAGGGGCCCTGAATGAGTGAATTCAGGCGCAAGCCCGACGCCGGGTGGCAGGACTTCGGCGAACGGCAAAGTTTCGGGGCGGCCAAGGTCCCAGGCTTTGCTGGCACTGAGGCTGATTCCCTTGGGTCCTGTTCTTCGCGTAGTTCCGCGGATCAGCAGAAGCCGGGTACCGAACAGGAGTGGACCCGATTCTTCCTGCGCTTCATGAAAGAAGACAGTATCCACGCAGCCTGTACCGTCGTCGATGCTGATGAACACCACGCGGCGCCCACCCCGCATGGGAGGTGTCTGCGTTGCGATCCGGACGCCGGCAACCAGTACCTCGGTGCCGTTGCGAAGACCCAGGAGTTTATCCGCCGTAGTGACGCCAAGCTTGTCCAGCAAAGGCCTATGGCTTTCCATCAGATGCTCACTCACATCCACTGCCATGAGATCAAGCTCTGCCCGCACGTTCTCCACCATGCTGGGCTCAGGTAGTCCAGCAGCAAGGTTCCGCAACTCCACATCACCAAGTGGTAGGGATAATTGCCCTTCAATGACCCCGCTGGCCTTCTTGGAGGGACTGCCCTGGAGTGCTTGCAAGTGCTGCACCAGATCGGCACGGTTTGTAGTTCCGCCGGCATCCCGGTGCAGGGCATCGAAGGCTCCGAGTTGGGCGAGCCTCTTGATATTCGGTTTGCTCACCCTGGCCCTGGCCCTGAGGTCCGCGAGGGAGTCATAGGGTTGACCCGCTATGATCCGCTTCAGCTCCGCTCCGGACAGTCCATATATTCCGTTCAGGCTCAAGCGGATGCCGAGCTTGCCGGAATTTTGGCCCTCCAGGATTCTTTCCACCCTGTATTCAGCCTGGCTGCGATTAATATCCAAGGGCAGGATGGGAATACCCAGGCGGCGGGCCTCAGCAACCAGCAGCCGTTTGGGGTACATCCCGGGGTCGTGTTCCCACAGCCCTGCAAGGAACGCTTCAGGGTGGTGTGCCTTCAGCCATGCCGATTGATAGGTAGGCACAGCAAAGGCAGCTCCATGGGCTTTGCAGAAACCAAAGCTGCCGAAGGCTTTGAGGGTTCCCCACACTTTGTCCACGACCTCCGGGGAGTATCTCTGGATCGCTTCCCGACGGAAATACCTCTCTACTTCAGGTTCGTGGAGCTCGTCACCCAAGGCCCTTCGAAACTCGTCTGCCCGGTCCAAACCACACCCTGTCATGACATGGAAGGTCTTCAGGATCTGCTCATGGAAAACCGTAACGCCATGGGTTTCCTGCAAAACGGGCTTAAGGTCCGGATGCGGGTAGACCTCTGGCGCGAAGCCATGCCGGTGTTCAAGGAACGGACGGACCATGTCCGACTTCATGGGCCCGGGCCGGAACAAGGAAATATCGATAATGAGGTCATTGAATTCCCGCGGTGCCATCTTCCCAATCAGCTCACGCTGGCCAGGAGACTCAATCTGGAAGCAGCCCAACGTATGGGTACTGCGGATCAACTCATAGGTGGGCTCGTCGTCGAATGGCACTGCATTGAGGTCAATCAGTCCGTCCTCCGCAATATAGTCCGGACCTGTGCTTCCCGGCTCCACCGGATGGTGGCCCGCCGCCACTACCTCCGCTTTGGAAGGGTGCAGGCGGATAACCTCCCGCACCGCAAATGCCATGGCACTTTGCATCCGCACACCCAGGACATCCAGTTTGAGCATTCCCATGGGATCCATGTCGTGTTTGTCGAACTGGCTCATGGGCAGCCCCAAACCGCTGGGCTGCACCGGTGTCCTGTCCAGGAGCGTGGCGTCTCCCAGGATCACCCCGCACGGGTGCATGGAAATGTGCCGGGGAAGGCGGTCCAACCTTTCAGTGAGATCCACCAACAGGTCCAACTGCTGGTTTTCCTCCATGCCCACGGGCCCTTCACGGCCGGCCTCCACCCGTCCGGCAAATTCCCGGAGTTCAGGCTTTTCAACCAATGCCTCCCTGAATTTGCGCGCGGAGAACCGCCACAACTGCTTGGCAATTTCGCCGATTTCACCATCATCCATGCCAAGAGCCATGCCGGCATCGCGGACAGCACCACGGGCCCTGTACCCGTTCTGCATACTCATCAGGGTCACCCGTTCGGCTCCGAAGCGCTCGAAGATCTTCCGGTAGACGTTGTGCCGTTCGGCGCTTTCGACGTCGATGTCAATATCGGGAAGGGTGGATCGGCGACCCGAGAGGAACCGTTCGAAAATGAGGTCATGCCGGATGGGATCCACTTGGCTGATGTCGATCAGATAGTTGACCAGGCTGGAGGCTCCGGAACCTCTGGCAGCAACACGGACGCCCATCTCGATGATCATTCTGGATACTTCCGCAACAGTGAGGAAGTAGGAGGCAAAGCCGAGTTTGTCGATGATCCCCAGCTCATGCTGCAACCGCGAGCGCATCTGTATTTCCGCATTGCCGTTGATGCCGGGGAAGCGCCGGGTGATTCCTGCCTCACATCGTTGGGTGAGTTCCAGCATGGGGTCCTGGTCGATGCCGATGATGGAAGCTTCGGGAACAACGGGCTTTTTCCATCCCATGTCCAGGACGGGATCGATACGGCATTTGTCGGCGAGCGCTTCTGTGTTGGAGAGCAGCTTGTTCAGCCCTGCTGCTCCTTGGCCTGCGGCGCCCATGATTTCCTTGCCGAGTTGGAGCATTTGTTGGGCGTTTTTCAACCAACCCTGCCCGGTTGGTTGGAGCTGGCCGGTTGGTTGGAGATGGCCTGTGGGTTGGAGCAGTGGGGCTGCGGAGAGTTCGGGGAGGGATTTTAGTGTGCGTGCAGAGTCCAGGACGTCTGCGGTGGGGGCGCCGTCCTGGGCGCAGTAGCGGACGGCGTTGCTGAGGATGGCGGGGATGTTGTATTCAAGGGCGAGTTTGAGCATGCGCACTGCGTGGGATGTGCTGAGGGGCTCTCCAGGGGCGCTGAGGTGGGATACGGCTTCGGCGACGATTGTCCCGGGCGGCATGGCGTCGATCCATTGTTTGAAGAGTGTCCGGGGGCGAAGATATTTCCGCCCTCCCATGGCCCGGCCTACATCGGAGTCCGGTCCTATGAGGACGGTTAGCACGGGTTTGAGGGTTTTTGGGTCCAGTGTGCGTGATGCGAGTTCTGCCCTTGTTACGGCGACGGGCACTACTCCCCCGGCTTTGCCGGAGGTGCGGGCATGGGCATCTGAGACGAGTCGGCAGAGTGCCCGGTAGCCGGCGCCGTTGTTGTTGCCGTGGGCGAGTACGACGACGCGGCCCGCTACTTGGGTGCGGTGGTCGCCGTCGTCGTCGAATATGGCCAGGTCCACGCCGATGATGGGGTCGATACCGGCGTCCATGCATGCTTTGAGGTGTTTGATGGTGCCGTATAGGCCGTCCCGGTCAGTACAGGCGAGCGCTGTTGCGCCGTCTGCTGCGGCTGACTGGGCAAGTTCGTCCGGCCAGGAGACACCATAGTGGGCGCTGAAGGCTGTGGAGACGTGCAGGTGTGTAAAGCTCAAGGTTCAGGCGGCTTCGTCTGGTTCGACTGCCTGGGCCGGTGCGGCGTCGTGGATACGCAGGAGCCGCCAGCGGCCGCTGGCAAGATGGCGGACGAGGTCAAGGGTGATGGTTTTGCGGGTTTGCCTTTCGTCCTGCGGGGTCTGGAGTTGGACCCGCCAGATTTCGTGATCCACCAAGCCTGCGCCGCTTCCCAGTGGTGCCCGGCTTTCTTCTACCCACCATTGGCGTCGTTCATACCATCTGAGGGGTTCGTTGGTAACGACGTAGCGGGTTCCTTTCCACTGGATTTCCTGCGGCTGGCCTGTATCCGTGCAGATGACGTCCACGGACTCACTGAAAAGTCCCATATCCACACTCCTTGCCTGTGAGCAATTACTGTTCGAATGTATGTTCGAATGTATCCAGTTTACGTTGCCCCTCCGACAAAACCTACTGGGAAGTTTTGCTCCTTCGGGGCGCCTTGGACTTTCGCTTCGCAGCAAGGTCGAGCATCTTGTCGCGCAGGGGTTGGGCACCTTCTGCGAGCGCCACGCGCATCATCAAGGATGAACCGATGCGGTATTGCTGGGTCCGAAGAACGCGTTGACGGTTGTAGGCGCCAAGGGCCTGGTCCAGTGGCAGGGTGTTGACGAGCTTGCCCAAGGCGACGGCGTCTATCAGCGACTCACAAGCGCCCCGCCCGAGGTTGGGTGCCATGGCGTGGGCCGCGTCGCCGATGAGGACTACGTTGTCCCGGGAATAGCGCCTTAGCGGCGGGGTGATCCATATGCGTTGTGCCAATGATGTTTCGGGCGTCGCTGCTTGCAGGACATGCTGGATACTTTCCGAGTGCCCGGCGTAGCGGCGGCGCGCCACTGCCAGGGCTTCGCCGACGTCAATTCGCTCGGGTCCCATCCCGGAGCGGAAGGACGCATACCAGTTGGTTCCCCCGCTTGATGGGCCTATGCCAAAGAGGTCCCCGCTGCCCCAGTACTCACCGATGGTTTCGCTGCCCGGCTCTTCGGCGATGACGCCTCGAACGGCGAGGTAGGGGGTCAGCTTTGCTGCACACCCCTGGCCCCAGACGGAACGCCTTACGATGCTGTGCACTCCGTCTGCCGCCACTACGAGGTACGCGTCGCCTGGAACCTCATCCACTTTTCCGTTGCGTCTCTGGACCGTCGGGGGCACGGCGGAGTCCAGGAGCCGCAGGAGCGTGTGGCGGGCGACTCCCACAAGGTTCTGCCCCTCCACACTCAGCCACGGCATCCCTGTGGCACTTCGGAGCGCGCCACCCGTGATGGTGGGGCTGTTTTCCCGGACGGCATCAAGGATCCCCAATGAGGCCAGGGCCTTCTGGGCTTCGGGCCACATGGCCAGGGTTGTTCCTACTGCCGGGAGGCCGGTCCGCTGTTCGTGCACAGTGACATGAAACTGACTGGGATCAAGAGTTCCCGCAAGGGCGAGGCCTGCTATTCCACCACCGACGATTTCCACCTTTTTCATGGTGCCAATGTACTACTACATTTGTAGTAATTGTGAGGTTAAAGACTAGACTTTCGCCATGCCGGACAGACGAACCGATCTTGCCGACGCGGCCCTCGCCGTGGTGGCCGCCAAAGGTCTCAAGGGACTGACCCACCGCGCCGTTGACGCCGAAGCCGGCGTGGCCGTCGGAACGACCTCCAATTACTTCCGCAACCGTGCCGCGTTGGTAGCTGCCGCCGTCGACCGCGTTGAAGAACGGGATTCGCTCCTGCTGCAGCAGCAAGGTGGATCAGGGGTCCCGACGTCGGTAGCCGCCTTGGCGGAACAGCTCGCGGGAGCACTGCTCCGGCTCGCAAACAATCACTCTGACCTGACCCGCGCACGGTTCACCTTTGCCCTGGACCAACCCGAGGTGGTGGCCGCCGGGCACGAGCGGATGCTTTCAGCTCTTGAACAGATGCTCGATTCCATGGGCATTACCGACCCAAGGGCCCGTGCAGAAGCCGTATCGGACTACGGCGACGGATTGGCCATGCACCTCCTGACAGCACGCCGCGGCCAGGCGATGGACCAAACCACAGTGGCAGCCAACGTCCGGCGACTCTTGGAGGGATGAAGCAAAGGGGTGGACGCGGGCGGGTCCACAGAGCAGGATTGTGGCATGAGCACCAATGACGCACTCCTGAAGCAGGTCAGTATCTCCGCCGCAGATGACAACCTCGTTGCGAGATTCGAAATCGAAGGCAACATACCGGGCTCCGGCGCTTATGTCGTGGGCCTTGTTGCTGCCAGCGAGGACTATTCCTCCCAACGCAGGCTGGGCATTGAGTTCATGAATGGAGAAGCGATCTCGTTCTACTCCTTCAACCACTCACTCAGTGCCGAGGAAAACTACGACATCAAGGGCGTGGAACACTCCGGGAACGTGATCACCGGAAACTTCCCGATGTCCGCCATCCATGGACTCAGTAAAGGCCACGTCATGACGGCCTTCAGCGAAGCGGACGGCCGCGAATTCCAGGCCGGCGTTCCGGTCACGGAAGCGCTCTAGCTGCAAGAACAGCTCTAGCCAGGGGAACAGCTCCAGCTAGAAAAGGCCCTCCACCGGCTCAATGAGTTCCGGTCCGTTGTTGCGGACATTGCCGACGGCGGCACCCACCGCGTCGAGCGTCCAGCTGGCAGCGGCGTCGTGCGCCTTTGACCGCACCAGATCCACAAGGCCGGCAGCATCATCTTCGCGCGGATTCAACCAGGCTTCCATCGTGTCCTTGCTCATGGGCAGTGGAACGCGGTCATGCAGGGCAGTCAGCTCGTCGAACACCGAGGCACTCCGCCGGGTCATGGCCGACTCGGCCGTCGGGGTGTCCGCCGTGAGAATCGACATGGACAGCAGCCAACGGGCCGGATCATCATCAGAGGCTGACTGGTCCCGCCACCATTCATACAACCCGGCAAACACCACGCCCCCGCCATCCGCCGGATGCACGTAGTACGGCTGCTTTGACTTCCCCTCGCCCTTCTTCCACTCGTAATAGCCATCGGCAGGAACAGCGCACCGCCTTGCCGCAGCAGCCTTTCGGAAGGACGGCTTCTCCAGGAGGGTCTCACTGCGGGCATTGATCAGGCGGGCGCCGCCTTTGGGATCTTTCGCCCACGAGGGCACCAATCCCCAACGCGCAACATGCAACTGCCGCTTTAATCCATCGTCCACGAGCCTTTCCAGCACAATCGGAACAGCATCCGTTGGAGCCACATTCCACGATTTTTCCAGGGCGATCTCGTTTTCAAGTTCGGCATCAAAGTCAGCCAGCAGATCCCCCACGGCACGGGCCATTACATAACGTCCACACATGGGAACAGTCTGCCGTGTCGCCCAAGCACACACCAGCCCGGAATGTGACGTAACCCCGAATCCCGGCCTCACGGGAATTATTGGGCTGCGGGTTACGGTTGATACCAACGAATCACCCGTGGAAACGACCAATACCGAGGAGAGCTCTGTGGACTTCACTCCCGACTCCGGCACCATCACCATGTTCTCGACCACCTGGTGCGGCTACTGCAACCGCCTGAAGAAGCAGCTCGACGCCAAGGGCATCGGCTACACCGAGATCAACATCGAAGAAGTAGATGGCACGGCCGAACTCGTCGAGCAGCTCAACGGAGGCAACCGCACCGTCCCCACCGTCCTCTTCCCGGACGGAACCGCAGCAACCAACCCTTCTGCCTCCGAAGTAGAAAACCGCCTCGCAGCCTAAGGCATTCACTTCCGCTGTCTGGCCGCCGCCTCGAAAATCGGGGCGGCAGCCGGTTCAAGACGAATAATCACAGACTTCGACGCCGGCGTATTGCTGCCTTCCGCTGTTGAATCCAGCGGCACCAACACATTCGCCTCCGGATAGTAGGCAGTCGCGCAGCCCCTGGCACTGGGGTACGCCACTAAACGCAACTGGCGCAGCACACGGTCAACGCCGTCGTCGGCTTCGCTGTGCACATCCACATAGTCGCCGTCCTGGAAACCCAACCCCGCCAGATCCCCAGGGTTCACCAACAAGACCATGCGGCCCTTCTTGATGCCACGGTAACGATCATTCATGGAGTAAGTGGTCGTATTGAACTGGTCATGGGACCGCACAGTCTGAAGGAGCAGTCTCCCCGGCGGTACTTCAATGGTTTCCAGGTCATTGACGGAAAACATGGCTTTCCCCGTTGCCGTGGGGAACGTCCGCGAATCCCTGGGACCATGCGGAAGGACAAAACCGTCGCGCTCGCGGATACGGGTATTGAAGTCATCAAATCCAGGCACCACATGGGAAATGTGGTCCCGGATGGTGTCGTAATTACGCCTGAGGCCCGCCCAATCCACAGGCACCTTGTGGTCAAGAACCGCCTCGGCCATGCGGGTGACAATCGCCACCTCGGACAGAACGTCCGGAGCAATGGGTTCCAGCGTCCCTGCGGAGCGGTGCACGGCACACACAGTGTCCTCAACGGTGACAAACTGCTCCATCCCGTCCTGCTTGTCGATTTCGGTGCGGCCAAGGGTCGGAAGGATCAGGGCCTGCTCGCCAACCACCACATGTGAGCGATTCAACTTGGTGGAAATCTGGACCGAAAGCCTGGTCCGACGCACAGCCTCCTCAGCGACCACGGTGTCCGAGATCGCATGCACCAGGTTCCCTCCCAGCGCGATGAGGACCTTGATCCTGCCATCACGCATTCCACGGATACTGTCCACCGAATCAACACCGGCCTTCCGCGGCGGGTCAAAGCCAAACTCATCCTGCACGGCGTCAAGGAACCGCGGCGGCATCTTCTCCCAAATGCCCATGGTCCGGTCACCCTGCACATTGCTGTGTCCACGGATTGGCGAAGGTCCGGCCCCCGGTTTGCCAATGTTGCCACGCAGTAGAAGAAGATTAATGATCTCCTTGATGGTGGGCACCGCCTTCTTATGCTGGGTCAGTCCCATTGCCCACGTAATGATCACCCTCTCCGCGTGGATGTACCGTGCAGCGAGTTCATCGATTTCTGCGCTGGTCAGACCGGTGGCGGCAAGAACGTCCTGCTCCTGCAAAGTTGCGAGGTGGGCAGCGAACCCAACAAACCCCTGGCAATGCTCATCGATGAACGTGCGGTCCAGCACCGAACCCGGCGCAGCCCGTTCAGCATCCAGGACGCGCTTGGAAACAGCCTGAAGCAGCGCCATATCCCCGGCGAGCCTGATCTGCAGGAACTGGTCAGCCAGGTCAGTTCCCTTCCCCACGAGGCCTCGAACACGCTGTGGGTTCCGGAAGTTGATCAGGCCAGCCTCAGGCAGCGGATTAACAGCCACAATGGACGCACCCGCGAGTTTGGCCTCCTCCAGTGCCGTCAGCATCCGCGGATGGCAGGTCCCCGGGTTCTGCCCCATGATGATGATCAGGTCCGACTTCGCGAAGTCCGTATACGTGATGGCCGATTTGCCCACCCCAATGGTCTCGCCCAGGGCAAGGCCCGTTGACTCGTGGCACATGTTTGAACAATCCGGAAGGTTATTGGTCCCGAAAGCCCTGACGAAAAGCTGGTACAGGAACGCTGCCTCATTACTGGTGCGTCCACTGGTGTAAAAAGTGGCCTCATCCGGATCGTCGAGGGCGTTCAACCCGTTTGCAATGATGTCCAAGGCCCGTTCCCAGCTGACGGGCGCGTAGTGGTCCGAGCCTGCTGCCTTATACACCGGTTCCACCAGCCGGCCCTGTTGGCCCAGCCAATACTCGGAACGGGACTCCAGGGAACTCAGCGGGTTTCCGGCCCAAAACTCCGTGGGGATCCTCAGCGGCTCCGCCTCCCACCCGATAGCCTTGGCGCCGTTTTCACAGAATTCGGCAGCCTTGCGTTCCGGCGGATCAGGCCAAGCACAGCTCATGCAGTCGAAACCGTCTTTTTGGTTGACAGCTGTAAGTGTCTTCCATGCGCGGGAAGGGCCCATATAGGCCATCGCGTGGGGAAGGGTTTCGCTGAGGCTGGGCAAGCCGGCGGCCGACCTCTTTGGTTCGCTGACGCTCAAGTCGACGTCGGTATCCTGAATTGGGTGCTTCCTGCGGCCCATCATTCCACCAGGTTTCGTGTGGTTGGGTTCCTGATTCCCTCAGCGTAAACCCGGCCCCCAGCCTGCTCAATGGCGGTGAAAGCCACCTACGCCAAGAGACTCCTGAAGTCGCCGTCCACCACGTGTGCGTAGCTGCGGTAAGCGTCAACCACGGCGTCCTCCACCGTTTTGACGTCCAAGTGGGGCAGCAGGTCATTTGCAGCACCGGCGGTGGCCGGATCCCAATCGAGGCCAAGTGCAGCGTAGCTCGCCGTCAGTACGTCCCGGATCGGACCGGAGTTCTCCACCACAATCACGGAGCTGAACAACCAACCCCCGGAAACCACCCGCTGCGCAGTCCCTATCAGCTTGATCCGATGGGCGGGAAACTCCGCATCCTCCCCGTGAACGCTGAACTCCCCGGGGCAGTACTCCCCCGGGATCTCCCCGACGGCGGCCTGGACGCCGACGCTGCGAAGGGCACCTGCCAGCAACTCACCGAACTCCGCGAAGCGGGCTTTCGCACGGACGATCGCGTCAGGGTGCGGCTCTATGTGATCAATCACCAAAGTGCCTTGGTGATAAGCCGCCGCACGTCCACCGGCTTTCCGCACGAGGGGCTCGAAGCCGAGCTTCCGGCACGCATCCTCGGCGGCGGTGAAGCCGGGCAGGTTCGCATCGCGCTGGCCAAAGGCAACGGTGGGCTGCGGGCGGTACAAGCGAAGGGAGGGACCCAGTTGCCCGCTGCGGGCCCGCTTCAGCAGCTCCAACGCAAAATCAAGATCCCCGGCAGCACCGAGGGATTCCTCTTGGCGGTAGACGGTGAGCTCGGAGCGCTCCGTGAGGCCGCCGTCGGCTTTGTTCCGTGCTTCGCTCATCAGCTTTTCCTCAGCGTCAGGATTTGCTCGGCCCTGCCGAAAGGTCCGTTGATGTCATGGAGCACGCTGGACGTCAGGCCGATGCCATCTGCCCCGAAGGAGACTTTGTTGTCCAGCCCGAGCCACTCTCCCGAGGGCGCACGATACATGTGGATCTGGAGGTCCACGTTGGGGAAGATGTAGCTGTTCTCCCCTGGGGGGACCCGTGCGGCGATGCCATTGGCGGTGTCGACCAAGCCCATGAGCCGGGCAAGATCGCTGCTGTCTTCCTTGTCAGTCAAAGGGTGCATGGTCCGGATCCACACCTTGCCCGAACCTGGCCGATGGCCTTCGGCGATACGCATTTCCAGGGACCGGATGTAGCCGCCGGGCCATACGCTGGCACCATCCCACAACTTGCATTCGTCCGGGGCGGGCATGGCCTCGTCTTCGAACGCCGCCACGGCGCTGGTATCGCTGGTGATCATGCGCCACGCCGCGGCACGGATGGCGACACGCCCGCCGGCGGAAAGCTCAGCTTGGATGAGTTCAATCGTTCGTCCCGGCCGCAAGGTTGAGGTGGTTACCTGGAACTCGCCGCCGGGGATCAGCCCGAGAATCTCGTAGCTGATCCGCGCCATACGGACGTCGTCCCGGGGCTCATGCCTCAGGAGGGCGTCAGCCATGATGCCGGAGGCCGGGGCCATGTGTTGTTCGTGCGGATTCCAGGCACCCTGGGCATGAATCGTGGAGCGGTACCGGCCCCCACCCAACGATTCGTAGTAGAAGTTGCCCTCCGCCAGTTCCGGTAATGAGGTTGTCAACGCGAGCCTTTCGCCAATCCAGCAGTAGAACTCAGACCACTGTATCCGCTGATTTGGCAGCCGACCGACGCCGCCGGGCAACCACCACCCACACGATCACGGCGAGCACAGCCAGCACCGAGAGCCCGGCACCAGCCGGCGACGTCGCAGCTACCGCAAGCCACGCCTCAAGGGCGGCCAGTCCGATGGTTGCGTACAGCAACGCCCAGATGATGGAACCCCCGATAGCAGCGGGGAGATAGCGGCGCAACGGCATCCGCGCTGCGCCGGCTGCCAGATTAACGGCGGTCTGCAGGCCGATGGTCAGGAAGGACAGCACGACGGCGTACGGACCCCAACGCTGTATGAAGGCTTGGGCCCGGGCTGCCTTGGACTGTTGGAGCGACGGCTGTTGGAGCGACGCCCCGAAGCGGGTGTGTGCGAAGCCGGCAACTGCCCCTCGACCCAGCCAGTACGTGACATTGACGCGGATCATGACAATCGCGAAGAGCGCCGCAAGCGCGACGCCAAAGGGCAAGCTCATGATCTGGTCCACGTGACTTAGGCTACCCTAAGCGCCGCAGGCTCCATGACCAGGTCCCGCGGGCAAGTGCCCGGCGCCACGGGCCAGGGTCGGCACAAGCGCACCTAGGATGAAGTCATGGATCTTCGCGATGCCGCCCAACAGTTGTACGCCGTGCTTCCGCGTGAATTCACTGCGGAGCGGACAGCCTTGGCACGGCAGGCAAAGGAAGCAGGTGGGAAGGACCTCGCCAAGGAGATCGGCAGCTTGCCAAAGCCCACCGCCGGCGCCTGGGGCATCAACATGCTTGCCGTCCACCAACCCGAGGTGATTGACGGCGTCGTGCGTTTTGGCGCTTCCCTCCGTGCAGCACAAGAGGAGGGAGACGCTGAAGCCTTCCGTGAACTCGGCCAGCAGCGACAGGGTCAACTGAGCTTGGCCGTGCAGGCGGCAAAGGAGCTGGCGAGCCGGCTGGGAGCACCGCTCAGCGCTGCCGGCGCTGCCGACGTGGAGCAAACGCTTCGGGCCGCAATGGCCGACGCCGGCGCCGCAGCCGCGGTGGCGACCGGCCGGCTGGTGCGCGGGCTAAGCGGCAGCGGTTTCGAGTCCGTGGACCTGACAGATGCCGTCGCTGCAACAAATCCCGACGAAATGGCGGGTGTGGGCGAACCGCCAAAGGTGAAGCTGCCCGCGGGAACCAGGCCGGCACGACAGGGCAAGAAGCATCAAGAGCCGCAGCCGAAAGAGAAAGCACCCGAGGAAGCCGCAACATCCCTGGCCGAACGCCGGGCCCAAAAGCGCCAGGCCGCGTTGGAAGAAGCCCGCACCGAGTTTGAGGCAGCCGAACAGGAAGCCCTGGAGGCCGAAAACGCTGCTTCGAAGGCTTGGGACGCTGTCAATGAATTCGCGGACAGGCGCTCGGAGGTCGAGGCGCAGATCACCGACGCCAAAAAGCGTTTGGCTTCCCTCGAAGCCGAGCTGATCGGCATCACCCGGGACGCCGAAGCCGCTGAGTCGCACAAAAAGCTGGCCGTCCGGGCCGCGGCACAGCAACGACGCGCCGCGGACCAGGCCCGGCGGCGCGTCGAACGGCTGGCTTAACTAGTCCTTCTTCTTTAGTGGCGACTTCTGCAGGTTATGCGTCGCAGGGCCTTCCAAATACTTGCCGTCGGGAGCGAACCTTGAGCCGTGCAAGGGGCAATCCCAGGATTTCTCGGCGTCGTTCCAGCTCAGCAGGCCTCCCAAGTGGGCGCAGCTCGCCGACACCATACAGACATTGCCATCAACGGTGGACACAGCTGCCGGTTCACCCTTGTAAAGCCCGACGACGCCACTCCCCTCCGGGGGTCGGGTCTGGTCCGTGATTTCCGGATTGCTCCTGACCTTGGCTTTGTCCTCGACCAACCGTTTGGCGACGCTGGCATTGAGGCGAACGGCTTCCAACGCGCCCTGGGGCGACGTAACGCGGTGGTGTATGACCGTGGCCCAATCAGACTGGCCGCCAAGAATGTCCGAAGTAATGGACAACGCGGCAGCTACTCCGTTGCTCATGCCCCACTTGTTGTAGCCGGTTCCGAAGAAGATCCGGCCGTGGCCCCGGGGCATCTTGCCGAAGAAGGGAACGAGGTTGGTTGGCCGGTAGTCCTGGGCAGACCACGTATGGGTGACCTCCGCGCCCGGATAATGCTGCTTGGCCCAGGCGAGAAGGTCATCCAGGTGCGCCTTGGGTGAGACCGCCCGGCCGCCGGTATGCCCGTAGCCACCTACCAACAACAACTCACCCTCCGGCGTCGGATGAGTGCGTTGGGAACGTGTAGGTGGATCGATACTCAGGTACATTCCGCTCGGTGGCGGGGTTTCACCTGGAAGCCGAAGAGCGGCAGCGTATGACCGGTTGGGTTCGAGCTTGGCGAAATAAAGTCCGCGGTCCAGGATCGGCGTGCCAGTAGCAACGACGACCGTGTCCGCGGTGAAGGCCCCTTTTCGCGTAGATACTTCCACGGGAAGGTCGGAACCCACATTCTGCACCTGGACACCCTCAACAATTATTCCGCCGTGCTCCCGGATATCCCTTGCCAGGACCTCCAGGACTTCCATGGGGTGGATCTGCGCCTGGTCATCGAGTTCCAGTGCCTCAACCACCGGGAAGGGCAGCCCGGGGTCGCGGCTGAAGTGCACGTCCAAACCAGCGTCGCGGGAAACGGCAGCCTCCTTGCGCAGGCGCTGGCCGCCGTCGTCGGTGGTTGCGAAGGTGACTGCCGTCCGGCGCTGGAACGCGATGCCCTGCTCTTCCATATACCGCATCAGCCATGCCTGACCAGTGCGGTTCGCTTCCACGTAGGCTTGCACTACTTTCAGTGAGTACTGGCCACGCAGCGCCGAGAGTGCCCCTCCCTGCAGGAGGCTGAGTTTACCCGTGGTGTTGCCGGTGGTAACGGCGCCGAGGGTGCGCGCTTCCAAAACTGCCACACGCTGGCCCGATCTGGACAACAGCAGAGCCGTCACCATTCCTGTGAGCCCTGCGCCCGCCACTATTGTGTCGAAGTGCTTTTCATCGGGGATTGCATCGGACGTGAAGCTGGATTCCCTGTCCAACCACAGCGATTTCATCGAACAACCTGCCTCTCAATTCACGGAATTGGCGCCTGGCATGTGTTGATGAAAACGGTAAGCCGGTGGCCGGGCCTTATCAAGGGGTCGGGTTGTCCTTGGCTAGTTGCGCGGCACGGCGGAGCCACGGATCCGTGTCACGCGACCAGCGTTCCAAAACTCGTTCAGCGCGTTCCTTTGCCTGTCCTTCGAGCCTGGCAAGCAGGGGTTTGACCACGTCCACCGCCAAAGGATCAGCCAGTTCCTCCGTGCCGGCCTGCCGAATGAAGCCCTCTATGCGGGTCAGGTCCGTATTGACCAGGAGCCCCACTTTGGTTTGCAACAGGACAACCGCAGCGAGCCTGCGTTCAAAGACCGGCTCATCCCACAGTTCCGAACTCAGGGCCGTGATGTCGTCATGGCCCAGATTCTTGTGCCGCTTCAGGACGTCCCGGACCGTTCCTCGCACTGCACCAACCGATGCCCCGTAGACCTTCATTCCGCCCAGGCGCTCCCGGGCTTCCATGGCCTTCTCCCACGACGATTCACGCTGCAGCGTGAAGTCCACAAATTCACCAGCTTCACTCACGCGTCCATTCTGTCAGTGCCTCCTTCTAGGGTGGGGGCAACAGCAATCGACAGGAGAGATTATGCCTTCGCAAGAGCTCGCTACCGAGGCCACAGCGTCGTTCCCGGGAGTCCCCGCCGCGACGTCGATGCCCGACTGGTATCCCGCGCTGCTCAACACTGTCGCGCAAGAAGTCCGGACAGGCCGCACGCGCGCACTGGCGGCTGCGAACAGCGAACTGCTCAATTCGTACTGGAGCATCGGCAGGCAACTTGCCGAGCGCGAATCGCAGGAGGGCTGGGGCGCTAAAGTGGTCACCCGATTGTCCGCTGACATCCGAACGCGCTTCCCCGAAGCGAAGGGCTTCTCCCCCAGGAACCTGCGGTACATGAAGAGCTTTGCCCAGGCTTGGCCCGAGTTTCCAATGTTGCAAGCGCCGCTTGCAACATTGCCGTGGTACCACCAGATCGCGCTTTTGGAAAAGCTCGACGACGCCGCCACCCGCCTCTGGTACGCAGCGGCAGCTGCCCAGCATGGTTGGTCGCGCAACGTCCTGACGCATCAGATCGAGACCCGCTTGCACGAGCGTTCAGGGCAAGCCATCACCAATTTCAAGACCACTATGATTGCTGCCGATTCAGACCTCGCCCAGCAGGCCACCAAAGATCCTTACGTCTTTGATTTCCTGGCCATGACTGACCGGCACACGGAACGGGATCTGGAGGTGGAATTGGTGAAGCATGTGGAGAAATTCCTGCTCGAGCTGGGTCAAGGCTTCGCATTCGTTGGTGAACAGGTCCGATTGGAGATCGCCGGCGACGAATTCTTTGCGGACCTGCTCTTCTACCATTTGAAATTGCGCTGCTACATGGTCATCGAGCTAAAGGCCGTGAAATTCGAACCCGGGTTCCTGGGCCAGCTGGGCATGTACATGGCAGCCGTTGACGATCTCATGGCCCACCCCGACGACAAACCAACCATCGGCCTGCTGCTATGCAAGGAGAAGAACAGCGTGGTGGCCGAGTACGCCCTGCGTGGATTCAGCGCTCCGGTGGGGATCGCGGAGTGGCGGACGTCCCTTGCCGAGTCATTGCCCGACGAATTTGTCGCCAGCCTGCCCAGTATCGAAACGTTGGAAGCCGAGCTGGCAAGCCAAGCCCGTATCCTGCCGGATTAGGCTCAGACGTTTTCCCTGAACCAGGCCAACGTGTCGTTCCAGGCCGCCGTAGCCTGGGCCGCGTTGTACCGGTCGCTTGTGTCGTTATGGAATGCATGGTCGACGCCCGGGTACACCTTGAGTTGGTGCTTGACCTGTGCCGCATCCAAGGCAGTCTTCAACTGCGGCATGGAACCGGTGATCCGCGCGTCTTTTTCAGCGTAGACACCGAAAACGGCGGGTTTGATGGTGTGGACCTTCGCAAGGTCGGGGGCCGGGCCGTAAAACGCTGACGTTGCCTTGAGTCCAGGGATCTCCGTGGCCGCCTGCCAGGTGATGCCACCGCCAAAACAGAAGCCGACCATGGCAATTCGGCCTTTTTCCACGAAGTCCTGGCCGTTCAGATACTCAAATGCTGCCTGGAAGTCCCCCACGTGCCGCTGGGCTCCGGCCTTGGTGAGGGCACCCGGGACAGCATCCGGATCCATCGATGCAGTGCCACCCTCCCTGCTGAGGAGGTCCAGCGCCAAAGCTGCGTAGCCTCCTTTGGCGAAGCGCCGGGCGACATCCTGGATGTGGGGCGTGAGGCCACGGTTTTCGTGACAGACCAGGACGGCCGGAGCCGGCTTGCTGCCCTCGGGCCGGGCCAGATAGGCGCTGACGTCGGTGCCGCTGGAATCGAACTTCACCGTTTCTGTTTGCAAGCCCCCGGCCCCTTCCGGCACCGTCAGCGGACTCTTGGCGTTGGGAACCGCTGTAGTGTTTCCCGAACCTGCTGAAGCCGTAGCTTTGGGCATCGGGTCCCCGGTCTTTGGCACCTCGTCCGGTGTACAGCCCACCAGAGTCATAGCCGCCGCAGCCGCGGTCATACTTCCCATGATGAACGCCACGCGCCTGGTGAAAGTCCCGTGGGACATGTCGCCCGAGCGGTAATCGTCGTAGAACTCTTCGATCAAGTACTTTTCAAACTTCTCAAGCTGAACCATGACGTCCTCCCGAAGTTGGGCAGTATCTTCCTCTGCTGGAAAGACGCGGGCAAGGGTGGGGAGGTTCACATGGCTCGCTGCCGGGTATTGGCCTGGTTTCGACGGCGGCCTCCACCATTGCCATGCAACCTCTCTGCCCGTACATCTCGCCGACACAAAAACCCGCCGCCACAAAGACCACCTGGGTTTCCCCTTCAGTGTTAGCGTGGTGGGCTGCCCGTCTCGAGGTGCGGGCGGACCTGCACTCCGCCTTCCGCAGCGTGATGGGACAGGCCCTGGGTAAAGGGTTGCCGCGACCAGGCGGCAGCTCTGATAACAATATGAAAATGGGGAAATAATGACATCTGAAACAACCGACGGCACCGCGTCGCAAGCCTTGCCGCCAACACCGGAGCACGCTCCACAATTCAACCAAGTACGCCGAAGGCCAAAACTAAAAGCCCTCGTGGCCGCTCTTGGAGGCCCGAACTTCGCACGCATCCTGCTTGGGGTTGTGACCGCCCTGCTTCTGCTGCTCGCTTGGTTTGGTAACAACCCAAACCTGATCGATTCCGGCAGTCCCTCAGAGTGGCGGTCCCAGCTCAGTTCAGCCGCCATCAAGAACGAAGTGAATAACGGGGAAACGAAGGGAGCGCCGCAGCAGTCTGTCGTCAACGGCTGGTATGCGAACGACCTTGCTGAAGTCCAAGCATCCCAAAACAGCTACCTTGCCAGAAGCTCTGATCGGAACGGTGCCCTGACTGCTGCTGTTGGCTTCGGAATTGCAGGAGAACTAATCATCCGTGGCATTGAGCGCTCAGCTCGGAGGCGCAAGGCGATGGGATAACAGATGAGGCTCGTCCCGCTCGATCGTTGTGGATCGAGCGGGACGACTATCAGCAAGTTGTGCCCAGTCGCCTCGGATCTGCTGCCAAAGTTCCCGGCGCTAAAAATGTCGGTGGCTGCTGACATAGTGAAAATATGAGCCGGAGTCAGCAGATACAAGCCACCCACGCGGTCGCCTCGCTGCCTGCACGTGCTCATGCAGGCAGCGTCAGCGGTGACCTGATTAATCAGCTCCGAACCCTTGAGGATATGAAGTCTGCGATCTCGAGTCTGCAGGCGAAAATCGCTGTCGCCTTTGACTTGGCTCAGCGTGAAGAACAGGCGGCAGCGGGCGTTCCGGCTGCTGATCGAGGCCAAGGCGTATCAACCCAGGTTGCCCTTGCCCGGCGGGAGTCTCCGAATAAGGGGTCCCGGCTGCTGGGGCTGGCCAAGGCATTGGTCATCGAGATGCCGCGCACCATGGCCGCGCTGGAGTCGGGAATGCTCAATGAGTGGCGCGCCACACTCCTCGTAAAGGAAACCGCGTGCCTGTCTTCGGAGGACCGGTGTGCGGTCGACGACGAACTCGCCCCTGACACCGGAACTTTCGACGGCGCCGGGGACAAAGCGATCATTGCCGCCGCGAAGGCCGCTGCCTATCGGCGCGATCCCCGCTCCGTCACGAAACGTGCAGCACACGCTATATCCGAACGGCATGTCAGCCTGCGCCCGGCCCCGGACACGATGACCTACCTCACCGCATTGCTCCCCGTCGCCCAAGGTGTCGCTGCCTACGCAGCGCTCACCCGGCACGCCGATTCTGCCCGCTCAAGCGGTGACGCCCGTTCCCGGGGACAGGTCATGACGGACACGCTCGTCGAACGCGTCACGGGTTCGCCTGCAGGGTTCTCTGGGATCGACCTTCAACTGGTCATGACCGACCGCACCTTGCTACAAGGTGATAGCGAACCCGCAAGGCTTTCTGGCTATGGCATCGTTCCCGCTGAATGGGCCAGGGAGCTCCTAACCAGTGGTGACAGCAACACGGACCAAGACTTCAGCATCTGGCTGCGTCGACTCTTCACGGCACCAAGCACAGGCGAACTCCTTGCCTCTGACTCGAGGGCACGTTTCTTCCCCACGGGCATGAGACGGTTCATCGAAACCCGCGACCACACCTGCCGCACGCCATACTGCGACGCGCCCATTCGTCATTACGACCACATTCTGCCGTGGGCCGAAGGCGGTAAAACCATACTGAATAACGGGGCCGGGCTCTGCGAACAATGTAACCACACCAAGGAAAACCCAGGGTGGAGCGTGCGACCGGAACCCGCGGAGAGACACACGCTGAAGGTGACCACGCCCACCGGACACAGCTACCGCTCCGCCGCGCCTTCATTGCCAGGCTATGAACGAGCGCGGCCCGGGCAACTGCCTCGAAGTCCCCGCCCCGGATGAGCACTTGCCTCTCCGTCGTCAACTGCAAAGCCCCTCACGCTTGAACAGCATAAGGGGCTTTGCACCTACGGGGAACTGAACAGTTGTGAGACTCATGGTTACCTGGCGAAAAGCGCCAGATGCGGACCACCGTGATTCTGCGGTTTTGGTGAACTACTGCCCAGGTCAGCTCACCGACCTAGTTGGCGAGCCTAGTCGGCGCTTCCGTTTCCGCAGTGGGGGCAGGCGGTCCTACCGTCGGGCTCCCCTTCAACCGGGGTACTGGGAAGTGCTTCGTGGCAGCCCTCACAGGTGTTCTTGAGAGCCCTTTTCGCCAATGCGGTCTGTATGTCGAGAACCAGCGGGGGAACGACGACTGCGGCAAGAGCGGTGACGGCGACGATGTTCCCGATCAGCTCAAGCTTGGCGTTTCCGCCCTGGATTCCGCGCCCGCCGTTGCGCAGCGGACCGTTCCCCCACCAGGCCCTTGCCGCGTTCTCAGCGGCGATGCCCCAGTGCTTGGAGATCCTCACGCCGGACCCGTCGACGGCGAGCTTCTTGGCGCCCAGCAGGAGCATGCTCTGCGTTGCCCCGTTCAGCTTGCCTGCCCCTTCCATCAGGTGATGTGCCACGGGAAGGACAAGCCTAAGAGTGAGGCTTTTGCTTTCGTTCTCGCCGGGAGACTGACTGTTCACGCTCTACCTTTTTCTGTACGTCCGCAACGCGGACTGCACCGGTGCTGTCGATTTCCGCCGGAACCGCTGTGGTCCCGATGATACCCACAGATACACTTTCGTTTCGAACTCGCTGATCATAGGGTCAGGTTTGAGTAGTCCGGCGGCCGAAGACGCGGGAACGGCTGCCATCGTGGCTAGGTCCAGGTATCCGATCTTGGTCGCGTCCTGAAAGTTGACGGACAGCCGGCGGGGCTCCGTCAGCTTTCCGGGGTTGTAGACGAACGCGGGCGCCTCGTCGGGTGTGGGCTGAGGTTCCGGCGGCTCAGCGACTACGACCGACGAAGTTATCACCGGCTCAGCCGGTGCCGTCGGTGTCAACCTGGCCATCACGTCCATGCCGCGCTCTTTCTTCATGGCGCTTCAAGGGTGGCCCGTGCCGCGGTCCTTCCATCCCCGCAATCATCGTCTCGGGCCTTTCACAACGGGTGCGTCAAAGCCCATCGGCGCTGCTGCTCGCACGCATCATCATCACCGTGTCACCCAACGTAGTGAATGTAGGCAGACCTAATTGGCGAGCCCTTTGTTGTCTCAACTTGGGTTGCGCATCGTAACTTGGGTGCGAATTGTACACGTGATTTTCCAATGTATATATACTTTGTGACTTTTCTTAACCAAAAAGTTGCGCTACGCTCACCATCAGCGAACGCGTCGATCGCGACGGGAAAGCGCCGTGGCAGGCCTTCCAAGGATGGAGAACAGTGGAAAAGTACTGCAGTGTAGAGGGCTGTGGCCCGGCAGAAGTTCTAAACCGGGGCATGTGTCGCAAGCACTACCAACGCTTCATGAAGAACGGCCATGTGGAACTGGCCGGGAGGAAGCGACGTTCAGCCCCCGAGATCAGTCTTGACCAATCCTTTCCCGGGCTGGCCAACGAGTGGCATCCCACGTTAAACGGGGATCTCACACCTGACGCAGTGTCAGCGGGATCGTCGCAGAAAGTCTGGTGGCTTGGCGTCTGCGGTCATCCTTGGGAAGCGACCATCCATAGCCGCACTATTGGCTGCGGGTGCCCGTATTGCGGGAACCGCAAAGTTGGCTACGGCAACGATTTGGCGAGCCAGTTCCCGGAGGTCGCGGCCACCTGGCACCCCTATTTGAACGGCGACCGGACCCCCGACCAGGTCGCGCCTCGCTCCAATTCGAAAGCATGGTGGCTGGGTGCATGTGGCCATCCATGGGAAGCTGTGGTGGCGAACCGCACCAACAAGATCCGCTCCGGGTGCCCCTACTGCGCGAACCAGAAGGTCGGCTACGGCAACGATCTCGCCACGCGCTTTCCCGATCTGGCCAAGGAGTGGCATCCGACGAGGAACGGTGACGTCACACCCGGCCAGGTGACGTCGGGGGCCAGAAGTAACGTGTGGTGGCTGTGCAGCAGCGGCCACGAGTGGCGGGCGATGGTGTTCAAGCGGTCCTGCGGTGCCGCCTGCGAGAAGTGCAAGCTGGTGGGCCTGTCCGAGCTCGAGATCGGCTTGTACGCAGAACTCAAGGCTGTCCTCGGCGAGCACCTGGCTCCGGTCCAGCACGACTGGAGGATCGCAACAGCCGGCGGGGTGAAGATTCGGGTGGATGTCATTGTCGGCACCATCGCAATCGAATTCGACGGCTCGTACTGGCACAAAGGCAAGGAAGACAGGGACCGGGAGAAGACCGACCAGCTACAGGAGCTTGGATACAGCGTCATACGGGTACGCGAGCACCCGCTGGAGGCTCTTTCGCCACAGGACGCGCTGGTGCGGCGCGCGCCTACAGGCCACGACGTCGCGTCGGCAGCACTCGAAGAGATGCTGGAAGGTGGTCTTATCGAGAACGAGGCGGCAGAGTCTGCACGGAGATACATCCTCAACGGTGTTGCCGTCGCGGAAACTGAAGCAAGACAGATCATTGCTGCCCTACGGCTCCGAGAGTACGGGGAGCTGTCGCTGGCCGACAAGTTCCCTGCGGTGGCGGGCGAGTGGCACCCGCAGTTGAACGGAGATTTAACTCCAGCCCAGGTGATGGCGCACTCAGGGAAACCGGCATGGTGGCTGTGCCCCGCCGGCCACGCGTACCTGACGCCCATTGTGCAAAGAACGACTGACGGGACGGGCTGCGGGCAGTGCTCGGGGCGCTACGTCACCCCGGCGACATCGCTTGCCGTCATCCGCCCCAACTTGGCCGGCCAATGGCACCCCACACTCAACGGTCAGCTTACGCCGGAGGACGTGTTGCCACACTCAGGCCTGACCGTCTGGTGGCTATGCGCCGAGGGTCACGCCACCCAGGACAAGGTGAAGGACCGGGCCAAGGGGATGGTCTGTCAGGAATGCCCGAAGTCACGCCGCCGGGCAGAAACATCGCTCGCGGCGCGCTTCCCGGAATTGGCGTCGCAGTGGCACCCAACCCTGAACGGCGAACTGACACCCCACGACGTCCGCCCCTATCTGAACCAACTGGTGTGGTGGCTATGTCCTAACGGCCACTCCACGCAGGACACGCTGAACGCCCGGTCGCGGGGAAGGGTATGTCAGGACTGCCCTGGAGCGCGCCCACGCAAATCAAAACGGAGCTAGACTGCGCAGTCGAATCGTTCCGGAGGGATCGGCGCCCACCAAGACCTGCTGGATTGAGTAATGCTGGCGCCCGCTTTGGAGCCTGCGGCTCGGTTTCCAGAGCTGTTAGGCTCCGTGACGGCTCCCAGATTACTCAAGGCTCGGGAATCGCGCTCATACGGTCGTCCACCCAGTCCTCGACAGCCCATAGCTCCCGAAGGCCGTTATCCAGCATTTCGGCCAGGACCGGAAAATCGATGCGCGCCGTCTCCGTAGGCTGATTGACCGTCGAGTACCTAAAGCTGGTGCCAGGTTTATCCGTAAGGTGCCATGTCTCGATCAACGCCGCGAGATCTGTGGGGAACTCCTCACCAAGATCAAGGGCATCATAGTGTTCCCGCAGTTCTCTGGACAGCCTATGAAAGTTATGGCCGTGGACATTGCGGATGCGGTCTTGGACTACTGAGGATTCAAGATCTGGGTTTCCTCCGTCGACCCACTTCCGCCGCCAACGGGCAAAATCAGCCAGACAGGACTTAAGAGCCAGCTCGTATGCCTGTCGATACAGCGTAAGAAATGGGAGGAGGATCATGTCATCCTGCGGCTTGCCGCCAAAGGTGCCCGCCAATCGCTTGGCGGCAAAGGCATAGTGCGCGGCGAAGTTGCGATCGGTCTCGTAAGGAGCCTTTACGACAAGGTCTGCGTAGTTCGTCGAGTCGGTCGCGGCGACAGCTTCCAGTAGCTTCCACTTGATCGGATTCTGTACTGGTGGCGGGATGCTGGGAATCATGTTCATGGACCGACCTTAGCAATGCCTCGGAGTCACACTCCTTCCACGCCCCACGGGAGAACTAGTGTTTTGGAATCTTGGCATTGGGCGGCGCCCGTGAGTTGCGTGGGTCACAAGCGAGTCCCAGTAATTTACGGCCATCCCCGGTCTATGACCCCGTCGGCCTCGGGTGCCGGCTCGTCGCCATGTCGGTGACCGTCATCTTCGTGAGGCAACCGGCTGCACGGGGCTCTGACCTTGTCAGGCTCCCTCGGAATGTCCCCTGGCCGGGACCGTCTGGGAGGCGCTAGACCTCTAAGGCCGTCCTAGTCCGCTGCCGCATGTACCCACGCATCAGTATCAGTGACTACGCCTCACACGTCGCACAAATACCCGCGGGCGTGAGGACCATATAGCAGGCGGGGCAGACACCCGGAGGCACTCCGGCCTTTCTGGGCATCTGGACGCCAAGGCGCTCCGCTAGTAGCTTCGCTTCGGGGATGGCTTGGTTAAAGGGTCCGTGGTCGACTCTGAACCGTCTGCCTTCAGATGACTGGATTGCTGCAAGAATCACGTTCAACGCGTGCGTGGATCGGTAATGAACCCAGCGGTCTCGGTCGTCGATTTCGATGCAGTACAAGTCAGGATCGGACCACAACGCGATGGCCGATTTTCCCGTCGTCTGTGACAGCGATACCACCCCGAGGGGGACTTTAGACGCGGCCAATATTTTCAATGCGCCCTGGAGTGGGTCCCTCGACCTGACCGAGATCTGCAGGCTATTCGGCCCCAGCACTTCTGCGTCGTATCCATGGCCCTCCGCCGCCAGCATGGCGGCGTCCAGCAGAGGGTGTTCGGAGAAGGTCTGGAGCTCATCATAGACATCAGCGGTTTCCAGGGGTCGGCCGCCGGGCGCGGACAGGCATTGGGTGTATTCGGCCACAAGTGGAAGCGGGACAGCACCCGGATCGAGGTCTCTGCACCTATCATGCAGCCTTTTCGCCTCCTGGGTGGCCGGCGAGGTTGCCGTGTGATCGACTCTGCGCCGCACGCAGGTCAGAGCGACGGCGGCCAGTGCTTTCGCCTCGTCGCCCATGCCGGAAGTATGCGCCTGGTCCAGAGCCTTGCTCAGGAACGAGGTGACGAGCCCTATGGGTTCGGGGTCGTTTTCTTTCCAGTCCCCTGCGCAGTAGAAACACAGCGCGAGGCGCGCGAGGCCGAGGTAGGAGACTGTGCTCAGTCGGCCGGGCATCGTGGCAAACGCCCTGACCCGGTCGCGCCTGGCTTTCTTGATCCTGTCTGGGTCGGCTACATGCATCAATGGCTCAACGGGCTCGGGGTCGTCAGTGGGCGGTGCGATCTGGTCATCACCGTACACGGCGGCATCGGCGTCGAGGTCACCGGTTTCGCTCGAATCGAAGTTCTCCCAGCCGGTTGACTGCACCGGTGTTGGGAGGCCGAGGGCGAAGCCCGAAAAGACGGGGCCGTGAAGGTGCTGCGCAGTTTGCTCAACTTCCCACAGCCACGCGGCTGGTTCCTCTTCAAATTCGGCGTTGCGTGCTGCTCCCGATGCTGTGGAGGTGCCACTGCTGCGGGTGGACGGGGTCTTGAGCGCGGTGACATCTTCGTGGATTTTTGTGAGCTGGCTTGCGAATGCGTCTAGATAGCGGAGATCGGCTCCAAGAAGATCGTCGCGCGACTTGATCCGCGGGCCACCGGCTGCGCGCCCCGCGCCCGGTCTCGTTCTGAGCCGTTCCGGCACGGAAGCAGGCACGGCCGGGCCTCGAGCCAGGATCGTTTCGTCGTCACCCGCCCAGTTGAGTCTCAGCAGCGCACTGTCTCCCAACTGGTCTGCCGGAAATGAAGCAGTACTGTGCCCGGCGACCATCGTGCCGAGACGATTCCAAGAGTCATTGAGCGGGTTGTTAGTGTATTCGAGCTCGACGGTGAACGGGACCGGATAGGCTAGCTCGATTTTTAGTTCATTGCCGGCGAGCACCGCGCTAAGTAGCTGGGGCACAGCGAGCCCGGTTGTCTCTGGAGCTAGAGTCCCGATCCGTAGCGCCGGAATATCTGTAATGCTCTCCAGCTGAACACGATGGTTCGGGTCAACCCCGGGCTCGGGCCATAACGGTTCGTCAATGTTTGTGCGGATCCCGAGCTCCACGTTTCCACCACGACTTGCCGTGTTGAGCATGGCTGCGGCCGAAAGATTGGCGCTGCCTGTCAGCACCTGGCGGTGTGGTCCCCGACGCCATTCCACCAATTTTGCATGGCGGTACCGACGTGAAGTATCGGCGACTACGGTCAGGCCTGTCTGTCCCCTCAGGACCCTAGCCAAGGCCTGGGGTTCGACCACGGTCAAACCAGGTTGGACAACAAGGGTGAGCTTTGGGGTCGGGAAGTGTTCTACCAGTGCCCTGACCGCGCGCGCGTGTTCGTCAATGAAGGGCGCGTACAACGTCAACTCATCGACCGGTCCACCTGGCAGCTGTGACAGGAAAGATCGGTCAAGGTTGGTGATCAGTTGCGCTCCGTCATCAATGGGAGCGAAGCGTTCCAGCGTGGCGCGCAGCCGGGCAGCGACCCTGTTCAGGGCGGCAGCATGGTCCGACGCGAGACGCACAGTGTCAGGCAGTAGTTCAAGCCACTCAGCTAAGTCGAAAAGGGCCTGCGGTGCCTGCCCGTCCTCGGCGCGTAGCACATTCCACAATTCCGAGTTGTGCTGCCACCCTCCCATCGTCAAATTCCCTGACCCAATCAGCGCTAACACCCGGTCGACTCCCACCAGGAGAGTTAGTTTCGGGTGAAAAGCGCCACTATGCGACGCGAGGCCAACGAGGTACTGGGTGCCCGCGCCTTTCATGGCAAGCGGATCGGGGCGCCACATCCCGGCATCCGCAATGACTGTGACCCGCGCCCCCATTGACTGGCACAGGCCCAGGACGCCTCGTTCCAGGAACGCGACGTCCGCGTTGAAAGTCAGAAAAAGCGCTTCTTCGGCATCCCAGTCACGGCTCGCCTCCATTTCATGGAATAGTGCCGGTACGTTCAGCGGGGCTGCCACCGCGCTCACTGGTCGCGGCCGTTCCGTACAAGGGCCCAGCGCTCAGCCGCTCCCCTTGTGTCACCAGCGACACGCCTGACCATGCCAAGACCACTCATGACTTGGGTAAGTTGATCCCACCGCAGGGACACCGGGCCCCCTCCTTCATTGGATTCCCGGAAGGCATAGCCGTCCCGCACTGTCAGCCTGGTCGGAACCCGCCATCGCCCGTTGGTGAAGGATGACTTGCTCATTGCGACGCGTTGGGACCGGGCAAGGAGCACCCCGGTGAGCTCGCGTGCGACGTCGCGCACTGAGTGATCGCTCCGCTGGTTCAGAAAGTCCCTCAACCATGAGGGGGTCAGTTCGTAGTTCCGTCGTTCGCGTTCGATGCTTTCGAAATATGGTGCCACGCGATCGGAGAGCTGACCGACACGGCCGGCTCCGATCATGAGCCACGCCAGGTTTCTCGGCCCGGTTTTCAGCGAGCCAATTGCCGGATCATACTCCGCATCGACCAGCCGGCCTTTTTCCACGCCCTCGGGAAGTTCTTTACGAAAAATTGAGAGCTTCTGGTCCGGTAAGTGCTCCGATAGTGCACTTTGCAGTTGAGCGATGGGCACAGCTCCCGTCATCTGCTCGTTGACAAGCCAGCGCCATAGGTCCCGCCAAGCCCACGTATACCAGCGCCTCAGGACAACCCCCCGCCATGCAGGAAGAATCTCCAAATGCCTCAGTTGATCGTCGCCGTAAGTTCTTGAGTCAGCGATGAGCTTTCGGCTCAGTTCCAGTGACAAATTATCGGGCTCATACATTTCTATGAGCCGGCAGAGCATGAGGGCCGTCTGTGTCCGGCGGCTATGGGTGGCGACGTCCCCCAGGAGCTGGGGTGGGAACATGATTGACCTCAACCAACTGCGTTCAAGTGCGTGCTGACCGCAAAGGCAAAGGCTTGAGTACCCCTCCAGGATGCTGCAGGGGATGGAGTCCATTTTGGCGAGGTCGAGGAGGCCCTCGAACGCGAGCTTCAGTCCTCGTTCATCTGACTTAGGCCCGGGAGACATCAACTCGCCCCCTGAAGTAATCAGTCCGAGCAGACGCTCACTGGCCAGGTAGGGTCCTAGAAATCCTCGCGACGCTTGGGCATATGAACCGGACGCGGCAAGCGCTGTGACATTTAGTTCGCCGTCCCGCATCGAAGCCGAAATGATGTCATGGCCGTGGGCCTGCGACATGCCACGATGCTGTTCGGGAAACCGTCGAGCGTGCAGGATGGAGATGGCCCCAAAAACGACCTCGCAGCGCCGCAAGGTATCCACCGGGTTCAGATCCTTGTGCGCGGACACCGCCGTCGCCACGTAAGCGTGCAAAGAGTAATAGCGTGCGTGCGGTGTCACCGTAGTGACGCCGGGAAGCAATTCCTCGACTCGCCGCATCGGGTAACCCTCGACCGCAAGCGGGAACCTCCCGGTATACAGACCGTCGTCTCGTCCCGACCACCGTGGCGTCTCGCTACTCACTCGGTCTCCTTAGCGTGAAACTGGTTCTGTTCGCGAAGTTTTCCCGGCACCCAAGTCGTGAAGTAGTCTCTGGGCCGTTTTCCGAGTTCCCAGCCAACGATGTCCATCGCCCTCAGCGAACTGTTTTGAGGTCCAGGAGCCAACTTCGCGAAGTCCTCCCAAATCTCACCTCCATTTGCCAAGTCCTTCCTCACGGAAATTACCCAGGCCTCGATGAATTCACGGGACTCGCTCATTTCGAAGTGGGCCAGCGGCGGTGAGTCGCCCCGGTAGACGTAGCACCTCCTGATGTTCAGATCGAAAAGGGGCAGCATGTGAGGTCTCTTACGATGGAGGACCTTCGTCAAGGTGGTAAGCCTGACGCACGGAACCCGGCACTCATTGACGATGTTGAAGAAATCGACAATTGCATCGATCGCCTCCCCATCGGCTTTTGCCAGTGTACCGTTGAGAGCCGGGTGACTCAGGCGCTCATTGATTTCCGGGACCAATTTCTTTAGACCGTAGTACGAAGGCAGCGGCTGACGTCCGGCATTCAGGAGAGCGATCGCTAGCAAATCCGCATCGCCGTTCCTGTTCGGTCAGCACCTGCCACCGGCCGGCCGTGATCACCACAAATTTAGGTGCCTTATCCGACAGACGCGCCTCGGACACCACCTTTGCCACCGTCAGCGCTGGGAATGGCTCTTTGCCGTCCACAAGAACCCGCCCGAGGGGAAGCACCGTGGACAGCACGTCTTCCAGGGAGTCCGCCGGGGCGGCCTCGACGAATAGGACCTCGGAGTTCCCCGTGGCCCACACGCCGGGGACGAGCGTTTCGGTGCCGCCGCGCTCGAAGGTGACGGCCGCCGTCGCGCCCTTAAAGCCTAGGGCACCGCGCAGCAGGGCGTAGGCATCGGACGCACCCGCCGGGTCTTCCGAGACCCCGGCAAGCAGGATCTGAAGGCGTCCGCGGACCTCAGCGAGGCGGGTCGGGGTGGTTGAGTGGCCTTGTTTGCCTTCCTCGTCCCAGTTCTTGCGGAGTTTGGCGACCTCGGCCTGGAAGGATCCCTTGATGGAGTCCGTGGTGAAGAAGTGTTCGCTAATCCAGTCTTCGCCTACAACGATTGAATCAAAGGACGGCATTACTGGTCAGCACCTTTCGGGACGGCGACAGGAGTTGCGCGGGGAACGACGATCAGGAGGGGCGGACCAGGCTTTGGGCCGGGGCGAGCGACTCCGCGATGCGCTGCTCCCCGCAGACACGCTCGCGTTGCTTTTTCACATCCGCCCGCTGCGCGAAGTCGAAGGACAGCTGTGTCCAGCCCGTGGCCCGGTCCTTCCAACCCTGTAGCCGCTGATTGGCAGAGTTGGCGGCTGCTTCAAAGGTCAGCTGCATGGTCTGCCGGGAGCTCTCCACTGCCTGCGGCAGCAGGGCCTGCAGCCCATTCACCTTGACCGGTCCGGGGTTGGTCGCCTTGGCGTCGACGCCGATGCTGCTCAAGTGCTCGCCCAGGTCCTCGAGGGGTTCGGAGAGACAGAACGTCGGGTTGGAGGGGTTGGGGAAGTCCACCGCGATGAAGGCTTTGGAGACAACCTGCCCGCGGCGGTTCATCAACGTTCCCATGAGCAGAACCTGGGCGGCGTCTACATCGCCGCGGACCACAAGGACTTCGCTGCGGGACATCGAGGACAGGGCCCGGT
Source organism: Arthrobacter sp. TmtSoilC77 (assembly GCF_059739415.1). Classification (NCBI taxonomy): domain Bacteria; kingdom Bacillati; phylum Actinomycetota; class Actinomycetes; order Micrococcales; family Micrococcaceae; genus Arthrobacter; species Arthrobacter sp. TmtSoilC77. Next base: position 2,798,848 of record NZ_AP046050.1, read on the forward strand.
CGCTGGCCCAGTCCAGGACGGGGTGCAGCGGGCCTAGGTAGTGGGCTTCGGGCCAGCTCATGTCATCGGATTCGCGGGCGCGGTTGAGCTCCCGGGTGCCCGCGTCGACGGTCGTGGCAAGTTTGAGTCGCTCGGTGACGCGCCGCTCGGACAGGTATTCCTGCGGGAGGTAGCCCAGGCGGTGCTGGAGGTCGACGGGCGGGTTGAGCTCGGCGAGGCCGTGGCCGGCGTGGACGGTCCATCCGAGGAGCTTGTGCGCATCACCGAAGGCCTCGTTGAGGGCTTCGTCTAGGAATTCCAAGTCCGTGGAGTAGAGACCGAGCGGCTTCTCGACCGGGATGGTCTCGGTTTCCCCGTCGCTTTTTAGGGCCTCGAAGTCGAGGAAGGCCCAGAGGTCGCCTGAGTCCGGATCGGCGTCGGGCTCTCCGACAACGTCTTCGAAGTTCTTCTTGCCGAGCAGGACGTCGCGGATGGCGTCTTCCTCCTGCTTGACGCTGTACTGCCCCATCAGGGAGGCGACGTCGTTGAGGACCGTGTGGGCCTCGTACTCGCGTTCCATCAGGCGCGTGAGGACCTTGATGTTGCCGGAGAAACGGGTGTTGTGCGGGTTTAGGAGCAGGGTGGTGATCTGCGGTTTCTGGCGCTGGCCGAACCTGTCGATGCGGCCGTTCCGCTGTTCGATCCGGATGAGGCTCCAGGGGATGTCGAAGTGGATCAGGTGGTGGCATTCGGCGTGGAGGTTCACGCCTTCGGACGCGACGTCGCCGGTGATCAGGACCCGCAGCGGGGTGTTGCCGCGCTTGAACTGTTCCACGATGCTTTGCCGTTCGACGTCGCTGAGGCCGCCGTGCAGGAGGCCGACGTTTTCCGGTTTGACTCTGAGGGCTTTGGGCAGTGACTCCTGCAGCCATTTGAGCGTGGCGACGCGCTCGGCGAAGACCACAGCCCGCATGGGGGAGCGCTTGCCTACGCCGATTTTCTTGAGGTAGCTGACAAGCTCGGTCTACTTGGCCGATTCGCCGGTGTTGGCGGCTTCGGTGAGCTTGCCGAGGCGTTTGAGGGCTTCGGTTTCCTTGGCCTCGGGGGGCGAATCGGCGTTGAGCTTCTTCAGGCGCTCGGTGACGGTTTCGAGAAGCGCGGCAGGGCTGGATAGAAAGGCCTTGGCAAGGATCCAGGAGAACAACGCACCGTTCTGACCCGAATAGGGGGCGGGTTTGCCCTCTGGGTAGAGCCAGACGTCCGAAAGCTCCTCGGCAACGGCGTTCCGCGCCGACTTCCTGGGCGACCTCGGGGCTGTGCCGGTGCCGGCGGATGATGAGGTTCTCTACGTGTTTTGGGTCGAAGGTGCCGTCCGGGCGGACGGCGGTGGGGTCCAGCAGGCGCAGGATTTCCGCGAATGACTCGTTGCGTCCGTATGCGGGGTAGCGGAGGCCAGGATGAGGGCCTCGGTGTTGGGCGCGAGTACCCGGGCGACCTCGTTGTTCATTGCTTGGGTGTTGGTGACGTTGTGGGCCTCGTCAATTACCACCGCGTTCCAGTGCAGCTTGCCTAGCTGGGCCCGGTAGCGGGGGCTTTTGAGCGTATCCATGGATATGATGGCGCGCTTGTAATAGGTGAAGGGGTTGGGGTGGCCGAGAGTTTCTGCCGGATCTTCTGGATGCCGGCGGAGTCGAGACGGACGAACGGCAGGGCGAAGCGGCACCAAAGCTCGTGCTGCATCTTCTCCAGCACGTGGCGCGGGGTGACGATGAGGATTCGTTCACCGCGGCCGCGCTTGACCAGCTCGCTGAGGATCATGCCAATGTCGAGGGTCTTACCCAGGCCGACGGCGTCTGCGATCAGGATGCGCGGGCGGATGTTCTTGGTGTCCAGGGCCTTCGCGACGGCGATCTGCTGGTACTTGAGGTTCCGCGACAGCATCCGTGTGGAAACAGTCAGGTACTCCGCCGACTGGGGTGTCGGCGTCTTGCGAAGCGTGGTCTCCAAGAACAGGCGGGCCCGGCGGTAGTTGGGAGTGTCATCCGCTACAACCCTAGACTTAGCCGGGTCCACGACTTCTACGGTGTCCAGTGCGGAGTAGAAGGCGGCAGTGGTGTCCCGAACGAGTTCGCTGAGGCCCTGCACCCTTATGAGGGCGCCGTCGACCGACTTCTCGACGCCAGTGACGAGCCAGTCCTCGTCCCGGACACGGACCATTCGAACCCGGCGCAACGTTTAGCTCAGTTTCGGTGGTTCTCGTGATGGTCAAGTGATACTCCTGTATTCGGTTGCTCCCCCTGCGCACCCGCAGCAGCCTGTATCAGCTTAATGCAGCCGCCGTGAGGACATCGGCACCGCACCATCGCTCTAGGCTGTGGTCCCGCTGCCGGTGAGAATGGCTTGACGACCCAACGCGCATGTTTGCCCACCAATGCCGTTTCCTGTCCAACTGTAGGACGCACATTTGGTCCAGGCCTATCGTTTGGCGGCGCCCACGCACGTATCTCTGATCAAAGGCATTAGGCCCAATCCCGCCCGCAGTCGGCTTGCCGCAGTACGCTGCCCTGGTTCTTCCCCGCAGAATGGGAATGGCTTGGGAATCTGCCCGCCACGCCTGAAGAGCTTTCCCTGTCCGTCGCTGCGGCCTCCGGCAATCATGGAATCGCCAACAGGCCCAGCTCGGTTCGCCTTGGAATGTAAAGCATGAAGTCTCTGAGTCTCAGCAAAGGACGACCCTCGCCTTACGGTAAAGAGTCCGACGCCGGGATGTACGGCCTGGTTCTGTTGCAAGAGCGTAGTAGGACACAGTTCTCAGGTTGTGATCCAAGGCTGCCACCAGCAATCCAATCTGCTCCGTGTTTCGTATCGCCATAAGCGCCATGGATGCGTGATCCGCTGCACTAGGAGGCACAGGTAAAGGATGGGTGTGCCACTCACCGACGTACCCGATCATCGGATCTACTTGATGGCTCAAATATGTTGCCAACACCGCTTGGGCTGTCTTGGCACGGCGAAGGTATCCCCCATGTGTCGCGGACTCGTCAGTAACAGTCAGAGCATCCTCGACTACGAGGCCACCCGCCTCCCTGTATCCGACAAGGATGCCACCGTGCTCACGACGTCGGGAACCGCGGGCTGCCGCGTGAAGGCTGCCGCTCGCTTGCTCGCTTAGCCGTAGGTCTGGTGGCGCTGGCTTCATTATATTTCCCTGACTTCTCCTGCCGCTGATACTGGTTCGCCGATCAAGTAACCAATAATGTGCCGCACCGCCATGCCTGCGGCTTCTGCAACCGCGTATGGTGGCGTAGGCGATACAGGCTCACCACAACCTGCTTCAAATATCTCAGGCCCTAGCGTCGGGAGCATTTTGGTCGCCGCCAACGGCTGTGCCCCGTCAAGGGGCGGAACCAGATCTATACGCTGTGTCCTGCCGTCGTTCTGCAGGCACGCCGTGAAAAATCGAATTCCGGTGAATTTTGCAGCCTCTTCGAGCATGGCTGTAGCGGCACCATCGGCTGTTGCGTCCACAACAAGGTGGTTCCCCGCAAGCAACTCCAGAGCCTCGCCCGGTGTCTTAACGCCGTTTTGGACGTCGACGATTCGCGATCTGTTGTAGGGGCGGTCGGTGAGTACGGTCTTAACCGCGGATGCCTTGTTTACACCGCACAGAGTTAAGTCCGTGACAAAATGCCGTGTCATGTTGCCCGGCGTCATATGATCCGGATCTCGAATCGTGAGATGTCCGATTCCCGCCCGCGATAGACCGTCGCAAATATGAGATCCAAGGGCGCCGGAGCCAACGATGTAGACGTGTTTACTGCCGAGCTCACTGCTAGCCGGACCGGACCGGTGGCTCATCGTCGGACGGTCGAGACCGGCAGATGGCGCAAGCCAAGGGTCACGGTTGGAAGTGGGGAAGGTTATGGCGACGACACCTGTCTGATCTGACCGTTGATAGCGGATGAGCAGGACTTCGAGTCGCCCGCGCGCAATTTCTTGCCGCAGTACAGCTTCTTGGTCGAGCCGGTTGAACAAGTCTTCCCAGTCTTGAGGCGGCGCAGCTAACTCCCCGACGCTGCCCACGAAGCCCGTGATTTCGCGGTCTCTCTTCTTTGCCGCCTTTCCCGGGCGAAGAAGATGCAGCAGCTTGTCACCGTCCCTCCGGAAGGTAACATAGCCGCCAACCAAAGGGGCCAATTCATCGTGAACTACCAGCCTCGGGTCGGCTGGCAGTTCGAGGTACGCCTCGAGGTCAAGCGCCGGTGGATCGTCTGGCCAGCCTTGCCTGCTTTTCTCAAACCATTGCTCGACGCGTCCAAGAAATTCGTCGGGATCGAGCCATGGGAGCCGTTCCCGGTCACGGCTCGGATAGAGGCAGAGACCCCCGTCGGCTTCCTGGTGCCACGACCTTGGGCGGATCAGGCCAGTGGTTACTCTCGGAGGAAAATAGGGGAACGCCTCAGGGAGCACCACCGAAAAGTTTGGATGCTCAAGAACAACGTTCTTGGTTTCTCCGATGGACACTTTGCAGGGCAAACGCAACCCGCGACGAACGAGACTGTCCGTATAGCTCTCGCGGACGTATGCAATGTAGTCGCGCCACTCTGCATGGTTTTCACTCAGCCGAATCGTAGGTCTCCTGCTGTTGTTTTGTGGTTGCCGGCCACGCTCCCTGCGGCATAGTTCCGCTTGTTGCCGTCCTTGTCGTAGCCGGCAGGCATCGGAAATACGTTGGTGAAGTCGTCATTAGATCCCAAAATTCCCTGCAAAAGAAGCGCTGCCTTGCCGGCTTCGTCTTCGTCCATGTCGTATGCTGCTCGTGCATCACGGGCTGCGGACGTGAACTTATCGCGGGCCTTGCCAAAATCGGCTTCCTCGTCGAATTCCAACACCTCCCCTTCCCTGGATGGGTCTGGCAACTCGAAGCCCTCGTCAGCGACACGACGGAAGATTTCCGCTACGCCTTCCATGGCTGAGGCGAAGAATTCGCCCATGGTATCCCCGGTAACGAGTCCCTCATCGCAAGCCGTATAGAGGGCCATTTCGACGGTGAATCCGCCAAGCTTGGTCCTACCCATCAAGGTACGGCGAGCCTGACGCAAAAGCTTGACGCAGGGGACGTACATTTCGCCGTACTCGGCGTTCCTGTCTTCCTTCAGTTCAGTCATCTTGATGGGGTTGGTTTCAATCCAGCCACCGTCCCGAGTGGGGATCTCCCACGTAGCGCCTGCCGGGCGGGCCGGGACGATGTCCACGAACAACCCGTCCAACGCAGGCATGAGCACAGTAACCGAGCGATCGTATTTTGTTACGTTCTCAGCACCGTACTCCTCGACAAGGACCTCATAGACCTTGTCGATGACATCGGACGCGGCGAGTCCAGCCGGATACTCTTCCAAGCGACAGAACATATCCACGTCAAACACGCGCCGTATGGATACCCTGCGTCCGTAGGAACCGATGAGGATTGGGGCAATACCCCATTCCGAAAGGTCGTCATCATTAACGAGTATCCGCCCGACCTCGTCGTGTGCCGCTGGGGCGTTATCCCAGTCCTCGTCGTTGGGTTCTACATTGGACTGAGCAGTCTGAAAGGCTGTAGCAAGTTCGGGCAAGTCTAGTTCTCCCTAATAGTGAGTTCGGACTCCTTGGCCCTGTCGATGGCATGGGACTGTCCGCCGGCGCGAATGTTGCGACCAGCAGTCTTATAAAAACGCGTGGCAGGGGCGTCTGCGTTATGACGGATCTCGGAGTATCTGGCTGTGAGGGCACGGAGCTCGTCACGAGCTGCACTGAACTCCATCGTGGCTAGGTCGACAAGCAACACTCGACGAGCATCTTCCTGAACATCAAGGAAATCGTTCGCGCAGGAATGCGCTCGTTGTGCGCGACGCTCGGCGGTCAAAACCGTCGCTGTAACGCTGAGGAGTGCAGCAACAAGAGTGGCCCACCCTACCCATTCAACTGGCCAGGACTGGCTGATTCCCGCACCACCCGCGATGACACCTAGAGCGCCGGAAGGAATTCCAATGACGAGGTTGCATCCGCGCCAGTATTTGCCCTGTTCAAATTGTGTTTGGGAAGACCACCGAGCATTCTCTTCAACGCGGGAAAGCTCTTCGCCCACCGGCACGAGTTCTGCTGGCACATTTTCCGGCACGGCATAATGCGAAGAAGCAGGTGCCGACAAAGTCCGGTCCTTACGCTTTAAGAAGCGGAAACGCGGGCGTCGATCAGCATTTGCGTTTGTCATGGCGGCCAACTCCTACTCAATTTCAGTAGCCGACCCCGGGTCTGGACCCGGGGTCGGCTACTGAAAAGATCAATCACTGGGCCCACCGGAGGAGATCCCAATGCGCCCTCGGAACACCTTCAAGAGGCATGGACTCTCACAGACCCGATCGCCAACTAGTTCACAAACCGCCAAGTAGCTTCCGATCTCACGTCAGCCCTGCCAGACAGGATAGTTGGCACTGTGCCTAGCTGTATGTCGCGGCGCCAAACTATCCAGTCAGTTCCGCCAACTAAGTCGTCAACTCACGCTTGAACAGCATAAGGGGCTTTGCACCTACGGGGAACTGAACAGTCTTAGAACTCCCAGTCCTCGTCCTCAGTGTTGACAGCTTTGCCAATAACGTAGGAGGAGCCAGAGCCGGAGAAGAAGTCGTGGTTCTCGTCGGCGTTCGGGGAAAGTGCCGACAGGATGGCCGGGTTCACGTCGGTGACGGAGGCCGGGAACATGGCCTCGTAGCCGAGGTTCATGAGGGCCTTGTTGGCGTTGTAGTGCAGGAACTTCTTGACGTCCTCGGCCAGGCCGACGCCGTCATAGAGGTCGTGCGTGTACTGGACTTCGTTTTCGTACAGCTCGAAGAGAAGCTCGAACGTGTAGTCCTTGATTTCCTGCTTGCGGGCCTCGGAAGCCTTCTCCAAGCCCTTCTGGAACTTGTAGCCGATGTAGTAACCGTGCACGGCTTCGTCACGGATGATGAGGCGAATGAGGTCGGCCGTGTTCGTGAGCTTGGCACGTGAGGACCAGTACATGGGCAGGTAGAAGCCCGAGTAGAACAGGAAGCTCTCCAGCAGTGTGGAGGCCACCTTGCGCTTCAGGGGATCGTCGCCCTGGTAGTAGTCCATGACGATCTGCGCCTTCTTCTGAAGGTTCTCGTTTTCGACCGACCAGCGGAAGGCGTCGTCAATCTCCTTGGTGGAGCACAGCGTGGAGAAGATGGACGAGTAGGACTTCGCGTGCACCGACTCCATAAAGGCGATGTTGGTGTACACGGCCTCTTCGTGCGGCGTCAGGGCATCCGGGATCAACGACACGGCACCCACGGTTCCCTGGATGGTGTCCAGAAGGGTCAGACCAGTGAAAACGCGCATGGTGAGCTGCTGCTCTTCCGGCGTCAGCGTGTGCCACGACTGGACGTCGTTGGACAGCGGCACTTTCTCCGGCAGCCAGAAGTTGTTGACCAGTCGGTTCCAGACTTCCACGTCCTTGTCGTCCTGGATCTTGTTCCAGTTGATTGCTTCGACGTGGCTAAGCAGCTTGACCTTTTCGGTCATTTCATCCCCTTTAGCGTTGGGTTCTTTAAGGTAAGCGTACGACGGCGGGTGCAAACCCGCCGTCGTAATCTTTAGTTTTGAGTGCGGCGACTGCCGATTAGAGCGCGCAACTTACGCAGCCCTCCACCTCAGTCCCTTCCAGGGCCATCTGGCGGAGACGGATGTAGTAGAGGGTCTTGATGCCCTTGCGCCATGCGTAGATCTGCGCCTTGTTGATATCACGCGTAGTGGCGGTGTCCTTGAAGAACAGCGTCAGGGACAGGCCCTGGTCCACGTGCTGGGTGGCCGCGGCGTAGGTGTCGATGATCTTCTCGTAGCCGATTTCGTAGGCATCCTGGTAGTACTCCAGGTTGTCGTTGGTCAGGTACGGAGCCGGGTAGTAGACGCGGCCGATCTTGCCTTCCTTGCGGATTTCGATCTTGGCGGCCACCGGGTGGATCGACGACGTCGAGTTGTTGATGTAGCTGATGGAACCGGTGGGCGGCACGGCCTGGAGGTTCTGGTTGTAGATGCCGTGCTCCATGACGGAAGCCTTCAGCTCACGCCAGTCGTCCTGGGTGGGAATGTGGTGGCCTGCGAAGAGCTCGCGGACGCGCTCCGTTGCCGGAACCCATTCCTGCTCCGTGTACTTGTCGAAGAACTCGCCGGAAGCGTACGTCGACTTCTCGAAGCCACCGAACTTCTGGCCGGTCTCAATGGCCAGCTTGTTGGACGCGCGGAGGGCGTGGAACAGCACCGTGTAGAAGTAGATGTTAGTGAAGTCCAGGCCCTCTTCGGAACCGTAGTGGACGTGCTCGCGGGCGAGGTAGCCGTGGAGGTTCATCTGGCCAAGGCCAATCGCGTGGCTCTGGGCATTACCCTGGGCAATCGACGGCACCGAGTTGATGTAGGACATGTCGGACACTGCGCTGAGGGCGCGGATGGACGTCTCGATCGAGAGACCGAAGTCCGGCGAATCCATGGTCTTGGCGATGTTCATGGAACCGAGGTTGCAGGAAATGTCCTTGCCCACGGTCTGGTAGCTCAGGTCTTCCGCGTAAATGGACGGCGAGGAAACCTGCAGGATCTCCGAGCACAGGTTGCTCATGGTGATCTTGCCGTCGATCGGGTTGGCCCGGTTCACGGTGTCCTCGAACATGATGTACGGGTAGCCGGACTCGAACTGGATCTCCGCGAGGGTTTGGAAGAACTCACGGGCACTGATCTTGGTCTTCTTGATCCGGGAATCGTCAACCATCTCGTAGTACTTCTCCGTGACGGAAATGTCGGAGAAGGGGACGCCGTAGACGCGCTCGACGTCGTACGGCGAGAAGAGGTACATGTCCTCGTTCTTCTTGGCGAGCTCGAACGTGATGTCCGGGATCACGACACCCAGGGAGAGCGTCTTGATGCGGATCTTCTCGTCGGCGTTCTCGCGCTTGGTGTCCAGGAAGCGGTAGATGTCCGGGTGGTGTGCGTGCAGGTACACGGCACCTGCACCCTGGCGGGCACCAAGCTGGTTGGCGTAGGAGAAGCTGTCTTCGAGGAGCTTCATCACGGGGATGACGCCGGAGGACTGGTTTTCGATCTGCTTGATCGGGGCGCCGTGCTCACGGATGTTGGTGAGCGAAAGGGCCACACCGCCACCGCGCTTGGAGAGTTGCAGCGCGGAGTTGATGGCGCGGGCAATCGACTCCATGTTGTCTTCGATACGGAGCAGGAAGCAGGAGACAAGCTCGCCGCGCTGGGCCTTGCCTGCATTCAGGAAGGTGGGGGTTGCCGGCTGGAAACGGCCGTCGATGATTTCGTCAACAAGGCGGCTGGCAAGTTCTTCGTTGCCGCGGGCAAGGTGCAGGGCAACCATGCAGACGCGGTCTTCGTAGCGCTCAAGGAAGCGCTTGCCGTCAAACGTCTTCAGCGTGTAGGACGTGTAGAACTTGAAGGCGCCAAGGAAGGTCTCGAAGCGGAACTTCTTTTTGTAGGCACGGTTGAAGAGTTCACGGATGAAGTTCATCGTGTACTGGTCCAGTGTTTCGCGCTCGTAGTACTGGTTCTTCACCAGGTAGTCGAGCTTTTCTTCCAGGTCGTGGAAGAACACGGTGTTGTTGTTCACGTGCTGCAGGAAGTACTGGTGCGCGGCTTCACGATCGGCTTCAAACTGGATCTCGCCGTTGGGGCCATACAGGTTCAGCATGGCGTTGAGCTCGTGATAGCCCAGGCCCTTATAGGCCTCCGGCAGTGGCTTCTTGGCCGTTTCCACAGCGCCCCCGGTTACTTCTGTTTCTGCGACAGTAGTGTCCAAAACTTTTCCAATCCTTGATTGACCCGATCGACGTCTTCCGGCGTCCCCATGAGTTCAAACCTGTAGAGATGCGGCACGTTGCACTTGGCGGCGATGATGTCTCCCGCTGCGCAATAGTTGTCCGCGAAGTTGGTGTTTCCTGCACCGATAACACCACGGATCAGTTCCCTGTTCCGTGGGTTGTTGAGAAACCTGATGACCTGCTTGGGCACTGAACCTTCGCCGTTTGTCCCGCCGTAAGTCGGCAGGACAAGGACAAAGGGTTCAAGTGCTTGAAGCGGGGCATCGTGCGCATAAAGCGGGATGCGCGCTGCATCCCTGCCCAATTTCCGGACAAAGCGCTTGGTGTTCTCAGATGTCGAGGAAAAGTAGATGAGGTGACTCCTCGTGGTCACAGTGTCCGTGTCACTGCGCACGGATGCCGTTGCCAGCGGTGCCATGGGAGTCACCTCGACTACATAGGAATTCTTGCTTGCTGTGGTGGCGAAGTCCGAAAGGAAACTTAGGCCACGGAGGAAACGGCCTGGGCCAGTTCCTCGATCTTGTCCGGGCGGAAACCAGACCAATGGTCCTGCTCGGTCACGACGACGGGAGCCTGCATGTAACCCAGCGCCTTGAGGCGTTCGAGCGCCTCGGCATCCTGGGAGATGTCGACACTCTGGTAGGCAATGCCCTTCTTGTCGAGTGCCCGGTAAGTTGCGTTGCACTGAACACAGGCCGGCTTCGTGTAAACCGTAACGGTCATGATCCCTGTCCCCTTAGTTGAAGTCTGTCGCTCTTCGTATCTGGCGGGCTCAACCGGAACTGAATACTGAATCCGATACCGGCCCGCAGGCTGCTGTGGCAGCCAACACGCTTATTTAGTCTTGTGCTGGTTTCCCGCTCAATCCGTAAACCGATACTACATGTAGTGCAAGCGCCTCGCCGGGACCCCAAGATGATGTATTACAAGTATGTCATTCAATCCACCGCTCGTCCACAGGGCAGGTGCCTCAAAATGTCCGTGATTCCGCCAAAGTGAGAGATGAAATCCACACCCTGTGGACTACTTAGCCACATTTAATCTCCAGCGTGTCGCCGGGTTCCGGCGTGTCGTGACACTTTGAAAATGTGGCGTGGCGAACACAGCTCGAACAGCCAGATTTGCTGATGGTCAAACGCAGAGTACGGTGTCCCTGATGCTTCAAGGGAGCCCACTCCCCTGTGTTGGCAGGAAGAATCGAGCAAAAGGACAGCTGATGGTCAACCTTCTCCATCTCCGGACCCTGTTGGAGGTCACCCGGCTGGGTTCCTTCGCGGCCGCAGCGGCGCAGCTTGGCTATACAGCCTCCGCCGTTTCCCAACAGATGGCCGCGCTGGAACGGGATACCGGCGTCGAACTGTTCCAGCGTTCGGCGAGGAGCGTGATTCCCACCGAGGCCGCCGTCACCATGACCCGGCACGCATCCAAGGTGCTCACTGACGTCGAAGCGCTCATGGCCGCCGCATCAAGGACCAGCGATGCGCCGGCACAGGAATTGCGGCTGGGCATCTTCCCCAGCCTTGCCACGTATGTGCTGCCGGACATCCTGCGGAATGAGCGGTGGAACGGGCTGGGCATCGAGCTGCGCGTATCAGTCGCTGAGCCGGCACAGACCATCCAGGGACTGCGCAGCGGCGGAGAATTGGACGTCGCCCTCGTGTACCAGGTGGGACAGTCAGGATTGGCCTGGCCACATTCCCTGGAGCGCCAATGGATCGGCGACGACGACTTCCGGGTGGTGCTGCCCGCTTCATGGAAAATCCGCGAGGATGCCGAGATTGAGGCCGCACACCTCTCGGACATGCCATGGATCGTCCATCACCCGGGCACCAGCGACGCCCTGGTAATCGAACGTTTGTTTGCCAGCTGCAACCTGCATCCCCGCGTCGTGGCTTACAGTGACGATTTCCATGCCAGCCTGGAGATGACCGCGGCCGGCCTGGGTGCTTCGCTGGTACCGGAACTGGCGCTGCGCAACCGGCCACCCGGCGTCGTGGTCCTTGACGTTCCGGACATCCGGCTGGCGCGAAACGTGTTCGCGCTGCTCATCAATGAAAAGCGAACAGCTCAAGTGCAACTGTTTACGCAGCTCCTGGCCGACACCCTCCGTGGCACCTCCGAAAAGAGCGGTTTGCATCCTCTGAAATCAGCGCCTGTCAAGGGTTCGCAGCGTCGGAGGTGAATTCTCCCCAATTGCTGGAACCGGCCCGATGTTGGGGTTAGATTGATCACATGGGCAAGGTAGCAAGCACACATTTTGGGGAGATCGAGCTCAATCACGGGCGTGAACATTGCTTCGTGACCAAACACGAACTCGGCGGCAATCAGCTTGAGCTGGACCTGAACGTCACGGCGCATGACCATTTCGACGAGGCCGCCATGCACAAGGTGGACTACCGCTTGCGCTTCCTGCCGGAGCTGGTTGACCAGGTCCGGGAGATGATCGCCGATGAGCTGGACCAGGACGGCACCAATCCGCAACAGTTCCTGCATTTCCATAGCTCACAGCTCAAGGAAGAGCAGCTCGAATCGGTTTTCGGGGTCAGGGACAAGTCCCAGCTCACGAACGACGTCTTCCTCAAAGCCCTCAAACTGGGTCATGTGGCCATCTACCCTGGCCAGCCCGAGCGCTATTTTGTCCTGGACTTCACCCTCGGCTCGCACTTCACGGATGAGCTGCTGGTAGTGGCCGCCGATGAAGATGGCGTGGTGGATGACGAAATCCTTTGGGAGTCGTGAAGGCTGAAGCTTAAACGCCCGACGGCGGCCGGTTGCCTTTCGGTGACCGGCCGCCGTCGCCAGGTGTTTTTAGCTTGCGTATTCCTGGCGGAGTGCCATGGTGCTTACGGGGCCAGCCGGCCGGGATGGCCGGGGCAGCGCCAGCTTGTCCAGCACGTCAAGGGCGTCCGCGTGCTCATTGAAGGTGTACAAGTGAATGCCCGGTGCACCGGCATCCAGTGCTGCATTGGCAAGATCCACGGTGGCAGCGACGCCGATTCGGCGACGCTCTGCTTCAGTGTCGATGGCAGCGAGGCGCTCAATGAGTTCCACGGAAGGGTCAACGCCGGCCAGTTCGCCGAGGCGCTTCAGGCGCCGGATGCTGGTGAGCGGCATGACACCAGGGATGATCGGGATGGTGACCCCGGCCCGGCGTGCACGCGCAACCAGGTCCGAGTATTCGTTCGCGTGGAAGAAGACCTGCGTGATCGCGAAGTCTGCGCCGGAACGCTGCTTGGCCAGGAGAACTTCGACGTCGTGCCCCACACTTGGCGATTCAGGATGCCTGGTGGGGTACGCGGCCACTCCGACAGCGATCTTGCCGGCACAAAGAAGTGCTGAACGACGCTGCTCCACGCGGCGGATCAGTTCGATCAGATCCTGGGCATACCGGAGTGAGCCACTGGCAGGCTGGCTTCCGTCCTTGGGCAGATCCCCGCGGAGTGCGAGGATGCCACGGACGCCGCGGTCCAGTAGTTCACCAATGATCTCCGCCAATTCAAGCGGTGTGTTGCCCACACACGTCAGGTGGGCCAAGGGCCGGAGCGTGGTCTCGAGCAGGAGGCGGTTGATGAGGTCAACGGCAGTATCCCCGTTGGATCCACTGGCACCGTACGTCACCGAGACGTAGTCCGGCTCGGTGGCTTCGAGTTCACGGATAGTGGTCCACAGGGTTTCTGCGGCCGCCGGGGAGCGAGGGGGAAACAGCTCGTAGGAAAGTGCCACGGGCGCCGTTCCAGCGAGGTTGGGATGTACGTCAATAAGGCTTGGCGGCGACATTTGCGTCCTTGGCTGTTCGTCATCGAACATCACCCAATGGATCCAAGGGAACCATTGATTGCATGGTCGATGAATTTAGTTTGGGATACACGAAGAAACTCCAGCAGGACGCAGCCGCGACTGGTACGCCTGGAATGAAGCTTTCCGTGTGCAAATGTCAGGCCCACATGGGGGCACCCACACCCTCCTCACCGCCCTTGCGGGGCGGATCCAACGGAGGATCGCTGACACGTTACCACGGTAACTTGTTTACGACTCTAGGTCGTGGGCAGCGAGCGGTTCAACTTTGCCACCGAATTAAGACGCAGTTTTACGATCCATGAAGAAGGGTTTGTGAACTTTGTTCGCTGAATGGCTCACCAGGGCTTGTCTAGGCCGGACTCATTCCCGGGGCCCCGCAGGTACTCCTCACGTTGCTGCCCTTCTGCCCGCTCCCGTTGGGCCTGTTGCGCGCTCTGTCCCAGCTTCTGCAGTTGCTCCTGCTGTTGGTCAGGCGGCGTGTCCTTGGCTGGCTTCCCCCCGGCCCTTCCGTCCGAGTCCGCAGCTATCTTGGCTTTGAGACGATCGGCCGCTGAGTCCAAAGCCCTCCCCTCTCCGGACGAATTTCCGGGTCCCTCCTGCGCACACTGGCTAGGTGAGGAATCGATGAGGTCCAGCGCTTCACGAAACAACGTGGCTGCCATCTGCTGATTGCCTGCCGACAGGGCAGCATCGCCCAGTTTCTCGACACTCAACACCAGATTGACCCGCACTTGGCATTCGTCCTCGCCGGCGCCGGCATCCAACGCAGCCTCGAAGTCCTTCCGTGCCGCCGTGAAGTGGCCGGCCAAAACGTGGGCGTCGCCTGATGCGAAGAAGGCTTTGTGCGGCTCCACCAGGTTCGCCACATGCAGCCAGGACGCGGCTCTGGCCGCACGGTCCTGGTCGGCCGTTTCGAAGGCATGTGCGGCGTCCCCGCCCAAGGCACCCACGCTGAGGAGCTTCGCCGCCACGGCGAGCGCCAGCAGGGCCGGCGGAGCGGACCACAGCGCGAGGCGGCGTCTCCGGCGTCGAGCATTCTTCATGCCAGTGGCTCCTTGGCCCTCGAGGGCAAGCTCCGCACTTCCCTCAGCGCGATGAGATGACGAACGGGTTCGTGAAGGGCCAGCAGGAATCCGGCGAGCGCCAGGAGCCAGTAAAGTTCCACGCGGCCGGGTCCATCGTCGTTGGTGGGCGTGAGGGCGCCGGGCTGGGCTTTGGCAAGCATGTCGGACGTGGGTTGGTTCCCGGTCCGGTGGACATATGGGACATTGAGTTGGCTTGCGATGTTTTTCAGTTGCCCTTCGTCGATCCTGGACACCGCGTCCTGGCCTGAGCCCTTGTCCTGCAGGTACCCGGTTTCAGTGTCCGAGGGGTCCTTCATCCGGCCACCCTGCCCTGTGCCGTAACCCAGCACGGCTCCCCCACTGACGCTGCTCTCATCCACCGCCAGCGGCACTGGCGCCTCGGCGGCCGTGTTCTCGCCGTCCCCGGCGTAGAAGACCAATGCCGGACGTCCTGGGTGCTGCTCCCGGGCGGCCGCGAGCCTTTCCTTGAGCAACGCTCCCGCGCCCGTAATGCTGCTGCCGTTGGCGTACCGCGGGTTTTGCGGCTGCAGTATTGTCACGGCGGTTTGCAGCGCTGTGGCGTCCTGGCTCAACGGCATGCGGACGGTCGCCTTGTTGTCGAAAGTGATGAGGGAAAACCTGGCTCCCGCTAGTTCCCTGGCTATCGCCATCATGTCGCCCGTCGCCCCTGACAAGCGGGTTCCTGCGCCGTTGTAGTCCTCCGCTGCCATGCTGGTACTGGTATCGACAACGAAGAAGACGTCCACGTCCGCGACGGCGGTCCTCACTTCGCTGCCGGGCCAACCCGGTCGCAGTGCGGCAAGGACCAGAAGCACGACGGCGGCGCCCCGGACGGCCGCCGGCCGCACCGACCCTTTTGGTCCCGTGCTGCCGCGTACTGTGCTGCCGCGTCCCGGCCCGCGAATGATGGCCCACAGGGTGAGGGCGACGACGGCGACCCCCATGGCAGCGAGGAGCGCCCACGGAACAATTGGCAGAAGAGTCACTGGTCCAGCCTCCATCCCAGGATCACCATTCCGGCACCTGCCAGCAGCGCGACCCCAAGCGGCAGCGCCGGGCTATCGCTCACGGCAACCAGGGGCGCGGCCCGGTAGCTGCTGGCTTCGGTCTCCTGCACTTTCTGCACTATCCCGGGCACCGCGTCGGGACTGTCCAGGGCGAAGTAGCTGCCCCCGGTTCCTTCGGCAACCGCCTTGAGTTGGCCGCCTGGCTGATCTGCTTGATCTCCGTAGTCAAAGTCGCCGGCGTAGTCAAAGTCCGAGGGGTTCAGGGCATAAACCTTGACGTTCTTGCTCCGGGCCAGCTCCCCGGCCTGCTGCAGGGTGAAGATGGGGTCCCCGGAGAGGAAGTTGTCGGTGGCCAGCACAACAGACCGCGAGCGCTTGGCGTTGCCGGACGTGGATGCCGGCCCTGACCCTGCCCCCGGATCTGACCCCGACCCTGGTTCAATGTCCGGGAAGCTTTGCACGCAGGATGCCAGGCCATCGCCGATCAGGGAGGATCCTCCACCGTTCCATGTCCCATCGAAGAAGGATCCTGCCCCGCTGTCCAGTGCCTTCCGGGCTGCGGTGAGCTGTTCGGCGGCGTAGTCGTAGTCGTCTGTCAGCGGGAACAGTTGGACGCTGCTGCTATCGAAGATGACCATGCCGATGCGCTCGCCATCGAATTCCCGGGCGAGTTCCTGGAACACTTTGGCGATGGCAGCGTCCGTACTGGTCATGGATCCTGAAACATCCAGGCAGAGGACGATGTCCCGGTTCCGGATGTCGGGCTGCTCCGTGGTGCGCTGGGCAGGTCTTGCCGCGGCTGTGGCTGTGGCCGCCAGAAACAACGCACCCAAGGCCATGGCGAGGACCAACGTGGCCTTGTACCGCCGCAGCGCTCTTTGGTACTCGGGAAGGTCCGTGAGGCGCTCGCCGTGTGCCACTGGTCTGCCCATTTGCCGCCGACGCCGGATCAACAGCCGGGCGGCTATCAGCAGTGCCAGGGCAGCGAGGGGAAGAATCCACCAGAAGGTCAGTTCCACGCCTGTACCACCTGGCGTGCGGTCCTGGCGGAGTCCCGAACGGATTGCAAGGCCACTGGCGCGAATTCGTTGGGGTAGATCAGGGCGATACCCACGGCGACCTGATCCAGTCCGTTGCGGCGTAATTCTTCCAGTGTCATGGAGGTGGCCGGAAGGCCTGTGGCCGCACCCGCGAATTCGCGCACGAGGAGGCTGAGCCGCTGGTGGGCGTCCCGCCCGGGGAGGCGGCCGGCGTCGGCTTCTCTTTCGAGGGTATCTATTGCTGAGAGGCAGGTTGCCCGCAGCGCTTCCAGATCGTGAGGCGTCCTGTGCCCGCCTACAGGTGTTTTTGGTGTTGCCTTGTGGTCGGGCCACAGGATCCATCCGTACCAGCACGCTACGAGCAGCAGGAGCACCAAGCCCAGCCATAGCCACAGCTGCTGATATTGAAGGGGTGCATAGAAGCCGGCGTTATCCTGCACGGTTGCTGCCCTTGGCGGACTTCGCACCCGAGCGGTGCTTCTCCAGGAGCGCGAACACCGCCGGGAGGACATCGACGGTGGCGCCAACCGGCTGCTCAGCAATGCCAAGCCTGCGGAAGAAGACGCTGCGCTCCTCCCTTCGTTTCCGCATTGCGCTGGCATAGGCGGCGCGAACAACGCTGTTCCGCGCCACCGCCGCAGGGATCCGCAGGCCGTTCCCGACGTCGATGCTGGCCTCTTGCGTAGACGCCGGTTGCCCCGGTTCCGCGGCCATGCGGGCGTCGAGGATAGTGAGCCAGAGGACTTCGTGCCGGGCCCTCAGGCGCCGGAGCAGCATTTCGGTGCGGGCGTCGGGCATAAACTCATCAGCGAGAACGGCAATGAGCAGTCGGCCCTTCAGGAACCTCAGCGCGTAGTCGAGTTGCTCAGTGATAGCGCTCGCCTGCCCATCCAGGGAAATGCCGGCATCCACTTCCCGGAGCAACCGCTCCAGGTGCTCTTCACCGCATTGGGGCGGGAGGTAGCGGGAAGTGGCGGCCGAGCCGTGCAGGAGTCCGACGTCGTCCCCATGCCTGCAGGCGAGAAAGCCCAGTACTCCGGCAGCGTCAACGGCAATGTCTTTTTTGGATTCACCCGAGGCTGCGTGGGCTGCCATGTTCCGTCCCGTGTCCACGAGCAACAGCACCGAATGACGGCGGACGGCCACATAGCGTTTCACCAGGGGTGATCCGTGGCGGGCAGTGGCTTTCCAATCGATGTCCCTGACTTCGTCGCCGGGTACGTATGAGCGCAATTCGTCGAAGTCCAGGCTGCGGCCCTTGAAGACAGAACCGTATTCGCCATCCAACATGGTGAGGGTCCTGCGATGGGCGAAGATGAACATCTTCGACTTCACGCGTCGGAGGAGGCTCGGCATTCGGTGTCCGTTACGGCGTCTGCACTGACATGAGCACTGCGTCAATGATGGTTTCCACCGGGGTCCCTTCAACCACGGCGTCGAACCCGAGCACTATTCTGTGGCGCAGGATCCTGTGGGCCAGTTTCTTGACGTCCTCGGGAATGACGTGGTCGCGCCCGCTAAGGAGTGCCAATGCCCTCGCCGCCTGACTGAAGGCAATGCTCGCGCGCGGACTTGCACCGAACTCGACGAGGTTTGCCAATCGGGGCTCCAGGTACTGGGAGGCATGACGGGTCACATAGGCCAGGCCAACGATGTACTGGACGACGGCAGGATCAACGTAAACCCTCCTGACGAGTTCCTGCACCTGGACAATGGCGTCAAGGGAAGCGGCTGCGGGTGGCTTCTGCGCTGTGCTGAACACCCCGGCATCCATGCGCCTGATGACTTCGGCTTCCTCCGCCGGGCTCGGATAGTCCAGGACGTCCTTGAGCATGAAGCGATCCATCTGTGCTTCCGGAAGGCGGTAGGTTCCCTCCTGCTCAATCGGGTTTTGCGTTGCCAGCACGAGGAAAGGCTCGGGCAGAGCATAGGACTCGCCACCGATGGACGTTTGCCGTTCCTGCATCGCCTCCAGCATGGCGCTCTGCGTTTTGGCGCTGGAACGGTTGATCTCGTCAAGCAGCACAATGTTCGCGTGAACGGGTCCCAGTTGGGTGACGAACGTGCCTTTGGCCGCATCAAATATCTGGGTGCCGGCGATGTCACTGGGCAACAGGTCCGGAGTGCATTGGATCCGGCGAAAATCCGCACTCACGGAGTCCGCAAGAGCTTGCGCCGCTGTGGTCTTGGCCAGGCCCGGAACGCTCTCCAAAAGGACATGTCCCCCGGTCAGGAGGCCGATCAGCAGCGTTTCCTGCAGCCTCGACTGGCCCACCACCTTGGTCTCAAAGCTGCGGCTAATGCTGCCGACGAGCTGCTGTGCGCGGGCCAAATCTTGTGCATCGATCCCGTCCGGTGCATCGGTTCCGGTCGCGGCTGTGTTCTGAAGCACCTGTGGTCCCCTCGCTGGCGTGAATCCACTCTATCCAAGCCTTCCGTGAACAAGCCCGCAATGGAGAGCCCTCCCCATGTGGACTTCAGGGGTCTATTCTTTTGCCATGCATCAGCTACCAGCCCGCTATGAGCAGTATCTCAACGGCCAAAGCCAGCGTGTCATCGACGCCGTTCGTCCAGTTCTGCTGCAGTCCGCGGCAGACCAGAGGCACGGAGTCCGGATCACCTACAACACAGGGCCCACCGGACACCAGGCTCATCTGGACGAGTCGATACCCTACGGTGAAATAGTCGAAGACATCGACTAGCCCTTCACGGAGCCGGACAACGCGAAAGAGCTGCCCACGCTCCGGGATACCAGCACGTATAGCAACAGCACCGGCACTGAGTACAGGATGGAAAACGCCGCGAGCTGTCCATAAGCTATGGCACCGTGCTGGCCAAAGAAGCTGAAGATGGACACCGCGGCTGGTTGCTTCGCCGTGGAAAGCAACAGGATGAACGGGACGAAGAAGTTTCCCCATGCCTGTATGAAGACGAAGATGAACACTACGCCCAAGCCATGCCTCATGAGAGGCAGCACCACCGCGCGCAAGGCCGTCATGCTTGAGGCACCGTCCATCCACGCCGCCTCCTCCAGTTCCAAGGGAACGGAGTCCATGAAGTTCTTCATCATCCAGATGGCCATCGGCAGGGTGGTTGTAGCCATGAAGAATATGGTTGCCACCATGGAATCGAGCAACTGGAGCTGGACGAACAAACCATAGACGGGCACCATGATGGCCGTCACGGGCAAGGACGTCCCGAACAGCACCGAGTACATGAACGGCTTGTTGAACCTGGACTGGTAGCGGGACAACGGATATGCGGCAAGGACGGCTGCCACCAGGTTGACCGCTGCTGTTCCCGCTGAAAGAAGGAAACTGTTGGCCAGGGGCTGGTACGACAGTTCCGGTGTGAGCACCGCGCCGAAATTCTCCATCGACGGCGCTGACGGCAGCGCGGTCTGATAACCGGCCTGAGGATCGACGGCGGCCAGCAGCAACCACAACAATGGCGCCACAAAGCAGAAACCGATCACGGCCAGAGCGATATCTGCCGCAAACCGCGGCCTGGACATCACGGCTTCTGCTCCCTGAGCAGCCGGACGTAGACGGCGCCGAAGACTACTCCCAAAACAATCAATACCGAAGCAACGGCCGTGCCATAGCCAATATCCCCGAATTTGAAGGCCTCTTGGTAGGCCAACACCGGCAGGGTAGTACTGGCATTGGCCGGGCCGCCGGCCGTCATCACCCAAATAAGAGTGAACACGGCCAACGTCTGCAGGGTAATCAGCATCAGGTTTGTGGCGATGCTGCTCCTGATCAGTGGCAACGTAATGAATGCCAGGCGCTGCCAGCCTTGCGCACCATCCATCAAGGCAGCTTCCGAGACGTCCTGTGGCACGTCCGCGAGGGCGGCCCTGTACACCAGCATGGAGAAGGCCGTTCCCCGCCACGTGTTCGCAAGGATAATCGCGACCAGCGGGAACGTGTACAGCCAGTCCGGCCCCTGCCCGCCAAAGAAAGCAAGCATCTGATTCAGTGTGCCGTCACGGTTGAAGTAGGCATAGGCCGCGAAGGCAGCCACAATCTCGGGGAGTACCCAGGCCGCTACCACCACTGTTCCCACCCACGAGGAAACTGCCCTGCGTGAGCGCGTCATGAGCAGCGCGATGAGCAGGCCGAGCACATTCTGGCCGAGCACGGCCGAGGCTGCGACGAAAACAACAGTCAGCCATGCCGCCAGTGGAAACGAGTCATCGCTGAACATCCGCACGTAGTTCTCAAGCCCCACCCACTGTGGATCCCGGGCCGCCCGGCCTGAAAGAGCGGCATTGGTGAACGACGCGTAGAAGGACCAAACCACCGGGGCAAGCAGGAACAGCAGGAGCAGGAGAACGGACGGAACAACCGGCAGCAGCCGCAGGTAGCGGCGAATCGTCATTTCCCTGCTGTCATTTCTTTGATGTCATCTCTCCAGGACCTTGTCATCACCAACGAGCTTGCGCACCGTGGCGTCATACTCCGCTGCGGCATCTTCGGGGCTTTGCTTTCCAGTGATGACAGACTCGGTGGCGACCTGGACCGCCGTCGAGATCCTCGGGTAATCTGCGGTTGCCGGGCGGTAATGCGTCACCTTCACCAACTCCGAGACATCCTTCACGAACGGATTCGCCGAAAGGTAGCTCGATTCCGATGCAACATCCGTTCGCACCGCTATCTGGGAGTTGTTAACGTCAAAGGCCAAGGCATTCTTCTTGTTCAGCGCGGTGGCGAGGAACTTGAACGCAAGCTCAGCGTTCTTGCTCTTGGCACCAACTGCAAGGGTCCACCCACCGGACATGCTGACGCCGCCCGGTTCCTGTCCGTTCCTCGTGGGGAACATGGCCACACCCATGTCCTGCTCATAGCCTGCCCACTCATAGGCCCCGCCCTTTTGCCAGAACGACGGCGTATACGAACCTTCCACGGTTGCAGCGAGTTTGCCCTGCGGGAACCACTCGCCAAAGACCTTCTTCCAGACATTTGCGTCGAGGGCTTCGGCCGGGCTCACTGCAAGTTTTTCGTCGTAGAGGGTCTTCAGGAAGGCCAGCGAGTCAGTAAAACCCTGGGAGCCCACCACCCATTTCTTTTCCTTTTCGTCGTACAGAGTGCTGTCTGTCCCGTAGAGGAGTTCGTAGAAACTCTGCATGACAGTGCCCTCGCCGGTACCCTTGCCGGCGTACATGTTGAAGGGAATCACGGTTGGATCTGAGGCTTTGATGGCACGTGCCGTGGACAGGATGTCTTCCCACGTTTTGGGCTGCCAGGGAACTTGAATTCCGGCCTTCTGCAGCACCGCCTTGTTGTACCAGATGGCACGAGTGTCAGTGCCCAGGGGCACAGCGTAGATACTTCCGTCATCGGCCCGACCCGCTGCTTTGGCCGCTTCGTTGAACTTGGACCAGTCGTCCCACTTTTCAAGATAGCTGTCCAGCTTGAGGAGGTAACCAGCGTCGACGTCGGAACGCACCTTGAACGTGTCCTCATAGAAGACATCCGGCGCGGTGTCCGGGGAGCGCTGGGCGAGGGCGAGCTTGGTGCCGTAGTCGTCGTCGTTGGCTTGGATCGGTTCGAGATTGACCGTCACCGACGAATTGGCTGCCTCGAATTCCTTTTTGGCGTCCTGCATCACAGCATCCAGTGCCGTAAAGGAGTCAGATTTCTGGTAGACGATCTTCAAGGTCTTGTTCTCGGCAGTTGGCGGCGTCGAGGAACAAGCTGTTGCAGCGAGAAGAGCGGCTACGACGGGTAGGACGGTGGCAAACCTCATGGGGCGGCGCATTTTGCTCCAATCGAGTCAACGTGGCTGAGTAGTTAGCCCTCCAGCAGTAGCCGTTGGGCGCGTGGTGCCAGTGTGTGCTCCAGGACGAGGCACGCCGCACCAATAGCGCCGACATCCTCGCCTACCCCGGAACCCACAACTTCAATAACGTGGATCATGCGGGCCGCACTGTTTTCAGCGATGAGGGCCGGGACACGCTCCAGGAAGTACTTTGACATCCGCCCCCAGAAAGGACCGCCGAACACAACGCGTTCCACGTCAAGGGTGTTGGTCACCACCGAGACAGCACGGGCCACGAGGGTGGCTGACTTATCAAGGATGGCAATGGCTTTTTCATCGCCGGCGTCGGCTTTGTCGCACAACAAGGCGTAACGTTCCTGCACCTGCGGCCCATCT
The DNA here is from genome assembly GCF_059739415.1 of Arthrobacter sp. TmtSoilC77. Taxonomy (NCBI): domain Bacteria; kingdom Bacillati; phylum Actinomycetota; class Actinomycetes; order Micrococcales; family Micrococcaceae; genus Arthrobacter; species Arthrobacter sp. TmtSoilC77. The sequence continues at coordinate 2,821,782 of NZ_AP046050.1, forward strand.
GCATCCTCGCCATGGCTGTCAAGCACACCGGCCGCCTCCGCCTCGGCCACCAGGACCTGCGGGATACACGAGGATTTCACACAACCACGGAGGCCGCAGTCACACTGGGGCCCCATCGGATCAACGATGATATGGCCGATCTCGCCCGCGTTACCGGACGTTCCACGGACCACTTCATCGTTCAGGACAATGCCGCAACCAATACCGGTGCCCATGTACATGAAGACGAAACTGCCGGCACCGCTGGCACCGCCGGCCCAGGTTTCGGCCACTGCGGCGCTCGTTACGTCCTTGTCCACCAGCGTCTCCAGGCCGGTGGCCTCCGTGAGGGCCTCACGGATACGCACGCGGTTCCATCGAGTCAACAGCGGCGGCTCCACAACGGAACCTTCGTCGAGGTCGATCGGGCCCGGGACGGCAACGCCGAGCCCGGCAATCTTGGATGCATCCACGCCCGATTCCTCAATGAGGACCTTGATCTGCTGGGCGATGCTCGCGATCACTGCCGCCGGGTCACCACCGGGAGTGGCCATCCGCGAATGCCTGACGACATCGCCCAGGAGGTCCAGGACAACGAACGTGATGACTGCAGGGTCAAGGTGGACGCCCACCGCATACATTCCCGATGGGTTCAGCCGCAGGATGGTCCGTGGCTTGCCTGGGCCTGTCCCCTCCTTGCCTGCTTCCACAATCAGGTGCTGGTCAAGCAGGCGACGGGAAATATTGGAAATGGTCTGGGGGGACAGGCCAACAATCTGTGCCAGTTCAACACGGCTGAGGCCGCCCGGGGACCTCCGGATCGCCTCGAGAATGACCGTCAGATTGAAGTCACCCATGCGGGGTAGATTCGTTCCGCGCCTCGGTGTGGGCTGCCGGATCTCAGTCACTGATTCCCCTAAGTCATTTTTGAAAAAACATCATGGTACTTCGTCTTTGTCTGAATCGTACGATACCCACGCTCACAGGGGTATGCGCACACGCAGGCACCGGAGTCAGGGCTTGGTAACGATGACACTAAATTCTATGTGAGAGCGACGGTCCGCTCATCCACGACGACTCCGCGTCACCGTGAACTTCGGGTTCCGGCCTTCCTCCACAGTGGGACCTATGAGGCGCTCAAGGGCAGGTCGGTATTGCAGATGGCTGTTGTACACAGTCCACAGTTCACCGCCGGGCGCGAGAACGCGCGCGGCCGCTTGGAACATCTTCAGGGCAGCGCCGGCATGCACGCTTGCTCCCAGGTGGAACGGTGGATTCAGCAGGACAAGATCCGCACTGCCTGGATCAAACGTGGACATGGCGTCGTCGTGGATCACGGAAACCCGGTCACCCAGCCCATTGGCTGCTGCCGTGGCCATTGCTGATGCCACAGCCGCCGCGGATTGATCAGTGGCCACCACGCCCGCTGTGGGCTGGTGCCGTGCAAACATCGTGGCAAGAATGCCTGTCCCACACCCCAGATCCACCACGCGTCGAGCTTCCGGCATACGGTCCAGGAAGGTCAGGAGGTAGCGGGTTCCGATGTCAAGGCGCGCACCTGAAAAAGCAGCACCATGAGCGCAGACCGTGATCCCCAGTTCCGGTAGCTGTTCCACCACCGGGTAGGGAGGGTCGGTGGACACCGGTTTGGGATTGCTTGCCACCAGCACCCTTGATTTCCGGCGCGCAAGCTGCGGTTGCACGGAGGAGAAATAGCGCTCAAGCACCCCGTTCATACCCAAGGACATGTGCTTGACGCGGCCTCCTGCGAGCAATACGGCATCCGGCGCCGCATAGCGGGCAACGGCGTCGGCGTTTTCCTCCAGCTCCGCCAGAGATTTCGGCAACTGCATCAGCACCAGGTTCGCGCCCGCCAGGAGCTCCTTGCCCAATTCATGGGTGCTGAACAGACCTTGCAGGCCGGCTGCTTCCGCGTTGTGCTGGAGCGCCAGCCTTCCGGTGTAGAGGTCCTGGTTGACGCGGACATGCCCGACGCCGTTTCCCACCAAAGCGCCCAGTGTCAGGGCACCGTACCGGTCGCCAATGACAGCCATCCTTGTTTCCGGCCGGAGATAGTCCACGGCGGTTTCAAGGAGGAGGCGATCCGTGGCGTCGTATGCCTGGAGGTTGTCCGCCTCGACATCGGGGAACCTGCGCAGCCCGCCGAACAACGGCTCCAGTTCCAGTTCGGCCACCATCGCGTTCCCACTTTCCTAAAATTCGTTCGCTTTAGTGTCTCGACTTCATGGTGCGTTCGGAGGAATGTGGATGATGCAGCATGCCAAGCACCTGTTGTCGCGACGGATTGCGAACCCAAACCCGTCCGACGGCAGGCACCGGTCCCGCCCAACCGACGAGCCAGGCCCCGGGACCACACTTAACCGGCTCCCTTCCTGAGAGCGAACCATGAGTGTCAATGTTGTCACGCAACTCCAAGTGAAATCACACAACTCCCCCGACGAAACGCGCACCCCGGACAAGACGAAGGTGGAAGTCGTCACCGTCGGAGAATACACAATCGGCCGGACCACCTTTGAACCCGGCTGGACTTGGGACGACTGCATCAAACCCGTAGTCGGAACCGAATCCTGCCAATTGAGCCATGTAGGTTTCTGCGTCTCCGGCTCCCTCGAGGTGGAAACCAACGATGGCGCCCAGGTTAGTATTTCCGGCGGTGACTCCTATTCGATCCCACCGGGACACCATGCCCGGGTGGTGGGCGATCAGCCCTTCCAAGGCATCGAATTCCTCAGTGCAGCCGAGTTCGGCGTCCGCCAGGAATAGGAATCCGTCCCGCCAACCCACGAATCCCGCCACGGGACCAGAAAGCAAAAGACCCCGCTCACCCGAGCGGGGTCTTTTATCCGAAGTGGAGCTGAGGGGACTCGAACCCCTGACCCCCTGCATGCCATGCAGGTGCGCTACCAGCTGCGCCACAGCCCCGGATCTTGTTGATTTCTTCAGGAAGATTTCCCTTCCCGCCGAAGCAACTCGTCAATACTAACCACAATCCCCCGAGAAGCGAAATCACGGGAGCGTGATACGCCTCACGGCGATGAGCGGGCATTTCTGCCCTGCACTCCCCCGCAGCCGGGGTGCGCTGGATCGCTCCACCGCACCTCCCCCCAAACGGCCACGCGGAGTCCCTTGGGCCAAGGCCCGGCGCGACTCCTCTTGAAGTCTAGAATCACCGAAAGAATAAACCAAACCGTTCAGTCGGTTTTACGGGCCCTAACGTATGGACGGTGGTAGCGTTGTGGGGTCCGGCGGCGCGTTCTACTGGCCGTCCCACAGTGAAACAAGTGAGAGGCTCCCCCACCGCCCATGCAGCAACGCGCGAAAGACACCCGCCTTTCCGTTATTGAAGGCGCCGCCCATGTCTTCGCGGAGGTCGGGTACGGCAATGCAAGCCTGAGCGACATCACCAAGCGTGCCGGAGTCACCAAAGGGGCGCTCTACTTCCACTTCACGTCCAAGCGGGAGCTGGCTTTGGCCGTCATCCAGGAGCAGCATGCATTGGTCCTCGCGGCGGGTGCGGGCATCGTGGGCTCAAACATGACTGCCCTGGACAAGATCATTGGACTGTGCCGGATGTTCGGCCGGCAGCTGCTTGACGAAGCGATTGTCCAAGGCGGGATCCGCCTGACGTTCGAAGCCTCCGCCTTTGATGCCGATATTTCGGGCCCCTACCAGGACTGGATAGAAACAGTGGAGCAACTGCTCCGCCAAGCCCAAACCGAAGGGGCTGTCCGGCCCACGCTGGAGCCCGCCGCCTTTGCCCGCTATCTGGTTGCCTCCTTCACCGGAGTCCAGATGGTGTCCAACGTCCTGACTGCCCGCACGGACGTACTTCGCCGCATTGACGAGATGTGGGAATTCATGCTGCCGGCAATCGAAGCCGGCGCTGGCAGCTAGGCCGAACCACACAAAAAAGGCCCTGCCCTTCTTCATCCCGAAGAAGGGCAGAACCTTAAGAGTGGAGCTGAGGGGACTCGAACCCCTGACCCCCTGCATGCCATGCAGGTGCGCTACCAGCTGCGCCACAGCCCCATATTCTTGCTGCTCCACGATCGACTTTCCAGCCATCCGCGCCGAAGCAACTCAAATATCTTAGAACAGCGTTTCCGAAAATTCCAAATCGGGCATATTCGGATGCCGGCCCATGTTTAGAGCTCTGATTCCCCTGCTGGCGCAGCCTTTGCCGAGGCGTCATCCCCCAGTTCAAGGTCAACTACGGGGCAGTCCTTCCAAAGGCGCTCCAAGGCGTAGAAAACGCGGTCCTCTGCGTGCTGGACGTGGATGACGATGTCGGCGTAGTCCAAGAGCACCCAACGGCCTTCGGAACGGCCTTCACGCCGCACCGGGCGAAGGTCCTGCTTCATCAGCTCTTCCTCGATGCCGTCAACGATGGCATTGACCTGGCGCTCAGTGGGCGCAGAGGCAATCAGGAAGACATCAGTCAGGGCGAGCCGCTCGCTGACGTCAAGCGCAACGATGTCCTCAGCAAGCTTGTCAGCCGCCGCACGCGCGGCGTGACGGGCGAGGGTAATGGATTGTTCATGTGCAGACACGGGGACTCCTTGTTGTGGCCGTTGGCCTGTAAATGGCGTTAGCCGGGTTCTAGCGGAATTAGCCGCTGGTAATCATGATGATGCCGACGATGAGCGCGACAACACCCAACGCCAGGACGCCGAACTGCAGCAACCTGTTGCGCTGGGCCCGCGCCAGGCCGGCCGTATTGGCGTCCAGGGGGTCCAGTCCATAGGCCGCGCTGGCAGAAATCGGCGGACGCTGTGTTTCTTCAAGCTGTTCGTCGACGGCGGCCGGCCGCTTCCGGGCGTTCCTTGCCACAGCTTCGGCACGGGCGAGAACACCCGAACGGCCACGCGTGCCCTTTCCGTTCGCCGGCGCTTTGCCGGCATCAAGAGTGGGACCCGACGAGGTCACGAGAGGCACGAAAGTGGTACTGGGGCGCTTCATGACCGGACGTTCAATGCCGGGCACCTTGACGAACTCCAGCGGCGTGACCATGGCGAGATTGTTGGCAGTGGAGGGGCCCACTGAGACTCCCGACGACTTCTTCCCCTCGGACACGCCCGCTGCCGGGGCCTTGGCTTCAGCCTGGTTCTGTTCGGCAAGCCTCTGTTTGGCCGCTGCCCGCTTGTTCAGCACTGCAGCTCGTTCGGCGAGGGCAATCTGCTGGGCGAGGACCTCAGGATCGACAGCCAGGGGATCCTGCTCGGCAATGTGCTCAAGCTTGGCGGTTTGATTCTGGACCTGGGCAGCGATCAGTTCACGGACCGCAAGTGCCTGCTCTACAGACATTTCAGATTCGGCAGTACCAGTGTTGGGTGCCGGAACCCCATCGGAACCCTCAGCGGCGGCCTTGGTATCCACGGGATGGCCGGCTGGTTTGTCCGTTGGCTTCCCGCCCGGCATGGGGACGATGGGGTTCGCAGACGTGGCCACTTCTTGCTGGAGTTGCTGCAGTCGAAGCTGGCGACGTGTTGGTGGTCCACCGCCGGAGAGCTGCTCTTCCTTGTCCGCAAGCTCTTTGATGGTGCGCAAAGCTGCGCGGTCGCGGGCGCGGATCTGGGAGGACCGCTGCTGCGCGGTGGTACCCACTGCATCTACGGGAGCATCCGCCGCCCGACGATTCCGGCCAGTTACAGCATTCTCCGCGGCGTCTACTACTTTGTGTGGTGTAGCTTCTGCCTGCGGCTCTTGGTTCTCTTCGCGGGCGCGGCGAAGCTCACGCCTGCTGCGGATGGGTCGCTGTTCCTGGCTGCTCATTCAAAACTCATTCAGTACGTGCTTGGTCGTCTGATCCGGATAATGCGGGGGCCAGCTCCCCTGTCCCTGGCCGCGCAGTCCCGGAGTGCGGGGCGTACAGACCATACTTGGCGATGTACTGCACCACGCCATCGGGCACGAGGTACCAAACGGGGTTCCCGGCACCTACGCGTGTCCGGCAATCCGTTGAGGAGATCGCCATGGCTGGAACTTCCAGGAGGCTGACGTCTTCCCTGCCCATGCCGTCCAGTTCGTGGCCAGGGCGCGTTACACCAACGAAGTGCGCCAAAGACCAGAGTTCGTCAACGTCCTTCCAGGACAGAATCTGGGCCAAGGCGTCAGCGCCAGTGATGAAGAACAAATCAGCGTCGGGTCGCTGGGCCCTTAGATCGCGCAGGGTGTCGATGGTGTAAGTGGGTCCGGGACGGTCAACATCGACCCGGCTCACCGTGAACCTCGGGTTTGAGGCCGTGGCGATCACGGTCATCAAATAACGGTGCTCGGGTTTGCTGACCTGCTTGCTGGACTTCTGCCAAGGTTGGCCAGTAGGCACGAAAACGACTTCGTCGAGATCGAACTTGGCGGCAACCTCACTTGCAGCCACAAGGTGGCCGTGATGGATGGGATCAAAAGTTCCACCCATCACGCCCAGCCGGAGCCTGCGCTCCGACTCCCCGCGCGGAGTTGCGGCGATAATGTTAGTGGCCCTGCTTGTGGGTGTGCTTGTTCGGGTGCTGGCGGTGCGGATCCGAGTGCTCTTCCACAGCCTCGTGACGGTTGCCGAGGTTGGTGTAGGAGAGGGCAACGAACATCAAAACCAGCAGGAGGGCAAACATGCTGACTCCGAAGACCCACGGCTCGGCCCAGAGCGGGGCAGGCGCTTCGTGGCCGCCTTCTGTTTGGGCTGCTATGGACGTGGCGATCTGCTGAAACAGCATCTTCTCCCCTAGTTGGTTCTCAAGGATTTTCGACGGCGGGACTCCCCGCCGTTCCGGACTTCTGTTCTATGTTACCGCGTAGCTAACTGCGGATCTGGCCTTCGCCCTGCACGATCCACTTGGTGGTGGTGAGTTCGGTCAGACCCATGGGCCCACGGGCGTGCAGCTTTTGGGTGGAAATACCCACTTCTGCTCCGAGGCCGAGCTCACCGCCGTCGGTGAAACGCGTGGAGGCGTTGACGATGACGGCAGCCGAGTCGATTTCAGCAATGAATCTCTCGGCGTTGGCCAGGTTGTTCGTCAGGATCGCTTCGGTGTGCCCGGTGGTCCACTTGCGGATGTGATTGACGGCATCATCGAGGTTGTCCACCATGGCAACGGCAAGGTCCAGGTCCATGTACTCGGTGGCCCAATCGTCGTCGTCGGCCGGAACGGTTTCAACGTCCTTGCCCAAAGCGGCAGCAATCCGCTCATCGACGTGGAGGGTGACTCCGGCAGAGCGAAGTGCAGCGGCAACGGCAGGCAGCACGGTGGAGCCCGAGTGTACAAGAAGGGTCTCTACGGTGTTGCAGACGCTGGGACGCTGGGTCTTGGCATTCAAAAGAATGTCAACCGCCATCTCTTCATTGGCCGATTCGTCGATGAAGATATGCACATTGCCTTCACCCGTTTCAATAACAGGCACGGCAGAGTTGGTCACGACAGTCTGGATAAGGTCCCGTCCACCGCGGGGAATCAGGACGTCAACGCGGCCACGGGCACGCATGAGCACGTTGGCGCCCTCGCGGCCGTACTGGTCCACGGTCTGCACAGCATCGGCAGGCAGGCCAACAGAGTCCAGGGCTTCCCGAAGGATCTGCACCAGGGCCTCATTGGTGTTCGCTGCAGCGGAACCACCCCGCAGGATGACGGCATTGCCGCTCTTAAGCGCGAGTCCGGCAATATCCACCGTGACATTGGGGCGGGCTTCATAAATAGCAGCAACGACGCCCATGGGGACGTTGACCTGGCGCAGGCGCAAGCCGTTGGGCAGCGTCTGGCCACGGACCACGTTGCCTACGGGGTCCGGCAGGCCAGCCAGGTTCTCCAAAGCAGCAACCAGCCCATCGATGCGGGCAGGTGTCAGTGTCAGCCGGTCAAGGAGAGCGGCCGATGTGCCGTTGGCACGCCCTGCGGCAACATCCTTGGCGTTTGCTTCCAGCACGTGCTTCCGGCGCTCCTGAAGGGCCGCACCAATAGCGCGCAAGGCGCGGTCCTTCCACGCGCGGTTGGCTTGACCCATACGGCGTGCGGCCTTGCGGGAGCGGTCGGCAATGGCATGGACGGCAGCCTGGACATCTTCCGGCGACAACGGAGCGCCACCTGCCACAGGGTTCTCCGGCGTCTGGCCGGCGGCACCGGAAACGTCGGAAATCACAGGGGCGTCAGGGGTCAGCGCTTCAGTCATGCTCCAAGTTTAGATGAGGGCGCAGCCTAAAGGAGTACGAGGTCGTCAACATGAACAACTTCGCGGTCGTATCCGCGGCCCATTGCCTGGCCGAGTTCCTGGGTGGAGCGTCCAAGCATGCGGGGAAGCTCCTCCGAGGAATAGTTCACCAGGCCGCGGGCAATCACTGTTCCATCCAAAGCCACCATTTCAACGGGGTCGCCGGCTTCGAAGTCCCCGGATACGTCCGATATCCCCGCGGGCAGGAGTGACCTATGCCGGTCGCGCACTGCCTTCACCGCGCCGTCGTCGAGCATCAAGCGCCCGTGAACCGTTGCCAGGTGAGCCAGCCACAGGAGCCGGACGGGCTTGCGGCTGCCGTTGACGGCGAACCACGTTCCTACGTCCTCCCCTGCCAAGGCAGCTGCAGCATTGGGCGTCGAAGTCACTAGCGCGTGGATCCCTGACCCGGCAGCAATGGACGCCGCTTCCACTTTGGTCATCATGCCGCCGGTACCTACACCGGCTTTGCCTGCCTTGCCAATGGTCACGTCCTGGAGGTCCTGCGGACCACGAACCAAGGGGATGCGCTTGGCGCCGTGCGAGGGTGGACCGTCGTACAGGGCATCGACGTCGGAGAGCAGCACGAGTGCGTCGGCGCGCACCAGGTGTGCCACCAGGGCTGCGAGGCGATCGTTGTCCCCAAAACGGATCTCATGGGTTGCCACGGTGTCGTTCTCATTGACGACGGGAACGACACCGAGGTTCAGCAGGCGGTCCAGGGCACGGAAAGCATTGGTGTGTTGCGTCCGGCGCATGAGGTCGTCAGCTGTCAGCAGGACCTGGCTGACCGTGACGCCGTGCGCGCTGAAAGCTTGCGTATAGCGCGCCATCAACAGGCCCTGCCCCACGCTTGCCGCAGCCTGTTGGGTAGCGAGGTCCTTCGGGCGCTTGGCGAGCCCCAGCGGGGCAAGACCTGCCGCGATGGCGCCCGAAGAAACCAGGATGATTTCAGTACCGGCATTTCGCTTGTCAGCCAGCGCATTAACCAGCGAAGTCAGCGATTTCTCGGAAATGCCGCCCTTGATACTGGTCAGCGAGGACGAGCCCACTTTGACAACAATCCTCTTGGCGGTGGCCAGGGCCTGGCGCTCAAGAACCTCTGCGTCCGGAATTTCGACAGTCCTAGTCGTCATCACCGGTATCCAGGTGGCCTTCCGTTACGGGCTGGGCACGACGACGGCTGACGGACTCAGTCCAGATGCCAGCCTTGCGCTCGGCTTCGAGTTCAGCACGGGCGGCAGCCTTCGCTTCCCGGCGCTCAAGCTGTTCATCGCGCTTTTGCGAACGTGTGGGACGGTCGCCGATGTCCGCGACGCGGATATCGGTACCACGGGGAGTCGCCAGGAGCTCGGCGCCTGCCATCATGGTGGGCTCCCAGTCGAAGACCACGCCATCTTCCTCGCCGATGACCACCGTATCGCCGGGCTTCGCTCCAACCTTGAAGAGCTCCGTCTCGACGCCCAGCTTGGCCAGGCGATCGGCCAGGTAGCCAATGGCTTCCTCGTTGGTGAAGTCGGTCTGCTTGACCCAGCGGACAGGCTTCTCGCCCAACACGCGGAACAGCGGCTCGAGGTTCTTTTCCTCGCGGCGGATCCGGAATCCGCTCTCGTTGACGGCGCGCGGACGAAGGATGGGCGGGGCAACCTTGGGAGGGGCAGTCTCTACGGCATCCCGCGCAGCCTTGACGATCTCCGCCATTGCGAAGCCTAGCTGGCGCAGGCCCTCGTGGCTGGTTGCCGAGACTTCGAACACACGGTAGCCGCGTGCTTCGAGGTCCGGACGAACGAACTCCGCCATGTCCTTGCCATCCGGAAGATCCACTTTGTTCAGGACAACAAGCTTGGGACGCTCGTTCAACGGCACTACTTCGCCGTCTACGCCGGCGTAGCTCATGTCCACGGCGTACTTCTCCAGTTCCGCCTCAATGATGGCCAGATCGGAGAGTGGATCACGGTCCGATTCCAGGGTTCCGCAGTCCAGGACGTGAACCAGGGCCGCGCAGCGTTCAACGTGGCGCAGGAAGTTGTGGCCAAGGCCCTTGCCCTCGCTGGCGCCTTCGATCAGGCCGGGCACATCGGCGATGGTGAACCGGATGTCGCCGGCCTGGACGACGCCAAGGTTGGGAATGAGGGTGGTGAAGGGGTAGTCGGCAATCTTTGGCCGGGCAGCGGACATGGCCGCAATGAGGCTGGATTTTCCAGCGGAGGGGAATCCGACCAGCGCGATGTCGGCGATGGACTTCAGTTCCAGGACGATGTCGCTGGATTCGCCTTCAATGCCCAGTAGCGCGAAGCCGGGCGCGCGCCGCTTCTGCGAGGACAGTGAGGCGTTTCCGAGACCGCCCTGGCCACCTGCCGCGGCAACATACTCCGTGCCTTCGCCCACGAGGTCAGCGAGGACCTCGCCGTCCTTCGTCTTCACCACGGTGCCGTCCGGCACGGGGAGGATCAAGGTTTCGCCGTTCTTGCCGCCACGCCAATCACCCATGCCAGGGCCACCGTTGGTGGCGTGGCGGTGGGGGGCGTGGTGGTAGTCAAGCAAGGTGGTGGTCTGCGCCGACACCCTAAGGATGACGTCTCCGCCGTTGCCGCCATTGCCGCCGTCGGGTCCACCGAGAGGCTTGAACTTTTCCCGCTTGACAGAGACACAGCCGTGGCCGCCGGTTCCGCCGGATACGTGCAGGACTACCCGGTCTACAAAGCTCGCCACGTGAATCTCCTCTTGCTGTTGCCAGCGCTGTTGCATAAACCAGAGCGCCATGGGCGCCCTAATCGATTGTAATGCGGTTAAAAGAACGGTGGAGCGGGCCGTTTGGCCCGCTCCACCGGTTCAGAACTTGTTGTTACTCTGCAGCTGCAGCAGCAACGATGTTCACTACGCGACGTCCGCGGCGAGTACCAAACTCAACCGCACCGGCCTCGAGTGCGAACAGGGTGTCGTCGCCACCGCGGCCGACGCCTGCACCGGGGTGGAAGTGGGTTCCGCGCTGGCGAACGATGATCTCGCCTGCGGAAACTACCTGGCCACCGAAACGCTTGACGCCGAGGCGCTGTGCGTTGGAGTCACGACCGTTGCGAGTGGAGCTCGCGCCTTTTTTGTGTGCCATGTGAAATGCCTGCCTCTAAATTTCTGGGGAAACTGAAAATCTGAACAGAGTAACGAAAGTTACTTGATGCTCGTGATCTTGATCTTGGTCAGTTCCTGACGGTGACCCTGGCGCTTCTTGTAGCCGGTCTTGTTCTTGAACTTCTGGATGACGATCTTGGGACCGCGAAGGTCCTCAAGGATCTCAGCCGTGACCTTGACCTTGGCCAGGTCCGCAGCAGCGGACGTGACCTTGTCGCCGTCAACCAGGAGCAAGGCGGGCAGCTCAAGCGTGCTGCCGGCTCCACCGGGGACGCGGTTAAGCGTTACGTAGTCTCCAACGGAAACTTTTTCTTGGCGGCCGCCTGCGCGGACAATCGCGTACACCACTTGGGTACTCACTTCTCTCGACGTTTCTTACTAAATTTGCGTGCGGAACCTTGAACCGGAATCAGGCTTGGTTCGCGCTGTGCCTCAACGCCGTGGACTTCAGATCGAAGCCCGCGAGTCATCCCATGAACAATTCCAAGGGGCATAACCCAAGTGTTGGCGTAAGCACCGAAGATCAAGATTACGCTAGTTTGACCTTCAGCTGCAAATGAGGCCGGGTCCGGAGGCTATCGGGTGACTTGCATCACCAGTTGTAACGGACTCTCCCGGCACCGTGCCCATACAGCCTACAGGGTTTGGGCGGGAATGCTGCGATCTGGCTGGCGACGCGCGGGAGTTTCGTCGATCGGCTATGCAGAAACCACGGAAATCGAACTCAGGCGAAGAGCCTTGGCGCATCAAAGAAGGCCGTCTCGTAGCGGCAAGAGTGTGTAAAGGCCTCAACCATGGCCTCGCGTTCCTGCGCAGAGGCCTTGAGGGCGGCTGCGTCCGTAAGGTCGATCGCTTTGCGGGTTGCGGCAGCAAACTCCTCGTCGGCGTAGGTCTTCAACCAGTCGGCGTACGGGTGGTCGCCGGGTGCGCCTGCATCCACGTAGGCCGCGTGGAGTTGCCGGCCTACCTCCGCGTACAGCCAGTAACAGGGCAGGATTGCTGCGAGCAACACAGCGTAACTGCCGGACGCGGAAGTGGCCAGGAGGTGGTCCACGTACGACTTGGTCACGGGTCCGGTCTGCGTCGGAGCCGGGCGCGTGCTCAGCCAGTTCCGATGAAGCTCGGACTCGACCTCAAGGCAGGTCTGTGACGCCTTGGCCCAGAAGAGCTGCTCTTCCTCAGTGGGGGCAAGGGCACCGGCGCGGGCCAGAACCCGGGAATAGCCGTTGAGGTAGATGGCGTCCTGGGCAAGGTAGTAGTTGAACTCGGGCTCAGAGAGCCTCCCCGACTGCAGGCCCTGGATGAACGCCAGGCCGTAGATTGCGTCCAACTCCGGCGTGGCTTCCGCCCAAAGTCGCGCGGCAAAATCGCCGGACCGGCCAGCAGGATTCCGTGTTGGCTCCAGATGGTGAAAGTGCTGGATCGGCCCGCTGCCCCTGCCCACGTCGAGCCCGTCGGCCGCAGAAAGGGCCTGCAGCAGCCACGGCTTAACCTCCCGCAGTGACGCTTCCCAGTCACCTCTGCGGGCCTGCACCGTGGCCAATGCCGAGGAGAGCGAACAGCCCGTTCCGTGGCTGTTCCGGGTATCCACGCGGGGACCGGCCACCTCGATAACGTCCTGCCGCAGCAAGCCGCTCGTATTGACCAAGGCATCAGGACATTCCGCTCCTGCCAAATGGCCACCCTTCACCAGGACGGTCGTTCCACATTCGGCAGCCAGACGCTTGCCTTGGTCAAGGGCAGTGGCCCAGTCCGGGGCGTCAGGCTCCCCCAGCAACATAGCCAGTTCGGGAAGGTTGGGGGTAACGAGATCCGCCAAAGGCAGGAGGCTGCGAAGCGCGGCTTCGGCGTTCCCACGCAGAAGCCGGTCGCCGCTGGTGGCCACCATCACCGGGTCAAGGACCACGACGGCGGGACGCACGTCTTCGAGCCAGCTGCGGACTTCGTGGATGACGGACGCGTCACCCAACATCCCGATCTTGACGGCATCAATCTCAATATCGCTGCTGATGGCGTCCAGTTGCTGGCGCAGGAACTCCACGGGCGGAACATGGACTGCACTGACTCCAAGGGTGTTCTGTGCCGTGAGCGCCGTGATGGCAGCCATTCCGTAACCACCGTGCGCAGCAATGCTCTTCAGGTCTGCCTGGATCCCTGCGCCTCCGGACGGATCCGAACCGGCAATGCTAAGCACCCGCGGATGTTGCCGGGCAGCCACGGGTCCGCCAACGCTACCGGCGGGGTCAAGGGGGTAGACAGGGGAACTGGACAATGAAGCCATGATGGACATCCCTTCGCCGGTGCTAACCGGACAGGTTCAACGGGTCTGGATCTCAGCCAGGCCCAGCGCCCGGCACCCCGTGTCAGTTTCCTAGCGTAGCCGGGAAGTCCAGCGGTCCGGGAACCGGCCTGCTTGGGTGCATGGATGTGACTGCCGGCGACAAAAGAGTCCCGCAGTATCCGACGACATCGGATATTGCGGGACTCTTTCAACACGTCATCAGTGCTGACGTGCTTACAACTCCGAAGCTGGAACTCCTACGCCGAGGATGATGGGCTCGTCAGCTGCCTTCTTTTTGGCAGGCTCTTCCGCTGCCGGCGCTTTGGCCTCGTGGGCCGTTCCACCCGCGGCTGCGGCAGTTACCTCGTGGTGCTCCACGCTGGTTTCGTTTGCGGCACCCTGTGCCCTGCTCGCGCTACGGTTCCTTCGGCCTCGACTTCCACGCGAACGCGAAGAACGATCGTTCTGACCGTCGGTGGCCGCAGCACTTGCAGCGGAGGTAGTGGCAGCGGAGGCAGCGGAAGTTTCGGAAGCCGTGGCAGGTCCGGAAACCGTATCCACAGTGTTTTCCTCGGCAGCCGGTGCAGCACCGAGGTGCGAGAACGCCTCCGCCAGCAGGTCCAGGCTCATGGCCGGCTTGCCCGCAGACGGTTCCTCATGGTGCTCCACGAATGGAAGCGCCACTTCTTCGCCGCCGAAGCGCAAAACGGGCGTGGACCGTGCCTCCCGAACCGCTGCTTCATGGCTGGCGGCATCAGCTGCGGCCGCTCCCCCGGCATCGCCGGTTGCCGTATCAGACACGGATTCAGCCGTGTCGTGATGCTGACCGGCTGCGCGTGCCAGTTCCTCCGCGCGGTGAACTTCGTCGTCGTGCAAGTGCGCGGCATGCGCTGCAGCGGCGATGGTGGCAAGAGCCGCCCTGGTCGCCTCGGCCTTCGCCTGGCGAACGGGGTCAACCGACTCCTTGCCACTTGGCGCAGCTACCGGGGCGGCAGCGGTGCTGTGGGTGGAGACTGGTTCCTCGGCTACCGCTCCCCCACCTTTCCCACGGCGACGCTTGCGTTCATTCCGGGCAGCAGGCTGCTGCGGTTCTGTGTGTGGACGGTGGTGCTCGGCGGCAACTACGTTGGCGCGTCGGTGTTCCACGGGCTCATCATGGGTGACGACGCCGCGTCCGGCGCAGTGCTCGCACTGCTCACCGAACACTTCAAGCAGGCCTGTGCCCATGCGCTTGCGTGTCATCTGCACCAGGCCAAGCGACGTCACCTCAGCCACTTGATGCTTGGTGCGGTCACGGCCCAGGCATTCCACCAATCGGCGGAGTACCAGGTCACGGTTGGATTCAAGGACCATGTCGATGAAGTCGATGACAATGATGCCGCCGATATCGCGCAGGCGCAGCTGGCGAACTACTTCCTCGGCCGCTTCAAGGTTGTTCTTGGTGACGGTTTCTTCAAGGTTTCCACCGCTGCCGGTGAACTTACCTGTGTTGACGTCCACGACGGTCATGGCCTCGGTGCGGTCGATGACAAGCGAACCGCCGGACGGCAGGAAGACCTTACGCTCCAGGGCCTTGTGGATCTGTTCGTCGATCCGCCAGGCCGCAAAAATGTCCTGGTCCTTGGTCCACTTTTCAAGGCGGCCCACCAAATCGGGAGCAACATAGGTGACGTAAGCCTCAATGGTGTCCCACGCGTCGTCGCCGGACACAATCAGCTTGGAGAAGTCCTCGTTGAAGACATCCCGGACCACCTTGATAGTGAGGTCAGGTTCGCCGTAGAGCAGTTCGGGTGCCAGCACCTTGGTGGAGGACGCCTGGCCTTCAATGCCTTCCCACTGGGCGCGCAAACGGTTGATGTCGTGCGTCAGTTCTTCCTCGGAGGCACCTTCAGCGGCTGTGCGCACGATGACGCCGGCGTTCTCAGGCAAACGATCCTTGAGGATGCGCTTGAGGCGGTTGCGTTCGACGTCGGGCAGTTTGCGCGAGATGCCGGTCATGGAACCGCCAGGCACGTACACAAGGTAGCGGCCCGGAAGGGAAATCTGGCTTGTGAGGCGCGCGCCCTTGTGGCCAACAGGATCCTTGGTCACCTGCACCAGGACAGAATCACCGGACTTGAGGGCATTCTCGATCCGGCGCGGCTGTCCCTCGAGATTGACGGCGTCCCAATTGACTTCGCCGGCGTAAAGAACGGCGTTGCGCCCGCGTCCGATGTCCACGAAGGCAGCTTCCATGGACGGCAGAACATTCTGGACCTTGCCCAGGTACACGTTGCCGATCAGCGAATCCTGCTGGGTCTTGGACACAAAGTGCTCGGCCAACACGCCGTCTTCAAGGACCGCAATCTGGATTCTATCGTCGCGCTGGCGGACGATCATCTGGCGATCCACGGACTCACGGCGGGCAAGGAACTCAGCCTCTGTGATCACCTGGCGGCGGCGTCCGGTCTCGCGGGACTCGCGGCGGCGCTGCTTCTTGGCCTCTAGCCTGGTGGAACCCTTAACACTGGTAACCCGGTTTGACGGGGCCGTCTCAGTGATCGGGCGGGGCGCGCGGACACGGGTCACCGTGTTGGGCGGGTCATCGTCCGAGCCGCCAGTCAGTTCAAGGTCCTGATCACCCCGGCGGCGACGCCGACGACGACGCGACGTGACGCCCTCTTCGAGCGTTTCCGCTACCGGAGCATCTTCTTCATCCTCAGCCTCAGCGCCGTCCTCGGAATCGGTCTCATCGCGTTCAGTCCCGCGGCGGCCACGCCGGCCACGGCTACGGCGACGACGACGGCTGCTGGAATCCTCCAGCTCGTCAGTTGACCCGGCTTCCGGAGTTTCTGCTTCAGACTCTTCGGCCTTTTCTTCTACGGCGTGGCGGGCAACGGTGCTCAGATCAGGGGCCTGGAAGATCATCGACGTAATGGAGACAGGTTCCAGGAACAACGACGTTGAACCGGGGGCGGACTCCTCGGCAGCTTCGGCCTCTTCCTCGGCGGGAACGTCGCCCTCCACGGGAAGGTCGCCCTGGGTAGCCGGCGCAGGCTGGGACCCCGCATCCGGCGTCGTGATTTCTTCAACGGCTTCCACGGCGGAAGACGCTTCGGGGGCTGGCGCCTCCGCGCTGACCGTTGCCTCAACGTCCTTGGGCTTGGTAGTCCGACGACGGCGGACCGGCTTTTCGGGGGCAGGTTCGGCATCGGTTTCCGGCTGGGACGCTACTCCGGCCTGATCATCAAAACCCGGGAGGGGCTCGGCAGGCACCGTTGTCTTGCGCGCACGGGTACGGCGCGCCGGCGCCTTCACAGCCGCTTCGGTCGGTTCAGTGCCGGTGGCTTGTTCAGTACCGGTGGCTTCCTCAGCGCTGGCTGTTTCCACTGCTTTGGGCGCAGCCTTGCGCCGTGTCCGGGTGGTCTTTTTGGGCGCTTCCGCAGTTTCCGCGGGAGCTGCCTCTTCATTAACGGCTACAACCTGGTCATTATCCATATGTGGCAACACTCCTGCCCCAGCGACGCCGCCACATCCGGCGCCCAGTGGGGCAAATATTTGTCAAAACCCTCAGGCGTTGACAGAAGTCGGTAGTATTCCTTCCGGTTCGCACCATCATTGGGGTGCGGCAGCCCTGGAAGGCCGGTAGCTTTGCTCTGAAACCCGTTGTTCTGCTGCCACAACCAGGTGCCGTCCATTGTCATGGCGGGCTTACCGAGGATCACGTGATCCGGGCAGGCCCTGCTCATACTGGCGGTCTTGGGAACAAGTCACCGGACCGGATTCCGAATGTGGATCGGCTTCCAGCCATGTTCATTCTCTCACACCCCCGCACATTCGAAGGGTAGGGGGCTGTGTCGCACAGTGTGGAAAGTGCTGGTGCTGGCTGGAGGCTGCATCCAGTCTCCGGCGTTACAATCCTGACAAGAACCGTTCCCGGCCCGGCCGGGTCACTTGTTGAAAAGGATTGCGTCCGCGATGCCAAGCACCGCCAGGGAAAACCTGGCCAACCAAGCCTCCACCCCCATGGAGGATACGTCCACCAAGGCAGGTTTGCTGCCTAAAGCAGTCCGCGACAAGCCGTTCGCCTGGCTCCTGCTGATCACCGGCGTCATCGGCTGGCTGGCTTCCGGGGCGTTGGTCCTTGAGAAGCTGGAAGTACTCAAAGACCCCAACCACATCACGCTCTGCGATGTGAATCCCTGGGTTTCCTGTGGCGCGGTGATGCAAACACCGCAAAGTTCGGTCTTCGGGTTCCCCAACATGTTCATCGGCATCGTCGCCTTTGCGGTGATCATCACCACTGCCATGGGCCTCCTGGCCGGGGCGAAGTATTCACGCGCGTACTGGCTGGGCTTGCAGGCCGGCGTAACCCTGGGGTTCGCCTTTGTGGTGTGGCTGTGGTCGCAGGCCCTGTACGTCATCAACGTGCTGTGCCCGTTCTGCATGGTGGTGTGGGCCGTGATGATCCCGATGTTCGTATGGGTGACCATCCGCAATATCTCCCATGGCGTCATCAAGGCCCCACCGGCACTGGCCAAGGTTTTGGGTGACTCCGGCTGGATCATCGTGGCGTTGCTTTATGTGGCCGTCATTGCCACGATCTTCTTCGCCTTCATCCACGTCTTCGCAGGCACGTCGGGTTACTAAACTCTTCGCGAAATGACACTTAAGGCCAATGTTCGTGATGAACATTGGCCTTAAGTGTCACTTCGGCGAGGGGTACCTAGCCGGCGAACCAAATCTTGATCTCACGCTCGGCGGAGTCAACGGAGTCCGAGCCGTGAACCAGGTTCTGCTGGACTGTCAGGCCCCAGTCACGGCCGAAGTCGCCCCGGATGGTGCCCGGAGCAGCGGTGGTGGGGTCCGTGGTTCCTGCCAGGGAGCGGAAGCCTTCGATGACGCGGTGGCCTTCAAAGACAGCTGCGATGACCGGGCCGCTGAGCATGAACTCAACCAGGGGCTCGTAGAACGGCTTGCCCACGTGTTCCTCGTAGTGCTGCTCCAGCAGTTCGCGGGTCGCGTTGACCTTCTTCAGCTCGGCCAAGGCGTAACCCTTGGCTTCGATCCGGGCGAGGATGCTTCCGCTGAGGTTGCGGGCCACGCCGTCGGGCTTGATCAGGACAAGGGTCCGTTCAATGCTCACAGTTGCTCCAATGTGGTTGGTGGGTGGGTTTCCCAGCCAGTTTACGGGGTTTTACGAACCAGCCTCGTCACGGTGCGTGGCGTCCCATTCGGCCTGCTCCCGGTCGCGTTGTGCCACTTCACGGTCGATCCTCATCCCCGTCCGGATTCCGTACCACCAGCAGATGGCGAAGAGGACGCCAACGATGAACATCATGGGCTCTGCAATCCCCGTTAGGATCAGGAGGAGCTGCAGCCCCCAGCCAAGGCCGATTCCCCAGGGCTTGGACAACACCGCACATGTGAGGACAAGCACTACGCTCAGCGCGATTCCCACACCCAGGATGATTCCAGGAGCAACTTCCCCGCGCCTTAGCCCGAAAACCACCAAGGTGCCGAAGAAGGCCACAAAGGCTTCAAGCAGCAGCACCGTGGAAGCGAACATTACCTTGGTGGATCGACGCTTCCTGGGCATGCCCGGCCGCCATTCACGCTGGGCCTTGGTCAGCCTTGCCACTGTCAGGCACCTTCCTTTCCAAGCAGGATGCGTGCCTCAGCCACCAGGGTGATGGAGCCGGTGACCAGCACGCCGCCGGCAAGGTCATCGTTGGACTCGGCCCGTTCAACGGCCCACTCCAGTGCGTCATCGAGCTTCTCAGCGATGTGGACGTTGTCCTCGCCAAAGCCAAGATCGACGGCGAGTTCGGCCAGTTCCGCTGCAGGGACAGCCCTGAGTGAGTTGGACTGGGTGAAGCAGAATTCATCGGCAAGATCGCCAAGTTGTTCCTTGAGTGTCTTCAGGATCTCCTCAGCGTCCTTCTCCCGCAAGACTCCAACGACGACCACCAGCTTGCTGAAGCTGAAGGCCTCGTGGATTGCCTCGGCAGAAACACGGATCCCTTCCGGGTTGTGGGCAGCATCCACCACGATCGTGGGGGCGGTCCGCACCACTTCCAGTCGGCCAGGTGACGTCACATTGCCGAAGGCTTCCTTCAGGACGTCGATGTCCAGCTCTTTTTCTCCTCCACCGAAGAAGGCTTCCAATGCAGCAACCGCCACGGCGGCGTTCTCTGCCTGATGGGCACCATGCAAGGGAAGAAGGAGGTCTTCGTAGCGGCCTGCGAGGCCTTGGACAGTAAGGACCTGGCCACCCACGGCGACGCTGCGCGACTCGACGCCGAACTCGACGCCTTCAAAGCGGAACGGTACGTCTACTTCCCGGGCCTTTTCCAAGAGCACCTGCGCCGCATCCACGGGCTGGGCGGCGCTTACCAGGAAGCCGCCCGGCTTGATGATGCCGGCTTTCTCGTAGGCGATGTCCTCGGTCGTATCGCCCAGCAGGTCCGTGTGGTCCAGGGAAATCGGCGTGATGACGGAAACCTGGCCGTCTCCGACATTGGTGGCGTCAGTGATGCCGCCCAGTCCCACCTCAAAGACCGCCACATCCACGGGCTGGTCGGCGAAGATGGCGAACCCGAGGATCGTGACGCATTCGAAGTACGTCAGCCGCGGCTGGTTGTCGGCAAGGAGCTCGTTGTCAACGATTTCCAGGTACGGACGGATTTCATCCCAGATCCGAACAAATGTCGCATCCGATACCGGCTCACCATCTATGCTGATGCGCTCGGTGACCTTGGAAAGGTGCGGGCTGGTGTAACGGCCTGTGCTGAGGCCGTGGGCACGGAGCCCGGCCTCGATCATCCGCGCAGTGGACGTCTTACCGTTGGTACCCGTGATGTGGATGATCGGGAAAGCCTTGTTGGGCTCACCCAGCACGTCCATGGCCCGGAAGAGCGGAGCCAACCGCGGTTCCATTTTGTTCTCCGGCGCGCGGCCCAGGAGTTCGGCGTAGACGCTCTCTACCGAGAATTCGTCAGTCATTGGTCAGACCCCTGCCTTTGCTACGGTGACCTGCGGTTCCTCGGCGCTGGAAAGCAGAACTTCCAGTTCCAGGGTCAGGGTTTCGGTCTTGACGAGCTCAGCATTGGCCTGGAGGGCGTCAACGACGTCCTGCTGCGCTTCGACGGAAGTTCGGATGCGGTCGCTCACGTTCAGCCCAGCATCCTTGCGTGCCTGCTGGATGGCGCGGACCATGTCGCGTGCCAGGCCCTCGGCAGCCAGTTCCGGCGTGACTTCGGTGTTCAGGACCACGAAGCCGCCACCGGGCAGTACGGCAGCTGCGGAAGACCCGCCGTCGGCCGCTTCTGCCACGACGGTCTCCAGGGTGTACTCCTGCGGCTCAAGCTCGAGTCCCCCGGCCACCACGACGCCGGAATCGGTCACGGACCAGTCGCCGGACTTGGACCCCTTGATGGCCTGCTGCACGTTTTTGCCAAGGCGCGGACCAGCAGCCCGGGCGTTCACCACCAGTTTCTGCTCGATGCCGAATTCCTCCGGTGAAGCCGAAGCAGCGTCCAGCAAGCGGACGGAGCGAAGGTTCAGTTCATCGGCGACGACGGCGGCGAAGCCTCCCAGCGCATCTGCCCCGGGTGCCACGACAGTCAGTTCCTGCAGCGGCAGGCGGACCCGCAGGTTCGCCGCCTTGCGCAGGCTCGATCCGCTGGAGCAGATCTGCTGCACGCGGTCCATGGCCTCCACGAGCCCTGGATTGGCCGGGAACAGTGAAGCGTCGGGCCAATCGGCGAGGTGCACGGAACGGCCCCCCGTCAGCCCGCGCCAGATCTCTTCCGTCACGAGCGGCAGCAAGGACGCTGACACGCGGCATACGGCTTCCAAAGCGGTGTAGAGGGCGTCGAAGGCGTCCACGTTCTCGTCAAAGAAGCGCTGGCGGCTGCGGCGGACATACCAGTTGGTGAGCATGTCCAGGTAGCTGCGGAGTTCATCGCAGGCCCCGGAGATGTCGTAAGAATCCAGGCTTTCGGTCAGGCTGCGGACGAGGTCCCCGGTGTTGGCCATCAAATACTGGTCCAACGTGTCGGAGTAGCCGTCGTAGCGCAGCTTCGCTTCATAGCCGGAACCGGAGTTCGCGGCGTTGGTGTAGAGCGTGAAGAAGCTGTACACGTTCCAGAGCGGCAGGATGACCTGGCGGACGCCGTCGCGGATGCCCTGCTCGGTGACCACCAGGTTGCCACCGCGAAGGATCGGGCTGGACATCAGGAACCACCGCATGGCATCCGAGCCGTCACGGTCCAGGACCTCGGAAACGTCCGGGTAGTTGCGCAGGCTCTTGGACATTTTTTGGCCGTCGGAGCCCAACACGATGCCATGGCTGATGACGTTGCGGAAAGCGGGACGGTCGAACAGCGCCGTAGACAGGATGTGGAGCATGTAGAACCAGCCGCGGGTCTGGCCGATGTACTCCACGATGAAGTCCGCAGGGTTGTGGGTGTCGAACCATTCCTCGTTCTGGAACGGGTAGTGCACCTGGCCGTAGGGCATGGAACCGGAGTCGAACCAGACGTCCAGGACATCTTCGACGCGGCGCATGGTGGACTTGCCTGTGGGGTCGTCAGGGTTGGGACGGGTCAATTCATCGATGAACGGGCGGTGCAGGTCCACTTGCCCTTCGTTGTTGACCGGCAGACGGCCGAAGTCCGCCTCGATGTCAGCCAGCGAGCCGTAAACGTCCGTACGCGGGTACTCGGGATCATTGGACTGCCACACGGGAATCGGCGAACCCCAGTAGCGGTTACGGCTGATGGACCAGTCGCGGGCGTTGTCCAGCCATTTGCCGAACTGGCCATCCTTGACATTGCCCGGGATCCAGTTGATCTCCTGGTTCAGCTCGGACATGCGGTCCTTGAACTTGGTGACCTCGACGTACCAGGAGGACACAGCACGGTAGATCAGCGGGTTCCGGCAGCGCCAGCAGTGCGGGTAGCTGTGCTCGTAGCTGGCCTGGCGGACCAGGCGGCCATCAGCGCGCAGCACCTGGGTGATGGGCTTGTTCGCCTCAAAGACCTGCAGTCCCACGATCGATGCGAGCTCGCCATGGGCAAACAACGGCAGGAATTTCGCGCCCTCGTCCACGGACAGGACAACGGGGATGCCGGCATCCTCACAGACCTTCTGGTCATCCTCACCATAGGCCGGAGCCTGGTGCACGATTCCCGTACCGTCTGTGGTGGTGACGTAGTCCGCCACAAGGAAGCGCCACGCGTTCCGGGTGCCGTACTTCTCGGCATCGGCAAAGTCGTTCCACAGTGGCTCGTACTCAAGGCCCGCCAACTCGGCGCCTGTATGGGTTGAGACGACGGCGGCAGCTGCGGCAGCTGCGTCGTCGTACCCCAAATCCTTGGCGTAGGTCCCCACGAGGTCGGCGGCCAGAAGGAAGCTGCCCGTGACCGGGGCTTCCGCCGAAGCAGCCTTGACGCCGTTCGGACCGGCGGGCAGGACCGCATAGGGGATTTCAGGCCCGACGGCGAGCGCCAGGTTGGTGGGCAGCGTCCAGGGCGTTGTGGTCCAGGCGAGCGCCTGGACGCCTTCGAGGGCCTTGGAGAGTTCGGACTCCCCCGCCTTGATGGGGAACGTTACCGTGACGGTCTGGTCCTGACGGTTCTTGTAGACGTCGTCGTCCATGCGGAGCTCGTGGTTGGACAGTGGCGTCTCGTCCTTCCAGCAGTACGGAAGGACGCGGTACCCGTTGTACGTCAGTCCTTTTTCGTGCAGTTGCTTGAAGGCCCACAGCACCGACTCCATGTACTCGACGTTGAGCGTCTTGTAGTCGTTGTCGAAGTCCACCCAACGGGCCTGGCGTGTGACGTAGGCCTTCCATTCGTTGGCGTACTTCATGACGGAGGCGCGGCAGGCGTCGTTGAATTTGTCGATGCCCATGGCTTCGATCTGGGTCTTGTCCGTCATGCCCAGTTGCTTCATGGCTTCGAGCTCGGCTGGAAGGCCGTGGGTGTCCCAGCCGAAGCGGCGCTCCACGCGCTTGCCGCGCTGGGTCTGGTAGCGGCCCACGAGGTCCTTGGCGTAGCCAGTGAGGAGGTGCCCGTAGTGAGGGAGGCCGTTGGCGAAGGGAGGGCCGTCGTAGAAGACGAACTCGTTGCTGCCGTCTTTGCCTGCTTCGCGCTGGTCGATGCTTGCCTGGAAGGTGCCGTCTTCATCCCAGTACTTGAGGATGCGCTCTTCGATTTCCGGGAACTTCACGGAAGCGGACACGCCCTGCGTGCCTGAAGGAGTCGCTGAGGCCTTGGGGTAGTGGGTCATCTCATATCCTGTGATAGCTGGTTGACTGTCAGGATGCGAGGACGGCTTCAGTGTTTGCTGTTGCCGCGGTACCACCTCACTTACCGGAACCATGGCGCCCCGGGTGGGGGCAACGGCCGGTTCCGGCCTCTCATTACTGCTGTGACGGGCTTACCCGTCCGGTTCTACTGGGCCCTGGCCGCCGCTTGGATTGCTCCACTTGGGCGTTCAGGGATGTTCTTCCGGAAGCTCACCGGTGATGGCCGGGTCAACGCTTGTCTCCCAAGTCTAGCGGCAGGAGAGCCCCGTGCTCCACTCGCAGGATCATCCTTCGGGTGGACCAGCTGGATGCCGTCGGGTGCATAGACTCGACCCCATGACCAACCCCGCCCTTGTCCTTCCGGCCGCGGGCCCGGTAAAACGCTGGCTGGGCCACCAGGCATCCCCCGCGTGGTCGGTCCTGGCTCTGCTCTTGGTGTTGCCTGTGGCGGGAATGTCCCTGTTCAGGGCGGTCCCCACGGAGTGGCCGCTGGTGGTGGTTCAACTGTTGTCGTTCACCCCGTGGATGGTGCTGCCATCGGCGCTGGCGATGGTCCTTGCAGTGGTTGGGCGCCGCCTGTGGGTCCTCATCACGACGGCAGCCCTGTTGGCTCTCCAATTGTTCTGGCTGTTTCCGCTGGACACCGGAAGGGCAGAAGCAGTTCCTGCGGGGACCGCCACTGTTTCCCTGAAGGTGATGAGCCTCAACACTGAATACGGTGAGGCTGACGCACGTGCCATCGTGAAGTTGGTCCGGGACAACGGTGTTCAACTCTTGACCCTTCAGGAGCATACGCAAGGGCTGGAAGACCGCTTACGCTCCGAAGGCCTGGAGTCAATACTGCCGAACCTCCTGAGTGAACCCAACGACGACGCTTCCGGTGGCGCCGTGTATTCCGTTTTCCCTCTGCAACCGGAGGGGCTGCTGCCCGATACGCCATTCCGGATGGACGTTACGCGGGTCCTCGTCACGGATGCGGGCAACGTTTCCAAGGCGACGTTGAACCTCACCAACGTTCATGCACTGCCCCCGGTTGACGAGCGGATCCAGCAGTGGCGCAGCGACCTTGTCAAGGTTGCCCGTCAGGCCTCCCGTCCGGGACATCACCTGCTGATGGGTGACTACAACTCCACCTACGATCATGCCGAGTTCCGTGCCGTGCTTGACCCCGCCATGGGCGGCGGACAGGACGGGAAAAAGCTCGTCGACGTCGGAACAGCCTCAGGCGGACGGTTCTCCCCCACCTGGCCGATGGAGGGACCACCCCTTCCTGGGATCGTGATCGATCACATGGTTACGTCGCCCCGAATCGGCAGCGGTGGCTACGCGGTCCACCAGGTTTCCGGTTCTGACCATGCGGCCATGGTGGCAACCCTGGTTATCCCGGCCGGTTAGCCGGTTGGAAGGCGTGTCTCGCTTCAGCCTTCCTTGCGGATGAGCTTGTGGTTGGCCGCCTGCGCCACCGGGCGCACCACGATCTGGTCCAGGTTGATGTGGTGCGGCAGCGAGACTGCGTACTTGACGACGTCGGCCACGTCCTCGGCCGTTAGGGGCTTTTCGACTCCGGCGTAGACCTTGGCGGCAGCGTCCTTGTCACCCAGCCGGTTAAGGGCAAATTCCTCAGTGTGGACCAGGCCCGGCGCTACCTCGATGACACGGATGTTGTGACCCACTTCTTCCAGCCTTAGGGCGTTGGTCATGGCGTGCTGGGCAAACTTTGCGGCGTTGTATCCTGCGCCGCCTTCGTAAGCGGCCAGTCCGGCGGTGGATGTGAGGTTGAGTACAGTTCCTTCCCCGTCCTCCCTCAGCATCGGAAGGAATGCCCTGGTGATCTTCATGGTGCCCAGGACGTTGACCTGGTACATCCACTCCCAATCCTCAGTATCGGCATTCGCGATCGTGTCCGCGCCACGGGCACCGCCGGCGATGTTGATGAGGGTATCGGCTCCCCCGGCTTTGGAAACGGCCTGCAAAAGGGCTGCGACGTCGTCGTCGCTGGTGATATCGGCCGCAAATGGAATGGCGCCGGTTTCGGCGCCCAGCGCGCCCAAGCGCTCGGCCCTGCGGGCCACCGCAAAGACCTTCCAGCCTGTGGAGGCCAACGCCCGCACCGTTGCCTCGCCGATGCCCGTGCTCGCGCCGGTTACTACTGCTGTCTTGTTCTGAACTGGATGAACCGTGTGTGCTGCCAAAGTCATGGCACCACACTATCCGCAGGCCTCAAGCATCTGCCCGGCCGAGCAGGAATTCACGTAATACCACGGCATGGTTCACCTCTGGATCCCTGGCGGCATAGAGCAAGGTGACCCGAGGATGGGACCTCGCCAACTCCAGCAAAGTCTGAACTGCAGCATTGCTTTCCAGTTCAGCCTCGTACTGCCGCCGGAAATCGGTGAACCGCTCCTGCATGTGTGCAAATTCGGTCCGCAAGGTTGGCGATGGCGCGACTTCCTTCAGCCACAAATCCAAGTGGGCCTTCTCCTTGGACACCCCGCGCGGCCATAGCCTGTCAACTAAAACCCGGGCACCGTCGTCGTCAGCGGGGTCCTCGTAGATGCGTTTGAGGACGAAAGCGTCCCGATGGCCGGCCATGACGGCATGCTACGGCAAGGCGCTGCGGCGGACCATGGAACAATTGACACATGGCTGAATCAACGCAGGGTACAGACACGCCCGCCACCGCCCCCATCAACGTTCCCGACAAGCCGGCCCTTGAAGGCCTTGAGGCTGCCCTGACGCAGCGCTGGCTGGACGAAGGAACCTACAAGTTCAACCCGGACACCACCCGGGAGCAGGTCTACTCGATCGACACTCCCCCGCCGACCGCCTCGGGTTCCCTCCACGTGGGCCACATGTTCTCCTTCACGCAGACGGACGTCCAGGCCCGCTACATGCGCATGACCGGAAAGAATGTCTTCTACCCCATGGGTTGGGACGACAACGGCCTGCCCACTGAGCGTCGCGTCCAGAACTACTACGGTGTGCGCTGCGATCCCGCCATCCCCTACAACGCCGACTACCGTCCTCCAGCACAGCCGGCCAAGAACCAGCGCGATTTCGACGTCGTTTCCCGGCAGAACTTCATCGAGCTGTGCGAGGAACTCGCTGTCGAGGACGAAAAAGTCTTCGAGAACCTCTTCCAGACCCTCGGCCTGTCCGTGGACTGGGACCTGACCTACCGCACCATCGACGACACCTCCCGTGCGGTATCCCAGCGTGCCTTCCTTGCCAACCTTGCAGCGGGCGACGCCTACATGGCCGAGGCCCCCACGTTGTGGGACGTCACGTTCCGTACCGCTGTAGCCCAGGCTGAGCTTGAGGACCGCGAAGTTGCGGGCGCCTACTACCGCTACCCCTTCTTCACCGAAGACGGCGAAAAGATCTTCATCGAGACCACCCGTCCGGAACTGCTCGCCGCTTGCGCCGCGCTGGTAGCAAACCCCGACGACGAACGGTACCAGCCGCTGTTCGGCAAGACCGTGAAGTCGCCGCTCTTCGACGTTGAGCTTGAGGTAAAGGCCCACCCGCTCGCCAAAGCGGACAAGGGCTCCGGCATCGCGATGGTCTGCACCTTTGGTGACCTGACAGACGTCACGTGGTGGCGCGAGCTGCAGCTGCCCACACGCGCCATCATGGGCCGCGATGGCCGCATCATTGCCGAAACCCCGGAATGGATCACTACCGACGCCGGCAAGGAAGCCTACGCCGCGATCGCCGGCAAGACGGCCTTCTCCGCCAAGGAAGCAGTTGTAGAGCTCCTCACGGCGGCAGGCCTGCTAAACGGCGAACCGAAGAAGATCACCCACCCCGTGAACTTCTTCGAAAAGGGCGACAAGCCCCTTGAGGTGGTGACCTCACGCCAGTGGTACATCCGCAACGGTGGACGAGATGAAGAACGCCGCGAACGGTTGATCGGCCGCGGCCAGGAAATCAACTTCCACCCTTCTTTCATGCGCTCGCGCTATGAGAACTGGATCGCGGGCCTGAACGGCGACTGGCTCGTATCACGCCAACGCTTCTTCGGCGTGCCCA
This sequence comes from Arthrobacter sp. TmtSoilC77, assembly GCF_059739415.1. Lineage (NCBI taxonomy): Bacteria > Bacillati > Actinomycetota > Actinomycetes > Micrococcales > Micrococcaceae > Arthrobacter > Arthrobacter sp. TmtSoilC77. The sequence goes on from NZ_AP046050.1 coordinate 2,849,714, forward strand.
TTCCCGTCTGGTACCCCCTGGATGCCCAGGGCAACCCGGACTACGACCACCCCATCCTGCCATCGGATGACATGCTCCCCGTGGATCCCGCCGCAGATGCAGCCCCTGGCTTCGAGGAAGCGCAGCGTGACCAGGCCAACGGCTTCACAGGTGACGCCGACGTCCTGGACACCTGGGCCACGTCTTCCCTGACCCCCCAGATCGTGGGTGGCTGGAGCCGTGACGAGGAACTGTTCTCCAAGGTCTACCCGTTCGACCTCCGCCCCCAGGGTCACGACATCATCCGCACATGGCTGTTCTCCTCCGCTGTCCGCGCCGACGCCCTGCAGAAGAGCGCGCCGTGGAAGCACGCAGCTATTTCAGGGTGGATCCTTGACCCGGACCGCAAAAAGATGTCCAAGTCCAAGGGCAACGTGGTTGTCCCCACGGACGTCCTGAACGAGTTCGGCTCGGACGCCGTCCGCTACTGGGCAGCCTCGGCCAAGCTCGGTGCGGACACGGCCTACGAGATTGCGCAGATGAAGATCGGCCGTCGGTTGGCCATCAAGCTACTCAACGCATCCAAGTTCGTGTTGAACCTTGGCGCCACCGAAAACTCCGTGGTGTCCAGCGATCTTTCCGTGCTGACCAATCCACTGGACCGGGCACTGCTCGCCCAGTTGTCGGACGTTGTTGCGCAGTCCACCAAGGCTTTCGAAAACTACGACTACGCCCGGGCACTGCAAATCACTGAGTCATTCTTCTGGCAGTTCACCGACGACTACGTCGAGCTGATCAAGGACCGCGCCTACGGTGCGGCCGGGGAGTCGGAGCAAGCATCCGTACTGGCTGCGCTGGCCACCACCCTGGACTCCTTGCTGCGCCTTTTCGCGCCGTTCCTGCCGTTCGCCACCGAAGAGGTGTGGAGCTGGTGGCGCACCGGCTCGGTTCACCGCGCCCAATGGCCTGCCGAACTGGAAATCGCCGATGGCGACACCACCATGCTTGGCACTGTTGGCGTAGCACTCAGTGGCATCCGCAAGGCCAAGTCCGAGGCAAAAGTGAAGCAGCGCACCGCAGTACTCTCGGCGTCCATCACGGCCAATGAAATGCTTGTTGCGCAGCTCAAGGCCGGACTCGGGGACCTGAAGGCAGCCGCGAACGCCCAGGAGATCGCACTTCAGTCCGGTGAGGGTGAGCTGACGGTCAGCGACGTCGTCCTCGCACCGGCAGAGGAAACGCCAGCGTCCTAAGAGCCTTCCGGCAAATTCCGGAAATTTGGGCAAAGGGGAAGCCCCATCAGCGTTTTGCCGTTGGTGGGGCTTCGACTTTTCGGCTGTCTGGTGACGGCTTGACAGTCTGGCGGAATCCTCGGAATTTCAGGTCTTACTACCTCGTCACTGGTAGCTTGCTTCCAACTTTGCCAAAGGCTGCGTTGGTTGCATATCACTGAATCTTTGGTTTCCGTGTCCCTCTTCTTTCGAAGTGGGTAAGAACCATTGTGGTCCCGCCAGTGACCATGCACAAGAGCCCCGGCAGAACTACAATCCTGTAGTTCTGCCGGGGCTTTTTCGTGCAGCTATCCTGCAGCCCGGGTAAAGCTATGGCAGAGTATGGACATGCCGGAACTTCCCGAAGTGCACGGCCTGTGCACGTATCTGGACACCCAGCTCCATGGAGCTGTGCTGACCAGCGTCCGCATCAACTCCATCGCCGCCTTGAAGACCGCTGATCCGCCCTACAGCACCCTCGAAGGCCGCACCATCCAGGGCACGCAGCGCTTCGGCAAGTTCATCAGCCTCGATGCCGACGGCCTGTTTTTCGTTTTCCACCTCGCAAAGGCCGGGTGGGTCCGCTATACGGAGCATCCATCAACAGCCGGGCTGCGCATGGGCAAGAGCAACATAGCGGCCAGGCTACTGCTGCACCGGCAGGCCGACGACGCCCACATAGGACTGGACCTCACTGAAGCCGGCACCAAGAAGAGCCTGGCCATCTACGTGGTAAGGGATCCCTTGGATGTTCCCGGGATCGCAACCCTGGGTCCGGAACCGCTCAGCCCCGACTTCGACGAAAATGCCCTGGCAGCAATCCTTAAGACAAGTTCCCAACAGATCAAGGGACTTCTCCGCAGCCAAAGCATCATCGCAGGGATTGGCAACGCCTACAGCGATGAGATTCTGCACGCCGCCAAAGTCTCCCCCTTCGCCATCGCGAAGACGCTCGACGGCGAAACAGTACGGCGGCTCTATGTTGCCATGCAGGAGGTTCTGGTGGGTGCCGTGAACGCGGCAGCTGGAAAGCCTTCCAACGAGCTGAAGGACACCAAGCGAAGCAATTTCAGGGTCCATGCCAGGACCGGGCTGCCCTGCCCTGTTTGTGGCGACACTGTACGTGAAGTGTCGTTCGCAGACACGTCACTTCAGTACTGTGCTACCTGCCAAACCCACGGAAAGATCCTCGCGGACCGGCGTACGTCGCGCTTCCTGAAGTAGTGCCGTGTATTCGCCGGGCCGGACCCTGGGCTTCCTGGTTGAACTCGGGCTTTCCTAGTTGAATTCAGGGCTTTCCGTGCGGCTGCGCTTGATTTCGAAGAAGTGCGGGTAGCCGGCAAGGGTTACCGTGGCATCCCAAAGTTGCCCCGCTTCTTCGCCCCTCGGAATCCGGGTGAGGACCGGGCCGAAGAAGGCCGTGCCATTTACAGCCACCACGGGCGTTCCCACATCCTGGCCCACCAGGGAGATGCCGGCCTCGTGGCTGGCCCGCAATTCGGTGTCGTACTCCCCTGAGTCCGCGAAGCGGGCCAGCTCAGCAGGAAGGCCTACTTCTGCCAGCGCTTTCTGGATCACGGAACTACGGTCCTTGTTGCCTTCGTGGTGGAACTGTTCCCCCATGGCGTCGTACAAGGGTTTGATGTACCTGCTGCCATGGAGCTCCTGGGCAGCAATGATCACGCGGACAGGACCCCAGCTGTCGTCCATCATCGCCCTGTAATCCCCGGGAAGGTCACGGCCCTCATTGAGGACGGACAAGCTCATGACGTGCCATTCGGTCTCAATTCCCCGCACTTGCTCCACCTCGCCGATCCAGCGCGATGTGATCCATGCGAAGGGGCAAACAGGATCGAACCAGAAATCGGCTTTATTGACGGGCTGCTCTGGCAGGTTCTGTTCGGGCAGGCTCTGTTCAGGCACAGTCAGTTCAGGCACGTTCATTTCAGGCACAGGGAAACTCCTTGGAAGAGTAAAAAGCGGGCATCAAGCGACGCGGAATGAATGAAACCGCCGCTTACTAGGCCAACGGGTGGCTAGGCCGACTTATTCCGGCGCTTCGCTACGACGTCGTGGCCAATCATGGTGGGCTGGGCCTTGTTGTCCACCACATCAGCGGTGATGACGACAGTTGCGATGTCATCCCTGCTTGGCAGATCAAACATGACGGGCAGCAACACTTCTTCCATGATGGCCCTCAGGCCACGTGCGCCGGTTCCACGTTCAAGAGCCTGGTCAGCGATGGCATCCAAGGCATCGTCGTCGAATTGCAGGTCTACACCGTCCAGCTGGAACATCTTCTGGTATTGCTTCACCAGGGCATTCTTGGGCGTGGAAAGGATCTGGATCAACGCAGGACGGTCCAGATTGGAGACGGTGGTGATCACTGGCAGGCGGCCAATGAACTCCGGAATGAGTCCGAACTTCAGCAGGTCTTCCGGCATGACTTCACCGTAAGTGTCCACGTTGTCCCGGACTTCGTTCAGTGGCGCTCCAAAGCCGATGCCCTTGCGCCCTGACCGCGAACCAATGATGTCCTCAAGGCCGGCAAATGCACCTGCCACGATGAAGAGCACGTTGGTGGTGTCGATCTGGATGAATTCCTGGTGCGGATGCTTACGTCCACCCTGCGGCGGGACGGAGGCTACTGTGCCTTCGAGGATCTTCAGCAGGGCCTGCTGGACTCCCTCGCCCGACACGTCCCGGGTGATCGAGGGGTTCTCGCTCTTGCGGGAGATTTTGTCGATCTCGTCAATGTAAATGATGCCTTGTTCGGCTTTCTTGACGTCGTAATCAGCGGCCTGGATGAGCTTGAGCAGTATGTTTTCGACATCCTCGCCCACATAGCCAGCCTCCGTGAGTGCGGTTGCATCGGCCACAGCGAACGGGACATTGAGCCTGCGGGCGAGCGTTTGCGCCAGATACGTCTTGCCACAGCCAGTTGGACCGATCAGCAGGATGTTGGATTTGGCGATCTCCACATCCTCGTGATGCGGACCCTCACCAAGGCTCCCGGCCTTGGGAGCATGACCAGCCTGGATCCGCTTGTAGTGGTTGTAGACGGCAACTGCCAACGACCGTTTGGCAGGCTCCTGGCCGATGACGTATTCCTGCAGGAAATCGAAGATCTCCCGGGGCTTGGGGAGTTCAAAACTGCCAAGGTCCGAAACTTCCGCAAGTTCTTCTTCGATGATCTCGTTGCAAAGCTCGATGCACTCATCGCAGATGTACACACCGGGCCCGGCAATCAGCTTCCGTACCTGCTTCTGGCTCTTTCCGCAGAAAGAACACTTCAGCAGGTCCGTGCTCTCGCCAATCCGAGCCATGTGGGAATCCCTTCGTTACATGCGGGTGATGCGGCTCCGTGCCGTACTCAAGTGTGCAGCCTGGCCGGGGTTGGCACCACCGTGACAACATCCACTCTAGGTCACAATGGGCTGCTTGGGTGGAAACAGAACGCCGGTGCGGTCCATATTTCGCGAACCGCACCGGCGTCGTTTTCCGTATGCTACCTGGCGATTGCCTGGGGCTTGATCTTGCGGGAGTCCAGGACCTGGTCGATCAGACCGTAGCTCATGGCCTCGGCCGCGGTCAGGATCTTGTCGCGCTCGATGTCATTGTTGACCTGCTCGGAGGTACGGCCCGAGTGGTGTGCCAGCGTGTCCTCAAGCCATGTACGCATGCGCATGACTTCAGCAGCCTGGATCTCGAGGTCGGATGCCTGGCCGCCCTGGCCGCCGGACAACGCCGGCTGGTGGATCAGCACGCGTGCGTTCGGCAGTGCCAGCCGCTTGCCGGGGGTTCCCGCTGCAAGCAGGACAGCAGCCGCGCTGGCTGCCTGGCCCAGGCATACCGTCTGGATCTCCGGACGAATGTACTGCATGGTGTCATAGATCGCCGTCATGGCCGTGAACGATCCACCTGGCGAGTTGATGTACAACGTGATGTCGCGGTCCGGATCCGTGGACTCAAGAACAAGCAGCTGGGCCATGATGTCATCGGCAGAAGCGTCGTCAACCTGGACGCCGAGGAAGATGATGCGGTCCTCGAACAGCTTGGTGTACGGATCCTGGCGCTTGAAGCCGTACGGTGTGCGCTCTTCGAACTGGGGCAGGACGTAGCGGCTGGTTGGAAGATTACCGGCAGACCATCCGAAGTTGTAGTTCATGTCATTACTCCTGGGTTTCAGTGGTTCTTTGGTGCCGGTTAGTTTTCGGAGCCTGGCTCGGAGTTCGACTGGTTGGCCGTTCCACCGCCACCAGCTACCGAGCCTGCGTGAGCCGAGATCTTGTCGAAGAAGCCGTACTCCAGAGCCTCCGTGGCCGTGAACCACTTGTCGCGGTCGTTGTCCTTGAGGATGGTCTCCACAGTCTGGCCGGTCTGTTCTGCGGTGAGTTCCGCCATGACCTTCTTCATGTGCAGGATGAGCTCAGCCTGGATTTTGATATCCGAAGCAGTGCCGCCGATACCACCGGACGGCTGGTGCATGAGAATACGGGCGTTGGGGGTGGCGTAACGCTTCCCCTTGGTTCCGGAAGAGAGCAGGAACTGCCCCATGGAGGCAGCCAGGCCGGTGGCAACAGTGACAACATCGTTGGGGATGAACTGCATGGTGTCATAGATGGCCATGCCGGCGGTCACCGAGCCACCGGGTGAGTTGATGTAAAGGTAGATGTCCTTCTCGGGGTCTTCAGCCGAGAGGAGGAGCAGCTGGGAGCAGATGGCGTTGGCGTTCTCGTCACGGACTTCAGAGCCAAGCCAGATGATGCGCTCTTTCAGCAGGCGGTTGTAGATGTAGTTGTCCTGGGCTGCGGGATCGACAGTTGCCATCCGGGGAGCCTCTGATTGCTGTGACATAAGTACTTACCTCTCGCTGGTGCCAGTGACCTCACTGAACTTCACTACTTGGACACTAACCGTTTTCAGGGACGATTTGTTCGCCGGAATCGCGCTGTTCGCTGACGGCGCACGATTGGAGCGGGCCCGCAGATCCAGCACGCTGATTGTATGCGGGCTTGTCCGTTCAGGGCTTAAAACAAACCGACCCCGGATCACTGATCCGGGGTCGGTTGATGCGCTATTGACTAGAACTTCACGGCTGCGGGGTCATCGCTGGCGACAACATCCGCTTCCTCGCCGGCTTCGGCGGTTGCTGCCTCATCAGCAGCAACTTCGCCCGCAGGGCGGACAAAATCGCTCAGGTCAACCTTGTTGCCTTCGGAGTCAACGACCTCGGCCTGGCCCAGCACAACGGCCAGTGCCTTGCGGCGGCGTACTTCAGAAACCATCATGGGGACCTGGCCGCTCTGATCGATGATCTGGGCGAACTGGTTGGGATCCATACCGTACTGGCTTGCGGTGCTGACGATGTAGTCGATCAGCTCGTTCTGGCTGACGTCAACTTCTTCCTTGTCCGCAATGGCGTCAAGGATGACCTCGTTCTGGAAGGCGCGCTCAGTGTTTGCCTTGACCTCGGCGCGGTGCTCCTCGGTGTCGTGGTCACCTTCGCCGTGGGCGTTCTCCGGGTTGAAGTGAGCCTCAATCTGCTCTTCGACAACCGAAGCCGGAACGGGGACCTCGACGAGCTCTACGAGCTTGTCCAGGACCTTGTCGCGGGCCTCAACGCCCTGTCCGACAACCTTGGAATCGGCAGCCTGCTTGGCGAGGTCCTCGCGGAGCTCAGCAAGGGTGTCGAATTCCGAAGCCAGCTGTGCGAAGTCGTCGTTGGCTTCAGGAAGCTCGCGCTCCTTGACGGCCTTGACAACAACCTTCACCTGGGCTGCCTCGCCGGCGTGGTCGCCGCCAACGAGCGTGGTGTCGAAGATGGCTTCTTCGTCTGCGGACAGACCGGTCACGGCCTCGTCCAGGCCCTCAAGCATGGTGCCGGCGCCAACCTGGTAGGACAAGCCGGAGGCCGAGTCGATTTCTTCGCCGTCGATCGTGGCGGTGATGTCGATCGTGAGGAAGTCCTCGTTCTTGGCGGGACGCTCCACGGACTTCAGCGTGCCGAAGCGGCCACGCAGTTCATCCAAGGCCTTGTCGACGTCTTCAGCGGAGGATTCAGCCGCAGCAACCTCAACCTTGATGCCTGCATAGTCCGGCAGCTCGATCTCGGGGCGAACATCAATCTCCACCTGGAACTTAAGCTCGCCATCGGTTGCGGACGGGTCCGGAACCTCGGTGATCTCAACTTCAGGACGGCTCAGGGGACGAACACCCGTTTCCTGGACAGCAGCCTGGTACCAGCCGTTGAGGCCATCGTTGATGGCGGTTTCCAGGACATAGCCACGGCCAACGCGCTGGTCGATCAGCTTGGAAGGAACCTTGCCCTTGCGGAATCCGGGGACCTGGATCTGCGAAGCAACAGTCTTGTAAGCGGCATCGATGCTCGGCTTCAGTTCCTCAAAGGGAACCTCAACGTTGAGCTTGACCCGCGTGGGGGTGAGGTTCTCGACAGCGCTCTTCACAGTCTAAGTACTCCTGAATTTGTGGGTATGGGGTTCTGCCGCATCCCTGAGGCGGACACGAAACACAGAGTCGGGGTGACAGGATTTGAACCTGCGACTTCCTGCTCCCAAAGCAGGCGCTCTAGCCAAGCTGAGCTACACCCCGAATGCACAGGACAGTCTACGGGCAAGCGGGCCCGGAATGCACATTTGACACCGCCGCCGGAATTAGGTTTAGTTGTACCCGGCTTCAACAGCCACCGGGAAGATGTCCTGAGCAGGAGATCCATACAAGGATCCAGCAGGATACCCGCCCGGGGACGTAGCTTAATGGTAAAGCCTCAGTCTTCCAAACTGATTACGCGGGTTCGATTCCCGTCGTCCCCTCCAGTAAAAAGCCCCAATCTTCGGATTGGGGCTTTTTTGTTGTTACGAATCCGCAATCGTTGTTACAACAGGAAAGCGCTGTTACAACTGGCAGGCGCCGTTACAACTGGCAGCCAGGGCACCAATACAGTTTGCGGGCGCCGATTTCGGCCATGCCTACCAGCGTCCCGCAAGCGCGGCAGGGCTGCCCTTCGCGCTTATAGACAAAGTGGGCATCGGCGTCGGGCGCTGAAGTGCCGTTACCGCTCCATAGCGCTGGCGGCGTGGTGACAATCCGGCCGTCGCGTACGCCGTCGGACATGGCAAGGACGGCGTCATCCCACAACTTGCCGGCCGTCGCAGCATCAATCATGTTCCCAGGAGTCCATGGATCCACCGCCTGACGAAAGAGGACCTCGGCGCGGTAAATATTTCCGACCCCCGCCAGCACCGATTGGTCCATCAACAGCAAGGCCACGGCCGTCTTGCGGCGTCGCAACCGGCGGATGAACTCGTCCCGGTCCCCCGGCCGGTTACGCAGCGGATCGGGGCCCAGGCGGCCCAGTACAGCTTCTGCTTCATGGGACGTGACAGCGGCGCAAGTGGTGGCTCCACGAAGATCGGCCCAGCCGTTGTCCGACACCAGGCGGGCGCGGACGGCACCCACCGGGGCGGGAGGCCCTGCGTATTCCACCCCGGCACCGGACTCCCCATCAGTACCGGATGAGGCAGTCTCGCGCTCACCGATCCGGCGGGGCGCGCCAATGCTGGAGGCTCCCGAGAAGGAGCTATCGCCGCCAAAGCTCCAGGCACCATAAAGACCAAGGTGAACGTGGAGGAAAAGATCGTGGTCGAACCTCAGGAACAGCTGCTTTCCGTGCGCAACAGATTCAACCATCACATGTCCGCTCAGAAGCTCCGCACCGGCCGTGAATCGGCCCTGCGGACTCGAAACCTCCAAACGCCGGCCGCCAAACACGTCCTGGAATTGGCGGGCCAGCCTATGGACGGAGTGCCCCTCAGGCACTACTCGACGATCTCGCCGGTGGTCTCGTAAGCCGCAATCTTGCCGATACGGCGGATGTGGCGCTCGTCATTGCTGAAAGGTTCCTGGAGGAAGGCCTCAATGAGTTCGGTTGCTTCTTCCACCGTATGCTGGCGGCCACCAACGGCCACTACGTTGGCGTCGTTGTGCTCGCGGGCGAGCTTGGCCGTAGAGAGATTCCAGGCCAGCGCGGCACGCACACCCTTGACCTTGTTGGCGGCAATTTGTTCACCATTGCCCGAACCACCCAGGACGATGCCCAGCGCATGCACGCCTGCTTGCTGGTCAGCCACCACTGCAACTCCTGCGTTGATGCAGAAGGACGGGTAGTCATCCAGAGCGTCATATTCCCTGGGTCCGTGGTCCACAACCTCATAACCCTTTGCGGTGAGGTGGCTGACCAGGTGGGCGCTGAGTTCCATGCCGGCGTGGTCGGTGGCGATGTGGACGCGGGGTGTAGTCACAGGAAGTCCATTCTTTCTGGCGCGCCGGTACGGCACTTGCCGGGCGCGGCGGTGTGGGATGCGCTACCTAGGTTACCGCGCCCCGGGTTGCTGGGGCTGCCCGCCGTGGTGGGCCCGCTCGGCAGCCCGGTTCAGGATGCCGGCGAGTTCGTCCGCTGTTGCCGGAGTCCCTGCACTGAGCGCAACCCTGCCTCCATTAAGTTTCCTTACGACGACGGCCGGTCCGCTGCTGACCAGCATCGCCGTTGCATCGTCATGATGCCGCCAACCCCATCCGCCAAAGTCTGCCGCTTTCACTTCAGCCGGAGCTGCTGCCGCGATGTCGACGGCGGGAACGGTCAGGACCGGCACGATGCCTCCTGCGAAGACCTGCAGCCCTCCCCTGTCCGCCCGGACGCGGGCGAAGAGGAAGCCGGCACCAACCAACGCCGCCGCGGCCAACAAGGCTCCCAGCCATGGGACGGCTATCGCGATCAGCGCGGCTGGAAACAGCGTGGACACGATGATCATGATGAAAACTGAACTGCGGGCATGGACCCACATGCGCAGCGTATCCCGCGCGAGGTCCGGGTCTGTGACGTACAGGCGTGCGGCTTCAAGGGCTTCGTCGTCCTCCCGCGTCCACCGGGGATCGGGTTTGAAAGCGAACATGAGAACGACTCCCAACGACACCGCCGCTCCACTGCCCATGGCGAGGACGATCGGATCAACGTGGGAAGCGCGGGCGTCCCCCAGCCCCGATTGCCCTACCAATCCGGCAGCCAGCACTGTTGTCACGAAGAGGCTCACCATGAGGCCAAGGCCCATCATGACCCTGCGCATGACCACCGGCCGGGACAGCGGCACGGCCTGGAGGAACGCGACCCAGCCGAAAAAGGTGATCAGGGCTGCGCCGCCGGTTACATAGGCGCCGAAAGGAGCAAAGGCACTGCCGCCGTCGGCGTTCCACATAACTGCTACCGGATCAGGAAGATCGTTTCGCACCATCTGTGCGCACACAACGAAACCTATGGCCAGCAGCAACGGAAAGGCGAGTGCAAACCTGAGTGCGCGGATATCAAGAGACTCCCTGAACGTTCCCATGCTCCAACGCTACTCCGTGCCGGCGACACTGTGGGGGCACCTCCTTGCCATCAGCGCTTGGAGTGAAAGAATGGCTTCACACCATCGACCGGACCTGCCCCGGCCGGACATCCCAACCTCTGGAGGCACCACTTGCCAGGCCTTAACCTGACGCGCGACGAAGCCGCGCAGCGCGCTGAAATACTCAATGTCGAGTCCTACAACGTCACCCTGGATCTGACCAAGGGCGCCACGGTGTTCGGATCCACCACCGTGGTGAAGTTTTCGGCAAAGGCTGGAGCCTCGACGTTTATCGACGCCGTGACCGAGAGCGTTTACAGCGTTACCCTGAACGGCACCGAACTGGATCCCGCCGAGGTATCCGATGGCGTCCGCATCCAACTTCCAAACCTTGCCGAGGAGAATGAACTCATAGTCGTCGCCGATGCGCGCTACATGAACACAGGTGAGGGCCTCCATCGTTTCGTGGATCCGGTGGATGGGGAGGTCTACCTCTACACCCAGTTCGAGGTTCCGGATTCCCGGCGGATGTTCGCTGTCTTCGAGCAGCCGGACCTGAAGGCCAGCTTCACGTTCCGCGTCACTGCTCCCTCACACTGGGACGTCGTCTCCAACTCCGCCACCCCGGTACCGGGTGAAACTGATGCAGGCGAGGACGGTGGAGCCAGGTCCGTGTGGGAATTCGCTCCCACTCCGCGTCTGTCCTCGTATGTCACCGCCCTGATAGCCGGACCATACCAGTCCGTCCGTTCCGAGGTGGCAAGTTCGGACGGCAGGGTCATTCCGCTAGGCGTCTTCGCGCGCAAATCCTTGATGCAGTACCTGGATGCGGACAACATCTTCGAACTGACCCGCCAGGGCTTTGAATTCTTCGAGGCACAGTTTGGCTGCCCGTACCCGTTTGAAAAGTACGATCAGCTGTTCGTCCCCGAATTCAATGCCGGTGCGATGGAAAACGCCGGCGCGGTGACAATCCTGGAAGGCTACATTTTCCGCGGCAAGGTCGCCGGCGCACAGATCGAGCGCCGGGCCATCACGGTCCTGCACGAACTCGCGCACATGTGGTTCGGGGACCTGGTGACCATGCGCTGGTGGAACGACCTCTGGCTCAACGAGTCCTTCGCCGAGTACATGTCCCACCTGGCCGCTGTGGAAAACACGGCCTTCGACAGGGCTTGGACAACCTTCGCCTCCGTTGAGAAATCGTGGGCATACCGCCAGGATCAACTGCCCACCACGCACCCGATCTTCGCGGAAATCAACAACCTGGAAGACGTAGAGGTCAATTTCGACGGCATCACCTACGCCAAGGGCGCCTCCGTGCTGCGGCAGTTGGTTGCCTGGGTTGGACCGGAACAGTTCATGTCAGGGGTGCGCACGTACTTCGCCAAGCACGCTTGGAAGAATACCGAACTGGCTGACCTCATGGTGGAACTTGAAGCCGCAAGCGGCCGTGACCTGGACGTATGGGGCAAGCTCTGGCTCGAAACCGCCGGCGTGAACACCCTGGCTCCCGAGGTGGACGTGGAGCAGGACGGCACCATCACCGCGTTCAACATCCTGCAGTCCGCGATCGACGAACAACCAACGCTTCGTCCCCATCGCCTCGCGGTGGGCTTCTACAACCTCACCGAAGAGGGCAAGCTGGAGCGGACGCACCGCGAGGAGCTCGACGTCGAGGGTCCCCGGACCGAAGTCCCCGCCTTGGCAGGCCTCACACGCCCGGACCTCATCCTGCTCAATGATGATGATCTCGCCTACGCCAAAGTACGACTGGACGCCCACTCGCTGGCCACAGCGAAAGCGCATCTCAAGGATTTTGCCGCCAGCTTGCCCCGCACACTGGTCTGGGGCTCCGCATGGGATGCGGCACGGGACGGAGAAAGTCCTGCGCGCGGCTACGTCGAACTGATACTGGCGAACATCGCAGAGGAAACAGACTCCTCTGTGATCCTCGTTCAGCTGCGGCAGCTTGCCACGACGCTGACCTACTATGTGGCGGCCGGGCACAAACTGGAGGCAACGATCGCTGCCGCCGATAAGCTGTGGGAGCTCGCGTCGGCGGTGGAAGCCGGCTCGGATGCGCAGTTGCAGTTCGTGAAGTCCTATGCGCAACTTGCACGCAGCGCAGATCAGCTGGACCGTATCCAGGCACTGCTGGACGGGACCGACACTCTTGAGGGCCTCACCGTTGACCAGGACATGCGCTGGGAACTGCTAACCGCTTTGGTGGCCGGCGGCAGGCAGGGCCAGGAGCGCATCGACCACGAACTCGCCCGCGACAACACCTCCACCGGCCAAAATGCAGCGGCACAGGCCAAGGCCGCTATTCCCACGGCGGAGGCCAAAGCTGCAGCGTGGGATTCCATCGTGGTCAAGGGCGAACTCTCCAACGCCCTGCAAGCCTCGGCAGTGGCCGGCTTCATGCGGGTGCCGGACACCACCCTGCTGGAGCCCTACGCTGAGAAATATTTTGAAGCGGTCCCCGGGATTGTCAAAGAACGCACGCACGCGTTGGCCCAGCAGATCGTCGTGGGCCTGTACCCGGCGCAGCTCACAACCCAGGCCACGGTGGACCGGACGGACGAATTCCTTGCAGCTCTTCCTGAGGAGAGTGCCGCCCTGCGCCGCATGATGCTGGAAAACCGGGACGCCGTGGCGCGGGCGCTCCGTGCCCGGGCAGCGGACGTGGACGTGGACGTGGACGCCTAAGCAGTCCGTTGGGGCCTGTGCCGGCGCTGTTTGGCAGATGGCTAAACTGTCCGCATGGGCCTCAACGAACACCACTATGCATTGACCGTCCGCTGGACTGGAAATCTGGGCGCGGGTACGGAAAGCTACAGAGGGTACTCGCGGGATCATGACATAGAAATTCCCGGGCTGCCCATCCTCAAAGGTTCCGCAGATCCAACGTTCCACGGCGACCGCACGCGCTACAACCCCGAGCAACTCCTGCTTGCTGCCCTGTCGCAATGCCACATGCTCTCCTTCCTGCACGTGGCGGTAAAACATGGGGTTGTTGTTACCGGCTACGAGGACAACGCCGAGGGCACCATGAAGCTAAACCGTGACGGCAGCGGTCAATTCGAGAGCGTGACTCTGAAGCCGCACGTCACTATCGCGGATCCTGCTCATTCGGCCTTGATGGCGCAACTTCACCACGAAGCCAATCAGGTCTGTTTCATAGCCCGCAGCGTCAACTTCCCGGTGTTGCACGAGCCAATCACGACGGCGGCAGCGGCCTGACGCTGTAAGCCCCCTTAGCTCTGTTGCTTCCGCAGGAGTCTTACCAGCCTGCGTTCGGTTTCACGGCTTAAGCCTGCCTTGCGCTCCCTTTCCAAGCCCAGGCTTCGCTCATAGTCCAGAGCGTCCCGGAGGGTCTCCTGCCACGGGCGCAACGTCATCCCGAGCGCCTTCGCTGCTTGATTGCTTCGCGATTGGAAACCGTCGTGGTCCGCTGGCAACCAGAGAGGAAGTGAGTCCGGCCCGGACCAGTACTCGACGCCTTGCCCGACCAGCCAGTCTTCGTCGGCCTGGACAGTTTCGCTCGATGGCAGCCTCGGCTCCGTGCCGGGCTGACTCTCCTGGCCCAGCGCCGCGCGGCTGGATTCCGAAATGTACTCACTGAACGGAACTACATCACCCAACGCGTTGTAAGTGCCCGTCAGGCCCATCCCTGCCCCTTGGATGATCCAACCGGCGAGGTCACGGACGTCGATGATCTGGGTGGCGTCATCGGGAATGTCCGGCACGAGAACCGGCTCGGTATTGGCTGCAAAGCGCGCAGGCCAATAACCGTAGCGGTCGGAGCCGTCCCCTGGCCCTCCGATCAACCCGGCCCGCACAATGTGGGCTTTGTGCCCAACCAAAGCGAGCGTCATGTGCTCGATCGCAGACTTCGATTCACCATAGGTTTCCGGAGTGCCTGATTGTCCTTCAGGCAACGGTTGAAGAAGCGCCGCGTTCTCGTCAGCGCCAGGAACCGAATGCTCCGCATACACCGAGCAACTGGACACGAAGGTCCAATGGCCCGCATGCGGTCCCAACGCTTCAAGGGCATCCAGCGCTTGAACAGGATCCCTGGAAACCTCGACAACCGCATCCCAGCGGCTGTTCACGTCCCCATAGGCTGCACTACCCAAGGCGCGGTCGCCACGGACCCAGGCCACGCCGTCGGGCGGGTTCGCCTGGGTGCCACGGGCAAGACACGTGACGTCGTGCCCCAAGGCAAGCGCCTGCTTTGCGATTTCAGATGACAGGAAGGCGGTACCGCCAAGGACCAGGATGCGCATACCGTCACGCTACGGCGATAGGGTTGGAAGTGGACAGAGTGTTCCGCGCCCGGCGAACACGGGCCGACGACAAGGAGTTATTCCACCTTGACCTCCATCCCCTTGGCGGAAACCATCACCATTGAACCGGAGAAAATAGACTTCGTGTCGATCCTCATCACTTTAGGCGTGGGCCTGCTGGTGTGGATCGTGGCGCGGTTCATCATCCTGCGCATCACACGGCGGGTATCCGCCGGCAGCTCCTTCTTCAAGAAGCCCCACTTCAAATGGGTGCAACCGGCAATCCGCGCACTGGATCACGAACGCCGGTCACAGCGCGCCGAAACCATCGGCACTTTGCTGACAAGCCTTGTGAGCGTCGTGGTTGTGGTGATCGTGATCATCTACGTCCTCAAGTTCATGAACGTGGACGTCGCGCCCCTGCTGACAAGCGTGGGAATACTGGGTGTCGCCATCGGCTTCGGTGCACAGCAGCTGATCCGTGACTTCCTCGCCGGGATCTTCATCACCATCGAAGACCAGTATGGAATAGGCGATGTGATCGTTACCAGCGAAGTGATTGGTACCGTTGAATCAGTGGGCCTGCGCATTACGCGGGTCCGCGCTGAGGACGGAGCCATCTGGTATTTGCGAAACGGCGAAATCCTGCGCGTGGGCAACCGCTCGCAGGGAGACTACGTTCCGCTGGAGTCGCCGGAAACCGACGACAATGATGCTGCCAAGAAGGCTGAGGAGAAGGCCAGTGAGTGAAACGAACCCCCAGGCTGGTCAGCGACGCCAGCTGATGCAGAACGATCCCTTCAGCCAGCCTGCCTACACGGACAGCTTTTATTCGGCCGTGGGCGGGCACGATACTTTCGTGAAGCTGATCGACGTCTTCTACGACGGCGTTGCGCAGGATCCGCTCCTGCGGCCCATGTACCCCGAAGAGGACTTGGAACCGGCCAAACGGCGTTTCCTCATGTTCCTGGAGCAGTATTGGGGCGGTCCCACTACTTACAGCGAGGAGCGCGGCCATCCACGCCTGCGGATGCGCCACATGCCGTTCCGCGTCACGCCCGAAGCGAAGGACCGCTGGCTCTTCCATATGCGGACAGCAGTGGACTCGCTGGGGTTGTCGCCTCTTCACGAGGGAACCCTTTGGGACTACATGGAACGCGCTGCCCTGACCATGGTGAACAGCCCCCCGGCCGTCTGAGGTCGGCTGGGCCTAGAACCCGGGACCCAAGCCTGCGCCCGTGCGAACCAGGACATGGCCACGAGGACCACTTAAGCGGAACCAGCGTCCGTTGCGGAACAACTGCTGCTCGCCCCCGCCCAGGAATCCCAGGGCGAAGGCAGCAAAGGCTGCACCCGCAGGCAGGTCACTGAGTCCGGGGAGTTCCCTTCCCCACACGGCGGCCCGGGCCGTATTCACAACGGCAGCGCCAGCGGCAGTGGGCACAACGCCAGCCACCTCGGCAATGCCGGCTTCCGCGGCTGACTTCAGATCGGCGTCGAGCACCGTCCCCAGGACTGCCCAACCGCTCCTGGGCGCGCCGACGCCGGCCCATGACTCCGAAACCGTCGACGGCGGAATGGGCAACTCGACGTCGTCGGCACCCGAGCGGGCAAGACGGTCCATGACGGAGGCGAGCGTCACAGTGACATCGGCCTGGGCAGGTTCTGCAAGCGCCATTGTCCGTAACCCAAGGATTGTGGGAGTTGATTCACCCAGGATGCGTGGCCTGAGTACACACACGTACGCGGCCAATACCTGGCCTGCGGCCTGCAGGCGGATGGCGCCGTCATCGATGCTCTTGGCACGCGTGACGTAGGTCCGCAGGTCAACGAGGTCGCGCGGATCGGCAAAGCGGAAGGACTGGGTCAAGAGGTCTGTCACAGCATCGACTCTACCGGCATGTCCGCGGTTGAGAGGGGTCCGGGCGCCGTCTAGAGTCGAACCATGACAGACACGAACGCCGGCCTCAAGGTTGAGGCACCCGCAGAAGATCCGACGGAAGTCCTCATTGGCCTGTTGGACCTTGGTGACTTCGACGGAGCCCGGACCAATGAGGACATTTTCCTTGGACCTTCCCAAAAACAGCCCCGGCATCGTGTCTTCGGCGGCCAGGTCCTGGCCCAATCCATGATGGCTGGCATGCGAACCGTGGAACCTGACCGGGTGGCGCACTCCATGCACGGCTATTTCCTGCGGCCCGGCGACGCCAATAAGCCCATCACGTTCGGTGTGGAACGGCTGCGTGACGGTCGGTCCTTCTCGGCACGGCGCGTTCATGCTTATCAGGACGGTGTGCCGATCCTTTCCATGATTGCCTCGTTCCAGGTTGAAGATGAAGGCCTGGATCATCAAGCGACAATGCCCGAAGGCATGCCGGACCCCGAGTCGTTGCCCAGTACGGCTGAGTTGCTGGCTCAATTCGACCACCCGTTGGCACGGCATATGTCCTCGGAGCGGCCGTTCGACGTCCGTCACATCGACCCCGCACTTTACGTGTCACCGCCAAGCGAGCACGTGGCCACCAACGCCGTCTGGATGAAGACGATGGGCCCCTTGCCCGACGACCCCAAACTGCACCTGGCCGCCCTGGCGTACGCCAGCGACTACACTCTGTTGGAACCCGTCCTCCGCAAACACGGCCTCGCCTGGATGACGCCAGGCATGAGCGTCGCCAGCCTCGATCACGCCATGTGGTGGCACCGGCCGGTCCGGGTGGACGAGTGGATGCTGTACGTTCAGGAGTCCCCCAGCGCGCAAGGGGCCCGCGGCTTGGCTACCGGGCGGATATTCAACCGCGAAGGCCTGCACGTTGCGACCGTGGCACAGGAGGGCATGGTCAGGATTCCATAGCAATGAGGCCGGTCCCTGTTGGGACCGGCCTCATTTTGTGCCTGTGACTACCCGTTAGTCGCGGGTCAGACGGCGGTGCGTCACACGGTGCGGCTTGGCCGCATCAGCGCCGAGGCGCTCCACCTTGTTCTCCTCATAGGAGTCGAAGTTACCTTCGAACCAATACCACTTGGACGGGTTCTCGTCGTCACCTTCATAGGCGAGGATGTGGGTTGCTACCCTGTCCAGGAACCAACGGTCGTGGGAGACCACCACGGCACAGCCCGGGAACTCGAGCAGGGCATTTTCCAGGCTGCTCAGGGTTTCGACGTCGAGGTCGTTGGTGGGCTCGTCGAGGAGCAAAAGGTTGCCACCCTGCTTAAGCGTCAACGCAAGGTTAAGACGGTTACGCTCACCACCGGAGAGGACGCCAGCCTTCTTTTGCTGGTCCGGGCCCTTGAAGCCGAACGCCGAAACGTAGGCACGCGAAGGCATTTCCACCTGGCCGACCTGGATGTAGTCATGGCCTTCGGAAACAACTTCCCAGAGAGACTTATTGGGATCGATGCCGCCACGGGACTGGTCCACGTAGGAGATCTTTACGGACTCGCCGATCTTGAGCTCACCGTCATCCAGGGGCTCCATGCCGACGATGGTCTTGAACAAGGTGGACTTACCCACACCGTTGGGTCCAATAACGCCAACGATGCCGTTGCGGGGCAACGAGAAGGAGAGGTCTTCGATCAGGACGCGGTCGTCGAACCCCTTCTTCAGGTTCTTGGCCTCGATCACTACCGAGCCCAGGCGCGGACCCGGCGGAATCTGGATCTCTTCGAAGTCCAACTTGCGGGTGCGCTCGGCCTCCGCAGCCATTTCTTCATAGCGGGCCAAACGGGCCTTGGACTTGGTCTGGCGGCCCTTGGCATTGGAGCGCACCCATTCAAGTTCTTCGGTGAGGCGCTTGGACAGCTTTGCGTCCTTCTTGCCCTGGACCTCAAGGCGGGCCTTCTTCTTCTCCAGGTAGGTGGAGTAGTTACCCTCGTACGGGTAGAGGTGGCCGCGGTCGACTTCTGCGATCCACTCAGCCACGTGGTCCAGGAAGTAGCGGTCGTGGGTCACGGCAAGGACCGCACCGGGGTACTGGGAGAGGTGCTGCTCGAGCCAAAGGACGCTCTCGGCGTCCAAGTGGTTGGTGGGCTCGTCAAGGAGCAGGAGGTCCGGCTTCTGGAGGAGAAGCTTGCACAGCGCTACGCGGCGGCGTTCACCACCAGAGAGGACCGTGACATCGGAATCAGCGGGCGGGCAGCGCAATGCGTCCATGGCCTGTTCGAGCTGGGAATCGATATCCCAGGCATCGGCAGCGTCAATGGCTTCCTGCAGCTTTCCCATCTCATCCAGGAGAGTGTCGTAGTCCGCATCCGGGTTCGCCATCTCTTCGGAGATCTCGTTGAAACGCTGGATCTTGCCGTAGATCTCGCCAACGCCTTCTTGGACGTTGCCAAGGACGGTCTTTTCCTCATTCAGCGGCGGTTCCTGCAAGAGGATGCCCACGGTGTAACCGGGGCTCAGGCGGGCCTCGCCGTTTGAAGGGGTGTCCAGCCCGGCCATGATCTTCAGGATGGTGGACTTGCCAGCACCATTCGGGCCCACGACGCCAATCTTTGCGCCAGGGTAGAACGACATGCTGACATCGTCCAAAATAAGTTTGTCGCCAACGGCCTTGCGAGCCTTGGTCATCGTGTAAATGAATTCCGCCATGCCCTTAAATCTAGTGGGTAGGCGGACAGATCTCACATTCGGTGTTGTCGAACACTGCCCTCAGCTCCAGGCAGTGCTGCTAGCGAACGCTGCCCACGAAGCATTTCCCCGTGGCAAGTACTGGCAGCACGCTCATCACGACGCCTCCGTCCCGGATCTGGCCCATGACACAACTATCGCCTGCCAGCGCCGCAGCTTCCAACGCATCGACATCAAGACCTGTGGGCGTCCGGCTGACGGACACTTCCACGTTGGCTTTGGGAATGCCTGCCGAAACCAAGGCTGCCCGAACGGATTCCGTATCCGGCTTGGGGCTGGCGGCCACGATCTTTTTCAGCGTTGCCTCCACAGTCGTGCTCGTGGCCACTACAGCAGGGTCCATACTCGTTCCGCTGCCGGGCTGTTGCGCGGCCGGACTTGAAGAGGTGATGCCGGCCATGGGCCTTTCGGGCGACGGCGCGGTACATGCTGACAGTGCCAGCGCAGCAATAATGACCAGAAAGGTCCCGACAGCCTTACCGTTCAGCTGAAAGTTGCTTTCACGGCCCGGCTGCTCCACCCTTGTTCCCCTGCTCATCACATAGCCATTCTGCCATTCCCATGGACGTCCCGCGGGCGTAGCGTGGGCCAGGTGGTGGCGCGCCGGAATCGGCGGCCGCGGGAAGGAGAAGCCCATGGAAGCAAATATCCCCAACGCCGAGGCGTCGATCACCGTAGCGGTCCCGCGCGAGCAGGTATGGGAGGCCCTGACGGATCCTGGCCTCATCAAGGAATACTTCCTCGGAACCAATGTCGAAACGACCTGGCGGGTAGAGGATCCCATCACCTACTCCGGCGAGTACAACGGCAAGGCATACGAGGACAAGGGCACCATCCTGGCCTTCGAACCCTTGCAGCTCCTGAAAACCACGCACTACAGTCCTTCATCGGGACTTCCCGATTCCCCCGAAAACTACCACACGGTGGAATATCGCCTGGCCGATGCGGACGAAGGAACATCCGTAACCATTACGCAAGGCAACAACAAGAGCGAAGAAGAAGTGGAGCATTCCGCAGCGACGTGGCGCATTGTTCTTCAGAATCTCAAGGAATTTCTCGAGTCACAGCCCAACGAGCCACGCAGTTAAAGAATCAATCCCCCGGAACCCTGCAGGTTCCGGGGGATTTCTTGTGCCCCAGGAGGGAATCGAACCCCCGACCGGCGGATTAGAAGGCCGCTGCTCTATCCCCTGAGCTACTGGGGCGCACAAGCGCCAATACAAGCCTACGCCGCTGGCGCCACAAAGAGTTTACAGTGCATTCGGACCGCGGCCTGCCAGCCCACGCCCACCGACACTTTTCCTCCACAACAACCTTACGAGCCGGACTTATTCACATAGGCCAAGACCGTACTCCCCTGCCTGGTTTGCATGGATGAGGCTAAGAGGGCCGGACGGGCACTTTCCTATATCGAGAAGGACCACCATGAACGACACCATTACTCTTCGCGGCTTTGTAGCCTCGGAAGTCAAGAGCTCCACCACTACACGCGGAACGTCCACTGCTTCATTTCGCCTTGGGACAACTGAACGGCGCTACGACCGCACCAGCAATACATGGGTGGACGGCAACACCAACTGGTACACGGTGCAATCCTTTCGCTACTTGGCCGGGCACGTCGGCTGCAGTGTGAAGAAGGGGCAACGCGTCATCGTCATCGGAAAGCTACGCCTGAGGCAGTGGGAACACGAGGGCAGGATCTACCACGTGGCAGAAATCGACGCAGAATCGGTCGGGCACGATCTCATGTGGGGTTCTGCGAACTTCACCCGGATGAACGGGACGTCGGCTTCCGCTGACTCGAACCCGTCCGGCGAGGCAGCCGGGAAGCCTGGAGATCCGGGGATTGAGTGGGAGGCCGGCGACAACGAACAAGCGCCCCCGGAGGACGAGACGGAAACCGTCGACGTCGATGATCCTGACGGTGCCGGTCCGATGGTGGTAAACACCACTACAGGTGAGTTGGTGGGTGCCGGGGCTTGAACTTCGCATCGGGGAACGCGATGAAACTGGTGGGACCAGCCCCGCACTGGAGAATATTCTGGGTCCATGGCATTCGACGCAGCAGCTCCCCGGTTGGAGACAGCTCCGGCATCCTGGGAGGCCGTGGAGGAATTGTTCGGGGTCAAGGGCGAGCCGTCCCGGTGCTGGTGCCGCTGGTTCGCGCTCCCCGGCAAGGAGTTCAGGTCTGCGGCACCCAGCGAACTCAAGGAACTCCTGCGGGCACGTTTCAACGAGGATCCTGAGCCGGGGGTGCTGGCATTCCGGGGTGGTCAGGCGGTGGGCTGGTGCGCTGTGGAACCGCGGGCAAACTATCCCCGCATAGACACGGTCGCAGCTTCTTCGGGCGGCAGACCTCCCGCCCGTTGACGTTGGGACCCTTTGGTCGGTGAGCTGCTTTGTGGTTTCACCGAGCCATCGGCGCTCAGGTGTTGCAGCGACGTTACTCCGGGCAGCCGTTGACCACGCATTCAATAACGGGGCTACGACCCTTGAAGCATACCCCGTCGATACCAGCCTTCGTCCAAAGGCCGGGCCGTCCGACTTGTATCACGGCACAGTTTCGCTGTTCATTGAAGGCGGGTTCTCGGTGGTTTCAACTCCCCTTCCCGGGCGCGCCGTGGTTCGCCTCCACGGGCAGCCCGCTTAGCCAGCTGTCATCGCGGCAGCTACGGCAGCGTGAGGATCATTGGTCCATCAGCTGTGACAGCGACGGTGTGCTCACTATGGGCGGCCTTGTTTCCGCTGGCTGAACGCAGAGTCCACTCGTCTTCATCATGATAGTAGTCATCCTTGCCGCCCAGGATGAGCATTGGTTCGATGGCAATGACCAACCCCTCTTGAAGTTTGATACCCCTGCCCGGTCTGCCGATGTTGGGGACGGGCGGCTCGGCGTGCATTGTCCGGCCGATACCGTGGCCGCCATGATCGGCCAATAATCCGTATCCAGCACGCTTGGCCTCGCCGCCTATCGCATAGGCGAGGTCGCCCATCTTGTTGCCCCCACGGGCAGCTTCGATACCCCGGGCGAGTGCAGCGTCCGTTGCATCGATCAGCGCCTGGTCCACCGGATCTGCCGTCCCCACGATGAAGCTGATGGCAGCATCTCCACACCAGCCTTCAAGGAAGGCACCGCAATCCACACTGAGGAGGTCCCCGTCCTGGAGGACGTAGCCATTTGGGATTCCATGCACCACCGCGTCATTGACACTGGCACAGATCACCCCGGGAAACGGGACAGCTGCCCACCGGGGGTGGTAATCAAGGAAGGCCGGCTTGGCCCCGGCGTCGGAAATCAGGCTGCTGGCAACCTCATCCAATTCCTTGAGGGAAACACCTACGTCAGCATGCTCCTTGACCGCCGCCAAGGCGTTGGCCACCACCCTCCCGGCCTCGCGCATCATCGAGACCTGATCCGGTGTCTTCACCATGGACATGGGTTTCCTCCACTAATGCCGGGCGGGATGGTTCACTGCTGGGGGGTCATCGTGGGGCCGGCTGGCTCTTGGTCCCACTCTACGTGGGGCAGCTCGTCTGCATAGGGTGGAGAGCAAAGTGGACTTCCGGGTTGGATACTTCCCAGAACGCGCGGTCATACAGTTGAGGAATGGAGAACAAGGACCTGCTTGAGGCCATCCGCTCAAAGCTTCGAACCGCCGGGGATGCTGAGCGTGCCCGGGGAGCCCAGGCGTATATGAAGTCGGACATGCCGTCGTGGGGTATCCGGGTGCCTGAGGTGCGCAGGATCGCCAAGGCTGCCGCCAAGCAGTTTCCCATCTCTTCACCCGTCAGCCTGCGCGAGGCCGTCCGTGATTTGTGGCGGAATGCCCAAGCCCGCGAAGAACGGTATGCAGCCATTGAATTGACAGGCTTGCCGATGGTCAAGGAAGACCTTGCCATGCTTCCCGTCTATGAGGAAATAATCCGCACCGGCGCCTGGTGGGACCTTGTCGACGGAGTGGCCCATCGTCTCTGTGCCCTCCTCCTTGCCCATAGGTCCACCATGACGCCGCTTTTGCTGCAGTGGTCCACGGACGAGGATATGTGGATCCGGAGGGCGTCCATCACTGCTCAATTGGCGGCCAAGACGCGGACGGACCCTGGACTGCTGGCGGCTGTTATTAAGCCCAACCTTGCCGACAAAGAGTTCTTCATCCGCAAGGCCATCGGCTGGGCCTTGCGGGAGTACAGCAAGACGAACCCCGAGTGGGTCAGGGCATTCGCCGCAGAGAATGCCCCGGCCCTCAGCCCGCTCTCCACACGCGAGGCAGTACGGCTTCTACCCTCTCCTTGAGCGCCGCGCAATCTTAGATGATCGGACGCAGGCCTGGTTCGTCGCGTTTGCGGAAAAGGCTCTTTGTCTTCGGATCCACGAAGATCAGGTAAACGGCAAACAGAAGAGCGATGATGGCCGCCGCGTTCCGCGCCAGGGTCAGGGCGAGGCCGAGATCCTCGCTCTGAAGATAGGGGAACACATCCAGTTGGTCCGAGATGGCATAGACCATGAAGAACGACACCACGAAGTAGACAGCCTTCACCTGCCAGTCGTTGCGGATGCCGGTTACAGCAAACAGCGGAATCAGCCACACCACATACCATGACTGGATCATGGGTGCCAGCAGGACAATCGCCGCAAAGGCCAACGTGAGCCGGCGCATCAGGCGGTCGTGCTCTCCCCGGAACACCTGCCAGGCGATGGCCCCCACCATGAGCACCTTGCCGGCGTCGTAGACCCACTTGGCCATGCCCCAGCCATCGAGGCCAAAAACGTTGAAGATCGAGGCGACAACCAGGCCGATCAAACCGATGGGTGCATACCAGATCCAGACGCTCCCGGGGGCAGAGAGGCCCTTCACCCATCCAAACCCAAACCCGTTGACCAGGCTCATGGCGTACAGGAGGCCAAAGGTCAGGACGGCTGTCAGGAACCAGAAAAGGATCTTGCGCGGCCATGACGCACCCTTACCCGCCCAGAGCAAGCCGATAAATGGCAGGAAGACCACCGTAATTGGCTTGACCGAAATGGAGAGTGTCACCAGCACCAAGCCCAGCACCACCCGGCGGGTGGCGCAGTAGTACAGACCAGCCAGGGCCAGCCCAATCATGAGAGCGTCGTTGTGGACACTGGCAATGAAGTTGGTGAGAAAGAGAGGGTTGGCGGCTGTCAACCATAGTGCACGGTGTGGATTGACGCCGTGGAGCTCTGCCAGCTTGGGCACGTAGATGATGCAAAGTATGACGCCCGCAACTGCCACCAACCTGAACAGCATGATGCAGGCCTCAGGTTGGACATTGGTCACCCAAACAACAAATTGTTCGATCCAAAGGAAGAACTGACCGTACGGAACGGGAGCTTCCGTCCACATCTTGTCCGCACCCAATTGGAAGTAGTTCGGGAGGGCGGAAATCCCATTCTCGTAGGGATTCATTCCCTCAACCATGAGTCTGCCTTGGCCGATGTAAGCGTAGACGTCCCTGCTGAAAAGCGGGACAGTGAACATCATGGGCAGTCCCCAGGCCACCACGGCCTGCAAAGTGGCCTTGCGGGCTTGGAGTCCCCAGACCCGGACACGCTGCCCCAGGCGCAGCCAAGCCCGGACAAGCAGCATGCCACCGACAGCCAGCAGGACGATGGAAAGCGCGACACCAACACCTTCGGTACGCATCCAGATGAAAAGCGGAAGCCGTCGAAGTTCAGACACTGGTGCGAGCCAGCCAACGCCCAGCGAGCCGAAGACAAGGAACATCGAGCCAATGAAACCGGCGATCAGCGGGGACCTGGCGTTATCCACTTCGATGGCAGCAGCAACCGCAGGCGGCGCTTCTTTCCCTGCCTTCTGGGCGGCGGGTACAGGCACCGTCATGTGGTCTTCATCCAATCGTTTGCCCGTTGCGTTCCGGGACAGAAATCTGAATCTCTGGGGGCTGTCCACGACAGGAAGAAAGGACACTGCCGTGCTCAAAAAATCCTACCATCGGAGCACTTGGAACCGCCTGAAGGATAGGCTAGGCGCGTGCCTATTACTAATGAACGCATCGTCTGGATTGACTGCGAAATGACCGGCCTGGACCTCAAGAACGACGCCCTGATCGAGGTTGCGGCGCTCGTGACGGACTCCGAGCTCAACATCCTGGGCGATGGCGTGGACGTCGTCATCAAGCCCGACGACGCAGCGCTGGAGCAAATGAACGACTTCGTTCGAGACATGCACACCCGCTCCAAGCTCCTTGACGAACTCCCCCACGGCAAGACGATGGCCGAGGCCGAGGCGCAGGTGCTTGAGTACATCGAGAAGTGGGTTCCGGACCCCCGCAAGGCCCCACTCGGAGGCAACTCCGTGGGCACGGACAGGATGTTCCTGGCCAGGGACATGCCGAACATTGTGGAGCACCTCCACTACCGCGTCATCGATGTCAGCACCATCAAGGAACTCTCGCGCCGCTGGTTCCCGCGGGCCTACTTCCAGTCGCCGGCCAAGCATGGCGGACATCGCGCACTGGGGGACATCAAGGATTCCATCGACGAGCTCCGTTACTACAGGCAGGCCGTTTTTGTGCCCGCCCCTGGGCCTGACACGGCTACCGCGCAGCGCATCTCCAAGGACATCACGGCTACTGCCGAGACTCTGGGCTCAACGGAAACTATGTGATCTGCGCCATTTTTGAAGGTTTTTTCGTCGAAACCGGCAAAAGTGGACTTTTCACCCCAAAACAGCAGGTAAGCTATTTGTCGTTGCCTTCACGGAATGCCGGTCATACGGAGTTACCGAAAAAGGCACATGGTGGGCGTAGCTCAGTTGGCAGAGCGCCTGGTTGTGGTCCAGGAGGTCGCGGGTTCAACCCCCGTCGCTCACCCCGCCGAGATTGGCTCAAAAAGCCGGTTTCCACAAAGGCCGCACCGGTTATCCGGTGCGGCCTTTGTTTTGTTTTGGCCCGGCTGCAGTCGCATGGGTTGCTTCCGGAACACAGCGATCAACCAAGGAAGAGCTGAGATGACCGTCCTCCCTGTGACCATTTGGGGCGAACCCGTTTTGCATCGTCGGGCAAGTGAAGTCGAAGTATTCGATGACGATCTCCGGAAACTCATCGCGGACATGTTTGAAACCAATGAAGCCGCGAACGGAGTAGGCCTCGCCGCACCCCAGGTAGGAGTCGGGAAGCGCATCTTTGTGTATAAGTACGCGAACGACGACGCCCCTGATCAAGGCGTTCTGGTCAATCCCGTGTTGACCCTCTCAAAGGTCTCAGGCGCCCTCCCGGACCCGGAAGAGCACATTGAGGGCTGCCTGTCCTTCCCCGGAGAGCACTACCCTCTGCAGCGTGCCGAATGGGCCCGCGTCCAAGGCTTTGATGGTGACGGGAATCCTGTGGACTTCGAAGCCACGGGCTGGTTCGCTCGAGTCATGCAGCACGAGTACGACCATTTGGACGGCAAGCTTTACGTCAACCGCCTTGTGGACCGATATGCCAGGAAGGCAATGAAGCAGGCCAAGAAGAACGGTTGGGGCGTTCCCGGATTGACATGGATGCCTGGCGTCGACCCTGACCCGTTCGGACACTGATTCGATGAGCCAGGCACCCCATGCAGCATTGTTCGAGCTCTTGGACATTGCCGGCGAGGACGCCGTGGAATGCGCCTCGCTCCTGGACAGAGCCCCCAGTGGCCACGTCCTGGAAGCATTGGAGCTTCTGCAGGAGCGGCTTGGCACTTTTCCGGCCGACAGTATTTCTCCCGACCGGATTTGGCCCGGCCAGCCCGTCGAGAGCGTCTGGATCGAGGCACTGCTCCGCTTCGCACCCAGAGTCCACGCATACCATCTGGAACTGGGTATCAGCACTGACGTCTCAGCAGCCACGTTGGCCGACGTAGGGCTCCAGCTGCGCATCAACCGCCGCGTCCATGGACATTTCGGCCTGGACACCTGGAGCTGGCTGACGTTGCACATGGCAGGGAATCTGTTCCGCCTCGGCCGGTTGCAATTCCATTTGATCCGGAGCCGGCGTGACGACGGCCCAGGGGGCAACGTGGCGTACGCATCCGATTGGATCCTGGGTGTCCATATTCCCGAAGACGGCGGCCTCTCCCCTGCGCTGGTCGACGCCAGCTTTAACGAGGCTCGCTGGTTCTTTCCCCACTATTTCCCGGACAAACCGGCCACTGTGGCCACGTGCGAGTCCTGGATGCTGGATCCTTATCTGGTTGCGCGGCTTCCTGACAGCAACATCGCATCCTTCGCCCGCCGCTTCACCCTGGATCGGTGCACCGATGCCCCCACTGATGCCGTGTACTTCACGTTTAGGCAGCGGGGGCTCGGGAACCTGGACAAACTACCCCGGGAGACTTCGCTCCAGCGCATAGTCCTGGAGAGAATCGACGACGGCGGTACCTGGCAACTGGGGCACGGTCACCTGGCGCTGTAGATGGTCTGCTGATCCGGGCAAGAAGACAGGACGCGCATCATGGCATCCTTCTCCGACTGCGTGACCCACAGCTTGTACGCTGCCTTGACGGAGATCTGGCGCGCTACGTAGTGACACCGGAAGTTCTTGTTCGGAGGGAGCCACGTGGCCGCGTCGCCGGCGCCCTTCTTCACGTTCTCCGGCCCATCAGCCGCAATCAGGTTCAACGGATCATTTGCCAGCCTTTGGCGTTGCTGCAGCGTTAACTGCTTGGCACCCTTCTGCCATGCGTCGGCCAGGGCGACAATGTGATCAATCTGAACTTCAGCGCTGGTGTCCTGGCCCCGACGGAAGGTTACGTGGGCGCCCGTGTAGGGTTCCTGAAACTCTCCGGTGGCAACCCTGCATGAGGAACCACTGGTGAACTCCACGGACGACAGGTCCCTGCGCAGGATGTCGTTCCTGGTATCGCATCCGTTTCGATCGGCGTCCAGCCACGCCTGGCCGAATGCGGTTCGCTCATAGTCTTCCTGGGATGCGCGTCCTTTAACTTCCAGCTGTGCGAGTGCCGCGCTTGCCTTCTCCGCGGGAACGGCCTCGATGCCGGTAATGGGTTTCATCCATGCGGGATTAAATACCGGCGCTTCACTGGGACCGGACACCCATGGCCCGGCTGCATCGAACTGGCCGGTGGTGAAGAACCAGGACAGTCCTGCCGCGAGGGTTACGGCTGCCAATCCTAGAATGGCCCACGCCTGGCGTGATCGTCTGCGCGCGCGTTTGTAGGCAGACCAGGTGATACTCAAGGGGCTCCGTCCAGTCGGGGTGGGTCGTGTCCTATGAGCGTAGGACACGGCACCGACAGTCAGAGCCGATATCCACAGTGTGTAGGAGAAGTCACACTGCAGTGATGGGGAACTTCCCCGGGTTACTGCTCACGCATAACGCGTTGGAGGTCTTCGGCAGCCACCTCCAGCAGCGTACGCAATTGCTGGACGCGTTCGTCGCTGACGTCCCCCGCCGCGTTTGCTGCGATGGCCTGGTCCAGCAGTTTCTGTGCCTGCTTGTGGTTGGCCCGTGCTACATCCAGCGCATGTTCCAGCGTTGTCTCGTGTTCCAAAGTCGATTCATTTTCCATGAACCCATTTTGGTCAGGTTTCCCGGCTGATACCAGTAACACAGCCGGGAAACCCGTGAATACTTCCCGGCTTAGGCGTTCGCTGCCTCAAGCACTGCAATAGGCGCCACGATGTCGCGGGCAGGGAAGGACGGCGGGTTGACGCCGGCCATTTCCTCCATGACACGGACAACCTGGCAGGAGTAGCCGAATTCGTTGTCGTACCAAACGTAGAGCACGAGGTTCTTGTCATTGGAAATAGTGGCCAGACCATCAACGATGCCTGCGCGGCGGGACCCAACGAAGTCGGTGGAGACAACGTCCGGGGAGTCGATGTAGTCGATCTGCTTGCGCAACGGTGAGTGCAGCGACATTTCGCGGAGGTAGTCGTTGACCTCATCGCGTGTGGTGCCCTTGGCGAGGTTGAGGTTCAGGATCGCCATGGAAACATCCGGGGTAGGTACGCGGATGGCGTTACCGGTGAGCTTGCCCTGAAGTTCCGGAAGCGCCTTGGCAACAGCCTTGGCTGCCCCTGTCTCCGTGATGACCATGTTCAGTGCTGCCGAGCGGCCGCGGCGATCTCCCTTGTGGAAGTTGTCGATCAGGTTTTGGTCGTTCGTGAACGAGTGCACCGTCTCAACGTGGCCGTGGATGATACCGAATTTGTCGTTGATGGCCTTCAGTACCGGGGTAATGGCGTTGGTCGTGCACGACGCGGCCGTGACGATCTTGTCGTCATCGGAAATGTCGGACTGGTTGATTCCGTGGACGATGTTCTTCAGGTCGCCCTTGCCCGGAGCCGTCAGCAGGACGCGCGAAACACCCTTGCTTTGCAGGTGCTGGGACAGGCCTTCCGCATCGCGCCAACGCCCGGTGTTGTCCACTACGAGGGCATCCTTGATGCCGTAGGCGGTGTAGTCCACGGTTGCGGGGTTGTCGGAGTAGATGACCTGGACCTGAACGCCGTTGGCGGTGATGGTGTTTGCTTCTTCGTCCACGCGGATAGTTCCCTCAAAGGAACCATGTACGGAGTCGCGGCGCAGGAGGCTGGCACGCTTGACGAGGTCGTTCTCGGCGCCCTTGCGGACAACGATGGCACGCAGCCGCAGGCCATGCCCGCCACCGGCCTTTTCAATCAGGATGCGGGCCAGGAGGCGGCCGATGCGCCCAAAGCCGTACAGCACGACGTCGGTGCTGGTGCGGTCATCAGCGCCACGCTTTCCGACGATTTCCGCGAGCTCGGCCCGCAGGAAGTCATCCAACGAGGTGCCGTGGCCCTCGACGCGGAACTTCTCCGTGAGACGGGCAATGTCGATTGCAGCCGCACCGAGTTCCAGCTCGGCAAGAGCGTTCAACAGGGGTGCGGTTTCTTCGAGCAGGAGCTCGGTGTTGCTCATCCGGCGCGCAAAGCGGTGGGCCTTCAGGATGTTCATGGTCGACTTGTTGATCAGGCTCCGGCCGTGGATGCTCGTGACCACGTTGTTTTCCCGGTACAACCGGCCGATCACCGGAATCATGGCCTCGGCGAGAGCCTCCCGGCCCATCCACTTATCAAGACAAGAATCTGACGTCTGGCTCACAGAACTACCTTCCTTGGGTCAACCACATACGTCCTCGTATGCAGATGGCGGCCGCCCGGAGTAATCCTGCGGCACGAGCACTGGACGGGCTTCGGTCCACCCACAGCGCCTTGAACGATTGCAAAGAAAAGACCGCCGGCTGCGAACGCAGTCCCGGCGGCAGAACATCTACGTTCATAACAAGTCTAAGGCGGAAGGGCGCCCTCTTGGGCGCCCGGGGGCGTGAAATCACTCACATGGCAGTCACAATGGACATCACATGCCTGGGACCTCAGTGGCAAATATGTGGATGGGTTGACCGATACGCCGGGTTCTGTCATCCCTTGCCGTTGCCGGCAAAGGAGTGGCGGCCATCCATCTACGAACGCCGTTGCCGGCGCCCTCCAGCAGCCTACCCGGACACTCGGGCGAGCAGCCCTCAAACGTGCCCTGTCTGGCCTTGCTCCGGGTGGGGTTTACCTAGCCTCCCCGGTCACCCAGGGAGCTGGTGGTCTCTTACACCACCGTTTCACCCTTACCTGCCGCATGTTGATGCAAGCATCAGCACGCGCAGGCGGTCTGTTTTCTGTGGCACTGGCCTGCGGGTTACCCCGAGTGGGCGTTACCCACCACCCTGCTCTGCGGAGCCCGGACGTTCCTCGAGCCACTTGCGTGACGCGCGACCGCCTGGTCAACCCATCCGCCGTACAGTCTACCGGCGTCGAGGGTTGCCCCGGTCCCCGGTAATATCGTCTGGTGCTGATTCTGCTGCCGCCTTCCGAAGGCAAGACCCCCGCCGTCAAAGGTCCCGCCGTCGAATGGGAGTCGCTCAGCTTTCCGGAGCTGAACCCGTACCGCGCGAAGGTCCTGGAATCGTTGGGCACCGTCAGCGCCCACGAGGACGCGCTGGCACTGCTGGGCGTAGGTGCCTCGCTGAAGGACGACGTCGAACGTAATACCCGGCTGCACGCGGAACCGGCGGCCCCGGCCCATCAGGTCTACTCAGGAGTCCTGTATGACGCGCTCGGCTTCAAGTCCATGACGCCGGCCCAACGACGCAAGGCAACCGAAACGATTTTGGTGGTTTCGGCACTGTGGGGCGTTATCGGTTTTGGTGACCAGGTGCCGGCTTACCGGCTGTCCATGGGAACCGCACTGCCCGACGTCGGACGCCTCGCCTCCTTCTGGAAGCCGAACCTGAATGCGGCCCTCGCCAAACGGGCTGAAGGAGAGCTGCTGGTTGATTGCCGTTCCAGCACGTATGCAGCTGCGTGGGCTCCCCCGGCAGCGCAGACCGTCACGGTGAATGTATTCAACGAGGCAAACGGCAAGCGCACGGTGGTCAGCCACTTCGCCAAACACACCCGTGGCGAGTTTGCCAGGCATCTGCTGACCAGGCGCGGCAAGGCCGCTGCCACGCCCGATCAACTGCTGAAGGCCGCCAAGGAAGTCTGGGCAGCGGAACTTGTTCCCGGGACGGCCCGCAAGCCGCATGCCCTCAATATCATTCTGGGCAGTTAGGTCAGTTCCGCTCGGCTAGGTCAGTTCCACTCGGCCGAACGGACCAGGATGCATCCGGAATCAGGGCAAAAGACGATGTCGTCGTCAGCCGCAGCCTTGACTTCAGCGAGGTCGCCGGGGCTGAGCATCATCCCTGAACCTTCCGATTTACCGTGGAAGAGCCTGGCGGCACCGACGCCGCGCTTGGCTATGGTCTTCTCATAGACTGCAAGCATTCCGGCGTCGAGGGCCTCCGCGAAAGCGGCACGCTGCCCACGGACCACGGTTTCCTCGGCCGCGATCTCAGCAATCGCCTCATCCAGTTCGGCGCGGATGCCGGCAAATGAACCCTGGATGTCGTCCACGATGGCCTGTTGCGCGGCCTGGCGCTCCCGCAGGGTGTCCAAACGTTCCAGGATTTCAAGCTCAACATCTTCAAGGTCGGAGCGGCGCTTATTAAGGGACGCAATATCACTTTGGAGCGCTACGAGGTCCTTGGAGAGGCCGGTTCCGCTATTGAGCCTGGCTTCGTCCCGTTCGATGCGGGATGCGACCTGTTCCACGTCAGCTTCCGAACGACGCAGTTCGGCTTCGGCGTCGTGTACGGCCATCTTGGCCGCGCCCAACTCACCATTGGCAACGTTGAGTGCATCCTGCAGGTCAGCTATCCGGGGATCTGTTTCCAGCACCTTCCGGCGGCCTGCCAACGACTTGAGCCTGGCGTCCAGTCCCTGCAGTTCAAGCAATTTCAATTGTTCTGCCGGTGCTGCTTTCGCCACGCTTACCTCCGCTTGTTACTTCCGGGCCTGGGGATCAGTTCCGGATGGACGGGCCCCTTTTTATTGGGACTGTCCGTATCTTCTAGACTCTAGTCCCCGCCGGGAGTGAGTATGAAGTCCCAGGGATCGCTGTTGGTGCTGCTCACACGGATCTCGACGTCGTAGCCCTGATCAGCCAGTACGTTGCCGAGCGCTTCCGCGGCTACGGGCAGCCACAGCCATTCACTGGCAAAGTGCGATACGTCAATGAGGTACGGACGGCCGTTGACGGTACCTTCCCGCGCCTCCGACGCCGGATGGTGCCGCATGTCTGCTGTCACATACACATCTGCGTTGCTGGCCCTGACGGCATCGAACAAGCTGTCCCCGGCGCCACCGCAGACGGCGACGCGCCGCAGCAGACCGTCCTTGTCGCCAGCCACGCGGACCCCTCCGGCCACTGCGGGGAGCATCCCAAAGACGCGGGCAGCGAAATCACCCAAGGTCATGAGCTCAGGAAGATCTCCAACCCGGCCAATGCCTTCCTCGGGCAAGCCATTGGCGGCAGGGGTCAGTGGGGCAACATTTTCCAGGCCAAAGGCGTCCGCCAACACGTCCGATACGCCCCCGACGGCGGAGTCACCGTTCGTGTGGACGGTCAGGAGTCCGGTGCCCGCCTCGATAAGACGGTGCACGGCCAATCCCTTCGCGGACGTGGCCGCGACGGAGTTCACGCCTTTGAGCAACAACGGATGATGCGTAATGAGGAGTCCTGCACCCCACTCAATGGCCTCGTCGATGACGGCCAGGGTGGGATCCACGGCAAACAGGATTTTGGTGATCGGCGCGGTGGGGCGCCCCACCACGAGGCCTACCTCATCCCAATCCTCAGCCAAGGATTCCGGCCAGAGTTCCTCAACAGCAAGCAACACCTGGCCAAGGGTCGGGTCCCCGCTTGCTTCCACTGTCCCGGCGTCGTCGCCGGAATCCGCATCGGAAATGGCGGTGTCTACTGCTTCCATACTCTTATTCTTACCTACTGGGCCCGATAGGGCAGTCTTGGTTGCTGCCGCGCCTGCCCAGTGACGTACCCAGTGGCGTTCCCGGTGGCGTTCCCGGTGGCGTTCCCGGTGGCGTTATTGTCCCGTAAGGTATTGCGGGAATCATCAGCCCCTCCAATCCATTGAAGAGATCATGAAAACTTTTGTACTTGGTGGTGGATGCTTCTGGTGCCTTGATGCCGTGTACCAGAAAACCCGCGGCGTCAGTTCCGTGGTCTCGGGCTATACGGGTGGCCATGTCCGAAACCCTGACTACTACGACGTCTGCTCGGGAATGACCGGTCATGCAGAGGTAGTTGCGGTGACATTCGACGAGACCGTGGTGCCGGAGGAGGTCATTCTTGACATGTTCTTCGCGCTGCATGACCCCACCACGTTGAACCGGCAGGGCTACGACACAGGTACCCAATACCGTTCGTCGATGTTCTACACCACGACGGAGGAAAAGATCCTCTTCGAAGAAGCCATCGAGCGCGCGCAAGCACTTTGGGCCGATCCGATTGTGACGGAAGTGAGCCGGCTACCCGAGTTCTATGAGGCAGAGGAAGTCCATCAGAACTACTACGCCAAATTCCCGTACCAGGGTTACTGCCAGGTCATCATCAATCCAAAACTGGCCAAAGCGCGGAAATATTACTCTGCATGGCTAACTGCTTAGCAGGGTTTCGATCCTGCTGGTTAGGCTGACCTCAGCATTCCCTCTTCAGAGATAGGCATAATCTTCATGGCAAGGATCTACGACGACGTCACCCAGCTGGTCGGCCGCACTCCGCTGGTCCGTTTGAACCGGCTGACCGAAGGCCTTGAGGCCACCGTTGCGGTCAAGCTTGAGTTCTACAACCCGGCCAACAGCGTGAAGGACCGCATCGGTGTGGCCATCATTGACGCCGCCGAAAAGTCCGGTGCCCTGAAGCCGGGCGGAACAATTGTCGAGGGCACCTCCGGCAACACCGGAATCGCTCTGGCCCTTGTTGGTGCCGCACGCGGCTACAAGGTCATCCTGACCATGCCTGAGACCATGTCCACCGAACGTCGTGTCATGCTTCGCGCTTACGGTGCAGAGATCGTACTGACTCCCGGTTCCGAAGGCATGCGCGGCGCTGTTGAAAAGGCCCAGGAGATTGTTGCCAACACGGAGAATTCCATCTGGGCGCAGCAGTTCGCCAACCCGGCCAACCCGGAGATCCACCGCAACACCACTGCCGAGGAAATCTGGGCGGACACCGACGGCGAAGTAGACATCTTTGTTGGCGGCGTCGGTACCGGCGGTACCGTGACCGGCGTCGGACAGGTCCTCAAGGAGCGCAAGCCCGAAGTCCAGATCATTGCAGTCGAGCCCAAGGACTCCCCCATCCTTAATGGCGGCAGCCCGGGTCCCCACAAGATCCAGGGTCTGGGCGCCAACTTCGTCCCGGAGGTCCTGGACACCAACGTCTACGACGAAGTTCTCGATGCGACCCTTGAAGACTCCGTTGCCACCGCCCGCGCCCTTGGTTCCAAGGAAGGCGTCCTGGCCGGTATTTCCGGCGGTGCCGCGGTATGGGGTGCACTGGAAGTCGCCAAGCGTCCGGAGAACAAGGGCAAGCTGATCGTCGTGATCGTGCCGGACTTCGGGGAGCGTTACATCTCCACTGTCCTCTTTGACGACATCCGCGGCTAACACTTCGCCCGCAAGCATTCATTTCCTGTAGAAAGGTCTTTGTGAGCTTCTTCGCAAGGCTTAAGGAAGACCTCGACGCCGCCCGGTCGCATGACCCGGCGGCTCGAGGTTCTTTTGAGAACTTTTTCGCCTACTCCGGCCTGCATGCCATCTGGGCACACCGCGTGACCCACAAGCTCTGGCAAAACCCGGCCCTTCGCTTTCCTGCCCGACTGATTTCACAGTTGGCGAGGTTCCTGACGGGCATCGAAATCCATCCCGGCGCAACCATCGGCCGGCGCTTCTTCATCGACCACGGTATGGGTGTCGTCATCGGCGAAACGGCCGAAATCGGCGAAGACGTGATGATCTATCACGGTGTGACGCTGGGTGGCCGATCCCTTGCCAAGGTCAAGCGCCACCCCACCATCGGGGATCGGGTGACCATCGGCGCCGGCGCCAAGGTCCTGGGACCCATCACCATCGGCGCAGACAGCGCAATTGGTGCGAACGCCGTCGTGGTGAAGAACGCTCCCCCGGAGTCGATCATCACCGGCATTCCAGCGACGTGGCGGCACCGCGACGCGAAATCCGAAACCAAACCGGCGGTTGACCCGGCTGAGTACTACATCGAATACCGGATCTAGTTTGAGCTAGCCGGTAAACCTCTTGTAGGAGTTCCACAGCACGGCGTCAAACACGCGGTCAGGAAGAACCCTGCGCAAGGCCAGGACGCTCCAGGCTCCCCTACCCACCGGGTAGCGGGTCTTGGGGCGTTTTGCCGTTGACGCGCGAACTATTGCCTTGGCCACTACCCTCGGAGGCGTGGATATCAGCTGTCCGGATGTTGAGGCCAAGGCTGCTGCCATGACGTGGGCCTGCCCCTTGTATGGACCCTTGCCGGATGCGGATAAGAGGCCTTCCCCGGCAATGGTGCCCCATTCGGTGTCCGTTCCGGCGGGCTCGATGAGTACGACGTCGATGCCGTGCGGTTTCAACTCGAGCCGCAAAGAATCACTCATCCCCTCCACTGCGAACTTGGTCCCGTGGTACCAAGCGCCCAGGGGCTCATAAATCTTTCCGCCGATGGACGAGACGTTGATGATCCGGCCAGAACCCGCATGCCGCATCCTGGGAATAACGAGTTGCGTCATCCTCGCCAAACCCATCACGTTCACCTCGAACTGGCGTCTGCCTTCTGCCAGGGGAACCTCCTCGAGGGAGCCGTAGGAGCCGTACCCTGCGTTGTTCACCAGGACATCTATGTGCCCGTGTGCAGCTTCAACAAGCGCCACAGCTGAGGCCATGGACTCTTCTACTGTGACGTCCAGGTGCATGACGGTGATTCCCTGCGCCTGAAGGGGATGCATCTTCTCCACCCTGCGCGCACCGGCGTAGACAATGAACCCTTCGGACCTCAGGGCGCGCGCCGTCTCAAAACCAATGCCGGTAGATGCCCCTGTGACAAAAGCGATGCGCTCGGTCATGGCTCTGGCTCCTTGGCTCGTGGCACTCGCCACGATGGCCCAGTACCTCTTCCGGCATGGCAAAGGCCGGCTCCTCCCAGCGTATCGGGGAAGAACCGGCCTTGCTGCGGAACCTTAGTGGGTGTCGACGGCCGAGATTTCGGACTTGTCTTCGCCCCACAGGGTGTGGAACGTACCTTCGGCATCAACGCGGCCATAGGTGTGCGCACCGAAGAGGTCGCGCTGGCCCTGGATCAGGGCAGCAGCAACGCGCTTGCGGCGCAGGCCGTCGTAGTAGGCCAGCGAGGAGGAGAAGACCGGAACCGGAATGCCCAGCTGGACAGCGGTGGCTACAACGCGGCGCCAGGCCGGGAGGGCCTCAGCGATGGCCTTGGTGAAAGCCGGCGCGAACAGGAGGTTGGCAGGCTTCTCCTCGGCAGCGTAGGCCTTGGTGATGTCCTTGAGGAGTTCTGCGCGGATGATGCAGCCTGCGCGCCAGAGCGAGGCGATTTCGTCCAGCTTGAGGTCCCAGCCGTACTCCTTCGCGGCGGAGGTCAGCATGTCCAGGCCCTGGGCGTAGGAAACCAGCTTGGAGGCGTACAGCGCCTGACGGACGTCCTCAACGAACGTCGCGGGGATCTCCACGGAAGCCTCTTCGCCGGCCAGCAGTTCCTGGCCGAGCTTGCGCTGCTCGGCCTGCGAGGACAATGCGCGGGCGAAAACGGACTCGGCAATGCCGGAGACCGGGGAGCCGAGTTCCAGTGCGGAGATGACCGTCCAGCGTCCGGTTCCCTTCTGGCCTGCAGCATCCACGACGACATCAACGAACGGCTTGCCGGTCTTGGCGTCGACGTGGCCCAGAACCTCGGCCGAGATTTCGATCAAGAAGGAGGACAGATCGCCCTTGTTCCAGTCAGCGAAGATCCTGGCCTGCTCGGCGGGCTCAATGCCGGCGCCGGAGCGGAGGAGATCGAATGCTTCACCGATGACCTGCATGTCGGCGTATTCGATGCCGTTGTGGACCATCTTGACGAAGTGGCCGGCACCGTCGGTGCCGATCCAAGCGCAGCACGGCTCGCCGTCGACCTTTGCGGCAATCTTCTCCAGCAGCGGGCCGAGGGCGTCATAGGACTCCCTGGAGCCACCGGGCATGATGGAGGGACCGTTCAATGCGCCCTCTTCGCCACCGGAAACACCGACGCCAACGAAGTGCAGGTCCTTCTTGGCCAGCGCGGCTTCGCGGCGGCGGGTGTCCTCGTAGTGCGAGTTACCGGCATCGATGATGATGTCGCCGGCCTCGAGCAGCGGTTCCAGCTGCTCGATGACGTTGTCCACGGGAGCGCCCGCCTTGACCATGATCAGGACACGGCGGGGCTTTTCGAGGGAGTCGACGAGTTCCTGCAGCGTTTCAGTGCGGATGAAGTCGCCGTCCGTGCCGTGCTTTTCCAGCAGGGCGTCGGTCTTTTCCACGGAGCGGTTGTGGAGAGCCACAGTGAAGCCGTTGCGGGCCAGGTTGCGGGCCAGGTTGGCGCCCATCACCGCGAGGCCGGTGACACCGATGTGTGCTGACATCAAAACTCCAATTCGATCGTGTACAAACAGTCCTGCGGACAGCAGGAAGCGATTTCATAACCAGGGGCTGTAATAAACCATACGTATTTAAGCCATGAGCAGGAAAGCGGCGCCCACGTTTTGGAACGGCGCCGCGTCATAAACAGTCTATGATGTGCGGGACTTCCGAGCGGCGCCAAGCGGCATCGGACGGCACGCGGAATGCGTTCCCCGCACTATGCTTACGTCTATGTCAACCAGCCTCCACCACCGCGCCGTAGAGCATCTGGGAACCCGGATTGTGGGCGGCGCCCTTCCCACTGGCCACGTCATGCTGGCCGAACATTTGGAAGACGAGCTCAACGTTTCGCGCTCGGTGGTCCGGGAGGCCGTCCGCGTCCTGCAGTCGCTGGGCCTGGTGGAAACCATCAAGCGTGTCGGAATCCGCGTCCTCCCGGCCCATCGCTGGAATCCCTTTGATCCGTTGGTCATTCGCTGGCGCTTGGCCGGGGAGGGCCGTGGCGCCCAACTGAGGTCGCTCGCTGAGCTGCGTTCCGCCGTCGAGCCTGTTGCTGCGGAACTCGCAGCCGGAAACGCTCCGGAAACCCTTCGCCGGGAACTCGTGGATATTTCGCTGGCCATGAAGGAAGCCGGCGACGCCGGAGACATGGCACGGTTCCTTGACCTCGATATCCGGTTCCATGCACTGGTCCTCTCCGGCTCGGGAAACGAGATGTTTGCCAACCTGATTGGCCAGGTGACAGAGACCCTGACGGGACGCACAGTGCACGGCCTCATGCCGGAACACCCCCAGAAGCAGGCGCTGCAGTGGCATATTGACGTCGCACACGCCATCGACGCCGGCGACGGACAGCAGGCCAGGGATGCGGCCGGAAAAATAATGCGCCAAACGATCGCGGAGCTGGCCCCCAGCTGGAACGACCAGCCCCGCGTCTTCGTACCCGTGGCGAAAAACTAATCCTGGAAGTTCAGCAGGACCTTGCCTGACCGGGCTGAGTTCCTGGCTACTTCGAATGCCTCAAGTCCGTGTGCGAGGTCGAACTCGTGCGTAATCACGGGGTCCACAAACAGCGAGCCGTCCGCCAACGCCGCAATGACGTCATCGATTTCGTTGTTGAAGCGGAAGGATCCCAGCAGTTCCAGTTCGCGGGTGATGGCCAGGGAGATGAAGACCGGTTGCGGGCCCGAGGGCAGCAGCCCCACCATGACCACTTTCCCGCCGCGGGTTGCTCCCTTGATGGCCGAGGCCAGGCCGTGGTGGCTGCCTGAGGACTCAATGACGACGTCGGCGTCCACCGCCGCGATGGCGTCCGCTTCGTCACCCCTCAGGACCGCATCGGCACCGACGGCTTTGGCGATCTCCAGCGGCTTGTCATGCATGTCGACGGCGACAATCCTGGCCGCGCCGGCCCGCTTCAGGACGGCGACCGTCAAGGCGCCGATGGGACCACTGCCGATCACGAGGGCCGTCTTCCCCGCGACGTCACCGGCCCGGGCGACGGCATGCCAGGCCACGCTGGCAGGCTCCACCAACGCCGCGGTCCTCAGATCCAGGGTGTCCGGCAGGGCACGCAGCATCCGCGAGGGAAGGGTGGCGTAGCGGCTGAAGGCCCCGTCGGTGTGCGGGTAGCGTGCCGCGCTGCCCAGGTACGTGCAACCCGGGGAAAGGTTGGGCCGGTCCTGCGGATAGCGGACCTCGCCCGGGGCCGGGGTTGCCGGATGCACCGCCACGGGCGTTCCTGGGCCAGGGCCGCTGCCATCGGCTGCCTGCTCGATGACGACGCCAACGATTTCATGGCCCAGGACCATCGGGGCCTTCAGAATCGATTCCCCCGCCGCGCCGTGGAGCCAGTAGTGCAGGTCCGAACCGCAGATGCCGCCGTACGCAATTTCGACGAGCGATTCGTTGGCCGCGGGCCTGGCCAGCGGGATATCTTCGATCCGTAGGTCACCCTTGCCGTGGGCTACGACGGCAGGGCCGGAGGCCGGGAGTGTGCTGCCCATCAGACCACCACCGTCATTCCACCATCGACGAAGATCGTCTGGCCGTTAACAAAGTTGGACGCTTGCGACGCAAGCCACACAACAGGTCCGGCGAGGTCGGCCACGGTTCCCCACCGGTTGGCCGGTGTCCGGCCCAGGATCCAGGAATTAAACGCCTCATCATCCACCAGGTTCTGTGTCATCTCAGTGTGGATGTAGCCGGGGGCGATGCCGTTGATCTGCAGCCCCGAAGCGGCCCACTCAGCAGTCATCGCACGCGTCAGGTTACGCAGCCCGCCCTTGGCGGCGACGTAGGGGGCGATCGTGGGACGGGCAAGGTCTGTTTGAACTGAGCAGATATTGATGATCTTTCCTTGGCCCCGCGGGATCATGTGCCGCGCAGCCTCCCGGCCCACCAGGAAGGCGCTGGTCAGGTCCGTGGTGATGACCCGGTCCCAGTCCTTGACATCGAGGTCAAGCATGGGAACGCGGTGCTGGATGCCGGCGTTGTTCACCAGGATCTCCAACGGGCCAACATTGGCCTCGATCCATTGCACGCCTTCAGCGGCCGAGGCGGCATCTGTGACATCGAACGCCCGGCTGAAGACCCGTCCGTCGGGATAGTCTGCAGCCATGGCATCGTGCGCCTTGGCCAGCCGTTCCGGATTGATGCCGTTCAGCACCACCGTCGCACCAGCATCAGCCAGGCCGCGGGCAAGGGCATTGCCGATCCCCCGGCTGGATCCGGTGACCAAGGCGATTCGCCCGCTCAGGTCAAATAGTCCACTCATGTTTCTGTTGCATTCCTTCTTGTCTGGACAGGTTTCTTGTTTGGGGCCGGCATTTAGTTGGCAGCCGAAGACATGGCAAGATTCGCTATTGCTTGGCGAACAACGGCGAGGTCCTGATCGCCAAGTCCTTGGCGCTTGAGTTCCCCGTAGAGCTGGATTGCCGCAGAGGCCATGGGTACCGGGGAGCCCACACTCCCGGCGCTTTGGACCACGAAGGCCAAATCCTTGTGCATGAACTTGGCGGGTCCCGTGGGCGTGTAGTCCTTCGCCGCCAAACGTGGCCCGACGATCTCCAACACCCGGCTTGCCGCCAAGCCTCCCGCGAGGACCTCATACAGGGCAGCCACATCCATTCCGGAGCGCTCGGCAAGTTCAGCAGCCTCGGCAAGTGCCGCCGTCGTAGTCCCGACGATCAGCTGGTTGCAGGCCTTGGCGAGCGAGCCTGATCCCAGTGGACCCATCCGGCGGACTGTTGTCCCCATGGTTTCAAAGAGTGGCTGAAGCCGTTCAAAGTCTGTTTCGGACGCCCCTGCCATAATGGCCAGGGTTCCGTTCCCGGCGCCGGTAGTGCCGCCGCTGACAGGCGCGTCAACCACCACCGCGTTTCCGCCGGTGGCCTCGCGCACGGTTTCGCCGAACTCCTGGACCGCCGTCGGCGACACACTGCTCATCACGACGACGGCGGTGCCCGGCTGGGGCGCTTCGGTGCGCCATGCATCAAGCAAGCCTTCTGCCGCGGCCTCGATCAAAGGCAAATCGGGAAGCATGAAAATGATTGTTGGTTCGTCACGGAGTTCGGCAAGGGTGTCTACGCGGCTGATGCCCGCGAGGCCTTGGAAGACAGTGTCGGAACGGTTCCATGCCCTGACGAGCCATCCTGCTTTAGCGATGTTGGCAGCCATGGGAGCCCCCATGAGCCCCAAGCCTACGAAACCCACACGTTTGCTGGTCATGTCGTGAAGAACCTCACTTCTTTGTGTGCATCAAAACGCAATCTGTTCAATATCCTAGCCTCCATTCAGTATGATGAACACTATGACGACTGATGAACTTACCATCGCGATCGCTGTACCGCTCGAAGCTGAGCATGTGGAGCGTATCCGCGCCGTAGATCCTTCCGTAACCGTTCTGTACGAACCCGACCTCCTTCCACCCGAGCGCTACCCTGCCGACCACAGCGGAGACCCGGACTTCAAGCGGACGCCGGAGCAGGAAGAACGCTACTGGGCCATGCTCAACCAGGCTCAGGTCCTGTACGGCTTCCCCAACGAAAGCCCGGCCGGCCTTGCCCGGATTGCCCAGAGCAATCCCCACCTTCAATGGATTCACGCCATGGCCGCCGGGGCCGGCGGAGCCGTCAAGGCTTCCGGACTGGATACCGAGACGCTTCGAAAATTCCGCGTCACTACTTCAGCCGGAGTCCACGCCTTGCCACTCGCGGAATTCTCCGCCTTTGGCATCCTCAACGGCTTCAAGCGCAGCGCCGAAATGGCCCAGGACCAAGCGGCCAAGGTTTGGCCCCAGTTGCGGACACCCACCAAGTTGGCCAACGGATCCAAGGTAGTCATTGCAGGGCTTGGCGAGATCGGCATGGAAACGGCACGTATCGCCCGCGCTCTGGGAATGAAGGTCAGCGGCACCAAACGCAACGTGGAGGCCATTGAGGGCATCGACGAAGTCACCAACAATGACGGCCTCGCGGGCCTCGTTGCCGACGCCGACGCCGTAGTGAACACACTTCCCGGCACTCCCTACACAGAGAAGCTGTTCAGCACTGACATCTTCTCCGCAATGAAGCCGGGCAGCGTGTTCGTCAACGTCGGCCGCGGCACAGTAGTGGACGAGGACGCCCTTCTTGAGGCCCTCAACAGTGGTCAAGTTGCCTATGCCTGCCTGGACGTCTTTGCCATCGAGCCGCTACCGCAGGACAGCCCCCTGTGGAACCACCCCAAGGTGCTGGTATCACCGCACACGTCTGCACTGAGCTCTGCCGAAAACCGCCTTATCGCAGAGCGTTTTTGCAGCAACCTCCGTACATTCATGGACGGTGGCGACCTTCCCCACCTGGTGGATCCGGTCCACTTCTACTAAACCCGGCAAGCTCTGACGCGAAAGGCTCCGACCCCAAGGGGGTCGGAGCCTTTTTTGCGCCAATGCTTGGCAAATGGCGGTCCGCTACTTCGCGTCCTCAAGGGCAAGAAGGTCCCGTCCTGCTGTTTCAGGCGTAAAGAATGTCGTGATGAACGAAATCAGGGCCAAAACGAGCGAGTAGACCGCGAGAACAACCCAGGAGTTATGCGTAGCCGCCAGGAGAATGGCGCCGAGCAGGGGCACAAGGCCGCCTGCCAGCACTGCAGAGATTTCCCGGCTGAGCGCAACTCCGGTGAAGCGGTACTGGGAACCAAACAGTTCAGGTAGCAGCGGGCACTGCGGG
The DNA here is from genome assembly GCF_059739415.1 of Arthrobacter sp. TmtSoilC77. Lineage (NCBI taxonomy): Bacteria > Bacillati > Actinomycetota > Actinomycetes > Micrococcales > Micrococcaceae > Arthrobacter > Arthrobacter sp. TmtSoilC77. Next base: position 2,893,567 of record NZ_AP046050.1, read on the forward strand.
CCCAGCATGGACTGGACACCAAGCGCTATACCAACCACCATGACTGCCCACACGAGGGTCACGTTTCCGAGAGTCACCAGATAGAAGGCCGGGATGGCAAATATCGCCTGGAACAACGCACCATAACGGTAAACCCGGACGCGGCCAAAGCGGTCAGACAGTGCTCCGAACGTCACCACCATGACGGCTGCGAATCCAGCGGCAATCAGAAGCCCCACAGGACCAATGAATTTGTCCCCAGGGAAGACACCTTCCTTGACCGACATGAAGGAGATCAGCAGAGCCGAATAGATGGAAGAATTGCCATTCTCCCCCATACGGAGGCCTATACCCACCAGCACGTTCCTTCTGGAATGCTTCCAAAGTTGGCCCACAGGGTTCTTGACCACATTCTTATGCTTCTCCAGTTCCTGAAATACCGGGGTTTCCTTCAACCTCAGGCGAATGAAGACAGCAACAATGATCAGGACAAAGCTGGCAAGGAATGGCACCCTCCAGAGCCACGACTCGAAAGCAGCCTTGTCCGCCAACTGCAACAGCGCGAAAGTTCCGGCGCCCAGGAGCGTGCCGAGCTGAATGCCAACGAATGGCAGCGACGCGAAGTACCCCCGGCGCTTCGGCGGCGCCACTTCCGATATCAGGGTTGTGGCTCCGGCCTGTTCCGCTCCGGCCCCCAAACCCTGGATGATTCGCAATGTCACCAGGAGTACAGCGCCGAGCATTCCGGCCTGCTCGAAGGTGGGGAGCAGGCCGATGGCAAAGCTTGCGAGTCCCATCATGCCGATTGTCAGCAAGAGGACCATTTTGCGGCCAAATCTGTCTCCGATGAATCCGAAGAAAATACCGCCGAACGGTCTGGCCGCAAATCCCACGCCATAGGTGGCAAAGGATGCGATCAAAGCCCCGCTCTCACCCAAAGGCTTAAAGAACAAAGGCCCAAAGATCAAGGCCGAGGCCAGGCCATAAATGTAGAAATCGTAGTACTCCAGGGCAGAACCCACGGAGCTGGCCAGCGTCGCCCTGCGAAGCTGTTCCGGCTCAACCACTGCATCGTCAGCCTCAGCTGCGAGCTTTGCATCAGTACGAGTTGTCACAAGCACTCCCTCAAAATCACCCCAGGCCCCCGTTGGCCCGACGAGATAGTGATGGCATCACCGCCAAGATCACTATGGTGAACAGCGTACAGCTTGTTGAACTAGGTGCCAAGATTAAAATAAGATTTATTCAAAATCCGATGATTGTGACGTGCGGCACTGCATCAACCCATCGGATTCCCCAGGGAGCGGGCCAGCTCCTTGAGTTCCTTGACCATGAGCGCACCCTGCTCCTCTGAATAAGTAGCCTTCAGCGCAGTAACAGAAAGCCCCAGGCTGGGACCATGCGCCCCATGGGTGGGCACGGGAACGGCAAGGCACACCACGCCTACCGTGGATTCTTCGTCCTCGAAGGCAAAACCCTGCTTGCGGATCGTGGTGATTTGAGCCTTCAGTTCCTCGGCCGTGCGCAGCGAGTTCGGCGTCATGACCGGAAGTTCCATGCCATCCGGGAACATGGCATCGATGTCGTGATCATGCAATTGCGCCAGGAGCGCCTTTCCTACACTGCAAAGGGAGACCGGCATCTTGTCGCCGATGTTCGAGGTCAGCCGAACTGCAGGATGACCCTCATAGCGCGCCAGGTATATGACGTGGTCCCCGTCCAACATGGCGATGCGGACAGTTTCTCCAGACAGGGTGGGTGCTTGTTCACAGTACTTGTAGAACTCCTGCACTTCATCCAAACGGCTCAAGTACGCTGCGCCCAGCTCCACGAGCTTTCGCCCCAAGCCAAAGTCCGCGCCCTGCCTGGTAATAAGCCGTGCTTCTTCCAGTGCCAGCAGCAGATTGGACGTGGAAGATTTAGGGATTCCCAACTCCCTGGACAGATCACTCAGGGTGAGGCGGCCCGATGGCGATTCTGCCAATGCTTCCAGAACGGCCGCTGCGCGGGTCACCGCAGGAGCTGGCGATGATGCGCCCAGTCCTTCGGAGCGGGTAATGCGGGAATCGGCCATGATTCTCCTTCGTCATCTCAAACCGGACATCTCGTCCAACCGGGTGTTCAATCAGCTGAACACTACCCATCATAGTGTGATTGCTTGCGGTCCTGTCGGGAGCAATGGGGGCTTTATCGACACACAAGGCCTTAACGAGGGCTTTACTTTTCAAACGGAAAAGTTCGCTGTATATTCATTTTCGAGCTCTCCACCGCGGCATCCCCCAATAGTCGTGGTGGAGAGCTCATCCATTTCCCGGTGGGAATCCTAGGCAGCCACGCGTTCTTCGCCACGCAGGTACCAGCCGCCACCACTTCCGTCCCGCACCAGTTCCCAGGTTGCCAGGCTGGACATCGCGTTGCTTCCCAGCCGCACTTGGACTTGCAAGACCTCAACATCCACGCGGCCCTGCCCCCGGGGCATTCGCTTGGAACTCTCCCACCACGGCACCCTCTCGAACCATCGGAATGGTTCTTCCGCAATCTGCCACTCCCGGCCGCCCCGGACTACCGTAGTTGCCTCGCCGCCCCCTGCACTGCGGATGTATACCTGTTCCATAAGCCAGACAGTAGGCGTGGGCACTGACTTTTTTCGTGAGCCGCTTTTGGGGAAAGAAAAACCCCGCCATCCCGACCGTTGCGGTCCAGGATGGCGGGGCTGTTTGGTGGGTCCTACCGGGATCGAACCGATGACATCCACGGTGTAAACGTGGCGCTCTACCAGCTGAGCTAAGGACCCAAAGTTCAGTTTCAGTGCCTTAGCGCTTCAACCAACGAACAATGACTCTACATGATCATTCGGGCGAAACACCAATCGAGTCCCTCGCTGCAGAAATGTCGGGCAAATTCCGCGCAAGATAATCCAATGCTCCGCTCACTCCTACCTCAAGTTTCAGGGCGGCAAATTCGTCACCTCGCGTGGATCCCCTGTTGATGATGACCACAGGTTTGCCTGCCTTCGCAGCATGGCGAACGAACCTCAACCCACTCATCACGGTGAGCGAGGAGCCGGCGACCAGGAGAGCTTCGCCGGCGTCCACCATGGAATACGCCCGTTCGACCCGGGTTTTGGGAACATTTTCGCCAAAGTAGACGAAGTCAGGCTTCAGCGTTCCGCCGCAGACAGGACAAACTGCCACCACGAATGACTTAATGAGCTCGGGATCTTCCACGGTGGCATCAGCGTCCGGGGCCATCTCCACCACGCCTGCCTCGAGCGCGGCTTCTACGAACCCCGGATTCAGCTCCTCAAGAATTGCGGCGAGCAGCTTTCTGGAAAAAACGTGTCCGTTCTCAAGGCAGATCACCTGATCGAACCGCCCATGCAGATCCACAACGTTGGTGCTTCCGGCGTCCTCGTGGAGCCGGTCGACATTTTGGGTGATGAGGCCGGTCAGCAGGCCCCGCCGTTCCATGAGGGCGACGGCGGCGTGGCCGGCATTTGGATCAGCATGCCGCAAGTGGGACCAGCCGATATGGTTCCGGGCCCAATACCGCCGTCGATTGGCAGCACTGCCGATGAATTCCTGATACGTCATGGGGCTCCGTGGCGCTGATCCAGGTCCCCGGTAGTCCGGAATACCCGAATCGGTGCTGAGTCCGGCGCCGGTGAGCATGGCCAGCCGCCTGCCCCCAAGAATGTCCAGGACCTCCTTCAACGCCGCCTCTTCCCCGGCCCCCAAGGTGGCAGCGGTAGCCGGTTCCATGCTGGCGAAGCCGGTCATACCAACACCGGGCCGCACGTGGTTCACCCCTGCTGCACTCTCAATTCAGAGAGCGCCTGGCGGTAGCCTGCGAGGTCCCTGGCCTGTCCCCGCGGATTGACCACCACGTACCGGATCAATCCTTCGGCATCAATGATGAACGTTCCCCTAAGGGCCATCCCGCTGCGGGTATCAAAGACACCGTAAGCCTGCGCAACAGCTCCATGTGGCCAGAAATCAGCCAAAAGATCGAACTCATAGCGTTCCTGCTCCGCATATGCGCGCAAAGCAAATTTGCTGTCTACGGAGATCGCAAGGACGGTGGCGTTCGAGTCTTCGAAAGCAGCGATATTGTCGCGAATCTCACACAGTTCTCCCGTGCAGATGCCAGAGAAAGCGAACGGATAGAACACCACCACAACGTTGCGACCCCTGAAATCCGACAAACGGACCGGCTCGCCATATTGATTCAGCAGTTCAAAGTCCGGCGCCACCTCTCCGATCCCGGGAACAAGTGCGGGGGCCGGCGCTTGCTGGACTTCCGTCACTTGTTCTTCTTCGGCACCAAACGGGTGGCGCTCCAGTCCTTGGATACCCCGGCAGAAGTGGTCAGGTGCAGCCCCGAAGTGGGCGCTGCGTCCTGGATGTCCGCGGGAGAGACGTAGTTGTCGCGGCCGGATTTGGGGGTCAGAACCCACACCACGCCGCCCTCTTTCAAGGTGGTGAGCGAATCCATCAGAGCATCGACCAGGTCACCATCGCCGTCCCGCCACCAGCAAATAACAGCGTCTACGACGTCATGATCATCTTCATCCAACAGCTCAGAGCCCGTGACATCTTCAATGTCGTCACGCAAGTCGAAATCGACGTCGTCGTCGTAGCCGCGTTCCTGAATCAGATCCCCGTCTTTGAAACCCAATCTTTCCGCCACATTTACCGATGTGGCGGCGTCGGCCTCGCTCACGTTTCCTCCTTTTGAAGTGACTTCCATTACTAACAGCCAACACCCTTTGGGCGTGTGCTTCAAGCCATTGTCCCTGCGATGACGCATATTCCGCACTACCTGGGGTGTTTCGAAGCTGTGACAATCACGTGGCATCCGTCACGGAGAGCACCAGGATGTGACATACAACGCCCCTGAGGCCCCACGGCTACGCATCCCAGCGCTGTCAAAGCTAGAGTGGCCATGAGCGCTTTGGCTGCAGGGCGATCGCCCCGAGGAATTCTACTGGGCAGCCATGCGCTCACAAGACCTGCCCGGCGCATCCGACCGGGCTGTTGAAACCGAGATGTCGCACACGACGCGTTCATGACGGGCAGTTACCCTGCCAGACCTGAGGCGCCGATGCATGCGCCTAAAGGAAGGTTGGACGTGGCTGCAGGAGAAGAGACCTCACACATCCTCAGCGGGTTGACTGCCCAGCTGCCTGATCGTGATCCGGAAGAGACCGCGGAGTGGATTGAGTCCCTTGATGCGTTGATCGCGGAGCAGGGCACGGAGCGTGCCCAGTACATTATGCGTTCGTTGTTGCAGCGTGCCGGTGCCCGGTCGGTGGGTGTGCCGATGGTGACGACCACTGATTATGTGAACACGATCCCGGTGGATCAGGAAGCAGAATTCCCGGGGAACGAGGAGTTCGAGCGCCGGTACCGTGCGTACATGCGGTGGAACGCCGCGGTCATGGTCCATCGTGCGCAGCGGGCCGATATCGGGGTGGGCGGGCATATTTCCACCTATGCCGGCGCGGCGACCCTGTACGAGGTCGGGTTCAACCATTTCTTCCGCGGCAAGGACCACCCCTCGGGCGGGGACCAGGTGTTCTTCCAGGGACACGCGTCCCCGGGCATGTACGCCAGGGCGTTCATGGAAGGCCGGCTCTCGGAGGAGGACCTGGACGGGTTCCGCCAGGAAAAGTCCCGTGAGGGCCATGCCCTGTCCTCGTACCCGCACCCGCGCCTGATGCCGGACTTCTGGGAATTCCCCACCGTGTCGATGGGTATCGGGCCGATGAACGCGATCTACCAGGCCCAGTCCAACCGGTACCTGCATAACCGCGGCATCAAGGACACCTCCGACCAGCAGGTCTGGGCGTTCCTGGGCGACGGGGAAATGGACGAGCCCGAATCCCGCGGCCTGCTCCAGCTCGCGGCGAACGAGAACCTGGACAACCTGAACTTCGTGATCAACTGCAACCTCCAGCGCCTGGACGGGCCGGTCCGGGGCAACGGCAAGATCATGCAGGAGTTGGAGGCGTTCTTCCGCGGTGCGGGCTGGAACGTGATCAAGGTCGTCTGGGGCCGGGAATGGGACTCGCTGCTGGAAGCGGACCAGGACGGGGCGTTGGTGAAAATCATGAACGAAACCCCCGATGGTGACTACCAGACCTACAAGGCCGAGTCCGGCGGGTTCGTCCGGGACCACTTCTTCGGCAAGTCCCCGCAGACCAAGGACCTGGTCGCTGACCTGACCGATGACCAGATCTGGGGCCTCAAACGCGGCGGGCACGATTACCGCAAGGTCTACGCCGCGTACAAGGCAGCGGTCGAGTTCAAGGGCAAACCCACCGTGATCCTGGCCAAAACCGTCAAGGGCTACGGCCTGGGCCCGCACTTCGAAGGCCGCAACGCGACCCACCAGATGAAGAAGCTGACCATGGAGGACCTGAAGGCCTTCCGTGACCACCTGCGCATCCCCATCAGCGATGACCAGCTCGACGCGGACCTCTACCGGCCCCCGTACTACCACCCCGGCATGGACGCCCCGGAAATCAAATACCTCATGGAACGCCGGGCAGAACTGGGCGGTTTCGTCCCCGAACGCCGCCGCACCCACACCCCCGTGACCCTGCCCGAAGCCAAGTCCTACGAGGTCGCCAAACGCGGCTCCGGCAAACAACAAGCCGCGACCACCATGGCCTTCGTCCGGCTCCTGAAAGACCTCATGCGGGACAAGAACTTCGGGGCCCGGTTCGTGCCCGTCGTCCCGGACGAATCACGCACCTTCGGCATGGACGCGTTCTTCCCGACCGCGAAAATCTACAACCCCAAGGGCCAGAACTACCTCTCCGTGGACCGGGACCTCGTCCTGGCCTACAAGGAATCCCCCGCCGGGCAACTGATCCACCCCGGCATCAACGAAGCCGGCGCCGTCGCAGCATTCACCGCCGCCGGCACCGCGTACGCCACCCACGGCGAACCCCTGGTCCCGATCTACGTCTTCTACTCCATGTTCGGCTTCCAACGCACCGGAGATTCCTTCTGGGCCGCCGCGGACCAAATGACCCGCGGCTTCATCATCGGCGCCACCGCAGGACGAACCACCCTCACCGGCGAAGGACTCCAACACGCCGACGGGCACTCCCCCCTCCTGGCCTCCACCAACCCCGCCGTGAAAACCTACGACCCCGCCTACGGCTACGAAATCGGCCACATCATCCGCCACGGCCTCGAAGAAATGTACGGCCCCAACAACGACGGCACCGGCACAGCATCCGACAAAAACGTGATGTACTACCTCACCGTCTACAACGAACCCATCACCCAACCCGCCGAACCGGAAAACCTGGACATCAACGGCCTGCTCAAGGGCATCTACCGCCTCGCCCCCGCCCCGGAAAACACCAATGGCGCCGCCAACACAGGTACCAACCGGCCCACCGCGAACATCCTCGCCTCCGGCGTGTCCGTACCCTGGGCCCTGGAAGCCGCCCGGATCCTCGCCCAGGACTGGGGCGTCGCCGCCGAAGTCTGGTCCGTGACGTCCTGGAACGAACTCCGACGCGACGGACTCGCCGCCGAAGAACACGCCTTCCTCAACCCCGGCCAACCCGCCCGCACCCCGTTCATCACCGAACAACTCGCCGGCACCACCGGACCCGTCATCGCCGTGTCCGACTACATGAAAGCCGTCCCCGACCAAATCCGCCAATTCATCCCCAACGACTTCGCCTCCCTCGGAGCAGACGGCTTCGGCTTCTCCGACACCCGCCAAGCCGCCCGCCGCTACTTCAAAAACGACACCCACTCCATCGTCGCCAAAACCCTCCAACTCCTCGCCGCCAAGGGTGAAGTCGAAGAAGGTGCCCTGGAAAAGGCGATCGATAAGTACCGGCTCCTGGATGTGAACGCCGGCACCACCGGCGGAGCAGGCGGCGACGCCTAAGAAGGAACCCGGAAAACCAGGGCACCAGTCCAGGTTGTACGAACTCAGGCAGTACCCGCGACGGCGGCTTCCATCGGAAGGTGGGGGCCGCCGTCGGGCGTTTAACAAAGGCTTTTCTGCGCTCAACATGACGTGACCAGCGACAACATAAGTTGTAGCCTTCGCACAAATGGAGCTTGCCCGTGATGCACCGTATGCTCGTTCCATGGCAGAGCCCAGCAAAATCACTACAAAGCGCAAAGCAGCAACCCAGGCATTGTCGCCGGAAAAGGCGGAGACCCTGCGGCAGCTCCGTGCAAATGTGGGGCAATTGTCCACCAGCACCATGCGGCAGCTTGAGAAATCGCTGCCTTGGTACAGTCGACTGAGCTCTGATGAACGCTCCGCTTTGGGGCTCGTGGCCCAAAATGGCATTGCCGCTTTCGTGACCTGGTACGAGCGCCCCAGTTCGCCGTCGTGGATCCTGACCGACGTCTTCGGCAATGCACCCACGGAACTGACCCGCTCCATCAGCCTGCAGAAGGCCCTGCAGTTGATCCGGATCGTAGTGGAGGTCGTCGAGGACCAGGTTCCTGTGATCGCTCCTGAATCGGACCAGCCTTCGCTCCGCGAGGCGGTGCTCCGCTACTCCCGGGAAGTGGCGTTCGCGGCCGCGGATGTCTACGCCCGCGCGGCGGAATCACGGGGATCCTGGGATACCCGGCTTGAGGCGCTGATTGTGGACGCAATCCTGCGGGGCGAGAACACAGATGCATTGCGGTCAAGGATCGCCGCCCTGGGTTGGAAGGCGCAGGAGCGCTTCACCGTCATGGTGGGCAACTCGCCATCGGAGCCCAGCGCCAGCTACGTCAGCGATTTACGCCGGACTGCCGGCCGTTTCGCAGAAGACGCGCTCGTAGGAATCCAGGGTGACCGCCTCATCCTCATCCTCGGCGGGGTCCAGGACCGCGATACGGCGTACTTGAAGCTCAGTGAACTGTTTGCGCCGGGCGCCGTCGTGTACGGGCCCGAGGCCGGCTCGTTACTGGAGGCCAGTACGTCGGCCCAGGCCGCCTTCGCCGGCCTTACCGCAGCCCGCGCGTGGCCCTCGGCGCCTCGACCTGTCGCAGCGGACGATCTCCTCCCGGAACGCGTTGTTTCCGGGGATGATGCGGCCCGGCGGTCCCTCATCAAGAATATTTACCGCCCGCTGCTGGCAGCCTCGAACGGCTTGGTGGAAACCTTGGGAACCTACCTCGAGCTGGGACATTCATTGGAGGCCACAGCGCGTGAATTGTTCGTCCATGCCAACACTGTGCGCTACCGTTTGAAGCGTGTCTGCGATGTGACAGGCTGGGATCCGCTCCTCCCAAGGGAAGCCTTCGTACTTCAAACTGCCCTGGTGGTGGGCCGGCTTTCGGCCCAGCCCAAAGCCGCCCCCGAGCGTCACGCATCGCGTTCACAGAACTGAACCGTTGTAGACTTCCTACAAACTGACCCAGTGAGCTTGGTGTACGAAAACACCAGTGGATCACGTGGCAATTTGGAAAGCTGGATACGTGCTTGCAATCGTCTGCCCTGGACAGGGCTCCCAGACCCCTGGATTTTTGGCCCCTTGGCTGGAACTCCCCTCCGTCGAAGGCCAATTGGCCACCCTGAGCGAGATCGCAGGCATCGACCTCAAGGCCCACGGAACCACGTCCGATGAAGAAACCATCAAAGACACCGCAGTGGCCCAACCCCTGATCGTGGCCGCGGGCTTGGTGGCAGCCAGGTCTTTGTTCGACGTCGAACTCAACACACTTCCCGTTGTGCTTGCAGGGCACTCCGTCGGTGAAATCACGGCTTCAGCCCTTGCCGGCGTCCTCACTGAGAAGGAAGCCATGACTTTCGTCCGCGAGCGGGCCAACAGTATGGCTGCCGCAGCAGCGGTAACCCCCACGGGCATGAGTGCAGTGGTCGGTGGTGACCCCGCGGAGGTCCTCGCCGCCATCGAGGCGTCGGGCGCCACTCCCGCCAATGTGAACGGAGCCGGCCAGACAGTGGCCGCAGGAACGTTCGAGCAGCTCAAGGCTTTGGCTGACAACCCGCCGGCCAAGGCGCGCGTCATTCCCCTGAAGGTTGCCGGCGCCTTCCACACCTCGCACATGGCTCCCGCCGTCAGCGCGCTGGAAGCCCTGAAGCCTTCCTTGTCCCCGCAGGATCCGACGGTCCCCCTTCTGTCCAACTACGACGGCAAGGAAGTAACGGCGGGTACTGCCGCCGTCGACAGCATGATTGCACAAGTGTCCCGGCCCGTCCGATGGGACCAGTGCATGGAGAACCTCTCCGCCCGCGGAGTCACCGGTGTGATCGAACTGGCTCCCGCCGGGACCCTTGCTGGTTTGGCCAAGCGTGGAATGCCCGGAGTCAAGACAGTTGCTGTCAAAACCCCGGACGATTTGTCTGCGGCGCTGGCACTTTTCGCTGAACTGGAGGGACAGGCGTGAGCACTCCCGTACTCAAGAAAGCTACGGTCAACGAGAACGCCCGCATCCTGGGCATCGGCGCATACCGTCCCGATGTCATCGTCACCAACGACGACGTCTGCCAGTGGATCGATTCCTCGGATGAATGGATCCGTCAGCGCACCGGCATCATCACCCGCCACCGCGCAGCTGCCGATGTCAGCGTCATCGACATGGCCGAAGGTGCCGCCCGCGAGGCCATCCAGCAGGCCGGGATCGAACCTTCCCAGCTGGGTGCAGTCATCGTCTCCACCGTGACGCACCCGTACGCAACACCGTCAGCCGCCGCTGCCCTTACGGAGCGTTTGGGCGCGACGCCGGCACCCGCCTTCGACATCTCCGCCGCCTGTGCAGGGTACTGCTACGGCGTTGCCCAGGCGGACGCGCTGGTGCGCTCCGGTTCTGCCGAATATGTTTTGGTGGTTGGCGCCGAGAAACTCTCGGACGTCATCGACAACCACGAACGCACCATCTCATTCCTGCTCGGCGACGGTGCCGGCGCAGTAGTGGTGGGCCCCTCCGACACTCCCGGCATCGGACCTTCAGTATGGGGCTCGGATGGCAGCAAGTGGGACGCGATCGGAATGACCCACTCTTTGGAAGACGTCAAGAAGCTGGGTGAATCCGCCCGCCACTCGGACGAAACAGATGACCTCGCAATCATCTCTGCAACGCAGGATGTTTGGCCTACGCTGCGTCAGGACGGCCAGACTGTTTTCCGGTGGGCCGTGTGGGAAATGGCCAAGGTGGCCCAGCAAGCGTTGGACGCTGCCGGGATCGAAGCCAGCGACCTCGCCGCGTTTGTTCCCCACCAGGCGAACATGCGCATCATCGATGAGATGGTGAAGAAGCTGAAGCTTCCCGAGACAGTCCTCATTGGCCGCGACATCGCCCAAGCCGGCAATACGTCAGCCGCTTCCATCCCGCTGGCCACGCACCGCCTGCTTCAGGAGAACCCTGGACTCAGCGGTGGATTGGCATTGCAGATCGGCTTCGGCGCTGGATTGGTATTCGGTGCCCAGGTAGTCGTCCTGCCATAGACCTGGACAGGCCCCGCGGCCTCCAGCCAACTGAATATGACTTACAAACCCAAACCGTAACCGCGGTTTGCCCCCTTTCCGGCATAGCCGGCACAACAAGAAAAGGAGCCAACAATGGCTAGCAACGAAGAAATCCTGGCCGGCCTGGCTGAAATCGTCAACGAAGAAACGGGCCTGGCTACCGAAGCCGTCGAGCTGGACAAGTCCTTCACCGAGGACCTGGACATCGACTCCATCTCCATGATGACCATCGTCGTGAACGCCGAAGAGAAGTTCGGCGTACGCATCCCGGACGAAGAGGTCAAGAACCTCAAGACCGTCGGCGACGCCGTCAGCTTCATCGCAAACGCCCAGGCCTAAGCCTGGTACCTGCTGTGCCGGGCCGGGGTGGTTGACCCTGTGCCCGGCACAGCCGCAGTAACGCCCAAAGTTTTTCCTGCCGTCCCCTGCAAAAACCGCAGACGGGATGGCTGATCCGACAGAGAGTGATCGCATGGCACGCAAAGTAGTCATAACCGGTCTGGGGGCCACCACTCCCATCGGCGGCGACGTCCCCACAATGTGGCAGAACGCGCTGAAAGGGGTCTCAGGGGCCCGCACGCTCGAAGACGAGTGGGTGGCCAAGTACGACCTCCCCGTCCACTTTGCTGCCCGGTGCTCGACGCCGGCCCTGGAAGTCCTGAGCCGGGTGGAAGCCAAGCGCATGGACCCATCCACGCAGTTTGGTGTCATCGCTGCCCGGGAGGCATGGGCTGACGCTGGCATCGAAGACATCGACCACGACCGCCTGGCGGTGGCCTTTGCCACGGGTATCGGCGGCGTATGGACGCTCCTTGATGCATGGGACACCCTCAGGGACAAGGGCCCCCGTAGGGTCCTGCCAATGACCGTTCCCATGCTTATGCCCAACGGCGTAGCCGCTGCCGTCAGCCTTGACCTCGGCGCCCGCGCCGGAGCCCACACTCCGGTTTCTGCTTGCGCATCCGGTACCGAGGCCCTGCACCTTGGCTTGGACCTGATCCGCTCGGGCAAGGCCGATGTGGTCATGTGCGGTGGGGCGGAAGCCGCCATTCACCCCATGCCCTTGGCGGCTTTCTCGTCCATGCAGGCACTCTCACGCCGCAATGACGATCCCGAGCGCGCCTCCCGTCCGTACGACGTCGACCGTGACGGCTTTGTCATGGGTGAGGGTGCCGGCGCCCTGGTACTTGAAGCAGAAGAGCACGCGATCGCCCGCGGCGCCCGCATCTATGCTGAGCTTGCCGGAACCTCGGTCACAGCTGACGCCTACCACATCACAGCTCCTGACCCCGAAGGTCTCGGCGCCACCCGCGCACTCAAGGCCGCAATGTTTGACGGCAGGATCCAGGCTGAAGACGTAGTCCACGTCAATGCCCACGCCACCTCCACACCGGTTGGCGACAAGCCCGAGTACACGGCCCTCCGTGCCGCCTTGGGGACCCACGTGGACAACGTGGCGGTCTCTGCCACCAAATCCCAGATGGGGCACCTCCTGGGCGCCTCCGGGGCTGTGGAGGCTGTCCTCACTGTGCTGGCCGTCTATGAGCGCAAGGCACCTGTCACCATCAACCTTGAGAACCAGGATCCCGAGATCCCCCTCGACGTCGTAACCTCCGCCCGTGACCTGCCTTCGGGCGACATCGTCGCGCTGAGCAACTCGTTCGGATTTGGCGGACACAACGCTGTCATCGCCGTCCGCAACGTCTAGGAGCTGCGTCCGCCGGATGCCGTGAGGTGAATTAACGAGAAGGGCCCACCATCAGGTGGGCCCTTCTCTGTTGCTATGGGAATGTTGTGGCGGTCAGGCGTTGCTGCTACCCGACCTGGTGCAGCCACCGGACCGGGGCGCCCTCAGCGGCGTGGCGGAAGGGCTCCAGTTCCTCGTCCCAGGCTTCGCCGAGGGCCAACGACAACTCATGGTAAACGGCCGACGGATCTCCCGCTCCTGACTCATAGGCATAGCGGATGCGATCCTCGCTGACCATGATGTTGCCGTGCACATCCGTGACAGCATGGAAGATCCCCAATTCCGGAGTGTGCGACCAGCGGGCCCCGTCCACGCCTTGGCTGGGTTCTTCAGTCACCTCGTACCGCAGATGTGCCCAGCCCCGAAGAGCAGACGCCAACTGGGCACCCGTGCCGGGCGCACCTGTCCAGGACAGTTCGGCACGGAACATTCCGGGCGCAGCTGGCTGAGGGGTCCACTCAAGATCGGTCCGCTTGTCCACGACCGATCCGATGGCCCACTCAACGTGCGGGCACAACGCCGTAGGGGCCGAGTGCACGAAAAGGACACCGCGGGTTGTTGCAACAGACATTCCATCCTCCATAGCTGTAGGTACGTCTTCCCCAACGACCTCTGCAGCGGATGTCTTTCTGTTGCTGCCCGGCCCTGTCATTCTTATGGACCCTGCAGGCTATTCAATTAGCTAAGACTCTTAGATTGTGACACGAAACGAACCCTCAACCCTAAATTGAAGGTTCGGCGGTGGTGCTTTCATTTTGCCGTACCCTTCCCTTTTCCGCCAGTGCGACTCTTTGGGCGTTATGTTCAGGCCCGGGGATGTGCCTGCTGGTAGCTCTTCCGAAGCCTGTCCACGGAAACGTGGGTGTATATCTGGGTTGTGGCGAGGCTACTGTGACCAAGAATTTCCTGCACGGCGCGAAGATCCGCCCCACCATCCAGCAGATGGGTCGCGGCACTATGCCTCAAGGCGTGGGGCCCCGTTGCAGCCGTGTCGCCAAGTGCCTCCAGCAGGACGGCTACAACCGCACGGACTTGGCGTGGGTCAACGCGGTTTCCTCTCACGCCCAGGAACAGAGCCGGCCCGCTCGTGGCAGTCACCAGCGCCGGGCGTCCCCGGCGAAGCCAGTCGTCGATGGCAAGGGCAGCTGGAACTCCGAAAGGAACGGTACGCTCCTTGTTTCCCTTGCCAATGACGCGGAGGGTCCGTCTATCCGGATCCATGTCATCGATGTCCAGCCCGGCAAGCTCCCCAACCCGCACGCCGGTTGCGTACAGCAACTCCACCATCGCTCGATCCCGGATGGCCAGAGGACCTCCATCCGCCGCGGCAGCGTCAAGGCTATCCACGACCCTGAGAATTTGCTGCTGCTGCAGGACTCCAGGCAACGATTTCACGCGTTTAGGAGCCTGCAGCCGAATGGCTGGATCCGTGGCGATGAGTTCCTCCCTCAAAGCCCACTTCGTGAACGACCTGGCCGTGGCAGCCCGGCGGGCGAGGGTGGACCGGGCCATGCCGGCTTCGCTTTGTGCGCCCAACCATCGGCGCAGAGAACCCAACTCCAATTCATCGAGATCGCGTATTCCCTCCTGGACCGCGAATCCGAGAAGGCTGTGCACATCTGCCAGATAGGCGCGGACAGTATGTGCCGACCTCGCGCGTTCACCGCGTAGGTAGCGTTCGAATCCCTCCGCTGCGCTCTTGAGCGATGCCGGCAATAATTCTGCGTCCACCCTTCCAACTTTGCCAGCAACATGGACCGTCGCTGCGTATCAACATGCTTCGCTACTTGTCCGCCCTACGCATTCTTGGTGCGCTTCCAGGCCCCCCGTTCCGAGGACGCGAGTCCCAGCAGTCCCAATCGCCCCAAGCCCGCGCGAACAGTGTCCGGGCTGAGGCCGGCAACTATTGTGAGTTTCTCCACGGAACTTGCCGATCGAAGCGGTAAGGCGTCCAGGAGAATCAGGTCTTCCAAGGACAGGCCATCATGAGGCGCGGCAGGCGAATCCTTCTCGGAGCCGATCACCTCACCGTTCCGACCGGCCAATTCAGCGATTTCTCCAACGTCCGTCACACAGATCGCCCCGCCATCGCGGAGCAGCCTGTGGCACCCAGCCGAATTCGCGCTGTGAATGGATCCCGGGACAGTTGCCACTACCCGCCCTATGCTCTCGGCGTGATGGGCCGTGTTCAGTGCGCCTGAGCGCCATCGTGCTTCCACCACCACCGTGACAGCCGCCAGCGCAGCGATGAGGCGGTTTCGCTGCAGGAACCGGTACCTTGTAGGGGCAGATCCGGGTGGCACCTCGGAAATCACCGCTCCTTGGTTGGCCACAGCACGAAGCAGATCCTCGTTCCCGGAAGGATAGAAGCGGTCCACTCCCCCAGCCATGACTGCAATGGTCGGTACGTTTGCGACCCCGCCACGGAGGGCCCCACGGTGGGCGTGGGCGTCAATGCCATAGGCTCCACCGGAAACTACGCAGTATCCACGTTGGGCCAAGCCGTAGGCAAGGTCCCCCGTCACAGATGCTCCGTAGCTGGTGCTGTCCCTGGACCCCACCAGCGCGATGGTCTGCCGGGTTGAGGGAAGGGGTTGCTCGTGTCCGCGCCACCACAGGCACAAAGGCTCCTGAAGGCCGAGGTCCGACAATTGCCCTGGCCATAGCTCGTCGCCGGGAACGATCAGGCGGCCACCGAGCCTCTTCATCGTCTCCAGGTCACGGTCCGGTGCAAGGTCCGGAACACGTGGAGCCCACCGTCGCTTGCTGGCCGTGAGCCCCGGCCAGGAAGCCGGGCCTCCGCTTTCGGTCAGTAAGGTGGAAATTTCCTGTTCCAGGCGTGGGCCGACAGCGAGTTCGCCGGTCGCGATACCCAGCGCGTCAACAGCTCCAACAGCATGAACCAAGGCGAGCCCCACGGAATCCTGTGGTTCCATCAGACGCGCCAGTGCTGCCCGTGCAAGCCTTTCCTTTTCCTGTTTCCCCAACACGACTGCGCTTGTGCGTTCCGTTGCCAGTTCGTCCTTCGTCACGTTGTCCTTCATGTCGTCGCCGTTGCTTGCCGGAGGCCGAGAGCTTGTCCGATGTGGTCTGCAGTGGGAACCCTGCTATGGTCCAGGTCTGCCAGCGTCCACGCCAAGCGAAGGACGCGGTCGTATCCCCGGGCAGTGAGAATGCCTCGCTCCAAGGCCGTGTCCAGGATGCGGGTGGTGCCCTGTGCCAGCCTCAGTTCCCCACGAAGGGTGCGTCCCGGTACTTGGGAATTGGTCTCAATGCCGAACGCCCCCAGGCGCTCGGCCTGCCTCAGCCTCGCAGCCAGTACCCGTCCTGCAACGGCGTCCGTTCGCTCTTCGGTACCTGCTTGTCCAAAATCGGCAAGGGACACGCGTTCCACTTGGAGTTGTATGTCGACGCGGTCCAGGAGAGGACCAGATATTCGGCCGAAGTACCGCCGCCGCATTATTGCGGTGCAGGTACAGTCCATCCCCTTGCCCGAGGCTTTGCCGCAGGGGCAAGGATTGGCTGCCAGTACCAGTTGAAACCGAGCGGGGTAAGCTGCCGTTCCCGCCGAACGGTGAATGACCAGCTCGCCGCTCTCCAAGGGTTGCCGCAGGGCATCCAGGACGCGTCGTTCATACTCGGGAGCCTCGTCCAGGAAGAGGACCCCACGGTGTGCCCTCGAGGCAGCGCCCGGACGGGGAAGCCCCGAGCCTCCGCCGATGATGGCAGCTGAAGTAGCACTGTGGTGGGGATTCTCAAACGGCGGCCTCCGGAGCAATGTTCCGGTTGATGAGCGGACCGCCGCCAGGGAGTGGATGGCAGTAACCTCCATTGCCGCCTTGTCCGCCAGGTCCGGCAAGAGTCCTGGCAAACGCTCTGCGAGCATCGTCTTACCGGCACCCGGTGGACCGGTCAGGAGCATATGGTGGCTACCTGCCGCTGCGACTTCCAGGGCGCGCCGGGCCTCCGATTGCCCCGAAACGTCGGAAAGATCGGGCACGATGCCCTCCGCGTCATCATTTTCATCCCCGGGATCAGCACCGGGCGGGTCGTAGTCCAGGGCGAGTTCCTTGGGGTCCGCACCGAAGTCGTACGCCAGCCGGGCAAGAGTCCGGTATCCCCTGACGCGAGCCCCCGGCACCAAAGTTGCCTCCGCGACGTTTGCTTCTGCTACGACAATCTCCGGATACCCCGCCTGGACGGCAGCCATCACGGCCGGGAGGATGCCCCTCACCGGCCGAAGCCGGCCGTCCAAACCGAGCTCGGCAATGAAGACTGTTCCATCGATCGAACGAATGTCCTCCGCAGCACGGAGAACAGCCATGGTGATGGCGAGGTCAAAGCCCGAACCACGTTTGGGCAAGGATGCTGGAATGAGATTGGCGGTGATCTTCCTCCGGCTCAGAGGAATTCCCGAGTTCTGTGCCGCGGAGCGTATTCGTTCTTTGGCTTCGTTTAATGCGGCATCCGGGAGGCCCAGGATCACGAAAGCGGGAAGCGTCTGGCCGATGTCGGCTTCTACCTCGACGATGTAGCCGTTGAGGCCAACGAGGGCAATGCAGTAGCTGCGTCCGACCCCCATCAGCCAACACCCCTCAGGTGTTCCAGCTGGGGGTCTCCGATGCCGTCATGGATGACCGACACCACGTCCACACGTCTTTGCGGAGCATTCAGTTCATGCTCCCGGCACCACGATGACGCGAGCCGGTGCAGGCGTGCCAGCTTGGCTGGACCCACGGCTTCAAACGGATGTCCGTAATCCAGGCTGCTGCGGGTCTTTACCTCCGCGACCACCAGGGTGTCGCCCTCCAACGCCACGATGTCGATTTCACCGTCGGCGCACCGCCAATTTCGATCGACGATCCGCATGCCCTGGCCTTCCAGGAATCCTGCGGCCAAAGCCTCGCCGTTACGGCCAAGAATGTCTTTTGCCCTCATGAGCACCACCTCCGCTACCCAGCTTTCACGCTGGCAGCGGTCGGTGACAGACAGTCCCGGCGCTATGTGGGTAAACCCGTCACATCACCGTCTTGTGGAGGAAGAGTTATGCGGAAGCGGGGCTAATTCCCGAGATCGCCCAGATCTCCCAGGCCGCCATCCTTGGGCAACGCAAGGTCTTCATTGCGTGGAAGTTCCTCGACGTTGACGTCCTTGAACGTTATTACCCGGACATTTTTCACGAAGCGGGCTGAACGATAAACATCCCAAACCCACGCATCCTGCAGGGTTAGATCGAAATAGACTTCGCCGTCTGCGCTGCGGGCTTGCAAATCAACATGGTTGGCAAGGTAGAAACGCCGCTCAGTTTCGACAACGTAGCTGAACAAACCGACAACGTCCCGGTATTCACGGTAGAGCTGCAGCTCCATGTCGGTTTCATAGTTCTCAAGGTCCTCGGCGCTCATAGTTCCATCTTGCACCATCTGCCGCGCACCGGACGCCATCAGCAGGACACACGCTGCCAAGCAAGCAGTCAGACAACGTCCGGCCCGGTGAGGTTCCAGCTTGTCCGGTGATAGGCACTGGGACCCTGCAGCCTGATCACTTCGCGATGGGCTGCGGTGGCGTAACCCTTGTTTTCGTTCCAGCCGTACGCCGGTACTTCAGAGTGGAGATCAACCATGATCCGATCGCGAGCTACTTTTGCCAAAACACTGGCAGCAGCCACGCTGAGACAGCTCATGTCTGCCTTTACCTTCGTGTGGACCGGAGCTTCACACCAGGGTCCTGTGGGTGCGGTGTCGAACAGTGAAGCTTGAACTTCCGGAGAAAGCCAGTTGTGGCTGCCGTCCAACAACACGACGTCGGGCGTGATGCCACGGGCCAGAATCTCACACCACGCCCGCGTTCCCGCCAGGCGCAGGGCAGCTATGATACCCACCTCATCGATTTCGCGGGCGGACGCATGTCCAACTGCGGACGCTACAGCCCAGTCACGGACCAAAGGCTCCAACCTGTCGCGATCCTCGGGCTTGAGCAATTTGCTGTCCCTGACATCGGCCAGAAGGGCGTGGTCCTGAAGATTGACCACTGCGATTCCCACACTCACGGGGCCAGCCAGGGCTCCCCTGCCAACCTCGTCCACACCTGCCAGCAGTCGAACCCGGGGAGACAGGAAGGAACGCTCGACGTCCAGGGTTGGAACGTCGGTCGGTGTCTTGGTTTTCAGCCGGGTGCTTCCCATGGCCGTTACTTTCCTGACGTGGCCGCGGGAACGTTCTTGAAGACATCCGGGTAATTGTCCAGCACCGTCCACCGGTTGACGGGCCAGGCGATGACCGTGGCCTTGCCTTCAACGTCCTCGATATTAATGAAACCACCATTGACTTCCTGGTGCGCCCGGGAATCGGCCGAGTGGTTGCGGTTGTCTCCCATCACCCAGACTTTGCCCTCTGGAACGACGATGTCAAACGGGTTGGGCTGGGGCACTTCCGCGGGATTGATGTATGTTTCGTCCACTGGCTTGCCATTGATGCTGACCCGACCCTGCGCGTCACAGCAGGAAACATGATCGCCCGGAAGCCCAATCACGCGCTTGACCAGGTGCTGCTCATTGTCGTCGGCTGCCAACCCGACGAATTCCAAAGTGTCGCCTACCCAATCAAGGGGTCCCGCCGGTTTCTTCAGAACTGCGGGCAGCCAACCTTGCGAATCCTTGAAAACCACGACGTCGCCCCGTTCCAAGGCGAAGGGCTCCGGCACCAGCAGATTGATGAAGATGCGGTCATTCACGTCCAAGGTGCTTTCCATGGATTCAGAAGGAATGTAGAACGCACGGAAAAGGAAGGTCTTGATAAGGAAGGAGAGCACTACGGCAATGGCCACGACCGTGACGATTTCCTTCAGCCATCCAAGGACAGGGTTCCTGTGAGGCTTTTCGCCCTCTTCGGATTCGTTGCCGGTATCGTCAGCAGCGTCAGCGACCGGGCTGGGCTCAGCCACTCCGGCCACGCCAGCCGTTCCGTCCGAGAGCCGCGCGTCGTCGTCGTGCCGCTCGGGATTCTCGGGAACTTTGTCCGGCATTTATTGTCCGTTCTTTGATGGTTCGGCCTGCGCGGAGCGAGGCACCTCTGCAAATCTATCAAGGGGCCAGATAATCTGGACCGGTCTGCCGATCACCCGGTCAAGCGGGACCATTCCCCCACCGGGCGCTCCCAGCAGTCCGCGGGAATCAGCAGAGCGGGATCGGTGGTCGCCCATCAGCCAGAGCCGGCCCTCGGGGACTACGACGTCGAACTTCTGTTTGCTGGGTTCGTCTCCGGGATAAACATAGGGTTCCTCAAGTACCTGACCGTTCACTGTGAGGCGGCCGTCGGGGGAGCAGCACTGAACGTGGTCACCCGGAACCCCAATAACCCGCTTCACATATGTGGTGTCGCTTCCCGTGAGCCCGAACCACTGGCTTGCTGCAGCAGCCGCATCAACAAGGGGACCCTTACCGCTGCTGAGCGGGGCGAACGACCCACGCCCATCAAAGACAACCACGTCTCCACGCTGGATGGGCCCGGCGGTGAACGCCGTCCGCGAAACCAGGATCCTGTCCCCCGTGCCCAGCAACGGCTCCATGGACTCGGAAGGAATGTAGTAGACGTCGATCCACAAAGAGCGGACCAGGCCACTGATTGCGACGGCAAGGACCAATGCCAGCAAAACAAAACGCCAGCCCTGTTTCCGGGGCTGGCGTTCTGATGTGTCCATGACTCGTATCCCTGTTGCGTTGCGGATTGCTCCGGAACAAACCGGGCACGGATCCTGGACCCGTTGCGTAAGTCGTGGACTTACTTCGCGAAGTCGCGCTTTTCCTTGATCTTCGCAGCCTTACCGCGCAGTGCGCGCATGTAGTAAAGCTTGGCACGACGGACGTCACCCTTGGTGACGACCTCGATCTTGTCGATGATCGGGGAGTGTACCGGGAAGGTACGCTCTACGCCGACGCCGAAGGAAACCTTGCGCACGGTGAAGGTTTCACGAACGCCGTCACCCTGGCGGCCCAGGACGAAGCCCTGGAATACCTGGACACGGGAGTTCTTGCCTTCGATGATGTTGACGTGAACCTTGAGGGTGTCACCCGCGCGGAACTCGGGAACATCGTTACGCAGCGAGGCTGCATCTACGCTATCGAGGATATGCATTAATCCACTCCTGGTGAACGCCACAGGTCATCCACTTTGGGTTACGGCGGACAAGCCCGCGGCACAAAGCCACCGGAAATCTCCGCCGAAGTTTCTTAGTGTCCGATTCCGCCACTGATTGGCGGCACCGGGTTGTCCGGCTGTTGGCTTCGCTCCCCCTGTGGCAGGTGCTGGCCCAGCAGACACAAGGGTTAATTCTGCCACATGCCCCGGCATCGGGCCAACTATGCTGACTCGCAATGCCCGGGGGCAGGCAGCGGGTCCGCTATGTCGCACTGCTTTCCGTGCGGCGGCGCAGGCGACCATCCACGACGTCGTAACCCAGGTCCGCGAGTGCGTTGCGGTCCGCACGACTCAACTGACCGGCGTCGAAGTGGTCAAGGAGGTCCGGACGGCGCTCGGCAGTGCGACGGAACTGTTCGTGACGCCGCCACTGCGCGATTTTTCCGTGATTGCCGCTGAGCAGGACCGGAGGCACTTCGTGGTCCCGCCATGAGGACGGCTTGGTATACACCGGATACTCCAGCAGGCCGTCCGAGTGGGATTCCTCAACGAGCGATTCGGGATTGCCCACCACGCCTGGAAGCAAACGACCGATGGCTTCCACCATGGCCAGGACAGCAACTTCGCCGCCATTGAGTACGTAGTCGCCAAGGCTGACAGGCCGCACTGTGAAGTGCTCGTGGGCCCAGTCGATGACGCGCTCGTCAATTCCCTCGTACCGCCCGCAGGCAAAGACCAGCTGTTCCTCTTCGGCGAGCTCATAGGCAAGGGCCTGGGTGAACCTTTCCCCTGCCGGCGAAGGCACGATCAGCACAGGCTTGGTGCCCTCACGAACCGCGGCGACCGACTCGAGCGCCTGCGCCCACGGCTCGGGCTTCATCACCATGCCGGCGCCGCCCCCGTAAGGAGTGTCGTCCACGGTCCGGTGCTTGTCAGTGGTGAACGTCCGGAGGTCGTGGACGTTAAGTTCCAGGAGCCCATCCTGGCGTGCCTTGCCTATCAGCGAAAGTTCAAGCGGGGCAAGGTACTCCGGGAAGATGCTGACGACATCGATCCTCATTCAGGCATCATCCCCGGCGCCGTCCCTGGACTCCCCGGCCGTGTCATCGTTGATTTCGAAGAGACCAGCAGGCGGTGTGATGAGAATGAAGCCGTCCTCGATGTTGACCTCAGGCACGATCTCATCGACGAAGGGAACCAGGATTTCCTTCCCTTCCTCCGTCTTAATGGTCAACAGGTCCTGGACCGGCAGTGTGGTCAGAGCGGCAACTTTGCCCACAACCTGTGAGCCAACCCGCGCCTCCAACCCTACGAGTTCGTGCTCATACCAGCCTTCGTCGTCTTCGTCATCGAGTTCTTCGGTTTCGATGAAAAGCTTCGCACCACGGATGGCCTCGGCGGCGTTGCGATCTGCAATCTCTTCGAAGCCCAGCAGGAGGATGTCTTTGTTCCATCTGGCGCTTCGGATGGTCAGCGGGCCCGCAGAGGCCGGCTCGACGACGAATTCGGTTCCAGCGACGAAGCGCTCGGAGGGGGCGTCGGTGAGCACTTGCACCGTCACCTCGCCGCGTATGCCATGGGGTTTGCCGATCCGGGCCACCTGGAGCTGCATGGGTTCCTCTGAATTCTCGTTGTGCCCGCGCTGCCGGGCAGCAGCGGAAGTGAAATGATCGATAAAGCAATCCGGCCCCTCCACCATATTCGGTGAAGGGGCCGGATCTAAGACAAGTATTGCTGAGCGCGTTACCGGCGACGATCGGTGTCGACGACGTCGACCCTGACCTGCTCGCCACCTGCCAGGGCTGCAACCACAGTGCGCAATGCGCGTGCGGTACGTCCCTGACGGCCGATCACCCGTCCGAGGTCCTCCTGGTGAACACGCACCTCAAGGGATTCCCCGCGGCGGTTGTTCCTGGCACTGACCTTGACATCCTCAGGGCTGTCAACGATCCCACGGACCAAGTGCTCGAGCGCTTCTGCCAGCAATTTACTCAGCCTCGGTGGTCTCTGCTTCAGCCTCGGCCGGAGCTTCGGCTTCGTCCTTCTTGGCCTTCTTGGTGATGGCTTCCGGAATGATGACGGAACCCTTCTCCGGGGCTACGAAGGCTTCCTTCGGAGCTTTGGTCTTCAGGATGCCTTCCTGGCCCGGCAGGCCCTTGAACTTCTGCCAGTCACCGGTGATCTTAAGGATCGCGGCAACCTGCTCGGTCGGCTGGGCGCCAACGGAAAGCCAGTACTGGGCGCGCTCGGAAGCGACTTCGATGTACGACGGCTCTTCGGTGGGGTGGTACTTGCCGATTTCTTCAATGGCACGGCCATCGCGCTTGGCGCGGGCATCCATGACGACAATGCGGTAGTACGGTGCGCGCATCTTACCGAAGCGCTTAAGGCGAATCTTTACGGCCACTTTTGTGGTCACTCCTGTTTCTGAAACGGGGTTGAACCCGACGTTCTGCACCCGTGGGGCGGGCCATACTTGGGGGTTCGAAAGGACAAGATTTGGGCACGGAGAGAGGGGCCGCGCCAATCAAGTACCTGACCATTGTGCCAGATGCGGGAAGTAATTACGACTTTCGCCACTCCCGGCCCCAACGGTCAGACAGACCAGACGTAGAGCCCTGACCGCTCCGCTTTTTCCACGTCAGTAGCCAAGGAGGCCAACTGCTGCACGTACTGACGCGATTCGTCCGCGCCAAAAGGCATGTCTTCCTGCGCTGCCCACGCCGCAGCGACGTCGTCAAGAACGTTCCCGTCGCCTTCGCTTTCGTACGTCAGCAGCTCGGCAAGTGCCCTCACCATCGCCTCTGGAACACCAAGGAGTGCGTCGCTGGTGACGTCCACCAACGCCAGTTCGTAGTCTGCGCCGGCAGCATGAACGGCTTTGCCGGCAAGGTCACCCAGTTGCTCGACCTCAAAGTCGGTGATGCCATCAATCCTGACGGCGGGGCCGGTAACGTCGGCGCCCCGGTCCAGGGCAGCCGCCCTCTTGAGGGCTTCATCGTGGGTGGCTACAAAAATTTCGGCAAAGCCCATGGAGAGTGCTCTCATTCGTTCGTGCTGACGGGGCGGCGGCAAGGGCCCGGGGGCGAATACCGTCAAGACCCAGCCTAGTGCAGTCCCGGCCCCTGCCCTCGAAAAGGCAGTGGGAGGTTGCTTAGCGAACTGCCACGCGCAGCGTGTTGCGCCAGGGGTCTTCGAACTGCAACTCCAGGCCCGTATGGTGGTTCGCCACGGACGCAACTTTCAGCCGGTCAGCCAGTGCGGCGACATCCTCGGCAGATGGAACCTCGATCAGGACTTCGCCCAGGCCCAGCGTATCCCTGCGGGGCCCGGCCCCACGGCTGTTCCATACGTTCATCGCCATATGGTGGTGGTAGCCGCCCGCAGAAACAAACAATGCCTGCCCATGCCAGCCCGCTGTCCTCTCAAAACCCAGCGTGTCCACATAAAAATCCTGGGCGGTCTGCACGTCACCTACCTGAAGGTGCACGTGCCCGACGCCGGCAGCGGCTTCCCGCTGGCCAGTCACGGCAGCCTCGCTCAAGTGCTGCTGGAGGAAACGCTGCGGCGGCAAGGCAACATTGTCCATCACCACATTCCTGCCATCCCACTGCCAGACATCGCGCGGCTTGTCGTAGTAGAGCTCGATACCGTTACCCTCCGGATCGGTGAAGTAGAACGCTTCACTCACCAAATGGTCGGCGCTGCCCACAAAGGCGCGCGGTTCATACTGTGCCGCCGTGGCGATGGTGGCTGCCAGGGAAGGCTGGTCCTGGAACAGAATGGCGGTATGGAAAAGTCCCGCTTCCCCACGGCCTGGAATCTGCAGGCCGGCCGCGGGAGCGAGGTGGACTACAGGCTTGCCCAGTCGTCCCAGGTACAGCCCGCCATCCTGCTCGGCCACGATCTCCAAGCCCAAGGCCCGCTGATAGTAGTCACTCATGACCTTCATATCGCCGACCTTGAGCATGACCGTGCCCATCGTGAGTTCGGCAGGAAGGAGATCCTGGTTGGATGTCGTCGTCATGTGAAGCTCCCGGTTCATAGGTGGCCGCCCTTCGGCACGTTCTACCTATCTAAATCACTTGAAGCTTCAATTTATTCCTAGTAGACCACTTTCCCGCGAAGGACTACATGGTTCAGGCTTGCCACAGTTGCGAGGTTCTCCCTGGGATCATCCCGGCACAGCACGACGTCGGCACTTGCCCCTTCGCTGATGGCCTCGGCTCCCAGCCACTCCCGTGCGCCCCACGTGGCGGCGTCCAGTACGGCAGTGGCTGGCAGGCCGGCGTCGTAAAGCTCCTGCATTTCATCAGCGATCCTGCCGTGCTTGATCACGCTCCCTGCATCCGTTCCCGCGTAGATGCGAACACCGGCTTCAAAGGCCTCGAGCACCCGTTCACGGCGTCGCTCCCAGAGCCGGGTCATGTGCTCGGCGTAGACTGGAAACTTAGGTGCGGCCTGGACGGCGATATCCGGAAAAGTCGCGATGTTTACCAACGTAGGAACAATCGGGACAGACTGCTCCACCAGACGGGGAATGTGCCGGGGCAAAAGGCCGGTGGCGTGCTCAATGCAGTCAATCCCGGCGTCGAGCATGTCATCAATAGTGTCTTCAGCGAAGCAGTGGGCCGTCACGCTGGCCCCTTCGTCGTGGGCGGCAGAAATCGCATCCCGCACCACGTTCCGAGGGAAGGAAACCGCGAGGTCGCCGGCACCGCGATCGATCCAGTCGCCCACGAGTTTCACCCAACCGTCCCCATCCCGGGCTTCCTTGCGGACTGTCTCCACGAGTTCGCCGGGCTCCACTTCGTGACCCAATCCACGCAGGTAACGCCGGCTCCGGGCGATGTGGCGCCCGGCACGAAGCAGCCTCGGGAGATCCTCCCGCCGCTGAACCCAGCGTGTATCGCTTGGCGAGCCGGCGTCACGGATCAACAACGTGCCGGATTTCAGGTCGGCTTGGGCCTGGGCAAGGGTTGTCTGCTCATCAACTGCCCCGCCGACGCCAAGTCCAATGTGGCAATGGGCGTCCACAAACCCAGGGAGGACCCATCCCTCCAGTATGGAATCGGGTGCGGCAACGGGACGTTCGAACGTCAGGTTGCCATCAACGGACCACAGCCCGTGCCGTTGGTCGTCTCCTGCAACAAGCACAGGACCGGTGAATTCGATGATGTTGGCCATGGCAAAAGCCTAATCTGCCCTGCATGACACAGGTTTACCGACGGGTCTGCGTTTGGATCATGACTGGGCCCCGGATCGGAGCTGTGGTAGCTTCGTCTACGACCACACGGGGGCCCCTGCAGGGGCTGAGATCGGACTGAAGCAGTCTGCGACCGTTGAACCTGTCCGGGTAATGCCGGCGAAGGAAGTGAGTAATCCTTTGAGCACCACCGAAACACAGCACAGCCCTGCCGAAAACCAGGCCAACAGCAGCGAAAAGGCGGCTGAAACCGTCACGCAGTCGCTGAAGTCCCATTCGCTGGCCTGGCTGGAAGACCCCGCCAACGGCATTCGCGTCCCCGTCACGGAAATCGCGCTTGAACCGTCCCCCAACGGGGAGGCAAACGCTCCGCTGCAGGTGTACCGGACCGCGGGGCCCGGCAGTGATCCCGTAGTGGGCCTGGAGCCCTTCCGGGCCGCATGGATTGAGGGCCGGGGCGACACGGAAGCCTACTCCGGCCGCGAACGGAACCTGCTCGACGACGGCAAATCGGCCGTCCGCCGAGGCGCAGCGTCGGCAGAGTGGAAGGGCGCGCAGCCGGTGCCCCGCCGCGCCGTCGAAGGCAAGACCGTCACCCAGATGCACTACGCCAGGAAGGGCATCATCACGCCTGAAATGCAGTTCGTGGCGTTGCGTGAGAACTGCGATGTTGAACTCGTCAGGAGTGAAGTCGCCGCAGGCCGGGCCATCATTCCCAACAACATCAACCACCCGGAATCCGAGCCGATGATCATCGGCAAGGCATTCCTGGTCAAGATCAATGCCAACATCGGCAACTCCGCCGTCACGAGCTCCATTGCCGAAGAGGTAGACAAGCTGCAGTGGGCCACCCAATGGGGTGCCGACACCGTTATGGACCTGTCCACCGGCGATGACATCCACACCACGCGTGAGTGGATCATCCGCAACTCCCCCGTGCCCATCGGAACTGTCCCGATCTACCAGGCCCTGGAAAAGGTCAACGGCGAGGCCAATAAACTCACGTGGGAGATCTTCCGCGACACTGTGATCGAGCAGTGCGAGCAGGGTGTGGACTACATGACCATCCACGCCGGCGTGCTGCTTCGGTACGTGCCGCTGACAGCCAACCGCGTCACCGGCATCGTGTCCCGCGGCGGTTCGATCATGGCGGGTTGGTGCCTGGCGCACCACCAGGAAAACTTCCTCTACACGCACTTCGATGAGCTGTGCGAAATCTTCGCCAAGTACGATGTCGCCTTCTCCCTCGGTGACGGGCTGCGCCCGGGCGCCACGGCAGATGCCAATGACGCCGCACAGTTCGCCGAGTTGGACACGCTCGCCGAACTGACCCAGCGGGCATGGGAATTTGATGTCCAGGTAATGGTTGAAGGACCCGGGCATATTCCCTTCCACTTGGTCCGCGAGAATGTGGAGCGCCAACAGGAACTCTGCAAAGGTGCCCCCTTCTATACCTTGGGACCGCTTGTCACGGACGTTGCTCCCGGCTATGACCACATCACCTCGGCAATCGGTGCCACAGAAATCGCCCGCTACGGCACCGCCATGCTCTGCTACGTAACTCCCAAGGAGCACCTGGGGCTGCCAAACAAGGACGATGTCAAGACCGGTGTGATCACGTACAAGATCGCAGCGCACGCGGCGGACCTCGCCAAGGGACACCCGGGCGCCAACGAACGCGACGATGCTCTGTCCAAGGCCAGGTTCGAGTTCCGTTGGCGGGACCAGTTCGCACTGTCCCTGGACCCGGTCACCGCCGAGGCATTCCACGACGAAACACTGCCAGCGGAACCGGCGAAGACCGCGCACTTCTGCTCGATGTGCGGACCCAAATTCTGCTCGATGCGTATCAGCCAGGACATCAGGGACGAGTTCGGTTCGGCCGACGCGCAGGCAGCTATTGCGGGGATATACGACGGCATGCGGGAAAAGAGCGAAGAATTCCTGGCTTCAGGTGGCAAGGTGTACCTGCCTGAGCTGCAGCTTCCCTCTACCCACGCGGCCGGAGCGTCAGGAAACCTTAACTGACCTCGTCCGGACAACATCGGCCACAAATGAGCGGATAATCCGGTCTCCATCAACCGAGTCCTGGGGCCGGTGCCCTCCAGCTGCTACGCGGCGGAGGGCACCGGTGTCCTCCAGGTACCCGGCGATTTCTTCGTACAGGGGTTCCCACCCGCCCGTAAGGACGAGGGTAGGCACGCCGGGAACGATGTGAAGGGGCGCCTCCCAAGGAGGCGCCTGAAGCCGGAGGCGACGTGCGGAACGGCGGGCTTCGGGCGTGTCCAGCCCGCTGGCTTCGGCCGAAAATGCACGCCTGAAGTACTCGCGTTCGTAGTCGGCATCCTCAACCTGGTTCCGCACGTCAAACAACGGCTCCATGAGCGAACGATGGAATGTGGTGGCAGGCAGTTCGGCGGTCAAGGATAAACAGGCCGGTTCAACCAGTGTCAGGGAGTGCACCAGGTCCGGGCGTTCAACTGCTGCGAGCATGGCAGAGATTGCACCTTGCTCATGCGCCACGACGTGCCCGCCCCCGGCATCCTCCAGCGAAGCAACGACGATGCCGATATCCGCAGCGACGTCCGATTCCAGGGGTTCAGCGACTGGATCGAAGCCGTGCCGGCGGAGGAAAAGTGCGTCATATGACAGGGCCATGCCGTGCTGCCTGGGCCATGCCGAGGCGCCAAAGCTCCCCAGTCCGTGGACGAAGACTACGCGCTGCTTGTGCATGGATTCACCCTAGTCCAGAGCCCTGACATCGCCGCCCAAAAACAGTTGGCGCCGTTATGTGCATTCATAACGGCGCCAACTGTCACAGTGTTGAGTCGGAGGTTCCGGGTTACTTGCCCAGGAACTTCTCGAAGCCCTTGGGGAGGTTCAGCGTGGACGGATCGAAGTCCGCAGCGCCCTGACCGAACGCCGCTCCTGTAGGAGCTGCCGAGGCCGCGTTGGCACGTTTGGCTTCGGCCTCCCGGAGTTCCTGGGCTGCCTTTGCCGGGTTGCCGGAGCGCGCCTTCTTCTTGGGAGCGTTCTTGGCACCCTTGCGGCCGCCACCGGGGCCACCCATTCCAGGCATGCCCGGCATGCCCGGCATGCCGCCCTGGGCCATCTTCTTCATCATTTTCTGGGCCTGGGCGAAGCGCTCCAGGAGGCCGTTGACCTCGGAGACGTGCACACCTGAACCCTTTGCTATGCGGGCCCGGCGGGAGCCGTTGATGATTTTGGGAGCCACGCGCTCGTGCGGCGTCATGGACCTGACGATCGCTTCGACGCGATCGATTTCGCGTTCGTCGAAGTTCTCCAGTTGCTGGCGGATGTTTTGGGCACCCGGCATCATCATGAGCATCTTCTTCATGGAACCCATATTGCGGATCTGCTGCATCTGGGCCAGGAAATCGTCCAGGGTGAAGTCTTCCTGGTCGGCGAACTTCTTCGCCATCCGGGCAGCTTCGTCCTTGTCCCAGGCCTTTTCAGCCTGTTCGATCAAGGTCAGGACGTCACCCATGTCCAGGATGCGCGAAGCCATACGATCCGGGTGGAAGAGCTCGAAGTCGTCCAGACCTTCACCGGTGGACGCGAACATGACCGGCTTACCCGTGACGGACGCAACCGAAAGTGCGGCACCACCGCGGGCATCGCCGTCGAGCTTGGACAACACGATGCCGGTGAAGTTAACGCCGTTGTCGAACGCCATGGCCGTGTTGACGGCATCCTGGCCGATCATGGAGTCGATCACGAAGAGCACTTCGTTCGGGATGATCGCCTGGCGGATCCGGCGTGCCTGATCCATCATCTCGGCGTCGACGCCAAGGCGTCCGGCGGTGTCAACGATCACGACGTCGTGCAGCTTCTGGCGTGCTTCCGCCACACCGGCGCTGGCAACCGCCACCGGGTCACCGGCCGGGTGCTCCAACTCCGAGGTGGCTCCGGGGTGAGGCGCAAAGACAGGAACGCCTGCCCGCTGGCCGACAACCTGGAGCTGCGTCACGGCGTTGGGCCGTTGGAGGTCGCAAGCTACAAGGATGGGGCTGTGGCCTTGGGCCTTCAGCCACTTGGCGAGCTTGCCGGCAAGGGTGGTCTTACCGGCACCCTGGAGGCCGGCAAGCATGATGATCGTGGGGCCGGTCTTGGCCATCCGGATACGCCGGGTTTCACCGCCGAGGATCTCCACGAGTTCCTCGTTGACAATCTTGACGATCTGCTGGCTCGGGTTCAGCGCACCCGACACCTCAGCACCCAGAGCCCGCTCGCGGATCCGCGAGGTAAATTCGCGGACCACCGAAACGGCAACATCCGCGTCCAACAGGGCGCGGCGGATCTCCCGGACGGTGGCGTCGACATCAGCCTCGGAGAGGCGGCCCTTGCCACGGAGGTTCTTGAAGGTTGCTGTCAACCGGTCAGAGAGTGAATTGAACACGCGCCGTGCACTTCTTTCGATGGTCTGCGATTGGCGGCCAATGCGGCACGCCAGAGTCTTGACTTAATCCTGCCCCAACAAATTTGCCTCAACCCCAACAAATCTGCGCCAATCAGGGGACTCGACTATCTAGGGTACCAAGTCGCACCTGCAAGATGGCATGCTGGCACAGTGACCAGCAAAACAACTGTGAAAACGTTGCTCATCCTCGGTGCATCCGGGGACCTTACGGGAAGGCTGCTCCTCCCCGGACTTGCAGGGCTTATCGCCACGGGCAGGGCGCCCGGTTTGCGGCTGGTGGGCGCGGGGTCGGACCCCTGGTCGCCGGAACAATGGCAGGAGAGGGTCAATGGCGCATTTGCGGCTGCGTCAAAGGCAGCCGATGCGGGCGGGCGTAATGCCTTGGCAAACGTGGCCGAATCCACCGAGTACCACCAGTTGGACGTCACGGTCGACGGCCCGCTGGCAGACCTCCTGGCACGCTTGGAGGGACCCATCGCCATCTACTTCGCCCTGCCGCCCCACGTTAGCCAGAAGGCATGCGAGGTCCTGCGGCGCGGGCAATTGCCAGCCGGCACGCGCCTGGTGTTGGAAAAGCCCTTCGGCTCGGGCAGTGAATCTGCACGCGAACTCAACCAAACGCTGGCCACGCTGGTCCCGGAGGACCACATCCACCGCGTTGACCACTTCCTGGGCAAGGCCACAGTCCTGAACATTCTTGGCTTGCGCTTTGCCAACCGGTTCCTTGAGCCAGTGTGGAACCGCGACCACATTGAAAAGGTGGAAATCGTCTTCGACGAGGACCTGGCACTTGAAGGACGGGCCCGCTACTACGACGGCGCTGGTGCCTTGCGTGACATGATCCAAAGCCATTTGCTGCACATCATGGCGTTTATCGCGATCGATGCACCAGCCAGCATCGATGAACGTGATCTCCGTGATGCCGTGGCCACGGTCTTGAGGGCCAGCAGCGTCAAGGCCCCCTACCGCGAGTCAACCCGGCGGGCACGCTATGCGGCAGGAACCCTCGGCGAACGCACAGTGCCGGACTACACCGCCGAGGAAGGCGTTGATCCTGCCCGCAATACCGAGACGCTTGCCGAGGTGCGGGTGGACATCGATAACTGGCGCTGGAAGGGCGTTCCCTTCCTTTTGCGTTCCGGCAAAGCCATAGGGCGCCGGCGGAAGGAAGCGGTGATCACTTTCCGTCCCGTACCGCACCTGCCCACGGGGTTCTCCGGCGTGGACTCCCCCAACCAGCTGCGGATTGGATTCGGTCCGGATGTCCTCCAACTCGACGTCGATGTGAACGGCCCCGGGGACATCTTCACCTTGGACCGCGCCAGCCTCGTGACCGAGCTCAACGAGCCGGGCATGCTGCCATACGGCGAAGTCCTTGAGGGCATCGTCACCGGCGATCCCCTGCTTTCAGTCCGGGGCGACACCGCCGAGGATTGCTGGCGAATCATAGAGCCGGTCCTCCGGGCATGGGAGCGGGACACCGTCCCGTTGGATGAATACGACGCCGGTAGCGCCGGACCCGCGGACTGGCCTACCGCCGTCGCGCCTTAACGCAACGCGGGGTCACTTAGGGCCCATAAATGGCCTCACCACGGGCCGTAAGTGACCCCGCGTTGCTTCAGCAGGCCGGGGACGCAGAAGGCGGGCCGGGTACCTTTACTGGTACCCGGCCCGCCTTGTGTATGAACCTGGTTTCAGGACCTAGATGGCGGCTGAGCCGCGCTCACCGGTCCGAACCCGAACTGCTTCGTAAACATCCACGGTCCAGACCTTGCCGTCTCCGGCACGTCCTGTGTTGGAGCTGGCGATGAGGACATCCAGGATGTCATCTGCCTGCTCGTCCGTGGCAAGAACCTCGATGCGGATCTTGGGCAGCAGGTCCACGTTGTACTCGGCGCCGCGGTACACCTCGGTGTAGCCGCGCTGCCGGCCGTAGCCGCTTGCCGCGCTGACCGTCAAACCCTGGACCCCGTACGCTTCCAGGCCTTCCCGGACTGCTTCGAGCTTTTCCGGGCGGACGATCGCTGTAATGAGCTTCATGCCTGGACACTCTCCTTGCCTTCGGCGGCAGCTTTCTCTTCAGACTTGCCCGTAACGAGGTCGTGCAGCGGCTGGAAGCTTCCGCCGTGGCCACCGACGCCGAATTCGTAGGCAGTCTCGGCGTGGAGGCTGAGGTCGACACCCACGCTCTCCTGCTCGGTGGAGACCCGGAAGCCCATGGTCTTGTGGATTGCGAAGGCAATGATGGCCGTCATGATTGCCGAGAAGGCAATTGCGACGCCGGCAGCTGCGAGCTGTGCCCACATCTGCGTCATGCCGCCACCGTAGAAGAGGCCACCGCCAACGCCGTCGACAGGAAGGGCGATGAAACCAAGAGCCACGGTGCCGATGATGCCCGACACGAGGTGGACGCCGACAACATCCAGGGAGTCATCGAAGCCCCAGCGGAACTTCAGGCCGACTGCCAGGGCTGAAGCGACACCGGCTACAACACCGAGTCCAAGGGCACCCACCGGGCTGACATTGGCGCAAGCGGGAGTGATGGCAACCAGGCCGGCGACCACACCGGAAGCTGCACCCAATGAGGTCGGGTGGCCATCGCGGATGCGTTCGGTGACGAGCCAGGCGATCATGGCTGCGGCGGGGGCCGCCAGAGTGTTGATCCAGATCAGGCCGGCCTGCTCAGCAGTGGCTGCCGCACCGCCGTTGAAGCCGAACCAACCGAACCAGAGGATGGCTGCACCGAGCATGACGAACGGGATGTTGTGCGGGCGGTGGTTCGGGTCCTTGCCGAAGCCGCGGCGGTTACCGATGATCAGAACGAGGACGAGTGCTGCAACACCGGCGTTGATGTGCACCACGGTGCCGCCTGCGAAGTCGATGGCCGGGCCAAGGGCCTTGCCGATCGCGCCTTCGGGGCCGAACAGGCCGCCGCCCCAGACCATGTAGGCAAGCGGGCAGTAGACCAGGGTGACCCAAACGGGAACGAACAGGCTCCAGGCGCCGAACTTGGCGCGGTCTGCGATGGCGCCGCTGATAAGGGCTACCGTGATGATGGCGAAGGTGGCCGCGTAGCCGACCTTGATCAAACCATCGGGTGTGGTGATACCTTCAAGGCCGAAGGTGGCAAACGGATTGCCCACGATCTCCATGAAGCCTTCGCCTGAGCTCATCGATGCGCCCCACAGCACCCAGACCACACCCACGATGCCGATGGAGATGAAGCTCATCATCATCATGTTCAGGGCTGCCTTGGCGCGGGTCATGCCGCCGTAGAAGAATGCCAAACCGGGAGTCATGAACAGCACGAGTGCCGCCGCCACCATGACCCATACGTGACCTGCGGTAAGTTCCATGGTGCACGTTCCTCTCTTGCTAGATCTGCGGTTCAACCGCCGTCCTGACGCCGTTTTGCGTCCTGCTTAAGATTTTTGTGCCGCCGTGTTTCGCCTGCGCAGGTTTTACATTGCGGGCTCGTTACAACAACCTCCCCAACGTAAATGGTGCATATCACCGTTGTTACGGATATGTTTCATGCGTCACACTTCCCCGCAAATACCCAGAATTGAAGGACCCGCACCGCATGACTGAGTCGCCCAGATCCGTTGAAGATCCAAGGATCCGGCGGGAGAAGGAACCGCTGCCCCGCGACATCAAGGTGATGTTGGCGGCAGCGTTCCTAATTGCGCTGGGCTTCGGGCTTGTAGCGCCGGTGCTCCCCCAATTCGCCACCACCTTCGACGTTGGCGCCACCGCCGCCGCCGTCATTGTCAGCATCTTCGCTTTCATGCGATTGGTTTTCGCCCCGGCGGGGGGCTCACTCATCGGACGCTTCGGTGAGCGGAACGTGTACGTATCCGGCCTCTTGATCGTTGCCGTTTCCACTGCCGCCTGTGCGTTCGCCCAGAATTACTGGCAGCTGCTGATTTTCCGGGGCCTTGGGGGTGCGGGTTCCGTAATGTTCACAGTCGCCGCCATGGGGCTGCTCATCCGTCTGGCACCGCCGGAACGCAGGGGACGCGTATCAGGTGCGTACGCATCGGCCTTTCTGATAGGCAGCGTCCTGGGGCCGGTTGTCGGTGGCCTCCTGGCAGGCTTCGGGCTTCGGGTACCGTTCCTTGCCTATGCGGGAGCTTTGCTCCTTGCGGCGCTGGTTGTCCGCACCATGCTTAGCGGCGAGGGTAACCCCGGTCAGGATGCCACCCCCTCTCCGCCCATGACATTGAAGGAGGCGCTGGCCGACTCAGCGTACCGGGCGGCTGTCTTTTCCAGCTTCGGAAATGGTTGGGTCACCTTTGGCGTCCGGATGGCTACCATCCCGCTCTTTGCCGTCGCGGCGCTTCAGTCGCGGCCTGAGACGGCGGCGTGGGCATTGGCCGTCTTTGCCGTGGGCAACGCCACCGCTTTGACCTTCTCCGGGCGACTCGCCGATGCGTGGGGCAGGAAGCCCCTGCTCGTTCCGGGTCTTGTCATCACTGGCCTCGCCACCGGTGTCATCGGATTAACCACAGACCTTCCCGCATTTTTCGCGGCTTCCGCTGTGGCGGGCTTTGGTTCCGGCTTGCTGGGCCCGGCGCAGCAGGCTGCTGTCGCTGATGTCATTGGCCGGGGACGCTCCGGCGGCAAAGTACTGGCGGTCTTCCAGATGGCCGCAGACACCGGTGCCATCATCGGCCCCGTCGTAGCCGGGATCCTCGCCGACCGCTTCGGCTACGGGCTCGCCTTCGCTGTCACCGGCGGAGTTCTGCTGCTCACCGCCGCTGCGTGGCTGGTGGCGCGGGAACCCCTTAAAAGCAAAAACTGACCGGCAGGCAGCGATTGCCCTCACTGAGGACCACCGCTGCCGGCCAGCCAGCGTGGAGACTTTGGTTGAACGGGAACTAGTTAAGCAGGGCGTCCACAAAGCCCTCCGCTTCGAACGGCGCGAGGTCGTCCGGACCTTCGCCGAGACCGATGAGCTTGACAGGCACACCCAGCGACTTCTGGATGGCGACCACAATGCCGCCCTTGGCCGTGCCATCCAATTTGGTCAGCACAATACCTGTGATGTTGACCACCTCGGCAAAAACCCGTGCCTGGTTCAGGCCGTTCTGACCAGTGGTGGCGTCAAGGACCAGCAGGACCTCGTCCACTTCAGCCAGTTTCTCGATCACGCGCTTGACCTTGCCGAGTTCGTCCATGAGGCCGGTCTTGTTCTGCAGGCGGCCAGCTGTATCCACCATGACGACGTCCACCTCCTGGTCGATGCCCGCTTTGACGGCTTCGTAGGCAACCGAGGCGGGGTCGGCGCCGTCGATGTCGGACTTGACGGTGGGTACGCCTACACGCTGGCCCCACGTGGCCAATTGCTCAGCAGCTGCGGCGCGGAAAGTGTCCGCTGCACCAAGCAGCACGTCCTTGTCCTCGGCCACGAGCACGCGCGCCAGTTTGCCGACGGTAGTGGTCTTGCCCACGCCGTTGACACCAACAACAAGCACGACGGCGGGTCGGTCACCCTTGCGCTCGACGTTGAGGGAACGGTCCATCGTGGGATCCACGAGCTTGATGAGTTCTTCGCGGAGCATGGCTTTGACATCCTCCGGACTGCGGGTGCCCAGCACTTTAACGCGTTCCCGGAGGGCATCGACCAACTGCATGGTGGGCTCGGTGCCGAGGTCGGCCAAGAGCAGGGTCTCCTCAACCTCGTCCCACACGTTCTCGTCGATTTTGTCCCCGGACAGCAGAGCCAGCAGACCCTTGCCCAGAATATTGTTCGATTTCACCAAACGGGCGCGAAGGCGGGTCAGGCGGCCTTCCACAGGCGCCGGCGTCTCTACAGCGATGGTCTCCAACCCGGCTGCATCATCCGGTACATCAGCACCTTCGACTCTTTCGTCGAAGGTAGGGGCAGGGGGTGCTGTTACGGCATCCGGCCGATCCTCCACAAGGGTTCCGCTGCCTGCAGCCGATGACTTAACAGGGTCATTGGCGTCCCGCGTTCCAGGGTAGTTGGCACCGGACTTCCGGGCCTTCATCAGTACCGGCACCAGCCCGCCGACCACGACGAGCGCAGCGACAATGGACAGAATTATGGGTAGGAAATCGTTCACTCCCCTACCTTCTCATAAAGCTATGCCCCGGCACCGAGCCGTTGGCTGATGACGGTGGACACCCCGTCGCCACGCATCGTGACGCCGTAGAGGGCGTCGGCCACTTCCATGGTGCGCTTCTGGTGCGTGATGACGATCAACTGACTGGACTCCCGAAGCTCTTCGAAGATCGTGATAAGCCGGCCAAGGTTGGTGTCGTCCAAGGCCGCTTCCACTTCGTCCATGACGTAAAACGGCGACGGCCGGGCTTTAAAGATCGCCACCAGCAGTGCCACAGCGGTCAGTGACCGTTCGCCGCCGGAGAGCAGGGACAACCTCTTGATCTTCTTGCCTGCCGGCCTGGCTTCCACCTCGATGCCAGTGGTCAACATGTCGTTTGGATCCGTCAGGACCAGCCTGCCCTCGCCTCCTGGGAAGAGCCGTGCGAAGACGCGGTCAAACTGTGCAGAGGTATCGGCAAAGGCTTCGGTGAAGACCTGCTGTACGCGGTTATCCACTTCCTTGATGATGTCCAGCAAGTCCTTACGGCTGGACTTGAGGTCCTCCAGTTGCGAACTGAGGAACTGGTGGCGCTCCTCAAGCGCGGCAAACTCTTCCAGGGCCAGGGGGTTGACCTTCCCCAGTGCCGCCAGTTCCCGTTCAGCCTTTTTGAGCCTCTTCTCCTGCTCAGCCCGGTCGAAGGGAATTCCCTCCACGAGCGGTGCACCCGTTTCGTCCACCGGCGCACGGAGTTCCGCCCATTTGTCCGTGGTTGCGGCAGCCGGCTGTGGGACAGGTTGATCGGGTCCGTAATCTGCAACGAGCTGTTCAGCCGATAGTCCGAGTTCCTCGATGGAACGGGCCTCCAACGCCTCGATTCGAAGACGCTGTTGGGTCCTTGCCATCTCGTCCTTGTGCACAGAGTCGGTAAGTTCGGCGAGTTCCTTTGCCAGCGAATCGTTTCCGGAACGCACGCCCGAGAGTTCCTTCTCCAGTTGCTCGCGCGCTTGCTCGGCAAGGTCGCGTTCATGGCCGGCGAGATCCACTGATATATCGATGAAGCGAAGCGCCTGCTCAACGGCCGACACCACTGCACCAGCACGTTGGGCCTGGGCGCGCCGCCTTTGCGCCCGCCGGGCCGCCTCTTCACGGGCCCGCCGCTCCGTAGCCGCTGCGCGTTCCAGTGAGGCCGCCC
Source organism: Arthrobacter sp. TmtSoilC77 (assembly GCF_059739415.1). Classification (NCBI taxonomy): domain Bacteria; kingdom Bacillati; phylum Actinomycetota; class Actinomycetes; order Micrococcales; family Micrococcaceae; genus Arthrobacter; species Arthrobacter sp. TmtSoilC77. The sequence goes on from NZ_AP046050.1 coordinate 2,931,805, forward strand.
GGCCAGCGACAGCGCCTACTTGTTCTTCTGCCGTACGGAGGGCAAGCCGGGCTTCCATTTCGTTGGAACGGGCCAAGCGCGCCTGTGCAGCGAGTTCGTCCCGCCGATCCGTGGAGGGTTCCTCGTCCGGAGCTTCCTGGGCGGCGGCGAGCCGCTCAGCCGCGACTTCAAGGTCCAACCGGGCTTCTGCAATGTTCGCTTCGGCACGCGCCAGTGATGCCTCCAGGCGTTCGCTTTCACCCACCGCGCTGCGAAGAAGGGAGTTCAAGTGGCCCAGGCGCTCTGCTACGGCAGCAAGGCGTGCATCGGATTCATGCAGCCTTTCCAAGGCCGCATCCGCCCGGTCCTGGGCTTCGGCGCGACGGGCTTCGGCCCCGGCCAGGGCGAACCGTCCACGCTCCAACCGTGCCGTAACCTCCTGGAGGCCGGCCACGGCGTCGTCCACTGCTGCCTGGATCTCCAGCAGGGAGGGCGCCGTGGCTGAACCGCCCTGGGCGGTCAGCGCGGTGAAGACGTCGCCTGTACGGGTGACCACCTTGAGTTCCGGGTGTTCACCAATCAGCGCTGCCGCCCCTGCCGGATCGTCGACGACGGCGGTCCCGGCCAGCAGGGCCAAGGCACCCTGGGCAGCTGGTTCGGTGACCTTGAGGACGTCCACTGCCCATCTGCTGCCACCCGGCAGCTCCACGGGGGATGCTGCTTCGCCAGCCCCACGGTCGGCGTTGGCCAAGAGCAACGCGGCCCTGCCGGCGTCGTCCTCTTTCAACAGTTGGATCGCGGCGACGGCGACAGTGGAGTCCCCTACCACGAGCGCGTCCGATGCCGAGCCCAACGCGGCTGCTATCGCGGCCTCATAACCGGGCTCAATGGCCAGCATCCCGGCCAGCGGCCCGAGGATCCCCTGGACATCGCCAGTGAGCAGACGCTCCGAGCCGTCCTTGCGGTTCAGTCCCAAAAGAAGTGCATCGCGGCGCGCGGTCAGGGCATCCCGCTGACGGAGTGCTTCCCGTTCCGCGGACTTCAGCTCTTCGATCTCCGCCAGCACGGAGTCCAGAGCCTCAGTGGCATTCTCGTACTCGGCGTCCAGGCTCTCTTCGCCATCTTCAACCCCTGCAACCTGCGATTCGAGTGCAGCGAATTCGCTCTGCGCGTGGCGGCGTCGCTCGTTGCCCGCAGCCAGTGATTCGCGGATCCGGCCGCGCTCGGCCTCCGCCGCTTCTGCCCTGGAGCGTGCGGCCGCGACCTGGCCTGCGAGCCTGGCCAGACCTTCACGACGGTCGGCAGCTGCCCTTAGCATGGCCGTCAGCCGTTTGTCCTCGGCGGCTGCGAGCGCCTCAGCAGAGTCCTTCGCCACTGTTGCTTCCAGGAGGGCGGCCTGCTTGGCGAGGATGTCGTGTTCCAAGGCCGCTTGTTCCCCGCGGACCTTCGCCGCCTGGCGCTCCAGCTGTTCGGGGTCCCGGCCGGAGTCCGGTACAGGTTCCGAGGAGCCCAGCAGCCGGCGACGTTCGGCTGCCAGGGAACCCAGCGAGCGGAGCCGCTCACGGCCCGCCGACAGCTGGTACCAGTTGTCCCGCGCTGCGTTGAGCCGGGGGGTTGCTTCCGCTGCCTGCTGTTCCAATGCGGCTTGGCGTTGCCGGCCGTGGCCCAGTTCTGCCTCGACCACCTGGCGGCGTTCCTTGAGGGCGGCTTCGTCTGCGACGTCCTGCTCCAGGCTCGATGTCAGCGCTACGAGGTCGTCGGCGAGGAGCCGGGCGCGGGCGTCCCTGACATCGAACTGGACTGTTTGTGCACGCCGGGCGATTTCTGCCTGCTTGCCCAAGGGTGTCAGCTGGCGTCGGATCTCTGCGGTGAGGTCGCCAAGACGGGCCAGGTTGGCCTGCATGGCTTCGAGCTTACGGACGGTTTTTTCCTTGCGGCGCCGGTGCTTGAGGATACCTGAGGCTTCCTCGATGAAACCGCGGCGGTCTTCAGGTGTCGCGTGTAGTACGCGGTCCAACTGGCCTTGGCCGACTATCACGTGCATCTCGCGTCCCAGTCCGGAATCGGACAAAAGCTCCTGGATGTCCAGGAGCCGGCAGGGCGCACCGTTGATGGCGTATTCGGAGCCTCCGGTCCGGAAAAGTGTGCGGGAAATCGTGACTTCGCTGTACTCAATGGGAAGCGCGTTGTCCGCGTTGTCGATGGTCAGGGAAACGTGGGCGCGTCCCAAAGGAGGCCTGCCGGACGTGCCGGCAAAGATGACATCTTCCATCTTGCCGCCGCGCAGTGTCTTGGCGCCTTGCTCCCCCATGACCCAGGCCAAGGCATCCACGACGTTGGACTTGCCCGAACCGTTGGGACCGACGACTGCGGTGACGCCGGGCTCGAAGTCGAACGTCGTGGCCGACGCAAACGACTTGAATCCGCGGACAGTCAGACTTTTCAAATGCAAGGCGGTTCGGTTCTCCTGGATGGTCTGTTGTCAGCCCTCGGGGGCGGCTGTATCTCCCTAAATCTACTGCCGTTTGGCCGAAATCCATGGATCTGTAACGGGAAAGCCTTGCGGCAGGGATGCCGCGCCCCTACACTCCTGCCAAGGGTTACTTGGCGGATTCGCTCCGGTGATCCGGCTTTGACCTGAAGGTCCCTCGGGTTAAGGCTGGATACGGTCCAGATATTCGGAAACGATCAGCCAAGTGCAGAACCCGTATTCCATAACTGAAGATCTTGGTTTGACCCTGGCTGGGGAGCGGCAAGCAGGGACCGTGCGCTAGACGCGGACCCATATTCGCAATTGGCGTACCACTCCAGGAGTTCTGATGACCGGTCCTTCAGCTACCCGACCACAGCAAGTCCTCAAAGGCTTCCTCTTGCCTTTGGTGATTGCCATGGTTGCAGCTTTGCTGCCTCTAACTGCACCGGCGGCCGTCGCAGCGGGCCCTTGCGACCCCGGGATGAATCCTGTGGTGTGTGAAAACTCCAAACCCGGAAGTCCCCCATCGGAGTGGGACATTGCCGGGGCGGGCGACGCCGGGATACAGGGATTTTCCACGGAGATCAGTGTCAACGCCGGGCAGCCAATCAAGTTCAAGATCGATACGAACGCCGCCAACTACACCATTGCCATCTATCGCACAGGTTGGTACGGGGGTGATGGAGCCCGGAAGATCGCCAACGTGACGCCGTCGGTACTGCGGCAGAACCAGCCCCAGTGCATCAGTGACCTGACTACCGAACTCTATGACTGTGGCAACTGGGCTGTTTCAGCGACCTGGCAGGTTCCCTCGACGGCTGTCTCGGGCATTTACATTGCTCTCCTGACGCGGCCTGACAACGGAGACCAGAGCCACATCACGTTCATTGTCCGAAACGATGGCAACCATTCCGACGTCGTCTTCCAGACCTCCGACACAACATGGCAGGCGTACAACGGTTACGGCGGCTCCAACTTCTACCAGGGCGCGGCCAACGGCAGGGCGTACAAACTCAGTTACAACCGTCCCATGGACACCCGTGGCGGGATTGGCGGACGGGACTTCTACTTCGCCAACGAGTATCCGATGGTTCGCTTCCTGGAACAGAATGGCTACGACGTCAGCTACATAAGTGGCTTGGATACGGACCGCAGCGGCGCCCAGTTGCTTAATCACAAGGTCTTCCTGTCGGTGGGCCATGATGAATACTGGTCCGGCCCGCAACGCGCTGCCGTCACCGCAGCCAGGGACGCGGGCGTAAACCTGCAGTTCCTCTCCGGCAATGAGATGTACTGGCACACGCGTTTCGAGGCGTCCACGGTTGATGGGGGCGCCGGCCGCACTTTGACCTGCTACAAGGAGACGTGGGCCAACACCAAGAGCGACCCCAGTACCCAGTGGACCGGCACGTGGCGTGACCCGCGGTTTGCTTCGCAAAGCGCTGGCGCGGGCTTACCGGAGAACGGGCTTACCGGAACTCTATACATGTCCAACTACACTGACCTGCCCGTGACCGTCTCGGCCGAGGAAGGGAAGACGAGGCTGTGGCGTAATACATCCCTGACGTCGCTGCCGGCAGGTTCCTCGGCGGCTTTGGCCCCCCACACCATCGGATATGAGTCCAACGAGGACCTGGACAATGGCTTCCGGCCAGCGGGCCTCATCCAGCTGTCCACCACGGTTGGGAACGTTGACCAGTACCTGCAGGACTTCGGCAATACCGTTAAGCCGGGCCGCACCACACATCATCTGACTCTCTACCGTGCCCCCAGCGGTGCCTTGGTGTTCTCTGCCGGCAGCGTCCAGTGGACCTGGGGCCTGGACCAGGAACACGACGGCGATGGCGCAGCGGCCGATCCCCGGATGCGGCAGGCCCAAGCGAACCTGCTGGCAGACATGGGTGCCCAACCCGCCACACGGGCAGCGGGCATCGTCGCCGCAACGGCCAGCACGGATCGAACCGGGCCAACCGTCTCCATTGCCGCACCCGCCAACGCTGCCTCCATTGCCCACGGAACAAGCGTTACCGTTTCCGGTACTGCCTCAGACAGCGGCGGCGTCGTGGCCGGCGTCGAGGTGTCAACGGACGGTGGCACTACGTGGCACCCGGCCCAAGGCAAGCAGAACTGGACCTACACCTACATCCAGAAAGGCCTCTCAGCGGCCACTGTCCAGGTCCGGGCCATCGATGACAGCGCCAACATTGGTGCCGCTTCCACCCGGAACCTCACCATTACCGGCCCCTACAGCGTCTTCGGCCAGACTGTCCCTGCCATCCAGGACTCAGGCGACGCCGGGGCCTATGAACTGGGACTGCGGTTCTCGCCAACTGTGGATGGTTTCGTCACGGGCGTGAGGTTCTACAAGAGCCAGGCCAATACAGGCACGCACATCGGCTCGCTCTGGAGCGGCTCAGGCGAGCGCCTGGCCACGGCCACTTTCAGCAACGAAACAACGTCCGGTTGGCAGCAGGTCCTCTTCAGCCAGGCCGTCCCTGTGGCAGCCGGGCAAACTTACACGGTTTCTTACTGGGCCCCGAACGGCCACTATGCCAGCAAGGAATACCAATGGGCCTACAGTGGCTGGACGGATGCGCCGTTGACAGTTGCCGGCGGCTTCGGTGCCCAGCCTGCGGGCGTCTACAGCGGTTCGGGATTCCCGATCGCCAGCCACAACGGCGGCCACTACTTCGTTGACGCCCTTTTCAGCACGGTTGACACCACGCCGATGACGGTTTCCGGACAAACGCCTTACCCGTCCTCCTCCAGCGTTTCCGTCAATACCAAAGTCAGTGCCGTGTTCTCCAAACCGGTTACTGCATCCAGCGTCCAGCTGACGTTGAAGTCCTCCTCCGGCACCGTGGCGGGCACCACGGCTTACGACTCCGCCACGCGTAGGGCGACGTTCACGCCGTCATCTGCCTTGGCCTTCAGCACGACGTACACGGCAACCCTGACAGGGACCGATTCGATCGGCGGATCAGTAACTGCCGGTGGAACCTGGTCCTTCACAACGGCGGCAACCTTGCCGGTCGCCGGGGATTGCCCGTGCAGTCTCTTCGATGACAGCGTTACACCCGGCATTGCCGAGATCCGGGACGGAGTTCCACTAACTCTTGGCGTGCGTTTCTCCAGCATCAGGGCCGGCGAAGTCACGGGCGTCAGGTTCTACAAGTCGGCCGGCAACACCGGCACCCACAACGGGGCGCTGTACACCGCGTCCGGACAACAGCTGGCGACAGTCACTTTCGCCAATGAGAGTGCTTCCGGATGGCAAACAGCGATCTTCGGCCAGCCTGTCCAGATCGCTGCCAACACGGACTATATTGTGTCCTACACGTCCCTGACGGGCACGTACTCCGCAACCACCAACGGCTTCGGTTCAGGCATGAGTGTTGGACCTTTGCGCACAGACTCGGATGCTGGTGCCTACACGTACAGCGGAGGCTTCCCGGCTTCCCGTTCAACCGCCAGCTACCTGGTTGACGTCGTGGCCATGATTCCACCGCCTGCCTTCACGGCAAGCGCACAGTCGCCTTTGCCTGGCGCGTCCAGTGTCCCGCTGGACAGCAAGGTCAGCGCCGTACTGTCCGAAGCAGCCACACCGTCAAGCGTCACGCTCGGAGTGAAAACCGCCAGTGGCGCCGCCGTAGCTGGAACAACAAGCTATGACCAAACAACGCGCCAGGTGACATTCACCCCTGCCTCGCCTCTCGCCACTGGTACGTCATACACGGCCACTCTGGCTGCGACATCGTCTGCCTCCGGGCAGCAATTGACCGGAGGCACCTGGACCTTCACCACAGTTCCAGCTCCGCGCATACCGGGCTCGTGCCCCTGCACCCTGTACCAGGACAGCGTCACGCCGACGACTGCCGAGGTTGACGATGGTGCACCGCTGACGCTGGGCGTCCGCTTCTCCAGTGACACAACAGGACAGGTCACGGGCATCCGCTTCTACAAGTCCGCTGGAAACACCGGGACGCATACGGGTTCGCTCTACTCCGGTGCCGGACAGCTCCTTGCATCGGTCACGTTTACCAACGAGTCGAGCATGGGTTGGCAGACGGCAACCTTCAGCCAACCAGTCAATATTGCCGCTGACACTGAATATGTGGTGGCCTACAAGTCGCCGACCGGCAAGTACTCCTACACGGCCAACGGCTTCGGTGAAGGTCTCACCAGTGGACCCCTGCGAACCACTTCAGACGCAGGAGCGTTCTCTTACAGTAGCGATTTCCCGAACGTGCCTTCCACAGCAAGTTATCTGGTGGACCTGGTGCTCACGGTGCCCGAACCCCCACTGACGGTCACGGCCCAGGTGCCGGCACCTGGCGCTACGGGCATCCCCACCGACGTCAAACCCTCGATAACGCTGTCCTCGGCTATCCGGTCCGGAGCGTCGATGGCATTGACTGCCAATGGCGCATCCGTAGCGGGCACCACCGCGTTGTCCGCAGACAGCCGGACGGTGACGTTTACGCCGACCACGGCCCTGCCCAGCAGCGCGTCGGTATCCGTCAGCGTGACGAACGTGGTTTCGCAACAGGGTCAAACCCTGCCGCCGACCAGCTGGCAGTTCACTACAGCCAGCCCCACCGTGCAACAGTCCACCATCTTTGGGTCGCTGCTACCGCAAGTGGCCTCGGCCTCGGAAACGAAAGCGGTGGAACTGGGGACCGCATTCACCGTTTCCCAGGCAGGCAACGTGACAGGCATTCGTTTCTATAAAGGCACCGGGAATACCGGGACCCATGTTGGGTCGCTGTGGAACGCGTCCGGCACCCGCCTGGCACAAGTGACCTTCGTCAACGAGACGGCTACTGGATGGCAAACAGCCACACTGTCCACACCAGTTGCGCTGGTGGCCGGTCAGAGATACGTGGTGTCCTACCGGGCACCCAATGGCAGATACTCCTACACCACCGGCTTCTTCAACCAAACGTGGACCAGTGGCGTCTTCACGGCTTCCGGACCGGACAACGGCCTGTACCGCTATGGTGCCTCTGGAGCAATGCCAAGCAGTTCCTGGAATGCCACGAACTACTTTGTGGACGTGGTCTACTCCACCACTACGACCCCTCCGGCCTGAGCCCAGGCGAGCGGCCTCCTTGGAATCTGCTGAGGATCTGCTGATGCGCTAAGCCCGCCCCGATCTGCCGGCGTCCGGCCCCCTTGAACTCCAGGGCCGGACGTCGGCATTTAAGCATCAACCCAGCGCAGCCCTTCAGCGGGCTACGTCTTTATCGAACTACGCTGGGTTTATCGAACTACGCTGGGTTTATCGAACTACGCTGGGTTTATCGAACTACGCTGGGTTTATCGAACTACGCTGGGCGACCACGCATGGGGGATAAACAGGCTGGGCTGTGACGCCGGATCCGTCCCCAGCTTCCAGATATTGCTGTCACCTGGGATATTTTCGTCGGCCAATCCGTAAAGCAGGTTTTGGTTGTCCAACCATTCGATTTGGTCATCCACGCTTCGCTTCTCCGAAAGAACAGTTTCCCGTCCCGTAGCCAAGTCAAGCAGTGCGACTTTCCAGTGCGCAGTCAACGGCCCGGCGTCGTTCTTCTTGTAGGCAATCCGTGTGCCATCCGGTGAGATGGACGGGCACTCGACGTTATCGTGGACCGCAGTCAGGGTCTTGGCCGACAAACTGCCACGAACAAGCCAGATACGCCCGGAGGAAGCCGCAGTGGCGTAGAAGACGTCGCTTTGCCCAGGTGCAAAGGTAACCCCCCAAATGTTTCTGTCCGTGGCCTGCAAGCGCTCGCCGTTGACTATCAGTGCGAAGTCCTCCAGGTTCCCCGAACCACCTGAACCACCCGCAGTGAAGTTGATTTCAGTAGCGGTGGAGAACCCTGCAGTCGCATATGAATGGCCTGTGACGAAGACAGTGGTTGCAATCATGGAGCCGTCCGCACTGATCCGCGTGCGGCTCGGTATCCCCGGCACAGGCCATGCCCGTTGCTGTTGCCAGTCACGATCCAGGACGGCGGCTTCGAAGGCGGTTACGAGGCCACGGTTCGTTTTGAGGCAAATTACCGTGGACACGGTTCCGTAGACCCTGTCGCAGGCCTGTTCGCTCACCGCGCGCGTTCCGTCAGGCGAGGACAACGCTACGGTAGCGGCATTACCGTACCCCTGTCCGCCTGCCGTGTTCCGAAAAAGGACGAACGGAACATCCGGCAACGGCTGGCCTGCAGTGACCCCTACGGACGGCGCGGCAGTGCGGCTCTGCTCAAACCGCTGGTAGGCGCCAACCGCATAAATACCCGCCGCAGCGAGCACCACCGCCGTTACCGCAAGGAGGATGGCCCACCGCAGCCTCCCGCCAGTGAAGGTAGTGCTCATTCGCTGCCCAGCTTTGGCCTTGCCCCAGGAAGGATGAAGACGACCGCCACCACGGCGCATGCCAACAACGCTCCGGCCGCAACCATGGCTGTGGAGGCTCCTACTGCGTACCAGAGAACGCCAAAACCGGCCGAGGCTGTCATCCTGCTCAGCGCAACCATTGTCTGTGCAGAGGCGATGCCTGTAGCCAGCTTCCCCGATGGAGTCAACTGGCTGGCCAGTGCCGCCAGCACACCGTCAGTGGCTGCGTAGAACCCGCCAAGAAGGATCAGGCAGCCCACGGTGCTCCATATTCCACCGAAAGGCGCCGCCGCCAGGAAGTAGCAGGCAAGCAGCGCGACGTGGCCTCCCACGAAGACCGGTACCCTGCCCACCCGGTCGGCCAGCCGCCCCAGCGGAATCGCAAACGCCAGGAACACAATGTTGGTGCCGACGAAAAGCAACGGAAACCACTGCACTGCAAAGGAATCCCGATCCTGCAAAACAAGGTAGATGAAACCATCACCAATGGTCAGCAACCCAAGGAGACCCGCAGAAATCAATAGCTTGCCCAGGCCCGGCTCCCGCAAGTGGCTCCACGAGAACGCGAAGAGCCGGGGGCCTTTCTTCCGGGAGCCGGCTGTTTGTTCGGCACCGCTGTTCGCTTCAATCCCTTTTAGCCCATCCGCCCGAAGGTCCGGCACCACCAGACCGAGAACTGCTACGCCGATGACCGCAAAGGCCAACGACACCACAAAAACGGTGCTGAACCCATTGGGGATCAACAGCAACACGAGGAAGGCAATCATTGGCCCTGCGGCCGCTCCAATGTTGTCCAACATCCTGTGCACGCCAAAGGAACGGGCCAAGTGTTCCGGTTGCGCTGAAACAGTGATCAGCGCATCACGTGGAGCCGTGCGAATGCCTTTGCCGATCCTGTCCCCGGTCACAATGGCTGCAATGGCCCAGAACCCTCCTGCAAACAGGAAACCTATCCTGGCGAGCATGGACAACCCATAGCCGGCCAATGCGATCCGTTTCGGGTGTCCGCTGCGGTCCGATGCCCAACCCGCCGCGATCCTGACAATTGCACTCGCGCCTTGGTTAATGCCGTCAATGAATCCGAAAGCGATGGTTGACAGGCCCAGAAATCCTGTCACATACAGCGGGAGGATTGCCGTCACGGACTCGGACGACACGTCCGTCACCATGCTGACAAGGCCTAGCCACAGGATGACCGGAGACAAACGAAACGGCACCTCGCTGGATAGTGCCGTCGTGGCTCCGCGGGGCTTTTCCCGTTTGCCACCGCTGCGATCCGAAAGTGAGATGTACATGCGTGCCCCTAGTCCGCCGTCGTGTGCAGGCTGCCCAAAAGCTGGAAGCGTGAAACGCCGGTTCCGGTCACCGAAACCGACACCGTCACTGTGTCCGTGCCACGCACGAACCTCGCGGCGACGGCTCCATCCGGCGCGGGCGCATCCTCGGACCAGAAGCCTTGAGGGACCAAGGATTGGCGGAAGGCGGCCAGAACGTCTTCTTGCGGGGTGCCCACGATTCCGTCGGCAGTCAACTGCAGGACGTTGCCGGAGGTTGAGATGCTGGTGGAGCCCACTGTGGTCCCGGCCGGCATGGCCACAACGCTGCTCGGCCAGCCCTCCACCAGTGAGCCCTTCGCTGTGCCGGGTTTCGGGAGCGGGCCAGTGATAAGTGGGGCCGGTGCAGACGGCTCCGGCAGCCCGGTGGGTGTGGATGTGACCGGGGGCAGGACCTCGAGTGGCTTGGCTGTTGTTCCGCCGTCGCCTCCACCGTCCGCCGGGCCACTTGCGGAACTGCCCGACGTCGGACTGCCCGAGGGAGGTGCACTGGCGCTGCCGGAAGCCGAGCCGTTCGAGGGGTTCGCACCAGAGCTCGAGGATGCCGGGCTTTGGGCCGTAACAGGTCCGGGTTTCGAAGCCATCTGGTCCAGCACGAGAGCTACGGCGGCAATCAGCACTGCGAGGCAGATGCCCGCAATCACCAGTCGCCGCGCCATCATGGTTTGCCCGGACTTGCCGCGCCGCCAAGGAGCTCATGGGCCTTGGCCTCCAGCCCGTCGTCGACGAAATCGTAAATGAAGGATGCCAGCCAGATCACCACTGTCGCCGCGATCCAGCCGAAGATGCCGTTGATGGTGAACCCATTGGAAAAGATGCTTGTCACCACAAGGATGGCGAAAGTGGCCAGCAGCCCGGCCAGCACCGTCAGGACCTTGGTGACCAGCCACGTACGCCGCTCGGCCCGCTGGACGTGACGGTGATGGAAAAAGGCCAGGATCAACGGCTTGACCAAAAGCGTGGCCGCCGTGAACACCACGACGGCCCAAAGAAACCCGGCTCCCAAACGGACCCCGGGAAGAACTGACGCCACCCACAATGTGATGGCGTTGAAAACCAGTGCGATGGCGATCCGAACCGCCAAGCTTTTCATGGGGACAGTCTGCCATTGCGATCCGGATTCCGGAACAGTTTTGGCCCTACCAACGCCCGTTTCGTGGTCGTGGCTGGCAAACCGGACACGTGTAGGAAGAGCGGTTCATGAATTGCTCACGTTTGATGATGCTGTGCAGGCCTGCTGCTTCGCAACGGCTGCACAACTCACCCGCACGTCCGTAGGCATTGAGCGATCGGGCGAAGTATCCCGAATCGCCATTGACATTCACGTACAAAGAATCAAAACTCGTGCCTCCGGCCGCCAGTGCCGCGTTCATGACGTCTTCCACAGCCTGCACAAGCCGGGCAGCATCGCTTCGGCGCAACGTGTCGGTAGGCCGGGCGTAATGGAGGCGCGCGCGCCAGAGGGCCTCATCCGCGTAGATGTTGCCAATCCCGGAAATGACCGACTGGTCCAGCAAGGCCCGCTTCAGGCCTGTCTTTCGGCTTTTGACTTTCCGGTAGAACGCCTCGAAGGAAAAGTAAGGGTCCAGCGGGTCCCGGGCAATGTGGGAGGCTTCATCAGCGATCTCAGGCAACGGCGTTTCGCCCAAGCCTCCAGGGCCGCCGTCGGGAGTTGGCACCAGAGACGTCACGAACAGGCCACCGAAAATGCGCTGGTCCACAAATCGCAGTTGCTCCGGCATGCCCTCCACCGGGCTAAGGGAGATTCTGACTTTGAGATGCTTCTCGTCAGGGACATGGGGGTCCTGCATGAGCAATTGTCCGCTCATCCCCAGATGAGCCATGAGCGCTACCTTGGGCAGGGTGCTGCCAACGGAACCCAGGCTGTCCATGGCGAGCGGCATCCAAAGAAACTTACCGCGGCGGACGACGTCCATCACCGTGGCATGCTCAAGATTGCCGATGAAATCGTCTGTGCCAAGGGCATGCCGGCGGATGGAGCGGGAGTCAAGGACGTCAACCCCGGTGATCGTCCGGCCCCGGACCCAGCGGGCCAGGCCACGGCGAACCACTTCTACTTCGGGAAGTTCAGGCATTGGGTCTGTGGACTCGGCTTCAGGCGGAAGCGGGTCCGGCAGGAGCTTGGTCCAGGGCAGTCAGGGCACGCCAGGCATCGGCGGCAGCCTCCTGCTCGGCTTCCTTCTTTGAATGGCCGGCGCCGCGGCCATAAGGAGTCCCACCAATGTTCAGGACGGCCTCGAACGTACGCGCATGATCCGGGCCCGAGCCTTCCACCGCATAGTGGATTGCTCCGAGTTGGCGGCTGGCGGTCAGTTCCTGGATGCTCGTCTTCCAGTCGGTACCCGCTCCAAGGGCGCCGGCGTCCTTCAGGAGCGGGCCCACAAGGCGCATCACCAGCTGGCGTGCCGTTTCGATGTCGTTGGAGAGGTACGTCGCACCAATGAGCGCTTCCATCGTATCCGCGAGGATCGAGGCCTTGTTCTTGCCGTCGGTGAGCTTCTCGCCCTGCCCGAGGTAAATGAACTCGCCCACGCCAAGCTCGCGACCGATTCCAGCGAGGGCACGCGTGCTCACTACGGCGGATCGCCGCTTTGCGAGCTCGCCTTCAGGCAGCGCGGGGTTCTCGCGGTAGAGCGAATCGGTCACGGAGAACCCCAGAATGGAGTCGCCGAGGAACTCGAGACGCTCATTGGTGGGAATCCCACCGTTCTCATACGCGTATGAGCGATGTGTCAGAGCAAGACGAAGCGTCTCGGTGTCAATGGAGACACCGAGACGCTTCAGAAGCTCTTCAGTTGAAGACATCCTTTGTCAGCCTATGGGGCAGATTAGGCGTCTGCTACCTTGCGGCCCTTGTATTCAAGGAACAGCGCGGTGCCGGCAGAGTCAGTGACGACCTTTGCCTGGTGCGGCAGGCTGTAAGTAACCTGACCGTTTTCGATGGTCTTGACCAAGTTGGGGGCAGTTGCCTTCCACTGGGCACGGCGGGCGCGTGTGTTTGCGCGAGACATTTTCCGCTTGGGAACAGCCACGGCTATCTCATTTCTCTCTTAGTCCAACACTTACTAATCAGTTTGCCGGTCAGTCTTAGCCAGATCAGCTAGGGCAGCCCAGCGAGGGTCAATGACCTCGTGGTGGTGCCCCGGCTCGTCTTCCAGGCGTGCTCCACATTCGGAGCAAAGGCCCTGGCAGTCTTCCCGGCACACCGGCTGGAACGGCAGCATAGTGACAACTGCGTCCCGCAACACCGGCTCAAGATCGATCAGATCGTGCTCGACTCGACGTTGCTCTTCATCGTCTTCTTCGTCAGAAAGCTCGACGCCTTCATAGAAGAAAAGTTCTTGCACATTGACTTCAAGGTCATACGCAAGGGGATCCAGGCATCGACCGCATTCGCCGGTTACTTCGACGATTACGGATCCTGATACCAGAATTCCTTCGTGTACGGCCTCAAGGCGGAGATCCAACTCGACATCCGAGCCTTCCTTCACGCCAATGAGCGCCACACCAAGGTCACTTGGCGCAGGTACATGTTCGTTGAGTGTCCGCATGGTTCCTGGACTGCGTCCAAGGTCCTTGACTACCAGCGCCAAGGGCGAACTTGCATCTCGCTTAATGAGAACTCCTGTAGAACATATGACCGACGTACCATCTTAGCCTGATCAAGCCTGAGGACTCAAACCGGTGCCGGGCGCGCAAAGAACGCCACGGTTTCAGCTGGGATCCACCGCAAGAAGCTGCGAGGTACCTATCAAGACTACCCCCTTGCGGGAGGGTTACGTTCCAGACTCGCCAGCGAGGAGCCGCTTCAACACAGATTTCGGTACGAAATCCGAAATGTCACCGCCCAATACGTTGACCTCTTTGATCAAGGTGGACGAAAGGTGGACATAGTGCGCTTCTGCCGGCAGGAAGACGGTTTCGACGCCGGTCAGCTGACGGTTCATGGTGGCCATCGGCAATTCGTAGTCAAAGTCCGAGGACGAGCGCAGGCCTTTCACGATTGCCGAAACACCCCGATGGCGGCAGTACTCGGCCAACAGCCCCTCCCCCATCGGCTCAACGATAATGCCTCGCAAGGATGCCAGCGTCTCGCGGGCCATCTCCATCCGGTCTTCGAGGCTGAAGCGGTACTTCTTGGCGTAATTGGTGGACACGGCCACGATGACTTCGTCAAACAGGCCCGCTGCCCGCGCGATGACTTCGAGATGTCCGTTGTGGATAGGGTCAAAGGATCCAGGGCATACCGCACGTCTCATGACACGAACCTACCCCATAGCTTCGCCGGGATACCATGGCTGACATGTCATCAGCAGGCAGGACTTTACCGCTCCATACACCGGGCCAGGCCTCCGCGCCGTGGCAGCGGGCCGCCACCGGCGCCAACCTGCTTTCGCCTGACGGAAACCTCGGAGTGACCATCTTCGAGGAGATGACCACCTTGGCAATATCCTCCGGCGCCATCAACCTCGGACAGGGCTTCCCCGACGAGGACGGGCCCACGGAGATCAAAGCCGCAGCGCAGGCAGCCATCGCCGCAGGAGCCAACCAATACGCACCCGGCAAGGGCACCACGGAGTTGCGCGAAGCTGTCGCGGAACACCAACTCCGGTTCTATGGACTCACTCCAGACCCGCAAACGGAAATCATCATCACTACCGGCGCCACCGAAGCCATAGCGGCGTCGCTTTTGGCTTTCGTCCAGCCCGGTGACGAAGTCCTCACCTTCGAACCGTTCTATGACTCCTATGGAGCCATCATCGGATTGGCGGGGGCACAACATGTCACCGCTCCCCTGGCGGCCCCGGATTTCCTTCCGGACCCCGCCAGGCTGGAAGAGGCCTTCAGCAGCCGGACCAGGGTGGTGCTCCTGAACAACCCGCACAATCCCACCGGCGCCGTTTTCCCCCAGGAGGTCCTGGAAAAGGTGGTTGAGCTGGCCATCAAGTACGACGCCATCATTGTCAGCGACGAAGTCTACGAGCACCTCACCTTCGGCGTAACACATATTCCAGTCGCTTCCTTGCCTGGGGCTGCGGAACGGACCCTCACAATCTCCTCTGCAGGAAAGACCTTCTCCTTCACCGGGTGGAAAATCGGCTGGCTTAGCGGCCCCCAGGACCTGGTTGCCGCCGTCCGCACCGTCAAACAGTTCCTGACATACAGCTCGGGCACGCCGTTCCAAAGCGCCATCGCGGTGGGACTTGCCCTTCCCGACACGTTCTACACCGGGATAGCCGAAACGCTTCGCCACAAACGCGACATCCTCTCTGAGGGCCTTCGCGCTGCAGGATTCAACGTCTTCACGCCACGCGGTACGTACTTCGTCAACGTCGACACAGAACCACTGGGCATCAAGGACTCCGTGGACCTGGCACGCCGGTTGCCAGGCCTGGTAGGTGTCGCCGCGATCCCGGTTCCTGTTTTTTGCCACCCTGAAGGAGCGCAGCGAACCCGCAGCCTGTTGCGTTTCGCCTTCTGCAAGAAAACCAGCGTCCTGGAAGAAGCGGCCGAACGATTGTCCGCACTTAAGGACCTGCTCTGAATCGCAACGACTCCGGCCGCCATCACGCCACGCGTTTCCTGCGGACCACAGGGCAGCACGCCACTGTTGATGCCGATACGCTCATTGAAGGCAGTTACATCCTCAGCATCGGTGGTGCTGAACAATCCCACGTGAACGTGGCCAACCCCGCGGAGATCTTCTACGAATATCTTCGCCGGATCGCTCATGTGGTGGATCTGGCCGCAGAGCCTGGAGAGCCACTCTCCGTGCTCCACCTCGGCGCCGGCGCCCTGACTTTGGCCCGATACATCCAGGCAACGCGTCCAGGTTCAGACCAGTATGCGGTGGAACTCGAACGCGAATTGCTGGACTTCGTCCTGCAAAAGCTGCCCATGCCGGCGGGCACGCGGCTGTACACCCATATAGGCGACGCACGCGAGGCGCTGGCCGAACTTCCCGCCAACGTGGAGTTCGACGTCGTCATCCTTGATATCTTCTCCGGGCCGGAAGCACCAGCCCACATCGCGTGCAGGGAGTTCTACGAAGAGGCCGCTGCCCGCTTGCGGCCAGACGGCGTACTGATCGTGAACGTCGGCGACGAACCGGCGCTAACCCTGGTGCGAAGCCAGGTAAAAGCCCTCCGGCAAGCCATGGCGGACGTTATCGCATTTGCCGAGACGGGAATGTTCGCGGGGCGCTACCCCGGCAACATCATCCTTGTGGGCACCCGAACGCCATGGCCGGCAGCGTGGACCAGCGCGCTACTCTCGCGCGGCCCACACCCGGCAACAGTCCTCCATGGCGTGGACCTGGACAGAATTTCAGGCTAGGAGGGTTCAGCGAACCACAGCTTGGTCTCGCCGTACTTCTTGTCAGCGAAACATTCCAGCGCTTCAGGCCAGTCCGGTTCGGCACTCCTGGACGACCTCTCCACCACCACGACCGCCCCTTCATCCAAGTGGGGCGACAGCTTGGCCAGCACGGCACTCAACGCTGGTTCGTCCAGCGGATATGGCGGATCCAGGAACACCAGGTCCCACACATCGCGTGCTGTGGCGCGCTCCAGGAAAGACTCCACCTTGGACCGATGGACTGAAACTTTCTTGCCGCCCAGGATTTGGTTGACCAAATCCGCGTTGCGTTGGCAGGCATCACTGGCCTTGGCATCGAATTCCACCAGGTCCACGCTGCGGGCGCCCCGGCTGGCGCTTTCCACACCCAGGGCTCCGGAACCGGCATAGAGATCCAACACCCGGGAATCATCGATGACAGCCAAAGACTCGAGCCGGGAAAACAGTGCTTCCTTAACACGGTCCGTAGTGGGCCGCGTTGCGGTCCCGGGCACGCTCGTAAGCGGATTCCCACCAGCAACTCCGGCAATGATCCGGCTCACAGCGCCTCTCCATTGCCGGTGCCCGACCGTTTAGCACTGCGCGTACCCGGGGATTCTCTAACCGCGTTCAAGGAACGCCTCCTTTTCAGGGTTCAAGTATTCATCAATGGTCGCGGCCAGGACCGGCTGGTGACGCAGGGCCGGGTCCTGGCCAACAAGGGCCTGTGCGTCCGAGCGTGCACGGGCAATCAAGTCTTCGTGCTCCAGGACACGCAGCAGCTTAAGCGTGGACCGCCCACCTGATTGTGAGGCGCCAAGGATATCGCCCTCACGGCGGAGTTTCAGGTCCTCCTGGGAGAGCTCGAACCCGTCGGTGGTGGACGCCACGGCATCCAGTCTTCGACGGCTCGGGTGCCCCGGCTCCAAAGTAGTGACCAGCAGGCACGTCCCCGGCAGACCGCCACGGCCAACCCGGCCGCGAAGCTGGTGGAGTTGGGAAATACCAAAACGATCGGCGTCCAGGATGACCATCAGGGTGGCATTGTGAACATCGACACCCACCTCGATAACCGTGGTGGAGACCAGCACTTTGGTCTGGTTTGCTGCGAACGAAGCCATGGTTTCGGTTTTTAGCAGCGGGTCCTGACGACCATGGAGGGGCGCCACGGGCACCCCGGCCAAAGACGGCTCCTGCACCAGGCTTTCGACGACGGCTGTCACCGAAGCGAGCTCGCGGGCCGGACCTTCGTCCGAGAGTTCGGCGTCGCTTGGTTCCGCTTCCCCCGGGCTGAAGTCCCCGTCGTCGTCCGAGCCGATCTTGGGACATACAACGTAGACCTGATGACCGGCGTCGACTTCTTCCCGTGACCGTTTCCAGATTCGATCCGCCCAGCCCGGGTTCTCGGCAAGCCCCACAACATGGGTGGAAATAGGCGCCCGCCCAGCGGGAAGTTCATCGAGGATGGAGGTTTCAAGATCGCCGAACACGGTCATCGCCACTGTGCGGGGAATAGGCGTGGCAGTCATAACCAGCAGATGCGGCGGACGTTGGGCCTTGGCACGCAATGCGTCACGTTGCTCCACGCCGAAGCGGTGCTGCTCGTCCACCACGATCAAGCCGAGGTCCTGAAAACTGGTTTTGTCGCTCAACAGAGCGTGGGTTCCGATCACGATGCCTGCGTTTCCTGAAGCGGCATCGAGCATGGCCTGTTTTCGCGCCGCCGTTGGCATGGACCCGGTCAGCAGGGTCACCTGGACACCAGCCCGCCCGGCCTCATCACCGATGCCGGCTCCGAGCATCCCGGTACCGCCAAAAAGGTGATCGCGGGCCAGCGGCCCCAGGGTCCTGCGGATGGACTCGAAATGCTGCGCAGCCAAAACTTCCGTGGGCGCCAGGAGCGCCGCCTGCCCTCCCGCGTCAACCACCTGCAGCATCGCCCGCAGCGCCACAATAGTCTTGCCCGAGCCGACCTCACCCTGCAGGAGTCGATTCATGGGGGTGTCCTGGCCAAGTTCTTCTGAAAGCGTCTTTCCCACCGCTGTCTGGCCGGCAGTGAGCGTGAAGGGCAGGTTCCGGTCGAACTCTTCCAGCAGGCCGCCGCTGACTGGACGCCGGGCAGTGGCTTCCTCTGCAGCAAGCTGGGCACGTCGTCGCGCCAAAGCCGCCTGCAGCACCAGCGCCTCCTGGTAGCGGAACCGTTCCTGCGCCCGCTGCCAGTCTCTGGCAGTCTCAGGCGAATGGATCAGGCGATAAGCATCAGCCACGCTCAGCAGTCCGTCCCTGCTGACAATGGACTCCGGGAGGGGATCCGCCAAGGCATCGAGGTCAAGGGTTTGCAGCAACGCCGTAATCACCTTGTGAATGGACCAGCTTGTCAGCTTTGCCGTTGCGGGATAGACAGGGATAGGCATCGCTGCCAACTTTTCAGGGTCAATGGAGCCGTCAGCATCCGGATCCTCATCCAGCAACAGGAAGTCCGGGTTGGTCAGCCCCAAGGCGCCCCCATACCGGGTCACCTTGCCGGAAAACATTGCACGGCGGCCCGGAAGGAGTTCCGCCTTGGCCCGGAACCCATTGAAAAAACTGACTTTCAAGGTGCCAGGAACGTGGCTTCCACCGGCTTCATCAGTCACCACGACGTCCGTAATGGAACCTCTTCGGGCACGCATCTGACGTGTGCTGTTGGACAGGACCCGCGCAATCAGCGTGACTTCCTCGTCCAGGGGAAGATTACTGATGGGAGTAAGTTCGCCCCTGCTCAAGTACCTGCGCGGAA
The DNA here is from genome assembly GCF_059739415.1 of Arthrobacter sp. TmtSoilC77. Classification (NCBI taxonomy): domain Bacteria; kingdom Bacillati; phylum Actinomycetota; class Actinomycetes; order Micrococcales; family Micrococcaceae; genus Arthrobacter; species Arthrobacter sp. TmtSoilC77. The sequence continues at coordinate 2,951,105 of NZ_AP046050.1, forward strand.
AGTAGTTAAGCAGCGCGCCGGTCGTCTTGAGGCCAAGGTGCTTGTCAATGACGGACGCCGAGCGCTTGCCGATCCTGCGTTCCAGGGGCAGTTCCAGCTCAGTATTCATGCCGTGACTGGCCCGGGATGCTGTTGGGTTCTGCAGTTTGTGTTGCTTCAAAATCCCGGGACCCGTCTTCAAAATCCCGGGACCCGTCTTCAAAATCCCGGGGCAGGGCAAGCTGGCTGACGGCAATTTCCGTTGGCTCCCCCAGAGACCTGATGAGCGCCACGGCTGGCGCGGGATCAGGTACGTGGACATGCACACGCCAACGATAACTGGCCTCAGCGGTGGATTCGTCGTCGTCTGGATGACCCGTAGTGCCAACCTGGCTCATGATGACGGAATCACCCATCTCATCCAGGCGTTGGCGCAGCACGGCCGCGTCCAAGGGCGAAAGGCTGATGGTACACATGACTTCCACGCCGTCGTCGGCCGGCATCTGCTGGTGGATGTGCGGATCCTGCAGCTGGTAGCCGTGGAGGCCATCGAGGAGCTCATCCTGCAGTTCTTCGCCGAGCACTGCGGAGCGGAGACAGTCCAGCACCAGCAACATACCTACACCGCCGGCGTCCACCACGTGCGCCGCCTGCAGGGGTGGGAGTTCGTCCTCTGTGCGTACAACGGCCTGGAAGGCGGCTTCCACCACTGCATCCAAGGCAACGCCCAGCGCGTGGTTGCTGTCATCGCCGTTCTGGGAAGAATCCGCCGCCTGGGCTGCATGGGCCGCTGCTTCAAGGACGGACAGCATGGTTCCGGACACTGGTTCGCTCAAGGCCGACCAAGCCCGGATCTGGGCCCTGTTAAGGGCTGTGGCCAGCAGCGGCGCACTCAGGCGCGCTTTTCCGGAAAGCGGCTCCGCCGCAGCGCACAGGAAAACAGCAAAAAGGGTGCCGGAGTTACCCCTTGCCTGTTCCATGGCGGCCTGACCAGCGCGTGACAGCACAGCACCGACGTCGTTGCCGGTCTCTACAGCGTCCGAAGCGGTGCCGGCCACCGCGGCCACAGCTGCGCGCGCCGTCAGGTAAAGGTTGGTCCCGGTATCGCCGTCTGCGACGGGAAAGATGTTGATCGCGTTCAGGCGGTCGCTATGGTTGCCCAGGACCACCTCTGTCTTGCCGAGCCAACGTTTCATGGCGTGCGCATTCGCGGCGATCTTAGTCTGCAAAATGATCCCATCCCACGGTGTCAGCAGCTTGTCCGGCAATCCGGACGCCGGTGCCTTGAGACTGGGCAACGGCCTGAACTGAGCCTATCGCAGTAAAGCCCTCCGGCAGCTGAATTCCGGCTGGGAAGGTAGCCAGCAGCCCGTGGTCCTCTCCCCCGCCCAGCACCCATGGCATGGCATCCACGCCCAGCAAGGCGGCAGCTGGTTCCAGTGGAACTGCATGGGCCTTCAACGCAACAGCGTCAAAGTCCAGGATGACGTTGCTTGCCGCGGCGAGCCGGCCGCCGTCGCGCAGCAGACCATCTGAAATGTCCATCATTGCTGTTACGCCCGAACGTGCGGCAAGCGGCCCGGCAGCCAACGGCGGCAAGGGCCGGCATTGGCTATCCAACAGGGCACGCTGCCCAGCCGAGAGGTCTGTTAGGGTGACATCGCTTTCCAACAGCGCCAGACCTGCGGCAGCACGCCCAAGGGTACCTGCCACTGCCACGACATCTCCCGGCTTTGCCCCGGAACGCAATACGGGATCCTCTCCAGCCAAAGTACCGACGACGGCGACAGTCACCGCAATCTCCCGGCCACGGCCGAGGTCTCCTCCTGCGACGGAGCAATCAGGAACTCCCAGCCCGATGATTCCAGCGGTGAGGCCGTCTGCGAAGTCCTTCACCCATTGAACTGGTGTGGCCGGCGGCATGGTCAGGCTCACCACCAGCGAGGTGGCCGTTCCGCCCATGGCGTTGATATCGCTAAGGTTCTGTGCCGCGGACTTCCATCCGACGTCGTATCCTGTGGTTCGATAGCCGTTGTTCCACTCCAGCCTGAAGTCCTGGTCCTGGGTCTGGGTATCGATGGAAATCAGTGTGCGGCCGTCTGTGGCGGCAACCAGGGCGGCGTCGTCGCCGGGACCCAGCAGGACGCTGGGGCTGCTGTTGAGTCGGGGGAAGATCAGGGCAAGGAGCTCGGACTCCGACAGATCTGCGACTGTTGGACATTCTTCGGATGGCTGAACTTCGGATGGCTGTTTTGGGGGCACGGCTCTACGCTATCGCGGGACACCGACAAAATATCGCCGGAGCCTGCGCCGGGCGCACCATCGGCAATGTGACCCTCGTAACGGGTGCACCAACCTCACGCCAGGCGGCTGCGTGGGCGGGATAGGCTTGAATGATGCACCGAAAGACCCTTCCGCGGACTGCCGTGGCCTTCAGCTTGGCCGCAGCGTCCGTGCTCGCAGTTTCAGCCTGCGCCCCCACTGTGGACGTCACGGCGGCAACCGACGCCGCCAATCCGGCCTGCGCCCCGATGATGGTGGCGCTCCCGGACAAGATCGGCGATGCCGCACTCCGCAAGACCAACAGCCAGGCCACTGCTGCGTGGGGCGATCCCTCCCAGATCATCCTGCGCTGCGGTGTCAACGTCCCTGGACCAACCACTGACCGTTGCGTCAGCGTAAATGACATCGACTGGGTGATCAAAGAAGGCGATGGCGTCTATACCCTGACCACCTTTGGACGCGAACCGGCAACGGAAATCCTCGTCGATCCGGTCAAATTGGAAGCCGCCAACATCAGCTCGGCCACAGTCCTCACCGAACTCGCAGCCGCTGCCGGGAAGATCAAAGCAACGCGCCATTGCGTGGGCCAGGAAGACCTGCAGAACCTCCCGACCGCCAAATAGCGGGGGCTCAACCGGCTAAAGGGCAGCTGGCGCCGGTCCTGCCTACCGACACCAGCCGCTGCCGGCTTGGGTTAACGCAGGCCCGTTTTGCGGGTCAGGGCCAGATGGATGAGTTCATCGATCAGCTCCGGATAAGGCAAACCTGAAGCCGCCCACATCTGCGGGTACATGCTCTTCGGAGTGAAGCCGGGCATGGTGTTGATTTCGTTAATAATGAGCTCACCCGCGGGCGTGTAGAAGAAGTCCACCCGGCTCAGTCCTTCCGCGCCCACGGCATCGAAGGCGGCAGCGGCCAATTCCCGGACGCGCGCAATGGCCTCGTCCGGCATATCGGCCGGGCAACTCAACGCGGCAGCACCATCTTCGACATATTTGGCAGCGAAGTCATAGAACTGGTGTTCGCCGGGAGCCACCGCAATTTCGCCGGGCATGGAGGTACGGGGCGCATCGGTACCCCTGCCCTGCAGCACAGCGCACTCGATTTCACGCCCCGCAATGCCGGCTTCAATGACCAATTTCAGGTCGTGGCGGCGGGCTTCCTCGATGGCAGCGTCCAAGCCCTCCAAAGAATCCACCTTGGAAATTCCCATGGAGGAGCCGGCACGGGCAGGCTTGACGAAGACCGGGAAACCGAGCTTGTCCACGCGCTTGCGGACAGCCTCGGCGTCCGTGAGCCACTCGCGGTCCGTGACGGCGATATAAGGCCCCACCGTCAGTCCAGCGGCTTCGAAAACTACTTTCATGAAGTGCTTGTCCATGCCTACTGCCGAGGCAAGCACGCCGGCACCAACGTAACGTGTGTCGGATAGCTCCAGGAGGCCCTGGACGGTTCCATCCTCGCCCCAAGGGCCATGGAGCAAAGGAAAGACGACGTCCACGGAGCCGAGTTCCTCGGGTATGGCATTTGGCGCGGTCACGATGAGCTGGTGCTCGCCGCCCACCTCTGCCAAGGTGACGGTCCGGTCCGACGGCGATACCTCAGGAAGAGCGGACGAGCTCAGGGACCACTGGCTGGTGTCCCCCGATGCAAGGACCCACTGTCCGGACTTGGCAATACCAATGGGCACGACGTCGTACTTGCTCTTATCAATGGCACCCATGACGCCTGCCGCCGTCACGCAACTAACAGCGTGTTCGCTGGAACGTCCGCCGAAAAGGACCGCCACACGGGGTCGACGGCCGGTCACGGGGGTGGATTCTTCAGTCACAATCAGTAGTCGCCTTCGGACTTCAGGGCCCGGGCCAGCAATCGCGGCCCCAGGTCATCAACGGACATTTTGCCTTCAAGCACCGCCACAACGGCGGCCGTAATGGGCATTTCGACATTCAGTTTGCCAGCCAATTCATACACTGCAGGGCCGGACTTAATACCTTCAGCGGTTTGCGTCATCTGTTCAGCCACCTGCTCGAGGCTCAGCCCCTCGCCCAGTAGCCTTCCAGCTGTGTGATTCCTGGAGAGGGCAGAGGAGCACGTTGCAACGAGGTCGCCGAGCCCCGCGAGACCCGCCATGGTGTGGGCCTCTCCACCCAGCGCCAAGGCAAGCCGGGACGTCTCAGCGAGGCCTCGCGTGATGACTGACGCTTTGGTGTTGTCACCCATTTGGCGTCCCTCGCAAATACCTACAGCAAGGGCAATCACATTCTTGACGATCCCGCCGATCTCCACGCCCACAACATCGGTGCTGGTATAAGGACGGAAGTACGGTGCGGTGCAGCAGAGCGCGATTGCGGCGGCGGTATTGGCGTCACTGCAGGCAACTACAGACGCAGTGGGTTGTTCCCTGGCAATCTCCATGGCGAGGTTGGGTCCGGAGACCACCACCACACGTGATTCCGGGATGCCTAGCTCCTGGGCGATGACCTCGCTCATGCGTGCGTCAGTCCCCAGCTCGAGGCCCTTCATCAGCGATACGACAATTGCGTCCGGGGCGAGCAGGCGCTTCCATTCCCCCAACTGGGGCCGCAGCGATTGGGCCGGCACGGCAAGGACCACGAGACCGGCATCCTGCAGGACCTCTGCAACATCCGTGGATGCGGTGACTGCGTGGGGAAGTTCGATGTCCTTCAAGTACTGCTCATTGCGGTGATCAGCATTGATCTGATCAACCACCCCTGCGCGCCGCCCCCAAATCCGGATCCTCCGCTCCACCCCGGTAGTGGCAGCAGCATCCGCGAGGATCTTGGCGAACGTAGTTCCCCACGAACCTGCGCCAAGTACAGCTACGGTATCCGGAGCAGGGACACGGCTTTCAATAACCGTCATTTGCTGCCCTCCTGTTCCGGATTCTCAAGAGATGCATCGTTGCCAGCGGGTTCTGCAGCCTTTTCAGGCGCTGCGCCGCGTGCAGTATTTGAACCACGCTCCACGAACCGGCCATGTTTGGCCTGCTTATGAACGGCCGGATCCCAGCGTTCGGCGGGCGGCTCCTCACCCCGCAGGGTTGCCAGGAGCTCGGTTACCGCCTCCATGATGACGTCTGTAGCTTCGGACAGCGTGGCCCGGTCCATGGGCCGGTCCGCGAAAGCGCTCAGGTCCACGGGCTCACCTACGAGAACCCTGACGGTCTTTCGAGGGAAGACGTGGAAACGCTTGGCATATCGGGGGAAAACCTCATGGGCGCCCCAGTGGGCCATCGGAACAACCGGTGCACCTGTCTGCAATGCCAGGCGGGCAGCGCCAGTGTGGCCCTTCATCGGCCACAGGTCAGGGTCCCGGGTCAGGGTTCCCTCGGGGTAGATAATGATGGCACCTCCGGCGTCCACCACCTCTTTGGCGATTTGCAGCGAGCGGTTGGCACCCGCCGTCGAGCGTTCAACCGGAATCTGGTTCGTCGCCCGCAGCAAGGCTCCCAGCACAGGTGCTTTGAAGAGGCCTGCCTTCGCGAGGAAATGCGGAGGACGCTTCTGGTTGTAGAGCATGTGCCCGATCACGACGGGATCAATTTCGGTGCAGTGGTTCGGTGCTGCGATGAAGCCGCCCGCGGGGAGCTTCCCGGTGCCCTCCCACTTCTTGCCCATCAGGAGGTTCATCAACGGACGCGCAATGCCCGCCAGGAGCATGAACGTAGCCCGGCTCTTGGCCGATTCCTTCAAAGGGTCCCCCGCTACTTGGTGGTGATGATGTCGAAATCGGCGCCCAGGCCAGCGAGCTTCTCCGTAAAGCGCTCGTATCCACGGTTGATGATATCGATGCCTGTGACCCTGGAGGTGCCGGTCGCGGCCAAAGCTGCAATGAGGTGGCTGAAGCCGCCACGAAGATCGGGGATGTCAATCTCGGTCCCCCGCAGCGGCGTAGGACCGGAGATCACTGCGGAATGCAGGAAGTTCCTCTGGCCGAAGCGGCAGGGAACACTGCCAAGGCACTCACGGTGGACCTGGATGTTTGCACCCATCCGGGCCAGGGCATCGGTGAAGCCGAAACGGTTCTCATAGACCGTCTCATGCACAATCGACACGCCCTCCGCCTGGGTCAAAGCCACCACCAGGGGCTGCTGCCAGTCAGTCATGAAGCCTGGGTGCACATCCGTCTCCAGGACCAGCGGGGAAAGCTTGCCTCCGGGGTGGTAAAAACGGATGCCGTCATCACCAATGTCCATGCCGCCCCCCACCTTGCGGTAGGTGTTTAGGAAGGTCATCATGTCCCGCTGTGAAGCACCTTCAACAAAAATGTCGCCACGCGTAACCAACGCGGCCGAGGCCCAGGACGCAGTCTCGTTCCGGTCCGGAAGCGCCCGGTGGTTGTAGCCACCAAGGTCCTTGACACCCTCGATGCGGATGGTCCGGTCAGTCTGGACACTGATGATGGCGCCCATTTTCTGCAGCACGGCGATGAGATCTATGATCTCCGGTTCGGTCGCAGCCCCGCTGAGTTCCGTGATTCCTTCCGCGCGCGTAGCGCTCAGCAACACCTGCTCGGTTGCGCCCACTGATGGATAGGGAAGGGAGATCTTGGCGCCGTGCAGTCCGTTGGGTGCGGAGATGTGGATGCCGCCCGGGCGCTTTTCCACAACGGCGCCAAACTGGCGCAGGACGTTCAGATGGTAGTCGATAGGACGGTCGCCAATCTTGCAGCCGCCAAGGTCCGGAATGAAAGCCTCTCCGATCGCATGGATCAGGGGGCCGCACAGCAGGATCGGGATGCGTGAATCGCCGGCATGCGCGTCAATGGCGGTGCTGGATGCCGTTTTGGCATCCTTCGGATTCAGTGTCAGATCACCCGTATCGGGGTCCTTGACCACAGTCACCCCGTGGAGCTTCAGCAGGCTGGTAACAACCTCCACGTCCTTGATTTCCGGCACGTTCCGAAGCACTGATGGTTCGCTGCCCAGCAACGCCGCCACCATGGCCTTGGGCACAAGGTTCTTGGCACCGCGAACGGTCACCCGCCCTGTCAACGGGACGCCACCGCGGATTGTCAGAACACTACTCATCTATACCGGTTTCCTCACGACTACTCGCCCCCCATACTTACAAAGGCTCCAGCTAAGCATAGAAGCTCGGGTTACCTAACCGAAATGGAGCTGCCCCGTGCCGGGCAGATCCTGTATCCACCAATCCTCCGAAAAAAAGACCGGTGAGCCCACCCTGGGGGCCCACCGGTCCTCGTTCCGCAGCATTCAGCCGCCGGGGAATTCGTCAGCTTTTCGCCGGAAGTGTCTTCGGCTTGAACGAGGGCCTTGTGGCCTCGTAGGCGGTGATGTCTTCTTCGTGCTGGAGGGTGAGGCCGATGTCGTCGAGCCCTTCCAGGAGCCGCCACCGCGTGTAGTCGTCGATCTCGAACGGAGCCACGACGTTGCCGCATTCCACCGTCTTGGAGACCAGGTCCACCTTGACCTCAGTGCCGGGAGCGTTCTCCAGGATCTTCCAGATGAGTTCGATGTCATCCTGTGCCACCTGGGCTGCCAGCAGTCCCTGCTTGCCTGAGTTGCCGCGGAAAATATCGGCGAACCGTGAGGACAGCACAGTTTTGAAGCCGTAGTCCTTCAATGCCCAGACAGCGTGCTCACGTGAGGAACCCGTCCCAAAGTCCGGGCCGGCCACCAGCACGGAGCCGGCCTTGAACGGGGCCTGGTTGAGGATGAACGACTCGTCCTTGCGCCAGGCGGCGAAGAGGGCGTCTTCGAAGCCGGTGCGCGTGATGCGCTTGAGGTAGACCGCCGGAATGATTTGGTCGGTATCCACATTGCTCTGGCGCAGCGGAACACCGATGCCGGTGTGGGTGGTGAATGCTTCCATGGGATCCTCCTAGACTGCGGTTCCGGTCAATGTGCCTGCAGAAGCCGGCTCAAGGTCCGACGGCGAGCTCAGCGTTCCGCGGACGGCTGTCGCGGCAGCCACCACGGGAGAGACAAGGTGCGTACGGCCGCCCTTGCCCTGGCGGCCCTCAAAGTTGCGGTTGGACGTCGAGGCGCAGCGCTCCCCCGGCTCCAGTTGGTCCGGGTTCATACCCAGGCACATCGAGCAACCGGCGAAGCGCCACTCGGCACCGAAATCCTTGAAGACTTTATCCAGGCCCTCGGCTTCGGCTTCGAGCCGGACACGGGCCGAACCCGGCACCACGAGCATCCGGATATCCGGGTCCTTCTCACGGCCGCGGATGATGTCGGCGGCAGCACGAAGGTCCTCGATGCGGGAATTGGTGCAGGAGCCCAGGAAGACGGTATCCACGCGGATGTCTTTCATGGGGGTGCCCGCCTCAAGGCCCATGTACTGCAGCGCGCGCTCGGCGGCAGCCTTGGCGTTCTCGTCGCCGAAGTCCTCCGGGGACGGAACCTTGGCTGACAGCGAAACGCCCTGGCCGGGGTTGGTGCCCCAGGTGACGAACGGCTCGAGGGTGTTCGCATCGAGGTCCACTTCGACGTCGAACGTCGCGTCGGCGTCAGTGTGCAGCGTGTTCCAGTACTCGACGGCGGCGTCCCAGTCGGCGCCTTCTGGCGCATGCGGACGGCCCTGCATGTAGTCGTAGGTGATCTGGTCCGGAGCCACCATTCCGGCACGCGCGCCGGCTTCGATGGACATGTTGCAGATGGTCATCCGGGCATCCATCGACAGGGCCCGGATGGCAGAGCCGCGGTATTCCAGGACGTAGCCCTGGCCTCCGCCGGTACCGATCTTGGCGATGACGGCCAGGATGATGTCCTTGGCGGTAACTCCCGGGCGCAGCGTCCCCTCGACGTTGATAGCCATGGTCTTGAACGGCTTCAAGGACAGCGTCTGGGTTGCCATGACGTGTTCGACTTCAGAGGTTCCGATGCCCATGGCAAGTGCACCGAAGGCGCCGTGCGTGGAGGTGTGCGAGTCGCCACACACCACGGTCATGCCCGGCTGGGTCAGGCCCAGCTGCGGACCCACGACGTGCACGATGCCCTGCTCCTTATCGCCGAGCGAGTGCAGGCGGACGCCGAATTCCTTGCAGTTGGCGCGCAGCGTTTCAATCTGCGTGCGGCTGGTGAGGTCCGCGATGGGCTTGTCGATGTCCAGTGTGGGAGTGTTGTGGTCCTCCGTGGCAATGGTGAGGTCGGTGCGTCGCAGCTCGCGGCCGGCAAGGCGCAACCCCTCGAAAGCCTGCGGTGACGTCACCTCGTGGACCAGGTGCAAGTCAATGAAAAGAAGGTCGGGCTGGGCATTGGCTCCTTCGCCTTCACCCTTGCGCACTACGTGCGCGTCCCAGACTTTCTCGGCCAGTGTCTTTCCCACGGCCTTGCTCCCTTCACTGAAGTTGGATGTTCTTCATCCACTGAACTGTTCTTCGAACCACTGAACTCTTCCAACCACTGAAGCAGCACGGTTGCAAAATAGGCCAGTGAAACAACTTGCATCTCAGATATTGAGACGGCAATATCATTACATGGACAATTCTAGTGGAGTCGGGGTCATTGATAAAGCGGCTCAAGTACTCGATGCCCTCGAGGCCGGGCCAACGACACTTGCGCAACTTGTAGCGGCCACGGGCCTCGCCCGGCCCACCGTTCACCGGCTCGCGCTGGCCTTGGTCCACCACCGGCTGGTCAGTCGCGACATCCAGGGACGCTTCGTTCTGGGCAGTCGCCTGGTGGAGCTCGCATCCGCGGCTGGCGAAGACCGGCTCATCGCCTCTGCCGGGCCGGTACTCATCCAGCTGCGGGACGCTACCGGCGAGAGCGCCCAGATTTTCCGCAGGCAGGGCGATTGGCGCGTATGCGTTGCCTCAGCGGAGCGTCCGATCGGGCTGCGCGATACCATTCCGGTGGGAACCCAGCTGTCCATGAAAGCCGGCTCGGCCGCACAGGTCCTCCTCGCGTGGGAAGATCACGACCGCCTGCTGGAAGGATTGCAGAACGCCCGCTTTACGCCCACCGTCCTGGCAGGAGTACGACGCCGGGGCTGGGGTCAGAGCCTGGGCGAACGCGAGCCAGGGGTCGCCTCGGTTTCCGCTCCGGTCCGTGGACCCTCCGGAAGGGTCATTGCCGCGGTTTCCATTTCCGGTCCGATTGAGCGCCTCACGCGCCAGCCTGGACGATTGCACGCCGAGGTCGTCTGCAATGCCGCCCGGGTACTGACAGAGGCTTTGCGCAAGAACAACGACTAGACCTGCCGTTATTGAAGGGGGACGTCCTTGACCACCTACGCAGTATTCCTTAGGGGCATCAACGTCAGCGGGATCAACATCAAGATGGCCGAACTGAAATCAGCACTTAAGGGCTACCCATTCTCTGACGTCAAGACGCTGCTGGCGAGTGGAAACGTTGTCCTGAAGAGTGATTTGAGCATCAAGGATGTCAAGGTCCAGTTCGAAAAGTGCCTGCGTGAATCCTTCGGCTACGACGCCTGGGTTGTTGTCCTCACTGCTTCGCGGGTAGCCGAACTCGTGGATGCCTGCCCGTACCCTGCCGACGACAAGGCCACGCACAGCTACATCACGCTCACGTCCGATAAAGCCATGCTTGACGAACTCTTTGAGGCCGGAGAGGCCCTTGGTGGCGTGGAACAGGTGCGGCTTGGACCGGAAGCTTCCGCATGGTTGGCACCCGCCGGAGGAACCTTGGCCAGTCCCTTCAGCAAACTCTCCGCCAAGCCGCGGTACAAGGCCAGCACCACAACGCGGAACCTTCGGACCTTGATCAAAGTCAAGGACGCTGCGGCCGCTCTCTAGAGGTATCCCTATCCTTTACGCGCGGCTTTCAAGGCCGCATTGAAGGCACCCAAACGGGCAATCTCCACCTCCACCGGCTCCACGATGCGCCGCTCAGCTACGCCTGCTATTGCCGCTTTCAGTCTCTTGGCCACGCCTTTGGCGCGCACGCGCGCGGCCCAGCCGCCGATGATTCTGCCGAAGATGGCCAGAACGATCCCCAGAACCACACCACAGGCCACCATCAACGTGGGCCAAGGCCATCCCTCGGTCCTCGGCACCTCCGGAACGGGCATTTGGAAATAGCCGAGCGCTGCCAGGACCCCAAGCCATCCAAGGCCACCAACTGCCAGGAGAAGCGCGATCCATTGGAGTGAGTTGAACAACAACCACCAGAAGGGACGTCTTGACGTTTTGAGATCCGTCCCGGCGATGGCTTGGTCGAGGGCATCCGGCAGTTGCTCGCGGCCTTCCCTGGCCACACCACGGATGGACGCCCGCCAGGGGCCAGGAGCGCCGTCAGAAGCCTCATCCACAAAATCACGCACGGCTGCATCTGTCCTCGCACGTTCGGGTGCGCCGGCTACCGGCAAGGAAGTCCGGTTGAGCTCGGGCCTGGTGTCCTGCCTGCCCAGATTCAGCCTCCTCAGGGGATCCGGCCGGAAGCGCAGCAACCATCGCGTCACGGGCCATCCCGTCCTCCGCGCCGATTCCCTCTTGAATGATCGCGCTACCGCATCAACCACCACAGGTACGTTGGCCGCCGACGACAATTCATTGGCGAGCTTGGCCTTGGTGCTTGCCTTGATGCCGCGGGCCTCGCCTGCACCCGAAGCCAGGGACAGTTCGGCTGCAGCCTTGGAGACATCGGCAGCCAGGCGTTTTGTGGTTGCCTCCCGCTGGATCACGACATCCCGGATGGCACCACGGACGGCGTCGATGCCTTCGCCGGACAGTGCCGAGGCGCCCAGGACGCGAACGTCCGCCAGACCGTCGCGCTCCAGGATTCCTTTCAGGGAATGAAGCACATCAGCGGTGTCCGCGTCATTGAGCTTGTCTATTTGGTTCAGGACAACAAGTGTGACTGCTCCATGGGAGGCCATCGGGCGCAGGAAGTCGTTGTGCACGGCGGCATCTGCATACTTCTGCGGGTCCAGTACCCAGACCAGGACATCCACCATCCCGACCATGCGCTGGACTACCTCCCGGTTCTCCACTTTCGTTGAGTCAAAGTCGGGAAGGTCCAGCAGGATCAGGCCGCTCTCCGCAGTGGCCAGGCCTGGGAGCCCAGGCAGGCTGTGGCGCTCCTGCACTCCGAGCCAGTCCAGCAGCGGCCCGCTTCCTTCCTCGCCCCAAATTCCCGCCAACGGCGCGGACGTCGTTGGTCGACGGGCCGCCGCGGTTGCCAGATTGCTGCTGGAAACGGCATTGAACAAGGAAGACTTGCCACTTCCTGTGGCCCCGAAGAAACCCACCACCGTGTGTCCTGCCGACAACGAGCGCCTGGAAGTTGCCCGCTCAAGGACCTCATACACGGATTGCAGATCCTGCTCGGGCAGCACTCCCTCGGCCAGTTCCCGTGCTGTGTTGAGCGCTTCGAGCCGCCGCTGGAGTTGGGACGATTCCCGGATTTGGCTGTGCCGGCTCATGCCGCCCCTGCCAGGCGACGGAGTGCCTTGGCATGGCGGGCGAGGTCCATATCGCCATGAACGGTGCCAGGCTCCAAACCAGTGGCCTCCAGCCTGCTGAGGAACCTGTTCCGCTCTTCCTCGAGGAGGCGTTGGCAGGACGTGTGAAGATCGGCCCTGGCCTGCTGGGCAAGCCGACGGACGGCATCCTCACCGAAGACAGCTTCAAGGAGCTTCTGCCCCACCACAGCCGTTCCCCCGGCAATGCCTATCTCCAATCCGGTCAAACCGGCAGTCATGGAGAAAACCACCACCATCAGTGCTGCGCCAAGACCGTTCACGCCGAAGGAGAGCCAACGGGCCTGCGTGCGCTTTTCCTGACCTTGGGTGCGGATCAGTTCCATGAGTCCTTCCTGCCAGGAGCGGATGGCGGCAGCGGCCTTCGCGTCAAAGCCAGGACTGGTTCCTGAAAGATCTGCGGCACCCAGGAGTTGACGGCCTGCCGCATCCGAGCGCCAGCGCCTGTCGACGTTTTCTGCGGCATTGGCGGCCTCATCGAGAATCACCGCTTGCAGGCCCGTTTCGATCGCCGTTTCGACTTTTACGGCCGGCGCAGGTTCACCCCTGAAGAATGCTCCGATCCGGTCCCGCATGCGCCCGATGTTCTGCTCCAAAGCCCGGAAGAATTCACCCGTTCCCACAAAATCCTGCCATCGTGCCAGCACTTCGCCGCGGAGCAGCGCGCCGTCCTTGGTCGCGTCCAGTATCCGCCGTAGGGCGTCGTCGTATTCGTGAACGCAGACGGAGCGCAGCTCATGGGCCGCAGCATCCTGGGCCGCAGCCGCAGCTGCAATAGCTTCAAACCGGGCGCTCACCGCTTTGATGGCTCCGTTGAGCGTACGCCTTGCAACGTCCATTCGTCCGGCAGCGTCAGCGGCAAGGCCGGCAAGCCAAAGTCTCAGCCCACTAACAGTTTCGGGCGGCAGCATTCCCAAATCATCCAAACCACTTTCGTGCACCACAAAGAGTTCTGCAGCAGCCAGGCCCTGACGATCCAACATCGCCTTCAGGTCCGTCCTGACCTCTTCCTCCGCTGCCGGTGGCACGCGGTCCAGCACCACGGCGACCGTGATGTCCCGTGAAGCCGCATCCAGGAGCAGGCGCCACGGGACGGCGTCGGCGTATCTGTTTGCCGTGGTGACGAACACCCAAAGGTCCGCTGCGGCGAGGAGCTGACCTGCCAGCCTGCGATTGTTATCGGCAATGGAGTCGACGTCCGGCGCATCCAGAATCGCCACGCCCGGGGGTACATGATCGGAACCCACGAGCACCAGGGACGTGATTGCCTGGGCATCCGATGCGACCCCGGCTTGATTTGCAGGCAACGGTTCTGCAGGGACGCTACCCCTGATTCGCTCCAGGTTGGGAAGTATGCGCTGGCCCTCAAACCACTCGCCATCCTGCGGATGGTGGAGGAGGATCGGCTGGCGCGTTGTCGGTCTAATAGCTCCGGCACGGGTGACCGGGTAGCCTACCAGCGCATTAACCAGCGTCGATTTACCGGCGCCAGTGGAACCTCCGACGACGGCCAACAGCGGCGCGTCCAGGCTGCGGTACCGGGGAATCACGTAGTCGTCGAGCTGCGCGAGGGTCTCCCTGATCAAGCGCCGACCTGCTTCGGCGTCGGGCAGGGCGAGTGGCAAGGTGATGCCGGCCAGTTCGTTGCGGGCCGCTTCAAGGGTGTTGACAGCATCAGCCTGTGCTTTATTGGCGACAGGGCTGGTCCCTGCTCTTGGCGGCTCTTCATGTGCGGTCACAGCATCATCATGCCAGCCCAAAGACTGTCCGCGGGTTATAAGGAGCGCGGGAATGTCGGGGCGCCACCCCGGAATGCCGGCTCATGACCACAAATGCGCTTGAACCAAAAATTCCCCCGGAACCAAAGTTCCGGGGGAATTGTTTGTGACCCCAGCGGGATTCGAACCCGCGTTACCGCCGTGAGAGGGCGGCGTACTAGGCCGCTATACGATGGGGCCTTGCACTTTTTTGTCACCGTTTCCGGCGAACAAGCTGAATGAGTATTTCATACTTTCAGCTCTCTTCCAAATCGGCGAAGCGATCTGGAATTCTGATTTTCCGCTGCAATAGCGCGGAATTTCAGAGCTGGGATACCAGGACTCGAACCTAGAATGACGGTACCAGAAACCGTAGTGTTGCCAATTACACCATATCCCAAAGTGACTTTCGGACCGGAGTTCGTCGCCGTGGTTTCCCTTGGCTTTTCCCTCCGTGCCCCTCAGCACGAGTAATGACTCTACCGGAGTCTTGCCACCTGCACAAATCGCGAAGCCGTTACCTGCATCACACGGATGTCAGGCCGCAGAAGGTGCCCTCATCAGCAGTCTCGACAACGAATCCACCTGACGCCCGGCGAACTCTTCGACTTCTTCCCCGGTCCTGTTGAGCCACACGCCAATCAGGCCGGCCGCAGTTGCGCCGTCAGCATCAAGAAGCCGGTTGTCCCCAACGTAGAGAGTCTCGCCTGGTTCTGTCCCCAGAAGCCGCACGCCCTCCAGGTAAATGGCAGGATGCGGCTTCGGCACGCCCACCGTATCCGTTCCTACGAGGATCTTGATCCTGGACAGGCCCGCGCCATCCAACTTGGCCCGTTGGTAGTCATGAACGTTGTTGCTGACGGCACCGTAGGGAATGTCCGCAGCGTCGAGCGCATCCAGCACACCAGCTACGTCGTCGAAAGCGCGCACGTATGCCGTCTGCCGCTGATGGTACTCAGCAACCCACGACTGCGATTCCTCACCGTCTCCGAGCTCCACCCCAAAGTGGCCCAGGGCCGCCCGGCCCCTCAAAAGGCGCTGCTCATTGAAGGTCAGTTCGCCAGCAAGGTAGCGGTCATAGAAATGCGTTGTTTCATGCGTGAAGATGCGGCCGAACTTCACCCACCCGGCCTGGTCAAGGCCGGGCAGGAGATGCTCGCTAACATCACGCAGGGCCGTTGTCATGGCGTACTCAAGGTCCACCAAGGTGTCATCGATGTCGAACAGAACACCGCGGATAGTTCCGAAGGAGCTTTCAATAGCCATGACCGTTGCCGCTTAGCCCCGGAACGCGCGAACGCGGGCCAATGAAGAATCCTTACCCAGGATCACCATTGACTCGAAAAGCGGCGGAGAAATACGTCGGCCTGAAATAGCGGTGCGCACCGGCCCAAAGGCAGCTCGGGGCTTAATGCCCAGATCCTCGACCAAAGCCTGTTTAAGTGCCGTCTGAATGTTCTCAGCGGTCCAATCCTCTATGGGCTCCAACGCAGCAAGTGCCGCGTCAAGCACTTCCTGCAGGTTCTCCGGGAGCCCCTTGCGGGCGTCATCGGCAACATCGATCGCGTCGTCCGCCTTGAAGAGGAAGGCCAACATTTCAGGGGCTTCGCCCAACAGGGTAATACGTTCCTGAACCAGCGGAGCCGCCTCGGCGAGGATCTCCTCCTGCCGGGCGGTAAGGATCTCCCCCACGAAACCTGCAGCCCGGAGGTACGGGACGAGCCGTTGCTTGAAATCCTCCGGCTCGAGCAGGCGCACATGGGTCCCGTTGATGGCCTCGGCTTTCTTCAGATCGAAGCGCGCAGGGTTACCCAGGACATCGTGGATGTCGAAGTTGGCAACAAGCTGCTCCACCGTGAAGATGTCCTCGTCCGCGCTCAGCGACCAGCCCAGCAGGGAAAGGTAGTTGAGCAGGCCCTCAGGGATGAAGCCACGCTCGCGGTGCAGGAAGAGGCTGGATTCCGGATCCCGTTTGGAAAGCTTCTTGTTTCCCTGGCCCATGACGTAGGGCAGGTGACCGAATTCCGGCATGTACTCCGCCACGCCGATGGCGTAGAGAGCCCGGTACAGTGCGATCTGCCGGGGCGTGGAGCTCAGGAGGTCCTCCCCGCGAAGGACGTGCGTGATGCCCATGAGGGCATCGTCCACCGGGTTCACCAGCGTGTACAGCGGAGCACCATTGGCACGCACAACCGCGAAGTCAGGCACGGAACCGGCCTTGAACGTGATTTCCCCGCGGACGAGGTCCTTGAAGGTCAGATCCTCATCCGGCATGCGAAGGCGCAGCACGGCTTCCCGGCCTTCGGCCTTGAACTGGGCAAGCTGTTCCTCGGTCAGGTGGCGGTCGAAGCCGTCATAGCCCAGTTTGGGGTCGCGGCCGGCCGCCCTGTGGCGGGCTTCGATCTCTTCCGGCGTGGAGTATGACTCGTAGACATGTCCCCCGGCCTTGAGCTTGGCGATGACGTCCTGGTAGATACCTCCACGCTGTGACTGGCGGTATGGCTCATGTGGGCCGCCAACCTCGACGCCCTCATCCCAGTCGATGCCGAGCCACTTCAGCGCATCCAGCAGCTGATGGTAGCTCTCCTCGCTGTCGCGGGCAGAGTCAGTGTCCTCAATGCGGAATATCAACTTGCCACCGGTATGGCGCGCATAGGCCCAGTTGAACAGGGCGGTGCGGATCAGGCCAACGTGCGGCGTTCCCGTAGGCGACGGGCAGAAGCGGACGCGGACTGGAGTCTCGGCGTTGACGGCAGGGATGGCGCTGGAGGCAGCGTTGGACGCAGAAGCAGTAGTCATAGTGCTTCAACTTTACCGCTTGATATCGGCCCGGTTCCCCGCCGGAAAGGCTCGACGACGGTACGCGCCTTTCGTACGAAAGCCGCGTGCCGTCGTCGGGCCCTATGCTCTGGTGCGGCCGCTAGCGGCGAACCACGGGGTTGGACAAGCGCCCGATGCCTTCAATCTCCACTTCGAAGCGGTCGCCCTCATTGACCAGGCCCACGCCGGCAGGCGTCCCGGTCATGATGACATCGCCCGGAAGGAGCGTAAAGGCCTGGGAGACGATCGAGACGAGCTCGCGCACGCCGCGAATCATCTGGTTGGTGCTGCCGTCCTGACGAAGTTCACCATTGAGCCGGCCCTGGATGGAGAGGTCGTCCGGATCAAGTTCAGTTTCGATCCACGGGCCGAGCGGAGCGGAGGTGTCAAAGCCCTTGGCGCGGGCCCACTGGAGGTCGGTCTTCTGCACGTCACGGGCCGTGAGGTCGTTTCCACAGGTGTAACCAAAAATGACGTCGTCGGCGCGTTCCTCGGGGACGTCCTTGCAAATACGGCCGATGATGACGCAAAGCTCCGCTTCGAAGGAGACTTCGTCAGAGAACTCCGGGAGGATGATCGGATCGTTTGGCCCGATGACGGAGGTGTTCGGCTTAAGGAAGAGCAATGGATGCTGCGGAACCTCGTTGCCCAGCTCAGCAGCATGCTCGGCAAAGTTACGCCCAACGCCGATCACCTTACTGCGCGGAATGATCGGGGCAAGGAGCCGCACATCCTCAAGCTTGTGCTTCACGTGGGTACGTTCGACGCCATTGAAGAAGGGGTCGCCGTTGATGACAGTGATTTCCTCACTACCGGGCTCGCCTTCAACAACGCCATAAAGGGGATCAGAATCAACTACAAACCGGGCGATACGCATGGGCTCAAGCCTACCTTCCGGCGCATGGACGTTTGCCCGCTAACCGCGAAGGTAGTCCAATTGCGCTGCGACCGACGTCTCAGCTGCCCACCTGACTGAAGGGTCGACGTCGGGATACACCGCATCAGTGACTGCGGCGATCGGCGCATCCTGGCCGAGCTGTGCCAACGCAGCCCTGATCTGGTCGAGCCGCTGCTGGCGATGTTCGCGGTACTCGCGGCATTTCACATCCAGGGCTTCAAGCACAGGTCCGTGGGCGGGAAGGAGCGTAGCCGGGCCCAGGGACTCGAGCCTGTCCAGACTGGCAAGGTAATCGCCCAAGCGGCCATCGGGGTAGTCCAGCACCGTGGTGCCACGGCCCAGGATGGTGTCACCCGTTAGAACGGAGCCTGTGGGACCGTCCTCGGGGAGGTGGAAGCACAAGGAATCCGACGTGTGGCCCGGGGTTGCCAGGACACGGATCTCCACGCCGCCGGCATGGAGCACTTCGCCGTCCACGAGAGGCTCGCCACCGTGGCAGTACTCCGCGGCAGCAGCCCTGACGGGAGCGCCTGTCAGTTCATGGAACCTGGCGGACGCTGCAGTGTGGTCAGCGTGCCGGTGCGTAATAAGCACGACGTCCACCACCCCGGCCGCTGCCAGCTCAGCCAGGTGCCCCTCGTCTTCCGGACCGGGATCCACGACGGCAACATGGCCCGAATCCCCCGCGCTGATGACGTAGGAGTTGGTGCCATCCAGGCTCATCGGGCCCGGGTTTGGTGCCAGCCGGAAGCGGGTGAAGGTGCTGCTCTGCTGCAGCGCAGAGGTGTAATCGCCGGAAGGTGAGTCGCTGGAAGTCCCCATGGATTCTGAAGTCACCGTCCCATCTTGCACCACTTCCGATGCTCGCTCACATCCTGTCCCGTTTCCACCGATCCTCGCTCACATCCTGCCCCGTTTCCACCGATCCTCGCTCACATCCTGTCCCGTTTCCACCGATCCTCGCTCACATCCTGTCCCGTTTCCACCGATCCTCGCTCATTTGGACTTCGACGGCGGGGCTCACCGTTGACGTCAACCAACCACTCCGCGTGTGAGAAATCATTCCCGCCAAACGGTCATGATGTGAGAGAACATTCCCGCCAAACGGTCAGGATGTGAGAGAACATTCCCGCCAAACGGTCAGGATGTGAGAGAACATTCCGCCCAAACGGTCAGGATGTGAGAGAACATCGGGGGCATGGCAACGGCGGCCCTTCCGTTTGTCACCAAACAGAAGGGCCGCCGTCGTTCGCTTCAGTTGCGTCCTGGACTAAACCAGGCGGGTCAGCCAGCCGTGGGTGTCCTCGACGGTACCGGTCTGGATTCCCAGGAGTTGCCGGCGGATGGCCATGGTGGTTTCGCCTGCCTTGGCGTCCTCGGATCCGATGAATTCCGTGGCGTCCTTGAGGACACCGATCGGGGTGATCACTGCCGCCGTACCGCAAGCGAAGACTTCAGCGATTTCGCCTGAAGCAACTCCCTCGCGCCATTCGTCGAGGGTGATCTTTCGCTCGGAAACCTCGCGGCCCATGTCCTTGGCAACCTGGATTACGGACGAACGGGTGACACCTTCCAGGATGGTCCCGGTCAGTGCGGGGGTAACGAGCGAGCCGTCCTTCATGACGAAGAAGACGTTCATGCCGCCGAGTTCTTCCACGGCGTCGTCGTTGAATTGGTCCAGGAAAAGTACCTGCTTGCAACCGTTCGCTTCGGCTTCCTGCTGCGCGATGAGGGAGGCGGCGTAGTTGCCACCGCACTTGGCTGCACCTGTTCCCCCGCGGCCCGCGCGTGCATATTCACGGGAAATCCAGATGGAAACGGGCTTCAGTTCGCCACCGAAGTAGTTACCGGCGGGAGAGGCAATGACGCGGAAGGATACCTCTCGGGCGGCCCGCACACCGAGGAAGGCCTCGGTGGCGATCATGAAGGGGCGCAAGTACAGAGCTTCACCGTCGCCGGAAGGCACCCATTCCTTATCCGCCTGCACGAGCTCGCGGATAGCACCCAGGAAGTATTCCTCGGGCAGTTCCGGGAGGGCCAGCCGGCGGGCCGATTTGTTCAGCCGCGCGGCGTTCGCTTCGGGGCGGAAGGTCCACACCGAACCGTCAGCATGGCGGTATGCCTTCAGGCCTTCAAAGATCTCCTGGCCGTAGTGCAGGACTGCGGCCGAAGGATCCAGCGAGATTGGTCCGTAGGGCTCGATCCGGGCGTTCTGCCAACCGCCATTTCCATCGGCGTCGACTTTGTAGTCAACGACGGCGGTGTGGTCGGTGAAGTAATCGCCAAAGCCTGGGTTCGCCAGGACGGCTGCACGCTCCTCAGCAGATTTCGGGGTTTCCGAAAGCTGCTGGCTGAATTCGACGCCGTGGGCAGTCTGAGTCATGTTTCCTCCACAGTCAGCTACCTGGTAGCGCGAAACGGGTCCCGGAGGAAGCGGTTCAGCGGTGGACCAAGGAAGCAGGTAAATAATTCAAGACAAGCTTACGCCTGAGAAATGGGCCTAAAGTGCCGCCGCAATGGCATCGCCGATCGCCGCAGTAGAGCGCGGCTCGCCGGTGCGGCTTTCGACGTCGGCGACCACTGCCGCCTCGATCTTGCGGGCCGCCGTGGTGTAGCCAAGGTGGTCCAGGAGGAGCACTGCGGAGAGGATGGCCGCGGTGGGATCGGCTTTCTGCTGTCCGGCGATATCCGGTGCTGAGCCGTGGACGGGTTCGAACATGGACGGTGCTGTGCGGTCCATGTTGATGTTGCCCGATGCCGCCAAGCCGATGCCGCCCGTAACGGCAGCTGCGAGGTCGGTCAGGATGTCGCCGAAAAGGTTGTCAGTGACGATGACATCGAAGCGTGAGGGGTCAGTGACCATGAAGATGGTTGCAGCATCGATGTGAAGGTAGTCGTGCGTGACCTCGGGGAATTCGCTGGCCACTGCTTCAACGGTGCGCTTCCACAAGTGTCCGGCGAAGACCAGGACGTTGTGCTTGTGGACGAGGGTGACGTGCTTGCGCGGACGTTCGCTGGCGCGGCGGAATGCATCCCGCACCACGCGCTCCACGCCATGGGCAGTGTTAAGGGAGACTTCGGTGGCAACTTCGTGCGGAGTTCCGCCGCGCAGCGTTCCACCGTTGCCCACATAGGGACCTTCCGTGCCTTCGCGCACCACAATGAAGTCGATGGTGCCGGGGTTGGCCAGCGGGCTGCCAACCGTTCCGTAGAGGCGTGACGGACGCAGGTTCACGTAGTGGTCCAGGCTGAAGCGGAGCTTGAGCAGCATCTCGCGTTCGATGATGCCCGAAGGAATACGGGTGTCGCCGGGTGCGGCGCCAACAGCACCGAAGAGGATGGCATCGCGGGTACGGAGGTCTGCAAGGACCTCGTCCGGAAGGGTCTCGCCCGTCTCAAGCCAGTGCTGCGCACCGAGCTTGTAGTGGGTCTGCTCAAGGGCAACGCCATCGGCGGCGACAGCCTTTTCCAGGACCTTGATGGCTTCGGCGATGACCTCGGGGCCAATGCCGTCACCGGGGATGACAGCGAGATTGATGGACGATGCACTCATAGGTCTATCTAGCCAAGCAATCCACATGTTGGTCAAAATCGTCTCACTCCTCGAACAGGCCACCAGCACGAATCAGACCAGGGCATGACGCCCGGGCCCAAACCCAGCACATAGAGTCGTATCGTGGATAGAAGGCACGCGATATACGAATGGTTCCGGATCAACCGCTTCAAGGTAGATATGGCGGCAACGTGCCTGCTGGTCCTCTTGTTCGGACCTGTCTATCTCATGGCCGACCGCCCCTTGCTGTTTTTCTTCTCCTGCGGCCTGCTGTTGCCCCTGGCATGGCGAAGGACACGTCCCGTGGTGGCTGCCGCCGTCGTGGTTTTGGTGTGCCTGATCCAGTGGGCCGTAGGCGCGGAACCGGTGGCTGGCCAAATTGCAGTTCCGCTGGTCATCTACGCTACGGCCGCCTACGGGCCGGCATGGGCAAGCCGGACGGTCCTCTTGCTTGGCTTGCTGGGCGGCGTCATGCTCACTACGCGCGAATACTCGAGCCCCGCTGAGTCCGGCATCATGGGCCTTACCATTGGGGCCCTCTACACAGTCCTTATCTGGATGCTGGTGCTGGTCAGTTGGACGCTCGGCGATCTTACCCGCGTTCGACGGCTCCAACTCCAGGCCCTTGAGGACCGGACCCGACGCCTTGAAATCGAACAGCAACAGGAGCGCCAGCTGGCCGCAGCTGATGAACGCTCCCACATCGCCCGGGAAATGCACGACATCGTGGCGCATTCTCTGTCCGTCATCATCACCCAGGCCGATGGTGCCCGGTACGCTGCCGCCGCCAAGCCGGAACTGGCCACCGAAGCGCTGGCCACCATCGCCGCCACGGGCCGGGACTCCCTCGGTGAGATGCGAAGGCTGCTCGGCGTGCTGCGCTCGGATGAGGCAGCACCGACAAGGCCCCAACCGGGGCTTTCCGATCTCGATGAACTTCTGCTGGGTTTCCGCGCAGCAAGGCTGCAGATCTCCTTCGAAGAGCTTGGCATGCCTCGCCGGGCGCTTCCTGCCGGAGCCGAACTCACTGCCTACCGGATCATCCAGGAAGCACTCACCAACATCATGAAGCACGCAGGACCCCACGCCGGAGCGAGCGTGACGCTCACGTGGCAGAGTCGCGGTCTAGAGCTGAACATCGTCGACGACGGTCGGGGCGCCGCAGCTGATCCGCCCGCCGCAGGTGGGGGAAACGGGCTGCGGGGCATGAACGAGCGCATCTCCCTCTACGATGGTTCCTTGACCGCAGGCCCCTTGCCAGGCGGCGGTTTCCGTGTGTCCGCTTTCATTCCCTATTCGGAGGCCTAAGCCATGCCTGCACTCGCCGCACCCATCCGGGTGGCGCTCGTCGATGACCAACAGTTGGTCCGCTCGGGGTTCGGCATGCTGATTAATTCCCAACCCGATCTTCAGGTGGTGGCAGAGGCAGGCAACGGAATCGAGGCAATCCAGGCTCTTAACGCAGTCACAGCAGATGTCGTCCTCATGGATGTCCGCATGCCAGGTATGGACGGCATCG
Organism: Arthrobacter sp. TmtSoilC77; assembly: GCF_059739415.1. Taxonomy (NCBI): domain Bacteria; kingdom Bacillati; phylum Actinomycetota; class Actinomycetes; order Micrococcales; family Micrococcaceae; genus Arthrobacter; species Arthrobacter sp. TmtSoilC77. Next base: position 2,974,353 of record NZ_AP046050.1, read on the forward strand.
AAGCCACGAGACGCATTTTGGAACAGGCGGCCACCCAGCCCTCGGGCTCCCAGCGGGCGGAGGTCAAAATCGTGGTCCTCACCACCTTCGACCTCGACGAATATGCCCTGGCTGCAATCCAGGCCGGCGCCAGCGGGTTCCTGCTCAAGGACGCTCCGCCAGAGGAACTGCTGGAGGCCATCCGAACGGTCTACCGTGGCGACGCCGTCATCGCCCCATCCACCACTCGGAGATTGCTGGAGCATGTGGCTCCCCTGCTCAGAAAGCAGACGCCGGAACAAAGCGGACACGCCGCCGCGGTCGAACGCCTCACTGCCCGTGAACGCGAGGTTTTCCAGCTGATCGCCCAGGGGCAGTCGAATCCGGAGATCGCCGCAGGACTGTTCCTTTCCGAGGCAACCGTGAAGACCCACGTGGGCCATATCCTGGCCAAGCTGGGAGCGCGGGACCGTGTGCAGGTGGTGGTCATCGCCTACGAGACAGGCGTGGTCGCCCCAGGAAGCTAGCTCCGCCCCACCACGTGATCACCTGCCTCAGACCACGGTATGAGCTGGACTTGCCCGGAATGGGTCCGTGGCCGGATCCAGCGGCGCATCCCCGGCACATACCGTGAAAATATGACAACTTTCACGCCTCTCCCCCACCCAGCAGGTAACGGTCGCCCCGCTGAAGCCGATGCAGCCAGGCCACGCACGGCCGTTGAAGCTTTCGCGCTGACAAAGGCCTATGGACGCGGCGATACCCGTGTCATGGCCCTGAACGAGGTATCGGTGGGCTTCGACGCAGGCAAATTCACGGCAATCATGGGACCTTCAGGATCGGGCAAATCCACGCTCATGCATTGCCTCGCCGGCCTTGATACGGCGGACTCCGGACGGATCGTCCTGGGCGGCACGGAGCTCACCGGGCTCAACGACCGCCAACTCACCACCCTTCGACGCGAGCGCATTGGCTTCGTGTTCCAGGCCTTCAATCTGGTGCCCACACTGACAGCGGAGCAGAACATCACGCTGCCGCTCGCTTTAGCGGGAACAACCGCCGACGCCGGGTGGCTGGATACCGTAGTCAACACCCTCGGGTTTTAGGACCGGTTGAAGCACAGACCCCACGAGTTGTCAGGCGGACAGCAGCAGCGTGTCGCCGTAGCCCGAGCCCTACTGACGCGTCCCGACGTCGTGTTTGGTGACGAGCCCACCGGCAACTTGGACTCCAAAGCCGGCGGCGAAGTGCTTGCGCTCCTGCGTCGCAGCAGCCAGGAGATGGGGCAGACCATCATCATGGTGACCCATGACCCCGTCGCCGCAAGCTTTGCCGACCGCGTGGTGCTGATGAGCGACGGCGGTCTGGTGGGCGAGATCCAGAAGCCCACAGCCGAATCAGTTTTGACGGCTCTCGGCAAGCTGGGGGCTTAAGGCATGCTGCGCGTAGCTCTCTCCCAATTGACGACGCACTTCAGACGATTCGTCGCAATCGGGCTCGCCGTGATGCTGTCCGTTGCGTTCCTCTCCGCCACGCTGATGGTGGGCGCGAGCACCAATGCTTCGCTTGGCGCGAGTATCGGCGAGGCCTACCGTAACGCGGATCTTATTGCTACATCCAAGAACGGCGAGGCCTTCAGCCAGGCAGCGGTGGATGCCGCGAGGTCCGCGCCCGCAGTCAAGGACCACTACGCCGAACGCTCCACTTACGTGACGTTCGTGGCCGGTGGCGGTGAGCAGGTAGGACGGCTCCGAAATACGGAGCCCTCACCCTTGGAGGGCGCGACCTTGTCCTCAGGTTCCATGCCGTCGCAACCCTTCGAAGCCGTGATCGACGTCAAGACAGCAGAGCATCTCGGACTCACGGTTGGAAGTACGCTCGAGCTGCACGGTGGAGGATCCGTCAAGACTGCCAAGGTGACAGTTACCGGCCTGATTCAAGCTACGAACGATCCGTTCTCGTCCTCGGCGGCCCAGCTTGTCGCTTCGGAGTCTGTCCTGGACGCGGTGCAGGATGCCGGAGCAGGATATTCGGGACTGCAGTTCATCCTGCAACCCGGCGAAGACGTCCCCGCAGCGAAGGAGTACATCGCACACCGCATGGAAGCCGCAGGTGCCGACGCGCCTGTCCTGGAAACGGCCCAGGAGAAGGTCACCTCCACGGTCGCCATGCTCAGCGCCGGTCAGGACCAACTGACCATCGTCCTGCTCGCCTTCGCCGGCGTGGCCATCCTCGTCTCCACTTTGGTGGTGGCGAACACCTTCTCCGTGCTGGTGGCACAGCGGACCCGCGAATTGGCGTTGCTACGTTGCCTGGGTGCAGGCCGCTCGCAGATCCGCGGCTCCGTCATGCTGGAGGCCCTCGTGGTTGGCTTCGTCTCATCGATTCTGGGTGTCCTGGCTGCGATGGGCCTGATGACCGGGCTGGTCGCCTGGGCCAAGACACAACCAGAGCAAGCGTTCGCCACTCTGGCCATACCGCCGTCGGCAATCATCGCCGGGCTGGTCGCCGGAACCCTGCTGACCGTCGTCGCGGCCCTCGTCCCCGCCAAGGCGGCTACATCGGTCGCTCCACTGGCTGCGCTGAGGCCCGGCGAAGACGCGACTGTTGGCAACCGTCGAGGAAAAGTGCGGCTGGCGCTGGGCCTGATTGCCCTGATCGGCGGCGTATCACTGTTGATTTTCGGCAGCACCACGGTCTCATTGCTGGTTGCTTTGCTTGGCGGCGCGGTTTCCTTCGTCGGGATTCTGCTCTGCTCCTCATTGTTCATTCCCACAGTGGTGGCCTTCGCCGGCCGTTTGGCCGCCCCCGCAGGGGTGCCCGGCAAGCTCGCCGCCGTCAACGCGACGCGCAACCCGGCACGTACCTCGGCGACTGCCGCTGCCTTGCTGATCGGCGTAACGCTGGTTTCGCTGATGATGACCGGGGCCGCAACGTCACGGCAAGCGTTCAATGCAACGCTGGCCGAGAACTACCCTGTGGATCTCGCTGCCATGACCGCGGTAGACAGTTCAGCCGATCCAGCAGAAGCCATCTCGCGTATCAAGACACTCGACGGGGTCAGCAATGCGGTCCTCCTACCGGCCGTTGGGACCCTCGCCGAGTCCACGCCCGACGGAGGGAGGACCGTCTATTCGCTCTCGTCGGCCGATGCTGCCTCCATCCTCCGCGACAACAACCTGAAGCCGGGCCCAGGCACGGTCTACCTGCCCGAGGACTCCGCTGGAGGTCGCGCGACCATCACGACGGCGGCCGGCACAGCGTCTCTCGACGCGAAAGTCCTGCGGACCCGCCACATCCCGGCCTTCGTGGAAAGCTCGAGCATCACAGCGGGTGCCCTCCCGGAAACGCCAGGCATGGTGTGGGTGAAGCTCGCCGCCTCTGTGTCCAGCGAACAGGTTCAGGCCATTCAGAAGGAGATTGCCTCCGCCCTCGGCGTGCACGAGCGCACTGTTAGCGGCGCGGCCATCGAGCGCGTGACTTTCAACAGCATCATCGATGTCCTGTTGCTGGTGGTCACAGGCTTGCTGGGGGTGGCAGTGGTGATTGCACTCATCGGCGTGGCGAACACGTTGTCGCTATCCGTACTTGAGCGAACGCGGGAGAACTCCTTGCTGAGGGCACTGGGCCAGACGAAGGGCCAACTCCGGGGAATGCTCGCGATCGAGGCAGTCCTCGTAGCTGGCGTGGCCGCAGTCCTCGGTGCGGGCATCGGCATTGTCTACGGCTGGCTGGGAGCGCAAGCTACCCTTGGCGGCGTCGCAGATGTGGTTCCCGCCGTACCGTGGCTGCAACTGCTGGCCGTGTTCGGCGTCGCTGTAGTGGCTGGTTTGCTGGCCTCCGTGATTCCCGCCCATCGGGCAGCACGACTGTCGCCTGTGGAGGGTCTGGCCACGGCCTAATTCTTCTCTCACATCATCACGCCATACGAGAATTGCTCTCTCACTTCCCTCAACCGAGTGGGAGGAAGTGAGAGAGCAATTCTCGTTAATGGCTGTTATGTGAGAGAACGTTATGCCTCGGCTGGTTCCTCGTAGCGGGGGAAGATCGGCGTCGGAGCGGGAAGTTCAGTTCCCGCGACGATCGGCGTTGCGATGGCAGCAAACTGCCTGGCTTCGCCTTCGGGCTGTCCGAGCACCTCAAGAAGCTTCGCGGACGAGGAAGGCATCACCGGCTGGGCGAGGATCGCCACGATGCGGACAACTTCCAGGGTGACGTAAAGCACGGTATTCATCCGCTCGACGTCGGTCTTCCGCAGCACCCACGGGGCCTGCTCGGCGAAGTAGGCGTTGGTGTCGCCAAGCACTGTCCAGATAGCCTCCAGGGCCCGGCTGAACTCCTGCTTGTCAAAGGCGCCCCGGGCGGTAGCCAGCAATTCTCCGGCCTTGGCAAGCAAGGCATTGTCCTCAGCCGTGAACTCTCCGGGGACAGGAACCTTGCCCTCACAGTTCTTCGCGACCATGGACAACGAACGCTGGGCAAGATTGCCGAAGTTGTTGGCCAGGTCCGAATTCATGCGGCCCACGATAGCCTCGTGGTTGTAGCTGCCATCGGCACCAAACGGGACTTCCCGGAGGAAGAAGAAGCGGCACTGGTCCAGCCCGTACTGCGCCACGAAGTCCTGGGGGGCGACGACATTGCCCAGGGACTTGGACATCTTCACGCCGTTGTTGGTCAGGAAGCCGTGGATCATGACGCGCTTGGGCAATGCCAGGCCTGCGCTCATGAGGAAGGCCGGCCAGTAGATCGCATGGAAACGGGAAATGTCCTTGCCGATGACGTGGACATCGGCTGGCCAGAACTTCCTGAAGGACTCGGACTCCACGTCCGGGTACCCGGCACCGGTCAGGTAATTGGTCAAGGCATCCACCCAGACGTACATGACGTGCTTCTCATCGCCCGGAACAGGGACACCCCAGTCAAAGGTAGTGCGGCTGATGGAGAGATCCTCAAGCCCACGCTTCACAAAACTGATGACCTCGTTGAACCGGGACTGCGGCGCACCAAACTCAGGCTGGGCCTCATAGAGGGCCAGGAGTTTCTCCTGGTAAGCGGACAAGCGGAAGAAGTAGCTCTCCTCGGCAGTCCAGGTGACGAGGGTGTCCGTCTCCTTCGAGTACCGGAGGCCGTCTTCCTTCACAACGGTGTCGTCCTCGACGTAGTACGCTTCGTCGCGGACCGAGTACCAGCCCTCGTACTTGGACAAGTAGATGTCACCGTTCGCTTCCATCTTCTTCCAGATGGCTTGCGACGCCGTGTAATGGTCCGGGTCCGTGGTGCGGATGAAACGGTCATGGGAGATTCCCAGGTCCTGGCTCATCTGCTTGAACGCCGCCGAGTTGCGATCCGCGAGCTGCTTGGCAGTAATGCCTTCCTTCTCGGCCGACTGCTGCATCTTGAGCCCGTGCTCGTCCGTGCCGGTCATGAAGAACACCTCATGGCCGTCGAGGCGCTTGAACCGCGCCATGGCATCAGTCGCGATGACCTCGTAGGCGTGTCCGATATGAGGCACGCCATTGGGGTAGCTGATGGCCGTGGTGATGTAGAACGGGGATTTCTCTGCAGACGTCACTCTAAGAAGTTACCTTTTTTTCGGATGGAATGACTGAACCGGCCGCAAATGACGGCCGGTCCGGTCTGTGCCGGATATCCCGGCGAAGGAGCAGTCTTGCGGACTAGTTCAGTTCGGTCAGCGTATCGCTGAGCCGGACCAGTTCGTGGTCGTGTGAAGCCACGAGCACAGCGATGCCATCGTTGGTTGTGTCCTTCAGGATGCCGATGATGCGGTTGGCTGCAGCACGGTCCAAGCTGGCGGTGGGCTCATCCACCACCAGTACGCGGGTTCCCAGGATCAGGGCCCTCGCGATTGCCACACGCTGGCGCTCACCGCCGGACAGTTGGGCGGGACGGTGCCGCATGCGGCGTCCGAGGCCCACCAGGTCCAGGAGGTCCTTGGCCATCTCCGTGCGCTGTTCCACTTCTCCATCAGGCACGGCGGGCAGCAGCACGTTCTCGAGGGCACTCATGCCGTCGATCAAGGCGCCGCCCTGATCGACGTAGCCAATCAAGGCACGGCGCCTGTCGGCGATCTCGTCGTCGCCCATTGACGCCAGGGACTGGCCTTCCCAAAACACGGTGCCCGACGTCGGCAGGGTCAGTCCGGCGCTGACGGTCAGGATACTGGTCTTGCCCGAGCCGCTTCGGCCGGCGATGCAGTGCATCTCGCCTGCGTGCAGGGTCAGGTTGAAGTCATCCACGACGTCGACTTCCTCGGCGCCGCCCTTGTCTCCGCCGTAGTGGATGGTGACGCGGCTAAGCTCCAAGGGTGTCGCGTGGTCGGACGCCCGGACAATGGTGTTGGCGCGGGTCTGCAGCGACTCGTCCGTGGATTCCGGGGTCGCCGTCAGCTCGGGGTTGAGGTTGTCAGTCATTTGACTACTTTCGTTGCAATCGGAATCCAGCAAATTACGGCCAGCAGTCCGGCCAGCCCGGCCCAGAGTGCTGCGTACGGAGCAAGGAGCAGCCCCAGTCCAAGGGCACCAAGGACGCCCAAGGGAAGCGCCACGGTGCCGACAAGTGCATTTTCAAAGAAGCGGACCTGGCCCAGCATGTCCGGGTTCCAGCCCATGGCACGCAAAGTGCCCAGATACTCGCGCTTGGCGTGGAGCTCGAACCGCCCGGTCACGAGTGTGAGCAGCAGACCCACAACCACACCAAACACGGCGAGGATCACGCTTGGCAAAGCAATGCTCGCGGCCGCCAGCCCACTCAAAGCACTGGCACCTGCTGCCCGGGGGATGTCGATCAACAGTGCGATCAAGGCCCCCACTGCGGCACCGAAAACGCCCACAGCCACGGCCAGCGAGACAGAATTGAACCGGTTGGTGGTGAGCTGCCTGTTGGCGAACGTCAGGGGCGAATCAACAGTGACGAGGCGTTCATCATGCTGGGGTTCCTGGTCTACCACCACGCGGTGGCGCAACTGCTGGGCAGCCAGCAAGGCAGCGCCACTGTAGATGATGAGCATGGTCACCGAGACAATCACAGTGGCAAGGTTCCAACTGAGCAGGCTCAAAATGATCCCCGCGGCGGCCAAGGCAGCCGCGCCCACGGCAAACTCTTCCAGCACCCAGGACCTGACGCGCTTCTGCGTCCAGCCCATTGCCCTCAGGATGCCTGCTTCGCTCCGGCGCTGCCGGATGTAGCTGACGGTCGAGGCACCAGTCAGTAGCGTGGCGCCCAGAAGCGTCAGGAAGAGGAGGGTGATGTTTGTGCCTGTCAGCGAACCCGAAACGGCGTCAGCGGCATCCTGCCGAACCCACGACTGCTGGACTGTGCCCAGCGGTGACTCCTTGCCGGCGTCGTCCTTGCTGTATCCGGGGACGAAGATATTGGCGTCTTCGCGGGCGGAACCTGCCACCACGGTCGCTTCAAGGCCCAGTTCACGGATCTGGGCGGCCAGCTTTTCGACCTCCGGCTGCGCCTGCTTCCACGTTCCAGTGGCGTTGGCGCGGACGCGGATGGCGTCGATGACGTCGGCGTTGGTGTCATAGCCACGGGCTGCGGCCAGGCCGTAATAGTCAGTGATGGCGCCGGCCGACTGGCTGACCAGACCTGTGGCGCTCAGTGATGGCTTCAGGACAGTGTCATCGGCGTCTTTGCCCTCGGCATCCTTGCTCAGTGTCATCGGAGCTGGGTCATAGCCGCCCAATGGGAGCTTGTTAACGTCACCGGCTGCGGCCTGAACGTCTGCCGGATTAAACGTGCCGTACACCATCGGCATGGGAGTGGCGGGCTTTTTTCCGGTTTCCAGGTCTTCCCGGTAGGAGCGCTCGTCCACAGGCTTGCGCTGGGTCTGGTCTACGGCTGCGCCAAAGGACGACTTTTCAGGAAGGCGGTTGACTGTCACCCAGTCCCCCGGCGTTGCTGTCTTGTCCGAAGCACCATTGGAGGCTTCGTCGCCCTCCTTGTACTTCGGGGCTGCAGCGAAAGCAGTACTCCATGTGGCCGGGTTGTAAAGCCCCTGGCTGAAGGAGGCAGTACTGCCCAGGAGCTGGCTGTGGTCAGTTGAACCCGGCCATTCAAGGGCAAACGGGGCTTTGGAAACGAACGGCAGGTAGTCCTTGTCCAAGGACCGCGTTACAGTGCCGACTTCGTTGACCACTTTGCCGTTGTTGTCTATTTCCTCGATCTTGACCGAGTACTTCAGGTCCAGGGACGTCCCCGAGCGAACAATCAGCGGAATGGCCTGGGAATCGTCGGTCAGCAGTCCGTCGCGCTTTGCCTGCTGGTACTGCGTCATCAGGGGAGCCCAGTACTTGAGCTTCACACCAAGGAAATCAGGTCCTTCTTCAAGCTGGTCCATGCTAAGGCCGCTGGTGAAGAGACTTTCGAAATGGCGGCCAATAGCGCCCGCATTGCGCGCGTCCGCTGGCGGAGCCTTTTCCAAGGGTGCAAGGAAATCACCTGCGGAGCCCAACAACGCCCTCTCTGAGGCAGGGTCGACGGCGACGACGGACTCAGTCACCTCCGGCGCCAATGGAAGTGCCACCGAAAGATTGAAGAGGTTGTGCTCCGAGCCGAGTGCCGGAGCGGGGAACTTAATTCCGGTCTCGCCGTCCGGACCTGCGATCCGGACATTCGAACCACCGGCAGCCTGTTCCTGGATCAGACGGCCCTTGCCCAGGGTCCCTTCGGCGCTCGTCTTGAAAAGGGTTTGCTGGTTGACGCCATCGGAGCTGGTGGCGGAGGCCGTCAGCCGGTACTTCTTGGGCGTGTCGGACAAAACGGATTCAGCTGCTGGCCACTTGCTGGAATCCATGGCCGAGGGGTCCCCTGCAGTTATGCCACCGGCAAGGCCGGCGTTGTACCCAAGGTAGTCCATGGCATTGAGGCGCGGAGCCTCGAGGTTCTGCGAAACCCGCGAAACGAGGCTGATGGGAGCAGCGACCGCCGTCTGGCCCATGGTGCGGATTTTCTCGAGCTGCTCAAAGCTGATGCCGCCCTGCCCATTGGCGATTTCCGGCTGGATCAGTGCACCGCCGTCCCCGTCCTGTGAGGGGTCCGGCTTTGCCTGGACCAGGATGTCGTAGAGTCCCCGCGAGTTCTCATCCACAGTCCTGTTCAGAGCGGCCTGTGACTGGCTCTGGACTAGGACGGACAAGCACATCGCGACGATCAAAATGGCCGCGGTCAGCAGCAGCACACGGCTTCTGATGAACCTTTGGACGGCGTTCATTGGGCTCCCTGAGACCTTGATTGCGGGCGCGCACACATGCTCCGTGAATCTTTGAAAAACACAAAGGAATCCCGGGCTCTATGTGCAAAAAGTAGTGGCCGGCCTGCTGCCGGGTCCGAATCCCGGACCAAGCCATTGTAAGCAGACCGGCCACCGTTGCGTGTCAGTGGTGTGTCCCCGGCACGCGAAGTTGGCTGATGAGGAGCAGTCCTAGTCCTCCAGGTCCACCTCGCGGACCATATCGGCGCCAATGCCCGCCTTGATGGCTTCCAGGACCTGCTGCGGAACAGAGCTGTCGATGGTCAGGAGCGCAAGCACCTGGCCTCCCTCGGTCTGGCGTGCAACCTGCATGCCGCCGATGTTGATGTTGTTCATGCCCAGGATGTGGCCGATGGTGCCAATGACACCGGGACGGTCCGCGTAGGCCACCACCACCAAGTGCTCACTGATGGGGATTTCCACGTCGTAGCCGTTGACGCCAACCAGCTTCTCAACTTGCTTGGGTCCCGTCAGCGTACCGGCAACGGAGATCTGGGAACCGTCGCTGAGCGCACCGCGGATCGTGAGGACGTTGCGGTAGTCCTCGGCGTCCGGTGTGGTGATCAGACGCGTATTGATTCCGCGCTGCTCTGCGATGACAGGGGCGTTGACGTAGGAGACCTGCTCCGTGACGACATCGGCGAAGACGCCCTTCAGGGCAGCCAGCTCAAGCACCTTGACGTCCAGCGCAGCAATCTCGCCGGCAACCTCGACGTCGATCTGGGTCAGCGACGCATGGGTCAGCGCCGTGAAGATCCGGCCGAGCTTTTCGATCAGCGGGATGCCCGGACGGATGTCCGGAGCGATCACACCGCCTGCGACGTTCACGGCATCGGGCACGAGCTCGCCGGCGAGGGCAAGGCGTACGGACTTGGCCACCGAGACGCCGGCCTTTTCCTGGGCTTCGTCAGTGGATGCGCCGAGGTGCGGGGTAACGACCACGTTGTCCAGTTCGAAGAAAGGCAGATCCGTGCTGGGTTCCTTGACGAAGACATCCACGCCGGCACCGGCAATCTGGCCTTCCTTCAGCGCGATGTAGAGTGCTTCCTCATCCACCAGGCCGCCACGGGCCACGTTGATGACGTAGGCCGTTTCCTTCATCTTGCGGAAGGCGTCGGCGCCGAGCATGCCCACCGTCTCGGGCGTCTTGGGCATGTGGATGGTGATGAAGTCGGAGTTTTCCAGGAGTTCATCAAGGGTGACCAGCTTGACCCCGAGCTGTGCGGCGCGAGCGGCGGTGATGTAGGGGTCGTACGCCAGGATCTCCGTTTCGAATCCCTGAAGGCGGGCTGCGACAAGGGCGCCGATACGGCCCAGGCCGATAATGCCGATCTTCTTCTCGAAGAGTTCGATGCCCGTGTACTTGGAGCGCTTCCACTCACCGTTCTTCAGCGCGGAGCTAGCCTGGGGAATGTGGCGGGCAAGGCTCAGGATGTGGCCGACCGTCAACTCGGCTGCTGAAACGATGTTGGACGTCGGTGCGTTGACGACCATGACACCGGCCTGCGTTGCGGACTTGATGTCCACGTTGTCCAGTCCCACGCCGGCCCGGGCGATGACCTTAAGGTTCTTCGCCGCGGCAATGGCTTCGGCATCAACCTGGGTAGCCGAGCGAACCAGGATTGCGTCGACGTCGGCGATGGCGGACAGCAGCTGGGAACGGTCGGCGCCGTCGGTTTGGCGGATTTCAAAGTCCGGACCCAATGCCTCGACGGTGGCGGGTGAAAGTTCCTCAGCGAGGAGGACGACGGGTTTGGTGGCTGACACGGGGTGGCACCTTACTTTGGACAACTTTGGGACAGTACTGGACAAGGAGCGGATGCGCCGGGCCCGGACACGACGCCGGGACCAGCCCAGAATATCGAACCTGGACAGGGATTCCGGTGCCGGTGAACGATGTTACGGCCCGGTTGAGGTTGTTGTGAAGAAATTCACAGGACGCTGTGTTGGGAGGAGCGGCTGCAAAACAGCGACGCCCGCCCGGCTTTGTTCGCCGGACGGGCGTCGCTTCCAGTGCCCAGGGCACTGGGCAAAGGATCAGCGGGCTGCGGAGCCTTCGACGTAGTCCTGGTCCTGCTGCTGCCAGGAGAACAGGGAACGCAGTTCGCGGCCAACCTCTTCGATCGGGTGCTGCTCTGCCTTGGCACGCAGTTCCTTGAACTCGACGGCACCGTTGTCCTGGTCCTCGATGAAGCGCTTGGCGAAGGCGCCGCTCTGGATGTCCGCGAGGACAGCCTTCATGTTTTCCTTCACCTCGGGAGTGATCACGCGGGGGCCGGAAACGTAGTCGCCGTACTCTGCGGTATCGGAGACGCTCCAGCGCTGCTTGGCGATGCCACCTTCCCACATGAGGTCAACGATGAGCTTGAGCTCGTGAAGGACCTCGAAGTAGGCGATCTGCGGCTGGTAGCCGGCTTCGGTGAGGGTTTCGAAGCCGTACTGGACCAGCTGGGAAACGCCGCCACAAAGGACCGACTGCTCGCCGAAGAGGTCGGTTTCGGTCTCTTCGGTGAAGGTGGTCTTGATGACACCGGCGCGGGTGCCACCGATGGCCTTGGCGTAGGACTTGGCCAGCTCCCAAGCGGAACCGGATGCGTCCTGCTCAACAGCGATGATGTCCGGGATGCCACGGCCGGCTTCGAACTCGCGGCGCACGGTGTGACCCGGAGCCTTCGGAGCGACCAGGATGACGTCAACGCCTGCAGGGGGCTCGATGTAGCCGAAGCGGATGTTGAAGCCGTGGGCGAAGGCGAGTGCCTTGCCTTCGGTCAGCTTGTCCTTGATGGAGTCGTTGTAGATCGAGCGCTGGTGCTGGTCCGGCGCGAGGATCATGATGACGTCTGCCCATTCAGCGGCGTCGGCAACGTTCTTGACAGTGAAGCCGGCGTCTTCTGCCTTGGCGGTCGACTTCGACCCTTCCTTCAGCGCGATAACAACCTCGACGCCGGAATCGCGCAGGTTCAGTGCGTGCGCGTGGCCCTGGGAACCGTAGCCGACGATGGCAACCTTGCGGCCCTGGATGATCGACAGGTCTGCGTCGTCGTCGTAGAACATTTCAGTCACTTGCGTAACTCCTCTTGAGTGGTTTCTGGATATTGATGTGGTGCTGCGGTACTGGACGCAACGCTCGGCATGGCATGCTAACGCGGCCTATGCCTGTTTCCTACGCGGAGCGGAGCGCCCTGTCACTCATGGAGCGGGATCCCCGTCCAACGGCCAGGGTGCCGGACTGCACGATTTCACGGATGCCGAACGGCTCGAGCACTGAGAGCAGTGCAGCGAGCTTCTCGGGGGTACCGGTTGCCTCGATCACCAACGAGTCTGTAGACACGTCGACGACGGCGGCACGGAACAGGTCTGCAGCTTGGGTTACCTGCAGGCGTGTCGCGGCATCCGCACGTACCTTGACCAGGATGTGGTCGCGTTGTACGGAAGATTCGGAAGTCAGCTCAACGATCTTAATCACGTTGATCAACTTGTTGAGCTGCTTGGTGACCTGCTCGATGAGGTCGCCGTCGGCATCGACGACGACCGTCATGCGGGACATTCCGGGAACCTCGGTGGGTCCCACAGCCAGTGAATTGATGTTGAACGCGCGCCGGGCGAAGAGGCTGGCTACGCGGGTCAGCACGCCGGGCTTGTCTTCGACCAGAACGGACAGTGTGTGGCGGCTCATGCCTAGTCCTCCTCTTCCCATTCCGGGGTCATATTGCGGGCAACCTGGATCTGGTCATTGCTGACACCTGCCGGCACCATCGGCCAGACCATCGAGTTGGGGCTGACGACAAAGTCGATCACGACCGGGCGGTCGTTGATTTCAAGTGCCTTCTGGATGGTGGCATCGATGTCTTCGTCCCGCTCACAACGCAGTGCGGCACAACCATAGGCGTCCGCCAGCTTGACGAAGTCCGGAATGCGGACGGTGTCGTGGCCGGTGTTCAGATCCGTGTTCGAGTAACGGCCTTCGTAGAACAGTGTCTGCCATTGGCGGACCATGCCCAGCGAGGAGTTGTTGATAATGGCGACCTTGATCGGGATGTTGTTGATGGCGCAGGTGGCCAGTTCCTGATTGGTCATCTGGAAGCAGCCGTCGCCGTCAATGGCCCAGACCACGCGGTCCGGCTCACCAACCTTGGCACCCATGGCTGCCGGAACCGAGTATCCCATGGTTCCGGCTCCACCGGAGTTCAGCCAGGCGTGGGGGCGCTCGTACTTGATGAACTGCGCAGCCCACATCTGGTGCTGGCCGACGCCGGCCACGTAGATACCCTCCGGACCTGTGAGCTCGCCGATGCGCTTGATCACGCGCTGCGGTGCCGTCAGTCCGTCCTCGGGTTCAGTCCAGCCCAGGGGGTAGGTGTCGCGCAGGTTGCCCAGGAACGCCCACCATGCATCCAGGTCCGGTGCACCGCTTTGCTCGAACTGCGTCTTCACGGCCTCGGTCAGTTCCGGAATGATCTCCTTCACCGAACCGACAATCGGGACATCGGCCGTCCGGTTCTTGGAGATTTCCGCGGGATCGATATCCGCGTGGATCACCTTGGCGAAGGGAGCGAACGTCTTCAGCACACCTGTAACGCGGTCATCGAACCGGGCACCGAGGGTAATGAGGAGGTCTGCCTGCTGCAGGGCGGTGACAGCAGATACGGAGCCGTGCATGCCCGGCATTCCAACATGGAGTGGATGCGAGTCAGGGAAGGCGCCGCGGGCCATCAGCGTGGTGACTACCGGCGCTCCGGTTGCCAACGCCAGCTCCATGAGTTCTGCAGAGGCGTGTCCCTTGACCACACCGCCACCCACGTAGAGAACAGGCTTGCTGGAGGCAGCGATCAGCTTGGCAGCTTCGCGAACTTGCTTGCTGTGGCCGCGGACCACAGGACGATAGCCCGGCAAGTCAACTTTCGGCGGCCAGGAGAAAGTCATCTGGCCTACCTGGGCGTCCTTGGCAATGTCAACCAGGACGGGTCCCGGGCGGCCCGTGGACGCGAGGTGGAAAGCTTCTGCCATGACATGCGGGATGTCGTTGGGGTCGGTCACCAGGAACGAGTGCTTGGTGATGGGCATGGTGATACCCACGATGTCCGCTTCCTGGAAGGCATCGGTGCCGATGACTCCGCTGGAAACCTGGCCGGTGATGGCCACCATCGGCACGGAATCCATGTGGGCGTCCATGATGGCGGTAACGAGGTTTGTGGCACCGGGTCCCGAGGTGGCGATGCAAACGCCAACCCGTCCGGTAACCATGGCGTAGCCTTGCGCGGCGTGGCCGGCTCCCTGTTCGTGACGGACCAGGATGTGATTCATGCTGGAGGCCATCAAGGGGTCGTAGGTGGGCAGGATCGCGCCACCGGGCAAACCGAAAATATCGTCCACGCCGAGTTCTTCGAGCGAACGGACAATTGCTTGCGAGCCGGTCATCACCGTTGGGGGTACAACGTTGTTCGGCCCAAGTACAGGAGAGAGAGGTGCAGCAGTGTCGACGACGACGGCCTCAGCCGTACGGTCGACCTTATCCGGAGCCTTTGGGGCTCCAGCGGACTTTGCAGCCATCAGCGAGGGGCTGATCGGCGATCCTTTGCTCATCGGACTCTTCCTTAGTGGATCTTCGATTGATGGGTCTTGCTTCGGGGAATAAAAAAACCCCTCAGCCTTCCGGCTTTTCGAGGGGTTGCGCGTGACAGTTCGTTACCAGTCGGGCTAAGCCACGCGCTTGGTAAGTACGACGACGCCGACGGTAACGAATGAGATCATGCGTTCAGTGTTCCCTCTAAGTGAGATACGTGTCAATTGACCACCATCGTATCTCACCATATGGACAGTGGTGTCCGCCTACCGGACTCCCCCGCCAAAGGGCCGGGAGTCCGGTACAGGCATCAGCCGCAGTAAGCTCCCGTGGACGCGCTGTGGACCAGCTTTGCATACTTGGCCAAAACGCCCTTCGTGAACTTCGCCGGCAGGGGCTCCCAGCCAACCTTGCGGGCTTCAAGCTCCGCCTCGTCCACCAGGAGGTCGAATGAACGTGCCGCAATGTCAACACGAATGCGGTCGCCGTCCTGGACGAAGGCGATGGGACCGCCGTCGACCGCTTCAGGCGCAACGTGGCCAATGCACAAACCGGTGGTACCGCCGGAGAAGCGGCCATCGGTCAGCAGCAGCACATCCTTGCCCAGTCCGGCGCCCTTGATGGCACCGGTGATCGCAAGCATTTCGCGCATGCCCGGACCACCCTTGGGGCCTTCATAGCGGATGACCACGACGTCGCCCTTGTGGATCTCACCGTTGTCCAGTGCGTTAAGGGCCCCTTGCTCGCGCTCGAAAACGCGTGCCGTGCCCTCAAAGACGTCGGCGTCGAAGCCGGCGCTCTTCACCACAGCCCCTTCCGGAGCCATGGTGCCGTGCAGGATGGTGATCCCACCGGTCTTGTGGATGGGGTTGTCCAGTGCCCGAAGGATCTTGCCGTCAAGGTCCGGCGGGTTGATCGAGGCGAGGTTCTCGGCGAGCGTCTTGCCCGTAACCGTAAGGCAGTCACCGTGCAGCAGCCCGGCGTCGAGAAGCGCTTTCATGATGACCGGCACGCCGCCGATCTTGTCCACATCAGTCATGACATAGCGGCCGAAAGGCTTTAGGTCCCCGAGGTGCGGGATCTTATCGCCGATGCGGTTGAAGTCATCCAGGGTCAGTTCAACCTCGGCTTCGCGGGCAATGGCGAGCAAGTGCAGGACTGCGTTGGTGGATCCGCCGAACGCCATGGTGACGGCGATGGCATTTTCGAACGCCTTCTTGGTCATGATGTCGCGTGCAGTGATTCCCAGGCGAAGCAGGTTCACCACGGCTTCGCCGGACTTGCGTGCAAAGTCATCGCGACGGCGGTCTGCCGATGGCGGGGCGGCCGAACCCGGGAGGGACATGCCCAGCGCCTCGCCAATGCATGCCATCGTATTGGCCGTGTACATACCGCCACAGGCGCCTTCGCCGGGACAAATGGCCTTTTCGATGCGGGTGAGGTCCTCCATGCTCATCTTGCCTGCTGCACAGGCGCCGACAGCCTCGAAGGCATCAATAAGCGTGACTTCCTTCTCCGAGCCGTCCTCGAGCTTGACCCATCCGGGCATGATCGATCCGGCATAGAGGAAGACGGAGGCGAGGTCCAGCCGGGCAGCAGCCATGAGCATGCCGGGAAGGGACTTGTCGCAACCAGCCAGGAGAACCGAGCCATCAATGCGCTCGGCCTGCATGACGGTTTCGACGGAGTCTGCAATGACCTCACGGGAAACGAGCGAGAAGTGCATGCCCTCGTGACCCATGGAAATACCGTCCGAGACGGAGATGGTGCCGAACTGCATAGGGAATCCACCACCGGCGTGGACGCCTTCCTTGGCGCCCTGCGCAAGACGGTTGAGGGAAAGGTTGCAGGGGGTTATTTCATTCCATGAGCTGGCGACACCAATTTGCGGTTTGGCGAAGTCGTCATCCCCCATCCCCACAGCACGGAACATGCCACGCGCGGGTGCGGCGTGAATTCCGTCGGTTACGACCCTGCTGCGGGGCTTGATGTCCGGTTTGGTATCTGTCGCAATTCGGGTGGCGTCGCTCATGGTCCAAAGTCTATGTGTCAGCGGAAGCGGCCCACGACGTATTCGACCCGGATTAAGCACGAAGAGAAGAATATTTCCTCGCCGCCGGCGGAAAACCGGCCATTTCCGTGAAGTCGCCAACTGCATCACAACCGAGGCTGGAAGGCCCCTAAACGCTGGACACCCCATTTGCAGCCACGTAACGTCGGAAATACCACTAACTGCACCCTGTGAGCAGAAGGGCCTCACCATGGACTGGTTGATTTGGGTCATTGTTATTGTGCTGATCGTTGCGATTGTTTGGTGGCTCCTGAGCCGCAACAACGCCAGGAATTCCTCAACTGCAGCATTGGGCACTGCCTCTGGAACCGCTGCCTCTGGAACCGCTGCCTCTGGAACCGGGGCTCCCGGACGGCCAGGCACTGCCCCACCCGCCGCAATGGAACCCAGCGACACGATGTCGATGCCCGATACAGCAGCGGCGGTGGCTGGCGTGGCGGGCCTGGCTGGGGTCACGAATATGGGGAAGGCAGCGGCTGAGGGCAGCGGCCCCGTCGAATCCAGTATGGAATCGCGCGTCGAATCCGAAGCCCACGCCGGACAGACGGTGGACGAACCTGTCGTTGAAACGCCTGAGCTCGACGAGCCAGTAGTCGATGAACCAGTGGTGGACACGGATGCACAGGTCACTGCCGGGGATGTCGATGACTGGGAGGCTGCCGGAACGCCGGCATCTGTACCCAGGGCGGACGAGCCCGCAGTTTCTGTGCCTGTAGCCCCTGAGCCGGCAGTTTCCGAACCATCCGTTTCTGAATCCCCCGTTTCCGCATCCCCTGAGGGAGTAACCGCGGATGATGTGACGCGCTCCGACGACGTGCCCAAGGTGGACGGGTCAGCTGCCAACGCCGCAGACGCCAACGCAGCCGATAAGGCTGAGTGGGAATCCTCGTGGACGGATGCAAGCGGCGCAGTGGTCCACCATCACGAATACACGGATCAACACTCGGCCACGCTGGCGGGAGCGGAAACCGCGGCTGCTGAAACCGACGACGACGATTCAACGGCAACAACGGGCCATCTCGCCGCCGAGCATCCCTACGGGGTTGGCTCTGCAGGAGCGGCGTCAGACGGCACTGGCCCCGAGGGCTACCCGGTGAAGGCCAACGCTACAACGATGACCTATCACGATGAAGATACCGCCGGCTACGCCGAAGCAACCGCGGATGTGTGGTTCGAATCCGCCGCGCATGCGGAAGCGGCCGGGTTCCGCCCTCCTCCGCGGAACAGGCACTGAGCGGAACAGTCGCTTAAGGGCACAGGCACTGAACGGAACAGGCACTGAGTGCTCCGCAGGTAACCGGACTCACTTCCGGGAATCGTTCGTGGGAGAGCGATATGGGCAGATATGCAGTAAATGCTGGCGACCAACCCGCCAACGGTTTCTGCCCGTTGGTGCCCACCCGGGCCGCAGTGCTGTTTCCGGCCGCTTTTTTACTGGCGGCCCTGCTGGCGGCTTGCACGGGTAGTCCGACGTCGCCAGGTTCCGCGGCCACCCCTGACGGCTCCATCAGTTCCAGTGTCCCCGTGTCGCCCGGGACGGGCTCCACCTCCGGGTTGGTGCCACCTGCTTTTCCACCAAAATTGGAGGTACAGCAAAAGCTCGACGCCGGCCTGCAGCTGCCGTGGTCCGTCGTCTTCCTGCCGGACGGCACAGCCATCGTGTCAGAACGCGATTCGGCCCAGGTCAAAAGCATTCGTGACGGCAGGACAACGACCATCGGTGAGGTTGCCGGCGTCGATCCTGGTGGCGAAGGTGGGCTTCTAGGCCTCGCCCTGTCTCCCGCATTCGCCAGTGACCGCTGGCTTTACGCCTATTTCACGTCAGCCACGGACAACCGGATCGCCAGAATGCGCTTGTCGGAAGAGCCGGGAGGCACTTTGAGGCTCGGCGACCCTGACGTGGTCTTTTCAGGCATATCAAAGGCTTCAACCCACAACGGCGGCCGGATCCGTTTTGGCCCTGACGGATTCCTCTATGTGGGCACCGGCGATTCGCAGCGCCGGGAACAACCCCAGGATACAAACGCCTTGGGCGGGAAGATCCTCCGGCTGACTGTCGACGGACACCCTGCTCCGGGCAACCCGTTCGGAGACAACCCCGTCTATAGCTACGGACACCGGAACGTGCAGGGTTTGGCATGGGACAGTGAGGGGAGGTTATGGGCCAGTGAGTTTGGTCCGGACGTGGACGACGAACTGAACCTGATTACCCCTGGCGGCAACTATGGCTGGCCCACAGTGACGGGAGCCCCGGGCCGCAGCGGGTTCATTGATGCCAAAGTTGTTTGGCCTTCAACCGCTGACGCGTCGCCCAGCGGATTGGAAATTGCCGACGGCGTGGCCTACACGGGCGCCCTTCGCGGCCAACGGCTTTGGGCCATCCCGCTCAACGGCGACAATGCGGGTTCACCTGTGGCTTACTTCACAGGGCAGTATGGTCGGCTAAGGGATGTCGCCAAGGCTCCCGACGGGAGCTTGTGGGTCCTCAGCAACAACAGAAACCCTGATTTTGCGCTGATTTTGAGGGCGTCTTCGTGAACCTACAACGCCCGGCGCCGCCGATTTCCCTCATCCGCCGAAGTCGTGTAGAGTTACATGTCGTTGCGGAGATCGCCGAGGGAACAAAAGCCCCCGGGTATGGTCGAAATCAACAGCTGCACCTCTAGCTCAACTGGCAGAGCAATTGACTCTTAATCAATGGGTTCCGGGTTCGAGTCCCGGGGGGTGCACCAAGGGAAGGCCTTGGAGTGATATTCACTCCAAGGCCTTTTTTCGTTGCTTTGTTGTGCTGGAACACCACTCTTCGTGGAATGCATCACGCCGGGGTAATTCTGGTTAGCAGCCCTCAAAAAGTGGTGTAGAGTTATCTGTCGTTGCGGACGTCACGGAGAATATGACTCCTTCGTTTTGACCGAAACAATAGCTGCACCTCTAGCTCAACTGGCAGAGCAATTGACTCTTAATCAATGGGTTCCGGGTTCGAGTCCCGGGGGGTGCACAGAATAGGAAGGGCTCCGGATCGTTGCTACGATCCGGAGCCTTTCCTGCTTTGGCTTTTCCTGCTTTCCCATGCCGGGAAATTCCTTACCGGCGTGGCTCAGGGGAATGAGTCAGCTTGACCTGGTCACGTTCGGGCGGGTCGGGTTCAAACCGGCGGGTTGGCGTCCCCCACCGAACGGTCAAGCGCGGGTATTCCGGCGAGGCCACGGACGACGATCTTGAGTTCGTCGCGCAGCCTGGCGGTGTCGACCTCAACCAGGGCCAGCACGTCCTGCTCAAGCCGCACAGCTTCGGCCAAAGCTGCAGAACCGGCGTCCGTGAGCGTCACAACGTGGCTGCGGCGATCCGAGTCGCTGCGCTGGCGGCTGACATGCCCGTGCAGCTCAAGCCGTGCAAGAGTAGTGCCCATGGTCTGCGCCTTGACCCTGGCAACTTCAGCCAAAGCAGCCTGCGTAATGGGCCCTTTCGCAGCAAGGACTTCCATGGCGATCACGCCGGCATGCGTCAGTCCGATGTTCTTCAATTTTTCATTCCATGAGATTTCCACGAGTCGCGCAGCTGTTGAAAGCAATCGCGTGGTGGGCCATCTCTCCATATCTGGCATGCCGCCAGTATATGCGTGTGGAAGCTGTCGCCGTTGCTTCCGGCCACTAAGCTGGGGAGTCGCGAACGTTAGCAAGGAGCAAATTATGGCGGAACGTCTTATTCCCGGTGATGTAGCCCCGGACTTCACTCTTCAAGACCAAGATGGCAACAACGTCAGTCTTTCCGACTTCCGTGGACGGAAAGTCATTGTCTACTTTTATCCGGCAGCATCCACCCCCGGCTGCACCAAGGAGGCCTGTGATTTCCGGGACAACCTCGCGTCCCTCCAGACTTCGGGTTATGAAGTAGTGGGAGTCTCTCCAGATCCGGTGAAAGCACTGGCCAAGTTTGCGGGGGAAGAACAGCTGACGTTCCGCATACTCTCGGACGCAGAGCATTCGGTGGCCGATGCCTACGGCGCCTGGGGCGAGAAAAAGAATTATGGCCGCACCTACATGGGCCTCATCCGTTCCACGATCGTGGTGGATCCGGACGGAAAGGTCCAGCTGGCCCAGTACAACGTCAGAGCCACAGGGCACGTCGCCAAGCTTCGCCGCGACCTCAAACTCGACAAGTAGCGGGTACACTGGAGGCCGGAAGAAGGCTCCGGTCAGCCCACAGGGCAGTCCAGTGGCCAGCCAGCGCGAGTGGTGAAATTGGCAGACACGCAGGATTTAGGTTCCTGTGCCTTCGGGCGTGGGGGTTCAAGTCCCCCCTTGCGCACAGCAGAGGTAACAACACAGCAGTTGGAGCAACACGACAGCAACACAGTGGTGAAGAACCACGGATTCTGAAACGCCCCCGGTTCGCTGAACATTTCATTCGGACCGGGGGTGTTCTTTCCTCAAGCAGACGGGGACCATGCCCGCAACACGCCTGAACCGGCACCGGGGGCGTTCAACTAGACTGGAATGCGGTCTGGCCGAAGCCGGCCACAGCACTTCCGACCGGCTTGAGGGGACAAGAGTGGCAAGCAGCAAGATACGGCGGCTGGGAATACTGTTCACGGCAGTCCTCGTGATTTTGGGACTGGCATCATGTACCGGAACGCCTGGGCCTGCAGCGTCGTCATCGGCAAGCAGCACGGCAGCTGCGGAGCCGACGGCTACGTTTAATTTCGGTACGGCATCCATGCCGTTGGGCCTCGACCCTGCAATGACAGCAGATTCGGAGTCATACCGCGTGACCCGCCAGGTCCTTGAGGGACTTGTAGGCGTCGACGGCACCACGGGGCAGACTACTGCCCTCCTCGCCACGGAATGGAAAGACAGCAACAACGGGCTGAGCTACGACTTCAAGCTGCGTGAAAAAGTAACCTTCCATGATGGAACGCCGTTTGATGCCGCTGCCGTTTGCGCCAACTTCAACCGCTGGTTTACGTTTCCCGCCGACCTGAGGAAGCAAGCGCCCGGGATCTCATTCCAAGGCGTCTTCAAGGCCTATTCGGACGAGCCCGTGTTTTCGATCTTCAAGGACTGCAAGGTTGTTTCCGCCAGCAACGTCCAGATCAACCTCACCCGGCCCTTTACAGGTTTCCTGCAGGCCCTGACGCTTCCCGCCTTTGCCATATCCTCCCCCGCCGCTTTGGAAGGACAGAAGGCCAACGTCCTGGACAAGGCGCAAAATGGCCAGGCGATGTCCGCCTACGCCAGCCATCCGGTGGGGACAGGCCCTTACGCATTCACTGCCTGGGACGAACACAAGATCACGTTGACCAGCTATAAGGGCTACTGGGGCAACAGGGGCCAAATCGCCGTAATCAACTTCATTCCTTACGACCACGCCGAAACGCGCCAGCAAGCGCTCCTGGACGGCAAGATCGACGCCTACGATCTGGTGACATCCGGAACCTTTGATCAACTGGTCAAAAAGGGTGTCCAGATCATCCAGCGTGACCCGTTCTCGGTGATGTACCTCGGCATGAACCAGGCGGTTGCACCCTTGGACAAGCTGGAAGTCCGCCAAGCCATCGAGATGGCTATTGACAAGGAATCGCTCATCCGCAGGTTCTTCATAGACAACACGGCACAAGCTTCTCAATTTGTTCCCCCGAAGCTCAGCGGTTTCAACAACAATGCCCCGTCGCTGGGATACAACCCGGAGAAGGCGAAGGAGCTGCTGGAGAAGGCCGGGTACAAAGGCGAGGAACTGAAGTTCTACTATCCGCTCAACGCCACACGGGCCTACATGCCCACCCCGGAGAAGATCTACGCCGAGATCAGCCGCCAGCTCGTCGCCGTAGGCATCAATATCAAGCCGGTTCCCGTGGACTGGGAGGATGGCTATCTCCAAAAGGTGCAGTCCCCTGGCGATCACGCCCTGCACCTCCTGGGCTGGAATGGCTCCTATGCGGACGCTGACAACTTCCTGGGCCCGCTTTTCGGAGAGGCCAGGGGTGAGTTCGGATATACGGATTCGGAAGTTTTCCACAAGATCGAGCGGGCCCGCGCCCTGCCCGATGGCGATGAGCGCAATACCCAGTACCAGTCCATCAACGCCGAGATAGCGGCCTCCGTACCGGCCGTGCCCATAGCATTCCCCATCTCTGCGCTTGCCCTGTCCGACAAGGTGGAAAGCTATCCCGCTTCACCTGTCCTCAACGAAGTTTTCACAAACGTCCGCTTAAAGCCTTGACGATTCCCTGTAATTTCAGTATTGCGTCTGCCCGGGGATATTCTGTGACAGCCAGTGCCGCCGCTAACGGAGATTGATCGTGACCTTCATTTCCAAGACTCAACATGCCGACGTCGTCCTTATTGGCGGCGGAATCATGAGTGCCACCCTTGGTGCGTTCATCAAGCAACTCGAACCCACCTGGACCATCTCCCTCTTTGAACGACTCGAAGAAGCGGGACTCGAAAGCTCCGGACCATGGAACAACGCCGGCACCGGACATGCTGCGCTGTGTGAGCTTAACTACTCCCCCGCGGCCAAAGACGGCTCCGTGGATCCTTCCAAGGCCATCCACATCAATGAGCAGTTCCAACTTTCGCGCCAGTTCTGGTCCCATCTAGTGGACAGCAATGTCATTGGCTCCCCCAAGGGCTTCATCAACACTGTTCCGCACATGAGCTTCGTCATCGGCGACGATCACGCGAACTTCCTGAAGACCCGGTACGAGGCCCTCAAGCCCAACACGCTGTTCCGCAGCATGGAATACACCGAGGACCAGGACAAGATCGCCAAGTGGGCACCCCTGATCGTCAAGGGCCGGGACCGCAAGCAGCGCGTTGCAGCCACCCGCGCGGCGGAAGGCACCGACGTCGATTTCGGCGCCCTGACCCGTGAACTGACCGGCTACCTGCGGGCCACCGGGGCTGAGGTCAACTTTGGCCACGACGTCACCAACATCCATCGTGCATCAGGCGGCGGTTGGGATCTTTCCCTCAAACACCCCAAATCTGGTGAGCACGGCCGCATCCACGCCAAGTTCGTCTTCGTGGGCGCCGGTGGTGGCGCACTGCACCTGCTTCAAGCCTCGGGCATCCCGGAAAGCAAAGGCTATGGCGGATTCCCCGTCTCCGGCCAGTTCTTCCGCTGCACGGACGAGTCCATCACCTCCCAGCACAGCGCCAAGGTATATGGCCAGGCGTCCGTTGGCGCCCCACCCATGTCCGTCCCCCACCTGGATACCCGGTTTGTTGAGGGCAAGCGTTCACTCCTCTTTGGGCCGTACGCTGGTTTCTCCACGAACTTCCTGAAGACCTCCAGCTACCTGGACCTCCCGCTGTCCATCCGCCCGGGGAATATCATTCCGATGCTGGCGGTGGCCAAGGACAATATGGACCTCACTGCTTACCTCATCAAAGAGGTAGCCAAGCGCCACGAGGCGAAGGTGGAGTCCTTGCGTGAGTACTATCCCGAGGCCGTTGGCGCTGATTGGGAGCTGATCACTGCAGGCCAGCGCGTCCAGATCATCAAGAAGCACCCGCAAAAGGGCGGCATACTGCAGTTCGGTACTGAAGTCATCGCGTCCCGCGATGGTTCAATCGGCGCCCTTCTGGGTGCGTCTCCGGGAGCTTCCACGGCTGTTCCGATCATGATTGAGCTGCTGCAGAAGACGTTCCCCAAGAACTTCAAGGGTTGGCAGTCCAAGCTCAAGGACATGATGCCGGGCTATGGCGTGAAGCTTAACGAGAACCCGGAGCTTGCCGCCGAGCTTGAGGCAAGCACTGCACGGTCGCTGCAACTGGAAGTAGCCAACGCCCTTCAGAGCTAGGCCGGCCGGGGCTGCGGCCGGGTTCCCGTCAGCCGAATTATTCCGTAGATCTCAGGAGACTATGCAATGTTCCGCCTGGCCACGTTGTCCCTGGGAAACCGTGCCCTGATCGCGCTGATCACCGTGTTTGCGGCGGTGTTCGGCGTGATCACCATGGGCTCGCTCAAGCAGGAACTTATTCCGTCGATCGAGTTCCCGCAGATCACCGTCATTACCTCCATGCCGGGCGCTTCTCCCGAAGTGGTGGACAAGCAGCTGAGCAGGCCCCTTGAGACGGCCCTGAACAGCGTCGAGGGACTTGAGTCCACTACCGCCACATCCCGCAATGGTGTTTCGCAGATCACCATGGTGTTCACGTACGGCTCCAACCTTGACCGTGCACGGAACCAGATCGACCGCGCGATATCCAACGCCAAACGCGTGCTTCCGGCCGACGTCGAACCTCAATCCATTGCCGGCAACATCAGTGACTTTCCGATCGTGTTCCTGGCTGTCTCCTCTGACAAACCACTCAGCGAACTCAATGCCGACCTCCAGCGCTTGAGCGTTCCCCGACTGCAAAAAATCGACGGCGTACGCGGCGCCGATCTGACTGGCGGCTCCAAGCAGCACATCCTGATCCAGCCCCGCCCTGCCGACCTTGCGGCGAAGGGTGCGTCCATCCAGTCGATCAGCAGCGCACTGAAGAACAACGGCGCTCTGGTTCCTGTGGGCACCCTAGAGGACCAGGGCAAAACCCTGTCACTGCAGCTGGGCAGCCCGGTTGATTCCCTTGACGTCATTAAGGGCTTGCCGATATCCGGCGCCAAGGATTCCGCCACCATCGGAACAGTGGCTGATGTCAGCATCGAGGACGATGCCGCCACGTCCATCACGCGCACGAATGGCAAGCCAACGCTGGCGCTGTCAGTCACCAAGAAGCCCGAAGGCGACACTGTGGCGATTTCGCACGCGGTGCGGGACGCACTTGCGCCGATGGAAGCAGAGTTGGGGAACAACGCTGCCTTCACGCCAGTCTTCGACCAGGCTCCCTTCATAGAGAAGTCCATCAAGGACCTCACCACCGAAGGGCTCCTTGGCCTGGGATTTGCCGTCGCTGTCATCCTTGTCTTCCTCATGTCCGTGCGGTCCACGCTGGTTACCGCAGTGTCGATCCCGCTTTCCCTCTTAATTACGTTCATCGGCATTTCCGCCACGGGCTACTCGTTGAACATCCTTACTCTCGGTGCGCTTACCATCGCCATTGGCCGTGTGGTTGATGATTCGATCGTGGTGATCGAGAACATCAAGCGGCACTTAAGTTATGGCGAGCACAAGCTGGCCGCCATCCTGACCTCCATCCGGGAAGTTGCCGGCGCTATCACTGCGTCCACCCTGACCACAGTGGCTGTCTTCCTGCCCATCGCCTTCGTGGGCGACCTCGCGGGCGAGTTGTTCCGGCCCTTTGCCCTGACGGTAACCATCGCCCTGTTGTCATCCCTGCTGGTTTCCCTCACGATCGTTCCAGTCCTGGCTTACTGGTTCCTTCCTTCGCCCCGCCAGGATGCCGAAGCATCAATCACGCGCAACGAGGCTGCTGCGAAGGCCCGGGAGGCCGAGCAGCGCAGCCGGCTCCAGCGGGGTTACTTGCCTATCCTCGCGAAGACCCAGAAGCACCCCGTCCTTACTTTGTCCGCGGCGGCCTTGGTGCTGGTGGCGACGGTCGCGGTATCGCCGCTGCTTGCCACGGACCTGCTGGGGAGATCCGGCGAGAACAGCATGACAGTGCGCCAGGTCCTTCCCGCAGGAACGAGCCTGGAGGCCACCAGCGCTGAAGCCACCAAGGTGGAGGATATGCTCCGGGGCATGGAGGGCATCAAGGACGTCCAGGTGACGTCCGGTAACGCCCAGTCGGGCTTCGCCGCGCTAACGTCAACGGGCTCCTCCAACTCGACCTTCACGATCGTTACGGACGAGAAAGCGAACCAGAAGAAGCTTCAGGATGATGTCCGCTCCAAGCTCCAGGGTGCAGCGGGCAAGATCAGTGTGGGTTCCCAGCAGGGCGGATTTGGCACATCATCGACGGTGGACATCACCATCAAGGCCGCCAATTCCGCTGATCTCCAATCTGCAAGTGACACCATGGTCAAGGCGATGCAGGACGTACCCGGCAGCACCGAGGTGTCTACCAACCTCGCCGCGAACCAGTCCGTGGTCCAAGTGCGCGTGGATCGTGCGAAGGCAGTGGCCGCCGGTCTGACGGAGGAGCAGGTGGGGGCTTTC
The DNA here is from genome assembly GCF_059739415.1 of Arthrobacter sp. TmtSoilC77. Lineage (NCBI taxonomy): Bacteria > Bacillati > Actinomycetota > Actinomycetes > Micrococcales > Micrococcaceae > Arthrobacter > Arthrobacter sp. TmtSoilC77. Next base: position 3,001,309 of record NZ_AP046050.1, read on the forward strand.
CTGGCGTCGACCGTCAGCCCGGTTCCGGCAGGTACGGTACGCATCGAGACCAACGACTACCCCGTCCAGATTGGAAAGGGAACGCGCTTTACCAGCATCGTGGCGGTACGCGCACTGCCACTTCCGACGCCGCGTGGTCCTGTGGCGCTGGAAAGTATCGCGACCGTGGAACAAGTCGATACGCCGGTGTCCATCACCAGCAGCAACGGCCAGCGGACCGCGAAGGTGACGGTGACGCCGTCGGGGTCCAACCTTGGCAGCGTCAGCACGGAGGTTCAGAAGCGGTTGGCGTCCGTTGACTTGCCTGCCGGCGTCACTGCCGCGATCGGTGGTGCCACGACGCAGCAGGCAGAGTCCTTCCGGCAACTTGGCCTGGCTCTCCTGGCCGCGATCGCGATCGTCTACGTGATCATGGTGGCTGCCTTCAAATCGTTGGTGCAGCCGCTGATCCTCCTGGTTTCTGTCCCCTTCGCCGCGACAGGCGCTGTGGGCTTGCTGTTGGCTACGGGCGTTCCGCTGGGGTTGCCATCGCTGATTGGCATGCTGATGCTTGTTGGCATCGTGGTCACCAACGCAATCGTGCTGATCGACCTCATCAACCAGTACCGCAAACCACACAACGGCACGCCGGGCATGAACGTGGCTGATGCCATTACCCTCGGTGCCCGTCAGCGCCTGCGTCCCATCCTGATGACGGCGTTGGCGACGGTGTTCGCGCTGACTCCGATGGCCCTGGGCCTCACTGGTGGCGGTGGTTTCATTTCGCAGCCGCTGGCAATCGTCGTGATCGGTGGCCTGGTGTCCTCGACGGCGCTAACACTCATCCTGGTCCCCGTCCTTTACAAGCTGGTGGAGGGACGCCGGGAGAAAAAACAACTCCTGAAGCAATTGCAACACCGTCCCGAAGTCACACCCGGTCCTGGAAACGGCGGGAACGGCAAAGACGACTTCGCCGATTGGACCACTGGAATGGTGCCCCGCGTTACGGGACGCCGGGCGGCAAACAACCCCGCGGAGTAGCGCCGCATCACAGCCAACAGGGCCGGGAACAATTCCCGGCCCTGTCCTGTTACAGGCAGTGATACATGCAAATGCATCTAGTTTGGGATACACTGTTTACAGAGCCCGGGACCACGGGCAGGGAGAAAGGCACATCATGCAGATCGGCGTATTCAGCGTCAGTGACATCACCACTGACCCCACCACGGGCCGCACGCCCACGGAGAACGAACGCATCAAGGCCTCGGTTGCCATCGCCAAAAAGGTTGAAGAAATCGGCATGGATGTCTATGCCATTGGCGAGCACCACAACCGGCCCTTCTTCTCATCCTCCCCCACCACCACCCTGGCCTACATCGCAGCCCAGACCGAGCGCATTACCTTGTCCACGGCCACAACCCTGATCACCACGAATGACCCGGTCAAGATCGCCGAGGACTTCGCGATGCTGCAGCATCTCTCCGATGGCCGGGTAGATCTGGTGCTTGGGCGCGGGAACACAGCTCCTGTATACCCCTGGTTCGGAAAGAACATCCAGGACGGGATCGAGCTCGCGATCGAAAACTACAGCCTGCTCCGCAAGTTGTGGGATGAGGATACGGTCAATTGGTCGGGCAAGTTCCGCACACCACTGCAGAACTTCACGTCCACACCGCGCCCCTTGGACGGCGTTGCCCCCTTCGTGTGGCACGGATCAATCCGCACGCCGCAGATCGCCGAAGTAGCTGCCTACTATGGCGACGGCTTCTTCGCCAACAACATCTTCTGGCCCAAGGAGCACTACCAGCAGTTGATCGGCCTCTACCGCGAGCGCTACGAGCACTATGGGTACGGCACGGCCGACCAGGCAATCGTGGGATTGGGCGGCCAGTTCTTCATGAGGAAGAATTCCCAGGACGCCGTCAAGGAGTTCCGTCCGTACTTCGACAACGCACCGGTGTACGGCCACGGCCCTTCCTTGGAGGACTTCACCTCACAGACTCCCCTGACCGTGGGCAGTCCGCAGGAAGTCATCGAGAAGACGCTCACCTTCCGTGAGTTCTTTGGCGACTACCAGCGGCAGTTGTTCCTGATCGATCATGCAGGTTTGCCCCTGAAGACCGTACTGGAGCAGCTTGACCTCTTCGGCGAGGAAGTCCTTCCCGTGCTCCGCAAGGAATATGCTGCCTCGAAGCCGGCCAACGTGCCGGACGCGCCGACGCATGCTTCCCGCGTTGCTGCCGCCATGGAGGCCAGCGTCAACGAGTCTGCTCCAGCTGGAGCCCCGGGTCAGGAGGCCTGATGTCCAGCCCTTCGGCGTCATCCGCCGTTCGCCTCGCCGCCGAGACCTGGGAGTCGCTGTTCCGCTCCCAGGTGGCGGTGATGCGGAAACTTCAATCAGGTCCGGCGTTCAAATCGCTGCCCGTCAAGGAGTACGACGTCCTGTTCACGCTCTCGCGATGCCCTTCGGGCCAGCTGCGGTTGAACGAGATCAATGACAAAGTGCTGCTGAGCCAGTCCAGCCTGAGCCGTTTGGTGGACCGTCTGGAGAAGCGCGGTTTGGTGGAACGGACAACAGCGCCCGACGACGGCCGTGGAGTGCTGCTGTCCCTGACCGAATCAGGCAGCGAGCTGCAAAAAGCAATTGGCCGGGAACACGTGCGTGATATTGCGCAACTCGTGGGGCCGGCGCTGACTGTGGAGGAGCAGCGCGAGCTGTTGCGGCTGACGGAGAAGCTGCGGGCCTCGGTGGCAGGACACCAGGGGACGCACGGGTAAGCCTGCCACCCTCCGCCATCCCGCGCAGGTTAATTTCAGCGCAGGTTATCTCAGCGCAGGCGGATGAGCTGCCGTGGATCCTCCATTGGGAGCTCACCGTTGACTGATGCGCTGACTTTGAGGGTCTTCAGCGACAGGCTGCCACCTACAGTGGACAAGAAGGCTGTGTCTGAAGAATCCCGTCCTGCCGTAATGCGAAGCATGGACCCGCGGGGCGCCAGCCCCGTGGGATCGATGATGTGCCATTCATTCTCGATGTAGGCCTCTGCCACAGCGTGGAAGTCCATGGGGCTCAGACCAGGCGCGTACACAGCCGCGAGGCGGGCGGGAACATCCTTGGACCTCAACAGGGCGATGGCCAGATGGGCGAAGTCACGGCATACACCCCGGCGGTGGAGAAGCGTCTCCACCGCCCCGTCGGTTCCTCGTGAGGACCCACTGACGTACCGCAGCTCTCCGTTGACCCAATCGCGGACAGCGTGGAGCAGTTCGGCCCCGCCAAGGCTGCCGAACTCGGCGTAAGAGGTGGGCAGCAACCGATCAGATTCGGCGTAGCGGCTCGGCCGGACGTACCGGATGAGTTCCATCGGAGAGGGTGTGTCGCATTCTGCGAAGCCATGGACCGTTGCCTGATAGTCAACCGTCACTTCGCTGGGCTCCGCGAATTCCATATATTGGAAGCGGCCCCCGTGATGGTCGCTGAGTTCAGCGAAAGGAATCTCGTTCCCATCCAGAGTGATGGAGAGTGTTTCCGTCACTGACTCGTACCCCGGATTGTTGGCCACGGCGATGGCCATGGCCACTTTCGTGTTGGCTACAGTCTTGAAAACGAGCTTGGCAGCAACGTTGCGTTCCATTGATCTCCGGGGTGGGTTGCGGCGGGACAGCCCCCGATGTCGCCGTTGTGTGGATCAGCCAACCGCAGGACTACAGATTGACCTTCAGAGACAGTAGCATCCGTTGGACGTTCGCGAATTCAGAATCGTGGGCGACGTACTTCGCGGCCAGGTCCAAGGTGTCAAAAGTCTTTGCGGGGGCTACTTTTTCATCGGCGGCGAAGGCATGGACCGCCGTGACATCCCCGAAAGAGTAGTCGCCCTTGCCGGCAGGCCCCTGAACACGGTTCCTCAGTTCGCAGGCATGCCCGTCGGCGCCAGCCACCATGTTGGTGATGCCATAGGATCCGAAGAATTTGTAGCCCTGGATCACGCGGAAAACGACGTGGGGATCAATGGTGTCCGGACCATCGGAGTGCGGAACATCCAGCGGCACACTGCTGATAACAACGTAGGGATGGCTTTGGCCCGCGGGGCAAGAGATTGGACCTGCAGGAGGCAGACCTGTCTGCAGGGTCGCGATGTATCGGCCCCCGCCATCTTTGACTTCGACCTTCAGGGCACCGGGCAATGAGCCGGATTGAGCCGTGACCGACTGGGCAATCCAATCGCCGGGGAGTTCGAAGCTGATTTTTTTGGCGGGATCCGTGTAGGTCTTCCAGGTCAACGCCGTGGCTGCCGGGCTCGGGTCAGAGCTGGTTGCAGCACTTGAGCCGGGTGTCGCGGACGGCGGGTTGGAGACGGCGTCTCCTGGCGGCGTCGTGCTTTTCGACCCGGAGCCTTGGGACGGGAGGCCTGACTCTGAACCATTGGGATGGGAGCCGGAGGTCTGGGAAACCTGTGGCCCCTTGTTTTCAGTGGAACAGGCCGCGGTAGTTGTCAGCAGGACAGCACCCAGTACCAATGCGCCGAACCGAAGCTTCGCCGTCATGCCGTTCGGGTGGGGAGTGCCGTTCATGCGCACAGCTTATCGGCGGGGAAGGCCCGACACGGGATTTGACGGCGTACTAGGCTGAAGACATGGCTCCCGATCAGCACGACGCATTCGAGGACAACATGCCCGCCATGTCCGCCGTTGACGTTGCGGACTGGCGGCTTCGGACCTTCGCCCTCTATGACCAAGTGCGGCAGCTGGCGGCTACGGATCCGTTCGATGCACACAACTATTGGCGCCAGGAGCGGGACCGGATGTTTGCTACCCATCCCGCATCCGCCCTGACAGCAGAGATGAAAGCATCCTTCTCCGGGCTGCGTACGGCCGACTACGATCCCGCCTTCCGGATGTACGTTCCGCTGTCGCCGGAGGGAACGGGACAGGAAATGAATGTTCAGACAGGGACCGACGGCGTAGTTCCGTTTGTGAGGATTGGAACCTTTGAGTTGCCAGGGCTCGGGTCCCTGGCCGTTTGGCGGCTGCGAAGCTATGGGGGCGGCATCTTCGTGCCTTTGCGCGACGCTACTGCCGGCAAAGAGGGTGGAAGCTACGGCGCCGGAAGATACCTTTTGGACACCGTGAAGGGCGCTTACCACGGTGTCCGCCGGATCGATGAACGGCAGGAGTTCATCGTGGACTTAAACTTCGCCTACAACCCGTCCTGCGCCTATAACGAAGCCTGGGCGTGCCCCCTTGCCGGACCGGCCAACCGGCTCGCAGCGGAGGTACCAGTGGGTGAACTGTATTTGGGAGAAGGCTAACGCCTCCCGAAGCCAGCCGCCGTGCGGGCCGACACTGCAGCGCCTGGGAAGGACGGGGTCAGCGTCACGGAACCGTAAGTTTTGGGAACTGTGGGCCGGACCGTAAAAGCCTAGCCTTGGAGCATGAACAGAATTGGGCGGATGATCCGTGGCCACAGGGGCCTTGCCACCGTGGTGGGCGTGGCGGTCGTGGTCCTGGTCATCGTTGGGGCCGCGCTGTTCCAGCCCTGGCGGCTGTTTACGAGCAGCAGCGTGAACGAGGCCCTGCCTTGGGATCCTCCTTCATCAACATCGGCGTCTCCTTCTAATGCACCGACGTCCGATGCACTGACTTCCGATGCACTGACTTCCGACGCACAGGGCAGTGGCTCCCCTGCCCCCAACACCTCTGCCTCCACGCCAGCAGTCAAGACGGAACCTGTGGTGCTGGGCTTCGGCAATTTCCAATCCCAGGAGCATCAGACTTCCGGTACTGCACAGCTCCTGGAACTGCCCGATGGCTCCCGTGTGCTGAGGTTGGAAAACCTGGCCAGCAGCGACGGGCCGGACGTCAAGGTCTGGCTTAGCAGCCTTGAAGCAGGAGGCGATTGGTACAAGTACCGCTCGGGTCGGTATGTGGACCTCGGCCCCATCAAGGCCACGCACGGCAACCAGAACTACGTCATCCCATCCGGAGTGGACGTCTCAGGCCTGTCATCGGTGGTGCTCTGGTGTGACCGTTTCAGCGTCGCTTTCGGATCGGCGCAGCTTGCCTGACCCGTTGCGGGCCACGTCTGCGCCTGGTCTTAGGGCGTAAAGCGGGCCCCACAACAGATTGCAGGACGTAGGATGTCATCATGACTTTCCGCCTTCCCCGTCGCATCGCCCGCGTCCGCCCCTTGGATTCACAGGATCCCAACGAGCAATTCTTCGTTGCCAACGACGCCCATGACTTCGAATCCGAAGCGGGGACGAACTGGATTGTTATCGATTCGCCCTTCGAGGCATCACGGGCAAACGCGAGTAGCCCCACGCGGCTCGGTTGGGAACCGGGGACGGGGGTGAACGAGGGTTCTTTCACTTTCCTCGCACCCTCAGTGCCGGCCAACGTCTTTGGCATGGCCCACAACACCGGGCAGGCTGGCAGGGACCTTCAACCACAGGCATTTCACAAGGCCGCCTCCAGCGTGATCGGCCCCGGCGAAGCGATCCAGCTGAGTTCGAACGTTGGTCATGTTGACCCGGAAGCCGAACTGACGGTCGTCGTCGGACGTACAGCGCGGGGCCTGACGCTGGAAACGGCGGGGTCGGCAATCCTCGGCTACACCATCGGGAACGATGTCTCCGCACGCGACCTCCAAAAGACCGATGAACTCTGGATCAGCGCGAAGAGCCAGGACACCTTTACGCCTGCAGGTCCGTGGATCGTCACCGACCTCGACGCCGCAGATCTTTCCATCGGGATCGTCCACAATGGCACCGCGCTCAAAACCGCAAGCTCGGCGGACCTCGGCTGGAAAGTGGACGAAATCATGGTCTATCTGACCTCGTTCATGACCATCCACCCCGGCGACCTGGTCCTGACTGGCTTCCCCGCCGAATGCGCGCGCATTCAGCCAGGTGACACCGTGGTGTGCCGGGTGGAAGGAATTGGGGAGCTCGCCAACCCCGTCACCACCGCTTCCTGGGAGGGTGTGCCCGCATAGTGTGTCAGGCTTAACCTCATGGAGACAGCCGCAGACGCCACCGAACTGCGCCCGCCTCCCTTACAAAAGCCCCCAGGAAGAGGCATCGCGGCCTTCTCAAGTACCCCGTGGTGCGGCAACTGCTTCGATTCACCGGCGTCGGAATTCTCTGCACAGCAAGTTCGCTTGCCCTCTACGCGCTGCTGCGTCCCTGGATTGACCCCCAGCTCGCCAACGCCGTGGCGTTGATCGTGACCTCGATCATGAACACAGCGCTCAACCGCAGGCTGACCTTCAAGATCAGCGGCAGCAGGAAACGCGGCCAGGACCACATGCATGGGTTGATCGTCATAGGCATTGCCTTGGTCATCACTGGAGGGAGCCTGGGCATCCTGCATCTCGTCCATCCCGAGGCTGCTGTCAGCGAAGAACTCTGGACCACGACGCTCTCCGGCTTCGTTGCCACAGGCGTCCGGTTCACGCTCTTGAGGCATTGGATTTTCCGCCGCGCCCGCCACGTGTAACTAGCCCGGTTGCGGTGTTGCCAGGTTCCGGACACGCCCGACGGCGGTTTCCACGGCTCCGGCAGCTTGCTCGAGTTCGGCTTCGGTAACAGTTGAGGGAAAGCTGAAGCGCACGGCTGTTTGTGCTATCTCCGGGACCATGCCCAACGCCAAGAGTACTGGCGACGGGGCGTCCGATCCCGCCGCGCAGGCGGAACCACTGGAGCAAACCACGCCAAGGCGTTCCAGCTCAAGCAGGACTGATTCGCCGCTGGTTCCAGGGAAGCAGAACGAGGCGATCGATGGCAGCCTCCGGCTTCGATGCCCTGTCAGTATGGCGCCCGGGACGGTTTGGAGGACCTGCGCGACGAACCGCTCCCTCAGCTCTGAAACCCGGGCCGCCAACTCCGGCTGCTCGCGTAGGCTCAACGTCAGTGCCGTGGACAATGCCACGGCCCCGGCTACATTCTCCGTTCCGGATCTCTTTCCCCGCTCCTGGCCTCCCCCATGAACCAACGGCTCCACGCGCATCCGCCCCTTCGTGAACAGGACACCGGATCCCTTGGGCGCGCCCAGCTTGTGGCCGGAAAGGCTCAGCGCATCCACGCCCAGGGCCTTGACGTCCACGCTCAGCCAGCCGGCCGCTTGGACGGCATCAGTGTGGAAGGGGATGCCCATCCCGTGGGCTGCGGCAGCGAGGTCCGCGACGGGCTGGACCGTACCGATCTCGTTGTTCGCATACATGATGCTCACCAAGGCTGTCTCCGGCCGGAGGACGGCCCGGAGCGCGTCCACTGAGACGAGTCCGTCCGTGTCCACCGGCACCACGTCCACCGTGAAGCCATGCACGCGTTCGAGGTAGCGGGCGGACTCCTCCACGGCAGGATGCTCGATTGCGCTTATCACTACCCGTTTCAGCGAGGGATCGGCTGCATGCCGGGCCAGTGCGATTCCCTTGACAGCCAGGTTGTCAGCCTCCGTGCCGCCCGAGGTGAAGGTCACCTCGCCCGCGCGGCAATTAAGCACCTTCGCGACGGCGGACCTCGCCTCTGCGAGCGCAGTGGCGGCCGCTTCACCCAGGCTGTGATGGCTGGATGGGTTGCCAAACCCGCCACTGAGGTACGGCCACATGGCTTCGAGTACTTCGCGCCGGACCGGCGTGGTGGCTGCAGCGTCCAGGAAGATCATGGAAGTCAGACTGCTTTCGGCTCTGCATCAGTCCGCAGCTCAATGTCCAGCCCGAGGTCCAGTGCCGAAACACTGTGCGTCAGCCCGCCGATCGAGATGACATCCACGCCTGTCTCGGCGATCTCTGCCACTGTGTTGAGGTTGACGTTTCCGCTGGCTTCCACGTTTGCCCGTCCGTCTACCTGTTTGACGCCTGCCCGGAGTTCATCGATGGAAAAGTTGTCCAGCATGATGGTGTCCACTCCCGCGGCCAGGACGGGTTCGATCTGGTCTGCCCGGTCAACTTCAACTTCAAAGTGAGTTGTGTGTCCCAGCTGGGCTTTGGCGGCTGCGAGCAGTTCAGTGAGTTTCGCGGAGTCTCCTCCGGTCATGACAGCCAAGTGGTTGTCCTTTGCCAGGACGGCATCCGAGAGGCTGTAGCGATGGTTCGCTCCCCCGCCGCAGCGCACGGCATAGCGTTCCAGGACACGCAAACCGGGCGTGGTTTTACGGGTGTCCGTGATCCGGGCGCGCGTTCCTTCAACCAACCTGACGAATTCTGCGGTCTTGGTGGCAATGGCGCTCATGCGCTGCACCAGGTTGAGTCCGACGCGTTCTGCCAACAATACCGATCGTGCACTGCCGGTGACCCGCGCGAGGTGGGTTCCGGCGTCGAACGCTTCACCGTCGGCGAGCAGCAATTCCACTTCGGTGTCCGGGTCAACGAGCTTCATGGCGTCGCGGAAGACCGTTCCACCGCTGAAGACGCCCGGGACGCGGGCGTTCAGGACCGCCGTGGCACGCGCGCCGGCGGGGATCAGCAGTTGCGAGGTGATGTCGCCGCTGGGTGCGTCCTCCGCGAAGGCCCGCTCCAGGATGTCCCGTACAGGTGCTGCGGGGAGGGTCAGGTTGGTCATGGAGGTCAGGTCAGTCATTGACGAGGCTCGCTTTCCGGCTCATGGTGTAACGCTTGTCAAAATCCTCGACGGCGGCTGGTTCCTTGACGCCGTCACTGCGGTAGTGCGCCCCCAGCGATTCCCGCCGCTCCCGGGCCGCATGGACGAGCAACTGTGCCGCCAGGAGCAAGTTGGAGTCCTCATGCTCCCGGGGATCAAGGGAATCAGGCACCTCCAGGGGAACAACTTCGCCCTCCCAGGAACCCAAAACTCTAGCGGCCTCTGCCAGCAACCCACCGGTACGCAGCACGCCGGCCTTGGCAGTCATCAGCCGGCGAAGTGCCTGCCGCGAAAACACCCCCGCGTGCCCAAAGGACGTCTCACGAGCACCCGGACCCGGCAAAGACTCAAACTCCCAAGAAATAGGAACCGGGATAGCATCCATTTCGAAAACCGAAGTGACAGGCGAGGCCGGAGGCCCCGACAGCGCCGTTGTCGCGTGGGAGCCGGCGTCTTCTTGGTCGGCTGGCGGGGACCCGGCAGCGTGCGTAAAAGCGAGGCCGCCCGCGGCCGAGTTAGCACGCAGAGGGACTCCGTTAGTCGACCCCAAGAACGCTTCAACAGCACGCCGCCCGAACACGAGCCCTTCGAGCAAAGAGTTACTGGCCAGCCTGTTGGCGCCTTGGACTCCGGTGCAGGCAACCTCGCCCGCGGCGAGCAAGCCCGGCACAGATGTGCGGCCGTAGAGGTCGGTCACCACACCACCCATCCAGTAGTGGGCCGCGGGTGCTACGGGGACAAGTTGCCGGGTCCAGTCGACACCGGCTTGGCGGGTCCGCTTGCTGAGGGTGGGGAAGCGCGTGGCCAGGAAGCCCTGGCCACGCTGTTCTTCGATCACGGTGGCGTCGAGGAACACGTGGCCGTTGGGGTCGCCGAGTTGGGCCAGGTGAAGGGCGATGCTGCGGGAGACGACGTCCCTGGGCGCGAGTTCCGCATCAGGGTGATAGCCGGGCATGAACCGGTGTCCACCGGCATCGACCAGGATGGCCCCTTCCCCCCGCACTGCTTCGGAGATCAGCAGGGGTTCGTTGTTCCCGTCTGCCTCCCTGGCCTCGGCCGGTATCACCATGCATGTTGGGTGGAACTGGAAGAACTCAAGGTCTGCAACGGCGCCTCCGGCACGCCATGCGAGCGCAAGGCCGTCGGCGGTGGCCACGGAGGGATTTGTGGTCTGCGCAAACAGTTGGCCTGCTCCTCCGGTGGCCAGGAGTACGGCGTCTGCCTGGAGGCCGAGCTCTTGCCCGTCGTGGATGAAGCTGCACCCCATAACGCGGGCGCCATCCAGCGAAAGCGAGGTGACCTGCGCGTGTCCGATCACCGTGATCCGTCCAGCCGCCTGTGCATCCAGCACGGCGCGGATCAGCGCTGCGGCCACCCCGGCACCGGTTGCGTCGCCGCCGGCGTGCAGGATGCGCGGAGCTGAGTGGGCGGCCTCGAGGCCCAAGGCGGGGTCGCCGTCGTCGTCGAGGTCGAACTGCACGCCGAACCGTCCCAGTCCCGCGATGTCCAACCGCGCCTCAGTGCACAACACCCGCACCGCCTCTTCGTTGCAGTGGCCTGCCCCTGCCTTGAGGGTGTCGGCGATGTGCGCAGCCACCGTGTCACCGGGAGCTGGCTCGTCCAACACGGCGGAGATCCCGCCCTGGGCGTAGTAGGTGTTGCTGTCCGCGAGCGCACCCTTGGTCAGCAGCACCACTTCGGCTCCGGCTTCGGCGGCCAGCAAGGCTGAATATAGCCCCGCGATGCCGCTTCCGACGACGATCAGCCGCTTGGGCGTGGGCCCTTCAGCAACGCTTCCTGAGGTCATGTGAGGCTCGATTCGGATCGTCCGGTAGACCGGCGTGGGTAGCGGGTTAGGCGGGCTTGGCGGCCAGCATGCGCTCCAGCGCAATTTTGGCGTTTTCCTGCACGGCGTCATCCACGGTGATGCGGTTGACGATGCGTCCTTCGACGAGTTCCTCCAGCACCCATGCGAGGTAGCCGGGGTGGATGCGGTACATGGTGGAGCAGGGGCAGATCACGGGGTCCAGGCAGAAGATCGTGTGCTGTGGGTTTTCCGCAGCGAGCCGGTTCACCATGTTGATTTCCGTACCGATGGCGAACGTGGTGGGTTCGGTGGCGGCAGCGATGGCCTTCTTGATGAAGTCGGTGGAACCGGCGGAGTCCGCGGCATCCACGACCTCCATGGGGCACTCGGGGTGCACGATTACGTTCACGCCGGGGAAATCGACGCGGGCCTTCTCGATCTGGCCTACGTTGAAGCGCTTGTGGACCGAGCAGAAGCCGTGCCAGAGGATCACGCGGGCGTCCAGCAGCGTCTGTTCGTCGTTGCCACCCAGTTCCTTGCGCGGGTTCCACATGGGCATCTGCTCGAGCGGGACGCCGAGGGCCTTTGCCGTGTTGCGGCCCAGGTGCTGGTCGGGGAAGAACAGGACGCGCTGCCCACGTTCGAAGGCCCATTCCAGGACAACTTTGGCGTTGGAGGACGTGCAGACAATTCCGCCGTTGCGGCCACAGAAGGCCTTCAGCGCAGCGGAGGAGTTCATGTAGGTGACGGGGATGACCGGAACGCGGCCCTGGGCATCAGTGTCCGTGCCGAAGATTTCTTCGAGCTGTTCCCAGCATTCCTCTACCGAGTCCTCATCAGCCATGTCCGCCATGGAGCAGCCAGCCGCGAGGTTCGGCAGGATGACGGCCTGTTCCGGCGTGGACAGGATGTCCGCAGTCTCCGCCATGAAGTGGACGCCGCAGAAGATGATGGCTTCGGCGTCGGGCTTTGTCAGCGCAGCGTTGGCCAGCTGGAAAGAGTCACCCACGAAGTCGGCGTACTGAATCACTTCGTCACGCTGGTAGAAGTGGCCCAGGATCACGGCGCGGTCCCCGAGCGTCTTTTTGGCAGCGCGGATCCGGGCATCCAGTTCGGCATCCGTTGCCCGTTTGTACTCGTCCGGGAGCTGTCCCTGGCGCGGCGTTTCCTTGGGAGCGACGTCGCTGCTGGAGGCTCCTGGTCCGTAGGCGGGGGCACCGGCAAGTGCCTCGGCAAGGTCATACTCCCAGGGGCCTTTGGCCAGGGCCGGGCTGCAGGTGGATCCGGCGGCGGAAAGCCCCTTCTCGGCTTCCTCCCGCGTGATCAGCTGGACGGCAGTGTTGACGCTGCTCATGGTGTACTCCTGTTATCTGGCCCGAGGCCGGGCGTGCCGGTGAAGCGGTAGAGGCGTGGCGGACGGTGTTTTCCGCCTTGCAGGTATTCACCGGTTTCTTCAATTTCCGGTGTGGCTTTGATGTGCCGGCGAAAGTTCGCCGGGTCCAGTTGACGGTCCAGGACGGCCTCGTAGACTTCGCGGACCTGCGCGAGCGTGAAGAACTCTCCCAGCAGGTGGTAGGCGATGGAACCGTAGGCCATTTTGTTGCGGAGCCGCCAGAGTGCGTAGTCCACGATCGCGTTGTGGTCGAAGGCGAGTTCGCCGAGCCTGTCTGCCCGGAACCACCGCACGTTTTCCGATTCGTCCGCGAGGGCGGCTTCGGTCGGCTGGACCAGGGCCCAGTAGACGATCGAGACGACCCGCTGGCTGGGTGATCGGTGCAGGCCGCCGAAAGCGTAGAGCTGCTCAAGATATTGCGGCGCCAGGCCCGTTGTCTCCCGGAGGTTGCGCGATGCCGCGTCCTGAAGGGACTCGTCGTGCGCCAAAGGACCGCCCGGCAGCGCCCACATGTCCTTGTAGGGCTCGCGGATCCTACGGACCAGCGGAAGCCACAGCGTGGGACGGCCGGACTTTTCGCTGGGACGGAGGGCGAAAATCACCGTCGAAATGGCCAACGACGGCGGCGCCAGGCGGCGTTCAGCAACGTTGGCTGATATCGGATTCACGGCGTTCACCTCGCTTTGTCGCCGCCTGGAGATCGTCCTCCATGCACTGGAACCTTAGTTAAAGTCACTATGACTAGAACTAATGGTACGACTCCGCAGCCTCTAGGCAAAATGCTTTGCGTCACACTGACTTGGCGGCGGCTTCCATCAGCGGCAGGGTCCGGCCCTGGATGTGGCTGTTGAGCACAATGACGGACGAACAACGGACCACGGATTTAGTGGCGATCATGGCATCCAACACGCGTTGCATGTCCGGATTGGAACGGGCCGCGATACGCACCATGAGGTCCGAATTGCCTGTCACGGTGTGCACTTCGATGATCTCCGGGATGGCGCTCAGGCTCTGGATAATGGCGTCGTGACCGATCTCCTGGGTGATGGTGACCGAACAGAATGCCACCACGGGAAAGCCGAAGTTGGCAGGATCCGGCTGCGGAACCCAGGAGCCGATCACTCCGTTCTCGATCATTCGGTCAATCCGGGATTGCACCGTAGCCCTGGCAACCCTCAGCACACGGGAGGCCTCCAAGACGGAAGACCTCGGCGAATCAGTGAAGAAACGTACAATTTTTGCATCAAGCGCATCGACCAGCATCAAAGTTCCTGTCCCCGGGGATTCTTACCCATCACATCGCCACAGCAAAAAGTGATGTATCTTACAAACTGCGAGAATTATTCCACGGCTCTTGCTGCGTCGTCGACGCCCAGCTTGCTCAGCCCAAGAGGCCGGCTCGCTACACCAAGTATGAAATCCATAGAAGGTAGACACGTATGACAACGAAGTCCATCGCGGCTCCTGCGCCAACATCCGGCCTTGGCCATTCACTTAAGCCACGCCAACTCACCATGATGGGGCTCGGAAGCGCCATCGGAGCAGGCCTCTTCCTCGGCTCCGGCGCAGGCATCCAGGCCGCCGGACCGGCGGTCCTGATCTCCTACCTCGTAGCGGGTACCCTGATCATCCTGGTCATGTGGGCCCTGGGCGAGATGGCTGCCGCAAACCCCAACAGCGGAGCATTCTCCGTCTACGCCGAAAAAGCCATGGGCAAGACCGCCGGCGGCACCATTGGCTGGCTCTGGTGGCTGCAACTGGTGGTGGTCATCGCAGCCGAAGCCCTTGGCGCGGCAGGCCTGCTCTTTACCGTCTGGCCAGTGATCCCGGTGTGGGTGCTCGCACTGGTGTTCATGGTGGCGTTCACCGGCATCAACCTCGTGGGCGTACGCAATTTTGGCGAGTTCGAATTCTGGTTCGCGATCCTGAAAGTCGCGGCAATCGTCATCTTCCTCCTCATCGGGGCAGCCCTGCTGTTCGGCTGGTTGCCCAACGTTGCCTCGCCGGGCCTCTCGGCCTTCGGAGACTTCGCCCCCAACGGAATCGGCGGAATCGCAGCTGCCTTGTTCGTAGTGATCTTCGCCTTCGGCGGAACGGAAATCGTCAGCGTCGCCGCTGCTGAAACAGAGAACCCCGCGCACAGCGTCGGCAAGGCCATCCGGACGGTGGTTTGGCGCATCCTGGTCTTCTACATCGGCTCGGTTTTCGTCATCGCAGCGGCTCTTCCCGTTGGCTCCGACGGCCTGAAGTCCCCGTTCGCCGGCGTACTGGACCTCGCCGGTATCCCGGGAGCGGGCGCTGCGATCACGCTCGTCGCTGTCGTCGCACTGTTGTCAGCCCTGAACGCCAACCTCTACGGCGCTTCAAGGATGATCTTCTCCCTGTCCGAGCGCGGCGAGGCTCCTGGTTTCCTGTCCAAGCTGAGCGGCTCCAAGGTGCCGGTGGCCGCCGTCGGGATTTCCGTTGCGTTCGGCTTCATCGCGACCGTCCTGGAATTGCTCTTCCCCGAGCACGTACTGCCTGCGCTCCTGAACCTCGTGGGATCCACATGCCTGGTGGTGTGGGGCACTGCCCTGGTCTCCCAGTTCATCCTGCGCCGCAGGGCCGACCGCGCAGGAACCGAGCTGCCGCTGCGCATGAAGGGCTTCCCGGTGCTTACGGTCGTGGGGATCGTCCTGCTGGGCATCATCCTCGTGGTGGGTTTTGCCAACCCTGAGAGCGCCGGCCAGCTGATCGGTACGTTCATCCTGATCCTGGTTATCGCCGCCGGATGCTTCCTCAACGCCAAGGCGAAGGCCGGTAAGCAGCCCGTGCACATCAAGTAGCCACCTGCCTATTGAAACCAAGAGGTCCTGCGCAATTTGTTTTGCGCAGGACCTCTTTGCGTATCCAAATTGTACAAAGTGTTTCCTTGAAACTGAGCTGATTGCGCACACCCGCTAGCGGTGACTAGGGTCACAGCCATGACTACCAAACACCTGCTCGCCGCCGTCGATGAGGATGCGGCGCCGCTCACGCACGAACAGCTCCGTGAGCTCTACGCCCTGATGGCTTCCGTCCGCCACCTGGACACAGCAGCCGTCGCCTGGCAGCGCCAGGGCA
Source organism: Arthrobacter sp. TmtSoilC77 (assembly GCF_059739415.1). Classification (NCBI taxonomy): domain Bacteria; kingdom Bacillati; phylum Actinomycetota; class Actinomycetes; order Micrococcales; family Micrococcaceae; genus Arthrobacter; species Arthrobacter sp. TmtSoilC77. Next base: position 3,017,189 of record NZ_AP046050.1, read on the forward strand.
TCATCCCCGGCTATGCGCCCCAGCTGGGCCAGGAAGCCGCGCAGGTAGGCAGCGGATACGCCGTTGACCGGACCATGGACTTCGTGTTCCCCACATATCGCGAGATGGGCGTGGCCCGGGCAATGGGCCTGGACATGGTGGGCTACATGTCCACGCACAAAGCCACGTGGCATGGCGGAATGTACAACCCGCTGGATTCCCGCTTCGCTCCCATCCAGGCTGTAGTGGCGGGATCCGTATTGCATGCTGTCGGCTGGGCCCACGGCCAAACCCTTTCCGGAAAGCCCGACGGCGAACGCGGCGTTGCCATGACGTACTTCGGCGATGGAGCATCCTCCCAGGGCGATGTCCACGAGGCCATGAACTTTGCCGCTGTGATGAAGGCGCCAGTGGTCTTCTTCATCCAGAACAACGGCTGGGCGATCTCCGTCCCCACGGAGCGCCAGGTTGCCGGCGGCTCAGTCGCTGCGCGCGCGGCTGGATACGGAATTCCTTCGCTGCAGGTGGACGGCAACGACGTCGTCGCAGTCTTCGAGGCCACCCGTTCGGCTTTCGCCCATTGCCGCGCGGGTCACGGGCCGGTTGTCATTGAAGCGATGACCTACCGCCGCGGGCCCCACTCCACGGCGGACGACCCCGGACGTTACCGCACCCTGGATGAGGAACGGCTCGGCGCGGGCGAGGATCCCCTTGAGCGGTTCCGGCAGCGCCTGCTCGCTGACGGAGTAGCGGATGCAGCGTTTTTCGCCGAAGCACAACGGAGAGCCGAGGAGGAAGAGGAAGCCATTCGTTCAGGTATCGAGGCCCTTGGCCCACGACCGGGAGCCGAAATGTTCAGCCTGGTCTTCCAGGAACCAACACCCACCCTTCAATCCCAGGCCACAGCGTGGCGCAAGGAGTCCGAACATGTCTGAGACGATCACAGAAGCGCCGGGGACCGCGACTGACACGGCTGCGCCCGTTCTGCAGATGTCCATGCAGCAGGCCCTCAACCGCGCACTGGACGAAATCCTGGCCGACTATCCCAAAACTGTCATCTTCGGTGAAGACTGCGGCCGCCTCGGCGGCGTCTTCCGCATCACCGATGGCCTGCAGGCCAAGCACGGCGAGGAGCGCGTCTTTGACACTCCACTGGCCGAGTCCGGCATCCTGGGCATGTCGGTGGGCCTGGCCATGGCCGGCTTCCACCCCATCCCGGAAGTCCAGTTCGACGGCTTCGCCTACCCGGCCATCAACCAGATCATCTGCCAGATCGCGCGCATGAACTACCGCAGCCGCGGCACGCTCCCGATGCCCATCACGCTCAGGGTTCCCAGCTTCGGCGGAATCCGCGCCCCCGAACACCACGGCGAAAGCCTCGAAGCACTCTTTGCGCACGTTCCCGGGCTGAAAGTGGTTTCTCCCTCCAACCCGCACGACGCCTATCACCTCCTCAAGTACGCAGCCACTCGGCCGGATCCCGTCATCTTCATGGAGCCCAAGTCCCGCTACTGGCAGAAAGGTCCGGTGGACGTCACCTCTGCGACTCCCGGCACAGAGGCGTCCGACGGCGGCAGTCCCACCGGAGCCCGCGTGGTTCGGGAAGGCCGACACCTGACCCTCGTCGCATGGGGTGCCATGGTGGCCCGCTGCCTCCAGGTTGCCGAACTTGCTGCCGAGGACGGCATCGACGTCGAGGTCCTGGACCTGCGCTGGCTGAAGCCGATCGACGCCGAAGCCCTGGCGACGTCCGTCGGTAAGACGCGACGCGCCGTCGTCGTCCATGAAGCGCCCCTGACCTCAGGCCTTGGTGCCGAGGTCGCCCAACTCATCACGCAGCGTTGCTTCGACACGCTGAAGGCTCCGGTGGAGCGCGTGACCGGCTTCGACGTCCCCTACCCCTCCGGTGATCTCGAAGACGAATACATTCCGAACATCGACCGCATCCTCTTTGGGATCCAACGCGTACTGGAGTACCGCCGTGGCTGAAATTTCCTTCCCGCTCCCCGATCTGGGCGAAGGCCTCATCGAGGCAACCGTGCTGGACTGGCTGGTCTCACCGGGCCAACAGGTGGAACGCAACCAACCCCTCGTCGAGCTCGAAACAAGCAAGTCGGCCCTCGAATTGCCCAGCCCCCAGGCAGGTAAAGTGGTGCGTATTCACGGGGCGCCCGGTGACACCATCAACGTCGGCGAACCGCTGATCGTGTTCGAGGTACCGGATGACACCGCCGGGATCGTGGGCACTGTTCCAAAGGACGAAGCACCCAAGCGCCGGGTCCGCCTGAGCGCCGTACTCGATGAGGACTGACATGATGACCGGCAGGCACACCGTGGAACAGCACAGGCACACAGTTGAGGGCACCGACCCCGAATTGTTCGTTGAAGTGCATGAACCAGCCACCGATGCCGGACTACGACCCGTCCTGTTGATCCACGGTTTCTCCTCATCCAGCAAGCTCAACTGGGCGGACAGTGACTGGATCACCACGCTGCAGGAAGCCGGCCGTCGGGTCATCACCGTGGATCTTCCCGGTCACGGCCAAAGCCATTCCCCCGAGGACCTGGATTCGTACACCCCCAGCCGGATCCGCGCCGACCTCCTGCAGATCGTGACCGACGCCGGCGCGCGGCCCCTGCGCGACGGCGATCCTTCCACGGGACTGGACATCGTGGGTTACTCGTTGGGATCCCGGCTGGCGTGGGAGTTCGCCGCGACACAGCCTGACCTGGTTCACCGGATCGTCCTGGGCGGACCGAGTTCAGCGGATCCCCTGGCAGCCTTCGACCTCGCCGCCGCCCAGCGGCACCTGGCCGATGGCACACCTATTGAGGACCAGTCCACTGCGGGGTTGCTGAAGATGGCTCAGTTGCTGCCGAGCAATGACCTGTTCGCCATGCTTTCGCTGATCGAAGCCATCAAGGGTGAGCCCTTCGATCCTGCCGAAGCCGCCCCGCACGTGCCCATTCTCTTGGTTGCCGGCGAGAAAGACGATCGCGCGGCCACCATGCCTGAGCTTGCGTCCATTGCCGGCAAGCGCGGTGCCATGGTGGAGACCCTGGTGGTCCCGGGACGCACGCACACCAACGTGATCACCAGCCGGGCTTTCAAGGACGCGGCCATCGAGTTCCTGGGCGTGTAGTGATCCTGGGCGGGTATTGATCCTGGGCGGGTAGCGATCGCGCTGGCCGGCGCTAACGGCTCAACCGCTCCGCGTTAAGGCTCATTCGTTCCAGGACGCTCAACGCCATGGCATATTCATCGATTCCTATGCCCATGGAAAGGTCCTGGCGGGCGGCTTCCACATAGCGGAGGGCCTCGTGGTATTTTTCGCGGCCGAGCTCGCTGAGCGCCAGGCGGTCATCAATCATCGTGATCATGCCCCTGCCCACCAACGAGGCAAGCTCCCGCTCCCGCAGGCGCGCGTCATTGCCCCAGAACGGGCGCAGGATATCATCCAGCTCATCAGGACGGACCGTTCCCTCTGCCAAAGTGCCCAGGGCCTGCCACTGCCGCCGGCTCAGCTTGACCCGGGCCAGAGTGGCATCAAGCTGGAGTTCCAGCGCGGCGTCGAGCCTTTTGATCCAATATCCAATGGGCTTGTTCACAAGCCCATGCTTCCAGCGGATGCCTCACCCGGCAAGCTTTGAACGGTAGGCTGGAAGAAGCCAAATTACGTGGAAGTGGGGCAAATGGGCATGCGTTTCAAGGACCGGGCGGAAGCCGGCCGGCGCCTGGCCGAAGGACTCCCCCAGTTCAGGGAACGGCCAGACACGATCGTCCTTGGCCTGGCCCGCGGAGGTGTCCCCCTGGCCGTGGCGGCCGCCTCCGCCTTGTACCTGCCCTTCGGTACCATCCTGGTCCGCAAACTGGGGATACCGGGACGCGAGGAGACTGCCTACGGCGCACTTGCGTGGTGCCAGGGCGACGTCGTCCGCATCGTCAATAAGCCGCTGAAGGAACATGTCCTGGCCCATGGCATCAGCCAGGCCGCGTTGGATGCAGTAGAGGCACATGAACGCGCCGAACTACTTCGGCGCGCACGGCAATACCCTGGAATCGAAAACGACCTTCGAGGTAAGACCGTCATTCTGGTGGACGATGGCCTGGCTACCGGCGCCACCATGCGTGCTGCCGTGGAGGCTGTGCGGGCATCAGGTGCCCGCACAGTGGTCGCCGCCGTTCCCGTGGCCTCGCTGGAAGCCGCAACATCCTTGGCACGGGTGTGCGACTTCGTGATGGCACTGCACACGCCGGGCAAATTCCATGCTGTTGGGGCCTTTTATGAGCGTTTTGAACAGTTGACGGATCACGACGTCGTGGAGCAGCTGGAAGGTGCAGAGGCCCCAAGGGCGAAATAGCTGCTTAACGCCCCGGGCGGGCCCGGTTTTACAACCGCGCCCGCCCGGAAAATCACTGTGTTGCTGGGATTGGATCTGTTGCTGGGATTGGATCTGTTGCTGGCCTAGTGATGAACACTGAAGCCGAGGGGGCGGCCCTTGGTCTCCTTGGCCAGAATTACTCCCACGGCTGAGACGATGCAGAGGCCCATGATGTACAGGCCCACTGATCCGGACCACTTGGTGGCGTCCAACAAAGCCTGGGCAATCAAAGGGGCGAAGGCCCCGCCGAGAATGGCGCCCAAGGCGTAGCCGATGGAGATTCCCGAGTAGCGGACGTGGGCAGGGAACATCTCGGCGTACATGGCTGACATCGGCCCATAGGACAAGCCAAGCCCGATGGTGAGGACGAACAAAGCTATTCCGTAGAGCAGGATGTCCTTGGAATCGATCAAAGCGAACATGGGGATCATCCATGCGAACACCAGGCCGTAACCGAGCAGGAACGTCTTTACGCGGCCAATCTTGTCCGAAAGCCAGCCTCCCACCATGGTGAAGATGAGCCACCCGAAGGAGGCAACCGTGGTGGCCAGGAGGACCTGGGGCGCCGGCATCTTCAGCGCCTTGGTGGCGTAGGAGATAAAGAAGGCGATCAACAGGTAGCCTGCGGCATTGTTGGCGATGAAGATCAGTGCCGCGAGGATGACCTCCTTCTTGTTATTCCGGAACAGCTCGCTCAGGGGCGCCTTGCTTTCGGCCTTGCGCTGCGCGATTTCCTTGAAGACCGGGCTTTCCCCGACTGCGCGGCGAATGAGGTAGCCCACCACGATCAGAACCACGGAAAGCAGGAACGGCACGCGCCAACCCCAGGCTGCAAAGTCTTCCTTTGACATGCCCGACTGCAGGAAGAACAGGAGGCCGGTTGCCAGGATCATGCCGATGGGCACGCCGATCTGCGGGTAAGCACCGAAAAGTCCGCGCTTGCTGATCGGAGCATGCTCTACAGCCATCAGGGCGGCGCCGCCCCACTCACCACCGGCCGAGAAGCCCTGGACCACCCGAAGGGTGATCAGCAGAATCGGGGCCCAAAGCCCGATTGTTCCGTAGGTGGGCAGCACGCCGATCAGGGCCGTCGCCGCCCCCATCATGACAAGCGTCATGACCAGGACTGCCTTGCGTCCCAGCCTGTCGCCGAGGTGTCCGGCAACGAATGCCCCCAATGGCCGGAAGAGAAAGCTGATGCCGATGGTGGCGAAGGACAGAATTTGCGCCACTCCGGGGTTCGATTTTTCCAGGGGAGTCAGGAACAGCGGCGACAACAGCGTTGCCGTGAGCTGGGCAAAGATGAAGAAGTCGTACCACTCAATGGTGGTGCCGACCAAAGTCCCTGCCAGGACCCGGCGCTCTTCGCGCTTACTGCTTGGGCCCGACGCAGAGTCGACAGTGGAAGTTGCGGTCATTGGAACTCCAGGGGTGAGAGTGACTGGTCGGTGCATGGCTGGCATTAACCGACAGAACGGTCAGTTAGGAAAGACTACTACATACCGTGACCCAGCGCACAGCCTTTATCCCGCCACAACGGGAAAAATGCTGCTCAAGAACACAATTGTTCTATAGTTGAATAGTCAATTCGTATATGGAACGATATCTTGATGAGGTGTGCAACACAAGAGTTGACCGCCGCATGCCGTCACCCGCCAACATAGGATGGTTTGCATGAGTCCCCGCAGCGACGTCAAAAGTCCGCAGGAAGCAGCAACCCAGGCGCCGCCGTCGCAAACCCTCTCACGGGGAATCCGTGCACTGGAGATCCTTGCCGAAGCCGAACGCCCGCTTAGCATTGCTGAACTCGCCGAAGCCCTGGGAGTGCACCGTTCTGTTGCCTACCGCATCCTCCGGACGTTGGAAGACCACTCGCTGTTGATCAGGGACGATTCAGGCCGCGTCCAGCCCGGCCCCGGACTGGCCGTCCTGGCACGTGGGGTCTCCAGCAACCTGCAAACAGCTGCCCTTCCAGAGCTCACCCAGCTGGCGAATACCCTGCACATGACCGCTTTCCTGGCAGTTTGGGACCACCAGGAATGCGTCACGCTGGTCACCGTGGAACCCCGGCATTCAGGCGCCGCACTCGCCCAGCATCCCGGAAGCCGCCACCCTATAGGTATTGGCGCACCCGGCATCGCCATCCAATCGACCATGACCGAGGACCGTTGGCGTCAGGTAGGAGCAGGTATCCCCTACCGCCCCGAGGCGCACGAAGCCCGACGCATCGGCTACGCCACCAGCCACGATGAAGTGATCGCCGGGTTGTCATCAATCGCCGCTCCCATCCACGTCCCGGGCGGACGGCCGGCCGCAATCGCCGTCGTCTATATCCGCCTCGACCAGGACGCCGACGCCGTGGGTAAGGAGTTGGCTGCCAGCGCCATGCGCATCGAGAGCCAGTTGGCCTGAACCCCTCCTCCGCAGGCCAGGCATTCCTTCTGGGTCAAGTGCCCTGCCCCACAGCACAAGACCCACAGCCGCGGGAACCCAATACTCGAAGAAGGGCAGGAATTTTCCTGTCCTTCGTTTCGTCGAGCACTGAGAAGGAACCCATGAGCCTGAATCTTCTTGATACCTCCAGCTGGCTGCCCCTGGACGGTTTGGCGCCCGGCTTCGATGCCAACAAAGCCCCCACCGTCCAGGACCTGGCGGGACGGGAATTTGCCGTCCGCAGCGATGGCGTGCCCATGACGTTCAGCTTTGATGACGAAGAAGTCCAATGGGCTGCGGCCGGAAACAGCGGGACGGCATCCTACGAGGCCTTCCTCGTAGCCGATGAGCTCTACTACGCCCAATGGCACAGTCCTGTGGAGGAAGGCCTCGCCGTTTCCTTGATCCTGGACCTCGCCAACGGACGCGCGCTCTACGTCGGCGCTCTTCTGGGACACGCATCCCCCGGCTCAACGGCAGTCCAGCACGATTTCCGCCCCGGCACCCTCGAAGGTTTCAGCGCCAATGGAACACCCATCGCGGAGAGCACAGGCCTGATCGGGCGGCGCGTCGAATGGGTGTACAGCGATGCCCACGCCTACGAACACATCTACCTCAGCCCTACCTGGTACACCTGGCAGTGCCTCGCCGGACCGGAGCGGGGCCTCGCAGACACCGATTCCAATACCGTCTTCGAAATCCGGCCCGGAATTTTCGTCTTTACCTGGCGCGAAAAGGTCATCCCGTGCGGCTCCGTGACCATAGCCGATCATCGGAGCCCCAAAGCAATCCGCTCACATGGCAGCCTTTTCGGCTGGGATGAGGCTGGCACCAAGCCTGTGCATTTCACGTTCGGCGCCCGCGGCCGGTTGATCAGCATCACCCACCACAGCCCGGAGCTTGACCCTTCGGTGTAGCTGGCCCGGCTCGAATCAATCACAGCAACAAGACACGAAAGAAAGCCCCGGCACCAGATTGAACTGGTCACCCGCCGGGGCTTTCTTTCGTGCGGTGCTTCCGCGTACGGAACAGTCTCAGTCTTCGAAACAGTCTCAGTCTTCGGAGCCGTGGCCGATCCGGGCATAGAGTCCGGGCTGCGAGCGCCGCAGGCGCAGCCCCCACGCGATTCCCACCAGGCCCGGCAGAAGCACTACCAGCGGCAGGACGAATGTTGCCGCCGTCGATTCCGTCTGGCCGAGAAGGACGTTGAAGTTGGCAAGGATGAGCACAAACACTACCGCCAGGAAAACAAAGCCAAGGCCGGGCGCAACAACCCGCACCCACAGGCTGGCACCATGCCGGTTCCGGCGGAAGAAGCCAATCACTGCGGCGGACACTACGGTCATGAGCAGGACCAGCCCCATGGCACCGCTGTTTGTCAGCCAGGTGAACATGGTCAGCACGGGATACAGTTCACCAAGTTCAGAACCTGATCCCGCGATGGCGAAGGCAACAGTCACGACGACGGCAATCACCGTTTGCGCCAGCGACCCCGCAAAGGGTGCGCCACTCCCTGTGCGGACTGCTGCGAAGAACGGTGGGATGACGCGCTCCCGGCCCAGCGAGAAGAAGTATCGCGCCACTGCGTTGTGGAAGCTGACCAAGGCGGCGAAAAGGCTGGTCACGAACAGGATCTGCGCGATATCACTCAACAGCACGCCTCCGTTGGTGCCCAGGAAGGCGAAGATCATGTCCGGGCCACTGTTGGTGGCTGTTTCAATGACTGCAGATGGGCCTGCACCGACGGTCATTGCCCAAGCGGAGGCGGCATAGAAGAGGGCGATGATGGCAACCGCTGCGAAGGTAGCACGGGCAACGGTTCGCTGGGGATCTTTTGACTCTTCGCCATAGATGGCCGCCGATTCAAAGCCCATGAAGGCGGCGATTCCGAAGGAAAGGACTGCGCCGATGCCGGGGACGAACAGGCTTTCGGGGCTGAACGAGCCTGCAGACACTCCTTCAGGTGCCACGGCAAGGCAGATGACGTCATAGGCGATGACCACCAGGAATTCCAGGGCCACCAGGACGCCCAGCACTTTTGCCGAGAGATCCACCCGGTTAACTCCCAGCCAGCCGACAATTGCGATGCAGACCAGCACTGGGATCCACCAGGGAACGCTGATGCCCAGCCTTGCCGAGAGCAGTGAGGAGACGGTGAAGCCGAAGAGCCCATAGATGCCTACCTGCATAAGGTTGTAGGCCATCAAGGCGACCAGCGAGGCTCCCACACCGGCCGGCCTTGAAATGCCTTGGGCAATGTAGGCGTAGAAGGCGCCGGCGTTGGTGACATAACGGCTCATGGCCGCGTACCCTACTGCGAACAGTGCCAGGATCCCGCCGAGGATCAGGAACGAAAGCGGGACTCCTGTCACCCCGGTGACAGCGAAGGTGGTGGTCACCCCGCCCGCAAGGACGGTCAGCGGCGCGGAGGCCGCAATAATCATGAAGGTCACGGCCGGGACGCCCAGACGCCTCTTGGTGTCTGCGGGCCCGGCGATCTTGCGCTTAACGGGGTTATCCACGCTCATTGGTTGTGCTCCTGCCTCGGTGCCGGACGGAGATTGCGCGGCACGGTGTGGGTCATTCCGCAATCTTCCTCCGCCAAGGCACCGCGTGACTTGTCTCACACGGCAAGGTGTTTGTCAGTGCACGCAAGCACAGCCCTCGTAAAGTCCCCCGGTGTAGAATCGTGGGCAAGCTCACGTCCGCGCTGGTGGCATTCAGTACCGGCGCCATCAGGTACGGCGGGCATTGAAAGGGAATTTGATGACCGTCGCGGCTGAGACCGGCCCCGCAACCGTGCACACAGTGGTGGCGGATTCATTCCAGGAATGGAGCCGGGCCATCTCAGCATCCTTCGTGCCATTACTGGCCAAAGGCCCTGAACATCCCAAAGACAACCACTTCCACGGGACCATGCGGGCCAGGGTCCTGGGGCAAATTTCCGTGGTCGAAGTTACGGCTGGTCCCCATACGGTCCTGCGAACGCCTGAGCTGATCGCCAAGTCCACCGGACGGTTCTTCAAGCTCAGCATCCAACTCTCCGGCTCTGGCCGCCTGGTTCAGGACGAACGCGAAGCCGTGCTCGGTCCCGGGGACCTCGCCATCTATGACACCTCCCGCCCTTACCAACTAACGTTCGACGACGACTTCCGCACTTTGGTGCTGATGTTCCCGCACGTCCTCCTTGACTTGCCCGCCGAAGCCATGGGCCACGTAACCGCCCTCCGGATACCTGGGAATGAAGGCCTTGGCGAGCTCATCAGCCCCTTCCTCGTCAGGCTTGCCGATAACCTCGAAGCCCTTTCAGGGGCCAATGGCCTCCGCTTGGTCCACAACGCACTGGATCTCGTCACTACCCTGTTCAACGGCGAACTGGACCAGCTCATCGAGACCGGCCGCGATCCCCACCTCCTCCTTCTGGGCCGGATCCACGACTACATCGAGGCCAATCTGGGTGACCCCGAACTTTCCCCGGGAACCATAGCCGCCGCCCACTACATCTCCACCAGGCACTTGCACGATCTTTTCCAGGAGATCGGCACCACCGTGGCCTCATCCATCCGGCAGCGCAGGCTCGAACGCTGCAGGCGCGACCTCCTGGACCCTGTTTTGGCAGACCGACCGGTCACGGCGATTGCGGCGCGGTGGGGATTCACTGACGCAGCCCACTTCAGCCGGATCTTCCGGGCTGCGTTCGGCAATTCCCCCACCGGCTACCGCAACAGCCACTAACGGTGGCATGCCGGGCAAATGACTAGGCTGCCGCCGTCGGAGCTGTGCCTTCATCTGCCACGGCAGCCATCTCGTTCAGCATTGCCCGCAGCAGGCGCCCCTCCAACCCGGCGAAGGCAGGATCACCGGCCCGGTTGAGCAGTTCGCCGGGGTCTGTGCGGTGATCGTACAGTTCGGCGACGTCGGTACCGAAGTAAAGCGTCAGCCTGCCCTCTGCTGTGATGACCGTCCGCATCCTCACCGGCCCGGGGAGTCCATCGAGTCCGAATGGCTGCTCTTCCTCCACCAGCAAAGCATCCCGGTGCCTCTGCGCAGATCCTTGCAGCAGAGGAACCAGGGAACGGCCCTGGATACCCCGGTAGGGCGTCGAGCCGGTGAGCTCGAGCAAGGTTGGCGCCAGGTCGGCACTGGAAACGAGGGCCTGGGTGCGGGCCGCCGGGATGCCCGGAACGTGCACGATCAAGGGAACATTCGTCACCGCACGGTAGTGGACAAAATGCTTGAGCATGAGGCCGTGGTCGCCAAACAAGTCTCCGTGGTCACTGGTGAAAACGATGATGGTGTCCTCGGCCAGGCCTTGGCGATCAAGCTCGTCCAGGACTCGGCCGATGTGCTCGTCCATCATGGTGATCAGGCCGTATTGTGCCGCCGCCGCATGCTTGTATTGTTCCTCCGTTGCTGCCCAGGTCATGGTGGGGTCCGGGTTCGGATGGCCCCGGTGTTCCATCATTGCCTGGATATGCGCCGGAGACGCCGAGTGATCCTGGTCGAATCCCAGCGGCAGGGGCAACGCACCAGGATCGTAGAGGTCCGAGTAGCCTGCCGGGGGTGAAAAGGGGTGGTGGGGATCAGGGAAGGAGACAAACATGAAGAAGGGCTGGTCCTGGCCCGCCGCGTCCTTCAGATGCTCGATTGCCTTCTCGCCCACATAGCTGGTGGGATGCACTTCAGGGGGAATGGCTGTCTGGTACACCTGGTCCCATCCGCCATACCGGCTGGCGGAGTTGCCTGCACCTCCCAGCGTTTCGGGGTCGACGCCACGTTCCCTGGCCCAATGGACATAGTGGCCTCCGGGCCGGTCCCCATGACCAATGACGAGGTCCACGTGTTGGTAGCCGTAGTAGTCGGCAGGGAGCCCGATGAAGCGTTTATCGTGCGCCTCCCGGTTCTCCCACTGATCCCAACCGGGAGCGTAGCCGGGCCGGCGGGCGTCACCAACTGTTGGATCCAGGAGCATCGGATCGGTACTCCGGATCTCCTTGGCCTGGTGCGGCTCAAACTCCCACCCCATGTTTTGGTGGTGCAGTTTTCCTACTCCCACAGTGCGGTAACCGCCGGCTGCCAAAGATCCGGGAACAGTCTGCGTCAACGGATCCAACGTGATTCCATTGCAGCGCGTCCCGTGCGACGAAGGCCACCGGCCAGTCATCAAGCTGGCCCTGTTGGGCATGCAGGTAGGGTTCGCCACCGTCGCATTCTCGAATACCACGCTCCGGGCTGCGAGCGCATCAAGGTTGGGCGTCCGGACGACATGATTGCCACCGAAGCCCAAGTGGTCGGCCCGCAATTGGTCCGCGATGAAGAACAGGACGTTGGGCCTGCCCTTGGCGGCACTGCCGCGCTCCCGCGTCATACCGGCCTCTTGATGAGGGACAGCACTTCCGTGCGCTGGCGTGCGAACTCCGGAAGCGAGCGCGTGGTGATCTGGTCGCGCGGAGCCGGCAGGTCGACGTCGACGATCTTCAGGACGCGGGCCGGCTTGGAGCCCAGGACCACAACGCGGTCTGCCAGATAGACGGCCTCGTCGATGTCATGGGTCACCACCAGAATGGTCATGTTGAAGTCCTTCCTGATCTTCAGGCACAGGTCTTCGAGGTCGAAGCGTGTCTGTGCGTCCACCGAAGCGAAGGGCTCGTCCATGATAAGGATCTCCGGCCGGTATGCGAGGGCACGGGCAATCGCCACACGCTGCTGCATGCCGCCGGATAACTGCCACGGGTATTGGTTGTCGGCGTGGGAAAGCCCGACGGCGGCCAGTGCGCTGTCGCAGCGTTCTTTCAGTTCCGCTGCGGGCAACTTGAGGTGCCGCAAAGGAAGAACGAGGTTCTTCCTGACCGTCAGCCACGGCATGAGCGAACGGTTGTAGTCCTGGAAAACCAGCGCCATTTCCGGCGGTGGGCCACTGATGGTACGGCCATCGATAGCCGCCCGTCCGCTGCTGGCCGGATGAAGCCCGGCCAGGCATTTCAGGAGGGTCGTCTTTCCGACGCCGGAGGGACCGACGATGCAGACAACCTCGCCGGCATCCACGGTGAAAGTAAGGTCTTCGATGACTGCATGGGATTTTTCGCCACTCCCGTAGCTCTTGGCCAGGTGAGCCACGTCCAACCGTGGAGTGGTCGCGTTGATGCGGGTTTCTGGTTGCTGTGCCATGGCGGACTTTCTGTTTCGGGTGGAAAGGCTCGGGGCCTGTCGGATGCTCATGCTGCACGCGCCATGCGCCGTGAGCCGATGTACCAGGAGAGGACCTTGCGCCTGAGCAGGCTGAAGAGGACATTGACAAGGAATCCGATGACGCCCAGGAGCAGGATCCCGGCCCACATGTCCGCTGTCATGAAGCTCTGCTGCGCGAGCAGCGTCATGGCTCCAATGCCTTGGGAACTGCCCAGCATCTCGCTGGCGATCATCACGATGAAGGCAACCTGCAGGCTGACCTGCAAGCCGGAGAAGATTTGCGGCGCGGCCGCGGGAAGCAGGACGTTCAGGACGCGCTCCTTCCGGGTCAGCCTATAGACCCTCGCCACATCCATGAGGTCGTTGCCCACCCCACGGATACCGTCCACGGTGGCGATCATCGTTGGGAACAGCGCCGCCAGCGCGATGCTGGTCACGCGCATCTGGGTGCCGAATCCAATGAGGGAAATAAAGATCGGCACCAGGGCAACCGGCGGTATTCCCCGAAGGAAGTGGATCAACGGATCCACCATCCAGCGAACCGGGGGAACAAGAGCCGTCACGAACCCGATGGCAATCCCCGCAAAGGCTGCGATGGCAAATCCCAGGAACAGGTTTCCCAGGCTCAGCAGCACATCTGACTGGAAGTGCTCAAAGAGCCAGAGCTCCTGGAACCGGCCAACGATGGTGCGCAACGGCGGGAAGAAGGGGTCAAGGGAGCTCTCGGACAGGAACCACCAAGCCACCAACAACAGCACGGGCGCTCCGGCGCCGATCAACCAATTTCTCATTGTGGGGTTTCTCATCACGGCACCACTTCACGGTAGGACTCATGCCAGTGCAGGACACGGCGCTCGGCCAGCCGCGTGGCACCTTGGAACAGGAGGCCCAGAACGCCCAGGACGATCACCAGGCCGTAGAGGCTGGCGTAATCACCGGCCGCCTGGGCTTGGTAAATGCTTTGGCCCAGGCCCGGGCCACCGCCGAGCAGACCCGCTACCACAGTGACCACCAAGGCGGCCGGGGCAGCAACCCGCATGGCGGTTCCGATGTAAGGCATGGCGCTGGGCAGGACCACGCGGGCCAGGATTTCGGGCTCGCGCATGCCGTAGGAGCGGGCAGTGTCCCTGGCAACGGGATCGGTGCTCTGGACTCCGTCGACAGTCTGCATGACGATCGGGAGGAGGCAGCCGAACACCACCAGGAACAAGGACATCTCTCCGGTTGGGCCCAGTACCAGCACCGCCAAGGGAAGAATGACGATGGGCGGAACGGGCTTCAGGAACTCCAGCACCGCCAAGGTAGCGAACCTGACGGTCTCAAAAGTCCCGACAAGCAGGCCCAGGATGACGCCTGCCACCGCGGACAAAGCCAGCGCGAGCAGGGCGATCCCGATCGTGGCTCCCAACGAGGACCAGAACGTAGCCGTCCCCAGGATGGTTGCCAGGGTGCTGAAAACAGTGGTGGCTGGCGGCAGGGCATTTCCTGCCACCTTTGCCTCGGCAAGGACCTGCCAGATGACCAGCGCTGCCGCAATGCCCAGCGCACTGAAGGTCAATGGGCGGATGGACCCTTTCATAATGAGCCTCCCATGTTCGGTTCGCGCCTACTTTCCGAAGACAAGATCGCCCGGCAGCTTCACGGGTGCACTCAGGAAACCGAGGTCCGCAAGGTTCTTGTTGGCCCTTTCAATGTCCTCCGTGCGGACGTCCTCAGGCCAGTAGTTCACTGCTCCTGATTTGACGACGTCCAGCGGTGTCTTGGTGATCTCGGCGCTGAGTTGCTGTGCCTCTTCGATGTGGCCATTGGCGTAGGCATTGGCCTTATAGATAGCTGCCTTGAAACCCTGCAAGGCCTTCTCCTTGGATTTCACGGTGTTGGCACCCGAAACCCAGAGGCCGATTGCGCCCTGTTCAAAGAATTCGACGCCCGGCGATGCCAGCAGCCTGTTGCCCTCGGACATCGCCTTCGACGTGAAAGGTGCAACGAGCGACGCTGCATCGACGCGTCCCGAGTTCAGGGATTGAAGGGCCGATGAAGGGTCCAGGACCATCCAGTTCACCTTCGCGGGATCGCCGCCGTCGTCCTTGACGAGCTTGCTGACGGTGACTTCCAGTTGTGCCTTGCGGGCCGGGACGCTGACGCTCTTGCCTTCGAGGTCTTTTGGCCGGGAGATCGACGATGCCTGCTGGACCAGGAGCCCTGTGTCATCGACCCTGTTGAGGTCGCTGGATTTCCCTGCGCCGTCTTTATAGCCATCAGCAGCAGCGATGATCTTCAGTGGCACGTTCTGGCTCAGCGCATTCAGCAGCGGGATGGAGGGTGTATAGGTGAGATCGATCTGGCCGCTCTGGGCAGCTGCAATACCGGCGGGAGGGTTGGCAATAACGGAAGTCTCGACGTTGAGACCCTGTTCCTTGAAGTAGCCCTTGTTGATGGCGAGCTGGATCGCGGCATCGGATCCGATACCGATGGTACCCACCTTCAGTGTGGTGGTCCCGTCAGCGGCCGGGGTGGAAGCCGGGCCTGACCCGCCGCCGCAGGCAGCAAGTGCCATGGACAGGACTGCGGCCAGTGCCAAAGGAAAACTGCGTCGCATGTGGTGCTCCTTGAATCGCGAAATGGTTGGAACGGAGGGGTTTTGTTCTAGCTGTTGGATTGGTGGACTATGCGGCCACCGCTCAGGGTGAGCCTGACCTCGGCGTCGAGGAGCTTCTCGATCTCCTCGTCATCCGGCCAAGGGTTTGACAGCAGGCAAAGATCTGCGGCCATTCCCGGTATCAGTGCTCCTTTGAAATGTTCTGCGTGGTCTTGCCAAGCTGCGCCTATGGTCATGGCAGTGAGCGCTTGGAGTCCGGTGATCCGTTCAGGATCGCCGGGGTTGCCTGGCGTGGAGCGGGTGGCACGACGAACAGCAGCCGCCACAGTCCGGCGCCAGTCGGGACTGGTTACGGGAGCGTCGGAGGCCAGGTTGAAGTGCACGCCGGCCTCCAGAGCGGAATGCAGAGGCTGGTGGCGGGAGAACCGTTCCTCGCCCAGTACCTGGCGCATCATGTCCCCGGCTTCCTCGCGGATCAGCGGGTTGGTGCTGTAGCCGATGTGGTGGGAAGCCATGGTGGCCAGGGTTTCGGTATCCGTGAAGGCGCCATGGATGATGTAGTGGCGATTTCCTGCCACTTTGGAGCCGGCTTCAGCGGTTCCATCGGCCGCCGCCACAATCGCTTCCACGGCCGCGGATGTGGCGGCGTCGCCCGTTGCATGGACTCCTGCCTGCAGTCCCGCGTCGTTGATAAGCCGAAGTATCCGGTGGAGTTCGGCAACTCTGTGGGCGTCATCGGCACCTTGGATCACCAGGTGGCCATGCGTGCAGGCGTTTCCATATGGTTCGCTCATCCACGCGGTACCACTGCGCGGAATGCCGTCGGCGAAAATCTTGACGCCGGCAATCCGCAGCTGCTCCGGATCGATGCCCCTGTTCACGTAGGTGTTGGCCAGTCCGCTTCGCAGGCCCTCGTCGATGGCCTTCGCATCGGCTCCCCCGGTCCCCGCGAACAGCATCAGGACATTGATCCTTAGTGTCAGTTCACCAGCTGCGGCGAGGTCGCCGAGTAACTCAAGTGCCGCCGTCGAGCCCGCACCGTCCATTAGTCCGGCACTGGCAGGGCCCAAACCCGGATCTGTCAGCGACGTAATGCCCAGCGAGTGCAACTGTTCCTGCAATTGCAGCAGCGCAGGGCGAAGCGTCGCGTTCGGCACCGGTGGCATCATCTTTGAAACCAGTTGCATGGCGCCGTCCTGGAGAAGGCCAGTTGGGCTGCCATCGCCGGCCCGCACCACTGTGCCACCGTCGATGTCTGCCGTAGCAGCAGTGATGCCCGCCCGACGCAGCGCTTCACTATTGGCGAGAAGTTGATGGCCTGTGCGGTCGAACGCAACCACCGGTGTACCGGGGCGGCAATCCAGCAAATATCCGCTTGCTGGTCCGAGCAGCGCCTCGTCCCAACCATGCGCACGAACCCAGCCGTCCTCCCCTGCTGGCGCCCTGTTGATGATGTCCACCACGGCCGCCCAATCCGGTGCGATTGATGGATCCAGCCGCACGTAGCCAAATGCGGCCATTGCCGCCGAAACGAAATGCAGGTGGGCGTCATTGATTGCGGGAATGAGAGCGCCTCCGGCGGCATCCACAACCACGGTGCCGGGCCCAACCGCCCTCGCAGTGTCCGTGCCTCCGAGTGCCAGAATGCGTCCATCCCTGATGGCCAGGGCGTCTGACATCCGGTCCGGTTTTGCCGGGTCCATCGTGTGGACCGAGGCATTGACGATCACCAGATCGGCAAGTTCTTGCATCGGTTCTCCTCAGGTCATTGCATCCCATGTGATGCAGACAACAACGTTCTAGAAAGAAGTATGTCGTCTGACTGGGTCACTTGACTAGGTTTTCCGGTAAAATTCTTTTCAGGGGTCTTTCCAAAGGCTCCACGGCATTGCCAGGAGCCAGCCCGGGCGCAGAACGCCTAGGATCGATGAGACCGATGATCAGCGTGCCTGATCACGGATATGACTAAGGACAGGAAGGGGCGCGGATGGCCAGGGTTCCCGCCGAAGCAAGGCGGCTGCAGTTTGTTGAGGCTGCGGCACGGGTCATTGCCCAGGATGGGCTCGCCTCGGCTACAACGCGCCGGATCGCCAGTGAAGCCGACGCGCCGCTTGCGGCACTCCACTACTGTTTCCGTAGCAAGGACGAGCTTCTGGAAGAGGTCTACAACTTCCTCAGCCGCGATTATGCGAAGGCATTGGAACCAGTGGCTGATCCCGGATTGGGCCTGCGCCATATGATCGGAGCCCACGCCCGGCGAATCTGGACGCGCATGCTGGAGAATCCGCATGAGCAGGTGACCACCTTCGAGCTTTTGCTCCGGCGATTCCGCGTCGAGGCCGATGACCAGCCCCAGGCCCTGCTGATGAACCGCTCCATGTACGACGGCTGGGTCAGTTCAACCCTGAAACTGTTCCGGGGCGCGGCAGATGCCGCCGGCGAGCCAGTCCCCCACAATCTTGAGGACGTCACCCGCCTCTTCATCTCCGGTATAGACGGCATCAGCATGCAGCATCTGGCCGACCCCGACGAAGAACGGTCAATGCGCCTTGTGGAGCTAATGGCCCGCTCCCTCGCCGGAGCACTGGACTACGACTGAGGCTGACGCTTCATGACCAGGTAAGTCAGAACTCCAAGCACGAACAAGCCCGCTGCGGCAGCCATGGACACGACGAAGGCTGCACCAGGCCCCTGCGCCTGCGCCAACTGCCCGGCAAGGTAGGAACCAAGCGCGGTACCGGCCACGATCCCACTGGCAAGGGCCGTCATCACCGTGGCCATCCGGCCGGCCGGGGCAACCACGCCACCGATGCTGAACACCGTGACCATGACTGGTCCCACCGGGATGCCCAGCAAAAGCAGCACGAACACCATGGGCCAAATGCCTGCAGGAACCAGCAACAACAGTGCGAACAAGGACATCGCCAAGGCAGCTGCTACCCATCGGGCGGCAAGGCTGAAACGCTGCGGCCAGAACGCAACGGACAGCGCCGCCACGGCTGAGCTCAAGCCCATGACGGAGTACAGGAGGCCGGCAATTTCCGCCGTAGCGTACTGGGCAGAAAAGGCGCTCAGGGCATTCTGCGTAGCACCAAAAAACGTGCCCATGCACACCATTGCCACAACCGGCACAGCCACAACCGCGCCCGCCCGGCGACCCCCTCGCTTTGCTGCACGTTCACGGGAATTACCCACGACGGCGGCAGCAGCCTTACGGGGTGCCGGCACCACGGCATTTTGGCTGGGGTGGACGGCGAAGGCGGGTACAAGGGTGATGGTCATGAGCGCTGCCAACGCCAAAGGCAGCCAAGGAGCAATGAGGCTGGCCAGAATTCCAACCAGGGCAGGTCCGAGCACGAACGTAATCTCGTCAGCAGTGCCCTCGTAGGAAAGTGCCGTGTCCAGATCGGCACGGCTGGCCGCCACGCTCCGGCCTCCGTTCGCCGGCACTCCCGCTCCTGCTGCAGGAGCATCCTTCGTGGAAACAGTGGCCATGCGGACCGATGACAGGTTCCGGGTGGTCAGCGCCATCCAGCGAACACGGGCCATGGGGCCGACCTGCGGGCAGCTCGCCCCGGCCAGGAAACCTGCCACTAGCACGCCCGCAGCGTCCAGCACGGAGGCAGAAGTTGGGGTCATATAGGCGGCGGCAAGAAGGCCGAGGACGGCCAGAGTGTTAACAACTGCCGCAACGAGCAAAACGATGCGCTGGCCGGCACGATCGGCCAACGACCCGAGGACGGGAGCTCCCACTGCTGACCCGATACCCACTGCTCCGGCAGCCATGCCGCCAATTGCGTAGGAATGACTCACCGCTGTTACCAAGGTCAATGTACCCACGGTGAGCATTGCCAACGGAAGTCTTGCGAAGAGGCCGAGAGGCAGGAACCCCGGCCCTGCGAGCTCAGGCAGCCGCGCGAACCTTCCGGGCAGGCGGGACCGGTTGGTGGACGGCGTTGGGGTCTGATGTGAAGGCAGTGGCTTGGAAGCCAAAGAAGATTTTTCCATTGTTCCGGGTTCGCTAAAGTCTGCGCATCGTCCCTCCTCCCGATGCGCGCAACCCGGTGTAACGGATCAAGTCTATAGGATCCGGGCTCAGGCAGGCATTTCTTCGGCAACAACCACCGAGGAACCATGCCTGCCCTTGATCACGTGCAGCTGACTGCTGATGCGTTGCTTCATTTCTGCGACATGGCTGACCAGCCCGACAACCCTGCCGCCGTCGCGCAGCCCCTCCAAGGCGTCCATGACCTGTTCCAATGCTTGCTCGTCCAGGCTTCCGAACCCTTCATCGACGAAGAGCGTCTCAATATCCACTCCACCGGCCTCCTGCTGTACAACGTCAGCCAGGCCCAGGGCCAATGACAAGGAGGCCATGAAGGATTCTCCGCCTGAGAGCGTGGATGTGTCACGACGCTGGCCCGTCCATTCATCCACCACTTCCAGTCCGAGACCTGATTTCTGGTTGCGTGCCGCCCGGGCGTCGGTGTGTTGCAACGTGTAGCGGCCATCGCTCATGGCAACCAGCCTCTCCGAAGCTGCGATGGCCACCTGCTCCAGCCGGGCAGCCAGGACATAGCTGTTCAAGCTCATGCGGTAACTGTTATCCCCTGCGCCACGAAGGGTGTCTGCAAGCCCACCCAACAAGATGGCATGCTCGCGCGGTTCCCTCCCCGCCTCGGCCAGCTTTTGATACTCGGCGCGGATCCTCTGCACAGACTGGACTGCTTTATGTGCGAGCCCCGCGGAAAGCGCAAGTGCCTTTGCCGCGTCCATGGCACGGGCAGCCCCAGTCCTGGCGACGCTGAGCTCGTCCTCCGGCAGGGGAAGCTCGCCGATGCTGACTTCCTTCGCTGCCATGACGAGTTCCTCGGCGGCAAACAGCTCATCCAGCCGGGCAGCTTCGGCCTCGAAATCCGCGAGTGCGTTCTCCAATGCCACAACATCCGACGGTGGCATGAGCTGGCGACGCACATCCTCGACCGATGAAAAACCGGACCCGGGCAGTGCCCGTTCCAAGGCAGCAAGCGCCTCCAGGCGCGCAGCTGCGGCACGTTCGAGTTCGTTCGCGGCATCTACGGCAGCCTGAAGCAACAAACCCTGGGAGGTGAGAGCTTCTGCCCTCTCACGAAGGCTGGCGAAGCCCTGTCCCAGGCCGGCCAGCTCGTTTTCAAGCGCAAGATACTGTTCCTGGAGTAACTCGACAGCAGAGCTTGCTTGCACTGCGGCATTCGTTGAAGCGGCATGTTCCTCTTGCAGGAGGGTCATGCGTTTGATGAGACCCTCATGCTCTTTGCGGAGCTTCTCCAACGCGACAGAGGCCTTTCGGGCTTCGGTCGCCGCAGCTTCGGATGCGACCAAGCGGGCGGCTGATTCCTCTGGATCTGCGGAGCCACCCTGGGCAGCCAGGCCCGCCAGCAGCTGCGCGGCTCTTGATACCTCCTCCGCGATGCGTCCCAGAGCTTTCTCGCTGGCTTCAAATAGTTTGCTGGCTTCTTCCTCTTCCTGGGCGATGGAAAGTGCAGAACGAGCTGCGGCCGCGGGATTCGGATGCTCGTTGCTGCCACAAACGGCGCAAGGCTGTCCAGGCACAAGGGCTGCCGCGAGTTCACCGGCCGCATTGGCCAAGCGCGCCTCCCTCATGTCAAGCCATGCTTGCCTGAGGTCCTGCGTTTTGTTGCGGGCACGGGCGTGGCGCTCAGTGACGTCCTGCAACCCGGCGGCGGCAGCTTCATGACGGGACACAACCGACACCAGTTCGGCCGCAGCGGCCGCCTCCCGTTCCAGGTCTTCGATCCGTGCAGCCGAGGGTTCCAGTGCTTCCATCCCCGTCTTCACCGCCGCTTCCTCGGCTCGAAGGTGTTGCAGGGACTCTGCTGCTGCCTGGGCGGCCGCCAGGTGGCTTGAGTGTTCTTGTCGCTTGGCTGCGAGCCGCGTGGCCACCTCTTCCATGCGCCGTTCATCTGGAAGCCGGGCTTCGAGGACGGCGAGGGTGGTCTTTACTGTCTCAAGCGCAGCAACAGGATGTGCAGCATCCAAACCTTTGGATTCAAGCTGCTCCCGGGAGCTGTCCCTCTCCTCCAAGGCCGAACGGAACTTACGTTCCGTGGCCTCCACGGCGTCCAGTTGTCCCCCAAGGACGGCCGCACGACGATGTCCTCCCAGCTTTTCCTTGTTCTCCAGTGCCCGCGCTGCAGCTAATTCATGCAGAACACGCCGCTGCATTCCAGCAGCGAGCCTGGCATGCCGTTGGGCCTTCTCCTGGTCCTCCTGAAGTTGTTCCGCAAGCCGTACGGCCCGTGCATCAGCCGCAGTGGCCTCGTCTTTACGTCGCCCGGCTTCTTCCAGCAGCTCCATCTCCAAGACCGCGAACCATGCCTCTGGCGCCTCGACAGCCGTCTCCACATTTGCCGGCGCATCGGCAAGGCCAAGCTGTTCCCGTTCTGCGGCTGCCCTGTCAAGCAGCATCTTCAGTTCGGCCGCATTGTCCTGCACGGCGCGCGAAGCTTCGGCCGCCTGCCGCGCAATGTGCTTCTCCACGGACTCGAAGCGCTGCGTCCCAAAGAGCTTCTGGAGGAGCTCGAGCCGATCGTTGGCTTTGGAGCGCAGGAAAGCCGCAAAGTCACCTTGGGGAAGCATCACAACGCGCGTGAACTGGTCCCGGTCCATACCCAAAAGCTCGGAAAGCTCGGCGCCGACTTCGTCATTCCGCGAAGATTTTTCCTCCCAGACTCCGGAAACCCACTCCCGCAGCAGGGTCTTGGCTTGTTGGGTGGTGAAGCCGTTCCGGCCCCGCGCGCTGGGGCGTTCCCATGCCGGGGAACGGCTGACTTCGAAACGCCTGCCCCGCGCGGAGAATTCGCACACGACACGCGGTTCAGCACCCGGCGCTGCATGATCGCTGCGAAGGCGCTTACCTTCCTGGCGTGCACCCGGAACGGAACCATAGAGGGCGAAACAGATGGCGTCCAGGATGCTGGTCTTGCCGGCCCCGGTGGCGCCGTTGAGCAGAAACAAACCCTGGGCACTGAGTTGGTCGAAATCAATGTGTTGCGAAGTCGCAAAAGGCCCGAAAGCCTCAATTTCGAGTCGATGGATTCTCACAGTTCAGCCTCCTCCAGCCGCACGGCCTCAAGGGCGGCGCGCAGGGCAGCTTCTTCCGCAGATCCAGGACTGCGTTCCCGAACGTGTTCCAGGAATCCGCAGCAGACCTCGAGGTCGTCCTGGGCTGCTGCCAGCCTGCTGCTGTAGCTGGCTTTTTCTTTGGTCCCGGCACCCTCGGGTTCAAAGGACAGGACCAAGGTGTCAGGGAAGCGGGTTCGGAGCTGCTCCATTGCCTGGACGGGCCGTTCGGCATCCGTGAGCGTGATTTGGCAATAGGCAGCTTCGGCCCAGGAGTGCTCGCTGGATTCAAGGAGATCGTTCAGCTTGCCCCTCAACACGGCCAGGCTCTTGGCAGCTTCCCAAAGTACTTCCTGGACAGCAACGCTTCCATCGGCATCGATGTCCACCAACCACGCCCCCTTGCAATGTTTGGCTTCGGAGAACGAATACGCCAGTGGGGAGCCGGAGTAGCGGACATTCGGGGCCAGTTCCTGCCTGCCGTGCAGGTGGCCGAGTGCCGCGTACGCAAAGTCCTCGAAGAGATCCAACGGCACGGCGCCCAGCCCTCCGATGCTCAAGTCCCGTTCACTGTCCGAAGTGATACCTCCGCTGGCAAAAGTGTGTGCAAGGACCACCGGATGCACTGCGCCCGATGCACGGCGGTCCTGGAGGTCGCGCCGAATCCGCTCGGTTGCTTCACGGGTGACCTCGAAATGACTCGCGGTCTCCACCTCCAGCCGCTCCGCGACGAGCCGCGGTTCCAAATAGGGAATCCCATAGACAGCAAGTGTCGCGCTGCTCTCCCCATCTTTTCCGAAGGGAACAAGCACGGGAACATCCAGGTCCTCGACCCTTGTCCTGAGGTGAACGCCGCCGCGTTCGAGCAAGCGTGACGCGAATCCGAGCCGAATGGCGGAATCGTGGTTGCCGCTGGTGAGCACTACGGTGGCCCCGGCTTGGGTAATGCGCACCAAGGCGTCGTCGAGAAGTTTGACGACATCCAGTCCAGGCAGGGCGCGATCATAGACGTCACCCGCAATGAGGACAACGTCTACAGACTTCGCTTCCACGAAGGACACGAGCTGGTCCACAAAACCGCGCTGGGCTTCAAGCATGCCAACGCCGTGGAATGACCGGCCGAGATGCCAATCGGAGGTATGGAGTAACCGCATATTTTCAAGCTAACTGTGGGCACCGACAAAAAAGCGCAGACAGGCCGTCCGGCGTCGATCCTGTCAGTCTCCTAGCCCTTCTTGCCGTCAAAGAAGTCGCGCGCGTCATCTGCGGCAGCTTCTTTCCGGACGGTCCCGGTCTCCACTGCCGCTGCCTCTGCCGCTGCCTCTGCCTCTGCCTCTGCCTCTGCCTGGAAATCGTCATTGTCATCGGCGTCCAGGTGCTCGCCCTCGATGGTTCCGGCCGTCGCTGACGCCGTGTCATCTTCAGGGGTGGTGGCGGAGGAGGCGTAGCCAAAGCCACGGAAAGCGAGTCCGGCCAGCGCGGCGCCCATCAGTGGGGCTACCCAGAAGAGCCACAATCCTTCGACGGCCCATGACGGGCTGAAGAAAGCCAGTGCAGTTGCGCGTGCGGGATTAAACGGAAGGTTGCCAAGGACCTGGCCAAACTGCAACAACACAGCGACGCAAAGGCCCACGGCAAAGGGGGCCACGGCAGGAAAGGCACGGCGTCCGGCCGTCGCTCCAAGGAACACCGCAACCAGCAAGGCGGAGCCAACAACTTCAACGATCAAAACCCCTGCCATCTGGGTTTGGGCAGCAGCATGCTCTCCATAACCGGCCGCCACAGAGCCGAAGGCAGCCCGCGCATCCGTCAGGACCGGAACCGTCAGAACCACAACGTAGGCCAAAGCGGCGCCGATCACGCTGCCGATGATCTGCGCCGCAAGGTAGGCAACAGCTGCCAGCGCCCGGACGCGGCCGGCGATCAGGTTGCCCAGAGTGATTATTGGATTGAAGTGACCGCCGGAAACATGACCGAAGGCCAGCATGGCCACCGTCACCGTCAGGCCGGTCGCAAGTGCGGCGGGCAGGGGCGCTGATGAAGGATTCGAGAAGATCGACACGCCCACTGCCACGAGCACAACAAACATCGAACCGACGGCTTCAGCGGACAGCCGCGCGAACAGCCCCGGTTCGTGGCCGGTCGTGGCTTGCACAGGAGAGGTCATGTCGAATGATTCCTTACGGTTGGTGGTGTGGACGCGGGGCAAAGCCCTTGAGCATCCTGCCAGTTGAGTCTGGACGGTTGCTGGGTCCCGGCTGACTACCGATCCGAGCTTAGCCGCCCAAGGCAATGGCCGCGATCGCAGTTAGGCCGAGCCCTATCACGGCCAGGGTGCTGACAAAGATGAGCCGTGCCGAAGCTGCCTCGGTTCCAGCATGAAGCTGGCGTGATCGGACCCACACCACAGAAGCCAGGACAACGGTGGCGGCAGCAGCCATGAGGGCGCAGATACCTTGGTAATCCAGCCCGGGAAGGCCCGGAATGAGATGGCCCGTTGAGGGCTCGGAGGTAAGCCAACTGCGCCAGATGAACAGATCCACCACCACCAGCGAAATGAGGGTTCGCCGCCAGGCCAGCGTGGTCCGTTCCGGCTGTAGACCGGGATCACGGAGGTCCATGCTCAACGTGCGGGCCTCGTCATCCTACAAACCTCGTCATCCTAGAAACCTCGTCATCGCGCAAACCCGGTCATCGTACAAACCCCGGTCATCGCGCCACCAAAATCAACACGGCGAAAGCGAATGCCGCCACGGCCACCACGATCGTCATGAGCAGCATGACCCAGGAGAACGGCAAGGCTTCATCGTTGCGCATCGCAGCTTCCATTTGCCCCCACCTGCGGTATGACAGTGCGGCCAGGGCGGCGCCGATCAGGGACAGGAGCACACAGAGGACGATCCTGACTGGCTGGGGGGCAATATTGGGAGCCAGTTGATCGATGGCAATGGCCCCGGCGAGCAACGCCAACGACGTCCGGATCCACGCAAGGAAGGTCCGTTCGTTCGCCAAGGAGAACCTGTAGTCAGGTGTCTTGCCTGTCCGTCGCCAAGCCGGTTCACGCACGTCATCTCTCCAAGTTTTCCTAGTGCTGGGCAGCCTCCCAACCATATCAGCGGCCGTCCACATCAACTGCTTACCCCATCGGATACAGCAGGGCGCGGTAAGTTGATGGCATGAGTTTTGAAGCGTCCTCCCCCGCCACCCCGTCGTTTGAATCCCGCGTCCACGGGACACTGCTGGGAGGGGCCCTGGGTGATTCCCTTGGCTACGCAGTGGAGTTCGACCGCCTTGATGCCATTCGTGCCCGTTACGGTTCCGCCGGGCTCACGTCGTTTGACCAGCTCGACGCCATGGGCGAGTTTTCGGACGACACGCAGATGACGCTATACACGGTGGACGGCCTGGTCGACGCCCTCGAATGGGCCAATGATGGGGTGGCGGCAGATGAGATCGCCTGCCTTTGGCTTGCCTACCTTCGCTGGCTGGCAACCCAGGACGTTGCCGTTTCCCCTTCTGCCCCGGTTCCGCAACCCCGGTGGATAGACGGCCAGGAAGTACTCCGGCGTCGTCGGGCCCCGGGAAACACCTGCCTCAGCGGTTTGGCTTCAGGAGAAATGGGCACCGTGGCCAGGCCGGTTAACCCCGATTCCAAGGGGTGTGGCACAGTCATGCGTTCTGCACCGTTTGGACTCGTGCCCCATATCTCCCGTGAAGCCGTGTACAAACTCAGTTCAGATGCTGCATCGTTGACGCACGGACACCCGTCAGCGCGGTTGAGCGCGGCTGCCTTCAGCTTGATGATCCAGAATATTGTGGCGGGCAGTGACGTCCGCACCGCAGCTATTGGCGCCTTGGACTACGTCAACGGCGTGCCCACCAAAGCGCCCGAACTGCCCGGGCGATTGGAAGCGGCATTGAGGTTGTCCTCGGAGCCCGCTCCCCTCAGTCCTGAAAAGCTGGTCACAGCGCTGGGTGAGGGCTGGGTCGCCGAGGAGGCACTCGCCGTCGGGCTTTATGCGGTTCTCTCCACCCAAGGCAGCGAGCCCACTGAGCACTTCCGCCAAGCCATCGCGGTGGCCATCAACCACAGTGGCGACAGCGATTCCACCGGTTCCATCGCCGGAAACATTTTGGGCGCCTACTACGGCGACGCCTGCCTTCCTGCCGAATGGCTCGGGGCGCTGGAAGGCACAGAGGTCATTCGTGGCATGGCGGACCGGCTGCTCGCCGTCACCACAGGCTGATTAGCTTCCCACCGGACGCAGGCGTTAGTTTCCGCCCACCATTTGCAGGAACTCGCCTTCCGAGACCACCTCGATCTGCTGGCCTTTCGCGTGAAGTTCCAAGACACGCTTGGCCTTGCCCGTCAGCCGCCCGGCGCGCAGGTCCCCGGCCACGAATCCGTCGCCCACCACAAGCACAGTGGTGCGGGCGGTCACCCTGCTTTCGGGGCGTGCACCCATCTCCGCAGCCCGGGACTTGGCCTCGGGACGGGTCATGATGAGGTCGCCGGTGAAGACCACCGTCTGGCCGAACAGCGGATGTCCCGGTTCGGCTGCGGGATTCGGCAACGGATTAGGGCCCTCCTCGGGCCATGCGGACCATGCACGTCCGGGACCGTTCAGGGCGCCGTCCAGGGTTTGCTCCGCGGGACTATTTGCCTTCCTGCCCGCGAGCGCGGCAAGGGTGGGCTTGGAGAGGCCATTCATGGGATCGAAGGCAGGTTGCCTGGGCAACGTGAGGCCCAGCGAAAGATAGAGTTCCGCGATGCTGTTGGCGTTGTTACGGCGGGCGATGTCCACCAGGATTCCTGCGCAGGCGCGTGCGTCCTCGGCGGCATCGTGGTGGTTGACCAGGGGTACTCCGGCTTCCTCCGCTGCGTACGGCAGCGAGTTGGACACCAACGAGTAGCAGCGGCGGGACAGCATCACGGTGCAAACGTACTCGTAGGCCGGGCCTGCAAGTCCGGAGACCTCCAAGCCGGATCGGATAACGCCCAGATCAAAGGCTGCGTTGTGTGCTGCAAGGACGTCGTTGCCGATGAAGGCACCGATTTCAGGGAAGAGGTCCCCGAACCTGGGACGGCCGGCAACGTCTTCGGCACGGATGCCGTGGATGCGGGTGTTGTGAAACTCGAAGTGGTCATGGTTCTCCGGCGGGCGCATGAGCCAGGAGGCTTCCTCCACCACCACACCGCCGCGGACTTTGCTGAGGCCGACCGAACACGGCGACCCCCTGAAGCCGTTGGCTGTTTCAAAGTCGATCGCCGTAAAGTCCAATGCCACTGGACAAGGTTACAGGCCGAAAGGGTGCGTTCTTGCCGGTTTCCGCGGCGGGGCGGCGTTTCCGGGCCGCATTGTGGTGAGGGTTACGACGACGGCCGTCCAGTAGGCTTGATAGGTGATCTTTACTGCGATGAACGACTTAGCCGTATCCACTTTCGGGGGCGCGGGACCAGTGCGTCCACCCATGGCCTCGTTCCTGCCGGACTGGCTTAACCCCCAGGTCTTCCTGGCTGATCCAGCCTTGGCCCCGTGGGTAGTACTGCTGGTATGCGGCATTGTCTTCGCTGAAACCGGTCTGCTGGTGGGCTTCTTCCTGCCCGGCGATTCCATGCTGTTCACCGCAGGCCTCCTTGTAGCCACAGACACCATCAAGTTCAATATCTGGGCCTTGGCCGCCCTCATTATCGTTTCGGCGATCATTGGCAACCAGACCGGCTACCTCATTGGCTCAAAGGCCGGCCCTGCAATCTTCAACCGCCCCGACTCCAGGCTTTTCAAGAAGGAAAACGTCGAAAGCGCCCACGCTTTCTTTGAGAAGCACGGCGGCAAAGCCCTGATTCTGGCCCGGTTCGTCCCCATCATCCGTACGTTCGTACCGGTGATCGTCGGCGTGGCCCAGATGGACAAACGCAAATTCTTCCTCTTCAACGTCATTGGCGCCGCCCTCTGGGGCGGCGGTGTCACCTTGCTTGGGTACCTTTTGGGCGACCGGGTTCCGTGGGTCAGCAGCAACCTGGACATCATCTTCATCGTCATTGTCCTGATCTCGGTTATTCCCATCATCATCGAGGTAAGCCGCGGCGTCGTCGCCAAGCGCAAAGCTGCCACGGAAGGCAGCAACCCCGTGGAGGAATTCATCGAGGAGCACGAAGGCGGAAAGCACCGGGAGAAGTAGGCCCCGTCGCACTTTTTAGCCATACAGGAGAAGGCACCGACGCAAAAGCGGGGTGCCTTCTCCTGTATGGCTAAACCTGGACTTCCAAAAAGCCGGTTTCCAGTGTTGGTTGGAATTGTTAGCTGGAATGAACACCCGAGAGCGCTGCAACGATCGCGGGGAGCAAAGCCCGGAAAGCCTGGCCTCGATGGCTGATGGCGTTCTTTTCCTCGGATGTCAGCTCCGCACAGCTGCGGTCCATCCCCGCGGGCTGGAGCACGGGGTCATACCCGAACCCACCCTCACCACGTGGCTCGCGCAGCAGCGTGCCTTCGAGCTGCCCGTACTCAACGGTTTCGTGCGTAATTCCATCTGCTCCGGGCACTGCCAGGGCGGCCGCGCACACAAAAGCTGCCCCGCGGAAGGTGTCCGGCACATCGGAGAGTTGCGCGAGCAGCAAGCGCAGGTTCGCTGCGTCGTCCCCGTGCTTTCCCGACCACCGGGCGGAGAAGATGCCTGGCGCTCCGCCCAGGACATCAACGGCAAGCCCCGAGTCATCCGCGATGGCCACCAAACCCGTTGCCTCAGCCACGGCACGCGCCTTCAGGAGTGAGTTCTCAGCAAAGGTGACCCCGGTTTCCGCAACGTCCGGTGCACCAACGGCAGCTGCATCCACCACTTGGGTATCGACGTCGAGCCCTGGAACCTGGCCGCGAAGCAGCTCCCGGAGTTCCTTTAACTTGCCAAGGTTGTGCGTTGCCAGAACCAGCCGCGGAGCACCGGAGGCGGAGTCGCCGGTCACGGAGCTTCCGCCAGCGTCTCGCGCTGGATAGCCGCAAGCTGGCCCGTGCCGATCAGGGCGAGGTCCAACAGGGCGTTGAGCTCATCGCGGTCGAACGGAGCGCCCTCGGCCGTTCCCTGGACCTCCACGAACTTGCCGGATCCAGTGACCACCACGTTCATGTCCGTTTCGGCCCGGACATCCTCGACGTACGGCAGGTCCAGCATCGGCACGCCATCGATGATGCCCACGGAAACGGCAGCAATCGTGTCCACCAGCGGCTCGGCATTACGGGCGATGAGCTTGTTTTCGCGGGCAAACCGAATCGCTTCGGCAAGCGCCACATAGGCGCCGGTGATGGCCGCGGTGCGGGTACCGCCATCGGCTTGCAGGACATCGCAGTCAAGGACGATCGTGTTCTCGCCCAGGGCTTTGGTATCGATGATGGAGCGCAGCGAACGGCCAATGAGGCGGGAGATCTCGTGCGTGCGTCCGCCGATCTTGCCCTTCACGGACTCGCGGTCGGATCGGGTGTTCGTTGCCCGTGGCAGCATGGCGTATTCGGCGGTAACCCAGCCGCGGCCCTCGCCCTTAAGCCAGCGTGGAACGCCTTCGGTCAGGGAAGCCGTGCACAGTACCCGGGTGTTTCCGAACTCGATGAGCGCCGAGCCCTCGGCCTGCTTGGACCAGCCGCGGGTAATGCTGATAGGACGCAGTTGATCGGGGGTCCGGCCGTCGGCGCGGATAACGGGTGTGGCTGTAGCTTCAGAAGTCATGCTTCAAGCTTAGCGACGATGGGACAACGCCCGACGCCGCCCAGGCGTACAGGGCACCATCCGGAGGGGCTAGATCGTGTAGTGGACCCCGGCGACGGCAACAGCAACGTCCCCGGCAAACACCGGCTTGGCCTCGGACATTACCTTGGTCTGCGAAGTCCACACCGGAATGTGGGTCAGAAGCAAACGTTTGGCGCCGGCGTTCATGGCGGCCTCCCCGGCACGCTTACCCGTTAGATGCACATCCTTGATGCCGTCATCGCGGCCTTCCTCGAACGCGGCCTCGCACAGGAACAAATCAGCGCCACTGGCCGCCTCTTCCAGCCCCTGGCACGAATCGGTGTCCCCCGAATATGTCAGTACGCGGGTTACGGGCGTTCCGTCCTTGCCTGGTTCCGTTGCCGTCACACGCAATGCATAAGCCTCTTCCACGGGATGGTTGACGCCGTAAGGCGTCACCGTGAAAGGACCAACAGTGACGGGCTTCTGTTCGGCCCAATTGGTAAAGTCGAACTCCTCATGCATGCCGGGATCCAGGTCCAGCCCATAGGCAGTTGCCATCCTGTCCGCAGTTGCTGCCGGCCCCCACACGGGAATCCGGTCCCGCCCCCAACCGCCGGGCTTCCACCGGACCGCTACGTGGAGGCCACACAAGTCCATGCAATGGTCCGGGTGCAGGTGCGTGAGGAATATGGCGTCGATGTCCTCAAGATCCGTGTAACGCTGGATGGCACCCAACGCTCCGCTCCCAAGGTCCATCACGATCTTCCATTCCCGCTCACCGTCATGCGCAGTCACCAGATAGCACGACGCCGGCGAGCCGGGACCCGGAAATGAACCAGTACAGCCCACGATGGTCAGTTTCACAGGCCACGTCCCAAGGTTGCGCTGGAACCGGGGCTGGGTCCCCTTTCCGGTTGCACGAAGTAGGAGCGACGCGACAGTCCCGCGCCGCTCCTGGCCGCTTCCAGCATTTCCGGCGTGATGCGCGCCAGGCTTCCGGTGGGGTATTGCGCAGCCACGTGGTCGACGTGCTTGACGGACAAGACCTCGGGGCCGAGGAACCGTCGGGCCAACGTTTCAAATTGGACAGCATCCCCCGTTGCAATGAACTCATGGCTGGGGGCACTTGCATCGGTTCGCTGGATACCGTGGGTGGTCAAAGCGCGGTAGACGTCCTTTGCAGTTTCCTCCGCACTGGACACCAGGGTCACGTCCTCGCCCATGACGAAAGAGATCACCCCGGTCAAGAGGGGGTAGTGCGTGCATCCAAGCACCACGGTGTCCACACTAGCGCGTTTCAGCGGCTCCAGATACTCATTCGCCGCTGCCAGAAGGTCCGCTCCCGTGGTGACGCCGGCTTCAACGAAGCTCACGAAAGCCGGACAAGCCACAGAGGTAATGGCAAGATCGGGGGCTGCCGCGAACGTGTCCTCATAGGCGCGCGAGCCCACGGTGGCGGAGGTCCCAATGACGCCGATCCTGCCGGAACGGGTGGCCGCGACCGCTCTACGCACAGCGGGTTGGATGACCTCAATAACAGGGATCCCATATCGCGCGGTATAGCGTTCACGCGCATCCCGGAGAACTGCGGCCGAAGCAGAGTTGCAGGCAATGGTCAGCAGCTTCACACCCGAATCCACGAGCTCGTCCATCACACCCAGTGCGTTGGCCCGGACCTCGGCGATGGGCAGGGGCCCATAGGGTCCATTGGCGGTGTCCCCCACGTACAGTATCGATTCGTTGGGGAGTTGATCGATGATGGAGCGGGCTACCGTCAACCCACCCACGCCGGAATCAAAGACACCAATCGGACGGGACCCCATGAGCTCATTGGGGACCACCAGGTCAGCGGGCGAGGCAGCAACCGCGACCCCTGTGGCGTCTAATGATCCGGCGCCTGATGATCCGGCGCCTG
Source organism: Arthrobacter sp. TmtSoilC77 (assembly GCF_059739415.1). Classification (NCBI taxonomy): domain Bacteria; kingdom Bacillati; phylum Actinomycetota; class Actinomycetes; order Micrococcales; family Micrococcaceae; genus Arthrobacter; species Arthrobacter sp. TmtSoilC77. The sequence continues at coordinate 3,049,531 of NZ_AP046050.1, forward strand.
TTGAATCGTCGCCCTTTGAACTGTCGCCCGTTGAACTGCCAGATGCTGAAGTCATGATTATTCGAGAATAAGGCTTCCCCTGTGTTGCGGCCATTACCTATGGCCTCCGCCTCGTGTCTGGTGTGTCACATAGGCAGGCCCGGTGATGACCTCCCGGATCAGGATTTTGCCTGCCTGGCCGACATCATCGATTGCACCAGAGACTCCTGGAGCCAGGTGGTGAAGTTGTAGACCAACGCCAGGTAACTCTCCACGTCCTCCGCCTGGCTCCAGTCCTGCATGCTGTGGATATGCTCGGCGTCCGCCTCATCGCGGATGTCCAGGCGTTCGGCCAAAACCAGGCGAACATCATTCAAGGCCATGGACCAGCGCGTTGCGTCGTCCAGGGTCAGGACAAGATCATCCTTGTCCAGGCCCATCGCTGTGGCCTTCAACGCGCCAATCTTGTTTTCCCGCACGGAGCGTTCGGTCAATTGGCGGAACTCAAGCGAGCCGCCGTCGTCGTCCTTCATGACATTCGGCAAAAGCCGCAGCAAGGCGCGGTCGCTCGGTTGCTTCACGTCCATGTCCAAGCCGATCAAGGCGGCCAGCGGGTCCTCGTTCTCCCGGGCATCGGACTCCAGCATCGAGATGACGTCGTCCAGGAGCCCGCGTAGTAGATCCCGTTCGGCAGGCTCAAGGTAGCCGGTGATTCCCTTGAGTCCGTATTTGAATGCCTTAGCCACGCTGGCGGCCGCCCTTCCCGGGTGCTTCGTTTCCGCTTGCCGCTTTCTCCACGGTGGCCCACAGTCCAAAGCCGTGCATGGCTACTGCGTGCTGCTCAACCTGTTCCTTGCTGCCATGCGCCACGATGGAGCGGCCCTTCCTGTGGACTTCCATCATGAGCTTGTGTGCTTTGGACTCGGAGTAGCCGAAGTAACTCTGGAACACATAGCTGACGTAACTCATGAGGTTGACGGGATCATTCCAGATCACCAAATTCCAAGGGATGTCCGGGGCAGTCAGGACATCGGTGGACGTCTGTTCTACAGCTTCCGTCCGCTCATCAATGTCCGTGCCAAATGCAACGCTAGGGGTCATCTGTCCATTCTATGGCGGCTCGCACTAGAGTGAATTCGTGAGTAGAGCCACGTCTTGGGACCATCCCGCCACTTCCTTGTACACCGACCACTACGAGTTGACGATGCTCCAGGCCGCCCTGCACTCGGGGGCTGCCCATCGCCGCTCAGTGTTTGAAGCGTTCGCCCGGCGCCTGCCCGACGGTCGCCGCTACGGCGTTGTAGGGGGAACCGGCCGCCTCCTGGAAGGAATTGCCGACTTCAGCTTTGGTGAAGCCGAGCTCGCATTCCTTGAGCGGAACAAGGTGGTCAACCAGGAGACACTGGACTACCTGGCCAACTACAAATTCACTGGAGACATCTGGGGCTACGCGGAAGGCGACGCCTACTTCCCCAACTCCCCCATCCTCATCGTTGAGTCCACGTTCGCCGAAGCCTGCATCCTGGAAACCTACATCCTCTCCGTCCTGAACCACGACAGCGCCATCGCCTCTGCCGCATCAAGGATGACGTCAGCGGCCGGCAGCCGGCCATGCATCGAAATGGGTTCCCGGCGCACCCAGGAAGAATCCGCGACGGCGGCTGCCCGCGCTGCAGTAATCGCCGGCTTCGCCAGCACCTCCAACCTTGAGGCCGGACGACGCTACGGCATCAAAACCGTTGGCACCGCGGCGCACTCCTTCACGCTCCTCCACGACACCGAACGCGAGGCCTTCGAGGCACAGATTGCCGCATTCGGCCCGGGAACCTCGCTGCTGGTAGATACGTACGACGTCGAGACAGCGGTGCGCACCGCCGTCGAACTGGCCGGGGACAAACTGGGCGCCGTCCGCTTGGACTCGGGCGACCTGATTGCCCAGGCGCAGTGCGTCCGGCAACTGTTGGATGACCTTGGAAACGTGAACACCCGGATAGTAGTTACCTCGGACCTGGACGAATTCGCCATAGCCGCCCTCCAGTCCGCCCCCGTGGACTCCTACGGGGTTGGCACGTCCTTGGTCACGGGCTCCGGCGCTCCCACCGCCAGCATGGTGTACAAACTGGTGAGCAGGACAAACGACGCCGGCGAGTTCATCTCCGTTGCGAAAGCGGCCAAGAACAAGGCCAGCGTAGGTGGACGCAAGTACGCCCTGCGCAAACTCAACGAACACGGAAGGGCCACGCAGGAGATCGTTGGAATAGGTCGCCGGCCGGAAGACGACGGAAACGACCGTTCATTGTTGCACCAGTTCATCAAGAATGGTGAACTCCTGCCCGGCTGGACTGGCCCCGAAGGCGTGATCCGCGCCAAAGAACGGCACGCCGCCAGCATGGCCGAATTGCCCGCCGTAGTGAACCGCCTGCAGCGCGGTGAGGCCGCCATCCCCACCATCTACGAGGAGAATTGATGTCCAGGGCCCTGATCATCGTCGATGTCCAGAACGACTTCTGCGAAGGCGGTAGCCTCGCCGTCGAAGGAGGCGCCGCAGTTGCCGGCGCCATCACCGAGTACGTGGATGCGAACCAGCAGCATTTTGACCACATCGTGGCCACCCAGGATTGGCACATCGAACCGGGCAGCCATTTCTCCGATGAGCCGGACATGGTGGATTCCTGGCCGCCGCACTGCCGGGCCCGGACCAAAGGAGCTGAACTCCACGAGGACCTGGACCCGGAATACATCCAGGCTTACTTCCGTAAAGGACAGTACACAGCGGCCTACTCCGGCTTTGAAGGCGTCCTTGCCCCGGAAGACGACGTCCCTTCCGGGGATCTCAAGGCCGGGTCCGTCGTCTCCGAGGTCCTGGATGAAGATGCCATCGGCCTCGATGACTGGCTGCAAAGCCACGACGTCGAAGAGGTGGTAGTCGTAGGCATCGCCACGGACTACTGCGTCAAGGCAACGGCCCTTGACGCCGTACAGGCCGGATATGCCACTACGGTCATTGCGGACCTGACAGCGGGAATCGCCGGGGACCTCACCGAAACCTTCGACGAAATGGAAGCCGCCGGCGTCGAGGTTGAACGCAGCCAGGTTTAACGCAGCTGGGTTTAACGCCGCCAGGTCCGGCTACTTTCGCCCGATGAACCAATCCTGCAACTTACGCAACCGCGCCTGAAGTTGTTCCTCGTTCGCCTGGGCTACAGCAGGTCCACCGCATAGTTCGCGCAGTTTCGTGTGCACTACTCCGTGCGGTGTACCTGTCCGAGCGGACCACGCGGCTACGTTCTTGGCCAGTTCGTTGCGCAAGTCCATGAGCATGCGGTGGTCGGGTACGGCCGGAGAAGCTGCGGCAGCCAAAGGCGACTGGCGCTTTTTGCGCGATTGCTGTTCGTGCTGCCGCTGACGCAGCAACGTCCCTACCTGCTCGGCGTCGAGAAGCCCCGGAATGCCGAGGAAGTCCAACTCCTCATCGGAGCCGATGTCCGCTCCCGTACCGAATTCACCGCCGTCGAAAAGGACGCGGTCAAAGGAAGCCTGCGAATCGAGGGCTTCGAACTTGCCCTTGGTGAGCTCGTCCGAGGCCTTGTCCTCGCGGTTGGCCTCGGCCATGAGGTTCTCTTCAGGGCTGAAGAGTCCGTCCTCATCCTTTTCCGGGCGGTCAAGGGCGTGATCGCGCTCGGCCTCCATGGTATTGGCCAGCACCATCAGGGGTGGCACCGAGGGCAGGAAGACCGACGCCGTCTCGCCCCTTTTGCGGGCACGCACAAAACGGCCTACGGCCTGGGCAAAAAACAGCGGCGTCGAGGTGGACGTGGCGTAGACGCCCACCGAGAGGCGGGGAACGTCCACGCCTTCGGACACCATCCGGACGGCGACCATCCACCGCTTGTCTCCCGCGGAGAATTCCTCGATCTTGCTGGAAGCCTTGGAGTCGTCAGAGAGAATTACCGTGGGCGACTGCCCGGTGATCTTCTTAAGCTGCCCTGCGTAGGCACGGGCGTCGTCGTGGTCCGTGGCGATAACCAGCCCACCGGCGTCCGGGACCGTCCGGCGAACTTCGCCAAGGCGTTTATCCGCGGCGGCAAGGACAGCCGGAATCCATTCGCCGGTCGGGTTCAACGCCGTCCGCCAGGCCTGTGACGTGATGTCCTTGGTGACAGCCGCTTCCCCAAGGGAGGCGGCCATTTCGTCACCCGCACTGGTCCGCCAGCGCATCTGGCCCGAGTAGGCCATGAAAAGCACGGGACGCACCACGTGGTCCCGGAGGGCATTGCCGTAGCCATACGTGTAATCGGCTTTGGAGCGGCGAATGCCGTCGCGGTCCTCGGCGTATTCCACGAACGGGATGGGTGAGGTATCGGAACGGAACGGCGTACCGGTCAGTGAAAGGCGCCTTGCCGCTGGGTCAAAGGCCTCGCGCAAGCCGTCTCCCCAGGACAGGGCCTCTCCACCGTGGTGGATTTCGTCCAGGATGACCAGCGTCCGGGCGGCTTCTGTCTTGGCACGGTGCAGCATCGGCTTGCTCGCCACCTGGGCATACGTCACAGCGACGCCAACGAATCCACGGCCATGCTGGCCATCGGAATTCTTGAAGTTGGGGTCAATGGCGACGCCCACCCGGGCAGCGGCGTCAGCCCACTGCCGCTTCAGGTGATCCGTGGGAGCCACGATGGTGATCCTGTTAACTACGCCGCTATCCAGCAGCGTGGTGGCAATGCGCAAGGCGAAGGTAGTTTTACCGGCGCCAGGCGTAGCCACGGCCAGGAAATCCTTTGGATGCCTGGCCATGTAGAGGTCCAGGGCTTCCTGCTGCCAGGCACGCAGCTTGGGCGCTGTACCCCATGCGGCGCGTTCCGGGTACGCCGGAGGCAGGGATGGACCACCAAATAATGTTTCTGTCATGCGGACTCCCCCGGCCTGATGGCAGCGAAAATTAGCCCCGGTTCTCCGGGCACGCGGCAACGGACCGCATTGCGGTCACTACGGGAAGGGGCCTGTGTTCTCTCCCTACCCACTACTTGGAGTTGCCCGGGCCGCTGTCTCCACCGTCATTGCCGGGACGGAGGCCCTCATAGATCTCCTTGCACTCCGGGCAGACCGGGAACTTCTGGGGATCGCGCCCCGGCGTCCAGACTTTGCCGCAGAGGGCAATGACGGGCTCGCCGGTCATTGCCGACTCCATGATCTTTTCCTTGCGCACATAGTGCGCGAACCGCTCGCGGTCGCCGGGCTCCACTTCCTGGCGCGTTTCCTCGCGCTCAATGGTGGATGTGGACGTTCCGGCTCCGGAAAGCTCGCGCATGGGGTCGTTTTCGAATGGATCCGGAGGAAGCGTAGTCATGGCATCCATCTTACCGTCTACAGACCCTGCCACTCCGGCTTGTTGTCATAGGTGTGGCGGTAGTAATCGGCCAGCTTCAGCGACGACGCCGCGGCCTCGTCCACCAATATTGTGGCGTGGGGATGCATCTGAAGGACGGATGCAGCGCAGATTGCGGCTACCGGACCTTCGACGAAATCCCGCACTGCCTGGGCTTTTTGCGCACCCGTAGCCACCAGGATGACGTGGCGGGCATCCATGATGGTGCCCAACCCCTGGGTGACCACGTGGTGCGGGACGTCGTCGATGCTGTTGAAAAAGCGTGCGTTGTCCTTGCGGGTCTGCTCGATCAGCGTTTTGATCCGGGTGCGGGACGCCAGCGATGAACCGGGTTCATTGAATCCGATGTGGCCGTCCGTGCCGACGCCCAGGATCTGGAGGTCCACGCCGCCGGCATCCTTAATTGCATCCTCGTAGGCCTGGCAGGCTGCTTCCAGGTCCTCGGCGGCACCATCGGGGCCATGCACATTCTCAGGCTTGATGTTTACCCGGTTGGTGAACTCGCGCCGGATCACCTCGCGGTACGACTCAGGATGACCTGCTTCAAGTCCAACGTACTCATCAAGCGCGAATCCATGTGCCTCACTGAAGTCCACGCTCCCGGCTTCGTAGCGCCGGGCCAATTCGTCGTAGATCGGCAGCGGAGAGGAGCCCGTGGCCAAACCCAGGACCGCGTTCGGCTTGCGGCGCACAAGGGCTTCGATGGCATCTGCCGCCAGTGCGCCAATCTGTTTGGTGCCAGGGAGAATGACAACTTCCATCGTCACTGCCTTTCTTGTGTAGGAATTGCGCGGTATTGACACGAGGTTATCCCATGTCCCATGAGCTTGCCATGGTTGTTACGGCGTCAGCGGTTCACACTGACCTGGGCGAACATCTCCGGGCCCCGTGCATCCAACCATTTACCGCCCAGGCGCACTCCGACAATGAACAGGCCAATACCCAAAAGTGGACCCACCCCAAGGTTAATCCAGCCGGGGACCACGCTGCCGGTAAACAGTTGGGCCCCCACCAGCGCAAGCTGCGGCAGGAGCAAAAGAACCAGGACACCCATGCCTATCATCTGCACGGCCAGCGTCTGGGCAACGTTGCCAGGTGGCTTCTTGAACGGGCTGTCACCGGGCAAGGGCACAGCGATGTTGTATCGCGCAGAGATCACCGAGGATAAACCCAAGCCGGTGAACAACGTGCCCAGCGACAGTCCCACCACGTTCGGAGCCCACGCCCAGGAACCGGTGAAGAAGAACGGACCTATGGAAAAGAGAAGCACAAGAGGCAGGGCAATGGTCAAGCACGCAATGGCACGGCCCAGGCGGTCATCCACACCCCTGACACCTGCTGCCAGGTGAAGGGCAAAGGCGGTGTTGTCATAGGAAACATCAGCGCAGATGGACCACGCCATGACAAACGCCGTCAGCGGCCCAAGGAGCATGAGCATTCCGTAATCACCGCTTTGGCTCCCGCTGAAGAAGAAAATCACCGGAAACAGTGGAACGACCACCAGCGAGCCCGCGTATCGAGGGTCTTTCATCCAATAAATCAAGGCGCGGGCAGCAACCGCGCCAGCCGGTGTACCTGGCAGTACATCGAACAGCCCACGCTTGCCGCCCTTCTTGGCGGAACCTCCGGCGTACGGCGGCGTCACCAAAGCGTGTTGCAGCAGCAGGTGCCAGCACAGCAGCAATCCGGACAGGGTTGCAGCAGCAATGAAAAGCTTCAGTCCGGCGGAAGCAACGTCGCCAGCCTCGAGGTCACCGCCCATGGACCAGGCCGCGCCAAGAGGGGTCCAAGATACTGTACGGGCAAGCCCAGGGAGATAATCCGCCGTGCCGCGAACTCCGTCGACGATACCCACGATGATGGGACCCATCAGCATGAGCGGGATGAAAAAGACGATGCTGCTGACGTCCTTGAAACGGCGGGACGATGCCAGGCCGGCAGTCGCAGTCGTCACCACTTTGGACAACACCACGCAGGTCAAGGCTCCCAAAATCGCGCCCAGCAACGCACCCGCCACGGATGGAAAACTGCGCCACCACGTGCCAACAGTGGCCAGCGCGACAAGGGCTGTGGCAAGGCCCGGAATCCCGATGAAACCCGCCAAAGCAAGGCCGGTGAGAAGCTGGCGGGGTGGGATCGCAGATGTGGTGAACCGCGCGGGATCCAGCGTCATGTCGGCTGCGGATGCTAGAAGGGGAACCACTGCCCAGCCCAGCATTGCCGCAGCACCGCCCAAGACCACCACGGTCCGGGCGATTTCAGCGTCCGCCCAACGCAAGGCAATCAAGGCTCCAATCAACAGGGCCACAATTCCCAGCGCATACAACAGCCCGATGCCCATTCCGATGAGCTGCGCGGGGCTGCGCTTGAAGCCGTTCAGGAGCAACCGCCATTTAAGGCTTAGAAGGTGCGCAACCACTCCAGTCCCTCCGTCCGGTGCCCGCCGCCTACCAACTGCACAAAACGTTCCTCCAGCGTGGAACCGTTCCGGACTTCATCCACGGACCCCGCCGCGAGGACACGTCCTGATGCCACAACTGCCACATGGCTGCACATGCGCTGCACGAGGTCCATGACGTGGCTGGAGACGATGACCGTACCTCCGGAAGATACGTAGCTCTCAAGGATGCCCCTGATGTTTGCCGCCGACACCGGATCCACCGATTCAAAGGGCTCGTCCAATACGAGCAGCCGCGGAGCATGGATCAGCGCCGAAGCCAACGCAATCTTCTTGGTCATACCTGCCGAGTAATCAACCACCAAGGATCCGGCATCGGCTTCAAGGTCCAAGGCGGCCAACAGTTCGGTCACCCGGGGACGAACCACGTCCCGGTCCATGCCACGGAGCAGGCCCGCGTAAGTGACCAGCTGTTCCCCGGTCAGCCGGTCAAACAAACGGACACCATCGGGCAACACACCCATGAGCTTCTTGGCCTCCAGCGGCCGGGCCCAAACGTCCACACCATGGACCAACGCCGTGCCAAAGTCCGGCCGCAGCAGCCCAGTGGCCATAGACAATGTGGTGGTCTTGCCGGCACCGTTCGGACCCACCATTCCATAGAAGGAACCCACTGGAACCTCCAGGCTCAGGCCATCGACAGCAATCTTTCCGCCGAACCGCTTGGCCAGGCCGCGGATGGACAGAGCCGATACCGGCAGGTCCCTGTGCGGGTCTGCTGACAGTCCGGGTTCAACCGCGGAATCCTGCGGTGCAGGCCGGCGAAGCTGGGATGGCTGGGAGGGTGGTTCATGGCGCGGTTCCGTCATGGCTCCAGCCTAGCCCCGGCTTACAGTGGTGTCGGGACGTGCTAGAAGCCGTGGCGGGGTATGGCTCTGCGGTACTGCGGAACCCAGGAAATTTCGTGTCCGAGCTCATAAGCGGCCCTGAGCCACCAGTGCGGATCGCGCAACGCTGCCCGTGCCATGAAGACCGCATCGGCACGCCCGTTCGCCACGATATCCTCGGCCTGGGTGGCACTTGTGAGCAGGCCCACTGCGCCGGTGGGTATACCGGCGTCGCGTTTTACCTGTTCGGCGAATCCAGCCTGGTAAGCGGGAGCGGGCCGGATTTGTTGATCGGCGACCGCCCCGCCACTGGAGACGTCCACGAGGTCGACACCGAGTTCGGACGCGGCCTTGGCAAGGCGGACGGAGGCATCGACATCCACTCCCCCTTCCGCCCAATCAGTTGCGGAAATCCGCAACAACAATGGCATGGAATCCGGAATGACCTCTCGCACGGCGTCTACGACCGCGAGCATCAACCGGTTCCGCCCATTCTCAGTGCCACCCCACTTATCAGTACGGGTGTTGATAAGGGGGCTTTGGAACTGGTGAAGCAGATACCCGTGTGCGCCATGGATTTCCACGGTGTCAAAACCTACGGCCACAGCCCGGGCGGCCGCAGCTGCAAAGTCGGCAATAACTCCCTGGATGTCTTCTTCGCTCATGGCTTCCGGCGCCGCATAACCGTCGTAGGGCTGTTGGGTAGGACCAAAAGTGACCCAGCCGCCGTCGGAAGCTGGAACGGAACCAGTCCGGTCTGAAAACGGCCAGTACGTCGACGCCTTACGCCCGGCGTGCGCGAGCTGGGCACCGATCTTGCAGTCGACGGCGCCGTGCTGGTGAACGAAGTGGACAATCCGCTCCCAGCCGGCAGCCTGCTCATCGGAGTACAGTCCAGCGTCCCTGGGGCTGATCCGGCCTGAGGCATTCACCGCAGCAGCTTCACTCAGGATCAACGCAGCACCACCGGCCGCAAAGGATCCCAGGTGCATCAAGTGCCAGTCGTTGGGTATGCCTTCACCCGTTTCCGGGGTGCAACTGTACTGGCACATAGGTGAAACCCACCCACGATGCGCAATGTCGAGCGAACGCAGCTGCAGGGGCGTAAACAGCGCCGAGGGCACTAGAACAGAACCCTCGCAAGTCCTTGACGGGCTTTGGCCACCCGCTCATCCGACGTGCCCACTACTTCGAAAAGTTCAAGCAGGCGTAGGCGGGCGGTCTCGCGCTCGGGACCGAAATTCCGGCCGATGAATGCAATGATGCGGTTGAATCCATCCTCGATGTGCCCACCGGAGATGTCGAGGTCGGCCACGCCCAGCTGGGCCTGCACATTGTCGGGCTCCTGTGCTGCCAGTTCCCGGAGGTTTTCAGCTTCGGCAGCTGAGATCTTCTCAAGCCGGGCCATCAGCTCCACCTGCGCCAAGCCTGCCTTGGCGTCTGCGTCGGCGGGCATTTCCAACAGTGCTTGCTTATAGGCAGCCGCCGCTCCGGCGTAGTCTCCGGCCTCGATTGCATCCATGGCTGCTTGATGGAGGGGAGGCAGCGGTGCTGGTTCCGCTTCGCCCTCCGGCGCAGCATCACCGATGCTTCCGGTCACGCCGTTGGCGGCTGCAACCTTGAGCAGTTCATCAACGAGGCTGCGGATCTGCTCGTCATCGGCAGGACCCTGGAACAACGGCACGGGCTGCCCTTTGACGACGGCAACAGCCGTGGGCACTGCCTGGACCTGGAAGGCCTGTGCGAGTTGAGGGAACGCATCAACGTCAGCGGCAGCAAGAACCAAGCGTCCGCCATAGCTTTCGACGACGCGCTGGGCTGCGTCGAGGACAGCCGGAGATTCGGCGGCATAGCGAGACCAGAGAAGGAAGAGGACAGGTATCTGGGCGGACAACTGCACCAGATCCTGGAAATTGGTTTCGGTAGCGTCCACGCGAAGGGGTGCACGTCCCGATTCGGCTCCGCTGGGTGCCCCCGATTCCGGGCTGGCGGAATCGGTTGGCGCGCCTGCAGGCGGCGACTGGGGCGGGGCGGCGGGCCGGCGCAACGACGAGAGGTCGACGGCGCCGCGCAGGTTCAGCTGGCTGGCAGCGGCTGGAGTGGGTCGGTATCCGGGCGAACTCATACCGTCCACTCTAGCCGCTGCCTTGCCATGGGCATGTCCTACTTGAAGCTGGCTCCCACGAGTCCGCGGGTAGCGGCTACGAGCTTCATGGGATCAGCAGAACCTGCCGGCGGAATGTAAACGGCCACCGATTCGGCGAAGTTCAGGACCATACCTGTGGTGGTTTCCTTGCCGCCGGCGAAAACAGCGGAGTCGTCCTCGAGAATCAGTTTGTCCCCTGCCGCCTTCGGTGTTCCTTCAAAAGCGAAGTCCAGGCGCCCGACCACCAGGGCGCCGCCATCTGCCGTGCGCAGCACCACGGTCTGGTTGTTCACCGGTGTATGGGAGAACTTGAAGTTGGCACTGGTTCCGTTCTTCACGGTGTCCGCCTGGTAGGCAAGGGCACCGGCGATGTACGGCGAGGACTGACCATCAGCGAGCTTGCTCCTGTTGGGTGAGTCAGGAGTTGTCAGCATCTCGCCAAGGATTCCCAAGGCTTCGTTTCCGCTGTAAGCCAATCCGGTCTTGTCATCAGCAGCGGCAGGAGCGGTTCCGTCACGGGGAACGGGGAACGACGGGAAGTTGGTGCCCGGCTGCAACGGAGCGCTGCCCCAGAGCTTGTAGTTTTCCCGCGGTGAGAGCTGGACCAACGTCAGGACCTGGGGCACGACGTTGCCCTCACCCTGGGTCAGGGCAAAGACCGTACGCGGCCAGTCGCGCTTGGTACTGATGACGCTGCTCTGGAGCTTGGTGGCACGAACCGGCATCCGGGGCTCGTAAGCAGACACCGTGGAGCGTATCTTGTAGTTCTGGGTGCGGACCTGGAGTTCCATCTTGTCCACGCGCGGCGCGAGCTTGGCCGCATCCTTGGCGGCATCCGCTGCGTCCACAGTGCTGGCAACCTGCTCCAGGATGCGCTGCAGTTGGGATTCGAGCATTACAGGTGCCGCGTCACCTTCCGTCGAAGCGGAAGAAGAGTTGGTGGGCTTGGGCGTGGACGTTGCCTGGGCAGCGATCGCCGAACTTCCCACAAGCGCGGTTGCGAGTGCAGCGGCAACGGCAGTAACGCGCAGGCTTGAGCCTTCTGCTCCAGCGCCGCGGCGACCGTCAGCCTTGCCGGGCGGCGCCTGGACGGGCAGGGTGGTGGTTTCCCCGCCACCACGCGGTCCACCGAAGTCATCACCCTTACGGTGCTCATCGCCCTTGCGGCGGTTGCTGATGGCTTTGGAAACGAACGGGAGGGCTACTCCGGCAAGCATGATGATAATGCCAAGCACGATGAGCGGCACGGCCCAAGGCGTGGTTGCGTTGTTGGGGAAGGTCATCGAGATTGACGACGGCGCAGGCTTGGTTCCGTCGCTGGCTACCAGGAGGGACCACTCGCCTCCAGCAGGAGGATTCCAGGTGTAGTCCAGTTCTCCGCTGGCGTCTTCTGTGTTAACCCACAGATCCGAACCTACAGGAGAGGGAGCAGTTGCTTCCCCGTCAGTGGAGGCAACCTCAAGGGACTTCTGGTCCTGGGAGACTCCCGTCAGAGTGTTGTGGGCAGTTTTGCCCACCCAGGCTTCGACGTCGTCCGGGCGGCCCGTGGCAACGATGAAGTTGCCTTCACCCTGGATCTTGATCTTCACCGGCCCGTCATGGAGGGCGATCAACTTTTGGTCGATCACGGTCAGCGGGGCAGCTTTTGTGTCACTGGGAACCGAGGCCGTCACGGTCTCGGCGGGGGCCCAGAAGGTTAGCTGGCCAATGCCGGCCAGCATCGTCAGCAGGCCCAGCAGCACCAGCAAGGCTGCAGTCTTCAAACGCACAGGATCACCTATCATCAGCGGTCGTTGAACTTCAAGGGTAACCGTTTTGTTATCAAAGAGTCAGATCGGCCCATCCCGCCGGGGACGCCTGGTTCCCTGCAACGGCGCCGCCAAGGCCGGATTCCGGGCTCCTGATAGTGTGGCGATGATCATGATATCCAGGCGACCAGCGCCTGAAATCGCAGCGTCACCACCGCATTTGGCTAATAACGTAGACAAAAAGTGCAAACAACGTAGAAAAGGCAGCAGAACCGCGTGAAAGACCACTTGGAGCCCCGTCCCATCGATGAGTCAGGGTCAACTGTGGTGGATGCCCCCGCGGATGGGACCTCCGCTACTGTTCCGGTCCGCACCGGACGCCTGGCCGCGATAGCCCGCAAGCTGAGGCAACCCATCCCGGGAGCCCGCACCCGGGTCAGGTTCGAGATGCCTCCCGAGGACGAGGCCGTTGTTGCAGCGGAAGGCATCAAGGCCGACGAAGAAAATGACTTCGGCGCTCCCGGTCCCCGCATGTCCTCCCAGCACCCGTTATATGTGGGCTTCATGGGCACCGCGGGGGTCGGCGTGGCCCTGCTGGTCTTTTACATCGCGAGCAATACTACCCAGCTGATCCTATGGATCGTTGCCGCGCTCTTCATCGCCCTCGGGCTGGATCCGGTAGTCCGATGGCTTGAGACCCGAAAGGTGCCGCGCCCTGGCGGCATCCTGATATCTGTCTCCGTCCTGGTCCTTGCGGTTGCCGGGTTCTTCGCAACGTTGATTCCCACCATCGTGGAACAGGTTTCCGAGATCGTCCGGCAAGCGCCCGAGTGGATACGGGGCTTCCTCGACTCTGATTTCTTCCGGACCGTGGACAGCCAGTTCGGCATTCGCGACCGCATCACTACCGAACTGGATAAGTTCGTCAAGGATCCCGAAGCCATGGGTGGCATCTTCGGCGGCGTGGTGGGCTTCGGTTCCACCGTGGCCAACGGATTGTTCGGCACGCTGATTGTCCTGGTGCTTAGCCTGTACTTCCTGGCTGCCCTGCCGTCCATGAAGAAATGGGCCTACCGCCTGGCGCCGAGGTCGCGCCGCCCCCGTGTCGAGGCACTTTCGGAAGCGATTACCGATTCAGTGGGCAACTACGTGATTGGCCAGGCCTGCGTTGCCCTGCTGAACGCATTCTTTGCCTTCATCGTCATGAGCATCCTCGGCATTCCCTTCAGCGTCCTGCTTGCCTTCGTGGTGGCCCTGTTGGCCTTCATCCCGCTGGTTGGCGGCATGATCGCCGCAGTTGTGGTTATCCTCGTGGCGCTGACAGCCGGATGGCAAACGGCCGTTATCTATGCGATCGCCTACTTTGCCTACCTGCAGTTCGAGGCCTACTTCATCTCGCCGCGCATCATGCAGCGGGCTGTGGCCGTTCCGGGTGCCGTCGCCGTGATCTCAGTCATCGCCGGCGGAAGCCTGCTGGGTGTCCTGGGAGCGTTGATTGCCATTCCGACAGCGGCGGCCATCATGCTGCTGATCAAGGAAGTCTTCATCATGCGCCAGGACAGACACTGAATTTCCCCGTCCAGTCGTCCCGCGCTGGCCTAGTCGTCCCGCGCTGGCCTAATCATCCCGCGCTGGCCTAATCATCCCGCGTTGGCCTGCTCATCCCGCGTTGGCGACCGGGCCCGCCCACTCACGTGGCAGACCGTTCACACCGGCACCTGCCGGAGTGACGTCGTCGACGATTTCGTCCAGGACGCGCGCCGCGTACTTCTCCCCCACCCACAGGTGCTTGGCACCGTCGACGCCCACCAGCCGCGCCTGCGGTATCAGGCTGAAGCGCTGGGCTGCCTCCGCGGGTCGAAGGTAATCGTCGTGTTCCGGAACCAACACGGTCAGCGGCTTTCCCGAGGCTGCCCACTCCTTGAGGTGGACGTCCGTTGCCCGGTGGAGTGGCGGAGACAGGAGGACCGCGCCCTCGATCTGTGACGCCACAGGTTCGACTGCGCCGTACATCAGTGCCAGTTCCGTCCCGAACGACCAACCCACCAACCACCGGTTCGGCAGGCCACGCTCAACGGCGAAACGGACGGCGGCTTCGACGTCGTAACGCTCACCGATGCCCTCTTCAAACTGCCCCTGGCTGGTACCGCGCGGCGAGTGTGTGCCGCGGGTATTGAACCTCAGGACCGCCACCCCTGCCAGCGCCGGAAGCCGGTAGGAAGCCTTGCGGTAGACATGCGAGTCCATGAAGCCGCCATGGGTCGGCAGCGGATGAAGGGTGATCAACGTTGCGGTGATTTCCCCCGACTCCGGCACGGCGAGCTCCCCCAGCAGGAGTTTTCCGTCGTCGGTGGTGAATTCCACATTCTCCCGACGTGCGGGAAGGACGGTGGAGGCCCGGATCGCCGAGGGAGCATCCTGCGCAGTGAAAACGAACGAGGCGGGGTCGAAAGTCATGCTCCCAAGCCTAAGGGAATCGGCGGGACCTGGTCAGCGGTACCGGTAGGTTCGTGACGTCCAGCAGTTGGTGTGCCAATGCCTGCGCTCGGCCAACCCGGCGGCTTCGCCAAAAAGGTGGTTGTCAGACCACACCACCAAATGGGCGATACCGGGGAGGATGGCTGTCGAGCAGCCCGGGCAGATGTACTGCTTCTCCGCCTTCCGCGCCGTCATGGTGCGTACCATCCAGTCACCATCGGGGGCGCTTTCCCTGCGCGCAATCCCCGCCCTTGCCCGTTCCAGGTCCAGTTCCGGGGCCTCGTCTGCCCACTTGCCGGCGGGTTTGTTCGAACGTGTGCTGGCGGCGTTGCGACGAGGGCGGTTGGAACGGGGCATGATTCCATTCTGCCCCAGCGACCGGCCGCCACCGGGTAAGGTAAGGCGGGTGCGACTCGTCATAGCCCGTTGTTCTGTTGATTATGTTGGCCGTCTCAAGGCCCACCTCCCACTCGCCACCAGGCTCCTGCTGGTCAAGGCCGACGGCTCGGTGCTGGTGCACTCCGACGGCGGCTCGTACAAGCCGTTGAACTGGATGAGCCCACCGGCCACGCTGCGCGTAACATCCCCCGAGGAAACCGAAGTGGAAGAGGGCGTCGTTGAGCAGTGGACCGTGCAGTCGGCCAAGACCGATGACCGGCTCATCATCAACATCTACGAGCAACTGCATGACACCTCACATGATCTGGGTGTCGATCCCGGACTGATCAAGGACGGCGTGGAAGCTGACCTGCAACGCCTCCTGGCAGAACAGATCGAAACGCTCGGAACCGGTTACTCACTCATCCGGCGGGAATACTTCACCGCGATCGGACCCGTAGACATCCTTGCCCGGGACGCAACCGGCGCAACGGTGGCGATTGAGCTGAAGCGGCGCGGCGACATCGACGGCGTCGAGCAGCTTACCCGGTACCTGGAGCTGTTGAACCGGGATCCACTGCTGGCGCCCGTCCGTGGGATTTTTGCAGCCCAGCAGATCAAGCCCCAGGCCAAAGTCCTGGCCAACGACCGCGGAATCGACTGCATAACGCTGGACTATGACGCCATGCGCGGTGTGGACGACAGCGAATCCCGCCTCTTCTAGCGAGTGTGCCGCAGACCACTAGAATCAGAGTCATGACTGCCGCAGACCATTTCGTCCATTCTTCCGCGCCCAGCCACCAAATCCTCACGGGAACGCTCGTAAGTGACGGTGTGGTGGTGGAAGACGGCCTCCTGGCCATCGACGGCGACCGCATCGCCTACGCAGGGCCGGCGGACGGCTTTGACGCGGACGCGTTTGAAGGATTCGGGCACGCCATACGCATTGGTGCGCCCAGCGGCCACTTCATCTTCCCTGGCTTGGTGGACGTCCACTGCCATGGCGGAAATGGCGGTGACTTCCCAGGCGGAGAGGAGGCATCGGCCCGTAAAGCAGTAGAGTTCCTGCACCGCTCCGGCACCACAACTTTCCTCGCAAGCATGGTTACGGCGCCCCGGGAGGACCTCCTTCGCGGGATCGAACTCTACGTGAAGCTCGTCGACGAAGGTCTGGTGGCCGGCATCCATTTGGAGGGTCCTTTCCTCTCCCATGCACGATGCGGCGCCCAGAACCCGGATTACCTGCTGGAGCCGGACCTGGACCTCATGAACGAACTCGTGGGCGCTGCCGCCGGCAAACTTGCCACAATGACGTATGCCCCGGAATTGCCCGGGGCCGCTGCCCTGGTGGACTTAATGACCTTCCACGGCGTGACGCCCTCGTTGGGACACACGGATTGTGACGACGCCACTGCCGCTGCATCGTTGGCTGCGGCCCGCGAAGGACTGGAATCGGCAGGGTTCGACGGCGTCAGCTCGCTACCGACAGTGACGCACCTTTTCAACGGGATGCCACCCATGCATCACCGCGCGCCAGGCCCTGTTGCTGCCTGCTTGCGGGCCGCCCAGGCGGGAAAGGCGGTGGTGGAACTCATCGCCGACGACACCCATCTGGACCCCAGTACCGTGGCCACCGTTTTTCAGTTGGTGGGTGCCGCCAACATTCTCCTGGTGACTGATTCGATGGCCGCTGCTGGGCTTTCGGACGGAAACTACATGCTTGGACCATCGCCGGTGACCGTCAGCAATGGCGTGGCAACCCTGGATTCCACCGGCTCCATCGCAGGGGGCACGGCCACCCTCCTGGAAGTGGTCCGCAAGACGGTGGCCGCCGGCGTCGCCCTTCCGGACGCCATCTGCTCAGCGACCGCAGTGCCTGCAGCCATTCTTGGACTCTCTGACGAGGTGGGTGGATTGCGACGCGGCCTTCGCGCTGACGTTGTTACTACCGATCAGGAACTCGGCCTTACTGCGGTCATGCGTAACGGACAGTGGTTGGCTTAGGACAATCAGATCGCGGCGAATTGCGGTTGTCCGCGTTACCTTCTTTTTACCGAAAATTTTCCCGAATTGCCTTAAAGACCGTTGACCTCCGGCACGCCACATGAAAGTGTTGTAGCAGTCTTTGTGTAGGTGGTTTTCATGCTCGCAAGACGAGTTGCGAGCGTGAAGCTCCTGCGAAACCGGACAGGCCAAGCCTGGACGGAATCCGGATCTTCTCGCGGAGTAACAAGGGCCGGTACGAGGTGTATCGGACTGCTGTTCCATAATGAGGAGAAATACATGGCACTGGGAACCGTCAAGTGGTTCAACGCTGAAAAGGGCTTCGGCTTCATCACCCCGGATGACTCGGATGGGGATGTTTTCGTTCACTACTCCGAGATCCAGACCGGTGGCTTCAAGACCCTCGATGAGAACCAGCGCGTTCAGTTCGAGATCGGTCAGGGCGCCAAGGGCCCCCAGGCAACCGGCGTTACGGTCGTCTAGTCTTAGCTGTTGGTTTTGTTTGTTGGAGTTTCAACAAACACGTTGGTCCCGGCTTTCCAGTCGGGATCAACGTGTTTAACAGCCGGAATGTCGGATGAAATGTCTGATATTTCAACAACCCTTGTTACAAAGCGTGAAGAAATGCTAAACGGCCTCAGAGAAAAGACGTCGTGAATTCAAGCAACCAGTGTCCGCAGCAGTCTGGCAGATTGCCGCACGGACAATCCCGGAAGGTATGCGCGGCTCAGCGCCCTGCCTATTGCGGGCAGGTGCAACGGCTCCTGGTAATACATATACAAAGTTCGGTAATCGGGTTGGAACCGTGACTTAAAGGAAGCAAGGGAACGGAACCCATAGACGGGTTCCAGGGCCTGGCCAACCAAGTCCAACATGCCGGCAAGTCCCTCGGCCTGCTGATCAATCTCGTCCTTCTCCCGCGCCAAGGGCGAACCGGAGAGCGAGATAACTTCCACCGACTCCCTGAGATGGAGGATGGCGGAGGCAATCAGGAATTCCATCACTCCCGGGAAGGCATCGCCGCGGCGACGCATGAAGTCCAGGGTCCAACTGACAACACTGCCGTTCCGGTAGACAGGAAGCCAGCTGGTGACGCCATAAACGAAACCTTCAGCATCAGTGGCGACGCAGCACAACACGTCAGGGTCCTCAAGTTCATCCAGGCCGCCCAACGTAAATCCCATTTCAGGTACGCGTTTTTGTGCAGCCCACTCTTCAGACACCTCGCCCACTTGTGCACGCAGCGCATGGGGCAAACCGTCGTACCGGCCCCATGTGGCAGTGATCCCCATCTTTGCTGCCCGGTTGAGGGACGTCCTGACGTTCTGCCATTCCTTGCCGCGGAACTCCAAACCCCTGATCCTCAACCGGGTTTCCTGCGCGACAGCAACCCTTCGAAAGCCGCGGGCCTGAAGCATGGGCCACAACTCATCTGTACATGAGTAGAGGCAAGGTATCAGGGCATGCTGGGAACAGAAATCAAGGAATCCTCCAGCAGTCTCTACATGGTGCTCCCCCGGGCCCACGGGACCTGCCAAGGTCAGGGCGACATGGCCGTGCTGCTGGTATGCCACTGCCCCCGTACCGCCAGGATTGAACCAATATTTGTTCGGCTCCCAGAGCGCCATCCACGACAACGAATCACCACCGGCTTTCACCAGCTCGCGTGCACGGTCCCGCCCTTGATGGTCCAAGCCGGCAGCATGATGGCCTCGGATGAGGAGTATCCAGACTCCAATCAACGCCACAAGCCAGAAGACGGTCCCGGAGTAGGAGAACAGAAAGACTTCAAAAGCGTCGCGCTCAGCAAAGACCTTGCGGTACACGCTGGGCAACGGAACCGGCAGGTACTGCCGGGCGAGCTCTGCACCCAAACCCAGCAAGCCGCCGTCGCGCGTCATGCCGCCCGAAGCCAGCCATACGGCAGTGTATGCAAGCGCCAGGGACGCACCTGTGAGGCCAACCAGCCAAAAGACGCGCCGCCGCAAACGGGCAGAGGATTCGACCCTGAAGTGTCCACGATAAGCAAACAACAGGACCGCCAGGGTAAGCGGAACCAGGACCAAGGGGATCAGATGCACAACTGCCGGGTTCAACATCGCCGCTTGACGTCCCGGGGGCATTGGAATGCCCGCAAAAAGGCTCAAGTAGACAGTCGAAAGGGCCACTACCACCAACTGGACACCGATCGCTATCCCCAACGCCAGGCGCCGCCCACGCCGCATGCCGTCGGCACAGATCAGCAACAAGACCACGGGCACAACCGCAAGTGCCAGGCCAAAGGGGCCCGTATAGCCCTGACGGCTCAGCTCGAGGCAAGCCACGTCAATGGTGCCGCCGCAATTGCTTTCCAGTTGGCTCAGAGTGGGGAGCGGGTTAAGGATGACATCCCGCAGCAAGGCCAGAGGTCCCGAAGGGCTCTTGGCTGCAGCGGTCAGTATGGGGCCGGCAGCGAAAATGGCCATGGTGAGGGCCAGCAGGTTCCGCACTTCACGGCCTGTGGAGCGGTGCAGGTGAAGGTGCCCTTGACTGCTCTGGGTCCACCACGCAGCCCCCAGGCCCAACAAAGCTCCCACAAGCCCCATCAAGGTCTCGGCGTGCCCGATGTACAGCACGAGCAGCAGGGACAAGGAGAGGACCACGGTCCTCAATCGTCGTTGCCAAAGCGTTGGCAACATGGCGCTGGCGGCAAGCGCTGTGGCGATCAAGGCACCGTAGGGTCCTATCAGCCGGGTATCCACCATCCTGGAGATCCAACCATCATCCATGTACCTCGCCACCTGGGTGACCAGGAGGAATGCCGCAACGCATGCAAACTGGCTGCCCAGGAAGACCCCGGCCGTCCGGAAGAAGCCGAATCGCCGCTCTGCAAGCCCCAACAGGAACAGGATCATGAGCGCAGCAGTGACAAACGCCAGCAGGTTGGTCGTAAAGAACAATGACGTCCAGATAGACCACCACTCCCCCGACCGCAGCCCAGCCAGGGTCACGCCCGCCACAGGCAGCAACGATTCCGCAGGACCCCCAAGGATGCTGCCGGACACAACGGACACGGCCACGAACAGCGCAAGCACGAGCGTGGTGAAGGGAGTAGCACGGAGATGTTTGGCGGCTTGCCTCAAGACGGGCTGCACGACGCCCTTCAGGGCAAGGCTCACTGGACTATTCCCCAAAGGGAAGACAAGAAATCCAGCGCATCAGGCATACCCCGGACCACAGCATCCCACGAGTGGCCGGCGTGCTGGATTGAGTGTGCTTGGACGCTAAATCCCGCTGCCGTTCCAGCGTCGGCAAGAACGTGCATATAGTCTGTGAACTCGGTATCCGTGGCGCCCGCTGCCAAGTACAGGCCGCTGCCCGCGTAATCCCGCTGTTGCATCAAAAACAAAGGGGTCCTTGACTCGAAAGCGGCCACGTCGCCGTCGAACGAGTCTGCGATGGTCTTGTTCCGGTCCTTCGCCAGCGATGGCTCCCGCTCAGCGGAAAAACCCACTACCGAAGTAAACAATTCCGGATGCTTTGTCCCCATCTGTACCGCGCACGTACCGCCATACGAAAAGCCACCCACTGCCCACAGCCGGTGATCGTTTGATACATCCAAGGTGGAGCTGATCCAGGCAGGTACGTCCTGGGAGAGATAGGTGTCAGCCTGCGCGATGCGGCTGTCCATGCATAACGTGTTGGCGCTTGCCGAGCCGTTTGGGTCCACCACGACCGCGACGGGGGCGATCCCGCCATGGGCGTCAGCAAACCTGTCCAGTTGCGCACGGAGTTGGCCCCCTGTTAACCAGTCGGCGGGGCCCCCGGGTTGGCCTGAAAAAAGCACCAGCACAGGCAAGCTTGGCCGTGCTGCGGTTTGATAGGCCGGAGGCAGGTAGATGTAGGCCTCCCGTGCTGTGAAGCCCGATATGTTTCCCGGGATTTGGGCCTTTCGAAGGATGCCGCCCCGCGGCATTGACTCGGGAGCTCTCCAAACCGACGGCGCAGGTCCAGGCTTGCTGTCCGGAGCGCGTTGAAGGCTGCCCTCCAAGGGCTGGATACGGGCGACGGCAGTACCTAGAAGGTCAGCCACCGTGTTGTTCAGTCCGAAGTAGGCATTGACCTGGACAACACTCAAGAGAACCACGCCCAGCATCGCGACCAGGCCGCGGGCACGACTTTTCCACGTGGCACGGGGAAATCGCGTCGCAAACAGCAGAGCGGCCGCGACAGCCGGAACCGACCACGCCAGGGTCTCAAAGGGAAGGTTTTCCGAGAAGATGGCCAGCAGATCAACCAGGACCCAGTGGGCCAGCGCCACAACGCCGACGCCACCCGCCACGCAGGCCGCGACGGCCAGTGGCCAGGAACGCTGACGCCTCCATAGAAGGTACGCAGCTCCCACCACACCGCCGATAATGCTCAACCACAGGAATGGTCCATCAACAAGGCTGACGTCCAGAAGAAAATCCATGGGGCCTAACGCCAGGTTCCGACGCCGATGACAGGTCCGGCCTCGAGCCAGGAAGAAAGACCGGCATAGGCATCGAAGTTCATGGCAAGCATGAACTTCTTACCTTCATATTGGAGTTCAACCACGACGACGCCGGGCTGCACCTTGACGAGCTCATCCTCAGTGGGTTGACGCCGGCCAAGCAGCTCCAACGAACTGCGTTTATATCTGTGTTTTGGGATCACGCTCAGGGACATCAAGCGGAACCACTCAAGTTCATTGTCCTGATAACGACAAACCCCCATCTGCCAGCTGTTTCCAGCCGTGCAAATGGAGGCGTCGACCGTGCCCAGGGCGCGCCGCAGATTGAAGCGGCGCACCCCAAAAAGGCACAGTGAAAAAATCAGCAACGCAAACGCCGTTGCCAGGGCGATGAACGGAATAAGGGAATCGTCCATCAAGGTCGTGCTATCGGATCCCCGCTGTAGCCGCTTCGCCCAGTTGGGCGTTGTCAGCAACAATGACCACACGATCGTTGTCGACGGAGAAGAAACCACCGTCAACAACTACCGCAATACGGTCACCGGAAACCGGCTGGATTGCCAGCTCACCCTCGGCCAGGATGGCCAGGAGGGGCGAGTGGCCCGGCAGGATTCCGATTTCACCATCGCTGGTGCGGGCCTTCACCATCTTGGCCGCGCCGGACCACACAAAGTGGTCCGCTGCGACAATCTCAACCTCGAGCTCAGCCATACTACTTGGTCTGTTCCTGGATCTTGGCCCAGTTGCGCTCGACGTCATCCAGGCCACCGACGTTGAAGAACGCCTGCTCTGCGATGTGGTCCAGCTCGCCGTCGCAGATAGCGGTGAAGCCTTCCACGGTGTCCTTGATGGACACGGTGGAGCCTTCAACGCCGGTGAACTGCTTGGCGGTGTAGGTGTTCTGGGACAGGAACTGCTGGATACGGCGTGCACGCGACACGACGATCTTGTCTTCTTCAGACAGTTCGTCAACGCCGAGGATGGCGATGATGTCCTGGAGTTCCTTGTTCTTCTGCAGGATCTGCTTGACACGGACAGCCGTGTTGTAGTGGTCCTTGCCGATGTACTGGGGGTCCAGGATGCGGGAAGTCGACGTCAGCGGGTCAACGGCCGGGTACAGACCACGGGAGGCGATTTCACGGGAAAGTTCCGTGGTCGCGTCGAGGTGTGCGAAGGTCGTTGCCGGAGCCGGGTCGGTGTAGTCATCAGCAGGCACGTAAATAGCCTGCATCGACGTGATGGAGTGGCCCTTGGTGGACGTGATGCGCTCCTGGAGGAGGCCCATCTCGTCAGCAAGGTTCGGCTGGTAACCCACAGCGGACGGCATACGGCCAAGCAGCGTGGAAACTTCCGAACCTGCCTGCGTGAAGCGGAAGATGTTGTCAATGAAGAGCAACACGTCCTGGTTCTGAACATCGCGGAAGTACTCCGCCATGGTCAGTGCGGACAGGGCCACGCGCAGACGCGTTCCCGGCGGCTCATCCATCTGGCCGAAGACAAGGGCGGTGTCCTTGAGAACGCCGGCCTCTTCCATTTCAACCCAGAGGTCGTTACCTTCACGGGTACGCTCGCCAACACCGGCGAATACGGAAGTACCACCGAAGTTGCGGGCAACACGGGTGATCATTTCCTGGATCAGAACGGTCTTGCCAACACCGGCGCCACCGAACAGGCCGATCTTTCCACCCTTGATGTACGGGGTGAGGAGGTCGATGACCTTGATGCCGGTCTCGAGCATCTCCGTGGAGCCCTCGAGGGAAGCGAAGGCCGGAGCCTTGCGGTGGATCGGCCAGTAGGCGTCAGCCTTGATCTCGGATTCTTCGACGTCCAGCGGCTTGCCGAGGACGTTGAAGATGTGGCCCTTGACGCCGTCGCCGACGGGCACGGAGATCGGAGCACCCGAGTCCTGCACGGTGGTACCGCGGACGAGTCCGTCGGTAGCCTGCAGGGAGATGGCGCGGACGAGGTTGTCACCCAGGTGCTGGGAGGTCTCGAACGTGATGGTCTTGGTCTGGCCATTGAGTGTGATCTCAGTGGTCAGAGCGTTGTAAATCGAGGGGATTGCGTCAGCCGGGAATTCGACGTCGACAACCGGACCAATAACACGGGCAATGCGGCCGGTGGCACCGGCCGTTGCTACGTGTTCGGTAGCAGTGGCAGTCATCTCTCTCACTTCACTCAGTAGATGGCGTGGGGTTAAGTTTATCTGTTTGGTGCAGGTGCGGCTTCGAGCCGAATCCGTTACCGGCTAGGACGCGAGGGCGTCGGCGCCGGCCACGATTTCGGAAAGCTCCTGCGTAATCTCGGCCTGGCGGGCCGTGTTGCGAAGGCGCGTGTACTTCTTGATCAGTTCCGTAGCGTTGTCACCGGCCGACTTCATGGCACGCTGGCGGGCTGCGAGCTCGGAAGCTGCGGCCTGCAGCATGGCTGCAAAGATACGGGATTCGATGTAACGCGGAAGCAGGGCATCAAGGACCTGCTCCGTTTCCGGTTCGAACTCGTACAACGGCAGCAGGTCGGACTCCGAAGCGGCTTCTTCTTCGACGACTTCCAGAGGAAGCAAACGGATAACCGTCGGCTCCTGCGTCACCATGGACTTGAAGCGGGTGTATACGACGTGGATTTCGTCCACGCCACCTTCTTCGTAGTCGGTGGCGAAGTCTTCGAGGAGTGCAGCTCCGACTTCCTGTGCGGTTTCGAATTCCGGTGCATCCGTGCCGCCAGTCCAATTGCGGGCGTAGTCACGGTTGCGGAAATCGAAGTACGCCTGCGCCTTGCGGCCCACCAGGTACGCCTTGACTTCCTTGCCTTCTGCGTGAAGAAGCTCGGTGAGACCTTCAGCCTGCTTCAGCACACTCGCGGAGTAGGATCCTGCAAGGCCACGGTCTGAAGTGATAATCAGGACTGCGGCACGGCGGATCTGCTCCGGCTCAGTGGTCAGCGGGTGGTCGATTTCGCTCTGACTTGCGACAGCAGAAACGGCACGGGTAATCGCGTTCGCGTAAGGCAGTGAAGCTGCTACGCGGGCGCGGGCCTTACCGATGCGCGAGGTAGCGATCAGTTCCATCGCCTTGAAGATCTTGCGCATCGACGTCGTCGAGCTGATCTTCTGACGGTAGACCCGAATCTGGGCTCCCATACTTATCCTTTCCTAAGTTCCCGACGTACTGCCCTGCCGGGGCCCTTGAGGACCCCGGCAGAACAGGTCATCGAAACTAGCGCTTCTGCTTGACGATCTTTTCCTGGTCGACGTCGCCGCCGGAAATCGCTTCGTGCTCTTCGTGGCCGGCGCCAACCAGACGGTCGTCGCCTTCACCGAAGAAGCCCTTCTTGAAGGAAACGATTGCTTCCTTCAAGGCTGCGGCGGTGTCGTCATCCAGGACGTTGGTCTGAGCCAGCGTGGTGAGGATGGAGGACTTGTGCTTCAGGTGCTCCAGGAACTCGGACTCGAAGCGGCTGATGTCTTCAACCGGGACGTCGTCCAGGTAGCCGTTGGTGCCGGCCCAGATGGAAACAACCTGGTCCTCAACCGGGAACGGTGAGTACTGGCCCTGCTTGAGCAGTTCCATCAGGCGTGCGCCACGGGTCAGCTGCTGGCGGGAAGCCGCATCCAGGTCAGAGGCGAACATGGCGAATGCCTGCATGTCGCGGTACTGGGCCAGGTCCAGCTTCAAGGTACCGGAGACCTTCTTCATGGACTTGACCTGGGCAGCGCCACCAACGCGGGAGACGGACACACCAACGTCAACAGCAGGGCGCTGGTTGGCGTTGAAGAGGTCCGACTGGAGGAAGATCTGACCATCCGTGATGGAGATCACGTTGGTGGGGATGTAGGCGGAAACGTCGTTTGCCTTGGTTTCGACGATCGGAAGACCGGTCATCGAACCTGCGCCGAGCTCGTCGGAGAGCTTTGCGCAACGCTCCAGCAAGCGGGAGTGCAAGTAGAAGACGTCACCGGGGTAAGCTTCGCGTCCCGGCGGACGACGCAGCAGCAGCGACACGGCGCGGTAGGCTTCAGCCTGCTTGGACAGGTCATCGAAGATCACCAGAACGTGCTTGCCACCGTACATCCAGTGCTGGCCGATGGCCGAGCCTGCATACGGTGCCAGGTACTTGAATCCGGCGGGGTCCGAGGCCGGGGAGGCCACGATGGTGGTGTACTCCAGCGCGCCGTGGTCCTCCAGGGTCTGGCGTACTGCGGCAATGGTGGAAGCCTTCTGGCCAACACCAACGTAGACGCAACGTACCTGCTTGGTAACATCGCCGGAAGCCCAGTTGGCCTTCTGGTTGATGATGGTGTCCACAGCGATTGCGGTCTTGCCGGTCTGGCGGTCACCAATGATCAGCTGACGCTGGCCGCGGCCGATCGGAATCATGGCGTCGATAGCCTTGAGGCCAGTCTGCATCGGCTCGTGAACCGACTTGCGCTCGGTGACGCCCGGAGCCTGGAGTTCCAGTGCACGGGTGGTCTCGGCCTTGATCTCGCCGAGGTCGTCGATCGGCTGGCCCAGCGGGTCGACAACGCGACCGAGGAAGGCATCGCCAACCGGAACGGACAGGATCTCACCGGTGCGGTGAACTTCCTGGCCTTCTTCGATACCGGTGAAGTCACCGAGGATAATGACACCGATCTCGCGGACGTCAAGGTTCTGGGCGAGGCCCAGCGTGCCATCTTCGAAGCGAAGCAGCTCGTTCGCCATGACCGAGGGAAGACCCTCAACACGGGCGATGCCGTCACTTGCGGTGGTCACACGACCAACCTCTACGCGCTCTGCGTTTCCGGGTTCGTAGGACGCCGCGAACTCGTTCAACGCATTACGGACGTCGTCGGCGTTGATGGTCAATTCGGCCATCTGCAGTCCCTGCTCTCCTGTTTTCGTGATCATCGTTGCTCACGATGACCGGGTTTTATATCAGTTAAGTTGTGCTTTGTCTTCGCTAGACAGCGAGCTGACGGCGGAGGTCGGTCAGGCGGCCGATAACAGAAGCGTCAAGCACTTCATCACCCACCTGAACCCGGATTCCACCAATCAGGCGGGGGTCAACATTGACGTTGACCTTCAGCTCGCGGCCGTACAGGGCATTCAGCCCGGCCTGCAGACGGCTGGCCTGCGTTTCCGTCAACGGACGGGTAACGCTGACAGTTGCAATCCAGCGCTGCTGACGCTTGGCTGCAAGCTTGGCGAAGGACTCGACGAGCTTGCTCGGCTTGACACCGCGCGGCTGAGTTACGGCCTGGCCAATGAGAACCTTTGCTTCCTCGCTGCTGCCAGGAACAAGTTTCTCGGCCAGGACCACCTTGGCCGCGGCGGATGCCTGCGGCTCAGACAGAGCACGTTGTACTTCGTGGCTGGAAGCGACGGCCTGGTTGAAAGCAAACAGATCGTTTTCCAGCTCTTCCAGCCCCGTAATACCAGAGGCAGAAACGGCCGACTTGTTTTCAGCTACGGCAATGACAACCGTGGCGGCAAGAGTCTCGAGTGCATCGCCGATATCGCGTGCAGATGCCCAGCGCAAGCCAGCCAGTCCGCCCGCGATTTCAGCAGCATCAGCGGAGACTTTTCCGCTAACCAGCTGCTTGACCAGCGCCGACTTCTCGTCTCCACTACGGGACGGGTCAGTCAGGGCGCGGCGCAAGCCAGCCGAGCTGTCCACCGTTCCCAGGATTCCGAAGAGGTCCTTTGCCAACTGCAGCGAGGCAAAAGGAAGCTTGGCTTCCAACTGCGCCAGCGCCGTGGTCAGCGATTCGCTCGATATACCTGCCATTACTTAGCTGCACCTGCGTTCTGGGTCTCCAGATCTGCCAGGAAGCGGTCCACAACGCGTGCGGCACGCTCATCATCAGTGAGTGCTTCACCAACGATGCGGCCAGCCAACGTGGTAGCCAAAGTGCCAACCTCTGAGCGAAGCGAGACAACGGCTGCCTGGCGCTCGGACTCAATGGCAGCGTGTGCCTGCTCTGTGATGCGGGCAGACTCGGCAGCAGCCTTGGCCTTGAGGTCCGCGAGGATCTGGGCGCCTTCAGCGCGTGCTTCTTCGCGGATCCGGTTGGCTTCGGCGCGGGCGTCGGTGAGCTGCTGCTTGTACTCTTCAAGAGCTGCAGAAGCTTCGGCCTGTGCCTTTTCTGCCTTTGCGATGCCACCTTCAATCGCTTCGGCG
The DNA here is from genome assembly GCF_059739415.1 of Arthrobacter sp. TmtSoilC77. Lineage (NCBI taxonomy): Bacteria > Bacillati > Actinomycetota > Actinomycetes > Micrococcales > Micrococcaceae > Arthrobacter > Arthrobacter sp. TmtSoilC77. The sequence continues at coordinate 3,077,565 of NZ_AP046050.1, forward strand.
CGCTCTGCGAAGGTCTTCTCGAACATCGGGACAATGAACTTGACCACGATGTACAGGAGGACAGCAAAGCCGACGAGGACGACGCCCATTTCCCAAACATTGGGAACGAGAGGGTTAGCGGCCTCTTCGCCTTCAGTGGCGGCTGAGATGATCAGCTGATTCATATTTCACCCGTCCTATCTACTCGGTTGCGGAATTCGCTTTGTTCGAAAGTCGAAGACTAGAGAACGAAAGCGAAGACGAGGCCGAGGATGGCAAGAGCTTCGGTCAGTGCCAGACCAAGGAATGCGATCGGCTGCAGCACGCGCTGAGCTTCCGGCTGACGAGCAACACCGTTGATGTAAGCCGCGAATACGAGACCCACACCGATACCACCGCCGATTGCGGACAGACCGTAACCTACGAGGTTGAGATTGCCTTCCATTTTTTTCCTTTCAAGATGCCACCCATGTGGCAGGTTGTTTGGTTTACTTCAATCCCCTCAAGGGGAAGTTTTTGAGCCTAGTGGCTGTCGGCGTGCAGGGCGCCTTCAATGTAGATCGCGGTCAGCAGCGTGAACACGTAGGCCTGCAGGGCCATGATGAGGGCCTCGAGCATGTACATGGCGATAGCGCCAACAAGGACGAGAACCGACGTGCCCTTCAAAAGGACGTTCTCCTGCATGATCAGGAACTCAATACCGGAACCGGCGAGCATGACGATCAGGTGGCCGGCCAGCATGGTCGCGAACAGACGGAGGCTGTGCGTAACGGGGCGGACCAGGAAGTTGGAGATGATTTCGATCGGAACAACGATCGGCAGGATGTACCACGGCACACCGGACGGAACGGTTGCGAGCTTGAAATACTTCAGCCCGTTCTTCTTGATGCCGATGGCAATCCAGGTGAAGTACACGATGCCGGCCAGCACATAGGCGCCGCCAACGTGCGAGAAGCTCGGGAGCTGGATCAGCGGGATGGCGCCGTAGATGTTGTTCACCAGAATGAAGAAGAACAAGCTGAACAACAGCGGGACGTACTTGATGAAGTCCTTGCCGCCGATGATGTCCTTGGCGATGCTGTTGCGGACGAAGCCATAGGCCATTTCGCCTGCGAACTGCAGCTTGCCGGGAACCAGCTGCTGCTTACGTGCAGCGAGGATGAAGAATGTAGCGATAATGACGACCGAAAGGATCACCAGCAGCATCTGCTTGGAGAAGCCATCGTGCGCACCCCAAGGCAGGATTGCCGGCAGGTGCATTTCGTCGATTCCGGGTGGGGTGAATGACCCCGAATCCTGGGCGGGGAGCGCAAGCGCGATCAACGCGTTTCCTCTCTGCTGTGTCCATCATTGGGCATTGGTTGGAAGCCGGACGCGCTCGACGCATCCATATTCCGTGTGAAATTATTTGGCATTACTGTCCCCGTCCGTGGACGGACCGCTGTCTGCGTTGCTCTCGCCAGAAGAAGAGCTTTGCCTGGTGAGGCCGTGCATATGGGAAAGATAGAACCCTCCTGCGGCTCCCAGCAGAGCGCCAAGGAGCACAATCCAGCGGGTCCCCCACAGATTATCCAGACCCCAGCCTATCAAACTCCAGACAATGATCCCGCCAACGATGTAGCTGAAGACGGCGATGCCGGCGTTGTATCCACCATCGTTTCCGGCGTCGGCAGAATCGTTGGCCGAACCTTGCGACGGAGTGTGGCTTGACAGCTGGGACTTGCGCTTACGCAGAGACATCCGTGCCACCCTTCCCATCCGCAGGATCGTTGTAGATCTGGAGGCGGGCTTTGCTGAAACCATAAATCTCTGCAGACTGCCAAAGGATGACAGCCACGACTGCGCCGATCACGAACCATCGGCCGTGCAACCAGGCGGGAGTACCGATCACAAAGAGGATCACGGCAAAGCCGACGACTTTTACGAAGTACGTCGCCACGAACAGGCCGACGGCGCCGGAAGGATTATTGCGGCCAACGAAATGACCGATCAGAAGGCTGATAGCAAAGAAGAGCATGACCAGCGCGGCACCGAATGCTGCTGAAAGCGCACCTTGGCCACCATTCATGAACGCTGCGACGATACTCGTCACGAGCAATCCGGCCAGAGCAGCAGCGGAGCTCAAGAGCAGCAAGCGCAGCCACAGGTTGGAGGTTTCCCTGGAAACTCCAACAGCACGTTTACCGGACGGGCGTCCGGAATCGGCGTTGGATGTCATGGGGATACCAATCCTCGTGGCACGGGTGCCATATTCTCAAAGTGGGGTTACGGGCGAGTGACTGTCCGCAGAAAGAATTCTACATGAGATAGAACTGTGACCATAACCGGAAGTCATGAGCGCTCCCCCGGGCCCGCGGTATTCCGCGTGAAGTACGGCCATGCGGTAACAGCGGCCATGACGAGAGCAGCAACAACCACCACGATCAACACAATCTGCCACGGGAACACTGCGAACGCCACCCCGCCGAACGCCAGGATGCACGTCCAGACATAAAGCATGACGACGGCGGTGCGGTGCGAGTAGCCGAGGTCCACCAGCTTGTGGTGGAGGTGCCCACGGTCTGCGGACCAAGGAGACTGTCCCCGAGCGGTCCTGCGAACCACGGCCATTCCGAAATCCAGGAGCGGTAGGGACAGCACGGCGAACGGCAGGAGGATCGGGATGATCGTCGGGATGCCGTTGGCCCGGTCATAGAGCCCGGATCCGATTTGCCCCGTTGCCACTACGCCGGCTGAAGCCATGAGGAGACCGATGAGCATGGCACCGGAGTCCCCCATGAAGATCTTGGCTGGAAACCAGTTGTGCGGCAGGAATCCTATGCAGCCGCCCACCAGGATCGCCATCAGGAGTGTCGCAAGGTCTGAATTGTCAGTGGATGGGTTGTTCCGATGAACCCAGTACGCAGTGAGGAAGAAGGCGCCGCCGCCTATGGTGGCTACACCTGCAGCCAATCCATCCAACCCATCAATGAAGTTGACGGCGTTCATGGTGGTAACAATCAGCCCTGCTGTCAGGACAATCTGGACGAGCTCGGATTCAATCAGGATCGGTTCGGGGATGAACGGAACCACGGACATCCTCACACCCCAAATGGCGACGATGAAAGCCGCTGCTGCCTGCCCCAGGAGCTTGATCCACCAGCGGATATCGAGGATGTCGTCCGCGACCCCCACTGCGACAATCACGACTGCTCCGGCCAAGATGCCCCACGGAGCATCGTTATGCCTGAATATGTCCTTCACGAAGAACGAGTTGCTAGCCACCACAAGGGCAACAAAAAAGCCTGCAAAGATGCCAAGCCCGCCCAGTTTTGAGATGAGTGCGGAGTGCATGTCCCTGCTGCGGATGGGACGGTAAAGCCGTAATTTGTTCCCGAGTACGCGGGCTCCCCACGTGCCGGCATAGGACACCAAGGCAGCCGTGAGCGCCATCAGCAGGTACATAATCATGACGCGGCTCCGGAAAGCAGCACAATGCCGGAATCAGCTGCACGGACCAACGTATGCAGCCGGTGCATCGCTGGAAAGCCGTGTAGTTCCGGGCAGGTCAAGGTGTGGATTTCTGTCTGTCGATAAATGGAACTACTCCGTCGCCATGCCTGCACCGGCTGTGCCAAATGATGCTGGGATTTCTGTGGACTCTAGTCACGATACTAATGCCAATGGTCGTGGCCACCGGCGTGACGCAGCCGCAAGACTACAGCTGATGTGCTGTAGCCACGCGGCCGGCTTCTACCTGGCAGGCTCCTGGACGTTACGCAGGGCGTAGATCCCCTTGAGCACTTCGGCGTTGGACCGGGGCGCCTTCAAACTATGGCGCAGGCCCTTGAACAAGCCATCAAGCAGTATTTTGCGGTTTGACGACGCAGCAATGGTCTTGGCCCAATTGCGTAGCGAAGCTCCCGTAAAGAGGACCTTTTCCCAAGGAGCCAGGGCGTTGGATCTCGTGTAGACCCAGAGCTTGTTACGAACTTCGTAGTAGAACCGGGGGCCGGGGTCCGCCCCTGCATCTCCAAACACTTTGGTGTGATGGCTGGCAACCGACGCATTGGTAGCGAGGGCAGTTCCCCGGCGCGAAACCCTGGCCGTGTATTCGAGGTCATCGTTCCAGATGAAGTAATCGGCAATGGGCAGTCCGTGACGCCGGATCTCGTCAGCGCGAATCAGGACAGAGACGAAGGATGCGCTGCGGATCTGAACCGCTCCTAGCCGGGCAGCGGTGCTGCGCGCCGCCTCGCTGGCACCGATGCGTGGACGCATGCGGTTCATTGGGTGGTCGCGACCATCCGTCCACACCACCCGGCTGGCGATGAACGCGGGAGCTTCCCCGGTTTCCTGTTCATAAGCCTCAGACACATCCAGCGCCTCGCGAAGTGCGCCGGGCTGCGGTTCGGTGTCGTCGTCCATGATCCAGACGTGGTCAGCGCCGTGGTCCAGGACTGCGCGCTCCATGCCCACAACAAATCCCCCGGCGCCGCCCACGTTGGCGTTGAGCGTAACAACGTCCGTGGGCACAGGGCCCCGATAGGCCCTGAGGAACTCCGCAGTTTCGTCTGTGGAGGCGTTGTCCACGACGACGACGGCGTCCGGCACCTCGGTCCCGGCGGTGATGCCGGCCAAGGTGGTCTCAAGGAGTTCACGCCGGTTATAGGTCACCACAACGGCGACCACAACGGGTTTGGACGTCATTTACTTGCCTTTGGTCTGGGATGGCTGGAAGTGGCGCCGAATCAACAGGCCCGCCAACTTCCACGGTTCAACGAAAACTCTGTAGGCAACACGGCCCGGATGGAGAACCAGGCGCCACGCCCATTCGAGCCCAAGGCGCCCGAGCCAACGCGGCGCGAGCTTCTGGACGCCGGCCACCTGTTCAATGGCACCGCCAACGGCACAATACACAGCGGGCGGAAACTGAGTGAGTCGCCGATGCAGCACCGTCTCCTGGAGCGGCATGCCAAGGCCCAGCAGCACCAGTTGGGGACGGAAGCGGTCCAACCATTCCACGACAGCCATTTCCAAGGCCTCGTCCCATTCTTCGCCGGGCATTCCATCTACCGTCGCATCAGGAATGATGGTGCGCAGCCGGGCCACCGCCTGCGTATTTGCCGCCCGTCCGGCGCCGATCACGGCCACCCGTTCCAACCCCTTCACTCCCCCAAGAGCCGGGATCCAGTCCATGGATCCAAGCCGGTAGGCCATGGGGCCTTGTCCCAGTGGCTTCAGTTGCCGTTTGTGGGCCAAGCCCCAAAGCATAGCTACCGGGGCGCCGTCGAGGAGGACGATCGAGCTTTGATCGTAAAGTGAACGGAAATCTGCGCACGAGTGGAACAGCGTAATGCTGTGAAGGTTGTGTCCGAGCACAATGCGGGTGGTTCCGGTGGAGATGAGTCCGTCCAGTGCATCGATCAATTCATTGACGCGCAGCGGAGTCGCGTCTACGTCAAGGACGGGGACGCGCTGGCGTTCCGGAATCATTCGGGTTTGGCTTCACGTGGGGCGTCGGGTGCCGATGCTGATACAGCAGGCGCCGGATCCTCGACGACGGGTGCTTCCGTTACTTCGACAGGTGCGTCCTGCGCCGTGGCCGCTTCGGAGACGGGTTTTTCCTGTGCTGCTGCCGCGGTTTCTGCCGCCGGAGCAACATAAGATACAGGCTCGTCAACGGCGAGGACGGAAGGAACAACTTCACGCAAGCGTTCCAGGGAGATGGCGCCCTGACGTACCACCCGGAAGGGTTCGGAGGTCGCATCCACGATGGTGGAAGGCAGTGCAGCAGTACCCTTCACGGGCCGGAAGCCGCCTTCAAGGTAAACTTCCACGGAATCTGCGAGCTGGAGCCGCGCCTCTGAGGCGGTCTGTGCTGCTTCCTGGCCCGTGCGGTTGGCCGATGACACAGCCAGCGGGCCGGTAAGGCCCAGGAGCTCCAGTGCGAGTTCGTCGTCGGGCATCCGCAGGGCCACCGTGCCCTTGGTATCACCCAGGTCCCAATCCAAAGACGGCTGGGCGTGGAGGATGAGCGTCAATCCACCGGGCCAGAACGCCTGCGCCAAGGCCCTGGCGTTGGCGGATACATCGCTCGCGAGTCCGTCCAGGGCATTGATGCGCGGAATCAGGACCGGAGGGGGCATTTGCCGGCTACGGCCCTTGGAAGCCAACAACATTGTCACGGCCAAGGGGGAAAAGGCGTCAGCTGCAATGCCGTACACGGTGTCCGTCGGCAGCACGATGCACTTCTTTTCGCTGATGGCACGCTGCGCGTGCTGAAGTCCTTCAGCCCGCTGGTCATCGGAAGTGCAATTGTAGGTTGTGGTCACAGCGCTATTCTTTCACTCATCAGGAGCCTTGTTTGCCAGCACCGCACTCGTGGCACGTTCCTTGCCATTGAGGTCAAAGTGCGTCGTGATGTCCTGCCAACGTCCCGCTCGACGCAACATGCCGCTGATCCAATCCGCCTGGACTTCTGCGTGTTCCATCACGAAGTAACCGCCGGCTTTCAGGAGGCGGCCCGCGGTAGCCGCTGCCGCCGTCGGGAGTTCCATGCCATCCGCTCCCCCGCCGTACAGTGCTTCGGGCGGATCATGCAGCGCAACTTCCGGCTCGTTCGGGATGGCTTCGGCAGGGATGTACGGAGGATTGGACACCACCACGTCAAAGGAGCCGTTGTGTTCGGGCAAGGCATCCCTAAGATCACCCTGGACCAGGTGGACGCCCAGCGGTTCAAGGTTCCTGCTGGCCCAGGCATGGGCAAAAGTGCTGAACTCCACGGCATGGACTTCAGCCCCTGGAACCTCCTGGGCGATTGAACCGGCAATGGCTCCGGAACCGGTTCCGAGGTCCACGATCTTGGGGTGGGACATTCCGGCCACGTGGTCGATGACAAGCTGGACAACGGATTCCGTTTCGGGCCTGGGGATGAATACGCCAGGGCCCACCCGCAGCTCAAGGTGGCGGAAATACGCGACGCCGGTGATGTGCTGAAGCGGGACGCGCCCGGCACGCTCAGCCACCAGTTCGGCGTAGCCTTCAGGTGCGGGCGAATCGCCCAGGAGCATTGCCCGCAACCGGCCCAGCCCCACGCCCAACAGGTGCTCCGCAAGAAGTTCGGCATCGACGCGCGGGGTGGGGACTCCGGCGTCGGATAAAACCGCAGTGGCCTCGCGAACGGCGTCCGCGAGGCTCTGGCCTGGGAAAATCGTCATATCTATGCCCTGACAGCTGGAAATCGGGAGCTGGCGGTGCTCTGCTATTCGCCCAGGGCGTCCAGGCGCGACTGCTCGTCGGCTTCAATCGCCGACTGGATGACCGGTTCCAGATCACCATTCATCACGGCGTCGAGGTTGTAGGCCTTATACCCGGTGCGGTGGTCCGCGATCCGGTTTTCCGGGAAGTTGTAGGTGCGGATGCGCTCCGAGCGGTCCATCGTACGGATCTGCGACTTGCGCTGTTCGGAGTTGGCGGCGTCGATCTGTTCCTGCTGGTGGGCCAGGAGCCGGGCACGAAGCACGCGCATACCGGCTTCACGGTTCTGCAACTGCGACTTTTCGTTCTGCATGGCCACCACGATGCCCGTAGGCAAGTGGGTGATGCGAACTGCGGAGTCGGTGGTGTTGACGGACTGGCCGCCGGGACCGGAGGAACGGTAGACGTCGATCTTGAGGTCGTTCTGGTTGATTTCCAGTTCTTCGGGTTCATCCACTTCCGGAAGCACCAGGACACCGGCTGCGGACGTGTGGATACGGCCCTGCGACTCTGTAACCGGAACCCGCTGTACCCGGTGCACGCCGCCCTCGAACTTCAACCGCGCAAAGACGCCCTCCGCGGGGTCGTTCGAGTTGCCCTTGATGGCCACGGACACGTCCTTGTACCCACCCAGGTCAGACTCCGTGGCGGATATCATCTCGGTCTTCCAACCCCGGGACTCGGCGTAACGCATGTACATACGCAGAAGGTCACCGGCGAACAACGCAGCTTCGTCGCCGCCTTCGCCACCCTTGACCTCAAGGATGACGTTGCGGGCATCGTCAGGATCACGGGGAATCAGCAAACGGCGCAACTTCTCCTGGGCAGCAGGAATCTGCTCCTGCAGCACCTCCACCTCTGCGGCGAAATCGGGATCCTCGGCAGCCATTTCCTTGGCCGCCTCGAGGTCGTCATTGATTCCGCGCCACTTGTTGTACGCCTCCACAATGCCCTGGAGCTGGGCAGAACGCCGCCCCAGTTTCCGGGCCGCAGACTGATCGGCATAAACAGCAGGATCACTCAACTGCGCCTGGATAGCAGCATGTTCATCAAGCAATCCCTGAACGGACTCAAACATTTTCAAACCTCTTTCGACTTCAACAAGTCTAATAACTGCGATGAGGGGCTACGTACAGCCCTCGTCGGCTGTGCCAACACACGCCGTGCTGAGCACTCGTGGTGACGAGCCAAGGATCTCCGTTTAAACAAAGACCGCTCAAAATATGCCGGCCAGGGAAGGTGGGCCGGGAACGGAACGAGCCGCCGATTCTGCTGCCCCGGGAGTGGCTTCGGGCCTGCCGGAGCGTGGTGGCCAAGTCCGTAAGGACGTGGCCACCACGCGTAGGGGCGGGGGCAGCAGAATCAGCGGCTCAGTAGGCAGCTATTTGTCGTTGTCCGACTTCGCTCCAAGCGTCGTCTTCTGAACCTGCATGAGGAACTCGACGTTGCTTTGCGTCTCCCGGATCTTGTTCGTCAGCAGCTCAAGGCTCTGCTGCTGCTCAAGGCCTGAAAGGACCCGGCGCAGCTTCCACATGATCTTGACTTCTTCCGGTGAGAGCAGGTTCTCTTCGCGACGCGTGCCGGACGCGTTGACGTCCACGGCCGGGAAGATTCGCTTGTCTGCCAGCTGGCGGGACAGGCGGAGCTCCATGTTGCCGGTGCCCTTGAACTCCTCGAAGATAACTTCGTCCATCTTGGAGCCGGTCTCGACCAGAGCCGTTGCCAGGATGGTCAGCGAGCCACCGTTTTCGATGTTGCGGGCAGCACCGAAGAAGCGCTTCGGCGGGTAGAGCGCTGCGGAGTCCACACCACCGGACAGGATACGGCCGGAGGCCGGTGCTGCCAGGTTGTAGGCGCGGCCCAGGCGGGTCATGGAGTCCAGGAGGACCACCACATCCATGCCCATTTCAACGAGGCGCTTGGCGCGTTCGATAGAGAGCTCGGCAACCGTGGTGTGGTCATCTGCGGGACGGTCGAAGGTGGAGGCAATGACCTCACCCTTGACGGTGCGCTGCATGTCCGTGACTTCTTCGGGACGTTCGTCAACCAACACCATCATGAGGTGGACCTCAGGATTGTTGGTGGTGATCGCGTTCGCAATGGACTGCAGGATGAGCGTCTTTCCGGCCTTGGGCGGGGAGACGATCAGGCCACGCTGGCCCTTGCCGATCGGAGCCACGAGGTCGATGACACGCGGACCGATCTTCTTGGGGTCGGTTTCCAGGCGCAGGCGCTCGGACGGGTACAGCGGCACGAGTTTGGCGAACTCGACGCGGTCCTTGAGCTCTTCAGGAGTCTTGCCGTTGACCGAAGTAACACGAACGAGGGCGTTGAACTTCTGGCGCGAGGACTGCTGGTTGCGGTCTTCACCTTCGCGTGGCGCACGGATGGCGCCCACGACGGCGTCTCCCTTGCGGAGGTTGTACTTCTTGACCTGTGCCAGCGAAACGTAGACGTCGTTCGCGCCGGGGAGGTAGCCGGAAGTCCGGATGAATGCGTAGTTCTCCAGGACGTCCAGGATGCCTGCTACGGGGAGCAGGACGTCGTCTTCGGTAACCTCGATGTCATCAACATCCGGGCCCTGCGCACGGCCGCGACGGCGTTCGTTGCGGTCGCGGAAGCGGTCGCTGCGGGTGTTGCCGTCCCGGCTCTCCTGACCGCCACGACGGTCGCTGCGCTCGTTCTGATCGTTGCGATCACGGCGGTTCCTGCGGTTGCGGCGATTGCCCGTATCTTCGAGGTCGTTGGTGTCCTCGCGGCGGCCGCGGGAGTCACGACGTTCACGCGACTGATCGCCAGAGTCGGCCTGTTCGCGCTGTTCCGTACGTTCGGCACGCTGTTCACGCTGGTCAGTACGCTCGGCGCGCTGTTCGCGCTGTTCGGTCCGCTCGGCGCGCTGTTCGCGCTGTTCGGTCCGCTCGGCGCGCTGTTCGCGCTGTTCGGTCCGCTCGCCACGCTGGTCAGCACGCTGTTCCGTGCGCTCGGGATGCTGCTCGGCGGCCGGGGCTTCTGCAGTTTCGTCCGGAGCTGCAGCAGTCTCGGTGCGACGACGGTTACGGGTGCGGGGCTGGCGACGCTCGGTGGCGGCTTCGCTGCCTTCCGGTGCTGCCTCGGGCTCTGACACCGGCGCGGCCGGCGCTTCAGCAGGTGCAGCGGCCTCTGCCGCGGCAACGACGCCATCGCTGGTGGCGCGGCGGCTACGGCCACGTCCACGTCCACGAGGGGCTTCCTGGGCCGGCGCTTCCGTGCCCACTTCAGCGGCAGGAGCGCTCTTCTCCGCAACCTTGGCCTCGGCAGCCGGGGCTGCCTTGGGCGCGGTGGCAGCCTTCGTCGACGCCTTGGCCGGGGCCTTGGCGGTAGAAGTCCCTGCACGATGGGCGGAAATGGCTGTAACCAAGTCCCCCTTACGCATACGGGACCCACCGGAAATCCCCAGCTGGCTGGCAAGAGCCTGGAGCTGGGCGAGCTTAAGGCCTGCAAGGCCGCTGCTCTTGGTGGTTGCTGCTGTTGACGACTCAGCAGCAGAAGTTGTTGTGTCCACAGCTGAAGCCAGCTCAGTGGTTTCTGTCACGAAGGATCCTTCCCCCTCGACGGCGTCCAGAGCGAGAGCTGGACGCGATGATTTGTTCTGGGCTGCAGTTCAGATCTGCAGCCGGTGATTTCGGCCGTGCCTGATGGATTGTGGCCAACAGGGCCGGATACTGATCGTCTTCACTGAACCCAGTTGCCCGGACAGCCGACTGAATATTCAGGGAACAGAGAGAGTTCTGCGGCACCTGAGACAGGCCGGAAGGAGACGGCACCGCCAGACGTTGGCACAGTTGACGAAAGGAACAGCGAAACCGCCGAAATCCAAAATCAGGGAACTGCCCGCGGCTTTACCGCCGGTGCACTTCCACTCTAGCACCTTCAACGTCCACAGCCAGCGTCATCACGCGCCAACCGACGTTGGGTGTGTTGGTGGCAGTAAACGCCTCGATGAATTCGACAACGGTTGCCGCTTCGCCGGGGCCGTTGGCCAGGACCATGACAGTAGGACCGGCACCGGAAACCACGGCAGCGTGACCGGCCGTCCGCAGTGCCGCAAGTAGGTCCGCGCTGGGCCGCATCGCTTCGGCACGGTAGCTCTGGTGCAGGTAGTCTTCGGTACCGGGCAGCAGGAATTCCGGCTGCGTGGTCAACGCGTGGATCAGCAACGCTGCACGTCCGGAGTTCATCGCCGCAGCATGGTGGCCCACCGACGCGGGCAAAAGTCCGCGGGCGGTTTCGGTGGAGAGTTCATAATCCGGAACCGCCACCACGGGAACCACGGATTGGGCCACTTCAGCACGCGTACTGCTGTACTGCTCGCTGTCCTGCCATGACAGCGCCAGCCCGCCGAAAATGGCGGGGGCGACGTTGTCCGGGTGGCCTTCCATTTCGCTGGTCAGCTGCAGGATCCAGTCAAGATCCTGCTGCGCCTCTTCTGGAACCAAGGAATTGGCGGCAGTAACGGCGGCTACAACTGCGGAAGCTGAGGAACCGAGCCCGCGTCCATGCGGATTGACGTTGTCAGCAGTGATCCTTAGCCCGGAGTGCCGGAAACCCAAACGTTCCAAGGCAAGGTCGATCGCACGCACCACCAAGTGGCTGGAGTCGCGCGGAAGGGTATCGGCGCCCTCACCGGAGAGCTCGAACTCGAGCTCTCCGGTGGTGAGCGTTTCCACCGTCAAGGTGTCATAAATTGAAAGGGCCAAGCCGAGGCTGTCGTAGCCGGGACCCAGGTTGGCACTCGTACCGGGGACCTTGACGGTCAGCCGCTGGCCTGCCGCGACGAGTCTACGATCGGTCGCGGTGGGCTGCGTTTGTTCCACTCTTATTTTTCTTCCAGTCCCAGTTCCGCGGCAACGGTTACGACGTCGTTGGACACCTTGACCGGCTGGACATCGCTACCGTCCTCCGTGCGGAGGGCCCACTGGGGGTCCTTCAGTCCGTGGCCGGTAACGGTGATGACGATGGTCTTGCCGGACGGAACCTCACCAGCAGCGTGTTTCTTGATCAGGCCTGCCACGCCGGCAGCCGAGCCGGGCTCGACGAAGACGCCTTCCTTGGAAGAGAGCCAACGGTGGGCGTCCAGGATTTCCTCATCCGTGACAGCTTCAATCAGGCCACCGGATTCGTCACGGGCGGCGACAGCCGTGTCCCATGATGCCGGGTTGCCGATGCGGATGGCAGTGGCAATGGTGTCCGGTTCAGTGATCGGGTGCCCTGCAACGAACGGCGCTGCACCCGCAGCCTGGAAACCCCACATGATGGGTGTCTTGCTGGAGACGGCCGGCAGTGTGCCGTTGGCGGTCTCGAAGGGAGCGGCGTACTCCTTGTATCCCTTCCAGTAGGCAGTGATGTTGCCGGCATTGCCCACGGGCAGAACGTGGATATCCGGGGCATCGCCCAGGGAGTCCACAACTTCGAAGGCACCGGTCTTCTGGCCCTGGATACGGGCAGGGTTGACCGAGTTCACCAGGAAGACCGGGTAGGACTCGCCCAGCTTGCGGGCGATGTCCAGGCAGTTGTCGAAGTTGCCGTCCACCTGCAGCAGCGTGGCGCCGTGCGCGATTGCCTGGCTGAGCTTGCCCATGGAGATCTTGCCTTCGGGGACCAGCACAGCGCACTTGAGGCCTGCGGCCGTTGCGTAAGCCGCGGCCGATGCCGAGGTGTTGCCGGTCGAAGCACATACAACAGCCTTGGCGCCGGCTTCGACGGCTGCCGTCATAGCCATGGTCATGCCCCGGTCCTTGAAGGAACCCGTGGGGTTCATGCCTTCGACCTTCAGGTACACCTGCGAGCCGGTCAGCTCGGAAAGCTTCTGTGCGTGGACGAGCGGGGTGCCGCCCTCCCCGAGGGTGATGACCTTCGTGGCTTCCGTTACAGGCAAACGATCAGCGTATTCGCGGATTACTCCGCGCCATTGGTGAGCCACTTAGACCCCTTCTACCCGCAGTACGGATGTCACAGAATTGATGACGTCAAGGCCCTTGACGGCCTCGACGGTTGCTGCGAGTGCAGCTTCGGATGCACGGTGCGTCACGATTTTCAGCTCAGCCGACTCAACATTCGAGGCGGCATCGCGGTGGATCGTTTGACGCATGATCTCGATGGATACGCCGTTCTCCGCAAAAATGTGGGCGATGCGAGCCAGCACACCTGCCTGGTCAGCCACATCCAGACCGATGTAGTAACTCGTAGTGGAGGCATCAATGGACAGCGCCGGAACATGACCGGTAGTTGTTTCCGTGCGGCCGGGGCCGCCAAGGACCAACCGCCGGGCAGCGGAGACGAGGTCGCCCAACACAGCAGAGGCAGTGGGAGTCCCCCCGGCACCCTGGCCGTAGAACATCAGTTCTCCAGCGTTTTCGGCTTCGATGAAGACTGCGTTGAATGCGCCACGGACTGCTGCCAACGGGTGTTCGCGCGGCAGGAGGGTGGGGTGCACGCGCACCGAAATTCCACTGCCGTTCCCTGAGGCTTCGATTTTCTCAGCGATGGCCAAAAGCTTGATGACGAAGCCGGCTTCCTTGGCCGAAGCGATGTCCGCAGCGCTGACCTTGGTGATCCCTTCGCAGTAGACGTCGTCCAGGGAGAACCTTGTATGGAAGGACAACGACGCCAGGATCGCTGCCTTGGCGGCTGCGTCATGGCCCTCGACGTCGGCAGTGGGATCTGCTTCGGCATAACCGAGCCGCTGGGCTTCGGCAAGGGCGTCCGCAAACTGTGCGCCAGTGCTGTCCATCTGGTCAAGGATGAAGTTGGTGGTCCCGTTCACGATCCCGAGAACCCTCGTAATGCGATCGCCGGAGAGGCTGTCGCGGATCGGGCGCAGGATGGGAATAGCACCGGCAACCGCAGCTTCGTAGGACAGCTGAACGCCGGCCTTGTCAGCCTCTTCGTAGAGAGTGGGGCCATCTTGCGCGAGCAGCGCCTTGTTGCCTGTGACAACGCAGGCGCCATTCTGGATGGCGGTGACGATGAGCGTACGCGCGGGTTCGATGCCGCCCACGAGCTCGATCACGAGGTCCGCGTCCTTGACGAGGGTCTCGGCGTCCGTGGTAAAGAGTTCACGCGGCAGTTCGACGTCGCGCGGCGAGTCGAGGTTGCGCACGGCAATACCGGACAGCTCGAGGCGGGCGCCACTGCGGGCGGCCAGTGCCTCGGCGTCGTCAATAAGAATGCGCGCGACCTGGGCCCCTACATTGCCACAGCCCAGCAGGGCCACCTTCAGGGTTCGCACTTCAGACATTCGCCACTCCCATGTCGCGGTTCAAGAGATCTTCTTCGGTTTCCCCGCGGACAATGAGCCTGGCGGCTCCGTCGCGCACAGCGACAACGCCAGGCCGGGCCAGGTAGTTGTAGTTGCTGGAGAGGGCCCAGCAATAGGCGCCGGTACCCGGTACTGCGAGCAAATCACCGGCTGCCACATCCGCGGGCAGATATACATCTCTAACAACTATGTCGCCGCTCTCGCAATGTTTGCCCACTACGCGGGACAGTTGCGGAGCTGCATCGGAGTCGCGGGACGCCAAAATCGCCGAATAATCCGCGTCGTAAAGCACCGGACGGGCGTTGTCGCTCATTCCGCCGTCCACCGACACATACCGACGCGGATACGTAACGTTCCCAAGGCCTGTTTCGGTGCCCGGAACGTCCACGCGAACAGTTTTAAGCGTTCCTACCTCATACAAAGTGAATGTGGTGCTCCCGACGATCGCGCGTCCGGGTTCGATGGAAACGCGGGGCGCCTCGATACCGAGTTCCGCGCACTTTGAGCGCACGACGGCGGCCATGGCCTGCGCGATTTCAGCTGCAGGGCGGGGAGTGTCCTCTGGCGTATAGGCGATACCGTAGCCGCCCCCGAGGTCCAGTTCCGGCAGGACGACGGAGTATTTGGCCTGCATCGCTGCCTGAAAGCCGAGGAGTTTTTCCGCGGCCAGCGCGAATCCGTCCGCCTCGAAGATCTGGGAACCGATGTGGCAGTGCAACCCCAGGAGCTCCACACTCGGGTACGACGTCGCGGCGGCAACGGCTTCCTCAGCTGCGGACAGGCCGGCTTCCTCAGTGGAGTCCTCAGCCATGGAGAGGCCAAACTTCTGGTCTTCGTGCGCTGTGGCGATGAATTCGTGGGTGTGGGCGTGGACCCCTGGCGTGAGGCGCAGCATGACCTTGGCGGTTTCGCCGCGGCTGGAAGCAATCTTGGCTACGCGTTCCAATTCATCGAGGCTGTCCACCACCATGCGGCCGACCTTCATGTCCAGCGCCCGGTTTATCTCGGCGTCGGATTTGTTGTTGCCGTGCAGGCCCAAATTGGCCCCCGGGATTCCGGCGCGGGCGGCAACAGCCAGTTCGCCCCCGGAACAGGTGTCCAGGCGAAGGCCTTCCTCAGCTACCCACTGTGCCACAGCCGTACACAGGAAGGATTTTCCCGCGTAGTAGACATCCACTCCCCCGCAGATGTCAGCGAAAGCGTCGTCGAAGGCGTCCTTGAAAGCACGGGCACGCGCACGGAAGTCGGATTCGCTCATCACAAAGAGTGGCGTGCCAAATTGCGCCTTGAGGTCGCTGACTGAAATCCCGTCAATGGTGACCTCACCGGCGTCGTTCTTCTCCACACCGGCTGCCCACATAGGTGCCTGGAGGACGTTAAGGTCCTCCGGGACAGCCAGCCATTCAGGAGCAAGCGGAGAGGCCTGGGGTGAATCTGGTGCGGTGTTTGTGGTCATGGCCTTACATCCGTTCCGGCGCGGAAACGCCTAGCAGTCCGAGTCCGTTGGCCAGCACCTGGCTGGTGGCGTCGTTCAGCCACAGACGGGTCCGGTTCACGTCCAGTACCGGTTCCTCGCCCTGCGGGGAGACACGGCAGGCATCGTACCAGCGGTGGTAGGCACCGGCGATGACCTCAAGATGGCGGGCAACGCGGTGCGGTTCGCGGAGCTCGGCTGCTTTGGCCACGATTGACGGGTAGCTCCCCAAATAGGAGAGAAGCTCGTTCTCCGTGGCATGATCCAGCAGCGATGCGTCGAATACGGACCGGTCCACCCCGGCCTCGGCGGCATTGCGCGCGGTTCCCCTGGAGCGGGCATGGGCGTACTGCACGTAGAACACGGGGTTTTCGTTGCTGTTCTTCTTGAGCAGTTCCGGGTCCAGTGTCAGCGGCGAGTCGGCAGGGAACCGGGCAAGGGAGTAGCGCACTGCGTCCTTGCCCAACCAGGAAATGAGGTCCTTGAGCTCAATAATGTTGCCCGCGCGCTTGGACAACTTGGCGCCGTTGACGGACACCAACTGTCCAATGAGGACCTCAATGTTTACTTCGGGGTCGTCGCCAGCGCACGCTGCAATCGCCTTGAGGCGATTGATATAGCCGTGGTGGTCGGCTCCAAGAAGGTAAATCTTCTCGGTGAAACCGCGGTCCTTCTTGGAGAGGTAGTACGCGGCATCGGCGGCGAAATATGTCGGTTCGCCATTGGCGCGGATCATGACGCGGTCTTTGTCATCGCCGAAGTCGGTGGTGCGCAGCCAAACGGCGCCGCCGTCGTCGAAGACGTGGCCCTGTTCGCGGAGCCGGGCAACGGCAGATTCAATGGCACCGGCGTCGTGCAGTTCCTTCTCGGAGAAGAAGACGTCGAATTCCACGCCGAAATCTGCCAGCGTTGCTTTGATATCCGCCATCTGTGCCTCGTAGGCAGCAGCACGAATGACCGGCAGGGCAGCCTCGTCTGTGAGTTCACGGATATCCGGGTGCGCCTTGAGTACTTCATCGCCGAGTTCGCGAATGTAGTCACCGGGATAGCCGCCCTCGGGGACGCCCCGGCCGTGGAGCCGGGAAAGGACTGAGTTGGCGAAGACGTTCATCTGCGAACCGGCGTCATTGATGTAGTACTCGGCGGTGACGTCGGCTCCCGAGGCCCGCAGCACGCGTGCGATCGCGTCGCCCAGGGCGGCCCACCGGGTGTGGCCAATATGAAGGGGTCCCGTGGGGTTGGCCGAAACGAATTCCATGTTCACAACATGTCCTGCGAGCGCCTGGTTGGTCCCGTAGGTGGAACCCGCCTCAACGATTGCCTTGGCAAGCGCGCCTGCCGTAGCAGCATCAACGGTGATGTTCAGGAAGCCGGGACCTGCGATTTCGACTCCGGTCACGCCGGCGATTCCCTGGAGGCGATGGCTGAGGATTCCCGCGAACTCGCGCGGATTCGTGCCGGCCTGCTTAGCCAATTGGAGGGCAATGTTGGTGGCCCAGTCTCCGTGGTCCCTGTTCTTGGGTCGCTCCACCCGGACGTCTCCGGGGACAGCGGATTCCGCCAAGGCGATTTCGCCGGCAGCAACGGCGTCCTTAAGGCAGGTGGATATGGCAGCAGAGAGTTCTTCGGGAGTCACCCATCCAGCCTACCGGGGGCCCGCAAACTCGTGGAATTAAGGCTCGTTTATGTGGATATCTTGGACACAGCAATCTTGGACACAGCACCTATACATAAACTGCTGGCGGCGCTCACAGACTGAACCATTACGCTGATTTCAACGTTGTGAAGACGTAAGAGGTGGCTTTAAGGCTCATCCACAGACCGACACCATCCCGTTGACCGCATGTTGATCACATCTTGTCCAGTTGAAACGAGCAGAACATGACTACGCCACTCCGCAAGAGCCTCTACGTCGGGTTCGCCAGCGTATCCATTATCGGGACGGCAGCTGCCTGTGCCCCCACAACGGAAGCCCCGTCAACCCAGACTCCGGCTACCCAGAATGGTGGCCAGGCTTCGACCACCAGTCCTTCTTCCTCTGGTTCGGCTGGAAACGGTGACTCCACGTACAAGGACGGCACGTACAGCGCCGATGGAACATATACATCGCCGAACGGCCAGGAGACTGTTGGGGTTCAGCTCAAGCTGGCCGGGGACAAGGTGGAGGCAGTGAATATTACCGTCCACCCCTCCAACCCCAATACCAGGAAGTTCCAGGGCGAGTTCGCCAGCGGTATCGCGGCGCAGATCGTTGGCAAAGACATCGACGACCTCAACGTTTCCAAGGTTGCCGGTTCTTCTTTGACCTCAGGCGGCTTCAACGATGCCGTGGAGCAGATCAAGTCCCAGGCAAAGTAGCAGCCATGCCGCATCCGGGTTGGAGCCGCTTTAGCTTCGAGGGGATCGGTACGCACTGGGAGATTTCGTCGTCGTCGATGCTTGAGCCGGAAGTGCAGCGCCAACTGCTTGCGACGGTAGCGGATTACGACCATACCTATTCACGGTTCAGGCAGGACTCCCTGGTGTCCGCTCTGCAGCGCGGTCCCGGCAGCATTTCCTTGCCCGGGCACTCTGTGGCCCTCCGCAACGTCTACGAGGCGCTGTACCGGATCAGTGGCGGCTCCATGACACCCCTGATCGGCAGTAGCTTGAACCGTCTTGGATATAGTGCCGGCTACACCTTGGTTCCTTCAGGCGCCCCTGAAGGTGCTGCCAGGTGGGAAGACGTCCTGGAATGGTCGGGAACCACGGTTTCGGGCAAGGTTCCGCTGGTATTGGATGTTGGCGCCGCAGGAAAGGGACAGCTCGTGGACCTGCTCGGCGAAGTCCTCCGTTCAGCTGGCTACGTGGACTTCCTGGTGGATGGCAGCGGCGACATGCTGCATTCCGGAAGCCTGCCCGTCACTGTGGCCTTGGAGCATCCTTATAACCCGAAGCAGGCGATCGGCACCGTGGAATTGGACAATTCCTCCCTCTGCGCCTCCGCGTCCAACCGCCGGGCGTGGGGCGACGGGCTGCACCATGTACTGGATGGAATCACAGGGCAACCCATCGAAACGACCGTGGCCACCTGGACCATGGCCGCGAGCGCGATGGTCGCAGATGCCTTGGCCACGGCACTCTTCATGGTGGAACCCGCCGCGCTTGAGGCTGAGTTCGATTTTTCCTGGCTACGGGTGTTTTCGAATGGGAGTGCCACATTTTCGGCTGGTTTTGAGGGGAGACTGTTCACATGAATGCCATGAAGTCGCGTTTGGACACCTGGTTGGGCCGCTTCACCATGTACCGCCTGATTTTGTGGGTTCTCGGGGTCCTGGTGGCCTACAGCCTGCTCCTGAACGTCTTGGGGTGGCTGACGTTCGGCCTGCCGCAGATGCTGGTTCACCTGTGCGTGTGCCTTGGGCTCACCTATGGATCGAATCGCCTGCTGGCCTTGCTTTTCCGGACCACGCCCCATTCGGAGTCTTCACTCATTACCGGCTTGCTCCTGTACTTCCTGTTCTGGCCCACGTTCGTCGCCACTGACATGCTGGGTGTCGCACTGGCTTGTGTCCTGGCCAGCGCTTCGAAATATGCTTTGGCTTTCCGTGGGCGCCACATTTTCAACCCAGCGGCTGCGGGGGCTTTCATCACGGGCTTGACCGGACTGAACATAGCCACCTGGTGGGCCGCAACGCCTGCCATGTTGTGGCTCCTTGTTCCTGGTGTCCTGGCGGTCCTGTACCGCACACGGAAAATGCTGATGGCAACAGTTTTCCTGCTGGTGGCCACCAGCATCGTCTGTGTCGAATTGCTGGGCCGCGGCATGACCTTCGGCCAGGCCCTGTGGCAGCCGTTGGCCCAGCGCCCCTTGCTTTTTTTCGTCGGCTTCATGCTTACTGAGCCCCTCACTCTCCCCCCACGCCGTTGGCAGCAATTGGCACTTGCCGGCGTCGTCGGCGTTGTCTTTGCGGTTCCGTACAATCTGGGCTTCGTGGCCAATTCGCCTGAACTCGCGCTTCTGGTGGGGAACCTGATCGCCTTTTTCCTGGGCCAACGGGGCCGCGTGGAACTGACATTCAAGGGTTCCCGGGCCCTGACACCGGGGACCAGGGAGTTCCGCTTCGAGCCACGGCGCCCTGTCCGCTATGCGGCCGGGCAATTCATGGAGCTGAACCTTCCGCATTCGGGGTCCGACGGCAAGGGCCGACGCCGGGTCTTCAGCATCACCAGCCCCCCGGGTGCTCCGGAAGTGACCTTCGGCGTTGGAACGGCCGGGCCCCTGTCCACCGCGAAGAAGACGTTGCTGGCGCTAAAGCCCGGTGACATGATTTCCGCCACAGCGGTTGGCGGAGACTTCCTGCTCCCGCACGACGCCGCCAAGCCGGTCCTGCTGATTGCCGCAGGTATTGGCATCACGCCTTTCCTTTCCCACCTTGCGTCCGACGACGCAGCCCGCGACACGGTGGTCCTCTACCTTGCCCAAGGCCGCGATGAACTCGCCGCCTGTGAGCAATTGGAGGCGTCCGGGGCAAAGGTGGTCGCCCGGCTCGCGGACGGCTCTACTCCCCCGGATTTCATGCACGACGCCGGAACCTCCAGGATCGACGCACAGCGCCTGAAGGAGCTGGTACCGGACATCGGGGCCCGCGAGGTATATGTCTCCGGTTCCCCGGCGAGCGTGGATTCCCTGCGGGCCGCTGCGCACGGTGCAGGGGCGCGGCGCGTACACGTTGACTCGTTTGCCGGGTACTGAACTATGGGTACCGCAGCGCCGCAGCGTGCAGGGCGCTAAAGATCATGGCCGCGTTTTCTTTTGGGGCCAGGTGGCTGCTAAGCTCTAGGACGTCCCACCGGCAACGGAGGGAACCCCGGATGCCCTCGTAGCTCAGGGGATAGAGCGTCTGCCTCCGGAGCAGAAGGCCGTAGGTTCGAATCCTATCGAGGGCACATACAAATACCCCGCCAGTCCAACTGGCGGGGTATTTTCGCGTTCCAGCTCGCGGCCCCAGCTCGCCCCCAGACCCAGCTCGGCCTCCGGGCCGCAACCCGGGTCGCCGCTATCAGTTCAGGGCTTGCCGGGCGAACTCGCCAAAATTGTCAGCCCCCGCTCCTAGGCTGATCACAGTTGCCAGTCGCCAAGAGCCAAAAGGGGTTGCTGTGATTTGTTCAATCGTTCCGCCTTACATGCTTCGAAGGATTGCCGCCCAGAGCGAGCCACGGCTTTGGGCTGTTGCCCGGGCCGCAAAGGAATCACTCCTGCACATCAAGGACCTCCAGGCTGTTCGTGCCGCCCCGGCACCCTCTACTCCGCCCAGTGCAGTGGCGGCACAGCCCGGCCCGCCAAAGCGCACCATCTACGATGCCGACACGTCGGAAAACCTGCCCGGCCGGGTAGTCCGCAAGGAGGGCGCTGCGCCTGTTGGGGACGCCGCTACCGATGAGGCCTATGACGGTTTGGGCAGCACCCACCGACTCTATGCAGAGATCTTCGGCCGGGATTCCGTCGATGGCGCCGGCCTGGCCCTGGACGCTACCGTTCACTACGGCAACCTGTACGACAATGCCTTTTGGGATGGCAATCAGATGGTCTTTGGGGATGGCGACGGGGAGATTTTCCAACGCTTCACCAAGTCAGTGAGCGTCATCGGCCACGAACTGGCCCACGGGGTCACGCAATTTACGGCAGGGCTCAATTACCGCAACCAGGCAGGTGCCCTGAACGAGTCCATGTCAGATGTCTTCGGTGTACTCGTGGAGCAGTACCTGAAGAAGGAAACCACGGAGCAAGCCAGCTGGCTGATCGGCGAGGGTCTTTTTACCGACAAAGTCCAAGGTGCGGCCTTGCGCTCGATGAAGGCCCCGGGCACCGCCTACGACGACGACATCCTGGGCAAGGACCCGCAGCCTGACTCGATGGACACATACGTTCGGACCAGTGCCGACAACGGTGGAGTACACATCAATTCGGGCATCCCCAACAGGGCTTTCTACCTTGTTGCCACAGAGTTGGGCGGCAATGCATGGGGTGTGCCAGGGCAGATCTGGTACGGGACACTCACCAGCGGGTCCCTGCCGCCAGCCTGCACCTTTGGCAAGTTCGCCAAGGCGACTGCGGCTACTGCGGAAGAACTTTTTGGCGTCGGCTCAGTAGAGCATGACGCCGTCCTGAAGGCGTGGGAGACTGTGAAGGTCAAGGTTTAGACCAGCCGGCGGGACCGTCCGGCCCCGGGCAGTCCCGCCGTCGTTGGCTTTCCGCCAGTTCGTCAAAACGAGAAGTAGCCGGTCATGAAAATCACCGTCCAGCGCAGCGGGGGCATAGCCGCGATGACGCGCGTCTGGAGCGTGGAGGCAGTGTCGGATGATGACAAAGAGCGCTGGATGCCGATCGTTGAGGCTTGCCCCTGGGACGAAGCCAAAAGCGAAGCCAGGACTCTGGACGAACCAGATCGGTTCACGTACTCCATCAGGGCAGGCCAACGGCGGGCGACACTACCCGAGAGCGCAGTCACTGGGCCTTGGCAGGAACTTGTGGAGTGTGCCAAGGCTGAAGGTTCGGAGTCCCGCGGCCCCCGCGGCCGCCTGGGGGTCCGCCGCTAAATCGCCTCGGCCAATTGCCCGCGGAAGGCCCTCCGGTAGCTCTGCGGGCTCGTATCCAGCACCTTGGTGAAGTGGTGGCGCAGCAAAACGGAATGCCCGAACCCTGCTTCGCGCGCGATCTCATCGATGTTGAGCTCCGTGGACTCCAGCAGTTCCTGGGCGCGGAGCACCCGCTGGGAATTCAACCACGCCGCGGGTGTTGTCCCTGTTTCCGCCCTGAAGCGGCGTGCGAATGTTCTGGGCGACATATGCAGCCGGGCAGCCAATTCGTTGACACTGTGTTCTTCGTCGAGGTGTTCAACCATCCACCGCAGGAGTTCCTCCATGGGCGCTGAACCACAGCGGGGCATGGGCCGGTCTATGAACTGGGCTTGGCCGCCGTCGCGATGGGGTGGGACCACCATGTCGCGCGCAATCGCGGCAGCTACGTTTGCTCCCAACTCCACACGGACAAGATGGAGGCAGGCATCGATTCCGGCGGCGGTCCCTGCGCTGGTAATGATGGTTCCATCCTGTACATAGAGGACATTCTCATCCACTACCACTGCGGGGTATCGACTCGCCAGGTCCTGCGAGTAGTGCCAATGGGTGGTGCATCGCCGGCCGTCCAGCAGGCCGGCCCGTGCCAAGGCGTATGCGCCGGAGCAGATGGACATCACCCACGCGCCGCGGGCGTGGGCCGCCCGCAGCGCATCCAGGACAGATACGGGGACCTCCTGGTCCCTTCCGAAAGGCGCCATGATGACAAGGTCCGCATCAGCAGCAGCCTCCAGTCCAAGGTTGACGTGCAAGGAGAGGCCGGACTTCATTCGGATGTCCCCCGGTTCCGGCGCGCACACCCTGAAGTCGAAGGCAGGTACGCCTGCGCCACGGTCGGATCTATCGATTCCGAAGACCTCAAAGGCCGTACCGAACTCGAAGATCGAGAAGTTGGGGACAACGATCACGGCTACTGACTTCAACATATCTCCAGTGTGGCAGAAAATTGTCGAAATGGGGCATTTCTGCCACTGTTTCTTGGGTGCCGCCAAGAGAAGACTGAAGCCATGGAAATCTTCGGAATCATCCTCTTCATCGTCCTCATCACCGCCGTCGCAGCCACCGTTACCGCCCTTCTCAAGGACGGACGCGGCCACAACCCACCCAT
The DNA here is from genome assembly GCF_059739415.1 of Arthrobacter sp. TmtSoilC77. NCBI lineage: Bacteria > Bacillati > Actinomycetota > Actinomycetes > Micrococcales > Micrococcaceae > Arthrobacter > Arthrobacter sp. TmtSoilC77. The sequence goes on from NZ_AP046050.1 coordinate 3,101,280, forward strand.
CAACTCCAAGGAACCCTGGAGCGCCTTCGACGCTCCAAGTACTCCCTACTGGAACCCCCGCATCTACTAGCCGCCCCCCAGCCCACTGGAATCATCGAGCCAGATCTGTCCATCCGACGCCCGTCCTTCAGGGAATTCACCAGGATCCCGAACGACGGGCGTCTCTATGCGACCCGCTTCCACCGCGGCCTTTAAGGACAGCGGCGCGGCAGCCGGGCCTGCCCGACATGTGACAGCGACAGCGGACGTTGACAGGAAGCCACAGTAGACTGGCAGCAGCCATGACACTTCATATTTCCTACCCCGCTGAGCTGCCGGTATCCGAGCGCCGCGAGGATCTGATGGCGGCGATCGCCGCAAACCAGGTGACCATCATTGCCGGCGAAACCGGCTCGGGCAAAACTACCCAGATCCCCAAAATGTGCTTGGAACTGGGCCTGGGCGACAAAGGCCTGATCGGCCACACGCAGCCGCGACGACTGGCGGCCAGGACAGTAGCAGAGCGCATCGCGTCCGAGCTGGACGTCGAGATCGGCCAGGAAGTTGGCTTCCAGGTCCGGTTCACTGGCGAGGTCAGTGCATCGACCAAGATCAAACTCATGACCGATGGCATCCTCCTGGCAGAGATCCAACGGGACAAACTCCTGCGCAAATACAGCACCATCATCATTGACGAGGCCCACGAACGCAGCCTCAACATCGACTTCATCCTGGGCTACCTGAAGCGTGTCCTCCCCCAGCGCCCCGACCTGAAAATTATCATCACCTCGGCCACCATCGATCCTGAACGCTTCGCCAAGCACTTCGGCACGGAGGAATCCCCCGCACCCATCATCGAGGTTTCCGGCCGCACCTACCCGGTGGAGATCCGGTATCGGCCCTTGTCACAGCCTGCCGGTGCGGACGAGGACAGCTCCGACGACGAGCTGGAAGAGGACCGGGACCCACTGGATGCCGTCTGTGACGCCGTGGATGAACTGGCCAAGGAAGCGCCGGGCGATATCCTTGTCTTCTTCTCCGGCGAGCGCGAGATCCGCGACGCCGCCGAGGCCATCAATGGCCGCATCCAGAGCAACCGGCGCCTGGCAGGCACGGAAGTCCTGCCCCTCTTTGCCAGGCTGAGCCTGCAGGAGCAGCATCGGGTCTTCAATCCCGGTGGAAAGCGGCGCATCATCCTCGCCACCAACGTGGCGGAAACCTCGCTGACTGTCCCGGGCATCAAGTATGTGATCGACACCGGCACGGCCCGCATCTCGCGGTACTCGCACCGGACCAAGGTCCAGCGCCTCCCCATAGAACGTGTGTCCCAGGCCTCGGCCAACCAGCGGTCCGGGCGTTGCGGACGCGTCTCCGAGGGTATTGCCATCCGTCTTTACTCCGAAGAAGACTTTGAGTCCCGCCCGCAGTTCACGGACCCTGAAATCCTGCGGACCAACCTTGCCGCCGTCATTCTGCAGATGACGGCCATGGGCGTTGCCCGTGGTCCCAAGGATGTTGAGAACTTCCCGTTCGTCGAACCGCCTGATTCACGCGCGATTAACGACGGCGTCACCCTCCTTCGCGAGCTAGGCGCCCTCAGCCCGGCAACTTCGAGCAGCCCAGGGCCCAAGGATCCCCGCGGCAACCGTCGAAGCGGCAGTGGCCTGACCGCCGTCGGGCAGAAACTGGCCCAGCTGCCGGTGGATCCCAGGCTCGGCCGCATGATTGTCGAAGCCGGCAAACGCGGTTGTGTCCGCGAAGTGATGATTCTGGCAGCAGCGCTTACCATCCAGGATCCCCGCGAACGGCCGACCGACAAGCAGCAACTCGCTGCTGAGAAGCATGCGCGGTTCCGCGATGAGAACTCGGACTTCACCGGTTTCCTTAACCTTTGGAACTACATTCAGGAAAAGCAACGCGAGCTGTCCTCAACGCAGTTTCGCCGGCTGTGCCGCAACGAATTCATCAACTATCTTCGCGTCCGTGAGTGGCAGGACCTTTTTACGCAACTCCGCCAACTTGCCAAGCCCTTGGGTATCACACTGGACAATAGGCGTGAAGCTGATCCCGTAGGCAACCATGAGGGAATCCACATCAGCCTGTTGTCAGGGTTGCTGAGCCACATCGGCCTCCTTGATGAGCGCAAGCGCGAATACGCCGGCGCCCGCGGCAGCCGCTTCGCGATCTTCCCCGGTTCTGCCCTGTTCAAGAAATCGCCTGCATTCGTCATGGCCGCCGAGCTGGTGGAAACCAGCCGCTTATGGGCACGGGTCGCTGCCAGGTTCGATCCCCTGTGGGTGGAGCAAGTAGCCCCGGACCTCGTGAAGCGCTCCTACAGCGAGCCGCATTGGTCTTCCCGGCAAGGGGCCGTCATGGCCCACGAGAAGGTCACGCTGTACGGGGTGCCCATCATCCCGAACCGTCGGGTCAACTATGGCCGCATCGATCCGGAATTGTCCCGGGAACTCTTCATCCGTCACGCACTGGTGGAAGGCGAGTGGAAGACCCATCACAAGTTCTTCCACCGCAACCGCGCGCTCCTGCAGGAGATCGAGGAGCTTGAAACCAGGATGCGCCGGCGGGACCTCCTGGTGGATGACCAAACCCTGTTCGAGTTCTATGACACCAGAGTGGGCCAGGACGTCGTGTCCGAACGGCATTTCGATAAGTGGTGGAAGGAGGCACGCCAAGCAGATCCTGGGCTGCTGGACTTCGACCAGTCGCTGTTGATGAGCGAGGACGCCGAGGCCCTCGATGATTCCGCCTACCCCAAAACGTGGCTGCACAAGGGCTTCGAACTTCCACTGAGCTACGAGTTCCATCCTGTGGCTCCTGGGTCTGCTCCGAATCCTTCGGACGGTGTCACCGCCGAAGTTCCGGTGTTGTTCCTGAACCAACTCGACGACGCACCGTTCCGGTGGCAGATCCCGGGACAACGCGTAGAACTGATCACGGCGCTTATCAAATCCCTCCCCAAGCAGGTTCGGAAGAACTTTGTGCCTGCCCCTGACGTCGCCCGGCAGGCTACGGAGGCCTTGGAAAGAGACTTCAATCCCGCCACTGACGAGCTTGAGCCCTCCCTGGAACTGGTTCTTCGCCGGCTCCGCGGACACGTCATCCCACCGGGATCATGGAACTGGGAAGCAGTGCCTCCCCACCTTCGCGTGAGCTTTAAGGTGGTGGACAGCAAGGGCAAGGTCCTCGACGAAGGCAAGGACCTTGCCCAACTACAGGAAAAACTGGCCCCGGCCACACGTCGGGCAATCGCCGAATCGCTCGGTGCTACACCAGCGACGACGGCACCCGGCAAGGCTGGCACAAGAGCCGGAGCGCCCGGCGCCTCAAACGGCAAGACCGCCGGTTCCGCGGCCGGGACCGTCAGCAGTCCTGATGCGCATCCTGGCACGCACCCCGGCGCCCAACCCGCCCAGGGAGCGGTGGCCGAACGCAGTGGCATCACTGAATGGGACTTCGGGACCGTGCAACGCCAAGTAACCCGAACAGTCAAGGGCCATGCCGTCACCGGCTTCCCTGCGATCGTGGATGAGGGTACCTCTGTAGCCTTCCGCGTCTTCCAAACCCGCCAGGAACAGGAAGCGGCCATGCGTGGCGGGGTGATCCGGCTCCTGGCTCTTCGAATCCCTGCCCCGGACCGGTACGTGCTGGAGCACCTCAGCAATACCGAAAAGCTGACCTTCAGCCAAAATCCGCACGGCTCCGTCAGTGCCCTGATCGCTGACTGCGCCCTCGCTGCCATCGACAAGCTGACGCCGGAGGCCCTGCCGTGGGATAAGGAAGCCTTCGATGCGTTGTATGAAGTAGTCCGCGCTGAGCTGATCGATACCGTATTTACGGTGACGGCCGTCGTCGAACGCATCCTGGCGAGCACTCGCCGGATCCAGAAGCAGCTGAAGGCCAGTGCCAGCCTGCCGCTCATCAGCGCCCTCAATGACATAAAAAGCCAGCTGGAACAGTTGGTCTTTCCGGGCTTTGTGGCACAGACGGGCTACGCGCAGCTGAGCCAGCTTCCGCGGTACCTGCAGGCGATCGAGAAGCGGCTGGAGAAGCTTCCCGGCAACGTGCAGCGCGATGGACTGAATATGGCCATCGTCCAGGCACTGGAGGATGACTACGACGACGCCGTGTCCGCGTTGCTCCCCGGACGCAGGGCAGGCTCGGAATTAACCCGCGTGCGCTGGATGATCGAGGAGCTGCGCGTAAGCCTCTTCGCCGTCGAGTTGGGCACGGCTTACTCCGTCTCCGAGAAACGCATCCGAACGGCGCTTAACCAGGCCTTGGCGCCAGCCTAGGTCCGGCTTAAAAACAACCGGCGGTGCTGATTCAGCACCGCCGGTTTAACTTGTCTGGAAGGCTTAGTCCTCGGGGACGAAGCTCTCGTGGCCGGCAGCCCGCAAGGCCGCGCGGAGCTTCACAGCCGTGGCATCCATGACGGCAGGATCCGGATTGTGGTCCACGTTGTGTACCTCAAAGTCCGCCATCGAGTAGGCGGGCCAGATGTGCACGTGCAAGTGGTCCACCTCGAAGCCTTCCATCAGGACACCCACGCGCTTGGCGCTGAAAAGATCTTCCTGGACCTTTCCGATCCTCTGGGCAACATCCATGACCTTGGCCAAAAGCTCCGGGCTGGCATGCGTCCATGAATCCACTTCCTCACGAGGTACCACCAGTGTGTGGCCCGGCGTGATCGGAGCGATTGTCAGGAAAGCCACAACGTCCTCGTCCTTCCACACGAAACGGCCCGGGATTTCCCCGTTGATGATCCTGGTGAACAGCGTGCTCATGCATCTGCCCTTTCTGACGGTTCCTGAAGTGTTGCGGTGTCCAATACAAATCGGTACTTCACGTCGCCGGCCACCATACGGTCATAGGCCTCATTGAGTTGTTCGGCCCCGACGACCTCAATGTCGCTGGCAACTCCATGCGCGGCGCAGAAATCAAGCATTTCCTGGGTTTCGCCGATCCCGCCAATCAGTGAACCTGCATAGGCCAGGCGTCGGCGTATGAGGAGCCCCGGGCTGACAGGCGGCATGTCATCGGCAGGGAGCCCAAGCTGGAAGAGCGCCCCATCAAGCCGCAGCGTGCGGAAGTAGGGGTTGAGATCGTGCGGTGCGGCAACGGTGTCAATGATGACATCGATGCTGCGGTTGGCACCCGCCATGGCCTCAGCGTCCTTGGATAACACCACGTGGTCCGCTCCCAAATCCCGGGCGGCGCCGAACTTCGCTTCAGAGGTGGTGAACACCGTGACCTCAGCGCCCATGGCCTTGGCGATCTTGACGGCCATGTGGCCCAAGCCGCCCAGCCCCACTACTCCCACCGAATCCCCCTCTTCAACCTCGAAATACCTCAACGGCGAATACGTGGTGATCCCGGCGCACAAGAGCGGGGCGGCAGCCGCTGCGTCCAGGGCTTCAGGGATACGCAGCACGAAGCGACGGTCAACCACAACCGACGTCGAATATCCTCCTTGGGTTATTGCTCCGCCATTGCGTGGGTCCGCAACTCCGTAGGTGCCAACATTGCCCCGCTCGCAATACTGCTCCAGTCCCTCCAAGCAGCTCCCGCACTCGCGGCAGGAATCCACCAGGCAGCCAACGCCGACGCGGTCGCCAGGTGCGAAATTCTGCACGGCAGCACCCACCCGCGTTACCCGGCCGACGATTTCATGGCCTGGAACAAGAGGATAATGCGGCAAACGCCATTCCCCACGTGTTGCATGAACATCCGAGTGGCAAAGACCGCAAAAATCGATCGCGATCTCCACATCGTCTTCCTTGGGCGCACGGCGCGCGACCGTCAGAGGTACCAACCCACTGTCCGGGGAAGTGGCGCCAAACGCGGCCACTAGCGTGGATCCTGCCGGTTCCGACGACTGCGAATAAGCAGGCTTCACTGTCTCCACGGGAATTGGCTTAGCTGTATCCAATGGAATTGGCTTCGCCAGGGGCGGGGGCACGGGACGTCCAGGGGTCATGATCCGACGCTACTCCGGGCAGCGGTGCTCGTGCCACTTTGGCCGTGCGGGCCAGGCGAATCCCCTGCGTCCCCTACATATTCGTCCTCGAACGGTTCACTGCCAACGGCCACGCGATTTGCGGCATTGTTCGACCATTGCGAGAACGACCCCGGGAAGAGCGCCGCGGTGTATCCGGCAATTTCCAGGGCGGCAATCTGGTGCGCAGCCGTGACGCCGGAGCCGCAATAGACGGCGACGTTGCCCGGACCATCGGCTCCCAAGCCAGTGAAGCGCCGGCGCAGTTCCTCCGCTGGGAGGAACTTGCCTTCCGCAGTGAGGTTCTCGGTGGTCGGTGCGCTGACCGCGCCAGGAATATGTCCGGCGCGGGGGTCGATCGGCTCGATTTCGCCCCTGTAACGCTCCCCGGCGCGTGCATCCAGCAGTACGCCCTGCTCATGCCAGTGTGCAGCTTCCTCCTCGGTGATCGTGGGCATTCTGCCGTCGTTCAGAGTGACATTCCCGACGGCGGGCGTCACCTCGCCTGCCTCCAGAGGGTGACCTGCCGCGCGCCAGGCCGCCAGTCCGCCGTCGAGCAGGTAGACGGTTTCCACGCCTGCATTCCTCAGCATCCACCAAGCGCGGGCAGCGGCCATACTGCCGCTGTTGTCGTAGGCGACCACGGTGTCGCCATCGTTGATCCCCCAGCGCCGCGCGGCAAGCTGGAAGCGATCAATAGAGGGAAGGGGATGCCGCCCCAGGGCAGGCTGTGCGTGGTCCGCGAGTTCACTGGGCAGGTCCACGAAAACCGCTCCTGGCAGATGGCCTTCCAAGTATTGGCTGTGCCCATCCGTCCTGCCCAGGACCCAACGCACGTCCAGGAGCACGGTGTGCTCCCCCGCCGCGAGCCGCCGGTGTACTTCGGACGCGTCCATCAGAATGGTCATCTGCTCTCCTTCAGCTAAGCCTGCGTGGGTGCTCTGCTACCCATGCCACTCTTCCAGCCTAGTCTTGCCTTCCATACCCCGCCGGTACGCTTGTCCGGTGAGCAATTCGTGCATTCAGGACAGGGCTTGGGCCAGCGAGGCCATCCGCAAGATCGAAGCTGAGAACAATCGTTCGGCAGATACGCACCTCTACGCAGTCCCACTGCCCGAACATTGGGGAGTCCAGCTCTACCTCAAGGATGAGTCGACACACCGATCAGGCAGCCTCAAACATCGCCTGGCCCGTTCTCTGTTCCTCTACGGCCTGGTTAATGGCTGGATCACGGAGGGCACCACTATCGTGGAAGCCTCCAGTGGCAGCACGGCGGTCTCCGAAGCGTACTTCGCCAGGCTCATTGGCCTGCCGTTCATCGCTGTCATGACCAAGACCACCAGCCCGGAAAAGATCGCCCTCATCGAGGAATTCGGGGGCGCCTGCCTCCTTGTGGACCACGCTTCAGAGGTATACGCCGTGGCGGAGGAGACAGCGAAAACGTCCGGCGGCTACTACATGGACCAATTCACCTTCGCCGAGCGCGCCACGGACTGGAGGGGCAACAACAACATCGCCGAATCAATCTTCCAGCAGCTCTCCCTCGAAGAGCATCCGGTTCCCGAGTGGATTGTGGTGGGCGCAGGAACCGGCGGCACAAGCGCAACCATAGGTCGCTACCTGCGGTACAACAGGCACAGCACCTGCCTTGCCGTGGTGGACCCGGAGAACTCTGCTTTTTACCCGGCCTGGCGGGATGGGAATGCTGCCGCCGCCACGGGATTGCCGTCCCGGATCGAAGGCATCGGCCGTCCCCGCGCGGAGCCGAGCTTCGTCCCGGCTGTCATCGATCACATGATCCAGGTCCCGGACGCAGCCTCTGTGGCAGCCATGCGGCACCTGCACAAGCTCACTGGATTGCATGCAGGACCCTCCACGGGAACCAATCTTTGGGGCGTCTGGCAACTCGTGGCCCGGATGGTCTCGGAAGGGCGGAAGGGAAGCATCGTCTCGCTCATGTGCGACGGCGGCGATCGCTACGCGGGCAGCTATAACGACGCCGCTTGGCTGGCCAGCAAAGGGCTGGACCCCGCGCCGTACGAAGCGGTCCTTGACCAATTCCACGAAACCGGGACGTGGACCGGCTAAACCTCTACTGACTCCAGGGGTGCGAGTCGCGTGTAGGCGGTTCCGTAGCGGGCACCGATGCGGGTGACGTGGCCTTCCACGATCCCCCGGCCCAGCTCGTTAAGCAGGCCATCATGGACAGGAAACGCTTTGGGCGCGCGCACCGAGATGACAAAGTCCACCACTTCCCCCACTTTGGACCATGGCGCATGGATGGGCACCAGAAGCGTCTGGACGTTGATTCCATCCGGAACCACGAATGAGTCACCCGGGTGGAAGACGTTCCCATCCACCAGGTAACCGATGTTGGACACCACGGGAATCTGGGCATGGATGACGGCATGCTGGCCACCGAAGGTTCGCACCTGGAACCCCGCAGCCTCGAAACCGGATCCCGGTTCGACGATATGGATCCGCTTGGCCACGGTGTCCGATCCGGCGTCGGATCCAGTTGCGTCGCCCTCTGCGGCCTCAGTGAGGGACTTTGCAACACCTGCGGGCGCATAGACCTCAAGCGAAGAGTTGCTGCGCAGGGCCGCCAGCACGGCCGGCCGATCAATATGGTCGTTGTGCTCATGCGTTACAAGGACAGCGTGCGCACCTGCCAACGCTTCTTCGGACTCGGAGAACGTGCCGGGATCGATGACCAGGACCCGCCGGTCCTTCTCCAGCCGGATACAGGCATGCGTGAACTTGGTGAGCTTCATGGTGACAGCCTAGGGGCGGCCGCCGACAGTTTCCAAGCCTCCCCTACTGGTAAAATTGGGGTTTGCCAGCGTTTCCAGGGAAGTGAGTCTTTCAATGCCACAAGGCACCAATTCCGTCACGAGCGGCCCAGCCTCGCCGGTGGTGACAGGCGTCAAGGAGCAGCGCGTCACCAAGCAGCGCCTGGCCGTTAGCGCGGCGCTGGATGAATTGGACGACTTCGTCAGCACCCAGGAACTGTACCGCCTCCTGCAGAACAAGGGCATCTCAGTCTCCCTCGCCACTGCCTACCGCATCTTGCAGTCACTTGCCGACGACGGACTCATTGATGTCCTGCGCAACGGGGAGGGCGAAGCCGTATACCGCCGCTGCACCGTCACTGGACACCATCACCATTTGCTCTGCAGGAACTGTGGCAAGGCTGTGGAAGTTGAAGCCCCGGCGGTTGAGACCTGGGCGGCCCGAACAGCCGCTGAGCATGGTTTCACCGAGGTGGCGCACACCGTGGAAATCTTTGGACTGTGCCCTGAATGCACTGCCAGGAAGGCCGCCGGAAAGCTCTAAAGGGCGCCGGCAGGCTGCTCCCGTGAGACGCGGCCATTGAGGCCACGGTTGGCCCGCACCCGCCCGATCACGCGGCACACCACGTAAATAAGGAATGACAACGTGGTGACATAGGGGCTGATCGGTATCCGGCTGCCAAGGGCAAGCAGAATTCCACCGACAGTAGCGGCGGTCGCGAACACAACGCTCAAAAGCACCACCAGGCGTGGTGACGTGGTAACCCGCAGTGCGGCAGCGGCCGGTGTGATAAGCAGCGCCAAAACCAGTAGTGCGCCGACAATCTGGATGGACAAAGCCACACTGACCCCCAGCAGCACCATGAAGCCGATCGCCAGGCCCCGAACGGGAACACCGCGGGCTTCAGCCATTTCAGGGTCCACGCTGGCAAAACTGAGCGGGCGCCAGATTGCCCCGAGGGCAATCATCACCAGGACAGCCGTTCCCGCGAGTGCCTGGAGCTGGACTGTATCCACGGAAACGATCTGGCCTGTGAGCAGTCCGAATTTGTTTGCGGCGCGGCCCTCGTACAGGGCAAGGAACAAGATGCCCAGGCCAAGCCCGAACGGCATGATCACACCGATGATCGAGTTCTTGTCCCGGGCCCTGACACCCATGAGTCCCAGCAGCAGTGCCGCAGCCACTGAGCCGATCAGCGAGCCGAAAATGATATCGGCACCGATCAGCAGGGCAAAAGCGGCACCCGCAAAGGACAGCTCAGAGATGCCATGGACGGCGAACGCCAAGTCCCGCTTCATCACGAACGTGCCGACGAGTCCGCCTAGAAGTCCCAGGACAGCCCCGGCCCAAATGGAGTTTTGAACCAGTGCCAACAATTCGCCATAGTTCTCGAAGTTGAAGATGGTCTGCAGGATTCCGTTGAGGTCCATTTAGAACTCCTGCCCAGCCGCGGCGTGCGCGTCGTCGTGGAAGTGCGTGGTCGCGTCCGGAAGCCCGACGACGACGATCCTTCCGTTGGTATGGATAACTTCCACGTGGCTGTTGTAAAGCTCGGACAAAACTTCGGTGGTCATGACTTCCTGTGGCGTCCCGACGCGGAAATGGCCGCCGGCCAGGTAGAGCACCCGATCAACGTAGTCGATCACAGGATTGATTTCGTGGGTTACGAAAACGACGGCACTGTTCCGGGCGTGGCATTGTTCGTTGATGAGTGAACTGACGCCCTGCTGATGATGCAGGTCCAAAGACAGCAACGGTTCATCGCAAAGGAGTACCTGGGGTTCCGTGGCCAGGGCCTGGGCCACACGAAGCCGTTGTTGCTCTCCACCTGACAACTGCCCCACGGGCACTTTCGCATAGTCCGAGGCTCCCACCAGCTCCAGCAGTTCATCTATCCGCTGGTTTACTTTCCTTGAAGCCAGCCGCATACCCCACCGGTGGCCGTCAATGCCCAGCCCTACCAGGTCGCGCGCACGCAAAGGCGTATCCGGCGCAAAGGACTTTTGTTGGGGAATGTAACCGATCCGTTTGCTGCCCCGCTCCACCGGATGTCCGCCCAACGCAACCGTTCCTGACTTCAGTTCCTGAAGCCCCAGGAGGACCTTCAGGAAGCTGGTCTTGCCGCTTCCGTTGGGCCCGAGGACGGCAAAGAACTCCCCCGGATGAATGTCGAGATCAAGATCGCGCCAGAGTGTCCTCTTGCCGAACTGAAGGCTCGCTCCGCGGAGGCTCACTACGGGTGTCAAAAGTTGTCCTCGATTCATGCGTTGCTGGGGAACGCAACTAGTGGTGGCACCTTGGAGTGGCGCCTGTGCTGGTGCAGGATTCTGTGCTGGTGAGAGACAGAGGGCCCCGCAGCCATCCTGAATATCTTAGGACGCCGACGGGGCCCCCACCGCAATGGGATGTCAGGAAATCTACTTCTTGAGCGCTGCCGTGATGGATTCCACGTTGTCGGTCATCCACTGCACGTAGTCCTTGCCTTCCGGCAAGGTTTCGGTGAAGTTCACTACGGGCACGCCCGCAGTCTCGGCAGCCCGCTTTACGGATTCGGTCTGCGGCCCTTCCGTCTGTTCGTTGTACGCCAGCAGCCGGACACCGCCGGAGCCCATCAGGTCCGTCGTTTCCTTCAGGACAGACGCCGGGACATCGGTTCCTTCTTCAATCGCTGCACTGTAAGCCTCCGGAGTCTTGTTCTCCAGCCCGGCCGCTGCCAGCAGGTACAAAGGAACGGGTTCAGTGATCGCCACAGGAGTGTGGTCGTTGCCTTCCTTCAGGGCTGCAAGCTTCCCGTTGAGCTCTGTCAGCTTCGCCTTGAACGTGCTGGCGTTGGCGGTGAAGGTCGAAGCAGATGCAGCGTCCAGGCTGCTGAGCTTGCTGGCCACAGCGTCAGCGAATTTGCCCATCGTGTCCAGGCTGTACCAGACGTGCTCGTTGAACTCACCGTGGTCATGGTTGTGGCCCTCTTCGGAGGACGCCGCTTCGCTGTGGCTTTCCTCTTCCGGAGCCAACCCTGAGACCTCAACGGCGCTGATCATATTTTCGTGGCCGACGTTGGTCTCATCGGCAATTTTGTGGAGGAATTCGTCATAGCCTCCGCCGTTCTCAACCACGAGCTTGGCTTTGGAGATGACCAGCTTGTCTTGCGCACTGGCTTCGTAGGAATGCGGGTCCTGGCTCGTCTTGGTGATGATCGCGTTCACGTTGACCTTGTCCCCGCCAATGGCCTTCACGACGGCTCCGTAAACATTCGTGGAGGTCACCACTTCAATGGCGCCTGACGACGAAGACGGGGCTCCTGCCCCGGCGCTGCCGGCACAGGATGAAAGCAACAGGGCGGCGAGGCCGGCTGAAGCGGCCATTGACATGCGGGCGACAGAACGACGCACGGAAACCTCGGATCTACTCAAATGAGAATCAAAAACATTTACTAGGTGGTTTCAGTCTAGCCCTAAATGGGAATGATTCCTATTTAGGGCTGGCATCGACCAACCGGGTCGGCGCCAGCCACAATTTCCCGCTATTGCTGGGTCTGCGGACCACCCAGACGGCGGATCCCCGTCGCTTGGGTAGCATCGCGGATCTCGCCCACCAACTGCTCGATCACATCCTCAAGGAACAACACGCCCTGTGTAGCGCCACCCGGTCCCACTACACGGGCCAGATGCGAGCCGGTCCGCTGCATCACAGACATCGCCTGTTCAATCTCATCCTCCGGCGAGAGGTTCGCCAGGGAACGGATACGCCCCTCGGCAATCGGATGGCGGCGACCCTCCTCAGGTATGGAGAGGATGTCCTTGACGTGCAGGTATCCGGCGAGTTCGCCGTCGTCGTCCACCATGGGAAAACGCGAGAAGCCGGTACGGCTGACCGCCTTCTCCAACTCAACGGGAGTCGACGCTGTCCTCAGGACCACCAGCTTGTCCAACGGAACCATGATGTGCGAGGCCGTGTGTTCAGAGAACTCCAGGGCACCGCTGAGCAAGCCGGCGTCATCGTCCACCAGGCCATGCCGTGTGGATTCCTGCACAATCGACTGGACTTCCTCAAGGGTGAATGACGATGACACTTCGTCCTTGGGTTCGATCTTCATCAATCGGAGGATGTGGTTCGCAAGCCAGTTGAGGGTCCAGATCACCGGTTTGACCACGCGGCTGATAAACACCAGCGGCGGCGCCAACAGCAGTGCCGCCTTGTCCGCTACGGACACCGAGATGTTCTTGGGGACCATCTCTCCGAACGTCACGTGCAGGAACGTGACAAAGAGGAGTGCAATGGCAAAGGCGATGACATCTGCCAGCTCCATCGGGACGCCAACCATCTCAAGCGGCTCCGCCAACAAGTGGTGGATAGCCGGCTCGGCAACCTGAAGAATCAAGAGCGAGCACACGGTGATGCCCAACTGCGCGCAGGCCAGCATCAAGGACACACTTTCCATGGCCTGCAACGTAGTTTGAGCCCGCTTCGACCCAGCCTGCGCCAGAGGCTCAATCTGGCTGCGGCGTGCGGACATGACCGCGAATTCCGCACCCACGAAAAAAGCATTGCCGATCAAAAGAACCACGAGCCAGGCAATTCCTGCCCAGTCACTCATACGGCACCTGCTTCGTGGCGGTCATTCTGCGTGTCCTCAAGCGTCGCTTCATCTTCTTCAATGTGGTGGAAGCAGATCCGGTCAATTCTCCGACCGTCCATGCGGGTCACGGTCAGCGTGCCGCCACCGGCCTGCACCACATCACCCACCTTCGCAATACGCCCAAGCTTGCTCATCACATAACCGCCCACAGTTTCGTAGGCAGGCTCATCAGGAACACTCAGGTTGGGGATTTGTTCGGACACCTCATCCGGCCTCAGGAGGCCAGGGAAGTACCAGTCGCCGGATGCGCTCTGCAAAAGTCCGGGGCGGACCCTGTCGTGTTCGTCCGAGACCTCCCCAACGATCTCCTCAACCAGGTCCTCGAGGGTTGCAATCCCGGCGGTGCCACCATATTCATCAAGAACGACGGCCAGTTGCAGGTTTCCTTCGCGCAGTTCGGAGAGGAGGGCATCCAGGTGGATGGTCTCAGGAACACGAAGTACGTCCGTCATGATCGCCCCGGCCTGAAGCTTCGCCCGACGATCTGCAGGCACGGCCACTGCTTTCTTGATATGGACCACGCCGCGGATGTCGTCGGCCGAATCACCAATCACCGGGAAACGGGAGTATCCGGTCCGCCGCGCGGCATCGAGGATGTCGCTCACCGGCTGGTCGGCATCAATCGTTTCCATCCGGATGCGCGGCGTCATGACGTCCGCTGCAGTGCGTCCCGAGAAATTCAGGGTTCGCGCCACGAAGTTTGCGGTGCCGGCATCGAGCGTGCCCAGCTCAGCAGAGCGCCGGACGAGGGAAGCCAGCTCGGCCGGAGTGCGGGCTCCCGAGATTTCCTCTTTCGCTTCCAGTCCAAACAGGTTCAGCACCTTATTGGAGAAGCCATTGAGCACCACGATCGCCGGCTTGAAGACGGCAGTGAAAATGAGCTGCGCACGGGCAAGCCTCTTGCCCAGCGGGAATGCCAGGGCGATGGCCATGTTCTTGGGCACCAGCTCGCCCAGGAGCATCGACAACAGGGTGGCGAACGCCATCGCTACAACCAGGGCTATGGAGTGTGCGACTTCCAGGCTGAGGCCAAGCAGGCCCAGAGGAGCCACAAGCAGCTGTCCCACAGATGGCTCCATGACGAAACCTGTCAGGAGGGTGGTCATCGTAATGCCAAGTTGGCAGCTGGAAAGCTGGGTGGACAGGGACTTCAAGCATTTCAGGAGCGGAGCTGCGGCGTGGTCGCCGTTGTCGACTGCGCGCTGAACGCTTGCCTGGTCCAGGGCGACCAAGGAAAATTCAACTGCTACAAAGAAGCCGGTGCCAAGAATCAGGGCAAAGCCGGCTAGGAGAAGGACCCATTCCACTTAGCGCATCCCTCCAAGGGCAGGCGCTTGCAGTTTGGAAGTTCCGCTGAAGGGGGAGATTCGCCCCGGCGGAGGCTGATCGGGGGCCGCAGACGCATGGTCCGTGGCGCCACCGGCTCGGAAGGCCGGCGCGTGATGGGCATGTGAACGGGTGTTGCCGGCTCGAGGGGCGCGCTGTGCGGAGTTGCCTGATCGGCTCCCCCGACAGTTCCCAGGCCGGCACCTAGATTTACTGTCCATAAGGGTTTCAGTCTACAGGGCAGGTCCCGCGGGCCCATGCAGTGCCCACGCGCTTGAAGGAAAATCCAGTGCCTCGGCATTACGTCGGCTTCAACATGATTTAGGTCACCACTATTGGCAGTTAACCAACGATCCTAACTAGACTGACAAAGGTCTGAGTTCGCGGGACCCGGACCCTGGTGCATCGTTGCGGAAAAGCAACCTTGGCCAGCGGGAAATCAAAACTCATGGAAGAGGCGTATTTCAAGTGCCAGAGCAGCCCAGCCACCGTCTACCAGAGGAATTTGGCGGAAACGAGTGGCTCGTTGACGAACTGTACGAGCGGTACCAGCAGGACAAGAATTCGGTCGACGCCAAGTGGTGGCCGCTCTTCGAATCCTTCGATACCGGTGACGGCACTTCTTCCAACGGAACCTCCGCAGCCCCAGCCGCTGCCAATCCCCCCACCCAAGTACTTCCCGTCGTAGCTGCGGCTGAGGCTGCACCGGCACCGGCGCCGGCTGCTCCAGAGGCTGCCCCTGCGACCACCCCTGCCGCGGCTGCTTCCGGTGAAGCGGCGGTTGCGGCTCCGGCGAAGAAAGCCCCGGCTACAGTTGCCAAGGACGGAGCAAAGAAGCCCGTCGGCGGCAACGCCGCACAACCGATTCCTGCCCAGCTGCCCAAGAGCACCAAGGCGCCCACCGCTCCTGAAGAAGACGTCGTTTCCGTCCTCCGCGGACCGGCCAAGGCCATCGCTACCAACATGGTGACCAGCCTTGAAGTGCCTACCGCCACGAGCGTCCGCGCAGTTCCTGCCAAGCTGCTGATCGACAACCGCGTCGTCATCAACTCCAACCTTGCACGTGCCCGCGGCGGCAAGGTGTCCTTCACGCACCTCATCGGCTACGCAGTAGTCCGCGCGCTCTCCCAGTTCCCGTCGATGAACGTCTACTATGACGAAATTGATGGCAAGCCGAGCGCCGTCCAGCCTGCCCACGTCAACTTCGGCATCGCCATTGACATGCCCAAGCCCGATGGCACCCGCCTCCTGATGGTTCCCAACATCAAGAAGGCCGAGACCATGGACTTTGCAGAGTTCTGGCACACCTATGAGGACCTCATCAAGCGAGCCCGCAACGGCAAGCTCACGGCTGACGACCACGCCGGCACCACGGTCTCCCTGACCAACCCGGGCGGCATTGGCACCGTTCACTCAGTGCCGCGTCTGTCCAAGGGACAGGCGGCCATCATCGGCGTCGGCGCCCTTGACTACCCGGCTGAGTTCCAGGGTGCCAGCGAGAAGATCATCGCCCAGAACGCCATCAGCAAGATCCTCACGCTGACCTCCACCTACGACCACCGCGTGATCCAGGGCGCAGGCAGCGGAGAGTTCCTGAAGCTGGTCCACCAGCTCCTCCTTGGTGCGCAGAACTTCTACGACGAAATCTTTGAAGCCCTCCGCATCCCCTACGAGCCCGTCCGCTGGAGCCCTGACCTTCAGGTTGACCCTGCAGATGAGATCAACAAGGTTGCACGCATCCAGCAGCTCATCCACTCCTACCGTGTGCGTGGCCACCTCATGGCGGACACGGATCCCCTGGAATACGTACAGCGCAAGCACCCGGACCTTGACGTCCTGACCTACGGCCTTACGCTCTGGGACCTGGACCGCGAATGGCCTACGGGTGGCTTCGGCGGCAAGCCGCAGCTGAAGTTCCGCGACATCCTGGGTGTTCTCCGGGATGCCTACTGCCGCACCACGGGCATCGAATACATGCACATCCAGGAGCCGGCCGAGCGTAAGTGGTTCCAGGACCAGTTGGAGCACCCTTACTCCAAGCCGAGCCGCGAAGAGCAGCTGCGCATCGTTTCCAAGCTGAACGCAGCCGAGGCTTTCGAGACCTTCCTGCAGACCAAGTTCGTCGGGCAGAAGCGCTTCTCCCTCGAAGGCGGCGAGTCGCTTATTCCGCTCCTTGACGCTGTCATCTCGGACGCTGCCGACGACGGCCTGGACGAAGTCGCGATCGGCATGGCCCACCGTGGCCGCCTGAACGTGCTCACCAACATCGCAGGCAAGACCTACGCCCAGGTGTTCCGTGAATTCGAAGGCACGCAGGACCCGCGCTCCGTCCAGGGGTCCGGCGATGTGAAGTACCACCTCGGAACTGAAGGCACCTTTACCTCGGACAACGGCAAGCAGACAAAGGTCTACCTCGCTGCCAACCCGTCCCACCTCGAGGCAGTCGACTCCGTGCTCGAGGGCATCGTCCGCGCCAAGCAGGACCGCCTGGACCAAGGCGAGTCCTTCCCGGTCCTGCCCATCATGGTTCACGGTGACGCTGCATTCGCAGGCCAGGGTGTTGTTGCTGAAACCCTCAACCTTTCCCAGCTGCGCGGTTACCGCACGGGTGGCACCATCCACGTGATCGTGAACAACCAGGTTGGCTTCACCACGGCGCCGTCCTCTTCGCGCTCATCGACGTACTCCACGGATGTTGCCAAGATGATCCAGGCCCCCGTGTTCCACGTGAATGGCGACGACCCCGAAGCCGTGGTGCGCGTTGCGCAGCTCGCCTACGAGTTCCGCCAGCGCTTCCACAAGGACGTTGTCATCGACATGGTGTGCTACCGCCGCCGTGGTCACAACGAGGGCGACGACCCCTCGATGACGCAGCCCCTGATGTACAACCTGATCGAGGCCAAGCGCTCGGTACGCAAGCTGTATACGGAATCGCTGATCGGCCGTGGCGATATCACCGAGGAAGAAGCCGAGCAACTGCTCCGTGACTACCAGGAACGCCTTGAGCGGGTCTTTGCTGAGACGCATGCGGCGCAGACGTCCCCCATCCCGATCATTACGGCTGACTCTGCTGCTGTCTCGGACATCGAGCGTCCAATTGCCCAGCAGGCGGACTTCGGAACCAACTCGCCGGCTTCCACCGCCATCTCCCCCGAGACCCTTGCCCGCATCGGCAAGGCCCACCTGGAGATCCCGGAGGGCTTCACGGTTCACTCCAAGCTCAAGCAGCTGCTGGAGAAGCGTGAGCAAATGTCCCGTGAAGGTGGTATTGACTGGGGCTTTGGCGAGATCGCGGCCTTCGGCTCGCTGATCATGGAGGGCGTGCCCGTTCGCCTGGCCGGCCAGGACTCACGCCGCGGTACCTTCGTGCAGCGTCACGCAGTCTTCCACGATCGCGCCAATGGCAACGAATGGCTGCCCCTGGGCAACCTCTCGGACAACCAGGCCAAACTGTGGATCTATGACTCGCTGTTGTCCGAATATGCGGCCATGGGCTTTGAATATGGATACTCGGTGGAGCGTCCCGACGCCCTGGTGCTGTGGGAAGCCCAGTTCGGTGACTTCGTCAACGGCGCCCAGACCATCATTGATGAGTTCATTTCCTCCGCTGAGCAAAAGTGGGGCCAGCGTTCCTCGCTCGTCCTGATGCTGCCGCACGGCTACGAAGGCCAGGGGCCTGACCACTCATCCGCACGCATCGAGCGGTTCCTGCAGCTCTGTGCCGAGGACAACATGATCGTGGCCAACCCCACCACGGCAGCGTCGCACTTCCACCTGCTGCGCCGCCAGGCCTACAGCCGTCCCCGCAAGCCGTTGATTATCTTCACGCCGAAGCAGTTGCTGCGTCTCAAGGGCGCCGCGTCCGCCGTCGAAGACTTCACCACGGGCGGCTTCAGGCCGGTCATCAGTGATCCCGAAGTAGAGGCTGCCAACGTGGACCGGGTCATCCTGGTTTCCGGTCGCTTGTACTATGACCTCCTGTCCAACCGCCAGAAGTCCGGAGACACCTCGACTGCGATTATCCGCGTGGAACAGCTGTACCCGCTGCCGAAGGCAGAGATTGATGCAGAGCTCGCCAAGTACCCGAACGCTGATATCGTCTGGGCCCAGGACGAGCCGGCCAACCAGGGTCCGTGGCCTTTCATGGGCCTGAACCTGGCACCGGAGCTGGATCGCAAGCTCCGCCTCGTGTCGCGTCCGGCATCTGCGTCCACCGCCGCGGGCTCCATGAAGCGCCACGCTGCTGAGCAGGATGCCTTGATCAAGCAGGCGTTCGAACGCAAGTAGCCAGGAAACTGCCCGGCCGGAGGTGCTGTCAATGCACTTCCGGCCGGGCAGTTCTGTTTAATGGGACAGGTACCCGGTTCATCAAGCCGGCCCCGGATCCAAAAGCCGTGCAAGGACCGTAACGAGTGTGAAGAGGTAACCGTGGAAGACAGGAAGCTGCGTATCGCGGCTGTAGGAGATGAATTGCTCGCCGGCCTGGGTGACCCCCGCGCCTTGGGTTGGCTCGGAAGGGTGCTGGCCCGTACGCCCCAGGACACCGTCGTGGTGGAAAGCTTCTCACTCCCCTGCCCCATGGAAGGCACCGAAGGACTAGCGTCACGGTGGCAGGACGAGGCGGGCCGCCGTTTCAGCGACTCGCACGAGAACCGGCTGGTCATAGGACTCTCCGGCCGTGACCTGGAGTTCGGGCTTTCCACGGCGCGCAGCCGGTTGAACCTGGCCAACATTCTTGATGGTGCCTCGCACAGTGGCGTTGAGGTGTTCGTGGTGGGCCCTCCCACCCACTCTTGATCCGGCGCGCAACAAACGCCTGGCCGATTTGAATACAGCATTTGCCGATGTCACCACCCGCCGCAACCACCACTACGTTGACACTTTCTCTCCCTTGCTGAACCACGAGCAGTGGAGGACGGACCTCGCAGCCAATGGCGGGACACCAGGACAGGCCGGCTACGGATTGATCGCGTGGCTCGTGCTTCACCGCGGCTGGTTCCAGTGGCTTAACATCGCCCAGCCGGAGTAGCCCTCCCGTTAGACCATTGCATTCCCCCCATTCGCGATATATCGTGTTTTTATCAACGCGATATATCGCAATTTGGAGGGATCATGTCTGACGAGCTTTGGACCGTGACGGGCCCACAAACCATCGATGTGGACGATGTCCACTCGCTCAAGCTTGGAATAGTCAAGGGAAGGTTCGACGTCGTCAGCCACGACGAACCTTTCGTCCGGATCGAGGTCAGCGAAATCAGCGGCGACCCCCTGACCATCACGCTGGTGAACGGTCGCCTGGAGGTACGCCACCAGCTCCAAGGACCACAAGGTTGGTTCCGCAACCTGATGGGTACCGTCAACAACACCAGCACCAACTCGGTAGTGGTTGGGATCGCGCTTCCGCGCGGAGTGGACGTCGAAGCGGGAACAGTCAACGGCGATGGCATGGTCTCCGGCGTCGAGGGGCGGATCCGGCTCAACACAGTTTCGGGTTCCGTCATGGCCGACGGGACCAGCGGTGAGTTGCACGTCAACACCGTCAGCGGCGAAGTCATCGCCAGAAACCACGACGGCGTCCTGACGGCCAAGAGCGTTTCAGGTGAAGTCACCGCCTCGGGCAGGTTCAAGAACGTCAGGGCAAGCACAGTTAGCGGTGACCTCAGCTTTGACCTCCACGACTACACGAACGACCTCGGAGCCAATTCGGTGTCAGGGGACCTGACCATCCGGCTGCCGCACGATGTTGGCCTGGACATCGTTGCCAAGTCCGCCAGCGGCACCGTCATCATTGATGACCAGATGTATGCCCAGCCGGGAAGCAAGGTGCAGACCATCGTCGGTCCGGATGAGAGGCTCATGCTGGTGCGGACCAATACTGTCTCCGGCAAGACCTACATCATGCACGGCACAGCGCCGGCATCGGGAAATGACCAGCCGGTGCCTGGGGAAGCGGGTCTCTGATGCCTCCTGTTTTTGCGCATGGCGCCCTGCGCTTATACCTCCTGGCATTGCTTGAGTCAGGACCCAAGCACGGATACGAGCTGATCAAGGCCTTGGGTGACCGGTTCGGCGGCACCTACTCCCCCAGCGCCGGGACGATCTATCCCCGTCTGGGGAAACTGGAGGAGGAAGGCCTGGTAGCTACCGAGACTGAGGGCCGCCGCACCAAGTACTTCGTCACGGAAGCAGGGCTGGCGGAACTGAACCGACGGCGGCAGGAACTTGCCGACGTCGAGGATAATATCTCAGCCTCCGTGCGGCGGCTGGCCGACAACCTTCGGGAAGACATCAGATCCAACATGCGTGGGCTGAAGGCAGATCTCGCCGCTACTGCGGAGGCCGCGCGCAGCACTGCGACGGCCGCCACCTTCCAAAGCAGGACGGCGGGCTTTTCCCCTGAAGGCCACAGAATACTTAAAGAGGCCGAGCTCCTGGTCCAATCATTCCGCGATGACATCCGCGTGGAGTTGCGTCAACACAGCGCCTCCCACCCGCTCAATCCCGTAACCCTTGAGACGGTGCGTGCAGTGCTGGACCAAGCACGCATCTCAATCAGGAATTCGCTGCGGAGCTGACAATGCTCCACCCGGTTCGCGAGCGAACGTCCGGATGTGCGAAACTGGAGGGCAGCTCTATTGAGTATCAATCATTGAAGGAGGCCAGCTATGAGCAAGCGTGCACGTAAGCGTCGTGACCGTAAGCGCGGCGGCGCGAACCACGGCAAGCGTCCCAACACCTAAGCCATCGGCTTAGCGTCAAGGCTTAACAGCGAGGGCCCCGGAAACCATACGGTTTCCGGGGCCCTTGGCGTTTGCGGGGCCTTGACCCGGCCCATTCTTGTCAGCGGCGACGGATCAGCGGCGTTGGATCAGGCCTCCACCGGCTTGATGGAGTGGATCCGGTCAAGTATTGAGTTCTTGAGGTTCTCTGGCGCGGATTCCGTGCACGAACGCTTGACCATGGTGCGGATAAGGCACTCAAGGTCATACTGCTCAGCACATTCCTCGCAGGTGTCCAAGTGCTGCTTGATCTCTGTGAGGTCCTCGCGGGTCAATGCGCCGTCGAGGTACTCATAGATCCTCTGCATCCGTGTGTCGTCGCAATCGCCCAATCCCTGGCAGTCGCTCATTGCTCTTTCTCCTGATTGTTGCTCCCGGCCGCGGCCTGGTCTTCGGTGTGGGCCTTGAAGCCCCGTTCTGCGGCGTAATCCGCCAGCATGTCCCGCAGCATCTTCCGGCCGCGGTGCAACCGCGACATGACTGTGCCGATCGGGGTGTTCATGATCTCGGAAATCTGCTTGTAGGCATATCCTTCGACGTCGGCGAAGTACACAGCCAACCGGAATTCCTCCGGGATGGCCTGCAACGCGCTCTTGACATCGGAATCCGGCAGGTGGTCCAAGGCTTCAGCCTCTGCCGAGCGCAACCCGGAAGAGGTGTGCGACTCGGCCTTTGCCAGCTGCCAATCCTCAATCGTGTCCGAGTTGGACTGCAGCGGTTCACGCTGCCGCTTCCGATAGAGGTTGATGTAGGTATTCGTCAGGATCCGGTACAGCCAGGCCTTGAGGTTGGTCCCCGGCTTGTACTGGTGAAAAGCCGAAAACGCCTTGGTGTAAGCCTCTTGGACGAGGTCCTCGGCATCGGAGGGATTCCTTGCCATCCTCATCGCCGCTGAATACAGCTGGTCCACGTACTGCATGGCGTCGCGCTCGAATCGCTCCCGCCGCTGTTCGGGAGTTTCCGTCGCGACATCGACGTCGGCCCGTGCCGATGCGTCTCCTGCGCCGTCCTCCGGGGACGGATCGGCTGCTTCGTACATGGCCGCTGCGGCCGGTTCAATGGTGCTCATCGTTGCCAAGTCTACTGTCAGCTTCCGGGAATCCCGCTGTGCAGGATAGCCAGCCTCCAGCAGACCCACGCGGTCCTTAACCAAGGTCAAAAAACCAACTCCGTTCAGCGAAGCGGCAACACCATGCCGCGGCCCGGCCTTCACCGTGCTTGTTGTTCACAACGGCAGCAGCTGGGTAAATATTCCGCAAAGATGCAAGACTAGAGCAGACTGCACCCCTTGAACACAGCACTTAGTGAATAACGTCATGAACCATCGTGACAAGCCATCCAGGAGGCAAGACATGTCTGTTATCCGTTTTCTCGCCCGGCCGATGCTCGCGTCCAGCTTCGTCATCGCAGGTCTGGACAAGCTCAAGAACGCGGACGACACTGCCAGGCAACTGTCACCGGTCCTGCGCCGCGCCGCGGAGTCATTGCCCTTCCCAACCGACGAGAAGGTCCTGGCCCGGGTCATCGGTGGCGCGCAGCTGGGGGCCGGCGCACTGCTTGGACTTGGCAAATTCTCCCGCTTCGCGGCAACCGTTCTGGCGTTGACGTCCGCGCTGAACTCCTATGTGGAGTGGCGCTCAGCCGACATCAGCACCAAGGACGGCCGCAGCGCACGACGGGCCCAACTCCTGAAGAACATTTCCCTGACGGGCGGGGTTTTGCTGGCCTCTGTCGATACTGAAGGCCGCCCCAGCCTTGCATGGCGGGCCGAGCACCTGGCTGCCGACGCCAGGAAGGTCACGGGCAAGCAGCTCAAGCGGGCAGACAAAGCAGTACGCAAGGCCGTAGACAACGCAGTTGGAGCATAAGGAAGCATGACAGGTACCACCGCAGCAAACACGGGTTCAAACTCCGTCGACACCCTGCCCCTCTGGGCAGCTCCCTACGCCACCAGGCCAGTGGATGCCACAGTCACGGTGCCGGGCTCAAAATCGCTCACAAACCGTTTCCTGGTCCTCGCAGCATTGGCCGACGGCCCTTCCCGCCTGCGGGCCCCCCTTCACTCCCGCGATTCCGTCCTTATGATTCAGGCGCTCAGGCAACTGGGTGCCACCGTCACCGAGGTACCCGGCGACGGTGATTATGGACCGGACCTTGAGATCACGCCCATGGATCCTTCGGCTTCGGGTGCGGAGACTGCCATCGATTGCGGCCTTGCCGGTACGGTTATGCGCTTCGTTCCACCTTTAGCTGCGCTACGCAATGGTCCAACCACGTTCGACGGCGATCCCCATGCCCGTAAGCGGCCCATGGGAACCATCATCGAAGCGCTGCTCGCCCTCGGAGTTCCTGTCGCCACCGAAGGCGGAAGGACGCCGTCGGCCCTTCCCTTCTCTGTGGATGGCACTGGCGAGGTTCGGGGCGGCCACCTGGTGATCGATGCCAGCGCATCGTCCCAGTTCGTTTCGGCCTTGCTGCTTGTAGGCGCCAGATTCACCGAAGGCCTGCACCTGGAACACGTTGGCAAGCCTGTCCCCAGCCTGGACCACATCAATATGACCGTTTCCGTCCTTCGCGGAGTGGGCGTCAAGGTGGACGATTCGGTACCCAACCACTGGCGGGTCGCGCCTGGCCCCATCCACGCCTTCGACCAGCGGATCGAACAGGACCTTTCCAACGCCGGCCCGTTCCTTGCCGCAGCCCTGGCAACCCGCGGAACCGTCCGGATCCCCAACTGGCCCACCCAGACCACCCAGGTGGGTGATCTTTGGCGGTCCATCCTGGTTGAGATGGGTGCCACGGTGACACTCGAAAACGGCACTCTCACGGTTAAGGGCGGCCCGGAAATCAAAGGCGCCGACTTCGACGAAACCAGTGAGCTCGCGCCCACGGTCGCTGCGCTGTGCGCACTGGCCACAGGCCCTTCACGGCTGACCGGCATCGCGCACCTCCGTGGCCATGAAACCGATCGGCTCGCCGCGCTGGCCGCTGAAATCAATCGGCTCGGCGGAGACGCAGAAGAAACAGCTGACGGCCTGATAATCCGCCCGGCCACTCTGCACCCCGGGGTCGTACACAGCTACGCCGACCACCGCATGGCTACGGCCGGCGCTATTTTGGGGCTCGCCGTTGAGGGCGTCCAGGTGGAGGATATCGCTACCACCTCCAAGACGGTGCCCGAATTTCCGCAGATGTGGGAGGCCATGCTGCAGCAGGGCACGGGCGAGGACGAAACCGTCACCAGTGAGGCCAGCAACTGACCATGGGCCGCGACGCACGCTCCTGGGACGAATCCGACGTCCGGATCCGTCCGAACAAAAAAGGATCAAGGCCCCGCACCAAAGACCGCCCCAGTCATGATGACGCGGTCATTGGCCGGATCATCACGGTGGACCGCGGGCGCTACACCGCCATCGTTGGAGAAGACTCCTCCGATGAACGTATTATCATCGCTGCACGCGCGCGTGAACTGCGACGAAACCCCGTCGTCCCCGGCGATTTCGTCGCCTTGGTGGGGGATGTATCGGGAGAGCCGGATACCCTCGCGCGGCTGGTCCGCATAGAGGAGCGCAAGACGCTGCTGCGGCGCAGCGCTGATGATACCGACCCCATCGAAAGAGTGGTGGTGGCCAACGCAGACCAACTTGTGGTGGTGGTCGCCGCGGCCAATCCGGAGCCCCGGACGGGCTTTATTGACCGTGCTTTGGTTGCAGCCTACGACGCCGGGATCGAGCCGCTGCTGCTTGTCACCAAAGCAGATGTCAAGGATCCTGCGGAGCTGTTATCCAACTATCTCAGCCTGGACTTTCCGATCATCATCAGCCGTACGGCAGATGATGAAGCGTCCGGTATTGACGCCCGCTCCGACGACGGACTGTCCGCGAGGCTGGACAGCCGCGCCGTTGCCGAATTGCGGGCACACCTTGATGGAAAAGTGACTGTCATGCTGGGCCATTCGGGCGTCGGGAAGTCCACCATGGTCAATGCCCTGACGGGAGCCGAACGGGCTACCGGTGGTGTCAACGCCGTCACCGGGCGGGGCCGGCACACGTCGTCCTCGGCGTTGGCCCTGAAGCTGGCAGACGCCCCACCGGGTAGCTGGATCATCGATACCCCCGGTATCCGCTCCTTCGGACTGGCGCACGTGGACCCCGACCGCATCCTGCATTCCTTCCCCGACCTGGAACCGGGCACAGAAGCTTGTGAACGCGGTTGCAAGCACGATGCCGGCGCCATCAATTGCGGACTTGATGCCTGGGTGAACGAGGGACACGCGGGTCCTTCCGGAGTGGCCCGTTTGTCTTCGCTCCGGCGGCTGCTGGGCGCGGACCCGCGTATGGAAGCGAAAGAGACCAAGGAATTGGGTACGGTCAACTAAGTGTCGGCGCAAGGCGATCCAACTGCAGGGAACGTTTCACGATAGTTTGGTGGCATGACCCAACCCGTTTCCAGCTACAACGACGACCTGCGACTGGCCCACGTGCTGGCGGATTCCGTGGACGCCCAAACCATGGACCGCTTCAAGGCCTTGGATCTGCAGGTCGAGACCAAGCCTGACCTCACGCCCGTGACGGATGCCGACAAGGCTGCGGAAGAAGCCATCCGCGGCCAATTGTCACGCTCGCGCCCCCGTGACGCCGTCCTCGGCGAGGAGTTCGGCAGCAGCGGCCACGGCTCCCGGCGTTGGATCATCGACCCCATCGACGGCACCAAGAACTTTGTTCGGGGCGTTCCCGTGTGGGCTACCCTGATCGCGCTCGTTGACGAAGGCGAGCCCGTCGTTGGAGTTGTCAGCGCCCCGGCGCTGGGCAAGCGTTGGTGGGCAGCAAAGGACATGGGCGCCTACATGGGCCGCTCCCTGGCATCAGCCACCCGGCTCAGGGTGTCCAACGTTTCGCGGTTGGCCGATGCTTCAATGTCATATTCCAGCCTCTCCGGCTGGAAGGAACGCGGCAATCTGGACGAGTTCCTGGGGTTGACGGAAGACATCTGGCGCACGCGCGCCTATGGCGACTTTTGGTCCTATTGCCTGGTAGCCGAGGGGGCTGTTGACATCGCCTGCGAGCCAGAGCTGAATCTTTACGACATGGCAGCACTGGTTCCCATCGTGACGGAAGCCGGCGGCCGCTTCACCTCATTGGAAGGCGAGGACGGCCCCTTCGGCGGCAACGCCCTGGCCACCAACTCCATCCTCCATTCGGAGGTCCTCAAGCGGCTAAACCCCGCATTGGATGACCTCCTCTGACCCGGCGGACCAACAGGCCAACCGGCTGAGCATAGAATTTTCGACGGCGGAAGCCTCCTTTTCGGGGCATCCGCCGTCTTTTCTTCGCCCAAAACCGGGATTCCGGACCCTTCGTAACAATCTGCTTAACAAAGCGAAGCGACTTTGGAGCAGGCCAGATGCGTGGCCTAACCTCTTTACAGGTCACGAGTGCCAGCGCTAAACCCCGGTTTGCTGGCCGGCAACCCTCCATTCGCGGTGGGGTGCCCCGGGTGACGACCTGGCCGGTCCGGAACGGATACGGCAAGCGCGGATCCCCATAGGGGGTCCCTCTTGAGTGAGGTCCCATGAGCACTGCTACGTTCAACTCCACCGTTCTGCCGTCCCTTGCGGTCGAAGAAGCAGCGCACGAAGCCGCTGCGGGCAGGCCCCTGGCCGCCGTCACAGGCGCGGAGCTGCAAGCTCCCCTGATCCAGGGTGGCCACGTCCGCTACGCCAACCTCGACTACGGAGCATCCGCTCCCGCGTTGACCATCGTTTCTGCGTATCTCAACGAGATCCTCCCCTACTACGCCAGTGTCCACCGCGGCGCGGGCTACGCTTCCCAGATCAGCACCTCGGTCTACGAGAACTCCCGCGACATCGTCCGTGAATTCGTCGGCGGCCGTCCGGATGATTCCGTCATCTTCACCCGGAACACCACGGACTCGCTGAACCTGCTGGCGGGCTGCCTCCCGCAACTCGACGGAAAGCCAACGGGCGAGGTCCTTTACCTGGACATCGAGCACCATGCCAATCTCCTTCCCTGGCAGGGCGTCCCCCACCGCAGTGTCGTAGCTGCTTCGACACTGACCGCTACCTTGGCCAAGCTCCGCGAGGAACTCAGCCAAGGCGGCGTATCTCTGCTGGCGGTCACCGGTGCCTCGAACGTGACCGGTGAAATCCTGCCGATCGCCGAACTCGCAGCACTTGCACACGAATACGGTGCCAGGATTGTGGTGGACGCCGCGCAGCTTGCCCCCCACCGCCGCATCAACATCGCCGCCGCAGACGTCGACTACATCGTGTTCTCCGGCCATAAGCTCTATGCGCCGTTCGGCGCCGGCGTCGTTGTGGGCCGCCCCGACTGGCTCGACGCCGGTACTCCCCACCTTGCCGGCGGAGGCGCTGTTCGTGAGGCGCGCCTGGACTCGGTCAGCTGGGCCTCAGGTCCCGCCCGCCACGAGGGCGGCTCCCCCAACGTCCTCGGTGCGGCAACATTGGCCCGCGCGACGCAGGTGCTCGCCGGCTTGGATCAGGATGCCTGGCATGCCCATGAAGCTGGAATCCGCTCCTACCTCGTACAGGGACTTGAAGCAATCGACGGTGTGACGGTCCACCGGATCTTCAGCGACTCCGAGGACACCATCGGCGTGGTTAATTTCTCGGTGGAAGGATTCGACGCCGGACTGGTCGCCGCATACCTCGCCGCCGAACACGGTGTAGGACTTCGTGACGGCCGCTTCTGCGCCCATCCCCTCCTCAAGCGGCTGGGCCTGCCGTCCGGCTCACTGCGAGCCAGCTTCGGCGTGGGCTCCCGCCTGGAGGATGCCACACGGCTGCTGGCTGGTATCGAGGAACTCAAGCGCACGGGTCTCGGCTGGGACTATGTAGTGGACGAAGGCCGCTGGGTGCCGGCCAACGACCACCGCAGCTACCCGGAGTGGGCACCAAACACGCCCGGCACCGCAGGGGCTGCACCCTGCACCATTGACTGACACAGCACTATTGACTGAAACAGCACGGTTGCCGATGTACACGTACTGTGCGGTAAATTCGTAGGGTAACCGGCGTTCGCGGTAAAGGAGTCTGTGCGTGGCCGTGCCTTCCCGTAGTGTTTCCGGCGGAAGTGTTTCCGGCAGCGCTGCCAGGCCAGGTGGTCCCAAGCTGCATGCCACGCGCCGCCACGAACTGGGCCAGAGCTTCCAGGACGGCGGCGAACACTACGATCGAGTTCGGCCCGGCTATCCCACAGACTCAGTGGTTTGGCTTCTTCCTCCTGGAGCGAAGTCCGCCGCGGATATTGGTGCAGGCACAGGAAAATTCACGGCACTGCTCGTGGAACGCGGCCTGCAGGTGGCCGCCGTCGATCCTTCCACAGACATGCTGGAGCAACTTCGAAAGTCCTATCCCTGCGTTCAGGCGTTGGAGGGTACGGCCGAGGCAACAGGGTTGGCGGACTCAGTATTCGACGTCGTCAGCGTTGCCCAGGCCTGGCACTGGTGTGACCCGCTCAAGGCCAGCACGGAGATCGCCCGCATCCTTCGCCCCCACGGAGTTCTTGGCCTGGTATGGAACCAACTGGACACCTCTGTGCCCTGGGTCCATCGGCTATCACGCATCATGCACGCCGGAGATGTGCACAAGCCCGGCTTCCGGCCAGTTATCGGACCGGAATTCACGGACTTGGAGAGCCATCTCACCAGCTGGGAGGACGCCGTGTCTCCGGAGGACATCATGGAGCTCACGAAATCGCGCAGCTACTACCTCCGCGCCAATGAAGCCACCCGCGCAAAGGTCATGGGCAACCTGGCGTGGTACCTCTACGATCATCTCGGCCATGCCCCTGGCCAACGACTGGGATTGCCGTACGTGACGACTACCTGGCGGGCCCGCAAGATCCACGGCGCCCCGCCACGGTAGGCTTGGTGTGTGAAGACCAGTACGCCCTCCTCCTCGATCGAGGACTACGTCAAGGTCATCTACTCCTATACGGAGTGGCAGGACAAACCAATTACGTCCTCGCAGCTTGCCCTGCGGCTTGGCGTTGCCAATTCCTCGGTGTCTGAAATGGTCCGCAAGCTCAAGGACCAGGGATTGGTGGACCACCAACCCTACAGCGCCATCAGGCTGACTCCGGAGGGTATGCGGCTGGCGCTGTCCATGGTCCGGCGCCACCGCCTCATTGAGACATACCTCGTGGATGAACTCGGTTACAGCTGGGATGAAGTCCACGATGAAGCTGAGATGTTGGAACACGCGGTGTCCGATACGTTCATCGAGCGCATGGCCGCCAAGCTTGGCCACCCCCTGCGGGATCCTCACGGTGACCCCATTCCCTCGGCTGACGGATCCGTGGAGCTCCCTCACGCGTACCGCATGATCGAGTTGGACGAAGGCCACTCAGGCCGCATCACTCGGATCAGCGACGAAAATCCTGATCTTCTTCGGTATCTCGCGTCGGAAGAGATCACCTTGGACGCTCCTGTGGAGGTGGTGGGACGCAAACCATTCGGCGGAGCCCTGGTGGTTCGGATCGGCAGCGGAGCCCAACGGCGCGAATTCGATCTCGCGGATGAAGTTACAGCGGCACTTTGGGTCCAAAGCGCCGAAGTCCACGAAGGCTGCGTGCTTCCCGCGCGCTGACCCGATGCGCTGCCTGGGCTAGCTACGCTGGCTGGCCGAGCCGCCGTCGTCGGACGCAGTATCCGTGGCGCTGTCAACGGTAGCTGCCGCTTCGGGCTGTGGGTTGCGGATCCCGACGGCGGACGCCACCGCCCCGATGACGAACAATGCCGCGGTGACAATCAAGGCATTGTACAAACCTTGCCGTGTGAACACCGGACCAACGATCAGGCCGGCAAAGGCAATGCAGATGAGGCCTGCAATACGGGCCACGGCGTTGTTGACGGCCGAACCAATCCCGGCCTCTTCCTGGGGCACCGCTCCCAGAATCGCTGCGGTGAGTGGCGCGACGAGAGTGGTGAGTCCCACGCCAAAGACGATCTGCCCCGGAAGCACCTGGGTCCAGTAGTTCAGTGGCTCCTGGACGGAGAGGGACATCAGAAAGCCCACAGCGCATAGCAGCGGCCCCACGGTCATGAACCATCGCGGACCATATTTTCCTGCCAGCCCACCGAAGTAGGACGCCGTCAGCATCAGGATGACGGTCGCCGGGAGCAAAGCAATTCCCGCGATGGTAGCCCCCATCCCTCCAACCTGCTGGAGATAGATACCCAGGACGAAGAATCCCAGCGATATCCCACCGTAAATCGCGAGCGTGGCAAGGTTGCCCCACCCAAAGTTCCTTATGGCAAAGAGCCTCAACGGCAACATGGGCTCCCTGGTCCTTGCCTCGTGGACCAGGAACAACACCATCGCCGCCACACCGGCCAGGAGCGGCAGCCACACCTGGACGCTCATCCATCCCATCCGGCCCTGTTCTATGAAGGCGTAGACGGGACCACCTAGTCCGATCATGGCCAGGACAGCGCCGAGGTAGTCGATTCCCTTGCTCTTGTCCCTGGCCGCGTCCGACGCCCGAAGCCCCGCGAGCAGAGGCCAAATCGCGACGGCGGGAATGACGTTGATGAAGAAGATCACACGCCACGACAACATGTCCACCGAGACGCCGCCAATCAGCGGACCGACGATTGCGGCAGCACTCGTCCAGCCCGACCATTGGCCAATCGCTTTGGACTGGGAAGGTCCTGAGAAGGACGTAATGATCATGGCCAATGAGCTGGGCACCAGGAGCGCGCCGGCAATCCCTTGAAGTGCGCGGGACACCACCAGGACTTCCCCGTTCCAGGCCAGGCCGCACATCACCGACGTCAGGGCAAAGCCCGCCAGCCCCCATTCGAGGATCCGTGCCCGGCCAAAGTGGTCCGATAGTGAACCAGCCACGAGGATGAGCGCCCCGAGGGTCAATAGATAGGCATCCACCACCCATTGCTGGATGACCAGGCCACCGCCAAGTTCACGTCCAATGGCCGGGAGGGCCAGGTTCACCACGAAACCATCCAGGATGGCGATAAAAGAAGCCACAATTGCCACAATGAGCACCCGTTTTTGAAGCGGCGTTCTCGGCAGCAAAGCCACAGCATCCGTCATGTGCACAGCCTACGCGGCATTCCGCCAGGGCGAAGTCCCGTATCGTTAAACAGTGATTAGTAGACGTGACGCAGCATTGGCCCTAGATATCTCCATGGAAATGGCACAGCGCCACGGCATCCCTTCACGGCTCTCAGAAGCGGAACTACGGAGTCTCCAGGACAATCCACCGGCCTGGCTGGTCCAGTCACGTGCCAACCGCACGGGCAAACGGCCTGTTTGGGTCCACCTGACCTGCGCAGTGTGTGGGTATTCAGAAGCGGTACGGCCCAAAAAGTGGTGGCCCGATTTCTCGTTCGTCTTTTGCGGGCACCATAAGAACAGTGAACTGCCGGAACTGTTCCTGGGTGACGTGCGCAGCGAATATGAAGGAGTCGGCAGCCGCTTTGTTGGCGTGGTGGACGTCCGCGAGGACCAGGCCTAGCATCGCCTCATTGTTGCTGGCTCGTCATTGCTGGCTCATCTCCGAGGGAACGGCTATCAGCTGTACCGTTTTGCCGTCCCGCAGCACGGTTAAGGGGAACGGTTCGCCTATGGCCTCAGCAAACAGCAACTTCTGCAGACTCTCTGCACTGGAGACAGCCCTGCCCTGGGCCCGAAGCACCAGGTCCCCTGGCTGGAGCCCCGCTAACTCCGCAGGCGAGGCCGCGATGACCTCCACCACACGGAGGCCCTCCTTTTGGCCAGTCCGCACCACCGCACTGGCATCAAGCGGGATAGGCGTACTCACCAAACCCAGGTAGGCCCGGCGCACCCTCCCATCCTTGAGCAGGGAGGCGATAATCCGTTGGGTCGTCCTATTAATAGGTACGGCGAGTCCAAGGCCCAGACCAGCAATGGCCGTGTTGATGCCCACGATGCGGCCCCGGGTGTCGGCCAGGGCGCCACCCGAGTTGCCCGGGTTTAGGGCCGCGTCAGTCTGTATGACATCCTCGATCACACGCCGGTGCTCGCCTGCACGGACGGGGATGGATCGTCCCAGCCCGCTGACCACGCCGGCAGTCACTGATCCGGCAAGACCCAGCGGATTGCCCACCGCGATCACCAGCTGGCCAACCCTCAACGAATCGGCGTTACCCAGAATGGCAGGTGGCGGAGTGGGTTTGAGACCTCGTACCACCGCCAGGTCAGACAACGGATCCGCCCCCACGAGCTCCACATCAGTCTGCTTGCCATTCGCAAACACCGCTCTTCCGGACTGGATACCGGCCACGACATGGGCATTGGTGAGCATGTACCCGTCACCGGTAAAGACCACGGCCGATCCGCTGCCCACACGCAGCTGCCCGTTCCGGCGCGCACTCGTCATCTCGATAGCGGCGACATGAGGCGTGACAGACTCCGCAACCCGGATGACGATCTGCGAGTACGCGTCCAAGGCCGCGTCGTCATCCTGCTCCGTAGGCGCTTCTGAATCCCGGCCGTCATCCGGAATTTCAAACTCTGGCTCGGTACTCATCACATGCCTCCTGCTACCGCGGTGCTTACCCTGTACAACGGCCAGGACAGGCCGGCTAGTCCTCGTTCCCCTACGCCGTGGGTGAACGGCCAGGGCATCTTGTTCGGAGGGCATCTTGTTCGGACAGAGAAAAAGCCCCCGGATCACTAGGATCCGAGGGCTTTCCGGTGGAGATGGGGGGAATTGAACCCCCGTCCGATGTCGTTTTGTCAGGGCTTCTCCGGGCGCAGTTTGCGTCGGATTTTCTCGGCCCCAGCCATCCTGCAAACAGGTGGCTGATCCGGGCCCAGTCATCTAAAAGTCCCGTTTACCTCAATGACGAAGGCAAACAGCAGTGGCTATCTAAATGACGCCAGGAACCGGGGCGATAGCAACCCCGGGCTGACGGACTGTCTTACTGCTTAGGCAGCGAGAGCGAAGTCAGTGCGCTTAGATTCGGCACTTATTGGTTTGCAGACAGCGTTTACGAGATAATTCTGCATCCTCGGCCCGCTTCACCTGTCGCGACTAACATCGTCGAAACCGATCATCCCCATATTTTGTTACCAAACCGGCAAGTCATTCATCAGGCGATCAAATCCCTACCGGACTATCCATCATAACGCATTCACGCGGAAGATCATTCCCGCGACACCATCCCAGGGCGGGCACCGGTATCCGAACCTAGCGGCGGTTGCGCTCCCGCAGTTCGCGCAACGATTCACGCTTATCCTGCTGCTCACGAAGCGTTTGGCGCTTGTCGTAGTCCTTTTTACCTCGTGCTATGGCTATTTCAACCTTTGCCCGGCCGTCCAGGAAGTAAAGCTGCAACGGCACCACGGTGAAGCCGGACTCGCGGATCTTCTGGGAGATCTTGTCCAGTTCTTCACGGTGAAGCAAAAGCTTACGACGGCGGCGCGCGGCGTGGTTGGTCCAGCTCCCCTGGTGATACTCAGGGATGTGGATGCCCTCCATCCACAGTTCGTCGTTGTAAAAGGTACAAAAGCCGTCCACCATGGAGGCGTGGCCTTCACGGAGGGATTTCACTTCGGTACCCATCAGCGCAATGCCGGCCTCATAGGTATCCAGGACATGGTAGTTATGCCGGGCCTTCCGATTGGTGGCCACTACCTTACGGCCACTTTCCTTGGGCACGGTAGAACTCCTTGTTAGATGCGGATTTCAACTAGTGTACGCCAGAGCCCGCAAGCCCTGGCTCCTGATGCAGGGACCGGCTCCTAGAGGAGGGTCATCGGATCCACTGCGGCGCCGTTCAACCAGGTTTCGAAGTGTGCGTGGCACCCCGTCGAGTTACCTGTGCTGCCCGAGTACGCAATGAGTTGTCCCTGCGATACTTGCTGCCCATTGGCCACCACAATGCTGCTGTTGTGGTAGTAAATGGTCGTCAGGGAGTTGCCCTGCACCACACCGTGGGACAGCTTCACGCGCCATCCACCGCCGTCCGCCGAGTTCCAACCAGAGTTGAAGACAGTACCGGCAGCTGCAGCATAAACAGGAGTACCGCAGGCTGCGCCGAAGTCGATGCCGGTGTGCATGTAACCACCCGTGCCGTAGAAATCGATGGTTCCGGGCGGAGTTGCGCGCCAGCCGAATCCTGAGGTGATGGGTACGTAGCTGGCGAAGGGGTGCCGCAAACCAAAGGCGGAAGGCGAACCCACCGGCGGAACATACGGTTGCTCGGGAGGTGCCGGCCTTCCTTGCGCTGCTGCTGCGGCGGCCGCAGCAGCAGCAGCCTCCGCGGCGAGCCGACGCTGCTCGGCCTCCCACGCCTCCCGAAGCTTGCGGTCCCTCTCGACGATTTCGGCTGCAACAGAATCCTGTTCGGCCTTCACCCGGGCAAGATCGGCTTCAATGCCAGGCTTGGCGGCCTGTAGTTGCCCATTCAGGCGGGTGGTGTCCTCGATAAGCTTGTCGACTTCGGCTTTCTTGCTGGCAGCCTCGTCGCGCGCAGCCTTCTCCCGCTCTAGCGCGGCGTCGGCTTTGGCCTTCAGGTCCTGGATCTCAGCCTCGACGGCGGCCAGACGGGCCTGGGAGTTTACGTTGGTGGCATTCTGTTGCGTCAGCTTGGTCATTGCTGCGTTCTGGCTGCGCATTGCCTGATCAGCGAGGTCCATTGAGTCTGTCAGGCTGCCGGACTCGTTCGATCCGAAGAGCAGGGCGATGTTGGTGGGCACGCCACCGGATTTATAGGCCTGTGAGGCGATTTGGCCGATCAGTTTCCTGGTATCGGTGATCTTCTGCTTGTCGCTCTCAAGCTGCTCAGTGATTTTGGCCTTGTTCTGTTGGGCGAGCTCCACCCGGGCCGCCAATGCCTCGACCTCCTTGACGGCACTGGCCACGCGGCCCTGCGCTTCGAGAAGTGCCTGCTGGGCGCCCGGGAGTCGACCTTGGTAGATGACCAGATCGCCCGCGGCCTTGGCGATCTTCGAGTCCACAAACTCCAGGGACGCCTGGACGCGCGCCGATTCGGCCTCGAGTGCAGCTTGCTGGTCGTCCAGGCTGTCCGCATGGGCCGTAGGTACACCGGACAGGAGGCTGACCGCGAGGCCCAGGGCGAGGACGCCACCAAGAATCCTGGCTTGTCCGGACGCAAGGCGCCGACGCAGCGAGTTCTGGTCCAACGTGGTCATCATGAGTCCTTTTCGCTTGTCAGCAGAGTTATTCGCAGCCGCCCGTCCTTCATCACTAAACCTTCAAGTAACGCCGGAGGGTCAACAAGGAGGATATCCCGGCCAGGCCACCGCCGAGCGCAATCAGCACCGGTGCGATCACCAGGACCTGCGTCGATGAGATGAAGGGAGTGTTAAGGAATTGCCTGGACAGATCACCGTTGAGCCAGAAGTGTGCCATCAGCCACAGCGTCACGGAAGCCAGCAAGGCGCCGACAACAGCGGCGATCACACCCTCCAGGATGAACGGCAACTGGATGACTGTCTTCGAGGCGCCCACCAAGCGCATGATCCCCGTCTCCCTGCGCCGGCTGAACGCCGAGAGGCGGATCGTCGTGGTTATCAGAAGCACCGCGCAGAAGATCATCACTGCGGCCACACCCATGGCGGCCACAGAAGCGCCGTTCATCCAGGAGAAAATCCGCTCCAGTACCTGGCGCTGGTCACTGACCGTCTCAACGCCGGGTTGCGAGGAAAATGTTTCGCTGATGATCTGGTACTTCTCGGGGTTCTTCATGTTGATACGGAACGAGGCCGGCAACTGGTCCTCAGATACAGAATCAACGATGGGCGAATTGGAGAACTGCTCCTTGAAGTGTTTGTAGGCCTCGGCTTGGGATTCAAATTGGAAGTCGTTGATGTACTGCTTGACTGCCGGAGACTCCAACATTGCCTGCAGATTGTCCTGCTGTTCCTTGGTGGCAGGCCCAGAGGCGCAACCAACCGCCGTCGAGCCATCGTTGCAGAGGAAGACAGCAACCTGGACTTTGTCGTACCAGTAGCCCTTCATCTGGTTGATCTGCATCTGGAGCATTCCCGCTGCGCCAACAAATGTCAGGGAAACAAAGGTCACCAAGACGACCGAGATCACCATGGACAGGTTGCGGCGCAGGCCGCTGCCGATTTCCCCGAGGATGAAAAGGAGCCTCACAGCTGTGCCCCCTGCGCGCGGTTTAGTTCCTCGCCACTGGCGTCCTTCAGCCGCCGCGATTCACCGACAACCGGAATCATGGACGTGTACAGTGCCTTCGCTTCGTCGCGGATGACCTTGCCATTCTTGAGTTCCACCACGCGGCGGCGCATTTCGTTAACGATGTCGTCGTCGTGGGTAGCCATGACCACAGTGGTGCCGTTCTGGTTGATTTTGTCCAGGACTCCCATGATTCCCATGGACGTAATGGGGTCAAGGTTTCCCGTAGGTTCGTCAGCAAGGAGAATGCCCGGGCGGTTGACGACGGCGCGGGCAATCGCAACGCGCTGCTGCTCGCCACCTGAAAGTTCGTGGGGCATCCGCTTTTCCTTGCCCTCAAGGCCAACGGTCTTCAATACCTCAGGAACCGTCTCCCGGATGATGGAGCGGCTTTTGCCGATGACCTGCATGGCAAACGCAACGTTCGCGAAGACATTCTTCTGCGGGAGAAGACGGAAATCCTGGAAGACCACACCGATGCCCCGGCGAAGCTTGGGCACCCGCCAGCTCGAAATATTGGCCACGTTCTGGCCGGCAACGTAAACCGAACCTGAGGATGCTTTGTCTTCCTTGAGGATCAATCTCAGGAAGGTGGATTTTCCTGACCCTGAGGCGCCCACCAGGAAGGTGAATTCACCACGGTTGATCTCAAGGCTGACAGAATCGAGCGCCGGTCGGGCATTCTGCTCGTAGACCTTGGTGACATTCTCAAATCTGATCATGGCCCTTTAGAACCCCGCCGGACATGACGTACTCGCCCAGTCCAACAGCCGGAGCGCGGGCTTTCGATGGGGGAAGTGAGAGCACCGGCCACTCGACTATACGCACGCAGCAGCCGGGATTCCGGGGGTTTCGGGGGCGTGTCGTGGAATCGGACGCCCCGGTACGCGGACTGAGGCCCTAGCTGGCAGCGTTACGGTTGCCGGTGCGCCAACGGATACCGGCGTCGATGAAGTCATCGATGTCGCCGTCCAGGACAGCCGAAGTGTTGCCTACTTCGTGTTCCGTGCGCAGATCCTTGACCATCTGGTACGGATTGAGAACATAGGAACGCATCTGGTCTCCCCAGGACGCCTTGACATCGCCGGCCAAGGCTTTCTTTTCGGCGTCCTGCTGTTCCTTCTTAACAAGCAGCAACCGCGACTGGAGCACACGCAAGGCAGCTGCCCGGTTTTGAAGCTGCGACTTCTCATTTTGCATTGACACTACGATGCCCGTGGGAATGTGTGTCAGGCGAACGGCGGAGTCGGTCGTATTGACGGACTGGCCTCCAGGTCCTGAAGACCTGAAGACGTCTACGCGGATCTCGTTGTCCGGAATCTCGATCGAGTCGGTCTGTTCAATCAACGGGATGACCTCGACTGCGGCGAACGAAGTCTGCCGGCGGCCCTGGTTGTCAAAGGGGCTGATACGGACCAGTCTGTGTGTGCCCGCCTCGACACTCAGGGTGCCGAATGCGTACGGCGCCTTGACTTCGAACGTGGCGGACTTCAGGCCTGCTTCTTCAGCATAGGAAGTGTCCATCACGGTAGTGGGGTAACCGTGACGCTCCGCCCACCGCAGGTACATACGCATCAGCATCTCGGCGAAATCGGCAGCGTCAACACCACCTGCTCCTGCCCTGATGGTCACTACGGCTTCCCGTTCGTCGTACTCGCCGGACAACAGGGTGACGATTTCGAGCTCGGCGAGGGCTTTGCGAATCGAATCAAGCTCTTTGGCGGCCTCGGCCATTGAGGCTTCGTCGCCCTCGTCCTGGCCGAGCTCCACCAGTACTTCGAGGTCGTCTATCCGGGAGGCCAGTTTGGACAGGCGCTCCACTTCGGCTTGCCGGTGGGACAAGCGCGACGTCACAACCTGCGCCGATGCGGGGTCATCCCAAAGGTCCGGCGCGCCAGCCTGCTCACTCAATTCGGCGATTTCTGCCTTCAAGGCATCAACATCGGTGACGTTCTCGATGGAACTGTAAGTGGCGCGAAGCGCGCGGATTTCTGCGGGAAAATCAATCTCAGCCATGGTCTTTCCAGCGTACGCTATCAGCCGCACTCCCCCGACTGGGTCCCGTCATTACGTCCCTATGATTGCGTCATGTCGCTATTGGGTCAGCCGGGATCTGGCACTTGATCTTGCTTCAACGGGGATTCCCTCAGGCAGCAGGAAGGTGACCAAGGGCGGATGGGCGATGGCTTTTAAGACCACCACCGCTGTACCACCGGGTGAACTGCCGGTTTCAGGAGAAACTTCCAAGTGATCGTGCATGGAGAAGGCTTCGCTGTCTCCCAGGTACTTACTAACCGCGCCCAGCACCCGCTCGTCCACGAGCGGGGCCGAGGGCGCGATGCTTCCTTCGATGTCACCCACCACGTAGGAGTCTGCAGCAGCAAGTGCTGCGCCATCAGCCAAGGACAGAAGTTTTTTGTGCTCCAGGTAAATCGCCGAAGTAGCCATCACCGCAGCGGCCAACAGGAGTGCCAGAAGTACGAACCCCACGATCAGCACGGTCATCTGGCCCTCTTCCTCTTTGCACGATATCCGCCCCATCGCCATCTTTATGGCCGCTCTTCGCGTTGACGATTCACTTAAAGCGGCCCACGACTTGCGTGGCAGAGGCATTGAGCACGGCAGCGTCCAGATGGAGCGAGTCGCCAAACGGAACCATGGGCAAAGGGACAGTCAGTCGAACCCAAACTGTCACTGCCGCACCTGCCGAAAGGCAGTCTGCCTGGTCGCACGTGATCTCCATTTTGGCGGCTTGCGCCGGGTAGCCGTAGTCCTTCAACGCCACGAGGACGCTCTGTTCTGCGCTGGCCCTCGCGAGGGCGGGTTCAGTTTGGGAAACAAAGACCTTGGCCGCCTGATCCGCCGCACCCACCACTGCGAAGGATCCGCCTTGGATCTGGCCCACGGTTACCAGGAAATAGACAACCGGGACCATGAGCAGCAGTGCCAGGAACGTAAACTCCACGATGGCACTGCCACGTTGCCTTTCGACGTCGGTACCCGCCGTAGATATCTCTTGATATGGTCCGAACGCCAACTGCCAAGCCTTGTTCAGCCGGTGCCTGCAACGATTCCCTTCAGAAGCAGGAAACGGAACCGCAGCCGGGACATCAGTTTGGAAGGGCAGCATGTCCGGTAACCTCCATGACTCCACGCGGTCCGATAAGCCCCACGACTGGCATAGGCGCCCTCACGGTCACTTCCAATGCCCGGATTCCATCCAGATTCCTTTCAGCGGTGGTCACATCAGCCGCGAAATCTCCATTAAGCGCCGTCTCGATCAGTTCGGACGTCCTCGCCTGGGCATCCGTTGCCGTTCGATCCGCAAGGGTTCCATATCGCGCTCCGGACGCGGCGGCATCAATAATCGTGTTTCGGACATGAAGGACGAGCGTGAGTTGAATGATCGCCATGAACAGCAACGTCAACAGGGCAGCAATCATCACGAAATCGATAACGGCGGAACCTCGTTCCGCACTTTTAGGTGCACAGGCACGTCGTAATGTGCAGGGCAGGCAGAGCGCGTGAAGGTGCCTGGGGGAACACGCCTGCCCCATCTCCTAGCTGCCCACCTTGGCCATGGCCTGCGTGAAGAGGTCGGCCAATGCTGGCGATGCAATCGCCAGGAGCCCCGCGACCAATATTGCGGACATTAATGTGATCATCACCCACCCGGGAACGTCCCCGCGCTCACGGTGTTCCAGCCCTGACGCCGCATTACGCGCCATCACAGCGACGGTCCACGAGAAAAAGGGCCAACTCGTCGTGTTACCGGCAGAAAACGATCGTCCATACTTCTTCATGATTTTTCCCCAATGTGTGTTGGTATTGCTGGCAATGAGCGATAAGTGGATGGAACTAGTTGGTCAAGGCGCCCGCGTTGTCCCGTCAAAGGCTCAACTGCAAGGCGGCAAGTGCCGGAAACGCTGCGAAAATGACCGTTAGTGGAAGGACTCCGAATACCAGAGGCACCATCATGCCGATTTCTTTTCGACCGGCTGATTCCATCAATTCCCGCTTCGCAGCGTCGCGGACATCGGCAGCTTGTGCCCGAAGTACATCGGCCAAAGGAGTCCCCCGCTCCACGGCCACCACTAATCCGTCAACGAATCGGACGAGGGGCGGCAGTTCTGTTCGGGAAGAGAACGCCTGGAGTGCTTGTACCAGTGACTTTCCCGATCTCGTATCGGCCAGAACCGCACTGAATTCCTTGGCGAGCTCGCCGGTGGAGGTACGGGAGATCCTGTCCATCGCACCAACTGCGCTCTCTCCGGCGGCGACTGCCAGTGCCATGAGTTCGCCAAGGCTGGGAAATTCCGCGAGGATCACCGATTCGCGGCGCTTGATCTTTTGGCCGAGCACGAAATCGCGGAGAACGTATCCACAAAAGGCAGCCCCGATTACCGACACCAAGGAGGGAAGCGGGCTGAATCGTCCGGAGGCAGCACCCAGCCCTACGCCGATCACGGCAAGCAGGAAGCCGCCTGAAGCCCACACCAGTTGCTCCGCCCGGAAATCCAACACGCTTTTCGCGGACCCGGCTCGAGCGAGTCTCTTTCGCAAAGCTGGGCCGCCACTGTTAAAGCGGGACAAGTAGCCAATTCCGTCCTGGATAACGGGGCGGAGAATGCGTTCCAATGGTCCAAAGGGTGTCAGATTATGCGTAGGCGCCCGAAGAAGGCGCGACTCCAGGTTCTGCAACTTAAGCTGCGGGTGGATGCGCTCTGCGAATGTCCGG
Organism: Arthrobacter sp. TmtSoilC77; assembly: GCF_059739415.1. Lineage (NCBI taxonomy): Bacteria > Bacillati > Actinomycetota > Actinomycetes > Micrococcales > Micrococcaceae > Arthrobacter > Arthrobacter sp. TmtSoilC77. The sequence goes on from NZ_AP046050.1 coordinate 3,142,738, forward strand.
CCACGCATGAATGGAAGCCGCACCAGGATCAACCATGTCCCTGCGCCCAGGAGTAGTCCGAGGAGTGTGGCGGTGGCAGTGGAGGTGCTCATCGCAGGACCCGCTCATCTTCGGGTAATGCCCCAATGCGCAGCATGACTGTGTAACACAAAACCGAGACAAGAAGACCGCCGAGCAGCACAACAGCCCCGATTCCGGAGTTGTAGGCAAGCATGGCTTCAGGTCTCCCGGCCATGACCACCAAGACTATCCAAGGCGCTGCGACAGCTAGCCTGGCACCATTGACCGTCCACGATTGCCTGGCCTCGAGTTCGCTGCGCGTCCGGGCGCTTTCCCGAAGAAATCCGGCCAACGTACCCAACATGCGCCCGAGGTCGGAGCCGCCCACTTCACGGGTCATGCGAAGTGCCTCGATGATCCGGTCAGCCACCGGATCTGCCAGGCGGTCCTTGAGTTTGTTTACCGCCGCATCGAACTGCCCGCCCGACCTATAGTCGGCACCAAAATCCAGGAACAGGCTCCGCAGTTCGTCCGGCCCGTTGTGTCCAAGCTGGATCAAGGCCTCCGGCAAAGCCAGTCCGGCGCGAATGGCGGATCGGAGATGGTCAACAACATCGGGCCACAGCTGGCGCAGGGTGGCACGGCGTTTCCGCGCCCGCCGACGCACGAGTCCAAAAGGGATCCATGCGCCAAAGATTCCGAAACAAAGGCAGACGGGCAATGACGCCGTCACAACGAAGAACAGGAGCATGGCGATGACTCCGCATCCAGCGCAACTGAGAAGGAGGCCGGCACTAGTGACCTTTTCTATGCCTGCCGAGAGCAAGAGAAGTTCCAGCCGTCGTGGACGGGGTTCCCTGGCCCGGGCCTCTGGCGGATGCTCCCAGGTGGACCACCAGATAAGTAAGGCTCCACCGCCGCAAAGGATCCCCAATAGCGGGGCCATCAGTTCAGCTCCAGCAGCGCGGCCACATCGAAACCAGCCACGGCAAACTTTTCGACCGCCGGCATGGAGTTGGCTTTGGGCCGCAACTGCCCTTCAAGCATGCGGAACACCACCGAGGATTCGATGACCCCGTTTTCCACACGGCGTCCCAACGACAGGATTTCGGTGACCTGCCTGTGCCCATTGGCCTGCCGGGCACAATGCACCACCAGGTCAATGCACGAGGCAACTGTGGGCAGGACGAACGCGCTGGAAATGTTCGCCCCTGCCAGTAGAGGCAGGGTGCAAATCTTGGTGACGGCGTCATGGGCCGAATTTGCATGGACCGTGCACATGCCGGGAAGGCCGGAATTCAACGCGATCAGCATGTCCAGGCTTTCGGCTTCGCGGACTTCGCCAACCACCAGGCGGTCAGGCCTCATGCGAAGGGCTTCCTTAACGAGCCTTCGCAGTGGAATTTCTCCGTGACCTTCCAGGTTCGGTTGCCTGCATTGGAGACCCACGACGTCACGCAGAGGGAGCTGCAATTCAAAGATCTCTTCAACGGTTACAACGCGCTCACGTGAGCCAATGCTTGCTGAAAGGCAGTTCAACATGGTGGTCTTCCCTGCCTGGGTGGCACCGGAGACGAGGATGTTGAGTCCGCTTGCAACGGCTGCACCAAGGAACCTGGCAGATTGGGGTGTGAGGCTTCCCAACTCGACGAGATGTTCAAGCCGGTTCGCCCTGGCGATGAACTTTCTGATGTTGACAGCCCAGTGCTTCCTGGTCACGTCAGGAATGGCGACATGCAACCGTGACCCGTCCGGCAGGGCCGCATCCACGAACGGCGACGACAGGTCCAGCCGCCGCCCCGAACTCTTGAGCATCCGTTCGACGAGGTCCCGGATTTGCTGCCCGGTCAGGGTGATTCCCGTCAGCTCGGACTCTCCATTACGCGCGACATAGATTTCGTGCGGCGCGTTGATCCAGATTTCCTCAATTCCAGGATCATCCAGGAAGGGCTGCAACGGACCAAATCCCGCTACGGCGTCAAAGACGTGCCTGCGGGCGGTGTCCAGACGTCCCAATGGCGGAAGCGGTCCAAGGAGAGCCCTTTCGTCATAATCGTTGACCGCGTCCTCAACCAGGCGTCGGACTTCCGCGGTTTGTTCGAAGGGGTCCAAGCCGCGGCGTCTGATAAGTTCGCGGACCTCACCCTCTACAATCCCAACGGCCTCCATATTTCCCCCAAAACCTTCGCGTCCGTATCCGAGAGGCGTATCTCGAATGACCTACGCTATGGGAGCCACTCCCAGGCGCCAAGTCCTGCTTAGGCGGTTGTGGATAACTATTGGAACAAGAGTCCCTTCAGTATCGCCTGTACCACTAGTCACTCCAGTTTCGGAATGTTAGGGTAAAGCCCGTTAGGAGCTGGCCTTTGGTCCCATGCGCAGGCGCCCGCCCCGGAGCTTGTCAGCAAGCCACACCATGCGCCGCTGAGCCGCGGCACAGGGCCGGAATTGGATATGACAAGAACCCCCGTAGAGTCGGTCCGCCGCATGCCGTTTGCAAGGACTGGAATCGCCATTTGCCTGGTCGTCCTTGCGGGGACTTTTCCCGGCATTCCTGCATGGGCGGAGGACTCCGGCCCGCGCCCTGCTCCCGCGCCCATCGCTGCGCAGACGCCGCCCGCAGCGGGCTCGCTCGTTCCATCCGGTTCCGGGGGCCCCTCGAACAGCGCCCCGACGGTGACCAACCAGCCGCAGACGCCCAGCGCCGTCGAACCTTCACCTGCTGTTGCTCCACAGCCGGCCGTGGGCCCCGCTGTGGACGATCCAGCTGCGCTGCCAACCGCCAAAGCAATGCCTGGCAATGCTCCGGACGCCGAGACCATGAAGGCGGCAATGCGCGCCGCAATTCCGGCTGGCGGGGCAGAAATGGGGCAGCGCTCCCCCAGGGTCATGGCGGCAAAGCAAGGCAACGGAAATTCCGGGCCTGCCGGCGCACGCACAGTGGGACAGGTGGTGCCGATGGACGCCGATCCAGGTCACTGGAGGCCAACCATCGGTATCCAAGGACAGGACGTCAGCGCGCACCAGGGCAACGTCGACTGGCAGAGCCAATGGAACGAAGGATCCCGCTGGGCTTACGTAAAGGCCTCCGAGGGCAACTATTACCTGAACGAAAACTATGCACAGCAATACAACGGCTCCCGCAACGCCGGCATGGTTCGCGGCGCCTATCATTTCGCCATCCCCAACTGGTCTTCGGGTGCGGACCAAGCGAGATACTTCGTGGCAAATGGCGGCGGATGGACAGCGGACGGTTACACACTTCCTCCTGTCCTGGACATCGAATACAACCCCTACGCCGGACGGACCATCAATGGCTTCTACTTCGGCAACACGTGCTACAACATGTCCAAAGCACAGCTTGGCCAGTGGGCTGCCGATTTCGGCAATACAGTCAAAGCCCTCACGGGGCGCTTTCCCGTCATTTACAGCACGACTGACTGGTGGAATACGTGTGTAGGAAACTCTACGTTCGGGAGTTACCCGCTCTGGATCGCCTCGTACTGGAACAACCCCACGAACTCTCCTGGATCCTTGCCCGCCAGCTGGGGCAACTACACCATGTGGCAGTACAGCAGCACCGGGCCGTTCGAAGGTGATTCCAACATCTTCAACGGCAGCTACGATCAGCTGAGAACGTTCGCCCGCGGCGCCTCAGCCCCCTCCAACCCATCCATCAAGTCCGGTGCCGATCTCCTGGCTACAAGCTCAACCGGCAGGCTCGATGTATTTCCGGCCGATGGAAGTGGCCGGATAACTGGTCCATTTGCCATCGGTTCGGGGTGGACCGGCGCAAAATCGCTGTACGTCGTCGACTGGAACCAGGACGGCGTCCAGGACATCCTTTCCCAGTGGTCCGACGGAACATTGAAAGTCTTCCGGGGTGCTCCCGGCGGCAGCTTCTATGCTCCCATCCAAGTCGGCTCCGGCTGGCAGGAGATGTCCCTGACAGTGGGTTGGTGGAACTCCAAAGATGCCTATCCGGGCGTAATTGGACAGGACTATCTGGGCAATCTGTACCGGTACCCCAACACAGGAGGTGGAGCGCTTGGGGGTGGCGCCTTAATTGGGACAGGCTTCAGCGGCCACCAGTTGAACCAGATCGACTTCGATGGCGACGGTAGTCAGGACGTCGTCACGCGCACCTCTGACGGCACCCTTCGCCTGTATCGTTCGAATGGCTTGGGCAGCTTCCTCAACCAGGCCGCCCAGGTGATCGGTTCCGGATGGAATGGCATGACGTCGGTCAGTTCAGCGATCGGCTTCAGCGGCGCCGGCTCCCAGGGACTCCATGCCCGCACCGCCAATGGTGACCTCTACTATTACCCGGCCGTCGCGGGTTCGTGGGGCGACCGGAGCCTCATCGGACTGGGCTGGGATGACGCGGTCCGGATCAGCGACGCTCCACTGGATGTTGAGACAACACTGGGCATCGACCAGGAGGATGTGGTCGCGGTCCGTACCGATGCCAACCTCTACCGCTATCCCGGCACTGGTACCACTGCGCTTCTGCCGGAGGACCTCATCGGAACAGGGTGGGCCGGCCTGAAGGCCGGGTTCGTCACGGATTGGAACGGAGACGGCGCCCTGGACATCGTGGCGCAGTGGTCAGACGGCCGGCTAAACGTCTACCCGGGCAGGACAGGCAGCGGTTTTGGGGCTCCCATCGCTCTCGGCAGTAGCTGGAAGGACTGGACGCTCAGCGTTGGGACATGGAAAAAGGCCGATGCACATCCCGGAATCGTAGGGTACGACTCCACGGGTCGCCTGTACTACTTCAGCAACCCCACCGGAAAGACGGTGTCCACCGGTATCGCCATCGGAGTCGGTTGGACTGGCTTGGACATAGTTCAAATGGACTTTGACAAAGACTCCAATGCCGATCTCCTGGCGAAAAACGCAGCTGGCGATCTGAAACTGTACCGTTCCAACGGCACCGGCAATTTCGTGCAGGAAGCTGCAGCGGTGGTCGGAACAGGCTGGAACGTCATCACTGGTTTCGGTGCCATCCGCGGATTTGCCGGAGCCGGCTCCAGCGGTGTCATCGCCCGGACCACCATAGGCGAGCTGCGGTACTACCCTGTGGGTTCGAACAGTACGTGGGGAACACCAACACGGATCGGCACAGGCTGGAATTCCTTGACGATTCTGGCACCAGCGGCAAAATAGTACGCAGAAAGTCCACTTCCGGGGGCCCTTTCGTGGAAATCTTCCACGAACGGGCCCTCCGTTGTTCCCGGCGGACTGCGGGGTTCCGACGGCGATAAATATCGCCTGGGAGCGGCCTAAATTGCTGGATCACATGGTCTAATGAAGGTGGTCTCACGTATTGGCTGTTCAGCGCTTTCGGGATATGGACTTTGTTTGGGGGCAGGCAAGGATCACCCATTGCGCACAATCAAGGAGTGATCTTTTATGGCGTTTCGAGTTGGAACTGCAAGCGCTGACATTACGCCTTCGCTGAGCACCAATCCGTATATGGCCGGATATGGCACCACCGATGGCGGACGCGAGGCCACCAGCAGTTCGCCGTTCGAGCCCCTCTATGCCCGGGCAATCCTCATCTGGGAAGACACGCATCCCCACATCATCATCTCGTTGGACGTTCTGGCGCTGCCTCGGGCCATGCATCAACGGATCCGCGACAGGATCATTCAACTCGCGGGTTGGTCCAGCAGCGACATCCTGATCCAAGCGACTCACACGCATAACGGTCCCGCACTGATCGACACTTTGCATCCCTTCATGGCCTATGGACTGGCAGATTTGGGTTTGATCCGCTCATACAGTGACGACCTGGAAGACGTTGTCGTGAATCTTGCCCAGGAAGCCCTGGATGCCGACCAAATTGCGGTGACCTTCGACTACAAAGTCTCAACCCAGAATTTTTCCGGGAATAGGGTGGGGCTTCCCTATACAGAAACGGCCGTTCCCATTCTCGTGGCCAGGCGCGGCAACGGCACACCTGCAGCTGTGATTTTCAGCTACGGCTGCCACCCCATCAGTGCAGGTTTGCGCACGCTGTTTGACGGAGATTTCGCAGCAGGTGCCTGCAATTACATCGAGAACCGTAACCCGAATTGTTTTGCCATGTTTGTGCAGGGACCCGCCGGGGACCAGGACCCGGGCGGAGTCCGGAGCTGGGAGCTCAGGGACCAGCATGGAGACGCCCTCGGCGCCACGGTCAATTCAAACATGCAGTCGGCCGGCCGGGCACTCAGCGGCCCGATGGTGACGCGGTACCAGGAGGTGCAGCTTCCATTGGACATCACAGCAACCGCCAGCAACCTGGCCGCCGTGCGTGCCGCCTATGTGGCCCGTTTGGGGAACCCCGATGGCCAGCCGCAGTGGTACCAGCGTCACGCGCAGGTAATGATCGGACGCATCGACAGCAATAGCTACAAGACCGCCGTGCCCTCCCCGTTCCAAGTGTGGAAGTTCAACGGAAGCCCCCAGCTGAAGATCGCCATGATCGGCGGCGAGCTCGTCAGTGGATATGGGGCGTATTTCCGGAATCGCAACGGCGGAACCAATGGCATCATCGTCGGCGGATATGCCAATGAATCCTGCTGCTACATACCAAGCAATGAATTTTTTCCGCCCAACATGCCACTCGGCAGCTATGAGGGTGGCTGGGAGCCGGATTACCCGGGAATTGCTGGTGGTTCAATGACCGTCTATGGGCACCTTGCCCATTTCAAGGCCGGTACGAATGGCGTGGAAACGACCCTTATCAATGCGATGAATACTTTGCTTGCCTGAAGCGACTGACACCATAAAGGCGCGGCCCCCAAGGGGTCCGCGCCTTTTACTTTCAAGTTGATTGCGCACCAGGCGACTATGCGGCTATCCGGGCACTTCCGACTTAAGCCACTTGGTGAGCACAGCCGCCTGCGGCGCCAGCGGCGCAAGCGTCAGGGCACCTTTCACAACAGGAACCCCATATGCGCCCAGCGAGGCTGCGAGTGTCCTGGGGTTGGTCCGGGTACAGGCTTTGATGATGCGCAGACAGAGAGCAGAGGCATCCCCGGGAGCGGCACCCGCTGCAAGGGCGGCATTGACTGCGGCTGTCTCCTCCGCAGTCAGGATATGTGGCCCTTTTCCGACATAGTCGACCTGGCAGTCAGTGACGTGCATATACCGGGTGGATGCCCAGACTTCGTCCAGGCTCGAGAACTTGCCTATGAGGCTGCCATCGGCCGCCGTACACGTGAACTGGTAGCGGGTCAGGGGTTCCGGACGTTCCCGGCGGATTTTGTCGTCGTTCGCGATCACAGGCGCCATATCAAGTGCGGCTGGTTGGGAAGTATCTACATTGGTTCCTGAGCAACCGGCCAAGGCAATAGCTGCCACGCCGAACTGAAGAACACTGCGCCTGCGCATGTCCACCGAGGGATCCCCACTTCATTCGGATGCTCCCCAGCTCCGCATGCATTGGTTATTCGCCCCAAGCCGTCTCCGGCTGCGTCTTAGTACATCTTCCCCCAAATTCCGCATTTGTCACTAGTAAAGTTTTGGCCGGCAGCAAGATCGACGCCTTCGCCCGCTGCTGGAGGTCCTCCCTCGGCGGCAATGGCACCGCGCGCGTCCGTTACGGACCACCTGCAATCTGCTGCGGACGGGCCTTGCTTGACGACTTGATATTTGCCGGGTTGCACCGAATCTCCAACAGCGTGGCTGCCATCAGCCATCCGTGTGCCATCGGCCCACGCTGCGATGATTTTGCCCTGCGGCGCGTCCGGGCAGAGTGAGGCCGCTGCAAGCAACGTCCCGTGCCCGGCTTCCTCAAAACCGCCCGGCCCGCTTTCATCACTGACCCGCGTACAGAGGCGGAGGACGTCCAACATCACTGCAAGTCCGTCATCGTCGCCCGCTCCCTGGGGTGCCGCCGTCGAAATTGCTTCTGCCTCCCGGGGAGTTGGCTCGAATGGCTGCGGTCCTGTGTAAGTAACTTCGCAGGAGCCCATCCGCGTGTAGTTGGTGGCAGCCCAGACCTCGGCGAGACTCGACAACTGGACTTCCGGGGAGGCGTCAAGGCTCGTGCATCGATAGGCGTAGCGGCCAGGTTCATCACCGTCGCCCAAGGGCTCGCCGTCACCTGTGGTGCCACTACTGGGAACCGTCGACGGCGACTGGCTGGGCTCCGCCGTCGCGCTGGTGGTTGCGGTGGCTGTTGTTGTAGACGACGTACCAGTTCCCGGGGGTGGTTGGGGCGATGGAGTACAGGCGACCAACAGCATCACCAGCGGCACCACCATCGGAAACAGTCTGCGCATTCTGACCTCCACCTCAATCGTGCGGGGCAGTGTATTTGCGGTCAAGGCATGTGCGGTCGAGACGTCGGGAAAGGCGACGGTGAAGAAAAAACGTCCCACATCAAAAAGTACCTAGTGACAAATGTGAAAATTGGGGGAAGATGTACGTAGACGCAGCCGGAAACGGCGTGGGGCGAATAACCAATGCATGCGGAGCTGGGGAGCATCCGAATGAAGTGGGGATCCCTCGGTGGACACGCGCAATCGCAGTGTTCTTCAGCTTGGTTTGGCGTGTCTTGCGTTCGCCGGTAGCTCCAGAACATCTCATGGAAACTCCCATCCCTCCGCGCTCAGCGGGATAGTTGGCCGATGGCATCGCCATAAACTCACCGCATTGATCGCTTCGGCTTGCCTGGCTTCGGCAGCGCTCACAGGTGTATTCACAGCAGGGCCCGCCAACGCGGACCAAGCCCGCCAAACCATCGCCGTGGGACTCACAAAGGCCGCTGGTTCGGTGGTGGACCCGGCCGGAAGGATCTGGGTCTCGGACGCGCGTGCCGGATTCTGCCGGGTGACCGAAGCTGCGGGCGCTACACCAGGCGGCCTCGAATCAGCTACCTGCCTCGGGGGCACCCTGACTGGCCATAAAAAGGGGCCCGCGTTGGCCGGAGCTCCTGCCATGATTGATCCGTCTCCCGCCAATCGCGGCTCGGGCGACGAAATCGCGTTCATTCCGGATGCCGCCGTCGGAAGTTCCGAGGTAGTCCGCGCGGTTTGGAAGCCCGGCACAGGCATCTTCGACTATGACAGCCAACTGACCATTTTCGACGGAGACCTCCGTCCGAATGCCGTCAGTGACGGCCCCGATGGCAACATCTATTTGTCGTTTGGCAATGCCCGCTCGATTGTGAAGATCGCGGATCCAACGGCCCTGCATCCGAGCATCGAATCCATCGCCTCGGTTGGCTCAAGCTCCTTGGGCCTTGCTGCCACGTACCGCAACAGCGCGGGCAGAGTCGTGGTTTACGTCGCTGAAACGTCAGGACTGACCATGTTCACGGCACCCGAGGACGCGGAGCTGACGAACTTCGTACCAGCGCCGGTCTACAACGTCGGCAAGCCGACGGCCATCTACTACGACCGGGAGGCACCAAAGGTCCTGTACACGGGAACGGGTATTGGAACCACTACTGCCGACGCCGGCAAGGACACAGTTTCGCGTATTGACCTGGCTACCAACGCCGTCGACAACCAATGGGCCCTCGGTTTCAGCAAAATTGGTGGTCTGTCAATGCGCAACGGCAAGCTCCTGCTCATGGAAGACCCGGGTCAGCTGGATCCTGCCAAGCCAACCCAGCAGGGACGATTGCTCACCCTCGGTGGAGTCGTACCTTCAATCGTGAGCGGCCCGACGGCGGCAGACGGAACCCAGGCAGCCAACCCGGCCTTCACCAACGACTCCACTCCTACTTTCACAGTGGCCTCAACGCCTCCGGGCGGCGCCCTTGAATGCAGTCTCCAATTGAGCACTGCAACACCGGTCTGGCAAGTGTGCACGGGTGGCACGTTTACGCCTGCCACCGCTCTGACCAACGGTGCCTACACATTCTCCGTTCGTGCGGCACCGTCAGGGCTTCCCGTGTCCCGGGCATTCACGGTTGATCTGACCGCGCCCGCCGCTCCCGTGATCACCTCACCCGCGGCTGGAGCAACGGTCAATGGTGCGCCCGTCCTTGGCGTGACCTCGGAGACGGGCACTGTCCTGTCCTGCTCGGTCGATTCCACGACGACTTTCACAGCCTGCAGTAACGGGTACGTCTTCAACCTCAGCACCGAGGGCCAGCACGTCCTTCGGGTTCGGGCGACAGACATGGCAGGCAATATCAGCACTGTGGCATCGGTGAGTGTCACCACGGATTTGACCGCACCACAGGTGTCCATCAGTTCTCCTGCAGAAGGCGCAACAGTCGGCACCTCGCCGTCGTTCGTCTTTGCCTCGACGTCCACGGATGTTGCCGGATTCAGGTGCAAGCTGGGCGCAAACGCCTTCACGGCGTGCACATCGCCAAAGTCGTACACCAACGTACCCGGTGGCACTTTCACATTCGTCGTGGAAGCGCGGGACAATGCAGGAAACACTTCCACAGCAACCAGGAATGTCACTGTCTTCGCTGCGGACACCACGCCACCTGTGGTCTCTGTCGATCCCGTCGGAGGAACGTACGGGGCAAACAAGACCATAAGCCTCACGGCGAACGAAGCAGCCACCATCTACGTGACCACAGACGGCACGACGCCTACAACGTCCAGTCCTGTCTACTCCGCACCGATACCGTTGACGTCCTCAATGACGTTGAAGTACTTCGCACGCGACACAGCGGGCAACTCATCAACGGTAGCGACGCAGACGTACGTCCTTGACAACACTGCCCCGGTTCTGACGGTTACGCCCGCCGCCGGAGCATACGCTTCTGGCCAGCTTGTCACCATGACTTCCAGCGAACCTGGAAGCATCCTCTACACAACGGATGGCACGACGCCCGCTACCGCAGTTACAGGAAGCACGAAAGCATACTCGAGCCCCTTTGCGCTCACAGCAAACACCACCGTCAAGGCCCTTGCTGTGGACGCATATGGAAATTCTTCTGCAGTCACCACCAACGCCTACACGGTCTTGGACACCACCCCACCGGTGGTCACCGCGACTCCACCCGGCGGCAGTTACCCGGTGAACCAGCAGATCACCCTCACTGTGAATGAAGCGGGATCGAGCATATACTTCACAACCAACGGCACCACTCCGACTGCCACAACTGCCAACAAGTACTCCACAGCCATCACGCTGACAGCCGCGATGACCCTGAAGTACTTCGCAGTGGATCCGTCCAACAACAGTTCGGCAATCATCAGCCAGGCCTACACCGTGACGGCACCACCGGCCAACACATGGAAGGACTACACCGGTGACGCAAAGAACGATGTCGTGGCACGGGACAATGGCGGCACGCTATGGCTTTACCCGGGTAATGGCAGTGGTGGTTGGCTGGCGCAACGTTCGATGGGAACTGGTTGGAACACGCTGAACGCGATCGTTCCCACCAAGGACTTCAACGGTGATGGACGAAGCGACGTCCTGGCACGCGATACCAATGGCGTCCTCTGGCTCTATCCCGGAAACGGGACCGGCGGGCTCCAGCCCAGGGTACAGGCCGGCACGGCTTGGGCGGGCATGACGCTCATCCTCGCGCCAGGGGACTTCAGTGGCGATGGCAAGGCCGATGTGTTGGCGCGGGATTCGGCTGGTGTCCTATGGCTCTACCGCGGAACCGGTACTGGTGGCTTTGCATCCAGCGCCCAGATTGGCACCGGCTGGAACTCCATGACGGCCATCCTGAGTACCGGCGATTTCAACGGCGACACCAGGACTGATGTCCTGGCCAGGGACACGTCGGGAATCCTATGGCTCTATCCAGGCAACGGTGCAGGCGGTTGGCTGAGCAGGGTCCAGGTGGGAAGCGGCTGGGGCGGGATGACTGCGATCCTGGGCCCCGGCGACTTCAACGGAGACGGCAAGAACGATGTTCTTGCACGCGACTCCGGTGGCAACCTCTTCCTGTACCCCGGCAACGGAACATCAGGATGGCTCTCCCGGAGCCAGGTCGGATGGGGCTGGGGAGGGTTCACGTCGCTCCCCTAGCAGCACAGACGTGACCCCGGCAGGAAAGAGAAGGGAGGGCCAGGACGCCAAGCGTCCTGACCCTCCCCCTTTTGTTGCAGGAATTCCCTACGTACGTTCCTTCATGGGATGCATCGTTGGTCTGTTTGGACTTGCCTGTATGTCCAGCTGGAGGGATACCAGCAGCATCTGAACTCCCAGAACAAAGGGCACCACAGCCAACATCACCGATCCTGCGGTAGGAGATCCTACGCTTGCGGCGAGAACCCATATCCCAGCCACGAGGCCCATGACGATAAGTGCGATGCCTGCGATCAACAGAAGAGCCACGGCTGAGAAGGACCAAACCATGTACTTCCACCAAACACGGCGCCAGAAGCCGCCAAAGAGCATGGCCAGCAGCTCGGGGATCACCTTCCGGAGCTTGATGCTGGAAACCTCATTGCCGTAAACAGCAGGAATCGGGACATCCACAATCGGTACATCGAGGATATTCAGGTGAATCAGGAGATCGTTTTCAAAGCTGTAGCGTGCGGCCACCTTATTCATTGGCAGGCGGCGAAGAACTTCCGTCCGGATCGCCGTGTAGCCATTCTGGGGGTCGAAGATGTGCCAGTAACCCGAGGCTAGTTTGGTCATGAACGACAAAACGATGTTGCCAAAGATGCGGTAGCCAGGCATACCGGCAAAAGACTCACCTGAAAAGAAGCGGTTGGCCTTGGCAAAGCCGTAACCATCCACCACGGGATCGAGCAGCTGGGGCAGGTACTCCGGATCCATCTGGGCATCGCCGGCCATCACGACGTTGATGTCGGAGCCCAGCTCCATTGCCGCTTTATGCGCCGTCAGGACGGCGCCACCCACACCTTGGTTGACCTCATGCCGAATCAAGGTGACCCTGCCGTCATCCGCCCGAAGGGCAGCCCCGGACGTGTCGTCCGGGCTGCAGTCATCAACAATGACAATGTCATCGACGAAATCAGGCATCGTTTCGATCACCTGTGCGATGTGGTTCTCTTCTTTATAGGCCGGTACTACCGCGGCAATTCGAACGCCTCGATACATCGATTATCCTTCGCTGCTGTTAGGTGTGAATTTCTGTGCTGGCGCGTCAGTGCCGGACGCGCCATCTGTCTGTCCGCTGGCGCTCTTCGGTTGCTTCTTTTGCGGGAAGATCCAGTGCTTGTAGATGAAGTAGTTCCATCCCATGGTCACAATCGTCGCAACCACTTTACCGGCAACATATCCGGCACCCAGGAACTGGAAGAGCTCCACGATTCCCATGACCGCCACGGTGTTGAAGGCCAGGAGCCCGGAGTACCGCAGCACTCCACCCAGAGCCGTTCCGCCTCCCCCGAAGGCAAAGTGGCGCTGCAGGAAGTAGTTGAAGAAGAAACTACCCCAGAATCCTGCGCCCGTGGCCAACCAAAGGGGCCAACCAAACACTTGGAAGCAGAGCGCCAGCAGACCAAGATCCACAATGAAGCTCAGACCGCCCACCACGAGGAATCTGAACAAACTGGACGAGAGGAACTTTTTGATGAATGCCTTCATTGGTTAGCAGATCCTTCCAAGCGGGGCGATGCCATCGGGTTTCCGGTTCTCGAGGATTCCCGGGACTCCGTCAAGCTGCACGCGGTCCTTGGAAGCGGCGTCGAAGGCTTGTTTGCCCCCCGGTAACTGGGACCAATCGATCTGGTACAGGGCTGCGTTTCCATCACGCACAACAAGCTTCAAGTAAGGGATGGAATCAGGATGGGTCAAACCCGCCTTGGGCTCATCCCAGGCCCGGATCCGGCCGTCGGCTATGTACACCCATTCGATGCCAAGCTCTGAGGCGGCTGCCCGTGCGTCGGGATCCGTCGCCAACTCAGGGAGCTTTTGAAGGACAAGCAGCTGGCGGTTCGTAGGAAGTATTTCGAAGTGCCGGATCATGGGCATTCGGTTCCCGAGTGCATACATCCATACGGAGCCATCGCAGGAGTCATTGAGCACTGTGGCGTCCTGGGGAACGTATTGGTCAATTTTGCTCAGCAGGTCCACTTCGGACGAACTGAGGGTGGGGCCATCAATCTTTGTATTGATGTTGATGCGTTGGGCATTTTGCTTGAAGTATGGGATCGCGCCAACCCCGCATACCAACAAAACGGCGACGGCGGCCGCGGCCGTGATGACGTGGTTCGGCCTGCGCCCGTCCTTGTTCCCGGATTCATGGGATCCTGTCCGTCGATTGCGGAACCGCCGGACAGCCCACTCGATTGCCTCGCCTGACTGGGCAACGCCCAAGCCCGCAAGCGGCACGAGCAGCATGACAAGGATGCCGAAAATGCGCCATTGATCGTCGTAGAAAGGTGCTGTCAGGTTCAGGAAACGGGGGCTCTCGCTGCCCATGGTGTATACCGACAGAAATGCAAAAGCCAGGACGGGACCGAAGTACCACCACATGCGGATCCTGAAGGCAACAGCAAGGCAGCCAAGGGCAACGAGCGTGGTCAGGATCGGCATTGCCATGGAGCCATGGTTCAGGAAAACAATGTTCTGAATGGCACCGTTGCGATCAGTATCCGGTGCCCACATCATCTTGGAAACGCGCTCGGATTCCTTGAGCATCTGGGCAATGATAGGCAGGCCGATGATCGCCGCCAGAACCCCTGACACCGCCAGATAGACAGTGATGCCCAGGATCCTGCCCCTGCGCCGTATCAGTGCGGAGAGCAGCCAGAAGAACAGGACCGGCAGTACTACGAATGCCAGGGAGGGGTGCACGGCAATAAGGCCCACTGCGCCGAAGGCAATGCCCAGGACCCAGAACTTTTGCCGCTCCAAGGCACCTTTGACTGCCAGGAAGACGAAGGGACCCACCAACAGCATGCCGGCGAAAAATGGAATCAACGGGCCACGCCACAGTAAGTCGTACGGGTAGACCGTGAACCATCCCGAGACTGCAGCCGCGGCGGCGACGGCAACCGGCCGGCGTGTGAGGATCATGGTTAACGCCATGGCGCTCAGGGGCAACTGAACAGCCATCATCACCAGGACGAAAACATTCAGGAACACCGGGATGCTGACAGCACTCATTGGCCAGAACAGCGCGAGCACGGCGTGGAACGCAATCGGGTAGCTCCTGATGGGGGCATCAGAAATAGTGGTGTCGTAGTAGGCGAAGTTGCCCGCTATGGCGGGATCCCATTCATGATTCACCGATATAAGCCGGATCATGTTTGCGTGCCACGGAATGTCCCAGTCCTGGTTTATGCCCAGGAGGCCCTCAGTACCGACAAACCATGACACGGCGGCGACCGCTCCGCCCGCAAGAAGGCCTACGAGCAGGATCCACCAGGAGCTGGCAAATCGGTGCTTACCGAAAATACTTGGCTGTGTTCGGAGACGGGCCTGGAACTTGTCAGGGAATCTGCGCCTCAACAGAAGGCGCAAACCCAACAGGACAGCTGCCAACACCAACAGAACGGCGGATACAGGAAGCAGCTGCCAGCTCAACCCCAGGGAATTCCCCATCACACCGATGACCGTCAGGGCACCCATGCCCAACAACGGTGCCACGACGGGCAGGAGGGTTCGGCGCACTCCCAGCGCTTCTCCGAGAAGCCAGCCTGGACCCCACCACAACACAACGATGAGGAGTACACACAACAGCAGCGGGCCGATACCCATTCCTACGATCGCCTTTCTTAGATGCTTCCACTAGCCATCCCTTGACAGACGACTCTTGCTATTGGATGCCGGACTTAGTTGCGTTCCCGCAGCCAGGCGACAGCCTGGTCAGCCGGACCTTCGAATTGGACAGTTCCGGAGGATAAGACGACTCCCCTGTCGCAGATCCGCGAAATCATATCCAGGTCATGGCTGACAACCACCAGGGTCCTGCCTTCGTCGGACAGCTGCTTGATTTTGGCCAGGCACTTCCGCTGGAAAGGTTCATCGCCAACAGCAAGGATCTCGTCCACAAGGAAGATGTCCGGCTGCGTGTGGACTGCCACTGCAAAAGCAAGGCGCAGGAACATTCCGGAAGAATAGAACTTCACTTCCGTGTCGATGAACTGCTCGATTTCCGAGAAAGCGACGATCTCGTCGAATTTCTCGTTGATCTCCTGCTCCGTCATTCCAAGGATCGCGGCGTTAAGGAAGACGTTCTCACGGCCGGACAAATCCGGGTGAAACCCGGCCCCAACCTCAATCAGGCCCGCGACCCGGCCTTTGGTCCGCACCGTGCCCTTATCAGGAAGGATGACGCCGGAAATCAACTTAAGCAACGTGGACTTGCCGGAGCCATTGAACCCCAGAAGGGCCACGGTCTCCCCGTCCTGTATCTCGAAGCTGACATCGTGCAGGGCATCGAACTTCTTGGTGAGGTCACCCTTGCGTCCCTTGACGAGCCACACAAGCGTCTCTTTAAGGGAGTGCGAGTGACGCAGATTAAAGGTCTTTTTCAAACCCTTGACTATGACGGCGGCGCCCACTCAGACCTCCTGCGCAAAATGGCCTTCGAGCCGGCGGAACACCAGCTGGCCGATGATAAGGAAAACTGCGGCCATGCCCAGTCCAGCCAACCCCGTCAACATCAGATGAGGCGGCAGTTCTACGGGCTTGGTGACCGTCGGGTACCAGAACGCCCAGTGGAACAATTCCACCGCCACGGTCACCGGGTTGAGCTGGTAGATCGTCAGGACCCAGTCCGGGGCAAGACGACGGATCATGGTCCAGTCATAGAGCACGGGTGAAGTCCAGGTGACGATCATCATCAACATGTCCACGATGTTCTCTGCATCGCGGAAAAACACGTTGATGGCACCTGCCAGGAGGCCCAGGCCAGTGGCTGTTACGGCCACAATGACGAAGCCCAGCGCTGCACCCACAAGCTGCATCACATCTGGTCGCCACCCGTTGAAAAGGGCAGCAGCCAGCAAGACCACCAGCTGGGGAAGGAAATGCACGGCAGCGACCCAGACCGACGCCACGGGAAAAAGTTCGCGAGGCAGGTAGATCTTTTTCACCAACGCGGCATTCCATACGATGGAGCGCGTTGCGTTCGAAAACGCTTCCGTGAAGAAATTGACCACGATGACGCCGGAGAACATGTACAGGGCGTAGTTGGGAATCTGGTCCCCCACGCGAAGCACGATGCCCAAGGCAAAGAACAGAACCAAGTACTGGACCAACGGCTTCACGTAGGACCAGGCCAGACCCAGCACGGAGCCCCGGTAGCGGACCCTGAGTTCCTTGCGAACGATCAGTTTCAGGAGGTACCGGCGCCGGAAGACATCCAGCAGACCGGCACCTACCCCTGGAACAGCATAAATATCAGTCGAGTTGGCCATCGCTACTTTTTGGGCTCCGAGGCGTCGAACGTCTCTCGCCAGGACTCCATCGATGTGATCTGGGGCAGCGCCGCACGGTACTGGGCGCGGAGCGTCTCCCAATTCGAGAAAAGCTGCGCGTGCAGCTGCGCTGTCTCAACCAAAAGCCGGCGTGCCAGCTTGGGGTCACGCTGGTACCACGACGCTCCTGTGCCATCTGCATTGGAGACCACTGCGCTGTCAAGATGCGCCAAACTCCACCATTTGCCGTCCTGATGCGCTACATGGGCTTCAGGGTTGGTCCTGGCAGAATCGCGGACCGGAGCAAGGGTCTGCTTAAGGACCGTCTTGACCGCCCAGGGCAGCAGGCCAAGTGCACCCGGCTGCTTGTAAGTCTGCGGCTTCTTCGGCGGACGCTTACGGAAGGACTCAGGGAATGCGCCGGGGTCGGTCTTGACCTGGGAGTCAACAAAGTCCTCGCGCATTGCACGGAGCTTGGGCATAGTGGTGGGCAGTTGCTCGTGAAGCTTGCCTGGCCCCTCCAGGACGTCCCGGAGAGCCATGACACGGGCTTGCTCGGGGTAGTACTGCATCGATACCAAATGCTTAATGTCCGTGTTCAGGCTTTCCCGGAAAATCCGGCCACCCTTGGGGAACGGCGAATGCAGAAGAGTCGCGATGAGCCTGTTGCGTTCGTGGTAGTAAGCCTGCCAGTCGACAGAGTCATCTTTATCAGCCCATGAGACATGCCACACCGCTGCGCCCGGTAGCGTAACGGTCGGGAAACCTGCCGCGCGGGCACGCAAGGAATACTCGGCGTCGTCCCATTTGATGAACACGGGAAGGGACAGTCCGATGTTTTCGACGACGGTCTTGGGGATGAGGCACATCCACCAACCGTTGTAGTCAGCATCCCAGCGGCGGTGCAGCAGTGGCGTTGAGCGAAGGCCTTCTGCGGAGAAGTCGTGATTTCCCAGGCCCTCCACGGGTCCCCAAAGGAAACGGTAAAAATTCACTACTTCGGCGTAGGCGTGCAAAACGGACTTGTTATACATGTCGAACATGTGTCCGCCGACGATGGTGGGCTTGCGGCATAGGTCGGCAAATGCGACCGCCCTGAGCACACCTTCGGTTTCAAGCTCAATGTCGTCGTCGAGAAGCATGACGTAGTCGCTCTTATCGGAGACGAGCATCTCGTACATGTTCCGGGCGAACCCACCCGAACCACCAAGGTTGCCCTGGTTGATGATGCGCAACTGCTCGCCCATGGAGGCAGCGACGGCGTCAAACCCGTCTTCGTCGGCCACCTTCTTGTTGCCTTGGTCCACGATGATCAGTTCCGCGAGGATTTCACGGAGACCGGAGTCGGCGTCGATCGACTTGATGGTTTCCAGGCAGTAGTCGGCACGGTTGAACGTTGTAACACCCAGCGTGACTTTCCCCTGGGGCCTGCCTTCATCAGGAACAGCCCAGTGGGCGCTCTTAAGTGTCATTCCATCGCCGCCGGCGATGAGGTCGAACCAGTACCAACCGCCATCGCCAAAGGGAGCGAGCGTAAGTTCGAAGTCGTTCGACGCAGTTCCCTCAACGAGGATCGAGTCGACGCGCTGCGACGCGCCGCGCGCGTTCGACCGGTAAACGATGACCGTTCCTTCGCCCTCGGTCTCGATGTGCAGAATCGTCTTTGTGGCGATGGTCCATTTGCGCCAGTAGCTCGCCGGGAAGGCGTTGAAGTAGGAACCAAAGGAAAGACGCTCGCCCCGGCGCACCTGCACCGATCCGCGGTCCAGGATGTCCTCCGGGTGGAGTTTGCGGGCCATGCCCACTGCCTGAACAACTGCTGTGCCGTTGTCGTCCTGCTTGCGGATCTTATTGGTGTCCGGATCGACATACAGCGGCAGGGTATCGAGGTCGCGGTTGGCCGGGAAAACCACACGCTGGACTACTCGAAGGTTCTGCTCAGTCGACGTCGGGCTGTCTGCGGCTGTTGTGGCCGTCATGGCAGTCTCCTGGCTTTCATTTGTTGTGGCGGTCATGCGTCCACTCCACCACTTTCCAGCTTGGCGCCGCCCGTAAAGTGCGGCTTGATCTTGTTGTCGAACATCGACAGGGCCGAACCGATGGCCATGTGCATGTCCAAGTACTTGTACGTTCCAAGACGCCCGCCAAACAGTACAGACTTCTCGCCACGCGCAAGATCACGGTAAGCAAGCAGCTTGCTGCGGTCTTCTGTTGTGTTGACAGGGTAGTAAGGCTCGTCGCCCTTCTCCGCGAAACGCGAGAATTCGCGCATGATGACCGTCGCGTCCTTCGTGTAGTCGCGCTCAGGGTGGAAGTGACGGAATTCGTGGATGCGGGTGAAAGCAGTCTCAGGGTCCGGGTAGTTCATCACCGGGCACCCCTGGAAATCCTCGATCGGCAGCACTTCTTCTTCGAGGTCGATCGTGCGCCAGGAGAGATCACCCTCGGCGTAGTCGAAGTAGCGGTCCACGGGGCCGGTGTAGATGACAGGAACCTGTCCAAGGACGGAAGAGCGGCCGAATTCGCCATCGTCAAAGAAATCCGTGTTCAGGACAACTTCGATGTTGGGGTTGTCCGCCATGCGCTCGATCCAGGCCGTATAGCCGTCAACCGGGAGCCCTTCATGGGTGTCATTGAAGTAACGGTTGTCATAGTTGTAGCGCACCGGGAGCCTGGAGATGATCTCCGCGGGAAGGTCCTTCGGGTCCGTCTGCCACTGCTTGCCGGTGTAGTGCTTGATGAATGCCTCGTACAGGGGCCGCCCGATCAGCTGGATACCCTTGTCATTGAGGTTCTGCGGATCAGTGCCGGCAAGCTCGCCCGCTTGCTCCGCAATGAGCTGACGCGCTTCGCTGGGGCTCATTGCTGCACGGAAGAACTGGTTGATGGTACCGAGGTTGATCGGCATGGGGTACACCTCGCCTTTGTGGCTGGTGTAAACCTTGTGCTGATAGCTCGTGAACTTGGTGAACCTGTTCACGTACTCCCAGACACGTTCATTGGACGTGTGGAAGAGATGCGCGCCGTAGCGGTGCACCTCGATTCCCGTCTTCTCTTCATTCTCGCTGTAGGCGTTTCCTCCAATATGGTGGCGGCGATCAAGAACCGCGACCTTTAGCCCCAACTCGGTAGCGGCGCGTTCTGCAATGGTCAGGCCAAAGAAACCCGAGCCGACGACGACGAGATCAGCGTTCACAAACTCTCCTGTGTATTGGCGTGCGGGCACAGAAGTGCCCACGTCTACTGGTCAAGGCTACCCGACTTGGCCTGCGTTCCCCGTATCCGGGCCCATGGCCAAGCAGGGGCGGCCGGGGTCCACAAACACCGAAGGGAGGCTGGCACATGGCCAGCCTCCCCCAAAGACGATGCTTGATTTGGCGTATCAGAGGCAGATGACAGAGCCCGACTTCGCCGAGTCCAACACGGCCTCAGCAACCCGCAGGGTCTCCAGGCCTTCCGCCATCGTGACGATATTCATGGACTTTCCGAGGATTGCGTCACGGAACGCCTCGTGTTCCATTTTCAGCGGCTCCCGCTTGGCAAGGGCGAACCGCGTAGAGGATCCCTCGGAGACTCCCCGGAAGGCAGCGACGGAATCCCAGTCCGTCTGGAACGTTCCGTTCTCCACGAAGGTCAGGTCTGCAGAAATGGTGTCGGCGATGAAAGCTCCACGTTCACCCAGAACCACCGTTGTACGTTCCTTCATGGGCGACAACCAATTGACGATGTGATTGGTTACAACACCGCTCTTGAGGTGGCCAATGGCTGTGACCATGTCTTCATGTTCGCGGCCACTACGGGAGGTTGTGTGCGCTACGACGTTCACGAAGTTGCTCTGTGCGAGCCAAGCGGTGAGGTCGATATCGTGCGTGGCAAGGTCCTTGACCACCCCGACGTCGGCGATGCGTGACGGGAAGGGCCCCTGGCGCCGCGTGCTGATCTGGTAGACCTCACCGAGGTCACCGTTCCCGAGCCGCTCGCGAAGGCTTTGCAGCGAAGGGTTAAAGCGCTCGATGTGGCCGACGGCGCCGATGAGGCCTTTGGCTTCGAAGGCCTGGGCAATGCGTCCACCCGACTCGGAATCGTTGGCAATCGGTTTCTCAACGAGGCAGTGGATACCCGCTTCAGCAAGCCGCAACGCCACTTCCTCATGCAGGATGGTCGGAACGGCAGCCACTGCCATATCGATTCCCTGCTCAATCAGTTCCTCGACTGTGTTGTAGACAGTCAGGCCATCAGCAACATTGTGCGGATCGCCAAACGAATCCGCGACAGCAACCAGGTCAACGCCGTCAAGCTCGCGGATAACGCGGGCGTGGTGGCGGCCCATCATACCCAGTCCGATGAGGCCTGCGCGGAGGTTTGCCACTAGCTTCCTGCCTTAGCGATGGCGTTGACAGCCGTCACGATGCGGTCCAGATCATCCTGGCTCAAAGACGGGTGCACCGGGAGGGACAGTACGCTGGCTGCGGATTCTTCAGTGACAGGCAGCTCATCCGATGTCTGGAAGGGCGCAAGCCGGTGGTTCGGGATGGGATAGTACACGCCACAGCCGACGTTGTATTCCTCACGCAATGCCTTGGCGAAACCATCACGGTCCTCGGTAATGCGGATGGTGTACTGATGGTAGACGTGCTCATAGCCCTCGGCTACCTTCGGGGTGATGACGCCTTCGATGTTTGCGTCAAAGAATGCTGCGTTTTCCTGCCGCGTCTTCGTCCAGCCTTCAACCTTTGTCAGCTGGACGCGCCCGATGGCTGCATGAATGTTGGTCATGCGGGCGTTAAAGCCAACCAACTCGTTCTCGTACTGGCGCTCCATGCCCTGGTTGCGCAAGAGGCGGAGGCGACGTTCGACGTCGGCCAGGCCCGTGCTGACCATTCCACCCTCGCCGGAGGTCATGTTCTTCGTGGGGTAAAGGCTGAACATGGCGAAGTCGCCGAAGGTCCCGACCTTCCGGCCGTTGACTGCGGCACCATGAGCCTGGGCTGCATCCTCGAACACTTTAACCCCGTGCTTCGCAGCCAGCGCGCCAATGGCATCAACATTGAAGGGGTGCCCATAGAGGTGGACAGGCATGATCGCTGCCGTGCGGTCGGTAATTTTCGACTCAACGGACGCAGGATCCAGCGTGTAGTAATCAGGGTCAACATCGGCAAAGACGGGCGTGGCTCCGGTCAGCGCCACCGAGTTGGCCGTGGCTGCGAACGTGAAGGAAGGAACAATGACTTCGTCGCCGGCGCCTATGCCGGCGGCCAGAAGGCCAAGGTGCAGTCCTGAGGTGCCGGAGTTGACGGCGACAGCTGCGCGGCCGTCAAGAAGTACTTGGGAAAATTCCTGCTCGAATGACGCAACCTCCGAGCCTTGGGCAAGCTGGCCGGAGGCCAGAACTGCCTCTACGGCCTTGCGCTCGTCGTCGCCAATGATGGGTTTGGCGGGGGGAATGAATTCGGGGCTCATGCCTCTACCTCTCGAAGTGTCTCGTTCTGTTCAACATATGTGGCGCCGGTTTCCGGGCATACCCAGTTCCCGCCAACGTTCTGCAGCGGGAAGCCCGCCTTACCGACCCAGCCCCGCCGCTTGGCCGGAACCCCGACCATCAGCGCGAAATCAGGGACATCTTTGGCGACAACCGCTCCGGCGGCTACGGTGGCCCAGCGTCCGATGGTCACGGGAGCGACGCATACGGCGCGGGCACCGATGGACGCACCTTCACGAATAGTGACGCCCACTGGCTCCCAGTCGTGTGCACTCTTCAGGCTTCCGTCCGGACCTACAGCACGGGGATAGGTATCATTCGTCAGCACGACTGCCGGACCGATAAATACGCCGGCCTCGAGTTCTGCGGGCTCGTAGACAAGTGCATAGTTCTGGACTTTGCAGTTGTCCCCCATCTTGACGCCGGTGCCGATGTAGGCACCGCGTCCGACAATGCAATTGACGCCCAATTCGGCTTTCTCGCGGACTTGGGCAAGATGCCAGATCTTGGATCCATCACCAATTACCGCCTCGTCTGAAACATCGGCGCTCTCTGCAACCACTATCACCGGTGAAGGTCCCTTCTGATTGAGCACACGCGACAACGAGTTTCATCTTAGCCGAGACGCCATGTCCTCGCGTCAAGCCAGCGCCTTGAGCTGGTATCGCCAACAGTTATCCACATAGCCCAGGAAGGGGGCAGCAGGCTGCCCGGGAATTCCATAGCCTCAGTTCTGGAGGGCTGCGGGAATCCAGGAAGGAATGGGCAAATGATCTTTGAGTGCACACTGGTTCGTGGCCCGAATGCCGCATCACCGGAACCACCGGAAGAACTGACAATCATCGCTTTCGGTGGAATGCCGGGCTTGGAACTCCAGCGGCAATTGCAGGAGGCGCGGGGGGTCGGTCCGCTCTCAGTCGCAGGGGAAGACCTGTCCGCCCTGACTGTCGGACACCCGCCACTCGTGGCCGGGGCCGTACTGGTGGACGGACACTGTCCCGTTGAAAAGTCAGACTCCCCGGCAACGCCGCTCCTGCTCCTGTCCCATACCGGGCCGGGGGCGGGCTCAGTCTTTGCACTCCAGCGCGGTCACCACCACATTGGCCGCGGCGATGTCGACATTCGCATCCCTGATCCAGGCATGTCCCGCGAGCACGCCGTGCTGGAGGTGTCCAGCACCGCATTGAGCGTCACGGACACGGGCAGCCGGAACTCGGTACTTGTTGATGGGGAGCGTGTCCGTGAAAAGACGGTGACGTCGTCTTCGGAAATTCGCTGCGGCAATACAACCTTCACTATCGTTACGCCAAACAGCTCCACTCCCGGGATTCACGCCGACGCCGGCCGTTCCGTTGAATTGCCCCTTGAAGTCCAGCGTCAGACGGGCTCCTTGAACCGATGGTCGGTTGCCGTTGCGGCGGGGCTCCCGTTGGTAGCAGGCGTTGGTCTTGCACTCGCAACGGGAATGTGGATGTTCCTTGGCTTTACGGCCGTTTCCGCGCTGGGCCTCCTTGTTCCGATAATCACCGGAAGGAAGGGACGCCGGGAGTTCAGGCTTGCCGTCGCAACGGCGGCGCTGCAGGACGCCGAACGCCGCCGCCGATGTTCGCCGTCTGCTGCAGAGATCATCGTTGCCACCATGGTCCCGGCGGCAGGCTTGGTCCTGACCCCTCCGGCACCGCCAACATTGCCCGGCCCCGTGGCGGGATCGCCCGATGCGTCACCACCACGTCCGGCCGCCGGCTCGGGAACGTGCGTCCGGCTAGGTACGGCGCCCACCCTGGCCAATGTGCGGCTCGTCCCCGCAGATCCTCATTTCTGTCCACCGGCAATCGGAGCCATGCCAGTAACGCTGGGCGTGCACCCCGCGACTGTTGCGTTGCACGGCCAGGCCGGGCACGTCGATGCCCTGATCCGCTTCATCATCATGCAACTGTCAAGTTTCCCAGGATCCTCGGCCACACCGATTATTCTTTTGGGACCGATAGGGCGCCTGCCTCTCAGCGCCCGGTTCCTCCCGCACCTGACGCTTGCCACAAATGATGCGGCCGCGACGGCAGCTCTACGAAGCTCGAAGGGAAACAACAATGGCAGGCTCATAGTTCTCGATGACTCGCCGGGCGGAGATGAGTGCAATACCAAACTCCTGGAAGCCGCCTTGGAGGCTTCATGGCAGGTGTTTCGGCATTCCGGCCACTACCCCGGACCCAACGGTCCGGTCATTGAGATAGGACAGTCTGGAACATCCGCCAATTTACAGGTCCCCGGTGGCCTGCAGGAGTTCATCCCGGACTTGGTTCCACTGAAGGCCTTCGAACAGTTCTGCCGCACAGTGGCGTCCATCCCGCACCTGGAAGGCCCTGCCGAGGACGCCATTCCAGAATCATGCTCTTTGAACGACCTGCTTCCAGGCGGACCTCGAGGCATACTCCGGCGATGGGTTGGCGGGAACGGGCCAAACGAGCTCCAGGCAATTCTGGGGCAGGGCCAAGACGGCCCCTTGACGTTTAACTTCCATATTGATGGACCCCATCTCCTGGTAGCCGGAACTACAGGCTCCGGGAAATCGGAACTCCTGCGGACGATAGTGGCATCCATGGCCCTGAATCACTCGCCAGACGAGGTGACATTCCTGTTTGTCGATTTCAAGGGAGGCTCCGGACTACGCCCTTTACGTGGGCTTCCGCACTGCGTGGGCCTTCTTACTGACCTTGGAAGTCATCATCTTGAACGCGTGCTTACTTCCCTGCGGGGCGAGATCCGCCGTCGCGAGGAGTTGTTCGCGGACGCTGGAACTTCAGACTTGGCTGCATACCAACGTTCAGCTGCAGCTACAGGGGCGGCGATCCCCCACTTGGTCCTTGTTGTAGATGAGTTCCGAATGTTGGTCGACGAAGCCCCCGGAGCCCTTCGTGAGCTGATGCGCGTTGCCGCCATTGGACGGTCCCTCGGCATTCACCTGGTCATGGCCACACAAAGGCCACAAGGTGCGCTGACCGCCGACATCCGCGCCAACGTCACTTCAAGCATCGCACTGCGTGTTCAGTCAGATGCAGAATCAATGGACATCATCAATTCCAAAGCCGCTGCATCCATCGGCGTCGGCGTTCCCGGGCGGGCGTATCTTGTAAGGGCCACCGGCAATCCAGAGGAATTCCAGACGGCGTCCCTTGCTGTGCCAGCCACCGTCAGCCGGGCCCCGGGGGCAGCAATCGTTCAGTCGGCCGTTGGGGCCTTGCACCCTCCGCAGGACAAACAGCCAATGATCGGGAAGTCCACGGCACAGTCGGAAACAAGGGCGGAAGCGGTGGTCTCGGCAACCCGAACCGCCTGGCGCTCCCTGGGGCGGGCTGACCCCCGTCAACCTGTAGCCCCACCTTTGCCGGTGTCCATTGAGTGGAATGAAGATCTGTCCGCTTTCGGTATGGCGGGCAAGGACGTTGAAGACGCACCGGACGGGTCCATGACCCCCGTAGGTCCGTTGGGGATCGTGGACAGACCGGAACAGCAGTCAGTGGAGGCCCTGCAATGGTCGCCTTCCGACCATGGTCATTTCGCCATGATCGGCAGCAGTTCCAGTGGCATGCACGAATGCTTCAAGGCTGCATCGGCGATGCTGGCAGCACATGGAATCCCACCGCATCTGTACATCCTGGATTCAGTTGGAATGCTGGGAAAGCTCCGTCCAGACGGCAGCTATGGCGCCACACTGGGCCTGCATCAGCTGGCATTGGCGGTACGGGTCCTTGAGCGGCTCGCTGAAGAAATGGCACGTCGACGCGGGGCGGGCGAGGACGTGTCCACACGGCCCCGTTTGGTCCTGGTGGTTACTGGCTTTTGCTCATGGGCCGCAGCGCTCCGATCAGGGCGTTTCGCGTGGGCCGAGGATCTTTTAAGGGACATCATCCGGGACGGGACGCCCCTTGGCATCACAGTCCTGATCTCCGGCGAACGCGAACTCGTCAGCTCACGATTTTTCGCCGCAATCCCAAACCGGGCATTTTTCCCAACGGGCGCCACGGAAGAATCGCGCTATCACTGGCCCCGCCTTCCCGAAGTCGAGTCTGTCCCAGGGCGCGCTGTTGCCATGGGTGGATTTGTTCAGGGCGCAACCGCGGTGGTTCATTTCCGCACTGCACCCATCCGCACTGAACCAAGCAGGAATGACTGGCCGTTCGTTGATCTTCAACCTTCATCGGAACCACCCTTCCGTGTCCGGCCCCTACCCGAATATCTCAGCACGTCTGCTTTCGTTGCCGCGATGGCAGCTGTCCCAGAACCATCGGGGCGATCCCCGGGATCGGCGCAGTCTGGCAGCAACCGCATTGCACGTGAAGACGAGGACTGCGGGACATCGCCGGACTCGCTTCCCTTGTGGATCGGCCTTGGCGGCGACGAATCGGTTCCCGTGTCATTTCCCCTTGGGCGGCGTGGTGTCAGCATTATTATTGGAGGTCATGGCTCCGGCAAGACTTCGGTGCTGACATCCCTGATGGCCCTTAATTCCCAGGTTCCGTGGATCTTCCCGGCAGCTGGAACTACCACGGGTGCTTTCTGGGCAAGCGTGGCCCGCTCTGCCACCACTGGGTCGCTGGATCCTGCGAGCATCCTCTGTGTCGATGACGCCGATCTCCTGGATCCGGAGGGGCGCGCAGCTCTCGCCGCCCTGGCTGGCCGGACACGAGGAATGATCATGACTGCCACGACAGGTCCAGCATTGCTTCAGCGCTTGCCACTGGCTGCAGAGGTCCAAGCCAATGGCAAGGGCCTGATTCTGGCTCCGAGGACTCCCCTGGACGGCGACATCCTCGGCGTGAGGCTGGAAATAGAAAACCCGCCGCGTGCCGGTCGGGGCGTGATCGTCCGGGGTAACCGCGCGGTCCAAGTGCAGGTGGCGTTCACCACCGACTCCATGACGCACATCAGGAGCATCGAAAGCCAGGGCGGCATTCGCTAGAGCGCGCCCTGCGTCCCTCCCGCTCGCGACGCATATGCGATGACACGCTTTTGGAAGAGAAACACGATCGCCGCCAGCGCAGGCAAAATCATGGCCAACCCCGGCAGAACCAAGCCGCCGGTCATGGTTGGGAAACCGATGGTAAGGACGAACAACTGAGCCACCAAGGCGGCCGCTCGGGTCCATCGGTAACCGCGGAACAGGAAATGGCCCACAGCGAACAGCCAGGCCGAGAAGGCCAATAGGAGGCCCAGCGTAAAGACCGCTCCCCAAAACGTCAGGACAGGGGCTCCGGTCAACAGCTCGAAGGCGTACCAAGCCGCAGCACCAAGGAGGGCCAGTGCTTCCAACACGACAACGATGGAAATAACCAGGATTCCAGGAGGCTTCTTGCCTCCGGATTCCAGTCCCTGAGTTATGGGTCCCTCAGGCACAGGTCTAACTGGACCGTTGCTTCCATCTGATCCAGAGTTTGGTTGGGCCGGGTTAACAGGAGGTCTTGACACACTGGCACCCTACCGGACATAGTCATCTAGCAGTGAGGGCACTGGCGGCTGATGTGATGCATCGCTCACGGATTCAGGGCATTTCAACGACTAATACCCCTTGTTTACAAGGCGTTAACATGAAACGCTTGACTCAGACGACCAAGGGGGCCCATGCGGGCCCCTTTCCTTTGGAGCCTCTCGTGAATGTTTTCACAAAAGGCTCAAACTAGTTCTCACGAATGGAGTGACTGATCAGCATGGATTGGCGTAATCGCGCAGCCTGCCTCGACAAGGACCCGGAGCTCTTTTTCCCAGTCGGCAACACGGGACCAGCACTTCTGCAGATTGAGGAAGCAAAAAGCGTTTGCCGCCGGTGCCCGGTCGTGGACACTTGCCTTCAATGGGCTCTGGAGTCCGGCCAGGATGCAGGCGTCTGGGGTGGCATGAGCGAGGACGAACGCCGTGCACTCAAGCGTCGCGCAGCACGGGCCCGGCGCGCTTCTTAGCAGCTCGCTTCCCAGCAGGCAGTACAAGCACCAACGCGGAAGGCCGCGGACCACCTGGTCCGCGGCCTTCCGCGTTTAAGACAGCTGCCTGCTAAACCCCTCCACCTCCGGAAGGCGCTAAGCGCGGGCGAGGTTCAGGACAATTTCGACGGCGCTCCCGCCGCCCTCCCTGGGGCTCCATTGAATGGATCCGCCAAGCTCACTTGTGACCAGAGTACGCACGATCTGCAAACCCAGGCCTTCCGTGTATTGCCCGTCCGGCAACCCAACACCATCATCGGCAATAGTTACTGTCAGGAACTCGTCATTTCCGTCTCCCGCTGCACGGTCAGCGAGCAACCAAACGGTTCCCGTGCGTCCCTCCAAACCGTGCTCAACAGCATTCGTGACCAGTTCGTTGATGACCAGGGCCAGGGGCGTTGCGAAATCGCTGGGGAGTTCACCGAACATCCCGGATCTTTCGGTGCGTACTTGCTGGGAAGGTGAAGCGACTTCGGCAGAAAGCCTGAACTGGCGGCCGATGAGTTCATCGAAGTCGACGCTTTGAGTCAGGCCCTGGGACAGGGTCTCGTGAACAAGCGCGATGGTGGCCACGCGACGCATGGCCTGTTCCAGTCCCTGTTTTGCTTCGTCGCTGACCATCCGTCGGGACTGCATACGCAGCAGGGCGGCAACGGTCTGGAGGTTGTTCTTGACTCGGTGGTGGATCTCGCGGATCGTCGCGTCCTTGGTGACCAGCTCCATTTCGCGGCGCCTCAACTCGGACACGTCGCGGCACAAAACAAGGGCGCCAAAGCGATGTTGCTCGTCGCGCAAAGGAATGGCACGCAGGGACAGGCTAACCCCCCTGGACTCAATTTCGCTGCGCCATGGCATTCGGCCAGTGACAACCAACGGCAGCGTCTCGTCCACCATGCGCCGATCCTTCAGCAATCCGGCCGTCACTTCAGCGAGGGAACGTCCTTCCAGGGACTCAACCTCGCCCAGCCGCCGGAAAGCAGATACGCCGTTGGGACTTGCATACTGCACAATGCCTTCAGCGTCGAGCCGGATGAGTCCGTCCCCCACACGCGGGGCACCTCTGCGTGATCCGGTTGGCGATGCGAAATCCGGCCACAACCCCAGAGTTCCCATGCGAAGGAGGTCGTAGGCGCATTGCCGGTACGTGAGTTCCAGCCTGGACGGCATACGGGAACTGGAAAGATCCATATGGGATGTGACAACAGCGAGAGTCCTGCCGTTGCGCACCATCGGCACGGCTTCGACACGCAGCGCCATTTCACTGCTCCAGCTCGTCTCACTGGAGCGCTCAATGGAGCGGCTGTTCCAGGCCTTTTCCACGAGTGGACGAAGATCCGAGCGGATGCCCTCACCCACGAAGTCCGCGTGAAACACCGTATGCGATGTTGACGGACGTACGTGGGCGAGGGCGATGTACCCAAACTCCGGATGTGGAAACCACAAGGCGAGGTCTGCAAACGCCAGGTCGGCGACCATTTGCCAATCGCCTACCAGGAGGTGCAGCCATTCAGCATCTCCAGGCCCGAAATCAGCGTGTTCCCTGATGGGGTCTGTAAAGATTGCCACTGCACCTCCATTTGCGACGCGGGGACCAGCCCCTAGCGTCGAACGATTGACCTCAAGAGCCTTAATGCTACCGATAGTGAAGCCATGTCATCGGCTTCGAGGGAATTGACCTCATCAAACATGGTCTTCGCCCGTCCAAGTTGTTCGGCATTCAGGCCTTCCCACGTCCTCAGGCGATCTTCGGCCGGGGTGCCGGGCGTGCTCGACTCAAGAACCGACGTCGTCATATCTGCGACGGTTGAGTAGAGATCGTCCCGGAGCGCGGCACGGGCAAGTGCCTGCCAGCGGTCGTCGCGGGGCAGGGCGCTGATCCGTTCCAGCAGCGAGTCCACATGGAAGCGGTTGAACACCGTGTAGTAGACATGCGCCACTTCCTCGACGCTGTTGGTCCCGGTCTGGGCAATCCTTGCGATGTCCAGCAAGGCATAGCTCTCGAACAGCTCCGCCCACCTGTGGGCCAGGTGATCCGGCAACTCCCAGCCACGGGCCTTCTCCAGCCAGCCGCTGATACGAACTTTGTCATCGCCACGCAGGTAGTCCAGCAATTTGGCCCGAAGCGGCACCATCATCGGCTTGAACGACTTCACGACGTCGGCAATCGGCCGGGACGCCATGCCCTGCCCGAGCACCCATCGGACGGCACGATCCAGGAGCCGGCGGACATCCAGATGGATTTCGCTCCAATGCTCGGTGGGGAACGACGCCGGAAGGGCGTTCAATTCCTCAACCATCGGATCGAGATCGTAGATTTCACGCAGTGCCACGAATGCTTTGGCTACCGCTACCTCGTTGGCAGAGGTTTCTTCGATCGCCCGGAAGGCGAAGGTGATGCCGCCGAGGTTGATGATGTCGTTGGCCACCACCGTAGCGATGATTTCGCGCCGCAGCGGGTGGGTGTCCAGTTCGGCGTCGAACCTCTCCCGCAACTGCTTCGGGAAGTAGGCGCGGATCGTGTCCTTGAACCAAGGGTCGTCGGCCAGGTTGCTGTCCCGGAGGGCAGCCGCCAACTCGATCTTCGCGTAGGCGGCCAGGACGGACAGCTCCGGAGACGTCAGTCCCTGTCCCTGTTCCAGGCGCTGACGCAGTGTCTCGGTGCTGGGCAGTGCCTCCAGGTCACGCTTGAGGTCGGCTGATTTTTCCAGCCAGTCCATCAGACGCTCGTAGCTGGGGCTCCAGTCCGCAACGCGGGTCCTGTCGTTGAGGAGCAGGATGTTTTGGTCGATGTTGTCCTGCAGGACCAGGCGGCCGACTTCCTCGGTCATGTCAGCCAGGAATGCTGCGCGTTCTGTGGACTCAAGCTTCCCGGCCGCCACCATGCGGTCAACGAAGATCTTGATATTGACCTCGTGGTCGGAGCAGTCAACGCCCGCCGAGTTATCAATCGCGTCTGTATTAAGGATGACACCCTGCAATGCGGCTTCAATACGTCCACGTTGCGTCAACCCGAGGTTGCCGCCTTCGCCGACCACCTTGACGCGCAGGTCCTTGCCGTCCACACGGATGGCGTCATTGGCTTTGTCACCTACAGCAGCATGTGTCTCGGTGCTGGCCTTGACGTAAGTGCCGATGCCACCGTTGTACAGAAGGTCCGCCGGGGCAAGCAGGATTGCCCGAAGCAATTCGGGAGGGCTCAGCTGGGTGGTCCCGTCCGGCAACCCCAGGGACTTTCGTACTTGGTCTGACACAGGGATCGTCTTGGCTTGGCGCGGGTAGACGCCGCCCCCTTCGCTGATGAGGGTCCGGTCATAGTCATCCCACGAAGACCGCGGGAGCTCAAAGAGCCTCTGCCTCTCCGCGTACGATGCGGCCGTGTCCGGGTTGGGGTCCAGGAAGATGTGACGGTGGTCAAATGCCGCCACAAGCCGGATATGACGCGAAAGCAACATGCCGTTGCCGAAAACGTCACCTGACATGTCGCCCACGCCGACGACGCTGAACTCTTCGGTCTGGGTATCGAGGTCGAGTTCGCTGAAGTGCCTCTTCACGGACTCCCAAGCGCCGCGGGCGGTGATACCCATGGCCTTGTGGTCATAGCCCACGGATCCGCCTGACGCGAAGGCATCGCCAAGCCAGAATCCATATTCGGCAGCCAATCCGTTGGCTGTGTCTGAGAACGTTGCGGTTCCCTTATCGGCTGCAACCACCAGATAGGAATCGTCGCCGTCGTGGCGGACAACGTCCGACGGCGGGACAAGCCGTTCGCCCTCGACTGTAGTTACGAGGTTGTCAGTGATGTCCAACAAGCCGCGGATGAAGGTCTTATAGCTTTCCACCCCTTCGGCCATCCAGGCGGCGCGGTCAACTGCGGGATTGGGCAGCTGCTTCGCGAAGAAGCCGCCCTTGGCGCCGGTCGGTACGATGACCGCGTTCTTCACGGTCTGCGCCTTCACCAGGCCCAGGATTTCAGTACGGAAATCCTCCCTGCGGTCGGACCAGCGAAGACCACCACGGGCCACCTTGCCAAAGCGGAGGTGGACGCCCTCCACCCGCGGAGAGTAAACCCAGATTTCGAACATGGGGCGCGGGAACGGCAGGCCTTCGATGGTGGTGGGATCCAGCTTGAAGCTCAGGTAGCCCTTGTTTTGGAAGAAGTTGGTGCGCAACGTCGACTCAATGAGGTTGACGAAGGTACGAAGCACGCGGTCCGCGTCCAAGGTAGCGACTTGCTCGATAGCTTCTGCCAGGGCAGCTCTTGCGGCACCTTGCTGCTGGGGACGCTTGCTTTCCTCGACGCTGGGATCAAAGCGGGCGGCAAACAAGACCGTCAGACCCCGCGCAACGTCCGGATTGGCCAAGAGCGTATCGGCGATGAACCCAAAGGAGTTGGTATTGCCCATCTGGCGCATGTACTTGGCGTAGGCCCGGAGGACCACTACCTGGCGCCAGTGCATGCCTTCACGAAGCACCAGGCGGTCAAAGTTGTCAGACTCGACTGCCCCTGTGACCGCAGCACCAAACGAGTCAGCCAGGAGATCTCCGGTGGCGAGCGGGTCTATGCCAGCCGGATACTTCAGCCCAAGGTCATACAGGAAAAAGTCGCGGTGATCCGCGGTTTCGATTTCGAAGGGCCGTTCGTCCAGGACTTCGAGGCCAAGGTTGTGGAAGTAAGGAAGGATCTGGCTCAGGCTCTTGGGCTCCATCAAGTAGAGCTTGACCCGCGCATCCTCCTCCAATGCATCACCGGCGCCTTCGGGAAGGTACACATGGACGCCGGGGCGCAGTTCCTTGCTCGCTTCCCCTGCCCGTTCGGCCTGGGCTCCATACTTTTCAAAGCGTTCGATGTCCTCCAGCGCATCTTCAACCTCGTAGTCCACGCGGTAACCGGGAGGGAATGCCTCAGCCCACAAGGCGGACAGTACTTCAGCGCTCTCCGCGGGACGGTTCTCACGAAGTACCTCGGCGATGCCTTCGCTCCAAGACCTTGAGGCACGCATCAGCCGGTGTTCGAGTTCTTCTACGTTGACATCGGCAAGTTCCGCCGTGCGTGGCAGCCTGATCCTGAAGAAGACGCGCGCAAGGGCCGACTCCGTGATCCTCGCTTCGTAGTCAATGCTCTCAGCTTGGAAGGTCTCGCGTAGTTCCTGCTCAATACGGAGCCTGACGCTCGTGGTGTACCGGTCACGCGGCAGGTAGACCACCGCGGACATGAAACGTCCGTAAATGTCGGGGCGCAGGAAAAGCTTGGTCCGGCGCCGTTCCTGGAGTCGCTGGATCCCAGTGGCCGTGGCCGCAAGGTCCGGGATTTCGATCTGGAACAGTTCGTCGCGGGGGTACGTTTCCAGGATGCCCAGGAGGTCCTTGCCCGAGTGTGAATCCATTGGGAAGCCTGCGTTGCGCAACACTGCATCGACTTTGTCCCGGACAATGGGAATGTTGCGGACCGAACCGGTGTAGGCACTTGTGGCGAAAAGCCCGATAAAGCGCCGCTCACCATTGACGTTTCCGGCAGCGTCGAAGCTCTTGACTCCGATGTAGTCCAGGTACGCAGGACGGTGGACGGTTGAGCGGGAGTTGGCCTTTGTGATCACCAGTGCCCGCTTTTCACGGGCACGCTTGCGGCCGGCGTCGGTGAGGTGCTGGATCTGTCGGGTGTTGTCGCCAGCACGGAGCAAGCCAAGTCCGCTGTCCTCACGAAGTTCCAGGACGTCCTCGCCGTCTTCGTTCACGAGGTCGTATTCGCGGTATCCGAGGAAGGTGAAGTTGCCGTCATCCAGCCAGCGCAAAAGGTCCTGCGCCTGCCTGAGTTCGGCAATTTGCTCGGGGTGGGAGACGCTTCCCAGCGCTTCTGCCAGTTCGAGTGCCTTGCTACGCATTTTCGGCCAGTCTTCAACGGCGGCGCGGACATCCCCGAGGACGCGTTGGAGGCCGGCAACCAATTCTGCGCGGGCTTCCTCGCTTACGCGGTCAATTTCGACGGCGATCCAAGACTCCATGTGCGACGAGTTGTCGTTGTCGCCGAGCAGGTGGGCGACGCTGGGCAGTGCCGCAGTGTCGCCACTGGAAATGCCGATATTTGACGGGACCCTGGAAACGCTGCTGAGTTCGCCCGTGACCCTGTCGCGGGTAACCACGAAAAGCGGGTGCATAACCAGCCGGATGGCGCAGTTTTGGCGAACGAGTTCGGCGTTGACGGAATCAACCAGGAACGGCATGTCGTCAGTAGCGATGTAGACAACGTTTCGGTCAGCCTCGACGCCGATTTCCACAATGGCATTTCCAGGTCGCCGGGACTGCGCAACTTTCCTGTGTGTGCTTGCCCGTGCAATCAGCAGCTCGGGCGCATACGCCCGTGAATCCTCCTCTGCGAGGTGCTCATAGTAGTCACCGAAGAAACCCTCACGGACAACTGCTGCATCGGACCGATCCTCCACGCTGGATCCTGACGACATCTACAAACGCCTCCATCACATGTTGATTGCTGCGACTCTGCAGCCCACATGGCGAGCCTAGCGCTTAAGCAGGCCGAAGGCTCTGGTAGATCGGCCAAGGGATTTGCGATTTTGCTGGATAGGTGCACAGACCAGCCCCGCAATGGCTTTTCGCAAGGGAGAGTCGGGCGATGATTCCAACAGGACAGACCCCGACAATAGGGCAGCATCGCACGCTTCCGCGTCTGCAGGTAAGTAGGCATCAATGCCATGCCCAGGGCCGAAGCGCTCCCATGCCTCGGATAATTGCTGCCTGGGCGAACGGCCCGCCGACGCCCGCTTAACTTTGTTGAGGAGCACGCGTGGTGTTGCGTGCGGAACCGCAGCTTCGAGCTCGGCCAGGCCACGGACCAACCGCGGAACGCCGATCGCGTCGGCAGCCCCCACGGCAAAAACCTCGTCCGCCAGCTCCAAACTGCGTAAGGTAGCGCCATTGCGGCGTGGCGCAATCGTGTCAAAGCTCAATTCCTCATCTGCCTCCAGGCAGAAGCCGGTGTCCACGACAACTACCTCGGCAACCTGCCTGGCCCTTTCAAGGACAAGCGAAAGTGCAGAGGCCCTCAGCTCAGTCCAGCGGTCCGCCCTTGTGGTTCCAGTGAGTACTCGAAATCCACCGCTCTTGGTGAAGACAGGCGTAGCAGCCCGGTCCAGTGCATCCGAATCCAGTAATCCTTGGTCAGCGAGCCTGCAGGCCTGGGCGAGTCCGGCCGACTCCTCCAACAGCCCCAGCATGGCCGACACGCTCGCACCGTAGCTGTCAGCATCCACAAGAATCACGGACTTGCCTTCGGCCGCCAACTCGGCAGCCATGTTTACTGCAACCAGGGTTCTTCCCGGGGCGCCAGTTGGGCCCCACACTGCTATTACCCTCCCCGATCCGGCCGCTTCGGTTTCGCGCGGTTCCGGCGCCAACTGGAATCCCGCAGATGAGTCTGCGAAGCCGGCGTCGGGAAATTTGCGGGCGCGGAGCGGCCCACCGTGGCGACCCACTGCATCGGAAATCCTCACGGCAAGGGCAGCGGGCTCAATATCGGTGGACGCAGTTACTACACCAATGGCAGTGAGCCTCGAGATCTCCACCGGGTCCACAGTCAAGGCGAGAATGGACACACCCACGGCAGCCAGCCGATCCACCAATGTAGCGGTTAGTTCTTCGCAGCCTTCCGCGACGACTGCCGCCAGGGCAAGGCCGCTTTGGCAGGCAGCCATCAACTCCGCAAGCTCTGAACACCGGCGGACCACCGTCACGGGGCCATGCAATCGCTCCAGCCCGCCAACCACCGCTTCCTGTGCCTGGCCAACAGTTATGACAGGGATGCTCATTGACTGACGCCCGCGGGGTTCCAAACTACAGATACCTTGGCGGCGTTTGCCTTTGCACCCAGCAGCTTCGGCATCTGTTTGTCCGTAACCAGCACGAGCACGACCGTTGTTTTTGAGGCTCCTAGGGCACCGGAACCCGCTGTTACCTCTGCGATTTCGGCACCAGGCAGCAATAGCTGTGGTTCTTCAAAAGCGTTTTGCGAGCCAGGCATGGCCACCCAGACGTCCACCTTCGCCCCGGGAACTGCCTGCGCTGGAAGTGACTCATCCATTGATATGGCAACAGGCTTGCGGTTCAGGCCGTCAGCCTGCCCGAGGCTCTTCTGTGGAACGAGTTGGCCCTTCTCAATTCTCTGCAGCGCCACCTTGCCCTGGGCAATTCCACCCTCCACGGTAACGTAGGCGGACTCGACGTCGTCCAAGCGAACCTGGACGATGGTTAGATCCCCCGGCCCCACGGTTTGGCCAACGGCAATGCCCTCCCGTGCTGCATAAACCTGTGTGGTCCGATCAGCGGTGCTAACAACCGAGATGACTCCGGCGACGGATACAAGCATGAGCAGCACTCCCACCAGCAGCCGTGGATCCTTCCAGGATGGCTTCTTCAACCTGTTGCCGGCCCCGCCTGTACTCGGATCCATTCTTTCTGCTCCCCCATTGAAGTTTCATGGCATGGTTGTCCGCGCCGCCTCTTCATTGTTGCCGTGACGCGTCGGAAGCCAAAGTCAAGAACGCCAAATCATGGGAAATTGTGGATAACTGTGCCAAACGGTGCCAACAGATGCCAAAATAGTCGCATGCCCCGATTCCTGACTCTGGCGGACGTCGCCGAACAGCTCCAGATAAATTCGCCGCAGGCCTACGCCCTGGTACGCAGCGGTGAGCTGAAAGCCATCCAGGTCGGAGGGCGCGGACAATGGCGCATCGAGGAAAAGATGTTGGAGCAATACATCGAGGAGCGGTATGCCGAGGCCAGCCGCATGATTGAAGAGGCCAAGTCCAAGTCGAGCTAGCGTGGAGGCGCCAAACACGCCTATGAACGGCTAGAGTCCTTGGTTCCCGCTTGAGCACAGGGCCGCAAGTGATGTGAAGGGAATAGTCCTCACGGCAGCCACAGCACCGCCCCGCCGTACCTCGCCCCGTGTATCGGCAAAATCGAAATGGTCCCGTCCGACCCTGTCGATGACACCATGGAGCCTGTGGTCTCCCGCCGGACCGGCGGCCAACACCACTGTCACCGGCGCCCTGTCTCGGGAGAGCCCCCGGAGGGCGCTGGCAAGACTAATCGAACTTTGGACCTGGGAGACGGGTTTTCTAGCCAATCTTCCGAGTCCGTAGTAATGACTTACCGATGCGCATGGAATGAGCCATTGCCGTCCGTTGTCGTTCAATACGAACCAGTCCCCACCGATGTGGCCCAGGGTTCCCCGGAGGGAAATGCCGCTGCCCAGCACCAATGCGAGCTCAGCTCCGGCGACTCCCCGAAGCCTGTCCGCAAGGTCCAAACCGGCGAGCTCGACCCGCACGCGCTCGGATATTTCCGATTCACGGGCCAAGGTGCGCTCAGCAGAAAACTGCGCTTCCAGATCTTCAAAGAGAGAGTCCCATCTCATATGGTCACAATAGGACCCGTAGCGCGTGGCTCCAACCGCAATCGGATTTTCCCGTCATGATTGGACAAAGTCCTTCGACTGTGCTGAGAATTGGCAAACAGCACTAAATGACATCAAACTGCACTAAAGAGCCGAAAGGGTAAGAATGAGCAGCGATCCACCAAGGATCCGCCACGACGCCGCAATGGCTAGCGTGCTCCTCGCGCTGGGACTTTTGCTGGTAATCGTTGGGCAAACCCTCTTGGGGCAGTGGCAGATGGATGTGGCCCACGGACAGAGAAGTACGTTCGAGCACCTCCTCGCCCTTGCATCCAGCGCCGCGGGAATTGCCATTGTGTCCTGGTGGATCCTCTCACTTGGGCTCGCAGCTTGGGCCGCGGTTTTGCATGGCACGGGAAGGAGCGGCAGCGCCAACGCCATCGCCAAGTTCAGTCCTGCCTTCATGCTGAGGCTGGCATGTGCCCTTCTAAGCCTGAATTTCCTAGGAGTTCAGGCGGCACAGGCAGCCGCAATGCCGGAACCTCAATGGCAAGCCACTTCCAGTGGCGGCACATCCATGGCAGCGTGGCATCCATCAGCTGGCACACAAGGACCCGTGCCCGCTGTGGAGGTTCCAGCGCGAAACACCGAAGAAAACCATGAGGCAAGGCCAGAGCCCGCCTGGCAGCCACGTCCACCCATAGTTGAACCCGGCCTCCTGTCGCGTCCGGGCTCTCGCGGGATGACGTTTGGACACCCCGCTGAGGCCGGCATTGTCGTCAAACCGGGTGACACGCTGTGGTCCATTGCCGCAGCCAGCCTTGGACCCTTGGCGACAGACGTTGACATCGCCCTGCATTGGCCCAGTTGGTATTCAGTCAACCGAAGGATCATTGGCGACGACCCTTCGACCCTGCGAGCAGGGCAAGTGCTGCAGCCCCCAACGCCAAGCTAAGGGTCTTCGCCGCCCATTAAGAATCCGACTGAACTGAACGGCACCCACTCAGGGGCATTCGTTCAAAAGGTAAGACCAGTCCCATTGTCATCCCAGACGTAGCAACCTGAGCCAAGCGATGCCCGCGCAACGGCTCACAGAGTGAACTCATGAGGATTGACCATGACTGCTGTAACTGCACGCCGCCACGCAGACCGCCAAAGAACCAAACGTTCCGCAACGAATGCAGGAGCCGACGCTTCTACCCTTGACGTAAGGCTAGTGGCACGAAGCATCGCCCAAGCCGCAGTAGAGGTACTTGCCGGGACAAGGTCGGCCCTCCAGCTGTCCAGATCCCTCGATGCGCCATGCTTCCTTTCGCTCCAGCATCGGGCCGCACTGACACGCCAACACGCTGCACGTACCCGCGGCTCGCTTCAAATACACAGAAGCCCAATGGTCCGCTCCGTCCGTGCTTGCGCCATTTCAGACTCCATCTACGAGGTCAGCATCGTTGTCTCTGAGGAGCAGCGCTCCCGCGCTATTGCCATGAGGTTGGAACAGTCCGAGGGGACATGGCAGGTCACCGCCCTGGAGATTGGCTAAGCACCTTATTGGCTAGGCACCCGATTGGCTAGGCACCCGATTGGCTAGGCACCCGATTGGCTGGGCACCCGCGTGGATCAGCGCACGTGACCAGGCACCCCTAAGCCAAGCTGGTTGCCTTAACCTGGAGGCAGCGTATCTACGAAAAAAGACCCCGGATTTGTGTCCGGGGTCCTTTCTCATAAGGGAGGCTGGATCAGCGCCGCTTCTTCTTGGCGGTCTTGCGCTGCTCCTGGGTGGCTGCTTTGGCAGGATTACCGGACCGGCCCGAGGAGCGACCCTCGATGCGGGTCTGGCTTGCCCCGTCCTCGCCTGGAGCTGTGTACTGCAATTGCGCCGGCTTTTCGGGTGTCTCCAGACCGGCAGCCCGGATCTGGGGATCGTGGTGCTCGGTGTGTGCACCTGCCGCAGTATCGTCGGCAACAACGACATCTTCGGCGGGGGTCACTTCAACTTCAAGGTTGTAGAGGAAACCAATGCTTTCCTCGCGGATAGCTTCCATCATGCTTTGGAACATCACGAAGCCTTCGCGCTGGTACTCTACCAGCGGATCGCGTTGAGCCATGGCCCGCAGCCCGATGCCCTCTTTGAGGTAGTCCATCTCGTACAGGTGTTCTTGCCATTTACGCCCAAGCACCGAGAGAACGACGCGGCGTTCCAGCTCCCGCATGCTTTCAGAGCCAATGGCTTCTTCACGGGCCTGGTACACAAGCCGCGCATCAGAGAGGATCTCTTCCTTGAGGAATTCGGCAGTGACCCTGGACTTGCCGCCGGCTTCATCAATGATTTCCTGAGCAGTTACGGTGGCTGGGTACAACGTCTTCAGGTTGGACCACAACTGGTTGAAGTCCCAGTCATCGCCGTTGCCTTCCGCTGTGGCGGAGTCGATAAGCGCGCTGATGGTGTCTTCCAGGAAGAACTGCACTTTTTCGTGGAGGTCATCGCCTTCGAGGATCCGACGACGGTCCCCGTAGATCGCTTCACGCTGGCGGTTCAAGACGTCGTCGTACTTGAGGACGTTCTTGCGCTGCTCCGCGTTACGCGCTTCCACCTGGCCCTGGGCCGAGGCAATGGCGCGGGAAACAAGCTTTGATTCCAGCGCGACGTCGTCGGGCACCGAACTGTTCATGAGCCGCTCGGCAGCACCGGAATTGAACAGCCTCATGAGGTCGTCGGTCAATGAAAGGTAGAAACGTGATTCCCCGGGGTCTCCCTGGCGTCCGGAGCGGCCCCGCAGCTGATTATCAATCCGGCGGGACTCGTGGCGTTCGGTGCCCAGCACGTAGAGGCCGCCAAGGTCCAGTACTTCCTCGTGCTCGTCCTTGACCGCCTGCTTGGCCGCTGCAAGTGCCTCCGGCCATGCTGCCTCGTACTCTTCCGAGTTCTCCTCCGGGTCCAGGCCCCTCTTGGCGAGGTCTGCGATCGCAGTGAATTCGGCGTTGCCACCAAGCATGATGTCGGTACCGCGGCCTGCCATGTTGGTTGCTACCGTGACGGCACCCTTACGTCCGGCCTGGGCAACGATGGAGGCTTCCCGTGCGTGGTTCTTTGCGTTGAGGACCTCGTGGCGGATACCTTCCTTTGCCAGCAGCTTGGAGAGATATTCGCTCTTCTCAACGCTGGTGGTGCCAACCAGTACGGGCTGGCCCTTTTCGTGGCGTTCCGCAATGTCCTTGACGACAGCGTCGAACTTGACGACCTCGTTCTTATAGACGAGGTCCGACTGGTCAATGCGCTGCATGTCCCGGTTGGTGGGAATGGGCACAACTCCGAGTTTGTACGTGCTCATGAACTCGGCTGCCTCGGTCTCGGCCGTACCCGTCATACCTGACAGCTTCGAATACATGCGGAAGTAGTTCTGCAGCGTTACCGTTGCCAGGGTCTGGTTTTCGGCCTTGATCTCGACGTTTTCCTTGGCCTCGATGGCCTGGTGCATGCCTTCGTTGTATCGTCGCCCGGCGAGGATACGGCCCGTGTGCTCGTCAACAATCAGGACCTCGCCGTCGAGGATGACGTAATCCTTGTCGCGCTTGAAGAGTTCCTTCGCCTTGATGGCGTTGTTCAGGAAACCAATGAGCGGGGTGTTGGCCGATTCGTACAGGTTCTGGATACCGAGGTAGTCCTCCACCTTTTCAATTCCGGCTTCCAGGACACCAACAGTCCGCTTCTTCTCATCGACTTCGTAGTCAACTTCCGGCTGTAGCCGGAGTACGACCTTTGCGAATTCGCTGTACCAGCGGTTCGTATCGCCTTGGGCCGGACCCGAAATGATGAGCGGGGTACGCGCTTCATCGATCAGAATCGAGTCAACTTCATCCACAATGGCGAAGTTGTGCCCCCGCTGAACGAGTTCACTGGCGTCCCAGGCCATGTTGTCGCGCAAATAGTCGAAGCCAAATTCGTTGTTTGTCCCGTAGGTGATGTCCGCGGCGTACTGCTGCCGACGCACTGACGGATCCTGGTTGGAGAGGATGCATCCGCTTGTCAGGCCAAGGAAGCGGTAGACGCGTCCCATGAGCTCGGACTGGTATTCGGCAAGGTAATCATTCACCGTGACGACGTGGACACCCTTGCCGGTGAGGGCATTGAGGTATGCCGGCGCAGTTGCCACGAGGGTCTTGCCTTCACCGGTTTTCATTTCGGCGATGTTGCCCAGATGGAGGGCGGCGCCACCCATCAGCTGGACGTCAAAATGCCGCATGCCCAACGTTCGGGATGAGGCCTCACGGACCGCAGCAAAGGCCTCAGGCAGGAGCGCGTCCAGTGTCTCGCCGTCCTGGTGCCGGGAGCGCAAACGGTCTGTTTCCTCCCGGAGTTCAGCATCAGAGAACGTCTTGAAAGAGTCTTCCAGGGCATTGATGGAATCGGCATAGTTCCGCAGTTGCCTGAGTGTTTTCTTGTCACCCGTGCGGAGAAGTTTTTCGATTAGTGATGCCACGTGAAATTGCTCCCAGTCTCATGCTGCCGAATTCTGGCTGTTTCAGTCTACGGGAGAGAGTATCGCCACGTTATCCGGTTCCCCTGTGAGCGGACTGCCTGGCCCGTCTGGTTCAGGGCCCCCGTTCACTGCCTCGGAGAGTGGAACCGCGAGATCCCCTACCGGCCACACGACAACTTCCTGAAGGCCGAGCCATTGGGCCATGAGCCACAATTCGGCGGAAAGCTCGACGGCGGTATCGGGCGGCGCTCCTGGCTCACCAAATGCGGACCGAACCAAGAGTTGGCCTGCGGCCCTGTCAGCCTTCAAATCGACACGGGCCACGATGCCTTCCCGAAGCAGGAAGGGCAGAACATAGTAGCCGAAACGGCGCTTGGCAGCGGGCGTGTAGATCTCAATCCGATAGTGGAACCCGAACAATTCTTCCAGGCGCCGCCGTTCGAAGACCAGCGAGTCAAAAGGGCTCAGGAGCGCCCGGCCTTCGGCCCTCCGTGGCAATCCGGCCTCGACGTGGCGGTAGGTTTCCCGTTCCCAGCCGCGAACCGAAACGCGCTCCAGCCGGCCTGCCTGGAGAAGGCGCTGCACCGACGCCTCCCCGGCCTTTAGCGGGGTCCGAAAATAATCGGCAAAACACCGGACCGTTCCAATGCCGTGTGCCATGGCGGCTGCATCCATGAGC
This sequence comes from Arthrobacter sp. TmtSoilC77, assembly GCF_059739415.1. Lineage (NCBI taxonomy): Bacteria > Bacillati > Actinomycetota > Actinomycetes > Micrococcales > Micrococcaceae > Arthrobacter > Arthrobacter sp. TmtSoilC77. The sequence goes on from NZ_AP046050.1 coordinate 3,186,022, forward strand.
CGGTCAAGGGCGGCATCCGCATCCATCCCGCTGTGTACCGAACCCGGCAGGACCCTGGAAGTAATGGTGTAGAGACGTTCGAATTGGGGTGTCCGCGACGCCGCCGAAACGCGGCCTTCTTCGAACAGATGCTCCAGAACGCGCTTCACGGCGTTCCAGTTCCAACCCCAATTTCCGCTTTCGGCGTCCTGGGTGTGCCCAAGTTGTGCAGTCAAGGCAGATGCCGTCATCGGCGGTCCAGCCTCCAGGGCCGCGAGGATTCGTTCCTCCATGGCGATCCGCACCGCGGGCTCCATATGATGGGCACCAACCCAAGCCCGCTTCTGCCAAAGAAGAAGGTCGGGAAAATGCTCCGGACGGATATAGCTGGCCTCGTGAGCCCAGTACTCCATCATTCTGCGGGGTTTTCGGCCTGCCATGGAGTGAAGGATTGCCGGATCATAGTTTCCCAGGCGGGAAAAGAATGGCAGATAGTGGCTCCGCGCCAGCACATTCACGGAGTCGATCTGGACAAGCTGGATCCGTGCAAAGGTCCGGCCCACCGCCCGTGGGGTCACGGGGCCGGCGGGCCGGACTTTCGCCAATCCTTGGGCTGCCAATGCGATCCGCCGTGCCTGTGACAGGCTCAGCGAAGCGGTCATTGAAGTCCTTTCACGTGCGATAAAGCCTTACTTGGCGGTGGCCGCCTGGTCATCCGAGCGGTACGCGTGGATCTTCTCCTCCACGGCTTCCTCGCCGGGCTCGCAGGTGGAGTCGAGGGTTATGACACCATAAGTCCAGCCACTGCGCCGGTACACAACCGAGGGTGCATTGGTTTCCTTATCCAGGAACAGGTAGAAGTTGTGCCCCACCAGTTCCATGTTGTCCACTGCATCATCGAGAGTGAGGGATGCGGCGGGGAAGACCTTCCGACGGATCAAAACGGGTGAATCACCTGCTGGAATATCGTTCTCGATGTCGTAGGGCGACCGCTCCTCGGCCTGCGGTTCAGGTTCCTGCTGGTTGCTGGCGCCTACGTAGATCGGCTCACTGGCACTAGCGGGCTCGAGGGACGCCGTTGCCTCCCGAACGGCCTTGGGCGTGTGACGCCCATGGTGCACCTTCTTCCTGTCCTTCGCGCGGCGCAACCGCTCAAGCAGCTTGTTGTACGCAAGATCGAAGGCAGCAAATTTGTCAGCGGCTGTGGCCTCGGCACGGATAACAGGGCCTCGGCCCAGGACTGTCACTTCAACGGTGAGCTGTCCCGGCGTTTGCCGGGGGTTGGTCTCCTTGGAAACCTTGGCGTCGACTCGCTGGACTTTGTCCCCCAACGATTCAATCTTTGAGATCTTCTCGCCGGCATATTCGCGAAAGCGGTCAGAAACTGTCAGATTTCGTCCGCTGATCATGAACTCCATGGTGCCCTCCAAATAACTCAGGTGACACGACAACGACGCTGTAGGGGGCTGGTCTGACGGACAGTCGAGCCCCTTTCCGAGCCGCTATCGACAGGTACATCTGTTCTTGGTACCCACAACCGACGTTAGTTCATCGGCACGAGTTATTCACCCTTTGGCCACTTATTTTTTGTTTGCGTCTTAACCCCATCCGAGGGCTCGTCTCCGGCGGTATTGGAGGCGTAGGCTGGTGGCCTCGTGGCCGCGAGAACAACGGCGCCGCAGACTATCCCTCCCGCCGCGGACACGGCCCGGGCAGCCTCCGCCAGGGTGGCTCCAGTGGTGAGAACATCGTCCACAATCAGGCATCTTTGCCCACGGATCTTTTCCCCGTAGCGGGGTCGTACCCTCATGGAACCCCGGACACGCCTGGCACGCTCACCCCTGCCGAGTCCTTTTTGGCCCGTGGAACCATCTTTCCCCTCCTTGCCAAGGAGGGTCCTGACGCCAATTCCGACCAGGTCTTTGCAAGATGCGGCCAGCCGCTGGTTTTCCAGGAGATTCCCGGTCTTCTCAAGCACATCAAGAGCCGGGCACCGGGACAACATCCCCCGTCTCTTCATGCAGCGGAGCAGAACGTGGACGGGGCTGAAACCCCGGCTTCGGAAGGCCCTGCCGCTGCTGGGAACGGCAACAACGCAAAACCCCGGCTGGTCACCAATGGCCAGCCGAACTGCGTTTCCGAGGCAAGGCGCCAACACCTCGGCCAGCCGCCACTGGCCTAACCGCTTGAACGACAACAGGGACTGCGAAAGTTCATCCCGATAGGGCCCTGCCGCCACCACGCCCAGCTTTACAGTGCCATCAACATCGACGAGCGCAGGCGACTCCTGTTCGGCCCTGAAGGGTTTCCTGCAAAGCTGACGCACCCGCTTGGCACAATGCCTGCACAGGACGGTGTCTTCCACACCGCAGCAGACGCAATCAACGGGAACCAGGAGTGCAACCAACTCCATCAATGCCGCTTGCAGGTTGGCAAACACGCGCCCAAGCAGGCGCCTGTCCTTTCCGCGTCGCCGGGGTCCTGACGTGTCAGGAGCACCAACATCCGGGTCAAGCCGGCGCTGGATGCGTTGGGCGGATCGAGGACCATTGACGGCATACGGGAGGTCGTTCAGGGAAACAATCATGCTGGTAGCCTTGGGCACTTTTTGTTCCGGTAACAGTCCCACAGCCCGCTATGTGAACAACCCCCGTCGTGTTGGGGCGGCGCCTCCGGGGTGCCCGGCTCCCGGATCAGCCCGGGAAGGCCGGCTCCGTTGGGCCCTTGAGCTGAAGTTCCCAACCATTTCCGACACGTTGAAAAATTCCCGCTGTGGACTGCCCGTAGATCTGTTCCGACCCGTTACCTGCGCTCAGGCTCATGAGGCCGTCCCACGGGGCCAGTTGCTGCGGCTCCCCCGAGGTAAGCGAGAGCAACTCCGGAACCACGGTAGCCGTAGCCGAACTGGACATGACGGCAACGGTGGATCCGTTGACCCACACTCCCTGGTCAGGCGAGGTGGAGGTAAAAAGAGTGATTGGAGTCGTAAGATCCTTGGGCGCGCCGTCTGCATTCCGGACGATGCCCGTCACTTGAACCACTGATTTACCGTTCGCCTCGGATATCACCAGCGCCCGGGTACCTTCGCGTGAGATCCGGAAATCCTTGACGGTCCGTCCGGACAGCCACGTGGGCGTTATGGTCGCCGTGGGCACAGCCATGCCAGGGGCAACGCCAGTGGGCTTGAATGCCACAACCTCCGTGTTCCCGCTGGCGCCTGGTCCCGCCGTCCAAACCCAATCATGAGGGCTGAACGAAGGCCCGCTCAACGTGCTTCGGGTAGTCAGTTGGCGGGCCGGCTGACCCGGCTCGATGGAGTACAACGTGGTTTTGTCGCCGTTGAGGAAGGCAACGGTTTGGGATACGGGCGACTCGGCGGGTGAATGGGGGCCGAGACCTGCAACCGACTGAATATCAGGCAATGGCGAAACCCGGTTGTTCTCATAGCGGACCAAGTCGCCGTTACTGACGGCAACCTGGCGGGCAGGCACATTCTTGTCCACAACCGGTGGCAGAACTGTCCCGTTGTCCTCGACGCGGACCAGGTCCTGGTCGGCGCGAAGCTGGACGTTAATGACGTCCGGTTGCCCCCTGAAGGTTAAGGCCAGCTGGTTCTGCATGCGTTGGCGGTCTTCTGCCGATGCGTCGAACAGTTCCTTGGCCGACAAATCCACCTGGGCTGCTCCTGAAACGACAGGGACAGATTCCCTGGCCAACTTCATCCCGGAGGGAAAAGCGCTCACCACTGCCCCACGCAAATACGGCGCAGGCCCGGCAAGCAGGGCACTGGTCATGGACTTAACAGTCTTCTTCTTGATGAACCACCGGTAGTCCGGCACCGCATACGTGAACGTCGGGTCGTAGAAGTAGATGGGGAAGGCGCCGTAGATAACTTTGAAGGTCTCTTCCGGAATCGCAGTACCATCCGGAACCTTGGAGATCCGCCACTCCCCCTCCACTTTCTCCAGCGAGACGGGGATGGTCTCCTTGGTTCCCGGCGGGAACTGCGTGGCTATTCCGTCCGCATCCACCGTGTAGGCAAGGTCGACCTCGTAGACGTATTCATTCTCCACAGCCGTCTTAACCACGCGGGCCCCGCGGAAAACGATGGCCCGCTTATCCGGCTTCCACGTTACGGCCTGGGCTTGGGTCAAATATTGCCGCGCTACGGGATAGTCGTCCTCATAGCCGCTGCCGGCCATATAGAAATCCTCAATGACGGCTTCAGGTGTGGAGCCTGCACGCGGTGCTGCGGGGAAGAAGACAGGGGCATTGGGGTTTCCCGCTCCCTCATCCTGGCTTTTTCCCACTGGACCGGACCGGGGAATCTGGGCGCACGAAGCCAGCAAGACCATGAGCGCCGCCAGCACAGCAACGAAAACCCGCCTGCGTGCGGTGCCAAGGACCCTCATGATCCATCGCCCTTTCCCGCGTCACCCGAAGGAGGCGTTCCGACGTCCGATTTGCCGTCTGTACTGCCAAAACCTGTGCCCAGGACAAGCATCTGGCGTTCGCTTCCGGCTCCGGGCAAGTCGATGTCGGCAGGTTCCAACTGAAGGGGCGACTTGAGGATGGTTCCGCCCTGCTTCAGCGGCAAGGTCAACCTGAAGTTTGAGCCCGCCCCTTTGCGGCCCCACGCCTGAAGCCAGCCGTTGTGGAGCTTGGTGTCTTCGGCTGCGATGGACAATCCCAGGCCGCTGCCACCAGTTGTTCGGGCGCGTGCCGGGTCAGCCCGCCAGAAACGGTCGAAAACCCTGGCAGCTTCCGCTGGGCTCATTCCAATACCGTGGTCCCGCACGGCCACGGCCACGGCGTCATGGTTTGCTGCCACAGAAATGTGGATCGGTTTTCCTTCGCCATGCTCAAGGGCGTTGAGCAGCAGGTTCCTCAGGATCCGGTCGATCCTGCGCGAGTCCATTTCGACAATGATGCTCTTCTGACGGGCGTTGAGGCGAACCTCGGACCCGTACTCGGAGGCTACGGGTGCTGCGCCCTCCATGACGTGCGAGATCACTTGGAAGATGTCCTGGGGTTCGGCGTCCAGGATGGCTGCACCGGCATCGAAGCGCGAAATCTCCAGCAGGTCCGACAACAAGGACTGGAAGCGCTCCACTTGGTGATAGAGGAGCTCGGCCGAGCGTTTGTTCATAGGGTCGAAGTCTTCACGGGCGTCGTAAAGGACCTCCGCGGCCATGCGAACGGTGGTCAAGGGCGTGCGAAGTTCGTGCGAGACATCCGAGACGAATCTTTGCTGCATTTGCGACAACGTGGCGAGCTGGGTGATCTGCTCCTGCAGGCTGGCCGCCATATGGTTGAACGAAGCACCAAGCCTGGCGACCTCATCCTCACCCTTGACCACCATGCGCTCTTGGAGTTGGCCCGCCGCCAGCTTTTCCGACACCACGGCAGCATGGCTCACAGGGCTGACGACATTGCGTGTGACGTACCACGCGATGGCACCAATCATCAGCACGAGCGCCGCACCACCGGCCCACAGCACGTTCTGGATTTCGTCCAGGGTCTTCTGGGCGGTGTTCAGGTCATAGATCAAATACAACTCATAGGCAGTGCCGTTAAAGGTCACTTTGTTTCCGACAGCAATACCGGGGCGGTCCTCGTTTCCCACCGGGAACTGCATGGAGGCCCAGAACTGTTGCTTCCCGCCTTCCTGGACGGCCTTTCGCAATTCCGGCGGGATGACACGGACGGTGAGTTGGTCAGAGGCGCGCGACTCTACCCAGCGGTTACGGGGTTTGGTCTGTTCCGGCACGGCTTCAAAAACGTAGCGCCGCTGGATCACCGAGCCCCGGCCCTCTACGGCGGTTAGCGTGTCATAGACCAGCGTGATGACGCTTGATTGATCAGTAACCTGTGCGCCGTCAAAGGTGTCCTGAACCTGTTTTACGTTGTATCGGGACTCCGACTCCGCCTGGGCGAGCCTTTCCTGGAACAGGTTATTGGCTATCTGGTTGGAAAGGTACGCTCCGACGATCGCAAAAGACGTTACGGCAAGCAGAAGCGTCGTCAGCACGGTCCTGAACTCCAGTGACCGCCGCCACCGCCTCAGCAAAGAACGCCAGAGGAAGCGAAGACCCGGCCGTATCTGCCGGACACCGATCGAGACGAGGCGGGAAACCCTGAGAACCAGAATCAGGCCACGCCGTGTCCATATCCGGGCGCGCCACATCAGCCAGGGAAGGTTCCTTCTTACTGGATCACTGGGAGCGGAGGCTGAATCCCCGGACGCCGAAGTTTGCGGGGTTTGCTCCAGGCCTGGGGCCTGTTCCTGGGCGGTCTGGTCCTGGGCGGGCTGGTCCTGGGCGGGCTGCTCCGGAGCGTTCGGGCTCTGGTCCTTGTCCGTGCTGCCGGTCTTGCCGGCGGGAGACTCAGGAACCTGCTTTATACCCGACACCACGCACCGTCAATACAACTTCGGGCGCTTCCGGATCCCGTTCAATCTTGGAGCGCAAACGCTGAACATGGACATTGACCAACCGGGTGTCCGCGGCATGGCGGTATCCCCATACCTGTTCAAGCAAAAGTTCGCGCGTAAAGACCTGCCACGGCTTCCGGGCCAATGCCACCAGGAGGTCGAACTCCAAGGGCGTAAGCGAGATGCGCTCTCCACCGCGGGTCACGAGGTGCCCGGCGACGTCGATGGTTACATCAGCAATCCGCAGCGTTTCCGGAGCCTTTTGTTCGCCCGGCCGAAGGCGCGCACGGACACGAGCCACGAGTTCAGCGGGTTTGAAAGGCTTGGGCACGTAGTCGTCAGCGCCGGATTCAAGACCTCGAACAACATCCGAGGTGTCCGATTTCGCCGTGAGCATGACAATGGGGACGTCCGATTCTCCACGAATCTGCCGGCAAACTTCGATGCCATCCGAACCCGGCAGCATGAGGTCCAGGAGCACCAAATCGGGTTTGGAGGAACGGAACACCTCAAGAGCCTGGCCGCCGTCTGCGCAGAATACGGGCTCGAAGCCATCATTGCGCAGGACAATACCAATCATCTCTGCGAGCGCTTCGTCGTCGTCAACTACCAGAATGCGTGCCTTCATAGTTATATATTCCCTTATCGCCAAGCCTTTGTCCTGTTGGGCGGGCGCACGGCATGGCGTCCCCCAAGGCACTTCCACCGTACTGCACGGCCGCGCTTGGCTCGATGTAGATCCGGTGTCCGGGCAGTATGGGCTCAGGCTATGAGGGAGGACACCGGGACTATAGGCTTGGGGCCAAGGTCCATGTGGGGGACGTCGGATGTCGGCGGGCCGGATCTCTTGGGGAGGAAATCGTGTCACAGCCAGAGCACGGCCAGCAGCCATATCCGGGCGGTCAGCCTGCGTGGGGCGGTCAGCCTGCGTGGGGCAACCAGCCCCAGTGGGGAGGTCCGTCCGCGTGGTCAGCCCCACAGGGCGGTAGCAACAACTGGCCGGGCTACCCTCCGGGAGGCCCGGCGGGTGGATGGCCTGCGGCTGCGCCCGGCGGTCCCCCCTATGGCCAACCAATGTACGTTGCCCCACCCAAGCCAGGTGTCATTCCCTTGAGGCCCCTGCAGTTCGGCGAGATACTCGATGGCTCCTTCCAGACCATACGCCGGAATGCAGCCTCGATGTTCGGTTCAGCCCTGATCGTCCAGGCCACAGCCGCTGCCCTCCTGGGTGTTGTCACCGTGGCCATGTACGAGCTTATGGATTCCTTGGAAACAACGGATTTCAGCGGGGATGCGGCGGGATTCTTTGGCCCGTTCCTGGCCGTCATGGCGGGTTCCGTGGGAGTCTCTGTGTTGATCGGCTTTCTGGGCGCCGTCCTCCAGGGCGTCATGGTCATTCCGGTTTCCCGTTCTGTCCTCAACCGACGGACAGGCTTCGGGCAAATGTGGAAGCTGGCTGTCGGTCGGATCCTTCCTCTGCTGGGGGTAGCAGCCGTGCTCACTTTCGGTGGACTGCTGGCCGCAGCAGCCGTCGTCGGGATTGCCGTGCTGTTGTTCACGGCCTTTGGTCCGGCGGCCTTGTTGATTGTCATCCCCTTGGGCTTCGGGGGAATCATCGTCTTTGTCTGGATTGGGCTGAAGCTCATGTTTGCTCCGGCCGCCATCGTCGTGGAGCGGATCGGCGTCTATGACGGACTCCTGCGATCCTGGCAGTTAACCAAGAGCAATTGGTGGCGCATCTTCGGCATAACGCTGCTGGTGAGCGTGATGGTGGGAATCATCGCCCAGATAGTGCAGATTCCAGCTTCGCTCGCCGCCACCGCGATTGGATCGGTCATCGCTCCCCACCCGGACGCCGGGACAGTGGCCTCCACCCTGATCCTGACGACCGTGATCTCGATGGTCATTGGGGCTTTGGTGGGGTCTGTGACATTCGCTTTCCAAACATCCGTGTCCGCGCTCATCTACATGGATCTTCGAATGCGTCGGGATGGGCTGGACGTGGAGTTGATGCGGCTGATGGAAAGCGGGGCGGATCCGGAGGGAATCCCGGGCGGTCCTCCCCTGCAGGTCCACGGCAACACATGGCCTCCTGGCGGCGGACAATGGCCAGGCTCTCCTCCCGGGCACCGGCCGCAGGCATGAGGGACACGCTTATCCCTGTGATTCCCGCTTTGGCCGGCACTGAACCGCCGGTGACCCCGGACCGTGACGAAGCACGCCGTTGGGCCGAGGAGGAACTATCCAAGGCGCAGTACGCCCAGGCCCGGCCCAGTTGGCTGGACCAGCTTTGGCGCGATTTCCTGGACTGGCTCAGCTCCCTGGAAGGGGACGGAACTTCGCCGGAAAGCAACCTGGCTGTCCCCCTCATTATCGCCCTGGCTGTCGTGCTCATCGTGGTGGCTGTCTTCGTTGTCCGTCCGAGGCTGAACGCCACGCGAAAAGCCTCCGTTACGGGCATTTACGGCAAGGACACGCCTGTGGATGCTGCAACATACCGGAAGCGTGCCCTTGCCGCGGCCGACGACGGCGACTGGCCTTCCGCCGTCATCGATCAGTTCCGGGCGTTGGTGCGTTCCGCGGAGGAGCGGGATGTCATTGAAGCGCGGGCCGGTCGGACGGCCGATGAGGCTGCAGGCCACTTGGGCCAGGCCTTCACCCCTGCTCAACTCCGGTTGGTCGATGCCGCCCGCCTGTTTGATGCGGTCCGCTATGGGGAACAGGCCGCAACACGCCCGGACTACGACGAATTGCGCAAGCTGGATACGGACCTCCTCGCCCTAACCCCTGACTTCACTGGCCAACGCCAGCAGGGATTCGCGGTGCCGCGATGACCCTCCAGGAACAGGTGCCGGAAGCTTTGCAGGGAGGAACTCTGCCTCGACGGCGGACCAGCGCATTGTGGAGTTGGTTCCGAAAGCACCTGGTGTGGATTGCGCTGGGGGCAGTGTTTGCCGCATTCGTGACGTTCCTCGTGGTGGAGCGGTTCTCGGCACCCAAAGACTCCGGGTCGCTATCTACCCGCAATCCCGCTCCCGACGGGGCCATGGCCTTGGCCGAAATACTGGGGCGCCACGGTGTGGGCATAACTCCAACCGATAACCTCGAAGACACCCTGGCAGCTCTTTCCGACGGCGACGCCACCTTGCTGCTGTATGACCCCCGCGGTTTCCTGGATAGATCGCAGTTGCAGGATGTGAGTGCTGTGGCCGGGCGGGTAGTGGTGGTCGCACCGCGCCTGCGCACGTTGAATGGCCTCGATCCGGAGTTCCGCCCCGGCGGTGTGGTCCCCGAAGCGACAAAAATCCTTGAACCGGGCTGCAGCCAGGAAGATGCAGAGCAGGCAGGACCCGTTGCCGCCCAAGGACCGGTGTACCTGGGGCCAGTTGTTTGCTACGCCACCCGCAGCGATGGACCTGGACTTTATGTGGCCTCGGCCGATGGGCACATCATTGTGCTGGGGAGCACCGAGTTGCTGGAAAACCAACACCTCGCGGCCGTTGGCAACGCCGCATTGGCGATGCGGACCCTGGGAAGCGGCCCCGACTTGGTCTGGTACACACCAGGCATCACGGACGTAGCGTCCGATAGATCCACCCCGACGCTCAACGAGCTCGCACCGCCGTGGCTGGCTTTTGCGGGCCCATGGCTGGCTGTCATAGCTATCCTTGCCATCCTCTGGCGCGGACGACGCTTGGGACCGTTGGTCTTTGAACCACTTCCCGTGGTGGTTAAGGCCGCAGAAACGGCCGAAGGACGTGCACGTCTTTATCAGGATTCACGTGCCGTGGAACGCGCCGCCGACAATCTGCGGGCAGGAACCCTCGCCCGGTTGGCCAGGCATTTCAACCTGGGGACGGACGCCACCGGGGAGGCCATTATCGACGCCGTGGCCCGGCGCCTTGGACGGCAAGTACCGGCAATCCGGTGGGCGTTAATTGATTCCAAACCCCAGACAGAAGGACAACTGGTGCAGTGGGCACAACAGATCGAACGAATCGAGCAGGAGGCAACGGCCCGATGAGCAACCAGCCGAACAACTATACGGACAGCAACAACCAATACTCCGGTGGCGCGGCCCACCAGGTAAACCATGCACACGCGGGCGAACCCCAGGTGAATGCACCTGGGGTGAATGGACCACAGCAGGGCCTACACAGCAGCGGCATGGAGGATCCTGCCCGACAATCCCTGCTGAACGTCCGGAACGAAGTTGGGAAGGCTGTGGTCGGCCAGGATCCAACAGTGACAGGCATGCTCATCGCCCTTCTCTGCGGCGGCCATGTCCTGCTGGAAGGTGTGCCCGGCGTCGCCAAGACGCTGTTGGTCCGGGCGTTGTCCACTGCCCTGAGCCTGGAAACCAAACGCGTACAGTTCACCCCGGACCTCATGCCCGGTGACGTCACGGGCTCCTTGGTGTACGACTCGCATTCATCGGAATTCACGTTCCGGGAAGGGCCCGTTTTCACCAACATCCTGCTGGCCGATGAAATAAACCGAACGCCACCCAAAACGCAGGCCTCGCTCCTGGAAGCCATGGAGGAACGCCAGGTTTCCGTGGATGGCGTATCGCGCCCACTGCCTATGCCCTTCATCGTGGCAGCCACCCAGAATCCCGTGGAATACGAAGGAACCTACCCCCTGCCCGAGGCCCAGCTGGACAGGTTCCTCCTCAAGTTGACCATGCCGTTGCCCGGCAGAGCCGAGGAAATCGAAGTAATCCGCCGGCACGCCGGTGGCTTCGACCCCCGAAACCTCGCCGCGGCCGGCGTCCGGGCGGTGGCTGGCGCCGTCGAGCTTTCCAACGCTCGTGCGGCTGTGGCGCAAGTGACCGTCGCACCGGAAATCCTGGCCTACATTGTGGATGTAGTCCGGGCAACCAGGTCAGCGCCGTCCTTCCAGCTGGGCGTCTCTCCTCGAGGCGCTACTGCCCTCCTGAACACGTCGAAGGCATGGGCCTGGTTGTCCGGGCGGCCCTTCGTGACGCCTGACGACGTCAAAGCGCTATCGTTGCCTTGCCTCAGGCACCGGGTAGGCCTTCGTCCCGAGGCCCAGATGGATGGCATCCACGTTGACGACGTCCTTGGCAGCATCCTGGCGTCTGTTCCGGTGCCTCGTTGATTCTGCCGGTGATGCAGATGACAGCAATGGCACGGGTACCCTGATGGCCATCACGGGTCGTTTCGTGTTGCTGGCAGTTGCCGGGCTGGTTCCGTTGCTGCTGTTTCCGGCGTGGATCACCGTGCTGTTCATCGCTATCGGACTGCTGCTGCTCCTGGCCCTTGACCTTATCCTGGCGGCTTCCCCGGCCAAGGTGGGCTTGGTGCGTCAGCAACCGGGCAACGTCACCTTGGAGAGTCAGGTTAATTCCGTCATCACGGTGACCAACCTGGGCCGCCGGAAGCTACGGGCGATGGTCCGGGACGGTTGGCAACCTTCCGCTGGAGCCCTGAACCCAACACAGCCGCTCGACGTTCCACCCGGCGAACGGCGCCGCCTGACGGTGTCCCTGCTCCCACGGCGCCGCGGCGATCTTGAAAGCCCGCACGTGACGGTCCGTTCGTACGGGCCCTTGCGGCTGGCCGCACGGCAGCGAACCAGGGCACTTCCCGGCCGGCTTCGAGTGCTGCCACCCTTCCATTCCAAACGGCATCTGCCATCGAAACTACGCAAGCTGCGCGAGCTTGATGGCAGGGCGGCCGTGCAGATCCGGGGCGCGGGAACGGAGTTCGATTCACTGCGTGACTACGTCCGTGGCGATGACGTCCGGTCCATCGACTGGCGTGCAACTGCCCGTCGCACATCTGTGGTGGTGCGTACCTGGCGTCCGGAACGGGACAGGCGTGTTGTGATCGTTCTGGACACATCGCGGACCGCGGCGGCCAGGATTGACGACGAGCCGAGGCTGGACACTTGGATTGAGGCGGCGCTGCTGCTCGCGGTTCTGGCGGAACGGGGCGGGGACCGGGTTGACTTCCTCGCCTACGACCGGATGCTCCGCGCGAGGGTCGAGTCTGCTTCGAAAGGCAATCTCCTGGCGCAACTCGTTCAGGCCATGGCGACATTGGAGGCCGAGCTCATAGAACTGGACTGGCAGCAGATCCCAGGCCAGGTGCGGGCCGTATCGGCACACCGCTCGCTTGTGGTGCTTTTGACAGCCCTCGACGGCGGCGCCCCCGAGGAAGGGCTTCTCCCCATGGTGGCCCAGCTGGTCCGCCAGCACGTGGTGGTGGTCGCGTCTGTCCGGGACCCCTTGCTGGCAGCCATGAAAGCCGGGCGTTCCACCGCCGGCCAGGTTTTCCGTGCCGCCGCCGCCGAACGCGCCCTGCTGGAACGGGCCGCCGTCACAGAACAATTGCGGCAACTCGGGGCTGAAGTGGTGGACGCCGAACCCTCCGAGGTCCCTCCCCTGCTTGCTGACACCTACATCCGGCTTAAAGCGGCCGGACGGCTCTAGGAAGGACTCCAATGAACGAACCCATCTACCGGCTCGCCCTGGGCAATGATTTCAACAAGCTGGCCCCCGAACTACAGGAGTACTTCTCCCTGGCGGCAGGCTCCGGATCGTATGGAATTGGCGAGGGGGTCTTTGACGTCGTAGGGTGCCCGCAAAAATGGTTGCGTCCTTTGCTGGCCCTGACGGGAAGCGAAGAGGCCTTCTTCCCTGAATACGGCGAAAGCATTCCGTTCCGCATTGAGAACCATGCCCACGTGGATCCTTTCGGCCGGCAAGCCCTCACGGCACGGCGTGAAATCTACTTCGCATCCGGGACGCGGTTGTTCCACGACACCACGAGCGCTATCACCGCGCCGCAGGCCAGCTCCGTCACCCCCGCACCGACCCGGTTGGTGGACCATGTCGGCCGCTACCGCCGCCTCGTCACGGACCTGGATGTAAGTGTCACGCCCAACGGCCGGCTGCGGGGTGTGTCGAAAGCCAGCCGGCTCTTCCTGGGTCCATTGCGCATTCCGTTGCCGACGGCCCTGGACGCAAAGGCCTTTGCGGAGCAGTGGTGGGACGGGGACGAGGGCAAGCACCGGATCCAGGTCAAGGTCATCCAACCCCAGATCGGCGTCGTGCTTGTCTATGCCGGCCGCTTCGATTACCGGTTGGCGCCCTACCTGCCCGGGGCAGCCCAAGGCACCTCACTCCCCCGCTATGCGGAACCGGATCGCTGGGAAAAGAGGATCTAGCCCTTGCCAATCATCCCTGGGACAGGCCGGTCAACCCTGCGACAGCTGGTCCAGGCCGTCGGCCACCTGTGTGAGTCGGGCAAGCACTTCCTTGGCTGTGGCGGGCTTCACGTGGGCGAGTCCCGTAGCCGGCGTCAGTCGCAGTGCCGGCAAGGCCGACGCCGGGAGACCCAGTTGGCTCCAAGGCCGCCAAATGCTTTCCACGATCTCGGCCGTCCGCGGAAGCCTGGCATCAGTGTCTGATGTGGGCATTGCACCGGCCCACACACGCTTGCCGGCTTCCACTGCTGCGGCAAGGTGCTCCCATTGGCGGGTTGTCAATGCCTTCAGCGGCACAGCAACACCATCGGCGCCCGCATCAAGTATGCGATCAATCGGCGCCTCTATCTCCGGTACGGCCACCGCAATTTCGACGGCGCCCGCAGCCCTGAGCGCATCGATCACCAACCGCCACGCTCCCGCAACCTCCTCGCCGGGGATGGACCGCAGCGTGCGGTAACCACTCGCCGTCGGGATCGTGCCGCCCATCACTGCGGCAATGTCCGGCTCGTCCAGCTGGACCACAATACCCGCTCCAGGGACCGCTTCCGAGATCCGCTGGAGGTGTTCTGCGACTCCGGCTGCCAGTGACTCTGCAATGTCGCGGCGCGCTCCAAAATCGAGGAGGGCCCGCTCTCCGTTGTGCAGGTACAAACCGGCTGCGAGGCTCAGGGGACCCATCAACTGGACCTTGATCCCGCTGGCTGAAACCTCTTCTGTTCCAGCGACGTCAGCCAGGATGTTGATGTCAGTGGCAAGCGCGGACCGTCCACGCTGCGCGTCTTTTCCCGGCCGGTCAACCAATCTCCAACCATGTGGTTGAACGTCCACGGCCAAGTCCACCAGCAACGATGCTGTCCTGCCTACGGCATCGGATCCGACACCACGGTCCGGCAGTTCAGGCAGGAACGGAACGTGGGGGTCCCCCAATTCGCCCCGGATGATCCGCAGGGATTCCGCAGGGTCGATCCCTGGCCATGGGCCAAGAGCCGTCGCGCTGACCCTTTGCACTTCTCCTGACATATGTTCAGGCCTGCTGGCTGGAGATCTGGTGATCCTCTGCGATGGCCTCATGATGGCGGATCACTTCACTGATGATGAAATTCAGGAACTTCTCGGCAAATGCGGGGTCAAGATGTGCGTCCTCGGCCAGGCGGCGAAGCCGGGCGATCTGGGCTGCTTCGCGTCCGGGGTCGCCCGCGGGAAGCTTGTGCGTGGCCTTGAGAATCCCTACTTTCTGGGTGGCCTTGAAGCGTTCCGCGAGCAGGAAAACGAGTGTGGCATCAATGTTGTCGATGCTGGACCGGATGGAGAGCAGCTCATCCATGACGCCGCGATCCACCTGGCCCGCGAGGGAACTCGCTGACGGGTTGAAGGAATCGTGGTCTTCGGGGAGGGCACTGTTCTGCTCGGTCATGGTCCCCAGTCTATGGGGTGCGGCGGTAGCGTTGCCGGTGTTACCTGACTGCGTCCCGCCAGCGGTGTTCCCATCGCGGGAATCGGTGCAGAATGGCAGCATCACTGCACTCGACCAAGGGAGATTCCATGAAAATCGCTGTCCTGGGAACTGGAATGGTGGGGCACGCCCTCGCTGGCAAGCTGGTGTCCTTGGGCCACGAGGTCATCATGGGTTCCCGTGAATCCGGAAATCCCAAGGGCGAGGAGTGGGCCCGGCAAGCTGGTCCGCGCGCCCGTGCGGGCTCTTTCGCGGAAGCGTGCGCACAGTCCGAGCTGATCGTGAATGCAACACCCGGTACTGTGAGCCTGGCCGTCCTCGCTGAAGCCGGCGACACCACCCTGAACGGCAAAATCCTCCTGGATGTGGCAAACGCCCTGGATGGATCAGGCGGTTTCCCTCCATCGCTCACCGTCTGCAACACCGACAGCATCGCCGAGACCATTCAACGGACCTACCCCGGGGTGCGGGTAGTGAAATCCCTGAACACGGTCAGCGCCCCCGTGATGGTGGATCCAGGGCGGCTTCCGGGCCCACATGACATGTTCATGGCGGGAAACGACGCGGATGCCAAGTCCACAGTGTCAGGCCTGCTTCAGGAGTTTGGTTGGGCGCCCGAGCACATCAGGGACCTCGGTGGACTCGACGCCGCCCGCGGTATGGAGATGTGGCTGCCTTTGTGGCTAAGGATCTTCATGCAGCAGCCGAAAGGAAAGATGTTCAACATCGCCATCGTGTCCGAATAGCGCGCCAAGGCCAGGAACGAATGAAGGCCCGCCAGAGTGAATTGCTCACAGTGGCGGGCCTTCGTTGCGTTCAGCCTGCGTGCGGGTTAGCCGCCCAACAGTGCGCGGTGCGCTTCCCGGCGTCGTGCTTGTTCATCAGGGTCCGGAACCGGCAAGGAGGCGATCAGCCGCTTGGTGTAGTCGTGCTGGGGCGAGCCCATCACATGGTTTCCGATGCCCTGCTCCACCAACTGTCCCTTGTACAGCACGCCAACCCAGTGCGACAACATGTCCACGACTGCGAGGTCATGGCTGATGAACAGGGCCGCGAAGCCGAACTGCTCCTGGATGTCCTTGAACAGGTCCAGAACCTTGGCCTGCACTGAGACGTCCAGGGCCGAGGTTGGTTCGTCGGCAATCAACAGGCGTGGGTTGAGCGCCAACGACCTCGCCAGAGAGGCGCGCTGCCGCTGTCCACCGGACAGCTCGTGCGGGTAGCGTTGCGCGTACGACGCCGGCAACTGGACTGACTCGAGCAGCTCACCTACCTTTTTCCGCGCCTCAGCCGCGCTCGGCTTGGTGTGGATAATCAACGGCTCAGCGACGCACTCACCGATGGTGAGGTGGGGGTTGAACGAGGCCGCCGGGTCCTGGAAAACGAAGCCGATCTCCTTCCGCAGCGGACGGAAGGTCCGCTCCTTGAAGTCCAGCATTTCGTAGCCGAGGACCTTCAGGCTTCCGCCGGTTGTCCTTGTCAGCCCTGCGATCGCCCGCCCGATGGTGGATTTGCCTGAGCCGGACTCCCCCACCAAACCGAAGACCTCATTCTCGGAGACAGTGAAGCTGACGTTGTCCACAGCTTTGAAGCCATGGCGCCCAAAGCGCCCTGGGTACTCGATGGTGAGGTTCTTCGCCTCAACTAGGACCTTGCCATCCTGATGCAACCGGCCACGGGCACCTTCCGAGGCTGAGTTGCGGCCAAGGTGCGGGACCGCCGCGAGGAGCTTTTTCGTGTAGTCCTGCTTTGGTTCCGCGAACAACACCCTTGAGGGCGCTTCTTCCACCACATCGCCCTGGTACATGACCACCACGCGGTCGGCGAGGTCGGCCACGACCCCCATGTTGTGGGTAATCAACACGATGGATGTGCCGTAGTTGTCCCGCAAGTCACGGAGCAGTTGCAGGATTTCCGCCTGTACTGTGACGTCAAGGGCTGTCGTTGGTTCATCGGCCACAATCAGACCAGGGTTCAGTGCCAATGCGGCGGCAATCACCACGCGCTGCTTTTGCCCACCCGAAAACTGGTGTGGGTAGTAGTTGACCCGGGTTTCAGGGTCCGGAATACCCACCTTGCGCAAGGCTTCCGTGGCCCGTTCCTTCGCTTCCTTGGACGATACGCGGTGGCCATCCTTGGCGTGGGCGCGGATCCCCTCGGCAATCTGCCATCCAACAGTGAACACGGGATTCAATGCTGTGGAGGGCTCCTGGAAAACCATGGCGACGTCGCGTCCACGGATCTTTCGAAGCGCGGATTTGCTGACACTGATCACGTTGTTGCCGTTGATCACCACCGCACCGGAGCTGATGGCTGTTTCAGGCAGCAAGCCCAGAATGGTCTTGGCTGTAACTGTCTTGCCGGAACCGGACTCCCCCACGATCGCCACGACTTCACCAGGCTTAACGTCCAGGCTGACGTCCTTCACCGCATGGACGTCACCGCTGTCGGTGGCAAAAGTTACCTTGAGCCGGTCAATGGTGAGGACGGGTTCACTGACGGCCCCGGCGTCGGAAATGTTTCCGAGGTTGGTGGTCATGGCTTACCTGCCTCTGTAGCTGTCGGGGTTGCAGGGGTTTTCGTGGTGCCTGCGCGCTTTCGGCCACGGATCCGGGGATCGTTGAGGTCGTTGATGCTTTCGCCAACCAGCGTCAGGCCCAGGACGGTCAGCACGATGGCGATGCCAGGGAAAACACCGGTCCACCAGATACCGGAGGAGGTATCGGCCAGTGCCTTGTTCAGGTCAAAGCCCCACTCTGCAGCCGATGTTGGCTCGATGCCGAAGCCCAGGAAGCCAAGGCCTGCAAGCGTAAGGATCGCTTCGGAGGCATTGAGCGTAAACATCAGGGGCAGGGTGCGCGTTGCGTTCTTGAAGATGTGCCGTCCGATGATACGCAGGCTGGATGCACCCAGTACCTTGGCCGACTCGACGAAGGGCTCGGCCTTGAGCCGGATGGTTTCGGCGCGGATGACCCGGAAATACTGGGGCACGAACACCACTGTGATGGAGAACGCACAGGAGAAAATACCGCCCCAGAAACTGGACTGGCCACGGCTGATGACGATCGAGATGACGATTGCCAAAAGCAGGGTGGGGAAGGCATAGATGGCGTCCGCCACTACTACAAGGATCCGGTCCAACCAGCCGCCAAAGTAGCCGCTGAGCAGGCCCAGGGCGACGCCAAGGAAAAGTGACATTGCCACGGACACGACGATGACGGTCACGGCCGTCTGGGATCCCCATAGGACACGGGACAGGACGTCATAGCCGCCCACAGTGGTGCCAAGCAGGTGTTTGGCACCCGGTGCCTGTTGGGTGGGGAAGGAACCGGACGCATCGCTGAGTTGGGAGTAGCCGTAAGGGGCCAGAAGCGGTGCGAGAATGCTTGTCAGCAGGAACAGCCCGCTGAGGACAACGCCCACTATCAGCATGCCCCGTTGGAGGCCAACGCTTTTCCTGAGGTGGGAAACCACTGGAAGCCGGGAGAAGAGGGGCTGCTTGGGAGCAGTCAGTGAAGGAGTGCTCATGGTCAGTACCTCACTCGGGGATCGATGAGCGCGGCAATGATGTCCACGATGAAGTTGGTCACGGCGACGATGATGGCCAGCAGCACCACAATGCCCTGGACAGCCACAAAGTCGCGGGCATTCAGGTATTGCACCAGTTGGTACCCCAGGCCCTTCCACTCGAAGGTTGTCTCGGTCAGGATGGCGCCGCCGAGCATGAGCGCAATTTGCAGGCCCATGACAGTGATGATGGGGATCAGTGCAGGCTTGTAAGCGTGTTTGGTAACCAGCCGGAACTCGCTAACGCCACGGGACCGGCCAGCCTCAATGTAGTCCTTTCCCAGCGTGCCAATGACGTTTGTGCGCACCAGCCGCAGGAAGACCCCTGCGGTCAGCAAACCCAGGGCCACGGCCGGCAGGACAGCGTGGGATGCAACGTCTCCAAGAGCCGCAAAGTTGCCGCTGCGGAGCGCGTCCAGCCAGTAGATGCCTGATGGAGCTCCGAGGCTGCTCATGGTCAGTTCCGTACGGGTGGAGGCACGTCCTGCCACGGGGAACCATCCGAGCCACACCGAAAAGGTCAGTTTGAGAAGCAGGCCTGAAAAAAACACCGGAGTGGCATAGCAGAGAATCGCGAAGAACCGCAGGACTGCGTCGGAGCTCTTGTCGCGGTGTTGGGCTGCGATGAGTCCGAACGGGATACCAACTGCGAGCGCCACGATCAATGCGTTGATCGACAGCTCAAGTGTTGCGGCACCGAAGGTGGTGAGTACCTCCACGACGGGACGACGGTCAGTGATCGTTGTGCCAAAGTTTCCGGTGATGAGTTGGCCGAGGTATTCGAAGTACTGGATCAGAACCGGGCGGTCATAGCCGGCGTCATGGATTCGCTGTGCCAGTACATCCGGCGGGAGGCGTCCGCCCTGGGCGGCTGTGATGGGATCTCCAATGACCCGCATCAGGAAGAAGACCAACGTCACCAGAATGAAGACGGTGGGGATGATCAGGAAGAACCGGATCACGATGTATTTTCCTAGGCCTCCCCCGGCCTTGGACTTGCTTTTTGGAGCTACTATTCCGGGCTCGGCCTCGGGTACCTCTATAAGAGTTGTCATTGTTACCTGTATTTCCTGCCCGCGGATTGCGCGGGATTGGCTCGTGCATGCCGGCCACGAAAGTGGTCAGCAAAGGAGGCGGGACACCGGATCAGCGTCCCGCCTCCTTCCCACCACAGAGGCGTGGTTACTTGGAAATCGTTCCGAGGCGGAACTTGAAGGATGCGTCCAGCGTCTTCTCGACGCCGTTCACGCCGCTTCCGGCCACCGCAACCTGGGCGCCCTGCAGCAGGGGAAGGGTTGAGATGTCCTTGGCGAGTGCGTTCTGGACATCTTTGATGTCCGCCTCACGCTTGGTCTTGTCAGCCTCGGTCAGCTGCTTGGCGATCAAGTCGTTCACAGTGGGGTTGTTGTAGTGGTTCTTCAGGAAGCCGCCGTCCGGGAAGAACGGGGTCAGGTAGTTATCGGCGTCGCTGAAGTCGGGGAACCAGCCAAACTGGAACACAGGGTACTCGTCAGCGCGGCTCGCCTTGCTGTAGGTAACCCATTCAGTGGACTGCAGGTTGACCTTGAAGAGTCCGGACTTCTCCAGTTGTTCCTTGATCATGGCGTACTCGTCACCGGAGGAGCCGCCGTAGTGGTCCGGGTTGTACTGCAGGTTCAACGCAACGGGCTCCGTGATTCCGGCATCCGCCAGGACCTTCTTTGCCTTGTCCAGGCTCGGCTTTCCGTTGTCTCCATAGGCGTCCTTGAATGACTCGTTGGCGCCAAGGAATCCGCTGGGCACGTTGGAGTACAGCGGGAGGTAGGTGCCCTTGTAGACCTGGTCGGCAATGGCCTGCCGGTCCACGAGGTTGGCTACGGCTTGCCGGACGGCGAGCGCCTTGGCGGGATCAGCGCCGGCTGCCTTGGTGCCGAACGGCATGGTGTCGAAGTTGAAGGTGATGTAGCGGATCTCGCCGCCCGGTCCCGTCAACACCTTGACCTTGGAGTCTTTCCGAAGGTCATCAACGTCCGTGGCACTGAGGCTGCGGAAGGCGACGTCGATGTTGCCCTGCTGGATGTCCAGCTTGAGGTTGGTGGGGCTGGCGTAGTACTTGATGGTGGCTTCGTCGTTTGCCGGCTTGCCAAGAACACCTTTGTAGTCACCGAAGGCCTTGAAGCTGACAAGTTCGTTCTTCTTGTAGCTATCGATCGTGTATTGGCCGTAGAAGGCCTTGGCCTTGATGATCTCGTCGTCAGGAAGGATCTTGTCCGCGGGGAAAACTTCGTCGTCGACAATGGGCGCCGCAGGACTGCTGAGGATCTGGCTGAATGTCTGGTCGTTTGCCTTCTTCAGCTTGAAAACCACCGTGGTGGCGTCAGGAGTGCCCACACTCTCGATGTTGGTCAGCAGGGACGCCGGGCCGGCGGGGTCGTTGATGGCGACCTGCCGGTCAAAGGAGAACTTGACGTCTTTGGAATCCAACGTGTGTCCATTGGCCCATTTCAGGCCGGACTTGAGCTTGACGGTGTATTCGGTCGGTGCCGTAAATGAGGACGACTCCGCAAGGTCCGGGACCGGTTCTGCACCCCCAGGCTTGGAGTTCAACAGGAACGAGTAAATCTGGTTCATCACCATGAACGAACCATTGTCATAGGATCCTGCCGGGTCCAATGCGGTGACTTTGTCTGTGGTGCCGTAGGCGATCGGGCCGGCGGCGGCCGGGGCGGACGAGGAACCGCCGCCGGAGGGGCCCGTGCATGCAGTCAAAGCGAGGGCGGAAACGCCCGCCAGCGCGATAACGCCATGCAGGGCCTTCTTCTTCAGTGCCATCTGTGAACCTTCTGTTCGATGGATTAGGCGCACCGCCGTGGGATATTTGTGACGGAGCGCACTCTTGATTCCACGATTCAATCAGACTTCGGCGCCCCGGGGACCTTGATTTGGTGATTCGAGACACAATATTTACCTACGAGTAGGTTTGCCCGGGGACGCCAAAGCATTGCCCCCGGAGGGTCGCAGGAATATCTTTATTCCGAGTTGACAAGCGCTGATCACGGGCAGGCGGAACGCGGCCGTGGACAGCATCCAGGCGGCGGTTCAGGGGGCCGCCGAGGTAATGGGTGCAAGGACCAGTCCTAAGGACAGGAACATGAGCAAGGCAGCCCTCTGCGTGGGGATCAACAAGTTCAAGTATTTACCCGAATCGAGCTGGCTTCACGGTTGCGTTAATGACGCTGAAGACCTGGCCGCCCTCCTTGAGGCGCAGTATGGATTCGCGTCCTCCAGCATCAAGGTCTTGAGGGATGCCAAGGCCAACAAAAAGTCCGTAATGGCCGAACTCAACAAGCTGGTCGATAGCGCGGTGGACGGAAAATCCAACCACATCGTCTTCACCTTCTCCAGCCATGGCACGCAGATACCCGATGTCAGCGGCGATGAAGCCGACCGGCTGGACGAGGCCTTCGCCTGCTATGACATCAACAACTCCGGCGACTCATGGGACCCGGACACAGTGATCACGGACGATGAGCTGGCGACGCTCTTCGCGCGGCTGCCGGACGGTGTCCTTATGGATGTGGTGCTGGACACCTGCCACAGCGGTACTGGACTGAAGTCCCTGGACCTGTTGCCAGGCCGGCGTCCCCGCTTCCTGCCCGCTCCGACGCCCCGGGCCGTGATCGCGAACGAGTTCAGCGACACACGTACCCTGCGCGACCTGGTGAAATCAGCAAAAGGGGCCAAGCCCGTGCTGATGGCAGCCTGCCGATCGGACCAGACGGCTGCGGACGCCCTCATTGACGGACGCTACAACGGCGCCTTCACCTATCACTTCGTGAAGTCCCTCCAGGGCAATGGCACTGTAGTCCGGGCGGAAGTCCTGAAACTGGTGAGCAAGGGTCTCAAAGGCGGCGGTTTTGATCAAATCGCCCAATTGGAAGGCACGACGGCGGCACGCAAGGCTGCGTGGGGCAGCTAACCCTTGGCTGGCGCCCAAGGAGGCATCAGCTATTCCCCCGTGCCGTGGAACTTGTTCCTGACCCCGGAAGATGCGGCTTCCTCGGCGTCGTGCTGTTGATCTGAACCAAACAGCATGCCCTGCCGCTCCCTGTCCATTACCGGTTTGAGGGCGGCGTATACCAGGCGGCCACCGGCGTCGAACCTGAGGACTCCTCCTCCACGGACATCTACGAAATCCCGCCGTGTCTTCAGGCCAAGGCGGACGTAGGCCTCCTTACGGCTCATCCGCACCGTTTGAATGAATGATGCCCCGATTTCGGAGATGATGAAGCCGTCCGGTGACACGCGTTCGGACGTACGCACTCGCGTGGAGCTCAGTGGTGTGCGCCGCTCGAGGCGGGCCGCGTCCAGGAGCCTCGGGTTTTCCCACACGAAGCGTTGCACTTCCTGGGGGTCTGACCCCAGGGCCGACAGCCGGATGGGATAGCGAAGACCCTGGTAGTTATCCACCCCGCTGATGTTGTTCAGCGACACCCGGCGGATCCCGATGGCCGAGAATTCCGCTTGGAGGGCATCCCGGTAGCCGTAGGTGTCTTCGGGGACCATGTCCAGGTCCGCGGCAATGATGCCACGTAGGAGGTCCCGCCAAGTGACGTCCACAGGTGGCATGTAGGAAAGGCCCCTGATCACCATTCGCAGAACCCTCATGGCCACGATGGAACCGGATTCGGCTTTCTGCTGCAGGCTTTGGTTGTCCCCAAAACGGGCATTTCTTTCCGACCACAAACGCTGGACGGCCCGGAGTACTGCCCCGACCACCACAGCCCCGCGGGCGTGCGGATCCAGCATGGTTTGCCACCCCTCAGGAACGGCGCCAACAAATGGTTCCCTCAGGGGACCACGGGCGAAAAGGTCCCTCGCAAAGTCAAAGAGGGACCTTATCAGGATCGCGTCGTCCACGACCTGGCCTGCTTCGAAGCCTTCCCCGGCAGCTTCAAGTTCCCGGAAGACCACCTCACGCGATGAAAACACCGACAGTATGGCCACCAGGTCTGCCAGTGCCTCATGCATGGCAAGTTGCTCCATGGTGGCCAGCTGGTCCGCCCATGCCGGCCGGAAGCCGTCAAGGATCGCATGGGTGACTTCGTGGGCAACGATGTCCCTGTAGAGGGCAGTGGGTACTTTGTAGCCCATGCGGTCCACCGAGCCGAAGCGGATGGTGTTGGTACCGCGCTCATAGCCGGTATCGACGGCTGTGACACGATCCCTTGCCTTCAGGACCACCCGCCCCTCCGGATTCCAGGGCATCCGCCGGCCGAGGGTGGATTCGAAGATATCCAGGGTGCTCATGGCCACGCCGTAGACGTGCTGGGCGAGAAAGCGGGTATCGTCCAGGAGTTCGCGAAGGTCCGTGGGTGGAGGTTCTGAAACCAGTTGCCAGGGGTCGCCTTGGCTGGTCAGGGTAACCGGCGACACATTGGTTCCGCGCCACTTGCGGATGTGGATCGCGTAGCGGTGTCCAGTGGGGCCACGCCGGAGCCGCTCGACGGGTATCCGCACTTGGGCTGTCAGCGGTGGCGCCCCGCCAAAACCTATCGGCCCCTCTGCAAGGACCGTTACGGAGACCATCTGCCCGGCTTTGATGTCTCCCGGGCTCTTCTTTGGAAATGCCACAGCCATCGCCATCTTCGAATGCGGACCCCAACACACCGCAGCGGTTGTGCTGCTTAGGCCAGTATGGGGGCCCTCAAACCCGGAGGCAATAATCCGGTAACGGCTAGAGCACTG
This sequence comes from Arthrobacter sp. TmtSoilC77, assembly GCF_059739415.1. NCBI lineage: Bacteria > Bacillati > Actinomycetota > Actinomycetes > Micrococcales > Micrococcaceae > Arthrobacter > Arthrobacter sp. TmtSoilC77. Next base: position 3,210,417 of record NZ_AP046050.1, read on the forward strand.
CCCTCTGCAGGGAACGCGCGGCGTCGATGGTTGCCTGTCCCAGTACCCGGGTGCCCTGATAGAGGACAATGGTCTGGCCAGGCGCCACTCCCCGCAGCGGCTCGGTCAGGGTGACCACGAGTTCCGCCCGCTCGACACCCTCTTCATCGGCAACCGGCTCAACGTGTGCACGGGCCGGAACGGGGTCGCCATGCGCCCGCACCTGGGCGTGGCATTCGAATTCCGCACCGGTCTCAACCTCGGAGATGGGCAAACCGGCCCAGGACACCTTGATTCCGCGGATTTCATCGATGGCAAGGAGCGCTTCCGGCCCCACGACAACCTTGTTTTCCTTTGGCCGGATTTCCAGGACGAACCGGGGCTTGCCATCGGAGGCCGGCGTGCCCAGCTTCAGTCCCCGGCGCTGGCCGACGGTGAAGGCGTTGGCACCGGGGTGCTCCCCTACCTTCGTGCCGGTTTCGTCCACGATGTCGCCGGTTGTCATTTCGATTTTCTCGGCCAGCCAGCCACGCGTATCTCCATCGGAGATGAAGCAGATATCGTGGCTATCGGGCTTGTTTGCCACCGACAAACCCCGCCTTTCGGCCTCGGCCCTTACCTCGGCCTTGGAGGGAGTGTCCGCAAGCGGGAACATGGAGTGCTTAAGCTGCTCGTGCGTCAGGACGCCCAGGACATAGCTTTGGTCCTTGGCCCAGTCCGCCGCACGATGCAGTTCGCGGTTGCCGTCGGCGTCTTCGATTACTTTGGCGTAGTGCCCGGTGCACACAGCGTCAAAGCCCAGGGCAATGGCCTTTTCCAGCAAGGCAGCAAACTTGATGCGCTCGTTGCAACGCATGCACGGATTCGGGGTGCGTCCGGCAGCATATTCGTCGATGAAGTCCTGGACGACATCTTCCTTGAAGCGTTCGGAGAAGTCCCACACGTAGTAGGGAATCCCCAGGACGTCACAGGCGCGCCACGCATCGCGGGAGTCTTCAATAGTGCAGCATCCCCGGCTTCCGGTGCGAAGGGTGCCGGGCATGCGAGACAACGCAAGGTGGACTCCGACGACGTCGTGTCCGGCCTCGACGGCGCGGGCGGCGGCCACGGCGGAGTCGACTCCGCCGCTCATTGCTGCAAGTACTCGCATGCTGGCTTTCCGTGATTCAGGGGGTTTTGGATGGTGATTCCGGCTGAGGCGAGCCGGCACGCCCAACTATTCTAGCGCCCGCACCAATGTGCGCGCTAAATCCCTTGACTGGGCATAGTACGAAATCTAAAGTCAAAGTAAGTTGTTTTAGAAGAGCCAAGACAAAGGTGGGCTGAAATGACGCATGAACGAATGGTCATCGCCGGAGGCGGCCTGGCCGGTGCAACCGCAGCAAAAACCCTTCGCTCAGAAGGCTTTGCCGGACCAGTTACCCTCCTGGCATCCGAGGAGCGGATCCCTTACCTTCGGCCACCCCTTTCCAAGGAGTTCCTTCTGGGCAAGGACGACGAGGATAGCGTCCCGGTGGTGCCGGCTGGCTGGTACGAAGAAAACGACGTCGAACTGCTGTTGGGCAATCCCGCATCGGGCATCGACGCGGGAAGCCGCACCGTCACGCTAAAGGACGGCCGAAGCCTGGACTACGCCAAGTTGCTGATAGCCACCGGGGCGCAACCCCGGCAGATTCCGCTGCCCGGCACGGACCTGGAGGGAGTCATGACATTCAGGACGTTCGGGGACAGCCTGCGCCTGCAGTCCCTGCTCCGGGACGGCGGCAGGCGTGTGGTCATGGTCGGTTCCGGATGGATCGGCATGGAATTGGCCGCAGCTGCCCGCACTTACGGCAATGATGTGGTCTTGCTTGGCTTGGAGGAAATCCCCCTCAGTGCCGCCATCGGCCCCGAATTGGGCAACTACTTCCGGGCACTCCATGAACAGAACGGTGTCAGCTTCAGGCTGCCCGCCAGCGCTGCCGGCATCGAAGGGAAGGATGGCCGCGCAACCGCAGTGCGGACCGACACCGGCGAGGTCCTGCCCGCAGATATCGTCATCATTGCCGTGGGGGTTGTGCCCGACACATCGTTGGCGGAAACAGCGGGGCTGACCCTGGACAACGGAATCCTGGTGGATTCCGCGCTTCGCACCAGCGCCCCGGACATCCTGGCAGCAGGTGACGTTGCCAACGCCATGCATCCCTTCACCGGCGAACACCACCGCAGTGAGCATTGGGCGAACGCACTTAATGGCGGCAAAGTGGCTGCCAAGACGATGCTGGACCAAAATGCCGCCTTGGATGTTGTCCCGTATTTCTATACGGATCAGTTCACCCTCAGCATGGAGTACTCGGGTTTCCCCTCGCTGGCCACCGGCGTAGAGCCTGTGATTCGCGGCTCGCTCGATGACGGCAGTTTCATCGCGTTCTGGATGCGCGATGGCCGGAAGGAGCAGGGCGAAGTGGTGGCCGGCATGAACGTGAACATGCGGCGCGTACAGAAGCCGATCAAGGCACTGATTTCAGGCCGGGTGCAGGTGAACATTGCACATCTCACGAGTCCCGACGTTCCCCTTGAGGACCTTTTGCCCGGCGACTGACTTTCGCGACCCGGCTTTTGCCGGGGGCCTCATTGCCGGGCTAAGACGCGGGGGCTCCCCGCCGCGCTACCGTTGCCGCTGTCTGGATGTTTGATTCATGACCGGCCATGCCTGCTTGACGGGCCCGGGCGCAAGCCTCGGGAAGCGCCTTGAGCAGGGCATCGACGTCGGCGTCCGTAGAGCTGTGCCCCAGCGTAAAGCGCTGGGCGCCACGGGCAGTGTCTTCGTCCAGGCCCATGGCCAGGAGGACGTGCGAAGGGCGGGGCACCCCGGCGGTGCAGGCCGAACCGGTAGATGATTCAACGCCGGCGAGGTCCAGAAGGAACAGGAGCGAATCTCCCTCGCAACCGGGAAAAGTAAAGTGGGCATTGCCGGGCAGTCGGCCTTCCCCGGGCGCCCCACGGAGCACAGCGTCCGGAACGGCCTGCCGAACCCCGGCGATCAGACGGTCGCGCAGCTTGCTGATGCGCTCGCCCTCGGCGGCAAGGTTACCGGTGACGGCCTCCGCAGCCGCCGCGAAGGCAGCAATGGCGGGCGTGTCCAGAGTCCCCGAGCGCACATCGCGCTCCTGCCCACCTCCGTGTTGAACCGGAGTCAACTTGATGGACCGTCCGAGGAACAACGCGCCCACGCCAACGGGCCCGCCGAGCTTATGTCCCGAGACGGACATTGCAGCGAGCCCGGAAGCCCGGAAATCGACCGGAATGGAGCCGAAGGCCTGGACCGCATCCGAGTGCACCGGAATCCCGTATCGGTTGGCCAGCTCCACTATTTCTGCGACGGGCTGAATGGTGCCCACTTCGTTATTGGCCCACATCACCGTGACAAGCGCGACAGAATCGGGGTCGCGCTGGAGTTCACGCTGCACGGCATCAAGCTGCACTGCACCCTCTGCATCCACCGGCAACCACACGGCCTCGGCTCCCTCATGACGCTCAAGCCACTCCACAGTGTCCAAGACCGCATGATGTTCGACGGCGGAACACAGGATGCGGGTCCGGCGGGGGTTTTCGTCATGGCGGGCCCAGAAAAGGCCCTTGACTGCCAGGTTGTCAGCCTCAGTCCCACCCGACGTGAAAATTACCTCGGACGGGTGGGCTCCAGCGGCCGCCGCCAACATTTCGCGCGCATCTTCCACCGCGCGCCTTGCCCGCCGCCCGGCTCCATGGAGGGAGGACGGGTTGCCGGTTCGCGCCAGCTCGCGCGTCATAACGGCAAGGGCTTGGGCCGACATGGGAGTGGTGGCGGCGTGGTCGAGGTATACAGGCACGTTGCAATTCTACCGGCGGCGTCATTTCATAGACCGCGAAAGCGTCAGGTCCTGGGGTCAGGTTTGGGGGTCCGGTTCCAGGCTACCAATCCGCGCACAGCAATGACCAGGGCCGGAATCCGGAAGGACGCTCTCACCACTGAGGCCGGATGCGGTGGCGGCGCCCTTGAGGAACGCGCCATTCATGGCGCATACCACCTGCTCATGGTCCTGCGAAAGCCGATGGAACGGACAGTTAAGCAGTCGGTACCCTCCCGCTCCATCAGCCACTGGTTCGTAGCCGAGGTCCGCCAAAGCACCCAGGAAATCGCCGGGCCTGCCCGCCTCCTGGCCCTTGCGGTCCGCAACATCCATCAACGCTTCCCGCACGGGCAGGTCCCCTTTCAGGGAACGCGTGATAGCTGTGGCCATCAAATCCCCGGCGAGATCGTACTGGCGCTCAGGGACGGAGGCAACAACCTCATCCATGGCTGGGCGGTAGAGCTTGGCAGGCCGGCCGGAACCGGGTCCGGCTTTGTCAGAGGACTTCCTGAACTCCACTTGCAGGACTCCATCCTTCACCAATCGATCCAAATGGAAGGAGGCCGTGCTTCGGGGAATACCGAGAACACGGGCCGCTTCGTCCCGTCCAACGGCGTCTGCAGCCCCGCGCACGTAGGCGAACAACACCCGGCGGTTGTCGTCGTCCAAGGAGGCGATCGCCGAAATCCTTTGGAGCCAAGAGTGGCGTGCAGTGGTCATACAGCCAGAATATCTCTAAAAACAAGATTCGTTGCTTAATCTTGGGATGAGATCTAAAATCAAGATACCTATTTTTAGAAAGGAATGCGTCATGGAAGCCGCAACGACCCATATGAGCAGGAAGTCCAGCCACGGCGAGCTCAGGGACCCTTCCCGGCAGGCCTTTATCCTCCTGAGGACGGTCTTCACGATTGCCCCGATCATTTTCGGGCTCGATAAATTCAGCAACCTCTTGACGGACTGGACTGTCTACCTGGCGCCCGCAGCCACCGCCGTCGTACCTGTTTCAGCCCAGACCTTCATGTACGGCGTGGGAGTCATCGAAATTATCGCCGGCATCGTCGTCGCCCTGCGGCCGCGCTGGGGATCCCTCGTTGTCACCGCCTGGCTGCTCGGCATCATCGTCAACCTGCTGGTGCTTGGCTCGTTCTTCGACGTCGCGCTGAGGGACTTCGGCCTGCTGGTGGGAGCACTCGCGCTGAACCGCCTGGCCACCGCGCTCAAGAAATAACACTCAGGCTGGTGGGACCACGGCCAACCCGGACTGGACCTCAGCCCTGGCCTTGGCCAGGGTCCCGCTATCCGGACAAGCAATCGATATGTAGATAGAGGAAGCCGGGCTGCTGAAAAGCCTGGCGAGAACCAAAGCCGCGGTGCCACCGGAAGACGGAGCTGATTCCAAGGCCAAAAATTCCACTCTATGTTCCGGCTTGCCGGAATCCTGGCCCCACCGCAATGAGGCCGGCGTTAGCTTGTCCACATCGGCCCCGGGATCCAGGTAGCGGAACAGTTCCTTCGTGGACGCGGCGTCATCCCCGGGAACCACCAACGGTCCCTGGTTAACGCTGACCCTGACCACCACCACGCATCCATCAGTCTTCGCGAACCGGGTTTCACCTTGCAGGCCGGAGTGCACAACGGACCACCCCGGCGCTTCTTCCAGTTGGCTGGATACCAATACCGGATCTCCGGGCGCCAAGGTTTCTCCCGCGGCCAAGGGCAAGTCCTTCGCGGCGAGAGCCTCAGCATCGTGTCCGGGCGTAATGGTTGGAGTGGACAGCGTCGAGGCCGAAGGTGAAGGCTTTGGTGCTGCGGGATCAGGCACGTTCACACTGCATCCCGCAAGCAGCACAGCCGAAGCAGCCGCGGCACCCAAACCAGCCACGGCAGCAAACCCAGGCAGGGGGGCCACCATGCCCGGGACCTGCCGTCGTCCAACACCCCGTGCCATAGGCGGTCCTCTCTTTTGCCGACGAGCCACTTCTGCCGCCACCGAGTCTAACCTCCCGCCACAGCGGACCGTGGCCAGCGGACCAACGCGAAATGCCTCGCCCCTCCCAAAACCAAACTGCTCAAGCGACTAGGCAAGGACCCGCAGACCCCCGGGCACAACCTCGACCTCCACAGGCAATCTGCCCACGCGCTCGCCGTCGGCGTAGGCCACGACACCTTCTGCCTCCAGCCGCACTTTCCGAATCCGCCGGATCTCCACGGCCGGATGACCAAGGTGTTTGCCGGCGAACACCTTGGGAAACACCGCCAGGAAATTCAGCCGCGACAACGGCTTGACGATAAACAGATCCAGCCGCCCGTCGTCGGGCAACGCATTGGGCGTAATTCTCATGCCGCCGCCGATCGATTGGCCGTTCGCCACCGAAATCAGCAACGCCGGCTGCCGCCACTGCTCGCCGTCGGCCGTCACCGTGTATTCGATACGCCGGAAGGAACCGAGTTCCCGGAGCATCGCCAGGTTGTATCGGCTCTTTCCCTTGGGCCACCGCCACGAGTTCGCCCTCTCGTTAACGGCAGCGTCAAATCCGGCAGACAGGACCCCCGCAAAATAGCTGCTTCGCCCGGCGGCGGTGACGCGTCCGGCGTCGATCTTCCGCCCGCCCGATGCCATTGATGCCAGCAGGCGGTCGCACGCCGCCTTTGCGTCCCCGAGTGGCAAGCCCAGCAGCCTGGCAACATCGTTGCCAGTGCCGGCGGGAACAATTCCCAGCGGAAGATCCTTTCCGGCGAGCGCATTGACACCCAAATGGACCATGCCGTCCCCGCCCACCACAACCAGCGCACTGATGCCTGAAATTATGGCCTCATCAACCAGGGTCCGGAGGTCGTCGTAGCTTCCGGCTTCCAGTACGACGACGTCACAACCGGCGGCGCGAAGGCAGGCTGCGGCCTCGTCCCCGGCGAGGCCGTGGCGTCCGAACGATGCTGTTGGATTGATGGCAAGGGCGATCTTCTCCGGCGAGTGCTTGGGATTCTTGGGCGCCGGAGGATTCACCTGGTGAATTATGCCAGCCGGGAACCACCGCGCCCGCTGCCGACGTTCTCATAGTGGCTGGATAAACTGGCCGTACCGCCCCGACAGTGGAGCGGCCCACCATCCTAGAGAAGGGCCTGTGCTTGGCCGAGGGCAGCAGTTCCCACTATCAGGTTCTTCGTGTGTCCGTCACTGCGACGGACAAGGAGATCAAGGTGGCATACCGGAAGGCCGCCCGGAAGGCCCACCCCGATCACGGCGGCGAAGCCGAAATGTTCCGCCGTGTAACGCTCGCGTATGAAACCCTGATCGATCCGAAGCGTCGGGCCGAGTATGACCGGAGGTATGCCAGCGGCACCACCGGCCGCTCCCAGCCGCGTCCGGGCGACTACACAGGCGCGCCTGCGCCGGGTCCGGCGACCAGCACGGGAGTCAGGCGTCCGCAGGCCCCGCGCAACACGGCAGGCGATCCGCCCGTCTACGTTCCCGCCTTTGATGACCCTCTTGAAGTTCCCCTTATTTCGATGGCAGAAGCTGCCCAACAGGTCCACGGCTTGCCGCGAAAGCGCGGCATTTTTGGAGCCGAAGCCCGCATCCAACGCGAGATGCGGACGGTACAGCTCATCAGCAGGCAGGTCCTGCCTGCCATCCCCGCCGCAAGGCTCATCAACGGGCTCCGCTCCCCCTCTGACAACAACCACATCGACCACGCAGTGCTTTCCGGCTACCGGCTGGCACTGGTTGGTTCCATGCTGTTGCCCAAGGGCGCCTACGCGTGGGACGGCAATTCGTTGCGCCACGGCGGCCGGTCGGTGGCTCCGCCGCAGCTGGCCCACATCGTTCGCCATATGCAGGACATCTTCCCCGAGTTGAACGTCACCGGCTGGGTGGTCCTGCACAGTCCTGACGGCAACCTGCACGAACCAGTCATTGACCAGTACGGAAAAGGGCAAAGCCATAACGCGGTTGAGGTAGTCAACGGCGCAGGATTGGCCCGCGGCTTGAAGCAGTTCCTTGGTTCAGGACCAGCACCGAACACCGTGGTGGTTCCCGTTCTTGCCCGCTTGCTCCGCGGCATGCACTGACATCATGCTTTCGTGGACGCTGGCTGACTCATCATGAAGCCAGCTCGATGGAACCGGCTGGGGCGGGACTGGCTAGGATGGGACGGTGTTCCGCATCCTCTTCCACACTCCAGAAATCCCGGGCAATACGGGCAACGCCATTCGTTTGGCCGCCATCACCGGCGCCGAACTCCATCTGGTGGAGCCCCTGGGCTTTGACTTTTCCGATGCCAAGCTGCGACGGGCGGGCCTGGACTACCACGACCTCGCCGTCGTAACGGTCCATAAGGACATTAACGCAGCCTGGGCTGCCTTGCAGCCTGAGCGTGTGTTTGCTTTTACGTCCGACGGCGAAACGTCCTACACGGATATCAACTACCGCGAGGGCGACGTACTGATGTTCGGCCCTGAATCTGTCGGCCTCCCGGATTGGCTGAAGAAGGATCCGCACGTCACGGCCCGGGTGCGGCTCCCGATGCGGCCTTCCCTGCGTTCGTTGAACCTGGCAAACGCCGCGTCCATCGCCGTTTTCGAGGCGTGGCGGCAGAACGGATTTGCCGGCGCCAAGGTGTAGCCCATCCGCAGGGCCCGCAGCTGCGAATAACCTATGCAGGATCAATTCCTGCCTTGGACATTCGATGAGGGAGCCGATGTGAGCGCGCTGGAGGCCCTGGTGGTGGCAAACCGCTGCACGGCTGTGCGCACAACGACGCGCCCTCGTGCTGCGGGTTTCAAACCACACGACTTATGCTGGACAGTGATGGACATCCCCAACAATCCCGGTCCCCCGGTCGTCGAGACTTCGGGCACGGCGACAGACTTGAACTCGCAGCTCACGGGCCTGCTTGAATTGATTGCTGCAGGCGACCAGGTGGCCTTCGCCGAGTTTTACCGGCTGACCTCCAAACGGGTCTTTGGCATGGCCAGGCGCATCCTGATCGACTCCGAGCTGAGCGAAGACGCCACCCAGGAAGTCTTCATCCAGGTCTGGCAGGGCGCCGCCAGGTTCGATCGCGCGTCCGGCAGCCCCATGGCCTGGCTCATGACCATCGCTCATCGCCGTGCCATCGACCGCGTCCGTGCCGTGCAGGCAGCAACGGACCGCGAAGCCCGGTACGGCGCAGCGAGCCAGGACCTTGATCGCGACGTCGTATCCGAGGAAGCCGACACGAACTTTGAGGCCGAGGCCGTTAGCAGGTGCCTTGGCACATTGACGGATACCCAGCAGGAATCGGTCCGCCTCGCCTATTACGGTGGGCTCACTTACAGGGAGGTTGCGGAGCACCTTGGTGCCGCGGTCCCTACCATCAAGTCCCGCATCCGCGATGGACTCCTGCGCTTGAAGACCTGCTTGGGGGTGGGCTGAAATGAGCGAAAACAATGGTGGAGGATTTGTCCGCAGAATGTTCGCCAATGACATCGCAACCGACCTGGCCGAGGGCCGCGTCCTCGAACTCGCGGAAATCTATGCCTTGGATGCTGTCACCGAATCCGAACGGGCCCTGATTGACGATTACGTCAAGGACGCTCCGGAAGGCCCAGCGTTCCAGGAGCGGGTCCGGCAGGCCCGCGAGACCCTGGTGGCAGGTTTCGCTCCCGAGGAAGAGCCGCCCGCCGCCCTCTTCGGCAACATCATGGACCGGATCACGAAAGACGCTGCTGCACAGCCGGCTGCAGACGCGGCCCCTCCCGCGGCACCTGGGACCGTCGTCGATGAACTCGCCGCCGCCCGGACAAAGCGCGCAGAACGCCGAAGCTTCAGTGACGGACGCGCATGGCTGGTGGGTGCTGCGGCTGCTGCTGCCATAGCGTTGGGCGGCGTGGGTGTCGGTGCATACGTTGCCGCCCAGAACGACCCCGTGAACCAGGTCCTCCAGGCCCAGGATGTCCAGAAGAAAACTGCAGAGGTTCCTGGAGGGGGCACGGCAACGATTTCCGCTTCCTCCGCCAAGGACTCCTTTGTGGTGTTGATGGACGGCGTTGCCCCGGCCCCCGAGGGCAAGGTCTACCAGTTGTGGACATTGCCGAAGGATGGGTCAGCCCCCGTGCCGCAGGGCACTATGGACGCCCAGACATTGTCCAAGCCGGCAGTGGTGAAGGGGTTGTCTTCAGCTTCCTCAGTAGCTATTACGGTGGAGCCTGCTGGCGGGTCAAGCTCTCCCACGCAGCCACCTGTGTTGGTGGTTCCGCTGAGCGCCTGATCTCAGCCGGGAATGGCGTCAACCCTTAAGGCCCGACGGCGGCCGTCCCACCAAGGTGGGCCGGCCGCCGTCGTTCTTGCTTTCAGGTGAGTCGCAGCTACAAAACCAGCGACAAGAGCATCACGAACCCGAAGCCAACCACGGAGATCAGCGTCTCCATGACGGACCACGTCTTGAACGTCTGGCCCACCGTCAGCCCGAAGAGCTCCTTGACCAGCCAGAATCCCGCATCATTCACGTGCGAGAGGAACAATGAGCCTGCTCCGATTGCCAAGGCGAGCAGAGCCGCATGGGTGGGGGTCAAACTGCTGGCCAGCGGCGCGACGATGCCCGCAGCAGTCACGGTTGCAACGGTCGCCGAACCCGTGGCGAGGCGGAGCGCTACCGCCACGATGAAGCCCAGCACGAGGACAGACATGTTGGCGCCTTCTGCCCACTTCTTGACGGCGTCACCCACGCCGGCACCAATCAGCGTCTGCTTGAAGCCACCGCCAGCTCCGACGATCAAAAGGATTGCGGCGATGGGGCCCAGGCTGTCGCCCAGCTTGGCGGTGATCTTGCTGCCCGTGAATCCCACCGCGTATCCAAACGTCACAATGGCGGCCAGTACCGCCAACGTCATGGCGACCAGGGGCTGGCCCACGAAATCGAAGAAGATCCGGATCATCGGAGCGGTTGCTGCGTCCGGCCAGATGATGTCGCCCAATGCCTTGAGCAGCATGAGGACCACAGGGAAGATGATGGTCAGCAGCGTCACCAGGAACGAGGGCTGGCGCTTGACATCACTAAGGTCTGCGCGGTGCTTGGTGTCGATGCCACCCGCCACGGCGGGAGCCTCCACCGGAACCCAACGTGCGGCCAGCCGCGAGAAGAGCGGGCCACAAATAATGACCGTGGGAATGGCGACAAGGATACCCAGGCCCAGTGTTGTGCCCAATTCAGCCTTTACGGCGCTGATGGCGATCAGGGGTCCGGGGTGCGGGGGCACCAAGCCATGGAGAACGGAAAGCCCCGCCAAGGCCGGTATGGCTATCCGCATGAGCTTCATCCCGGATCTCTGCGTCACAAGGACAATCACCGGCAGCAGGAGCACCAGCCCGATTTCGAAGAACATCGGCAGCCCAATGATCACAGCCACAAGCGTGATCATCCAGACGATCTTGTTGCCGGTGGCCTTCGCCAACAAGGTGTCCACTACCCGGTTGGCCCCGCCCGAGTCGGCAAGCAATTTGCCAAGCATGGCGCCCAAGGCAATGAGGAGACCGACTTCCTTGAGGACTCCCCCAACCCCGTCTTCGAAGTTGGTAATGACTTTGCCCAGCTCCACACCCGAGGCAAGCCCAACAAACGCCGAGCCCAGCACCAGGGCCAGGAATGGGTGGAGTTTCAGCTTTGCGATCAGAACCACGATCAGCGCAATACCCAACGCTGCCACCACAAGAAGCTGGGTGTCGTGCCCGGACCATTCCTGCACCTGTGTGGCCGTTTCCAGCGCGATCATGAGGCTGCCGTTTCGGAACCGGCGCCCAGGGGACGCAAGCCGAGCCGTTCGATGACCTCGTCCGCCTCCTCAGCGGGCGAGGCCGAAACACACAGCGAGATGTAGTTCTCGTCTTCCGTGGGTTCCTCAAGTGCTTCGAACTGGGACTCCAGGAGCGAGGGCGGCATGAAGTGGCCGTGCCGCGACGCGAGCCGGTCCGAGATCCTGTCTTTGCTCCCTTGCAGGAAAACGAAGACAACCCCTTCGCCCCGGAGCACGTCGCGGTACTTCTTCTTCAATGCCGAGCACGTGATGATGGCCGGCGTACCGGCATCTGTGTGTTCCCGGATCCACTGGGCAATAATGCCAAGCCAAGGCCACCGGTCCTCATCGCTGAGGGCCTGGCCCGAGTGCATCTTGGCCACATTCGCTTCCGGATGGAGATCGTCGCCTTCGGCGAGATCCCATCCAAGCTTGCCGGCCAGTACGCCGGCTACAGTCGACTTGCCCGAACCGGAGACTCCCATAATCACCAGCACGGGTTGCTGTGCAGTCTTCGCCATCAAAGTCTGCCTTCCTCGAATAAATATGATTTAACCGAGGTCCAGCATATGACACGGGTTACATATCGGCAATGTCAAAAGCCGGCGATAGTACTGGATCCGTTGACGGACACTACGTGGAAACTCTCGGCGCTTGCCCCGGCAGGAAGCCCTGCACGGGCACCGTTGGCCATCAACATGCCACGGACCACGCGCTCCATCCCCTCGATGTCCGGGTGCTGGCTCGCGTGGATGCGGATCGCATCGAGCTTGGCATCAACATGCTTGGTGACGTCCACGAAATGGTTCTCACGGTCCTCTGGACTGGAGATAAACCAGAGCCAGGGAAGCTTGTAAGCCATAAGTCCGGCCTCAGCCAACTCAGGGTAGGCAAAGGGATTCTCCACGGCGGGATAAACCGCCCTGGTTACGGCCTCCCCGGCTGCGAGGTGATCGGGGTGACTCTTCTGAAGGCGGTCCCAGTTCCGTTCCGGGTGCATGGTCAACACGATGTCCGGGCGGATTTCCCGGATGAGCTTCACAACCTGCTTGATGACGTTGTGTGTCGGCTCAAGGTAGCCATCGTGTTCGTGCAGGTACCGGATGTCTTTGACTCCCACCAACTCTGCCGCCCGTTGCTGTTCCGTGGCACGGAGTTCGATAATGCGTTCCCGGTCAACGGGATCAAATCCGCCGGCGTCGCCATCAGTCATGATGCAGTAGGTGACCTGTACGCCGGCGGCAGTCCAGGCAGCTATGGTTCCTGCGGCTCCGAAGTCGATGTCGTCAGGATGGGCAGTAAAACAAAGCACCCGCTCAACACGCTCCGTGGAGGTGTTGAACGGGCTCTTTGCTGACGAAACGCCAGAAGTCAAAGGGATCAGCCTTTCCGCTTTTTGATCTCAGCTGTTGCCTGCGGCACAACTTTGAAAAGATCACCGATGATGCCGAAGTCCGCGATCTCAAAGACAGGAGACTCTGCATCCTTGTTGATCGCCACAATGACCTTGGACGTCTGCATTCCAGCCTTTTGCTGGATTGCTCCTGAGATGCCTGCCGAAATATACAGCTGCGGAGACACAGTCACACCGGTTTGGCCCACTTGGGCGTCGTGGCCAATCCACCCAGCATCGGTTGCTGCCCGCGAAGCGCCAACCGCAGCACCAAGGGCATCGGCGAGTTCTTCCAACGGGCCAAAGTCGCCATCGACCCCCCGCCCGCCGGCCACAACGATCCTGGCCTCGCTGAGGTCAGGCCGGCCACTGGCGGGCTTCACCGTGCGCGAGGAGATCCGGGCCGCATTCGCTGCAGCATCTGCAGGAACCTCAACCTTGGCTGTCGCGGGAGCTGCGGCTGCGCCTGCCGGCTCTGGTTCCACGATGTTCGCTTTTACGGAAAAGACCGACACCGGAGTAGTAGCCTTCGCCGTGGTGTTGTAGGAACCCGCGAGAACCGACTTGTGGGCGGTGCCATCCGCATCCACACCAACGACGTCGGTGATGACTCCGGCGTTCAGCTTAATGCCGAGTCGTCCCGCGATCTCTTTGCCCTCCGGCGAGTTTTCGACCAGGACAGCTGTTGCTCCTGAAGCCGCCACTGCCGCCGCGAGGTACCCGGCCTTAGCCGCAACCAGGTAGTCGTCCAGGTCATCCGCAGAGGGCTGGAAGATCGTCGCCACGCCATAGGCACCCAAGGTAGCTGCGACGTCGTCGGTTAATTCACCGTTGATCGCGACGGCGGTCTCCCCCAGCTTCCGCGCAAGGGTCAGGAGCTCCAAACTGCTCTTCTTGAGCGCAGCCCCGGGATTGTCAATGAAAACAAGTGCATTTGCCATGGTTGGAGTCCTTTAGAGCAGCTTCTGTGCGGCCAGGAAGTCGACGAGCTTGATGCCGGCGTCGCCCTCGTCGGTGATGATCGTACCTGCGGTCCTGGGCGGGCGGGCAGCTGCAGACTCCACAACCGTCCACGAGCCTGCCTGGCCTACCTCGGAAGGATCGACACCGATATCGGCAAGCGACAACGAGGCAATCTTCTTCTTCTTCGCTGCCAGGATTCCCTTGAAATTGGGGTATCTCGGTTCATTGATCTGATCTGTGACCGAGACCAGCGCCGGGAGCTGCGCTTCCACGGTTTCCGAGTGGGAGCCGGCATCCCGACGCGCCACCACGGTTCCGCCGTTAACCTCCAGGCTTGAGGCAAACGTAAGCTGCGGGAGCGACAACCGCTCGGCCAGCTGAGCCGGGATGAGAGAGGTCTCGCCGTCCGTGGAAGCCATGCCGGTCAGAACCAGGTCCACCGGGCGTCCATCTGCGGAGAGATGGCGGATGGTGGCTGCAAGCGCCAACGACGTGGCCGCGGCGTCCGAACCAGCCAGCGCGTCATCGCTGAGGTGGACCCCGGAATAGGCGCCAATCTGCAACGACTTCTTGACTGCGTTTACCGCACCGGAGGGCCCCATGCTGAGGGCAATGACCTCGTTGCCGGCTTTGGCCCCGCCACGCTCTTCAGCCAGCTGCAGTGCTGCCTCAAGTGCGTACTCGTCAAGTTCGGACAAGATGCTCTCATCACGGTCAGTTGTGTTGCCGGGTCCGGTGATGTGCCGGTCGAACTGCGCGTCCGGGACGTGCTTGACCAGAACGACAATCTTCAATGTCTCTTCCACTGTCTTCGAAGCAGCCTTCCATGCTTGTGGACGGCCAACCGCAGGAGCGTGGCCGTGAATTGCCCAGCGTGTGGGCTTCCCCTAGCTAAGCATATTGCCCGCAGAAACCCGCAGAAAAACGATTGTGCGTTAACGCCTGTTTCATCCGCTACGGCAACTGCGGGCACAGACCGACGGCGGGCCACACCGCTGAGGTGCCGCCCGCCGTCGTCTCCTTTGTGCAGGTTACTGCCGTTGGGTCGTTACTGCTGTGCAGCGTCCAAAGTGACTTCCACTTCCTGGGACTGGCCGTTGCGCTGGATAGTTACCTTGACCTTGGCGCCAGCGGGCTGTTCGCGGACCGCCGCGGTCAACTGGTTGGGGTCAGTCACCTGGTAGTCACCGAACTTGGTGACGACGTCGCCAACCTTGATGCCTGCCTTCGCCGCGGCCGAACCCGAGGTCACTGAAGCCACCTCCGCGCCAACCGAGAACCCTGAATCGCTGCCCGTGGACGACTTCGACCGCACAGAGACACCAAACTGGCCGTGGCTCGCCTTGCCGGTATCGATGATTTCCTGTGCAACGCGCTTGGCATGGTTGATCGGGATGCTGAAGCCCACACCGATGTTGCCGGTTGAGGAATCCGATGTGCCACTGCCCGCAGACGCGATGGCGACATTGACGCCGATGATCTCGCCCTTGCTGTTCACCAGCGCACCACCGGAGTTGCCCGGGTTGATCGCGGCGTCAGTCTGGATCACGTTGATCGAGATCGAGCCCTCATTCGCAGTCGGCTGGCCCTGGCCACCGCCCGGAGGGGCGAACTGGAAGCCCTGGTCGCCGCCCTGCGAATCGTCAGTGCCTTCCTTCGGCGCAGCAGAGGAGGCGACGCTGATAGTGCGGTTGAGCGTCGAGACAATACCGTCCGTCACCGTGCCAGTCAGGCCAAGCGGCGAACCGATCGCGACGGCGGTGTCCCCCACATTGATCTTCGAAGAGTCACCGAGCGTGGCAGGTACCAAGCCGGACGTGTCGTCGACTTTGATGACCGCAAGGTCCGATAGCGGATCGGTTCCAACGACCTTGGCTTTCAGGACTTTCCCATCACTGGTGCGGACCTCGATGGCGGCATTGGACGTTGCACCATCCAGGGTCACCACGTGCGTATTGGTCAGGATGTGGCCCTGGTCATCGATAATGATGCCGGAGCCCGTTCCGCCTTCGTTACCGGCCGTCGCTTTGATGGTGACGACGCTCGGCGACGCCTTGGCTGCCGCTGCTGTGATGACGTTAACGTCATCCTTGTTGTTGACGATCACCGTGCTCGACTGCCCGCCAGTTGAAGCCGCCGGTGCCGGGTTGTCCAAAAGCATGTTGCTGCCCGCCACCACGCCGCCACCTACCAGGCCGGCGGCGAGGATGCTGGCAAGCAGCGTCCCAATACCGAACGCCGGCTTGCGCTTGGTGCCTACCGGGGACTGCTGGCCAGGTGCGCTGTGGAAGCCCTGCCCGGGAGCGGGGTTTCCGGGCGCGTGGTTTCCGGGGTTGGTCCCCCCGCCGTAAAACGGCTGGTGCTGCGGGTAGTTGGGGCGGTGCCCGGATTCGTGGGGCTGAGGGCCGCCGTAGTACTGTGGCTGGCCTGTGTGTGGCTGGCCTGCGTTGGTCTGTGCCCCTGTGTTTGGCTGGCCTGTGTTGGCGTGTGCCCCTGTGTTGGCATTGCCTGGACTGCCATTGGTGTGAGGCGCCGATTGGGCAGGAGGCTGGAAGGCCGGCAGCGGAGTTGTTGCATGCGTACCGGTTTCCTGCCCGGAATTCCAGGCAGAGTGCTGGGTTGGCTGCTGATGGGTTGGCTGCTGCCGGGTTGGGGCGGCGTCAGAGCTTTCAGCGGGATCCCGGGGCTCGGACGGATCACGGTTCTCTGGTGCGGTGCCCTGCGCTGGGTTCTCCGTCATGGGACTTCCTTTCATCCTTGTCTCCCATAACTATGGCCCTTATTACTGGAACAAAATCGGACGTTCGCTGGGAGCTTCCTGAAAGCCCGTTTCAGTGCGGCACAGGACCCCGGGTAAAGGACAGCGAGGGCTGATACACAGAGCCTCAACGCGCGGGCATTGCGGGTTTCTCCTATGTTTCGCTGGTGGCATATTCAACGCTGTGGACGGGGTATGGGGTGCACCATAGAATCAAGTGGAATTGCCACAGCGACCTGCGGCTTTACAAACCATGCGTGGGGGCGCTGAGCATTCTGTGACGATTGGTTCGCCTTGTTCCAGTCGCAGACGTGCTGAAGGGTTGCACATGCGGTCAATAGTGAAACGTGTACTCGCCGTGATTGGCGTGGCTGGAATGTTGGCCCTCCCGGCCGGCGCCGCCTGGGCAGCAGATCCGGTGACCATACCGTCCGGCCAAAACATCGTGGATGATGCCAATGTCCTGGGCAGCCGCAAGGGCGAAGTTCAGGAAGCCATCCAGAAAACACTCAAGGACCACAAATACAACCTGTACGTGGTTACGGTGAACTCCTTCGAGAATCCGTCAGATCCCAAGGCGTGGACCGCAGCGGTAGCCAAAGCCAAGGGCATGGGCAAGCCTGATGCGATCCTTGCGATTTCCACGGCTGGCCAGTACAACTTCGCGCTCAACTCAGGTAGCCCCATCTACTCGAAGCAGGGCGCTATAGCCCAAAACGCCGTGGCTGCCAACCTGGGCGGCGGCAAGAAGGACTACGCCCAGGCAGCAATTGACACAGCCGCAGCAATTGGGGACGCCGCCGGTGGCGGCAGCGGTACCGTGCCGAGCGGTAATGGCAGTGTCGGAGTCCTCGTCGGTGTGGGCGTAGTGGCAGCAGGCGGCGCAGCCACCTACCTCTACCTGCGAAATCGCCGCAAGAAGACCGGCCAGGCATCCAGCGCCAGCTACGGCCCCCAAGGAGAAGAGCTTGACCCACTGGCAGGGCTGAGCATTCCGGAGCTGCGCCAGAAGAGCGGCTCGTTGCTTATCGAGGCCGATGACGCCATTAAATCCAGCGAACAGGAACTCGGATTCGCCCAGGCCCAGTACGGTGATTCGGCGATCGGCAACTTCACCAAGGCTCTTCAGGAAGCCAAGGCCCACATGACCGAATCGTTCAAGCTGCAACAGCAACTGGACGACCATATTCCGGACACCGAGGAACAACAGCGGACGTGGCTCGGAGAGATTATTCGCCGTTCCGAGGCGGCCCTAGCATCACTGCGTGACCAGAAGGCAGACTTCGACTCCCTTCGCGAGCTCGAGAAGAAGGCCCCGCAGGCCCTGGCCACCGTCACGGCAGGTGCCCGGGAGGCCGACTCCAGGATCGCCACTGCAGAGCAATCCCTTGAAAGCCTTCGCAGCAAGTACGCCGAGTCTGCGTTGACGCAGGTCTCCGACAACATCCTGCAGGCGAAGGAACGCCTGGCGTTCGTTCAGAATGCAGCCACTACCGCCCAGGAAAAACTGGCTGCGGGAGAAAACAGCCTGGCCGCCGTAGCGGTTCGCGCTGCCGAAGAGAGCCTGCACCAGACGAACGTCCTTATCGACGCGATCTCCAAGACGGCGGGCAGCCTTGACGAGGCCCGTGCCTCCTTGGAAAGCGCGGTCGCCGAAACCAGCCAGGACCTCGCGCAGGCCAGGGCCATGATCCAGTCAGGTGAACATCCTGAACTAGCAGGGCCCGTAGCTGGCGTGGAAGCGGCGCTGGCCCAAGTCAAGACGGAGATCCAAGGTGGAAAGATCGACCCCATTGCCACCCTGACGCGCGTAGAAACAGCGCACCAAGCGCTGGATCAGTCCCTGTCCGGCATCCGGGACCAGCAGGAACAGGCCCGCCGCGCGCAAGCGTCCTTGCAGCAGACCATCATGGCGGCGCAGGCCCAGATCAGCGCGACCTCGGACTACATCACGGCACGTCGTGGCGGCGTTGGGACTGAGGCCCGCACCAGGCTCGCAGAAGCCCAGCGCAATCTCGACTACGCTTTGTCGATCTCGCGCAATGACCCTGTAACGGCGTTGACCTACGCCCAGCAGGCCCACTCACTCGCTGCACAGGCAGCCCAGCTGGCGCAGGCCGACGTCGACCACTTCGGTTATGCCGATCAAGGCTACGGCCGCGGTGGAATGTTCGGAGGCGGCGGCGGAGGTGGCGGCCTTGGAGGCGCAATCCTCGGCGGTATCCTGATCAACTCCATCTTCAACAGCGGAGGCGGCGGTTGGGGCGGCGGCCACAGCGACGGCGGTGGCGGCGGATTCTTCGGTGGCGACTCCGGCGGCGGCGACTGGGGTGGCGGCGGAGGTGATTTCGGCGGCGGCGACTCCGGCAGTTTCTAGCCCCACACCTTAGCTGGGGTCCATGCCCCATCTAGGAGCGGTACAACAACTGATCACTGATTTCAGTGGGTTCCACTGAGCAGGACGAAAGGCAACACCATGGTTAAGCAGTCCATTTTCGGCCGGATCTCGCAGCTCGCCAAAGCAAATATCAACGCTTTGCTGGACCAGGCTGAAGACCCGCAGAAGATGCTGGACCAGATGGTCCGCGACTACACGAACAACATCGCTGAGGCCGAGTCGGCAGTGGCTCAGACCATCGGAAACCTCCGCATGCTGCAGGCCGACTACAACGAAGACGTCAAGAACGCCCAGGACTGGGGCAACAAAGCCCTTGCCGCGTCGCGCAAGGCCGACGAGTACCGGGCTGCCGGTGATACCGAGGATGCCACGAAGTTCGACAACCTGGCCAAGGTTGCCATCCAGCGCCAGATGACGGCAGAGTCGGAAGCCAGGGCCGCGGAGCCCAGCATTGCGTCCCAGACCGAGGTTGTGGACAAGCTCAAGAGTGGGCTTGACCAGATGAAGAACAAGCTCAACCAGCTCACGGCGAAGCGCAACGAACTCGTAGCCCGCTCCAAGACCGCAGCTGCGCAGTCGCAGGTACACGATGCTTTGAAGAGCATTGACATCATGGACCCAACCAGTGAAGTTGGCCGTTTCGAAGAGAAGATTCGCCGGGAGGAAGCCAAGGTCCTGGGCCAACAGGAACTTGCCGCATCCAGCTTGGATGCCCAGTTCAATCAGCTGGAAGACCTCGGAGAGCAGACCGAAATTGAGGCCCGCCTGGCGGCCTTGAAGTCCGGAGGCAGCAAGCCTGCCATCGGGGCCGGGGCCCCGGCCTCCAGCGGTGCAACGATCGACGAAACCGACTTCGACAAGCTCTAGCTATGTAGGGCCTTACGGCTCTCTGATGTGCACCTGAACCATGCAAATGGCCGGATCCCTCTTCCAGGGTCCGGCCATTCTGCTTCTGTCGCCAACCATGCCTAGAGCAGGGAAGACTCCAAAGGGTCCTGGCCAGGACCAACGTCCGTGGCCACTTCAGCACGGATTTCGAAACCCTTGGGGTGGAAATAAGTCACCGTGCATTCAAGGACTTCACCGTGCGGCCCCAAAGTGGTCCGCTCCAAGCGCGGGACCATGGGAAATTCACGGACATTCAAGGCATCGGCAAGGTGCTCCGGTGGGGCGTGCATCGTGACCGTGATTTCGGCCCGCTGGAGAGGCTTGGACGTCCTGTCCTGGATCACCTGGTAAATGGAATTGCGCTCAGCATCCGCGAGGCTGATGTGACGGCCGATGTGGGAAGGGATAAAGATTTCCGCAATGGCATAGGGCCATCCGCCGCTTGAATAGGAGCGACGGATCACCAGGACGAGATTGTCATCGGACACCAGCTTGGCTGGCACGGACCTGTCCTTCTCCATCCATTTGTATTCAATCAGGCCTTTGACAGTCTTCATTCCTGCTGCTGTGAACGTCTCCATGAAGGGCGCCAAGCGGTTCAGCATCCGGACCGGACGCTGCGCCATGACGAAAGTACCCTTGCCCTGCCGGCGAACAAGCAACCCCTTCACAACAAGGGTTTCTATTGCTTTGCGGACCGTAGTACGACTGATCCCGTACTCATCCATCAACGATTCCTCGGTCGGGATCCGTGCGCCCGGTTCCAACCGGCTGACTTGATCAGTCAGGACGTCTGCAACCTGCTGGTACACCGCTACGGGGCTGTTCCTTTGCAGGGCCTGTCGATCCAGGTCCTGGCTGAAGTCTTCCTTGACCATCCGGCCTTTCCATTCATTCCCCGCACGCAGCCATTCCGGATTTGATGCTAGCACCGGCGCTGGACGCCAGCACCGGCACCGCGGGCGCCTGGCGCAGCATGAAAACAAAAAGGTCCGGATCAGTGAAAACTGATCCGGACCTTTCTCCAGTTGCGGGGACAGGATTTGAACCTGTGACCTCTGGGTTATGAGCCCAGCGAGCTACCGAACTGCTCCACCCCGCGTCGCAAGAACAACTCTACCGCACCAGGCAGGGTGCTTATGACCATCACGTGGTGAAGGTGGTGCAGATCACGGGCTGGAGGGTTGGCCACCTAAGATCCGGGGTCATAGGACAAACGTGTGTATGGGGGACACTGTTCAGCTACCTGGGCGCCGAGTTCGCCGGCCTTCAGATCGCCTCGACCACCAAGCGCATGGAAGGCGGCACCGACGCCCAACTTCGGTTACTGCTGCGGGCCCACCGGGGCATGAGCGAAGAGCACCGCAAAGGCTGGGCCGGACGCACATGACACACCCGGGATTTACACACGTTTTGTCCTATAACCCCACGTTTTGTCCCATAACCCTAAGACCCGGGAAAACAAAAGATCCGGACCAGTGAATACTGATCCGGATCTTTTCTCCAGTTGCGGGGACAGGATTTGAACCTGTGACCTCTGGGTTATGAGCCCAGCGAGCTACCGAACTGCTCCACCCCGCGTCGCAAGAACAACATTACCGTCCGGTGAATGGCAGACCAAATCCTGACGACGTGATGTGCATCTCCCCCGGTCAATATCGCTCAATCGAATTTCCGGAAGAGCGCTTCCCCAACCATTTTGTAAACCAAAAGGGCCGTTGCCCGCTCCAGGAGGAGAGGACAACGGCCCTTCTAGTCACGCGGCGTCAACCTTTCACCGGCTACTAGCTGCTCGGTGACGGCGACGGCGTAGCGCTTGGTGTAGCACTCGGCGTCGCTGTCGGTTCCGGCGTTATGCCCAGGCGGGTCTCGGCGTCGATGGCCCTCTTGAGTGCCTCGGAAAGCCTGGTCTGCTGCTGGCCATAACCGGCAAAGTCTCCCTTTGCCAGAGCTGCCTGGCCATCCTGGATTGCCTTGTTGGCCTCGTCCAGAGCCGCCTTGAGATCAGCCTTGGCGTCAGTCGGGCCCGCAGGAGGCGTTGTGGTACCGGGCGGCGTTGCGGGCGTCTGGCCATTGTTCTGGAAGTCACCAGCCTTCGCACCGGAGTTACCACCGAACAACTGGTCCAGAGCCTCATCCAAGGTAGCTGCAAAGCCGATCTTGTCACCGAAGGCCACGAGGACCCGCTGCAAGGTGGGATAAGAGGTCTCGCCTGTTGACTTCAGGTAGACGGGCTGGACGTAAAGTAGGCCGCCACCCACGGGCAGGGTCAGCAGGTTTCCGTTCAAGACGTCTGATGCGCCCTGACGCAGCAAGTTAAGCGCCTGGGACACGGTGGGATCCGAGTTGAACTTGTTCTGCGCCTGTCCTGGGCCAGGAACCTGGGTATCCGTAGGAAGTTGCAACAGTCTTAGCTTGCCGTAGCTGTCAGCCTTAACTCCCTTGACGTTCCCGGCATCCGAATCGGCGGCCAGGAATCCGTACAGGATGTTCCTTGCGTTGCCGTTGACTGTTTGCGGAATGAAGGATGACGTCAACTGGAAAGCAGGCTTGTCCTGGTCAGGCATCTGCAGGGACATGTAAAACGGCGGCTGCTTGACGGCTTCCGAGACTGTGGGGTCATTCGGAACACTCCACGCATCATTGTTTTGGTAGAAGCTGTCAGGGTTGGTGACGTGGTAGCGGCCAAGGAGTTCGCGCTGGACCTTGAAAAGGTCCTCGGGGTAGCGGACGTGGCTCATGAGGTCGCCGGACATCTCCGTGTAGGACTTGATCGTGGTGGGGAACACCTTCTGCCAAGCCTTCAGGAGAGGATCATGGTCGTCCCAGGCATAGAGCGTGACCGAGCCGTCGTATGCGTCGACAGTGGCCTTGACCGAGTTGCGGATGTAGTTCACGGAGCTGTTGGGCAGTGTCACCGTCCGGCCCGCACTGGTCTGCGAATCAACGGTCGCGTTCTGCAACTGCTGGGGCTGGGAGTACGGGAAGTATTGGCTAGTGGTGTAACCGTCAACGATCCACTTCACGCGACCATCGACGACGGCCGGATACGCGTTGCCATCCACGGTCAGGTAGGGAGCAAGCTTCTCAACCCGTTCGCGGGGATTGCGGTCGTAGAGAATCTGGGATTTCTCGTTCACGCCGTCCGAAAGCAACAAGTCCGAGGACTGGAACTTGATGGAGTACAGAATGCGGTTGAGCCAGTTGCCTACGATGGGTCCGCCGTTGCCGGTGAAGGTGTATTGGGTTTCTCCCCCGCCTTCGCGACCAGCCGGGCGGTCCTGCTCGCGGTGCTGGGCACCCTCGGGAGCGCCAACAATCGAATATTCAGGAGAGTTCTCGCCGAAGTAGATGCGAGGTTCGTACGTGGTGTCATTGCCGAGAACGCCGTTGGATGGAATTCCTGATTGCAGGAAATCCGGCTTGCCATCAACCGTGAACTTGTTGCCCTTCGCTGCGACAACACCGTAACCGTGCGTATAAACGATGTGTCGGTTGACCCAGGTCTGCTGGTTTGCGCTCAGGCCGTCCGGGTTCAGTTCGCGAACAGCGATGACGGTGTCCTGCACTTTGCCATCCACGGTGTAGCGGTCCACATTCAGTGTCTGGGGGAACTGGTAGTACGGACGGTACTGCTCAAGCTGGGCGAACGCCGAGGAGATGAGGTTCGGATCCAGCAGGCGGATGTTGGCCGCAGTCTGGGCGTCCTTTGCCAAAGCTCCGCTCGTAGCCGTTGTTGTGGCGTTATAGGCGGACACATCAATCTTGTCCAGGCCGTAGGCTGCCCGGGTCATCTTGATATTGCGGTCAATAAACTCCCTTTCCAGGGTGTTCTCCGAGGGACGCACCTGGAATTGCTGGATAACCCATGGGTAGACGCCACCCGCCAGGATGGCCGTGATGATCAACATCGCGGTACCGATTACCGGCAGGCGCCAGCGGCCAATAACCGCAGCGATGATAAAGAGAATCGCAACCAAGCCCGCGGCAACCGCCAGGATGGCCTTGGTGGGCACAACGGCATTGACGTCTGTATACAGTGCACCTGCCCACCGTCCGGATGAGCTCTGCACAGTGGAGTACCTGTCCAGCCAGAAATTCACGCCAAGCAGCAGCAGGAAGAATGCACCTGTTACGGCAATGTGGATCTGGGCGGCCCGGCTGGTGAAAACACCACGCTCCATGAGCCGGATGCTTCCGTACAAGTAATGCGTGAGGATGCCGGCAATGCCAGCCACTACCGCAATGCTGATGAGGAATCCGGTAACAAAGCCAAGGAACGGGAGCGACATCAAGTAGAAGCTGATGTCGAGATTGAACAACGGATCCGCTTGGCCGAAGGGCTCTTGGTTGAAGAAGAGGAGAACCTTCTGCCACTGGCTTGCCGCTGCGCTGCCGGCAAAGAGCCCGAACAGGATCGGCAGGCCGACCATGACGACTCTGCGGACAGGCTCAAGCTGGGCCTGGTAGCGGTTGAGGTTGTCACGTGACTCAGCATCCGGAGCGTAGACCGGCCTGGCGTGGTACGCGATCCTGATGGCGAAGTAGACGGCAGTGAACATCATGGCGAAACCGACCAGGAACGTGACGATCCGGGCGAGGTTCTCGCGGACATAAACTTCGAAGAAGCCGAGCTGCTGGTACCAGAGGACGTCTGTCCACACATTGGCGAAGAAAATGAATCCAACGACGGCCACTGCCACGACGATGAGCGTCGGAGTCAGGGCACCTCGTCTCAGCGGCGATCTTCCGGGCGGGTTGGAGCTGGCGGGACGGGACAAACTCTGTACCTCATTGGTGGTCGTCAGTTAAAAGTCGGTGTGCGTGTGTTCAACGATCTCTGCCCCTGGGCGATGGCGGAGTCCGTCATATATGCCACGAGTGGCGGTGGAGCTAAGTTCCACCGCCAGTCTAGTTGTTGGTGCAGGTGGGAAGGCCCGCCGTGTCCTGTCCTGAACCGAGTCGTTCCACTGCTGCGGTGGCATCGGCCAAGGTTTCCACCTTCACCACCTGCAGGCCATCAGGAATGTGCCCTACGACGTCGGCGCAATTCGCGGCCGGCGCAAGGAACATGGTGGCTCCATGCTGCCGCGCTCCAATCATCTTCTGCGCAATGCCGCCGATGGCTCCCACTGTTCCATCAGCGGTGATGGTTCCGGTCCCTGCCACGTGCTTTCCTCCAGTGAGGTCCCCTGGCGTGAGATTGTCCACGATGCCCAGGGCAAACATCATTCCGGCGCTTGGACCCCCCACGTTGTCCAAGGAAATTTTCACTTCAAACGGGAACGTGAAGTCGCTACCCAGGAGGATGCCCAGGACGTAGCGGCCAGCGGGATTCCTGGTGGGCGTTATCGTTTCCGTGACTGCAGAACCGTTCCTGTCCACGACGAGGACCGCCGGGGCGCCGTTTCCGGCTGCCAGTTCAGCCTGGACCATGCTGAGGGAGGAGATCGGCTTTCCGTTAATGGAGGTCAGCCGGTCTCCTTCCTGAAGTTTCCCCACGGAAGGAGACGGATCCGAGAGGCCGGCCACCTTGAGCCTCTGTTCAAAGGGGATATCCAATTGCCGCAGTGCTGCGGCAACAGCGTTTTCCTGTGAAGTCTCCATGGCAATTTCGCCTTGCTGGACCGTCTCTTCAGCTGTGGTGCCTTTGGGGTAGATCAGTTCCTCGGGATAAACGGCTTTGGATTTGTCCAACCAGGCCCGGAAGACTTCGAAAATTGTTGCAGGAGTCTTCGGCCCGCCCGCCATCACCACCGTGGTCAGGTCCAGGTTTCCCTTGGCTGGGAAGGACTCATGTCCCGAAATGCTGATGACCGGTTTGTCCCCATCCTGCCCCAACGTGTTAAAGGTCGGTCCGGCAGACTCAACTACGTAGGGAACCGGCAAAGCAGCCGCCCCGATCCCAAGTCCCAGTGCCAGCAGGCCCGAGACCACCATGATCATGTACCGGCCGCTGCCGGCAGGTTCCGGAGATTCAGGGGAGGAATCGGCGTCGGGCGTTTGACGCGGATCGAGCGAGCCCTCGGGGCTGGGCGAAGTAAGCATTGAGGCCTCTCTTTACCGGTACTGTGCGACCGGCATTTTGGCTCCTGCCGCTGGCCGCGGCGACGGGCACATACCAAACATCCACATTACGCGGTCGGGCGTTGTGGGGATGCTTTGCCTACAGCGAACGGCGCCGCACACAGGCAGACAGCCTTCCCACCGCGCGGTACGGTGAAAGTGATCACCAGCCAGTTCGACGATCGGCGGCACCATGACTTCCAATCCCAACCACCCGTCAGATGACGATGAGACGCCCAAGGACCCGCTGGCGGAAATGCTGCAGAACCTGATGGGCGGCCAGGGCATGGGCAACATCGATCCCGCCGAACTGGCCAAGGCTGCAGGGCTGCCCAACGATCCCCAGCTCCTGCAGCAAATGTTCGCACAAGTCCAGGCCATGATGAGCTCAACGTCCGAGGGTCCGGTGAACTGGCAACTGGCCCATGAGAACGCACGGCGCGTTGCGGCGTCCGGGAGCGATCCATCGGTGAACGCCCAGCAGGCCCGGGACATCGATGAAGCACTACGGCTCGCGGAACTATGGCTGGATCCTGTGACGGACCTTTCCGCCACCGGACTTATCGGCCGTGCGTGGTCCCGTGCGGAATGGGTTGAAGCAACCCTTGGAACCTGGAAGCGGCTGACTGAGCCAGTTGCCAACAGCATCGCCAATGCATTGTCCAACGCCTTGACCCAGCAGATGCCCGAGGAAATGAAGTCCATGATGGGTGGTGCTTCGTCAATGCTCCAGAACATGGGCGGCGCCATTTTCGGGATGCAATTGGGCCAGGCGATTGGCGCGCTCTCGGCCGAGGTAGTCAGCTCCACGGACATCGGTGTTCCCCTGGCTGACTTGGAGATGGCCCTGCTCCCGGCCAACGTCGCCAAGTTCGGCGAAGGTCTCAGCCTCCCCGAAAACGATGTCCGGCTCTTCCTCGCCGTCCGCGAGGCAGCCCACGCCCGGTTGTTCGTGCAGGTTCCGTGGCTGCGCGGCCACTTGCTCGGCGCCATTGAAGCCTATGCACGAGGCATCCACATTGACATGTCCCGAATCGAGGATCTCGCACGGGAGCTGGACCCCGGCAACCCTGAAGGAATCCAGGAAGCCTTGTCCCAGGGCGTCTTCACTCCGGAGCGGACGCCCGTGCAGACTGCCGCTCTTGAAAAGCTCGAAACGGCGCTTGCCCTCGTGGAGGGATGGGTGGATGAACTCACTGCTGAAGCCACGGACAAGGTACTCCCCTCGGCTACCGCCCTTCGCGAAACTGTCCGTCGTCGGCGTGCCACCGGCGGCCCCGCCGAACATGCCTTCTCATCGCTTGTGGGGCTGGAACTGCGCCCACGCAGGCTTCGGGAGGCCGCTACCTTGTGGGCAACACTGAAAGCAGAACGCGGTATTGCCGGCAGGGATGCCATCTGGCACCATCCTGACCTGCTGCCCACCGGGGAAGACCTGGACGATCCCAAGGGCTTCTCCGAACGCCGCAGGCTTGCCGAGGCCAGCGACACCGAGGTTGACGATGCTCTGCAGAAGCTCTTGAGCGGAGGCTACGATGAGCCCGGGGACGCCGAATCGGAAGGTGACGACTCCCAGGACGACAGCGGGCCCGACCCAGGCAGCGCAGATCCGAAGTCACCGTCCACCTAATGTCAGCAATGGTCGCCATGAATTTCATGGCGACCATTCTCGTCCCTACTCCGTTTCGTCCGTGCCCGTTCCAGCCGATTCATTGGCGTCACCGCTAATCCCACGGGAGGTCGCGAACGCGACCCCCTCCAAGAATGCTTTGGCGCGCTGTGTCTCCGGGTAGGCCGTCAGCAAGTGCCAAAACTGCGCATTGTGCCCCGCTACCAACAAATGCGCCAATTCGTGCAGGAGCACGTAGTCGATCACCCACTGTGGCATCGCCTGAAGCTTGTTCGAAAGCCGGATGGTTCCATCCGCTGGAGTAGCCGAGCCCCACCGTGAGTTCTGGTTCGTCACCCAGCGGACCGACGTCGGAACCGCCCGTCCTCCGAGGTAGGTCCGCGAAAGGTGCGCTGCATGCTGGGCAAGTGCCTCGTCCGTAGCAGGCCTGCGCCGATCTGGTTGACCCGCCCTGCGCTCACCTTGCCTCTGGAGCTTCGCAAGCATGCGCCGCACCCACTCGCGCTCCTGTGATTTGGTAAAGCTGGCGGGAATCGCGACAACGGCATTACCGTCTTCCCAAAACGCAGCTACCGTCCGCCGGCGCCGGGCTGAGCGCCTGACAACTACTGGAGCACCGTCGTCGGTGAGCATGGGAACGTCGGCCTGGCCGGCCGTTGAGCGCGGCATCAGAGGTTGGTGCTCTCTGCGAGGACGGCGAGGACGGCTTCTCCGTAGCGCTCCAGTTTGGAGGGCCCTACCCCCGCCAGTCCGGCCAATTCCTCCAGCGACGCCGGCCGGGCTTCGGCTATTGCGGTTAATGTGGCATCAGTGAAGACAACGTAGGCGGGAACATCGGCAGATTGCGCTTCATCGCGCCGCCACTGCCTCAGTGCGTCAAAGGTCTGTTCCTCGTATGTCGGCGGGCATTGGTTGCACCGACCCACCTTCCTCTCGGCTCCGGAGGCAAGCATGCTTCCACATACCCTGCACGAGGCCGGCGCGGCAGCCTTGCGGCGGGTGGAACCTGCCCGGCTCCTGGCGTTCGCGGACGCCACCGAATCCGGCCGGAGTCCATCGAGAAAGCGCGAGGGCTTGCGGTTGGCGCGGCCACCCGGAGTACGCGCGGAGGACCATGACAGGTTCAAATGCTCACGCGCACGGGTGATCCCGACGTAGAGCAGCCGGCGTTCTTCGTCCACGTCCTCCGGGGTGTCCGCGAAGGAGATAGGCATGAGTCCTTCGCTGAGGCCCACCAGGAAAACGGCATCCCATTCGAGGCCCTTCGCCGCGTGAAGAGAGGCAAGAGTCACACCCTGAACTGTGGGAGCATGCTGGGCCACCGACCGTTCCTGGAGCTCGTTGACGAACTCAGCCAAGGTGAAAGACTCTCCACGGCTGACTGACAACTCATCAGCCAAGGCCACCAACGCGGCCAGGGATTCCCAACGCTCGCGAAGTGCTCCACCACTGTGTGGCGCGGCTTCGCTGTAGCCAAGCGAGGCAACAATGTCACGGACAATCTGGCCCAGGGGCTCCGGGGCGCCTTCTGCCACAGCCCTGGTCGCCGCACGCAGCTGCAGGATGGCATCCCGGACCTCCTTGCGGGCGAAGAACCTCTCTCCGCCGCGAAGCTGGTAACCGATCCCCGCTGACGCCAACGCTTGCTCGTAAGCTTCGGATTGCCCGTTGGTGCGGAACAGTATGGCGATCTCGCTGGCTTTTACTCCCGTGTTGAGTAGCTCCTGGA
The DNA here is from genome assembly GCF_059739415.1 of Arthrobacter sp. TmtSoilC77. Lineage (NCBI taxonomy): Bacteria > Bacillati > Actinomycetota > Actinomycetes > Micrococcales > Micrococcaceae > Arthrobacter > Arthrobacter sp. TmtSoilC77. Next base: position 3,239,866 of record NZ_AP046050.1, read on the forward strand.
TTCTGCCGGCAACGACCGCCGCCTCCGCTTCGTCGTCCGGACATTCCATGAACCGCGGTTCCGGGCCTGCTGGCCTTTGGGCGACAAGCTTGAGCGGAGGCGCCCACGCCGCATCGGCAACCGGTCCACCACTTCGCCGGGACCCGAGAAGCTCATTGGCCAGCTTAACCACCTGCGGGGTGGACCTGTAATCACGGATGAGCTTGACGACGGTGGCGCCTGGGTAGTGTGCCTTGAAATTCAAGAGATGTTTGGGTGAGGCCCCCGTAAAGGAGTAGATGGTCTGGCTCGCATCACCCACCACGCACAATTCATCACGACCACCCAACCAGAGATCCAGGAGCCGCTGCTGAAGCGGGGAAACATCCTGGTACTCGTCGACGACGAAGTGGCGGTATTGCTCCCTGACCGTCGCTGCAACCTTGGGATCCTCCTGGAGGATCCCAACCGTAATAAGCAGGACGTCTTCGAAGTCAATGACGTTGCGGTCAGTCTTAATATCCTCGTACGCCTGGAACACCCTGGACACAGCCGTGAGGTCGAAGCCTCCCGGAGTCCCGCGTCCTTGTGCATTCTCCAGGTAGTTGGCAGGTGTGAGCATAGAGACTTTTGCCCACTCAATTTCTGCAGCCAAGTCCCTGATGGAAGCCCGATCAGTGCTGAGGCGAAGCCTGCGTGAGGCCTCAGCAATCATGTTCGCCTTGTGGTCCAGCAGGCTGGGCAGGGTACCGCCGATCGCCTGCGGCCAGAAGAACTGCAATTGCCTCAGGGCCGCAGCATGGAAAGTCCGTGCCTGCACATTGGCCACGCCAAGATCCCGAAGCCTGCTCCGCATTTCGGCCGCAGCCCTGGCTGTGAAGGTCACGGCCAGCAGCCTCTGTGGTGAATACACCCCCGAATGCACTCCATAAGCGATGCGGTGCGTAATGGCGCGGGTTTTGCCTGTGCCTGCACCTGCGAGTACGCAAAGAGGGCCAGTGAGAGTGCTGGCTACTTCACGTTGCTCATCATCCAGGCCGCTGAGGATCCGCTCCTCAAGTGAGCCTCCGACGTCGAAAATTCCTCCTGTCACGGCTGGAGGTCTTCGATGACGCCGCCGTACCAATGCTCAATCAAGGAGCGCGCAATGGACAGGCGCGTGGAGATGGTGATCTCGCCACTCAACACAGCCTCCTGCAACTCTTCACGGCTGAACCACCGCGCGCGGGTGACCTCTAGGCCGTCGGGGCGGGCAACGGCGTCGTTCGTTATTGCCGTAAAGCCCAACATGAGCGAGGCAGGGAAGGGCCACGACTGCGAACCAAGATACTGGCAGGCAGTAACGCGTACGCCTACTTCCTCTCCGATTTCGCGGACAACAGCCTGCTCAAGCGATTCCCCGGGCTCAACAAATCCAGCAAGGGTGGAGTAGTTACTGGCGTCGGCAGGCCCGCCGCCACCCAGCAGGAGCCGGCCGTCAGGGCCAACGACAGTAACGATGATCGCCGGGTCTGTACGCGGATAGTGCTCAGAGTTGTCCTTGGGACACCGCCGCACCCAGCCCCCGGTTTCAATATCAGTTGGCGTGCCGCACTGCGGGCAATGGGTATGGGTCGCGTGCCAGTTGGAGATGGCGCTGGCTTCGATGAACAAGGCAGTGTCAGTAGCATCGAGGCGTTCTGCAACTTCCCGGAACCCGGCCCACTGCGCAACGGAGGGGATCAGGGCTGTCCCGGGCACGGGCGGCTCAGCAACAGTAAACAGCAAAACGGGAGTACCCTCGGCCACGGACGAAGGTCGCAAGGTGGTACCCAGGTAGATAGCAGTCAGGGCGCCGGCTTTTGCTTCGCCGAGGGCAGCCCACAGTGGACCAGCATCCCCGAACCAAAGGCCATCCCTCCTCACCAGCGCCTTGCGTTGGGAAATGACCATGGCCTTGGCCCTGCCGGAGGCGATGAGGTCCTCAACCATGCCAGGCTTCATGCGCTCACTGGAGCCTCGGTCCACCAACGCCGGGCGCACTGGAAGAACAGTTTCCATCAAGTGGTTGGCCAGCGCCGGAGACTCCGCATAACTCATGTATCTACCGTACTGATTCGCACCGACAAAGAACATTTGGATCGGCCGCTTGTGCATATCGTGCCAATGCCGGCGGCTGAGGGGACCGATGATCCACTTCTGCCTTGTTTTCGTGCGGATCTGAAGACTCGCCGCACTGCATCATGGCCATAGGCGCCACTCAATCTACCGTGGAAGACGTGAGAAGAACACCGCTCGAACTGGCCGCTGTAGCAACCGCGGCGGTGCCCGGACTGGCACCGACGGCTACAGCCTATTCCCCCGATGACGACGCCGACTTCGATTCGGCGTTGTTGCTCGATGCGGAAGGCAAGCGTTGGCGCGTCCGTTCGCCGCGTCATCCCGAGGCCAGTACCCGCCTCGAAACGGAATTCATGGTACTTCGGGCCTTCGCGCCCGCCATCCGTGCCGAGCTTCCTTTCCATGTGCCAACCATCGCCGGCACAGTCCGGCAGGGCGCCCTCACAACATTCGTGTATGCCCATCTGCAGGGTTCCACGTTGTCCATTGACGAGCTATCCGCCGGTAGTCCGGCTTTGGCCCGTGATATTGGCAACGCCCTTGCCGCCATCCACGACCTCCCCCTGGCACTGGTCAACAATGCAGATCTGCCCAGTTACTCGGCCAACGAGTTTCGGCAGCGCAAGCTCAACGAATTGGACCAGGCGGCCACTACCGGCAAGATCCCCGCCACGTTGCTGCGCCGCTGGGAACATGCCCTTGAGGACGTCGCGCTGTGGCGGTTCAACCCCTCGGTGGTTCATGGCGACCTCCACGAAGACAACCTGATGGTCCAGGACGATACCGTGACGGCCTTGACGGGGTGGACCGACCTCCGCATTGGTGATCCCGCAGATGATTTCGCGTGGCTGGTGGCGTCCAACGAAGCCTCGTTCGTTGAAGCGGTGCTCGGCCGGTATACCGAGGCGCGCCGGGACACACCCGACGCCCATCTGCTTCGACGCGCCGCTTTGCTGGCTGAATTCGCGTTGGCCCAGTATTTGGTGAAGGCAATGGCCGTTGGGCACGACGACATGACGTCAGAGGCAGTATCAATGCTGCAGTCCCTTGCGGATGACATAGAAGAACAAGCCCGGCATGACGAGGCCGTTCTGGCCGCCGAGCAGGCGGCTGCAGCTGAGGCTGAAGGCGCGGCACTGCAGGAAGCCGCGAATCACTCGAATAACGTCCGGCAGCCTGCCGTTACTGTCGTGGCGATTCCCGACGCCGGGACTTCAGTCCCGGCGCCTTTCCTACCTCCCACATCGTCGAAGGAAGCCCCCCGCGCCGGAGTGCCTGACGCCGAAGCACCTGACAACGAGGAGCCTGGCAAGGAAGCACCTGACAACGAGGCGCCTGACAAGGAAGCAGCATCCGATGCGGATGCTGAAACGGTGTCGAACAAGGTGGCGGATGAATCCTCCCCTCGGCCTCAGGATGACGCGTCGACTGCAGCTTTGAATGTTGTCAATGTGACACCGCTGCATGCCGGCGAGCGTTCCTAGACCAGCGCTTCTCCCGGATTCCTTCTACCCGGAAACCCCACGCGCGGGATCGTTCATGAGGGCCTCGTCGATGATCTGCTCGAGTTCCTCGGCACTGCCCAAGTCATGCGGACGCACGACAGCATCCTCCGCCACGTAATAGAACGCCGCGCTGACTTCCTCCAGGGGAACGCCCTTCAACCGCGCCCATGCAAGACGGTACACAGCCAACTGCACGGCTTTCGCTGCGAGCTGTTTGCCTGCAGGCCGGCGTCCTGTTTTCCAGTCGATTAGTTGCCATCGCCCGTCCGCGTCGCGGAAAACGGCGTCGATACGTCCGCGGACCACCACGTCACCGATCCTCGTTTCCACAGGCACTTCCACAAAGGCCGGGGCCCGATGCGCCCACTCGGACTGCTTGAACGCTTCAACCATTTGATCCAGGCCGTACGCTTCGTCGATATGGGCATCCGAGCCGGGTGCTTCGTCGATGTCCAACATGCCGGTTGTTCCGAAGTACTCCTCCACCCAGACATGGAAAGCTGTGCCCTTTCGGGCCGAAATGCCCGGTTCCCGGGGTACGGGTCGGCGCAGTTGGGCCAGCACCGCTGCGGGATCTGCGCCAAGGTCAACGAACAGGGAGGCCGAGATGTGGCTGGGCAAGTGCACATCCTGCCGAAGCTTTCCCTGGAGCCGGCGATCCAGTAGCAGCTGGGCTTCGTGTGACCACCTCCCCGGGTTGCCTGTCAAAGCTTCCGGCGATGCTTGAGAAGCGGACTCCTCCATGAATTCACGTACCCGGGCCGCAGCCCGGTCCATGGCGGCACGACGCCCGGGAACGAGCCTAATGCGGGCTCCCGTACGGGGATCGGACGGGCCTTCGAGTGGATCATAGGGAAATTGAGCCACTTCCAACGTGGCGGTGAGCGGGCTGCTATCGGGCAGCGATTCTTCGGCTACCGACTCGGGGTGGACCACAACGCCCTGGACATTCGCGACAGCCAGGGCGTCCCGGGACGAGGAGGACACTCCCGCGAGCGGCGCCAGCTCGGAGAGGAACGACGACATCCCTGCCATACCGGATCTGGACCCATTCCATGCGGAGCTGGACACCATCAAAACAAACTTGGCCCGCGTGTAGGCGACGTACGCAAGCCGGCGTTCTTCGGCTTCGCCATGATGTTGAACTTCCGATTTGAAGTCCTTCTCAGCGTCCAGCCACCCCTTTTGGTCGTTGTGGTCAAGATCCCACTGCGGCAGATCAGCCCGGTCACCGCGCAACGGCCATGGCAGGGCAGCTGCGCCGCTGCTCCATCGTGAGTCCCTGTTGCTGGGGAAGGAACCTGCGTTGAGCCCGGGGACAAAGACGACGTCCCATTCCAGCCCTTTGGAGGCGTGGACTGTTAAGAGTTGGACTGCTTCCCGATTGGTTTCAAGAGGAGCAATGTCCAGGCCACCTTCCTCCGAGGCTGCGGCTTCCAGCCAGGAGAGGAAAGCCAGAAGATCGATCCGCTGGGAGGTTTGCAGGAATCCGGCGGCCGCGTCCTGGAAGGCATCCAGGTTTCGGCGTGCTTGGTGGATGCTGACGCCAGGCTTTGCGGCCACCTCGATATCCAGCAACATGGCACGTTCAACCTCGCCGAGCAAGGTTGTCAGGTCATCCCCAATGTAGGTGCGAAGGGTGCGCATTTCCTCCGACAACCTCGTCAATCGTTCCAAGGCTGGAAGGCTCAGCGACCTCCCATGTCCGGATGTCCAGCCCGGCCGCGGCAGGAAGTCCAGGGCTTCCACAAGGCTCGCGGCGTCAGTGATGTCGCTTTCCATCACGACAGCAGCCGGGTCTTCGTCCGCCACCTCAGGGGTGTTGCCGGGTCCTGGCCTCCGCTTGGCCAGGAAACGGGACCAATCATTAAAGGCCATGAGGTCCGCTGGCCCAATGCGCCATCGTGCTCCGGCCAGAAGCCGCATCAAAGCATCGGAACGGCCAGGATCAGCCAGAACCCGCAGCGTTGCCACCAGGTCCACTATCTCAGGCGTGTCCAACAGACCCCCGAGGCCAACGATCTCATAGGGAATTCCTTGAAGTTCGAATTCCCTCCGAAGGCATTCCATCTGCGCGCGTCGCCGGCACAGAACCGAAATGGTTGGCTTGACGGGAGTACCGTCTTTCTCTTCCTCGAAGACGGTCCTCTGGTACCGCCGGACGTCGCGGGCAATAGCGCCAGCCTCATCTTCGTCCGTGCTGAAGCGACCGATAACAACGCTGCCTTCGGCCGCGGCCGGACTCGGCACCAGGGGTGGAACCGCCACGCCACTTGCAGTGTCCCTCTCCCCCGCGGGGCCGTCGGCTGCTGCGGCTTTGTTCAAGGGTGCGGCAATAGTGTTGGCTGCCTGGAGGATGTTCCTGCCGTTGCGCCAAGCCGTGGTCAGGTACGACGTTGGCGCCACAGAATAGGAGTCTCCGCCAGATGCTTGATCGTTGTGCCTCACGGGGAACTCCTGCACAAAGTGGAAGAGCTGTCCTGCGGAAGCGCCGCGGAATCCGTAGATCGATTGGTTCGGGTCCCCTACCGCGGTGACGGCATGACCGTGGCCGAAAAGGCGCGAAAACAAGACAAGCTGGGCATGCGAAGTGTCTTGGAACTCGTCCAGCAGCACCACCTTGTAGCGTGCCCGCTCAGTGGCCGCAGCCAACGGTATTTCCCGGGAGATGCGGGCCGCAAGTGCCACGAGGTCCCCGAAATCCAGCACTCCCCTTTGACGTTTGGCATCCTGGTAGCGCAGAACCATATCTGCGACGCTGGCCCGGGTGCGCAGCATGGCAGCGAGCTCCCCTGCCGCCTGCGTGGGGCTCTTCTTTGCCCCGGCCACATAAGGGAGTTGTTCGAAGGACTGAACGCGCTCCAGCACCCAGTCCCGGACGGTGGCGGGGTCCTGCAGGTGTTCCGCGCACTCGCCGGCCAGCTGGATGACGGCATTGACGAGCGTCGACTTTGCCGCGGTGAAATGCTCGTATTCGCCGTCGTAAGCCTCAACAACCTCGCTTGCCAACTGCCACGATTGGGCACCGCCGAGCAGGACGACGTCCCGCTCGATGCCCAACCTCAATCCATAGTCCGAAACAATTCCGCTCGCGTAAGAGTGGTAGGTGGACACTTTGGGCTCGAGGTCGTCGGCACCCAGAAGCCCTTCCGGGAAGCCGATGCTGCCATCGTCTTCGTTGGCTATGCGCTGGAGGGTGGCCAGTTTTGCCCGGATTCTGCTGGCCAACTCGCCGGCAGCTTTACGGGTAAATGTCACACCCAGGACTTCCTCGGGCCGGACCCAACCATTGGCCACGAGCCACACAACGCGGTCTGCCATGGTGGCCGTTTTCCCCGACCCCGCGCCGGCAATCACCAGCCGTGGCGTAAGGGAGGAAGCGATGATGCTTGCCTGCTCTGCGGTGGGGTGGTTCTTTTCGCCAAGGATGTCTGCCAGTTCCGACGGGGAGAACCTGGGAACGGGCAGCCCGGACTCCCCTTCCAGGATTCCGGCATCCCTGCTGCCGGATCCTTCAAGAAGATCGGTAGTCATTCAGTGACCTGCTTTCCTCTGGCGCACAGTGGGCAAATATCGGGCAGACGGCAGCCATGTCCGCCGTGTCCCGCTTTGCTCGGATCATGCCGGGCTTCGAACGTTGCGCCGGCCATGAGTTCCGCGGCCTCATGGACCAAAGCCTCTGCCCAGTTGTCGTCGGGCTCGAGTGGATCCTGCTGTTGAACCCCCGGGCTCTTGGTCTTGGTTCCCAGCTGTGCAAGGACGGCCCCACCTGGAACAGGGTGGCCGGACTCCCCAAGTGCGCCCGCATCCTCGAATGCACCTTTGAGCACCGCTGCCTGGTACGCCCCCAGCTGGGGGTGCCTGGCTACTTCGGCCTTGCCCGGCTGGCGTTTTCCGGTTTTGAGATCGACGATCACCAAACGGCCTGCGGCGTCGATTTCCAAGCGGTCAACCTGTCCGCGGAGCACAGCGTGCCGAGTGGCGGCCGAATCATCTGCATCCTCATTCAGACGTGCAGAACCCAGGTGGACGTCGGGAAGTTGGACTTCGAAGTCGTGCTCCACCGCCAGCAGGCTCCTACCTTCGCTTCGCATGATGAGCACGTACTGGGCCAATTTGCGAACCATCTGTTCCGCACGCTGGTAATCGAGCTTTCCTTCCCAATTGTCCTTCATGCCAAGGGTGGGCCAGCGGCGAACGAGTTCCGCAACGTACTGCGTCCCTGAAGCGTCCGGCAGCTCCTGTGCAATGCTGTGGACCAGTGTGCCAAGGCTCCGTGCGAAGTCCGTGGCAGCTTCTCCTCCGGCCGCTTGCACAAACCAATCCAGTGGGGACTTGTGGACGGTCTCCACCTTGGATGGCGATACCGCAACAGTGCCTCCCGGTGGGACAACCGCTTCCTCGGAGCTCAAGGGCGCCAAGCCCCACCAGGTATCCGGATGGGCTCCGGCCACGGGTGGATCAACAGAAGCAAGACGGGCCAGCACACGTGCTGCCTCGCGCGCCGTGGGTGTTTCGCCGTTGGCGTCGTGGTCTTCGGCCTGGGCATGCTGCCTCAACTCGGCCACCAGCGCGCGAAGAGTCATGGGTCGATCCACCGGTGTGTAGTCGCGCCGGTACTCGCCGGAAGCCAACGGTGCGACATAATCCAGGAAGGCCGAAGGTTGTTCGTCCTCCGAAGAGACAGCCGTGCAGATGAGGACCTCCCTGGCGCGTGAGACCGCAGTGGAGAAACTCCTGAGTTCGTCGTAGCGGATGTCCCTGAGCCTGCTGAGGGGTCCGCGGCCCAACGCGTAGTCGACTCCATGCTCCACGGCGTCCGCAAACAGGGTGCTGCCCAGGAGTTCCCCGCGTAGACGGGTATTAGGCCAGACACCTTCCTGCAGGCCGGCCACGATCACCACAGGCCATTCGCGGCCAGCCGCACTGGCAGGAGTCATGATTTCCACGCATTCCTCAAGCTGGGCCCTGGCCGCAAGGGTGTCCATCGGAAGTTCCTGGTTCAACAAGTAATCGAGGAACTGTTCCGGGCCTGAGCCGGGCAGTTGATCCACAAAACGCTCCGCCGTGTGGAACAGGGCCATCATGGCGTCAAGGTCGCGGTCAGCGCGCGCCCCTGCACTCCCTCCTTCCAGCGCAGCGTCGGACCAGCGTGGCGCCAATCCCGTGGCGTGCCATAGCGCCCAGAGGACGGATTCCGCGTTGGCCCCGGGTTCGGCTGCTGCGGCAGTGCCCGCAGCAATCATCCGTGCAAGTCGTCGGGCAGGGTTTCCTTCAATTCCCAACGAAGCCAGGGCTCCCGGTTCAAGCAACGCTTCCACCAGCAACGCGTCACTGGAACGTCCGCCGCCGCCAAGCAGCTCCTCGCGCCGGAGAGATTGACGGAGGCGGCGGAGCTCAATGGCAGACGCTCCACCAATGCGCGAAGTCAGGAGGGAAACAGCGGTTTCGGGAGTGAGCTTGGCCGGATCAAGGATGACAGCGAAGACTTCCAGGAGGGGCCGGACAGCCACCTCATCCCGGACTGCAGAATCAGCCACAGGAACGCGCACGGGAATTCCCTGTCCATTGAGGTACCGCTGGAGTTGCGAGATCAATCCACCATTTCGGACAATGACGGCAATATCACTGAAGTCCCGGCCCTCACGCAACTGCGCTTCCAGAATCCGCTGTGCAACGTATCGGAGCTCATGGACAGGAGAAGGCAGCACGTGTCCTTCCACCCGCCCGCCGTTGCTGATTTCCCGGGCGCCTTCGATGGACTCCGGCTGTTCGAGTCGCCTCGCCTTTTGGCCCCCCGATCGTTGTGAGATACGTGCGGCAACCCTTGTCCAGGCCCGGGCCACCTCGGGGCGATGACGATGCGTGGTCCACAGTGGCCGCTCAAGAACCCCGTGGCTTCCCTCGAGAAGCACGGGCAGCTCCGGGACAAGGTCCGGCCGCGCTCCACGAAAGCCCTGCACCACCGTGTCAGGCGAATACGTAACTATGGCGTCCTTGCCCTCGGCAATATCCGCCAGGAGTTCAAACACGGCAGGATTGGATTCCTGGGCATCGTCCACGAGAACCAGCTGCAGCCGGTCACGCTCAGCGGCCAGGAAAGCCGGCGAGTCCTGGAAAATCTGGCGCGCCGTGGTGATGATCCCTGCGGGATCAAAGGCCTCGGGCATGCGGAGGTCCAAAACATCCCGATACTCGCTGTAGAGCTGGGCGGCCGCCATCCAATCCGGACGCCCACATTCATAGGCGAGCCCCACCAGGTCCTCTGCAGTGCGGCCGGACTCGATAATGCGATCAAACAATTGGCGGATCTCGTGGCGGAAGCCCCGGGTGGGCAATGCTGCGGAGAGGTCCTCCGGCCAAGGCAACTGATGCCCTGGGCGGGAATGGCCTTCCAGCAGCTCCTTGATGATCAGATCCTGTTCCGGTCCGGAAAGGAGCTTCGGCGGACGGGGCAACGGCAGGACGCCTTCCGCTTTGGCTCGCCGGATGACGTCGAAGGCGTACGACGCCCAGGTGCGTGCCGGCGTCGTACTGAGGCTTCTGTCCAGGCGACCGGTGAAGCTGTCCCGCAAGGCGGCTGCGGCGTGTCGGCCAGGAGCGAGAATAAGTATCCGTTCGGGATCCACGCCGTCTTCATTAACACGGAGGACCGCCGATTCGACCAGCACCGTGGACTTTCCGGTGCCCGGACCCCCAGGGACCAGGACAGGGCCGCCTCCTTGCCTGACTGACACAACCGCACGCTGGTCCGGAGACAGGTCAGGCGCCGCGTAGTGAATCTCGCGCGGCGGAAGCAGGCGGAGGGCTGCCGGGGCTTGGCGGGTTTTGGTAGCTGTTGCGGTCACACAGTCATTTCATCATCGGGCACCGACAAATTATGGAGCTGACGCTCCAACTGGTCCGAGATCACATCAATACGATCGAATTCAGCATCAGTTGGCGCCCATCGTGCAGCTCCAAGGTCCACGCGCCATCGCCCCTCGCCTGTCCGCAGGAATTCCTCAAAAGCGCCGTGCAGGGGTGTGGACTCCTGCACATAATGGCGCAGGGCCTCTGCCTCGTGGCCGGGCGGGGCATCCCCGCTTGCCCGTAGGACACGCCACCAAGGTACGGAACTGCCGTAGTGGCTCATCACCGCGCCCACCTGCCTGGGTCCGCCGGCTCCAAGGAGTTCTGCGACGTCACCATATGACAGGGCCGTGCCGGGCGGAACAAGGTCCACGACAGCCAGCACCGCCGTCACATACTCCATCCGCATGTGCTCCAGCGTAGCCGCAGGAGTGTCGCGCCCAGTACTGTCAGTGCCAGCCGGTAGCGTGAAAACATGAGCTCCTGGAACACCCTCCCCCGCGCTGCCTTCGACCTCGAAACTACTGGGAAGAATTCCCGTTCCGCCCGCATCGTCACCGCTTCAATCACTGTGGTGGATGCGCACGGACAACTCATCAAAGAGCATGAATGGCTGGCGGACCCCGGGGTGGAAATTCCCCTGGAGGCCAGCGAGGTCCACGGAGTGACTACGGAGAAAGCCCGCGCGGAAGGCCGCCCGGCGGCTGAGGTCACGCGCGAGGTGGCAGCGGTTCTTCAGGAATTGTTCGACGACGACACCCCGGTCATTGCATTCAACGCCAGCTACGACTTCACGGTGCTCGCTGCAGAGTCGGCACGGCATGGTGTCCCGCAACTGACCCGTTTCCCAGTATTGGACCCCTACGTCATGAACAAGCAGGTGGACCGGTACCGCAAGGGCAAGCGGACCCTGACCGCTTTATGCGAGGAATATGGCGTGATCCTGGACAACGCCCACACCTCCGCTGCGGACGCCTTGGCCACCCTGCGCGTTCTGGATGCCATGGCTGGCAAATTCCCCAAGTTGCAAATGCCTGCCTCCAAGTTGCACCATTTGCAGGTGGACTGGGCTGCTTCCCAAGCGGCTGACTTCCAGCAGTATCTGCGGCGGAGCAAGCCCACCGCTGTCATCGAAGGCGAGTGGCCCGTACTGCCACCCGAGGATGCCAGCCGAGGCGGCTTCTGAGGCAGGTTTCGGCCCGGACGGCCCGCAGTCGGGACACAGTTGGGACGCAAGTCACAAGAATTTCGAAGGTCCCCGCGCACCGGCGTGGTGCGCAGGGATTTCATCAGTCTGGCCATCACCGGAACAGTTCCGGGAAGACAGGGCTCAGGATAGGAACTTTCTTCGGAAAAAACGAGCCAGGGCAATCACTTGTTCGATTCACCAGCCGTCCGGGGGCTGGTGACATAATTAAGTTTGGCGGGTTGAAGTCTGCTAGGGCAGCCATCCCCATACTTGCTGCCACGTTCCCCGCCCACCGCGAACGTCTCTGTGACCCGACGAAAGTGATTTCTTCATGAAATTCAAAGCCCTCAAGTGGCTGTCTGCTGCTCCCGTAGCAGCGGCCCTGGTGATCTCCTTGGCAGCATGCGGCGGAGGAACCTCCCAGCCCAGCGGCTCGCCCACCGATGCCCTCGCCGGCAGTGACCAGCAGACCCTGGACAAGTACACCACCGCGGACGTCACGGCGCTGGACAAAATCGACAAGTCGAAGCTCGGACTCATCACGGACGGCACCCTGCGCGTTGGAACCCTGTCCGATGCACCGCCGAACATCTTCATCGACCCTTCGGGCAAGTTCACGGGTTATGACAACGAACTCCTTCGCGCCATCGGCGACAAGCTTGGCCTGAAGGTGGAGTTTGCATCGACTGACTTCTCCGCCCTGCTGTCGCAGGTAGCAAACAAGCAGTTCGACGTCGGATCCTCCTCGATCTCCACCACGGATGCCCGTCGAAAGACCGTCGGCTTCACCAACGGCTACGACTTTGGCTACATGGCCGTCGTGACCAAGAACGACGCCAAGGTCACCGGCTTCGCCGACCTCAAGGAAGGCGTCCGGATCGGCGTCGTTCAGGGCACCGTTCAGGATGACTACGTCACGAACACCCTCAAGCTGGAGCCCGTTCGCTTCCCTGACTACAACACTGTTTATGGCAACCTGAAGAACGGTCAGATCGACGCTTGGGTTGCTCCGTCCCAGCAGGCTTCGGGCCAGGTCAAGGACGGCGACGGTACCAAGATCGCCGAAAAGGTTGTCAACACGCAGAACTTCACGGCCTACGCCGTGAACAAGGACAACCAGCCCCTCCTCGATGCACTGAACGCCGGCCTGGATGCCGTTATCGCTGACGGTACGTGGACCAAGCTCACCTCCCAGTGGTACACCGACCGCCCCACCGCGGCCGAGCAGACTCCCCAGGGCTGGAAGCCGGGCAGCAAGGCCGTCCAGATCCCGGCCAAGTAACCCGGGCGTTCCATGGATATCCTCAAGCAACTGGCTGACACCTTCCTTGACTGGGAGGCGATGGGCGAAGTCATTCCCAAGATGTTCGCCGTCGGCCTGCCGAACACACTGGTGCTCGCTGTCATTTCGGGCATTATCGGGACCCTGCTGGGCATGGCCCTGGCCCTGATGGGGATTTCCCGGAACGCCGCGGCCCGGTGGATTGCACGCATCTACACGGACGTCCTGCGCGGACTTCCGCCCGTGCTGACCATTCTGGTCATCGGATTCGGCTTTGGCCCCATCATCCGTGAACTGACCGGTTCCACGAGCCCCTACCCAATGGCCATCGCAGCACTGTCTTTGATGTCGGGCGCATACATCGGCGAGATCTTCCGCTCCGGCATCCAGAGCGTGGACAAGGGACAGCTCGAAGCGTCCCGCGCTTTGGGATTCGGCTACGGCGCTTCCATGCGCCTGGTGGTGGTTCCCCAAGGCATCCGCCGGGTGCTTCCTGCGTTGGTCAACCAGTTCATCGCCCTGATCAAGGAATCCTCCCTCGTCTTCCTCCTGGGCCTGCTGGCCACGGAACGCGAGATCTTCCAGATCGGCAAGGACGCGGCTGCGACCAGCGGCAACCTCTCGCCCTATGTAGCTGCGGCCGTCTTCTACCTGGTCCTCACGATTCCGCTCACGCACTTCGTGAACTGGATTGATGCCCGCTTCCGTTCAGGCAGGCCTGAAAAGAAAGAACCGGACGATGCTGCGGCGGTCGTCGGGAAGGGAGCCCACGCATGAGCGAATTCACATCCGGCACGTTGACGGCAAAGAACATCCATTTGTCGTTCGGCACCAACCACGTCCTGCGGGGAATTGACCTGCACGTTGAGAAGGGCACCACGGCTTCGGTCATCGGACCCTCGGGTTCAGGCAAGTCAACGCTGCTCCGCGTGATGAACCGGCTCATCGAACCGGACCAGGGCGACATCCTGTTGGATGGCCGTTCCGTCCTCAAGGACAACCCCGACGAGCTCCGGCGCCGGATCGGAATGGTGTTCCAGCAGTTCAATCTCTTCCCCCACAAGACGGTGGCCGAGAACATCTCCCTGGCGCTGCGTAAGATTCGCGGAATGTCCAAGGAACAGGCGCGTGAGGAGGCCTTGGCCCAACTGGACCTGGTTGGCCTCAAGCACAGGGCCGATGCCCGCCCTGCCAACCTTTCAGGTGGCCAGCAACAGCGCGTAGCCATTGCCCGTGCGCTGGCCATGAAGCCCGAGGTCATGTTCTTCGATGAGGCCACCTCCGCGCTGGACCCGGAACTCGTCAAGGGCGTCCTTGCCCTGATGACGGATCTCGCGCAGGGAGGCATGACCATGGTGGTGGTTACCCATGAGATGGGCTTCTCGCGCAACGTCTCAGACGTCGTGACGTTCATGGACGCTGGCGTGGTTGTGGAATCCGGTCCACCGGAGCAGCTTTTCAACAGCCCCCGGACAGAGCGGCTCCAGGGTTTCCTCTCGGACGTCCTCTAGTCCGCGTAGGGCAGCCAAACAGCAGACCCCGCCTCCGGACGATCGCCCTAGTGGTGAAAGTCAGGAAGCGGGGTTTCCTGCATTAAGCGCAACTGCGGTTGGGCACCAGCCAGTCCCTTGTCTTGTTTCCAGCATTACTTCCCGAGTTTCACAGACAACACTGTCAACGCCGCTGCGTCCACCTTGTTGCGGAAATCCGGCTCGGATTGCGCCTTCTGGAGTACGGCGTCATACATGGCGGGGATGCTTCCCGGGTCCGCGCAAACCAGCATCGTGCCGCCCGCTGCGAAGAAGTTGGTGGCGCGGTCCGCAGGGGTCCACGGCTTCAGCTGTGCTGCACTACAGACGTCATCCGAGAGGATAATGCCTTTGAAGCCAGCGTCCCCGCGAAGCATCTGCCCCATCACCACGGGCGAGAACGGCGCGATGTTGGCGGGGTCGATTTGGTCGTAGTAGGCATTGGACACCATGACCCATTGCACGCCGTTCGCAATGGCTGTGCGGAACGGTTCCAAGGCAGGATCATTCCGCGTGGTTTCAGTGTCCCTGACGTTCTGGCTGACATCGGTGTTGGGAACTACCCTGCCGAGGCCTGGGAAGTGCTTGACGACGGGCGCAACGCCCGCCTCCTTCATGCCTTGGGCAAAAGCGTTTCCGAGGTTGGACACCTGCCCTGGTACGTATCCGTACTCGCGTTGGAATTGTCCGATGGGTGCATTGGACGGCGCGAACCCAGGGCTCGTCACAGTATCCAGGACCGGAGCCAGATTGACGTTGACGCCAGCGCTACGGAGTTCCTTCCCCCAAACTGTGGCGTCTGCCTTAAGCTTCGCGGGACCAGCTCCGGCTTGCACCAATGCGGCAGGGATGGTGGAGAAACCCGGGCCGGCCAGGACCTGGACGTATCCACCTTCCTGGTCCGTGGCCACGAAGAGAGGGAGCCCACCGGTAGTTTCGGCGGAAACTGTCCCGGTGAGGGAGGCCACGACGGCAGCTGTGGCAGCAGTCCCGGCCTTGCTGCGACCACTCAAGTAGACGTTGCCAGCGTGGTATTTGGTAAGTGCTTCCATGGTGCCCGGCTCCGCACCCGTCGCCTTCGCGGCAATCATGAAGAGTTGCCCGACACGTTGCTCCAGGCTTAGCCCGGCAAGCTGTTGTTGCGCCGTGGACAGTGCTTCACGGGTAGGTGGTGCGGAAGGTGCCTGGGAGACCTTGGGCTCGGTTGAAGCCCCTGAAGTGGACTTGCCCGGAACAGGGGTGGTCGTCGGCGAAGGGGTAGTTACAGGCGGCGGAACCGGTGCAGTTGTTGGGCCAGCGGTTTCATTTCCACTTGAGCAACCAGGCACCATTGTGATCAGGATTCCGGCCGCCGCGGCCCTCACGCCAAGGGATGCAATTGACTGGATCTTGCGCATGGTAAACCGTGAATTCGTTGGGGTTGGGTTTCCCTTACGAGCCTACCCCGGGAAGTCGCAGTGCCCCAGACTGCTTCGACCAGCCGGCTGGGGCACTGCGTTGTCCATGACCTCGGGATCGCAGACCTCGGGATCGCGGACCTTGGCGATCGCAGACCTAGGCGATCGCGGCGGCCGCAGCCTTCGCAGCAGCCGGGAGTGCGTCAACGATCCTGTTCATGGCAGCGTCGTCATGCGCCGCGGACAGGAACCAGGCCTCGAAGACCGACGGCGGCAAGTAGACGCCGGAATCCAGCATCGAGTGGAAGAACGGTGCGTAGCGGTAAGCTTGCTGGCCCTGGGCGTCGTCGTAGTTGTGCACGCCGTGGGTGGAAGTACCGAACGCAACCGAGAACAGGTTGCCTGCACGCTGGATGGAGTGGTCCACGCCTTCGGCATCAAGCGCGGAGGAAAGAGCTGCGGACAGCTCCAGCGAACGGGCGTCCACATAGGCGTAAACGTCAGGCGTCGCATGGGTAAGCGTTGCGACGCCGGCAGCCATGGCCACAGGGTTTCCTGACAGCGTGCCTGCCTGGTACACCGGGCCAACGGGTGCGAGGTAATCCATGACGTCGGCGCGTCCGCCGAGGGCCGCCGTCGGCATTCCGCCGCCTATGACCTTGCCGAAGGTGAGCAGGTCCGGGGCCCATCCTTCCTGACGGCCTGTGAGCCCCCAGTAGCCGGCGTAACCGGTCCTGAAACCGGTGAGGACTTCGTCGAGGATGAGGAGCGCACCGTGGTCCTTGGTGATGCGGGACAGCCCGGCGTTAAAGCCCTCGCCCGGGGTGACGACACCCATGTTTGCGGGGGCAGCTTCGGTAATCACGGCCGCGATGTTGTTGCCGTGCTTGGCGAAGGCAGCTTCGACAGCTGCGAGGTCGTTGTAAGGCAAAACAAGTGTCTCAGCGGCGGTGGCAGCCGTGACGCCGGCCGAACCGGGGAGGGCCAACGTCGCGAGGCCGGAACCTGCGGCTGCCAGCAGGCCGTCCAGGTGACCGTGGTAGCAGCCGGCAAACTTGATGATCAGGTTGCGGCCGGTAAAGCCGCGGGCGAGGCGAACCGCCGTCATCGTGGCCTCGGTGCCCGTGGACACCATGCGCAGGCGTTCGACGGCGGACACGCGCTCCTTCACGATCTGGGCCAGGTTGGCCTCATCCGGGGTGGATGCTCCGAAGGACAGACCGCGGTCCACGGCAGCGTGCACGGCATCGAGCACGGCGGGGTGGGCATGGCCGAGCAGGGCCGGGCCCCACGAGCAGACAAGATCTACGTATTCCTTGCCATCAGCGTCAGTGAGGTAGGCGCCCTTGGCCGAAACCATGAATTTCGGTGTGCCGCCAACGGACCCGAACGCACGCACGGGCGAGTTCACTCCGCCGGGCATGAGGGACCGGGCTCGATCGAAAAGCTGGTCGGACACAGGGGTGTTTGAAGTCATGGTTCCTATTCTTTCAGTCATTCAGAAGCGTCGTTCGGTGATTCAGCATCGCAGCTATGAGGCGTCCGCCAGCAGCTCAGCGACCCGGGGGGCCACTTCAGTGCCGTACAACTCGATGCAACGCATCATGGATCCGTGCGGGAGGGTGCCGTTGCTGTATTTGAGGTCGAAGCGGTCCACGCCGAGGTTGCGCTTGAGCAGGACGATTTTGCGGGCCACCGTCTCGGGAGAACCCACATAGAGAGCGCCCTCCGGGCCGCACATTGCGTCGAATTCCCCGCGGTTTCCCGGACCCCAGCCGCGCTCTGCCCCGATTCTGTTGCGCTGCTCGAGCCAATGCGGAAACAGTTCTTCCCGGGCATCCTGGTCAGTGTCTGCAATGAAGCCGGGCGAGTGCGTTGCGATCTGTCGCATGGAGTGACCGTATTTGGCCATTGCGTCGCGATAAAGATTTACCAACGGAGCGAAACGGCGGGGCTCTCCCCCGATGATCGCGAAGATAATCGGATAGCCATATTCCGCGCACCGCAACACGGATTCAGGTGTACCGCCCACGCCTATCCATGCCGGCAGCAAATGGTGCTGCAAACGCGGGTAGACCTGGAGTCCGTTCACGTTGGGGCGGGTGCGTCCTTCCCAATGAACCGGCTTTTGGGCCCGCACTTTGTCAAACAGCTCAAGCTTTTCTTCGAACAGGACGTCGTAGTCCGCCAGGTCCAGTCCGAACAACGGGAAGGACTCAATGAATGAGCCCCTACCCAACATGACCTCCGCCCGGCCATTGGAGATTGCGTCTACAGTGGCGAAACGTTGGAAGACCCGGATCGGATCATCCGAACTAAGTACCGTCACGGCCGATCCTAGCCGGATCCGGGATGTCACTGCGGCAGCTGCCGCGAGGAAGACCTCGGGAGCAGATACAGCAAAATCGCGGCGGTGATGCTCTCCCACGCCAAAAGCATGGATGCCCAGGGCGTCAGCCAGCTTTGCTTCCTCAAGCAACTCCCGCAGGACCTGGGCGTGCTCCTTGGGATTGCCGTCGGCATCGAGGCCCGCGTCCCCGAAGGTGTTCAGGCCGAGCAGGATTTCGGCGGCGCCCACCGGTGCGGTGGGGTCGGATTCAGCCCTGGATGCAGACGGAAATCCCGGTTCGGAAGGCACTGCGGTCATCAGGACTCCTTCAGCCAGCCTGCCAGTTCGGAGGCCCAGTAGGTCAGGACGGTATCGGCTCCGGCCCTTTTGATGCCCAGCACCGACTCGGTGATGGCGCCCCGCCGATCGATCCAGCCGTTGGCAGCGGCGGCTTCGATCATGGCGTACTCCCCGGAGATTTGGTAGGCCGAGACGGGTACGGGGCTCATGGCCGCAATATCCGCGAGGATGTCGAGGTAACTCATGGCCGGCTTGACCATGACCATGTCGGCGCCTTCTTCAAGGTCCAGTTCAACTTCGAGAATGGCTTCGCGACGGTTGGCTGCATCCATTTGGTAGGTCCGCCGATCACCCTTCAGCTGGGAGTCCACGGCTTCACGGAACGGACCGTAGAAAGCTGAGGCGTACTTGGCGGCATAGGCCAGGACAACGGTGTTCTTGTGGCCCGAATCCTCCAACGCCTGGCGGATGACGGCGATTTGTCCGTCCATCATGCCCGAAGGTCCCAACACATGGGCGCCCGCCTCGGCCTGGGCAACCGCCATCTGGCCGTAGATCTCCAAAGTGGCATCGTTGTCCACGTATCCTTCGGCATCCAGAACGCCGCAGTGTCCGTGGTCAGTGAATTCGTCCAGGCATACATCGCCCATGATCACGAGGTCATCGCCCACCTCGGCCTTGACGTCCCGGATGGCCTTGTTCAGGACACCTTCCGGGTCCAAGGATGCGGTGCCCCGTGCGTCCCGGACCTCTGGTACGCCGAACAGCATCATGCCGCCCACGCCAAGTTCCACGGCTTCCGCAGCCGCGCGCTTGAGAGTGTCTGTGGTGTGCTGGACTACGCCGGGCATTGAACTGATCGGGCTGGGCTCGCTGAGGCCTTCACGGATGAAGGCCGGAAGAATGAGGTCTGCGGGGGCCAGACGTGTTTCTGCCGTGAGCCTGCGCATCGCCGGGGTGGTGCGCAAGCGGCGGGGACGGTGGTTCGGAAAGCTCATCTGGGGTTCCCTTCGTTGACGAATACTGTTTCCAAGGCGGCCGCGATGCCGTCCGGGGTAGGTTCTTTGGCGGTGGCTGCGACGGTGATTCCGAGGTGGGTGGCCTCTTCCGCCGTCGGACGCCCAATGGCTATGAAGCGGCACCCGCCCAAGGGCAGAAGGGTCTCCGCAATACGTCGCGCGGCGCTCGGGGAAGCGGCCACAACGGCGTCGAGCATCCCGGCGTCAATGGCCGCACGAGCTTCCGAGGGAGTCATTTCCTGCGGCTGTCCGGTACGGGAACCGGCAGTGCCGGAAGCAGTAGTGCCGGAGGCAGCACTGCCGGAATGCACGACGACGGCGGGTAGTTCCGCTTCGAGTCGCAGTCCCGTCCGGGCCGGGTAGTCCACCGTGTGATAGGCGGTCACCGACGTTACCTCTGCGCCCTTGGAGGACAATCCGTCCCGCAGGCCGGGGCCCGCGATATCGGCTTGCGGGAGGAGAACCCGTGCAGGTTCCGGTTCCCATAGGGTGACGAGGCCTTCGGCAGATTGAAGGTCCGTGGGTGCCAGTGAGACGGTCAGGCCGATAGCTTCGAGGATCCGCTGTGACGATGGACCGATCGTTGCCACCCGCGTCCGTGATGGCACGAGGTTTGCCGGAAGCGTGCCACGCTCGGCAGCCTTTTCGAGCAGGACGCGCACGGTGGTGATGCTGCTGACCACCATCCAGTCAAAATATCCAGCGGCGAGCTGGTCCAGGGCGGCGTTGAGGGAAGCCTGGTCCTCCGCCCGTTCGAAATCGATAAGGGGAAGCACCAAGGGCTCCGCTCCGAGCGTGTGCAGGAGCGAAGCAAGTGGCCGGGCGCGGTCGGCGCTCCTGGTAATCAGGACCCGCCGACCGGCCAAAGCCGATGTTTGAGTCACATCAGGACGCTGCAAGGTCCGCGATCTCCGCGGCACCGGCAGCGAGCAGGAGCTCCGCAACTTCGATGCCGAGCAACGTCGCCCCTACTTCGGTCAGGCCGTCGGTGGCCTTCTTCTCGCGCACGGTCTTGGTGCCGTCAACGGCGCAGACAACGGCTTCAAGGTGCAGCATGCTGCCCTTCCTGAACGCGTAGGCGCCTACCGGCGCGGCGCAACCAGCTTCGAGCCGGGCCAGGACGGCACGTTCGGCTGTAACGGCAAGCCGGGTGTCGGGGTCGTTTAATGCGGCGAGAGCCTGGGCGAGCACGCCTTGGGAGCCTTCCAACTGCGGGGCGTCCTCCGTACGGCATTCGATGGCTAGCGCGCCTTGGCCCGGGGCAGGCAACATGACATCCGTCTCGAAGAACTCACTCACAGTGTCCAGCCGGTCCATCCGTTCCAGCCCGGCCGCAGCGAGCACTACGGCGTCCAGGTCGCAGGACTTGCCGGGAACAACTTCGTCGGTGACGTTGCCGGGAAGCCCGGGGACGCGTCCCAGGCGTGTGTCCACGTTGCCACGGATATCCAGCACCTCAATGTCAGGCCGGGCCGCCCTTAGCTGTGCAGCACGACGAGGTGAACCCGTACCTACCTTGGCACCACCGGGCAATTCGGCAAGGGTTAGTCCATCCCGTGCACACAGGACATCCCTGACATCCACGCGCTTGGGGGTAGCGGCGATGCTCAGTCCAACTGCAGCCCCCGTGGGCAGATCCTTCAAAGAATGGACAGCGACATCGCAGGTTTCGGCAAGCAAGGCATCCCGCAGGGCCGCCACGAAGACACCCGTGCCACCCATCTGCGACAGCGAGCCGGTCTTGACGTCGCCCTCGGTCTTGATGTGCACCAGCTCCACCGGGAAGCCACCAACAGCCGCCAGCTGATCGGCCGTCTGCTGGGTCTGGGTCAGCGCGAGCTTGCTGGCCCGGGTGCCAATGCGAATGGTCACTTGCGGGCCTCCGTGGAGGAGTAAGCGTCATGGCCAACACCGATAGTGGAACCGACCTCGGCAATAGCCGGCTTTGCTCCCCGGAAGTTTTCGCAGCAATTGGGGCGGCAGACATCGTACCAAGGACCAAGGTCCGTTACGTGGGGGCGATCGGCGATGTTGTTATCCACCGTGCGTTCACAGATCAAGTCAACCAGCCCGGAAACAAAGGCAGCGTGCGTTCCCGGGGTGGGGACGCGGGTGGCTTCCATCTCCAGGTTCCTGCAGGTCTCCAGGGCCTCGGTGTCCAGGTCCCAGGCAACCTCCATATGGTCACTGACAAAGCCAAGGGGAACGATCACGACGCCGCGTACGCCTTCGGGGGCGATTTCTTCGAGGTGATCGTTGATGTCCGGTTCCAGCCAAGGAATGTGCGGCGCGCCGGAGCGTGATTGGTACACGAGGTCCCAGGCCACGTTCGGGGCAACGGCATCCATGATGGCCTGGGCGTTTGCCAGGTGCTGTGCTGCGTAGGCAGATCCCTCTGCGAATTCGCGCGGCTCGTCCTCGGACCGGCCGGCTGCTTCGGCGTCGCGCGTGGGGATGGAGTGGGTAGCAAACAAGACCCGGATTTTTGAATCGGGATCGGATTCACCGGCGGCTGCCAACTTGCCGCGGATCTCTTCCAGCCCGGCGGCGGTCCCCTCAAGGAAGGGCTGGACAACACCGGGGTGGTCGAAGTACTGGCGGATCTTGTCCACCTCGAGCTTGCCGTCCAGTCCTGTTTCGGTCAGGGCGATGCCAATGTCTTCACGGTACTGGCGGCAGCTGGAGTAGCAGGAGTAGATGCTGGTGGTGAGCATCAGGATGCGGCGGTGGCCGGCGTCGTAGGCGTCCTGCAGAACCGGAGCGATGTACGGGTCCCAGTTCCGGTTACCCCACAGGACCGGAAGCTCGATGCCGCGTTTGGCCAACTCGGCTTCGATTGCGGCCTTCAGTTCGCGGTTCTGCTGGTTGATGGGGCTGATGCCCCCAAACGCGCGGTAGTGGTGTGAGACCTCTTCAAGACGCTCATCCGGGATGCCACGGCCCCGGGTGACGTTGCGAAGGAAGGGAATGACATCTTCCTGGCCTTCAGGACCACCAAAGGATGCAAGAAGCACGGCATCGTACTGCTTTGCTTCCTGACGGCCACGCCCGGTGACTTCGTTGGGGGTGGTGGAGACGGCAAGGCCACTCATGCGAGGACCTCTGCAATCTCGGCGGCAGTCACGCGGCGGCCGGTGTAGAACGGAATTTCTTCGCGGACATGGTTGCGGGCGTCGGTTGCGCGCAGGTGGCGCATGAGGTCAACGAGGTCAACGAGTTCAGGTGCCTCCAGGCCCAGGATCCATTCCCAGTCACCCAGCGCGAACGAGGAAACGGTGTTTGAGATGACCTGCGGGAACTCCCGGCCCAGCATTCCATGGTCACGCAGCATCTTTCCGCGTTCTTCCGCGGGAAGCAGGTACCACTCGTAGGAGCGGACGAACGGGTAGACGCACAGCCAGGTGCTGGGCTCAACGCCCCGTGCGTAGGCCGGAACGTGGCTCTTGGCAAACTCGGCTTCCCTGTGGACGCCCATGGCGGACCAGACGATCTCAGTGCCGGCAAAGAGCTTGCTGCGGCGAATGGAACGGACGGCTGACTGGAGGTCTTCCGGCTTGGATCCGTGGAGCCACACCATGATGTCGGCATCCGAGCGCATGGCCGAAACGTCGTAACTGCCCCGCAGGGTCACGCCTTCTTCGGCGAGCTTCCCTTCAAGGGCTTCGAATTCCTGGGCAGCATCGCCGCTGCGCAGGACATCGGCCGAGCGTTTGAAGACGGTCCAGAGCGTAAAGAACTGCTCTTCGGTTCCAGCAGTTTTAGTGACAGATTCGGCAGAAGTGTGGCTCATGGTTCAAGTTTGCCCCGTGCCAGCCACTAAGTCGAAACGGATCACTTCTACAAGGCGTAGAAGTGACATAAATCACGAAATGGGGCGAATATCGCCGATGCCCTGGGCGAGCTGCGAGCGGGTATCCGCCACCACGGCGGCAAGGCCATTACCTGCCAACCAGCCACCAACGACCATTAGGCCATCGGCTGCGGCGCACAGTTCCCGCACCCGGGCTACGCGCTGTTTATGACCGACGGCGGCAAACGGCAAGGCGCCTGCCCAGCGCACCACATCCCAATCAACAATGTCTGCGCGCGTAACGGGCACAGTCAACAACGCGGAAGCATCATCAAGTGCTGCAGCCAGCAACTCTTCATCGTCCATGACAACATCCGGCACTCCCCCATCGGCGTCCTCACGGCGGCCATAGGAAAGGCGCAGGACGTGCGTTCCCGGTCCGGCCTCCTCTGCCAGCCAATCCCATTTGGCAGTGGCGTGCGTCAGTGCCTTCGCCCGGATGCCCGGGGTCTGGGGGGCCACCAGGATTCCGGTGCCGCGGGGCCGTCCATCCAGTTCGGGAAGATCAACAACCAGTGTCACCAAGCTCACCAAGGGTCCGGGCGCGGGGCGCAGGCCGGACAGTTCCGGTAAAGCCCTTTCCAGGAGTCCCACCGCAGCGGGACCGTCCAGCGCTACTACCAGCCGGCCGGCGTCGTACGTGGTTTCTCCGGCGGCGACCCGCCACCCCGTGGCGGTTTTCGTAACGGTGTCAGCGCTCTTTCCACTCAGCATGTCCACGCCCCGGCGGCGCAGGTCGTTAACCAGCGCCGTGACCAGTGTGTTCATGCCGCCCTTCAAACCCGCGACGGCGGAACCCGCCCTGGCGGACCCGGAACCTGGGCCGGGGGCTGCCTTGCGCTGCGCAGCAACAGCCGCAGCCAGGGACCCGTGTTTCTTCAGGCCGGAGCGGAGGCCCGGAGCCACCATATCGACGTCCAAGAGCCCGGGATCGGCGGAGTGCACACCGCCCACCACAGGAGCAACCAGCCGTTCCAGGACCTTCTTCCCCATGCGGGCGCGGACCAGTGAGGACACGCTTGTGACCTCGGATGTTGTGCCAATCGAAGCGGGCAGCCAGCGGTCCAGGGATGCACGCAGGGCGCCGGAGAGGCCAAGCGAGCGCCTGACCTCGGGGTCCCAAGGATTGGCCGGGATACCAAGAATTCCAGTCTTGGGCAGCTCTTGCGGTCCATTCGGTAGCTGCACCCAGGCGCCGCCAGGGTGCGGGGAAACGATCTGGCCCTCCAGCCCGAGTTCGCGCGCCAGATCGGCCACGGCCGTGGACCGCGTAGCAAAGGACTCGGCCCCGCTGTCCAATGACAGGCCGGCCACCACGTGCCTTCCGACGCAACCACCCCAGGCTTCGCTCGCCTCAAGGATCGTCACCGAGGTACCCGCCATGGCCAGTTCCCTCGCAGCCAGAAGGCCGGAAATGCCGCCACCGATCACAACAGCGGTAGGCCCCGGCGATGGTTGCGTTGTGGCTGCTTCCTTCGCCTTGCCATGGACGTGTCCCCCGCGCATGCGTCCTACTCTGCCGGGATCGAGTGGATGAGCTCCACAACCCGCGTCAGGACAGCCGGGTCCGTCTCCGGGGGCACGCCGTGGCCCAGGTTCAGGACGTGGCCTGGAGCGTGCGAGCCCGCGGCTATGACTTCGCGGACATGCGCCTCCAGGACCTCCCACGGAGCCGGGAGGAGGGCGGGATCGATGTTGCCCTGGAGCGGCACCGTGCCACCCAGGCGGCGGTTGGCCTCATCCAGTGGCAACCTGTAGTCCACCCCAACAACGTCCACGCCGACGTCGCGCATGGCGACAAGGAGCTCCGACGTGCCGGTACCGAAATGCACCAGCGGAGCACCCAGCCCGCGCACATGATCCAGGGCCCGCGCTGACGCAGGAGCGACGTACTGGGTGTAATCAGCCAGGCCCAAGGAGCCGGCCCAGGAGTCAAAGAGCTGTCCGGCTGACGCCCCGGCCTCAAGCTGTGCCTGAAGGAACATTCCGGAAGCATCCGCTGCCCAGTTGGCGAGGGCGGTCCAGGTTTCGGGGTCCGCGTGCATCATGGTCCGGGGGCCGAGGTGGTCCCGTGAAGGCTTCCCTTCGACCATGTACGCGGCGAGCGTGAACGGCGCACCGGCGAACCCGATGAGTGGAGTCTTGCCCAGTTCCGCAATAGTCAGGCGGACGGCTTCGCGGATGGGCTCAAGTGCTTCCCAGGTGAGTTTGGGGAGGGCGGCGACATCGGCGGCCGTCCGGACCGGCTTGTCCAGGACCGGGCCCACGCCCGGAACGATGTCCACGCCAACGCCTGCGAGCTTCAGCGGGATAACGATGTCGGAGAAGAAGATGGCTGCATCCACATCGTGGCGGCGAACCGGCTGCAGGGTGATCTCCGCGGCCAGCTCGGGACGCAGGCACGAGTCCAGCATGGCAACGCCCTCGCGGACCTTCAGGTATTCCGGCAGGGAGCGGCCGGCCTGGCGCATGAACCACACCGGCCTGCGCGAGGGCTTGCCGCCCCGGTAGGCGGTGATGAGCGGGGAGTCCGACGTACGGCCGTCCATCAACGGGTGATCCGCGCCAAGTTTGCCGGCAGGTTCGCCTGCAGTGGCGTTGGTGGCCGTACTATTGGATGCTGCCGCGCTAGAAGTCATGCCTTTGATTGTGCCGAAAATCCCGGCCAAAAGATAACGACAGGCTGTCACGTCCCACCCTTCCAACCGGTGGCGTGGCGGGGATCACGTAACCGCGTGTGAATTCCCACTGCGCCGCATTGTTCTACCGGCCTGCGAAAAAGCTATGATTGGGGTGCTGTGGTTCTTTTCTCATTGGTGGCTACACACGCCGACATCGATCTCGAAACCGTTGCTCAGCTGAGCAACGGTTCCTCTGAGCTTGCCTCTTCGGCCCTCTCCGGATCCCCGCTGGTCTCCGGTGCCGTCGTCCTGGCAACCTGCAACCGCTATGAGATCTACGGCGAAACAGCCAACGGAGCGGGCCTCGAAGCTGCCCGATCGGCCCTTGTCTCCCAGATCAGCGAATTGAGCGGCCTCAACGAACAACTCGTGTCCCGCTCTTTCAGCACGCACACGGGACCTGACGTCACCCGGCACCTCTTCGCTGTAAGCGCCGGCCTGGACTCTGCGGTGGTGGGCGAACGCGAAATAGCGGGCCAGGTCCGCCGGGCCCTGATCACCGCGCAGCAGGAAGGCACTGCAAGTTCCGGACTCGTCCGCCTGTTCCAGGCTGCATCCAAGACCGCAAAAGACGTTGGCGCCCAGACGGCCCTCGGCTCCCGCGGCCTTTCCATCGTCTCTGTAGCCCTGGATCTGGCAACGGACCTCTCTGACAGTGACGATTGGTCTGCCAAGAAGGTAGTTGTCTTCGGAACGGGCGCCTATGCCGGGGCCACCATGTCCCTGCTCCGCGAACGCGGATGCACCGATGTTTCCGTCTACTCCTCCTCCGGCCGCGCCGAGGGTTTCGTCGCTACCCGCGGTGGGACAGCGCTCGACGCCGACAGCCTTCCGGCGGCGGTTGCCGCAGCCGACGTCATGATCGGGTGCAGCGGTTCGGACACGCGCGTTGAAGCCGATGATCTTGCGCGGGTCAGGGCAAATTCAGGTAAGCCACTAATCGCGATCGATCTTGCGCTCACCCACGACTTCGACCCCGCAGTAGGCGAGCTCGACGGCGTCGAGCTCCTCACGCTTGAATCCGTACGTCTCGCTGCACCCCAGGAACAGGCAGAATCCCTGTCCCATGCCAGCGAGATCGTCAATGGGGCTGCGTCCGCCTTCGAAGCGGAACGCGAATCCCGCTCCGTCGACTCCGCGATCGTAGCCCTGCGCCGCCACACCATGAACGTACTGGATGCGGAGATGGAAAAAGTCCGCGCCCGCCACGGATGCACCGCTGCCGCCGAAGAGGTGGAATTTGCGCTCCGCCGGATGGTCAAGCAACTCCTCCACATTCCAACAGTGCGCGCCCGCGAACTTGCAGCCAACGGGCAGCAGGACGACTACGTGGCCGCACTGGAAGCCCTGTACGGCATCCAGGTGGAGCAGCCCCAGGCTCCCGCTGCTGCAGAATGCCCCGTGGACCACGAGCAACTCCGCTCCGAAAGCGCCTAGCCAACCGGAATCAGCTGAAGGCGTTCACGCCCGTCAGCTCGGCCGATAGTTCCCACAACTTCCGGGCATCTGCCCTGTCAATCGCGTGCGCATCGACTCCCCTGTACCTTGCCAGGGGCGAATCCTTGTCCGTGGGTTCGGCAATGTCACAGTCCTCGCAGTAGACACCACCCATACCGGCCAAAGCCGGAGACGTTGCAGCCCAGACAGACGTCGCGGAGCCTTGCTCCGGCGTCTTGAAACCCTCACGGAGGTTTCCTTCCGCGTCCATCCATCCCGCAGCCACCATTTCTTCCTGAGGCAGGTGGCGTTGAAGTTCGGTCATGATTCCGCCGGGGTGGACCGCGAAAGCACGGACGCCCGATTCCCGGCCCAGGCGGTCCAGCTCCACGGCGAAGAGCGAATTCGCGGTTTTGGCCTGCCCATAGGCGCGCCATTTGTCATAGCCGGACGTGAAATTGATGTCGTCAAAGCGGATGGGTGAGAGCTTGTGGCCGGTGGAGGAAAGGGACACAACCCTCGCGTTCCCGGAGGCGGCCAGCGCAGGCCACAACAGGTTGACCAGCGTGTAATGCCCCAAGTGGTTCGTGGCGAACTGAGCCTCCCAGCCCGGCCCAACGCGATGCTCCGGGCTTGCCATGATCGCCGCGTTGTTGATCAGGATGTCCAGGGTGTCGTGCTGTTCCAGGTAGCGCGCTGAGAACGCCTTGACGGCCGCCTGGTCGGCGAGGTCCACGACGTCCGCTTCCACGGTGTCCGCCAAACCTGCCTCTGCCAGCACTTTCCGTGCGTGTTCGAGCCTGCGCGCCGGAACGGTAACCGCCGCCCCGGCCGAGGCCAAAGCCCGCACTGTCTCCAGTCCAAGCCCGGAGTAACCACCGGTGACAATTGCCGTCTTACCCGTCAGGTCAAGGCCTTCTACCACTTCCATGGCGGTTGAGCCGTGCCCAAAACCGGAGCCGATGGGGCGTTGGGGCGTTGCTGTGGATTCTTCGCTCATGCTTGAGCTTTGCACAGATCAGGACCGATGCAGGCAACGACTAGTAGACAGGCTTTTCGGGCTCGACGTCGCGGACCCAGGCGAGGATACCGCCGTCGAGATGGCTGACGCGCTTGTAGCCTGCCTTCTGCGCGGCCTCCAGGACCGCAGCAGAGCGCGTCCCGGCCTTGCAGTGGAACACGATGTCCTTGTCCTGCGGCAAGTCGACCCAGGCCTCGCCTGAAAGAATCCTGCCCTGCGGGATAAGGACCGATCCATCGATGTTCACGATGCTGTGCTCGCCGGACTCGCGGACATCCACCAGTTCAAAGTCGCGTTCACCCGCCTCCCGCTCGGCCAACATCCGCGCGAGGTCCTTGGCAGTGACCGTGTGCTCCTGGTCAGTGGCCGCAGCCGGAGTCACCCCACAGAATGCCTCATAATCCACGAGTTCAGTGATGGGCTCCGCTTCAGGATCCTTGGAGACCTTGATTTCGCGCCAGCTGCCGCCAAGCGCATCGAACAGCGCCACCCGGCCAAGCAAGGAACGGCCGACGCCGGTAATCAGCTTGACTGCCTCAGTCACCATGAGGGATCCAACGGCAGCACACAACATACCGAAGACTCCGCCCTCACCGCATGAAGGCACTGAGCCGGCAGGCGGGGCTTCAGGGTAGAGGTCGCGATAGGTGGGGCCGTGCTCGGCCCAGAAGACGCTGGCTTGCCCGTCGAAGCGGAAGATGGAGCCCCAGACGTACGGCTTGCCGAGAATCGCGGCGGCGTCGTTGACCAGGTAACGGGTGGCAAAGTTGTCCGCACCGTCCAGGATGAGATCGTAATCCGCGAACAGCTCCAGGGCATTCGAGGAGTCAAGGCGGACGTTGTGGAGGACAACATCCACCAAAGGGTTCAGCTCCGCAATGGCCTTCCGCGCAGATTCGATTTTGGGCGTGCCCACATCGCTGACGCCGTGGATGACCTGCCGCTGCAAATTGCTGAGGTCTACGTCGTCATCGTCGACGATTCCCAGGGTTCCAACGCCCGCCGCGGCGAGGTACAGCAATGCCGGAGATCCCAGCCCGCCGGCACCTATGACAAGAACTTTCGCATTCTTAAGCCTGCGTTGGCCCAGAGCGCCGATTTCCGGAATGATGAGATGCCGGGAGTACCGTTCCACCTCGGCCGACGTTAGTTCGGCGGCCGGTTCAACGAGGGGCGGCAGGACGGCGGGCGCGGGGCGGGCAGCAAGAATTGAGGCCATACCCCAATGTATGCCTGCCGATGCCGCCCGGTCATATTACCCACCGGTACAGTGGTCATAACTGCAAAGGAAAGGCGGCAGACTGTGGCTGACGGCACACGGGCAAACGATGGAGCACCAGCGAAGCAAGAACGGACTGGTTCGACGCGTTCAGCAAGGTTGCCCCGGGACGAGCGCCGCGCGCAGTTGCTGAACGCCGCCTTGGAAGTTTTCGTATCCAACGGCTTCCACGGTGCGGCCATGGACGAAATTGCCGAGACAGCACATGTGAGCAAGCCGGTCCTGTATCAGCACTTCCCTTCCAAGCGCGAGCTGTACATGGCGCTGCTGGACAGCCACCTGGCCGCCCTGACCGATTTGATGCTCAACGCCCTGAACTCCACCACGGATAACAAAGAGCGCGTGAAGGCAGTCATGCGGGCCTACTACAGGTTCATCGCCGACGACGACCAAGCCCACCGCCTGGTTTTCGAGTCTGACCTCATCAATGACCCCGATGTCAGCTCGCGCTTGGAGACGTTCAACAAAACGTTCGCCGACGCCGTGGCCCACGTCATCGCCGAGGACACCAAGTTGCCCCCTCTGGAGGCGCAGCTCCTTGGCCGCGGACTGGCAGGAATGGCGCAGGTCAGCGCCCGCTACTGGCTCGAAACCGATGGAAATCTCGACCTCGATGTAGCCAGTGATCTGATCTATCGTTTAGCTTGGCGCGGAATCAGTCGATTCCCCAAAGAGTCCTAAGCTACAAATAGAGGACTGACTTAAAACTTGATTGGCTTGGAGGCCTTGCTGTGGAAGTAAAGATCGGCATTCAGAATGTTGGCCGTGAAATTGTGCTCGAATCCGCACTCGATGCTGATGCTGTCGCCAAGATTGTCGGAGAGGCCATCTCCAAGGGATCGGATCTGCGGCTCACGGATGAGAAGGGCCGCCAAATCATCGTTCCCGGCAATGTGCTGGGCTACGTTGAAATTGGTGCCGAGGAAGTGCGCCGCGTCGGTTTCGGCGCACTCTAGCGGTTCCCGGTTACAGCTGCCGCTAAGGAGTCTCCATGCTTTCACTCGTTGTGGTGGTTCTTGCCACGATCGCTACAGGATTCATCGTGTGGGCAAATGACAAGCGACACGGCAAGTACGGGATCGCATTGCCGGCGGGCGTTTCGGCAACCGTCGGCGTGCTCAGCTGGATAGCTTTCATCATGGCCGGCTTTGGTTACCAGCCCGGGCTGACCTGGATCCCCTGGGTCCTCCCCATCGTGTTGGGGACGGTCATCGCGATTGCCGTTGTGGTCTTTCTGGGCCGCAAGCGCACCCAGCATGACACCGCCGCCCTCACCAAAGCCCTGAGGCTCTAGGCACTGTTCACTCAATAAACGTCGCTGGCCATCACCCATGGGTGATGGCCAGCGAAGTTTAACGTTCTATCCCGTTCAAGCCCCTGGGTAGCGATCCGGCTGCTGGGTAGCGATCCGGCTGCGCCTTGGCACCGGACGCCGCTGCCGCCTCGCTCACGGCGGTCGCAGCGGCGATGTCGCGCTGGGTCACCTGGCCGCCGGCGTCATGGGAAACGTAACGCAGGAACACCTTGTTGTAACGCCAGTCAAGATCCGGATGGTGGTTCTGTTCCTCGGCGATCCGGCCAATGGCGGCGATGAGCGCCAAGGCGTTGGCCGCCGTCGAGGTTTTGAACACCGTCACGAGGCCGTCCTGGAGCTTCCAGTCCGGGAGGTCCTTGAGGGCGGCCTCCATGGCGACCTGGGTCAATTGCTCTTTCCTGTCAGCCACCACGGCTCCTTCATTCAGAGGAACTCTGCCCGGCCTTCCATGGCCGATGACGCGAGGGCGTGCTCCCGGCGCGGAATACGGCCAGCCTGCTTGGCCAGCCTACCGGCGATCACCGCGTGTTTGAAGGCTTCGCCCATCTGTACCGGATTCTGCGCACGGGTCACGGCTGTTGCCAGCAGGACGGCATCGCAGCCCAGCTCCATCGCAAGCGCGGCATCGGAGGCGGTCCCGATGCCGGCGTCGAGCACTACCGGTACGGAGGCCCGGGACACGATCAGTTCGATGTTGTGCGGGTTCAGGATGCCCAGCCCCGTTCCAATAGGCGAACCGAGGGGCATGACAGCTGTGGCGCCCAGGTTTTCCAGGCGCAGCGCCAGAACGGGATCGTCATTGGTGTAAGCGAAAACCTTGAAGCCGCGGTTCACCAGCTGTTCCGTGGCCTCAACGAGTTCCACCGCGTCCGGAAGAAGCGTGTGTTCATCGGCAATGACTTCCAACTTCACCCAGTCCGTCTCCAGGGCCTCCCGGGCGAGCTCCGCGGTCATCACGGCGTCCTTGGCAGTAAAACAGCCAGCCGTGTTCGGCAGGACCCGGATGTTGTGGTCCACCAGGAGCTGGAACAATGAACCTGTCTCGGCCGGTGAGTATCGGCGCATCGCAACAGTGGTCAGTTCCGTTCCTGAAGCCAGGAGGGCTGCTCCCAACCCGTCCAGGCTCGGCGCACCACCGGTACCCATGATCAGGCGGGAGCCGAATTCGACGCCGTCGATCACCAAAGCGTCAGTGCGGACGTCAGTTTTTGCTGCGGTCATTTTTCAGCCTCCCTGGACTGCGGTTACGAGTTCGAGTTCGTCTCCATCGGCGAGCGCAGTCGCTGCCCATTGGCTGCGCGGCACAACCTCGGAATTACGTGCGACGGCGACACCCAGCTTGCCGCCGTCGGCTGCCTGTCCCCGGTGGTCCAGCGCGCGGCCTGTGATGGCACTGACGAGTGTGCTCACGGACGCGTCGTCCGCCACGGCGTGTTCGGAGCCGTTGAGTTTGATGTTCATGGTGTGTCCTTGATTGCTGGTTGGAGGAGGTGATCCTGAGTTGCCGTAAATCGATCAGGCCGGAAAATGGACCATCGGGGGTCGGCTGGGCCGCTGATCAGCCCGCCTACGATTTTGGCGGCCACAGGCGTCAAGAGAACGCCGTGGCGGAAGAACCCGGTGGCGATCACGAGACCGTCGATGGTGCCCCCGGACCCGGTAACGCGTCCCAGTAATGGTGCGTTGTCCGGTGTGCCTGGCCGTGCACGGGCTGTCGCTTCCAACAGTTCCAGCTCCGCCACGGCAGGAACCAACACTTGGGCGTCACGCAGGAGTTGATAGACGCCCCCGGCGGACACTGCGTTGCTGGACGCAGACAACCCGTCCTCCCGCTGGGTGGCTCCAATCACCACCGTTCCGTCGTTGCGGGGGACGATGTAGACCGGCACCCCGCGGACCATGCCCCGGATGGTGGATGTGAGCAGCGGCTGGAGGTGTTGGGGAACGCGCAGCCTGAGAATGTCGCCGTAAACGGGCCGCAGGGGCAGGTTGAGACCCTCGGGGAGACCGCCGATCCTGGCTGCATCCAGCCCGCAGGCGAGCACAGTCTCTGAGGCCCAAACAACGCGCCCGGCGCCCGGACCGAGCTGGACCCCGCAGACTCGGCCGCCATCCCAGAGCAGGCGGGACGCTTGGAACGGCAGGGCGAAACCGTCCTCCGCTCCGGAAACCCAGGTTGCGTCACTTGGTCCGTGGGCTGATAACCCGTCCAGGAGGCATCGTGCAAGGCGCCGCGGATCCACTTGGTGATCGGCCGGTATGTCGAAGGCACAGGAAATCCCGGGGCTGAGCAGAGGCTCACGCTCGCGCGCTTCACGCAAAGACAGTGGCTCCACGTGCAGCCCCGCGGCCTGCTGGACTGTGCGGAGGTCTGCCAGCGCACGGCGGTCGGCGGCGTCCGCACCAACGGCGATGGTCGACGTCGTGCGGTATCCGGCGGCTGATTCGCTGCCGTGGACGCTCCGGATGAAAGCCGGCCACAGTTGGGAGGATTCCAGCATGAGTTCCAGGAGGTCTTCCTCCTGGTAGTGGAGTTCACTGACCGGAGCCAGCATTCCGGCGGCAGCGAACGTCGCACCCGCTGCGGGAGTGGGATCAATGAGGACCACAGAGCGGCCCTGGCGGCGGACTTCGTGGGCGATGCCAAGGCCGATGACGCCGCCACCAATGACTGCCACGTCTGCCTGCAAGGGGATTTGGCGGGATTCTGCCATATGTTTCCTTCCCTACGCCGGTATTAGCCGGATCAGGTCAAGCGGTCGGCGCTGAAGCCCTCTCAGCCGGACGGTCATATGACGCTGTCACGGCTCCCGCAGTACGTGCCCAGTTTAGAGGAACTACTCTGGTTTCCATGACCCAGCATGATGTCCACACCACTGCCCGCCTTTACTTGTGCACTGATGCCCGCAAACGCCAGGGCGATTTCGAAGACTTCGTCGACGCCGCGTTTGAGGGCGGCGTCGACATCATCCAGCTTCGCGACAAGACGCTCGAGGCCGCCGAGGAGCTTGAGGTCCTGGAGGTCCTGCACAACGTTGCCCAGCGGCACGGAAGGCTGTGGGCCGTCAACGACCGCGCCGATGTTGCCAGTATTTCCGGGGCTCCGGTGTTCCATATCGGCCAAAAAGACATCCCGTTACGCGCTGCACGGCACCTCCTCCACGACCGCACGGTCATCGGTCTGTCCACCCATACACCGGACCAGGTTGACGCCGCGATAGCTGCCTCCCCCGGCAGGAGCGGACTGGATTATTTCTGTGTTGGCCCGGTGTGGGCAACGCCCACAAAGCCAGGCCGTGAAGCAGTTGGGCTGGACCTGGTCACATATGCCGCCGAAGCCGTAAAGCGCGCGGATGAGGAGACCGTAGGCGGCGTCCTCCTCCCCTGGTTCGCCATCGGCGGCATAGACCTCACTAATGTTGAACAGGTAGTTGCAGCCGGAGCCAGCCGGATCGTGGTGGTACGTGCGATCACTGAGGCGGAGGACCCGACGGCGGCGGCCAAGACTTTGCTGGAAGCGCTCGACGCCGGATAACCACCCCGGCGCCCTGGCTGCGGAGGATATTCGAAAGTGTCCTAAGCCGTGAGCCCCAGCCCGGACATGCGTCGCCCATGCCGCTCCGCCAGCTCAGCGGTGAGGGCCTTGACTGCATTGCGCGCATCCCCGCCGCCCTTGAGCAGCGGTCCCAGCTGGGGATGTTCCATGCCTACGCGTTGTGCTTGCGTCAGGGCTTCACCGACCAGGCGGCGGCCCCACAAAGCCAGGCGCGACGCCAGGCGGGGGTCATCAGACAGGGCCCTTCGCAGGAGGATGCGTAAAACTTCCGTGGCTTGGTCGGCGGAGGCCACCTTCTGGACAAAGAGTTGCGTCCCGCCGTCAAGGAATGACGCGACCATGCGGTAGAAGTCCGATGACACGGTGTCGATCACATAGGCCTTCATGACGGATTCAAACCAGTCCGCTGGCTTTGTTCGCTCGTGGAAGTGGTCAAACGAGCGCTGGAACGGAAGCATGGCTTCTTCGGCATCGAGTCCCATCTCCGAGAGCCGGCTGCTGATCAAGGCGAAGTTTCCGTAAGCGCCGACGGCGATCTTTGCCAGCACTGCCCTGTCATGGAGGTTGGGAGCGTACCGGGAGTCGAAAGACAGCCGGCCAAACGCGGAGAGCTCGCCGTACGCCATGGCCCCCAGCAGCTCCGAAGAGAGTCGCTGGATGCGAGCATTATCGTCCAAGGAAGTGCTCATGGTCCAAGACTATCCAGCGATTTCGGGCTAACCTGATTTTCGTGTCACATCATCGGATTTCGCCCAACGTCGACGACTCGTCGGACCAGCTCGCGGCGGCATTTGCAGCCCTCCGGACCGAACTGGAGCTCCCGGGCGAGTATCCGGCCGAAGCCGTGGCGGAAGCCCGCAAAGCGGTAGAAAACCATACGCTGCCGGACCGTGACCTCAGGGACATTCCATTTGTGACCATTGATCCCGCCACGTCCACCGACCTGGACCAAGCGGTGTTCATTGAACGTGCCGGCGACGGTTACAAAGTCCTCTACGCAATCGCGGACGTGCCATCCTTCGTTGCTCCCGGCGGGGCGCTCGATGCCGAAACCCGGCAACGGGGACAAACGTTTTACGCTCCTGACGGGAGGATCCCGCTGCACCCGGAGGTCATCAGCGAAAACGCCGGCAGCCTGCTGGCCGGTCAGGACTGCAGCGCCTTCGTGTGGGACTTCGAACTGGACCGCAATGCGGAGGTAACCGCCACGTCCGTGGCCCGTGGCACTGTCCGTAGCCGCACGAAGCTCAGTTACAAAGGTGCCCAGGAGCAGATCGATGCCGGCACAGCCCCGGAGGTCCTTGAGCTCCTCAAGGAGGTTGGCCTGAAGCGGGTGGAGCTGGAACGACTCCGCGGTGGCGCCAACCTGAACATGCCGGAGCAGGAAATCGTCCAGGCGACAGGTGGCGGAGGCTACAGGATTGTGGCCGCGCCGTCCTTGCCTGTGGAGGACTGGAATGCGCAGATATCCCTCATGACCGGGATGGCGGCCGCCCAACTGATGCTTGACGGAAAAGTGGGCATCCTGCGCACCATGCCGGCACCGGATGAGCGGTCACTGCTCCATTTCAAACGCCAGACGAAGGCCCTCGGGAAACCCTGGGACGGCGAGATCACCTACGGTGAGTACCTTCGGACACTTGACGCTTCGGATCCCAAACAACTTGCGATCCTGCACTCGGCAGGCACACTCTTCCGCGGCGCTGGATACACGCCTTTCGATGGCGAACTTCCCCCCAACATCATCCAGTCAGCCATCGGCGCACCCTATGCCCACACCACTGCCCCTTTGCGTCGCCTCATCGACCGCTTTGTCCTGGTGATCTGCGAGGCCCTCAGCAACGGCCACCAGATCCCCGCCTGGGCGCGGGAAGCACTTCCATCCCTGCCTGAGATCATGGCCTCATCCGACCAACTGGCCGGCCGGCTTGAGCGTCTGGCCATGGACACAGTGGAAGCTGCACTCGTGGCCAACCACATCGGCGAGGAGTTCGACGCGGTCGTCATCTCCGGTTCCAAGCCGTCCAACGGCACGACCAATGGCAATGGAAGGGCAAACGGAAACGGCAATGGGCCGTTCGGCATCATCCAGATAGCCGAACCCGCGGTGACAGCCCGATGTGACGGCGAAATGGAATCAGGCACCAAGGTCCGGGTGCAACTCCTGAAGGCCGATATCGCCAGCCGCGAGATCCGCTTTACGCTGCTCCCCTAAGTCCCCGCAGGACCCGAACTGCCGCCGATCCGGGCTTTAGCGCTCCCAGAGGATAGACTGACCCTGTAGTAATGGATGCCCGGTCGTTGATTCAGTTAATTTTTGAACTCAACAAGCCCGCCCCTACGCGATCTTGAGATGTGCCCGCTGGTCACCAGTGCCAGTACTTAGATAGCCCGCGATCGGCTTCCACTGGATTAGCTTGCGCGCCCGTTCGTGCTCCGGTACGGCTCCGCCACCCGTTGAGCATGCAGCGCCAATGCCCAAATGAATAAGGAAACTCCCTGTGAGTGAATTGCACACCCATGAAGTCCTGACGGACGCCACCGGCACCGAATCCATCGAGCCCGAGGAAACGATCATCTCTGATGAGACGCCCCACGAGATCGAAGAGAAATCGTTCGCTGACTACAACGTCCGCGCCGACATCGTCGAATCCCTCGCCGATGCCGGTATCACCCATCCCTTCCCCATCCAGGCCATGACGCTGCCCGTAGCCCTTAGCGGCCACGACATCATCGGCCAGGCCAAGACCGGTACAGGCAAGACCCTCGGTTTCGGTATTCCGGCACTGCAGCGCGTGGAAGGCCGCGATGACCCCGGCTACGCCAAGCTGGCCGTCCCCGGTGCCCCGCAGGCCCTGGTCATCGTTCCTACCCGTGAGCTTGCGGTCCAGGTAGCCAACGATCTCCAGACGGCATCCCGCAAGCGCAACGCACGCATCGCCACGATCTACGGTGGCCGTGCGTATGAGCCGCAGATTGACGCCCTTCAGAAGGGCGTCGAGGTAGTGGTTGGCACCCCGGGCCGTTTGATCGACCTCTACAAGCAGAAGCACCTCAGCCTGAAGAACGTCAAAATGGTGATTCTGGACGAGGCCGACGAAATGCTGGACCTCGGCTTCCTGCCGGACGTGGAAACACTGATCGCCGGCACGCCGGCCGTTCGCCAGACCTTGCTCTTCTCCGCCACAATGCCCGGCCCGGTCATCGCGATGGCCCGCCGATACATGACGCAGCCCACCCACATCCGCGCGGCCGACCCGAACGACGAAGGCCTCACCAAGCGCGACATCCGCCAGCTCATCTACCGTGCCCACAGCATGGACAAGACCGAGGTAGTGGCCCGCATCCTGCAGGCCCGCGGACGTGGACGCACCATTATCTTCACCAAAACCAAGCGCACCGCGGCCAAGGTCGCGGAGGAACTGGTGGACCGCGGATTTGCCGCTGCTGCAATCCACGGCGACCTCGGCCAGGGCGCGCGCGAGCAGGCTCTCCGCGCGTTCCGCAACAACAAGGTGGACGTACTGGTTGCCACGGACGTTGCCGCCCGGGGCATCGACGTTGATGACGTTACGCACGTCATCAACTACCAGTGCGTGGAAGACGAAAAGATCTACCTGCACCGCGTGGGCCGTACCGGCCGCGCCGGCAACAAGGGAACAGCCGTAACCTTTGTCGACTGGGACGACATGCCCCGCTGGGGCCTGATCAACAAAGCACTGGGGCTCAGCGTTCCGGAGCCGGTTGAAACCTACTCTTCTTCCCCCCACCTCTACAGTGACCTCGACATTCCCGAGGGCACCAAGGGCCGCCTCCCGCGCAACAAGCGCACCCTTGCCGGCGTCGATGCCGAGGTCCTTGAGGACCTGGGCGAAACAGGCAAGAAGAACTCCCGTTCCGGCGGTTCATCCCGTGAAGGCGGACGCGATGGCGGCCGCGGCAGGGACGGCGGCCGTGGCCGTGGAAACGCAGCCAAGTCCACCGAAGCCAACTCGGAATCCAAGGGCGAGGGCGGACGCAACCGTACGCGCCGCCGTCGTACATCCGAAGCCGATGCGGCCCCTGCTGCCGGTTCCTCCGAAACCCGTACCGCTACCGGCGAAAATGCCGAGAAGCCGGCCCGCACGCGCCGTACGCGCACGCGCCGCCGTAACGGCGAAGTGGTTTCCGGCGGGACCGCTGGCGCCCAGTCCGGTACCTCCGAGGCCTAAAGTCCTCAATGACTGAAACTGTTTGGGCGCCGGACGGCGGCAATCTGGTGGTGCACGCGGACAACGCGGAATTCCTCCCGACGCTGCCGGACGGCGCCTTCACACTCATTTACGTGGACCCGCCCTTCAACACGGGACGGGTCCAACGCCGCCAGGAAACGCGCATGGTCCGCAACGCGGACGGCGACGGCGACCGCGTCGGGTTCAAGGGCCGCTCCTACGACACCATCAAGGGTGCCCTTCACAGCTACGATGACGCCTTCAGCGACTACTGGTCCTTCCTGGAACCCAAGCTCGTAGAGGCCTGGCGGCTCCTTGCCGACGACGGCACGCTATACCTGCACCTGGACTACCGCGAGGTGCACTACGCCAAGGTGATGTTGGACGCCATCTTCGGCCGGGAGTGTTTCCTCAACGAAATCATCTGGGCCTACGACTACGGCGCCCGGGCCAAAAACCGCTGGCCCACCAAGCACGACAACATCCTGGTGTACGTAAAAAACCCTGCGAAGTATCACTTCGACAACGCCGAAGTGGACCGCGAACCCTACATGGCCCCCGGCCTGGTCACACCTGCCAAACGCGAGCGGGGAAAGCTCCCCACGGACGTCTGGTGGCACACCATTGTTTCGCCCACCGGCAGGGAAAAGACCGGTTACCCCACCCAGAAACCCGAAGGCCTGGTGCGCAGGATCGTCTCTGCTTCGAGCCGCGAGGGCGACTGGTGCCTGGACTTCTTTGCCGGATCAGGAACCCTGGGCGCTGTTGCCGCCAAGCTCGGGCGCAACTTTGTCTGCGTGGACCAGAACGAGCAAGCCATTGAGGTCATGCGGAAGCGGCTGGGCGCCAAGGCGTCGTTCCACTGCAACTAGAGGCGTCTTCTGGTCAGCCGCACCCGTGCATCAATTGGATTCCGTGCTCGCCCTGCCTATTGTCCAGGGCTGCCCCATAGGAATCACACAATGCGTTGACCAGCAGTGCGAAGCCTTGGCCGTTCTGATAATTCCCTTCACCGCCGGGCACATCAGGCACCGTGCCTGGAGGAAGGAACACCCAGGCGCCCCAGGCTTCCACATAGCCCCAGTTTCCGCTGAAGTGGACGTTGCTGCTGATATCCGGCACAAATACCCACTCGGTGCCTGTGTAGGCCGGGCGGCTCACGTTATTGCAGTCCAGGGCATTTGCTGTGGCAGGGATGAACATTAAGGCTGCTGCAAGGGCTGTTGCAGCCAAGGATTTCTTGAACATGATTGCTCCATCGACGGGGTGAGTCATTGGTTGCGATGAGACCTTCAGTGGTGCGGCCCAGCCCGCCTCCCCCACGAGCGCCAGACTACTCTTCCCCCGCAGCACGTCAACCTATTTTCCGAACCCGTGGTACCGGGCAGCGGTGGTCCTCGTTTATGGCCGCACAACCGTGCTGCCGGTTGCCAGTTCCTCGATCCTTGCCAGG
Organism: Arthrobacter sp. TmtSoilC77; assembly: GCF_059739415.1. Lineage (NCBI taxonomy): Bacteria > Bacillati > Actinomycetota > Actinomycetes > Micrococcales > Micrococcaceae > Arthrobacter > Arthrobacter sp. TmtSoilC77. Next base: position 3,280,150 of record NZ_AP046050.1, read on the forward strand.
ACGTCCGGGGATGTCAGGTTCTCTCCCAGCAGATTCGGTTTGCCGGCTCCGTGGTAGTCGGATGATCCGGTGATGAGCAGCCCATGCTCGGACGCCATGGTGCGAAGGAAGGCACGTCCTTCTTCAGGGTTGTCGCGGTGATCGATTTCCAGGCCCAGCAGTCCGGCGTCTATCATCTCCCGGTACGTCCGCTCCCCCACGATCCGTCCCCTCGCCGAAGCGACCGGGTGCGCGAAGACCGGCACGCCGCCGGCGGCACGGACAAGTTCGACGGCGGTAGCGGGGTCGGGTGCGTAGTGCTGCACAAAGTATCGCGAATGCGAGGTGAGTATGGACGTGAAGGCCTCGGAGCGGTCCGCGACCACGCCGGCAGCGACCAAGGCATCCGCGATATGCGGGCGCCCTACTGTGGCACCAGGAGCCACATGGTGGATGACGTCGTCCCACGTCAAGGGGTAATCCTCGGACAGCAGGGTGACCATGCGCTCAGCACGCGTGAGCCGGGCGTCCTTTGACTTGGTGATCTCTTCAAGAAGCCCGGGGTGGGAAGGATCATGCAGGTAGCTCAACAGGTGGACGCTGATTCCCTGCTCCGTCCGGCACGAGATCTCCATTCCCGGAACAAAAGTGACTCCATGTTCCTTGGCCGCGGCAGCAGCAAGCTCCCAGCCATCAGTGGAATCGTGGTCCGTCAACGCAATGACGTCCAGGCCTGCAGCTGCGGCCGAAATGATCACCCCGGCCGGAGTCTCGGTTCCGTCGGAAACATTCGAGTGCGTATGCAGGTCTATCCTCACTTTCCCAGCCTATGGGATGCGGACCGGCTTGGGGGTGTTGCGCCGTTGGCCTCCTCACGAAACTGGTGGGACGATGTAACGGTGAATGATGCCGAAAACACCCCGTACGCGGAATCCACAGATTCCCAGCCCCTGCAAGAACGCGTCAACAACCGTTCGCAGCGGCCCACATCCGATGCCTTCAAGGCATTCATGGCCAGCAACTGGGCGCCCGCACCGCAGGTAAACCCCGCTCGTGACGCCGTGGCAGACCACGCCGCCCGCCGCCGTCGCGCAATTTCCGAACTGTTCAAGGGTGAACGGCTCGTTATCCCGGCCGGTCCGCTCAAGGTCCGCTCAAACGACTGCGACTACCGCTTCCGCCCCCACTCCGGATTCGCCCACCTCACCGGGTTGGGCCTGGACCACGAGCCGGATGCCGTTTTGATCCTGGAACCGGCCGGTGAAGGAAAGGGCGACGACGGCGGCCACCACACTGCCACCCTGTACTTCCGTCCCCTGGCGGGCCGCGATACCGAACAGTTCTACGCCGACTCCCGGGCCGGTGAATTCTGGATTGGCGCACGGCCCACACTGGCAGAATTCAAAGCCCGCCTGGGTCTGCCCACGGCGCACATTTCCGAACTTGAGCTGGCCATCACGAAGAACGTGGGCGCGCAGGAAATCGGCGGCATCTCCATCCGTCTGGTCCGCAAGGTAGATGAGAACATCGATGCTTTGGTGGACACCGCCCGTTACAACACGGCCAAGGATCCTGAGAACCTTGATCTGGGCGAACTCGATGCTTTGGACGAAAAGCTCAGTGAAGCACTCTCCGAACTCCGCCTGATCAAGGACGAGTGGGAGATCGAGCAGATGAAGATCGCCGTTGCCGCCACCGTGGAAGGCTTCGCCGACGTCGTGCGCGCTCTCCCGCGTGCTTTGACGCACAAGCGCGGCGAACGCGTGGTTGAAGGCGCTTTCTTCGCCCGTGCCCGCGAGGAAGGCAACGAACTCGGCTACGACACCATTGCGGCTTCAGGCAACAACGCCACGGTGCTGCACTGGACCCGCAACTCGGGCCCCGTCAACGCTGGTGAACTCCTGCTGCTTGACGCAGGAGTCGAGGCTGATTCGCTGTACACAGCGGATGTCACCCGGACCCTGCCGGCAAACGGCGCTTTCACCGAGGTGCAGCGCAAGGTCTACGAAGCTGTCCTGGACGCCGCCGATGCGGGGTTTGCCGCCGCACAGCCCGGCGTGAAATTCCGGGACATCCACACTGCAGCCACCACGGTGCTTGCTGAGCGCCTTGCTGAATGGGGTCTGCTGCCTGTCTCTGTCGAGGAAGCCATCAGCCCCGAAGGCCAGCAGCACCGCCGCTGGATGCCACACGGAACCAGCCATCACCTCGGCCTGGACGTCCACGACTGTGCCCAGGCCAAGCGTGAGCTTTACCTGGATGGAATCCTCACTGAGGGCATGGTCTTCACGATCGAGCCCGGCCTGTACTTCAAGAACGAAGACCTCGCCATTCCCGCCGAATACCGTGGCATCGGTGTCCGCATCGAGGACGACATCCTCATGACCGCGGATGGCCCCGTGAACCTGAGCGCGGCATTGCCACGCAAAGCCGACGACGTCGAGTCCTGGATGGCCGGCATCTACCAGGAAGCTGCGGGCTAGCCTCCAGCAAGGGGACCCGGTCCGGCAGACAACAGCACAGCCGACATCAGAACAAAGGGAAGGCCACCGGATGTATGCATCCGGTGGCCTTCCCTTTGTACTTCTTATACAGCTATTGCTTGTGGGAATCGCCGTTCCCGGGCCGCTGTTCCTCTTGCCGGTGTTCCTCGGGCCGGTGTTCCTCGGGCCGGGGGGCATTCTGGCCCTCCGTGACCCGGACACCGTACTGGGGGCGGCCATCGGGCAGGTCCGGATAGCGCACGGGTGACGGCGTCGGGTTCTGTACTGGCTGTGCAGCAGGAGCCTGCGCGCCGGAAGCAGCGGATTCGGTGGGCTCCGGTCCGCGCTGGCCATAGGGATCGTTCCAGGTGGCAGGACGGTCAGGTGCCTGGCCGGGCTGCTGGAAGGGCGCGTTTGGCTGACCGTAATTTTGTGCTTGCCCGGTGGCAGCCTGTGCGGAATTCATGGGCAGTTGGTGGAGCAACCTGCGGGCTTCGTGGGCTGCCTCGATGGCAACAATGACATCGTAATTGGTGGCGACCACCTGGCTTGTGGACGTGAAGTCGCGCTTGCCGCGCTGGGTGGCGTACGTGGCGATGCCGAACAGCATGAAGAAAGCTGCACCCATAAGCACGGATGTGATGATGGAGAAGGTGCCGCCAGCGGGCGTGAAGAAGGAGAGCATGACGCCGACGAAGAGGCCGAACCACATGCCGCTCAAAGCACCGGACAAGGCAACGCGTGGGTAGCTCAGCCGCCCGGTGACCCGCTCCACCATCTTGAGGTCGTTGCCCACGATCGACACCAGGTGCACGGGGAACTGCTGGTCTGCGAGGTAGTCCACCGCCTTTTGGGCATCCAAATATGAGGTGTACGAGCCAACAGTGTCGCCTTGGGGTACGCTGCGGGACTCCTCAACGGCTTTAGGAGCACCAAAAATGTTTGACATAGCCCCATTGTGTCGCATGTAGATGTGAAGCGGCTGGAATTCAGCTAAAAGAGAGCAGACTCGGTAGCCTGTAAACATGAGCACACATCCCTCACGCGTCTTTGTCGCGCGTCTGCTCGGCTTGGACGTTTTCGACCCCCTGGGCGATCGTTTAGGCCGGTTGCGCGACGTCGTCGTGCTCTCCCGGGGGACCCGCGGCGCCCCGCATGTCGTAGGCATCGTGGTGGAAGTGCCCGGCAAGAAGCGCGTCTTCGTACCGATGACCCGGATCACCTCCATCGACCAGACCCAGATCATCTGCACTGGCTTGGTGAACCTGCGTCGTTTCGAACAACGGGGCGCGGAAACGCTCGTGGTCGCGGAAATGTTTGATCGCCGCGTCACCCTTGCCGATGGCAGCGATGCAACGATCGAGGACATCGCGATGGACCAGCACCGGTCCAAGGACTGGTTCGTCAGCAAACTCTTCGTCCGTCGCGGGCATTCCTTGTCCCCCCTGAGCAGGCTCCGCCGCAACGAGACCCTGATCATTGACTGGGCGGACGCGCAGACCGGCGGGCATAACGAACCCCAGGCCGCAACACAGTTCGTTGCCACGCACGAGGACCTCAAACCTGCCGACTTCGCCGAGGCCCTGCAGGAGATGAGCGACAAGCGCCGCTTTGAAGTGGCAAGCGAACTTCAGGACGAACGGTTGGCAGACGTCCTCCAGGAGCTTCCCGAGGACGACCAGGTGGAGATCCTGTCCGCCCTGGACGTGGAACGGGCCGCCGATGTCCTGGAAGAAATGGATCCCGACGACGCCGCCGACCTCCTCGCCGAACTCCCCTCCGCCCAAGCGGAAGAACTGTTGCAGCTCATGGAGCCTCAGGAAGCCGAAGATGTCCGGCGTCTCCTGGAGTACGACGAAGACACTGCAGGTGGCCTCATGACACCTGTGCCCGTCATCCTTCCTCCCGAAGCCACGGTCGCCGAAGCACTTGCCCACGTCCGCCGCGAGGAACTCTCCCCCGCCTTGGCGTCCTCCATCTTCATCACACGGCCTCCGCTGGAAACGCCCACCGGGCGCTTCCTGGGCGTTGTACATATACAACAACTCCTGCGCTTCCCTCCGCCGGAGCCGCTGGGAAACCTTGTTGACAAGAACCTGGAGCCGTTGTCGGACCAGGCGCACATCAGCGAAGTAGCCCGGACCCTGGCCACGTACAACCTGAACTCCCTGCCCGTCGTCGACGACGACGGCCGCCTTGTGGGGGCGGTGACTGTTGATGACGTGTTGGATCACCTGTTGCCCGATGACTGGCGCGCTCACGAGGACGACGCCCCTATAAGGAAACTCGGAGGCCGCATTGGCTGATAACAACGCCCCCCGATCCCCCAGGTCCACTGGACGTACGAACAGTCCCGGCAGCCTGGACACGCCGCTGAGCGGGCGTCAACGCATACTGCCCAAGTTCTCCCCCAACCCTGACGCATTCGGCAATGCCACGGAGGGCTTTGCGCGCTTCATGGGTACGCCGCAGTTCCTCGTGTACATGACGGTCTTCTGTCTCTTCTGGCTGGCATGGAATACGTTTGCGCCCACGGAGTGGCAGTTCGACCGCGTGGAACTCGGCTTCACGCTCTTGACGCTCATGCTGTCGCTGCAGGCTTCGTACGCGGCACCGCTCCTGCTGCTGGCCCAGAACCGTCAGGACGACCGGGACCGGGTGTCGCTGCAGCAGGACCGCCAGCGGGCCGAGCGGAACCTGTCAGACACTGAATACTTGACCCGTGAACTGGCTTCCCTGCGAATCGCACTCCGTGAAGTAGCCACCCGCGACTACGTCCGCGCCGAACTCCGCAGCCTGCTGGAAGACATCATCGATGCCCAGGAGGAACTGCGGGAGAGCGAAGCGGCAGCAGAGGGAAACGAGTCTTCGGCCGACAAGGTCAAAGAGAAGCTCAAGGAGAAACGGGACAAGTCGCGTGGACCACGCACGCAACAGATCCCCAAAGTACGCCCGCAACGTCCGGGGCCCCAGCACTCCAGCGCGAAGCCGGCCCCTACCGAAAATCCTGAAAGCCGAGCGTAACCCATGACCACCCCATCGGCCGAGGCACTTCACGCTGCCCTGGCAACCGTCATCGACCCCGAGTTGCGGCGTCCAATCACCGAACTTGGCATGGTGGAGTCGGTGTCAGCCACCGACGACGGCAACGTCCATGTAGCAGTACTGCTCACGATCGCCGGTTGCCCGCTCCGCGACACCATTACGGCGGATGCGACCACTGCGTTGTCAGGCATCGCAGGCGTCACCGGTGTTGACGTGGAGCTGAAGGTCATGACCCGCGCCCAGCGCGAGGCCCTGAAGGAACAACTGCGCGGTCCGGGTGGCCAGCGGGGCATCCCTTTCGCCAAGCCTGGCTCCTTGACGAAGGTCTACGCAGTGGCCAGCGGAAAAGGCGGCGTAGGTAAGTCTTCCGTCACCGTCAACCTCGCCTGCGCCCTGGCCGCCCAGGGCCTGCGGGTGGGTATCGTGGACGCCGACGTGCACGGCTTCTCCGTCCCGGGGCTCATGGGCATCACGCAGAAACCGACGCAGGTGGATGACATGATCCTGCCCCCTGTGGCCTACGGGGTGAAAGTCATATCAATTGGCATGTTCGTTGCGGGAAACCAGCCCGTGGCGTGGCGTGGTCCCATGCTGCACCGCGCTTTGGAGCAGTTCCTCACGGACGTCTACTTTGGTGACCTCGACGCCCTGTTCCTGGACCTGCCTCCCGGAACAGGCGATATCGCGATATCCGTGGCCCAGCTCCTCCCGAACGCCGAAATCCTCGTGGTAACCACCCCGCAGGCTGCCGCTGCGGACGTCGCCGAACGAGCCGGAACCATCGCAACCCAAACCGGCCAGAAGGTTGCCGGCGTCATCGAGAACATGTCCTTCCTGGAAATGCCCGACGGCGGTCGCATGGAATTGTTCGGAAGCGGCGGCGGTGCCGTCCTCGCTGAGCGTCTGAGTGCTGCTGTGGGCAGCGACGTGCCCCTGCTCGGCCAGATTCCCTTGGACATCCGCTTGCGTGAGGGCGGTGACGCCGGAAAGCCTGTAGTCCTTGCCGCGGGCGAAACTGCTGCTGCGAAGGCGTTGGAAGGCATTGCAGGGATGTTGGCAACGCGTCCGCGCGGATTGTCCGGCATGCCGCTGGGAATCCAGCCGCGCTGAAGCCACCGCGTTTCGAAAGAGACCCGGAAAGTTTACGTAGCTTCGGTATCGAAAGGCGCGGCCTCGCCTTCGGCGAGCCGCTCAATGATGCGGGCCGGAGCCTTGGGCTTCGTGTCCACTGCTGCGGCTGCAACTGTCGCCGCAGCAGCCGGCGCGCCTGCGTTGACGGGCTTGGAATCATCGTCAAGCAACGCATCCTTGATGATGCGTCGCGGATCGTATTGGCGGGGATCGTACTTCTTCCAGTCGACCTCATCGATGTCGATGCCGACTTCTTCCTTGATCTGCTCGCGTGCCCCGGAGGCCATCCGGCGGACTTCCTTCACCAGGTTTGCGAGCTTTTGAGTGTATTCGGGCAAGCGGCTGGGACCGATGACGAGTACGCCGATAATCAGAAGGAGTATGAACTCCGGGCCGTTGATTCCAAGCACGCTACGAAGATTACCTTGTCTGTGGTGCCGGTCATAAACCAGCGGGACGGAGCAGTGTCCGGAGGCCGCGGATCATCCGTTCGGACCACGTCTCGGAGGCTTGCGGAGCTTTGTTGCTGAGCATGGAGTCCCCTGCACGAACCAACTCGGGAACGGCGTCGTCGGCTACATCAGCCGGGAGGTCCGACGAGTAGCTGAGGACTGCTGCGGAGGTCCGGTATACAGCCTCCCACGGCGTCCCCTGCGTGAGTGAGAGTTGCGCCGATGCCGGGCGTCCAGTAACGGCGATGTCCGAACCCTGCAGGTGCTCTTCCACGACAGTGGCGTAATGGCCGTTGCTTTCAAGCCGGAGTTCCACTGCCGGGTGACCGTAATGCATGGTGGCCTTGGCGGCTACGACGTGGAAGCCCATACCGCCAAGTTCAGGACATGCCCATCCCTGGTCCCGCAGGGCATCCAACTGTTCGGAACTCAAATTCACGGGCCCGGTGGGGCGGAAGTCCGGCGTCGCGACGGATTCCGACGTCATCATCAGTTCCGCGGGGCCGCCGGTAAATGCACTGGAAAGGGATGAAGCGCCGTTGCCTGCACCGATGGCTGCTTGCGGCGCGGTATCTCCTGCCACCGCATATGCGGCAAGGCCCAGCGCACCTGCACTTGCCGTGAGAGTGCCCGCGGCCACGCCGGCGATTCGAAGGGCCCGCCATGCACCACGCCTGGTCCGTGGATTTGCGACCGGCGCGGCCTGCTCATCCGCGAGTCGTTGTGTGTGCTGGAGCAAACGCGCGGTCAGGTCCTGGCTGGCTTCGGGCACCGCTGCTCCGCGAAGCCGTTCAAGATACTGCCGCTCCCTGTTCAGGGCAGCACGGCACTCCGGGCAATGCCGAAGGTGCTCCGGGTTCCGGGTGTGGCGCAGGGCAGCCAGTTTGTAACGTGCAGCCAGTTTGCGACGTGACAGGGCACCCGGACGGATGTGGCGTCGAGACATCGACTACCTAAAGAATGCTGGCGATGCGAGGCATCTTCAGGCGGGGCTTGCGGGCTTCAGCCGGACGTGGGTCACGGTGGGCGAGCTTCTCCCGCAGCATGGTGCGGCCACGATGGATACGGGACCTGACGGTGCCCAGCTTCACGCCCAGCGCCTCCGCCACTTCGTCATAGGACAATCCTTCAAGATCGCACAGAACAACGGCAGCCCTGAAATCCGGTGGCAGTTCTTCCAACGCACGCTGGACATCAAGGTCCAGGTTGTTGTGCTCGAAGCTCTGCTCGGGGCCTGGCTCACGGCCCGGCAGGCGTGACTCGGCGTCCTCGGCGAGGGCGTCAAAGCGGATCCGGCTCTTACGACGTGCCTGGTCCAGGAAAAGGTTGGTGGTGATCCGGTGCAGCCACCCGTCCAGGGTGCCCGGCTTGAAGTTTTCCAGCGAACGGAAAACCCTGACAAACACCTCCTGGGTGAGGTCCTCGGCGTCGAACTTATTTCCGGTCAGGCGGTAGGCAAGGCGGTACACCTTGGCGGAGTGGTTGGCGACCACGTCCTCCCAGCTGGGCGCAACCCAGTCCGTAACGGCCTCAAGGCTCTCCGATGTCTGGACTGGCGCAGCATGCGATGCCGGCATCGCCCACTCCCCTCAAACTGTGGTTCACCGGACTCCTCCGGTGCCGCCCACCACGTGGATGACCGGATCAATATCATCCCAAGTTTGTCTGGGAATTTCCTGACTAAGGCACATTTTCCACGCAAGGCGAAATCCTGCCGCAGACACAATCCCGGGACGGGTGCGAACAGGGGGTTTGGATCACCGGACACAGTAGGCTGGTACAGACACCCCTACGCGCGGAAAGCGAACCCTTCATGAGTGCCGACAAGTCAACCAGCTGGTCCTATGCAGAAGATCTGCCTGCTGAAGATGACGTGTTGTTGCGCGCCCGGGAGAGGTCCTTCGAGCTGGGAGTCAAGCCCATCAGCCCCGGCGTTGGCGCGGTGTTGACAGTCCTTGCCGCGGCTTCAAAGGCACAGACAGTAGTTGAGGTTGGCTCGGGCGCGGGGGTCTCAGGTGTTTGTCTGTTGCGGGGCCTGGGTCCACAAGCCGTCCTGACCACCATCGACGTCGATGTCGAACACCTCAAGGCCGCCCGCGAAGCCTTCCTGGAGTCGGGCAGCCCCGCCAACCGTACCCGGACCATCTCAGGAAGGGCCGCCGACGTCCTCCCACGCCTCACGGACTCCGCCTATGACCTTGTTTTCATCGACGCCGACAAGCCGAACTTTCCCCGCTACGTTGAACAGGCTGTCCGGTTGCTCAAGACCGGTGGCACCCTGGTGATCAACGACGCCTTGGATAAGGACCGCGTCTCAAATCCGGCAGCCCGCGACGCCACCACTGTGGTTCTTCGGCAAGTTGGCAAATCCATTCGCGACGACGACCGCCTGGCCTCTGCGATGCTTCCCACCGGCGACGGACTTCTGGTTGCTGTCAAAAAATAGGCAATTGCCATTTAGCGGACATTCTTAAAGAACGGCCCCCAAGAAACACGCTGCTGCTTAAACAAAAGCAGGGCTCCGGCTCCCGCCGGGCCCTGGTCTTTTGAATCCAGCCTGCCTATGAATCTATTCGGTAACGCCTACGAGGCATTCCTTGAGGTTCTCCGCCTCCGCGGCATTGAGCTCGACTACAAGCCGTCCTCCGCCTTCGAGCGGCACACGCATGATCAGGCTGCGTCCCTCTTTGGTTACTTCCATAGGGCCGTCGCCAGTACGTGGTTTCATAGCCGCCATTAGGAAAATCCCCTCCATTTGTCCCAAGTCACGCCCAACCCGGCCGGGCTGGATCCGCTTCGCAATTGCAGCCGGCGGCACCGCTTGGGAGGCCGCCTTGGCCGGGCACTTTTAGGTGCTTTTGTCCTTGCTCGTATTCCATTATCCCGTACTTACTGCTCCGTAGCGAATCAATGGACTAATTACCCCCACACGGAACAAACACACTTCCCGACGGCGGCCGGTCCGGTTATGGCGGATAGTCCCCGCCTCCGGGCAATGGCGCCCAGGCCCAAAGCCAAACCACCCAGACGATCTGGAGGAGGACAAACATGACGACGACGGTTCCCCTGTATGCCTTGGACCTGGACAGCAGCGCCGCACCGAGGGCAAGCGGGAAAAGAGGAAGCAACATCCGGAAAGTACTGGTCTGGGGATGCAGGAATACCAGCAAATAACCCATGTAGCAGGCGCACCAAAGTCGCATTTCCGTTCCCAGTGCGCGAACAGGCTTTGAAATCATCAGCAGCACGAACAAGCCGACGAAAACGAAGGGCGCCAACACGCCAAGAACCGGACCGAACAGCATCCGTCCGGTATCGAACCACGGCTTGAAGGGCACCAGATCGTGTCCTCGCCAGGCAGTTTCCGTCCGCGTGTAGGCGCTGGGATCCCCCGTGACTGCCCAGGCTATGGCTGGCCAGGCCAGGGCTCCGAGTCCGGTTGCCAGCACCAGGGCGCCCAGGGACAGGAGTTCCGGCGCGGACGAAGCCATTGCCCGGGGCTGGTCATCATTTTCTGATGGCCTGAAGTGCTGCCAGAGCCGCCAGACCAGGAGGAGGCCCAGCATGGCAGCGAAGGGGACTCCCGTGGGCCTGGACAAACACATCAACAGCACTACAGGTATGGCTGTCACGTAGCGTCGCCGGACCACCAGAAGCAATGAGCCGGACAGCAGCAGGAGGTTCAGGGATTCTGCGTAGGGCACCTGGAGAATTGGGGAGACCGGGAATGCGGACACGAAGATGACGCCCCACATCGCAGTGCGCCGGCTGGCTGCTTCCCTGAATAGTTTGAAGATCACCAAGGCAGCACCGAGGCCCGCAACCATGGCTATGGCAGTGAGGGCCTGCAGAGTCCCGAGTCCCGTAATGGCGGAGAGTCCCCGTCCAAGAAACGGGAACAGGGCATAAAAGGCCCAGGCGTTCTCCTTGACTACCCCGTTTGCATCCACCGGGAGCACGGAGGGGTAGCCGTTGTCCGCTGCCTGGGAATACCAGCGCGCATCCCAGATAGTGATGAAGTTCCAGTAGTCGGGGGCGGGCGGGAACCAAGGATTCACTCCCTGATGAACGGCAGCCGCCATAAAGATGCAGGCACTGACCACCCGGGCCACGACAAAAACCAACGAAACCTGCAGCCACCACGGCCACTGTGCCATCCGGGCTCCCGCGGCGGAGATACCGCGCGACAGGCGGGCAGTAGGTCCCTCCCCGCCAAAACGGATACGTGGAGTTGTACTCACGGCGTGGTCCGCTGGGCGCCGCCATTCTCAAGCTTTGATTGGACCAACGCGCTGAGTCTCTCGATCTCACGGTCCTTGGCCACCAGTTGGTCCCGTAACTCATCAAGGACCTGGTCCACCTGGTCCATGCGGTAACCACGCAGCCCCAGCGCAAAGCGCACGGCGTCGATGTCTGTGGCTGCGGCCTTCTCCGGGAGCAGCACCGGAGGCAAGTTGGGCACCGGGTCATCCAGGCCCGCTCCGACGGAGCCGCCACGGATGATGGCGGCCCCAAAATACAATGCGGCACCAATGAGGACAATCGCGACAAACACCAGGAAAAAGCTCACAGCCACCATCGTGCCAGAAACAGCCGCCTACTCCGGGCGCTGGTTTCCATTGGTGGTGGCCGGAAGCGGAGCACCGTGCAAGACGCGGTGGACGGCATCGGCAGGGTCATCCACCAGTTGGATCAGGTCCAGGTCCTTTTCAGACACCATCCCTTCAGCAACCAAAGTGTCCCGGATCCACTCAATCATTGGACCCCAGAAGCGGACACCCAGCAGCACGATCGGGAACGATGTCACCTTTCGTGTCTGTACCAGGACCATTGCCTCGAACAGCTCGTCCAAGGTTCCAAGTCCGCCGGGCAAGACGACGAAGCCCTGGGCGTATTTCACGAACATGGTCTTGCGGGCGAAGAAGTACCGGAAGTTGATGCCCAGGTCCACCCACTGGTTCAAGCCCTGCTCGAACGGCAACTCAATGCCCAGCCCGACGGATACGCCGTTGCCCTCAACAGCACCCTTGTTGGCGGCTTCCATGGAGCCCGGACCGCCGCCGGTGATCACTGCGACCCCGGCTTCGGCGAGCTTGCGTCCTACATCCACTGCCATCTCGTAGTACTCGGTTCCCGGTTTGGTGCGGGCAGAACCGAAAACACTGACCGCCGGGCCAATATCGGCCAATGCGCCAAAGCCCTCAACGAATTCGCTCTGAATCCTCAGGACGCGCCAGGGATCGGTGTGGATGAATTGCCCGGCACCGCTCGTGTCCAGCAAATGCTGATCGGACATTCCCGTGTCTGCCTGTTTGCGTCGCAGTTCCAAAGGACCCTTGTGCTTGGCCGGTGGAATCTCCGAAGGCAGGGGCACATGGACGCCCGCGACGTGGCCATTCGCGTCGGGGCCGGGAATCGGGTGCTGGCTAATGCTCATTGCCCAAGGCTAGCGCGGATGAATGCAAGCGAAGACGCTACGACGCGGTTCTTGCATTGCAGTCTGGTATATCGCTGGAGGGCAGGTTTCTGTTCAGTCACGATCTGGAGGAACTTGCCGTGACCGTGGTCATAATTGTGTCTTTGTTCGCTAGATTCGTCCTATGACTACTCAAGTGTCCGGCGATGCGCTCGTCTCCCTGAACAGCGTCAACAAACACTACGGTCAATTGCACGTTCTCAAAGACATCAACCTCCAGGTTAGGAAGGGTGAAGTCGTCGTGGTCATCGGGCCGTCCGGCTCCGGAAAGTCCACGTTGTGCCGTGCCATCAACCGTTTGGAAACGATCGACGACGGCGACATCGCGATCGACGGGAAGAAGCTCCCGGAAGAAGGCAAAGAACTCGCCCACCTGCGTGCAGACGTGGGAATGGTCTTCCAGTCCTTCAACCTGTTCGCCCACAAGACGATCCTTGAGAACGTCACGCTGGGACCGATCAAGGTGAAGGGCGTCGCCAAGGGCACGGCGGAAAGGGAGGCCATGGCCCTCCTGGAACGTGTCGGCGTCGGCCACCAGGCTCCCAAGCTCCCCGCGCAGCTCTCCGGTGGCCAGCAACAGCGTGTGGCCATTGCCCGCGCACTTGCCATGAAGCCCAAGGTGATGTTGTTCGACGAGCCAACCTCGGCTCTGGACCCCGAAATGATCAATGAGGTCCTGGACGTCATGATCCAGTTGGCAAAGGAAGGCATGACCATGATCGTGGTTACCCACGAGATGGGCTTTGCCCGCAAGGCAGCCGACCGCGTCGTGTTCATGGCCGATGGCCAGATCGTGGAAGATTCAACACCCGAGGAATTCTTCACCAATCCGCAGAGCAACCGCGCCAAGGACTTCCTGTCCAAGCTTCTGACCCACTAGCTCCCTGCCGACCCGCATCCAGGCCCGCACGGACCGCACCCAGGCCGTACGACGGCCAACCAATGAAAGGAATGTCATGAAGAAGGCTTTTATTACCCGGAGGAAATCTCTCCTGGTGGCCGCTTCGGCTGCACTGGCCCTCTCGCTGAGCGCCTGTGGTGGAGGCAGTGGCACCACCACTCCGCCCGTTGCCTCGGCGAGCTTCGAGGCCGGTACCACGATGGCGAAGTTGAACCAGGCCAAGAAGATCACCATTGGTACCAAGTTTGACCAGCCGCTGTTCGGCCAGAAGGGCCTTGACGGCAAGCCTGTCGGCTTCGACGTCGAAATCGGTAAGGCCATCGCCGCCAAGCTCGGCATTGAACCTGACAAGATCGAATGGGTTGAAACTGTTTCCGCCAACCGTGAACCGTTCATCGAGCAGGGCCGCGTTGACATCGTCATTGCCACCTACACGATCAACGATGCTCGCAAGCAGAAGGTCGCCTTCGCGGGTCCGTACTACGAAGCCGGCCAGGCTTTGTTGGTGAACAAGGACGACAACTCCATCACCAAGCCCGAAGACGTCAAGGGCAAGAAGGTCTGCTCCGTTACGGGTTCCACGCCAGCCAAGACCATCGTTGAAAAGTACGGCGCCGAACTGGTTCCGGCCGCAAACTACACCGCTTGCCTGGAGCCGTTGCGCAACAAGCAGGTTGTCGCCGTCACCACGGACAACGTGATCCTCGCCGGTTACGTTGACAAGGAACCGGACGCCTTCAAGCTCGCATCGGACGAAACCTTCACGAAAGAGCCTTACGGCATCGGCCTGAAGAAGGACGACACGGTCTTCCGCAACTGGATCAATGACCAGTTGGAGGAATTCGCCAAGGACGGCACCTACAAGAAGGCCTGGGAAGCAACAGCAGGAAAGGTCATCAAGACCGCTCCTGAGCTGCCCAAGATCGACCGTTACTAGTCGGAAGCCGGTGGCTGCCGTCGTCCCCCTGGCGGGGAGGGCGGCAGCCACCGACCTTTAGGATTCAATCCCTTTCCGCCGCAGCCGAAGGAAGCCAATGGACGCCATCTTCGAAAGCCTCCCCCAATATTGGGACGGATTTCTCCGAACCCTGTTTCTAGCCGTCGTGTCCGGCGTGATCGCACTGGTTGCAGGCACCCTCCTCGCCGCGATGCGTGTCTCGCCCGTGGCAGCCTTACGGGGCTTCAGCACGTTCTACGTGGAAGTCGCCAGAAACACCCCACTCACAATTATTTTCTTTTTCTCAGCAATCGTGCTTCCGCGGCTTGGCGTTAAGTTCGAACAGTTTGAAGTCGCCGCCATCATCGCTTTGAGCAGCTACACGGCAGCGTTTGTTGCTGAAGCTGTACGATCCGGCGTCAACAGCGTCCCGGTGGGACAAGCCGAAGCAGCCCGCAGCATCGGCATGACGTTCACGCAGGTTTTGGGCCTGGTGGTCCTGCCACAGGCCGTTCGCACCGTAGTACCCCCGCTGATCAATATCATGATTGCCCTGGTAAAGAACTCATCCGTCGCGGGTGCATTCTTCGTCCTGGAGCTCTTCGGCTACGGCCTGCAGTTGTCAAACAGCCATGGTGACGCAGTCATGTGGATCTTGATCGGTGTGGCGTTCTTCTACCTGCTGATCACAGTGCCCCTGGGCTTGTTGGCCCACTTCGTCGAGAAAAAGGTGGCGATTGCCCGATGACTTCGGTTCTCTATGACGTACCAGGCCCCAAGGCCCGCCGCGTTTCCCTCATTGGTTCGGTTGTCGGTTCCATCATCATCGCCGGTGGCGTGGTGGGAGCCATCGTCATCCTGTCTTCGCAGGGCATCTTCAACGCCTCCCGTTGGGAAGTCTTTGTTAACGAATCTGCCAAGGATGTTTGGACGCAGCTCGGCTACGGCGTCCTTGCCACCCTGCAGGCAGCCGGCGTTGCAGCCGTCATTGCCTTCCCCCTCGGAGTCGCACTGTGTTTGCTCCGTATTTCGCTGATCTCGTGGATCCGGGTGCCCACGCAAGTGGTCCTTGAGTTCCTCCGCGGCATGCCAGTGGTGCTCATGATCCTCTTCGTGCTGCTGGTGTTCGCCACCAGCCCCTTCGTAGCAGTTGTCAGCGGCCTGGTCCTCTACAACGCGGCGATCTTCGCCGAAATTCTGAGGGCAGGCATACAGTCACTTCCGAAGGGACAACGCGAAGCAGGTTTGGCCATTGGCCTGCGCAGCTTCCAGTCCAGGATGAGCATCGAGTTCCCCCAGGCAATCCGCCGCATGCTCCCCTCACTCATTGCACAGTTGGTCGTCCTCCTCAAGGACACCTCGCTTGGCTACATCGTGGCCTACGAGGAACTGCTGCGTAAGGTGAAGCTGATCTCGGACCTGGAACCCAGCCTGTTGTTCTCCGCCTTCTTCGTTGGCGCCGCGATCTACATCCTGATCAACCTGTCAGTTTCCCGACTTGCGATCTGGATCGAAAGGCGCGGTTCCAAGAAGGCCGCAGGAGGTATGGCTTCGGCCATCAAGACCGTTGACCTTGAGGTAAACGTCCCGGGATCTGAAGCGAAGTAGAACCGGAAACATTCCTTTAGTCATGAAAAGAAGGTCCGCAGCCGTTCATTCGGCTGCGGACCTTCTTTTTCATGTGCTTGCAGAGTGCATTTGGACCTTAGCGAACCAGCCACGTCCGGAGTACACGAAGGCATTCCCGGACGGCACCGGCGTCGACGTGTTCATTGTCCTTATGTGCCAGCAACGGATCCCCGGGTCCGAAGTTCACGGCCGGGATGCCCAGCTCACTGAAACGCGCGACGTCGGTCCAACCGTATTTGGGCTTTGGTTCCGCGCCTACTGCGGCCACGAAAGACGCAGCTGCGGGGTGGTTCAGTCCGGGCCGGGCGCCGGCAGCAGCGTCCGTGCGGACGACGTCGAATCCCTCAAGGAGCTCCCGCACGTGGGCCTCAGCCTGGTCCGGCGTCTTGTCCGGAGCGAAGCGGTAGTTGATCTCTACGACGCAGCGGTCCGGGATGACGTTGCCTGCCGTGCCGCCATTGATCCTGACCGCATTGAGGCTCTCCCGGTAGTCGAGGCCGTCGACGTTGATGGTCCGGGGCTCGTAGGCTGCGAGGCGGGCGAGGATTGGTGCAGCAGCGTGGATGGCGTTGCTTCCCATCCATGCGCGGGCGGAGTGTGCGGCTTCGCCGATGGTGGTCGCTTCGAACCGGCTGGTTCCGTTGCAGCCCCCTTCAACAGTGCCGTGCGTGGGCTCGAGGAGAATGGCGAAGTCCCCCAGGAGCAGGTCGCCATGGTTGCGGACCAGCCTGCCCAGGCCACTCTTGACTGCCTCCACTTCCTCGTGGTCGTAGAAGACAAAGGTGACATCCTTGTCCGGCTCCTTGCCGTCGTCGAACAGGGTCGCCGCGAGTGCGAGCTGCACGGCAACGCCGCCCTTCATGTCGGTAGTCCCGCGGCCATAAAGCACACCCTCCCCGGGGATGCCCGACTCCCACGTCGCCGGAACGGTGCCCAACGAGCCTTCCACCGTGGGCAGCGGCACAGTGTCCAAATGTCCAGCGAGGATGACGCGCTCGGAGCGGCCAAGTTCGGTTCGGGCAATGATGGCGTCGCCGTCGCGCACCACGGTGTATTCGGGGATGGCGCGCAGACCGGCCTCGACGAGATCGGCGAGCTTAGTCTCGTTGCCGGAGACACTGTTGATATCTATGAGCGCGGCGGTCAGCAAGGCGACGTCCTGGCGCAGGTCCAGGAGGGCGGGGGCAGGGTTAAGGGTCACCACTCCACCTTAACGCTCCAGGCCGCTGTGTTTCGGGCAACAAATGCGACCTACCCCGGGGTGAGACGGGTTTCAGCCGTGCCATGGGCGGTCGATACACTGGGGCCATGACTGAAACTGCTTCCTCTGCTGTGCCCGCAAACCACCGATCAGCCTACGGATTCGGCCTCGCCACCATCGCAACCTCGCCTTCAGGGGAAGCAACCGTGCTGGATGTCTGGTACCCGGCGCCTGCCCTGGGCGTAGCCGCTGAAACCCTTCGCGACGTCGAGAATGCCGATCCCGCACTCACCGCCCTGGCCGACGATGGCAAAGACGCCGATCGCGGTACCGAGCAAAAAGTGGTCTTCGCCCAGATCGACCTCGACGCCGCGCCGGCCGACACCGCCGATGCTTACCTGCGTCTTCACCTCCTTTCGCACCGCTTGGTCAAGCCCAACAGCATCAATCTGGATGGCGTCTTCGGCAAGCTCCCCAACGTCGTATGGACCAACTTCGGTCCAGCCGCCGTCGAAGGTTTTGAAATGACGCGTGCGCGCCTGCGTAAGCGCGGCAACGTCGTGGTTTACGGGGTTGACAAGTTCCCGCGCATGGTTGACTACGTGGTCCCCACAGGCGTGCGGATCGCCGACGCTGACCGCGTCCGTTTGGGTGCGCACCTCGCTGAGGGCACCACTGTGATGCATGAAGGCTTCGTGAACTTCAACGCCGGAACCCTCGGCACGTCCATGGTGGAAGGCCGCATCTCCGCTGGAGTGGTGGCCGGTGACGGCACGGACGTCGGCGGCGGCGCCTCCATCATGGGTACGCTCTCCGGCGGAGGCAAAGAAAAGATTGCCTTGGGCGAGCGCGTTCTGCTTGGTGCAAACTCCGGCGTCGGCATCAGCATCGGCGACGATTCCGTGGTGGAAGCCGGCCTCTACGTCACCGCCGGCACCCGCGTCCGTGTGCCTGGTCCCAAGGATGAGAACGGCGAAGATACCAGCAAGATCATCAAAGCCGTCGAGCTTTCCGGTGTTCCCAACCTGCTGTTCCGCCGCAACTCCACAACCGGTGGCGTGGAAGTCCTGCCCCGCAAGGGCCAGACCGTGGAGTTGAACGAGGCACTCCACGCCAACTAGCAGAAGACAAGCAATGCGCCGGTTCCGCCGCGCCATTGTTGCGGTGCTTGCGCTGGCCCTCGTGGCCGGTGCCATCTACGCGATAGTTGCCATACTGCAGCGCTCCGAGACCCTGGTCTCGGAGCGCTGCCTCGCCGTCATGGGTTCCGAAAGCTACGAGTTGGCTACCGACCAGGCGGCCAACGCCTCGCTCATCACGGCTATCTCCGTACAGCGCGGACTTCCACCAAGGGCTGCAAGCATCGCCCTCGCCACCGCGATGCAGGAATCCAAGCTACGGAACATCAATTATGGTGACGATGCAGGACCTGATTCCCGCGGGTTGTTCCAACAGAGGCCATCGCAAGGCTGGGGAACCGAGGCACAGGTCATGGACCCCGCCTATGCGACAAACGCCTTCTATAACGGCCTCATCAAAATTCCCGGTTACGAGACCATGGAAATTACCCAGGCAGCCCAGCAGGTCCAGCGCTCCGCGTTCCCCCGGGCATACGCCCAGCACGAGAACATGGGGCGCGCCTTCGCTTCCGCCCTCACCGGTCATTCCGAATCCGCGCTGACCTGTGAACTCCGGATGCCTGAAGCAGCTGGTGACCCTGCCGCCGTCGTACAAGAACTGACGACGGCGTTCGGCCCCCAGCGCGCCACAGTCCAGGGCCGCTCGGTGCAACTGGATATCACCGGCACGCAAGCGTGGGCAGTTGCCCATTGGGCAGTGGCCAATGCCAAGTCCCTCTCCATCACGCAAGTGGATGTTGGCGGCCAGACGTGGAACAGGGAAAAACGCAGCGGATGGATTGCATCGGCGGCACCGTCTGAGTCAGTGACCATCACGGTCTCGGCACCCACTACCTAATTGGTACATAGGGGGTGCAAAGCCGCTACTTAAGCCAGAATCTCCACCACAGGCTGGACATAACTGCGGAAGACATCGGGCTCGGACAGCAGCTTGTGGCTCATGATCATGGTGCTGGGCTCCAAATACCAGGCACGGGGTTCGTTGAGCGGCAACTCGATGATGGTGAGATCAAAGTCCCGCGAACTACGCCCGACTTCCAAAAGCCGGTCCTCCACCATCTCGTTCAGGACTCCCGTGACCCCGTTGGCTTCACGCTCCGCCTCGATCTTGGCGTATTCATCGATCCTGTCCGTTGCCCATCCCAAAGCTGAGCCAAAGTGTGCCTGCAGGACACGCTGGAGGGCAGGCGAATTGCCGAAGGCCTTGAAACTGGGTGGCGCGAGCTCAAGTGCGGGGTCGGGATAGGTCTTCACGAGCTTTTCCCACCAGGCCTCCCACTCGGTTTTCAGGGCGTTGATTCCGCCCACATCCGAGGTGAGGTGACTATGGTCGGCATGGCGGACCTTGGGAGCAGCGTGCGACAGCAACGGCTTTCCGGCACCGTCGAGTCCAGCTACATCGCGCAAGTACAGGGCGATGAGCATCGGCCCGGACGTGTCCATGGTGATGCGCCATCCCGGGCCGCCTGACTCATGCATCCGAATTCCTCCCTTGGCAGGTTCCCGACATGTCCCAGTCTATTCCCGTTGGCTTGCTACGGTAACGGTGCGGGACGCACTGCTTGTCGGGCGGCACATTGGTCTTCCTGCGGACATTCGCGGGGAGGCCGAGACAGTCAATGGCGTGGCTGGACTGCCTATGGCGTGGCCGGTCAGTCTATGGCGTGGCCGGCGCCGGAGCGAAAGCCGCGAGATGAGCCGTGAGGACGTCACTGCACATCTCGGCCGTCATCCATTCCGGCTGGAGCAGGGCGTGCATGCAAAGGCCGTCCATGGTGGCCAGGAGCCGCTCAGCCTCTGTGACGAGGCTTTGCCGGGCTGCGGCCTCGCCGGGGCTCAGCAGCATGATGAGGCGTCCCACAATGGCAGCGACTGCGCGGTGGCTACGTTCGGCCTCGGCAGCCAGGGCGGGTTTGATTCGCGCAGCGTGGCGGAAGGCCATCCAAACGCAGGCGTCCATAGCGAGCTCTTCGTCCAAGGGAAGGAACTGACCCAAGAGGTTCAACACCGCGGCGTGCTGCCCGGCGCTGCCCGGGCTTTCGCTTTCAACGGCAAGAAAAGCTGACTCCAGCCGGGCGCTGATGCGGTCGATGACGGAGGCAAAGGAGAACGCGAGAAGATCGTCGCTGCTGGCAAAATAGTGCCGCACTGAGCCGACGGCCAGACCGGCTTCGTCAGCTACTTCACGAAGGGATGCCCGCTCCAAACCGTCGCTTGCGATGATCCTGAAGACAGCTTGGACAACTTCCTGGCGCCGGACTTCGGCATCAACAATTTTGGGCACCAGTATTTTTTAGCACGAACGTGCTTCAACAACGCTCAACACTGAGCGGCGTGGCTCCGATTTCCGATAGCGTAGACACCATGAAAATTCTTGTCACGGGTGGCACCGGCTACATCGGTTCACACACCGTTCTGTCCCTTCAGGAAGCCGGCCATGACGTCGTCGTGCTCGATAACCTCGTGAACTCCAGCGAAGAGTCCCTGCGTCGGGTTTCCGAGCTCACTGGAAAGACAGCGGCCTTCCACAAGGTCGACCTGGTGGACGAGCCCGCCGTCGAGGCCGTCTTCGACCAGCACCAGATCGACGCCGTGATCCATTTCGCAGGACTCAAAGCCGTGGGCGAATCCGTTCAGGAGCCATTGGCGTACTACTACAACAACATCGTGGGCACGCTGAACCTGCTCCGGGCCATGGACAAGCACAACGTCCGTTCCATCGTGTTCAGCTCCTCCGCAACCGTCTATGGCGAGCACAATCCCATCCCCTACATCGAGAAGATGGAAATCGGGGCCAACAACCCGTACGGCCGCACCAAGGAACAGATCGAGGACATCCTCTCGGACCTGGGCAATGCGGACGACCGCTGGCATATCGCACTGCTGCGCTACTTCAACCCGGTTGGCGCGCACCCGTCCGGACGCATCGGCGAGGACCCCCAGGGCATCCCCAACAACCTTGTCCCCTTCATCGCCCAGGTTGCCGTGGGACGCCGCGAGAAGCTGATGGTTTTCGGCGGCGACTATGACACCCCCGATGGAACAGCCCAGCGCGACTACATCCACGTCGTGGATCTCGCCGAAGGTCACGTAGCGGCACTGAACTTCATCGCTGACCGGGCGGGAGTCCGCCGCTGGAACCTTGGCTCGGGCCGCGGTTCGTCCGTTCTGGAGGTCCTGCGTTCATTCGAGAAGGCCGTAGGCCGGCCGATTCCATACGAGATCACCGACCGCCGGGCCGGTGACCTCCCCGCCTTCTGGGCTGATGCTTCTTCCGCCCTCGCAGACCTCGGATGGTCCACCACGAAGACTGTGGACCAGATGTGCGAGGACCACTGGCGCTGGCAGAAGAACAACCCCTACGGGTACAACGCTTCCTAATAGCAACGCGGGGTCACTTAGGGCCCATTTCGGCCTGCTTTATGGGCCCTAAGTGACCCCGCGTTGCTTTATCACAGGCGGAACCAACGACGGCGGCCGCCCACCTCGCGCGAGGTGGGCGGCCGCCGTCGTGATTGACGCTGTTGCCGTATCAGTTGGCCGGGTAGTTGCGCTCCGGCTCCCCTGTGTAGAGCTGCCGCGGGCGGCCGATCTTGGTCTGGGGATCGTTGATCATTTCGCGCCACTGGGCAATCCAGCCCGGGAGGCGGCCGATGGCGAAGAGGACAGTGAACATCTTCTCCGGGAAACCCATCGCCTTGTAGATCAGGCCAGTGTAGAAGTCCACGTTCGGGTACAGCTTGCGCTGGATGAAGTAGTCATCAGCCAGGGCCTTCTCTTCAAGGCGCATGGCGATGTCCAGCAGTTCGTCGTTGCCGCCGAGCTTGCCCAGGACCTCGTGGGCCGTTGCCTTGATGATCTTGGCACGGGGATCGTAGTTCTTGTAGACACGGTGACCGAAGCCCATGAGGCGGACGCCGTCTTCTTTGTTCTTGACCTTTTCCATGTAGTCCTCGGGCTTGATGCCCTCGGCCTGGATCTGGCGCAGCATCTTCAGCACGGCTTCATTGGCGCCGCCGTGGGCGGGACCGAAGAGGGCGTTGATGCCAGCGGATACCGAGGCGAAGAGGTTCGCGTTGGAGGAACCTACCAAGCGGACGGTGGAGGTGGAACAGTTCTGCTCGTGGTCAGCGTGCAGGATGAGCAGCAGGTCAAGGGCCTTGACCACAACAGGGTCCAGCTCGTACTGCTCGGCCGGGAGGCCGAAGCTCAGGCGCAGGAAGTTTTCCACGAGGTTCATGGAGTTATCCGGGTAGAGCATCGGCTGGCCAATGGACTTCTTGTGGGCGTAAGCGGCAATAACTGGCAGCTTGGCCATGAGGCGGATG
Source organism: Arthrobacter sp. TmtSoilC77 (assembly GCF_059739415.1). NCBI lineage: Bacteria > Bacillati > Actinomycetota > Actinomycetes > Micrococcales > Micrococcaceae > Arthrobacter > Arthrobacter sp. TmtSoilC77. Next base: position 3,302,851 of record NZ_AP046050.1, read on the forward strand.
GTGGAAACTTCCACATGCTCCGCGTTGAAGGGATCCAGCGAGTCCTGATAGAACGTGGACAACGCCGAAACAGCCGAGGAAAGCACCGGCATGGGGTGGGCGTCGCGCGGGAATCCGCCGAAGAAGCCCTTCAGTTCCTCATGCAGGAGCGTGTGGTGGCGGATGCGCTGATCGAAGGCTTCCAGCTCCGTGGGAGTGGGAAGGTTGCCGTAGATCAGCAAGTAGGAAACTTCCAGGAAGCTCGAGTGCTGGGCGAGCTGCTCGATCGGGTACCCGCGGTAGCGCAGGATGCCCGCGTCGCCATCGATGTACGTGATGGCCGAGGTGGTGGCCGCTGTGTTCATGAAGCCGGGGTCATAGGCAACGGCGCCCGTCTGCTTCAGCAGCTTGGAAACGTCATAACCTTCGTTTCCTTCTACAACCTGGATGCGCGGCAGTTCAAGTTCGCCGCCGGCATGGCGCAGTGTCGCGCTGGTGGTCTCAGTCATGGAGTCCCCTTCATGAGGCCTCTGGGCCTCTATAGAACGCTTGTCCAACCAACTTCTGGTGACGCCGTTTTCGGCCCCACTGTTGCAGGGCTCCAACGACCGCAGTGCTTTCTTATTGAAGGCCACCATTGATAGTCAGTTAAAAAGCTACCGCCAGTAACCCCCCGGAACTAATCCGTTCCGTCCGGTTACCGGCGGAATGACGCGGCTTGTGGCACAAGTCACAGCATTGTTATGAGCTTGCGCTTAACCTCTCCGCGGCTGCGTCAATGCGTTCATCGCTGCCGGTTAGTGCCACCCGGATGAAGCCGTTACCGGCGTCACCGTAGAAGACACCGGGACCTACGACGATTCCCAGCTCAGCAAAACGGGCCACCGTATCCCACGTAGCTTCCCCGGCCGTAGACCATAGATAGAGGCCGGCATTGGACTCATGGATCTGCAATCCGAACTTCTCAAGAGCCGGAACGATCCTCTCCCGACGTCCGCGGTAGAGATCCTTCTGTGCAAGGACGTGGTTCGAATCGCCCAAAGCGACGCGCATCGCTTCCTGCACCGGATAGGGCACGATCATTCCTGCGTGCTTCCGGCTGTTAACAAGGTTGGCCATAATCGCGGAGTCGCCAGCCACGAAAGCAGCCCGGTAGCCGGCCAAGTTGGACTGTTTGCTCAACGAATAGACGCACAGCAGGCCATCCGTGGAACCACCGGAAACCCGTGGGTCCAGGATGCTCGGGACAGCTTCTCCCCCACGCTGAACATCCCATTCGCCCCAGCCAAGCTCGGCGTAGCATTCGTCGGAGGCTACAACGGCGCCGACTTCGCGTGCCTGGCCCACGATCTCCCGGAGCGATTCGACACTCCGGACGCTGCCCGTGGGATTGCCCGGCGAATTGATCCACACCAGGCGAACCCTTGCGCGCGTGGCGGCATCCAGTTCGTCCAGGCTGTCAGCCGCCACGGCAGTGGCTCCTGCCAGCATCGCACCGATGTCATATGTGGGGTAGGCAACGGTAGGCCTGACTACGACGTCCCCGTTGCCAAGGCCCAGCAGGAAAGGCAACCAGGCGACGAGTTCCTTGGAACCCACCGTGGGCATAACGTCCTTCGGATCCAGGTTGACCACTCCGCGGCGGGCGGCAAACCAGTCCACGACAGCCTGCCTCAAGGCTTCCGTGCCATGCACCGTTGGGTAACCGTGCGCATCCGACGCCGCTGCCAGCGCATCCCGGATCAGGCCGGGAGTGGGGTCGACCGGTGTTCCGATGGACAGGTTGACTGCTCCCCCGGGATGCTTGGCGGCCGTGGCGACATACGGTGCCATGGCCTCCCACGGGTAGTCGGGCAGGTTAAGGCCAAAGGCCGGTGCCGCGGAAATCAAGGAAGCAACCGCCCTTAGTGGTCTTGGTTCTGCGGGGGCAGGGCGGCAATGAACGGGTGGTCCTTGCCAGTGTTGCCGATCTTCGCAGCGCCGCCCGGGGAACCGAGGTCGTCAAAGAATTCGACGTTGGCCTTGTAGTAGTCGGCCCACTCTTCCGGGGTGTCATCCTCGTAGTAGATGGCTTCCACGGGGCATACGGGTTCGCAGGCACCACAGTCGACGCATTCATCGGGGTGGATGTAGAGGGAACGCTCACCTTCGTAAATGCAGTCGACAGGGCATTCTTCGATACATGCCTTGTCCTTGACATCTACACACGGCTGCGCGATTACGTACGTCACGTCCCAGACCTCTCCACGGTTTGTCCCGGCCACAGCCGGGGTAATACGGCCGGCAGCATGCCGGACACTCAACTTCTGAGCCTATTATCCAACAGTGCTATGACGCCAACCTAGCCCGCGTCTTAGTATGAAACGGTGACTCCCCCGCATTTGCCACCCAGACAATTTCTGCTCAAGGCCCAGCCGGGCATCCGGGTGGTGGTGCGCTACAGGATCGAAGACGGGCTGACGGATGCACTGGGGTACCTGGTGACCACCACGGAAAGCAGCTGCACCGTACGAACGCGGACCTCCGACGTCGAAATTCCGCTGGGGTTGGTCATCGCGGCGAAGGAAGTTCCTCCTCCTCCACCGCGGCGCGGGCAGCGTTAGCGGCTGAGTGCCAGACGCTGCGTATTAGCAGCGCCGCGCCAGCGTATCCGTAGCCGGCTGGCCACCACAAGCATGATCAACGTGACCGCGGCAATGCCAAACACCCAGATGTTGCCCATGGCGTCGCCCAGCAACAACTGTTTGCTGGGTCCTCCGGACGACAACGCACCGACGGCAGCATAGGCCACTACGCCAGCTACCGCCGTCGGAATAACTGAAACCGACCATGCCGCCAACCACAACTGGACGGACGCAAGCAGCAACAGCGCTGCGCCGACGCCCCAGGGGACGTCGACGCCGGAGAGCACCACGGTTTGCCGGTGCAGTGCCGTGCCTGCCGCAGCAACAAAAAGAGCCGCCGGCACGGCCGTGGCGATGCCACGGGCCGCACTGGCGACTCCTTTGTTCATTCTGGTACAGCCGGATTCGTCCGGGCTGGACTATGCCTTGGCGCGGGCGCGGTTGGCCTTGGCGCGCTCGTTCGAATCCAGGATGACCTTACGGATACGGATGTCCTCCGGCGTCACCTCGACACACTCGTCCTCACGGGCGAATTCGAGGGATTCCTCAAGGGTCAGATCGCGCGGCGGCGTCAGGTTCTCGAAGGTGTCCGAGGAAGCAGCACGCATGTTGGTGAGCTTCTTTTCCTTGGTGATATTGACGTCCATGTCGTCGGCGCGTGAGTTCTCGCCCACGATCATGCCTTCGTAAACCTCAGAGGTGGGCTTCACGAAGAAGGAACCGCGCTCCTGCAGGTTGATCATGGCAAACGGGGTGACGACACCGGCGCGGTCGGCAACCATCGAACCGTTGGTGCGGTATTCGATGGGACCGGCCCACGGCTCGTAGCCTTCGGAGATGGACGCCGCGATGCCCGCACCGCGGGTGTCGGTGAGGAACTTGGTGCGGAAGCCGATGAGGCCACGGGCCGGGACGATGAATTCCATGCGGCACCAGCCGGTGCCGTGGTTGGCCATGTTGGTCATACGGCCCTTGCGGGCTGCCATGAGCTGGGTCACGGCACCGAGGTATTCTTCGGGGACGTCGATGGTCATGTGTTCCATCGGCTCGTGGATCTTGCCGTCGATGGTCTTGGTGACTACCTGCGGCTTGCCAACTGTCAGCTCGAAGCCTTCGCGACGCATCTGCTCAACGAGGATTGCCAGGGCGAGTTCGCCACGGCCCTGTACTTCCCAGGCGTCGGGACGCTCGGTGGGGAGAACCTTGATGGAGACGTTACCGATCAGTTCCTTGTCCAGGCGGTCCTTCACCTGGCGGGCGGTGACCTTGGCGCCCTTGACCTTGCCGGCCAGCGGCGAGGTGTTGATACCGATGGTCATGGAGATCGCCGGGTCGTCCACCGTGATCAGCGGCAGCGGCTGCGGGTTCTCGGCGTCCGTAAGCGTTTCACCGATGGTGATTTCCTCGATGCCTGCGACAGCAACAATCTCACCCGGACCGGCCGACTCGGTAGGAACGCGGGTCAGTGCCTTGGTGGCCAGGAGTTCGGTGATCTTGACGTTCTTGAGTTCACCGTTGGCGCGGGCCCAGGCAACGGTCTGGCCCTTGCGGAGCGTGCCGTTGTAGATGCGGAGCAAGGCGAGGCGGCCAAGGAACGGCGAAGCGTCCAGGTTGGTCACGTGCGCCTGGAGCACTCCATCCGGGTTGTAGGTGGGAGCAGGGATGTGCTCGATGATGGTCTTGAAGAGCGGCTCAAGGTCCTCATTCTCCGGGGCGGAGCCGTTGTCCGGCTGGTCCAGGGAGGCGCGGCCAACCTTGGCGGCAGCGTAGACAACCGGAACCTCAAGGACCTTGTCCAGGTCCAGGTCCGGAACTTCATCGGCAAGGTCCGAAGCCAGGCCCAGGAGCAGGTCCATGGACTCGTGGACAACCTCATCGATGCGAGCGTCGGGACGGTCCGTCTTGTTGACCAGGAGGATCACCGGAAGGTGCGCGGCAAGGGCCTTGCGGAGCACGAAGCGGGTCTGGGGCAGCGGACCCTCGGAGGAGTCGACCAGAAGGACGACGCCGTCGACCATGGAAAGGCCGCGCTCTACCTCGCCACCGAAGTCGGCGTGGCCGGGGGTGTCGATGACGTTGATGGTGATGGTTTCGCCGTTGGACGACGGGCCGTTGTAAGCAACCGTGGTGTTCTTGGCGAGGATCGTGATGCCCTTTTCGCGCTCAAGGTCACCGGAGTCCATGACGCGGTCCTCAACCTCACCGTGGGAAGCGAAGGAGTTGGTCTGCTTGAGCATGGCGTCGACCAGGGTGGTCTTGCCGTGGTCAACGTGTGCGACGATCGCGACGTTGCGCAGATCGCTCCGCGACGCAGTGTTGGTGATGGTTTCAGACATGCGTTGATGACTCGTTTCAGTGGTGAAGTCAGTTGTTTGTATCCGCGCGCATACCTGATCACCTGATCGGAACACACAACGAAAAGACCCCGGGACACAGGGCACCTACAGCAAGTCTAAACGCAGTTGCATTTATCAGCCTAAAAAGCAAGCCATTTAGGCCCAAATTGTGGCGTCCATCACAGCACATCACGCTTTAGTAACCGGCAGTCAAGATGCTGGATTTTCTGTTTCCTTTGCCCCATGATTGCTGCAGAACCAGTGCCATACGGAGACCAACGATGCGCAAAGCCTCGGCCGCGTTCCGCCTGCTCGCACCCTTGATCGCCGTTGGCGTTCTGGTGGTCGGCTGCGGACCAAACCAAGCAACCCCACCATCCACCCCCTCGCGCTCAGCCGCGCCCGTTCCTGCCGAGACGTCCGCCGCGGACAAACCCCGTACGATAGCGCCCACCCCGGGTGCCCTGGACCTGCCAGTGGGTTCGCTCTACAGGAATCCGTCGAACAACCGCGACGAAGTGGTCCTGGCCGACGTACGCCACACGGCCGTGTTGATTGGCGATTCACAAGCCATGCCCAAGGACTCATGGCCGCAAAGGGGAATTTCCGCGCTTGGATACAAATTGCACGTGGTGGGCATGGGCGGCACGGGATTCGTTGCCTCCAACGGCAAAACGGGCAATTACATCGACGCCCTCCAGCGCGGGGACTGGTTGTTGCCCTATGGAGATCCGCCACTGATCGTGGTCCAGGGTGGCGGCAACGACGCCTCACAAAGGGCCACCGATGCCCAGATCACCAGTAACGCCGAACGGCTCCTCGCTGCGCTCAGGAAGCGCTATCCGGGGGCACGTCTGGCGATGATCGGGACGTTGGCCCGGGGAGCCGAGAATGGTGGCGGCCGCCGGTCCGAGGTGGACGCACTCCTTGGCCGGATCGCCGCCAAGCAAGCGATCCCGTTTGTCAGCGCGGGCGACTGGCTGACCCGCTACGATGCCGTTGCAGACCTCCAGGACGGCGTCCACATGAAGCCGTCCGGCCACGCGAAGTTGGGCAGTGTTCTGGCGCGGGAATTGACCGCGCTCGGCCTCACAGCCCGCCCGGACACCGCCGCGTCGGTGTCAGCCGGATAGGGCACCGTTGTGGGGCCGACTCCTTAACGGCAAGAGCCGGTGGTTCCCACATGTGGGTACCACCGGCTCTTGCTGTTCTCTCGTCGGCGGAGAGTACGACGGCGGTCAGGCCACCGCGGGCGGCAGCAGCAGCGAACCGCCAGGAATGGCATCCAGCAAGGCCTGCGTGTAAGCCTCGCGCGGGTTGTCGAAGACATCGTCCGTGCTGCCCGTCTCAACAAGCTTGCCCTTTTCCATCACGCAGACGTGGTCCGCGATCTGGCGGACCACGGCGAGGTCGTGAGTGATGAAAAGGTAGGTCAGGCCCAGGTTGTCCTGGAGGTCTGCCAGGAGGTTCAGCACCTGGGCCTGGACCAGGACGTCCAGTGCCGAAACGGCCTCATCGCAGATGATCACTTCGGGATCCAAGGCCAAGGCCCGGGCAATGGCAATGCGTTGCCGCTGCCCACCGGAAAGCTCGTTCGGATACCTCTGCATCATGGACTGGGGCAAAGCCACCTGGTCCAGCAGTTCGCGGACCTTCTTTTCGCGACTGGCCTTGGTACCGATCTTATGGGTCCGCAGCGGCTCTTCAATAGTCCGGAAGATGTTGTACATCGGATCCAATGAGCCGTAGGGATCTTGGAAAATCGGCTGCACCCGGCGACGGAATTTGAACAGGTCTTTACTGTTCAACGTTGACGTGTCCACACCGTCGAAAATGATCTTGCCCGAGGTGGGTTCCAACAGATTTAGCACCATCTGGGCCACGGTCGACTTTCCGGATCCCGACTCGCCCACGATTGCCGTGGTTGTCCCACGGCGCACGGAAAACGATACCGAGTCCACGGCCTTGAAGTCCGTCGTCTTGCCAATACCGCCACGAAGCTTGAAGACCTTGGTCAGGTCCTCAACCTTCAGCACTTCCTCCGGGAGCGCTGATTCCACGATCACCGGCTCGGTGGGTGCCAACAGGTCGTCGGATTCAACACCCTGCTCCTTGGCAACCTGGATGCGACGTGATGCGAGGGAAGGCGCTGAAGCTACCAAACGCTTGGTGTAAGGGTGCCTCGGATTGCGCAGCAGTTCCAGCGAAGGCCCGGACTCAACGACCTGGCCCTTGTACATCACCACGACTTTGTCAGCCCGCTCGGCCGCCAGACCGAGATCGTGGGTAATAAGCAGTACTGCGGTCCCCAACTCGGACGTCATCTTGTCCAAGTGATCCAGAATTTGGCGCTGGACCGTGACGTCGAGGGCCGACGTCGGCTCATCCGCGATCAGCAGGCGCGGCTGGCAGGACAGGCCAATGGCGATGAGGGCGCGCTGGCGCATACCGCCTGAAAACTCGTGCGGGTACTGCTTGGCCCGACCCGCCGCGTCAGGCAAGCCAGCCTCAGACAGCACTTTGGCGATGTCGTCCGGCCCGGAGGGAAGACCGTTGGCCTTCAGTGTCTCCTTGACCTGAAACCCGATCTTCCACACTGGGTTGAGGTTGGACATCGGATCCTGGGGCACCATGCCGATGGAATTGCCGCGAAGCTCGATCATGCGCTTTTCGCTGGCGTGGGCGATATCTTCGCCGTCGAAGAGGATCTCTCCGGCGGCTACGCGACCATTGCCCGGAAGCAACCCAATAGCGGCGAGGGCGGAGGTGGATTTACCTGAACCGGACTCCCCCACGATCGCCACGGTCTCCCCTGGCATGACGGTGAAATGCGCGTTTCTGACGGCGTTCACCTCACCGTTGCTCGTGGCGAAGTTAATGGCCAGATTCCTGATCTCCAGCAACGGACGGTCAGAGCCGGCTGGTTCTTCCTTGATGTGAACTGAAGAGTTCATTGCTTGGCCTTTCATCGTTTGCGCGCCTTCGGATCCAGGGCATCACGAAGGGCGTCGCCCAGCATGATGAAACTCAGGACTGTGGTCGAAAGTGCAATAGCCGGGTACAGCAACGGCATGGGGTTGGACCTCAACGATGCCTGTGCTGTCTGGATGTCGTTACCCCACGACATAACGCTCGGGGGCAGACCGATTCCCAGGAATGACAGGGTGGATTCGGCCACAATGAATGTACCCAGCGAGATGGTGGCCACCACAATGATCGGAGCCAAGGAGTTGGGCAGAACGTGGCGGAGCAACGACCGGAAGCGCGAAACACCCAGGGACCTGGCAGCCATCACGAAGTCTGCGTTTCGTACCTCGATCACAGCGCCCCTGGTGATGCGGGCTATTTGCGGCCACCCGAAAGTGATCAAAATGAGGATCAGCGTCCACACAGTCCGGTTGGCCCGGAACACGGGGAGCTGCATCATGACAATTGCGCCAAGGATCAGCGGCAGAGCAAAGAAGATGTCTGTCAGTCGCGCCAAAAGGGCATCAGCCCAGCCACCGTAGTAGCCGGCAAGGGCACCGATGGTTCCACCGAAAATGACAACTCCGAGAGTAGTGAACAGGCCAACGGTGACAGAAGATCGTGTTCCGAAAATGACACGGGCATAAACATCGCAACCCTGTTTGTTGAAGCCCAAGGGATGTCCATTGACCGGTCCGCCGTTCGAGTTGGCAAGCTGGCAGGCTTCGCCGGAGGGATCGATCGGTGAGAACAGCCCGGGGAACAGGGAGACCACAACAACAGCCAGGATCATGATGGCCGAAATGATGAAGAGCGGCTGCTTGCGAAGGTTCTTCCAGGCCTCTCCCCAAAGGCTGGAGGGCGCCTGGTCCTCTTTCACCTTATCGGTGGCTTGCAGTGGCGTCTCTTCGAGGTCAGCAACGAAGTGCTCGATGTGACGCGGGGCTGTGTCCTGCCCCGTCAGGTTGTTATCAGGAGTCATAGCGGATCCTCGGGTCAAGCCAGGCATACAGAAGGTCAACAATCAGGTTCGAGACACAGTAGACAAGGACCAGAACTGTGACGATTGATACCACGGTAGGTCCTTCCCCGGAGAGAACTGCCCGGTACAACCTGTTGCCGACACCGGGGACGTTGAAGATGCCCTCAGTAACGATAGCGCCACCCATGAGGGCGCCAAGGTCGGCCCCAAGGAACGTGACCACCGGGATCAAGGAATTCCGCAGGATGTGGACATTGACGACCCGGAAGCGTGTGAGCCCCTTGGCCGTGGCCGTCCGAACGTAATCGGCGTTCATGTTCTCGATGACGCTGGTCCTGGTTAGCCGGAGGACGTAGGCGAAGGACGCCAGGCCGAGGACGATCGCCGGAAGAATGAGGTCTTGAACGGTCGCAGCTGAACTGACGGTGGGTTTGGCCCACCCCAACTGGACGCCGATGAAGAACTGAAGAAGGAAGCCGAGAACGAAGATCGGGATACCGATGACGATCAGGGACGCGATCAGTACAGTTCCGTCAAAAAGCTTGCCCTTGCGGAGTCCGGCAACTAGACCGAAAGCGATACCGAAGACGCCTTCAAAGATGAGCGCCATGATGGCCAGGCGGGCCGTTACGGGGAACACCTCGCCAAGGACCGCGGCAATGGGCCGGCCGGAGAAGTCCTGGCCGAGATCAAAAGTAAAGATGCTCTTGAGGTATAGCAGGTATTGCACAATAAACGGCTGGTCCAGGTTGTATTGGGCCCGGAGTTTTGCCGCTACTGCTTCATTGACGGGTTTGTCCCCAAAGAGCGCAGCAATAGGGTCACCCGGGAGGCTGAACACCAGGAAGTACACAAGGAGGGTTGCTCCAAGGAACACGGGAATCAGCTGGAGGAATCGTTTCAGGATGTATGTGGCCATTAGCGCGATACCTCCCTAACAGCGGGCACCCGATCCAGGGGTGCAGCGGAGTTGTTCATCGAAGAACCTTTTCGATCGATGTGCAGGCTTTCCCGGTCAAGGTCCGAGAATGTCTGCACAAGGACGCCCAACCGGAGTTGGGCGTCGTTGATGTGAAACGCGATGAGGCGGCGGCAGCGCTCAATGAGCGCCCCCGCCGCCGATCGTCATTTACTTGCCAGTGATGTTGTAGTAAAGCGGGACGCCGTCCCAGCCGTAGTCAACATTCGTGACGCCTGTGCTCCAGCCGCCCTGCGACACCTGGTACCACAGCGGGATGGCCGGCAGGTCCTGGAGGAGGATTTCCTGCGCCTTGTTCATGGCCTTGTTACCCTCAGCAACCGAAGGAGCGGAGAGACCGTCAGAGATTGCCTTGTCGAAGGTCGGGTTCTCATAACGGGCATCGTTCGAGCCAGCACCGGTCTTGTAGATCGGGCCCAGGAAGTTGTACAGCGACGGGTAGTCTGCCTGCCAACCTGCACGGATCGCGCCGGTCAACTTACCGGAAGTGGCGAGGTCGCGGGCTTCCTTGAAGGTAGCGAACGGAAGTCCCTCTGTCTTGATGCCGAGGTTGTTCTTCAGCTGGTTGGTAACGGCCTCCACCCATGCCTTGTGACCACCCTTGTCAGCGTTGTACGCGATGGTGAAGACAGTGTTGGGATCCCACTTCTGGATGGCGTCAGCCTTGGCCCAGAGGTCCTTGGCCTTGGCGGCGTCGAACTTGAGGTTGTCCGAACCCGGGATGCTGTCGCTGTAACCATCCAGGACGGGAGCCGTGAAGTCCTTCGCCGGCTGACGGCCACCGCTGAAGATCACCTTGGTGATCTCTTCACGGTTCATGGCCATGGAGATGGCCTGACGGCGCAGCTTGCCCGCTTCACCACTCCACTCCGGGAGGTACTCCGGGATGGCGATGGTCTGGTTGCCGGCGTACGGCTTTTCGATGAAGCGATCGCCGAGGTCCGTCTTGAAGTTCGCGAGGGCACTGGTTGGGATCGTCTGGAGGATGTCCAGGTTGTTGCCCAGGAGGTCCTGGTAAGCGGCATCATCGTTCTGGAAGATCTTGAACGTCACACCACCGTTCTTGGCCTTGCGCGGACCGTTGTAGTCCGCGTTCGGAACAAGCTGGATCTGTACGTTGTGCTGCCAGCCATTCTCTGCCATCTTGTACGGGCCGTTGCCTACCGGCTTTTCGCCGTAGGTCTTCGGGTCTGCAAGTGCTGCGGCAGGGACCGGCATGAAGGCGGTGTAGCCAAGTCGCAGCGGCCAGTCGGACTCGGGCTGCTTGAGCTCAACGGTGAACGTGGTGTCGTCCACAACCTTCAGGCCGGACATGGTGTCGACCGTCGAACCCTTGGCGCTGGTCTCGTCGTAGCCCTTGATGCTCTCAAAGAATGTTGCGCTCAACTGAGCGTTCTTTGCTGCTGCACCGTAGTTCCAGGAGTCAACAAAGGTCTTGGCCGTGATGGCTTCCCCGTTGGTGAACTTCTGGTCCTTCTTGATCTTGATGGTGAAGTTCTTGGCGTCAGGCGCCTCGATTGACTCAGCCAATTCGTTGACCGGCTTGCCGGAGGGGTCGTAGCTGACAAGGCCGGAGAAGATCAGCGTGGCGACCTTTCCGCCGCCAACCTCGTTGATGTCCGCAGGCATCAGCGGCCGCTGCGGCTCTGAACCGTCAGCGATGATGACCTTGTTGGGGTTTCCGGATGCACCGGAGTCATTGTTGCCGCCGCCGCCGCAACCGGTCATTGCGAGGGCGATTACCGCCGCTACGCCTAGAGCTTTGGAAGTGCGCGAGAAACGCATTCCGCCTCCTATGAGTCGTGGAGTTGATCAGGGGAAATTCGTGATGACCCCCAGGCGCAGACACAGTTTCCTACTGTGACGTTGCCTACATGTGTGTGTAAGCCTACCCACATTGTGTCCGGATGTTGGGACTCGCTGGCCAAACTGTAACCGTTCCGCAACCTCTACATGCCTAAATCGACAGGGATTTCAAGTCAAAAGCTACTGGGTGGTAATATTCGCTGTCTGACAGCAGGACAAGCTGTTTTTCGGCACAAAAAAGGGCCTCGGTTCATGTTCTGAACCGAGACCCTTTACAACATCGCTGCCCAGGGCAGCATCCTGGTTTAGACGTTGAAGCGGAACTCCACCACGTCGCCGTCGGCCATAACGTACTCTTTGCCTTCGATGCGGACCTTGCCGCGGGACTTTGCCTCGGCCATGGAGCCGGCGTCAATGAGGTCGTCGAAGGAGACAACCTCGGCTTTGATGAAGCCACGCTGGAAGTCAGAGTGGATCACGCCCGCGGCCTGGGGCGCGGTGTCACCTTGGCGAATGGTCCATGCACGGGTTTCCTTGGGGCCGGCCGTGAGGTAGGTCTGCAGGCCAAGGGTGTGGAAACCAACGCGTGCCAGCTGGTCCAGGCCGGATTCGCTCTGGCCGTTCATTTCCAGCATTTCGCGGGCTTCTTCCTCGTCCAGTTCAACGAGGTCGGATTCGAGCTTGGCATCGAGGAATACAGCATCTGCGGGAGCAACCAGGGCACGCAATTCATCCTGCTTTTCCTGGTCACCAAGGATGCCTTCATCGGCATTGAAGACGTAGATGAAGGGCTTTGCAGTGAGAAGTCCGAGCTCCTTGAGGTGCCCCATCTCCAGCTTGTCGCTCTTGATTGAGCTAAAAATTGTGTCGCCGCGCTCCAGAACTGCCTGGGCAGCCTTGATGACGGCCAGTTCGGCTGCTTCGCGCTTCTTGATCTTGACTTCTTTTTCGATACGCGGGATCGCGTTTTCGATGGTCTGAAGGTCTGCCAGGATCAGCTCGGTGTTGATGGTCTCCATGTCGGAGCGCGGATCAACCTTGCCGTCTACGTGGATGACATCGGGGTCGTCGAAGACACGCACAACCTGCGCGATTGCCTGGGCTTCGCGGATATTGGCGAGGAACTTGTTGCCCAGGCCCTCGCCCTCGGATGCGCCCTTCACGATGCCGGCGATGTCCACAAAGGACACAGGAGCGGGAAGCAACTTCTGGGAACCAAAGATCTCCGCCAGCTTGGCCAGACGGGGATCCGGCAGGTTAACCACACCGACGTTCGGTTCGATCGTTGCGAACGGATAGTTCGCAGCAAGCACCTGGTTGCGGGTCAGTGCGTTGAAAAGAGTTGATTTGCCGACGTTGGGCAGTCCGACGATGCCAATAGTAAGAGCCACGAGCATTTATTCTACCCGTTGCCGCGATAACCATGCTTGTTCGCTCCTGAAGACAACACCGTCAACTGACCTTCGCTAAAACTGTCGGACCCCTATGACAGGGTTGCCTCATGGATGGATTTGGATTTGTTTTGGCATTGCTCATGCTGCTCATCGGGGCCGCAGTGGGACTCAGCAGTGCGTATGTAGTCTTTCGACGCCGGACGGCCGGCTTGGAGGAGGACTTCGACGCCGTTTCATCGCGCCTTTCGGACGTGACGGCCCAGCTTGCAGCCGCCGACGCCGAACGCCGGCTTCTGTTCGCACAGAACCGGGAGCTGAGCGAATCAAGGACCTCAGACGGCAGCGTGTTGCGCGCCCTGGGGCCCGTGGCCGAAAAGCTCACTGCCGTACAGCAGCAGGTCTCGCTCCTGGAACGCGACCGAGTGGAGCAATATGGCCAACTCGCACAGCAACTCCAAGACGCCAGGCTCTCCGACGAACAGCTTTTACGGTCCACGCATGCCCTTGCGTCCGCACTCCGGTCCAACAGTGCCCGCGGACAATGGGGCGAGGTTCAGTTGCGCAGGGTTGTCGAAGCCTCTGGAATGCTCCGTCACGTGGACTTCCACGAGCAAGTGCACTCCGGCCGGAGCGAGAACACGCTGCGCCCGGACCTGGTGGTGCAGTTGCCAGGCGGCAAGCAACTCGTGGTGGATGCCAAGGTCCCGCTGGCTTCCTACCTGGCGGCGCAGGAACAAGTGCACGGCGAAGGCTCCATGGGTGAGTCAGTCGGGCCAGCGGCCAATCATGATTCCAAGACGCTCCTGGCACAGCACGCCAAGGCACTCAAAGCCCACATCGATGCCCTCGCAGCCAAGAAGTACTGGGACATTCCGGGCAACTCCCCGGAGCTCGTCATCTGTTTCCTCCCCGCGGAGTCGATTTTGGCTTCAGCCCTTGAGGCTGATCCGGCGTTGTTGGAGCATGCCCTTTCCCGGAACGTCGTCCTGGCCTCGCCGGGGACACTGCTGGCGGTTCTCAAGTCGGTGGCATTCACATGGCGGCAGGATGTCTTGACGGACAGCGCCCACGAACTCTTGGAACTGGCCAAACAGCTCTACGAACGCATGGGCACGCTGGGCGAGAATGTCGGGAAACTCGGAAGTTCCTTGAAGACATCGGTGGACCGCTATAACGCGATGGTCGGCACACTGGAGGCACGTGTACTCCCTACTGCCCGCAAACTCAACACTATGGACGACGCCGGACTGGCCACTCCCCTGTCCGTCGAAGCAGTGCCCCGGGCCTTGGCTGCGCCCGAACTGCTCGCGGTGGACTCCCTGGATGCTGCAGCCCAAGAGGAGTCTGCAGCTTAAAGGGACAGGCCCGCTGTGGCAGCTTCCGAAAGGGTGGCTGCCACAACGGGCCTGCTAAGTACATTCAGGATACGTACATTCAGGATAAGTACGTTCAGGACGTAGGGCGGTTCCCGCGGCCACCGAGGGCCCGGGTCACGTCGCCAGCCTCCTTGAGGGTAGCCCGCAATTCCTTCGGCAAAGAGAAGAGAAGGTCCTCCTCGGCCGTGACGACTTCCTGGACTTCGCCATAGCCGTAGTCCGCCAAAAGCCGGAGGACGTCCTGAACGAGCACTTCCGGGACGGAAGCCCCGGAGGTAACACCTACCGTGGCGACGCCCTCGAACCAGCTTTCATCCACCTCGTTCGCGAAGTCCACGCGGTAGGAGGTCCGTGCCCCATACTCAAGTGCCACTTCAACGAGGCGCACCGAGTTGGACGAGTTGGCCGAACCCACCACAATGACCAGGTCAGCCTGGGGAGCGATCTTCTTGATGGCCACCTGGCGGTTGGTGGTGGCATAGCAGATATCGTCGCTGGGCGGATCCTGCAACGTGGGGAACCGGTCCTTGAGCAGGCGGACGGTCTCCATGGTCTCGTCCACACTCAGGGTGGTCTGCGAGAGCCAGATGGTCTTCTCCGGATTCCGCACGGTGACTCTGTCTACCTCGTGGGGGCCGTTGATGATCTGGATGTGCTCGGGGGCCTCGCCGGCTGTTCCTTCGACTTCCTCGTGGCCTTCGTGGCCAATCAGCAGGATGTCGTAGTCCTCCTTGGCGAAGCGCACGGCTTCACGGTGAACCTTGGTGACCAGCGGGCACGTCGCGTCGATGGTGCGAAGACCGCGGTCTTCGGCGGACTGGACTACAGCAGGGGAAACGCCATGTGCCGAGAAAATCACCAAGGCGCCTTCAGGAACCTCATCCGTTTCTTCGACGAAAATGGCGCCTTGCTCTTCGAGGGAGCTCACTACATGCACATTGTGGACAATCTGCTTGCGGACATATACGGGTGGTCCGTAGTGTTCCAGGGCTTTCTCAACAGCAATGACAGCCCTGTCCACGCCGGCACAATAGCCACGCGGAGCCGCCAGTAGAACCTTCTTGGGTCCAGTAACCGGGGCCGCCGCCTGAATCTCTTCCGGTGATCGCCGTCTGCGGGGCACCGTGGGCATCGGAATGGAAACTGCTGTGCTGGTCATCCCTCCATGCTACCGGCCCGGCCCCTGGCCGCTCGCAGAAGGTGATCTCCGTCTCGCGGACAGAATCCAGGCGATGACGCCCAGTGCCAGGAATGCACCTGACACCACAGCAGCGATGACAATCCATTCACCGAAGCCCGTCCGCACGGCCGAAAAGAACTCCTGCTCGAACAGTTCTGCAACACCGTTGCCACTGGAGAGGCTTCCCATCAGTCCGCCAGCCAGATCCACCGTCGCCGACCACAGCGCAGCAAGCACCAACCCGCCAAGTCCGAGGGAGACCATCACCAGGGAGCGGCGACGCGCAGCAGCGAGGGCCAACAGGACCGAAACAACAGCACCGACGGCGGCAAGCCACCAGAGCGGGGCAAAGGCCGCCACCCGATCAACCAATTGCTTTTGGGATGGTTCACCCATGGTCACCAAACTTTCCGCCGGGACCTCAATCTGTAGTCCGCTGGCGGAGGATAGACGGTCGCGGATAAGCCTGATGAGTGGGCCAATGTCCAGGAGCAGTGCTGTATGGGACACCGTCTCCTCCGGCTGCTTCCCTCCTCCGAAGTTCAACCGATGACTGTTCCTGGCCGTTTCTTCCCATGCTTTGGGGTACTCAGGCCATGACTGCATTCCGGATGCAGCTTCCCCGAGGGCATCCGCCGCCACCGATTTCAGTGGTTCCGGAAGATTTACGGAGGATTCGAAGTTCCCCGCTGCGGCTGTAGCAAGCCGGCTTTGGAACTCGGGATCCCTGCCCAGCGCGCTGGCCAGGTGGACGAAGCCGTCCTCCTGGACCACGTTGACGTCCGCCCAAGCGGCCGGAACTGCGACGGCCGTGAGCAACAAGGCGAGGACCACTGCCACCGCGGAAATGAAACTGCGCAAAAGTCATCCTCGGGGGTAAGGGGCCAGTGCCACCATCCTAGGTCTGTCCACAGGATAGGAAAAATGTCGGGGTCCACTGCTAAAGCTATGGATAGAGTTGGAAGGCCGGCCCGGTACTGATTGCGTGCGGGACCGATTGGCCGCGACCACGGCCGCACAGCTAGCGAGGATATACACATGCAGGTAAACGCACGGATCACCCATGGCAGCTGACGCGAGCCCGGAATCAACGCTGCCCGGTACCGCTGCGGAGACCAGCCCCGACAACCCCTGGCCCCTGCAGTTGCTATCCAGGAAGCTAAAGGCCCACATCGAGCGTGCGCCCGCGGCGTGGATCGAAGGCCAGGTCATCGAACTCAACCGGCGTGGCGGGAACGCCTTCCTGACACTCCGTGACGTCGATGCTGAGATTTCACTGCCGGCATCCGTATGGTCCACGGTCCTGGATCGCCAGAAGATACCCCTTGAACGTGGTTCCCGGGTGGTCGCCCTGGTCAAGGCCGACTTCTGGGTCAAGACCGGGCGCCTGAACATGTCCGTCAAGGACATCCGGCCCGTGGGCCTGGGTGATCTCCTTGCCAGGATCGAGCGGCTGCGCCAGGCCCTTGCCGCAGAAGGCCTGTTCGCCGACTCCCGCAAACGGAAGTTGCCCCTCCTCCCCCACCGCATCGGGCTCATTACAGGGCGGGATTCGGATGCCAAGAAGGACGTCCTCCGTAATGCGGCACTCCGCTGGCCGGCCGTTGAATTCGACGTTCGCGAGGTAGCTGTCCAAGGCAATACGGCCGTTGCACAGATCCTTGCCGCGCTCCGTTCGTTGGATGCCGATCCACACATCGACGTCATCGTCCTCGCCAGAGGTGGGGGCGCCTTGGAAGATCTTCTGCCGTTCAGCAATGAGGACCTGATCAGGGCAGTGGCAGCGGCAACAACGCCGGTGGTCAGCGCCATTGGCCACGAAGCGGATCGTCCCATCCTGGACGACGTGGCTGATCTGAGGGCATCGACACCCACCGACGCCGCGAAACGCATCGTTCCTGATGTCAGTGAGGAACTCGCCATGGTCCGCCAGGCCCGGGACCATCTTCGCCGGAGCATTGGCAGAATGGTGGACAGGGAGACGGACCGGCTTCACGCCTTGAGGTCGCGGCCCGTCCTGGCAACGCCGGACACCATGGTCGCAGCAAGATCAGAGGAGATCACCCGGCTTCAGCGAAGGTCGCATGCAGCCGTCAGCACAGCGGTGGTCCGGGCGCTTGACCAGGTCCACCACCTGCGTGCCCAGGTGCGGGCATTATCTCCGCAGAAGACCCTGGACCGCGGCTACGCCGTTGTCCAGATCGTCGGTGAAGACCAAGCCGGACACACAGTGGTCAGCAGCCCGGCACAGACTCCCGAAGGCACGCCCCTGGCCATCAGAGTGGCAGAAGGCCGGTTCAGGGCTGTCTCCAGCGGCCAAGCACAACTCGCCGAGCGCTGATTTCGCGGCAGCTGCACGGCACAAACACTCACCATCGAATGCGAAGGACCACCATGACAGAGAACAATCCCACAGCACCTTCAACGGATTCCCTGGATTCCCTCAGCTACGAGGAAGCCCGCGAACAACTTATGGCAGTGGTCAGCCGGTTGGAAGCAGGCGGAGCCAGCCTTGAGGAATCGCTGGCGCTCTGGGAGCGGGGCGAGGCGTTGGCAAAGCGTTGCGAGGACTGGCTTGAGGGCGCCCGCAAACGGCTGGCAACAGCCAGGGACGCTACCAACGACGCCGGGGCTGCCGCCGGCACAGACCAGCCGCGATGACGGTTCCCTGAAGCTCAGGATTCCTCAACAAGGGCACGTTCCGTCGCGACGTCGAAGTCCGCCTTTGGCCATTCCAGGGACAAGCCCTCCAAGGCGTCCAAAAGCAACTGCTGGACGGCGATCCGGGCGTACCACTTCTTGTTCGCCGGAACAACGTGCCATGGGGCGACGTCAGTGGACGTCTTCGCAAAGGCCATGTTGTAGGCATCCATGTAGTCATCCCAGAACGCCCGCTCCGCGAGATCGCCCCGGCTGTATTTCCAGTGCTTGCCGGGATCATCGAGCCGCGCCAGCAGGCGCTTCTTCTGCTCATCCTCGCTGATGTTGAGCATGACCTTAACGATGGTGGTTCCCTGTTGGGCCAGCCTGGACTCGAAATCGTTGATAGCGGCGTAGCGCCGTTCCAATTCCGCGGAGTCCGCCCATGCGTGGACGCGGTGGATCAGGACGTCCTCATAATGTGAGCGGTCAAAGACTCCCACCATCCCAGCAGCGGGTGACTCTTTCTCGATCCGCCACAGAAAGTCGTGCGACTTTTCCTCATCAGTGGGTGCCTTGAATGCCTTCAGCTGGACACCCTGGGGATCCATTGCGCCCACGACGTGGCTGACGATGCCTCCCTTGCCGGCAGTGTCCATGGCCTGAAGTATCAGCAGGAGCCGCTTGTTGCTCCCGAACTTCCCCTCTGCGAAGAGCTTTTCCTGAAGTTCTGCAAGCCTGGCGTCCTGTGCAGCCAACAAGGACTTGCCGTCGGCCTTTGTTCCGGCGTAGCCAGGCGTGGCCTGGGGATCCACGCCGGCCAACGAAAAACCCGGCCCAACCTTCAGCACCTTGGCTGGACTCTCGGCGAACTCCACTGCCACGGGCATGGCTTGCCTTTCTGCCTGACGCGACCTCGTGACGCGGCCATGCACCACAGGCTAGTTCCCGGGGTACCTCGACAGGAAGTCCGCCATGCGGCCAATTGCCTCTTCAATGTCCTTGACGTTGGGCAATGTCACCATCCGGAAGTGGTCCGGCCGCACCCAGTTGAAGGCACGTCCGTGGGAAACCAGGATCTTCTGCTCCTTCAGCAGGTCCAGGACGAACTTCTCGTCATCCCGGATGTGGTAAACCTCTGGATCCAGCCTGGGGAACAGGTAGAGGGCACCCCTGGCCTGCTGCGTGCTGACACCCGGGATCGCGTTCAGGAGGTCATACGCTTTGTTGCGCTGCTCCAGGAGCCTGCCACCGGGAAGGATGAGATCGTTGATGCTCTGGTAGCCGCCAAGCGCTGTTTGTATGGCGTGCTGTGCCGGGACGTTGGCGCACAACCGCATATTGGCCAGCAGGTTGATGCCTTCAAGGTAATCGGCAGCATCCTTCTTGGGACCGGAAATGGCCATCCATCCGGCGCGGTAGCCACAAACGCGGTAGGCCTTGGACAAGCCACTGAACGTCAGGCACAGGACGTCGTCGCCGGTCAGTCCGGCAAGGTTCACGTGGACAGCGTCTTCGTAGAGGATTTTCTCGTAGATTTCATCGGCAAACAGGACCAGGCCATGCTTCTCGGCCAAAGCAACGATCTGCTTGAGCGTGTCCTCGGGGTAGACGGCGCCCGTGGGGTTGTTCGGATTGATGACCACGATGCCCTTGGTCCGCGGCGTGATCTTGGACTCCAGGTCCTCCAGATCAGGTTGCCATCCCGACTCCTCGTCACAGAGGTAGTGGACGGGCCGGCCGCCGGCCAGGGCAACGGAAGCCGTCCACAGGGGGTAGTCCGGCGTGGGAATCAGCACTTCATCGCCATCTTCGAGAAGGGCCATGAGGGACATGGTGATGAGTTCGCTGACCCCATTGCCGAGGTAGATGTCATCAACGTGGATGTTCTGGATTCCGCGGGTCTGGTAGTACTGCGAGACGGCCGTCCGGGCCGAGAATATGCCGCGTGAGTCGCTGTAGCCCTGGGCATTGGGCAGGTGGCGGATCATGTCCACCAAAATGGCGTCAGGCGCTTCAAAGCCGAAGGGAGCCGGGTTTCCGATGTTCAGTTTGAGGATCCGGTGACCCTCTGCCTCCATCTGCTGGGCGGCCTGAAGAATCGGTCCACGGATGTCGTAAAGGACATTATGAAGCTTGGTGGACTGCTTGAAATTCGCCATTCATCAAATATGCCACACCGGTGATGGACTTCAGTTGAGACTTAACTCACAGATACGACGACGGCGGTGACAGACCCGCACGGGTCCGCCACCGCCGTCGTACGCGGTTTACGTCAGGCGCTACTTAACGATGCCCTTGTCTTTCAGCCATGCGGCCGCGGCATCCTTGGGGCTTTGCTTCTGGTCCCCGCTGACTGCCCGGTTCAGGTCCACAAGGTCATCGGTTGTCAGGATCCTGGACACATTGTTGAGCGCGTCCTTGGCCTTGTCCGTCATTTTGGCCTTGTTGTAGAGCGGCAATACCTGCTGGGCCTTGAAGTTGTTCTTGGGGTCTTCCAGGACCACGAGGTCGTTGTCAGC
Source organism: Arthrobacter sp. TmtSoilC77 (assembly GCF_059739415.1). Lineage (NCBI taxonomy): Bacteria > Bacillati > Actinomycetota > Actinomycetes > Micrococcales > Micrococcaceae > Arthrobacter > Arthrobacter sp. TmtSoilC77. Next base: position 3,323,636 of record NZ_AP046050.1, read on the forward strand.
GATTGACGGTGTGGTGGTGTAGATGTCGGCCACCTGGACCTTGTCCTCCAACAGTGCCTGGAGCGTCAGGTTCCCGCCGCCGTCGTTGAACGGCTGCAGGCCCTTGAGCTCGCAGTTGTAGTTCTTCTTCAGCCCGGGGAAGCCGTAAGCACGGGTCTCGAACGTTGCCGGGGCCGCCATCGTGAAGTCCTTGCAGACCTTGGCGAGGTCCTCGATGGACTTGAGCTGGTACTTTTCGGCAGTGGCCTTGGTGACCACCATGGCGTCCTTGGACTCCGCCTTTGCCGGATCAAGCACCGCCAGTCCCTCCGGAAGCTTGCCAGGAAGCGCCTTGTACACGTCCTCAGCCGAGACCTCCGTGGCCTCTGGATCAACGTAGGAGAGCAGGTTGCCGGAGTAGTCCGGGACGAGGTCCACGGACCCGTCCTGGACAGCCTTGAAGTAGATTTCGCGCGAACCGATGTTCGGCTTGGTAGTGGCCGTAACACCGGCCGCGTTCAGGGCGCCCGCATAGACCTCGCCAATCACCTGGCTCTCTGGAAAGTCGGCCGATCCAACCACAAGGGGCCCACTGGATCCGCTGGATCCACCGGGAGCAGAAGTGGACGGGGTGGCCAAAGGGCTGCCGCCGCACGCGCTCAAGGCGAGGGCCACACCGACGCCGGCCGCGAGGCCGCCGAGTCCACGGCGCGTAAGGGTCATGGGAACGGGATTTTTCATGGTGTACCTCCTTGAACGGCAGCCGCGGCGGGAGCTGCGGCTGTGAGATCGTCGGCCGCCGTGTGGCGTCCGCTTGAGTCGAGGGTGAGGCCGGGCGGGAGGACCAGCCTCTGCAAGGCGGCCAGAACGAGGTCCACCGCAATGGCAAGGGCAGCGATCAGCAGCGATCCACCAAGCATCCGCGGAAAGTCCTGCAGGACAAGCCCATCGAATAAATACCGTCCCAGGCCACCCAGCGGCAAGTACGCAACTACCGAAACGGTTGCAATCACTTGCAAAACAGCTGTCCGGATGCCACCGAACATCACCAGGAGCCCATTGGGGAGCTCAACACGGAACAGGATCTGAAGCTCCGTCATGCCCATGGCCCGGGCTCCGTCCACCACCGTGGCATCCACGCTGGAGATACCCGCATACGTCCCCGCAAGCAATGGTGGAACCGTGAGGATAACCAGGGCCCACACCGGCGGCATCAAACCGCTGCCGGCCAACAAGGCAAAGAGGACCAGCAGACCCAGAGTGGGCAGGGCCCGCAGGGCACCCGCAATGGCCACGGCAACCACCCTGCCGCGTCCCGTGTGGCCAATGTAAAGACCCACAGGTACTGCAATGGCCGCAGCGATGAGGAGCACCAGCCCGCTGTACTGCAGATGCTCGGACAACCGCGTGGGGATGCCTCCGCTTCCCGTCCAATGAATAGGATCCGTCAACCACGCAATGGTGTCCGTAAAAACGTTGCTCATGCCGATGCACCCGGATCCGGCCGTACTGGGGTGTGGGGCAGGTGTGGCCCGGTTTTCGGTTCAGTAAGCAATGCGGTGCCGTTCTTGCGTTCGCCCCTGCCGCCGCCTGCCGCCCGTGTCCACGGAGTCAGGAGACGCTCCAGCACAACAAGGACTGCATCCATCAGCAAGGCCAGGATAAGGATGGCGATGATGCCAACCACTACTTCGGTAACGAAGGTCCTCTGCAAGCCATCAGTGAAAAGGATTCCGAGATTGCCGACTCCCAGCAGGGCAGCAACGCTGACCAGCGAGATGTTGCTGACTGACACTACGCGGAGCCCGGCGAAAAGAACCGGCAGTGACAGCGGGAGGTCCACCTGGAAGAAACGGGCCGAGGGCTTGAAGCCCATGGCCACGGCAGCGTTGCGGAGATCGTCGTCAACGGAGTCGAACGCATCCATGGCGGCACGGACCAGCAAGGCCACCGCATAGATCGTCAGGGCGACGACCACGTTGAGGGGATCCAGGATCCGTGTTCCCAGGATGGTTGGCAGGATGATGAAAAGCGCCAGGGACGGGATGGTGTAGAGCAAGGACGTAGCCGTGGCCACCACGGACCTCAGGGTATTGTTCCGCCGGGCGAGCTGCGCCAGGGGAATTGAGATCAGCAGCCCAAGCAGCATCGGAATGAGTGCGAGCACAAGGTGCTGGCCGGCCAAGCCGAGAACCAGGCCAATGTTCGCCAGGAACCACTCCATCAGGAGGCGTCCTCCCTGTGGCGGCGGACTTCCTCGATCAGGGCAAGGACTTCCGGCGCCTTCAAGACCCCGGCCACCCTGCCGTCGTCGTCCACGGCAACGCCCAATCCCGATGGCGAGGACAACGCCGAATCCAGCGCCCGGCGCAAAGTGTCTCCCTTATGGAAGAGGGAACCTCCGGGGACCAGCCCGGCACCGTCCCGGGGTGAAGACCACCCGAGGGGACGTGATTCGTCGTCCACCACCAGCGCCCACTCCCCCGAACGGCGTCCGGCGTTTTGGCCCTCGGTTTGTCCCACCATGGTGACGGGGTGGAGTCTCACGGAGTCGGCGACGTCGAAGGCAAGGTGGCGGAAACCACGGTCCCTGCCCACGAAGGAGGCCACGAAATCGTTGGCCGGTGCCCGCAGGATTTCTTCCGGGGCGGCATACTGGGCAAGCTTGCCGCCAACAGCAAAGACTGCCACTTTGTCGCCCAACACCGTGGCCTCGTCAATATCATGCGTGACAAACACGATGGTTTTAGCCAGCTCGCGCTGCAGGCGCAGGAGTTCCTGCTGGAGTTCATCGCGGACCACCGGGTCAACGGCGCTGAAGGGCTCGTCCATCAGAAGCACCGGCGGGTCGGCTGCGAGCGCGCGTGCCACTCCCACGCGCTGCTGCTGACCGCCCGACAGTTGCGAGGGATACCGCTTGCCAAGCACCGAAGCCAGCCCAACGACGTCGAGAAGTTCTGCAGCACGTTTGCGCGCATCCGCTTTGGATACGCCGTTGAGCCGCGGAACCGTAGCGATGTTATCCAAAACGGACCGGTGCGGAAGCAGCCCGGAGGACTGCATGACATAGCCCATGGAGCGGCGAAGCTGTGCTGCGGGCACTGTGGAGACATCCTTGCCGGCCACCGTGATGGTGCCCGAACTTGGCTCCACCATGCGGTTGATCATGCGCAGGGACGTCGTTTTGCCACAGCCCGACGGACCGACGAGGACGGTGATGGCCCCCTTGTCGATGGACATGGTCAGGTTGTCGACGGCCGGCTGGCCGCCTTGGTATTGCTTGGTCACGCTCTGGAACTCAATCATGGCTTCTGCCATACCCGGGCCTATCTTCGGCGGACGATCTTCACCCAGCGTAGCCAGCACCACCGACGATGTCAGCGACGCCACGTATTCCGTAATGAATCGGCAATGTTCAGCGTTTGCGACGTTTGCCGCCCTTTGCTGCGCGTTCCTGGGCTTGATCGTGCCGGTGTCTTTCCGCGGCACGCTGTCCCCTGTCCGCCGACATCACCTTTTGATGCCATTCGCGCTGATAGGCCCGCCTGGCTGCGGCATCGTGTTTCCGGTTCAAGGCCGCCAGTTCGCGTTGCAGTTTGAGGTAGCTGCCCCACCGGCGCTCGTCCAGGGTTCCGTCGGCGAGCGCCTCCAACACGGCGCACCCCGGCTCGGCTTGGTGGGAGCAATCGGCGAAGCGGCATCCGGCGAACAGCCCCTCAAGGTCGCCGAACATCTCCTCCATTCCGTCTTCGGCGTCGAACAGCCCAAAGCCACGGACACCTGGAGTGTCCATGAGCACGGCACCGCCTGCCAAGGGGACCAGTTCCCGGGAGGTAGTGGTATGCCGCCCCTTGCCGTCACCGGCACGCACCTCACCCGTTGCCTGGAGATCGCGTCCGGCGAGGGCATTGATGAGCGTGGATTTGCCGGCACCCGAAGGGCCGAGCAGCACCAGCGTGGCCCCATCCGGGATGTGCAGCCTGAGGTCCTCGATGCCGTCGCCCTGCTCTGCTGACGTGGTGACCACCTCCACGCCGGCAGCCTGGAGGATGACTTCACCTACGACGTCGTCTGCCAGGTCCGCCAGGTCGGCTTTGGTAATGACGACCAGCGGAGTTGCGCCGGAATCCCATGCGGCCACGAGCGTCCGCTCCAGCCGGTTATGGGTAAGAGGCCGGTCCACGGGAACCACTACCGCCACGATGTCGATGTTGCTGCCCAGGATTTGTTCTTCGGAGGATGCCTCGAAAGCGCGCTTTCGGCTCAGGGCCGAATGCCGGGGAAGAACCTCGACGACGGATGGCTCACCGGCGCCGTTATGCCCCAGCCATACCCAGTCACCAGTGGCGGGAACCAAACCATGCCCGGGATAGGGAAGATGGAGCAGGCCGCTGCTCGAGGCTACGAGCACACGGTTCCTGTCGAGGCGGACTACCCGTGCCGGAGTGTTGTGGCTGGTGTGGCCGTCCCTAGCCGGGTTGGCGCGGAAGAGTTCAGCGGTGCTTTCGGTATAGCCGTAGTCTGTTGGGCCTTGGAGACGGTGGCCGTCGACTGCGTCGCTGAAACTGTTTTTTGGGTCGCTTGAAGAAGCGTAAGTATTCACGTTTGGTACCTCTGCTGAGGCCCGGCCGCCTAGCCTTGGCTGGCTGATGCCGGGACAGGAATGGCGGTGTGATGACGGTGCGCCGCGCGTGAGTGCGGGGCGCGCAGGATTATGGCAATCATCAGTTCCACCTCCTCAGCATCCGGGCCGGCAGCTGGAGGGCCGGCAACGTTCTACAGCGTAGCCAAGCCACTGGGCCTTTGGCTAGGTCTTTTGGGAGGCCTTTAGTCGAGCTTCCCGTCGGCTGGCCGCTCATTGTGCAGACGTAGTGCCACGTCCACCAGGGAGACCCGGTTGAGTTTGCCGATATCGTCCAGGGGAATCCACGCCGCATGGGTAGTGCTGCCATCCACCTCGTGCGTCAGCTCGCCACCGACGATCGTGGCTTCGTAGACCAGCCGGAGCGCCTGGAAGTCCCGTGGCGTACCGTCCTGCCCGGCTTCCGCGGGCCAGTGTCCGACGTCGATGCCGAGCATGCGATCGATGCGGGCCTCATAACCGGTTTCTTCATAGACCTCACGGCGGCATCCGTCCACGGGATGCTCCGCAAGGTCCAGTCCGCCACCCGGCAGCGTCCAGCCTTCTTTGCCGTCCTGCTTCCAGTAGGCGAGAAGAATCCGGTCCTCCTGAATGATGATGGCGTAAGCGGCGGGGCGGGTGTCGAACTCCAGGGTCATGGTGCCAGCTTAGTAGGCAGCCACTTCCTAGCCGGTCTGCACTAAGGCAATTCGGCCGCCATGATCGGCCCCGACTCTTCCGGGCCGAGGTCCGGTCCTTCGCGGAGCTCGACGACGGTCCCCGCTTCGGCGAGCTCCAGCACCTTGATGCTGTTGAGGCCACGCTTCACCAGAGGCGCCGGGGCATATAGGGTTCCCTGCGGCCCTTTGTCCCAGTACCGGCCCAACAGGAAGCTGTTGAGCCAGACGAAGCCCTTCCCGGAACCAGGGAGCGCAATATATGTATCCGCCGGTTCCGCAACCTCGAACTCCGCTCCGGATAGTCCCTCGAGGTCCTCTGCCGCCCATTCAGCCAACGCGACTGGCGTTTGCGTCCAGTGGAAGGTGTAGCGCTGGTTGATCAGGACACCGCCCTGGATTCCTTTGCCATGCCCGGTCAGGGGACCATAGTTGATGCGGCCCAGGTTCTCCACGAGGATCTCCAGCTTGGCCGGGACGCCGGTTCCGGTGACAGCCAACCCTTGGGCCCCGTTCACATCGTCCAGGACCCCGGCAAACTGACCATCCACCCAGATGTAGGCACGGTCATTCAACCCTGTGATTTTGAGGCGGCTCTCCACTGGGGCCCCGGGGCGTCCCGGGAGTGTCGCCTCGGCCGCATAAAGGACCATGCCGGCGTCGAGTCCCAACTGTTCAAAAGTGAGCGGTTTGACGCTGGTAACCGGCTTGCCCGAATCGCGGACGAGCTCCAACAGGTCCCGGCCTTCCGTCAGGGCCAGGGACTGCGCTGGAAGGACCGGGGCGTCCGTGAGCAACCCGGCAGGCAGTTCAGGAAGGTCCTCGATGCCCTGGGCGCGGTAGAACTCCTTGCGGAAGGCATGGAATTTTGGCGTTAATGCTCCGTTCTCGGCAATGGGGGCATCGGAGTCGTAGCTGGTGACCGTCGGCTGGAGCATGGTGCCATCGTGGTTGCTGCCGGATCCCAGGCCAAAGTTGGTGCCTCCATGTGCCATGTAGACGCACACCGATCCACCAGCATCGAGCATCTTCCGTGCTTCCGCCGCGGCGTCGTGGGCGTCGCGGCGGTGGTGGTGTTCGCCCCAGTGGTCAAACCAACCACCCCAGAATTCGACATTGAAGAACGGCTCTTCCGGTCGGCGCCTCTGCCATGTTGCGATGGCCTCATCACCCCGGCTTCCCAACGTGGCTGTCGCCCAGGTCCCCTCGACGGAGCCGCCGTCGAGGAAGTAGTCAGTGCCGCCGTCGGCGGTGAACAGCAGCTCAGTGATCCCGCGCTCCTCCAAAGCACGGCGGTTCCAGCGGATGTACTCGTGGTCGTCGCCGTAGCTGCCATATTCGTTCTCAATCTGGACGGCGACGACCGGGCCGCCCGCAGATGCCTGCCGTGAGGCGATCTGCGGGAGAAGGTGATCGAACCACTCCTCGATCGCGGCCGTAAACTGTGGATCCATGCACCGCAGGCCGATCCCGGGGATTCCGGTGAGCCAGGCCGGGAAGCCGCCGTTGTCCCACTCCGCGCAAATGTAGGGGCCTGGCCGGACAATGACGTCCAAACCTTCCTCCGCGGCGAGATCGATGAAACGGCCAATGTCCCGCCAGCCTGTAAAGTCCGGCGCCTCTTCGCGCTTAGGCTGGTGGAAGTTCCAGGCGACGTAGGTGTCAACAGTGTTGGCGCCCATGGCCTTAAGCCGACATAGGCGGTCCTGCCACAAATCGGGGTGAACCCGGAAGTAGTGGATGGCTCCCGCAAGGATGCGATACGGTTCACCCGAACGGTAGAGGACGGCGTCGTGGTAGCTCAAAAGGGCGTTGTTCACACGGAACAGATTAGCTCAATTTCCAACATTTATGCACAGGTGATGAACACATGACCAATCTTGATACTTCGCCGGCGGAACAAGTCTGCCCCGCCGCCCATGAAGGACAAGGCCCGTGCGTGCAGTTATGGCCCGAGCGTGAAGTTCCCCTTGGCGGCGTCCGTGCCATGAACGTGTTCCGCACCTTGCCCCAGCGAGGTTTGCCCACCGTTGGCGCTTGGTGCTTTCTGGACAGTTTTGGGCCGGACCGTGTGGCAATGAGCGTTCTCCCCCACCCCCACTGCGGTCTCCAGACGGTGACATGGCCGCTGGAAGGGGCCGTTAGGCACCGCGACAGCGTGGGAAGCGATGTTGTGGTCAAACCCGGTGAACTGAACATCATGACCGCCGGCCACGGAATCTCGCATTCGGAATTCTCGGTCCTGCCTGCGGCTACGGTGGCCGGAACGGATGACGGGATTCCCATGTCGCGGGGACTCCAGTTGTGGGTTGCGCTCCCCGACGAGCACCGGCACCGCGAACCGTCCTTCGAGCAACACAGCGAGCTTCCAGTCGCTGTTGGCGAAGGCTACACGGCAACCGTGATGGTGGGTGAATTCGCTGGCCAGCGCTCACCTGCCACGATGTTCAGCCCCATCGTAGGTGCGGACATCACCGGCGCAGGTATGCTCCAGCTTCCGCTTCGACCCGAGTTTGAGCATGCAGTGTTGGTGCTGGACGGCCACCTGGTCATCGACGGCGAAGACATCGAACCAGGCCCCTTGGCCTACCTGGGTGCCGGCAGGCACAACCTGATCGTAGAGGCCCAACCGGATACCCGTTTCATGCTTTTGGGTGGCGAACCGTTCGGGGAAGACCTCTTGATGTGGTGGAACTTCGTGGGACGCACTCATGAAGAAGTGGAAAAAGCGCGTCTGGAATGGGAAGCCGAAGGCCTGCTCGACGACGACGCCGCCGCCACGTCACGCTTCGGCTTGGTCCAGGGCCATGGTCCTGACGCAGGACCGGAAGCCGGACGCATCCCCGCGCCGCCACTTCCGGGCGTTAAGCTCCGGCCCCGTACCAGGGGCTGAGTCAAGCGCTACGCCCGCTGCTCGGCCACAAGCCGGGGGACGCCGAACACAGGGTCCTGTTGGAGAATCCGGACATCGACGATACCCTGCTCGGCCAGCCGCGCCTTGAATGATTCCTGCAGGCGGCGGACGTTCATGCCCAGTCCACTGCCCAGAATCACGGGACCGTCCAAGCCCAGTTGTCGAACGACCTGCTCGGCCAGGTCAGCCAGGTCCTTGCCCGCCTGGTCCACCAGCCTGGCGCTGGTTTCATCACCGGCGTCCGCAGCCTCGACGACCAGCCGCGCTTGTTGCGCCCAATAACGGCGACCGGTTTCCGGGGAGTGGAACAAGGCGATCAGTTTGCCAGGCTCCTCCACTCCACAGGAGTCCAGCAAGGCACGGCTCAGGGTGTCCGGCTCAAGTCCCTGGTTCATCCGCCGCAAGCTGTGGCGGACGGCTTCGCGACCCAGCCAGTAGCCGCTTCCCTCGTCGCCCAGAAGATAACCCCAGCCTCCGGCGCGGGCTTCCTCACCGGCCGCGTTCCGTCCCCACGCGGCAGAACCGGTTCCGGCAATCACCGCGACGCCCGTGCTTGCTCCCCCTGCCGCCAGAAGCAGCCTGGAATCGTGAACCACGGTGATGCGCGCCCCGGGGACGTGTGGGGAGATCAAGTCGGCGAGCGCTTGCGCGTCCTCATCGGTATCAATTCCTCCGGCGCCCGCGTAAACCTCGTCAATGTCACCGCCGCCGATCTTTCCGAAGAGCTCGGCGAGATTGGCCATGGCCTGCTCGCGGCTCACATTCTGCACATTGGAGCTTCCGGCGCTTTCGTCCAGGACGGGAACGCCGTCTTCGAACCTCACGCCGCGCGTTTTCGTTCCGCCGATATCCAGCCCGATCACGGTACCGGTGAGTGCCTCCGTGGACGCGTGGGAATGCATGGCAGAGTCAAGATTGTTCACCGTGAAAGACTAGCTTGGAGCGCCCCGAGGAGAAACTGCACATGTCGCATTCCCTGTTTGATACGCCTTTCATTGCAGCGCCCATGGCTGGTGGAACGTCCACTCCCGCACTCGTGCAGGCAGTCCAGGCCGGCGGAGGCTTGGGTTTTCTGGCGGCCGGCTACAAAAGTCCCGAGGCCATGGCAGCCGAGATCGCAGCAGCGCGTGCCATGGGCATCCGGTTCGGAATGAACGTTTTTGTACCGGACACGGTGCAACTCTCCCCGTCCGCCGGGGCGCGCGCGAGGCTGGAGGCGTACCGGACGGAACTTGAAGCAGAGGGCGCCCGCTACGGCGTGGCAATCCCAGCCCTCCGATTTGACGACGACGCCTGGCAGGACAAAATCGACGCGCTGATCGCGGATCCTGTGGAGTTCGTCAGCTTCGTCTTCGGGCTTCCGGGACGCTCTGTGGTCAAGGCCCTGCAGAAGGCCGGAACTGCTGTCATCTCCAGTGTGACCAGTGTCGCCGAGGCCCTTGCGGCCGCGGAAGAAGGCCCGGATGCCCTTGCGGTGCAGCACAGTTCCGCAGGAGCACACAGCGCGACGTTCCTGGCAGCCGACCCAGGAGAAAACAGCACGACGGCGGGTCTCATCGCCCAGGTGCGTACTGCCGTCGACCTTCCGCTGATTGCGGCCGGTGCGGTGAGCGACGGTACAGCGCTTCGCGAAGTCCTGGCTGCTGGTGCGTCAGCCGCGCAAGTTGGTACGGCGCTGGTACGAACGGAGGAAAGCGGAGCCCGGCAACCGCATAAAGATGCCCTGGGCGACCCGCGCTTTACGGAGACGGCCAGGACCCGGGCCTTTACGGGACGATACGCCCGTTCACTGGTCAACGCGTTCGTTCGCGATCACGCGGACGCGCCAGAGGGTTATCCGGCAATCCACCACCTGACGGCGCCGATCCGGGCAGCAGCATCGGCGGCGGGTGATCCTGACCGCCTCAATCTGTGGGCAGGCACTGGTTGGCGATCAGCAAAGGAAGGATCCGCGGTGGATGTTGTCAGGGGTTTCCTGAGCGGGCTCTGACAAGCTCGGCCAGCAATGCTTCGCCCTCCGTTACCACCAGCTCACGGAACAGCCTGACGGCGTCGGGTTCGAAGGTGCGCTCCCGCCATGCCATGCCGATTTGCCGGAACGCAAGGTCGGATTCGATGGGAACTTCCACAAGTCCCAACTCAGCCCCTGGCAGGAACTGGCCAGTTCCGGAGCCGGGCCCGGCCGGAGGCAGGATGCAGAAGCCCAGCCCGGCCGCCACCAGCCCCCTGGCAGTGTGGGATTCCTGGACTTCAAAGGCGGTCCGCGGACGGAAGCCCGCTTCGCGCAACAGCGCTTCGCCCAAGGCCCGGAGGCCGACGCCGGCCGGCAGCGTCACATAAGGGTCATGCCGCAGCTCGGACAGGTGCACGCTGGGGCTGCCCGCGAGTGGGTGCCGATAATGCAGCACCACGCGCAGTGGCTCCCTGTAGAGGGGCAGGGAGTGGATGCCCCTGCCTTCCGGGGCGATCGGTGCAGTGAGGGCGAAATCTGTATCGCCCCTGGCTAGTTCGTCCAGGCAGTCGTCGCGCGGACCCTGCCGTAGCTCGAAGACCGTATGCGGATGCCTGCCCCGGTACGCGCTGATGAGCAGGGGCAGAGTCGCTTCACCGAACGTGTGCTGGAACGAGATGCCGATGCGTCCCCTCACCACGTCCGATTCGTGCCTTACCCTGTCCAATCCGGCTTGGAAGTCTTCCAACGCAGCTTCGATGTAGGGCAGCAACGTCCTTGCCGCCGGAGTCAGGCGGATGCCACGCCCATCACGAACAAGAAGATCCATCCCCACAATCGCGCTTGCCCTCGCCACTGCACGACTCACTGTGGATTGGGGAACGCCGAGGAGCTCGGCCGTCTCCGTCATATGCTCCGTCCGGCCCAGTTCTGCCAGGACGGGAAGCAGCGGCAGGAGCTGCACAAGCTGTTGGTGATCCGGTTCCATGTGCCTGCCGTTCCGCTCCAGCATCAGTAGGACAATCATGCAATTATGCATGAATCATAAGCGAATGATGCATTGGATCACCCAATCCGGGAAGCCTAATCTGGGCCAGTGACTAAAACAGCCGTGAGCGTTACACCATGGGAAGGACACGCCAAGGGTTCCCGTGGCTATCGACGCGTGCTTGCCGCGTTGGCCTTGGCCGGGGTTGCGACGTTCGCCCAGCTGTACTCAACCCAGGCAGTCCTGCCACTGATGGCCGCCGACCTCCAAATCTCCGCAGCTGAAGCCGCACTGAGTATCTCGCTGGCCACCGTGGGACTTGCCGTGAGCGTCCTGCCGTGGTCCTTCGTCGCAGACAGGATCGGCCGGGTTCGCGCAATGGCCATCGGCATTGGAGCTGCGACGGTACTGGGGCTGGTTGTTCCACTGGCACCGACTGTTCCACTGGTCCTGGGACTGCGGACTCTTGAAGGCATGGCCCTGGGCGGAATCCCAGCCATAGCCATCGCATATCTGAACGAAGAAGTCACAAAAATCCACACGGCATTGGCGGCCGGAAGCTACGTTGCCGGAACCACGCTCGGCGGACTTGCCGGACGCTTGGTCGCGGGTCCAGTGGGAGAACTCTGGGGGTGGCGGGCAGCCGCGCTGGCAGTGTCCCTGCTGGCCACCGTCTCGGCGGTACTGTTCGTGGTGCTGGTTCCCAAACAGCGACGCTTCATGCCCGCGCCGGCCAGTGGATTCCGAGGAGCCTTGCGCACGCTGGGGAGCCATTCCAGAAACCCCAAACTGTTCTCCCTTTACCTTCAGGCATTCCTGCTCATGGGCGGATTTGTCGCTGTCTACAACTACCTCGGGTTCCGGCTCCACGCGGCACCATTCGGGCTTCCCACCACGGTGGTGAGCCTCATTTTCCTGGCCTATCTGTCCGGAACCGTAAGCTCCCGGTGGGCGGCCGGACTCACCATGCGCTTTGGGCGGCGCAACGTCCTGCTCTTTGGGATTGTCATGATGATCACAGGCCTCGCCCTGACGTTGGCAGAGAACCTCGTGGCAACGTTGATCGGCCTCGTGGTGTTTACTGGAGGCTTTTTCGCAGCCCACAGCGTTGGCTCCGGTTGGACCGGCGCCATCGCCGCAACAGGCCGCGCCCAAGCGGCATCGCTCTATAACCTCTCGTACTACTTGGGGTCCAGTGTCATCGGCTGGGCGGGAGGCCTGGCTTTCCAGGCGTTCGGGTGGCCGGCTTTGGCCTGGAGCGTCATGGCGCTTGCCTTCACGACGGCGGTAATTACCGCCGTCGTACATCGCTCACCGACCCCGCAAGAATAATCCACGCTTTACCGGGGCGACCCTGGACAAATATTCGGGAACAACGGGCGGGAACGAATGGATGGCCGGGATTTCAATGATTATGATGAATGAAAGGCAATTTCAGGAGGATCCGTGAGCAACCCCGCGAAGAATGTTCGGCCACATTCAGGCAGCGCCGAGCCGCTGGACGCTATTGATGAACGAATCCTCGCCGCCCTGGTAGAGGACGCCCGCATCTCCAACAAACAATTGGCGGAACTCGTGGGAATCGCTCCCTCCACTGCTCTGATGCGGACCAGGGCCCTGTCCGAACGCGGGATCATCGAAGGCTTTGAGGCGATCCTCAGCCTGCCGGCGATCGGCCGCTCGGTGCAGGCGCTCATTGCTGTCCGTCTCCGCGCCCATGATAGGGACCAGATCGACCGCTTCACCGCACGCGTCCCTAAGCTGCCGGCAGTGATCTCCACCTTCCACACCACAGGCTCCGTGGATTATCTTCTGCACATTGCCGTCGCCAACACCGACGACCTCCGCAACTGGCTGCTCGATAACCTCGCTACTGATCCAGTGGTCGGACACACGGAAACCACCATGGTCTTCCAGCACATCCCCGGCAACCGAGGTCCGCTTCCCGAGTAGCCCGGCTCAGGCGCGCAGGGCGCCCCGGACTGATGCCGCAGCGAGCGCCAGCGCCGCAACCCCGCATAGCACCGTAAAACCAACGACGGCGGTCTGCAAGCCCAACGCCGACACCGCCAGTCCCAAGCCAATCACCGGAACCGCGCTTCCCAGATAGGTGATGACGTACACCGTACTGATGACCTGCGCATGCCGGGCCGCCTCTACCTTCCCGGCGACGTCGTTGAACACCTGACGGAACGCGATGCCCTGCCCTGCACCGGCGGTCACGCTGGCGGCCACCAGCACCAACGGGCTCGACCAAGCGGCGGCAGCTCCCACCAGGACTATGGAGACGCCCAACACCGCCAGGGCAACGGGGACCAGGTAGCGTCCGCGTACTCCCACCAACTGGCTGAGCGCCGATGCGCCCAAGGTCACCCCCGCCATCAGCCCGACAAGGGGCCTGGAATCGGCATGCACCACCGTTGCGAAATATCCCGGAGCCAGCGACAAACAGAAGCCAAAGACTGCGAAGCTTAGGAAGCCCACCGCGGATGCCATCCAAAAGGCACCGCGTGCATGACTGGAAATAGCGGGCTTTCGTGGAGCGAGAACCTTCAGCGCCGGCTTTCCCGCAGCGGGGGCAATCGCGGGCCTTGCCTTGAGTAGCCACAGTGGAATGAGCGCGGCGAGAAGCACCCCGGAGTGGATGAAGTAGGGCGTTCGAGTAGGGTCCGGAAGCAGCGACAGGAGACCACCGATTGCGGGTCCGGCAGCCACGCCACCAGCCGAGGAGAGCAACGTGAAGCGCGAAGCCCAGTCAGGCCTCTGGGGCAACAGTTCACGCAGGGCTGCGGAGCTGGCCCCGGTGGCCAGCCCTACTGCCACACCTTGGAAGGCCCTGCCGAGGGACAGCATGCCAAGGCTGTCCGCATTCGCGAAGATGATGCCACCCAGCAATCCCATGACGACGGCAAGCACCAGTGCCGCCCGCCTTCCAATGTGATCGGACCAGTGCCCCGCCACCATGAGAACCACAACCAGCGCCACAACGTAGCTGGCAAAGGCAACCGTGACGTCCAAGGGGGACATCCCCAGCCTGGCCTGCAGCAAAGGATAGAGAGGTGTGGCCAGGTTTGCGCCCACCAGCAGGGTGAAGATCACGATGCCGGCCAGGACCAACCTTGCAGTGGTGGTGGCATCCCAACTCCAGGCTCCGGCTTTGGCCGGACGCATGCGGAGTTCGCTCAAGACAGTCATTTCCGTGCCCTTGATTCGGGGCTGCGCGCGGGGTCCGTGTGGGATGGAGGACGCAGCCAGGTTTCGGTAGCAACAGATTGCCGTAGACCTGCGCTTGACGAAGCAGAAGCGTGGGAAAATTGAGCAAAATAGTCAAACTATTGTTGTCTCAGTGAGCCGGAGTGACCATTTGAATACCTTGGACCCCATGGACTTGAAGATCCTGCTGGAACTCATCAAGGATCCCCGCATCCAAATCGCCGAGCTCAGCGACTCACTCGGCATCGCCCGCAATACTGCGCAGAGCCGCCTTAAGCGGCTGCTTCGGTCCGGGGTCCTTCAGGCAGCAGGCCGTGAAGTGGACCTGGAAAAGGTGGGGTACGACGTCGTAGCTTTCATCACCATCGAAGTGACGCACCGCGAACTCGATGGCGTCATCGGTGCCCTACGGCTGATTCCACAAGTGCTGGAGGTCCACGAAATCTCCGGACGTGGAGATCTCTGGTGCCGCGTGGTGGCAACCGATACGCATAACCTGCAATCCGCGTTGAGGTCCGTCCTGCGTACCAAGGGCGTCATCCGAACAGAAACTGTCCTGGCGCTCCACACACATATCCCCTACCGCACGGAGCCTTTGATGGAAAGGTTGGCCGGTTCCACCAACACGCGGTCAGCATGAGCGCTTGAACGCGGTTCCAGGGGTCGCAGCCGTTTAGGCTTTTGACCATGGATTGGCTCTCACACATATTGCAGATCAACTGGCTCGCTGTTCTCCTGGCCTTCATTTCAAGCATGGTGATCGGCTTCGTTTGGTACATGCCGGCCGTCCTTGGGCGCAGGTGGATGCAAGCGATCGGCAAAACCGAAGAGGACCTTAAGAACATCGATGGCGGAGCCGGCATCTGGATTCCCATGATGCTTGCCGCCGCGCTCACCAGCATTCTTCTGGCCATCCTGATCAGTGCCCTGGAGCTCAACACGTTCCTGGCAGGTGGCTTCTTCGCCCTCATCCTGGCTTTGGTCTTCCGTGCCGGAGGACACGTCATCCACAATGGTTTCGCGGGGCGTCCCTCGGAGGTGACCGTTATTGATGCGGGGCACGATATCCTCGCCATGACCGTCGCCGGCGCCATCATCGGTGCCATGCAGTAGCGTTCATTCGTGACCATCATTGATAACGCCGTCTATGTAGAAGGCGTACGCACAGCCACCCCACGTAACCTTGAGCAGACTTTCGAGACACTCTCGGAGCAAGGTGGCATGGCGTGGATCGGTCTCTACCGGCCCACCCGGGACGAAATGACCGCTGTCGCCCACGAGTTCGGCCTCCACGAACTCGCCGTGGAAGACGCCGTTTCAGCGCACCAGCGGCCCAAACTGGAGCGCTACGACAACAACCTCTTCACAGTCCTGCGACCCGCCCGCTATCTGGATGCTTCCGAGACGGTGGAGTTCGGCGAGCTGCACATCTTTACAGGTCCCAATTTCGTAGTGACCATCCGCCATGCCGAGACCGGCGGAGTTGCGCGTGTCCGCCACCGTTTGGAGCAGCGGCCGGACCTCCTGCGGCATGGACCGGAAGCGGTACTCTACGCCCTCCTGGACCAGGTGGTGGACGATTATGCACCTGTCGTTGCCGGGCTCGAGAACGACATCGACGAAATTGAGGACCAGCTCTTCAGCGGCGATACGGCAGTGTCCAGGCGGATCTATGAACTTGCCCGTGAAGTCATTCAATTCCAAAGGGCCATCCAGCCTCTTCCGGACATCATGGTGCTGCTGGAGAAGGGATTCGAGAAATACGGCGTGGACATCGAGCTCCAGCGCTCCCTCCGTGACGTAGAGGACCACGTCCAGCGCGTCATCTCCAGGGTGAACTCCTTCAGGGATCTCCTGCAGAACGCCCTGACCCTCGACGGCACCCTGACAGCGAACCGCCAGAACGAGGCGAGCGCCGCCCAGAACGAACAGGTCAAGAAGATTTCCTCGTGGGCCGCCATTCTGTTCGCGCCCTCCTTTGTGGCAGGCGTCTACGGCATGAACTTCGACCACATGCCGGAGTTGCACTGGGACTTCGGCTATCCGATGGCCATCGGACTCATGTTCGGAGCAGCACTGCTCATGTATCTCATCTTCAAGCGGAAAGGCTGGCTGTGACGCCCCCATTCCTCCCGCAACCGGGGAGCCTCCCGCACCGGGGAAGACTCCCGCAAAGTGGAAGACAGGGCAACCGGGAAACTGTCCTGGCGCTCGTGGAGGGCATCACGCACGACGCCGGACGGCTGGGTTTCCAGCTTGAGCCCAGCCAGCATGAAGCAGCGCAGCGGTTGGCGGCCTTTGGTGCAGAGGTAACGGCCCGCCGTCGAGCGCGTCAGCGAAGGACGCCGCGAAGTATCTATCTTCACGGACCTGTGGGTCGCGGCAAAACGTGGCTCATGGACAGTTTTCACGACAGGCTCCGCGCCCGGAAACGTCGCGTCCACTTTCATGATTTCTTCCGAGGGCTCCACGCCGGGACCCGCCGTTCCGGTTCCGCGGATGGAACAGCCATCCAGCACTCCGTGGATGTGCTCCTGGCGGACATCGACGTCCTGTTCTTCGATGAGTTCCATGTCCATGACGTTGGGGATGGGATGTTTATCGCGCGATTGCTGCGAACCGCGGCGCAGCGCCGGATTCCCTTGGTGGTGACGTCCAACTACGCCCCGGACGATTTACTGCCCAATCCGCTGTGGCACGACCATTTTGTGCCCACCATCGAAGCCATCAAAGAGATGATGGATATTGTGGAGGTCAATGGCCCCGCCGATTTCCGGCGGTTTCCTGCAGCAGGTTCCCAACCCAGCGCCGCGCCCAAAGCCTTTAGCTCTGGCCGGATCATCACACCGGGGACGCCCAAACAACTGGGACGGTTGGGGCTCTTCCGGCCATCGGTGTCCCAAAGCCGCGTCCTGACCCCAACAACGCAGCCGATCGTGGTCAAGAACGCAGACCGGGACCTGCTCTGGGTGGGGTTTCCGGAATTGTGCGCAGGGCTGACCTCCACTGCGGACTTCCTGGCCTTGGCGCACAGTTTCAAGACCTGGGTCATCGACGACGTTCCCTCCCCTGCCGGGAGCGACCCTGCTTCCGCGCCCGCATGGCAGCGATTCAGCAATGCCGTGGATGTGCTTCACGATCAAGACATCACTCTGTTCCTGATCGGCGCCGGACCCCTGGACTGGGACGCGGAGCCCTCCGGCAGCGTCCCTCCCGTGGACCTGGCCCGCATTGCCAGCCGCCTGTCCCTGCTAGGCAGGTCCGACCCTGACGATGCCCTGGCAATCGAAGAGGCCGCCGGAAGCTGAGCTTCGGGCGGCCCCTTGGTTTTTTGCAGCTAGATCGCGCCGCCGGCAGCAGACGGTGCACTGGAATCATGCCCGCCATCGCCAACGCTCTCACGCGCAACGTAATTCTCGATATCGAACAGGTTCTCCGCCCGCTCCGTGATGTTGAGAAGCGTGGTCATGGAGGCAACTTCCTCAACCTGCTCCTTCAGGAACCACAGCATGAACTGCTCGCCCAAGGCGTCGCCCTCAGCACGGGCCGCGCGGAACATCTCCTCGATGTTGCGCGTAACTTCCCTTTCCTGCTCAAGGGCCAAAGCGATGGGTTCCTTGGCGTTGGTGAAGTTGTTGCGGACCGGGGCGATACCCGGGATCTCGACGGGGACGTTGCGGTCCAGCATGTACTGGACCATCATCATGGCGTGATTCCGCTCCTCGAGGGACTGGCGGTAAAAATGCCGGGCAAGCTGCGGCAAGTCCTGACCGTCAAAATACACGGCTACTGCAATGTATTGCTGGGAGGCCGCAAACTCATTGGCGACCTGAACGGACAACAGCTCATTGAATGTCTTGTTAGCCATGGCACCGATCCTACAGCCGGGCCAAGACAGCCAGACAGTCTTCTTTTAAGCCAGCAGCAGAGCGAACCAAACACCAGCGGCGGCCGCCCCGACGCTAACGGCCATGGAACCCAACCCGTTGACGAGCGCCAGCCCCATCCGCCCACTCTGCACCAGCCTTATGGTCTCCAGACTTGCCGTGCTGAAGGTGGTGTAGCCGCCCAGGAAACCCGTGCCGAGGATGAGTTGAAGGGATTCAGGTGCCTGCCCTTCCATCACCAGGCCTGCCAGGAACCCCAGGAGCACGGAACCGGAAACATTGATGAAAATGGTGGCCCATGGCAGGGCAGTACGTACGCGTGCCCGGATGAGCCCGTCCAGCATGAATCTAACAGCCGCGCCCAGTCCTCCCGCGAGGGCCAACAGGATGACTGTCATTTCGTACGCCTGTGATGCCATGCGGCGAACCAGATTCCCGCCATGGTTGCGAGCGCCCCACCCAGCAGGCTCAGGCCCAGATAACCCAGGGCAGCAGTCGTGTCACCTGAAGTGAAGAGGTGCACCGCATCCAAGGCGAGCGTGCTGTACGTGGTGTAGGCACCCAGGAAGCCCGTACCAAAGGCGAGGCGCAACGCCCGGCGACGGCCGACGTCGGGCCCCCTCCTGGCAAGTCCCTCCAGCAAAGCGCCCAGGGCCAAAGCGCCGGAAAGGTTGATCAGAAGGGTGGGCAACGGCCAGGATCCTGGCGCAGGAATCATAAGTCCGAGGCCGTAGCGGGCGAGTGCCCCGAACACGCCACCCGCGGCCACAATTCCGATGAACCCCCAGTGAAGATGGACGGGACGCCTGGCGTCAGTCGTCATCATCCACCGGTACCCGTGGCTCCACGGGTACAACCAACACAGGGCGATCCTGGCGGTGGAAGAGCTGACGGGCAATGGAGCCCGCCGTCAGCTCTTTGATAGCCGAACCGAGCTTGCGGTCCCTGGAGCCCACCACAATCATGGACGCGCCGATATCTTCGGCCTCACGGGCCAATGCCCGTGCCGGTTCGCCTGCCAGGGAAACGATGGACCAGCTCAAGTCAGCTTCGGCCAACTGGGTGGCAATAGCTGTCCGCAAGGATTCCGGGACGTTCTCGGCATCATCGTCCACGCCGTCGGGGTCAATCGGAGCAGACGGCCCGCCCGTGGTTCCATCCACGGGATAAACGGTGACATCAACGAAGGCGCACACCAGCGGCAGCCCGGCGCTAAGCGCCACCTCGGCGGCACGCTCTACGACGACGGGACGCTGCCCGGGCATGACGCCTACCAGGATGGGGCCGATGAGGCCTTTGGGTACTGGGGTCCCCGTCATCGTAAAGCGCCTCCCGTCAGACTTTCTTCACAACGCTGGACTTGAGCTGCATGGGGCCGAACCCGTCCACCTTGCAATCAATATCGTGATCCCCCACGCCGTCGACCAGCCGGATGTTCCGCACTTTGGTGCCGACCTTGATGGCCGTGGCGCTGCCCTTCACTTTGAGGTCCTTGACCACCGTGACGGTGTCGCCGTCACTCAGGATGTTGCCCACCGCGTCCTTGATGACATTCCCCTGCTCGTCGCTCCCGCTCATTGGTGACCATTCGTGGGCACATTCAGGGCAAACCAACAGCGCGCCCATCTGGTAGCTGTATTCACTGGAGCATTCGGGGCACGGAGGCAGAGAGTCGTTCACAGGGTAATTCTAAGGGGGCATCCACCGCTGGCCGGCCCTTCCAACCACGGCCCGGAAGCCTACCCCGGCACAAGGACATTATGAAAGGCGCGGCAGAATCTGTTGCCCCATGTCAGATCGACACATAGGCTCAATAATGTGAGTGGCGGGGACGGTGATCCGACAAGCGGTACCGACCAGCTACCCGTGAAGGAAAACAAGCATGGCTACAGGCACAGTGAAATGGTTCAACGCTGAAAAGGGCTTCGGATTTATTGCCCCGGACGACGGTGGACCGGATGTATTCGCCCACTATTCAGCAATCACGTCCAGCGGATACCGTTCCCTGGACGAGAACCAGAAGGTCCAGTTCGACATCACCCAGGGCCCCAAGGGACCTCAGGCGGAGAACATCCAGCCCCTCTAAACTCCCACAAAAGAAACCGGCCAGGCATGTTGTGCCTGGCCGGTTTTGTTGTTGCCGGAATCCGTGGAGCTAAGGAGATTCGAACTCCTGACCTCTTCGATGCGAACGAAGCGCTCTACCAACTGAGCTATAGCCCCTGGGCACGGCGTCTACGGCCGGGCCAGTGTCCTTAGGCTACAAAGTTTCCGAGCGCTTTTCCAACCACGACACGAACGTTTCAGTGCCATATCTTTGCTCGGGCATAAGGTTGAGTCCCGCACGCAGGTAGGCGCCCATGGCGCCCGGGAGCGGGACTTCCAGAACCTTGCCTCGCGCGCCGGTAATGGCTTTCCATGACTCCGCCATGTCCTTCATGGCCAGCACTTCGGGCCCGCCAACGGTCCTGACGCGATGCCGCTCGGGAGAAGGCACCTCCAGCGCAGCTTCCAGCAATGCAGCGGCGGCTTCCTTGGGTGAAATCGTTTGGAAGCGCACTCCCTTGAATGCCGGAATCAACCGCACTTTTGCACCTGCAGCAAAGATCATTTCCACCAGGCTGTGGAATTGTGTGGCTCTGATAACCACCGTTTCCAGTTTGGCCCTCGCATAGACCCGTTCCTTGTCTGCCTTGGAAACGTAGAAGGAATACGTGCTCTGGTCACAGTTGATAATCGACAAGGCCACAGCCTTGCGCACCCCTGCCCGGTGAGCCGCGTCAAGAAGACGAGCGCCGCCGTCGGCGAATTCCTTTTGGGCCTTCCCGAACCGGCCTTCAAGGCAATCAATAACGACGTCGGCACCCGCCACCGCGGCCGCCAAACCATCACCCGTAGTGACGTCGCCGGCAAAGTAGGCCGCGCCGTCGTGATGCTTCTCCGAACCGGGAGGCGGCACGTGGCGACTCAGGGCGGAAACCGTGTGCCCGGCGTCGAGCGCCTGGCGAACAACTTCACGGCCGACCTGGCCAGTGCCACCTGCAACACAGAGCGCGGTCATGCCGGGCTATGCGCGGCGACGCTGCAGGACATCGTCCAGATTGCTCAGGGCACTCTGTCCCTTCGATGCAGTACGCACCTGCGCAACTGCTGCGGCCTCCGTCTGCTCAACACTTTGCTTTAGCACCGGCTTGCCCACAGGCTTGGGAGCTTCAGGAAGATCCAGGGGCTCCGGAGCGGGGCGCGGCGCCTTGGCGGCACCAACGTAAGTGGGCTTGGGAACCTCAACCGGTTCCCAGCTGGCATCTTCGGAACCAGCGGACTTGTCGCCAACAGAGTTGTTGCCGTCGGACTTGTCACCAGCTGACTTGTCCCCAGCTGCCAAGGCAACAGCCAGGGCAGCCTGGCGTAGTTCCACGGCAGAGAGACGTGCGGCCTCGGACTTTCCGGCCTCGGCGTCGAAAACCCGTGTTTCCTTGGCTTCGACAGGCGGTTCCTTAGGCAGGTACCGCGCGG
This sequence comes from Arthrobacter sp. TmtSoilC77, assembly GCF_059739415.1. Classification (NCBI taxonomy): domain Bacteria; kingdom Bacillati; phylum Actinomycetota; class Actinomycetes; order Micrococcales; family Micrococcaceae; genus Arthrobacter; species Arthrobacter sp. TmtSoilC77. The sequence continues at coordinate 3,345,382 of NZ_AP046050.1, forward strand.
GTGTCTGGATGGGCACCACCGGCGCAGCCCGACGCGCCCGGCGTTCGCGGAGATCCCGGAGGGCGAGCCGCCGCAAAGTCACCACGGCAAGTACCGAACCCGCGAACGACACCAACGGCAGCCAGACAGTACCCGTACCGAACAGCCGCAGCACGCCCGAAACAATGGCAGTCAGCAATAAAGCAAGGCCGGCCAAGGCCAGAGTGAGCCGGGCATAACGGATCGTAAAGGGAGTTGTGGGTGGCTGCCTGGCAGACGACTCAGCCACGCGGGATTCCTGGGGCGACGCCGGTGCTTTGCTGTGCATGGTCTCCATCGGTTTCTCCTGCCGGGGTGCCAAAGTCAGTACCACCCCTGCCTGCGTTTCGTCTGGTTCGTCGTCAAATGCCTCTGCTGAAACAGCGGCCGCCTGGACCTGCTGCCGTCTGTTCCGAAGAACGTAAGGAGCGACCCATACCATCCAAAGCGCGACAGTGACCACGAGTATCACTGAGCTGCTGAGAGGGAAGTCCACATTCAAAACCGTAGAAGCAAATCATCAGGGGCGGCGGCATTGCGGTCGGTGTGTCGCCGGCGAGTCCGCAAATGAATGGAGATACGGCTCAAAAGGGCCTATGACCTGCCCGTTCTTCCCCTGAGCCACCAGTCAAGGAGTCCCTGCGGAACTTCCTCCGACGTAAGCGCGAAAGACCGGTGATCCGCCCACTCGCCATTGATGTGCAAGTATCTCAGCCGGTAGCCCTCGTCCCTGAATCCGAGTTTTTCCACCACCCGAAGACTTGGCGCGTTCTCAGGCCGGATATTGATTTCCATCCTGTGCAGGCCAAGGGTCCGGAAGCAGTGGTCCGTAGCCATCGCAACTGCAGTTGGAGCGATACCGTGCCCGGCGCGTTCCTTATCAACCCAGTAGCCAAGGGTCGCCATCATTGCCGAACCCCACACGATGGATGAGACCGTCAACTGCCCCACAATTTGAGGATCACGGAAACCCTCGGTGCGCTCCGTGATGAGGAAGGGCAAAGCCGTGGCCTGCCGGGCTTGCGCATTCAGGGATGCCACCATTTGACGGTAACTGGGCAGGCGCCCACCCGGTGCGGGATTGGACGCCTCCCAAGGTGCAAGCCATTCACTGTTCCGCGAACGGACTTCAGACCACTCCCGCTTGTCGCGGTAACGGATTGGCCGGAGCACCAAGGCTCCGCTTTCCAGCGTTACCGGCCAGATCGCAGAGCCGTACACCGGTGTTATTTGGGAAGACCGGCAGTGAAGGTGGGCAGCCACTCGCGGAGCTCGGGGCCCAGGTCATCGCGTTCGCATGCCAACTCGATGCAGGCTTTCAAGTAGCTCAACTTGTCACCGGTGTCATAGCGGCGTCCACGGAAGACAACGCCATAAACGCCGTAGCCTTCGCCTTCCCCGGCAGCCAGAACTTCAAGGGCATCCGTCAGCTGGATCTCTCCGCCACGTCCGGGAGCGGTGTTTTCCAGGACGTCAAACACTGCCGGATGGAGAACGTAACGGCCGATCACCGCAAGGTTGGATGGAGCTTCCTCGGGGGACGGCTTTTCAACGAGCTGCTTGATGCGGACGTAGCCGTCCTCATCGCTATCCTCGACGTCGGCGCAACCATAGGCGCTGATCTTGGAAGGCTCAACTTCAATGAGGGCAACAACGGAACCGCCGGTTTTTTGCTGGACAGCGATCATTTCGCTCAGCAGGTCCTCACGGGGATCGATGAGGTCATCGCCCAGCAAGACCGCAAAAGGCTCATGCCCGACGTGCTGCTTTGCACGAAGGACTGCATGGCCGAGACCGTTGGGATCGCCCTGGCGGACATAGTGGATGTCACCCAGGTTGGTGGCGGACTGGATGGCTTCAAGCTTGGCAGTATCGCCCTTCTCTGCCAGCGTTGCTTCCAACGCCGGCACACGGTCAAAGTGATCTTCCAGGGCGCGCTTGCTGCGCCCGGTGATCATCAGGACGTCGTGCAGGCCAACCTTCACCGCTTCTTCGACGACGTACTGGATGGCTGGCTTGTCAACCACGGGCAGCATTTCCTTCGGCATCGCCTTTGTGGCGGGGAGGAACCTGGTACCAAGACCCGCTGCGGGGATGACGGCCTTACGGACAGCATTGTTATCGAGAGTCACCGGACTAATGTAACGGAAGGAATACATCAACGGGTAAACCCCCGCCGTGGCAAGACGCAGAAACAGCCCCTGAACTGGAGCGGATTTGCTGCTTTAGGCACACCACGGTGGCCCGCGGGAATCTCATGATCGGACAAAAATGGCATCCAAGGAAGACATCCGCAGCAGCCGACGCCTGTACAGGCGCAGCCTCACCAAGGAGCTTGTAGCCCAGGCCGGCGAATCAATTGCACGGCACGGCTTGGCCTGGGCCCGGAAAATTTCGGCCGGATCGCCCACGACCTTCGCCATCTACGTGGGCGTCTCCCACGAGCCCCCAACCATGCCCTTGATCGCAGGGCTCCACAACGCCGGCCACCAGGTCCTGCTTCCTGTCTGCGAGGCCGGCCGCCAGTTGAGCTGGGTGTACTGGACGCCGGAGACAGCCTTCGTCCGGTCCGACTACGCACCCATCGACGAACCCGAAGGCGAACGTTTGGACAGTGCTGTGGTGAGCTCTGTTGCGGGCATCTTCATGCCCGCCACGGCCGTCGACCGGGATGGCAACCGCATCGGACAGGGTGGCGGCTACTACGACCGGCTCCTCCAAGGCCTGGACAATTCCGGCGGGCGGCCACCCACCATTGCAGTGGTGTACGACGACGATGTGTTGCCTTCGGGAGCTATCCCCGCAGAGCCTTTTGACCGGCCGGTGCCGGAGGTGCTGACGCCCTCAGGAATCATCACGCTTGGCCGCGGGAGTGATCTCGATTGACCCATACGTGAAGTCCCGCATTTATATGCAGTTGGGAGATAGCGAACGAGCCGGATGCGGATGATAGAATTGGCACTCAGGCCCTGCGACTGCTAATGCGGAGATTCTCCGCCATGGCTCCGCAGGACCTGAACTTTGTCCTGAAGGAGGAACTCAGTGCCCACATACGCATACGCCTGCAAAGACTGTGACCATGCCTTTGACATCGTCCAGTCCTTTTCTGACAGCTCCCTGACGGAGTGCCCTGAATGCCAGGGCGCGCTCCGCAAGAAGTTCAACAGCGTCGGCGTTGTCTTCAAGGGCTCGGGCTTCTACCGCACGGATTCGCGCGATGCCAAGGGCAGCACCGTCTCCGCCGCGCCCTCCTCCCCGGCGACTCCGGCCCCTGCTGCCACGCCTGCACCGGCGGCCGCAGCCGCTGCCAGTTAGCCAGCACTTTTCCACATAGGGCACCCGGCCGCTGTTGGGTGGCCGGGCCCGGTGGCTAACGTGGCGTCATGCCACTAAAGACAACCACTTCCCCAGTCCCCCGCCGCGAACGCCCCAGTCCCCCTGTCCGGGGCCGTGATGGCCCCCGGAACAAGCCCACAACCACGGCTGGCCATTTCCTCCTCCGGAAGCAGGGGCCACATCGCCAGATCAGGCTGGGCCGCAGGCAGAGCCTCAAGTTCTGGGTAACCCGGAACCGTCGGCTGACAGTTGCACTGCTGCTCTGCCTCGCCACAGGCATTACTGTCCAACAGCTAACCCCTGCCTCTGAGCAGCGCGTCAGCATTCTCGTCGCTGCCCACGACCTCGCAGCAGGCACCAACCTCACCGAGTCAGACTTCACCAATGTTGGTGTGCCGCCGGACCTCGCAATTTCCGGAGCCCTCCTGGATCACGTTTCACTGGTGGGCCGCCAGCTCGCCTCGCCTTTGGCCAAAGGGCAGATTCCCACTGAATCCAATCTTCTGGGGCCGGGACTTCTCACAGGGGCACCCGTAGGCTCAGCTGCGGTCCCCCTTCGAATGGCTGACCCTTCATCCATCCAGCTGCTGTCCCCGGGACAGCTGGTGAATGTAGTACTTACCGCCGCCGGGACATATGACGAATCCCGGCAAACTGAAGTCCTTGCCGCCTCCGTCCCTGTCCTATGGACATCTGCCCAAGGGGGTAAACCCGGCCAATGGCTGGGAACCAGCGACACAGACGGGTTGGTGGTAGTGGCTGCAAATCCTCCACAAGCAGAAAAGCTTGCCGGCGCATCAACGCAAGGCAAGCTTTTCTTTGTTTTGGTCAATCCCTAGGTTCGGTCAATCCCAGCGTTTGGTCGATCTCTATTGCCGGGCCTGGATTCGATGACGCAATCAGCCCCAATGCGGTGGCTTCTGCTCTTTCAACCACTGCTCATGGTCATAGTTGCCTTCGTCGCCCCAACGGCGGGGGTCGTCTTCAGCGGCCTTGGTGGGCAAGATGCCACCGGAGGCTTGCTTCGCCGCAGGAGTCTTTGTCTCCGCGGACTCTTCAGCGTTTTCGGCGCTTACGGCTGCGGTCTGTTCGTCAGAGCCGCTTTCGTTGCCGGTTCCCTGTTCTTTCACTGGTGCTTCAGTCCCATCCTCTGGATCACTGGGGGTTGGAGTGCTGGCTTCTGCGTTGCCCGGTTCGCCACCTGGCCCCCTGCGATTGTCCACACCTGCCTGCCCGGGCAGCTGGGATTCCACCGATGCCTGGGCGCCTCCCGGGCTTTGCCGATGCGAGGCCCGGCTGTAGGAGGAACTGCTTGCGGAGGAACTGCTGTGCGGGGAACTGCTGTAGGAGGAGCTTGCGTACGAGGAAGCCGCATTGTCCAGATTCAATTGTTCAACATCCATATCCAGGAAGCCATGCTCCGCTGGGGGTACGGCCTGGGGAACATGGTTTTCAAGTCCCAAATAGGATCCGATTCGATCCGCGCAGGACGAGGGATCCGTGAACACTTCGATGGTCCACAGGGACATGTAACGCCAGCCCATGCGTTCCAGCAGCTGGGGCCTCAGACGGCTGCGTTCGCGGACGCTCATGCGCCGGTAGCGTTCCGTGCCGTCGGACTCGATTGCCACCGGGGTGGGAATCTCGGCACCCTCCCGTCCAATGGTGTGGACGGGATCGGCAGCGGCGGCAATGTCCAGGACACCGTCATAGAGGTGCCAGACGCGGGCACCCCTGGCCCGCAACCTCTCGCCGAGATCGGCAACCAAGGGGTCCTCCCCCAGAGCCTGTTCGCTGGCAACGGCGCGCGAGGCAGGAGTTCCAAGGTTGCTGTTCCCCGACAGTTCACGGTCCAGCAGTTCGTAAAAGTCCACAGCCCCGTGCGCCAGTCGATCCAGATCCAGATCTTCCGGGCGGAAGCAGCTCAGGACGTGCATGGAACGGCGGGCGCGGGTCATAGCCAAGGCAAAGCGGTTTCGTCCGCCCTCCGTGGACAGCGGTCCGAACGAGTGCAAGGCGCGGCCATGGGGTGTCCGGCCGTAGCCGAGGGAGAAAATGACATGGTCACGCACCAGGCCTTGGGCTCGCTCAAGGTCAACTACGCGGAAGGACTCGGGGCCAGCACCGAAGAAGGCGGACAACAAGGGGTGGTTGGGCAATTGAAGCCTGATTGCCTCGCCAATCCGCGCAGCATGGCGCAGGCTGGCCGTGACCACAGCCAGGGAAGTCCGTGGCCGAAGCCTGGCGTGCTCGAAGACAAGGTCCACTACCCGGTTGACCTCCGCCGTAACGGACTCAACGCCCTCATGGTCGGCGCCCGGGAGTCCGGTTCCATCGGGGATGTACTCCACCAGGATCGAACGATCCAGGCCCGTCACCGAACTGCCATCGGGCAAACGCCGGAGGCCGCCGTCGTAGTAGTTCTTGCTCAACTGCAGGATGAGGTCCTCATCGACCGCCCGGTAGACCCAGTTCAGCTGCCAGGTGGGCAGGACGCGTGCCAGGGCCTTGAACGCACTGTCCACGGTCTCGTGGCTTGCCACTCCCGCCACTGGAGGTTCCACGGCCACGCTGAAGGTGCGGGCATTCGCAATCTTCGCATCACCGAAGGCTATGACTTGCCGGGCTCGCGCAATCGCCGGAAGGACGGCCTGGAGCGAGGTCGATTCAGCGTCGATGACGATCACCGCGTCAAACTTCTGCTCCGCGGGAAGAACCCCCGTCAACAGGTAGGGACTTACAGACCACACCGGAACAAGCATTGGTACGAGGTCGGGAGCCTGGGCACTCAGAGCCGGCAGCGTAACCCGACCATCCTTGAGCAGGGCCCGAAGCAACTCAGCCTGCCGGGGGTGCTCAACTATCCCCTCGCTCCACTTCCGGGCCAACTGCCACCGCAAACGCGCAGCACCACTGGCAATGTGGGCTTGGTCCGCAAGGCGGTACTCAGCTTCCAGGCGGCGGAGCGAGTCGCCGTCGGACATGGCGAGGTAGTCGTCACCACTGATCATTGCTTCCAAAGCAGACTGCCACCAGGCGAGGTCCAGCTCGGCCGCCACCGAAGCGGCAGGCACTTCACGGGCAGCAAGGTCAGCGAGCAGTTCGCCGAGGCCGTGCTCGCGCATCTCCTCAATGAGCAGCGTGCGCTCCGGGAGCGTTTCGAGCGTGGCAGTATCCGCTACCAGCCGTTCCAGCCGCTCCATCAGTTCCAGGTACGGTGTCTGGTGCAGCGAACCACCGGCAGAGGTGTGCTTGAGTGCCTCACCAAGGCGGCGAAGCTCGCCATCCAGTTCGCGATACAAGGACCCGAGGTCCGCGAGTCCGGACGGCACGGCCGGGTGGCGCTGGGTGGTGGCGTACCCTGCCCACAGGGCACGCTGCTCCTGGACGAGGACCAGGGAGCTGTGAAGGTCCGCGATGTGAACACCGGGCCGCACATACTCTTTTGCCACCCGCCGCAGCCTCGAACGCTGCATTGAAGGCATCTCCAGGTTGCGCTCGCGTCGCCACGCAGAGCTTGCAGTTGCAGAGATGAGGTCATGCACCGGGCGATCGAAGATATCCGGAGTGAACTTGTCCAGGCTTTCGCGCACGGCAATCAGCAATTCAAGCTGAGCGCCCCACTCCGTGAAGGTGTCCGCCAAACGGATCTCGGCGTGATCCGAAAGCTGCTTCATGCGATCGCGCAGGACGGGAAGTTTCTCCTCGGCGATTCGGGCAAGCTGTTGGGCCTCTTCTGTCTCCTTGCGGGTTACGAGGCGTGCACCATACCAGGGGCTGGAGGTGGAAGCCCGGCTAAAGCTGCCCAGCTCGGCAGCGCGACGCAAGCGGCCAGCCAGTTCTTCACGGTCCTTGATGTTATCCAGCACACTGCGCTTGAGGCGCACCGTGGTGGACGGCGCCGGGTGGATGGACGTCAATTCGGCCAACGATTGCATGGCCTGGTACGGCGAGCAGCCCCAGCGTTCGCGGACGTTGTGAAGCGACGCGACATGGTCCATCAGGGCATGCCGGTGTCCGACCAGCGTCTGATGGAGGTTCCCAAGCTGCGGTTCCAGTGCCTTTTCATTGCGCATGATGGCCCGGACCAACTGGCCCTTTAGCTGCTGTGGTGTGGTGCCGTTGCCCGGACGGAACAACATCGAATCCAGGCCCAGCGCTTCCAGGTGCGCAGAAAGTCCCGCCAGGCTGGACTGCCGGTCCCCCACCACGAGGACGGATTTGCCTTCGCTGACCAATGCGCCAATGGCATTGATGGCTGTCTGCGTCTGGCCGCTCCCTGGAGGGGTGCTGACAACAAGCGAATCTCCTGCGCGAACAGCGTCCACCACGTACTGCTGGTCAGTGTCCGCGTCGAGCAGGAGGAGCTCGTCCGCCGGATCACGTTCATCCAGGCTTGGGAACCGCCCCGCTTTAATGGGTTCGGGCTCGATGTCGCCACCATTGGCGGCAGTTGCCAGGGCCGCCACGGTGGGATTGTTCATGTTGATCCACGGATCGTCCAGGTTTCCCGAAAGATCAGCCAAAGTGGTCACGAGCAAGTTGAATTCAACCTCGGCGCCGTGAATCGGCTGAACCAGGGTGGCCAGGCGATCCAGGACCGGCTGGGGGTCCAGCCTGGCAGTGTTGTAGGCCATGCGGGCAACTGCATTGACGTCGAAGACGATGCCGTGGACGGTCTTCAGGTGGCGCACCAAAGCCGGGTTCATGCGTGCCTGCTCGGTGAGCTGCAGCTCGAAATCGTCCTCGCCCGGGCGAACGGTCAGGACAATGGAGGTCAGCATGACAGGGGCCGAAACCCGCTGGGGTTTGCCACCTACGGCCGAAGTCCACACCACCGTGCCCGCAGAGAGGTACCCCGCCTCGATGCCGCGATCATTGCTGAGCTCAAAAATCTTGGACCGGATGTTGCGCGCAGCCCGTGCCGCCACCAGGTATTGCTGCCTGTCTCGGATAAGCGTGGACAACCTCGTTCTACGCCCCGCCAGCAGCTGTGCGAGTCCCGAGGGATGTGCGTTGCTGAGATCGATGGCGCCTTCGGGGGTCTTCACGAAACGCAGCATCGTGTCCGCCCCTGTAACGGGCTTAAGTCCGGACAGCCATTTCCGGAGCTCTTCGGAGCCCTCTTCCTGGCCTTGACCTAATGACACAACTGCTGCCTTCTTTTCTGTACTAGCTTTAGACGCCTTGGACCATACCGGCATACTTTCGAGGGTAGCGGGAATACTCCTTCAGCCCGCTCCGCAACACTGTGGCAATGCGAAATTCGCCGTCATTTCACAGCTGAAAGAACAGTGGCCGGCCTCCCAAGGGAGGCCGGCCACTCAAAATGCTATTCCCACTCGATGGTTCCCGGCGGCTTGCTGGTGACGTCCAGCACCACGCGGTTAACTCCATCCACTTCGTTGGTAATGCGGTTGGAGATGCGGGCCAGGAGGTCGTACGGCAAACGCGACCAGTCGGCCGTCATTGCGTCCTCGGACGATACCGGACGGAGAACGATCGGGTGGCCGTAGGTGCGGCCATCGCCCTGGACGCCGACGCTGCGTACGTCAGCCAGCAGAACCACCGGCATCTGCCACACATCGTTGTCCAGGCCGGCAGCGGTCAGCTCGGCACGGGCAATCGCGTCAGCCTTGCGAAGCAGGTCAAGGCGCTCCTTGGTTACTTCACCGACGATGCGGATACCGAGGCCAGGGCCGGGGAACGGCTGGCGGCCAACGATTTCCTGAGGCAGGCCAAGTTGGGCGCCGACCGCGCGGACTTCGTCCTTGAACAGGGCGCGCAGCGGCTCGACCAGTTCGAACTGCAGGTCCTCGGGAAGCCCACCCACGTTGTGGTGGCTCTTGATGTTCGCGGCGCCCTCGCCGCCGCCGGACTCGACGACGTCCGGGTACAGAGTGCCCTGGACCAGGAACTTGATCTTCTCGCCCTCGGCTGCTGCCTGGGCGATGATGGCCCGCTCCGCTTCTTCGAAGGCACGGATGAATTCCCGGCCAATGATCTTGCGCTTGGTCTCGGGATCGCTGACTCCGGCCAATGCAGACTGGAAGCGCTCTTGCTCGTTGGCAACATACAGATTGACGCCCGTGGCAGCGACGAAGTCGCGTTCAACCTGTTCTGCTTCGCCTTCGCGAAGGAGACCGTGATCCACGAAGACACATGTCAGCTGGTCTCCAACGGCCCTCTGGACCAGGGCTGCGGCTACAGCAGAATCCACACCACCGGAAAGACCGCAGATGACCTTGGAATCGCCGATCTGCTGGCGGATACGTTCCACCTGCTCTTCGAGGATATTTCCTGTGGTCCAGTTGGGGCTCAGGCCAGCGCCCTTGAACAGGAAGTTCTCCAGGACGTGCTGGCCGTGCACGGAGTGCTTGACCTCCGGGTGCCACTGCACACCGTAGAGGCGCTTTTCCTCGTTGGCGAAGGCGGCTACCGGCGCGCCAGCCGTGGTGGCCAGCACTTCGAAGCCCTCGGGAGCTTCATGGACGGAGTCGCCGTGGCTCATCCAGGTGTTCTGTGAAGATGGCACGCCATCAAGGATCGAGCGGGCATCGCCAACCACCAGTGCTTCGGTGGCGCCGTACTCCCGGAGGCCCGTCTGGGCTACCTTGCCGCCCAGTGCGTTGGCCATGGCCTGGAAGCCGTAGCAGATACCAAAAACCGGCACCCCGGCTTCAAACAGGTCCGCTCCAACACGCGGAGCACCTTCTGCGTAGACGCTGGAAGGTCCGCCGGAAAGGATGATGGCTGCCGGGTTTTTGGCCAGAAGCTGCTCGGTGGTGAAGGTATGCGGAACAATTTCCGAATACACATTCGCTTCGCGGACGCGGCGTGCAATCAGCTGCGCGTACTGGGCACCGTAGTCAACAACCAGCACCGGCTTCTGGGAAGTCTGGGGTGCGGTGGGAGTAGTCACCAACCAAGACTACTTTGCCGGGCGGCCCCCGTGCACGTTGACAGCGGCCCGAAGAGGTCAATTACGGGCTCGTCGTTAGGCATCTCACACCCTAACGCCCCGGTGGCTGGAGCTGCCGCGGCTAGTAGCGCTTTGACGCCTGGGGGTTGGCTGCCAGTTCCGCTTCAACCTGTGCGTGGAACTTCTTCTCCACGATGAACGACATCAGCGGTACGACACCACCCAACGCCAGCAGGACCAGCTTGGAGAACGGCCACCGCATGAGCGACCACAAGCGGAAGTTGGACACCAGATAGACCACGTACATCCAGCCGTGGACGATCAATACGGTGGTGGAGATATTGAAGCCACCGATCACGCCCTTGGGCTCAGACTCGGCGAATCCGAAGCCAAAGGGCTTACCCGTGATGGCGTCCGTGCCACCGGCAAAGAGCGATACACCGAAACCGTAACGGGCAATCAGCTCAGCGCAGAGCAGCAGGAGCATGGCACCGGTCAGGTAGGCCATGACCTTGTAGAACTTCAGTGCCGAACGGATTTGGGCTTCCGTTCCGCCAAACCTGCGCTTCTTCGGCTTGGGTCCGGACTGCTCGGGCTGGATGGCCGGCTTGGGCTCAATCATTACTGCACCTTTTGTTCTGGCCCAGGTTGCTGGGGTTCAGGGCTTGACGGTTCATTGGGGTGGTCTCTGTCATCGTCGAATCCATCGTCGAATCCGTCGTCGTTTGCGTCGAACTCGTCGTCTTCGAGGTCGCGACGATAGTCGTCTGCCACCATGCGCCACCAGATGTACAGCGCGAATCCTGCGAAGACCACCCACTCAACGGAATAGAACAGGTTTAGCCAGTTGATCTGTTGGGCGGGCGGCTGTGCTGGGATGTTGAGTGCCTTCACCGCTTGGTCCGCGGCGACGGGAACACCGCCAACTGCTTCGGACGTCGCGGCAATGAAACCCTGGTAGCTGGAGACGTCCCAGATGTTGATAAGTTCGGCAACTGCCACTGCGGACGCCCGGCCTGGACCGGCGTCGACGTTTGGCACCGGCGCTTCAGAGGGCAGCAGGCGGCCGGTCAGCGTGATGGTGCCCGACGGCGGCGGACCGGCCTGGGCGGCATCGGCCACCCATCCCCGTGCTACTGGAATCCAGGTGTTGGGCGAGGCTGCCACACCGCTCAGTTTGGGAGCATTGTCCACCGCGAAAGCCGAGACAATCCAGAATCCCTTCTGGCCGTTGTACAGGCGGCCCTCAACCAGGACCTGCTTGGCAGGATCGTAAGATCCGGTGGCGCTGACCATCTGGTCCGAAGCAGAACCGGGGAAAAACTGCCCCGGCTGCAGGACGTCCACCAAGGGCTTGACATCTTCAATGCTGGACGAAACGGGAGCTTCGTGTTGGGTGGACCTGCTGAGCTGCCACTGGCTGAGCAGCACAAACACCGCGGACAGGAGAAGCGCAAAGACGAGTCCTGCGATCCAGCGGGGTTTCAGCGCGGTTTTCAACACGCCTTAACCGTACTTCGTCCGGCTGTAGAACAACGAAACGAGCGGTAGGGACCTTAGCCCTGGAACTGGTCCGTGGGCGCCTGTTCTCAATGGTCGAAGAACACCAGGCTGGAGTTGATGAGTTCGGAAATAACCTCGGTATCGTGTGCCCGGCGCAGGGACTCCCGGAATGACTCTTTGGAGAGCGAACGCGCCAAAGTAGCCAGGACTTCCAAATGATCCGAGAAGGAACTGGCCGGCGTGGCAATGAGGAGGATCAGCGTGGCGGGGCCATCGGCAGCACCAAAATCCAGGGCATGGCCGAACTTTGTGACGCCCACGGCGATGGAGATCCGGTCTACGAATTCACTCCGCGCATGTGGCAGTCCAATGCCACCGGGAAGCCCGGTAGCCAGTTGGTGTTCCCTGGAATGGACCTGCTCCAGGAAGCCCTGGAGGTTGGAAATCCGGCCAGCCGCGTGAAGCCGTTCCGCGAGTTGAGCCGCTGCGTCGATTTTGTCCTCGGCAACAAGTTCCAGGATGACGGTGTCCGGCGTAGTCAGTTCCGCGTCATACCGGTCAAGTGGTTCAGCCAAGTTGTGTTCCCTCCAGTGTGGCCTCCCGGCCGCAGGTCCTGTGTTGCTCAGCGAAGGGGAACGATGTCATCGACTCCCATGCGCGCGGCGTCAGCTGATTCGTCGTCGGGTTGTTGCTGGCTAAGCCGTTCAGCTTCCACCCGGGCCAGATAGTGCTTGATTTCGCTTTCCCGCTGTGTGTCGCTCCAGCCAAGGATTTCTCCCATCAGCTTAGCCACTACAGGCACTGCTGACACACCCCGGTCCCACGCTTCGATCGAGATCCGGGTGCGGCGCGTCAAAACGTCGTGAACATGACGGGCACCCTCATGGGTGGTGGCGTAGACCACCTCCGCGGCGAGGTAATCGTCGGCCCCGGGAAGCGGCTCCCGGAGTTCGGGTTGCCCAGCGATGAGATCCAGCACTTCCGAGGCCATGGACCCGTAGCGGTTGAGCAGGTGTTCCACGCGCGCAACGTGGACGCCGGCTTCTTCCGCGGAACGCGCGCGGCGGTTCCAAGCGGCTTTGAACCCCTCGGCACCGAGCAACGGGATCGTTTCCGTGCAGCTGGAGGGAACGCGTTCATCCATGGCCCGCGTGGCCTCGTCAACGGCATCTTTGGCCATGACACGGTAAGTGGTGAACTTGCCCCCGGCCACCACTACCAGGCCAGGCACCGGATGAGCCACGACATGTTCGCGGGAGAGTTTGGCGGTGGAGTCGTTTTCGCCTGCGAGAAGCGGGCGGAGTCCGGCGTAAACGCCTTCCACGTCCTCACGGGTGAGGGGCCGCTTCAGGACCTTGTTGACGTGCTCCAGGACGTAGTCAATGTCCTTGCTGGACGCGGCCGGGTGCGCCTTGTCCAGTTTCCAATCCGTGTCCGTAGTCCCGATGATCCAGTGGCGGCCCCAGGGGATCACGAAGAGCACTGACTTCTCCGTGCGAAGTATCAGCCCAACGGTGGACTGGAACCTGTCCCGCGGCACCACCAGGTGGATGCCCTTGGATGCCCTGACTTTGAGCTGTCCGCGGTCCGTAACCATGGCTTGGGTTTCGTCCGTCCAGACTCCCGTGGCATTGACTACCTGCTTGGCACGCACCTCGAAGACGCTCCCGTCTTCCTGGTTTTCAAGCTTGGCGCCCACCACGCGTTCGCCTTCCCGGAGGAAGTCCACCACACGCACCCTGTTCACAGCGTGGGCACCATAATGCGCTGCGGTCCGGACAACGTTGACCACCAAACGGGCGTCATCCACCTGGGCATCGTAGTAGCGGATGGAACCAACGAAAGCATCGTCTTTCAGGCTCGGAGCCGCCCTCAGGGTGCCGCGCCTGAAGAGATGCTTGTGCATCGGAACCCCGCGGCTGTGCCCGGACGTGAGGCCCAGAGTGTCGTAAAGCATGATGCCCGCGCCCACATAGGGGCGTTCCCAGAACCTCCGGGTCAGCGGATAGAGGAAAGGGACAGGGCGGACCAGGTGGGGTGCGATCTGCTGGATCAGCAACCCGCGTTCCTGCAGGGCCTCCTGGACCAGTCCGAAATCAAGCATTTCAAGGTACCGGAGGCCACCATGGATGAGCTTGGACGAGCGCGAGGATGTCCCTGAGGCCCAGTCCCGCGCCTCGACGATGCCGACCGTAAGGCCCCGCGTCACCGCATCCAGGGCTGCTCCAGCCCCCACCACGCCTCCGCCGACAATCAGGATGTCCAGCTGTTTGCCGGCTTCGGCAGTGGCTTTCAGGACTTCAATGGACGCGGCACGGGATTCCGGGCTTAATGCTCCCGGAGAATTCACTTGCGGACCGCCTGCGACATTGCTCATCGGACCCCTCCTCAAACGCAACAGCTGGTAGTCCCCTACCCTACTTGTTGCCCGGTCCGATTGGCAGAAGTCCCGATTGGCAGAAGTCTTAGTTGCCCGCGTAAGGGGATACTACGACGTCCACGCGCTGGAACTCCTTGAGGTCGGAATATCCTGTGGTCGCCATGGACCGGCGCAGTGCGCCAATGAGGTTGGACGTGCCATCGGTGTGGTGCCCCGGCCCGAAGAGGACTTCCTCCAGGGATCCGACCGTGCCAACGTTGACGCGGTCGCCGCGGGGCGATTCGAGGTGGTGCGCCTCCGGACCCCAGTGCCAGCCGCGGCCCGGAGCTTCTTCGGCGCGTGCCAGGGCGCTGCCCAGCATTACTGCATCCGCTCCCATCGCGATGGCCTTGACGATGTCGCCCGACCTGCCCATGCCGCCGTCGGCAATGACATGGACATAACGCCCACCGGACTCATCCATGTAGTCACGGCGGGCCGCAGTGACATCTGAGATAGCCGATGCCATGGGTGAATGAATGCCCAGCGCACGGCGGGTGGTGGTGGTAGCACCCCCACCGAAGCCAACGAGGACGCCGGCGGCACCCGTGCGCATGAGGTGCAGGGCCGGTGTGTAACCAGCCGCTCCACCAACGATCACAGGGACATCGAGTTCGTAGATGAACTGCTTAAGGTTCAGCGGCTCATGATTCTTGGACACGTGCTCCGCGGAGACGGTGGTTCCACGAATGACGAAAATATCGACGCCGGCGGCCACCACGGTCTTGTAGTGTTCCTGTGTCCGCTGCGGGGTCAAGGAACCGGCCACCGTGACGCCTGCGGCGCGGATCTCGGCGAGGCGGGAGCTGATGAGCTCTGGCTGGATGGGCGCCTGGTACAGGTCCTGCATCCGGCGGGTGACGGCCGGGCTGCTGGTTTCATTGGCCAGGCCGGCGATCTCGTCGAGCACCTTCTGTGGGTTTTCGTACCGGGTCCAGAGGCCTTCAAGGTCCAGGACGCCAAGACCACCCAAACGGCCCAAGGCAATGGCCGTGTCCGGCGACATCACAGAGTCCATGGGGGCGGCAATCACCGGCATATCGAACTTATAGGCGTCGATCTGCCAGGAGACAGAGACGTCCTTCGGGTCACGCGTCCGACGATTCGGAACGATCGCGATGTCATCCAGGGAGTAGGCACGACGCCCACGCTTGCCACGGCCAATCTCAATCTCATAAGTCACTGCTCGAGTTTATCCCACCAAGACCAAGCCACCGTTTTGTTCCAACTTGCTCCTACGGGGTGTTCTGGCTGGTCTCTTCCACTGTGAGCTGGGATTCGAACATCCGGAAGTAGCGGCCCCTCAACGCCACAAGCTCCTTGTGGGTCCCCTGTTCGGCAATGCGACCGTCCTCGAGCATGTACACAACGTCCGCCTTTTCGATGGTGGCCAGCCGGTGGCTGATGGCAATGATGGTGCTGTTCCGGTCCGCGAAAAGGCGTGTGAAGATCCGGTGCTCAGCCAAAGCATCAATGGCCGACGTTGGTTCGTCCATGACCATGAAGGAGGCATCCCGGTAGAAGTTCCGGGCCATGGCCAGTCGCTGCCATTGCCCGCCGGAGAGGCCACTCCCCTTGCGTCCGCGGGGATCCTCCATCCAATTGCTCACATGGTTTTCCAGGCCATTGGGCAGTTTGTTGATGAACTCCATGGCCTCGGCGTCCGATGCTGCCCTTCGGATCCGTTGCTCGTCCCGCGGTTGATCGACATCGCCCAGGTAGATGTTCTCCGCCGCGGTTGCGAATTCATACTTCAGGAACTCCTGGCTAAGGACCGCGAGGTGCCGGTGCCAACTGGTCACGTCGATACCGGTGAGATCGACGCCGTCGAGCAGTACTTGGCCTGAGTCCGGCCGGTACAGGCCAGCCAGGATCCGGATCAGCGTGGACTTTCCTGCGCCGTTCTCACCAACTATGGCAATGTGCTGGCCCGCCCTGATGGTCAGGGATATGCCCTTGATAACCTCAATGTCACTCCCCGTATAGCTGAATCGAATGTCCCGCATTTCCACTACGGAAGGCGACTTCACCAGGGGAGGCTCGTGGCCGCTGGGCACAGGAAGCGCCATGAAAAGCTCGTAGTCTTTGAGGTTGGCAAGGTCTTCGTCGATGGAACTCAGTGAGGAGACCAGGTTGTTGGCGGTGGATAGAGCCCGGCTGACGATCTGCTGGATGTAGAGGAACTGCCCTACCGGCTGCGCCCTGGCGATGATTTGTCCCACCACCCAGATCAAGGACACAACTTCGGCACCATACTGCAGCGCGTCCGCTGCGAGTTGCTTGGGGATGTAGCGCTTCTGGAAGTCCAGCCGCCTGCGCTCGTCAGCGTCCCGAAGCCGGGACCGCAGGTCCATCAGATAGCCCACGATCCCGTAAAGCCGCATCTCGGCAATGTGCTGGGGACGCAGGAGGTTCGTCTCGATCATGCGCCGTTGCCGCCGGGAATCCACCTGGGTATTCCAGTGGGCTATTTGCTCTCTTGAGAGCTTGAACTGCAGGTAGACGCTCGGGACGATTGCAATGAGGACAATGACGGCGATCCACCAACTGACCAACAACAGCGCACCGACTGCCAGGATGACTGAAACCAACTGCGTAAAGATGGCCGCGATCCTGTCCAGGACCCGGGCGTAGGAATCGGAGAACCGCTTGGCGCGATCGTAGAGGTCCACCGTTTCTTTGTCGTCATAGCGCCAGAACTCCAGCGCCAGAAAGCGCTCATACATCATGTCGCCAACGATTGCCCCCACTTTGAAGCTCATCAGCTGCTGGATGTACCGGTCCACGCTGCTGAAGGCGCCCCAGAACAGCCCCAGCGCCGCAGTTATGATGACGTACAGTACCGCCCGCGGACCGGCGTCGGGATCTCCCGCGTAACCGGCGGCCAACGCGGTGGTGGTCAACGCGGCGAAGTAGGTGGTGACCAGCGGCAGCGTGGCCGAAATCAAGGACCCGGCCACTTTCATGATGACTGCAACAGGTGATGCCTTGAAACTGACCTTCAGGACCTGCCCGACGGCGCGTGCGTACGGCCGGAGGGCAAGCTTGCGGGGCGCTGTGCCTGAATTCAGCCGGACTGACTCCGGGTGCCGCGGTTGTGCGGGCTTTTCGGACATGTCCCCAGCCTATTCCTACCCACGGACATTTCCGTTGCGGCCCTTAAACAGCTGTTCCCCATGGAAGGATCCACAGGGAACAGCCGGGAGGAACTGATGATGGTTAGCGGGAACCGTAGTTCGGCGCCTCTACGGTCATCTGGATATCGTGCGGGTGCGATTCCTTCAGGCCGGCAGGCGTAATCCGGACGAACTTGCCGCGTGCCTTGAGCTCGGCAATGGTGGGGGCGCCGGTGTAGAACATGGTCTGGCGGAGGCCGCCCACCAGCTGGTAGGCCACGGATGCCAGCGGACCACGGAACGCGACGCGGCCTTCGATGCCTTCCGGGATGAGCTTGTCATCGCCGGAAACGTCGGCCTGGAAATAGCGGTCCTTGGAGTAGGACGTGTTCTTTCCACGCGACTGCATGGCGCCCAGGGAGCCCATGCCGCGGTAGCTCTTGAACTGCTTGCCGTTGACGAAGATAAGCTCGCCGGGAGACTCTTCACAACCAGCCAGCAGTGAGCCGAGCATGACGGTGTCGGCACCGGCGACCAGCGCCTTGCCGATGTCACCCGAGTACTGGAGGCCGCCGTCGGCAATCAGCGGCACGCCCGCCGGAATGGCAGCCTTCGCGGATTCGTAGATGGCCGTGATCTGGGGAACGCCGACACCGGCAACAACACGGGTGGTGCAGATGGAGCCCGGACCAACGCCTACCTTGATGCCGTCGGCACCGGCGTCGATCAGTGCCTGGGCACCTTCGCGGGTGGCAGCCTGGCCGCCAATGATGTCCACGTGCGCAGCAATCGGATCCGACTTCAGGCGACGGATCATGTCCAGCACACCTTGGGAGTGGCCATTGGCCGTATCCACGAACAAGGCGTCCACACCGGCGTCGATGAGCTTCATGGCGCGCTCCCAGCCATCACCGAAGAAGCCGATGGCGGCACCTACGCGCAGGCGGCCTTCGTCGTCCTTGGTGGCCAGCGGGTACTGCTCTGCCTTGGTGAAGTCCTTGGTGGTGATGAGGCCCTTGAGGCGGCCCTGCTCGTCAACGAGAGGGAGCTTCTCGATCTTGTTGGTGGCCAGCTTGTGCGAGGCTTCCTCGCGGCTGATGCCCACATGGCCGGTGATGAGCGGCATCTTTGTCATGGCATCGCTGACGCTGCGCAGCGGGAATTCAGATTCGGGAATGAACCGGGTGTCGCGGTTGGTCACGATGCCCAGCAGGCGCCCGTCCGTGTCCACCACGGGAAGGCCGGAGACGCGGTAGCGGGAGCACAGCTCGTCCAGTTCCTGCAGCGTTGCCTGCGGGCCAATGGTCAGCGGGTTGGTGATCATGCCGGACTCGCTGCGCTTGACGCGGTCAACGTGCTCAGCCTGGTCATCGATGGACAGGTTGCGGTGCACTACGCCCAAGCCACCCTGGCGGGCCATCGCGATGGCCATACGGGACTCCGTGACGGTGTCCATGGCAGCAGACAGCAACGGCGTCTGCACCGTAATCCGCTTGGAAATGCGGGAGGACGTGTCCGCGTCCGAGGGGATGACGTCGGTGTGCCCGGGCAGGAGCAGGACGTCGTCGTAGGTCAGGCCTACGAAGCCAAAGGGATCGTGTTCGGGCTGGGTCATGAGTGCGGCCTCTTACCTGGGTTCCGGGGGCTATAACTGGTAGGGGTTGCAACTGATGACCAGCCCGTCATTACGGGACTGGCCTGTGCATAAAGTACTGGCCTGTGCATGAGGTACTGCAAGGCAAAGGTGCTTCGGGTATTGAATAAATAGTAGAACCTCCGCGGCGATCGCCATATTCCGCGACGCCTGAGTGTGAGCAACGGCACTGGCGGCAGGCCGGCGTCGTGCGTTGCATGCTCCTGCGGATGGCGAGGCTAGCGCTCAGACCAGCCCGTCGCGGCGAGGAGCCGCTCCTCGAACATGGGAATCATGCTCTGTACATAGGTCTTGGTGAGATGGTTGTCGTCCTTGTAGACGTACACATTCCCAATCACCGCCGGACACGTGCCCTTTTCACAGATGAAGTCGCTCATGTCCATCAGGTACAACCGATCCACCTTGCCCGCGTAATCGTCCAAGGGCGAGGACGCAGCCAGGGAATCCTCCAAGGGAGGGTTGCAGTCAGGCGAATCGGGGCCCTTCTTCTGCACGCACTCGGGCATGTTGATGCTGAACCGCGGGTTGTCGCGCACGCCGACGACGTCGATTCCGGCATCCGTGAAGGGCTTGATGCCTTCCAAATAGCCGGGCACTTCGGTCTCGAAAGGCGCCGTGACATGAGTTAGTGACGCCACAGTGAACACTGCATCGGGTTTGTGTTCCATGACGTAGGCGGCACTTGCCTTGTTGAAGTCGGTGCATTCGCTGGTGCGTTCAGGAGAGTCCGCACCGAACCGGCAGTTCCCCTTCAGCAGAGTGACCACTTCCCAACCATGCTCCTTGGCGATGGGTCCCAGGGCGGCCATGTACTGCTGGGCATGGGAATCGCCCAGGACCACGATCCTCTTGGTCACCACTGCCGGTTCGTTGTTCTGGAGGCAACCCTGCAGCAACGGATCTGACGGGACGTTCGCGCCAGTACACAGGCCATCGATGTCCGCCCATTCATCGTTCATGGCGGCGGGTGCGGGAATGATCATTGCCTCGGGCGTCGGTTGGCCCGCGAACCCAGGCGACAGCGCTGCGGCACCGGGTGTCAGTTCCTTGGGCTGGTCCGCAATCGCCACACTTTCGGCGGCGATGGCACCCTGCCAGGCGGTCATCGGAAGCGCCAGCAGCGCACCGCAGGAAACAACGACGACGGCGGCCCGCCAGGACCGTGCGTCCGGCCACTGCCAGCGGCGCATGGGCACCTCGACATACCGTGTGGTGGCAACGGCCAACATCATGGATACCGCCATGATGCCCAGGCCCTGCAGGAGGTTGGGACTTGTGGTCTCCGTGACGAGCAGGAAGAACACCAGGACAGGCCAGTGCCACAAGTACAAGGCATAGGAATTGTTGCCCACCACGACCAGGGGCTTTGAGCTGAGTACGCGGTCCGCACCAAAGCGGCTGTTGCTCTGGCCGGCGACGATAACGGCCGCGGCGGCGAGCGTGGGCCAGAGGGCCACGAATCCCGGGAAGGAACGGTCGACAGTCAGGATCAAGCCACACGAGAGCATGGCGGCCAGCCCTGCCCAACCCAGGAATACCCGGAGCCGCCGTCCCGGTTTGAGGTACGGGAGAGCAAGCGCCAGCAGGGAACCCAGCGCAAATTCCCACAGCCTTGTCCGGGTATCGAAATACGCATAGGCCTGGTTGTTCGCCGTCTGGTCGATGGAATACACCAACGAGGCCACAAAAACCAGGCCGAACGCCATGAACAGCAACTGCCGGTGTTCCATGACCCTTCGGCCTGGGAACAGCTTTGCCAGTTGCGGCTGCAGCAGGGCTACGACGCCGAAAATGAGCGGCCACAGAATGAAGACCTGGCCTTGGACGGACAGGGACCAAAAGTGTTGAAGGGGACTGGCCCCGGAGTGGTCCTGGGCATAATAATCAACGGCAGAATCCGCAAGCTGCCAGTTCTGCCGGTACAACAGGGAGGCCCACGCCTCCGCGAGCACATCCGGCCACCGGCTCTGCGGGACAAAGGCCCACGTTGCGGTCAGAACCGCCAACAAGACAACGACGACGGCGGGCAGCAGCCGCTTGAACACGTGGAGCCAGTGCTGCAGGAGCCTCAGGGGCTTGTGGTTTTCGAGCTTCCGCGTAAAGGACAGGGTCAGCAGGAAAGCCGAGATGAGCAAAAAGACGTCGACACCACCGGACACCCGGCCCAGCCAAATGTGATAAGCCGCCACCATCAACACAGCCAAGGCCCGCAGGCCCTGGACCTCGGGACGAAAGGTGCGTTCCGCCGTCGTGGGCCTCGCTGTGGTGGGGTTGCCACCCAAAGGTGCAGTTGTTTTCACGTTGTCGCTCATCGCTCCCACCCCGTTGCGGCAAACCACCTTTCATCGAACATCTCACCCATGCTGGTGACGTAGGTCTTGGACAAGTGGTTATCGTCCAGGTAGACGAACACATTTCCTACGACGCTGGGGCACTGGACACCATTGCAGAGGAGATCCGTCATATCCAGGAACGCGGCATTTCCAAACTTTCCCTGCACGGCCGCGAAAGGGCTCTCCGCTGCCAGGACGTCATGCTGGTCGGATTTGCAGTCAGGGCTGTCCACGCCCTTGGACAGGGCACACTCGGTGACGTTGTGGTCATAGCGGGGGTTGTCACGGATGGCCACCACCTGGATGCCGAGGTCGTTGAAGTTGGTGACCGACTGTTCAAAGCCGTACACCAACTCCTCATCCGGTGATGACGGGGCAGCCTTGGTGCCCACCATGAACACGGAATCCGGGGTGTGCGCTGCCACATACTTGAAAGCCGCCGAGTTGAAATCATTGCAGTGCTGGTCAGCGTCGGGGTTCTCCGGCATGAACGGGCATCCGCCCAAAAGGAGGGCCGTGACCTTCCAGTGCTCAGCCTCAGCGAGGGGACCGAGCGCGGCCAGCCACTGCTGGGCATGGGAATCACCCAAGACAATGATGCTCTTGGTGGCGTCATCGCCCACGCCGTTTTGCTGGCAGTTCTCCTGCAGGGTCTTGTCTTCCGGCTGGGACGCTCCCTCGCACGTCCCACCCAGATGTGCCCAGTCCTCAGGTAGCTGCTCTGCGGTAGGAAGCGTTTTGGCGTCAGGGCTGACCTGGTCCACGTACCCGGGCAGGAGGGCATGTGCTCCCGGGTTGTCGTTGAATGCCTGCGTGTCAGCGGCCTTCTGGTCCAGGTACTGCTTGTACTGGAAACCGAGCAACGGCGTGCACGCCACGGCAAGGCACACCGCGATCGAGATGGCTGCCCGGCGACGCTTCACCTCGGGCCACTTCCACTCCCGGAATGGCTTCTCCACATACTTCGTGGTCAGGAACGCCAGGACCAGTGCCAACGCCACAATCGCCGTGCCGGAAAGCCAACCCGCATGATCCTTGCCGCTCCAAGCCAACGCGATCACCAGGATGGGCCAGTGCCAGAGATAGAGGGCATAGGAATTGTCGCCCAGCCGAACAAGGAATCTGGAGCTCAGGATCCGATCCACGCCGAAGCGGCTACCGGTCTGTCCCGCTGCAATCACCGCAACGGCAGCCAGGGTAGGCCAGAGTGCAACAAAGCCCGGGAACGCCGTCTGGACCTGCAGCAGGATGCCGCAACTGAGCATGGCGGCCACGCCGATCCACCCCATCGCCACGCGGACAGGTTTGGAAAAGTCCAAGGCAGGCAAAATCAAGGCAACAAGGGTTCCGAGGGCAAACTCCCACAGGCGGGCGAAGGTGTCGAAGTACGCCACCGCCTGGTTGTTGGCCGTAAAGATGATGGAGTACGTCAGGGAAACGACGAAGATGAGCGCAAAAACGTACGCGAGCGAAGCCCGGTACCGGAGATCGAATTTGCGGCAGATGACCGCCATCACGGCGAAGATCACCGGCCAGAGAATGAATATCTGGCCCTGGATGGAAAGCGACCAGAAGTGCTGCACTGGACTGGCCAGGCTGTGGTCCGTTGCGTAGTAGTTGACCGCAAGAGTCTGCAGGAGCCAATTCTCGTAGTAGAAGAGTGAGGCCCAAGCCTGATTGACCACTTCTACCCAGCGGGTGGGAGGCAGGAAAGCAAAAGTAGCAGCCAATGTTCCGAAGAGTACAACCACGACTGCCGGGAGGAGGCGCCTGAACAAGTGCAGCCAGTGCCGCAGCAAGTCCATCGGGCGCCGCTGTTTGAAGCGGCTGGTGAACTGAAGAGTCATGAGGAATGCCGAGATCAGCAGGAAGACATCTACCCCGCCTGACACCCGCCCAATCCAGATGTGGTAGCTCACCACCATGAGGACAGCGAGGGAGCGGAGGCCCTGGATTTCGGGCCGGAAGGTGGACTTTACAACGGGACCGGTAGCCCGCCTGTTGGGACGGGCGGGCGTTCGGATCGTTGATGTAGTCACGTTAGGCAGTTCCTCAAGGCTATTGCACAAAGCATCCATCATACGCTGTTCCGGGCTCCGGCCCCAGTTGGGCCGGTCTGCGGAACCGCCTTACGAGTGTCTATTAGCTCAGGTTGGACTATGCATTTGCAAAGATGAAACTGTGCGTTGCCTGTGCCAAGGCACTGTGTCTGAAGGCCCGGAAAACTAGGTCAAGGCCGGCCGACGCCCCACCGTCAGCTGCCGGTCGACTGTGATTCGTTGTGCCAGATAACGGGCATCCCGGCCAACTCCTGGAAGCGTTGCCGAGACTGCAGCGAACAGGAACTCCTGGCCGATGAAATAGAGTCCAGGGACAGATTCCACTACTCCCCTCTTGTGGGCCGGCGCTCCCTCTCCGTCCTGGTACGGGAGCTTCAGCCACGAGTAGTCCTCCCGGTATCCGGTACACCAAATGACGTTCGCCACGTCCAGCGTCCGGCCCTCTTCCAGCAACGGTTTGCCCTGCTTTACGCCGGCTATCCTTGGCAGCAGTTCCACCTTCGCCTCGCGCAGTTCCTTGGTACGTGTTCGGATCAAAGGTGCCGCCATCATCCTGAATGCCGGCGCCACCTTCCGGCCAACCGGTGTGTTGAGCGTCAGGACGTGAAGGCCTGCGAACCGGATCACAGGCAGCACAAACCGGGCTGCAGCGCGTCCATGGCGAACAGGGATTTCGCCACTGGCTTTGCCCGCCAACAACGTGGTGTGGGTCCTGCTGGCTTCGAGGGCAATCTCCGCGCCGGAATTGCCGAGCCCGACAACGAGCACTGGTCCAGGTTGGAGTTGCCCGGGATTCTTGTATTCCTGCGAGTGAAGCTGCACGATGCCCGGATCCAGCTCATTCGCGAATGCCGGCCGCTTGGGCAGGCGATACACGCCGGTGGCAACCACTACGTTGTTGGCGGTCCATGACCGGTCACCGGAGCTCACAAGGAAGCGATCACCCTCTTGTGTCACTCCATCAACATGGACCCCGGGAACCACCGGAAGACTGAACCGCTGTGCATAACCTTCCAGGTAGTCCGCCAACTCATTCTTGCTGGGGAACGCCAGACGGTCCCCTGGGAAGGGCATGCCCGGCAAACCGTCGTACTTGGCCGGGGTGAAGAGTCGGAGCGAATCCCACCGCTGGCGCCACGAATCGCCGGTCCTGGCGTTCTCGTCGAGGATGACGAAGTCGTGGTGCCCTTTGGCCAGCCAATAGCCGAGCGCCAAGCCGGCCTGGCCACCGCCTACGATCACGGTATCGAACTGTGGGTCACTAGCTTTTTTCATGGCTTTTCCTTTCTCATTACTGGTCAACGCGGGGTCACTTATGGCCTATGGCAGCGGCCGACATGGGCCTTAAGTGACCCCGCGTTGCTGGAGTTTCAGTTGCTGGGGTTTCAGTGGGAGCCTTCCGGTATCGCAGGCACCACACCAACATCAGTGCCGACGTCACCACATAGAAGGTGTGCAGCAGCCACACCGGCCCCGCCGGAAGGTCGAAGACGTAGAACGAGTGCACGGCATTGGCGATGTTGGTCAGGGTGATATTGCTCAAACTGTAGGAGGCCAGGTCCTTGGTCCGGACTGCCTTGAACAACATGGGCAGCATGCTGGATGCAAAGAGCACGGTGGATACGGTGCCGGCGAGCAGTGGAATGTTCATAAGCCCAAGCTATGAGTCCGGCGCCCCTTGCCGCGTCGGCCAAATGACGCATCCTGCAGGAATGGGCATGGGTATTTATGCGCATGCCGGGAAGTGAGAGAGCGTTCGGGAAAACCCTGCTGTATGTGAGAGAAGATCGGGAGAAAAGCGGTGGGAAGTGATAGAGCATCAGTTGGTTAAGTGGTGCTCAAACGCGTATTTGGTGGCAGCAACCCTGGATGGCAAGGAGAGCTTGCTGAGGATGTTGCTGACATGGCGGGCAACGGTCTTTTCACTGAGATACAGTTCCCGGGCAATGGACTTGTTGGGTTTTCCGTCGGCGACAAGCCTCAGGACTTCCAGTTCACGGGCGGTCAGTTCACGGGCAGTCAGTTCACGGGCGTTCAGTTCAGGGGCGGAGAGCACGGAACCATCGCCGCCACTCACCGTTCCGGCTCCCGCTTTGAGACCCAGCACCCCGGCCAGGGCAGGCGCTGCGTCGAGTTCTGCGAACTCGGCTGCGGCCGCTTCGAATTCCATGGCGGCAGAGTCGGGGTCGCCCAACCGGGCACACGCACGACCGGCCAACAACCGGCACCGGGCAGCCTCATACGGAGCCTCGAGGCTGTACCAAAGCCGCCAAGCCTTCCGGGCGGTCATCAGTGCGGCTTCGGCACTCCCCTCGGCCAAGAGAACGCTCGCTTCCGCCTGGGCTGATAGCGCCCGCTCCAAGGGGCGGCTGGCTTCGTGGAGCGGTGCTGCGAGTTCATTCGCGGCCTCTCGGGCTGCGACGACGTCCCCCGCCGCAAGCTCCACCTGGACCACCGCCGGAAGCAGCCTGCAGCGGTTGGCCGGATCCGCTCCGGACATCGCACGGTGCAACATGACCTGCGCCTGGGACGTTTTGTTCTGGGCCATACGTAGAAGCGCAAGGCCAGGCAATGGCTCAAAGCCGGTCTCCCCGGCCTTGGCGTAGGCTGCGTCGGCCTCGTCAAACCTGCCCCTGAGGCGGAGGACTTCCCCCTGTTGGTACCAAGCTCCCCAGGCCGCTTCCGGATCGCCCCGACGCGAACGGTCCTGGGCGATGCGGGCCGCAGCCAAGGCCTCGTCCCAGGCTCCATGCAGGATGAACAGCTCTGCGCGGTGCGATTGGCATTGCCCGCTGAACATCACCATGTCCGGCCGGTCTCCGCACCACCGCTCCAAGGCTGCTGTCCATTCCTGGGCGCGGTGGACGTCCAAAGCGAGCCGGCAGCTTCCAATCACCGCACAGTAGATGATCCCGGAAGGTATGGGCGAGACCTCGCCGGCGGTGACGGACAACATCACTTCATCGAGGAGCTGCAATCCCTCGTCCGGGGAGCCGAGGGTAATCCTGGCCGTGCCCAGGCCCAGCTGGCCCAACGCCATGAGATCCCTGTCGTGGAAACGCCGGCCCACTTCAAAGGCCCGGCCAAACAGTTCGTGGCTGGCCTCGGGGTTTCCTCCGTAAAGTGAACCCAGGGCGGATGGGATGAGGAGGTAGCCCTCCGCTTCGGTGGGCTCTTCCATTTCCGCAATCAAATGCTGGGCGCGGGACATCCAACCGGAACTTCGCGCGGGCTCCCCGATGTCCATGAGGAACAGCACCAGCCACGCCGCACAGCGCGCCGCACCGGCCATGTCGCCCAATGTCAGGAATTCCTCATGGGCCCGCGTCAGGTACTTCACTCCGTCATCGTCATGGCCCAGCAGCATTGCCACGGATGCCACCAGTTCCATGTCCCGGGCAGGCAAGCCGCCTTCGGAATCGGCCCGGGCAAGGCAGTCCAGCGCATCGCTCCAGCGACGCTCGGAGAATGCCGAGCGTCCCATATCCAAGGCTGTGACCGACATAGTGAACACTCATTCCGCGACCGGGAGCAACCCGGTTGGCGCACCCAAGCCGCCGTATTAGCGTCAGGGTACCGCCGCCGTCGTAAGTCCCACAATAGGTCCCCGCGGCTCCGGGGAACCTGCGGGTTGCTGACAAAAAAGCCCTGGCCACACGAAGGTGACCAGGGCTTTTTTGAACAGGCTGTTAGTGCTGGTGGCCTGCGTGTGCGTCTTCTTCCTCGGCCGGCTTTTCGGCAACCAGGGTCTCAGTGGTGAGAACCAGGGCAGCGATGGAAGCGGCGTTGCGGAGTGCGGAGCGGGTGACCTTGACGGGGTCGATCACGCCGGCGGCGATCAGGTCCTCGTACTCGCCGGACTTGGCGTTGAAGCCGTGGTTGGCTTCGAGTTCGGAGACCTTGGAAACGACGACGAAGCCGTCGAAGCCGGCGTTCTGGGCGATCCAGCGCAGCGGCTGGATCAAGGCGCGGCGGACGATGCCAACAGCTGCTGCCGCGTCACCTTCCAGGGCCCTGACGGCCGGGGACTCGTCCAGTGCCTTGAGGGCGTGGATGAGCGCGGAACCGCCACCGGAAACGATGCCTTCTTCAAGGGCTGCACGCGTGGAGGAAACGGCGTCCTCGATGCGGTGCTTCTTTTCCTTCAGCTCAACCTCGGTGGCTGCGCCAACCTTGATGACACCGATGCCGCCGGCCAGCTTGGCAAGGCGCTCCTGCAGCTTCTCGCGGTCCCAGTCGGAGTCCGTGCGGGTGAGCTCGGCACGCAGCTGGGCCACGCGGTCGGCAACGTCCTGCTCGGTTCCGGCGCCATCGACGATGGTGGTGTTGTCCTTGGTGACCGTGATGCGGCGAGCCGTACCCAGTACCTCAAGGCCAACAGTGTCCAGCGAAAGTCCAAGGTCCGGGGAAACAACCTGTGCGCCAGTGAGCGTAGCGATGTCCTGCAGCATGGCCTTGCGGCGGTCGCCGAAGCCGGGAGCCTTGACGGCGACGACGTTCAGGGTGCCGCGGATGCGGTTGACGATCAGCGTGGACAGGGCTTCGCCTTCGATGTCCTCGGCGATGATGAACAGCGGCTTGGAGGCCTGCAGCGCCTTCTCCAGCAACGGCAGGAATTCCTGCAGCGAGGAGATCTTGCCCTGGTTGATCAGGATCAAGGCGTCTTCGAGGACGGCTTCCTGGCGTTCTGCGTCAGTGACGAAGTACGGGGAGAGGTAGCCCTTGTCGAACTGCATGCCTTCGGTGAGGACGAGTTCGGTCTGGGTGGTGGAGGACTCTTCGATGGTGATGACGCCATCCTTGCCCACCTTGCCGAAAGCCTCGGCCAACAGTTCACCAATTTCGTCGCTCTGGGCGGAGATAGCGGCAACGTTGGCAACCTGGGTGCCTTGCACTTCGCTGGCGTTCTCCAGGAGGCGGGCTGCGATGGCTTCGATGGAAACCTCGATGCCACGCTTGATCTCGCCAGGAGCGGCACCAGCAGCAACGTTGCGCAGGCCTTCCTTGACCAGTGCCTGCGCCAGCACCGTAGCGGTGGTGGTCCCGTCGCCAGCGACGTCGTTGGTCTTGGTGGCTACTTCCTTGGCCAGCTGCGCACCAAGGTTCTCGTAGGGGTCATCAAGCTCAACTTCGCGGGCGATCGTCACGCCATCGTTGGTGATCGTGGGAGCGCCCCACTTCTTGTCCAGCACGACGTTGCGGCCGCGCGGGCCAAGCGTCACCTTGACAGTGTTGGCGAGCTTGTCGATACCGGCCTCAAGAGACCGGCGGGCAGCATCGTTAAAAGCAAGCTGCTTTGCCATGGTTGTGTCCTTTCAAGACAGAAAACCCGCACCGCAGAAGGTCGGAATGATTCCAACGCGGCTGCGGTGCGGGGCTCCAGGAAGTTACTTTACGACGATCGCAAGGACGTCGCGGGCGGACAGAACGAGGTACTCGTTGCCGCCGGTCTTGACTTCGGTTCCACCGTACTTGGAGTAGATAACGACGTCGCCAACAGCTACGTCAACCGGCACGCGGTTGCCGTTGTCATCGAAGCGGCCGGGGCCGATTGCAACAACTTCGCCTTCCTGCGGCTTCTCCTGTGCGGAGTCCGGAATTACCAGGCCGGAAGCCGTGGTCTGCTCTGCTTCGAGCGGGCGAACAACAATACGATCCTCAAGAGGCTTAATCGAGACCGACACTCGGACTCTCCTTTTCATGAGCTGATTCATGGACTAAGAACTAGGGTGCCGTGGCGTGCAACCGTCGTCGCGGTGCCGGTGGACGCCTGGCGTGATTAGCACCCTCCGGGGGAGAGTGCTAACAAGACTCTATGTAAGCGTTAGCACTCGGTCAAGGTGAGTGCCAGAATTTCGTCGTTGGTGAACTCCCGTTACCGCCCGGTGAGGTCATCCAGATCGTAGTCTTCGCCGTCGTCATCCTCATCCACAGGTACCGATCCGCGATTCAAATACAGCACGACGGCGGCTGCCAGGGCCACGACGCCGGAAATCACCAGGGCGATAATCCCGCCAATGCGGGCCCCGCTGTAGAGGTCCCGGATATCGCGGGCTTCATCAGTAGCGTCGTTCACGCTCTTGCCTGTGACGGAGTAGGCAGCTGCATTGAATGAGTCCAGGACGAAGATGACGATCAGCAGGGCAACGCAGATTACCGCGATCACGGCCCCCGCGATCAAGGCAGGACGCGCAAACGCCACAAGGGACCGGCCGGCGGAATGCTCTGAAGCTCCCGGGGCAGCGGGGCGGTTCCCGCCCGGGTTGTTCGTGTCGGAGGGCTGCGGAGCTGCGTTGTCTTCCATGAAAACAACCCTATCGGGCTGATTCCCAACTCACGGTGTCAAGGCGCGCCCCGTTAGGCTTGATCCCATGTCTCATGCACCGCAGGAACAGATCGCACCCTTGCTGACCACTGAAGGATGGGAACTCCTTGCCTCGCTGGGGCCGTACCGCGAAGCCGATGCGTTCAGCATGAACGCCGATCTTCGAAAGGCAGGCCACTCCCCTGAGCTGGTGGCCGCGGTACTCACGCAGTCCCGGCTCCGAACCCGCGCCGAGGCCAAATTCGGCGAGTTCGCCCGCCAGATGCTGTTCACCCAGGCCGGACTCGAGCAGGCGACGCGCCTCAACGTCGCGGCCCGGCACGCCGAGCGTTTTGCCAAGGCCGGCATTTCCCACGTAGCAGACCTTGGCTGCGGCCTCGGAGCCGACTCCATGGCCTTGGCCTCGATGGACATTGCCGTGACCGCAGTGGAGATGGATGAAACCACTGCGGCCTGCGCCACGATCAACCTCATGCCCTTCCCGCACGCCACAGTGGTGCATTCGGATGCCACGTCAGTGGAACTGGACGGGATCGACGGCGTGTGGCTGGATCCCGCACGGCGCACAACCTCGACGTCCGGGACAAAGCGGATCTGGGATCCGGAAGCATTCTCTCCCCCGTTGTCGTTCGTTGAAGGCCTGGCCGCAGCCGGCCGTGCGGTCGGCGTCAAGATGGGTCCTGGCATGCCCCACGACTCGGTTCCGGCGAACTGTGAAGCGCAGTGGGTCTCCGTAGGTGGCGACGTCACGGAGGTCACCCTGTGGTTCAACGCCGTGGCCCGCCCCGGGATCCGGCGCGCGGCACTTGTCATCGGCTCCCAGGGCGCTGCCGAGCTCACCAGCGGTGAGGATTTCGACGGCGGCCCGGTAGCCGCCGTCGGGCCGGTTGAGGGGTTCCTCTACGAACCTGACGGTGCCGTCATCCGCGCAGGCTTGGTGGCCGACGTCGCAGAACGCCTGGGCGGGCACCTGGTGGATGAACATATCGCCTACATCTGCGCCCCGGAACTCGATGACTCGCCTTTTGCCAAGGCTTACAAGGTGCTGGAGGTCATGCCATACAACGTCAAAGCCCTCAAAGCCTGGGTCAAAGCGGACGGCATCTCGGTGCTGGACATCAAGAAGCGCGGCACCGCTGTCACTCCCGAAGAACTGCGGAAACAACTGCTTCCATCCAAGCGCGACACCAAGCCCGCAAAAACGGCCACCCTTGTCCTGACCAGGATTGGCGAGGAAAGAGTGGCCGTAGCGGTGGAGCCCGTGACGTTCTAGTCCACTTCAGCGGCGGGAGAATTCCGAGGCTTCGCGGACCTGGTCAGCACTCGGGCGGAGGCCCGTGTACAGGACGAACTGCTCCTCCGCCTGGATGGCGATGACTTCCGCTCCAGTGATCACCGGCTTGCCTGCCTGCCGGGCAGCCGTGATGAGGGGCGTCTCGGAGGGTAGGGCGACGACGTCGAACACTATCTTTGCCGCCGCAATGGTTGCGTCGTCAAAGGACTGCGCCCTTTCGTCCGCACCAGCCATGCCCAGGGGCGTGACATTGATGATGAGGTCCGCCGTGGATCCGTTGACGTCGTCCTGCCATGCGAAACCGTAAAGGTCCGCGAGCGCACGGCCTGTGGTTTCGTTGCGGGCAACGATGGTCACGGACGTAAAGCCTGCATCGCGGAGGGCTGCGGCCACCGCTTTCGCCATTCCTCCGGCTCCTCGCAGCAGCACGGTGTGGCTGCTGGGTACTTTATGGTCCTTCAGCAGGCGGGCAATGGCGATGTAGTCGGTGTTGTATGCGGTCAGGACGCCGTCGTTGTTGACAATCGTGTTGACCGAGTCGATGGCCTTTGCCGAGGGATCCATCACGTCCACAAGCGGGATGACCGCTTCCTTGTAGGGCATGGAAACCGCGGCTCCCCTGATGGGGAGGCCGCGGATGCCAGCCACTGCAAGAGTGATGTCCGCCGGGGCGAATGCCTTGTAGACAAAGTTCAGTCCGAGCAGATCGTACAAATAATTGTGGAACCTGGTCCCAATGTTGCTGGGCCGGGCCGCGAGCGAAATGCACAGGGACATGTCTTTGTTCAGGATTGGCATTCACCCATTAAACAACGGGCCGTTTGCGCTTCCGCGCCGTTAGCCCTGGCGGGCCTTCATTCGCGGGTTGTTCTTGTTGATGACGAACGTGCGCCCACGGCGTCGGACGATCTGTGCGCCCGGAATCTTCTTGAGGGCACGCAGTGAGTTCCTGACCTTCATGGTTTTTCTCCTTGTTGTTGGTGGTTGGTTTTTGGGGTGGCTGGCTAAAAGGCTTCGCTAAGTTCCAAGGGGTCCTCCCAGACACCAAAGTCGAGTTCCATCTCGGCCTCCGTCAATTGGCAGCCCTCCAGAAGGGCGCGGATTTCCTGGGGGTCGATGTCCTCGGAGCGTCCGGTAATGGCCAGGACCGTTCCGCGGTCGCCGTAATTCGGGTGCCAGTCAAGGACGGCGTCGACGTCGGCTCCCACCTTGCCTCTGCGACCTGCTGCAGGTGCGTCCGCCAGCCAGGTTCCGGTGCTCTCAAGCCACACCCGGGGACCAATTCCCTGTACCGCAATCCGGATCTTGGCAGCCGAGGCGATCCACAAGCGTCCGCGGAGCCAGTGGGTTCCGGCCGCGAGTTGGGGAAGTGCTTCACGGAAACGGCCGGGGTGCAGCGGCCGCCCAGCCTTGTGGAGGACGGTTCGGAAGGAACCGGGCGAATCATCCAAAGGCACGCAGACCACTCCGGGCCGGGTGCGTGCGGCCGCTTCGGCGTCGTCGAAGCAGCCCGATCTGAAGTCATCGGCCGCACCGATTGCTGCAGCGTGTGGTGCCAGCTGCCCGAGCAGCTCCACGCCAGTCACCCATTCTTCGGATCCCATGCGGGGATTTCCGGACAATTCCGCTCCCAAGCCCGGGTGCAACATGACTGTGTCCACCTGCCCGAACTCGCCGATCAGGAACTCGCCGCTGGTCCGTTCATCCTCCGGCATCGATGTGAAGCCGGATTCAAAGAGGGTGTGCCGGTCCCAGATGTGATCGTCGAGATCCACGGGGTCCAAGGCCAGGATGGCGTTGTCCATGACGGCAGGCTGGGTGAGGCCGCGCCGGAGTTCCGCGACTGCCATCCCTGCCGGGACGCCGGGTGGTAGGCCCAGGACCACGTGGTCGAACCCGCAAGCGGCGAGGCGCTCCGCCGTCGGTACGACATCCAGCTTGACCGTACAGCTGAGGCAACCGTGTTCCAGAACGGTTGTTTCGCGCTCAAACAACTGGCCTCCCCTGTAGACGCGCCGCATGACCAAGGAACCATCCAGGAGGTCGTGAAGAACGACGACGGAGTTCGTGTGGGTTCGACCAAGCCGGGCGGTGGCCGCTTCGCGGCACTGACTGTCCAGGGAGCTGACAACGGTGAGGTGCATGGAAGGATTCTAATTGAAAACCATTCTCATTAGCAATTCGCTTGCGATGTGTCTCGGCGCTTAACTTCGCCCTGTCCGCAATCAGCCATGCTCCGGCTGCACTAGACTTGAGCCGACCGCTGACGGCCCCGCAGCGGGTTGCGTCCAGCAGAAAGTCCAGCAGAAACAAGCAACGAGGGGACTACGTGCAGATTGAGTTTGCGCCATCCAGGCAATCGACACTGGGTGTGGAATGGGAGTTGGCGCTCGTCAATGCACGCACCGGAGAACTGGTTTCAGTGGCGAACGACGTCCTCAAGGGTGTCGCTGCGAACCATCCGGACCTCAACGAAGACGACGAACACCCCCACATCAAGCGCGAACTGCTCCTGAACACGGTGGAACTCGTTACCGGAATCTGCGAAACGGTCAAGGAAGCAAAAGAGGACCTCAACCGCTCCCTCGCCGCTGTCCGCGAAGTCACCGACCCCATGGGAGTGGAGGTGTTCTGCGCAGGCAGCCATCCCTTCAGCCCTCCCCTGCTCCAGCCGGTCACCGACAAGGAGCGTTACGCCAAGCTGATCGAGCGGACCCAATGGTGGGGACGCCAAATGGTCATCTATGGTGTCCACGTCCACGTAGGCATCGATCGCCGGGACAAAGTGCTCCCCATCCTGGACGGCCTGGTCAACTACTTCCCGCACTTCCAGGCACTGTCCGCCTCCAGCCCCTTCTGGGCCGGCGAAGAAACCGGCTACGCATCCCAGCGGGCCCTCATGTTCCAACAACTCCCCACCGCTGGCCTGCCGTTCCAGTTCGAAACCTGGGAAGCATACGAGTCCTATGTCCAGGACATGTTCACCACAGGTGTCATCGACGCCATTTCCGAGATCCGCTGGGACATCCGGCCTGTTTACAACCTGGGCACTATCGAGATGCGCATTTGCGATGGCCTCGCCACCCTTGAGGAAGTGGGCGCCATCGCCGCACTCACACAGTGCCTCGTGGACGAGTTCTCCTCCATCCTCGACGCCGGCGGGAGCATCCCCACCATGCCGCCCTGGCACGTCCAGGAGAACAAGTGGCGTGCGGCGCGCTACGGCATGGAAGCCATCATCATCCTCGATGCCAAGGGCAACGAGCAATTGGTCACCGAGCACCTCGCAGAAACCGTCGCACGCTTGGAACCCGTGGCAGCCAAGCTTGGATGCTCTGAGGAACTGGCCGACGTCATGAAGATCATTGAACGCGGCGCCAGCTACCAGCGCCAGCGCCGCGTGGCCGCCGAACACAACGGGGACCTGCAGGCAGTGGTCATGGACCTCGTACAGCAGATGCGTAAAGGCCCCGACGCATAGTTGGGTGGAGTTACGCAGCCACCGACACCGTAGTAACGGGCATGGAGGAATCCGGCGCGAACGCTATTCCGCTGGGCCCGATTCCGGCCATGACCAGTTGAGCACCGAGGGCTGCCACCATGGCACCGTTGTCCGTGCAGAGGTCCAGTGGCGGCACGTGCAGCTTGATGCCCGCCGATACACACCGTTGGCCGGTCAATTCACGCAGCCTCGAGTTGGCAGCAACACCTCCACCAAGGAGCACGTCGGTAATGCCATGCTCCCTGCAGGCCAGGACCGCCTTTGAACTGATGACGTCCACCACGGCTTCCTGGAATGCCGCTGCGATATCGGCTACGGGTACTTCTTCCCCACGGGCTTCGAATTGCTCCACGCACCGGGCCACCGCGGTTTTAAGGCCGCTGAAGGACCAGTCGTAGCGGTGGGGTCCTTTCTCCTCCGTGGTGCCCATGTATTTGGGCTGGGTGAGGCCGCGCGGAAAGCGGATGGACTTCGGATTGCCTTGGCGTGCCAGCTTGTCGATGGCGGGGCCACCCGGGTAGCCAAGGCCCAGGATCCGGGCAACTTTGTCGTAGGCTTCACCGGCGGCGTCATCGATGGTGGAACCAAGGAGCTCCACGTCATCTGTAATGCTGCGGATACGGAGGATCTCCGTGTGGCCACCGGAAACCAGGAGTGCACCGAGGTTCTGCGGCAAGTGGCCGGCACCCAGGCCGGCGGCAGCACCGGCGTCGGGCCTTGAATCCAGCAGCCCCACGCCAACGTGCGCTACCAGGTGGTTGATCGCGTAGAGCGGCTTGCCCGTAGCCACGGCCAGGGCCTTCGCTGCGCAGACACCAACCATAAGGGCGCCCGCCAGGCCCGGCCCGGATGTGACGGCAATGGCGTCGATTTCCTCCAGAGTCACTCCGGCTTCATGCAGCGCTTCCTGAAGCGTGGGGACAAAGGCATCCAAATGGGCACGCGAAGCGATCTCAGGGATGACACCACCAAAGCGCACGTGCTCGTCCATGGAGGAGGACACCGTGTTGGTCAGCAGCGTTGTACCGCGCACGATTCCAACGCCGGTTTCGTCACAGGACGATTCGATGCCCAGCACCAACGGCTGCTTCGGCTGTTCTGGATAAGGGCCGCTCACGCGTTGGCTCCTTCTGTGGAATGTGACGTGTTCAGTGTCATGGGTTATTCAGGGGCAGGCGCATGATCAACGCATCCGTACCGTCCCGGTAATACCGCGGCCGGACGTGGATCTGTTCGAATCCGAAACGCAGATACAGCTGCTGTGCACGGGGGTTGTCCGCGCGCACCTCCAGGAGGAGGTCCGCCGCGTGACGCCGCCGCGCCTCCTCGATCAGCTCGGTCAGGATGGCAGAACCGATGCCTTTGCCTTCGAATTCGGGAACGACGGCGATCGTCTGGACGTCAGCGATTGGCTCAATGCACATCAAGCCGGCGTAGGCCACGATCTGGCCCTCAACCTGGGCCACCACGTAGCGGCGCGTCTCCGGCTGTGACAACTCGTCGAAGAACATCTGCAGGGGCCAGGCATCCACGGGGAACAGTCGACGTTCCAAGGCTTCGACGGCCGGGACATCAGCCTCGGTCATATCGCGCAGGGAAACTCCTGCGAGTTCCAGTTTGGGTGGGAGTTTCATCAGTCCACTTCCCTCACAGGGCACGCTTCCTGGGACCCGGCACCTGGGCGTCCGATTCGCGCAAGTACAAAGGTGTGGAGTCCAAGAGCTCCTGCCCTGCCGTTATTCTGGCAAGCGCGAGCTGGCCAAGGGACGCCGCGTCCGGTTGGGCCTCGGCAAAGTCTTCGTCGGCACGGAGGACGTCGGCGTACAGTCCAGCGCCGGCCCCAAACACGGGCAGGTCCGGTAAGTCCGAGGCGAAACCCACATGCGGCCCGTCGATGAGCTGGGGAAGCTGGCCTTCCTCAAGGACGTACCGCGCCCAGTAGACCTCTTTGCGCCGCGCGTCAGTGGCCACCAGGAATTCGGGAACAGCCGCAGTGGACTCCGCTACTTCGAGGGCGATCGCATCAAGGCTCATCAACCCATACAGCGGCTTGTTCCAGACGAAAGCCAGGGTCCGTGCGGTGGCAATACCTGAGCGCAGCCCGGTAAACGGTCCGGGGCCCACGCCTGTGACTATCACGTCAATGTCCGCGCCGGTAACGCCGGCACCGGCCAGCAGCTTCCCGATGCCCGGCGCAAGGACTTCGGCATGGCTTCGGGTGTCCTCGGTGGAAAAGGAATCCACCACGCCTTCCATGGCAACATCCGAAATCAGCGCAGCACTGGCCACTGCCGAGGTGTCGATAGCCAGGATCAGCATCAGTGGCCTCCTTCGGAGATCGTGGTTTCAAGAAGCTTCGGCGCCTCGGCCCAGCGTGGGCCAAAACCGCGGAAAATGATGGTGCGTGGTTCGTCGTCGTCATCAGTGTCAAAGTCCAGGACCGTGCCGCTGTCCTCGACATGGATAGCCGGCACAACGCCTTCGGCACCCACAGACCGGTGAAGGTCCACTTCCAGGCGGCTGTCCGAGAGGTGCTCAACCCGGTCCCTCCCCCACTCCACCACGGTGACGGACGAGTCCATGGTGTTCTCGAGATCAATGTCATCGATCTCAGCAGCTGATTCCAGCCTGTAGGCGTCGACGTGGACCAGGTCCGGTCCACCGGGGCGTGGGCCATCCGGAAGGTTTGGGTGGATCCGAACCAGCACGAACGTAGGCGAGATGATCCCGGCACGTACGCCCAGGCCCTCTCCCAGCCCCTGGGTGAAGGTCGTCTTCCCCGCACCCAGCTCTCCGGTCAGGACAAGGAGATCTCCCGCCTCAAGCACCCCGCCCAGTGCTGCACCGAGCGCGTGGGTTTGTTCCGCCGTCGTGACCTTCAGGCTGCGTTCCCAGAATGGTTCGCCGCCTTTCAATGGTTCGCTTGGTTCGAGCAGTGGTTCGTTCATAGCGTCGCCGATTCCGATGCTGCCTGGGTGCCCTGGTGTACCTCCGGCAGCGCCGGAACCTCGTTGACGTAACTGCGGGGCACCCGCGGACTAATGCGGGTCACGATCTCATAGTTGATGGTTCCCGCTGCCGCCGCCCAGTCATCGGCGGTGGGGCCGCCATCGGCACCGTCGCCGAACATCACGGCTTCGCTGCCCTTAAGCCCGGCCGCTTCTTCAGGGGTGAGCGGTCCAAGATCAATCACCATCTGGTCCATCGCGATCTGGCCCACCACAGGGTAGGTGACGCCGTTAACGCGAACCGGACCGCCCGTGGCGATGCGCGGGACCCCGTCGGCGTAGCCCAGGGGAACCAGGCCCAGCGTGCTCTCCTGGCTGGTGTGGTACTTCAGGCCGTAGGAAACGCCTTGCCCCTCCGGGACCTTTTTGCAGTTGGAGAGGAGTGTGCGGACGCTCATGGCAGCGTGCAGGCCAAGTTCGGCGGAGGTGACTCCTTCGAAGGGCGACAACCCGTAGATGCCGAGCC
The DNA here is from genome assembly GCF_059739415.1 of Arthrobacter sp. TmtSoilC77. Taxonomy (NCBI): domain Bacteria; kingdom Bacillati; phylum Actinomycetota; class Actinomycetes; order Micrococcales; family Micrococcaceae; genus Arthrobacter; species Arthrobacter sp. TmtSoilC77. Next base: position 3,383,338 of record NZ_AP046050.1, read on the forward strand.
CCACCCGGATGAGGTCGAAGTGCGAATCCGGCCGGGACAGCGCAGCGGGAGTGTTGGCGATGTGCCTGACCTCGGTATCGACGCCGGCATCCTCAGCGATGGCGAGTGCGTCACGGAAAACCGCCAACTGCTGGTCCGTTTCGGGCCGGTGCGGTTCGTCGGCCACCGCAAGGTGGGAGAAAATGCCCACAACGCGAAGCAGGCCCTCGTCCTGGTATTCCATGGCCTGGCCCACCAGCTGGTCCCATTCGGCGATTGGACAGCCGTTCCGGCCCAGCCCTGTGTCCACCTTCAAATGGACCCGCGCGGGACGCTCCTGTTCGCGGGCCGCCGCCACCACGGCGTCGAGTTCCCAACCGGAAATCCCGACGTCGATGCCGGCGGCAACTGCGGCTTGGAAGTTGCTTTCACGGGTGTGCAGCCACGCCAACAACGGTGCGTCTATGCCCGCTGCACGCAAGGCGAGCGCCTCTGAAATGTGGGCGACGCCCAGCCAGGCCGCTCCGGCGTCGAGGGCTGCACGTGCAACCTGAACCACGCCATGGCCATAAGCATCGGCCTTCACCACAGCCATCACGGAGGCCGGGGAGGCGATCGCGACAAACTGGCGAACGTTGTGCCGCACGGCATCAAGATCGATCACGGCGGAACGCTCAAGAACCGCTGACTTTGCTATGGAGGCCTTGGACCCGATCCCGATATCTGCAGCTGCTTCGTAAGTCACCCTAGAGATTCTAGTGGTGCCGGGGAACGGGGGTTCAATTCCCCCCGTTCCTACTGGGCATCGGACAAGTGCGCGATCGTGGCGCGGGCGCGTCGCTGTGCTTCAGCGGGGATGTCCTTCACGATCGGTTCAAGGAAGGCGAAGCGCCGCAGCCACTGGCTCGATTGGCGTTCCTTCCGCGCGTTGGCACGCTGCCACCAGTCCGCGATGTCGCCCCAGCCAGGCGCTGCCAACGACCCACCGACTTGTTGGACAGCCAGCGAGGCACAGAGGTTCGCGAACCGCAGGCGGTCCCCCAATCGCCATCCTGCCAGGCACCCCACAATGAAGGCCGCCCCGAAACAATCGCCGGCGCCGGTGGGATCGTACGCGGACACGGGCAGCGATGGCACCCATTCCTCTTCGCCCGTCTCCGAGTCCACGGCCATAGCCCCCTGCGCGCCCAACGTCACCACAGCCACTGGAACGCGATCGGCCAGGGAATAGAGCGCCGCCCACGGATCGGTCTTGCCTGTGAACGCCATGGCCTCCGGCGCGTTGGGCAGGAAAGCGTAAAAATGTTCCAGTTGCTCCAACCTGCGCTGGGACCACTCTCCACTGGGGTCCCAGCCCACCACGCCGAAAAGTTTGGTTCCGGCGGACTTCGCCGCCAGCATCCAGGGTTCCAATTCCTCGCCCAGATCCGCGACGGCCGCGAGCGCCTTGGGTGGCTTTCCGATCAGGTCCGAGGCTTTGATCGGCGCGGGGTGCCCGTGGGTGACCATGGATCGATCCTGGTTCACGCACATGGACACGGTAACCGGCGAGTGCCAGCCCGGGACGCGACGCGACAGGGACAAGTCCACATGCTCCTGGCTTTCAAGGATCTGCCAGTTGTAATCCCCGTAACCGTCGTCGCCAAAGGCTGCCGCCAGGTTGGTCCTCAGGCCAAGCCGGGCCGCGGCGATCGCTTGGTTGGCAACCCCGCCCGGGCAGCTGCCCATGCCTTCGCTCCACACTTCAGTGCCGGGCTCGGGAGAGTGCGGGAGTCCGGTGAAAATGATGTCCTGGAAGACCGTTCCTGCCAGGAGAAGGTCGCATTGGCCGTCGCCCTCGGTGCGCACGGCGGCAAGGGGATCAAAACGTCGCTGGTGCATTGCGTCCATGCACGGCACACTACGCTGCGCCTTCCGGGCTGCATAGACTCGGATCATGCGGCTCATGATCGCCGGTGGCGGCGGCTTCCGGGTACCCCTTGTGTACCGTGCCTTATGCACGGGTCCATTCGCGGGACTGGTGCACGAGGTGGTGCTCTACGACGTCGATCCCGCGCGTCTCGCCGCCATCCAGGCAGTCCTCCGCGATATGCCCACGACGGAAGGTTCCCGGCCCGCCGTCGTGATTTCAACTGACCTGGGGCAGGCACTCACCGCCACCGATATGGTCTTCGCCGCGATCCGCCCGGGCGGAACGGCAGGACGGATCGCCGACGAACGCGTGGCCCTGGATCTCGGTTTGCTGGGCCAGGAAACCACGGGTGCGGGCGGCATCTCCTACGCCCTCCGCTCCATTCCGCACATGCTGGAGCTCGCCGAGGGAATGCGGCACTATTGCCCGGATGCGTGGCTCATCAACTTCACCAACCCCGCCGGGATGGTCACCGAGGCGCTTGTGCCGGTGCTAGGACGAAAGGTGATCGGTATCTGCGATTCCGCCGGCGGCCTGGCCCAACGCGCCGCACGGGCCGCCGGTTCACCCCTTCAAGAAGGAACGCTCGACGGCGTGGGCTACTTCGGGTTGAACCATCTGGGCTGGCTCTACAAGCTGGCACCCGACGGCCGGGATCTGCTGCCGGAGCTGTTATCGGATCGTGGGGCGCTGGAACGAATCGAGGAAGGGCGTTTGTTCGGCCAGCACACCCTGGAGAAACTCGGTTGCCTGCCCAATGAATACCTTTACTACTATTACCAAACCGAACAGGCGACTGAAGCCATCCTGACGCAACGCGAAACGCGTGGGGCGTCCATCCACCAGCAACAGAGCTCGCTCTACCCATCCCTTGTGGAAGCCTCGAACGCCTACGCCATGTGGGATGCGGCCCGGCGCTCCCGCGAGGAAGGCTACCTGGCCGAGGCCCGCACACACGGGGAGCACCGCGACGAGGAAGACCTCGCCGGGGGCGGCTATGAGCGTGTGGCTTTGTCCGTGATGCGGGCCCTATCCGGAGGCGGGACGGCGCAGCTGATCCTCAATGTGCCCAATTCACCCGTAGCCGGCTCTTCGGCACATGAGGCGGAAGTCGCCGTGCCCGGGCTGCCGGGGGACGCCGTCGTCGAAGTTCCCTGCGAGGTAACACCCGATGGCGCCCTGCCGCTTGCGCAGGAACGGCCCGGGGGCCAGTTCCTCACCTTGATGCAACACGTCAAGGAAGTGGAACGGCTGACGGTCAGGGCTGTCCGGGACGGTGACAGGGAGGCTGCACTGCAAGCCTTTGCTGCGCACCCGCTGGTCGGCTCGGCCTCGCTGGGCGCCCAACTCCTTGACGGCTACGAGGCAGCCTTCCCGGAACTGCGAGGACTCTGGAAGTGATTTCTAGAGCTTCCGGTACATCACGTGCAGGCCGACGTACCCAATTTCAGGGTGGTCGAAGGCCTCGGGCACCGTGGCCAGGATGCGGAATCCCATGGATTGCCACAACCACACTGCCCGGACGTTGCTCTCCACCACAGCGTTGAATTGCATGGAGCGGAATCCTGCCGCTTTGGCTTCCTTTAACGAGTAGGCACACAGCGCCCGTGCAATTCCCTGGCCCGAATGCCTGGAGCTCACCATATACCCGGCGTTCGCCACATGGCTGCCGCCGCCGGCCTGGTTCGCATGGAACTCGCCAGTGCCCAGCACCTCGCCTCCCGGGTGCGGCCCATCCGCAGTGCGCACGGCCACGAACGTTTGGCCGGGCGCTTCCTTCAGCCATTTAGTACGGGCAGCTTCTTCAGTTGTGTCGCGGTCCCAGGTGAAGGTCTCCCCCTGACGGAGGATCGGCTCCATGACTGACCAGATGCCGGGCCAATCTTCGGGCGTGGCTGGGCGGATATCGAAAAGGGTTTCTTGGCTCACAGCGCACAGGCTAGCAGCCTTGTCCACATAGCCGGGATTGGCGCCATGTAGGTCCCGGCTTCAGGAGTAGTGTTTTCTGCAGGGCAAAAGTGGTTTGGCTTCACAAGTTGGCTTCACAAGTTGGCTTCACGGCAAGGAGGAAAGTGTGCCATTGATCCGTAGGGTGGCATTCCTTTCACTGCACACCTCCCCCATGGAACAGCCAGGGGCCGGAGACGCTGGTGGAATGAACGTCTATGTGCGGGCTTTGGCCATGGCGCTGGCCGAGTCCGGTGTGGAGGTGGAGATCTTCACCCGTTCCACCAAAGCCGGCCAGGCCGCCGTCGAGCATCCCGGACCCGGGGTATGCGTCCACAACGTGATGGCCGGACCCCGACGGAAAGTCCCCAAGGAAGAATTGCCTGCCTTGCTCCACCAGATGGTGGAGGAGATCGATCGGATCCGGCAGCAGCAACCCCACGGCCGCTACGACATCATCCATTCCCATTACTGGGTGTCCGGGGTTGCCGGACTGGAATTGTCCGAGCTCTGGGGTGTTCCCCTGGTCCACACCATGCACACCATGGCCAAGGTCAAGAATCTTGTTCTTGAGTCCGGCGAGCGGCCCGAACCGCGGCGTCGGGAGGACGGCGAGCAGCGAATTGTTGATGGTGCCGCCCGCCTCATCGCCAATACTCCAGCCGAGGCAGAAGAGCTTGTCTCCCACTACGGAGCCGACATCGACAAGATTGACGTCGCACCTCCCGGCGTGGACCTGAAAGTATTCACGCCATCCTTCCGTCGCAAGTCGCGCGCCCAGCGGGATGTCAGGCCGGACAGTTTCCACATACTCTTCGCAGGCCGGATCCAACGTCTTAAGGGTCCCCAGGTCTTCGTCAAAGCGGCCGGTCTCCTGCGGATGCGCAGGCCTGACATCGATCTGGAAATGACCATTCTGGGTTCGCTCAGCGGCGCCAAGGACTTCAACCTGCAGCACATCATCGAGGAGGCCGGGCTGGCCGACGTCGTCACGCATCGCCCGCCCGTTGTAGCGCCCGAGCTCGCCAGCTGGTTCCGCTCCGCAGACGTCGTGGTGATGCCCTCGTTCAGCGAGTCATTCGGACTCGTGGCCTTGGAAGCACAAGCGTGCGGCACCCCCGTAGTGGCCACCAACGTTGGTGGGCTCTCACGCGCCATTTCCGATGGCCGGACGGGCATCCTGGTAGATGGCCACGATCCTTCCGACTGGGCTGATGCCCTCGAGGATTTGTACGACGACGTACAGACACGCGAGGACATGGGCCGTTTGGCCGCGACCCACGCCGAATCCTTTGGCTGGCAGCGGACTGCTGCGATCACCTTGGAAAGCTATCGCGAGTCTGTTGGCGGCCTGCTGGTCCCCGGGCGGTGAACCTCACGCGGTTACTGGCTGGCGCCTGATAGATTGTCGCGCACAGCGTAGGCAGGGCGCCGAGCGTCAGCCCACACAGCGTAAGCACTAAGCCGAAGGACAACGATGTCTGAAAACAAGGGCCTGAGCGATCTTGAGATAGCCCACAAAGCCACCATCCTGCCCATCGAAGAAATTGCGCGACGCGCGGGCATCAACGTGGACGCACTGGAACACTATGGGCCTTACAAAGCCAAGATCACTCCGGCCAAGCTTGTGCTCCCCGAGGGCAAGGCGCCCGGCAAGGTAGTCCTCGTTTCAGCCATGTCCCCCACCCCCGCCGGCGAAGGAAAATCGACAACCACAGTCGGTCTGGCCGATTCCCTTGCACGCGCCGGCCACAAAGTGATGATCGCGCTGCGCGAACCGTCACTTGGACCCATCCTTGGCATGAAGGGCGGAGCAACCGGAGGCGGATACTCCCAGGTACTGCCCATGGACGACATCAACCTTCACTTCACTGGCGACTTCCACGCCGTCACCTCGGCCAACAACGCCCTCATGGCACTCGTGGACAACCACATCTTCCAAGGCAACCAGCTCGGAATCGACCCCCGCCGCATGACGTTCAAACGCGTTATCGACATGAACGACCGCTCCTTACGGGAAATCATTATCGGGCTCGGCGGCCCTGCCCAGGGCGTACCCCGGCAAGACGGCTTCGACATCACCGTGGCCTCCGAAATCATGGCCGTATTCTGCCTGGCCGCGGACCTGGACGACCTCCGAGCGCGCTTGGGCCGGATCACCTTCGGCTACACCTTCGACCGCCAACCGGTAACTGTGGCCGATCTTGGTGTGGAAGGTGCCCTGACATTGCTCTTGAAGGATGCCATCAAGCCAAACCTTGTCCAGACCATCGCCGGGACACCGGCACTGGTACACGGTGGCCCCTTCGCCAACATCGCCCACGGGTGCAACTCCATCATCGCAACGCGGACTGCACAGCAACTGGCAGACATCGTGGTCACCGAGGCAGGATTCGGCGCGGACCTGGGTGCCGAAAAGTACATGGACATCAAGTCGCGCATCGCTGACGTGGCGCCGTCCGCCGTCGTTGTTGTGGCAACGATCCGTGCGCTCAAGATGCAAGGCGGAGTTCCAAAGGACAAACTCAGCGAACCCAACGTGGACGCCGTAGCCGCAGGAGTGGAAAACCTCAAACGACATGTTGGGAATGTCGCCAAGTTCGGCATTTCGCCGGTCGTTGCCATCAACAGGTTCGCCACCGACACCGACGAAGAACTTCAGTGGCTGCTGAACTGGTGCGCAGCGGAAGGCGTGGAAGCCGCCGTCGCCGATGTCTGGGGCCGCGGCGGAGGAGGCGACGGTGGGGATGAACTCGCGGCCAAGGTGGCAGCGGCAGTGCAAGGGCCGTCAAATTTCCACCACTTGTACCCATTGGAACTTTCCGTGGAGGACAAGATCCGGACGATCGTGCAGGAGATCTACGGCGCCGACGGAGTGGAATTTTCCGTCCCGGCACAGAAGCGGCTGGTGGACATCCAAAAGAATGGGTGGGGCGGGCTGCCCGTCTGCATGGCCAAGACGCAATACTCATTCACCGACGATGCGTCCAAGCTCGGGGCGCCAAAGGGATTCCGGGTACACGTGCGCGAACTCATTCCCAAGACGGGTGCGGGCTTCATAGTCGCCCTGACCGGAGCCGTCATGACCATGCCCGGGCTGCCCAAAGAACCGGCCGCCATGCGCATGGACGTCGGTCCCGACGGCAATCCCACTGGCCTCTTCTGACCTCCTTAAAAGCAACGCGGGGTCACTTACGGCCCATCCGATGGTCAATCATCGGCCGTAAGTGACCCCGCGTTGCTTGTGCTGTTGCGGTTTAGCGCTCGATATCGCCGCGGATGAAGGCTTCCACCTTGTCGCGGGCGATGTCGTCGTTGAACTGCTCCGGCGGGGACTTCATGAAGTAGCTGGACGCGGAGAGCAGCGGGCCGCCGATGCCGCGATCCAGGCCAATCTTGGCCGCGCGGATGGCGTCGATGATCACACCAGCGGAGTTCGGGGAATCCCATACTTCGAGCTTGTATTCGAGGGAAACGGGAGCATCACCGAAGTTGCGGCCCTCGAGGCGGACGAAGGCCCACTTGCGGTCGTCAAGCCAGGCAACGTAATCGGACGGCCCGATGTGGACGTCGTCAGCGTGAAGGTCGGCCTCAACGTTGGAGGTGACGGCCTGCGTCTTGGAGATCTTCTTGGACTCAAGACGATCGCGCTCAAGCATGTTCTTGAAGTCCATGTTGCCGCCAACGTTCAACTGGTACGTGCGGTCCAAGGTGACGCCGCGGTCCTCGAACAGCTTGGCCATCACGCGGTGGGTGATGGTGGCACCGATCTGGCTCTTGATGTCGTCGCCCACGATCGGAACACCCGCCGCAGTGAACTTGTCAGCCCACTCCTTGGTGCCGGCGATGAAGACGGGGAGAGCATTGACGAAAGCCACGCCAGCATCGATGGCGCACTGGGCGTAGAACTTGGCAGCCTGCTCCGAACCAACGGGCAGGTAGCAAACCATGACGTCTACGTTGGCTTCGCGAAGGGCAGCAACGATGTCGACGTCCTCCTCGGGAGCTTCGACGATGGTCTCGCGGTAGTACTTGCCCAAGCCATCAAGGGTATGTCCACGCTGAACGGTGACTCCGGTGGCAGGGACGTCGGCGATCTTGATGGTGTTGTTTTCGCTGGCGCCGATGGCGTCGGCAAGGTCCAGTCCAACCTTCTTGCTATCGACGTCGAAAGCAGCAACGAACTGAACATCGTTGACGTGGTACTGGCCGAACTCGACGTGCATCAGACCCGGAATTGTGGCCTTGGGGTCAGCGTCGCGATAGTACTGAACACCTTGGACCAGCGATGCGGCGCAGTTTCCTACGCCGACAATGGCAACACGAATCGGATGTGAAGACACGGAACTCCTTTTGAGAACTAAACCTCAGGTGCCAGGCGCAAACTCTGACTGAGCTCAGAGCACGACTGATTGGCACGGCGCCAGTTGGCGCACACTTGCATTGTAGCCAACAGAGAAGGGGCCGGCTTTGTTCCCGCCGGCCCCTCCTGTTTTGTGTCTTTCCCCTGGGTTTACTCCTGCGCCCACAGATTGATGTCGGATTCGACGGCGAACTCATCGATCGCTGTCAGCTCATCAGTGGAGAACTTCAGGTTGTTGATGGCGCTCAGCGTGTCTTCAAGCTGCGAAACGCTGGACGCTCCAACAAGCGCGGATGTTACGGGGGAGCCCTTCGGCTGGTCCCGGAGAATCCATGCGATGGCCATCTGCGCGAGGGTCTGTCCACGGCCCTCGGCGATAGCGTTGAGTCCCCGAACGCGGTCCAGCTTGTCCTCCGTCAAGGCGGATTCGGAGAGGAACCGTTCCTTGGCGGCCCGCGAGTCAGCCGGAACACCGTTGAGGTAGCGGTTGGTGAGCATGCCCTGGGCAAGAGGCGAGAAGGCGATGGAGCCGGCGCCCACCTGGTCCAGTGCCTCGTAGAGGTTCGGCGAGCCATTCTCGGTCCACCGGTTCAGCATGGAGTAGCTGGGCTGGTGGATCAGCAGAGGCGTGCCGAGCTCCTTCAGGATCCGGGCTGCCTCGAGTGTTTGCTCGGGGGTGTAGGAAGAGATACCTGCGTACAAGGCTTTGCCGGACCGGACCGCGTAGTCCAGCGCCCCCATGGTTTCCTCCAATGGAGTCTCGGGATCCGGACGGTGGCTGTAGAAGATGTCCACATAGTCCAGGCCCATGCGCTGCAGGGACTGGTCAAGGCTGGAGATCAGGTACTTGCGGGATCCCCATTCACCATAGGGGCCCGGCCACATGTAGTAGCCGGCCTTGGTGGATATGACGAGCTCGTCACGGTACGGCTTGAAGTCTTCCTTTAGGTGGCGTCCGAAGTTCGTTTCCGCCGATCCATCCGGCGGGCCATAGTTGTTGGCGAGGTCGAAGTGGTTGACGCCCAGATCGAAGGCACGGCGCAGGATGGCGCGCTGTTCGTCGAACCGCCTGTCGTCGCCGAAGTTGTGCCAAAGGCCCAGCGAGATAGCGGGGAGCTTGAGCCCACTGCGTCCGACGCGGCGGTAGGGCATGGTTTCGTAGCGGTTTTCCGCAGCCGAATAAGTCATACGTACCATCCTGCCACTGCACAGATCACCGTGTTCGGGCTGTCCGCAATGTGGGCGCCGTCACCCTTTTCACTGCTCGCCTTGCTGGACGCGCACGACGGCGGCGCTCCCACCGGGCAGGGTCAGCGAACCGTCGTCGAGAGCTACTTCGGTGTCGGTTGCCAGCAGCAGGGACCCAGCCATAGGCGAATCCAACGGCTCGTCTCCAAAGTTGCACACCACGCGGATGGCACCACGGGTCAACTCCAGCCAGTGCTCGTCGTCGTCGAACTCCACCGTGGTCTCGCCGAAACCACCGTTCACAAGCTCCGGCGTATTGCGGCGCAGCTGTGCTAAATCCCGATACAGCCGCAGCAGGCGTGCGTGGTCCCCGATGCTTGGCTCGCTCCAGTCCAGCTTTGAACGCTTGAAAGTTTCGGGGTCCTGGGGGTCCGGCACAACGGCAGGGTCCCAGCCCATCCGTTCGAATTCCTTGATCCGGCCCTTCGCTGTGGCCTCCCCCAATTCCGGTTCGGGGTGGGAGGTGAAGAACTGCCACGGCGTGGAAGCCCCAAATTCCTCGCCCATGAAGAGCATGGGCGTGAAGGGCGATGTCATGGTCAGCACTGCGCCGATCGCCAACCGACCAAATGACAGTGATGCCGTGAGCCTGTCACCGGTGGCGCGGTTGCCGATTTGGTCGTGGTTCTGCAGGCAAACCACCAATGCGGAAGGATGCGCGAGGTCGTGCCGGATCGGCCGGCCGTGGTGGCGTCCCCGGAAACTTGAGTAACTGCCATCGTGGAGGAAGCCGTGCTCGAGGACCTTGGCGAGGACAGCGAGGGACTCGAAGTCGGCGTAGTATCCGGTGGTTTCACCGCTAAGGTTCACGTGGAGGGCGTGGTGGAAGTCGTCGCTCCATTGGCCTTCCAAGCCATAACCGTTGTCCTTGCGGGGATAGATCAGGCGCGGATTGTTCAGGTCCGATTCCGCGATGAGCGTCCGCGGAATGCCGGACTCCGCCTCGATCTGGTCCCCCAGCGCGCCAAAGTCCTCAAGGATGTGCACGGCACGTTCGTCGCGCAGGGCGTGCACGGCGTCCAGCCTGAGCCCGTCTACGTGATAGTCACGGAGCCACATCGCCGCATTCTCCAGAATGTACCGGCGAACCTCATCAGAGCCCGGGCCATCGAGGTTTACCGAATCGCCCCAGGTGTTCCCCTCCCCCGATTTCAGGTAGGGGCCAAATTTGGGAAGGTAGTTGCCGCTGGGTCCAAGATGGTTATAGACAACGTCCTGGATGACCCCCAAGCCAGCGGCGTGGGCGGCGTCGACGAACCGTTGATAGGCCTCGGGGCCACCGTAGGGCTCGTGGATGGCGTACCAAAGCACGCCGTCGTAACCCCAGTTGTGAACTCCGTTGAATGCGTTGACCGGCAGCAGTTCGATGAAGTCGACGCCCAAGTCGACCAAATAGTCCAGTTTCCGGGCGGCAGCGTCAAGTGTGCCTTCGGGAGTGAACGTGCCCAGGTGGAGCTCGTAGATGACGGATCCCTTGAGGCTGCGCCCCTTCCACTCGCCATCCCCCCAGTGGTAAGCGGCAGGATCGAAGGTGGCCGACAGCCCATGCACCCCGTCCGGCTGTCGCCTTGAGCGTGGATCGGGAAAGGGTCCCTCGCCGTCCACGATGTAGCCGTACGCTACCGCGTCGCCTTCGTTGCCGGTGACCTCGGCGGACGCGCGCCACCAACCGGTAGCGCCGCCGTCGTGAATTTGTTCCATCGCGTGCTCGCTACCTCCGGCGAGCAGTTTCACTGACCCGGCGTTGGGCGCCCAGACGTCGTAGCGGTTTTTTCCAGCAGCGTGCTCCAGCATCGTGTCCCCTGTGCTTGTTTTAGCTTGCGTTGCAGTGGCGGTGTTGGTGGTGTTCGTGTTTTCAGCGGATCAGTCAGTGGGCACCAGCAGGGCCACCGGGTAATGCTCCAGCAGCGTAGCGACCGCGACCGAACCGGCGTCATAAATGGTCCCGGTCAGTTCGTCATGACAGTTCACCGGCAAGTCGATAGCCGTGTCCCGCCAGCCGCCTTCGCGGGCGAGCCGCTTGGGCAGCCGCGTGCCAACGGTGACCACGCCAGGTGCGTCCGCCCCACGGTTGAAGGCAACTACGTGATCAGCGGCGGCGCCGCTCGCGTGCACGGGCTGGTAACCAGCAAACAGTTCCGGCCGGTCACGACGTAACCTGAGCGCCCTGGATACCACCAGCAGTTTGGCGGCTTCCTCAGTGAAAGCGGGCCGCGCACCAGTATCGAGTTCTGCGAGCACCGCGATCCGGGCTTGAAAGTCTACTGGCCGCCGGTTGTCGGGGTCGGTCAATGAACCGTCCCGGAACTCTGTGCCCTGATAGACATCCGGAACGCCCGGCATGGTCAGTTGGATGAGCTTGGCCGAGAGTGAGTTCGACGTTCCAAAAGGTTCCAGTTCCTCGACGAAGTTCTCCAACGCGGCAGCGACCTCGGGGACGTCAAAAACGGCGTCGACGGCGGCAGCCAAGTGACGCTCGAAGTCCAGGTTGGGATCGGTCCAGTTGGTCGAATTTCCGGCTTCGCGGGCGGCCTTGAGTGCATACGATTGGAGGCGCCCACGGTCGGCGGGCCAAGCGCCGGCAATTGACTGCCAAACGAGGGCCGCCAGCGGACCGTCCGGGATGGGCGCCAACTCCTGCGCAGTGCCGAGGAAGAGTTCCCATTCCGGGACGGATTCGGAAATGACCGAAATCCGGGCCCGGGCGTCCTCGCTGCGCTTGGTGTCATGCGTGCTCAGCGTCGTCATGGAAAGCGGGATCTCTGCCTGACGCCGTGCCATGCGCTCATGGAACCCGCCAGGGGAAAGCGCAAATTCAGTGGGATCAGCTCCCACTTCGGTGAGCGTCCCCAAGCGTGTGTAGCGGAAGAACGCGGTATCCTCCACGCCCTTCGCCATAACCATTCCTGAGGTCTGTTGGAAGCGGCGTGCCAGTTCCCCGGTTGGATCAACCAGGAGCGGGCGTAACCCGTTCAGCACAGACCGGAGCTCGGGCCGGTGTTGCCCAGCGCGCTCTATGGCTTCCTCCAGGATCTCCTGGCCGTGCGGCAGGTAGGTCCTGTAGATGGGGAACCAACAAATAATCTCGGCCAGCGCATCGGCTACCTCGGCGCGCGGCAATTCCGGCGACTCGGGAACAAGCCGGGACAACCGGAGGATCTCGGACCTCAGGATGCCATCGGCGATGCGACGTTTGGTCCCGTGGATCATGTCCTCATAGTCAGCGGGCCGGGCTGCATCCCGCAGCCGGGCGTCGAGGGAATCCAGGTATTCCTCTGCTGCGGGGTCGACGAACAGACGGTCTACGTCCGCCAGTGCGTCATACCCTGTGGTGCCTTCGCAATCAAAGGTTTCCGGCAGTTTCTCCCCTGGCTCAAGGATCTTCTCCACCAGGAGGTACGCCCCGCCTGTCTCCTTGCGAAGCCTCGCCAGATACCCTTCCGGATCGGCCAGCCCATCGGGGTGATCGATCCTGAGACCATCCACCAGCTCTTCCCGGAACCAGCGCACGATTTCCTCGTGCGCCTCATCGAAGACCCACGGAACCTCGACGCGCACGCCTGCCAGTGTGTTCACTGCGAAGAAGCGGCGGTAGTTCAGTTCAGCGTCCGCGCGGCGCCAGCCCACCAGTTCATAGTTCTGCCGCGCATGAACGTCCTGTGGGCTGTCTCCGGCACTGAAGCTGCCCTCGGCCAACGGGAATCGGTGATCGTAGTAGTGCAGTTCGCCGTCCACCACCGTGAGTTGTTCAAGGTCGTCATCGCCGCCGAGCACGGGGATGCGGATCTTTCCGCCACCAAAGTCCCAGTCGACGTCGAACGCTTCTGCGTATTTGGACGAGCGACCCTCTTTCAGGAGCTGCCACCACCAGGCATTCTGTCCTGGTGAGGCGACACCCATATGGTTGGGAACGATGTCCGCGAGGATGCCAAGTCCCTTCGAGCGGGCGGCCTTGGACAACGCAGCGAGGCCCTCGGTTCCGCCCCTGGCCGGATCCACGGAGGAAGGATCCGTGACGTCATAACCGTGGTCTGAACCCTCCTCCGCTGTGAGGATCGGGGATACATAGACCCAATCAACCCCGAGGTTGTGCAGGTACCCGGTGAGTTCCGCAGCGTCCTGAAGCGTAAAGCTCCGGCGGATTTGCAGCCGGTACGTTGAAACGGGCGTCCTCATGAATCCGCCTTCTTCGACGTACGGCGCTTCCGGGTGGGTTTTGATTCCGCAGTGGCCGCATCTCCCCCATCGGAAGAGGTACCCGCCTCTGAGGCATCCAGTGATCGAGCGTTCGCCGACGAATCTGTCGCCACTGAGGTCACCGCAGGTGCCGTGAGCGACGCAGTTTCGGGGGTGCTTGTCTGGCTGAGCGCAGCAAGCGAGGCGGCCACTGAATGGTCCGGCTCGGACTCGGGTGTGCTGTGGGCACGAAGCACCACCAATGACTTGGCAGCGATCATCAGGATCTGGTCTGCCTTCACGACGTCTGAATCTGCGCCTTCACCGCCGGTGTCGATCATGACATCCCACGCAGGTGCATATTCGTCCGACGGCACCCTGAACCCAACCTCGTCCTCGTCCGCATTGAAGTACAGCAGGAAATTGACGTCGGTGATCCGGCGGCCTTGAGTGTCGCGTCCGTGGATTCCGTCACCGTTCAAGAACACGCCAACAGAACGGCCCAACGCGGTATCCCAGTCCGAGGGCGTCATGGTGCTGGCATCGGCATCCAGCCATACGATGTCCGGAAGCCGCTCGCCCTCACCTCGCAGCACGGGCCGTCCATCGAAGAACCTGCTTCGGCGAAGGCTCGGGTGTTTGGCCCTCAGGGCGCTAACAGCAGCCGTGAATTCCACCAAGGGCTGGTCAACGTTATCCCAATTGATCCAAGTGAGCTCGGAGTCCTGACAGTAACCGTTGTTGTTACCCTGCTGCGTCCTTCCAAGTTCATCGCCGTGCAGGAGCATGGGGACGCCCTGTGACAGGAAAAGCGAGGCGATGAAGTTCCTCTGTTGTCGGGCCCTGAGGCCCAGAACCTTCGGATCGTCCGTGGGGCCCTCAACGCCACAGTTCCACGAACGGTTGTGCGATTCGCCGTCGTTGTTGCCCTCACCGTTGGCCTCGTTGTGTTTCTCGTTATACGACACGAGGTCGGCCAACGTGAAGCCGTCGTGGGCAGTGACGAAGTTGATCGAGGCCACGGGCCGGCGACCCGAGTGCTCGTAGAGGTCGGCGGAGCCTGTCAGACGCGAGGCGAATTCACCAAGGGTGGAGGGCTCTCCCCGCCAGAAGTCGCGGACAGTGTCCCGGTATTGGCCATTCCATTCCGTCCATTGGGGCGGGAAGTTTCCCACTTGGTATCCACCCGGACCAACATCCCACGGTTCGGCGATGAGCTTCACTTGGGACACAACAGGGTCCTGCTGGATGAGTTCGAAGAAGGTGGAAAGCTTGTCCACGTCATAGAATTCGCGGGCCAGCGTGGACGCGAGATCGAACCGGAACCCGTCCACGTGCATCTCCGTCACCCAGTAGCGGAGCGAGTCCATCAGCAGCTGGAGTGAATGGGGGCTCCGGACATTCAATGAGTTCCCGGTGCCTGTGTAGTCCATGTAGTACTTTTGGTCGTTCTCCACCAGGCGGTAGTACGCGGAGTTGTCGATGCCCTTGAAGGACAACGTGGGCCCCAGATGGTTGCCCTCGGCCGTGTGGTTGTAAACGACGTCCAAAATGACTTCGATCCCGGCGTTGTGCAGGGAACGCACCATGGCCTTGAAGTCCTGGACCTGCTGGCCTGTATCGCCCTTGGAGCTGTAACTGTTGTGCGGGGCGAAGAAGCCGATGGTGTTGTAGCCCCAGTAGTTGTTCAGGCCCTTATCCTGCAGGATGCCGTCGTTGACGAACTGGTGCACGGGCATGAGCTCGATCGCAGTAATACCCAGCTTTTGAAGGTGGGAAATGACTGCGGGGTGGGCTACACCTGCGTAGGTTCCGCGCTGTTCCTCGGGAACTTCCGGGTGCAGCTGGGTAAGTCCCTTGACGTGGGCCTCGTAGATGACCGACTTGTGGTACGGAATTTTCAGGAGTTTGTCGCCGTCCCAGTCGAAGAAGGGGTTGATGACCACGCCCAGCATCATGTGCGGTGCGGAGTCAGCGTCATTCCGGGAGTCCGGGTCCCCCATGTTGTAGGAGAACAGGGCCGGGTCCCAATCGATCTGACGATGGATGGCCTTGGCATACGGGTCCAGCAACAGCTTGTTGGGGTTGAACCGTTGGCCGGCGTCGGGGTCGTAGGGTCCGTGCACCCGATAGCCATATTTCTGTCCGGGTTGGACTTGTGGCAGGTAGCAGTGCCACACGTAGCCGTCTACCTCGGTGACATCTACGCGGACTTCCCCGCCGTCGTCGTCGAAGAGGCACAGCTCCACTTTCTCGGCCTTCTCGCTGAACAGCGCGAAGTTGGTGCCGGTCCCGTCAAAGGTGGCTCCAAGCGGATAGGCCGATCCAGGCCAGACTTCCATGCGTTCTCCTCTGGGTGATGCGGATAACTTGCTGCAAGCCTACTCATGACCCCCGACACGGACAGTAACCTTACGGTCTTGTAGGGTCGTATTCCGCAGTCAGCGAACCTACGACGCGCGGTACCGCCGCCATGATCGCTGACGCTGTAAGGGGGCCACCATCAAAATCGTTCGACGCGATCGAGCCAGCGCGGCCGTGAACGCTGGCGGCGACCGCCGCCACAGCAGCCCAGCGGTCGTCCAGTTTCAAGCCCAGGGCTGCGTACGCGCCGTCGTCGTCCCTGACAGAGTCCACAGATTGCGCCAGCAAGGCTCCCAGGATGCCGGCAAGGACATCGCCGCTGCCTGCGGTGGCCATCCAGGCAGTGCCCTCGGACTGGCTGAAAACAACGCCCGACGGCGAGGCCACCAGTGTGGTGGCACCCTTCAGCAGGACTGTGGCACCGGTTTGCCCGGCTGCTTGCCGTACGAAGTGCAGCGGCCGGGACTCGACGTCCTCACGGGTCACGGCAACCTCGCCGGTGGATGGAAGGGCTGCCAGGAGCGTCGCCAGCTCCCCGGCGTGCGGGGTGAGGATCCAATGGGCGGGACAATGCTCGGGCAGGAGACTCAAGGCTCCGGCGTCGACGACGACTGGCAATTCAGCGTCAAGCGCCGACCGTGCGGCATCCTTGGCACGTCCGAGTTGGTCCTCCCCGTCGACGCCAGGACCAAGCAACCACGCCTGGACCCTGCCGGGATCCCCGGTCTCCCACAGGGCCTCCGGAGTCCGGGTCAAAACCTGGCGTGCCGCAGATTCCGGCCCCACATACCGGACCATGCCTGCGCCAGCCACCGCTGCCGCATGGACGGTTAGTACAGCTGCCCCGGCAAAACGAGGCGAGCCAGCGACAACGCCCAACACGCCACGGGAGTATTTATGGGAGCGGCGGCCCGGCTTGGCGAGCAAAGACTTCAGGTCCGGGGCCTCAAGCCGACGCAACTCAGGGGTATCCAGGGAGTCTTCGATCCCAATCGGTACCAGCACCACGCGCCCCGCACAGCCTTCGCCGGGGTCCGTCATCAGCCCGGCCTTGATGCCCCCAAAAGTCACTGTGACATCGGCATCCAGCACCGGCCAGTGGACTTCGCCCGTATTGGCATCCAAACCGCTGGGGAGGTCGCACGCCACCACGCAACGCGGCTTCAGCTCCTGAAGGGAAGCAACCAACTCAGCCGAAGCATCACGCAATCCGCCGCGCGCGCCGGTGCCCAGGAGGGCGTCGATAACGACGTCGTCGCCAGCGCACAGGACAGCAAGTTCTTCGGCGTTTCCGGAATCCAATCGCAGCACGCGGCCACCTGCCGACTGAAAAGCCGCCAGAGCCTCGGTATGGACTTCCGCTGAGGCGAGTACCGCCGTCGTCCGCATGCCGCGGCGGGCAAGCATGGAAGCCGCGAAGAGTCCGTCACCGCCGTTGTTGCCCTTGCCTGCCAGGACCGTGACGCTGGCACCGGTCAGCTTGCGCCTGGCCTTGACCACGCGCACCACTTCCTGCGCCAAGCCGTAGGCGGCCCGTTGCATGAGAACAGCGCCCTCACCGGAGCCCAGGAGCGGTTGTTCCGCATCCCTGATCTGTTGTCCGGTGAAGGCGCTGATCATCGTTATATAAAGGTCCGTTTAGCCCTCGGCGAGGACATACGCCGTAGCGATGCCGCCATCGTGGCTCATGGACAGGTGCCAGCGCTTGACGCCCTTGGCATCGGACACGGCCAATACCGTTCCTTTGACCTGGACGGTAGGACCATTCTGGTCAAGACCAATCCAGCAGTCCTGCCAGTTCATGCCAGCGGGAGCACCCAGGACCTTGGCTACTGCTTCCTTGGCAGCGAAGCGCGCAGCGAGTGACCTGGTGTTGAGTTCGCGCTCCGCAGGAACGAAAAGCCTGTCCCGCAGTCCGGGGGTCCGCTCCAGTTGCCGGGCGAACCGCTCGATGTCTACGACGTCTACTCCAATGCCAACAATCATGCGGTTATTCTACGGTCACGCTCTTGGCGAGGTTACGCGGCTGATCGACGTCGTAACCCTTTGCGCCGGCCAGTTCAGCAGCGAAGATCTGCAGTGGCACGGTGGTGAGCAGCGGCATGAGCAGCGTGGGCGTCTCCGGGACGTAGAAGACGTGCTCTGCGTAATCCTTGACCGACTCGTCGCCTTCCTCAGCAATGACCAGGGTGCGTGCACCGCGTGCGCGGACTTCCTGGATGTTGCTGACAACCTTGGAGTGCAGGGAGTCACGACCACGCGGGGACGGGACAACCACGAAAACCGGCTGGCCGTCGTCGATCAGGGCGATCGGTCCGTGCTTGAGTTCCCCGGCAGCGAAGCCCTCAGCGTGGATGTAGGCGATTTCCTTGAGCTTCAAGGCGCCTTCCAGCGCAACCGGGAAGCCAACGTGGCGGCCCAGGAACAAGACGGACTTTTCGTCCTTCATGCTGCGGGCCAGTTCGCGCAAGGGACCTGCGTTGTCCAGGATCTTCTGAATCTTGGCCGGGATCTTGTTCAGGTCCGCGAGGACGTCCTTGATCTGGCCGGAGAAGATGTTGCCACGCAGCTGGGCCAGGTAAAGGCCAAGCAAGTAAGCGGCAGTGATCTGGGCGAGGAACGCCTTGGTGGATGCCACAGCGATCTCCGGACCAGCGTGGGTGTAGAGCACGGCGTCGGATTCGCGCGGGATGGTGGAACCGTTGGTGTTGCAGATGGAGATCGTCTTGGCGCCCTGTTCGCGGGCGTAGCGGACGGCCATGAGCGTGTCCATGGTCTCGCCGGACTGGCTGATGGAAACCACCAGGGTGTTGGCGTCGACGATCGGGTCGCGGTAGCGGAACTCGTGTGCGAGCTCCACTTCCGTGGGGATGCGGCACCAGTTTTCAATGGCGTACTTGGCCACCAGGCCAGCGTAGGCCGCGGTTCCGCATGCCAGAACGATGATCTTGTCAACCTGCTTGAGGAGCTCAGGATCGATGCGGACTTCGTCCAGCGTCAGCTTTCCGTTGAGGTCCGAGCGTCCCAGGAGAGTCTGGGCCACGGCATCGGGCTGGTCGTGGATTTCCTTCTCCATGAAGGAGCTGAAGCCACCCTTTTCGGCAGAAGCCGGGTCCCAGTCAACGTGGTATTCCTTGCCTTCGGCGGGAGCGCCGAAGAAGTCGGTGATCTCCACGGAGTCCGCGGTGATGGTGACGATCTGGTCCTGGCCGAGTTCCACGGCGCGGCGCGTGTAGTCGATGAAGCCGGAGACGTCCGAGCCGAGGAAGTTTTCGCCGTCGCCAAGGCCGACCACGAGCGGGGAGTTGCGGCGGGCGGCCACGACGACGTCGGGCTGGTCCGCGTGGACGGCGAGGAGGGTGAAGGCACCCTCGAGACGCTGGCAGGCCAGGCGCATCGCCTTGGTGAGGTCGCCGCCGTTGCCATTGAGTTCGTTGCGGAAGATGTTGCCAACCAGTGCGGCAGCCACTTCGGTGTCGGTTTCGGACTCGAACGTGACGCCCTTGCCCAGCAACTCCTGCTTGAGCTCTGCGAAGTTTTCGATGATGCCGTTGTGAATCAGCGCCAGACGCCCGCCGTCGGAAAGGTGGGGGTGTGCGTTGCGGTCGGTGGGGCCGCCATGCGTGGCCCAACGGGTGTGGCCAATGCCGGTCAGGGATTCAGGAACCGGGTTTGCTTCCAGTTCACTGATCAGGTTGCTCAACTTGCCGGACTTTTTACGGGACGAGATGGTTCCATCAGCCACCACTGCGACGCCGGCGGAGTCATAGCCGCGGTACTCAAGACGACGCAGCCCCTCCACGACGACGTCAAGGGCGCTGTGACCAGCTGCCTTACGAGACGAATTGCCAACATAGCCTACGATTCCACACATGGGTATAAGCCTAACGGCTAGGTCAAACAACTGATGTGGGACGTCCCCCCTTCCACTCTTGTCTCTGACGCGTTAATCACTCAGAATTCACCCTCACGTCGTCCCGCATTTCCTGATCCGCCGGGCTAAGGGCAGAATCAGAACGTGACTTTGCAACGCACCGAAGCAAACGGCGACGGCGCTTCCCCCTTTGTTGAGCTGGACCGCCAAACGTGGTCCCGGCTGGCAGCACAGATGGAGCAGCCCCTCAACGAAGAGGACATTTTCCGCCTGCGGGGCCTCGGCGATCCCTTGGATATGAAGGAAGTGCGGGAGGTGTACCTCCCCCTTTCGCGGCTTCTGCACCTCTACGTCGAAGCTTCACATCAGCTTCACGCGGCGACAACAACGTTCTTGGGCGAGCAAACACAGCGCACCCCGTTTGTGATCGGCGTGGCCGGTTCCGTTGCTGTTGGAAAGTCCACCATCGCCCGCGTGCTTCGTGAAATGCTGCGGCGCTGGCCGGGAACACCGAACGTGGAACTCATTACCACGGACGGCTTCCTCTACCCGTTGGCCGAATTGAAGCGCCGCCATTTGCTGGAACGCAAAGGTTTCCCGGAGTCCTACGACCGCCGGGCGCTGTTGCGTTTTGTGTCGGAAATCAAAGGTGGAGCCGAGGAAGTCCGGGCACCGTGGTACTCCCACGTCACCTACGACATCGTCCCGGGCAAGGAAGTCGTAGTGCGCCGGCCTGATGTGCTGATCGTGGAAGGCCTCAATGTTCTGGCCCCTGCCAGGCCCCGCATGGATGGCAAGCAGGGACTTGCGCTGAGCGACTTCTTTGACTTCTCCATCTACGTTGACGCCAAGACCTCCTACATCGAGGAGTGGTACGTCGACAGGTTCCGAAAGCTCCGCAGTACAGCCTTCGCGCAGCCGGAGTCCTACTTCCACCGCTACGCCACGCTGTCCGACGAAGATGCCGAGTCAACAGCCCGCGGCATCTGGAAGCGCATCAACGAGCCGAACCTCGAAGAGAACGTGCTCCCCACCCGTGGCCGCGCCCAGTTGGTACTTACCAAGGACGCAGACCACTCCATCCGTCGCATGCTTTTGCGGAAGGTCTAGCGTGCACACCCAACCCCAGCCGATGCCCAGCCGGAGGGCATTCGCGGGTTTGCTCACCGCTGGCGCAGGCTTGGCCGCCCTGACGGCCTGCACTCCGGATGGCCCCTCCCCGTCCCCTGCCGGGGCTTCGACACCGTCCGCCGCTGCCTCGAGCGCCACGCCAACCCAAGTCACTGCCGTTACGCCCGCTGCCGCTGCCGAGCCTTCCAGCGCACCGCCGTCGCAAGCCGCCGCCAAGCAGTTCTCGCTGACCGATCCAGCGAGCCCTTGGGTGGTGGTCAACAAGCACAGGCCGTTGAACCCTCAAAACTATGTGCCGGCAGATTTGGTCCAGCCGAACATCCGGCTCGCCGTCACTGGCGAAGCCACACTGATGAACAGCACGACGGCGGCTGCCGCAGAGAAGATGTTCGCCGCAGCGGCGGCCGAAGGCGTCATCATGGCATTGGCGTCCGGTTACCGTTCCTATTCCACCCAGGTCACCACCTACAACGGCTACGTGGCCAACAGTGGCCAGGTTGCAGCCGACCGGGCCTCTGCACGGCCCGGTCATTCCGAACACCAAACGGGCTGGTCCTTCGACATAGCCGACGGCGGGGGTGCCTGCAGTTTCCAGCCCTGCTTCGCCGAGCAGCCCGCGGCTATGTGGGCCAAAGCCAACGCGCACAAATTCGGTTTCATCGTCCGGTATCCATGGATGTTCCACGAAACAACCGGATACTTCTACGAGTCCTGGCACCTGCGCTACATCGGCGTCGAAGCAGCGACAGAGATGAACACCCGAGGCGTTGCAACACTTGAGGAGTACTTCGGGTTGGAAGCAGCGCCGGACTACCTGTAGGGCCCGTCCTTTTAAACCAGTACGGCCCGCTCCCTGATAAACCGAGTAAACGGTCATCAGGAAAGCGGGCCGAAGCTGCTTGGGTTCTTAGACAGCCAGTTCGCTGGGAGCGCTCAGGCGTTCTTTGACCACGGCAGCCAGGCTGTTGCAAATCCGCTCTGCCGTTTCCATGTCCGCAGCTTCCACCATGACGCGGACCAGGGCTTCGGTGCCGGAAGGGCGCAGCAGCACACGGCCGGTTTCGCCCAGTTCCAGTTCAGCAGCGGCTACCGCGGCGGCAACGCCTTCGTCTGTGGCGGCACGGGCCTTGTCCACGCCCTTGACGTTGATCATGAGCTGAGGGAGCTTGGTCATCGCCGTAGCGAGCTCCTTCAAGCTACGGCCCGTGAGGGCCACCTGCGCAGCAAGCTGCAGCCCGGTGAGCACGCCATCGCCGGTGGTTGCGTAGTCGGAGAAGATCACGTGGCCGGACTGTTCGCCGCCCAGGTTGTAGCCGCCGTCGCGCATTTCCTCCAGCACGTAACGGTCGCCAACAGCGGTTTCGCGGATGGTGATGCCGGCATTGCGGAGGGCAATCTTGAGTCCGAGGTTGCTCATGACCGTGGCAACCAGGATGCTGTCCTTGAGCTTGCCGGCTTCATTGAGTGCCAGCGCCAGGATCGCCATGATCTGGTCGCCATCTACTTCGTTGCCTTCGTGGTCTACAGCGAGGCAGCGGTCGGCGTCGCCGTCGTGGGCAATGCCAAGGTTCGCACCATGCTTGACCACGGCTTCCTTCAACGGACCCAGGTGGGTGGAGCCTACGCCGTCGTTGATGTTCAGGCCGTCCGGCTCGGCGCCAATGACGACGACATCCGCACCGGCGTCCTTGAACACCTGCGGCGAACAACCACTCGCCGCGCCGTGGGCGCAGTCCAGGACAACCTTCAGGCCCTCGAGGCGCTTGGGGAGGGTGCCGAGCAAGTGGACAATGTAGCGGTCCTCAGCGTCGGAGAAGCGCTGGATGCGTCCGACGTCGCCGCCCACGGGTCGCTGGGGCTCTTTGCCCAGCTGTGCTTCGATGGCGTCCTCGACGTCGTCGGGCAGCTTCTGGCCGCCGCGGGCGAAGAACTTGATCCCGTTGTCAGGGGCCGGGTTATGGGAGGCCGAGAGCATCACGCCGAAATCGGCGTCGAGGTCTGCCACCAGATAGGCCGCGGCCGGTGTGGGCAGCACCCCGGCGTCATAGACGTCGATGCCGGAGCTGGAGAGCCCCGCTTCGACGGCGGCGGCAAGGAACTCGCCACTCGCTCTGGGGTCCCGGGCGACTACGGCGCGTGGCCGCTTGCCATCGGTTGTGCGGTCATGGCCGAGTACGACGGCGGCGGCCTGGGCCAGCTGCATAGCCAGCTCGGCGGTGAGCAATCCGTTCGCGAGACCGCGCACGCCATCTGTTCCAAATAATCTAGACATCGGCTCAAGTTTAGACGACGACGGGACACCACCCGTCCAGCAGCGTGTCGGAAGGTCATGTGCGCAGGTCACATCCGCCTCTCAGCTTGCATCTTCGAACTGCTTGAAGCGCAACTTCTTAAACGGCGAAAGCCCGCCCCGCCGAAACGGCGGAACGGGCCTTCGAGTAAGCGCAGATTAACGCTTGGAGTACTGCTGAGCCTTACGTGCCTTCTTGAGACCAGCCTTCTTACGCTCGATGACGCGGGCGTCACGGCGCAGGTAACCGGCCTTCTTGAGGGTGGCGCGGTTGTTGTCGACGTCGATCTCGTTCAGCGAGCGGGCAACACCGAGGCGCAGTGCACCGGCCTGGCCGGAGATGCCACCGCCGTGGATGCGGGCGATGACGTCGTAGGCGCCTTCAAGATCAAGGATCTTGAAGGGCTCGTTGACGTCCTGCTGGTGCAGCTTGTTCGGGAAGTAGTTCTCCAGCGTGCGGCCGTTGATGATCCACTTACCGGAACCCGGGATGACGCGAACGCGTGCAACGGCTTCCTTGCGGCGGCCAACAGCGGCACCGGCAACGGTCAGTGCCGGGCGCTCCTTCTTGGGCGCATCTTCAACAGATGTGCTTTCAGAGGTGTAGCTGGTGAGGGTTTCCTCAGCCTCGACGGCTTCGGCGGTCAGTTCTTCGTTCTGAGCCACGGTTCTCCTTGTAATGAAAAGTTGTTTGGTGGCCAGGACTACTGGGCGACCTGGGTGATTTCGAAAGTCTTCGGCTGCTGTGCAGCGTGCGGGTGCTCGGGGCCTGCGTAGACCTTGAGCTTGCCCAGCTGCTGAGCGGCGAGGGAGTTCTTGGGGAGCATGCCCTTGATGGCCTTCTCAACAGCGCGAACCGGGTTGGATTCCAGCAGCTCGGCGTAGTTGACGGAGGTCAGGCCGCCCGGGTAGCCGGAGTGGCGGTATGCGCGCTTCTGCTCCAGCTTGGCGCCGGTGAGGGCAACCTTTTCAGCGTTGATGATGATGACGAAGTCGCCCATGTCCATGTGGGACGCAAAGGTCGGCTTGTGCTTTCCGCGCAGCAGTGTTGCGGTCTGGCTGGCAAGACGACCAAGGACAACGTCGGTGGCGTCAATGACGTGCCACTGGCGGTTGATATCGCCGGGCTTCGGGGTGTACGTACGCACGGTTTTGCCTCGTTCTTGTTCTGGCGTTCATGTTTTAGGCGACACGCAGTGAGGCGTGTACCTACTATGTATGCGTTACCGGAGCAGAGGTGAGGGCTCTATAGACCAGTCATCCCAGAATCTCGATATGCCTCTTGAGTTAGCGACCCTGCAACTGGATCCCCGAGAAGGCATGTGTCATCGAGATAGGACACGCACAACGACTATAAACAATACCTTCAACGGGCCGTCCGGGTCAAAATGGGGTATCCGCCCCTCGGGGTCGCATGCGCTTTGAGGGAGAGTACATGACCAACGGTCCCGTTTTCCTGATCCTGCTTGCCATCGCCGGCTTGATGTTGAGCCCGGCCGTCGAGTTTGTGATCGCCCGCGGCCTTCCGCGCCTGGGCGGACTCCCCTCCCCTGCCGTCCGGATTACGACGGCGGCAATCACCGCGCTGCTCTTTGCCCTGCTGGGGTGGCGCTTTGGTTTTACTCCGGAATTGCCGGCGTTCCTTTTATTGGCACTTGTTGGGGTGCAGCTTTCGAGAATTGATTTCACCCTTCATTTGCTGCCAAACCCCCTCGTTTTGTTCCTGCTGGGGGGCGGTTTTGTTCTCCTTGCCACGTCCGCGGCACTGGATCCCGCTTGGCCCGAGCTGCTCCGAGCACTCGCCGGAGGCCTCATACTCTTCGTTTGCTACCTGATTCTGGGACTTATTTCGCCGAGAAGCCTCGGAATGGGCGATGTGAAGCTCGCAGCACCCGTCGGACTGTACTTGGGGTACTTGGGTTGGAAGCAAGTACTCTACGGCGGACTACTGGGATTCGTGGTGGGCGGGGTGCTCACGGTGCTGATGTTGCGCCTGAATCGCAAGGAAAAGACAGTGGAAACGGCACATGGACCCGCCATGGTTATCGCGGCACTGGGTGTGACTCTCCTACTTCAGTAGTCCTGGTTCTCCTGCGTTTCCGGGGGGCTAAACATGGCCTCAAAAATGTAAGGCTGCTGTCTATTCCAAGTAGTCCCTCTCCCTTTTGGACTTCCAAACTGAGTACTCCCCTGCCCTTCTACGGGTGACCGCGTCATATGCGCTGCAGGAATTCGAGTACGACTACGCATTGTTCAGCAGCGCGTCCAGGGTGAATTCTTATCTCATCGAATTCCGAACCGCTAAAGGCAACATGGGGGTAGTTCGGGAATCGCAAGCAAATTCCGATAATTTGCTGGACCTATATCCATTATTTACCAAACCCAAAAAATTCATCTGGGAAGGATTTTCCAATGTCTGCTCTTATGTTCACCATCACTTCGTACATCGCCGGCGCCAAGGCTCGCCTCACCTCCGAGGAGAAGGGCGCGACGATGGTTGAATACGGCATCATGGTCGCCCTGATCGCAGTAGTCGTCATGGGCTCGGTATTGCTCCTCGGCCCGGCCATCGCTGCCCTCTTCGACCAGGTAACTGCCGCGCTCTAGTTCGCACATCGGCGGTTGGCCGCGCTGGCAACTTCGTTTTGTCACTGCGGCCAACCGCTTTCTTTAAGAGGCACGTATGCTGCCGGGATTCTGGGTCTGGGAGACGATCGTGAAATCACGCAAGAAAGAGCGCGGCGCAGTAGCCGTGGAAATGGCGATTCTTTTGCCGCTCCTACTGCTGATCCTGTTGGGGATTGTTGAGTTCGGGCGGGCGCTGAACGTTCAAGTGTCTTTGACACAAGCCGCCCGTGAAGGGGCCCGCTACGCGGCGGTGCACTACAAGGACGGTTCGCTCGATGTCACTGGAACCGCGCTCGGATCCGCCCCGTCGCTTGCCGGCTTGGGTGTGTCCGTCAGCAATAACGCGGCCAGCTGCGCACCAGGCTCCAACGTCACGGTGACCACCAGCGTAACGCTGACGTCCATGTCAGGGTTTCTCGACGCAGGCTTTTTTGGTGCACCCGGTATCTTCCCGCTCAACATGACTGGAGTAGGAGTAATGCGATGCGGAGGCTAAAGGCCGCAGTGGCGCGCGGTATGCGCAACGGCGGAAACGAGTCCAAGGAGCGCGGCGCCGCTACTGTGATGGTCGCCACCATGATGGTGGCCTTGTTGGGCTTCGCCGCGCTAGCGGTGGATGTGGGCGCCCTATACGCCGAGAAAGCCCAGTTGCAGAACGGGGCCGACGCCGCGGCACTTGCGATCGCAACGGATTGCGCGGGCGGGAGCTGCGGTAATAGTACGGCAACTGGAAACCAATTCGCCAACAATAATGCAAATGACAATGCCAGTGGTGCAACCGTCACGTTTCCAGCGGCCACTAAGGTCCGGGTGGTGACCAACGCGAGGGATACGTCTGGTCAGAACAGCTTCTCACTGTTCTTTGCTCGGGTCCTGGGGTTCGACACAACACAGGTGGACGCAATTGCCGAGGCTTCCTGGGGAGCACCGTCAACTGCCACTACCTTGCCGTGGACAGTCAGTGAGTGCGTGTTCAAGAAGTACCTGTCTCCAACGCAGCTGGCTTCGCTGAACTCCAGCGGAAGCTTCACCGGCGACCCCATCCCCACCCACATTCTCTTGCGGTACGACGAGAAAGCCCCGGCCTATCCGGGATGTGCGGCCCAAAACGGGTATGAGCCCGGAGGTTTTGGATGGCTCCTCACCAATTCAGGCTGCTCCACCGACATATCAGTGACTGCGACAGTCCAAGGGCAGCCGGGCAACCACTTCCCGAACGATTCCGCCTGCAATTCCGTCCTCGCCCACATCATGGACGAACCAGCCCTGATCCCTCTCTTCAGGACGGCAACCGGCAACGGGGACAATGCGACGTACACCCTTATCGGCTTCGCGGCATTCAAAGTCACCGGCTACAGGTTCAGCGGCACTGGAGGAATCCTGGATCCCGCCGCGCCGAACTGCAACGGGAATTGCAGGGGCCTCCAAGGCTACTTCGAGCGATTCGTCTCGCTGGAAGACGGCATGACGGTCACCGGCGGTACCCCCAATTACGGAGCGTCAGTCGTGACGCTAACCGAGTAGACGCTCGAAGAGCGCTACCTATCTCAGGAAACCCGAAGGGAGTTACAAAGTGAAAGCACGCCTACTGGGAGGCATTGCTGCACTGCTTTTGGCAGTCATCGGCACCGTCTTGCTGGTCACCTATGTTCAGGGGGCCGACAAGCGGGCGCAGCAAGGGCTAGATCCCGTAAACGTTCTTGTGGTCAAGGAACGGATTCCAGCCGGCACCAAGGCCGAGGACATCGGTTCCAAGGTGAAGACAGAAACACTGCCGCAGTCTGCGGTGGCACCCGGCACCATCGCCGCCCTCAACGATCAGAACGGCAAGGTCACATCAGTGGACCTGCAGCCAGGAGAACAACTGCTCGGCGTCAAGTTGGTAAGCCCCAAGGACTTGGCCCCTGGCACGGTCCCCGTACCGGATGGTTTGCAGGAACAGACGTTCATCCTGGCACCCGAGCGCATCCTCGGTGGCCGTCTCGAAGCCGGGGACACGGTCACGGTTTTCGCATCATTCAAGGTAGACGGCGACATCCCCGATGGAGTAGACCTGCCGGCGGAGGTAAAGGGCTGGAAGCAGTACACCAAACTCCTGTACCACGATGTCCTGGTGACTGCAGTCCAGCAGGCGGCGCCGGACGCCGAAAAGAAGTCCGCCAACACCGATAGTGCCGTCGCCCTGCCCAACGGTTCTGCGTATGTGACCGTTGCCCTCAGCGACGCGAACGCCGCCAAGATGGTCTTCGGAGCGGAATTCGGCACCATTTATCTGTCCAAGCAGACCGACAAGACCGTGAAGAGCGAACCGCCGGTAACCACACTGGGAGGCGAGTTGAAATGAGCAGATTTGTAGCAATCACTGCGGTTCGGGACTTCGAGGGCCGGGTTCGCCAGGCCATCACGGGTGCTTTGCATGGCGACCTGCAAACACTCTCCCCGGATGTGCTACAGGGCGGAACGGACGGCGTCTTCCAGCAACTGACGGGTGCACCGCCGGAAGTCATGATTCTGGGACCCGGCGTCAACCCTGACGATGCGCTCAAGTTGGCCACGGTTTTCGACCTGCAATATCCGGAAATCAGCCTCTTGCTGGTTTCCACCCCAGAACCGGACATCGTGCTTCGCGCCATGCATTCGGGCGTCAGGGATGTCGTTTCACCGGAAATCGAGGTCAATGAGCTTCGTGTCCTCCTGGAACGCGCATGCCTCGCCGCAGCCAGCCGCCGCCGGGGCATGCAGCCGGCCGCCGAGTCCGGCCAGGACCGGGGCCGCGTAATTGCCGTCATGTCGCCCAAAGGCGGAGTGGGAAAGACCACAGTCGCAACCAACCTTGCGGTCGGGCTCGGGGCCATGGCACCCATGGGAGTCGTGATTGTGGATCTTGATCTGCAATTCGGAGACGTGGCCTCCGGTCTGCTGCTGGAACCTGAACACTCGATCACTGAGGCAGTTCACGGACCAGCAGCGCAGGACTCCATGGTGCTCAAGGCTTTCCTGACGGTCCACCCCGCCGGAATCTATGCCCTGTGCGCACCACAAAAGCCCTCGGAGTCTGACTACATTACGGCGGATCACGTCTCCAGATTGCTCAACCAACTGGCCACTGAGTTCAAGTACGTGGTGGTGGACACCGCCCCTGGGCTGGGTGAGCACTGCCTTGCGACGCTGGAGCTGGCCACCGATGGTGTTTGGGTGTGCGGTATGGACGTTCCAAGCATCCGGGGCCTGCGCAAGTCCTTCAGCGTCCTCAAGGAACTCCAGCTCCTGCCACAAGGCCGCCACACGGTGCTGAACTTCGCCGACAGAAAGAGCGGCATTTCCGTACAGGACGTCGAGGCTACTATCGGGGTCCCCATTGACACCGTGATCCCCCGCTCCCGGAACCTGCCATTCTCCACCAACCGGGGGGTGCCGGTTCTTCAGGGGACCACGCGGGACTCAGCAACCAAGGGTCTGAAAAAGCTGGTCGAGCGGTTCGACCCGCGGCTCGCTACGGCCCCCCAGACCAAAGTGCACCGAAGGGTAGTGGTGTCATGAAGCTCTCGGAACGGCTAACAAAGAACAACCCGCTTGCAGCAGCGGAGATCCCCTCCGACGATAACAACAGTCACGCCAATGCCGGGTCCTCCACGTTACTCCCACCCCCGGCAGCACCTGGTTCCACCGGGCCACTCCTTGGTGGACCCCCCTCGGCACCCGCAGTAGACGCGTTGGCGGGGTTGAAGCAACGGGCCGCATCAGCTCTCTTCGAGCGCATGGGCAGCAGGATCGGAGACACGTCTTCGTCGGAAGAAGATCTGAGGTCGTTCGCGGTTGACGAGCTCTCAGCCGTTATCGACGACGAACAAGTACCCCTTTCCCCCGAGGAACGTCGCCGGCTCATCCGGGAAATTTCGGATGAAGTGATGGGCTACGGACCACTGCAGCGTCTCTTGGAGGATCCGTCCGTCACGGAAGTCATGGTCAACCGATATGACCAGATCTACGTGGAACGCCACGGACACCTTGCCTTGACCGACTTACAATTCAGCTCGGACGACCACCTTCGGAAAGTCATCGAGCGAATCGTCTCCAAGGTGGGCCGCCGAATAGACGAGTCATCTCCCTTGGTGGATGCCCGGTTGGAAGATGGTTCGCGCGTCAATGCGATCATTCCTCCCTTGGCCGTCAACGGTCCTTCGCTGACCATTAGGAAGTTCAGCCATGTGCCGCTTACGGTCCGCAACCTGATCGAATGGGGCTCGGTGAGCCACGAGATGGCGGAACTGCTAAGCGCATGTGTCCTCGCCCGACTGAACGTGATCGTCTCCGGCGGTACGGGTACCGGAAAGACGACCCTGCTCAACGTGCTCTCATCGTTCATCCCTGAATCGGACCGCATCGTGACCATCGAAGACGCTGTCGAACTCCAGTTGCAGCAACGCCACGTAGTGAGGTTGGAAAGCCGGCCGCCAAACATCGAAGGCAAGGGTGCAGTCACTATCCGCGATCTGGTCCGGAACTCCCTTCGTATGCGTCCCGACCGGATCATCGTCGGTGAAGTCCGGGGTGGAGAGTCACTGGACATGCTCCAGGCCATGAACACCGGCCACGACGGTTCGCTTTCCACGGTGCACGCGAACTCGCCACGTGATGCGATAGCAAGGCTGGAGACCCTTGTCCTGATGGCTGGCATGGACCTGCCGCTCCGCGCCATCCGCGAGCAGGTTTCATCGGCTGTGGACTTAATAGTCCAAGTGACACGCTTGCGCGACGGCACACGTCGTGTAACACATGTCACCGAAGTCCAAGGCATGGAAGGCGACGTCGTTACCCTCCAGGATGCTTTCCTTTTCGACTACTCGGCAGGTTTGGATGCTCAAGGGCGTTTCCTCGGGCGGGCCCTTCCAACCGGCATACGGCCAAGATTCCTGGACCGTTTTGCAGAACTGGGCATACACGTCTCGCCGGCTGTCTTCGGAGTGGCGCCTACCCCTGTTGGAAGGCGATAGCTAATGGACTCGCCTATCCTGTTCATCTCGGCTTTGGGTCTCTGCATTGCCGCCCTGCTAGTACTTGTCATCGTTGTGCTGAAACCCCGAAACGGAAGCATTCCCCTTGAGCGGAGACGTCTCGGCACCGTTCCCGACGACTCCGCTGTCGGCCGTGTGTCACAGTCCGCAGTGCAATTCGTCGATACTGCCATTGGTCGATCGGGTGGCCTGTTCAACCGGGAGGTTCTTTACAGGGCCGGCGTGAAGCAGGCTCCTGCGGACTTCACTGTCATCGTGGCAATCTCGACTGTTGTCATCGGCGTGCTGGGTTCGTTCCTGATCAACCTGATCATCGGCATCCTCCTGGCGATCGCCACCCCCTTTGTCGCCAAATTGATACTCGTCGTGAAGACTGAAAAGCGGCGGGCCAAGTTCGAGACGCAACTTGCGGACACCATCCAGATGCTCATAGGCGGTCTGCGCGTCGGCCACAGCATCATGCGGTCCTTTGAATCCGTAGCCCTCGAAGCGCAAGCCCCAACCGCGGAGGAACTTTCCCGGATAGTTAACGAAGTCCGAATTGGCAAGGATGCGCGGCAAGCTATTGAAGACTGCGCGGACCGTATGGACAGCGAAGACTTTCGGTGGATCGGGCAAGCGATTCAGATCAATCGCGAAGTGGGTGGCGACTTGGCAGAAGTCCTTGAGCAGGTAGCGGGAACGATTCGCGAACGGAGCGAGATCAAGGGCCATGTCCGGTCCCTCAGCGCTGAAGGAAAGATGTCCGCCTACATTTTGATGGCACTGCCGGTGGGCGTCGGCATCATCCTGACCATCATGAACCCGGGCTACATGAAAGTGTTCGCCCAGCACCCTGTGGGTATCGCCCTGCTGGTGGCTGCGGGTTTGCTGTTCGTCATCGGCGGCTTCTGGATGAGCCGAACTGTGAAGATCAAGTTCTAGGAGGACAGGTCATGACTCTCATAGCGTGGCTCATCATCGCCGCAATCGTTCTGCCCCTGGCCTACTTTGTCTGGACCCTGGCAACAATGGACCGTAAAGGGATCGTTGCCGTGCAAACCAACCTTGGCTCCGGTTTCGCGCAGGGTGCGGGCGTCAATATCCAACGTCCGCCGCTGCTGCTCGGTGTTGCACGCAAACTCACCCCAGGCAGCTACGAGGCGAAACTGGACCAATGGCTCGCCCTTGCGGGTCGGCCCCAATCCATGCCCCTCACCAAGCTCATCGCGATCAAGCCGATTTTGGCAGCGTCAGGTGCACTTGTTGGCGTTCTTTTGATCGCGGGCGGGCCAAGCCCAGTCAGCGTCGGCTTCGGCTTGTTCCTGACGGCTTTCCTGTATTTCATTCCGGATCTTCTGGTGTACAACACAGGGCTAAAGCGGCAGGAAGCCATCCAGCTCGAGTTCCCCAACACGCTGGATCAGATGCTCATCTCCGTGGAGGCGGGTCTGGGCTTCGAGGGGGCTGTCGAACGGGTTTCAACCTACGGTGCAGGCCCGCTGGCACACGAACTGATGCGGACTCTCCAAGACATCCAAGTCGGTCGTCCACGCCAGGAAGCCTACGAAGCTCTGGCAGAGCGTTGCGCAGTGCCAGATGTACGCAGCTTTGTGCTGGCGGTTATCCAAGCTGACAAGTACGGCATCGGCATCGCCAACGTCCTCCGTGCCCAGGCAAAGCAGGCACGCGTCAAGCGTCGGCAGAATGCGGAGGAGCGGGCCATGAAGTTGCCTGTGAAGGTCCTCTTCCCATTGTTGTTCTGCATTTTCCCGGTGCTGTTCATAGTCCTTCTGGGTCCTGCGGCCATCAAGATCATCCAAGCCTTCACCTGATCTTGTCCCTCGGGAAATAGACCGGCCGTTCGCGGATCCCAGACCGTGGACGGCCACAACGGCCCCCTTCCGGTACCCAGAGCCGGGAGGGGGTCCTCCAATGTCCGGACTTACTCGCGCCGCGCCCTCGTCAGCTCGGCCCGCGCCAGCAGCTCGCCGTCCGATGGGTACGCAACTTCCTCCAACACCAAGGGATGGGGTGCAGCCAACACGGACTTGGCATCACGCTTACGTTCCAGAAGACGTTCATGCAGCCAGCCCGGTCGCTCCAGGCCTTCGCCCACGCGCAGGGCCGAGCCCACCAAGGACCTGACCATGTTGTGGCAGAACGCATCGGCCTGGACTGTGGCGACAATGACCCCGTCGTTCCCCCGTTCGAACTCAAACTTCTGTAGCTCGCGGATGGTTGTGGCGCCCTCGCGGGGCTTGCAGTAGGAGCGGAAGTCCTGGAGCCCCAGCAACTGGGAAGCGCCCTCATTCAAAAGGGAAATGTTCAGCGGCGCCTTGTGCCACAGCGTAATTCCTCGAAGCACGGGATCCCAGCGCTCGGCGCCATCAGCAATGCGGTAACTGTAACGACGCCACAACGCGGAGAACCGGGCGTCGAAACCTTCAGGCGCCAGACCGGCGTCGTGCACTTCTATGGCACCGGTAAGATCGCCGAGGACGCGGCTGAGGGCGCCGCGAAGGCGCCGCAAAAGCGCGACGGCGGGGTCCAGCTCGTGTCCACGCGGAAGTCCCAGCCACTCGGCTTCAGTCAGATCAACATGGACGACCTGACCGCGGGCGTGGACACCGGCGTCGGTGCGGCCGGCAACCGTGACCCGCACGGGACGGCGCACGAGGAGCGCCAAAGCTTCCTCAAGTGACCCCTGAACTGTGAGCAGCCCGGGCTGAAGGGCCCAGCCGTTGAATGGTCCGCCGTCGTAGGAAAGATCCATCCGGACACGCAAAAACCCGCCGCCCTCCAAAGCGGGGGCAGCGGGTTTTCGTTCGTTCATAGACTTAAGTCTACTAAGAAGAATTCAGTGAATTACTTCTTTTCCTCAGCGGCCGGAGCCTCTTCGGTTTCAGCAGCTTCAGCGTCAGCAGCCTCAGCCTCAGCGGCCGGAGCCTCTTCGGTTTCAGCAGCTTCGGTCTCTACAGCCTCGGTCTCAACAACCTCTTCCTCAGCAGCCGGGGCAGCCTTGGCAGCAGCAGCGGTTGCTTCAGCAACTACGGCCTGCTTCGGGGAAACCGGCTCAAGGACGAGCTCGATGACAGCCATGGGAGCGTTGTCGCCCTTGCGGTTGCCGATCTTGGTGATACGGGTGTAGCCACCATCGCGGTTGGCAACGGCGCCGGCGATGTCGGTGAACAGCTCGTGGACGATGCCCTTGTCGCTGATCAGGCCGAGAACGCGGCGGCGGGACGAGAGGTCGCCACGCTTGGCGAAGGTGACCAAACGCTCAGCGTACGGCTTCAGGCGCTTGGCCTTGGTGACCGTGGTGGTGATGCGCTTGTGCTCAAACAGAGCAGCTGCCAGGTTCGCGAGCATCAGGCGCTCGTGAGCCGGGCCGCCTCCGAGGCGCGGACCCTTAGTGGGGGTAGGCATAATAATTTCTCCTGTTGTGTAAGCCGGTCAGGTCCATCGCTGGACCTGACGGCCAAGATCTGCTTTTTAGAGCTCGTCGTCGCTGAACGCGGCGTCGTCCTCTTCGATGGCTGCGGCGCGGGCTGCGAGGTCGAAACCGGGAGGGGAGTCCTTGAGGGACAGACCCAGTTCGACGAGCTTTGCCTTGACCTCGTCAATGGACTTCGCACCGAAGTTACGGATGTCCATCAGGTCAGCCTCGGAGCGGGCAACGAGTTCACCCACGGTGTGGATGCCCTCACGCTTGAGGCAGTTGTAGGAACGGACGGTAAGGTCCAGATCCTCGATCGGCAGAGCCATGTCCGCTGCCAGGGCAGCGTCCGTCGGCGACGGGCCAATCTCGATACCTTCAGCTGCGGTGTTCAGCTCACGAGCCAGACCGAACAGTTCCACCAGGGTGGTGCCTGCAGAAGCAACGGCGTCACGCGGAGCGATTGCCTGCTTGGTCTCGACGTCGACAATGAGCTTGTCGAAGTCAGTGCGCTGCTCAACACGGGTAGCTTCCACGCGGAAGGTTACCTTCATGACCGGCGAGTAGATCGAGTCAACCGGAATACGGCCGATCTCGGAGTCGCCGGACTTGTTCTGAGCTGCCGAAACGTAGCCACGGCCGCGCTCGATGGTCAGTTCGAGTTCGAACTTGCCCTTCGAGTTCAGGGTGGCAATGTGCAGATCCGGGTTGTGGAATTCGACGCCGGCCGGCGGAGCAATGTCCGCGGCGGTGACGACTCCGGGGCCCTGCTTGCGCAGGTAAGCAACAACCGGCTCGTCGTGCTCGGAGGAAACCGAAAGGTTCTTGATGTTCAGGATGATCTCGGTGACATCTTCCTTGACACCCGGAACCGTGGTGAACTCGTGCAGCACGCCATCGATCCGGATGCTGGTTACAGCGGCACCGGGGATGGAGGAGAGCAGGGTACGGCGGAGGGAGTTTCCGAGGGTGTAGCCGAAGCCCGGCTCCAGCGGTTCAATGATGAAACGGGAGCGGTTCTCGGATACAACTTCTTCAGACAGGGTGGGGCGCTGTGCAATGAGCACTTAGGTTTCCTTTCGGCGAGCATCCGCTATATGACGCAACACAGGTGGTGGAAATCGGCTTCGGTTTCCAGCCTGACCAGCCGGGCCATGCTTGTAGATGGTCTAAACCATGTACAGCAGGCCCGGCCGGTCAGACAGGGAATACCTAATTAGACGCGGCGGCGCTTCGGCGGGCGGCAACCGTTGTGGGCGCTGGGGGTGACGTCCTGGATGGAGCCAACCTCAAGGCCAGCAGCCTGAAGCGAACGGATTGCGGTTTCGCGTCCGGATCCCGGACCCTTGACGAATACGTCAACCTTGCGCAGACCGTGCTCCTGAGCGCGCTTTGCAGCAGCTTCAGCAGCCATCTGGGCAGCGAACGGGGTGGACTTACGGGAGCCCTTGAAGCCAACCTCACCGGCGGAAGCCCAGGAGATTACAGCACCGTTCGGGTCCGTGATGGACACGATGGTGTTGTTAAAGGTGCTCTTGATGTGCGCCTGGCCAAGCGCAATATTCTTCTTATCCTTGCGACGCGGCTTACGAACCGCTCCACGAGTCTTCGGGGGCATTGTTTCTCCTACAGAAAGTTATCGGGGGAAAACCAGGTCAATCCCGAGGGATTAACGTCCGGCCTTCTTCTTGCCGGCGACGGTGCGCTTCGGGCCCTTGCGGGTACGAGCGTTGGTCTTCGTACGCTGTCCGCGTACGGGCAGGCCCTTGCGGTGGCGCAGGCCTTCGTAGCTGCCGATCTCAACCTTGCGGCGGATGTCAGCGGCTACCTCGCGGCGAAGGTCACCCTCAACCTTGTAGTTGCCTTCAATGTAGTCACGCAGCTGGACCAGCTCGGCGTCAGTCAGGTCCTTGACGCGAACGTCAGCGCTGATGCCGGTGGCAGCCAGGGTTTCGTGTGCACGGGTCTTGCCCACGCCGTAGATGTAAGTAAGCGCAATTTCCAACCGCTTTTCGCGGGGAATGTCTACGCCAGCGAGACGAGCCATAGTGGCGGTACTCCTTGAATAAACCGGAGGTCGTAGGCAGTACACCCACACGATCCGTGTGGCCCCAGCCTCCGACCGGGGGTACGTTGACCAGGCTCTGTAATGCAGTCCTGGCACAACTTGTGCTGCCTTTATTTACTTGCGTGGGCTAGCAACCCAGGTTTGCCCTTGCGGGCGCTGATTCCCTGAAGGGGAATTAGCCCTGGCGCTGCTTGTGGCGCGGGTTCTCGCAGATCACCATGACCCGGCCGTTACGGCGGATCACTTTGCACTTGTCGCAGATCTGCTTGACGCTCGGCTTGACCTTCATGGCGTTCCTTTGCGTGTTTTGCAGTTGATCTGCTGGAGCGGCTTGGCACTATTGCCTGGGCCGCCCAGCAATTTACTTGTAGCGGTAGACGATACGACCACGTGTGAGGTCGTATGGGCTCAGCTCCACCACTACCCGGTCCTCGGGGAGGATTCGAATGTAGTGCTGACGCATCTTCCCAGAGATGTGTGCGAGAACGACGTGCTTGTTGGTGAGCTCAACACGAAACATCGCATTGGGCAGCGCCTCAGTCACAACGCCCTCGATCTCAATGACCCCGTCCTTCTTGGCCATATCCTCCGCTAACTGTTGTTTGCCGCTGTCCTCCGGTTAGGCACCGAAAATCCAACGGACGTTTTTTGTTTGCTTGGCCCTCTTGGAACCACGACACTAAAAAGGGCGTGGCTGCACAGACAACCAACAAATAACTCTACGCCAATGGGGCCGGAAAGTTAAATCCGTCCATGGTAGCGCACGTACCGCCGCCCGTCACTCCCCTACGGTCCGGTAAGCAGGGAAGTCTCCTGCCGCCGTCGTGACACTTTCGGCGGCTTCAACACCGTCCAGGATCGCCAAACGCACGGCCTCAGCTGCGGCGCTTTGGAGCGTTATGAGCGATACCTGCCGTGCCTGCTCACTACTGCGATCAAGCCCGACGGCGCCAGTCGCCAGAGTGAAAACGGTGTCACCGTCTGCCAAAGTGTGGGACGGATCCAACGCCCGCGCGAGCCCGGCGTGCCCAGCGCTGGCGGTCCGCTTGCACTCAGCAACGTCCAGAACAGCATTCGTAGCGACAACGACGAGCGTTGTGTTGAGACCTTGGGGAGAAACGACCGGAGCAGAGGGAGACGTGCCCTGGGGGCCCGGAACCCGGCCGCGCGCGTCCAAGGGAGGAACGACCGAGCGCGCAGAGGGTTGTGGGCCCCCACTCACGGGCGCACCCAGCGCGTTGACTACTGCTATGGCACCGACGATGATCCCACCGTCGAGCGTAATCGAGGATGTTCCGACGCCACCTTTGTACTGTCCGCGCGCAATCACCGCGCCAGTGCCTGCGCCAACGTTTCCGCGCCCGACGGCGGCGTGGTCACCTGAGGCGAACGCTGCGGCGGCTGCCTGGTAACCCATGTCCGCGCCTGGTCGCGCTTTGACGTCACCACCGCGTCCGAGGTCGAAGATGGCTGCTGCCGGAACGATCGGTACGACGGTTCCGGGAACCGCAAAGCCCCTGCCCTGCTCCTCACACCAGAGCTGGGCACCAGCAGCTGAGACGAGGCCGAACGCACTGCCACCCGTCAGCACGATGGCATCGACCGTGGATACCAACGTCGTCGGATCGAGAGCATCAGTTTCATGCGTACCTGGACCTCCCCCGCGAACGTCCACCGACCCCACGGTTCCCACAGGCGGAAGGACGACGGTCACGCCACTGAGCCACCCGCCGTCGTTCTTCTGGACGTGGCCAATACGGATGCCCGGTACATCGGTGATTTGGGACGACATGAGGCCATTCTGCTCTACGTGAGCCCGGAAGCCTACGTACTTCATTAGCTTCCGGGCGGTCACGTCAGCGTGCTATTGCGCCTTCCACAATGCCGAGGCGACCAAGCGTGGCGCGCAGGGATTGGGCCGAATCGTGGATGAACCGTTCACCGTCATACGGGACGGCCCGTAGCTCGCTCAGCGGGAGTGCCTCGCCATCCTCCACGCGGGTCTGGTATTCGGCGGCCATTTCACGGATCCGGGCAACCTCCCCTTGGTCAAGATCCGGATGCACGGCCAGCCATTCGGGATCCTCCAGGCCGATTGGCAGGTGCAGGGCCGGGCCGGCGTTTTCAATGGACAGCGGAAGGTCCGGATTCGCGTCGTGCAGAATGCCCAGAACGGCATCCCAATCGATGCTGCCCTGTCCGATCGGGGCAAACACGCGCCCGAATACCCCCTCCTGGTCCCCGAGAACGAAGTCCCTGAGGTGGGTCGCCCTTGTATAGGGAGCCACCCGCCGGGCCGCGGCCACGGGATCCTCGCCGCGGACTACTACGTTGGCGGTGTCGAAGGTGACGCCCAGGACGTCCGAGCCCACGGATTCCACCAGCCGAACCACTTCGTAGCTGGTGATCTCTTCATGCGTTTCAATGTTCAGATGGACCCCGTGGTCCCTGGCCACCGGTGCAAGCAGGCGGAGGAATTTCTCGATCGCCACAAGCTGGTCCGGCCAGGGCGCGTCCGTACGGAAGCGGTCGAACACGTAGTAGCCAGGCATGCCGCGCTGGTAGTTGGCGCACGCCACCCAGAGCTCGGTTACGCCAGCGGCCTCGTGCGCAGCCTCGATCATCCTGACCATGCCACGGGTGTAGTCACCGTCGCCGAGTCTGCGGACCTGCGGGGCCTCGGCAGAAGCGTAAGGATTGACCTTGGCCAGGCCCATTTGCAGATAGAGGCCCAGCTCATCGGCACATGCACGTACTTCCTGGAGCACTGCCCGGTCAAGCGTGGGTGAAACGTCCATCACAGTACGGAAATAGACGCCTTCCATGCCCATCGCGTGGGCACGCTCGAGGATACTGACCGCAGAGTCATCGGCCTCGTGGGGAATCTTGCTTCCATCAACACCAATTCGCATTTTTTGTCCTTAATAAGTTCTGGATGTCTTCTCTTGTCCGCGTACCGGCACGGCTACCTGCAGGCCGGGCCGCTAGCGTCCCCAGTTGTAGAAAGAGAAAGTCGGCGAGTAGTCGAAGTGCTTGACCGAATCCGAGAGCACCGCCGTGAACTGCGCCCGGTAGAGGATGATGGTGGGAGAATTGGCCCGCCAGGAATCCACGAGCGCATTGATATAGGGCAACTGCGATTCAAGGTCCGGTGCCCCGTTGAGCTTTTCCATGAGTTCAGGGGTTCCGGAGATACAGATGTGCTGGTTGTTGAAGGAGCTGCCGCAGGTCATCTTCTTGCGCAGCTCATAGGCGGCCACGGCTCCGCCGGTTTCGAACAAGAGCGCCGACTGGTATTTGCCCGTGTTGAACCTGGTGGCGAAAGCCGTAGGTGTCTGCGAGTCAATGTTTACCCGCACCCCGATTTCCTCCCACGACGACTTAAGGATCGTCGCCAGCGTGGACACTCCGGGCGACGAGGGATTGATCATGAGGTCTATCTGTGGGTCCTTGAGCCCGGATTCAGCGACCAACGCCTTGGCCTTTTCTTTGTCCAAGGGCCGCGGAGCCGAGCGTTCAGCGTCGAAACCCGGAATACCGGGAACGAAGGGGCCATAGAAGCTGTCTGCATAGCCGTAGGCCACGCTTGCTTTGATCTGCTCATACGGCACCGCGTAGGTGAGTGCCTCGCGCAGTTTCGGATTGGCAGTTGTGCCCGAGGAGTTGTCCAAGGAGACGGTCACCGGCGCGAAAGCAGGGGCTGCGGTGACCCGGCAGCAATCCTCCTGACTCAGCTGGTGCACCACGTAAGGGGGCAGGCCAAGCGTTACGTCGGCCTCGCCACGGCGGGCCTGCAGCATGAGGGTGGGGATTGAAGTAATGAAGTTCACCCTGACCTCAGCTTCCTTGGCCGGTTCTCCGTAGTAGTTCGGGTTCCGGGTAAGGACGGCATAGTTGTTGGCCACGTATTCGTCCAGGACGTAAGGCCCGCTGCTGCTGGCTGTGTGTGAGGCCAACCATTGGTTGGGAACGCCCTTCTTGTCCTCGCCGTGCTCCTTGATGACCTTCGGGTCATAGATCGAACCACGGCTCTGGGCCAGTGTCACCAGGATTGCCGGATACGGTCGCGATAATTCCAGGCGTACTGTTTGCTGGTCCAGCACCACGACGTCGCTGATCAGCGGCGGGTCGGTGAGGCCGATCTGCAATCCGAGGGCACCGCAGCCGCCGATGGTGAGGTTCCGCATGATTGAGTACCGCACGGCCTCGGCGTCCAGCGGGTTGCCGTTGGCGAACTTCGCTCCAGGGTGCAGGGAGAAGGTGTAGGCCTTCCCATCCGGTGAGACCGTCCAGGACGTAGCGAGATCCCCACTCACCCGCTCGGGGTCGTTGATGGCCACGCGGGTTCCATCGGCCTGGGCCTCCTGGTCGAGCTTGACCAGTCGCGCATAGAAGTTGGTTGCAAAGCTGTTCTCATTACCCGCGCATACAAACGCAGGATCGATGTTGGTCAGGGACGCGGCCCAGTTCACGGTGAATGGCCTGTCGGCCGCGCCAGAAGGCACGCCGGGCTGCGCACAGCCGGCGAGTGCTAGCAGGCCCACGGTGGCGACTGCCGCCGTCGTTCGCCTTACGGCTGTCATCCATCTCGGGAATAGTTTCATGTCAGTTTCCTTCCATGGCGTTACCTGTTCCCGCCGCTGCGAGCGCCTTCGCCCGTCGGCGGGCACCCGGCACGGCATCCAGCAGCGCACGGGTGTAGGGATGGGTGGTGTTGTCAAAAACCTCTGCGGCGGTACCGGCTTCCACGATCTCGCCGGCGTTCATGACGGCGATGTTGTGGCTCATGAGCCGGGCAACGGCGAGGTCGTGGACGATGAAGAGGTAGGTAAGTCCGAGTTCGTCCTGCAGGTCGCTGAGGAGGTTCAGGACCTGGGCTTGAATGGAGACATCCAAGGCGCTCACAGGCTCGTCCAGCACCACAAGGTCCGGGTTGAGGACAAGGGCACGGGCGATCGCGATGCGCTGGCGTTGGCCGCCGGAAAACGCGAAGGGAAAACGCTGCGTCTGCTTGACACTGATGCCCACAAGATCCAGGACTTTGGCCACCCTTCGCGAACGTTCCG
Source organism: Arthrobacter sp. TmtSoilC77 (assembly GCF_059739415.1). Taxonomy (NCBI): domain Bacteria; kingdom Bacillati; phylum Actinomycetota; class Actinomycetes; order Micrococcales; family Micrococcaceae; genus Arthrobacter; species Arthrobacter sp. TmtSoilC77. Next base: position 3,424,817 of record NZ_AP046050.1, read on the forward strand.
CTGAATCGGAGATGCCGTGCACTATGAGCGGCTCTTCCACCAGGTCCCCCACCGTGAATCGCGGGTCGAGGGATCCGTTGGGGTCTTGGAAAACCATCTGGATCCTGCGGCGCATCTTGCGCATTCCGGGTTTGGAGAGGGTGGTGAGATCTACGCCGTCGAATTCGATCAGGCCGCTGTCAGCGTCGGTGAGGCCCATGACGCAGGCCGCTGTCGTCGATTTGCCGCTGCCTGACTCCCCCACAAGGCCCAGAGTCTGGCCGCGGAGCAGTTCGAACGAGACGTCGTGCAGGATTTGCGTCTTGTGCCGCTTTCCAAATCCCTTGGCGTAGGACTTGTTGAGCTTTTCCACCCGAAGGAGCGTGGGTTCGTTGGCGATGCTCATGCCGGGACTCCTTCGGGATCGTTTGCGAAGTGGCAGCGGACGACTGCCCCGTTGGACAGGGTGCGGGGCTCCGGCCTTTCGATGGCGCAGCGCTTTTGGTCCCGGCCGATCGGGCACCGGGGTGCGAAGGGGCAGCCGGGTTCGTCCACCGAGAGGTCCGGCGGAGACCCTGGGATGGCAGGCAAGGCGCCGCGCCGCGCGGTGGCGGGATCGATGACGCAGTCCAGGAGGGCTTTGGAGTATGGGTGGCCGGGGGCGGCGAACAACGCTTCGGTAGTGGTGGATTCGACGAATCGTCCGGCATACATGACGTTGACGCTGTCGCAGAGTTCCTCAACGATCCCCAGATTGTGGGTGATCATCACCAAGGCATTTCCGCGCTCGTCGCAGATCTTGGCCAACAGATCCAGCACCTGCGCCTGGGTTGTTACGTCCAGGGCGGTGGTGGGTTCGTCTGCGACCACCACCGAGGGGTCATTGGCGATGGCCATGGCAATCAGGACGCGTTGCCGCATGCCCCCTGAATATTGATGCGGATAGTCGGAGATCCGGCGGTCAGGATCGCTGACGCCTACTTCGCCCAGAAGCTCACAGGCCATTTTTCGCGCGGCCTTGGATGAGACATCCTGATGAACGCGGATGGTCTCCACGAATTGGCTTCCGATGGTCTTCAGCGGATCCAGCGCCGCCATGGGGTCCTGGAACACCAAGCTGATGTCCTGGCCACGGACCTTGGAGATTGCGGCGTCATCGAGGCCCACAATTTCCTTGCCGTTGAGCTTTACGCTGCCGCCGACGACCTGGCCCGGCGGAGGCACAAGCCCCATTAGTGACATGGCCATGGCGGACTTTCCGGACCCCGATTCACCCACGATTGCAAGTCGTTGGCCTCTGCGGAGATCGAAGGAAACATCTCGGACGGCGTGTACGGTTCCCAAGGCCGTCACGAAATCCGTGCGAAGTCCACGGACGCTGAGCACGGGGTCCGGGTCAGCTTTGGATGACAGTTCAGGCGCGGGAAGGGAGAGTGCATTGCTTTGCATCAGCGTGCTCCTACTCGTGTGCGGGGATCGGCTGCGGTCATCAGGACGTCTGCCAGGAGGCTCACAACCACGTAGAGGACTGCTGCCATCAGTAGTACGGCTTGGACCACTCCAAAGTCTTTTTGGATGATGGCGTCCGCAGTCATGGACCCGATGCCCGGCCAGCCGAACACTTTCTCCACCAGCAGGCTTCCTGCGAGGAGGTCTGCGAAGAGGAGCGACGCCGCTGGCAGCAGGGAAAGGAGGCCGTGGGGTGCCACGTGCCGGTTGTACACCGGGAACCGGCGGAGACCGTGGCTCTGGGATACGGCCACGAAGGTTTCCCGCAAGGTGCCCCGCAACTGGTTGCGGTAGAGCCTGCTGAGGAAGGCGAAGGGACCGAGCGCCACGATTGTCGCAGGCAGGATCAGGTGCCAGGCTGCGTTGGCGAAGGTTCCCCATTGTCCGGCCAGCAGGGCATCGATGGTGAACATTCCAGTAACGTTTGGAGGTTTGAGCATTCCTGGAGATAGCCGTCCTTCAGGTCCGGGAAAGATGCCCAGCTGGATCGAGAAAATCATGAGGGCCAGCAACGCAATCCAGAAGGGCGGCGAACCCATGGCCAGGGAGGAGGCAAAGCGGACGAGCTGATCGGGCCACCGGCGCCTGGAGTACACCGCGAAACTTGCCGCGAGCACCGCGGCGACGATCGCAATAATGACTGACAACAGACCAAGCTCCAGCGTTGCGGGGAGCCGCTGGCTCAGGAGTGTGCCCACGCTGTTTCCGGTGCTGTATGAGAAGCCGAAGTCGCCGCGGAGCAAGGAGCCCATGTAGTTTCCGTATTGGACCACCAGGTTTTCATCCAGGCCCATGGATTTTCGCAGGGCTGCAATGGTTTCTTCGGTTGCGGTGTCACCGGCAATGGCACGTGCGGGGTCGCCCGGAACTTTGCGGAGCAGTATGAAGGTGAAAATCGAAGCGCCGAAGACGGTGGCGAGTGCCACGCCGAGGCGTTTGAGGAGTGCGTTGATCATTGGAGCCTCACTTCGCCTGGATGAATTCGCCGCGGGGATCCAGGACTTCACGGGCCCTGTCCGCGATGACTGTGGTGAGGGTGACTGCAATCAGCAGCCCCAAGCCCGGGAACCCGGCGATCCACCACTGCCCCGTCAGGAAGAACTGCTGGCCTTCGGTGATCATTTCGCCCCATTCTGCGGTGGGCGGCTGGGCCCCCAGCCCGAGGTACCCAAGAGCTGCCAAGGACAGCACGGCGGCCCCGAACACGGCTGCCATTTGCAGGATCATGATGGGTATCAGGTGGGGCAGCACATGCCGGAACAACACCCTGGCCGGGTGGGCGCCGATCGCCATGGTGGAACGGATGAAGTCCTGCCCATAGAGGCGCATCACTTCGCCCCGGAGGGTTCGCATGTACCACGGGAAGGAGTGCAGCGAGAGCCCAATGACCGCCGCAGTAACACCGGGTTTGAGTGCCATCGCAATGGCCATGGCTAGCAAGAGCGCCGGGAAGCAGAGGATGGAATTGGTGAGCCAGGTGAAGACCGTGTCCACCCAGCCGCGCATTGAACCGGCCAGGAGCGCGGTCACGCAACCCACCATTGCACCGATCACGGCAATTGCAAGTCCGGCGAGGATCGAGGTCTGACCACCGGCCAGGAAACGGGCCAGCACGTCACGGCCCGTGTCATCGGTACCCATGGGGTGGGCGAAACTCGGGGCTTGGAGGACCGCACCGAGGTTGATGGCATCGGCCTGGAGCCGCCAAAGCAGCGGACCAAGCAGCGTCACTACAACAAGGGCGGCCAAGAGGGACAGGGTGAGGGTGAGCTTCCGATCGCGCTTGAGGAAGCTTCTGAAAGGTCGGCGCCTGGGCGCTGCAATAACCTGCGGGGCGACTATCGCTGTCATGAGAGTCCTTCCTCTCCGGAAAGGATCGCGGCCGGAGACGCAATGCCGGCACCGATCGATGTGAGGATTTGCCGCAACGTTGCGGCGCTGATGAGCAATTGCTGGCGGCGCTCGGCGGGCGTAGGGTCCTCGTCCCAATCGGCAAGCGCTGGGATGTCCCCCCGTGCCACACCGTCGTGCGTTAGCATGCCTAGCCGGGCCAACTGTCCGACCCCTTCGGCGTCAAGGTGGGGCTCATGGCGGAACCATGAACGGTCGAAAATTGGTGTGTCGAACTTTCCACGATGCTGTTCCACGGTGAAATCGCGCACTCCGGCGGCCAGTAGGCTTCCAAGCAGCTCTTTCCAGTCCAGGACGCCTCCGCCTACGGCGCGCAGCCGGCGGCGGTACCCATGCGGGACCTGGAAAAGAACAACATCTTCGAGATGGGTCATCCGGATGGAGGGTCCCAGGGCTCTGGCCACTTCGTGAGGGTCTTCCGCACGCACCACGAGGTTCGCCACATCAAGTCCGATGCTGAAGACGGCCGGGTCCAGGCTCTCCACCAAGGACAGGACCTCCGTTGAGGCGAGGTCCTCGTGGGTCTTCACGTTGACCCGCACGTTGTGGTCCCGGGCCTGTTCTGCCAGGGACTGGAGGTTTGCCCGAATCATCCGGAGCTGTGCAGGGTGGTCAAGAAAGCGGCCCTGATCCGCCATGCCCTCCCGCACCGACCGCGTGTACACGAAGAACTCCTTGAGGCCGAGTTCCAGACCACGTGCCAAGGACTTGCTCAGTTCGCGTCGGATCGCTGCTGGTTCGCCCACAGGACCGGCGCATCCGAGTCCGAGTTGGAGTTCGACGCCGGCGCGCCCGGCTTCCGCCGCTACCTCGTCCAAGGAGTCCGGCATCTCGCCCGAAAGTTCCGCGGTGATGTTGTTGAGCACGACGAGTGTGAAGCCGTCCTCAATCGCCTGCCGCAGGGAAGCAAGCAGTGGGAGCTCCTCCATTCCCGGGTAGCGCGTGAACTGGACACCGAGGCGGACGCCTCGGAAATCGTCGTCTTGTAAAGACCTCAAGCCATGGGTTTGTTGTGTGATCTGGGTCATGCTCAACAAGGTACACTCGTAAGACGTCTTACGAAAGGGTGGATTTTGGAACTTCGATGTGAGACGCTTCGTGGACGTAGGAAAACTGAGGGGGCACCATGGCGGTGAACGGCAAACGCAGTGTGGTCGACGAAGCAATCGATGACATCCGTCATCGGATTCGCCAGGGCGAATGGGGTCTGGGCGACCGGATTCCGCCCGAACCCGAGCTCGGCAGGGCTTTGGGGCTGAGCCGCGCTCCCTTGCGCGAAGCTCTCCGTGCGCTGGTGCACGCCGGGCTCCTCGTGACCCGGCAAGGCGACGGGACCTTCGTTGCAGCAGTCGATGAACAGGAGATCGCCCTTCGAAAAGGCTTCCAGGACGCGGACCCTTTCGAGGCGGTCGAGGTCCGGCGAAGCCTGGACGTGCCGGCCGCTGCTTTGGCCGCGCAACGCCGGGACCAGGCAGACCTGGACAAGCTCCAGGACGCCCTTGACCGCCGTCGTGCTGCCGCCGAATCACGGGACGATGACGGCTTCCGGGAGGCCGACATCGACTTCCACCGTGCTGTGGTTGATGCCGCACACAACCAACTCCTGGCTGGCATCTACGGTTCGCTGGCCGCCAGCATCGACGGTTCCTGGACCTCCCCCGCAGGCTTGGACCGTGCCGCAAGCACAGGACATGACCATCACGACGACCTCTTCGAAGCCATCCGCGATGGCTCAGTGCAAGACGCGATGCTCGTGGCCGGGACCATCCTGGACAACCAGGCGTCCGATCTGGAGAACAAGTGATCACACGCGTCAAGGCGGCGTTCGTGATCGGCTACGCGGACGGCGACCACTGCATCATGCCTGATGCCGAACTGGTCCACGACGACGGAACCATCCTGTTCGTGGGCCGGGACTACGACGGGCGTGTGGACGTTGAGATTAACGCCGGGCAAGCCGTTGTGTCCCCTGGTTTCATCGACCTCAACGCGCTGGCGGACATCGACCACGCAATCTTCGATTCCTGGCCGGATGCCTCCCGCCGCCTGGGTCTGATGTGGTCTGAGGAATACCTTAAGGACCACGGAGCCGTCTTTACCCGGGAGCAAGCACGTTTCCGACGCGAATTCGCTCTATCCCAACTGGTCCGCAACGGCATCACCACCCTTATGCCCATCGCCTCGGAGAGCTATCACGAATGGTGCGAGGACTACCAGGACATGGCGGACACAGCCGGGGCTGTGGAGGCGATTGGCCTCCGCGCCTACTTGGGCCCGAGCTACCGCACAGCCGTCCCCTACACGGATGGCAGCAATGCGCTGCTCCACGAGGACGAACGGCGCGGCCTGGACGGACTTGAGGATGCCATCCGCTTCGCCCAGGATTTCGAAGGACGTGCCGGCGGGCTGATCAACACGGCTTTGCTTCCTTCGCGCATAGAGACCCAGACCGAACAAACATTGCGCCTGACCCGCAAGGCAGCGGACGAACTGGGTATTCCGGTCCGCCTGCACGCCGCACAGGGGCTTTTCGAAATAGAAACCATGATTGCCCGCACCGGCAAGCGTTCCCTGCCCTACCTCGCGGATCTGGGCTTCCTCAGCGGGAAGACCTTCATTCCCCATGCATGGACGGTTCCGGGGCATCCACTCATGCCCGAGGCCTTCGGCACCGGGGATGACCTCCAACTGCTCGCGGAATCCGGCGCGAGTGTCCTGCTGTGTCCCATTCCGATGGCCCACTATGGCGGCATGCTGGACAACTATGACTCTTACCGCGAAAGGGGCATCCGGGTAGTGCTGGGGACGGACTCCGCCCCGCCAAACATGATCCGCGCCATGGATCTGGCCATGGGTATGACCAAGTCGGTCACGGGCGACCGCACAAGCGCCCAGGCTGCGGATCTCTTCCGATCAGCCACCCTGGACCCGGCAGAAGCGCTGGGGCGTACGGATCTCGGCCGTCTGGCGGCTGGAGCCCAGGCAGACTACTTTGTTCTGGATCTGGCTGGCCAGCACATCGGACCGTATGGCGACCCCATCCGCACCATGGTGATGAACGCCGATGGCCGTGACATCTCGCGCGTCGTGGTGGCCGGCCGCACCATCGTCGAGGATGGTGAAGTAGTCACCGTCGACACCACCGGTTACCGTGCGCGCGCACAGGAATTCCTGGACCAATACATCGCTTCACTGAGCGTCTCGGACCATGCCAAGCGGCCAACGCACCAACTGCTCCCACCCAGTTTCCCATTGCTCTGAGCCGGCGCAGCACGCCGACCGGGAGCCGGCCCGCCCGGTTACGGGATCGGGACGGGCACGACGCCGAGCGGCGCCAACTGCTCGGCGCCTCCGTCCGGGGCGGACAGGACCCAGATGCCCTTTTCGTGCACGGCCACCGAGTGTTCCCACTGGCAGGAGCGCTTGCCGTCGGTGGTGACAACAGTCCAGTCATCATCCAGGGTGGCAGTCTCGATGCCACCGCGCACCAGCATGGGTTCAATGGCGAGGCACAGTCCCGGGCGGATCTTCGGGCCGCGGTGATTGGTGCGGTAATTCAGGACGTCGGGGGCCATATGCATTTCCGAACCGATGCCGTGGCCCACATAGTCTTCCAGGATGCCCAAGGGCTTGCCGGGGACGGAAGAAACGTAGTCATCAATCGCATTGCCGATGTCGCCGACGAACTTGCCCTTGGCCAGCGCGGCAATCCCTCGCCACATGGCGGTCTCAGTGACATCCGAGAGGCGCTGGTCCTCAGGGTCTGCCGTGCCAACGATGACAGTGCGGGCGGAGTCCGAGTGCCATCCGTCCACGATGCAGCCGCCGTCGATGGAAATAATGTCGCCATCGTTGAGGACACGGTTTCCTGGGATGCCGTGGACCACTTCCTCGTTCACTGACGTGCAGATGGTGGCGGGAAAGCCGTGGTAACCAAGGAAGTTTGACTTGGCCCCGGCGTCATTCAGGACTGCCGCGAAAACGTCGTCGAGGTCCTTGGTGGTGACGCCTGCCTTGGCCGCCGCAACGGCAGCGTCAAGGGCACGGCTGAGGACCAATCCGGCCTCGTGCATCTTGCGCATTTGCTCGTTGGTTTTGTACTCGATGCGGGGCTGACCGAACGCCATGTTCTCCTCTGGATGGTTTGCTGTAGGAGCCCATCAGGCCCCGTGCTCCAACCATTTTCCCGCATCGGAGAGCGTGGTCGAAATTGGTTCGATTCCCAGCTCTTCCCGGAGCCGGTCCAAACGGTAGGTTCTGTCCCGTCCGAGCTGGCTGACGGCGTAGCGCGTGAGGCGTGGTGCCCGGCCGGAAACGCGGGCAACGGCTTCGGAAATGCCGGCAAGTGCCATGGCGGCAGGCTCCGGAATGTACCTGATACCCGCCCCGGCGTGGCCAGTAACAGCAAGTACCTTCCTCAACACGGTCCCAAGCTCCACAGGCTCCGCGTCGGCCACGTTGATGGCTCCTCGGGCATCGGACTGGCAAGCTGCCAGCGCTGCCTCTGTCAGGTTGTCAACATGCGTGAGCTGATGACGAATACCGGTATGGCCCACGGTGAGGAGCCGTCCGTGGCGTACGTTGCTGATCAGGCGCGGCATCAGCGTCCGATCGCCCGGTCCATAAACTCCGTGTGGCCGAAGAACCACGGCATTGCGATGCCGTCGGGCCTCCACGTCGGCGAGCGCCTTGCTGCTTGCGTAGGCGTTGAGGTGGCGCACAGCCACCTCAACTTCCCCGCGGTTGGTACAGGGCTCCCACCACGGGTAGACGCTTGAACTGGAAATGTGCACCAGCCGAGTTGTTGGGTAGGCCTCAACCACGGCACGGGTACCCAGCACATTCGTGCGGTAGAACATGCGGGCGGCGCCCCAGTCCGCCACGTGGGCGGCGGCATGGACCACCGCGTCCACGGCCGGCATTCGGCCAGGCGGCACACCCGTTAGGTCCCAATACGTCAGCCCAGGGCCTTGGCGCCGTGCGAAACGAACAACGTCCCACCCCTTAGCCTCGGCGGCAGCGGCGACTGCTCCCCCTATGAAGCCAGTGGCCCCGGTAACCGCGATTTTCACTGCGCCGCGGCCTTCACAGCGCTACGCCTTTATCAGCGGACTTGCGGGCAAATTCGCGTCGAAGCGCTTCCCGGTCCGGCTTCTTGTGGCGTCCGCCGACAGGGATGGCATCCAGGATTTCGATGTGGTCGGGGAGAGCGGATTCGTCAATCATCTCCGGGAGGACCTTGGTTAGTTTTGCTTTCAGCCCTCCGTCCGCCCCTGGGTTCCCCTGTGCAGCCACGACGGCCAGCCACACAGCTTCATCACCGATCCCGTCGGGCACCCCGACCATGACGGCCTGCTGAACTCCTGGCACGGAAGTGATCAGCGGTTCATACAGTGCAGGGTAGATGTTGGTTTTGCCCCGGATGATCATGTCCTTCTTGCGCCCGATCATCACCAAGCGCGCGGGACCGGTTCCGGGGCCTGCCGTACCGTGGTCCAGCCGCACCAGGTCTCCGGTGGCGTGCTCAATCATGGCTTCCTCACCCAGATATCCGTGACACATGTTCGGTCCCCGGGCGTACAGTTCGTGGTCCTCCCCTACCCGGATGCCGACGGCGGGCAGTGGCTCTCCGAGGAAATCGCCTTCGCCACTTCCATCCGGCGACGTAAATTCGGCATCAGCGCCGGACGCAAAGGCCAGCTTCTCCGTGCCATCGGCGACGGCAATCGGCAGCAACTCCGTCATGCCGTAGATGAGTTCGAACTCGACGCCGGGAAGCAGTGCCGTTGCCCGTTTCAGGAAGGGAGCAAGCACCGGCGCGGCCCCAAGCATTACTGTCCGCAGTGTTGCGGGGAGCGTGACGCTGCCATCCTCGACCGCATCCAGGATGGGCGCCAACTGGGACGGCACAAGGAAAAGGTGCGTCGCGCCGTCGTACGAGTCCTCTTTGCCAGCCACCGGCCCAAGCTCGCGTGCCAAGCGAAGGGGGTCGATGTGCGCTGAGAAGCCATAGCCGGGCATGGTCCAGTGCGCGCCGGCGATGAGTGCCGGCAAGCCCATCATGAGCTGCTCGGAGTGGATGCGATCGCCCTCGCCAAAGGTACAGCGCTGGCTGAGCTGCTCGAATCCTGCCCCAAGCGAACGCCGGGTGTGTACTACGCCCTTCGGCGCACCGGTGGTCCCTGACGTAAAAATGATCACTGCTTCCTGCCCGGAGGAAGCGCCCGCGGAGGGCGGAACGATATCTCTGGGAAGCGACGGACTGGCGAGTCGCTTCACCGGGGTCGCGCCTCGGGGAACACCGGGGAGCCAGAGGCCGGAATAGTAGTGCCGGACGTCCATGGCACCATAATCCGGCAGCAGCAATCCCCTCCGCCGGGCCAGAGGCAGCAGTGGGCTCCGCGTACTGAGGGCGTACAGAAGGGACTCAGAGGCAGCCCACCTCGGGGCAGCCAGCCTGGCCCGGTCATGGAAAAGCGACGGTCCGATTCCTGGATCGATGAACACTACGGAACCACCGGCGCGGACGGCCCCCAGGGCCAGGATGAACGCTGCCGGGCTGGGGCGGACCGAGAAGAGCATCCGTTCACCGGCACCAAAACCGTCATCATGGAGGTGCCGGGCCGTAGCATCTATGCCTTTGACCAATTCGCGGTAAGTGATGCTCCGTCCTGGTCGGAGCCGGCCGGGACGCCGTAGTCGCCCTGGAACATGGTTCCAGAGGGAAAATCTGCCAGGCGCCGTGATCGCGGGGCTCTCTGGCACGCGCCCGGCTGCGGCGTAGACGGCTTCGATAAGATCGGTGCCGGACGAAGTACCTTCCCACAATGCGTCATCAGGCATTGACCAGCTCCAACTTTCTGTATCCGGGAATCAGCACACCTTTGCTCACTTGCCGGGACGAGACGAGCCACGGGTGCCGGGCATACCTGTCCAGGAGCAAAGACAGCGTCGCATTGATCTCGGCCATGGCCAACGGCATGCCGATGCAAAAGTGCGGACCCGCACCGAACCACAGCTGACGCGCCTGCGGCGGGGTGGGAATCCCGGGTTCGAATCTGCCCAGGCTCTTGGAGGCGTGAACAGTCGATAGCAAAAGACGGTCCCCCGCTCGGATAGCGACTCCGCCAAGGGTGCAAGGAGAAAGAGCATCCCTCAGCATCATCGGGGACGGCACGGTGAACCGTAATGCCTCGTTCACGGCCGAGGCAACACCGGAGCGATCCTCAACCAGACCCGCAAGGCGTCCACTGTCAGCGAGCAGGGCAATCAGCCGCGGAACGAAGGACACCAGCGTCTCAGTTCCCACCATCACAAATGCGCTGATGATGCCCATGGCCTCCTCCTCGGTCATGCCGAGTGCGCGCAGCCTGCCTGGAAACGTTTGGGGGTCGCTCTTCCGGTACGCTTCCCGCGCCGGTCCTGCCAAAACCCCGACGGCGGATCTTCCCTTGGCGATCTGCCTCACCGTCAGCGTGGGGCGCCCCAGGCGGACGAGGGAAGAGATGGAAGACCCTAAATTGAAGAGTTCCCTATTGGGCAACCGGCCTGGTGCATCATCCGGCACGCCCAGCAGCCTGGAGATGACTCCCCCGGCAAGTTCCTTGACGCAGTCCACCAGATCCACGTGCCCACCTGCGTCCAGTCCGTGGTGTAAGCGGTCATGAAGCGACGCAGCCGCCGGCTCGACAATCGCCGCCACCGAGCCTGGAGTGAAGAGGTCGGCGAGCTTGCGCCGCAGCTCCCTGTGCTCCGTGCCGTCCATGTTCACCAACGCCTTTGGTCCCACTACGGGAGTCCAGAGCGCACCTGAACCCGACGGACCATTCTTGATGAACCGCTGGGTATCCATGAGAACGTCACGCACCAGTGCGGCTTCGCTGACAAGGATTCCCAGACCGGGCAAACGCATCACCGGCCGCATGCTGCCCAGCCCACGAATCGCCGGGTAGAGCAATGGATGCGCCCCCAGTTGAACACGCTGTTCCCAGCGTTCGGCCTTGCTCATGAGGCCGCTGGATATCCTGCCGCTGGGCTTTCTTCCGTTGGTTATCACGGCGTCACCGGATGTCCACGTGCTCTGGCCGGTACCGGTGGTCCGCATACCAAGCCAGGGTGTTCTTCAAACCCCAGGCTTTGACCCGCCGTGAGGAGCCGTACACCACAACATCCCGGCGCAGCGCGTAATTGCGGGTCAGCTTTCGCACGCGGTTGGACAGTGCGCGGTCTTCATGGAGGTCTTCTATGCTGGTCCTCGGGAACCCACCTGAACGGTGATACATATCTGCCGTGATCGCCATATTGCACCCTGGAAGCATCTGATAACGGCCCAGATATCCGTCACCTTTGTTGCCGGGGCGAATACGGCCGAAGAAGGATGCGATCTCAACTGCCAGGAGCATCATCCTCCGCTCCCCCGCACTGATGCCTTCATCCTTACGGGGCACAAGCTGGCCGGCGATGAGTTCCAGGCCGTCGTTGAAGGCCTGGACAATCCTCGCGGTCCAATCCGGCGCAGCGAGGCAATCGGCATCCGTTCGGGCCAGCCACCTCGCGCCGTGGTCCACACCGAAGCGCATGCCGGTATCCGCGGCCGCGCCCGTCCCCTTCTCGGCTTCATGGACAAGCCTGATGTCCATAGTGGGATGGGCTGCGGCGAACTCTGCCACGATCGAACAGCTGGAGTCCGTGGATCCGTTGTCTACAACCACCACCGTGAAGTCCGGGTGCTCCTGGGCTGCAAGAGAGTCCAACGTCTGCCGGACAAGCTTCTCTTCGTTCAGCATGGGCAGGGCGATGGACAGCGGCCGGGTACGGGCCGTGCTTCCGGGATGGTGTTCCGGCGTCACAGCCGCACCACCGCCATACCCAGGCTCACGCCGCCGGCGAGTCCCACCAATGCCACCAGATCTCCCGGACCGCAGCGTCCACTGTCCACGGCGAGTTTCAATTGCAGGGGCAGGCTAACTGAGGCCAAATTTCCGAAGTCCTCTACCGAAGGAACCAGCAACTCACGCGGAACACCGGCCCGTTCCGCAAAGACCTCCCGGTACGGTGCACTCACCTGGTGCACGCAAACCACGGCGAAGTCCGTCCACTGCAGACCCAGGCCGTCCAAAGTTTCGTCCAGGACGCCGCAGCCCAAATCCAGAAAAGCGTCCTTGAGCTTCTCACCGTCCATGGTGAAATAGGTAGCTTCCGGATCGCGCGGATAAGCAGATCCACCTGCAGCCAAGGTGCCGACAGACCAGTGGCTGCTGCGGGCAGTGAAGCCCATACCAAGAATGCCTGCCGGCCCCGCCTCCAGTCCGTTCGACGCCATTGCCGCCGGACCCGCGGGTTCAAGCAACACTGCCGCTCCGCCGTCGCTCATGGTGTACCCGGGAAAGCTTGACGCGAAAGTGCCAAAGTCCGGAACCCTCCAACGGACCGCCCGCGACGGCGACTCCCCCGTGACCACCAGGACCCTGGCATACCGTCTCGTGGCAATCAGGGCATCGCCCACTTCCAGGCCGTTCAGGAAACTGTTGCACGCATTCTTCACATCCATCACAGGGCAGCAAAGTCCGAGTTTGGCGGCGGCCATGTGGCCCGTAGCCGGTTCCACCATGTCCTGGCTGGCGGACGCGAAGATGAGGAGGTCTATGTCCGGGGCCTGCAGGCCACATTCAGCAAGGAGCTTCGCCGCAGCATTGGCCGCAAGGTCCGATGCTTGCTCGGAGTCTGCCATGACGCTCCGGGAGCGGATCCCGGTAACACGGGAGATCAAGCCCTTGGGTACCCGGAACCCCGGACTCGACTCACCAATACGGCGTTCGACGGCGGAAGTCTCCAGGCGCGCAGGTGGAAGGTAAACCTCCAAACCCGCAATCCTGCTGTGTCCGGAAAGAGCTGTTTGCATGCGGTTCCCCCAAAAACTGCCGCGAAACGAAAAGGGTGTGTCCCGCACCAATGGTACGGGACACACCCTTTGCTCCAGCGCCGACGATCCGGCTATGTGGAAAAGCCCTCGCTAGACGGCCTTGGCTGACTCGATGGCGGTGAGAACGCGGTCGGTGACTTCGTCGATGCCGCCGATTCCGTCCACCTGCGTCAGGATCCCGCGCTCGGCATACTTGGCAACAACGGCCTCAGTCTGCTCGTGGTAGAGGTCCAGCCGGTGACGGATGACGGCCTCATTGTCGTCAGAGCGCCCGGTTTCCTTCGCACGGCCCAGCAGGCGGGACACCAGTTCTTCGTCGTCGGCAGTCAGCTGGAGCACGACGTCGAGCTCCTGCTCGCCTTCAGCGAGGATCTGGTCCAGGTAGTCGACCTGCGCGGTGGTGCGCGGGTAACCGTCCAAAAGGAAGCCGTTCTCGACGTCGCTCTGGCTCAGGCGGTCACGAACCATGTTGTTCGTGACGCTGTCCGGAACGAAGTCCCCTGCGTCCATGTATTTCTTGGCTTCAATGCCCAAGGGGGTTTCGCCCTTAACGTTGGCACGGAAGATGTCGCCGGTGGAGATGGCGACTACGCCGAGGCGCTCGGAAATCCGCTCAGCCTGCGTACCCTTACCCGAACCGGGAGGTCCAATGATCAGCATTCTCGTCATCGCAAAAGCCCTTCGTAGTGACGTTGTTGTAGCTGCGCATCAATCTGCTTAACGGTTTCCAGGCCGACACCCACCATGATCAGGATTGACGTGCCACCAAACGGGAAGTTCTGGTTGGCGTTGATCAGGACGAGTGCAACCAGCGGAATCAACGCCACGAAGCCCAGATAGAAGGCTCCAGGCAGGGTGATCCTGGAAAGCACGTACTGCAGGTAGTCCGCGGTCGGTTTACCCGCCCGGATGCCCGGAATGAACCCGCCGTACTTCTTCATGTTGTCCGACACTTCTTCAGGGTTGAAGGTGATGGCCACATAGAAGTAGGTGAAGAACACGATCATGGCGAAGTACAGCGCCATGTAGATGGGGTGGTCGCCGCGGGTGAGGTTGTTGTTGATCCACTCAACCCATGGCGCCAGCTGCTCCCCTGGCTTCGGCTGGTTGAACTGCGCAATCAGGCCTGGCAGGTACAGCATGGAGGAAGCGAAGATGACGGGCACGACGCCGGCCATGTTCACCTTGATGGGGATGTAGGTGCTGGTGCCACCCACGGTGCGGCGTCCGATCATGCGCTTGGCATATTGGACCGGAACCCGCCGCTGGGACTGTTCCACGAAGACCACCAATGCCACCGTGAGCAGACCCACAGCCAGGACGGTGAAGAACGTTCCCGGCCCCTTGGAGGTCCAGATGGAACCCAATGATCCAGGGAAGCCTGCAGCGATGGAAGTGAAAATGAGCAGCGACATACCGTTACCCACACCCTTTTCCGTGACGAGCTCGCCCATCCACATGATGAGGCCGGTACCGGCCGTCAGCGTGATGATGATGAGGATGGTGGTAATGATGCTCTCATCAGGAATGATCGGGAGGTTACAGCCCGGAAGCAGCTGGCCGGAACGGGCCAAGGACACCAGGGTGGTGGCGTTCAAGAGGCCAAGCGCGATGGTGAGGTACCGGGTGTACTGGGTCAACTTCGATTGGCCTGAAGAGCCCTCTTCGTAGAGCTGCTGGAACCGGGGAATGACCACCCGGAGCAGCTGCACGATGATGCTCGCCGTGATGTAGGGCATGATGCCCAGGGCAAAGATCGAGACCTGCAGCAACGCGCCGCCGCTGAACAGGTTAACCAGCTGGTAGATGCCCTGCGAGGTGTCACCGGTGTTCAAGCATTGCTGGACATTCTGGTAGTTCACACCAGGCGAGGGGATGAAAGCTCCCAAGCGGAAGATTGTGATGATTCCCAGCGTGAACAACAACTTGCGTCGCAAATCAGGCGTCCGAAACGCCCGGCCGAATGCGCTTAGCAAGCGTCCTCCTGAGTAGAAAGTACAAGGATGTGGATGGGCTCAATGAAACCCAACAACCGAGTCTAGCTGCTTGTGACGCCGTCGTAATAATCGAGAGTCCACTTTCACGCAAAAAATCCCGGCATACGGGGCCGAAGCCCCGCATACCGGGATCTTTTTTACAACGGGCATCAGCCCCACTGGCTCTTAGAGAGCAGTGGTGCTTCCACCTGCTGCAGCAATCTTTTCAGCAGCGCTGGAAGAGAAAGCGTGGGCGGTGACGTCAACCTTGACGGTGATGTCGCCGGTGCCCAGGACCTTGACGGGCTGGTTCTTGCGAACGGCACCCTTCTCAACCAGGGACTCAACGGTGACAGCGCCACCTTCCGGGAACAGCTCGTTGAGCTTGTCCAGGTTCACAACCTGGAACTCAACCCGGAACGGGTTCTTGAAGCCGCGCAGCTTCGGCAGGCGCATGTGCAGCGGCAGCTGGCCGCCGGCAAAGCCAGCCTTTACCTGGTAGCGGGCCTTCGTACCCTTGGTACCGCGACCAGCGGTCTTACCCTTGGAGCCTTCACCACGACCAACACGGGTCTTGGTGGTCTTGGCACCCGGGGCGGGACGCAGGTGGTGGACCTTCAGAGCGTTCTGCTTCTCAGCAGCCTCTGCAGCGGTCTTGTTCTCGGCCATTACTTCGCCTCCTCTACATTCACGAGGTGCGGAACCGTGTTGAGCATTCCAACGGTCACGGCGTCGGCGTCACGGACAACAGTGTGTCCGATGCGCTTCAGGCCGAGAGACCGGAGGGTAGCCTTCTGGTTCTGCTTGGCGCCGATGACGCCCTTGATCTGGGTGATCTCCAACTTGGCGTCGGAGGGAGTCAGGTTCTTAGCCATGACTAAACACCTGCCTTCTGGTTCTGGAGCGCGCGCACCAGAGCAGCAGGAGCAACCTCGTCCAGCGGCAGGCCACGGCGGGCAGCCACCGAAGCGGGCTCTTCGAGCTGCTTCAGTGCGTCAACGGTCGCGTGAACGATGTTGATCGCGTTGGAGGAACCGAGCGACTTGGAGAGGATGTCGTGGATACCCACGCACTCCAGTACCGCGCGGACCGGACCACCGGCGATAACACCGGTACCGGCGGAAGCCGGACGCAGCAGGACAACGCCTGCAGCAGCCTCACCCTGCACACGGTGCGGGATGGTGTTGCCAACGCGGGGAACGCGGAAGAAGGACTTCTTGGCCTCTTCGACGCCCTTTGCGATAGCAGCGGGAACTTCCTTGGCCTTGCCGTAGCCGACGCCAACCATGCCGTTGCCGTCACCGACGACGACGAGTGCGGTGAAGCTGAAGCGACGACCACCCTTGACGACCTTGGCAACGCGGTTGATGGTTACAACGCGCTCTACGAACTGGCTCTTCTCGGCTTCGCGACCGCCGTCGCGGCCACCACGGCCACCACGGTCGCCGCGGCCCTGGCCACGCTCGCCGCGCTCGCCACGACGTCCGCCGCGGCGGTCGTCGGTAGCGGGTGCGGTCTCAGTTGCTTCAGCAGCTACAGCTTCAGTCACCTGAATGTCCTTTTCGTTATTTTCAACGGTCACAGTGCCAGCCCACCTTCGCGAGCACCGTCAGCGACGGCGGCGATGCGGCCGTGGTACTTGTTACCGCCACGGTCGAAGACAACAGCTTCGACGCCTGCAGCCTTGGCACGCTCGGCAACGAGCTCACCCACGCGCTTGGCCTTGGCAGTCTTGTCTCCGTCGAGTGCGCGAAGGTCAGCTTCCAGGGTGGAAGCGTAAGCCACGGTTACACCCTTGCTGTCATCGACAACCTGGACGAAGATGTGGCGGGCCGAACGGTTGACGACCAGACGAGGACGTACAGCCGTGCCGGTGATGCGCTTGCGGATACGAAGCTGGCGACGGCTGCGTGCAGCAGACTTGCTCTTGTTCGTACGCTTCTTGTTAATTGCGATGGCCATGGTTTACTTACCAGCCTTTCCGACCTTGCGGCGGATGACTTCGCCGGCGTAACGGACACCCTTGCCCTTGTAGGGGTCAGGCTTGCGCAGCTTGCGAATGTTGGCAGCAACCTCGCCGACCTGCTGCTTGTTGATACCCGCAACAGAGAGCTTGGTCGGACCCTCTACTACGAAGGTGATGCCTTCGGGTGCCGAGACATTAACCGGGTGGCTGAAGCCAAGAGCGAACTCCAGGTCAGAACCCTTTGCCTGAACGCGGTAACCAGTACCAACGATTTCAAGCTTCTTCTCGTAGCCCTCGGTAACGCCCTGGATCATGTTGGCGATCAGGGTGCGGGTCAGGCCGTGCAGCGAACGCGAGTTGCGCTCGTCGTTCGGGCGGGTGACCGTGAGAGTGTTCTCTTCCAGGGAAACCTCGATCGGGCTGGCTACAGTGTGGCTCAGCTCTCCCTTGGAACCCTTGACGCTGATGACGGAGCCATCGAGCTTGACCTCAACTCCGGCAGGAACGGTGATGGGGAGACGTCCAATACGTGACATTATTCTCTTCCTTTCCCGTTACCAGACGTACGCGAGGACTTCGCCGCCCACGCCCTTCTTGCCGGCCTGCTTGTCAGTCAGGAGGCCGGAAGAGGTGGACAGGATAGCGATACCCAGGCCACCCAGCACGTGAGGCAGGTTGGTGGACTTCGCGTATACGCGGAGGCCGGGCTTGGAGATGCGGCGGACGCCAGCGATGGAACGCTCGCGGTTCGGACCGAACTTCAGGTCGATGGTCAGCTTCTTGCCAACCTCGGCGTCTTCTTCCTTCCAGCCGGCAATGTAGCCTTCTGCCTTCAGGATGTCAGCAACGCGTGCCTTCAGCTTGCTGTACGGCATGGTCACGGTGTCGTGGTATGCCGAGTTTGCATTGCGCAGACGCGTGAGCATGTCTGCGACAGGATCTGTCATAGTCATTTGGGCTATAGCCCTTCCTCATAACGGTTTCCGCAGCGCCCGCTCTTGCGAGCTACGCTGCCGGACCTGTTACGTAGTTAGTTTTCGGTCTTGAACGGGAAACCAAGCGCCTTGAGCAGCGCGCGGCCTTCGTCGTCGGTCTTGGCAGTGGTGACGACCGTGATGTCCATACCGCGAACGCGGTCGATGGAGTCCTGGTCGATTTCGTGGAACATAACCTGCTCGGTCAGACCGAAGGTGTAGTTGCCGTTGCCATCGAACTGCTTGCCGTTGAGGCCGCGGAAGTCACGGATACGCGGCAGAGCCAGCGAAACCAGACGGTCCACGAATTCCCACATGCGGTCTCCACGCAGAGTTGCGTGTGCACCGATCGGCATGCCTTCGCGCAGCTTGAACTGTGCGATCGACTTGCGGGCCTTGGTTACCTGCGGCTTCTGGCCGGTGATCAGGGTGAGGTCGCGGACAGCGCCGTCGATCAGCTTGGAGTCCTTGGCGGCATCTCCAACACCCATGTTCACAACAACCTTCACCAGGCGGGGAACCTGGTTCACGTTCGCGTAGCTGAACTCGTCCTGCAGGGACTTCTTGATGGTCTCTGCATACTTCGTCTTCAGACGAGGAACGATCTTCGTTTCGACGGTGGTCTCAGACAGTGTCTCACTCATCAGATGTCCTTCCCGGTGGCCTTGGACACGCGGATCCGGACGGTCTTGGTAGCGCCATCCTTCTCAACGGTGTCGAGACGGAAACCAACACGGGTCGGCTTCTTGGTCGACGGGTCAACCAGAGCAACGTTGGAAACGTGGATCGGGGCCTCAACAACCTCGATGCCACCGGTCTTGGTGCCGCGCTGCGACTGACCGACCTTGGTGTGCTTGGTGACGCGGTTGATTCCCTCTACCAGCACGCGGTTGGTGTCCGGGAATACGCGCAGGACCTTGCCCTGCTTGCCGCGGTCGCCGCCACGTTCCTGCTTGGCGCCGGTGATGACCTGAACGAGGTCACCCTTTTTGATCTTAGCCATGGACTAAAGCACCTCCGGGGCCAGCGAAACGATCTTCATGAACTTCTTGTCGCGAAGTTCACGACCAACCGGGCCGAAGATACGGGTACCGCGGGGGTCACCGTCGTTCTTCAGGATCACAGCTGCGTTTTCGTCAAACTTGATGTAGGAACCATCCGCACGGCGGCGTTCCTTCTTGGTACGGACGATGACCGCCTTGACGACGTCGCCCTTCTTTACGTTTCCGCCGGGAATAGCGTCCTTGACGGTAGCGACGATGACGTCGCCAATGCCTGCGTAGCGACGACCGGATCCACCGAGAACGCGAATGGTAAGGATTTCCTTAGCACCCGTGTTGTCGGCGACCTTGAGTCGCGACTCCTGCTGAATCAATTTTTACTCCTTGCGTCGCGCCGGTTCTCAGACCGAAATCATGCATACGGAATGAGCCTTGCGGAACGGTTGATCGGGGTGTCTCTTGACCTGCCTGGATTTTGCCAGAACAGGCCTAAACGCCCGTGCCACGAGCATCAGCTTCCCTTGCAGAAAACTCTGCGCGGGGCAGTATGCAGCGGCACGATTGTTTACGAGGTAGTCGATGACGCACAAATGGCGCCATACAAACTCAATATCCTAGCATGTTTCGCTGGTCTTTCCGAAACGTGCCGGGAACGCGGAAGGGCCCGCGTTCCATGCAGAACGCGGACCCTTCCAGCGAATCCAAACCGGGCAAGCCCGGCGTCGGATTTACTTGGCCTTTTCGAGGATCTCCACCAGGCGCCACCGCTTGGTAGCGGACAGCGGGCGGGTCTCAGAGATGAGAACGAGGTCGCCGATGCCGGCGGTGTTCTCTTCGTCGTGAGCCTTGACCTTCGAAGTGCGGCGAATAACCTTGCCGTACAGAGCGTGCTTCACGCGGTCTTCAACCTGAACAACGATGGTCTTTTCCATCTTGTCAGAGACAACGTAGCCGCGACGCGTCTTACGGTAACCGCGCTGTTCAGCGCTGGCTGCTGCTTCCGTCACAGTTTCCTTCTCGCTCACTTGGCGTCCTCTCCAGCTTCAGCTTCGGCAGTTTCAGCCTTGGCAGCCTTCTTGGACTTCTTTTCTTCCTTGGCTTCCACAACCGGTGCGGCAACCTCGGCACGAATGCCCAGCTCGCGCTCACGCAGAACGGTGTAGATGCGTGCGATGTCCTTCTTTACCGCGCGCAGGCGACCGTGGTTCTCCAGCTGACCGGTGGCGGACTGGAAACGCAGGTTGAACAGCTCTTCCTTGGACTTGCGGAGTTCTTCAACGAGACGCTCGTTGTCGAAACCGTCCAGCTGTGCGGGTGCGAGATCCTTCGACCCTACTGCCATTTCTATTCACCACCTTCGCGACGCACAATGCGTGCCTTCAACGGGAGCTTGTGGATTGCCAGGCGCAGGGCCTCGCGAGCTACCTCTTCATTGACACCGGAGAGTTCAAAGAGAACCCGGCCCGGCTTGACGTTTGCGACCCACCATTCCGGAGAACCCTTACCGGAACCCATACGGGTTTCAGCAGGCTTCTTCGTCAGCGGACGGTCCGGGTAGATGTTGATCCAGACCTTACCGCCACGCTTGATGTGGCGGGTCATCGCAATACGGGCGGACTCGATCTGACGGTTCGTCACGTATGCCGGGCTCAGGGCCTGGATACCGTACTCACCGAAGCTGACCTTGGTGCCACCCGTTGCGGCGCCGGAACGACCCGGGTGGTGCTGCTTACGGTGCTTGACTCGACGTGGGATAAGCATTTAAGCCTCTCCTCCTTCTGCTGCAGGAGCAGCAGCTTCAGCGGCCGGTGCTTCAACGGCAGCGGGTGCTGCCTCAGCTGCCGGACGGTCGTTACGACGACGGCGGTCGCCACCCGGGCGGCCCGGACGGTCTCCTGCGCGGCCACGGGACGGAGCAGCAGCTGCCTGCTGAGCCAGTTCCTTGGCGGTTACGTCACCCTTGTAGATCCAAACCTTCACACCAATGCGGCCGAAGGTGGTCTTGGCTTCGTAGAAGCCGTAGTCGATGTTCGCGCGGAGGGTGTGCAGGGGCACACGGCCTTCGCGGTAGAACTCCGAGCGGGACATTTCTGCGCCACCCAGACGACCCGAGCAAGCAACACGGATACCCTTGGCACCCGCACGCTGTGCGGACTGCATGGCCTTCTTCATCGCACGGCGGAAAGCCACGCGGGAAGTCAGCTGCTCAGCGATGCCCTGGGCAACAAGCTGTGCTTCCATCTCGGGGTTCTTGACCTCGAGGATGTTCAGCTGAACCTGCTTGCCAGTGAGCTTTTCGAGCTCGCCGCGGATGCGGTCTGCCTCGGCGCCACGGCGACCGATGACGATACCCGGGCGTGCCGTGTGGATGTCCACGCGGACACGGTCACGGGTGCGCTCGATCTCAACCTTGGCGATGCCGGCGCGCTCCATGCCCGTGGACATGAGCTGACGGATCTTGATGTCCTCGCGGACGAAGTCCTTGTAGCGCTGTCCGGCCTTGTTGCTGTCAGCAAACCAGTGCGAAACGTGGTCGGTGGTGATGCCGAGTCGGAACCCGTGCGGGTTTACTTTCTGTCCCACTTAGCGAGCCTCCTCTTTCTCCGGGGTTGCGACGACCACGGTGATGTGGCTGGTCCGCTTCCTAATGCGGTAGGCGCGGCCTTGGGCACGCGGCTGGAACCGCTTCATGGTCGGGCCTTCATCAACGAATGCTTCGCTGATGAACAGGTCGCTGTCGTCGAATGCAACGCCGTCACGGTCCGCGAGGACACGTGCGTTGGCCATTGCCGACTGAAGTACCTTGAATACCGGCTCCGAAGCTGCCTGGGGGGCAAACTTCAGAATTGCCAGAGCCTCATTCGCTTGCTTACCACGAACAAGGTTGACGACGCGCCGGGCCTTCATAGGCGTTACGCGGATGTGACGCGCAATAGCCTTGGCTTCCATTGCTTTCCTTCTCTCGTCTAAGACGTAAAGTCAGGCGCCTAGCGGCGCTTGCCCTTACGGTCGTCCTTAACATGGCCGCGGAATGTCCGCGTGGGAGCGAATTCGCCGAGCTTGTGCCCGACCATCGACTCAGTGACAAACACCGGGATGTGCTTGCGTCCGTCGTGTACGGCGATCGTGTGCCCGAGCATGTCGGGGATGATCATCGAACGGCGGGACCAGGTCTTGATGACGTTCTTGGTGCCCTTATCGTTTTCCCGTGCGACCTTCACAAAGAGGTGCTGGTCAACGAAAGGACCTTTTTTCAGGCTGCGTGGCATGTGTCCAGGCTCCTATCGCTTGTTCTTGCCAGTACGGCGGCGACGAACAATAAGCTTGTCGCTCTCTTTGTTCGGACGGCGGGTACGGCCCTCGGGCTTGCCGTTCGGGTTAACCGGGTGACGTCCACCGGAAGTCTTACCTTCACCACCACCGTGCGGGTGGTCAACCGGGTTCATGGCTACACCACGGACGGTCGGGCGAACGCCCTTCCAGCGCATACGGCCGGCCTTGCCCCAGTTGATGTTCGACTGCTCGGCGTTGCCGACCTCGCCGACGGTTGCGCGGCAGCGCACGTCAACGTTGCGGATTTCACCGGAGGGCAGACGCAGCTGGGCGAAACGGCCTTCCTTGGCAACGAGCTGTACCGAAGCACCTGCGGAACGTGCCATCTTGGCGCCGCCACCCGGACGCAGTTCAACTGCGTGGATTACGGTACCAACCGGGATGTTGCGCAGCGGCAGGTTGTTGCCCGGCTTGATGTCAGCGTCGGGACCAGCCTCGACGAAGTCACCCTGGGACAGCTTGTTGGGAGCGATGATGTAACGCTTGGTGCCATCAACGTAGTGCAGGAGTGCGATGCGAGCCGTGCGGTTCGGGTCGTACTCGATTTCGGCAACGCGGGCGTTGATGCCGTCCTTGTCGTGACGACGGAAGTCGATTAGACGGTACTGGCGCTTGTGCCCACCACCCTTGTGACGGGTGGTGATCTTACCGGAGTTGTTACGGCCGCCAGTCTTGTGCAGCGGACGCAGCAACGACTTTTCCGGAGTCGATCGCGTGATTTCAGCAAAGTCGGCTACGCTCGAGCCACGACGGCCCGGGGTAGTCGGCTTGTATTTACGGATTCCCATAATTTATTTCCTCGTTAAAGTGGTCTCCGCTACGCGAGCGGACCGCCGAAGATGTCGATTGTGCCTTCTTTGAGGGTGACAATTGCACGCTTGGTGCTCTTGCGCTGTCCCCAGCCGAATTTGGTGCGCTTGCGCTTACCGGCACGGTTGATGGTGTTGATCGAGTCAACTTTGACCGAGAAGATCTTCTCTACGGCCAATTTGATCTCGGTCTTGTTCGAGCGAGGGTCCACCAGGAAGGTGTACTTGCCTTCGTCGATCAGACCGTAGCTCTTTTCCGATACGACGGGTGCAAGCACGACGTCGCGCGGGTCCTTGATGGTGGTTACGCTCACTTGGAGGCCTCCTCGTTCTTGGCCTTGTCAGCGACGAACGCCTCGAAAGCAGCCTTGGTGAAGACCACGTCGTCGGAGATGAGAACGTCGTAGGTGTTCAGCTGGTCTGCGTACAGAACGTGAACATCTGCGAGGTTGCGCACGGAGAGTGCAGCGACGTCGTTGGCGCGCTCGATGACAACGAGCAGGTTCTTGCGCTCGGAGACTGCACGCAGCGAAGCCAGTGCTTCCTTGGCGGACGGCTTGGTGCCGGCAACCAGTTCAGCGATGACGTGGATGCGACCGTTGCGGGCGCGGTCAGACAGGGCGCCGCGGAGAGCAGCAGCCTTCATCTTCTTGGGGGTGCGCTGGCTGTAGTCACGAGGGGTCGGACCGTGGACAACGCCACCGCCGGTCATGTGAGGAGCACGGATGGAACCCTGACGGGCGCGGCCGGTGCCCTTCTGCTTGAACGGCTTGCGACCTGCACCGGAAACCTCGGCGCGGGTCTTCGTCTTGTGGGTACCCTGACGGGCAGCAGCGAGCTGTGCGACGACGACCTGGTGCAGCAGCGGCACGTTGGTCTGGACGTCGAAGATCTCTGCAGGCAGGTCTACCTTGACAGTGCTAGTCATCTAACTAGGCTCCCTTCACGGCGGTGCGTACGAGTACGACCTGGCCGCGGGCACCGGGGACGGCACCCTTGATAAGGAGCAGCGACTTCTCAACGTCAACAGCGTGAACCGTGAGGTTCAGCGTCGTGTGACGCTCGGCGCCCATGCGGCCGGCCATTTTCAGGCCCTTGAAGACGCGGCTCGGGGTGGATGCGCCACCGATGGAGCCAGGCTTACGGTGGTTCTTGTGGGCACCGTGGGAAGCGCCAACGCCGTGGAAGCCGTGACGCTTCATAACACCGGCAAAGCCCTTACCCTTGGAGGTTCCAACGACGTCGATCTTCTGGCCGGCTTCGAAGATCTCGACAGAGAGCTCCTGGCCCAGCTCGTAGGATGCGGCGTCTGCGGTACGCAGTTCGACAACGTGGCGGCGAGGAGTTACGCCTGCCTTTTCAAAGTGACCAGCCAGCGGCTTGGTGACCTTGCGGGGGTCGATCTGGCCGTAGCCGATCTGGACGGCGACGTAGCCATCTACCTCTGCGTTGCGCAGCTGGGTGATGACGTTGGAGTCAGCCTGGACGACAGTTACCGGGATGAGCTTGTTGTTCTCGTCCCAGACCTGGGTCATGCCGAGCTTCGTGCCCAGCAGGCCCTTTACGTTACGGGTTGCGGTCATAGTCTCTCAGCACCTCCCTAGAGCTTGATTTCGATGTTCACGTCTGCAGGCAGGTCGAGACGCATAAGCGAGTCAACAGCCTTCGGCGTGGGGTCGATGATGTCGATCAGACGCTTGTGAGTACGCATTTCGAAGTGCTCACGGCTGTCCTTGTACTTGTGCGGAGAGCGGATAACGCAGTACACGTTCTTCTCCGTCGGAAGCGGCACCGGGCCGACTACCGTTGCGCCTGCGCGCGTGACCGTCTCAACGATCTTCCGCGCTGAAACATCAATGACCTCGTGGTCATATGACTTCAGCCGGATGCGGATTTTTTGTCCCGCCATGTCGCCTGACTCTCTTTCAGCTAGTGCTGCTCTAGTTAGGGCTGCTCTGTTTACTTACCTGTTGGCGTGGCCGCCGAAGCGTTTGAGGTTTTACCACCACACGCCGCACAAGCTGAATCCGGATCATTCCGGGTTCCTCAACCTGCCGGCGCACCGACCCCCGCGGTCGGGCGTGTCGCGATTTTCACGCAAACTCGACCGCATTCCATGGGGTTCAGGGTTATGTTTGGGCTTCAGCCTGGACCCTGACACCCGGCATTATCCGGATCGGGACACGAAGAAGCGCTTGAACAACTCATCCAGTATGCCGGAAATAAAGGCCAAAGGCCAATCGGGGCCCGGGCGGGCATTGCCACAGCAGCCACCCGATAGGGATGATAGTGGAATGACCGCCCAGGATATGGGTTCCGTGGAAGATCTGGCCGCGCGCCTACGTCCCGGGTTCACGCTGGGGGTCGCGGCCGCCGCCTTCCAGATTGAAGGTTCCGTAACCGCTGATGGGCGGGGACCTTCGGGCTGGGATGCGTTCGCGCAGAAGCCGGGAGCAATCGTCGACGCCGACTCGCCCACCATAGCCTGCGATCACTACAACCGCGCCGACGAAGATATCAGCCTGATGCAGGAACTCGGTATCGATTCGTACCGTTTCTCCCTTTCCTGGCCCAGGATCCAACCCGGCGGCACGGGCACAATCAACCAGCGTGGGCTGGACTTCTACGATCGCCTGATCGACAAACTCCTTGCTGCCGGCATTTCCCCCATGGTCACCCTGTTCCACTGGGATACTCCTCTGGAACTTGAACACTCCGGCGGCTGGATCAATCGGGATACAGCGGAACGCTTTGCCGTCCATTGCAGCGCTGCAGCGGATCGCTTCGGGGACCGCGTGGAGCACTGGGTCACTATGAACGAACCAGTTTCCGTCACGCTCCAGGGCTATGCTTTGGGCGTCCACGCGCCCGGCCGCCAGTTGTTGTTCGACGCCTTGCCGGCCGCCCACCATCAACTGCTGGGCCATGGGTTGGCAGTGCGCGCCCTGCGTGACGCCGGAGTGAAGGGGCAGATCGGCATCTCCAACATGCACTCCCCCGTCCGCCCAGCGAGCAACAGCCTCTCGGACCGTTTGATGGCCCAGTCCTTCGATCTGCTCCTCAACCGCATCTATGCTGACGCGGTCCTGCTGGGGCAGTACCCCCGGCCACCCTTGCCCATGAAACCTTGGTTCCGGTCGCTGGGAACCATCAGGGATGGTGACCTTGAACTGATCAGCCAGCCACTGGACTTCTATGGGCTCAACTACTACTACCCGGTCAAGGTTGCTGCGGGGCGGGGGCCGGCGGAGATCCCCACGGGCACGGCTGTCGAAATGACGAAAGTGCCATTTCACCTGGCCGCCTACCAGGAGTACGAAACGACTGGATTCGGCTGGCCGGTGGCGCCGGAGCATTTGGCAGTACTGCTCCGCGAGATGAAGGACCGCTACGGCGACGCCCTTCCACCGGTCTACATCACCGAAGGAGGGGCCAGTTTCCCCGAGCCTTCGCACGTGGATGGGCCTATACAGGACCATAACCGGATCAGTTACCTGGCGGAGCACATTGGCCACGCACTGACAGCTACGGGACCCGGCGGGATCGCCGAGGACGTCGAACTCCGCGGTTACTACGTGTGGACGCTACTGGACAATTTTGAGTGGGCGGCAGGGTACTCGCAACGCTTCGGTTTGGTGCACGTGGACTTCGACACCTTGGAGCGCACACCCAAAGACTCGTTTTACTGGTACCGGGCACTGGGCCGTGCACGCCATCGGGAACACTAGCCCACGTGGGTTAACTCCCGATTGGGCTACTTGTTCTTGTTGGCGCGGTTGATGCGCTTGGCCCGCTCAATTTCATTGCGGAAGTACTTGCGACCCCACAGCACTCCGCCGCCGATCACCGCGATGATGGCAAGGAAAATCAGGAATTCCATGGTGCTCCTCTCATTGGGTTCAACGTTAGCGGATTCCATCCCGGCTGGATGCAGGTGAGGGTTCCGGTGTTGGATTGTTTCCGTCGGTTGCAGGCGGTTTTCGGTTCAGCCTCCATACCGCCAGGACGATGAGGGCCAAGGCGACGAGTGCCAGCATGGCGAATGCGTAACTGCGCAGCGCCCACATGATGCTGGCCGCCACACCAGCAGCGCCCCACCACACGAACATTCGCTCAGCCAGGAGGAGTCCGGCCACCAGAAGCACCACATGAGCTACGAGGACGTATATCTGCTGGGACGATGTTCCCACGAAACTTGTCCCCACGGCTGTCAAGGACAGCAGCCCTGCTGTGAGGGCAAGCCGCAATTGTCCCTCTGGGCGCTGGAAGCCCATGTAGCGCACCCCTGCCATAACCGCGCCCGCGACAACGTACCCTTGCGCGGCCCAGAACCAGTCAGGTGAGCCGCCATCCACAAAAAGCAGGGCCCGTTGGAACCCCGCAAGGGTTGCCAGTGCAGTGATTTCTCCGGCCAGCCGCTTGCCGTTCGGGACCTCGATGACCACCAACACTCCGGAAACCAGGATCAGGGCCGCACCCACCAGCGAGGTCTGGTCCCGTGCCAGGCCGGCGGCCGCAGCTGCGCCAAGCCCCGTGATCGAAGTTATCACCAGGGCGTTCCGCCGCCAGGGTTGTGAGGTGATGGAGGGTCCGCCCAGTCGTCGGACCACATACATGGCCGCCCCGGTTCCCATTGCGCCTATCAGCCATGGAAGGAAGGAGTCCCAGGCAGTCGGTTCGCGGCCACCCAGCAAACCGTCGACGGCGGTCACGGCACCAACCAGCGCGGCGGGCGCGGCCGCGGCATAGAGGGAAGGCATGCCCTCAAAGTGCGACGCAGCGAACAGCACCGACGCCAGAACCAGGACGGCAAAACCGCTCAGCGACAGGGACGTGGTCAGAGCCAACAAGCCGCCCGCCGTGGTGAAGGTGAGTGCCGAAATCAACCACAGCAATCGTTCGGCCACAGCGGCGGGTGAACCGTCGCCGGTCCTGACAGTCCCCGCGTTCACGGGCGGGAAAACTGCCCTGGCAACCACGGCAGCCACAGCCAGCGCAAGCAGTACCCAGGGCACTTGATACTTATCCAGCAACGGCTGATACAACCACGTGTCGGATGGGAAGCCCAGGGAGGGTCCAGCGGCAATCACTCCTGCCGTGACTGCAGCGATCCCAAAGTACTGCGCTCCCCGGGCACCAAAGGTGCGCCACGCGATCGCGGCCGTTACCGGAACGAATGCCAACTCCACGAGGAGCACCCAACGGCCACCGCCGTCGTAATCTGCTGAGAGGAAGTAGGCAAGTGGGAGAAATAGCTGTGCACTTGGAACGGCCCAAACCATTGCCCTCTGGAACGGGTCATCGGTGTGTCGCCCCTGGAGGAAGGACTGCAGAAGGAACTGCACCGGCAACTGCAGGATAAGGATCAGCGCGACGGTGACAGATGTAGCCGCAGCCGACTCCGTGAAGTCCGCCACCACCAGTGTGACCAAGGTTCCGGAGAGGATGCGCACAGCCAACAGGTAGCCACCGCGGGCGAGGCGTTGAGTGGTCACAGCAACCATGAAGCCGCTATATGCCGTAAAGATGCCCAGCAGGAGTTCCAGATCCCTGACATTTCCAAGCCGGAGGGCGAGCAGCAGAACCATTGCCGCAGGAGCGAACAACCATCCCGGTTTGTGCGCTCGAAGACCGGTACTCACGGCCACGGCCGCCAGTGCCGTCAGCGTGGCAGCGGCACCTGGTTGCCAGCCCCCGCGACCCCCCGGAACCCCATCCATGGTGAGGAACATACTGCACAGGACCATGGCGACAAGCACCACTCCAGCATCAATAATGGCCGGGCGCGGGAACTTCGCAACATAACCCGCACGCAGAGGCAGCATCAGCTGCAGGGCGAGAACGACTGTGACAGTCAGGCCGACGCCAACCTCTTCACCGGCAATCCGGAATCCGGCATCCTTCGCTGTGTCGTAGTAGGCCGAGGCAGCCAACAGGGTTCCTGCAGCGCGCGCCAACCACCAGTAGCTTTGCCTATGCAAGGAAGCGGGCAGGCGGAGGGCTGTGGCGCAGAAGTAGGTAACAGCCGCCAGGAGAACAACGTTACCCAGAGTCCGCGACACAGCAACCACAGCCACGATGCCTGCCACCGTAGCGGCGGTCGGAGCAAGGAACTCCCCCATGGTCGGACGCCAGGTCAGCACGCCACCATCACCTCCGGGGCCGGAACCACTGCTGCCCCTACCCTGGGGGAACGCGAACCAGCCGGACACCAAACCTGCGGCAACCACCACCCCCACAGCAACCGCCACAGTGGGCCGCCCGGGTGCGGCATCGAAAAGAGGCAAAGCAAGAAGTCCTGCCATCGCTGCACCTCCGAACCCCGCCGTAGACGCCTGCCCTCCCACGGTTCGAACACCGTTACCCTCAAGCAAGGCACTCACCAGCTGCTGTACAGCACACGCCGCCACGAAAACGAATAACGTGTAGGCAGACCTGTCCGGATGGTCGGTGAAGACGCCCGCAGCCGACGCCGTTACAGCCAGCGTCAAGGCGACCCGCCCGGCCAGGACGTAGACATGTCGAAGTGGCCCTGGCCTGATGGCTCCCAGAAGGAACCAATAGAGGCCGGCGACAGCGAGCAGAACGGTCACAGGCCACGCGCCCAGCAATCCAACGAACGGTATTGCAACAACAAGTACGGCGGCCGGTGCCAACTCTGCCCCCTGGCCCAGCTTCCACCCCACCACCATGGAGGTCGATATCGCGATGAAGAGCGGCAGGAAATCCGGCAGCTGGAAGTTTCCCACGCCAAGCATGACCATTAGCACAACCGAGGCAACAATTTGCAGCCCTAGGCACCAGACGGCGTCGTACCACCACGTGCGTGGAACCAGGCGCTTTCCGCCGAATGCGACTCCCACCGATTGGAGTCCCAGGCAGATGATTCCTGCCAGCAGTACGTGGCTTGAGTCCGCAGATACATCCCACACAAGACCCAACACAGCCAAGATGGAGGCGGCGCGGGCGCAATAGAAGTTGAGCAAACGGTGCTGGCCTGACCTCACAAGCAGCATCACCGCAAAGTACAGCGTGCACAGCCCCATGACCATGGGGTACTCCCCCTTGGCCAGGAAGCTGGGCGTCATGGTTACCGCGAGCCCCACGAACGGCACTACAAACGGATGCAGCAGCACCAAAGGACGCATATAAAGCGGAGGGATCCAACGGGGGTGAACCAGTGCAGCCAGCGTGAAGAGAATGGCAACGCCAATCAGCGCCGTAAAGTACCAGACAAGGGCCCCGCCAAGCACTGATACTCCGGACCACGCCGTGGAAACCACGAAGGTAAGTGACAGCAACGCCAGCACCTTGTTATCGAGGCGCAGAGCAGCGTAAACGTAGGCAGCAGTTCCCAGCAATGAAGTGATCAGCCATGCCAACGGGCCGTCATGGAGGGCAAAGTTGTACATGGCCAAACCTGTAACCGGGACCAGGGCCAGCCCTGTCCCCGTAAAGGCCATGGCTGCCGGGCGAAGCCGCGGCACCCTTCGCTGGATGATGAGTCCTGAAGCATAGAACAAGATAGTGATCGCCCAAATAGCCACAAACCGAAACACCCCAGGAAGACTGGTTCCAACAAACAGGGCGCCGGCGGCAACAAGCAACAGACTCGCGACGTACAGGGTGATGTTGATGTTTTGGCGGTCGCGTCTCTCCCTTCTCGCCGCTACCGTTTCCGGGCTCTCACGCGGGGGAAGCGTCGGCTGGAATTGCCGCTGTTGTGGCGTAGGAACAAAACTTCGCTGGGGCACAGGCCCGCGACTGTGGGACGGTTGAATCCCGGGCTGCGCCGCGATTCCCACGCTCTGCTGAACGGCAGGAGGCAGGATCACGGGCTGGAACGGCGTCGGCTGCAGTATTGCAGGCGGTTGCTGTACTCTCCCCGGTGTCTGTATTGTCCCTGGCTGCTGTACTGTCGCCGGTTGCTGCGATGCCGCCGGCTGCTGCCGCACTGCGGGCCGCCGGCTTTGCCCCCGCGCGTCCTCCCAACCTGCCAGATGGCCGGCGAGATACCCCGCACGGTAAGTGGCGGCGTCGTCGGCTCTGACAGTCGGCGTCGAACGGGCGGCCTCCCGTCGGCCCCGCACCAAACCCAGCGCATAACCAATGACACCAATAACGGCCAAAAGCAGCAGTACAAGGCCCGTCGTCAAGAATCCCAGCATGGAAGCTCCTACGGTGAAGCCGGGCGCAAGGCCTGCACGGCATTAATCCAATCGATAGATTAATCATAGCAAAGAAGAACCCCACCGCATAAGCGGTGGGGTTCTTCTTTGGCTAGCTACCGACCAGGCCGGAAGTTTGCCGATCTACAAGTAGAAACTACTTGATGATCTTGGTAACACGTCCCGAACCAACGGTGCGGCCGCCTTCGCGGATAGCGAAGCCGAGGCCCTCTTCCATAGCGATCGGCTGGATGAGCTCAACGGTCATCTCAGTGTTGTCGCCAGGCATAACCATTTCCGTGCCTTCCGGCAGGGTGATAACGCCGGTTACGTCCGTGGTACGGAAGTAGAACTGCGGGCGGTAGTTCGAGTAGAACGGGTTGTGACGTCCGCCTTCGTCCTTGGAAAGGATGTAGACGTTGGCCTCGAAGTCGGTGTGCGGGGTGATGGAACCCGGTTTGACGACAACCTGGCCACGCTCGACGTCGTCGCGCTTGAGACCGCGGAGCAGGAGGCCACAGTTCTCGCCGGCCCATGCTTCGTCGAGCTGCTTGTGGAACATCTCGATACCGGTAACCGTGGTCTTCTGGACCGGGCGGATACCGACGATCTCGACCTCGGAGTTGATGGCGAGGGTTCCACGCTCGGCGCGGCCCGTAACAACGGTGCCACGACCGGTGATGGTGAAGACGTCTTCGATCGGCATCAGGAACGGCTTGTCGCGGTCACGTACGGGGTCCGGAACGGACTCGTCGACAGCTGCCATCAGGTCCTGGACGGACTTGACCCAAACCGGGTCGCCTTCCAGAGCCTTCAGACCGGAAACGCGAACAACCGGAGCTTCATCGCCATCGAAGCCCTGCGAGCTGAGGAGCTCACGAACTTCCATTTCGACGAGGTCGAGGAGTTCTTCGTCATCAACCATGTCCGACTTGTTCAGTGCGACCAGCAGGTAGGGAACACCAACCTGGCGGGCGAGCAGAACGTGCTCACGGGTCTGGGCCATCGGACCATCGGTTGCGGCAACCACGAGGATTGCGCCGTCCATCTGGGCAGCACCGGTGATCATGTTCTTGATGTAGTCAGCGTGACCGGGGGCGTCAACGTGTGCGTAGTGACGCTTCTCGGTCTGGTACTCCACGTGGGAGATGTTGATGGTAATACCGCGCTGGCGCTCTTCCGGAGCAGAGTCGATGGACGCGAAGTCGCGCTGCTCGTTGATGTCCGGGTACTGGTCGTACAGCACCTTGGAAATGGCGGCAGTCAGCGTCGTCTTACCGTGGTCAACGTGACCAATGGTGCCGATGTTGACGTGCGGCTTAGTCCGCTCGAACTTTGCCTTTGCCACAGGTTCCTCCTAGAACGATTTCAAGTGAAGTGCTCCTCGGCCGCGCTTTTCGCGGCAGAAACTTTAGCAAGTCTACTTGGGGGCTTGGTTTTGGTGAAATTGCAGATTCAGGAACCAATACTAGTTCCTAGAGCCTGTTCGCGCAGGGGCCGGGCCACGGCTTCCGCCGCAGCCCCGCCTCACACGCTAAGATGCCCTCCCGGAACCGGAATAGCATCCGTTGCCGGGAGATTACTCTCCGCGGGTTTTCTGGATGATCTCGTCGGCTACAGCCTTCGGGACCTCCGCGTAGCTGTTGAACGTCATGGAGTACACGGCACGACCCTGCGTCTTGGAACGGAGGTCGCCAATGTAACCGAACATGCCGGACAGCGGAACGTGTGCACGGATAACCTTCACACCTGCTGCGTCCTCCATGGACTGCATCTGGCCACGGCGGGCGTTCAGGTCACCAATAACATCACCCATGTATTCCTCAGGTGTGCGGACCTCAACATCCATCAGCGGTTCGAGCAGAACAGGGTTCGCCTTGCGTGCAGCTTCCTTGAAAGCCATACGGCCGGCGATCTTGAACGCCATTTCCGAAGAGTCAACATCGTGGGACGCGCCATCAATCAGCGTGGCCTTGATGCCGACAACCGGGTAGCCGGCCAGGACGCCGTCGTTCAGTGCATCCTGGATACCAGCGTCAACGGACGGGATGTATTCGCGCGGAACGCGGCCACCGGTGACCTTGTTCTCGAACTCGTACAGCTCGCCGGAAGAGGTGTCCATCGGCTCGATCGCGATCTGGATCTTTGCGAACTGACCCGAACCACCGGTCTGCTTCTTGTGCGTGTAGTCGTGACGCTCTACAGCGCGCTTGATGGTTTCGCGGTAAGCAACCTGCGGCTTGCCAACGTTTGCCTCAACCTTGAATTCGCGGCGCATGCGGTCCACCAGGATGTCCAGGTGGAGCTCGCCCATGCCGGCGATGATGGTCTGGCCCGTGTCTTCGTTGAGGGAGACCTGGAAGGTCGGGTCCTCAGCGGAGAGCTTCTGGATGGCCGTGGAGAGCTTCTCCTGGTCACCCTTGGTGTTGGGCTCGATGGCAACCGAGATCACGGGCTCCGGGAAGCTCATGGACTCGAGGACGATCTGCTGGTTGGCATCACACAGGGTATCGCCCGTTGTGGTGTCCTTCAGACCGATGGCTGCGTAGATGTGGCCGGCGGTAGCGCCCTCAACGGGCATTTCCTTGTTGGCGTGCATCTGGAACAGCTTGCCGATGCGTTCCTTCTTGCCCTTGGTGGAGTTGACCACCTGGGCGCCGGCCTCGACGTGACCGGAGTACACGCGGATGAAGGTCAGCTGACCGAAGAACGGGTGCGCCGCAATCTTGAAGGCGAGGGCCGAGAACGGCTCGTCTGCAGAGGGCTTGCGGGTGAGTTCCTTCTCTTCGTCGCGGGGATCGTGACCGATCATCGCGGGGACGTCGAGCGGGTTCGGCAGGAAGTCGACAACAGCGTCAAGCATCGGCTGTACGCCGCGGTTCTTGAAGGCAGAGCCACAGAACACGGGGTAGAGCTCGGAGTTGATGGTCATCTTGCGGATGCCGGCCTTCAGTTCCTCAAGGGTGAGTTCTTCACCTTCGAGGTACTTCTCCATGAGCTCTTCGGATGCTTCCGCAACGGTCTCTACGAGCTGTGCACGGTACTCTTCAGCCTTGGCTTGGAGGTCCGCCGGAATTTCCTGCACTTCGTAGGAAGCGCCCATGGTGACGTCACCCTTTGCGTCGCCAGGCCAAACCAGGGCACGCATTTCGAGGAGGTCAACCACGCCGATGAAGTCGTTCTCAGCGCCGATCGGGAGCTGCATGACCAGCGGCTTGGCACCAAGGCGGGAAATGATGGTGTCAACGGTGAAGTAGAAGTCCGCACCCAGCTTGTCCATCTTGTTGACGAAGCAGATACGCGGAACGTTGTACTTGTCAGCCTGGCGCCAAACAGTCTCGGACTGCGGCTCCACGCCTTCCTTGCCGTCGAACACAGCAACAGCACCGTCGAGGACGCGCAGGGAGCGCTCAACCTCAACCGTGAAGTCCACGTGGCCCGGGGTGTCGATGATGTTGATCTGGTTCTGGTTCCAGAAGCAAGTCACGGCGGCAGACGTGATGGTGATGCCGCGTTCCTTTTCCTGTTCCATCCAGTCGGTCGTCGAGGCGCCGTCGTGCGTCTCGCCGATCTTGTGGTTCACACCCGTGTAGAACAGGATGCGCTCGGTAGTGGTGGTCTTGCCGGCATCGATGTGGGCCATGATGCCGATATTGCGGACCTTGTTAAGGTCGGTAAGCACGTCCTGTGCCACGGGGTCTCCCTTTCGGATGGACTACACGTTCGCCGCCGGCTCGGTTGAGCCGACGGCGCCCGGGAGGATTTACCAGCGGTAGTGTGCGAAGGCCTTGTTGGACTCGGCCATCTTGTGGGTGTCTTCGCGACGCTTGACAGCGGCACCGAGACCGTTCGAGGCATCCAGGATTTCGTTCTGGAGACGCTCGGTCATGGTCTTCTCGCGGCGGGCCTTGGAGTAGCCCACGAGCCAACGCAGGGCGAGGGCGGTGGAGCGACCCGGCTTGACCTCAACCGGAACCTGGTAGGTGGCGCCACCAACACGGCGTGAACGCACCTCGAGGGAAGGCTTGACGTTGTCCATGGCCTTCTTGAGGGCAGCAACGGGGTCGCCGCCGGACTTGGCACGTGCACCTTCGAGGGCGCCGTAAACGATGCGCTCTGCGGTGGACTTCTTGCCGTCAACCAGAACCTTGTTGATCAGCTGAGTGACCAACGGGGAGCCGTAAACGGGATCGGAAACTAGCGGCCGCTTCGGGGCCGGACCCTTGCGAGGCATATTACTTCTTCTCCATCTTTGCGCCGTAACGGCTGCGGGCCTGCTTGCGGTTCTTGACACCCTGGGTGTCGAGTGCGCCGCGGACGATCTTGTAGCGGACACCCGGAAGGTCCTTCACACGACCACCACGGACGAGCACGATGGAGTGCTCCTGGAGGTTGTGGCCAACGCCGGGGATGTAAGCGGTAACTTCAACGCCACCGTTGAGGCGCACACGTGCCACCTTACGAAGAGCCGAGTTCGGCTTCTTGGGGGTGGTGGTGTAGACGCGGGTGCAAACACCGCGGCGCATCGGGCTGCCCTTCAGCGCGGGAGCCTTGGTCTTGGAGACCTTAGGCGTGCGGCCCTTGCGGACCAGCTGGTTAATCGTAGGCACTTTCGTGTTCTCCGTTGTTTGATCTCTGCCCCCACACATAGGCGCCAGCCAGTGTAAACGTGGGAACTTTGGCGTTGCTCATGCGGCCGGCCGAAACATCCGGTAGGCGTGCAAAAGTGCGGCATTCGTTGCGCATGTTGCCCGCAACCCGGAAACAGGCTCCACCCAGCACCATGAGAACAAAACCAAAATGATGCTGCGGCGGCCTTCATCCACTGCCACACAGAACAATTACCAAAATTCTAGCACGGCTTGATCTGAGGCCTTAATCGGGTGTATGGCGTCCCGTTAACGGGATGGGCCCCGCACTCAAGAGTGCGGGGCCCATCCTTCAGCCATTAACTACTGCTGGTTTCAGCGGAAGTCGTTGCCGAGATCGTAGTCATCCAGCGGGATGGCGTGGAACTCGGGAGCACCGTCGCCGCCCAAGGCGTCATAGGAGAAGTCCGTGAAAGCGCTGGGGCCCGTGAACAGGCTTGCCTTGGCTTCCTCGGTCGGCTCAACCGTGACCTCCGTGTAACGGGGCAGGCCCGTACCGGCCGGGATGAGCTTACCGATGATGACGTTCTCCTTGAGGCCGAGCAGAGGATCGCTCTTGCCTTCCATGGCCGCCTGCGTCAGGACGCGGGTGGTTTCCTGGAAGGAAGCGGCCGACAGCCAGGACTCGGTTGCCAGGGACGCCTTGGTGATACCCATGAGTTCCGGACGACCCGAAGCCGGGGACTTGCCCTCGGACACGACGCGGCGGTTCTCGTCTTCGAAGCGGGAGCGCTCGGCAAGCTCACCAGGGAGCAGGTCGGAGTCGCCGGATTCGATGACGGTCACGCGGCGCAGCATCTGGCGGACGATAACCTCGACGTGCTTGTCGTGGATACCAATACCCTGGCTGCGGTAAACGCCCTGGACCTCGTCCACAAGGAACTTCTGTGCGGCACGGGGACCCATGATGCGCAGAACCTGCTTCGGGTCCACAGGACCGTTGATCAGCTTCTGGCCGACGCTGACGTGCTCGCCATCCTCGATGAGGAGACGGGAACGGCGCAGCACCGGGTAGGCAATCTCTTCGGAACCATCGTCCGGAGTGATGACCAGGCGCATCTGGCGCTCGGACTCTTCGATGGTGATGCGGCCGGCTGCTTCAGCAATCGGTGCGACACCCTTCGGAGTACGGGCTTCGAAGAGCTCCTGGATACGGGGCAGACCCTGGGTGATGTCGTCGCCACCACCGGCAGAAACGGCACCACCGGTGTGGAACGTACGCATGGTCAGCTGGGTACCGGGCTCACCGATGGACTGTGCGGCAATGATGCCCACGGCCTCACCGATGTCCACGGTCTTGCCAGTTGCCAGCGAACGGCCGTAGCAGAGTGCACAGGTGCCGACCTTGGACTCACAGGTGAGTACGGAACGGACCTTGACTTCAGTGATGCCTGCAGCCAGCAGCTGGTCGATAACGACGTCGCCGCAGTCGGTTCCACCGGCAGCCAGGACGTTGCCCTGGGCATCGACGACGTCGACGGCCAGCGTACGTGCGTAGGCGCTGTTCTCGACGTTCTCGTCCAGGACGAGCTCACCGTTGGAATCCGGCACGGCGATCGGCGTGAGCAGACCGCGTTCGGTACCGCAGTCCTCTTCGCGGACGATGACGTCCTGCGAAACGTCCACCAGACGACGGGTCAGGTAACCCGAGTTGGCGGTACGGAGAGCGGTATCGGCCAGACCCTTACGGGCACCGTGCGTGGCGATGAAGTATTCCAACACCGACAGGCCCTCGCGGTAGGAGGACTTGATCGGGCGAGGGATGATCTCACCCTTCGGGTTGGCCACAAGACCACGGATACCCGCGATCTGGCGAACCTGCATCCAGTTACCACGTGCACCGGAGGACACCATGCGGTTGATGGTGTTCATCGGGGACAGGCTGTCACGCATCGCCTGGGCGATCTCGTTGGTGGCCTTGTTCCAGATCTCGATCAGTTCCTGGCGACGCTCGTCGTCGTCGATCAGGCCCTTGTCGTACTGGCCCTGGATCTTGGCAGCCATGTTCTCGTAACCAGCCAGGATGGCGGGCTTGGAGGTCGGCACCTCGATGTCGGAGATAGCCACGGTAACGCCCGAGCGGGTTGCCCAGTAGAAACCGGCATCCTTCAGGTTGTCCAGCGTGGCAGCCGTGACAACCTTCGGGTAGCGCTCAGCGAGGTCGTTGACGATCCGGGACAGTTCGCCCTTGTCGGCAACAGCCTCAACCCACGGGTAATCCTCAGGCAGCGTCTGGTTGAAGATGACCTGGCCCAGGGAGGTCTGGACGAGAGCAGGCTGACCCGGCTCCCAACCTTCCGGAGCTTCCCAACCGGCGTAAGGCACGAAGTTGTCCAGACGGATCTTGACCTGGGAGTTCAGGTGCAGATCACGGGCGTCGTACGCCATGATGGCTTCCGAAACCGAGGAGAAGATGCGGCCTTCGCCGGCAGAGCCGACGCGCTTGGTGGTCAGGTGGTACAGGCCGATGATCATATCCTGCGAAGGCAGGGTAACCGGGCGGCCATCGGACGGCTTCAGGATGTTGTTCGAGGACAGCATCAGGATGCGGGCTTCGGCCTGGGCTTCCGGGCTCAGCGGCAGGTGCACTGCCATCTGGTCGCCGTCGAAGTCAGCGTTGAAGGCGCCACAAACCAGCGGGTGAAGCTGGATTGCCTTGCCTTCCACAAGCTGCGGTTCGAAGGCCTGGATGCCGAGGCGGTGAAGGGTAGGTGCACGGTTGAGCAGCACCGGGTGTTCGGTGATGATCTCTTCCAGCACGTCCCAAACCTGCGGACGGTAACGCTCGACCATGCGCTTTGCCGACTTGATGTTCTGTGCGTGGTTGAGGTCAACCAGGCGCTTCATCACGAACGGCTTGAAGAGCTCCAGCGCCATCTGCTTGGGCAGACCACACTGGTGCAGCTTCAGCTGCGGGCCAACGACGATGACCGAACGGCCGGAGTAGTCGACGCGCTTGCCGAGGAGGTTCTGGCGGAAACGACCCTGCTTGCCCTTGAGCATGTCGCTCAGGGACTTCAGCGGACGGTTGCCCGGACCCGTAACGGGGCGGCCACGACGACCGTTGTCGAAGAGGCTGTCAACAGCTTCCTGAAGCATGCGCTTCTCGTTGTTGACGATGATCTCCGGAGCCCCAAGGTCAAGCAGTCGCTTGAGTCGGTTGTTGCGGTTGATCACACGGCGGTAGAGGTCGTTGAGGTCGGAGGTCGCGAAGCGGCCACCATCCAGCTGGACCATCGGGCGCAGTTCCGGCGGGATCACCGGGACGGCGTCCAGAACCATGCCAAGGGGGCTGTTGTTGGTGGTCAGGAATGCGTTGACAACCTTCAGGCGCTTCAGGGCACGCGTCTTGCGCTGGCCCTTGCCGTTCTGGATGGTGTCGCGCAACGACTCGGCTTCAGCCTGCATGTCAAAGGTCTCAAGACGCTTCTTGATGGCCTCGGCACCCATGGAGCCTTCGAAGTACATGCCGTAGCGGTCACGCAGTTCGCGGTACAGGCCCTCGTCACCCTCAAGGTCAGCGACCTTGAGGTTCTTGAAGCGGTCCCAGACCTGCTCAAGGCGCTCGATATCGGCGTCGGCACGCTTGCGGACGTTCGCCATCTGGCGGTCTGCGGAGTCGCGGGCCTTCTTCTTGTCGGCAGCCTTGGCACCTTCACCTTCAAGACGGGCAAGCTCGTCTTCAAGGTCGCGGGCGATCGTGGCGATGTCGCTGTCGCGGTTGTCCACGAGCTGCTTCTTCTCGAGGTCGTGCTCGACCTGGAGGTTCGGCAGTTCAGCGTGGCGGTTTTCCGTGTCAACGCTGGTGATCATGTAGGCAGCGAAGTAGATGACCTTCTCAAGGTCCTTCGGAGCCAGGTCCAACAGGTAGCCCAAGCGCGAGGGAACGCCCTTGAAGTACCAGATGTGGGTTACAGGCGCAGCCAGTTCGATGTGGCCCATGCGCTCACGGCGCACCTTGGCGCGGGTGACTTCAACGCCACAACGCTCACAGATGATGCCCTTGAAGCGGACGCGCTTGTACTTGCCGCAGTAGCATTCCCAGTCGCGGGAAGGACCGAAGATCTTCTCGCAGAAAAGACCGTCCTTCTCAGGCTTGAGGGTGCGGTAGTTGATGGTTTCCGGCTTCTTGACCTCACCGTAAGACCAGCCACGGATGTCTTCCGCGGTGGCGAGGCCGATCTGCATGAGGCCGAAGGAGGATTCGCTGGACATATGGTCCCTGTTCTCTCTTGTTCTCTAAATTCTGAAGTCTTGGTTACGGGAAGAGGGAGCTGTCCCGGTGGGCAGCTAAGTACTGCTGCCCACCGGAACGGCTACTAGACCTCTTCTACGGAACTGGGCTCTGCACGAGACAGATCGATGCCCAGTTCTTCCGCAGCCGTGAAGACTGCGTCATCAGAGTCACGCATTTCGATCGTGGTTCCGTCGGTGGAAAGAACTTCCACGTTCAGGCACAACGACTGCATTTCCTTGATCAAGACCTTGAAGGACTCGGGAACGCCAGGCTCAGGGATGTTCTCGCCCTTGACGATGGCTTCGTAGACCTTCACACGACCATGGATGTCATCGGACTTGATCGTGAGGAGTTCCTGAAGCGTGTAGGCAGCGCCGTAAGCTTCGAGCGCCCACACTTCCATTTCACCGAAGCGCTGGCCACCGAACTGTGCCTTACCACCCAGCGGCTGCTGCGTGATCATGGAGTACGGGCCGGTGGAACGCGCGTGGATCTTGTCGTCCACCAGGTGGTGGAGCTTCAGGATGTACATGTAACCGACGGAGATCGGGTCCGGGAACGGCTCGCCGGAGCGGCCATCGAACAGACGGGTCTTGCCGGAGGAATCGATCAGGCGGTCGCCATCGCGGGTCACGTTGGTGGAGTCAAGCAGGCCCGTGATTTCTTCTTCGCGGGCGCCATCGAACACCGGGGTGGCAACGGTGGTCTGGCCGGTTTCACGGGGCAGGTTGGGCAGGTTCTTGACCCACTCCGGCTCGCCTTCGATCTTCCAACCGGTCTTGGCAACCCAACCGAGGTGGGTTTCCAGGACCTGGCCAACGTTCATACGACCCGGAACACCAAGCGGGTTCAGGACGATGTCCACCGGGGTACCGTCTGCAAGGAAGGGCATGTCCTCGATCGGAAGGATCTTGGAGATAACACCCTTGTTGCCGTGACGGCCGGCGAGCTTGTCGCCGTCGGTGATCTTGCGCTTGGCTGCAACATAGACGCGGACCAGCTGGTTCACGCCCGGGGGCAGTTCGTCGTCGTTGTCGCGGTCGAAGACGCGGACGCCGATGACCGTACCGGACTCGCCGTGGGGAACCTTCAGGGAGGTGTCGCGGACTTCGCGGGACTTCTCACCGAAGATGGCGCGGAGAAGACGCTCTTCCGGAGTCAGTTCGGTTTCACCCTTGGGTGTGACCTTTCCGACCAGGATGTCTCCTGCTTCAACCTCTGCTCCGATGTGGATGATGCCGCGCTCGTCCAGGCCTGCCAGGACTTCCTCGGACACGTTGGGGATGTCACGGGTGATTTCCTCGGCACCAAGCTTGGTGTCGCGGGCATCGATCTCGTGCTCCTCGATGTGGATGGAGGAAAGAACGTCCTCAGCAACAATGCGCTGGGACAGGATGATGGCGTCTTCGAAGTTGTGACCTTCCCATGACATGAATGCCACGAGCAGGTTCTTACCGAGGGCGAGTTCACCCTGGTCCGTTGCGGGACCATCGGCGATGATGCCGCCGACTTCCAGGCGCTGGCCTTCGTTGACCAGAACACGGTGGTTGTAGCAGTTGCCCTGGTTGGAGCGGGCGAACTTGTTGATGCGGTAGTTGGTCTCCGTGCCGTCGTCGTTGATCATGACAACGAGCTCAGCCGAAACCTCGGTGACTACACCGGCCTTCTTCGCGATGACAACGTCACCGGCGTCGACTGCTGCAGCGCGCTCCATGCCGGTACCCACGAAAGGAGCCTCGGAACGGACCAGCGGCACAGCCTGGCGCTGCATGTTGGCACCCATGAGTGCACGGTTGGCATCGTCATGCTCGAGGAACGGGATCAGGGCGGTTGCCACGGACACCATCTGGCGCGGGGAAACGTCCATGAACTGAACTTCGGCAGCGGGAACCAGGACCGGCTCGCCTCCACCACCACGGGCACGGACAAGGACTGTCTCTTCCGAGAACTTCTTGTCAGCGTCCAGCGGAGCGTTGGCCTGTGCGATCAGGACTTCAGCTTCGTCGTCGGCGGTGAGGTACTGGACCTCGTCCGAGACCACGCCGTTGGAAACGAGGCGGTAAGGCGTCTCGATGAAACCGAACGGGTTGATGCGGCCGTAGGAAGCCAGCGAACCGATCAGACCAATGTTCGGGCCTTCAGGGGTTTCGATGGGGCACATACGTCCG
This sequence comes from Arthrobacter sp. TmtSoilC77, assembly GCF_059739415.1. Taxonomy (NCBI): domain Bacteria; kingdom Bacillati; phylum Actinomycetota; class Actinomycetes; order Micrococcales; family Micrococcaceae; genus Arthrobacter; species Arthrobacter sp. TmtSoilC77. Next base: position 3,467,419 of record NZ_AP046050.1, read on the forward strand.
TAGTGGGACGGGTGAACGTCTCGAACTTCCATGCCTGCGCGGTCACGGGAAAGACCACCCGGGCCAAGAGCCGACAGGCGGCGCTTGTGGGTCAGACCCGAAAGCGGGTTGTTCTGGTCCATGAACTGCGACAGCTGGGAGGTTCCGAAGAACTCCTTGATGGCAGCGACAACCGGGCGGATGTTGATCAGCGTCTGCGGCGTGATGGCCTCGACGTCCTGCGTGGTCATGCGTTCGCGAACAACACGCTCCATGCGGGAAAGGCCGGTGCGGACCTGGTTTTCGATCAGTTCGCCAACGGCGCGGATGCGACGGTTGCCGAAGTGGTCGATGTCATCGATCTCGACGCGGAGCTCGTGGTCTTCGCCATCGCGCTTGCCCATGAGGGTCTTCTCGCCGGCGTGCAGCGCAACGAGGAACTTGATCATGGCGACGATGTCTTCGACGTGCAGTACCGAAGCTTCCTTGTCACCAAGGGAGCGGTCGATGCCGAGCTTGCGGTTGATCTTGTAACGGCCAACCTTGGCGAGGTCATAACGCTTGGCGTTGAAGTACAGGTTGTCCAGCAGGGACTGGGCAGCCTCGACGGTGGGCGGCTCGCCCGGACGCAGCTTGCGGTAGATGTCCAGAAGTGCGTCTTCGCGGGTTTCGGTGGCGTCCTTCTCCAGCGTTGCACGCATGGAGTCGTACTGGCCGAACTCTTCCAGGATCTGGCCTTCGGTCCAACCGAGGGCCTTCAGCAGAACGGTGACCGACTGCTTGCGCTTGCGGTCGAGGCGGACGCCGACCTGGTCGCGCTTGTCGATTTCGAGTTCGAACCATGCACCGCGGGACGGGATGATCTTCGCAGTGAAGATGTCCTTGTCACTGGTCTTGTCCGCGGTGCGCTCGAAGTAGGCGCCCGGCGAGCGGACCAGCTGGGAGACAACGACACGCTCGGTGCCGTTGACGACGAACGTTCCCTTTTCAGTCATGAGGGGGAAGTCGCCCATGAACACGGTCTGCTGCTTGATTTCGCCCGTGTTGTTGTTCATGAACTCGGCCTTGACATACAGCGGTGCCGAGTAAGTGGCGTCACGGTCTTTGCATTCGGCCATGGTGTACTTCGGATCAGCGAACTCCGGCTCGGAGAAGCTCAGGGACATAGTGCCCTGGAAGTCCTCGATGGGGGAGATCTCTTCGAAGATGTCGGCAAGTCCGGAGGTGGTGGCGACGCTGAGGTCGCCCTCCTCGACAGCCTTCGCTACCCGCGCCTGCCAGCGTTCGTTTCCGACGAGCCAGTCAAAGCTGTCCGTCTGCAGGGCGAGAAGATTCGGAACATCAAGGGGTTCGTGAATCTTTGCGAATGAGAGGCGGCGAGTGGCACCATCGGTGCTTGCCGTGTTAGCGGTTTCGTTATTAGAGGTGCTCGAGGCGACCAAGAGGGATCCTTCCACAGACCTTCAGGCGTTTTCAGATCTCCCCCGTTTGCATGATGCAGAGTGCTCCGCAGCATACTTATTCCGGTTCCGCTATATGACCCGGACCCAGTCCGCACATGGCAGTGCACGTTGTGAACGGCACGTCAATGTCGCAGCTGAGAGGTAAAGCCCACCGCTATATGAAGGCTGAAGGTTAACAGGGAAGACGCAAATATCTACGATACGGCAAAGTAGCCTTCCTGTCTACCCCAGATTGTCCGTGAATGCAAGCACTGTTGCCGCAGGCACCTATGCAGGGTTCCACGGACCTTACCCGAAGCATCTGCCGGACCAAGGCACCGGGCCCGTCGTGGAATCTCCTGGCATGGAATCCAGCGACAGGTACGAGCGTTGAAAAGGATAGGCTGGCGCACGCAGCGCGATAGCCTTGGCTACACCACCACGGATCGGAAGAGAGACCATGAACAACTCCGCTGACGACAATGACGTTGTCATCCTTGCCGCTTCCCGTACCCCACAGGGTCGGCTGAATGGGCAGCTTGCCGGATTCACCGCCGTCGACCTCGGCGCCCACGCCATCAGCGCCGCACTGGCGGCCAGCGGCGTAAAAGCCGAACAGGTGGATGCCGTCATCATGGGACAGGTGCTGCAAGCGGGCGCTGGCCAGAATCCTGCACGGCAGAGCGCTATCGCGGCAGGCGTTGGCTGGAACATCCCTGCCGTCACCATCAACAAGGTTTGCCTCTCCGGCCTCACGGCTGTCATTGATGCCGCCCGGATGATCCGCAGCGGGGACGCCACCGTAGTTGTCGCCGGCGGCCAGGAATCGATGACGCGCGCCCCGCACCTGCTCCCCGGTTCCCGGCAGGGTTGGACCTACGGCGCGATCCAGGCGTTGGACGTTGCCGCCCATGATGGACTCACGGATGCGTTCGATGGCCAGTCCATGGGCTTGTCCACCGAAACCAAGAACGTAACGCTCGGCATTGACCGCCGCGCGCAGGACGAAGTTGCTGCGGCTTCCCACCAGCGCGCAGCTGCCGCAATCGCTGAGGGAATTTTCGACGTCGAAATCGCTCCCGTGAGCGTGAAGCAGCGCAAGGGGGATCCGGTAACCCTCACCTCGGACGAGGGCGTTCGTCCGAACACGACCCTGGAAACCCTTGCCCCTTTGAAGGCCGCCTTCGCCACGGACGGCACCATTACCGCCGGCAACTCCTCTCCCCTGTCCGACGGCGCCTCCGCGCTCGTGCTGACAAGTCGCCGCTTTGCCACGGACAACGGGCTGGAATACCTTGCGGTCGTAGGCAAACCCGGTCAAGTGGCCGGCCCGGACAACTCACTGCACTCCCAGCCGTCCAACGCTATTTCGCAAGCATTGAAGCGGGCCGGATGGACTGCCGAGGACCTGGACTTCATCGAGATCAACGAGGCCTTCGGCTCTGTGGCGGTCCAATCATTGAAGGACTTGAGCTACCCGCTGGAGAAGTGCAACATCCACGGCGGCGCAATCGCGCTCGGGCATCCGATCGGTGCTTCCGGCGCCCGGCTGGCCCTGCACGCGGCCCACGAACTCAAGCGCAGGGGAACCGGCAAGGCTGCTGTATCCCTCTGTGGCGGCGGTGGCCAGGGCGAAGCTCTCCTGCTGTACCGCGATTAATGGCACAGGACGTGGTGGAACCTCAAATGAACGGGGCCGAACGGTTCCTGTCCGACGCCGCCGCGCGCGGACTGGACGTGGACGTCGTCGAGCGCCCTGCCGCCAAAAGCCTTGAGGAGGCCGCAGGCATCCTCGGGATCAGTCCCGGGGACATCGTGAAGTCGCTCGTGGTCAAGCATCGCGACGGCAGCTTCCTCTTCGCGCTGATCCCCGGCGACCGGCAGATCTCCTGGCCCAAGTTGCGGGCATTGGTGGGCGTCAACAAGCTCTCGCTGCCGCACGCCGATGTTGCCCTGGCCGCAACCGGCTATGAGCGCGGGACCATCACTCCCCTGGGAAGTACCACGCCCTGGCCAGTGTATGCGGATGCCACTATCACCGGACGCCGCATCTCGATGGGTGCCGGAGCCCATGGCAGGAGTGCATTCGTGGACGCGGACGCCCTCACGTCCGCGCTCAATGCCATCGTTGCGGACATCAGCGAACCCGCTTAAGGCAACGCGGGGTCACTTACGGCCGGTAATTCCCCATGGGATGGGCCGTAAGTGACCCCGCGTTGCTTGTTTAAAGCAGGAAGCCCCGCCCGGCGAACCGGACGGGGCTTCCACAAGCAAGACGAGTTACTTGAGGGTAACCGTTGCGCCAGCTTCTTCGAGCTGAGCCTTTGCCTTCTCTGCGGCTTCCTTGGTGGCGCCTTCGAGAACAGCCTTCGGTGCGCTGTCAACCAGGTCCTTGGCTTCCTTGAGGCCGAGGGAAGTGATGGCGCGAACTTCCTTGATCACTGCGATCTTCTTGTCGCCAGCAGCTTCGAGGATGACGTCGAAGTCAGTCTTCTCTTCAGCAGCTTCAGCAGCACCGCCAGCGGCGGGGCCGGCAACTGCAACAGCAGCAGCCGTAACTTCGAAGGTCTCTTCGAAGAGCTTGACGAACTCGGAGAGCTCGATGATGGTCAGTTCCTTGAAAGCTTCAATGAGCTCTTCGTTGCTGAGCTTCGCCATGGTGGCGTCCTTCCATTAGTTGGTGCAGATCCGGGCAAAGCCGATCCATGCACCTGAGTTTGATTGGGGGGAGAACTTAGTTCTCTTCGGTTGCGGCTTCAGCGGCTTCGGCCGGAGCCGCAACCTCTTCAGCAGCAGCCTCTTCAGCCGGGGCTTCTTCAGCGGCCGGTGCAGGTGCGCCGCCCTCTTCTTCAAGCTTGAGGCGCAGAGCGTCAATGATGCGGGCAGCAGCGGAAGCAGGAGCCTTAAGGACACCAGCAACACGTGCAAGCTGCAGTTCGCGGGACTCGAGGGCTGCCAGTGCGGCAACACCCTGTGCATCCAATGCCTTGCCTTCGAAGTAACCGGTCTTGATAACCAGCTGCTTGTTGGCCTTGGCAAAGTCCGTCAGGCTCTTGGCAGCAGCAACAGCGTCACCCTTGATAAAGGCGATTGCAGTGGGGCCTGCAAGCTGGTCGTTGAATGCTTCAACTCCGGCTTCCTTGGCCGCAATGGCACTCAGGGTGTTCTTGACGACCGAGAACTTGGTGTCCTGGCCGAGCGCAACACGCAGTTCCTTGAGCTGTGCAACAGTGAGCCCGCGGTATTCGGTCAGGACAGCCGCGTTCGATTCCTTGAAATCGTTGGTGATCTCTGCAACTGCGGAGACCTTGCTAGGCGTTGTCATAACCCTCCTTCCGGGGAATAAAGCCGGTCTTCCGGGTCCCCGCTCACGAGAGCTAAAACTAAAAACGCCCCGCGCAGATGCACGGGGCTTGGCTCAACACAGTTTGCACTGCGGAGACTTGCTTCGTTCACCTGCGCCGGCCGCCCTATGTTCAGGGTCCTTCGTCAAGGAATGCACTTTGTTCTCAGGGGCGTCGCTGCAGAATTGAGCTGCGCTCGAAAGAGTGGATTCCCATCAACCGACGGTCTTTGGTACTTCAAGGTTACGGGAGACCGATCAGCAAACCAAATCGACGTCGCGCTCCCCCCGTGGGATGCCTGGCTGGCTACTCCGACGACGTGACCTTCGGTCCCCGATCGGGAAGCTCCTTTTGCCAGAGCCCGGTGACTCCCGCCGTCGTAAATCCCAATTGCTTGTTCACGGTCAGGAGGTACCGGTTTTCCGGTGCGTTCCAGGTGTAAATGACCCGGGCATCAGGAAATTGCTCGCTGAGCCTTTCCATGTTTGCCACCTTGATCAGCAGGCCCAACTTGTTGCCCCGGTGTTCCTGCAGTACCAAAGTATCGTCTTGGAAAACAACGTCCTGACGGTGCGCGAGGACGCTGATGGTGGTCAATCCGGCCAGCCGCCCGCTCTCAATATGCTCGACGGCGGTAACCACCGTGCGCCGGCCCTGCGCCAATGCGGCGTCTTCGGTTTCGCGTAAAACCGCGGCGTCGAAGACCATACCGGTAACCTCGACTGCGGAGTCTTCTTCCTCGCCGTCCTCACCATGGACAACCTCACCCGCAGCGTTTTCCAGCTCAGCCACGGCCTCCAACCAAGCCTCGGGGCACCGGTCAGTCCAATGGTGCAGCCTGTAGCGGCCAGCGTTCGCTTCCTCGGCCTCTGCCTGAAGATCCGCAACCAGTTTGGAATCCAGCGGCAGCACGCAGGAACTGAATTGCTCGATGTGCTGAAGGGTGTAACCGGCCCGCTGGGCAAAGTCCACTTCCCTGCTGCTGACAGGCACGAAGCCTGGGCCGCTGCCGGGAATCAACTGGTCTTCTGGTATCTCGGTGAGCGAGGTTGCCGGATGGTTCGTGTCCACCAAAACCATGGTGCGGCCCTCAGAAAGTGCCAACTGCTCTGCGGCCTCCAGGAGTTGACGTCCAACTCCCTGGCTCTGATACTCCGGGAGAATATCCAGGGTGAACTCCGCCAGGTCCATGTTGTCCGCGAGCGGCAGCGCAATATCCACTGTTCCCACGATGACCCCGTCCACCTTGGCTACCAGGATGATCTGGCGCTCATAGGGGTCAGAGAACTCAAGCAGCTTCTCCAGGGGCGTGTAAGCCAGGTCATCGCTCCCCCAGGTCTGCATCCGGACCCGTCGCGCCACTTCCACGGCGTCCAGGAAATCCCTTGCCTTGGGGCTGTCCAGATTGTCCGGCACCCATAGCTGCTCGACAACAACGGTCTTCGCCTCGTGTACAGTCATCCCAGCCGTTTCTGCCATTCGCCTTCAAAACCGGAAGGCTTAAATCCAAGGGCGATATTTATGGCCAGCATATGCCGGTTTTCATTGGCGTTCCATGTCATGACGCCTGTGGCGTCCGGCCAAAGACTTTCTGCCCTCCGAAGATTGGCGATTTTGACCAGCATGCCAAGGCCGTGTCCCCGGTGGCCGGGAGCCACCAGCGTGTCTTCCTGGCTGACGACCGCCGGCAGCGCCTCACGGTGGGTCAGGACCGTATAGGCCGCCAACTCCCCGCTCGGGCGGTGCCGGGCAGCAGCCACAACCGAGTCCATGCCGCTTGCCCGCCACGTGGATTCCTCACGCCGAACCCGCACGGCGTCCCACTCTTCGCCTTCCCACCCCAGACCGGCAATGGGCACCTCCGTGCTCATGAGGCTCTTGAGACCGGCAAAACTGTCCAGGAGTTCGTCCGGGCATTCGTTCATCCAACCGATGATGTTGTACTCCGTTGCCCGGCGCAGCGCCTCGACTTCGAGTTCAATCAGGTGCGCCTCATCAACCGGCAGTGTCAAGATGCTGCTGGTTTCGACCTGTTCCAGGGAATAGCCATGGTGCACGGCAAAGCGGGTCGATGCCGCGTTCAGGGGCACACCACCCGTGCCGGACTTTGCCTCCAGCAGCGCCTCGCCCGCAATGACAGGCCCGATTGGCTCGCCGCAGTATCCGTCAAGGGAAGTACGGTTCCGCTCCACTGCCGCCTTTTCGAGAACTTCAAGGATCATCGTCCCAATGCCGCGCCGCCGGAAAGCTGCGTCAACGACGACGTCCACACCCGCCGTCGTCGTGTTCTCGCTCAACGGCAGGGTCAGCGAACCGCTGCCCACCACAATGCCGTCCAAACGGGCCAGGTAGACGTGCCGCTCCTCGTATTCGTTGCCCTGCCAGAACATGAACGACTCGGCCAATGTGGCCGAATGGTCCAGGTTGCCCCACAAAGCAAGCTCATGGGCGATGCGTAACGCATGGAAGGCTTTGAAGTCCGGTGAGGCAGTGGCCTCCGGACCGTTCGGAACAGGAAGCCTTTCTATGGTGAGCCCACCGTTGGCGGAAAAGTTCGACGACGACGCCACGCCCCACAGCCTACGACCGCCTGGGGTGGCAAACAAGTCGCGGCCAGCCTGCACGAACCCATGAAAAAGGGACCGCCCGGCAATGCCGGACGGTCCCTCTCAGAGTTTGAACTCGCGAAGCTTACGCCTCGGTGAGAACCTTGGTGACGTTCGGGTCAACGGTGATGCCCGGACCGAACGTGGTTGCAACCGTCGCCTTCTGGATGTAGCGGCCCTTGGAAGCGGACGGCTTCAAACGAAGCACCTCTTCCAGTGCAGCTGCGTAGTTCTCAGCCAGCTTCTGGGCGTCGAAGGACACCTTGCCGATGATGAAGTGCAGGTTCGAGTGCTTGTCGACGCGGAAGTCGATCTTGCCGCCCTTGATGTCGTTGACAGCCTTGGTGACATCCGGGGTAACCGTACCGGTCTTCGGGTTCGGCATGAGGTTACGCGGGCCGAGGACCTTACCGAGGCGGCCAACCTTACCCATGAGGTCAGGGGTTGCCACGGCGGCGTCGAAGTCGGTCCAGCCGGCTGCGATCTTTTCGATCAGGTCATCGGAACCAACGAAGTCGGCGCCGGCAGCAATTGCTGCCTCAGCCTTGTCGCCGGTTGCGAAAACGAGGACGCGGGCGGTCTTACCGGTGCCGTGCGGCAGGTTGACGGTGCCACGGACCATCTGGTCGGCCTTACGCGGGTCAACGCCCAGACGGAAAGCGACCTCAACGGTTGCGTCGAACTTGGAAGGGTTGGTGTCCTTCGCGAGGGTGATTGCCTCGAACGGGGCGTAGACCTTGTCTGCCTCGATCTTGGCTACGGCTGCCTCATATGCTTTGCTGCGCTTTGCCATGCTGCTTATTTCTCCTTGTGCAGTTGTGGTCTGCGGACCGCGCTGGGCCCTGCCACAAGTCGTGGATCCGGCAAGGATCCTGCGACATTTTAATGTTTCAGATGCCGGTTGCCCGGCGGGTGAAGGCTGAAATTAGCCCTCTGCTGCGTCTATTTGTCGAAAGTCTCCGGGACTCACTTCCGGCGAGTGCTTCGTTCCTCAGCCCGCACCGTCCGTGCATTCCTCGACTATTCGACGGTGATACCCATGGAACGGGCGGTACCAGCGATGATCTTGGCAGCAGCCGCGATGTCGTTGGCGTTCAGGTCTTCCATCTTGGTGGAAGCAATCTCTTCGACCTGGGCCTGGGTCAGCTTGGCAACCTTGACGGTGTGCGGGGTAGCCGAACCCTTGGCAACGCCTGCAGCCTTCTTGATGAGCTCTGCAGCCGGCGGGGTCTTGGTGATGAAGGTGAAGGAACGGTCTTCGTAGACCGTGATTTCAACCGGGATAACGTTTCCGCGCTGGGATTCCGTTGCAGCGTTGTACGCCTTGCAGAATTCCATGATGTTGACACCGTGCTGGCCAAGCGCAGGACCGATCGGCGGAGCCGGGTTAGCGGCACCTGCCTGGATCTGCAGCTTGATGAGGCCGGTGACCTTCTTCTTGGGAGCCAATGTAGGGTCCTTCTCTCAATAGCTTCCTGGGACACAGGAGCGCGTCCCAGGTTTGTGGCCGCCATGGCAAGGCGGCCGGCCGCTTCCGAACCGCAAAGCAGGCGGAACGGGAGCGAAATCTTGGAATCAGCTAGATCTTGGTGACCTGGTTGAATGCGAGCGTAACCGGGGTTTCGCGCTCGAAGATCGAGACCAGGACCACGAGGGTCTGGGACTCGGGCTTGATCTCGGAGATCGTTGCCGGAAGGGTCTCGAACGGGCCTTCCTTGACGATGACGGACTCGCCGACCTCGAAGTCGACAGCCACGGGAGCCTGGCTCTGCTTGTTGACCGGCTTGCCCTTCTCGGCCTGCTCTTCTTCGAAGACCGGGGCGAGCATGGAGAAGACCTCGTCAAGGCGCAGCGGGACCGGGTTGTGGGCGTTGCCAACGAAGCCAGTGACGCCGGGGGTGTGGCGAACGGCGCCCCAGGAAGCGTCGGTCAGGTCCATGCGGACCAGGACGTAACCGGGGATGCGGACGCGGTTGATTACCTTGCGCTGCGCGTTCTTGATCTCGACGACTTCTTCCATCGGAACCTGGATTTCGAAGATGTAATCTTCCATGTCCAGAGTCTGGATGCGGGTCTCGAGGTTGGCCTTCACGCGGTTTTCGTAACCGGCGTAGGAGTGGATGACGTACCAGTCACCCTCCTGGCGGCGAAGCTTGGCCTTGAATTCCTCAGCCGGATCCGCGGGCGCTGCAGCAGCAGCGGCTTCCAGCGAGACATCCGCAGCGTCGACGTCGGACTCGTCGTCAGAGTCGGACTCGTCATCAGACTCAGCGTCTACGTCAGACTCGAAATCCTCTTCGGAATCATCGACGTCGGCAGATTCGGGCGCAGCAGAGTCAGCCTCCGACTCTTCCGCAGCCTCAGCCGCGGCGTCGTCCGTGCTTTCAGCGGGCCCATCCAGCTCAGCCTCGTTTACCTCAAGCTCCTGCTCAGACACTTGGTCTCCTGCTTCCTCATTGCCTAACATGCCTATTTAAATGGCTCAATTCCGCAAACCCCACAAAATTCCTGAGTTACCGAGGAATTTCGCGCGGTTTGCGGACAGATCCGCTTAGCGGTCCGTAGCGCCTGACCCACCGAAGACCCAGCTCACTCCCGTGCCGAACGCAAGGTCCAGCAGGGTGACGATGAGCATCATGATGGCTACGAACACCAGCACCACGACCGTGTAATTGATCAGTTCCTTGCGGGTCGGGGCAACGACCTTCTTCAATTCGCCGATAACCTGGCGGATGAAGAGTGCAATTCGGGCAAAGAAGCCGGCATCGGCTTTCTTGGCAGGACGGCCCTTTGAGCTGCTAGCAGCCGTTTCGGTCACCTGGTCCTCACTCACCTTGCAAAGTCGTTTGACCCGGCTCTGATCAGAGCCATGGTTGCTGCGCTTGCCCCGGCGTTTCCGCCGGAACAGCTTGCGCAGGGCAGACAGGACTCGAACCTGCAACCTGCGGTTTTGGAGACCGCTGCGCTACCAATTGCGCCACTACCCTATGGATCGAATCCATGTTTCAGGCCGCACTTCAGCCTGTGGTGCTTTTCAACACCGGTGAACCAGTCTACGCAAGAACTTCGCGATAGTCGAACCGGACTAATTTCGGGCCTTCCGGCCGCTTATGAATCAATGTGAGCAGCATTATCAGTCACATTGTCCAGCAGGCGCCCGGGAGCTCCGCAGAACAGCATAAGGTAGTTTACGTCGAATCCCATCATCCAGCCCACGAGCTGCCTGCGAAGAACGGTACATAGATGTCTGCCGGAACACCTGCCGCCCGCATTTCACAACGAATCTCCGCTATTGCCGAGTCCGCCACCCTTGCCGTTGACGCCAAGGCCAAGGCACTGAAGGCCGCGGGGCGCCCCGTGATCGGTTTCGGTGCCGGCGAACCCGATTTCCCCACCCCGGATTACATCGTCAAGGCAGCAATCGAGGCTGCTGCCCAGCCGAAGTACCACCGCTACTCCCCTGCTGCCGGGCTTCCCGAGCTGAAGAAGGCCATCGCCGATAAAACCCTCCGGGACTCCGGCTACAAAGTGGACCCGTCGCAGGTCCTGGTGACCAACGGCGGCAAGCAGGCTGTCTACAACACCTTCGCCACCTTGGTTGACCCGGGCGACGAAGTCATCATCCCCACGCCCTTCTGGACCACTTATCCGGAGGCCATCCGTCTCGCGGGGGGCGTTCCGGTGGAGGTATTCGCCGGACCCGAGCAGGGCTACCTCGTGACCATAGAGCAGCTTGAAGCCGCTGTCACGGACAAGACCAAGATCCTGCTGTTCGTGTCCCCGTCCAACCCGACCGGCGCTGTATACAGCCCGGAGCAGGTTGCGGAGATCGGCAAGTGGGCCGCTTCCAAGGGCCTGTGGGTTGTCACCGACGAAATCTACGAGCACCTGACCTATGACGGCGTGAAGTTCACCTCCATCGCCACCGCAGCACCGGAGCTTGGCGACAAAGTTGTCATCCTCAACGGTGTGGCCAAGACCTACGCCATGACCGGATGGCGCGTGGGCTGGATGATCGGCCCCGCCGACGTCATCAAGGCTGCAACCAACCTGCAGTCGCACGCGACATCCAACGTTTCGAACATCATGCAGGTCGCCGCCGCCGCTGCCCTCACGGGTCCGTTGACCGCCGTCGACGAAATGAAGGTCGCGTTCGACCGCCGCCGCAAGGCGATCGTGGCCGGCCTGAACGCGATTGACGGCGTGGAATGCCCGACGCCGACCGGCGCCTTCTACGTGTACGCGGACGTCCGCGGTCTGCTGGGTAAGGAATTCGAAACCTCCAACGGTCCGGTCCGCCCTACGACATCCGCGGAACTCGCCACGTTGATCCTCGACGAGGTTGAAGTAGCGATCGTTCCCGGCGAGGCATTCGGCCCGTCCGGCTATGTTCGCCTGTCCTACGCACTTGGCGACGACGATCTCGCCGAGGGCGTCCGCCGGATCCAGGAATTCCTGGGCAAGGCGAAATAGCTTATGGCCCGGTAGCGCTTCGACGTTGCCGGTTGAATGCTCCCGCACCAATGTTTGTTGGTGCGGGAGCATTTCCGTTTAAGCGGCGGGATCTGAGAGAGCATCCGTCAAAAGGGCGACGGATCTGAGAGAGGATCAGTCAAAAGGGCGACGGATGTGGGAGAGGATCAGTCAAAAGGTCGACGGATGTGGGAGAGGATCAGAGGAGGCGGCGCTCGGCGGCCCACTTGGTGAGTTCGTGGCGGCTGGAGAGCTGCAGTTTCCGGAGCACGGCGGACACATGCGTCTCCACGGTCTTGATGGAAATGAACAGCTCCTTGGCAACTTCCTTGTAGCTGTATCCGCGCGCGATGAGCCGCATGACTTCCAGCTCACGCGCCGAGAGACGGTCCAATTCGTCGTCCGCGATGTCTGCTGGTGCCGTACCGAACGCATCCAGGACGAAGCCAGCGAGGCGCGGCGAGAAGACGGCGTCGCCGTCCGCCACGCGGATCACGGCATCGGAAATACCGGCACCGGAAATCGTCTTGGTGACATAGCCGCGGGCACCGGCCCTGATCACTGCCACGACGTCCTCGGCTGCGTCTGAAACACTCAGTGCCAGGAAGCTGGTGGTGCCCAGGAGCGCGGCGGACCCTGCGATGACCTCGCGCCCTCCGCCGCCAAGGCCACCGGGAAGGTGCACGTCCAGCAGGACAACTTCAGGCCGGGTTTCCGCAATGACAGCAATGGCCTCCTCAACCGTGCCTGCCTCGCCCACGACGTCCATGCGGTGATCGAGATCCGCCTTCAGCCCGGAACGGAAGATCGTGTGGTCATCGACGATCACCACCCGTACACTGCGCGGCTCACCGCTTTGGGAGGTGTTGTTCATTACCGTGGTTCTCCATTCCGTACTTCGCCGCTGTGCACATCTCCGGAGCGCGTATCCCCGGAGCGCACGTCTCCACTGCGCACATCTCCAGTGCGCGTATCGCCACCATCGGCGTTTATCGAGGGGAGGGCCAGCCGGACTTCGGTTCCGTCCCTGCTGCTGTTGATCGTGGCCGTGCCTCCGTGACGCTTCATGCGGCCGATGATTGATTCCTTGACTCCCAGCCTGTCATCGGGGACTGATTCAACGTCAAATCCCGGACCGCGGTCCTTGATGAAGACCTCGGTGTTTCCTGCTGTGCTCTCCATGTAGACGGATACCGTTCCCCCGCCGTGCCGGGCAGCATTGAGCATGGCTTCCCTGGCTGCCTGGACCAGGGCTTCGTGCCTGTCAGTCATATCGGCGTCGCCTACGGTAACCACCTCCACGGCCTGGCCGTGGGCGTCCTCCACTTCGGCGGCTACGGCTTTGATCCGCTCGGCCAGCAGTCCGGCATTCTTGGCGGCATCAGTGAATAGCCAGGACCGCAGTTCACGTTCCTGGGCCCTCGCCAGCCGGACAACGTCCTGCTCGGAGCTTGCCCTGCGCTGGATCAGGGCAAGGGTCTGCAACACCGAATCGTGGAGGTGGGCCGCGATCTCCGCGCGCTCGGTTTCCCGTACACGCCCCGCCCGTTCAGTCTCGAGGTCCTTCCAGAACTTCAGTCCCCACGGCAGCAGGACCAGTGCAACGCCACCCAGCACAGCAACGGACGCCAGGAGCGCCAGCCAGGTCTGCTCCCAGGATCCCGATCCGGACACCATGACCAGGACACCGGCAACTACCAATGCAAGGCCGGCGGCCAAGCGGACCCAGCCGCCAGCCTGGTCGGCCTTGGTTTTGTCCACCAAACCGGCCCTGCGGGTCTCGTCGAGTTGCATCCATGCGATCGCAGCGCCGCCCAGGATGGCAGCTGCCGGAATCAGTGTTCCCAAGGGCACATCGACGCCGAACTGGCGGGCAATCAGGATCACAGCGACCAGAAGCAGGCCGGCTCCGAGCAGGATCTCCTTGCCATACTGGATTCTTCGAAAGTTGAACCGGGAGACCGGTGATGCGGGGCCTCCGGATTCGGCCCAGCCGCCGGCAGGAGCCGCCGTGCTGCCGCTGGTTGCCCCACCAGACAGTTGTTCACCAAGCGATGCGCTACCAAGCGGTGGGCTACCTGGCGGTGGGCTACCTGGCGGTGGGCTGGCAAACTGTGGACCAAAGGCACCCGCACCATCGGGTACCGCAGGGTTTCCACTCACCCCTGGAGAGCCGCCCACCGGCGGTGCGGGTCCGGCGTCGGGCGCTTTTGGTATGGACTCAGTGGCAGGCGGAAGGCTGACTGCGGGAGCAATAGGCGACGCCGGGCGCCGGGCATTGCGGCGCGCGGCCTCATCAGCGGTGGGAACCATGGTCCACAGCCAGGCGTAGAAGGCCAGCCCCGCTCCCCCGGCGAAGCAGGCAAGGATCATGCCCAGCCGGACATACTTCACGGGCCAGCCCAAATGGTCGGCAAGTCCGCTGCAGACGCCGGCGATCATGCGGTCGCTGCTGCGGACCAGCGGCGGGCGTTGTACAGCGGTTGTCATGTACCAATCCAAACACGGATCAGGGTTGCCCGGACCTGAAACCGGCCTGATTCGGGGGTCCCTCAGGGATCATTCAGGGTATCCCCCAGTAGAGGGCAGGGTACCCGGGACGGGAGGATCGAGGTATGAACGCGAACAGCATGAACCCAGAGGAATCCGGAACGCCTGGCAACGCCGGCACACCCGGTCCTGGCGACGCCGGCACACCCGATCCTGGCGCCAACGCCGGCACATCCGCCGGCGCCCCGGGGGAACCGTCCCCCCACGCCTATCCTTCATCCGAAACCGGTCCCGGTGCACCCCGCACTGCACCACAGCCCCGCACCGAACCCCAACCCCGCACTGCACCCCAGCAGAACTTCTTCGACTGGATCCGCAGCCAGGGCGTCCGCCGTGGGCCGGACCGCTGGATCGGTGGCGTCTCCAGCGGAGTGGCGCACCGGTTCGGCATCGACCCCCTGATTGTCCGGGGGATCTTCATCGTCCTGGCACTCTTTGCCGGCATTGGCGTCCTCCTTTACGGCCTGGCGTGGGCCTTGCTGCCTGAACCGGACGGCCGCATCCACGTTCAGGAAGCAGCCGCCGGGCGCTGGTCAGGTGGCATGACAGGAGCGTTAATCACCACGATCATCGGCCTGCCTGGCCTGGGCCGCGGGTTCTGGGGCTGGGGCTGGAACGGCCTTCCCGGCCTGTTGTGGACGCTGTTCTGGGTGGGCGGCGTCATCTACCTCATCTACTACCTGGTGCAGCGCAACAAGGGATCGAAGGTGGGCCAGCCCATGAACCAACAGGACTTTGCAAGCACTTCTTATGGAATGGCTACTGCCTACGGAGCGCCCACGGCATACGGAACGCCAACGGCAACCGGGACAAACACTGATACCGGCATGAACACAGCTGCCGGCACCAACACCGGTGTTCCGGTCTACGGCCAAGGCCAGCCAGGCACCAAACCGCAGGGTTATGGGGCTGGCCCCTACGAGCCATCAGGCCCGCGGCCGCCCTTCGGCCCCACTCCGCCCCAGGGCGGACAGCCTTTTGGCGGCCAGCCGCACAACGGTGAACCCAAGCCGCCCCGCGCCCGGCGCAGGGGTCCCGGGCCAGCGATAGTTGCCGTCACCGCGGGTGTGGCACTGCTGGTTGGGGGCACCTTGAAAGCGCTGGACGCCGGCAACATCATCGAGCTCGGCCACTCAGCCAACGCCGTGGTGTGGGCCGCGGGTGCAGCGGTCCTGGGTTTGGGCATCCTCATTGCGGGGTTGCGGGGACGGACCTCCGGTTTCCTCGGTTTCCTGGCGGTGGTGGCCTTGATCATCGGTGGAATCTTCAACGTCGTCCCAAGGAATGGCGATCGCTTCACGTTCCATGACGTGGACTGGGCACCACTGAGCATCGAGCAGGCCCGGCAGGGGGTCGACGTCACTGGCGGCAAGGGAACAGTGAACCTGGACGACCTGGCCCTGACGGCTCCGCTGACCACCGAAATCGTGGTCCCCGTGGACGCCACCTTCAGCAACGTCACCGTCATCATCCCGGACGACGTACCCGTTGAGGTGAGGGCCGATATGACCTTCGGCAACCTCAACGAACACGGCTCGGACCGCGGGGGCCGCCTCCAGGACGAGCGTTCGGTCTACAACGCCGATAAGCCCGGAGCCAACCTCGTGGTGGAGATCGATGGCACTTTCAGCAACGTGACCATCCAGGAAGGAAACTGACATGAGCACGAACGAGTCAAGCAACGCACGTGAAGCCGCGGAATCGAATGAGCCCGCACCCGCACCGCGGCTCCAGCCAATACCGCTCACGCCACCGCTTGAGCCCAGCTATCGGGTGGAACCGGACATCGACGACGACGAACCGCAGCAGGCGCGGATCGGCACCGTGGTGTGGGGATTGATTGTGATTGCCCTGGCCGCTTTATTGGCAATCTCCACCCTTGGTTGGGTGGTGCTGGACGGCACGTATGTGCTGATCGGCCTCATGATCGGCGCAGGCGCAGCCTTGGTCATCGGAGGAGTCCTCGCCGCCCGCAAGAGTGCTGGTAAAACCAAGAGCCCCGCAAGGTAACTGCCAAGCCATCCGGACAGGTACCAACGTGACAGGTACCAACGTGACAGGTACCAACGTGACAAGCAACCAACGTGACAAAGCAACCACAACAAGGAAGTCTGTAGCCATGGACAAGTTCTTCAGCATCGTCAGGGGCTTCGGCCTGAAGCGTGGACCCCAGCGCTGGTTGGGTGGTGTCTGCGGTGGGATCGCTGCGAAGCTCAGGGTGGACGTGGCATACGTTCGCGTCGCTTTCCTGCTCTTCTGCCTCTTGCCCGGGCCGGCTGCAGTGTTCTATATCCTCGCTTGGCTCATCCTGCCGGACCAGAAGAACAGGATCGTGCTGGAGTCGTTCATCAGCCAGCGTTCCCGTTAGGGTCACGACGATCAACGACTTCGACGCCAGCGACACAAAGCGCCCCGCCGCTGCGGGGCGCTTTCGTTGTTTTCAGGGAGATTTCCAATACCGCACGGCCGGGGTCGAAAGTAACCATTTGTGTCCCACCCCACATCCACGTCTACAATCGTTGGGAGCTCAGCGTGGCGCTCTACACGTATTCCTCCAAGCCATGAGTGAGCAAACATGAAAATTGGCATTCTTACCAGCGGTGGCGACTGCCCCGGACTCAACGCAGTAATCCGGGGAGCGGTCCTGAAGGGGATCGCAATCCACGGCCAGGAGTTCGTGGGTTTCAAGGACGGCTGGCGCGGCGTTGTGGAAGGTGATGTCATCGACATCCCCCGCACCTTGGTCCGCGGTATCGCCAAGCAGGGTGGCACCATCCTGGGCACCTCCCGCACCAACCCCTTCGAGAACGGCGGCGGACCGGACGTCATCAAGGCCCACATGGAACGCCTGGGCATTGACGCCATCATCGCTATTGGTGGCGAAGGCACGCTGGCGGCGGCAAAACGGCTCACCGACGCCGGACTGAAAATTGTTGGTGTTCCCAAGACCGTGGACAACGACCTCGACGCAACCGACTACACCTTCGGTTTCGATACAGCGGTTGAAATCGCCACCGAAGCAATCGACCGCCTCCGCACCACAGGTGAGTCCCACCACCGCTGCATGATCGCCGAGGTCATGGGCCGCCACGTAGGCTGGATCGCGCTGCACGCCGGAATGGCCGCTGGTGCACACGCCATCCTCATCCCGGAACAGACGGTCAGCATCGAGCAGATTACCGAGTGGGTCCAGGAGGCCCACGACCGCGGTCGCGCGCCCCTGGTGGTGGTAGCTGAGGGCTTCGTTCCGGACCACATGGAATCTCCCCACTCCGAGCGCGGACTGGACACTTTCGGCCGGCCCCGCCTGGGCGGAATCGCGGACCAGCTCGCCCCGGAAATCGAAGCACGCACGGGCATAGAGACCCGCGCCACCATTCTTGGCCACATCCAGCGTGGCGGCGTACCAACGGCCTATGACCGCGTTCTGGCAACCCGCCTGGGCATGGCAGCTATCGATTCGGTGGTGGAGGGACGTTGGGGCACCATGGTCGCCCTGAAGGGGACGGACATCTCCCACGTTGGTTTCGAAGAAGCACTGGGCAAGCTCAAGACCGTTCCGCAGCACCGCTACGACGAAGCGAGTGTGTTGTTCGGCTAGGCTGAATCCATGACTCTTGAGCCCACGTCCGCTGCCATTATCCAGCTGGCGTGGGCTCGGCATTTGGGGTTCGACGACGACGCTTTCGCCGCCGCTGCGGCCCGGGTCACCACTTCGGAGGTGGATCCAAGCGACCCCTCAAACCGCATCACCCTCGCCGACGAATCGGCGCAGGCAGTCGTTTTCCTCCGCCTTTTTGGTGCCTCAGCGCTGGTGGGACCCCAGTGGGTCCTCGACGCAGCCGCTGGAATTCCAGACACTGAGCTTGCCCAGCATGTCACGCTGTTGACCCTCACCCGGTCCCACGGTGGACACGGCCTGGGGTCCTCCGCCTTGTTCTTTGCCGACGACCTCCCACTCAATCAACCATCCGAAGACCTCACGGTCTCACGGGGCAATCCAGAGGCGATCGCGCTGGAAGGGCTGTGCCCCCCGGATGACGTCAACGAAGTGGGCCTGCAAGCCCTTGAGCACCGCTTCACCATCATGCATCCCGAAGAAGAACAGCCCACCCCCGTGGCGTGCGGGGCCTACTCCGAGTGGGAGGGAATCCTGGCCAACATGGGCGTCCTGGTAGCTCCGCCCTGGCGTCGGCGTGGCCTGGGAACGCTCGCTGCATCGATTGCTGCCCACGAAGCCCTGGCCGCTGGTCTGACGCTCCAGTGGAAGGCCGATGTCAGCAACAGCAGCGCACTCGCGATGGCGCGAAGCTTGGGATTCGCCACTGGCGGACTCCATGCGAGCGTGCTGCTCGGCTGACAAGGACCGAACCGGCCCAGCCTTGGTCTGGGATGGCACCGGTCCTGCCCCTGCGTCCGGGGCAGGACCAGCCAAAAGTGGGCTGGCCCCCGCCGTTTTCCACGCTACTTCCGGACGGATTCCTGAGGAGCCCCACTTGAAGCAGCAGCTCCCCAGCCTTCAACGGACTTCGGTTTGGCAAAGAACACGGCCACCACTGCCCCGACGAGGATCGCACAGGCGGGCAGCACGATCGACTGGCTCATCGCCGTCGAGAATCCTGCATGCAGTGCCCCGGGAAGGGCGCCGTTCATGGACGCTTCGTTCGCCGGAGCTCCTGCTGGCGCCGCGGGCAGCTCGGCCGCAAGCCGCGCCTGGATCAGCGCGGCAATGGCCGCCGATCCAAGGACTGCGCCGATCTGGCGGGTGGTGTTGAACACGCCCGAACCGGCGCCCGCTTGGCGTGGCTCAAGGTTCCGTGTTGTCGCATTGGATACCGGCCCCCAAATGAAGCCATTGGCAACACCCTGCAGGGCACTGGGAAGCAGGAACATCCAAATGGGAGTATCCGGCCGTAGAAGTGAAGCTGTCCAGAAGAGCGCTCCTGCCAGGCAAACCAGGCCAAAGGATGCGAACCAGCGCGGGTTGGCACGGTCGATCAGCTTACCCACGACGGGTGCCAGGCCACCGGAGATCACCGCCATGGGAATCATGAGCAACGCTGATTGAGTGGGGGTCAAGCCCCGCACAACCTGGTAGTAGAAGATGGTGGGCAGCGGGAACGCCGTCACTGTGAAGCCGACCACCATGATGGTGGTGTTGCCCAGCGAGAAATTGCGGTCCTTGAACAAAGCGAGCGGCAGCAGCGGTTCCCCGCCGCGCCGGCCCAGCAGCCACTGCCAGAGAACAAAGAGAACCAGGACCACGAGCCCTGCGATGATCAAGCCCCACACGGTAACGGCACCGGTGACCGTTCCCCACTTATAGGTTTGGCCTTCCTGGAGACCGAAGACCAAAAGAAACATGCCGACGGCGGAAAGCACCACGCCCGCGACGTCGAATGAATGGCTGTGTGTCGTCAGCTTCGGGACGAAACGGGTGACCATAAAGAAGGCGACAATTCCAATCGGGACGTTGACGAAGAAGATCCACTCCCATCCCAGTCCGTCCACCAGGACCCCGCCCAGAATGGGACCCACGAGGACAGCCATGCCGGCTGTCGCTCCCCAAAGCCCCATGGCGGCACCCCGGCGGTCCGGAGGAAAAATACGCGTGATGACAGCCATGGTCTGGGGCGTCATCATGGCCGCGCCGAGCCCTTGGACCGCGCGGGCGGCGATCAGCATGGTGATATCACTGGAGAGGCCGCACCACAGCGAAGCCAGGGTGAAGACCACCAGGCCGATCAAGTACAGATTCTTCGGCCCGAAACGGTCACCCAGCCTGCCGGTGATGAGGAGGGGTACCGCATATGCCAGGAGGTAGGCGCTGGTAACCCAGATGACGGCATTGATATCCGTCTTGAGGCCCTCCATGATCCGGGGATTCGCGACCGACACGATGGTGGTGTCGATAAGGATCATGAAGAAGCCTATGACGAGGGACCACAGCGCGGGCCACGGCTTGGCTACGTTTTCCAAGGGATTCCTTCGGCTGGTATGAAAGTTCTCTGATCCCGCACCCATCAGTACGGTTGTCGCAGCTGCCGGGCTTTCCCGGAACCCCTCGCGCCTTAGCCCAGAAGGGCCAATATTTCGGCCCTGGCAAACATCCTGGCCGCTTCGCGCGCGGTGGGAGTTCCGGCGTCGGGGTCTGCTCCTGCGTCCAGCAGCGCCCGGGCGACGCCCGTGTATCCCTTGAATACCGCCCCGGCAAGCGGCGTCTGACCACGGTCATTGGGGGTATTCACATCGGCGCCGTGGTGCAGGATCAACTGCACGGTTTCCTCGTGCCCATGGTAGGCAGCAAGCATCAGCAGCGAATCTCCGGAGGCGTTGGTGAGCGTGGCCGGGGCACCGGCATTCAAGTAGCTCCGAAGCATCTCGGTGTTGCCTTCGCGGGCGGCATCGAAGAGGGTGTGGGCCAAGGCGACTGCTTCGTCGTCGGCGCCCGTATCGGTGGCGGCAGAGTCGGCTTCGGATCCGGTGCTGCGACTAGGTTGGCTCATCGATGGGGTCCCTTCAGGAATCCGGTTTGGCGCCCGACCACCTGGCCGGCGTCGGGGGCGACGATCACTTCCTGGGCTGCGATATAAGGCTCCTCGCCGTCCATGACTGTCAACGTTTCATCCGCCGGAACGGAGCGCTTGATGACAGCCAAAGCCACAGGGCCCATCTCGAAGTGCTGCGCCACAGATGTCAGAGTACCCACCTTGCGCTCCCCCGCAAATACAACACTGCCAACGGCCGGAAGAGTGTGTTGCGAGCCGTCCAGCTGCAGGAAGACGAGGCGCCGCGGCGGATGGCCGAGATTGTGAACGCGTGCGATGGTCTCCTGGCCCTTGTAGCAGCCCTTGCTCAGGTGAACGGAGGTGCGAATGAGGTCCAGCTCATGCGGGATGGTCCTGTCATCGGTCTCCGCACCGAGACGTGGGCGCCACGCGGCAATCCGCAGGGCGTCGGCCGCCATGGCACCAGCCAGGGGCAGGCCTTCGACCACGGATTCCAGGTCTGCCGCCGGGACGAGGTATTCGAACCATGGGCGTTCAAGGCCAGGGTGCGACTCCTCCGGGACAGTGCTGTAGGAATAGCCGCCCGGGCCTACGTGCGGCCACGGATCTTCCCAAACCATGTAACCGCCAAGCTTCTCCACGGGCTTTGTGGAACCAAGGACAGCCCACTCCCCGGAGACATCCGTGACCTCCACGCGCAGCATGAACTTCATCTTGTTCAACCACTCGGCCAACGGCTCCGCTTCCGCGGCCTCGACGATCAGCCAGGTGGTTTCACCGTCGTCAATAACCCGCGCATCGAACTCGATGCGGCCCTGGACACTGAGCAGCAACAGTTCGCTGCCAACACGGGGCTGGAGGTTGGTCACCTGCTGGGATGAAAGCGTGTTGAGCCAGCTGAGGCGGTCCGGACCGGACACCGTCACCACGCCCCGGTGTGAAAGATCCACGACGGCGGTACCGGTCGCCAGAGCGCGTTGCTCCCGCAGCGGCTCGCCATAGTGGGCCGCGACGCCGGCATCCAGACCAGTGTCTTCGACAGCGCCAGGGCGCGACAGCAGGGGGCTCTTGTAAGTCATATGTAGTAGAAGTCCTTGCGGCTCAGTGGTATTCCGGAATCCGGTGGTATTCCGGAGTCAGCGGTATTCCGGGTTCTCGAAATCGAATCGCGTGCCGGCTTTCCATTCTTCCGGAAGGTTGCCATAGGCAGGGATGCCGCCTGCATCCCTGAGCAGGCGGGCCATGTGCATCAGGTTCCAGGACATGAAGGTGGTGTTCCTGTTGGTAAAATCAGTCTCCGGACCACCGGACCCTTCATCCAGATAGCTTGGCCCTGGGCCTACAGGGCCAATCCAGCCGGCATCAGCTTGCGGAGGAATAGTGAAGCCTATGTGCTGGAGGCTGTACAGCACGTTCATGGAACAGTGCTTGATGCCATCTTCATTTCCGGTGATGAGGCATCCACCCACTTTCGGGTAGAACGCCCACTGGCCCTTGTCGGTCAGTTCGCCGGAGTGGGCGTACAGACGCTCAATGAGCTTCTTCGTCTGGGAAGAGTTATCGCCCAACCAGATGGGACCGGCCACCACCACGATGTCGGCCTCAGCGACCAACGGATAGATCTCCGGCCATTCATCGGTTTTCCAGCCGTGCTCCCGCATGTCCGGATAGACACCGCTGGCGATATCGTGGTCGACAGTCCGGATGAGGCGGGTGGTGACGCCCTGCTTTTCCATGATGTCGCGGCTGATGCGGATCAGCCCATCGGTGTTGCTGACCTGAGGTGAAGGTTTCAACGTGCCGTTGAAGAATACGGCCTTGAGTCCCTCGTAGCCTCCCGGTTTGAGGTTGTTATTCACTAGCTGCTCCTTTTGCTGGTTGCGTGTGGAACGTTCAGTGACACCTCGCGCCGGGCGTCAGGAAACCCTGTGAAGGAACGCCGAGGCGTGTGGTTCCAATGCCTTGCCGTTGGCGGCAACATCCCAGCGCCAGAGGAGATTGCCATCCACCAGGCCAAAGATCCGTGTTGCGGCGGTGTACTCCTTTGAGTGGCTGCCGCGCATCACCATATCCGTGGTGAGCTGGATCTGTGGTCCCTTGATCTGGCCGTAGTAGAGCTCTGTGATTCCGCCAGGGTGGGCAATTGAAACGGAGATATCGAAGCCGCCTTCTTTGTTCCGGCGTTCTTCGACCTCATCGGCGGTCTTGAGCACGGGCACAATGTCCGCCGGGATAAGCCCGGGACCCCCGTCGCCTTCCTGGAGCTTGCGTTCCAAGGCCCAAAAGCCGGTTTCAACGGTCAGTGGGCGCAACTTTGCGCCGGCGTCGTCGCTGATCCAGGTCTCGGCCCTGTACTGCAGGTACGGCAAACCGTTATGGGTGAAGGAAACGTGTTGGACGAAATGCTCCGAATCCTCATCACCACTGCCAAGCCGGCCGCGGCCTTCCCACTCACCAATGAGCCAGGAAAGCGGGACGAGTTCAGGCGTCAGGTCTGTTGGAATCTCAATAGGCACAACGACTACCTCTTTTGGACTGCAGGATCAGAAGGCTTTACTTCTGGCCCTTGAAAAGGCGGTAAACAACGAAACCCGCAAACCACGCCATGGCAATGCTTGCCAGGCCAAGGAGAACGAGGAAGAAGATTTCAAATGCGAGTACAGACATGATGCAATCCTAACCGTTAGTAGATGAGTAGTTTGTCTATGAAGTAGGCCAAGGCTCCCACAGCCCAAACCGGTGCGACGCCCATTCCCAATGCTGCCGGAATATTGAGCCGCCCGCGCCTGAGAGTAGTCATCCGCCGGAAGCACACGAGGACCGACCCGACCACGACGCCCACCAAGGCAGCAGGCAGCACGGCGATATCGGAAAAAACAAGTCCGGCCAAGGGGCCCATGAGTCCGGCCATGACGATGCCCAGGGGAGCCACAATCCGGTCCGGCCAACGAATGACGCCCACCAGGAGTGCCACTGCGGCGCTCAACCCGGCCACCAGGACCATCTCCTTGACGCCGTTGAACCGGGCGCCGGCGATCCATCCTGCACCGAGGCAATTCAACAGGACCCCGGCACAACAGCCGAGCGTGGACTCCAGGCGCTGCGCCTGCCCCGTTCCCCGCACGAGCTGGATGATGAACACCGCCATGACGCCCAAGGCAATGAAGGCGGGGGTACCATCCAGAAATCCAGGTGCCGGCATGTAAGCTGCCGTCAATGCCGACCCGGCACCGGCCAGGGCAATGACCGAGGCCAGGGTTTTCTTGGCCGGGACCGCAAGGAAATGCGGCCAACCAAGCCCTACAGCCGCGGACGCCACAATGCCAATGCCCACCATGGCTTCCCGGGAAACGAAGGTGCTGGCCACGATGGCTGCGAGCGCCACGAGTCCGAATACCCCGATGCTCCAAGACTTCACTGTGTGCCCGACCTCAATTCGATGCGCCTTACGACCTCCCGACAATCCTGCCCTATGGCGGGCGAATATGTCGTAATTCCGGTGGCAGCCCGTCACGAATCCCTGACTGGCGGGGCTCGGGTGGGTATACTCGGACTTCAACGGCCCACACTGTTTGCCTTGATTCCGTTACAACGGGCCAAGGCTTGCCAGCTGCCGTGACCGGCCGGTGAAATTCCGGTTTCGACGCCCGATGATGCGCGTACAGCCCATTGGAGGAACTATGTCGCACATCCTGCTCCTGACGAACAGCACCGGCTCTTCGGTGGACATTCTGCCTGCCCTTGAGCTGCTCAACCACCGTGTTCACATCCTCCCGGCAGAACCGACTGCGCTGCTCGAAACCGACCCCACGGACATCGTCTTCCTGGATGCCCGCAAGGACCTGGTGGGGGCACGCTCCCTGACGCAACTATTGAAGGCCACCGGACTCAGCGCACCGCTCATGCTGATTCTTACCGAGGGCGGCATGGCAGCCGTTTCCTCTGCATGGTCAGTGGATGACATCGTGCTGGACTCCGCGGGCCCTGCTGAGGTCGAGGCGAGAATCCGCCTGGCCATGGCCCGTGCTGTACCAGGCGAAGAGGAGACCCAGACGGAGATCCGCGCCGCCGGCGTCGTTATCGATGAAGCGAGCTACACCGCCCGGGTCAGCGGCCAACCCCTGAACCTGACGTTCAAGGAATTCGAGCTCCTCAAGTACCTCGCCCAGCACCCCGGACGCGTGTTTACCCGCCAGCAGCTGTTGACCGAAGTCTGGGGCTACGACTACTACGGTGGCACCCGGACGGTAGACGTGCACATCCGACGCCTCCGCGCCAAGCTCGGTGTTGACCACGAGAATCTCATCAGCACGGTCCGAAACGTCGGTTATCGCCTGACGTTGGTCAGGCTCCCGGATGACGAACTCTCGGAAGCGTAGACCGCGCGTCGACTGTGAAACGAAAAGAGGCCAGGATTCACATGAATCCTGGCCTCTTCCCTTTTCCGTGGAGGACATACGGGTCGAACGTATCGAGGCCACCCCACTGGTGGATCCCCCCTGTGTTGACTTCACGGTGGGCTACAGAGCCGCCGCAAAGCCGAACGAGATAACGAGCCTACAGCCGTTTCAAGGGGACTTCAAATTACAGTGCTTGCCCCGGACGTATAGCCTTGCATCATGAGTCAAGCGCACCCTGAGAACTGGCCAGTACTGCTCGTCACCGGCGCCCTCGATCCCGAACTCCTCAAGGACTTCAGGACACTCGCAGCGGCCGCCGAGGAATCCGACGGCAACCCTCCCCTGTCTGAACAGACACTGGTCATGTTGCGTGGCGCCGATGCCGGCGATCACTCCGTCCTGTCACTTGCGCTTTATGCCCCGGATGAGGATTCAGATCCGGCGACCGGAGAAGACCTGGCGGGAATCGCCGTCGTCGTTGAAGCGCCCGGCCCATCGGGAACAACGGGTGTCCTCGAATTGGCAGTCCACCCCACCTACCGCAACCAAGGTGTAGCGGGCCGCCTGCTGGAGGCGCTGGAAGGCAAACGCGGTTTTGAGGGCTTGAGCGCCTGGTCCCACGGCAACCACGAGGCCGCGGCGGAGCTGGCCACCCGTTTTGGCTACGGTCCCGTGCGTGAACTGTGGAAGATGCGGCTGATGTCCTCCACGTCCGCACTGCCCGACGTCGGCCTCCCGGACGGGGTCTCATTACGTCCCTTCGTGCCGGGACAGGACGAGGACGCTTGGCTTGCAGCCAACCGCGCGGCCTTCTCGCACCATCCCGAGCAGGGCTCCATGACGCGGGCCGATCTTGAGGCCCGCAAGGCCGAAGATTGGTTTGATCCCGCCGGCTTCCTTCTGGCCGTTAGTGACGCAGGCGAACTGCTGGGATTCCACTGGACCAAGGTTCACCCGCGGCAGGGGCCCCATCCCGCGATCGGCGAGGTGTACGTAGTGGGTGTCACGCCCGGGGCGCAGGGTCTGGGGTTGGGCAAGGCACTCACCGTGGCCGGAATCAGGTACCTGCAGGACAAGGGCCTGCACGCCGTCATGCTTTACGTCGATGCCGACAACCGGGCCGCGGTATCCCTATACCAGAAGCTTGGCTTCATCCGTTGGGACACCGATGTGATGTATGGACCTTTAACCAAGAATTAACCTCAGCATCCCGCTGCAAGGAAAGCCCGGGACTTCTTGGATTCGGGCACCGGAATTGCTTGTAATGTGGGAGGAAACCCAGTCCTGAGCTTAGGAGAACCCCCATGCAGCCGGACCCCGTCGGCACCGCCGGATCCACTTCGAAGGGCGCCACACTGCCCCCACGCTTCGGATCATCGGAAGTGCCGGCTTCACGAGCCACCCAGGACCGCATTGACATCCCGGAATTTGCGCCGAGCCTGGAACCCGAAGGCGACATCACGCCGGATCGTTTCCTGGACCGTGAACTCAGCTGGCTTGCATTCAACTCCCGCGTTTTGGAGCTCGCGGAGGATCCGGACCTCTTCCTCCTGGAACGCGTGAATTTCCTGTCGATCTTTGCCTCCAACCTCGACGAGTTCTTCATGGTCCGCGTTGCCGGTTTGAAGCGGCGCATCGCCACCGGACTTGCTGTTCCCTCCCCCGCCGGCCTGAGCCCCATCGAGGTGCTGGAGCAGATCGGCCAGGAGGCGCACAAGCTGCAGGAACGCCACGCGCGTGTCTTCGCCGAACAGATCCGTCCTGCCCTGGCTTACGAGCACATCCACATCATGCACTGGAATGAATTGGATGAAGATGCCCGTCACCGGATCAGCATCATGTTCCAGGAGAAGGTCTTCCCGATCCTGACGCCCCTGGCCGTGGACCCCGCACACCCCTTCCCCTACATTTCCGGCCTCTCGCTGAACCTTGCTGTGATTGTCAGCAACCCCATCAGCGACAAGGAACTCTTCGCCCGTGTAAAGGTTCCGGACCAGCTGCCGCGCCTGATCTCCGTGGACGGCCCCCGTGCAGGTGCCATTCCTGGCCGTGTTGCCCGCTTCATTGCGTTGGAAGAAGTCATTGCAGTCCACCTGGACAAGCTCTTCCCCGGCATGGAAGTCCTGGAGCACCACACGTTCCGCGTCACCCGCAACGAGGACCTTGAGGTAGAGGAAGACGACGCCGAGAACCTCCTCCAGGCCTTGGAGAAGGAACTCCTCCGCCGCCGCTTCGGCCCTCCTGTGCGTCTGGAAGTCACCACGGACATCAACCCGAACATCAAGGCTCTGCTCATCCGGGAACTCGGCGTTGAAGAGTCCGAGGTCTACTCGGTTCCGGCGCCCCTGGACCTCCGTGGCCTCTCTGCGATCAGCGCCATTGACCGCCCCGACCTCCACTACCCCAAGCATGTCCCGCACACGTCCCGGTATCTCAATGAATCCGAAACGTCCAAGGCGGCCAACGTGTTTGCCGCCATGCGCCGCCGGGACATCCTGCTCCACCACCCGTACGACTCGTTCTCCACTTCCGTTCAGGCATTTCTTGAACAGGCCGCCGCGGATCCCAAAGTCCAGGCCATCAAACAGACCCTGTACAGGACGTCCGGCGACTCCCCCATCGTTGACGCGTTGATCGATGCCGCAGAAGCCGGCAAACAGGTCCTTGCCCTGGTGGAGATCAAGGCCCGCTTTGACGAGCAGGCAAACATCTCCTGGGCCCGGAAGCTGGAACAGGCGGGCGTACACGTTGTGTACGGCATTGTGGGCCTGAAGACCCACTGCAAGTTGTCTTTGGTGGTCCGGCAGGAAGTGGATGGCCTGCGCCGCTATTGCCACATCGGTACCGGCAACTACCACCCTCGGACCGCCCGCTACTACGAGGACCTCGGCTTGCTCACGGCGAACGAGCAAGTGGGCGAAGACCTGTCCAAGCTGTTCAACCAGCTCTCCGGATACGCACCGAAGTCCACGTTCAAACGGCTGCTCGTGGCGCCGCGTTCCGTGCGTGCCGGCCTCATAGAGAGGATCGAAGCGGAAATCCGCAACGCCCGCGCCGGCGTTCCTGCCCGCGTCCAGATCAAGGTCAATTCCATGGTGGACGAAGCCATCATCGACGCCCTCTACCGCGCCTCGCAGGCCGGTGTGATGGTGGACGTGGTGGTCCGTGGCATCTGCTCCCTCCGGCCGGGCGTACCGGGCCTGAGCGAAAACATCACGGTCCGCTCCATCCTCGGCCGGTTCCTGGAACACTCCCGCGTCTTTGCTTTTGCGAACGGTGGGGACCCTGTGGTTTACATCGGATCCGCAGACATGATGCACCGCAACCTGGACCGGCGTGTTGAGGCACTCGTCCAGTTGGCCAGCAAGGAAGACACCGCCACGGTCGTGGACCTCATGAACCGTTATGTGGACGACGGAACCGCGAGTTGGCACTTGGACAACCAAGGTCATTGGACCAGGCACCACCTTGACGAGGACGGAAAGCCTCTGTTGGACATGCAGTCCTGGCTCCTTGCATCCCGGTCACGCCAGCGTGCAGCGGCCCGGCGGTAAGGGAACCTGTTGAAAAGCGATACCCCCGTGGCGGATCAGACGGACCACCCCGGTGAACGGGTGGCCGTTGTTGCGGCCGGTGCCATTCCTTGGCGGGTTCAGAAGGGCGCCCTTGAGGTGCTCCTGATCCACAGGCCCCGCTACGATGATTGGTCCTGGCCCAAAGGAAAGCTCGACGACGGCGAAACAGTTCCGCAGTGCGCCGTCCGTGAAGTGCATGAAGAGATCGGCCTCAACAGTTCGCTCGGCGTGCCGTTGCCACCCATTCATTACCACGTCAGTGCTGGCCTGAAAGTTGTGCACTACTGGGCCATGCGGGTCAACGGCGAACAGCTGCGGCCCGACGGCAAGGAAGTAGACAGCGTCATGTGGTGCAGCCCGGACAGGGCTGCGTCCTTCCTCAGCAATCCCACCGATGTGGAGCCCCTCGAGTACCTTGAGAAGGCCCACATCCGGGGCGAATTGGATACGTGGCCGCTCGTATTGATCCGCCACGCAAAGGCAAAGCCCAGGTCCTCATGGACCAAGGCTGAGGGGGAGCGTCCGCTGGCCGCCACTGGGCAACGCCAGGCGGCGGCCGTCCAGCGCCTGTTGGAAGTGTGGAAGCCACAACGGATAGTTACCAGCCCGTGGACCCGCTGCGTAGCAACCATTGCCCCCTACGCCAAGGCAAGCGGAGCGAAGGTAAAGCTGGCTGAAGCCCTTACCGAGCACAACCACAACCGGTCACCCAAGAAAACGGCCGCCACAGTGGAGGCCCTGTTCGATAAGCAGGTGCCAATCGCCGTGTGCACCCATCGCCCGGCGTTGCCCACCGTCCTGAACCAACTGGGCCAGCACATGTCAGCCGCCTTGCGGGGGTTGCTGCCAACGTCCGATCCGTTCCTTTCTCCGGGCGAGGTCATCGTCTGCCAGGTTGCCCGTGGTTCCGAGCGGAAGATCGTGTCGGTGGAACAGGTCAAGCCTTTCGACGACTAGCCACGCCGCAGCCTGGCGGCAAATCCCGGGGTTGCCGCCGCGCGCGCCTACAAGGGTTTCGGTCTGCGGCGTCGGTGATGAGACACTCATCGATCCACTGAGGGCTGGCATGGTCCAAACCAGTAAGCTGGACTCGTGAGCATCCCCACCCCGTATGAAGACCTCCTGCGCGACGTCATGGCCAATGGCACGCATAAGTCGGACCGCACCGGAACCGGAACGCGCAGCGTCTTCGGGCGTCAATTGCGCTTCGACCTCGCCGAAAGCTTCCCGCTCATCACCACCAAGCGGGTCCACTTCAAATCCGTGGCAGTGGAGCTCCTGTGGTTCCTTCGCGGCGATTCGAACGTGAAGTGGATGCAGGACCAAGGCGTTTCCATTTGGGACGAATGGGCGGACGCCGACGGCGAACTCGGCCCCGTGTACGGTGTGCAGTGGCGCAGCTGGCCCACACCCGACGGTGGGCATATCGACCAAATCTCCGAGCTCATGGCCAACCTGGCTGCCAATCCGGATTCCCGGCGACACATCGTTTCCGCGTGGAACGTCGCCGAGCTCAAGGACATGGCGCTCCCGCCCTGCCATGCGTTCTTCCAGTTCTACGTGGCGGACGGAAAGTTGTCCTGCCAGCTGTACCAACGCTCCGCGGACACGTTCCTGGGCGTTCCCTTCAACATTGCCTCCTACGCCCTGCTGACGTGCATGGTCGCCCAGCAGTTGGGCCTGGAGCCGGGCGAGTTCGTCTGGACAGGCGGTGACGTCCACATTTACGACAACCACGTGGAACAAGTCACCGAGCAGCTCACCCGTGAACCGTACGAGTATCCACAACTGAAAATCCTCCGCAAGCCGGACTCGATCTTCGACTACACCCTGGACGACTTCGAGGTTGTGGGCTACCGGCACCACCCCACCATCAAGGCGCCGATCGCCGTATGAGCACTCCCCCATCCGAGAATCCTTCCCAGCTTCCGGGCGTCATTTTCACCCAGGAAACCGCAGCCAAAATGACCGGTGTCGGCATGATCTGGGCCCAGACCAAAGCCGGTGTCATTGGCAATGATGGCTCCATGCCGTGGCACCTCCCCGAGGACCTCAAGCACTTTAGCCAGCTGACCACGGGACACCCCGTCATCATGGGCCGCAAGACCTGGGAATCGTTCCCGGACAAGTACCGTCCCCTGCCCGGGCGCACCAACATTGTGGTGACCCGCAACCCGGAGTGGGCTTCCACGCCTGAGGCCGAGGGCGCCGTCGTGGTTTCCTCCCTGGACGCAGCCCTGCTGGAATCCCAGTTCGCACCCGGTGGCCAAAAGGTTTGGATCATCGGCGGCGGCCAGATTTTTGAACAGTCGATGGGAATTGCCAACGCTGCCGTCATCACCATCATCGATGCAGACCTCGACGGCGATACCTTCGCGCCTGAACTCGGCGACGACTGGACTTTTGATACTGCCGCGCCGGACGAAGGCTGGCTGACGGCCAAGAACGGCACACAATACCGGTTCACCACGTGGCGCCGGACGGAAACCTAGAAACCAGGACATGCTCCGAATGCTGAAGAAACCCGAAACATTGTTCGTACTGGGATACATGCTGCTGCCGCTTTTCGCGCTGATCTCAGCCATTGTTGGACTGACCATGATTCTTGGCGGCAACCGCATCGTCGGCATCATCGTGTTGATCGTGGTCACACAGGTCTTCACGTTCGGTGCGTTCTTTGCCTTGCGCAAGCGCAAAGCCGTGCTGCTGCAAGGGCCCGACGCCGGGAACTAGCCGCGGCGGTCGGCCTGCCTGCCGATGGGGCGAGTGCCGGCGTCGTGCGTTGCGTGCGTGACGTAACCAACAGCGGCTCTTCGCCGCAAAAGTTTAGACTGGGTAAATGACTACAGCAGCTAATCCGTCCGTTGGACTGGTCGGTTGGCGTGGCATGGTCGGCTCCGTCCTGATGCAGCGCATGCAGGACGAGAACGACTTCGCCAACATCAACCCGGTATTTTTCTCCACCTCGAACGCAGGAGGTGCCGCCCCTTCCTTTGCTGACGGGGCTGGCAAGCTCGAGGACGCGTTCGATATTGAGACGCTTGCCAAGCTGCCGATTATTGTTACCGCCCAGGGTGGCGACTACACCAAGCAGGTTCACGGCGAACTCCGCAGCCGTGGCTGGGATGGCCTCTGGATCGATGCTGCCTCCACCCTCCGCATGAACGACGACTCGATCATCGTTCTGGACCCCATCAACCGCGACGTCATCGACGCCGGCCTGTCCGGCGGCGTGAAGGACTACATCGGCGGCAACTGTACCGTTTCCTGCATGCTCATGGGCCTTGGCGGACTGTTCAAGAACAACCTGGTCGAATGGGGTACCTCCATGACGTACCAGGCTGCCTCCGGTGGCGGCGCCCGCCACATGCGCGAGCTCCTGAACCAGTTCGGCACCCTCAACAACGAGGTAAGCAGCGAACTTCAGGATCCGGCCTCGGCAATCCTGGAGATCGACCACAAGGTTCTCGCCGCTCAGCGCACTGGCGTTGACGCCACCCAGTTCGGCGTTCCGCTGGCCGGTTCGCTCATTCCCTGGATCGATGCCGACCTCGGCAACGGCCAGTCCAAGGAAGAGTGGAAGGCCGGGGTCGAGACCAACAAGATCCTCGGAACGGGCAAGGGCACCGCGGGCAAGGACCACATCGCCATGGATGGCCTTTGCATCCGCATCGGCGCCATGCGCTCCCACTCCCAGGCCCTCACGCTCAAGCTGCGCGAAGACCTGTCCGTCACGGAGATCGAGAACCTCCTGGCCAAGGACAACGAGTGGGCCAAGGTTGTTCCGAACACCAAGGAAGCCTCCATGGCGGACCTGACTCCTGTGGCTGCTTCCGGCACCCTGGACATTCCCGTTGGCCGTATCCGCAAGCTCGAAATGGGCCCGGAGTACATCAGCGCCTTTACCGTGGGCGACCAGCTCCTGTGGGGTGCAGCTGAGCCGCTGCGCCGCATGCTGAATATCGTGACAGGCAAGCTCTAGGCCCCGTCCGCGCTTTTTCGTCGTCAACCCGCTGTTCCGTTGCTGCCCAGTAACGGAACAGCGGGTTTTCCGCGTTCTACCCGCGATCCGCCCAACGCCTCCCTGAGCTTGCGGTCGACGTCCCATGGCCTGCTGAGATCGTCCCATTCGATGCGGACCACTTTCCACCCTTGGGCTTGGAGTGCCTTCTCCGGGCGTCGCTCCTGAAAGACCACTTCCTCCGTGGGTGCGTAGTCGAAGTATTTGGCACGGCCGTCAAACTCCAGAATCACCTTGTTTTCCGGCCAGCCGAAGTCTCCCCGGTGCGGGCCTATGGGTGTATCGACTTCGAGCTGAAGCACCGCTCCGTGGATCCCCAACTTGTCCAGAAGCACTCGTGTGCGGGTCTCCCCCACGGATTCCGAACGTGCATCCATTGCGTCGAGAACCCTGCGCAAGCGTCGTGCACCTCTTGTGATTTTGCCAGTATCCACATAGCCCTGCATCAAAAGGGGATCAGCGCCCCTGCGTACAGCTTGGTCTGCGATCACCAATGCCCGCTCAAAAGCCAGGGTCCGTGCACAGTCCACCACCGTGCGCTCAAGGCTCGTGACTTTGACGGGTCGTCGCCACGCCGCCTGCAGCTCAACGATCTCCGCGGGCTCCAGTGGACCACCGTGCGCCGATACATCTTCCCCGGAGCTCGCCTGTGCTGGCCAGAACGGCGTGGTGACATGTACCAGTGGGCCACCATCCCACGGTGAGCATCCATGAAGTCGCGCGGCACTCAGATGGCTGTAGATGTTGGCGACACGTGATCCGCTCTGATGCGCTTGGATCCTCAGCATGTCCTGCTCCCAAGGACTTCGCCGGCGCCAGTCCACAGAACGGGCGTACACGCCACGTCTTAGCCTGATCAGCTTTCCCGATCGCACACCCGCCGTAAGCACCCGGTCGCCGAGACCATTCTCGGCGAGGTCCGCTGTCACAGCGATCATGTTATCCGGCCAGTTGCCGGCGATCAGGGCGTCAAGTTTTTGTGGCTTCATGGGGTCCATCGTGCGTCTGGCGTGGGCCTCCCGGACAGCCTTTCAGGGCCGTATGTGGACAACTACGGCCCGTCGGCAATGGATGCTCCAATGCCCCACGTCGCTGGACCTCCATGCCCAGTCGCGGACCCGCTAACCCGTTGTTGGCCAACCAAGTAATAGCGGGCAAACCACCAGGAAGCGGGCAACCCACGGGTTTCCCAGCCGCAGCCCTCAGACCTGCCCTGCCCGGCCATAAGGACCTGATGCCAACAACGTCGTGGACCCGCTAACCCGTTGTTGGCCAACGACGCGGGAGCGGGCAAACCACGGGGAAGCGGCCAAGCCACGGGCTAGGACAGTGTCGGGGCAGGGCAAGCCCGGCCTCAGCCCGCCATGAACTTCAGGTATGCCCGCCCCTGCACCTGGAACGAACGCTCCGCGGCAGGGCCCAGCTGTCCTTCGAAGGGCTCAGGCACTACGCCGGGCGCCTTGCCGTTGCCGGTCCTGGCCCACGTGCCCACCACTTCTCCCCCGGCCACGATGATTCGTTTGAACACTCCGTTCCTGCCCGGCACCACCAATTCAGCATGCTCTGGTGCAAGGACCAGGCTTCGGTCCTGGTAACCGAGCAGGAATTCATCGAAGCCAGGAAGAGCCAGCAACGCGCGCGAGCCGGGGACGCCGTCGTCGAGCAGTGCTGCTGTTTCAGGCGAAAGCCAATAGCTGGTACCGCCAAACGGCAGCTCCACCAATCGATCCTGAACCGAGCCAAGGGCCTTGCGCGCTTCCGTGAGGGGCACTTGGCTCCACCAGGCGAAGTCCTTCACCGTCGCAGGCCCGTGGCTGCGGATGTAACGGAAGAGAAGCTCCGCAATGCCTTCCTCGCGATCAAGGTCCCTGGAGTCCTTGATCCACTCGTCGAAGGGCACAAACAACTGTTGGACGCCCACCTTGCCGCGTGAACCAGCCATGGGGCCTTGAACAAGCCATGCACGCTGGCACAGGCTTCCAAGCAGATGGATGCCACGCTGGGCCTTGGTGATCTGGCCTGCTTCCTCGAAGGCGTCAAAGAGTTGCTCGCGCGTGGCCCCGCGTCCGCCGTCGGCCGTCCTGAGGGACTCCAACGTCTTCAGTGCGATGTCCCGGCAATGGCTGATGTCCTCGGCGGTGATGCCAAGCTCCCGGTGCCGCCCTGCCACCATGTTCATGAGTCGTGGGCTGGTGATTCGCAGGATCCAGCGGAGATCCTCCGGTGCCAGCAGATGCAGCGTTCCCCGCATTGGCCACGACCGGACTATGGTTCCGGAGTCAATGGCTGCGCGGACGTCGGAAGCGGCAGATCCCGGGACACGCTGCCCCACCGCCCAGAGCGCGGACCCGAGATCCTGCGCCTGCATGGCTGTCATCCACCGAACCGCTTCCGGCACTGAGGCAAAACCACCATTCAGGAGTCCCTGGCCAGCCAGCCGCAGGCGGCCCATGATTCGCGAAGTGATAGTGACAGGGCGCGCTTGGGGTGCAGGCATGCTCCATCCTAAAAGCGCCCACCCGGTACAGGGAACCTTGCAGCACCTCCCAGCAGCCTTCCAGCACAGTTTCCTAGGATGGCTGCATGCTCTTTGGTGATCTTGCTCCGCTTGTGCGGCCGCTCAGCAGGTGGTTGGCGGCGGCTGGCTGGTGCTGCACCGTCGTCGGGCTTGGAACGGGCCTCGTTGTGGCCGTTGGTACAGGAGTCAGCCTCACGCCTGCCATGCAGGTCATCCAGATGGCAGGGCTGGTGGCGACTGCCACTGCCGCGCTGCTCATCGGCACCGCAGCCGCCATCCAACCTGTTGCCGACCCCGGGGACGACACCCCGGAGCCCTGGTTCTACCCCGCGGCCGCAGCACAAGTACGCAGCTTCCTGCTGGGTGCCATCGTGATGCTCCTGGGCCTGGTGGGCTTCGCCATGGCAGGGCTCTTCATGCCCAGCGGCCCCTCACCCCAAAGCATTGCCTTCAGCCAGATCTTCTTGCTGGGATCGGTGAGTTGCGGGCTGACCTTCCTGCTCCTCAACAAAGTCCTGCCCATCGCCGCACGACGCACACGCTAAGCCCGTCGCGGACTGCTGTGTCGGGCTAGAGGGAAACGCCAATCAGCAACGGTTCCGGGTGCAGCTCAATTCCGAAGCGATTCACGACGCCGGCACGCACTTCGCGCGCGATAGCCACCATGTCCGACGCCGAGGCCGAGCCGCGGTTGGTGATCGCCAAGGTGTGCTTGGTGGACAAGGATGCCCTGCCACCGGACACGCTGGTTGCATCGAGTCCAAAACCCTTGCCGAATCCCGCGTGATCGATGAGCCAGGCAGCGGAAAGTTTTACCAGTCCGTCTTCACCTGCCGGATACTTCGGCGCGTTTTCCGGCAACCCTGCGGCGCGTTCGGCCGGGATGATCGGGTTGGTGAAGAACGAGCCCGTGGAGTAAGTGTCCCGGTCTGCGGCGTCCAAGACCATGCCTTTGGACGCGCGGAGCCGGAGGACTTCCCGGCGGACATCGTTGGAGTAGGCACGTTTGCCGGCTTCCACGCCCAGCACGCGGGCGAGTTCACCGTACCGGATGGGGGCGCTCATTCGCCCCAGCGGCAATTGGAATTCAACAGTCAGCACCACGTAGCGCGGCGAACCTTCCACAGTGGTCTGCTTCAGGATGGAATCGCGGTAACCAAACTTGAGTTCTGAGTTGGTGAACGTCTGAACCGCGTTGCGTTGCCGGTCCCAGGTCCGCACGGCGGCGATGGTTTGTGAGACATCCGCCCCATACGCGCCAACGTTCTGTACCGGCGTGGCACCTGTGGCCCCCGGGATGCCGGACAGGGCCTCAAGGCCGGACCAAGCATGCAGGACCGAGTACTCCACCAACGCGTCCCAATTATGGCCGGCCTGAACCACCACGGACACACCGCCGCAGCTGTCTTCCGAATCCACGGTGAAGCCCTCGGACGCTATCTTCAGGACCGTGCCTGGGTAGCCTTCGTCCGAGATCAGCAGGTTGGAACCCCCGCCAATGATGAGGAGTTTCTCCCCCGCAGCGTCAGCCGACCGCACGGCGTCGATGATTTCAGCCTCAGTGCGGGCCTCTACATAGTTTCCTGCCGGGCCGCCGACGGCAGCCGTGGTCAGGTCGGAAAGCAGCGTCTGGGTCACCCATCAAGCCTAACGGGGATTGAAGTGCTCACATGATTCAAGAGACCTTCACCACTGCTTGGGACTTCATGAGGACCTTCTGTCCGGCGGCTACAACCGTTAGGTCGATGCGCACGGTGCCTGCCTCGGCGTCGAGGGCTCCCACTACCCCGGTGACATCGATAACTGCACCGGCCTCGTCCGTTCCG
Source organism: Arthrobacter sp. TmtSoilC77 (assembly GCF_059739415.1). Lineage (NCBI taxonomy): Bacteria > Bacillati > Actinomycetota > Actinomycetes > Micrococcales > Micrococcaceae > Arthrobacter > Arthrobacter sp. TmtSoilC77. Next base: position 3,504,662 of record NZ_AP046050.1, read on the forward strand.
GTGGTGTCAGCCACCAGGACGGGCTTGGTGAAGCGCGTCTGGTAATCAACGACGGCGGCGGGGTCCCCGGCCCAGTCGCTGACAAGCTGCACAGCCGAGCCCATGGTGAACATGCCATGGGCGATCACGCCGGGCAGCTCAACGGATGTGGCAAATGCTTCGTTCCAGTGGATCGGGTTGAAGTCCCCCGAAGCGCCGGCGTACTTGACCAGGTCCTGGCGGGTGACCTCAATGCTGCGTGTGCCAATTTCCTGGCCGACCGTCAGTTCTTCGAATTTTGGGCTCATGGTTACTGTCCCTCTCCGCGTACCAGGATGGACGAGGTGGTGGTGGCTACTTTTTCACGGTCATCGTTGCCGCCGAGGGCGAAAATCTCAGAACGCGTTGTGATCATCGCGCCGCCGCCCATGGCACGCACTCCATCAACATGCAGTTCAGCCACGAGGCGGTCCCCGGCCACAATGGCGCGGTGATGCGTAAAGCGCTGGTCCGCGTGGACCACGCGGGAGAAGTCGATGCCGGACTCGGGGTCCTCCACAAGCTGGGCGTCGGCGCGCTGGGCAACAATGATGGCAAACGTGGGCGGGGCTACAAGATCGCTGTGCCCCATGGCCCGTGCAGTCTCAACGTCAAAGTGCGCAGGATTGCTGGCCTTCACGGCCTTCGCAAATTCGCGGATCTTCTCGCGGCCGACGTCATAAACTTCTGCGGCAGGGTAGCTTCGGCCCTGCAGGTCCGGATTGATACTCATGGTCCAACCCTATCGGGCCGAGGACCCCAGGGTGGTGTTGCGACTACTTCTTGTAGGTCTTGCGGATCTTCTGGCCGCGGACTATGAGCCCTGTGACGTGGAGCAGCAGCCCGACACCGATCACGGGCAGTGATGCAATGGCCAGTCCCTGGTTGCCGGTCGTGTTCCCGGCAATGGAAAGGATGAGTCCGACGGCGATGAGCCCCATGGCGCTGAAAACCAGCGTTTTGTAGGCGGTGGACGAGGTGGCCCAGAATTCGTTCAGCACCGTCCAAGTCTACCGGTGCCCGTTGCAAGGCCAGCTCTGCGCCCCAAAACCCACAAATAACACGCAGACCAGGCCCCACAAGGAGTTAGAACAAAGAATCCTGCAGCGCGGGGATTTCCGTGATGTGGGGGCCGAACTCGATCTTGCGTCCCTTCAAGGCACCCAGGTCTGCCACGAAACTTCCCTGAACCAGGTTCCCGGAAGCATCAGGCAGACCGGCCAAGGCTATGGCACCGGAAAGTGAGTGGATCCGAAAACCATGCCCGCCGCCGTCGAACGCTGCCGGGTAGGGGTGGCGCGACGAACCGGCGGCACGAACGGTGCAGAGCCGGTCAGCCAAAGCCGGCCGCTCCCACTCTTCCTCCACAACGGCGAAGCCGGTCATGGCAAGTCCGCCCAGCAACGCGCGCACCTGCGCGGCATGCCGGCGATTGATGGCAACAAGCTCGACGTCGGGACGCGGCTCAACAAGCCACGCCGCCTTGGCAGCGGAACGGACCTGCTGGACGAGTCCAAGCTCGCGGGTCACGAGATCCTCAAGCACTCGAACAACCCGGCCGTCCTCGGCAAGGGCAACATAGGCAGCCTGCACGGCACCCTGCTCGGCCAACCGGTTCCACTTGCGCGGAGCCGAGGCAGTCCCGATCTTGGTTGCCCCATTGGCGAACGTTGCAACGTACAGCCAGTGTGGCTGCATGAGGTAAGCGCGAAGACCGGCGGGCACAGAGCTGCCTCGGTGGAAATCATGCATGAGCCGGGAATCGTCCCGGGCAAAGCAGGCCCCGCACTGCTTCCCACGCTCGGCTGGGGAACCGCTGCGGCAAGGAACATGGGTGCGCTTGCCCGGCCCGTGGACTTTGGTATGGCCGAGGCACCACATCCCTGGCATGACGCGCAGGCCCAGGGTTGAACCCGGGGCCAGCGCAACGTCGGTGAACTCCCCGTCGGGCTGCAATAACCTCAAAGCCGGTGAGGAAGAGTCCCAAGCTATGCCGTGGACCAGCATGGCTACAGGGAGGGCTGAACCCCGAAGGCAACTGCGAGCTTCATGATCTTCTCGGCCCGGCCAAGGCGTGGAAGGTCCGAACCGTCCCGGATCACCCTGCCGTTGGCTTCGAAGTCGCTCATGAAGTCGGTGGCCCACGCAACGTCCGACGGCGTGGGGCTGATGACCTCGTTAATCACGGTGGTCTGGTCGATTGCCAGGCACAGCTTGCCGGTCATGCCCATGGTTACGGTGATGCCGGTCTGCTCGCGCAGGATGGGGTGGTTGGTGCCGACCGTGGGGCCATCAATGGGGCCGGGCAGGTTGCCGACACGGCTGGCAACGACGAGCTTGGCGCGCGGGTAGGCCATGGCCTCGGGGGTGGCGGCCATGCCGGTGTCGCGGCGGAAGTCACCTGAACCGAACGCCAGGCGGAACGCGCCCTGGGCGCGGGCAATGTGGTTGGCTTCCTCGATGCCGAGGGCGGACTCAACCAGTGCAATCACGGGGGTCTTGCCGTCCATGCGGTGGTAGGACTCCGTAACCTGGTCCGCGGACTCGGTCTTGGCGAGCATCACTCCGAGCAGGCCCGGGGTGCCGCGGAGGCCGGCGAGGTCGTCTGCCCAAAAGGGGCTGGTGGCGTCATTGATGCGAACCCAGGCCTGACCGCCGGACCTCAGCCAGTTCACGACATTCTCGCGGGCCGTGTCCTTCTGGGATGGGTCAACGGCGTCTTCGATGTCCAGGATGATGGCGTCTGCCCGTGAACCCGCGGATTCGTCAAAAAGTTCCGTCTTCATGGCGTTCACGAGGAGCCAGGAGCGGGCGATATCGGCGGGAATATTGCGGGTAGGCCGAATGGATTCGGCGGCGATGCTAGACGTCATGTATCTACCGTATCCGGCAAGCGGCCCGGAGGGCGAAGAAATCTGCCCGGTTGTGAGGATCAATACGAACTAAAGCCCTTATGACTGTGCCCTCCCCCAGTATGACTGTCCGACGGCGGCACGCGGCTTTCGTTTCCAGCGCACGCCGCACGGTGGGTCATTGAACTCAAGAGTGTCGTCATTGGGGTCAGCAGTGTCGTCATCCGGCTCAACACAATCTTTATCCGGCTCAACGCTGCGACTTTGTTTCCGTCGATTGCATTTCATGGCTTCGCGTTGCGCCCGGTTGCCCGCTGTTTCAGAGCGTTTCCCGCTGTTTCCCGCGGTTTCCCGCGGTTTCCCACTATGAACGCTCCGCTTTCCACGGGCCACCCGGATGGGCTTTCATCGTTCCCAAGCCGGTGAACATACGGCTCCCCAACCGAAACACAATCACACGAAAGTAGCTCCCATGAAACTGCACTTGCCCCTGCTGAGCGTCGCGGCCGCCGTCGTACTAGCGCTGACGGTGTCCGGCTGCGGCGGTGCAGCCGAAGCCGGACAAGCCAACCAACCCGGCAACGAGGTCAAGGAACTCCGCTACCAAGGCTCGGCCAACAACGTGACCTTCCCTGAGCTTGCTGCAGATCTCGGCTACCTGGGCGATCTGAAGCTGAACTGGGTGGGCAACACCACCAGCGGCCCGCAGGACATCCAGTCCGCGGCTACCAACCAGACGGACTTCGGCGGCGCATTCTCCGGAGCGGTGGTGAAGCTCATCGAAGCGGGCGCCCCCGTGAAGGCCGTGGTCAATTACTACGGCTCGGACGAGAAGACCTTCAACGGCTATTACGTGAAGGCGGACAGCTCCATCAAGGGACCCCGTGACCTGATCGGCAAGAAGATCGCGGTCAACACACTTGGCGCACACCACGAGGCGGTCATCAATACGTACCTGACGCAGAACGGTCTCAGCCCGGACGAGATCAAGCAGGTCCAGCTCGTCCCCTTGGCACCGAACGATACGGAGGAAGCCATCCGCCGAGGCCAGGTGGACGCGGGCACCCTTGGCGGAGTGCTGCAGGACAGGGCCGTTGAGGCCGGCGGACTACGTTCACTATTCAGCGATGTGCAGTTGTTCGGCAACTTTGCAGGCGGCCAGATCGTGCTCCGGAACGACTTCATCGAAAAGAACCCAAACACCACCCGCACGTTCACTACCGGCGTTGCCAAAGCCATCAAATGGGCAGCGGAAACACCGCGCGACGAAGTCATTGCCCGCTTCACCAAGATCATCGAAAACCGCGGACGCAATGAGAGCACGGCCAACCTGAAGTTCTGGAAGAGCCCTGGGGTTCCGGACAGCGGTGTGATCAAGGACGAGGACTTTACCCGCTGGGAGGCGTGGCTGAACTCTGCCGGGATCGTGAAGGACAAGCTCACGCCGTCCAAGTACTACACCAACGAATTCAACGATCTCGCCGGTGCCACGAACGGCACAGCTACTGACGCAGCCAAGACTGACGCAGCCAGGAAGGGATAGCCATGACAGCCAAAATCAGCCTCCGCAACGTGACCAAGCAATTCACGGTCCGGGCTACGAAGTCCACTGCCGCAACGACGCTCACGGCCATCGATTCGCTGAGCCTGGACGTGCGCGACGGCGAGTTCCTCACCTTGGTAGGGCCAAGCGGTTCCGGCAAGACCACCCTGCTGGACTTGCTCGCGGGCCTCTCAACGCCCACGTCCGGGGAGGTTCTCGTTGACGGCAAGCCCGTGACAGGTCCCGGCAAGGACCGCGCCGTGGTGTTCCAGCAGTACGCACTGTTCCCTTGGCGGACAGCTTCGGCCAACGTGTCCATCGGCCTGGAAGGACCAGGGCCGGACGGCAGGAAATTGAACCGGCGCGAACGGGCAGCCAAGGCCAGGGAGTACTTGGCACTCGTCGGGCTGGCCGGGTTCGAGGACCGCTATCCCCATGAGCTCTCCGGAGGCATGAAGCAACGGGTCGCGATCGCCCGCAGCCTGGCTTACGAGCCCGACGTCCTGCTGATGGACGAGCCTTTCGCGGCATTGGACGCCCAAACCCGCGAGCAGTTGCAGGACGAACTGCTGCGCATCTGGAAGGCCACCGGCAAGACCATCGTGTTCATCACCCACGGCATTGACGAGGCCGTTTACCTCGGCGGGCGCGTGGCAGTTCTGAGCGCCCGCCCCGGCCGGCTGAAGGAAATTGTGGACATCAACATCCCCGATCGCGACGGGGAGGACGACATCCGCTCCCACCCGGCGTTCGTCGAGCACCGGCACGAGGTATGGACGCTCCTGCACGATGAGGTCCGTCGCGCGCAGGACGCCGGGCACCGGAAGATCCTCCCGGACGGCAGCGCACCGGATGAACCGTCAACCCTGACCAAAGAGGGAACCGCCACCAATGAAAGGACTGCGGCCTGATGAGCACCACATTGACGCAGACAGAAACCGCGGCGGCAGCGCGCAAGGCAAGCATCACCACCGAGCCGGGTAACGCCGTCGGACCTTCCGGTACTGCTGCCGCACCCGCCCGGGACGGTAACGCGCAACGTTCGACGCCGGTCCTCGCCACCGTGCGCAGGGTTACGGCAGCAGCCGGTTCAGGCGTGTGGAAGTCCGCCGGCATCCTGGCCTTCCTGGCGCTGTGGGAATTCGGCCCGACGTATCTGGCCAGCCCGTCCACCAGGGTATTCCTGCCACCGTTGCACGACGTGCTGTTGGCATGGGGCAAGCTCTTTGAAGCCGGCACCATCCAAGGCCACATCGCGGCCAGCCTCACCAGGTCAGTCACCGGTTTCGGCGCGGCCCTCGTTGCAGGTGTGTTGCTGGGACTACTGATCGCCTGGTACGGACGGCTCAACGCAGTCCTCAACCCCTTGCTGGAGCTCTTCCGCAATACGGCCGCCCTGGCCCTGCTGCCTGTGTTCACTCTGCTGCTGGGAATCGGCGAGGAATCCAAGATCAGCATCGTGGCTTACGCGGCCTTCTTCCCGGTGCTGCTGAACACGATCGCCGGAGTGAAAACCGTGGATCCGTTGCTCATACGGGCTGCGCGCTCGCTGGGACTGAACAGTTTCCGACTCTTCCAGAAAGTCATCCTGCCATCCGCCGTACCCACGATCTTCACTGGTATCCGCATGGCCGGCACTGCGTCAATCCTGGTGCTGATTGCCGCCGAAATGGTCGGCGCCAAGGCCGGACTTGGCTACTTGATCGTGAACGCGCAGAGCAGCTTCCTGATCCCTGATATGTACGCGGGCATCCTGACAGTCTCGCTGCTGGGCCTTGGCGTGAACTTCCTGCTGGTCGCCTTGGAACGCCACTTCTCCCGCTGGCGGACGGCAGTAGGCGCGGACGCCCCCTGAAAACCACCCCTGTGGCACCCGCCACAACCCATCACAAAGTAAGGAAAGAACAATGACCCTCATTACCGAAACCAAGCTTGAATTTGCCAAGCTGGGCTCCCGCATCGGCGCGGAAATCCGGGGACTCGATATCAGTGGAGACCTCAGCGAGGACACGATCGCCCAGATCCGGGGCGCGCTGAACGAGCACAAGGCCCTGGTATTCCGGGAGGCCAACATCCTCACAGACGAAGCCCAGGTGAAGTTCGCCAGCCATTTCGGACCGCTTACCAAGGCCCATCCCACGGTTGCGTCCGTGGAAGGTGAAGAAAACGTCTTGCCGGTGGACAGTGAGAACGGCTCCGCGAATAACTGGCACACGGACGTTACTTTCGTGGTCAATCCGCCGCAGGCCTCCACACTGCGGAGCATCGACCTGCCTGCCTATGGCGGGGAGACGCTCATCGCTTCCTCCGCTGGCGCCTACCAGGACCTGCCGGAGGAACTGCGCAACTTCGCGGACACCCTCTGGGCCATCCACACCAACGATTACGACTACTCCGTGCCCAAGAACCTTGAGCACCAGAATGCCGAGGAGCGCCGCAAGGAGTTCACCCGCCTGAAGTTCGAAACCGCCCACCCCGTGGTGCGGGTCCACCCGTTGACCGGCGAGCGCGGATTGTTCATTGGGGGCTTCGCGCAGCGGCTTCGGATCGTGGGCTTGTCCAACACAGAATCCCGGGACATCATCAGGCTGCTGCAGGCTTATGTGACGCGCCCGGAGAACGTGGTCCGGGTGAATTGGGAGCCCAACCAGGTTGTCTTGTTCGACAACCGGATCACCCAGCACTACGCCCCGGACAACTACGACGGGCAGCCGCGCAAGCTCAATCGCGTCACCATTGCCGGCGACATTCCCGTGAGCATCGACGGCAAGGCAAGCCAGGCCATCCAGGGTGATTCAAGCACCTACTCGGTGGTCGCCCCGGTCACTCGCGTTTCGTAGGGGCCCGTATGTGTTGCTGTTGTAGCCCATCTGAGTCGCAGTTAAGCGCGTTTTGAGACGTCATAACGCGCACAACTGCGACTCAGTTGGGTAAAACGCGCTTTAGGGGATGTTGCTTCCCCGGGCCGCCACCCACAGGCCGTACCACTCCTCCCTGGACATGGCGGCAGCCACGGAGGCGGCATCAGAGCAGGCAGCGATCCGCCCGGGGTTGGTGGTTCCCAGCACGGGAGAGATCCGCGCCGGATGCCGCATCAGCCACGCCAGCAGTACTGATTCAGGCGTGGTGCCTTTCTCCCGCGCGAGCCGCTGAAGCATTTCAGCGGTAGCGGACTCGGCCGGCGACTTTTCCCCGGACGGCGCCCCTGTGTAGCGCCCTTGAGCCAGGGCGCCGTAGGCCTGGAGCTCAATCCCCTTGGCCGTGCATAGCTCCAGGGTCCCATGCGGAAAGTTGAAGCCCAGCCCGTCCGCATGGTTGACCAGTACGGTGCTTTCCAGCCAGTCCCGCCGCAGCAGGCTCATCTCCAGTTGGTTGGCGATGATGGGCATCTCAAGGGAGTCCTGCAGGAACTCGATCTGCGCGCCGGACATGTTGGACACACCCAGCTGCCGCACCTTGCCTTCCGTAACAAGCTGCCCGACGGCGTCCGCCACCTCGCGGGGATCCATCAAGGGATCCGGCCGGTGCAGGAGAAGGACGTCTACGTAATCCGTTTGAAGGCGCTTCAGGCTTTCATTGACCCGTTCAAGGATGGCTTCCCGGCTGAGGTCGTAGTGCGTGTCCAGCCCGCGCTCCCCCAGCCTGATCCCACATTTGGTTTGCAGCAGGATCTTCCCGCGCAGGCCCTGCGAACGGGCGAGGACTTCCCCGAAGACGGCTTCGGACTTGCCGCTGCGGTAGATGTCAGCATGATCGAACAATTCGATGCCGATACCTTGTGCTGCCTCGATGACTGCGGCAGCCTGTTCAATCTCCGCGGCACCATAGGACGTTCCGTCCCAAGGACCGCCAAGACCCATGCAGCCGTAGATCAGGCGCCCGCGCCCGTTCGCGTTATTCATCCCTGTATTCAATCAGTTGGCTGCCCGGCGCTTACGCGTCGCGGACCACCCAGGCTGTGGTGTCGGCCGGGAGCAGGCCGCCTTCCAGCGGTCCGCTGCTCACGACGACGGTGCCTGCCGGAAGCGCGAAGGGCTCGCTTCCGAAGTTGGTTACCGTTTCCCAACCGCCCGGACGGCTGAAGTGCAGAACGTCCTGGTTTCCGGTCTCAACCCATTCGAGTTCCTCGTCGGTCTGCAGTTCCCTGCGCAGGCGCAGTGCTTTGCGGTAGAGCTCCAGCGTTGAGCCTTCACGTCCTTCCTGCTCGGACACCGCGTACTTGGCGAACCATTCCGGCTGCGGCAGGTGTGCCTTGCCTTCTCCGAAGCCAAAGGAGGGTCCTTCTGCGGTCCACGGCAGCGGAACGCGGCAACCATCGCGGCCGATCTCCACGCCTGGGTTGCGGTAGAAGGACGGGTCCTGCCGCTCGGAGTCCGGAATTTCGGTTACTTCCTGCAGGCCAAGCTCTTCGCCTTGGTAAAGGTAGGCGGAGCCGGGTAGCGCGAGGAGCAGCAGCGTGGCGGCGCGGGCACGACGCAAGCCGAGTTCGACGTCGAGCTCTTCCGCCGGCGCGCCGGCCAGCAGCCAGCCTTTGCCGTCCTGGCCCTTTGGCTTGCCGGCCGAGACATCCTGGGCGGCGTTGGTTCCCTTGGCAACTGAACCGCCCTTGGGCAGTCCATAGCGGGTGGCGTGCCGAACGACGTCGTGGTTGGAGAACACCCAGGTGGAGGACGCCCCGGTTTCCTTGGCCGCGATCAGGTTTTCCGTGATGATGGTCCGGAAGGAAGGCGCATCGAAGTCGGCCTGCAGGAGGTCGAAGTTGAAGGCTTGGCCCAGTCCCTCAGGGCTGGCATAGCGGGCGCGACGCGATTCGTGGACCCAGGCCTCGGCTACTGCAGTGCGCGGCGGGTTGTACTCGTTGAAGAGCTTGCGCCACTCCGCGTAGACCTCGTGGACTTCGTCACGGTCCCAGAACGGGTGTGACCCGTCTACGAAACCGTCCGTGCCGTGGGCCCGGGCCTCGAGGTCTGCCTTCATCGGCAACGGCTCGGAGAGATCCTTGGCCATGCCGTGCGCGACGTCGATGCGGAAGCCGTCCACGCCGCGGTCGGACCAGAACCGCAGGGTCTTCAGGAAGTCCTCGCGAACCTCGGGGTTGTCCCAATTGAAGTCGGGCTGCTCCTTGGCGAAGATGTGCATGTACCACTGTCCGGGAGTGCCATCGGGCTCGGTGATGCGTTCCCAGACCGGTCCGCCAAACACGGAGTCCCAATCCGAGGGCGGAAGCTCGCCGTTTTTCCCCTTGCCGTCACGGAAGATGTAGCGTTCCCGCGCTGCAGAACCCTTGGGCGATGCCAGGGCCTCCTTGAACCATTCATGGCGGTCCGAAGAGTGGTTGGGCACGATATCGGCCACCAGCTTGATGCCGGCGGCATGCAGTGCTGCTGCCATCTCATCGAAATCTTCAAGCGTCCCCAGCTTGGGGTCCACGTTGCGGTAGTCATCGACGTCGTAGCCACCGTCCGCAAGCGCCGACGGGTAGAACGGGCTCAGCCAAACGGCGTCGATCCCCAGTTCCTTCAGGTACGGGACCTTGGCGGTGATGCCCTTGAGGTCACCGATGCCGTCGCCGTTGGAATCGGAGAAGCTGCGCGGGTAGATCTGGTAAACAGCCGCCTGGCGCCACCAGTTGGGATCAGCCATTCGCTCTGCGTCGGTACGGTGTGCCTGAGTGGCGGAAGTGCTCACGAAACTCCTTTGATTTAGAATCTAAATTTATATCCCGGACCAGTATGAAACGCTGGGCACGGAAGGTCAACATCCACTAGCCCTTAACGGCACCTTGTGTCACGCCAGCCATGACCCACCTCTGCGTAAAGAGGTACGCGACGATCGCGGGCGCCATCGCCATCAGGTAGGAGGCGAAAGATACGTGGTAGTTGTTGCTGAACTGCGTTTGAAACAGGTTTTGCCGTACCGGCAGGGTCTGCAGTGCCGGATCGGAAATGATCAACGACGGCATCATGAAGTCATTCCAGGCATAGAGGAAGGCGAAGATACCCACGGTGGCGCTCATCGGCGCCAACAGCGGGAAGATCAGCTTCCAGAATGTCTGCCATGTCGTAGCGCCATCGATCCGGGCACTCTCTTCCAGTTCCATGGGTATGGAACGCAGGAATGCGGTGAAGAGCAGCACGCTGAAGCTCAGTTGGAACATGGTGGCCAGGAGGATAACGCCGAACGGGTTGTCCAGCCCAAGACGACCGGTGAGCTGGATCTGCGGCAATGCAACCACCGGGAACGGAATGAACATCGCTCCGAGAAGGTAGAAGAACGAGTACCTGAACAACCGGCGTTCCCAGTTGCGCACAATCGCATAGGAGGCGAATGCAGCAAGGACGATGGTGGCGAGGACAGTCCCTGCAGTCACCAGCAATGACATGGCGGCACCGACGGGAAAGTTCGTCAGGGTCCAGGCCTGGATGAAACCGTCAAGGCTGAAGGGGGCGGGAAAGGAGAAAGCGTTGCCATCCACAGCCTGCCCCTGGGTCTTGAAGGCCATGGACACCGTGACATACAGGGGAAGCAGCACGGTCACTGCGCACAGGACGAGCACTGTGGTTGCCGGCCAGTTGACCCGCTCGATCGCCGGAGCCGACCGCCGTCGCCTGGTTGGAGCGGTGATGGTTTCAACGTGGGAGAAGTCCTCGATTGCGAGGGTGGTTTGTTTGGTCATCAGAGTGCATTCCGTCCGCGAGTCAGCGAAAGCTGCAGGAGTGAGATAAGGATGGCGACCACGAAGAAGATCGTCGCGTTGGCCATCTGGTAGGCGTAGTCGCCGCCATTGAAGCCGGCAATGACAGTCATCGCAATGCTCCGGGTGGAGGTCCCGGGGCCACCGTTCGTCAGCCCGACGATGATGTCGTAAGCATTCAGGAAGCCCTTGAACCCGAGAATTATGTTGATGACCACATAACCGGCCACCAACGGAAGGGTGATCTTCAGCAGCTGCTGGAATTTGCCCGCGCCGTCGATTTCCGCGGCCTCATAGACGTCCCCGGGCACTGCAACAAGTCCCGCAATGTAGATGAGCAGTGCCCCGGGTACCGCCTGCCATGCTGTGACAACCACAATCGCAATCCACGCGAGGTCCGGGTTTGCCAGGAGGCTGGTCTCCAACCAGGGGATCCCCGCCGCAGCTCCCGCGGCAGGCAAGGAGTTCGAGAACAGGAAATTGAACACGTAGGCGATGATGATGCCGGAAACCACCATCGGGATGACGAAAATGGTCCGCAGTGCGGACTTCATCCGGATGCGCGCGGTAAGGCCGACGGCAAGGAGGAAGGCGATCACGTTGACGGCGATCACTGTAACGATGGAGAAACCGAAGGTGAACAGGTAACTCTGCAGGATAGCGGGGTCGCTGAAGATCGCTATGTAGTTTGTCAGGCCGATGAACTCCCAATCACCAATTCCAATGGAGTCCGTGAAGCTGAAGAAGATACCGATGATGCCCGGAATCGTGATGGCGAGCGTGAACAGGATGAGGCTGGGCACGAGGAAAAAGTAGAAAATCGGTTCCACACGCCGCCTGCTGCGCTGCCCTTGGCGGCTCTGCCCGGATGTGGTTGAGGTGCTGATGCTGGACATGATTCTGACTTCCTATGTTCTGCACTACTGGCGGAAGGCCAGGCGCGCCCAATCTGCGTCGAGTGTGCGGAGGGTGGATGCAGGGGACGCGCCGAACACGATTGCCTGCGTGTAGTTCATGATCGGTATGGTGCGCGGAACGAGTACCGAGGGGCCCTGGTAAACCTGCGATTTCTCGTAGTACTCCACCATTCCCTCGATCCGGGGATCCGGAACATTTGCAGAGTCCTTGGTGGGTGTGAAGCCCAACTGCGACTTGTTGTAGGCATCGATTACCTCTGGCCGGTACAGGTACTCGAGGAAGGTGCGCGCAGCGTCCTTGTGCTTGGACGCCTCGGGAATCCAGGCCGCGAGGTCCACGTTGACCCGGACGCGCAGGTCCTTGGGGTCCTCGGTCATCGGGAGGGGAAAGGTTCCGAGCTTGAGGTCCGGGGCGGTCTTGGCGATCTCGCTGAACGCCCAGGGCCCCTGCAGATACATGGCCGCCTTGCCCTGCGAGAAAGCAAGATTACCGTCACCGTAGGCGCGGCTTGCAGCATCCTTGTTGACGTAGTTCTTCGCGAGCGTCAGCATCTTCTCAACTGGCTGGTTGAAGTCCTTCTGGAATGACACCGGGGATTCCGGACCAACCTTCGTGCCCTCGGCAGCAAGCTTCCTGAAGAAGTCAATGGTGTCCACCTGCCCGCCTACGGAGTAGTCAAACCACCCCTGGGCAATCGTCCAGTCGTCCTTCCATGTGGCATAGAACGGCGTCACGCCAGCGGCTTTCAGCGCTTCACACGCCGCGATCATCTCGCTCCAGGTCTTCGGCACGGCGATGTTGTGCGCAGCGAAGATCTCCTTGTTGTAAATCACCGAGGACGCCATGACTGAGTAGGGCAGGGCACTGGTGCGCTCCGGGTAGGAACCGTACTGGTCCATCAGAGGCTGGAGGTCTTCGCGGACGCGGGAGGCGGCCTGGGTGCCTGACAAGTCGCTCAACGCTCCGCGCTGGACGAAGCGGGACGTCTCCATGTTGTAGTTTGCAAGCGCGATGTCCGGTGGATTGCCGCGGACGAAACTCGCGGACACGACGTCGACGCCCGAGGTGTCCAGGACCACCTCGGTTTCGTTCTGGGAAGCGTTGTAGTCGGCAACCAGCTTGGTCATGAATCCGATCGCCTCCCGCTTGCTGAAGGTGAAGCGGATGGTCTCTTTGCCCGGCTCCCCGGTGCAGCCCGAGAGAAGGCCGGCCAGCAGTGCCAGACCCAGGCCCATCGCTGCCATGCGTTTCTTGCGCGTAGCTTTCACAGACTCCATAGTCCTTTCGTCTTGCGGACCCCCAGTGGCCGCTATGCCGTGGGGGGAGGTGGTCGTGTTCGACCTCCACCGGAGTTTTGATAGGAGGTAAATTTATGACCTATCGCTAGTATTTAGTGAGGAGCGCCACATGGTCAAGCTTTGGGGGAAATACGTCGTCATCTAAATTTATGCACTAAATTTAGAGAGACCGCTCTATCACTCCGGTAGGCGGCTGAAAAGGTGGGAGCGCCGAATGCTGATCGGGATTGCGCCGTCAACCCAGCTGGTTCGCAGGGTCAATGCCAGCGCGATGCTCAAGGCCATGCGTGGTGCCGGTGTGGTAACAGGCACAGAACTCATGGCTTCCACCGGGCTCTCCCGCGCCACCGTCATTTCCATCTGCGACGAACTTGTCCGGCTCGGCTGGCTCCAGGAACTGGAAAACCAGCGGGGGGCCGGAGACTACATCAAGGGCAGGCCGGCACGCCGCTTTGTTTTCGACGACAACGCGGCCAGCGTGCTCGGAATCGACATCGGCGCCAATAAGATCACCGCCATAGTTGCCGACATGGCCGGAACACCTTTATCCCAGGTCACGATGCCCTTCCGCACGTACAACGTCTCTGCCAATGAGCGCGCAGATGTGCTGGACCGGATCGCAGCAGACGTCCTGAAAAAGGCCGGCGTACCTGCAGACTCGATCCTTGCAGTGTCCGTGGGAGTTGCTGCCCCGGTAAGCCGCGACGGCGAGGTCCTCACCGTCCAGGAATTCTGGAAATCCTTCGATGTCCGCGGGATTGTTGCAGAGCGGCATGGCTGGCAGGTACTCGTGGAAAACGACGCCAACCTCGCAGCCCTCGCGGAACGGTGGCAGGGCACTGCGCAGGGAGTCGACAACCTTGTGGTTATGCTGGCAGGCGATCGCCTGGGTTCCGGAATCCTCGAATCCGGCCGTTTGCTCCACGGGCAGCTTGGCGGCTTTGGGGAACTGGGATACCTGGACACCGTTGACGGCGTGGGCGACACGTACGGCATCGCCCACTACGCCGTGCTGTGGGGGCGGGAAGCGCTTGACGATACCCCGACCACGAAGCTGCGGGAACTTTGCGGGGATGATCCTGCAGCGTTAACAGCGGAGATGGTTTTCAAGGCAGCCGCGGAAGGCGACCACGCCGCCCGTCAGGCCCTGGACCGTGTGGCGCACCGCATGGCCCGTGTCATCGGCTCGATCAGTACCTTGGTCAACCCTGAGCTGGTGGTTATTGCGGGAGCCGTCGCCGCCTCTGCCCATGCACTGATCCCAGCCATTGAAAAGCAGTTGCCCGACTTCACCTTCACTCCCCCGCGGCTGGCAACCTCCACCCTCGGTGACCGCATTGTGTCCCTCGGCGCGATCCGCCACGCCCTGGACTACGTCGAGGAGCACGCGCTGGACCTGTCCCCCTCGTCATTGCCGAAGCGCGCGGACGCCTCCTGATCGTGTCCAGCGCCCGACTGCAACCCGGGCCTGCGCGGTGCTATTCCGGCATTGACATGGTGCGCAAATCCAGCTGCCTCAGGACACGATCTGCCACTTCAGGATCAGTCCCGGGCTCATTACGCGCCTCCACCACTTCCTGACGGGCGGCATCCAGCGCGATCGTCTGCACGGCAATGGCAAGTTCACGCCCCCGCTTGCGTTTCTCCGCCGCCGACTCGTTGCGCAACGTCCCATCCAGCAGCTCTGCGTGGAGCCGGCGCATCTTTTCCTTGACCAGTGCCACTTTGTCCGCCGGGAGTTCCTTCATGAGCTCATGGTCCTTCAGCGCCGAGACTGCTGCCGACTGCGCACGTTTGGCCAGAACGCGTGCCGCGTCCTTTTCATGGGAACCGTCCTCCGTGGCTTTCAGGACCCGCATCAGCCAGGGAAGTGTCAGGCCCGGCAGTACCAACGTGGCCAGAAGCACGGCGCAGGCGATGACGAGGATTTCGTGCCGTGCGGGAAAGTCACTACCATCAGGCAGGGTCACGGGGAGCGCCAAAGCGAGGGCCAGGGTGGCCAGCCCACGCATTCCACACCATGTCAGGATGAGTACTTCCTTGGGCGAGGTCGGCTGCAGCAGATTCCGCCGCCGGTGGGCCGTGAGCGCAAGCAGCCCGAGCCATAGGTAGCGGACAACGAACACCAGGATGCAAGTCACCACGGCAACGCCGATCATCCCGAAAATCGCCGTCCCCTCGTCACGGATGACGTGACGGATCTCCAAGCCCACCAGGCCGAAGGCCAGTCCGGTGGCCAGCAGCTCCACCACGTCCCAGAAAGCTGTCCGCGTAATGCGCTCAGCAGCGTCCTGCGGCCGCGCGTGGCGTTGCAGCTCCAGGGCAGTCACGACGACGGCCACCACGCCTGATGCGTGCAGCTCTTCCGCCAGGATGTACGCAGCGAACGGAACCACAAGCGTGACCGCGCTGCGTGCCACCATGGACGTCACAAGCTTGGTGATGAACTTGGTCAGCCAGCCCATGGCGATGCCAATGACCACTGCCAAGGCAGCACCCACCACAAACTGCAGGATGACATTGGGGCCCACTTCGCTACCGGACACCGTGGCAGCGACTGCTGCCTGGAAGATCACGATTGCGGCGGCGTCATTGAAAAGGCCCTCGCTCTGCAGAACAGTAATGAGCCGCCTGGGCATGTGAACGCGGCCAGCCACTGACTCCACGGCAACGGGATCCGGCGGCGCCACCATGGCTCCCAAAGCAATCGCTGCCGGGATCCCGATACCAGGAATCATGAGCCACGCAGCACCAGCCACCACCGCGGTGGAAACCACCACCAAGGCGACAGCCATGAGTAGCAGCGTCCGCCACCGGACGCGGAAAACGGCCCAGGAACTCTTCTGCGCAGTGGCAAAGAGCAACGGCGGGAGGAAGATTGGCAGGATCAGCTCCGGCGAAATCTCAAACTCAGGAAAGCCGGGAATGAACGTCAGCGCAACAGCCAGGAGCAGCATCAGGACCGGATAAGGAAGCCGAAGCCTGTCCCCCAGGCCGACGGCCAGCACCGTGGCAAGCAGCAATCCGATAATGAGTGCCAGCTGATCCATGTTCCCGCTTCCCCAGAAGTTGTACGAGCTTCCGGCAGGCCTGGCCCACGGAAGCTACCTACCAACCTATCCCGGGGTCCGTAGATCCCTTGCCACGTCAATCCGTGGACCACGTCAATCCGTGGTCAGGGCATCCACCACGTCAACGGTCCCATCCTTGAAAGTGATGGTCCGGTGGATAGTGCCCGGAAGTTCCAGGACGGCAGCGGCCACCAAAGCAACGTTGGCACGGGACGTCCCGGTGCCGTTGCCAGGGTTGGCCGGGTTGACTTCGATCAACCCGGACGCCGGCTCCTCGGTCAAGGTTCCCGGTCCCAGCACCGTCCAGTCCAGGCCGCTACTGCGCAGGTAGTCATCGGCCGCTGCTTTGGACTCTGCATAAGGGAAGAAAGGGTGGTCCTTGGGAATGCCATGATCCTTGGCACTGCCGATGTAAGACACCATCACGTAACGCTTAACGCCGGCTTCCTTGGCTGCGTCCATGGATCGGATGGCGGCGTCCCGGTCCACGGTATAGGTCCTGGCCGGGTTACCCCCACCGGCCCCTGCCGACCAGACCACGGCATCGTGGCCCTCGAGCGCATGGGCGAGTTCCGCCGTCGTCGAGTTTTCCACGTCCAGCACTTGCGCAGTGGCTCCCGTCTCCGTGACATCTGCCACATGATCGGGATTCCGAATGAACGACGTGACATCGTGACCTTCGCCACTAAGAATCCGGGATAGATGAAGGGCCACTTTGCCGTGGCCGCCAATGATTGCGATTCGGCTCATGCACCCATTCTGGGGTTATAGGACAAAACGTGTGTATGGGAGGGGCTTGCATTCCAGTGATCGCGGGGGAAATCCGGGTTAGCTAAGCTTTTGAAGCTTAGGGTGGCTGGGGTGCTTGCATATCTCCGGAGTGTTTGATTTGTGGTCGCGGGCTGGTTCGGAACGGGAAAACAGCTGCCGGGAAGCAGCGGTACCGGTGCCTGGAGTGCGGGGCGAGCCGCTCGGGTGAACGTCCCGATGTGAGCCGCCGGGCTGAATTGGATGCGTTCCTGGGCTGGCTGCTGGGCACGTCAAACCAGTCCGCGGCAACCTCGTTCGGCACCGCCCGTTCCTTCCGGCGCCGAACAGGGTGGTGCTGGAACATCGCCCCGAAGATTCCGGCCACGGGCGAGGTCCATGACCAGGTCCAGGTCGACGGGATTTATGTGGGCTCGTGGTGCTGTTTGATCGCTGTGGCCGGGGATTACGTGCTGGGTTGGCAGTGGTGCGATACCGAGAAGAAGGCCGCGTGGGCTGCCCTGCTCGCACGGTTCCCCGCCCCCACCGTCGTGGTCACCGATGGTGGCTCCGGCATCGCAGCGGCCCTGTCCGAGTGCTGGAGTGAGACCGCGGTTCAGCGGTGCCTGGTCCACGTCCAACGCAACGTCCGCACCTACCTGACCGGCCGGCCCAGGACTGAGGCGGGCAAGGCGTTGCTGCGGCTCGGGCGCGCCCTAACGAGGATCACCACCGCGGCCGAAGCCGCCGCGTGGCTGGGCGGGCTCCATGACTGGCACCAGAGCTACGGGAACCTGGTCAAAGCCCGCACCTATCGCAACGGCAGCGCCGTTGTGCCCGGGTGGGTCAGGGCGAATCAAACCTGGTGGTACACCCACGACAGGCTCCGTAAGGCCTACCGGCTGTTGGAACGGCTCAGCCAGGCCGGGACACTTTTCACCTACCTGCGCGCCGAGTTCGCCGGCCTCCAGATCGCCTCGACCACCAACCGCATTGAAGGCGGCACCAACGCCCAACTCCGGTTACTGCTGCGGGCCCACCGGGGCATGAGCGAAGAGCACCGCAAACGGGCGATCGAGTGGTACCTCTACCTCCACAGCGAACAGCCCCTGCCACCGGCGAAACTCATCAAAGCCCAGCACCACCACCCGGCCAAGACCGAAACCAGGACCCCGATCGAGCAGGAACCCGGGCCCGAGCTCTACAGCACCGGACTCAGCGCCGAGGAAGGCCTCTGGGACCGCAAAGGCTGGGCCGGACGCACATGACACACCCGGGATTTACACACGTTTTGTCCTATAACCCCCATTCTGTCCCAGATGGAAAGGTGGCGCGGTTGGGCAAATGAAAAGACCCCGCAGATGATACCTGCGGGGTCTTGCTCTGTAGCGGTGGGGAGGCTCGATCTCCCGACCTCACGATTATGAGTCGTGCGCTCTAACCAACTGAGCTACACCGCCACGAATGAGAAAAACCTGTGTCAAGCCGGTCAAAACCGCCTTGACACAGGCCCTCATTCAGAGCCCCCCACCGGAATCGATCCGGTGACCTCGTTCTTACCAAGAACGCGCTCTACCACTGAGCTAGGGGGGCAACGAGTAAATACTCTACCGGACGTTTTCAGAAGCTACAAATCGGCGAAAATCCGCGGAAAAACGGCGTCGACACAATTTGCGCAGACGCCGTTTTCCTGATCCAGATAACGCCCAAATCAGGGCAGCCGGAGCACCTGTCCGGGGTAGATGAGATCCGGGTTGGGCACTGTGTCAGCATTCGTTGCGATCAGGGCTCCGAGGTCCACCCCGAACTGCGCAGCGATGCCGCTCATCGTGTCGCCGGGCTCAACCACAACCTCCGTGACGCGCGGGGCGACTGGACCACGTTGTCCTGCCTCGGCAGCGGCCTCAGAGGCTGCCTGGCGGGTCACTGGCTGGATCTCCGGGGCTTCCGGATCCAAGCCGGCCTGTTCGGCGATCCCAGCGCCTGCAGCGTTGGCTGCCGCCTGCTGTTCGGCGGCCTGGGCTGCGGCAGCTTCCGCGGCCGCCTTGTTCGAAGCAGAAGCATCGACGGCGGCAGCATCCTCTGCCGCCTGGTCCACAGCGGAGCGGTCGGCAGCGGAGGGGGCGGCAGCGGGTTGGTCGGCAGGATCAACTGAGGTGTCCGAGCCGGTGGCCACACCCTGGTTCCTGTGACCCTTTTCACCGGCATCCACCACGCTGGCATCCGGGACACTGGCATCCGGGCTTAGGTGATGTTTCTCACCACGGCCCAGGTTCTTCTTCAAGTTGTCGAGCAATCCCATCGGAACCCTCCTACATTCAGCTTGCGACCTTCAGGCTCTTCGCAGCTACGCCACTCGTAGCACCTCGATCGTACGGCGGCACTCCGGGCGTTCCAAGGCCTCCAGGACCTCCGCAGAAATCCCGGTCTTGTTCGAACATTCCCACCGTTCAAGGCCCCGTATATCGAACAAGGCCCGGAATTGACGGGATTAAACGCCACAGGGGGCCGGCCCGAAAGCCGACCCCCTGACGGGAACTACTTAGTGTTTACCGCTTGCCCAGTGTTTACCACTTGCCCTTGCGGTTGAAGTCGCGGTGTCCGCCTTCGCCACCGCTGCGGGGCTTGCGGGCGCCGTCGCCGTGTCCGCCGAAGCGGGAGCCGCTGGCCTGGCCCCGGTCACGATCGCCGAAGCTGCCTGCAGTGCGCTCGGAGCGGTCGCTGTACGTGCGGCCGCCGCGGTCGGCAGAGGAACGCTCGCCACCTTCGGACTTGCGGAAGTCCTTCTTGAACCCACCGCTGCCCTTGAAGTTGCCGCCACCACGGTTTTCGCGGTCGCCATAGCCACCACGGCCACCGGCGCCACCCCCGGCGTAGCTGCCACGGTCGCTGTTGGGCCTGCGTCCGTTGTCCAGCTCAAGGTGGATCAGTTCGCCACCAATGCGGGTGCGGGACAGTGCGCGCAACTGCTCGGGGCTGAGGTCTGCCGGGAGCTCCACCAGGGAGTGGTCCGAGCGGATGTCGATGCCACCGATTTGTGCGGAGGAGATGCCACCTTCGTTGGCAATGGCGCCCACGATGGAGCCCGGCATGACGCGCTGACGGCGTCCGACGGCGATCCGGTAGGTTGCATTGCCCTCGGTGAGCGCACGGGTCGGGCCACGGGAGCCGAAGCCATCCTTGGAGCGCTCGCGCTTCTGGTACTCAGGAGCTGCAGGCAGTTCCTTGACCAGCAGCGGCTGTCCGCCCTGTGCCATGACGGCCAGTGCAGCAGCGATCTCCGAGGCCGGTACGTTGTGCTCTTCTTCGTAGGAGGAGATGAGGTCGCGGAATGCTGCAACATCCTCGGACTCGAGGGTTTCGGTGATGCGTTCAGCGAACTTGCCCAGGCGCAGCGTGTTCACGGTCTCGGCCGTGGGCAGGTGCATCTGCTCCACCGGCTGGCGCGTAGCCTTCTCAATGGAACGCAGCAGGTACTTCTCCCGCGGCGTCATGAACAGGATCGCGTCACCGGAACGGCCTGCACGGCCGGTACGGCCAATGCGGTGGACGTAGGACTCGGTGTCGTGGGGGATGTCGTAGTTGATGACGTGGCTGATGCGCTCAACGTCAAGGCCACGGGCTGCGACGTCGGTAGCAACCAGGATGTCGATGCGGCCTTCCTTCAGCGCGTCAACAGTGCGTTCGCGCTGCTGCTGCGGGATGTCGCCGTTGATGGCGGCAGCCTGGAAACCACGGGCCTTCAGCTTGTCGGCGAGGTCCTCGGTTGCCATTTTGGTGCGCACGAAGGCGATGACGCCGTCGAAGTCTTCAACCTCGAGGATGCGGGTCAGGGCGTCCAGCTTGTGCGGGCCCATGACCTGGAGGTAACGCTGCTTGGTGTTGGCACCGGTGGTGGTCTTGGACTTCACCGAGATTTCAGCAGGGTTGTTCAGGTACTGCTTGGACATGCGGCGGATCTGGCCCGGCATGGTGGCAGAGAACAGTGCAACCTGGCGGGTTTCCGGAGTCTGCTGGAAGATCTGCTCCACGTCGTCGGCGAAGCCCATGCGCAGCATCTCGTCAGCTTCATCCAGCACCAGGTACTGGAGTTCGGAGAGGTCCAGGGAGCCCTTGGCAATGTGGTCGATCACACGGCCGGGGGTACCGACAACAACCTGTGCACCGCGGCGAAGGCCGGCCAGCTGGGGACCGTAAGCGGAACCACCGTAAACGGGAAGCACGGTGAAGTCGTCAATGTGCTTGGCGTAGGAAGTGAACGCTTCGGCAACCTGGAGGGCGAGTTCACGCGTCGGCGCCAGGACCAATGCCTGGGTCTTGCGGGACGGGCCGTTGAGGTCGTGCAGCTCCGCCAGGCGGGACAGGGCAGGGACAGCGAAGGCTGCAGTCTTGCCGGTACCGGTCTGGGCCAGGCCGACGACGTCGCGGCCTTCGAGGAGCAGCGGGATGGTGGCTGCCTGGATGGGGGACGGCTTTTCGTACCCGACATCCTGCAGTGCGGCCAGAACGCGGCCATCGATGCCAAGATCGACGAAGCGGACGCCTTCTTCTTCCTCGTCTTCTACCTTGGGGGCAGAAGCTTCGGTGAAGGTGGGGGCTGCAGACTCGGGTGCAGCGTTCTCGACGGGGGCAGCGGCGGCGGCCGGTGCTTCTACTGCGGTGCCTTCAGCGGCGGTCTCTGCTACGTCAGCAGACTCAGCGTTGGGGGCGTCGAAGTTTTCGTTGAGATTTTCGGTCATAGGGGGAAATTCCTCATCCATAGGGCAGTCGGCGCGGCCCGGTTGGGCTTGGCCGCATTACTCGTCGCGAAGAGCCAGGCAAAGGTGCCCTGCTTTCGCAAGAAGTCCGGCGCTATCGCAATCCCATGGCAGGACTTCCCGCTGCATCTCTTGGCTGCTATCCCAGCAGTCTGTACAGCGTTTTCTTTAGCCGGCTCTCCCTATGAAAATGCCCGCACACATTTGCGGGCCCCAACACTTACCAGTCCTGCCTCAAGAATTGGGCAGGATAAAGGGATTTCCGGAGTGGGGGATATTTCAAGTGTAGGGCACAGAGTGCCATCACCGCGAGTTGAGTGCTGATGGAGACCAAGTGAGCTTGAGCACACCCGGACTCCTCGGCTACTCCAGGCAGCCTCCATACAGCACCCCAACAAGCCGCGCAGCCCGTTCAAGAAGGCTTAGAACCCGTTTCGCCGAAGGACTTTCTCGAACTTCCCGTGGTATTCGTCCTGAAGCCGGATCTCCCCGTCCGCCTCGGCATCGAGCAGGGTTTGCACCATGTCCGGTGTGGGCTCGCTGAACCACTGGCCAACAGTAATACCGTGCTTCGGTACGAACAGTTGGTGAATGTGGTCTCCCGCGGAAACCGTCCCCGTCTTGATCACACGCAGGTAGGTTCCAACCCGCCCGGCCTGCGTGAAGCGCTTCACCCATTGCGGCTCGTCCAGCAAGCGCTGGAAGGTGGCGCACGGGACACGCGGTGACGTTACCTCCACCTCCACATCCAGCCCGATCTTCCAACGTTCACCAATGACGGCTCCCGTGGTCTCGATTCCCTCCACGCGCAGGTTCTCCCCGAAGACGCCGGCTGGAAGCTCACGATCCAGTGCGGCCGACCAGTAATCGGCATCCGCCTGGGAATAGGCATACAAGGCCTGGTCTTCACCGCCGTGATCGAACCTGTTGGCCTGGACGTCGCCGTGTACGCCGAGCTTGTGGATCTTCACGGGGCCTTCCACAGGACGCTTATCTATCGCCGTGACGCCAACGCTTCCTTCCGGGTCCGGCAACAACTGGTGGACACGGCAGACAGCGAGGAGGGATGCGGTGTTCATGGACAACAGTTTACGGACGGGGAACCGGATTTAAGGATCAAACCGGTAACCCATTCCCGCTTCAGTGTGCAGGTGCCGCGGCGCGGCCGGGTCCCGCTCCAGCTTTCGCCGCAACTGGGCAATATAGACCCGCAGATATTGCGTCTCCTTGGCATAGGCCTGACCCCAGACCTGAGTCAGGATCTGCTGCTGGCTCACCAGCTTCCCCTTGTTCCGAACCAACAACTCCAGGATGTTCCACTCGGTGGGCGTCAGCCTCACCTCTGACCCGTCCTTCACGATCTTCTTGCCCGCCAGGTCCACCATGAAGTCCGACGTCGCCAAGGTAGGTTCCTCCCGATCGGTAAGGACCCGGCGCGAGGCGACCCGAAGCCGCGCAAGCAGCTCATCCAGTCCGAAGGGCTTGGTCACGTAGTCGTCCGCACCGGCGTCGAGCGCTTCAACTTTGTCCTCCGAGGCATGCCGGGCGGACAACACGATGATGGGCATGCTGCTCCACCCACGGATGCGGCGGATGATCTCCACCCCGTCCATGTCCGGCAATCCAAGATCCAGCACAACAATGTTCACGCTTTGTCTCGCCACGGCGTTCAAGGCATCAGCGCCGTTTCCAACGGTCATCGCCTGGTACCCATGGGCCTGCAGGGTGACCTGCATTGCCCGCGCGATCTGGGCTTCGTCCTCAACTATCAGCACACGGGTCATGCCCTGCCTCCCCCATGACCGGTCCACAGCGGCAACGTAACCACCATGGTCAAGCCGCCACCTGGCGTCGGCTCCGCCATGAGCGTGCCGCCCATGGCTTCCGTGAAGCCTTTGGCCACCGCAAGTCCCAACCCGATTCCACCACCCGCGCCGCCTGCCGGGGCCGGCGAATCGCCAAGCCGCTGGAAGGGCTGGAACATCTCAAGCACCTCGTTGTGTCCCACCCCGCTGCCATGGTCCATGATCCTCAGTTCGCTGGCAGGCTTGTCCCCCACCGTTATCCCGGCACCCGCACGCGCAGTCAGGACAACGTCCGAACCAGGTGCGTACTTCACCGCGTTTTCAACGATGTTCGCCACGACGCTCTCCAACATGCCAGCGTCGGCTGTTACGGGCGGCAGGTTGGGTTGCAACTCGCTGCGTATCCGATCCTTCGGGATCCCTCGAAGTGCCTCGGGCAATATTTCGGTCCAGGTGGTGCCCGCGAGCAAAGGATTCACGGCATCGGCGGTAATCCGGGACATATCCAGCAGGTTGTCCACCAAATGGTCAAGGCGGTCCGCATAATTCTCGATCGTCTCCAACAACTCCTTCTCCACGTCCGGAGGGAACTGGACCTCTTCCTGCCGCAAGCTGCTCACAGCCAGTTTGATTCCGGCCAACGGCGTCCTCAAATCATGGGAAACGGCGCGAAGGATAGACGTCCGCATCTTGTTTCCCTCGGCCAGGCGAAGGTTGTCCCGGCGGCTCTTGACCAGCTGCTGCCGCTCACGCACAGCCACCACAAACGCTCCGAAGGCCGCCAGCAGACGCTGGTGTTGGGAGGACAGCGCACCACCGCGCAACAACAGCGTGTAGTGGGGATCGACGGCGGCGGCATGGTCCGCGGCAGCATGGGTCACCGGCGGATTGGGGCCGGCGCTCGCAAGAATCCGCCACTGCGGCGGTGCTCCCGGCACTGTGACGCCGTCCGGTCCCGGCGATCCCAAGAGCGTCACAGCCTCCATGCCGAGATTTCCGCGGAC
The DNA here is from genome assembly GCF_059739415.1 of Arthrobacter sp. TmtSoilC77. Lineage (NCBI taxonomy): Bacteria > Bacillati > Actinomycetota > Actinomycetes > Micrococcales > Micrococcaceae > Arthrobacter > Arthrobacter sp. TmtSoilC77. The sequence continues at coordinate 3,529,369 of NZ_AP046050.1, forward strand.
TTTCTCAAGGAAGGATTCAAGGCTGCCGTCGGAACTGAGGATGCGCAGGGCCAACTCGCTCAGGGCAGTGGCCTCGGCCTCGGACCTCGCAGCCTCCTGGGCCCTGCGGCTTGCCAGTCCCACCGCGAGCGCCACGCCGCAAGCCACGGCCAGGAAAACCACCAGGGTAAACAGGGTGGTTGGATCAGCGATGGACAGGGAGCCCACGGGTTCGGCGGAAAAATAGTTCAGCAGGAAACTACCCAGGACCGCCGCGACCACGGCGGGCCACAGGCCTCCGATTGCGGCAACGGCCACGGCCGCTGCCAGCTGAAGGAGCATGATCATGGCGAAGTTTCGAAAGCCCAAAACAGTGACCATGACTTCGACGCCCGGCGGCAACAGCAGGGCAAGGACAAGGCCCGTTACAACGCGTCCACGGCCGATGCCCCGAACAGCGGGAAGGCGCAGCAGAACGGCGTCGGAGTCGCTGCTTTGTGCTTCAGGAGCTGGCATGGCTACATCCTTCCACGGTTGGCAAGATGGGCAGTTCTGCCCACCTTCGGATGACAGCAGTGCCCGCGCCCCGCTCAAGGACTAGGCTTGCTTTCAGCATCTGGTCCGGCATGGCGCCGGACAATCCAACGGTCTATCCAGGGGGATATACATGGACCCGAACGAAGGCGCCGCAGGTAGCGGCGCGTCAGGCAACGGCGCGTCAGGCAACGGCGCGTCAGGCAGCGGTGCTGCAGGTGGTGGCCAAGGTCCGGACGCGGGCAAGAATCCGCCCAAGCCACCGCCGTGGCTGGTGCCCAAACCCGAGCTCCATCCGGAGCTGATCCCTCCTGCCAATGACGACACGGACAAAGCTCCCGACGCATCCCAACCCGGCACATCCCAGCCAGGCTCTTCCCAGCCCGGCACACCCCAGCCCGGCCCTTCCAAGCCAGCGCCCGGCCATCCGCTCCCCATCATTGACCCGTTCGCCAAGGAACGTGAACGCGAAGCAGCCCAAGCCGAGGCCCGGAAGAAGCGCTCCCGGCGCCGCACCGTCGTCGTGGGTCTGGGCGTGACGGCCCTTCTGGCCGGAACCATCACGGCCGTGGTCGCCAGCAGCGAACAAGAGGCCGACTACGCGCAGGTCTGTTTCAACGATGAAACCGGCGAGCGCGTGGACGATTCCCAGTGCAACAACAGCAGCTCGGATGGCCGCGGTTCCGCCATCTACGCCTGGTACTTCTACTCGCGGGGAGCCAGCGTGCCCGCTGTGGGACAGAACCGCAACTCCTACCCCAGCTACACGAAGACAGTTCCACAAGGCGCCAAGACGTCAACGGGCTACAGCACCAAGGGCGGCACAGTCAGCCGTGGCGGCTTTGGCAGCAGCTCCAAAAGCGGCGGAAGCTCGGGAGGCTAGGCGTGCGGCGTTTGCCCTCCGAGCCCAGGCCGGACTGGAAAAAGAAGATCGAAGAACAGGGCCTGGTCTTTTCGACCACCACCATGCCCGATGGCCGCAAAATCGAGTACTGGAACGAGTCGGCGTACTACGAATTCACCATGGACGAGGTGGAGACGCTCGAGAAGACTGCCGAGGACATGCACCTCATGTGCCTGGAAGCGGCAAAGTTCCTCGCCACCGGAGCCATGGGAGATATTGGTATCGGCCAACAGGCGCTGGAGCTTGCCGGTGAGTCGTTGCAGGCGGGGGACATGGATATCTATGGGCGCTTCGACTTCATCTATGACGGCAAGGGTGGGCCGGCGAAGATGCTGGAGTACAACGCCGACACACCCACAGGCCTTATTGAAGCCTCCGTTGCGCAGTGGTTCTGGCTGCAGGATGTGTTCCCGGAAAAGGACCAGTGGAACGGAATCCATGAGGCGCTGATCCGGCAATGGAAAAAGCTGCAGTTCCGCACCGGGATGAGCACACTGCATGTGGCTCATTCGGAGGCCGAAGAGTCCGGCGAGGACTGGATGACTGCCGCCTACATGCGGGATGTGGCGAGCCAGGGTGGGTGGACGACCATCGGCATCAATATGTCGGATATCGGTTGGGACCCGAACCTGAACCGCTTTGTGGACCTGGACAATTTCATGATCAGCACCATGTTCAAGCTGTACCCGTGGGAACTGATGATGAAGGAACCTTTCGGACACCGGCTGCTGACGCGGGCGCACAACCCCCGGTGGGTAGAGCCGGCGTGGAAGATGCTGCTCTCCAACAAAGCCCTGCTGGCTGCACTGTGGCACCTCTACCCCGGCCACGGGAACCTGCTGCCGGCCTACCTTGGCGATCCTGGCCCGCTCAAGGAATGGGTGGCCAAGCCCCTTCATGGCCGCGAGGGCGACAACATCCGTATCCATGCCCCCGGCATCGAGCTGCAGCAACCCGGCGGCTATGGCCGCGAAGGGTGGTGCTTCCAGCAGTACCACGCTCTCCCCGACTTCGATGGAAACCATCCGGTGCTTGGTCTGTGGGTGGTGGACGGCGAGTCCGTGGGCTGCGGCATCCGTGAATCCGATGGCCCCATCACAGACTATTTCTGCCGCTTCGTTCCCAACACCATTGATGCCCCGGCGCCTGCCGCGCCCACCACTACTTCTTATGGAGCTGCACTTTGAGCACTGAAATTTCGACGCCGGACGGCGGTTCAGCGGGCGGCGACCGTACCGTCGTCGTACCCTCCAAAGGCCTCCATGCAGGGATCCTGGACCTTGGCGACTCCGTCATGCTCGGTTTGGCGTCCACGGCACCGGTGTATTCGCTGGCCGCTACCCTGGGGCTCATTGTTGCTGTCAACGGCAACTACACCCCCCTGATCCTGGTCCTTGGCTTCATCCCGGTGCTGTTCATCGCCTACGCGTTCCGCGAGTTGAACAGTGCGCTCCCTGACTGTGGCACCACGTTCTTCTGGGCCCGCAAAGCCTTTGGGCCGTGGGCGGCCTGGCTGGGCGGCTGGGGCGTGGCTTTGGCCGGGATCGTGGTCCTCGCCAACCTGGCCCAAATTGCCGGGAAGTACCTGTGGTTGCTGGTCGGCGACGGCTCCCTGGCCGGGAACACGTGGTTGGTCACCGCCACCGGGGTCTTGTTCATCGCCTTCATGACCTACGTGAACCACCGCGGGATACGGCTTGGCGAGCACGTCCAGCGGACCCTGACTTACATCCAGTACATCTCCCTGGGCATCTTTGCGGTGGCCATTATTGTTGGGATCGCCGGTGGCGCGCCTGGAACAGCCGACAGCAGCCCCACCGTCCAGCCTTTCGACCTTGAATGGTTCAACCCCGCGGGTGCGTTCGCCGATCCCAGCGCCGTAGTTCATGGGGTCCTGCTGGCCCTGTTCATCTACTGGGGCTGGGACACCTGCCTGGCCCTGAACGAAGAGACGGAAAACCCTGCGAAGACTCCAGGCCGGGGTGCCGTTATATCGGCGTTCGTCCTGGTGGCAATCTACGTCTCCGTGGCGCTGCTGGTCATGATGTATGCGAGTGTCGGGACCGAAGGCATTGGCCTGGGAAATGAAGCCAACCAGGATGACGTCTTCCTGGCCATGAAGGACGTAGTGCTGGGTCCCTGGGGTTGGCTGATCGTGGTGGCTGTGCTGGCATCGGTCCTGTCCTCAACGCAGACCACCATCCTCCCCACAGCCCGGGGAACGCTGTCCATGGGCGTGCACGGTGCCCTGCCGGCGCGGTTTGGCAAGGTCCACCCAAGGTTCCAGACACCGGGTTTCTCAACCCAGGTCATGGGTGTGGCTGCCGTGGCGTACTACGTGGCCATGAGCTTCCTCAGCGAAGACCTGTTGGCGGACTCCATCAGTGCCATCAGCCTGTTCATCGCGTTCTACTACGCCCTGACCGGTTTCGCGTGCGTGTGGTTCTTCCGCTCAACGCTTCGGGATTCTGCCCGCAACCTGTGGTTCCGCGGCATCCTGCCCTTCCTGGGAGCGGTGTCGCTGACTGTGGCGTTCTTCATTTCAGCGGTGCAAATGTGGGATCCGGAATACGGTGATACGCAGATCTTTGGGATCGGCGGAGCCTTTGTCAGCGGCGTCCTGCTTCTGCTCCTGGGTGTGGTGCTGGCCATCGTGTGCCGTTTCGCACCTGCCACGCGTGGCTTCTTCACTGGTGAACACACCGAGGTCGGGCTGGTGCGCGGCGAGTAGCCTGCGTTCAGCGCCGTGCCATGGCCCACCGGCGGAGCCGGGCAGGCACGCCATCCGGCAGGACCGCATCCCGCCGCAGCGCCACAAGCCAGCAGGCCAGGATTGCCACGGCGCAGAACACCCCTGCGCTCGATGCCATGATCCACAGCCCCGGCGTCTGGACGTTGAGATCAGCGGCACCCAGAGCCGTGCCAATGGTCTTTGGAGAATAAAAGAAGACCAGCGTGGAAACGGCCAGCACAGCGGTCATCAGAATTCTCTGCGCCCTGTATCGGCCCGGAGTTTCCTTGATGGTCCAGGCGAATGCCGGCAGAACGATTGCCATCCAGACCCAGTGGTGGGACCACGAGACGGGGCTGATGAGCAGCATGGTCAGTGCCGTCGTCGATATTGCAATGACGCGGGCTCCTTGCAAGCTGGCCGCGCGGATCAGGAAGGCCGCGAGCACCACCGTGCCAAGGCTGAGCGCTAGCCAGGGAACCGTCACTGAATCCTGCGGCACGCCAAAGTGAAGCAACGCGCCCTTTATCGAGAGGTTGTCCACGTAGCCGGCGCCGCCGATCCGGGACGTGTCAGGGAGTATCTCCAGCCAGAACTGCAGCGACTCGGCTGGCCGAACCACCCATGCCAGGAGGACGGTACCGGCGAAACCGATGGACATGTTGGCCAGTCCACGCCAGTCCTTACGCATCAGGAAGTACAGGCCAAAGACAAGGGGCGTGAGCTTGATACCCGCCGCTATGCCCACCAGGAAGCCGCTGCCACGGAACCCCCGGCGCCCGGAGGCGCCCAGCAAGTCGACAGCCATCAAGCCCATGAGCAGGATGTTGATCTGGCCGAACGCCAGCGTCTCACGCCACGGACCAAGGAACAGGACAGCCAGGAACAGCGCCCCGGCAATCCAGCGGGCGCGGGCGGATGACAATGCAGTTCGCCAGTCGTGCTTGGAGGCCCAGTACTTCACTATGGTGGCGGCAACCCAGCCGGCAATCGCTACGCCAGCCACGTTGAACAGCATCAGCGCGGCGGGTTGCGGCCAGAGTGCCAACAAGCCAAAGATGAGCGCTGCGAACGGCGGATAGGTAAAGGGAAGATCCGGTGCTCCGGCGGCGGCAACACTTGGGCCGTACAAGTCCGAGGGCGAGGCGCCGGCCTCGTTGAGGATGCTTCCGCCGAACCAGTAGACACTGAAGTCCAGGCCCTCCTTACTCCAGCCAGCAAGCATCAGCCACACGGGCCAGATCAAGAGCGCCCACGGGAGCCAACGGAGTGCTCGTGAAGGGGTGGATGCAGACTTCCCGGCTTCCGCCTTAGCCTGTAAATCGACGCCGGGCAGTGCCATGTCTTTGTCCCCCAATATTTTCTTTGTGCAGTGGGGATCCCAGTGGCTCCCGGAATACATACTACTTAAACGCCCGACGGCGGCCCGACCCGGCTGGTGGCGCGGTGCATCCGTCCACTGCGTGCATCCAGCCACTTAGGATGCTGGAATGAGCGATTCAACGACGAACACCTCGGATGTGCTGGCCCTTGATTCCCTGTTGACCAGCGAAGAGCTGGCCCTCCGCGAGAAAGTGCGGGATTACACCACGCAGCGGATCCGGCCGAACATCGCGCGCTGGTATGAGGACGCAGTCTTTCCTCGGGAGATCGTGCCGGAGTTGGGCGAGCTTGGCGTCCTGGGAATGCATCTGGAGGGTTACGGCTGCCCCGGACGCACCGCCGTCGAATATGGTCTGGCAGCCCTGGAACTGGAGGCCGGCGATTCCGGGATCCGAACCTTTGTCTCAGTGCAGGGCTCGCTCGCGATGACGGCCATTCACAAGTGGGGCTCGGAGGAGCAGAAAGAACAGTGGCTGCCACGGATGGCTGCAGGCGAATTGATCGGCTGCTTTGCGTTGACGGAGCCGACGGCCGGTTCGGATCCTTCTTCGATGGCAACTTTCGCCCGGGAGACCTCCGACGGCTGGGTCCTCAACGGCGCCAAGCGCTGGATCGGACTCGCCTCAATTGCCGATGTCATGGTGGTGTGGGCCCAAACAGACGACGGCATCCGCGGCTTCCTGGTACCCGCGGGCTCGCCGGGCGTAACGGCCACGCCGATCGAACCGAAGCTCTCAATGCGCGCATCAATCCAATGCGACATCAAGTTCGACGGCGTAATGCTGGGTCCGGAGGCAATCCTCCCGGGTGCGGTCGGACTTCGTGGACCGTTCTCCTGCCTGAACGAGGCCCGGTACGGCATCGCGTGGGGAGCGATGGGCGCAGCACGCGACTCATATGAGGCCGCCTTGGAGTATGCCGGCAGCCGGCTCCAGTTCGGGCGACCACTCGCTGGATACCAGTTGACGCAGGAGAAGCTGGTGAACATGCTCCTGGAGATCCAAAAGGGAACCATGCTCGCCCTGCACCTTGGCCGCCTGAAAGACGCCGGACACCTTCAGCCCCAGCAGATCTCCGTGGGCAAGCTCAACAACGTCCGGGAGGCCATCAAGATCGCCCGGGAGGCCCGCACTATCCTGGGCGGCAACGGAGTCACCCTGGATTATTCGCCGCTGCGGCATGCCAACAACCTGGAATCAGTGCGCACATATGAGGGCACTGATGAGGTTCATACCCTCATCCTTGGGCAGCACATCACGGGAATCGGGGCCTTCCGCGGCTGATCACCCAAGTAGGTAGCAGCTGATGCCGTTTTGGCGCCTCAAAACGGCATCAGCTGCGACCTAGTTGGTTGGGGCGGCAGGCGCGTCGGCGACCACCACGCGTTGCTTCCGTGCCGCATCCTTGCGGATGGTTGCGCTGATCACTGCAGCTACCGTGCACATTGCAGCCGCGCCCAGCCACGCATAGTTGTAGTGGCCGGTGGCATCGCGGATGAAACCAGCAGCCAGTGCGGCGGCAGCCGCTCCGAGTTGATGGGCCGCGAACACCCAGCCGAAAACCACTGAGCCATCGGCGCCGAACACCGAGCGGCAGATGGCCGCGGTCGGAGGCACTGTGGCCACCCAGTCCAAGCCGTAGACCACGACGAAGATGATCATGCTCGGTTCCACGGATGAGCCCAGCAGCAGCGGCAGCACCAGAAGCCCGATCCCCCGGAACTGGTAGTACACCGCCAACAGCACCTTGGGGTTGAAACGGTCCGTCAGCCAACCGGATGCGATGGTCCCCACGATGTCGAAGATCCCGACGACGGCCAGCAAGCCCGCCGCTGTGGTTTCGGGCATCCCGTGATCGTGAGCTGAGGGAATGAAGTGTGTGCCGATGAGCCCGTTGGTTGTCGCTCCACAAATAGCGAAGCCCGCCGCCAACGCCCAGAACGTGCGGACTTTGCTGGCACGCTTAAGGACCTGCAATGCCCGGACAGCCGCGTTCGCCGAATCCGGCTTGGCTGCTGCGGAAGCCGTCGACGCAACTGCAACACCCGGCGTCGTGGTCTTTGAACCGGCGGGACTGGCGCCAGGTGCTTCCGCACCGTAAGGCAACACCCCGACGTCGGCGGGTGAGTTCCGCAGCCACCTCAGGACCAGCGGCACAACAGCGAGAGCACCGGCGGCGATGAGCAACGACGCGCCCCGCCAGCCCGGGTTCTGCGCCAAGGCGGCGATGAAGGGCAGGAAGACAAGCTGGCCAGCGGCGCTGCCGGCGGTCAAGATGCCGATCACCAAGCCACGGCTCTTGGCGAACCAGGTGTTGGCGATGGTGGCTGCGAAGACGAGGGCCATGGATCCCGTTCCGAGGCCAATCAGCACGCCCCACGTGAGCAGGATCTGCCAGGACTGGTTCACCAACACAGTTAGCGCTGAGCCCAGGCCAATCAGGCAAAGCGCTAGCGCGGTGACTTTGCGTATGCCGAAGCGTTCCATCAAGGCCGCGGCGAAGGGTGCCGTCAGACCGAACAAAACGAGGTTGATGCTTACCGCAAGGGACAACACTGTGGTGGACCAGCCGAATTCCTGCTGCAGCGGGACCATCAGCACTCCGGGCGCGGCCCTGAAGCCGGCCGCCCCAACCAGGGCGAGGAATGCTACGGCGGCCACGATCCAGGCAGGGTGCAGCCTGCGGCTGGGTCGACGGGCAGGCTTGGTGCCCGTGGGGCGCTTGCCGGTCGGGACACGTGCAGAGGCTGCCGGAGTTCCGGTGACATCGGGAGCGGTCATGCGGAGATCTCCGTTTCGGGGGAAGTTGATGATACGGGTGCTACGGCCAGGGGCAGTGGATGGTCGCTGCGTGTGAAGCTATGCCAGCTCGTGTTGGCAGCTGTCAGCTGAACGCCACAGTGGGTGCAGGTGTCGGCAGAGGCTGTGACTTGTCCGCAGTCAGTGTGGACCACCCGCATATGGGACACCTCATTGGGGGCGTCCAGGTGTTTCTCTGCCCAGATGATGATGGCGTTGAGGACGGGAAGAGCGTCCTCGCCCTTGGGTGTCAGCACATATTCCTGACGGGTTCGGGCACCATCCTGGTATGGGCGTTGCGCCAGCAGCCCCGCCTCGAGCAGCCATCCAAGACGTTTGCTGAGAACGTTGTCCGCGACTTCCAGGCGCTGCTTGATCGCGTCGAAGCGGCCGTTTCCGAAGAAGATCTCCCTCAGGACCAAGCTCCCCCATGGGTCACCGAGGACATCCAGGCCGCGGGCCAGGCTGCACGTGCGGGCGGACCAGTCGGATCGTAAGGGCATGTGGACAAAAGTACATGACTTTTCTAAAGAAAGCTATGCTCGGCGCAGTTCTCCGCGGCAAAGAAGGTCAGGAAGCCACGCGCCCAGCGGGCATCCTGGCTGGAACGAGGCCCGTGCGCGAAGGGCGGTAAGCCAGGGCCCAGTACACCAGCAGCGCGATTCCGCACACCACACCGAGGCTTGACACCATCAATTGCCACTGCGTCTGGGGGTCCTTGCCCCACTCGGCAGCACCGGCCCAGACGGCAAGGTTCTTCGGCGTCATATAGAAAGCAACCGTGGAACAGGCCACAATGATCCACCCTGCCGTCCGCATGCGCCCGCTGCGGGACGGCACCCGATGCATCGCGAAGGCCATGCTCGGCAGGGCTACTGCCACCCAGACCCAGTGGTGGGACCAGGAGACGGGACTGATCAGGAGCATCAGGATGGCCGTGGCCGAGACCGCGATGAAGTTCTCGTCAACATCCACGGCCCACTTAATGACCTTTGCTGCAAGGGCCGCCAGGACCAGGGAAAGAATCATCCACACCACGCTGGTGAGAGTGGAATCCGGCATGCCGAAGTGCAGGAGCAGCCCCTTGACGGACAGGTTGTCCACATAGGCGGGACCGCCTATGCGCCCGGTATCGGGGAGGATCCGGGTCCAGAATGCCAGGGATGCCTGCGGGAGGATGGCCCACGCGATGGCGATGGACCCGAAGAAACCGGCCGCCATCCATCCAAGGGCCTTGAAGTCCCGGCGGACCAGGAAATACAGTCCGAATGCCAGCGGCGTGAGCTTCACGCCTGCGGCCAGGCCAATCAACAGTCCTGCAGGCCACCGGATCAGGCCCGCCCGCGCCTTACCGTAGAGCGCGAAGTCCGCCAGGATCACGCCCATGAGAATGATGTTGATCTGGCCGAAAACGAACGTGTCCCGCCACGGGCCCAGAAGCAGGATGGCTCCCGTTCCCACCAAAGCCGTGGTCCTGAAGCGGTAGTCGGCGAATGCTGAACGCCACGTCTTCAGGCCGAAGTAGTGCCGTGCCAACCAGGCTGCCACCACTGCGGCGCCAGCCAGGGCCGCGATGATGAAGACCATGCTGCTGGCGAAGAAACCCATTGCTGCGAGGCCGGCAAAGAGCAGGGCCGCAAACGGCGGGTAAGTAAACGGAAGGCCATCGCGCACAGCGTAAAGATCCCCGCCTTCGAGAACCTTGCCGCCGCCGTAGAAATAGACCTCGAAGTCGTTCAGGAACGGCTGGTAGTCCGTGTAGAGGAACCAAACGGCGACGGCGAGGGTAAGCACGCCTGCGACGGTCAGGATCCAGCCTCGCTGGGCAGCCGAAACAACCGTGGGTGAAGAAGAAGCCACAGTGTCAGCCGTTGCTGATCTTGGCGAAGGCCTGCTCAAGGTCCGCGATGAGGTCCTCGGACTCCTCGATGCCGCATGAGAGGCGCAAGAGGTTCACGGGGACGGCCAGTTCGGTTCCCTTGACGGATGCGTGCGTCATCTCCGAGGGGTAGTTCATGAGGGATTCGATTCCGCCCAGCGATTCGGCCAGGGTGAAAATCGAGGTGGATTCGGCAACAGTACGCGCTGCCGCTTCACCGCCCTTGAACTGGACAGAGACCATGCCGCCGAACTTCTTCATCTGCTTGGCAGCGAGTTCGTGGCCGGGGTGGTCCGGGAGGCCCGGGTAGAGCACGGCTTCAACTTCGGGACGCTGCAGCAGCCATTCGGCTACAGCTTGTCCATTCTCGCTGTGCCGGTCCATGCGCACGCCCAAGGTCTTCAGGCCACGCGTGGTGAGGAAAGCATCCATCGGTCCCGAAACGGCACCAACAGCGAACTGGATGAAACCGATCTTCCCGGCGAGCTCGGCATCGTTGACGACGATCGCGCCGCCCACCACGTCCGAGTGGCCACCGATGTACTTGGTGGTGGAATGGATAACGACGTCGGCACCCAGGTCCAGCGGGGTCTGCAAGTAGGGGGACGCGAAGGTGTTGTCGACCACCAGGAGGGCACCGGCGTCGTGCGCGACGGCGGCGAGCGCGGCAATATCGGTGATCTTCATCAAGGGGTTGGACGGGGTTTCCACCCACACCATGCGCGTCTTGTTCGCTGCGACAGCACGTGCCACAGCATCGAGATCGGACATGTCAACGGGAGTGTTGCCAATGCCCCAGTCGCCGAGCACACGGTCGATGAGGCGGTACGTGCCACCGTAGGCGTCGTTGCCCAGGACGATGTGGTCCCCGGGGCGGGCCGCAGCCCGGATCAGCGAGTCTTCGGCAGCAAGGCCGGAGCTGAACGAGAACGCGGCGGAACCACCCTCGAGGGCAGCCAGCTGTTCCTGCAGGGAGTCGCGGGTGGGGTTGCCGCCGCGGCCATATTCGTAGCCGGACCGCAGGCCGCCGATCCCGTCCTGGGCGTAGGTTGAACTGAAGTGCAGAGGGGGCACCACAGCGCCTGTCCGGGGTTCGAAGGCCTGGCCCGCGTGGACGGCCCTCGTGTTGAACCCGGCGTTGTTGTTGACGGACATGGAAGCTCCTCTTTCAGTGTTCAACAGTTGGAAGTGGGCGCGTGGCGCTCAGTTGCTCAGGTAAGCCAGAAGGTCGTGGCGAGTCAGGATGCCCACTGGCGCCCCAACGAACGTGACCATCACAGTATCGACGTCGGACAAGAGCTCGCGTGCCGCGGAAATGGTCTCCAGGGATCCGATAACGGGCAGGCGCTCCCCCATGTGTTCCGAGATCTTGTCCGTGAGTTTGGCTTCGCCACGGAACAGTTTGGTAGTGAGGCTGCGCTCATCAACGGCGCCCAGGACCTCGCCCATCACTACGGGCGGTTCCTGCGAGAGGACCGGGATGTGTGAGACGCCGAACTCGTTCATGATGTTGATGACGTCCCGAACAGTCTCGTTCGGGTGGATGTGGACCAGGTCCGGCATCTCTCCTGTCTTGGACTTCAGCACCTCGCCCACGGATGACTCTTCGCCGCCGGAAAGGAAGCCGTAGGAGCGCATCCATTGATCGTTGAAGATCTTGGCAAGATAGCCGCGGCCCGAATCGGGGAGAATCACCACAACCACCGCGGACTCGTCCAGGTCCTTGGCGGCCTCCAGTGCAGCGACCACGGCCATGCCGGAGGAGCCACCCACCAGGAGGCCCTCCTCGCGTGCCAGGCGGCGGGTCATGGCGAACGAATCGGCATCCGAAACGGCAATGACCTGGTCCGGGACGGTTTTGTCGTAGTTGGCTGGCCACATGTCCTCGCCAACGCCTTCAACGAAGTAGGGGCGCCCTGTGCCGCCCGAGTACACAGAGCCCTCGGGGTCCGCACCGATGACCTTGACCCGGCCGCCGTCGGACGCGGGACGGTCTGCCGAAACTTCTTTAAGGAAGCGGCCCGTGCCGGTAATGGTGCCGCCCGTTCCAGCGCCAATGACGACGTGCGTCACCCTGCCGTCGGTATCGCGCCAGATCTCCGGTCCTGTCGACTCGAAGTGGCTGCCCGGGGCTGCTGGATTGGAGAACTGGTCCGGCTTGAAGGCACCGGGAATTTCCTTAACCAGGCGGTCTGAGACACCGTAGTAGCTTTGCGGGCTGTCGGGGGCAACAGCTGTGGGCGTCACCACGACTTCCGCGCCGTACGCGGCCAGGACCGCCCGTTTGTCCTCGCCCACCTTGTCAGGCACCACGAAGACGCATTTGTAGCCCTTTTGCTGCGCTACGAGCGCCAAGCCGACTCCGGTGTTCCCCGACGTCGGTTCAACGATGGTTCCGCCCGGCTGCAGCCGCCCGTCCTTTTCCGCTTCTTCGATCATCTTCACGGCGATGCGGTCCTTGATGGATCCGCCGGGATTGACGTACTCGAGCTTGACCAGGACGGTGGCTTTGATCCCGTCCGTTACGTGGTTGAGCTTGATGAGCGGCGTATTGCCGATGAGGTCCAACACAGACTGGGCGTACTTCATAGGTACAAAGTTACCGCCTGCCCGTAGTCCGCCCCGCCGTGCCCCACGTGCGGAGCATCACTTCCCGGCAGAGGAGTCCGTTTGCCAGAGGCCCAGGATGTTGCCCTCGGTGTCTTTGAAGTAGGCGTACCAGCCCATGCCGGGGACGGCGTCCTTACCTTGAACTATGGAGCCACCCGCGGATTCCACCTCGCCGAGGGCAGCATCCACATCATCCACGTCTATGGTGAGGATGGGATTTTTCAGGTTGTCCGTTCGGGGGAACAGGGCACCATTGATGGCTCCGGGTTCCTTGGGCCTGCCGGTCTGTTCATCGGACGGAGTAGTGATGGCGATCGTGTAATCCATTTCCTGCATAGGGCTGAGATTCCAGCCGAAAGCACTTTGGTAAAAAGTGTTCGCCCTGTCGTTGTCATCCGTGGGAATCTCGAAATGCACTATTCCGGCCATGGTTTGCGCTCCTGGATTTTGGGGGTCGGACGCGGCCCACCCGCGCCACATCAGGGAGTCTAGACCCGGGAAGCGGCCGCCGTAAGAGGCTTGCAGGAGTGAATTGTCAGCCAGCCGTGGGACGATGAAAACATGACCATTGCAGACGCCCCGCCCCTTGTTGCGGCTGCGGCAGACGCTTCCATACGATGGCACGCCGACGCCTCCTACAGGCTCGACCAAACCATGTTTCCCCTGATGCGGGGCAATGCCGACCCCTCTTTCGCGGCCCATCCCAACGGGTTCTGGATGGCCTTCACTACTCCTTCAGGAGCAGTCACCCTGCGGCTTTCCGCAGGCGGCCCGGGACCTGATTCATTTGTCGATGCGCAGGCCTGGGGGCCCGGCGCAGAGCACGCCATTGCCGGCGTACCACGGCTGCTCGGCGCGGACGATGATTGGTCCGCTTTTGACGAACCCGTCTTCCATGCAACTCTCCCGCGCCTGGTCACTGAAGCACGACGCCGGAACCTGGCTCTGCGGCTACCCTCCACGGGCCGGGTGGTTGACTCCCTTGTGCCCACCATTCTGGAGCAAAAGGTCACCACCTTGGAGGCAAGGCGTGGCTACCGGTACTTGATGTACCGTTTCGGAACCAAAGCCCCCGGCAGTGCGGCTCCTCCCGGGCTCCTCGTACCTCCCACTGCACGGCAATGGTTGGCCGTTCCGTCCTGGGAATGGCATAAGGCCGGAGTGGGGCCACAACGCTCGGCGACGGTGATGCGGGCGCTGCAGTCCGCCGTCGGGCTTGAACGTTTGGCCGGCCTGGACCCAGCCCGTGCCGGAGCCAAACTGCAGACCATTCCCGGAATCGGCGTTTGGACTGCCGCGGAAGTGGTCCAGAGAACCCACGGCTGCCCGGATTCAATCTCCGTGGGCGACTACCATCTTGCGTCGTTCGTGGGCTATGCGTTGCTGGGACGGAAGATCGACGACGCCGGCATGCTGGAGCTGCTGGAACCTTGGCGCGGACAAAGGCAGCGGCTGGTCCGAATGCTTTACTTGAGCGGCTTCCGGAAGCCCACCTTCGGCCCACGGATGACCGTCCAGGACCATCGCGGCCACTGACCTTTTAAAGCAACGCGGGGTCACTTAGGGCCCATGTTTGCTCGTCCAAAGGGCCGTAAATGACCCCGCGTTGGGTCATACCCTCTTGATCCTGGAGATCACCCCGGCGAAGCCTTCGGCAAGGTCGTCTGCATTGACTTTGAAGTAAGACCACCCCGCTCTGAGGAATGCCTCGTCGCGCCGGTTGTCCCGGGACTGCTGTTCACGTGTCAGGTGATGGGCGCCGTCGTACTGCACAGCGATTCGAAACCGCCGGTACCCGAGGTCGGCCCTCGGTGACATCGGATCCAGCACGTCCAACTGCAGCTGGAGTTCAGGTTCCGGAAGGCCGGCATCCCGCATGGCCAAACGAAGGAATGTTTCTGGATACGAGTCCGCACCCACCCTCATTTCGTCCAGCGCAAGGCGGGCTTTCTCCACGCCTTGGAGGTTGGGGTGTTGTCGAATTAACAGCCGCAGACCAGAGGGGTAAGCATAGGGTTCGGACCGTGCTTCGAAGGCTGGCCGAGGGCGACGGATCAGCTGATCGCCCATCGCGATCACGTAGTTCAGCGGCAGGTCCTTGGCCAAGTCCAGCCAGGTGCGAGGACGAACTGAAACCGGTACTCCCTCGAAATCCATGACTTCACCGGGGTGGACGCGCACTCTGTGGCCCGTCACTCCGGCACGGCGGACCCTCGGGAGGATGTGCGGTTTGCTCAGGTGGATGGCGTCTCCCCCGCCCATCCAAGGGGGAAGCCCCAAACCCGTGAGAAGTGCGGCAGTTTCGTGGGAAACCCAGGCCCCGGGTGTTGCGGCGGCCAGAACCCGCGCCCGTTCCAGCAGTTCAATCTCACGTCCCGTTGGCAGATGAATCAGCCGTCCGCCGTCGGAAATGTCCTTTGCCCTGAGCCTTTTAGCTGGGATACCGAGCTCGCGGGACTCGTACGTCGTGAAAGCACGGTACTGGAGTTCGTCGGGCAGAGGGTTGATACGGACCATGCATTCCAGTGTGTCGGTTTGGCCCTGCCCGCACGGGGTTATCCACAGCCCGGATACCGATGACAGCAACGCGGGGTCACTTAAGGCCCATGAAGGTCGTCAACATGGGCCGTAAGTGACCCCGCGTTGCATCTAGAGGTGCAGGCGGGACACGGCTTCCTGGCGCATATCTATCTTCCGGACCTTGCCCGAGACGGTCATCGGGAAGCTCTCGCGAACATCCACATACCGGGGGATCTTGTAATGCGCCAGTTTGCCACGGCAGTACTCGGCGATGTCCTCTTCCGTGAGCGTCGAGACTCCGGGCTTGAGGATGATGCAAGCCATCAGCTCCTCCCCGTATTTGGCGTCCGGAACACCGATTACCTGCACATCCTGGATGGACGGATGCAGATACAGGAATTCCTCGATCTCCCGGGGATAGATGTTCTCGCCACCACGGATCACCATGTCCTTGATCCGGCCTTCAATCACCAGATACCCGTCCTCGTCCATTCGAGCGAGGTCGCCCGTGTGCATCCAGCCCTCTGCGTCAATGGCTTCGGCCGTCTTGTCCGGCTGGCCCCAGTAGCCCTGCATCACGGCGTAGCCGCGCGTGCACAGCTCGCCGATGACGCCGCGCTCCACCACTTCACCCGTTCCCGGATCCACTATCCGGCTCTCAAGGTGCGGCATGGTCGTGCCCACTGTGCTGGTCCGATGCTCCAAAGTGTCCCCCGCCCGGGTCATGGTGGATACCGGCGAAGTCTCGGTCATGCCGTAGCAAATGGCCACGTCCACCATGTGCATTTCATCGATGACCCGGCGCATCACCTCGATGGGACACAGCGACCCCGCCATGACGCCCGTCCTGAGCGTGGAGAGATCGAACGTGGCGAAGTCGGGCAGCGCGAGTTCGGCAATGAACATGGTGGGAACGCCATAAAGCGACGTGCCGCCAAAGTCCTGCACGGCTTCCAACGCCGCGGATGGGTTGAACCCCCTGCTTGGGATGATGGTTGCTGACCCGAAGCTCAGGGCATTCAGGTTCCCGATCACCATTCCGAAGCAGTGGTAGAACGGGACCGGAATCACCACGCGGTCATGTTCCGTATATCCCAGGAGGCGGCCGATCGAGTGGCCGTTGTTGAGGATGTTGTGGTGCGTTAAGGTGGCACCTTTCGGGAAGCCCGTGGTGCCCGATGTGTATTGAAGGTTGATGGGATCGTGCGGATCCAGTTCGGCCATGCGGTCCCGTAGCGCAGAAGGCCCGACGCCGTCCGCCCGGGTCAGGAGTTGAGCGTACGTCAGTTCGTGGCCGGCCTCCGGGACACCGGCTGAGAGGCCAACTTCCGGATCTCCGGGGAGGAAAACGATCTCCCTGAGTTCAGGGCACGTACCCGCGGTCTCCCGGGCCATGCCCACATAATCGCTGTTCTTGTCGGAGGGCGCAGCCACGAGCATCCGCATGCCGTTCTGCTTGACCACGAACTCCAGCTCGTGCCTGCGGTAAGCCGGGTTGACGTTGACGAGCACGGCCCCGATCTTTGCCGTGGCGTACTGCAGGATGGTCCACTCGGCACAGTTCGGACTCCAGATGCCAATGCGCTCACCCTTCTCAAGGCCCAGGGCGAGGAGCGAGCGGGCGAGGTGATCGACGTCGTCGTTAAGCTTTTCGTAGCTCCAGCGACGGGCGTCGCCGCCGGGTGTGGCAGCTGCTTCGATCAGGGCGTCCCTGAGCGGGAACTGTGATGCGATGCGTTCAAAATTGGCACCGATGGTCTCTTCAAGCAGCGGGACGTCAGTGTCTCCGGCGGTGTAGGACAACATGACCGAACGCTACCAAGACAGTCCGCGCAACAGAACCGTAAAGTGGACAATCGCCTCCGTGTCCTCCCGGTAGGGTTGGATCCATGAGTGCACCCATCGACCTGCAGGCCACGTTCATCCCCAACGACGGCGAGTTCTTCCGCGTGAAGCTCGCCTTGGAAATCGCGATCGACGAGGTCGTCAACGAGCCCGGCTGCATCCGTTATGAACTGACCGAAGCCACCGAGGAGAAGCTGGTGCTCACAGAGCGCTGGGAGTCTGAGGAGGCCTTGGAGAAGCACTCCAAGGGCATTGCCGTCCAGGACTTGAACGAATCCCTCAGTGCGCTGCTTGCCGAGCCGGTCCAGCTCGAACGGCTCTAGGCTCTACACGTCGCGAAACCGCTGGAAGAACGCGGAAACGCCCGAAACGCATCGAGGTCGCCGGAATTTATCCGGCGACCTCGATGCGTTTCCGGCGATTTCGCCGCGTTTGGTCTAGCTTTCCTGGGCCTCGGCACGTGCCTTGGCCACGTGCGCGTGGACTTCTTCCATGTCCAGGCCCTTCACGGCCTCGATGACCTGCTCCAGCTGCTGGCCGTTGAGGGCACCCGGCTGGGAGAAGACAAGCACTTTCTCGCGGAATGCCATGAGCGTGGGGATCGACGTAATTCCGGCTTCGGCGGCGAGCTGCTGCTCAGCCTCGGTGTCCACCTTCGCGAAGAACACATCGGGGTGTTTCTCCGAGGCTGCCCCGTAAGTGGGCGCAAATTGGCGGCACGGGCCGCACCAGGCAGCCCAGAAATCCACCAGGACAATGTCATTGCCTTCGATGGTCGATGCGAACTGTTCTCCAGTGATGTCAACTGTAGCCATGTTTCCACGGTACGCGACCCCGCCCGCTAAGTCCCGTGGAGAGGGGCGTTGTTCGCTTCCCGCGTCAACGGGAATAAACGGCTACTTGCCCAAAACGTATTTGAGCGCGGACGCGTAGAACGGGGCCACCTTGTTGTGCCCGGTCTGGTTCATGTGCACATCATCCAGGTAGTTCCAGGTAGCCCCGGCGATAGTTGCTGTGCCGGACATCGAGATGCGGGGCCAGCCCCGGAGAGCGGCTTCGCGGGTCAAGAGCCCGTCCACCCATCGACGTTGGAAATGGCTGGCGTCATAGCGGGAGAGAACACCGGTGACAAGGATCGTACTGCGGGGATATTTGCGGCGCAGTTCATCCCACAACCGGTTGGCCTGGGACAGGATCGCGGCATCGGTGGCAAAAATCCGGGCGTCGTTTCCGCCAAGAGTCACCACCACCAGACCTGGGTTCCCTTGGGGCAAAAGGATCCTGTCCAGCACCAGGGCATCCGTCGCTGAGTTGCCACCAACCGCCGGGCTCCCCGAAACGTATCCCATCCCACCGATACTCCGGACCACCTGGCGGGTATAGCCAGCGGCCCGGGCACCCTGTTCGCCCCATGAATCCAGGTCCAACTGCGAGTCGCCAAGGAACACCACAGTGGAAGCATCGACTGCTTCGGCTGAATACAGCTCCTGCGTGGAATCGTTCCAGATGGTTTCCAACTTTTGGAAGGCGACGTGCGAGCCCCTTGCATCTGTCCAGGTGTCACGCAACGGCCAACCGAACTCACCCGGGTTGATGGACCACACTTTGTATGTGGAGTGCCCCACAATCCGAGCTCCAGTGGCCGGCCCCCAGACGAGCCAGCCGTTGACGAACTGCTGCACCAGGCCCCCGGCCCGCGGAAGTTTGTCCGTGAGCGGCAAACCCAATTGACCGGCAGCTCCACCCAGGGCCACATAGCGGTTGTGGACATCGCCGTGCGTGGTGGAATGCGCACCCGTTGCCGCCGACCAGTAGACCGTGCCGCCCTGGAAGAGTTGGTAGACGAAGTCGTTTTGCCGGTTTTCCTCGCCGACCGGATATCCCAGGGCACCGTTCTGGCCGCCAGTCGAGGACCAGTAGCTCCTGATGGCTCCCGTCAGGGCCCTCGCGCCGGTCGAGGGCGACCAGATGATGGTTCCGTGCTGGTACTGCTGTGACGAGCCACCATTGCGCAGTCCCGTCGCTTCATCCGTGATGGGGTAGCCAAACTCGCCGCTTTCCAGCCCGGATTGGCGCCAGCGTTCACGGATGGCACCCATGGAGGGATGTGCCCCCGTCGCTGGCGACCATACAACAAAGCCGTGTTCGAAGACCTGGTAGGCACCGCCGTCGGGTAGTCCGGTGCGTTCGTTTCCGGCCGGGTACCCTAGGAAACCAGCCTCAAGACCCGCTCTCCCCCATGCCAAGTGGATGGATCCCGTTGTGCGTTGGGCGCCCGTTGCCGGCGAGAAACTGATCGCTCCGCGTTCGAAGATTTGCTTGGAACCTCCATTGCGCAAGCCGTTTGCAGTGTCTGTTGTGGGATAGCCGTGATAGCCGGCAGGACCGTTGGCCTCCCACCATGCGGTGCGCACTGGTCCATTGACCACTACGCGGGCCCCCGTGCGGGGCGACCACGCGATATCGCCGCCGACAAACCGTTGCACGCAGCCTGTGCTTGAGCATTCCTCCGCTGCCGTGGGGCGGATCAGCACGCTGCGGGCCCAGGTGCTGGTGCTGTAAAGCTGGCCGATGGCGCCTGTGACGGGAGGCGTGGTGGCCTGAACCTGGATGCTCCCCGATGATGGCCCGGCTTCCACGGGTAGAGCGGTTCCGAGCAGGCCCAGGGTCACCAGCAGCGCCGCAAATGACCCGGCAATTTTGCTTTTCTTCGACGATGAAGCCGACCCTGTACAACCCACTTCTCTACCCCTGCATCTTCGGGCGCCCAGGCGCCGTCACTGCTCCCCCACGAAGACAGTCAAGCCAGTATGTTCGACGGCGGCAGTTGAGGCAGTGGCGACGCAGCGTTTGGTGTCACATCGTTATGTTCCAGCCAGCCGCGAGCCTTTCAATCCCAGCCTCTTGATACGGATTGAACAGGTGTTTAGTGTATTAAACATGCGTTTAACCGCAGAAGATGTGTCCACCCGGGCACGCATTCGCGATGCCGCCATTGGTCTGTTCGGCCGCGATGGTTTCGGTCCTGCCACCGTCCGGGCGGTGGCCTCTGCGGCGGGTGTCAGCCCCGGCTTGGTGATCCACCACTTCGGCAGCAAGGCCGGCCTGCGCGAAGCCTGCGACCAGCACGTCCTCGCGCAGACCGCCAGCCAGGGCAAGGAAAAAACCGACCCTGCCACGGCACGTCAATTGATCCAGGATTACCTCAACCACCCGGACCAGTACGCGGATGAGATCGCCTACATTCGGCGCTCCCTGGGCGACGAATCCGAGGCCGGCGACGCATTCTTCGACGCCGTGGTGCGCCAGACGCAGGACATTATCGAAGCCGGCATCGCGGCCGGCACCATCCGCGAATTCAACGACGTCCGGTCCACCGCCGTCGTTATTGCATCCAACAGCCTCGCGATGCTCATGCTCGGCAGGCACCTCTCACGGGCGCTGGGAGCGGACGTAACGGAACCGCACGGCATAGGACCGGAACTGCTGCGGCAACTGACCATCCCGGCGCTGGACATCTACACCAACGGCTTCTATGCGGATTCGCGGTTCCTGGAAGCGGCCCGCGACGCCCTGCAGCAAGACGCCAACAACCAAGGAAGGGAGCATGCCCCGTGACCCAGGCAATCGTCGTCGAAGGGTTGCGCAAGAAGTTCGGCCAGCGCGAGGTCCTCCACGGACTCAATTTCGCCGTTGAACCGGGAACGGTCTTCGGCGTTATTGGACCGAATGGAGCGGGCAAGACCACCACCATGCGCTGCCTTCTGGACATCATCCGGCCAAGCGCGGGAACGATTTCAGTGTTGGGGCAGGATCCACGTCGCGCCGGAACCGGGCTGCGCCGCAGGATCGGTTACCTCCCTGGGGAACTCCACTTGGAGAACCGAACCACGGGCCGGCGCATGCTTGAACACTTCGCGGCCATCAGCGGCCCGGTAGAGCCAAAATATGTCAACGAGTTGGCAGAGCGGCTGGATCTGGATTTGGACCGGCAAACCCGAAAGCTCTCCAAAGGGAACAAACAGAAGCTCGGCCTCCTGCAGGCGTTCATGCACCGCCCCGAACTCCTGGTGCTCGATGAACCAACCAGCGGCCTGGATCCCCTGGTCCAACAGGAGTTCCATGCACTCATCCGCGAAGTGGTTGACGACGGCGCAACGGTCTTCCTCAGCTCTCACGTACTGAGCGAGGTCCAGCAGGCCGCCGACGCCGTAGCCATACTCCGCGACGGCGGCATCGTAACGATCTCCACTGTTGAGGCCTTGAGGAACGCGGCCGTACGGCAGTTGCGGTTCAACGCGGCCGGCGCAGAAAAGAACGACCTCGGCGCGCTGCTTGCGCGGGTGCCGGGCGTCGCCAATGTTGTGCTGCGGGAGCTTCCTGGTGACGGCGCAGCGGAAGCCGCGATCGAAGCAACGGCGACACTTTCGGGTCAGGTCCAGCCACTGGTGCAGGAACTGGCCCGGCTGAACCTCAAAGACCTCGTCTTGGAGGAGCCGGATTTGGAGGAAGCCGTTCTGACTCTCTACACGGGGAACTATGCGGGGACGGGGCATTACGTCGGCAACGG
Source organism: Arthrobacter sp. TmtSoilC77 (assembly GCF_059739415.1). NCBI lineage: Bacteria > Bacillati > Actinomycetota > Actinomycetes > Micrococcales > Micrococcaceae > Arthrobacter > Arthrobacter sp. TmtSoilC77. Next base: position 3,551,122 of record NZ_AP046050.1, read on the forward strand.
AAACGGACACAAATCCGTGAGCCACACGGAAGGAGCACACCATGCCTAAGTTCCTCCCTCTCTTCACCAAGGCCCTCACTGATTCGTGGCGGTCCACTCTCGCGTGGGCCCTGGGGCTGACGGCTGCGATCATGCTGTACCTGCCCCTCTATCCGTCCATCGGGGGCAGCGCGCAAATGCAGCAAATGATCGACGCACTCCCCCAGGAGATGACCAAGGCCCTGAACTATGACCAGATAGCCACTGGACCTGGCTACACACAGGCCACCCTGTTCGGTCTGATCGGTTTCCTGCTGATGTCCATGGCATCCGTTGGCTGGGGCGCGGCTGCGGTGGGCGCGGACGAGGAGTCTGGGCTCCTGGAATTGACCTTGGCCCATAGCGTGACCCGGATCCAGGTGGTCCTTGAACGCGCCCTGGCCCTCGTGGTGCGCGTCGCGATCCTTTCGGCCGTGGTCTTCCTGTTGGTGCTCGTGCTGAACGGGCCCTCGAAACTGGATATCGACGTCGGGCATCTCTTCGGCGCGGTAGTGCTGTTTGCCGCTTTGGCATTGCTGAGCGGAACAGCGGCGCTGTGCGTAGGTGCGCTGACGGGACGGAAGGTTTATGCGATTGCCGCGGGTGCCGCCGTCGCCGTCCTCGGTTATGTCTTCAACGCGGTTGGGAGGCAAAGCCCCGACGTCGACTGGCTGCTGAACCTTTCGCCTTACCACTGGGCGTACGGCAATTCACCCGTGACGAACGGCGCTGATTGGGGAGCCGCAGCGGGCTTGCTTGGCATCTCTGCGGCGCTTATCGTCCTGGGCGCGGTTGCACTCCAGCGGCGGGACGTCGGTGTTTGAGTTCCCCTATGCCCACACATGCGGAGCTGGCCGGCGCGCCCCTGGGAGCGCATTGTTTTCCCGCCACTCATGGATCCACTCCGGCAATTCCAGATCAGCCGGTGGCGCACCGAACTCAGCAATAATCTCTTCCTGCGTCACCGGCTTCCCTTTATTCACCAGGCGGGTTGCGATGTGGGCGCGGGCGTAGATCTCTCCGTCCACCACCATGCGCTGCTCAAAGTAGATGGCTTTGGTGTCCAGTCCAATGATGCGCGTTTCGATGGAGTAGCGCTGCCACAGTTGCAATGACTTGCGGAAAGCGATGGTCTCTCCCGCTGCAACGGGACTCCAGCCGCGCCTGCGCATCTTTCTCCAAATACCGCTCCGAACCATGAGGTCGAAACGGCCAAGGTCCATCAAGGAGAAATACATACCGTTGTTCACGTGCATCGCGATGTCGATGTCCGTCGGCAAAACACGCAGAGGCAATGAGGACGTTTCCCAAGCACCCAAGGGCGAACGCCTGGATGAAGTGAACAGCAGCATGAGGGTGCGAAGAAGCAAATGCATGCAAGCAATGTTACCCGCGAGTAACTTCTGGGGGAAGGCCGGCCGCATGGTGGACACAGTCCCAATGCTGCGTTAGTACATCCAACGCTTTATGTCCAACGATTGCACAAACGTTTACCGCCAGTTCATCCATCCCGTGCACAATATCTGAAACCCGGAAACACCAACCCACCAGGGAGATCCCTTTGAGCACTCTGACTACCAAGCCGCACGCGGACGTCTGGCCCGACCTCGCACGGCACCAGGACGTGGTACTCCGGGACGCCCGGGGCAACCGCATCGAAGGAACCATCGACGGCATGACCGATGACCGCAGCACACTCTGGGTGCAGCTCAAGGGCGGTTTGGGCCGGCAACTGGTTCACCACATGGACGGATACTGGCTGGAGACTCCCACCGTCTGACCCGTTTCCCAGTGGCGCGCATTGGTGCTGTGGCTAGGATTCCCGTATGACTCAAGCGCGATACCGGGACCTCGTCGAATGGCCCCTCATGGCGACGGCACTGATTTTCCTCGCCGCATATGCCTGGCAGGTCATAGGACGCGTGGACGGCGCGGCCGGCCTTCCCTTCGAAATAATCCTCTGGATTACCTGGGGGATCTTCGCGCTGGACTACTTCGCCAACCTTTGGCTGGCCGAGGATCGAAGGCGATGGTTCATCTGGAACCTGCATGAACTCCTCATCGTGGTGCTCCCCTTCTTTCGGCCGCTCCGGCTCCTTCGACTGGTCACGCTCCTATCCGTACTGCAACGCACAGTAGGGGAAACCCTGCGCGGACGCGTGGCCACATACGTTGCCGGCTCGGCCGCCATGTTGGTGCTCATCGGCGCCCTGGCAGTGCTTGATGTGGAGCAGAATGCGCCGGACGCCAAGATCCTGACGTTCGGCGACGCTGCATGGTGGGCCATCACCACCATCACCACAGTTGGCTACGGAGACCTCTACCCCGTCACCCCCATCGGCAGGGTCGTGGCGGCAGCGCTCATGATGAGCGGGATTGCCGTCCTGGGTATCGTGACGGCCTCCATTGCCTCGTGGCTGGTGCAACGAATCGAGGAAAACGCGGAGGATGTCGCGGCGGCCGCGGAAACCAAAGCGGCAGCCGCCGAAGAACCGGTCCGCGCTGAATTGGCAGACCTTGTCACTGAAATTGCAGCGCTAAGGCGTGAGATCGCGGAGCTTCGGAAGAGCGCAGAACTTCGGAAGAGCACAGAGCCATAGCGCAAAAAAATCCCCGGAACCTGATGGTTCCGGGGATTTCCCTTGGGTGGCAGATGAGGGATTCGAACCCCCGTAGGCGTTGCCAGCTGATTTACAGTCAGCCCCCTTTGGCCGCTCGGGTAATCTGCCGAACTTCAAAAGAAGATCACTTCCGGAGACCGTTTCTTTTCGATCCGGTAACCGAAGGCAGAGACAACCTTACAGAACTTCCGGCCAAGAATCTAATCGAGAGCGGACACGCCGGAATGGCCTGTATTTCAGGCTTCTCCGAGGATCCGGCCAGCCAGTTTCGCTTCAAACTTTTCTGCTTGCTCAGCCGTGATTTGGTTGAGTTCCACCGCGCGCTGCAAATCCGCATGAACGCCGTCCATCCGCGAGGCCGCATCCGGCACCGGGCTCAGGACGATCGACGCCGCCACGGTCACCGCTGCCACCGCACTCGCCGCGGCTGCCGCTGCCGTACCGATCGAACCGGCTGCCGCCGATGCGGACTTCGTGACGTAGTGGACGGCTTTGTGGCTCATGCTTACCTCCGGGGATGGGCTCTTCCAACTGGTACAACTCTCAAAGATCCACCTCGGTTCCAACCAAGCATGTGCTGTGAGCGAACTGTGAAAGTTATCCACGGCCCCATCCCGCGCCTTCCGTACTAGGCTGGATGGCAGACAAACCGCCCTTACCGGGCCCCCAACCTAAGGAGAGTCATGGCAGGCGAATCAACATTCGACGTCGTCAGCAAGGTAGACAAGCAAGAGGTCGCCAACGCGCTCAACCAGTCCCAGAAGGAAATCGCGCAGCGCTACGACTTCAAGGGAGTCGGCGCGGAAATTGACTTCAGCGGCGAAAAGATCCTGATGAAAGCCAACTCGGAGGACCGTGTCCTCGCCGTCCTGGACGTCTTCCAGTCCAAGCTCATCAAGCGTGGCATCTCCTTGAAGTCCCTGGACCAGGGCGAGCCCTACCCCTCCGGGAAGGAATTCCGGCTGGAGTGCACCATCAAGGAGGGCATCGCACAGGACATCGCCAAGAAGATCAACAAGATCATCCGCGACGAAGCGCCCAAGTCCGTCAAGTCCCAGATCCAGGGCGACGAGCTTCGCGTCACCTCCAAGTCCCGCGATGACCTGCAGGAGACCATGAACATCCTCAAGAAGTTCGAAGAGGCAGACCTGCAGTTCGTGAACTTCCGCAGCTAGGCTGCGGACGCTGCACCGCCAGCGTCATAAAAGCCGGGGTCCGGCGCCGCTCAGGGCGCTGGATCCCGGTTTTTTGTGGCATGACTACATCGATTGTCGTAATGACAGGGGACATTAGGGCACAAACTTTTTGCGTAATCGTACCGCGGCAGTATTCTTCATCATTAGGCAAGCCTAAGTATGGCTACCCTGAGTGAAAGAAACGCACATGACCGCCAACTTCCTGATAGGCCTGCGTGAAGGCCTCGAGGCCTCGCTCATCGTGGTCCTCCTGATGGCCTACCTCATCAAGAGCGGCAGGCAGTCGCTGCTCCCCCGGCTCTGGGCCGGCGTCGGGCTGGCCATTGCCATCTCCCTCGCTTTCGGCGCTCTTCTCACGTTCGGCCCACGGGGCCTCACCTTCGAGGCCCAGGAAGCGATCGGCGGAGGGCTGTCCATTGTTGCCGTCGGCCTCGTAACCTGGATGGTCTTCTGGATGGCGCGCACCGCCCGCAGCCTCGGAAGCGACCTCAGGTCCCACGTGGATAAAGCAGCCGACGGCGCCGCATGGGGCCTCGTGCTTGTTGCGGCACTGGCCGTTGGCCGCGAAGGACTTGAAACAGCGCTCTTCATTTGGGCCGCAGCGCAAGCCACCGGCGAAACCACCTTCCCCCTCCTCGGCGCCCTGCTTGGACTCCTGACAGCTGCCGGACTCGGATACCTGCTTCACCGCGGCGTCCTCAAAGTCAACCTGGGCCGCTTCTTCACCTGGACTGGAGTGGGACTCATAGTCATTGCCGGGGGCGTCCTTGCTTATGGCATCCACGACCTCCAGGAAGCCGGCATCCTTCCCGGCCTGCATAGCCTGGCCTTCGACCTCTCAGCTGCGGTTCCGCCGTCGTCGTGGTACGGAACCTTGCTGAAGGGCACGCTGAACTTCTCCCCGGCCACCACGTGGCTGGAAGCAGCAGCCTGGCTGCTTTACGTCATCCCGGTCCTGTCCCTGTACATCCGGGCCAACCGTTCCCATCCCCCGGCGGCGGCAGCGAAGACGACGGCCCCGAAGCCCGCAGTCGCCGTCCAGCAATAAGTACCGTTCAGCAGTAACTACGGTTCAGCAGTAAACACGGTTCAGCCGTAAACACTGTTCAGCCGTACGATCCCGCACCCCCCCAACCCGCGCGCAGGCCTCGCACCCCGCTCGTTCCCACAACCCAAAGGACCCCCATGCTTGGCACGTTCCTGTCCCCCGCCACTTCCCCGAAGCTTCGCAGGACCCTCACCGTCATCGGTGTGGCTGCGGCCGTCCCCATGGTTCTGGTGGGCTGCACTGACAATGCAAAAACCACGGCGGCCACAGATGGGCCGATCCAGGTCAGCAGCACCGCGAATGAATGCAAGGTCTCCACAGGTACTGCTCCCAGCGGCAACCTGACGTTTGCCGTGAAGAACGAAGGCACCGAGGTCACCGAGTTCTACCTGCTGGCCGAGGACGGTTTGCGGATCATCGGCGAAGTGGAAAACATCGGGCCTGGAATTACCCGGAACCTGGTGGTCACCGCTCCTGCAGGCAAGTACAACACCGCCTGCAAGCCGGGTATGCAGGGCGATGGAATCCGGGCTTCGTTTGAGGTCACAGAGTCCGGAAACAAGCCGAGCGCGGACGCCGATTTCCAAAAACTTCTTGAGACCGGCTCCCAGCAGTATGCCGCCTACGTCAAGGACCAGACGGAGCAACTCGTTACGGGCACCAAGGCCTTTGCAGATGCCTTCGCAGCCGGCGATGCCGCAAAGGCCCGTGAACTGTATGCCGCAACCCGCATGCACTGGGAGCGGATCGAGCCCGTTGCAGAATCGTTTGGGGATCTCGATCCCAAGCTTGATGCACGCGAGGCCGATCTCGAGCCCGGCCAGGAATGGACCGGATGGCACCGCGCAGAGAAGGACTTGTTCCCGCCTGCGGACTACACCGCCATGACCCCGGCCGAACGTAGCGCGATATCGACCCAGCTGGTTGCAGATACTGCAGACCTCGCAACGCGTACCCGCACAGTGGAGTTGACGGCTGACAAGCTGGGCAACGGCGCCAAGGAGCTCCTCGATGAGGTTGCCACGGGTAAGGTGACGGGCGAGGAAGAGATCTGGTCGCACACCGACCTCTGGGATTTCCAGGCCAACGTGGACGGCGCCCGCATCGCTTTCGAGAGCCTGAAGCCGGCCCTGGAGCAAAAAGACGCCGAGCTCGCCAAGTCCTTGGACGAGAAGTTCGCAGCCCTCCAGGCCGAGCTCAAGAAGCACGCCAAGGGCGATGGCTTCTCCTACTACAACGAGCTGAGCCAGGATCAGATCCAGCAGCTCGCCGCCTTGGTCGATTCCTTGGGCGAGCCACTGTCCAAGCTCACCTCGGCTGTCGTGCTGTGACCGGCTGCCCCTACGGGCACACCGGCGAAGCCCCGGAGGCTCCAGGTGCCGGACAGCCACTGAATGTGAATCGTAGTGAGGCTGACGCTTCAGCCCGCGCCGGCGAGGCGACCGGCGTCGTACGCTCCACGGGGACGTCCGACGGCGGTGCGTCGGCAACCGCCGGCACCTCCCGGCTGTCCCGCCGTGGCCTTCTTTCCCTTGCCGGAGTGGGCGGCGCTGGCGCAGTCGCTGGCCTCGCCGCAGGTTTCCTGGGCCACGACCTGGTCACGGCCGGTGCTGCATCGGCTGCGGAATCCGACGCAGGGGATGCTGTTGTTCCCTTTTTCGGCGAGCATCAGGCCGGCATCACCACCCCGGCCCAGGACCGCCTTCACATGGCTGCGTTCGATGTCACCACGGAGGACCGGAAAGAGCTGATCAAGCTCCTGAAGGATTGGACTGCTGCGGCTGAGGCCATGACGGCGGGCCGCACGACGGGTGCGACCGGCGCCGTCGATGGCCCCTACGAGGCCCCGCCGGAAGACACCGGTGAGGCGCTGGACCTGGCCGCCGCGAAATTGACGTTGACCTTCGGTTTCGGCGCAGGGCTGTTCGAGAAGAACGGCAAGGTGCGCTTCGGTTTGGACGGTCGCCGGCCCGAAGCCTTGATCGACCTCCCGCATTTCCCCGGTGATGACCTTCAACCTGGCCGCACCGGAGGCGACATCGTGGTCCAGGCTTGCGCCGACGACCCCCAGGTAGCCGTTCACGCCATCCGCAACCTTGCGCGCATCGGTTTCGGAAAGGTGCGTGTCCGCTGGTCCCAATTGGGCTTTGGCCGCACGTCCTCCACGTCCCGTGCGCAGGTGACGCCCCGCAACCTCTTTGGGTTCAAGGACGGCACCAACAACCTCAAGGTTGAGGACAAAGCCCTCCTCGATGAGCATGTCTGGGTAGGTTCCCCGGCTTCGCCGAGTGAAGAGTGGATGAGGGGCGGCAGCTACCTTGTGGCGCGCAGGATCCAGATGCATATCGAGATCTGGGACCGGACGTCCCTGGGTGAACAGGAAGGCCTGATAGGGCGGACGAAGGGCGTGGGGGCGCCGTTGTCCGGTGGCGAAGAGTTCACGGCGCCCGATTTCAAGCTCGCGGGCCGCAACGGTGACCCGCTCATTCCCTTGGACTCGCACGTCCGCCTGGCCCACCCCGACCAGAACGGGGGTGTGCGGATGCTTCGCCGCGGCTACAACTTCACCGACGGCTCAGACGGACTCGGGCATCTGGACGCGGGGCTGTTTTTCATCGCGTTCGTCAAGGATCCGCGGACCCACTACGTTCCCATGCAGCTGGCTCTGGCCAAGGGCGATACGTTGTCCGTGGAATACCTGAAGCACACGGGCTCCGGCCTTTTTGCCGTGCCTCCGGGGATCCAGCAGGGCGGCTTCATCGGTGAAGGACTTTTCGCCTAGGCTGATTTCTCTATTACGTCGTGAACCCGCTATTCCGTTGTTGGCCGACCACGGAATAGCGGGTTCACGACGTTTTAGCCCTGGGAAAGCCGTGTCCTTAGGAAAGCGGCCGCCCAGCCATCCGCTCAAGCCTGGTGATGCGCTCCTTCATGGGCGGGTGCGTGGAGAACAAGCGCCGCATGCCACCGCCACGGAACGGATTGGCGATCATAAGATGCGAGGCATTCACGAGCCGCTGATCCTGTGGGAGCGGAAGCTGGGAGACGCCCGATTCGATCTTGCGCAGCGCCGAGGCGAGCGCCAGTGGGTCGCCGGTCAGCTCGGCACCGTCCTCGTCGGCGTCGTACTCCCGGGTGCGGGAGATCGCCATCTGAATGAGTGAGGCCGCGAACGGCGCCAGGAGCGCCATGGCGATCATCGCGAGCGGGTTGGCATTGCGCCGGTCCCCGCCGCCGAAGAACAACAGCATCTGCCCCACGGACGTGATCACGCCCGCCACGGCAGCCGCCACGGACGACGTCAGGATGTCCCGGTTGTACACGTGCATGAGCTCGTGCCCCAGGACACCCCGGAGTTCGCGGGCATCAAGGACATGCAGGATTCCCTCGGTGCAGCAGACAGCGGCGTTCTTGGGACTGCGCCCGGTAGCGAAGGCGTTCGGCGTCATGGTGGGCGAGAGGTAAATCCGCGGCATGGGCTTGTTGGCCCGCACGGAAAGCTCCCGGACGATCTGGTACAGCTGCGGGGCTTGCGCTTCGCTGACCGGATAGGCCGCCATGGAGCGGATGGCGATCTTGTCGCTGTTCCAGTATCCGTAGGCGGTAGTGGCTACCCCGATCAGGGCAAAGATCCAGATGGGGGTGGTGCTGCGCGTACCGGCTCCGATAATGGCGCCCAAACCCAACAGCACCGCCCACAGCACACCGAAAAGCGCCGCGGTCTTGAGTCCATTGTTGTGTTTGTGCACGGTTGTTCTTCCACTCTCGTTGGCTCGCGAACAGTTCTGTACCGATTAACGCCGACGGCGGTCGCCGTGTTCCGCAGCCGGCAGGCCTGGGCTGCCCTGCCCCGCCCTGCCCTGCCCTGCCCTGCCCTGACAGAGGCTGCCGGCTAGGGCACCGGATGCTTCGCATCGTACGCGACGAAGCCCGGCTGCAGGCGCGATGCCAGCCAGGCCAGGAGAATGCAAACGATTCCGCCGATCAGCAGCACCCCGCCTTCGCTGAGGAATTGCGTGACACCGCCGGCCAGCATATCCCCCACTCGAGGCCCTCCTGCGACCACCACGATGAACACTCCCTGCAGGCGTCCGCGCAGGTGGTCTGGCGTGGCGGCCTGGAGGATGGTGGTGCGGAAGACCGCACTGACAGAGTCGGAAATCCCCGCCAGCGCACAACACAGGGCAGCCGGGAGGAGCCAGGGTGTTACGCCCTCGCGGCCCGAATCTCCAGCCAGCAACACCACCAGGCCAAAGCCTGCGATCGAGGCACCCCATCCGACCACCGACCACACCACGGCGCTGCCCTGGCGCCTCACCCTGCCAAGTGGACCGGAAAACAAGCCCGCCAGGAAGGCTCCCACGGCCGTGGATGCCAACAGCAGGCCCACGGTTGTTTCACCGCCGCCAATCATGACTGCACCAATTGCAGGCATCAGGGCACGGGGTTGGGCGCAGATCATGGCGATGAGGTCAATGATGAAGGTCATACGGACATTGGGCCGCGTGCCGAGGAACCGGAAGCCCTCCACCACGGAGCGAAGCCCCGGCCGGACGGCATCCTTGGACGGTGGCAGCGGCGGGAGTTTGGCAAGGCCCCACAGGGCAAAAGTGAAGCTGATGACATCAATCGTGTAAGTCCATCCGAAACCGATCGTGGCCACCAGCACGCCCGCCAGGAGTGGCCCGGCAGTCATGGACAGGCCGAACGTCAGCATGCTCAACGCATTCGCCGCCGGGAGCAGATCCTTGCGGACAAGCAGCGGAATGATGGCGCTGCGGGCTGGACCGTTGATGCCTTGTGCGCCGCTTTGGATGGCAACCAATGCGTAAAGCAACCAGATGTTGCCGATCTCCAGCCAGGCCTGCAGTGCGAGGCCAGCGGTGGTGACCCAAAGGACCAATGATGCGATCAGGGCAACTTTGCGTCGATCGTAGGCATCGGAGATGGAGCCGCCGTAAAGCCCTGCGATGATCAGCGGAACCAACGCGAAGATTCCCAGGAGGCCTACATAGAAACTCTCCTGGGTCAGTCGGTAAACCTCCAAGCTGACGGCCACCAACGTGAGCTGGGTACCGATGGCAGCCACCGAGGCTCCGAGCCAAAGCCGCCGGAATGCCGGGCTCTCCTTGATCGGGGTGATGTCTGCCAGTAGTTTCGCCACCTAGCCACCCTAGCGACCCCAGTGACGTCCTTGTCCGTTTGGCTTCCATGGTGCGTCTCCCGCCGTAACGCACTGATTGGTAGGCTCACCCGGGGAAGGAGTCCACATGGTCTTGTCGCGACGATTGCTGTTCCGCTCGGGCATCTGGGAACTTGCCAGGCCGCGCCACCCTTTGACCACCGGGCACGTGCTGATCCGCCTCTCGGACCCTTCCACGGAATTTACTGAAACCTCGGCGGCCGACTGGTTGTTCTGCCACAACCTCCTCCGGGCAGCCTTGGACGAGGTCCTGGGAGCGAAGCGTTTCACCGTGATGTTCGCCCACCGGTGGCACCCCTTGGGTGCGGCTATCGGCGAGCCGGTGGCTGAGTCGTCCACGCCCACGTTCCACCTCTTCGCTCGTTGGGAATCGGAAAGCACGACGCCGGGACGCCAACTCGCGCTGCCGGCCCACCATCGCGTTCCCGTGCCTGAGGACATCCTGGACGTCGTGGATGCGCGGATCCGGGATTCTCTCCAGCTCAGTGCCGCCAACGTTGCGAAAGCACCCACCGGTCAGGTGGGGTCCGCGCCTTCGGCCACGTCCGGCGTCGTACCCGTCCAAGTGCCGTTACCGCCGGTGCCGTTCCCGCCGGCGCCGTTCCCGCGGGTGGCGACAGTTGATGCAGCCCGCCATCACAGTGTGATTGAGCCCGCCAGCGGTGCCGCCGCGATTTCCGCTGTCCTTCCAGCGGAGCTCGTTGCCATGGGGAGCGCCCTGGGTGCCCTGCCGTTGACCAGTGGACTCACCGGCTTCAGCTGCGTAGCAATCGAAGGCGGGGATCCGGGCGAAGGCGGGAGTCCGGGCGAAGGCGGGAGTCCGGGCGAAGGCGGGGATCCGGGCGAAGGCGGGAATCCGGGTTCAACCCTGCGGATCCATGCGGTGGGTCGATCTGCTGCGGAGGAAGCCAATCCGATGGTGGATTTGTTTAATTTGCCGGAAGTTAGCTTTGCCTTATTGTGAACTGATCAAAATAAGTGCTTCAATGGGTGCATGACCGATCACACAGCCGACCAGGAAGCATGGGCCAGTGCCCTGCATGCCCACGGCAGGCGTGTGACCAAACAGCGGCTGGCAGTGCTGGCCGCGGTCCAGCACCATCCGCACTCCCCGGCAGAAGGCATCCTTGCCGCTGCCCGCAAAGAGCTCCCTGAACTGACGGCGCAGTCCGTTTACGTTGTGCTCAGCGACCTCACGGATCTGCAGATGCTGCGCCGCTTTGAACCCCCGCACTCCCCGGCGCTCTACGAAACCCGGGTTGGCGACAACCACCACCACGCCGTCTGCATCAGTTGCGGCCGCGTGGAAGACGTGGACTGCGCCGTGGGACACGCACCGTGCCTCACACCGCACTGGGATGAAAATTCCAAGCCCATGACCATCCAGATCGCAGACGTCCTGTATCAGGGCATCTGCCAGGATTGCCAGGCTAAACAACAGCTCCCCAAACAAACGTCCGTAACTCAAAAATAAGAACAAGGAGAACAATGACTGCTATTTCAACAACCCAGTCAGGTGCCCCCGTTACTTCCGACGCGCACTCCAAGTCCGTCGGCGCCGACGGTGCCATCATCCTGACCGACCACTACCTGGTGGAGAAGCTTGCACAGTTCAACCGCGAGCGGGTCCCGGAGCGTGTAGTGCACGCCAAGGGTGGCGGCGCTTTCGGTACGTTCAAGACCACCTCTGACGTATCGGCCTACACCAAGGCAGCGTTCCTGCAGCCGGGCGTCGAGACGGACATGCTGATCCGTTTCTCCTCCGTTGCCGGCGAGAATGGCTCTCCTGACACCTGGCGCGACCCCCGCGGTTTCGCCGTGAAGTTCTACACCTCCGAGGGCAACTACGACCTCGTGGGCAACAACACCCCGGTGTTCTTCATCCGCGACGGCATCAAGTTCCCGGACTTCATCCACTCCCAGAAGCGCCTCCCGGGTACCCACCTGCGTGACGCTGACATGCAGTGGGACTTCTGGACCCTCTCCCCCGAATCCGCACACCAGGTCACCTGGCTCATGGGCGACCGTGGCCTCCCGGCTTCCTGGCGTGAAATGCAGGGCTACGGCTCGCACACCTACCAGTGGATCAACGCCGCCGGTGAGCGCTTCTGGGTCAAGTACCACTTCAAGTCCAACCAGGGCGTCAAGACCATCACTGGCGACCAGGCTGAGCAGCTGGCAGGCTCGGATGCAGACTTCTACATCCGCGACCTCTCCGAGAACATCGAAGCCGGCAACTTCCCCTCGTGGGAACTGCACGTCCAGGTCATGCCCTACGAGGACGCCAAGACGTACCGCTTCAACCCGTTCGACCTCACCAAGGTCTGGCCGCACGCGGACTACCCGCTGATCCACGTGGGCACCATGGAGCTGAACAAGAACCCGGAAAACTACTTCGCGCAGATCGAGCAGGCCACCTTCGCGCCGTCGAACTTCGTACCGGGCATCGCTGCCTCGCCGGACAAGATGCTGCAGGCCCGCATCTTCTCCTACGCCGATGCACACCGCTACCGCGTGGGCACCAACCACGCACAGATCCCGGTGAACCAGCCCAAGAACCAGGTCAACAACTACAGCCAGGACGGCGCAGGACGTTACCTGTTCAACGCCCCCTCCACCCCGGTCTACGCACCGAACTCCGTTGGTGGCCCGGCTGCTGTTGAGCCCGCTTCACCGGCAGGTGGCTGGGAGAACGACGGCGAGCTCACCCTCTCCGCGCACACCCTCCACTCCGAGGACAGCGACTTCGGCCAGGCCGGTACCCTGTACCGCGAGGTCTACGACGACGCCGCCAAGGCCCGCCTGCTGGACACCATCACCGGTGCCGTGGGTGGCGTGAAGAGCGCCGACATCAAGGAACGCGCCATCCAGTACTGGACCAACGTTGACGCCGAACTCGGCGCCAAGCTGCGCGCCAACCTCGGTGCAGGCCAGACCGCTTCCGACGCCGAAGCAGCCAACAAGCTCTAAGCATCAGAGCCGGTAAGTACCAGGTCGAACACCCCGTTGCGGATCGCCGCAACGGGGTGTTCTTCTTTGTTTTTCCACATAGGCGGGCTGGGCTCTGGCTGCTCTGGTGCCGCGGTCCATAGGATCCTTCCATGAGCACATTCGAGGGAATTCCGTCCGCAGCCTTCCGCTTCTATGAAGAACTGGAAGAGAACAACAACCGCGAGTGGTGGTTGGAACACAAAGACACCTACGACGCCGCCGTCAAGGAGCCGCTGGCGGCCCTCCTTTCGGAGCTGGAGCCTGAGTTCGGGCCGGCGAAGATCTTCCGGCCCAACAGGGACATCAGGTTCTCCCAGGACAAGTCGCCCTACAAAACGGCCCAGGGCGCCTTCGCAGCGTCACACGAAGGCCTCGGGTTCTACCTCCAGGTAAGTGCCGACGGTCTGTTGATCGGTGGCGGCTGCCATTCATACACTCCCGCGCAATTGGCACGCTTCCGCGCGGCTGTGGACGCTCCCGATAGTGGAGGGGAACTGCAGCAGATTGTGGACTCAGTTGCCGCAGCGGGTTTCGCCATCCAGGGCGAGAAGCTCAAGACCGTTCCGCGGGGCTTCGACAAAGACCATCCACGCGCCGAGCTCCTTAAGCACAAGTCCTTGTCTGCCGGCGTCGAGGTTGGTGAGCCGGAATGGCTCTCCACGCCGTCGGCAAAACACGAGATCGCTGACCGGTGGGAAGTGCTGAGGCCGCTGGTGGAGTGGGTTGGGAAGCACGCTGCACCCTAGGACTTGGTCCTCCCCGGAACAGCGCGCGTTCCGCCGTCAGTCAGCGCCCGGGAACACCAAGGCGCGCGGGAACACCAAAAGCGCCCGGGAATTGCAGTTCCCGAGCGCTTTCGATGGTGATTCCAGCCAGCTGTCTGACAAGCGGCCGGGATTGGTTTAGACCTTGGTAAAGGAGTCTTCGTCCTCGTCGCCCTTGACCGCGGGGGTTGCAGAACCGCCATTAACGGCTGACCTGGCTGAGGCGAACTTCTCGTTGAGCCGCGAGTGGCGCTGCCCGTAGGAGAAGTAGATGAGCATGCCAATGACCAGCCAGATCGCAAAGAAGATCCAGGTTTCGACTGCCAGGTTGGTCATGAGGTAGATGCACAGGATGGCGGAAACCCATGGCAGGACCTTGCCGAACGGGACCCGGAACGCGGGCTTGAGGTCCGGACGCTTCTTGCGCAGCACCAGGATTCCCAGGCTGACCATCACGAACGCGGACAGCGTTCCAATGTTGATCATTTCCTCCAGGAGATCCACGTTGGTCAACCCGGCCACCAGTGCCACTGCTGCACCACAAATGATCTGCAGGCGTGCAGGCGTGGAGCGCTTCACGCTGGTCTTTGACAGGGACCGCGGCAGCAGCCCGTCGCGGCTCATGGCCAAAACCACCCTGGAAAGGCCCATGAGCAGCACCATGATCACCGTGGTCAGGCCCACCAGGGATCCGAACGCAATGACCTTGGCGGCATCGTTGTTGCCTACGGCCTCGAAAGCCGTGGTCAATGTGGGGTTCTTTTCCTCTGCCAGCTGGGTGTAGGAGACCATGCCGGTCAGAGCAAGGGAGACGAGGATGTAGAGCAGCGTGACCACTGCCAGGCCCCCGAAGATACCGCGGGGCAGAGTCTTCTGCGGGTTCTTGACCTCTTCCGCGGAGGTTGCAACAACGTCAAAGCCAATGAAGGCGAAGAACACCAGGGCAGCACCTGCGAAAATGCCCAAAGTACCGTACTGGGCAGGAGCAGCACCGGTCAGGAAGCCGAAGAAGGACTGCTTCATGACATCGGCGGCACCCGTTCCGGAAGTTGGCTCGGAGGCAGGAATGAACGGTGTGTAGTTGGAGAACTTCACGTAGCTGAAGCCCACGACGATCACGAACAGCACTACGGCAATCTTGATCAAAGTGAAGATGTTGCCAACACGGGCGGACAACTTCGTCCCCAGCACCAGCAGCACCGTGAAGATCGCGACAATGAGGAAGGCGCCCCAATAGAGGTCCACGCCGCCCAGGCTGAGCGCCGGCGGGATATCCAGGCCCATCAGGGCGAAGACTTTGCTGAGGTAGATGCCCCAGTACTTGGCGATCACCGCAGCCGCCGTGAAGAGTTCGAGGATGAGGTTCCATCCAATGATCCACGCGAGCACCTCGCCCATGGTGGCGTAAGTGAACACGTAGGCCGAACCTGCCACGGGGATTGCCGTGGCGAATTCGGCATAGCACATGATGGCCAAGGCGCACGTGACGGCTGCGATGGCAAAGGAGATGGTGACGGCCGGGCCGGCAAAGTTTGCAGCAGCCTTGGCGCCAACGGAGAAGATACCGGCACCGACAGCGACGGCGACACCCATGATCATCAGGTCCCAGGTACTGAGGCTTCGCTTCAGCTTGCGCCCGGGCTCGTCGGCGTCGGCGATCGACTGCTCGATCGACTTGGTCCTGAAAATGTTCATAAAAATGCCACATTCTGGATGGGGGTGGTATAGGACTCATCAAGAATAGTGTCCGGTCAGTGGACGACCATATTTATCCCAGATAGTGAGACGGTCTCTGAGCCGGCGTTACTGGTGTGACTGGTGTGACGGAGGCGAGTAGCCCCCGTCACACCACTAAACACCCTGTACGTCCCAGTCCATGATGGTGGAGCGGATCAGGAACCGCTTCCCCTCCGGGGACTCTACAGAGAAGCCGCTTCCCCGGCCCGGAACCACGTCGACAGTCAGATGGGTGTGGGACCAGTAGGCGAACTGTTCCCTGGACATCCAGAACTCGAGGGGCTTGGGATCCTGGCCCGCTCCGGTTCCCAAGCCGGCACTGATATCGAACCGGCCCAGGAGCACATCTGAATCACCGGTGAGGAACTCCCCCGCCGGGTAGCACATGGGAGCGGAGCCGTCGCAGCAGCCACCGGATTGATGGAACATGAGCGGTCCATGGTGCTCCCAGAGCTTCCGCAACAGTTCGACAGAGGCCGCGGTGAGCGCCACCCGGGAGAAATCCTCCCCGGGCAGCGTCACCGCGGCTTCCAACACGGGGTGGTCCATCAGAACTTCAGAACCACTCGGCCATCGATCTTGGCGTGCTTCATCTCGTCAAAGACCGCGTTGACTTCCGAGAGTTCCCGGGTGGAGACCGTTGGCTTGATCTTGCCCTGGGCATAGAACTCCAGCGCTTCCTCAAGATCCTGGCGGGTACCCACAATCGATCCCCGGACGGTGAGTCCCTTGAGGACGATCTCGAAGATCGGCGCCGGGAAGTCGCCCGGCGGCAAACCATTGAACACGATGGTTCCGCCACGACGTGCCATGCCGATCGCTTGCCCGAAAGCAGAAGGGTGGACCGCCGTCACGAGGACACCGTGGCAGCCACCGGTCTCGCGCTGGATGACCTCCGCCGGATCCTCGTGGAGTGCATTGACCGTTAGCTCGGCGCCGTGTTCACGAGCAAGCGCCAACTTGTCGTCGGCAATATCCACTGCCGCGACCCGGAGCCCCATCGCCACCGCATACTGGACCGCAATGTGGCCCAGGCCCCCGATGCCGGAGATGGTGACCCATTGACCGGGCCTGGCCTCCGTCATCTTCAAGCCCTTATAGACCGTGACCCCGGCACAAAGAACGGGAGCGACTTCCACCGGGTCCGAGCCTTCCGGGATGCGGGCAGCAAAGCGCGTGTCCACCAGCATGTACTCGCCGAACGAGCCGTCCACGCTATAACCACCGTTCTGCTGGGACTCACACAAGGTTTCCCAGCCGGTGCGGCAGTACTGGCAGTCCCCACAGGCGGACCACAGCCAGGCGTTCCCCACGAGGTCGCCAACGGCAACGTCCGTGACACCCTCACCCAGAGCGACGACTTCACCCACGCCTTCATGCCCGGGAATGAACGGTGGGGTCGGCTTGACCGGCCAGTCGCCTTCGGCGGCGTGGAGGTCGGTGTGGCAAACTCCCGAGGTAATGAGGCGGACCAGCGCCTGGCCGGGACCCGGCGTCGGCCTTTCCACTTCCTTGACCGTAAGGTCGGTTCCGAATTCAGTGACTACTGCAGCTTGCATGGTTGCGGACATTGACGATCTCCTTTGATCGATGAACAGGACGGGTTTAGAAGAAGCCGAGTTTGTTCTCGTTGTAGCTGACCAGGAGGTTCTTGGTCTGCTGGTAGTGGTCCAGCATCATGGCGTGGTTTTCACGGCCGATGCCTGAGGACTTGTAGCCACCGAAGGCGGCACCGGCCGGGTAGGCGTGGTAGTTGTTGACCCACACGCGGCCGGCCTGGATTTCCCGGCCCGCGCGGTAGGCGACATTTCCGTTGCGCGACCACACGCCGGCACCAAGGCCGTACAGGGTGTCATTGGCGATGCCGATTGCGTCGTTGTAGTCGCTGAACCTGGTCACGGAGACCACAGGCCCGAAGATCTCCTCCTGGAAGATCCTCATCCGGTTGTGGCCTTCGAAAATCGTGGGCTGGACGTAGTAGCCGCCGGCAAGGTCGCCGGACAGCTCGGCCCGCGCGCCGCCCGTGAGGACTTTGGCACCTTCCTGCTTTCCAATGTCGATGTAGGAGAGGATCTTCTCCAGCTGGTCGTTGGAAGCCTGGGCACCAATCTGGGTTTCCGTGTCCAGCGGGTTGCCCTGGATGATCTTGTTGGTGCGGGCTACGGCGTCAGCCATGAACGAGTCGTATATCCCCTCCTGGACCAAGGCACGTGACGGGCAGGTGCAAACCTCGCCCTGGTTGAAGGCGAAGAGCGTAAAGCCCTCCTGTGCTTTGTCGTAGAACGCGTCATTCTGGGCTGCGACGTCGTCGAAGAAGATGTTGGGGCTCTTGCCGCCAAGTTCCAGGGTGACGGGGATGAGGTTGTTGGACGCGTACTGGCTGATAAGCCGGCCGGTGGTGGTCTCGCCCGTGAAGGCGATCTTGCGGATACGGGGGCTGGAAGCCAGCGGCTTTCCGGCTTCGACGCCGAAACCATTGACGACGTTCACTACGCCGGCGGGCAGCAGGTCAGCGATCAATTCCATCAGTACCAGGATCGACGTTGGCGTCTGCTCCGCTGGCTTAAGAACGACGGCGTTCCCGGCGGCGAGCGCAGGTGCCAGCTTCCACACGGCCATGAGGATGGGGAAGTTCCAGGGGATGATCTGGCCCACCACGCCCAGTGGTTCTTTGAAGTGGTAGGCAGTGGTGTCGTCATCCAGTTGCGAAAGGTGGCCCTCCTGGGCACGGACAGCCGAAGCAAAGTAGCGGAAGTGATCGGCAGCCAAGGGAATGTCCGCGTTGAGGGTCTCGCGGACGGGCTTGCCGTTGTCCCATGTCTCAGCAACGGCGAGCAGCTCCACGTTCTCGTCTATGCGGTCTGCGATCTTGTTCAGAATCGCGGCGCGTTCTGTCGCTGACGTCTTGCCCCAGGATGGCGCGACCTTGTGCGCGGCGTCGAGTGCCAGTTCGATGTCCTCGGATGTGCCACGGGCAACTTCGCAGAAAGCCTTGCCTGTGACGGGCGTGATGTTTTCGAAGTAGCCGCCCTTGACGGGGGCAACCCATTCCCCGCCGATCCAGTTCTCGTACCGGTCCTTGAAGGTAACCTTCGAACCCTCGGCACCCGGCTGTGCATAAACGGTCATTGCTAGCTCCTTTGCTGCGAATCACGGTGGCTGTCGCCATTGATTCGAGCCTAGGAGCGGGCAGGTTGCAGCTACGTTGCAACCATGTGAGTCAGCTCACGCTTTCAGTTCCGTGTCGATCCGTTCAAGGTCGGCCACGACGGCGGCCCGCTTGGGTGAGCGCGGCGGCAGCAGCTTCAGGACGGCAAGGCGGAGTTCGACGTCGTACTTCGCCTCGGGCAGCTCAGCGTACTTCAGGAGCGAATCAACGCTGCCGTCGCTGAGGAGCGCTTCCCGCAGCAGATGCGAAACCCGCTCACGCAACTCCACGACGCCGGGCGCCTCCGAGCGCGGCAGGACTGCGCCTTTGTAGATCTCCAAGGCAATACGGTGGGCTCCGCGCTGCAGGCAACTGAGCACCTGGCCTGAATCGGGAAGCAACTCAACGGGCAAGCGGTAGGGTCGCGATTCGGGCACCGCGCCGGGGCTGAGCTCATGGAGAACTTTGCGCAGCCGCACCATTTCCGCCCGTAAAGTCACTCCCGAGCCATCTCCGGGGTAAAGCTGCGCGCAGAGGTCGTCCGCACTGAGGCCGGCCGGTTCGCTGCAGAGGATAGCCAGGATTTCGCTGTGGCGGGCGGACAAGGAAACTGTCCGGCCATCAATGCTGAGAAGGGCCTGGTCACGGCCCAACAACTGCAGGCTGTTCCGGTAAAGAGTGTGGCTGGAAGCAGAAGCTGAGCTCCGGCGTCGCGGTTTTTCCCGTACGGCAGCAGCCAACTGGAGACGCTCGATGCGCAACTGCGCCTGTGCAGCCGCAACGGTTGCTTCCACCAGGGATACCGTGTGCGGGGCCACTGCAGTCTCGGTTCCAGTGATGTCCACGACGCCCAGCACGGCACCGGAATCCGGGTCATGGAAGGGAACAGCAGTACAACTCCATGGGTGAACTGATCTCTTGAAATGCTCGGCCCCGGAGATCTGGATGCTGCGATCCAGGGCGAGCGCAGTCCCGGGAGCACTTGTGCCCACTGAGGCTTCAGACCAATCGGCGCCCGCAACGAACATCATCCCCTCGGCCCTGCGCTGCATGACTGGATCGCCATCCACCCACAGGAGCCGCCCGACGTCGTCCCCCACCGCCACGAGCAACCCACTGTCATGGCTGGGCTGGACCAGCAACTTCCTGATCACCGGCATGATCGCTGCCAGCGGGTGTTGGCGGCGGTAGTCCTCCAGTTCGTCGCGGTCCATCGCAAGTGGCGCTTCAGGGATATCAGGATTGGCCAGCAGAGTGGCCGAACGCTGCCACGACTCACGCACCAAACGCCGGAGGCCCGAGATTTCCTCGGGAGTTCCGGCCCGCAGCATATCCAATTGTTCATGGCCAGCCAGGGCGCGCTTCTGCAGCAGCCTTCCGGCTTCGGTGCCTGGAACAGGCGGATGGATTGGATTCCTCATCGAACTCCCCGGTAATTCGCAGCGACAGTGCGCTGCGTGCATGTGCTTGGCGGCACAGTACCCGAAAGTCTAGTTCCAGGAATGGAGTTTGTGTACAGCTGGCGCCTTCCGCGAAGTCGATTCAGGACGTTCGGTGTACACAAACCCAAGGGCTAGCCACGCGAGATCTGGATCATTTCCTCACGCGGGACTACCTTGATGCGTTCCCGGATAACACCGTTGCCGTTGCCGGATTCGGACTCCGAGTTGGACTTGGACCAGGCGGCACCGAGGGCGGCTTCGTGGGCATCCAAGCGGTTCCACCCCTCCCAGGTGGTGTATTCGATGCCGCGTTCTTCAAGGAGATCGATGATGGCCTGGGGGTCCGCGTTCTCTGCTGGAGGCAACGTGAGCCGGTCCTCGAGGAGGCAGCCGATGGTTTCCAGTGCATCGCCCTTGGTATGACCGATCAGGCCTACAGGTCCACGCTTGATCCAGCCGGTGGCGTAGATTCCCGGCACGGGCTTGCCGTCGGCATCCAGGACGCGACCGCCGTCGTTCGGTATGACACCGCGGCGGGCATCATACGGAAGCTCCTGAAGCGGCGAGCCGTGGTAGCCGATCGCGCGGTAGACGGACTGCACCGGGTACTCCAGGAATTCACCGGTGCCCTTGACGTTGCCGGTTCCATCCAGTTGCATCCGCTCGAACTTGATGCCGGAAACCTTGCCGGGAGTTTCCGGCGAGTCCAGGATTTCCACGGGGCTGTGCAGGAAGTGCAAGTGCAGACGGCGCGAGGATGGCTGCTCGGATTCCGCGTGTTCTTCCACCAGCCAGTTGGTCATGGTGTTGACCATGGTCTTGATCTGGTTGTTGGTACGGATCGCCTCATCGGAGGCTTCGTCAAACTCGAAGTCCTCCGGGTACAGGACAATGTCGACGTCGTTGCAGTGGGACAGCTCCCGCAATTCCAGCGGGGTGAATTTAACCTGCGCAGGACCGCGGCGCCCAAACACGTGGACGTCGGTAACGGGCGACTTCTTCAAGCCCTCGTAGACGTTTTCGGGGATCTCGGTGACCAGCAGCTCATCGGGGTGCTTGACCAGCATGCGAGCCACATCAAGGGCAACGTTGCCGTTGCCGATGACGGCAATCTCCTTGGCGTCCAGCGGCCAATCCCGGGGAACGTCCGGGTGCCCGTCATACCAGGAAACAAAATCGGCTCCGCCGAAGGACCCTTCAAACCCGATGCCCGGGATGTTGAGGTCCGCGTCTTTGATGGCCCCCGTGGAGAAGATCACGGCGTCATAGAAAGCACGGAAATCGTGAAGCGTCAGATCCCTGCCGTAGGTGACGTTGCCCAGGAAGCGGATGTCGCCCCTGTCCAGCACCTTGTGCAGGGCGTTGACGATGCCCTTGATACGGGGGTGGTCCGGCGCCACGCCGTAGCGGATCAGCCCATAAGGCGCAGGGTACGCCTCAAAGAGATCGATGCTGACCTCCACGTCCCCGTCCTTGACCTCGTTGGACTTGGTCAGGATGTCGGCGGCATACACGCCGGCGGGACCGGCGCCCACGATGGCGACGCGAAGCGGACGTTTGGGGGTGGTTGCGGCTGAGTTGGACACCGTAAGCCCTTCCGAAGCAGTAAGCCACGCCGTTGTTGGGGCGCGCAGATTCCAATTCTAGATGTCCGCCCCGCACCCGGCCTCCTATATGGCAGGAGTCACAAGAAAACAGGCGATTGATGCCAACATTGCGGAATATTGCGTTCCCATTTGGTGTTGGCGACATTGTGTCGACACCCGAGCAGATCACCGCAAACTCGTCCATTTCCAGCCAGCCCGCGACTGTGAGTGCGTCCAGTGAACTTAGCGGCGACACCTCTGGCGGCAGGACCCGCGGAGGAAAGCCGGTCTGGAGCGAGTCGACGGCGGGAATCCTCTTTGGCATTGGTGCTTACAGTCTGTGGGGACTGCTTCCGCTGTACTTCCTGGCGCTTCAACCGGCGGGGGCAATCGAAATCGTTGCCAACCGCGTGGTTTGGTCGCTGCTCTTCTGCGCGTTGCTGATCACGGTCACTCGGGCGTGGAGGGTCTTCGGCGCCGCCGTGAAGGACCGCTCCGTCTTTGGCCCACTGGCATTGGCAGCTGGATTGATAGCCATCAACTGGCTTACCTATACCTTCGGTGTGACCACAGGGCACGCTGTGGAAACATCCCTTGGATACTTCATCAACCCGTTGGTGTCGGTCCTGCTCGGTGTATTCGTGCTCAAGGAGAAGTTGCGGCCACTCCAATGGGCAGCAGTGGGCATCGGCTTTATTGCGGTGGGCGTCCTGACCTTTTCCTACGGGCAGCTTCCCTGGATTGCTTTGATCCTGGCCTTCAGCTTCGGTCTCTATGGGTTCGTTAAGAAGCGGGTCGGTCCCAGGGTCGATGCGCTCACCAGCCTCTCCGTTGAAACAGTGGTCCTGGCTCCCCTGGCAGCCGCCACCATGGTTGTCCTGGGCGTAAGCGGCGTGGCAACACTCACCGCCCATGGGCCCGGGCATTTCTGGTTGCTTCTGGCATCGGGCGTCATCACGGCTGTGCCGCTGCTCTTCTTCGGCGCCTCAGCCCGTCGCCTGCCCATGACCACCATCGGTCTGCTCCAATATTTCGCACCGATTCTTCAGTTCATCGTGGCGCTGGCCGTCTTCAACGAGACCATGACCACGGCCCGCTGGATCGGATTCTGCGTGGTGTGGCTCGCCCTGCTGGTGCTCACGGTGGACATGCTGCGCACGGCCAGGAAGAACTCGTCGATGAAGAAAAAGGCCCGGATCGCGGCCGCTGCGGGAGCCTAGCCCCCGGCGTCGAGCGCTTCCTGCAGCGAGGTCGCCGGAACCGTGCGTGAGAGCCCGGAAACCTCGGGCGGTCTGGACGCGTTCCCGCGTTCTCGGCGTGTGAGCACTTTTGTTCATTTCTGTTGAGGGGTCCACCAAGCGGACATAAGGTTGCGGAAACTTTCGCCGCCACGTCCACCCCCAACTTGCCAATATCCAGAGGCACACCCAAGTACCTGGCATTCACGGGTCTTCCCAGATCGGGAACAACCACAGATGACAGTCACATGGATATGCCCGGCTTTGCTGGCAACAGTTTTGAACGGAGCCGTTTTGACCCTCAATGGACCCACACTGAGCCGTAGGACCCTCTTCCGCGCTGCTGGTGCCGCCGCACTGGCCGGAGCCCTGCTTTCCAGCTCTGCCCCGGCCTTTGCGGAACCGGCACCCGGGCTACAGGAACTCATAGGACGCCGCCGCATGGTCCTCACAGGCGGACAAAGTGCTGCGGGCATCCCGGAGCTTGCTGCCCAGCTGCAGGGAATGGGGAAAACCGCGGAAAATTGGTGGACTTCCCTGGATAAGACAGCCACCCGGACGTCCTTGTGGAATGACGTTCCCCTGACAGGCATTGGACAGTCGACGGCGGCCACAGGCAACATGGGCCTGCACTTCAACCGCCTCTATGACATGGCCTTGGGTTATGCGGTTCCAGGAAATCCTTATGCCGGCAACCCCCAATTGGCCTCGGATATAGTGGCTGGCCTGAAACTCCTGAATGACACCGCCTACAAATCCGGAATGCGGGCAGCGGGCAACTGGTGGTTCTGGGAGATAGGTGTGCCACGCAAAACGGTGGACATCCTCACATTGATGTACGCAGAGGTCCCCGAAGACCTGCGGACGTCATTGCTGGCAGCCGTCCGCTGGTTCGCGCCGAACCCTAATTGGCGTGGACGCGCCACATCCCTTGCAGAGACCGGGGCAAACCGCGTGGACAAGTCCCTGGCCTGCTGCATGCGGGGCATCCTGGACAACAATGTGGACGATATTGCCCTTGGCAGGGACGCCTTGAGTGACACCGTCCGCGGCGGGACCAACAGCGTTTTCACGTACGTAACCAGCGGCGATGGCTTCTACACAGACGGTTCGTTCGTGCAGCACGGTTATCTGCCCTATGCCGGCACCTACGGTGTGGTGGCTCTGGCTGGCATCGCCGAGATCATAGCGATGCTCGGTGGAAGCACGTGGGCAGTCAACGACCCCAAGCGCACAGTGCTCCTGGATGCAGTGGAGGACACCTATGCACCCTTCGTGTGGGACGGCCGCATCATGGACACCATCCGCGGCCGTGCCGTGTCCCGTCAGCGCGAGCCCGACTACGTCAGTGGCTTTGCCCTGATCTCCGCCGTCTTGCTGCTCGCACCCGGCTGCGATGAGCCCTACCGTTCAAGGTTCCTCGCCTTGGCCAAAGGCTGGCTGGAACGCTGTGCCGACCAGAAACTCGTGGGGCATCCAACACAGAGCCTGGCGAAGTCCTTGTTGTCGCTTGGCGTCCTGTCCGATTCCGCAGTGGTTTCAGCACAGGCACCGGTGTATAGCCGGATGTTCGCTGACCAGGACAGGCTGGTCCACCACCGCCCGCAGTGGGGCTGCACTGTAAACCTCTCATCAAAGAGGATCGGCCGCTACGAATGGGGAAACAGCGAGAACAACCTCGGCTGGTACCAAGGCGATGGCATGACTTTCGTTTATACGCGGCAAGACCCTTCGCAGTTCAGCGCCGACTTCTGGCCCACCGTGGACCCGTATGGCCTTCCCGGAACCACCGTGAACGACCAGACCCGGGCCAGTGGAGCCGGCGGCGCGGGAACCGGCATCCCGCGCGCGTTCCAAGCCTTCGCCGGCGGGCTCACGGCAGATGGGCGCTGGGGTGTCATCGGCATGGACCACCTCAACCACAACAAGACAGTGTCCGGACGCAAATCATGGTTCTTCCTGGACGACGCCGTGGTCTGCCTGGGCGCCGGCATCACCGGCACTGGTGGGGCTGCGGTACGGACCACCATCGAGAACAGGTCCTTTGCTCCGGGTTCAGTGCCTTCCGTGCGGACGGATTCCCGGAACCGTTCCCTGGCTCCCGGGGACGCCGCCGTGACGGTTCAGAGGTCGGTCCACATCGACGGTCATGGCGGCTACGTCTTCCTTGAAGCGCCGGGCGTCTCCGGTTCTCCGGAGGTGGCGGTGATCCACCGGACAGGAAGCTGGTTTGACGTCAACTCCGGAGCAGACACGGGAGGATCCCCTGATCCTGTCACCCGGGACTACGTGACCATCACGCATCACCACGGGGTGGATCCTGTGGGAGCTGGCTACGCATATATGGTGTTGCCTGCCGCAAGCCATGAAGTCACGTTCTCAGAGTCCGCAAACCCCGGCGTGAAAGTGCTGGCCAACTCGGCGGACGTCCACATGGTGAAGGTCGCCAAGGACAAGTTGGTGATGGCCAACTTCTTCGCAGCTGGCGGCGTTGGGGATTACTCGGTCTCAGGGCCTTGCACCCTTGCTCTGCGCGAAACCGGCGACAGGCTGGCCGTGTCCGTGGCAGATCCATCACGGACGCAGTCCTCTGTGCGGATCACGCTCGCTGGCTCCGCGTGGGGCACCCTTGTGGATTCGGATGCTGGCGTGGCCCTTGTCAGCGCCTCTCCCCTGGTCATCGACGTCCAACTCGACGGACACGGCCACCAGAAAAACCTGACGCTGGGCACTTAGGCGGGCTCCGCCGTCGTGCGCTTCCTGCAACGAGGACGCCGAGGACGCGGGAAAGGTGCCAGACCGCCCGGAAACCTCCGGCGAACTCAGCGCTTTCCCTCGAACCCGGCGTTAAACGCACGAGGAGGGCCGGGAAAACCCGGCCCTCCTGCGTTACAGCTAGAAAGTCTTACGCGTTGGCCTTGATGGCTGCGGCGAGGACCTCGAGGCCGTCGATGAGCAGCTCATCGCTGATCACGAGCGGGGGGAGCAGGCGGATCACGTTGCCGTAGGTGCCACAGGTCAGGATGATGACGCCTTCCTGGAGGCAAGCAGCGGCTACAGCCTTGGTGAGCTCGGCGTTCGGTTCCTTGGAGCCGGGCTGGACGAGTTCGATCGCCAGCATGGCGCCACGGCCGCGGATGTCGCCAACCACGGAAACTTCTTCGGCCAGTTCGCGGAGCTTGCCCAGGGCGAGCTCTTCGATATGGCGGGCGCGGCCGTTGAGGTCGTGCTGTTCCATGGTGTCGATGGCTGCAAGTGCTGCTGCGCAAGCAACCGGGTTGCCACCGTAGGTGCCGCCGAGGCCGCCCGGGTGTACGGCGTCGAGCAGGTCGGCGCGGCCGGTGATCGCGGACAGCGGGAGGCCGCCGGCGATGCCCTTGGCCATGGTGATGATGTCCGGGACAACACCTTCGTGGTCAACGGCGAACCATTCGCCGGTGCGGCAGAAGCCGGACTGGACCTCGTCGGCGATGAAGACGATGCCCTTTTCCTTGGCCCATGCGGACAGAGCCGGGAGGAAGCCTTCGGCCGGAACGATGAAGCCACCCTCGCCCTGGATGGGCTCGATGATGATAGCGGCAACCTGGTCGCCACCGATCTGCTTCTCGATCATGGTGATGGCGCGCTTGGCGGCCTCGGCACCGGTGATCTCCGGGTTCTCTTCACGGAACGGGTAGCTCATGGGCATGCGGTAGACCTCGGGCGCGAACGGGCCGAAGTTGGTCTTGTACGGCATGGCCTTGGCGGTAAGTGCCATGGTCAGGTTGGTGCGGCCGTGGTAGGCGTGGTCGAAGGCAACCACTGCGTCGCGGCCGGTAGCCAGGCGTGCAACCTTGACGGCGTTCTCCACGGCTTCAGCGCCGGAGTTGAACAGCACCGTGCGCTTGGCGTGGTCGCCCGGGGTGAGGCGGTTGAGCTGCTCGGCCACAGCTACGTAACCCTCGTACGGGGTCACCATGAAGCAGGTGTGCGTGAAGTGCGCAGCAGCTTCCTGGACAGCGGCGACGACGGCGGGATCGGACGCGCCGACGCTGGTCACGGCGATGCCGGAGCCGAGGTCGATGAAGGAGTTGCCGTCGACGTCGCGGATGATGCCGCCGTCGGCGTCTTCAACGTAAACGGGGACGCCGGAAGCGACGCCGGCAGCAACGACGGCGGAGCGACGCTCGGCCAGTGCCTGCGACTTGGGGCCGGGGAAGGCGCCGTTGATGTTGCGCTTCTGCTCGATGCGGTACGAGAGTTCGTTCGCGGTAGTGGTCATGGGGTGATTGCCTTTCTGGGAAGCCAGGGGTGGAGGGTTACGCGACTGCGTTATGCAACCGGGTTATGCATCCAGTGCACTCATTACGTGCTTGATGCGGGTGTAGTCCTCGACCCCGTACATGGAGAGGTCCTTGCCGTAGCCGGACTGCTTGAAGCCGCCGTGGGGCATCTCTGCCGTCAGGAGGATGTGGGTGTTGATCCAGACAGCACCGAAGTCCAGGTCGCGGCTCATGCGCATGGCCGTTCCGTGGTCGGTGGTCCAGACGCTGGACGCCAGGGCGTATTCGACGTCGTTGGCCAACTCGAGGGCTTCGGCTTCCGTGCTGAACTTCTGGACGGTGATGACCGGACCGAAGGTTTCCTTCTGCACGATGTCATCGGTCTGCTTGGCACCGGAGATGATGGTGGGCTCGAAGAAGAAGCCCTTCTCGCCTGCGCGGTGGCCACCGATCTCGATCTTGCAGTTTGCCGGGAGGTGCTCCACCACCGAGGTGACGGCGTTGAAGTGGTTCACGTTGTTCAGCGGGCCGAAGTAGTTCTCTTCGTCGTTCTGCGAACCAGTGTGCAGGGTCTTGGTGTGCTCCACCATTGCTGCCACAACGTCATCGTGGACGGAGTCTTCCACCAGCACGCGGGTGATGGCAGTGCAGTCCTGGCCCGCGTTGAAGAAGGCGAATTCGGCGATGGCCGCTGCGCTCTTCTTGATGTCGGCGTCCTTGAAGACAATGGCCGGAGCCTTGCCGCCGAGTTCCAGGTGGGCACGCTTGAGGCCCTTGGCTGCACCGCTGGCGACCGCGATGCCGGCGCGGACGGAACCAGTGATGGACACGAGGCCGGGGACCTTGTGGTCAACCATCATGGCGCCGGTTTCGCCGGTGCCGAGCACAACGTTGAGCACGCCGGCGGGGAAGATCTCTCCGGCGAGGCGAGCCAGGACCAAGGTGGATTCCGGAGTGGTGTCCGAGGGCTTGAGGACAACGGTGTTGCCGGCTGCAAGGGCGGGACCGATCTTCCAGATAGCCATCAGGAACGGGTAGTTCCACGGGGCAACCTGGGCTACGACGCCGATCGGTTCGCGGCGAACGTAGGAGGTGTGGCCCTCAAAGTACTCCCCTGCGGACTTGCCTTCCATGATGCGTGCTGCACCGGCGAAGAAGCGGAGCTGGTCTGCGCCGGCGGCAACTTCCTCGGAAGCGATCAGGGACCGGACCTGGCCGGTGTTGCGGTGCTGGGCGTCAACGAGTTCCTCGCTGTTGGCCTCCACGGCGTCGGCGAGCTTGAGCAGCATGAGCTGGCGCTGGCCCGGCGTAACGTGCTTCCACGTCTTGAAGGCTTCGCTGGCCGCGGTCATGGCGGCGTCAACATCGGCCTGCACCGAAATCGGCGACTTGGCAACGATCTCCCCGTTGGTAGGGTTCACGATGTCCAGGAGACCCGTACCTGCCGGCGTAACGAATTCGCCGTTGATGAAGTTCTGCAAGGTTTGAACCACGGTGTGCAACCCTCTTTCGGTGTCTGGGGCATGGGTTTTAGCTGATCAGAGCCTATGCCAGCGAAGGGGTCCAAGGAATAGTCAGCTGCACACACCGGCACACCCTCCTTAGTGCGCTTGACCAGCGCCGGGTTACGCTTGTAACCATGGCAATGTCCCTCTCTTCGCTCGTCGCTGTCCCATCCTTGAAGCTCCGTAAAACAGGCAGCGCCGAAACAACCTGGAACCAGGACATCAGTTGGGTTGCCGTGACGGAGCTGGAGGATCCACAACGCTTCCTCAGCGGCGGGGAATTGGTCCTCACTACGGGCCTCCGCCTGAAGAGCGCCGCCGACCAACGCCGATTCGTCCGGCAGGTCCAGCGCGCAGGTGCAGTGGGCATCGGCTTCGGCATCGGCCTCACCCACGAAGCCGTTCCGGAGGCGCTCATCGCCGAAGCGAACCGTTGGGGTTTGCCCCTGGTTGAAGTGCCCTACGAGATTCCCTTCATCGCGATCGGAAAGCTCGTGGCCGAATCACATTCAGCTGACCACTACTCAAACCTGGAACGGCTTCTGGCCGGACACCAGATCCTGGCCCGGTCGCTCCTCACCGGCGGCGGCCTGGGCGAGCTCCTGAAGCAGTTGGGCAGCATGCTGCGCACTGATGTTGTGCTCACCCAGTTCAGCGCGCAGCTCTACAACAGCGTTCCCGGAAAACCGGCCCCGACGGCGGATGGCTGGGCTTCGTACCCGATTCCCACAGGCCGCAGGGATGCCTGCACATTGTGGTTGCGCCAGCCGTTCGTGGACTCGGGGATTGTGAGCTACGCGCAGAACCTCATCAGTGTCGAGCTGAACAACATGGTCAAGCAGCGCCAGGCCCAGCGCGCCATGGCAGGGCAGGTTCTGGACGACGTTATCCACGGCACCTTGGAAACCATTGAGGCCGCCCGCCGTTTGGCAGGCGTTGGAATCAACAGCACCCGGAAGAACGTGGTGCTCGTGGCGGAGTCCACGGCACATCACAAGCAACTGGTGAGCATCTCGCTGCCCCAGGCGCTGGAAGCGGGCGTTAGCGCCGTCGTCGGGAAGGATCTTGTCACTGTCGTCACCGACGACGGCAGTTCCGCAACAGCCTTGGCCAAGAGCCTGAGCGACCACCTGCAGGAGGCCGGGATCCATGCTGTGATCGGAATCGGCGGCGCCTATACGAAGCCGAATGGCCTACGCTGGAGCTACTTTGAAGCACGCGACGCCGTGGCGCACGGCTTGCCCGTCAACGAGCCCGAACGGCTGAGCCTGACGTCCCTCCTGCTTGCAAGCGAGGATGTTCCGTTGGCCGACATGGCCAGTGAGTCGCTCACTCCGCTGAGGAAGTTCGACGCCGCCCACGGTGCCGAACTCGTAGCCACGCTGGAAAGCTACTTGAACCACAACGGGTCCGTCGCCGCGGTCGCCGAAGCCCTGACGCTGCACCGCAACACCGTGCGATATCGGCTGGCCCAGATCACCGAACTGACCGGCTATGACCCGTCACAGACGCAGGATCGCGTGCAGCTTTGGCTTGCGTTGGCCGTCCAGCGGCTGGGCTCACGGAACCCGCGGTAAGCGCCCATAGCCGGACCGCCGGAGAGATTCGCCACAAAAGTGTAGACATTAAACGTCAAACGTCTAACCTTTAGATATGGCTGCGACGACCCCTCTTACCCCCACCACAGGAAACATCCCTACGATTGCCCCCGCCAACGTGGCAACAGCCCACACGGTCAAGGCAGTCCCCAAGACGCGCGTCGTCGCCGTCGTCGGCATCATTGCCGTGGTGCTCATCGGGCTGAACCTCCGCGCCGGAATCACCAGCGCCGCGGCGCTCTTCCACGAGCTGCAGCAAGTGTTGGGCTACGGCGCTTTGGTGGCCTCAATCCTGCCCTCGATTCCGCTTCTGTGCTTCGCGGTTGCAGGGCTGGGAACCTCGTGGCTGACCCGCCGCGTGGGTGTTGAGAAGGCTATCGCCATCGCCCTGGCCTTGCTGGCAGGGGGCTTGCTGGTTCGCGGCGTGCCGGCCACCGGCGCCCTGCTCGGCGGTACGGTTCTGGCGATGTCCGGCCTTGCCGTCTGCAACGTGGCCATGCCGTCGTTCATCCGCGAGCACTACGCTGACCGTACCTCGATGATGACCGGCCTTTACACCTTCACGATGTCCGGCGGCGCCACGTTCGCAGCCGCCGTGAGCGTTCCCTTGGCGCAACAGCTGGGTTCGCCGTCGATGGGGCTTGCCGCCTGGGGAATCCTGGGGGTCGCGGCGCTGCTCGGCTTCCTGCCGGTGGTCCTGCACTCGCACCGCAATTCCACCAAGACGGACCGTCCGCGCGTATCCATGTGGCCCCTGCTCCGCACCCGTCTGGGCATCCTCATCACGGCCATCTTCACCTTCCAGGCCTTCCTCGCGTACGCCGTGATGAGCTGGTTCGCCTACATCCTCACTTCCCAGGGCCTCAGCGCCTCCGAAAGCGGTCTGCAGTTCGGCGTCATGCAGCTGGTCTCCGTGGCCGCCGGCATGATCCTGCTTGCCTTCGGTTCCAGGCCCGGAATGCTGCGGCCTGCCCTCTACCTCGCAAGCAGCTCCACGCTGGTTGCCATTGCCGCCATGATCTGGTTGCCCACCTCCCTGGCGGTGGTCTCCGCAGTGCTCTTCGGCTTCGGGTTGGGCATCTTCCCGCTGGTCCTGGTGATCATCAGCCGCAGCGGACGGTCGACGGCGGAAACCACCGCGCTCTCCACGATCGCCCAATCGCTGGG
This sequence comes from Arthrobacter sp. TmtSoilC77, assembly GCF_059739415.1. Lineage (NCBI taxonomy): Bacteria > Bacillati > Actinomycetota > Actinomycetes > Micrococcales > Micrococcaceae > Arthrobacter > Arthrobacter sp. TmtSoilC77. Next base: position 3,582,646 of record NZ_AP046050.1, read on the forward strand.
ATACTTGATTGCGGCAATTGGCCCCTTTGGCATGGGGCTGCTCCACAGCGCTACGGGCGGCTGGGCGCTGCCCTTGAGCTTGCTGTCCATCGTGGCGGTGGCGCTCATGGTTACCTGCCACATGCTCACGAGCAAGCGCACTGCCACCAAGACCGGACCGAGGACAGCATGACCCTTACCCCTTCGCATCGCCCGGCCCTTGCCGAGGAGATCACCGCCAAGCTGCGGGACATGATCAAATCGGGCGAATGGCCGCTCCAGGAACGCATCCCGGCTGAGCCTGAACTCATGGCAAGCCTGGGCGTTTCGCGGGGAACCCTCCGCGAGGCCATCAAGGCATTGGCGCACTCGGGCATGCTCGAAGTCCGCCGCGGTGACGGCACGTACGTGCGTGCCAACAGTGAAATGTCCGGCGCGGCCCAGCGCATGTACCTGGAGCACACGCAGGAACACATCGTGGAGGTGCGGCTCGGCCTGGACACCCAGGCGGCCCGCCTCGCCACCAAGCATGCAACGGTGGAAGACATCGCCGAGATGCGCCGCCTGCTTGCCCTGCGTCATGATGCCTGGCAGTCAGAGGACTACCCCACGTGGGCCCGCGCAGATTGGGAATTCCATGAACGTGTTGCCCTGGCATCCGGTAATCCGCTGTTGCATCAGCTCTATGTCTCCTTTGGCGGGGTCTTCCACAACGACCTCCTCCGGCAGCAACGCAAGGAAGGCTTCAACGGCATCCCCCGCGAAGGCCACGACGAACTGGTGGATGCCTTGGAAGCCCACGATCCCGACGCCGCAGTCCAGAGCGTCTACCGGAACCTGGATTTCTGCGCAGACAAGACCCCTCATTAGCCCATTGCCGGCCCGCTTGTCCGTTGTTGCCCAACGACGAAATAGCGGGCTCGCAACGTCTATGGCACAGTCTCGATTCCCACCCCGGCAGCGTCCCTGAACCGCGCGTTGATCAGGACCACGTCCCGTCCCGCCCGGTCCAGGAGGCTCGCTGCGACACTCGCCCGGTATCCCGTGGCACAGTGCACCCAGATCCTGGCGTCCGGCACCTCAGTGGTCCTGCTGATCAACTCGTAAACCGGAATGTTCAGCGCACCCTTGACATGCGACGCCGCGAATTCATCAGGGCGGCGAACATCCAGGACCACGTCCTCCGGTGCCCTGTCCTTGGCGAGACCGGCCCAGTCCGAGTGCGGATACGACGCCCGTGGATGCCCGGGCGCCAGCGCACCAATGTTCAGAGGCGTGGCGCCAGGCCCGACGGCGGCATCCGGACCATCGATGCCAATTCTCGCCAAATCGCGGATCGCCTTCTCCACCTCATCCAACGGGCCCAGCAAGGTAAGGGGTTGATTCCACGGGATCACCCACCCGAGGTAGCTGGTGAAGTTGTCGCCGCGCCCGTATTCGAAGCTCACGCTGCCTTGGAGATGGCTGTCCGCGAAGGCCACTCTGTGCCGCAGATCCACCACCCACTCCCCTGACTCCAGGCGCCGGCCCAGCTCTGCGGCGTCCACGGAATCAGGCACGTGCAAGTTCGCTGCACCGGGGCCTGCGGCGTTGAGGGGGCTCATGTGCGCGTAGTAGGCCGGATAGGCTGTGATGTTCTCCAGCAATTCGGCCACAAAATGGTCCTCGTCCTGATCAGTCAGGGCATGGTTGGCGGCGGCTTGTTCGCCAATGGTTGAGGCCTTGACCTTGCTGGAGGGCCCCACGGAGCAGAAGGATCCGAAGCCGTGTGTTGGATACAAGGCGGCGTCCCGTGATGCCGAGGAAACAAGACGCCGGACCGAAGAGTACTGATCGTGGGCCAACTTTGCTGTGTCATCGGGCGAGACCAGGTCCGTTCTCCCGACTGAACCGTAGAGCAAGCTGCCGCCGGAAAACACAGCCTCAGTGCCGCCGTCGTGCGTGTCATCCCGCACCACGTACGAGAGGTGCGTGTGCGTGTGGCCAGGCGTCGCGAGCACGTTTACTAGTAAGCGCCCCACACTGATGACCTGTCCGTCGGTGACCGGGACGCGATCGAACGCAACGTGGTCGGCGGCGTTGACGAGGTACTGGGCGCCATGTTTTTCAGCCAAAACCAGGCCGCCGGTGACGTAGTCGTTGTGGAGATGGGTTTCGGCCACATGCGTGATCCGGACGCCAGCGGCACGCGCGGCTGCCTCAACGCGGTCGGTGTCCCGCTGCGGATCAATGACCAGAGCAACTTTGCCGTCATGCACCAGGTAACTCCGGTCCCCCAATGCCGTGGTTTCGATGACTACGACGTCCATACCTCAGGTTAAAGCAACGCGGGGTCACTTACAGCCCATCCGAAGACCCGGAATGGGCTGTAAGTGACCCCGCGTTGGTTTAGACCTGTGCGGAGACCCCGTCGCGGGAGATGTTGACCATGTCCTCGCGCGGCACAACCTTGATGCGCTCACGCGTGACCTCAACACCGTGGGAGCCGCCGGCCTCAGTGGCTGCTGCGCCGAGCGCGAGCTCGTGGGCGTCCAGAGCCAGCCAGCCTTCCCAGCTGGTGAACTGCACGCCGCGGGAGTCGAGCAAATCCACGACGGCGTCTGCCGCAGGAACCTCGGCGAACGGCAGGTTTTCGCGGTCCTCCAAAAGGTACGTCACCGTTTCAAGGGCATCACCCTTGGTGTGGCCGATGAGGCCCACGGGACCACGCTTGATCCAACCGGTCGCGTAGAGGCCCGGCACGTGCTGACCGTCGGCGTCGAGGACGCGGCCGCCGTCGTTGGTCACGACGCCCTTCTTGTGGTCGAACTCGACGTCCGGCAGGGCCGAACCGAAGTAGCCGATGGCGCGGTACACGGCCTGGACCGGGTAGTCGACGAACTCGCCGGTGCCGCGGGCGTTGCCCGTGCCGTCCAGCTCGGTGCGCTCGAACTTGATGCCGGCAACCTTGCCCGGGGCTTCCGGGGAGTCAACGATCTCGACCGGGCTGTGCAGGAAGTGCAGGTGCAGGCGACGGGAGGCCTTGAGCTCGGAGAGGTCCTCGGGCTGCTCGGCGATCCAGTTGGTGAGCGTGCCAACCATGGTCTTGGTCTGGTTGTTCGTCTGGACCTGGCGGTCGGACTCTTCGTCGAATTCGAAGTCCTCGGCGTAGAGGATGATGTCCACGTCCTTGGAGTGCGAAAGTTCGCGGAGTTCCAGCGGGGTGAACTTCACCTGCGCCGGGCCGCGGCGGCCGAAGACGTGGACGTCTGTGACCGGGGAATTCTTCAGGCCTGCATAGACGTTGTCCGGGATTTCGGTGACCAGCAGGTCATCGGCGTGCTTGGAGAGGACACGGGCCACGTCAAGGGCCACGTTTCCGTTGCCGAGGACAGCAATTTCCTTGGCGTCCAGCGGCCATTCGCGGGGAACGTCCGGGTGGCCGTCGTACCAGGAGACGAAGTCGGCGCCGCCGAAGGAACCCTCAAGCTCGATGCCCGGGATGTTCAGGTCCGCGTCCTTGATGGCGCCCGTGGCGAAGATAACGGCGTCGTAGTGCTTGCGCAGGTCCTCGATGGAGATGTCCGTGCCGTAGTCAACGTTGCCGAAGAAGCGGATGTCGCCGCGGTCCAGGACCTTGTGCAGGGCGTTGACGATGCCCTTGATGCGGGGGTGGTCCGGAGCGACGCCGTAGCGGATCAGGCCATAGGGTGCCGGGTAGCGGTCAAAGAGGTCGATGCTGACGTTGAGTTCGCCACTCTTGACGGCCTCGCTCTTGGTCAGGATGTCTGCTGCGTACACGCCGGCAGGGCCGGAGCCGATGACGGCGACGCGAAGCGGACGGTCCGCAGAACCTACGGGGGTGCTAATTGACACGGCTGTGTTCCTTCTTCTTCTCAGTTGGTGCGGACGCGGGGTCGGTTGGGAGTAATCGTGCTGTAATCAGCGGTCTTGAAATGCTGTGGGGCGAAGGGGCTGACACGGACAACATCGCCGATCACGATCACCGCGGGATTGGCCACGCCGACGGCCTCAGCCTGGTCCGCGATGGATCCCAACGTGCCGATAGTGACGCGCTGATCCGGCAAATACCCGTTCTCAACGATACCTACTGGAGTGTCCAAAGGCAGACCCGAGCCAGCCAGGGCAGCGGCGGACTCGCGCAATTGGGCCACTCCCATGAGCAAAACCACAGTGTGGTCCGGCCGTGCAGGGACTTCGGAAAGTTCTTCGTGGCCGGTCACGACGCTGAAACCCTTGGCCAGTCCGCGATGCGTGACGGGAATACCAGCAGCGGCAGGAACCGAAATCGCCGATGTCACGCCGGACACCACTTCAACCTCGACGCCGTTCTGCCGGCAGAACTCTGCTTCCTCGCCACCGCGGCCCAGGACGTAGGGGTCGCCACCTTTGAGGCGGACCACGCGGTTGCCCTTGAGGGCTTCGTCCACGAGGATGCGGTTGATCTCAAGCTGCGGCACCGGGTGATGGCCCGGCGTCTTGCCGACCTCGATCACGCGGACGTCCGGAGCCAGTTCCTTGAGCAGCTCACGTGGGCCAAGACGGTCTGCAACCACGACGTCGGCCTGGCCGAGCAAGCGGCGGCCGCGGACTGTGATGAGTCCCGAGTCGCCAGGGCCGCCGCCAACGAGTGCTACAGAACCAGCAGGCGCTTTGCCAGCGGCGTCCGGCTTGCGGTGACGACGCAGCGGCAGGTCGCCGGTTTCCAAGGCAGTGGCAACAGCGTCGCGGAGCGCCATGGCGCGGCGCGGGTCTCCCCCGGCATTGATGGCGATCTTGACGTCATCCACCACGGCCACGGCGGGCGTCCAGGCAGCTGATGATTCGTGGTCCGAGGCGTTGACGCACCAGATGCGCTGCGCTTCGGCGTCGGCTGCTACCTGGGTGTCCACAGGGGCAGTGCCCGTGGCGGTCTGAACGAACCATACGCCGTCGAGGTCCGATGTGCGGTACTCGCGCGGCTCCCAGATGAGGAGTCCGGCGTTGGCGAGGCCGCGGAGGTTTTCGGAGGCAACGGGAGCGACCACGGTAACTTTCGCACCGGCGTCGAGCAGTCCCTTGGCACGGCGCTCCGCGACGGGCCCGCCGCCCACAACCAGCACCGGGCGGCCGAGCAGCCGCAGTGCCGTGGGGTAAATGTCCTGTATTGCCATAAAAAAACTGTAGGGCGGGCCCGTAATATGCTTCAAAGGCTCGGAAACACCCGGTAACGCTGGGTAATCCAGCGTCACATACGCTTCATCCCTTGTTTCCTTGGGCAAACGTCCGGAAACCACTACCTCTAGAAAACAGACCAGCCCGTGCGCGTCGTGAATTCGTCCAAGGCTGCAACCCCTGCCACCGAGTTGCCGGACCGCCCCAGGCCCGGGCTCCACACACTGATGGCGCATTTATTGGGCACCACTGCCACGATTCCGCCCCCAACGCCGCTCTTCCCCGGAAGCCCAACACGATAAGCGAATTCGCCGGCGGCGTCGTAGGTCCCGCAGGTGAGCATGACCGCATTGATCCGCTTGGTCTGCGCTGGGGACAGCAATCGTGTGCCGTCTGCTCCAACACCGTTGGCGGCCAGGAACCGGGTTGCGAGCGCCAGGTCCTCGCAGGTCATCGCCAGGGCACACTGCTCCACATAGGACTCGAGGACGGCTTCCACAGGGTTCTCCAGGTTGCCGCAGCTGGCAAGGAAGTGGGCCAGTGAGGCATTGCGGTGGCTGTTGCGGAGTTCCGAGGCCGCTACGTAGTGGTCCGCGTCCACGGTGGAGTTGCCGGTTTCGCGGCGCATCAGGTCGCGGACAGCCAGGGCAGCGCTTCCCGTGACGCTGAGGAGCCGGTCACTGACGACGATCGCGCCAGCGTTGATGAAGGGGTTCCGGGGAATCCCTTCCTCGCTCTCCAACTGGATCAACGAGTTGAACGGGTTGCCCGAAGGTTCACGGAAGACGCGCTTCCAGATGCCATCGCCGTCGAAGGCCAACACCAGGGCGAGGGCGAACACCTTGGAAATGCTTTGGATGGAGAAGGGCACATGCGCGTCCCCTGAAGAGTAGACGTCACCGTCCCGGGTTGCGATGGAGATGCCGAACTGGTGGGGGTCTACTGCTCCCAGCTGCGGAATGTAGTCGGCAACATTGCCTTGCCCGACGTGCGGCTGCACTGCCCCGACGATGTCGTCGAGGAGATTCTGGATGTCCAAGGTTCTAGCTCCTGGCCTCTGCGTAGGTCCAAAGTCGTATCTGGAGATGGGCGAGCAATCGTTCGTCCGCGGACTGCAGGTCCAGGCCGGCCTCTTCGCAAGCGCGTCGGAGCCGGTAGTGGACGGTGTTGCGGTGGATGGCCAGTTCCTCCGCGCAGCGGTTCACATCGCCAAAGAATTCGAGGTATGTGAGCAGTGTCAGAGCGAACTCCGGGTATCGGTCGCAGAGCTTCGCTATGCCTTGGTGCCGCAGCCCCTTCCGGGTTTCCAGCAGATCCAGCAACTCGTTGGTGAGGACCGTGGTTTCCACATCCCGGTAGGAAGCAACACGGATGGACGGGGTGCTCTGCAACACCTTCAGGACGCTGCGGACATGGTCAAGCGTGGCGTACAGGGCGTCCAGCCGCGGAACAATCGGGCCCACGGCGGCCTGGACCTGGAAATGAAGGTGGGTGGTGGCGTCGCGCACAATCGTGTTGACCAGCCGGTTGATGGCGGGCAAAGACTTCACCGGGTCCAGATCCGGCAGGATGATCGCCGTTTCCGTGCCCAGGGCCCCCACCACTGCTCCCGGACGGTACGCCGCAGCGTGGATGGAGGCGAGGTTGGAGAGCTCGCCCCTTCTGAGCTGTTGCCCCGGGGCGCTCTGGTCCAGCCCGCCCGCCGAAATCAGCACCAAGGCAGCCGGTTTGGACGGGTCTATTCCTGCCGACTGGGCCTGCGAGTGAACCTGTGCCGTTCCGCTGAGCAGGCTGGACACCCTGTCTTCGCGCATCGACTGGGATTGCTGGTTCCGGTGGCGCACCAGTTCAATCGCGGCATGCCGGGCAGCACCGATCATCAGCCTGTCAGTGTTCGGCGCCAACGGCTCGGCACCTTCCTGCAGCCAGATGTAGCCCATCACCCGGCTCCCCGCATGGATGCCAATGGCCACGCGTTCCCGAAGGCCGGCATCAGGGTTGGCCTCCACATGGACGGGTTCTTCTGTGGCCTGAAGATGCTTGTAGACGCCTGATTCCTTGAGGAGTTTCTGGTACCGCTCCGGTCCGCGCCGCGCAAGGATGGACAGGCGCCGAAGCTCATCAACATCGTTGGATGCCGGCGAGTAGGCAAGGACCCTGTTTCCCGGATCCTCGATCACAACGTGGCCGTTGGTCAGGGTTGCGGTTGTTTGGGCGATGGCGAACAAGTCCCTGTGCACCGTGGTGGGGTTATCCCCGGACACACCACGTTCCCGGATACGGTCCACAGCGACGCTTTCAAACTTGTCCCAGCGAAGGCCGGGAGCTACGGCTACCAATCCAATTCCGGTGGATTGCAGCAGTTCCGCCACGGCTTCGAGTTCACGTTCGTTGCCCTTGACGGCCACGGCCGTGGGCCTGCCGCTGATGATCCTCCGGATTGCCGGCAGCGCCACACGTCCACGGGCACCGATGAGCATCACCAAGGACCCGGGACGGGTGGCATCCTCGTCTTCTGCATCCACAATGACCGTTTCACGAACTGTCAGGTTGTCCGCGTCCGGGGCAAGCAATAACCGTGCGTTGTCCACGCCCAGGTCTTCAAGTACATCGCTCAGCAAGGTGACGACTCCGTCGTCGTCAATGTCCAGGGCATTCAACGAAGCTATCGCTTCCTCTCGTATTCAATTCGGGTCAACCGGACATCCTTCGCCATTGAAGAAGTCCTGCCCATGCTCCTGCGCAATCGCGCACAGCCAGAAACATTACCGGGCCTTCAGGACACCAGTGTTGTCCAGCTGGCACAAGAGCCGGGGCCCGAATTTGGTTCGCCAGCCAATTTGCGCGATTCCCCTGAGATCTAGAGTTATTTACTGTCCCCAACGCCACAAACACTGTGTGTTCTGCCTGTGCACTCAGCAGGTTTGTGCCGTTCGGAACTGTTGAGCTGCCGACGGCGGCGCCGGAGTCAAAGGAGACCCCCAGTGATACCCACGTCAGTTTCAGCGCATTCTGCTGCGCCCGACCGGTCCGACGAGGCCGGCACCCTGCTTGTTGCCCAGGAGCCGGGCCAGGATTTCTCAACGGAAGAATCGGGCTACCGGAAGACCCTCAAGCCCCGCCAGATCCAAATGATCGCCATAGGCGGCGCGATCGGCACGGGGCTTTTCATGGGAGCCGGAGGCCGCCTCAATGGTTCAGGCCCGGCCTTGATCCTGGTGTATGCGGTGTGCGGATTCTTTGCCTTCCTCATCCTGCGCGCCTTGGGCGAGCTGGTTCTCTACCGCCCGGCCTCAGGCTCGTTCGTTTCCTATGCCCGTGAGTTTTATGGCGAGAAAATGGCCTACACGGCTGGTTGGTTGTACTTCCTGAACTGGGCCATGACCTCCATTGTGGATGTGACCGCGGTGGCCCTGTACGTGAAGTTTTGGGGCCAGTTCTGGCAGCCGATCAACGACGTCCCGCAGTGGCTCATCGCCCTCATCGCACTGGTTGTAGTGCTGGCCTTGAACCTCGTGTCGGTAAAGATCTTCGGTGAGATGGAGTTCTGGTTCGCCCTCATCAAGGTCGGTGCGCTGGTAGCCTTCCTCGTCGTCGGAATCTGCTTCATCGTCCTTGGTGGCAGGACGGACGTGGGCGTTCCCGGCCTGAACGTCATTGCGGACAACGGGGGCCTCTTTCCCATGGGCGCGGTGGCGCCACTCCTGGCAATCAGCGGCGTCGTCTTCGCGTACGCAGCTGTTGAGTTGGTGGGAACGGCCGCCGGCGAAACCGCCAACCCGCACAAGGTCATGCCCAAAGCCGTCAACACGGTGGTTCTCCGTATCGGCATTTTCTACGTCGGCTCCGTCCTGTTGCTCTCCCTTCTGCTGCCTTTCACGTCCTACAAGTCCGGTGAGTCGCCGTTCGTGACCTTCTTCTCCCACCTTGGCGATCCCCAGGCCGGCGCGATCTCGGCCTCCGTGATGAACTTCGTGGTTCTGACCGCCGCCCTCTCAAGCCTCAACGCTGGCCTGTACTCCACCGGCCGGATCCTGCGTTCCATGGCAATCAAGGGCTCAGCGCCGCGCTTCACCGCCCGCATCAGCGCTTCCGGCGTCCCCTACGGCGGCATCCTGCTGACTGCTGTCATCACCTTGATGGGCGTGGGCCTGAATGCGATCGTTCCGTCGCAGGTCTTTGAAATCGTGCTCGAGGTCTCTGCGCTGGGCATCATCGGCGGTTGGGCCACCATCATGCTCTGCCACATCAAGCTGCAGGCCTGGGTGCGGAGCGGCAAAGTCATTAGGCCCGCATTCCGGCTGTTCGGCGCCCCCTTTACCTCCTATCTCACCCTCGGATTCCTGGCCTTTGTCCTGATCACCATGGGTTTCTCGGAAACAGGCCGCTGGGTGCTCGCGTCCCTGCTGGTGCTGGCGCCGCTGCTGGTGGGTGGCTGGTACGCCCACAGGGGCCGAATCCGTAATGAACAGTCCGCTTTGAACCCGCCCTCAGTTTGAAAGAGAACACACTTCACATGAGCACCCTCTCCCCCCTTCCAAAAATTGGCACGCCCAGCCGCGCCTGGCGGTCGCGCGCCGATGCTTGGGAGTTCCTGGGATATGCCATCAAGCAGCTTGCCTTGGACCCTTACGCAGGATCCTCCGACTCAGGTTTGCACTCCCAGATCAGCCGGACTTTCGCTCTTCTGGATGCCGTGGAGCCCTACTGGGCAAAACCGGGCGTTGCCGCTGTGGCCCAGTTACGCCAACTGGTGAACGACGGCGACCCCCACGCCGCGCTGGAACTTCTGGGCGGTTTGGCGCATCTGCCGTTGGCTTCCGGAGCGGAGCAAGGTTCATCGTCCGGGCTTGTCCAGGAGTCGCTGGAGGACGAGGTTGCACCAGCCGAGCAGGCTGAACGACCCCGTTTTGAGGTCCTGATGGTGGACAACATCACGGCCCAGGAAGCGGAGGCATTGAAGGGCAGCGTGGCAGCCCAGCGACGCCCTTCCGATGCTTTCACGTACGAAATCAATGTGGTTCCCAGCTACGAAGACGCGTTGGTCGCCGTCCTGCTTAACCCCGACATCCAGGCAGTGATCCTGCGTCCGGGCTTCTCCGTTCGCAGCTCCCGGCAGCTTGGCACCGACCTCCGCCGGTTCCTGGCCGGGCACACGCCCGAAGGCCTGCAGGCCTTGCGACCCGTCAAACGGATCCTTGGCCTGGCCGAGGAAATATCCGGTCTCAGGCCTGAGCTGGACGTCTACCTCGTTGCAGGCGTCTCCATCGAGTCCCTGGCCGGATCGCTGACCAGGAAGTTCCGAAGGATTTTCCGCAGGCAGGATCACTTGGACCTGCACTTGTCCCTGTTGTCCGGGGTTGCGGAACGATACGAGGCTCCGTTCTTCACAGCTCTCCAGGATTACAGCCGACGCCCTGCAAGCGTCTTCCACGCGCTGCCCATTTCGCGTGGAGGATCCGTAGGGAACTCCCCTTGGATCCGGGACATGGCCGATTTCTACGGGACAAACCTCCTTTTGGCAGAGACTTCGGCAACGTCCGGCGGCCTCGATTCGCTCCTGGACCCGCATGGATCCATCAAGCAGGCGCAGGACCTCGCCGCCCGGGCCTTCGGAGCGCAGAGAACCTACTTCGTTACCAATGGCACGTCCACGGCCAACAAGATCGTTCATCAGTCTCTGCTGGCTCCTGGCGACGTTGTGCTGGTTGATCGAAACTGCCACAAGTCCCATCACTACGCCTTCGTGCTCGCTGGTGCCCGCGTTTCATATCTGGATGCCTACCCCTTGGACAAGTACGCCTTCTATGGTGCTGTGCCCTTGGCCAGTTTGAAGCGCAGGCTGCTTGAGTACCGGCGGGCCGGACGGCTGCACGAGGTCAAAATGGTCACGCTCACCAACTGCACGTTTGACGGAATCGTTTACGACGTCGAGCGTGTCATGGAGGAATGCCTGGCCATCAAACCCGATCTGGTTTTCCTCTGGGACGAGGCATGGTTTGCTTTCGCCCGCTCCCACCCCATCTACCGGCGTCGAACGGCAATGGCGTCAGCAGCCGCACTGGAAGCCTCCTTCAGCAACCCTGCCTACGCGGCCCGGTACGCCGGGCAAGCAGCGGCCCTGCATGACCCTGTCACCGGTGAGCCCGTTGATGATGAGGCCTGGCTGAACACGCGGCTGATTCCCAACCCTGAGAAGGCACGCATCAGGGTTTACGCCACCCAGTCCACGCATAAGACGTTGACGTCCTTGCGCCAAGGTTCGATGATCCACGTGTACGACCAGGACTTCATGGCCTCCAACCAGGAGTCCTTCCGCGAGGCGTACATGACCCACACCTCCACCTCGCCCAACTACCAAATCCTGGCGTCCCTGGACATTGGCCGTCGGCAGGTGGAGCTGGAAGGTTTTGGTTTGGTCCAGAAGCAATCCGACCTCGCCGTTTCCGTCGCGCAAGCCGTTGCACGGCATCCCCTGCTGAAGAAATACTTCCGCGTGTTGACCTCGCGGGACCTTATTGAGCCTCAATACCGGGAAACCAGCGCCGCCATGCCGCTGCGGGAGGGATTGGCGGAACTTGAGGACGCCTGGCAGCGCGATGAGTTCGTCATTGATCCCAGCCGCCTCACGCTGGACATCAGCAGGACAGGCATCGACGGCGACACGTTCCGCCACAGCTACCTCATGGACGATCACGGAATCCAGGTGAACAAGACGTCCCGGAACACTGTGCTGTTCATGACCAACATCGGCACTTCGCGGAGTTCCGTGGCGTACTTGATCGAGGTGCTGGTCAAACTCGCCGAAGGTTTCGAAAGCCCGCATCCCTCAGCGCGACCCCGAACAGTGCCTGTGCCTGTGTCTTCGCAGGCCGGAGCATCAGGGGTGGTTGGGCAGACACCACCGCTCCCGGACTTCAGCACGTTTGCCGCACGGTTCCGTGTGGACGATGCCTGCGAAGACGGGGATATCCGCGCAGCCTACTTCGAAAGCTACAAGCCCGAATCCACGGCGTACCTGTCCGCCGATGAACTTGCCCTTGCAGTGCGCGCCGGGCAGGAAGTCATTTCTGCCGGCTTCGTCACGCCGTACCCGCCCGGCTTCCCCATCCTTGTCCCGGGCCAGGTCATTACCCGGCAGACGTTGGAGTTCATGGCTGCTTTGGACACCCGGGAGATCCACGGCTTCGATCACGAACGCGGTTACCGGGTTTTCGTGGACGGGCCTGCAGTTTCGGGGTCCGGGGTTTCCGGGTCTGGGGTTTCGAATGCTGGGGTTTCGGATGCTGGCGTTTCGGACACTGCTGTGGAAGCGGCGGGCATCGGGCGGCTGCCCGCCGCTTCGTAGGCGTAACTCAGGCGTTTTGCCGGGGCTTAGGCGTTTGTCGGGCCCAGCCAAAAGCAGGTGCGATGTACTTCGCGACGTTCCCCAGGAGCTTCGCGTTGTACTCCACCCCAAGTTGGTTGGGCACCGTCAGCAGGACGGTATCGGCAGCCTGGACGGCTGCATCGGCTGCGAGTTCTTCTGCCAACTCGTCCGGCTCGCCGATGTAGCTCTTCCCGAAACGGGACAACGCGCCGTCGAGAATTCCAACCTGGTCCTGCCGGTCCGCTTGGGCGCGAAGGCCGAAGTACCGGTTGTCCACCTCATCGACGATCGGCAGGATGCTGCGGCTGACGGAAACGCGGGGCTCGAAGTCGTGCCCGGCAGCTGCCCAGGCTTCGCGGAACAGGTGGATCTGCTCGGCTTGCAATTGGTCGAACGGGACGCCGGTATCTTCGGTCAGGAGCGTGGAACTCATGAGGTTCATGCCTTGCTCGGCGGCCCAGACTGCCGTCTTGCGGGTTCCGGCACCCCACCAGATCCGCTGTGGAAGTCCTGGAGAGAGTGGCTGGATGGGCAGAAGTCCAGTGGCTCCGCCTGCGTAGTGGGGATCAGCCTGGGCAACCCCGTGCCCGGCAATGGCCTTGCGGAACAGCGCGGTGTGGCGCCGCGCCATGTCGCCTGCGTCCTCGCCCTCGTTCGGAACATAGCCAAAGTTGGCGGCTCCGTTCAGGGCAGGCTCGGGTGAACCACGGCTTACTCCGAGCTGAAGCCGGCCATCGCTGATCAGGTCCGTGGCCGCAGCCTCCTCCGCCATGTACAGCGGGTTTTCATAGCGCATGTCGATCACGCCGGTGCCCATCTCGATGGTGCTGGTCCTTGCCGCGATGGCGGCGAGCAGCGGGAACGGGGACGCTTGCTGCCGGGCAAAGTGGTGCACACGGAAGAACGCCCCATCGATCCCCAGTTCCTCTGCGGCCACCGCCAGTTCGATGCCCTGCTTGATTGCTTCACCGGCCGACGGCACCAGTGAACCAGGGACGCGTGCCCAATGGCCGAAGGAAAGGAAGCCGATCCGTTTGTTGTGCATGTCCGGGACAACTCGTGAGACGGCCCAGGAATTCCTCGCGAAAAAACTTATCCGGCGCGTCGGTAGTGCATGGCCACCGCGCCGTTGCTCAGCGGCTCGGCAGAGATCAGTTCGAGGCGTCGGGTGGTGGGCAGTCCGCCTTGGTACAGGGTTGGGCCGTGCCCGGTGATCATGGGGTGGATGAGGAATTTGTACTCATCGATCAGGTCCAGCCGGTCCAGCTCGGTGGCAAGTTTGCCGCTGCCCACAAGCACGCCGCGGGGAGTCCGGTCCTTGAGTTCCTGCACCGCCGTTCGCAGCTCGCCGACAACGTGGTGGCTGTTGGTCCACGGGAAGTCACTACGGGTCGCCGAGACCACGTATTTGGGCTTGGTCTCCAGTGTGAGGGCCCAATCGCGCAGGGCAGGCGGCGCATCGACTTCGCCACGGGCCACCAGCGGCCAGTAGGCCTCCATCATTTCGTACGTGGTGCGGCCCCAGAGCATCGCGCCGCTCTCCTCCAGGAGCCGGGTGTAATGGGCATGCGTCTCGTCGTCGGCGATGCCCTCACGGTGGTCGACGCAACCATCCAAAGTGACGTTGATGCTGAACGTTAGAAGGCCCATTCGCCGATTCTAGCCAGCCAAAGCAACGCGGGGTCAGTTACGGCCCATGTTTAGCTTCAACATGGGCTGTATCTGACCCCGCGTTGCTTTAAGAAAGGGACCCTAGCGGCTGCTGCCCGCCAGCAAACCACGACGCTGGAGGAGGCGCTTTTCGATCGGGCCGAAAACGAGGAGCTCGATCAGGATGCCCACAGCCAGGATCAACAGGATGGCGGACATGACCACGGCCATGTCGGACAGCGCACGTCCTTGATCAAGCAGCGAGCCCAAGCCGAAGCCGATGGTGCCACCGACAGCGATGATTTCCGCGGCCATCAACGAGCGCCAGGAGAAAGCCCAACCCTGCTTCAATCCGCCGATGTACCCGGGCAGTGCTGCAGGAAGGACGATCTGCAGGGCCATCTGCAGCCGGTTCGCACCGAGCACAGTACCCACGCTGCGGTATTGCGGCGGGATCTGGTCCACACCGGAGATGAGGCCGTTGATGATCGACGGGATCGCACCCATGAGGACCACGAAGTAGACGGTGGCATCGGTCAGGCCAAACCAGATGATCGCGGCCGGCACCCAAGCCACGGACGGCAGGACCTGAAGCCCGGAAATCAGAGGCCCAAACGCGCGGCGAAGCGGAGCGACCTGAGCCAGCAACAGGCCCACAGGCGTAGCAACCACCACCGAAATCAGGAAGCCGATCAAGCCGCGCTGCAACGAAGTCCACACCGATTCCTGAACCCTGCCTTCACCCCAGAGCGTCACCAGCTGGTTGAGCACATCAAGGGGCCCGGGAACCTGGTCACGGCGCTTAAGGCCGAGGGAGACGTAGAACTGCCAGGCGAGGACGAGGACTACCAGGGCTGCGATCGGCAGCAGTACGCGCTTCCATTCGATGCCGGCCTTACGTCCGGTATCGGACTGGAGGTTGTCCAAGCCTGCTTCGAGGTCGCGCAGTTCGGAGGGGTTGCCCTTCAAGGACGGCGAAGTAATGTGCTCGCTGGATTCGCTCACGGGCAGGGTCCGCTCCTGGGTAGTGGTGGGATTACTTGGCATGGCGGCGGATCTCCTCGCGTAGCCGGCGGGTAATGACTCCGGTCAGCTCCCCGGCACGACCAGCATCGGTTCGGTGTTCCTCGGTCACATCCCATTCGGCGACAACACGGCCGGGACGCGAGGACAAAAGCAGCACGCGCTGGCCCAACCGGACAGCCTCGCGAACGTTGTGCGTCACGAACACGATGGTGCGGCCGGTTTCCTTCCAGATCCGCTCGAGTTCGTCGTGCAAGAGGTCGCGGGTAATCGCGTCAAGGGCCGCGAAGGGCTCGTCCATCAACAACAGCTGCCGGTCCTGTGCCAAGGAACGTGCAAGGGCCACGCGTTGCCGCATGCCACCGGACAGTTCATGCGGACGCTTGTCGCCGGCGCCGCCGAGGTGGACAAGCTCCAGCAGTTCAGTTGCCCGTTCCCGGCGGCTGGCCTTGGTGCTGGACTTGTCAGCCAGCTGAAGTGCCAGCTCGATGTTGCCTCGCGCCGTCAACCACGGGAACAGCGCCGAGTCCTGGAACATGAACGCCGCGCCGTCGCTGGGCACTTCAAGGGCGCCCGACGTCGGATGCTCAAGTCCCGCCATGATGTTCAGTAGCGTGGACTTGCCGCAGCCGGACGCACCGAGGAGGGCAACGAACTCGCCCTGCGCGATCGTGGCGTTGACGTCGTCCAGCACCGGGGCGCCGTCGCCGAAGCGCTTGCCCAGGTTCTCGAGTACGACTGGCATGGTCCCGTCCTTCGTGTTGATTGGTGGAGCTGATATGGCTGAAGGCCGGCCCGCTCCCCCACCCGTATTCCGGAGGGGAAGCGGACCAGCCGGTTGGTGCTTAGTCCTGGCCGAGCCCTGCAGCGGACGTCTTCTTGCCCTCTACTTCGTTCAATGCCCGGAGGTCGAAGATGCCGTTGATGTCGGCAGCTTTGGTGGTGCCGGCGTCCACACCGTCCTGGAGGAGCTTCTTGTACGTTCCCGCGAGCGGGTCAGTGGTGAAGGTGATGTTCTTCAGTGCGCGGTCGATCACGTTGGCGGGGAGCGGCTTGCCGGCCGTGTCCTTCAGGACAGCGTTGATGGTGCTGGCCTTCTCTTCTGGCGTTGCGGAGTTCAGCCAGTTCACGGATTCAACATGGCCCTTGAGCAGTGCCTTCACGGTTTCCGGGTGCTCAGCGGCGAACTTCTTGTTCACGATCAGGATGGTGGTGGTGAATTCGCCCTTGTCCCACAGGTCCTTCTCGTCTACGAGGACTTTCGCGCCTGCTTCCAGGACCAAACGGGAGGCCCACGGCTCAGGCAACCACGCGCCGTCGAGCTTTCCGTCCTGGAAGAGCTTCAGGGTCTGGGCGTTTTCGGTCGGGTTGATGTTGACGTCGCCGCTGCCGTCCGGGTTGGTCTTGTAGCCCTGGTGGCCCAACCATGCGCGGAGGGCTACGTCCTGCGTCCCGCCAAGCTGCGGAGAGGCGAGGACTTTGCCCTTGAGGTCAGCCGCGGAGTTGATTTCGGGCTTGACCACCAGCTGGGCTCCGCCTGCTGCGGCGCCGGCGATGATGCTGACGGACTCGCCGTTGCTCTTGACGAACGAGTTGATGGCCGGGTTGGGGCCGATGTAGGTGGCGTCGATGGCGCCGGCGTTCAAGGCTTCGATCGCGGCAGGGCCTGCATTGAAGATCTGGGTGCTGAGCTTGGTATCGCCGAGGTCCTTGGCGATGATGCCTTTGCTGATGCCAACCAGGGCCGGGCCGTGGGTGACGTTGCTGAAGTAGCCGAGCTTGAGCTCAGCAGCCGGGGACGTCGTAGGAGCCGGGGCGGCCTGGTTGTTCTGGGAGACGACGGAGGCCACTGCGGCGCCTGCACCGATCAGCAGGGCCAAGCCGACGGCCAGGCCGATCTCAAGGCCGCGGCGACGCTTGGGCTTGTTGGTCTCACCAGCGACGATGCGGGTGGTGCCGGAATCGGGCTTCTGTGACTCGGGGGTGTTTGCCATGGGGAGGTCCTAAGGAGATGTGGGATGCGAAAAGGGGCGAAGATCAGGCCCCTTGACATCGCCCGTTCGGGGCAAGGAAGGACCATTCCGGAAAGGTCATAAGTTCACAGTAGGGACTGTCATATTTCCGCTTCAATCCCATGGAAACCAACGTTCACGCAGGGTCACGTGACGTCATATTCGCCGCCAGGCCTTCAATGTTGCGTGGGGTTGTGCGGCACTTGGGTTCACCCAAGGTCACTTGACGTCATGTTTGCTGCCAGCTCTGCGATGTCCTGCGGCGTCGTGCGGCAGCAGCCACCGATCAGCCGGGCTCCACGCTCGCGCCAGTCAGCGGCGTTCCCGGCGAGCGTAGTTGTGCCGTGACCGCCTGCGGAAGGGCCCCACGTCTTGGTGACGGCGTCGTACGTCTCCCCCGAGTTCGGGTACGCGACCAACGGTTTGTCCGATACTTCGTTCAGCGTCCCCAGCGCCGAGGTCACAAGTTCCAGCGGCACACAGTTAACCCCGACGGCGGCTACCCGCGGTTCCGTGCGGAGCAGCGCAGCCACGTCCGCCAGCGGCGTTCCGTCACTGATGTGTTCCGCATCCCGCAGCGTGAACGTAAACCAGGATTCGACGTCGAACTCCGCCACGAGCGCCAACAGCGCCTCCGCTTCGGCGAACGACGGCAGGGTCTCGCACGCCAGGAAGTCTGCCCCGGCATCCACAAGGGCGGCGATGCGTGGGCGGTGGAAATCCATGAACTCCGCACCGCTCAGGGTGTAGTCGCCCCGGTATTCCGAGCCGTCAGCCAGATAGGCGCCGTAGGGACCTACGGATCCGGCCACCAGAAGAGGCCCGTTGGAAGGGTTCGCCGCAGCGTGCTCGCGGCGGGCCTCGTCGGCCAGCCGGACGCTCCGGGCCACCAACTCCAGCGATTCCTCCACGGAAAGCCCGCGACGCGCAAACCCCTGGGGAGTTGCCTGGTAGCTCGCTGTGATCGCCACGGAGGCACCGGCGTCGAAATAGTCCCGGTGGACCTGCTTGATCAGGTGTGGCTGTTCCAGCAGGACCTTGGCCGACCATAGGGCATCCTCAAGATCACAGCCGTGGGCCTCCAATTCGGTGGCAAGGGCCCCATCCAGGACGAGGTCCTGGCCGGAGTCCAACAGGGTGCTGAGTGCTGTGTTCTGTGGCATGTGGTGATCTTCCTGCTTAATCGCTCAATGAAAAAACCGCAGCTTGTTCGAAATCCCCCCGCCGTACAAGGCCGGGATTTTCGAACAAGCTGCGGTCTATCTGACTTTTCGACCTTAGATGACGTAGCGCTCGTCTTCGTGATCGCCAGGGTGGTCCTTGACCAGGCCGGCGGCAAGGGTGTTGCCGTCGATGGGGTCGATCACCAGGAAGGCGCCCGTACGGCGGTGGTGCAGGTAGTTCTCCAGCGGCAACGGAGCAGCCAGGCGAAGCTGGGCGTGTCCGATGTCGTTGAGCTCAAGGCTTGAAGCAGGCTCCACGTTGAAGGTAGCCAGGTCCAGCTTGCCGGTGACGTTGCGAACCAGGGCCTGGACCGTGCGCGTACCGTGCTTTACCAGGACCTTCTGACCCTCGCGCAGGGGCTTCGGCGAGAGCCAGCACAGCGAGGCGTACAGGTCAGCAGTGCTTTCGCGGACCGTGCCTGCGGCAGCGATGGTGTCGCCACGGGCGATGTCGATCTCGTCAGCCAAACGAACGGCAACGGACTGCGGAGCAGCCGCTTCCTGAAGTTCCTTGCCAGCGAAGTCGATGCCGGTAATCCGGGTGATACGCGGCTCGTGGCCTGGGCTCAGCACGGTGACTTCGTCGCCAACCTTGACGGAGCCCTCGGTGATCTGGCCGGCGTAGGCACGGTAATCGCGGTATGCCTCCACATCGAGCCCAGCCGCCACGGCGTCCGGTGCCAAGGCGCCCTGCGGACGGATGACCAGCTGCACCGGGAAGCGGAAGCTCTCCAGTTCGGCTTCCAGCTCGTCAGCGGCCGGCAGCGTTTCAAGGACCTCAAGCAGTGCAGGACCGGTGTACCAGGGGGTGCGGTCCGAGCGGTCCACGACGTTGTCGCCGTCGAGCGCCGAAACCGGAACCACCAGCAGGTCCGCCACGCCGTCGGAACCAAGTCCCAGCTCGCGGGCAACCTTCTGCACGTCAGTTTCGATGTCGCGGAACACCTGTTCGCTGAAGTCAACGAGGTCGATCTTGTTCACCGCCACAATGACGTGGGCAACCCGGAGCAACTGCAGCACGGACAGGTGGCGGCGGGTCTGCTCAAGGACACCCTTGCGTGCGTCGATCAGCACGACGACGGCATCCGCAGTGGACGCGCCAGTCACCGTGTTCTTGGTGTACTGAACGTGGCCGGGGCAGTCCGCCAGGATGAAGCTGCGGCGGTCGGTGGCGAAGTAGCGGTATGCGACGTCGATCGTGATGCCCTGCTCGCGCTCGGCACGGAGGCCGTCGGTCAGGAGGGCGAGGTCGATCCCGCCCTTGTCCCCACCGAAGCCGCGGTCCGCAGAGGTGCGGGCAACGGCGTCGAGCGTGTCAGCAAGAATCGCCTTCGAATCGTGAAGGAGGCGGCCCACCAAAGTGGACTTGCCGTCGTCCACCGATCCAGCCGTTGCGAAGCGGAACAGCGTGGACGGGAGCGGCGCGGACTCAAGCCCGCCATCCAGGAATACGGTATCGGTGCTCATTTAGAAGTAGCCGTCCTTCTTGCGGTCTTCCATGGCTGCCTCGGAGATGCGGTCATCTGCTCGGGTGGCGCCACGTTCGGTCAGGGTTGAGGCAGCGACTTCAACTACGACGTCGGCCACGGTGCGTGCGTCGGATTCGACGGCACCGGTGCAGGACATGTCGCCCACCGTGCGGTAGCGAACCAGCTTGGTGATGACTTCCTCGTGCGGCAACGGCTCGGAAACCTCGCCTACCGCACGCCACATGCCGTCGCGGGCAAAAACCTCGCGCTCGTGGGCGTAGTACAGGCTGGGGAGCTCGATATTCTCGCGCTCGATGTAGCGCCAGATGTCCAGCTCGGTCCAGTTGCTGATGGGAAACGCGCGGACGTGCTGGCCCACGGTGTGGCGGCCGTTGTACAGGTTCCACAGCTCGGGGCGCTGGTTGCGCGGGTCCCACTGGCCGAATTCGTCGCGGAGGCTCAGGATGCGCTCCTTGGCGCGGGCCTTGTCCTCATCGCGACGGCCGCCGCCGAACACGGCGTCGAACTTGTTGCGCTGGATGGCATCCAGCAGCGGAACGGTCTGCAGCGGGTTGCGGGTGCCGTCGGCACGCTCGGCCAGTTCGCCACGGTCGATGAACTCCTGGACCGAACCAACAACCAGCTTCAAACCAAGACGCTCAACGGTGCGGTCGCGGAAGTCGATGACCTCCGGGAAGTTGTGGCCGGTGTCCACGTGCAGGACCGGGAAAGGAACCTTGCCCGGCCAGAAAGCCTTGGTGGCCAGGTGCAGCATGACCACGGAATCCTTGCCGCCGGAGAACAGCAGCGCAGGCTTCTCGAACTCAGCAACGACTTCACGGATGATGTGAATGGCCTCGGACTCAAGGGTGTCCAGTGAGCTCAACCGCTCACCTGAAGGGCCGCCGTGCCCGCTTCGCGATGCCCGCCACGCCGCGGCGGCCCCTTCAGCTTCGCTCTGCAACTGGTTCAACTCGAGGTCCTCGCTGGTTGTTTGAGTGCTCATGTGTGTAGTCCGCATTCTGTCTTGTCGGATCCTGCCCAGCGGCCGGCGCGGGGATCTTCACCCGGGGCCACCTTGCGGGTGCAGGGCTGGCAGCCGATGGACGGGTAGCCCTGGCTCAGGAGGGGGTTGACGGGAAGGATGTTGTCCTCGGAGTACTCGACCAGCTGGTCGAAGGTCCAGTCGACCATCGGGTTCACCTTGACCAGGCCAAAGCCCTCGTCCCAAGTGATCACCGGCGTGTTGGTGCGGGTGGGTCCTTCGTCGCGGCGAACACCTGTAAACCACACCTCGTAGCCGCCAAGCGAGCGGCGCAGCGGCTCTACCTTGCGCAGCGCGCAGCACTGGGCGGGGTCGCGGGCGAACAGGTCCTTGCCCAGCAAACGGTCCTGCTGTTCCACCGTGTTCTCCGGAAGGACGTCCACCACGTTGACGCGCAGGTTCGCCGCAACTTCGTCGCGGGTCTCGTACGTTTCCTTGAAGTGGTAGCCGGTCTCCAGGAACAAGACGTCGACGCCGGGAAGCTGGTCAGCGACCAAGGCCGGCAGTACGGCGTCGGCCATGGAGCAAGCCACGGTTACCGCGGGCAGCTCGAAGTTCCGGGCAACCCAGGCGATGACATCGCGGGCGGGAGCATTCCAGCCGAGCTCTGCAGCCCCGGCCTCGGCCAGAGCCTTGAGTTCTTCATTGGAACGCTTGGTTGCAACTGTCACTGGAGGTCTCCTTCATCTGCGGAGAGTGCCCACTCCGCGAAGGTCTGGCCCTCGGCGCCAGTGGCGACGAACTTGCGGACCACACGCTCCACGTAGTCAGGCAGGTTTTCGACCGTGACCTTGAGGCCGCGGACGGTACGTCCCAAACCGGCTTCCTCACGCTCGTTGTTGGCCAGCCCGCCACCGAGGTGAACCTGGAAACCCGGGGTGGGGTCGCCGTCGGGCGTTGGCAGCATCATGCCCTTGAGGCCGATGTCCGCGGTCTGGATGCGGGCGCAGGAGTTGGGGCAGCCGTTGATGTGGAGGGACAGTGCCTGGGGCAGCTGCTTGGTCTCCACGAGGTCAGCCAGGCGGCGTTCCAGTTCGGCGATTGCCGTAGCCGCGGTGACCTTGGTTTCCACGATGGCCAGCTTGCAGAACTCAATGCCGGTGCAGGCGATGGTGCCGCGGCGGAACACGGACGGACGGGCGGAAAGGCCCAGGGTGTCCAGTTCAGCGATGAGCGGCTCCACCTGCTCCTTGGCAACGTCCAGGATGACGAGCTTCTGGTGGGGAGTAGTGCGCAGGCGGTAGCTGCCGTGCTGCTCCAGAGTGTCGGCGAGCTTGACCAGCGCCTCGCCGGACGTGCGGCCAACCGTGGGGGTCACGCCGATGAAGAACTTGCCGTCCTTCTGCTCGTGGACACCGATGTGGTCGCCGGGAGCCGTGGGCTTGGGAGCGGCGGGGCCGTCCGGAAGCTTGAAGCCAAGGTATTCGTCTTCCAGGATCTGGCGGAACTTGGCCGGACCCCAGTCGTTCATCAGGAACTTCAGGCGGGCCTTGGTGCGCATGCGACGGTAGCCGTAGTCGCGGAAGATGCTGGTGACGCCCAGCCACACTTCGGCGGCGACGTCGGCCGAGACGAACACGCCGAGGCGTTCGGCAAGGCGCGGGTTGGTTGACAAACCGCCGCCAACCCAGAGGTCGTAACCTGCGCCGAGCTCGGGGTGGACGACACCCACCAGGGCGAAGTCGTTGATCTCGTGCACTACGTCCTGGGACGGGTGGCCGGTGATGGCGGTCTTGTACTTACGAGGCAGGTTGGCCAGCTCCGGGTCGCCGATGAAACGCTCGGCGAGCTCGTGGATGAGCGGCGTGGGGTCGATGATCTCGTCCTTGGCGATGCCGGCAACCGGGGAGCCGAGGATGACGCGGGGAACGTCGCCGCAGGCTTCGGTGGTGGACAGGCCGATGGATTCGAGGCGGCGCCAGATTTCCGGCACATCCTCCACGCGGATCCAGTGGAGCTGGATGTTCTGGCGGTCCGTGAGGTCGGCCGAGCCGCGGGCGAAGTCCACGGAGATCTGGCCGATAACGCGCAGCTGCTCGGTGGTCAGCGCACCGCCGTCGATGCGCACGCGCAGCATGAAGTACTTGTCTTCGAGCTCGTGCGGCTCAAGGGTTGCGGTCTTGCCGCCGTCGATCCCGGGCTTGCGCTGGGTGTAGAGGCCCCACCAGCGGAAACGGCCGTGAAGGTCGGTGCCGTCGATCGAGTCGAAGCCCTCTTTGGAATAGACAGACTCAATCCGCTCACGGACGTTCAGCCCGTTGTCTTCCTGCTTCCAGGTTTCGTTGGCGTTGAGCGGCGCAGTGCCATCAACCTTCCACTGGCCGTGGGGCTTGGCGGCAGGGCGGGTGCGTGCTGGGCGCGAGGGGACTGCGGAGTCCGCGGGCGCACCGGCTACAGCTGTATCTGTCATACGTCGACTTTAGGTCTGGCCAGTTTTCGTCAGCAAAGGTCCGGAAACGCTAAGTCACCTAGGGAAACATTTCGTCACGAACACGCCAGCGGCCTTGTCCCGGGAGCCCGTATATGCAGGTCCTTTTTGGGCTCCCTCCGCGCCAATAAAGGTTAGGACGCCCTTGCCAACACGGCGTCGTAACGCTCCAGTGCTATCTCCGCCAGAACCGGCGACGGCAGCAAAGGAGCCGTAACAATATCCGCCCCAGCCTTGGCCAGCTGGTCGTGGAAGTAGCCCGTTGCCAACAGGTAAGAGGCGACGAAAACCCTGCCGTTTGCCCCGTCTTCGGCGAGTTCGGCGCGCAAGGAGGCGACGCCGTCGGGCACTGTTGGCTGTGCACTGGCACCGTAGGCGACGCGAACCTTGTTCGGCAGCAGCTCAGCGAGTTGGCGCGCCTGCTCCTCCGAGTCCACCGAGCCGTCCGGAAGGGATGATCCTGCGGCAGCCAGCAGCACGCCGTCGTTCTCCTTCAGTCCGGCGGCGCGCAAGTGGGTGGCAAGCAGCTCCGCCAAGCGCGGGTCCGGACCCAGCGGCCTCGCGGCCACTACTTCCGGCCGGCTCTTGATCGCCTTGGGCACGTCCACCTTGATGTGGAAGCCGGTACTGAGCAAAAGCGGTACGACGACGGCGGCAGTCGCCTCGGGCAGACCCTCCACCACCCCGGACAACTCGGGTTCCTGCACGTCCACGTACGCCTCAAGGACCTGCAGGCCGGGGCGCAGGGCTTCGATTTCGGCCATGACGCGACGGATGGCGGCCTGGCCTTCGGGGTTGCGGGTTCCGTGGGCACAGGCGATCAAAACGGGGCTGTTCATGGGAGCTAGCGTAACGTTGAGCCAGCACCTACCGAGAGTCGCAGGCAGAAAGAACCCGTCCACTTGATTTCCATCGACATTGTCCTTCTGTGGCTTGACCTGGTCGGCGTGTTCTTCTTCGCGGTCTCGGGTTCGCTGCTGGCAGCCCGCAAACAATTCGACATCGTGGGTTCAGTACTCCTCGCCTCCATCGTCTCGCTGGGTGGGGGTGCGATCCGCGACGTCGTCATCAACGCCGGACCGCCTGTTGCTTTCACAAACCCGATCTACCTGATTCCGCCCCTGCTCGCTGCGCTGCTGGTGTACTTCCTGTTCTCCTCTGCGCAGCGCTTCACCTCCCTGTTAACGCTGTTCGACGCCGGCGGGCTGGCCCTTTTCTGCATCACCGGGACGTTGAAGGCACTCACCTCCGGCATGAATCCGGTGGCTGCAATCCTCTTGGGCGTCACCACGGCAGTGGGCGGCGGCCTGCTCCGCGACATCACCGCCAACGAGGTTCCAACCCTTTTTGATGCACGCGACATCTACGCGCTACCCGCGTTTGTGGGGGCCGGATTGACCACCCTGCTCTGGCACCTTGGCCTGTTCAGCGGGCTCACCGCATGCCTGGTGGCCGGCATTGTTTTTGCCTTCCGCGTCACAGCCTGGAGGCGCAGTTGGTACGTGCCACTGGCCGTCCGCGGATGGCAGCGTGCAGGCACCGGTACAGGCGCAATTTCGGGTGCCCGCGATTAGCTAGGATAAGAGCATGACTGACATGTTCCTCGAGAAATTCCGCGCGCTGGTCCCAAAGTATCTCGAGGATGAATGGCAGGAAGAAGACGGCCTCACACCAGAGGAACTGGACGAGGCCCTCGCCGATCACTCCTTTACCATCCCGCTGGCTCTGCGCGAGTTCTACCTTGCCCTCGGTGGTTGCGAGGACCTCATGGAGGCGTACCACTACTTCTGGGATCCCGAGGAACTCGAGGTGGATGACGAAGGCTTCCTCATGTTCCTCGAAGACGAAGAGGAACAATTCACCTGGGGCTTCCGCATCGCCGATGTCAGCATCCCGGACCCCATCGTCTGGCGCCGCAACAACGCCCGCGGCCAGTGGAAGAGCGAAGAAGGCACGTTCTCCGAATTCGTCTTCGACATGTTCGAGTGGGCGTTCAACGACGAAGACTAAGTTCTGACTGGCAGCCCCTGCGCTCCCCTTGATGGGTGGCGCGGGGGCTGTTTTTATTTGGGCTGGCGATGGCCCTCCCTTGGGGTCTTGCTGTTAAAGGGAATGGCCCCGGTCCGCTGCAACGTTACGAGTCATACGCTGCACCGAACCGGGACCACAATCTCCGTTCGCATCAGACCCACCGGAGGCATTTAGTGGATCCGTGAATAGCTTATGACAACTCTGTCACATACGCAACTTTTTGCGTCAATGATTTTCCAATGACCATGATCTTATTTACGGAACCGTGGAGTTTTCCATATAGCTGCAAAACACAGCACATTAAGCAACGCGGGGTCACTTACGGCCCATAAATCCCCTCGGGATGGGCCGTAAGTGACCCCGCGTTGCGGTTAAACGGAACGAGGAAGCTAGCTGCTCCGGTCCACCACTGCGTGCGCGAAGTTGGTCAGCGACGTCTTAACAACGCCCTCAGGCAGCGGCGCCAGAGCCGAAATGGCCTCCGAAGACCACTGGCGGGCGATCTTCCAGGATTCGGTGGTCACAGGGTGTTCGCGCAAACCAGCCACAGCATCGGCAAGGGCGGCATCGGACGTCAAGTCGCCGTCCACCAACTCCAGCAGGGCAGCCGCGGAGGAATCCCCCGCTGCAGCATCACGGCGCAGGAGGAGCACGGGCAAGGTGGGCACGCCTTCGCGGAGGTCGGTGCCCGGGGACTTGCCGGACTTGACCTTCACGCCGGTGACATCGATGACGTCGTCGGCAAGCTGGAAGGCCACGCCCACCTTCTCGCCGTACTCAACCAAGACGTCCTCGTATGTGGGATCGGCACCGGCGAAGATTGCGCCAAGTTGGCCGGAGGCTGCAACCAGGGAGCCGGTCTTGTCGGCGATGACGGAGAGGTAGTGCTCCACGGCGTCTTCGTCCTCGCGCGGGCCCACGGTTTCATGGAGCTGGCCGAGGCACAGCCGTTCGAAGGTGCGGGCCTGGATGCCGAGGGCACGGGAGCCGAGCTCGGAGACGAGGATGGAGGCCCGGGCAAAGATCAGGTCGCCGGTGAGGATAGCCACCGAGTTGCCCCACACTTCGTGGGCCGTCGGGGCGCCGCGGCGGAAGGGCGCGGAGTCCATGACGTCGTCGTGGTACAGGGTTGCAAGGTGCGTCAGTTCAACCACGACCGCAGCCTGGACCACCTCGGGACGGGATGCGTCTCCGAGGTGTGCGCACAACAATGTGAGCAGCGGACGGATGCGCTTGCCGCCGGCTTCCACCAGATGGCGCGACGTTGCGTCAGCAAGGGGGTCCGAGTTGGAAATGGCTTCGCGAAGCTTCTTTTCCACG
Source organism: Arthrobacter sp. TmtSoilC77 (assembly GCF_059739415.1). Lineage (NCBI taxonomy): Bacteria > Bacillati > Actinomycetota > Actinomycetes > Micrococcales > Micrococcaceae > Arthrobacter > Arthrobacter sp. TmtSoilC77. The sequence continues at coordinate 3,609,349 of NZ_AP046050.1, forward strand.
CGGGCCAGGTTGGTGGTGATGGCTGGGCCGAGTTCGGCGTCGCCGGCGATGGCGGCAAAACCGGCGGGCAGCTGGAGCCCTGTGGCGATGGCGGTGGTGTTGGGGGCAGGCTCAACAGTGTCCGGCAGGCCGTGCCCGGCATGCGTCCAGCTGTGTTCGGCAGAGTTCGTCACGGCTTAACCCTAACTAGTTGTTGCGGAAACCGCGGTGTCGGAGTCTGCCGCCTTAAAAGGGCGGACAGGGGAAGTGTTGGACGTGGCCGGGACGAGCATCTCAAGGACGCGGATTACGCGATCTTCGAAGCCCTTCGCGGACGGGTCCGTGAGATTGGCGAGCATACGCACCACGAAGCGCATCAGCATCGGAATCGGCATACCCGTGCGCAGTGCGAGCTTCATGACGGCGGGCTTGCCGATCAAAGAAGCAAACATGCGACCCAAAGTGAAGTGCGATCCCCACTGGTCCCGCACATAGTCCGCGTACCGCGAAAGGTGGGCGTCGGCGTCGTCGGCGGTCCATCCGGCGGAAGCGGAACGTGAAGCAGAGTCAATCAGGAACTCAGCCGCGAACCGGGCCGACTCCATGGCGTAGGAGATACCCTCGCCGTTGAAGGGGGACACCATGCCACCGGCGTCGCCCAGCAGGAGCAGTCCGGGTGAGTAGTGCGGCGTGCGGTTGAAGCCCATGGGCAGCGCGGCGCCGCGGATCTCCCCCACTTGGTTCTCAGGCGTGAAGCCCCAATCGGCGGGCATTCCAGCCGTCCACTCGCGCAGGACCTGCTTGTAGTCCAGCTTGCCGAATTCCTTGGAAGAGTTCAGTATTCCGAGCCCCACGTTGGACGTGCCGTCGCCGACCCCAAACACCCAGCCGTAGCCGGGCAGCGGCTTGCCGGACTTGCCGGGGAGCTCCAGCCAGCCTTCCATCCAGTCGTCTTCGTGCCTGGGAGATGTGAAGTAAGTTCGCACGGCGACGCCCAACGGACGGTCATCACGCTTGTGCATACCCAGCGACACAGCGGTGCGCGTGGAGTTGCCGTCCGCAGCGAGTACGACGTCGGCATGGAAGTCGCGCGTTTCGCCCGTCTTGCGTCCGGACTCGTCGAGGATGGACGCCCGCGCGCCGATGACGCGGCCGTCGTCGGACTGCAGGGCGGACGTGACGCTGTGGCGTTCAAGCACGACGGCGCCCGCGGCCTGTGCGTGACGGGCCAACTCTTCGTCGAAGCCCAGCCGGGTCCGAATCAGTCCGTAGGTTGGAAAGTCTGAAACCTCGGGCCAAGGCAGCTCGATGGTACGGCCGCCTGCAATGAGTCGAAGACCCTTGTTTCGGCGCCAGCCCTCGGACTCGGCATGCGGCAATCCGAGCTTCTGGATTTCACGGACCGCGCGCGGGGTGAGACCGTCGCCGCAGACTTTTTCGCGGGGAAAGGAGGTCTTCTCCAGGACTGTGACATCAATGCCGGCCTGGGCGAGGTAATACGCGGCGGTGGACCCGGCGGGTCCCGCGCCAACAATCAGTACTTTCACGTCGTCCTAAATAAGTGGCACGTCAGGTGGGCTGGCTGCCGGACCGGCGCGGTTTGATCTGGCGGCGAAGCTTGGCCACGGGCACGCTTTCGCGGTGCTCGGCCGGCTTCTGCGCGCGGTGTACGGCAACGATGCCGCCGCTGAGGTTGCGGTAGGTGATGTCCGTCCAACCAGCGTCGCTGAGCCACTGGGCAAGGTGGTCCTGGTCCGGCCAGGCGCGGATCGACTCTGCCAGGTAGACGTAGGCATCCGGGTTGGAGGAGACCTTGGTGGCGATGGCCGGGAGGGCGCGCATCAGGTATTCGGTGTAGAGGTTGCGCCACAGCGGCACCACGGGGTGCGAAAATTCCGCGATGACCAGCCGGCCGCCGGGCTTGGTGACGCGCAGCATTTCCTCGAGGGCTTTGCGCGGTTCAACAACATTCCGCAGGCCGAAGGAAATGGTGGAAGCGTCAAAGCTGTTGTCCGCGAACGGCAGGTTGGTGGCATCTCCGGCGATGAAGTCGATGTCCGGGCGGCGGCGTTTGCCCACTTTGAGCATGCCCAGAGAGAAGTCGCAGGCCACGACATCCACGCCGGCATCGGCGTACGGTTCGCTTGAGGTGCCCGTTCCAGCGGCGAGGTCCAGGACCTTCTGGCCCACCTTTACATCCATGGCATCCACCACGATGCGGCGCCACCGACGCGTCTGCCCCATGGAGAGGACGTCATTCACGACGTCGTATTTGGGGGCGACATCGTCAAACATCGTCGCAACTTCGTCCGGACGCTTTTCCAAGGATGCTCGGTTCACCCTGCAATTGTCTCAGACATTCAGCCGACTTTGCTGCGCTGTAGAACTCGGCTCAGGTTCTGGCGGCACGCGGGAGTACTGTTGTTCCATCATGACGAGCACGCTCCGTACCTTGACAGTCCCCCTCGATGTCGAATCATCCTCCGGGGGGCTGCCGTCGTTTCTGGTCCGGGACGACGTCCTCTGCTGGTCACGCCGCGAAGCCGGTCTGGTGGGGTACGGCGAGCTGACACGGTTCAACGCCTCGGGGCCTGAGCGCTTCCTTGAGGCTGATATCTGGTGGCGGCACCTCATTCTTGAGGCCGAAATCATCGATCACGTGGAGATCCCGGGCACTGGCCCGGTTGCGTTCGGCTCGTTCGCTTTTTCCAAGATGTCCCCGCACGTTTCCCGGCTGATCGTCCCGGAGATGGTGGTCGGCATCCGCGATGGCCGCGCATGGGCCACCCAACTGACTTTCGACGACGTCGAGCTCACCGAGGCGGGCGTCCTCGCCGCCCTGGACCGCTGGCTGACCAGCACCGACCCCTATGAAGCCGATGGTGAGGCCACTACGGCAGGAGGGTCCGACGTCGGGCTGTCACCTGACGCTTTTTCGCCCAACGGTGCGGCTGGTTACCTGAGCCGGGGGTCGTTGAGCGAAACGGATTGGATGCAGGCTGTCTCCAACGGCGTGGCGGAAATCCGCACCGGCAAGCTGGAGAAACTTGTCCTGGCGCGCGACGTCGTAGCCAACCTGCCTGCCGGCGTGAACGCTGCGGAGGTGCTTCGCCAGCTGGCGGCACGGTACCGGGAATGCTGGACGTATGGCGTTGACGGCCTGGTCGGTGCGACACCGGAAATGCTGATTCAGGTGGAGGGTCGCACGGCTCAGGCCCGCGTTCTGGCCGGCACGTTGGATCGCCGCGACGCCGAAGGTGTGGACGGATCCCCCATGGCCTACGCCGAGCGGGTTCTGGCCGGATCTGAAAAGCAGCGCCACGAGCATGAGATTGCGATTGATTCGCTGACCCGCCAGCTGGCGCCGTTTTCCGAGGCGATGAACTCCCACAGCGAGCCCTTCATTCTGGAACTGCCCAACGTGTGGCATCTGGCCTCGGACGTCAAAGCCGAGCTTGCTGATATTGAAGGTCATGTGCCCACGTGCTTGGCCCTGATCAATGCGCTGCATCCAACCGCGGCAGTGTGCGGAACACCTACTTTGGTGGCCGGTGCGCTGATCCGGAAACTGGAGCACCTGGACCGTGGCCCCTACGCCGGGCCGGTGGGTTGGCTTGATGCTGCCGGCAATGGCGAATGGGGCATTGCCTTGCGCGGCGCGGTCATCGAGGACGCCAACACAGTACGTCTTTACGCGGGTTGCGGGATCGTGGAAGGTTCCCAGCCTGAGGCTGAGCTTGCCGAGACATGGGCCAAATTCCGGCCAATGCTCGAGGCCCTGGGGATCCAGCGCTGAATCTGGGATCTCAGACTGGGACTCGCGGGTGGCACTTGCATATTCGCTAAACTAGTTATCTGATAGTGAAACTAAGTTTCCTGTGATGCACATCTCACGTTGGGCGCTACACTAAAACCGACTCAGCTCAGCATCCACTGCAACAAAAGGTAAAAAACATGCAGATCTCCCGTTCGGTTCTGTCCGGCACCAAGATGGCCGCCGTGCTCGCAGCAGGCGCCCTGGCCCTGACCGCCTGCGGTGGCGCCTCCACCCCGGCTGCCTCGAGTGGCTCAGGCCCCAAGCTCATCAACGCCGGCAAGCTCACCGTGTGCTCGGATGTCCCCTACGAGCCCTTCGAGTTCCAGAAGGACGGCAAGATCGTCGGCTTCGACATGGACATCGCCAACGAAGTGGCCAAGGACCTCAAGGCCGAACTCAACGTGGTGGACAGCTCCTTCGAAGCAATCGAGACCGGCACTGCGCTGACTGGTTGCGACGTCTCCATCTCCTCAATCTCCATCACCGATGTCCGCAAGAACGTCATGGACTTCTCCAACCCGTACATGGATGACGACCTGACCCTCGTGGCTACCTCGTCCTCGGGCATCAACAACCTTGACGGTGCCAAGGGCAAGAAGGTGGGCGTCCAGCAGGCCACCACCGGCGCCCAGTACGCCAAGGACAAGGGAATCGACGCCCAGCAGTTCGAGGACTCCGGCCTCCTGGTCCAGGCCCTCAAGGCAGGCACCATCGACGCCGCCGTCGGCAACCAGTCGGTTCTGGGTTACGCCATCATGGACGATTCCAAGCTCAAGCGCGTTGAAGACTACGCAACGGGCGAGAAGCTGGGAATCTCCATCAAGAAGGGCAACACCGCCATGGCTGACGCCGTCAATGCGACCCTGAAGCGCCTCACCGATGACGGCACCCTGAAGAAGTTCGAGACAACCTGGTTCGGCGAAGCAACCAAGAAGTAGTCCGAGCCCCGGCTCCCCAGAATCACGCAGGCGGGCCCCGCAACGATCTGTTAAAGCAGTCCGTTCGGGGCCCCACCTGCGCACTACGAATGTGAGAACACCATGGCAATGACTGCACGTCAACGAGCCAAAGTCAGTCTGTACGTCCAGGCCGGGATCTTCGTTGTGGCCCTGGCCGCAGTAATCCTCGCCGTGGACTGGAAGACCGTTGGAAACAGCGTCTTCAACTTCGCCAAAATCGGCCCGATGTTCCCCGACATCTTCCTGATCGGCCTCAAGAACACCCTCATCTACACGGCGCTTGCCTTCGTTGTGGGCCTCTCCGGTGGTCTGCTGCTCGCCCTGATGAAGCTCTCATCCTTCCCCCTCTACCGCTGGCTCGCCACCGGATACATCGAATTCTTCCGCGGCGTCCCCGCCCTGCTGGTCTTCATCGCCTTTGGCTACGGTGTGCCCCTGGCCTTCGGTGTCCAGTGGGACGTCAACATAGTGGTCATGGTTTCCCTGGGCATGGTGGCCTCCGCCTACATCGCCGAAACCCTGCGCGCCGGCCTCCAGGCCGTGCCCAAGGGACAGATGGAAGCCGCCCGCTCCCTTGGCATGCCGCACTGGCGCGCGATGGTCTCCATCGTCATTCCGCAGGCGTTTAAAATCGTCCTGCCGCCGTTGACCAACGAGATCATCCTGCTCACCAAGGACTCCTCGCTGATCTACGTCCTGGGCCTCACCGCGTCCCAGTATGAGCTGACCAAGTTCGGCCGCGACGGCATCTCCAGCCTCGGAGCCGGCCTCACGCCGTTGCTTGTGGCCGGTGCCTTCTACCTGGTCATCACCATCCCCTTGAGCCTCCTGGCACGGAAGTTCGAAAGCCGCTCCGCGCGGACGAAGCGATAGGCAGGACAGTCATGAATAACTCCACCGGGAGCACCGCAGCCGTTCGCGCCGCAGGCGTGGACATCAAGGACCTCCGTAAGTCCTACGGCAACAATGAGGTTCTCAAAGGCATCTCGCTGACCGTTGAACCGGGCCAGGTCGTGTGCCTGATCGGGCCCTCGGGTTCCGGAAAGTCCACCCTCCTGCGCTGCGTGAACCTGCTTGAACACCCGAATGCGGGCACCATTAACGTGGGCAAGTTCGAGGCCACCGACCCCGACGTCGACCTCAACCGCATGCGTCAGAGCGTCGGCATGGTGTTCCAGCACTTCAACCTGTTCCCGCACCTGAGCGTGCTGGACAACTGCACCATCTCGCAGATGAAGGTCCTCAAGCGGTCCAAGTCCGAGGCCGCCGACGTAGCACGCCGCAACCTCGAACGCGTTGGCCTTGGACACCTGTCCGATCGTTTTCCGGACCAGCTCTCCGGTGGCCAGCAGCAGCGCGTAGCCATTGCACGCGCGCTGTCCATGGATCCGCAGCTGATGCTCTTCGACGAGCCAACGTCCGCCCTTGACCCGGAGACGGTGGGTGATGTCCTGGCCGTCATGCGCAAACTGGCCCAGGAAGGCATGACCATGCTGGTGGTCACCCACGAGATGGGCTTTGCCCGCGAAGTGGCTGACCGCGTGGTCTTCATGGATGCCGGCGTCGTAGTGGAGGAAGGCCCGGCGGAACACGTCATCAGCGCCCCGTCCCAGCCGCGAACCAAGGAATTCCTGCGCCGCGTCCTGGACCCGACGCATATCGACGTCGTGGAGGACTGACGCTTCGCTGCCGCGCAAATTCGCTGGCGCCGCGCAAACGGGAGGGCGACACTCACATGTGGGTGTCTCCCTCCCGTTTCTGTGTCGCCTACGAATTTGGGTGTCCTAATGACGCACGACGACGGCGGGGAACCCCGGCTGCCACAAGCTCACGTTCCAGCTTGCCAACTGTCAAGTCACTCCACACCAACCGGAACACACCTCTGCCGGTGGCGCGGATGGCATTCTCGCGGTCCTTTTCTTCGATCACTACTTGGGAAGGCGAACGTCCCTTCAAGTACTCCGGCTTCATATATTTTTCGCGGCCATCGAATTCTCCGACGACTCTGACGTCCTTCCAGTAATAGTCCGTATAGACGACCCCTATCTTCGTTCGAACTTCATACTGCAACTCGGGAGCAGCAAAACCGGCGAGATGCATGAGTCCCCTGCAGTAGGACTCCCCCGGCGAACCCGAATTCGTAGCAGCGAACTGAACAACCGCTGCTATACGCTTGGCGGCGGCCTTCGAATACCGGGCATCAATAGCATTCAACAGCTCATCCCTTGTTACTGGTTCGCGACGACGTCCAGGGGATAAAAGGAAATCCACGGGAACAACAGCCTCGGCAAAGGGCACGGAAGCTGCGATGTCCAATACCGTCCTGACGCGGCTGGTCACCAGGAAACCGTTCATTTCCTCAGCTTCCTGGAAACCGTCGCTGACATAGTGCCGTCGGACACCTGCCCTGGACCTACCCCCTCCGGCGTAGGAGCTGAGTGCGTGAATGGGTTGTCGTCCGAGGATGGTCGGAATGCCATGAATGCTGGCCGCGGAGTGGTGCGAGAACACGGTGGCGGACGTGAACGTCTCCGCCGCTGCCTCGACCCTCAGGGCATAGCGATCCCAACTCTCCAACAGCGCCCAATTCTGCGCGTCGACATACACCCCATGCCTGATTCTCACGAGCTTTCCGGCTTTGGCTGCCTCCGACAATTTCCGGGAATCCCCGCCGATGAGTGACAGGTCCTTGGCGAGGATCAGTTTGGGTAGGCTCCGCATAGCACCAGCCTTCTGCTTTGACGCTGCCTTGAGTAGGCTCTCTCCGCCGTATGTGGAAACTCCCGATCCACCGCCGCTGCGGAGACGGACCAACGACACCCGGATTCGGTCGCCTCGCAGTCCGGTTCACGACGCTCCACGTCTTGGCCGACACCCAGATTCACGGAGGTCACCCAAATCCGCGCAGCGTGGATCTGTATGCGCAGCGCCAAAGAATCTTGGAGGCGCAAACGGATTTGGGTGGCGCCGGCCGAGATTAGGCCCGGGACTAGCCCGCGGTCAACACCTTGCCCACGGCACCGGAGACTGCTTCCTTGATGCGGGCATGAAGTGCCCGCAGGCCTGCGCGGTCCACGCGCACCTCCACAATGGTGCGTCCCTTCAGCGGCGACTTGAGTGCCTCCGCAAGTTCCGCCGTCGTACTTATCGTCTGGTGTCCGACGCCGTATGCGGCCGCGAGTGCCGCGATGTCCACTGAGTGTGGCGTGCTAAAGAGGCGTTCGACGGCGGTGCCGTAGGCCCCCGAGTCCTCCACCGCGCCGTGCTCGAGGAGGCTGAAGATGGCGCCGCCGGAGTCGTTAAGGACCACGATCCGAAGATCGGGGATGGGCTCGCCCTGGCCCAAGAGTAGTCCGCCGGCGTCGTGGAGGAACGTGACGTCGCCAAGGAGAAGCGTGGTTTCTCGGCCGCTTCCGAGGGCAATTCCCGTAGCGGTGGCGATGGTGCCGTCAATGCCGGCGAGGCCGCGGTTGGCGTAGACAGTGGCGATGGGGTCGGGGTGCGGTTGGCCTGCGAGGTCGACGTCGCGTATGCCGTTGGAGGAGCCGAGAACCAATTTCCCGCGCGAGTGCTCCCAGACGGCGGCTCCGACGGAAGGACCATTGGCAGTCGACTCCCCAGCCAATATTCCATCCAAGGCATGTTGGGCGGCCGCCCCCGCCAGGAGCCAGGAATCCAGCCACTCTGCAGAGCCCCGGCCGGCGAACGCGGCCAACTCGGGGAGGGTTTCAATGGGTGTTTCGCGGCGTCGGCCAGCCTCGTACCAAGCCACAGGGACCGGCTGGTAAATGGCGGATTCGATACCGGGACGTGCCAAGAGCGCGGCCACTGGCCGGGAAAGGGTGGCCCTGCCGAACAGGACCACGCGCTCGATCGGTGTAGCCGACCCCGGACCAAAATGCTCCAGCAACACCCGGTACGGGCCCACGGCATTCGGACCGAATCGCGCGTTGGACGAAGGTTCGGCAAGCAGGGGAAGGACGTGCGCGCGTGCGAAGGCCTCAGCCACGGGACCGGCGTCGTGGCCTGCTAGAACCACGGTGCGTCGCTCGGCGAGCTCGCTCGAAGCCGCCGGAAGATCGAGCGCCTGGGGGCCGGCGTCGTAATGGAAAACGCTGTGACCAGCGGCGGTGGGAAGGGCATCGCCCGCGCCTGGAACCAACGGGTCGCGGAACGCGAGGTTCACTTGCACCGGACCTGGCGGCGTGTCCTCGAGGGCGCCCGTGGCAGCATACAACGCTGTGGCAACCGCCCGTTGGGGGTTGTCCCCCGCGGCGACGTCGACGGCGAAGCGGACGTGATCGCCGAACAGGTCCAGTTGGATTGTGGTCTGGTTCGCCCCGGTTCCGTGAAGCTCCTCCGGCCTGTCTGCCGAGACGACCACCAGCGGCACGGCCGCGTGGTTGGCCTCCATCACGGCGGGCAGCAGATTCCCGACGGCGGTACCCGAGGTTGTCAGGACAGCGGCGGGCGCTTCGGTTGCGAGGGCGAGGCCGAGCGCCGTGAATCCGGCATCCCGTTCATCGATCCGGACATGCAGGAGAACTTTGCCCGCCGCTTCTGCCTCCGCAAGGGCGTAGGCCATGGGTGCAGAACGCGAACCCGGCGCCACCACCACGTGCCGCACACCGCCGTCGAGCAGTGCAGTCACGGCGATTCTGGCGGCAGCGATGGATGTCAGAGAGTCCTGTGAAGTCACCGTTCCAGTCTATTGGCGCAGGCGGGACCCCAATTGCGCGCTCACATCCAACCGGCTCCCACCCGATGCGCTCTCACATCCACCCGGCGTCCACCCGAAGTTCTCTCACACTCTGTGCCATGAAAAGGATCGCCCAGCACCCCGCGGGAAGTGAGAGAACGACCGTCAAAACGACGCAGGAAGTGAGAGAACAATCGTCAAAACGACGCGGGAAGTGAGAGAACAACCGTCAAAACCCTGCAGGAAGTGAGAGAACAACCGTCAAAACAACGCAGGAAGTGAGAGAACAATCGTCAAAACGACGCAGGAAGCGAGAGAGCATCGGTGACGCGGAACGCTCCCCTGCTTGGAGATCCCAGGCAGAGGAGCGTTCCGGGGTTAGTGCTACTTGCGGAACACCTGGACGATCGACGGCCGCGGAGCCCGAACCGCACCGGCAGCGGGCGTGGCTCCAGCGTCTACGTAGTCCGGGAAGAACGAGTGCTGGTCAGCGAACGTTCCTTCCTCGCCCGGGTGCTGAACGGCGACGAAAACGGTGCGCTCTTCATCGTGGATGATCGGACCACAGGTTTCGGCATCGCGCGGGACGGCCAGGAACTGCTCCACCTTTCCGCGTTCGGGCCCTTCGAGGGTGACCTTGAACAGCCCATCTGCATAGCCGATGGAGGACGGTGCACCATCGGTGGAGATCCAGAGATTGCCCACGGAGTCGAAGGCCACGTTGTCCGGGCAGGAGATCGGGGATACCTTGTCCGCCGGGAATCCGGAGAAGTACGTGGACGTGTTCTTGGCGGGGTCACCGGCCACCAACAGCAGGGTCCAGTTGAACTTGGTGCCCGTCTGGTCCGGGCCTTCGGTGATTTCCACGATGTGGCCGTCACGGTTCAGCGCACGGGGGTTGACCTCGGTAGCGCCTTCCTTGCCGGCCTTGCCGCGGTCCGAGTTGTTGGTGCAGGCCACGTAAACCTTGCCGGTGAGCAGGTTGGGCTGGACGTCTTCACAGCGGTCCATCTTGGTGGGGCCAACCTTGTCAGCGGCAAGACGCGTGTAGACCAGGACTTCAGCAACGGACATGCCGGGAACTGCCGAGACGCCACCCACCACCAGCGGCAACCACTCGCCGGTGCCGTCAAAGGCGCCGTCGGAAGGAACCTTGCCCGTGCCATCAATTTCTGCAGCCGGGGAGTCTCCCGTGAAACGGGCAACGTAGAGATCACCTTCGGAGAGGAGGCCCATGTTGTTCTTGCGGGCTTCCGCTGAGTCGCCGGGCTGGTATTTGCCCTTGGACACGAACTTGTAGAGGTAATCAAAGCGTTCGTCGTCACCCATGTACGCCACAACCTGGCCAGAGGGAGCGACAATCACGTTGGCGCCCTCATGCTTGAAGCGGCCCATGGCGGAGTGCTTCTTCGGAGTCGAGGTGGGGTCGAAGGGGTCAACTTCGACGATCCAGCCGAAGCGGTTGGTCTCGTTGGCGTAGCCGGCATTGCGGGTGTCGAAGCGCGGCTCGTCGAGTTCCCACTGACGCGTGGTCGGCTTCGCAGATATGCCGTAGCGCTTGTCGCCGTCACTCGTGCCGGGGGCGGCGAAGTAGCCGTTGAAGTTCTCCTCGCCGGAAAGGATAGTTCCCCATGGAGTGGTTCCGCCGGAGCAGTTGCCCAAGGTTCCCTTGATCCAGCGGCCTTCCGGGTCATCGATTGTCTTGACCAGGTTGGTTCCTGCAGCAGCGCCAGTCAGTTCGTAGACGGTGTCCGTGAGGAAGCGGCGGTTCAGGGGTGCTCCCTGAACGTAGTTCCACGGCTTGTTCTTGTTCTTGCGCTCCAACTCCACCACCGTCAGGCCGTGACCGGCCCGGCCAATTGCACGGGCTTCGGCGGCGTCAAAACCTGCCGGCAGCATGATGTTCTCGTTGGTGTATTCGTGGTTCGTGAACAATACGGCTCGACGATCCTTGGACCCGGGAACCGGGATGATGTCCGTGTAGTCGTTGTTGTAGCCGAATTGGCGGGCCTGGGCGGCAGCGGTCTGCGCGTTGAGGTTGAAGGCCGGCGAGTCGGCGAAAAGGGGGTCACCCCAACGGATGATCGGCTTCCAGTCGAACCCCTCCGGAACCGTGACGGCGTCGACGGCGGCGTCAACCGGCTTGATTGCCGTGAACTGAAGCTTGGACTTTTCGAAACCCATCTTGGCTGCGTCCGACAAACCGTTACCAGCATCGGCGACCGCAGGTTCGGCACCAGTCACCGCACTACCAAGAACGACGGCGAGCGCACCGGCGGCGCCAAGCCCCAGGGCGGCCCGGCGGGTCATCGCCGTTGAGGCGATGTCGCGAAAGTAGCCGTTGGAGCTCGTGTTGCAAACATCGCCGGCGCAGGCGTTGTCGCACTTGAGAGCGCAGGTGACGGCACTGCGTTTGCCTTTGGTGTGGCCGAACATTGGCAGCAGCGGGAACGTGCGTCCGGTGGTATCAGACATGGGGGACCTTCCAGAGAATGTACGAGGTTCCCGCTGAGCCTTTCAGCGCAATCCGAATCCGAGAGGACTCTCTGGTTAAGTTTCGGTGAACAGGTCTTCTTGGGAGGAAGCGAGCGTCGAATGTACGCGCCGCAGCCTCTCCAACCACCAGTCGCGACGTTCCCCCGGAGCCGCGTATTGCTCCAGCAGCCCGGGATCGGCGACGGCCTCGCGAAGGTGGATGGCGCCGTCGTCGGGTACCAAGGGATCCAGGGTGATGTCCGACGCAAAGAGCGAAACGGTGCCGAGCCCGCAGGCGTATGGCAGCGAAGGCAGCGCGGCGGCGAGCGCCAGACCGGCGCGGATCCCAATGGAGGTATCGAGGGCGGAGCTGACGACGGCGGGAAGGCCGGCTTGGGCGACAATGTCCAGGGCACGTGCCACTCCCCCAAGCGGCGCAACCTTGACGACGATGAGGTCCGCAGCCCCCGCCCTCGCCACACGAAGGGGGTCAGCTTCTTTGCGGACGCTTTCGTCGGCGGCTACCAGGACGGGCGTTCCCGCAGCGGCTAGCCGACGGCGCACCTCAGCCAGGCCCCCAATGTCCGGTACAGGCTGTTCCGCATATTCAAGTCCGGCAACTGACAGTTTGCCCAACGATTCTACAGCCTGGTCAACATCCCAGCCCCCGTTCGCGTCGACGCGGATGGCGGCGTCGGGAAGGGCGTCGCGCACGGCGGTGACCCTTGCGACGTCGTCGGCAAGAGACTGACCACGCTCCGCAACCTTGATCTTGACGGCATCCACCCGGCCAAACCGCGCGAGTACTTCCGGCACGCGTTCGGCGGGAACTGCGGGAACGGTGGCGTTCACGGGGATGCTGTCCCGAAGTGTTGGAGGGAACCCAGTCCAGCCCGCTTCCAGGGCGGCAGAGAGCCAGCGCGAGGATTCGTCGTCGTCGTATTCCGGGAAGGGGCAGAATTCGCCCCATCCGAGCGGCCCTTTCAAGAGGAGTGTTTCCCGCTCCGTAATTCCGCGGAACTTCACGCGCATGGGCAGTGAAACAACGTGGGCGTTGTCGAGGAGTTCTTCGAGCGGCGGCAAATCGGGAAGGCGATCAGGCATATTGCCACTGTACCGGCGGCTCCTGGCGCCAAAGGCTGGCCAATCAGCCTATGTGGATAACTCGTGTCATTCCAAGAATCCGTACACTGGGTTCCATGTCATGCCGTATCAGCGAACTGGTCCTCCACTGTGCCGATCCCGAAGTGCTGGCGCGGTTTTGGAGCGACGTCCTCGGTTACGTCGAGCTCGACCGGGAAGATGGCGCGATCGAGATCGGCCCTCCGGACGTCGGGTTCGGCGGCCTGCAGCCCACCATCATCCTGAGTCCCAGCAGCGACCCGCGGACTGGAAGACTTCCCCTGCACATTGACGTCAATCCCGTCGACAGGGACCAGGACGCCGAACTGGAACGTTTGCTCGCCCTCGGAGCCCGCCCTGCTGACGTCGGGCAGAGCGGAAACGAGCAATGGCATGTCCTGGCGGACCCTGAGGGCAATGAGTTCTGCCTCCTGCGTAAGCGGCTGGACCCCTGATCAGATAGCCGGACCACGTTAGTCGGACCAGTACCTGCGGACCTTCCCGAGTCCCTGACCCAACTGCTCACCGGACAAGGTAAGGGAACTTTCGGGCATTCCGATCGCATCCCACCGAGCAACTACCCGCGTGTCTCCTTCGAGGGGCAGGGGCCACAGCCAGTAGTGGGCCGTTGACTGAACCATTTCATAATTGCCGCTCCCCCCGCCGCCGCCCAGCGTAGTCAGCACGGGACCTGTGACGTCGTCAGCCCCTTCGTGCATCGACGGCCCGGGACCGGCTGCAACCGCCTTGCGCCCATCGGGGAAAGCGACCCCGAGCTGCAGTCCCGTGCCGGTATCAAGGCTTGAACGGGGACGGTTGAAGGACTGGTCCATGACCTCACGCCACTCCCGGTCCGACTCGTCGCCGCGGCGAACCGACCACACGAGGTCCAAAGTACATCCCGTGGAATACACCTCAACCAGCTTCAGGGCCATCACCATCTGTCGGCTGTTGTAAACGAACTCGTCGATGTGCACCACGCCAGGCAGCTCGTCCGACGGCGGCCCGGACCAGCCGGGGCGGAGTGGCTGGGGTTGGCGCGGACGTTGGGGTGGCTCTGGAAGATCGTCGAAGAACGTCATGCTCCATCCTTACACCGCCACGAAAGCTAAAGGGAGGGTTCCATCCGAACGGAGGAAGCGAACCGCGCTATCCTCTGATTCACGACTCATTTCAGGGGAAATATGACGCACGCACCCAACGGTTCCACGACGCCCGCCGGTTGGTACCCGGATCCTTCCTTTCCGCAGCAGATGCGCTGGTGGGACGGGGTCCAGTGGACACCTCATCTTGCCCCTGCCACCGCGCAGTTCATGCCGCTCCAGCGCGTTCTGATCAGCAACCAGACGCCTGTGTACAACCCGTTCATTTGGGCCGTGGTGCTGCTGCCGCTGGTGCCGCTCCTGCTGATGCTCACCTGGCAGCCGGAATTCCGATACATGACTACTCGGCAGGGCATGACCACGCTGGATCCCATGTCGATCTACACGCCCGGCTACTTCCTCCTCCAAGCGTCAGGGCTGCTTACCTATGGCGTATCTGTCCTGATGGCCTTCTTGGACTATCGGCGGCTGGCCAGTTCCGGCGTCGTCCGTCCCTTCCACTGGGCATGGTGCTTCCTGAGCCCCGCTGTGTACATCATTGGCCGAACGATCATCGTCCGTAAAGTGGCGCCCGGCCGAGGCATGGCCCCCATCTGGGCAATGATTGCGACGGTCGTACTGTCATTCATCGTGGCAGGCATCTGGATGTCGACGATGATGCAGTCGCTGTATAGCCAGATCGGTTATTCGATAAACGCCTAATGTCCTGGGCGCCGTCCTCACACGCGTTAGGTAGACTGCTGACAAATGAAGGATGGAAGGACCTCCCGATGAACCGCAAGGCCACTGCACTGGACGTCGCCAAAAGGGCGGGGGTATCCAGGAGCGCGGTCTCGCTGGTGCTCAATGGCCGCGGCGACGGCAACGTGGCCAAGGAGAGCCAGGACCGGATCCGCTTGGCCGCCCAGGAACTCAACTACTCCCCCAACGCGATCGCGCTCAGCCTGCGGAACCAGCGCTCCCGGGTGATCGGCATCGTGTCCGACGAAGTTGTGGTCAGCCCCTTCGACGGCAACATCATCGGCGGCGCGGACGACGTCGCCCGTAGCCGCGGTTTCGTCACCGTGGTCATGGACACCGAGCGCGACGCCGCCCGGGATGCGAGCGCTATAGAAACCCTCCTGGACCGCCAGGTGGACGGGCTCATGTACGTGACCGTGGGCTTGAAGCCGCTGGACGTCCCCCACGGCATGCTGCGGGTCCCGTCAGTCCTGGCCAATTGCTACGCCAGCAGCTCCAAGCCTCAACTTCACCACGTGATCCCGGACGAAATCACCGGCGGCAGGGAAGCTACCGAACACCTGCTGCAGTTCGGCCATCGGGACATCGCCTTGCTCGCCGGCGCTGAGGACTCTCCGGCCGCTCCGCTGCGGGTTGAGGGCTATCGGGACGCATATGCCGCTGCTGGCCTGTCGGTCCGCGCGGACCGGATCACCATGGCGGGTTGGGACATCGACGCCGGCTTCCACGGCGCCATGAAACTGCTCGACGGCGTGTCCCCGGCCGAGCGGCCCACGGCCATCATGTGCGCGAATGACCGCCTGGCAATCGGCGTTGCCTTGGCCGCAGCCCGTTTGGGCCTCAATATCCCCACGGATCTCTCGGTGATGGGTTACGACGACGAAGCACGCATCGCCGACACCATGGTCCCCGCCCTCACCACCATGGCCCTGCCGCTGCGTGAGATCGGGCGCGCAGCCATGACGACGCTTCTGGATACCATCGAAGGCGTATCCGCTGGCACAGACGACGCAGCCGAGACGAGCGTGGAAACGATGGTCCCGTGCCGTCTTGTTATCCGGGAATCAACCGGCCCCGCGCCAACGCGCTGAGCTCGGGGCGTGAACTGCTGGGCAACGCCGTTGCGGGGCCGCTATTCCGTTGCTGGGCAGCAACGGAACAGCGGGCTTCCGACGTCCTAGCCCGAAAGCACCAACAAACCACGCCCATCAGGCCCCACAACGCACGACGACGGCCTGCCGCCTACTCCGGGAGCGTCAACTCCCATACGTCGGCAGTTGCGCCTGTGGGCAAGGTGAGCTGCCATTCCTCCCCAGGAGCCGGGTAGGCGCGGAGCGTCGTGGCAACCGAGCCGGAGCGGTAGACCTCCACCAGGGAAGCATCGATGAAGATCCGTAGCTCCTCCCCTGGAGCCAATGCACCCGAGTAGACCACTTGCCTGTCTGCGGAGTCGCCCTCTGAACCGGAAACGAGCACCAGCTCCACACCACGGGAAGTCACGTCCCCGGAAGTCACGGCACCAGAGGACACACCCGTACCCGTCACGAGCACCTCTGCAAACGCGGGAACCACTACGGAGCCCACAGCATCCGTAGCTACGGCAGCACCCCTATATGCCAACACCTCCGGCGCCGGGGAAACAGCCAGTGCCCCATCAACCACGGACAGGAGGCGAGGATGTGTCAGCACACCCGACCATCCGGCGTCGTCGATTTCTTCCTGGGTGCGGCCACGGCGACCGTCGCGTCCGGGACCCTCGTTGGCCCACCCCCACAACAAAGCGGCAGGCGAAGAACCGTAAGAGAGCTGGACGATCTGCGGTGCATAAAAGTCGCGCCCGAGATCGGACTTTCCACCGGAAGAAGGCACGTACACCGGCAGCCCGGAGAGGGGGTCCACGGAAAGGGAGCCGACCAGGTGCCCAACCCCGTTGGCGTGCTCGTGGTCGTCGCCGGACAGCCAGAGCGAGAACATCATCACCCAGGCTGAGCCGCCCGAAGAGTCCGGCACTTGCACCAGTTGCGGGCATTCCCAAATCTCGGCCGGCGTATGGACCGCAGCAACGGGATCGGCAGAGGTCAGCCAAATCCCTTGGTACTTCCAGTCGTCAAGGGACTCCACTGTGTACAGCAGCAAAGCGGCGCGCCCATCAGACAGGCCCGCTCCCTGGATGGCGTAGCGAGCACCGTTGAAGTGGAAGATAAACGGATCCCGGACGGCCGTGACCAGAGGATCTGAGGGCATGGACGCGGCGACGTGGCCGGTCTGCTCCCAGGTCACCATGTCGGAAGAACCGCGCGCAATGACTACCTGCGAATGGCCGCCGTGGTCCTGGACACCCGAATAACAAGCGGTCGGCACACCACCATCTGAGGTCACCACGCCCGTCCAGCATCCCGCGGAATCGGGACCGTCCGGCTGCGGCGACAGCGCGACCGGGTGCTCCTCCCAATGGACTAGATCCAAAGAACTCACGTGTCCCCACTGGATCTGGGAGTGTCGGGCCGATTCCGGGTTGTACTGGAAGAAGACGTGGTACCGGCCGTTGATGTAGCTGATGCCGTTGGGATCGTTGATCCAGCCTTGGGCCGGCCGCGGGTGGAATCGCGGGAAGGCCGGATCCGGGTGCGTCGAAGCAGACAACAGGGAATCAAAAAGTGCAAGGTCCGTCACTGGAACCCTTTCAATCAGAGAGGTTACTTGCCCGTTCCAGCGGTGAGTCCGTCCTGCAGTGCGCGCTGGCCGAACATGAACACCACCAGCGCGGGAATCATGGAGAGAACGACGCCGGCCAGCACCACGGAGATGCTTCCGGTGCCGAGGTTGCCTTGGAGTGAGACCAGGCCCAGGGGCAGCGTGAAGTTCTGCTCGGAGATGGTCATGATGAGTGGCCTGAAGAACTCGTTCCAGTGGAAGTTGAACGCCAGGATGCCCACGATCGCCAGGCCCGGCATGGCCAGTGGTGCGTACACGGACCGGAAGGTTCGCCATGGCGAGGCGCCGTCGATCGCAGCCGCTTCAGCGAGCTCACCCGGCAATCCCAGGAAGTACTGGCGCATGAGGAAGGTGCCGAACGCCGTCGGGATGGCCGGAATGATCAAGGCGAGCAGCGTATCCGAGAGCCCGACGCCGCGGATCAGCATGAACACGGGCACGATCGTCACCTGCGCGGGCACCATCATGGTGGCCAGCACTATCGAGAACAACGCGCCCCGTCCCCTAAAACGAAGGTGGGCGAAGGCGTATCCAGCAAGGGCTGCGGTCACCATCTGTCCGACGGCGATCAGTCCGGTCACCAGGGCACTGTTCAGGACCAGTTGCACAATATTGAGCTGCTTGAACACCTGCTGGTAGGACGCGATATCAGGGTTCAGGGGCAGGAATGCCGGCGGCAATTTGAAGGATTCCGACGGCGGCCGCAGCGAGGTGGATAGCGTCCAGAGAACGGGGCCCAGGACAAAGACGGCCGCGATCAGCAAGGCGGCGACGCGCCCCACGACTGACCAGTCGCGCTTCTTGCGCGTAACCACAGGCGCCGTGGTTTCAACACGTTCTGAAATGAGGGTCATGGCGGGCCTTACTGGTAGAAGACGAATCGTTTGCTGAGCCGGAACTGTGCGGCTGTGATGGCCATGATGATGAGCGTCAGGATCACGCCGATCGCCGAGGCCTGGCCGAATTCGAGGCGTTGGAACGCAGACTCGAAGATCACCATGACGGCGGTGCGCGTTGAGTCGCCGGGCCCGCCGCGTGTGAGCACGTAGGGCTGATCGAATACTTGCAGTGCATTGATGATGGCCATCACCGAGGCAACCAAGGTAGTGGGGCTCAGCAGGGGCAGCGTCACGTAGAAGTGCTTGCGCCAGCCGGTGGCGCCGTCGATCGAGGCGGCCTCATACGTCTCCACCGGAATCGAAGCCAGCCCACCAACAAACAGCAGGAACGAGAACCCGAAGTTCTGCCACACGTACACAAGAATTACGACGGCGGCTGAACCACCTGGCGTCGTCAGCCACGGTACCGCTGGGACGCCTACGAGCGAGAGCAGCCAGTTCACGACGCCAAACTGTTCGTTGAAGAGGTAGCGCATGAAGATGGACACCGAAGCCGCGGACAGGATCAGTGGGAAGAAGAAGGCGGAGCGGAAGAACACCCTCAGCCAAGCAGGGAGTTTCTCCTGCACCATGATCGCCAGGCCCAGGGCGAGTCCCAGCTGGAGGGCCACGGCCACGATGACGAACACGATGGTGTTGAGGAACGACACCCGGACGGTCGGGTCCTGGACTACCTCGGCGAAGTTGTCGAAGCCCACGAACGTCGGCGCGGAGATGATGTCCCAGCGGAAGAAGGCGAGCGCCACCGAAGCAACGATCGGCAGGAGGGTGAAGATGCCCATGCCCACGATCGTCGGGGCAAGGAAGGCCCATGGCAGCCAGCGTTGTTGGACGCGGCCACGCTTGGACGCTTGGCTGTGTTTGTGGGAGGCCTGACGTCCGCCCGGCTGCTTCCCGGTCCCGGTGGGAGTGCTGGTGGCGGTGCTCATGGCTGCCTCCTCAGGGCCAGTTCAAGATCGCGCTGCATTGATTCGAGGGCCTGCTTGAGTTGGCGCTCGTCCCCGCTGACAGCCAGGGATACGTTTTTCATGAGGGCCGTTTCGACGGCGGCCTGCTGGGGTGGTGCCGGAATGGGACCTGTGGTGGGGAACTTGTCCAGGGTCTCGTAGAAGACCTTCCAGTTCCGCGGGCCGGTGCCGGCATAGAGCTGTTCGTTGACCATGGATCGGCGGGCGGGAGTGGTGTTCGGTGTAGGGAACACGATCCTCATGGCCTCAAGACTGGAGCTGAACTTCACCCATTCCCAGGCGGCGTCCTTGTCCTTGGCGGTCTTCATGATCGCGTAGCCGGCTGTGCCGAACTGGTGCCGTTGGGTCCGCCATTTGGGGAAGAACTGGACGTCGAATCCGTCCTCTGTCATCCCCGCTTCGTGGAGGCCTTGTACCCAATAGCCGCCCGCCGGCGTCGTACCTATCCTGTTGGAGGCGAAGAGACCGATCAGTGCGCTGCCGCCGCCTTCCTCGGGCCGGACACCCAGTCCGTCCTTGACCAGGCCGCGGAGGTAATCGAAGGATTCAAAGACGCGGGGGTCGTCCGCGTTGGGTTCGAGCCACTGGTAACCGCCGGAGCGGAGTCCGCGGGAGGGGTCGTTGGCGTAGAAACCATCCCAGAGCCATTCGCCGCCGGTGGATTTGGTTTCCTTGAGGAAGCTGGTGTCATTTGCGTAGAGCCATGGCACCACTCCACCGAAGAGTCGGTTGGTCCAGTAATACGGCGTGAAGTCCTGGGGCTTGGCCTTCTTCATCGCAGCGAGGGTGCTGCGGAAGTCCATGTGCGTCCAGTCGTCGGCGGGGCGATCCAAACCGGCTTGGCGGAGCGACGCAGTGTTGTAGTACATGTTGGCGGCATTCCAGTCGATGGGGAGCTGGAACAGGCTGCCTTTGTACATGAAGGCTTCCACCAGGCTGGGGTGGACGTCCTCGAAGTACTCTTTCATGTGCTCGGCGTCGCGGCGCAGGTACTCGTCCAGCGGATGGGCGAGCTTCTCGGCGAAGAGCTGGGCGCCTTCCGTTGCCACGTACACGACGTCCGGTGGCGTGCCTGCTGCCACCATGGTGAGGATCTTGGTGAAGAAGTCCTTCCAGTCCACGGCCTGGATGGCTTGGACCTTGACCTTGATCTCTGGGTGGACCTTGGCGAAGGCGTCGATGACCTTCTGGCGGGCTGCGGCGTCTGCGGCGGTGCCCATGATGGCGATGCTGAGGCTATTGTCTCCCCGGCCTGGAACGTCCGTTCCTGTCAGTCGCGGCCACGACGCCGCTGTTGCTCCGACTATCCCAGCACCGAGGGCTGTGAGGGCGGTTCTGCGTGTGAATTGTCGCAAAGCCCCATTGGTTCCCGGCATGTAGATTTCCTTCCCTAACACGTGTTAGGAAGCCTAAACCCGCCACCTAACACGTGTCAAGCGTCACAGCAATGTTGCGGCAGCCTCACGGCGGCAGTGTGCCCGGGGAGTCGCCAATCGCGTCATGATTCTTCGCCAACGCATTATCCAGTTGAGTTAGGTTAGGTTTACCTTGTTACATTGGCCCGTGACTACCCAACCGGACGTGGCTCGAATCTCGTTCGCCACCAACCTCGCATCTTTCGGCGAGCGCACCGCCATCATCACGGGCGACAGCACCCTCAGCTACCGCGACCTTGCCGCGCGCGTAGAGGACATGGCGCGCCAGCTCGGCCCTGCCCGGCGCCTGATCGCCCTTGAAGCCGGCAACACCTTGCCGTCCCTGACGGTGTATCTCGCAGCCCTTGCATCGGGCCATCCGCTGCTGATCCTGCCCGCCGGCGGTGGAAAAGCAGCCGACACACTCATTGCGGCCTACGATCCGGACGTCATTGCGCGGTCCTCCAACGGTGAGCCTGTCCTGAACGTGCGCCGCCATGAGACAGCACACCACTTGCACCCGGATCTGGCACTTTTGGTGAGCACTTCAGGCTCCACAGGATCACCGAAGCTCGTCCGACTTTCCGGGGCTTCCATCCAGGCGAACGCGGCAGCCATCGCGCAGTACCTGCACCTTCGCCCCAGCGATACCGCCGCCACAACACTCCCCCTCTCCTACTGCTATGGGATGAGCGTGGTGAACAGCCATCTGCTGGTGGGTGCATCCCTGGCGTTGACGGACCTCTCCGTCGTGGACCCATGTTTTTGGGACTTGGTCCGTTCCGAGGGCGTCACTTCGTTCGCTGCCGTCCCCTACACTTTCGAGCTGCTTGACCGTGTTGGTTTCGAGCACATGGACCTTCCGAGCCTGCGCTACATCACGCAAGCCGGAGGTCGCCTCGCCCCAGAGCGCGTCCGATCCTATGCGGAGTTGGGCCGGGAGCGCGGCTGGGACCTTTTCGTCATGTACGGGCAGACGGAAGCCACCGCGCGCATGGCTTACTTGCCACCGGACCTGGCAGCGGAGCATCCGCATGCCATCGGCGTCGCGATTCCCGGAGGAGAATTCCGGCTCGAACCAGTGCCGGGGCTGGATGACTGGGAACTCGTCTACACCGGACCAAACGTCATGCTTGGATACGCAGAGAAACCCGAAGACCTTGCCCTCGGCCGGGAAATTACCGAACTCCACACGGGCGACCTCGCCCGGCTCGGCCCTGATGAACTCTATGAGATCGTCGGCAGGCGCAGCCGCTTCGTGAAAATTGTTGGGCTCCGCGTTGACCTGGGACGCGTCGAGCGACTCCTCGCAGATCTTGGCCTGACCGCCGCTGCCGCTGGTTCGGACGACGTCGTGGTTGTAGCCGTGGAGGGACACCATGATCTTGCCTTGGTCGCCAAGAGCCTTGCGCAGGATCTGGGTGTCCCCCGCGCCGCCGTCCAACTGCACCCGGTGCCCGACATTCCACGGCTCGGCAATGGGAAGCCTGACTATCCGGCCATCCTTGCGCTGTCTGCGCAACCGGAACCCGTGTCTGCGCAACGGGAGCCCGTGCCTGGACAGGCGGAGCGCCTGTCCGCAGAGACGGAGCGCCATCCCGGAACGGAATCCACCCCGGGGACAGAGTCTGTGCTCAAGATTTTCGCAGAGGTCCTGGAACAGCCAGACATCACCGAGAACGACAGCTTCGTTTCCCTTGGCGGAGATTCGCTCTCCTATGTGGCGGCGTCGGTACGGCTTGAGCGTGCACTTGGCCGCATCCCGCAAGGGTGGCACCTGATGCCCATTTGTGAGCTTGTCCCGGCCCCCGAAGCCCCAGGCCATCCAGTCCACCCAGCCCATGAAGATCCGCGCACCACTGGCAGGAAATTTCTCCACAGCTGGCGGGGGAAGTTGTCAGCACGCATGGAGACGGGGATCGTGCTGCGCGCGGTGGCCATCATTTTCATCGTGGCAACGCACATCAAGTTCTTCTCCTGGGAAGGCACCGCGCACGCGCTGATGGCGGTTGCCGGCTACAACTTTGCCCGCTTCCAACTGACGGGATCCCGGCGCGACCGGCTCCGGAGGCAATTGCGTGCCGTCACGCGGATCGTCGTCCCCAGCGTGCTGGTTATCGGCGTCGCGTTCGCCGTCACTGACGACTACGGCTGGCACAACGTGTTCTTGTTGAACTCAATCGTTGGCCCCCAAGGGTGGACGGACATGTCCCGCTTCTGGTTCGTTGAAGTGCTGGTTCACATCCTGATCGGGTTGGCTCTCCTGCTGGCCATACCCGCGGTAGACCGTGCGGCACGCAGATGGCCATGGGCATTTCCACTGGCGTTGGCCGGCATCGACCTCCTGCAGCGCTTCGACATCATCGAACTGCCCTACCCTGGCCAAGGCCCTGTCCTGTGGCTGTTCGCCTTCGGATGGGCTGCTGCTGTATCGCGGGAGTGGTGGCAACGCGCCGCCATGACCGCCTTCGCCCTTCTGACGATTCCAGGGTCCTTCAGCAACGAATACCGCAGCGCCACCATCCTGGTAGGTTTCCTCATCCTCCTCTGGATTCCGACCCTGCCCGTGCCGCGCGGCCTTCACCGCATCACGGCTCTACTGGCCAGCTCATCGCTGTACATCTATGTCACGCACTGGCTGGTGTATCCGCTCTTTGAACAGACCCACAAAGGGCTGGCCCTCGCGGCATCATTGCTGGCGGGCGTGGCCTACTGGGCTGTGGCGACGCGCGCCATGGGCAGCGTTGAGCGGTGGCTTCGCAACCGACAAAAGCGGCGCCACTTCAATGCCCCCGACCTGCGGCCGGACAACGTTTCGCGTCCCGGCCTACGGCGGGTCGACGACTCAGTGCCGGACGACGCTTCAGTGCTGGATGCGAGGATGCCGCAGAGATCGGGTACTCGCGGACGAGTGTGAGAAGACGGGTCGTGCACCCGAGAAGACCCTCCTACGGCCCTCACGGCGCCCCTTCCTATTCGTGGAGGCGCCATCTTCCTCACGGGAATGCGACGGAGCCAGCAGCATCAGCGGCACAATGGTTATCCCCAGCCAGACAATCACAGCCAGCAACGCCAGCATCAGGCCTGTAGTAGGTTCCATAGATTAAGAATAGGCCGATTCGCCCTTGACCATAAGGCGCCTTATTGATATGTGCGCCACGCCAGAGGCATCCTCACATGAGCCTTCCAGCGAACTGTGGCAGTCTTGATTCAATGAGTTCCCAGCAGTCCCGCCCCATAGCGATGTCCCCTGACCGGTCAGCACAAGCTCGCAAGCCCGGCGTCGGTACAGGGCTGCTTTTCGGCTTGGCTACCCTCGCCAGCATCCTGGGGCTGGTGGTGACGTACTACTTCTTCGTACGGACCACGATGGGTCAGTTCATTGATGAGTCTGCTTTGGTTGAAGCCACTGAACTGAGCGGATCCGCAGGCAGGGCGTCCACGAAATTCCTGGATATGCTGCCCATCCTGTCACTGGCGATCGCTATCATCGTGGTGCTCTTCGTGACGGTTGCGCGTCGCCGTTGGACTGCGGCTGGAATTGCCGTGGCAGCCTGCATTGCCGCCAACCTGGCTACCCAGGTACTCAAGTTCTTCATCCCCGACAGACCGGACCGCGGCGTCCAGACACTCGAACTGAACTCACTCCCCTCAGGCCACACAACATTGGCAGCCTCTGCTGCTGCGGCGGTTTTCCTCATGGTCTCGCCCCGCTGGCGACCTCTCGCAGGATTCCTCGGCAGCACCTTCGCCGTGGCCACCGGGGTTTCGACCCTCATCAACCAATGGCATCGGCCCTCCGACGTCGTTGCAGCCTTCCTTGTAGTGGGCGCCGTCATGCTCCCCGCTGGCTGGCTGATCCTTCGCGGCGGTAGTGACTGGAATGTTTGGAAGGGGTACGGCGAGCACTGGGCTGCATCGCGGCTATGGGTATGGCTGACCACCATTGCCTTGCTTCTGGCAGCTATCGTGGCCGGCTACTCACTGCTCCAGGTCATGCCGGGACTCAGCGCAGACAGCACTGTGGACTACTTCTGGGCCGGCACTGCATTCATTGTGGTCGCTGGTTACCTTTCCGCCCTGGGCGGGACGTGGCTGTTCGGCCTGGCCGCCAGGAAGCGCTAAGGCGCCAGTAACAAAGGCTCGACGGCGGCAGCTTACTTTGGCTCGATGCGCCGGGCCTGGGCGCGGATGAAGTCCCGGTCCTCTTCCGTCAGCAGGGTGCCCCCATGCCCGTCGACAGGGCTATCCTCACCCGTCTCATTGTTGAGGATGGCCGTTTGAGTGCGCGGGATGATGATGCTTCCCGGATTATCGATGAGCCATTGCTGCGTTTCCGGTGAAAGTTGATCCCAGAACTCTTTGATGTGCATAGTAATCGCGCCGCCCCTTCGATGTTTGAGTACATTTCCCACACTGGCAGATTCCCTCACTGCTTCAAGCATATTTTTATGAGATTACAAACTCCTTTACGGAATATTTCCGGGGTGCAACATCTTCGGTTTCAAACCCGGAAAAACTTGATCCAACCTTGAGCCATCGCCGTATGGAGCCTTGATCTGGGACGACGAAAGTAATCGCTAGGCAGAAGCCATAACAACGCGAAAGAAGGTCTCACGGTGAAAAACATAACAATGCTTAAAGGCGCGGCGGCACTTGCACTTGGTGGAACACTGCTCCTGGGTGGCGGAGGGACACTGGCTTGGTGGAATGCTTCGGATTCCGCAGCAGCAGGCACCATTGTGGCCGGCGACTTGAATGTCCACGCGGCAACGGGCGTTTGGACCGACCGCGCAGGAAACCCTGTCAACCTCGCCACATACCTGGTGGTCCCCGGCGATCTCCTGACCTACACGCAGGATCTGGACGTCACCCTCACCGGCGACAAGATGGCAGCCAACCTCGTCGCCACGAACACCGGTGCGGGCGCAGGGTTCGATCCCGCCAACGTCACGGTCACCTCGCCCAAGCTGACCGATGCTGATGGGGACGTCATCGCCAACCCGCTCACCACCTCGCAGCACGTCACCGCCAGCATCACCTTCGAGTTCAAGTCCAGCACCTCAACCCGCACGGACGTCAACGCCAGCAGGAACCTGGGCAACGTATCGTTCACCCTGACACAGGTCCAGCAGTCCGGCCTGCAGTAGTCCTTACCCCCCAACAATTCAACAGGAGTGTCAATGGGAATCCCCAGGAGCATCAAGACGGCTGGCCTTATGGTCGCCGCCGTGCTCCTGGGGCTCATGGCCGTTCAGGGTACGTACGCACTCTGGTCTGCTACTGCCATCGCCCAGCCGGGCACGATCAAAGCATCCAGTTTTACGGTCAACCTGACAGGAACCCCTTCCGGTTCCTCGATGCCCATGACCGTCAATGACCAAGCAACCACCTTGGCACTCACCACGGCACAAGCGCCTCTGGGGGACCTGGCCCGCGGCAGCTCCGTCTATTCATCCATAGGAATCGGAAACGCCAGCGACGCCGGAGGGGTCTTTGACATAACCGTCACCGCTACGGCACCTACAGTCAGCAACGTATCCGGCGGCACCTTGGCCGGATATCTCAGTGTGAGTGCCACCAGTGCGGCGTCAAGCACCGCGTGCTCATCGGCCAGCGGCTATCAGCCTTTGACCGGGGCAGGATTTACGACGCCGGCAATCGCCAAAGGTGCCACCGCCACACTCTGCTTCAAGGTAACCCTGGACGCTGCCGCACCTTCCAGCGTTGACGGGAACTCCGTCTCAATCACTCTTCCGCTGCACGCTCGTCAGAAATGTGGGGTTCCCAATGGTTGCGCCTAGTAGCCTGAAAGATCGCAATAGCCTTGATGAGCTAGTGCTGGAAAGAACGATTGACGCCGCATTTGATGAAGCTGGCGCCGACGCGTCCGTCGCTGTCGAACCCCAAAATAATGGGGAATTGCAGGAAGCCGGACAGCATTCCCCGGAAAGTTCTTCCAGCGCCCGGCTACTTGCCCGCATTGGCCGGGGACTCGGCGTCGTGCTTCTTTCGCTTGCACTCCTGGCGGTCGGGGTGCTGATCATGCTGCCCAAGGTGACCGGCTCCCAAACGTATTCGGTACTGACCAACTCCATGGCGCCGAAGTACGCACCGGGAACGTTCATGGTTTCGCAGGCAGCGGACTTTGACGAACTGAAGCTTGGCGACGTGATTACGTACCAGATCGAATCCGGCAAGCCGGGTGTGATTACGCACAGGATCGTTGGTTTCGGGTTCCTCCAGACAGGCGAGAAGACACTCACCACCAAGGGCGACAACAACGACGTCGCGGATCCCCAGCCCGTTCGCGAGATCCAGGTGCGCGGTAAGTTGCTGTACGCCGTGCCGTTCGTGGGATTCGTCGCGAACGCGTTGGGCAACAGCGACCGCTCACTGTGGCTGGCCGTGGGTGCCGTGGGTTTGATCGGCTACGGTGGGTTCACCATGTTCCGGGAAGTACGGAGCTCGCGAAAGGAAAGGCAGTCTGCGTGAAGCAGGGAACTGGCCCCTCGGCCAAAGCCTGGGCCGTTGGCCTTTTCTGCCTGACTGTATTGGTGGGCATCGGCGGAACGTCCGCATTCGGGTTGTGGGAGCAGAGCTCCAACGCAACCATGACTGTTCGAGCCGCAGCTTCAACGCCAACCCCCACGCCTACTCCGACGCCAACGCCCACCACGCCTGTCGGATTAACGTTGACCTGCACACAGATCTCCACGAGCACTGTCCGGATAAGCGTCGCAGGGTTGAGCTCCCCCACGGCGATGACCGTCGGCGGCAAGATGAGCACCAGCAGCGCCTACGTTTCCATCCCGGTGCTGCCTCCGTCAGCAACTTTGGATTTGACGCCCAGCAGTCCCATCTTCCTCGCCGGTGTCCTCGATGGCCACAACCCTGAAGTTGACGTTCAAGTGACGGCTTTGCAAAACACCGGGACCACGGCCACGGGCGAGCTGCGTCGTTTGAAGCTCTCGGGCAACGGAAAATTCCTGACCTGTCCGGTGTAGTCCGGGTGGACCCCGGGCCAGCGAGAACCATCTGGTAGAAGTACCCATGGCCTTCACGGGACGCTTGACCTACGATTAATCTAATCGATGGAATAAAGCCCAAGCTTCCCAGGAGCCCCATGTCTTCCACCTTCAGGTCCGGCCAGCGCCGCGGCACTCCCCCTTCCCTCGCTGGGGTTCCGGCTTCCCGCGACCTCGTGGTCGATCTGATCCGGGTGTCCTGCATGTTTGCCGTGGTGGCCGTCCATTTGCTCATGATGGGCATCAGCGTTGATGGCTCCGGCATCGGCGTCGGCAATCCCCTGACATCACTGGGCTGGTTCGCCCAAGGCACGTGGTTCGGCCAGGTCATGCCACTGTTCTTCATCGTGGGTGGATTCGCTTCGCTGACCTCGTGGCGCAGCCTCCGGCGTAAGGGCGGGGATGCGGGCGACTACCTGCGCAACCGCGTCCTGCGACTGGTCCGCCCCACAGTTGCGTTGTATGCGTTCCTCACTATCGCATTGTGGACCGCGACGGCGGCAGGTGTCCCCAGCGGCCTGCTGACAGTTATCGCTGCGGGCGCGGGAGTGCAGTTGTGGTTCCTTGCCTCTTACCTGATTTGTCAGGCAATGGTGCCCACGATGGCGAAATTTCATGAAGCAGCTCCCTACAAGACCGTCGCAGCGCTGGCCGTGGGCGCCGTCGTCGTTGATGTTCTGCGACTCGGGCTGGAACGCAACCCGTGGGGTTTCGATTCGAATCCCGTTGGCCTCGTGAACATGGTGTTCGTCTGGGGCTTGCTGCAGCAGCTCGGGTTCTTCTACGCGGACGGCTTCTTTGATCGGTTTGCCCACTGGAAGCTCGTCGCGGGAGCAATCGGCTGCTATGCCGCCTTGGTGCCGCTCACCCATGGTGGGCCCTACCCCGTTGACATGCTCACCAGCCAGAACCCGCCGATGTTCCCGCTGATCCTTGTAGGTCTGGCGCACATCCTGCTCGTCAAGGCTGCCTATCCCTTGCTGCAGCGGGCCGTTCAGTTGGCGTGGGTTCAGAAAGTGATGTTCGTAGTGGGTAGCCGGGCGATGACCATCTACCTTTGGCACCTGCCGCTGATCATCGCCATGTTCGGGATCGCCTTGGTGCTTCGGCTTCCGTTCCCCGAGCCTGCCAGTACGGAGTGGTGGCTGAGCCGGCCACTGTTTTACGCGGCAGCCTGGGTGCTCGTTCTGCTGGTGTCCACGCCCTTGGTCCGCCTGGAACTCGCGAGCACTGCGCTGGCGCCCGGTGCTGCGAGGCCGGCAATGTGGCGCATCGCAGTTGCGACGGCGCTGGCAATCGTTCCGCCGTTCGTCGTGATGCGGACAGCATTGGATACCGCCAACGCAACATGGGGATTGGTGCTGCTGGTGGTTGCAGTGGCACTCGTGACGGGGCGTCGCCCGGACAGAAAGTGGAAGACCCCAGTTGCCCCTGAGCGCGCGGCTCACGAACGCGCGGCTTCCTGACCTACGTTCGCCTTCCGCCGGCCAGCCAGGAATTGGAGCCTAGTAGTTCCGCCGATGCTTCAGCCTGGGGATTGCGACGGCGAACACGGCTGCCGCTGCGAAGCCCAGGACTCCCGTGGCCCAGACGCCAGCAGCGAGGGAAATGGCGGCCGTCAGGGCGGACAAGAGCACCGGCCCACCCGTTGCACCCGAATCGGCAATGAACCGCCAGATGCCAAGGAAGTGGCTCCTTCCGTTGTCGGGCGAGAAGTCGGCACCCAGTGTCATGATGAGCCCGGAACTGATGCCGTTGCCAAAGCCAATCAGCAGGGCAACCAGCAACAGTGGAACGAACCCGCCAGTGAACGGAATGAGGATCAACGCCACACCCATGATCACGGTGGAAGGAACCGCCACCCATTGCCGTCCCTTGCGATCCATCAGCTTCCCGGCCGGATAGAACACCAACATGTCGATCGCGCCGGAGAGGCCGTAGATCAGCGATGCTTGCGTGGCATCCATGCCCAAATGGTCGGCCCACAGCGGGATGACCACTTGGCGCGAAGCACGCAGCGCGCTGAGGAGCAGAATTCCGAAGCCCACGGACAGGAACACACCGGCATGCGAAGCCGCTACGTTCCGGAGGGTGGAGGCGCGAGGAATCGGACCGCCGTCGGACGTAGCGGGAGCCACCAAGTCCGGAATGGTGAGCGACAAAGCAGCGGCTGCCATCATCCCCACAAAGCCAACCCAGTACGCCCCGCTGATTCCGGCGAACTGCATCACCCCCGCACCAATGAACGGACCTATGAAGATTCCGATCCTCGTGACGCCGCCCAAGGTGGACAGCGCCCGCGCGCGGAACATCACGGGGACAGCCTCGGTGAGGTACTTCTGACGGGCAAGGTTGAAAACGCTCCCAGACATACCCACCAACGTCATAGCCGCGGCCAGCAACCAGATCCCGTGCTCCATTTGTGGAGCGAACGCTGCCGCCCCGAGGGCCAGGGCGCCTGCAGCACCTGCCCCAACAATTGCCCAGCGTTCGCCGAACCTCATGGTGATGAGCGATGCCGGGATATTGAAGAGCCAGGACCCCAAGCCGATCAGCGTCACGATCAACGCCGAGACTGCCACCGATGCTCCAAGATCACGCGCCGAGAGCGCGATCACCGGAAGAACCGCCCCCTCGCCGATACAGAACAACAACGCAGGCCCGAAGGCCGGTACCGCGATGCTGCGGAGGGTGAAGTTTTGGTCTTCCTGGGTGGTTGTCATCCCTTTCATCCTAGGACTCCAGCCAAGCCGCCTGGCAGTTGTCGCAGTTCCGGCAATCCGGAACCGCAACAACTGCTCGCGGGACGAGGCCTATCCCAGGCGATTAGCTGCGGTTAGCGGCTGCCTTACGATGCCCACCTGCCGAGAGTGCCAAGCCCGTGAGGAGAAGGCCGACTGCCCAGAGAGTGAAGCTGCCGTCCAATCCCGTAGTGGCCAGGGAGTTGGAACTCCCGACGCCGGTCGCAACGCCCGCGGTCAGCACACCCAGGGTGCCACCCAGTTGGGCGCCACTGGTTCCTGCAGTGTTGATCCCGGAGGTGTTGATGCCAGTGACGCCATACGCGGCGCCCCCGATCTCGGTACCCGGGTTGTTGGTGCCAATGTCAGCGCCCAACCCAAGTCCACCACTACCAGCAGGCTCGTTAACTTCCGGCGGATTGACAACTGGAGGGTTCACCACCGGCGGATTCCCTACCGGTGGGGTGACCACCGGAGGATTCACCACTGGAGGATTCTCAGCCGGAGGATTCTCTGCCGGAGGGGTGACCAGGGGAGGATTCACAGCTGGCGGGGTGATGGCGCCAACTGAAGCGCCACCGATGCCAAGCGATGTGGACCCTACCGTGACGGGGGCGGTGAGTGGGGCAACCAACTGAGTGCCGGAGAGGATCCCGTCGCTTCCAGTCGTGGTGCCACTTGGTGCGGTTCCCGTGCCGGAAGTACCGGACGAGGAACCAGCGCCAGTGGCCGACGAATCACCCAGCACACCAGCCGACGTCGAACCAACAGTTACCGGAGCGGTAACCGGAGCAACCACCTGGGTCCCGGAAGCTACGCCATCGGAACCGCTCGTGCTGGACCCTGACGTCGTACCCGTGCCGGAAGCACCGGACGAGGAACCAGCGCCAGTGGCCGACGAATCACCCAGCACACCGGCCGAGGTCGAGCCAACGGTCACCGGAGCGGTAACCGGAGCAACCACCTGGGTCCCGGAAGCGATGCCATCCGATCCATTGGTCGTAGCAGCGGGGGTAGCGGCAGCAGGTGCGCTGCCTGTATTCGAGGGTGCGCCGGACGTGGCTGATGAATCTCCACCCACACCCGCGGCAGTGGCTCCGATGTTAACAGGGACCAATATCGGAGCCACTACCTGAGCGCCGGATGCGATGCTATCTCCCCCCGACGTTGTTGCCTGCGCTGGCGCTTGGGCCGGTGCAGAACCTGTTGTTGCTGCTGGTGTTGTCGTGGCCGATGAGTCCCCCAGGACACCCGTCGACGTCGATCCCACTGTCACGGGGACCGTCACCGGTGCAACTACTTGGGTACCGGAGGCTGTGCCGCCAGTACCGTTGGTGCCAGCCGCCGGCGTCGAACTGCTTGGTGCAGTTGCCGCGGCAGGTTGGGCTGGGCCCGTCGCAGTGGAGCCCCCCAGCAGACCCACTGAAGACGAGCCCAGGTTTATGGGCGCTGTTACAGGCGCGACTACTTGTGTCCCGGAAGCAGCGCCGTTGGAACCGGTGGTGCTGGCAGCTGGTGCCGTCCCTGTGGTCGAAGCGGCAGCCGGCGCCTTTGTGGTTGAGGAAGAATCTCCCACGAGGGCCAATGACGTTGAGCCTGTGCTGACTGGCGCCGTCACCGGTGCCACCACCTGTGTACCGGAAAGGGTTCCGTCCTTTCCGCTGGTCGTATCTGCCGCGTTGGCCGCGGTCCCGCCGAGGGCAATCAAGCCTCCGGCAAAGCATGTGCCGATCAGGCACCTGCGAATTGTCGAGTTCATTGTGATCTTCTCCTGAAGGTCGTGTTCCCAAGGACGTCCGATGACGGATCGTCCTGCTAACCATCGGCCGCTTGTAGAGGCGCGGCTGGGTTGGGGAACTAGTCAGGAGATGAGCCGGGATCGAAAGAAACCGGCTTTGGATGGTGTTCATTGCTGGCCGTTGCTTGACCAGAAAGTGTGTCTGCAGGAACGATCAGCGCACCATGCAGGAAGGCTGCGGCAGGGCTTGGCGGCCCGTTTTGTGAGGTACCCGAGCCCGCGCCGATGACACCAAGGGGTGCGACATCAGGGTCTGCCGGCAGTTCCTCTGGAGCCTCGGGTTCGACCATGACAGAGGCGCCGGCTACGGCACTGGATGAAGCAGGAGCAAAACCTCGCGCCAGAACAAAAGCCACTGAAACGTCGGCAGTGAGCGTGGGCGGGGTCCCGAGGGGCAGGCCAGTGGATTCCGTGGCCAAACCTTCGGCCGACGGAGTCGCTGATGAGGTCCCGACGGCGGGAGGCGGCACAGCTCCAGCGCCCGGCGTCGCGGGGAGCATAGCCCCGTCGCCGCCCAAGAGCGGGGGAAGCAGGCTTCCGGGTCCGGAAATCGGAGGCAAGACGTTGCCGACAGCGGGGAGGATCGTGTCGATGACCTCAACGATGGGGGCTGCAACCGGGTTGGTCACGTCCGTCACGGGGTCCAGGCCAACTGGTTCCAGGACATTGTTTACCGGTGGAACAACCGCCGCGACGGCGTCGTCAATGGTTCCGGTGGCTGGTTTGACTGCCGTATCTACAACGTTGCCGACCGCGCCCTTGGGTACTACCCGGTTGACCACTGGAACTGTGGCGATGATCTTGTCCGTGGAGTCCGCCACCCGGTTAACCACGGGAGTTACAGCAGGAACGTGCACGGTTATCGGGTGCGCCGGGACAACCGCTTTGGCGGGGGCCGGCGCGGGTATGTTCGGCACGGGGATGGTGACGGCTGGTGCGGACGGCTTGGGTCCAACGGAAGTAGCAGCGGACGCGGCCGCCTTCTTGACCGCACCCGCTGCAGCATCGAGAGTCTTGTTGGTTTGCTTGCTGACGATGTCGGCTGACGAAACAGTTGAGGACACCGAAGACGTCGCTCCGCCTACCAGCGAATGGTTATCGGTGATGCCGGAATCGGCGTTGGCGGCCGTGGCGGACAATGCCATCCAAACTGCGGTGCCGGCGCCAGCGATCATGACGGAGCGGAGAATCTGAGTAGCGCGCGGAATAGCGCGAATGGCCTTCATCTCGACACCCCCCAGGTAGCCGCAAACCGATGGTCGACTTCATCCTAGGACTGGTCTTACCCAATAGTCCATGGGGAGAGGGCAAATTTATAAGCAACCTTCATTTACGAAGAAGGATAGAAGCCAGTCTTCCCGGGGCCAACGTCGGGCGTTGCAAGGGATCCGCCAGCCGCCCTTCCGTGCTGGGCATTGGTCTCTTGGAGC
Organism: Arthrobacter sp. TmtSoilC77; assembly: GCF_059739415.1. Classification (NCBI taxonomy): domain Bacteria; kingdom Bacillati; phylum Actinomycetota; class Actinomycetes; order Micrococcales; family Micrococcaceae; genus Arthrobacter; species Arthrobacter sp. TmtSoilC77. The sequence continues at coordinate 3,643,238 of NZ_AP046050.1, forward strand.
CGCTTGATGAACCAGCGCGACTGCTCCGGTCCATAAGGAAGCACCGGGATGGCCTTGGTGGCATCGTTGGGCATATCGCGGATGGACTGGGTTGCCTGCCGCACTGCAGTGCTCATGGTGTCGGCCATGGTCTTGACGAATTCGTCGCTCGCGGGCTTGCCATGGCCCGGGACCAGGAATTCGTAGCGGTGACGCAAAGCTGAGATGTGCCGGAGGACGTCCGCCCATTCCTCGGGATACGAGTCCTCAAAGGAAGGATGGGCGCCCTGCTCAACGAGGTCGCCGACGAACAGTGTCGAGTTGGTCCCCACCAGGAGGTCACCGTCCGTGTGGGCGCGGCCCAGGTAGAACAGTGTTGCGGTAATTCCGCCAAGGTCCACCAGAACAGGTTGGTCGCCAACGATCGCGTTCGGAACAACGATGTCGACGGCGTCACCCTCCCCCGCGGCCATCTCGGGTTCGTTTGTGGCGACGAAGCGACGCTGGTTGTCGGCGTCCCTCTCGATGGTTGCCGCACAGTTGGCGTGCGCCCAGAACTCTGTCACGCCGTCGTCGGCAAAAACAGCGTTACCGAAGAAGTGGTCGTAGTGGGCGTGGGTGTTGACTACCACCAGCGGAAGCTGGGTCTTTTCGCGGACAGCAGCGAGGATCTCCCGGCCTTGGCGTGGGCCACAGCCGGTGTCGATGACCATGGCGAGCTCACTGCCCACCACGAGCCCGGTGTTGAGTAAGGATCCCTCGGTTTCCAAGACGTAGTTGTCCGTGCCAAGTTCGTGCCAAGCTGACAATGAGTTCTCCGTATCCAGTGCAATCCGGCGATGTTCAGGCCTCGATTCTACCCATGCGCAGCTGGGAGAAGCCGGAATGACCCGGTGGCAGGTGAACTCGGACTGGACTAGACGATGGCTGTCATCACATTCCAGCCGGAACCAATCTGGCGGGCAGCAAGCCAACCACCGGAACCGTCACCAGGGTACAACCACAAAACACCGGATCCGTCGCGGGCAACGACGTCAATCTTGCCGTCCCCATTGAAGTCACCAGGGCCCTCAATGGCGGTCATGACGTTCCAACCGGAACCAACCTGGCGGGCAGCAAGCCAACCACCGGAGCCGTCACCGGGGTACAACCACAAAACACCCGACCCGTTGCGGGCAAGAACATCAGCTTTGCCGTCGCCATTGAAATCACCAGGGCCCTCAATGGCGGTCATGACATTCCAGCCGGAACCAATCTGGCGGGCAGCAAGCCAACCACCTGAACCATTGCCCGGATACAACCACAAAACACCATTGGCATCCCGGGCGATCACGTCGGCCTTGCCGTCCCCATTGAAGTCACCAGGCGCCTCGATCGCGGCCATCCCATTCCAGCCGGAACCAATCTGACGGGCAGCAAGCCAACCACCGGAACCATTGCCCGGATACAACCACAAAACACCGCTCGGATCCCGCGCAATCACGTCCATCTTGCCGTCCCCGTTAAAATCACCGGGTGACTCAATGGACGTCATGCCATTCCAGCCCGCACCAACCTTGCGGGCAGCAAGCCAGCCACCGGAACCGTTGCCCGGATACAACCACAAAACACCGCCGCTGTCCCTGGCAAGGACATCGCTCTTGCCGTCGCCGTCGAAATCAGTGATTTTCTGAGAGGACGTCTTGAAGGTGAACTTCCACTCAGCCACTGATAATGGGACCAACGAATAATCTGCAAGAGCACGGGCAGTAACGGTCACTGCCCCGCTGCCCGAGTAGGTGCCAGGGGCCAGAACCTTTCCGCCCACCACGTATTCAACGCCAGCCGTGGCGGGAATCGTGTACGTATCGTTCGAGGTGCCGTCCCGGTCTGTGAATACGACTGGCGCAGGCGTTACCGGAAGATGCCCACCAAACGTTGTGAGGGCGGCTGTGGCATCAACCAAACCGGCCCCGCATCCGGCCGGGCAACCAGCAGGAAGTGGTCGGGACGAGTCCTTCAGCTGCTGTTCCAAAAGCGCTGGAGTGAGCGCACTGCCCTCTGCCGAGTAGAGGAGAGCCGCAAGGCCTGCCACGTGCGGGGCGGCCATGGAGGTTCCCTGCATGAAGGCATAGCCCGGCGTGCCTTGCGTAGTTGTCCCTGAGTTGTACGTGGACAGGATGCCATTCAGCCCCGAGGAACTCATGTTGCCCCCGGGAGCAGTCACATCCACGACGCTCCCGTAGTTGGAGTACGGCGCCTTTGCTCCTGCCCTGTCGCTGGCGGCAACGGTGATGACATTCTGGCAGTTTGCAGGGCTGGAATCGGCCGCCTGAACATTGGAGTTTCCAGCAGCAACAATGACCGCCGCGCCAGCGTTATGCGCGAAATTGATGGCGTTTTGGTAGGTGGCAGAGCAGGGCCTGATGCCGCCAAGGCTGAGGTTGATAACGCGCGCAGGGTTGGGATTGATTGGTACCCCGGTAACAACGCCGCCTGCCGCCCAAATGATGCCATCTGCGATATCCGATGAATACCCACCGCAGGCACCCAACGCCCGCACCGGCAGGATTTTTGCCTTCGGGGCCACGCCCGTCACACCAATGGTGTTGTTTCCGATAGCTGCAATCGTGCCCGCCACGTGGGTTCCGTGCCACGAAGAATTAATCTGCGCGCTGCCCACCTCGCATTGATTTGCCGTAGACCAATCGCCAGGGTCTGTAGGGTCCGCATCCCTGCCGCTCCCGTCCCGGGCATCGGCGGCATCGGACATCATGTCGTAGCCGGGCAACACATTGGCGTTGAGATCCGGATGGCTCGTGATGCCGGAGTCGACCACTGCGACGACTACGCCTTCACCATGGTTGTATTGCCACGCCCCGGAAGGCCGAATGCCGGCCAAATCCTCCGAGAGATCCCACTGCGTTGAATAGTAGGCATCGTTCGGATCAGCCGCGACCTGCATGATGTCGTCGGCTTCGGCGTAGGCAACGTTGGGATCCGCACGAAGGGTTTTCAGGAATTGCTCAGCAGTTGTCCCTGAAAGGGCCTTGGCAAGTTTGATGACCTGCCCGCCCGCTGCGTTCTGGTGCGCGCTTTCGGCAGCCACTCCGAGCTTGGTGGCCGCGCGGTCTGCAGCCTGCTCCGCAGTAGCCGCAGCCGCGGCTGCCTTGACGTTGTCCCGCAGCCCGACAATGAACTGATCCGTGGCCACTTCAGGTGCCGGAAGCAGTGATTGCGCTGGGCTCGGGAGGATGTCATTGTCATCCGCTACAGCTGGCTGAACGGCCAGTCCCGCCGTGATGATGAGCGTGGCCAGTGCGAAGCCTACGGTCCTCAGAGAGCGCATGCGGGGATTTTTTACCATGTTTTGGGCATTCTACGACGGCGACAGCGCACGATGCACGGCTGCTCGCGGGCAACTGGAGACCACCAGCTGACCCCCACAGAAATTGTACGCAGGGTTGGCAGCACTTTTAGCCAAGTCTTTTGCGAGGATTTGTCCAAGATTTGCCCCACAAAGAGCAGGACCCAGCGTCAGGCTTGGGCCTACTTAATCCTTGGTCGCTGGCTGGGCACCTTCGAACGCCCATCGAGGTTCCAAGAAACGTTCAATGCCGTACGCTGTTCAATCGCGTTGAACGGGCTAGAAAATTGAACATGGACCCCGACGTTCTCTTCGAAAACTTTCTCCGCCAATGCCGGGATCAAGGTTGGTTCGCTAGACGCATCGGCACCATCCGTAACAAACCACTCCCCAACTACAGGCTCCGCTTGGTGATTGAGGACGTAGAGGCCACACTGAACGCCGTCGAAATCGCTGAGCATCCACTACCGCCAAACTTGGCTCTATCCGTCGCCCGAGCGAGCAACGCGAATTTCGTGCTGGCCCCAAAAATTGGTCCCGTGCTGAGCTCGCAGCTCCGCAGCATGCAAATCAACCACGCTGATCTTGCTGGGCGCACGCACAAGACCAAGGATGCGGAAGACATTGGGACGGCGCTCACCTGGCTTGCCGAGAGCCCATCCGATGAGGACTACATTTACAACAATGAGTTTGACCTATTGGTTTCTAACGACTTCGACCTGACTTTAACGATGAATGAACTCTTTGGCAGGCATATTGCCGGCCTACTCGAGGCGCCTGAACGAGCACGACTTCTGGAAAAAGTTCATGAGCTTGAGCCGGAGAAATTCATTGGCGACCTTCACCGGGGCCTGTACCGCGGAAGTCCGCCTTACAAACGCAACGAAGCCGCCCAGCAATTCGCAGCACTGACAAAGGGGCTTGGCTCTTAGCGACAGTCCCAGAGGGGGTCGGTGCCAATCGGCACCGACCCCGTCCGTCTACATATCCGCGAGCGCCCCACCTGGGTTCTCGATGGCGTCGGCCACATACCGGAGGAAGCCAGCTGCTGTCTCGCCGTCGCACACGCGATGGTCGAAGGCGAGGGTCAACTCGGTAACCTTGCGCACGGCAAGTTCACCGTTGACCACCCAGGGCCTGTCGATGATGCGGCCAACACCGAGCATCGCAACCTCTGGGTAATTGATGATCGCGGCCGAGCCATCTACGCCGAACACGCCGTAGTTGTTGAGCGTGAAGGTGCCGGAGCCGAGCTCAGTGGGCGTGGCCTTGCCTTCCCTCGCCACCGAGGTCAGCCGCCGGATCTCGGCGTCCAACTCGCGGGCGCTCAACTGGTGCGCGTTCCGGACAGACGGCACCACAAGACCGCGATCCGTCTGGGCTGCGAAACCGAGGTTGATCCCGTCGAAACCGACAATCTCTTGGGAGCCGTCCTCGCGGACTTCAAAGCGCGTGTTCAGCGCCGGGTACTTTTTTAACCCAGCTGTGACAAATCGGGCGATGAAAGCCAGCAAGCCTGGTGTGTCATGCGGGGCGCGCTTTTTCAGTTCAGCACGCATATCAAGCAATGCTGTGGCATCTACGTCCACCCAGACCGTCGCCTCCGGGATCTCCGTGCGGCTCTTGGCCATGTTCGCGGCAACTGCCTTGCGAACTCCACGGACCGGGGTCCTGGCCGACACAGCCAGGCCGGTACGGGAGTCCAGATCACCTTCAGCAACCTGCACTGATACAGGACCAGAAGGAGCCTCAGGCGCTTCCGGTGTGGAGATCGCAGCTTCCACATCCCGGCGCATGATCAGCCCACTGGCACCCGAGCCCTGGATAGTTTCAAGGGAAACACCGTGGTCCCGTGCCATCTTCCTGACGAGCGGCGAAATGACGGCACTGAGCTTGCCCGGGATGCGTGTTCCGGCGACAGCCGGCTCGGAAGCAACCGGCGTTTCGGCCCGGGCCTCCGTTTCGGGATCGACGACGGCGAGGCCCGCCTTCCGCGGACGGGTCCGGCCTCCAGTCACGCCACCAGGAGTGCCGTATCCGATAAGTACGTTGCCGGAACCAGCTTTCTCCTCCGTGCGATACGTCTCGGCGGCCGCATCAACCTCGGACGAGGCCACGATCCCAGTCGAGACCGCATCTTCGGCAGTGGATGGAGTTTCCGGCGCAACAGGAGCCGCGCCGGAACGAGCGATGGAGATCAAGGGCTTGCCGACGTCGAGCGTTTGGCCTGCCTCACCGTGAAGCTCCGCCACGGTGCCCGCATAAGGCGAGGGCACCTCCACCATGGACTTGGCCGTCTCGACTTCAGCGATCGGCTGATCGACCTTGATTTCGTCCCCGACTGCGACGAGCCAGTTCACGAGTTCGGCCTCGGTGAGGCCCTCCCCCAGGTCCGGCAGACGGAATACCTGCATATCTGAGCTCATGGTCAGTCCTCCCATTGAAGGTCGTCGACGGCGTCGAGGATGCGGTCGACGCTTGGCAGGTAGTAGTGCTCCAACTTGGGAGACGGGAACGGAACATCGAAGCCCGTCACACGGCGGATCGGTGCAGCGAGGTAGTGGAACGCACGTTCCTGGACGCGGGCCACGATTTCGGAGGACACGGAGGCGAAGCCGTGCGCCTCGGCGATCACGACGGCGCGTCCCGTCTTACGCACGGACGCGCAGACGGTTTCGTCGTCGAAGGGTACGAGAGTCCGGACGTCAATGACCTCGAGCGAACGGCCCTCTTCGGCGGCAGCGGCCGCTGCTGCGAGCGCCGTGGGAACGGAGGGACCGTAAGCAATCAAGGTCGCGTCAGTGCCCTGACGAGCGACAGCCGCGCGGCCCTCGGTGGAGGTGCCGGCGTCGTGCTCTGCGCGCAAGGCGTCCAGGTCTACCTGGTCCTTGGACCAGTAGAGCTTCTTGGGCTCCATGAACATCACGGGATCATCCGAGTCGATGGCTTCGCGGAGCATGCGGTAACCATCCGCAACGGTGGCTGGTGTGTAGACCTTCAGGCCGGCGGTGTGGGCGTAGTAGGACTCGGAGGAGTCGCAGTGGTGTTCCACTCCCCCAATGCCGCCGGCGTATGGAACACGGATGACCAGGGGCATCTTGAGCTTGCCCTTGGTGCGATTGTGCATCTTGGCGACGTGGCTGACGATCTGTTCGAACGCCGGGTAGGCGAACGCATCAAACTGCATCTCGATGACGGGCCGCATGCCGTTGATGGCCATTCCCACAGCCATGCCGACGATGCCGGATTCTGCCAGCGGAGTGTCGAAGCAGCGCTGCTCGCCGAACTCGGCCATGAGGCCGTCGGTGATGCGGAAGACACCGCCCAGCATGCCGACGTCCTCGCCGAAGACCAGCACGGAGGAGTCGGCACGCATGGCATCGGCCATCGCTGTGTTGAGCGCCTTGGCCATGGTGATGGACTGAGGGCCGCTCGCTTCAGCGGTAGCTGCAGCGGATGCGGCGGCGCTTGCGGTGGCGGCGCTGACGTTGGCGGTGGTTGTGCCGGTGGCATTGGTGGTGACGGTCATTTTGCGCTCTCCGTTCCGTGTTCGGCGCTTTCAGCGCGGGCGAGTTCGTCAGCCAGCAATTCAGACTGTTCTTTCAGCTGTGGGGTGGGCTTGGAGAACACGTACCTAAAGAGGTCCAGCGGCTGTACGGGGACGTCTTCACCGAGGCCCTCGCGCAACTGGGTTGCCACGGCTTCTGCATGTTCGGCAATGCGCTCATTGGCGGCGTCGTCCAGAAGTCCCTTGTGCGTGAGATAGGACTTCATTCGGCTCAGCGGATCCTTCGCCTGCCATTCAGCCACCTCGCTGTCGGGGCGGTAACGCGTGGCATCGTCGGCGTTGGTGTGCGCCTGCATGCGGTACGTGTGCGCCTCGATCAGGAGAGGTCCGGAGCCTTCGCGGGCCAGCTTCACTGCCCGGTCCATTACGGCGAGGAGCGCGACGAGGTCGTTGCCGTCCACCCGCTCACCGGCCATTCCGTAGCCGACGGCCTTGTGGGCCAGCGACGGCGCCACCGACTGGTGGCTGAGCGGAACGGAAATCGCGTATTTGTTGTTCTGTACGAAGAAGATGACCGGCAGGTGGAAGACTGCCGCAAAGTTCAGGGCCTCGTGGAAGTCGCCCTCACTCGTGGCACCATCGCCGCACATGGCCATCACCACGGTGTCCTCACCGCGGAGTTTGGCGGCATGCGCGACGCCGACGGCATGCAGCAGCTGTGTGGTCAGCGGTGTGCACTGGATCCCGACGTGGTGCTTCTTGGGGTCGTAACCACCGTGCCAGTCTCCGCGGAAGATCGTCATCGCTTCGACAGGATCCACACCACGGGTCATCACTGCGACGGCGTCGCGATACGTCGGGAAGAGCCAGTCACCTTCACTGAGGCACATGGCAGCCGCCACCTGGCAGGCTTCCTGTCCGTGGCTTGACGGATAGACAGCCATGCGGCCCTGCCGGACGAGCGCAGAGTTCTGATCGTTGACACGACGTCCGACGACGAGCTGCTCGTAAGCAGCCATGAGTTCAGCATCGCTTGGCGTGGGGTACTCGTGGCCGGGTTCGGTGCCCTGCTCTTCGTGGGAGCGGAGGGTTCCATCCGGATTCACCATTTGGATCTGGTGCCGGGCGGGCAGCATGTAGTCCTCTACGCTGATGCCGAATTTTCTCTGGACGTCAGCAGCTGTGTCCTCTACTGCCGTTTCCGGCGCAGTGTGGTCTGCGTGGATCGTCATTGGTCCGTCCTTCTCTAGCCACTATGTGCTTCCAGTATGTTCCGGACGGAGGTTTCGTATCCAGCTTTCGTTCAAATCATGGAAGAGCATGCAGGAAGTGGCTATTCTGAAAGACGAATTGCAAATGTGAGCTGGGTAACGAGCCAGTCCTGTAGACGAATTGGAGACCACGTGAGCGAGACCGAGGCGGAGCAGACTGCCGTGCCCCTGGATGATGTTGACCGGGACATCATCCGCGAGCTCACCACTGACGGCCGGATGTCCATTACGCAAGTGGCCGAGAACGTGCACATCAGCCGGGCACATGCGTACTCGCGCATTGCGCGGCTTACCGGCGAGGGGGTCTTGACCAAGTTCACGGCATTGGTGGACCCGATCAAAGCCGGCCTGCGGTCTTCCGCCTACGTCACCCTCAAGGTCCAACAGCATTCCTGGCGGGAACTCAAGGAGCTCTTGCGGGCGATCCCCGAGGTTCACCACATTGCGCTGGTGGGCGGCGACTTTGACGTCATCCTGCTGGTCCGCGCCACAGACAACATCCACCTCCGCCGTGTGATCTTCGACCAATTGCAGTCCATGGAGGGAGTGCTGGATACCCAGACTTTCCTGGTGTTCGAGGACGTTGATACGCGGTAACTGCCCGGGTGGCAGGCGCCACGTACGGAACGCACATTTGAGGACCATAGACTGTCCCCGTGCCCCTCAAAACCGCCTCCGTCACGCGCGCCGCGCTCTGGGCTGCAGTGTCGGTCGTGACGATCGCGCTGCTGTGGCTGATTGCCGCTTTTCAGTTCTTTTACAGCCCTCCGAGAGCAGTGCCTCATCGGACCGACGCCATCGTCGTTTTGGGCGGGTTAAGTAGGGAACGACTTCCCGTGGCCCAGGAACTCCAGGAAAGCCTGGACATCCCCATTTTGGTGGTCTCCACGACCGGCCTGTCCGGCAACGTGGAGGGCGACGCTTTGTGCCATGAAGACGACGCACCTGACCTGATTTGTTTCCGGCCCTCACCGCTGAATACGCGAGGCGAAGCCAAGGGCGTTGCGGAGCTGATCGCGCAGAACGGATGGAAGTCCGTCACCGTGGTTACGTCCGACTACCACCTCATGCGGGCAGGTACTTTAATGCGGCAATGCACGTCTACTGAGATCCAAATGGTCGGCTCGCAACCCGACCTTTCAGCCGCGGCATGGCTGGACCGATTCGTCGTCGAAACGGGTGGGCTCATCGACGTGTGGATGCAGCCGGAGTGTTCTCCTCACTAGTGGGACACTCCCGGATTTTCGGTTTCACGGCACAAATTCGATGTGACAGAGTTCGTTAATTCCTGCCGAACCGCGCAAAAGAACTGTCACAAAATTTCGTTGACTTTCAGACGTATCGTCGTACGTGAAGGATTTCGTCAAGTTCTTGAATTCGACAAGCATGCCGGTCATCCTTTTGCCATAGGTCCAAGGTCTCAGCCCTACGAGCCCAAGGATCCTCCGTGGCAAAGTTTAAAGCAGAGACGTACACCTTCAGCACGAGCAATGCCCGACATCTCACTGCCAGCCTCTTGGCCGCCTTCGTCTTGGTGATGGGTTTCCTTCACGGATCCACAGCCCAAGCTGCACCCTCCCCGGTTTACCCAATAAGCGGCTACTTCATTTTCGGCAGCACGAGTGATGACGCCAACTTGAAGAAACTGACAGATATTAAGTCTGTCGGTGGGGATACCGTCATAACATTTGGGTCGTCGCTAAAGCCTGCCACTTTGTCAAGCGTCCCAGCTGCGTGCTCCATTAACGGTGTCAACTGTGCCACCGCCGCTTCTGCCGGCGTAGTCGTGAATCGATATTTCACATATTCCGATGGAAATCAGTGGGGGACGCCGGCACTGACATGCCCTCGAGACAAAACGGTCACAAGCGGTACGAGCGTTTTCACCGTGCTGGTTCTCCCGTCTCAAGGAAGTGGGTGCACGTCCTCAAATGGTTCATACGACGTGGTGGTCATCAGCGGCCAACAAACATCCATAACTCTGTCCGTAGCCAAGGCGGCAACCACCCTGGGGATGAAGTTCTACGCAGGCATGCCCGCGCCTGTGAGGAGCACCACGGTGACATACATACCGGACCTTACCTACCAATCAACGTTCACAAACTTCACCGCCAGGTTCCTGCAGTATCAGGCAAAAGTTAATAACGTGGCAGGTCTGGCTGGGTTTTACCATCACACGGAGATGCCTGTAGGCAATGGTTCCGTATGGAACGCCGTCTTGACGGTGTACTCGATTCAAAACGCCGCCATCGCAAAATACATGCCAACGCGCTCGGCATTGATCAGTCCATACATTGACTCACGCACCGCCTATTCTGCCCACATCACCCTGGACCAAGCCCGGCAGGGCATTAGGAACATCGCCGGGACAGCGAACGGTGTTCGGCTCGCGATCGCTCCACAAGACGGTATGGGGACCGGGAAGGGTGCGGCGTTCTTTAGCAGCGACAGTGGAACCAACGTGGATCAGTTCGCAGCCTCCATCGTTGGTCCTGGCACTTGGGGCAGCCAATATGTGGCATCCAGTCGCGATTACTTCGCCGCAATGGCCGAAGGAATCGACGGGACCGGTGTAGAGCTGTGGGCGAACATGGAAGGTATGGCGCCAGCAACCAGCCAGAACCAATGCGACGGCAACTATCGAGGACAGAGCTTCAAGGCTCGTCACGACAGGCAACTCCAGGTGCTGGGCAACTCGCCCGTCAAAATCATTTCGTACATGTGGGATCCGTTCTACACCTGCACCGGGACATGGGCCCCCTTGCTCGACCAGATGAAGGCGGGCAGCATGACCCCCGTGATTACCGATTCGATCTTCTATGGCAATGGAGACGTCCTGGTCACTGGGCAAAACCTCAGCGGCGGCACAGTGCAGGTGAAATGGACCGACAAGTACGGCCGCGTCTTCGACAAGACCGTCACGGCGATTAATTACAACCCGAGCTATGGCAAGCAGCGAGGCATCAATCCACGCCTGGAATCGGTGACCGCAAGACTAGGCGGCACGTCCCTTGGCTCCGGCAAGTACTACTACATCAACGTAACCAACGGTTCTGGCGCCAAGAACGACGCGCTCTATTCCGACCGCGGCTAAGCGATGCCGGAAGGGCGGTCCAAGTGCTGAAGGTGCACCAGGACCGCCCTTCAATGGCGACTTCGCCGTTTGTCGGCATACAGATAATCCATGCCGCTAACGGTGCGGCTGGGAGGGCCTCTTCTGCCCAAATGTGGCCCCTTGCTCCTCGGATGCAACAATTGTGCGTGGCCATGTTCCATCTGGACGCAGCTGAGGAGTGAAGACGTGACAGATACTGTCCGCCAAACGGCGGCACTTTCGCCGTCCCCACGACACATGCGCAAACGTCGATTCCTAGGGGATGTTCCCACATCTACTTTGCCCGGCACTCAGGGCACCGTAGATAGCGCTCGTTCAGAATCCAGGCTCTCAGCCTCTCCGAAGCCGGCGCGGCCTGCCCGCGGTAGCACTGCGCCCAAACCCACGGCTTCTTCTGAACCGAGCATCAGTACTGGATCACGGAAAGCCAGCCCCCGGCAAAAGCGGCTGGTAGCCCTGACCATTGTGATACTCGTCTCTATTAGCATCCCGCTACTGGTACTGACCTTGATGTTTGCAGGTTGAGGCATGTTGGGCGTCGCACACAATTAATCACCTCGATTGGCTGTGCGATAGCATCGGTTGATCAGCCATTGCCTTCCCGGGGGAATCCATGCAAATCGTCATGCCAATTTTCGGTACTCGCCCGGAAGCCATCAAAATGGCTCCGATCGTCACCGCCCTTCAACAATCTACCGATTTCGATTGCGTAGTGACTGTCACAGGTCAACATCGCGAAATGCTGGATCAGGTCAACGAACTCTTCGGGATTATTCCAGACCACGACCTAAACATCCTTCAGCAGCGTCAGTCCCTGTCGGCGATTATGACCAGGACCATCGATGGCCTGGACAAATTATTCAGCAGCAACAAACCCGATGCTGTCATTGTTCAGGGCGACACCACGACGTCGACTGCTGCCGCCATCGCGGCTTTCTATCACGGTATCCCTGTTGTTCATGTCGAAGCCGGGCTTCGAAGCGGCGACTTGTACTCTCCATTCCCGGAGGAGGCGAACCGTAAGATCACCAGCCAGATCGCCAGTTTGCATCTCGCCCCGACCAGCACCAGCAAAGCCAATCTGCTGGCGGAAGGCATCAACGAGGCTGACATCGTCGTCACCGGGAACACCGTGATCGATGCGCTCCTCACCACAGTCAATAAGAATGTCCCTTTCACCGATCCCAAGCTCGAAGAGCTTGCGGCCAGCGGCCGCCGGATCCTTCTGGTCACCACGCACCGCCGCGAGAATCAAGGTGACGCCATGCGGGGTGTAGGGCGCGCTTTGGCCCGAATAGCCGAAGCCGAACCGGATCTTGTCGTAGTGCTTCCTGCACACAAGAATCCAGTCGTCAGAGAAGCAGTCCTGCCGGCAATCGAAGGTAAGGCAAACGTGATCGTCACTGAGCCGTTGGCTTATGGCGAATTCACACGGATGCTGTCCCTCGCGCACGTAGTCCTCACGGATTCCGGTGGAGTTCAGGAGGAAGCACCCAGCTTGGGAAAGCCTGTCCTGGTTATGCGCGACAACACGGAGCGTCCCGAAGCTGTTCACGCTGGCACCGTCACTCTCATCGGCACGGACGAGGAGACGATCGTCAAGGAAGTTGATCGGCTCCTTAATCAGCAGGATGCATTTGATGCAATGGCAAATGCTGTAAACCCCTACGGTGATGGCCAAGCGGCCGAACGCACGGTTGCGGCAGTGGCGGAACTCCTGGGAGTAGGGACCAGGGTGCCGGAATTCGGCACGGAGATCCAGATAGTCCGCTAGATCGACGGCGACGCCCCTCGCCAACAATCTAGATCACTCCCCCAAACCCAGAAATTGGAGTCAAGCGTTGCTACGCAAACTCTTTGACCGCCAGGAAATACAACCGCACAGCATCTGGACCGGCGAGGACACAGCTCAGCCGCGATCTTTTGTGCTGCTCGACTCAAACAGCGACCCCAACGCCCACTTGGTGCTGCGCAAACGGCCTTATGAAGTGCGTCTTCAGGTGGTTCCAGGTTCGGAAGTCGCCGCCTCCTTCCAAACAGTCAGCAATCCCGATCAGCACGGCACTAAAGCCGGGATTATCTGGGTGAAGTTCCTTGACTCGAGCGGCACTGAGGTCCCTAGCAGGGGACGAATCAGCAAGGGCCGCCAGGGCAACTACGTCTACATTGTTCCGAACGCTCTCGGTGTCTCTGAAACTACTTTGTTCATCCCTATGGACTGCACCGAAGTAGTGCTCGGTTTCGCACTCTGGAAGGGCTATCCCGGTAGCCTGTCCTTGACAAATGCAGTTCGTGTACGTCATAACGTTCTCCCGCCCTTCATGGGATCCCGCCAAGCCGGCGCCGGGGATCTCCGGTCAAATCGGATATCCGTCTCCCGTGAGCACGGCACTGCGTCCGAAGTGGGTTTGGGCAGGGAGCCGCTCAGCCTCGACATTTCGACACTTGACGCGAAGCACCTAAGACTCCAAGGCCAATTCGTAGGTTCCGAGCCGGTTGGGCTCAGGGATGCCGTGGTCCTCTTCAGGTTCGCCGATAAGCACGGGGCCGAAGTGGGAAGCTTGACGGACGTTCCCCGTGGTCCCGTCGGCGAGTACATCTATCTGGTGCCGGATTCCTCTGGTGCGTTTTCGTTCGAGGTCCATGCCCCATCAGATTGCGCCAGTGTGCGGATGGCTTTCGCGGCCTGGCATGCGGAGCCAGGCAGACTCAGGCTTTTGAATGCCTTGGACATCGTCGAGTTGGAGGCAGAATCCGCTGACGACCTCCGCCCAGGCTTCGGTCCTCCCCAGGCTAATGGCAAAGCCCTGCACTTCGATCGATTGCATGAGCTCGGAGCCAACGTGGCAGTGACTTCCCGGGCTCGATGGGCCAGAATTCCACTGACCGACATCAAGGGCCCCCAGATTCAGGTTCAATTCTCGGTAATTCCTCAGGTCGAAGGGTTGTCCAAGAAGAGCGCGCTGGCACTCCTGGAATTTGCTGACAAGGACGGTGGCCGGATTTGCCCCGCTGGCCTCCCAACATCCGAGGAGCATGCCTACAAGTACATCGACGGGCGCCGCCCAAACGATGTGTCCCTGACGTTGAGCGTGCCTCGAGGCGCAACAGAGATCCGCGTAGGCACGGTGCTCTGGGAGGCTGCCGCGGGAGAGCTGCTGACGAGCAATCAGATTTGGGTTAAGGCACTTTCAGCGTCGAAGCAGGTTCCGGCCAGGAAACAGGCCGGGGGTACTCCCGCACTCGCCGTAATCGATGACGCAGACGAGGCACCACGGCGGGCCAGGGACTTGAAGGTCGCCCTGATCGCAGACGAATTCACCTATAACTGCTTCAAATACGAGTTCAAGCCGATCATTATCGAGCCTCACAACTGGCGTGAGCGTTTTGAGGCAGACCGGCCCGACATCTTTTTCTGTGAGTCTGCATGGTCGGGCGTGGACAGTGAGAAGCGGCCGTGGAAGGGCCGCATCTACGCCAGTTCCAACTTTGCCCGGGAGAACCGTACCGAACTCCTTGAGATTCTGGAGTGGTGCGACAACGAGGACATTCCGACTGTCTTCTGGAATAAAGAAGACCCCACGCATTTCGATGACAAGGTCCACAACTTCATCGACACAGCGGTGAGGTTCGATCACGTTTTTACCACTGACGTGACGTGCGTTTCCCGCTATGAGGAAGAGTACGGACACTCAAGTGTTCATTGCCTTCCATTTGCTACACAACCAAAGCTTTTCAATCCGATAGAGACTTCCCCGAGGGCCCCAGGAGTCTCGTTCGCCGGCAGTTGGTACGCAAACCACCTTGACCGCTCCAAAGAGATGGAAGTCATTTTCGATCAGATCCTCGATGCCGGCATGGACCTCCGCATCTTCGATAGATTTTGGGGATCGGATGACGAGCTGCACCATTTCCCCGAGCGCTATCGTCCCTTCACCAACCCCGCCGTTCCGCATTCAAAAATTGCCGACGCCTACAAGTCGACGACGCTTGGGCTCAATATCAACACCGTGACGTCGTCGCCCACTATGTTTGCGCGCCGCATATTTGAACTCATGTCCTGCAATACTTTGGTCGTCTCCAACTACTCCGAAGGCGTGGCCGAATTTTTCAAGGGCCGGATACTGTTTGCTGGTGACGGCCATTCAGACGTTCAGGACCTGGACACCGAAACTGCGGATCAGATCAGGCACGCTGCTCTCCATGACGTGCTTGCGCATCACACGTATGAACGGCGTTTCGAACAGATCCTGGACAGCATCGGCTTTGACTACGCCAAATCGCACCGCATGATCACGCTGGTTTGTCCAGTGGAAAGCGAAGCTCAACTCAACCAGGCCATCGCCCGCCAAGGTGAGTATGTCGACGTCGTCGATCGGGTGGTCATCGTTCTGGGACGGAGCTTCCAGAAGAGCGACGCATCCTATTTCCAGGCCAAGTATGGCCGCTTTGGTGTCGTGATTCTGTCATGGGCCTGGGCTGTCAGTGAATCTCTGGACCCCACCACGTTTATCAGCGGCGATTCGTTTGCCCTCATTTCGCCTGATTCGGCGGTCAGCGCAAAGGCAATCTACGAAGCCTCACTACATCGCGCTTACGTCGACGGTCCGGTGGTGATCCAGTCCGGGGAACCGTACCGCTTCAGCGCCCAGCACGCCGTCGAGGAAATTGTCGCGGGCCCGGCCTTCTTCAAAAAAGCCGTCGTCAACTACGGCAAAAACATCTCCGACAATTTCTACCTCGTCTAGGGGTTGAATCAGCCATTGCAAATCCTTGAGGATTCTCCGGATATGAAGCTCAGCATTGTTGTCCCCTGTTACAACGCAGAAACCAAGATCGGACTCTGCCTGGAGTCGTTGGAAGGCATCGATCTTCCTGAAGACTCCTTCGAGGTTGTCTTTGTGGACGATCGCTCCACCGATGGAACATTTGCCTTGCTCGAGGAGAGGGCCCGGGCACATTCAAACTGGCGGGTCGTGGCATTGTCCTCCAACAGTGGTTCGCCCTCGCGCCCCCGCAACGTTGGTACGTCCAAGGCTTCAGGGGAATACGTCTTCTTCCTCGATTGCGACGACGAGGTTCTGCCGGAAGCACTGCGCCAGCAGCTGGAACTTGCCACACAGGAAGATTCAGACATTGTCAGGGCCTCCTTGTACACGGTGGAACGAGGAAAGAAACCCCAACTGGTTAACCGGGTGGTGGACTTTCACAGTGCAGCGTCCAGGACTGAGAAGATCGCCAAGATCGTGCGCGATCAAAGTACGACAAACTCGTCGTTGATCCGTCGCAGTCTGCTCATCGACAACGGCATTATCTGGCCGGAACACCTGCACATGGGAGAAGACACTGTTTTTCTCAATAGTGTCTTGGCGGTGTCCCAGAACATCTCCTACCTTGATGAACCAGCCATCATTTACCACAAGACCATCGGATTTGTTCGGTCCACAACACAGCAATACGGTGCCCGCGAGCTGGCTTCGCATCTCGAAGTATGGGAGAGCGCCGAATCCACCCTCGCGCACGTTGGTCTTAGCTACATGGAGATCAGGGGCCACGTCGCGCTTAGGGTTGCGCTGGAATCCATTTACAGGTTCAACCGCGGTGACATTGATGCCGGTCTGTTCTCAAAACTTTCCCATCTTGTCCAAGACAACTGGGCGGCCATCAGCGGCAAGCCATATCGCGCCCGAATCCGTGAGACGCTCGAAATTATCAACAGCGGCAATTACGAAGACTTTCAGCAGAACATTAAACAGCGTGTCCTCATCGCCGGCATGGATTTGAAATTCATTTCTCCTGCTATTCCATCGCTGCGCGAGCACTACGATGTGAAGCTGGACGAGTGGACCGGGCATGATTCCCACGATGAGAATCAAAGCCGGGAGCTTCTGGAGTGGGCAGACGTCATCTTCTGCGAATGGCTTCTGGGCAACGCAGTTTGGTATGCAAACCACAAGAAGGCACACCAACGGCTGATAGTCCGGCTCCATCGATTTGAACTCAATGCGAGGTTCGGGCATCTGGTAGATCAATCCAAGGTGGATTGCTTCATCTCTGTGTCACTTCACACCAGCGAAGACATGGTCCGCACGTTCGGCATGGACCGAACGAAGGTTCGGATCATACCGAACTACCTCGACGTCAACGCCTATAAAACCAGTAACGATCCAAGCAAGACCAAGAGGCTTGCAATGGTGGGCATGCTGCCCAAATTGAAGGGCTACCACCGCGCACTTGAACTTCTCCATTACTTGAATGCCCACGGCGAGTACTCCCTCACCGTCTTTGGGAAAGGGCCGCAAGACCTCCCCTGGGTCTACAAGAACCCTGTGGAGCGCGACTACTACGAGCAATGTGAGCAATACATTGTGGATCACAACCTGGCTGAAAAAGTCACCTTTTCCGGCTGGGTGGACACCAAGACAGCTTTGGCTGACTTTGGATTCGTGCTGTCCCTCAGTGACTTGGAGAGTTTCCATGTGGCCCCGGGAGAGGGATTCGCCTCAGGAAACCAGGGAGTTTTTCTTCCCTGGCATGGGGTGGACTACGTTTACCCTGAGGACTACATTTTCGAGGATGTCTTCGGCATCCGCGATTACATCCTCGAGAACCAGGATCTGGACGTATTCAATAAGAATGCAGAGCCAGGCCAGCGGTTTGTTCGTGAAAGGTACTCACTCGAGGCTTTCATCTCCCTTGTCCAGGAGGCCTTCGAAGAGGTCTAAACGGCGCTGCCGGGGTCAGGGCTGCGGCGCTTCGGCGCCGTAGCCCTTTCTTAGCGGCTGATGAGAACGCGCAGTTGATCGGCCAGCCAGGCACCGAAGAAGTCATGCCCGGCATCGTTCAGATGAAGTTCGTCGTAGAAGGCCGACGGCTTATCCAGAAATTCAGCGTCGGCGTCGATGAATTTGACGCCGCTATCGGCGACAAATCGCTGCACGGCCCCGCGTATATCTGCACGCCGTTGCACAAGTGAAGTGTGCTGGTCCTCAGAGATCATTCGGTGATAATACGAGTCGGTGGCCCACTGTGCATTGCGGTGGGGTGACGTCACAAGCACCAGGTCGATGCCGAATTCCTGGGCAGCCCACACGGCCAACCCCAGGATCGAGGTCAGGGCACCGGAACCTCGTGGAAGGTCTGATGCCTCCGGCTCCACGGGCGGGAGCAACGGTGCGTATCTGTCTGTCGGGTACCAGTAGCTGTGGGGACGGAAGTAGATGGGGAGATCCGATTGCGGCAGGAAAAATGCCACCGTGCCACCGCGACCGACCAGTGGAACGATCTTGTTGAGGAAGACATTGAAAAGCTGGAGGGTGGTAGCCCCGGAATACCCGCCGTTCAGGCAGCGAAACCTTAGGCCGTCGTTGGCCAAATGACGTTCGACCTGAGACACGAAGCGGACGTCTTCCGGCGTGAAAGTTGCCTCCACAAAAGAGTCACCGAGAAACACAATCGGTGGGGCACCTTCCGCCGTCTCGTTGCCAGTCATGATGAAACCGTGCTCGTCGGTCCGAACCCGCCATGGCCCATCACCGATGGTTCCGTCAGTTGCTTCGAAGTAACCGTCGGGCCGGTTTCGCATGCCATCCAGGTTAGGCGTAGATTCCTTCAGCCTGATGTAACGGCGCTCTGACATTATGGCTCCCCAAGGGTACGACGGATGACAACCTATCGATCCTATCGGTTGGGCACTGCCGGTAGTTAATTCGACCGACGCAGAGGCCTACTGTCGACCCTATGCTCCCGCGGAGTTTCCGTCGCGCTCCTCCAGGCGGCTGTTGAGTTCCCCAACGAGCCCTTCCAGTTGCTTGACGCGTTCGGACAGTTCCGCGACCGCGGTGCTCGAATCCTGTTCAATGGGTGCCGAAGCTAACCCGTCCTTGAGTGACTTCAACTCTCCGTTGACAAGTCCTAAACGATAGTACAAGTCCCTGGTGGCCCAGTTAGTACGCGTTATCAGACCAGCTGCACGGCGTTCCATGTGGGCACGTTCAAGTGGCGTCGCGGACGGAACCAGGATGTACGTGGGCGTGGCGTTGAATTGCGCCACGAAGGAGTAGCCAGCCTCGGATGCGAACTGCTCAAGCTCGGCCTGCTCAACCGCTGTGGCGGCCTCGCAAGCAATGATCGGCCTGTCCCTTGCGATCAAATCGACCGCGCCCTTCAGGACCGCCACATCCATTCCCTCAGCATCAACCTTAATAAGGGCAACCCGTTGCCGGATGTCCTCCACGTCAATGGCGCTCACCGCATATTCGCCGTCCGAGGACACCGCAAAAGTAGTCGCACCAACGTTTTTAAGGTCGAGTTTATCCAGTGTGGCTCGTGAAGGTTTCTCCCCCAGCGCCACTCGGCGAACTTCAATATGATCTTGCAGCGAATTACTATCGACGTTGCGCTGCAAGATATCCGCCGCAAGGGGCAGTGGCTCAAACGAGATAACCTTGGCTTCACATACGGCTGCGAAGTACAGGGTATGGTTGCCAATATTTGCGCCGACGTCCAGGACTAAGTCCCCGGGCTTGAGATACTCGGCCAACGTTCCAAGGTACTGCCATTCATAGAACATTTTGGACGCATCAATCATGGCAGCGATGTGGTCGCCCGCCACGGCTTCAATGAGGATTCGTTTGCCGTGATGTTCAATAGCTAGCGACGTTGTTGCGATTGATTCAGTCGAACTGTCCATGGTTTCTCTCGTCGATAAAACATATCCCGCGTTATTGCTGGATTCTCTCACAACCAGCTGCCGAATTCAGAACCCGGCTGCGGCTTGTGGATCAACAACCGCGTCCGGGCGGAGTACCCGGACGCGGTAAAGCCCCTAAAGAGTAATGGTGGCCTCGACGCCCTTGGACGTCAGTTCGCGCCAGATTCCCCTTGTGTCAACGATTGCCTTGCCTGCAAGAAGACCTGAATCAACGTTCTTGAATTCGTCATGGTCCACCAAGACGACGATGACATCTGCCTGGGCGATCGCATCTTCCGTGTTTGCAAGTTCAACATTGCGTCGGTTGGCGAGTGCCTTGGGCAGCGCCTCGACGTGCGGTTCAGCAACGAGAACCTTGGCGTTGGGCAGTTCATCTGCCAGGGAGGCCGTGATCCCAATGGCCGGAGACTCCCGAAGGTCATCAATGTTGGCCTTGAAAGCCAACCCGAGCGTAGCGATCTTTGCCTCGCTGCCAAAGGACCCGGCTGCTTTTCGGACCTGTTCCACCACCCATTCAGGTTTGGAATCATTGACTTCGCGTGCTGTACGGATCAGCTTGGATTCAGTGGGTGCGGCGGCCACGATGAACCAAGGATCAACTGCGATGCAGTGTCCACCGACACCAGGGCCAGGCTGAAGGATGTTAACCCTCGGGTGATGGTTTGCCAATCGAATCAGCTCCCAGACATCGATACCCAGCTTGTCACTGATCACTGAAAGCTCATTGGCGAAGGCGATGTTTACGTCGCGGTAAGAATTTTCAACAAGCTTTGCCATCTCAGCCGTGACATCGTCCGTCACCAGGATTTCGCCTTGGCAGAAGACAGCGTAGAGGTCCTTCGCCAGTTCAGCCGCTGCGGAAGTAATGCCACCGACAATGCGGTCGTTGGTCACAAGTTCGATCATGACCCGGCCAGGGAGTACTCGCTCCGGGCAGTGCGCAAAGTGGATAACCGGTGCTCCGGCCGCCCCATCCAAAGAAAGGTCCGGCCGCAGGGCCAGGATGTACTCGGCCAAGTGGCGCGTCGCACGCGGAGGGGACGTGGATTCGAGGATGACGAGTTCGTCGCCGACCAGCTGGGGTGCGATCCCACGGGCCGCGGCCTCGATGTAGCTGAGATCCGCGGAGTGGTCCTCGCGGAATGGTGTTGGCACAGCCACGATGTAAGCCTGCGCTGCTGGAGTTTCCGTCGTCGCCCGCAGATTGCCCTGGCTGACTGCTCCGGCAACGTGAACGCCCAGATCAGGCTCAACGAAGGGAACCTCGCCGCGGTTAACGGCGTCCACGGTGTTCTGATTCACGTCGACACCGATGACATTAATGCCGTTGGTGGCAAGGATGGCTGCAGTGGGCAATCCGATGTAGCCCAGTCCGATAACTGCGACAGTCTTACTGGTGGTGGTCATTTTGTCCCCTATTTTTTAGACGGTTATGTGTTCTTTGGGATCTCCAAAGAACTTGATTTCGCCAGAAGCCGCCAATTCATCGTCCGAGATGTCCCAAGTGTGTCCTTCTGCCTGACGCATCTGGCAGAAGTTGAACCTGTCGGCGGCGTAGATGGAGCCGCCAGCGGTGGCAACTGATTTCAAGAATGCAGTGTCCTCACCCCGGTTGAGAGGCTCGAATGGGTGTGCCTTGAAAACCTCGGTGCGAGCCGTAATGGTTGGACCCATCACAAACCTGCTGTACTGATGCTCCTTGTGCGGCATACGCAAAACCGTGGCCTGAGTTGACACAAAGTGCATGTGGTGCGCATGCTTCCCAACGACGTCGGCCTTGGAATAGTCAAGTGCGTGGAGCATGTCTGCAAGGTAGTTCGGACCGTAGTAGTCGTCGTCATCCATCTTGGTCAGGACGTCTCCTGAAGCGGCGGCGACACAGAGATTGAGGCATTCCCCCAGCGTCGTCCCGCGGGGCTCCGTCAGCACTGTGTAACGCTCCACGCCGTACTTTTCCGCCAAGGAAGCCGCTCGCTCGGATGTGATCTCAAATCCGTGAGTCAGCAGCACCAGCTCAAGATCCACTCCTACCTGGCTTCCAACTGTGGCGAATACATGCTCAAGCTGATGAGGCCGGATGGTTGGTACCAAGGCGCTGGCAGAAGGAAGCCGGACGGGTCGGCTGCGGTCCGGCAGGGCAAAAGCCACGATGGTCTCGGCCCTATGGGCATAGGTATTCCCTGCCCAAATGCGTCGCTGGCCCTTATGGACTACCCGATCATTGAGCTCCGGGCTTCGGGCCAGCATACGAATCTGGTGCTCGCCTTGTCCTTGGGATTCGGCTACAAACACTTCATCCGGTTCGAAGAATCGTCTGATGGCATTGCTCGGGGCGGAAACGACTGGCGTGCCTGAGGCGGTGATTTCGAAAATTCGACGCGCACACATGCTGGGCGAGTCGACCACCGAATTCACGT
The DNA here is from genome assembly GCF_059739415.1 of Arthrobacter sp. TmtSoilC77. Lineage (NCBI taxonomy): Bacteria > Bacillati > Actinomycetota > Actinomycetes > Micrococcales > Micrococcaceae > Arthrobacter > Arthrobacter sp. TmtSoilC77. Next base: position 3,665,587 of record NZ_AP046050.1, read on the forward strand.
TGAGGAAGACTTTGTAGGCCCGGTAGGCCGTGAGCATGCTGGCATAGTCCAGGCTTCCAACAACGTTCTCGGAGAACGGTACCGGGAACTGGTAGTTCGAGTCCCCGCCCAGTTGCCGTGAGAAGATCTCGAGGACAGGGCCGGACTTGGCAGACGCATCCCGGGCCGCCGTCAGGAGCATGTCCATCTGTTGCCGGCGTTCCGGATATTTGTGCGCAAAATACATACCGGCGAAGGCTACTCCCCGGGAGTGCCGTCCCTGCCCCACGCGTATGGGGTTGTGGATGGCTGGCTGCGCAGCAAAAGGAAGAGCCTCGATCCGGTCGTGGCCCAGATCCTCCTTGTAGAACGGGATCCGGCCGGAATCGCTGGTAAAGACCACGTCGAACTGACGCGCCGCAGGCAGGAAGTCTTCGTAATGGGGTGGGTCTTCCTTATTCCAGAAGACTGTCGGAATTGATCGTTTTCGGCACCATTCCAGAAGTGCCAGAAATTCAGGCTTGGGGCCGGATGTTCCCGCAAGCTCATACTTCCATGACCCTTGGTTTCCGTTCCATGCGGATTCAACGAAGAGGAAGTCAATCTCAGTCTCGTCGAGTTGCTGCAGCCACCGATCTTTGCGGAGATGGAGCAGATTCCACTCGAACGAGAACGCCGCTGACGAAAAGTCGTCAAGAATCACGCCGACGGTCAGGTCCGGGCGTCGCGGCTCCCGGTCAGGAACCCGGTACGGGCCGAAGATTGGAGGGCCATCTTGTTCTGTCTGTTGGCCCCCTGATCGGTCTGAGTTGATGCGTCGGTCTATCCTTTTCCGACGGAGCCATTCCTTGAATTGATCCAGTCCGCCTTCGCGCAAATGCCACACTGCCTTGCGGGCTTCAACCATCATTTTCATCTCAGCGCCCTTCCATTCGGCGTCCGCTGGATCTCTCCATGATTTGAGTGGCCACGAGGTTTGCCCTTGCTTCGTCCCTGATCCGTGCGGCAGTAATGTTGTTGCCCTTTGAAAGGTTCGAGGAGAATTCCTGGTACAGATTGGTGGTTTCTTCGGATGTGCCGTCCATGATCAGTTCGCCCTTATCCAGCCAAATCACGCGTGTGCACATGTTCCGGATCGTATCGAGACTGTGACTGACGATGAACACACAACCGGCCTGGGCCCGCAACTCATCCATGCGTGCCTTGCTACGGTCGTTGAATTGGGCATCGCCTGTATTCAAAGCTTCGTCCACCAGGAGGATCTCCGGGTTGACTGCGGCGGCAATGGCGAAACGAAGCCGCGAGGCCATGCCCGATGAGTAGGACTTCATGGGAAGGTAGATCGCCGAGTCCAAGCCCGACACTTCAACGATGCTCTCGAAGCGCTGATCGATTTCATCCATGTCCATACCCATGGCGAGGCAACCAAGGACCACGTTCTGGTCACCTGACAAATCGGGAACAAGCGCGGCGTGAACACCCAGGAGGACGGGCGTGCTTGAGGCGTACACCGCTCCATCCGTGGGTGCAGCCTGTCCGCTGATCAGTTTCATCAGGGTGCTCTTGCCGGAGCCGTTACGGCCGATAATGCCTACGGATTCCCCGCGCTCCACCACCAACGAAAGTTCCTTCAGTGCGCTGACCGTCACCAGGTTCTCGCGTCCCAGAAGCTTCCGGAGACTTCCCCGGATACCTTTCCGGGTGGACGTGGAACGTTCAATGGAGGAAGGCACCTTATAGGTCATCTTCACCCGGTCCACCACTACGCAGGGCGGTCCGTCCAGGAACACAGCCTCATCAATCGCGACCATAGGTCTCTTCCCCTCTCCAGAAGAAGATGAATCCAACCAGCAGGGCCGCCAATGAAACCACAGCCAACGTAGCCCACGATTCCCACGCAGGAACCCGGTCGTAGAGGACGCAGCTCCGGACGATATCAATGACGTTGAACAGTGGATTGAACTTCATGATGGCGAGCAATGTGGGCTCATGAACAAAGCGTTCATACGAGTAGAAAACTGCAGAGCCGTACATCCACGCGCGGATCGCGAAGGGCAAGAGGTGCGTTACGTCATGGGCAATCGAAATAATCCTGGCAAGGATCATTCCGATTCCGAGGTTGAAGATGAATTGGAGTAAGAGGGCAGGCACGATCAGCACCCAGTGCCAGCTGATCTTCTCCGCGGGAGGCAACACCACGATCAACAAGAGCATGCCCAGAACCAGCGGGACAGACGAAAGGAGCTCCCTGATGTTTGCGCCCAGCGGAAGCGCGGCACGCGGGAAATTGAAGGCCTGAACAACAGACTTTCCGTTCCGGATGGAGCGGGCACCTTCCATAATTGCTCCGGAACTGAATTGGAACATGAAGATGCCGACAATCAGGTACCCAATGAAGTTTTCGATGCCACCGCTCGTGTTGAGCAGCATGCCGAAAATCACGTAGTAAGTGAGCCCGTTGAAGACCGGGTTGAGCAGGAGCCAGGCGCTCCCCAAACGGTCTTTTCGGGTTCCCGTCTGCACGCGGGCACGGGCATCGTAGAAGATGAACTGCCGGTAATCCCACAGCCTTACCAAGTAATCCAGGAATCCGGGCCTGGAACCCACCCTGGACAACTTCCGCATGTCCACGGACATCGGTTGGATGGCCGCGGGCGGCGGAAGCTTTGCTTTCTTCGCCGACATCAGCTGACCCTCCTTACGTTGTTAGACGCCCAAATTTTCATAAGCCCGGATGTATGCCTGGGCATTTGCCTGCCACGTCCTCGTAGCCAATACTTCCTGCCTGCCAGCGGCGCCGAGCCGCTTCCGTAAACCTTCATCATCAAGCAATTCGTACAACACCTCAGCCAGTCCCCCGGGATCTTCAGCGTTCGCCACCCTGCCGTTTACGCCGTCGTGCACTATCTCCCGTAAGGCGTCCAGGTTGCTGGCCACCACAGGCCGGCCGGAGGCCAAGGCCTCCACAGGTTTGAGCGGCGTCACGGCCCGGGTAACAGCCAGGTCCTTGCGCGGAACCACAAAGATGTCCAACGCCAAGTGGTAGAGGCGAGCCTGCTCCGCAGGGACGCGCCCAGTGAAGATGGTCCGTTCCGAAAGTCCCAGGCGCCGGACTTGGTCCTGAAGAGCGGGCGCGGCAGTGCCGTCTCCGACTAAAACCAGCTTCAACTGTGGCAGTCGTGGCGCAAGCAGCGCAAATGCTGTGACCAGATCGTCAAGGCCTTCATAGTCGACAAGGCTGCTTACTGTCCCGATATAAAGCCCGTTCGGGTCCAGTCCCAAAGCCAACCGCGCCTCGCCCTGGTCGAGCGGTTCAGACAAGTACGCGCCGCCCACGGCGTTGGGGCAGATCAGGATTTTGCTGTCCGGGACGCCCATGGCCACGATGTTGTCTTTCATGGACTCGCCGAGCGTCACCACAAGGTCCGCGCTCTGCATGACGTCGGCTTCCCGTTCGGTAAAGAGCTTGTACCGTTCGCTCCGGCGGGCTTCCTCGCCACGCGTTGACGCCCACGTGTCAGCCAGTTGTCCTCGAACTTCATATGCCCACGGGACGTCCAAGGCGTTTGCGACTTCCCGGGCCACCAGGCCGTTGACGAAGTGGGTGGTCGTATGAAGGACCGACGGCCGGAAGTCACGGGCGAGGGACAAAATGCCTTCGGCCTGCTGCTGCAAGCGACCATCCATGGACGGCTTCATGCGCTCCGGCAGGAGACGTTCGTAGCGCACGCCGTCAACAACCTCATGCTGCCGCGCCGTCAACGCGCCGATCTGTACGGGGTAGCCCAGGCGCGTTACAGCCAGCGCTTCCCAACCAGCGTCCTGCTGGGCGGTCAGGATCGAGTGGCTGCGCCGGGCATAGCCGCTGCCGGTATGCGGCACGGAGTTCGTCAGCAGGTGCAGGACCCTGCGCGGTTGCGGTTTCACTGCAGATGACGTCAGCGTTGGACGCCACCCTTGGAAGACGCGGACTTCGGACTCAAGCCGCTGCCGCTGTTTCGCCATGCCGCCCCGCTCGCAAGCGAGGACGACGACGGCGCCGCTCATGTCGCCGTCGTACCACTTGCGTCTGGCGAGGGTCGCCGGAGTCCGGGTCGCCCGTGCGGCGAGGGGCAGGAAGACATCCGCCCACGCTGGCTGTCCGGCAGCGACGGCTACTTCCGCGGCCTTGCGGGCGCGGTCGCCATCAAGACCGGAACGGACGGCATGTTCAAAGCGACGGGTGAGCCCGGCGGTATCCCCCGCCGCGTGGCTGGCCAGCAGGAAGAAGGGACGGGCCGAATTAGGCGCAAGCCTGGCCAGGAAACGAGCAACCGGCCTGACGATCCTGGACGGCAGCCGGCGAAGGACCTGGAGGAACAAGACAAAGGGCGACTCAGTGAGGTGCTCCGATACGGTTCCTGCAGTCAGGGCAACGTTCTTGAAGAGTTGGATCACGCAGTCCCCCGAGCGTCCGCGGGCTCCGGATTCACCAACGAGGTTATCGAGTCCATGTATCGCAGGGCCAACTGCGCATAGTCGGCGTTGTCCCTGACCCAGTCGCGTCCGCTGGTGCCCGAGGCAAGCCGGCTTCGGTCCTCGGAAAGCTCCCGCCACAGCTGCGCCACTGCTTCTGCGTTCGCTGCGACGACGTCGCCTCCCCCGGCTTCAATGATGATGCGTTCGGCTTCACCCCGCACCACTGCCGTGACGTGCCTGCCAATGGCCAGAACCTCGTAGGTCTTGGAAGGGACAGTGGTTTCGAACGATTTCCAGTCATCACGGAGGGAGACAATGCACGTGTCCGCCTCACGGTATTTGTCCATGACGGCCTGACCCTGCAATGACGGGAAGAAGGTCACGGGCGCATTGAGCTCGCGGGCCAATCTCACCAATTGCGGGCGGCTGGTGCCGTGACCCACCAATGTCAGGTGGAATCCTTCGCCCAGCAGCGCGCTTGCCCTGATGAGGATGTCCAGGCGCTGGCTTTTGCCATGATTTCCGAGGTACACGGCATGGAAGACGTCGCGTTCCAGGGCAGGTGGCTCAAGGAAAGGCATGGAGTCCAAATCAAGGCCGTTGCTGACGGTAATGACGCTCTTGATGCCGCGGTCCCGCAGCGTCTCGGCGAAACCGTCGGTAACGGTGACCACCAGGTCCGCTCGCTGCTGGACGAACTCGACCACGCGCTCCACAAGGCTTTTAACGCTGCCCTGCACGATTCGCGCGTCACGGGCCAGGTCCGGCCAGGCGTCCCGCATCTCGACGATGAATGGCACCTTGCGTAGCCGGGAAAGTACGTATCCAGTAGCCAGCGTTGGGAGGCTCGGAGCGGTGGCGATGATCGCGTCGGGTTTCTTGCCGCGCAAACCTATCGGAACGGACATGACAGCGGAGAAGAGTTGATCAACGAAGCGTGCCAGTGGCGAGGTGCCAAGATGCCGAAGGTACGGCACGCGCCGGATGGTTTCGCCGTGCGGGCCTTCCTGTTGGGCAAAAGCGAATCCGGCCTTTCGCCGGGGCAGATCCCGCTTGCCGTTGGGATAGTGCGCCACGGGAGCGACGACGTCGACGTCCCAGCCCGCCTTCCGGAATTCCCGGGTCAGGGACAGCCAACGGCGCTGCGGCGGGCTGTGCTCCGGCCAATATGAGTGGGTGAGCAGCATTAGACGCAACGGGGATGCAGGATTTTCGGCAGCCGCATCCCTGGGGAGGGAGGTATCCATGGACTACTTGCCGTTGAGGCGGGGTCCGCGGATCCCCTTTGAGCGTAGGGCACGGAAGTACGCAAAGCCCAGCAGCAGCAACACCAAGACCGTCAGGCCTTGGACCAGGGGGTTGTTCTCCGCGACGGGAGCCAGGGCCACCTTCAAGGGGCCGGTGATGTCTGCGCTGACAACTGGCGGGGCGGCAGTTTTGGTAGGAGTGGGCGTGGGCGTTGGTTCAGCCGTGGCCGTTTCGGTCTCTGCCGGGACTTCAGGCTCCACAAAGACGTTCTCAATGGCGAGTTCAGTTGGGACAGCAGGAGCGGGCGACGTAACGGGAGGAGTCACACCAGGCACTTCCGCAGGCGGAGCGACCGGCTCGACGACGGGCGGCACCACGGGTGCGGGAGCTGGCTCTTCGGATGGCTGGGCAGGAGCCGTTGGCACAGGTTCCAGAGGGGTGGGAGGAGACGACGGCTCAAGAACGGGCGGGATGACGACCGGGAACGTAGGCTCGGGCGCAGGCGATGGGTCTGCCGGCTGTTCCGTGTCTGTGCCGGGGCTGGTTACCGTGGTGGCCATGGCCGGTTGGGTACCAAAAAACCCGAGTATGGCCAACATGACGACCACCAGTGCGGCTTGAACACGTCTGATTCCGGTGCCCAACGTTCCCCCCGTTAATATGTCGTACAGAACGCCAGCAGCGTCCGTTCCAGCGCGTCCACCTGAATGAGGGTAGGCGCGGCCACCAACAGCAGGAGGGCAGCCCGATTTAGTCTAGCGTATGGATAACAGTCATTTGATTCCGTAGGATCGTCTGCTGATGCCGACCCCAAGGAATTCATGACGCTCATTCGCGGAAGCCGTCCACGCATCAAAGTCCTCCTCGCGGCACTTGTGCTCACTGCCGGAGTTGCAGGAACCGCTTTGGTTGCGCCCACCCACAGCATCGAGGCTGAACGGCCGGCCCAGGAGAAACAGCCCCCGACTCCTGCGAAGAAAACTCCGGCCGTCAAGGCGCCGAAACCGGCAAGCTACCCAATTGGGGGCTATTTCGTCTACGCCACTCCGAGCAGTTCCCGGAACCTACAGAAGCTCAGCGAAATTAAGGCAGCAGGCGCTGACACTGTCATCACTTTTGGAACATCGCTCGTGCCAGCTACCTTGGCGACGCTTCCCCAGGATTGCCTCATTGACGGAGTGAACTGCGCGAAGGCTGCTGCAGGAACTCTGGAGGTCAACCGCTATTTCACGTACTCCGATGGAAGCATCTGGGGCACCCAAGCCGTGAAGTGCCCCAACGACCGCAGGATCACCAGCCAAGGCAAGGCATTTGTTGTGCTGGTCCTCCCCGCCCAAGGCAGTGGCTGCACGTCCACGAACGGGAAGTACGATGTCGTCGTGGCGGGCGGTGGCGCGGCCAATGGCACAGATCCAGCGACTTCAATGGCTGTGGCGGCTACGAAACTGGGCATGAAGTTCTATGCCGGCCTGCCTGCTCCGGTGAAGAGAACTGATAAGGCGTACCTCCCCGACGTTTCCTACCAAGGGACCCTTGGACTCTTCACCGAGCGCCTACTTCAGTATCAAGCGGCTGTATATAACGTGACCGGTTTGGCTGGCTTCTATCACCACACAGAAATGCCTCTGACCGATGGCCACACTTTCGATCCGATCCTGGATCTGTACCGCATGCAGAACCAAGCCATCCATCGAATCTTCCCCACTCGCAGCGCAATCGTTAGTCCCTACCTTGACGCGCGCGTCAGTGCTTTCAGTATCAGCCTTACGCAGGCTCGCAACGGGATCCGAAGAATCGCGCAGACCGCCAGCGGACTGGTTCTGAACATCGCCATCCAAGATGGCATGGGAACCGGCAAGGGTGGAGCGTTTCAGTCGAACGAAGCGAACTCGGCAGTGGACCGGTATGCGGAGAGCGTCGTGGGCAAGGGTTCGTGGGGCAGCAAGTACGTGGCACCCGTTCGGGAGTACTTCCTGGCAGCTGCGGCGGGCATTTCGGGAACGGGCGCCGTCCTCTGGGCAAATTTGGAGGGCATGGCTCCGGCCACGGCGTCCAATCCTTGCGGGGACAGTCTTCGTGGGCAAAGCTCAAAAGCCAGGATCGACCGGCAGCTCCAACAGCTTTCCAACGCACAAAAGGTCATTTCCTTTATGTGGGATTCGTATTACACGTGTGTTGGTGCGGGTGTTCCCCTGAAGGCCCAGATGGAGTCTGAAATTGCAACACCCATCATTACGGACGCCACTTTTGACGCAGCCACCGGCCAAGTGCGGATAACAGGCTTCAACCTTTCAGGTGGCAACGCCGAAGTGAAGTGGACCGCCAAAGGCGGTCAGCGCCTCGTGAAAACCGTGAAGCCCACAAGCACAAATACTGCGTACGGGGTCCAGAGCGGCATGAACCCGAAATTGGAAATGCTCCTTGTGAACGTGGGCAAAACAACCCTTGCTCCGGGCCGCTACTACACCGTCAATGTCACCAACCGATGGGGTGCGGAAAACGATGCTTTCTATTCGCAACGCGTCTACACAGCACAGTCTTCCCGGGGCGCCAAAGGCTAGCCTCGGACGTGACGTGTTTATCCATTTGTTAGAATCGACTCTGCTGCTGCCAACTCTAGGAATACATGACGCACCCTATTGATACCGAAGCCGTTGCGACGGACTCCCGTCCACGACGTCAAAAGAGCTCCAAAAAGACGGCTCGAAATGTCCTTCTCGGCTTCGCGGCAGCAGTGGTGATCGTTGGCTTGGTCTGTGGCGCCTACATCTTTAATCTGGCCCAGACCTTCAACTCCGGGACCACGAAGATTCAGAATGCCTTCCCGGACGAGGCAACCCGGCCCACCAAGAACGTCACGGGTGCCATGAACATCCTGGTGATGGGTAAAGACAAGAATGCCGACCGATCTGTAGACACGGATGACGCCGCGCCCACCGACCAACGCACCGATACTCTGATCTGGGTCCACGTCCCCGCAGACCGGAAAAACGTCTTCGCCGTTTCCATCATGCGAGACACGTGGGTGAACATTCCCGGGCATGGCGAGGCGAAGATCAACGCCGCCATGGCCGAAGGCGGCGTTGCCCTGACCGTGCAGACTGTCGAGTCGCTCTTCCAGCAACGCATCGACCACGTGGCGATGGTGGACTTCGAGGGATTCAAGGGACTCACAGACGCCTTGGGTGGCGTGGAAGTGAACATCAAGCAGGGATTCACGCCCAGCGTACTCAAGGGCAAAGTGACGTTCCAGGCGGGTAAGAACCTGCTCGACGGCGAGAAGGCGCTGGCTTTCGTCCGTGAGCGCAAGTCGTTCCCCGACTCTGACTACTCGCGTGTGAAGAACCAGCAGCTTTTCCTGAAGGCGGTCATCAGCAAAACGATCTCCCGGGATACCCTCACCAACCCCGTCAAGGTCAACAACATGGTGGATGCGATTTCGCCGTACATCAGCGTGGATAAGGACTTCGACGCGGCCACCATCGGTGGACTGGCCCTGCAGTTCAAGGACCTCCGAGAGAAGGACACCATCATGTTCACCCTGCCCAACCTGGGCGTGGGAACCTCGGCCGACGGGCAGTCGATCGTCGTGGCAGACAATGCGGCCATCTCGGAGATTGCTGCGGCCATTGGACAGGACCAGCTTGCCGCTTATGTAACGGCCAAGGGGCTGGGAAGCTAGGCTCCTCAGCTGCTTCAAGGGTCAAGGTGACGCGTAAATGCTGCTCACCTTGACCCTTGGTCGTTGGATGCAGATCAGATGTAGAACCGGTTCTTCCGTGCAGTTCGATCCAACTCATGGCACCACTCAGCACGTTCCAAGCCTGAAGAGGCCCCATCCAAGGCGGCCTCCAGTTGGGGCACATCCAGGACATGCTGATCGCGAGTGTAGATGAAATCGTCCTGTGCGCTAACCAAGCTCCGTTCGGTCTGCTCAGACGTGTAGGCATGCACCGAAGGACGCGTCCAGAAGATCCGTTTGCCGACGATGCGGGCCGGGACACCGGCGGCCGTTGAGTTGGACGGGATGCTTTTGGTGATCAACGCCCGGGCCGCGAGGATACTGCCCGAACCCACCCTTGCACCTTTGAGCAGCAGGGTGTCTTCACCCAGCCACACGTGGTCCCCTACCCAGACGGATGCGCTGGGATTGATTCGCTGGTGATTACTTGCCGAATAGATCAGATGCGGGTCCGCCGTACGGAATACCACCCGCGTTGAAAACATGGCATCGCTGCCGATGATGATGTGTTTGCGTTCTGTTGGCAGGAAACGCGCTTCGGAAGTAAACGATGCTCCTGGACCCAAATAAAACACTGACTCATCGAAAACAGTGGTAACTAACCGTAAATAGAGTGGCGACGTGCGGATATGAATCACAGCGTTATTGCCCAAGAACCGAAGCCGAGAATTGCGCAGCTTGGCTCCGTCCTCCACATAGAGCACATTTCCAGTCCCCGCAAACTCCACGAAGGAATCGTTAAATTCCGACTCGGGTGTTCGGTTGAGGTGGACCACGTTGTCCCGGACGGCGGAGACATCTGTGTAGGAGCGAATGATCTGGGTTTGCCCCGGTCTTCCGGAGCCAGCCACGGAGACGCTATCTGACATTTACCGGCACCTCATGCGTAGAGGGCGCCTCATCCACTACGGCAATAACACTTGAGGCCTTCCAGTCCACTGCTCCAAAGGTATCCACCGCCTCATCAGCCGAACCGGCATCGTGGACCAGGATCAAAAGACGTTCTGCCTTCGCAGCGATCACGAATCTCAAGGCGAGCAGGTCCGCCATCGCCCAGCCGTCCAGAGGCTCGACGACGGCAACATGTGAGGCCTTATGGTCGCCACGGTCAAGGGAATCGCTGGACACATCGATTTCGGCATCGCCCACGAAGTGGACCTCCATCGTGTCGCCCTTAGTGTCTGCGCCGTAGCTGCGATACCGAAAACGGGCGAACTGCTCACCGTCCAGGACCACATATGTCTCTGGATGCTTTGCATGGAGACTTAGAGCAGATGCACTCATGGAGTGCTGCACTTCCTGGTTCGAATCCGGCATCAACGAACCGGGCAGAGTGCCAGTCCACTGGGTTCCGTTGGCTTCGATCGCTACAACCGCTGAAAGACGCTGGATCGGATCGTAGGCCGGATAGAGCTGTTGCTTTTCCGAAGTGAACTTCAGGAAGTCGTAGGAATGTTCGGACATCGACTGCAGGAATCTGGTCTGGCCCAGCCAACCTTCAATGAACCAGTTGGCGCGGGCAATCTTGGAGCCGACAGAATCAACCCGAATCTGCACTTGAATGCCGTTCTCTTGGGGGAAAGAACGTACTTCGTCGACAGCCATCTCCCGGTGCTGCGGACCGCTCAGAAACCCACGGATAATGCCCAGCATGGCGGGCAAAGCTGCCCGTGCCACGTCAGAGTGAACACCATCGACGCGGTACTTCGTAAGGTTCGGAACGTCTCCAACAAGCTCAACGAGTGAGTGGTTGCTGAGTTCATCGGAGTTCGTGTAAAAGTAGTCGATTCTTCGACCCTCAGCGAAGTATTCGCGCAGGCTGTCCTCGGGCTGCTGCACCTTGTGGAGTGCAGGGTTCCGGAACAGGTTGTCTCGAAAGAACGGTTTGTTGAAGTAATAGGGCAAATTCATTTGCGGCACAGCTAGCAGGAGCTGGGCGGCCGGGAAGTCCTTTGCATAGTGGATGGCTATGCTGCCGCCTTTGGAAGCTCCGAAGAACAGCATCTGTGCTGGGTCGATACCGAAGCGGGTCCGTAGATCCTCGATGGCCTGCCACACCCGTCCGTACAGAGGCCTACCGGCGTTGTCCACCATCATGTATGAGCCTGCGGCATGGTACCGGTCCTGAAAGCACACCATAAGGGTGTCTCTCAGGTCTGCATTGGTAATGGCTTTGAGGTAGCTGACGGCGTACGAGATCCGCGAAGTTGATGGCCCGAATCCCGGGAAAGTTATGAAGAGCTTCTTGGGATTGGTGGTGTTGCCCCGTAGCGAATAGTAGGTGTCCCCGTGCTGCTCCACGCCATACTGGTGATCGTATTTCAGCTGCTGCGGAGTAGTGAAAGCACCGCGGCCGATCTTCAGCTCATAAGGTGCGTCGATGTCCAGGGTAAACCGCTTGGGATCCCTCGACGTGACGATGATGTTGCGATATTCAAGCGGGAAGCCGCGGGCTGGGGGTTCTATCTTGTTCCCATAGATCACTTCGCCGTCCTGGAGCAGCCTGAATCCCTTGCCCTTATGCACTTGCCACTTTGCAATAGTCAGTTTGGCAAAGTACGTTCCTTGCGGCAGGTTTTCGGACGCCAGCCTGCGAATGCTGCCCTCCAAGCCTTTTGCCTTGATAAATCGCCGTGCTGGTGCGTTAACTGGGGACGCCATCAGTTTGCGGGCGAAGCCCGTGCCGGCCTGGGAGTAGGCAGCACCTACGGCGATGCCAGTGATGGTGCGTTTTATGGCTCGGATCTTTCTCATTAGAGACTCAGCATCCTCTCAACGATTTTGGCATTGATTCTTTGGGGGTCCACTCCCTGGAAGAAGCGTTCGCGTCGGGCACTGAATAGTTCGTGGGGTCCGAGGTAGTCCTGATGGACGATGTGCTTGATCAGCTCTGCATGCTCCTCAAAGACCGGGCCCAAGCCATCATCGCGGTAGTCCACTCGGCCTTCATAGGGTTGGTCATGAAAGAAGTCCGCTGCGTCCCAGTGGTAATAGGCAATAGGCGTACCAATAAAGGCAGCGTCAAGCACGGCCGAGCTGTAGTCCGTGAAGACCATCTCAGCCGAGGCGATGGCTTCTCGATAGTTCAAATCAGTCCTGACAACGTTCTTGGAGAACCTGAATTGGCCGGCCCTCTTTTCCACGTTGGGATGGAGTTTTACGTGGAGAGTCCGGCCGGTTTCTTCGAGGAATGCCAGTAGCTTCGGATCCGCGAGGACGGCGTCGATTGCACGGAAGTACTCCGATTGGGCGAATTGTTCGGTGGACACTTGGTGCAGGTTGAAACGCCACGTTGGCATGAAGAGCAGGTGCTGTGGATCATGTGGCGTTCTGGTCAGGGCCTCGAAACGGGGCAGACCTGAGTTCAAGGTTTCGACGGGAGCAAGCTTGCGCAGGTAGTCGGCTTCGAGTTGGCCGGTGGCAACGAACACGTCGAAGTATTTGGAGAGGATCCAATCGGTCATATCGTTCAACTGGATGCCGTGTTGTAGATAAACAAAGCGGGAGTTCGCGAAGGACTTGCCCCGGTATCTGATGTTGTAAATCTGGGACGAAACCACCAGGTCCGAGATGAGGAACTTCTCATAGAACTCGGTAGTGAAGATTGGGATCAGTTTGAAGCCCTTAGCTTGCAGCCTTTCCCAGTCCGGCGATTTTGGGTTCAACGCAAAGTACGCCTCTGTGTGCTCCGCATGGTTCGCCCTGAAATATTCGTACAGGTACTCAGCATTGTCGTCTGCCTGTAGAGGCCTATCAAAGAAGATCAAGGTTGAGCCGGGAGTGATGGGCCGGCTGTAGAAGTCGTAACTGGCAGCCCGTGAATAGCCAGGCCGTAATTCTCGCGGGCGATACGATTTCTCGATGACTACAGTGTCCCCGCCGAACTGCAATTCGTAGAGCGGCGGCTGCGTCCCTTCCGTGGGCTGGCCTTCCCTGAAAGACAAATATGAGTCACTGGCGCTCAGCTGCTTGTAGAGGTGAATGTCGGATTCCGGGTCAGAGAGCCAGCGAATCCAGGCCGCCTCCACCGGCTGCAACGGTTCAACGAACCGGAGCAGCTCCACGAGATGATACGAACGAACCACATCACGGAGATTGGCCAAGGCAACCTTTGTCACCTTCCCAGCACGCATGCCGCGAAGGAACAGCGCAACATACCGCACCAAGTGGAGACGGACCTCCTTCGAAGCCGTTGGAATCACTGGGACCAGCCGCGTGACATCCTCAGCTATTTGCAGGCCAATGGCGGATTTGGTGTCAGATGCAACTGAGAAGCCTGTAGGGAGAGGCTTTACCGTTCCGATGGACCAGTACAGACGGTAACTGAGATACAGTGCCGAGCGGTCGACGTCGCCAATTGCTTCCAACGCGTCAGCCAGCCTGCGAGTGTTGAAGGCAACGCCGAAAACGTCGGTGTCTCGGGCGTAACGATAGGCGTCGTCGATCTTGGTTGATGCCACGTTGCTGGCGATGGCGCCGTTGTAGACGACCGGTTCCGCGAGGTAGACACTCCGTGTGCGGAGGTATTCGAGCATTGTCGTCATGTAGGACGCGGCAAGCTGGTGGGATGTCTCCATGAACACGACGTACTTGCTCTCGATGATCCCGCAGAGCCTGGCGATAACTTCCGTTGTGAGCGTTTCCTCAACATGAAGGATGGTGAATTGCGATTCGTAGCGTAAGCGCGCCGCCAGAAGCCGCCGGTACATTGCGGACTCACGGTCCAAGGGACCTGGTTCCCCGAGGACGATTGTGAGCAGGGGTTTTGAGTCGGGCATCTGAGTCCTCAGTGAGTCGCAGCAGTGAGGAACCTCAGGAGAGCCGGTCCCCACATGCCTATTTGTGGTTCACCGACAGAGTGGGCATGTGGGCCAGATCGTGACGCAAGATTTCGGGGTCAGCCCTAGTAAACGCATGAAGTGATCCTCAGCTATCACTCAAAGTCTCAATGGAGGAAGACCACACAGTGCCTAGCAGCGGCTAGGAAGGGCAAAAGCGCACACGTGGGCGGAGGGACGATGGCTTTCGGGCCCATTCCGGCCCCTCGGTCAACCACAGCTCGGAGAGTATCGGCTGGCGTGAAAACGCCTCGCGAAGGCGATCTGGCGGGTCCTGCACACCACGGGGCCGGCAAGTCGTCGGGATTTGCCAGAAGCTGGCAACGGAAATCGTCGACAAGGACTTACCGTTGGAAGCGTCCATCGATGCGACGAAACCTCCAAAGGAAGCACCGACATAGTGAGACTGGGACGTGCGCCAGTGTCTTCCGTCCGTAACGGCCATACGCTGAGCTGGGCAGAATCAGCCGACCGCCGCAAATGTGATCAGAGTGGCAAACGATTGGTCAGCATCTACGCCGCCGGTCGGCAAGACTCGGCGCCACATATACTTGAGCCGGAACCGGGAGACGCTGCTTGTCGGGAAAGGTTCCAAGCAACGGGACTTAGGGGACATTTATGGACGTGGGCACACACTTTCTTCCAATCCTAGGGCTCGCGCTCTATTCGTTGGGAGGGCTTCTCGTTGCCCTATACATCGCCAAGCGACTCGGCCGCTTTCTTAACTTCCGGACTTTAGTGGTTCTGAACTACATCGTCGTTAGCCCGGTGTCCGGAATAGTCCACCTGCTACACATCGAGGGAGCCTCGAGGGGCTACTTCGACATAACTGCGGCCGGCGATGACGGCATGGTCAACGCAACACTAGGCAGTATCCTCGGGCTGTTCGCTCTGTGCGTTGCGTGCCTGCTCAAGCTGCCAGTAGACAGCTTCAAGCCCACGCCAATCCCAGACCCTTGGCTTATCCCGGGCGAGAAGAGGTTTGTCGTACTAGCTACAGTTTTCATGTTGCCCGTCACCGTCTTCGCCACGCTACAGATTCAGTCATACGTTCAGGCTACGGAACTTACGCGGGTGATCGTTCTGAACGATGGGATGGCTCGGTATAGCTTCATATCGAACTGGTTCGTCTGGTCCATTTCCTTCTTGGCACTGCTCATCATTGGGAGCAGAGGAGGCAAGAGCAGGCTTATCAGCTTGTTCGTCACCGCATTGGCAGTTGTTGCAATCGTCGCGTCGCTGTCATGGACAGGTGGCCGTTCAGTCATTGTCGTCATGGTCTTGCCGCTCGCCTTGGTTGTCCTGCCCAGACTGCGCGGAGTACGTTGGCTCGCCGTGCCGGTAGCAGTAACTGCAGCCACTGCGTACATCATCTCCATCACCGAGAACCGGTCAACGGTGAACCATGGATTCAACGTCGCAACCTGGTTGGACTGGGAATGGGGCCGCTTCTCCATGACCGGCTTCGCCACGAACTACGTGAAAGAGAACGGCTATGCTTACGGCGAGTCGTTCATCGCCGGAATAACGACAGTCCTACTGGGCATCCTAAGGCTTACAGGAATTCCTATCCCGAACCCACCACTTCAGACATCAACGCAAATGTCGGGCCAATACCTGTTGAACTCAAGCTCACTTATTCACATTGTTCCTGGCTTGAACGCCGAGTTGTTTATGAACTTTGGCATAATCGGCATCGTCGTAGGGTGTTTTTTGTTAGGACGAATCACGTGCTGGGTGGATCGCAAGTACCAGGACGCACCCACTGTCATCGTCAAACTTGCTTACGCCTACATTGGGACGCTGTTGGTTTTCCGCACCGTCGCTGCTGATTCGGGGTCGATCTACAGCTATGTGATCTATGCCGGTGCCCCACTTCTACTGGCTGCTTGGTATTCCAATGGTGCTCGTCGACGTGAAGAATTGCGTCAGGCTGTCAAGCGGAAAGCGAATTTAGAGTTTGACTTGAAACGGTCACTCCTGGGGCGTAAGCACGCAGTCGCCAAGACAAGGTAACTCGATTCGGCGGACCCGAGCTCCTAGCGAGTTGACCAAGCCAAGATAGAAACGAAGGCGCGCGGACACGTTGCGATGGCATCGCCCTCCGGCTGCTGAGAGAAGGAGCTGGACGCTCAGTGGTGGTTACCCGAAAGAACCTCGTAATGGCCATCACGACCTGGTTGGAAGGACCCACCACAGCTGGCGACGACAAAGACAGCCGGGAAAGCTTCCGCCAATTCAACATGAAACAATCACCGGACCGTGCTCATATCAGAGTTTGACCTAAGCCAACAAAAACCGGCGGTCCGCCCGCGTCCGCAAGGAACGGGTACCGGCGCGATTCCGCAACTTGCAGCGTAAGATCTGAATCGTTCCACAATTTTGCCTGCAAGAGATTCTCACAGTTCGATTATCAGATTCGACGGGGATCGGTACGATGTCAGAATGAGAGCATCCCAGGAAAACGATTTACACGAGCAAGAGACACGCCGACTACTCGGCGTGCTCCAACAAAAAAACCAAGAGCTTTCAGAATTGATGGCCCATGAACCGAGCGAGGACATGTCCATCAAAAACCGCGGCCAACTAAACGGCAGCGAAGGCGTGCTGACCGCTCGTGCGGCCGTAGTCGCCGCAAAAAGAGAATTGGATGCACATGTCACAGCACCGAAACATCTTGTCAGGAATTACAGAATTCTTGAGTCTGAAAGTGACGAAGAAGTAGACAGCTTCGCCGACGATTACGAAGTAGCGCCATGGACCGCAGCAAAGCGAATGAAGGAGAGGTCCATAAATCACTACGTATTACAGGAGCAACAAAGTGACGGAACTTGGGTAACCTATTAGGCGCAACGCCTTTGGCCAGGGTATGGGTAAGTCCTGACAGATCCCCTTGCCGGATAGCAACAGTATCTGCGTCCCATGAGACAACGCGCGGTTGCTAACGTGACGATGAGTCAAATCATCCGGCCGAATTCCAATCCTCGATACAGCCATAGAGGCTTCTGAAACTGACCGACGCGCAGAACCTCAGCATTGACGATGTGATGGTTACAACGTGCTCGGCGCGACAAATCCACGCAGGACTTGGCGCAAATGTTCCAGCAGAACAGCCGGACAACGACAGTCACATCACTGCCAACGTCAATCATTTTCACCACAAAGCTGCCGTTCAAGCAGTTTGACGTTGAGTTCGCAATGCGACAAATGAGCCAATGGGTGGACCATGTCGCGGTCCATAGAATCCGTCAGAGCTGGAAGACGCATCACACGCCTTCTTGAAGCAGACTCGCTCGGGCGCTTTCGGAGGTCTGCAACGCTTCGATTCGGAGGGCCGAGCTTATGCTGCGGGGTTACACCCCCAGAGCCTTCTTTATACGCGGGACGAGCAAAGTAGCTATGTAGGCATGGCCGTCGTCGGTCGGGTGAGTCGTATCCGAACCGATGAGGGCGGGCTGGTCAAAGAACCACCGCTCCTCAAGAGGATCAACCCATCCAGCGCCTGACTTAGAAGCGGCAGCCTTCAGAGCATCACGAGTCGTAAACATCGCGACTGGGACATCAGAATTCGGCCATGGTGGGCCAACAACCAGGATCTTGGCATTCAGCGCCAGTTTCTTGGCTTCCGCGTATGTCGCAAGCGCAGCAGCCTCGATCTTGGCCTTGCCGATAGCGCGGTCGTTCCGACTCCCAAAAAAAACCACAAGATCAGTATCTGGCCCCACGTATCGCGGCAATAGTTCAGCGAATGTTGTGTCCTTCGGACCTCGAACAACATAGCCCGAGCCGCCCACACCGGCGTTGGTGACATCGGTTGTGGGATCACCGTGCAAAGCCGTCTGGGTGAGGTATGTCCAGTTGTGGATCGATAACCCGCCAACGTCAGACCCGAATACGTAGGAGTCGCCAATAACCACAACCTGGTTTGTATCTGCCTTGGGATTTGGTGTGGCGCTGAGCTGCTTGTCGTAGTAGTCCTGAACCTGCTGTGACGTTGCCGGCGGCGTATGCGCACAACCAGCAGAGAGAGTCATCGTGGACGAAAGGACAACGGTGGCCACTAGTTGACTACGGCGCAAGGACTCCCCCAAATTCAGATGTGATTGAACCAATGGTAGCGCCCACGACGAAAAGGACGTTCACGCTAAGTGTGTGCTGGTTTGCACGTGAAGTGGTGGACCACGAGCACTCCTCGCTTCCGTGCCTTGAACCCATATAGGGTGGTTTCCTTGGCCGGAAACCGAAAACTTGGCTTAAGCAGCTGGTTGTGGTCCACCTTCTAAGAGGACTTCCCTTCGGCCAGCGACGAGAGTACTGAAACAATCTGACACTGGAGAGGTTGAAGGCTCTTCGCTGGGACGCGACAGGCGCGCCAATCGCTCTGATCCTGTTCTAGTGGAGCGCCTAGACGCACAATTCCCGCAAGACCAAGCCGATTCTCTTCAATGAAAGGAACGCGATCCCCGACCAGCTACCCGTAGCTGGCACTTGGATGCCAGTTTGGTAACTACTCCGGCGCTACATCCGACTCGCTACTGAACGTTCGAGTCGACGTCTACGAGAGTTCTAGCGGTAGAACCATCCGAACGCTTCGATCGGGACGACGAGGTTGTGCGCGCGTCATCATGACTGTAGTACGTGTACGAGTAGGCATCAGGTCCCTTGACTGGCAGTCGGTTAAGCACGACACCAAGGATATTTGATCCGACGAGGGCTAAAGCACCTAACGACTTTTCAAGATCGTGTAGCCGAATCTTTTGTGACCCGACTACGACTACAACGCCCCCGACATGTTGTGAGAGAACCGCTGCGTCCGTAACAGGTAAGAGAGGTGGAGCATCAATGATGATTGTGTCAAAGACCTGCTCCAGCCGACTTAGAAGGTCCTTCATTTCGTTGGATCCAAGTAGTTCGCTGGGGTTGGGCGGGATCTGACCGGAGGTCAATATATATAGTTCGTCCTCGCCCCATTTCTGCAGGAGATCATCTATATCAGCAACTCCAACCAAGGCAGTGGTAAGCCCTGCGTTCCGTTCTAGGCCCAAATACTGATTCACTGTCGGGCGGCGTAAGTCAGCATCGACTAGGCAGACAGTCTGGCCAGCCTGGGAGAGCGCTATGGCGAGGTTGGTGGCAGTCGTGCTCTTGCCCTCACCAGGGAGTGACGACGTAACCAACACTGTATTCGCCTTACCTGACACATTAGCGAACTGAAGGTTGGTTCGGAGCTGCCTAAAGGATTCGGCGCGAGGGCTCTGTGGACTCGACTGTGTCAGGAGTGGCCTTCTCGACGCTTCACTGTCGAACGCAATTCCTCCCAGCAAGGGTGCGTCCGTCACACGTCGCAGGTCAGCTTCTCCACGGATTCTGTTGTCAAGAGTGGTCCGAAGGACGGCCGCACCGAGACCGAGCCCAAGTCCTAGTACGAGACCCAACAGGATGTTTAGTCGCGCGTTCGGAGCCGATGGACTAGATGGAGCCTTAGCCGGCTTGATCACGGAAAGGCTTACTGGTGAGGTCCCGCCAGACTTTGGCTTCTCCAGCGAATCAACCGTTTCTATGAGGCTGTTAGCGACGCCCTGAGCTATGGCAGCAGCTTGAACAGGTGAATTGTCCGAGACGGAAATGTTGATCAAGACTGTGTTTAGATCGGTACTCGCTTGCACTCTAGTGGCCAAGTCTTCCGCAGTATCGTCCAGCCCCAATACATCTATTGTGGGTTGCAGGACGGCAGGAGAATCAACAGTCTTGACGTAGGACTGGACGCGCGCCTGAGTGAAGTTATTGCCTTGTTGAAGTTCCTGTACAGATCCTGACCCCTGAATTGAAACAAACAACTGTGTTTCCGACGTGTATACGGGTCGCGACAACACGGACACGGCTCCCCCGAGGAGAACGCCTACCAGGGTGAAGACTGCGATTAAGATCCAGTTTCGGCGCAAGATGCGCACGTGGTCATGAATGTCCAAACTTGGGTCCCCTGTGTAGAAAGTTGGAAGCGACCAGGCAGTAAGCCTTAGGGCTGACGCGGTTTGTGTCTCGCGCCAATTCTACCTGTCGCAAAGTCTCCTGCTTATCGTTTGCTTCATATATGGCTCATCCAAGCACGTTCTTGCCTGAAGTGGCCGTCCGTACTAGTGGCTGTACAGCATTAGACGCGAATGATTCGCCACAGTGCGATGCCAAGGACAACGGCACCATCCAAACCACCAGTCACGAAAAACTACCTTGAGTGGCGGACCCTGCACAAGGCACTTTTCCCTCACCGCTTCAAACGACGGCACTTCTCCGCTCGCCCTCCTGTTTTCCCGTTATTGGCAAAGACGCTTCGCTCAACCGGCCGTTACATCCTCTATCCGTATCAGTCCAGTTAGCAGCATTAGAGAGAGGGACCCTGCCACGGCCAGCAATCCGTATCCGTAGCTGCGCCAAGGGGCAGCACGTCCAATCAACGCATAGGCTACGCAAGATAACGAAAGTTCCCTCAGCAGAACCACCCAGGCAGCCGCAAAGAGATTGAAGCCAGACAACCAAGCGATGGGAATGGCAAACAAGATTCCGATGAAAGGAGCCACAAGCGCTCTTCCCGCACTTCGTCTCGCAACATGTAGGACAGCCGAACTCCATGAGAACACCGAAGGAATCACACAAAGGGCGAGAATCGGAACTATCGACAAAGCCGATTGCCATTCCGTGCCCAAGATCCAGCTTACGACGGTCTCTGTCAGGAGAACCGAAAGCCAGACTCCGGCAAGTGCCAGTATTGTCCCTCGATTCAGCACCTTGCTTGCACGCGCACATGTATCCACTAAATTAGCCGAGGTGCCAATCTCGCTGCGAAGCACGTTCGCCGACGAGGAAGCTAATGCATCACCTAGGCTTCGGGCCAAGGCAGTGGCCATGGAAAACATCCCTAGGTTGGCCGCACCTGAAAAGGCTCCAATTAACACACGATCAGCTTGACCCTGGGACCATGCAAGAGCGGAGTACCCGGCCATTCTCGTAAACAAGCCGGCCATGCTCCTTGTTTCTTTTTGCACATCAATGGGTTGCAGATCCTGCGACTGCCGCCAAGACCATATTGCGAAAACCACCTCAGTCGTCAGTAGCCCTAAGGAACACCCAAGAGGAGATCGACTGATGTATAAGACGGGTACAGCCACGATCAAGGAAGATATGGCGGCCAGGGCCTGACCAGCCGCCAGGGTCCGCCACTTCCCTGCGGCCTGGAGCCTGCCCACGCCACGCAAACCCATTGCAGTGAAAGCAGGAGCGAACGCTATAGGCAACAAAGACAAGGTCTGGGCCGGGTCAGCCACTTCGAGCAGGCGCCAGAGGCAGATAATGGCACCAAGAATCCCTAGAAACCCAAAGACCGCTACTAGGAGACGGTACCGTCGCAGAAACCGAATACCTTTTCTACTAGAGGCAGTGAAAAAAATGATTTGCCTAAAGGGAGCATCTGTCACGGCCTGAAACAGTGTGTAAACGAGGATGCCCCAATTATAAATGCCCACTGCCTCGGGTGCGGCGAAGTATGCAAGCAACAGTATCAATAGTGCGGATATCACCCTCGGTGAGAATCGCTCCGCAAAAGACCACAGCTGTCGCAGCATTCAAATCCGATCTGAGTAACTTATGTGATGGCGAGTTTGACTAATGAGATTCAGTGCCAAACTGACCGATATTTCGTCCGACTCGTACAATCTGACCCTCAGCCACATCGAAGTCAATGAAAAGGCCTGCACCGATAGTGCTTCGGGCATGAATGCTAATCCCGCCTACAAGCACACTATTCGGAAATATCCGATTGTTGCCATACAACAGGGGATATCGGCCGTCCTTGCTTGCACCCAAAGTCACACCTTGGTAAATCGTTGCCGGTCCCAAAATCTGAACGCCCTTGCCGATCACAATGCCAAGCGGGTGAGGTAGCGACAGCGGACCCTGTAGTGCAGCCCCTGAAGATACGTCACACGAGTAACGGGACAAAAGCCGCATTCGGGCAAAATGTCCGGTCATCCCGCCGCGCGACGACAGCCGCATCCAAAATGCCGCACGTATACTTGGATTAGTGATCCAAGCCCTTAAACTCGAACGCTTCGTGAAGGCCGATCCAGCGAGTGACTTCAGATAGCTTTGGTCAACTTCTATACCCTGAATTGCGTAGCGGACTGCATCTAGCAATGCATTCTTCCTTTCCTACGACGCAGCAAGCGGGCCGAGTCTGTTTTTCTTCAGGAGACGAGCGTAGTAGGCGCGCAGGACAGGACGAAAATTGGACAGTTGGCCCGTCAGGAGCTGTTTGAGATAGGCCTGCCTCTCCGTCGTAGAGACCAGCATCTCCAACTGCCGTCCCGCCCCTGAGGCAAGAGATTCGAGGAAACCGCCGTAAGCCTCAAGGAGTTCGCCCTGGCCGCGTATTCGCTCCGCGTAACCTACTTGGCGCGAGACCTGATTCTCGGCCTGACGGTAACCAATACATGGCAGACCCAGGCGGCCCATTTTCTGGCCCGCAGCAGCAGCGCGCAACCACAGATCGTAATCCTGTGCAACTTTTAGGTCGCGATAACCACCAGCCCGCTCCAAAGCTTCGCGGCGCGCAAACATTGACGGATGCGACAAGACGTTATGGAACGCTAAAGATGTCGTGACATCGGTAGACGTGTAACCCATCGGGTTGCTTGGCTTAAGGCTCTTAATCTGGTTGCTGAACTTGACTGTGGCGGTAAATGATATATCAAGATTGCCGATGTGCTGCCCCTGAACAACAAAACGCCAAGGCAAACAATAATCATCAGCATCCATGTTCGCCACAAACTCGCTGTCTGTTTGTCGAAGCAACGCAGCCCTGGCTGCTCCGCCACCCACACTCGTCGCAGAATCGATGATTTCGATGCGGGGGTCAGAAATTGCTTGGACTACGTCCACCGTATTATCCGTGCTGCCATCATTCCAGACAACAATTCGAGCGTCCTTTGGCAGGTTTCGCAATGTCGACCTAAGGGCCAAGCCAATCGTCGATTCCGCATTCCACGCGGGCATGACCACTATCAATCTGGGCATGGCAAACCGGATCTGCTGATCGAAGTTAAATTTTGTCGGTTCATGAGTCAGAACCGGAAGGTTCGTAAGTTTTCTGAGCCCACTCGTAGTGTCGAGTAAGACCCTCACGAAGGCTGACGTCTGGGCCCCACCCTAGGTCACGTTTGATCGCGGTGACGTCGCCGCCAGTCCGGAAGACATCTCCCGCAACAGCATCTACATAGCGAACGTTCAGTTCAGCCCCGTGTATTTCCTCTATTATGCTGAGTACGTCATTGACGGAAACGCTTGTACCACCGGCCACGTTGTACACCGCACCGGGAGCGGTTTCCGTCGTTGCTGCTAACATATTTGCCTCGACCACATCATCGATATAGGTGTAATCGCGAATCTGCTCCCCGGTACCGAATATTCGAATTTCTTCATCGAGGACTGCGGCCTTCACGAAACGGGTAAATGCCATGTCAGGCCTCTGCCCTGGCCCGTATACGGTGAAGTATCGAAGGGAAACCGTTGGAACAGTGAAATTTGTCGCGTAAAGTGAGCAAAGGTGCTCACCAGCCAATTTCGAAACGCCATAAGGGCTAATTGGCTGAGGGACTGCTTTCTCGGACGTCGGGAACCCCTCCGCATTTCCGTAAAGGGAAGAGGAGGATGCATACACGAACTTTTTCAGAGCCTGCGATTTGCGGGCGGATTCCAAGAGGCGTTGCGTTGCCATGATGTTTGCATCAGCATAGATTGCAAACTCTTCACCCCAAGACTTCCGAACACCAGGCTGGCCGGCTTGATGGAAAACAAACTCGGCACCCTCAAGGAGTTGATCGAGGTCCAGTTTGTTGATGTCCTCATTCACGAACGTAAAGTCTCCGGGTGGGAGTGCCTCCAGATTCGCATGCTTGATGCGGGGGTCATAGTATGACGTCAATGAGTCAACGCCTACAATCTCATGACCTTCAGCCAAGGCTCGCTTCGCTATGGCACTGCCCACGAATCCGGCAACGCCCGTAATCACTGCTCGCATGTTATTTTCCTTTCCTAATATTCATTTCGAGGTGCATGCGACAATCAGGCACTTTTCTGCTAAGCCTAATTGTTTTATCTCCGAACGAGGCTTCAAAAAAATTCCCACCAAAGATCAATAATAGATACCGGTGGAATCAGATAAGTCTTTCTTTTCGGAAGGTTCATACACCTTCTCGAGCCTGGCGGCTATCGCGGAAACACTGTAATACGTTCGGAGCAGCGTATTGGCGTTCGCCACAACCGATGTGGCGTGTGTCGGATCCTTGAGTAACCGGGATATGGACTCGGCAACCTGTTCCACACTGCCGTCTGTCACCATCGCTGCCCCGCATTCTTCCAGTTTGGAGGCCATGGCACAGTCATTCGTCAACACGACCGGCGTGCCAACAGCCATGGCTTCGAGCACCGTCATAGGGACTACCTCGCCAACGCTCGGCAGGACATACACATCTGCGTTCGCCAAGATGGAGGCACCCTCGCCGGGCGCAACGGCTCCCTCATAAGTGAGGTCGGTGAGGTTCCGGTCAGAAAGGAACTGAAGCAGCTCTGGGAGGTCACCTTCGTCGGGACCGAAAATTGCGAATTCGGCTTGAGTTCCAGATTCGAGTAGCTGGGCCGCGGCTAAAGCAAAAATCATGACTTGCTTGCGGGGGTGCAATCTCGCTAAAAAGACGACACGGGGTCGTTCTCTTGCCAAGGAACTGGGTCGATCCCCGGTGGGCCTGATGCCATTCGTGATCATTTCAGTGACTGCCGCGCCTCTGCTGACCTCCCGAATTCCTGCCTCTTCACTGGGCGAGAGAGTGAAGGTACGGACGCTAGTTGCCAAGAGGCGCCTCATAACGACTGCATCGAACACCCGGGCAACAAGTCGGTTGTCCGGCATGACCATTCCGTGGGTCTGCACCACAAACGGCACACGACGAAGCATCGCCAGCAGCGCGGCAAGAGATGTCGTCAAGTCTCGACCCAGATGTATGTGGAGAATGTCGTAGGCACTACCGCGCTGCCAGATATGGTGTAAAAGTCCTAGAGACACTATGCCCGAGAGCCTCCGGCCAAGTGGACGGATCACTCCGAAAAATTGATGTTGAATACCTGGATTATCGAGTCGGACCACCCGATCCCAGCCGGCGACCAAACTTACACTATGTCCGCGATGGGCTAACTCAATCGATTGTCCGACCGCAACAGCGACAGGGCCTCCAAATGCGCCGTCTTCAGAAACGTACGCAACAACATGACCAACCTTCATGGATCCCCAGTATCTCTTCGCGTCGTCAAAGACTATTTGATGTTAGTCAGCGGTAGCTTCAGGTCAGCTCGTCAATTGCCACGATCTGCGTCTGAGAATCTTGTGCTCGTGCCGGCAGATTCCGGACTCTGGATGACGCTGTTAGCCTCTACTCGACCGGAAACTACGGTTAGTGGTCCAACGACTGCTGATCGTCCTACGCTTGCGCCACCCAGGACAACACACCTAGTGGTGATCCATGCCCCGTCCTCAATTCGGACTGGTCGCGTGAGAAGCGCCATGTCTCGTCGATGCGCATGACTCCCCGTGGTAATGAAAGTCTCTTGCGAGAGCACAACATCGTTTCCTACATATACGTGGTCTTGATTGTGGATCCAGACACCTTCACCGATCCAACAATTGTCGCCTACGCGTAGGTTCCACGGAAAAGAGACCCTCGTTCGAGGTCTGAACGTTACGTTGGCCCCGATTCTCGCCCCGAACAGACGAAGTACACCTGTCCGTAAACGGGAGCTAATCTGCCATGAATTTGTCACAAACAGCCGTTCTGCCACTGCCCACAGATAGATTGTGGATCGCGACCTAGTCCAGGCCATTCGCTCCCCCGGAGCCTTGCTCAGTTCGATGACTGGAACGTCCGTGGGGACTTTAGCACACTCCTCATTCGACGCTTGCATTCCCGCCCCTTGGCAAATTTTCAGATTGTTAACACTCTTGTGACAACGTCAGTTTATTCTTGGACAGTGAACAATCCCAAGCTCCGTGTCACGATCATCGGTCTAAACTACTCGCCGGAACCAACGGGCAACGCCCCGTACACTACAAGCTTGGCCGAAGGGCTGGCCTCCGCAGGCCATGATGTTACCGTGATCACGGGGTATCCCCATTATCCGGAGTGGCGTCGCAACCCTGACTACAAGGGATGGACTAATACCGACCTGGTCAACGGGGTGCGCGTAAAAAGACTGCGCCACTACGTCCCGAGGAAGCCAACCTTGGCCAACCGAATGCACATGGAGTTGAGCTTTGGATTCCGTGTCATGTTCTCGCGATGGGGAAACCCGGACGCCGTGCTTGTTGTTAGCCCTGCCCTTTTTTCCAGTGGTATGGCGATCGCGAGAGCGAAACTGAAGCCCAATCGCCCTGCCGTGGGCCTTTGGGTTCAAGACATCTACAGCCGGGGGATTGTCGAAACGAGGTCCGGCGGAAGCTTCATGGCCGGAGCTATGAGCAAGCTCGAGTCAGCAATACTGAAAGCAGCAGACGGAGTTACAGCGATTCACGATCGCTTTCGACAGTTCATGGTGGACTCTCTGGCAGTTGCTCCCGACCGCATTCGCGTCATCCGCAACTGGACTCATCTTCCAACTGCGCCCACAAGCGGGCAAGAGGAAATGCGGGCCAGGCTGAACTGGGCTCCAGACGACATCGTTGTATTACATGCGGGCAACATGGGCTTGAAACAAGGTTTGGAAAACGTGATTGACGCAGCAAGGATTGCTGAGGAACGCGATAGTCGTCTCCGTTTCGTCCTGATGGGTGACGGAAATCAACGCAGAAGGCTTGAGCAAATGGCCGCCGGACTGCGGCGGATAGACTTTGTGGACCCGCTGCCTGGGGATGACTTCCAGATCGCTCTTTCCGCCGCCAATTTCCTACTGGTCAATGAACTACCGGGTGTCAAGGACATGGCAGTTCCTAGCAAACTGACGTCGTACTTCAACGCAGGCGTCCCCGTGATTGCCGCTACCGACTACGGAAGCGTAACTGCGGCAGAAATTGCAACATCGGGAGGTGGAGTACGTGTTGACGCCGCTAGTCCAACACTGTTAGTGGAACAGATCGAGCAACTAAGTTTGCAGCCCGATCAGGCCCGCGACATGGTCGCGAATGGTCTGAGATTCAGAAGAGTCACATTGTCTGAGGACACTGCAATTGCCCACTATGATGAGTTCCTGTCGACCATCGTTTCAGCTCGGAGCCGCTAGGCCCGCCACTCGTCTAAACACACAATCTCTAATGGGGGACCTATGGTAAAGCGTGCGCTAATTACTGGTATTACCGGTCAAGATGGCTCGTACTTGGCCGAACTTCTGCTTAGTAAGGGCTATGAAGTTCATGGCCTTATCCGACGGGCGTCTACATTCAACACCGCTCGAATCGACCACCTGTACGTCGATCCTCACGACCCTACTGCGAAACTCTTCTTGCACTACGGCGACCTGAGCGATGGTGCCCGGCTTGTCACTTTGATATCAGAGATCCAACCCGACGAGGTGTATAACCTGGCCGCTCAGTCACATGTACGGGTCTCGTTCGACGAGCCCGAGCACACAGGCGATACGACAGGTGTCGGCTCTGTCCGTCTGCTTGAAGCTGTCCGAATGTCGGGAATCCAAACAAGATTTTATCAAGCCTCGTCGTCGGAAATGTTCGGCGCGACGCCTCCTCCCCAAAACGAAGAAACCCCTTTCTACCCGCGTTCGCCCTACGGCGCAGCCAAAGTTTACAGCTACTGGGTAACAAGGAACTATCGCGAGGCTTACGGCATGTTTGCCGTCAATGGAATTTTGTTCAACCACGAGTCCCCGCGCCGCGGTGAAACTTTTGTTACACGAAAAATCACACGCGCCGTAGCGGCGATAAAGGCTGGCAAGCAAGACTTACTTTATATGGGCAACCTCGACGCCATACGCGACTGGGGTTATGCGGCCGAGTATGTGGAGGGTATGTGGCGGATGCTCCAGGTTGACGAGCCTGATGACTTCGTTCTTGCGACTGGCGGCAATTACACCGTCCGGGACTTCCTTCAGATCGCCTTCGAACACGCTGGTCTGGAATGGGAAAAGCACGTTCGCTTCGACGAACGTTATCTGCGTCCCACCGAAGTCGACGCACTGGTTGGCGACGCTTCCAAAGCACACGAGAAACTTGGATGGAAAGCTACTGTCGAAACGCCTGAACTCGCTCGCATCATGGTAGACGCAGATATCGAAGCACTTAAGCATGCAGGAAACGACTGGATTGACGCCGTGGATCTCGAGAGTTGGAAGAACTAATGGCAACGTCCACTCCTTTCCAGCCCGGGCCACTCGACCGGGACGCGGGGTTCTTTGTGGCTGGTCACAGGGGTCTGGTCGGTTCATCCATCTGGCGCAAGCTTCAGTCTGAGGGCTTCAATCACCTCCTCGGTCGGACATCCTCTGAACTCGACCTGAAGAACCGCGAGGCAGTCTATTCCTTCTTCGCGAAGCACAAACCACGTTATGTGGTCCTCGCCGCCGCGAAAGTGGGCGGAATTCTCGCAAACAGCACTTATCCTGTTGATTTTCTAAGCGACAACCTGAGAATTCAGGTCAATGTCCTTGATGCTGCCCGTGAGCACGGGACCGAGCGCTTGCTCTTCTTAGGGTCCTCATGCATCTATCCTAAGTTTGCTGAACAACCTATTCGTGAGGATTCGCTGCTTACGGGTCACTTGGAACCCACCAACGATGCCTATGCTATTGCCAAGATTGCAGGAATATTGCACATTCAGGCCGTACGACGTCAATACGGTCTGCCCTGGATATCGGCCATGCCCACAAATCTGTACGGCCCAGGTGACAACTTTTCGTTCACCGGTTCGCATGTTCTACCCGCACTCATACGCCGGTACGATGAGGCTGTAACAACAGGTGCTCAGACCGTCATGAATTGGGGCACCGGATCGCCACGACGAGAATTCCTTCATGTGGATGACATGGCCTCAGCATGCCTGCATCTCCTGGAAAACTACGACGGCCCCGAGCAGGTCAATGTGGGAACAGGTACGGATTTAACCATTAAGGAACTGGCTGCAATCGTTGCTAACGCAGTTGGCTACACCGGCAGCATCGAATGGGATGCGTCGAAGCCAGATGGCACCCCGAGGAAACTTCTCGACGTCACGAACCTTGCCGATACTGGCTGGAGCGCATCAATTGGTCTGGAAGAGGGCATCCGATCAACGGTTGCTTGGTACCGCTCGAATATCGCCCAGATCCGCAGCTAGTCGTCGATAGGTTTGTGGTTCCTAGTACGGGATTGGGGGATTCTTTGAGTCGTGACAAGGACTGGCAAGTTCGGGCGTCGCGAAGACTGCGAGTTGTAGATGCTTTCGTCATTGTTTGGGCTGTGGTTGGTGCATACGTTATTCGATTTGGAGCTGAGCCCGATTTTGTAATATCGGGCGAAGAACCGAACTACGTCTGGGTATCCGTCGCCTTAGCCGTAGTCTGGTGGTTCATGCTGGGCGCCTGGAACAGCCGGCAAAGTCGCATTCTCGGCGCCGGTCCAGACGAGTATAAACGGGTAGCCGCTGCCTCACTCTGGCTGTTCGGCCTTGTCGCTATCTTCTCGTACTCGTTTAGGATCGAAACTGCTCGCGGATACGTGGGGATTGCTTTGCCCGTCGGCTTAGCTGGACTTCTGCTTGGCCGGTGGCTGCTCCGTCAACATCTCAGCGTTGCCCGGCAAAACGGGAATAGCATGTCTCGCCTTCTCCTTCTCGGAGGCCCAAGTGCCGTGGCTCATCTCGCCTCCTCCCTTTACGGAGCAAAGCATTCAGGCTATCTCCCGGTCGCAGCATATACTCCCGGCGTGGTCGGTCACCCCCGCTTTGAACCCGACTCCGGATTGCCGATTTTGGGCCATTCGGCTGATACGGAATCGGTGCTGGCAGCGATCGATAGCTGCCGAGCGGACGCCGTAGCTGTCTCTGCGGGCGTTCAGCTGCATCCGCAGACAATCCGGCATCTCGGCTGGGAACTGGCGGCGCGAAACGTCGGGCTGATCATGGCACCGGCGCTCACGGACATCGCCGGTCCCAGAATCCATACGCAACAAGTGGCAGGCCTCCCACTGATTCACGTTACAACCCCGACGCTCGAAGGCGGCCAACGTGTAGCTAAACGTCTTTTCGACATCTTTGTGTCCGGAATCGTTATTGTAATTTCCGCACCACTGATGGTGGGGATCGCCTTGCTTGTCAAATTCGGGAGCAAAGGCCCGATTCTCTTCAAGCAGGACCGAGTGGGCATCGAGGGCCAGCATTTTCAAATGCTGAAATTTCGGTCAATGGTTGTTGACGCCGAGGCTCGGCTGGCGGAACTCCAAGATCGAAATGAGGGTAGCGGCCTGCTGTTCAAGATTAAGGACGACCCTCGAATCACCGGAGTCGGAGGTTTCCTCCGCAGGTACAGCTTGGATGAGTTGCCCCAACTGTTCAACGTCTTCTCAGGCTCCATGAGTTTGGTCGGTCCGCGGCCTCCACTCCCCCAGGAAGTGGAGGCCTACGAACACGATGTCCGACGCCGATTGCTTGTCAAACCAGGACTAACCGGCCTTTGGCAGGTAAGCGGTCGATCCAACCTCTCATGGCAAGATTCCGTGCGGCTGGATCTCTACTACGTCGAAAACTGGTCCTTGGCCGGGGACCTCGTGATCATACTCCGCACAGTCCGGGCTGTGTTCCACAGTACGGGTGCTTACTAGCCCACGAACCAGCGCAGAGAACTGCGGAAGGAACCAATCAAATGCGTATTTCAGTTATCGGCTGTGGCTACCTTGGAGCCGTCCACGCCGCATGCATGGCAAAACTCGGACACGAGGTCGTCGGAATTGATATAGACAGCCGTAAAATCGCTGACTTGTCGTCGGCCAAAGCTCCGTTCTACGAACCCGGTCTTGACGCCTTGCTCGCAGACGTTCAGGAAACAGGGCGACTCACGTTCACTACCGATATGGCTGCAGCCGCCGGTAGCGAAGTTCACTTCATCTGCGTTGGGACCCCCCAGAAAAAGGGCGAGAACGGTGCAGACCTGACCTACGTTGACGCTGCTACTCTGGGACTGATCCCCCATTTAGCCCCTGGCGACATCGTCGTGGGCAAATCCACGGTCCCGGTTGGCACGGCGGCACGACTTGCGGGATTAGTGGCTGAGAGTCAGCCTGACGCTCACCTAGTCTGGAACCCCGAGTTCCTTAGGGAAGGTCACGCAGTCGCCGATACACTTCGCCCTGACCGGTTTGTCTACGGTGTTAGCGATGGTTCTGAGGATCACATAGCCGTCGAAATCCTAGATGATGTCTACGCAAAGCCGCTTTCTAGCGGAACTCCTCGTCTGATCACAGACCTTCCAACAGCCGAGCTTGTCAAGACAGCAGCAAATTCCTTCCTTGCTACCAAGATCTCGTTCATCAACGCCATGGCCGAACTTTGCGACGCCGCAGGGGCCGATGTAACGCGTCTAGCTGATGCAATTGGCATGGACGATAGAATTGGTCGTAAGTTCTTGCATGCTGGCATCGGCTTTGGCGGCGGTTGTCTGCCCAAGGACATCCGCGCTTTCATGGCTAGAGCAGGTGAATTGGGAGCGGACCAAGCCCTCACGTTCTTACGGGAGGTCGATGCCATCAATATGCGTCGCCGAACACGAGTCGTGGAGCTGACCCGAGAACTCTGTGGTGATGGTCTCCTCGGCAAGCGCATAACTGTTTTGGGTGCGGCCTTCAAACCGGAAAGCGACGATGTCCGGGACTCCCCGTCCCTTAGCATTGCGGCACAGCTGCAACTGCAGGGCGCAGTCGTCACCGTCACTGACCCAAAAGCGCTAGCCAACGCCGCGCGGCGTTTTCCTGAGCTTCAATATGTCCCAGACGTTGAATCGGCTCTCGAAAACGCTGATATTGTCTTGCTTCTCACGGAATGGCAGGAATACCGGGAACTCGATCCGCACGTGCTTAGAAATGCTGTTGCGAACCCACGCATTCTGGACGGCCGCAACGTCCTGGACCCAGCAAAATGGCGGGCTGCCGGTTGGCAGTATCGTGGACTCGGACGGCCGTAGCCCGTGAGCAGCGATAACGTCAGCACACGAACCCGGGGCTCGGGCACCGCCAGCAAATCTAGTCGTTCAACCCAGAAAAGCCGGCGCCGGCTCCTGATCACAGGTATCTGGTCAACAGTGGTAGCAATTATCATTTTGGGCTGTGTTGCCTGGCTAGGAGCGAGAGCCGTAACCATCCAGTCAGAGTTGAAAGCGGCGATAGCTTTACTGCCTAACCTAAAAGCCGATATAGCGACCAACGACGCAGGTGCAGCCGCCGGAACCGTTGAAGCGCTTGTGCTACACACGGGGGCTGCGCGGGATGCTGCAAACGATCCCCTGTGGAAGGCAGCGTCAGTACTGCCGTTCTTGGGACCCAACATGCAGGCCGCCAGTGAAGTTGCTACTTCTGCGGACGACGTTGCTCGCCTAGGAGCAGTTCCTCTCGTGAGAGCATTTGAGTCTCTAAACTGGAAAGCACTGACCCCCAATCCCGCAGGCATGGATCTCACCCCGCTGCAGTCCGCAGCACCACAGGTACAGGCGGCCGCGTACACAGTCAGAGAATCGGCGCAACGCCTTAATGGCATAGACGTAGACGGTCTCCTTCCTCAGATTTCATCACCGCTTATTGAGGCAAGAGACAAACTGTCTTCACTTCAAGGAGACCTGAACTCAGCCGCAGACGCAGCAAGGCTCGCGCCGGACATGTTGGGCGCCGAAGCTCCTCGCCGGTATCTGCTCCTTATGCAGAACAATGCGGAAGCCCGGGCTTCAGGCGGAATTCCCGGCGCACTGGCCGTCCTAAGTATTGACAAAGGAAATCTGAAGCTGGAGGCACAAACGAGTGCGACAGCCCTGGGAGCATTCATCCCGCCACTGTCCATCGACTCCGAGCAACAGGCGATTTACTCTGCCCGAGTTGGCAAATTCATGCAAGACGTCAACCTCACACCGGACTTCCCAACCACCGCGAGCACGGCTCAGGCAATGTGGGAGAAGCGCACTGGCGAGCGCTTGGATGGAGTCCTCTCCCTGGATCCAATTGCGCTCAGCTTTATATTGGAAGCAACTGGCCCAGTACAACTGACGGACCCCGCGGTGAAGGAAATCGGGCGCAACCTCCCCGCTCAACTGACAGCGGAGAACGTTGTGCGGACGTTGTTGTCGGACTCCTACGCGAAGATCGACGAGCCGGATCTCCAGGACGTCTACTTCGCAGGCGCGGCGAAAGAGATCTTCGCTGCCCTTTCGTCTGGAAAAACTGATCCAAAGAAACTCATGGACTCCGTCTCGCGTGGCGTAGAGGAACGCCGCATCCTTCTTTGGTCCGCATCGACTGACGAACAAGCCACTATTGGCAAGTACACCCTCGGCGGATTGATATCTGGCGAGGCCACTTCCCCAGCCGAATTTGGTGTGTACTTCAATGACGGCACCGGCGCGAAGATGGACTACTGGATGAAGCGAACCGTTCAAGTGGTCAAAGACTGCACGCGGGACGGATATCGCGAAATGACCGTACGGGTCACGAACACCAACACCGCGCCGACCGACGCACCAAGATCTCTTCCGGCCTATGTGACTGGTGATGGGGCATATGGCGTTCCTGCCGGCTCAGTGCAAACCAACCTGGTTGCATACGGCCCTGCACAGTCGAATATTGACACAGTTGTCAAAGATGGTGCAAAAATCCCGTTTGCAGCGCAGCGCCACGGCCAGAGGGCGGTCGGAACAGCCACCATCCAACTAGCGCCCGGCCAAAGCAATAGCGTCGAATTCACTTTTGGGCACATCGTCCAGCATGCTGAACCGCAAATCGTTGTCACGCCAACAACACAGCTAGTCAAGGATGTCATCAAGGCCCCGGCGGTGTCGGCGTGTGAATAAGCCGAGACTTGCAGGTTAATCCTTTGTAACGGGATTGGATTTTCTTTGCTCGACTAGCGGACAAATGGTAAGTTCTTGTTGGGCAACACATGAGATTTCGCCTTAGGGTCGCTCAGGACCTCGGAAATCTCCAACACATACGTGGTACCAAATCGGGTCTCAGGGGGACACACATGAAGAAATCTCTTGCAGCGCTTACGCTCGCAGGTTCCATCGCACTCGTCGGCGCAGTTCCAGCCGTCGCAACTAACTACCCAGCACCGAACTCTAGCGTTGCAGTTTCCGACGCATCGGTGGCACCGGGAGAAGCATTTACTTTTAGTGGCACTGGTTTTACTCCGGGTGAAGGTATCACCATCACTGTCACGCCGACCGGTACGCCGGCAGCAAGCGGCGGTAGCGTTTCTGCCGGTAGCCTTTCCATTTCTGGTCGCATTCCGCTTGCTCCCTCAACGCTGGGCGCCGTGGCTGACGCAAACGGAGCTTTCGCAGCTCCCGTCGCAATTGACACTCCGGGCGCATACGCCTTGACTGCTACCGGCAACACTTCAGGCCACACAGTTGGTCCTGTCACCGTGGTAGTCGGAGGCACCGCCCTTTCCAACACTGGCGGAAATGCCGGCACGGGTACGGGCACAGGCCTTGCCAACACCGGTGGCGTTCCGCTGGCAAACACTGGCGCTGACTCCAGTCTGATCCTTTGGTCCCTCGTGGGCGCAGGCGCGCTTGCCGCTGGTACCGCATCCGTGGTGGTCGCCCGCCGCCGCGCTAAGAACACCGAGGCTGCTGCCTAAAGGCACGACGCTTCAAACCTGGGGTGGCTTGTCGACGAAGATGTTTCGTCGACAAGCCACCCTTTTCTGTTTTGCGTTCCTAGTCCAAGAGCTTATGTGGTATTCATATGAGCATGGGGCGACATTGGCGTAGGAGACGTTGGCATTTCGAGCTACGTTTGCCTGCATATCGTGTACCACCGTTGCCCCAGGAATTTCCCCAATACGTTCTCCTGGCACTACTGGCAGTTGCCGCTGCGAGCGTCAGCGCTTGGGCGCTGATCCGAACTTCCTAAGGCACGATTGAAAAACACACTCCCCTGGCGGATAGCCTTAGTTGCATATTTGGGGGCTCTGGCTGTTGTTGGCTTTTGGCCATCTCCGGTTGACCAGCCTATCCAAGGAACACTCGCAACGTTGCTGGATTTGCTGCACCGGCACGGCATACCGTCTTGGTTCGACTACCACGTGGTGGAATCCTCGGCCAACATAGCTATGTTCGTTCCCTTTGGAATCCTTTCAGCTATGGCCTTTCCAACGCGAGGTTGGTGGGTCCTTGCTGGGCTTGGAATCTTGGTTTCCACGTCCATGGAGCTTGGGCAATTACTGTTCATTACAGCCCGCTTTTCAAGCGTAGTTGATGTTGTCATGAACACACTTGGGACTGTCATTGGCGTCGCAGGAGTGCGCTTGCTGACCTGGACCCGGCGTCTAAAGTTCTCCTAGCCCCAAGGCAATTCCTAACCGATGAAACCCTTCATCCAGGACTTCAAATCCTCGCCGAATTCAGGGCGCTCGGAGGCCAGAGTGATCACGGCTTTCAGGTAGCTGAGCTTGTCTCCAGTGTCGTAGCGTCGGCCGCGGAAGACCACGCCGTAGACTCCGGCGCCGTCTCCCTCGCCTACGGCGAGTGTCTGTAGCGCGTCCGTAAGCTGGATTTCTCCGCCGCGGCCAGGTTCGGTTTTTTCCAGAACGTCAAATACAGCCGGGTGCAGCACATAGCGTCCAATGATCGCCAGGTTGGACGGCGCATCTTCCGCTTTGGGCTTCTCAACCAAGCTATTGACGCGAACATAGCCTTCGCCATCAATGGAGGAGATGTCGGCACAGCCATAAGCGCTGATCTGTGATGGCTCCACCTCTATCAAAGCGATGACCGACCCACCGGTTTTCGCTTGAACATCCATCATGGTGGTCAGGAGTTCGTCGCGCTCATCAATGAGGTCATCGCCCAGCAGGACAGCAAAAGGCTCGTCTCCCACATGCTGGCGGCCGCAGAGGACGGCATGGCCAAGCCCCTTGGGCTCTCCCTGGCGCACATAGTGGATCGGGCCCAGTGCCGAAGCGTGCTGGACAGCGTCCAGACGTGCTTGATCGCCCTTCAGCTCCAGTAACCGTTCCAGCGCCGGTGTCCGGTCAAAGTGATCTTCCAGGGCCCGCTTGCTTTGGCCCGTGATCATCAGGATGTCAGTGAGGCCGGCATTTACAGCTTCCTCCACCACGTACTGGATTGCCGGTGCGTCCACAACCGGCAGCATCTCCTTGGGCATTGCCTTGGTGGCGGGCAAAAAACGCGTACCCAGTCCAGCAGCCGGAATTACAGCCTTGCGCACAATATTCCCCCGTGTAGTCATGAACAAACTCTATAAACCCTCACGGGAATGTTGAAATTTGATATTCGTATATTAGTAAATGGCTTGCAGGGCATCTACCCCACGTTTGATTGAGAAGCCGCTTCAGCTTCGTGCTGAAGATAAGGCAGGTGCTTTCCGGTTTCCCGGGAAGCACCTGCCTCCTTAAAGACGTATTACTTGCTGAAGCCTAAGCCTTACCTTGGCACGGCGGATCAGCGCTGCGGATGCTGCGCTGGCGGCCAGGGCGCCTCCGCCAACCAGCGACCACAGGACCAGGCTGGAATCGGCAGCCGTGTTGGCTTGGCCGTTTGCGCCTACAGCGGTAACGCTGGAAGCACCAGTGAATCCGGAACTGCCTTTGTCTCCGCCCTTCCCGGCATTAACGGTGACAGCTGCCCAGCGCGTGTTGCCTGACGTGGCGCCGACGGCGCTGATCGTATACCTACCACTATCCGTGAAGGTAATGGAGGTGGAGAAAGCGCCGGTGCCGTCAGCGATAACACTGAAGCTGGACGGAGCGGGCCGCTCGCCGTTGGAATCCTTCTTGCCGCCGGTCCTTTCGAACGTAACATTGATGGTTTCGCCGCCGACGTAGCCAGTCCCGGCAAAAGTGATGGATTCGCCGGCAGTTATGGTGCCGTCGGAAACGGTGCCCTGCTCGTTGCCCGGAGCCGGGTAGGTCGATGCCACGGCCGGAGCGGTGCCGGTCAGTGCAATTATTCCTGCAAGTGCAAGCGCTGCAATAGACTTTTTCAATTGTCCCCCCTGAGACTAATTACAAATTTGTGTGATGGTGCGGATGCAGATCCCCCATGGAATAGCGTTCCGAAATCCCAAATGTCTATCCACCGACGAGGATATCATTCGTAGGTTGCTCGCAGCAGGCCTACTTCAGAGTAGTTACACAGGGTTAACCTACTGTCTATCTAGCCGACTTGCAGGCACGAAGTCAACGACAGTCCAGTTTATCGACTAATTTTGACAGCAGACTTGCGGTAAATGACAACGCTACGAGGCAGCCAGTCAGTAAGGTTGTCCAATCTTGACGGGCAAGACGCGCCTGACTGCCAAACACTCCAAGGCGGGAAGTGTGGTCGGTGGCAGGGTGGCGGCCACACGACCCGGACCTATCCATAAGGAACTCAATGTCGCAACGGGTCCGCGGCGGTTCGAGCGGCTCCAGCGCCATCCTCGCTGCTCCTGTAGGCTACGCAGGTGCCTTCAGTTTTCATATATGGGAGCTGCGTTTCCCGAGATCCCTTTGAAAAGCCAAGCGAATTCGAGCTCAAGGGCTACTTCGCCAGGTCGTCCTTGGGCAGCGCATTCCGCCAGCCGCCCACCGCAGATACCCTGCTACCAAACATTGATGCGTTGACGAGCCCGTTCCAGCAACGGATGGTTCAGTCCGACATTCACAAGAGTCTTGCCGAGTCGCTGACCACCACTGAGTACGACTGGCTCGTTGTGGATTTCATCGACGAACGCATGAACACGATCGAACTCGGCGGAACAACAATTACCCAATCAGACGAGCTCAAGACGATCGAGTTCGCAGTTGATCCCGCCACTGTGCATGAGCCGTGGAGTGACACCGGATGGGCCGACCGCGTTGAAGGCCTGCATACTCTTGTGAAGCTCGTGGACCCGTCCAAGATCATCGTCAACCGCGTTTACTGGGCGAGTATTGACACATCGGGGCAACCGTTCGGGCGTTCCCTGTGGTTCGATCGTAATAACCGACTGCTCTATGACCTGTACAAAGAGATCGAGAAATCGCCGGGTATCCGGTTCATCGACTACCCGGGCGGAGCCCCGCTGGCCGCAGACAAGCATAGGTGGGGCCGGCAACCCTTCCACTACAGCGAAGCTTCTAACGATCATTTCCTCGCCGAGCTTTCCCGCCTGACCAGGGCCTAAAAAAGCGTGGTCCTACCAAGCCCCTACCCCGCAACGCCAGCCAGAAAAGCCCCAACATCCTCAGCAACCTGTTCCGGGCACTCCCACAACACCAGGTGCCCCGTCTTCTCGTAGATCTTCAGCTGAGCTCCGGGGATGCGGCGGACTATGGTCTCTTCATGGTGCCGCGGGACGATGTGGTCATGTGCGCCCCACAGGATGAGCGTCGGGGCTGAGATGGTTCCGGCTTCGGTTGGCGGGACAGCGTCGTAGTAGCCGCGCAAGGAAGCCTTCCAAACGGATGCCGGCATGGCCAAGCCGTCCTGCACCCTGTCCTCGATGTACGCAGCGGGCACTGCATGCAGCAACCGGTACCAGGACAGAGATTCCCGGACCCAGTCCTCCGAAATCGGATCAGTGAGCGCATCCACCTCGTTCGCAAACAATGGCTTCCCGTGCAGGCTCAACGGCGATCCCACCAGAATCAGTGATTGCACGAGCTCCGGATGCTTCACAGCGAGTTGTTGCGCCACGTATCCGCCACTGGATGAACCCAACACATGGGCCCTCTCTATACCCAAGGCATCCAACATGGCGACAACATCTTCCGCGACGGCTGTCAGTGAGTACCCGTCTTCAGGCTTGTCAGCACCACCATGGCCGCGTAGGTCCGGCGCCACCAGAGTAAGGGGCGGAAGCGAGGCAATCAGCCGCTCAAAACTCCGCCAGGATTCACCCCACGCATGCAACAAGACCAAGGGCGCGCCGCCGTCGTCGTTCCCTTCATCAAGGTGACCCTGCACAAAACAGGGCACGTTGATCCCTGTCCGCAAAGCGACGGTCCTGACCTCGGACTCCATGCGGCCAGCGTACGCCCGCGCTGGTTATTCCACGACCATCTTGGCTGAATCCGTTGCCGTCTGGCATTCCGAGCAGCATCCCGAGGCTTCGGCGGATTCATTACTAACGGCCGCTGCGGGCACGGCGCAACACACGTCGCCACGCCATGCGTTGATTCCTTCGCGGACGGCGACGGCGGCAATCACCAACGCTGCGCCGGCATCAGCCCACCACCAACCCAGCCTGCTGTTCAGGACCAGGCCAATGAGCAGCACAGCAGAGAGATAAGTGCACAACAATGTCTGCTTGGAGTCAGCTACTGCCGTCTTGGAACCGAGCTCACGACCTGCTCGGCGCTGGGCCCACGACAAAACGGGCATGATCGCCAGGCTGAGGGCTGCTATCACGATGCCCGGCGTCGAGTGCTGGGCCTCTCCCCCACCGGTGAGGGACCTGATGGCATCGAACGTGACGAAGGCCGCGAGGGCGAAGAAGGAAATCGCGATAATCCGCAGGGTTAAGTGCTCGCGGCGTTCCGGGGCCTTGGCAGAGAACTGCCAGGACAATGCCACCGCGGAGGCCACCTCGATCACCGAATCCAGCCCAAAACCAATCAAAGCCGAGGAATCCGCTGCACCGCCGGCCCATAGTGCCACTGCCGCCTCGATCACGTTGTAGGTGATGGTGGCGGCAGCGAAAAGTCTGATCCGACGCGTCAGGACGGTTCTGCGTTCTGCTGCTTCCCGCACGGCGGTACTCATGCCACGCATGTCCCATCAGGAGCGCAGCAATTGGGGTCCACAGCCAAGACCACGCCGATCAGATCTTTGATGGCGTGGCCCAGGCGTGCGTCGGCAAGTTCATAGCGGGTCCTGCGCCCGTCGGGAACCCCGACCACCAAGCCGCACCCGCGCAGGCAGGTCAGGTGGTTGGACATGCTCTGACGGGAAACACCCAGGGAATCTGCAAGTTCCGACGGGAATGCTGGCGCGTCAGCCAAGGCCAGGAGTACGCGTGCCCTGGTGGCGTCCGAGATCGCATAGCCAAAGCGGGCCAGCACCGGAGCGTGGGTGAGGGTTTCCATATGGTTAAAGTACAGCGGTCGCTGTATTCATGCAATCGTGTACTGAACGTCGTGCAGTGAGCACTGTTGGGCTGCACGAAAGAGCGCACCCTCCCACATGCGGCGGCGGCAGCACCGCCGTCGTACGCTTTGCCGACACGACAGAGGCGGAGCCACCCTGTTAGGTGGCCCCGCCTCTGGTGCGTTGAGATGATCCAGTCCTGCGCCCGTCTTTCGGGTTACCTGTTGCGTTGGTATGCAGGGTGGGTCCCTTCGCGTACCGACCTGGAATTGCCGGCGGTCATGTGAGAAAGGATCTTCCTGTTTAGAGGATGCCGGTCGGAACCAGGAGGGCCCAGGCCATGGCGGGCGCCACCAGGACCACTCCACCGGCGTAGATCATCAGCTGCTTGTAGACGCGCTGACGGTCTGATTCCTGGGCGTTGGCCACGATCAGTGCTCCGTCAGTGGAGAAGGGCGAAACATCCACCACGGTTGCTGCGATTGCGAGAGCTGCGACCGTTCCTGATGCACTCAACGTGCTCGAGGCCAGCAGCGGCCCGGCCAGCGGGATGAACGCGGTCAGCAGCGCCGTGGACGAGGCAAATGCTGAGCCGACGCCGATGACATAGCAGAGAACCAACGCGATCAGCAGCGGTGCGCCGAGAGCCAAAGCCATCTCTGCCAGGGTGTCGATAACGCCCACGTGCTGCAGCAGGGAGACGTAGGTGATCATCCCGGCCACCAGGAGGACGGTGGACCAGGAAACGCCACCAATGAAGGTCCGGTGTTCCTTGATGTTGATCAGCGCCAGCAGCAGGCCGGCGGAAAGAGCAACAAAGCCAATCGGCATCCGGAAGCCCAACGTGCAGACGAGCATTACACCGATCAGCACGAGCGTCAGGATCTGCTGGCCATGAGGCCGCGTGGTGCGGGGAGTTTCGAGATCCACGTTCGGGACCCCCGTGCCGTCCTTCAGCTTTCCGAAGACGGCGAACAAAGCCAGGGAGAGTGCCGAGAGAAGCAGGTTGATGGCGAAGCTCGCCGCGAAGAGTCCGCCCTGGGAAATGGGGAAGCCGTTATCGTGGGCGATGTTGTGGACCAGGACGCCGGCAACCGAGAGCGGCGAGAACCCGCCTGCATGTGCACCGTTGATGACGAAGGCACCCATGAGGACAGGATGGATACGCGATTCGTAGGCGAACCCCATTGCAGCAGGTGCAAGAAGTGCGACGGCGGCAGGCGAGAACGTGCCAAGCGAGGTCAGCGCGGCGGCGATGAGGAAGAAAACCCACGGCAGCAACATCGTCTTGCCCCTGACGAGGCGCACGCAATTCTGCACGATGATGTCGATGGTTCCATTGCGGTTCGCCATGCTGAAGAAGTACGTCACGCCGATGATCGTCAGGACGATGCTTGCCGGGAAGTCAGCAAGGATCTCCTTATCGGTCATGCCCAGCATGAAATACCCGACGCCGAACGAGGCCACCAGCCCCATCACACCGATGTTCAGGGGCCACTTGGTAGCGACAACGAACATGACCACGAGGATCACCAAGGGAATGATCTGCGTAGCGGTCAAGGTCGGCTCCGTTCCCGAGGTGGCCGCCGGGTTGAAAATGGCGCCCCCGAACATCAGAGCGGCCAGACCCAGGACAGCAATCACGGCTGCTGTTATCAGCAGGATACGGCGGCTGCGGTTGGGACGTTTGGAACCAGCGTCCTGGACATCATCCACTGATGTGGGGGCGGCTTGGTAATCGGTCTTAGTCATGATCTTTACTCCTCGTTGAGTGGGCTGTCTGGGCAGCCAATGTCAATGGGCGGCTGATACGAAGGAAGGCTCGACGGCGCTGCCGAGGAGTTCCGGGAGATGCAGGGTGGTGGTGGCGATGGTGCGTGCCGTACGGTCCACCCCGACCAACAGGGACCCGTCGCGCTCTTCGCTCCAGGTCTCGATCACGCCCGCAGGAGTCCGAAGCCGCAGGATGGAACGCGGTTCGCTGCCCGTGATGCTGTTGAGGACAGTTCCTGGGGTGCTTGCTGCAAGCGTCAAGGCGATGCTTCCGGTAATTGCCAGGGCGGGGTGGGGCTTGCCCATGGAGAGCATCATGACGTTGACATCGCCGGCATCCCCTATGCCGGTGTCCCCCGCGCCGTTGTCCCCTGTGCCGGGGGCTCCGACGATTGCAAGCTTGGGGATAGCGCGGGCAGCGTCCTTAACTGTTGAGGCCAGGCCCATGCGGACGGCGGCCTGCCGCCGGATCTGGTCCAGGGTGTCCAGCTGCAGCTTCACGCCCGCCTGCCAACTTTCGAAGCGGGCGGTGTCAAGGCCCAGTTCCTCGGCCTTGACGATCACAACGGGAGCTCCGGCGTCGACCATTGAAACTGTCCAGCGCGTGCCGCCGGCACTTATCGTGTCCGTTGGTTCGCCCGTGGGCAGCAACTTCCCGGTCGTCTTGCCGGCTGGATCCTTGAAGCCCAGACCCACCCGGTAGCCGGGAAATACGACGCCGGGCATCTCGGCATCCGGGACGATCGGCAAAGCGCCCGCCGGGGTGGCAACGCGCTGGATGATGATCTGGCCGGTGTTGGTGTTGCGCGTGACGATCCGGGTGTTGTCGCCGCTGGGCGTGACCCAGCCCTTCTCGATCGCGTAGAGTCCAACAACCGCGGAGCAGTTTCCGCAGTTACTCCCCCAGTCCACGGCCGCTTCCTCGATACCGACCTGCGCGAAGGTGAACTCGACGTCGACATCCGGCTCGGCGGGACGGCGCAGAATCATGGCCTTGCTGGTGGTGGAGGTTGACCCTCCAACGCCGTCAATCTGGCGGTGGTCCGGGCTTCCAAAAAGCCGGGGCAGCAAAGAGTCCAGGTCCTTGTGGGTTTCGTCCAGGTGTTCACCTTCG
Organism: Arthrobacter sp. TmtSoilC77; assembly: GCF_059739415.1. Lineage (NCBI taxonomy): Bacteria > Bacillati > Actinomycetota > Actinomycetes > Micrococcales > Micrococcaceae > Arthrobacter > Arthrobacter sp. TmtSoilC77. Next base: position 3,709,031 of record NZ_AP046050.1, read on the forward strand.
AAGACCCAGCACTTGCTGGTGCCTCCACGCATCCACTCCGCTTCAATCTTCATGGCAATCCGTCCATCTCCTCATGCCGCTCTGGGTTTCAGGGGCCTATTAGAAGAATGATCCGGATCACAAATGAAGACAATGTTGGATATTTGATGGGGCATGTAGTGATGCTTCATTCACTGTGAAGGGAACGTTGGAAGGCTGTCTTTCTTCTGCGTTTTGGCTGTTTTACTGGGCAACAGCTGGGCCAAATCACGCTGCATTGCATAGAATGAACCAAAATCAGAGGAGAGTTAACTGATGCTTAATGATCACGGTCAGGAATTATTCGACATTCGGCGGTTGGCTCTGCTGGTTGAGGTGGTGGAGCAGGGGTCCATCACTGCTGCGGCCGATCTGATGCTGTACACGCCGTCCGCGGTTTCCCAACAATTACGGAAGCTCGAACAGGAAGTAGGCCAACCGCTTCTTACCCGCCGTTCGCGTGGCGTGGTGCCAACAGAAGCGGGCCAGGTGCTCGCCGGGCACGCCCGCAAGATGGTGGGGCAAATGCGCGCGGCCCGTAACGACCTCGACCAGATCGCCGGCCTCCGCCGAGGTTCCCTGACGGTGGGCACGTTTCCCACCCTCGCAGGATCGTTCCTGCCGCTGGTGATCCGAGCGTTCAAGAAGCGATACCCGGCCATCAGCCTCTCAGTCCGAAGCGCGCGCTTTGAGGAACTGGTATCAGACCTCGAATCCGGGGAGACCGGCCTTTGTTTGCTCTGGGACTACCCATGGAATCGCTTCCATGACGACGCCATCCGGACAACCGAAGTCTTCCAGGAAAGCACAGTCATCCTCGTGGCCAAAGGACACCACCTCGCCGACCTCGACGAAGTAAAGATGGAGGATCTGAAAAAGGAATCCTGGATCGTTCGTGCGGATGCCCATCCTGTGGTGGAAGTGCTCCGGCGATCGGCCAACGAAGCCGGCTTCGAGCCGACCATCGGATTCCTGGCCAACGACTACCAGGAAGCGCAGGCCATGGTCAGCGTGGGAATGGGCGTGGCCATGGTGCCCAAAACCGCCGTCGCACTCCAGCACCCGGATGTCCGGGTGCTGAGCCTCGGCGCTGCTGCCCCGCTGCGCCGGGTACTCCTCGCCCAACGCCAGGACAAGGTCTACGCCCCGGCCGAGGTTGCGTTCCACACAACGCTGTTGGAAATCGCACGGGACCACGTTGGGGATTACCTCTAAGGGCGAGACTGGATCCCAGCCAGACCGTCCGTTGCCCGCTGCAACGGATATCCTTTGTTATGCCCTCACCGGACAGACCGCCGTCGAACGCCCCCGGAGACCCTGGAGATACCTCCGGAGTGCTTCACGATAAGCTCACCATCCCGGAACGATTCGTTGCACCGCGGAGTCAGAAGGTCCTCTTTATCATCGCGGTTGTCCTCGCGCTGGTCGGCGCAGGATCCTTCTTCCTCATCCTCGCCGAAGTAAAGCAAAAAATAGATTTGGCCACGGTGGATGCCACGGTCAGCTCGTGGTTCGTGAGCCAACGCTCACCGGCGGCGACAACGGTCATGGCTGTCCTCGCCACCATTTTTGGCCCCATAGTGATGCCCATCATCGTGGCCGCCGTGACCGGGATCTGGATAATAAGGGCGCGAAAGCTCTGGCGACCTCTCTTGCTTGCCGGGGCAATGCTAACCGGCGTGCTCCTCGCCCAAGTCATTACGCGTTTGGTCGAGCGGCCACGACCGCCCATGGATCTCATGGTGCTCGGCGCTGACAGCACCTACTCTTTTCCGTCGGGCCACGTACTCGGCGCCTCCGACTTCCTTCTTGTGGGGGCATTCCTTGTGTTTTCGCGCCGCCGCAGGATAGGTGCGGTCATTGCCGGCTTCAGCGCCGCCGTCGCAGGAATTGTTACCCAAGCCATCAGCAGGCTTTACCTCGGCTACCACTGGCTGACGGACGTCGTCGCTTCCGTCTCTTTGTCACTCATCATTCTGGCCGCGGTCATTGCCTTGGACACGTGGCGCACCACGAAGGCGCTACCCGGGCCAAAAGAGATGGCTGCGAAAAAGCGCGGCTGATATCAGCGTTTATTCACCGGGTCGGATTCGCGTGAGCTGAGAGACGATGGAGGAGAAGGAGGAGCCATGTCAGCACTCACGCACACCATAGAAATCGACCGACCACCTGATGCGGTTTTTGCGTATGCGAGCGACCCGCTGCGTTTCCCGGAGTGGCAGGCTGACGTCCGGGAGGTGCATTTCGAGGGCCCGGACCGCAGTGAGGTCGGGTCGCGGTTCACCACCACCCGCCGGATCGGACCCAACGAGCGCACAATGACCCAGGAGATCACGGAGGTGGAACCGCCCCACCGGTTCGCCGCACACGGGGTTGCGGGCCCGATCCGCCCTCACGCGAGCATCGACGTCGAACCTCTCGACGACGGCGCAAGGTCCCGGGTGACATTTGAGCTCGATTTCGAGGGGCACGGCTTCGGCAAGGCCCTCGTGCCCGCCGTACGTCAGCTCGCGGCGCGGGGTGCCCCAGCGAGCCACAGGCGGCTTAAAGAGCGGCTCGAGGCGGACGGATAGCAGCACTGGCGTCGAGCAGTCCGCGGACAGGGCGATTGCTGGGCGGAGCCTATTGCTTCGTCCAGCCTCCGCAGCCTTCCGTTATCAGCCTCTGGCCGCGGACCAGTTTCACCATGGGAAATCCGCTGGTGACAGCTCCTTCAGAGCTATCAGTGCTGCCCGGGCGCGTGATCTGCCAGGAGCACGCGCCAGTGACTTCTTTCGTGGTTCGATACGTTCCCGGGGCGATATCCTTCCCAACAATCCATGTTCCGTCCTGGATGATCCCGTCTTGGATAGTCCCGTCTCCGGGCCTGTCTTGTGTGGTGCTCGGAGCTCGCTGAGCAGCGGCGACGGCCGAATCACGAGCCGCTTCAGTCCCGGCAGCAACCACGCCGAGGAAAAGCGAGGCCGCTCCCGCGACGGCAACCACTATCGCAGCCTGTTTGCTGGGTAGCCCAGCCCAAGTGGGCCGCTTGAAAATGAGCGAATAGAGACCGGTAAGCAACGCTGCCAGGCCGATGAAGATCAGGATCGATTCGCCATTCCCTGTAACAGCATTGGCCACGGCAAGTAGGGCAAGCAATGCGCACACGATCCAAAACGAGGGACCGATGCGCTTCGTGGAACCGCTGGACCAATTGTCCCGCGGAGGGTTCTGCGGGAAAGGTGGGGGTCCGAAGCCGGGATGTTGGAAGGGCGGCTGCTGGTAGTAGGGCTGGTACGGAAAAGGCGGCTGCTGGAAAGGAGCCTGCTGGAAGGGCGGCTGCTGGTAGTAGGGCTGGTACGGAAAAGGCGGCTGCTGGAAAGGAGCCTGCTGGAAGGGCGGCTGCTGGAAAGGAGCCTGCTGGAAGGGCGGCTGCTGGTAATGGTGTGGCACTGGAGCAGCAGCGGGTGCTCCAAAAGGCTGCGACGACCCATACGGAGACGAGCCCGCAGGCACTCCCGGCGGTGCGAAGGGCTGCCGCTGTTGCAGCGGCGCCGCCGGCACCTCCGACTGGCCGTAAGCCGCACCATCCGTGTCATTTGTCATCAATTCCCCCAATGGAAGTAACCGGCATGGCCCGTTCGTCAGCAGCTGGCCCAACTACGCATCAGACTACGACATCGAGTCCGGACATCAGGGCTTTCCAGGACACGGAACCGGCATGCCTGAACCCCAATGCCCTATCGGCCGAACGGGCAGACTGCCTAAACTGAGGGGGCACGAAGCAATCACGGTTCGCTGGTTTGCCCGTGTTTAGGAACGGAGAGTGCCATGCTCAAGATGCTCATGTGCAAGCTGAACTTGAGCCACGCCTGGCACGTGGAATCGGCAGAAGATGGCAGCGGCCGCTACAGGCGCTGCACGCGGTGCGGTAAGTACGATCGCGACTGGGACGGTAGCGGCTTTATGCACTGAACGGGCTTAAGCCTTCAGTTCTCCTCGGATGGCGTGGCCGGCAGCGAAACCGTAAACGTGCTGCCTCTCCCGGGTTTACTGGTGCAGGTGATACTGCCGCCGTGCCGTTCCACGATGGACTTGGTGATGGACAATCCCAGGCCAACGCCCGGAATGGCAGCCTGGCGGGCGGCACCTGTCCGGAAGAAGCGCGTGAAAATCTTCGAGGTCTCCTCCGTGGTCATCCCCATGCCGGTATCTTGAACTTCCAGCTGGATCCACCCGTCGTTCCGGGCAGCCCTCACGGTGACGCGTCCGCCACCCGGGGAGTACTTGATGGCGTTGGACACGAGGTTATCCAGGGCCTGACCCAACCTCAGTGGATCTGCATCTGCCCAGAGGGGTGAAGGTACGTCGGCCACGAGACCCACATTGGCAAAATCAGCCTGCGCATGGGCTGACACCAAGCTGTTCTCAACCAGGCCGGCCACGTCCGTACGCCGAAGGTGGATGCTCTCCACTGCGGCGGCTGACATCAGCAGATCATCCACCAGGGCACGGAGCCGCTCGGCGTTGCGTTCGGCGACTTCCAAACGGGTCCGCGCCCTGTCCGAGAGCTCCTCGTCTCCGCGGAGCACCAAGTCCAGATTGCCCAGGATGGACGTGAGTGGCGATCCGAATTCGTGGGAAACGTTGGCAACCAGTTCGTCCTTGGCCGCGAGGGCCTGGACTACGTCGGTCACGTCTCGAAACACGATCACAGCACCGCCGAAACCTTCGTCCACGCCGTATTTCATGCTGCGCGCGGCAGTGGAAATGGCCCGCTGTTCTGCTCCAGTACCGAACCACACAAGGTAATCGGAATACGTTTCTCCCTGGGCTGCCCTTTGAGTGGGGCTCTTTTCGGGCGGAAGCGGGGTCAGTCGATCCTGACCAAAGATCAAGAGCTCGTCCCGTGCAGGAGTTGCACCGGGCCGGGCCGGAACTGCCACGCGATAGAATTCTTTTTGCTGGTTGTTGGTCAAAAGCGTCTGGCCCTTGGAATCGACGGCGACAATTCCGACGTCGATTGTGTCCAGGATCGTCGCAAGCAGCATTTCGCGATCCCTGCTCGCCGCGAGCAATTGCCGCAAAGCTTGGTCACGCTGCCTGACACGCTGTTGCTGGATTCTGGCATTCGAGCCCGAGAGCCGAATGGTGACCGCAACAGCAAACATCACCAAGGGCAAGACGATAACCGAGAACATGTCGGAGGAGGGAGGCTTTGGCAAGTGCGAAATGAAAGGCGGGAGGGCAATCACGAGGGGGCCCAGAATGCTGATGACAAGGCTTGACCTGGTTCGCAGACCTGAGGCGGATAACCAAATCACGGGAAAAAGTGCCAGAACCACGAGGCCTGGCAGCGAGCCATAGGCACCACTTCGCGTGAATGCGAGGGCAACCAGATCCAGGACCGGGATGGCCAGGCTGGCGCCCGGCGCCAGACGTTCCCATGGAACTAGGAAGCAACTCAGGAAAAGGATCCCATGCATGAGGATTCCGATGACAAACAACCCGTTCTGCATGAGACTCGGCCAAAGGGCGGGGGCAGAGACGAACAATCCTCCGACTACCAGAGTCAAAGGCAATTCACAGACGGCTACCCGGGCTCTGGGCGTCAGTTTTCTAAAGATGCGGGCGGCTGTGCGAAGCAAAGGCTGCTCAGTCAAGGCAGAATCCTTCGTTTGGGGGACACGGACCAAATATCGTTTCGCGCCGATTCCGGGAAGAGCAGGGGGCGGAGAGTAAAACCGGAACGTTGGGACGGCACATATTGCACATATTAGGTGCTATAAAACATGAATGCTTGTATCGTACGTATTGGGTGACGCTTCCCGCTTTGCGCTGGGCTTGCGGGGATGTGCGCCGACTCGAGGGAATCAATGAGCGAGCCTGGGGTTGCTGTAGTCATTGAGGATGACGAAGACGTCCGGAACTTGGTGGGCGCCATCCTAAAAGAGGCGGGTTTTGTGGTCCATTCCGCCGCCACTGGACGCGAAGGCGTCGAAGTTGTCCGACATCATCAAGCCGTGGCGGTGACACTGGACGTCGGGCTTCCAGACATGGATGGCCATGAGGTTTTGCGGCGAATCCGGCAATTCAGTGATGCGTATGTTGTCATGCTCACTGCACGCCGCGACGAACCGGATACCCTGACGGCCTTCCTGACGGGTGCCGACGACTATGTAAAGAAACCATTCCTGCCACGCGAGCTAAGGGCAAGGGTCACAGCGATGATGCGGCGGCCCCGTGTGGGCGTTGGGTTGTCCTTACCCGAGGATGCCGGCGAATCCGGCTTGGTCCGTTCGAATGGACGCAATGATCCGGTCCTTGAACACAATGGATTGTCTTTGAATTACAAATCCCGGGCAGTGGCCCTGGATGGTTCTCCCCTGACCTTGACCAGGAGCGAATTCGATCTGCTGCTGGATTTGCTCCGCAACCCGGACGAAGTTCGGACGAGGGCCGACTTGGTTCGAGCTGCCCGTGGGGACTATTACGACGACGATGCTTATATCAGCGAGGCCGACGAACGGGCTGTTGAAACCCACATTGGAAATCTTCGCCGAAAGCTGCACGAAGACTCACAGTCTCCCCGGTTTCTGCAGACGATCCGGGGAGTCGGTTATCGACTCGCCCCGAAAAGGCCGGATTAGGAGATGGGATCCGGTTCCGGGCTTTCATTCCTCAGTACGTAGCTTTCCCTGAGCTCCTTGACAGTGCGCTGACCACACTCGGCAATCTCATCAAGGAGAGTCTGGGCATTGCGTAATTCACCGTTCAGAATGTGTTGTTCAAGAATGGCTGCGAGAACCGAAAGGCGAATGCCTCCCACCATCGCTGAAGATGTTCTCAAGCTAAGGATGGTGTCCAGTGCCGCCGCTTCGTCACCACGTTCGACGGCGGCCGCGAGGTTTTCGTACCGTGTTGGCCAGAGCCTCGCGAAGTCGCTTGCAAAAATGCGCGCTATGCGCGGATCACCCACCTGATCTTCCAAGAGTTGGAATTCCGCGAGGTCCAGTATCGGCCGTCCGGACGCGACGGGCATCCACGTGGAGCCCTTCGTCTGTCCGGTACGGTCGGAGTCCCCACGCTCGTCGACCTCGCTGAAATCTGAACTGAACATATCTCGATGCTACTTCCTGAACTCAGATCTAAACCGATCTTGTGCTGATCTTGAGCAAATCCTCAGCGCCTCCTGATTTCTTGAGTTTTCTTTTGCCTACGCAAATTGGGTACGCGTCATCCACCACTGAGGGTTGTTATGGTATTGATGACCGCTGGTCCCAGGATGGCAATAAACAGGACCGGAAAGATGAAGAATAGCAGGGGAAAGAGAATTGTTACCGGAAGCTTCATGGCTTTCTCCTCGGCGCGTTGCCGGCGCTTAACCCTCATGACCTTCGCTTGAACTCTCAACACGCGGCTAATGGCAATCCCGTACGTGTCGGCCTGGATAACCGCCTGCACGAAGCTTCGAAGCTCAGGAATATTGGTCCGTTGGGCCAACGCGAGATAGGACTCGCGGCGGCTCCTGCCAACCTGCATGTCCTGGAGTGTCCTGACAAGTTCTTCCGCCAGCGGTCCCTTGCCGTTTTCTCCGGCGCGGGCCATGGCTCCTTCGAAGCCGAGGCCGGCTTCCACGGAGATGAGCATTTGGTCCATGGTGTTGGCGAGTTCCAACTGGATCTTCTTTTGCCGCTCCTGACCTTTGCTGTAAAGCATCAGGTCCGGAATGAAATATCCCAGCAGGACCACAAAGATCCCCACAAGCTTGATGAGTCCACTCTGGCTGGTGCTGGTGATGAACACACCAAAAATCGCACCCAGAAGCCCAAGCGCAGGCTTGGCGGCCAGGACACGTCCCAGCGGGAGCGAGGTTGGACGGCCGGCCAAAGCCAGTAGCCTGTCCAGCTTCTGGACGTAACTTCCAGGGGTAAGCCTGTAGCCCAGGCGTTCCAAAGCCCCGCTCCTGCTCTGCTGCTCCACTTCAATCGCGATTTGACCCCGCGACAGGAGCTCACGGACTGCCCGCGGGGTCCTCCGGTCAGTTGAAAGGAGGGACCACGCGAAATAGGCGCTCGGCAACGGAACGAGCAACAAGGACAAGAGCAGGAAAGGGTGCAAGGTTCACCTCAAAATTTCAAGTCGATGATCTTGCGCATCCACAGACCACCGATGGTCATCAAGATGACGGAACCTCCGATCATCACCCAGCCCAGCGGATTGGTGAACATCACGTTCATATAGCCGGGGTTGACGATCATGAGCATGAACACGATTCCCACCGGGAGGGCCATCAAAATGTAGGCCGAAAACTTTCCTTCTGCGGCCAGGGATTTAATGTGCCCTTTGATTTCACTGCGTTCGCGAATGGTGTCGTTGACCTGGTCCAGCACATCTGCGAGGTTCCCACCCACCTCGCGGTTGATCTGGATTGCTTGGGCTATCCACACGAAATCCTCGTTCCGCATTCTCTCCGCCGTATCGTTCAGGGAAGCTTGCAGGTCCCGTCCCAGACTTGTCTCGGTAATGACCCTGCGCATTTCTTCGGATGTGGGGCTGACTGATTCCGTGGCAGCGGCGTCGATGGCGCGCAGGATGCTGTGGCCAGCCCTTAGGCCGCCGGAAAGAAGCTGAAGTGTGTCGCCAAGCTGATCATCGAACTTGTCACGCCTTTTGCCCGCCCGGAACTTCAGAACCAGCCGGGCCACGAAGGGTGCCAAAATGCTGAGGAGAATCGCGACGAGAATGCCGCCGACAATCAACCCGATCAGGGCTCCCACCACTGCGCATGCGATCACCAGGACGACGAAGTCCGCTTGGCTCATTCGCACACCCGCGTCATCGAGTTGTTCGCGGTTGAAAAGCCGAACGTTGCGCTGCGTCAGCACACGATGAAGTGCGTCAGTTGTTGACCCTGTGAATCGGGTCAGATGGGAACCGGGAAGCACCTGGTAGGGCCTCCGCCGGTCCAGCGGAACGTCGGGGGTCTTTGGCAAAATAACAGCGACCCCGAACAGCACGATGGCTGACAGCATGAGGGCCAGCCCGACGAAGAGAATCATGGCGCGCTCACGTCCTCGGCGTCGAAGTCAGTGGAGCCGCAAAAAGCTCGGGAGAAACATGAATGCCCAGGTCCGTGAAGCGATCGATGAACCGCGGACGGATACCCGTAGAAACTGGTCGGCCCAGAAACATACCGTGAGCGTCGACGCCGGCCGAGTAGTCGAAAACAAACGCGTCCTGGAGGGTGACAATGTCCCCTTCCATGCCTTGAACCTCAGTCACATGGGTGATGCGGCGCGTTCCATCGCGGAGACGGGAAATTTGGATAATGAGATTAACCGCGGACGCGAGTTGTTCACGGATTGCTCGCAGTGGCAAGTCCATTCCGGCCATAAGAACCAGTGTTTCGAGCCTGGCCACTGCGTCCCGGGGAGAATTGGAGTGCACCGTTGAGAGTGAACCGTCGTGCCCGGTGTTCATGGCTTGCAGCATGTCCAGCGATTCTCCCCCGCGCACCTCGCCAACAACTATCCTGTCCGGGCGCATACGGAGGGAGTTCCTGAGCAGCTCCCGGATGGTGACTTCGCCCTTGCCCTCCGTGTTTGGGGGCCGGCTCTCAAGCCTGACCACGTGCTGCTGCTGGATCTGCAGCTCCACTGCGTCCTCAATGGTCACAATTCGGTTGTCGTCAGGAATGAATGAAGACAGGACATTCAACAGCGTGGTTTTGCCGGTTCCGGTACCGCCGGAAACAATAATGTTCAGTTTCGCTTTGACACAGGCATTCAGGAGTTCGGCGATTTCAGGAGTTAGCGTGCCAAAGTCGATCAAATTCCTGATGGTCAAGGGCACTTTGCTGAATTTTCGGATTGTGAGGGATGAACCGCCAACAGCAAGCGGCGGGATCACAGCGTTGACGCGTGAGCCGTCCTCCAACCGGGCATCGACCAGCGGGGATGACTCATCGATCCGGCGTCCCACCTTGGAGACGATGCGTTCGATGACTCTTCTCAGATGGTCTTCGGAGCTAAATCCCGAATCAGTGAGGATCAGCTTGCCGCGCCGTTCGACGTAAATCTGATCCATTCTGTTGACCATGATCTCCGTAACTTCCGGGTCATCCAGCAGGCGCTGCAGTGGCCCGTAGCCCAGGACATCATCGGCCACATCCGCCACAAGCCGGCTGCGCTCCTCGGGCGAGAGCGGCACCTGCTCAGAATCAATGATCCTTGTCAGCTCTTCGCGGGCAGCAGTCCGCAGTTCCTGCTCACTCAACGTTGAGTCGTTGAACCTCGCACCCAGGCGTTCAAACAATGCGGTTGCGGCGCGTCGCTTCAGCGCAGCGAAGGCGTCCACCGGCTGCTGGGCCTTTGGCATCGGAACGTCCGGATGATCAGCCAATTTCGCCGAGAGGTGGGGTTTCGACGCGACCGTGGCCTTCGTTTGAAGGTTTGGTTTGGCCTGCTGTGCGGCCTGCGCAAAGGTGGGGTTCGCCGTCGAGAGCGGCTTGGGTCCTTGCCCAAGCGCAGTGGCTGGAGCCGCGGATTCTGCCTCGGCGTCACGCAGGCGTTCGGACAGCTTCACTGGACTACCACCCTCCTGTGCAGTTTTCGCTGGGACGAAGCCCGCCATGCGGGGTTGAAGCGTTGAACGAGATGGTTCAAGCCCTTGATTGCTGGGTCCTTCGCCCCCTCTTGCAGCACCGGAATTCCCCGGTTGGTGGAGAGCGCCACTGCTTTTGACCGGGGGATGCTGATATCAACGGGGGCACCAACGGTCGATTCAACGTCCTGGACGGACAACCCGGACTTGGAATCGGCCATGTTGAGTACCACATGGCGGGTTTCCGGGAGCAGATTCAGCTTGCGAAGGATGTCCAACCCGGAGCGCAGGCCCCGAACACTTGGCACGTCCATGGCTGACACCCACACGGCGTCGGTGCACTGCTCCAACGCCGCGAGGCCGATTTCAGGCAAGCCCGGGGCTGTATCAACCACCACGTACTGAAATTCTTCGGCAAGTTGCTCCAGCAGCCGGCCCACCTGTTCGGGAGTAATTTCATCTGCTTCAACAGGATTTTTGGGCGCGCACAGAGCATAAATGCTCGCGGGATGGACCGTGAGAAATGCCTTGAGTACCAAAGAATCCTGGCTGGCCGACGGCGTGACCGCGTCAGTAACCGTATGTTCCGGATTGAGGTAGAGCCCTGAGGCGACATCACCGAACTGCAAATCGAGATCCACGATCACTACGCTCATCGGCGCTATCTTGCCCAACCCAACGGCAATGTTCGTGGCGATGGTCGTCTTGCCCACGCCTCCCTTGGGAGAAAAGACGCCGATCACCAGTCCCTTAGGTGCTCCTGCCGGCTTAGGTTCCGAAGTCCGCTGACGTGTGGCGAAGGACTGGCAAGCACGCTCCAGGGTGACCCTGATCTCGGCCATGTCTGCGGACGGACTCATGATGTCGCGGATGCCGGACCGCATCGCCTGGAGGATAAAGTCCGGCTGCGGCTCAGCGACGAGAAGTACGCTGAGCTCCGGCACCTGAACGTTAAGGACTGTAGCCAGGCGCATCGCTTCCTCCACCGGCACGTCCGGTCCCAGGATCAGCACCTCGAGTTGTCCCTGGTCCAGGGCGCCGAAGAGCTCGGCCGGGTCAACGGGCAGGACGCTGGTGAAGAAGGTCTGCACGCTTCCGGGGAGGCCGCCGGCAACGGCTTGACGTAGCCGCTGATCAAATTCAGCACTGGGCGTTATCAGGACAAAGCGACTCACTTGTACACCTCGCTCCGTTGGATGATTCTGGGTCCGCTCTCCTGGGCGTCCACCGGCTCCTTGCTCAGCCAGATCTTGGCGAACTCGGCGGCGAAAACGATCTTGGCTGCGTCCGAGTCGCCCACTGCAACGGTCAAGAGGAGAGAACCGGTGGGCAGGGTGCTGTCCTTGGGATCCGGTGCTTGGGTCCCGGGACTCGGGGCAGGGCTGGGCTGGGCCGTGGCTGCTGGCTCGGGGGCACGCTGCACTGCGGTCACAAGCACCTTGTGAATGGACAACTGGGTGGTTTCCTTGTCCGGCTTGGACTCGATTCCACCGCTCTCCATGGAAATGAAAATCCCGACGTGGTCACCAGGAACTATCCGTCCCCCCACGACTCGCACAGGGTCCAGCTGGAACGAGACCTCCTGCATTCCGGGAGGCACTGCAACGTTTCCAGGAGTCTTCAATGCCTCCGGAGCTACAAGACGTTCGGCCACCAAAGGTTCGCCCGGTACCAGGTCCACGGCGGCCACCTTGCCGGCCGAATCGCCCAACGTCTTGAGCGCCGATTCGGGGACAGAAGACTCCGGAAGTTGCTGCGCGGCAAGGGAAGCCTTCATGGCCTCTACCGGCGTGCCGGCGGGAATCGGCGCCTTGACCATCAACACCTCAACAGGGGCAAGGTTCTGGACAGCACGTTGATCAGCGCCCTGCGCATAAGCGAACACGAGGATCACCCCTATGACCGCCAGCAGCGCTGCTGCCGATCCTGCCAATAAGCGTGATTTCACTTAACACTCCTGTGCTTAATAATTGGAAAGGCTAGCTGGTCAGGCGCACTACGGTGACACCGTTGGCATCCACGGGTCCCAAGGAATAGCCATCTGCCAGCGATACGTACTTGACGAATCTCCCCACGATCCCCCGGCAATTTCCGGTGCAGGACAGCGAGGAAGAAACATAGGGGCTCTCGTTGTGGAAGGTGTCCGGGAGGCTGCTGTTGCCAGTGAACTTCCATCCCGTCACTTTGAACGCTGCAAACGAGACCAAGTGGTAAATGGCTCCAGTACCTGTGCCCGTGACGGCATCGAAAACCGGAAGCAGCACGATGACGTCTTTTCCGGCGTTGATGCTGGCTGCCCACTTGTTCAGGGTGGTGGAACAATTTGTGGGCACGCTGTTCCCGGGGGCGCTGCCGCCTTCGCTGAGCGCCAGGTCAATGGTGCCACCGCATACGCCAGGATCCTGGACAGTCCATCCGAATCCGCCCTCTACTGCCGCGCCTGAAGGCCCGTAGTTGCAGCTGGGGTTGGCGCCGGTTCCGTGAGCCTGCAAAAGCTGCTGGACACCGCCAACGTACCCCTGCACCTGGCAGATCGAAAAGGCCAGCGGAAATGGAGTTGTTCCAGCACGAGGACTGCCCCACTGAACAGTCGACGACGTCACAACATCCGCCGAATTCATGCCCAGGACCCGGCCGAAGACGAGCGAAACAGCATTTGGAGCGCCGCCCGCTTGCTGGGAGCCGGCGGACACGGTTACCTTCCGATTAGTCAGATCAAGGTTTACCGAGTTGATGTTTCCAAGGCCGTCTATGGCATTCTTATTGGCCATGTCCTTGGCGATTTGGGACGTAGTGGAGCAATTCGGGTCGCTGAGATTGGCGGCGCATTTCTCCGCCACGGCCAGGGCCGCGGCATCGGATCCGTTCTGCGCCTGCGCCTTTTCCGAGTAGAGCATTCCAGCATCCACAGCCAGGGCGGCAAAGCCAAGCAACGCAACCAGAATCAGAGCTATGAGGACCGCGACGGCTCCGCGTTCGCCGTCGTCATTGCCATTTAGCCGCCACATACCATCACCCCTACTCCTTGCATCGGGAACGGTCCTGCGATTCCCGTGAGGGTGCTGAGTGTGTATTTGACGGTTACGGACATCTGCGCGCCGGACGTGCAGCTGGTGGCACTGAAGGTGAAGTTCGCATCTGCCAGCTTGGGATTCAGGGTTACAGCGGCGTTTTTCGCCGCGGTCCTTGCTGCCGACTGATCATTCGCGATGGACATCACGCGCACGCCTTCGCGGGCAGCGTTCGTGAGCGAGACCTGCGCGTTGTAGGCCCGTCCGAATTCCATGATCCCCAGAACCAGGAGGATCAGGATGGGTGCGAGCAGTGCGAACTCGACCGCTACTGCACCCCGTTCTGATGTCCCGCGCATGTGGATCTGCCTTCTCATCGAAAGTGGAAAAGAGGAACGGGTGGGTGGGGCCACCGACCCACCCACCCGGGTACCCGCTGTGAGCCGGACTACTTCGAGCAGCTGCCAACAACGGCCGGGGTCGAACCCGAAGCTGGTGCAGAGGACGTCCAGGTGCCGCCCTTGACGGCACAGGCTGAGCTGTTGAAGGTCTCGACGAGGTTCCCGCCGAGCAGCGTCACAGCAACGATGATGACAACGGCGATGAGCGCAACCATGATGCCGTATTCGACGGCGGTAGCGCCGTTTTCTTCACGACGGGCACGGGATGCGATGGTGCGGAAGGTAGCAAACATTTTGAAAACTCCTGAGCGAGTTGGGGAGATGTGGGCTGGCCCGATACCAGCTCCCAACCAACGTAGCAACGGAGGGAGGCCCATATCGGAGTCCTTGGGACTTCCTGTGGAAAGCCTCTGGAACCTGCGCATTTCCTGCGCTAAACCTAGGAATTCCCTCGCTTTGCCCACACAAAAATAAGGCCGCACCACCATCGGCACGGCCTTATCGTTGAGTTTTGTCAGCCCATTGCAGGGGCAACCACGGGTGGTGGCGAGAGCTGCTTACGCGCCCACCGGGCCAACTTCTTGCCCTTGCCCTTCCACCAGTTGTCTTCGTCCTTATCGGAATGCCAGCGGAAGATGATCATCACCAGCACGGCCATGCACATGGCCACCTGAAGCCATGACCAGGTGACCGCTTCAGCGAGCGCGCTGATCCCCATGACCATGATGGAAGGAACCGCCAAGGTCCTGAAAATCGTATTCGCCACGTACCTGGGGCGTGAACTGGGTATGGACAGCGCCCTCACCATATCGAAGCAGAGGCACACGACTACCATTATTTGCCCCACGGACATAAGGAGAAGCCCGGGCAGCGACCCCGCGAACATTGCTGCCGATTCCATTCCTGTACTCAACGTAAACCCCTCCAACAAACGTCATTTCAGATCCTCTGTGCTCAATTGAATCGGCTGCAGAAGGGCCCCGTCACGAGTAGTGGGTACTCGTTTCCGGCCGGCCCGACTACTTGCTTGCTTGCCGGGTACTTGATCTTGGAGTGCCTGGCCGCGGCCCGCCGCAGAGGCTGTCACCATAGCTCTGCAAATCCATCGCGGCGGGACGGCTGATGTGGACCCCTGCCAGTTCTGAAAAGCCTTTGACCAGTTGCTGTCCAATGCGATCAAGTGCTCTCCCGAAGGGAGCCAAGGGGTCATCGGCTTCCGGGAAAAGCGGCGAGGTAAAGCTATCCGTCGGCCATCTCGACTGTGACGATCGCTGTTCCTCGTTAGGGGCAGATCCAGTATCCGTTAGGTGCAGCTCGAGCCTGTCCGCCAGTCCGCTCCAACCCCTTTCATCAATATTGTGACGATCGTCATAATTTCATTATCCAGCCACGATAGCCCAGGCCCCACATGAGCGCAAGAGACTCGTTGGTATGCCAAAAATGCATTCGGCTTGGAAGGTTCTAGCAATCTTCCGCGAAGATCAGCAAGGCTATTGACGCTTCTTTCAAGTTTGGTATACCGTCAGCGCTATTCCGCATCCACTTGACTGGATGCCTCGACGATGAGGGAATACGAATGGCAGAAGTAGAAGTCGTTTCGAACCAGGCCGGAGCTGGCTGTGCCAACTGCGGAAGCGATGTGGTGCTCGAGGGAGAGACCCGCACAGTCAGGAACCAGGTGGCTCAAACAGGGCTGATGGAGGACAAAGTGCAGCGCGAGTCGGCGCTGGCGAAGATGCGGGGATTCGGAGCTGACGGCTTCCGTGACCAAAGCCGTCCACTGGTTCTGGCCCCGAGTTGGCTCCTGGCGCATATCAATGACGAGATGGTTCTCCTGGCCGATCACGAAGTTGTGGTCAAGAACGGTCGAATTGAGGCAGTCAGGCCCCGCACGGGCAGCACCGACGAGCGCGTGGATATGCCGGGACAATTGCTCCTTCCCGGACTGATCTCCATGCACAGCCATGTAGCCGGAGGCGCAGCCACCCGTGGCTACGTTGAAGGCAACCTGACTCCCATGAGCAAAGGGGCGCCGCTGCGGCAGGGGCGGCAATTCCTTAAAGCGATGGTGCTCCTTGAAGACCTTCCGGACGAAGATCTGGACACTATGACCGCGTTGAACCTCGCTGAAATTCTTCGCGGCGGCTGCACCACCCAAGTGGAAATGTCCAAGGGCCTGCGCTCAATGCAGTCATATGTCCGGGTTGCCCGCGAGTTTGGCATCCGGGGCTACCCTTCAGGCGCTGTCCCGGGAATGAAGCGGATCCTGCCCATATGGAAGCGGGGTACGGACGATCAAGCGTTGTTCGATTCGGTGCCGGAAACCCTGGCCGAAATCCAGGAAAACCTGGACTACGCCCGCAGCATCAACGGCGTTGACGATGGTCGCATCCTTCCCATGATGGCGCCGGCAACCAACGCTGTGCACACACCGGAAACCTTTGCGGCAATGAAGTCGGCAGCACAAGAGCTGCACGGCCTGCACATTCACCTTCAGGCTGGATATGGCCGCGCGCCTCAGCCAGACAAGGTAGCCATGAACAGGCTGTGGGGCCAGGATGAAATACCGTGGCTGCACAGCATGGGCATCTTCGATGGTTCCGTTCGCGTCTTCGGGGCCCATCTGCTGGGTATCGACTTTGAGCGTGACCTCCCCCTTCTGGCGAACTCCAGCTTCACGTTTGCCAACTGCCCTTCCGGTACGGGAGCGGGAGTAACACCGGCGCAGTGGCCGTGGCCGGAAGTGCTGGGGGCGGGCGTCAATTCCGGCATCGGTTTGGACACCCACTCCAACGACTACATCGAGAACCTGAAAATGGCGGTCATCTACGGTCGCATCCGCGCCGATTTCCTGGGTGATTCCACCCCGGTGCCCATGGTCCGCCCATCGATCTGGACCGCCGTCGAGGCAGCCACGCTGGGCGGAGCGAGGGGACTTGGCCGTGAAGATCTGGGGCGCATCACCGTGGGAGCGAAAGCAGACCTCACGAGCATCGACGTCAGTGGCATGTTCGTCGGCGTCGGAACCGTGCCGCGCGAACCCCTGAACCACCTCATGTACGCCAATGGCCTCTCTGTCAGGAATGTCATGACAGACGGACAGTGGCAGGTCCGCGACGGCGCCCTGACTATCGTTGACGAGGCCGCCTTGGTCCACAAAGCCGGCAAGGTCGTCCAGAGAATCTGGGACCAGATGGCAGCCGACGGAGTCTTTGTGGACGAGCCCCGCAGCGACCTCATACCCGCCGCTTCCCTCCGCTAACCCCTCCCCCGCACATCCCGCGGTTCACACCCCGGGATATTCCGTGCTGCCCACTTTTGACCATGTAGTTCCCTTCAAGACCAAGTAGTTCCCTTCAAATTATTAGGAGATAGATCAATGAAGAACTTTGCTCCCCAGGTATCTGAATACTGGAAGAAGGTCGCTGTAACGACAGTTCTCGTCGGCATAGTCGCAAGCACCGCCGCCTGTGGTGGCGCCGCACAGCCGGCTACGAAGGTGGAACCGGCAGCAAGCGGTAATGCCTCCTTAAGTGATCTGCTCCCCGCAGACATCAAAGCAAAGGGTTCCATCACTGTCGGAACACAGCCCGACTTTGAACCCGCCAACTACACTCCGATCGGCGAAGACGGCGTCAAGGGATTCAACATTGACCTGATGGACGCGATGGCAGCCAAGCTGGGCCTTAAAGTCACCTACCAGAAGGTCCCTTTCGACCAGCTTCTGGTGGGCGTGCAGAACGGCAAGTTTGACGCCTCCATTGCTGGCATGACGGACCGGCCCGGGCGCCAGGAAAAAGTTGATTTCGTAGACTACCAAGTGGCAGGAACCGTCTTCATGGTGGCCAAAGGCAACCCAAAGAAGATCACCAGCGAGGTCAACGGCGGGTGCGGAATCAAGATCGGCGGAGTCAAGGGCAACGACGACGAACGTCTGGTCAAACTGATGGCCGAGGCCTGCACCGCCGAAGGCAAGCCTGCCCCGGAACTAGTAACCTTCCCCACCGGAAGCGATAAGAACCTGGCGCTAACCTCAGGCCGTGTGGACGCTATGTTCTGGCCCGATATGGCCGTATCCGTAGTGCAGAGGGAGACCGGTGGAAAGCTGGAGTCCGTTCCGGTGAACTTCGAGGAAAAAGTCTTCCTCGGCATGATCTTTAACAAGCAAACCCCTCAATTGCGCGACGCCTTCCTCAAGGCAACCGAGGCCATCCACGCCGACGGCACGTATGACGAGATCCTGAAGAAATGGGATGTTGCTGTCATCGATCTGCCAAAGCCCGGAATCAACCTCGCCAAATGACCACAAATAATGAAGCGCTGACAAAAGTGCATTTGGCGACCGATTCCCCACTGACAACTCCCCGACGTAGTTCGGACCAGTCCCAGGGAGTATCCGGAGAAAAGGCAAGAAGGCGAAAACCATACGGACAATGGGCCTCCGCAGCCCTGATCCTGGCAACCATCGGCGCATTCTGTTGGACGCAGGCCGGCAATGAAAGGCTCGACTGGGCCGGCGTGGGCCAGTTCATGTTTCATCCAGCCATACTGAAAGGCATAGCAGTCACGCTGGAACTCGCGGTTTTCAGCATGCTGATCTCGGTGGTTCTGGCCTTCGGCGTCGCCCTCATGTGCCAAAGCAGAAACCGCGTGGCATCAGCAGTAGGCAAACTGTACGTCTGGTTCTTCAGGGGCGTACCCCTGCTGGTGCAGATCCTCATCTGGTTCAATCTCGCCGTGCTTTACCCCACCATCCTGGGGAGGGACACGAATGAATTGATCTCAGGATTCACCGCGGGCCTCTGTGCCCTGTCTCTGGCCGAATCCGGATATATGGCGGAGATTATTCGAGGCGGCATCATCTCCGTCAATAAAGGCCAAACTGAGGCGGGACTGAGCATCGGCCTTACCCGGGGACAAGCCCTTCGCCGGATCGTCCTGCCCCAAACCATCAGGGTCATCATTCCGCCCACGGGAAATCAATTCATCGGACTGCTCAAGGCAAGCTCGTTGGTCTCAGCGATCGGTGGCAGCGACCTGCTCACCCAAACCCAGTTGATCTATGGACAAAACTTCAAGATCGTTCCCCTGCTCATCGTCGCCACAGTTTGGTACCTGATCCTGGTAAGCGTCGCCAGCGTGGGCCAATACTTCCTGGAGCGGAAGTTCAATCCGGAGGGAGCATCCTCCCGCCTCTCATTTCGGCAACTCTTCCTAGGCCGTGCTGCCGTGCCGGAACAGCAATCCGCACTTATCCGGAAGGCAGGACAGCCATGAGTGCCGTTCAAATGCAGGAACCCTTGATGGAAGCCCGGGATGTCAACAAATGGCTGGGACGTAACCACATTCTTCGCGGAGTGGACATGACGGTGGAGCCAGGCGAAATTGTCTGCGTCCTCGGTCCATCAGGCTCTGGCAAGAGCACGCTGCTCAGGTGCATCAATGGACTTGAGGCAATCGAGTCCGGCACCATCAACGTGGATGGCGACCGCGTGGGATTCAAGACCCACAAGGGACAGCTGTACGAACACACCGAACAAGAAGCTGCACTGATGCGTCGGAGGATTGGGATGGTCTTTCAGCATTTCAATCTTTTCAATCACATGACGGCCCTGCAAAACGTCACGTATGGCCCCCGGAAAGTCCT
The DNA here is from genome assembly GCF_059739415.1 of Arthrobacter sp. TmtSoilC77. Classification (NCBI taxonomy): domain Bacteria; kingdom Bacillati; phylum Actinomycetota; class Actinomycetes; order Micrococcales; family Micrococcaceae; genus Arthrobacter; species Arthrobacter sp. TmtSoilC77. The sequence continues at coordinate 3,728,692 of NZ_AP046050.1, forward strand.
CGGCCTCCCCAAAGCAGAGGCAATCAAACAAGGGCTGGATGCGCTGGACAAGGTTGGCTTGTCCTTGAAACGAGACTCCTATCCAGCGCAACTTTCCGGCGGGCAGCAGCAACGCGTAGCAATCGCCCGCGCGCTGGCCATGAAACCCCAACTGATGTTGTTCGACGAACCAACCAGCGCCCTGGACCCGGAATTGGTGGGCGACGTACTGGCGGTCATGAAGCGGGTGGCTGAGGAAGGGATGACGATGATCATCGTGACCCACGAAATCGGATTCGCCCGGGAAGTCGCGGACAGAGTCGTGTTCATGGATGAAGGCCGGATTGTCGAATCAGGACCGGCAGCACAGGTACTCGACCATCCATCCAACGATCGAACAGCCAATTTCCTTCGCCACGTCAAGTGAAAGCGTGGGGTCCGGCGATCGCCGGACCCCACGACACCAGAACAGGAACACGACCCTATGACAGACCGTGAAGCCCTGGACGATGTTCCAGTTTCAGCATCACGCACAGCCTTGGCTTATTTACACATCAGAGACCGGATTATCAGCGGGGACCTGACGCCCGGGACGTGGCTCAGGGAGCGGGAGCTATCCTCTGAGCTCAACGTTTCCCGTGTGCCGGTCCGGGAAGCCCTTCTGCAACTCGAGGCCGACGGCTACACCACCACAGGGCCACGGCACGGTGCCGTTGTTCGACAAATGACCATTCAGGACGTCAATGAAGTATTCGATATCAGGCTCAGCATTGAAGTCTCAGCAGCAAGCATTGCCGCCAGGCAGGTAGCCGATGGTGCCGCTCCCGATCAGCTGCTCACGGTCATGGCACATGCAGAATCGCTCATCGAGAGCCAGGATGCCGATCTGAGGGCACGGACAAATATCGCCATTCACGACGAAATCTTCCGGCTGACGGGCAACGAGCTGCTGACCTCCGTCATAAGGCCGGTCGCCAACCGCATGCGCTGGCTTTTCGGAAATGTGGTGGAACAGGACGCCGCGGTGCTGTGCCAGGAACATCGGGCATTGTGCCAAGCGATATGCATGGGGCAAGCAGAACTGGCCTCGGCCTTGGCCGTCGCCCACATTGAGCACAGCAGGGCCCCTGCCATTGCCCAGCTCGAAGGAAGGCTCCCCTCCCGCCGTGCGCAAAATGCCAGACCCCCTGGCTCCTTCCACCCCCGGACACAGAGGCACTCATGACACTTGTTCTCACAGCATCCACACTCGAGTCCCTCGCCAGCATGACCGAAACCATTACCGCCGTCGAGCGCGGTTTTGGTGACATCGCCCGCGGCACTGCCCTTCAGCCCGGTCCGCTATCTCTGCACCTACCGTCGTCGGAGGCGCGCTACCTACTCATGGCCGGGCTGGCAGAAAGCCAAGGGCTGGCCGCAGTGAAGCTTCTTTCCGATATCCCCGCGAACCACCATGAAGGGCTGCCTACCCAGCGCTCCAGTATCCTGTTGGCCGATCGGCGGACAGGTGAAACACTCGCCCTTCTGGACGGACGGGTGCCCACCCGAATTCGAACCGCGGCCGCGAGCGCCGTTGCCAGCAGGTTCCTTGCCCGCCCTGACAGTTCAACTCTGGGTCTGGTTGGTGCAGGAGCCCTGGCCATCGCCCACGTTGAAGCGTTGATGGCTGTTCTTCCCATCCGGAAGGTAGTGGTGTGGTCCCGAAGGGCGTCTACACTCGCGGCGTTCGAGGCCAGGACCGCGCATCACCGGATCGAATTGGTGAGGGCCTCCAGTGTCCAGCAAGTTGTGGAGGAAGTCGACGTGCTCTGTACCCTGACGCCGTCCGTGGAGCCTTTGGTTCGTGGCGAGTGGTTCCGTCCCGGACTGCATGTCAATGCTGTCGGCGCCCGGCCCCGCCCCACTCATCGGGAAATCGACTCGGAAGGGATGCTAAGGTCACGAGTGTTCGTGGACAGCATGCCAACTGCCATTGAGAAGTCGGGCGACCTCATGATGGCTGTGGCCGAAGGAGTCATAGCGATAGACGACGTCGAGGGTGAACTCGGCGGGGTCATCGCCGGCGACGTGATGGGACGCCAAAGCGAGGACGATATTACGCTCTTCAATTCGGTGGGAATCGGCATGCTTGACCTGGCCATCGGCCGGCTGCTGTACGACGCTGCGGTCCTTCATGGATTGGGAACCAGCATCGATATGTCCCGGTGATGAAAGAGCAACGCAGCTGGCCCGGCCCCCTCATGGACTAGGGCCGGGTCAGGAATGACTCGACTTTTCCAGGGTCCCTCTCGATCACCGGCTCCAGCACTTCATCAATTTTGGCGAGGATTTCCGTGGTGAGCTTAACCCCGGACGCCGTGGCATTGTCCACCAATTGCTCGGGCTTGGAGGCCCCAACGATCGCTGCCGAGACGTTGCTGTTCTGCAAAACCCAGGCCACGGCGAGGGCGGCCATGGATAGTCCTGCTTCCTTGGCAATGGGCTGCAATTCCTGGACCTTCTCCAGCACCTCCGGGCGCATGAACTTGTGCTCGTCTTTCAGAGCCCCGTCCTCCGTGGTGAAGCGCGAATCGGTGGGCGCCCCCTTGCCTGGAATGTACTTGCCTGTAAGGACGCCCTGTGCCAAGGGGGACCAGCAGATCTGTCCCAGGCCGAGCTCTTCGCTGGTGGGTACGACTTCTTCCTCGATGACCCGCCACAGCATTGAGTACTGGGGTTGATTGGAAATGAGGCCGATACCAAGGTCTTTGGCGAGTGCGGCGCCGGCCCGGATCTCGTCCGGAGTCCATTCGGAAACTCCGATGTAGAGTGCTTTGCCGGCCCGGACGATGTCCGCGAATGCCTGCATCGTCTCCTCAAGCGGCGTTTCGTAGTCGTAGCGGTGGGCTTGGTAAAGGTCAACGTAATCCGTACCAAGCCTGCGCAACGAGCCGTCGATTGACTCCATCATGTGTTTACGCGAAAGCCCACGATCATTCTTCCCCTCACCGGTGGGAAAGTAGACCTTGGTGAAGATCTCCAGGCCTTCACGCCGGACCCCCTTGAGGGCTTCACCCAAGGCCGATTCTGCACGGGTTCCCGCATAAGCATCGGCAGTATCGAACGTGGTGATCCCAAGATCCAGTGCTTGACGTACGCAGGATGTTGCCGCCTCCTGGTCGATCTGTTCGCCATGGGTGACCCAGTTGCCGTAGGCCAGTTCGCTGACGTACATTCCGGAGGCGCCGAGCTTGCGATATTCCATGGGTTAAGTCCCTTTCAAAGGTGTGACTGTTGGCTGTGGGGTGTGACTCTTAGTCAGGTGGTGTGACAGTGCGCCCGCCTCGCAAGGGAAATGGCGGCGCTGTAGTGCCGCGAACAATCAGTTGGGCGGACAGCACCAAATCCGGCTCCGCACCGGCGTCGTGCCCTATCAAAGCCAGCAACCGACGCGCGGTTTCGGACCCCTGCAGGGCGACCGAATGGTCCATGGTGGTCAGGTCAAGAATCCCGGAGAGTTCGTGGTTATCGAAGCCAATGACCGACATCTGGCCCGGAACATCGATTCCTGCCGCCTTGAGAGTGTGCAGCACGCCGAAAGCCATTTCGTCGGACGCTACGAAGACCGCAGTAGGGGCTACTTCCGCGCACAACAAGCGGGCCATCGCCCTCGATCCGCCGGCCGTTGAATTTTCCTCGTGGACCTCAAGGTCCTGGCCGGGCTCCAGCCCCGCCTCGGTCAAGGCCTCGCGGTATCCCTTCAAACGGTTTGCCGGCGGGACGCCACCCAACGTGCTGTCTGCAGCCTCGCGAATTCCGATGAAGGCGATGCGTTCGTGCCCCAAATTGATGAGGTGCCGGGCTGCTGCCCGCCCCGCGGCGTGGTCGTCCACCCGAACACCAGACATGCCAGGAGTTCCCGAGCCCAAAAACGCGAGCGGCAAGTTCTGGGCTTCAAGGGTGGCCAGCTCCGCCGGAGTCGGCTGCAAGGCAAAGATCAACACGCCGTCAGCCCGCCCGGTAAGGCTTGACCCCGCGAAGAAACGCTCCCGCGCGGCAGTATCGGCAAGTTCGTACAACAGGACGTCAAAGCCTGCCTGGCGAAGCACCCGCCCCGCCGACGCCAGCACCTGCCCAAAGAACCATTTGGAGAGGTTGGGGGTGACAATCGCGATGGCTCCCGTCCGGCCAGTCGCCAAACGGGAACCAGCAAGCGAGGGAACATAACCTAGTTCCCTCGCGATACTTTGCACGCGCTTGCGCGTCTCTTGCGAAACACCCGGCATATCCCGCAAGGCACGCGAAACCGTTGATACCGAGACATTCGCGCGTTCCGCAACCGCATCTACTGTTGACGACATAGAAAACGACGGTAGCGGCAAACGTCAGGTTAACGCAAGCGCTTGCGGACTAGATCAAACGGGATGGACCCTGAGTCAACCGGGCCCACCCTGAACGGCCTAAGGAGATGTGCTTGGCGAGGATGAGGAAGTCATGCTGCCTTCCGAGGTGCTCATGGTTGGTGTCGGTGTCAACGATTTGGACGACGGCGAGCTGCTCATGCTGCTGGGCGAGCTGGTCATGCTTCCGGAAGAACTACTCATCATTCCACCGGGAGTTTCGCTACCGCCCTCGGCTTTCGCAAGCACCTTGTTGATCAGGTCTTCGAGTTCCTTCTGGTCAGGATCGCCCAGGCTTGGCCCACTCTTAGTGGCCACCACCAGCAACCTCCCGTCGGCCGCGGAGACCTGCATCAGCTTCTTCTGGCTTTCGTCGGAACGGGTGCTGATTGTTCCGAACGTTTCCTTTGCGTTCGTCTTGGCGTCCAATTCCTCACTGGAGACTTCATAAGTCTGGCCAACAGCTTTCACAGTGAACTTTGCGCACTTGTCCATGTTTCCGCTGATGTCCTTGAGAACCTTTTCCGCGTCAGGACCTTCGCTGCCGGATTGCGCGGACAAGGACCTGGGTTGATCACTGTCAGACAGGGCCACGGCAACATCTCCCTGTTCAACCTTGTCTACCAGCCCAGCCGTGGCGATGTCCTTGCAATCCTCGGGATCCACACTGGCCGTATTCAAAAGCAGATCGGCGATCTTGCCACCTTGGTCTACCTGCTCCTTGGAATAGAGCTTGAGCTCGTTGCCATCTCCATCCCTCATACCGGAGATGAGCTCTCGCAATTCATCCTCGCTGTAGACCTTCTCCTGGGCGGGTGTCGTGGCGGAGGTTGGGGCCGACGAAGCAGTGGCGGATGAAGGACTTGCTGCACTCCCCCCGCCGCCGCCGCTGCACCCCGCCAAAGCCACTGCCGCAACTGCCAATACTCCAAGCGCTGGGACTCTTCGCATCAGATACTGCTTTCCGAGACGTTCGAAGCGGGTTTTCTAAAGCTGTCCGCCCGGACCGCTGTCCTCCACTTCTCCGCGCCAAGCACCTGTTTCTGTTCCCCGGGACTCGATAAAGTCCTTAAATTTCCGCAGATCGGCTTTAACCTGCATCTCGTCGATCTTCAAGGCCGCACCTGCCTTCTCGGTAAAGGTTTCCGGCGCCCACTCGAAATGGACGTTGACTTTGGTGTGGTTATCATCCATCCGGGTGAACCGCACGACGCCGGCATGGGACTTCCCGTCGGTACTGCGCCAGGCGATTCGGTCATCTGGCTCCTGGTCGACGATTTCGGTATCGAATTCGCGCTCCACGCCAGCGATTTTGGTGACCCAATGGTTGGTGGTGTCAGTCAGTTGAGTCACGGACTCTACACCGGACATGAATTGGGGAAAGGACTCAAACTGGGTCCACTGGTTGTAGGCCGTGCGTACCGGGACGGCGACATCGATGGTTTCTTCAACGGTTTCCATTTTTCCTCCTATTGTTGGAGCTGCCCGCAAACAGCGGACAGCGGTAGGCCTGCGAGGCGCGCTGGAGTACGCGTCGGTTCAGAATGGTTGTGATCTCCGGAAAGTGGAGCGCCTGAGGATAGTCCGATGGACTTCGTCCCGGCGATGGAAAACCGCCCGGGAGGTAGGGATCAGAGATGATCGACATCGACTGTTTCCTCAAGAAAGGGAGGCTGCTGCCCACCTCTGGACCATGCTCCCGCTTTTAGGCTAGACCTCGATATGTTGTGGGGCAAGGATCCGACGAGGCCCGCAGCGAGGAGGCAGTTCCGAGGGATGAAAGAGCCCTGTCCCGATGTTGAGAACTTTATAAATCCATTCAAAGTTCCTTTTGAAGGATGTGATCGAAATGATTAAGATCGCGGTTGTTGTGGGCAGCACCCGTCCCGGGCGGCGAAGCAAGCAGGTGGCCGATTGGGTGATTGAACGTGCGGTGGCCAAAGGCGGCGCCGAGTACAAACTGCTTGATTTGGCCGATTACAAGCTGCCGTTATTGGATGAGCCAATGCCTCCATCCATGGGGAATTATCAACACGAGCACACCAAGATGTGGGCACGCGCAGTAGCGGAATTCGATGGCTATATCTTTGTCACGGCCGAATACAACCACTCCGTTCCCGGGGCATTGAAGAACGCACTCGATTTCATCTACGCCGAATGGAACAATAAGGCGGCCGGCTTTGTCTCCTACGGAAGTGCCGGTGGGGTGCGCGCGGTTGAAAACCTTCGTCTGATATCCGGCGAACTCCAAATGGCCGACGTCCGGGCACAAGTGGCGCTGCCCTTTGCTACGGACTTTGAAGCTTTCACGACGTTCACCCCGAGTGCAACGGCGGAAGAAGACCTGGATGTCCTCATTGAGCAAGTCCTTGCGTGGTCGACAGCCCTAAAAACAATCCGCCACTGATACATCCACTTTATGTGGGATGAATTCCAGGCCGGGACAACGGTCCGTGTACCGAACTAAGTGCCGCAGAACGTCCGGTATGGCCCGAAGCTGTCGGGAGCGGGCGCGGCGTAATAGTCCAGGCCGGGGCGTTCGCTGAATGGGGCCTCAACTGCCTCAAGCAAGCGTTCAACTGGCCCGGTATCCCCTTCCGTGGCGGCCGAAAGGGCTTCTTCCACCAAGTGGTTGCGGGGGATGTAGACCGGGTTGATGCGGTCCATGGCATCGGCATCCGGAGACACAGCCCGCCAGCGTTCCAGCCAGGCATCGAACGCCGCCAGGTCAAGGATCATGCCCCGGGAAGGTTCAACGTCCCCGCGGGCGGCATTGCCAAGGCTGCGGAAAAACGAGGTGTAATCCGCACGTGACTCTTGAACCAACTCAAGCAGGTCATCCACCAAAGGTGAGGCAACGCCGTCGTCAATTCCCTGAGGTAGCCCAAGCTTGGCCTTCACGCCGTTGAACCAGGCAGCGCTGTACTGCTGGCGGAATCCATTAAGTGCCTCGACGGCAAGGGCGACCGCCTGCTCGTCATCCTCATGAATAAGAGGAGCGAGTGATTCGGCGAAACGGGCGAGGTTCCACTCGGCAACCAGCGGCTGGTTGCGATAGGCATAGCGTCCGGTTTCATCGATGGAGCTGTAGACCGCTCCCGGATCGAAGCCTTCCATGAAGGCGCACGGACCGTAATCGATGGTTTCGCCGGACACGGTCATGTTGTCGGTATTCATGACACCATGCACGAAACCGACGAGCATCCACTGGGCCACCAGTTTCGCTTGGACCGCAATCACGCCTTTGAGGAGCCCGAGATAGCGGTTGGCTTCCCCCGCCGCCGACGGGTGGTGGCGTTCGATCGCGTGGTCGGCAAGGCGGCGCAGCAGATCCATATCGTTGGTTGCCCTGGCGTATTGGAAACTGCCCACCCGCAGGTGACTGCTGGCTACCCGCGTCAGAACGGCGCCCGGCAGGAGGGTCTCACGCTGAACCGGACGGCCCGTCGCGACGACTGCCAGGGACCTCGTGGTGGGAATGTTCAAAGCATGCATCGCCTCGCTCACGATGTATTCGCGAAGCATGGGACCCACCACCGCCTGGCCGTCACCGTTGCGGGCAAAGGGCGTCCGCCCCGAGCCCTTAAGGTGGACGTCGCGGAGCTTCCCGTCAGTGCCAGCGATCTCCCCCAGCAAAAGGGCCCGGCCATCCCCCAAACGGGGCGAGTACCAGCCGAACTGATGACCGGAATACGCCTGGGCCACCGGGGTTGCCTCTTCCGGGAGTGCATTACCTATCAGCAGCCGTAGGCCCTCCGGGCTGCGAAGGAAACCAGGATCAAGACCGAGCTCGACGGCGAGGGGCTCGTTGAGTGCCAAAAGCTTCGGATCAGGCGCTTCTTCCGCCCGCCACGGAATAGCCATCTCCGGGAAGTCCCGGGCGAAATGGCCATCAAGGGCGATGGTGGAATGCGCAAGTTCGCTCATCATTCAAGGATAGCGATGCGGGAAGGGACCACCGTAGCGCAAGCCTCGGTGAGCGGTTCAGGGCCTAGATCATTCCACCGCGCGCGCCGATGATCAGTTCCAGGGACCGGAGCACAGCGAACGGGACAACGCCGCTGGTGCGGGGGTTTTGCGGCGATACTTTGTTGCAGATTTCAAAACGGTAATTCCCGCTGCCTCCGGAAGCCTCGATCAAGTGCGTCGTCAGCTCGGCCGCCGGATCGGCCCTCACCGACACAGCCACAGCGTCCCAGTTATCTACTGCAAGGGCGACGGCGGCTGCCACGTTAAGCGACTTGGGGAACAATTGCGTGGCCTGGGCTGCGGGACCGGAAAAGATCTCGATGGGACCGGACGTGTTCCGAATGCGATCGGCCTCCACCTCGTCCATCCACGGCTGAATCAGGGAACCCGGGAGCTTGGTTGTGGTTATCCTGACGGCGTCATAGCCCGTTGCGCGGGCGCCCGACGCCAACAGGTCCAGGCCACCAATGGAGCCCGGGGTCAAGAAAAGCCTGCCGGGCCCTGCAGCCGACAACCGCGCTGAGAGGTGTGGGTCCGCCAGCGCCCCCAATGAGGTAGCGAGCAGGTCTACGCCCGCAGAAAGCACCGCCTCGCCATGGTCTATCAAGACCTCCTGCCCTGCGCATTCAACCAGCAGGTCACAGCACTCCAACGCTTCGTCAATCTCAAGCCGGGGAGCCGGCGCGTTGTCTATGGCGCTGCGGGAAATGATTCCTTCAAGGGTGGCCCCTTTGACTTTTCCAGCGGCAATGTCAGCAGCAACACGGGCCCCAATGGCTCCATGTCCGATTATTCCGATCCTGCGGGCTCCTGGCTTCATTCGATTCCTTGCTTGATGGAGTGGATGGACGAACCGGCGCCGTGATCGTCTAGACGTTCAGGGTGAGTTCGTCCGCGGAGGAAGCCTTCGGATCATAGGCGACGATGGAGGCTTCAGCTTTTTTCAGTAGCAGCGCCAATTGGTCGATCTCCTTGGCGGTCAGGCCGGCGAGCATATTGCGCTGCGTTTCCAGATGCTTTGAAATGACCTCGTCAATGAGCTTTTTGCCGTGGTCCGTCATCTGGGCATAGACAACACGACGATCCTCCTTCGACCGAACCCGCTCAATGAGGTTTTGTTCCTCCATGCGGTCCAGCCGGAAGGTGATGCCACCTGTGGTCAGCATGGATGAACTTGCCAGTTCACCGGCCGTCTTCCGATGCGGCGGGCCTGATCGGCGCAAGTTCGCCAAGACATCAAAGGATGCCAACGTGAGCCCGTACTCCTCATAGTTCACATCCTGAACAGCCCGCTGCCGTGCCACCAGGCTCTGCAGGCGGCCAAAGACGCCGATGGTCCTGGGATCAAGATCAGGGCGCTCGCGGTGCCAGTCCTCAATAATGGCGTCCACGGCGTCCATGTCAGTGTTCCGCGATTCGGTGGTCATGCGCAGTCTCTCCTTCGTCCGGTCTAAGTATCTTAACACTGAGCTTCCCAATGCGTGCGGCAATTTTCGCGCACTTTCCACCGACATCTTGCAGCGTGCTCCATTATATCTTAGTCTTGAGATAGTTAGAGTCGAGGGAGATTCACTCCCCTTCTGACTAGAGGTGTCCCCGGGAACTTTGCCTAGCTGATTTGGCGCTTCTTCATCACAAGCCACCATGGTCGGCTGTGGGCGCCATGAGGCCCCTTACCATGTGTTCGAGAATTTCCTGGATGCCTCGGATGTCCCGCAGGAAGGGAGTGCGGACAACGCTGGTGACCACGTGCAGTGCCGCTTTCACCCGGGTTCTGACCACCTCAGGATCGGCACCCGGGTAAATTTCCTCCACCAGTGAGGCTAGATCGGTGATGTAGTCGCCCTGCGCGTCCATTAGGTTCCGGAAGTCCTCCTCGGGCAGATGTGGACGTTCGGACACGGCCAGTTGCAGGAATTGCGGGCTGGCCACCGAGAAAGCAATGTGCGAGGAAAGGATGCGCTGCAGCGCCTCGGATGCATCAGCGGCTTCAGATAGAGCGCGCCACATGTCCATCCACCGCACTTCTTCGGCGCGATGCAGGGCTGCGGCAAGCATTTCCGCCTTGCTGTCGAAGTGGCGGTAAATGCTGGGACCCGCGACTCCAACCTCGGCGCCGATGTCGTCAAGACTCACGGCTTCAAACCCAAACGCGGCGAACTGTCGAATTGAGGCAGCCAGCAATGCCTCACGACGGCTACGCGGCATGGGAATCGACGCGCGCCGGTGGTTCCCCGACGCTTCAATCGGGGGCAATGGCATGACGAGTACTGTGCGGGCGAGCGTGGCCAACTGGAACTCTTTATCCACCCGTGAAAGCCGGTTGGGGTTCCACGACACACTGATCATCACAGCAAACATTGCCCAAGCCCGCAGGTCCGCCTCGGGCGCCGGCAACGCATGGCTGCCGGACTGCAGTTTGCTGCTCATCGCGAACTTGCTGGCGCTCGCAATATCGAAGCGGGTGGCAGGCGGAAGGTGCCGGGATTCACGCTCCCACAGCACGCCGTTGTCCCGGTGCTCCAAAACTGCCCGGCCCAGAGCCGCGATCAACTGTTCGAGGTCGCCGTCAGGGGCTTGGGTGACGGTATCCAAAACGGGCTGGAAGCTGGCCACAACTGCCTCCCGAAGCAGCTCGCCCTTGCTCGGGAAATGTCGATAAAGGGCGGATGGTTGAACCGCCATGGCTTTGGCCACGTCGGTCATGCTGACTTGTGCGTATCCCTTCTGCGCGAAGAGTTCACCTGCCGCTGCAAGTATCAGGGCGCGCCGGTTCCGCGGCCTCGTGCCCCGCTCCGGGGCGATGGAGGGCTCATTCATGTTCACAAGACTAGTCGGATTCACTTATTGCGCAATAGACCGCCATTTGACAAAGTTCTAGGAACAACTACGAAAGACTGCCATTCACTTACCGGACGTCAAGTGGGTGCCAGACCCGAAAGGCATTCCCCAAACTCATGGGCAGGATCGGGATAGACACCGACAGCATCGTCCGTGCTGTCCTGGATGTGGTCCACTGACAGCGACGCTTATGGAGGCTGCTAATGATGCTGTTTCGCTGAGCTGCATTCATCCAGGTCCGCGAGCTGTATTCTCTATCTGAGCCACACCTTGTTGGCCTTTTCTGGTTTGGAACTATGCCCTGCAGGTGCTGAACCATGAACGTTCCTGGGGGAACCATGATTCAGTCCCGATCCGCGCGCTACTTTGAACGCTTGAAGCCAGTGCGATTCGGCGTCGCGGCCGTAGGTGTTGCCATGCTGCTGTCCGCGTGCACCATCATTTCCCTTCCGGGGTTACCCGTCGCAACCACTCCACCCCCCACGACTTCTCCCGTAGAGAGGAGCACAGAAATCGCGACGGCGGCATGGGAAGTACCGCTGGATGCCATCGGCCAACCTGTGGTGGCTGATGGCGTTGCCTTGGTCTACGCAAAGACCCCTGCCGGAATTGCAGCCCATGCCATTTCAGTTACGAACGGCAAGGAACTGTGGACCCAGCCTGTTCACCCGGGGCTCGAGGCGCCCGCTGTTCCCCTTGAACCTGTTGTCACCAGGACCGCGACAGGGAAGAGTGCCGCCATTTTCCTGCAGGCGGCGACTCCCCCGGCCAATAATGGCGGCGCCACGTGGTGGACTGCCCCGGTGGCCTTTGACCTGAACACCGGCAAGGAACTCTATCGCGGCAGGCCGGAACTGGTGGGCACCCGTCCCTTTGCCTGCGACGACCACGTTGACATGTGCTTTATCGCCTTTGATGAAACTTCCCAAACAGTGGAGCACTGGGTGGACTTGGATTCCGGCGAAGATCTGGCCGGTCCCGAAATCAACCCACTCACGGGGAATTTCCGGCCGGTGGGCAAAGAACTGTACTCGGTGGTGGCTGGTGGAGTTGAAACCCTGGCCCATGTCTCTTACGGCGAGGTGCTGTGGGAAGTTGAAATCGAAAAGATCTTTGGCAAAGGGGCCAGCACCAGTATGGGCTGGCACTTCACCTACTCTGAAGAGCTGGATCTCTATGTCGGCTCCGTTGGAATCAACCCTACGGATTTTTCACCCGACAAATTTACGGAGCAAACCTTCTCACTAAACTTGCGCGAAACCGCCAAGACCGTAGGCTTCCGGGCTTCAAGCGCACGGATTCTGTGGACAGTGGACGGCTCACAGGTGGAATGCTCCAAAACCATTGGCACAGTAGCGACGAAGCTGGAAGGTGGCGACGCCTTCCCCATTCGATGCGAGTACACCGAGGGGTATATAGAATTTCCCGCGGGCAAATACAGAGGTGCCAAGTCGAAGCTGGTCGGCTACAACCCCCTGACCGGCGACGCCGCATGGGAAACCGAGCCCATGGATGTCGGCTGGAACACGAGGGAACTCATTCCTACAGCAAGTCGCGGCGATCTGGTGATTGCGGGCGTCCCGAGGAGCGTGAATCTCTTGGACACCCGGACCGGCAAGTTCCGCGGGGCAAGCTTCGAGGACGTGTTTGTCTGCCTGAAGGAGACCACCTACACGCCACCTCCAAGCGGACCCTACGAGGACCAGCCTGGCGGTGCCATCAGCGCTGGCTCGGTTACGGGTTTTCCATGCATGAAGAGTGGCGTGGCCGTCCCAGCACTCACATACGGTGCGCTCACCGACCTCACCACTGCGGAGGACGGCATGGCCGTGATCTCGTTGGAAGGAAAAGTGGCCGGGTACAAGCTCCTCAAGGAATTTGTCTAAGCGAGCTTCACCGCCAGGGAACTACCCCTTGAAAACCGGCGCCCGCTTCTCCTGGAACGCCCGGAAGCCTTCGGCGTAGTCGTCGGTCTTGCACAGCCGTGCCTGCTCGGTGTTTTCCTCGGCCATGGACGCCCAGAGTCCCAGGCGCTGATCGCGGATGTGGGCCACGAGTTCCTTGGAGGCAACGAAAGCACCGGTGGCACCTGTGGCTACGCGCTCGACGATTGCGCGGGTCATGGCAAGCAACGCGTCATCCGGCATCGCCCGGCTGAACATTCCGCGCTCCACGGCTTCCGAACCAGTGATCAGGTCGGCCGTATAGATCAGGTCCAGTGTCCGGTGCATGCCCAGACGCTCGGTAAAGTACCAGTGGCCGCCGGAATCCAAGGTGGCGCCCAGCTTGGCAAAGGGCGAACCGAACTTGGCATTCTCCGCCACGTACACCACGTCAGTGGCCAGCAAGAGACCTAAACCAACACCCAGGCAAGCTCCATGTGCGGCAGCAAAAGTGGGTGCCGGGAACGCGGCCATCTTCTTCAACAACGGTTCCACCAGCCCACCGAGATACGCCTGCGCGTCGTCGGTTTCGGGGGTAACACCTGCGATGTCGCGGCCGGCACAAAAGGCACGTCCCTCACCGCGAAGCAGCAGGGCCCGCACCTCACCGCGCGAGGCGGCGGCAGCAGCGTCGTCGTACGCCTTATCCAGTTCGGCGAGCGCATCCTCGTTGAGCGAGTTCAGCTTTTCGGGGGCATTGAGGACAATTTCGGCAATGCCGTTGGCAATGGAGAGCTCGATCATGGGGACTCCTTAGACGTCGAAGTCGACGGTAACTTCTTCGCTGGTGGGGTGGGACTGGCAGGTGAGGACGTAGCCCTTGTCCAGCTCGTCCTGTTCCAGGGCGTAGTTCTCATCCATGGACACCGTACCGGTCACAAGCTTGGCGCGGCAGGTGCCGCAAACCCCGCCTGCACAGGCGAACGGAACATCGGGGCGGACACGCAGTGCAGCATTGAGGATGGATTCACGGGCGTGGGTGGGACTGGCGACCTCGCCGGTCAAACCATCCAGCTTGAACGTGATCTTGTAGGTTTCCTTCGACTCGTCCTCCACAACGGGACGGCCCGCGTTACCCTCAGGGCGGTCCGGACGGCCAGTGGTGAACAGTTCGAAGCGTACGTGCTCGGGCTTCACGCCCCGGGCAGCGAGGGTGTCGCGGCACAGCTGGACCAGCTCGAAAGGCCCGCAGAGGAACCACTCGTCCACATCCTCGGCATGGATGGCGCTGCTCAGCAAAGCCTGCAGCTTCTCCGAATCGATGCGACCGGTCATCAGCGGGGCGATCCGCTGCTCACGGGACAAAACGTGGTGCAGCGCCAGGCGCGAGGGGTACTTGTCCTTCAGGTCCGCCAGCTCCTCAAGGAACATGACGTCCATGGCAGCCTTGTTGGCATAGATCAGGTCAAACGTGGTCTCCGGATTGGCGGCCAGCAGCGTCCGGGCGATCGCCATTACGGGGGTGATGCCTGAACCCGCAGCGATCGCAACGAAGTTCCCGGGCTCCCCCGCCAGCTCTTCCGGGTGGTTCATGGAATTCATAACGTTGTGCTGAACCGATGAGCCGTCCTTGCCATGCCGCGAAATGAACGCGCCCTGCGGGCTCATGACGTCAAGGCTGTCGCCGGCCTTCAGCTCGGCATTTGCCCACGTGGAGAAGACACCGCCAAGGTCCTTCTTGACGGCCACCCGGATCTCGCTGCTGCCATCGGCGAAGCTGCGCGGCTCTGCGCAGATTGAGTAGCTGCGGCGGATCTCGTGCGGCTCACCTTGCTCATCCGGCAGCGTGGTGCGTAGCGCAACGTACTGGCCGGGGAGGTAGTCATACTGGCCGGCCAGCTCGGCGGGAACAGCGAACGTCACCTCGATGGCATCGTCCGTAAGGCGCCGGACTTCCGAGACGGTCAGGGTATGGAAAGACGCACGACGGCGGCTGGCCGTCTGGGTTTCGGTGGTCATGGAATTCCTTAGAGGACTTTGAAGTAGTCGAACGGTTCCTTGCAGTCCTGGCAGACGAACAACGCCTTGCAGGACGTGGAACCAAAGCGGGTGAGCTCCTTGGTGTTCAGCGAAGAACACTGCGGGCATTTCACAGCCAGGTTCAAACGAACGGGACCGGAGTGGCCGCCTGCGGCAGCCCTTCCCGTGGGAGGCGCGATCCCGTATTCCTGCAGCTTGGCCTTGCCGGACTCGGTCATCCAGTCCGTGGTCCAGGCCGGGGAGAGCACCAGGTTGATGTGCACGCTCGCGTAGCCCTCCTTCTCGAAGGCCCTCCGCAGGTCGTCACCAATCGCATCCATGGCCGGGCAACCCGAGTACGTGGGCGTAATGGTGACCTCGACGGCGGTACGTGAAGTGCCGCCGTCGTCCGCTTTGTCCGTGGGCTGCTGCTTGTCCGTGGGCTGCTGGGCGTCCGGGACGTCGACGACGTGTACGCCACGGAGAATGCCGAGGTCCTCGATGGTGAGGACCGGGATCTCCGGGTCGCAGACCGTGGACGCAATGTCCCAGGCCCTCTGCTCTTGGGTGCGTGTTTTTGAACGAGCAAGGGTTGCCATGATGGTCACCAGCT
Organism: Arthrobacter sp. TmtSoilC77; assembly: GCF_059739415.1. NCBI lineage: Bacteria > Bacillati > Actinomycetota > Actinomycetes > Micrococcales > Micrococcaceae > Arthrobacter > Arthrobacter sp. TmtSoilC77. The sequence continues at coordinate 3,744,375 of NZ_AP046050.1, forward strand.
CGCGCCGGGGTGCTCGCGGGCCAGGACCTGCATCTCAGCAAGGATGTAACCCAGGAATTCGGAGTGCTTGCCGCGACGGCCGCCTCCCAGTGCTTGCGGAACGGCAGGGATCTCCAGTTCGGCTTCGGCCATGATCTGGCCAGTGAGGCGATCGAATTCGGCGCGAAGACTTGAGGGCTGCACTGTCACGCCAGCCTCGGCCAGGCGGGTGGTGAGCTCATCGTCCTCGAAGAGTTCGTCCACGTATGGCCACACGAGCTTGAAGCCCTGGATGATGCGCGCGCGGGACTCGTCCGTGCCGCCAGCCAGGCGAAGTACCCACTGGGCACTGTGGTCGCGGTGGTAATCCACTTCCTTCACGGCCTTGGCGGAGATGGCCGCCAGGGTGGCGTCCTTGGATGCGGTGAGGGCCGTGTAGAGCTCGTACTGGTAGTAGCTCACGATGAACTGGCGGGCGATTGTCACCGCGAAGTCCCCATTGGGCTGCTCGAACAGGTGCGCGGAACGGAACTCGTGCTCGCGGCGGAAGTAGGCGAGATCGTCCTCGGACTTGTCCCAGGCCGCACCAGCATAGGTCAGGAAGGAGCGCGCGTGGCCCAACTGGTCCAGCGCGATGTTTCCGAGTGCAATGTCTTCCTCAAGCTCGGGTGCGCGGGAAATCCAGTGGCCAAGGCGCTGTGCGAGGATGAGGCCGTCGTCGCCAATGCGCAGCGCAAACTCGGCTACGTCATCGCTGGGCTTGACCTGTCCACGCCGTACTTCAAGGGCAATGTCTTCCGGGCGGAGGGCGTTGCCCGGGGTGATGCGGGTGGCGCTGGCTGAACCGTCACCGGAAGCTCCCGCTCCGTGAACGCCCACGGAGATGTCGCCGTGGCCTTCAATGGCGAAGTCAGTGTCTTTGTCAGTCATCACAGGTGCTTCACGCCTTCGCTCTTGGTGTAATACGTCGCGTGGCGGTAGTCCTTGCCCTGCGGCGATTCGAAGAAGGCGCCCTTGGAATCGGGATCGCTGGAGGAGATCGCCTCGGCCGGGACAACCCAGATGGATACGCCTTCGTTGCGGCGCGTGTAAAGATCGCGTGCATTCCTCAGTGCCATGGCGGCATCAGGAGCGTGCAGGGAACCGGCGTGCACGTGGGACAGGCCTCGGCTGGAGCGCACGAAGACCTCCCAGAGGGACCACGGGGTCTCGTGGTGCTGCTGTTCCGCCGGCGTAGTCGCCGCAACTTTGGGGGCCTCGCGCTTGATCTCGCTGGCCGAGCTTGCCGGTTCTTCCGGGTTACCGTGAGGAGCCATTATGCTGCGTTCTCTTTCTGTGCTTGCTTGCGGGCGTAGGCAACGGCGGCTTCGCGAACCCAGGCACCGTTTTCGTGTGCCTCGCGGCGGCGCTCGATGCGCTGCGAGTTGCAGGGGCCGCGGCCGGCCAGGACTTCCTTGAACTCATTCCAGTCCAGGGGTCCGTGCTCCCACTTCTTGGTTTCTTCGTTGAAACGGATGTCCTTGTCAGGCAGGGTCAGGCCGAGGACCTTGACCTGCTCCACCATCATGCCGACGAACCGGCTGCGCAGTTCATCGTTGCTGAACCTCTTGATGTTCCAGGCCATGGACTGCTTGGAGTTGGGTGAGTCATCATCCGGCGGGCCAAACATCATCAACGACGGCGCGTACCAGCGGTTCACAGCCTCCTGGGCCATCTGCTTCTGCTCAGGCGTGCCGTTGGAGAGTTCAAGCAGAATCTCGAAACCCTGGCGCTGGTGGAAGGACTCTTCCTTGCAGATGCGCACCATTGCGCGGCCGTAAGGACCGTAGGACGCACGGCACAAGGGAACCTGGTTGCAGATCGCTGCGCCATCCACAAGCCAGCCGATGGCTCCCATGTCCGCCCAGGAAATCGCCGGGTAGTTGAAGATCGACGAGTACCGGGCCTTGCCGGCAATGAGGTCATCCATCATCTTGTCCCGGGTCTGGCCCAGGGTTTCAGCTGCCGAGTAGAGGTACAGGCCATGGCCCGCCTCGTCCTGGACCTTGGCCATGAGGATGGACTTGCGCTTCAGGCTTGGGGCGCGGGTGATCCAGTTGGCTTCCGGCTGCATGCCAATGATTTCCGAGTGCGCGTGCTGCGAGATCTGGCGCAGCAAAGTCTTGCGGTAAGCCTCCGGCATCCAGTCGCGCGGTTCGATGCGCGAGTCTTCCGAAATGATGCGATCAAAGTACGCCTTGCCGGCTGCCTCCCGCTCCTGCTCTTCCGGGGACAGCTCAGCGGGCACTGATTGCAGATTCTGCGATGCCATGGTTGCTCCTAATAAATTACCGACCGTTCGTTCAGAATATGCGGAGCGGACGTTTTCAGTCAAGCGTTCGGTGGGACACCAAGGGCTGATTACAACGCACGGGTGCAGCTGGGCGTTGTGACAAGGTGCGCTTTGCTGCCCGTGTTAACTTGGGATGGGACCCGAGCCGTCCCAAGCCCCCGCAAGAAAAGAGCCTCACGTGGAATCGCCCCAGCCCTTCAGGATCCTCACCGTCTGCACAGGGAACATCTGCCGTTCCCCGGTGGCGGAACGGCTGCTGCAGGCCGGCCTCAACCACGCAAGCCCGGGATCATTCGAGGTTCGCAGCGCCGGAACGCGCGCCATGGTGGGAGAGCCGATTCAACCCCTGTCGGCCAAGATGATCAGCACCTTCCGTGGCAGCCCGGACAATTTCGCGGCCAGGCAGCTGAACCAGAAGATCCTCCGGGAAACCGACCTTGTGCTGGCCATGACGTCCAAGCACCGGGGCGAAGTCCTTCAACTGGATGCCTCCTTGTTGAAGCGAACGTTCACCATCCGTGAATTTGCGAGGATGCTCGCCGTCCTGGAGACGCGTGGCGACGTTGTTCCCGAGGGCGACATCGTGGAATTCTGGCGGGCTCTTCCCGCCCGTGTCGCTTCCGTCCGGCATCTGGCACTGCCGGCCGATCCTGCCGACAACGACGTGGTAGACCCCTACCGCCGAGCGGAAGAGGTCTACCACCAGATGGAGGATGAGCTGGCCCCGGCCATCTTGGGCATCCTCCGCTTTGCGCGCCTTACGGCGCCGGCCTGATTGGCTGTCCTTACTAGTTAAGTCCGATCACCAACATCTGGCTCGTGCCGGGGATGCAGGTCTGCAGGACAACAGCGGGGAAGCCGCCGAAGACGGCCGCCACATTGTTGGTGGTTCCGGGGTTGGGCACCTGGCCCCTTCCGGTCACTGTGTACGTGCCGTAGCCCGGGATGTTAACCGTCTGTCCCACACCGATACCGGAGAAGCGTGCCCAACCTCCACAGAAGTCGTGCTCGGTAATGAACAATGCGTAGGCGTCCGTGGGAGTGAAATGGATCGGCCCTATGCACGCGTCCACCATGCTCTGGCCTCCGGATCCAGCCACGTAGATCGTCCAGCCTGCAGCTACTGGAGCAGCAGCTTGCGCCGGAGCGGCCTGCGCAGGGGCGGCCTGGGCTGGGGCTGCGGCGGGGGCCGGCGCCGGCTCGATGAGTGGAACAGCTGGTCCAGTAAGTTTCAGGACCTGGCCGGGCACGATGACGGAGTAGCCGCTCAAGCCATTGGCAGCCAGCATCTCGTTCATGTTCACCCCGTACCGGGCAGCTATGGAGCCCACGGTATCTCCGGCGACAACCGTATAGAGGTTGGTATCCACCGCCGGCGGTGCGGGCTCGGCCGGTGCAGGTTCTGCAGCCGGCGCCGCGGCCACGGCCGGTGCAGGTTCTGCAGCCGGCGCCTTGGCTTCGGTTGCAGGTGCAGCTGCTGCTTCACTCGCAGCGGGCGTGGCGGGGCTGGACTCAGAGGCCTGGGGGGTGGCCAGTTGTTCAGTGGAAACATTCTGGCCCACATCGGCTGCGGGGTTGCCTGCCTGTGAAAGAACCCCAAAAATCAATGGAATTAGCCCTATAACAACGATGATGGCAATTGTGATCAACAGGACTTTATTTTTGCGCGACCCATGCAGCAAGGTGCCGCCGGGCGTGTTCTTTGACAGAGTAGTTTGAAGCTCGTCATTGTAAATGTTCATTAGATGTCCCAGAATCCGTGGCTTTGGTCTGAGCACGCAGAAGTCCCAGGGGAGGGGCGTATGCGATAGCGCAGAAGTGTTATGGGGAGCGCCACTCGTCACGTGCGAGGGAGCGAACCACCGCTGAGCCGGCGGAACAGAATTTCAGAAACCCTAGGGAACTTAATGCTAGGAATTGGCCATTGGCACCGCACGAGTAGCAGATACTCGTCTTTTTCATTGATTGCCTGAATTTGCACCAGGTAGTACGCAATTTTCCGGGATAGGCCACTTGTTTAGGCGGGCACCGGTACTCGTTCCGTTTCCTTCACCTCAGGCTCATCCTCTGTTCACTGCTGCCCGGAACAGTGGAACCATGACTGATCTCTCACGCCGCACCCTCGTAAAAACGTCCTTAACCGGCCTGGCTTTGGCCGGTCTCGCAACCGGTACCGCCGCGCCCGCCCCCGCCGCCATCCCCCTGGTCCGCAAACGCCTCACACTCCCCACGGGAATTGCCACCGGGGATGTCACCACCGACTCCGCTGTCCTCTGGTCACGTGCTTCGGGTCCGGGCCGTTTGAGCGCCCGGCTGCAGGCAGTGGACAGCGCCGGCGAAATCCTCCGGGGGCGCTACGGATTCAGCCGCACCATCCAAGGCCCTCTCGCTACCGAAGCCAGCGACTTCACCGCCAAGATCCACGTCAAAGGACTTCCTGCCGGGACCCGCTTCGCCCTTGAACTTAACTTCGAGGACGAGAACGGCCTCGGCGAGGCAGTCAAGGGGACGTTCACTACTGCCCCTGACTCATCCGGGAACGGCGGGCCTGAAGAAGCCCACCCAGGCGGCAGGCCGTCGTCGTACCCGCAGTCCTTCGTATGGACCGGCGACACGGCCGGGCAGGGCTGGGGCATCAACGAGGAGATCGGCGGCATGCGTGGGTACAAGGCAATGCACGCAACGCGGCCGGATTTCTTCATCCACTCCGGGGACACCATCTACGCCGACGGCCCCATCGCTGCCACTGTCACGGAGAAGGACGGCCAGGTGTGGCGGAACATCGTCACCGAGGAAGTCTCCAAGGTCGCCGAGACACTCGCCGAATACCGGGGCCGGCACCGTTACAACTCGCTGGACGCGAATATGCGCGCCATGTTCGCCGAGGTTCCGGTGATCGCCCAGTGGGACGACCACGAGACACACAACAACTGGTACCCGGGCCAGATCCTGGACGACGCCCGCTACACCGAACGCAACGTGAATGTCCTCGCAGCCCGCGGCCGGCAAGCATGGCAGGAGAATATGCCGATCGCGGACTCCGCGGCGCTATGGCGCCCGGGAACGTTCGACGCCGGCCAGTACCAACCTGCCCGCATCTACCGGAAGATTTCGCGCGGCCCCCAGCTGGATGTCTTCTGCCTGGACATGAGGACGTTCAAGTCCCCCAACACGGACGGCAAAGAACCCTACGCCACCAACATCCTGGGCCAGGAGCAGGTGGACTGGCTCATCAAGGAAGTACGCCAATCCAAGGCGACATGGAAGGTGATCGCCGCGGACCTCCCGTTGGGCATCATCGTGCCGGACGGGGCCGTGAACCAGGAGAGCCTGTCCAACCGGGACAACGGGGCTCCTCTCGGGCGTGAACTGGAGATCGCCGGTGTGCTGAGTGCTTTCAAGCGGGACGGTGTCAAGAACACTGTGTGGCTGACGGCGGACGTGCACTATTGCGCCGCCCATCACTACTCCCCCGAACGGGCCTCGTTCACCGATTTCGATCCCTTCTGGGAGTTCGTGGCCGGTCCCATCAACGCTGGCTCGTTTGGTCCGAATGCCATGGACGGAACGTTCGGACCCGAAGTGGTGTTCAGCAAAGCTGGTCGCTTCCCGGGCGAATCCCCGCGGGATGGCGAGAACCAATATTTCGGGCACGTGGACCTCGCCGCGGACGGCACGTTCACCGCGAGCCTTCGCAACGCCAACGGAGCTGTGCTGTTCTCGAAGACCCTCACCCCGGAGCGCTGACCCAACTGCGTCGCATTAGAGCGCGTTTAGAGCCGTCAAAACGCGCTCAGCTGCTACCTAGATGGGGTTTCCCGGCGTATGCTTCCCTCAGCGCAAAGGCAAGATGCGTTGTTCGCTTTTGGTGGGGCCACTTTCGAAGGCAGGGGTTCAGTGGCAGGAGTGAAGCACGAGGTTCTTCCGGTGCGCTCATGGGCGAGGCAGGGTATGCCGCTTTTCCTTGTAGCAGTCGGAATGTGCGCGGTCCTCCTGGCCGCCGGACTCGGCAGCGGTATCGGGACACCCACAGCCCAACTTGCAGGCGACCAGGCGATACTTACCGCCGCACTGACTGCGCTGATGACACACACCAGTGCCGCTGTGCGGGGCCACGGCAACACAAAGGCCCGATGGTTCGTTGTTGCAGGGTTGGCTCTTTGGTCCTGCGGCCAAGCACTTTGGACCTTCAACGGCATAGTGCTGGACCACGCCTACCCCTTCCCATCAGCTTCCGACGCCGGATTCATCGGCTACGCGCTGCCGGTCGCCGTCGGGCTTGTCATGCTTTCCAAAGGCGGCAGCGTCCGCATGTCAGTTGTCCGGACGGTCCTGGACGTCGGAACGGTGGCCAGTGCCGTTCTTTTCATCGCCTGGGGTGCGGTCCTGGGGCCAGTGATCGATGCTGGCAACGAGGATGCCCTTGCGTTCCTGACCACGTTGGCATACCCGTTCGTGGACGTGGTGATGGTCTCCCTGCTCATCGTCCTGACAATGCGGGCCGCCCGGGGCCGGCGCCTTCCCTGGTTGTGCCTGGGCTTGGGCTTCCTGGTGCTCGCTTTGACCGACCTAACCTACGTGCGGCTCACCACCGAAGGCGTCACAGGTGTAACCGGGTCACCCCTGGCACTGGGCTGGGTAGCAGCCTTCCTGCTGGTTGGGCTCAGCCCACTGGCTCCAGAGGCCAGCAGCAGCAAAAAAGACGGACGCACCTATGCTGCCGCCTTGGAACTTCTGCCATACATTCCCGTTTTCGGCGCAGTCCTTTTCAACCGCAGCCGGGCCATCAACCTGTCAGACCCCATCCTGCTGATCACGGGCCTGTCTGTCCTGGCCTTCGTCATCGTGCGGCAGGTGCTGATCGTCGTCGAGAATGTGACGCTGACGCGGGACCTTGAGTCCAAAGTGGCGGCCCGCACGGCCGAACTGGAGGGCTTGGGGGCAATCGTAAACTCCTCCGGCGACGCCATCATCGGCAAGACACGTGAGGGAGAGATCCTCAGTTGGAATCCGGGGGCGGAGCGGATTTTTGGTTATACGGCGGCGGAGGCCGTCGGCCGGAACAGCGATTTCTTTGTCCCGGAGGAATTGCAGCACGATGAACACGAGGCCCTCCGAACAACCGCCGAAAGTGGTAACGTCCAGAACTTTGAAACCCTACGCAAACGCGGGGACGGGACCACCATTCCGGTCTCCGTGACACTCTCCCCCGTCCGCAATGAATCGGGCATCTGGGGCGTGGCCACAATTTCCCGGGACATCACGGAACGCAAAGCTGCGGAATCCGAACTGATGGCCGCCCGGGAAGCAGCCTTGGAATCGAGCAGGCTCAAGTCGGAGTTCCTGGCCACTATGAGCCACGAGATCCGGACCCCTCTCAATGCTGTAATCGGTCTGACCTCGCTGATGCTGGACACGCGCCTTAACGAAGTCCAACGGCAATACGCCCAAGGGGTCAAGGGCGCAGGCGAGGTCCTCCTCACGCTGATCAACGACATCCTGGACTTCTCCAAGCTGGAAGCCGGGAAAGTGGACCTGGACATCACGGCATTCGATCCGCGCACACTGGTGGAAGAAGTTGCAGGGCTGGTTGCCGAGCAGGCCCAAAGCAAGGAACTTGAGCTGATCTCCTACTGTCACCCCAACGTGCCTGAACGGCTCATGGGCGATTCCGGGCGGATTCGCCAGATCCTGCTGAACCTGTCATCCAACGCGGTCAAGTTCACTCCAGCCGGCGAGGTGGAGATCCAGGTTTCAGTAGTCAGCCAGGATTCGAACAAAGCCTCGCTGCGGTTTGAAGTCCGAGACACGGGAATCGGCATCAGCACTGAGGACCACCACCGACTGTTCGAATCCTTCGCGCAGGCGGACGCTTCCACCACCCGCCGTTACGGCGGCACGGGCCTCGGTCTTGCCATCTCCCGGCGGCTGACCGAAGTGATGGGCGGCGAAATAGGGCTTGACAGTGAAATGGGTGTGGGCAGCAAATTCTGGTTTGTCCTGGACCTGCCCGTCGGCCCTCCGGCTACGGACACCGGAATCCTGCCTGCCTCGCTCGCGGGACGAAAAGTCCTCGTGGTGGACGACAACGCCACCAACCGTTTGGTGCTGGAGACCCAGCTCGCAAGCTGGGGAATGCAGCCGGTGGCAGTCGCAGATGCGCGCACTGCCATGGACGAATACCGTTCGGCCGTTTCGGACCACCACCCCTATGACATCGCCGTGGTGGACATGTGCATGCCCGATACCGATGGCCTGGAATTGGCCCGCCAGATCAAGGAAGAGAGCAACGGCTCGGGCGGCCCGGGGATCATTCTCCTGACCTCCACCATGCAAGTGGACAAGGCCGATCTCACCTCCGCAGGTATCCGCGAGTACCTCACCAAGCCCGTCCGGAGCTCCGAGTTCTACAACCGGCTGCTACGGCTCGTGGCAACGAGAACGATCGGCAATGCAGGCGCCCCGCTCCCCTATGCAATGCAGCCCGAGTCGCCGTCCGAGAACCCGGAACTCCGGTTGGGCAAGCTTCTGGTGGCCGAAGACAACGAGGTCAACCAGCTGGTGGCCCGCGGGATGGCGAACAGGCTCGGCTACCAAGTGGACATCGTCGACGACGGCGCTCAAGCCGTTGCTGCGACGCTCACCGGAAACTATGCTGCCATTCTCATGGACTGCCACATGCCGGTGATGGACGGTTTTGAGGCCACAAAGACCATTCGCTCCCGTGACTCAAAAACCGTGAGGATTCCCATCATTGCCATGACGGCCGGGGCGCTGAACGAGGACCGCGAGCGGTGTTTCGCGGCTGGCATGGACGATTACATCAGCAAGCCGGTTGACCTGGACAAGCTCCGCGACATCCTGGCCAGGTGGGTGCCGCAGGAGCAGCGGGCGGAAGCACCGCCGTCGAACGTTGTTGTCTCAAATGGTTCAGACGCGGAGGCCGCTGTTCTCGCCGACGTTGCCGACCCTGACGTCACCGTCCTCGATGAGGACCGGCTGCAGATCCTCCGCGAACTTGGACCGGCGGACGGTTTGGGCCTGCTGCCTGACGCCATCCGGGCTTTCCGCGAAGAAGCCCAGCGTGCACAGGAGGCAATTCGTTCAGGCCTGGAGAGCCAGCAGGCCGACGCTGTGGAGGCCGCCGCCCACAAACTCGCGGGTGCGGCCGGCAACATCGGCGCTACGGGTGCCGCAATCCTGGCCAAGGACTTGGAACGACTTGGACGTGAGGCAGTCCCGGGTTTTGAAGCGCACGGAACGCATGTACTCGAAGAACTAAAATCGGAACTCGCTCGAGTGGATGGGGCACTTGAGCGCACACTATTGGGAGCCCCATGAAAGTATTGATCGCCGACGACGACCAGATCTCCCGGATGATCACCAAAGCCGCCGTCGAGCAATCCGGTCATGATTGCATCGTGGCAGTGGACGGCGACTCGGCCTGGGAGCTTTACCAGGAACACGCCCCGGCAGCTGTGGTGACGGACCTGATGATGCCGGGGTTGAACGGCCTGGATCTTTGCCGGGCGATCCGCGCGCATGAGGAGGACACCTACACGTACGTCATCCTGGTGACGTCCCACGGTTCGCGAAAAGATGTCCTGGCAGGCATGGAGGCCGGCGCGGACGATTACGTCACCAAACCGCTTGACCCGTTCAACCTGCACATCCGCCTCCTGGCCGCGCAACGGATCACCTCGCTGCACGCAGACCTCGCCAAGTATCGTTCGGCGCTAACCAAACAGGCCCGCACAGACCCCCTGACCAAGCTGCACAACAGACTCAAGCTGACGGAAGACCTTGGCCAACTGCACAGCAGAAGCGACCGCTACTCGCGGGATTACTGTCTGGCGATGGTGGATGTGGACAACTTCAAGCGTTATAACGATATTTACGGCCACCAGGCAGGAGACGCCGCCCTGGTGGCCATCGCCTCAACTCTCGCCGGCGAGGTCCGCCAGTCCGACGGCGTATACAGGTTTGGGGGCGAGGAGTTCCTTTTGGTCCTGCGTGAGCAGACGGCGGCTGGGGCTGAAGTTGTGATGGAGCGGGTCCGGGCGGCCGTGCATGCGCTGCAGATCGAGCACTCCGGCGACCCCGATGGGATACTCACCATCAGCGCTGGCATCTCGGCCTTTTCCGATGGTCACCGCGCGGGGACCGAGCAGTTGCTGCGGGAAGCCGACATGGCCCTGTACGCAGCCAAGGCCGCAGGCAGGAACCGGGTGTCCCTGGCCAATGCCCTCCGCTTAGAGTGACCAGCAACTTCAGTGTTGGAGGTGATGGTGCCGCGCCCCTATAGCTCCGACCGTTTCGGGGCGTCACTGCTGAGCCGGAGGCTGCAACCGCTGGATGACTTCTTTGTAGTCCTCAGTGGTGACACCGCTGCCTTCCTCATCAAAGAGGTTCTCTTCGAAGCCGAACAGGAACATCGTCATCCCACATTGCACGGCGTACCCCGGAGCGGTGCGCAATTGTTCGGCTAGGCTGTGCGATTGCGGTGAGCCGCCGGTGAAAGGTGCATCCGGAGGACCGGGGTTTTCACCGACCAGTCCCAGCCCGGCTCGCCGAGCCAAGGCGCTGATGTACCTGTGGGAGGACCATTGTGAGACATCTTCCATCAGCATGCTCTCGTCGTCAGTGGGGAGGCACTGATCTTGCCGCGGAACGGCAGCGGCTGCACTCACGGCCGATATGTCATCCAAGCCCGTGAAGTCCACATCCACCCCCGCTAAAGCCGCGAGCGCAGCGAATTGAACAGCGTAGTCCAGACCGCGTTCCTGGGCGCCATCCGGATCGGCCCGGCCATCCAAGCGTCCTTTTATGGCTGTTGCTTTGTCATTCGGCAAGACTCCCCGACCCGCTACGGGAACATGCAAACGCCCTTGATACCCAAGTTTCCTCAGCTCGCGTATCTGCCATACGGCTGCGTCCACCGCAGATCCGGCATACCAGTCCCACCACCGTTGGACCTGCTCATCAGTTACGGACCGCCCGTGCCATGAGCTGGCGCCCGGAATCCACCCCGGCATGGGAGAAGGCGCAACGCCTTCAGCTAAACCGATGCCGTACTGGGGGGCGTCAGCAAATGCCCAGTACTCGCGTTCATTTCCACCGTCACCGGGCCCTGGGTACCCTAGCTCCCCGCTGGCATTCGTCCCGACTCGTATTGCTGCTACGCCCTCAAACCCCAAGTCCGACGCAACAAGGGCCAAGTACTTTTGCGCCGCATCCCGCACATCGGCACTGAATATGAGCTCGGAACCCTGGTCCTTTGGCGTTCCTCGTGCGCTTCCCCGCAGCACACCTCCGGGCAGACCTCTTACCCAATCAGGCGCGTAATGCAGACCAGGGGACAGAACCACAGCCATGCCAGCCTCATGGCAGCGGTTCAGTCGTTCACGAACCTCCGCCACGTAGTGATGGTCCACCCCTCCGGCTCCCGGTTGGTACCGATCCCAGGCCAAGGGCAATTCCACTACGGATACGCCGGCCTCGCGAAGTTCTGCGAGGCGTTCAGGAGTGCACGTGGCACCCAGAACCCCAAAAGACAGGAGCTCTGCCGCCGGCTGGGTCTGCACACTGCAACCGACGATCACAGGTGTTGTCATCATCAACATCAAGACCACACGAAGCAGGCTTCTCACGGGTAGCCGCCGGTCACGGGAGGGAAGCTCAGCCCTCCCGCCACAGCGGCGTCCAATTTTGCGCGGTCCAATTGCCACACCACGGTGTCACCGGACGTTGGTCCCCTGAAAGTGAAAACCGCTTGGGCGTTGTCCTGAAGCCAGTCCAGGAACTCAGGTGCGGCGAAGCCGTACCCCTCACTCAGTTGCCTCCCCTGTGTGAGGACATACTGCGCCTCGCGGTCATGCAGGGACTGCAAGGATGGCAGGACCTCCCACCCCTCATGCGGCATGAGCGCGAACTCAGCAGTTACTGACGTCAAACCCACCTTGGAGGACAAGGGCAGCTCGGCGTTCATCCAGTCCCGGGCACGGACAAGCCCGTCATCGACGACTGATCTTGCCTGAACACCCAGAAAGAGGCTGAGTATGGTCATGATTGCTGCGGCAGCCACAACGGGCGCCCGCAGGCGGGGGCGCCATTTCACCACCATCACAGCGGCTACGGGCACCGAAACCAGGGCAGACAGCACCACACAGTAGCCAAACTGTTCCTCTGCCGCCCCGAAGAAGACGGAGTAGATACCCACCAAGCCGGTAAAAAGCGAGAACAAGCCAATAGCCCGCCGTTCCACCAGCGGAGACATAGCAGTCACTGCCCCAGCCACGACGGAAAGGCCCAGAAGCAGATAGCTGGTGCCGAAGCGTCCGGCCAGGTCAATGAGCCGGTCTGCAAGGCTCACGGTGTGGACTGAATTGAAGCCTGTCATCTGAACGACGCCCATCATCCTCAGGACGCCCACCGATTTTTGTTCAACGAACTGCGGAATCAGCCCGCTGGCAGCGATCAAACCCAGATAAACCAGATAGGGAACTGTGGAGCATGCGAGGATTCGCAAGGCTGTTTGGAGGGGCACGGTTCTACGCCAGACCACCGCGGCAAGCAACGGAACCACTGTGAACACTGCAGTCATGTCTTTCATGACGATGGCCAGTCCGAAAACCAATCCGGCGCTGATTTCAAGCCACAGGCGGGTTCGCCCCGACTTACGGTCGAGCAGCAACAGGACCAATAGCCATCCCGACAAGACCGCCAGGCCAGCTGGAGTCTCCATCATCAACCGCCCATCCATGCGAAGGACAAACGGGTCGCTGGCCAGAATGACGCCAGCCACGGCAGCAGGTCCAACACCCACAAGACGGCGAACCAGCAGGAAACAGACAACAACCGCAACTGCTCCGAGAACACTATTGACCCAACGCAACTGCAACGCCAAGTCCGTGGAGTTGCCTTGGAGTCCCAGCACGCGGATGACCAGTGCGTTGAGGGCGTAAGAACCCGGAGGATGCAGGAAAAACGGGGTGCCAAGGATTGATGGCATGTGGCCATCCGCTATCTGCCTTGCAACGTCCGCGTAGGTTACTTCGTCAATGAAAACGTCATTGGCCCGTTGAACACCGAACACCCGGAAGACCGTGGCCAGCAAGCCTACAAGGGCTGCAACCCACAAGTGTCCCCGCAACGCCCGCTGGGAGGCATGGGCAGACCTCCGCGCCCGCCCACCCGGGGCAGTGACCTGGAGTTGGTAAAGCGAATTCATAATGACCCTTATGTGAAGCGAAAAAGTACTGAACCAGAAGAAATGTGTGTGTGAACCAGATGGCTAATCGGCATCGAGGTGCCCAGGCACAAAGTACGTTTCCGGTTTCAGTGGGATTACTCCGCTGGGGAACAGGGCATCTGCCTGCGTGGGATACTGCCTGATCCGCCCGGCTTTTGCATCGAGTCCGGTGTCCCAGGTCCACGGCACAAAGCCCAATTTGGACATGTGCGTTTCGTCCGGACCGGCAGCCAGATCATAAGGAAAGTCTGAGTACATCACCACGTTGTCCGGGTGTCCTTTGCCTACCTCCCGGGTGATCAGGTGGTCCACATGCTTACCCACCCCTGCCGGGCAAAACAACAGCTGAGCTTTGGTTTGTGCCATGAGTCCGGCGACGTCGGAGCGAAGCCGGCGGATGAGGGCCCGATCACCCTTGGCGATCCTTCCCATCGCGATGTCGAACCGATAGGTGGGGTAGCGGTGAGTGAGCTCCGGGAGCAGCCGCTCCCACTGGCTGCTCCCCAGCAATGGGGGCTTTCGCCGCTTTCGAAACAGGGCGTCCACTTCGCCAAGGTGGATGGATTGAACACCCATGTCCTGCAGCACGGCACGATCCTCCGACTGCCTGGCCTGGAACAATTCCCCAGCGTCCGGAACGGTGCATTGGCGCATGAAGGATCGGGCTGCCCGCGTGTGGGGTGATGGCATGGCCTCAGTGAACAGCGTGGCCACGATGATCTGCCGCCCTTTGGCCTGGGCTTCAATAAGCGAGCCGCATGACAGGACTGCATCATCCAGATGCGGTGAAAGGAAAAGCCAGGGGGCGTCGCCCGCCATGGAGTGTTCGACTCGTGATCGGAGCGGCATTCAAGCCCTTTCGGCGTGGTCGGCTTGTGGCCGCCGGGTTTGAGGGTTCTTCAGCTCAGTAAGAGCAGTGCGATAGGCCTGCGCCTGCTTGTCGGCGAGCGCATCCCAGTTGTAACCGGCGGCAAACTTCCGCCCTTGCTCAGCCACGTGCTCCAGCCCCGTTTGGGAGTAACGGGAGGCAATTTCATCAGCCAGTGCCAGAACATCGAAAGCCTCTACCACCCACCCCGTACCCGGCGGGATGATCTCTTTCAGGCAAGGAATGTCGAAGGCAATAACGGGAGTGCCTGCCGCGAGCGCGTCAATGGCCACCAGCCCGAAGGTTTCGTGCCGCGAGGGCACTACCAGCAGCCGTGCATTGCTGAGAACCTGGAACTTGCTTTCCCCGGACAACCACCCGAGCATCTGCACGCGCCCGGAGAGACCCTTGTCCCGGACGGACGTGCGCAACCGTTCCTCGTCCGGACCTGTACCGGCGATCAGCAGCTTGCCTTCTACCCTTTCGCAGGCGTGGGCCCAGGCTTCCAGGAGGAGGTCCAGGCCCTTGTGCCCATACTCCAGTCGTCCGATGAAGAGGACATCCTTCCCCAGCCGCGGTTGGTTGTTCCAGGCTCCGGGATCTACGCCGTTGCCGATGACGTCCACATGCAGGTCCGGGTTCAGTTCCTTTAACCGATCACTGATGCCCTGCGAAACCGAAATCAGCCTGCGGTGCGTCAACACGCCCAGTCGCTCTATCCAGTGCAAGGGCAGCTTGTACTGCCGTGCTTTGTCCCTGGCATGCAGCCATTGGACAACACCGATGGTGGGGCGCTTGGTCCAGAGCGGTGCGGCCATGGTCGAAAACGGAGCGAAAAAATCCTCCACCACCAGCTCGGTAGCTGACCGGCGCTTCCATACCTCAAACGGTAGCCGCGCAATATAGGCCACTAGCCTGGCCAGGCGGTTACTGCCCGTTCCGAAGCCGATGGGCACATAATGCACGCCGTCTTCGATGCGTTCCTGCCAGCCCGGATAGCGGGTAGTCAGCACTGTGACGTGGAAGCCCTTTGTCGCCAGACGGCGATTGATTTCGTGCGTCCTCACTGATCCCCCGCCTGCCCCGGGCATTCGTGGATCTTCAAAGCCCAAATGTAAAACTTTCAAAGCTGTCTTCCCATCTCTACATTTCTGGAGGGCTCCCTGCCCCTTACAACTCCGCTGAATCAGGAGTAGTGGCGTCCTCTTGGAGAAGCACGTCGGTGAAGTGCCCTATTCGACCGGCGGCCGGTAGATTTGCTGCGTCTGCCAGCCTGCCGACGTCGGGAGGTCCTGAAGTCGTTCCTGTGCGGCAGCATGCCGCGCTGGTGGGCAAGAACGGTGACTCCGCTGATGCCGGCGAGAAGCAACCAGAGCAGGGGCTGCAGGTGGGCGGCTCCGGCAAGGACCACGATCAGGGCGAACGCCAGGATGGCGAACCTGCCCGTCCCCTTTCCCTGGTTGGTAGCCGCCAGCACCGGACGCGCCAATAGTGTCAGGACGAGGCCAGCGGTCACCGCACCGACGGCAGATCCCACGGCCATTCCCGGGACGGCGTTCACCTGCCAGCCGATCCACAGCCCGCCGATAACCAGAAGACACGCGCAAGCGAGGCCGATTTGGCAGCGGCGGTAGGCACGCATGGCCAAAAGGATGGTGGCGAGCACCATCAGGACGGCATAACCGAGACCGGAAGCCGCCAGCCATGGCAGGAGTCCAAGGGAGCCGTGATACTTCGGCGGAACTATGAGGCCGGACATCAGTGGCGGTGCCGTGGCGATGATGGCGAAGGCCACCACCACAAGCTGCCCGAACGAGGCGAATGAAGCTCCCAGCACCTCGCTGACCTTGACGCCAGGGGTGCGAAGCAAGGGAAATGCCACCAGCGCTGTCCCGGCGGCCACGTAAACGGGCCCCTTTGCAATGGTGGCGAGCGCTTGGAAGCCTGCTGCTTCTACCGAGCCGTTGTCCAGGAAGCCGACAAGTACGACGTCGGTCCCCACCAGCACGGACACGACGCACAGGACCGATGCAATATCGCTCGTTTCGGCCCACCGCCACTTCTGAAGCAGCACCCCCGGACGCCAACGGAGATCCCGATAAAACGACCAGGGCACTACCAGAGGTGCCAGGCACCCCGCGACAAAACCGATGACCGCTCCCCCGGCACCCCACGCCATAAGGATCACCAGCAGGCTGAAGATCAACCGCAAGACAACCTCGCCGATGGTGGACATTGCGTACCAAGTGAAGCGGAGTTCGCCTTGGAGCCACCCGGCGGGCGCATTCACGACAAAAATGACAAAGGCTGCCAGAGCCACCGCTGCTGCCAGGTCCGGGGTGGCAAGCGCGAGAGTCACGCCGCCGGTGATGGCCGCCGCGGCAACTCCCGCCAGACAAGACACGAAGACCGAGAAGGCCACGCCGTTCCGCCGCTCTTCGGACCCTTCCGGATGCACGGCGACCACGTGGGACAGAGGAAGCGGAACCATTGCATTGGCCACGATCCCCACCACGCCCAGGATCATCGCGGCGGCGGCGAATTGTGTATAATCCGCTGTCCCCAGCATGTTGGCCATGAGCAAGGTGCAGGCGTAGCTCACCACACCCACCAGCCCCGCCGACACAGCCAGGAAGCCACTGTTTTGAGCTATGTTGGGGTCGCGGTTCGGTGTCCTTTCCCGGCTTCCAGCTCTGGGCCGCAAACTCACTGCGGTGGTTATGGCATGTTCGGATAAATCCACTGATTAGCTACCGCTACTGGCCATCGTCGCGGAAGGGGGGCTCTTCTCCGTCAGTACAGCCCACGGGCAGCTCAACAATCAGTGCCCCGTCGTGTTGAAGGCAGAGAAGGAGCTCAACATCGAAGGCAAAATCCGTGGTTCGGCCTTGCACATGAAGCAAACCCATCTGACCCTCCAAGAATCGGAACGGCACCAAGCGGTGCTCGCCTCCTAAGCAGTGCGAAGACACCCCAAGTCATGACGCGAGTCTGACGTGAAGGTTCAAGTTGTTCCCATCGGGCCTTAATGAGCATGTGCGGGCGCTCTGAGCGAAATCAGTGGTTCCGTGTCAGAGGCCATCTATAGAGTTGCCATATGAGCCACACTTCCTCCGCGCCTGCCGCTGCCCCTGTCAACGGTTCAGCACCCCGGCCGCCTGTTGCCAAACGCGTCCCCAGCCGCCGCGAACACCACGGCGACGTCTTCGTGGACAACTACGAGTGGCTCCGGGACAAGGAATCCGAAGAAGTAGTGGAGCATCTGAAAGCGGAGAACGCCTATCAGGAGGCTGTGACCGCCCACCAGGAACCGCTGAGGGAAGCGATCTTCCAGGAGATCAAGGGCCGCACGCAGGAAACTGACCTGTCTGTGCCCAGCCGGAAGGATGGCTGGTGGTATTACAGCCGTTCGGTGGAGGGCAAGGAATACAGCATCCATTGCCGCGTAGTTGCCCGGAACACGGGTGACCCCGTGGCCGACTGGACTCCGCCATCCGTTGAGCCGGGCGTGGAGATCCCGGGCGAACAGGTACTCCTTGACGGAAACGTGGAAGCCGAGGGCCAGCCGTTCTTCAGCATCGGTGGCGCTGCCGTGACAATCGACGGCAACCATTACGCGTACGCCGTGGACAATTCCGGCGATGAACGCTTCACGCTGCGGATCAAGGACCTCCGGACGGGCGAACTCCTGCCGGACGTCATCGAGAACATCTTCTATGGCGTGGCCTTCTCTCCTGACGGCACCCGCATCTTTTACACCGTGGTGGACGATTCCTGGCGCCCCTACCAGGTCAAGGCCCACGTATTAGGCACGCCGGTTGCCGAGGATGAGGTTCTTTACCAGGAGGACGACGTCGCCATGTGGCTGGGCTTCGATCTCGCCTCCGATCGGCGGCACCTTGTGCTCAGCATCGGTTGCTCCGAGTTCAGCGAGACCCGGCTGCTCCGCTTTGACGATTACGACGCCGGGCTCAGCACGGTCATTCCACGTGCGGAGCACGTTCTTTACGAGGCCGAGCCCTTCCTCCTTGATGGCCAGGAAACCCTTCTCCTGACCCACAACAAGGACGCCATCAATTCGATGGTGAGCCTGGTTGACCCGTCCGAACTCACCAAGCCGCTGGCAGAGCAGCAGTGGCGGACCGTCGTCGGGCATTCCGACGACGTCCGCGTCAACGGTGCGGGCGTCACCTCCACGCACCTGGTGCTGTCCGTCCGCAAGGACACCATCGAGCGTGTCCAGGTGCTGCCGCTCACGGGCCTGGGCACGCCGCAGCAGGCCGCGCCAGTGGAGCCGGCCTTCGACGAAGAGCTCTACAGTGCCGGCGTTTCCAGTTCCGACTACGAGGCCCCTGTGATTCGCATGGGCTACACCTCCTACTTCACACCGTCCCGCGTCTACGACTTTGTTCTGCCCACGTCGGAGCTGCCCTCAGGCCAGCTGCTGCTGCGCAAGGAAAGCCCGATACTGGGCGGCTACTCCAGGCAGGAGTATGTGGCCACGCGTGAGTGGGCAACCGCCGACGACGGCACCCGGATTCCGCTGTCAGTGCTGCGTCACGCTTCGGTACAGCAGGACGGCACGGCCGCTGGCTTGGTGTACGGCTATGGCTCGTACGAGATGAGCATGGACCCGGGCTTTGGCGTTGCGCGATTGTCGTTGCTGGACCGCGGGATCGTCATGGTTATTGCCCACATACGCGGTGGCGGGGAGTTGGGCCGTCACTGGTACGAGGATGGAAAGAAGCTCACCAAGAAGAACACGTTCACGGACTTCATCGCTGCCACCGACTGGCTTGCTGCTTCCGGCTGGGTGGATCCTTCCCGGATTGCGGCCATGGGTGGTTCCGCTGGCGGCCTGCTCATGGGTGCCATCGCCAATATGGCTCCGGAAAAGTACGCTGCAGTAGTGGCGCAGGTGCCGTTCGTGGACCCGCTGACCAGCATCCTGGACCCCGAGCTCCCCCTGTCGGCTTTGGAATGGGAGGAATGGGGCAACCCGATCACCGATCCCGAAGCCTACGCGTACATGAAGTCCTACACTCCGTATGAGAACGTGCGGAGCGTGCCCTACCCCAAGATCGCCGCCGTGACGTCCTTCAACGACACCCGCGTGCTGTACGTGGAACCGGCCAAATGGGTGCAGGCGCTGCGCTCGGTATCCACTGGCTCGGAGCCGATCGTCATGAAGATCGAGATGGACGGCGGCCACGGCGGAGCGTCCGGCCGGTACGTTCAGTGGCGGGAGCGGGCTTGGGACTACGCGTTCGTTGCCGACTCGCTGGGCGCCACGGAACTTGTTCCTGGAGCCGGGCTCAAGTAGCGGCGCGTAGCTACTCCCGGACGAGCATACTGATCCACATCGCGCCAAGCCAGTCCGAGAACCGTTCATCGCTCCAGCCGCGCTGCTCTACGAACCGGGTCCAGAGCGTGCCGTCCATGGTCGCAAACAACACGTCGCGGCATTCCTCCTCGGTGACGCCGAGCTGACCGGTGGCAGCCGCAGCGTGTGCGTAGCGCGTCGCCACATCCAAGCGGCGGTCGGCCCATTCGCCGAGCATGGCGGCGGCGTCGGGCTCGCTCGCTGCTGCTCCCGTGAGGGCCTCAAGGAGTGGGGCAATCCTCCGATTGCTCGCTGTGACGAATACGGCGTGGCGTCGGATCCTTGTGGGCAGGTCCGGTTCGGCCAGGATGGCCTGCATCTCCGCCCTGTCGTACAGGGTCACGTCTGCCTCGTCGCCGCGGAAATCGACGTACCAAACGTGCCGGAGCAGCGCAGCTTTCGTGCCAAACGCCGCGTATACGGTTTCGACGGCGACGCCCGCCCGCTCAGCCACCTGCTTGACCGTGGTCTGCCCGTATCCCTGCGAGATAAACAGCTCGTTGGCAGCCATGATGATGCTTCGCCGTGTCTCTGCAGCCTGCTGCTGCCGGCGGGTGGAGTCGTACGGCCTCTTGATTTTTGCGCCCATTGGATGCATTCTAACAGTATTCAAAACAGTCTCACTGTAATGGAGTTGGCCATGTCTACCGAGACCGATAATTTCCTCGCCGAGATGGTTCCGAAACAGCTTGCCGCGGACGGTGCAATCCACGACGGCGACGCCGGACCGCGCCTCGCGCTGTGGTCGCAGAACGATCCGCTGACGCTCTTCGGTGCGATCCTCAGCGGCAGCGGCCGGGCAGAGCTTGAGCCCATGTTCCAGAACGTCGCCTCGTGGTTCTCGCAATCGGATTCGTTCGAACTTGAGATCATCGCGGCCGGCGTCAGCGGGGACCTTGCCTACACGGTCGGCTACGAGCACACCACCACCACCGTTGAGGGCACTCCGAGGAAATACAGCTTGCGGGTGACCCACGTCTACCGCCGTGAAAATGATGCCTGGCGGATCGTGCATCGTCACGCTGATTTCCCGGCGGGAGAGGCCAGCGTTCCGTTGCCCGCTGGCCGGACGGGCCCCATGACGGGCGAGAGACAGGCTATGGGAAGGGAGACCGAGGCCTTCTTGGCCGAGATCCTTCCCAAGCAGCGCGATATGACGGTGGCCCTGCACAAGGGCGATGTGGCACCACGCATCGCTTTGTGGTCCCACACTGACCCCATCACACTGTTCGGTGCGCACATTTCCGGAGCCGGCTGGACTGATCTGGAACCCAAGTTTCGCCGGGAAGCCCACCGGTTCGACGGCGCCACCGGGTTCGAGTTCGAGGTTGTCGCGGCCGGTGCCAGCGGCAGCCTCGCCTACACGGTTGGGTTGGAACACAGCCAGGCCATTGTTGATGGCTCACCTGACGACTACACCATGCGAACGACGCAGGTCTACCGCCGCGAGGACGACGCCTGGCGGATTGTTCACCGGCACTCGGACCTTATTCCAATTCAACGGCCCCAGTGAATCCTGTGCCACTCCTCGTGGTGAGCGGGGCGGGCGTCAGCCGGGGCGGCGCTGCGGGTGCGGCGCTAGCGTGCGCGGAGCAGGGCGAAGTATCCCGGAATGAGGTCAGGGTCCGAGGGGTTGCTCAGGGGCCGGGTCTCGATACTGGTCGCGCCCTCCTCGAGGAGGTTCCAGTCCGCCGTCGGGAACGCCTTGGCCCGCTGGGCGGCGCCGAAGCGGCCCGGCATCGGCAAGCCCTTGATGGCCCACTCCAACGGTGCAGGAATGGAGTGGCGGGTGGCGCCGAGGTGGCTGACGTAATCAATGGGGGTGCCGGGGAAGTTGGTTTCGGCCAGGAACACGCTGCCGCGGGATCCGACGACGGGCAACAGGTTTGCGGCCAGGGCGGCCCTTCCTTTGGAGTCCAGGACGTGCAATACACCTCGGATGAACACGTTGGCATCGCCTGTCCAGCCCGCAGCTTCAAGGGCCGTCACGACAGTCCGCGCAGCGTCAGGTGCCGTCATATCGCACACGGCGAATGACGCCGTCGTGATGTCCCCCGCCTCTTGCCGTGCGCGGTTCACGGCGTTAGCGGAGTAATCGAGCCCAAGCGCGTGCGGGAAATGCTGGGCCAGCAAGCGCGTGAAGCTGCCGTTGCCGCACCCCACGTCCACCACCGGGAGGGACTGATCCATGCGGGCGAATTTGGGCACGTAACCCTCAAGTTCATGAGAGCTGCCGGAATCCCACAACACATCGCCGGAAGCCCCGGTGGATCGGACGTTTCCCCAGTAGCGGTCCCATGCCGTGAGCGGGTCCTTGGGCGCGGCCGAGGAAAGCCGGATCAGGCGGGGAACCAGCAAATATTTCCGAAGCGTGGACAGCATGCTCCAAATATAAGTGGCGCTAATGCTCTTTCAGCCATTGCAGGGCTTCTGTTTCGGAGGTGAAGAACCTTGTGGGGCACGGCGGTTTCATGATGCCAATGAAGAAGTTGGCAATGACCCTGTCCACGGGGGACGAACCCCAGAGGGCGATCCGTGAGGCCTGGCAGGGCTTGGCGAAGACGGAGCGGGCGCCCCTTGTGACGTCCGCAGTGGTGGCCATGTCCACGATCATCGGGTGGCGCGCTTCACCACAGAGCTCGTTGACCCGGTCCATCGCCCGCTGGGCATCCGTCTGCTGGATCCTGGAGCCGCGTGGCCACGTCAGCCGCAGGATTCCGGACTCTTCCAGTTCCAACTCGAACGCCACCTCTTGGTGGTCTTGCGGTGCTGCTGGTTGGTTCACTGGTCTCCTTGTCGTTTCCTCGCGGACAGCAGGAGGACAAGGCCTCCCCCGGGCTCTCATCCTCTAGGCTGTCTAATCCGGCTCCGAATGTAAAGGCTCTTCTCCCCGACGCAATGCCCTGAAGGGCGACGCAATTGAGGATCAAATGGCCCTGCGGGTCCGAAGCCCGCGGTGGCGCTGATAGTGTGTTGCCAAATCTGGAATTACGGTGAACGAACGTTGTAACGGAGGGGGCTCAGTGGGTAAGAACGGGGCCGATGTGCAGCACTCTTCCCGCTCCGCCGTCGTGGCGGATTCAGACACTGATCGTTTGGCCTTAACAAAGGCTGCGCTCAAAGCCGCTGGGTTCGAAGTTTTCGCCGCCGCAGACACCGCTTCCATGGCGTCGCGGCTGGAAACCGAAAGTCCGTCCGTGGTGGTTGTGGAGAACTCCCTGGCGCATGGTCTTCGGAATCCGGGCGTTCCCGTGCTGCTGCTCCTGAACGCCGGCGAATCCGTAGACCTTGAAGAAGCCCAGGCCTGGGGCGTTGTGGACTATGTGATGAACCCCGTGCGTGCCGATGAACTTGTCTACCGTGCCGAAACCCTGATTGGCAGGGCCAGGGAGCGTGCGCGGTCCCGGGGAGAAATTGAAGCCTTACGCGAAAGCCTACGAAACGTCTCGTCCGCCATCCGGCAAACCAACGATCCCCAGCTGATTGCCGAGCACGTGGTCCGGGGTTTTGGCGAAGCCCTTGGAATGGACCATGTTTGGTTTGCAACCTTCCGGGACGAACGTGTCCCCTCCATTCGCTCCCAATGGAACCGGCCGGGCACGCCCATGCTGCCAGCCAGATTGGGCGACAGCGAGAACCTGATCGTCGAGACAGCCAACAGGCTATGGGCCGAAGCTGACGTTCTGGCGGTTACAGACCACCGCACCCAGCCGGAATCCAGGATCACCCAGGCGCTGAAAGAGTGGTCGTGCGAGCTCAACCCCGTGTCATCGGTGTTGCTGCCTGTGGGCGAAGGTGGGTCAGCGTTGGGCATCATCCTTCTCACAACGGTGGGGGAACAGCACGATTGGACCCGGCCTGAGATCGCATTGATGCAGCACGTCGCCGGCAATGTGGCGCACGGACTCATTCAGGGCCACCTGATCAGCGCCCAGCAACGCGTACTGCACCAGCTCAGGCAGTTGGACAAGGCCAAGACGGACTTCCTGGCAACGGTGAACCATGAACTCCGGACTCCCCTAACCTCGATCACGGCCTACCTGGACATGATCAGGGACGGTTCGGGCGGCCCTGTTCCTGAGGGCATCAGCAAGATGCTGGACGTGATCGCCAGGAACTCCGACAGGCTCCGCCGGCTCATCGAGGACATGTTGACCGTATCCATGCAGGACGGAAGCAACCTGGACCTCAAACCGGTGGATATTGCCAAGCTCCTCCAGGTGGTGGTGGCCACCTTGCGGCCGCTGGCAGAGTCCCGGCAGGTGGCTGTGTCCTTCACCGAGGGAACCGAGGACGTGGAGGTTACCGCCGATGAAGCCAAGCTGGAACAGGTCTTCACCAACATCGTGGCCAATGCCATCAAGTTCACCCCGGCAGGTGGACGGGTGGGCATCACGAGTTCAATGTTTGCATCGGCAGACGGTGGCCGTGCAGCACTGGTGAAGGTGGCGGACACAGGCCTGGGGATCCCCGAACACGATCTTCCCCACATCTTCACGCGGTTCTACCGGGCCTCAAACGCCACGGCAGCCGCCGTTCCCGGAAGCGGCCTCGGGCTTGCGATCGCCCAGGACATCATCAGCCGCCATATGGGGCGGATGGTCTTCGACTCTACGCTGGGCTCAGGGACTACGGTTTCCGTCGAGTTGCCGGTTGGTGGTCCCTAAGGGCCGGGTTGACATCCCCAAATTGCCAGTTGACTTCGCCTTCCTTCTCACTTGACGCCCTCATGGCGTCTTGTGCCTCGCCTTGACAGCTCCGTCAACGGCTGGCCTGAAACCTGACCGCAAAGTCACTAATCCGCGACACACTCCGCAACAAAACCGATGCCCCGAGCAAAAGCCCGGGGCATCAGTTTGAGTCATCTGGCCTTGAGAGGCGCTCCCCCAATTTAGTTCGGCCACCAACCTATGGTGGTGGTATTCGTTTTGGTGGTTGTGCTGTTCGGCCACCAGCCGATTGCCGTGCTGTTACTGTCCTGCGAAGGCTCGGCGTTAGCCGGAGCAGCCAGCCCCGTTACTGCCAGAACTGCTGCCATGAGCAGTGTTGCCGCAAATTTCTTCATCCGCTGTGCCCTTTCATACTGATGCGAATTACCGGTGTGACTTGAAAAAGGTCACGTGGCAAACTATACGAGCTTTTCTTCACCATGGACATGGATAATGGGCACATGCAGAGTCCACAATTAACGCCCCATCTTGTAGCCGGACTCAATGCGCGCGCCAAATGGAAAGAACGTAACTTTGATGAGGCCTTTCGCTTGGCCGGCGAAGCTGCACATCTTGCCGCTGATGCCGGGGATGAAGTGTCCTGGTGGAATATGCGTTACTTGCAGGCGGAATGCCTCCGGGACCAAGGCCGGATCGATGAATACCTGGCATTGGCACTGGAACTGAACGGGCACCAGCTCACGGCGTCCTCGCCTGAGCTTGGAGCCAAAGCCGGAACCATGGTCGCCGTTGCCCTGCAGGGCCTGGGACGTCTGGCCGAGGCCGCTGCCATGGCCGCGGACGCCGCCAAGCTGGCTGCCCGGGACGCGGACCTGGTCTATGTACAGATCCTGGCACAGCGCGCACTCATTGCCTCCCTTGCCGAAAGCCGCCTGCTGGACGATGCCTGGCGTGAGTGCTTGGAGCTGGAATCCCTGCTGACCGAAGACATCGACGAAGACACCGCGGGCAAGGGCTATTGGGTGATCGGCAACGTCGCTTTCCTGGCAAACCGGGTTGAAGATGGAAGCCGGTACCACGATCTTGCTTCCGAACGGCTGTCACCATCCAAGGACGTGGACTTGTGGGCCCGCTTCAACCGCGCCTCAGCCGAAATGCGGCTTCAGGCCCGGCTGAGTGATGCCGCCACCCTCCGCTGCATCGAGCGGGCGGAGCTCGCTACAGACATCGTGGGCGGTTCCGAGCGGGACCATTTGGAAATGTCCCTGGTCCGCGCCCACTGGAACTACCTCAACGGTGACATGCAGGAAGCCCTCACCATCCTTGAGCCTTTGTGTGCCCGGTCTTCGATCCTCGCCACCCAAACCTCCGCGGAGTCGCACTTCCTCCTGGCCAGGACTTTGCTTGCCCTGGGCCGCCGGGAAGAAGCCGTGGCAACTTTTAGCGAAACCGCGAGCCTTTTCGATCAGGCAGCGCTGCCTGATCGAAGTTCGGCCGTTCGCGAATACCTCCGGGATATGGTTGAGCGGCGAGGCGAACCGCACGGGGAGTAACCATGTCCGAGGAAAACTCGAATGCCGCATCAGATCCACGTCTGGGATTGCTGCTTGATGGCATCGTCAGGCTTGCTGCGGGAGACCTGCACACCAGGATTGAAATCTCCGATGCCCGCGACGAGATCGACGCCGTGATCATGGGTACCAACCTCCTGGCCGAGGACCTCCAGATTGTCTATGAAGAGCTGGAGCAGCGGGTAGCGGACCGCACCCGGCAGCTGCACGAGGCCCACCGCGAAATGCAGCACATGGCGATGACCGATCCCCTCACGGGCCTTCACAACCGCTCCGCTTTCTCCGCCGCGCTGGCAGAATCCCAGGGCAGGGAACCCAATGGCAATCAGCGGCCGGCCATTCTGCTGATGGACATGAACGGCTTCAAGGGCGTCAATGACTCCCTGGGCCACACCATCGGAGACAAGGTGCTGGTAACGGTGGCAGCCCGCATCAGCGCTGCCGTCCGCGAGGAGGACATGGTTGCCCGCATGGGCGGCGACGAATTCGCGATCCTGCTGCAGGACGTTACCGCCGCGAAGGCGGCTTCGATCGGCAACCGGATCCTGGCCGCCATGGACGGTCCAATGGAGATCGAAGGCCAGTACGTACGGTGTGGCGCCAGCATGGGCCTCCGTATGGCAGATCCCGGCAAGAGCGCCGAGGAACTGATGATGGAAGCGGACATCGCCATGTATGAGTCCAAGGCGGATGGGCGCGGCAAGTTGAAGGTTTTTGACTCGGACATGCTCCTTGCCCGGCAACTGCGCAACCAACTCGTGGGTGAGCTCAAGGAAGCGATCGCCGGTTCGCAGCTGGTGCTTTACTACCAGCCGATCATCCGCTTGGACACCCGCGGAATTGAAGGCGTCGAGGCCCTGGTCCGTTGGAATCACCCCACCCGCGGCATGATCATGCCGGACGAGTTCATTCCCATCGCCGAGGAAACGGGGATGATTTCCGATCTGGGCGGCTGGGTGCTGCGCACCGCCGTCGAGCAGTTGCAGCGATGGCGCAGCGATCCCCTGACGGGACGCCACGACTTCAACATGCGCATCAACGTGTCCGCCGCAGACCTCCAGCGGCTGGAGTTCGTGGAGGACGTACGCGAAGCGTTGACCTCGGCCGGGCTGGACCCATCGCTGCTGGTCCTGGAGCTGACCGAAAGCGCTGTCATTCAAGGCAACGACCTCGACCGATACACGCTGAACAGCCTGCGGCGGCTGGGCGTCGAGATGGAGATCGACGACTTCGGCACCGGCTACTCCTCCATTGACTACCTCCGCCGCCTGCCCGTGCACGCCGTCAAGGTGGACCGAACGCTCCTCTCGGCACTCGGTAGCGACCCCGCGCAGCCCGCCCTCCTCGCGGCAGTCCTGCAACTCATTCGTGCGTGCGGCCTCGGTGCTGTGTGGGAGGGAATCGAAACCGCAGAGCAGGCAGACTTCCTGCTCAGCATTGGGTGCACCAGCGGGCAGGGCTACTACTTCAGCCGGCCTTTGCCGGAGGCACAACTCACCGAACAGCTTAAGCACCACAAGACCTGGCCGATCCAGGATTAAAGGCACGACGGCGGTGGGCTGGCTTTAGGGTGCGGCGCCCTTTTCGCTTGGCTGGCGGTTGGCTGGCTGGTGGGCGGCGGCTGACGCGTTGGGGCTTTGACGCCGTCAAGCCCCCTCTTGGCGCGCCCGCCATTCGGAGTCGAGGATCGCATAAATGTTCTCGGTGGCCCACTGGCCTTTGTAGTGCCAGTTGTCCACGAGGGTGGCCTCAAGCCGCATCCCCAGGCGTTTGCAGATACCGGCGGAGCCGGTGTTCAGGGCATCGAGTTTCGCGTCTATGCGGTGGAAGTTCAACTGGCCGAACGCCAGCTTCATGACAGCCTCCGCCGCCTCCGTCGCGATTCCCTGCCCCCTGCCCTCGGGGTGGAGGATCCAGCCAAGCTCAGCCTGGCCTGTTCCCTCCAGCCATTTCAGGACGATCTCGCCCATGAGTCCCGGACGGTCCTGGAGCTCGATGGCGAGGCAGGCCCAATCGCCTTCATGCCTGAACTGCGCATTCGCGTAGCGGCCCAGGACTTCCATGGATTGCGTCTTGGTCAGTTCGTTTCGGAGCAGGTACCGGGCGGTTTCGGGCAGCGACTGATAGGCGTGGAACCGCTCAAGGTCCTCGGCCTCGAAACGCCGCAGAATGAGTCGTTCGGTCATGATCGGAAGCTCAATTTCGGGCATGTCTTCGAGGCTACTAGGCGCGTCCAAATCCCGGCCCTGAGCTTGTCCAGTCTTGACAGTTGGGCCGATCTGGGATTACCTAATGAACATTCGGTAAATAAAGCTGGAGGCAATGACGCATGGTTGAAACAACCCTCTCCGGTGCAACGCACCACATCCTGACGAACGACTACGCGTCTGAATGGATGGGCATTGAGGTCCTCAAGATCGACGACGGCCATGCCACCATCCGCATGCACCTCCGCCAGGAAATGCTCAATGGATTCGGAATGGCCCATGGCGGAATGATCTTCGCCTTCGCGGACACCGCCTTCGCACTGGCCTGCAACCCGGCCAACCCAACGCCAAAGCAAGCTGCCAACATCACGGTGGCGTCCGGCGTCGACATCAACTTTATCAAGCCGGCGTTCGAAGGCCAGGTGATTACCGCCGTCGCAAACCGTCGCGCGAGTACTGGCCGCAGCGGCCTCTACGACATCCAGATCTACGCGGCTTCAGCCGGCGCCGCGGGCGCCACCCCCGATCCAGATCCCGGAGAACTCATTGCAGAGTTCCGGGGCCGCAGCCGCACCATCTCCAAGAAGTAGGAACTCCAGATGACCCAGAACACCGTCGCCGCGCCCACATCGCCCGCCTCCACGGCAACCGCCCCCATCCTGGACCGCGAAGAAACGATGTCCCGCGACGAGCTTGAAGCACTCCAGCTCAGCCGCCTGCAGCACACGGTGGCCTACGCCTACGATCGCGTGCCGCTGTACAAGCGCAAGTTCGACGAAGCCGGCGTGCACCCGACCGACCTCCGCGAATTGAGCGACCTCGGCAAGTTCCCTTACACCACCAAGGAAGACCTCCGGCTGGAGTACCCGTTTGGCATGTTCGCGGTGCCCCAGAATGAGGTTGCCCGAATCCACGCGAGCTCCGGCACCACCGGGCGCCCTACAGTGGTGGGCTACACCAAGAACGACCTCGCCAACTGGGCAACCCTGGTGGCCCGTTCCCTGCGCGCCTCCGGCGTCCGACCCGGCATGAAGGTCCACAACGCCTACGGCTACGGCCTCTTCACCGGCGGGCTCGGGGCACATGCAGGCGCTGAAGCGCTCGGTTGCACGGTCATCCCGATGTCCGGCGGCCAGACCGAACGCCAGATCCAGCTCATCCAGGACTTCAAGCCGGACGCCATCCTGGCAACCCCCACGTACCTGCTGACCATCGCCGACGCCATGGCACACCAGGGCATCGACCCCACCTCCACATCGCTGAAGTACGCGGTGCTCGGCGCCGAGCCGTGGACCGAAGAAATGCGCCACGAGCTCGAAACCACCATGAACATCAAGGCCTCGGACATCTACGGACTCTCTGAAGTCATGGGCCCGGGCGTGGCTGGCGAAGCTGTTGAAACGCAGGACGGCTGCCACATCTGGGAAGACCACTTCCGCCCCGAAATCATCGATCCCTTCGATCACTCCACGGTCCTGGGCGACGGCGAACCCGGCGAGCTGGTCTTCACGTCCCTCACCAAGGAAGCGCTGCCGATCATCCGCTACCGCACCAAGGACCTCACCCGCCTGCTCCCCGGCACCGCCCGCCCCGCACACCGCCGGATGGGCCGCATCACCGGTCGCAGCGACGACATGATCATCCTGCGCGGCGTGAACCTCTTCCCCTCCCAGATCGAGGAAATCGCCCTCCGCATCCCCGAGCTCAGCCCGCACTTCCAGCTCGAAATCACCCGCCCCGAAGGCAAGCGAATGGATTCGCTGACCGTGAAAATCGAGCGGCGCGAAAACGTCCCCGCAGAGTCAAGCACGACGGCGGCCCGCACCTTGCGCGAGCAGATCAAGATTCATGTCGGGTCTTCTTGCGTGGTTGAAGTTGTAGAGCCCGGTTCCCTTGAGCGTTCCAACGGCAAGCTCCGCCGGATCTACGACCTGCGGCCAAAGGGCTGACATGCGGCGTCGCTGACCGGCAGCCCGTCTAGAGATCGTGAGAAAATGCCACCATGCCTACTGAGACAACCACCAAGCGCGGACGGCCCGGTTACGACCAGCAGTCGGTGCTCCGCATCGCCGTCGACGTCTTCAACCGCCACGGATACGACGCAACGTCCATGGGCATCCTGGCTGAGAACCTCGGGATCTCCAAGTCAGCCATCTACCACCACGTGCCGTCCAAGGGCGATCTGCTAAAGCTCGCCCTGGACCACGCCCTGGGCGGCTTGGAGGCCATCCTGGATGAGCCTTCAGCCACCTCCGGGCCGGCCGATGCCCGGCTTGAGTTCGTGCTCCGGCAGACCATTGCG
The DNA here is from genome assembly GCF_059739415.1 of Arthrobacter sp. TmtSoilC77. Lineage (NCBI taxonomy): Bacteria > Bacillati > Actinomycetota > Actinomycetes > Micrococcales > Micrococcaceae > Arthrobacter > Arthrobacter sp. TmtSoilC77. The sequence goes on from NZ_AP046050.1 coordinate 3,774,938, forward strand.
GTGCTGGTAGACAGGCTGCCGTTCGTCACCCTGCTGCTGCGGCTGCGGGGAAACACCGAGATTGAACGTGATGCCCTGGAACGCCGGCGTGCCTTCGACCACAAGGTGGCTGCCCTGATAGCCGCTGCCCGTGAAGACGGCTCGCTGCGCCAGGACATCGACCCCCGGACGGTCACGCGGCTCCTGTTCGGCACCATCAACTCGATCGTGGAGTGGTACAAGCCGGGCGGCTCGTTGTCCCCCGAGAAGCTGGCCGACGACGTCATCACCATGGCCTTCGACGGCCTCCACGCCGCCGCCTGACCCTTCCCGGTTCCTCTCTCACATCCTGCGGGTTTTTACGGTTCCTCTCTCACATCCCGCGGGTCTTTTGCGTTTCCTCTCTCACATCCCGCGGGTCTTTCGCGGTTCCTCTCTCACCCTTTGTCGCCGTGCCGTGGCCAGGTCCCCGACGCTGTCGCCAGCCAACTCGTTGCGTCCGTTATCGGACTAAGCGTCTTGGTCAAAACAGGTGGGCCAGCCGAGAGGTTCAGCAACATTATCGACGGGCTCATTGACGGACTGTGAAGGCCACCGGTTGGTCCGACCAAGGTAGCTATTCCGGGCCAGGAAACGGTTCGATGCCAGCCGCGACGGCGACTTCACGGTAGGCAGCGGCGAGATCAGCAAGACTCGCGTGCCTGTTCAAGCCGCTCGGGTTTGGGAGTACCCAAACCGGGGAACGCCCAAGGGAATCCGGCTGTCGTCCCCACGTCGCCCTAGGCCGGGCGAAAGCGGTCCGATAGGCTCCGATTCCCAGTACTGCAACCATTGCCGGCGCCATAAGTTCGACGCGCGCAGATAGTGCTTTGGCTCCGGCAAGGAGTTGCTCCGGGGTGAGTTCATCCGCTCGCGCCGAAGCTTCCGCAACTATGGACGTAATCCCAACGCCACGTTCCAGCAGATGATTGAGGTCCCCGGGGCGGAACCCTGCAGAGGCATCGATCCGACGATCGACGATGCCGGCCCGAAATAACGCTGGATAGAAGCGATTGCTGCCGCCACCGAAGTGCGCCTGCACTGCAGCAGCACGCAGGCCAGGATTGATGCCGACGAACAGGAGCCTCGTCTGGTCCGAGACTAAATCGGGCAGGGTTAGGCCTCGGAACGCATCTAGCGCAACCCGGCCAAGTCCCATCGTTCAACCTTATGACATGATTCGTAAGATCCTTCCGGGGGCCTCAAGCGTAAAATTTTCAGCGTAGGAGGTGGCCAAATGCATCTAGCCCTTAACACAGCCACAACTGTCCTGCCTGTCGATGACCTGAGCCGCGCAAGAAAGTTCTACGCGGAAAAGCTCGGCCTTCCGCATCGCGGCAGGACATGGGACGGAAATGATCTATTTGGCAACGACGGCGGCCCTATGCTGCAGTTGTTGCCGGTCACGGACGGTAAGCACTCCGGTCATACCGCCATGAGCTTTGAGGTCGAGGACATCGAGCGGACTGTTGCGGAGATGGAAGCCCAAGGCGTCAAATTCCAGGATTACGACGAGCCTGAGCTCAAGACCGATAACCATATTTGCACCACCGACGCAGAGAAGTGCGCTTGGTTCATGGATACCGAGAACAACGTTCTGTGCATCCATGAGACGCTCGGCCAACAAGCCGAATACCAGCTTTAACCAACCCCTCAAGACAAAGCGCGTCCCCCTGCATGGGGGACGCGCTTCGTCGTTATCTGAAGGAACAACCGCTAAAACAGGTCGGGATGTGAGAGAGGAACCGAAAGAAGCGCGCGGGATGTGAGCGGGGAACCGGGAAAAAGCAGTGGGATGTGAGAGAGGACCGGTTTTGAACCTCATGCGCACACCCCTTGACACGCGTGACGGACATCACCTAACGTGATGGGATCGATCTCATCACAAACAAGGTGTCTATTGGGGAAGAGGATGAGATCGATCCCATGGCTACAGTTAAGCGACGAGGATTAACATGAACCCCCCACATACAACCCATGCGTCAAAGGCCCCCACGAAGACTTCACCGTGGACTGCCGCCAGTGCCAGCACTATCGGTTCGGTGCTGGAGTACTACGACTTTTTCGTCTACGGCCCCATGGCGGCACTCGTTTTCGGGGCTGTCTTCTTCCCCAGCGGCGACCCCGGCCTGGCTGCCGTCCTCTCACTGAGTACGTTCGCCGTCGGATTCGTTGCGAGGCCTCTTGGCGGCATCGTCATCGGGCACCTCGGTGATCGCGTTGGCCGTAAGAAGATGCTGCTCTTCACGTTCTTCCTAACGGGATTCGTCACCGTGGGCATCGGCCTGTTACCCACCTACTCACAAGTTGGGGTCTGGGCACCGATCATGCTGGTTTCACTTCGTTTCCTCCAGGGCATAGGCCTCGGCGGCGAATGGGGCGGCGCTGCACTGCTCGCCGTCGAGCATGCACCGGAAGCCAAGCGCGGCTTCTTCGGCAGCCTGGTCCAGGCCGGCGCTCCCATCGGCGTTATTCTCTCCAGCGGCGTCGTAGCAATTCTCACGGGCACACTGTCCCGGGCAGAGCTGCTCGCTTGGGGATGGCGTATCCCGTTCCTGCTGAGCACAGTCCTGGTGATCTTTGGATTGATCCTGCGTCTGAAAATCACGGAAACGCCGGACTTCGAGAAGACCGTGGCCACGCCTGCGGCCAAGGAAAAGCTGCCCCTGGTCGTTGCGCTGCGCCGCTACCCGAAGCAGATACTAGCGATGATTGGCGTGCATGTCAGCGACACCACGCTGGGCTTCATGCAGGGCGTCTTCATCATCGGCTTCGCTACAACCACGCTGGGCATCAGCCCCACGGTAGCCTTGATGGCCAACATTGCCTCTTCCGTCACCAACCTCATCATCACGCCCGTTTCCGGCATCATCTCTGACCGCTTCGGCCCACGACGGGTTCTGGTTACCGCCACCGTGGCGTTGGCGCTGTGGGCCTTTCCCATGTTCTGGCTCATGGAGACCAAGAGCGTCCTGGCCCTGTTCTTGGTGATGTCCGCGAACGGACTCATAGTGGGAATGCTGTTCAGCCAGCAGGCCACGCTCTTCGCCGCAGTCCTGGACCCGAAGGTCCGATACACCGGAATGTCCATTGGTTTCCAGGTGGCCACGGTAATCGGTGGCGGATTCGGCCCGCTGATCGCCCAGGCCCTCCAAAACAACGCCGGCGGCGCCACGTGGAGCATCTCCGGATATCTCATGCTGGTTGCGCTTGTCGCCCTCGGCTGCGCGCTATACCTGACGTCCCGCAAGACCCAGGTGGTCCATGTTTCCCAGGCATCGCCCGCGTCCGTGGCTGCTTCCCAGCTCTAAAGCAAACAAACACGTCCCGAAACAGAACGGAACCGCAGCAATGCAGCAGGAATTTCCCGGCCGCATCGGCACCACAGTTGCCGAATCCGAGGCTTGGTGGCCCGAGCAGCAAGCAGCCGACGGCTCACAACCCAACATTCTCATGGTCATACTTGATGACACCGGATGGTCGGACTTCGGCTGCTTTGGCTCCGAAATCAACACGCCTGTCATCGATGGACTGGCCGGGGAAGGACTCAGGTACACCAACTTCCACGTCACCCCTCTGTGCTCCCCAACCAGGGCGAGCCTGCTCACGGGCCGCAACCACCACTCTGTAGGCATGCGGTTCCTGGCCGATGCAGACACTGGCTTCCCCAACTCGCGCGGCTGCGTCCGTCCGGACGTGCCTATGCTCCCGGAGATACTGCGCAGGAACGGCTACGGAACCTATCTGGCCGGTAAGTGGCACCTTGCGCCTTTGAACGAACTCACGCCGGCCGGGCCCTTCCACAACTGGCCGCTGAACCGTGGCTTCGACCGCTTCTACGGTTTCCTGGATGGCTGCACGGACCAGTACTCCCCCGAGCTGGTGGCCGACAACCACAGCATTGAACCACCCGCCCGGGAGGGCTACCACCTCAGCGAGGACCTGGCCCAACAGTCAATCCGTTTCCTCAAGGACCACTCCACGTACCGTCCGCACGCTCCGTTCTTCCTCCAGTTGGCTTTGGGGGCCACCCATGCCCCCTTCCAAGCGCCGAGGGCGTACATCGAAAAGTACATCGATGTCTTCACCAAGGGCTGGGACAAAACCCGCAGCGACAGGCTGAAGCGGCAGGTGGAACTAGGCGTCGTGCCGGACGGCACGGCACTCACGGAACGGCTGGCAGACGTCCGCGCGTGGGAGGAGTTGAGCAGTACCGAACAGGATGTCTTCACCCACCTGCAAGCTGCCTTCGCCGGTTTCCTTGAGCACGCTGATGCCCAAATTGGCCGTGTTGTTCAAGCGTTGAGGGCGATGGACCTTTACGAGAACACCATCGTCCTGGTCATGTCGGACAATGGTGCATCCCGCGAGGGCGGCCCCACGGGCGATGTCGATTGCAACGCGCCGTATTCGGGCGTCCGCAGGCCCGCCGTCGAGCAGGTCAGCTTGCTGCCTCAGCTCGGCGGCCCCCTGGGTGGCGCCCACTATCCGGAGGGTTGGGCCATGGCGGGCAACACGCCGTTCCGCCGTTACAAGCAGTTCGTTGACCTTGGCGGCGTACGTTCGCCGCTGGTCGTTTCCTGGCCGGCGGGGATCGCCAAGGCGGGAGAGGTCAGGAACCAGTTCCTGCACGCCATCGACATCACGCCCACCCTCCTGGATGCAGCCAACATAGAGACTGATACAACGTTCGACGGCGGGTCGGCAGTTGCGACGTTCGTCGATGCAGCCGTGAAGGAGCCCCGCGAAACGCAATTCTGGGAGATGCTGGGCCACCGTGCAATCCGCCATGGTGAGTGGAAAGCCGTGACGGCACATCTTCACGGACAGGACTACGAGCAGGACGATTGGCGCCTGTACAACACCCGGGAAGATTTCGCCGAAGCGCACGACCTCGCCGGGGCCGAGCCGGAAAAGCTTCGAACCCTACAAAAACTCTGGTGGGAGCAGGCGGAGCAAATAGGTGCGTTCCCCCTGGACGACCGAACCCTGGTAGAGCTGCTCACTGCCCGGGGTCCGGCTGGCTTGGTCAATCGCAAGGAGATCGTTTTCAGGGCGGGCCAGAGCCACGTCCCGTTGGCCAGCGCCATCACGGGCAGCGACCGAGCCCTTCAGTTCACCATCCACCTCCGGGAATTCAACCCGGGAATGGAAGGGGTCTTAATTTCCAGCGGCAACCAACAAGGCGGCTACGTGCTCTACGTTCGCAACGATGTCCTGATCTTCGAACACCATGCCTTGGGCGCCCGCGATGTGCTGAAGTCTGACACTGCCTTGTCCGGCGGACCGCAGGCAGTGGGCCTGCGCCTGACTCCCCTGGACGACAGGGCAGCGCTGGCAGAACTGCTCCATGGGGATCAGGTGGTTGCTGCAGCGACAATCAGCGGCACGTCCAGCCACCTGTCGTTCTGGGGCATGGACATCGGCTCGGACCCGGTCAGTACAGTTTCCGCGGAGTACGAGGCACCGTTTGCCTTCCCTGAGGCAGCGATGGATCGCGTAGTGTTGCGGTTCAGGGACACCCCGGACCTCGAGGATCTCGCCGAGCTCATTGAATCCACGGAGTAGAACCATGGGACAACTGATTCTTGATGTGGACACAGGGGTGGACGACGCTCTCGCCCTCATGTTCGCTGCCCGCCACCCTGACTGGAACCTGCGCGCCGTCACCTGCGTTGCTGGAAACACCAGTTTGGAAGGAGTAGTTCGAAACACGTTGACGGTCCTGGACGCTGTCGGCGCCACGGGTGTACCGGTGGCTGCGGGGGCTGCCAGGCCCCTGCTCGAAGAACCCCGCGACGCCGGCCACGTCCATGGCGGGGACGGGATGGCCGATCTTGGCTGGGAACCGTCAGCCAGAAAGCCTGAGGCGATTCACGCCGTCGAACTTTTGCGGCGCGAGATCCTCTCCAGTCCTGAGCCTGTCACTTTGGTGCCCCTCGCCCCGATGACGAACATTGCCCTGCTGCTGCGGACCTACCCGGAAGTTGCGGCGAATATCGGGAAGATCGTTTTCATGGGTGGATCGGCGTCAGTGGGCAACGCGTCGCCCGTGGCCGAGTTCAACGTGTGGCACGATCCCGAGGCAGCCCAGATCGTCATCAGCAGTGGCTTGCCAATCACCATGTACGGACTGGACGTGTTCTATTCCGTAGCGATCGAGGCACCCGACATTGAGCTGCTGAGGGAATCCGACGACGCCGGATGCCGGCTCAGCGGTCATCTTCTGACTCATCTGGCGAAGGTTAATGCGGATGATTTCCGGCTGACTTCGCCCGGATCGGCAGGCATCGGTGACGCCGGGGCCGTCTGTGCCGTGATCGATCCCGAAGGCCTTGTGACCCATCGCCATCGGGTTGAAGTCAGCCTCTCAAACCCCTTGACCCGGGGGCAGACCGTCGTCGATCGCCGGACAAAGGCCTCCGAGACCACGCTGCCACACGGCTACCTAAGCCGCGACAGCATCGACGTCGCCCTCGGTGTCGACGGACGTCGCTACGCGGCGCTGTTTCTCGATACCATCAGATCCCATGACGGTAAGTAGCGCGGCACCAGCAACCATGCTCGATGTGGCGCGGGCGGCCGGCGTCTCCCGCGCCACAGTTTCGCGTGTTTTTACCGCCCCATCGACTGTTGCGGAGGAGACGCGCACCAAGGTGATGGACGCCGTCGCCCAGCTGAACTATGTGCTGAACAGCGCGGCCCGCAGCCTGCGCAGTGGACGTTCCAACACCATCGCATTGTTGGTGGGCGATATCGCCCAGCCCTTCCACAGCCAGCTGGCAAAGGCCGTTGCCCATGCCGCAGAAGGACGCGGTTACAGCGTCCTTCTCTGCGACCTTGACCACAGCATCACCCGCCTTGAGCGGCTCCTGGAATCCCTGCCTTTGCAGGGAGTTGACGGTGTCATTTTGGCAACAGGTGACGACATCGATACGGCCGCTGTGCGTGCCGCCATTGAGGAGGCCGAGGACCGTGGTACGAAGGTTCTGCTTGGCACTCCGCAGCTTGCCGGGACGGGTGCGCTGGTTCTGACCACGGATTACGAATCCGTTGCCTACCAAGCCACCAAGCATTTGCTGGACCAAGGGCGTTGGCCCGTGGCGCTGCTCGGCGGGAGCGAATCGTCCGTGCTGTCGCCGTTCCTGACCCTTGGCTTTCTCCGTGCCTGCAGCGAGGCCGGGCATGAAGATGCAGAGGACCTCATTGTCCGCACCGAGTACAGCACCGACGCGGCCCGCGGCGCCACGCAGCGCTTACTTTCCGGCCCCGACAACCCGGAAGGCATCGTGGCGTCCAGTGTTTCCGTGGCTTTGGGGGCAATGTCCGCATTGGCCGACGCTGGATTGGCCACGCCCGGGCGAATCGGCCTTGTTGCGTGCGAGGAAGTCCAGTTGGCCGAGCAATTGCGGCCAAGGCTCACGACGGTCGGCACCAAGCTCAACCTTCAGGGCGCTGCCATGGCTGACGCCTTGATCGATGCAATTCAAGGCCTGCCCCCGAAAGAACGCGACTTCGCGCCCGGGTTGACTCTTCGGGAATCAAGCGCCGGTTAAACTGCAACGCGGGGTCACTTAGGGCCCATGTTGGCTGTCAACATAGGCCCTAAGTGACCCCGCGTTGCTTTTAATGTGGGGTTACTTCTCCACGAGGGTCAGGACGTCGTACGTGGCTACGATCTCGTCGTTCTGGTTCGTCAGCACGGCATCCCAGGCAACCTCGCCATATTCGTCGGTCTCGCGTGGCGTGATCTTCTTGGCGGTCAACGTGACGCGGATGGAGTCGCCAGCTGCAACTGGCGTGATGAAGCGCAGATTCTCCAAGCCGTAGTTGGCCAGCACAGGACCCGGCGCGGGCTCAACGAACAGCCCGGCAGCCCAGCTCAGGAGGAGGTACCCGTGGGCAACAATTCCGGGGAAGAAGGGATTGGCCTCGGCTGCTTCCTGGTTGGTGTGCGCGTAGAACGTATCGCCCGTGGAGTTGGCGAAGGCCGTGATGTCCTCGAGGGTCACCTGGCGCAGATCGGAGCGAACGGCGTCGCCGATCCTCAGCGTCGAGAGGTGCTTCCGGAAAGGGTGCTCGCCTTCGGTTTCCACGGTGAAGTTGCGGTCAGCGCCCGTGTGCCACTGGCCGGTGACGGCGGTGAGCATGTTCGGCGAGCCCTGGATGGCGGTGCGCTGCATGTGGTGTAATACCGAGCGGATACCGCCCAATTCCTCGCCGCCACCTGCGCGGCCGGGACCGCCGTGAACCAGGTGCGGGACCGGGGAACCATGACCGGTGGACGAGCGCGCGTCTTCACGGTTGAGCATGTGGACGCGGCCGTGGTGCGCTGCGATACCGAGCACCAGCTCCTGCGCCACGGAAGGATCGTTGGTGCACACGGAAGCAACCAGTGAGCCCGAACCGCGGGCTGCGAGGCGGATGGCGTCGGCAAGATCCGAGTATCCGATTACCGAGGACACGGGGCCAAACGCTTCAAGTGAGTGGACTTCTTCGGCTTCCGCGTCTGCCCAGCTGAGGAGTACAGGAGACATGAACGCGCCGTCTTCCACGACGCCCACCCTGCCGCCGACGGAAGTGACCGACGGCGAATCGAGCGTTCCGTACGCAAGCTCACCACCGGCGTCGAGCATTGACTGAACGGCCGCGCGGACGTCGGCGAGCTGCTCCAGCGAAGCCAGGGCGCCCATGGTGACGCCCTCGGCGCGGGGGTCGCCAACGACGACACGCTCGTTGATGCGTGCACCGATGGCGGCGGAGACGTCGGAAATCAGCTCCTTCGGAACGATCACGCGGCGGATGGCGGTGCACTTCTGGCCGGCTTTGACGGTCATTTCGGTGACGACAGCCCGGACAAATGCGTCGAATTCCGGAGTGCCTGGAACGGCGTCAGGGCCGAGGATGGCGGCGTTGAGCGAGTCCGTCTCGGAGGTGAAGCGGACACCACCCTGGACCACGTTGCGGTGCGATTTCAGCGAGTTGGCCGTGGACGCCGAGCCCGTAAAGGAGACGAGGTCGCGGTAATCCAGTTCGTCCAGGATGGTCCGGGCGGAGCCGGAAATCAGCTGAAGGGATCCCGCGGGCAGGATGCCGGACTCGACGATCGCCTTGACGGCAGCCGCTGCAACGTAGCCCGTTGGGGTGGCGGGCTTGACGATGGTGGGAACACCGGCCAGGAAGGCGGGCGCGAACTTCTCCAGCATGCCCCAGACCGGGAAATTGAAGGCGTTGATCTGCACCGCGACACCAGGAATACGGGTGTAAATGTGCTCACCGGCGAATGAACCGTCCTTGGACAGCACCTCCATCGGCCCATCCACCACAACCTGCGAATTGGGCAGTTCGCGGCGACCCTTGGACCCAAAAGTGAAGAGAACGCCGATGCCGCCGTCAATGTCGATCATGTTGTCGATCTTGGTGGCGCCGGACTGGGACGAGGACTCGTAGAGCTCTTCGCGCCGGCCGTTGAGGTACATGGCAAGTTCTTTGAGCTTGAGCGCACGCTGGTGGAAGGTCAGCTTTCCAAGCTCGGCCTGGCCGGTGGTGCGGCCGTGATGTACGACGGCGGCAATGTCCAGTCCGTCGGTGCTGACGTTGGCCAGGACTTCTCCGGTGCTGGCATCACGGACCGGGACGGTTTTTGCGTCGGGAGCGGGAGTCCACCAAGCATCCTGGACATAGCTGGGGACGGTTGCAACGGCTGTGGTTTCCGGGGCGACTGCGGTAGTGGTCATCGTCGACGGGTCCTTCCAAGGCACGTGAAATCGGCTCGGTCATTGGGTCTGCGGGAGCACAAACATTACTGACCGGCCGTTCGGTAATATATACAGGGTACATGAATGCCCGGAGGAGTACAGCAGGAATTTCCTCGTTCTCTCACATACCGCCCGTTTTGGGCCATCTGCGCTCGTCAAGTTTTTGAGACAGTTCTCGTTGTTGTTGGTTAGGCGGCCAGGGGTCCCTGAACGGTGGTTTGGTAAGCGGTGTGGGCTGTTACGGGTGGTGCGCCGCCGGCCCGGCGGTTGGGTCGGCGGCGGTTGTACCAGCCCTCGATGTAGTCCATCACGGCGGTCCGGGCGGCGAGCCTGGAACCGAAGCGGTGGTGGTGGTAGAACTCGGTTTTGAGGTGGGAGAAGAAGTTCTCGGCGACCGCGTTGTCCCAGCACACCCCTACCTTGCCCATGGACTGAGTGACCGCGTTGGTGCCGCACCATTGCTGGAATTCCTCAGAGGTGTACTGGGCGCCGCGGTCGGAGTGGAAGACCACAGAATCCTCGGCGAAGCGGCCGTGGTTCCGGGCCATCTGCAGGGCCGCGGTGCACAGGCTCGCACGCATGTGTCCGGCCATGGACCAGCCAATGACCATGCCGGAGAACAGATCGATGACGGTGGCCAGGTAGAGCCAGCCTTCGCCGGTGCGCAGGTAGGTGATATCGCCGACCAGACGGGTCCCGGGCACGGTGGAGGTGAAGTCGCGTTTGCCGTCGGTGTCGAGCATGTGGTTCTCGATGTGGGCGGTCTTGGCCTGCGGGTCCTGGACCGTGGTCTGTTTCCAGGCCCGAGTTCGGATGGCACGCAGACCGGTCTCGCGCATGATGGCTCCGACGGTTGGGGCGGAGACCTTGGTCCCGGCCGCGTTCAGCAACAAGGCCAACTGGTCCCGTCCGGCACGGCCTTCCTCCTTCGTATAGAGGTCGGTGACCGCGGTGACCAGATCCTCATGCCGCACGGCACGTGGTGAGGGCCCGGCGGGGTTGCGCCACCGATAGAACGAGGCCCGGGAAACCTTCAATGCCCGGCACAGCCACACCACTGAATGGTTGGCCTTCTCCGCTTCGATGAACTCGTAGAAATCCTCTACTTTTGCTTCGAGGCAAAGAAGGCGCTGACTTTTCCCAGGAACTCGACCTCGGCCTTCAACCTGGCGTTCTCGGCCAAGGCCTTTTGGTGTTCTTCCCAGGCAACCGGGCCCCTGTCCTCGGACGGGACAGGGGCATTTGGTTGACGTTCCCGATGTCGGTGAAGCCAGTTCCCCAGCGTGCTTTCCTTCACCCCGATCTCCTCGGCGACCTGCTTCACCGAACGGTTCGTGGACAGCACCAGCCGCACCGCTTCCTCACGGAAAGCGGCATCATATTTTCTTCTGGGCGTGGTCATCTGAAACGAATCTCCCATCAAGCTGTCTCAGAAAACCATACGGCCGCAATCGTTCTCTCACATACCGCACGTTTTGGTCCATCGTTCTCTCACATCACTGCAGCTTGACGCGGATCGCCGCCAGTTCTGCAGCGGTGACCCCATTCCCCGTCAGGAACGATTCGACTTCCAGCGAACCCAAGAAGGCCCTCACGCCAGCCCGCTTCTGCTCCAACCAGGCCTCAAACTCCTCGTCTGAAAGGTAGGGATCGTGCGCATGCGGTGCCCCGTGGGTACGGTGCCGCTCATTGATCCCCCGCGCCGCAAGTTCATAGCCGCGCAGGATTTCGTCATCACCAATACCGGCCAAACGTTGCAGCATGAGTGCGATCACCCCGCTGCGATCCCTGCCCGCCGAGCAGTGAATCACGACCTTGCCAGGCGCGGCCGCGATGGCTTTGAAGACGGCCGCAATCTTCCCGGCAAACAGCCCCACATACTCGCCGTACCGCGCCGGGTCCTTCAGGTACGGGCCGAAGAGCTCGCCAAAATCGCTACGGTCCGGGTCCTCCGTGGGGCAATGCACGACGTCGATTCGAGCCTTCACGTCGTACGGCACCTCGGGATCGGTGTCGCGTTGCCGCCGCTCGCCCGAGGCGCGCAAATCGATGACAGTGCGGATGCCGTCGTCGTACATTTGGCGCCACCCAACTTCGGTAACCCACTCGTGGCGACCCATCCTGTACACACCCCCCGCGATCCGCCAGGCGTTCACGGCGCCATCCCAGTGGACGCCTAACTGCGGTGCTGTCCCGTCCATAGGAGCCAGCTAAGCACATTCGTCCGGGGCGATGTGAGAGAACATCCGCCGAAAGGCGTGAGGAAATGAGAGAACATCCGCCGAAAGGCGTGAGGAAATGAGAGAACATCCGGTGAAAGGGCGGTGGATGTGAGAGAGGGACGGAATGGGGGTATTGCGCGGGGCGAGTGACTCATGTCATACTCGTTCTCGATGCGCATCGACGATACGTATCGACGACACGAACAAAGCACGCACACGAACAACAAAGCACGCAACACCAGCAGCACAGAGCACCACAGAGCAGCACAGAACCACACGCAGACCGTTCAGCAGAGAGCGCAAGGAGGCCGGGACATGCCCACCAGCAAGGACGTTGCCCAGGCCGCCGGCGTTGCACAGAGCACGGTTTCCTATGTTCTCAGCGGCAAGCGGCCCATCTCCGAGAAAACGCGGAAAAAGGTGGAGGACGCCATCCAGCAGCTGACCTACCAGCCAAATGCAGGAGCCCGCGCACTTGCCAGCCGCAGGACGCGCGTAATCGGCCTCGTTATCCCTTTCATCCCCGAGTTGCACATGGCATCGATCATGGAGTTCGTCTCCGTGATCGCCAACACCGCCCGCCTCTATGACCACGACATCCTGCTGGTCACTGAGGATGAGGGCGCACCTGGGCTGCAGCGTGTGGTGGGCCAGCAGATCTGCGACGGCCTGATCCTGATGCAGGTGGAAGGCGACGACGAACGCCTCCCGGTGGTCCGCAGCCTCCACGTTCCCGTGGTGCTGATCGGCATCCCGCATGATCCTTCCGGTTTGGTTTGCATTGATGCCGACTTTGAAATGGCCGGAGAACAATGCGTCCAGGACCTCGCCGCGGCAGGCCATGAAGTCATCTCCGTCCTTGACTGGCAGCCGGAAGTGGTAGACCGCCACGTGAACTACGTTGAGCGGTTCATGTCCGGCACCGACAAAGCCGCCCAAAGCCTGGGCGTCAAAGTGCTTCACCTCCCTGGCGGAACTGATCGCGAAGCGATCGCGGAATCCGTGGACAAAGCCTTGGCGGAGACCACCGGAGTACCTGCGTTTATCGCTCCGGACGGCACCGTTCAGGACGTTCTTCGACGCGTCCTGACCAGCCGCGGCCTGACTCCTGGCACGGATGTCTCAGTCATCGGCAGCGCTTCCCCCACCTTGGCTGAGCTTCAGCCCGTCCCCCTTTCCACCATTGACCTCCGCCCGGCCGAAGTATCCCGCCGTGCGGTGAAGATTATTTGCGATCTCCTCGAAACCGAAAACCAGGGACCAACCGAATCCCTGGAATTGGTACCCACGGTCATTACGCACCGTGCCAGCACGCTGCGTCCACCCCACGGCAGCTAAACCCTCTCAAAGCACCCTGTACTACAGTTTCCGAATTCATCGATACGCATCGTCGATACGCATCGATAACTCAACCCCCAGAAAAAAGGAACAGACAATGAAGTCAGCACAAAGGACAACCCGTCGTCCTCTTGCCCTCGCCGTCGCTGCATTGGTCGGCCTCCCCTTGGCCCTCTCAGCCTGCGGGACCTCCACTGCAGCTTCGTCGTCGGAGGCCGTCACCGAAATTTCCGTGATGGACTACTACAACAACGAGCCCGACAAGTCCTTCATCGGTGACGCCCTTACCAAGTGCGGCACCCAGGCAGGTGTCACCATCAAGCGGGAGACCGTTCCGGGCAAGTCCCTGATCTCCAAGGTGCTCCAGCAGTCCTCCTCCAAGACGCTTCCGGACGTGCTCATGCTGGATAATCCGGATCTCCAGCAGATTGCCGCCACCGGCGCCTTGGCTCCCTTGGCAGACTTCAAAGTCAGCACTGACAACTTCGCCGAGGGTGTCCTGAGCGCAGGCACCTACAAGGACAAGGTGTACGGGCTGGCTCCCACCGTGAACACCATTGCCCTGTTCTACAACAAGGACATCCTTTCCAAGGCTGGCGTCACCCCGCCCACCACCTGGGATGAGCTGAAGGCAGCAAGCGCGAAGCTCACTGCGGGCGACCAGTACGGGCTCGCGTTCAATGCCAACCCCACGTATGAAGGCACCTGGCAGTTCCTCCCGGTCATGTGGTCCAACGGCGGCGACGAGAAGAAGATCGACACCAAGGAGACCGAGCAAGCACTGCAGCTCTGGACCGACTTGGTCAAGAGCGGCTCCGTCTCTTCCTCCGCCCTCAACTGGACCCAGGCCGATGTCAAGGACCAGTTCATGGCCGGCAAAGCAGCCATGATGGTCAACGGCCCGTGGCAGATTCCGGCCCTGGATAAGCAGCCCACTCTGCAGTACGGCGTGGTCAAGATCCCCGTTCGTGAAGCCGGCCAGACGTCCGTTGCCCCGCTGGGTGGCGAGGTGTGGACGGTCCCCCAGACCGGTAACAAGGCACGCCAGGCCAAGGCTGCAGAAGTGGTTGCCTGCCTGAACAGCGACGAGAACCAGATGGCCATGGCCAAGGTCCGCAACACCATTCCTTCCAAGACCACGCTGGCGGATAAGTTCGCCACCGAAAACCCGAAGCTTGCTACGTTCACGGAGCTGATCAAGACGGCCCGGGCCCGCACCGGCGAGCTCGGTACAGAATGGCCCGCCCAGGCAACCAAGATCTACACCGCAATCCAAACAGCCCTGACCGGTAACGCCTCCCCGGCTGATGCCCTCAAGCAAGCGCAAGGCCAGTAAGCGGCGAGCCATGTCATTGACAACAGATTTGTCGCAAACAGCGGCACGTTCCACCGGAAAGGCCAAGGCAAAGGACGGCCGCCCGGCAGGCTCGTCTATAGAAGCGCAGAAACCACGACGCCGGACCCGCCAACGTCGCGAGCGCATCTTCCAGTGGCTCTTCCTGGTCCCTGCCGTGGTCTACATGGCGCTGTTCTTTGGCTACCCGGTGGTCAAGAACGTCGTCATGAGTTTCCAGGACTACACCACGGCCACCTTCTTCACCGGAGAAGCCCCATGGGTAGGGTTGGCCAACTACGTAACTGTCTTGTCGTCGTCGTTGTTTTCCACCTCGCTGCTGAACACCGCACTGTTCACGATAGGTTCCATCCTGGGGCAGTTCGTGATCGGGCTGGCGTTGGCGATCTTTTTCCAACGCAAGTTCCCGCTCAACGGCATCCTGCGGTCGCTGCTCCTGCTGCCGTGGCTCCTTCCCTTGATCGTCTCCAGTGCCGTGTGGCGTTGGATCCTGGACAAGGACAGCGGCGCACTCAACCGTTTCCTGGGCGATCTGGGCATCGTCGATACCGGCGTTCCGTGGCTGACCAGTACCTCGTTGGCTTTGATCGCTGTGGTGGGGGTGAACATCTGGATTGGCATCCCGTTCAACCTGACCATCCTCTACGGCGGCCTGCAGGAGATCCCGGATGAGCTGTATGAGGCCGGGTCACTCGATGGCGCCACGGGTTGGAAGGCGTTCCGGCATATCACGTGGCCGATGCTCCGGCCGGTAGTGAGCGTGGTGCTGGTTCTCGGCGTCGTCTACACCCTCAAGGTGCTGGACATCATCCTGGGCCTGACCAACGGTGGCCCGGCGAACTCGACCCAGACCATCGCCACCCAGTCCTACGATCTCTCCTTCCACGAATTCAAATTCGGCGAAGGCGCGGCCCTGGGCAACGTGCTGGTCATCATTTCCCTGGTCTTCGCGGTCCTGTACCTGCGGGCAAGCCGACGCGCTGTGGATGAGTGAGGAAACCATGACAACCGTACTGAAAGCACCCACGCTCCGGCTTGGCAGATCAAAAGCAACAGGACGCACGAACTGGGGCTACACGGCGCTTGCTATCTTCTTCCTGGCAATCATGCTGTTCCCGGTCTACTGGATGGTCAACGCCTCCCTGCAGCCCAACGGCACTACCTTGGAAACCTCGTGGTTGCCCTTGAAGCCCGACTTCACGGGCTATGCCACAGCCATCAATGAGCAAGCCGGGAACCTCGGCACGAGCCTGGTCATCTCCCTGGGCAGCGTGGCATTGAGCCTGGCAATCGCAGCCCCGGCCGCCTACGCGCTGGCCTACTTCAAGGTCCGCGGCGCAGGCGTTGTCCTGTTCGCCATCCTGATCAGCCAGATGATCCCCGGCATCGTAGTGGCCAACGCCCTGTACACGGCGTACAACGACCTCGGGCTGCTCAACTCCATTCCGGGCCTGATCCTCGCGGACTCGGCACACGGAATTCCGTTCGCCATCCTCATCATCCGGGCGTTCATGAACGGCATGCCGGCATCCGTGATCGAGGCCGCGCGGGTGGACGGGGCGGGGCATGTGCGGGCGTTCTGGTCGATCGTGATTCCGCTGAGCCGGAACTCGCTGATCACCGCAGGACTCTTTACGTTCCTGTTCGCCTGGAGCGACTTCCTCTTCGCATTGACGCTCACCACCACGGAAGCGGTCCGTCCGGTCACCCTGGGCATCTTCCAGTACATCGGCGCCTACGTGAACGACTGGAGTTCAGTGATGGCGACGGCGGTACTCGCCTCCATCCCGGCCATCGTCCTGTTGGTCGCGGCCCAAAAATACATCGCCGCAGGCACCACCGGCGGCGCGGTCAAGTAGACCGTCACTCATCAGAAGGAAAGAACCATGCCTGAAACAAGCAAGCCCATCCGCGTCACCGTCTGGAGCGAAAACCGGCACGAGAAGCGGGACGAACTCGTGGCACGCCTCTATCCCGAGGGAATGCACGGCGCAGTCAAGGCGGGCATCGAGGAGAACCTGGGTTCCGCCGTCGAGGTCCGGACCGCCACTCTAGACGAACCCGAGCACGGCCTCACCGAGGAAGTCCTCGCCAATACCGACGTCCTCACCTGGTGGGGCCACATGTCCCATGCAGACGTTGACGACGAGATCGTGGAACGCGTCCACCGCCAGGTCCTCGCGGGCATGGGCCTGATTGTGCTCCATTCGGGGCACTGGTCCAAGATCTTCACCAAGCTCATGGGCACCACCTGCACCCTGCGCTGGCGCTCGGAACATGATCGCGAGCTCGTGTGGACAGTGGACCCGACCCACCCCATCGCCAAGGGCGTGCCGCACCCCATCGTGATCCCCGAGCAGGAAATGTACGGCGAATTCTTCGATATCCCTACGCCCGAGGAGCTGGTGTTCATCAGCTCGTTCAGCGGAGGCGAAGTCTTCCGTTCCGGCTGCACGTTCCGGCGCGGCCACGGCAAGATCTTCTTCTTCAGCCCCGGCGACCAGGACTACCCCGTCTATCACCACAAAGACATCCGTCGCGTCATCGCCAACGCCGTGGAATGGGCCGTCACCGACCGTCCCGAGCGCGCCGTCCCGGAGCTGCTCAGGTATGAAACCAACGACTTCTTCAACGGCAAGAGCTACCAAGGAGCCAACGCGTGAGCACGCCTTTCGCCACAATCCCCGACGACGGCACTCCCCTTCGCGTCGTCGTGGTCGGTGCCGGGGGCATGGGCCGTGCCTGGCTTCGAACCGTTGAGGCGTCACCGTTGGTGGAGCTCGTGGGCATCGTGGATCTGGACCTTGCCACGGCCTCAGAAGCGGCAGCCTCTCTGGGCCGTCCCGACCTTCCGGTAGGTGCCGGCACGGCGGCACTGGCGTCCGACGCCGGAGCCCAAGCGGTCATCAACGTCACCGTTCCAGTCGCGCATCATCCGGTCACGACCGAGGCACTCGCTGCGGGCCTGCCGGTCCTTGGCGAAAAGCCCGTGGCCTCGACGGTGGCGCAAGGGCTGTCGTTGGCAGCAGCTGCTGAGCTTCACGGCCAGCTGTTCATGGTCAGCCAGTCCCGGCGCTACAACCGGCAGCTGTTTGAAGCCAAGCGGCTGTCCGTGTCTCTCGGCCGTGTTGGCATTGTTTCTGCCGAATTCTTCAAGGCGCCTCATTTTGGCGGCTTCCGCGATGCCATGGACCATCCCTTGCTATTGGACATGGCCATCCACCAGTTCGACATGGCCCGGTTCCTGCTCGACGCCGATCCCGTTTCTGTTTTCTGCGAGGAGTACAACCCCTCCTGGAGTTGGTACCGCGGTGATGCCGGGGCCACGGCCGTCTTCGAAATGACCGGCGGGGAGCGCTTCGTGTTCAACGGAAGCTGGTGCAGCCCGGGCCAGGAAACCTCGTGGAACGCCTCATGGCGGATCAGCGGCGAGCACGGCACGGTCTTGTGGGACGGGGACAACGAACCTGTTTCCTCGACGCCTGTTCCTCCGGGGCCCGGTGCTTCCGATCCGGGCCAGGAAATCACTGGCTCGCTGCGCGACTTCGTATCTGCAGTCCGCACTGGAAGCACTCCAATGGGCCAGGTGCACCAGAACATCATGAGCCTGGCCATGGTGGAGGCGGCCATTCTGAGTGCCTCGTCCGGGGCCCGGGTTTCCGTGGATGCGCTGCTTGAGAACTCGTACCAACAGGCCCTCCTTGCCGAACGGGACCCCGCTGTGTTGGAGGTCTTGAAGTCCTGGACATCGGTTCGCAGTGCGCTTGCCGGAGACAGTGCTCTTGCCGGAGGCAGTGCGCTTGCGGGGGAAGGCGTTCGGCTGTGACGCGGAAGCTGCGGGTGGGCATGGTGGGCTACTCCTTCATGGGCGCGGCCCACTCGCATGCGTGGCGAACCGCGCCCCGCTTCTTCGATCTCCCACTTGCGCCCGAGCTGACGGCGCTGGCTGGCAGGAATGCTTCCGGTGTTCAGGCAGCCGCGGACAAGTTCGGTTGGGATTCCGTAGAGACCGATTGGCGTCGCCTGATTGAGCGCGATGACATTGACCTGATCGATATCTGCTCCCCCGGAAACACGCACGCCGAGATCGCCATCGCCGCCTTGGAAGCGGGCAAACACGTGCTCTGCGAGAAGCCCTTGGCCAACAGTGTTGTGGAGGCCGAAAAGATGACCGCTGTCGCATCCTCGGCCGCCGAGCGGGGCGTGTACTCGATGTGCGGTTTCACGTATCGGCGAACTCCTGCACTGGCCCTGGCAAAGCGGATGGTGGACGACGGCCGGCTGGGCGAGCTCCGGCACGTCAGGGCCCAGTATCTCCAGGACTGGTTGTCGGACGCGGACGCCCCTCTAACGTGGCGCCTGGACAAGTCAAAGTCCGGCTCCGGTTCACTGGGTGATATCGGTGCGCACAGTATCGACGCTGCCCAGTGGATCACCGGGTCCAGCATCACCGGGGTTTCGGCCCTCATGGAGACGTTCGTGAAGGAACGGCCGATCGGCGGGGACCTCGTAGGGCTCGGTGGGCATGGCGGTGCCGACGGTCCGCGCGGGCAAGTAACTGTGGACGACGCAACGATCTTCACCGCCCGTTTCCAGGCAAAGACATCCGGCGGCGGTAAGACATCCGACGCTGGCCCGATCGGCGTGTTCGAGGCGACGCGGTTCGCCCTGGGACGGAAGAACGCCATGCGGTTGGAACTCAATGGCACGCTCGGCTCGTTGGCTTTCGACTTCGAGGACATGAACTCGCTGTCCTTCTACGATGCCTCCGAGGAGGACGCCGGTTTCCGCCGGATCATCGTGACGGAACCATCCCACCCCTACGTCGGAAACTGGTGGCCCACAGGGCACGGCCTGGGCTACGAGCACGGATTCACGCATCAGGTGGTGGACCTCGTGAATGCCTTCGGCGCTGGCGAGCAGCCCTCGCCGTCGTTCTCTGATGCCTTGCAGGTACAGAAAGTGCTGGCAGCGGTTGAGGCCAGCGCCGTGGCTGGGAGCCGTTGGCAGAAGGTGTGAACGTGCGGGCTTCCTGCCTGCCTGAACGTTGCGAACCCGCTGTTTCGTGGTTGGGCAACAACGAAACAGCGGGTTCGCAACGTGTTAGTGGTTTAGCGTTTGGCGAGCTGAGTTAGCTTCACCGCAGAGAGCAGTGCTGATGCGTAGGCCTGATATCCGGCGTCGTTCGGATGGAAGTTTGCATCCAAAAACGGCTGCGTGAGATCCAGGACGATCCAGGGATTGTCTGAGTTGACCGCGTGCCCGATGAATCGCTTTGTCACATCGATGAACACGGCGTTGGTCCCGCTGCCTTCCACAGCCGCTGCAATGGTCGCGTTGAGGGCATCAATAGCTTGATTCACGAGTATTTGGTTCTGGACGGGAACAATTGTGATCCCATTGGTCACAATGTCGCCCTGCGACGGATCAAACAGGCGAGGGTAGCCCAGAACAGCGATGACAGCGTCCGGTGCCGCCAGCTGGATGGCCTGGTATGTTGCCTCGAGCTGGGCCTGAAGGATACCAAGCTGCAGGTTTTGAATGATGCCTTGAACTGTGGCTGCGCAAAGCTGTGTATCCGGTGTAGAGCAGGCCTGCAAGGCAAGCAAACTGCCGGCATCCACGGCACCAGCTGTGATGCTGACCAGATCAGCACCCGCCAAGGCCTGCTGCCCGGCAAGGATCTGTTCCCCAACTGTCGGCGTCACTCCGTCATAGAAGGGTGGGACGGGGAACAACACAGCGCCATGGCACGCAAGATTGGCCACCAAGGTGACCTTTGGCGAGGCGTCCACAAGGTCGGCGTAACCACCGGGGCTTTGCCAACAAGCAACGGGCGGCCTGCTCAAGTCCCCCGCCCCCGTCCCTGCCGTGTACGAATCGCCGAGTGCCACATACGTGATGGGTGGCGGCGGTGCGGCGGTCGCCGGACTGGCCGTGAATCCTAACGTGAGTGCAAGGGCGGCCAATCCGCCTGCAAAAGCCAAGTGCCGGCGTCGTGCTCGATGAGTTGCCATGGTGTTTCCCCTTCATGCTGCTCTTTGGGGCTCCGGTGGTCCGTCAAAAGGGATCACTTCGCGGCTCGCCCACCCGTCGGCCGCGTACGGGGCAATGTGTTGGCCAGATTACGCCCGGCAGGCAATGCGGTACAGACCCATCGACAAGCTATTTTTGGGCTTTCACTTTCCGGCGGTAAAGGATGTTTCCAACCAGCGAGATTGTGCCGCCGATAAGCAGCGCGACCCCTATCAAGGGCAAAAGCGCTACAGCCTTCTTGGATGGTCCTTCCAAAGGAATCTCAAGCGTTCCGGTGATGTCATCAGGGTGGTAGGTGACATCGATGGCCTCGCCGATCCCGTAGGCGCAGGGCTCGGCGCTGGTTCCTGGAGGAGTGCGGTACGTGGCGCCATCGATCACGACGTCGGCTATAGGCTCGCAGAGGCCTTTTGTACTGATCTTTTGGTCAACCACGATTCCGTGCCCGGCCACCGTGCCCTCGCGCGGCGGTGCGTTATGGAAGAGGAGCAGCCATAGAATTCCAAGAACGATTGCAATAACAGCCGCGCGAAGACTGAACCGTGGCTTGCGGGGCATGTCCTGATCTGCCGGTAAGAGCGTCATATCGCTGGCCAACTACGCGCTGTACCTGGCCAGCCTGAACTCCAAGCCGTTCCGCACCGCGGGCCATTCGTGTTCCAGGATGGAGAACACCACGGTGTCGCGAAGCACTCCGTCCTTGGTGCGCGAGTGGTTCCGCAACACACCGTCCTGCTTGGCGCCGAGGCGGGCGATCGCGTCGCGGGATTGGTGGTTGAGCCAGTGCGTCCGGAATTCGACGGCGGGGCAGCCCAGGGTTTCAAAGGCATGCTGAAGAAGCAGCAGCTTGGAGTCGGGGTTGGTGCCTGTTCCGTGGACGGACGCTGCGTTCCAGGTGGAGCCGATCTCGACGCGCGGAGTGGCGGCATCGATGTTCATGTACGTCGTCATTCCGATGACCTTGCCGGTGCTGTTGAGCCTGGTGGCGAAGGGCACCATGGAACCTTGGGTTTGCAGGCCCAGCCTCCGCTCAATCTCCGCAGCCATACCGTCCGGCGTGGGTACGGAGGTGTACCAGAGCTTCCAGAGTTCGCCGTCCTTGGCCGCCTCCACAAGGTCGTCGTGGTGATCTGGCCGCAAGGGTTCCAGGGTCACGAATTTGCCGGTCAAGGTGATGGGTTCAATCGAGGTCACCCGGCTAGCCTAACGGTTACGCGATGGTCAGTCGTTCCAGTCGAAGAAGCCCTTGCCTGTTTTGCGGCCAAGCTCCCCACGGGCAACTTTGTCCCGCAGGATCTGCGGCGGAGCAAAGCGGTCACCCAACGTGGAATGCAGGTACTCCGCGATGCCCAGACGAACATCAAGACCCACGATGTCGGTGGTCTTGAGCGGCCCGGTGGGGTGTTTGTACCCCAGGACCATCGCGGCGTCGATGTCCTCCGCTGATGCCACACCCTCCTCAACCATGCGCATAGCCTCCAAGGCAATAGCGACGCCCAGCCTTGAGGACGCAAAGCCGGGCGCGTCATTAACGACGACGGCGGTCTTGCCGAGTGCCTCGGTCCAGTTTTTCGCCGCTTGGGCGAGTTCGGGCGAGGTCTCTTTGGCCAGCACCACTTCGATGAGGGTAGAGGCGGGCACCGGGTTGAAGAAGTGCAGCCCGATGAAGTTGGCTGGCCTGCGGAGTTCATTCGCCAAGTCCGTCACGGACAAAGACGACGTGTTTGAGGCAAGGAATGCATCTGCGGAAAGGCGGTCCTCCACCGCTTTCAACGCGGCGACCTTGAGATCGTAATCCTCGGGCACGGCTTCTACCACCAGGCCGCAGTGGATGAAGGATTCGTAGTCTGTCGACGTGCTGAACCTGGCCAACGCTTCTTCAGGGGTTTCGCCCAGGGTGCCACGGGCCGCGGACTTGGCCACTGCGTCTGCTACCCGCCCCTGCGCCCCGGCGGCTGCCTCATGATCCCTCTCCACGACGATCACGGTGGCCCCCTTGGTCAGGAACGCATGCGCGATTCCCGCACCCATCCGGCCACCGCCAAGGACTCCAACAACGTGGGGAATCGCGGGTACTGCTGTCATTTCTGAATCCTGTCGTCGTTGGCAGCGGAGTTGGATGAGTTGGCGGCCTTGCCTGTGTCCTTCTTGTCCAGGAAAGCCTGCATCCTGTCGAATTTGGCTTGGGATTCGAAGAGGATCCCTTGGGCAAGGGTGTCGATCAGCGGGTGCGCTTCCGCAGGAGCGTGGAACACCGACTTGGTAATGCGGACCGCAAGGGGATCCTGGCGGCCGATCCTGTCAGCCAGATTGTGCGCGGCCTCCATGAGCTCAGGGGCCTCGTGAATCTCAGTGATCAAACTGATACGCAGGGCTTCCTCGGCCCTCAACACGGCGCCGGCGAGGAGGATTTCCTTGGCTTTCGGCTCGCCCACGAGCTCCTTGAGCCGCCAACTGGCGCCGGCTGCGGCAAGGATTCCCAGTCCTGTTTCGGGGTTGCCTATCCGCACACTTGGGGTCCCGATGCGGAAATCTGCCGCATAGGCAAGCTCCGCACCGCCGCCCAGACAATAGCCGTCCAAAGCTGCGATGACGGGCATGGGCAGCTTGGCGATGCGCATGAAGATGGTTGAGTTGATCCCCCGCAGTGCGTCATCCCGTCGGCGTTCCCGGAGTTGTCCAATGTCCGCGCCCGAGGCGAAGACGCCGTCCGTGCCCGCGATGATCAGGACCTTGGGGTTGCGCTCCAGTTCGGCACAGACGAGGTGAAGCTCGTCCACCATGGTCTGGTCTATCGCATTGCGTACTTCGGGACGGTTGAGCAGAACAGTGAGCCTGTCGTCACGTTCCTCGAGAAGAAGGGTGCTGAAGTCTTCCTGGTTCAGTGCCATTTACACGCCTTCCAGCAGCATTGCCGTGCCCTGGCCCACGCCGATGCACATCGTGGCAAGGCCAAGCTTCGGTCCATTGTTGCTGGCAAGCTCCCGCTCCATGCGGCCCAGAAGGGTAATGGCCAGACGTGACCCGCTGGAACCCAGCGGGTGCCCCAAACTGATGGCACCGCCGTCGTTATTGACGATTTCCGGGTCCAGCCCCAGGCGCCGCATGCTGGCAAGGGACTGGGTGGCAAAAGCTTCGTTGAGCTCCACTGCGCCAAGCTGGTCCACGGTGAGGCCGGTGCGGGCAAGGACCTTCTGCGTTGCCGGGACAGGACCGATGCCCATGATTTCCGGTTCGCAGCCCGCCGAAGCGCCATCGATGATGCGGGCGCGGGGCGTCAAGCCGAACTTCTTGATGGCTGCCTCGGAGGCGACGATGATCGCAGAGGCGCCGTCATTGAGGCTGGACGAGTTGCCCGCAGTGACTACGGAGCCACCGGGGACTACTGGCCGAAGCCCCGCCAGGACATCCATGGTGGTGCCTTCGCGAGGACCCTCATCAGTGTCCACCACGGTCTCGGACTTGCGGGTCTTGACGGTGACCGGAACGATCTCTTCCTTGAACCGGCCGCCTGCAATGGCCGCCAAAGCGAGTTCGTGCGAGCGGACAGCGAAAGCGTCTGCGTCCTCGCGGGAGATGTTGTCCACACGGCCCACTTCCTCGGCCGTTTCAGGCATGGAGTAGGTCATCTTGCCGTCGCGGGAGAGCTCGCCCTTGGTGAAAAGCGGGTTGACGAAGCGCCAACCGATGGACGTATCGAAGATCTGGCCCGGCTTGGCGAATGCAGTGATGGGCTTCTCCTGGACCCAGGGTGCCCGACTCATGGATTCGACGCCACCGGCCACCACGATATCCGCGGCGCCGGACTTGATCATCTGGCTCGCCATGATGATGGCGCTCAGGCCCGAGGCACAGAGACGGTTCACGGTGATGCCCGGAATGTGGAGGGGAAGCCCGGCGAGGAGGGTTGCCATGCGGGCCACGTTGCGGTTTTCCTCGCCAGCGCCGTTGGCGTTGCCGAGGATTACCTCATCAATGGAGTCAGGATCGACGCCGGCACGCGCCACTGCCTCACGGACCACCAGCGCGGCGAGGTCGTCAGGACGGACGGAGGACAATGCCCCGCCGTAACGTCCAACCGGCGTCCGTGCGCCGCCAACAAGAAAAGCCTCGACCATGAGAACATCCTTCGCGAAGTGAAAGGGACCGGCCCGGGAATAATATACCGACCGTTCGTTCTATAAAGATTACACGGCCTGCCGTCCGGGTCAACAGATGAAGCCATTTCCCCTAACCGGCACGGCATCGCTCAGACCACGCGAATGCCCAAATGGCCGGCCAGCAACGGGGCCATGAGACTCAACTGGTAATCGTCAATAACAACTCCGGCAAGCCCGGCCAACCCGTTGATACCCCGGAACTCCGAACTCCGCAGGTCCACGTCCTTGAGCTTGGCGCCGGTTACATCCAGGGTGCCGATGGTGCAATTCTTCAGCGATAGCCGTGTTCCCGTGCAGCCGCCCAGATCGAGCTCGTTGATGATGCAATCTGAAATCTGGACGTCCATCAGCTTGGAGCCGCGCAGGTTCACGTAGTCCAGCTTGCCGCCCTCGATCCGTACCGAACGCCACGTGCCTTCGTACAGCTCGGCTGATCCCCACCTCGGATTGCTGATCTCCACGTCCTGCCAGGAAGTCCGTGCCGCAGTGAAGACTGGCGCATACGGCTCGGCAAGGATGCATTCCCGGAACGTGGCGCCACGCAACTGGGCCTCGTTGAACGAGACGCCGGTGAACTCACACTCAATGAAGTCGGCACCGCTCAGTTCCTCCCCATCGGCAGACACCCTGGTAAACCTGATGCCGTCATACCGTTCGCCACGCTGGAAGTCCGGGGCGTCGTCGTCGCGCAGTTCTTCCAGGCGCACCGGGGAGATCTTGGGGGCTGCCACTTTTGCAGCCGCCATTAGAGGGATTCCGCCTTCGCAGCGATCTCGGCAAGGTCCTTGCTGAGGGCCTTTCGCGTAATGCTCATGCCGATCTTCCCGAACAAGGCCATGGCGACCTTGCTCCCGAGCGTGGGTTTGAGGACCTCGGCGCCGAATGTCAGCGTAAGGTCAGTTCCGCCGTCGCGCTCCGCCAGATTGAAGCGGGTGGTGTAGTCGGCGCCGCTCTGGAGTGCTTTGACTGTGGTGCTGCGGGGTGGGTCAGCCTGGGATACCCACATCTCCACGGTTTCCTGCCTGCCCATCATGGTCCGCGTTTCCTTCCAGCGGGTGCCCTCCCCATAAGGACCCTCACTGAGCATCTGGATTGCGTTGATGCCCGAAAGGGTGCCCGCGGAGCCCGGGATGTCCGAGAGGACCGCCCAAACTTTCTCCGGGCTGGCGTTGATGTGCTGCGTCAGGGTGGTGGTGTGATCCATACATCGAGCCTAGACCCGGGCACTGACAGTCCCAACTGGCGGGGGAACAAGGGCGGGATTAGCCTTAAAAAGCATCCATAGAGCCCGGTGATGAAGGGGACTCTTCAATGAACCATCGGCCAGCTTCAGCCAAGCGCACTGCGTCCCGTCCCGTCGAACTCCTCGCGGCAGCAGCTGTCCTAGCCTCCGTGGTTTCAGGCTGCACAGCTCCTGGGCCGAGCCTGCAGGGACCGTCGACTTCACAGTTCCCAGGCGCGACCGGCAGCCCACCCGGCGGACAAACCGCCGGGCAATCCGCAGGAGAATCCGCCGGACAATCCGGTCAAGGGGACAGCAACCCGGCCCCTCAGCAGGGTGCCGCGGACATCCCTGACATCATCAGCAATGTCCAGCCGTCGGTGGCTACCATCTTCACGGACGGCGGTTTGGGCAGTGGAGTCGTATATTCGCAGGATGGCCTGATCCTGACCAATGAACATGTGGTGCGCGGCAACCGCGATGTTGAGGTTGGCTTTGCTGACGGCCAGCGGGTGGCTGGCACCGTGCGGGCCACCGACGCCATCACTGATCTTGCCCTCGTGGAAGCAAAACGGACAGGTTTGCCGGCCGCGAAATTCCAAACCTCCCTGCCCCGGATCGGCGAGCTGGCGATCGTCATAGGCTCGCCGCTGGGATTCGAAAATACGGCGACGGCGGGCATCATCTCCGGCCTCCACCGCCAGATCCCGGGTTCGGCGTCCAGCAGCCAGTCCCTGGTGGACCTCATCCAGACCGACGCCGCGATCAGCCCCGGCAACTCAGGCGGAGCCGTAGTGAACAGCCGGGGCGAAGTGACCGGCATCAGCGAAGCCTACATTCCGCCGCAGTCAGGTGCGGTCGCCCTGGGCTTTGCCATCCCCGCTGCCACCGCCGTGAAAGTGGCTGACCAGCTGAAGGAGGATGGCACAGCCGATCACGCCTTCATTGGTTTGGGACCGGGGGATATCACTCAACAGATCGCCGACCGGCTGGGCCTGCCTGACACCCACGGGGCGCTGGCCCTTTCGGTGCAGGATGGCGGGCCGGCCGCCAAAGCCGGCATCCAGCCAGGGGACGTACTCGTCAAGCTCGATGGCAAGGACCTGGCAACCCCCGAGGATCTCCTCGCAGCCTTGAGAACCAAAAGTCCCGGGCAGAACGTGACGGTGGAATTCCGCAGGGGATCAGAAACGCAGGAAGTAAAGGTCCAACTGGCCGAACGCCCGTCCTCGTAGCCGAGACGCGGCGGGGCCTGCCCTGCGCCCCTACTCGTCACATAGAACGCAGACCATGCCCCACAACGCGAACGGCGGGTGCCCCCGGAAAGGAGGCACCCGCCGTCGAGCGTTTATGAGCCAAGCGTTAACTGAACAGTTCGCTCTTGGGCTCGTTGTTCTTGACCTTCTGCCAGCCAAGCCACAGGACGAGGGCGAAGAAGGGGATGGTCGCCAAGGTCCAGAGACCCAGAAGGAAGACCTCGCCGGTTGCCTTATCGGTCATGGTGTCGAAGCCGATCAGTACGGTTATGGCCAGCAGCGCAACCAGGCCCAGCCAGCTGGTCCACGGCGAACCGGGCATCGGCAGGCTGGAGACGTTGCCGCGCTTCTTCCGCAGGGCAATCTGGCTCGCGAAGATGGAGCCCCAGGTGAAGATCACACCGATGGAGGCCGTGTTCAGCGCGAGGTCGAACGCATGGGAGCCACCCAGCCAGATGTTGAGCAGGATACCCACCAGGTACACACCGCCGATCGCCAGGATGGCCGCGTACGGCACGTGGCGGGAGGACATCTTGGTGAGCCACTGCGGCGCGTGGCCGTTGTTGGCCATGGTCCGGAAGATGCGGCCGATCGAGTACAGGCCCGAGTTGCAGGAGGACAGCGCGGCGGTGATGACGATCATGTTCATGACGTCGCCCATCCAGCCGAGGCCCATCTGGCCGAACACGGTGACGAACGGCGAGGTGCCGGCCTTGTACTGGTCCGACGGCAGCAGCATCGCAAGCAGCATCACGGAACCGACGTAGAAGACAATAATGCGGATCACGACGGCGCGGATCGCCTTGGGAACTTCGCGTTCCGGGTTCTCCATCTCACCAGCGGTAATACCAACGAGTTCGATTGCGTTGTAGGCGAAGATCACGGCGTTGAGGACCAGGATCATGACCAGGCCGCCCTTGGGGAACATGCCACCGTCTTCGTGGAACAGGTTGCCCACCGAGGCATGGCCGTTGCCCACCTGGGCGTTGGTGACAACCATGAAGGTGCCAACGGCCAGGAAGATCAGGATGGCTGCGACCTTGAGGCACGAGGCCCAGAATTCGAACTCGCCGAAGGCCTTGACGCTGAACAGGTTCACGGCCACCAGCAGCACCAGCGCTGCAATGGCGGACAGTTCAACGGGGACGTTGGGGAAGAAGAACTGGAAGTACAGCCCGATTGCGATGAGCTCGGCAATGCCTGTCATGGCCCAGTTGATGAAGTACATCCAACCTGAAAGGAAGGCGCCCTTCTTGCCGAACATTTCACCGGCGTAGCTCACGAACGAGCCGGACGTCTGGCGGTACATGATGAGTTCGCCAAGGGCACGCATCAGCAGGTAAGCGATGACGCCGGCAATGGCGTAGGAGAAAATCAGGGCCGGGCCGGTGGAGGCCAGGCGGCCACCGGCGCCCATGAACAGGCCGACGCCGATTGCGCCGCCCATGGCGATCATGGTGACGTGGCGCCGGCTTAGGGTCTTCTGGTAACCCTCGGCGCTGAGGGTGGAGCCGACGGCGGTGGATGGGGCCGTGGGGTTCTGGAGTTCTGTGGGGGTACTTTGCGGCACAGCTGTTCCTTGTGGGTTGGGGTATTGCTGTAGGTGTTTACGCCCATGCCGGAACATGGGCGTCTTGGCCACACAAAATTCGAGCTTTCCCCGTTGGAGGACGTTGAAGTGTGACAAAGAACGCAGAACGCCGAAGGTTCGCGCAACCCGTCTATCTTACGGGATTAATGGGAATGCCCGTGACGCAGGCAACAGCACGCATCCTGGACACAGCAACGCGGGGTCACTTACGGCCCATGTTTCCCCCCGGAATGGGCCGTAAGTGACCCCGCGTTGCTTTAGGAGATCAGCACGATATTCCGGCTCTCATCTGCGAAGACTTCGTACGTCCGCAGGGGCTTGGCTCCCGTGGTGGAACACCCGGTTTCCAGCTCGAACGAGTGCTGGTGGAGCGGGCACATCACCACGCGCTGGTCGATGGTTCCGTCGGCAAGGGGGCCGCCCTTATGTGGGCACACTGCCGACACAGCCCGCAAGGTCCCGTCCCGTAGCCGGAAGACCGCAACCTGCTCGCCGTCGATCCCGAACGCCCGGCCTTCGCCGAACGGAATTTGGTCCACCGGCCCTACGACGTGTGGAATCTTCATCGGACCGGCACCTGCGGCAGGACTGTGAGCGGCAACGAGGTCCGGAATTGGCCGGGCGTGAGTGGATCATCGCGCTCACTCCACGGATCCACGTAGTTCTCCACGGACTCCTGCATCGCCTCATCCAGGCGGGAAGCGATGCCCTCGGAGTCGTCCAGGATGACGCTGCGGATGCGGTCGATCCCCACCCGGGGAACAAACGCATACGTCCGTTCCAGCCAGTTCGCGTTCTCCCGGTAGTACTGCATGAACCGACCCGCCAGCAGTGTGACTTCCTCCGGAGTATCCACCGTGACCAACAGATCGCCCTTGCGGATGTGGGCGCCGGCCGCTCCCCCAACATAGATTTCCCAGCGGCCTCCTTCCACCGCAACGACGCCTACGTCCTTGACCAAGGACTCCGCGCAGTTCCGCGGACATCCGGAGACTGCGAGTTTCAGTTTTGCCGGCGACTCGATTCCCTGGAAGCGGGATTCCAGCGAGATGCCCAAACCCGTGGAATCACCCGTGCCAAAGCGGCAGTAATCCTTCCCCACACAGGTCTTCACGGTGCGGAAACTCTTGCCGTAGGCGTAGCCGGAGGGCATGTCCAGATCGGCCCAAACCTGCGGAAGGTCTTCCTTGGGAACGCCCAGAAGGTCGATCCTTTGCCCACCGGTCAGCTTGATCATGGGAATGTTGTGCTTCTCCGCGACGTCGGCAATCGTGCGGAGCTGCTGCACGGACGTCACGCCTCCCTTCATCTGCGGAACCACGGAGAACGTGCCGTCACGCTGGATATTCGCATGCACGCGGTCGTTGATGAAGCGGGCGTCGCGCTCGTCGATGTATTGCTTTGGCAGCATCATCTTCAGGAGCGAGGCAAGGCCCATCTTGGATTTGGCATCTTCAGCGCTTCCGGGAGCCAGCGCAGCAAACACCTGGGAAACCGAGCGCAGACCAAGCTCCCGGATCCGGGACATCAACGCGGCCTTGTCCAGGGGAATACCGGGAACGTAGTAGCTCGCAGCCGGGTCATCTTCTACGGCGCCGTCGGCCGCCCATTCCACCACCTGCGAAACCAGCAGCTTGCAGGAACCACAGCCCTTGCCGGCCCGGGTAGCGTCCATGGCTGCCGGTACCGAACGGCAACCACCCTGCACCGCGGCAACAAGCGTTCCTTTGGAAACCCCATTGCAGTTGCAGACCTGTGCCGAATCCGCCAGTTCGGAAACACCTTCCTCTTCACCCGGCGAGCCGAGATCGAACATCAGCGAGAGCCGTTCCTCCGGCAGCGGCAGGCCCTGGTCAAAAGCCTGGGTCAAGTAGGCAACCTTGCGGCTGTCACCAAGAAGGGTAGCGCCCACCATCTTGTTGTCCCGGATCACGATCGACTTGAACACACCCCGGCTCGGTTCCGAGAAAACAATGTGCTCATCCGTGTCCCGTTCCGGGCCCGGCAGGCCCATGGAAGCGACGTCGACGCCGGCCACCTTCAGTTTGGTGGCGGTCCTGGAACCCAGATAGACCGAGGAACGATCCACACCGGTGATCTGGTCCGCCAGAACAGCGGCCTGCTCCCACAAGGGCGCTACGAGCCCATAAACCTCGCCCCGGTGTTGAACGCACTCCCCCACGGCATAGATGTCCTCTTCGTCCATGACGCGCAGGTGGTCATCCACCACGATGGCCCGTTCCACGGCCAAACCACTCACGACCGCGACATCCACGTTGGGCCGGATGCCGGCAGTCACAACCACCATGTCGCAGTCCAGCTCAGTGTCATCACGCAGCCGCACGCCGGTGATCCGGTCCTTGCCCAGTACCGCGGTGGTCCGGCTTCCTGTATGGACCTCGATGCCCAGCGCCTGGACGCTTCGCCGCAGTATTGCGCCGCCGTCGGGCCCTAATTGCGCGTTCATGAGGTGGCCACCGGAGTGGACCACCGCCACGTCAAGGCCGTACGCCTGCAGTCCCCGGGCAGCCTCGAGCCCCAGCAATCCCCCGCCAATCACCACAGCCCGGCGGTGATGCTCGTGCTGGGCGAACTGGACCATCTTGCGGGTATCGTCCATGGTCCGGAACGTGAAGACCCCGTGGCGCACCGATCCGCTGGGCGTGTAGAGGCCATCCATCGGGGGAAGGAACGAGTGGCTTCCGGTGGCGATGATCATGACATCGTAGGGAACCACCCTGCCATCGGCCGTAAAGACGTGTTTGCTGTACTTATCTATGCGCTCCACCCGGACCCCAGCGTGCAGGGTGATGTTGTTTTCCTGGTACCACGGCAGGGCGTTGAGGAAAATGTCGGCATCGCTTTCCTCGCCGGACAGCACGTGGCTGAGCATGATGCGGTTGTAGTTTCCGTACGGTTCGTCGCCGAAAATGGTGATGTCGAACGCGTCCCCGCCGCCGCGGGCCAGGATCTCCTCCACCGCACGTGCACCGGCCATGCCGTTGCCGATGACCACCAGCTGCCTGGTCATCAGTGCTCCACCATGCCCAGGTCCACCACCACGGAACCGCGGACGCCGGCCGGCGCGGCGATGTACAACTCGATCATCGAGCCGCCCTCGATATCTTCCACAACCCGCAACGGGACGTGCACATCGCCTTTGGCCCCGATGGGGAAATACCGCATCGGCACGCCGTCGCGCATAAGGACAACCGCGATGAGTTCGGAGCTGGTGTTGCCGCCGCGGAAGTAGAGCGTCTGGTTCACGACGCCGTCCGGAACAAAGTGCGCGAGCTCGCTGTGGAGGGGAACCGGCTTCTCCATACCGATGCCGTCAAACGGGAATATGCCTTGAAGGAAGAGGTTCTTGGAAATCACGGAAAGATCCTTTCGGCCGGCTTCCTTCCATGGTGCTCCGCCGTTGTTTCAGGACGCTCGATGCCGTGTTTCCATATGCAGGACAGGGCGTAACGATCCCTTTGCGAACAACTCACCCCGGCGGCAGCGTCGGCCACGTCGGCCACGTGGGCCTACAGCAACTCGCCATCCTGCATCCCGTACCGGACCCAGCTACCCACTGAACCGGCCGCGGCACACCGATCGAACCACTCCCCCAGCGCGCGGTCGTGGCTCACGATGATCAGTGTCCCGGCGAAGCCCGCGAGCGCAGCTTCCAACTGTTCCACGAGCACCGGCGCAAGGTGGTTGGTGGGTTCGTCCACGATCATGGTTTCGTAGCTGCCCAGGAGCAGCCTGGCCAGGGCGAGCCTGCGTTGCTGTCCGGCCGAGAGGCTGCCCACGGGAACGTGGAACTCCGCAGGCCGGAACAAGCCCAGGCGAAGCAGGGCCTCGGCATGTTCGTCGATGTTTCCGCCCAGTCCTGCGGCAAACGCCGGAAGGAGCCGGAGCCCGGGACGCGGGGGCACGTCGAGTTCCTGCTGCAGATATCCCACCGTGCCCTGAACGGCCAATGTTCCGCTGGCCGGCTCGAGCGTCCCGGCGAGCACGGAGACCAGCGTTGATTTTCCTGCGCCGTTTGGCCCGGTGATGAGGACCTTCTCCCCGGTTTCGACGCGCAGATCAGTCGATTTGAGGCGACCGGGCACGCTAATGCCGCGTGCTTCGATGGCCGGTCCAGCAGCTTCCTCCAGCTGAACGTCAAGTTGCACGGCGAGCTTGAGCGGCACGGGTGGCCGGTCAATGGGGTTCTCTTCGAGCCGCCGCAGGCGTTCCTGGGCGTTGCGAACTTTGCTGGTGGCTGCGCGTTGCCAGGTGCCTTTTTTGAAGCCGGTCGCAAATTTGTCGTTGTCGCGCACCCGGCCGTAGCCCATGCCGCCGGAAACCGTGGCTGCCTGGAACCGTTCGGCGGCCATGGCGTCGAGCCATTCCTCGTATTGCTGCACCCAACGGGCCCGCTGGGCGGCTTTCTCCCGCAGGTAACCTTCGTAGCCGTTGCCGTACCTATTGACGGAACGGCGCTCGGCGTCGACTTCGATTACCGTGCTGGCTACCTTCCGCAACAGGACGCGGTCGTGCGAAACCACCACCACGGTGCCTCGGTGCGCAGCCAACCTCGATTCCAGCCAGGCTGTGCCATTGGCGTCCAGGTGGTTGGTGGGCTCGTCCAGGAGCAGGGCTTCGGCAGGATCTGCCAGCAGGCAGGCGAGGGCAACGCGCTCCTGCTCGCCGCCGGACAAAGACCCAAGCGTTCGACGCCGGTCCAGGCCTCCCAGCCCCAGCCTGTCCAGCGCTGCTTCCACCCGGGACTCGGCAGCGTACCCCTCGCGGAGTTGGTACTGGGTCTGCAGGCTTCCGTAGAGTTCCAGGGTTTCGGGGTCCGCGTCCGCCAGGTCCTGTTCCAGTTCGGTGATGCGGGCCTCAAGCGAACGGAGTGCCTTAAGGGACTCGTCGATCGCGTCGCCGACAGTAATTGAGGCAGGAAGTCCGTGAGTCTGGGCGAGGTAGCCCACGCGGTAGCCGGCGTTTCCTGCCAACCCGGCCGTGCCGTCGTCGGGCGTTTCCACGCCGGCCAGCAGGCGGAGAAGGGTGGATTTCCCCGCCCCGTTTTCCCCGACAATGGCAACGTGCTCGCCGTGATCGATGGTGAGTTCAACGCCGTGGAAAAGTTCGCGGTCCCCGTAGCCGTGGGAAACGCCGGAAAGGTGAAGGTGGTCAGTCAAGAGATGTCCTCGCAAAGTCCGCAGTGAATGGCAGGAAACCGCTTGGGGTACTGCCTCAGTGGTCTACTGGGGATGCAGCCGGATGGACGGGCTGCTCTCAAGACTTCATCGCTCCAGACTGCCCGGCGAATCGGGGCACGTCAAGTTTCAGGCCGCCGCGACCGCGCGCTTCCGCCGGGCCTTTGCCACGCGCGTACCAATCAGTCCTTGCCGCGGACTGAACAGATAGACGACGGCGAACACCGCACCTTGGGTGACCACCACCATGGCCCCTGATGCCGTGTCCAGGTAGTAGCTCAGGTAGATGCCGGTCATGGAGCACGCCACCGAGATGACGGGGGCGATCACCAGCATCCGGGAGAACCGGTCCGTCAGCAGGTAGGCGGTGGCACCGGGAATGATCAGCATGGCTACCACCAGCACCACGCCCACGGTTTGCAAAGCCACCACGGATGTCAGCGCCAGCAGGCCGAGCAGCAGCGCTCCAAGCCGCCGGGGCGACAGTCCAATGGCGTGGGCATGCGTGGGGTCGAACGCGTACAGCGTGAGGTCCCGGCGCTTGAGGATCAGGATCGCGAAAGCCACCACGCCAAGGACCACAACCTGGATGAGGTCAGGGACGCTGACGCCCAGAAGGTTGCCGAAGATGATGTGGTTCAGGTCAGTCTGGCTGGGTGTCACGGAGATCAGCACCAGGCCCAGCGCGAACAGCGAGGTGAACACGATGCCGATTGCCGCATCTTCCTTCACGCGGCTGGTGTTCCGCACCACCCCGATCAACGTCACGGCAATCAGCGCGAACACCAACGCACCAAGCGCGAACGGCGCACCCACAATGTAGGCGAGCACGACGCCGGGAAGCACCGCGTGCGATACGGCGTCGCCCATGAGGGACCAACCGATCAGAACGAGCCAGCAGCTAAGGACCGCACAAACCACCGCTGCAATTGCCGTGGTGGCGAGGGCGCGGACCATGAAGTCGTAGCTCAAAGGTTCAAGCAGGAATTCCACGGCTTAGCCCCTGTTCATGACGTCAAGGCCAAATGCCATGGCTAGATTTTCAGGTTGCAGCACCACGTCCGGGCTGCCATGCATCAGCACCTTACGCATCAGGAGCACTGCTTCGTCGCAGAGCTGAGGGAGCGCGTGGAGGTCGTGGGTGGAGATAAGGATGGTGGCGCCGTCAGCCGCAAGTTCGCGCAGGAGCCTGGTGATAGTGGCTTCGGATCGCTTATCCACTCCGGCGAAGGGTTCATCCAGCAGCATCATGGTGGCGCCTTGTGCGATGCCCCGGGCTACAAAGGCACGCTTTTTCTGCCCGCCGGACAGCTGGCCGATTTGGCGGTCGGCAAACTCGCCAAGCTCCACGCGGTCCAGGGCCTGTTCGACGGCGTCCCGGTCTGCTTTCCGTGGACGGCGGGTGAAACCGAGGTGCCCATAGCGGCCCATCATCACTACGTCCCGGACGGACAAGGGGAAGGCCCAGTCCACATCCTCGCTTTGCGGGACGTAGCCGATCCCGGCCTCCTTGCGGGTCTTCATGGGCGGGTGACCGTTGATGAGGACCCGGCCGGAATCGGGCTTCACCATGCCCATGATGGTCTTGAACAGGGTGGACTTGCCCGAGCCGTTCATGCCGACCAAACCGCAGATTCTGGAGTGGTCCAGGGTGAGGGATGCGGAGTCCAGCGCCAGCACCTCGCCGTAGTGGACCGTGACATTCTCAACGACGATCGCGGGACTGGTCATGACGCTCCTCCTGTCAGGGCCGTGGTGATGGTCTTCGCATCGTGGCGGATGAGGTCCAAATACGTGGGAACAGGACCATCTGCTTCTGATAACGAGTCCACGTAGAGTACGCCACCGAATTTGGCGCCGGTAGCACCGACGACTTGCCGCATGGGGGCGTCGGAGACGGTGGATTCGCAGAACACGGCCGGCACCTGGTTGTCCTTGACGAATTCGATTGCCCGCGCGATCTGCTGGGGCGTTGCCTGCTGCTCAGCGTTCACGGCCCAGATGTAGACCTCTTTGAGTCCGGCATCCCGGGCCAGGTAGGAGAACGCACCTTCGCACGTCACCAGCGCCCGGTGTGCTTCGGGCAGAACGGAGAGCTTGGAGACCATCTCGTCCTGGACGGTCTGCAGTTTGGCGTTGTAGGCCTTGGCATTGGCTTCAAACTCGCCGGCATGGGCGGGGTCGAGCTTGGCGAAGGCCTTGGCCATGTTGTTGGCGTAGATCTGGACGTTGCTGGGGGACATCCATGCGTGCGGGTTTGGTTTGCCCTGGTAGGAGTCTTCTGCAATGGGCATGACCTTCACGCCGTCGCTCACCACAGCGTGGGGCACATCGAGTCCCTCCACGAATTGGGAGAACCATGCTTCAAGGTTCAGGCCGTTATCCAGGATGAGGTCGGCCTGGGCAGCCTTGCGGATGTCCCCGGGAGTTGGCTCATAGCCGTGGATTTCGGCCCCGGCCTTGGTGATGGATTCCACGCGGAGCTTGTCACCGGCGACGTTTTTGGCGACGTCGGCCAAAACGGTAAACGTGGTCAGGACAACGGGCTTGTCGTCACCACCGGCAGAGGAATTCCCTCCGCAGGCGGACACCCCGAGCACCAGAGCGGATGCGGTCAGTAAGGCGGCGAATCGGCGGACAACTTTGGCGCGCCGAAACGGAAAGTTAGGCATACCGAAAAGTGTAGCGAAGCGGGGGCCACCCAGCAAAGATAGTCTGGTCATATGGGCACCATTTCGATGCGGGCGAGGCTTTACCGGTTCAATGCCCTGGACGCAGTCGCCGTGGCCGCCTACGTGGGGTTCACGGTCTACTTCACTTTTGCGGGCGAATCCGTGGAGCGAATGATGCTCCGGCTTTTTTCCGACCCCGCCACGGCTTCCTATGCCGTCAACGCGGTCTTCTATGCTGCCGTCGGGGTCTTTGCCTTGGCGTCCGCCTGGCGCATTGTTGGCCGCGACATCAAGATCCTGGGCACCCGTCCCTGGTTCACCCTTGGAATGATTCCCCTTGCGGTGGTGGTCATGCTGATCGTCACGGCAATTCTGGTTGCGGCGCTCGGTACGGCGCAGACCTCCGAAAACCAGTTGGGCATCCAAGGCCTCCTTCAGCGTGTGCCGGCCTGGCTCATGGTGCCGCTGCTGGTGGTCCTGGGGCCGTTCGTCGAGGAGTACCTGTTCCGGCACCTGCTGATCGGCAAGTTGTCGCAGTACGTGAACATTTGGATCTGCTGCGCGATTTCGGTAGGAGTTTTCGCCTCGATCCATGTTGTGGGCAGGGAAGGGCTGGCGTTGTCGGCTCTTGCGCCTTATCTCGGCATGGCCCTTGTGCTGGTGGCGGTCTATGTGTGGACGGGAAAGAACCTGATGTTCTCCTACTTCGTCCATGCGGCCAAGAACCTCCTGGCCGTGGTTCTCATTTATGCGATCCCGCCGGACTTCCTCCCCACCGGGTAACAGAGGCATGCCAGGACCTGCAGCCAAGGCCGCGAGTTCTGCATCAGCCGAGGCCATTACTAGACTCGGACTGTGAACAACCAACTCCCTGCCAAGGTTTCCGACATCTTTGACCCCTCACGCTGGCGCACCGTTTCCGGCTTCGACGACTTCAAGGACATGACGTACCACCGGCAAGTTGAGCGTTCCAGCGACGGCACGGTCAAGGATCTCCCCACTGTACGTATCGCCTTCAACCGCCCCGAGGTCCGCAACGCCTTCCGTCCGGGCACTGTGGACGAGCTGTACCGGGCCATGGACCACGCGCGCATGTCTCCTGACGTTGCCACCGTGCTGCTCACGGGCAACGGACCGTCGGAAAAGGACGGCGGGCACTCGTTCTGTTCAGGCGGCGACCAGCGGATCCGTGGCCGGGACGGCTACCGCTACGCCCAAGGAGACACCCAGGAAACCATCGATCCCGCACGCGCCGGACGCCTTCACATCCTGGAAGTCCAGCGGCTCAT
Organism: Arthrobacter sp. TmtSoilC77; assembly: GCF_059739415.1. Classification (NCBI taxonomy): domain Bacteria; kingdom Bacillati; phylum Actinomycetota; class Actinomycetes; order Micrococcales; family Micrococcaceae; genus Arthrobacter; species Arthrobacter sp. TmtSoilC77. The sequence goes on from NZ_AP046050.1 coordinate 3,813,052, forward strand.
GCGGACCATGCCCAAGGTGGTCATCGCCGTCGTCAACGGTTGGGCAGCCGGCGGCGGACATTCCCTCCACGTGGTCAGCGACCTCACCATCGCCTCCCGCGAACACGGCAAGTTCAAGCAGACTGACGCCACCGTGGGAAGTTTCGACGCCGGATACGGCTCTGCGCTGCTGGCCCGCCAGATAGGGCAGAAAGCCGCGCGGGAGATCTTCTTCCTGGCCCGCGAATACTCCGCCGAGGACATGGTCCGGATGGGAGCCGTCAACGAGGCCGTGGACCACGCGCGGCTGGAGGAAGTCGCATTGGAGTACGCGGCTGATATCGCCCGCCAATCCCCCCAGGCCATCCGCATGCTGAAGTTCGCCTTCAACCTGGCCGATGACGGCCTGGCCGGGCAGCAGGTCTTCGCCGGTGAAGCCACACGGCTGGCCTACATGACGGACGAGGCCGTGGAGGGCAAGGAAGCCTTCCTCCAGAAACGCGACCCCGACTGGTCCAACTTCCCCTACTACTTCTAGGACTCCCCTGTGGACATCGATCCCGTACTCAAAGCACTGGCCACTGCCCTGCATGGCGAGGGTCCCGCCGTCGAAATCGTGGTTCACGAGGACGGGCGGCCGGAAGCCGTTCCGGTAGAGACCGGCGTGGAAGAGGCCGCGGTGGTGGTACGGACCTCCGGCTCCACCGGAACACCGAAGGCCACCATCCTTACTGTGGATGCCCTGGCGGCCTCCTCCGTGGCAACGGCCATGGCATTGCGCGGCGAAGGCCAATGGCTGCTGGCACTGCCCTTGCAGTATGTGGCCGGCGTCCAGGTCCTGGTCCGCTCGCTCTACGCAGGGACGCGGCCCTGGGTGATGGACCAGTCGAACGGCTTCACGCCCGAGGCATTCACCGCTGCGGCGGGGGAACTGACGGACAAGATCCGCTTCACGTCGCTGGTCCCCACCCAGCTGCAGCGGCTCCTGGACTCCCCCGCACCGGAAACCCTTGCCGCGCTGCGCCGCTTCAATGCCATCCTGCTGGGCGGCGCGCCAGCGTCGGCTGAACTCCTTGCCGCCGCCCATGCCGAGGGCCTCAAGGTGGTGACCACCTACGGATCAGCCGAGACGTGCGGCGGCTGCGTGTACGACGGCGAGCCGCTGGACGGCGTCGAGGTCCGCATCGGCGAGGGCGAACTGGAAGGCCGCATCCTGCTGGGCGGCGACACCGTGGCGGCGGGCTACCTTGACGCCCCGCGGGCCACAAAGTCCGCGTTCCTCGAGGAAGACGGCGTGCGTTGGTTCGTCACGGGCGACCTCGGCGAAATTGCCGGTGACGGCAAGCTCACTGTCCTGGGCCGCGCCGACGACGTCATCATCAGCGGCGGCGTCAAGGCCTCTGCCGGCTATATCCAAAGCAAACTGGAAGAGCTCGACGGCGTCACTGCAGCTTTCGTCGCGGGTGTACCGTCGCGAGAATGGGGCCAGGCCGTGGCAGCCTACGTGGCCATGTCCGACCCCTCGCCGGAAGGGCTTAAGGGCTTCACGGCCCGCCGCGAAGCAGCATTGGGAGTTCTGGCCCCCAAGACTGTGGTCGCCAGGAAGGAATTGCTGATGCTGCCCAACGGAAAACCGGACCGGCTGGCCATGATCGAACAGCTTTCCGCCGTGCATCAGGGACAATAGACACGTTCTGCCCTCATGACTCCGACCAAAGATCAACGCGAAATACACGAGGTACTACACGTGGCGACAGCTGCACAATGGATTCAAGGAGCCCGGCTCCGCACACTGCCCGCGGCAATCGCGCCCGTACTGATCGGTTCGGCAGCGGCGTACGAGCTCCATGCTTTCCGGCTGCCGAATGCGATCCTGGCGGCGCTCGTGGCGCTCCTCCTCCAAGTGGGCGTCAACTACGCCAATGACTACTCGGACGGCATCCGCGGGACGGACGAGGACCGGGTAGGGCCACTGCGCCTGGTTGGTTCCAGGCTCGCCAAGCCCGAGCAAGTGAAGTGGGCGGCCTTTGGACTGTTCGGCGCGGCCATGGTGTGCGGGTTGATCCTGGTCATCATCACCCAGACCTGGTGGCTGATCCTGGTGGGCCTCGGTTGCGTTCTGGCGGCCTGGGGTTACACGGGCGGCAAAAACCCCTACGGCTACCTTGGCTTGGGCGACGTCTTCGTCTTCGTGTTCTTCGGACTGGTAGCAACGCTCGGCACAACCTACACCCAGGCCGGACAGGTCAGCCTTGCAGCAGTCATCGGCGCGATCGGTACTGGGCTCATCGCCTGCGCCCTGCTTATGGCCAACAACGTCCGGGATATTCCCACGGACACAGCGGCAGGCAAACGGACCTTGGCCGTGCGTCTTGGAGACAGGCATGCCCGCGAGAGCTACGTATTGATGCTGGCCGTCGCCATCCTGCTGGTGATTGTGCTGGCACCCACCAAGCCGTGGATGTTGATCGTTCTTCTGCTGATCCCCGCCTGCCTGATGCCCGCCTGGCTCATGGTCAACGGCAAGAAGCGCAAGAGCCTCATTCCCGTGCTCAAGCAGACCGGACTGATCAACCTCGGCTACAGCCTGCTGTTCTCGCTCGGCCTGATCCTGAGCCGCGGCTTCTGAGTTTCCGAGCTTCTGAGCTTCTGTAACGAAAGCTACTTGGAACCCGGGCGTTTGTCGTTGTTGACGGCAATGTCCGGGTTCTGCTCCACCAGGCCATCCTCCGCCTCGGCGTCCTCAACTTCGCCAGCGGTGCGAATGGGCTTGGCCCGGCCGGAAAAGCGTTCCCGGATGGCCGCAGTGGCGGCGTCGCGCTGTTTCTGGAAGAAGAGGTAACTGATGGCGAACGCGATCAGCCCCGCGAAGACCACCGCCAGGATCCAGCCCACCTGCAAAAGGGCGAACAGGATGAACAGCGGCACGAACAGCGCCAAACGGATGAGGGAATACTTCAGGAAAGCCACTATCCAAGTTTAGCCGCCCGTATGGTTGCACTCTGATCACAGCCGGAGCCGGGCGTCCAGTGAATGCCTTCCGGCGACTAGACTTGGTGCATGCTCCGGGTTGTTGGCGTCGTCGTCGTCCTTGTTATCTTCGTCTACGCCCTCGTGGACGTGATACGTACCGATGGCAGATACACACGCGGCATCTCCAAGCCCGCCTGGATCGTGGTCATGATCGTCCTGCCCCTTCTGGGTGCAGTCCTCTGGTTCATCTTCGGCAGGCCCTACGGCAAGCCCTCGGCGCAGCCCATCCGCCGCCACCCCACCGCCCCGGATGACGATCCCGAGTTCCTCCGCAACCTCGAAACCCGCCGCCGGAACACCGCCGAAGAAGAGCGCCTCAAGAAGCTCAAGGCAGAGCTGGAAGCCAAAGAGCGAAAACTCAATGGTACTGATGGCCAGGAGGGCAGCCAGGGCAATAAAGCCCCCGGGTACAAGTCCGGCGATGCCAAACGCGGCGAGCCGGATACCCATGGCACCGACGAACTGAAGTAGGGAACATGGCCCGGCAAGCTGATGGATCACGGCAGTCTTCTACTACCGCGTCACCCATCGGCGGGCCACCACCGTCCACGCCGCAGTCCAGCTCCGGCGTTTCCCTGTCTCCTCCCCCACTCGGCTCGCCTAGCCCGCCCGTCGAAACCGCACCCGGCGACGCCGTCGTGGGGCCACCAGGCCCGGCGCTGCTGTCCAGGTGGTTGTGGGTAGCCAGCTTTGCCGCAGGAACCGCAGTAGTCGTCACCAGTTTCCTTGCCCGCGATTCGCACCTGGATCGTCTCCAGGACGTTATCGCGGGAAAACTCCCCGACGGCGACGCCCAGGCAATCGAGGGAGCGACCGCCGTCGTGTTCCTGGGAAGCCTGGCCATGCTTGCGCTGGTGGTCGCTATGGAAGCCGTCCTGCTGGCTGTGGCCTTCAGGCGCCGCAGCTGGGCGCGCTGGCTGCTGGCACCGGTGGCGCTCCTGCACGCCGTGGTCACAGTGATCACGGCCGATTTCGTCGTCGCGCCGGGAGGCGAAGGCATCCTGTCCACTGTGCTGCTTGCCGTGCAGTACGTCCTGGCTGCAGCAGGCCTGATCCTGTTGTTCCTGCCGTCCACCACGGCGTGGCTGATAAGCGGACGCCGGCGCGCAACGGAAATCTAAGGCGTTACTGAAATCTAAGGCGTTCCGGAAATCTAAGGCGTTCCGCGGCTTAGAGCCCGGAGTACGAGTGCAGACCGTTGAAGACGGTGTTCACGAGTGTGAAGTTGATGATCACGCAGGCGTAGCCAACGATCGACAACCACGCTGCGCGGGTTCCCGTCCAACCACGGGTAGCCCGGGCGTGAAGGTAGCCGGCGTAGACCACCCAAATGACAAACGTCCACACTTCCTTGGGGTCCCAGCCCCAGAACCTGCCCCAGGCCTTCTCAGCCCAGATGGCACCGAACATGAGGGTGAACGTCCAGCCGATGAAGGCGATGGCGTTGATGCGGTAGGACAGGTTTTCCAGGCTCAGGGCGTTCGGGACCACCCTCATGAAGCCAAGATTGTCCGCCCGGCCCGCGGCCAGGTTCTTCTGCCGGTACGACTGAACCAACTGCAGCGCGGACATGGCGAAGGTTAAAGTAAACAGGGCCGAGGACAGGACCGCGATGGAGACGTGGATGATCAGCCAGTAACTCTGCAGGGCCGGGACCAGGTGGCCCACCGGCGTCCAGAACGATACCGAAGCAGCCACCAGCATGATGATGGCCAGGCCGATGACGAACGTACCGAGGAACCGCAGGTCACGGCGGATGAGCACGATCAGGAAGACTGCCACGGCGACGAATGCACCGGTGGTGAGGAACTCGTACATGTTCCCCCACGGCACCCGGCCTGCGCCCAGTGCACGGGTCACAACGCCCGCACCATGAATGAGTACGCCCAGTACTGTAAGTGCCACAGCCACCCGGGCAGGCACACGCCGTTCGGCTGAGTACTTCATGTCACCGGCCGCTGTGCCACCCTCGATGGTGAGGCCCGACGTCGGACGCTCGGCACGGCCGGCCGGCCCACCGGCGTCGGCCCCTCCCAAGCGTCCGCTGGCGCGACCAGCGGCCACCGCCACCTTCTCTGAAGGAGAGCTGGCGGCAGCCTTCAAGTCGATTGCACGCAGCGCCTTGCTGCTCTTGGCCAGGTCCCAGGCAAACGCGATAAACGCCACGGTGTACGTGCCGGCGGCCAGCAGCATGAACAGCTCGCTGTACTGGCCCAGGGTTTCGTTGATGACGGGCATTACTGGTCCTTCGAGGTTGGGGAAGAGACTGTGGGGGTTGCTGCCTGGTTGCCGGAGTCAGAGGAGATCTGCCATTCCCGGGTAAAGAGTTCGCGGAGGGCTGCTGCTTCGCCCGCGAGCCGGTGGTCTTCGCCTCGCGCCAGCAGGCCATACTCCACCATGGTGCGGCCGTCCTGGTGGGTTCCAGTGCGGACCCAGACACGGCGGCGGTTGACGTAGAGCGAAGTCACCAGGCCGGCAACGGCCAGTAGGCCGAAGATCAACGCGTACAGCTGCCCGGGGTTGTGGTGGACGTCCACGCCGATGTACTTCTTGACGCCGTCGAAGCTGATGCTGCCTTTGCCGTCCGGCAGCGTTTTCGTCATCCCTGGGGCAAGCGTGATTCCGCCGGCTTCAAGTTTCCGGCCGTTGAGCTGCGTGAGGTCCCTGACGTCCAGCTCGAACACGTTCTGGGGCACGCCCTTGTCCAGGCCGAGGTCGCCGTAGTAGGAGTCAAGGCTCAACTGTGGGTTGAAGAGTTCAGGACTTGCGCTGAAGGAGATGCCCTCATCGGATTTGAACGCCGTGGGCAGGAAGAAGCCTTGGAACGCCAGCTGGTCCGGTTTGCCGTCCGGCACCTTGATGACCACGGATGAGTAGTAGTTGTCGCCTTGGACCTTGGCCGTGACCGGCCCCTGGAAAGCGATGTTGCCCTCGCCGTCGCGGACTGTCACTACGGGGGCGTAGCCGTTTCCCGTGAGGTACAGGCTGGTGCCGCCCAGTGTGATGGGATCGTTGACCTTGAGGATTTCCTTCTTCGCCGGCGAATCCGGATTTTCCTTGGTGGTGACCTCAGCGGTGTAGTCGATGGGCTGGCCGATCTTCTTCGGCGATTCGCGATCGAAGGTGGCCTCGAACTTGTCCAACTGAATGGAGTAGGGCTGGAGCCAACTGCTCTGGAAGTTGGTGCCCGGCGTGAATTGGTCGTAACCCACCAAAGTATTGACGAACGTCTCGCCCTCTACCAGGATCCGCTGGCCGCTGTAGCCGAACAGGCCGCCGATAGCCACGGAAACCAACACGCCGATCAGGGAAGTGTGGAAGACCAGGTTGCCGACTTCCTTCAGGAAGCCGCGCTCGGCACCCAGGGACGGGAGGTCGCCGTCGACGTCCCTGACTTCCACGCGGTAGCCGCGCCTTTTGAGCAGTCCGGCGGCATCGTTGATAGCTTTCGACGCCGGGATCCCGGCGTCGGCGGGCAGCGCCAAGGTGCCGTACTCCGGCAGTCGCGAAAGGCGCTTGGGCGTGCGCGGCGGCTGCGACTTCATCGCCTTGTAGTGGGCGATGGCCCGCGGGGTGACGCAACCGATCAGGGAGATGAACAGCAGGATGTAAATGGCCGAGAACCAGGCCGACGAGTACACGTCATAGAGCTGCAGGGCGTCGAGCAGCTGACCATAGGACGGGTTGTCCTTGATGTACTGGGTGACAACCGCAGGGTTCGCAGGGCGTTGCGGGAACAGGGACCCCGGCACCGCGCCCACGGCCAACAGGAGCAGCAGGAACAACGCCGTCCGCATGCTCGTCAGCTGGGTCCAAGCCCACCGAAGCATGCCCAGGATACCCAAGGAGGGCAGCGCGGCCTCGGACTTGGCCTGCTGGAGTTTTCCTTCCGCTGTCTTCGTGTTCGTGCTTTCAGCGGGTGGTGACTTCTTCTTGGCTTTCACGGACTCGCTCATCAGATTGGCAACTTCACATCGGTTTGGAACCAGTACTGCAACTCGGTCACCCAGTTTCCCCACACACCGGTGGCCATCAGGATGCCGAGCAAAATCAGGATGCCTCCGCCAAACCGCTGGATCGCCAGGCGGTGCGTCCGGAAGAAGGACATGACGCCCATGCCCCGCCGGACGGCAAGGGCGATCAGGAGGAACGGGATACCCAGGCCAAGGCTGTAAACGAAGGCCAGGAGCGCACCCTTTGCCGCCGACGATCCGCCGGACAAGCTCAGCAACTGTACCGCGGAGTATGTGGGCCCGATGCATGGGGCCCACCCCAGGCCGAACGTCAGCCCCAGGAGCGGCGCGCCCCACAGGCCGGCCGGAGGCTTCGCATGGATTTTGGCGTCGCGCTGCAGCCAACCAAAGCCACCCATAAAGACGACGCCCATGAGGATGACCAGAATGCCCAGCACTTGGGTGATCCAGGCGTTCTGCGGGCCTGTCAGGAGGGTCCCAAGCTGCCCAAAGGCACCGCCCAGGAGGACAAAGATCACCGAAAAGCCCAGCACAAACAGCCCAATACCTGCCAGCATGCGGCCGCGCCGCTGCTTTTGGAGATCGACGCCGGTCAGTCCCGTGACGTAGCCAAGGTAGCCGGGGACGAGTGGCAGCACGCACGGCGAAAGGAACGAGACGAGTCCGGCCAGCAGCGCGACCGGCACGGCAAGCAGCAGTGATCCGTTCAGGATCGTCTCGGCGAAAGGACTGTTCATTGGTACTACTCAGCCACTGCGGACGTAATGAGGGCCTTCAACGTGCTCTTCTCAATTTCGCCGAGGACGCGGGAGGCAACTTTGCCCTCCTTGTCCAGGACCAATGTGGTGGGCACCGCGCCCGGAGGCACGATTCCGGACACAGACAGGAGCACGGCCCCGTCTTTGTCGTTGAAGCTCGGGTAGGTGAGGTTGAAGGTCTTGTCGAAGGCCTCTGCGGTGGCTTTCTCGTCACGCAGGTTAACGCCGAAGAATTGAACGCCTTGGTCCTTGAAGTCCTGGTGCAGGGCTTCAAGCTGGGGAGCTTCGACGCGACACGGGGCACAGGCCGCGAACCAGAAGTTCAAGACCGTGACTTTACCCTTGAGATCTTCGGGCTTGACCGTCTCCCCATTGAAGAGTGTCCCCTTGAGCGCCACCGGTGCAGCGCGGTCGGCTTTGGCGAACTCGGTGACGGAACCGTCCCCGGCCACGTAGTTCTTGTTGTCGCCTTTTCGGGCCTGCTCTGCGAGGGAGTCCTTCTGGGCGCAGGCCGACAGGCCCATGGTAAGTCCTGCCAACAGGACACCACCGGCTGTGAGCACGCCGCGACGCGAAACGTTGTTGTTCATGTGCCTACGCCCCCGGAGTGCTTGCTGCACCGGGAAGGAGCACGGCAGCAGGTTCGCTGTATTCGACCCGCACAATCCTGCCGTCCTCGTCCAGGACCAGGGATGTCAGGGAGGTCAAGGTGCACTCACGCTTACGGGGGTCGTGCGCCAGCCGGCGGCCCTCGGCGGACAGGCGGGTGGACCAGATGGGAAGCTGATGGCTGACGAGGATCGCTTCCGCGCCGTCGCCACCCAGTTCGATCGCCTTGACGCGCGCATCTTCAACGGCAGCCATGACGCGTGCGGCCTGCTCTTTGTAGGGCTCGCCCCAGGACGGGCGCAGGGGGTTCCGGAAATAGAGCCAGTGCTTGGGCTTCAGGAATTCGCTGCGCGTGGGGTGGAGTCCCTCGAAGTGGTTCTCTGCTTCGATGATCCTGGGGTCTGTATGGATATCGAGATGGAGTGCCTCGGCAGTGGGCATTGCCGTTTCCTGGGCGCGCGTGAGCGGCGAGGCGACCAAGTGGACAATCCTGGCACCCTCGTTTGCGCGGACGGTGAAGTGCTCGGCCAGCATGCGGGCCATCTCCCGGCCCCGCTCGGAGAGATGGAATTCAGGCAGCCGGCCATAGAGGACGCCATCGGGATTATGGACCTCGCCATGGCGAAGCAGATGGACAGTTGCTTGGGGCATGTTTACCAGTTTCTCAAAGAAGCGGGGCGATCCGAAATCTTCTACCGTCAGTAGAACTCAAAGTTTTCTCAAAATGTTCCGTGGAGTTGGAATAAAAGATGCATATGCATGTTTATACTAGACACGAAGCTCGGTTGACGTTTCAAGTAAATGCATCAACCAGTCCGCCGGGCAAGCAAGCGGTACCTTCCACTACATACAGGAGAAACATCATGATGACCCTTCCCGCCAACGTCACCACCGGCATCTGGACCCTCGACGCTTCCCACAGCGAGATCGGCTTCACCGTCCGCCACGCAGGTATCAGCAAGGTCCGCGGCGTCTTCAAGGATGCCGAAGCAACCCTCGAAGTCGGCGAGACGCTGACGGACTCCAAGGTCAACGCAACCATCCGGACCGCCAGCTTTGACTCCGGCGACGTCAACCGCGACGGCCACGTCAAGGGCGAAGACTTCTTCGATGTGGAGAAGTACCCGGAGATCACCTTCGTCTCCCGCCACGTCAAGGCAAACGGCGACGGCTTCGATCTTGTGGGCGATCTCACCATCAAGGGGGTCACCAAGGAAGTTTCCATCGAAACCGAATTCAACGGCGTCGCAGTGGATCCCTTCGGCAACACCCGTGCAGGCGTCTCCGGCGAAACCACCATCAGCCGCAAGGACTTCGGCCTGACCTGGAACGCCGTGCTTGAGGCCGGTGGCGTCCTGGTCAGCGACAAGGTTGTCATCAACCTGGAACTCGCGTTCATCGCACCGGCAGCTGCCTAGATCCACAGCAGCTTGCACGGGAACTCGTACAGCAGTCCCGAGTAAACGGCGCCCCGTCACAGTTCCGCTGTGGGGGCGCCGTTTCGCATACTCATTCGCGTACTCGGAAGTCACCCTGCGATTATTCGGCAAACACCCTGTAGTTCACTGCGAGGCAGCTCCGAATTTCCTATGCATCCCTCAACCTGCGGTCTAAAGTGATGCCATGAGTAACCCAGACGAAGTACCACAGCCTCAGCAGCCCGGCGCCCAGCCTCCGCAGCCCGGCAATGTTCCTCCTGCGGGTTACCAACCACCGCAGGGTTACCAACCACCCCAGGGCTACCAGCCGCCGTCGCAACCAGGTCAGTATTCGCAGCCTGGCCAGTACTCGCAGCCCGGGCCAGGCCAGCCCGGACAGGCGGGCGGTTTCCACTTCGAAATGCCCACCGACGGCCCCCGCAATTTCAATGACATCCTTCCGCAAGGTGGTTTCTCGGGCCTCTTCAAGACCATGGGCCTGCCCACCGAGCTCAAAGTGTCGTACTTCATTTGGGTCATCTCGGGACTCCTGGGCCTCCTGTTTGGCCTCATCGGGCTTTTCGCCATCATCGCAGCGTTCGCTTTCATGCCGGGAGTTGCCGCACTCCTCCTGGTTCTCCTGATCATCAGCCTTGCTGTTGCAGCCGCCCAGATAGTCCTTGCCATGAAGATGAAGGAAGGCAAGGAATGGGCACGCCTCGCCCTCACCGTCCTTGCCGCAGTTTCCCTGTTGCTCGCCATCTTCGGCTCCATCAACGCCGGCGGACCCGGTGCAGGCCTGGGTGGCAACTGGTTCGGTTTCCTGGTCAGCGCAGTGGCCGTTGTGCTGATGTGGCTGCCGAACTCGCAGCTGTGGTTCAAGGCAGTAAAGGGCGCCGTCTAACCTGCCTGAAGTACCGCCGTCGGGCTCTCATCCAAGCCGCCCTGACAGGTGCACAAGGCCGTGGTGGTCCATTGGACCACCGCGGCCTTCATCATGAAGGCGTACGCCATCGTGATGATTTCATCTGAAGCAGGAAATTCCTGCGTGTGATCATCCGCAGCACCGGACCCCGGAGGTACGGTGGAAGCAGAACCAGGCTGGGGGCAGGGTCTTTTTGCTGATCCCGGCAGCCGTACCAGCAGTCGAACAAGCAAAGGAATGCCATGAGCAACCCTCCATACCCGCCGTCCAACGCCGGGGACGCCAAACCGGGCGATCCCAACACCGGTGATAACAAGGGCGACGCCAACAAGCCTGAGCAGCCGGGCCAGCCATCCATGCCACAGTACGGTCAGCCGTCGGCACCGCAGTACGGCCAGCAGACTCCCCAATATGGTCAGCAGCCCAGCGCTCCGCAGTACGGTCAGCAGTCCCCGGCTGCTCCCCAATATGGCCAGCCCCCGGCTCCCCAATATGGTCAGCAGGCTCCCCAGTTTGGCCAACAGTCGCCGCAGTTTGGTCAGCAGTCGCCCTACGGCCAGCAGCCGTCTCCCTACGGTCAGCAGGCCCCGCAATACGGGCAGGACACCAACTGGCCCAGCCAGCAGCCAGGGCCTGCTACGGTTCCCCCGCTGGTCAACATCTCCTTCTGGATGATCATCGCAGCGGGCATCCTGTCCGCCATCAGCTCGCTGATCCTGGCCACCACCGGCTCGGATGCCTTCATCAACTCGATGATCCAGCAGGCTGCACAGCAGGGCACCGAATTCCCGGAAGGCTCCCTGGAAGGCATGCGTGGCGGTATCGTCGTTGCCGCCATCATTGGAGCCATCGTGTCCCTGGGCCTCTACGCCTTGGTTGCATTCCCGGTCCGCAAGGGCAAGAACTGGGCCAGGATCCTGGGCACCGTCTTCGCGGCGATCTCCGTCCTCGGCCTCGCCGGACTGTTCCAGTTCGGTGCTACGTATGGCATCCTGCAGCTCTTGGTGATCCTGCTGGGAGTTGCCGCAATCGTCCTGCTGTACCTGCCGGCGTCGGCTCCGTATTTCCGTAAGCCGCAGCCTTTCGGCAACCCGTACCAGAACCCGTACGGCCGCTAAACCACGGCAGTTCGTTCCACAGCGGGCGCGGACCCGGAAAGGCTAGACAGCCTGACCCGGTGTCTGCGCCCGTTGTGCGTGGTACGCCAGGATCTGCAGCTCGGTGGCCATATCCACCTTGCGGAGGTTCACGTGCGGCGGAACCTGCAGGAGAACCGGAGCAAAGCTCAGGATGCTCCGGATTCCGGCAGCGATGACGCGATCACAGACTTCCTGGGCCACTGTGGCGGGCAATGCCAGCACCACCATGTTGGTGTGGGTGCGTTCCAGGACACGTTCAAGTTCCGCTGAATCGCTGACCCGCAACCAACCCACCTCGTTGCCGATCACCATGGGGTCTGCGTCGAAAATAGCTACGACGTCGAATCCCCGGGACTCGAAGCCGCCGTACCGCGCCAGGGCCTTGCCGAGGTTACCGGCGCCGACGATTGCGACCTTCCAGTCATGCGTCAGGCCAAGGGCTGCAGCAATGTGACGGCTCAGGTACTGGACTTCGTAGCCCACCCCGCGGGTCCCGTACGAGCCCACGTAGGAAAGGTCTTTGCGGAGCGTGGAGGAGCTGACGCCTGAAGCCTCGGCCAACGCGTCCGATGACACACGTTCCACGCCTTCTGCCAGGAGCGAGTTGAGCGCGCGCAAATAGAGAGTCATCCGGGCCACAGCCGCGGGCGGGATCTGCTTGGCGGCAGGTTCGTTGTCCCCGCTTGTTGCCCCCGGGGACGGTTCCAGCGCAGTCACGGTTTTCTCCATTGCGTCGCTTGTTGTTCCACTCTATGGCCCTTGGGCGGACTCAACAAAAGCCGGTACTTCCGGGTAACAGAGTCCCGTGGTCCTCAGCCTTCGAGAACTTTTTTCAATGTACGGGTCAAGCGCTGCTCGTCGATCTTCCAAAAGTCGCGCTGGACCCCATCCACCAGCACCACTGGAATTTCCTCCGCGTAACGCTCCTGCAGTTCTGCCTTTCCGTCAATTGCCTGCTCGGTCCACTGGATGCCCAGTGCCGAGGTAACGCGCTCGACGGCGGCACGTGCCTCCGTGCACAGGTGGCAGTCAGCTTTGGTGAGGAGGACGACGTCGGGAATAGCCATGACACAACGGTAACCGCCCCAACGCTCTCTCACATCCCACCCCCTTCCCGGCCATCCCTCTCTCACATCCCACCCCCTCCCGGCCACCCCTCTCTCACATCCCACCCCCCTCCCGGCCACCCCTCGTTACCTTTTTCGTAGCCCGTTTCCTGGTGCAGGATGTGGGTGTGCTGGCCTGCTGATCCCGGCATGATTGTGATCCTCTGTTGTTGATGATCTTGAGAGTGTTGTCACCGGGGTTGGCAGGTGTCGGGGAGACCGCTTATAGGGGCAGGACAGTGTGGGAACGTCGTGCGTAACGTGGATGCCGGGCCCTGACACCGCGGACAGGCCAGCACGGGAGCTGACTACGACTGGAGGTGCCAACGTGATCGCAGAACACGAAACGGTTGAGGTGTTCATCGGACTGGATGTGGGCAAGGGCGAGCATCATGCCGTTGCCGTGGACCGGGCGGGAAAGAAGCTGCTGGACCGGGCGCTGCCTAACGACGAGGCCAGGATCCAAGACATTCTGGCCGAGTTGGAGCATCACGGCCGGATCCTGCTGGTAGTTGACCAGCCAGCGACCATTGGTGCGTTGCCGGTCGCGGTGGCCCAGGCCGCCGGTGTTCTGGTGGGGTATTTGCCTGGTTTGGCGATGCGCCGGATCGCGGACCTGCATCCCGGGGAGGCCAAGACCGATGCCCGCGACGCGTTCATCATCGCCGACGCGGCCCGGACCATGCCGCACACCCTGCGCTCGGTCCGGCTCGCTGACGAGCAGTTGGCCGAGTTGGGCATGCTGTGCGGGTTCGATGATGATCTGGCCAAGCAGGCCACGGCCACGTCCAACCGGATCCGTGGGCTGTTGACCCAGATCCACCCGGCGCTTGAGCGGGTGCTTGGTCCCAGGCTGGATCATCCCGCGGTCCAGGATCTGCTGCGGACCTGGCCCACCCCTGAAGCGCTGCGTCACGCCGGCAGGCGCCGGATCGCGAACCGGCTGACCAAGCTCGCCCCGCGCATGGGCGAACGCCTGGCAGATGAGATCATCGACGCCCTCGGCCGGCAAACAGTCACGGTTGTTGGGACGAACGCCGCAACGATCGTGCTCCCGGAACTGGCCGGAATGCTCGCCAGGCTCCATGAAGGACGCGCCATGGTTCACGCCCAGGTCGAGGCCCTTGTGGAGGCCCACCCTCTTTACCCGGTCCTGATGTCTCTGCCGGCAGTGGGCATCAGGACCGCAGCACGGATCCTTACCGAAGTCGCCGGGAAAGACTTCCCGACCGCGGGGCACTTGGCCTCTTACGCCGGCCTGGCCCCCGTGACCTGGCGTTCGGGGTCCTCCATCCGGGCAGACCGCGCCTCCCGCAAAGGCAACAAAGTCCTCAAACGCACCCTCTACCTCTCCGCCTTCGCAGCCCTCAAAGACCCGCAATCGCGCTCCTACTACGACCGCAAACGCGCCGAAGGCAAACACCACAGCCAAGCCCTTATCGCCCTCGCCCGACGCCGCTGCGACACCCTCTACGCCATGCTCAGAGACGGGACCCTATACCAACCCCAAACACCCGCAACCGCTTGACGAAAAACATAGGGGCACTCTCACATCCCACCCCCTCCCCGGCCATCCCTCTCTCACATCCACCCCGGCGGTCGCCCACCGTGCGCCCTCAACGCCGGGGCCGGGCGATTGACTAGACTCAAGGCATGCCCGACGAGAAGAACGCCGCCGTGGTCGCCGACGCCAAGGTGCCACAGCACACCGGCGAAGCCGCTTTCTTCGACGTCGACAACACGTTGATGAAGGGCGCGAGCCTCTTCCACGTGGCCCGCAAGATGTACGAACGCAAGGCATTCACCCTGTCCCAGGCGGCTGGCTTCGCGTGGAAGCAGTTCAAATTTGTCATGCGTGGCGAGAATATGGACGACGTCCATGCCGTGCGCGACTCGGCCCTGACCCTGGCTGCCGGGATAACCGTGGAGGACATCAAAGCCCTCGGCGAAGAAGTTTATGACGAAATGATCGAGTCACGGATCTGGCCCGGAACCAAGGCACTCGCGGAGCAGCACCTTCGTGTAGGCCGACGGGTGTGGTTAGTGACGGCCACACCCATTGAGGTTGCCACAGTCATCTCCACAAGGCTCGGACTGACGGGCGCGCTGGGGACCGTGGGCGAGGTCCATGACGGAATGTATACCGGCAAGCTTGTGGGTGACATCCTGCACGGGCCGGCCAAGGCCATCGCCGTCCAACTCATCGCTGATCAAGAAGGCTTGGACTTGGAACACTGCTGGGCTTACAGCGACTCTGCCAATGACATCCCGCTGCTGACTATGGTGGGGCACCCCGTGGTGATCAACCCCGACTCCAAGCTGCGCCGGCATGCCCGCGACAACAACTGGCCTGTATACGACTTCCGCTCCGGACGCCGTGCAGCAACCCTTGGACTTAAGGCCGCAACCGTCGGCGGAGCCATTTACGGACTGTGGCGAGGGTTCTCAAAGTTCCGTGGTCCCCGCTAGCCGTTCCGCTCTCACATCCCAACGCGTTTCCACCGTTCCGCTCTCACATCCCAACGCGTTTCCACCGTTCCGCTCTCACATCCTCCAGTAGCACTGGTCTGCCTGTGGATAACTTCTGCACGCTTTGCCGCTTCCAAGAAACAATGCGGGTATGCAGAATTCGCTACTCAACCCGTCCAGCCCGATCTTGCGGCCTTTCAGCCTGAACGAAGCCAAAGCAGCGGGCATCAACCCCGCTGCCATTTGGCGCAGCAGCAACATCCTTCCCGTTAGCCGTGGCTTGTACCGGCCAAGCGATTGGGATTTCGACCTTCCGGCAGCCGCCCGTTCCCTTTCCTCAGCCAGCCCTGGCGCTTGGATCTCCCACACAACTGCCGCCAGGCTCTATGGTTTTGTCTTGCCAGCGTGGCTTTCGGATTCCAATGAACTGCATTTGAGCAAACCCCGACATCTGCCATCTGTTCGGCGCAAGGGCATCATCGGGCACACGGAAAAGCACTTCGAGGGGGAGATTGAGCAAGTCCAAGGGATTTGGATGAGCACTCGAGCCCGAACATGGCTGGATTTGGCGCGTCGTCTCCCCCTTCATGACCTCGTATGCGTGGCAGATCAGTTGATCCGCATTCCGCGACCCGAGTTTGAGGGGCGCGATGCACCGTTTGCTACTGCCGAGCAGCTCCGGAACATGGTCGAACGACACAAAAACCGCCAAGGCGTAGTCCGTGCACGGCAAGCCCTTGACCTTATGCGCGTCGGGGCCGACTCGGCTCCAGAGACTTTACTACGTATGGCCATGCTTGATGCCAATTTGCCGGAACCTCAGCTTCAAGTGATGCTGCGCGCGAACGACCCCTTCTCGCCTTCAGCGGACTTGGGTTTCAAGGCCCGTCGCCTCGCGATCCAGTACGACGGCGGCCATCACCTTGAGGAGGAGCAGATGCATAGCGATCGGCGCAGGGATAAGGCCTTCAGAGCAGCCGGTTGGACTGTCCTTGTCTTTGGAAAAGAGGACCAGGCGGACAACTTCGGCAATGCCGTTCGGCAGATCAAGAGGGCCCTGCGGACTGCATGGATGGATCCATCCGTTGCCTCCGGGTTTGCCAGGAACGCGATGTGAGCGAGCATCACGCCAAACAGGCCAGGATGTGAGAGAACATCCGGCCAAACAGGCCAGGAAGTGAGAGAACATCCGGCCAAACAGGCCAGGAAGTGAGAGAACATCCGGCCAAACAGGCCAGGAAGTGAGAGAACATCCGGCCAAACAGGCCAGGAAGTGAGAGAACATCCGGCCAAACAGGCCAGGAAGTGAGAGAACATCCGGCCAAACAGGTCAGGAAGTGAGCGAACATCCGGCCACAAACGCCCCGATGTGAGAGAGCAAAAATGCCCGCCGCCTTGGAGGCAACGGGCATTCACGCTTGGTGAAGTATCTCTACTTCTTATTGCGGCGCTGGTGGCGAGTCTTGCGAAGCAGCTTGCGGTGCTTCTTCTTGGCCATACGCTTGCGGCGCTTCTTAATAACTGAACCCACGAAAGTTCCTTACAAACTAGATGAAGGTCCTGTCTGTTGGAACGGATCCGCGGACTAGCAGCAGACAGTACAACTGACAGATTCTTACATTGACGTAAAACGTTCCTTAACAGAGTACCGCTTCAAAGGGGCACCCCGTGACCACGGTCCGCGGGACGGACTCCGGCGCCCTCAGGCGGTCTCCGATTGTCCGTCGACCACAGCACCCTTGAGGTACTGGGCCACGGCTTCTTCAGGCACCCGGAAGGAGCGGCCAAACCTGACGGCAGGCATTTCCCCTGAGTGGACCAGGCGATACACAGTCATTTTGGAAACACGCAGGACGTCGGCTACTTCAGCCACAGTCATGAAACGCGCATTCGAGAAGTTAGTCTCCGCGGACATTTCCCATATTCCTTTGCTCTCAGCTGGACAGGACACCCCCAGTAGAACGGTGTGCCGATGCTGAGCCATCAAACAACCATGTGCTAGATACTCTAGAGGCTGAAGTGACCAATGTGAAAGCATTTCCGGTAAGTGGGACTCTACTCCCCGGCTACTCCCCCGGCTACTCCCCCGGGACCAGCCGGCGCTTCCGGGCCGACGCAGCGAGCTGCTCCAGCACTGAAGCGGTGACGTCCCATTCCATGCAGGCATCGGTAACGCTCTGGCCGTAGACCAGTTCCTGCTCACCAGCCAATTGCTTGGCGACGTCGAGGTTCTGCGCCCCGCCCACCAGGAAGCTCTCCAGCATCACGCCGGCAACAGGAGAAGAAGAACCGGTTTCAAGCTGCGCACCGATTTCCAAGGCAACTTCGGCCTGGCGGTGGTGGCTCTTGCCGCTGTTGGCGTGGCTGGCGTCCACGATCAGGCGTGGGTTCAGTCCCTTGGCGGCGAGTTTGGCGGAGGCAGCGGCAACGTCTTCCTGCGAGTAGTTGGGGCCCTTGCGGCCGCCGCGCAGAATCACGTGGGTGTCCGGGTTGCCGGACGTGGCGACGAGAGCCGCCCGGCCGTCGTCGTCGATTCCGAGGAAAGCCTGCTCAGCCGCCGAGGCGCCACAGGCATCGATGGCCACCTGGAGGTCGCCGTCGGTTCCGTTCTTGAAGCCGATGGGCATGGACAGCCCGGAGGCGAGCTGGCGGTGGATCTGGCTTTCCGTGGTGCGGGCGCCGATGGCACCCCAGGAGACGAGGTCCGCCATGTACTGGGGGCTGATGGGTTCCAGGAATTCCGTGGCGGTGGGCAGTCCCAGCGCGGTGACCTGCTTGAGGAAGCCGCGGGCTGCCCGCAGGCCGGCGGCAATATCGTGGCTGCCGTCCAGGTGGGGATCGTTGATGAGGCCCTTCCAACCGACTGTGGTGCGGGGCTTCTCGAAGTAGGTCCGCATGACGATCAGCAGGTCTTCCTTGTGCTTCTCCGCCTGGCTGACCAGTCGGCGCGCGTATTCCAGGCCGGCCTTGGGATCGTGGATGGAGCAAGGCCCGACGATGACCAGCAGGCGGTCGTCCACGCCGTCCATGATGGCCCGGACTTCATCCCGCCCACGGTCGACGACGGCAGCTGAGCGGGCGTCCAGCGGCAACTCGGCGATGAGGTCCTGAGGGGCCGGAAGGGGCTCGAACCGGGCCACCCGCAGGTTGGAGGTGGCGGGCTGGGAAGCTTTCCCGGCAGCGGGGAGTGCCTCGTTATCGAGTGTCTCGGTGGATTCTGCAGCGATGCTGGTCATTTCTGGGTCCTGTTCCGGATGCGGAGCGGGCCCCTTTTCAGAACCCGCCGGATATGGCGAAGGGCAGAGAATAATCTCTGCCCTGCTGGCTCTGAAGGAAAGTTGGATGCGTGTCAGTTAGACGCGGGCCCCTCCAGAGCCAACGAAAAATACGCATACCAACGCTTAGTCATAGCCACACCATAACCGCGGTTCGTCAAACCGGGCAAATTGGGTCCGTCATGATGACAAAAGTTTGCGGAGGAACTGGAGCTGCTTGATCCAGTGGTGTTCCTGGCCGCCCTCGTGGTTATTGAAGCGGTAGACCTCGATGTCCTTGGCGGGCGCATTTCCGCCCGAAGCCGGGTTCCCAGCGCCGTAGTTGTTGAAGCTCGCAAACACGGTTGACGGCGGGCAAATATCGTCCATCTGGGCTGCTGAGAAGAGGGCAGGCACCGTGGCTGCCCGGCCGAGATGCACGCCATCAAAGTAATTCAGCACGGCGAGCATGGGCTCATACTTGTCGCGATGCCGCCCCAGGAAGCCGGCAATTTCCGGGTATGGCCCACGAGGCGCGATCTCGATCGCACGGGGAAAGTCCTGCAGGAAGGGGACGTCGGGCAGCGCGGCGATGACGCCGTCGAGCCTTCCAGCCACCAGCCCGGCGGCCGCCACCGTAATGCCACCTCCTTGGCTGATACCGGCCAGCACCACCTTGGAAGGGTCGACGGCGGGATGGCTCTGCGCCGCTTCTACCGCACGGAAGGCGTCCACGTAGACCCGGCGGAAGTAGTAATCGTCCTGATGGCCGGCTCCCCGGGTCATCAGGCCTGCATAGTTGATTCCGCCGGCCGACGGATGTGGATCCGGGGTGTCACCGGATACGCCCCCGTAGCCCTGGCCGCGGGTGTCCATGATGAAGTGGGCGTATCCAGCCTGCGCCCACCGGGTGTTCTGGTTGACCAGTCCGCGTCCGCCGGAGTAGCCGATGTACTCCACGACAACGGGAAGCTGCTGCCCGGGCTCAAGGTGCGACGGAACGTGGAGCCAGCCCTTGATGCGGTCTCCCCCGAAGCCGGAGTACGTGACGTCGTACGTGTCCATGACGCTGAGGTAGTTGTCCACGGGCTCGAACGCAGCATTCAGGGGCAAGGCCCGGGCCTCGGCGAGGGTGCGCTCCCAGAAAGCGTCGAAATCAGTAGGCGGAACGGCGCTGGAGGTGTAGTTACGGAGCTGCTCAAGGGGCAGGTCAAAGAGAGGCATGAGGACATCCTACGTCATAGGGTTGTGTCGCCGGTCACCAGGACGGGGACTTACAAGGGAGTGATCACGAGGTTTCGGTAAGCCGCCCGCAGAGGGGCCATTTGGCGGATTCCAAAGTAGCCGCCGCCCAGGAGTTCCTGGCTGGTGTCCACCCAGTCGAAGAGAGGCAAATCATTAATCGAAAAGGCCACACGGGGACCAGCTTTGATGACTTCCATCCGATAAAAGCCGCCTGCATCTTCAGCTGGAGGAAGCGGGTCCGCTCCCTGCGCTACAAGTTCGAAGCCGGCACTTTTGCGCAGGTTGCACGTCCTGAAGGCACGCTCCGCGGCGTATTTGTGGCGGAAGTAGGAGATGTGGAGCGCATCAATATCCCCCGAGTGGTACTGCGGATAGTAACCGGTCCGCGGTGCCAGCGAAGCGGAGAACAGATCCTTGCCATCGTGCCCCCGCGCGGAGAAGAACACCATGGCCAGGCCTGGTTCCTCAAGCGGAAGGAACTCCCATCCGATCCGGACATGGTCCGGGATTTCCTCAGGGCACCAGAGGGTCCAGTGGGCATGGTCTCCGTGTTCCTCTGGGTCAAGGGAGCCCGACAGAACCAGCGCCCTGGTTCCGTCGCCGCCCAAATCCGGGCCGCCGTCGTCGTACACTCCGAACTGGACCGGCCCTTCGGCGACCCAACCAGCGATATCCGAAGGACCCCGCAAGGGGTTGGAGTAGATCAAGCGCCCACTCCAGCTTTGAGGGTGGCGGCCAACCCATAGCCGAGCGCTTCGAGCTGCTCCGCAACGTACACCGCAATCCGGCGCGCACCCGTCTCATGGAAGTGCGTGTTGTCCTCAAGGCCGCCAGCCCAGTGCGCATGCTCGCCGGGAGCGAAGTGGAAGAACAACTCTTTGGACCCCTCGTCCCCCAGCTCCTGGTACAGCGCGCGGGTCCACTGGTTGAGGTCGATGACGTCCAGCCCCAGCTCCATGCAAAGTTCACGCACGACGGCGGGATAGTCACCCAGCGTCTGCTGCAGCGTTCCATCCAGGAAGTTCCGGCGTTCCACCGGTGTACACAGAATGTTAATGCCGCCCTTGGAACGGACATCGGCCACCATCCGCTTCAGGTTCTCCATATAGCCCGTTCGGGCAGCGAGGTGCCCGCGCTTTTGGTCGTTGTGCCCGAACTGGATCAGCACGAGGTCGCCCATACCGGTCTGGTCCAGCAGCTGATACCAGAGGCCTTCACCGCGGAACGACTCCGTGGTGGCACCGCCCTTGGCATAGTTGTGCACCGCAGCCCACCAATAGGTTTCGGGCGCGAGGTGGGCTCCCCAACCGCTCATCGGGTATTCGTAACTGGGGCAGGCTGCCACAGTGGAGTCGCCCGCGAGGAGGATTTTCATGATTTTCCTTTCATCAAGGAGCTGTTACCCCTTAACCGAACCGATCAGCATTCCCTTGGCAAAGTGCTTCTGCAGGAACGGGTAGAAGATAAGGATGGGCAGGGTTGCCACCACGATCACGGCAAACTTGATGCCTTGCTCGGGCGGAATGTATGACGGATCCACGTTGCCGGTGCCAAGGAGATCCGAGGCGGCGGTGACCTGGCGCAGGTACATCTGAAGCGTCCACATGTTGTTGTCGCTGAGGTACAAAAGCGGAGACATGAAGTCGTTCCAAATACCCACCGCGTAAAACAGCGCAAACGTGGCCAACACCGGCTTGGACAGCGGCAGCAGGATCCGCCAGAGGATTCCGATCTCCGTCGCGCCGTCCATCTTGGCCGATTCCTCGAGCTCCGCGGGGAGTTCCTGGAAGAAGTTCTTGATGATGATCAGGCTGAACGGGTTGATGGCCGCAGGCAGGATGAGCGCCCAGTAGCTGTTCAGCAGGCCCAGGTCCTTCACCAGCAGGAACGTTGGAATCATGCCGCCTGAGAAGACCATGGCAAAAACCACCAGGGACAGGATCAGTTTCCGGCCCCGAAGTCCACGTTTCGCCAGCGGGTAGGCCATGGTGACCGTGAGGACCAGCTGCACCAGCGTCCCAACCAGCGTGACCAGCACGGTGGTGATCAGGGCTTTGGTAAATGCCGGCGTGGAGAAGATGTACTCATACGCCCCCAGCGTGAATTGCTCCGGCCAGACGAAGAACGCCCGTCGGGTGATCTCTGCTTCGTTGGCGAAGGATCCTGCCAGGACGTAGACGAAAGGCAACAGCGTGATGATGCCGATCAGGGACAGGAAGACGTAGTTGGCGGCATCGAAAATCCGCCCGCCGCGCGTGTTGTGAATCTTCATTAGAAAAGTCCGCTCTGGTTGAACCGCTTGGACAGCCAGTTGGTGCCGAAGATCAGTACGATGCCCACCAAAGACTTGAAAAGCCCGACGGCGGTGCTGTAGCTGTAGGCGCCTTGGGTGATGCCTACGAAGTACACGTAGGTATCGAAGACGTCGGCCACGCTGCGGTTGAGTGCGTTGGTCATGAGGTAGATCTGCTCGAAGCCGGTGTTGAGCATCTGCCCTATGGCCAGGATCAGCATCACGATGATGGTGGACCGAATGCCGGGCAGGGTGATGTGCCAGACGCGCCGGAACCTGCCGGCGCCGTCGATAATCGCGGCCTCGTACTGGTCCTGGTCCACGGTAGCCAGTGCCGCCAGGAAGATGATTGTTCCCCAACCGGTGTTCTTCCAGATTTCCTGGAGCACGATCAGCGGCCGGAACCAGTTCGGATCGGACAGGATGTCCACGTTGGTGCCGAACAACCCGTTGACGAACTGGAACAACGGTCCGATGTCCAGGGCGAAGAGCAGGAAGCTCAGGGACGCCACGATGGTCCAGGACAGAAAGTGCGGGATGTAGACGAGTGTCTGGACGGTTCGCTTCAGAACCGAAAGCCGGACCTCGTTAAGCAGCAATGCCAGAACGATGGTCAGCGGGAAGGCGATCCCCAGGTTCAGGAAAGCCAGGATCAGTGTGTTGCCCAGCAGCCGCGGAAAGTCCGGGTTGGCGAAGAAATCGGTGAAGTTCGTCAATCCCACCCATGGACTGCCGTTGACGCCCAGGAACGGAACGTAGTCCTTGAAGGCGATGGACACCCCGTACATGGGACCGTACCGGAACACTGCGAAGTACAAGGCGCCGGGCAGGAGGAGAAGATACAACCATTTGTAATGTGCGAAGTGGACTGCAAAGCTGCGTCGCCGCGCCGGGGCGGGCGGCACGCTGGCCGCCCGCTCCGGGGCCTTGGCTTCGACGACCGGGGCGGTCACTTCCTGGTGTCCTGCCACAGCTTGTTTATTTCTTCTTTGACCTTGTCACCGCCGCTGGTGTTCCACAGCTTGATGGCATCCTTTAAGCCCTGCTCGTCCAACTGCCCGGCCAGGTACTTGATGCGGGCATCGGCCACAATGTTGTCCAGTTGCGCGCCCTTGGCTACATACGTGGGGGAAACGAAGGCCGCGGCCGGGTTGTATACGGCACTCTTGAGGTCGTTTGCCATCACTGCAACGCGATCGTCAAAGACTTTCTGCTCGTACTCGGACGCCTGCTTCACCGGGTAGAAGTTGTTCCCCGTGACGTTGGTTCCAAGTTGCGCGTAGCTCTTGATGTCGGTGTTGACTACCTTGCCCTCCGGCGTTTCCGGCTTGATGGTGGCGGCGAGGCCGTCCTCAACCGTGAAGTTGACTCCCTCGATGCCGTTGTTGAGAAGCACTGCAACTTCTTTGCTGTTGAGTTTGTCCAGGAATGTCAGGACGTTCTTCAGGTCGGCTTCGGTTTTGACGCTGGACTTGGGGATGGCCAGAAAGCCGGAGTAGCCGTCGGTAGGGTGGGCGTGCAGTTCACCGTCCGGGCCCTTAAGGCTGCCAACGAAGCCCACTTTGTTCTGGAAGTCGCTCGGGTTGGCCTGCTTGAAAAGGTTGATCAGTACGCTGACCCGGGAGTCGACGTCGACAATAATGCCGCCCTTGCCGTTGAAGAAAGGTTCATTCCATTTGGTGGGATCGAAGGTGGCGAAGTCGGGGTTGATGAGCTTCTCGTCCACCATCTTCTTGATGAAGCGATCAGCCTGCAGGAATTCCTCGGTTTCGAAGCTCGGCACCAGCTTGCCGTCCCGCTCGGTCCAGCGGTTTCCGGCGCCGAACCAGGTCTCGATCATGTCGTAGGGGCTGTTGGTGCCCAGGGCGCCCCATTTGGGAATCGTGATGCCGTAGGTATCGTTCTGGCCGTTGCCATCCGGATCCTGCTCGGTGAATGCCTTGGCCACTTTGTACAGGTCTTCGGTGGTCTCCGGCGCCTTCAGACCCAGTTTGTCCAGCCAGTCCTGGCGGAACATCACGGCGGCGCGGATCGGATTACGAGCCCGGAAAACCCCATAAACCTTGCCGTTGACGCTGGCGTTTTGCTGGACCTCGGGGAACGTGGTCTTCAGGTTCGGGTAGTCCTTCAGTTTATCGGTGAGGTCCCAGAACGCCCCGGCTTCTGCGTTCTTCACGAAGCCCGGCGACTTGCCCTGGACCACCAGGACATTCGGGATCTCGGAGGAGGCCAAGGTGATGTTCATCTTGTCCTCGTAGGAGGCGTTGGGCGCCCAAGAGATGTTGATGTCCTTGCCCGTGATCTCTTCAAGCTTCTTCTGCACGGCGCCGTCCGGCGTCGGCGGTTGTGCCTCCAGGAAGGGCGCCATGATCTTCACGGATGAGAGGTCCGACGCCGGCGCTTCGCCACCGCAAGCGGTCAGGGCCAAGGCGGCAGCGACGACGACGGCGGCCGCCAGCGTTGGTTTCTTACGGGACAGGACGTTGTAGGTCATTGCTGTTCCTTTTCCACTTCTTCGGGGTTGGTTGAGATCGAGGGTGTATCTGCGGAGTTGGCAGGAAAGCTCTTGAAACTCCACAGTGACGATTCGTTTTGATACGTTTCATTCATGCCGGCGACCGGGGTGTCCAAGGAGCGATGAAGGAGCATCCTGGTATCAACGGGAGGGCGGTTGCGTGGAGCCTCAGACAAGGTTGCCCTCCCGCCTGACGGCTGGGGCGGCAGTTGCCGGGGTTGCCGCTGCCGGGGTTACGAGGACCTCGGCCCCGGCCGCTTCGCCGGCGGCCATGGCGTGGTCGTTGGCAGCAAAGAAGCGATCGCACAGCCACCCGGTGACATAGAGCCACGCCCCGACCCCAAAGAACGGAATCAATCCGGGCACCGAACGGCAAACAAACACGGCGGCCGCAGTCACAAAAAGGAGAATGGCAGTGCCGGCGAGGTGCCTCATGGCAAAGCGTGAGGACATCAGGAAGTACTGGGGCAACGGCAAGGTGTAGCGGGCAAACATCGGGAAGAGGTAGCAGCACGCCCCGGCAACAAACAGGGCAGCGACGAAGATCGCCGCCGACGCTACTTGCGAGCCAAAGTCCCAACCCGCCGAGAAATACCCCCAGTTCAGGACGAGCGCTACGCCGACCATGAGCACAGGCAACCCAAGAGCATTCCCCTTGCCGAAGTTCTTGAAGTACTCGCGGGCGAAGCGGCGCACAAGCGGCGCGGCATCGCCGCGCACCTTCTCGCGAACCAGGATGTGAGCTGCCACAGTGCTGGGACCACACCCAAGGACAACGCCACCCAGTACCGTGAAAATGATCCACAGGATATTCAGGCATGCAATCCACAAGAGCGTGTCAAAGAGCGTGTAGGCCTTAAAGCCGAAGGCGGCAGACGCCATGGCATCCCCTCTCCATCGTTGCAGAAGAAGCCCGATCGGCCGGCAGGAAAAGTTGTTGCGAAGTGGCAGAATAACGAGTCATGCGAGCCGATCAGGGTAGCCCGGGTGGGCCGCGTCACAGTCAGTAAACGCTTTCCCGAAAATCTAGACGCATCCCCTCGGCAGAGTCAAGACAATTCTTGAATCGTTACATTCCAGCCAAATCCGCGCTACACTAGGCTCAGTCGGGTCTGGGAAAGCGCTTGCTAGGTGTAGCCTGAACCCGCCGGGACACTTCACGAATTACCTTGACGACGGCGTCATAGCCTCGTTGCAGCGCCAGCAGAGGAGAACCATGGACAAGCCGTCCGACGAATCAGCCCTGAGCACCAAGACGCCCGGGAGAGCCCCGGCGAGAATAGCCCTGGTTGGTGTTCACGGCTTCGGAGCACACCATCTGGGCAACCTTGAGCGTCTTGGCCATTTGGGAACGGTGGACCTCGTCGCTGTGGCGGATCCCAACCCGCCGGCACCCGGCGCGTTGCCGGAGAACACCGCCATTCACGCCGACCTGGATGCCCTGTTGGCCGGTGGACACCAGCCAGACGTCATTATCGTGGCAACTCCCATCCAGACCCATGCGCCACTGGCGCTCGCAGTGCTCGCCTCAGCCGCGGACCTTTATCTGGAGAAACCCCCGGTCGCGTCCATGCAGGATTTCCGTCGACTTCAGGAAGCCGCCACCGCTGCCGGCCGCAGCGTCCAAATCGGATTCCAAAGCCTCGGTTCACACGCCATCAAGGCACTTGAACGCCTGGCCAGCGGCGAAGCCACGGATGAACTCCCCGGTATTGGAACCCTCAAAGGAATCTCGGCTACCGGCCGATGGGTTCGGGACCGCGCCTATTACAAGCGGTCGCGATGGGCTGGAAAGCGCAGCCTGGACGGGGTGGACGTCGTGGACGGTGTGGCCACGAACCCGCTTGCCCACGCCATTGCCACGGCCTTGCGCATCGCCGGCGCCCGCACCGCAAACGACCTCGCTTCGGTGGAGACCGACCTCTACCGTGCCAACGACATCGAAGCCGATGACACCTCGGTGATCCGGATGCGGACCGTGGACGGGTTGCCCATCACCTGCGCCCTGACGCTTTGCGCCGCCGAGTCCGTGGAACCATACGTCACCCTCCACGGAACGGAAGGAACTGCCGTGTTCCACTACACGGAGGACCATGTCACAGTGCGCAACGGCGACGGCGAATCGACCCGCACCTTCG
Organism: Arthrobacter sp. TmtSoilC77; assembly: GCF_059739415.1. NCBI lineage: Bacteria > Bacillati > Actinomycetota > Actinomycetes > Micrococcales > Micrococcaceae > Arthrobacter > Arthrobacter sp. TmtSoilC77. The sequence continues at coordinate 3,839,907 of NZ_AP046050.1, forward strand.
GCCGCGACGACCTCACCGAAAACCTGCTCCAGCACTTGTCGTCAGGAACGCCGCTCCTGAGCCCCTTGGATCACAGCGGCGCCTTCATGCGTGTCCTCGAGGCCATCCGCACCGCCGAGGCTCCCGCGCTCATTCCCCACACCAGTGTCGACTGGGTTGGCCAGGGCGATCAGGCCCACGCCGTCATCCCGGGCATCGAGGAAATCCTGGATCGTGCCACCCGCGCCCACGCCACCTTCAGCGAATTGGGCCTCCCTTGGGCCCGTCCGACCACCACGGGTGCGGAGCCTCTCTTCTCTTCAGGGAACAACCCTGCGGCCACCCTTCGCAGCGGAGCGGACCTCGAAACCGAGCTCTCGCCCCGGCCGTATCTCCACCCGGTCTCCACGTTGTCCGGCACAGTGGTGACCGATCACTTGCCGGCGGATCACGTTTGGCATCTCGGCGCGGGATTCGCCCTGCAGGACGTCAATGGCAGCAACTTCTGGGGCGGCCGAAGCTACCGCCGATCGGCTGGGAAGTATGTGGACCTCTTGGACCACGGCCGCATTGAAGCAGCGAAGATCACCCGTGAAGGCGACCGGACGACCCTTGAACTCGACTGGCTGGCCTCCGACGGCGGCTTGGTCCTCAAGGAGCGACGATCATACGGGCGGACCGTCGTTGACTCGCGCACTTGGCGCCTCGACATCGAGACGGAACTGCTCGCCGTCGTCGATGTTTCACTCGGCAGCCCCGGTTCGCATGGTGCCCCGGGCAGCGGCTACGGCGGCTTCTTCTGGCGTCTTCCTGTCAATGGCTCGCCCCGCGTCTTCTCCTCAACAGGTGACGGGGAGCCTGCCGTGCATGGTTCCGTTGCGCCGTGGCTGGCGTGGACGGGAGAGTTCGACGGCGGCCCTGCCACTCTGGTTTTTGCCGCGCCACCGGAATCGCCGGACCCATGGTTCGTCCGGTTGTCCGAATACCCGGCCGTCGGCTCGGCCCTCGCTTGGGACAAGGCCGTTGAGCTCCCAGCCGGATCCACCGTCAAGCGCACCAACTCCGTCTGGATCAGTGACGGAAGGCTGGATCTCCAGGAAATCCAACGCTTGGTTCGCCGAGATGGCATTTGATGGCAATGTTTTGCGTCTCAACTGTCATCTAATGCCGTCTCGCGAGCTAGCTGTATTGACCACGGACGTTGATGACGCTCGGCGTGGTTTGGTGACATGAAGAAGACCTCCGGGTGGAGTGGGGCTTGTCTAGAGTCCAATTCCACGCACGGAGGTCTTCATGTCCCACCCTAACGCTCTTCTGACGCCTCGTGGCAGGCTGCGGCTCGCGCAATGTGTCGTTGATCAGTGCTGGAGTCTGCGCCGGGCCGCGGAACGGTTCCAGGTCTCGGTTCCGACCGCCGCGCGGTGGGCGCGGCGGTACCGCGAGCACGGTCCGGCTGGGATGGAGGACCGCTCCAGCCGCCCGCATTCTTCTCCACGGCGGACGGCAACGCGTATCGAGCGGCGGATCATCGCCCTGCGCGTCAACCGCCGGTGGGGGCCTGCCAGGATCGGTTATCTGCTGGGCATCCACCCGTCCACTGTGCACCGCGTGCTGTCCCGTTACCGGCTGGCGAAGCTGGCCTGGCTCGACCGCGGCACCGGAAGGGTGATCCGCCGCTACGAACACGACAGGCCCGGGGACCTGGTCCATGTCGACATCAAGAAACTCTGTGAGTCTTATCAGCAGCTGGTCTGGGACTGGCTGGCAGGATAGTATCGGCCGTCCGCCTCGGTGGTTGTGACTCAAAGAAACTATGACCAGTAGTGTCTTGCGTCCGACTTGTCCTTCCGTCGGGGTGGTCGGCCGGTACCTGTCCGGCCCACTTCGGTGACTTGATCAGAAGATTGTCCGCGTTGTTGAGCGCGTGACTCGTCACAGTGCTGTTCCGATGTGATTCCTACCCGGACCGGTACCGGCCTTTAGCGGCCGGACCTTGTCCATCGCTGAGGAAAGGTGCTGCACCGCCATGTCTATCGTTGCGCATTCCCACCCGTTTGTCGTGGGGGTTGATACCCACGCCCGGAATCATGTTTACGCCGTTTTCGCCGCTGGGACCGGCGAGCTGCTGGATACCCGGGAGTTTCCCACGACGCCTGCCGGCATCAGCAGGGCCATCGCCTGGGTCGCCCGCCGTACCGGGGCGGACGCTGACACGCTCTGGGTCATCGAAGGCGCCGCATCCTACGGGGCTGTCCTGGCCGGCACTGTTGCCGCCGAGGGCTTCCCGATCGCCGAGGCACCACGCATGGATGCCAGGAAGCGCCGCGGCGTTGGGAAGTCCGATGCCCTGGACGCCCACCGGATCGGCGCGGCCGTGCTGCCGCTGCCGCTGGAGAAGCTGCGCCGGCCCAGGGTGAACGACGGGGTCCGTCAAGCCCTGCGGATCCTGATCACGGCACGCGATGCGATGAGCACCGAGCGGACCCGCTCGGTCAACGCGCTCACCGCGCTGCTGCGCACACACGTTTTGGGAATGGACGCCCGGAAGCCTCTTTCAGTCGGGCAGATCACTGACGTCTCACGGTGGCGTGCACGCGAGGAGGAGCTCTCCCTGTCCATTGCCCGCGCCGAAGCGGTTCGCCTGGCCAGGCGTGTCCTCGAACTCGATGAACAGCTCAAATCCAACGAGAACCAACTGACCGAGCTGGTGCAGATCAGCGAGGCCGCGCCCCTGCTTCAGGAACCGGGCTTTGGGCCCGTCGCTGCAGCGACCTGCCTCGCCACCTGGTCCCACCACGGGCGGGTTCGAAACGAGGCCGCCTACGCCTCCCTGGCGGGCGTCAACCCGATCCCTGCGTCTTCAGGAAACACCGTCCGCCACCGCCTGAACCGCGGGGGCGACAGAAGCCTGAACCGAGCCTTACACATGGTCGCGCTCACCAAAATGGCCCACGATCCCGAGACCCGGAAATACGTCGAGAAGCGGCGGGCAGAAGGCCACACAAACAGGGAAATCCGTCGATGCATCAAGCGCTACCTGGCCCGGCGCATCTATAGGACGCTCAATGCCTCCTGCACTAATGCCGCTTGACAGACATAGAAGAGTCGGCCGGATCCCGGACGGCGGTGGACACCGGGTTCTGAGCAGGGCCGCCGGACGCCGAAACAAAGCCGGGACGCCGTCCAACCGCCGGCCCGGCTACCACTACCTCCACAACGCAGTCGATGACCACTCCCGCCTGGCCTACACCGAAATCCTCGCGGACGAGACAAAGGAAACAGCAGCAGCCTTTTGGCAGCGGGCCAATATCTGGTTCCAAGCCCAAGGGATCACTATCCAGCGGGTCCTGACGGACAACGGGAACTGCTACCGGTCCAAGGCCTTCGCTCAGGCCCTGGGCCCGGACATCAAGCACAAACGCACCCGCCCCTATCGCCCGCAGACCAACGGCAAGGTCGAACGGTTCAACCGCACGATGCTGGAGGAATGGGCCTACATCCGGCCCTACCGCTCCGAGGCCGAGCGTGTCGCAGCTTTCCCCGAGTGGCTCCATGCCTACAATCACCACCGAGCCCACACTGCCCTCAAGGGTCAGACACCGGCCAGCCGCGTCACCAACCTCCCAGGTCAATACAGCTAGCGCGCTTGCGCCACAGCAGCAACCCGATCACCACAGCGGATATCATCCCCAGTGCACCGGTCACCAGCAATGCGGTACGCACGCCGAAATCTTCCGTGAGCCAGCCAGCGAGCAAGCCTCCCAAGGCATGCCCGCCCAGGAGAAGTGGAAAGTAGAGAGCCAAGACCCTGCCCCGCACGCTTGGGCCGGCTTCGAGTTGGACGCTGGTGGCCGCACTGGTGAGGAACATGAGCGTCATGAAGCCAACCACCACGAGCATGGCTACGAACAATTCCTGAGTAGGCATGAGCGCGGCAAGGAACTGCGTGAACCCGAACAGTGCGGCACTACCCACGATCCCCTTGCGGCCCAAGTGCTTGATCCGGGGAGCCAGGAGAGCACCAGCCAAGGCTCCCAAGGCGCTGACCATATTGAAGAGCCCAAATCCGGCAGGACCGCTGTGCCACACACGGTCAGCGAATGCTGCAAGGACCACCGGACCGTTCATGCCGAACGCTCCCAGGAGCCCCGCCAACAGCATGATGAGCAAAAGCTGGGGCCTCGCCCTCACATACCTGAAGCCAGCCAGAATTTGTCCACGCCTGTCCCGCGGCAGAGCGTCGGGGTCGTGTGCGTGATGAAGCTCAGATGGCCGGATAATGGCGATCATCACCAAAACGGCCACCCCGATCCCCGCGTTCGTCGCAAACGCGGCGGCTGGGCCAGCCTGGGCAATGACGACGCCGGCCAGGGCGGGACCGAGCATGGCACCTAGTTGACCTATGGCACTGTTGAGGCCGATAGCCGCCGGCAGGCCGGCATCACCAACTACCTCGTTGACGAAGACTTGCCGGGCGGGCCCATCAATGGAGCTTGTAATTCCCAAAGCAACGCAGGAGCCATAGACAACCAACACATCCGTGCCGCCCATGGCATTCCAAACAGCTAGTCCAGCGGCCAGCAGTGCAGCCACAGACTGGCACACCATGAGGATTCGGCGCTTCGGAAAGAGGTCTACCAGCACGCCGCTGACAGGACCAACCACCAGCATGGGCAGGAATTGAAGTGCCACGGCCAACCCCACCGCGGCCGGGCTTCCAGTGAGCTGCAGGACAAGCCAATCCTGGGCGAGTCGTTGCATCCACACTCCGCCGCTGCCGACGAGCGAAAGCGTCACGAAGATCCGGTAATTGTGGTGGCGGAGTGGGTAGTGCCACGATTCGGTGGAGCGGGGACTTGGCGGTATGGCGTCTTTGCCGGCGGAGTTCGAGGTCTGGTCAGAGGGACGGGGCGGTGGCAACGGACGCGGTGGCACGGGGGGGTTGTCAGCTCGATTCAGCAGGTTGTCGGATGCACTCTCAGATGTGGGTGCGGTTGGCGGTCCTGATCCTGATGGCGGCGGCGGCCAGAATCAGCATGCCGGGCACGATCACGAAGAGCGCCTGAAGCATCCACACAAACACCACCGCCATGAACACTGCTGCCAGCAGGAGGAGCGATCCACTCCAGTCGCGGACGGCATCAGTCTTGGCTTCGGCGTAGGCCGCCTGCCAGCGCTGCGGCCCCGGGAGTTCGGCGGCATCGCCACTCCAGTTCACGCCCCCGCTCCAATTGGCGGCGAACCGCAGGAATAGCACCGCGCCCGCTGCGGCCAAAATCAAGGTCGCCGGAAGGATGACTGCCCGGCCGGGCAGTTGACCAACCCAAGCGAGCAGCAGGTTCAGGACAATCACGACGGCGGCTGCCGCCGTCGTGATTCCCGTCCTCCAACTGCCGGGCAGCGCCCGGCGGAAATTGCTCCAAAGGCTGCGGAGGGAATCGTCCCTGCCGCTGAGATGCCGTTCCAGGTGGGCGACGCCGGCAGCATAGGCGGCCGGCGCCGTCACCAAGGGAATCGACAGGAGAAGGACGATGACGCCCGCAAGGATGGTCTCGGCAAAGAGGGCAAAGCGGTTGACCGGAATGCCGGGCTTCTCCGCGTGGGAATTTCCTGAGGTGTCCATGACGCTCATCTCCTGTGAATCCTTAGCCCTTGAGGCCCTGGGTTGAAACGCCTTCTACGATGTACCGCTGGAAGACCAGGAAGAAGACCAGCACGGGCAGGAGCGCAAGAACGGACATGGCGATCATGGCACCGTAGTCCGAGCTCTGGGTCTGGTCCACGAAGAGGCGCAGCGCGAGGGGAAGCGGATACTTTTCGGGGGTGTTCAGGTAGAGCAGCGGGCCCAGGAAGTCGTTCCAGCTCCAGATGAAGGAGAAGATCGACGTGGAGATCAGTGCCGGTTTCATCAGCGGGAGCATGATCGAGCCGAAGATTCGGACGTGTCCGGCGCCGTCGATGCGGGCGGCCTCGTCCAGTTCGGCCGGGAGGCCACGCATGAACTGGACCATGAGGAAGACGAAGAACGCGTCCGCGGCGAGGAACTTGCCGATCAGCAGGGGCACGTAGGTGTCCACCAGGCCGAGCTGCTGGAACACGATGTACTGCGGGATGATCACCACGTGGAACGGGAGCAGCAAGGTGGCAATCATCATGCCGAAGAACAACCCACGGCCTGGGAAATTGATCCTGGCGAAGGCGTAAGCGGAGATGGACGCCGACAGGACAGTGCCCACCACGGCGCCGACGGCCAGAATCAGGGAGTTGGTGAAGAACGTCAGGGTGGACACCCCGCCGATGCCGTCCATGGCCGTGACGAAGTTGTCGAAGCTGAAGTTGTTGGACCATAGCTGGGTGGTGGAACCACCGATTTCAGAGTTCGGTTTGAAGGACGAGGCCACCATCCAGAGCGCCGGGTAGAGGACCACCCCCACAAGCGCCAGCGCAACGATGTGGAAGATGATGCTTTTGATGCGCTTGGCGGTGCCCGACTCAGACTTGGGATTGTAGTCCGGGGCCGTCGTGGAGGGCGTGGATTGGGTGGGCGTTGCCATGGTTGTCATTTTGAATCACCGCTGTAGTGGACCCAGGACTTGGAGGTCTTGAAGAAGATCAGCGTGATGATGCCGACCACGATCACCAGGAGCCAGGCCATAGCCGAGGCGTAGCCCATCCGGAAGTCGCTGAAACCGCGCAAGTACAGGTAGAGGGTGTAGAAGAGGGTGGAGCCTGCCGGGCCGCCTTCACCGTTGGAGATGATGTACGCCGAGGCGAAGATCTGGAACGCGTGGATGGTTTCCATGAGCAGGTTGAAGAAGATCACCGGGGAAAGCATGGGCCAGGTGATGTTGAAAAACTTACGGACCGGGCCGGCGCCGTCCATCGAAGCCGCCTCGTAGAGGTCGGCAGGAATCTGCTTGAGCCCGGCCAGGAAAATCACCATCGGGGCGCCGAACTGCCACACCGTCAAGAGGATCATCATGGGCATCGTCATGGATGGATTGCCCACCCAGCCGCCGAGGTTGATCCCGAAGAAGGACAGGCCTTCATCCACAGGACCGGAATCGCCGAACATCGCCTTCCAGACAATAGCGATGGACACGGACGCGCCGATCAAGGACGGGGCATAGAACGCGGAGCGGTAGAAGCCCTGGCCCTTGCGCTTGCTGTTGAGAAGCATCGCGATCGCCAACGCCGCCGCCAGCTTCAAAGGGGTACCGAACACTACGTAGCTAAGGGTCACTCCCACTGACTGCAGGAAACGTTCGTCCTGGAAGAGCGTGGCGTAGTTGTCCAGGCCTATCCATTTGGGGGGATCGAAGAGGTTGTAGTTGGTAAAGGAAAGGTACAGCGAGGAAATCATCGGGCCCACGGTCAGGGCAATGAATCCGAGCAGCCAAGGAAGCAGGAAGGTGTAGCCGGCGCGGGCGTCCGCCCCTCGTCTCCGCGATGTACGCGGCTGCGAGGGAGCGGACGACTGGGAGCGCCTGCTCAGGGCTGGGGTTTGAGTCACGGGATCAGTCCGTCAGTTGGGAAGCCTGGATCAGACACAAAAGTCTGCTCAGGCATTCTGCTTGATAAGGTCTTCGGCTTCCTTGAACCACGCATCTGCAGCGGCGTCGATGGTGAGTTTGCCGTAATTGAGCTCGGAGCTGACGCGCTTGAAAGAGGATTCAAGCGTGCCGAAACCGACGATGGGCGGCTGCGGAGCATCCTTGAGGTACTTTTCGATGGACTTTTCATAGTCCACAACCAGCTTGTCTGTGCCTTCGAAGGTGGTTCCGTCGCGCTGGGTCTTGGATGCCGGAACACCACGGGAGGTCTTGAAGATCTGGCCTACCTCAGGGTCGTTGACCATGAAGTCGATGAAACGGGCAGCAGCATCCTTGTATTTGGTCTTGGCGCTGGCCACCATGAGCATTGACGGCTTGAGGAAGAGTCCCAGGTTGTCGGGGTTGTCCGACGGAACCGGCACCAGCTTCAGTTCCTTGGCGCCGCTATCTCCGAGGTAACCTGCCATGAAGTTGTCCCACGTGGCTTCGGTGGCAGTGACGTTTGAGCCGAACGGGGACTTCGGCAACAGCTGCGTCGTTTTGTCTTCGCCCACTAACGCCGGGGTTCCGCGAAGCTGGGCGGTAGTGTTCCACCACTTCTTGAGGTCGTCCTTGGAGAACCCGAGCTTGCCTTCATCCGTAAAGGCCTGAATGTTGTTTTGGCGCAGCCAGATGTTGAACATCCACCAAACACCGGTGTAGTCGGTGCCGCCGAACAATGTTCCGTTGCCTTTCTGCCCCACCTCGGCAAGGAAAGAGTTGAACTCCTTGTAGTTCCACGTTCCATCAGGCTCAGCGATGCCCATGGCCTTGAGCTTGGCGGGGTCGTAGTAGACCGCGAAGGCGTTGGTGCTGGTGGGGATACCGTACGTCTTGCCACGGATCTGGCCCGAGGGCAGCAGTGACTTGTCGAAGGCGTCCGTGTTGATCTTCACGGTGCCCAGGTCCAGTAGCTGGTTGCGCTGGCCGTAGTCGCGCAGGTAGGACAAATCCCACTGCATGACGTCCGGCAAGCCACCACCGGCAGCTTCAGTGGCGCGCTTCTGCCAGTATCCGGCGAAGTCGGTGAAGTTGCCGTTGACCTTGATGTCAGGGTTCTTGGATTCGAACAGTGCGATGGCCTTGCGGGTGCGCTCAGCACGGTCGTCGTTGCCCCACCAGGTGTACGTGATGGTCACGGGGTTATCGGCAGAACCCGTCTTGCTGGACGACGAAGACTGGCCGCAGGCGGACAGGAATGCCGCGGATGCAGTGCCAAGGGCCACCGTGGTGAGGAAATTCCTTCTGTTGATCATGAGAGCCTCCTTGCTCAGTTGGTGCAAGCCTTTTCGGTTCCCCACCAGGGAGAGTGACCTCGCTTACACTCGTTCTGAATCGATACAATATCCCCAATCGGGAATCTGGGCAAGCGTTTTCCAAGATCCTCGCCTAACCTGATAGCAGCCAAGCTCCACAGTTATCCCGCACAGCCGAACCTGACCAAGGAGTCCCCTTGTCCTCCCCTGAACTCTCCCGAGGCACATCCGAAAGCCCGTCCGAAAGCCCGTCCGGAGCATCCTCCATATGGAACAGCATCAATGGCCTGGCCTACGGCGGCGACTACAACCCTGAGCAATGGCCCGAGGACGTCCGCCGTGAAGATATCGAGCTCATGAAGGAGGCGGGGGTCAATTTCCTGAGCGTCGCCATCTTCTCCTGGGGCCTGCTGGAACCGGTAGAAGGCCAGTACGATTTCGGCTGGCTGGACGACGTCCTGGACAACCTCCACGAAGCCGGCATCAAGGTGGCATTGGCTACGGCTACCGCGTCACCGCCAGCCTGGCTGGCCAGGAAACACCCCGAAATCCTTCCCGTGACAGCGGAAGGAACAAGGCTGGAACGCGGCTCGCGACGTCACTACACGCCGTCGTCCTCGGTGTACCGCAAGTACGCAACCACCATGACGAGGGTCATCGCCGAACGCTACAAGAACCACCCTGCGCTGGCATTGTGGCATGTGGACAATGAGCTCGGCTGCCATGTTGGCGAGTTCTACGGCGAAGAAGACGCTGCCGCATTCCGGGCCTGGCTGGAACGCCGGTACGGATCCATCGAGGCGCTCAACGAGGCATGGGGAACCGCGTTCTGGTCCCAGCATTACGCCTCATTCGAGGAAATCATCCCGCCCGGCGCCGCACCCACCACCCTCAACCCGGGACAGCAACTGGACTTTGCACGCTTCAACTCGTGGGCGTTCATCGATTACTACCGCGCCCTGCTGGCAGTAATCCGCGAAGTTACACCGAACGTCCCGGCCACCACCAACTTCATGGTTTCCAGTGCCACCAAAACCTTGGACTACTTCGATTGGTCCAAGGACATGGATGTAATCGCGAACGACCATTACCTGGTGGCTGCCGATCCTGAACGGGAAATCGAACTTGCCTTCAGCGCTGACCTCACGCGCGGCGTGGCCGGGGGCGAACCGTGGATCCTGATGGAACACTCCACATCGGCGGTCAACTGGCAGCCCCATAACCAGCCAAAGATGCCCGGGGAAATGCTCCGCAACTCCCTGGCCCATGTGGCCCGCGGCGCCGACGCCGTCATGTTCTTCCAATGGCGCCAGAGCAAGGCTGGATCTGAAAAATTCCACTCAGCCATGGTTCCGCACGGCGGTCGCGACACACAGGTCTGGCGCAATGTGGTGGAGCTCGGCGAAGCCCTCTCCAAGGTGGAATCCGTGAAGGGTTCCCGCGTGGAATCGCGCGTTGCTTTCGTCTTTGACTACGAAGCATGGTGGGCCTCCGAGCTGGACTCGCACCCAAGCCAGGACCTGAAGTACCTGGAAACCATGCGTGCTTTCCACCGCTCGCTGTACCTGCGTGGTGTCAGTACGGACTTCGTCCACCCCTCTGCCGACCTCTCCGGCTACGATCTCATTCTGGTCTGCACCCTCTACGCCGTGACAGATGCCGCGGCCGGCTCTATCGCTGCCGCAGCAGAGGGCGGCGCAACGGTCCTCATCAGCTACTTCAGCGGCATCGTGGATGAGCAGGACCACGTTCGGCTGGGTGGCTACCCGGGCGCTTTCCGCGAATTACTGGGTATCCGAACCGAGGAATTCCATCCGCTCTTCCCCGGCAGCACAGTCACCCTCAGCGATGGAACACTTGGTTCCTTGTGGAGCGAGCACGTTCACGTGGCTGAATCTGAGGGCGGGCCAGCTGAGGTCCTGGCCACCTTTACGGACTACCCGCTCGACGGCGTTCCCGCCCTCACGCGCAGACCCACCGGGGCGGGGGCGGCTTGGTACCTTGCGACACTACCCGACGCCGACGGCATCGATTCGCTGACCGCCCGCCTGCTGGAGGAAGCTGGGGTGACGGCCGTTGCCGAGGCTTCTGCCGGCGTCGAACTTACACGGCGGCGATCCGCGGATGGCAGCAGTTTCCTCTTCGCCATCAACCACAGCCGGGAGGACGTGACCGTGAAGGCCGACGGCGACGAGCTGCTGAGCGGAGCGCGCTTCACCGGCGTGGTCCCCGCCGGAGCTGTGGCAGTTATCGCGGAAGACTAGCCCAACCAAGTAGCAGCAGTGCGCGTTTTGACGCCTCAAAACGCGCACAAATGCGACTCAGTTGGGTGCACGCGCGCAAAAACCGCGCCCCGGACGGATCACGAATGATTCGCCCGGGACGCGGTTCTCTTGGTGCCGTGGTTCTCTTGGTGCTGTGGTTCTCTTGGTGCGGTGGTTCTCTTGGTGCGGTGGTTCTCTTGGTGCGGTGGCGCCGGAAGCTAGGCTCCGATCGCGGACTTCATCTCGTCCACGGCCTTCTTGCCGGCTTCCTCAGTGGAGAGCCTGTTGAACAGGACTTCCGAGGAGTAGCGCTTGATGATTTCCTGGATGGCACCTGCACCCTTGGGCGGCGCAGCCGGGGCTTCACCGAGCTCGGGCTGGATGTCACTGATGAAGTTGACCACTTTGGTGTCCGCCGGGGCCAGCTTTGGAGCGATTGCTTCGCGGACGTCCGAGTTGGGGTAGACGCCCCGGTCAGCCAGCAGAATTTCGCCGGCCTTGACGTTGTTCGTCAGGAAGTCGATGAACTTCGCCGTCTCTTCAGGGTGCTTGGTCCTGGACGATGCAGACCAGAACTGGGAGGCCTTGTACCAAAGCTGGGTATCAGCGGCCTTGCCCGTCTTGGACGGGAAACGGAGGATTTGCAGCTCCCCGCCCGCAGCTTTCTCGAGCGCCGGCAACTGGTTGGACCACCAGAAGGCCATGCCGTTCTTGCCCGTTGCCAGACCGCTCTGGTCCAGCGGCGCAGCTTCGGCTTCAACTATCTCCGAAGCCGACGGAACGGCCTTCTTCTCGCTCATATCCTTCAGGAAGTCCCAGTAACCTGCGATGTCCGAGGGTTCGAAGCCCAGCTTGCCGTCCTGTGTGTACAGCGACTTGCCATTCTGGCGCAGCCACACACCCAGGGACGCCTCGTCGGTACCGTATGCAGCAGCCCCGTAGGTTCCCTTCGGCGACTTGCTGGTGACCTCAGCAGCGATGCGCTCGAAGTCTTCCCACGTCCAGGTCTTGTCATCCGGGAGTGCAACGCCGGCAGCCTTGAAGACCGCCGGGTTGGCCAGGATCGTGGCAGCGTTGATGCCTGCCGCAATACCGGTGAGCCCCTTTGCGCCCTTGCCTGCGTTCAGTGCGGCCTCGTCCAGCTTGGAGGTGTCGATGTCGTACTTGGAGAGGTCCAGCAGCGCGCCGCGGGTGGAGTACTCGGTGATGTACTTTTCGTCCATCTGGATGATGTCCGGAGCATCGTTGGCAGCAACTTGCGTTGCCAGCTTGTCCCAGTAGCCGCTCCAGTCGCCATACTCGGCCTTGACCTTGATGTTGGGGTTCTCGGCTTCAAAAGCTGCAATGGCTGCCTGCGTCAATTGCGCACGTTTGTCGCCACCCCACCAGGAAAAGCGGAGTTCCACCTTGCCGTCGGCACTCTTTGGTTCTGCGCCACCGCCGCAAGCGCTAAGCGCCAGAACGGCAGCAGCTGTGGCAGCGATAATGGCCGAGGCGCGAAGCCGCCGCCTGGACCGCCTGCCCTTGGGTTCCGATGCCCGGGCCTTGGAAGCACCTTCGGGGGCGACTGCTTCACCCTTTGGAAATACCGGCACTGTTGTCTCCGATCCTCTTTGATCTTGATGCGAACTGAGAAAGCGTTTTCTTGCGTGGTTTTTATGGTACAAGTCACCATCTTGTGTGACAAGATCCCAGCTTGTATTACTTGTCGGGGCGAAAGCCCCGGACTTCCAGTGAGTACGGCAGGGTCCTATTTGATGCCCGTAGTTGCGATGCCCTTGATGAGGAACCGTTGGCCGAACAGGAAGACAAGGAACACCGGGAACAAGGACACGATGGACATCGCGAAGAGTGATCCCCAGCTGGTAGCGGACTGCGAGTCAACGAAAGCGCGAAGCGCTACGGGGACAGTGAACATGTCCGGATCCGTGAGGTAGATGAGCGCACCGAAGAAGTCGTTCCACGTCCAGATGAAGGTGAAGATGGTGGTGGTGGCGAGGGCAGGAACCATCAAAGGCAGAATGACGCGGAGGAAAATCCTCGGGTGGCCGGCGCCGTCAATGCGGGCAGCCTCATCCAGTTCCTTCGGAATGCCACGAATGAACTGCACCATGAGGAACACAAAGAACGCGTCCGTAGCCAGGAGCTTCGGCACGATCAGCGGCCAGAACGTATTCACCCAACCGATCTGCGAAAACAGGATGTACTGCGGCACGATCACAACGTGGAACGGCAGCATGATGGTCAGCAGCATGATTCCGAAGAACAGCTTTTTGCCACTGAACTGAAGCCGGGCGAAGGCATAGGCGGCCATGGAGCACGAGATCAGGTTTCCGACGATCGAGCCGAGTACGACGATCGCAGAGTTGATCATGTAATGCCCGAACGGGTGCGTCAGCGCAGACCAGCCATCGGTGTAGTTGCTCATTTCCAGGTTGTTCAGCCAAAGGCCCGGCTCGCGGAAAATGAGGTCATTGGGCCGCAGCGAGGAAACAACCATCCACAGCAGCGGATAGATCATGATCCCGCCAACGAGGATCAGGATGGCGTGCTTGATGAGTCCCTTGATGCGGGCGTTCCGGCTGAAGGCCAGGTTTCCTGGCGATTCGCGGCGGCGCGGGCTTTTACTGGGCTTGCTGCTTTGGGCCTCAGCTGCGGCCGGGAGGGTCTGGATTTTAGTCATCGTAGAACACCCAATACTTTGAAGCGATGAAGTTGATGGCAGTGAAGACACCGATAATGACCAGAAGGAACCAGGCCATCGCCGAGGCGTAGCCCATATCGAACTGGCCGAAGCCCTTCTGGTACAGATACAGCGTGAAGAACATGGTGGAGTCGGACGGTCCGCCGTTGCCGCCGGAGACGATAAATGCCTGCGTGAACGACTGGAACGAACCAATGATTTGCAGCACCAGGTTGAAGAAGATGATGGGGCTCAGCATCGGCAGCGTGATCCGCCAGAACTTCTGCAAGGTGGTGGCGCCGTCAACTTCAGCGGCCTCGTAGTACATGTTCGGGATCTGGCGCAGGCCCGCCAGGAAGATGATCATCGGGCTGCCGAACGTCCAGACATGCAGCAGGATGATGGAGCCCAGCGCCGTGTTTGGATCCGAGATCCATCCAGGCCCCTGGATTCCGATCATGGCAAGGACCTGGTTCACAAGGCCGGTGGTGCCGAAGATCTGCTTCCAAAGAATCGCAACAGCCACAGATCCGCCCAGCAGGGACGGCAAATAGAAAATGGAACGGTAGAACGGAAGGCCACGAAGCCCTTTGTCCAGGACCAGTGCGATGACCAGGGCCACAGCCAGTTGGAGCGGCACGCCTACCAACACGTAGGTGAAAGTAACCCGCAAGGAATTATGGAGGCGGGCATCGCCGAACATGCGGACGAAGTTGTCGATTCCCACCCACTGCGGTGGTTGCAGAAGGTTGTAGTCCGTGAAGGACAGATACAACGACATCAGCATCGGACCCACGGTGATGACCACGAGGCCGATCAGCCACGGAAGCAGGAAAACATAGGCGGCCTTGTTGTCGCGGCCGTTCGCCTTCTTCTCTTCCTTGGTCATGGGCCCCTTGCGGCGGGTCATGGTGGAGAGTTCGCCGATGGCGCTCATGGCTTCCCTCCAGCCTGACCGCGAACGCCTTTCGGCGTCCCCGTGTGTTCATATGCGGCCATGTGGTCTCCTTTGGTCATCGTGGCCATCCACGGAGTACGAGTGTGGTTGATGCTTGCCTTCCGGGACGCCGCCGTTCTCCTGGCGGTACCCCTTGACTCGCCGGGATGTGCATCCTGGTGATCAGCGGCTCCGTACCAAAGTAAACGCTTTCTTGACCCATGTACAGCCTTTTGCTAATTTTTGAGAAAGCGTTTTCTGAGGAAGTCGCCCATACCTGGTTTACACACGCCGAAGCAGCCCGGCGTGTGCTTTCGCACATCATCCGCACCAAAAAGGCAGGACACCATTGTTCCCCAAGCACGGCGACTGCCATGACCACTGCTGACATGGCAGGAATGCCCATCCGCCCCAGTGCTCTTGGCCGCTACGAGGATTGGCCCGCTTACGCCGCCCGGAAGCACTTCGCGGCAGGCTCTCCAAGTGCGCAGCAGTTGGTTGACACCCTCGGCGTCCCTCCCACTGCAACGGTTCCGGAATACAGGGTAGGCACCGAAACAAAGCACGACGGCGTCATCACCACCCGCCTGTCCTGGCAGCTTGGTTTCGGGCCAAGGACCTCGGCTTGGTTCGTGCGGCCAACCGGCATCACGGACCCACTACCCGGGATACTGGCCCTTCATTGCCATGGCGGGATCAAATCCCATGGCGCGGAACGGCTTGTCCTGCTTCCAGGAGATGAAGGGAACGACGCCGGGGCCACCGCTCCGGTTGGCTTCGGTCCCGTGCCGGCCCAGTTACGGGAAAAGCTCTACGGTGGGCGGCCCATGGCTACATGGCTTGCCCAGCAGGGTTTCGCTGTCCTGGCACATGACGCCTTCATGTGGGGCAGCCGCGGCTTTGACCTGGAAAACCAGCCTTGGCGGACGGCCCGGGCCGTCGACGGCCAGCACGCACTGTGGCGGGAGGCCGGCGTCGAACCATCCGCGGCGGATCTCTACAACGCAGCAGCGGCCGATCATGAGGAAACCGTGGCAAAAGCCGCAACGCTCCTTGGCACCAGCATCGCCGGGACGGTCGCGCATGACGACCTCGCGGCGTTGGGCGTCCTGGCGTCCCTCCCCGGAGTCGATCCGGAACGCCTTGGTTGCACCGGATTTTCAGGTGGAGGCGGCCGGGCCATGGTGCTCGCCGCCCTTAGTCCACTGATCCGCAGCTACGTGGTCACCTGCATGATGACCACCTTCGCGTCCCTCCTTCCCGCCTACCTCGATGCGCATTCCTGGTTGCTCCACTCCCCTGGCCTGTCAAAGCTGGGGGATTGGCCCGATCTGGTAGTGCGTTCAACTGCCGGCGCTGTCCTGGTCCAATACGCACTGGCCGACCAGCTGTTTCCGGAAGCAGGCATGCGCGACGCCGATGCCCACCTTTCGCAGCGGATGCCGCCTGGGCGGTACACAGGCAGCGTTTGGCCCGGGCCCCATGTTTTTTCCACCGCCATGCAGGAAGAGGCGGCAGCTTTTCTCTCCTCCACCCTCCAGGCCAATGAAGCCCCGGGTTTCCCCTCAACTGATCCCGCTAGGACAGCACTATGACTTTGCCCGTAACGGCGCCCCACACAAGCTCGGCCACCCACAACCAACTGCCCCGGGTAGCACTGGTTGGCGTTCACGGATTCGGCGAACGACACCTTGAAAACCTCCATCGGCTCAATTCCGCCGGAGTGCTTGAACTAGTGGCTGTTGCCGATCCACAGCCACCGGCCCAAGGCCAGTTGCCTCCCGATGTGGGCGTCTACAGTTCCTTGGATGAGCTCCTGGCTGCGGGAAATGCCCCCGACGTCGTCATCATTTCCACTCCTATCCAAACCCACGCCCCGCTCGCCCTCGCCGCTTTGAGGGCCAGCGCCAACCTCTACCTCGAAAAGCCTCCCGTGGCTTCCATGGCGCAGTACGAAAGCGTCCTCGCAGCGTCGGCGAGCGCCGGGCGGATGGTTCAAGTCGGTTTCCAGAGCCTTGGTTCACACGCCCTTCCCGCCATTGAAAAGCTTGTGGCATCGGGGGAAATCGGCGAGGTCCGCAGCATCAGCGCGACCGGCCAGTGGCTCCGGACAAAGCGGTACTTCACGCGCTCCCGCTGGGCCGGCAAGCGAAACCTGAACGGTACGGATGTTGTGGACGGCGTTGCGACGAACGCCTTGGCACACGCCGTGGCCACCGGGCTGCGACTCGCCGGTGCCAGGACCCTTGCGGACGTCGACTTGGTTGAAACCGACCTTTACCGGGCGAATGACACCGAAAGCGATGACACCTCAGTGATCAGGGTCCGGACCGCAACAGGCACAGTGCTGACCTGCGCCCTGACGTTGTGCGCGCCCGTGCAGTCAGCGCCATCGGTGACCATCTACGGCACGCTCGGGCAGATCCGGCTTTCCTACACCGAAGACAAAGTGGAGATCACTACTCCCGACGGGATCCGGAATGAGGCTTTCGGGCGGACGGACTTGCTGGAAAACCTCCTTTCAGCACGGACCGAACAGGATCTGCTCAGCCCATTGAGTGAAACGGGCGCCTATATGTCCGTGTTGGAAGCGGTCCGGACCTCGGACGCACCCCGGCTCATCCATCCGGACCATGTGACGTGGCTGGGCGAAGGCGACGACGCCCATGCCGTGGTGCAGGACGTGGAATCGTGGATCCGCCGGGCCGCCCTTGGGCAAGCAACGTTTGCGGAACTCGGGACGCCGTGGGTTTCGAGGACGGGGGCTGTACAGACGGGGGCTACAGCAGTCAAGCCAGAGCTGAAAGTCAGCGGTGTATCCGTCGCTGCGATGCACGACGGCTCGCGCATCCGGCCAACCTCCTCGCCGCGTCCATACCTCCACCCCGTGCGAACCCTTGCCGGCACGGTTGTAAGTGACCACATTCCGGAGGACCATGTGTGGCACCTTGGAGCAGGGGTCGCCATCCAGGATGTCAACGGCGTCAATTTCTGGGGTGGCCGGACCTACACCCGCGACGCCGGAGCGTACGTCTGGCGCAAGGACCACGGCCGCGTGCTCCTTGAGTCTGCGGAGCACAGGGATGGCCAGAGGCACGAGCTTCTGAGCTGGGTGGGCCCCGACGGCAAGCCCCTCCTCCGCGAACAGCGCGAGTGGCGCTGGGCCGCCGTCGGGAATTCCGCCTGGCAGCTGACGCTGGACTTCACGCTCGAATCCGCCACGGGACGCCCGGTGCTGCTGGGCAGCCCCGGTTCCAACGGAAGGCGGCAGGGCGGTTACGGTGGCTTCTTCTGGCGGCTGCCAAAGGTCAATGATGCGACCATCTGGACCCCTGTGGCGCGTGGTGAAGATGCCGTCCATGGCAGCGTCGCGCCCTGGCTGGCTTGGTCAGGAACTTTCGACGCCGGAACGGGCGGGGGTGTTGCTGCGGGCGACCCGGGCCTGGGCCATCCTGCAACGCTCGTCTTCCTGGCATCCCCCCAAGCCCCGGACCCCTGGTTCGTTCGGCACTCGGGCTATCCGGGTGTGGGGCTGTCCTTGGCCTGGGAGTCCCCGGTGGCCGCAGAACCCGGCCGCCCTGTGCATCGCACCGTCAGGGTGCTCATCGCTGACGGCTTCCTGGCCACTCAGGACATTGAACAGCTCATCTCAACCCAGGGGGACCCAGCATGAACGCTCCGACTCAATCTGCAGTAACACCCGGCACCGCGCCAACATCCGGCACCGCGTCCCCGGCTCCCGGCAATGCCGCCGACCGCGTGGTGAAGCGCCGCCGCATCCTGGACATCCTGGACCATTCGGGTCGCGACTCACTTCTGCTCACCAGCAACACGGCACTCACGTGGTACCTGGACGGCAGCCGGGTCCATATCAGCCTGGCAGGGGATCCCATCGCGGCCCTCCTGGTGGATCGAGCCGGGGATCACTTGGTGACGTTCAACAATGAAGCCGGCCGGATCGAGGCCGAGGAACTTCCGGAGGGCGTCAACCTGCACAGTATTCCGTGGCACGGCCAGTTGCACGCATCTGCGGCCGCGCTGGCCGATAACGGAAACCCGCTGATGGAAGCCGCCGTCGCAGGGGAACTACGGGCAGCGCGACAACAGCTGCTGCCTGCAGAAACAGCCCGCTACGCCCGGTTGTCCGCCGACGCAGCAACCGCGATGACGGACGTCCTCACGGCAGCAACGCCCGCGACAACCGAATTTGAGCTTGTCTCGGACCTGGCTGCCCGGATTGTGGCAGTGGGCGCCGAGCCCCTTGTGCTGCTGTGCAACGGTGCTGCGAGAAGCAGTTTCCGCCACCCGCTGGCAACGCACGCCCCCATCGGGCGCAGGGCCATGGTTGTGGTTTGCGCACGTCGTCATGGCTTGGTGGCCAACGTGACCCGTTGGGTAGCGTTCGACGCCGGTAGCGCGCAGGAGCTCGACGCCGAAGCCCGCATCGCGGCAGTTGAAGCAGACATCTTCCGGGCCACCGTGCCGGGTGCCAAGCTCAACGAGGTCTTCGCCGAGATTCAGGATGCCTATGTGCGCCACCGTTTTGGTCCAGAGCAGTGGACCCTGCATCACCAAGGCGGTCCTGCAGGTTATGCGGGCCGTGATCCGCGGGTCACCGCGGACGTTACGGACAGGATCGTCCTCCACCAGCCGTTCACGTGGAACCCCTCAGGACCTGGTGTGAAAATCGAAGACACCGTGCTGCTCACGGACTCGGGGCTGCGGGTGCTGACCGTGGACGACCGCTGGCCGACGACGGAAGTGGACGGTCGCCGTCGTCCGATCACCCTGCGGCGGTAGCGCCTTCGTCAAGCTCGAGTCAACGCGAAAGAGGCGGGGTCACCGCGATTGTGACCCCGCCTCTTTCATCTGCCCTTACCCAAGTAAGTCGCAGTTAAGCGCGTTTTGAGGGCTCAAAACGCGCTTAACTGCTACTTAGTTGGGCGCGCTGTAGGTGAGTTAGCCGAGCGTCAGCACACCGTCCACACGGCGCGGGATGCCCAACGGGTTCGCCTCGCGCAGGGCCGGGTGCAGGATGCTTTCCGGAGCGTCCTGGTAAGCCACGGGACGCTGGAAGCGGCGAACCGCGGTAGCGCCCACTGAGGTAAACGGCGATGTGGTGGCGGGGTACGGTCCTCCGTGCTGCTGCGACCAGTTCACGGCAACGCCAGTGGGCCAACCGTCAAACAGGACCCTGCCGGCGAGCTCACTCAGCTGCTCCACAAGCGCTGAAATGTCCTCACCTGGCTGCGCGTGTACGGTGCCCGTGAGGCTGCCTGGAACTTTGGCGAGCGCCTGTGACAGTTCGTCGTTGTTGGCGTACTCAATGAGGAGAGTTGTGGGGCCGAAGCACTCCTCCAGCAGTTCATCCGGACGTTCCAGCACATTGGCGGCGCTCGTTGAGAACACCACAGGAGCGGCGCCATCGGCCAGGCTGTCCTGATCCACAATTCCGCTCACCACCGCAACACCCGGCTGCTCAGCGACGCTGCGCAAGCCGTAAGGGTAGGCCTCCGCGATCCGCTCGGTCAGCATGGCGGCGGTCGGTTTGTCCTTGCTCGCCTCAGCCACCTGGGCAGCGAAGTCGGTGCCCGCAGGGATGAAAACGAGTCCTGGCTTGGTGCAGAACTGCCCCGCTCCCTGGGTGAACGAACCAGCCAGGCCAGCAGCAAGTTCTTTAGCACGATCGGCCAAGGCACCATCCGTGATGACCACCGGGTTCAGGCTGCCCAGTTCGCCGTAGAAGGGGATCGGTTCCGGGCGGGACGTTGCGAGGTCGAACAGTGCGCGGCCGCCGGGAATGGACCCGGTGAAGCCCACCGCCTTGATGGCTGGATCCTGCACCAATGCGGTACCGGCCTCGCGTCCGCTCACGAGTGCGAAGGTGCCCTCCGGAGCCCCGGCCTTGGCCAAGGCTTCGGTCACGATCCCGGCAGTCCGCTCGGACAGTCGTAGATGGCCGGAATGTGCTTTGACGATCACCGGACAGCCGACAGCCAGCGCCGATGCGGTGTCGCCGCCGGCCACCGAGAACGCGAACGGGAAGTTCGACGCCGAGAACACGGCCACCGGTCCAATCGGACGCAGGATGCGGCGCAGGTCAGGCCTGGGCGGGGTGGCGGCAGGATCCGCGTGATCGATGACGGCCTCCAAGTACGAGCCCTCCGTGATCACCCTCGCGAACAACCGGAGTTGGCCGCTCGTCCGCGCCACCTCACCGGTGAGCCGAACCGTGCCAAGGCTGGTTTCGGAGTCAGCTATGGCCACCAGTTCCGTCACGTTGGCGTCCAGGGCGTCGGCGACGGCGGTCAGCCAGGCTGCTCGCTCGGCGTCGGACGCTGCGGCGGTCACCTTGAAGGCTGCGGCGGCAGCGGCTGTAACCTCGGTCAGGTCAAGAGTTGCTGTACTCAATGTGGTTTCCTTTACTCTCAGGGGCGGAGCTCTGACGTGCGGCCGGCGTTGCGGCAAAGTCGAAGCCAAGACCTGGACGACCTACGGAGCTGAGCCTGCTGTTGCGGATTCGGATGGGAGAGGGCCCGGCGAGGATGCCGAGTTGCTCGAAGGAAGCGTCTTCGACTTCTTCCACGCTCACGGCCTCAGCCAAGGTGAGCGCCAATTGTCCGGAGAGCTCCGGCAAAAGGTGCGGCGCCACCCTGATGCTGTTCGCACGGGCCAACTCAACGATCCTGCGGAACGGCGTGATGCCGCCCACGCGGACAATGTTGGGTTGGATGATGTCCACAGCTTCGGCTTCGATGAAGTCACGGAAACGGTAGATAGTGTGGACGTTCTCGCCAAGCGCGATAGGCACCGGAGAATGTTTACGCAGGCGCCGGTAGGCCCACAGATCGTCAGCACGGATTGGCTCTTCAAGCCATTCCAATCCGTACTCCCCCAAAACATCCAAGGCACGGAAAGTGTGCGCCAGGTCCCAGCGTTGGTTGGCATCAATCATGAGCAGGCGGTCGGGGCCAATGACCTGCCGAACGGCTGCCACCCGTTCAGCGTCTTCGCGTAGCTCAGGCTTTCCCACCTTGATCTTCACAGCCTTATGACCAGCGGCAACCCAGCGCTGCGCCTGCTCCACGAGCTGTTCCAGGGAGTAGTGCAGATTCACGCCCGAGCCATAGACCTCCACCGATTCCTGGCGTTGGCCCAGAATCCCGGTGACGGACGTGCCCGCCTGCCGCCCTTTAAGGTCCCACAGCGCGAGGTCGACGCCGGCCATGGCGATGGTGGTCAGGCCTCCCCCGCCAGCTTCGTGCAGACGCTTCCACAGCTGGTCCCAGACGATCTCCGGGTTGGCCTCAAGCCCAAGGACGAAGGGGGCGATGTCGTGCTCCAGGAGCGCTTTGACCGCTTGGGGACCAATAGTAGGTGTCCACGAGAAGCCGTGGCCCAGGCCGCCGTCGTCAGTGGTCAGTTCGGTGACGATCACATGGTTCTCTGGGGCTTCAGCACCCCAGCTGCGCAGCAACGGAACCGTGATCAACCGTGTGCTGAGTCCGGTAATGCGCGCTGTCATCAGCTGACGGCCAACTCATGGCCCTTGGCCAGGATCGACTTGAGCTCCAACAGCTGTTCCTCCGTGGGGTCAACCAGCGGTGGTCGCACGGAGCCAACCGGGAGCCCTGCCAGGCGAAGGCCTGCCTTGATCAGCGAGACGCCAAAGCCGGGCGTCTGGTCCCGAAGCCTCACAAGGGGCGAATAGAACCCCTCGAGCAGGGCGTTGCGCCGTTCCTCGTCGCCTGACATGTAGGCGTCGTAATAGGCCTTTGCAATCTCCGGAGCCATGGCAAAGGCCGCCGAGGAGTAAAGCGGGATGCCCAAGCCGCGGTAAGCGCCCTGGGTCAGCTCTGCCGTGAGGAGTCCGTTGAAAAGTGCGAAGTCGGTTTGGCCGCTGGCGTTGATGGCCGATACGATTTCCTGCGCGAGGCCGACGTCCCCGATCCCGTCCTTGAACCCGATGACCTTGGGATTGGCAGTAAGGCGGGTCATGGCCGCGGCAGTGAACTTCGCCGTGCCACGGTGATAGACGATCACGGGCAGGCTACTGGCAGCGGCGATGGCCTCGACGTAAGCAACCACGCCGTCTGTTGGCCCTGTAACGAGGTACGGCGGGAGAACCAGCAGGGCATCGGCGCCTGCCTCCTCGGCAACCTTGGCGGCAGCAAGTGCGTGGCCGAGAGGGCCGCCGGCGCCTGCGACTACCGGAACAGCACCGTCAACAGCTTCGACGGCGGCAGCCACCACAGTGCGGATCTCATCCAGGGAGAGCGCATGGAATTCACCCGTGCCACATGCTGGGAAAACACCTCCGGGGCCGTAAGGAAGGCGCGAGGTGATGTGCTCCTTCAGAAGGGCTACATCCACCGAGCCGTCTTCGGCAAAGGGTGTGACGGGGAAAAACAGTACGCCGTCGAAGTTCATGGTGTCTCCTTGGTTGCTCCCGCCGGGACCAGGCCGGCGTGATTCTCGTCGTTGAGTAGTGCTTGCTCTGATGCTGCTGAGTCTTCGCGTTCGAAGGGCGTCGTAAGTTCGGTTCGCCAACTGCGCGTGGGCTCCCAGCCCAGAAGCTCATGCGCTTTCCCGATGGAGAACGCGGGGCTGGTGCCGGTCAGGTGTTCGGTAAGCGGGCCGCTGCCCGGCAAAAAACGCGGGAACAGCTCAGCGAGCGGAGCAATGGCCAAGGCATCCTTCGCTCCAACGAAGAAGACCTGCCCGTTGGGGATGGCGTCCATCTTCTCCAGCAGCACGTCCAGGAAGTCTGCCACGTCCCTGGCATCGACATAGTTGAACAGTGCCGGCGCGGACAGGGCGGGATCCTGCAACCGCTCGCGAACCGTGTGGCCCTGCTGCGTGGGCGCGCCCTGCCACTCCTCGGGGGAAATGACGTAGCAAGGCCGGAAGGCTGCGTACCGGATCTTGTCCCCCTGCGCCGCGGCAAACATCTGCACTGTCTGCTCGGCGATCAGCTTGGACAACGCGTAAGCATTCCAGGGCTTGGGCGGCGTCTGCTCGTCCAACGGGAACGACGGCGGCAGCCACCCGGCCGGTGAGCCGTAGCCCAGGGCGGTGGGGCTGCTTGCCGTAATAATCTTCGGAATACCCGCGTCGGTGGCTGCACTGATAACCGCGTAGGCGAGCCGGGTGTTGGTACTGAAGATGACTTCCTCAGGAGCGCTGAAAGGTACCGCGATAGCAGCGAGGTGGATGACGGCGTCGGGGTTTGTTTCCCGGAGGAGCCGCTCAGCTTCTCCCGGGGCCAAAAGGTCCGCCGCGTACTGCACGGCGCCGGCCGGCAACTGCTCCGCCGGGATGGCGTCGCGGTCAACCGAGACCACTTCGTGTCCGGCCTGGGCGAGGCCGGACACGACGCTGCGGCCGAGCCGGCCGGAACCGCCGGTGACGAAAATCCTGCTCATGGTGTTTGTCCTCGTGAGTGTTGGGCCGTTAGGCCTGGCCGCGGCTGAGATCGATGCCCAGGCCAAGTTCGCTGATGCGGACGGGGAGTTCGGTGTCCAGGGACTGGTTGCCGGCGATGCCGACTGAGACGGAACGGAGGCCATCGATATACCCCGACGGACGGCCCAGGGGGTCTACGCCGGGTCCATTGAAGAGGTCGGACAGCAGCAGGTTGTCGCCGCCTCCGTGGCCTCCCTCCCCGTTGACGATCGGGACTTCGTAGGCCGCCTCCCAGTGACGCTGGACCACCAGGCGCTCTCCATTTCGTCGAACGGCGTCTTCTTCCTCAACAGGCGTGGCACTGGGGTCCACCACAGTCTTCTTGTCTGTGCTGAATTGGACCGCTGCGCGCTCAACCACTTCGAGCTCGGCGCGGCCCTCCGTGCCGTTGACGCTGACCCTGTAGCCTTCCCACGGGCTGTGGGCGTTCAGCGAGTAACTCAACGTGGGCCCGTCCTGATAATCAACCACGAGGGCCAGGTTGTCCTCGATGGTGATGCCTTCCGTGAAGACGTCCTGGTCCCTCAGGTAGCCGTCGAACTTTTCGTTGTCGTAGTACAGGGCCTTCAAGCGTTCGTCCTCCCGCATGTCCAGGCGGAACGGATCACGCGCCAGGCCATCAACCGTGCCGCGGTCCGGGCGGGCACCCAGACCGCGCTCGGCAGCATTCTTGTCGCCATAGAACCGGAGCCCCCCGGAGGCGAAAACGCGCTCGGGGACGTCATTGATCCACCAGTTGACGAGGTCGAAGTGGTGCGAGGCCTTGTGGATGAGCAGGCCCCCGGAGTTCTTCTTCTCACGGTGCCAGCGGCGGAAGTAGTCCGCGCCGTGCACAGTGTCCAACACCCAGGTGAAGTCGATGGACGTGACCTTGCCGATCACGCCGTTCTGGATGATCTCCTTAAGGGCGGTGTTGCGCGGCGAGTAACGGTAGTTGAAGGTGACTACGACGTTCCGACCGGTTTCTGCCACGGCAGTGGTGATGCGGCGGCAGCCCTCGACATCGATCGTCAGCGGCTTTTCAACCACGACGTCGGCACCCGCCTCGAGCGCCTCCACGATGTAGTCCGCGTGGGTGTAGTCCGGCGTCGTGACAATGACGCGTTCGATGCCGTTGGCCTGGATGAACCCGGTCAGCTTTGCCGGCTCGAAGAACGCCACCGGCTCCGTTCCGCCGAGTTCCTTGATGAGTTCCTGGTAGAAATCCACGCGGCCCTGGTTCACGTCTGAGAGGGCGACGAGGTCAGCTACGTCTGCGTGCTGTCCATAGATCGCGCGAATGTACATTTCGGAGCGGCCCCCGGTCCCGATAAGGGCAATGCGGGTCCGATGGCGGGCAGTGCTTCCGGCGGAGAACCCGGAAGTGCCCGGTGCGGGCGACTGGGTCTCGGCGGTGTCGACGTTGACCATGGGAAGGCCCCTTTCAAAAGGCAGGAGTGAACCGCTTGACGGCCCGGCGTGATCTGGGAAGAATCATGAGAAAGCGTTTTCTCAGAGCGTTATAAGCTTTGTATCAAGACTCTGGCGGTTCCGTCAACCATTGCCCCAACGCAGGGGCAGCACGCGGACAGCCAACCGGAAGGGGCAACATGGCACGGAGGAACACCAATCGGCGGATTGGCATTGCCGATGTCGCGGAGAAGGCAGGCGTCTCGCACGCCACAGTGTCCCGCGTCATGAACGGTAACGCCGCCGTTGATCCCGGCATTGCCGAGCGCGTCCGTGCGGCGGCAGCCGAATTGAAGTACCAACCCAACCCGGTGGGCCGAAGCCTGGCCTTGGGCAAAACCGACACCATCGGCATAGTTGTCCCGGACCTGGCAAACCCCACGTTCCAGGCCATCCTCCGCGGACTTAGCATTGCCGCCTCCCAGGACGGGTATCGCGTCCTGATCGCGGATTCATCCGAAGTAACCAGCGAGGAAGCAATCCTGGCTGGAGAAGCCCGTCGCCGCTGCGATGGCGTGGTGCTCTGCGCACCCCGAATGGGCGATGCCGAACTTGAAGAGCTGGCACCTACCCTGCATCCGCTGGTACTCATCAACCGCACCACGGTGGCCACCAACACTCCAAGCCTCAGCGTGGACTACGGCCAAGGTATCCAGGAACTCGCCCAGCACTTGGTGGGCCTGGGCCACCGGCGGCTGGCCTATCTCTCCGGCCCGGAGCACAGCGCATCCAACCGCCAGCGCTTGGTGGGCCTGGAAAAATTCCGGAAACAGCACCCGGAGATTGAACTCCAAATGCTCCACGGCGGGTCCAACTTCGACTCCGGACATGAATCCACCGAGGCCATCATCGCCAGTGGCGCCACCGGCATCCTGGCCTTCAACGACCTCGTCGCCATGGGTTTGCTCAGTGGCCTGCACGAGCATGGCATGCGGGTTCCGGAGGACATCTCGGTGACGGGGTTCGACGACATCCCGTTCGCCAAGTACACCACTCCCCCGCTGACCACCGCCGCCGTGCCCATCAACGAGCTCGGGAGCCTAGCGTGGCGCAGGATGCGGGAGCAGATCCAGCAAGCAGGCGAATCCACCACCCAAGCCCAGGATGAGTTCTCGCCGAGGATGGAAATCCGCAAGAGCACTGCAGCCCCGGCCTTCAAGCCCGCCTAGAAATGCAACGCGGGGTCACTTAGGGCCCATCCGGAAGCCCATCATGGGCCCTAAGTGACCCCGCGTTGCTCTATTCTCCGGAAGTCTGCGAGCCCACTCCGGCCTCTTTGTAGAAGCCTTCGATGTGGGCCGCCACGAGCTCTGCTGCCCGGCCGCCGTCGTTCGCATTGACGGCGGCGAGGATGGCGCGATGCTCGGCCCTGAGCCGTTCGGAAGTCGCCTTCCAATCCGGAAGGTTCCCGGTCAACTCGCCGGCGTAGTTTTCAATGGCGCCCCGCAATGACGCCATCATTGCACTGACCACTGTATTTCCGGCAGCCTGTGCCAGTGCCACATGGAACCGGGCATCAAGGGCCAGGAACGCCTCGATGTCCGGACTGTTGTCCATTTGCTCGAGCAGCGCCGCCGCCTCATCAAGGGCAGGGGCGCCAACTTTGGCCCGGGCAGCTGCCCAGGATTCGAGCAGCACCCGGGTCTCCACGATGTCGGCCACGGGAAGGTGCCGGGTTGCCACGTGGAGGCGGAGCGTGGAGCCCAGTGCAGAGCCGGGCTCGGCGATCACTACAGTTCCCGCATCCTTGCCCGAGCCAACACCCGCGCGCACAACACCCATTGCTTCAAGGATCCGCACGGCCTCCCGTACAGATGTCCTGGATACCTGCAGCTGCTCGGCCATTGCCCGCTCTCCGGGGAGCCGACCGCCGAGGGCGAGGTCGCCGTCGGATAGCTGCTTTTCTATCCACTGCAGGACTAGTTCGTGGGTACGCATACGGGAATACTAGTTGATGTGGTCCAACCACATGGCTTACAGTGTGGTTAGACCACAGTGGTAGGACCACAGAATTTCAAGGGAGAACCGCATGACCGACACCCTCGATCCGAAGATCACAGCAGCCCCGGCCAATGCCGGGAGCGACGAAACCGTCAGCCGGCCGCCCCAGCCGACGCCCGCCGTCGTACAACCTCCGGCACTGAAGCGGCGCCTCCCCAAGGTGTCGGACCTGGCGCCGCTCATGCAGTTCAAGAAGCCAGAATTCAGCAAGGCCGCCCGCCTCAAGCGTGCCAGCACCATCTGGGACCTGCGCGACATCGCCAAACGCCGCACGCCGCAGGCCCCCTTCGACTACACTGACGGCGCCGCGGAAGCCGAGATCACGCTGCGCCGGGCGCGCCAGGCGTTCCAGGACATCGAATTCCGCCCCGGGATCCTTCGCGATGTTTCCAGGATCGACCTCCGCACGGACATTCTGGGGAAGGAATCGCGCCTCCCCTTCGGCATTGCGCCCACCGGATTCACCCGAATGATGCAGTCCGAGGGCGAATACGCCGGCTCGCAGGCCGCAGAAGCTGCCGGCATTCCCTACACGCTGTCCACGATGGGCACGGCCTCGATCGAGGACGTTGCTACGGCGGCTCCGGACGGCCGCAACTGGTTCCAGCTGTACCTCTGGACCGATCGTGACCGCTCCCTGGAGTTGATCGAGCGCGCCGCCAAAGCAGGCAACGATACCCTCATGGTGACCGTGGATACTGCTGTAGCCGGGGCTCGACTGAGGGATGTCCGTAATGGCATGACCATCCCGCCGGCGCTGACACTCAAGACAGTCCTGGATGCGTCCTACCGACCCGCGTGGTGGTTCAACTTCCTGACGCATGAGCCGCTGACCTTCGCGTCGCTCTCGCGGTATACGGGAACGGTGGCGGACCTCATCAACTCAATGTTCGACCCCACGCTGACGTATGAGGACCTTGATTGGCTGCGTGAAACCTGGAAGGGCAAGCTTGTGGTCAAGGGCATCCAGACGGTAGAAGACGCCCGCAAGGTGGTGGACCACGGCGCCGACGGCATCGTCCTGTCCAACCATGGTGGCCGCCAACTGGACCGGGCGCCTATCCCGTTCCATTTGTTGCCTGAAGTTTCGGCAGCCCTGCAGGCGGACAACAGCAAGGCCGCGATCATGCTGGATACGGGCATCATGAGCGGCGCCGACATCGTGGCAGCCCTCGCCTTGGGGGCAGACTTTGCCTTGATCGGCCGCGCATACCTCTATGGACTCATGGCCGGCGGACGCGAAGGCGTGGACCGCACTATCCAGATCCTCGAGAAGGACATGACCCGCACCATGGCGCTCCTGGGCGTCAGCAAGGTATCGGATCTGAACCCGGACCACGTGCGGCTGCTGCAGAAGTAGCCCACCCAACCAGGTCGCAGTTAAGCACGTTTTGAGCCCGCTAAACGCGCTTAATTGCGACCCAGTTGGGGGCGCGGGCTCTAGATCAGGCCCTGGGCCAGCATCGCGTCGGCTACCTTGACGAATCCGCCGATATTGGCGCCCACCACATAGTTTCCGGGCGAACCATATTCTTCGGCGGTTTCTGCGCAGCGGTCATGGATGCCCACCATGATCTCGGTAAGCCGCTGTTCCGTGTGCTCAAATGACCACGAATCACGGCTGGCGTTCTGCTGCATTTCCAGCGCGGACGTAGCAACACCACCAGCATTGGCGGCTTTACCCGGGCCGAACAGAACGCCCGCCTCCTGGAACACTGACACTGCCGAACGCGTGGAGGGCATGTTGGCGCCTTCAGCTACGGCAATCAGGCCGTTGCTGACCAACTTGGCGGCAGCGTCGCCGTCGAGCTCGTTTTGCGTGGCGCATGGCAGCGCGACCGTGCCGTTCACGTCCCACACGGAACCTCCGGCTACGTGGCTGGCTCCGGAACGGCGCGCAGCGTATTCGGTGAGGCGCCCGCGTTCCACTTCCTTGATCTGGCTGAGAAGCCCGACGTCGATTCCCGCCTCATCCACGACGTAACCGGCGGAATCGGAACAGGCCACCACGGTTGCACCGAGGGATTGTGCCTTGGCA
The DNA here is from genome assembly GCF_059739415.1 of Arthrobacter sp. TmtSoilC77. Classification (NCBI taxonomy): domain Bacteria; kingdom Bacillati; phylum Actinomycetota; class Actinomycetes; order Micrococcales; family Micrococcaceae; genus Arthrobacter; species Arthrobacter sp. TmtSoilC77. The sequence goes on from NZ_AP046050.1 coordinate 3,869,571, forward strand.
ATCGCATTGATGGCCACGTTTCCCGAACCGGACACCACAACGCGCTGGCCGTCAAAGGAAGCACCACGGGTCTTGAGCATCTCCTGGGCGAAGATCACGGTGCCGTAGCCGGTAGCCTCCGGCCGGACCAACGAGCCACCCCAGGAAATCCCCTTGCCGGTGAGGACACCGGATTCATAGCGGTTGGTGATGCGCTTGTACTGGCCAAAGAGGTAGCCGATCTCGCGCCCGCCAACCCCAATATCGCCGGCCGGGACATCGGTGTATTCACCGATATGCCGGTACAACTCAGTCATGAACGACTGGCAGAACCGCATGATCTCGGCGTCGGAGCGTCCGCGGGGATCGAAGTCGGAACCGCCCTTGCCACCGCCGATCGGCATGCCTGTAAGGGCATTTTTGAAGATCTGCTCAAAGCCGAGGAACTTCACGATGCCCAGGTACACCGACGGGTGGAACCGGAGCCCGCCTTTGTACGGGCCAAGCGCCGAATTGAACTCCACCCGAAAACCGCGGTTTACGTGGACGCGGCCTGAGTCGTCGGTCCACGGCACGCGGAAGATGATCTGCCGTTCGGGTTCGCACAGACGCTCCAGCACGGCACCCTCAAGGAATTCGGGGTGCCGATCGTGAACAGGCCCCAGGCTTTCGAAGACCTCGGTGACCGCCTGGTGGAACTCCTTCTCGCCAGGGTTCCGCGCCAATACGGTGTTCCGGACAGCTTCGAGCCTCGAATCCATGCGTCTTCCTATCCATCCATGCGCCGACTGGCGACGAGACGATTCAGTCCCGTCATCGTTGCATCATTGGACGTAGGATCTCCATCCAGCGAGAATGTGACCCACGGGAAGAGTTAACACAACCGTAGAAAAACCCCGCAAACGCAAGGAAACCTGACGCTAATGAAACCTCACAAGGTGTTCAAGATCACGTTGGATTGAGTTGGTGAGCGAACTAGCGCTTGCGACCGAATTTCGGAAGGTTGGGAAGATTCGGGAGGTTGGCCAGCAGATCCGCCGCTTTAGTGGCAGCGCGGCCAACAGTCCGGCCAATCTGCTGCGGAACGGTGTCGTCCGATGCCGGATCCAGCGAGACGGGCACCCCATCTGAGTGGACTTTCACGGCCTTGCTGACGGCCTCGGCACGAGTTGCAACGAGATCCGGCACAGTGGGTTCCACATTCGACGCGGCGGGCACAGCCTCAGCGGAAGCCGCCGTTTGCGGCGCTGCTTCCTCGGATGGTACGACGGCGGCACCAGCCGAGGGTCCGACGTCGAACGTTTCCAGCCAGGTAGCCACACCTGCCAGCGGCTTCGGGTTCAGCGCGTAGTAGCGCTTCTGCCCCTGGGCGCGCATGCTGACGAGGTCAGCCTCGCGGAGCACCTTCAGATGCTTGGAGATAGTGGGCTGGCTTGCAGCCAGTTCTTCCACCAGTTCGCCTACAGCTTTATCCCCAGAGCGGAGTGAAACCAGGATGTCGCGCCTGGTTGCCTCAGCTATGACGGCAAATACGTCGTCAGTCACCATGCCTCCCACCCTAGCGACATATACGCCAAATGGCATCCCTGTTTCGTGCCGCGACGGTGGTGGATCGTTGACCCTATCCAAGGCCAATGCTAAAACGGATTCACGGTCCGTCCGGGCTGCCAGGCCCCGGCCGCCAAAAGCACGGGGGCGGGGCAATGACTGATTTCCTTCGGCGCCAAATCTTCAACATCATCGCCGGCGTGTTCCTTGCCGTCTTCGTCTTTGTGTGGAGTGCCGTGCTCCTTCGGGTCGGCACCTGGGTTCCAACAGGTGATCTGACGGCCCCTGAACTGAACGGCGCCCTGGTTACCGCGGCGGGAGTCCTCGCCACGTCCCTGAGTTCGCTAACGGCATCCGCACTGGGGTTCACCATTTCGGAGGTTAAGCGGGACAGCGCGAACGCGGGCGAATCCAGTGCCGTCGTCAGCCCGGCGGAGGTTGCCTTACGGTTATCGGGACGGGTGATAGTCGCGATCATGGTTTACATCACCATGGGCTTGCTGGTCCTGGTGCTATGGCTGTTCAAGGGCCAAGCGTCCACGGACCTCATCGGAGCATTTGCTTTGTCGTTGCTGGGCTGGCTCGTGGGTGCGGCGGGCGTGGTCTTTCAGACCGAGAGGTCCGAATCATAGGGAGTGGTTCGAGACCGTCTAATCGAACCAGGGATCGAGCCCGTACAAAGGAAAGATCTCCTTGCGCGTGGCAATGACCGTCCGGTCCACCTCGTCCGCGGGGTCGTATCCAACTTCCCAGGAACGCCACCAGACATCCACGTCATCGCTCATCGACTCGGGCGCCCAAACCCCGTAAGTTTCCCTGACGTAGGTCCGCCAGGCCTCGGGAACGGGCGTGCTTAGCGGAACCGGCCGCTGCGTCACCATCCCGATCAGGTGGCTCCACGCACGTGGCACAACACCCGTGATGTCATAGCCACCTCCACCAGTGGCTATCCACCGGTTATCGCAGTACCTGGCGGCAAGGCTGGCGACGGCGCTGGCCGCCTCCCGCTGCCCGTCCACGCTGAGGTTGAGGTGCGTCAATGGATCCAGGCGGTGCGAATCACAGCCGTGCTGGCTGACAATCACCTCGGGATTGAAAGCTCCAACCAGCTGCGGTACCACCGCGTGAAAGGCGCGAAGCCATGCGGCGTCTCCCGTGAACGCCGGCAACGCAACATTGACAACCGTGCCTTGCGCATCCGGGCCGCCGGTTTCATTTGCGAAACCCGTTCCCGGAAAGAGGGTAAGCCCGGATTCGTGCAGGGAAATTGTCATGACGCGGGGGTCATTCCAAAAAATGCTTTGTGTTCCGTCGCCATGGTGGGCATCGACGTCGATGCTCACCACGCGCCGCACACCGCCGTCCAGAAGCCGCTGGATGGCGATTGCGACGTCGTTATAGACGCAGAATCCGCTGGCCCGCTCGCGCGCGGCATGATGCAATCCACCACTGAAATTCACGGCGCGCACGGCCTTCCCGGAGAGGATGGACTCAGCAGCCAACAGGGAACCACCGGCGAGCCGGGCACTGGCCTCGTGCATGCCGGCAAATGCGGGATCATCCTCGGTTCCGAGCCCCCGGTCTTCCTCGGGCATGGACGGATCCTGGCTAACGCGGCGCACCGCCTCGACGTACTCCGCGCTGTGCACCGAGCAAAGTTCGACGTCGGTGGCCAGCTCCGGCTTCTCCACCGCCACATGGCTGTGGCTGAAAAGACCAAGGGATTCCGCGAGCCTCGCAGTTAACTCCAGCCGCTGCGGGGCCATAGGATGGCTGGGACCAAAGTTGTAAGCAGTCATGGCCGGATCCCACACAACCGTCGTTGGCAGTGCGGATCGCGTAATGCTGGAAGCAGTTGTTCCAAGCCTGGAGTTCATCCAGAACAGGCTACCTGAGGCCGCGGAGCTCTACCGCCCGGTTACGCTGCAGGAATAGTGGTTTACTACTCAGGAAAGCATGTTCAACCGAGGAAGAACCCATGTCTCAAAGCCAGTCGCGCTCTGCGAGCCCGGCCAACTGGCAACCCGGCCAGCAGGAACGTGAAGGTCTGTGGATTTTCACGCGTGCGCGCGACTTCATTGACAACATCGCCAACACGTCCCCGGCCCGCCTGGCCCTGGTCGCTTTCGCCTCGGTGATCCTGCTCTTCACAGGCTTGTTGTCCTTGCCGTTCTCCTCGGCTTCGGGCGAACCTACTCCTCTGCACCAGGCCATGTTCACGGCGGTTTCCAGTGTCTGCGTGACCGGCCTGACCGTGGTTTCCACCGCCACCCACTGGTCCTTCCTTGGCCAGCTCATTATTTTGGTGGGCATCTTCGTGGGCGGCCTTGGCACTTTGACCCTCGCTTCACTGTTGGCCCTCATGGTCAGCAAGCGGCTAGGTGTACGCGGCAAGCTCATCGCCCAGGAGGCCATGAACAACGCCGGCAGGCTTGGTGAAGTGGGTACGCTGCTGCGCATCGTCATCGTGACCTCCGTGGTGATCGAAGGCGCCCTTGCCTTGGCCCTGATCCCCCGCTTCATGCTTCTCGGCGAGCCATTCTGGCAGTCGGTGTGGCACGGGGTCTTCTACTCGATCTCGTCCTTCAACAATGCCGGATTTACGCCGCACTCGGACGGAATCGTGCCCTACGAGACCGACCTCTGGATCCTGGTTCCACTCATGTTGGGCGTGTTCCTTGGCAGCCTCGGCTTCCCGGTAGTGATGGTTCTGCAACAGAACGGCCTGAACTGGAAGAAGTGGAACCTCCACACCAAGCTCACCATCCAGGTGTCCTTCATCCTGCTGCTCGCCGGCACGGTCCTGTGGGCGCTCATGGAATGGGACAACGTGCGGACCATCGCGCACATGGATCTTGGCGACAAGCTCATCCATTCCCTCTTTGCATCAGTGATGACGCGCTCAGGCGGGTTCAACCTGGTTGACCAGAACCACATGGAATCCACCACGATGCTCCTCACGGATGCCCTCATGTTTGCCGGCGGCGGCTCGGCGTCCACCGCGGGTGGCATCAAGGTGACCACTATCGCGGTCATGTTCCTCGCCATTGTTGCCGAGGCCCGTGGAGATGCCGATGTGAAGGTCTACGGACGCACGATTCCCCAAGGCACCATGCGGGTGGCCATCTCGGTGATTGTTGCCGGCGCCACACTTGTATCGGTCGCGGCATTCCTGCTGCTCTCCATCAGCGGCGCAACACTGGACAGGGTGCTCTTTGAAACCATCTCCGCCTTTGCCACAGTGGGACTGAGCACCAACCTCAGCGCCGAGCTGCCGCCGTCGGGCGTTTACGTCCTGACCGCACTCATGTTCGCAGGCCGTGTGGGCACCGTAACCCTCGCTGCCGGCCTGGCCCTGCGCCAGCGCAGCCAGCTGTACCACTACCCGGAAGAGAGGCCAATCATTGGCTAGTACCACAGGGGCGGCCAACCGCCCCGCCCACAACGCACCAGTGCTGGTCATTGGCCTTGGCCGGTTCGGGTCGGCCACAGCCGAGCAATTGGTCAAGCAAGGCCGGGAAGTCCTGGCGATTGAACGCGACCGGACGCTCGTCCAGAAATGGGCGCCCGTGCTCACCCACGTGGTTGAGGCGGACGCCACCAACATCGATGCCTTGCGCCAGCTGGGGGCCCAGGAGTTCAGCTCCGCCGTGGTGGGCGTGGGCACGTCCATCGAGTCCTCGGTGCTCATCACGGTGAACCTGGTGGACCTGGGCATCCAACACCTCTGGGTCAAGGCGATCACCCCATCCCACGGCAAGATCCTCAGCCGGATCGGCGCCAACCACGTGATCTACCCGGAAGCCGACGCCGGCGTCCGTGCCGCACACCTGGTGTCAGGGCGCATGCTGGACTTCATCGAGTTCGACGACGACTACGCGATCGTCAAGATGTATCCGCCCAAGGAAACTGTGGGCTTCACCCTGGAGGAATCCAAGGTGCGTTCCAAATACGGCGTGACGATCGTCGGCGTGAAGACCCCCGGTGAGGACTTCACGTATGCACGGCCGGAAACCAAGGTGTCCGGACACGACATGCTGATCGTGTCCGGACACGTCGATCTCCTGGAGCGCTTCGCAGCACGGCCCTAGGGCGCGGTCAGCCCAGCTGTTTTGTGATCTCGGCTGCGCGGTTGGCAGCCGCACGGGCTCCCTCAGCGATGATCCGGGGGATCCCGCCGTCGTCGAATGCTGCGATAGCCCGCTCGGTGGTGCCGTTGGGACTGGTTACGGCAACGCGAAGTGCAGTGGGGTCCGCCCCTGGTTCCGCCAGCATGAAACCGGCGCCCGCCACCGTTTCGCGGGCCAGCATGACGGACAGTTCGGCGTCCAGCCCCAATTCAACACCCGCAGCGGCCATGGCCTCAGCCAAATAGAACGCGTAGGCGGGGCCGGATCCACTGATGGCGGACAACGCGTCCACTTGTTCCTCGGGCACCTCCACAACCTTGCCGGCACCTGCCAGCGCTGCCTTCACCCTCTCCAGCTGTTCCGGCGTGCAGTGCGTTCCGGGCGAAACGGATACGACGCCGCGACCCAGCTTTGCGGGTGTGTTCGGCATGGTGCGGATCACCGGCTGCCCCTCCGGGAGGGCCGCCTCAAGCTGCGCGATGGAAACCGCAGCTGCCACGCTCACAACAACGGTGTCCTTCGCGAGTGCCGGGCTGATTTCCCGGGCAAGGTCTGTAATGCCAACTGGCTTGACGCCAAGGATGACTATGCCGGAACCCTTGGCGGCGAGCTTGTTGTTGTCAGGCTCTTCCTCGCCGGCGATCGCCATAACGCCGTACCGCTGCGCAAGCTCTTCTGCGCGCTCGGCACGTCGGACAGTGGCGACGACATCGGATGGGTCAGCCCCGGCGGCAAGGAGACCGGCCAGAATTGCCTCGTTCATGGATCCACAGCCAAGGAATGCGATTCGGTTGCTCATTGCACCATCATGGCAGTTTGCCCATGGAGGGGTCGAACGCTGTCCGGATTCACAGCTTGTTCCCAAGAATATTGCAGGCAGCACCCAAGCTTGGTCCGTAACTTAGTAGTTACCTCATTGAGGGTGCGAGTGATGAGGCGGGCATGGGGATGCCCGCCAACAGCACCGGTGGCCGGGGCGGGTTTTCCCCCATTTCCCGATTCGGCCGCCGGTGCTTTCGCTTTTAATGGCGTTGGCTTCCAATTACCGAGTTGGCTACTAATTATCGTGCGACCGCACCAGCGGGATGCTGAGGTGCTGACGTGCGAAACGAAGCGTTTCCGCCAACATTTCTTCACGCTCACCAGCCACCTTGGCCTTGCGGGTTGAAATCTCAGCCACCACAACACCACTGAAACCGTTGGAAGCAAGGTGTTGGAGGGCGTCCGCGCACTGCTGCGTCCCCGTTCCCGGCACCAGGTGCTCGTCTTTCCCGGAACCTGAACCATCCGTGAGGTGAACGTGACGGAGTTTGCTGCCTAGTGCCTGGATGGCTTCCAAACTGTTTGCCCCCGCAGTTGCCGCATGCGAGAAGTCCCAGGTGACGTCGTCGTAATCCTGTCCCAAGGGATCCCAGTGCGGCAGGTAGGCAACAGCCTCCCGTCCGCGGACGCGCCACGGGTACATGTTCTCCACCGCGATGTGCACTTGATACATCGCAGCAATTTCCCGAACACCCGCAGCGAAGTTCTCGGCATAATTCGACTGCCAGCGGAACGGTGGATGGACCACCACGGTGTCGCAGCCGACCTCCCTGGCCATCTGGCAGGACTTCTCGATCTTGTTCCATGCGGCTCCCCAGACCTGCTGTGTGAGCAGCAGCGTGGGCGCGTGAATAGAGACGATCTGCTGGTGGTAACGATGGCTCAACTGGATGAGGGCGTCGGGATTCTGGCTCACGGCGTTGTTGGTGACCATGACCTCAACACCTTCATAACCAAGGTCCTGGGCAACCGCGAAAGCATCATGGACGCTCAGCGGATAGACGGAGGCACTGGACAGTGCCACCGGGATATGGCGGTTATTTGCAACGGGCTCGACGTCGGTGCTCATCTCAGGAAGCCAGCCCGCCTACCACGGGGGCCGGAATTGGTGCAGGGGCAGGGTTGTTCACGGGCACAGGGAACTCCTCAAACGTGTGCTGGGGCTCGTCGTTGTCCGTCGTTTTGTCGCCTTCCTTGGCGGCTTTTTTCTTGGACTTGTCCTTCTTGCGCTTCCCGACGTGAGGCGCGGGATCCACGGCATCATCGAAGACCAACTGGTCCAGGCGTCGAAGGATCAGGCCTTCCCGCAAAGCCCACGGACAGATTTCCATCTTAGGGAATTCAAAGAGCTCCAATGCGGCCTCCGCCACCAGAGCCCCGGCCAGCAATTGTCGGGCGCGCGCATCTGAAACGCCTGGGAGGTATAGGCGGTCCTCAACCTTCATGGCGGATATGCGCTGGGCCCACAAGCCAAGATCGGCGGCGTGGAGTTCCCGTTTCACATACGGACCGGCGGCGCTGGGGGCAGCACCAGCGATCCGCGCAAGGGAGCGGAACGTCTTGGAGGTACCCGCCACCAGGTTGGCCCGGCCAAGCTCGTGGAAATTTCGGACAACAGGCTTAAGGGTAGAGCGGATGTACCGCCTCAGCTCCTTGATGCTCTTGGCGCTGGGTGGATCATCATGGAGCCAATCCCGCGTCAGCCGGCTGGCTCCCAACGGAACGGAGGTAGCGAATTCCGGGAGTTCGTCCGTGCCGTAGGCCATTTCGAAGGATCCCCCGCCAATGTCCAGATCCAGGATCGGACCGGCGCCCCAGCCGTACCAACGACGAACGGCAAAGAAAGTCATGGACGCTTCTTCGCTGCCCGTGAGCTCCTGGAGAGTCACCGTGGTCTCGTGTTTGACCCGGGCCAGGACCTCGGCGCCGTTGGTTGCCTCACGGATTGCCGAGGTACAAAACGCGAGCAAATCCTCGGCCTTGTGGCGTGCTGCGAACTCCCACGCCTCCAGGACGAACTCAATCAGCTCAGTCTGGCCGGCATCGTTGATGTTGCCATCGCCGTCGAGGTATTGCACCAGGGAGAGTGGCCGTTTGTGGGAGGCAAAAGCCACTGGGCGGGCACCGGGATGGGCGTCCACGAGCAGCAGGTGGACGGTGTTTGAACCGATATCGAGAACGCCAAGACGCATTCTGCCATTATTCACTGATTCGAAGCCGGGGAAGCAACTTGGCGGCCACGTTTCGCTGACAGGCAGACCTCCCGCGCCCAGGATGCCAGCTATTCCGTTGGCTCCCCTGCCTCGTCTGCCCGTTTGAAGTCGCGGCGGATGTTGGCGATCCCCTCAGGATCGATTTCGAAGCCATATTCGCTTCCGGGGTTGATGACCATGCCCAGTTCGTCGCCGATGTTACCGAGGATCGCCGAACCCATGGTGCCCAGAATGTGCGGGGCCGCTTCCAGGAAGCGCTCATCCACACGGCTCGGGTGGCTGAACACCGCGAGAACAGGCTGTCCATCAGCGTTCGAAAGGACCAATGGCTCTACGGCAGAGTCCGGTCCATCCACTGCTTCGGAACTGATGAGGTAGACCTCGTTGTTCAGGAAAGCAAGGATGACGTCTACCGGGTTGGCGTCCGGCTGTTCAGCCAAGGCGAGCTTCGCTTCGAGGTCGTTCAAGGGTCCGTTGTCCGGTGAAGCCGTCTGTTCAGTCATGGTTCTACTCGACCACGATGCCGTCCGGGACGCAATTCGATGGCTTCCCGGACCGCACCCTGTCTTGTTGAGGCGTCACCTTGTAGCCGGCCGCTCGTGGCCCGCCTGCTTGTTGGCCCGGTTGCTTGTTGGCCCGGTTGCTTGTTGGCCCGGCTGCTTTTGGCCGGGCTACTTTTGGCTGGCTACTTTTTGGCGGCGGCTTTCCTGGCTGGCGCCTTGCGCGTAGTCGTCCGCTTGACGGGGCCCTTGGCCCGCTTCTCGGCAAGAAGTTCGACGGCGCGTTCCCGGGTCAGTTCCTCAAGGGACGTTGAGCGCGGAACCGTGATGTTCGTGACGCCGTCGGTGATGTATGGACCGAATCGGCCCTCCTTCACGACAATGTTCTTCTCCGACACGGGGTCCGGGCCGAACTCGGCCAGCGGCGGCACGGCGGCCCGGGCACCACGCTGCTTGGGCTGGGAGTAGATCTCCAAGGCCTGTTCCAGGGTGATGGTGAAGATTTCTTCTTCGGAGCCGATTGAACGGGAGTCCGTACCCTTCTTCAGGTAAGGTCCGAACCGGCCGTTCTGGACGGTGATGACATTTCCTTCAGCGTCCTCGCCCAGCACCCGGGGCAGGCTCATGAGCTGCAGGGCCTCATCCAGGGTGACGCTGTCCACGGTCATGGACTTGAACAACGAACCTGTGCGTGGCTTGGCTTTCACCGGCTTCTTTGGAGGCTTGGGCTTGCCGTTCTTGTAGTACTCAACGGGCTGGTTTGCCAGCTGTTCCTCGGTCATCTCGGGAATGATCTCGGTGACGTAGGCGCCGTAACGGCCGTTCTTGGCAACCACGGTATGGCCCGTGTGTGGATCGGTTCCCAGGACACGTTCCTCAGGAGCTGCAGTTTCCATGAGCTCGATTGCCTTGGCGGCTGTCAACTCATCCGGTGCGAGTTCCTCCGGGACGTTGGCCCGTGCGGACTCCACCACTTCACCGGTCTTCTCATCAACGGTGGGAATGCTGCTTTCCAGGTACGGGCCGAACTTACCCACACGCAAGGTGATGCCCTCGGCTATGGGCACGGAGTTGATCTCGCGGGCGTCAATCTCGCCGAGGTTGTTCACGATGCTCAACAGCCCGGGATCAGCGTCTTCACCATAGTAGAAGTGCTTCAGCCACGCTGCGCCCACGGCTTGGCCGTTGGCGATCTTGTCCAGATCGCCTTCCATGTCAGCGGTGAACTCGTAGTCGACGTAATCCGTGAAGTGCTGCTCAAGCAAGCGAATCACCGAGAAAGCGATCCAGCTGGGGACCAGGGCAGAACCTTGTTTGCGGACATAACCACGATCCTGGATGGTGGAAATCGTGGAGGCATAGGTCGACGGACGGCCGATGCCCCTCTTTTCCAGCTCAGCAGTCAGCGACGCTTCGGTGTAACGCGGAGGCGGTGAGGTTTCGTGCCCAACAGCGACGATGTCCGAGGCCTGCAGGGAGTCATCCTTGGCCACGTTGGGCAGCCGGCGCGCTTCATCGGAGTCTTCATCTCCGCGGCTCTCGTCCTTGCCCTCCTCATAGGCGGCGAGGAAGCCGGGGAAGGTGATGACGGTACCGGAGGCCGAGAATTCAGCGTCGCGCCCGTCAGCTGCTACGGCACCCAGCCGGATGGTGGCTGTGGAGCCCTTGGCATCAGCCATCTGGGACGCTACCGTGCGCTTCCAAATGAGCTCGTACAAACGGAATTCGTCTCCGCTGAGCTGCTTGGCCACCTGGGCGGGAGTTCGGAACGAGTCACCGGCGGGGCGGATGGCTTCGTGGGCCTCCTGGGCATTTGCAGCTTTGTTGGCGTAGACGCGCGGGCTTTGGGGCACGTACTCGGGGCCGTAGAGCTCGGCGGCCTGGCGCCGGGCTGCTGTGACAGCTTCATCGCTCAAAGCCGAGGAGTCGGTACGCATATAAGTGATGTAGCCGTTTTCGTACAGGCGCTGGGCGACCTGCATGGTGCTCTTCGAGGAGAACCTGAGCTTTCGGCCGGCTTCCTGCTGCAGCGTGGAGGTGGTGAACGGTGCGGCAGGACGGCGTGTGTACGGCTTGGTGTCTACCGAACGAACGCGGAAATCGGCGTTCTGCAGGCCTGCGGCCAAGGACGTGGCAAGTTCCTCGTTCAGGTGCACCACGTTGGAGGATGTGAGCTGGCCATTGTCATTAAAGTCACGACCACTGGCGACCTTGGACCCGTCCACCGCAGCAAGCTTCGCCTTGAAGGATCCCGAGTCGGCTCCGAACTGGCCGGTCAGGTCCCAGTAGGAAGCGGCCCGGAAAGCCATACGTTCGCGTTCGCGGTCAACCACCATGCGGGTAACCACGGACTGCACACGTCCTGCGGAGAGCCCCCTGGCGACCTTGCGCCACAGAACCGGTGAGATTTCGTAGCCATAGAGCCTGTCCAGAATACGCCGGGTCTCCTGGGCATCAACCAGTGCGGTATCGACGTCCCGAAGGTTATCCATTGCACGGTGAATAGCTTCCTTGGTGATTTCGCCAAAAGTCATGCGATACACGGGAACTTTGGGTTTAAGGACCTCAAGGAGGTGCCACGCGATGGCTTCGCCCTCGCGGTCCCCATCGGTTGCGAGATAGAGCGCGTCAGCGTCTTTCAGCTGCGCCTTGAGCTCGGCGACCTTTTTCTTCTTGTCCGGGGATACGACGTAGTACGGCTTGAAGTCGTTTTCGATGTCGACGGCGAACTTGCCCAGCGAGGTCTTCTTCAGTTCTGCAGGGAGGTCTGATGGCTGCGGGAGATCCCGGATATGGCCGATGGAAGCCTCGACGATGAAGCCCTCGCCAAGATACTTGGCGATGGTCTTGCTCTTGGCCGGAGACTCCACGATCACGAGTTTCTTGCCGGTTTTTGCCTTGCTGGGCACGGTGCTCCTACAGAAAAAATGTGTAATTGGGCTGGTGCCCATATTGGCCTAGTTCACCATAGATTGCAGAATCCTGCGTTCCGGCGTGGAAATCCGAGGGGCTGGCCGGACCCCTAGTGCCCAGGTGCCATGCGGTCATCCGGGATCATTGACCACAGAGTAGCAACACGCTCGGCACCTTGTGGAATCCGGGTGGGGTCGTCCAGTTCGTACTCCCGCAGGACCTCCCTGATCCGTTCGGAAAGCTCTTTGCGCTGCTGGTTGGTCAAGTACAGCAAATTGCTCGCCAGCACCACCGACGCCGGCTCGTCCGCCGCTTCGCCACGTTGCCGGCGTTCTCCGCGGGCCTTGGCAAAAGCCGAAGCTCTGCGCCGGAAGGCATCCAGCTCAAGATCGACCACTGCGATCTCCGGGCTGGCCACGCTGCCGCCTGAAATCCTGAAGTCAGTTCCAGCAGCCTTCCAACGGCGTTCCCTTGCGTCACCGGCATTTTCGGCCGGGGCAACGATCCCCCATTTCTGGAGTGCACGGAGGTGGTAGCTCATGGCACTGGGCGTCAGGCCGGTGCGGGCCGCGAGCTCAGTGGCTGTGTGGCTTACCTGTGTTGCGTAGAGCTCGGAGATGACCTCCAGGCGGGCGGCGTGCGCCAATGCACGGATAGCCTTGGGATCGGTTATCTCAACCGTTTTCTCGGCCCTCTTTCGCCGAGGGGCATCGCCCGACGCCTGGGATGTCTGGTTGTTCGCAATCACTTCATCAGTGTAAGCAGGGTCACTAACTGAGGACTTGCTACCGAGCGGGCGCGGCGGCCGTGCACTGTTCATACGGACGCCTCTTGCGTATCCGGGAGGAGGAACCCGTCCAGGACGAGATTCCGTACTTCGGCAAGAAGCCCTTCTTGGAAGGACCCTGAATCGAAGTCGTCCGCGCCGCCCAGGAGTGCTTCCAGGGCTCCGGCAATCTGCCTTACGGATAATTGGCCATCACAAGCAGAAACAAAGCCCGCCAGCTCCGTGCTGAGCAGGTTTGTTCGACGAAGGCCGGCCCCTTGCCGGAGGAGGATCACGCCTGGATGCACCGCCCCGGGACGCTGATGGCGTTCTTCGGTGACGTCCTCGGCCACCACAAGGTGTACTTCCGGCAAAGTACTGCCAGCGAGCCAGTCCGCGCGTTCCACGGCCGCGCCCAGATGGGGACCGATAGGTTGCTCAATGGGGTAAGTAATCTCCTCAAACCGGCTGATGCGTGCTTCGTTTGAAGTTTGAGGGCGGCGTAGCCAGATCATGCCAAAGCCGATTCCTTCAACATCCCTCGATGCGAAGTCGTCCAAGTACGCGGCGTATGACTGCTGATAGTGAGTGCGGTCCCGGTTCTCCGAAGCGTCCTGCAGCCAGGTCTCTGCGTACTGTTCCGGGCTCAGCTGCTCACGTTGAATGAACCAAACGTCCAGGCCCGAACCTTTCAGCCATGAGGAAGGCCTGTCATGCCATGGTGTCCCTGTGCGGATCTCCCAGTTGCCGAGCATTTGGGCTGTGCCGCCGGGTTCAAGGACGCCTGCCAGGGTCCGCGCCAACGAGGCGACGATCTCATCGCCGGGCAGGCCGCCGTCGCGGTATGTAAATTGATCAGCCAAGGATTCACCGGCGCTGCGCGGGGTAATGACGAAGGGCGGGTTGGAGACGACGAGCCCGAAACGTTCCCCCGCCACGGGTTCCAGGAGCGAGCCCAGGCGCAGGCTGACGCGGGCTTCGAGGTTGTTCGGATCCAGGTCCAGTTCCTGAGCGTTAAGGAGCAGATTGAAACGGGTGAAGGCGAGCGCCCTCCCGGAGATGTCCGTTGCCGTGACATGTTCGCAGTGATGCAACAAATGGAACGTCTGGATGCCGCAGCCTGTCCCGAGGTCCAGCGCACGGTGCGTGTGCTGCCTGATGGTTGTCTGGACAAGGGTTGTTGATGCCCGTCCTATCCCCAGAACGTGGTCGTGCCTTAGGACCCCGGCTTGTTGGTGGGCAGCGAGATCACTGGCTACCCAAAGCTCCGCTCCCCCGCTGCCGTCCGCATTGGCCTCCCAGCCATAGGGACGTAGATCCACCTTGGCCGTGGCAACACCGGCGTCCAGGGTGATAAGTCCAAGCCGGGCGAGTCCTTGGGCGCCCACGCCGGGGAGTGCAAGGTCAATATCGGACTGCGGCTGTGGGACAGCAAGCAACCACAGCCGCACTATGACGGACAGCGCCCGGGTGCTTTCCACGCCGCTCTTGGACATGCGTTCACTCACCAACAACGCTGGAATGATTTGGTCCCTGTTCAATGCGGCATAGGCGGATTCCCCCAGTAGTTCCGCAACGCCGTCGACCGTGTATGAGATGGCGCGAAGGTCTGAGGCCAGCGACGCAAGGAGCTCCGGGTGGTCGCTGCGCGGGGCGTCGTCAGTATTGCCAGCGGTAAATATTTCGGGGGTTTGAGTCACATTGCAAGTCTATGGGCGCCGCTTCATGGGAGACGTTTCCGGTTTGGGCTATGTGGACAAAACCTTGTTGTGGGACCCGGTAGCGTGGAAGCATGCTCAACCATTCCTCCACAAGGCGCCGCGCAGGCCTTGTTGTCATTGCTGCTGGGACGCTCCTGGCGGCCTCAGCCTGCCAGGGTTCGGTCAGCGTCGAACATGCCGATGTACCGGCGTGGAAAGATAAAGTCCTGCCCACTGCCAGCACCGTGACGTTGGAGGATTCCGGCAAGATCCTGAACCGGGACCCGCTGGTCAAGGAGTCACCGGGCGTTCCAGCAGGGAATTACACACTGACGATGGCTTGTGATGGAGGAGGAAAGGTGTTCTTCGCCGTCTCTTCCGGTGGAAAGCAAATCGCCGACGCGGGAGCCGCCTGCAACGGCAGCCTTGAAGTGGTGAAGATCAAAGTCCCCGCCACCGCCGCCCTCACTATCTCCACGAGTAGTGTGGATGCCCCGCTGATTTTTGCTTACCAGCTGGTGCCCGCCGCTAATTAGCCCCTTGCGCCAGCACTATGGTGCGCTTCCAGGCCAGCGTAAAGTCAACGTATGGGCAGCAAGGTGGCTGGCTCGGTTGTGTCCAGACGGCTGGCAAGTGCCGCCGTCGGGCTCTTGCTCGTGCTGGGTGGCGCGCTGGCGGCGTGCGAGTACACCTATGACGACGGCGGGCGTGCGGATTCCAGCCCCACAGACACTACCGGCAGCAATGTCGTGCTTCCTCCCGACCCAGCCCTGGAGCAAACCGTTACAGGTGAGGCCCTGAAAGAGTGGGCCAAAGCGGCCTTGCCGGAATCGCAGGGGCAGTCGTTCTATTCGAGCAGCGGCTTCCTGAATTCCGGTGAGTCCAGAACTGAGCAGACCGTGCAGTTGCCCGGCGGAACGTACGCGGTGACGCTGGCGTGCCGCGGCACCCGCCGCGTTTCATTCGCAGTCAGCGTAGGCGAGACGGACTTGGTTGACCTGACCTTGGGATGCGCCAATGCCCGGGTGAGCGTGGTGCAGCTGGAAAAGGACGCCATCCTGGCCATCACTGTGGGCGCCCGATCCGACGCGAACTTTGCGTATCGGGTCAGCAGGCTCTGAAGGGGGTTGGAGCTCAGGCGGCTTCGCAGCCTCCGGGGCAGCGAAGGGTTTCAGGACTTGAGGCACATTCTGCACAGTAGAGAGTCAGCGTCCGGCAGCTCAGGTTGGAGCAGTTCTCGAACTTGTTGGTGGGCGAGGCGCAGCGAACGCACTCGCCGATGGTCTTGGCTTCGTCGCTGAACTCCACGTGCATGCGTTTGTCGAATACGTAGAGCGACCCCTCCCAGAGGCCCTTGTCCTTGAAGGTTTCGCCATAGCGGACAATGCCGCCATCGAGCTGGTACACCTCTTTGAAACCGCGGTTGACCATCAAGCTTGAGAGCACCTCGCAGCGGATGCCGCCCGTGCAGTAAGTGACAACGGGCTTGTCCTTGAGGGCGTCATACTTGCCGGATTCGAGTTCCTTGATGAAGTCGTGCGTAGTGGCGACGTCCGGAACGATGGCGTCCTTGAATTTGCCGATCTGCGCCTCGAAGGCGTTGCGGCCGTCGAAGAAAACCACCTCTTCCCCGTCCGCTTTCTTTGCGTCCACCAGGGAGTGAAGTTCTTCAGGCTGGAGATGCTTGCCTCCGCCCACCACGCCCTTTTCGTCGACGTTCAGCTCACCGGGAGCCCCGAAGGAAACTATTTCGTCGCGGACCTTAACGCTGAGGCGTGGGAAATCGGCAGCCCCGCCCTCGGACCACTTGAAGTCGATGTCATGGAAGCCCTTGTATTCGCGCGTGGTTTTCACGTACTGCTTCATGTTGTTGAGCTCGCCGCCAACCGTGGCGTTAATACCGTCCTTGGAGATCAGGATCCGGCCGGTGAGCCCCAGTTTCTCGCAGAGGGCACGCTGCCACAGACGCACGGCGTCGGGGTCGGCGATCGGGGTAAAGCCATAGAAAAGCACAATTCGGTTCAAAGCCACTATTAAAGGGTACTGGGTGTACTAAAATCCGCTGCGCTACGCTTACGGATGCACTGAAGGCCCGGAGAAACCTGACACGCTCCCAGCGCCGAAGTCACAATTTCATAAGCACGGATTCTTCCCCTGACCGCCCTCTGTTGCTTCCCCGGGCGCTGGCATAGTCTCTCTACATGAGTCCAGACGCCTTGGTTGAAGACATCGCGCACCTCTTGGAAGTCTGGGTGGCCGGCTGGTCCGGCTGCCGGGGCTACGAGTCACGTCAAGAGGGACGCTTCCCTGCCGCGCTGCGCGCCGATAAAACCGGTGACTGGGAGTACTTCGCCCATGATCCGTCCGACGAAGAGTTTGCCGCCCTCGCAGCGAAGACCGCGGAAGCCGAGACACGGATTCTGACGATACTCACCAATGACGTCCAGCGTTATAAGTACTTGGCCGAACAGCATGGGTTGAACGTCAACTCGGCCTCCCAGACCATGATGATCGTGGACATGGAAACCCAGGACGCCGAGGATCCCTGGCTGCCGGATGACGACCTGGAACTTGCCACTTCAGAATCCAACGGAGTCCACCACGCGGTGGTCCACTCGGGAGAGCAAGTTGCTGCCAGCGGCCGGGTGTTCGTGGTGAACGGCACTGCAGTCTTCGACAAGATCGTTACTGAGCCTGCCTTTCAGCGGCGTGGCCTGGGTAGCTTCATCATGAAGGCCCTTGCCGCCCAGGCCTTTGAGCACGACGTCCAAAACGGCCTCCTCCTCGCATCCTTGGACGGCCAGAAGCTCTACTCCCACCTGGGGTGGGACGTTGTGTGCCACGTTCTGATGATGTCAGTGAGCACCGGTGAGGGTTCGGACCTTTCCGTAGCGTGAGAACGCTTGTTTAACGGCCCTCGTCGACGCCGGTCCCTTCGGGTGCCGCCGTAGGCGCCGCCGCAGAGTGACAGAATGATTTGGTGGATGCACCAAATTCGCTGATCTCCCTGCTGGGCCGGACCCCGGACCCGGAACAGTTGCGCCATGTCCACACCATCCCTGCCCGCAAGGCCGTCAACGAACCGTGGCCCGAATGGGTGCACCCGGACATCGTCCAGGCCTACGGCTCCCTGGGCATCCACGAACCGTACCGACACCAGGTCCAGGCCGCCAACCTCGCCCAGGCGGGCCAGCATGTGGTAATCGCAACGGGGACCGCCTCAGGGAAATCGCTCGCCTACCAACTACCCGCACTGGACGCGATCCACCGCTCGGAGCTGCGCGTATTGTCCGAGCCCGGAAAGATCCACGACGACGGTGCCGTGACACTTTATTTGTCCCCCACGAAGGCACTGGCGGCCGACCAATTGGCGGCCATCCGTGCGCTGAAGCTCCCTACGGTTCGAGCAGAAACATACGACGGCGACACCGATGTCGCGTCGCGCCGTTGGATCCGCGACCATGCCAATTTCATCCTGGCAAACCCGGACATGCTGCACTTTGGCATTCTGCCCAACCACGCGTGGTGGGCACGGTTCTTCCGCAGGCTGCGCTATGTGATCGTGGATGAGGCGCACAGTTACCGGGGTGTTTTCGGCTCGCACGTAGCCAACCTCATGAGGCGCCTTCGCCGGATCTGCGCCTACTACGGCGCCGGGAGCTCCTTCCCTGAGCCCGTATTCATCGCCGCCTCTGCCACTGCTTCCGAGCCCGCTGTCTCCTTCGGGCGGCTCATCGGTGCTCCAGTGAGGGAAGTTTCCGAAGACTGTTCTCCACATGGCTCTACAACCGTGGCGTTCTGGGAGCCAGCCTTGACAGACGTCAAGGGCGAAAATGGAGCGAAGCAACGGCGGACTGCCGTGGCCGAAACAGCCGATATCCTGGCAAACCTTGTTTCCTCGCGGGTACGGACCATTGCCTTTATCAAGTCCCGGCGCGGTGCTGAATCGATATCGTCCATCACCAAGCGGCTCCTGGACGAGGTGGATCCCAGCTTGCCCAGCCGCGTGGCGGCCTACCGTTCCGGGTACCTGCCTGAAGAACGGCGTGCCTTGGAAAAGGCGTTGCGGTCCGGACAGCTGCTGGGGGTTTCCAGTACCTCTGCCTTGGAACTCGGAATCGATATCTCCGGGCTTGACGCGGTTTTGGTCGCCGGCTGGCCCGGGACCAGGGCCTCGCTCTTCCAACAGATTGGACGCGCAGGAAGGGCTGGCCAGGATGCCATAGCGGCGTTCGTGGCAAGCGACGACCCCTTGGATACTTACCTTGTGAACCATCCGGAAGCCATCTTCGATGTGTCGGTCGAGGCCACTGTCTTTGATCCGGGAAACCCGTACGTCCTGGGACCTCACCTGTGCGCGGCAGCAGCGGAGTTGCCCGTAGGTCCGTCTGAGCTCGAACTCTTCGGGCCCACAGCGGAAAGCCTCCTTGACCGGCTCGTCGTGCAGGGATATCTCCGCAAACGCCCGGCCGGATGGTTCTGGACCCATCCGGAGAGTGCAGCCGGAATGGTAAATCTGCGGGCCGACGGTGGCGGACCCGTGAGCATCGTCGACGCCGGGACTGGTTCCCTTTTGGGCACGATGGACTCGCCGCAAACGCACTATCAGGCCCACACCGGAGCGATCTATGTCCATCAGGGGGACAGTTACCTGGTGGAGGAACTCAACGAGGCCGACCACTGCGTCATAGTGAGGCGCGTGAACCCCGATTTCTACACCACAGCCCGGGATGTAACGCAGATCGAAGTCCTGGAAACCTTGCGTTCGGTTCAGTGGGGCGACATCACGGCGCACTTTGGGGACGTAAAGGTCACAACCCAAGTGGTTTCCTTCCAGCGCAAGGCATTGATATCGAACGAGATCCTGGGCGAGGAGCCGCTCGATCTCGGGGCAAGGGACCTGTTTACCAAGGCGGTGTGGTTCGTTGTGGACAATAGGTCGTTGCATGGTGCCGGTCTGGTGGAAGCGCAGTTCCCCGGCGCTTTGCATGCGGCGGAGCACGCGGCGATCGGCCTCCTTCCGCTGGTGGCGTCCAGCGACCGTTGGGACATTGGCGGTGTCTCCACCGCCCTGCATGCTGACACTGGGGTGCCAACGATCTTCGTCTACGACGGGCACCCCGGTGGCGCCGGTTTTGCCGAGCGCGGCTTTGAGAAGGCCAAGGTGTGGCTTACAGCCACCCGGGAGGCCATCAAGGCGTGCGAATGCGAAGCCGGCTGCCCGTCCTGTGTGCAGTCGCCAAAATGCGGCAACAAGAACAACCCACTGGACAAGGCAGCCGCCATCACACTTCTGGATGTCCTCTTGAAAGACGCGGTCTAGCCCGGGGCAGTCCCAACCAACACGACGTCCCAGCCCGCTCGGCTAAGGAGGCGGCCCAGCCCCTTGCCTATGGAGGGGGCCCAGCCCGCGCCCTGCCTGTAGCCCTGCCGAAGAGGAACGGTTGTTCCAGTTCGGTGGCGACCTCCACCACTTCGCCCCGGACGACGTCGCAGGCTGTCACTGTGGCACCCTGCTGGCCTGCCACGCCGGCCGCCACGGCACAAGGATCACCCGAGGCTATTCCACGCGCAGCATCGGCCGCAGCGAGAGCTGCCAGGTCTGCTGCCGACGCAGCCCGCGACGCCATGACCCCCGCTTGGGCAAGAAGCAGCAGCCCGGCAAGCAACGCCAAGACTACAAACCCCAGTGTTAGAGCCAGAATTGTGCCGGATCCTTGCTCGGGGTTTGACGCTACAGGACGCCCCTTGAGGGTTCGCAGCAGTGGTAGGCAGCGCACCCTCACAACGGAATCCAAGGGTTCGCCGCAACCCGTGAGGCAGTATCCCCCGGTGGCATGTTCCGCGGTGATGCCAGTGGCGGTGATCCCAGTTCGGGTGACGACAGTTCGGGTGATGCTAGTTGCGGTGCACCGACCACCGAGGCCACCGGCAGGTCGCTCGCGTCGCTCCGAACAGATGCCCCAGCTGCTTCACCGCGGGCAGACGCCGAAGCCGTCAACGTCCAGGGGATCAGTGAGCCCAGCGAACCTCCTGCCGCTGCGGAGGCTGTCACAGTCACCCAATCGCCGTCGCTTGCCACCCCCACAGCGGCTCCCTCGCCCGCCAAGCGCCTGACGATGCCCTGCACTTCGCCGGAACTCTCACCCCGCGCAAGGCTTCGAGCACCGGCCCTGGCCGCCTCCTCCAACCGCAGCTGCGTTATCCCTGCTGCACCGGCAGCCAACAAGAAGGCGAACAGCAAAATCACCGCCGGCAGAGCGACTGCGAACTCAGCTGTCACGGCACCACGTTGCTTCTGTCTTGCGGGCATTTTGATTGGGAGAGTCACCGGCTTGATTGGGAGACGCGACAGCTTGATTGGCAGACGCGACAGCTTGATTGGGATAGGCACCAGCTTGATTGGGAGAGACACCAGCTTGATTGGGAGAGGCGCCAACGAGGTCATGGCAAGGACAGCGCGGTGCGAACCAGGTTGAGCAGGAATCCCCGCACTTCCTCGCTCCGTAGGATAACCACCAGCAAACCAGCGAGCCCCACGGCCGCTAGCGTTGCTATGGCGTATTCCGCCGTCGCCATTCCGCTTTCGGACCCCATGAGCGGGGTTCGCCTGAGGGTCGTCTGCCTGAGAGGGGTCCGCCTGGGGATGGTTTGGCTGAGAGTGTTCTGCTTTGTCTGGCTGAGAGTGGTCTGACTGGCAGTGGTCGGCTTCGAGCTGGCCCGTCGGCGGATCCTGCTGGGTGTACGCCAGCGCAGGTAGTTGGTCCACTTGCTGGTCCAAGCTGTCCCAACCCGTTGGTTGTCCAACCGCGGGATTGCGGCCTGGCCGTGAGGTTCTACTGGGTTGAACAGCTCGATCCCCAACTGCTCCATCCCACGCTGGTCAATTCCACGCCGGTCAATCCCATTCTGTTCAATCCCGAACTGCACACCCGCGCGGTTGCCACTCTTGTTTTGTGGCGCCTCATCCTGACCGCTGCCATTTCCCACTGATGCAACACCCGCCGGAGTTGGCGTCAGCGCACGCGAACCGTTCCGTCGCCCGGAGCGCCGGGCGGGGAGGGTGCTCGAGGGAGTTTCCATAGTGTGTTCCTTTCAAATGATCCGGCAGGTCTGCCGGGTGACATCGACTCTTCCCTGACTCGGGCCGCCCCTGAAGCCCCTGGTTCATCCAAGTGGATAAAGACCCGCTGGGACTGGTTGTGGAGGAAGAGAGAGGCCTGTCGAGGAAGAGACGCGCATGCGCTGATGCCCTTCCCTTATCCAGCCGGGAGCATGGCGATGAGGACGGGCACGATTCCCAGGCAAATGAAGGCCGGCAAGGAACAAAGGCCCAGGGGAACCACAAGCTTCACTCCCAGGGCGGCAGCTCGCTTCTCAGCGGCCCGGAATTGCTCGCGGCGTTCCCTGGCTGCTTGGGCGTAAAGAATGGAAGCCGAGGGCGCACCGGTCAATGCGGCGAAAGACAGAGCATCCTTCAAGCGCGCTACCTCGGGCTGACGCCGCGTAGGGTTTCGCCAGGCAGCCTCCCAGTCGGCCCCCATGGCCAGCGCAGCGACGACGGGACGGAGATCCTGGCTGATTTTCGGTGCGGCACAAAGGGAAATCAGTTCCAGTGCCCGTCCGATTCCGGCACCTGCATCCAGCATGGAAGCTACGAGTTCCAGCATCATCGCCGTGTCGCGAAGCCCGTCCCCGGCAGTGGCGGCCTCCGGTTGAAGGCTGGGGTCGTCCTTGGAGTTGGGGTCCTCGGCCAAACTTGCGTACATCCGGTTTCGAAGCCCTGCAGGCCTGGCGAATCCCACAAACGCTGCCAGAGCCAGTACTGCCACGAGCGCAGACAGCATCATGTGGCCCCGACCGCTGAAGCGACGAGTCGGGAGGACCACACACGCCCTGCAACGGTCAGCAGAAGGCCACTGACCAGAGTGGCCACTCCCAGGACATTACCCAGTAGGATTCCCAACGGGTCCACTCCGAGGGCCATACCCAGTACCAAGCCAAGGACCGGGAGCCAGGACAACAGCCTCACAGTGGCTTTGGGTCCAGCGAGGGCAGTTTGACGCGCTGCTTCAGAATCCTCCTCAGCCTCGAGCTGTGCTGCGAACCGGGTGAGGAGCTCTGCGAGTGGACAGCCGCTGGTTTCGGCTACATCGAGGCATGCAGCCAATTCCATCCAGATGCGGCGTTCTGTGCTTCCCCGGCCGGGATAGACCTTCGCGGAGGTGTTGCGAATGGCCTCTGCTGGGGAGTTTCCAATGGTTGAGGCTGCCCGCGCTGAAGCCAGCACCCTGGCCGATTCCACTGAGATTCCCGGGGTCGGACGGTGGGTTGTAGTCCTCGCCTGGGCCTCCAAACCCTGTCCCGAGCCGTGGACGAGCCATAATTCTTCCCAAAGCTGCGATTGTCCGCGTCCTCCTCGCATGAGTGCAGCGAGCTGCTGCACCAGCACCACCAGGGAGAGGGGTTCTACCTTTGTCCACCAGAGCCGGCGCCACGGCCTTTTGCCCGCTCCTGGTGTTGCGTGCTCTTTCCGAACACCGGTCCCGCTCAGGGGTGGGGGCTTGGCCAGTCTCGCCCGCATTCGGCGACTGCCTGCCTGGGGCGGCTTGAGCTGGAGCAATGCCGCCAACGCCAGTGCTAGAACCAGGGTGGGGATCACAAGTCCAGGCCCGTCACTGCGGGCACGTCCGAGCCGACGGTCAGGCCCTGTAAAGATAAGTCCGCCTCCCCGGATAGTCCAGGAGCAAGCCGTAAACTCAGCTCCGCCCACGCTGGTCCATGCACCAGGCCTTCGGGGCTCCATTGCAGTGCAGTCACTACTCGTTGGCCATGCAAGGAGTCACTCAGCAGACCGATCGAGCCTACTTTCCGGCCCAAAGGCGTCCGTTCCACATGAATCACAACGTCCAATGCACTTGAGACCTGCAGCCTTACGGCCTCGGCGTTCAACCCTGCGAGCGCGCCGAGGGCTGTCAGTCGTGCCGGAACTGCTTCCGCCGTGTTGGCGTGGATCGTTCCTCCACCGCCTGTATGACCGGTATTGAGCGCGGTGAGCAACTCGCGGACTTCGGCGCCGCGGCACTCCCCCACAATGAGCCGGTCCGGACGCATACGAAGGGCTTGACGTACCAACTCGCCAAGATCCATCGCTCCACCTCCCTCAAGGTTTCCATGGCGCGATTCGAGCGTGAGTACGTGCGGGTGGACAGGGTTGAGTTCGGCGGCATCCTCGATCAATACCAATCGTTCGGACGGGTGGCACAGCCCAAGCATGGTGGACAGGAGTGTGGTCTTCCCTGATCCCGTGGCACCGCTGACCAGGAAGCTGAGGCGCCGCTCCACAATCGCGCGGAGAAGAGCCTCGATCTGGTGATCGAACATGCCACCTTCGCGCAGTTCAGCCATTGTGAAGGTTTCTTCGCGTCGAATTCGAATCGATAACAGAGTCCCCGCGGTTGATATCGGCGCCAGAACTGCATGCACGCGATAGCCGCCTTTGAGCCTGACATCTACGCAGGGAGAGCCGTCGTCCAGCCGTCGACCACCTGCAGAAACCAGCCTTGCGGCCAGCGCCCTGACTTGCAGTTCAGAATCGAAATGCACCGGGGACCGTTCCAGGCCGCGTCCCCGGTCGAGCCAGACGGACTCCGGGCCATTGACGAAGATGTCTGTGACCGAGGGATCGTGCGCAAGCTGCTGCAGGGGCCCCAGGCCATTCAATTCAGCATTGATGGATTCTGCGGCTTCCAGCGCTCCGGCGGTACCCAACAGTTTGCCGCTGGCCTGTACGGCGGCCGCAACCGTGGAGGGTGTTACTGGCCCGTTTCCCGAGAGGACAGACTCCCGGACAGTTTCAAGAAGGACGGAGTCCAACCGACGGCTCTGACTCCGGCGCCCCGCGGTGAAGGGTGTCCGGGTGAAGGTTTGCGCGCTTCTGTCCTGACGGGTCATTCAACCATGCCGTTCAATTCCAGCACGCCCCGGGCGAACCGGTTCACGGACTTGCGACGCCCCAGATCAAGGAGCCGACCGAGTTCGGTCCCTGCGGCTGCTCCTCGAATCTCCGGAAGAATCCCCAACAGCGGCAGTCCCAACGACTCGGCAATGAGTTGCGCATCAACGGCAGAACGGCCACCACCCCGGACCACCAATCCCGTATCCAGGGGTGGCAACTCATTGAGGATGCGTGCCGCGGCAACAGCCGGTTTCAGGTGGGCTGTGGTCATCAAAAGGATCCTCTCGCAGTCCCACGCAAAGGTTCGCAGGCAGTCCTCACTTCGGCCAATGTCCACCACCACGAGTTCGAAACTACGTCGCGCGGCATCCATGACAGCGGCCACAGAACCGGCATCCGGTGTTGTGAACGCTGCACGTGTACCCGGCCAGGACAGGAACGCGAAGCCGCCAGCCACCGGCAGGGAGTCCCTGAATTGGATAGGATCAATGCTTCCCCGCGTTTCGGCGAAGTCCGGCCAGCGCAGGCCGGCCAACTCTTGAACGGTGATTGCCAGTTCCAGGCCGCCGCCCCGGGGATCTCCGTCCATCAGGATGGTGCTGACGCCGTGGCCCGCCGCTGCCTGGGCAAGCCAAATTGCTGTGGTGGAGGCTCCAGCCCCGCCGCAGCCGCCCACAATCCCGACAACAAACCCGCCAGGTTCCGGCGAACCGGACACACTTAAGTACTCGGCCAACCAGTTTGCGGCCTCGGGCAGGACAGCTACGCGCTCTGCGCCCAGGGCAGCAGCCAGCCGCCACAAACCGTCGCCCTCAACAGACCTGCCCAGTAGTACAGTGGGCGCCTGTCTTCGAGGCGGCAACTCGCGGATGTCGCTGCCCACCAGGACTACGTCGGCACCATCCCAGCCCTGCATTGCCGCTCCGACGTCGGCAGCCAACTGGAGGCTGCCACCTGCGGCAGCGACGATTCTTCGCGCCTCCTCCTGAAGATAGGCGTCGCCGGTGACGAGGAGGATATCGGCAGCTTCCCCCGGCATCCAGGAATCGTCCGCAGCCTGCCCCGGGAGTTCGTTGCCGGACCGTCTGTGCCCAAGATGTCGCTTGCTCATGAAGCCACTTTCCCGGCGTCGAACCCTGGAACATAAGCTCTCAAACGCCCCATGTGGACAAACCGGCCCAAACAAGGGGTGTGGAGGAACAGTTGGTGTATTCCCACAGGGCAGAATGGAAACCATGTATTTGCTGCTCGCCGCCCATCCGGACGGCGCAGCCATACAAAGAGTCTCTCCCACGGGGAACGCCACCACCGACCCCCGCGTCGTCACGCGAGGTGAGTTGCCCGGCGTCGTTAGTGAACTGGAAAGCCAGCGGCCCCGCTGGGTGTGGCATCGCGCGCAGGACTTCTACCCGGAGCTCCTGAGGAACGGCGTGAAGCTGGAACGCTGCCACGACCTCGTTCTCTGCGGAGCTATCCTGGCGCACTCCTCTTTCACGGCGCACACAGACTACGCAAAGAACGCAGAAAAGCTGACGCAGGACGACGATTCAACGCCGCCCCGGGCACTGCAGCCCCCACCCCCGCCCGCCGATCAAGGCGCACTCTTTGACGACTTCACCCCGACGTCCAAAAGTCCGGGGCTGGCTGAACTGCGGGAACAGTTTGCTGCGCAACAGCACGCGATCGCCCAGGTCCCTGCAGACGACCAACGAAAGCAGCGCCTGCAATTGCTGCTCGCGGCCGAGTCCGCCTGTGCAATCGTTGCGGTGGAAATGCAGCAGGCCGGTGTTCCATGGCGGGAAGAGGTGCACGAGCAAATCCTTGCCGACGTCCTGGGGCCTCGTCCCCCACTTGGCCACAGGCCCCCGGCACTTGAGATGCTGTGCAACGAGCTACGCGAGATCCTCACATCACCAGGGCTGAACCCGGACTCCCCTCAGGACCTTATGCGGGCCCTTCATCGGAACGGAATCGAAGTCAAAAGCACCCGGCAATGGGAGCTTCAGGAGTCCAAACATCCTGCGATCCAGCCTCTGCTTGCGTACAAGAAGCTCTCCCGCCTGCACACCGCGAATGGTTGGGCCTGGCTGGATGCCTGGGTCCAGGATGGCCGGTTCCATCCCGAGTACGTGGTGGGAGGCGTGGTGTCCGGAAGATGGGCCTCACGCGGCGGAGGTGCCTTGCAGATTCCCCGAAATATCCGGGCCGCAGTCCGTGCGGACCCTGGCCACAAGCTCATCGTCGCCGATGCCTCCCAACTGGAACCCCGCGTCCTTGTAGCGCTCGCCCAAGACACAAAAATGGCCGAGGCCGCACGCGACAAGGACCTTTACGCAGGCATAGCAGCACAAGGGTTCGGCGGGGATCGGTCCAAGGCTAAGGTTGCGCTCCTCGGCGCCATTTACGGCGCCACCACCGGTGAATCGGGCAGGCTCATGCCGCAACTGGCACGGACGTATCCGCGAGCGGTGGGCTTTGTGGAGCAAGCAGCCAGGGAAGGCGAGGCGGGCAGGACCGTCACCACCCGTTTGGGACGAAGCAGCCCACCCCCGTCCCAGGGCTGGTTGCGGAGCCAACAGTCCACCACGGCCGAGGAGCAGCGGCGGGCCGACAACCTGGCGCGCTCTCGTGGCCGCTTCACGCGAAACTTCGTGGTCCAGGGTTCGGCCGCGGAATGGGCTTCCTGCTGGTTGGCGGAATTACGACGGCGGCTGCGGGCCTTGGATGCCGAAGGCTTACCCTCAGGGGAACTCGTCTTCTTCCTCCACGACGAAGTGATGGTCCATGCCCAGGAAGAAGCCGTAGAAGCCTGTATCCAGGCGATCGAGGAGTCCGCAAACGCAGCGAAAGAGCTGATGTTCGGCCGGATTCCGGTCGAATTCCCGGTGAGTGTCGCCGTCGTCGATTCTTACGACAAAGCGAAGTAGGCGCCCGCTTGTCCGCCCCGGCCGTCCGGGGGAAACTGGCCACGTGGGTTCGGACGTGCGTGATTCCGTGGATTCGTACATCGCTTTCCAACTTGCTGAGCTGGAGGGCTGCTTGCCGTTGGTTGGCGCTGCTGACCAGGAGGCGGTCCACGGCGCCCGGCTGGCCCTTCGACGGCTCCGTTCTGTCCTTTCCTGCTACAAATCCGTTCTCCCTGACGTCCCTGAGGCCACGGGCCGGGACGTCCGGTGGCTGGCTCGCTCGCTCGGCGAAGCCCGCGACGCATACGTTCTGTCCCAGCGTATGGCGCTATGGCTGGACGCGTCAGAAGCCTGGTTGTCGCCGGAAGCACTCCATGAAGCCGTGAATCAGCTCCTGGCCGGCAGCAACGAAATGGCTACCCGCATCGGGACCGGAAAGCGTTGGCAGGGAATCGTCCGGGCCACCCGGCAAGCCCTGCTTCCTGGAACGGCCCATTCGGCGGCACGGGAGATTGACAACCACCCCAGTCTCCTCGAGGTGGCAGAACTCCTGCAGCCGCGTTGGGAGACGGTCCAAAAGAGCTTGGACAGTACGAAACGAAGCCTGGAAGCGGACAGCGGGCATCCTGATGAAGCGGAACGCAACGAAGTGCTCCACGGCGCGCGAAAGGACATCAAAGTATTGCGGTATTCCGTGGAGGCTGTGGCCCAGGTCCTGGGTGCGGGCGCCACGGTGATCATCCAACCATCCATGGTCCTGCAGCGTCTCCTCGGGGAACAACACGACAGCGTGGCTGGCCAGGCGTGGATTAAAAGCCTCGCAGAAATGCCCGGTGTAGAGCCCCTGGATGTCGAGGCCCTTCAAAGCATGGAACTTCGTCGGCTCGTCGAGACCGAGGCCAGCCTCCAGGCAGCGTTGCACAGCTCCCCTATCCCCGAGCCTCGCCGAATGCTGCCAAGTTGATCATTCCCCCCTTCGCCGTCGACGGAGTAGATGGAGTAGAGAGCGGCCCAGATTAGCTGCCACCCTCAGAACAAGCCAGTCACATTCCGCAGTGTGATGGTGCATGACAATTCCATGACCAGTACCGCCAAGTAACTTCCTTTCCCGCCGGCTTCTGGATACGTTCTCTAGGTGGGACCGGCACACCGGCCCACGACTGTTGCAAGGAAGCATCAAGGGGGACAGCACAAAATGGCTGGCAGGTTCGAAATTCTCAAAGACACCGACGGCTCGTACCGGTTTCGCCTTACAGCGGCGGACGGAACGGTTGTAGCGGAGTCACCAACGTTCAAACATCTCAAAGGCGTGGTGGACGGCATTAATGCAGTGCGTGAAAACGCCGCAACAGGGCTGATCGTGGACCGCTCGACGGCGAACCGACGGGCGGCCTGAACGGCGCCTGCGGCGGAGCTGCTAAAGCTCGATCTCGTACAGCTTCTCCTGGTCCCAGGGGACCGTCCATCCCAGTTCGTCGAACAAACCGCTGAGTACCATCCCGGTAAAGCCCCAGACCACGACGCCGTTGACCGTAAAGCCCGGACTCCTGAAAGTCCGGCCGAAGCGGGAAAGAGTGGCGGTTACCCGGTTGACGGGGTCCAGGAGATCCCGAACCGGTACCCGGAACACCTGGGCGGACTCAGCGTAATCGACCACGCGAACGGGTGATGGCGAGTCCCACCAGGCAAGTACGGGTGTCACCCGGAAATTGCTGCGGATCAGCCCGAGCTCGGGGATGACGCCCAGCACCTTCACGCCTCTGACGTCCAGCCCGGTCTCTTCCACAGCCTCACGCAAGGCGGCGGACACGACGGAATCATCCTCCGGATCCACGCTCCCGCCCGGAAACGCTACCTGCCCCGGATGGTCGTCCAGGGTGTGGGCCCGTTCAAGCAGGAGGACGTCGAGGTCTGCTGGCGCAAAGGGGCGTCCGGATTCTGCCGGGATGTTGTCCAGCACACCAAAGAGCATCAGCACGGCTGCGGCGCGATTGGTTTCCGGCGTGACGGGCAACTGCGACCAATGGGAAGAATGCTGCTGCTCGCCGGCTTCAAAGCGCGCTACCAGCGTGGCAAGGTCCTCAAACGCGGTCACCCGGGCCTCCTCTGTGATTCCATCCGGATCTCCGCCGCCCTGTGCGTCTCGGCCAGCAACTTCTCCAACAGGGCCTCGTTGCCGGGCGCGAGCTCGTACTTCAACAACTTTGCAGCCTTGACAGGGTCCGTCTCGCCGTCGCCATAGCTGGGACAGAGGCTGGCGACCGGACACGCTCCACAGGCCGGTTTCTTAGCGTGGCATATCCTCCGGCCGTGGAAGACCACGCGATGCGAAAGCATGGTCCAGTCGCGTGGTTCAAAGAGCTCAGCGACGTCGAATTCGATCTTCACGGGATCATCGGATACCGTCCACCCGAAACGGCGTGCCAGCCTCCCGAAGTGCGTATCAACAGTAATTCCGGGGACACCAAAGGCGTTCCCGAGGACCACGTTGGCTGTTTTCCGCCCGACGCCCGGAAGCGTCACCAGATCCTCAAGGCGACCCGGAACCTCGCCGTCGTACTCGTCCACTAAGCGGGTACTAAGAGCCAGGACGTTCCTGGCCTTTGCCCTGAAGAAACCAGTGGGCTGCAGGATCGATTCCAGCTCAGCAGGGTCCGCTTCCGCCAAGGCACGAGCGTCAGGGTAGCGGGCAAACAGGATCTTGGTGACCTGGTTGACCAGCACGTCCGTAGTCTGGGCTGAGAGGACCGTAGCCACCACAAGCTCGAACGGGTTCCGGAAATCCAGCTCCGCGTGGGCATAAGGGTATTTGTCTGCCAGGATCCTGTTGATCTTGCGTGCCCGGCGTTTCAGGGCGAGGAGGGAACCAGCTTCAGCGATGGCCACAGCGTCGGTCTCAGCCGCGTTCGATATTGCTGAGCTCCCGCAGGACCCCAACCTTGCCATCGGTGTCCTGAACCAGGAATTCGTCGCCACGGTCCTCGAGCGCCAGAACCCAACCGCCCGGCTCAATGGTGAACGCCGGAGCACCTGTCCGTTCGTCATACGCAGTTCGGGGCTGGGCTACGGCAAACCAGAAGGCTTCATAGGCAGGAGAGGACCCGGAGTCATCAGGTCGGCTGGACGGATCCACGGTGGCACCAATGGAGTCGCTCACGGAACGGGTATTCGGGGACACGATAGGCGTGGCCATGGTGGCAGCCCATCCGCGGTCATTGCCGGGCGCCTGGGAGGCCGGTTGCTGGGCAGCGGGTTGCTGGGCGTGCTGGGTAGTGGCCGGTGCCTGTGTCGGCGACTGCGGTTCTCCCGAGTTTCCTACGACCGGGTTTTCCACGACCGGGTTTTCCACGACGACGTCGGGCTCGGCCGGTGAAGGCTCTGCCGGTGACGCCTGGGCGGCCGACCCGGATGCAGCCGGGGCTGCGGCGGTTGGGGCGGCAGCGACGGGCGAGGGACCAGCAGCCGGGGCGGCAGCTTGAGCTTCCGTAGCAGGCGCGGCATCAGCCGAATGCACGACGGCGGGCCCACCAGTTGGGCCCGGAGCAGCGGGGCCGGAGGTGGCTGGTGGAGCGTAGGGGCTCGCACCGGCTGGCGGAGCATACGGATGGGAACCGGCAGAACCTGCACTCTGTGCCTGATACCCCGTTGCTTGGGAGCCAGGCGTCGAGAGACCGCTGGCCTGCTTCGGCGCTTTGGGTTCCTTGGGGGGCTTCGGGGCAGCGGGTTTACGGGTGGGAATCGCTGCCTGGCGGGCAACAATGTGCGCCGGCGTTTCAGCGCGGCCCTTGAAATCAGCGGACAGCAATGGCAGATGCGGGGCCAGAACGGTGGCCGCCAGCAGACCCACGGAACCCACCAGGCCCAGCAGGACACTGCCGTTGAAGGAGTCGACGATCGTCAGGAAGAACAGCGGCACCGCGAATGCAGCGGTCACGGAAGCGAACTGGTCAATCGACAGCGAGCCGACGCGGACAATGGTCCCGGGCTGCAGCCGACGGGCAACGAAAAGCGCCACAACCACTACCGGCAGGATGATTCCCAGGAGCAGGAAGAAAAGGTTGTCCAGGTTCCACAGGTTGAAGCGGCCACCGAACATGGGCAGCAGCGAGGCGATGAACATCAGGAGTACAGAACCGAAAACCGTGAGGTCACGAATGGTGAAAGGGCCGGCAACCGCCTCGTATTTGGTGGGTGCGCCTGAGGCGGACTTCGCAGCAGTGGTGGTACCGGCGTCGTTCGCCTTTCCAGCCGCGGTGTCCGGTCCCGTTGGGTGTGAGTCGTGCGGGCCTGGGCTCAGCTGGTTCATCTATTTCTCCTTCGTACGGCGGCGCCTTGGACAGTCCGGACCGGTATTTTCCGCAGGGTTTCCGCGGAAAACCGGGCACACCTGACGATGCGTCCCAAGACTTATTCAGCCTATGCCACGCCACTGACAGTCTTCTAGCTGAAATCGGCCACGCTGCGCCGTCCACAGGAAACTCCAAGGTTCCTTACAAACAAGCGTTGCCAATCGTCGTCATGTAAACGTTTCCTGACAACCAAAGCAGCCATTCGTCGCCGAATCCGTACCGCTCGCTGACCCATTTGTGACCACGCACACGTAGGACCTCCCGAAGCGATAATGTTGAAGACGGACAGCACTCTGCGGATCCTCCGCGGGACGCACTACAACGGCTCACGGCCGGAGTGCGGACTTAGCCGGCGGCGTCCGCGCAGCAAAGATCGATGAATGATGAGGTTCACCATGTCCCAGGACACCACCGGATCCACGACCACCGCTGCAGCGTCGACGCCGCAGAACGGTCGGGCACCGCACGTCGAGGCTCTCGAGAATTTGCTCCACGAGAACCGTAAATTCCCGCCATCACCTGAATTTGCCGCGAACGCCGTGGCTACCGCCGATGAGTATAAAGAGGCCGAAGCGGACCGTCCCGCGTTTTGGGCCAAGCAGGCCCGTGAGCTGTTGAGCTGGGACAAAGACTTCGGCGAGCCTTTGGATTGGTCGGATCCGCCGTTCGCCAAGTGGTTCGTTGGCGGTGAGGTTAACGCTGCCTACAACGCGCTGGACCGCCATGTGGAGAACGGCTTGGGAGACCGCGTTGCCATCTACTTCGAAGGCGAGCCCGGCGATACGCGCACGTACACCTATGCGGAGCTGACCGAAGAGGTCAAGAAGGCAGCGAACGCGTTCGAATCCCTCGGCGTGGCCAAGGGTGACCGCGTGGCCGTCTATTTGCCGATGATCCCCGAGGCCGTCATCACGCTCCTGGCCTGCGCCCGGATCGGTGCCGTGCACTCCGTGGTATTCGGCGGCTTCTCCGCAGACGCGCTCCGGTCCCGGATCGAGGACGCCGAGGCCAAGCTCGTGGTCACCGGGGACGGCACCTACCGCCGCGGCAAG
This sequence comes from Arthrobacter sp. TmtSoilC77, assembly GCF_059739415.1. Classification (NCBI taxonomy): domain Bacteria; kingdom Bacillati; phylum Actinomycetota; class Actinomycetes; order Micrococcales; family Micrococcaceae; genus Arthrobacter; species Arthrobacter sp. TmtSoilC77. Next base: position 3,902,407 of record NZ_AP046050.1, read on the forward strand.
CCCAGCCCGCTGAAGCCGGCCGTGGACGAAGCACTCAGCTCCATGGAAAACACCGGCGGGCACTCTGTGAACAACGTCGTCGTGGTCAAGCGCAATGGCGAGGACGTCAACTGGGTGGAAGGCCGCGACCTCTGGTGGAGCGACACCGTTGACAAGGCAGCAACCGAGCACACCGCCGTCGGGCATGACTCCGAACATCCGCTGTTCATCCTCTACACCTCCGGCACCACCGGCAAGCCCAAGGGCATCCTGCACACCACCGGCGGTTACCTCACGCAGACCGCGTACACGCACAAGGCTGTGTTCGATCTCCACCCTGAAACGGATGTGTACTGGTGCACCGCCGACGTCGGATGGGTCACCGGCCACTCGTACGTCGCCTACGCGCCGCTGATCAACGGCGCCACCCAGGTCATGTATGAGGGCACCCCGGACTCCCCGCACCAGGGCCGCTGGTGGGAAATCGTGGAGAAGTACAAAGTCTCCATCCTGTACACCGCCCCTACGGCCATCCGCACGTTCATGAAGTGGGGACGGGAGATCCCGGGCAAGTACGATCTGTCCTCCATCCGCGTCCTGGGTTCCGTGGGCGAACCCATCAACCCCGAAGCGTGGATGTGGTACCGCGAAGTCATCGGCGGAAACGCCGGCAAGAACGGCGAAAAGAAGGAACACCCCGCCCCGATCGTGGACACGTGGTGGCAGACCGAAACCGGCGCGCAGATGATCGCCCCGCTGCCCGGCGTCACCGCCACAAAGCCCGGCTCCGCACAGGTTCCGCTGCCCGGCATCGCCGTGGACGTGGTGGACGAAACCGGCGAGTCCGTGGCCAACGGCGAAGGCGGCTACCTCGTGGTCCGCGAACCCTGGCCCTCCATGCTTCGCGGCATCTGGGGCGATCCGGAGCGCTTCAAAGACACCTACTGGTCCCGTTTCGACACCATGTACTTCGCCGGCGATGGCGCCAAGAAGGACGAAGACGGCGACGTCTGGCTCCTGGGTCGCGTGGACGATGTCATGAACGTCTCCGGCCACCGCCTCTCCACCACGGAGATCGAGTCCGCCCTCGTCTCGCACCCCTCCGTCGCTGAAGCCGCCGTGGTTGGTGCCGCCGATGAGACAACCGGGCAGGCGATCGTCGCGTTCGTCATCCTCCGCGGTGACGCCGTGAACAACGGTGAAGAGACCATCCTGGAACTCCGCAACCACGTGGGCAAGGAGATCGGCCCGATCGCCAAACCCAAGCAGTTGCTGATCGTGCCGGAACTGCCGAAAACCCGCTCGGGCAAGATTGTCCGCCGCCTCCTGAAGGACATCGCAGAAGGCCGCGACACCGGCGACGCCACCACCCTGGCAGACCCGGGCATCATGACCCAGATCGCGGAATCGCTGCGTAAGTAGCGTCACCCGGTCCCACTGGTCGACGGCGCCGCTCCCCTCCCACGGTGAGCGGCGCCGTCGTGCGTTCAAAAGGATCGTGACGACGCCGCGACGGCATTTGCCACCCCGCAGCAGCGTCGCGTCCTAGACTGGAGCCAGAATCAGCCTCATGTTTGATGAGGCTCTCCAGAAAGGCCCTGATGCTTCAGGCAGCACGCCACTCCGCCATCATCGATGCCGTCCAGCGCGAGCGCGTTGTGCGGGTATCGGACCTCGCCCAGCTGTTGGGAGTCTCTCCCATGACCGTGAGGCGCGATATCGAAGCCCTCGAGGAAACGGGCCGGGTGGAGCGCATCCACGGCGGGGCCAAACTTCCCGGCGATGCCAGCACCCACGAGCCCGGCTTTGAGCTCAAGTCCACACAGCTGACCGCGGAAAAGCATGCCATTGCGGTCGAGGCTGCCTCGCTGGTCCACGAAGGCATGGCGATCGGGCTCAGCGCAGGAACCACCACATGGGCGTTGGCGCAGGAGCTCGTCCATGGTCCCCGGATCACAGTTGTCACCAACTCCGTGCGGATTGCCGATCTCTTCCATCATGGGTCTTCATCAGGGCCGGCCCGGTTCGGCTCCACCGTCATCCTGATTGGCGGCGAGCGCACGCCGTCGGACGCGTTGGTGGGGCCGATTGCGACGTCCTCGCTCAAGCAGCTTCATCTGGATGTCCTGTTCCTTGGTGTCCATGGCATGGACGCACAAGCCGGTTTCACCACCCCCAACCTGCTCGAGGCCGAAACGGACCGGGCGTTCATGGCATCGGCCCGCAGCACTGTGGTCCTGGCCGACTACAGCAAGTGGGGCGTAGTGGGCATAGCCTCCATTGCCCAGTTGGAAGAAGCCGACGAGCTCATCACCGATTCGAACCTGGGTGAGGATGCCCGCCGCGTACTCGCCGAGAATGTTGCGAAGCTGAGAATCGCGGACGTCCAGGCCAAGTAGGCTCTCATACCGCGGGTGGAGGCCTGCCCGGGGAGTTCAACCAGTGGGCTGACGCCGAGGGATTGGGCCTTTGGGGATGCTGGATTCATGAACGCCATCCTCCACGCCCAGCAACTCACCAAGCACTACCCCGGCAATATCGCGCTCGACCACGTGGACTTCGCCGCAATCGCGGGTGAATCCATTGCAATCATTGGGCCGTCGGGTTCCGGTAAGACCACCCTTCTGCACTGCCTGGCCGGGATTTTGAAGCCCGACGCCGGTACGGTCACCTTGAGCTCGGCGGCCGGACCGATCCGGTTGAATTCCCTCGGAGATGGGGCGCTTTCGCGTCTCCGCCGGGAGGAATTCGGTTTCGTCTTCCAGCAGGGCATGCTGCTCCAGGAACTGACCGCCCTTGAGAACGTGGCTTTGGCGCTGATGCTGAACGGCACCGATCGGACTACCTCCGAGGCCCGTGCGGCGGAGTGGCTGGCGGCCCTTGGCCTGGCCGGCATGGAACAGCGCAGGCTCGGTGAATTGTCCGGCGGGCAGGTCCAGCGGGTGGCCATCGCCCGGGCCCAGGTCACAGGGGCACGGATCGTCTTCGCCGACGAACCCACAGGTGCCCTGGACTCCGCTACCTCAAGTGAAGTTCTGGACGTGTTGCTTCAATCCGTCGCAGCCAATGGTCGGACACTGCTGGTGGTCACACACGATCCCAACGTGGCAGCACGCTGCCAGCGCGTCGTTGAGCTGCGTGACGGCCGAATCGTAGCGGACACTGGCTGTGCTGTTCCCGCTCCCAGCCAGCCGGCTCCCGCAGTCACGGACTTCAAGGGTGCGTTCAATGTCTAGCCTTGCCCTTGCCCTTCGCCTCAGCCCGTACCTTTCCCGGGGCAGCAGCCTTCGTCAAACCGGGCTGCACCAAACCAAACTGCGCGACGCCGGGTTGCCTGTTCTCGCGTTCGGCACCGTCACGGCACTCCTCTTAACGGTGGCCGGCGGTTCCCAAGTCTTTTGGTCCTGGTCTGATGACATCGCGGGCACCTACCAGGCGCTGGCCGTCGTCGCCATGGTTTTGCTCGTTATACCGCTGCTGACGCTCGGTGCCTCTGCAGCGCGACTCGCCGCCCGTCGTCGTGATGACCGCTTGGCCACCCTTCGCCTCTTGGGCGCCAGCAGTGCCACGGTCATGTGGATGACGATCATGGAGTCAACAGTCCTGGCGGCAATCGGGGCCGTGGCGGGCGCGGGACTGTACGCCTGCGCGGCGCCGTTCCTCGGGCTGATCCAGTTCCGTGGACAGGCGATCGGCAGCCATGCCTGGTTGTCCGTGCCGTCCATCCTGGCCTGTATCCTGGCGGTTTGCCTGCTTGCCGCAGCGAGCGCTGCGCTTGGCCTGCGGAAGGTGGTACTCACGCCGCTGGGCGTGCGGACCAGGCAAACGGCCGACGGCGCCCACTGGGTCCGCGGTGTCATCGCGGCTGTGGTGGTGGTGTTCGGAGTTGTGGCCATGGGCATGCTCAGCAGCTTGGGCGCGTTTCTGGTGATTATCGCCGTCATGGGCAGCTGCTTCGGACTTGCGCTGCTTGCACTGAATCTGATGGGGCCATGGGTCCTGCGGCTGCAGGCGTCATCGCAACTCAAGAGGGCAAGGCGTCCCGAACAACTGCTCGCTGCCCGGACAGTCCTGGAAAGTCCAAAGGAATCGTGGCGACAAGTTGGGGGCGTCGCGATGACCAGTTTTGTGGGAGTGTTCGTGGGCGTCGGCATGGCGGTCGCGGACACGATGGGCGGCAGCACGTCGGATGAAACCACGCTGCTGGTGCGTGATATGAACACCGGCGTGATGATCACCCTGCTGGGCTCATTCCTGATGGTGGCCTGTTCCTCGGGCGTGAACCAAGCCGCCGCCGTGCTCGACCGCGCCTCCACCCTCGTCGCCCTGGACCGGGTAGGGATGCCGCAGAAACTAATGGTGGCTGCACGCGTCAGGGCAGTGATGTCGCCGTTGCTCCTTGTGGCGGGCATCTCTGCGGCCGCAGCAGCAGCGTTGGTTCTCCCACTGGCGGGTCCTGCCTTGTTGACCCGGCCCGTGGTGTTCCTGACCGTCGGTGCAGTTTTTGCGGCCGGTTTCCTGTTGGTCCGGCTTGCCCTGGCCGCGGGCACGGCGCAGATCAGCCAAGTACTCGCCCGGCCCGAACGCTACGCCAACATGGACTCGTAACCCCCGATGCTCTCTCACATCGGGGCCCTTTTTGACGGACGCTCTCTCACATCGGAGCCTATTTTGACCGATGTTCTCTCACATCGACCGGCAGGATGTGAGAGAACATCGGCCCTCCAGACGGCAGGAAGTGAGAGAACATCCGCACCAACACGGCAGGATGTGAGAGAACGTTGGATGCTTACTTGCAGCCGCAGGACTGGCGCACGATCAACTCGGTGGGCAGGATGCTGTGCTGCAGTGCCTCTCCCCGGCCCTCCCCCACGAGCGCCCGAACAGCGGCTTCAGCCATGGCCTCAACGGGCTGGGCCACAGTGGTCAACGCCGGCCAACTGTATTCGGAATCAAGGGAACCGTCGAAGGACACCAAGGCAATGTCATCAGGCACCCGAACGCCCGCCTCGTGGAGGGCGCGGAGGATTCCGATGGCTTGCATGTCGTTGCTGGCGAAAATTGCCGTGGGTCGGTTGGCCATGGCGAGGAAACGCTTGCCTACCTCGTAGCCTCCCGGCCTGCTGAACTCGCCATGAAGCATGGGGCCATCCGGCAGTCCAGCGTCACGCAAAGTTCGAAGCCAGCCCACTTCACGCCCGTCGAGCTGGTTACCTGTGTTGGTTCCTATGGCCAGGCCAATGTTTGTGTGGCCGTGGCCTATGAGGTGCTCGACGGCGGCCCGGGCGCCTGCTTCGAGGTCCACACCTACGCTGGTAAACCCTGGGGGCGAACCGGCATTGTTCAGCAACACCGACGGGATTTCCGAGGCTTCAAGGTCGGTCAGGTCGGGGTCGAACACACAGCTGGCCAGGAACACTCCGTCCACTTGCCGTGCGGCAAGGTTGCGGATGTTTTGGCGCTCTTTGGCCAGGCTGCCGCCGGAGTTGGTGAGGACCATGCCGTAGCCAAGTTCTGCCGCAGCATCTTCAACAGCGTGGGCGAGCTGCGAGAAAAAGGGGTTGGTGTTGTCGGGAACAATCACGCCCACGGTTTCGCTTGAGCCCAGCTTCAGAGCCCGCGCTGCAGCGTTGGGACGGTAGCCGAGGATACGGATGGCGTCACGCACTTTGGCTTCCGTCGCCGGGGCCACGTTCTTGGGCCCGCCGTTTACAACATAGCTCACGACGGCGGTACTCACCCCGGCGTACCGGGCCACGTCCTTGCGTGTAACCGGTCCGCGCGGGGTTTGTACTGCCGAAGTTGTCATGAGGTAAATGCTAGCTACAAGGAGGGAGCGTCGCCGAAGTCGCGGATAGGAAGGCGTTCGCCACCGCGGAGGGCGGATTCGTGGGCGACGATGCCGGGCAAGGTGAACCGGGCGGCAACCCAGGCGTTCACGGGCGGCAAGGTCCTGTTGTTGACCGCAGTGACAAAATCGTCCACCAGGAATTGGTGGCTGCCTTCGTGTCCGTTGGGCGCCCCGAGGAATTCTTCCGGAAGCCGTGATTGGTCGTGCACGGGTGCCAGGCCTGAGATGAAGGCGTCCCGCAGTTCGGGTGCGACGTCTGCGAGGGACGGGTCGTCCGCTGACATGGTCGGTTTGGTTTCCACCTGCTCAGACACGTCTTGCACAGAAGATTTGTCCTGCCACACCGTAGTGGTTGCGAGCTGCTCGAAACTGGCTTCCGTGCCAAAAAAGCGGAAACGGGATTCGCGTAGATGCGAGGGATAGCCGACCCTTCGCATCTCGTTGGTGCGCATCGCACCGCCGTCGTTCATTTCGAACAAGGCCGTAGCATTCGAGAAGTCGTTGGCGAACATGCTGATGTCCTTGTCGAAGACGCCATCGCCGCGATCGTCCTTGACCCCAATGCAACTGACGCTGACGGCGTGGGCTGGCACTGCGCCGAGGACGCCGCCGATGGCGTGGGTCGGGTACAGCATGGGCGGGTAGCTCGCCGTTTCCTTCCACCGTTCGCCACCGCTGTACTGGTAGGCCTCGTAGAAACCCAGGTCCATGTCGTGGACGTAGTCGCCTTCGGTGTAGAAGATCCGGCCAAACTTCCCGGCCGCATGCTGTTGGCGGGCGAAGACTGTTGCAGGGTTGTAGTAGCTGGTCTCCCCCATGGCGTAAACAAGCTTGGTGTCGCGCACGGCTTGGATGATCCGTTCGATTTCGGCTTCGGAGATCGCCATCGGCACGGCGGAGTACACGTGCTTGCCGGCGCGCAGCGCCCGCTCGACGAGGGGTCCGTGAGTCCACCGTTGCGTGAAGATGGCGACAGCATCGACGTCGGACTCCAGGAGTTCTTCAAAACTTCCCAACACGCCATCAAGGCCCCAGCGTTCCTGAGCCGCCGTGGCTCGCTCCGGTAGTTCATCCACCACGTAGACGGCACTGACGCCGGGGTGGAGCTTGAAGAGGTGCGCGAACTGGCTGCCGAATTGCCCGACACCTAGAACACCGATCGAAAACGTCATCGTTTGCCTTCCCTGAAGCTGACTCGGCAGCAGTTTGTTGTGACCTTTAGTGGGTTCGCTTGAGTCTTCCATTGCGATCTACTCGAGTCAACAGATTGGACATAAACGAACAAAAAATCCCAAAAAGGTTGCACAAACTAAATCTACTCGTGTAGATTCTATCCTAGTTGTTATTCACATCACAGCTAGGAAAGGGTCGACGATGACCACGCTAACCAAGCAACCCGATCCGGGGCTCTCCGTCCCCGGGGGGCCCCGAAAGTCACGGAAACGGGGAAAACCGTCCGACGGCTTCCGCGGCATCGGGGACCTGAAGGTCGCTCTCTTCTTCATCGCTCCCGCGATGGTCGGATTGATCCTCTTCTACCTCGTGCCGACCATCCGGGGCATCTACCTGAGCTTCACCGAGTACAGCATCCTGGGTGACCCGGAATGGATTGGTGCCAGGAACTACGAACGCATAGCCAAGGATCCGCTGTTCTGGAACGCCCTGGGCGTCACCTCTGAATACGTCGTGATCAACATTGTCCTTCAGACGGCGTTGGCCCTGGGCCTGGCAATCCTGATGCACCGGGTGGCAAAGTCCACCCTTATCCGCGGTGCACTCCTGATGCCCTATCTGATGGCCAACGTCATCGCGGCCCTGCTGTGGTTCTGGATGCTTGACTACCAGATCGGAATCATCAATCAGGTCATCGAATGGACCGGGCTGCCTCGGGTGGCCTTCTTCGGCAGCGAGCAATGGGCCATCCCCACCCAGGCGCTCATCAATACCTGGCGGCACATGGGCTACACAGCACTACTGATCTTCGCCGGCCTGCAGGCCATCCCCAACAGCGTCTACGAGGCTGCAAGCATCGACGGTTCCAAGGCCGTGAGCACTTTCTGGCGGATCACTCTGCCGCTGCTGCGCCCGGTCCTGGTGCTTGTCCTCGTTGTGACCGTGATCGGTTCCTTCCAGGTCTTCGACACCGTTGCCGTCACCACCGCTGGCGGACCTGTCAACGCGACCCGCGTGCTGCAGTTCTACATCTACCAACGCGCGTTCAACGAACAGGACTTCGGCTACGGATCCGCCCTGGCCGTCATCCTCTTCCTCATCCTCGCCATCGTTGCCTTCATCCAAATGAAGTTCCTCCGCGGCAACCAGTCTGACCTGGATTAAGGACACGCCATGACCACTCTTGCCTCCCACAAGAACGGCGCCCGCCGTCGTCCTTCCAGCCGCCCCTTCAACTGGCGCCGCGCCATCGCCTTGACCCTTCTCGCCGTTGCCATCGCCGTGAGCATCCTGCCCTTCTACTGGGTGCTTCGCACGGCCCTGTCCTCCAATGGATCCCTCGCAGCGAACTCCGGCAACTTGTTGCCGGCCGACTTCAACCTAGGCGCCTTCAAGCGGGTCTTCGGCCTCCAAAGTGCCTCCGAAGCCATCGCAGAAGGCGGCTCCGGTGCCTCGATCAACTTCTGGCAGTACCTGTGGAATTCGTTGCTCTTCTCCGGCATCACCACAGCCTGCGCCGTGTTCTTCAGCTCGATGGCCGCCTATGCCTTCTCCCGGCTGCGATGGAAGGGCCGCGACGCCGTCTTCTCCCTGTTCCTTGCCACCATGCTCGTCCCGCCGATCTTCACCGCCCTGCCCAACTTCCTGCTCATCAAGAACCTGGGCCTGTTGAATTCCATGCTCGGGCTCGTGCTGCCTTACCTGTTCATGACCCCGTTCGCGATCTTCTTCATGCGCCAGTTCTTCCTGAACATGTCCCGGGAAGTCGAAGAGGCGGCCATGCTCGACGGCGCCAAGCACTGGCGGATCTTCTTCCAGATCATCATGCCCAACGCGGCCGCACCGATCGCGACCCTGGCACTGCTGACCTTCATGGGCCAGTGGAACGAATACTTCTGGCCCCTGCTCGTGGGCACCTCCGAAGAATCCCGGGTGCTCACCGTGGGTCTGGGAGTCTTCAAATCCCAGTCCCCGCAAGGCGCACCGGACTGGTCCGGGCTCATGGCCGCAACGCTCGTGTCCGCCACGCCCGTGCTGATCCTCTTCGCCATCTTCGGCAAACGGATCGTCAACTCCATCGGCTTCAACGGCACCAAATAGCTTTCTCCACCGCACTCCCGCGGCACCGGCATGTGCCGGACCGCACCCCATCCCGTCCTGAAAGGACACACCATGATGAACAAGAAGGCATTCGGCGCTGTCGCCGTAGCAGCAGCCGCCGCTCTCGCCCTGTCCGCCTGTTCGGGCGGAAGCGCCGGAGGAGATGCTGCCAAGGGCGAAATCAGCTACTGGCTCTGGGACGCCAACCAGCTCCCCGCCTACCAACAGTGCGCCGCGGACTTCACCAAAGCCAACCCAGACATCACCGTCAAGATCACCCAGACCGGCTGGGATGACTACTGGTCCAAGATCACCAACGGCATGGCCTCCGGCACCGCGCCGGACGTCTTTACCGACCACCTGTCCAAGTACCCGGACTTCCTCAAGACCAAGCAGCTCGTGGCACTTGACGACGCCGTCACCAAAGACAAGGTAGAGCTTTCGCAGTACAACGAGGGCCTCGCCGACCTCTGGGTGGGCCAGGACGGCAAGCGCTACGGCCTGCCCAAGGACTGGGACACCATCGCACTGTTCTACAACCAGAAGATGGCCACGGACGCCGGCATCACCCCGGAACAGATGGGCTCCCTGAACTGGAACCCGCAGGACGGCGGAACGTACGAGAAGGCGATCGCCCGCCTCACCGTGGACAAGAACGGCAAGCGCGGCGACGAAGCAGGCTTCGACAAGAACAACGTTGCCGTCTACGGATTGGGGCTGCCAGGCTCCGACGCCGAGAACGCCGGCCAGACGCAGTGGAGCTACCTGTCCGCCACCACGGGCTGGACCACCACGGACAAGAACCCCTGGGGCACCCACTTCAACTACGACGACGAGAAACTCCAGGACACCATTGACTGGTGGGCCTCACTCGCTGCGAAGGGCTACATGCCCAAGCTTGAAACCACCGTGGGCGCCAACGCTGCCGATAGCTTCGGCGCGGGGAAGGCTGCCATCAACAGCAATGGTTCCTGGATGATCGGCCAATACACCGGCTACAAGGGCATCGACGTCGGCATCGCCCCCACCCCTCAGGGCCCCGACGGCAAGCGCGCCTCCATGTTCAACGGCCTGGCCGATTCCATCTGGGCCGGCACGAAGAAAAAGGATGCTTCCATCAAGTGGGTCGAGTACCTCGGCTCTGCCGCGTGCCAGGACGTCGTCGCTTCCAAGGCCGTCGTGTTCCCGGCCATCACCACCTCTTCCGAGAAGGCCGCTGACGCCTTCAAGGCCAAGAACGTGGACGTCAGCGCCTTCACCCAGCATGTGAAGGACAAGACCACCTTCATGCTCCCCATCACGGACAACGCCGCCAAGGTTGCGGGAATCATGAAGCCGGCCATGGACGCGGTGATCGCCGGCAAGTCCCCGGCCAGTTCCCTTACGGCCGCCAACGAACAGGTCAACGCCCTCTTCAAGTAAAACCTCCCGTTGTGAGGCCTGCTCTGCGCTCTTTGACGCCCCGTTGGGACGCAGAGCAGGCCTCACAAGTCCATCACCATCTTTTGAAAGCGACTCATACCCATGCACCCGCTCCATCTCCGTTCCGCAGGTACCAGCCTGGTGATCAGCACTCATCGAGGAGAGGCCGAAATATCCCACTGGGGAGCAGACCTGGGCGATGCCCTTCCGGATCTTTCCATCCTCAATGAGCCCATCCCTCCTTCCTCGATCGATGCCAACGTACCGGCGGGGCTCCTCCCGCAGGCCTCCTCCTCGTGGCAGGGCAGGACGGGGTTGCGCGGACACCGGTTCACGGATGGAGTTCCCGGGCATGACTTCTCCGTACGTCTGCGGGCGGTGAGCGCCACCGGGGACGGGGGGTCGGCGGTGATCGTTCAATCAGATCCCGACGCCGGCATCACCGTCACGAGCAACCTCAACTTGCACCCGGGTGGGCTTTTGGAACTGCGGCACACCGTCACCAACGATGGCACGTCGCCTTTCCAGGTGGACGAATTGGCAACGATGCTCCCGGTGGCACCGGACGCCGTCGAGCTTTTGGACCTTACCGGCCGTTGGTGCCGCGAACGGCACCCACAGCGCAGGGCCATCCAGCAAGGAACCTGGGTCCGCACTGGCCGTCACGGCCGCACTGGGCACGATTCCTCGCTGCTGCTCGCGGCAGGAACCGCAGGCTTCGGCAACCGGCACGGCAAAGTCTGGGCCACGCATTTGGCGTGGAGCGGAAACCACGAGCAATTTGCTGACAGCGTGGCCGATGGCCGCACCATGATCGGCGGTTCCGAACTCCTTGGTCCCGCAGAAGTAGTGCTGCAACCCGGCGAAAGCTACACGACGCCGGCGTTGTTTGCCGCCTACTCCGACCACGGTTTGGACGGCATCAGTGAAGCGTTTTACAGCTGGTTCCGGTCGCGCCCGCACCACGTGGACGTCGCTGCAAAACCAAGGCCAGTGGTCCTCAACACCTGGGAAGCGGTGTACTTCGACCACAAACTGGACACCCTGATCGAGCTGGCGGAATCGGCTGCAGACCTTGGCGTTGAGCGTTTCGTGCTCGACGACGGGTGGTTCCGCGGACGCCGGGACGACCACGCCGGGCTGGGTGACTGGTACGTCGATGAAACCCTTTGGCCAAGCGGCCTGACGCCATTAATTGATGCAGTGACTTCGCGCGGGATGGAGTTTGGCCTATGGGTTGAACCGGAGATGGTGAACCTTGACTCCGACGTCGCCCGCGCCCACCCCGAGTGGATCGTTGGACCTTCTGCCCTGTCCTTCAAGGACGGTGGCCGGCTGCCTCTCGAATGGCGACACCAGCACATCATTGACCTCGTGAACCCCGAAGCATGGCAGTACGTTTTTGATCGGATTGACAGCCTGCTGCGTGAAAACAACATCAGTTACCTCAAGTGGGACCAAAACCGGGACCTCGTGGAGCACGGCCATGCCGGCCGATCGTCCGTGCATGAACAGACCCTTGCCGCTTACCGGCTCTTCGATGCCCTCCGTGCAGCGCACCCGGGCGTCGAGATCGAAAGTTGCTCCTCCGGTGGCGCCCGCATGGACCTTGGGATCCTGGAACGCACCGACCGGATCTGGGCCTCGGACTGCAATGACGCGTTGGAGCGGCAAACCATCCAGCGCTGGACCGGAATGGTGATTCCCCCGGAGCTGGTAGGCGGACACATCGGACCCACCACCTCGCACACCACGGCCCGGACGCATGATTTGTCGTTCCGGGCCATCACGGCGCTTTTTGGCCATTTCGGCATGGAATGGGACATCCGGGAAGTCCAGGGGGCTGAGCGTGAGGAACTCAAGCGGTTCATCACCCTGTACAAGGAGCACCGGGGGTTGATCCACAGTGGACGGATGGTGCGGGCCGATGTGCCGGACGAGTCCATGATGCTGCACGGCGTGGTGGCTGATGCTCCAACGTCCGGTGCCACGGCTGCTCTGTTCGCCGTGGTGAAGACCCGGACAGGCTTTAGCGAACTGCCCGGACGGGTGACCATTCCGGGGTTGGATCCTGCCCGCTCATACCGGGTAGAAGCGATCTTCCCAGCACCCGGGGATGCCGACTACGGGCACACGTTCACTGAGGCAAAGCCAGCGCCGTGGGTGGCGTCCGGGGCTGAAGCTTCGGGACGCTTCCTGGGCGAGGTGGGCCTTCCGATGCCCGTCTTGAACCCGGAGCACGCGCTTTTGCTGCGGTTCACTGCCCTGTAGCCCTCTCTCACGTCCTGACGGCTCCCCGGGAACCCTCGTCACATCCGCCCGGCTATACCGTTTCAGCCAGGTAATCAATGGCCAGCTTGTACCCGAGCACGCCCGCGCCCACGATGATCGCGTTGCACACGCCGGACAAGTAGGAGTGGTGCCGGAACTCTTCGCGCTGATGAACGTTGGTGATGTGTACTTCAACGGCGGGCAGCTGAACTGCGGCCAGCGCGTCACGAAGTGCCACCGACGTGTGGGTGAAGGCACCGGCGTTGATGACGATTCCCGACGCCGTTCCGCGTGCTGCATGGATGGCGTCGAGGAGGTCCCCTTCGTGGTTGGACTGAACGCAGTCCACCGTGAAGCCATGCGCAGCCGCCGCTGACATTGCCAGCTGCTCGACGTCGGCGAGCGTGGAAGTGCCGTACTTCTCGGGCTCCCTGGTGCCCAAAAGGTTAAGGTTCGGTCCGTTGATCACAAGAATGGTGCCGCGACCAGCTTCGGTGGCGGGAGTGGCTTCAGTCATGACTCCCAATCTATTAGGCGACGGGAGAATGTCCGGGAATTGCCCTCAAAGTTACTTGCGTGTGCACTGCCCGGGCGAAACCGGCGCACTAAGACCTGGAGCTTGGGCAGCCACCGGCTGGATGTCCTCCATGGTGAGTGCGAAGCCAACCGCAGCATCAGTAGTGGTCTTGGCAAAGATCAATCCGGCTACCTGCCCCTGCATGGTGAGCAGCGGCCCTCCCGAGTTACCGGGTTGAACGTCGCCCGCAAGCTTGTAGACCAACTCCGGAGAGGGATTGCTGCCATAAATATCAGGAACAAGAATGGTCGAAATTCCTTGGACGGTTGCCGGTTTGGACTGGAACGGACCTCCATGCGGGTAGCCGGCAAAAGCTGCAGGGCTGCCGGCGGCCAGGTCTGGACTCAGCTGAAGCGGGTCCGATGAAAGTCCGTCCACGGCCAAAACCGCGATATCCCGCTGGGAGTCGAAGTAGACCACCCGACCCGGCAACGCGCCGCCGTCGGGAATCTCGACCACCGGCTGCGACACGCCCGCCACAACGTGCGCATTGGTCACGACGCGCCCGGGCGCCACCACAAATCCGGATCCAGTCTGGTTCTGGCCGCATTCAAAGGCCGTGCCCGCGATCTTCAGGACGGACTCGGCGGCCTGGTTCAGGGCTGGAGTGTCAGTGGACTCGTTGGGAACCGGAACCGGCGTCGCTGGGCCGAAGCCCTCAATCAGCTTGGGAATACCGTCGCCGATCACCGTTGATCGCAGTTGTGCCATCGTGGTTTTCACCGGCGTCGGCGTCAACGAATCGATGTATCGGATGACGCGCGACTGGGCCAACTGCTGTGAGACAAACGGCACACCAAGCGAACTGATGCTGAACGCCAGCATGGACATCACCAGAGCGGCAACCACCACGCTGACAAGGCCGCCAATCAACCGGTCAGCGGCGTGCAACGGCTTGATCCGCACAGCATGGCGGACTTTTCGCCCGATCATGGTCCCCAGCCCATGGCCCAAAGCAATGAGCACGACGGCGGCACCCACCGTTGCGGTCAGCCTCCAACCGCTGTCGCTCACCCAGCCGCTCACCAGTGGAACAGCCATGAATGCAGCAATCGCGCCGACCACAAAACCGGCAATTCCACCCAGTGTCACCAGGAAGCCATTTCGCAGGCCATAGATCAGGTAGGACAGCAGCATCAAGATCAATGCCAAATCCAAAATCGTCAAGCCAAACACCAATGCTCCTCGTAACCGGGTAGCGCCAATTGTAGATGGGCACCCTGACAGGGAACCGTTAGTCCCATCACGATAAGGGGTCGCTCCGAGCGTTCAAAGGCACGGCAAACAAGGCCCGATAGGGGCAAAAACCGCGCCGTTTCAGCGTTTCGCCTGCCAAGTACGTCACAGAAGCTTAAAAATTCTGAAACAATGGCTGGAGCGCCACGACCGAAACTTATATTCAGGAGATTTCATGGACATCGAGGTATTGCGCCGCGCACCCCTCTTCGCCACCCTTGACGACGACGCATTCCGCTTGCTGACGGACGAACTCACCGAGGTGGACCTCTCACGCGGGGCTTCGGTATTCCGCGAAGGCGACCAGGGTGACCAGCTGTACTTCATCGTTTCCGGCAAGGTAAAGCTCGGCCGCACCTCCCCCGATGGCCGCGAGTCCCTGTTGGCCATCCTCGGCCCGGGAGAACTCTTCGGCGAAATGGCGTTGTTCGACCCCAGCCCCCGCACCGCCACGGCCACCGCCGTCTCCGAAACGCGCCTGGCAGGATTGAAGAACGAAAGCCTCAACGCGCTGCTCCGCACACGTCCCGAGGTTTCCGCGCAGCTGTTGCAGGCCCTCGCCCGCAGGCTCCGCCGCACCAACGATTCCCTGTCCGACCTCGTTTTCTCGGACGTCCCGGGCCGCGTCGCCAAGGCGCTCCTGGATCTGGCTGACCGCTTCGGCCGTCCGGCCACCGACGGCGTCCTGGTTGCCCACGAACTGACGCAGGAAGAACTCGCCCAGCTGGTGGGCGCTTCCCGCGAAACCGTCAACAAGGCACTGGCCGAGTTCGTCCAGCGCGGTTGGCTGCGCCTGGAAGCGCGCGCCGTCGTCATTCTGGACATGCAGCGACTCCGCCAGCGTTCGCGCTAGTCCTTACAAGAGAGCCGCTCCGGTGATGAACCGGGGCGGCTTTTTTCGTCGGGATGTGAGAGAGAATCCGCCAAAACCCGTCGGGAAGTGAGAGCGGATCCGTCAAAACCCGTCGGGATGTGAGAGCGGATCCGTTAGCGCTCCCGCTGCGGCTCTCCGGCTACAGTCCTGGCGGCTTCGACCTCGAGCATGAGAATTCCGCCCTCGTCCACCAGTTTGGGTTGGTACACGTGGGCTTTGCGCTTGTAGCTCAGGTAGGCGATGCAGCCGTTTGCGTGGGCCATTTTTTCGAGCATGATTTCGGACCCCGGGACCAGGAGCTGGCCGAGGGTGAGTCCGACCGTGTTTTCCTGGGCTATTTCGTCACCGAGGGCCGTGGTGTCGCGGAGGGCGATGGCTTCCGCGGCGCACACCCAACGGCCCCAGACTCCCTTGCTGCCCAGGATGCTCGGCTGCTGGTTCACGGGGACCGTGGCGGCAAAATAGCGCGTGTTGAAACGGGTATGCGCGAAGTCGGGGCTGAGCCAGTTGACCAGGGGCTTCAGCAGGTCCGTGCGCAGTGAAAGGCCACGCTTGGCGAGCACTTCGCTGAAGGACTTCTCCTGGCTGGATACGGCTTCCCTGGCTTTCATCCATTCCACCGTGGAGTTGGCCTCCACGGTGGAGGAAGCGTCGGGGCCGGCAAGGAGGACGCCGGTTTCCTCGAAGAGTTCGCGGATTGCGCCCACCACGTGGCGGCGGGCGAGTCCGACGTCGTCCGTTCCCATGTGCTCAGCCCAGGACTGCGGTGAGGGACCCAACCAATCGATGGGGTCGTCGTCGGACGGGTCCAGGGATCCGCCGGGGAACGCGACGACACCCAGCGGCGAGGAGCCTGGCCTGTAACCAAGCCAGGTCTCCAGACCGGTGGGTGAGTCCCGCAAGAGGACGACGGATGATGCGTAGCGGGCGGCCCTGGGGGTCCGCTCGCCGAGCTCAAGCCAGTTTCGTGCCGCCCCTTCGAGTGCCGGGGGGAGTGCGAACAGGCGGCGGGCAAGCTGCGGCAATTGGGTGAACCGGTTCCTTAGCTGAATTCAGCGATGAGCTCGACTTCGACGGGAGAGTCGAGCGGCAGGACGGAAACACCGACGGCGGAGCGTGCGTGCTTGCCGGCGTCGCCCAATACCTGGCCGAGAAGTTCGGAGGCACCATTGATGACTCCGGGCTGGCCGGTAAACGTGGGTTCGGATGCAACAAAGCCAACTACTTTGACGATGCGGGTGATGCGGTCGAGGTCGCCGATGACGCTCTTGACGGCAGCGAGGGCGTTGATGGCACAAACAGCGGCGTAGCGCTTGGCATCCTCAGGATCGACGGTTGGTTCATCGGAGGTACCCAACTCGCCGAGCGAGACCTTACCCGTAGCTTCGAGTTTGCCATTAATAAAGGGCAGCTGGCCGGACGTGTAAACGTAGTTGCCGGAGACGACCGCCGGCACGTAGTCGGCAACCGGCGTGGCGACCTCGGGAAGGGTCAAGCCGAGCTCGGCGAGACGCTGCTCAACAGCCGACGTCGGAGCGCCGGATTCCGCGGCAGACGTGGTTTCTGCGGGGGTTGTCATGATTACTGCTTCTCCCTCTTCAGGTATGCAACAAGGCCTTTGCCATCGGGTCCACCGACGACCTGGACAAGCTCCCAGCCGTCCTCGCCCCATTGGTCCAGAATCTGCTTCGTGGCGTGAATAATGAGCGGAATCGTGGCGTACTCCCATTTGGTCATGACAGAAAGCCTAGCCCTTGCCGGTAAAGTGGAAAACATGGTGACTCGCAAGAACCCCATATTCGACACTGCCACCACCCTCGGAAAGATTCTAGGTTTCCTTGGCGTGAGCGCGATTTGTGGCGTCCTGGTGGCGGGCCTGTTGGTCCCCGCAGCCGCCGTTTCGGGCAGTGCCGCAAGTGGTTCCATCCAGTTCTTTGACACTCTGCCGGCGGAGCTGCAGGTGGATCCGCCCAGCCAGAACACGACGATTCTGGCGAAGGACGGTACGCCGATCGCCTCCATCTACGCGGAGAACCGTACCAAGGTTCCGCTGGACCAAATGAGCCCGTTCATCAAGGACGCTGTCATCGCCATCGAGGACAGCCGTTTTTATGAGCACGGCGGCATCGATACCACCGGCATCATGCGAGCCATCGTGAGCACCGCCCGCGGCAACAAGCAGGGCGCGTCCACCATTACGCAGCAATACGTTAACAACGTCATCAATGAGTCGCTTGTGGCCTCCGGCAAGGACGAAGACGTCAAGCTGAACGGCCTGAACAAGGGCGTCGGCGATAAGCTCCGCGAGATGAAGCTGGCCATCGCCCTGGAGAAGAAGTTCTCCAAGGAGCAGATCCTTGAGGGCTACCTCAACATCGTCTTCTTCAACCGTGACGCGTATGGCATTGAAGCTGCCTCCAAGTTCTTCTTCAGCACTACTGCGAAGGATCTGACACTTCCGCAGGCAGCCTTGCTCGCTGGTTTGGTGAACAGCCCGTCCGCCTTCGATCCGATCACCAACCCGGATAACTCCAAGAAGCGGCGCGACCTCGTGCTGGCTGCCATGGTGAACCAGGGCAAGATCTCCCAGGCTGAGTACGACGAAGCGGTAGCCACCCCTGTCACCACCAAGGTCACTCCCGCACGCCAGGGTTGCGCGTACGCCACCATGGCTCCGTATTTCTGCGACTACGTGCTCCACTTGCTTTTGAACAACCCGGCGTACGGCGAGACCTCGGACGAGCGCGAAAAGCGGGTGATGCGCGGCGGGCTGACCATCCGCACCACCCTTGATCCCACTGCGCAGACCGTTGCCCAGCAGCAGGTTGATGGGACAGCCGGCGCCAACCCGGACAAGTGGGGTGCCTCGATCGTCTCGGTCCAACCGGGTACCGGCCAGATCGTCAGCATGGCCCAGAACACTGTCTGGCTCCCCCAAGAGGGCAAGTTCGATCAGACCCAGAACTTCAATGTGGACGTCCTCGATGCCGAGGGCAACGACCTCAATGGCATCGGCGGTTTCCAGCCCGGTTCTACGATGAAGCCGTTTACGTTCGCTGAGTGGCTGAACGAGGGCAAGTCGATGAATACGACGATTAATGCTTCGGTTCGCAGGTACCCCCAAAACTTCCGGTGGCGGAATACCTGTCCTGCACCCACTGTTGGCTGGTACGACGCCACCAACGGCACTTTCGACCTGCAGAACTCGGATGAGGGCTACTACAGAAACATGACGGTCCTGTATGGCCTCATGAACTCAATTAACACCGCCACCTTTGCATCGGCTTCCCAGCTGGACCTGTGTGGCATCCAGGGCATTGTCGATGCCACGGGCATCCACGGCGGCCTGCCTGCACGGGATGACACCGGCAAGATCACGGATCCCAACCCCAAGGTGCCCATGACCACTCTGGGTAACCTCATTGGTTCCACCCAGACTGCACCTCTCACCATGGCAACGGCGTTCGCCACGTTCGCTGCCGATGGCAAGTACTGTGCGCCAATCGCGATTACTTCGGTGAAGGACCAGTCCGGCGCCGATCTCCCGGCGCAATCCTCCAACTGCAAGGATGCCGTCAAACCTGAGGTTGCCCGGGGCGTGGCGTATGCCATGGGCAAGGTTCTGGACGAAGGCTCGGGATCCCTGATCAGGCCCGCCCTCAACTCGAGGAACTTCCCCGTAGCCGCCAAGACCGGTACCAACGACACCAACGGTTCCACCTGGGTTGTCGGCTACACCACCGGGTTGGCAACGGCTTCCTGGTTCGGTGACCCTTTGGGTGACCAGAAGCGACCGGGCCGGAACCTGACCGTCAACGGCAAGTTCTACCAGTCGATCGACGGTTACATGATTGCTGGTCCGCAGTTCACCAACTACATGCTGGCCGTTGCCCCTGCATATGGCACCAACCCGTTCCAGGCGCCCCCGTCCAACCTCCTCGGAGGCCCCGCTCCACAGCGCAGTACCGCCCCGGCACCTACGCAAAACAATCCCGCCCCGCCGGCACCCCCTACCAACACTGGCGGCAATAGCGGCAATGGCGGCAACGGCAACGGCCCTGGCAAGGACTAACCGTGCAGTTCCCTGATTCCCTGGCAAACCGCGTCCGCACTATCGGGCGCGGTTTCGCCGTCACCACTGCCCTCGGTGCCACTGCCGGCGCGGCAGCTGCTGCCTACGGTTGGTGGGAAAAGGACCAGTTCGGGGTCCGTCATGAGACTCTCCCCATCCTCCCCGAAGGGTCGGAACCGTTCCGCGTACTGCACCTGAGCGATATCCATTTCGTTCCCGGACAGGACAAGAAAACCCAGTGGCTGCAGTCTTTGGTGGATTTGAAGCCCGATCTTGTAGTCAACACCGGAGACAACCTCAGCCACGAACAGGCCGTCGATCCACTGATCAGCGCGCTCCGGCCTCTCATGGAATTTCCCGGCGTCTTCGTCCCGGGCTCCAACGACTACTACGCACCCAGGATCAAGAACCCTGCGGGCTACTTCCGCGGACCGTCGAAGCTCAGGACCGATCCCATCAAGCTCGACTGGCCCAGATTGCGGTCTGCTTTCGGCATGGGAGGCTGGATCGACCTCACCAACCGTGCGCAGTCGGTGGTGTTGAACGGCCTGCGTTTCGATTTCTCGGGCGTAGACGATCCCCACTTGAAGCGCGAACGCTATGCCGGTTGGCCCCGCGGCACCGTGAACCAGGATGCCCGCCCTCATTTGAGGGTCGCCGTCATCCATGCGCCGTACCAGCGCGTCCTGGACCACTTCACCGAAGCCGAGGCAGACCTGATCTTCGCCGGACATACTCACGGTGGCCAGATCTGCCTCCCGGGTTACGGCGCTCTCGTCTCCAACTGCGACCTGCCGACATGGCGGGCCAAGGGCCTCCACGACTGGGAAAGCGACGGGTTCACGACGCCGGTGAACGTCTCAGGCGGCATTGGCACCTCGCGCTACGCCCCGGTCCGGATCGCGTGCCGCCCGGAAGCGGTCCTGCTGACACTCACGGCCCGCAGCTAATCGCCGCGCGCAGCTAAAACGCCGCGCGCATCTCAACGCATGGACCATTACGAATCCCAATAACTGGGGAACTTTCCACATACCAAAGTGTGGTCCTGTGAAACGAATCACGGCATGGCATAGGGTAGTTGCTACGGGAAACTACCTCCGCACCATCTGAAGATCCAGCTGTTGAGAAGCGGGCATGTCCAAACAAACGTCATTCTTCACATCCGTCGGCCGCCTGTACCCTCATGTGCGGCCCATCCTCCCCCGGCTTTTTATGGGCCTCCTCTGTGCACTGCTCGCCAGCATCGTCGCGCTGACCATCCCCCAGGTGCTGCGTGTATTGGTCAACACGTCGCTTCAACCCGGGGGTGACCCAGGCGCTGTCTGGGTTGCCGCCGTCGTGATTCTTGCGCTTGGTGCGGCCGAAGCCGGACTGGTGGCCTTGCGCAGGCAGTTCGTGATCAACCCGGCCACGACGGTTGAGACGAGGATGCGAGTATCGCTGTACGGTCACCTCCAGCAGCTCACAGTGTCTTTCCATGATCGCTGGGGCTCCGGCCAGTTGCTGTCCCGCGCCATGACGGACTTGAGTTTTCTGCGCCGCTGGATGGCGTTCGGCGCGATCATGCTGGTGGTCACCACTTTGACAGTGATTATTGGCGTCGGAGTCATGTTCTCCATGAGTTGGCAACTGGCGTTGATCTTCCTCGGCGCGGCTGTGCCGATCATGGTCAATTCGTTCCGCTTCCGCCGTCGCTTCAGCCGGGTCACACGGCTCAGCCAGGATCAGGCGGGCGATCTTGCTACCACCGTGGAAGAGTCCGTCCACGGCATCCGCGTCCTGAAGGCTTTCGGCCGCAGCCGCGAAGCGCTGAAGAATTTCAACGGCCAGGCAGAAGAGCTGCGGCAGACGGAGATTGCCAAGGCGAAGCAGCAAGCCGGCTTCACGCTGGTGGTCACGTTGCTGCCTGAGTTGGCACTGGGCGTCGGACTGGTGGTGGGCATCATGCTCGCAGCAAGCGGACAGTTGAGTATCGGCTCGCTGGTTGCGTTCTTCGCGACCGCCGCCGTGGTGGCCACTCCCGTGGAATTTTCCGGCATGCTCCTGGCCATGGCACTGACTGCCAAGACTGCACTGGACCGCCACTTCGAAGTCATGGATACCGAGAACACCATCACTTCGCCGGATCATGCCGAGGTGCCGGCAACGGTGACGGGAGCCTTGCGCTTTGAGCACGCGGGCTTCGGATTCGACGACGGCGGGACGCTCCTGCACGACATCACCCTGGACATTCGTCCGGGCGAAACCATGGCGCTGGTGGGCATCACCGGCAGTGGCAAGAGCGCCCTGCTCCAACTGGTCCCCCGCCTGTACGACGTCACGGAAGGCTCGGTGACGATTGACGGCGTGGACGTCCGCGACTACGACATCGAGGAACTCCGACGCATCGTGGCGGTGGCTTTCGAGGACACCACGTTGTTCTCAAGCTCGGTACGGGACAACGTCCTGCTCGGCGCCGCTGAGCCCAGCGAGGCCGCCCTTGATGAAGCTTTGGACGTCGCCCAAGCCCACTTCGCGTACTCTTTGCCGGACGGTGTCGACACCCTGATTGGTGAGGAAGGATTGAGCCTTTCAGGTGGCCAGCGGCAGCGCATTGCCCTCGCCAGGGCCATCGCTGCGAAGCCAAAAGTCCTGGTCCTGGACGATCCTCTTTCGGCCTTGGACGTCAACACTGAGGAACGCGTGGAAGCAAGGCTGCGCGAGGTACTTCACGAGACAACGACGCTGATCGTCGCACACCGGCCTTCGACCGTGGCATTGGCGGACCGCGTGGCATTGCTTGAGAACGGAACCATCACCGCAGTCGGAACCCACACGGAACTGTTGGCCGAAAACGCCCACTACCGCTACGTCATCGCAAGCCTGGATACCGGTCCCCGAGACCTGGACAGCGAACTGGACGAGCTCGAAGACGCCGAGGAGGCCCGCCGGTGAGCGCCACAACCTTTGGAACCGCCAACGAGGACAACACGCTCCTGAGCAAAGCCGACAGCAAAGCAGTACGACGCCGGTCACTCGCCTTGCTGGGCTCGCTGATCCGCCCGGTGCGGTTGCGTTTCTGGATGACGATCGTGATGGTGGTGGTTTCGCAGCTCACGCGCGTTGCAGGGCCGGCCCTGATCGCCTTTGGGATCGACACCGCCTTGCCCGCATTGCAAGCCGGTGACAATGGACCGTTGGTGCTCGCCGGTGCTTTGTACTTGGCTGCGGCCGTTGCCACGGCTGCCATGACGGCCCTCTACGTAACGTCCACAGCCCAATTGAGCCAGGCCATGCTGCTGGACCTCCGGGTCCGCGTCTTCAGGCACACCCAGCGGTTGAGCCTTGAATTCCATGAGAAGTACACGTCCGGCCGCATCATCGCCCGTCAAACCTCGGACCTCGAAGCGCTGCGGGAATTGCTGGACTCCGGCGTAAGCTCCCTCGCGTCGGGCATGCTGTTCATGCTCTTCACGGCCTTCACGGTATTTGCCTTGGACTGGCGCAGTGGATTGATCATGCTTGCGGCGGGTGTGCCCATGTTCTTCCTCGCGCGCTGGTACCAAAAGCATTCACAGATTGCCTTCCGGGAATCCCGCGTGGTTTCGGCGCGGTTGATCGTGCACTTCGTGGAAACCATGACCGGTATCCGTGCAGTGAAGGCGTTCCGCAAGGAGCGTGAGAACGCTGACCGCTATGGCGCACTGGCTGAGGACTACCGCAAGAACACCGTCCGCTCCATCAACCTGAACGGCATCTTCCAGCCGGGACTGGTGCTGATCGGCAACGTGTGTGTGGCTGCAGTCCTGTTGTTCGGCGGGTTCAGGGTGCTCAGCGGAGACCTCGCCGTGGGCGTCCTCCTGGCCCTCATCCTGTCCACCAAGCGCTTCTTCCAGCCGGTGGACCAGATGGCCATGTTCTACAACTCTTTCCAGAGCGCACAGGCGGCATTGGAAAAAGTATCCGGGCTCCTGGAGGAAGTGCCTACCGTCCGGCCTCCGAAGAACCCTGTGCCGCTGAACAGTTCACGCGGAGAGATCGACTTCAAGGGTGTGCAGTTCGGGTACAGCGATGGCAAGGTGGTCGTGCCCAAACTGGACCTGCACATTCCCGCTGGCCAAACCGTTGCCCTGGTCGGGCAGACAGGCGCCGGTAAGTCCACCTTGGCCAAACTCGTTGCGCGCTTCTACGACGTCACGTCCGGCTCCATCACTTTGGACGGAGTTGACCTTCGCGACCTCGCTACCACCGACCTTCGGCGGGCAGTGGTCATGGTGACCCAGGAAGCCTTCCTGTTCAGTGGCTCCGTGGCGGAGAACATCGCATTGGGACGACCTGAAGCTTCCCGAGCCGAAATAGAGGCTGCGGCTAAAGCAGTGGGCGCCCATGAATTCATCCTGAGCTTGCCCGAGGGATATGACACGGATGTCAATAAGCGTGGTGGGCGCGTCTCATCGGGCCAGCGCCAACTTATCGGCTTCGCCAGGGCCTTCCTCGCCGCGCCGGCCGTCCTGATTCTGGACGAAGCAACGTCGTCGCTGGATATTCCTTCGGAGCGGATGGTTCAGGCAGGGCTTGCGCATCTTCTGGAGGGTGTCGCCGGCCAGAATGCTGCCCGCACTGCCATCATCATCGCCCACCGTCTCTCCACTGTGGAGACAGCAGACAGGGTGCTGGTGGTCCACGACGGCAGGATTGTCGAGGACGGAACACCGGCCGAGCTGATCACCGGTGGCGGCCGGTTTGCGCGGCTTCATGGTGCATGGAGGGACTCGCTCGTGTGAGGAGCGACACCGCCTTCTCGATTTCGCATCCCGCAGCGATTCAGCTATCCTTGAACAGTTGCTTTCGCAGCGGATCGGGATGTAGCGCAGCTTGGTAGCGCGCTTCGTTCGGGACGAAGAGGTCGCAGGTTCAAATCCTGTCATCCCGACCAAATACGAAAATGGCGTCGAGAAATCGGCGCCATTTTTGTTTGCCCGAATCCGCTGCTAACCCTGGAGCCGCCACCCACGACGCGCTTCCACCACGTCGCGCATCTTCACCCGCGCCACGCGTCCCCGACGGCGACTCCCAAATCCGGGTGTCGCCTGCCCGTTGCCGGCTCTCGGGCGAATGTGGGTGTCGCCGGATCACTCCCGGGCAAAAGAAAACCCCGGAGCATCGCTCGTCACGCTCCGGGGTTTTCCTCAGTAGTTACTGATTTACATAGGATCCGGCCAGTTGCCGATGGACGACGTCGTGTACGTCGTGTCACCGGACTTGGTAGGTACCGTGGTGGTGGACCTCATAGGATCGGGCCAGTTACCAATAGCACTTACCGAGCCGGAATCTGCCGCTGCAGCAGCAGAGACGACTGCGGGAGCCGCAACCGTAAAAGCGAGAGCGCCTGCCAAGGCCACAGAAGCAGCCATTTTCTTGAACATATTGTTCCCCAATGCGAGTCGGATTCGTTACGGAAATTGCACGGTCCCTGTTGACATACATTGTAAAATGTTTTCCACAGAGACTGTCAAGGTTTAGGTCAAAAGACACCTGTAGGAGGGCCCCGTGGGAAACGGATTCGGCGAGAAGCTACGTGCCGAACGGCTCGAACGCGGGTTGACGCAGGCAGAACTGGGCAAAAACCTGTATTCCCCGAGCTACATTTCGCTGCTTGAAACAGGTCGACGCGAGCCGACTGCCGAGGTCATCGAGGAGCTGGCACGCAGGCTTGAGTTGGCGCCCAAGGCGTTGGAAGCCTGGAGCCAACCCGTTTCGGTGAGCGATGCAGAGTACGTGCTCGCCGGCTTGTATGCCCGGCAGGCGTGGGACCTGCGCGACTACCAACTCGCAGCAAGCCACGCAGCCACTGCGGCGCAGATCGCCCTCGAGGCGAAGAACAACAGCGCCTGGTGGAACATGACCTACATGCAGGCCGAGTGTGTGATGAAGCAAGGCCAGCTCAAGGAATGCCAACAAATTGTTGAACACTTGCTGGAACATCCCATGGCCACGGAATCTGCGGGCCTTGGCGTGCGGGCATGGCAGATGCTTGCCGCAGTCTGTCACGGACAGGGTCAGCTGGCCACCGCCGTCGAGCATGCAAAGAAGGCCGTGCAACTGTCCGAACAGCTGCCCAAGGGATCCACGCTGATCATCGGCGCGCACCGCGCGCTGATCGGCGCCCTCGCGGAGAGCGGCAAGCTGGATGAAGCATGGCAGTACTGCCTGACCATGATCGAGCACATGGACGAGCACTCCATGTCCCAGCTGGCCGGCGAGGTCGCGTGGGTAGTGGGCAACGTTGCTTTCATGCGACACGACTACGTGGAGGGCATCAAGCACCACGAACGCGCGGCGAAGCTGCTCTCCCCGGCCAACGACATCGAGCTGTGGGCCCGTTTCAACAAGGCATCGGCGGCCGTCAGGTTGTCCTCCGGCATTGTTGAGCCCGAAACCCTATCCGCGATTGAACGTGCAGAGCTGGCGTTGTCCATCGTCGGGGGAAACAAGACGGACCAGCTTGAAGTAGCGTTCATCCGTGCCCGCTGGCTCTACCTGACGGGCGATATTCCGGCCGCGGTGGACAAGCTTCGCGAGATCTACAAGGACCGCAAGGTGTTGGCCCGCCACACGGCTGGAGAGGTCTCCCTGTTGCTGGGAAAGTCCTTGAAGGCAGCAGGTGAAACCACGGAGGCCCTGCACTACCTGGAAGAGGCCCAGCACGACTTCAGTGCAGCCGGCGCCTCGGACCGGGTCCAGCAAGCCATGGATGCTGTCCTGGAGATCCGTCTGGCGGAACGCCGCGCCGCTGCATCACACCCGGAAGCGCACTCCGAAGCCAGCTAACCCAAGTAAGTAGCAGATAAGGCCGTTTTGAGAGCTCAAAACGGCCTTATCTGCTACCCAGTTGGGGGAAGCTTAGGCGAACGTCCGCCCGGTGAGTTTCTCGTATGCTTCCACGTAGCGGGCACGGGTGCGCTCCACGACTTCAGCGGGCAAGGCCGGCGGAGGCGTGTCCGAGGACTTGTCCCAGCCGGACTCGGCCGAGGTCAGCCAGTCACGGACATACTGCTTGTCATAGGAGGGCTGCGACTTGCCCGGCGAATAAGTGGAGGCGTCCCAAAAGCGGGAGGAGTCCGGGGTGAGGACTTCATCGCCGAGCGTGATGATGCCCGTGTACGTGTCGAGGCCGAACTCCACCTTGGTATCGGCGAGGATGATGCCGCGTTCGCGGGCGATCTCCTCGGCGCGGGTGTAGATCTTCAGCGTGAGTTCGCTGAGGCGGGCGGCGATATCGTCCCCGACTATGGCCACGACGTCGTCATAGGTGATGTTGACGTCGTGCTCGCCGACGTCGGCCTTGGCAGATGGCGTAAACAGTGCCTTCTCCAAACGGGAACCGTCAACAAGCCCCTCGGGAAGCGGGATGTTGCACACCGTGCGGGAGTGCTTGTACTCCTCCAGCCCGGAACCGGTGAGGTAGCCACGGGCGATGCACTCCACCGGGAACATCTCCAGCTTCTTGCAGATCATGGCCCGGCCCTCAACCTCCGCGGGAACGCCACCCTCAACGGTTGACGCCAGCACGTGGTGCTCAACATCCAACTGATCGAACCACCACAGGCTTAGCTGGGTAAGGATGCGGCCTTTGTCAGGAATTTCACTGCTCAGGACATGGTCGTAAGCACTGATGCGATCGCTGGCAACCACCAGTACGCATTCCTGGCCGACCTTTTCCGTGATGGATTCATCGGTGGGAACGTAGAGGTCACGAACCTTGCCGGAATAGACGTGCGTCCATCCGGGAAGCTGCAGGGTTTCGGTTTTGAAACCGCCCGTGGGGAGCGAATCAGTCATGCTCAGGCCTGTACTTTCGGGATGGTTCCGGTTGCTGCGTAGGGCACCCGGATTTCGCCGCGGGCGGCTTTGCCTCCGATGTCCGTGCGGAACTGTGAGCCTTCAAGCTGAACCAACTCCACGCCGTCGTACGCTTTTTCGCGGGCCTCCACCAGATCGGAACCGAGCGCGACCACGGCGAGGACGCGGCCGCCGGCCGAAACCACTTTGCCTTCCTCATCCAGCTTGGTGCCGGCGTGGACAACGTGGACGCCTTCGAGCTCATCCACCTTCTTCAGGCCACGGATGCGATCGCCTGTGCGGGGAGTATCAGGATAGTTTTCGGCGGCCACGACGACGGCGACTGCTGTGTCCTTGGACCAGCGCAGCTCCTCTGCGGTGTCCAGTTCGCCCTTGGCAGCTGCCAGGAGCAGCGCACCGAGCGGAGTCTTGAGCCGGGCGAGCACTGCCTGCGTCTCGGGGTCTCCGAAGCGAACGTTGAACTCGATGACGCGGGTGCCGCGCGAAGTGAGTGCAAGGCCGCAGTAGAGCACACCGATGAAGGGTGTGCCTCGGCGCGCCATCTCATCCACAGTGGGCTGGGCGACGCGGTCGATAACTTCCTGGACCAGGCCTTCGGGAGCCCACTCGAGTGGCGTGTAAGCACCCATGCCGCCGGTGTTCGGGCCTTCGTCGTTATCGAAGATGCGCTTGAAGTCCTGCGCCGGAGACAGGGGAACGGTAGTGCGGCCGTCGCAGAGGACGAACAGGGAAACTTCGGGGCCGTCGAGGAACTCTTCGATGACAACTGTTCCACCGGCGTCGAAGCAGGCCTGCGCGTGCGCGAGTGCTTCCTCGCGGTCGTTGGTGACCACAACGCCCTTGCCTGCGGCGAGGCCGTCATCCTTGACAACGTGCGGAGCCCCGAACGTAGCCAGGGCATCGGCGGCTTCCTCTGCATTGGTGGCAACGCGGGCCATGGCCGTGGGAACGCCGGCTTCAGCCATGATTTGCTTGGCGAAGGCCTTGGACGCTTCGAGCTGGGCTGCTTCCTTGCTGGGTCCGAAGACCGGAATCCCGGCGGCACGGACGGCGTCGGACACACCGGCGGCCAGGGGAGCCTCCGGGCCGACGACAACCAGGTCCACGGCCAGCTTGGTGGCGAGCGCGGTCACCGCTTCCGGGCTGTTCCCGTCAATTGCGTGCGTGGGAACGAGTTTGCTGATGCCCGCGTTGCCCGGAGCCGCGTGGACCTCGGAAACGTTGGGATCTTCAAGCAGAGAGCGGACAATGGCGTGTTCGCGGCCGCCTGGGCCAATGACGAGTACCTTCACAGTCTTCAAGGGTACTTTGTGTAGGGCGCGGGGCCTAAGCTGTGTCGTCTCCCGGCAATGGATGACCGGATCCGGGACCGCGCCCGGACCGGGCATGTGACCGGGGAACACAGTGCTCGCGCCCTAGACTTGGCTCATGCCCATGAGTTCGCATGAAACGTTCAACGTTGAGTCCGCCGTCGAACTGGCAGTCATCGAACGCAGTGGCTTTATAGAGTCCCGGCACATCGGTGCTGCCGTTGTCCTTGCGGGCGACGGAAGCGTGGTAACCCGGCTGGGTGACATCGATGCTCCCATCCTGGCCCGCTCCACCCTGAAACCATTCCAAACCCTCGCTGCCATGCAGTCCGGCGTCCCGCTCAGGGGCGCGCAGGTGGCTGTCGCCTGCGGAAGCCACACCGGTTCACTGGACCACATGGACGTGGTGGAGGGAATGCTCAAAGCCGCAGGCGTCCGCGAGGATCAGCTTCAGTGCCCCACGGCCTGGCCGCAGGACGAAACCGCCCGCAATTGGCTGGTCCGTTCCGAGCGCGGCCAGACCAGGCTTGCCTTCAATTGTTCCGGGAAGCACGCGGCTTTCCTCTGGGCCTGCACGGAAAACGGCTGGGACCTTCGTAGTTACCTTGAGCCGAACCATCCGTTGCAGCAGCGTGTCCGGTCCGTGATCGAGGAGTACAGCGGCGAAACGATCTCGCACCTGGGCATCGATGGCTGCGGTGCACCCGTTGCGGCGATCTCGCTCACCGGACTGGCGCGGGCGTATTCGCGGTTGGCGAAGTCACCGGGCGATTCTTCCTCGAACGCACGCGCCGCCACCATCGCCACCTCCATGCTGGACTACCCGTGGGCGGTCCAGGGCAAGGGCGAATCAAACACGATCGTCATGGAAGAGCTGGACATCCTGGCCAAGATCGGCGCCGAAGGCATCCTGGTCCTCGCCACGTCCACCGGCGCAACC
Organism: Arthrobacter sp. TmtSoilC77; assembly: GCF_059739415.1. NCBI lineage: Bacteria > Bacillati > Actinomycetota > Actinomycetes > Micrococcales > Micrococcaceae > Arthrobacter > Arthrobacter sp. TmtSoilC77. The sequence goes on from NZ_AP046050.1 coordinate 3,932,054, forward strand.
GTGGCGGTCAAGATGCTGGACGGCAACCTCCGCGCTACTTCCTTGGTGGGCTTGACACTTCTTGCCGTGAGTGGCGCGGTGGACATTCCCGCGGTTTCCAACGTCCTGGAACGCGTCGTGGAACCCGTGCTGGGCGGCGGACGTCCGGTGGGCAAGATCCGCCTGGGCCACGCCGTATCCGCGATGCTCGACTGAGTCACCTATTTAATAAGGAAAGAATCCATGGCAGTTGCACGACGCCGTATTGACGTCGACGAGGGCCGCGCTGCGCTGGCAGCCTGGCAATCCGCCGTCGGACACTCGGGTGAAGACGCGACCCCGCCGTCGCGCTCTTTGATTGCGACGGCGGTCCGCTACTCACTTGAGGAAGTCACCGCCCGCGCGCCCGGCAATTCGGTGGAGGTCCGCGTTCCCCCGTTCGGCGTCACGCAGTGCGTGGAGGGGCCCCGCCACACCCGCGGCACTCCCCCGAACGTCATAGAGTGCGACGCCGCCACCTGGCTTGAGTTGGTTACCGGCCGGATCTCGTGGGGAGACGCCGTTTCGGCTGGCCGCGTTGCCGCGTCCGGACTGCGCGCGGACCTCTCGGAACTGCTTCCCCTCTGACGGGTCTTGTGTACGGCCAATGCCCTCAAGACCGTGTCTTAAGGGCATTGGCCGTACACAAACCATGGAGTTAGTCGGGGCAAACCGGGGTGGTTGGTTGGCCTGGCTTGCTCATCTCGAATTGCGGGATTTCGTCCGCTGTGGGACCTCCACGGAATTTCGGTGAGGGGTGGTGGCCCTCGCTGAGGCGCTCAAGCTCCTGCTCCTCGAACACTTCCTCCTGGCCCAGCATGATGGCTGAATCCTCGTTGGTAATCTCGCCGTTGAAGGCACGGACCATGACGCTGCGGTCGAACTGGCCTTCCCACTTGGCTACAACGAAGGTGGCTACGCAGTTGCCCAGCAGGTTGACGACGACGCGCATGGAGTCCATGAGGCGGTCGGCTCCGAGGAGGAGTGCTACGCCGGCAACCGGGAAGATGCCAAGGGCGGCAGCCGTGGCCGAGAGGGCCAGGAACGATGAGCCCGGGACGCCCGCCATGCCTTTGGAGGTCAAGAGCAGCACACCCAGCGCAGCCAGCTGCTGACCGAGGTCCAGTTGATGGCCGAACGCCTGGGCCAGGAACAGCAGGGAGATGGAAAGGTAGATCGCTGCGCCGTCAAGGTTGAAGGAGTAGCCGGTGGGAACCACCAGGCCGGTGGTTGCCCGGGAGCAGCCGGCGTTGGTCAACTTGGTCATGATGCGCGGCATGACCGCTTCAGTGGAGGCCGTGCCGAGTGCAAGCAGGAATTCCTCGCGGGTGTATTTCAGGAAGTGCCACAGCGGAACACGGGCGAAGCCCCAGGCCACCAGGAACAGCAGGCCGATAAAGACGATCGCGGCTCCGTAGCAGGATGCGATCAGCAGCGCATACGTGCCGAGAGTGCCAAGCCCGTACTGGCCGATGATGAAGGCCATGGCGCCGAAGGCACCGATCGGAGCGACCTTCATGATCCAGGACATGATCTTGAAGATCAGCTCCAGGACGGTCTCCATGAGGCTGATCACGGGCAGGCAGCGCTGGCGGCCAATGACCACGATCGCGGCGCCGAAGAAGACGGAGAAGAAAAGCACCTGGAGCAGGCTGTTGTTGGCGAAGGCGCCGATCACACTGGTGGGGATGACGTCCAGCAGGAAGGCAGCGGCGTCCTTGGGAACGGCGTGGCCGGTCTTTGCGTCCACGGCTTCCTGGGAAAGCGTGGAGGGATCGATGTTCAGGCCGGCGCCAGGCTGAACGATGTTGCCCACGATGAGTCCGAAGACCAGGGCGAAGAGGGTGGCGCAGGTGAAGTAGAGGAGTGCTTTGACCCCGACCCTTCCGACCGCCTTGACGTCGCCGACTGCCGAGATGCCCGTGACGATCACGAGGAAAATCAGCGGGGCGATGATCATCTTGATGAGTTGAATGAATCCATCACCCAGCGGCCGGAGGGTGGACCCGAGGTTCGGCCAGAAATGACCGATGAGCACACCTGCGACGACGGCGATCAGGATTTGAAAAAAGAGCGACTTGTACAGTGGCTTCTTCTTCAGCGGGGCCGAACTCGCCTTCAGCGCCGCAGAGTCTGGGATCTTCATTGATCTGAACCAATCAGTTGGGAACAGCCCCACACTTGGGGGTTGTTTTCAAATGTAAGCCCGCTCACATCATTCCGCAAGGGGAAATTGAATTTCCATATTGCGGAAAGTCACAATTGGTTGCCAAGCCGCGGCGTCGTGGCTTCCTGACCTCTATTGACAAGGAAAAACCCACGGCACGCCCAGGAAATGGGCGTGCCGTGGGCACGGTTGAAGCAAAAAGGGTCAGGACAACACACTCAGGCGTGGCGGGTACTTAGCCCCGGCCTATGAACGGCATGCCAGCGGCTGTCACCACCAGGGAACCAACGCTGGCCGAAGCCGGCATATTGGCCATCATGAGCACCGCACGCGCGGCATCCTCCACGGGGAACATCGGCTCCACGCGCCGGCTGCCATCGGCTTGCAACGCACCTGAGCCAACGCCGATGGTGTCCATGATTTCGGTACGGGTATTTCCAATATCGATCTGCCCGCACGTGATGCCAAAGTCCCGGCCATCCAGCTCAATGCTCTTGGTCAGGCCCGTCATCGCATGCTTCGTCACCGTGTACGCGACAGACTTGGGCCTGGGTGAATGCGCAGAAATGGAGCCGTTGTTAATAATGCGGCCACCCTGCGGCTCCTGGGCCTTCATGGTCCTCACGGCTTCCGCGGCGCACAGCATGGAGCCCGTGACATTGACGCGCAGGGTGGCCTCCCACCCATCGACGTCGATCTCGCCAACATCGCCGGCTGGCCCGAAGATGCCTGCGTTGTTGAACAGCACGTCAACACGGCCCCAGCGCTGGCGAACCTCAGCGAAAAGGCGGGCGACGGCGTCGGGCTCTGTTACATCGCACGGCACCACCAGGGCGTCCGGATGGTTGTCCGCGGTTTCCAGCAGCTGCGCTTCGCGACGCCCCGCCAACGCCACGCGGTAACCCTCCGCAAGCATGAGCCGCGCAACGGCCCTCCCAATGCCGGAACCGGCACCGGTCACGACGGCGACCCTCGGGTCTGCGGGCGGGCGTGGGTCAGTCATGTGGTGGCCTTTCGGGGAATCGCCTTCAAAACAGCTGCTGCAAGCAGCGTCAGTGCGCTGCTTCTACGGGCTGCCCCGCAGCCGTCTGGGCTGCTGTTATCGGCCAGCCTATGACAGTCTTCGGACGCGGCGTGGCATAGGTGCGGACTTTGGAGGTGGTGAGGCCGAGCCTAACCAAGGACTCAGCGATGGTGACGGCGGCCGCCACTCCATCAACAACGGGCACGCCGGTCCGCTGTCGGACCTGCTCGTCGAGGCCGGCCATGCCGCCGCAGCCCAGGACAATCACCTCGGCCTTGTCCTGGAGGACAGCTTGCTCGGCCTGGCCCACAATCGCTTCGACCGCGCGGTCCGGATGTTCCTCAAGTTCCAGTACAGCCATACCGCTGGCGCGGACGGAAGCGCATCGTGCCTCCAACCCGGCAAGTTTGAGGCGGTCCTCAATCAAGGGGACGGCACGGTCCAACGTGGTAACCACGGAGTACTTGTGGCCAAGGAACATTGCAGTACTGGCAGCGGCCTCGGTGATATCCACCACCGGGACATCGAGGAGCTCCTGCAACCCCTCGCGGCCGTGCTCGCCGTAGCCTGCCTGGATAACGGCGTCGAACGGTTCGGGATAGTTGACCACTGCATCCATGACGGCGATCGCGGCAAGGTAGCTCTCGAAGTTGCCCTCGCAGGAGTCGGCGCCAAAGCGCGGAGTGATGCCAACGATCTCAGTGCCGGGGGCCGCAACAGCCCTGGCCTGGGCGGCGATGGAATCGGTCATGGACTGCGTAGTGTTCACGTTTGCGACAAGGATGCGCATGGTTTCCTCTATATTAGTGGGTGCTGGCGACGGCGATCGGTTCGCCGGAGACGTCGTCGTGGGCCTGCTTCTTGTCAGCCACGGCAAAGTACGTAAGCGCGGCTACACCGGCTCCGATGAACCAGGCGAACGGCGCCGCTGCAGCCAATCCCGGGATGAAGGCGATTGCAATAGCCAGGGCGGCCGCGGGGAGCATGGCAACAATGGCCTTGGGGTTCACGCCCCGCTTGTAGAAGTACGCGCCCTTGGGATCGTCGGTGTAGAGCTCCGGGACGTTGACCTTGCCACGGCGGACGAGCCAGTAGTCAGCCATGACCACTCCGAACAGCGGGCCGAGCAGTGCGCCCAGGCCACCGAGGAAGTAAACGATGACGATCGGGTTGTTGTAGAGGTTCCACGGCAGGATGATGAGGCCGATGATGCCGCTGACCCACGCCGCTTTACGGAAATTCAGGTGCCGCGGGAAGAGGTTGGTCAGTGCATAAACGGGTGCTACGAAGTTTGCCATCAGGTTCACGGCGATGGTCAGGATCAGCAAGGCAAGGCAAGCCAGGACCAGCAGCAGGGTATTGGGGATGCTCTGGACGATGTCCGACGGGCTCTCGATGACTGTGCCATTGATCTTGTACTGTCCACCGGCCATCACCACCACGATTGCACCGAATACCAGCATGTTGATGGGGATGCCCCAGAAGTTGCCCTTAACGATGGACTTCCTGGAAACAGAGGACCGGGTGAAATCGCAGAAGTTCAGGACGAACGTTCCGTAGATGGAAACCCACAATGCCCCGCCGGCGAAGATGGTGAGCCACATGTCGGCGCCCTCGAGTCCCTTGATGCCGCTCCACTGGATGGCGCCCCCGGCCTCAATGAAGACCCAGACGGCAATCGCAGCCATTGTCACCAGGATGATGGGACCCGCGAAGGCCTCGTATTTCCGGATCATTTCCATGCCGAAGCTGACGATGACCAGCTGGACGATCCAGAGCGCCACGAAGGAGAGCCAGCCCAGCGTCGAAAGGCCAAGGATGGAGTTGCTGTCCAGGTCCTTCAGGCCAGGGGCCATGGCGACGAGCATCACGCGAAGTACCACCGATGCCAGGTAGGTCTGGATACCGAACCAGGCGACAGCCACGGCGCCACGGACCAGGCTGGCGATTTGGGCGCCCCGAATGCCGAAGCTGATCCGGCTCATGACGGGGAAGGGGACGCCGGTCTTCTGGCCCATGAATCCCGAGAAGTTCAAGAGGGCGAAGAGCAGGGTAGCCCCGATTCCCAGTGCCACCAGGATCTGCCAGCCACCCAGTCCGAGGGAGAACAAACCAATGGCAAACGCGTAGTTACCCAGGCTGTGGACGTCATTGGCCCAGAGGGTAAAGATGCTGTAACTCGTCCACTTGCGGCCGGCTGCCTTGGTGGGGGCGAGGTCGATGTTGTAAAGACTGGGGCTGATGGTACGGCCTGCGGCTTCGGAAGCAATAGCGCAAAGGTCCGTGTTGCCCACGGCCGGGTGGTTGGGCCCACCTGCTGTTTTGTCTTCCGGAGTCTCAGTGACGCCGACTGATGAAGTCGTCTGCATCGTGGATCTCCACTTCGTACTGTTTCCACAAAGCGGAAACAAGTTATTGAATAGTGAAAGTACTCTATGACCCAGGTCACGTCACGTCAAGGCGTCACAAGTGTATGGAGGGTCACATTTGGTTGAATGACCCGGCCTTTCCCAGTTGACTGTTGCGGTTACGTAATCCGTGTTGACGCTGCCCATCGGCAGACGTAATCTCGAATTGCAGAATTTTATTCTCACAATACGAAATTCCTTGAGCGCCCCCACAGAGCAAGCGCCCAGACATTCAATGAAGAGAGGTTGGACGTGGCTGCAGGAGAAGAGACCTCACACATCCTCAGCGGGTTGACTGCCCAGCTGCCTGATCGTGATCCGGAAGAGACCGCGGAGTGGATTGAGTCCCTTGATGCGTTGATCGCGGAGCAGGGCACGGAGCGTGCCCAGTACATTATGCGTTCGTTGTTGCAGCGTGCCGGTGCCCGGTCGGTGGGTGTGCCCATGGTAACGACCACTGATTATGTGAACACGATCCCGGTGGACCAGGAAGCAGAATTCCCGGGAAACGAGGAGTTCGAGCGCCGGTACCGTGCGTACATGCGCTGGAACGCCGCGGTCATGGTCCATCGCGCGCAGCGGGCCGATATCGGGGTGGGCGGGCATATTTCCACCTATGCCGGCGCGGCGACCCTGTACGAGGTCGGGTTCAACCATTTCTTCCGCGGCAAGGACCACCCCTCGGGCGGGGACCAGGTGTTCTTCCAGGGACACGCGTCCCCGGGCATGTACGCCAGGGCGTTCATGGAAGGCCGCCTGACCGAGGAGGACCTGGACGGGTTCCGCCAGGAAAAGTCCCGTGAGGGCCATGCCCTGTCCTCGTACCCGCACCCGCGGCTGATGCCGGACTTCTGGGAATTCCCGACCGTGTCGATGGGTATCGGGCCGATGAACGCGATCTACCAGGCCCAGTCCAACCGGTACCTGCACAACCGCGGCATCAAGGACACCAGTGATCAGCAGGTCTGGGCGTTCCTGGGCGACGGGGAAATGGACGAGCCCGAATCCCGCGGCCTGCTCCAGCTCGCGGCGAACGAGAACCTGGACAACCTGAACTTCGTGATCAACTGCAACCTCCAGCGCCTGGACGGGCCGGTGCGCGGCAACGGGAAGATCATGCAGGAGTTGGAGGCGTTCTTCCGCGGTGCGGGCTGGAACGTGATCAAGGTCGTCTGGGGCCGGGAATGGGACTCGCTGCTGGAAGCGGACCAGGACGGGGCGTTGGTGAAAATCATGAACGAAACCCCCGATGGTGACTACCAGACCTACAAGGCCGAGTCCGGCGGGTTCGTCCGGGACCACTTCTTCGGCAAGTCCCCGCAGACCAAGGACATGGTCGCTGACCTGACCGATGAGCAGATCTGGGGCCTCAAACGCGGCGGGCACGATTACCGCAAGGTCTACGCCGCGTACAAGGCAGCGGTCGAGTTCAAGGGCAAACCCACCGTGATCCTGGCCAAAACCGTCAAGGGCTACGGCCTGGGCCCGCACTTCGAAGGCCGCAACGCCACCCACCAGATGAAAAAGCTGACCATGGAAGACCTCAAGGCCTTCCGTGACCACCTGCGCATCCCCATCAGCGATGACCAGCTCGACGCGGACCTCTACCGGCCCCCGTACTACCACCCCGGCATGGACGCCCCGGAAATCAAATACCTCATGGAACGCCGGGCAGAACTGGGCGGCTTCGTCCCCGAACGCCGCCGCACCCACACCCCCGTGACCCTGCCCGAAGCCAAATCCTACGAGGTCGCCAAACGCGGCTCCGGCAAACAACAAGCCGCGACCACCATGGCCTTCGTCCGGCTCCTGAAAGACCTCATGCGGGACAAGAACTTCGGGGCCCGGTTCGTGCCCGTCGTCCCGGACGAATCACGCACCTTCGGCATGGACGCGTTCTTCCCGACCGCGAAAATCTACAACCCCAAGGGCCAGAACTACCTCTCCGTGGACCGGGACCTCGTCCTGGCCTACAAGGAATCCCCCGCCGGGCAACTGATCCACCCCGGCATCAACGAAGCCGGCGCCGTCGCAGCGTTCACCGCCGCCGGCACCGCGTACGCCACCCACGGCGAACCCCTGGTCCCGATCTACGTCTTCTACTCCATGTTCGGCTTCCAACGCACCGGAGATTCCTTCTGGGCCGCCGCGGACCAAATGACCCGCGGCTTCATCATCGGCGCCACCGCAGGACGAACCACCCTCACCGGCGAAGGACTCCAACACGCCGACGGGCACTCCCCCCTCCTGGCCTCCACCAACCCCGCCGTGAAAACCTACGACCCCGCCTACGGCTACGAAATCGGCCACATCATCCGCCACGGCCTCGAAGAAATGTACGGCCCCGACAACGACGGCACCGGCACCGCATCCGACAAAAACGTGATGTACTACCTCACCGTCTACAACGAACCCATCACCCAACCCGCCGAACCGGAAAACCTGGACATCAACGGCCTGATCAAGGGCATCTACCGCCTCGCCCCCGCCCCGGAAAACACCAATGGCGCCGCCAACACAGGTACCAACCGGCCCACCGCGAACATCCTCGCCTCCGGAGTCTCCGTACCCTGGGCCCTGGAAGCCGCCCGGATTCTCGCCCAGGACTGGGGCGTCGCCGCCGAAGTCTGGTCCGTGACGTCCTGGAACGAACTCCGACGCGACGGACTCGCCGCCGAAGAACACGCCTTCCTCAACCCCGGCCAACCCGCCCGCACCCCGTTCATCACCGAACAACTCGCCGGCACCACCGGACCCGTCATCGCCGTGTCCGACTACATGAAAGCCGTCCCCGACCAAATCCGCCAATTCATCCCCAACGACTTCGCCTCCCTCGGAGCAGACGGCTTCGGCTTCTCCGACACCCGCCAAGCCGCCCGCCGCTACTTCAAAAACGACACCCACTCCATCGTCGCCAAAACCCTCCAGTTGCTGGCGGCGAGGGGCGAAGTCGAGGAGGGTGCGCCGTCGTACGCCATTGACCGTTACAAGCTGCTCGATGTGAACGCCGGCACCACCGGCGGAGCGGGCGGCGATGCCTAACAACCGAAGCATGACAAGGCAATAAGACAGTTGGCGGCAGTGTTCATGAAGAACACTGCCGCCTACTGTGTTTTTGGTGTACTGCGGGGGAGGCTCAGGTGCCCAGGTTCCTCCGGTCTACGACGAATCCGGTTGCCGCGTTTTCGCGGACCGCGTTGATACCGGCCACGACGGCCTTCAAATTGGGAAACTGTGGCGACACTGCCACAACTGTGCCGTCATCGGCTGTGAGTCGGAACCTGAACGTGTTCGTCCCGGCCTTGAGTATTTCGAAACTGCCCGCCATCTTCCCCTTTTCCTCCACGCATCATTGCATTAGAGCGATTTGAACAATTCCCTACAGACAATAATGGCCGTCGGAACCTACCAACAGACCTACTGAGGAGTAGTTTGCAACCGATTTTGGTAGATGTCGTGGAAAGCCCCGAAGGAGCTACAGACCTCACGGATGCCCGCGCGTATCGTGAGGATATGACTGAATCCGGCGTGGCGCCCACCACGGGCGTCTTGCTTGCTGCGGGGGCCGGTACGCGCTTGGGCCGCGGACCCAAGGCGCTGCTCCCCTACCGCGGCCGAACGCTGGTTGAGGTGCTCGCCGATACGCTGTTCGACGGCGGCTGCCGGGAGGTCGTTGTGGTTGTTGGCGCCGAGGCGGACCGCGTTCGAAGCACCACCGATCTACGGACGTACACGGTGGTGGAGAACAAGAACTGGGCCAAAGGCATGGCGGGCTCTTTCCGCGCAGGAATCGAGGCCGCCTCACCCGGACACAGCATCATGGTGGCGTTGGTGGACCAGCCCGGATTGACCCCGACGGCGGTCAGCAGATTGCTGGGCAGCCACCGTCCCGGTCGGGTCACGGCAGCCGCCTATCCTGACGAGTCAGGCCGCCTAAAGCGTCGGCACCCGGTGATTATCGACGTCGGGCTCCGATCCCAAGCGGCGGAAGCCGCGAATGGTGACACGGGGGCGCGATCCTTCCTCAAGGCGCATCCGGGCCTGGTGGACCTGGTGGATTGCAGCGATCTCTGCTCGGGCGAGGACCTGGATACGAAGGACCAGTTGCACTTGCTGGAGGACTGACTGCGGAGCTGAGCGTAGGGCCGACCCATCCTGAGCCGGTAAGTTTGAATCCATGATCCAGATTGCACCTGACGATCCCACGCGCCCGGATGTTCATCAGCTCCTCAGCGAGCATCTGGCGGATATGTTTGCGACGTCGCCGGCAGAAAGCGTGCACGCGTTGGACCATTCGGCGTTGTCGCATGAAACGATCACGTTCTGGACAGCCCGCGAGGACGGCGTGTTGCTGGGATGCGGGGCGCTGAAGGAACTGGCCGCGGGGCATGCTGAGATCAAGTCGATGCGCACCACCACCGCTGCCCGTGGGCGGGGAGTGGCCACCCGCATGCTCGAACATATCGTGGCCGAAGCCGGCCGGCGGGGATACGAACGTGTGAGCTTGGAAACGGGAACCGAAGAGTACTTTGCGCCCGCGCGTCGCTTGTATGCGCGGCACGGGTTCACCGAATGCCCGCCCTTCGCCGACTACACCCTGGACCCGAACAGCGTGTTCATGGAGCTCACCCTCTCACCCATGTAGGTCGCATTTGTGCGCGTTTAGACGGCTCTAAACGCGCACAAATGCGACTCAGTTGGGGATCAGGGTGCGGTCACGGAGGGCCAGGTAAATTTTGTCCCGGGCGATGGGCAGTTCGCCGAAACGGACCCCGGTGGCGTTGCGGATCGCATTGGCCAGCGCGGGTGCCACGGGGTTGAACGGGCTCTCGCTCATGGACTTGGCGCCGAGGGGCCCGGTGGTGTCGTTGGTTGTTGCGAAATAGACCTCGCTCCGCGGCACGTCCGCGAATGAGGGAATGTGATACTGCCGGAGGATATCGGTGGTGACGTGTCCGGCGTCGTCCACTTTCACTTCCTCATAGAGCACCGCACCAAGTGCCTGCGCGATGCCGCCTTCGATCTGCCCACGGCACTGACGAGGGTTCACCACAACGCCGGCATCTGCGGCTTGCACGCTCTGCAGGATCCGCAGCTCACCTGTTCCCGTATTAACGGCAACCCGGAAACCGTGGACATTGAAGGCCACTGACCGCGGCGTTCCTCCCCAGTTGCCATCCGTGGCGAGACGAACGCCTTGCAGACGGGCGGCGTCGAAAAGTTCCGTCAGTGGCACCGTACGATCACCGCACTCGACAGCCCCGTCCACCAAACGGCAATCCGCTAATGCAGACCCCGTCAAGGAAGCCGCCACGGTCTGGATCCTGGTGGCGAGCTCAAGGGCTGCGCCGAGCGTCGCCTTGCCGGCGACCACCGTCCCGGCCGAACCGAATGCGCCGGTATCGTGCTCCACGAGGTCCGTATCGGACTGACGGACGGTAATTTTTGAGGCGGCCGTTGCCAATGCTGTTGCTGCCAGTTGCGCATGGACAGTTGTGGTGCCGTTCCCGAACTCCGCAGTGCCGACGTCGACGGCGAACCTTCCGTCCGCTTCCAGGCTCACCCTCGTGTGGGCGAAGTGGCCCCGCGGCGGGACGGTATCGATCATGGACAGGGCCGCACCTTCGCCGGTGACCCAGTCCGGACCGAGGTCGTCGAGTCCGGCGGCCCGGTAACGCTCCTTGCCACGGTCCAGTGCGTCCCGGACCAAGGCCACACACTGGTCGAGGCCATAGCTGCCGTAGTGGACGTCTTCCTCGGGCTCGGGCGTGGTGGACAACATGTGATCGCCAGGCCGGACCATGTTCTTAAGCCGGAACTCCAAGGGGTCCATGCCGATTCCGATCGCCAGCTCGTCAATTGCCGACTCGATCGCGAAAATCATCTGGCTCAACCCATACCCCCGGAAGGCACCGGCGGGAACGGTGTTGGTGTAGACGGCCTGCGCATCCACTTTCTTGTTCACGCACTTGTAGACCGCCAGCGATTCGCCACAGCCGTGGAACATCACGCCGGGCGCATGGTTTCCGTAAGCGCCGGTGTTGGTGATGACGTTCAATTGAAGGGCGGTCAGGTATCCGTCCCGGCTGGCTCCAGCTTTGAGATTAATAGTGAAGGGGTGCCTCGTGGTGGCGGCCATGAACTGCTCCGTCCGGGTGAACTCCACCTGGACCGGCCTACGCAAAGCCAGTGCCGCGAGGGCCACAAGATCCTCTGTGAGGACCTCCTGTTTCCCGCCAAAACCACCCCCGACGCGACCGGCCATCACGCGGACCGTCTCCTCCGGCAAGTTGAACAAGCGCATCAAGGTGCGCTTCACCAGGAACGGAACCTGCGTGGAGGAACGGACAACCAGTCTGCCTTCGTCATCCAGCCAGGCAATGGACGCGTGCGTTTCCATCGCAACGTGCTGAACCCTTTGCGTCTTGTACGTGTGCTCATGGATGAAGTCGGCTGCCGCGAACCCGTCGGCCACACTGCCCAGCTCAGCATGGACTTCGGCCACCACGTTCTCCAGTGGCCGCGAGATTCTGGACAGAACGCCGTCCTTATCGCCATGGATTGCGGGAGCGCCGGGAAGAATTGCCCCTTGGGGCGTAAATACCGGCTCCAGAAGCTCGTACTCCACAACCAGCGCCCGGGTTCCGGCCTCGGCAGCAGCAACGGACTCGGCCACGACAGCGGCAACGCGCTGCCCGATGAACCTCACTACGTTGTCCAGCACGCGGGTGTCATCGGGATCGTCCGTGAAGTGTTCGTGCTGGGCAGTGGAGAACAACTGCGCCGGCGCGTCTTCGTGTGTGAATACGGCGACGACGCCAGGAACAGCCAGTGCCGCGGTCTTGTCAATGGATACGATCCGGGCATGTGGATGCGGCGAACGGAGAAGCTTGAGGTGCAGTAGTCCGGGCAGCTGCCCGGCCGGGACATCCAGCGTGTACCGGGCAGTTCCGGTCACCACGGCTTGACCGGCGGGTGCTGGCACATTGTCCCCGAGCTGGCCGGGCGTGGCTTCCACAGCGGCAGGATGACCAGCGCCAGGCGATTGTGCCCCGGAAACGTCAGCTCCGGCGTCGTGCGCGTGCCCGCCGCCATGACCGCACACAGCGTCAGCGATGGAACGGTAGCCGGTGCAGCGGCACAGATTGCCCTTGAGGTTGCGGGGCAGGTTGGCACGTTGCTCGTCGTCGAAAGTTGCTGCCGTCATGACCATGCCAGCGGTGCAGAAACCGCATTGGAAACCCTGCGCTTCAAGGAACTGCTCCTGCACCGGGTGAAGGTTTTGGTCGTTGGAGAGGCCCTCGATCGTGGTGACCGCTTTGCCATCGGCGCGAACAGCCGGGTAGATGCAGCTGTGGACGGGGGTGCCATCGACGTGCACAGTGCAAGCGCCGCAGTCACCGCCGTCGCAGCCCTTCTTAACGCCGAAGTTTCCCTGCTCCCGTAGGAAAGTGCGCAGGCATTGGCCGGGGCGGGGTGTGGCCTGGGAGGCAGCGCCGTTGATCTCAATTGCCATGGGAGGCCTCCTTCTGCGGCTTGTTGTTTGCGGGTTGCGTGGATGGTTGCGGTGACGTTGCGTGCGGCGGCCAGAAATCGCCTGACACGACCATCGACTCGCCCAGTAGCTCGGCCCGGATTTCCTCGGCCAGTTTGAACGTCATATCGCGGCGCCACGCGGGAAGCCCATGGATGTCATCGTGGTACAGCGGCCAGGGAATGGAATCCCCGACGGCGTCAGCCAGCATCCCGGCGTCGGGAACCTGCCCGGCGGGGAACCGTAGTTGTACCGGCCTTTTCGTCGAGGAGGTGACGGTGATGACCATGCCGCCGTCGGCGTCGAGGCGTCCGATGACCAGCACGCCGGAGCGTCCCAGATTACTTAGCGACAGACGCCGGAAGGCGACCCGGGCCGAGAGTGCCGCGGCCGGAAGCTGGATGCTGCGGAGCAACTCCCCCGGGAACAGGACATTCTGCATATCCCCGGTGACGAAATCGGTGACAGGTACGCTGCGGCTGCTGCCATCCGGGCTCTGGATGGATGCAATGCCGTCGAGTCCGGCGCACAAGGAAATCATGGGGCCAGCCGGCAAAGACGTGCAGAGGTTGCCGCCTACCGTGGACATGTTCCAGATCTTGAACGATGCCACGAAAGAGTCGCAGCACGGACGGATGAGGGCCAGCCCCGGCCACTCACGGTTGGCTATTTCCGCGGATGCCGGCAGGGCGTAAAGCTCTGCGACAGTGCAGGTGGCGGCAAGTTCGATGCCTTGGTCTGTGACAGTGATCGCTGGCCAATCTGCTTGGCCGAGGTCAAGGAGCCGCTTGAGGACGGTGCTGCCATAGGAGAAAAGGACAGTGCCCCCGGCGAGCCAGGCATCGCCGTCGCGCCATTGCGAAGGATCCGTGGTGGGGACCACGGCCTCGATGGTGTTCATGTCCATGGGTCCTCCTGAGTGAGGTGTTGAGGTGCCGGGTGAATCGGGCCGGTGCTGTCCTTGAGCGAAGGGAAGCCCGTGGCTGCGCGGCTGGGGGTTCCCCGCTCGGCGATGATTTCCGCCGTGATGGAGACTGCCACTTCGGCTGGTGTCACTGCACCAAGGTCCAATCCGATCGGGGAATGCAGGCGTTCGAGCGCTTCGACAGGCGTGCCCGCTTCGAGCAGGGCGTCAATCCGTTGCCGGTGGCTGCGCCGCGAGCCCATTGCGCCGACGTAAGCCAGGTTCAAGCGAAGCGCTGTTTCAAGCAAAGGGATGTCGAATTTTGGATCGTGGGTCAAGATGCACACCACGGTCCGGGCGTCGACCTGCCCGGCCGCTGCTTCGGCTTCCAGATACCGGTGCGGCCAGTCGGTGACCACTTGGTCCGCTCCGGCGAAACGGGTCTGCTGGGCAAACGCAGGGCGGGCATCACAAAGGGTGACGTTGTAACCAAGCAACTGTCCGGCGGGGAGCAACGCGGCTCCGAAGTCGTTGGCACCGAAAATGAGCATCCGCGCTGCCGGCAACCGGCTTTCCACGAACAGGGTGATCGGTTCGGGCTGGGTTACTTCTTGTGGGGGCATAGCCAACCTCTCAGTGGTAACCCAGCCATCGATGCAGCCCTCTGGCGCTGCCAGCCGGACCAACCCCGTGCGGCCGCCTTGGAGCAGCGGCTCCACCTGAGCCGCCGCAGCCATCAAGGTGGCAGGATGATCGCCCACCAACCGGGCGAGTTGCGTTGATTCCATGGCACGGAAGCGCACGGGATCATCAACGACGACAACGCCCCCTCCGCCGCCGAGCCTGCGGATGAGCGCGAGGGCAGTCGGTTCGTTTGATACAGCAATATCGAACAAGGCCATTTCGCCGGAATCGCTAGCCAGCGGCTGGATATGGACTTCCAGCTCCCCTCCACAGGTGAGTCCTGCGGCGAACGCGTCCTCGGCACTGTAGCCAAAAGATTCAAGGCGAGGGCCGCCGTCGCGCATTGCTTCCAAGGCTGCCTCAACGACCGCCCCTTCTACGCAACCGCCGGACAGGCTGCCCAGGATTTCGCCGTGTTCGGAGACCATCATGGAAGTACCCATGGGGCGCGGCACGGAGCCGCCGGTCCCTACAATCGTGGCCACAGCACATCGTTGGCCAGAGACCGCAGGCCGCCAGCTGCCCAGGGAAGGCATCAGATCCAGCATGGCAACACGTCCTTTTTCCAGGTGTCCCGGCCAGGTGGCCCGGCCGGAGAAGTGCGCGATCTTGCCCTCATAATCTCATTTCCAGAAGGTGTTGAGGGGTAGTCGCGGTTATTGAATAAGAGTTCATAGGAACGGGGGCAAGGGCTTCATCTCCCTGCCCCCGTTCCCTGACGGAGCATCAACACCCGTTCCTGAATCAACAGGGCCGCCGCCCGCCGTCGTGCCTGTTCCCAAAGGACCACGACGACGGACGCCTATTCGTGCGGTGGGTGCGGATGGACCGCCGTTCGAAGTGCCGGGTGTGGGCCCGCCGGCGCGGGGGTGGCTCCGGGTTAGACGCCCATCAAGGCGTTGATCGGGCCACGGGCGAAGTAGATGATGAAGCCCGCCGTGACCACCCACATGAGCGGATGGACCTTCTTGGCCTTGCCCGATGCCGCGCTGATCACCGCGAAGGAGATGAACCCGACGCCGATGCCGTTGGCAATGGAGTAGGTCAGCGGCATGGTCACGATGGTGAGGAACGCCGGCAACGCGATGGCGAACTTGGTGAACTTGATCTCGCGGATCTGGGCCATCATCATCGCGCCCACCACCACGAGCGCGGCGGCAGCCACTTCCAACGGGACAACCGAAGTAAGCGGGGTGAAGAACATCGACCCAAGGAACAGCAAGCCGGTGACCACCGAGGCAAGGCCGGTCCGTGCGCCTTCGCCAATGCCCGCAGCCGAGTCGATGTACACGGTGTTGGACGAACCGGACGTTGCGCCGCCCACCACTGCACCCATGCCTTCAACGATGAAGGCGGACTTCAGTTTGGGGAACGTTCCGTCCTTGTGTGCCACGCCTGCGCTCTTGGCCAGGCCCGTCATGGTGCCCATGGCGTCGAAGAAGTTGGTGAACACCAGGGTGAAGACCAGCATGGTCGCGGCCAGTCCGCCGATCCTTGCGAAGGAACCGAAGAGATCGAACTGGCCTACCAGGCTGAGGTCCGGGACGGACATCAACTGGCTGGACAGGATGGGCACGTTGAGGTGCCAGCCGCCGGGGTTGTCTGCTGTGCCGGGACCAATGTGGAACACGGCCTCGGCTACAGCGGCGAGGACTGTTGTGGCGACGATGCCGATCAACAGGCCGCCCTGGATCTTACGTGCCACGAGGATACCCATGACCAGCAATCCGATGATGAAGACGAGGGTTGGGATGGAGGTGATGGAACCATCCGTGCCGAGCTGGACCGGGGGGCCGCCCTTGGTGGGGCGGACAAAGCCGGAGTCGACGAAGCCGATAAAGGCGATGAACAGACCGATGCCCACGGTGATGGCGGCCTTGAGTTCCTTGGGGACTGCCTTGAAGATCGCCGTACGGGCACCGGTGGCGCCGAAAAGGACGATCAGGATGCCGTTGATGACCACCAGGCCCATGGCTTCTGGCCATGTGACTTCCTGGATGACAGCCACGGCGAGGAAGGAATTGATACCCAGGCCTGCTGCGAGGCCGAAAGGAAGGTTGGCGACCAGTCCGAAGACGATGGTCATGACACCGGCTGTCAGGCCGGTCACTGCGCCCACCTGTGCTGCCGAGAGCCAGCCGCCGGCCACATCCACCGGTGCGTTGTCCGCCGAGAAGCCACCCAGGATGAGCGGGTTGAGGATGACGATGTACGCCATGGTGAAGAACGTGACCAAGCCGCCGCGGAATTCGCGGGCCAACGTGGAACCACGCTTGGAGATCTGGAAAAACTTATCCAGGAAGGAGTTCGACACCGGCGGCTTGCTGTTGCCGGTTGCCGTGTGCTTTGCGTTTGCCGCTGTGGGCTCTGCGCTTTTGCCTCCGTTGGGGAGGAGCGCAGCCTGCTTTTCAGCTGCGGTCTGCATTTCTGCGGGATCCAGGATTGTCATGTCAGCCACCGGGCCCTAGTAGTCGATCCTGGAATCAAGCGTGTTCCATGTGGTGAACGGCTGGAGGGCCGCCGGGGCCTGGGGGTCGCCCAGTTCCAGCTTGGCTACCGGCATCAGCGCGTCCCGGTTGTCGTTCTCGAAGTACTCGTAGAAGACGGCATCATCGAAGCCGACGGATGCGGCATCGTGACGGTCTGCGGCAAAGAACACGCGGTCAACGCGTGCCCACAGTGCGGAGGCCAGGCACATAGGGCATGGCTCGCAGCTGGTGTAGAGGGTTGCTCCGCTCAGGTCGAAGGTCCCCAGTTCGCGGCAGGCGTTACGGATGGCCGTGACTTCTGCGTGTGCGGTGGGATCGTTCGTGGCGGTGACGCGGTTGACGCCCTGAAAGGCTTGTCCATCCGCGGTAACAATGACGGCGCCGAAGGGGCCACCACTGTTGAGGACATTGGCTGTTGCCAGCTCAATGGATGTGGCCAGGAATTGCTCGGCCGTGACGGTTGTACTCATGTTGCGACTTCCTTAGTGCTGAGGAAGCCAGGTGACCTGTTGGGGGCGCTACGGAACGGAGCTCCAGTTAGCTTGGTTACCAGGCTTCAGCATGTGCGATGAAGGTTAAGTTGCGCCTGGTAGATAGCTTCCCGAAGTCCGGGTGCCCGCCTTTGGCAGTTAGAGCGTAGCACCAGGTTTGTGAGCCGCGCCATAGATTTTTGAAAATTTAATTTCGTCATACGAGATTTCTGTTAGCAGCCGTATGTGACCGGGGGCCTCCTGCGCACGTTGACGGCCGCCGTCGTGCATCTTACGCTTTTCGCACCGGACGCACTTGTTGGCTTCCGGCTCCTGGATCAGCAGACAGGGCCTAACTGAGCTGGAACGCGTACACGCCGACCAGACAAGGAACCTGACATGACCCCACTTTGGATCAAGAACCCGCTGGGTATCTTCACCGCAAACGATCTCGACGCCGGCGGCGGCCTGGTTGTTTCCGACGGGAAGATCGTGGAACTCGTATCTACGGGCGGGCAGCCTTCGATGCCTTGTTCCGTCTTTGATGCCTCTGCCCACGTGGTTCTGCCCGGGCTCATCAACACCCACCACCACTTCTACCAAACGTTGACCCGCGCGTGGGGTCCGGTGGCCAACGCGCCGCTGTTCCCCTGGCTGCAAAACCTGTACCCGGTGTGGGCACGGCTGACCCCGCGCAGCCTGGAGCTCGCCGTGCAGGTTGCCCTCGCCGAGCTTTTGTTGTCCGGTTGCACCACCGCCGCCGACCACCACTACCTCTTCCCCGACGGCATGGAAGATGCCATTGATATCGAGGTCGCGGCGGTCCGGTCCATGGGGATGCGGGCAACACTGACCCGCGGATCCATGACGTTGGGAGAGGACGACGGCGGGCTCCCGCCCCGGACGACGGTCCAGTCACCCGGGACGATCCTTGCGGACAGCGAACGGCTGATTCGCGAGTACCACGAGACCGGCGATGGGGCTTCTGTTCAGATAGCCCTTGCCCCCTGCTCTCCCTTCTCCGTCACCAAGGAGATCATGGCTGAGAGCGCAGCCATGGCCGAGCGCTACGATGTCCGGCTGCACACGCACCTTGCCGAGACCATCGACGAGGAAGACTTCTGCCGCTCCATGTTTGGGCTGCGGACCGTGGATTACCTGGAATCAGTTGGCTGGTTGGGATCCCGCACCTGGCTTGGACACGGCATCCACTTCAACGACGACGAGATCGCCAGGCTGGGAGCCGCCGGCACCGCCGTC
Source organism: Arthrobacter sp. TmtSoilC77 (assembly GCF_059739415.1). NCBI lineage: Bacteria > Bacillati > Actinomycetota > Actinomycetes > Micrococcales > Micrococcaceae > Arthrobacter > Arthrobacter sp. TmtSoilC77. The sequence continues at coordinate 3,951,012 of NZ_AP046050.1, forward strand.
GCGCATTGCCCAACCTCCAACATGAGGCTCGCATCCGGTACCGCACGGGTCCTGGAACTCGAGGCGGCGGGCGTGCCCGTGGGGCTGGGAGTAGACGGATCGGCGTCGAACGATGCTTCCAACATGATCCTTGAAGCCCGCCAAGCGCTGTATTTGCAGCGGCTCCGGTACGGCGCTTCCGTCCCCGTGGAGAGGGCCCTTGGCTGGGCAACACGTGGGTCCGCTGCCGTCCTGGGCCGCTCCGACATCGGGCAGTTGGCTCCTGGCCTTCAAGCCGACCTTGCCCTGTTCAAGCTTGACTCGTTGAGGTTTTCCGGAAGCCACGACCCCGTTGCCGCCTTGTTGCTGTGCGGGGCGGACCGTGCGGACCGGGTGATGGTGGGTGGCCAGTGGCGCGTGGTGGATGGTGCAATTCCCGGGCTGGACGTTGCCGGGCTCATCGCTGAGCACTCTGCGGCGGCGCGGAAGTTGGTGGCGGGGTAGGTCTGCTCTTCCGGGCCGGCCGGGCCGCCCGTTTCGATGGTTCGCTGCGCATTAGACGGGAGGAGTCGTCTAATGCGCAGCAACCCATCTATCCGGCTGCATGGAGAGCCCGAAGCACCCGAATCTTGAAGTCCTGTTCTTGGAAGAGATCCCGCCATTGGATGCGAACAAAGGTCCAACCGAGCTCCATTAGGGCCTTCTCACGTAATCGTTCCTGAAAAATGACCTCGTCAGTGGGCGCATAGTCGAAGTACTTCATTCGCCCATCGAACTCGAGGGCAACTTTCTTACTGCGCCACGCAAAATCGAGGCGATGACGCCCCTCGGACGTTTGAACCTCCACTTGGAGCTCGGGTAGACCAATCCCGAGCCGCAAAAGAAGTTCGCGGGTCAGGGTTTCACCGGGCGACTCCGACTTCGGATCTGCGTTCGCCAGCGCCGTCCGCAACGAAAGGACACCGTTCCGCCCCGCCAGGCCTGCACACATAACCTTCAGCTTGCCCACGTCCGCGCCACGGCGGAGTGCATGGTCCATCAAAATGAGGGCCTGCCGGACGTTCAACAACATGCAGCAGTCCACAACCGTCTGCTCCAGGGATGTGCACGGCAGACCGTCCACAAGAACCACATCGTCCTTGGTGAGAATCCTGGAATGGGCCACTACGTCGCGGCCATGCGAGATAGGCGACGGCGGCTTCTCCTGAGTGACATGTATCCGGTCATCTACGTCCCAGAGGAACAGCCGGTGGAGTCGCGCCGCGGAGGTATGGCTGTAGACCAAGCCGCCACCCGACGTCGTGAGCGTCCCATGAGCGTGTGCTGCGATCAGTTGTCGGCTTCGCACCCAAGGCTTCTGCGCGGCCCAGGTGCTCCCGCGGATGTAGCAACCTCGGCGGAGCCTTACCAGCACACCCCCTCGCACGAGGGTGGCTATGGCGCGGGCATTGAATCCCGCCGCATTGAGCTCGCTCGTCCGCCACAGATTCATGCCGGGAGGGAGCTCCCCGAGGGCTGTCTTAGTCATGAACCAAGCTTGGCCAGACCCTGTGACCCTGGGACAGGAGGGTTTGATCCTATGTGGAAAAGTCCGCCTAGACGGCTTGCTGCGGGTTAGACGACTCCTACCGTCTAACCCGCAGCTACACGTCGAAACGGGGTGCGGCGTTGGAGGCGGCCCGTGGATGCAGGAAAGACCCTAGGGGCGCTGCCGGCCGAACACCGGGAGCGCGCGGAGCCAGCGCGAGAATCCGCCCGCATTGCGGTCGCAGTCGGCCGGAATGTAAAAGTCCGGATCTGTTGCACCGAAAGGCAGGTACAGCTCCTGACCCGGTGCCGGGAATTCCACGACCTTGTTCGTATCCTTCGAGTCCATCTGTTCCTCCTCTTTCTCATGCAAGCAGTTTCCGTATTTCGGAAATTATTTATTGCTATGTGAAAGTGTAGGCAGCTCCCAAACGAAGCGTCAATACCCGTCCAGAAGGGAGGAAGAGTTGCTCCGGTCACATTTCGCTGCTTCATAACGATCTCCGGAAACCCATATACACAAGCCGAAATCATGCGCTACTCTCGAATGAGTTCGTGGCGTACGTCACGTAACCTGAGAGCAGCAGGCAGGGTCGTAATGAGCTGGCATCAATGGATGCCGGCTCTTTTTTGTTGGGTCGGCTCCACCAGAAACGCGGTGGAAACACGCGCTTAATTTCATTGATGGAACGTAGGTTCCACCTCACAGAAGTTGGGATATGACCATGAGCAACAACATCGTCCTCGGCGAAAACCAGTACGGCAAAGCGGAAGTCCGCGTCGTCAAGGTCACTCGGGATACTGACCGCCACCACATCGAAGATCTGAATGTCACTTCGCAGCTGCGCGGCGATTTCCAGGCTGCGCACCTCGAAGGCGACAACGGCCATGTGGTTGCCACCGATACCCAGAAGAACACTGTCTACGCTTTTGCCCGTGACGGCATCGGCTCACCGGAGTCCTTCCTGCTGCGTCTCGCCGATCACTTCACCGGCGGGTTCGAATGGGTAACCGGTGGCCGCTGGGAAGCCGAGGCCTACAGCTGGGATCGCATCCAGGCACACGGCGCGGGACACGACCACAGCTTCGTCCGCAACGGACAAGAGGTGCGTACCGCCGTCGTCGTCCGCGATGGCGCAACCACGCACGTGATTTCCGGCCTCAAGGACCTTACCGTCCTCAAGACCACCCAGTCGGGCTTCGTCGGCTACCCGCGCGACAAATACACCACCCTGCCGGAAACCACGGACCGCATCCTTGCCACTGATGTGTCCGCCCGCTGGCGCTACAACACCAACGTGGACCTTGCCGGCACGGACTTCAACAAGAGCTACGAGGACATCAAGGCCCTGCTGCTGGAAGGCTTCACCGAGAACTACTCCCACGCCCTGCAGCAGACCCTGTTCGACATGGGCAAGAAGGTCCTGGAAGCACACAGCGAAGTGGACGAGATCAAGTTCTCCATGCCCAACAAGCACCACTTCCTGGTTGACCTGAGCCCGTTCGGCCTGGACAACCCGAACGAGGTTTTCTTCGCCGCGGACCGCCCGTACGGCCTCATCGAAGCAACCGTCCAGCGCGACAACACCACAGCCGCGCCCGTTGCATGGAGCGGCATCGCCGGCTTCTGCTAAGCACCACCCCTAACAACGCACCACCAGGAGTTTGTGTGCAGGTCCCCCATCGCGTCCCAATGCCGGACCTGCACACAAACTCCAACCCCAAAAACCCCAAGATTTTGTTAGCCAGACACAGTTAGCCAGACGAAGACGTCTGCCATGAACCCAGAAAGTCTGCCATGAACATCAAGAAGAAACCCCGCCCTGCGAATACCACCTCTTCGCAGCCGCACAAGCCGGAACGTCCCGAGGACAAGCGGCTCTCCATCGGAAGCACGTTCGCCTACGGCTTCCAGCACGTCCTCACCATGTATGGCGGAATCATTGCCCCACCGCTGATCATCGGCGCCGCCGCAGGCATGTCCTCGCAGGATATCGGCCTCCTCATCGCAGCCTGCCTGTTCGTCGGAGGCCTGGCCACCATCCTCCAGACGGTGGGCATCCCGTTCTTCGGCTCACAGCTACCCCTTGTTCAGGGCGTCTCCTTCGCCGGCGTCTCGACGATGGTTGCGATCGTCCAAGGCGGCGGGGGCATCCAGGCCGTCTTCGGTTCGGTCATCGTGGCTTCCCTGATCGGCCTGGCCATCACTCCCCTGTTCTCCAAGATCATCAAGTTCTTCCCGCCCGTGGTCACGGGCACTGTCATCACCACCATTGGCCTGACGCTGATGCCGGTTGCAGCCAACTGGGCCATGGGTGGAAACGCGAAGGCCGACAACTACGGCAGCATGGCCAACATTGGCCTCGCCGCAGCAACCATGGGCGTCGTCCTGCTCCTGAGCAAGGTGGGCAACGCCGCCATCTCCCGGCTCTCCATCCTGCTGGCCATGGTCATCGGCACCATCATCGCGTTCGTCGCAGGAATGGCAGACTTCTCCAAGGTTGGCCAGGGCGACATCGTCGCTTTCCCCACGCCCTTCGCCTTCGGCGCTCCAACCTTCGAAATCGCAGCAATCATTTCGATGCTCATCGTCATCCTGGTAACACTTACCGAGACCTCCGCAGACATCATTGCAGTGGGCGAGATCGTCGATACCAAGGTTGATTCCCGCCGCATCGGCGACGGCCTCCGCGCGGACATGCTCTCCAGCGCCATCTCACCGCTGTTCAACTCCTTCACACAGAGCGCCTTCGCCCAGAACGTTGGGCTCGTGGCCATCACAGGCATCAAGAGCCGGTTCGTGGTCAGCGCCGGCGGCCTCATCCTGGTGGTCCTGGGCCTCCTGCCGATCCTCGGCCGAGTGGTCGCAGCGGTTCCGACGCCCGTCCTGGGCGGTGCCGGCGTCGTGCTTTTCGGCACGGTGGCAGCCAGCGGTATCCGGACGCTTGCCAAGGTTGAGTACAAGAACAACATGAACCTGATCATCGTTGCGGCTTCGATCGGCTTCGGCATGATCCCCATTGCCGCCCCGAAGTTCTACGACCAGTTCCCGTCCTGGTTCTCCACGATCTTCCACTCCGGCATCAGCTCCGCCGCGGTCATGGCGATCCTGCTGAACATCCTGTTCAACCACTTCAAGGCAGGCAACACAGACAATCAGTCAGTGTTCGTCGCTGGTACGGACCGGATCGTCAGCGAAGAGGACATCAAGTGCCTCAGCGAAGGCGACCGCTTCGAGAACGGCAAGCTCATCGACGCTGACGGCAAGGAAGTCCCGCTCAAGACCTCCAGCGCCTCCGAGCACTAGGTCCCGGTCGCAGAGATAGCAACAGGCGGCAGTGTTTCCTTGGGGGACACTGCCGCCTTTGTCGGCTAGCAGGGTCTGATCGCCTACGGGAATGTACGACGCCGGCACTCACTTTCGCAGGCAGCCCACCATTGGGTTGCCGCCGCGATGGGTTTGCGTCAGGCATTGGTCCCCTTGATCGGCATTCCCAAGGCCCGCAGGACACGCTCAAGGTGACGGACCAGTCGGGCGAAGAAGCCCTGATCTATGTCCGGGACAAGCACTTGAACTTCGCGGCCGCCGTCGGGGTGGATCCGGTGATGAGGAAAGCTACCCGCTCAAAACCCACGCCGAGATGACAGTTGATGGCAATGTTTCGGGGAAACATTGCCATCAAATGCCAACTCGGCGGGAGGCGGGTCAGTTCTGGTTGAGCTCCGCGGAGATCGCCAGGGCGGCCTCGCGCAGCATCGGCACAGCGCGGTCGGCAAAGCTCTGGTCCACACGGGTGATGGGCCCGGAAACGGAGATCGCGGTAGGAGTGGGAGCATTGGGCACTGCCATCGCGAAGCAGCGTACGCCGAGCTCCTGCTCTTCCTCGTCAATGGAGTAGCCGCGCTCACGGATCAGCTTGAGGTCCGCGAGCAGGGAGTCGATGTCGCCGATGCTCTTGGCCGTGGGCGTGGGCATGCCGGTGCGGGCAACAATGCCACGGACCTGTTCGTCGTCGAGCTGCGCCAGGATCGCTTTACCAACGCCGGTGTCATGCGTGTGGGCGCGGCGGCCAACCTCGGTGAACATCCGCATGGAGTGCATGGACGGGACCTGCGCCACGTAGATGACCATGTCCGAATCCAACACCGCCATGTTGGAAGTCTCGCCAAGGCGTTCAACGAGGGTCTTCAGCTGCGGACGCGCCACGGCCCCGAGCTGCTTGCTGGCCCCCTCGCCAAGCCGGATGAGCCGGGGGCCCAAAGCGTAGCGCCGGTTGGGCAGCTGGCGGATGTAGCCAAGGGAGACCAAAGTGCGCAGCAGGCGGTGGATGGTGGGCAAGGGCAGGTCAGTGGACGACGACAGCTCGCTCAGAGTGACGTCTCCACCCGCATCCGTGATCAGTTCCAGCAGTTCAAAGACGCGCTCAACGGACTGCACGCCTCCGGAGGCTTTTTCAGCCATTCCCTTGTCTCCAATGACTCAGATTCCGACAACTCTTATCCGCATCGTGAAAAGAATTGCTTAGAACACCCAAGATACAGCACGCCGGCCCCATGCGCGATGACACCGAAGATGACCGAGTAGGGGGTTGTATTTCCACTTTGTAGATAATAATATCCATAATACGAAAACATTCAGTTTGGAACGGCGGCCCGGGAACGGGCCTAACAGGAGGAATTTCAATGGCGAATCCGAGCCCCGGAAACTCGATCACCCTGCGCGTCGCCGCACCGTCCAGCTTCACAGCTACGAGCGAACTGGCAGCAGCCGTCGGCGCAGCCGGTGCAGCAATCACCGCGCTGGACGTCACGGAATCCCACCACGAGACGATCGTTGTTGACGTCACCTGCAACACCACGGACGACGCCCACGCAGCCCGTGTGAAGGATGCCCTTAACGCCCTCGACGGCGTGACCGTCCAGCACGTCTCGGACCGCACCTTCCTCATGCACCTGGGCGGCAAGCTCGAGGTCGTCCCCAAAGTAGCCCTGCGCAATCGTGACGATCTGTCCCGCGCCTACACGCCCGGCGTCGCGCGCGTCTGCTTGGCGATCGCCGAAGACCCCGCTGCCGCCCGCAACCTGACGGTCAAGCGCAACACCATCGCAGTCCTCACCGACGGCTCGGCTGTCCTGGGCTTGGGCAACATCGGCCCCGCCGCGGCCCTCCCGGTCATGGAAGGCAAGGCCGCACTGTTCAAGCAGTTCGCCAACGTTGACGCCTGGCCGGTCTGCCTGGACACGCAGGACACCGAAGAAATCATCATGATCGCCAAGGCCATGGCCCCCGTCTACGGCGGCATCAACCTCGAAGATATTGCCGCCCCGCGCTGCTTCGAAATCGAGAACCGCCTCCGCGAAGAACTCGACATCCCGGTGTTCCACGACGACCAGCACGGCACCGCAATCGTCACCCTCGCCGCATTGGTCAACGCCCTGCGTGTAGTGGACAAGAAGCTGTCCGAGGTCAAGATCGTTGTCTCGGGCGTCGGCGCGGCCGGCTCGGCCATTATCCAGCTCCTCAAGGCCCAGGGCGCGCAGCACATCATCGCCGCCGGCCGCTCGGGCGCCATCCACTCGGGCGAGAAGTACGACGACGAGCACCGCAGCTGGATCGCCGCGAACACCAACGAAGAAGGCTTCGCCGGAACCCTGCATGACGCCCTCAAGGGAGCGGACGTGTTCATCGGTGTCAGCGCCCCGCACGTGATCGGCGAGGAGCAGGTTGCTTCCATGGCCGAGAACGCTATCGTGTTTGCCATGGCGAACCCGACGCCGGAAATCGACCCCGTCATCGCTTCCAAGCACGCAGCCGTGGTTGCCACGGGTCGCAGCGACTTCCCCAACCAGATCAACAACGTGCTGGCCTTCCCCGGCTTCTTCCGCGGACTGCTGGATGCTGGAGCATCTGACATCACTCCGGACATGCTGGTGGCCGCTGCGGAGGCAATTGCCAACCGGGTGGCTGACGATGAGCTGAACGCGAGTTACATTATCCCCAGCGTCTTCGATCCCCATGTTGCCGCCGATGTGGCCAGTGCCGTAGCAGCAGCTGCGCACGCCAACGCCGCCAGCGCACTCTAGAAAAGGACACCGCCAAATGGCTATCACAGTCACTGATCCCCGGCCGATCGATCGCGCCGAGGAGATCCTAACCCCCAAGGCATTGGCCTTCATCGAGGAACTGCACAAGCGCTTCGCCGGCACCCGTGCCGAGTTGCTGGAGGCCCGCAAAGCCAAGCGCCAGAAGGTTGCGGACACCAGCCGCCTGGACTTTCTCCCGGAGACCCAGGAAATCCGCGACGGCGACTGGAAGGTCGCTGAGGCACCGGCAGCCCTGCAGGACCGCCGCGTGGAGATGACCGGTCCGGCAACCCCTGCCAAGATGGCCATCAACGCGCTGAACTCCGGTGCCAAGGTGTGGCTCGCGGACCTCGAAGACGCCAGCACTCCCACGTGGCCCAACGTCATTGATGCGATCCTCAACCTCCGCGACGCCGCCCAGGGAACCCTGAGCTACACGTCGCCGGAAGGCAAGGAGTACCGTCTGCGCACGGACGCTCCTTTGGCTGTTGTTGTTGCCCGTCCGCGCGGCTGGCACATGGAGGAGAACCACCTGCTCATCGACGGCGAACCTGCGGTGGGCGCGCTGGTGGACTTTGGCTTGCACTTCTTCCACATCGCCAAGCAGTTGCTCCTGAACGGCCATGGCCCTTACTACTACCTGCCCAAGATGGAGAGCCACCTTGAGGCCCGCCTCTGGAACGACGTTTTCGTCTTTGCCCAGGACTTCCTCGGCATCCCGCAAGGCAGCATCCGCGCCACCGTCCTCATCGAGACCATCCCGGCCGCGTTTGAAATGGACGAGATCCTCTACGAGCTGCGCGACCACGCATCGGGCCTGAACGCCGGCCGCTGGGACTACCTCTTCAGCATCATCAAGTACTTCCGTGATGCCGGCGAAGAGTTCGTCCTCCCGGACCGCGCCACCGTTGCCATGACCGCGCCGTTCATGCGCGCCTATACCGAGCTCCTGGTCAAGACCTGCCACAAGCGCGGCGCCTTCGCCATGGGCGGCATGGCTGCTGTCATCCCGAACCGCAAGCAGCCGGACGTCACCGCTGCGGCCTTCGACAAGGTCCGTGCCGACAAGACGCGCGAGGCAAACGACGGCTTCGACGGTTCCTGGGTTGCGCACCCGGACCTCGTTTCCACGTGCCGCGAAGTGTTCGATTCGGTACTGGGCGACCGCCCCAACCAGTTGGACAAGCAGCGCCCCGAGGTGAACGTCACGGCTGAGCAGCTGATCGACGTCGCCTCCGCCGGCGGCACCGTGACAGAGGCAGGCCTGCGGCTGAACCTCTACGTCGCCGTCGCGTACACGGGCGTTTGGATCTCCGGCAGCGGTGCCGTCGCCATCCACAACCTCATGGAAGATGCCGCGACCGCGGAAATCTCCCGCTCGCAGGTGTGGCAGCAGATCCGCAACAAGTCCGTCCTCGCGGACACGGGCAACACGGTGACCCGCGAACTCGTCACCCGGATCCTCGGCGAAGAAACCGAGCGTTTGCGCATCGAATTCGGTGACGAGAATTTCACCAAGTACTACGAGCCGGCTTCCAAGCTGATCGAGGACATCTGTCTGTCAGACGATTACACCGATTTCCTGACAACACCCGCTTACGAGCTGGTGGGCTGAGATGGGTTCATTCTCTTCCTCTGATCTGGCTCACATCGAGTCCCAGCTTGAGGCGACGGACCAACTCCTGGACCGCAACTACCCCGGCGACGACGGCTCACGCCAGCCCATTCATACCGTCTACATCCCGGCGGACCGCTTCACGCCGTCATTTGCGGCGGAGTGGGGCGCCCAGGCGCTCGCGACGGCGGAAGCTCACGGTGGCCTGGAAAAGCTCGGCCAGTTGTTGGGCCAGGAGCCTCATTTGGCTGCCGCTGTTGCCTCCCGTGTGGCGGCGAAACTCTCCTCCGAACCGATCGAGGACCTCCGCCTGGACTTCGAGGACGGCTACGGGGACCGCGGCGATGAGGCAGAAGACGCCGACGCCGTTGCTGCCGCCAACGCTGTTGCTGCTGCGGTTGCAGCGGGAACCGCTCCGCCGTTCATCGGCATCCGATTCAAGTGCTTCGAAGCAGCCACCCGGGCCCGCGGACTGCGTACTTTGGACCTGTTCGTCTCCACGCTCGCTGCCGCCGGGGAACTCCCGGCAGGACTGATCCTCACCCTGCCCAAGGTCACCACGGTGGCTCAGGTGCTGGCCATGGACTTCGCGGTCTCGCGCCTCGAGGAAGTCCACGGGCTTCCCGCGGGGAGGCTCCGGTTCGAGGTGCAGGTGGAAACGCCGCAGCTCATTCTGGGCGCCGATGGAACGTCTCCCGTGGCACAGCTCCCCCACGTTGTTCCGGGCCGTATCAGCGCCCTGCATTACGGGACCTACGATTACAGCGCTTCGCTGGGAATCTCAGCGGAATACCAATCCATGGAGCATCCCGTGGCCGACTTCGCCAAGGAAGTCATGCAGCTCGCTGTCGCCGGAACGGGTATCCGCCTCTCTGACGGTTCCACCAACATCATTCCTGTGGGCGACGCCGTTGAAGACGCCTGGAAGCTTCACGGCCGGCTGGTCCGCCGCTCCCTTGAAAACGGCTATTACCAAGGATGGGACCTCCACGCCGCCCAGCTCCCCAGCCGTTTCTCGGCGTCGTACGCTTTCTACCGCGAAGGCCTGCCCGCCGCGGCTCTCCGCCTCCGTAACTATGTAGAACGCACCGAAGGCGGCGTCATGGACGAGCCCGCCACCGCCCGCGCGCTTGCCGGCTTCGTCCTCCGTGGCGTCCAGTGCGGCGCAGTGGGGACCGACGAGGTCAAGGCGCTTGCCGGCGTCGAACTTTCACAGCTGACCGCATTGGCGCACCCGCGGCTCGCGCAACCGACTTCCCACTGATAAGGAGCATTCCCATGGGTAAGTACTACTACCCCCAGGGCGGCCTGCCGCCGCAGACCCACCTCACCACGGAACGGGCGATCGTCACCGAGGCCTACACCGTGATCCCCAAGGGCGTGATGACGGACATCGTCACCAGCAACCTGCCGGGTTTCTCCAACACGCGTTCGTGGATCATTGCGCGGCCGATCTCCGGCTTCGCCACCACATTCTCGCAGTTGATCGTGGAGATCGCACCGGGCGGCGGGGCTCCCAAGGCCGAGTTTGAGTCCGGCGTTGAAGGCGTCATCTTCGTCACCAAGGGCCAGGTCAACCTGACCCTCGACGGCGAACTGCACCACCTCGAAGAGGGTGGCTACGCCTACCTCGCTGCCGGCGCGGAGTGGGGCCTGGAAAACGTCTCCGACGACATCGTCTCCTTCCACTGGATCCGCAAGGCCTACGAACGCCTCGAAGGTTTCGAGGCCAAGTCCTTCGTCACCAACGAGAAGGACGTGGAGCCCACCTCCATGCCGGATACCAACGACGTCTGGAAAACCACGCGCTTCACGGACTCCAGCGACCTCGCCCACGACATGCAGGTCAACATCGTCACCTTCCAGCCCGGCGGTGTGATCCCCTTCCCGGAAACCCACGTCATGGAGCACGGCCTGTACGTCCTGGAGGGCAAGGCCATGTACCTGCTCAACAACGACTGGGTGGAAGTGGAAGCCGGCGACTTCATGTGGCTGCGTGCCTTCTGCCCGCAGGCCTGCTACGCGGGTGGTCCGGGCGAGTTCCGTTACCTGCTGTACAAGGACATGAACCGCCAGGTGAAGCTCACCTAGTCCTTGCCTGCTTGCGCCGAGATCGCCGGAAAGCTGCCAGTTCGCTGGAGTTTCCGGCGATTTCGTGCGTTTCCCGCGAACTCGTGTCGGCCCCGCTTGGGTAGAGTGCTCCCCATGGACGACAAAGCGACGTTGCTCGGTTATTTGCGCCTGCGCCGGGCGGACCTGCTCGGCAAGCTGGATGACCTCAGCGAATACGATGCCCGCAGGCCCATGACCCCCACGGGTACGAATCTCCTGGGCCTCGTGAAGCATGTTGCGAGCGTGGAGTTGGGCTATTTCGGAGAGACGTTTGGGCGTCCGAGCGGCCGTGAGTTGCCTTGGTTCGCGGAGGACGCCGAGCCGGATGCTGATCTGTGGGTGCCCGCTTCGGAAAGCCGCGCGGAAATTCTGGAGTTGCACCACTTCTCGGCCAACCACAGCGATGCCACTATCGAAGCCCTCCCCTTGGATGCTCCCGGCGTTGTGCCCTGGTGGTCCGAAGAGAAGCGAAATGTGACGCTCCATCAGATCCTTGTCCACATGTGCGTGGAAACCGCGCGGCATGCAGGGCACGCGGACATCATCCGTGAGCTCATCGACGCCACCGCGGGCCAAAGACCAGGCGACCCCAACATCCCGTCCCGCAACTCCGAAGAATGGGCAGCACACAGGTTCCGCATTGAAGAAGCAGCCCTGGAGGCAGATTTCCACCGCTAAAAGCCTTCACAGCCCACACATAAGTGGAGCAAACCTCCGGCGTAGGCCCGGTCCGTAGAAATGAGGCATGACTCCTCAACAGACCGAAAACCGTAAGGGCAGCCGGACCCGGCGCGCCGTCGTCTCCGCCGTCCTGGCGGTCACTCTCTCTGCCGGGGGTGCCACGGCCTGGGCATTGGACCGTTTCGTCATTCCCCACGCCCAAATCACCAACGTCTCGGAATACGAAGCGAGCCAGGCGGGCACAACAGATACAGGCACGACGCCGGACTCCAGCTCCGCTGAAACGTCCGCGAGCGCTGTGGTCACCGATACCTCGTACTCTTCTGGCGATACCGGTGTCACCATCTCGACTGTGACCACGGGCAGCGGCGACAACACGGTCACCTACTACGTCGCCGACGTCGTGCTTGATGACGCGACGACGCTGAAGTCTGCCTTTGCGGAAGACACCTATGGCCAGAACATCACGGAGACCACGTCCGCGATCGCGCAGGACCACAACGCCATTTTCGCCATCAACGGCGACTACTACGGTTTCCGGGATACGGGCATCGTGATCCGCAACGGCGTGGTGTACCGGGACGAGGGCGCACGCCAGGGTCTGGCGTTCTACAAGGACGGCACCGTCAAGGTATACGACGAGACCACCACGTCGGCTGATCAGCTCCTTGCGGATGGTGTGTGGAACACGCTCTCGTTTGGGCCTTCATTGCTGGACGATGGCGAGATCGCCTCGGGCATCGAGGATGTTGAGGTCGATACGAATTTCGGCAACCACTCCATCCAGGGCGAGCAACCGCGCACGGCCGTGGGAGTCATCGACGGGAACCATCTCGTGTTTGTGGTGGTGGATGGCCGCAGCCCGGGCTATTCCGCCGGCGTCACCATGACCGGCCTCGCACAGATCATGAAGGACCTTGGCGCAACCACCGCATACAACATCGACGGCGGCGGCTCATCAACCATGTACTTCAACGGTGCGCTGGTGAACAATCCGCTCGGCGACAACAAAGAGCGCGGCACCTCCGACATCCTCTACATCGCCCAGTCGTCATGATTGTCCTGATCCCGGCCTACGAGCCGGACCACCAGCTCATCAACCTCGTCCGCACCATCCAGGAAGCCGATCCGTGGCTGAGGATCGTGGTGGTGGACGACGGTTCCGGACCGGACTTCAATGACGTGTTCGACGACGCCGCCCGGCTTGGGTGCCACGTGCTCAGCTACGCCGTCAACGGCGGCAAAGGGCATGCCCTCAAGAGTGGTTTCGCCTTCATTGCGGCCGAATTCCCTGGCAACGACGTGGTGTGTGCCGACAGCGATGGCCAACACGGCGTCGCGGACATCCTGGCCGTTGCGGACAGGGTGGGCCGAGTTACGGCCACCATGGTTCTGGGATGCCGGAACTTTTCAGGCGACGTTCCTGCACGCAGTAAGTTCGGCAACACGGTTACGCGCTGGCTGTTCCGGCTCGCTACCGGCCAACGGATGGCCGACACGCAAACGGGCCTGCGTGGCTACCGGGCGGACATGCTCCCCTGGTTGCTGACTGTCCGCGGCCAACGGTACGAGTACGAGCTGAACCTGTTGCTGGAGGCGAAGCAGGCCGGATACGCCATTGACTCCGTGGACATCGCAACGGTGTACCTGGATAACAACTCGGGCTCGCATTTCAGGCCTGTGGCCGATTCCATCAGAATCTACGCACCGCTGTTGAAGTTCCTGGGTTCGTCCTTCTCGGCATTCCTGGTGGATACGGTGGCCTTCCTGATCCTCAGCGCGCTTACGGATTCGCTCCTTCTGGCAGTGGTCGGAGCCAGGATGATCAGCTCGGCTGTGAACTTCCTGGTCAACCGACAGCTGGTCTTCGATCACGGCACGGAAAGATCACTGCGTTCCACCGCCGCAGGATATATGGCGCTCGTTGTCATCTTGCTATCCGCCAACTACTCGATCATGTGGGCCCTCACCTCCGTTGCTGTTCCGGATTTGCTGGCCAAGCTCGTCACGGAGATGGCTTTGCTGGGCGTGAGCTTCGCCGTGCAGCAGCGATTCCTCTTCGCCCGCAAGGCCGGCACAACCTTGGCCGGCACACCGGAACCAGCCGACGTCGAAACGCATATCCCAGCCTTGGTCCCGGCACAGTTTCAGCACAGCAGGACCGGGAATCGTGGAGACCAGCCAACCAACAGATTCCGGAGAATCCGATGAACACCATCGTCCTTATAGCAGCGGACCTCGCCGCCATCACTGTCCTCACGTTCGCCCTCTACCTCCGCCGGCACCGGCGTCGTGACCTTGTAGTTTCCTACCTGGGCATGAACGTTGGGGTCCTGGCAGTTGCGACGGCCTTGTCCGGCTCAGCAGCCGGGATTGGGCTCGGCTTGGGGCTGTTCGGTGTTCTGTCAATCATCCGCCTGCGATCCACGGAACTCGCGCAGCACGAGGTGGCCTACTACTTCTCAGCGCTGGCGCTGGGGCTGATCGCAGGCATCGGCGTAGAACCACTTTGGCTGACGTTGTCCCTCATGGGCATGGTCCTCCTGGTCATGTTCGTCGGTGACAACCCCAGGGTCCTCCCCGCTTACAGGCACCAGACCGTGGTCCTGGACCGGGCCATCAACAACGAACACGAACTCCACGCCCGGCTTGAGGAAGTCCTCGATGGCACGGTCCACTCGGCCACCATCCAGGAGCTGGACCTGGTGAACGACAAAACGATCGTGGATGTCCGGTATGCCGTACGGTCCTCCCGCGTGAGTCAAACCCACGCTGTTCCACAGGACCACGCTGATTCACAGGGCCACGCTGTTTCCCAGGACCACGCTGCTTCGCAGGGCCCGCTCGGCTTCGACCAGCCTGCAGGCGCACTCACGCCGGCACCCGAGGAACTGCCCGCCACAGAGCCGTCGGCAAGTCAGCCACAGCAACCCGTGCCCACTTCGACGGGTGTCGCATGAAGCACTTCGACGCCGAAGCGATCATTCCCCAGCTGAACCAGCTACCCGCCGTCGGGCTTGAAGAACTCACCACCGAAGCCGCGCTACTGACGCGGGTGGACCGCAAGTATCTGGTGCCGTCCGCAACCGCCCGGTGGATCCTGTCGACCTTCACCACGGAGGCGCGGGTCCTCGAAATGGACGGAAATCGGACGTTCGCCTACGACTCCGTCTACTTCGATACCCCGGACCTGGACAGCTACATGCTTGCCGCGCATGGTCGTCGCCGCCGCTTCAAGATCCGCACCCGTACTTACCTGGACACCGCACTGAGCTTCCTGGAGGTCAAGACCGAAGGTGCCCGCGAGGCCACCGTCAAGGAGCGCATCCCCTATGAGCTGTGCAACCGCGACCGGCTCACGGGGGAAGGCCTGGCCTACGTGAACGAGACCCTTGCAGCCACCCTTGGTGGGGTGAATTTCGGCCCGCTGGGACCTGTCCTCTCCACCCGCTACCGCCGCACCACGCTTTTCCTTCCGGAATCCGGGAGCCGCGCGACGATCGATTCAGAGGTCACCTGGCAACGCCCGGACGGGCAGCCGTGGGTCCTGGACGACGCCGTCGTGGTTGAGACAAAGTCCGGATCCGCCCCCGGCCCGCTGGACAAGCACCTGTGGAGGAACGGTGTTCGCCCCTGCCGCATCTCCAAGTTCGCCACCGGCATGGCTGCGCTCCACCCCGGGCTGCCCGCCAACCGCTGGAATCAAACCCTCCGACGCCGGATGCCCCTGCGTCCCGCCACCATCAGCTAACCCACAGACTTCCCTAAGGAATCCACCATGCGCTCCTTCCGCACTTACCTTTCCGTTGCCGCCGTCGCCTTGGCGGTATCACTGGCCGGCTGCTCAAACGCCGCCACCAGTTCCACTACTTCCAGCACCTCGTCATCCAGCGCAACCGGGTCCACCAGCGACTCCGCCCAGACCGTCACCGCTGCCACGATCGAGGCAGATACCCATTTCGACAGCGACGACCTCACCTGGGACCCTGCGTCTGAAGTGGCGGTCAGCCTTGCCGACGGCGGCAGCAAAGTGACGTCGTCGGCCTCCACTGGCGTGGCGGTGGACGGCAATACCGTCACCATCAGCGCGGCCGGAACCTACCGCCTGAGCGGCTCGCTGAGCGACGGCCAGATCGTGGTGGCCGCAGGCGATTCCGACACCGTCCGGATCATCCTGGATGGTGTGGAACTGGGAAATTCGACCGGTTCGCCGTTCTCCGTCAAGAGCGCGGACGAAGCGATCGTCTACTTGGAAGACGGCAGTTCGAACACGTTGACCGACGCCGCGAGCTATGCCGAGCAGGGGGAGGACGCACCGAATGCGGCACTTTTCTCGATGGCGGACCTGACCATCGCCGGGCCGGGTTCGTTGACCGTCAACGGAAACTACAACGACGGCATCGTCTCCAAGGACGGCCTGGTCATGGCCTCCGGCAAAGTCACGGTGGACGCCAAGGACGATGGCATCCGCGGCAAGGACTACACCGTGCTGCTGGACGGCGCCTACCAAGTGACAGCCGGCGGAGATGGCGTGAAAGCAGACAACGAAACAGACGCAAACCGCGGCTGGCTACTGGTCAGCGGGGGCTCCTTGACGGTCACCGCGGGTGACGACGGCGTCAAGGCCTTCAACACCCTCTCCATCACGGGAGGAACAGTCACTGTGGCCGGGTCGGAGGAAGGGCTTGAGGCCCAGCACATCGCCGTCTCCGGTGGCGATGTCACCGTCACATCCAACGACGACGGCGTGAACGCCTCGGGCGGGTCCTCCAACTCTGCGGATTCCGGGGCGGGCACCGGCCCAGGCGATATGGGAGGCGGCATGGGCGGCGGCGAGACCGTCGGCGACTACACCGTTGACGTGTCCGGTGGCACCTTGACCATCAACTCCCAGGGAGACGGCTTGGACTCCAACGGGAATGCGACGATTTCCGGGGGAACGGTGGTGGTCAACGGCCCCACGAACGATGGCAACGGCGCGCTTGACGTCAACGGTGAATTGACCGTCACGGGTGGGACCGTGGCTGCGGCAGGCAGTGCGGGCATGGCGGTAACCCCGGCCGCCTCATCCACTCAGTCCGGCGTGCAGGTAACGTTCAACTCCTCTGTGGCTGCCGGCACGCCTGTGCACATCGTTGACCCGTCGGGGACTGTGGTGGCATCCTTCGTGACAACCAAGACCATTGCCTCCCTGGTGTTCTCCTCGTCCGCAATCAGCGAGGGCCAGACGTACACGGTTTACACGGGAGGCAAGGCGGATGCGGAGGCTGGTCTGACGACTGGGTCCATTGACGGAGCGGACAAGCAGGGAACTGTGACGGCAGGCCAGTACACGCAGGCACAGGGTCCTGGTGGTGGGGGCGGGCGCCGCTAGGTTCCACCTGACGCAGACCTCCAAAACACAGCCAAGCACGCCCCGATGGCATACTACGTTGCCGTCGGGGCGTGCTTTGTCTTTTCCGTGTTGGTGAGGTTGAGCCGCTGGCTGCCCTTGGCTTCCCGACCCTTTTTGCGATGGAATTGCCAGAAAACAACCTTATTCAGTTGCATCCATGGCCAAGGATGGCCAAAGGGGGCACGAAGCCACTCGCGCCCAGTCCATCCATGAGCATCCGGTCACATTTTGTTTACGCGCCAACCGTGGCGTTTTGGTATCCCAAAGCGTAATCTACATCACATTCCTTCATGTGATATTCGCATTCCGCATGATGGAACCATTCACGTGGCAATGAATGAACCTTCAGAGCTCAGTAAGGAGCGCACTGTGGAAAAAGACCTTGCCCAGGAGGCTGCAACACCGCGGACCGGATCCCTGGCGAAACAAATTGAAGGCGCGTACCAGCGGATCGGAGTGACTGGGGCACACCGCCAGATCGTCTTCATGATCCTGCTGGGGGTATTCTTCGATGCCCTCGAGCAAAACGCCGTGGGCATCACCGGCCCCATCCTGCGCCAGTCGTGGGGTCTTGGGGCCACCGAGATCGGCTTGCTGAACACAATGACTTTTACGGCAACCGCACTCGGACGGCTGGCGACGGGCCTGATCGTCGATAAATATGGCCGTCGGCACATGCTGGTCATCAACCTCATCATCTTCGCTGGTGGTTCGTTGCTCTGTGCCGTTGCCCCCAACTACCCCATCCTCGCCGCTGGCCGTTTCGTGGTGGGCTTTGGGCTGGGCGGCGAAATCGCAGTGGCCGTGATCATGATGGCGGAGTTCTTCGCAGCGAAACACCGCGGGACCGCCGTCGGACTCATCAACGTCACCGCGGCCGGCTTGGGCAACATGCTTGCACCTGCCTTTGGCATCCTTGTCTTCACGCTCTTCGATGGTCCGGACAAGTGGCGCTGGGTGTTCGGCTTGCTGTTCATCCCCGCCCTTTTGGTGATGTTCTTCCGACGCTTTGTCCCCGAAACGCCCCGTTTCCTTGCATCCCAGGGCAAGATCGACGAAGCAAACATGGTCATCACCCGTCTGGCCCGCAACAAGCTCTCCGGACGCATAGCCGATCCGGAAACTTACATCACCGCAGTGCCAGACCCCGTGGTGGTCACGGCGTCAGGACATTGGAAGGACGCGCTGCGCGGTAAGCTCCTCAAGCGCACTGTCCTGCTCTGCATCGCCGTCTGCATGTCATACGCCGCCCAGATTTCGATGCTGACGCTGATGCCCACCATTCTGGTTTCCCGCGGATATGCCGTGAACACCAGCCTCTGGTTCACCCTCATCATGCAGTCGGGCTCTTTGCTGGGCGCGGCCACCGCTGCCTATTTGGCCAGCCGATTGCCACGCAAAAAGGTTCTCACGGCTGCCGCCATCCTTGGGTGCCTCTCAGGACTGTCCATGGCCTTCCTCGCCAACGACATCGTGCTGGTAGTGATCTTCGGTGTCCTCTTCAACTTCTCCGTCATCATCCTGAACACCACCATCTGGCTGTTCGCCCCGGAGCTCTACCCCACCCGCACCCGAGGCTTCGGAACGTCGATTATCCTCGCAGCAGGCTCGTTGTCCGGCGGTCTCTTCCCGCTCATCTCCGGAGCTGTCTTTGACTCAGCGGGTCTGCCCGGCATGTTCACCACCCTGGCCGTGCTCTTCTGTGTCCTGGCAATCGTGGTTCAATTCCCGCCGGAAACCTTCGGGAAGCCACTGGAAGAAGACTCGGAACCCGGCAACGACGAGGAGGCGGCAATTTATGGACACTGATACTCCCCGGCCGTCAGCCCGGATCGTCCTCCTGGTAAATCCGAACACCAACAGCAGCACAACAGCGATGATGGTGGACCTCGCCAAGGAGACCCTGGAACCCCACGGTCTCCAGGTAGTCGGTATCACCGCGTCGTCTGGACCTTCCATGATTGTGGATCCCGTCTCGCTGGCTGAGTCGGCCCGGCATGTCAACGAAGCAGTGCAAAACTACCTTTCAGGGCCCGACGGCGGCAGGGTCGCCGGCGTGATCGTCGCCGCCATCGGTGATCCCGGGCGCGCGCAACTGGACGGGGAACTGGACATCCCGGTGATGGGCATCGGTCAAGGCTCTGTGCACGCCGCAGCCCACGCTCGGGATGGCAAGCTGCGTCGTTTTGGGATGGCGACCAGCACTCCGTTGCTGGTGGACGCCTTGGGCAAGCTGGTTGCGGCCCATGGACTTTCGGAGCACTTTGCTGGTGTTCGTTTGACGAAGTCCGAGCCGCTGGCCCTCGCTGCCGATCCTGAAAGACAATTCCACGAGTTGGCCGAAGCAGTCAGCGCTGCGACGGAAAACGACGGCTCCCAGGCGGTCATCATTGCCGGCGGGCCACTGAGCGCCACCGCCCGGCGCCTTGCCGAAACGACCGCCGTCGAGATCATCCAACCGATCCCCAGCGCCTGCCGGCTGCTGCTCGCGGCGCTTCCACAGGAAGGTTAGACCCCACAAACAGGGCCCGACGGCGGGACGCACGTGCCGCCGTCGGGCGCCCCCGCATGAAGAGTGCCACATCCGCAAGCCCGCCCCGCAAACTTGATGGGAAATTGAGCCAAACAAACAGAGTCCTTGATTTTGGCGCGCCACGCTGGAAGCAGACGAAGCCCTCGTTCCATCAATCCATCAGGGTTTCGGCAACGAACAACCAGCAAGAATCACAATGATGTGGGGGAACCAATGGAACAGTCAGCAGCGCTAACCGAGGTGATCGCCGTCAAGGGCATCATCCAGGACCAGCACCCCGTGGATTTCCACGCACTGGGTGTCGCAGGATGCATCGACAGGCTTGCTGCGCCGCTTCGACGCTCCGGAGTGACCGTCCATTGGCACACACCCCACCACGGCATCGAGATCTCCTCCGCGTCCGCCGCGCTGCTGTACCACGTAGCCCAGGAGACTTTCAGCAACACGCTGAACTACGCCGACGCCAGTGAACTGACCATCCGCCTCAACGCCGTCTACCACGGAATCCAACTGACGATCATGGACAACGGCAAAGGTTTCGAAATCCACGCCGCCCCCAGCGGCCGCCGCCACGGCTTCGGCCTGCTGCTCATGTCCATTGCCGTACACGACGCCGGAGGGTCAGTCGAGATCGACTCCGGGGTTGGGCGGGGCACCACCGTGAGGGTGACACTGCCACTGGATTGAGTCCAATTTGGGACCTTTTTGCGGCCTCGGAGCCATGGATTGACGGCGTCCGCAGACGTATTCTGTAGCTACTTTTCAGCCTGACATCTCGACGGAATGGCACGAAATGGCGCGGAACAAGGGTCCACGGTTAGGTCTTGGCAAGGTCCTTCTGAGGATCTTCGGGTTTTTCTTCGTGAGCGCCCTCTGCGGGGTGCTGATCTGCGGCTTCATGGTGCCGGTGGTTCAGTTCACCAGCACTACCATGGGCGGTTCCATCGGCTTTTACGAAAGCCTTCCCAGCCAACTGGACGTTGATTCGCCGTCCCTTTCCAGCACCGTGCTCAGTGCGGATGGCCAGCACATCGCCACGTTTTATGCTGAGAACCGGGTGAAGGTACCTCTGGATCAGATGTCACCCTTCATCCGCCAGGCAATCGTGGCCATCGAAGACAGCCGATTTTACGAACATCCCGGAGTAGATGCGCAAGGGATCATCCGCGCCCTGACATCCAACGTGACCAAGGGAACCCGGCAGGGCGCGTCCACCCTGACCCAGCAATACGTCACCAACGTGCTGAACGAGTCCCGCCTCTCGCAGGGTCGGCCCGAGGACGTGGTGCTCAGCGGGGACAAGACCATGGGTGACAAGCTGCGCGAGATCAAGCTGGCGTTGGAGCTTGAGAAACGCTTCAGCAAAGACCAAATCCTTGAGGGGTACCTGAACATCGTGTTCTTCAACCGGAACGCGTATGGCATCGAAGCTGCTTCACGCTACTTCTTCAGCACATCAGCAAAAGACCTCACATTGCCACAGGCCGCGCTCTTGGCCGGCCTGGTGAACGGACCCAGCGTCTATGACCCAACAACCGCCCCGGAATCAGCGTTCGCCCGCCGAAACCTGGTGCTGGACAGGATGTTGGAACAAGGCAAGATCACGCAAGTAGATCATGACGCGGCAGTCGCCAGCCCCGTTGAGCTGAAAATCACTCCTTCCCTGCAGGGCTGCGCGGGCGCCACCATTGCCATCTACTTCTGCGATTACGTGTCCCACCTGATCCTCAACAATGAGGCCTACGGCGCAACCGTGGAGGACCGCGAACGACTCCTCTACCGGGGCGGGCTCACCATCACCACCACGTTGGACAGCCGGTTGCAGGCGGCGGCACAAGTACAAGTGGATGCCTCTGCAGGCGCGAACCCGGACAAGTGGGGTGCTTCGATGACCACCGTGCAACCAGGCACGGGAAAGATACTGTCCATGGCACAAAACACGGTGTTCGTTCCGCAGGACGGGAAATTCGATACCCAGTTGAACTTCAACGTGGATGCGAAGGACGAAAACGGCAACGACCTCAACGGTGCCGGTGGCTTCCAACCCGGCTCCACCATGAAGCCGTTCATTTTCGCGGAGTGGCTCAACGAGGGCAAGTCGCCCACTGCCGTGGTGGATGCTTCCCGCCGGGTCTACCCGGTTGGCTTCCCCTGGCGGTCCAGCTGCGGCAAGGTGCTGGGTGGATACAGCACTGCGCAGAAGGCCCAAAACCTCGGCGCGGATGATGACCTGCAGAACAACGACGAGGGCTACTACCGCCCAATGCCCATCAACTACGGCCTTTACAACTCCATTAACACCGCCACTTTCGCTACTGCCGCCCAGTTGGATTTCTGCGGCATCCAAAAAATGGTGGACGCGGTCGGTTTGCACAGCGGCTTGGACAACGCCCAGATCAACATGCACCAGATCGGCAACCTCCTGGGGTCCATCGGCGTCGCTCCTGTTGTCCTGGCGAGCGCCTACGCAACATTCGCCAACGATGGCACCTACTGCAAACCAATCGCCATCACCGACATCAGCGACTCACAAGGCAGGAAATACCCAGCGCAAACCCCTGAATGCAAGGAGACGGTGAAACCTGCTGTGGCCCGGGGAGTTACAGCGGTGCTGCAGGACGTGCTCAAGCTCGGATCCGGGGTCTACATCGAACCCAAAGTCCAGAACCAGGTCCCAGTGGCGGCCAAGACCGGTACCTCCAACAACAACGGCGCAACCTGGGTGGCTGGCTTCACCACACGGCTCGCCACGGCCTCATTCTTTGGGGATACGACGGCGGGACAACAGCGCGCGGGACAGAACGTCACCATCAACGGCAAGTTCTACAAGTCATTGGATGGCTACATGATCGCCGGCCCGCAGTGGGCCAACTACATGATGCAGGCCACCGCCCTCTATCCGAGCGGTGCGTTCAACCCTCCGGCTCCCCCGCCTTCCCCTGGTCCGAGCACGTCACCGGCCGCACCTCGCTGAGTGGGTCTGCGTTACGGGGCCCGGTCTGCGCGCCATTTCCGCGGCCCAGCCGGCAGAAAGACTTTGAAAGCCAGTCGTTCCTCCCGCAGACTTGGCCTGTGAAGCCCTTCCTTTTGTTGGCCACGCGCGCCGAAGACGCGGCAGCGGATGACGAGTACCAGGCTTACCTCCGGTACTGCGGGCTCCAGGCTGAGGAATTGGTCCGCATCAGGCTCGAGTCAGGACCATTGCCGGCCATTGACCTGGCCGGATACTCCGGTGTGATTGTGGGCGGCAGTCCCTACACCTCCAGCGACCCTGTGGAGGAGAAGAGCCCGGCCCAGCTTCGCGTCGAAGCTGAACTCTCAGCCCTCCTGGATCGCATCGTGGCCGAGGACTTCCCCTTCTTGGGTGCCTGCTACGGAGTTGGAACCCTGGGTGTTCATCAGGGAGCCATCATTGATCGCCGCTACGGTGAACCGGTGGGTGCCACGGAGATTAAATTGACCGCGGACGGGGAGCGCGATCCCCTGCTCAAAGGCCTGCCCCACACCTTCGAAGCATTCGTCGGGCATAAGGAAGCCTGCAGCAAGCTGCCGGGAAACGCCGTGTTGCTCGCTAGTTCCGCAGCCTGCCCGGTGCACATGTTCCGCATCAAGAAGAATCTCTATGCCACGCAATTCCACCCCGAACTGGATGTCGACGGCCTCATCACCAGGATCAACATCTACAAGAACGCGGGCTATTTCCCGCCGGACGCTGCCGATGAACTCATCGAAACCGCCAAGCAAGCCTCGGTGACGGAACCGATGCGGGTCTTGAGGAATTTCACGGAACTCTACGCTCGCTAGGGATCTTGCGAGGCCTGCTCTGCACCCCAAGAAAGGGGTTTCTGTCAGAGCCTCCCTCACGCGCCGCTGGCTGGGTAGCGTTGGGGTTACTCACGCACATGCCCACAAACGTGATTCATCCATGAGGAGCAATCTTTGAAGCAGGACCCTTTGGCGGTCGAAACCCAGATGCACGCGACACCCGATGAAGGAAAGTCCAAGCCAAGCCCAGCGAAAACCCGGGCAGCGGGCAAGATCCCTTGGGGCGGCCTTTTGGTGCTTGCTGCCGCGGGCTTTACGGCTGTCACAACAGAGCTGCTTCCGTCCGGGCTGCTTCCCCAGATCAGCCGGGATCTGGGTGTGGAGGAATCGGCTGTAGGTTCCCTGACCGCAGCATATGCAGCAATCATCGTCTTCACCGCCCTTCCCTTGTCCCGACTCCTGGGCGGGCGGGTCCCACGAAAGACCCTGTTGATCGGGACCGTACTTGCCTTTGCACTTAGCAACGTCTTGCTGGCATTGAGCCCAAATCTTGAAGTGGCCATCGTTGCAAGGCTCTTGGGCGGTATCGCCCATGGCATGTTGTGGTCGAGCATGGCACCGTACGTGGCGCGCATCGTTCCTGCCCACTCGGTGGGCAAATCCATGGCCGTCGTCTTCAGCGGAACCAGCATCGCGTTGGCAGTCGGGGCTCCGATAGGCACACTGATGGGAACGCTCATGACATGGCGGGTTTCCTTCGTGGTCCTGGCCGGGGTTGGCGTCCTATTGGCAGTTTTGGCGTTCTGGCTCCTGCCTGCTGCGCATGATCCGGGTACCCACAAGACGCCGTCGATCCGGGCGGCGCTCAAGCTACCGGGCGTGATCGCCGTGGCCACCGCTTGGCCACTCTTGCTGCTGGCACACTTCACACTCTTTACATATGTTGCCCCTTTCCTGCTCGCCTCCGGATTGCCCGAAGCCCTCACTGGCATTTCCCTGTCCGTGGTGGGAATCTCGGGCTTGGTCGGGATCTGGATTGCCGGCCTGACCGCCGATTCCCGTCCCCGGCGTTCGGTGATTACCGCCGTCGGGCTTCTTTTGCTTGCCTTCGCGCTGCTGCCGGTTCTAGGCGGCACATGGGTGGGGGTTTTCGCGCTGATGGTCGCCTGGGGTGTTTCCTTCGGAGCGATCGGCATCTACAACCAGGCGGCGATCCTTCGCGCCGGCGGGGAGCACAAGGATGCGGCCAACGGCCTCACAGTAGTTACCATCCAGCTGGGGATCGCCGTCGGTGCCGGCTACGGTGCTTTGGCGCTGACCACCGTTGGGGCTCAGCTGGTGCCGCTGGCCGCGGCGCTGCCCACGGCGATTGCCTTGGGGATCATCATCTTCAGCAGGCGTGGCGGATACCCGGCAGGGCCTCGCGAAACAGGGCCGCGCGAAACAACGCCGCGCGAAACAGGGCCTCGCGAAAAATGACCGCGCGGGAAGCGTCGGTAACATCCCTGAAACATGCCAGTCACCTGATCTTCACGAACGTGGTGTTTCTGTAACTTCCCTGCAACTTAGCTCTTCTGAGTCGGAAACATAGCTCACCGAATATTGATCGGGGGGTAGTGAGGGCCGTGCAACAACGGGCCCGTTCAGGCTTGATCAGAAGGGAACGCAGTGGAGATCTCTGCGCAACACGTCTGGCTGATGTTGTCATCGGCAATGGTGCTTTTCATGACTCCGGGCCTTGGCCTTTTCTACGGCGGCATGACCCGCGCCAAGGCAGCGCTCAACATGATCATGATGAGCTTCATCTCTGCGGGCATTGTTGGCGTGGTGTGGGTCCTGTGGGGATACTCGATGACCACCGGCGACGGCTTCCTGGGCCTGTTCGGCAACCCCTTTGCACATTTCGGCCTCCAGGACCTCATGGGTTCGCCTGACCTCCTCAAGGTAGTTTTTGCGGCTACGTTCGCCATCATCACTGTGGCGCTCATCAGCGGTGCCATCGCCGACCGCGCCAAGTTCGGCGCATGGGCGCTCTTCGTCCCCATCTGGGTAACAGTGGTCTACTGCCCACTGGCTTACATGGTCTGGGGCGGTGGCTTGATGAGCGCGGGCGGAGCCGTCACGCAGATCTTCGGCCAGGTGATCGACTTCGCCGGCGGTGCCGTAGTTGAGGTCAGTTCAGGTACGGCCGCTTTCGTCCTCGCATTGATCGTGGGAAAGCGTCACGGATTCGCCAAGGACCCCAACCACCGCCCCCACAACGTCCCGTTCATCATGATCGGCGCAGCAATCCTCTGGTTCGGGTGGTTTGGATTCAATGGCGGCGCTGCAACTACGGTTGAGCAGGCAGGCCTGATCTGGGTCAACACCCTGGTGGCCCCTGCCGCTGCGATGCTGAGCTGGTTGGTCACGGAGAAGATCCGCCACGGACACCCGACATCGTTGGGTGCAGCCTCCGGCGTTGTCGCCGGCCTGGTGGCCATCACCCCTTCCTGCGCCAACATCACCCCGCTCGCGGCCCTTGGCCTGGGACTCGTTGCCGGTGCTGCCTGTGCAGTGTTCGTAGACCTGAAGTACAAGTTCGGTTTCGACGATTCCCTTGACGTCGTGGGCGTGCACTTCGGCGCCGGCGTGATCGGCACGCTTTCCCTTGGATTCGTTGCCTTCCCCACGGAGGGCGTGGCCGGTGGCCTCCTTTACGGCGGCGGCGTTCAGCAGCTCGTGGCACAGACAGTTGCCGTGCTGCTCACTATCGCCCTCTCTGGCCTGGGCACCCTCCTGATCGGCCGCGCTATTGACAAGACAATCGGCTTCCGCGTGGCCCACGAACATGAAGTAACCGGCGTGGACCTCACCCAGCATGCAGAGTCTGCCTACGAGTTCGGCCTCACGGCCCACGGCCATTTCCGCCAGCAGCAGGCGCACTTGTCGTCGCTGATCAAGGGCGGACGCAAGGAGTCGGAGCAGGCAAAGGAAGACAGCTTCGCCTAGCCGCATCCCCGACGGTAGGGCCGGATTTCGTATCAGCCGAAGCCGTTCCAGAGCCGCTGCCACCAAGTACGTTTGATTGGTTCCACGGGCTCCGGCTCGGGCGGCGCCGCCGCGGCACGTCGTCCGCGCCAGCGTTCCAGCTCGGCGTCAACATCCCTCAGCTTGGTGATCACTGGCGGCCCACCCTGGAGCTGTCGACGAGCCTCAACGACCCGCTTGTTGAAGTCCTCAACAATGTCGCGGACCTGTTTCTCCGTGTACTGCTGATCCAGCTTCGCGTCGAGTTCAGCGTCCTCGATCCGTAGGAGAATGGCTGGTGGCCCGATCCCGCTGAGTTGCTCGCGCTGGATCAGACCTTTGACCCACCAGTCCGGGTCATAGTGCTCCCCCAGGCCCGGGATCGGCTTGCCGGCGTATTTGAGGTTGTCGAATTTGCCCTGGTTCATGGCATCCCGGATCAAATATTCGACCCGCGCGGCGTCGTCCACCTTGCGGCGTTTCTCCCGCTCCTCCGCCTCTGCCGCCTCAAGCTCTGCATCTTCCTCGGCATTGCCGCCCCACGATCGGACGGCCCGCAGTTCCGCTCCCCGCTCGAGCTTCCGCCTGAAGGCGTTGTTCCCGGCGCTCACGTTTCGCCACCTCCTCGCACGGCAGTCCTTCTCCTGCCGGAAATCGTGGTTCCGGCTCCAGTATTCCGCACTTTGCTGGGCCACGGGGAGGGGCGGGGGCTACTCTCAATCCAAATATCCCCATAGGAAGGGCCGCGCGTGACTACTGTTTCCAATGCATTCATTCCCGTCTCGGATCCGGGCCGGGCAGCCAGGTGGTATTCGGAACACCTGTTGCTTCGGATTGTCACCGTTTCGGAGTGGTCGGCAGTTCTAACGGGCGACGGCGGTGCCACAGTTACGCTGATGGGTCCCCTCAGCGGGATCGCGGCTGAGCCCGGGCTGGCTTGGGCGACATGCGGTTTCCTGGTGGAGGACCTCACGGGCATGCGGGATCGTTTGCTCAGGAACGGACATGGCGTGTCGGTGGTGGAGGGCGATCCGGACGTGTGCTTGTTCTTCACCGTCCGGGACCTCGACGGGAACGTCCTGCTGCTCACGGACCGCTAGGCTTCCTGGTTCCACGAACGCCGCAGCCTGTTGCTTCACGAAGCCCTTTGACAGCCTGGCGGCCCCGACACGCCGCAGTTAACGGCGTGTCGGGGCCAGCGTCAGCTCAAAGCAGGTCGTGAAGCAACGCAAGCCAGCTGGCAGGCTAGTGAACGGCCATGCTCGGATCCAGTTGCTCGATGCCCTGGGGAGTCACAAGGACCACGCGGGCCGTGCAAATGTCGTAGAACAAACCCGTGGCCTGCACTCGTCCAGATGCCAGGGCTGGCCCAGTGACCTGGTGCTCTTCGAGCTTCTGGAGCTGGACAGCTACGTTCACCATGCTGAGCTGGTCCAGGCGGCTGTAGCCCTCAGCTTCGGCAGCAAGGGCCACAGGATGACCGTCCAACAGCGCGCGGTAGCTCGGCCGGGCGTGCTCCAGCCAGGCATCGAAGCCCCCACCCAAAGCTGCGGCCGCACCCTCGGCGTCGGCGATAACGGCCTTCATCGCGCCGCAATTGGAGTGGCCGCAGATCACGATCGAGTCCACGGACAAGCCCTTGACCGCGAATGCCAGGGCAGAATCGATCGAGGCATCCCGGCCATCACGGCACACTACGTTGCCGATGTTCCGCAGTGTCAGAAGGTCGCCGGGGCCGCTGCTGGTGATCAGGTTCGGATTGACGCGGGAGTCGACGCAGGCAACAAACAAGGTGTCCGGGTTCTGCCCCTCGGTCAGGTCCTGCACCAGCGGGCGAACCTTGTCTTCGTAGCGTCGATGGTATTTGTCGATGCCAAGGAGGATCGACCGCAACGGAAGCTGCCCGCCGTCGTCGTGCGCTTCCTGGTGGGTACCATCCAGCGGCGACGACTGCCAGGAAGTCCTGGGTGGCAGCGGGAATTCGCGTGGATCCTGACGCTGGGGAGTGCTGTCCGCGGCGTCGCTGAAAGCGGTGGTTCCGTGTTCCTCCAGCAGCACCGAGGCCCCGCTGGAGCGGTGTTGCGTCTGCCAGGCGACCAGAGCCTCGCGGAATGCGTGATCGAGGTAATCAGCGTTGAGTTCAATCACTGCGTCCTGCCCTTCGGGCACGGAGTGAAGCACGCGGTTCAGTCGGGGCAGGGCGAAGAAGCTGCAGGACCCGGCGACCGTGACCCGCCACGGCAGTTGCTCCCCGGCGGGAGCATGGGCATGGATCTGGGCACGGAGTACCCGCCACAACACGCAGAGGGCCGCGAGTGCCAGGCCGATAATGACGCCCTCGAGCAAGTTCAGGACAACAACGCATGCCAGCGTGACCATGTAGACCAGGAGGTCGCCGGTGCGCAGGCTGGTTTTGATGTCGGCGACCTTGATGAGCTTGGCGCCGATGACGAGCAACAGGCCTGCGAGCACGGACAACGGAATCAGCTGGATGAGACCGGCGAACAGTGCAGAGAACACCAGGACCCACACGCCGTGCAGGATGGCGGACACGCGGCTCGCGGCGCCGGCTTCAACGTTGGTGGCGCTGCGGACGATCACGCCCGTCACCGGGAGGCCGCCCAGCATGCCGGAGACCATATTGGCGGACCCTTGTCCAACGAGTTCCCGGTTGAGGTTGGTGCGCGTGCCTGCATGCATCTTGTCCACCGCCACCGCGGAAAGCAGCGATTCGATGCTTGCGATCAGGGCTACCGTGATGACCGCCATGACCGCAGCACGCCAGTTACCGTCCGGCAAACTGGGAAGGGCGACGGCGTCGAAGAGGGAACCGCTGAAGCTGATGCGCTCGACGCTGGGCGCAACTGCTGCAGACAAAGCGGTAACAGCGACGACGGCGGCAAGCGGCCCGGGAATCTTCCGCACCGCAGTGGGCAGGTATTTCCACGCCAGAAGAATCGCGACGACGGCCAGTCCCAGCAGCGCCGAATGCAACTCGACATTGGTGATGGCCGCTGGAAGTGCGGTCAGGTTTTCGACGGCGGACCCAGCGGCCTGGCCGCCGAGCAACACATGCAACTGCTGCAGGATGATCGTGATGCCGATGCCAGCGAGCATGGCTTTGACCACCACCGGCGACACTGCCAGTGCGGCCCGGCCTACGCGGCTGACACCCAGCAGCAACTGCACGACGCCGGCAGCAGCCGTAATCGCACACGTCACCTGCCAGCCGAACTCGTCAACCAGGCCGGCAACGACGACGGTCAGGCCCGCGGCGGGACCGCTCACCTGGAGTGGAGAGCCGCCCAGGCTGCCCGCGACGATTCCTCCGATGGCAGCTGCGATGAGCCCGGCCATGACAGGTGCTCCGGAGGCTGCGGCGATGCCGAGGGAAAGGGGAAGGGCAACGAGGAAAACCACCAAGGACGCAGGGAGGTCGGCGCCGAGGTTGCTGAGGAAACTTTGGGCTTTGCGCGGGTTGCCGGGCGGGTTCTTGCCGGGCGGGCTGTGGGAGTCGGTGGAGATGGAAGCGGAGTCGTTTGGTTGTGGCACTGGAACTCCTAAGGCTCGGGAACATTGACTCCTCCAGCGTAGGAATCCTGTCATGTGAAATGACAAGATGATGTGACTCTTGTGACAAAACTTGTGAATAGATTGCGTCATGTGGAGACCAATGGGAACTTTTCCGCGGGCGGGACTCGTTGGAAACCCAGCGCAATGCTCACCTCCGTCCCACCTCGGCGCGATGCCATAAATAGCTCGACACCTGGGAAGTCGGCAGTGATGCCCCTCCCGCCGTCGTTCTTGCTTCTCGCAGCCCATAAACTAAGGCTCCTTAGTTTATGCTTGAGTCCATGAGCGACCCCGAAGCCCAACCCGTACGCATCAGTTCCGAGTCCGTTCAACTTCAAGCCCTCGAACCCGTACTCGAACAAATCCGGGCGGCCGTGGGTAACATCCCTGAACTGTTGGCCATTGCCGGGGAGATAGGACACACTGCTCCGAAGCCTGGCGAGGGCAACACCGCCAAGCTCTGGGAACTCCTGGCGTCCGTCACGGCCGTGGACGTGGCCGCCGGACGCGTCCTTGAACCCCACCTGGACGCCCTCGCGATCCTGGCCCAGTCCGGTTCCGAAGCAATCGCGACAGGCCCGTGGGGAGTCTTCGCGGCCGAAGGTCCCGGCACGAAACTCGAGGCCAAGACCGACCCTGCCGGAAACTACGTACTCAACGGCGCCAAACCATGGTGCTCGCTGGCCGCCCAGCTGGACAATGCCATCATCACAGCCCACACGGAGGGCAACGGCAGGACGGCCTTCGCCGTCAGCCTGAAGGATCCTGGAGTATCGTGCGAAATCCCGAGGTGGACCAGCCGGGGCCTGCAGGAAATCCCCAGCGGCACCGTCCACTTAGAGCATGTGAAGGCAGCACCGGTGGGCGACGAGGACTGGTATTTCAAACGTCCCGGCTTCGCGTGGGGTGGCATGGGAGTGGCCTCGTGCTGGTTCGGCGGAGCCGTGGCAATGGCCCGTGACTTCAGGGCAGCCCTGGCCGCGGGCGTAGGAAACGGCCGGAACCCGGACCAGATCGCCCTCGCTTCCCTGGGCGAGGTGGACCGGATCCTCACCTCCGTCGGCGGATACCTGGCCGCAACAGCCGAACGGATCGACGCCGGCGGTCTGGCCGATTCAGGTGGAGACGGCTCCAGCGCCTGGAGCGAAGCCTTGCGCGTCCGCGGGACTGTTGCCGCCGCCGTCGAACGTGTCCAAACGGTTGTGAGCCAGAACCTCGGACCGGGCCCGTTGGCTTTCAACGAGGCGTACGGAAAACGAATGGCGGACCTGTCCTTATACATTCGCCAGCACCACGCCCTGAGAGACGACGCGCAGTTGGGCGCCCTGACTCTGGATGGGGACGCCGGATGGTGAGCTTCTCGCACGCAGACACGGGAACAACCGAGGCGGAATGGGCGGCCAGCGGCGTCGCTGCCTTGCCGGAGTTGCCGCTGGACGCAAGCGAACTCACAAGCATGGCCTTTGTGGTGCTCGCCGCGCACCCGGACGACGAAACACTCGGCGCCGGCGGCCTCCTGGCCAAGCTCCACCACAGCGGGGCCACCGTGAAGCTCCTGCTCTGCACTGCCGGCGAAGCGTCGCACCCGGAGTCGCAAACCACGACGTCGGAACAGCTTGCCGCTATCAGGCTCATTGAGTTCGGCACGGCTGTGTCCGGGCTGGCTCCCAGCGCGGCGTGGCAATTCCTGGAGCTGCCGGACGGGCGGCTGGCAGCCCATGAAGATCGAATCGAAGAGGCGGTTCGCGAAGCAGCGTCAGGCCATCCGGCGGACAACGTGGTGATCGTGGCGCCGTACCGGTCGGACGGGCACACAGACCACGACACCTTGGGCTCGATCGCAGCCAGGGTTGCCGCCGCCGGAGGCCATGGCCTGCTGGAGTACCCCATTTGGTATTGGCTCTGGGCAGGACCCGACGATGCCGCTTGGCAGTCATGGGTACGGGTCCCGTTAACAGCGGCGGAGCGGGACGCCAAGAACGACGCGATGGGCGCCCATGCCTCGCAAGTGGAACCATTGTCCGAGCAGCCGGGTGATGAGACGCTGCTGTCCGGGACTTTCCTGGAGCACTTTTCCCGCCACTTCGAGACCTTCGCCTGGCACCCATTCACGGCGGGGAGCAACACAGCAGCAGACGCCGAGCGGATCTTCGACGAGGTCCACTCCCGTGAAGAGGACCCGTGGGACTACTCCTCCAGCTGGTACGAACGCCGCAAGCGTGCCCTGACGTTGGCGGCCTTGCCCAAGGAGTCTTATGATTCCGGCCTGGAAGTGGGCTGTTCCATCGGCACGCTCAGCGAGGAACTCGCCCGGCGCTGCCGGCAATTCCTTGGAGTGGACGCCAGCAGCACGGCATTGCTCCAGGCAACACAGCGGCTCTCCGGATACCCGTCGGCCGAAGCCCGCCGCCTCACTGTGCCGGATGAGTGGCCGGAAGGGACCTTCGACCTGGTGGTGTTGTCCGAGACGGGCTATTACCTTTCGCCGGAAGAACTGAGCGAACTACTGGACCGGATTCGGGCTTCCACCCGGCCCGGCGGCACCCTGCTTCTTTGCCATTGGCGGCACCCGATCTCGGGCTGGCAACTGGACGCAGAGGCAGTTCACGCAATGGCCCGCAGCCATCTTGCGTGGCCCGCGCATGGGATCTACCGGGAAAGGGACTTCATGCTGGAGATCCTTATTGCCCCGAGTGAAACGCTGTGACCACCGCGGACCGGCAAAAAATCCGGAGCGTCGCGGTGGTCATGCCGGCCCACAACGAGGAACGGCACATCGGCTCAGCATTGGCGGCGTTGCAGACCGCGGCGGATGCCCTGCAGCGCGAGCACCCCCGAATCGGGGTTTCAATCGCTGTGGTCCTGGACGCCTGCACGGACCGATCCTCCAGCATCACGGCTGCGTACACTTCGGCTGATCTCCGTTTCCTCCCGGTCGAGGTCGGATTTCGCAGCACGGGCGCCAGCCGCGACGCCGGCATCCGTGCCGCCCTGGAACGCCTGCCCTTCGCCGCAGGCGCAGGCGCAGGTACGTGGTTGGCCACCACCGACGCCGACTCCACCGTCCCGGGACACTGGCTGGTGCGACAGGTGGAACTTGCCAACGCCGGTGCCGACGCCATCTTGGGATCCGTGGAGCCGGACTCCCGGGACATGGACGAGGCGGTCCTGGAACGCTGGCGGGAACTGCACCCCTCCCGGGAAGACCATCCCCATATTTACGGGGCAAACCTTGGCGTCCGTGCTTCTGCGTACCTGGCCGCGGGCGGCTTTCCGAGGCTAAGGTCCCACGAGGACCGGGTCCTGGTTGAACGCCTTCGGCGGCTCGGGCTGGCGGTCATCGCCACGGACACCACCAAGGTGACAACCTCCGGGCGGCTGCAGGCTCGGGCACCCGAAGGATTCGCGGCCTATCTCCGGACCCTTGGCTCCGGGCTTTCGTCCGTGGCGCGTTAAACCGCCAGTGCCTTCTCCACCGCAGCAATGGCCTTCGCCGTAATCGATTCCCGATCGCCGGAGCCGTCCACCATCAACAGGATTCCGCGTTGCGTGTACGCAGTCACCACAGGCTGCGTCTCGTCCCGGTACAGCTCCAGCCGGCGCTGAATGACGGGTTCAGTATCGTCGCTGCGGCCCTGTTCCTGAGCCCGTTGAAGCATGCGGGCAACGAGTTCGGCATCCTCCACATTCAGCACAAGAACCACTTCGAGCGCCTGATGCCTCGCGGCCAATATCTCATCAAGGGCACCAATTTGGATGACAGTGCGCGGGTAGCCGTCAAGGAGGAACCCGTTCCCCGTGTCACCTTCCTCCAGCCGCTGGCGGAGCATGGCCGTGGTGACGTGGTCGGGAACAAATTCGCCCCGGTCCATGTACTCGCCCGCTTCTGCGCCGAGCTCTGTCTTGTCCCGAACATGTGCACGGAAGAGGTCTCCCGTAGAGATCGCGGGGATCGAGAAATGCCGGGCGATCACTTCCGCCTGCGTGCCTTTGCCGGAACCTGGAGGGCCCATGATGATCAATCGCGCCATGACACAAGTCCGTTCCAAGAGGCGGCCGGGACTTAAACGATACGCCGACGACGGCGCGACGCTCCCGCCGTCGCCGGTTTTTCTTGGCCGCCGCTACTGGAGTGAGGCGTTGGCCGGCTCGGCGAGGAGTGCGTCGACCTGACCGATGGCCTCCCGCAGGCCTTCCTCCATGCCCATGTCCGACATCATCTGAAGCTGTTCTTCAGAGTCAAAGCGCGTGGACATGGTCATGCGGGTGCGGTCGCCAATGGGCTCGAGCTTGACGGTGGCGTGCGCGGCTCCATGCTCGCCCATGGGGGTGCCCTGATCGTCGGCAAATCCGTAGTCGAATTCGAGGTGGTCCGGGGCGTTGATGGTGGTGAACTGCCACCAGCCGTGGGCCCTTGTTCCGTCGGGCACCGTCATGTAATAGGCGGCCTTGCCTCCGGGCGTGAAATCGTGGGTTTCGAACGTGGCCGGGACGGTAGGCGGCCCCCACCATCGTTCAAGTTGGCGTGGGTCCTCCCAGATTTTCCAAACGCGCTGGACGCCGGCATCGAACTCGGCAACGACTGTGAGGCTTAGGGCCTCCGTATTCTTGTCCACGCTGACCACGGTCATGGCAGATCCCTTCCTAGTCTTCACCGAGAATTTCGGCGATCCGGCCGGCACGTTGCCGCCAGATCATTTCGTATTGGTCCAGCAGACGCCGGGCTTTTTGCAGTCCGTCACGGTTCCCCCGCACGATCTGCTCCCTCCCACGCTTCTCCTTGGTCACCAGGGAGGCCCGTTCCAGGACCGCGACATGCTTCTGCACGGCCGCGAAACTCATGGTGTAGAGCCCAGCCAATCCGGACACCGAGTACTCCCCGGATGTCACCCTGGCCACAATGTCCCGCCGAGTGCCATCTGCCAACGCGTGGAACAACCGGTCAAGGTCCACATCACTGGAGGGTACGGAATTGAGCTGATCTACAACCATTTGGTTGTACGATATCGCCGCGATGCGGGCGTGTCAATTGTTCGCTGGGGTCATCCAGCGGTCACCCCTTGCGGCTCACGACACCCGGAGGTAAGTTTCTTGAAACGTAACAAAGAAAGCGCTTTCCGAAACTTTAGGTGGACTCGAACATGACTCAGCACGCTCCCATCACGTGGCTCGATGGCGCACCGCCCGCCGCCCTGAGCGGTGGCACAACATGGGGGATGCCCTTTGCACGCGGCACCGTCGCGCAGGCGTCTGAGCTATCCGTTATGGATGCCCGCGGACGCCACGTCAACGCCCAAACCTGGCCGCTCGCTACTTGGCCCGACGGTTCCCTCAAGTGGGCGGGCATCGCCCTGGGCGCGACGGGCAACCCGGCGAGCGCATACTCCGTCACCTCCAGCGGCAAGCAAGCTCACGACGGCGGCCCGGCAGCCGGCGTCGAACGATCGCCCGAGGTGACGGTCACCGAAAGGGAAGAGTCCGTGACCGTCTCCACCGGGACCCTGGAAATGGTCCTGCCGCGGTCTGGAGCGAGCCTGTTCAGTACGCTGACCCGCGGTGGTTCAGTGGTGGCGAAGGACGGACGGCTCGTGAGCCTGCTGCAGAACGACGTTGCCGAGGGAGCTGGCAGCACAACGCGCGAAGGCCTCACTGGCGAAGTCACGTCCCTTACGGTCGAGCAACGCGGTCCCGTTCGCGCCGTCGTGCGTCTGGAAGGCCGCCATCGGGCGGACCTGGGCGAAAGGGAGTGGCTTCCATTCACCGTCCGCTTCTACTTCTACGCCGGCGCGCGGAGCATCCGAATGATGCATTCGTTCATCTGGGACGGCGATGCCGGGCAGGATTTCCTGGCCGGACTTGGAGTTCGGTTCACCATCCCGCTCGAGAGCGAATTGCACGATCGCCACGTCCGGATCGCCGGAGCGGACGGCGGATTCCTTGTGGAGGCGGTCCGCGGACTCACCGGCCTGAGAAGGGATCCTGGGGAGAAAGTCCGCCAAGCCCAGGTCGCCGGGGAACCCACTCCGCCGGTGAACGAATGGAGCCCCCTGGTTTCCGAACGGCTCCACCTCATCCCCACATGGAACGACTACACGCTCACGCAGCTGAGCGCGGACGGCTTCGAGCTCCGCAAACGCACGGCCCCGGG
Organism: Arthrobacter sp. TmtSoilC77; assembly: GCF_059739415.1. Classification (NCBI taxonomy): domain Bacteria; kingdom Bacillati; phylum Actinomycetota; class Actinomycetes; order Micrococcales; family Micrococcaceae; genus Arthrobacter; species Arthrobacter sp. TmtSoilC77. Next base: position 3,987,433 of record NZ_AP046050.1, read on the forward strand.
CCACGGTTGGGTGGGCATCTCTGGCGGGACGCGATCGGCGGGACTCTGCTCCCTGAGCGACCTCCGAGGCGGCTTCGGCGTTGGCGTTCGGGACTTCTGGCAGTCGCACCCGGGCCAGCTGGACATCCGCGGAGCAGCCACCCGGGAGGCAACGCTGACCGCTTGGCTCTACTCCCCCGAAGCCCAGCCGATGGACCTGCGTTTCTATCACGACGGCCTCGGCCAGGACACCTTCGAGGAACAACTCGAGGGGCTCGAGATTACGTACGAGGATTACGAGCCTGGATTCGGAAATCCGACGGGAATTGCACGGACCCACGAGCTCACGTTGTTCGCGTACGACGCCACGCCCAGCGCCGAATCCCTCGCCATGGACGCCCGGGCAGCGTCCCCCCCGCTATTGCAGCCATCGCCTGAGTACCTGCACTCCGCGGGCGTCTTCGGCGACTGGGCGCCGGTGGACCGCAGCACTCCGGCGCGGGCGGCACTCGAAGACAAGCTCGATTTCCTGTTCGACTTCTACCAAGGCCAAAGAGAGCAGCGCCGCTGGTACGGATTCTGGAACTACGGCGACGTCATGCACACCTACGACTCCGACCGGCACGTCTGGCGCTACGACGTCGGCGGCTACGCGTGGGACAACTCGGAACTCTCACCCGATCTCTGGCTCTGGTACATGTACCTGCGCTCGGGCCGGGCCGACGTCTTCCGCTTTGCCGAGGCAATGACGCGCCACACCGGCGAAGTGGATGTGTACCACCTTGGCCCCTGGCGCGGGCTGGGCTCGCGGCACAACGTGCAGCACTGGGGTTGCAGCGCCAAGCAGCTTCGAATCAGCACCCCCGCCTACCGACGCTTCTACTATTACCTGACCGCCGATGAGCGCACCGGCGATCTCCTCACCGAACTGGTGGACAGCGACCAGAACTTCCTGGGGTTGGACCCCGTACGCAAAGTGCGTCCCGACGCCGAGACCTACCGCCCGGACCGCGGCGCCTTGGGCGTCGGGCTGGGTACAGACTGGGGCTCGCTCGCCGCCACGTGGCTCACCGACTGGGAACGCACCGGCAACCCCCGTTCACGCGACCGCCTCCTGGGAACCATGGCCGATATCGGCGCCCTCAAGTACGGCTTCCTCACCGGCGAGGCGCTCTACGACCTGGACAAAGGAAGGTTCGACGCCGGACGCGAGGTCATCAGCGTCTCGCACCTGAGCGCCGTTTTTGGTTTGGTGGAAATCTGCAGCGAACTGATCAGCCTGGTGCCGGATGCATCCTTCGAGAAAGCATGGATGCAGTATTGCCGGCTATTCCTGGCTTCGCCGGAGGAGCAAGCCGCCGAAGTAGGACAGCCCCTTGCAGGCATCTACCTGACTCAGGCGCACAGCCGACTCACGGCCTATGCGGCAGCCCGACTAGGGTCCCTGGACCTGGCCGGGTTGGCATGGGAGAGCTTTGCCCAGGGCGGGGAGAACTTGAACCATGCCGAGGCGTTCACGCTGAAAAAGATCCTGCCGCCCTATGTCCTCCAGCCCGTGGACGAGGCTCCGACCGTTTCCACCAATGACACCGCCCAGTTCGGACTGGCCGTCATCCAAAACCTGGCCCTTGTTGGAGGCGCGCTGGCGGGTGAGGAGGGCCCGGCGTCGTAAGTCCTGTTGGTTCCCGACCCTCTTTGCCGCCGCGGCCTTAGGAGCTCGACCGCGGATGCATGATCCGCATCTGGTCCCATGTGCGCTCCGAAGCCGCGATGTTCTGGTTGGAGCGTTCGCGGTCCAGGGAGGCAAGTTCGACGGCGATCGCCTGGACCGCGGCCACCGCACCTGTAAGGGACGGGAAGAAACCGGCGCCTTCGGTGGGCACGACGATCCGATGCTGGGCATGCACGGCCACAGGTGACCCTGCGCTGTCAGTGATGGAAACAACCGGCGCACCGATGTTGTGGGCAATATCGACGGCGCGAATGGTGCTGTCATAAACCCGCCAAAGGCTGATGGCGATGACCAGGTCCTCGGCGCCCAGCCGCGCGATGGCATTTGTCAGTGCAGCGACGTCGGCATCGAGGAGCCGGACGTTGTAGCCGGCGATGATTGCGTTGTGCTCCAAGGCCTTGCCGGGGATGGCGTAGCTTCCTGCTGCCACAATGAAGGTTTGTCGGGCACCGGCGATGGCCTTGGCAATCAGGTGGATGGTGTCGGCGTCCAAAGTTCGTTCAAAATGGGCCAAATTCGCGCGATCGGTTGAGACGGCAGCCTGTGCAGGACTACTGATATGGCCATTATGCTCCGCAGCAACTTCCACTGCGCTCAGCGACGCCAGGAACCGTGACCTGAGCTCGAATTGGAAGTCAGCCCAGCCCTTGAACCCCAATGTTTGAGCGGTCCTGGTCACCGTGGAGGCGTTCGAAGCGGCTGCTGCAGCAATGTCACTCACAGACCCGTAGGAGGCAAGGCGCGGCTGCGAGCGCAGGATTCCAACCACCTGCATTTGGCGTGCTGCAAGCTTCCGGCCCTGGACACGACTGTCGAGCCACTCAGTCAACGTTGACGAGTCGAAATCTTCTTCCACCTATTGACCTACCTCACACTTTCGCCGTACCTTCGATACATCGCATCTGCACAGACTTGTGCATATTCCTAAAAATGTACAACTTGGCCCACTTTGGCAGGAATCACCATGTCTCTCACCGCACGCTTGGATCGTCTGGCTCTCAGTCGACCACACTACAAGCTTCTCCTCATCGGAGGCCTCGGCTACTCATTCGACGGCATGGACGGCGCAGTGGTCGCGTTCCTGCTCCCTCGAATCCAGGAATTGTGGGGCCTCAGCAATGCCAGCCTCGGCCTGGTAGGTTCAGCTGCCCCGCTGGGCTTCTTCTTCGGCGCGATCCTCTCCGGATGGATGGGCGACCGATTTGGCCGGAAAAAGGTCATGCTGTGGGCCCTCGCCTTCTACTGCGTTATGTCAGTGGTTGCGGCCATGGCTCCCACCTTCGAAGTGTTCCTGATTGCACGGATCTTTGCAGGATTGGGGGCGGGCGCAGAAAGTGTCATCATCGCGCCGTTCCTGTCAGAGTTCATTCCCCCAAAGCGTCGCGGCTGGTTCATTGGGACCCTTGCCGGCTTCTTCTCCTTCGGCTTCGTGGGCGCTGCGTTGATTGGCCGCTTCATCGTGCCTATGGGTGAGGACGGCTGGCGCTGGGCCCAAGTGGTTACGGCCATACCCATCCTTCTCCTGCTCTGGTGGCGCCGTAGCCTGCCTGAATCCCCGCGGTTCCTGATCAGCCGTGGCCGCGTGGCCGAAGCAACAGAGGTGGTGGAGCGCTTTGAACAGAGCGTCGTCAAAGCCACCGGCAAAGACCTCGCTTCGCTGCCTCCAGCCCAAGAGGAGATCGCCAAGCATGAGCAGAAGATCAGCATCTGGAACGCCCTGAAGTTCATGTGGTCAAAGGCCATGCGTCGTCGGACGGCCGTTATCTGGCTGATCTGGTTCGTGATCACCTTCTCCTACTACGGCTTCTTCTCATGGATTCCCACGCTGTTGGTTGGCCGGGGTATCACCGTAACCAAGAGCTTTGAATACTCGATCATCATTTACCTGGCACAGATTCCGGGCTACTTCTCAGCAGCATGGCTGTGCGACCGGATCGACCGCAAGAACACCATTGCCTTGTACCTTGCGGGATCGGCGCTCAGCGCGTTCTGGCTGAGCCAATCCAATGATTCCGGCATGATCCTGGTAGCCGCCGCAACGTTGTCCTTCTTCCTGAACGGTACGTATGCCGGTGTTTACGCCTACACTCCGGAGCTCTTCCCCACGTGGATGCGCGCCACCGGTGTTGGCCTGGCCAGCGCAGTTGGTCGTATCGGCAGCATCCTCGCACCATCCATCATCGGCATCTTCTCAGCGGCCCTCGGTTTCGGTGGGGTGTTCACGATGACCACGGTGGTGTTGACCATTGGCGTTCTTGGCGTGGTGATCTTCGGCGCCTCCACGGCGGGCAAGTCCTTGGAGGACATCAACGCCCGTGCTGAACATGATCCGGCTCCAGCAGGAAAGGCGTAGCAATGAGCGGAAACTTCACGAAAACCGACACTACGTTCCAACACGCTTTCGACGCCCTGCAGCAGGACCCCGGCGTCATCCTCTTCACCGCCCTCCAGTGGATCCCCCAACGTTCCAGCCTCAGGCGGCTGTTCACCAGCCACCCGGCCGAGTACCCCGTGGGCGGCGAGAAGACGGTCGAAATCTCACCAGGCTGGCTTGGGACGGTCATTGAGCACAAGAAGCCGTTCCTGGCCCCCGATCTGACAGCACTGAGGGACGTCTTCGCGGACTCTGCGCTCATTCAGCAACTCGGCTGCGGCGCCGTCATCAATGTGCCTGTCCTCGACCCGCAACGCAACGTTGTAGGTGTCCTGGCGCTACTGGACGCAGAAGGCAAGTACACGCAGCACAGCGTGGAAGCCGCCGTCGAGCTGGTCAACGCGAATCTGGCCGAACTCGTCCAAGCCTTTGAAGCCCATCCCACCGAAGTCCCCGCACCCACCGAAGTCACTGCAGATACCGAAGCCCCCGGGAAGGACACCGTTTAGCATGAGCACCACCCCCAAAGCCGCCCCGCTTGTCATCCGCAACGCAAGCGTCCTGGACGTCAAGGCAGGCACGTACTCCACTGCCGACGTCGTGAGTGTTGATGGAAAGATCAGCAGCATCGGCGCCGATGCCCAGGCGCCTTCCGGAGCACGCGTGATTGATGGCACCGGCAAGTTCGTCATCCCGGGACTCATTGATGCGCACGTCCATGTGGTCGCGTCCAGTGCTGACTTCCGCTCGCTGACCTGGACACCGGCGTCGTATGTGTACGCACAGACAGCCCGGATCATGGGAGAGATGCTGCGCCGCGGTTTCACTACCGTCCGCGACCTGTCCGGCGCTGATTTCGGCCTGGCGATGGCCCAGCAGGAAGGGTTGCTTGAGGGTCCGAAGATCCATTTCTGCGGCCACGCCCTGAGCCAGACCGGCGGCCATGGCGACATGCGCCTTCCCGGCGAAGACCACGACCCCAATGGGCGTGGGTGCTGCGGAATCGGTCGCGTAGCCGACGGCGTCGATGCAGTACGGGCAGCCGCCCGCGACGAGATCCGCAAGGGCGCCCACCACATCAAGATCATGGCATCCGGTGGAGTCTCCTCCCCCACGGACCGCATCGACTCCACCCAATACTCGATGGAAGAAATGCGGGCCGCGGTGGAAGAAGCCGAAGCCGCCAACCGCTACGTCGCGGCGCACGCCTACACAGCACGCGCCATCAACCGAGCGCTCGAAGCCGGCGTCCGCTCGATCGAACACGGAAACCTCCTGGACGACGAAAGCCTCAAGCTCTTCATCGAGAAGGACGCCTTCCTGGTTCCCACGCTCGTCACGTACTGGGCACTGAAGGAAGAGGGCAAGGAATTCGGGCTTACCGAGGAGATGTGGGCCAAGGTGGACTCCGTACTAACCAGCGGGCTGGAGGCCATCTCCCGGGCACACGAAGCCGGCGTAAAAATGGCTTTCGGCTCCGATCTCCTGGGCGGCATGCACCGCCATCAGAACGAACAGTTCAGACTGCTCGGCAAGGTCCAGCCAGCAATCGACGCCATCCGCTCAGCAACCACGACGGCGGCCCAGCTGCTTGAGCGCGAAGGTGAACTTGGCGTGATCGCACCTGGCGCGGACGCGGACATCCTGGTGCTCGGCGCCGACCCCGTGGCGGACGTTTCCGTGCTGGCAGATATGTCGGAGCATCTCGAATTCCTGATCCAGGACGGCAGGGTGATCTCCTAGCCAGGGCTCGGGGAAAGGCATGTTGGTTTCCAACCTTCCTTGCCGCCGCCGCGGGCGGAAACTGAGCCAAATGGGTCGATTTTGCGCGCTCAAAAAACCAAAAGGGTCAGGAAGTCCCACGGTAAGTAAGCTTATTAATGGATGGCGCATGACGTCGTCTCGGGCAAAACCGAACCGAGTCAGAGGAGGACATTGTGACCACGAAGGTAGACAAGACAATCCTGGTCAACGTTCCGGTGAGTACGGCCTACAGTCAATGGACACATTTCGAGGAGTTTCCCCGTTTCATGGGCGGAGTGGAACGCGTGACGCGCCTGGGCGAGGACCGTCTGGAATGGGTAGCCGAGATCGCTGGCGTCCATCGCCGCTGGGAAGCAAAGATCGTCCAGCAGGACATGGACCGGGCCGTGGCCTGGGCCGCGGTGGAAGGTGCCAAGAATGCCGGCTGGGTGGACTTCAAGGAAGCCGGACCGAGCCAAACGTCCTTGCATCTGTCGCTGGAATACGAACCGCACGGCGTCCTTGAATTCCTGGGCGACAAATTACATGTGGTTGAAAGGCAGGCGGAGTCGGACTTGAAGAAGTTCAAGGAATACGTCGAGCACAAGGCACCCGAACGGGCTGCTGACACGAGCACCATGGCTACACCTGCCGACACAACAACCGGCACAAGCGCGACAACCAGCACGAGCGCAGCAGCCGGTGCCGCAACAGCGGCCAGCACCAGCGCAGCAGCAGGGGCTTCAACAGGGGCCGACAAGGATGCACCCACCGACGTCCCGATCGTAGATCCCATCACGCACGCCTTCGATCAGACCAACGGCCTGGCAGATCTGGACGGCGATTCCGACGAGACAGCGGACAGCGATACGCGCAGTGCCGCGGAACGGAAGGACGACGAGGGCTTCGGCCCGGGTTACATCCCACCTATGGGCGGGCTGCCCGGCCAGCGGTAGCGGGCACCCCCACAGAAGAAACAACCAGTGCCGCCCGGATCACCAAGATCCGGGCGGCACTCCTGTTAATAACCTCTGGTTGCAAGGGCGTTGTTAAGGGCCGCTAGTTCTGACCGGCATAGGCGACGGCGGGCATCGCCGGCACCTGTATGCCCTCGCCGATGTAGAAGCTCGGGTGCGGCGGCTGGTTGTAGGCCACGTTCTCCCGGGCGACGGACGTACGGTATACGGTGTCGTGCATCAGCGTCCGCAGGCGAACATCGGTGGGAGCCGTGGTGGTGTAGATGCGCAGCTCGGTGCTGTCCGTGGATGGCCAGGCGATCTCTTCACGCCAGTCTCCCAGGATGTCTGCCTGGATGGACGGGTTTCCCTTGGTGGTGTTGTTACTGCGGGCGCCGTCGGCCGTCAGGAGACGGTCGCTCTGTTCGGTTTCCCAATTCCACTTGGAGATGGTCGGAACGCCACGGGACACCGTGGCATCGTAATCGTGGTCCACAATCTCACGGAGGAGATCGCCATCCCACCAGGCCAGGAAGTTCGCTGCGGGAATCTTCTCCGCGATCAGCTCTCCCTTGGCAGACATCAGCTGGCCTACGGGTGAATCCCACGCAGCGGAACCGCCTACCGCCCAACCTTCAGCCCCGGCATATCGGGGATCGATGTCCCCTGCTGCTCCGCGGCCGGTGTCCTTGATGGCCGGGATGCTCCAGAGAACCTCACCCGTGGCAGCGTCACGGAAGGTGGCTCCCCTGTTGCCGCTCTGGCTCATGCTTTCGTGGACAGCGAAGGTTTCAAGGCCGGGCCTGGACGGATCAAGGTCGCTGGTGTGGATCGCGTCGCCATGGCCCAACTTGGTGTTGTAAAGCGGCTGGCCGTTGTCATCGATGGTCATGGAGCCAAAGACGAACTCGTCCTTGCCGTCCTGGTCCACGTCCACTACGGAGAGGTTGTGGTTGCCTTGCCCCTTGTATTGGTCACCGGCCAGGTTGGAATCGAACGTCCACCGCTTCACGAGCTTGCCGTTCACGAGGTCGTACGTCACCAGGACGGTGCGGGTGTAGTAGCCACGGCTGAACATCATGGACGGGTGTTCGCCGTCGAGGTACGCCACGCCCGCAAGGAACCGGTCCACGCGGTTGCCGTAGGTGTCGCCCCAGCTGGAAACGGTGCCGCGCTCGGGTGCGTAAGCCACCGTATCCATGATGGTTCCGGTCTCGCCCTTGAAGACCGTCAGGAATTCCGGGCCGGACAGGACATAACCGGAACTGTTGCGGAAGTCGGCGTCGGCGTTTCCGATCACCGTGCCCGCCGCGTCACGGGTGCCGTCCGCCGTCTTGAAGGAAACTTCGGCCTTGCCGTCGCCGTCGAAGTCGTAGGCCAGAACCTGGGTGTAGTGTGCGCCGGCGCGGATGTTGCGTCCCAGATCGATGCGCCACAGCTTGGTACCGTCCAGCTTGTAGGCATCGACGTAAACGTTGCCCGTGTAGCCGGACTGCGAGTTGTCCTTGGCGTTGGACGGCGCCCACGTCTGGATGACCTCATACTTGCCGTCGCCGTCGAGGTCGGCCACGGTGGCATCGTTGGCCGAGTACGTGTAGGCCTTGCCGTCCGGAGTCACGCCGTCGGCGGGCTTATCGAGCTTGATGGCCACGTAGTTCTGCGCCAGCGGCGTGACGGCTTCGGTCAATTTGTCCTGGCCTTGGCCATTTCCAACGGTCTTGATGACGTAGCTGGACTCCGCGGTTCCGTCAGGGTCCACGAACATTGTGGCGTTGCGGATGGGCTCCTCGGTGATGTTGACGCCGTCACGCAACACCTGGAAACCGACGGTGTCCTCATCCAGGCCGAGCATTCGCCAGCTCACGGTAACGCCTTGATCGGTTAAGACGGCGACGGGTGCGCGGTCCAGGTATTCCACCTGGCGCTTGAGCGTCGGGCCAGCCTTTTCGGCAGGCACGACGCCGGGAAGACCGGATTGCGTTGGCGGGCCGACCGGGGCCGGAGCTGCTTGGGCGACCGGGAGTCCCGTCAGGGCTATGGCTGCGGCGGCCAGGGAAGCTGACGCTGCCAACGGCAGGCCCCTGAACGCACGGCCGTTGGTACTGCGGGAGGAACACTTCATGGGGTAAGCCAAAGAACATCTCCTTTGATGCTGGGCGGCAGTGGGCCTGCCGAACGCGGTTTGGAACGTTTCAATACATGGCAAAGCGCATCCCTCGCAATGGTTCAAGGAGGGTGAGAAAACGCTTTCCGCCTCAATGTTTACCAGTGGCAAAACACGGCAGTCAAGAGTTTGACAGAAGTGAACAGGCCGGGACTCGCTTCCTCCTGACCTTCTTTGCTGCCGAAGGGCCCGCAAATCCAACTGATTGGAGTTGTTTTGACGCGGTCGAAGATTCAAAGAAAGTCAGGAGCCCACGCCCATTCCTCTAAGGGGTAGCGTTCCAAGGGAGTGGTCCACCCTTGAAAGGAACATCATGACTACCTGGCTCATCACTGGCTGCTCCACCGGACTCGGCCGCGCGCTGGCCCAAGCCGTGCTCGCGCGGGGCGATAACGCCGTCGTCACCGCCCGCGACGTTTCCAAGCTGCAGGACCTGGCCACAGAATTTCCGACGACGGCCCTCGCCGTCGCACTCGATGTCACCGAGCAGTCGCAGATTGAAGCCGCCATGAAGGAGGCCGAAGAACGCTTTGGCGCGGTGGACGTCCTGGTCAACAACGCCGGTTATGGTTACCGCGCAGCCATTGAAGAGGGCGACGACGGCGATGTCCGGGCGCTGTTCGATACCAACGTTTTTGGTCCGGTGGCCATGATCAAGGCCGTCCTGCCTGGGATGCGCTCCCGCCGATCCGGTGCGATCGTGAATATCTCCTCCATTGGCGCCCGGATCTGCCCGCCCGGTTCCGGCTATTACTCAGCAACGAAGGCGGCGCTGGAAGGCCTGTCCGGCTCGTTGCAGAAGGAACTGAAGCCTCTGGGAATCTCCGTGACAGTGGTGGAGCCCGGTGCATTCCGGACCGATTTTGCGGGGCGTTCGCTGACTCAATCTGCCCAGGCGATCCAGGACTACGCAGAGACGGCCGGGAAGCGTCGCAAGGAAAATGACACCGTCCACGGCACCCAGCCCGGCGACCCGGACAAAGCAGCAGAGGTGATTATCGCCGCGGTCCAAGCAGCTGAAACACCAGGCTTCCTGCTGCTGGGTGCCGACGCCGTCTACGCCTACGGAGCGGTGGAGGAAGCCCAGCGCGCCGAGGTGGATCGTTGGCGCGAGCAGAGCATCAGCACGGGTTACACGGAGTAACGTCCAACGTGTAATCGGTCACACTTGGCCGGATCAGCTTGTCAATCGCGGTAGGCAGCATGAACCATGAATGAGGGAATTCGTTCCCATACAAGCTGAATCAGCAATCCTCACCGACGAGGATGCGGCCCCTGCGAAGAAGCTTGGGGCTGTTAACGGCCTGAGTGAAAGTACTGACAATGACGACACATACTGACTCCATCACGCTGAAAATCTGGGACAAGTCGGCAATCGACCACACCATCGACGCCGCCATCCGGGATCTTTCCCCCCGCGCCGCTGCAGAAAACTGCGGCATTGCAGTAACGCTCAGCGGACCGAAAACCTTCACCGTTAGCCTGAGCCGCTAAGCAGCTCAAACGCACCAGAAGAGGACGACGCCGGGACCTCCCGGCGTCGTCCTCTTGCGTTTTCTGCGTCGTCCTCCTGCGTTTTCTGCATATTGACGCCGTCCGGGAACTCCTGATCAAACCTTGAGACTTCCTTGATGCTTTGCGGGCAGCTTTCTTGCGTTCGCGTTGGAACCCTAAGTGAAACACCACTTCAAGGTTCGAACGGAGGTATCCCACATGTATCGGGGCGTCAATTCAGAGACAACTCCCGCACCACGAGGATCCCATCGTGCCCCTGGCGGTGTGGTTACGGTTCTGGTCCCGGCACACAACGAATCCGCTGGCATTACCCAAACCCTTATCTCGCTGAACAACCAGACCCGCCGCCCTGATCGCGTGATCGTGGTGGCCGATAACTGCACTGACGATACTGAAGAACTGGCTTTGGCCCAGGGCGTCGAAGTCTTCCACACGGTCGGCAACAAGGATAAGAAAGCCGGTGCCCTGAACTTCGCCCTGGGCCAATTTCTTCCCGGAGCTGATCCCGACGACCTGGTTCTGGTGCAGGACGCCGATTCGCAGCTCGCCCCGGACTTCATCGAAAATGCCACCAACAACCTCCTCAACGACGAACTGCTGGGCGCCGTGGGCGGAGTGTTCAGCGGTGGACCCGGAGGCGGATTCGTAGGACACCTGCAACGAAATGAGTACGCCCGCTACGCCAGGGATATAAAGCGCCTCCACGGCAGATGCCTGGTAGTCACAGGGACTGCGGCGCTATTCCGCATCAAAACCCTTCGGGACGTCGTCTCAGCACGATTGAACGGTACGCTTCCTCCCGGAAACGGCGAGGGCGGCGTCTACGATACCTCGGTGCTGACCGAAGACAACGAATTGTCCTTCGCACTCCTCACCCTCGGATACCGCATAGCTTCACCATCAAACTGCACGCTGGTTACCGAAGTCATGCCCACGTGGCGGGAACTATGGTCGCAGCGGCTTCGCTGGAAGCGCGGAGCCGTGGAGAACTGTGTGCAGTACGGATGGACCAAAGTCACCAGGGCCTACTGGGGACGGCAGTTTCTCTCCATGCTCGGCGTCCTGGTGACCCTGGCCTATCTCGGATCCATCATCTTTGCCCTGACCACCGGAATGGGGCTGAATCTCCACCCATTCTGGCTCGCTGTCACCTGCATCTTCGTCCTGGAACGAATAGTAACCCTGCGTTTCCGGGGTTGGAGGTACATGTTGCTTGCCGCAACCATGTACGAAACCGTCATCGACGTTTTCCTCCAGGCAGTCCACGCCAAGGCCTACCTGGACGCCGCACTCAACAGAAAGAAAGTTTGGTAAACGACTCATGTACAACAACCCGGCAGGATCCGTAGGCGCAGCAATTGCAGGAGGCGCCGGCTCCGGCACTCTTGCCATGACCGGCGCCGGGGACCTCTTCTGGTTCGCACTGGCCGCCTTCGCCATTCTGGCTCTTGGCCTGGCCATCAAGAGGATGGTCCCGGTCCGCGCGCCGAAAAACTAGCGCATACAGAGAAACCATCAAGCCCAGCAAACCCGCAGTTGTGTCGGATCACGCCCCCAGCGCGACACAACTGCGGGTTTGTTGCCTTAACCCGACGTTCCCTAACTTACGAGTGCCGTGTTGGCGGAGTACTTGGATACCGAGGTGTACCCGGCCTTCGTTCCTGTAACCCGCACCCGCATGGTGTCTCCTTGATCCGCGCCCACTAGAACGTAGGTCCTGGCAGTTGCCCCAGTGATCGCAACACCGGAGCGATACCACTGATAGGTCAAGGTGGTTCCCGAGGTCCACGTCCCCGGGTTGGCAGTCAGTGTGGAACCAACAGTGAGCGTCCCTGTGACCGTGGGAGTAGGGGCAAGCAGCGTACCGGCCACCACGGCAGCCGTGGGTGCCGATTCCTTGGTGGCGGTGGCGTAGCCGGCTTTGGTGCCTGTAACCCGGACGGTCAACGTGGCACCTTGATCCGCTGCTGCAAGGACACGCGTGGGGGCCGTTGCACCGGCGATGGCCGTGCCGTTCTTGAACCACTGATAAGTCAACGCGGTTCCAGTGGTCCACGCGCCTGGGTTGGCAGTCAATGTTGATCCCACTGCCGCCGTTCCGGAGATAGTGGGTGTTGGGGCCGTCAACGGGATGCCCGGTACGAATGAGAAATCACGGATCGTCACGGATTCAGGTGCCACATGGGCAGCATCACCGCCGCCACCTCCGGTAACCCAGAGATTGAAATGGATCTGTTCGTTGGCCGGAAGTGGAACTGTGGAGCCCTGCAGGATCGTCCTCTTCAACAGCGTTCCTCCGTAGCCTTCGCCGGCAAACGTCTCAAAGGTGAGCTTGCCCGGTTCCCAAACCATCCTGTGGGTAAGGATCGGGGCGTTTGTGACATCGAACGTGACAGTGTTGTTGCCCTGTCCAGGAGGCAGTGTGGCGTCAAACCAATAGCCATGGCCTTGGGTGACAGGCCAGTTCTGGCCGTAGGCAGCTCCGCCTCCCCAAGCGGACGCCTCGCAGAGGTCGATTTCCGTATAGCCAGGTTCCGCCGCGGGGTCGTAGGTGAACAGGCAACCCCAGACCACTTCCTTCTGGAGCGCGCTCACGTCCTTTTCCACCGTGGTGCTGTACGTTCCGTAGCCGAATCCCTCACGCGTGGACTGGAACTCTGCACCCTTGGGAGCCGAGCCTGTTGGGTTGGTGATGGACAGTTTGACGTACCCATTGGCGTCCGGGTTGCTTACGTTGTTGGCGTCCCAGCTCGCGTTGTACATCGGAGCCCCGCCCCAGAAGCGCTTCTGCCAGTTGAAACCCTTCCAGGCAAAGCTGCCCACAGGGCCGGGATCCTCAGCCATGGGGGTTGTATCGGCCGCCCGGGAGGGGCCCGCTCCAGCGAGCATTGATAAGCCCACCGCCAGCACAACGGCCAAACCTGCTGCTTTTATTCGCCCATGCGGAATGAGCCCTACTGACCATGCCATAGCCGTGTCCTCCATTGATGCGCCCAGACTCGTCGTCGGCAAAAACCGGCGACCGCAAAGACGTTCCACCCCCACGAGGAACGTGCAGTTCCTCGATTATCAAGTAGACGTGAGCCCGTAGGAAGGGAATTGACGAACCAAAACGGGCGATATGCCATCAATTGGATAACGGCAGCGTGGCCGGGAGTAATCTTGGCTTTGTCTATTCATTTCGCGTTCACATCATGACGCCGGGAGGTCGCATCACGATTCGCAGCGCTGGAATCCTGCTGTACCGGCACGGTTCCACTGGAGAGTTGGAACTCTGGATTGCCCACATGGGTGGGCCTTTTTGGGCGCACAAGGATCAGCATGCGTGGTCAATTCCCAAGGGTGAATACCTTGAGGATGAAGATCCGCTGATTGCTGCCCGACGCGAATTCACCGAGGAGATTGGTACTCCACCGCCACCCGGCGACTACATGTTGTTAGGGGTTTTCAAACAGCCCTCCGGCAAACTCATCACGACTTTCACTGCAGAGGCAGACTCCTTCCAGCCCGATGAAATCGTCAGCAATACCTTTCCCATGGAATGGCCCAAGGGGTCCGGCTCCATCAAGGAATTTCCTGAGATAGACGATGCCCGATGGTTTGGGGAAGCCACGGCCCGGACAAAGCTCGTCAAAGGGCAGCTGCCGATTGTGGACGCGTTGGTCCGGCACCTTGGCGGGAAAGCCCTTTAGAGCCTCTCGCCAAAGTGCCGAAATTAGGCACCCTTTTTGGTAACAAATTGCCGAATCCAGTCAATGGTCTCCGGGTGGTCCAAGTGCAGGCCATGTTGTGCTCCGGGAACCCTGACAAGCACCGAACGGCAAATGTGCTCGCGGAGCAGGACGGCGTTCGGTAACGGCGTAAGGGCATCCTCGGTGCCATGAATTATCAGAGTCGGGGCCTTGATATCGCCTAGCCGGCTCCAGGCATCGTGCTCACGACTGGCCTTGAAATGCCGCGCCTTGGCCCAGGCCGAAGCGTGGGAAGCGAAGAACGTCTGCGTGGCCTCCGGGTTGTTGCGCACCCAGTCTTCATCAAAGAAGAGCGGTACCAAGCGGTCCATATCCCCGCTGACGAGGGCTTGCAAGGCAGCCTTGGCCGGGGCCATACCCTCCCCCGGCCACTTGCCTCCACTGGTGGCTGCCAGGACCAGCGTCCGTACTTTCTCCGGATAGTCGATGGCCAACCACTGCGCTACGCGTCCGCCCATGGAGTGGCCGTACACGTGTGCTACATCAACGCCCGCAGCTTTGAGGACCTCGGCTGCATCCCCGGCCATCAGCCTCGTGGTGTACCGCACGGCGTCACCCTTGGTGCTGCGGCCAATGCCCCGGTGATCGAAACGGATGACGCGGTAGGAGCGGGAGAGAAGCTTCGCCGTCGGGCCCCAACCGTCCATGGCGGTCGCTTGGCCGGCAATCAACAGCATTGGTTCGCCGTCGCCTTCGGACGTCCAGGCGAGTTCAGCGCCATCGGGGGCCACGGCAAAGTTCACCGTGCCACTGTATCTTCCGGACGACGCCGGCGCTGTGGCGTACGACATAAGGAGCTGCCGTTCGAAGCGTCGAAGCATTAGCGTTGAATAATGACCGCTGAGTACAGGTACGACGTCGAGGTTCTGCATCTTTTGGTGTCGCCGGCGCACGCCTATTTTGGCCGTGCCCGCGAAGGTGCTGCGGACGTTCCGACGACGGATGCTAGGCAGGCCGAGCTTGTGGCCGGCAAGGGCATCGTCGGGGACAGGTTCTTCGGCAAGGCCGCCCACATGGACGCCGCCGTGACGGTATTCGCGGTGGAAGCACTCGAGTCCATCGCCGCTGAACTGGATGCCGGACCTTTCGATCCGTTGGCAACCCGGCGAAACGTAGTGCTTCGCGGGGCCGAGCTGGCTCCGTTGCTGGGGCATGAGTTCACTCTGGAGTCCGGCGGCGACTCCGTGCGGCTAAAGGCAGGCAGGCCGGCACATCCTTGCGCCTGGATGGACCAGATGCTGGCACCGGGGGCACACAAGGCGATGCGCGGCAGGGGTGGGGTTCGCTGCCAGGTGATTTCCGGGGGTCTCCTGCACCGCGGACCTGCTGTCTTGGTAAGCCCCGTGTCATTGGACCCATCCCGGGCGGGCTAGGCCACGGTGCTACGGCCATCCCGGCTTCCCTGATTACAGCAGGCTCACACCTCTTCAGCCGCCGGCGCGGCAAACTGCGCCTCATAGAGTCGTGAATACGCCCCACCAGCAGCGAGCAGCTCAGCGTGTGTCCCCTGTTCCACGATCTGCCCGGATTCCATGACCAGGATGAGATCGGCGTCGCGGATGGTGGAAAGCCGGTGCGCGATGACGAAGCTGGTCCGGTCAGAGCGGAGTGCGTTCATGGCTTTCTGCACCAGGACCTCGGTACGGGTATCCACCGAGCTGGTGGCTTCATCAAGGATCAGCACCGACGGACGGGACAAGAAGGCGCGGGCGATGGTGAGCAGCTGCTTCTCGCCGGCGGAGACATTGCCGCCTTCGTCGTCGAGCACTGTGTCGTAGCCCTCGGGAAGGGAACGGACGAACCGATCCACGTAGGTGGCCTGGGCAGCTTCAAGGATCTCGGGTTCGGAAGCAGTGGGCCGGCCATAGGCGATGTTGTCGCGGATGGTCCCGCCGAACAGCCACGTATCCTGCAGGACCATGCCCATCCGCGAGCGCAGTTCCTGCCGTGACATGGTGGCGATGTCCACGCCGTCGAGGGTTATGCGTCCTGCGTCCAGTTCGTAGAAGCGCATCATGAGGTTCACCAGGGTGGTCTTGCCCGCACCTGTTGGCCCAACGATGGCAATGCTTTGACCGGGCTCGGCCACCAGGCTAAGGTCCGTGATGAGTGGCTTGTCGGGCAGGTACCGGAAGGACACATTCTCGAAGACGAGCCGCCCGCGCGCGGGGCCCCTGGACTGGCCGGAAACAGGTTCCGGGGATTCTTCCTCCTCATCCAGAAGGTCGAACACGCGTTCCGCCGAGGCAACGCCGGATTGGAGCATGTTGGCCATGGATCCCAGTTGCGCCAAGGGCATGGTGAACTGCCGTGAGTATTGGATGAAGGCCTGCACGTCACCCAATTGCATGGCTCCAGAGGCCACTTGCAGGCCGCCCACCACAGCGATGCCCACGTACACCAGGTTTCCGATGAACGTCATGGCCGGCATGATCAGCCCGCTCACGAATTGTGCCCCGAAGCTTGCCTGATACAGCTCGCTGTTCTTGGCGCGGAACTTCGCTTGGACTTCGTTTTGCCGGCCGAAGACCTTCACCAGCGCGTGTCCGGTGTACGTTTCCTCGATCTGCCCGTTGAGCTCGCCGGTGTTTTTCCATTGCGCGACGAACAGTTTCTGTGAACGCTTGGCAATCACCACCGTGGTCCCCAGGGTGAGCGGGATGGTCACCAACGCAATCAGGGCCAGCAGGGGCGAGAGCAGGAACATCATCACCAACACGCCAAGCACGGTCAGCAGCGAGGACACTACCTGGCTGATGGATTGCTGCAGGCTTTGGGAGATGTTGTCGACGTCGTTGGTCACCCGGCTGAGCAGCTCACCACGTTGGATGGAATCGAAATACCGCAGGGGAAGCCGATGGATTTTCGCTTCGATCCGCTCACGGAGGCGGTACACCGTCCGCTGGACGACGCCGTTGAGCACGTAGGCCTGCATCCAACCGAACGCTGAGGCCAGGACATACAGCGCCAGCACCCAGAGCAGCACGGAGGACAGCGCACCGAAATCAATGCCGACGCCGGGTGTCAGGTTCATGGCGCCCAGCATGTCGGCCTTGTTGTTCTCGCCGGAGGCACGCAGGCCAGCAATTACTTGGGCTTTGGAAACCCCTGGGGGCAGTTGTTTGGACACGACGCCGGCGAAGATGAGGTTGGTTCCTTCGCCAAGCAGCCTGGGTCCGATCACGGACAAAGTAACGCTGACCACTGCGAAGACCACCACAAGTGTCAGCCAGAACCGCTCAGGCCGCAACGTGCCCAGGAGCCGCCTGGCCGAGGCACCAAAGTTGGCGGCCTTCTCGGCCGGGATGCTCATTCCAGCGAACGGACCACCACGTCCAGGCCCCATGGGTGGCCGCTGTGGCCCGCGTTGACCAGTTGTCATGGCGCTCATGCCGCCTCCTCCGCAGCTAGCTGGGAGGACACGATTTCCCTGTACGTTTCGGAAGTCTCCAACAGCTCATCGTGCGTTCCCTGCCCAACGATCCTGCCGTCGTCGAGCACTAGTATCTGGTCCGCGTCCGCGATGCTGGAGACGCGCTGGGCGATGATCACCAGCGTGGCACCGTTGGTGTGATGTTTGAGGGCCAGCCGGAGGCGGGCGTCGGTAGCCGTGTCCAGCGAGGAAAACGAATCGTCGAAAATGTACAGTTCCGGCTGTTTCACCAGTGCCCGGGCAATGGCCAGGCGTTGCCGTTGCCCGCCCGAAACGTTGGTGCCGCCTTGGGAAATGGGTGCATCCAGTCCACCTTCCATTTCTTCGACAAAGTCCCGCGCCTGGGCCACTGAAAGGGCCTGCCACAGTTCAGCGTCGCTGGCGTCGGGTTTGCCGTACTGAAGGTTGCTGCGAACAGTGCCTGAGAACAGATATGGCCGTTGGGGCACCAAGCCGATATGCCCCCACAGCAGGTCCGGATGCAGCTCGCGGATGTCCACGCCGTCCATTCGAACCGCGCCTGCAGTGGCGTCGAACAGCCGCGGCATGAGGTTCACCAACGTGGTCTTCCCGGCGCCGGTGCTGCCAATAATCGCCGTGGTCTGGCCGGCCAGGGCGGTAAAGCTGACGCCGCTGAGCACCGGCTGCTCGGCACCCGGGTAGGCGAATCCGACGTCGCGCATCTCCAGTTCGCCCCGCCGGATACCGCCGGTAACAGGATTCGACGGCGGCTGGACACTTGATTCGGTCTCCAGCACCTCCCCGATCCTGTCGGCGGAAACGGACGCGCGCGGGATCATCACGGCCATGAACGTGGCCATCATGACGGACATCAGGATCTGCATGAGGTAGCTGAGGAAAGCGATCAGCGTGCCTACCTGCATGGAACCGTCCTCGATCCGGAACGAGCCGAACCAAATCACCGCCACACTGGAAATGTTCATGACAAGCATGACCACCGGGAACATGAGCGCCATCAAACGGCCTGCACGCAGCGCGACGTCAGTGACGTCGTCGTTCGCCTTTCCGAACCGGGAGGTCTCCATGTCTTCACGCACGAACGCCCGGACCACGCGGATGCCGGTGAGTTGTTCGCGCAGGACACGGTTGACGGCGTCGATCCGAACCTGCATTTTGCGGAACAACGGAACCATCCGGGTAACGATCAGCCCGACGGCCACCAGCAATACCGGCACGCAGACCGCGATCAACCAGGACAGTTGGGCGTCCTGCCGAACTGCCATGATGACGCCGCCAATGCTGAGCATGGGGGCCGCAACCATGAGCGTGCAGGACATGAGGACCAATTGCTGAACCTGCTGGACATCGTTGGTGGACCGTGTGATCAAGGACGGCGCCCCGAACTTGGTGACTTCCTGCTCGGAGAACTCCCCCACCCTGGCAAAGATGGCGTCTCTCAGGTCGCGGCCCATTCCCATGGCTGCCTTCGCGCCGAAGTAAACGGCAACCACGGCACAGGCGATCTGCAGCAGGGTGATCAGCAGCATGAGGCCGCCCATGCGCAGGATGTAATCGGTATCGCCGGTAGCCACGCCGTTATCGATGATGTCGGCGTTGAGCGTAGGCAGGTAAAGGGACGCGATGGATTGCGCCAATTGAAAAACGACGACGGCAACCAGCAACCGCTGGTGCGGCTTCAGGAACCGAACGAGAACCTTCCAAAGCATGGGGACTCCGAACCAACGTAGTGAACCGAAGGCCAGTTTACGTCTGGTTGCTGTGGGCAACTAGAGGGAAAATCAGCCCACTGCTTTCCTGTTCAAACCTTGCAGGGCAGCCTGCGTTCCGGTGCCGCTTTTGGGCAGGTACGTGAAAAGACGGAGGGCAGGGAACTGCGGAACACCCAGCACCATGGGAGCGAAGCTAAGGCGGCCCACCGCCGGGTGGTCGTACACAACATCCACGTGATACGAATCGCCAACCACTTGCCGCTGCCATAATTCGCGGAAAGCTTCCGAGACCTGGCACAGGCCCCGGGCCATGGCATCGAAACGGTGATCGTCAGGGAAGTTGGCTGATTGCGCACGGAACTGCGCCACCATGGAGCGGGCCATCATCTCCTTGTGCACGTGCGGCCGGGCAAGCTCGGGATCCGTGAAGAACCGTTGGAGGCAGCTTTCGCCCACACGCGTATCGAAGGTTTCCGCGGCCGTCGAATTCATGACCACGACCGTCCAAAAAGGGTCCGCGACGTAGCTGGGATTCGCCATGGCATCCACCAGTTGCTGCAGCAGAGCGAGCTGGGCGTCGCCTACGTCGAAGCTGTGGCCGGCAGCCTGTCCCAAAGCCGGCCCACCGGCCGCGCTGTCCTTATTGCCGGTCAGACCCGAACGACGCGCGGACGCGAGCCGCCGGACGTACGTCCGGTCCTCCGGGCTCAGCCGCAGTGCGTTCGAAATGGCATCGAGGATTTCCTCCGAGGCCCCAATGGCCCGCCCCTGCTCCAGCCACGTGTACCAGGAGACGCCGACATTGGCCAGGACGGCCACCTCTTCGCGCCTGAGCCCGGGAGTCCGGCGTCGTGGGCTGACTGGTAATCCGACATCCTGAGGACGGGTCTGCTCGCGGCGCGTGCGGAAGAACTCGCCAAGGCGGGCGTGGTTGGAGCGGGCTTGATGGGAAAGAGGCTGGTCGGCAGGCAATGGGTCTCCAGTAAAAAGACGAGCGTCCGGCCGACCTTCGCGGTGACGCGGGGGTCGGCCGGACGAACCGGTGAGCAGGATCCAAACGGATGTTTCCGTGTTCCTGCAGGATCTGGTTACTGCAGGATCTAGTTACTGCAGGACCCGCTCCCGTTCGGAGCGCACGTCCAACTGCGCGTATTCCTCGGCTGCCAGGCGTGTGGCGTCCTCCGGGCTCATGCGCGGCTCCAGGTTGAAGAGCGAAGCAATCTTCTGGAGGCGTTCCTCCGCCGAACCTGACACAACGTGGAAGGGGATGCCCAACTCGTCCATGGTGTGCTGCAGGATCTCATCCGACATGTTCCGGAATTGATCATTGACCGGGCGGTGTCCGTCAGCAGAGAGCGGAAGCTCGTTCTTCAGGTGCACGAACACATCGAAGGAGTTCTTGACGTGCCTCTTGAAGCTGTTGCCCAGACTGGTCATCACCTCTTCGAAGAACGCCAGTTCCGGAGTCTTCTCCACACTCTCCCCCGCAGCCAGGTGCGCTGAGGCACTGGGGTTCAGCCCGAGGGAAACCCGCACGGACCCGTAGATCCATTCCTGCAGCGATGAACCGTCGGAGATGAAACCTTCCGAGAGCTTGTCCTCGTACACGGCACGCTCCACATGTCGGGTCACGATCATCTGGATGAGCTCCGCGGCGGTGCATTCCTCAAGGGTCTTGCCAGGGGCGGCCTCGGGCAGGATTTCCCGCATGGTCCTGGCCCTGGTGCGGGGCAACCCGGTGTAGTGGGACAGTGCCATGGACGTGAACGTCTTGCCCGAGGAATAGGTGCCCGAAATGCCAATGCGCACAAGGAACTCCTAGTCGTTGACCAGCTGGAGGGTGCCCGCGGCGCTGAGCTTGCCCGCGAATTCGATTGCAGCGTCGCTCAGGTCCGCTTCTGCAACCTGGCGGGTGCCATCGACGTCGCCATTGAGGACCGTGGGAGCGAAGCGAACGTGGGTTGCGTCCTGGATGCCCACAAAGTTCAGCCAGTCAGCGAAGAAGGTGCTGCTGAAGTCGGAGCCGAAAGCGGCCGGAACACCCGGAGCGTAAACCCCGCTGGTGTGGATCGCCAGGGCCTGCTTGCCCTCCATGAGGCCGCGGTAGCCCTGCTCCGGGTCAAAGCCGAAGCTCCAGCCGGGCTGGGTGATGATGTCGATCCACTGCTTCAGCACGTAGGGGACGCCCGAGTTCCACATGGGGATGTTGAAGACATATGCGTCGGCTGCAGCGAACTGATCAAACACAGCGCGTGCGGATTCCCAAGCGGCAACCTGCTCCGGCGTCTGGTCCTGTCCGGTGAAGACAGCCATCTTGGCGGCGGCCGCGATCCGACCGAAAACAGGCAACGCACCGTCGTCGAACAAGTTCAGGGTCTCCAGCTCAAAGCTCTCCGGACCGGCAGCCTGGACGGAGTCGATAAAGTGCCGGGCCAACCGCAGGGAGTCGCTGTTGGCGTAGCGGGGAGAAGCGTTGATGTGGAGGATAGTAGGCATTGGCTTCCTTTCGAGGCTTTGCTGCGGGGACGCTTTGTGCCCCGTATTCGATCCTCACCCGGCCGCTGGGTGCCGCGTAAGAACGCACTTTTTTGTGCCTAGGGCACCTCAAAGTGCCCTCCCCTGGAAGGCTTCACATTGCCGGAGCGGTCCCTAGGATTCTTCCTGTGGAAGAATCCGGAAGCCCCATCACGGGCCAAAGCAGCGGCACGTCCCAGGCTGTGTACACCGACATCGACGGCACCGTCACCGCCTACAACACCATTTTCGAGTTCCTCCGCTTCGACGCCGGCTACTCCCGCCAAGCCGAAGCGGAGGACTTCCTTGAGGGCCTGCGGGCCGCAGCCAGGAATGGCGTACCGCGCTCCGTGACAAACGCCCGATACTTCAGCTGGTGGCGGGGCCGCAGCGTGAGCGAAGTCCAGGAACTCGGCGAGCGCTGGGCAGATTTCCAGGCCTCGTCACCGGATAGCTGGGCCTTCCTGGAACCCGTGGCTTCCCTCCTGGACAAACACACCTCGGAGGGACGGCGCATCGTGGCCGTCACGGCATCGTTTGAGCCGGCTTTGGTACGTGTTCGACGGCGGTGGCCCCACCTTGAGCTGCTGTGCACGTTCCCTACTACCGCCAATGGCATATATACCGGCGACATCGGGGAGGCCCTGGTAGCCGACGCCAAGGCGCGGGCCGTGGCAGCACACGCTGCAGCGTTCTCGGTGGATCTGTCGGGCAGCTTCGCCTACGGGGACCACAGTTCGGACCTTCCTTTCATGGCCTTGGCCGGAGAATCGCTGCTGGTCACCCCGGTTAAGGTTTGAGTCACCGGTTCCCCACCTGCAACAACCCCCAAGTATGCTGTGGCAAGCAGTCCACTTGATGAGGAAAGTATTGGGGATATGACTCTCACGGCTGAACAGAAACGCATGAAGGCCCGGAAGCACTACAACGCTTCCCTGGATCTTTGCCCGGCACGACAGCTGCTTGAGGCCATCAGCAGCAAGTGGGTCACCTTGGTGATGCTCGCGCTGGAGGACGGGCAGCAGCGCCACAGCGACCTCCGCAAACGGATACCCGGCGCAAGCCAGAAAATGTTGACCTCCACCCTCCGCTCGCTTGAACGGGATGGACTGGTCTTACGGCATGTGACCGTCTCCGTCCCCGTGCGAACTGACTACGAGCTCACTCCGCGCGGACATTCGCTGCTGCGGATCATCTTCGAGATGAAGGAGTGGGCCGAGGAACACATGGACGACGTCGCCGCCTCCCGCATGGAACACGACCGCCACCGGCTCGCTTTCAACTAGCGCCGGGACACCGGAAATGCACCTGTTTTGCCTGCACCACGCGGGCGGAACCACGGCCAGTTTTGCGGGCTGGCGTTTTGACGGCGTGCACGTCACCAAGCTCGGATACCGCGGCAGGGATTTCCGTTCCGTTGGTGCCGCCGCGGCCGCCATGGCCGAACGAATCGCAAGCTCGCAGTCGGGGCAGTTGGCGCTCTATGGCCACAGCATGGGCGCCGTGCTCGCCTTCGAGGCCGCCCTTCGGCTTCAGGACACCGGGCGGGTGCTGCACGTGTTCCTGGCAGCCGCGCGGCCGCCGTCGGGAATGTACGACGCCGGCGCTGCCGCGGCAGCCGCTTTCGGCGCCCACTCCGGGCGGGCCCGCGAAGTACTGCTTGAGGATCTGGAATTGTTGGACAGCTATCCCGGGAGGCTGCCCGCCGGCCAGTTGAAGGTGCCGGCCACGGTCCTCTACAGCCCTGATGATCCTGTGGTTACGGCTTCAGAGTCACGGCGCTGGGCGGACTGGTGCGCGCAGAAGCCACGATTGATCGAGGTAGTCGGTGGGGGACATCTGTTCCATATAGGAAACCCGAAGGTCAGGGCGTTTGTGGCAGCCACCCTGTCGGACGCCAGCGTTCACACCGGAACACTTTAGCGCCACGGAAAACGCCCGGCGACGCCCGGATATGGGCAGCGCCAGGCGTTTTCCGTAGCAGTGAACGAGAAAGCCCTAGGCTCCCGCGCTCACGAGTTCGCGGTCAAGGGCGGTCTTGCCGGCAGCGAATATGGCGGCCATTTCCGCAACGCGCCGCCCCAGGTGCTCTGCGGTAGCGATGTCTGAGGGATGAACGCCTTCGACACCGACGTCCGAGAATGTCTGCGCCGCGGCTCCGTTGAAGTAGCCAAAGCGGTTGAGATCGTTTTCCG
This sequence comes from Arthrobacter sp. TmtSoilC77, assembly GCF_059739415.1. Classification (NCBI taxonomy): domain Bacteria; kingdom Bacillati; phylum Actinomycetota; class Actinomycetes; order Micrococcales; family Micrococcaceae; genus Arthrobacter; species Arthrobacter sp. TmtSoilC77. The sequence continues at coordinate 4,011,481 of NZ_AP046050.1, forward strand.
TGCCCTTGGTGCTCTTCCATCCCGGGAGAAGGCCCAGGTTGATCCAGTTCATGCCGTGCTGGGCTGCGAAAGTGGAGAAGTAGTCCAGGGTGGAATTCTTGTCGCCGGCCTTGCAAGCGGCATTGGTAAAGCCGGCCCCCAGCTTGTTGTGCCATTTCTGCACGGCCCAGCGGCCTGCGGTCTTCTCGGCGAACGCATGGAATGCCGATGGCGCCGTGCCCATGTAGGTAGGGGCGCCGAAAATGATGGCGTCTGCCTGGTCGATGAAATCCCAGGATTCCTGGGTCAGCTCATCCACGCGAAGGAGAGCCGTTGTGGCTCCGGTGGCGGCGGCAGCGGAAACCACTGCGTCTGCCAGGACCTTGGTGTGGCCCGAGCCTGAAAAATAAACAACTGCAATCGCCGGAGTGGCCATCAGTGTCCTTCCTGTTTGTTCTGTGTGGTCGTGCGTCTACGTGTGATGGTGTAACTAGATGGCGGGCTGCAGGGCCAGCTTTTCCGTGACCATGCTGGCTGCGGCGCGGGCGCTGCCTGCCTCGGCGAGCTCGAATTCATCCACGCGAACACCGAATTTGTTGCTAAGGATCACGGCGGCTTCAACGAGTGACAATGAATCGATGTCAAGGTCGGCGAAGGAGTCGTCCGGTCCCATGTGGCCGAGCTCGTCCATGGTGGACCCAATCGCCCCTACGACGTCCATTGCTGTAATTTCCATTTGCTTCCCCCTTTTACAGGTGGCCCGGGTTGGCCGGCGCCACAGTGGTCCTGCAGGCACCCCGGCCGGCAGGAATCGGTGTCCGGCCCTAGTGCGGGTCGACAACCGAGATCGATGGCCAGGTCATGGCAACGGCTCCCCAGGTAGTCCCTCCGCCAAAGGCAGTCAGGACCACCTTGTCTCCGGGGCTCCTGTGGCCTTTGGTTCCTGCGTCGGTCATGGCCAACGGGATGGATGCGGCTGAAGTATTGCCTACCCTGTCCAAGTGGACCTCCGCCTTGGATGCCGGAATGCCGGTCACCGAAGCAACGGTGTTCAGGATCCGGAGGTTGGCCTGGTGCGCAATCAAGGAATCCACATCGCCGGCAGCCCAACCAGCGCTTGCGAGTACTGTTTCCACAGAACCGGACATCGCTGCGACTGCCTGCGCGAACACTTCCTTGCCCTGCATTTCAAAGAATGAACCCGGACCTTCCGGCACGTGGATGAGCGTTTCGCCCTCGCCATCGGAGTGCAGCGTTGACGCCTTGATGGCCCCGGGTTCGTCTGCTGTTCCAGCGGACAAGTAAGCCGCGCCCGCTCCATCCCCGAAGATCACCGAGGTGGTCCGGTCCCCCGGATCGAGCAAGCGGGTAAAGGTGTCCGCCCCGATCACCAGTGCCGAGTCCACGGATCCCGAACGGATAGCCCAGGTGGCCGTGGTCAGGGCATAGACAAATCCAGAGCAAACTGCGGACACATCGAAAGCAGCAATGCCCTTCAACCCCAGGTTCGCCGCCACCTTGGGTGCCGTGGCCGGGCAGACCTTGTCCGGCGTCGAGGTCGCCACCAACAAAAGCTGCGCAGATTCGACGCCGGCACTGGCCAACGCCCGCCGTCCCGCCGTCGTTGCCAGCACGCTGGTGCTTTCCGTCTCGTCAGAGTGGCGGCGTTCGGCGATGCCTGTCCTGCGCCTGATCCATTCGTCCGTGGTATCCATGACAGCAGACAGGTGCTCGTTAGTGACCACCTTCCTGGGCAGTGCTCCGCCAAGGCCGCGGACAACGGCGGATGCCGCACTCATTTCCTATCCCCTAGGGAAGCGCTTACTGCCGCAACCTGGGACGGCAGTTGGTGGGCAACGCTGCAAACTACTTCACCGCCGTCGAACGTTCCTACGACATCAGCGCAGCGCCACCATCCGCCGTCCTTTTCGATCAACCGGCTCTTGTGCAGCCGTACTGCAAGGCCGGTCCCCTGCCCGCCCCCATTCCTCGGGCAGGAGCCGTTGAGTGTGATGCGGGTTTTGCGCATCCACAAGGTGTTGCTGTCCGCGCGGTCCATGGAATCGAGCCGGTACAGGAGTACCTGTCCCAGCTGCAGCGAGGCAACAAAGTATTCGACGGCGGACAGCGCCTGCGGGTAGGCGGCCTCCAGCCCGCGGCGGTCATCCAGGCTTCCTCTCAGTGAGGACTGCTGGGAGGGCCGCTGGCGGAATGAGAGCTGCGCACTGGCCGTTCCTTCACCGGGATCCAGGACCACGTCCAGCAGCGAGACCTGCCGTTCTGCCCACAGCCCACCGTAGAGACGCGTGCCGGCGTCACCCACCAAAGCTTCCTCCGACGGAGACTGGACTGACGCCAGCCCGAGCTCGGCGTGCTCATGGGCCACTTCCAGTACCGCGGTCATGGACGCAACAGAGCAGCGAAGGACCGAAGCGTGTCCCAGGTCCTGCAGCGTCGCCCGGCATTCGAGATCGCCCAGCGCACCTTCAACAGGCTCATTGCCACCAGAAATGGTCACCGACGAAATGTAGGCGGCAGGCAACAGCCCGGGAGAATACCGGCTGGCCAACAAAGCCTCCGCCATCCTGGCAGCCAAAACAAGGACGTCCGTGGTGCCAAGGTGAGGGGTTTGCTCCGAGTTGCCCTTCATGGACCACGTACCTTCAACGCCAAGGGCTGCGCGGGCAGTGAGCGTGGATTCGGAGACCGTGTGGTTTACGCGGAGTTCCCGCAGCCTGGGGTTGGTGGTCTTGTAGCCGTGGCTGAAGAACCGACCGCGACCATCGCCCAGGAGTTCGTCGATGGAGGTGTAACTCCGGGTGTTGGAGTGCAGGGCAAGTGGCATGGGTATTCCTAGGATCGTCATCGGCGGTGATCCTAGAATCCATCGCGCAGCCGACGGCAACCAGTGTCCGTGGATGGTGGTGGTGGGAACACCACCCTCACCGCTGTGGGCGTGTCTCTCCCAGCCCGGACAGTAGGCTGGGAACGTTCGTGTAGATCCGCATCGAAGGGACTTGAGTTTTGGCTTACATCACCGTCGGAAACGAAAACAGCACCGGGATCGAGCTTTATTACGAGGACCATGGGACGGGCCAGCCAGTGGTCCTTATCCACGGCTACCCGCTGGATGGTTCATCGTGGGAGAAGCAAACTGCTGCCCTGCTGGATGCCGGCTACCGCGTTATCACCTATGACCGCCGGGGTTTCGGTAAGTCGAGCAAGCCCACGGTGGGCTACGACTATGACACCTTTGCCGCGGACCTCAAGACCCTCCTGGAAACCCTGGACCTGAACGATGCCGTGTTGGTTGGTTTCTCCATGGGCACCGGCGAGGTTGCACGCTACATCAGCACCTACGGCTCCGCCCGGGTGGCAAAGGCTGTATTCCTCGCATCGTTGGAACCATTCCTCCTGAAGACCGATGACAACCCGGACGGTGTTCCCCAGGATGTCTTCGATGGCCTGTCCCAGGCCGTGAAGGCCGACCGGTACGCCTTCTTCACCGACTTCTTCAAGAACTTCTACAACAGCGATGCCTTCCTTGGGACAGAGCGGCTCAGCCAGGAATCCGTGGACGCCAGCTGGAACCTTGCAAGCCAGTCGGGCGCCTTTGCTTCCGTAGCCGCCCAGCCCACGTGGCTGACTGACTTCCGCGCGGACATCCCCAAGATCGATGTTCCAGCGCTGATCGTCCACGGCACCGCGGACAACATCCTCCCCATCGACGTCACAGGGCGGCGCTTCAAGAAGGCACTGCCCAGCGCCGATTACCAGGAAATCGAGGGCGCACCCCACGGTCTGTTGTGGACGCACGGCGCCGAGATCAACGAGGCCTTGCTGGCGTTCCTGAAGAAGTAGCAACTCCTACTTTTTGAGGCGGAGCTTCCTGGCTTTCCTGCCACTATGCAGGTACTCCTGCTGCGCGGCGTCGGCCTTTGCGCGTTCTGCGGCATGGAGCAGACCGTAGGTGAAAGCGCTGTTACTGGCACCGGAGGCAGACCCCAGCTTCAAAAGCTCGGCACGGGCCATGGCGCTGTCCTGATGTTCACCCAAAATGGTCTGGACATCATGGGCAGCGTCCGCGAGCTTTGCGGCGCGCTTCCCGTGGACACTTTCAGCGGTGGCCGCGGCAAAGCGCAGCTTCTTGGCAGTCTTGCGGACATTGTGAAACGCAGAGTCACGTGAAGGCCCGACGGCGGCACCCACCGCTGCATCGTGGCGTTTGGCGAGGCGTTTGCCCGCTTTGTTAACGAGCTTGGCTGTGGTCTTGCGTGCCGGCCCGGTTCCTTGCGGTGCAATTGCGGGAGAGTCCAGGAACGCTTCGAGCCCATCCAGGAGCCGGAAATAGCGGGGGCTGTTGAGCCGGGTCCTGATTGCTGCCATCGCCGTGTCCCTCCGAACGTTCATCCGTTCATCCAGTTCAGCGTGGAGAGGACCCAAGACCATCTTCATTGGCAGTTCGTCCACATCCTTTCGGAGCCGCTCATGAAGGACCTCTACATCCCGGTAGCGTCCAAGAGTCCGAGCCAACGATTTCAGCTCAAGCTCAAGTTCCTGAACCGGGGAACCCTTGAAAAGTTTGCGGTAACTATGGAGCACCGAACGGATCCGGCGGGTCAGTGAGCGCATCTTATGGACGGAATCGTCACGGTTCATCCGCACATGCGCGTCCTGCAGGAGCAACTTTGCCACTTGGGCGTCGAGGTAGTTCAGGACAGGCACCACGGCCGGTCCCTTGCCGCTGGGGACCTCGCGGCCGGCCCCCTTTGCACGCGGCCAGGAATCTCCCAGGGCTGTTGCCAGTTTGGACGTGCGTTCGCTGGGAGTTGCCCCGGCGCCAGTGAGCTGGCTTGCCACGGCATCCAGAATGTCGTCGCCATTGTCCGTGGGCACGCTGCCGTTGAGTTCCACTTCCCATTCGCGCCATTGTTGTTCATGGGCATTCCCCAGCGACACACGTGCCCGCACGTGGTCATCCACGAACTCCGCAACCCGGCCGCCGTCGTCCTTGTAGAGGGGGTAGCTGGTGCGTTCGGTGTTGAGTGTGGCGATTGCCATGACTGCGTGTCCGCGCGTGTAGGCAAGGATCCGATCCATGAGTTCCACCGGCACTGTATCGGCCTGGCCCAAGGGTGCATGGATTTCGGTGCGACGTCCGGGGCTGTGGGGAAGCTTGAGGTGCCAACCGGCGTCGGGGCCTCCTGTCCTGCGCCGCAACGTGATTCCACGGGCCGCAAGCGCGAGGTCATTCGTGTCGAAATAGACCGCCTCCAGGCTATGGGTGACTGGCTCTCCCACGCGGGCAACGCCGTCGATCCTGTCAAGCGTGGGAAGCGGCGTGGAAGGATCGACGTCGAACTTCCGCTCTGCCTCTACGTTGCTGGACGTAGCCATCACTTCTCCTCACTGGAGCCTGTTCTTCGTAGCACCCATGGAGGCCGGCCCGTTCGCTGGCCGACCTCCACCGGTATGGGGCTTACACGAACCCTTTAAACCAATGCTCCTCCGCCTTCGTCCACATCACCACCGGATACTGTGCCACGCCAGGCTCCGGTCTCATGGCCTTGGGCCTCGATGAACTTCTTGAACTTGTCCAGGTCCGCGCCCACGCGCAAACTGTCCGCCCCCACTGCCGAGCCGGCCTTTTCCGCGAGGGTGTCCGGCTCCCATTCGATCTCTACGTTGACGCGTGTGTGCCCCGCGTCCAACGGTTCAAACGTCACGGTTCCCGCATTGCGCGGGCCGTCCACGCTCGCCCAGCTGACTAATGCATCAGGCACCTGCTCGATGATCTGGGCGTTGTATTCGCGCTTCACGCCGCCCACGTTCGTTGCGAAGTGGAGGGCTGTGTCGTCGATCTGCTGCACGGACTCCACGCCGTTCATGAACTCAGGAAAAGTCTCGAACTGCGTCCACTGGTTGTAGGCAACGGACACGGGTACATCTACTTCAACTGACTTATTGACGGTAGCCATAAGGTGTCGCTCCTTCGATGTGTCTTCTTATAGGGCGTTTGTATGTACTGCGCTCTAAAGTGCCGGACTCTTTTGAGCCGGGCAGTGCCGGCGGCGCGCCAGCCGGCTGGCTGCATAACCGGTGGCGCGCCTGTCTTATGGGCGCCCCGTGGTTACGACCTAACCTGCGTCGAAGTTCTCTTCGTCGTCGTCCCTGGGTGACTGGTCCCGGGGCAGATCATTGCCGCTTCCATCGGCGAGGGAGTCGGCAGGCTGGTCCAGATTCTGCTCGGCCTGGGACTGTTCGTCGATGCCACCGAAGCGGCCTGCACCAGGTTCGCCTGCGCTGTCCGAGTCCTCAGGATCCAAATGGCTGAGGTTTGGTGCGCCGGTTGCGTATGTTTCGCCATCAGGGCTGTCCTCGCTCAGGCCGGCTTCGCTGAGGTCCTCTTCCACGCGGGGCTGCGCCTGCGATCCGCCCGCTTCCTGCTCTGCTGTGGGGGTGCCGTAGCCCCCCGCTTCCTCTTCAGGCGTGGCATTCTGCTTGTCCATGTGACCTGTCCTTTCCGTGCGGTGGAACGTGTTAATGGAACACTTCGAACCTATAAGGACGGTTGGCGACGTGTCCATGCTTTGAAGAAATTAGTCAGCAAACTTAGCAATTTCATGCTTGAGGCGCTATCGTGGCAGCCCCGATTCATAAGCCACGAAGTCCGGACGAAGCACCACCTCCCGTGAACCCATCATTGCGATGTCCTCCCACAGCACCAGGAACGATCCCCGATGCCACCAACGCAGGAGCTGCGCCACCGGCCACGGCTGCGTCATACCTTGTCGCTCATACCCAAGAAAAGACGACGCCGTCCGCGGACTCACAATGATGCCCACCAGGCGGGCTTGGCTCAGGAGCTGGGTAGGCGCCGAATCCAGGGCGAAGCGGACGTCTGAAACCTCTCCCAGCCGGTCACCACTGCTATCCACCACCTCACTGCCCAGCATGTCAGTCAGGATCATGGCTACCTCCCGGGATCCGCCCGATCACATGGATCCGAAGCCACCGCTCCACCCAGGAGGCGTCGAGTGAGTCCGAACGTACCCCAACCGAGATGACGGTGTCGACGCCGGACACAACGTCCCATGGAATACGGATCAGCCTGTTCGACGGCGGCCTGCCGCCGAAGATCCGCGTGCCCAGTACCGGACCTGTCAGCAGTGCCGAAATGCTCGGCGGTGCGGCACCTTCGGGAATGGGCTCGTCGGGTGCGGGACCACTCAACTCGAGGTCGTCGACAGTGGTGACGGGTACGCCGTCGACGTCCAACACCTGCCGGTCCAGCAAGTGCAGCTGCGCGTCCAGGACCAACCCTGCCGGGCGTGGCGCAGGCCTGATTTCATGCGGCTGGATTTTCCTGCGTTTGGCGGTACTCATGCGCCTGCTCCGGTAATGATCATGAGTGGAATGGCGGCCAAGGACGCGGCCAGGATGATCACCAAATAGACCAACCCGGCGATGTTCACGGCCCTGTTGTTGACGTGCTCACCCATGTATTGGGGATCGTTCGCGACAATCAGGATCGGTAAATAGGTGAGAGGCAGCGCGATCGCGGAGAACACCACGGAGTACTCAGTGACCAGGATGGGGTCTACGCCAGTGGCGAGGACAGCGGCACCCGCCAGAAGGACCACGATCATAGACATATGGAACCTGGCAGCCTGCGCCGGGCGCCGGAACTTTCCCCAAGACCATCCAAAGAACTGCGCCAACGTGTAGCCGCTGGACAGCGTAGTCTCCAGCGCCGCACCGAATGTCGCGGCCACAAGGCCCACAATCAGCACGGCCAAGGCAAGTTGGCCTCCGGCCAGGGCAACGGGCAAAGCCACTTGCGAAAGCGTGGTGACGCTGATTCCCGCAGGCAGGAGAACGACGGCGGCGCACGCGGCGATTGCCACGGAAAGGAACCCGCCCAGCGGGAAACCGAGCAGAACGTTCATTCGGGCCTGGAGCAGATCCTTGACCTTCCACCGTTCCTCCACAGCGCCCGAGGAGAAGAAGAAGACCTCGTAGGGGGTCATGGCAGCACCGAAGAGAGCGATGGCAAAGTACCAATACACGCCAGCGCCTTCCTCCTGAGGCACCGACGGCGTGAACGCTTGGGTGGCCAGGACACCCCAATCGGGCTTGAGCAGGAAAAGCGCCACTGCAAAGACCACCAAGGAGAGTCCCAGGAGACCAGTGACGTTCTCCATGATTTTGAACTTCACGCGCCAAATCACCAGCCAGACAGCCAGCAGCGCGACAGGGACCCAGAGCAGGTAGGCCACGCCGCTGGCCAACTGCAACGCCAAGGCGATGCCGCCGATCTCGGCGGTGACCGTCATCAGGTTGATCAGGAAGGAAGCGCCAAGGTTGGCCAGTCCGGCGCGCGGTCCCATGCGTTCGCGAATCACCTCGAACGTAGCCCGGCCGGATACCGCTGCCACCCGTCCTGACATGTTGGCAAAAAGGCAGATTCCGACGACGCCGACCACCACCACCCACGCCAGGGAAAGTCCAAAGCGGGAGCCTACTACGGCGTTGGTTACCAAATCCCCGATGTCAACGAAGCCCCCGATTGCTGTCAGGATGCCCAGTGCAACACCGAGGAGCCGCTTCACTGGATGCCGGCCTTGGTCATGAGGGCTTTGAGCTGGTCCGTTGCACTGCGCAGTTCGGCCAGGACTTGGGGCAGGCCATTCTCGCCTGAACCCGATTGCCCCTGTTCGGGGCCGCTGGGTTCGGGGCCGCTGGGTTGCGGGCTACCGGCAGGAGCCGTCAACGCGTCGCGTGCATGCAGCAAGGCGCGCGAGACTGTGGCGAAGGATGCCAACATGTCATCACGGAGCGACTTTTCCTCCTCCGTGGGAGCCGTGAAACCTTCAACTTCATCGGTAGCGGACTCGACCTCGCCCAACATGTCATCTGCGGCAGTAGAGCCGGCAGCCGCCGTCGTGCTGTTCTTGATCCTGATTTCCACCGCCAGGGTGGTGGCCTGGACGGCAGAGAAGACGTCCTTGGCTGGTCCCTTAAGCGCCTCCGGGGAAGGACGTTGTGAGCATGCCGTCAGCGCTCCGGCGAGTACCGCCAGAGCCAGAAGAATCGTCGTCAGGCGCTTGCCGTACCGGCTCACGATGGCTGCGGAACCTGGCAACCGGCTTGTGGATCCATGCCTGTGTAATTAAGGGGCCCGGCCACAATATTCAGGGCGATGGTCGCAAACTGCGAACACTGCGCGGGTGGGGCGTTGTAATAGCCGCGTTGGCCGGCCGCTATTGCTCCAATGACGAGCCACACAACTACGAACAGCCCAATAATTGAACCGATTCGCATTTCTTCCCCAATCGATAAACAGAATTACTGCCCGGCTATTAGTACTGGCTGGGTGACCAAAGGGCGCGGTCGGGCCCGGGATCCCTTCCCTGGCCGCGACCGCAAAACCCATGTCAATCCGAAGGATTGGTTTCGGTAGTCAAACCGCGATCGTCTGCGGTCCGCTCATCTTTTTCTTCTGCCGGCCCGGGTGGATTCGCTGATTCATTTCCCCCGGCATCGGCGGCATCTTCCGAACCTTCCCCGGATGCGTCGCCAACAGGTACCTGATCGCTGGAGTCGGGCGCCCCAAGATCGCGCGGGATCGGATGACCTGGCGTCGTGATCCCATCGTGCACCTGACTGAAGCCGGCAACTTCGGTTGGATCAGTTGTCATACGCGCGACCGGCCCCGGCCCAGAACCCAGCCAATGAGCGCCAGGACCAGCAAGATAATTCCTACCCACAGCAGGAAACTCAGGGCCTGGTTAAAACCGCCAACAAGCAGCAGCACGATCGCAATGACGCCGGCAATCACCAATAGTGTGTTCATCTAAGCTACGCATCCCTTCAAACAAATTTGTCCAGTTAGGAAGGCGTCCGCTGGGACTCCAATTGGAGCTCCACCCCAAAGCAACGGGCACCGAACGGAGAAATGTTCTCTCCTTATTCCGTACTTACCCCAAATGACAACAGTTCAAACAGAACCGCCGCCCTCGAAGCACGTGCACAGCATCATGATAGGCGCGCATTGTGTTCCGGCGAAGTATTTCAACAGGAAACTTAGTACCTCTTCGCCGAAAAAGCTCCAAGTGCCTGGCTGATCTCCCGCGCAGTACCCGCGGCGGCCTCTCCGTATTCCTGATACTTGGCAGGCACGATCCTGCTGGACGGCCCGGAAATGGAGATTGATCCTGCCGCCACGCCGCCTGGCCCCAACAAGGGAACCCCGATTGAGGTGATTCCCGTACTGAGGCCCTGCTCATTGATGGAGTATCCGCGTGCACGGGTTTCCGCGATCATGGCCCGGAGCTGCGCCGGGTCCACCACCGTTTGCGGCGTTAAGGCTTCAAGGGGCGTGGCCAGATAATCATCCACGATTTCGTCCTCAGCAGCGGACAAATAGGCAATTCCGGTGGAGGACGCGTGCATCGGCAAGCGGGATCCCAGCGGCAGGAAAGCCCGCAGGACATGGGGCGTGTCGAGGCGTTCGATGATGAGCATGTACCCGCGGTCCGGGACCGCGAGGTGGACAGTCTCCGTGGTGTCCAGCTGCAATGCATTCAGGGGGCCCATGGCGGCGTCGCGGATGACCGAGCCGCTGCTGCCCCGGCTGGCCACGGCGAAAGCATGGTTGGTCAGCACCCACTTTCCGGCCTGCGCTTCGGATTGCGCCACCCATCCCAATTCCGCCAGGGTCCTGAGCATGCGAAGGACCGTAGCCTTGGGGACATCCACCTCACGGCTCAGCTCCGACAGGCCTGCCGGCTGGTTGTCCGATACGGCTTCAAGAACCCGGATAGCCGTGACCACACTCTGCGTACTCATTCACACTCCCCCTTGACCGCTCACTTTCTTATGACCTACGGTACAGGCGATTTCCCAAAATGAACCATTGGTTCATCCAGTGAACCGACGATGTTTGATTGGAGAACGGGTCTTGGAACAACAAATAGCTGCCCTCGCCATCTTTGTGGGCGTCTTTGTCCTGGCAACCCTGCGCAAAGTGCACATTGGCGTGCTCATGTTCGCAGCGGCTGCCGGCGTTGGAATTTGGATGGCTGGAATGACCATCGACAAAGTGGTGGCGGGGTTCCCCATCGGGATCCTCGTCCTGCTGGTAGGAGTCACGTATTTCTTCTCGATCGCCCAGGCCAACGGAACGATCGACCGCATCATCGAGCTGGCCATCACCAAAGTGGGTGACCGGGCTTTCTTTCTTCCCATCGCCTTTTTCGCGCTCACCATCGGCATATCGGCCATGGGCTCCCCCTTGGCAGGCCTGGTCATGGCACCCATCGGCATGCCGCTTGCCAAACGCTATGGCATCGACCGCATGCTGATGGGGATCGCCATTGGGTCCGGTTTGAGCGCAGGCGGCTTCGCCCCGACGAGCTTGTTCGGCATTGTCACGTACGGCACAGCCCGTGCGGCTGGGATTGACCTTGATCCCCTGGTCCTGTTCAGCGTCGCACTGGGAACCAATCTCCTTCTGCTGGCCGCCGCTTACGTCATGTTCGGTGGGTTCAGGCTTCTCAACACGCGTACCGCTGACGGTTTCGGCACCCAGCTGCCATCCTTCAGCGCAAGCCGCCCGACGCCGTCGCACCCCTTTGAGCGCGAAGGCAACATTGCCCGAGGGAAGCAAGCAGCCGTCCAGGTCCTTGACGCGGCCGCGGCGACGGAGGTAGCGGCGTCGGAAGTACCGGCGTCGGCCTCAAAGCTCAACCGCAACCAAATCATCACAGTGCTGTGCATGGCAGGGCTGGTTGTCACCGTCATCCTCATGTCGGTCCTGGGCTCAAATCCGGACATCGGCGTTCTCTGCTTCGCATTCGCCTCGGTCCTCACCCTTTGCGATCCGCAATCCGGCAAATCGGCAGTGGCCAAGATCGACTGGTCCACGGTGTTGCTGGTTGGTGGGATCATCACGTTCGTCGGAGTCCTTCAGACCATGGGAGCCGTCGCGATGCTCGGCGAAGCAGCGGGCGCCGTCGGGACTCCCCTGCTGGCCGCACTGGTGATCTGCGGGATCGGCGGACTCATCTCCGCGTTCGCCTCCACCACCGGAATGCTCGCGGCGCTGGTTCCCCTGGCCCTTCCGCTCGTGGCTTCCGGAGACATTGCCGGGTGGGCGGTCATCGCCGCGCTGGGCGTGTGTTCATCGATCGTGGACGTCTCACCGTTCTCGACCGTCGGCGCCACCTTCGTGGCCACGGTAAATGCAGACGAGCGGCCCCGTGTCACCAGGCTCCTTACCCGTTGGGGCCTGTCCATGGTGGTGGTCGGACCACTCCTGCTGGTCGGCGCCTTGGTGATTCCATCCAGCCTCTAGCTTCCTTTGCACACTCTTCTACGCACGAAAGGTGCCCACCATGCTCAAACCACTCCGCGGAATCACCGTGGTCGATCTCAGCCGAGCCCTCGCGGGACCCTACTGCACCGCACTCCTGGCCGACATGGGCGCCAGGATCATCAAGGTCGAAAGCATCAACGGCGGCGATACCGCCCGTCAATGGCCCCCCTTCCAGGATGGCCACAGCCTGTACTTCGATTCCGTGAACCGGAACAAGACCTCGGTTTGCGTTGATTTCTACTCAGCAGAGGGACGCGACATCCTCTCCACGCTGATAGCCGGAGCCGACGTCCTGGTGGAGAACTTCAAGCCCGGCACCCTGGCGAAAATGGGGTTCGCCGCTTCGCGGTTGGAAGAACTCAATCCCGGGCTTGTAGTGGGATCCGTCACCGGGTTCGGCAACACCGGGCCCCTTAAAGACGACGCCGGCCTGGATCAAGTCATCCAAGGGATGTCCGGGCTGATGTCGGTCACCGGGCCGGGTCACGGTGAAACCTACCGCGTGGGAATACCGATCGTGGACATCACCTCCGGAATGGTGTGCGCGTTTGGGATCCTCGCAGCGCTGCTCGGAGTCCGCAATGGTGAGCGCGTTGGCAAAGTGTCCACGTCCCTTCTGGAGACGGCGCTGAACCTGTCCGCCTTCCAGGGACAGCAGGCGCTCAGCCTTAAGGAAGCGCCCACAGCGCAGGGCAACAACCATCCCGTCATCGCCCCCTACGGCAAGTTTTCCACCGCCACCGAATCCATCAACATCGCTGTGGGCAGCGACAAACAGTGGAAGGCATTCTGTAGCCTGCTGGATATTCCCAAGGCTGTACAGGATCCCCGGTTTATCACAGGGGCGGACCGCTCGGCCAACAGGCAGCAGCTTAGCGAACTCATTGAGGCGTCCTTGGTGGCCAAACCGGCAGACGAATGGGTGGCGCTGATCAGCCAGGCGGGAATCCCCTGCGGCCCCATCTACGACTACACGCGGGCCCTGGCCTCCGAACAGGTCGCCGCGCTGGGCCTTGTCCAGAACAGCCAGCGGCGGGACGGCTCTGAGCTGCCCCTCCTACGCGGACCGCTGAGCCTGGACGGGGAACCCAGCGAAATCCTGTCGCCCCCGCCGCTGCTTGGCGAACACACCACCGAAGTACTCATGGAGCTGGGAATGACCTACGACGACGTCACGCGGCTTGAGCGCGAGGGCCGCGTTCTATGCGGGCCTGCCTCGGCTCCGGCCAAGATTGGAGCACGGCGATGAGCACAGTTTCCCAAGCTGCCCGTGTTTCCGCGGGCCGTGTTTCATATGCCAGCCGTGTGGGCCGCATAGCGGTTTCCGTGGCTGATGGCATCGCTACCGTGGAAATCTGCAACGCTGCCCAGCGCAATGCCCTAACCAAGGCAATGTGCCTGGAAATCCAGGAGCTGATGCCCCGGCTCGATACCGATCCCGACATTGCCGTGGTGGCACTGCGCGGTGCGGGCGACACTTTCTGCGCGGGCGCTTCCATCAGGGAACTCTCGTCAGTGCTGTTGGACCCCCAGCCGGACGGGTCCATTGTTGACCATCTCAGCCTGGCCGATCACGCCATTGCCTCGCTTTCCAAGCCCACTGTCGCCTTGGTGGATGGCGCCTGCATGGGCGGAGGATGGCAGATCGCCTCGGCGTGCGACTTCATCATCGCCAACCAGCGCGCCGTCTTCGGGCTGACTCCGGCCAAGATCGGCATCATCTACCCACGCCCGGGCATTGAACGGCTGGTCCGGCTGGTGGGGCACGCCAACGCCAAATACATCCTCCTTACCGGGCAAACATTCACTGCAGACCAAGCCCAAGCGCTGGGTTTGGTGGCCGACGTCGTTCCTTCCGCATCCTTTGAGCAACAGTGCGAGGCGCTTCTCGGGTCGCTGCGGAACCGTTCGCGCTTCTCGATGCATTCCATGAAGCGGTTGGTGGACCTGGATGCCTCGGACGGGCAAACGGACATCGATCAGGAGTGGGCCGCCGCCTGGTCCGCCATGCCTGACAGCCCTGACATGGAGATCGGCATCAGCGCCTTCCTGAATCGGGAGCAACCCCGGTTTACTTGGCGGCCCTTTGGGTAAACGGTTCTTGACTGGGAAGTGATCTATGCCTCAAACAGGGCACACCACCGGCCTCCCCTCCGTTGGAAGAGAGACGACGGGAGGCCCCATGCTCATTGTTCTGACAGGAATAGACGGCTCAGGAAAGACGACGGCGGCCCGCGCCTTGGTGGACTCGGCTCGCGCTGAGGGGCACAACGCGCTGCTGCTTAGCAACCATGCTGCACGCAGACGGATGTCGCTCGTTGCGGAGCGATTTGGGTGGAAGTTGCCGCCACGCGGTGCCGATTTGGTAGAGACGTGCATCCGCGTGGTCAACGTCCTTGTTTCGCATGCCCGAGCCCTGCGGTTCGACGGCTTGGTGGTCATGGACAGGCACCTGCACTGCCAACTGGCCCTGCGCCTCGCGGCTGGATTGAGGCGGGGCTGGTTCCTCCCGTGGCTGCAGGAAAAGCTCCCGGCCCCGGACCTCGTAGTCCACTTCGAGGTTGACCCGCGGTGTGCCCACCAACGGATCAGGGCACGCGGCACTGATCATGAAGAGTTGGCAGACCTGGAAGCGTTCCGAACTGCTTACGGCTCCCTGCCCGAGTTCGACGACTTCATGCGGGTTGACGCCAACGGAACGCCAGAGGACACGCTCGCCCAGCTGAACCAGGTGATCTCCGGGAAGGAAACCGTCCGGGTTTGAACCCAACTGAGTCGCATTAGAGCGCGTTTAGAGCCGTTGTGATGTCTCAGGACTTCGTAGACACTTCATGTCTCATGACACTGTGGACACTTCATGTCTCAGGACTTCGTGGACACTTCGTGGTTGAGCGGTTTCCGGCGGTCTTTTAGTGGCGGGTATTTGGTTCGTTTGCTTCGTGTGCCTCGAGGGTCAGCAGCGACTCCTGAGGGTTTGCCGTTGCCGACGTAGAGCGTGCCTTTGACGGGGATGGGGTGCGTGATGATCTCGGTGCCGTGGGCATCGAAGAACATCACCGTGGTGCTGTCGTAGATGATGTGCACGGCGGTGCCGGCTAGTTCCTTGCCCATGTTGAAGGCCGTCCCGAACACGGTGACACGGCCGCCCTTGGTGACGCGGCGTTGTTCGCTTTGACGTTGCTCATGGATGGTCACCGCAGGCTCGGGCAGGGCGGGAGCAGGAGTCTTCGGGGTCGCGTGCCAGGCTTCCTCCGGGGTCTGTTTCCCTGGCAGTGCCTGGTGTTCGCGTTCGGTGTTGTAGTACTGGTCGAAGGTGTCGATCTGGGCTTGCAGGATGGCCATGGTCGTGGCCGGTGGCTGCTTACGCAGGTAGCGGTGCAGGGTGAAGTGGAAGCGTTCGTTCTTGCCTTGGGTGGTCGGCTTCCCAGGTTTGCCGGTGATGGGTTCGACCCCATGGGATTTGAGGTATTCCACGAGCGCTCCGGTGCGTCCGCGGCGGGTTGGATTCAGCGCTGCACCGTTGTCGGAGAGGAATTTCTCCGGCACGCCGTGACGTTCGATGGCCAGGGACACGACGGCGATGGCGGCCTCGCTCGTTTCCCCGGTCGCGACCAGAGATGCCAAGGCCAAGCGGGAGTGGTCATCGATGAGTTGAAAGATCGCCACCTTCTTCCCGTTCGCGAGCGGCCACTCGGTTGCGTCGATCTGCCAGCATGCGTTCGGCTGCGGGTAGACGAACCGTTTCTGAGCGTTGTGTGGCTTCTTCCGCGGCTCGGGGATGACGACACCGGCGCGGCTGAAGATCCTGGCCACGGTCGCTCTGGATGGTGGCGCGAAGCCTTTGCGGGACAGGGTCGCGATCACCGACAAAGGGCCGTGATCGTAGCCTCCTTTTTCCAACGCTGCCCGTGTGGCCAAGAGGAGTTCGATCATCGCCGGGGCCGTCGCCGTGGGGCTCGTGAACGGAACTGGCCGCTTCGTTGCCAAGGCCTCCACCGGGCCCGCAATTTCGGCTTCTGCCCGGACTTTGTAAAACCAAGCCCGTGAGACCCCGTGCTTCTTGCAGAACTTGCTGACTTCACCCCGAGGGGCATCAGTCGGCCACAACGCGACTGCTTGACGGACGCTCAACTTCGGTGCGGGTTTGCTCATGAAACCGAGCAAACCCGCACCGAGTGTCTACGAAGTCCTGAGACACACTGTCCACGAAGTCATGAGACATAAGTGTCCATTAAGTCTTGAGACTTCACACGCGTTTAGAGCCGTCAAAACGCGCTCAGCTGCGACTCAGTTGGGCGGACGCCGGCGATTAGTCGCGGTTTCGTCGCGGCTCCAGGGAACATTCCAGCGCTTTATTCTCCTGAGCTTGGCGTTGGCCACTTCCACCGGCCATCAGCCGTAATCTCGTAGGACACTTGGCCGAACAGAAGGTCACTGGTGCCCGCAGGGTCGCCGCCGTGGGCCCGGTATTTCGCCTTGCTCTCTGCGCCACGTCGTTTGAGGAATCGCAAGAGCCACCACACTGACGCGGCCGCGCAGAGCAACGGAATAATGACCAGCGGCCATTGCCGCACACCAGCCCAGTGCAGGATGAACAAAGGGACCGTATAACCAAGGCCGCCCAAGACCACCACCTGAAACCCGACCCAGAACCGAAGTTCACCGTTCGACGGCCGGTTGTCAATGTCGAAGCGGTAGTCATCCAGTGATTTCACGCTGTCTTTTCTATCAGATCGCGTCGGCGGCTCCGATGGGTCGTTCACGTGGAACCCTCGAGGCCGCGAGGTTCCGAGTGCAATGCCGAAGGCGGCGGTCACCAATGCCTGAATGTGGTTACACGACGGTAGTTGCGCCCCGTCCATGCGTACCCTTACGCCTGGTCGTCGTCTTGGATGACACGCTGACGAATGGCTTCCCTGTCATCCCAGAATCGTGAGCCGAGGAATACACCTACCACCGGCCCTACGAGGGACAGGATACCGACGACCACTGGGCTAGGTGTTTCTCCGTTTAAGACCAGGAGCGTCAGCCATGTGACAGACGCAAAGGTGAGCGTTGCGGCTGTCGCAATGAGGAAGATAAATGTTGGCTTTTTCAAAGGTTCTTTTTTCTTGCTACTGCGTTTGGTTATTACTTAATGAGGTCAGACGCTTGATCCAGCATGGCCTCGAGCTTAGGAAGGTCGGAGTCCGAGACGGCCGTTCCAGACGACTGGGCCAGAAGAACGACGCCGCCTTTGGCTGCGGTTAGGATCAACTGATCCTGCGCGCTTCCCGGCGCTATGGCTGATGACTTGTACGCCAGCGCTCCTGGCGTTTTCGCGGAAGTCGGCATGCTTTTTGTGCTCACTTCGACAGCCTGTCCGAGGATAGTTGCCTGTGTGGCTCCGCATGAGGCCACATTGGTGGACTTCGCAGCCATTAGCGCTTTTACCTTTTCTTCGGACACTCCAGAAACCAGGGTCAGCAACACCAGGGATTGGGCAGTCGAACTCGCCGATGCGCCGATACCAACGGTAGCCCCTTCCTCCAGCAATGCACCGCCCCCCACCGCAAACTGGGCGCATTCCGCCGGCTCAACGGTGCTGTTGGTGATAACCTCTTTCGCCTGTTTGAGGGTGTCCTGCAAGCGATCGTCCGGCATCACCAAAAGGCGTACATCATTGGAATCCCGAACATCGTCAATAATCTTGCCAAGCTCTGCTTTTGTGTAGGTCCTGAAGGGGACCTCGGCTAGCGCCGTTGGCTCGTTCGTCGGGGCTGACGTTGTACTACTGGACGCGCCTCCGCCGCCACATGCAGTAAGGCCCATGACCAGCAGAGCGGACACAGCCAAGCCACGCAGAGCGTTCTTATTCATTTGTTTCCCAAAAAGGTTCGAGTGATGTGCTGACAGGCGTCAGTCTGGACAAGAATACAAGTTAAAGAGGCATGGCCGAGAACCGGCGCTAGAACAAGACGTCCGTGGAAGTTCCCACCGGGCTGGAGCCTCCCGCGGAGCCTTTTAAACCGGCACGGAACCGTCGTCCAGATCCGAATCCGGAACTTCCCGTGCGGAAAAATGAATCGGCCGACGCGCGGCCCTTACCCTTTCCGCGTTTGGAGTTACAACCGTTGAATCTCCCCAAAGCCCCGGAGTAGGGTGGCCGGACCGTCCAACCACATCATCGTCTGGGAAAGATCTGGGAGAACCATGACACATGTGAGACGCCAACTGGCTGCGGTCACCGCAGCCCTGGCCCTGAGCGTGACTAGCGGAGCGGTGGCGGGTCCTGCCTTCGCCGATCCTCGCGAAACTGACAAAAACCCCACTGCCACCGGGTACGGCGGCGCGGTAAGCACGGTGGATCCGGAGGCTTCAGCGGCCGCCATCGAAGTCCTCCGCAAGGGCGGTAACGCTGCGGACGCGGCTGTGGCCGCAGCTGCCACGCTGGGCGTCACGGAACCGTATAGCGCAGGCATCGGAGGCGGCGGCTACTTCGTGTTCTACGACGCCAAGTCCAAGAAAGTCAGCACCATTGATGGCCGCGAAACGGCGCCGGCAACTATGCCGAACGATGCTTTCATCGATCCCGCCACCGGCAAGCCCTATCTCTTTACGACCAAGAGGCCCGAACTGCCAACCAGCGGCGTCTCTGTCGGCGTCCCCGGCACCCCGGCCACGTGGGAACGCGCACTTGAGCGTTGGGGGACGTTGAACTTGGGCGAGGCACTGAAGCCGGCAATCAAGGTAGCCAACAGAGGGTTCGTGGTAGACGAGACGTTCCGGAACCAGACTCTGGACAACAAGTTCCGTTTCAACACCTTCACCTCCACCCAGGACCTTTTCCTCCCCGGTGGCGACGCTCCCGCCGTCGGGAGTATCTTCAAGAACCCCGAACTGGCCGAGACCTACCGCCTGCTGGCAAAGCAAGGCACCAGCGCTTTCTACACGGGTCCGCTCGCAGAAGAAATTGTCTCCGCAGTAAAAGCACCGCCTAAATCCGGCGAGACTGACCTGCCCGTACCGGTCGGGTTCATGACAACGGACGATCTCGCCGGGTACAAGGCTCTCGACCAGGATCCAACGCACGTGGAGTACCGCGGCTATGACGTCTATGGAATGGCGCCATCCAGCAGCGGTGGAACCACTGTTGGCGAGTCGCTGAACATCCTGGAAAACTTCGAGCTCAAGGACATGCAGCCGGTGGACGCGCTGCACCACTATTTCGAGGCCAGCTCGTTGGCGTTCGCCGACCGTGGCGCTTATGTGGGCGATCCGGCCTTCGTTGATGTTCCCACTGATGTCCTCACAGACCCGATTTTCGGGAAGGAACGCGCCTGCAAGATTGATCCGACTGTTGCAGCTCCCAAGCCGGTTACCCCGGGAGACATAACAACGTACGACGGCGCGTGCCCGGCCGCGGCTGCACCGCTCGCCGACGAGACGGACACCGAGAACATTTCCACCACCAACCTGACGGTCGCCGACAAATGGGGAAACGTGGTGGAGTACACCCTGACCATTGAGCAAACAGGTGGATCCGGAATCGTCGTCCCGGGCCGCGGATTCCTCTTGAACAACGAGTTGACTGACTTCAGCGCCGAATACAAGGCGACTGATCCCAACAGGATCCAGCCAGGCAAACGTCCCCGTTCTTCGATGTCGCCCACCATCATCCTGCAAGACGGCAACCCGTTCCTGGCCCTCGGTTCGCCGGGCGGATCCACCATCATAACCACCGTGCTGCAGACCATCCTGAACCGCATTGACCTGGGGATGGATATCTCCGAGGCAATCGCCGCTCCGCGGGCTGCTCCTCGAAACGGTCTCACCGTGAGTTCCGAGCCAGCGTTCATTGATGCTTACGGCCCCGCGTTGGAATCATTGGGGCACGATCTGGTTCCGGCCGGTGATGCCTTCACCTCATTAGCCGAAATCGGGGCGGCAACGGCGATTGAGTTCGGCGAAGGCGGAAAGCTCACGGCTGCAGCTGAGCCGACGCGTCGTGGAGGTGGATCGGCGATGGTTTTGAAGCCAAGCAGCGGGCCGTGATTGATGTACGTACTAGCCAGGAAACAGGCCTCGGACTGTCGCATGAAGCTTGTCCAATGCAGGGCTCCCTTGGGTGCCGGCAGGTTGGGTGCCGGCAGCGAACTTCATGAGTCCGCGGCAGGCAAGTCCCGCGTCTGTCAGTTCACCGCTCAACAGGAAGTCCATCAGCTCGTCACTTGGCAATAGCCGAACGAAGCCCGCCTCGGACGCGTCCCACAAGGGGTCGTTGCCGGGGCGGGCTTCTGCTGCGATGACGAGGTGTTTGCACCTGCTTGAGTTGGCGGACCACCACTCGGATCCTGCGTAGTAGATGGCCGACGAACCATAGCCCGTTTCCTCCGCCAACTCGCGTTGGGCCGCATCTACCGGAGTTTCATTCTCGTTCAAGTAGCCCCCGGGCAGTTCAAGCAAGGTCTTCCCTGGCCCGACGCGGAACTGCTCAAACAGCACCACCTCCGTTCCGCCCTCCGTGAAGGCGAGAACCGCGGCGGAGTCCGGGCTGGCAATCACGTCCCAGGTTGAAACTGAGCCGTCAGCTTCCAGGTACGTGTCCTGGTTGATGGTGACAAAACCTTTGTACGCCCGCGTAGTCCAGAGTTTTCGCCACAATTCGTCCAAATTGCTCACTCTTGGCGGTTGGTCTTGAGTTCCCGGCAGAATCTCCACAACATCACCAACGAAGCCGCCGCGATGATGATTCCGGAAATAAGGGACCAAACAGATTCGCTGCTGCTTGAGAGGAAAATATAGACGGCGTAAGAGGCCATGGTGAGGGCGAGAAGAAGCCATACCAGCGGTTTACGATTCACAATGAGTTCCTTGATTTCTTGATGGTTATCAGGCCAAGTCACGCTTGGAGAACACGTCGCAGGCTGCCCCCAAGACGATTAACAGCGATGCAAGAGCCCCGGAGAAAGACCCCGACGGCGGTATGTGGACTGCCGCTTGATTCGCCCAGTCGGCAGCTTGGAACGGAAAGAGGTACGCCCCGGCATTGCCCAGGGGCAGGACCTGCGGAACCACCAGACTCAGCGGAACTGCGAAGAGGCTCACAAGATGGCTCCGAATGAAGGACCCGATCGCGAATCCCCAAACGGATCCCATCGCCGCCATTCCGGCGAAGGCCAGCACCACCTGTGGGCTGACCTGCCATCCTTCTGGAAATAGTGCTCCGGACAAGCCGAAGGCGGCGCCGACGATCACACCGCTCAGGAGTGCTGCAAGAACTGTTGTCAGGGCTCGGGCAATAAATGCCGGGATCCTTTGGAACAACAGGACCCGGCGGGTAAGGCACCCCGCCCGGAAGTCGGCCGTGAACGAGCAGGAGCCCATCACGCCCGCACCTGTGAGCATGAGCGACAGGCCTGCCTCTCGGAGAGGTCCTTCGGGAGAAGGACCACCCGTGGTGGGTTCCAGATTGGCTGCCACCAGGAGCGTGCCCAGTAGACCGAGAACAAGCGCGGACGCAGTCCCGGAGCCTTTCCACAGCCACGGCCGGCGAAGATCGGCAAGAAGCGCGGGCACCACCTAGAACTCCTTTCTCTGGAGCACCGCGACGAGGCAGGCGCCAGCTGCGAGTAGCCACGCCAGCGACACCAGGAACGCGGAGCCTGGTGGAAGAAGGCCCTCAAAAGGCAGGGAGGCAATGCCCGCCAAAGCGCCGGAGGGCAGCCATCGCCCTATTTCGGGCTCGTTTGCCACGACGGGCAGTTCGACGGCGAGCGGTATCAACATGGTGACGATCGTCGTCGCGTAGTAATGCCGAATAATCCAGCCCAGCGAGCAACCCCACAGGGAAGCAACAGCTGACGCGGCCACGACGCCGGGCAAGGACCGCCAGGACTCTGGGGAGAAGAGTTCTGCGCGCAATTCCGGCGTCAGGGTGAAAACGACGCTGGCTCCCCAAGCCAGAATTCCCGCCGCCAGGGTGCCAAGGCCAACCACGAGCGCAGCAGCGTACTTGACCGCCACAAGCTGCACTGACCCGGACATCACTAGGCTGTGTCGGAGCGTCCCGTAGTAGGACTCGCGTGTCACCAGGTAGCTCCCGGCAAACGTGGCCACGATCGTAATGCTGGTGGCCAGAGCCCAAAACGCTTGAATATTTTCCGTCGCGGACAGCTGATCTGCACTATCCGGCCAGCCCAGGAAGTTGGCCACGAACCAGGGCACCAAGGCGCTGAAGGCCAGGATGCCCAGAATCGAATAGCCGCTGAAGTACCTCAGTAGCTCTGCGCGTAGTCCACAGGCCCAGTTGGAGTGGGGACGCCCCGTCACCGGGCACCCTCCAGGATCTTGAAATACGCCGATTCGAGGCTGCCGCCACCAAGAACCTTCGCTTCCTCAAGGGTCCCGTGGAACAACGTCCGCTGCTTCAGGATGACGACGTCTTGGACCACTTGTTCGAGCTCCAATAGCTGGTGGCTTGAAACCAAGGCACTCCCGCCGGATTCGGCGAACCCGTGGAGAAAGCCGCGCAGCCACTGGATGCCTTCCGGGTCCAGACCGTTGGCAGGCTCGTCGAGGACAAGCAGCCGGGGGTTTCCGATGATCGCGGATGCAATCCCGAGCCGTTGTTTCATGCCCAGCGAGTAGTCCCGGACCTTCCTGTCCGCGTGGGCTGCAAGATCCACCTGGTCCAGGACCCGCTCAACGTTTTCCCTACCCACCCCTGCTGCCAACCGGCAGATCTGCAGATGGCGGCGCCCCGTTAATCCGGGCTCCACTTCCATCCCGTCCAAGTTCACTCCAACCTTGGTGGCCGGCCTCTTGAGCGAGCGATAGTCCAGTCCGAAGACCGTTGCACGACCCGACGTCGCCTTCACCAGGCCTGTCAGCCCGGCGAGCGCCGTACTCTTTCCGGCACCGTTGGGGCCGATCAATCCCACAACCCGCCCGGCACTCACATTGAACGTTAGATCGTCGACGGCAAGCTGTTGGCCCCTTCGCTTGCTGAATCCCTCGAAGCTGGCGTGGATTGTCATGAGTGCCCTTTCGTTGAGTCGTCGGGTTCGGCTTGTCCGGGCCATAACGGCGAGTGTGAAATGGCTTGCCAGAGCCACTCCGCCACATTCGTTTGACGCCCGCTGGTTACCTCCGCCCGCCCCGATGCAGGGAGGGTGGCGCTTCCTTCCAACTGGCCGACGTACGCCAACACGGGCAGGGTGGTGTCTGCGAGCGCTATCGGGACGACGGTGTCCACCGGTGCCATGGTTGACGACGGCGGGTGGTCGCCAATAATGGCCCGGCCGAGGTTTTGATGGATGATCATTCCCTGCGACTGCAAGGTGACGCTGTCGCCCGGTTCCAGCGATTGATCGGCAGCTTGGTTGGAAGTCACGATGAGCAGCTGACCATTCACATAGGTGTAGCCCGCAATGGTCATAGGACGTACAGGGATTACGACGAGAAGCGTCCCGATGGCAAGAGTTCCCAGGAGCATGATGACGGCATGCCTCCACACTGGGCTGCCATTCTGCGCGGCCATGCGGAAAAACTGAATCAAGCTTCTGCAAGCCACCACGATGAGCAGGCAGAGGACGGCAAACACCACAATGTGCCCTGCATAACCGAGCTGCAGGAAAATCGGCACGATGCGTTGGAAGCCAATGACCATGAAGCCGACACCTGCAATGGAGCTCGCCAACCCGAACCAGGGAAGCAAACCGTTACCACGAAAGGTGGCGCGCGCTCCAAGAAACCTTGAGCAAAGGACGTCGGCCAATGCCTTTATGGATTTCCGGCGAAGGTGGGGAATGTCCACAGCGGACATCAAGGCAACGTAACCGTCCAACTTGATGAACGGGAAGAGATTCAAGATGGCGACGGCCCAACAAATGACCCCATACAGCAGCGCCGCATCTTTCACCGAGGAAGCCGGTAGGAAAGCCTGCGCCGCCAGCGCAATGCTCCCTAAGCCAAGATGCACCAGGGGCCCGGCCAGGGCAATCACAACCCGCTGCTTCCGGGAGCTCAACCGCCAGCCATCGGTTACGTCGCAGAAGAATGCCGGAGATAGGTAGAACAACATGATGCCAATGCGTCGAGGCGTACCGCCAAAGTAGCTGAGGGCCATTCCATGGCCGAGTTCATGCAGCAACGTGGAGGCCAACATCGCACCTGCAACATTGACGTATACATCCAGGGCCAGTGGGCGTGCCAAGACCCGCCAAACGTCCGGCCCAGCTGCCAGGGCGCCGAGGATGCCGCCTATGAGGAGCAAGGCAACCGGCAACGCAGCTATTGGCCGCGCCATGGCAGCAACAACAGGCCGGAATATCGTCAGGAACGGCGCCGGATTGAACAAGGTGAACTGCACCGTTAACGGTGCCCGGAACTGGACCCTGCGTTCCCTCGGCGGGTGCGCACCGCCGTCGAAGATGCCGGTGTGCGTCAGCTGGCGAACGATTCCCATGACGTCGGCGGCAGTCCAAGGAGGCCCAAGGCGGTGGGCAACCTGGGCAGGATTTTTCTCGCCGTCAATTGTCCTGAGCACAGCAGCTACATCTGCTGAAACGCGAGCTTTGGGCACACTGTTCATGGCAACAATCCAAGGACCGCCATCGCGTAACGGTTGATCAATGGAGGCCGATGCGGCCAGCTGTACCGGCCACTGAGCTGGTACCGGAACCTTGGGTGGTCCGGACAGATATGGCCTTCTCATATCAGTGGGTGCGGTGTTGTGGACGAGCCGGATGGGTCACCGACAGATCCTGGGGGCATACGGACCAGTCCTTTGGTTTCATCCATCGTCAACGGAACCGCGCCTGGGCAAATCGCCTTGCCGGCTACCCAGCCGAGCTCCTGAATGGCTGCTGGGAGGCGGTGGGTGAGGCTGACCCAGTGCGACTGAATGTCACGCCTCGCCAAGTACTTCACCAGGGCATCGACGTTCGGTACGTGATTGACCGGCGGAAAGTGGGCGGGTCTGAAGGTTCGAACCCACAAATGCAGTTCAGCCAAGGCCTGCCCGGTGGTCCAGAAGTCAGCACGGGATTCGTCGTCTGTCACCTGCGATGATGAAACTGTTGAGGGCGTTCGTGCCAGGAAGAGTTCGCGGATCTGCAGGCCTTCCTGGAGGGCTCCCGCCAGTGCGACGACGGGATCGGCTGCTGCCTTGAGGCCAACGGCACCGAAGTGCCCGGGCTCCCGGGGGCCGGTGATGACGCAGACCGCTACATGCAACGGACTTTCATCGTGCGGGACAAACGCGAGGGTGGGCTCAATGCCTGCAGCGCGTGCAGCCGCCACGAGCCGCAGGAAACTCCGTGTCCCGGGCGCGTCGAGCACGTCTGCCGGCATTGCCCCAGACACAAACTTGTTGAGCGGAATCCTCTGGCGCCATGCGGAAAGGAAGGCATCCCGCTCAATGACTTCGCTGATGCCGGATACTTGCGCAAAGCGTTCTGACGGCCCGGAAGCTGCGCCGTTCGGCGAAGGGTCAAAGAAGCGGCTCCAAGGTTCGGGAGACGTGGAGGCTCCGGCGCTGTAGTCCACCACGGCAGCTGGCATGTGCGATTCCTGGCCCGTCAGCAAATCCGTTGCCCGGTACCACGGGAAGTCGAAGGCGAGGGCAGATGCGCGGCCCAACCCTGCGGTGACGAAATCGATGCGCTTGTCCGTTCCGACGCTCCCGGCAAGAAGATGTTCGACGTCAGCCGCCCCGGGCACCAACGCGAAACGCTCAACGGCCTCGCCAGCGCCCCGTGTCATGGAGGACCGCTTCTTCACGTCAAAAGCTCCGACGGCGGTTGCGAACCCTTTCCCATCCGGGCGCCCATTTGCCAGCGAAGCTACGGTGCGCCAGAGCCCAACATCGTTGGGCAGGTAGACCGTCGCCTCGGACACCAGCCCGAACGAAGGATCAAGAGTACGTACAGGATCGATGCTCACCTGCCACACACCCACAACTCGATGTCGTTCAGCCCCGGCACCGGGGTGGCGATGCGGACCGGCCGCCGTTCGAGGATAGTGAGACCCTCTGCCAGCACTTCCTCCTCGATGAGGCTGTTACTGACGAAAGCGATGTCGCTCGAATACGCGGACGATCGGTACGTACCCTCTTCATTGAAGCCGACATGGATCATGGTCACGTGTCTGGCCCCGTTCATCGGATCACGACTTTCCATGGTGATGAGGAATGCGTCCTCGCCCAGCGCCGAAACTGTCGTCCCGCCGTCGTGTCCTTCCGAGGCCTGGTGACTGTCCGCGTTGAGTACTGTCAAGAGGAAGCGGCCGTCGAGCGTCAAGCAGTCACGGACGCGTCCGAACAACTCCCTCCTGCCATGAGAATCCAGGAGCGTGATGGAACTTGCGCCGAGAACGACGCAACCGTAGCCGCCGTCGACCTCAAATCGGGACATGTCCGCTTCGACCAATTCCACCGCCACCCCGCGGGGATTGAACGCCGTGGTTGCGATTCTTTCCGCGAGTATCGCGAGCATTTCCGGCGAAGAATCGACGGCGGTCAGCGGACGTCCGAGGGCAAGGAGAGGGCGGGTGATCCGGCCCGATCCCGCAGCCAGTTCAAGAATGGGGCCGGTGGTTTTTCGTGCCGCAGCCAGGATCTCGGGAAGTTCGGTCAGGTCGCCAGCAGTGATCTGATCGTAAAGGCGTGACCCTGAAACGCTGTACAAATCCTCGGGTGGATCCATATGGCCAAGGACGCGCAGGATGGCATCGGCGGACTTGTCGGGTGGGGTATTCATCAGCTCGTGTTCTCCGGGAGTTGGTTGGTGTCCGGGTTACACGCGGGCGGCAGCGAAAGGTTGCGCCGCCCGCGTGCACCAGCTAGGTGGCGGCGATTCCGACAAAGATGCCGGCGATGATGATGACGTCACCAACGCGCATGTACCACGGCGTATCGTCCGGGGTGTCGAGGTTCTCCAGTTCTTCGATGGTCAGCTGCAGGTTCGGGTTTGCGATCATTGCGTTCTCCTTTCTTTGTTGTTGGTCTTTTGTCGTTTTCCCGTTCCGTTTCCGGGACGGTTAGGTAATGCTGACGGCGATAATGCCGATGGCAACTCCCTGGGACACTCCGATGAACCAGTTGTTGAAGTCCGGGGTTTCCAGCGACTCGATCTCCTGGATGGAGATGTTGAGCTGTTTCTGCATTTGCGTTCACCTCCCTTCGCTGTGGGTTGACGGACTGCGCGTATTCGTCAGGTGATGCTGACGGCGATCCCGATCAATGCGAGGCCCACGGTGATGCCGTGGATGCGTTCGCTCCAGTCGTCAGGGACGTCGATGCTTTCCAGTTCCTGGACGTTGAGGTCCAAAGTCCTGGGTGCAAGAGTGCTGCTCATGGTGCTCACCCCCTTTCCCTTACCGCTCGTAGCTCGCCCACTGGGCCTGGCAAGATTTGTTGTTCCAGCCCTGCTTTGGAGAGGACATACTGGATCTGCACGGCATCAATGCCCCGCAGCATCGGCAAACCACCGCCCCAGTTCCGGAGGGCGGCCTCGGAAGTCTTCATCAGCGCCTGCTCCCCGATAACGTCCAGACCCGCAATGCCCCACCGCCACATCAATTGGTTGATGCCTTTGGCGGGGTTGGGATCCAATGAAGGATCCGCATCTACAACCACGGACCAGAGCTTCAGGAGTCTGTGTTGGTCTCCCCAGGCTGCGTTTCCCTTGGCTATCTCAGCCCAGATGGGACCCATCACCGAGGCGGTGGCGGTCATCTTTCGGGCCCCAGTGACGTGGGCGAGTTCGTTGGCGACATACCAGTGCTTCGCTCCGTACGGATCACGGCCGATCAGGGCCCAGCCGGTGTGGGTCTCCATGCTGAGGTGGGCTGCCGTCAGTCTCAGCTCGGGCGCATCCTCACGTGTCACTCGATTCCCGAGCCGGACGATCCGCGCCAAAAGTGAGTGGCCGTCGTCGTCGAACACGCTTGAGCTGCTGCCAATCATGGTCCCTGCCACCCGGAGGAACGCTTCAAGCAACCCTTCGAAAAGCAGCTGCGTGGGCAGGGTGGCGAGATTGTCGGCGTCGAGCACGGCCACGTCACCTGTGAGGTGACGTGAGGAGATCAAACGGCGTCCGACGGCGGTGTCCAGGCACGCTACTGCGCTGACTTCAGCGCCGGTCCCCACGGTTGACGGCATGAGGATGGTGCGGGAGCGCTCGTTTGGATAGGCGACCGGAGGCAGGACTATCAGACCCGAACGTTTGGCATGGCGTTCGACGAAGACCGTGAGGCTCGGGTCCGCAGTGAACAATGCCGCGAGTTTCACTGCATCCATCACGGAACCGCCGCCAAGTCCCACAACTGTCCGAAGTCCGTGTTTGCGGACAAAGCTGCCCACAACCCGCAGGGTTTCGACTGTGACCGGGGCAGCGTTCAGCTCCAGTGTTGGCGCTCCCTTTAGGTCGCGCGCCAACAACGCATCCCTCTGACCCGTGAGTGCCTTGTCCACCACGAGTCCGGTCCGGCCACGGGTGAGTCCGCCAATATATTTGGGTGCCATCCCTGGGTCGAGGACGACGCATCGCGTGTTCCATATGCGATCGGCGATCATGCGAAAACACCGTCGCGTTCCGCCTTTGCCAGCCCATCGACCATGGCCGCATGCAGTTCCCCGAAGTTCTCCCGTGTATAGATCAGTGCTGGCAGCAGCTGGATACGGCCTGGCCCAGGCTGCACGATAGCCCCGGCTTGATGGATCCGCCGGACGACAGCCAGGACACCGTTCGGAGAAAGGGGTGATCCACTGTCGGTTCGCAGCAGGACGCCCCGCATGCACCCCCGTCCAGAGGTCCCGGCTACCCCTGGACTTGCCTGGAGTTTGGCAATGAGCTGGTCGAGGCCTTCTGACACACGGTGAGTCAGAGTGTTGTGGTCAAGCCTTTTCATCTCGGAGATCGTGGCGAGAACCGCGGCACAGGTAGCTGGGGTTCCGGCTTGGGTTTCGCCGTGGACAAAGACGGCCTCGTTCTTATCGAAGAGCTGGCTTATGCGCTGGCCGATGAGGAGGGCGGCACATGCGCTGGTGCCGTTGGTAAGTCCCTTGGAAGTGACAACGACGTCCGGGGCTTCCCGCCACTCATCTGAAGCGAACCACCCTCCGATACGGCCGAACCCGGTGGCGACTTCGTCAGCTACGACGAGGAAGCCATGCTCATCCCGGTGTTTGAGGAGTGCAGCCAGGAAGGCGTCCGGTACAACTTCCGCACCCGAACCAAGGACGGGCTCAACCACCACTGCTGCTACGCGGTGCCCCTCCCGTTGCATGAGTTGGGCCAACTCCACGCCTCCGTCGTCGAACCGGATATGCCGGACGTTCCGCCTGTCCACCCCATATACGGCTTGGCCGAGGTCGTCGCCGCTGAGTGCCTGGCTGCCGTAGGTGAGCCCGTGGTAGCTGCCGCTTAGCCCGATGACGAGTTTGCGTTCGGGTTGTTTGTCCAGGACGAAGTAGTGGCGCGCGAGTTTCATAACGGCGTCGTTGGCGGCACCTCCCGACGTCGAGAAGAGAACGCGCTCGAAGTGATGCTTCGGCAATTCAAGGAGTGCCGTGGCTGCCTCAATGGCCTTGCGGTGCGCAGTCCGGAAAAGCGGCAGGTAGGAGGCTGTTTCCAGTTCATTGGCTACTGATTCTGCAATCTGTGCATTGCCATAGCCAAGGTTCGTGTTCCACAGGCCGCTCTTTGCGCAGAGTCGTCGCTGCCCGTCCTCGAAATTTACATGGACCCCCTGGGCCCTGACCGCTGTGTAGCTTGCTGCCTCGAAATCGTGCTGGCTTACAAGTGGAACCCAGAGCGGGATCTGTGCCTGGTGTTTTAGAGGTACGGTCATCGTTTAGTGCCGATGAGGTCAATGCCGAGCTGCTCGAACTGATTCAGGATTGCCGTCACGGATCCTGTTGCTACGGCCTCTGGGAGGTTGAGGGCCGGCGCTATGAGCGCGGCAGCAGCGCTGACGTCCTGCAGGTTGGAGATGGCCTCGATGATGGTAGCTGCGTCAATCCCGACCTTGAAGACCCGTCCGGACTGGGTGTCCAAAAGACTGTGCTCGCCACCATGTCGAATGATGAACGGCGCACCTGGCGATGGCAGCTCGCCATTTGTGGATGCTCCGTAGAGGCTTAGGCCGAAGCCAACAAATTGAGTGCTGGCACTGTCCTCCCTGGAGATGAACTTCCAGGCATCCAACGCTGCCAGGTAGCGGGGAATCCATGGTCTGGCGGCCAGCGATTCGCGAACACTTCGGGGGTCGCGAATGGAAGCAATCGAAGACTCCGGCTGGAGCGCGAGCGATCTTCTTTGGAGATCGGAAAAGGGATCGCCGATTCGGCCGATCTTCGCGCCGTACGGACCACTGAGGACTGTTCCGTCGGCCGCAATGTGCAGCCTCGCGAGATCCTGGCAGCTTTGTCCGGTCAACAATCCACGTTCGGCCAAGACTGCGTTGACCTCGATGAGCTGACGAATAAAGTGGCCCGAACGGCGGGCTTCGTCGGCGTCGTCGAAGAATGCCAGCCAATCATCGTCGGAGGTGATGCGGACAAGCGTGACCCCGACAAGATTCACGAAGGGAATGGCTACGTAATCCTGTATCTCCAGGCTGAGCGTGCCGTTCACCAAGAGTTCTTCTCCGGTGGCATCGAACGAGCCGGACACGGCTGTGATGGCTTCGTCGTCCCTGTCGCCATTGAGGGCAAGGATGACGGAGCCCTCACCGGCCAATGTTTTTGCGTAGTCAGTGTGCTCGGGATTCTCCACGAAAACTACGTGGCCTGCGATGCGCCCCGGTATGCCGGTAATCCACTGATCTACCGCCGCGGCAATGGTCTGTTGTTCATTCAGCGTCAATTACCCAACCCCCAATAATTTCCCTCGTTCTTGGAACGAAGCTATGGGCTGGAGAAGGTGCCACAGAGGAGGAAATCGAAACTAGGTGGTGGAATGCCCCAAAGATAAGTGCCGCGTGGGGCTATCTAGGTGGAGGGGAATGGTGGTCTAGGTGGTGGAATCAATGCCCGATCATGTCGAGGCAGCCGCCATCCATGACGCCTCCACCTGGGGCGATGTCCACCTCGCCATCCAGCGACACGTATCCATAGACGCAACCGGCAGTGAAGAATCTTTGGGGAAACCTACGATGAACGCGAACTCAGCCAAGCGGATCCGAAGCTACTGGCTAGGTTTAGCCATCTCTTATGGGCTGGCCCTCACTGTTGCGACCGTGACCGATCGGGAGACCGCCTCAGATGCACCAGCAATTAGCCTCCTCGCGTCTGCCTTCACGGCCGCGGCGATCCTCATTCATGGAACGTCCATAGCGATCTGGGCCGGACCCCTCCTGGGTGGGGTCACCGCCGTCGTCATGTATTTGGTGCTGGCCAAGTATGGACGGTTCTACAGTTCGTGTTCTGCGGGCGCGGATCGGCCTTCCGAATAGGCAATTCATGACGCGTAGTCGTGACTGCCACAGACCCCGACGGAGTCAAGGCCACCTTCTATTTGTCGCGGGGACAGCATGCCAAGGGCAGCACTTTCTAATGAATTGACTGGAAATGAAACGATGATTCGTCTATAGTGCCTAATCTATTTTTGGGTGCGCTCATATGACTTGCTGCTCGCCACGACGTCCTATACTGTGATCCATGCATTAATTCAGCAACAGAAATATTTGGGGGGAAAATGGGGAAATTATGTAAGCAAATGGCCGTTATCGCAAGCGCGGCCCTGCTTATCGGACTTGCGGCTACGCCGGCGAGTGCCGAAGTCGGAAAGAAGCTCTCCAATGCTGAAATTGAAGCGCAAATTGATCAGTTTGTTGCAAACAACCCTCAGGACATTGTTGGGCTCAACAAACTTTCAAAGAAGTTGACGGGACAGAGCACCCGAATCTCGCTGAACAATGAGGGTGAGGTCAGCGCGGAGCATGCCCAAGCTGTCCTGAATGGCGAGAGCACGGGGCTTCAGCCGATGGCTTTCCCGCAGGACGCCTTCAATGTCTTCGTCACGTACGTGCCGCTGGCACAGGGAAGCCGCCAGTTGAAGGTCTATGGCCAGTGGAACTGGCGGGATGACTTCGTCGGCCAAGGCGCCCCCGAGGACTTGGCTTCCTTGCAGTTCACTTATCCTGACTGTGTTCGGCACGGAAATCTCCTGGCCAATACCGGCAAGTATGATGGAACGGTCACCAATCGTGCCACCCTGCGGGACGCCGGTGTGGGCTCAAAGTCCCCCATTTGGAATATTGCAGATGGTACTTCCGGTTTCGCAAACCTGACCGACAATGGGTACGTCACATCGACGCTGAACGCGGCCAATTGCACAGTTGGTGGTCCGGCGCAGGTGGGAATTGCATTCTCGTACGAGGCAAACCGTGGTGGGAGTGTCGCCAGCGTGTCTGTTGGTTGGGGATTCCTGAACATTGGATATAACAGCCAGGGTGACGTCCTGCGCAAGTCTTCCCAGCCGATCTATGGAGCCCTCTAACTTGGATCTCACTCTCACGCTTTTTGTACCGCTGATCTTTGCGGCAATATTCCTGTATGTCCTTTACGGTGTCATTTATCGTGCCGTAAAGAATGCAATCAAGGATGCTCGTCGTGAACTTGAAAACGATGCGTTGACCAGCCAGGATTCCGGCGGTGCTGAGTCGTAGATTTTGATCTCATGCAGCGAGCCCCGAGATAGCCCTCGGGGCTCGCTGTTGTACGGCAAAGACTCATGGATACTTGATTCCGGCTTTCGAAGCAAGCATCAGTGACAAAACCCTACAGAACCGTCGTCCGCGACAATGACAGATCCTTCGTCTCGCGGAAGAACAACACCACAACCACCGCGGACACCAAGGCCATCCCCATCAGGTAGAACGCCGGAGCCAACGGCGTCCCAAAGCCAGCCACCAATCCGGTCGCCACGAACGGAGCCGTCCCACCGAACAGGACGTAGGCCAAGGTGTAACCGATCGCAGACCCGGAAGCACGGACCGACGAGGGGAACATCTCCACCAGGGCCGGAACGTTGGACGTACCAATCACCGCAACCAAAGCACCCAGGACACTGGTGCCCAAGATCGCGAAACCGAGTCCCAAAGGCATAATGGAGAATGCCGGAATCGTCATGACGACGAATCCCACACACGCCACCAGCAGCATCCGCTTGCGGCCGTAACGGTCGCTGGCACGCGCGGCCAGAGGGCACACTGCTGTGTACACCAGCATCGTGACTACGCTCGTGATCATCGATTCAGTGCTTGAGTAGTGAAGGCTCGAGGTCATGTACGCGATCATGTAGCTGCTCATCAGGTAGTAAGCGATCGCGTTGGTGATGCTGTAGCCAAACAGCGTGAAGATCTGCCGTGCGCAAAGCCGGATGGCATCACCCAAGGGCTTCTTCGCCACCTTGCCCTTCTTCTCCAGGCCACGGAATACCGGAGTGTCGTCCACCTTGGAGCGGATGTAGAGGCCAATGAGGCCGAGCGGGGCTGCGAGCAGGAAGGGGATTCGCCAGCCCCAAGCCTGAAGGTCGGCCGGGCTCAGAGTCGCAGTAATGGCCGCGCCGAGCAACGCACCGGCAACCGAAGCCAGGCCGACAGTGGCCGGGATGATGCTGGCGTAGGTGGCGCGCTTACCTTCCGGTGCATACTCCACGATGAACGCCGAGGATCCTGTGTACTCACCACCTGTGGTGAAGCCCTGAACCGCACGGAACACGAAAAGCAGAATCGGAGCCCAAATACCGATCACAGCAAAAGTCGGCAGGATACCGATGCAGAACGTGGCCGCGCTCATGATCAGCACGCACAGGCCGAGCATCTTGTTGCGGCCGATCCGGTCACCGTAACGTCCAAAGAAGGCCGCGCCGAGCGGCCTGGCGATGAAGCCGCCGGCGAAGATCGCCCACACGGCCAGGAGTGACGCCGTCGTAGAGTAATCCGGGAAGAAGAGCTTCGCGATGGTCACGGACATGACCGCATAAGCCGCGGAGTCGAACCATTCCACGAAATTTCCGACGGCGGCTGCCGCAGCGACGCGCTTGAGGCTGCGCCGGGGGGAAGACTCAGTTTCAGCGACTTTCTCGGTCATCGTATTCATGATTGTTGTCCTTCGGTGCGGGGAGAGGCTACAACGTGTGGGAGTTCGCGGAGCTGGGCCCGCTGGACTTTTCCGGTGGCCGACTTAGGCAGCGCGGAGACGTATTCAATGAATCGCGGGTAAGCGAAGCGGGAGAAGTTCTCCTTCACATGCGCCACGATGGTTTCGCTCAGGTCCGCTCCCCCCGCGTGACCGGGCATCAGTTCGATCCAGGCCTTGATGGACTGGCCGCGGAGCTCATCGGGCACGCCGGTCACCGACACGTCCCGCACGGGATCGAGTTCGCGAATGACTGCCTCCAGCTCGTACGGCCCCACACGGTAGCCGGACGTTTTGATGACGTCATCGGTCCTCCCCAGGAACCAGAAGTAGCCGTCGTCGTCCGCGTAGGCTTGGTCCTTCGTGTGGTACCAATCGCCACCGAACGCGGCGGCTGACGCCTCCGGCATATTCCAGTATCCCAAGGGAAACTGCGGGTTGGATCGCGCACGCAAGCAGATCTCACCCGTCTCGCCGGCCGCCACTTCCTGCCCATTCTCGTCCAGCAGGCGAACTTCCCATCCAGGAAGTGGACGCCCCATGGAGCCCGGTTTCACCGGGACATCCGGGTAGTTCCCCAGCAGCGGGTAGGACTCTGTGGAACCGTAGTAATCCAAAAGTGTGACCCCGTACTGCGACTCGAACCACGTAATCAGGTCCGGCGTTAGCGGCTCATTGGACGAGCAAACCGTCCGCAGGGACAGCGGGAAGCGAGCACCGGCGTCGGGCACGTCCTCGCGCATCTTTCGCAGGAACGTCGGATTGACCAGGGCGCTGGTGACGCGGTGGCGGCTCATGGCGTCCAGCAGCGCCGCGGGGTCGAAGCCGCCTTCCGGCCGGAACACGAGGTGCGTGGCGCCGAGCCGAAGCGGGCCCATGAGTTTGGCGAGCGACCACGCCCAGTCCCCCGCGCCGTAGAACACATCGCCGTCGCCGAGTTGGTGGCAGTACTCGAACTCGTTGTGGCCGAGGAGCGTGCGGTGCGCGTGGACGATTCCCTTGGCGCGGCCGGTGGTTCCCGAAGTGTAGAAGATGAGGGCGGGGTCGTCGGCTTTGGTTTCGACGTTCTGGAATT
This sequence comes from Arthrobacter sp. TmtSoilC77, assembly GCF_059739415.1. Lineage (NCBI taxonomy): Bacteria > Bacillati > Actinomycetota > Actinomycetes > Micrococcales > Micrococcaceae > Arthrobacter > Arthrobacter sp. TmtSoilC77. The sequence continues at coordinate 4,047,043 of NZ_AP046050.1, forward strand.
CAGTGGTTTCGGTGGCGATTTCCGGGCTGTCGATGTCGATAAAGGTGCCGTCGAAGTCCTCGAACAGGTGCTTCGCAGACTCCTCGGCGATGATCACCGACGCACCGCTGTCCTCAAGCCTGAATCGGATGGGTTCCGCGGCCCAGAGCAGCGACATCGTGACCAGGATGGCGCCGGTCCGCAGCACGCCCAGATACGCAGCCGGGGTATCGGAGCGCTGCGGCAGCAGGACGGCGACGCGGTCGCCCTTCTTGATGCCGGCTCGTTGGAGGGTTGCTGCGATTTGCCGTGAACGGTCCTGGATTTCGCCCCAGCTCACCTCCCGTTGACCTTCGACGGCGGACTCCAGGATGAGAGCCCGCTTGTCCCTTGGGTGGTGGTCGGCGACGTCGACGGCCATGTTGTAGAGCTCGGGAACCTCCCAGCGGTGGGAGTTTCGTAGTTCGGTGTAGCGGTCTTGGGTTGCTGTGGTTGTCATCGTTTTGCCTCCTGCTTCTGTTGCATCGCGGCTTAGCGGCGGCCAGCGAGGAAGCGGGCCATCTCGCGCTGGGGTTCGCCCGTGCCGTAGGCCTCGCGGTGGACTCGCTTGGCTTCTGCCATGGCGTCCGCCAGGTCGTCATCTTCCAAGCTGCGCAAACGGTTCTTCGTCAGTCGGACCGCACCCGGAGGAAGGAGGCTCAAGCGCGAGGCGAGGTCCTTCGCGTAAGCCAGCACGCCGCCGTCGTCCGCTAAGTAGTTGAGGAGGCCGAGACGCTGGGCCTCGGCAGCGTCCACCAGTTCACCGGTGAGGACGAACTGGGAGGTCTTGGACTTGCCGAGGATGCTCCACATGGCCCAGATCCCGGTGATGCTTGGGATGCCGGAGAGGACTTCGGGCTGGCCCATGCGTACTTTGGAGTCGCCGACGCGGAGATCCGCTAGCAGTGAGTACTGGAAACCAGAGCCTGCGGCGACGCCGTTGACTGCGGCAATGGTGATCTGATCGAGGTCGCGTACGGCGCGGTAAAGACGGTCAAAACCGTCAATCCAAGCCTCGGCGGACTCGTGGTCCTCCGGGTTCATGGACGCAGTCTCGGCCAGGTCCTGTCCGGCGCAGAACGCGCGGCCGGTTCCCGTGAGGATGACGGTGCGGATTTCGTCGTTGCCTTTGAGGCCTTCCAGGTGGCCGATGAGTTCGTTGCGCATGGCTTCGGTCCACGCGTTGAGCTTGTCCGGGCGGTTGAGGGTGATGATGGCGGTGGGGCCGGTCTGTTCGAAGAGGACATCTTGGGACATTGGGGCGTTTCCTTTGGTTCGTAGGGCTTCTTGGTTCCCATCTGACCATCGGCGAATGTGACCCGTCTAACATCAATATCTACTCGCCTTGATACCAAACTGATATGGTGCGCAGATGGACCTCCACCATCTCAAGTACTTCGTGGTGCTCTCCGAGGAGCTCCATTTCGGCCGCGCGGCACAACGTTTGCACATGGCCCAGCCGCCACTTTCGCAGCGGATCAAGGACCTGGAGAAAGAACTCGGGGTGCAGTTGTTCCATCGGCGACGCACCGGCGTCGAGCTGTCCGAGGCCGGGGCCTTGCTGCTGGAACACGCGCGCGGAGTTCTGGATCACGTGGCCATGGCGCAGGAATCGATGCGGCGGATCCGGCCTGGCGCTTCGGGCATCCTGCAGGTGGCCGTGCCGCCGGACACGAACCCTGTGGCGCTGTCCACGATGGTTTCTTCGTTTAGCTCGCTTGCCCCTGATGTCCTGTTGAACTTGCACGAGCTCACCACCGTGGAGCAGGTTGAGCGACTGCGCGACGGCGAACTGGACGTTGCGGTGGTCCGTCACCCTTTGAGCAGCGTGGGTTTCGAGTCGGGGCCGGTGTTCTCGCGTGCATTGGGTGTGGTGCTGAATGCCTCGCACCCGTTGGCTTCTGCGTCTTCTGTGCGCTTGGGCGACTTGGCCGGGAGCTCGCTGATCATCTTCCCGCGGCACATGGCGCCCACCCTGTACGACTCGTTCCTGCACACGTGCCGGGACGCTGGGTACTTGCCCGCGGCCATTGTTCACGCCAGGAACCAGCACTTCACTCACGGACTGATCCTGGCCGGCCGGGGTGTGCACTTCAATGAGGAGCCGTGGACGCCTCTTCCCGCTGGAATTGTGTGGCGGCCGCTGGTTGGTGACCCGTTGGCTTGGCGGACGTCGGCGCTGTGGTTGAAGAGTCGGCGGTCAGCAGAGACGGATGCGTTCGTGGCGGCTGTTGGGGCGGGGCTCAGTGCGGGCGGGCATGGGTGAACGGACCCCCTTTGCATCTGATCACCGATCCCAGTGATGCGATGTCAAAATAATACCGTTTTCGGTATAGTCCTGACATTGCAAGATAGCCAATGGGATGGCAAAACAATACCGCTCACGGTAGAATCTTGACATGAGGACAACCTATCGAGACGTACTGCGTGAGATCGCCTACGACAACCATGGCTATGTCACCACCGCGGATGCAGTGGGCGCTGGCGTGCCCGCCGTGGAACTGCCAAAGCTCACAGCCCGCGGCGGCCTCGATCACGTCGGATACGGCCTCTACCGTATGACTGACATCCCGCCGACCGACGATGACCAGTTCGCCGAAGCGACCTTGCGCGCAGGAGACGACGCCTACCTTCGCGGAGAATCCGTTCTCGCCCTCCTCGGCCTGGGGGACGTGAATCCTACGAAGATCACCGTGGGAACCGGCCGTCGTGTCCGCCGCGCAATGCCCGCCTATGTGAAGGTCACCCAGGCGCAGGCCGGAACGAAGGTTACACGCTACCGCGGGATCCGCGCCCAACAGCTCAGCGAAGCTCTCCTCGAATGTCTGGGCCGGGTCCCCAGCACGCGACTGCGAGATGCGGCAGTCAAGGCCCGTGCTGAGGGATTCCTGACAACGGCGGAGTGGAACCGTGTGCGCAAGGAACTCGCCGCATGAGTTATGACAGCCCGCCTCGTAACCTCGCCGCTCTTAACCAGAGAATGAAGAACTTAGAAGTAGACGAAACCCTCGCCCTTCGCCGGCGGACGACGATGGCTCTGGTCGTGATCGGACAAATGCTTCCCGAGGGTGCGGTGAAAGGTGGCAGCGCGATGGCGCTGCGATACGGCTCCAGTACTAGGTTCACCCGCGACCTTGACGCCGCCCGTACAGGAGGCCTGGCGGCATTCCGCGCCGACTTCGAAGAGCGCCTTCGCAAAGGATGGAGTGGTTTTACTGGACGTCTGGTTGAGCGAAAAGCCCCGAAACCCAAGGGAATTCCCACCTCGTACGTGATGAAGCCATTCGATGTGAAGCTCGACTACCAGGGGAAGCCGTGGTGCACAGTGCCCTTCGAACTCGGTCACAACGAGATCGGTGATGCTGACGATCCCGAGTTCGCTCTGGCGCCCAGCATCAGCGAAATGTTCACTTCTGTGGGCCTCCCCGCTCCAGACCCAGTGGCGGTAATGCCCGCAGACCACCAGATTGCCCAAAAAATACACGCGTCCACAGTGTCTGGTAGCGATCGCGCCCGAGACCTCGTAGACCTGCAACTCCTAGGCGCCCGCGAGCAGATTGACCTAGCGACGGTCCGGGCCACTTGTGTTCGACTATTCGACTACCGGAGGGCTCATGTCTGGCCTCCGACAGTTGTAGAGGGCGCGGAGTGGGTGACCCTGTACGCTGAGGCCGCCGAGGGCCTTGATGTCGTACCTGATGTCGCTCCCGCCATCGAGTGGCTGAACCAGTTCATCGCCCGGATTGACCAGGCCTCGCCAAGCAATATGACGACGCTCTCTGAAGTTGGGTGACCCATGCCGCAGCGGAGATCCAATGGAGTCTCCTGATACCAGCGCGCAGTGGAGCGTACCTCCGCGGAAGTCGCCAACTATTTCGCCCCCAAGCCCTCGAAATCTCGGACTTCTTTCGTGACAACTGGAACCGCCGTCACCGTGCTCCTGTTTGCGGCCGATTCCTCCACGCCGGCCAACACCCGCTGGATCTGAAGCCCGTCGTCGAACGACGGCGACGGTGCCTCACGGTCGCGAATGGCAAGCAGGAAGTCCGGGATCTGGTGCGTGAACGTGTGCTCCCAACCGATGATGTGCCCCTGCGGCCACCACGCACCAACGTACGGTTGCTCGGGCTCATTCACCAGAATCCGCCGGAATCCCTGCTCCCGCACCGGAAGCGTGGCGTCCAGAAAGCCGAGTTCATTCAGGTTCTCCAGATCAAATGTCAGCGACCCGAGTGACCCGTAAATTTCGATCTTGAGCGAGTTCTTTTGGCCCGTGGCCACCCGGGATGCCTCCACCGACGCGCTGATGTTTCCCGTCATGCCAAGAGTGGCCCACGCGGCGTCGTCTACTGTCACTTTCTCCAAACCGCCAGGACCGGGGCGCTCGGTGACGAAAGTCCTCAACGTTCCGGTCACCTCAGTGACGGTTTGGCCCGTGAGGTGCTGGACCTGGTCGATGGCGTGGGAGCCGATATCACCCAAAGCCCCCGAGCCCGCGGTTTCTTTGCGGAGCCGCCAACTCATGGGCGCTTCGGCGTCGGAAAGCCAGTCCTGCAGGTAGGCGGCACGGATGTGCCGCACAGTTCCGAGACGTCCCTCGGCAATCAACTCGCGGGCCAATGCCAGTGCAGGCACGCGTCGATAGTTGAACCCGATCATGGACTTCACTCCGCGAGCCTGAGCCGAGGCAGCCGCGTCAGCCATCAACTCAGCCTCACCCAAAGTGTTGGCGAGCGGCTTTTCCACGAGCACGTGCTTGCCCGCCTCCAAGGCGGCGATGGCGATTTCGGCGTGCATCCAGCCCGGCGCGCAGATATCCACGATGTCGATGTCGTCCCGCGAAATCACGGAACGCCAATCCGTGGCGGATTCGGCCCAGCCGTACTTGGCGGCAGCCTCTGCAACCAAGGCGGCGTCCCGGCCGACGAGCACTTTCTGCTCGAAGGCCGGGACGTCGAAGAAGCTGGCCACATTCCGCCACGCATTCGAGTGGGCCTTCCCCATGAAGGCGTAGCCGATCGCGGCCACGCCCAGGGGGCGGCCAGCGGGAAGAAAGGAAGTGGTCATGGTCAAGCTCCTTGAAATGAATACGGAAGAGGGTGCCTAGGCTTCTTCGAACCATTTCCGCGCAGGATTGGAAACCTCGGGCGCCTCCCGGAAAACGCCCGGCTGAGCCACCCAGCCAACCCCGTTCGCGATGACCTTCTGGATCTGCGGCTGGTGATACACCGGGTATTCCTGGTCGCCGGGGCTGAAGTAGAAGATCCGGCCCTTTCCACGCGAGAACGTCACGCCTGAGCGGAATACCTCTCCCCCGGTAAACGAGCTGATGAAGATCAGGTCATCGGGTTCCGGAATGTCGAACAGTTCGCCGTACATTTCCTGCTGAGGAATGACGATCGGGCTTTCGATGCCGGCCGCGATCGGGTGCGACGGCTTCACGGTCCACACCAGCTCCCGTTCACCTTCGTTGCGCCACTTGAGCGAGCACGTCGTCCCCAGCAATCGAGTGAAAATCTTGGCGAAGTGCCCGGAGTGGAGAACCACCAGGCCCATGCCGCCGAGGACGTGGCGTTGCACGCGCTCCACCACTTCATCAGCGACTTCCCCATGCGCGATGTGCCCCCACCACAGCAGCACGTCCGTTTGCTTCAGGACTTCCTCGGACAGCCCATGCTCGGGATCTGCCAAGGTAGCTGTGGAAATTTCAGAGTCAGGGTAGTAGGCACGAAGCCCGGCAGCGATGGCGCCATGGATGCCTTCCGGATACATCTCGGCCATCGTTGAAGGATCGTTGCGGGCCTCGTGCACGGCCTCATTCCACACAACAATCTTGAGTTTTGAATCAGACATTTCAGAGCACCACTTCACGTTGTTCGAGGGCGGATTTGTAGCAAGCATCCAGGACCAGGGCACGGCTCAGAGCAAGCGACCCGTCGTGGCTTCCCCACACCGTCTCGCCACCGCGCACGGCCGCAATGAAATCGTCGACGACGGCCTGGTGGGCTCGCCCGGGTTCGGCCACCACTTCAAAATCGGCGTTTTCGCCGTCCTTCTCGGTGAAGACGTGGACGTCCGCTACCGGGTTCTCGGAGGCGCCGACCGAGCGCAAGTCCGCTCCGCCGTCGGTCCCGTAAACAGTGAAGTCCATCAAGTCCCGCTCGTCGCGGTAGGTTGCCCATCCCGCCTCCAGGATCAAGGTGCCGCCGCCTTCCAGCCGAATGAACGCAGATGCGAAGTCTTCTACTTCAAACTTATGGCTGGAGTTCGACGCCGTATAGCGGGCGTTGCCGCCGAGGCCGCGCGGGCCAAGTTCGGAATGGGTCGACGCCGAGACGGCCAGTACTTTGGGCTCGCCAAGGAGGTGAAGCGAGTAGTCCAGGACGTGCACGCCGATGTCAGCCAGCGGCCCGCCGCCGGCGAGCTCCGGGTTGGTGAACCAGCTGCCCAGCATCGGAATGCCTTGGCGCCTAAGCCAGGATGCCTTGGCGTAGTACGGGCGACCGAGCGTTCCGGCGTCGATCACTTCCTTGAGCGCCTGGATGTCGCCACGGCGGCGGTGGTTGAACGCGACGTCAAGGACGCGGCCGGCCTTGCGGGCGGCGTCCACCATCTGTTGACCCTCGACGGCGTTGCGCGCCAACGGCTTTTCGCTCAGCACATGCAATCCGCGCTCAAGCGACGCAATGGCGATCGGCGCGTGCAGGAACGTGGGCACGGCGACGCTGACGGCGTCGAGGCCTTCAAGCTCGATCATGTCTTCCCAGCGGGCGAAGGCGTGGGGAATGCTGTACTCCTCCTTCAGCTGGGCAAGAAGTTCTTGTTCCATCCCTGCGACGGCGACAATTTCGACGCCGGGAATGTTGCTGTACGCCTTGAGGTGCTGCTGGCCGGCCCAACCGATGCCCACAACTCCCACTTTGAGGGTTGCGGACGGGGCTTGCTGCTGAATGCTCACGTTGTTCCTGTTCTTTCTGGGGTTTCTAGGTTTGGGGTTAGCCTTTGACGGCGCCGGCTGTCATGCCGGACACGATGCGCTTCTGGCATACGAGCACGAGAATGACGAGTGGGATGGTGATGATCACCGATGCGGCGCTGATGGTGCCCAGGGGTTGGTCGAACTCGCTGGTGCCGCTGAAGAATGCAATCGCCACTGGGACTGGGCGGGCCTCCGGCGAGGTGGTCAGCGTGACGGCGAGGAGGAATTCGTTCCAGACCGAGATGAAGACAAGGATCGCCGTCGTGGCCAGGCCCGGAACTGCCAGCGGCAGGATCACCTTGCGGAAGGCGACAAACGGCGTCGCGCCATCCATGTACGCGGACTCCTCGAGCTCACGTGGGATCTCCTTGAAGAACGACGTCAGCGTGTAAATGGCCAACGGCAAAGCGAACGTCAGCTTCGGGATGATGAGGCCCAGCAAGGTGTCGTACAGGCCGATCTCGCGCCAGATGGAGAACATCGGGGCCGCGATGGCAATGGCCGGGAACGTGGTCACCGAGAGGATCAGCGTCAGGATCATCGCCTTGCGGCGCATCTTCAGCCTGGCCAGCGCATACGCGGCGAAGGACGCGAAGACCAGGGCCACAGTTGTAGTCACGACGGCGATAATCACCGAATTGCGCAAGGCCAAGAGGAACTCGGGGTTCTGAAAAACCACCAGATAGTTCTCGAGGGTCGGCTGGCTCGGGAAAAGCTCGCCCTGGGACAGGCTCGCTCCCTTCTTAAGGGAGGTGTTCACCAGCCAGTAGAAAGGGATGAGCGAGAAGCCCATGACGGCCACCACGAACACCCACACCAGGGGGTGCAGTTTCGATTCTCCACGCAAGCGACGCTTCGGTGCCTTGGGGCGCGTGGCAAGTTCCGGCGTTCTGCAGTCAGCGTGCTCATTGTTCCTCCTTCGCGACGTCGCGGATGTTGCCGCCGGCGAAGCGGACGTAGATGACCGAGACCACCATGACGGTGAGGAAGGTCAGGATGGACAGCGCCGAGCCTTCGCCCACCAGCCGGTTTTCGCGCAGTTGCGTGTAGGCGAGCATGGACATGGATTCGGTGCCGTTGGCGCCGCGGGTGAGCACGAACGGGAGGTCGAAGACGCGGAGGGCGTCCATGGTGCGGAAAATCGCGGCGAGGACAATCGCCGGGCGAAGGAGCGGCAGGGTGATGTTCACGAAAGTTTGCCATTTGCTGGCGCCGTCGAGCTCCGCGGCCTCGTACGTTTCAGCGGAGATGACCTGCAGGCCGGCCAGGATGATGAGCGCCGCGAAGGGCGTGGTCTTCCAGACGTCGGCCATGACGATCACGGCCATTGCGTAGCCGTGCTCACCGAGCCACACCACATCGCCGCCGGGCAGCCCCAGCGTGGAGAGGACGTTGGTGACCAGGCCCATGTTGGGCTGGAACATCGTTTGCCAGGTGATGGCGCTAACCACGGTGATGATCGCGTACGGCAGCAGAACTACGGTGCGCAGGACGGCGCGGCCCTTGAACGCGAGGTTGAGGAGCAGCGCCATGGCCGTGCCGAGGATGAGTTCCAGGCTGACCGAGAGGCCTGCGAAGAGGAACGTCTGGCCAAACGCGGCCCACCACTCTTGGCTTGCGAGGGCGTTGATGTAGTTTTCCAGGCCGACAAAGCGGGACAGGCCGGCGGTGCGGACGCTGTACTGGTTCAGGGAGAGCCAGATCGCGTAGCCGATGGGGACCGCCGCAACCAGGGCCATGATCACCAGCGACGGGGCGGTCATGCGGAACGCGAGCTTGCGCTCGGCGCGGTCGCGGCCGCTTACGCGGCTTGGGGCGATTGTTCTGGTGGCCATGATTAGAAGCTCGCCTTTGCCGCCGTGATTTCCTCGGCCATCTTCCTCACGGCTTCCTCGGTGGAGGCGGTACCGGAGAGGACGGCGTAGACGTTCTTGTAGATCGCCTGCGAGATCTGCGGGTAAACCGGGGAGATCGGGCGCGGCTTGGCACCCTTCACGGAGGCGAGGAGTTCCGTGGCGAACGGCATCTTCTCCAGTACCGCCGCGTCAGAGTAGGCAGCTTCGTTCACGGGTGCCTGCGAGTAGTCCATGGCCACGTGCTTCTGCCAGTCCGGGGTGGTGGCGAAGTCGATGAACGCGACAGCCCCGGCCTGGTTGGTGGAGTGGGCCGAGATCGCGAGGTTCCAGCCGCCCAGCACGCCGGAGGCCTTGCCGCCTTCCCATGCCGGCAACGGCGCCACGTCAAAGCTCGACGCCAGCGGCGTTGCGTTGAGCAGCCGGTATACGTGCGGCCAGTTGCGCTGGTATCCAAAGTCGCCGGACTCGTAGGCGAGGCGGGCCGGGTCTTCGTTGTAGGTGAGGACGGCGCGGTCGGCTGAGCCGTTCTTGAGGCCGTCGCTCATGAAGTTGAGGACGTCGCGGGTTTCCTTGGAGTCGATTTTGACGTCGCCCTGGTCGTTGAGCACCTCGCCGCCTGCACTGTAGAGCATTTCGAGGAAGTTCACCGTGAGCCCCTCGTACTGCTTGCCCTGGTAGACGTACCCGTTGCCGGGAGCCTTGGCTGCTTCCGCGTAGAGCTGCTGCCAGGACTCGGGCTTGGCCACCTTGTCCTTCTGGTAGTAGATCAATCCGGCGTTGGTGAAGAACGGCGAGGCCCAGTACTTGTCCTGGTACTTGGTGGTTTCCACAGTGGAGGGGATGAGCCGGTCCTTGTTGGCTTCCACCAGCTTGGTCTGGTCCAGCAGCCAGCCCTGGGAGGCGAACTCGGAGGTCCAGATGACGTCCGTGAGGAAGAGGTCGCACTCGGTGGACTTGCCTTCGAGCCGCTGCACGATCTGCGTGCGGGCTTCGTCCGTGGTGGCGCCGATCTCGGTGTACTTGGCCGTGACCTTGCCGTTCGCCTTGGTGAACGCCTCCGCAGTGCCCTTATAGATGCCGCTCGCGTCCTTGACGCCGCAGATGTTCACGTTGCCGCTGGCATTAGCGCCCGACGCCGGGTCGGCAGCTGCCGCTTGTTCCGCACCTTGAGGTGCTGCTCCCCCGCCGCACGCGCTGAGGAGGAGGGCTGCGGCTAAGGCGGTGGCTGCGAGGGCTTTGCGGTTTCGTTTGTTCTGGAGCGGAGAAGTAGGTCGGTTCAAGTCCACGAGTGGCTCCTTTGGTGTCTGTGGGCGGTGGCGTTCAGCGCGCGTTTTGGCTGTGGTGCGTCCTGAGCCTGGCTTCATTGCCGGTGTTGCTTGTTAGCCTTTTGGAATCGATTCCAAAAGGCTATATGAAAACGGCCTTGCGGCCGTGGAATCGATTCCAAAGAAGTGTGACAGTCGCCACGCGGAGCTGTCAACCCTCGTTATTTCGTGGAGTCTCGGATGACGAGTTGATGCGGGAGGAAGGTCCTGCCCCTGCGGTGCGCGCCTTCGACAGTCATGCGTTCCAGGAGTTCGGCGAAAGCTACGAGGCCCATTTCGTAGGCTGGTTGCCTCACGGTGGTTAGCTCTGGAACGCACATTTCCGCCTGTGCCGAGTCATCAAAGCCGGCTACGGCGATGTCGTCTGGAACTCGTATTCCGGCGTCCGTGAGTTCCCGGACGCACCCTGCGGCGACTACGTCAGTGCCGCAGAAGACGGCGTCGGGGAGGTTCTTTGTTTCCAGGAGTTTCTTCGTGAGATCGCGGCCGGCGTGGAATCCGAAGTTGCCTTCGCCCAGCAGGATCTGGTCCGATTCCAAGCCCGACTCAGTGAGTGCCTGGCGGAAACCTTCCTCGCGTAGCCGGCCCGATCGGGCTCCCCTGTGGGCGATCATTGCCAGCTTCTTGGCGCCTGTGTCGATCAGATGTTTGGTGATGTCGTAGGCTGCTTGGCGGTCATCGATGGACACTCCGAATGCTGCTTCTGCGTCGACGATCTCACAGACCTGGATCACGCTTAGTTGCTCAGCGACAGTGTTGACGTCCTCGTCCGGCATCGTTGGGGAAAAGATGACCAGTCCGTCGACGGAGCCGTTCCGCAGCATGTCCACGAGCTGCTGCTCGCGATCCAGGTCCCCGTCGGTTGCAGCGATAAGGCTGACGTAACCCGAGTCGGCCGCTGCGTCGCCGACACCTCGGAAGACTTCGCTGATCACGAGGGAGTCCAGGTTCTTGGCGAGGGCAAGAACGCGCATAGTTCGGTCTCTCCGGAGGTCCCGGGCCGAGGCGAGAGGACGATAGCTGAGCTGAAGGATGGCGGCGTTGACCTTTTCCTTGGCCGACGCGCTGACAGCCGGACTCCCGTTCAGGACACGCGACACCGTCCCCACGGACACGCCCGCCGTCCTGGCGACGTCCTGAACTGTCGGCCGAGCCATTCGATTGTCCTTCCGCGAGCAGTGCGGCCTTTGCTGCCACGTCTTTGCCATGCCCACTCTAGCGAGTCTACTTACGCCCCACGCAGTGGGAATCCGCGACTCAGCGGCTCATATCAACTGACCAACTCTCCCGAAGGCCCAGCGAGATACTGTGGCGTGAAAAACCTTGGGCACCGCCACCCTCATGCACCGCAGATTCGCGGCCCAGACCGACCGCGGCCGGCACGTCGTCTCTCCGGGGCTAAAGGACCGGCAGTCGAACGAGAACCCAGGCAGCGCGTCAGGGGGCACGGCCAAGGTGTGGGCGAGCTCTCGGAAGCCCAAAAGTTGGGATGCATCTTGACCAGAATGAGACTTAACCCACGTTGACAGCAACGTAGGAACGTACGCACAATGTACATACGTAAGGGAGCAAAACTCATGGAAATCAAGACCAACAAAAATCAGCGTATCGCCGTGCGCGCAACTGAGCGGCAAGAGAATTTAATCCGGAGAGCGGCCGAGGCTACGGATCGTTCCATGACCGACTTCATCCTTGAGAGTGCAAGTACGGAGGCTGAGAGAGTGCTAGCCGATCGTCGATGGTTCATGCTGAATGATGCGCAATGGAGTGAATTCAACAGGCTGCTGGATGCACCCCTGCCACCCTCACCCAAGCTCGACAACCTAGCGCAGCGCCGCAGCCCTTTCGGCGGATCTGATAAGTGACCTCCGACTTTACCCCTCCACGGAAGCTCGAACGAAGCGACGACTGCAGCACTTTTGACTCGGGCGCTGCCGAAATAGATGAGTGGCTACGTCGTTTTGCATATGAGAACCTTCGGGCAAACAACGCCATTACATATGTGACGTGCCTGGATGGCAGGGTCGTGGGCTTTTACTCCATAGCTGTTGCTGGAGTCGCCAAGGCCCAGGTCAACCCCGAACTCACCAAGGGCGGTGCACCATCCGACATACCCTGCATTCTCCTGGCCCGGCTCGCGGTCGATAACGGTCACCAGAATCAAGGGATCGGTGTTGGGCTCCTCCAAGACGCCTTGTATCGGGCCGCAAATATCAGCGAATCGGTAGGAGCCCGCGCTGTGCTTATCCATGCCCGGGATGAGAACGCTCGTGCATTCTACGAACACCATGCAGAGTGCTTCAGGTCTCCGGTCGCAGAGTTGCAGCTCATGATACCTATGAAGTCAGTCCGAAAGTCCTTTTTAGGGAAGTGAAGTATGCAAACTCAGCATATGGCGGGTGTGACTCAGCCACTCCACAGCTGACACGCCTTTAACAAGCGGCTGGTCACTCATAAGTGACTCGGGCGTCCAAAGCCAGCCGCCTTCACTATCCCAACCAGTCGGGTCCGATGCGTTGACCAAGTCCAAGGCTCCCATAAAGTTCCTTTCGGCAATCAAGCAGCAGATAAGATTTATCTGCCCAAGCCACGGGTCGCCGCCTTGTTCATACTTCAACAGCATGCCCCGGGCCGTCACTGGATCTGTGGGTATCAAGGTAAATGCACATAGTCTGCGCAGAGCAAAACTCCCGGGATTTCGACCGGCAACCTCGGTTGCGAACTCTTGAGCACTTCTTATTTCCCCGGAACCAACGAGGTGGAGAATGTCTTCAACAACATCACCCTCTGAAACCCCAGTGAGAATGAAATCTGGCTCATCAGGCCAGAGCGTATGCTGGCGGACAAGCGCACTTGCCGCAAGAATGGCCGAAGCAGGTTTTTCATTCAACCACCGGATGTCAACGCCGCTCCTTTTGGCAGTTTCGGTGGGCTCCAAAGCAAAGCTCAACTCCCAGGACACCGATTCAGGTTCCCAGGCATGCATAAAGGGCTTGCTAAAGCGGTCCAACACCCACTGAGTAGCAGAAGCTCCCCCCGAGCAGGACATGCAATTCAACGGCACCACCACTGGAAGCGGATCGCCAATGCGCCAATCAATTATATGAGCTACAGCGGTCGATCCCAGCCAATCATCAATTACTCCGCGGAATTTTCCCGTCGAGCTCGCAACCAGCACGTCAACGAAAGTGTCAGGAGCATCTGCAGCCTGCATATCAACCGCTTGCTCAAAACACTCGAGCCAGTCTCGGGCCTGATAGGGAATGCCGTCCCGGCTGCCTTCGCGCTTAGAATATGACCAAGCAATTGCGATATGGAGTGCGATTTTCCGCCGCAGGGCGACGGCCATATGACTGCGGACAACCGCGTCCGCAGGAATTCCTCGCTCAGCCAGGCGAGCCAAAGCTGTTGTTGCCCAGATTGACCTCTGAAGACCAGACCCTACCCACGGCTCGGAAAGAATGCTGGACTCAACGCAGGCCAACAATGCAGCCGTCGAAGCCGCGGCACTTGGCCCTTCTGGCCCCAACGCCTGCGCGTCTGGTTCATTCTGCACCACGGCCCGGTAAGCGTCCAGCTCACGACGCGCCCAACCGAGGAATTCCGAGCAGTTCGCAGGACTCGCACATCTAACATGCCCATCCTCAGCACAAGCCGACGCCAAGTCATGCACGCTCCGCACGGTATCTATGCTGCCAATCATTACCCCACCCCTTCACCGACTCCAAGAGCAATCCTAGTTTGGGATCGATGGCCAGCAGCTCACATTGGCCGCCACTTTCTTCGTTCAAGCCCGAAGCGTCTCAAAACTCCCACTTCCATGGGATGGCATGGCACCGCAGGGCAACCTTCAGGTGAGAACGTCCGCTGGTATCCCAAATTCCCACCCCCTTGACTCCCACCCCCACCTTCCCTAAACTTTTCATAAAGCAGAATCTAAATTCCACAAAGCGGAAACTGAAGCCAAGCGCCAAGGCAGCAGCCAAGCAACCCGGAAGATAGATCAAAGCCCCTCCTCGGAAGGACCTACGATGACGTACACAGTGAACTGCTCCATCCTCTTGACGGAGCTGCCCTTGCTCGAGCGCCCCGCCGCCGCGAAGGCAGCCGGTTTTGACGCCGTCGAGTTCTGGTGGCCCTTCGAGACCTCCGTCCCCACCGACGCCCAAGTAACCGAGTTCGAGACCGCCATCAAGGACGCCGGCGTTCAGCTCACGGGCCTGAACTTCAACGCCGGCAACATGCCTGGCGGCGACCGCGGCCTGGTTTCCTGGCCCGCACGCTCCACCGAGTTCCAGGACAACATCGACGTCGTCGCCGGCATCGGTGAGCGCCTCGGCTGCAAGGCCTTCAACGCCCTCTACGGCAACCGCGTCGACGGCGAATCGCCTGAAAAGCAGGACGCCATTGGTGCCGAGAACCTCGCAACCGCAGCAGCCGGCGTCGCCCGTATCGGCGGAACTGTCCTCCTCGAACCGGTGAGCGGCGCACCCAAGTACCCGCTCCTCACGGCTGAAGACGCACTCAAGGTCATCGCTCGCGTCAAGGCAGAATCCGGTGCACAGAACGTCAAGCTCCTCGCCGACTTCTACCACCTGGCAGTCAACGGCGACGACGTCGAATCCGTCATCGAGAACCACGCCAAGGACTTCGGCCACATCCAGATCGCCGACAACCCCGGCCGCGGCGCACCCGGAACCGGCAACCTGCCCCTCGGCGAATGGATCGCCCGCAGCCGCGAACTCGGCTACGACGGCTACATCGGACTCGAGTACAAGGAACCGCAGGAAACGGCATTCAGCTGGGCCATCCGCCAGCGCGCCGCAGCCAACTAAGCCCCGCGCGCCCAAGTAAGTAGCAGCAGAGCGCGTTTAGAACCCTCAAAACGCGCACTAATGCGACCTAGTTGGGTAAGCACACCTGAGTTAAAAGACACACAGACTTCCCCGGAAAGAGAACCACAATGAGCAACGTTGCAGTCATCGGCCTCGGAATCATGGGCCTCCCCATGGCCATCAACCTCGTCAAGGCCGGCCACACGGTCACCGGTTTCAACCGCAGCCAGGACAAGATCGACAAACTCGTCTCCGAGGGCGGCCAGGGTGCCACCAGCATCGCGGACGCAGTCAAGGACGCCGACGTCGTCATCACCATGGTCCCGGACTCCCCCGATGTTGAGGGCGTAGTCAGCGGCAAGGACGGCGTCTTCGCCAACGCGAAGAAGGGCACCATCTGGATCGACGCATCCAGCATCCGCCCGGACGTCGCCAAGCGCCTCTCGGAAGAAGCAGTAGAAGCCGGCATCCGCCCCCTGGATGCACCAGTGAGTGGCGGCGAACAGGGCGCCATCGACGCCGTCCTGTCCATCATGGTCGGCGGCGAAGCTGCAGACTTCGAGGCAGCACAGGATGTCCTCAACGCAGTGGGCAAGACCATCGTCCACGTCGGCCCGTCCGGCTCCGGCCAGACCGTCAAGGCAGCAAACCAGCTGATCGTAGCCGTCAATATTCAGGTCCTTGGCGAAGCAATCGCCTTCCTCGAGGCTTACGGCGTAGACACCAACGCAGCACTGAAGGTCCTCGGCGGCGGCTTGGCCGGTTCCAAGGTCCTGGACCAAAAGGGTCAGAAGATGCTCGACCGCAACTTCGACCCCGGTTTCCGCCTGGCCCTTCACCACAAGGACCTTGGCATCGTCACCTCCGCAGCCCGCGAAGCCAACGTCGCTGTCCCGCTCGGCGCAGTCGTTGCCCAGCTCGTCGCCGCAACCGTCAACCAGGGCGACGGCGGCCTCGACCACTCGGGCCTCTTCAAGCAGGTTCTCCAGCTCAGCGGCCGGAAGTAACCCAGCCGCCCAAGAGGCAACACAGCAACACAGCAGGGAACCCGCCGTCGTACATAAACGACGGCGGCTCCCTCACCACACCCAAAAACACCACAGACTTCGCCCGAAAAGGGCAAAAACAAGGAGTACACCATGGCTAAGATGCGCACCGTTGACGCGGCAGTCGCCATCCTGGAAAAGGAAGGCGCCACCGAGGCTTTCGGCCTGCCAGGCGCAGCGATCAACCCCTTCTACTCAGCAATGCGTGCCCACGGCGGTATCCGCCACACGCTGGCCCGCCACGTTGAAGGCGCCAGCCACATGGCTGACGGCTACAGCCGTGCTGCTGATGGCAACATCGGTATCTGCATCGGTACGTCGGGCCCCGCCGGCACCGACATGATCACCGGACTGTACGCAGCATGGGCGGATTCCATCCCCATGCTCTGCATCACCGGCCAGGCACCCGTTGCCAAGCTGCACAAGGAAGACTTCCAGGCCGTGGACATCGAGTCCATCGCCAAGCCGGTCACCAAGATGGCCATGACCATCCTGGAACCGGGCCAGGTTCCGGGCGCATTCCAGAAGGCGTTCCAGCTGATGCGCTCGGGTCGTCCGGGCCCGGTCTTGCTGGACCTACCCATCGACGTGCAGATGGCCGAGATCGAGTTCGACATCGAGACCTACGAGCCCCTGCCCATCGAGAAGCCCAAGGCTTCCCGCAAGCAGCTGGAAAAGGCCCTGGACATGCTGACGTCGGCCAAGCACCCGCTGATCGTTGCCGGTGGCGGCATCATCAACGCCGGCGCTTCGGCCCAGTTGGTTGAGTTGGCCGAAATCCTGAACGTTCCGGTTATCCCCACGCTGATGGGCTGGGGCGCCATCCCGGACGACCACCAGCTGATGGCCGGCATGGTTGGCCTGCAGACCTCGCACCGCTACGGCAACGAGACGTTCCTGCAGAGCGACTTCGTGATCGGGATCGGCAACCGTTGGGCCAACCGCCACACCGGTGGCCTGGACACCTACACGGCCGGCCGCAAGTTCGTTCACATCGACATCGAGCCGACGCAGATCGGTCGCGTTTTCTCGCCGGACTTGGGCATCGCGTCCGACGCCGGTGCGGCGCTGGCTGGCCTGATCGAGCTGGCACGCGAGCGCCAGTCGGCTAAGACACTGCCGGACTACTCGGGTTGGGTTGCCGAGTGCCAGGAGCGCAAGGGTTCCCTGCACCGCAAGACCAACTTCGACAACGTGCCCATCAAGCCGCAGCGCGTGTACCAGGAGATGAACAAGGCCTTCGGCCGCGACACCACTTACGTGTCCACCATTGGCCTGTCGCAGATCGCCGGCGCACAGATGCTGCACGTATTCGGTGCCCGCAAGTGGATCAACGCAGGCCAGGCTGGCCCGCTGGGTTGGACCGCTCCGGCAGCACTGGGTGTTGTAAGGGGAACCCCGGATGCCACCGTTGTTGCCTTGTCCGGTGACTACGACTTCCAGTTCATGATCGAGGAACTGGCCGTGGGAGCGCAGTTCAACCTGCCGTACATCCACGTTGTGGTGAACAACAGCTACCTGGGCCTGATCCGTCAGAGCCAGCGCGGCTTCAACATGGAACAGAACGTTTCCCTGGCCTTCGAAAACATCAACTCCCCGGAGACCAACGGCTACGGGGTGGACCACATCAAAGTGGCCGAGGGCTTGGGCTGCAAGGCTATCCGCGTTGAGAACCCGAACGACATGCCTGCCGCTTTCGACAAGGCCAAGGCACTGATGGGCGAGTTCAAGGTTCCCGTGGTTGTTGAAGTGATCCTGGAAAAGATCACCAACATCTCCATGGGCGTTGAGATCAACGGCGTGAACGAGTTCGAAGAGCTGGCAGAAACCGCGGCGGACGCACCCACCGCGATCCTCGCCAAGGCTTAAAGGAAAAGGAGGCACCGGAATGCGTGTTGTCATCGCCCCGGACAAATTCAAGGGCTCACTGTCCGCGCCCGACGTCGCCAGGCATCTCGCAACAGGATTGCTGGCAGGCTTCGGCCAAACAGGCCTTGAGGCAACACGCATTCCGGTAGCCGACGGCGGCGAAGGAACCATCGACGCCGCCATCGGTTCCGGCTTCACCCGCCGGACCACCACCGTCACCGGCCCGCTCGGGGAACCGGTGAAGGCCGACTTCGCAGTGCGGGACCAGGAAGCTGTCATCGAAATGGCGGCAGCTTCCGGTCTCGCTCTCCTCCCGGACGGCCCCACGTCGCAGACGGCGAAAACCGCAACCAGCATCGGCACGGGCGAACTCATCCGCGCCGCGCTGGACCTCGGTTGCCGCAAGATCATCCTGGGTGTGGGCGGCAGCGCCAACACCGACGCCGGCGCTGGAGTCCTTCAGGGCCTCGGCGCAGTGTTCCTGGACAAGGACGGCAACGAGCTCCCCGGTGGCGGCGCGGCTCTCGCAGAAATCGACAGCATCGACTTCTCCAACTTCGACGTCCGCGTCGAGGCAACAGAGTTCGTGCTGGCGTCCGACGTCGACAATCCCCTTTTGGGGGCCAGCGGAGCCCCAGCCATCTTCGGTCCGCAAAAGGGCGCGACGCCGGACGACGTCACCGAACTGGACGCCGCAGCGAGCCACTTCGTCGACGTGCTCGCAGCAGCAACCGGCCAGCACGCCAAGTACGCAGCCAAGGCAGAAGGCGCGGGAGCAGCAGGCGGCGTTGGCTACATTGCCATAGCGGCACTGAAGGCAGAGCGGCGGCCGGGCATCGACGTCGTACTTGAATTCACTGGGCTCGAACAAAGGCTGAAGGGCGCGGACGTGGTGATCACCGGAGAGGGCAGCTTGGACGAGCAAAGCCTGCTCGGCAAGACGCCCATGGGCGTCGCGCGAGCGGCGGCCCGCCAAGGGGTTCCCGTGATCGCAGTCTGCGGCCGGAGTACCCTGAGCCGGGAACAACTCACGGATGCCGGCTTCCACACGGTCCACGCACTGACCGATCTGGAAAAAGATGTCCAAAAATGTATCGCTGAAGCAGGTCCGTTGCTTGAACAATTGGGTAAGCACATAGGCGTGTACCTGGCGGAGCGGACCGGCAACCCCGACAACAAGGAGTACCTCAATGTCTGAAGCAATTGGCGCCTATGACCTCGTTATCCGGGGCCAGCGCATCCTGACCACCGCCGGCCTCGCAGCACGCGAAGTTGGCATCCGCGACGGCATCATCGTCGCCATCGAACCCTTGGGCAACGGCCTGACGGGCAACGAGGTCATCGAACTCGCAGACGACGAAACCCTCATCCCCGGCCTCGTGGACACCCACGTCCACGTCAACGAGCCCGGCCGCACCGAGTGGGAAGGCTTCGCCTCCGCCACCCGCGCCGCAGCCGCCGGCGGTGTCACCACCATCATCGACATGCCACTGAACTCCATCCCGCCCACCACCACCGTGGACGGCCTGGAGCAGAAGCGCGTGGTCGCCAAGGACCAGGCGTTCGTGGACGTCGGATTCTGGGGCGGTGCCATCCCGGGCAACAAGAAGGACCTCCGCCCGCTGCACGACGAAGGCGTGTTCGGCTTCAAGTGCTTCCTCCTGCACTCGGGCGTGGACGAGTTCCCGCACCTGGATGCGGACGAGATGGAAGAGGACATGGCTGAGCTCAAGTCCTTCGACTCCCTCATGATCGTGCACGCCGAGGACTCTCACGCGATCGACCGCGCCCCGCACCCCGGCGGCGACCACTACGAGACCTTTCTCGCCTCCCGCCCCCGCGGCGCCGAGAACAAGGCAATCGCCGAGGTCATCGAACGCGCCCGCTGGACCGGCGCCCGCGCCCACATCCTGCACCTTTCATCCTCCGACGCCCTGCCGATGATCGCCTCAGCAAAGCGCGACGGCGTCAACCTCACCGTTGAGACGTGCCCGCACTACCTGACGCTCATGGCCGAAGAAATCCCCGACGGCGCCACGGCGTACAAGTGCTGCCCGCCCATCCGTGAAGCCTCCAACCGCGAGCTCCTTTGGAAGGGCCTGCAGGACGGCACCATCGACTGCATCGTGTCGGACCACTCCCCCTCCACGCTGGACTTGAAGGACCTGGAAAACGGCGACTTCGCAGTGGCCTGGGGCGGCGTCTCCTCGCTCCAGCTGGGCCTGTCCCTGATCTGGACCGAAGCCCGCCACCGCGGCATCCCGCTGGAGCAGGTCGTGTCCTGGATGGCCGAGAAGCCCGCTGCCTTGGCCCGCCTGCACAACAAGGGACAGCTCGCCCTGGGCTACGACGCCGACTTCTCCATCTTCGCCCCGGACGAGGCCTTCGTTGTGGACGTCACCAAGCTCAAGCACAAGAACCCGATCACGCCGTACGACGGCCGTCCCCTGGCCGGCGTCGTCCGCAAAACTTACCTGCGCGGCACCCCGATCGATGGCCAGAACCCCGGCGGCAAGCTGCTCCGCCGCGGCAACGTTTAGGGTCCACCGTCATGGCAGTCAATGCCTACGGGCCACCGCCGTTCCGTGACCCCGCAGCGCGGGCCATGGGTCGGCGGCCGGGACTCAAGACACAGCCCGGCCTGAGCGCGCGCGGCCTTGCTCTTTGGGTCAACCCGGCCGAGGGCGACGAGATTGATCCTGCAGTCTGGGAACGGGCAGCACGCCTTGTGCTGGCCCGGGCCATGAAACTTGCCCCGGAGGCGGAAGTCCGCATCTGGCCCGCCATCGGGGCAGAACACTCCGGCGTCGGCGATACTTCCTGGGGCGGCACTCCGCAGGAAGCCGCCGACGCCGGTACCCACCCTTTCGGGACGGACGCAGTGTCCCTCGCGGACGCACTGGCTGACGGAAACTCCCCGTCGAACGGACGAATCACCTCCGCACGCGAGGGTGATGGGTCCGTTGGCCGGGGTCGGATCGGAAGCGGCAGTGCCGCCGTCGAGCCCGTCATGTTGGCCGGGCGCCGTAGTCAACTTGCAATCGACCTCGCGGCTGAAGTAGTACTGCTCGACGGCGAGCCGGTTGCCTTTACTGGCATGGAATACAAGCTGTTGCGCTACCTCGTAGTGAACTGCTCCAGGGCCATCAGTCGTGAAGAATTGCAACGTTTCCTGGAGTCATTTGACCTCCCCGGCGCGGCATTTCGCTCCATTGACGTTTATGTTGGAAGGGTGAGGCGGAAGCTCGGAAGCGCCCGCCACACTGTCGCCACCGTCCGTGGTGGTGGCTACCAGTTCGTGCCAGGGCCTTATGCCACAGTGCGCGGACCTGCGGAATACAGCATCTGATTTCGCTGTTGTAAAAGATCAATGCACCGCAATTTTCGAATGACCGCTGTTGTTTTAAATGCATGCCGGCTGCAAGCCGGTGAAACGTAAAGGATCGCCATGACCCAGAAACTCCTCGTCGGAACGCAAGCACCTGACTTCGCGCTGCTCGACGCCGACGGCACCAAGGTCTCGCTGTCCGATTACCGCGGACGCAACGTCATTGTGTACTTCTACCCCAAGGCAGCCACCCCCGGCTGCACCACCGAGGCCTGCGATTTCCGCGACAACCTCGCAAGCCTGCAGGGCAACGGCTACGACGTCATCGGGATCTCCCCCGACGGCCCCGAGGCCCTCGCAAAGTTCACTGGTGAATTTGCGCTGACCTTCCCGCTGCTCTCCGATGAGGACCACTCCGTGGCCCTTGCCTACGGCGCCTGGGGCGAGAAGCTGGTTGACGGCGAAATCGTCGAGGGCCTGGTCCGCTCCACCGTTGTGCTCGACGGCGAAGGCACCGTCAAGCTCACCCAGTACCAGGTCAGCGCCCAGGGCCACGTCCAGGCCCTGAAGGAAGAGCTGGGCGTCTAACCCTCTCGCACATCCCGCGGCTTTAGGGCAATCCCTCTCGCACATCCTGCGGCTTTAGGGCAATCCCTCTCGCACATAACTGCACAAATTTTGTAACGCCCGCCCACTATTGTGAGCGGGCGTTACACGTACCTTTACTAAACGTGACAAAAGCTCCGCGGCAGTAGTTAATGGAGCCATGGTCTCAACCGCGTCCCCACGCCATGCTGTAGTCATCGAAGATGACGCCGACATCCGTGGCCTCCTCGTTCTGGTCCTTGAGCAGCTCGATTTCGTGGTGACAGAAGCGCCCGACGGTCTTTCCGGCGTCGAGGCTGTCCGTAACACCAACGCCGAACTGGTGACGCTGGACATCAACCTCCCGGACATCGATGGCATGGAAGTTTGCCGGCGCCTCCGGGAGTTCTCGGACGCTTACATCATGATGCTCACGGCCCGTGCCGACGAGATTGACCGGCTCACCGGTTTGGACACCGGCGCGGACGATTACATCAACAAACCGTTCAGCCCTAAGGAACTGCAGGCCCGCATCCGGGCGCTGTTCCGCAGGGCACGCACGCCCGCCGAGGACACGCGCCAGACTGACGAACTCGCCCGCGCTGCGGTTGTGCAGACAAGCCTCCTCCCGCAGGAAACGGTGCGGCTGAACGATTACGACGTCGCTGGCGCATTCCGCCCATCGCGCAGCGTGGGTGGGGACTTCTACGACTGGTACCAGACCAGCGACGGCATGCACCTGACGTTCGCCGACGCCATGGGCAAAGGCATGGGCGCGGCCTTGATAGCGGCCACCGTCCGCGCCGTCATGAGGTCCGTGGCGGATACCCCGGCAATTGCTGACGCCTTCGGCTCCGCCAGCGCCACGCTGACCTCCGACCTGGACCAGTCAGGGTCCTTCGTGACCATGTTCCATGCGCGCCTGGACAGTGCCTCGGGCAGGCTTAGCTATGTCGACGCCGGTCATGGACTTGGGCTGCACGTCCCGGCCGAGGGGGCGGCACGGAGGTTGGTTTCCGCGGGGCCACCCGTCGGGATCCTGGAGGGACAGCAATGGCCGGCCTCGGAACTGCAGCTGGAGCCCGGCGATTCGCTGGTGATTGTCAGCGACGGCGTGCTCGACGCGCACGATTCCCTTGAAGAGTTTGTGAGGAACGTAGAGAAGGCGGCGCGGAGCGGGGGCAGCTCGGAAGACGTCTGCGCTGCCCTGCTTGAGCTGGCACCGGCGGACACCGCGGAAGATGACGTGACCGCCGTCGTGGTTCACCGACGGCGTGGGGTTCACCCAACACTCGATGCAGGGCTGGAACGCAACCACAGCGGAGTTGCTTAGATCATCCGGTACTAGCCACGAAAAAAGGGGGGAACGTGACGCGATTCTGGACTCGGCTTTGTGTTGTCCTAACGGTCATTCTGGGCGTGAACTACGTGGCGTGGCGCTGGCTGGCTTCGCTGAACTGGGAAGCGTGGTGGATCGCTGTTCCGTTGGTGATTGCCGAGACCTACAGCCTCATTGACGTCATGCTCTTCGGCATGACGGTGTGGAACCTGAAGATCCGCAAGCCACCGCCCGCGGCGCCGGACACCGCTACGGTGGACGTTTTCATCACCACGTACAACGAACCCCTAGACCTGGTGATGACCACGGCCCTCGCCGCCAAGGACATCCGCTGGCCGCACAGTACCTGGATCCTGGACGACGGCGACCGCCCTGAGATGCGCGAGCTCGCCGAGTCGAACGGAATCGGCTACGTGACCCGCGGTGCCGATTGGACACCGGACATGCCGCGGCACGCCAAAGCCGGGAACCTGAACAACGCGCTCATGATTACATCGGGCGAGTACCTGTTGATTCTCGACGCCGACCAGATCCCCGAGCCGGACATCCTGGACAAGACGCTGGGCTACTTCAACGATGACCGTGTGGCGTTGGTCCAAACGCCCCAGTACTTCGTCAACGTTCCCGCCGACGATCCCCTGGGCAGCCAGGCTCCCCTGTTCTACGGCCCCATCCAGCAAGGCAAGGACGGCTGGAACGCGGCGTTCTTCTGCGGCTCCAACGCCATCCTGCGCAGGGAAGCCCTCATGCAGCTTGGTTTGGTGGGCTACGTCAAGGCCACCGAGAAGAGTGTGCGCCGTGCTCTGGCTGCGTCGCGCACCGCTATTAAGAAGGCCCGGCGGTCGCCCGAGGCTGAAAACCCGCTGGTCGAGCAAATGTTGAACGAGGTGGAAACCGCAACCGAAAACGCCCAGCAGGAACTCGAAGCCGGGGCTTCCCTGAGCGAGATCACGTACCGTGTGCGCCGCAAAGTGGACGACGCCGTGCGCACACTCGTGGCCGCCGACTTCTCAGCGCTCCAATCCGACCTCGAAGAAATCGCCGCCATGGAACTGGCCCACGTCGGCGAGTCTGGTGTCACAACAGTGGCGAGTGACGCCGTCGACCGAATGTCCGGACGCGACTGGTCGCCGCTCGGCGCCCTCGAATCGGTCCACGCAGTCCTGGACGCCATTTCCGTGGAACGAACCGACGAAGCCCAGCCGATCATGCCCTTGGCCACGATCTCCGTCACCGAAGACATGGCTACCGCGATGCGCCTGCACGCCCTCGGCTGGAAGAGCGTCTACCACCACGAAGTCCTCGCGAACGGGCTGGCTCCCGAGGACATCAAGACCATGCTGACCCAACGCCTTCGCTGGGCCCAAGGCACTATGCAGGTCCTCCTGCGCGA
Organism: Arthrobacter sp. TmtSoilC77; assembly: GCF_059739415.1. Taxonomy (NCBI): domain Bacteria; kingdom Bacillati; phylum Actinomycetota; class Actinomycetes; order Micrococcales; family Micrococcaceae; genus Arthrobacter; species Arthrobacter sp. TmtSoilC77. Next base: position 4,071,616 of record NZ_AP046050.1, read on the forward strand.
GAACCCTCTCGTCCAACGCCGCCTCACATGGGGCCAGCGGCTCATGTACTTCTCCACCATGTGGAGCTACCTGAGCGGCTTCGCGGCCGTCGTCTACTTTGCGGCCCCGATCATCTATCTGACGCTCGGCATCCTTCCCGTGACCAGCCTGAGCTTCGACTTCTTCATCCGTTTCATCCCGTTCATGGTGGTAAACCAGATGCTGTTCGTCATCGCCGGGCACGGGATCCCCACCTGGCGCGGACAGCAGTACAGCCTCGCTCTGTTCCCCACCTGGATCAAGGCCTGCACGACGGCGGCACGCAACGTGTGGTTCGGACGTCCCCTCGGATTCGCCGTCACCCCCAAGGCCAGGCAGAGTGGCGGCCCCAGTTGGAGCCTGATTCGTCCACAGATCATCGTTGCTGCGTTGCTTGCCCTTGCACTGGTTGTTGGGCTTGCCCGGCTTCTTTCTGGCCTGTCGGAGCCCCTCGGAACCCTGGTGAATGTAGCGTGGGTAGCCTTCGACCTTGTGGTCCTGAGCGTCCTGGTCAAGGCAGTTTTGTACAAGGGCTTTGTCCCTGAGGAATTGGCGGGTCCGGAAGGTCCTGGACGCCCCGAAGAGAGGAATGCTGATGCAGTTTAGCTACGAGGTCAAAGACTCCTACGCGGAGGTGAAGAGCGTCGGCCGGTTGAACATGGTGGCCGCTCCGAAGCTGCGGGAACTAGTGGCAGAGGTTGTGGCTGGTGGATCCAGCCGCGTTGTAGTGAACCTTGCAGAAACGGACTTCATGGATTCCTCCGGCCTCGGAGCCCTCATCGGTTGCCTCAAAGCGGCCCGACAGGCAGGCGGCGATTTACGGATCTCCGGCGTGCAGCCCCAGGTCAAAATGGTCCTGGAACTTACCAACATGGACCGCGTTCTGACCGCGTATTCCTCAGCCGAGGAGGCGTTCGGAAATGACTGAAGTCATCGCACGCAGGGGCTACCACGGGCCGTCCAACGAGGAAGCAATCGAAGCCATCCACGGCGAGCTTGACGCATTGTGGGACGACGCCTCCTTCGTCCCTGACATGGACCGGATGACCTTCACCACCGCAGTCATTGAAGCCGCCGCCAACATCGTGCAACACGCCCTTCCCGTGGGCGAGAAGCCCGTGGAGATCGGTGTGGACATCAGCGTCCGGCCCACCCGCCTGGTGGCCAGGGTCAGTGCGTTCAACGCCCGCGAGCCCTTCGCTGAAGACATGCAGCCCGACATGCCGGACGAGGACGCAGAATCCGGGCGGGGCCTTGCGCTCATCGAGGCCTTGGTGACAACCGTGACCTTCGAACGCCAGGACGGCACCAACACGTGGATCCTGACCCGCAACACCTGATCCTCGCTCACATCCCACGCCTTTTCGGGCGATCCTCGCTCACATCCCGCCGGTTTCCGGGCGATCCTCGCTCACGTCCCGCAACCCTGGGACGCGGCGTGGGGTGTTCTGCCCATCGCCAGACATGACGCAACTGTGAAAGCATTCCGTGAGGCCCGACGTCGAGGGCTTGATGAAACTGGGGGATGACATGGACCGCGGAAAGGGCCGCACTGCACGGAAAGTACTGGCAGCTGCTCTGATACTTGGGGCGGCAATCATGGTGGGCTGCTCCGCTCCCGACGGCCCCCATACCGAACCCAGCAGTCCCCCTCCGGTGACTGCCGAGCCTGCCCCGGTTGCAGAGAGCTTCACAAAGTACGACGCCCTGCGCAGGGATCTGATCGCGGCATTGGAGAAGACGATGCCGGCAATCACCTGGGCTGTGGACAAGCCTGCCACCATGGCTCTGGCGAGCGACGGCCGGTGCATATTCCACCCGGCGAGCATGAAGAGCAGTGCAGATATTGTGGAGCCATCCAAGAATTTTGAAGACGTCTTCGCTACGGCCGATCCCATCCTTAAGCAGCACGAATTCCCCGCCTTCGATGGAATTGATGCAGTTCCCGGCGGCTGGACAGTAACCCGCAGCACGGACGGAACCGGTGCCACAGTAATCCTTGAGTCCAAAAGCCCGGCATATCTGCGCATAAACGTTCCCGTGGATTCCAAGACCTGCGACCCCACGGAGCTTCCGGCGAGCTAAGGGGAAGTTCTACCCATCGCCATGAGCAGCTCCCACAGATAACTTGGCTTAGGCTTCAGCTTCAAACATAGGGGGACAGACAGATGCCGGGATTCTACGGTGCTGACGTTGATCAACTTCGGGCGCTCGCCAAGACAATGTCCCGGCATTCGGACAAAATGAGCACGCTTTCGCTGGAATTGGGCCAGCTCATATCCAGCGCGCCGTGGGAGGGCCGCGACGCAGTGATGTTCCGGGCGGCTTGGGAGTCGGAGCACCGCCCCATGCTGAAGCTGATTTCCGGCGAGTTGCAAAGCCAGGCCAACGAACTGAGCCGCAATGCAGACGAGCAGGACAAGACCAGTTCGGAAGGCAGCCGTAGCGGTGACGCAGGCAAACAGGATTCAAATCCTCCCGGCGATCCGGGGCCGTTGGATCCTGATACCTCGGATGTGGATGTTCCAGGCGACGTCCGTAAAGATCCCGATGCGGGCGATCCGAGCGATATCCACCAAGGGCAAATCGGCGACTGCTGGCTCTTGGCGGGCATAGGCTCTGTGGCACAGACGTTGGAGCGCGAAGGCAAACTCGACGAGTTCCTTGCCTCCCACATGCGTCCCGTGGGAGACCCTCCAACGCATTGGGTTGTGACTCTGTACGAAGACGGCGAACCCGTCGAAGTGACGGTGGAGGCCAAGTCCACTGAAGGTGGAGTTCGGGGCGCCGACGGCCAGCCGAACTGGCTTTCCATTTATGAACGTGCTGCGGCCGAGCACCGTGGCGGTTCATACGATGACATTGATGGCGGGTTCAGCAACGATGCAATGGAGCTCATGACGGGACAGTCCGCGGATAAGGACGGCGAACTGGACCTCGACGAGATCGACGACAAACTAGCTGACGGTCAGGCGGTCTCGGTTGGCACCCAAGACGTCAAGGACGACGACTTTGACTGGTTCTGGGAGCCGGACGAGGTCAGCCGCACGGATGTCGTCCCCAACCACGCCTACATAGTGGTGGACGTAAAGACCAACGACGACGGCGAGAAAGTTGTGGTTCTGGCCAACCCGTGGGGCCCGGCCGGAGGCAAGCTGGACGGCGAGCAGAAGGCCGGCACCCTGGAACTGACCGAGGATGAGTACAAGGAAAACTTTGACTCCGTGTACTCCGTGGGCGTGAAGGAAGGATGACCGTGGAACAGCTGGTTACAGTCAAGCAAGGCATGCAGCCCACTTTTGACGGCGTCAGGGTGGGGGTTGTGAAGATCGGAATTGCCGACGGTGCTCCCGCCATCCAGTTCTGGATCCGCACCGCCGAACAGGAACGAAAGCAAGCCTTCCGCGCAGGTCAGTCGGTCGCCCTTCCGGGGGCTGGCCTCCTGACGATCGCTTCGATCCAGCCCGCCGATGGCACCACCCCGGCTTCCGCGACTCTGGCGTACGACGCCGGTCACGTCACCGAGTGATCGCGGGCGCCGGCATGATGTGAGAGAACATCCGGCGAAACCGGTCAGGATGTGAGCGAACATCGGAAGTACGGATGCTCGCTCACTTACGCCTTGTCGATGGCCTCTTTGAGTGCGCCCAGCACCAACGTCACCGAGGCGCTGTTTGCGTTGGGCCCCATCATCCCGATGCGCCAGACAGTATCCGCGAACTCGCCCACGCCCGAACCGATCTCCATACTGAAGTTCTCGAGGAGGTAAGCGCGGACGGCGGCCGAGCTGACGCCGTCGGGCACCTTCACGGTGGTGAGGCTCGGCAGCCGTGCGCCTTCAGCGGCAAACAGCTCAAGTCCCATCTCCTGCAGTCCGCTCTGCAGTGCAGCGCCGGCAGCGCGGTGGCGGGCTTGTACGACGTCGAGCCCCTCGGCGAGGATGCGGTCGAGGGCGGCTTCGAGGCCGGCGATCATGGTGACCGGCGCCGTGTGATGGTAGGTGCGGGCTCCGCTGGCTGCGCCGACGTAGCCGCCGAGCAGGCCGATATCCAGGTACCACGAGCGCGGATCCTTGATGCGCCGCTCAAAGGCCCGGTCCGAGACCGTGAACGGCGAAAGCCCTGGTGGCACGCCCAGGCACTTTTGAGTCCCGGCATATCCGACGTCGATCCCCCAGTCGTCTGCCCGAAGTTCCAGTCCGCCGATGGACGTCACGGCGTCGGTGATCAACAGGGCGTCGCCCTTGCCTGCGCCCAGCGCAGCGATGTCGGAGAGAACGCCGACGGAAGTCTCGGCATGAACGGCGGCGATCACCTTGGGATGAGGGTGCGCCGCGAGCACGCGGTCAGCATCAACGGGCTGGCCCCACTCGTGGTCAACACGGACGACAGTAGCCCCGCAACGCCTGGCGACCTCGCACATGCGCGCTCCGAAGAGCCCGTTGACAGCGATCACCGCCACGTCGCCGTCGGAGACCGTGTTCACGAATGCTGCCTCCATGCCGCCTGAACCTGTGGCACTCAGCGGGAGCGTGCGCGCATTCGAAGTACCCCAGACGGCCCGCAGCCCCTCGCACGTCCGGTCCAGGCGTTCGATGAAGGCGGGATCCAAATGCCCGAGCACCGGGTAGGCCAGCGCGGCCATGGCCTCGGGGTAGCAGTTGCTCGGGCCGGGACCGAACAGGAACCTGGACGTCAGTATGTCTGGCATGTGCGAACTCCTTCAGCTGGTTCTCGTCATTCTGCCCCAGCGTGCGGTGCGGGGCGAGCCACACCGGCTGCCCCAAGCCCAAACTGCTAAGGTTACTCACCACTACGGAGGCCGCCGCGGTGAGGGGACAAGGGTGACGACTGAAGGAAAAGAGCAACCGGAGCAGGGCGTCCGCGGCGAGGTCAGCCAGGACCGGTTCGTCGCAGGGCAGGACCTAACACGGTGGAAATCCCCGGTAGGCCGCGTCCTGGCGGGAGCTGCACAGCGGATCACCACACTGCTGGGCCCTTATGCAGCGCTGATCATCACGTTGGCCGTAGGACTTGTCATTGCCGTGTCCCTCGCAGTGGCTTTTGGTGAGGTTTACGAGTCGGTCACTGAAGCCGACGGGGTTGCGGGCCTTGACCACCCGGTCCTTGACGCCGCCAGGTCCGTTCGCTCCCCCGCACTGGATCTCGCCGTCACTGCCTACACGAATGTTGGCGGCACGGTTGGCATGCCCATTATCGCGGTGGGGATCATGATCGCCTTGGCCACGAAGCGCCGCTCCTGGACTCCTGTCATCCTGATGCTGACGGCGGGCTTGGGCTCACTTCTCATGACTGTTTTGGGCAAGCCTTTGTTTGGCCGCACCCGCCCTGACCTCGCGGACGCGATTCCGCCGTACGAGCACTCGCCGTCGTTTCCCAGCGGCCACTCCCTGAATTCAATCGTGATCGCAGGAATCGTGGCTTATTTGATCATTCTTCGCCTCAAAACGGCAAAGGCCAGAATCATCACGGTGGTGGTGGCGTCGGCGTTTGCCGCAACCATGGGCTTGAGTCGTGTCTACCTCGGGCACCACTGGCTCACTGATGTCCTGGCCGCCTGGATTCTCGGGATAGCCTGGCTTGCTTTGGTCATTACGGCGCACCGCCTCTACCTGACTGTGAGAACGCGGCGCTCCGGCGCGGTACTCTCTTGACACCAGCCTAAGTGCTCGGCTTAACTATTTACGTATGCTGAAATAACAGTTCCATGATGCGGAATCAGTAGAAGCAAGCTTCCTCCTGCCGGAAAGCAGGAGTTCCGCATAGCCCACACCATGGATGCCAGCATTTGCACGAGGATGACACAAGCATGGAGCTTGCAGTATTCAACAGTGTTGACCGGGACGAGGCCATCAGGACCCTGACCCCTTGCCTGGATATCAGCCGCTGGGTTGAGGACGTCGCGGACGCCCGACCCTTCACGAGCGTCGACGAACTGCTGGGGCAGGCCCGCCAAGCTGCCGAGCCGTTCACACCGGAAGAGGTGGAGTCCGCACTGGCCCACCACCCCCGGATCGGCGAGCGGCCCAAGGCCCAAACCACCGAAGCGGCCATGTCCCGTTCGGAACAGTCCGGAGTGGACCCCAGCGACGACGGCACGGCCGCTGCCCTCGCCGAGGGAAACCGCGCCTACGAAGAGAAGTTCGGCAGGGTCTTCCTGATCCGCGCGGCAGGACGCAGCGCCCAGGAGATCCTCGGCTCCCTTCAGGAGCGGCTCAACCACACCCCCGAAGAAGAAGACGTAATCGTGGCTGGCCAGCTGCGGGAGATCGCCTTGCTGCGACTCGCAGGCGTGATCAGCGAAGGAGAAAATTCATGACCGTTTCGCAAGTAACCACGCACATCCTGGACACCGGTTCCGGACGCCCGGCGGCGGGGGTCGCCGTCGTACTTTACGTCCGCGAAGGCGATAGCTGGACCCTGGTCGCAAAGGGCGAGACCGACGCCGACGGCCGCATCAAGGATCTCGGTCCGGAGCGGATTCCCGGCGGCGCCTACCGTCTGAACTTCGCCACTGGCGATTACTACGAGGGCCTTGGCACGGAAACGTTCTTCCCGGAAGTGGACCTGAACTTCACGGTTTCGGACGCCGGTGAGCACTATCACGTGCCGCTGCTGCTGAGCCCGTTCGCGTTTTCGACGTACCGCGGCAGCTGACTTGTGTACAGATAATGCCCCTACGGAGCAATCCGAGGGGCATTATCTGTACACAAACAGGGAACGGTAGGCTGGAAGGCATGGCTTCTGAGGACACCAACGCCCCATCCGGAAATGGCACTGCCCGCCGCGAAATTACTGTTCGCCGGGCACCCAGGTTCGTTCCGTTCATGATTCTGGGTGCCATTGTGGGTGCAATCGCCGCCGCCTTCATCGCGTACGGCCGGCCTGCGGACCCCGCCTTCGACGCCAGCACCGTCTTCGGTTTCTTCCTGGTGGCCTGCGTTTCCGGCGGCGTCATCCTGTTCTCGATCCTCGCCCTGGTTCTGGACCGGATCAGCGTCAAGCGGACCAAGCGGGCGGTAGTGGAGGCCGTTCCGGATTCGGTTCCGGATGAGGGTCCAGAGCACGACGGCGGCCGCTAGGCAGCCAGCCCAGCGCACCTCTTTCCGGGGTGCCACTGTGAGACACGCCGCATTTTGGCCGAATCGGGCCTGTTCATGGGGTCACAAAGCCGGAGCGGGAACTTACCACGGCCACAACATGAGACAATCGACCAGTGGCACGTGGCGACGGAAAACTTTCTCATGATCTTCTCCCCGGCGAAAAAGGCCCTCAGGACGCTTGTGGCGTCTTTGGGGTCTGGGCTCCCGGTGAAGAAGTAGCAAAACTCACCTATTACGGGCTGTATGCGCTGCAGCACCGCGGACAAGAGTCGGCTGGTATTGCTACCAGTGACGGCAAGCGCATCAATGTCTATAAAGACATGGGCCTTGTGTCCCAGGTCTTCGATGAGACGACCCTGAACACCCTCACCGGACACCTGGCCGTTGGCCACTGCCGGTACTCCACCACTGGTGCAAGCCACTGGGCCAATGCGCAGCCCACCTTGGGCGCAACCGCGACCGGTACGGTTGCCCTGGCCCACAACGGCAACCTGACCAACACTGCTGAGCTCCGGGAAATGATCCTCGAGCGCAACGATGGCCAGTTGACCGGTGAAATGAAGCAGGGCAACACCTCTGACACTGCCCTCGTGACGGCCCTCCTTGAGGGTGAAGAGGGCAAGACCCTGGAGCAGACCGCACTGGAGCTGCTGCCCAAGATCAAGGGTGGCTTCTGCTTCGTCTTCATGGACGAAGGAACCCTCTACGCTGCCCGCGATACGTACGGCATCCGCCCGCTGTGTCTGGGACGGCTGGACCGCGGTTGGGTTGTCGCTTCCGAGCAGGCCGGCCTGGCTACCGTTGGTGCGAGCTTCATCCGTGAGATCGAGCCCGGCGAGTTCATTGCCATCGACGAGGACGGCGTCCGCTCCCAGCGCTTCGCCGAGGCAACGCCCGCCGGCTGTGTCTTCGAGTACGTCTACCTCGCCCGTCCGGACGCGGCCATCGCAGGCCGCTCCGTGTACGAAGCCCGTGTTGAGATGGGCCGCCAGCTGGCCCGGGAAAACACCCACGAGGCCGACATCGTCATTCCGGTGCCCGAATCCGGTACCCCGGCAGCAGTCGGTTACGCCGAGCAGTCGGGCATCCCTTTCGCGCACGGCTTCGTCAAGAACGCCTACGTTGGCCGCACGTTCATCCAGCCGTCGCAGACCCTGCGCCAGCTCGGCATCCGCCTCAAGCTCAACGCCCTTGAATCCGTGATCCGCGGCAAGCGTGTTGTTGTGGTGGATGACTCGATCGTCCGCGGCAACACGCAGCGGGCCATTGTGCGGATGCTCCGCGAAGCAGGTGCCGCGGCTGTCCACGTGAAGATTTCTTCTCCGCCGGTCCAGTGGCCCTGCTTCTACGGCATCGACTTCGCTTCCCGAGCGGAGCTGATTGCCAACGGCGCCACGATCGAGGAAATCTCCCAGGCAATCGGCGCCGACTCGCTGGCCTACATCTCCGAAGACGGCATGATCGGTGCAACCCAGCAGCCGCGCGAACGCCTCTGCACCGCGTGCTTCACTGGCCAGTACCCGATTGAGCTGCCGCATGCTGACAAGCTGGGCAAGAACCTGCTGGAGCGCACGGACCTCGGCGGATTGCCACCTGTTGCTGAGTCCCCCGCCGACTCCGAGGATCCGGCCGAAAAGCCCGGAGCTACGGGCTGCGATCCGGGCCCGGATGCTGAATTCGAGAACCTGCTGACCGACGCTGATCGTTTGACCGACGCCGACAAGAAAGAGTCTGTATGACCTCCGCAACCCCCGCCGCTGGAAGCACCCCGAATTCAACGGGCATCACCTACGCCTCCGCGGGTGTCGACGTCGAAGCGGGAGACCGCGCAGTCGAGCTCATGAAGGACGCCGTGAAGGCGACCCACAACACCTCGGTGATTGGCGGCGTCGGCGGCTTCGCAGGCCTGTACGACGTCTCGAAGCTGCTCACCTACAAGAAGCCGTTGCTGGCCACGTCCACTGACGGCGTGGGGACCAAGGTTGCTATTGCGCAGGCCATGGACATCCACGACACCATCGGTTTCGACCTCGTGGGCATGGTTGTGGACGACATCGTGGTGGTCGGCGCTGAGCCCCTCTACATGACCGACTACATTGCCTGCGGCAAGGTTGTCCCGGAGCGTATCGCAGACATCGTCCGCGGTATCGCAGCTGCTTGCTCTGTTGCCGGCACCGCCCTGGTTGGCGGCGAGACCGCTGAGCACCCGGGCCTGCTGGGTGAGCACGAATACGACGTCGCCGGTGCCGCTACCGGTGTTGTCGAAGCTGACGCCTTGCTCGGCCCGGACCGCGTCCGCGCCGACGACGTCGTGATCGGCATGGCATCTTCCGGCCTCCACTCCAACGGCTACTCCTTGGTTCGCCGCGTCATCAACCACGCCGGCTGGGCCCTGGACCGCCAGGTTTCCGAACTCGGCCGCACCCTTGGCGAGGAGCTGCTGGAGCCCACCCGCGTCTACGCAGCTGACTGCCTGGACCTCGCCCGCACATTCCCCGTATCGGCCGGCGCAGCCGTCCACGGCTTCAGCCATGTCACCGGTGGTGGCCTCGCTGCCAACCTGGCGCGTGTCCTCCCGCAGGGCCTGGTGGCCACGGTTGACCGCAACACCTGGGAGCTGCCCGCCATCTTCAAGCTGGTTTCCGAGCTGGGCAACGTGCCCCTCGCCGACCTTGAGCGCACGCTGAACCTCGGCGTGGGCATGGTGGCCATCGTGTCCCCGGAAGCCGCTGACGCTGCCGTGGCACGCCTCAACGAGCGCGGCCTGCCGTCCTGGATCATGGGAACCGTTACTGCGGATTCTGACTCGATCGACAAGACCGGCCCGGACTACGTCCAGGGTGCCAAAGGTGTCGACGGCGGTGCCGTACGTTTGGTGAACGCCTACGCCTAAGCGCGTTTCCTCTTAGTCACGAGCGGCCGGGCAGTTGATCTCAACTGCCCGGCCGCTCTTTGTTTTGCTGCTTGTAGGTTCCTGACCTGTATTGATCGTTCCGGAGTTTGCCCTCCGACGCCAGGATGGTCAGATCTGGATCAAGCTGAGAACGCCGCCTTGGGGATCCTGGATGGTCGCCAGAGATCCTGTTTCCGGCCTGTCTTCCGGCTCCACGAGCACCACCCCACCCGCGGCTAGCGCTGCTTCGGCGGCTTTACGAATATCCGCCACGCCGAAATAGATCTGCCAACCGGCTTCCTCGCCCTCTTCGGCAGGGACAACCCCCGCCACCTCATCGCCTTTCACTATCAGCGTGCTGTAGCTGCCGCCGTCGTCCTGGGGGTATTCGGTGACTTCATGCCCGAAAAGCTGCTGGAAAAACGCGATGGCTGCCTGCGGTTCCGGAGTCAGCAGTTCAGCCCAAGCCAAGGCGCCAGCCTCATTGAAAAGGTGGCTTCCAATGTGGGTACCCGCTTGCCAGATCCCCGTGGTTCCGCCGCCGGGCGCCTCGATGAAGGCCAGGACGCCGGTATCGGCCACCTGCTCCGGGCCGAACGCGAGCTTCCCACCAGCATGGACGGCGTCTTCCGCTATCTCCTCAGCGTCCGTTGCGGCGAGATAGATGTTCCACTGGCCATGCTTGCCTGCAGCCTCCTGCATGGGATTCTGCGGAGCGATAACCGCCACCAGGTCCTTGCCCACAAAGGCCTGAGCGTAGCTGCGGCCGTCAGGTGTAGGCAGGTCCGTGAACGTCCAGTCGAACAACTTGCCGTAGAAGGCCTTGGCTGCGGAAACGTCCGGGGTCTGCAGATCGGCCCAGCAGGGTTCACCACTTGAATAATGCGTCCGGGAAGTCATGCGGCGAGTCCTGTCATGATGCTGAATGCTGCGCCGGCAGGGTCCATGAGCACAGCCATCCGCCCGATTCCTGGAACATCGAAAGCCGGAGCGATCACGTGAGCTCCAAACTCAACAGCCTGCGCCACAGCCGCGTCCACGTCCTCGACGCCGAAGTACGTCATCCAGAAAGGCGAAAGTCCTTCAATCGGCAGCTTGAGGGCACCGGCAATCCTCTTTCCGTCCACCAGCAGGCTGGTGTACTCCTGAAGATCACCTGCGGGTGCAGTTTCGCTGCTGCATCCTGTCACGGCCTCGTAGAACTTCACGGCCTTGGGGACGTCGTCAGTCTGTAGTTCATTCCAGATCATGGTGCCCGGCTCATTGACCAAGCCGGACCCGGGATGGGTTCCAGCTTCCCAGAAGCCGATCTGCGCGCCCGTGGGATCAATGGCGAAGAACATCCGTCCGCTGCCGTTCGGCACGTCGTCAGGCTCGAACAGGATGGACCCGCCGGCGGCCACAGCCCGCTGGGCCGCGTCATCCACGGAGTCCACAGCAATGTAGTTGGCCCAATAGGACGGCATTCCCTCTGGAGCATCCGGCATTTGCTGCATCATGCCCGCGACTTTGCGGCCATGGAGAGAGGCCATGTAGTAGGTCATGCCGTTACCGGCGTCCATGGGATCCAGCTCCCAGCCAAAGAGCCCGCTGTAAAACTTCTTGGAAACCTCAACGTCGGTGGAGGACAGGTCCACCCAACATGGAGTCCCCTGCTTGTACCTCTCGACCACCGGCATGCCGTTCCCTTTCTATGAGCTGCGTCCCCCATCAACTTAGTACCGGGCTCTGACAAGGACAACGCTCCGCCGTCTTTCCGTTGCTGGCACGGCTCGCAGACCAGATTACCCGGGCAGCCGGACAGGTTGGACGGCGTCTTCAACGCTCGGGCGCGGAAGGCGTCGGGACAGCACCGCCATGACGACGACAGCCAGCACTACCGGAACACACACAGCAAGGACGATGTTCTGCGGCGATTGGCCAGCCGACAACAGGATGCCACCCAATGCGGGGCCTGCAATGGAGCCCAAGCGGCCCAACGCAGCCGCCCACGCGACGCCGGAGGTCCGCGAGGAGGCCGGATAAACGGACACCGCCACCGCCGCCTGTCCCACCATGCTGCTGGCCAACCCCATGCCAACGCCTGCGAACAGGAGCAAGAGTTGCCACTCCCCGGGTTGTCCCAAGGCAATCACCAGCAGGAACGAAATAGCTGCCAATGCGGCAACTACCAGCATCCAACTGGTCTTGAACCGTACCGAGAAGATCATGAGCAAAAGGGCTCCCAGTATTCCGCCGATACCAAGTGAGGCCGCTCCCAAGGGAGCCATTGCCAGGCTCAGGCCGAAATTGGTGAGCAGAGTTGGCAGCCACGACGAGAACGCGTAGAACGTGGCAAAGATCAGGAAAGCAAAGAGCCAGAGAAGGGTGGTTGGTAGAGCCAAACCGCGCCGGAACAGGCTCTGGACAGTTTCCTGACCGGCCTTCGAGGACGGCTTGGGCGCATCAGCCTCGGTGATTCCGAACCACATGACAGGAAGCAGGACAATGGGAAGTACCGCCCCGAGCCAGAAGATGGATTGCCAGCCAAGGTCGCTGATCAGCTTTCCGCCGCTCAGACCCGCCGCCAACGACCCCGCCGACAGGCCCATGGTCACGAAAACGGCAATCCGTTCACGCTGGCCGCCGTCCCGGCCCGCTGTCGCGAGGGAAATAGCCGACGGCAGTACCGCCCCCAATCCGACGCCTGTCAGGAAGCGGGCAATCGTCATGAACGGTATTCCTGAAGACGTCGCGGTGAGGGCGGAACCCAGGGCGAATGCCACCACGCCTGCCAGCAGCATCCCCCGGAGCCCAAACCGGAGGGACAGCCGGCCACAGATCACATAGCCCAATACCACTCCGGCGTTGGTGGCAATCAGCGGGGCCGCGAAAGCCGCGGGTGATAGCGCCCAGTTCTTCGCCAGGCCCGGCACCGCAAGGCCCAATGACGCCGTATCGAAACCGTCGAGCAGCACGGCCAGGAAGGCTAGGACTATGACCAACCGACGGGACACGCCACTGGTGGCGGCCTGCGGTGGAATAGGCTTCCCAGCGGAAGTACTGGATTCAAGCATGATATTTCCTTTCGGGCGAGGGAATTGGGCCGCCGGACGAACGTCCGGCAGCGCGTGAAAGAGTTGGTTAGGTACTAGTGGCCCAAGGATCCGTGAGTCACGGTGCCAGCCGCCATGGTCAGTTCCACGTCGATTCCGCTGATCTCTTCGGGTTCCACGGTCCTCGGGTCCGCAGAGAGAACTACGAGGTCCGCTAGCATTCCTGCTCGGATAGTGCCGGTTCTGTGTTCGTCGGCTGCACACCACGCACTGCCGCTGGTATACATCGCCAGGGCCTCTGCCGCGCTTACGGCCCATTCGAGACCCAGTACTCCTGCTGAGCGGCTCCGCCGGGTGACGGAGCTGGACATGCCAAGGAGTGGCTGGAAGGGCGCCACAGGACTATCCGATCCGCCGCCCACGGGTGCCTCAAGACGGGCAAGATACTGGGACAAGGGCGCGATATTGGAAGCCCTCTCAGGACCGAGGTACTCAGAGAATCCAGCACCCAAGGCAAAGTGCAGCGGTTCCTGCGCTGCCACCCCTACACCCATGGCATTGAGCCTGCTCCAGTGGTCGTCGTGGGGATACAACATGTGGATGAGGGTCCATCGGGCATTGGAGATGGGGCTCCACGAATGCGATGCCTCAAATGCATCAAGAGCCATGTCAATGCCAGCGTCGCCAACGCAGTGCGCACCTACAGGAAGGCCCGCACGGTTGGCTGCCAGGCAAATGGCTTCCAGCTCAGCTGCTGATTGGAAGGATTTGCCACGTGGGAAGTCGGGGTCATCCTGCCTCTCATAAGGTTCCCGATAGAAGCCGGTCTCCACACCGCCATCTACACAAACCTTCACGCCCAGCGTCCGAAGCCAGACATCCTCGAGCTCTGCTTCCACTGCACCGGAATCGAGCAGCTTCACTGCCTCAGCCGCCGTACCAGCCGGTGTCGGAAGCTTCCACATCATGGATACGCGGACCTTCTGCGGCCCTTCCCCGTAGATGGTTTTGTAGGCCTCCATTTCGTCCAACGTCAGCCCGGGATCGATGACCGAAGTGATGCCCGCCGCACTGTACCGCTTCTGAACTTCCTCCAGCGCTGCACGGTAGTGATCCATGCTGGGTTTGGGCAGCTGACTAAGTAATCCTGCTACGTATCCGCTCCCCACGATCTGGCCGGTAAGCTTCCCACCATCACGAAGATAACTCGCGCCCTCTGGAGCATGGCTGTGGTCCGCGATCCCGAAGAGCGATAAAGCAAGCGAATTCAGCACCACATTGTGTCCTCCCCTGCGAAGGACCACGGGATTCCCAGGGGCCACGGAGTCCAGCTCGGTTCGAGTTGGCATCCTGCCTTCGGCCAGCCCGCTTTCGTGCCAGTCACTTGCGGTTACTACCCACGCTCCGGTCTCGGTGGCTTCCACCTGCCCTTGAACGGCCTTCATGAGCTCCGCGATAGTGCTGGCTTGGGCCAGGGAAGGGAGCAGCATCCCCATGCCTGTGGACAACATATGGTTGTGGGAGTCGTGGAATCCCGGACACACAAACCTGCCGCGTAGGTCCACTACCTTGGTGTGCGGTCCTGCCAGACGCAGCGCCTCCACGTCATTGCCTGCATACACAATCCACGGGCCAGCTACGGCAATGGCCGACACCAGACCGTTGGGGCTCGTTGGGTCCGCCAGAACGGTTCCATGATGAAAGATGACATCGGGCAGTTTTCCCTCAATTCGTGACGTCCGTTCCACTCGTGCCTCCTACCGGCCGCAGCCTGATGTTTCGAATTCTTTATGACCGTCATAAAGAGTCGATACCTTGATTGAGACTGTAGACCCGGGATTGGACCTGCGCAATGGTTTTGACGATTTTGGTATACCAAATTTTCAAACGCAAAAAGGCCCGCAGGGTACGCCAATGACTGGCGTGGCCTACGGGCCTCTTTCAGAGATATTCGGCATCCGGAGATGCGCGACGACCTTAATGTACGACGGCGGTACGCAAGTCAGTGCCACAGGCACCGATTATTTGCGACAGCTATCCGATACGGCGGGTGTCTACCTCGTCGTCATCGTCTTCCGCGTACTTGTCCTCATATGCCGAGTAGTCCGGCTCCGGGGGATCTTCGGGGAAGTGGCTTTTCACACGACTGGATGGGCCCGTGAGCTCACGCTCAAGTGCCGAATAGTCAGTGTTCGGGGAGTAGTACTTGATGTCCCGAGCCTGCTTGGTAGCTTTTGCCTTTTGACGGCCGCGCCCCATGGCGTGACCCCCTTTTGTACTTGGACCGGAGGTGGTCACCTTGGCTATCGGTGAGGCCCCGGAATGTTTGGTCAATTTGTCGTATGTCTAGATTACATGCTTTCAGGGGTGCCTGCGTGCCACCCTGGACCTGCGTCGGGTACAACTGCAGCCCAAACCGCTCCCCACCACCTCCAATACACCCAAAAATTGGGTAGAGTCTGCCTCAATGCGGCTCCAGAGCAGGAAGGCAGACTCCGGGATATGAGCGAGGACACCACCCCACCACGTGATGATTCAACGCGCGATAAAGGCGAGGCCGGGGTGCCACCCGCGCCCAAGGTACCGCCCACGCCGCCGCAGGCCCCGGGACAGCAGCCGAAGCAACCTTCGGGAACACAGCCCGAGGCTTCAGGCCTGCAGCCGGACCCTGCGCCGGATCTGGACCCGGACTTCGTGCCTAATCCCAGCGACCAGCCCGATCCTGCGCTGCCGCCCGACTCCGGCCAGCCCGAGCACTCAGGCCAGGCAGAATATCCCGGCCAGCCACAGTACCCGGGCCAGCCAGCAGGCCCGTACCAGCCGGGCGATCCCTACCAGCCAGCGGGCCCCTACCAGTCAGCCAGCCCCTACCAACCCGGGGATCCCACGCATGATCCTACAAACGCTCCGCATGGGGACCCTGTAAAACGCCAGCGGTTTGTCATCGGCGCGATTGTGGTGGGCGTCCTGGTGCTCATCGGCGTCGTGATCTGGGTGCTGTTGAACCTGCTGGGGACGCGCCCGGAAGCTGTTGTCACTACACCGAGCCCGACCGCAAGCCTTGGCCCCCTACCGCGGGACACCGAAGCCAAGGATTTCCAGGTGGGTGACTGCTTTGCCGACTTCGATCCCAATGCCCCCAAGGCCAGGGCCGTTCCCTGTGACACGGAGCATTCAGCCCAACTGGGCGCCGTCCACATATATCCAGCAGATGATTCCTTCCCCGGCACGAATGCGCTGAAGGACAAGGGCCGCGAAGTCTGCGGCAACGTCAAGCTGAATCACGAGGTGGCCGATAAGTACGTGCTGCTTCAGCAGAACGTTTACCCGAGCACCACGAGTTGGGATCGGGGCGACCGCCGCGTTGATTGCTTCATCGTTGTGGATTCGGGCAACACCATCAAGGAAGACCTCCTCAACAGGTAGCGCCCGGCCTACTTCTTGCGAACCAGTAGTCCAGTGCCCACCGTCGGGCCGCCGTCCGGACCTGTCAGCGCCTCGAATCCCTCAATGGTGAGTTCGTCGAGGTCGGCCGCGGTATCCACCAGGACAGTATCGCCGTCGCTGATCTCGCCGGCCAGGATCTCCTTTGCCAGGCGGTCTCCGATTTCGCGCTGGACGAGGCGTCGCAGGGGTCGCGCACCGTACGCGGAGTCATAGCCTGACATCGCGAGCCAGGCACGGGCTGCATCGGTCACTTCGAGGGTCAAGCGGCGGTCCCGCAGTCGCTTGGTGAGTTCGGCAACGTGGAGCTCCACGATCCGGGCAAGCTCCTCCACTGACAGTGGATCGAACAGAACGATCTCGTCCAGACGATTCAGGAACTCCGGCTTGAACGAGGCCTGTACCACCGCCATGACGGCATCGCGCTTGGCTTTGGCATCCAGGGACGGGTCCACCAGGAACTGGCTTCCAGAGTTGGACGTCAGCACCAGGATCGTATTGCGGAAGTCCACCGTCCGTCCTTGACCGTCTGTGAGCCGGCCATCATCAAGAACCTGCAGCAGGATGTCGAACACCTCTGGATGGGCCTTTTCCACCTCGTCGAGCAGCACAACAGAGTATGGGCGACGACGAACGGCTTCCGTTAGCTGTCCGCCTTCTTCGTAGCCAACGTATCCCGGAGGGGCACCGACCAGGCGCGCTACAGAGTGCTTCTCTCCATACTCGGACATATCGATCCGGATCATGGCGCGCTCATCGTCAAAGAGGAAGTCGGCCAAGGCCTTTGCCAGCTCGGTCTTGCCAACGCCGGTTGGGCCGAGGAACAGGAACGAGCCCGTGGGGCGGTTGGGATCGCTAATGCCGGCCCGCGCACGGCGGACGGCGTCCGAAACTGCCTGCACAGCCTTGGTTTGGCCGATCAGGCGCTTGCCGAGTTCCTCCTCCATGTGCAGCAGCTTTTGGGATTCACCCTGCAGCATGCGCCCAGCCGGAATGCCGGTCCAGGCGGAGATGACCTCGGCGATGTCGTCTGCAGTCACTTCCTCTGCGACCATGAGCTCGGGCTTTGCATCGCCCCGGGCAGACTCCTCCTCTGCAGCCGCATTGAGCTCACGTTCAAGGGCAGGAAGCTCGCCATAAAGTATCCGCGACGCTGACTCAAGGTCGCCTTCGCGCTGGTACTTTTCGGCGGCAGATCGCAGCTCGTCGATCTTCGCCTTAAGGTCACCCACCCTGTTGAGTCCGGCCTTCTCAGCTTCCCACCGGGCGTTGAGGGCCCTGAGTGCTTCCTTCTTGTCCGCCATATCGGCGCGGAGTGCCGCCAGGCGCTCGACCGATGCAGGATCAGTCTCACCCTGAAGCGCCAGTTCTTCCATGGTCAGGCGGTCGACGGAACGGCGGAGCTGGTCGATCTCCTCCGGCGCAGAGTCAATCTCCATCCGAAGCCGTGACGCGGCCTCATCCACAAGGTCGATCGCTTTATCCGGAAGCTGACGGCCCGAGATGTAACGGTTGGAGAGGGTTGCTGCTGCGACCAAGGCGGAGTCGGCGATTGCCACCTTGTGGTGGGCCTCGTACCGCTCCTTGAGGCCGCGAAGAATGCCAATGGTGTCCTCGACGCTCGGCTCGCCCACGTAGACCTGCTGGAAGCGGCGTTCCAAGGCAGGGTCCTTCTCGATGTTTTCGCGATACTCATCCAAGGTGGTGGCACCAATGAGGCGCAGCTCGCCGCGGGCCAGCATCGGCTTGAGCATGTTGCCCGCGTCCATGGCACTCTCACCCGTGGCACCGGCTCCAACAACGGTATGGATTTCATCGATGAACGTGACGATCTGGCCGTTGGAGTTCTTGATCTCCTCCAGAACCGCCTTGAGCCGCTCCTCGAACTCACCGCGGTACTTGGCGCCTGCCACCATGGAGGCCATGTCCAAGGCAATGAGGGTCTTGCCACGGAGGCTCTCCGGAACATCGCCGGCAACCATCCGCTGGGCCAGGCCTTCAACGACGGCAGTTTTACCCACGCCAGGCTCACCAATGAGGACAGGATTGTTCTTGGTGCGGCGGCTCAGGACCTGAACCACTCGACGGATCTCGCTGTCGCGCCCGATAACGGGATCCAGCTTCCCTGAACGGGCGATGGCAGTGAGGTCCGTGCCGAACTTCTCCAAGGCCTGGAACGTATTTTCGGGATCCGGCGAGTTGACCTTTCGATCGCCCCGGACACCCGGCAGGGCGGCAAGCAGCGCTTCGTGGGAGGCCCCGGCGTCGCGCATTAATTTGCCCACGGCGTCACTGCCGGCCGAAAGCCCCAACAGCAGGTGCTCCGTAGAGACAAAGGAGTCGCCGAGTTTGTCGGCCTCGTTCTGGGCAGCCTGAATGGCCTGCATCGACTGCCGGGACAGCTGGGCTTGCTGGACCGAGCTGCCCGAAGAGGACGGCAGCGACTTGATGGCCGAACTGGCCTGAACGCTCACGGCGTCCGGATCAGCACCCGTGGCGCGCAGGAGAGCGACAGCGACGCCCTCGCGCTGGTCCATGAGGGCCTTGAGTAGATGCGCCGGCTCCAACTGCGGGTTGCCCGCAGTGGAGGCATTCATGGCGGCCGCAGAAAGGGCCTCCTGGCTTTTGGTGGTGAATTTGACGTCCAAAGAGAGCTCCCTTTCTGGAGTGTGACCAATACTTTCAAAGTTGAGTCTACTACGCTCAACTTTGCTTTTTGATCCACTGTGTTCCATGTTTGCCCACGGCGAAACAGGTGTCCAGACCTAACGACGGCTATGTGAATAACAGGAGGCCGGAAGCCATCACCCGTAGGCTGAGGCCATGGAATCAATCTCCACTGTGGAACAACTGGAACAATTGATCGGCCTACCCCTGGACCGGGTGCGCCGAAAAGTGCGCACCTCACTGAGCGATTTCGACCGGCAGTGGCTGGCCGCCAGTCCCTTCTGCGTCATCTCGACGGCGGATGCCCAAGGCCGGGTGGACGCGTCACCAAAGGGCGACCCTGCCGGATTCATCGAGGTCCTGGATGACTCCACGATTGCAATCCCGGAACGCCCCGGAAACAAGCTCGCCTTCGGCTTTCGCAACATACTGGAAAACCCGAACGTCGGGATTCTGTCCGTGGTTCCGGGACGCACTGACACGCTGCGAATCAACGGAACGGCATGCATCGTCAGCGACGCCGACTTCTTCGGGAAGATGACGGTCAAAGGCCACCGGCCGCGCGCCGCAGTCGTGGTCTCCGTAGAGGAAGTATTCACACACTGCGGCAAGGCGTTCATGCGCAGCGGCTTGTGGGAACCGGCAACCTGGGACTCGGAGGGCTTGCCGAGCATCGCGATGCTCTCCAAAACCTATGTTCAGCCCGACGCTCCGCTGCAGGACCTTGAAACCTACTACGGGTCCGCTTACGCTGAGCGTCTTTACCGGGAGTAGGCCTCAGGCAGGATAGATCGAAACCAGCGCTGACTTCACGACGAACCGCACGTCCAGGCCCGGTGCCAGTCCGAGATCGGCAGAGGCCGCAGGAGTGATATCGGCGGATAAGGTGCTGCGCTCCCCCCAGCCCGGTCCGGCCGCCCTGACACGGATCTGGTCCCCATGGGGCTCAAGGTCCGTGATGGTGACGGGAAACGAGTTGCGGGGACTACCGTGCACATCGCCCAGGAAGACGGAGACGGCCGACGGCGGGAACGCCGCGACGCCTGCTTGGCCGGGCGTGGGTGACCACACGGGATCGTGCTGTCCGGCGAAAAACCGGCCATCCGGCGTCGTGATTCCCTGTTCTGTGATGATTCCGCTGACGAGGTTGAGCCCCGCAAGTCCGGCGGCGAAGTGGCTGCGGGGGCGTTCCAGGACTTGCCGGGTTGGGCCTTCCTCCACAATCCGCCCATTTTCAACGACAATGACGCGGTCTGCGAGCATGTAAGCATCCAGGACATCGTGCGTGACGATGATGGCCTGCCGCCCCGAAAGGACCCGCTTGAGCACCCTGCGCAGCAACGGAGCTGCGTGAATGTCCAGGGCTGCCATGGGTTCGTCGAGCAACAGGAGTGCTGGATCGGCCGCGAGTGCGCGCGCCACGGCCACGCGCTGGGCCTGCCCGCCGGACAGCTGGGCGGGCTTCCGTGACGCGAGCGGCAGTGCGTCGACTTCGGCCAGCCAATGGCGGGCCGTTTCGCGCGCCACAGCCTTCGACGCACCAGTGCTGCGCGGGCCGAAAGCCACATTGTCCAGGGCATTAAGGTGCGGAAACAACAGGGCTTTCTGGGCCAACAGCGCCGTGCCGCGAAGGTGCGGCGCCCTCCAGAGCCGAGCGCCGCCGTCGAGCTCGAACAACTGCGAGTAACCGATCCGGGCAGTGCCGGAATCCGGCCGCAGCAGCCCGGCAATCACACCAAGCAACGTCGACTTGCCCGCACCATTTGGCCCCAGAACCGCCACGGTTTCCGAAGGACCAAGGCTCAGGGACATGTCGAAATCCCTGGCATCAAGGCGTGCCCGCAGCTCAAAACTCACGGCTGAACCTCCACCCGGGCGCCAGCATTGCGACGACCATAGCTGAGTCCTACAACCGCCATGGCGACTGCCACGAGGACGAGCGACAATGCGACAGCGGAATCGGCGTCGGTCTCGCGTTGCAGGTAAATTTCCAGCGGAAGGGTTCGGGTTACGCCTTCCAAACTGCCGGCGAACGTGAGCGTGGCGCCAAACTCGCCCAGGCTCCGGGCGAACGACAACACCGCTCCGGAAGCCAATCCCGGCAAGACGAGCGGCACGGTCACGCGGCGCAGGACGGTTGTGGGACGCGCGCCCAACGTTGCGGCGACCAACTCGTAACGGTTCCCCGCTGATCGCAGCGCCCCTTCGAGGCTGACCACCAGAAACGGCAAAGCCACGAAGGTTTGGGCGAGGACGACGGCGGTGGTGGAGAAGGCGATCTGGATACCGGCCACTTCGAGCGACTTCCCCAGCAGGCCTTGGCGGCCGAACGTGTACAAGAGGGCAATACCTCCGACGACGGGCGGCAGCACCAGCGGCAACAGGACGAACGCCCTGAGCAACCGTTGGCCCGGGAAGGGGCTGCGCGCAAGAACCAACGCCAGCGGAATGCCCAGGACGATGCACAACGCCGTGCTCGCCGCTGACGTGCGGAGGCTCAGCCAGAGCGCAGTGACTGAGGATTCCGACGTGATCAGTGGAATGAACTGCGGCCAGTTGACCTTGGCCACCATCGCCACCAGCGGCAGCAGGACAAAAAGTGCCCCAGCTGCTGCGATGACGTAAATCCATGGTGGAACGCCGGTATAGCCGGTGCCACTGCGACGGTTCATGAAGTCCTTACCGGGATCCTTACGGGGTGCCGAATCCGGCGTCGTTCAGCACCTTCTTGCCCTCGCTGCTGGTGACCATGCCGATGAATGCCGTGGCGAGTTCCTTGTTCCTGCTCGCGCCCACTGTAGCAATCGGGTAGGTGTTCACGGCTTTGTCCGACTCCGGGAAAGGGATGCCCTTGACCTTGTCGCCTGCGTTTCTGATGTCTGTGACGTAGACAAGGCCGGCGTCGGCCTCCTGCGAGGTGACCTTGCCGAGCACGTCGGTTACCGACGACTCCTCGCTGACCGGTTTCAGCGTGGTTCCGGTCGCCGTCTCAATGGTTTCGGCGGCAGACCCACACGGAACCTGCGGCGCGCAGACCACTACTTTTACACCCGGTTTGCCGAGGTCGGCAAAGGAAGCGATCGACGCCGGGTTGCTGGGCGGGACGGCGATCTCCAGGACGTTGGTGGCAAAGTTGGTTGCAGTGCCGTCGACCAATTTTGCATCAGAAAGCCTGGTCATGTTCTTGGTGTCGGCGGATGCGAAGACGTCAGCCGGTGCACCCTGGGTAATCTGCGTGACCAGGTCAGAGGAACCGGCGAAGTTCAGTGTGACTTTGGTGCCGGGGTTCTTCGCCTCAAAGTCGCTGGCCAGCTTGGTGAACGTTGCCTTCAGGGAGGCCGCAGCAAAGACGGTGATCGTGCCATTGGGCTGATTCCCGGTTGCCGCTGGGCCCGTGGTGCTGGAAGCACAGCCGGCCATGGTTGCCGCCAAGGCTACTGTGGCAAAGAGCGCGCTTGTCGTGCGTGTGCGCTTCATACGATGCTCTTTCCTTGGGGCGTTTCGATGATGACGGTGGTGGCCTTGACCACGGCAGTAGCGACTGAGCCGAGTTCGAGCCCGAGTTCACGGACGGCTTCGCTGCTCATCAGGGAAACGACGCGGAACGGTCCGCATTGAAGCTCTACCTGGGCCATGACTTTGTCCGCCGTAATACCCGTAACGAGTCCCACAAAACGATTGCGGGCCGAACTTCCAGACCGCGCAGGGTCATCAGGGAGGTGCGACTGGTCGCGTGCAAGCTTGGCGAGTTCCAGCCCATCCACAGCCAGCCTGCCCGATGCGTCCTTTTGGGCGGTCAGGGTTCCGTTCTCCGTCCAGCGCCTCACTGTGTCATCGCTGACTCCCAAAAACCGGGCTGCGTCGGAAATTCGTATTTGCGGCATGAGACGAGTCTAGATCCGTAGATGCGGATTGAGAGTCATGATTTCACCGCAAACGAAATATGACTTCGTGGTCGCCGTCGAACGCAGTGGGCGAACCGCGTGAGGCGAAGCGAAAGCCTTCCGTAAGCATTACCCATAGCCCGCCGGGGGCCGCAGCCGTACTCTGTTCTAGGGAGAGAGTCTCAGGCGCGAAGGAGCGTCCCATGGAATGGATTCGTCCGGACAACCCGGATTATGACGAAGCCCGTAAGCTCTTCAACGCGATGATCGACCGCAGACCGGCCGTCATTGCAAAGTGTTCAGATCCCGCCGAAGTGGCCGAAGCGCTCAGCTATGCGCGGACCCACAATCTGGATGTCGCCGTGCGTTCCGGCGGGCATTCAGTGGCTGGCATGTCTACGAACGACGACGGATTGGTAGTGGACGTCCGTCCCATGAAATCCATCAGCGTTGACCCCGAGGCGAAAACTGCCACGGTGGGCGCCGGAGTGACGTGGAGCGAGTTCGACCGCGCCACGCAGCAGCATGGGCTCGCAGTCACGGGTGGTCGCGCATCTACCACGGGCGTTTCCGGTTTCACCTTGGGCGGCGGCTCAGGCTGGCTGGAACGCTCCTACGGTTTTGCGTGCGACAACCTGCTCTCCGTCGACCTGGTGACTGCGTCCGGCGAACGTGTCACTGCCAACGCGGGCGAGAATTCGGAATTGTTCTGGGCGCTCCACGGCGGAGGCGGAAATTTCGGCGTGGCGACCTCGCTCACCTTCCAACTCCACGACCTCGGCCCTACGGTCATGGCCGGGCTTATGCTGTTCCCCGGCGAGGAAGCCACAGGCCTGTCCCGCGCCTTCCGGGGATTGGCACTTGAGGTTCCCGACGCCGTCGGGACAGCCCTCGTGTACCTCACCGCCCCGCCGGAAGAGTTCGTGCCGGAAGACATGGTGGGCAAACTCGCCGTCGGAATGGCCTACCTGTATGCAGGCGACCTTGAGGCCGGAGAAGAGCATGCGAAACCATTCCGCGAACTCGGGCCAACAGTAGACCTCGTCTCGCCCATGCAGTACGCCGATTTCCAGTGCATGATCGATGACCCTCCGGACCATTACAACTATTGGAGCGCCGACTATCACAACGAACTCAACGACGATGCCCTGGATCTCTTCGTAGCCTCCGCCAACCGGCTGCCAGGTGCGCACTCACAGCAGCTCATTGCACGCTGGGGAGGAGCAGTGAGCGGACCGGCGGCTGCGAACACCCCACTGCAACACCGTGGCGCCGCTTGGGTCAGCCACCCGTTTGGCTTGTCCGAGACCCGTGAGGGCGGTCAGGAAGCCAAGGCCTGGGTCAAGCAGTTCCGCCAGGAAATCGCTCCGCACACCACGGGCGGAGTGTGGCTGAATTTCATCGGTGACGAAGGCCAGGACCGGATCATGGCGGCCTATGGAGAGCAGAACTATCGGCGGCTCTCCAAGGTCAAAGCCGCGTTCGATCCTGACAACGTGTTCCGCGGCAACCAGAACATCCTGCCGGCGGAGCGCTGAGTTCCCCACGCTCCTTCCCAGTTGCTGTGAATCACACGGGCAGTGAAGCCTGTGTTTACGGGGCGGACGCTCGGCGGTAGCCGCTCCGATGACCGGTAACTGGGAAGGATCGTTTGGCTTACACTTTGCCCATGGCCGTATACGTCGATCCTCCCCTGTGGCCTGCGCACGGGACGGTGTTTTCGCACCTCGTGTCCGACAAGTCCCTTGACGAGTTGCACGCGTTCGCGGCAGCCGCCGGAGTTCCGGAGAGGGCCTTTGACGGTGACCACTACGACGTACCTGAACGGCGCTACGATGACCTCGTTGCTGCGGGGGCAATCCCTGTGGAAGCCCGGGTCCTGGTCCGCAAACTTATCGCCAGCGGCCTTCGAATTCCTGCCCGGGAACGGAGCAAGGCCTTGACAGTGCCTCTGATGGAGCGTTGGAACAGCATCTACCCTGGGCACGAAGAACTGGGCCTGGAACTGCTGGAGCGCTGGGGCGAAGACGGCCGGAAATACCACAGCCGGACGCACTTGCTGGCTGTACTTGAAGCCTTGGATACGTTGACCGAACCCGCGCTGCCCGCCAGGACAGTGTCTTTGGCAGCCTGGTTCCACGACGCCGTGTATGAAGGCGTCGCGGGCCAGGATGAGGAGGACTCGGCACGTTTGGCCGAGGACCGGCTCTCTGCTGCCGGTTTGGCGCCCGACGATGTTGCTGAGGTGGCGCGCCTTGTCCGGCTGACCGCCACGCATAGCCCCGAACCCGGTGACCACGCCGGCGCACTCCTCTGCGACGCCGACCTCTCCGTCCTTGGTGGCGACGAAGAGTCCTACGCACGGTATCTGGCCGCCGTCCGCGAAGACTACGCCCACGTCAGCGACGCCGATTTCGCCCAAGGGCGCGCCGCCGTCGTACGCCATTTGCTGTCCTTGGAACCGCTCTTCCACGGTGACCGCGCCAAAGCGCTGTGGGCCGACGCCGCCCATCGGAACCTGGTCTCCGAACTCGCATGAGCGAAGCCGGAGCGCCGCAGCGGCAACTTCCGTACTCAGTGCGGTTTGAATGGGGGCTCGACGGCGCCCGTGCAGTGGTGCCGCATGCTGACCTTGCGGTGGTTGTGGACGTCCTCTCGTTCACCACGTGCGTCAGCGTTGCGGTTGATCGTGGGGCGGCCGTTTTCCCCTACCCGATGAGGGACGCTGCTGCGAGCGAGTTTGCTGCACATCATCACGCTGCGTTGGCGGGGCCGCGCGGTGGGGAGGGGTTGAGTTTGTCGCCGGCGAGCTTGCGTCATGCGCCGCACCTGGAGCGTGTGGTCCTGCCATCGCCCAACGGCTCGACGCTCAGCCATGAGCTCGCCAACTCAGCCCGGCAAGTAGTGGCTGTGTGCCTACGCAACGCCGCCGCGACCGCCGACTGGGTCCATGCGAACCTGCCGGATGACGCCGTAATAGCTGTCATCGCCGCAGGTGAGAAGTGGACCAATGGTTCGTTGCGGCCCGCTTTGGAGGACGAGCTAGGAGCAGGAGCCTTCATCGCCGGACTAGCAGGCTCGGGGCGCCGTAATTTCTCACCGGAAGCCGGATCTGCGGCCGCGGCCTTCGACGCAGCCGAGCCCAACCTGGCTTCCGTGATGCGGGGCTGCTCAAGTGGTCGTGAACTGATCGATGGCGGCTTCATTGAGGACGTGGCAATCGCGGCCGAGTTGGATGGCAGCACGATGGTTGCCCTGCTGACGGATGGGTCTTTTCAGGGCATCCGTCCCACCGATTAGACGACTCGCTGCAGGCCAGACGGTAGGAATCGTCTGCCGCGCTGCGAGTCGTCTAAATGGAGCGGATCACCTCAGCGATAGGTACTGACGAACGGCTGGTTGGTCGGCACAATCTGCTTGCCGAGAGGCATGAGCGACACCGGGATCAGCTTCAGGTTGGCGATTGCCAGCGGTATCCCGATGATGGTGATGGCCATGGCGAAAGCAGTGACCACGTGGCCAATCGCTATCCAGATGCCCGCGACCAACAACCAAATCACGTTGCCCAAAAGCGCGAAGACACCCGTTCCGCCTGGCTTCTCCACCACCATCCGGCCAAACGGCCACAAGCAATAAGCGCCGATCCGGAACGAAGCGATGCCCCAAGGAATGGTCACAATGAGCACGCAACAGATAATGCCTGCTGCGAAATAGCCCAATGCCAACCAGAAACCACCGAAGACCAGCCAAATGATGTTGAGCAGCGTTTTCATAGTCTCAATTCTCCCTTGCCGGACCGACATTAAGCCTAGGGGTGTGCCCTGAATTGGCCCTGACTTTTGCTAGGCCAGGAGCCCGTCCAGCTTGTCGAAGGACGTTCCCCAGCCCTCGCGGGTCATGTCAACCCATTCTTCGGATTCGAACGGCCCCTGCGTCATTACCAGGCGGGTTCGTCCGCCCAGGTCTTCGAACTCCAGGCGCATCTCGAGCTCATCGCTGCTGGATTCCTCGCCCGATTTCGCTGAGGCCACGAGAAGCGCCGGCGGGTTGAGCTCCGTGATGACAGCATCGATAGGACCTTCTTTGGTTTCATCGCCCTCCGTCCAGGTCATCACCACTTGCCACACGCCGCCAACGCGCGGGTCAATGACGATCGTCTCGCGCGGAGAATCAACCCCGGCCGGCCCGAACCACTTGGTCAGCTGATCTGGGTCCATCCAGGCGTCGAAGACGCGCTCACGGGGAGCATCGAACTCGCGGGTCATGGTCAGGGTGTGTTGTTCTGTGCTCATTGTGTGACTCCTGGTTTTCGTGTGGTCCGTTGGCTTGGTTCCGTGTTCCGTGCGGGTCCGTGTGTGGTTCCGTGCGTGGTTCCGTGTGTGGTTCCGTGTGTAAAGTCCAGTGGCGTGTTCCAGTGAATCGTGTCGTCGGGAGCGAGTCCAGGGTGTGCCAGTGCTAATTCGGATGCTCTCTCACATCATCACCCGATTTGTCCAACGTTCTCTCACATCATCACCCGAATTGCCCAACGTTCTCTCACATCATGAATCGTCGGAGACGTCGTGTCAGCCGCAGGACGTGAGAGAGGAACACACCAAAAACCGCAGGACGTGAGAGAGGAACACACCAAAAACCGCAGGACGTGAGAGAAGAACACACCAAAAACCGCAGGATGTGAGAGAGGAACGCACCAAAAACCGCAGGACGTGAGAGAGGAACGCACCAAAAACCGCAGGACGTGAGAGAACGTCAGGCTTTTGCAGCTTCCACGAATGCTCGGATCTTCGCCAGGTCCTTCACTCCCCGGGACGACTCAACACCCGAGGAAACGTCCACGCCCCAGGCATCGGCCGCTGCGGCAGCGAAGGCCACGTTTCCGGGTTCGAGTCCGCCTGCGAGCAGCCACTCCCGGCCGCCGAGTCCCTTCGCCCGTACTGAGGCATAGTCCCAGGATTCTCCCGAACCCGGCACGGCGGCATCGATCAAGAGCAGATCCTCGCCCAGATCACTGAACTCGTCCGGAGCGGCACCCATGGTGACGGCCCGGATGAGCCGCATCCCGGCGTCGTGCACTGTTTTGACGTCCTCGGCAGTCCGCGTGCCGTGCAGCTGAACCCAGGTGAGTCCTGCGGCGCGCGCAACAGAAACGGCATCGGCGGCGGGCTCGTGCCGGAAAACAGCCACGGCCTTAACGTTTGCGGGGACCAGTGGCAGCAGGATACGCACCTGGTCCGGGGTGACTTCACGTGGGCTCGAAGTCAGCACAAAGCCGACGGCGTCCGCACCCGCGTCCACGGCAGTGCGCACGGATTCGGGCGTGCTCAAGCCGCACACTTTGACGAACATTCCGTGCCTCCAACCGTATTCCCACGTTTTCCACATATGACGTTAGCAAGCCATGCTGACAACGCAGAAGCTGTGTCCACCACTAGGCTGGTCGGATGGAGATCATCCGCTTTGCCGACATCCACCCCGAACCGTGGCGCAACGGAGGCGGGGTGACGCGCGAACTAGCCAGCCACCCGAAGGTCGCCTCGGCCCAGGACGGGGCTTGGGATTGGCGCGTCAGCATCGCCGATGTTTCCAAGGCCGGAGACTTCTCCAATTTTCCGGGCATGGAACGGGTCATCACCATCATTGACGGTGAGTTGCTCCTGCTGACCGTCGACGGCGAAGAGCACCCGCTGGAGAAGTATCGTCCGTTCCGTTTCTCCGGAGAGGCGGCATCGTCGGCCACGCTGCCCACCGGCGACATCCGGGACCTCAACGTCATCGCCCGCGCAAGTGCCTTCAAGGGGTACACCTCCATCGTCGAGATCTCGAAGAAACGCGCCCACCCCGTGTTCGAGGGACAGTTGGCCGTCCTGCTGGAAGGCAAGGCGACGGTCGCTCCTGGCACGGATCCGGTGGAAGGCGCCTCTGTGGAGAATGAGTCCGACAGCGCCAGCCCGGCTACCAGCGCGGCCGAACCGGTTGAACTGAACCGCTACGACGCCGTGGTGGGCTCCGATACGCGCAGCCCCGAGATCTCGGGACGGGGTTTTGTTGCCGTGATCTCCATCGACAAAGTGGACCCCGCGAACGTCTAGGCTGGTGACTTTCGCCACCCGAAGTGGCCACGGTCTGCAGGAGTTGCTAGCCTGAAATGAAGGTTCCGCTCTGGAACCTCCGGACGACGGTTCAGTACCCGGCACGCGACAAGACTGGCCAAAGGATCTGTCATGTCGTGGTTAATTCTCATTCTCTCCGGAGCGCTCGAGGCCGTTTGGGCTGCTGCCCTTCACCGCTCAAAGGGATTCCGCAAGCCAGTCCCCACTGTCATTTTCCTGGTAAGTGTCATCGCCAGCACCGGCGGCCTCGCGATCGCCATGCAATCCATTCCCACGGGTACGGCGTATGCGGTGTGGGTGGGCGTCGGCGTCCTCCTGACGTCGGCTTACGCCATGGTCACCAAGGTGGAACGCGCGACGACGGCCCGGCTCCTGCTGCTCGCAGGTATCGGCGCGTGCGTGGTTGGCCTGAAGGTGGTGGCGTAGCCATGGCTGCCACAACGACCACCCGGAACTCTGCGAAGAACGGCCTCTTCTGGCTGGTTCTCCTTGCCTCCGCCGTCCTCGAAGCCGTGTGGGCCACAGCTCTGGGACTCTCCAACGGCTTCACCCAGCTCGCACCGACGATGGTCTTCGCTGTCACCGCGCTGCTGAGCATGTTCGGTTTGGGCATAGCCGTGAAGCGCATCCCCCTCGGCACGGCCTATGCGGTATGGGTGGGCATCGGTGCGGCGCTCACTGTTGGCTGGGCCATGCTCAGCGGCGTCGAACCCGCCAGCCCGTTGAAGCTGTTCTTCATCGCCGGAATCGTGGGTTGTGCTGCCGGTTTGAAGGCGCTGCCGTCCGACAAACCCCAGGCGTCCGCCGAGTAGCCAGCACTCCTCCGCGCTCCTTCCCAGTTGCCTCTCCCGGCACCCCTGGTCGAGCAGGAGAAACCCCGCAATCACAGGGGCGGGCATGCATGCGGGCCGGGTGCTACCCGGACCAACTGGGAAGGAGCGTCGCCCACACCCGGAGAACCAGCAGGAATACCCAAGCCCACGGCGGGGTTCACGCCAACAAAGGGCACTTCGAATACCAACACGCATGGGAGAAGTTCATGACTGCAGTTCAACTCGGCGATGGCCTTACTGTGAGCCCCCTTGGCTTTGGCGGCATGGCCCTGACACCGGTCTATGGGGGAATCGACCCCGCTGAAGCCTTGCAAACCCTGCGGCATGCGGTGGATGCGGGAATCACCTTCATCGATACCGCAGATGTTTACGGCGCCGGAAGCAACGAGGAGTTGGTGGGCCAGCTCCTGAAAGACCGGCGGGACGAGGTCCAATTGGCCACGAAGTTCGGGATAGAGGGCAACGCCGCGAACGGGTACACGGGAGTTCGCGGCGATGCGCCCTACGTCAGGCAGGCAGCAGAAGCGAGCCTGCGCCGCCTGGACACTGACGTCATTGACCTCTATTACCTGCACCGCCGTGACCTCCGCGTTCCGATAGTGGAAACCGTGGAGGCCATGGCGGAGCTGGTCCGTGAGGGCAAAGTTCGCCACCTCGGCCTGTCTGAGGTGACAGCCGAGGAGCTTCGGCAGGCCAACGCCGTCCATCCCATTGCCGCAGTCCAGAGCGAATGGTCAATCTGGAGCAGGGATGTTGAGCAAAACGTTGTTCCTGCAGCGAAGGAACTCGGTGTTGGCTTTGTGCCTTATTCGCCGCTCGGCCGCGGGTTCCTCACAGGAACCATTAGCGCGAGCGACTTGGGCGAAAACGACTTCCGCCACAAGATTCCCCGCTTTGGTGACGAGGCCCTTGATGCAAACCAGGCCGTCGTGGCCGCGGTTCGTGAGGTAGCCGATGACCTGGGTGCAACTCCTGCCCAGGTAGCACTGGCCTGGCTGTTCACCCAGGGCAAGCGCCTTGGGCTGCCGGTGGTCCCCATCCCCGGTACGCGCAAAACGCACCGCATCGACGAGAACCTTGGCGCGCTGTCCCTGCAACTGGGAACAGCGCAACTTGAAGTGCTCGACCAAGCCGCGGACGCCGTCGTGGGTTCACGTTCTGCGGACCCCAACTGGGTGTCGCAAGGCCGCGAAGCCAACAGGACCACTGCGTAGACTGAGCCGATGGATTCGCTTATTCACTCATCGCGCGACGTCACCATACGGAGCATCTCCGTCAGCGAGATGAACAACAACGTGTATCTGCTGACCTCGAAGTCCACAGGCGTGCAGCTGTTGATCGACGCCGCCGATGACCTTCCAGCCATTCAGCAACTCCTGAAGGACAGCGAAGCGGATACTTCCGAAGTGCCGAAGCTGGTCCGAATCGCCACTACCCACCAGCATTGGGACCACATCCGCGCCTTGGGTGAGCTGGTGTCCGCGACCGGCGCCAGCACTTCTGCAGGAGCGGACGACGCCGATGCGCTGCCCGTTCCGGTGGATGTCCGGCTTGGTCACGGCGACGTCGAGCGGTTCGGCGACTTCGAGATCACGGCGGTCCACTTGCGCGGACACACCCCTGGCTCGATCGCTTTCATTTACCAGGATCCGGACGGGCCGGCCCACATTTTCAGTGGAGACTCGTTGTTTCCGGGAGGCGTCGGCAACACACAGGGCGATCCTTCACGTTTCACTTCACTGTTGAACGACGTGAAAGAGCGGCTGTTCGACGTTTATCCGGACGAGACCGTGGTGCACCCGGGCCATGGATTGCCCACGACCCTCGGCGCCGAGCGGCCACACCTTGAGGAGTGGCGCGCCCGAGGCTGGTGAGCAGGCGTTGCGGGGACTTAGCGGCCGCGACGCTCGTTCGACGCGGGAGCCGAGGCGCGACGCGGGCCACTGCGTGCCGGACGACCCGCGCCTGAGCCCCCACGAGCGGAGTTGCCGGAGGCACCCGAACCGTAGGATCCACCGGACGTAGCGCCCGTAGCGGAAGACCATACGGCCTTGTTTCCGCTGGTACGGGTGCTCGTGGTGGAAGCCGTGCGCGGAGCCGAAGCCGAGCGCTGGCCACCGGTGGCAGCGCGCTGGCCCGAAGCGGGACGACCACTACGGCCGCCTTGGCCCTGCGAGCCGGGAACGTCGTTGCGGTGAGTTGCGCCAGCCTTGCCGCGACCACGTGAACTGCGGGCGACGTCGTCGTTCATTGCCGCGCGACGATCAGCGCGGTTGATGTCCGTGCGAACCGGCTCAGCGGCGACCTTGCCGCGTCCGCCGCGGCCGCCACGGCCACCCGTTGTGGGAGCCGCCTGACCGCCAGTACGGCGTGCGCGCTTGCGCTGGGCATTGGCGCCCGTGGAGGTGCCGCCACCCTGCGGGGCTTTCGCCGCGAGGAGGGCTGCACGGGTGCGGGGGTCGACCTTGTCCGCGATGTCGCCCACGAGCTCGGCGACAAGCGGGGAGTTGGCCGTGACGCGCTCGAACGATACGTCCACGCCGGCAGCCTTCATGAGCTTCTTGACGTCGCTCTGCTGCTCCGGGAGTGTCAGCGTTACAACGGTGCCATCGGAACCGGCGCGGGCCGTACGGCCTGAGCGGTGGAGGTATGCCTTGTGCTCCGTGGGCGGGTCAACGTGGATGACGAGTTCGACATCGTCAACGTGAACGCCGCGGGCTGCGACGTCGGTGGCCACCAGGACGCGAACGTCACCGTTGGAGAACTCGGCCAGGTTGCGGTCGCGGGCGTTCTGCGACAGGTTGCCGTGAAGGTCGACGGCGGGGATGCCGGCGTCGGTGAGGGTCTTGGCAAGCTTGCGGGCGTGGTGCTTGGTCCGCATGAACAGGACGCGGCGTCCGGCGCCGGAGGCCAGTTCGACGATGAGCTGCTTCTTGACGGTCTGGTCGTTGACTACCAGGACGTGGTGTTCCATGGTGGTGACGGCAGCCTGCGGGTCATCCACGGAGTGGGTGAGCGGGTTGGAGAGGTAACGGTTGACCAGCTTGTCAACACCGTTGTCCAACGTCGCGGAGAAGAGCAGGCGCTGACCCTGTGTGGGGGTCATGTCCATGAGCTTCTTGACCACCGGAAGGAAGCCGAGGTCTGCCATGTGGTCTGCCTCGTCCAGCACGGTAACTTCGACGGCCTCAAGGGTCAGGATGCGCTGGCGGATCAGGTCTTCGAGACGGCCCGGGCAGGCAATGACGATGTCGACGCCGGCGCGCAGTGCCTTTTCCTGGCGTGCCTGGGAGATGCCGCCGTAGATCACCGTGGTGTTCAGGCCCATGGCCTTGGCCAGCGGCTCGATGGTGGCGTTGATCTGGGTAGCCAATTCACGCGTCGGAGCAAGGACCAGGCCCATGGGGCGGCCCGGCTTGCGGAAGTGCTTGGCTTCACGCTCGGCCAAGCGGGCCACAAGCGGGATGGCGAAAGCGATGGTCTTGCCGGAGCCGGTGCGGCCCCGGCCCAGGACGTCGCGGCCTGCGAGCGTATCCGGGAGGGTCTTCACCTGGATGGGGAATGCCTCTTCGATGCCGTCTGCGGCGAGGGATTCAGCAATGGCCTTGGGCGTGCCAAGGGCAGCAAAAGTAGTCATTTACTAATGTCTTTCGGGCGGTGTCCAGTTGCGGACATCGGCCCCCGACGCCGGTTGGGCCAGGGGTTCGCCGAGGAAAAGTCAGGTGGTCTACCGGTTCGCTGCTGGAGCGTTGGCCGGGACCAAATGGAACGCGTTCATCGACGCAGGATGTGCCTCTCACATGAAAAATGCCCCGTCACGTAGCCTTTTGGGCCACCTGCTTCAGGGCGTCACCGCACATCAAGTGTCCCCAGTCTAGCAGTGTTCGGCGTCGAGTCCCGCATTGGGCTACTTATGCGTACGTTCGGCTACTTATGCAGCGAGGGCTCAGGTTGGGCTTCCCGCGTTGTGGAGGCGGCCGCCCGGGTGGCGACCCGGGGCGCCATGGCGAGCCCGACGACGGCGATCACCGCCGTCAGTGCGAAGACCCCCGCAAACGGGTTCGTCGTCGTAAATGCTGCGAAGACGAGCCCCGTGGCAGCGAGGGCCAGGGCGCCTCCCAGGGAATCGGAGATGGACATCGCTGCGCTGTTGAAGCCCTGGTTATCGGGAGTCGAGAGAGCCAACGTCATGACGCTCAGGCGTGGGTACATGAGCCCCATGCCCCCGCCGGCAAGGATCCAGCCCCCAATGGCAATGGCTGCCGGCAGCGCCAATGCCGCAGTCACCAGGGCCAGCACGATTGCCACCAGCACCAGCGCGGCACCAATTTTCACCGCAAGGGCATCGGGCAGCTTGGAACCCAACCGGCCTTGGAGGGCAGACGCCCCTGCCCATGCGAGCGCAGCGCCGGTCAGTGTGAGCCCGGCAAACGTCGGCGTGAAAGCGTACTGTTCGGTCAGCAGGTATGGCAGGTAGACCTCGGCACCGAAAAACGCTGCCGACGCCAAACCGCGGGTGAGGATCACGCTGGGAAGGCCGCGGTGGGCGACCAGCGTTCCGCGCGGGACCAAGGGCCGTACCGCCACCACGGCAAGGACAAGCGCGACGACGGCAATCACCCCGCCCACGCCCGGCACCTCTGCTGACAGGTTCAGTGCGAGGACGGTCAGGGCGGCCAGCGCCGCCCAGCCCATGCGTCCGAAAGCCCACGGCACAGTTTCGGTGGCGGGCTCCGAGGTCATTCCCCGCACAGCCGGCACCACCATCAGCAGTGCCGGAACAACCAGCCCCACCACGCCCAGGAATACCCAGTGCCAGCTGCTGAGCTGCGCCACGATGCCAGCGGCGAACGGGCCCACGAGTGATGGGATAACCCAGGATGCGGCAAACGCGGCGAAGATTTTGGGATGCAGAGCCGGCGGGTAGACGCGGGCCACCAACACATACAGGGCAACGGTCATGGCACCGCCACCGAGTCCCTGCACGAGGCGCCCCAGCACCAGGACTTCCATGCTTCCGGCTGTTCCTGCGATCAACAGGCCGGCGACGAACAGTGCCACCGACGCGTACAACGGTGCCGCCGGACCCCGGCGATCCGACCAATTACCTGCTCCGACCATGCCCATCACGCCGGTCGCCAAGGGGCCGGCGAAGGCCAGCGCGTAAAGGGTGGCTCCGTCCAGGTCGCGGCTGACGAGCGGCATGATGGTGGTTACCGCCAGGGACTCGAAGGCGCTGAGGAAAACGAGCGCACAAGCACCAACGGTAGCCAGCAGGTATGGACGGCGGAGTATCCCGGCCGTTGAGGTGTCAGAGGTCATGGACGCTACCCTAGAACCTCAACTAATGTTGAGGTCAATCCACCACGACCAGCACCGGAGGACCAGCCATGCCACAAGTTCCCGGCAGCGCCCATCGGCCCCTGAGCATTGGCGAGCTTTCCGAGCGGAGTGGGGTATCGCCGTCGGCCCTTCACTTCTATGAACGAAATGGGCTCATCACAGCCGAACGCACGGCCGGAAACCAGCGGCGGTACCGGCGTGAAACGCTGCGGAGGGTGGCTTTCATCAAAACATCGCAAAGAGTTGGCCTTCCTCTGAAGGACATCCGCGAGGCGCTGGACTCCCTGCCGGACGGACGGACGCCCACCAAACGGGACTGGACACGGTTGTCGTCGCGGTGGCGCAAGGAACTCGACGAACGGATTGCTGCGCTGCAACACCTGCGGAACGATCTGGATGGCTGCATCGGTTGCGGTTGCCTGAGCCTGAAATCGTGCACGCTTCAGAATCCGGCCGACGAGCTGGGGGCGACCGGGGCAGGAGCGCAACGCTGGAACCTGTCCGGCCAGCCGCATTAGATGATCGCCGTCATGACGTTCCATCCCACTCCCACCTGCACGCGCGGCGAGTATCCCCCGAAGCCCTGCCCTGGGTAGAGCCACAGGGTCCCGCTGGCGTCGCGCGCCAGGATGTCCGGCACGTCGTCGCTGTCGAAGTCGCCCGGCGTGACGATGGCAGACATGACGTTCCACTCAATGCCAACCAGCAGCGGCTGATGCCAGCCGCCCGTGCCGTCCGGTTCGTAAAGGAACAGAGTTCCCCACGTATCCCGGGCAAGGACATCGCTCCCTGGCGAACGCAGGTTTCCCGGCCCCATGATGGCCGTCATCACGTTCCAGCCCGTGCCGACCTTCGATTTGGGAAGCCAACCGCCTGAGCCGTTCCCCGGATACAGCCAGAGGT
Source organism: Arthrobacter sp. TmtSoilC77 (assembly GCF_059739415.1). Classification (NCBI taxonomy): domain Bacteria; kingdom Bacillati; phylum Actinomycetota; class Actinomycetes; order Micrococcales; family Micrococcaceae; genus Arthrobacter; species Arthrobacter sp. TmtSoilC77. The sequence continues at coordinate 4,107,870 of NZ_AP046050.1, forward strand.
CACCAGCACTGTCCCGGGCAAGGACATCGGCTTTTCCATCGTCATCGAAATCGCCTGGGGCCACGACGGCGGTCATCGCGTTCCAGCCAACGCCGACTTTGGAGCGGGGCAGCCAATCAGCATTGCCGTCGCCCGGATACAGCCACAAATCACCAGCCTCGTCGCGTGCCAGGACGTCCGGTTTGCCGTCACCGTCAAAGTCGCCTGAGGCCATCAACAGGTTCATGATGTTCCAACCGGAGCCAACCTGTGAACGGGGCAGCCAGCCTTTATTGCCGTTTCCGGGGTACAGCCACAGGCCGCCGGCGGAGTCCCTCGCCAGAACATCCGTGGCGCCGTCAGAGTTGTAGTCTTTCCAGACGTTCTCCGGCTGTCCTGTACTAACAGCCACGACGTAATTGCCCTGGTTGCCAGGAACGACGTACCCCATGGAGCCGTCCGGAACGATGACAAGTTGACGTGGAAGCAACCCGTCATCCAGGTTGATGACGCCCGCAGGCTTGAGCGTCGGCAAGCTGAGGACATTGATGCTGTGGCCAAGCACATAGAGTCGTCGGCCATCCGGGCTGACCTGGACCGTGAGGGGCCCCATGTTCATGACCGGGCCTTCAGAGAGGCTGACCGGCGTCAGTGAATTCCCTTGAAGATCGACTTCAGCCACGTAATAGTCATTGGGGCGCTGGTCCACCACGAAGGCCCGTGAACCATCGGGGGTGAAACTTGGTGCGGTGGCCACGGACTGGGTCACCACTTCCCCGATCACGGTATTCGTGGTAACGCCTGCGATGGCAATCCCGCCTTCGAGCTTGGGATAGTACAGCCTGGATCCGTCCGGAGACATGGATCCTCCGGTTGAGGTCCCGCCGAGCGGAATGGTGCTGGTCACGGTGTTCGTCGACGTCTCGATGGCGGAAACCGACTGGTCCAGGAGATTCAGTGCGAAGACCTTGGCCCCATCCGGCGTCACAAGTACCTGCGTGGGCTCGCGACCAACGGGAATCGAGGAAACCACGGACGCCGTCGCAACATCGATGACCGCAACCGAGCCCGGCGTCGAGCCCGTGTCCGCCGGCGTCCCATACACAGCCGCGTAAACGCTGGACGCGTCGGGAGTAAATGCGAGGCTGAAGACCGGGCCGTCCACCGGTATGTCCACGACCGTTATGGCGGCGGTGTCCACGACAGTCAGGAAATGCTCCTGGGACTCGCTTGTTGCCAGGTAAACCCTGGCGCCGTCCGGGCTGACCTTCATGGCAGTAACATCCCGGACATCGATGCTCGCAGATACGGTGCTGGTGGCAACGTCGATCGTGGCGAACGCCCCGGAGCCGGACACTGTGAACAGCTTGCGCCCGTCCGGACTCGCCTCAGCGAAGTTGGGGCTGGGAACCTCGATCCTGTAAGGCGTCCCGAAAGTCGCCATGGGTGCGACGGTTGGCACGGTGGCTGCCGCGACGGCGTCGGGCTTTAGCGTATTGGCCTGGGCCGGTAACCCTGAAGCCATAAGCGTTAAGGCCGCCGCCAAAGCCACAAAGGCAGCACGCGCAGTGAATGTAGGCGTCCGGAACATCATGAATCCCCCGTTTCATGCGCCACTGACTTGTGTCCGGCGCTTGGCTCAAACGCTAGTCACCATCAAATGGAAAAACCAGATCATTTGTTCGTATGTGTGTTTTGCCGAAGCAGCAACGGGCGTTGCCTTTCGTAGCCTGCTCACGGCACGCTTGGCTTATGGCTGAACACACTCACGACGGCGGCACTCCCCACCCCACGGACGGCACCTCCGGCAGCACCCTTGGCAGCGGACACCAGAACGCCCATCAGGACACTGACCACAGTGGACCGCGGCATGGCGGGCTCAACCTCCACGAGGACGCCGACAACGCCGCTGACATGTGGGACGGCATGTACAAGGAGCGTCCAAAGGTCTGGAGCGGAAATCCGAATCCCCAGTTGGTCGCCGAAGTGGCCGGCCTCCGCGCCGGAACGGCCCTGGACCTTGGCTGCGGCGAAGGTGCAGACGCCATCTGGCTCGCCGGGCAAGGCTGGACGGTCACCGGAATGGATGTATCGGCCGTCGCGCTTGAACGGGCCGCAGCCCACGCATCGGAGTCGGGCTACGCTCACCGGATTACCTGGCAGCAGCAGGACCTTGCCGAGTGGAAGCCGGAACCCATCTTTGACCTCGTGTCAGCACAATTCCTCCACAGCCCCCTCCTGCCGTGGCGCGACTCCGTGGCTTCCGCGGCAGCGGCTGTGGCTCCGGGCGGGACGTTGTTGGTGGTCGGACATCACCCTCATGGGCTCGCGCCGTGGAGCCACCACCGTGAAACGGGCATGTTTTTCTCGCCGGAACAGTTGGCTGGGGCGCTTCGCCTGGACCGCGAGCCGTGGTTCGTCAACGTCCTTACTTCCCGGGAACGCACCGTCACCGGCCCAGAAGGCGGGGCGGCTACCGTTTTGGACACCGTCCTGCGGGCCACCAAGCACCCCTGATGCTGGCGGAACCGGCACCCCAGGCCGGCCACGCCGTCGTCGTAAACCCGGGTTCGGGCGTGAGCTCACGCCGTTTCAGGCAGCAGTTCCCCGTACGGTGCCACCACTGTCCCTGTGGCGGTCGAGTCCGGGTTCAGCATCCAGCCAACCCGTTTGGCCGTGTTCAACATGACCACACTCTCCACGAGTTCGATGCCCGGGATCCGCTGCTGGATGGCGAGTTCCATCTCCATGATCTCGGCCAGCGACCGGAGCCACATGATCATGGTGAAGTTGGTGCGTCCGGTGGTGGACGCCGAGAACCTGACATTCCGGACCGAACGCAGTTCCGTCGCGGCGGCTTCGTGCCGGCCCGCCGGAACGTTCGCAAACCACTGAACGGTGATGGGGAAACCGGAGAATTTTTGGGCTATCTCACAGCGGAAGGAGAGCATCCTGCTGCTCAGCACCCGCCCCAACTGGCGCTGCACCGTGGCGGGATGGCGCCCCAGAGCCCGCGCAATCTCAGCAGCAGAAGCACGGCCGTCACGGGAAAGGAACGGGATGAGGGCCAGATGGCTCTCCGGTAGCGGCACGACTATGGCGTCGGGAGCCGACGGGTTGGCTGATTCAGGCCCCGCCAGTGCCCGGAGCGCCTGCTGTTCCCCCTTCGTGAGCACATTCAGCCGCCACGCATAGCCACTGGTGTGGATGCGTGTACACAGCGACGTGTGGTACTTGGTGAGCCCCCGGACTTCTTTGAGCCGCGGCAGCAGGCTGGTGCTGAACTGATCGAGGTCCTGGGTGATGACCGTGAGTGTGAGGTCGCGGTTGCTGGCCGCTTCTTCGACGGTGATGACCTCGGGGAGCTCTGCCAGGGCTGCCGTGACCTGCGGCCGGAGATCCATTTCGCAGTCGATGTCCACCATGGCAAGGCACATGTTCTTCGGATCGCCCATGAGATGCGCAGTAGTCCATGCCGCACCGGCAGCCTTCAGGCGGTCCCACCGCGCGGCCAAGGTTGTGGCGTGGACGCCCAGGACTTCGCCGGCGTCGGACCAGCTGATGCGGGGCGAAATCTGCAAGGCATTGATGAGGCGTAAATCCTCTTCGCTGAGTTCCATGAGTTCATTCTCGCAAACGGTGCATGAATCCTGCGTTTCTTGGCCTTTCGTGCATTTTTATAGATGTTTTCAGAATTGTGAGTTCAGTCACCACAGAATTGCAGGAAGAACCAATACCCCCAGCACGAGCAGGAGAACACATGACCATCGCCGCCGACGCCAAGGAACTCCAGGACGACATCGTCCGCCTCCGCCACGACCTCCACCGCGAACCGGAGATTGGCCTGCAACTCCCCCGTACTCAGGAAAAAGTACTGAAAGCGCTCGACGGACTCCCGTACGAGATCACCCTGGGCAAGGACACGACGTCGGTCACCGCGGTTCTGCGCGGTGGCGCTGCTTACGCGTCAGCCCAGAAGCCCGTGGTGTTGTTGCGCGCAGACATGGACGGCCTTCCGGTCCAGGAAACCACTGGCGTTGACTACACCTCCCGTGTCGACGGCGCGATGCACGCCTGCGGGCACGACCTCCACACGTCCATGCTCGCCGGAGCAGCTACCCTCCTGGCTGAACGTCGTGATCAGCTGGCCGGCGACGTCGTCCTCATGTTCCAGCCCGGCGAAGAAGGCTTCGACGGCGCCAGCTACATGATCAACGAAGGCGTCCTGGATGCTGCCGGCCGACGGGCAGATACGGCCTACGGCATGCACGTCTTCTCCGCGCTGGAACCCCATGGCCAGTTCGTCACCAAGAACGGTGTGATGCTCAGTTCCTCGGACGGACTCGTGGTGACTGTGCTTGGCGCCGGCGGGCATGGCTCTGCACCCCATTCAGCCAAGGACCCTGTGACCGCAGCAGCGGAAATGGTCACGGCCCTCCAGGTCATGGTGACCCGCCAGTTCAACATGTTCGATCCCGTTGTCCTCACCGTCGGCGTACTTCACGCCGGAACCAAGCGGAACGTGATCCCGGAGACCGCCCGCATCGAAGCCACCATCAGGACCTTCTCCGAAGAGTCCCGGCAGAAGATGATGGAGGTAGTACCCAAGCTGCTCCAAGGCATCGCTGCAGCCCACGGTTTGGAGGTTGATGTGGATTACCAACAGGAATACCCCCTCACCATCAACGACGAGGACGAAACGAACACCGCGGAAAAGGTCATCGCCGGCATGTTCGGCGAGTCCCGACTCACCCGGATGGCAACTCCCCTGGGTGGTTCCGAGGACTTCTCCCGCGTCCTGGCCGAGGTTCCGGGAACCTTCGTCGGGCTCAGTGCCGTTACCCCCGGCACCGACCACGCGACGTCGCCCTTCAACCACTCGCCGTACGCGACGTTCGACGACGGCGTCCTCACCGACGGCGCTGCCCTCTACGCCGAACTCGCCGTATCCCGCATCGCGACCCTCGCCGCCAACTAACTCCCAGCCCTACCCCACCTTGGAGAAACACATGACCGCCACCGTTGGAACGTCCACCGAAGTCAAGGTCCACAAATCCCACCTGCGGACGCTCGTAGGAACAGGCATTGGCAACGCCGTTGAATGGTACGACTGGGCCATCTACGCCACGTTCTCGCCGTTCATCGCGAGCGCACTGTTCAGCCAGGCAGACCCAACATCAGCTGTGCTGTCCACCTTGGCGATCTTCGCCGTCGGGTTCGTTGCCCGGCCGTTCGGCGGTTTCCTGTTCGGCTGGATCGGCGACCGCATCGGCCGCAAGACGTCCATGACGGTAGCGGTTGCCCTCGGCGCTCTCGGCAGCCTCCTCATCGGCATCGCTCCGACGTTCCAGGCTGTGGGCGCGTTCGCATCCGTGATGCTCCTGCTCGCCAGGCTCATACAGGGCCTTGCCCACGGTGGTGAGCTGCCGTCGTCGCAAACGTACCTGTCCGAGATGGCACCCAAGGAAAAGCGCGGCTTCTGGGCGACGCTCATCTACACGTCCGGCACCGCCGGCATTCTGGCCGGAACTCTGCTCGGCGCGATCCTCACGGCTGTCCTGACCAAGGACGACATGAGCGCATGGGGTTGGCGCATTCCGTTCCTCATCGGTGGTGCACTGGGCGTCTACGCGCTGTTCATGCGGGCCAAGATGAAGGAAACCCACGCATTCGAGGCCGAGACGCCCAAGGAAAAGCGCCTGCCCATGTGGCCGCAGATCGTCAAGTACCGCAAGCAGGCTTTGCAGGTCATCGGCCTGACGGTTGGCCTCACGGTGGTCTACTACATCTGGGGTGTCGTGGCACCGAGCTACGCAGCCACCACGTTGAAGATGGACCGCGGTGCAGCGCTCTGGGCCGGCGTGATCGCCAATGTCGTCTTCATCGCCGCACTCCCCTTCTGGGGCAAGCTGTCGGACCGCATTGGCCGCAAGCCTGTGCTGATCGGCTCGTCCATCGGTGCCATGGTCATGCACTTCCCCATGACGTGGCTGCTCAAGGATTCCCCGTGGCAGCTGACCGTGTCCATGTCCGTGATGCTGTTCTTCATTGCTGGTAGCGCGTCGATTGTCCCGGCCGTCTACGCCGAACTGTTCCCGACCCACATCCGCACTGTTGGCGTCGGCGTCCCGTACTCCATCTGCGTGGCTGCCTTCGGTGGCACTGCTCCGTACCTCCAGACCTGGCTGGCCAGCATTGGCCAGGGTTACCTGTTCAACGTCTACGCAGTGATCCTGCTGGTGATCGGCATCGCGTTCGCCTTCTCGATCCCCGAGACCAAGGGCAAGGACCTAACCCACTAGGTTCTCCCAACTAAGTCGCAGCAGATGCCGTTTTGAGCGCTCAAAACGGCATCTGCTGCGACTTACTTGGGTTAAACGAACTTGTCGCGACCTGCCCGGTAGCCGAAGAAGGCAGCCAGCGCTCCGACCACAAGGAACAGGATTCCGGCGGCCGCGAATCCGCCCGTGGCTTGGTGGAGCTGCCCCACCAGCAGCGTTCCCACCGATCCCACTCCGTAGCCGACGCCCTGCATCATCCCGGACAGGTGCGCGGCAGTATGCGCATCGCGGGTGCGGACAATGATCATCGTGAGGGCAACAGCGGTGAGCGAGCCCTGGCCGAGGCCCAGCAGTCCGGTCCAGATCCAGATCAGCCCAGTCGGTCCGAAGATGCTGAGGGCGAAGCCACCGCCGGTCATCAGTGCCACCACGGTGTTGATCACCCTCTGATCCTTGAACCGCGTGGCCAGGGCAGGGGCGAAAAGTGAACCGAGCATCTGCAACACGATCGACACCGACACAATCAGCCCGGCCGTTCCGCCATCGACGCCCCGGTCCCTCAGGATCGGCGCCAGCCACGCGAACACGCTGAACGACATCATGGCCTGCAGCACCATGAACAGCGTGACCTGCCAGGCCACGCCCGACCGCCACACGTTCACGCCGCCGTGGACGGCTTGGTGCTTGATCGATGGCTGGCGGATGGCCAGCGGAAGGAAGAGCAACAGCACGACGCCGGCAGGCACCGCCCAGGACCACAGCGCCGAAGTCCACTGGCCGGTTGCCGCAAAAACCGGATACGTGAACCCTGCACCAAGAGCCGCGGACGCACAGATCGCCGTGGTGTACAGGCCGCCCATGAGCCCGAGCCGGTGCGGGAAGTCTCTCTTGACCACGCCCGGCAGGAGTACGTTGCAGAGGGCGATGGCCGCTCCGCACGCTGCCGTTCCGGCGAGGAGTGCTGGAAGGTGCCCGGCGCCAGGGACCGCCGTTGGCCTGAGCAAGAGACCCGCCGTGAGCACCACCATCGCTCCCAGCAGGACCCGTTCTGCCCCGAACCGCCTCGCCAGTACAGGGGCGAGGGGTGCGAAAACGCCCAACAATGTCACGGGAACGGTTGTGAGGACCACCACCGCCCAGCCCGGCAGTCCGGCGTCGGACGTTATTTCCGGGAGGACAGCCGAGAAACTCGAGAAGACCGTCCGCAGGTTCAGGCCGATCAGGACCAGGCAGATGCCGAGGTAGATCAGGCCCCTCTTGGAGCGGAGCTGCGTAGGTGGGGCGGGCGGGACGTCGTCGATCTCGGCATCCACGGCGATTTCGGGCAAGAGGCGTTCTTGCTCAGACTTTTCGGTGTAGAAGGGCTTCGGGAAGGAGGTCACGCGTCCCATTCTGTCAGCCAGCCTGCACTGGGTTCATTGGGTCGGGATGTGACCACGGAACAAGTCAAAGACTCGCGGATCCCTTTTCATGCGTGCGTGAAAGTCGCAGCCAACGTCTCGATCTCAACAAGCTGACCGGGATATCCAAGCACAGCCACGCCGACGGACGGCAAGGTTGTAGGAGACTCATTCGATGCTCAGACGCGCGCGGCTTTCGCGAACATGGCGACAGCACTCGAAGACGCCGGAGCCGGATTGACGGATGTCATGAGCACCCGTCTTTTGGTTGCGTCGTCGGAACAGGAAGATCTGTGGGAGGCATGGTCGGCGCTTAGCGATTGCTATCGGACAAGCTCCACTGAAGCCATAGCAGGACGCTACCAGCCAGCACTTGACTCAGTGCCCATGACGCTGTTCACGGCGCGAACCCCCGCTTTGCCACCTTCACCCGCCGCCCATTTCGTAATACGATTTGTAGATGAGTCACGAGAAGGTCAATGGCGCGCCGGTCACCGATGAGATGATCCAAGCTTGGGCAGACGAGGCTGAGCACGGATACCCGACTGAGCAACTCCGCAGGCGAGGCCGCCGTCCAGTCGGTGATGGCCCCGGCGAAGTGGTGCCGGTGCGCATGGATGCCGAGCTGCTGCGGGAACTCTCCGCTCGAGCCGAGCATGATCACCTGAGCCGGTCGGAAGCCATACGCGCGGCCGTACGGGCGTGGATCAGCGCCGCGTAGTGCAGGCGCATGCTTCCGCACTCAAACACGGCATCAGCGCCGAGGATGGAATCCACGCGGCGGGTCACGCGGTCTACATTGCGGACCTCGACGAGGACAGCCCGGCTCGCCAACTAAGGCTCGGATTCGACGCAGCGGGGCGCCTCCTCGAAGTTGTCGTTCTTCGCTTCGACAGCGGCAATGAGTTGCTAATCCACGCAATGAAGGCTCGGACGCAGTACTTGAACCTGCTCACCTGAAATTCATCACAGCTGGCACAAAGCAGATGACGAAGCTCAGCCTGGGTAGGACGAGAGGGTCAGCCGCGGGGTTATGGAAGGCGCTCGGACGGCGGTGCCCAGACGCCCGCCCCTACTGCCCACCGGAACCCAAGTATTCTGGAATGGATGAGTGAAACCCCAGATTCCCCGCGACCAGTCACGCCCGGCAGCCAGGCTTCCTTCGGAACCTACGGCGGCCGGCCGGTCAGTTTCGTGCGCCGCGGCACCCGTTTGCAGGGTCGCAGGCAGGCCGCGTGGGAGGAGCACGCCGAGCGTTGGGCCGTCCAGGTTCCGCGTCACGTCGCCAACACTTCAGTCCACCCCGATTACACGTTCGACGCCGAGGCAGTGTTTGGGCGCAAAGCTCCCCTGATCGTCGAGATCGGTTCGGGCTTGGGTGACGCCGTGGTCCATGCCGCCGAACAGAATCCGGACAAGGACTTCCTGGCTGTCGAGGTTTACACGCCGGGCCTGGCCAACACCATCATCAAGATCAACAGCCGTGGCCTGACCAATGTGCGCGTGGTGGAAGCCAATGCGCCCGAAGTTTTGGAGTCGATGCTTCCTGCCGGTTCGGTCAGTGAGCTCTGGGTATTCTTCCCCGATCCATGGCACAAGGCACGCCACCATAAGCGCCGCCTGATCCAGCCGGCTTTCGCTTCCGTGGCCGCCAAGGCGCTGGAAAAGGGTGGCTACTGGCGCATTGCCACCGACTGGTCCAACTACGCCGTACACGTCCGCGAGGTTCTTGCAGGCTCAACGGAATTTGAGAACATGCACGAAGGCGAGCGCAGGGGCGAGGAGAGCCCTCTGACGCAAGTGTGGCAGTCCGGCGTCGAGTCTGTTGTGGGAGGGGCGCCGGTCCGGGAAGGCCGGGCACCTGTCAGCACTGAACATACGGGTCCGAACGAGGGCGTGGACGAGGAAGGCGGCTGGGCACCCAGGTTCGAGGGCCGTATCCGCACCAGCTTTGAAAACAAAGCCCACGAGGCCGGGCGTATGATTTTCGACCTCACGTATCGCAAGATCTAGCGCACGGACTTTGGGGGAAATATGAGCTATCAGCCACCGGTTGAGTACTACCAGCAGCAACGGTCCCGGACACCGGGGTTGGGTGCGGGCATCACAAGCATCGTCTCCGCGATCCTCTCGCCGATTGCCGCAGTGGTCAGCATTCCCTTGGGCGTCGCCGCTGTCGCTTCGGCGATGAGCCGCTACAACCCGGGCAACGACGTCTGGTGGTTCAGTGCGCTCATTCTGGCGCTGGTTGCCGTGATCCTTGCGATTGTGTCCGTCGTCAGTGGCCTGATCGCCGTATTTCGGGCCGGGCGCATGAATGCCGGCCGCATCACAGGGATCATCGGACTGGCGATCATGGCGGTCAATGTTTTTGGCGTTGCCTTCATGGTGCTCCTGGTGCTCGGTTCAGGGCAGGGGTCCTGAATGCCACAGGTCCGCGCCGAGCGGTTCATCCGTTTGGATCCCGAAACAGCCTTCGCACTCTCGCAGACCACTGGTGAATTCAGGCTCAGATGGGATCCGTTCATTTCGGCCCAAAGCTTCGTGGACGGAGCCAAGGCAGCAGGCAAGGGAGTCCGCACACGAACCGTGTCCCGTATGGGACTGAAAATGGTCAGCGAGTACGTCTCCTACGTCCCTCCCCGAAACGTAGGAATGACCATGGTGTCCGGGCCTTGGTTCTTCGAGAACTTCGGCGGCGGCTGGCGATTCACCCCCGACGACGGCGGCACCCGGGCGGTCTGGAAGTACACCTTTTCCTGCCGCCCGGCTTGGGTGAAGCCCGTGGCAGAGAGAATCGGGAGCTGGTTGTTGGGCCGCGAAATCGAGCGCCGGATCGAAGCATTTGCACGGGCTTGCGAAGACCCAGCCCTCGTAACCGAGCTGCGGGCAAACCTGCTGCACTGAGACCTACACCTGCACTGAGACCTACCGCACTGAGATCTACGGCACCGATATTGAGGCCACTGTCTTTTCGGCCTCATCCCGGAGTTCCACTCCGGCTATACCGCCAAGCTGCACGGGCGTAGCGCCAGTGATCTTGATGCGGCCACTCGGCGTTGCCGTCCAGCCGCAGGTGCGCTCTTCCGCCCCGTCCCGGCCCTTCACCCAGAGGTAGAGAGTTCCTTCGAGCGGCATGCTCTTGCCTTCGACCTCAAGCTGGGTGCCCCAGGTCTTCTTGACCATGCCCACTGTCAGCTGGAGCCCCGTTTCGGACTGGACCGAGTAGCTGGCATCGGGTTTTGGTGGCTGGTTCAGCAGCGGGCCCGCAAGGAAGCCAAGTGCCAGGCATGCAGCGGCGACCGCCCCCACGAAAGCCGCCCACCGCCGTCGTGATTTCTTCCTGCGTGCGGCAAGGTCAACCAGGATCTTCTGCGGCAATGCTTCCCGGCCCAGCTCCAAGGGTGAGAGGGCACCGGCGGTACCCGCCACGGTGAGTGCGACGGCGTCGGAGGCAGGAACGGCGTCGAGCAGCGCGGGGAGGCTTTCCAACTCCTCGAGTTCGCGCCGGCAGGCAGCACATCCGGCGAGGTGCTCTTCAAACGAGCGGGCCTCCTCGGGGTCGAGCCCTCCCAGCAGGTAGGCGCCCAGCAATTGGTGGACGGTGTTGCCGTTCATCGTTCCACCCCCATTTCATCAAGGATCGTTCGGAGGGCTTTCACAGCATAGAAAGCCCTGGATTTCACGGTTCCGGCCGGTATGTTCAGCTGCAGCGCTGCCTCAGTGACGGTGAACCGCTGGTAGTGCAGGGCCACAAGGACCTCGCGGTGTTCGTGGCTGAGCCTCAGGAGTGCCTCTTCCATGAGGACTCGGTTCAGGAGCTCATCAACGCGTTCCGTCGCAACGTGGTCTGGAAAGTCGTGCTCGCCTGCCTCAACAGGGCGCCTCTGGGCCTTCCTGTAGTTGTCGATGATGACGTTGCGGGCAGTCCGGAAGAGGTAGCTGCGCAGACTGCCCGTGATCTCCGGCGCGTGCTGCCACACCTTGAGGATGGTTTCCTGCACGACGTCGTCTGCTTGGTGCGTGTCCGAGGTGCAGCTGAGCACAAAGCGTTTCAGGGCCGTGCCGTGATCGCGGTAGATTGCCGCCACCACGTCCTCGTCCAACGGCATAGCCACCTCCTTCGCCTTGTTTCCTGCTGCCCTACCCCCATACGACGCCACGTGCAGCGAAAAGGTTCAGTTCCTTGAACCATTCTTCCCCCGCCTGCGTCGTAGGGGTTAGCGCCGACCCATTCCGGCCGGCCCGTCAAAGGAGCTAAAGATGAGAAATAGACTCAGCGTTGGACTCGGCGCAGTGGTTTTCGCCGTGGCTCTTACCGGTTGCGCCGGGAGCCCCGGGACAAGCACCACGTCTACTACCGCGCCGACGGCCGCCACTTCCTCGACGGCACCTACCTCCATGTCCCCAAGTACGGACGCAATGTCCAGCCCGGCCGCGGCAGGCGCAGAGATGAAAGTTGCATCATCCGGCGCCGGGCAGATCGTGGTGGACAGCAAGGGCATGAGCCTGTACTTCTTCACCAAGGACGTCAAGGATTCAGGAACCAGTGCATGCACGGGCGCCTGCCTGGCCGCTTGGCCGGTGTTCACGACGACGTCGGACAAGCCGGCCGTTGAAGGCGTCAGTGGCACCGTGGGAACCATAGCTACCCCTGACGGGAAGAAGCAGGTCACACTCAATGGCATGCCGCTGTACTACTACGCCAAGGACAAGGCTCCGGGCGACGTCAACGGCCAGGGCGTGATGAACGTCTGGTACCTGGTAAGCCCCAGCGGCGAGATGATCAAGGGCGCCGCCTCGGGATACTGAAGCGTGACACCGAGATCGTGGGAAGCCTGCCGTGTCGCCGAAGGGTTACGTGCGTACAGGCAGGGTTCCCACGCACTCGCGCTCAGGCCGCATCACCTGAGTGCCCGAAGGATGCGTTCCTTGAAGGCGCGCTCTTGAAACAGGTCCTTCCACTCGATCCGGATAAACCGCCATCCCTCCTCGACGAGTGCCTTTTCCCGCCGTCGTTCTTGAAAGATGACCTCCTCTGTCGGATTGAAGTCGAAGTATTTAGTGCGACCGTCAAACTCCAGAGCCAGTTTTTGCTCTTCCCAAGCGAAATCCATGCGATGGCGACCCAATCGGGACTGCACCTCGAATTGTGGCTGTGGGGGCCTGATGCTGAGCCTTTGCATTAACTCACGGGTAAGCGTCTCGCCAGCAGACTCGGAGCGGGGGTCTGCGTTGTCCAAAGCTTTGCGCAGCGTGCGGATACCCCGCTTCCCGGAGGAGACCGTGGCCAAGGAGGTCAGCCTGCTTCTATCAGCGCCGACGCGTAGTCCATGATCCATAATCACCAGTGCTTTGGGATAGCTAAGCATCCTTGCACTGTCAAAGATGGTGCGTTCGAGTGTGGTCGCCCGCAAACCCTGAACCTGCACGACGTCGTCCTCAGTGAAGCTTTCTGTGTGTCCCCGAACGTCCTTGCCCCATCTGTCGGAGGAAGGCCTGGTCGTGTGCAGAACATGAACCTTGTCATCCACGCCCCACACAAACAGGCCGTGGAGTCGTGCCGCCGACAAATGGCTGTAGACGAAACCGCCTGTTGACGTTGTCAGCGTCCCGTGCGCATGTGCCAGGATCCGCTCCTTGGCCTGTCTCCTCGGACCCAGTGCATTCCACTTGCTGCCCCTGATGTAGCAGCCGTACCTCAAGCGGTGCAGCTCACCGGAGTCCACCAGGGCCTTGACCTTTCGACTGTTTAGGCCGAAGCGGAGTAACTCGTCGGTTCTCCACATGTACCCGCGCACAGGAAGCAGGTGGACTAACGGGGCGGTGCTTTCAGGCGATGATGTTGGATCCATGGCCTTAGCATGCCGACGAAGCATCCAGTCCTTAAAGGGGTGCGCGACGCTATGTGGACATCCGAGTGCCGAGGCTCCGGGAACGATGCGGATACGCCGGAAGTTTGCCCACGAACGCGCACGTTTCCAGCGAAGTGAGGAGACGCCAGGCCTACGATCACCGCAGGGGTGACAGCCAAATCGCCCGAAAAGCGCGGGATCGCCGGAACGCTACGGCGATTGCGGAGCGTTCCGGCGATCTCGGCGGTCTTTCCCGCGAACTCAGCCCTGCGGGGGTGAAGCCTGCAACGCTGCGGCCTACGCTTCCGCGAGCTCGTCGGACTCTTCGAACTCCACCGCCGCGATGATTTCCTTGGTCTCAGGGTGGATCATGAAGGCTTCCTCATCGTCCTCCACCATGATGTAGTCGCCGTGGTCGGTGGAGAAGTGCCAGGCGAGGGTCTTCACGCCGTCGTGCTCGTAGTTGGGGTCTCCCATGGTGATCTTCTGCAGCGCGTAGCCGGCCACGTCGCACAGTTCCCGGATGATGACCTCAAACTCGGGTGCGTTGGCGAGGGCTTCTTCGTCAGCTTCGGCTTGGCGCTCGGCAAGGTCCGGAATCAGGGCAACGCGCTTGGCAATGTGTGCTTCCAACTCCTCGTCAGACAGAACCAGCAGCCCGGGCTGGTTCCGAAGGTAAGCGGCGTTGAGGTCGATGATGTCCTCTTCCTCCAGCAAGGCTTCGAACTCGCCGTCGAGCTCATCCAGGACAACGACGGCCTCGAGGGGCGCTTCGGAATCGTCCAGCTCGCCGTCGAGGTAGGCCTCGGCGTCGTCCTCACTCAACGCATCAAAGGCTGCAGCGGTGCGGTTGAACAGGTCCAGGTGCCGGGTGGCACCCATGCCTTCCAAACCGGCACGCACGTAGGCGTCCAACTCGTCACGCTCCGGGGCGGTGAACACGTACTGGGCGAATCCACCGGCCAACGCCTGTGTCAGGTAGAAATCAACAAAGTAGCTGTTGAGCGCGGGGGACGCGATTTCGTCGCTGTTGAGGAGCTCCGCATACATCTGGTTCACGACGTTGACGTTGGAATCCACTACGTCTGCATTGCCTGCTTCGAAGCTGGCCTTGTTCAGGACGACGGGGTACTCGTTGGTAGTCATGGGAAATCCTCACTGCTGAAAGCTGTTGGTGCTCCGGACCCTTTCAACGTACGCATGGGAGCGGTTCGGCAATCGAGGTTGAGGTTAACGGAGGGCGAAGTTTGGGAGCCGTTTTCTGCTGACTAAGATTGAGCAGATAACCTCCTGCCGAAAGTAGCCCGACGCATGCCGTCCCACACAGACGAAACCTGGGAACTGGCCATTCAGACTCCTGCCATTAACGACCGCTCCCTGGCGGCCGGATTGGCCTATGCCATGGGCAGCCGCGTGAGCGGAATTTCTTTCGATTCGGCCACCGGCCTCCTGCTGGGCAAGGTCCGCGGCACCGGTCCGCAACCATATTCGACGTCGGCCAAGCTGGTTCGCAAGCCCAGCGGCTGGAGCTGCACCGTAGGTATTTGCAGCTGCCCTGTCCGCAAGGACTGCAAACATGTGGCTGCCCTGCTTTTCACGGCTGAAGACCACCCCACTATCCGTGCCCAGCTCCTGTCCCAGGCACCCGGGATCCAGACCTCGCGCCTTGGTTCCTCCGAGCAGGGCGGTGCCGGGCGGCCGGCTTGGGAGCAAGCCCTCAACAGGCTGATCGCGAAGCCGGGCACCGCGCCGAGCACTGCCGGCATTCCGCTCGCCCTGCAGTTCGAGGTTGAGGAACCGGCCGCCCACTTCTCCTACACAGGCCGCCGCGATCCCATGCGCAGTGTCCGGCAGCTCAAGGCCCGGCCCGTGATGATGGGTGCCAAGGGAAAATGGATCCGCGGCGACGTCTCCTGGAACAACCTGAGCTACATCAGTTTCCGCCGCGAATTCAATGAGGCACACGTCGAGTGGCTTCAGACTTTCCTCGCTGCCCATGGTTCCAGCAATGGTCGCCAGCAACCGTCGGGCGCCATGTGGTTGAGCCTGAATGATTTCGCCGCCAAGAACCTTTGGACCCTTCTCGCCGATGCAACTAAAGCCGGCATTCCGCTGATTCACGCGGCTGGTAGCGAGCCTGTCCACGTCGAGACCCAACCCGCCGTCGTCGGACTCAGTTTGGCGCGCCTTGAAGCGTTGGGCGGCAAAGACGGGAAGCAAACGCCCGACGGCGGCCTGCAGCTTGCGCCGTCGGTGACGGTAGGCGGTGAGCAGATTGATGCCGGGACTGTGGGCTTCCTCGGCAAGCCCGCGTATGGGATTTTCTTCACGCATTCCGGCGCCGAAGCCTTGCCCGGGGTGCCGCAGCAGAACAACCTGATCACGCTCGCCCCGATTGAGGGCGGTATCAGCGACGAACTGCTCGAGTTTGTCACCGAGGGCGAGACCCTTCTGATTCCGGCCGAAGATGAGAGCCGGTTCCTGACCTCGTTCTACCCGAAGCTGCGGCAGTCGACGCCCGTCAAGGCAGCGGATGAATCGGTGGAACTGCCAACCCTGGCGGTCCCCACGCTTTCCCTGCTCGCCAACTACGGCACCGACCACAAAGTCCGGCTGCACTGGGAATGGCATTACAAGTCCGGCACGTTGGTCACCGCGCAGCCCTTGTGGCGGCACCCGGATGACCGTGGCTACCGGGATGACCTTAAGGAAGCCCGCATCCTGGATTCGATCGGTCGGCCGTGGGACGTGGTTCCGGCGTTGGCGGAATCGGCTACCGGCGGCTGGGGCGCTCCGCGGCTCGCGGCCTCGGCTGAGCTTTCCGGCCTGGACACGCTGGCTTTCACCGAGGAGATCCTGCCGGCGCTCAAGGACCTGCCCGACGTCGTCGTAGAGACCTCCGGTGACATCGCTGATTACCGCGAAGCCGCCGAAGCTCCCGTTGTCTCCATCTCCACGAAGGAAACAGCGAGCGGCGACTGGTTCGATCTCGGCATCGTCATCACCCTCGAAGGCGAACCGGTCTCGTTCGCCGCCGTGTTCTCCGCCCTCGCTGCCGGGATGAGCCGCATGCTGCTCCCCAGCGGCGCCTATTTCTCCCTCGACCTGCCTGAGCTGCACCAGCTCCGAGCGTTGATCGACGAAGCCCGCTCCCTTCAGGACAACCCGGACAACAAAGACGGCACCCTGCAGATCAGCCGATTCCAGGCCGGGCTCTGGGATGAACTCGCGCAACTCGGCATCGTTGACGAACAGGCCGCAGCTTGGCGCGAAGCTGTTGGCGGATTGCTCGACGACGGCGTGACCGGGCTGCCGCTGCCGGCAGGCCTTAACGCCGAGCTGCGTCCGTATCAGCTTGAAGGTTTCAACTGGCTCAGCTTCCTCTTCAAGCACAGCCTCGGCGGCGTGTTGGCCGATGACATGGGCTTGGGCAAGACCGTGCAGGCGATCGCGCTGATCTGTGCGGCCAAGGAGCTGGCTGCTGCTGTTGATTCCGCTGACGTCGGTGTGGCCGACAGCCCGCCCCGCGCTCCGTTCCTGGTGGTGGCCCCAACCAGCGTGGTGAGCAACTGGGCCGCCGAAGCGCAACGGTTCGCTCCCGGACTCATTGTGCGGACCGTCGGTGAAACTTTCGCCAAGAGCGGGCTGTCACCTGTCGACGCGCTGGCGGGTGCCGACGTCGTTATTACGTCCTATGCGCTGTTCCGCATTGATTACGATGCCTACGCATCGTTCCAGTGGGCGGGGCTCATGCTGGACGAGGCGCAGTTCGTAAAGAACCACCAATCCAAGGCCTACCAGTGCGCGCGGAAGCTTCCGGCCCGGTTCAAACTGGCCATCACAGGCACGCCGCTGGAGAACAACCTCATGGAGTTCTGGGCACTGACGTCGATCGTGGCGCCTGGCCTGTTCCCGAGTCCCAAGCGGTTCGCGGAAAACTACCAGAAGCCGGTGGAGAAGAACGGTGACTCGGCGCAGTTGGCCAAGCTCCGGCGTCGTGTCCGTCCACTGATGATGCGCCGCACCAAAGAACAGGTCATCAAGGATCTGCCGCCGAAGCAGGAGCAGGTCCTTGAGGTCGTGCTGAACCCGCGGCACCAGAAGGTTTACCAGACGCACCTCCAGCGCGAGCGGCAGAAGATCCTTGGACTGATCGACGACGTCAACAAGAACCGTTTCACGATCTTCCAGTCCTTGACGTTGCTGCGTCAGCTGAGCTTGGATGCGTCGTTGGTGGATTCGTCGTTGTCAGGGGTGCGGTCGTCCAAGCTGGATGTGCTGTTCGAACAGTTGGAGGATTTGATCTCCGAGGGCCACCGCGCCCTGATTTTCAGCCAGTTCACGGGCTTCCTGGGCAAGGTTCGGGAGCGTTTGGATGCCGAGGGCGTGGAGTATTGCTACCTCGATGGCAGCACCCGGAACCGTGGCGATGTGGTCAGCGAGTTCAAGAACGGGGCCGCTCCGGTGTTCCTGATTTCGCTGAAAGCCGGTGGCTTCGGGCTCAACCTCACTGAGGCTGATTACGTGTTCCTGCTGGATCCGTGGTGGAACCCGGCGTCCGAGGCACAGGCTGTGGACCGTACGCACCGCATCGGGCAGGCCCGCAACGTCATGGTCTACCGGTTGGTTGCGAAGGACACCATCGAAGAAAAGGTCATGGCGCTGAAGGCCAAGAAGTCGCAGCTGTTCGCGGATGTGATGGAAGGCGACGCCCTGGCTGGTGGCTCGTTGACGGCGGAGGACCTGGCGGCGCTGTTCGCGGAATAGTCGCTGCTTGGCTGTAGACTCTCCCCGGCCCAAGAATGTGGTCGCTGGCACATCAATAGGGGGAGCTGCAGTGACCACTCTGCTGTTTTCGACGCAAGAACATTTGAGGGCCCGTTCAAAGGGACTCCTGCGGACTCTTTCCGCTACGCTGCTTGCCGTGAGCCTGACGGCCGCCGCTCTGTTCGGAATGGCCTCGCCAGCGCAGGCGGACGTGCGCGTCGCAGACATCGTGACAGGCAGCGCTCCGACGGAAACTGTCGTGAATCCGGTGACGAATAGGATTTATGTTGCCAACCATGGCAGCCCCTTCCTAACGGCAGTGGATGGGGCGACGAACGCTGCGAGTTCCATCCAGTTGGCGGGACGGGCGTCGGGTTTGGCCGTCAACTCGGTGACCAACACGGTCTACGCCTCGGTGGATGGAACCATCGTAGCCATTGACGGCGCCAGCAAGGCTGTGTCAGTTGTCCACTCCGGCCCGGTCGGAGGAGAACTCGCCGTCAATGAGACAACCAATCAGATCTTTGCGGTCAACCAAACCGGTATGTTAATCATCGACGGCGATACAAAGGTAGCCGTTACGGTCCCCCTCGATGGCTATGCATCGAGGATGGCCGTGAACTCGGCAACGAACACGGTCTACGCAATTGGATGGTATGAGAATGCAGTGTTCGCTGTGAACGCGACCACCAAGAGCTCCACCAAAATCGCGGTGGGAGAAAGACCTATACAGGTCGCCGTCAACAAAAAGTCCAACAAGGCCTACGTCACAGCTGAAAGTGTCACTGAAACGTCAATACCCGGGGTAACTGTGATTGACGGTGCAACCAACGCCACAACAAGCATCCCGTTCTACGACTACACCGGCGCCCTTGCAGTAAACGAGAAGACAAACAAGGTTTACGTTTCAACGGGCGCCTATTACCTGTCCGAATTGGACGGAGCAACGAACAAAGTCAGGAAATTCGAATACGGCGACTTCCTGGACTCCCCCGTCAGCCTGGTTGTCAACGAAACCACCAACAAGGTCTACGGTGTCATTCCAAACCGCGGCAAACTGATCGTACTTCGCGCCAGCACTGGCGTCTTTGAAATCATCCAGGTGGGCAACTGGCCTCAAGTGGCGGCCGTCAACGAGGTAACAAATAAAACCTACGTCGCAAACCAGACGGGCGGCGCACTTTCAGTCATCGACGGCGCTGACGCTCCTCCAGCATTTACGGCAAGCCAGCCGCCCGTAGCGGCAACGGTAGGCTCGGCCTACAAATACACCTTCCAAGCGAAGGGCTCGCCAGCACCTAAATTCTCTGTCTACGCGGGCACTTTGCCTCCAGGGCTGACCCTGGACAAGCAGACCGGCGTTCTTTCCGGCATCGCAACCAAGGCGGGGACCTACAAAGTCCAGGTGGCTGCGTCCAATGGTGTCAGCCCCTCAGCCTTCAGCAAGTGGTTCGCGATCACGGTCAACGCTGCCAAGAACGATTTCACCTCCGATGGCAAAGCCGACACCCTGGCCCGGGACTCGGCAGGCACCCTATGGCTATACGCGGGCGACACAGGCGGTCACTTCCTGCCCCGTGTTCAAGTTGGTTCCGGCTGGAACGCCATGACATCGCTCGTGGCTCCAGGCGACCTCAACGGTGACGCCAAGCCGGACGTCCTTGCACGTGACGCAGCCGGAGTCCTGTGGCTTTACCCAAGCAACGGGTACGGCGAATGGTACCCCCGGATCCAGGTCGGTGCCGGTTGGAATGTCATGACCTCAATCGTGGGCCCTGGCGACTTCAACGGCGACGGCAAGCACGATGTCTTAGCCAGGGACTCTTCAGGGACATTGTGGCTGTATCCGGGTAACGGTGCTGCCGGGTGGCTCCCTCGGGTCGCGGTCGGCTCAGGCTGGAATGCGATGGACAAGATCGTGGGCCCCGGAGACTTCAATGGAGACGGCAAGCACGATGTCTTTGCCATCGATACCGGGGGCACGTTGTGGCTCTACCCCGGCAACGGCACAAGCGGCTGGCTCCCCCGCGTCCAGGTGGGTTCGGGCTGGAACTCCATGACCGCCGTCGTTGGTCCCGGCGACTTCAACAGCAACTTCCTACCGGACGGCACAGCCGACCTCCTGGCCCGCGATGCTGAAGGCGTCCTCTGGCACTACCCCGGCGACGGCAAGGGTGGCTGGATGCCGCGCTTCGCTGTTGGTTGGGGATGGGGCGTCATGACGGCTATTCTCTAGGACTATCGACGGCGGCCTTCCGCGGGGAGGCCGCCGTACACCCTCGCGCTCCGATACTGAGTCCGGATCCATCATTTTGAACGCGCTTCTTTGCCTCTCCGGCAACTGGTCCCTCAGATCCGTATAGCTATCAGTGAACGTGACCCACAAAACGTGACGGATGGAGCCAGAGGCGGCCGCTCAAAACAAAGTCAGTCGTCCAGCCGCACCCCGCGCAGCAACAGCATCGTTCCGCCCACGGCCACAGCGGACGCCAGGAAAACACCCGCAGCACCGAGTCCTACCGCCACAACACCGATGGCGCTCGGCAGGACAACTTGCCCCACCCTGTTCCCGGCAAGCCTCAAGGCCAGCGCACGTCCGCGTTGGCCTTGAGGCGCTTGGGCCGACAACCAGGACATGGTCAGCGGCTGTCCGATTCCCAGCCCGAGGCCCAGGAAAGCCATGACGACGAACAGCAACCACATCGGCATCGGAATGGCAGCTACTGCCAGCGAGACCGTGGAAACCGCAAGGCTCAGGACCAGCAACCTCATCCGCCCCAACTTCCGGGACATGCTGCCAAGCCCAATCCGGGAGACCATCGAGAACCCCGCGCGAACAGTCAGCATGAGACCGACTGTGGCCGCGGTCAGACCCCGTTCGGCGCCAAGCGCAGGCAGGTAGACCACCGTAAGATCCACCACTGCCAGGACGGTTGCGCTCGTTGCCAATGCCCGGACCACGCCCGGCGTTCTCAACAAGGAGATGGCACCGCCTTTGGGGCTGTCCGCTGTTTTGGCCTTGTCCCTCCGGCCACTGACGCGGGACGACACAACGAACGTCGCGAGGAACAGCACCAGGCTCATCGCCGTCGCGAGAAGGAAGATCGCGTTCGTATCCGGGCGGACAGAGGCGCCGCCCACCAAGGAAATCGCCAACGGCCCAAGTGCCTGGCCCAGCGACGCGGCGAACGTCAGGTACCCGAAGGCTGAATCGAGCCGGGTGGAGTTGGCATTGTTCGCAACCACCGCCTGCTGCCCCACCACGCAAGCCAACTGGCCGGCGCCAAGAAGCGCAGTTCCGGCCACCAACGCAGGAACCGACGTTCCGAACAACAGCAGAAAAGCGGAACAACCCAGCACGACGGCGGAGCCGATCGCCATGAGGCGACGCTCACCGAGGCGGTCCACCAGTCCGCCGATCGGCAGCGCGAGGAGTAGCGGGAAGACTGCATAACTGGCAGCGAGAAGACCGAGTGCAAACCCGGGGACATCGAGTTCCAGTGCCCGGTAGCTGGTGGCTGGCCGCACCAGGAACGTGACTGCCTGGATGAGTGCGGAGTGGATCAGAAGTGCAAGGGACGAGCGTCGCCCGAGTTCGCCAATCATTCGACCACAAGGCCCGCGCCTGAAATGGCACGCAACGTCTCGTCACGGGCGGCGATAACGTGGTCGAACGCGATCTTCGCTGCCTTGTCTGGCTTCTTTGAGGCTATGGCTTCCACCAGTACGCGGTGGTCGGCAAGGGCCTGTTCCCGGCGCTCACCGGAATTGTTGGTGAAATGCCGGTATCGCTCAACCTGGCTGGAGATCTGGTCATGGAAGCGTTGTGCCCACGAATTTCCGGCGATCCCAGCGATGGTGGCGTGCAATGTCACGCCGTATTTCATGGCTTCATCGGCGAATCCCACCATGGCCGCATTTCGCTCAAGGATGCCCTGCAGCTTTTCGATATCTTCAGCAGTTGCCTTGGCACACGCTTCCCGTGCCATCAATGATTCCAGTGCTGCCCGAACGTCGTACAGTTCGGCAATCACCGTCTCATCCAGCGCTGGAACCACCACTCCCCCGGTTGCCTGTTGCTCCAGGAGGCTCTCCGAAATCAAGCGCCGGATAGCTTCCCTCAGCGGGGTTCGGCTGACTTGCAGCGCAGTAGCCATGGCCGGCTCGTAAACGCGCTCACCTGGCTTGAGCTCCAAGCTGAGGATCCGGCGTTTGAGCTCGTTGTAGACCAGGTGTGCCCCGGTGTTCCGTGGTTGTTGATGGGCCATGCGGCTTCCTTGGCTTGGATATGTGTACTTGTATACATCTATACATTGCACGCGCAGCCAAAGCAACGCGGGGTCACTTACGGCCCATGTTCTCGGCGATAACCGGCCGTAAGTGACCCCGCGTTGCGTAATCCGCTGATTCGCTGGTCCGCCAAGGGTGAAGCCGGGCGCTCAAAGTGAGTTTCGACGTCGGGCCTTACCTGGGCACACAGCCGACGCCGTCCGGGGCTTCTCTTCAATCATGTGAGAGAGCATCCCGGATTCTGGGCGGTGATGTGAGAGAAGATCCAGGATTAAGGGCGGTGATGTGAGAGAGCATCCAGGGTTGCCTGACCCGAATCGGTTTCTGTCGCACATCCCAACGTCTTTTCCGGTTCCAGACGCAAGAAGGGGACCAGCTCAGCTGGTCCCCTCCTTCGCGTTCATTCGCCGTTAGGCAGCGGACATCATTAGCCGCGGCAGAGTTCGCCGTACTTGGTGCCGGCTTCCTGGTAGGCGGCGGAGAGCTCGCCCATCTTCTTCTCGTCCGGGGATTCCTTCACGAGCTCATCCGAGTATTCAAGGATGGCCGTGACCACGGGCTTCATTTCGTTGGAGGCAACGGGTTCAATGGGGCGGATGGCGTTTGCGACTCGAATGGTCGCGGTCTTGCTGGCGTTGCTCGGGAGGCTGGCAACGGCGACACCCACCCGGTCACACGTTTCTGCGGTGGTCAGCTGCGGCGAGGAGCAGGCTGATGCCGTGGCAAGCAGCCCGGCAGCGATCAGGACAGTGGTGAGTTTCTTCATGATTCCCTCAATAGACGGCGCGTCCCTTCGATTGTAAACAGTGGAGGGGCGAGGCCGCGCATTGGGACCCGTACCGAACAGCACGCCTCCCTGGCCTAGGCTGGAGAACATGGCGATCATTCACAAGGCAACCCTGTCCCCGTCCAAGCTCGAACTCATCGCTGGATACCTGCCGACGCAGCCCTGGTTCATCCAGGAAGGGGCCCCGGAGCTCATTGGGGCCTACCGTTTTGACGACCCCGCCGGCGAGGTAGGGCTCGAGACGCATGTGGTCGCCGCCGGCGAGCGCATCTACCAGGTACCCCTGAGCTACAGGGGCTACGAACTGGCCGGCGCCCAGGAATGGCTCATCGGCACCATGGACCACTCCGTCCTCGGCAAGCGGTGGGTCTATGACGCCTGCGCAGATCCCGTTTACGTCAAAGCCCTGGCCACGGCTATCCTCACGGGCCAGGAAGAGGCCGCGCTGATCGTCGACGGCGAGCCTGAGCCCCGGCCCAGCTCCGTCAACGTGAAGGGAAGCGGAACGCTCGACGCCGGTGTCCCCGCCTTGAGTGCCTCGGCCCCCGTGTCGGGCAGTGGCGTGACCATCATTGACGCAGGTGAGCTTCGCTTGAAGGTTGCCAGGGTGGTGGATGTCGCGGCTGAGCTCCACAACGAGTTGACCCTCAGCGGCAAGTGGGCCGGACTGGAGAACCCCGTGGAGCTGGCAGCCATAATCCCGGCCTGAAAAGAGCGCTGCGTTCAGGCACCTTTTGGTCCTGCAGCCCGCGGCGTAGTCTGGCAACGGGGCCATCTACTCCGTGAGGGGTTCATATGTACAAAGCACAAAACATCATTCCGGCAGTGCAGGACCTCGCAGCCGAGTGGGTGAAGCACGCAGCGGAGGGCACGTCGTCGCAAGCCGACGCAGTAGTGGGGTGGGCGTTATCCCGAATCAATCACGCCGATGTCCCGTCGGTGGTGCACGGCGTAATGCTCACGCTGACCGGGAACCGTAAAGCCGCGAAGAGGGCTCGGCGCACCGCAGCCAGAGCGGTAAAAAGGGCGACGCAAACTTTGAGTCGTCGAACCAGTCAGCGGAGTTCCCCTCGTGCCGGGTGGTTGGTTGCTTTGGCAGTTGGTGGCGTCGGCGCGGGCCTGGTGCTGGCGTGGCGAATGATGGTGCCTCCCGGCGAGCCGGTCCCTGCCAAGCCGGCCACGCAAACGGCGAACCCGTCCACGTCCAATGACCCCGCTGGTACGTCTGCGGACGTGCCGCCGGAGACGTACTGAAATCAGCCGGATTTCTACGGGCTGGCCCGCGCCGGGCTGACCCGGTGCCGGGTTGAAGCGGTGCTGGGCTAGCCTGGCTTGCCCTCATCGTGTCGCCGAGTCCTTCTCCTAAGGACCATCCTGCTGAACAGTAAGTAGGCGCCTGTTCCAGCGAGCAGGAACCCGACCACACCCACAAGGACGAGTTGTGTGATGATCCCGGCAATGACCATTGCAAAACCGGCCAAAACTGCCAGGACACCAAAAACTGAGCGCGCCACCGCACCGCGCGGCCGCCCCGACTTCAGCTGAAGGTCCAGGTCAGGATCCGATGAAGCGAGATCCCGCTCAAGCTCTTCCAAACTCCTGCGCTCTTCATCCGACAACGACATCGGAATCTTCCCTCACTACACGAGCATGGGACGCTTTCCAGCGCCTACACGCCAACCACCAGCACGTGCACTTCTTGCCGTGCCATGACATTATTATCGTCCTTTTCCGGCCACTATCCACAGCATAAGGAAGCCCTACCTGGCGTTGGGTGCCGGCACGGTCTCGTTGAGTACGCGCAGGGCGTTGAGCGTACGTGGATACCCGATGTACGGCAGCAACTGCGTGATGACGTCAAGCATCAACCCGCGGCTGTTACCCACGTTCAGATTGGCCAGAATGTGCCCCTTGACCTGTGGCTCGCAGCCGCCAAGGGAAACGAGCATGGACAAGGTGAGGAGTTCACGCCTTGGAACATCAATGCCGGTGCGCGTCAGAAAATCGCCGAAGCAGTTCGCGGCGAGGTACTCCTGAAAGTGCATTTCATCAGCTGAGGCAGCTGCGCGCATGTCGTCGATGCGTTCTGCCCCTATGATCTCCTTCTGGATAGCCAGCCCTTTTTCCGCCCGGTCCTTGGGCGTCGTGGTGGACTGGCCCGGAACAGGAAGCTCCACGCCGAATTCTTTGAGGATTTCATTGGTGGCGTGCAGGAAATCGGAAACTTTGCCCATGCCGACATACGGGACGGCTTGGTAGACAAGTTCCTTCACCTCCACCGGAGTTACCCCAACGGTAAGGGCCGCGCCGAGCAACGTCCGGTATTCCCGCATTCCTTGTGACGCGATAAGGGAGGCGAGCTGAACCATGAGCCGCGTCCTGGTATCCAGTGTTCCGTAGCTTAAAACCTCGTCGAATGCGAAGTTGTTGAAAATCTCCACGAGCTCGGGGTCTGTAACCGCCAGGGCCGGAAGCTGACCTGGGAACAGTTCGTCGTGATTTCGTCGTGCCGTTTCGCTGGGTGCCATCGTAGGCCTCTCTTTCGTGGGAGCTCTCCCATCAATGCGTGGCTCCTGTGGATGCCCCACCGCGGGGTCCAGCCACGAACCGCGGCGTTGCTACTCAGGCCGCGGCCTCCACACCACGACGGCTTGCGACCGTGCACGGGGACGTTGACCGCGGGCCAGACTGACGACGTCGCCGGCTGCTCCCGCTGCGAAAATACGGGTGTCCAAGGGGCTGCGGCGTCGGGTCAGTTCCTCCGTCAGCTCGGCCACGCGGTACTGCAGTGCAGCGACTTGGTTTTCCAGGTCCAGAATGCGCTTGATGCCTTCGAGCGAGACGCCGGACTGCGAGAGGCGCTGGACCTCCCGCAGCTTTTCGACGTCGTTCTGGGAGTACCTGCGCGACTTCCCGGGGGCGCGGCTGGGCGAGACGATGCCCAGGCGGTCGTATTGGCGCAACGTCTGCGGATGCATGTCGGCAAGCTCCGCGGCGACGGAGATGACAAAGATCGGCTGGTTGACGTCGATTGCCATGACCGTCTCCTTACAACCGGGCCTTCGCGGCCAGGTCGTGACGCGGGTTGGCGTCGGTGGTCGCGGCAGCAAATGCCTTCACCGCCTCCTCCGCTTCCTTGTTCAGGTTCTTGGGGACGGCGACGTCGATAGTCACCAGGAGGTCTCCGGTCGCCTTGGACGTTTTCACGCCCCGGCCCTTGACCCGGAGGGTACGACCCGACGGTGTTCCGGCCGGGACACGCACCTTGACGGTGTCGCCGTCGAGCGTTGGAACCTCAATGGTCGCGCCAAGCGCAGCTTCCGCGAACGTGACAGGCACGTGGATGCGGATGTTGTCGCCGTCGCGCTGGAAAAACTCGTGTGGCTTCACGTTGACCGTGATGATGAGATCGCCGTTGCCGGCGGGACCAACGTTGCCCTTGCCGCGCTGGCGGACTTTCTGCCCGTCCTTGATGCCGGCGGGGATTTTGACGTCGATCACGTGGCCGTTGCTTTCGCGCAGGCTTACCGTAGTGCCCTTGATGGATCCAGCAAAGGAGATGGACGTCGTCGCAGTGCGGTCCGAGCCCTTCTGCGGTGCCCGCTGGAATCCGGTCTGGCCACCACCAAAGCCGCCACCAAACAGGTCAGCAAACTCCGGAGGAATGCCACCGGCACCCGAGGGCTGACGCGCGCCGCCACCGAACAAGCCACCGAACAGGTCCTCGAACCCACCATTGGCACCAGCACCACCACGCCCGGCCCCCGCACCGGGAGCGAACCGGGCACCACCCATGGCACGGATCGCGTCATACTGCTGCCTGTCCTCAGGACTCGACAAGACAGAATAAGCCTCGGAAATGTCCTTAAACTTCTTCTCCGCAGCAGCATTCCCGGAATTGGTATCCGGGTGATACTGCCGCGCAAGCTTGCGGTAAGCCTTCTTAATATCCGCGTCGGACGCGTCCTTGGCGATACCAAGGATCGCGTAAAAATCCTTTTCAACCCAGTCCTGGCTGGCCAAGAGCGTTTCCTTTCAAATCAATAAACAAGCACCTGCGTCCACCCACCTTAGGTGACCCGACAGCGGGAGCGGAGCGAGACAAGGGGCCCGGGAGTGGCTTCGGGCCTACCGGAGCCGGGTGGCTTTGGATCGAAGATCCCAAGTCACCCGGCGTAGGGGCGGGGCCCCTTGTCTCGCTTCGCGGTGGAACTTACGCCGGTACAGCCACGATCACCTGGGCTGCACGCAGGACCCGCTCACCTGAGCGGTATCCGGAGCGCAGCACCTGGCTGACCGTGTCCACGTCGATGTCCTCGCCGGGCTGCTGGATGAGTGCCTCGTGGATGGTGGGATCGAATTCGACACCCGTTTCCGCGATGCGTTCCAGTCCGTACGTCTTCAGCGCGTTTTCCAGTTTGGTAGCGATGGCGGCGAAGGGGCCGTCCTCGAGGTCACCGTGCTGGCGTGCGGCGTCGACGTCGTCCAGCACCGGGAGCAGGGAGTTCAGGACGCCAATGACGGCCATTTCTCCTGCTACGGCGCGGTCGCGTTCGACGCGCTTGCGGTAGTTGACGTATTCAGCCTGAAGGCGAAGGAGGTCGTTGCGGAGCTCCGCTGCCTGGGCTTCAGCCGCGGCGCCGGAGGCTACCGACTCCTCGGCAGGGACCTCTACCCCGTTGAGGATTTCCTCAGCCTGGGACAGAGCGTCACCTTCCGTGGGGGCAGCGTTGCCTTCGGTGGGAGCAGCAGCTTCGCCTTCGGGGTGGCGGGCAGCCCCGGTCTCCGGGTCAACCTTGCGGTTGTCCCGAATCACCGGTTTCTGCTGACGGGCGCCTTCGCGCTCGTCGCCGTTTCCTTCAGAGTGCTCTGCTTCGTTGCCGTGGTGGGGCATGGCTACTTCTTCGCTTCGTCTTCGTCGATGATTTCAGCGTCGACGATGTCTTCGTCGGCTGCAGTCTTCTCGCCGGCCGGAGCGCCTTCAGCGCCGGCGCCCGGAGCGTCAGATGAGGCTGCCTGCGAGTAGATGGCTTCGCCGAGCTTGGTCTGGGAAGCCTGCAGCTTCTCGAACGCAGTCTTGACGGCGGCGTCGTCGGTGCCTTCCAGCGCGGACTTGAGGGCGTCGACGTCGGCCTTGACCTCGGTCTTGACCTCTTCGGGCAGCTTGTCGTCGTTGTCGGCGATCAGCTTGTCCACGGAGTAGGCGAGCTGCTCGGCGGAGTTACGGGTGTCCGTAGCTTCGCGGCGGGCCTTGTCCTCTGCGGCGTGTTCCTCGGCTTCACGGACCATGCGGTCGATGTCTTCCTTGGACAGTGCCGTGCCACCGGTGATGGTCATGGACTGTTCCTTGCCGGTGCCCTTGTCCTTGGCGGACACGTGGACGATGCCGTTGGCGTCGATGTCGAAGGTGACCTCGACCTGCGGGACGCCACGCGGTGCCGGAGCGATGCCGGTCAGTTCGAACGTGCCCAGCGGCTTGTTGTCGCGGGTGAATTCACGCTCGCCCTGGAAGACCTGGATGGCCACGGACGGCTGGTTGTCGTCTGCGGTGGTGAAGGTCTCGGAACGCTTGGTGGGGATAGCCGTGTTGCGCTCGATGAGGTGCGTCATGACGCCACCCTTGGTTTCGATGCCGAGGGACAGCGGCGTGACGTCGATGAGGAGGACGTCCTTGCGCTCACCCTTCAGGACACCGGCCTGCAGTGCCGCACCGACGGCCACAACTTCGTCCGGGTTGACGCCCTTGTTGGGCTCCTTGCCGCCAGCAAGTTCCTTGACGAGCTCGGAAACAGCGGGCATACGGGTGGAACCACCCACGAGGACGATGTGGTCGATGTCCGAGACCTTGATGCCGGCTTCGGCGATGACGTCGTGGAACGGCTTCTTGGTGCGGTCCAGCAGGTCCTTGGTGAGGTCCTGGAACTTGGCACGGGTCAGCTGCTCGTCCAGGTGGACCGGGCCGTCGGGGGTGACGGACAGGTACTGGAGGGAGATGTTGGTGCTGGTGGAGGAGGACAGTTCCTTCTTGGCCTGCTCTGCAGCTTCGCGGAGACGCTGGAGGGCGATCTTGTCCTTGGAGAGATCGATGCCCTTGATCTTGAGCTGGTTCAGCAGCCACTCGACGACGCGGTTGTCCCAGTCGTCGCCACCGAGGCGGTTGTCGCCAGCGGTTGCGCGGACCTGGATGGTGGAGAAGTTGTCTTCGTCCTTGCCAACCTCGAGGAGGGAGACGTCGAAGGTACCGCCACCGAGGTCGAAGACCAGGATGAGTTCGTCTTCCTTGCCCTTGTCCAGACCGTAGGCCAGTGCAGCCGCGGTGGGCTCGTTGACGATGCGGAGGACGTTGAGGCCTGCGATTTCGCCGGCTTCCTTGGTGGACTGGCGCTCGGCGTCGTTGAAGTATGCCGGAACGGTGATCACGGCGTCGGTGACCTTTTCGCCCAGGTAGCTCTCGGCGTCGTTCTTGAGCTTCATGAGGATACGCGCGGAGATTTCCTGCGGCGTGTACTTCTTGTCATCGATGGCGACGGACCAGTCGGTGCCCATGTGGCGCTTGACGGAAGCGATGGTGCGGTCGATGTTGTTGACGGCCTGGCGCTTTGCGATTTCGCCAACCAGGACCTCGCCGGACTTCGAGAACGCAACGACCGACGGCGTGGTGCGGCCGCCTTCTGCGTTGGCGATGACGGTGGGCTCGCCACCTTCAAGGACAGAGACCACGGAGTTAGTGGTTCCGAGGTCGATACCTACTGCACGTGACATATCTTGTTTCCTTTCAATGGCCGATGTTGGAGATTGCCCCCGGCACCGGTCCGTTGGGCGGTTGGGTTATCGGGAGCCCACTCAACAATCGGCTAGTTGAGCGTTCTGCACTCAACTGTACTCAGCCTCGTTTCAATGTCAATCCAAAGTTGAGTGAGGTGCGCTCAAGTTTGTCTTTCGGGCCAAAATTTGTCCCGGAATCACGCGGTTCTGAGGGGTGGTTTCGCCCAGCGTGAACTGGCAGACTTACGCGATGGACTTCGCTGGATTCATGCCGCCGGATGCGTTCTGGGCTATGAACGACGAGCTGGAGGAGAGGGTCCGGCATGCTGCCGAGCGCCTCCCCCTGTTCCGGCTTGAGGATTGGGGCGGACCCTTGATGCTGGGTTCATGGCAGATGGACGCTAGTGAGGGTGGCGTAGTGCACGGGAACGCGTTTCCTGCGAATCCAGCCACTGGCCCGCTGGAACGGAACCGACTACTGGTTCGCGGCGGGAGCTGCAGGCAGCTATGGAATCGTCATCCATGCGCGGGGCAACCGTAGCGATACGCAAGCCATGGACCTCAGGCGGATTCCCGACGTCGAGCCTTTACTCCAAGCCAGGCGCGCGGCGCTCAAGGCCGCCCGCGGCGAAGCGTGATGCCACGCAAACGGCCCGACGTCACTCCGGCGGGCGGGCGACACGGATATCCGGGCGTCCCCCGCGAATTTGGGTGTCGTCAGGGATTCGGGTGTCGGCAGGGCCCAAGGGTGGCGGCTCAGGTTTGTACACCCACGCCACGAGCACCACGGAAATGATCATCAGCAGGAACCAGGCGAGGAGCTTATCGATCGAGACCGCCTGCCAGCCATTCACCTGGTTGGGGTAGAGCCACGCGTGGGACCACGTGCCGATGTTCTCGGCGAACCAAATGAACAGCGCCACCAAAAGGAAGGACACCAGGATCGGCATCCGGAAGCGCTTACGGAACACGCGGAAGTGCATCACACACCGCCCGTAGACAAGCACGACGGCGGCAAGCAGCACCCAGCGTGCGTCAAAGATGTAGTGGTGCGAGAAGAAATTCACGTAGATCCCGGCAGCCACAAGAGCCGTGATCCACCGCCATGGGTAGTGGTCGAAGTGGAGGTCAAAGAGCCGGAACACACGAACCATATACGAGCCCACAGCCGCATACATGAAGCCGCTGAACAATGGAACAGCACCGATCCGGAGGAAGCCCTCGGCCTCGTAAGACCACGAGCCCACGTCTGTCTTGAACAGCTCCATGACTGTTCCCACCGCATGGAACAGCAGGATCACCCGCAACTCGCGAAACGTTTCAAGCTTGAAACTGATCATCAGGATCTGAATGACGACGGCAGCGATGGTCAGGAAGTCATTCCGCGCCAGGCCGGCGTCGTCCGGGTACCAGAGACGCGCCGCGATGATCACCGCGAGCAGGGCCGCACCGAAGACGCAGGCCCATGCCTGCTTCAGTCCGAACACCACGAACTCGGTAAGGCGCATGCGGAGTCGGCCACCGTGGGCGTGCTGCATGTCTGCATGCGTACGCTGCAGATAGCGGTGCGCGAGGTCGTCGATGGCTTGCTCCACCGAGGTCGAATTACGCATTCCCTGCCCTGCCCCTCGACTTGGACGGGGTGGTTTCCAGGTGGCTGAGGTAGTAGTCCTTGGGCCAGTGCCGTATCCGCCGCGGGATCCGGGGATAGACGCGTCCGAGCCACCGCATGGTCCGCTCGAAGCGGCGGTCATCGCGGGGAGTCCACTCCAAGCCGAAGCCCTCGCGCAGGTGGTCCGGAAGCAGGCCGGCGGTCAGGAAGCGGGCAAGCGGCATAGCCAGGCGCATGAGTGCCGGCCCACCTGCCGGATACAGCAAATCCCTGGCTATCTTGCGGGCTTTTTCATCAGGCCTGAGCATCTCCACGTGCGACGACCAATACCCTGCGAAGGCTGCACGGTCCGGCGGCCACATGTTAGCGGGAAGCTGCAATGCCGTCCCAATGCGTGCATAGTCGCGGTACATGCGCTCGGCGGTATCGTCGTCGAGCGGTCCATGCACTTGCTCGTAAACGGTGACGGCGGTGTCGTACAGGGTGGCGACAACCCAAAGCTGCGAACCGGGGTCGAAAGCGTTGTAGCCCTTTGTCGCATCGTCAGGGTTCCGGCGCACCGGAGCGTGGGCGCGGTTGACGGCGCGGCGAACCGCAGCAACTTGCTCGTCTGAACCGTAAACGATCGCATAAACGTATGTCAGGGTGGCCCGCAAACGATCCTGTGGCCGCTGGGCAAAGTCGCTATGGTCCGCGACGCCGTGCCCCACCCTCGGGTCAGCGATCTGAAGGAGGATGGCACGCCCGGCGCCGGCGAGCAATATGCCCTCCGCGCCGATGTCAGCAAGCCCTCGAACCATCTTGATACTTTACCGTCTGCTGCTGGTCGCTGGTCCGATGGTCACAGGCCCGCCATGCCCTGGAGGACCAGCAGTTGGTGCTCGAAAAGTTCGTCGCGCGCGGCGAACGTATCCGGCCCATACTGGCCGAACACTTCAAAGCTCACAGCCCCGAAGACGGACGTCCACGCCAGCACGCCCCGAGCCAGCGCAGACTCGGGCACCGTGACCCCAAGTTCAGTCCGGATGTTCCGCATGTCTTCTGCCAAGCCTGGTGGGATGACGACGGCGGGATTCACTTCCGCCTCCAGGGCGCCTGCGCGATGAGCTGCCTCAAAGATGCCCACGAGGCGATAGATGACACGTGTTCCGGGAACCGTGGTTCGCTCACCTGGTGCCTGATAGCCGGGAACCGGGCTGCCGAAAAGCAGGGCATAGCTGGCTGGTTCCTTGAGCGCCCACGCACGAACAGCCTTGCCCAGGGCGCGGAACCGGCCTGCGAAATCATCCTCGGGAACAGCCGCTACGGCTGCATCCACTTCGTCGCCGAGCTCGTTGTAGCCGTCGATGAGCAAGAGCGTGAGGAGTTCGTCCCGGCTTTCCACGTAGCGATAAACGGCCGAAGAAACGACGCCAAGGTCCCGGGCAACAGCCCGCAGCGACAGCCCCGCCGCACCGTGGACGGCGAGGTGCTCCCGGCCGAGGCGGACAATATCGGCGATGGTTTGAGCACGTGCACGCTCGCGGGGAGTCAGGGGCTTGGCTTTCGGCTGGGCTTTAGGGGCAGCTTCGGCGCCGGGCGCTGAGGAGGACATGGAACCAGCTTGCCACAAGGGAGAGCACCATCAACAAATGAGAGCACTGCTCTTGACTTTGACAGCGCTGAGGTTCATTCTGAATTCAGAGAGCAGTGCTCTCTCATTAGATTGAACTTCGAGGAAAGAGATCAGCATGTACGTCGTCACCGGAGCAGGACCCGTTGGTTGGACCGTCGCCGAACAGCTCGCTGAGCAGGGGGAAGACGTTCGCACTCTGACCCGCTCCGGCAGCGGCCCGGACCATCCCCTCATTGAACGGATGCGCGTCGACGCCTCCGATCCCAAGCAAATAGGCCAGGCACTCAACGGTGCGGCCGCGGTCTTCCATTGCATCCACGGATCGGCATACCGCGCCGCAGCGTGGGCGGCCGAGCTACCGCAAGCCGAACAAGTGGTGATGGATGCAGCGGCAGACGCGGGCGCCGTCGTCGTATTTCCAGAGAGCCTCTATTCCTATAGCGAGCCGGACAGCGTGATGACTGAAGCGGGTCCTCGGGAAGCCTCAGGCGGCAAGCGCGGGGTCCGTACGCAACTGCTTAGGGCCCGCACTGCGCACAAAGCCAACACAGTCAGCGTCGTGGCCGGTGACTTCTTCGGCCCACGGGTGAGGATGGCCCACGCCGGCGAGCGGATGGTTCCGCTGGTCACGGAGGGAAAATCCGTCCAGGTGATTGGCAGCGCTCAGCAACCGCACTCGTTCACGTATGTCCCGGACCTCGCGGCGTCCATGATCGCGGCGGCCCGGAATCCAAGGCTTTGGAACACCGTGCTCCATGCTCCGACCGGCCCAGCCCTGACCCAAGGCGAACTTGCTGCGGCGTTCGCTGATGCTGCCGGCGTTTCTGTTCCGAAGGTGAGTGCCATTCCCGGGTGGGTGTTGAGGACGGCGGGTCTCTTTTCGACCGATATGCGGGAGCTTGCCGAGATGCTGTACCAATTCGAGCGGCCGTTCGTGATGGATTCCTCCCAAAGCCAGCGTCTCCTGGGCCTCGAACCGACGCCCCTCCCGGAAGCTGCCGCAGCAACAGTGGCGTGGTGGCGGGACGCTGTCCGGGAATTGAAGTAGGCAGCAGGTGACACAATGGTTTGAGACATCATCCGCAAGGAGTCACTTATGAAAAAGGTCAGCTACTCACCCGCGATTACCGCCGCCATGACGAAGAAGCGAGCAGCCATCCGTGTTCCTGCCGACGTTCTCGTCGAACAGGTGAGTGCCTCCATGGCCATTGAGGGACGGACGATTACCGCAAGACCTACCCTTAAGCACACGCGGGCATCCGCCGAAGCGGTTGCAAACATAGCCGCCAGATCCTTCGAGCGTAGAGAATCGCGCGGCGGCTCGAAGGAATGACCCCGAACTACGATCAAACACCGGTAGATCCCGAGGACGCCGTTGCATTCGTTGATGGCGTTTCATTTGCGACAAAACAAGAGGTCTACCAGGCCGAAGCCGAGGGAATTCTTGCCATCGAATCCGAGATGATGGAAGCCATCGCGGATGGCCGGATCACAGCGCTCGATCTCTGTGACTATCAGACTCTGTTCGACCTGCATCGTGCTTGTTATTCAGATGTTTGGGCGTGGGCAGGAAAGATCCGCGACAAGGAAGTATCCATAGGTGTGCCCCCGGAGATGATCCGGCAGAGACTTCCTGAAGAATTGGGTACGATCGCCTATTGGGTCGAGAATGATATTGACCCGTTCTGGGCGGCAATGGCCGCTCATCATCGTTTGGTCATGATCCACCCTTTTGTGGACGGCAACGGTCGGGTCACGCGACTCTTCGCTGATCTCCTCTTATATAGCCTGACGTCGCAGTACACCTTTGACTGGGGACCAGCCATCGGCTTGCCGGACTATTTCAGCGCTTTGAGGGAGGCCGACCAAACGATGAATCCTGCGGGTCTCCTCAAAGTTGTCGGACTGGTCGATTTGGGAAACTAAAGCCGATCCAACACGCACGAGCGTTCTGTTCGGAGCGGGCAACAAGGAACGGCCCGTAAATAACTCCGGCCAATCACCGGTCCTTCCATGCCGAAAGACGGCGGAGCATCCAGGAAGGTTATAACGACGTCCTGCAGCAGCGCGGTCCTCGCCAACCCAAAGAGATGCGCGATGCCGGGAGACGCTGCCAGCTGCGATGCGGGCACACCATAGAAGTCGCCGTTCACGTCTCCTCCCAGCAGCTGGAGGAACCGCACCGCATGCTCGAGCTTGACCATGTCGCAGTCACGCCCGCCGTGATCAACCTTGGGGCAGAGATTCCGCGGATTTCGTCCTCACTCCATCCGCTGGAGCCGCCGACTTTGTCCAACAGAACCTGCGGGTGCTCGAGGTCCGGATGCGGCGAAACAGCCAGATAGCGCTGCTCCATCGGGGTGCCGGCGATATGTCCACGGTCATTGAGGCCATAGCTTCGGCGTTTCCGCCGCGATCGCCGTCGGGCCGGAACGACACCGAGGAGACGACGAGTTTGCGGACAAGGTCCGGGGGCTGCAGCGATGTTGCTCCTAGAGCCGTGAATCAGGTAACCCCTCGGGCTGCCTGACGTCCGGGGTAGACCAGGAAGCCCTTGCGTGGAACGGGCGCAATGGCCACGCTCTTGGCGGCGTGTCCTATTTATTGATCCTGTTACTTACCGGTAGCGTTCGAGCAACTGCTGTGGAGGGGAAAAGTGGATATTACCGAACAAATTGCTGCTGCTTGGGACGCCGTGGAAAAATCAGGAGTCCCAGAGCATCTTCATGAAATAGCCTTCAAGGCCGCATTGAGCCTGCAAGGGGTTGCCCTGTCTTCCACCACGACAGCGCTACCTGCAGCCCCACCCCAAACCAACACTGCCCGCGGCCCTGAACCGGAAACCTCCGGCCGCCTGCCTGTCGTTCAAGAATCCAGCGATGACTTTTTCGGTAGATTTTCTCGGGAAACAGGCATTGATCGAGACTCACTTGAAGAGGTGTTCTATCTGCACGAGGGTCTGCCCGGACTGAACGTTCCAGCTAGGAAGCTTGGTCCCTCACGGTCAGTCCAGACAAGAGCTGTGACACTTGCTTTGACTGCGGCCTATCACTTTGGCCTAGATGAATCAGGCGACAGAGTAGCGGCGGTCCGAAAGGAGTGTGAGCGATTGAAGTGCTACGACCTTGCCAACTTTACACGCCATTTGGCATCGGCTAAAGGAGTGAACTTTGCCGGCCCGCCTAAGGCGAAGGTGCTCAAAACAAAACCAGACGCGATTAGCGAGTTGAAGGAATTGGTCGCGTCGATCCGCGGCACCCACGACTAGCGGGGGTCTACTTGAGGCTTGATTACGCCAAGGTAGAGAGCGGCTTTTCTGCATCGGGGATGCCCGAAGAGCTTGTGCGGGAGCTTTTGGACGCTTTCGTAGAGGCTAAACGACGCTTTCACCTCGGAGATTACATGCCGAACGCCGTGGCGGGTGGCCGCTTCTCAGAAGCTGTACTTCGGATTTTGGAATGGGAAACGACGAAAGGGTACATTGCACTTTCAGATCCAAAGTTCAAAGCTGAAACCATAATCAACAGACTGGCGGTCCTGCCGTCGGGTTCCGTTGCTGAGAGCGTCCGACTGCATATTCCTCGCGCCCTTCGAGTTATCTACGACATTCGAAACAAGCGCAACACGGCGCATCTATCGGACGGTATCGATCCGAATACACAAGATGCCTCGTTGGTCGTTTCAACAATGGGATGGGTACTTGCGGAACTAGTACGTCTCTATCATGCGATGAGCGCCGAGGAGGCTCAGGAAACGATTGAGGCGCTTGTTACACGTGAAGTTCCCATGATTCAGATTTTTGATGGTAAGCCACGCTTACTTAAGACGATCGGAACGAGCGATCACGTTCTCGTTCTGCTTTATTGGGCGGCTCCTGACACTGTCGCAAAGACAACCCTAGCCGACTGGCTCCCGCATTCTATGAGGGCAAATCTTGGCCGTACGTTGGCCGGCCTGCACCGCAAACATTTGGTCCATTACACTCCTTCCGGATCGCAGATAACGATGCTCGGGCAGCGGGAAGTGGAACTCAGGAACCTGATCGCGCCACTTTAGCCACCTTGCCCTGCAGTCGTCGTGTGGTTCCCGGGTAGAGCGAAACGACTCACCGTTGGAGCTACTTTCAGACACTGTCTGCTCCAGCGGCATTTGCTGGCCACGTGGCGCTCGAAGGGGCGGGGAAGCACTGTTAAACTCATAACCGGGCAGAAACACCGCATCCTGCGAGAAAATGACTGATGGCGGGGGCAAACTGCAGAGCTGCATCGTCGAGTGTCCTGTCGATTATCCATCGCCAAACATGCCGAACTGGCGTTTAACTCCTTCCATACAATAGGTCCGGCGTCTATGCCTAGGCCCATCCCGGCGAGAACTCATTTGGCATTTCGTCCACGACAGGCACATCGGGACCAACCAGGGCAATTGAAGCTCGCTTTCGGTCACCACGCCGCGGCACGACTCGTCCCGCTCAAAGCCCGACTGGCCCACTCCTGCACAGATTGCAATCAAGGATCTCGCCTTCACAACGTGACTCGCATCCACGCGCCCACTTGCAGATTCAATCGAATGGAGTTACTCCTGTTTCCCCAGTGACTACACGCAACAGCGGGAGTAACCTAGTCCCAGTTGCAATTCTGGTCACCTTTCGAGTTCTGGGTTCTGCCGTGGGCTATGTGCGTTCGTCGTTGACCGACCTTCTGGGGGTACTTTCCGACGCCGTCACTCCGCAGCGCGTAAGGTTCGACGACGGTTCCCCCGACGCCGTCGTTTCCACCCCTGACGCTCCCGTCACCGTCCATGCAGTCACGCTCAACCGCGTGGGAAGGTCACGTCGCGATGGCCCGGTCCTGGATCTCGAACTCCGGGTGGCAGTGGAATGCCACGGCCCCGAACAACTGGACAATATGGAGCAACTGCTCCTGGCCGTGGAACGCCACAGCCAATACTCGGTAGTTTCCACCGGCGAATTCCGTCCCGAGGAGTACTCAGGCGCCATCCGGCAAGGGCTCGGGTTCCTTGTCCGGATCCCCGTGGCGCTGCGCTTCGAAGAGCCTTCCGGACCGCCTGTCCTTGAACCGCTCATTGCCAAGACTGGCGTTGCCCGCCGAATCCACGGACGGCTCGTTGACGTCCACAACAAAGGCATCCCCGATGCCTACATCCATGCCCATTCTTCCGCCACGGCAGTCGTCAGCGATGCGACCGGCCACTTCGAGGTCCTGGCCTCGGCGGATGAACTCCAGCACTTTGCCGTGGCAGTAAGCGGCACCGAAAAGGAAGTCTCGGCCAGCACCAGCAGCCTGCCGGTCATCATCCGGTGGGAGTAAATCCGCGGACACCGCGGGCAGGAAAGGGAGCGCACCATGGCGAACTACCAGGCGCCAGGCGTCTATGTTCAGGAAGTGCCCAGCGGCGCACGCGCAATCGGGCAGGTCAACACCAGCATCGCAGCGTTCGTAGGCGTAGCGCCGGACCAGGACGCCTTGGTGGATGAACTCCGTGTGCTGGACAACTGGACCCAGTTCGTTGACCAATATGTCGGCAACGCGACAGCGGGCACGCCGCTCTCCAACGCTGTTTACGGCTTCTTCTCAAACGGAGGAAGCCGTTGTTATGTGGTGAACATTGGGGCCAACGGCAGCCTCACGGGCACAGCCACCAAGCCCACAGGCCTCACGCTTTTCGAGGCCGTGGACGACATCTCCATGGTGGCTGCGCCGGGCTTCGCGGACGCTGAATCCTATGCGGCACTGGCGGCGCATGTGGAGCACCCGCTCCGCCAGGACCGCATGGCCATCATGGACACAGTGGAAAAAGTTGACGACGTCGGGGCGCTCACCAGGGCATCGACGTCCGGCGTTCCGGTAGGTGCGCGGGATTCGGGCACGGCAGACGAGCGGTCGACGGCGGATGAGGGGCCGGGTGGCGACGCCGGCTCAGGTGGTGGCAGCTCGGGTGGTGGCGGCTCGGGCGACGCCGGCTCGGGCGACGCCGACGAAGCTGAAGCCAGCGAAGCCGAAGACACGTCTGAACAACCTGCAGGCACAAAAGCCAGCGACAGCACGCCGTCGTCTTCCTCCTCGGTTTCCTCAGATTCCCCCGACTGGCCCGACTCACCGCGACCCGCCGCCGCAGGCAGCCGGGAGGGGGCAGCCATCGAAGCCAGCGGGCAGCAGGATCTCGGCGCCCCGCAATCCCCCGGCGGCTATACGGCCCTGTATTTCCCGTGGATCGTGATGATCGATCCCGTGTCCGGGAAAAAGGTGACGCAGCCGCCGTCGGGCCATATTGCAGGCGTTTGGGCGCGCGTTGACGCCACCCGCGGTGTCCACAAGGCGCCAGCCAACGAGCCCATCCAAGGCGCGATCGATCTTGTGCGGCGCGTGAGCCGTGGGGAGCAGGAGGTCCTGAACCCGGCGGGCGTGAACTGTATCCGGTACTTCCCGGGCGAGGGCATCCGGATTTGGGGTGCCAGGACCAAGGCTCCGGAGGCGAGCGAATACCGGTATGTGAATGTGCGTCGCCTGACCAACATGATCAAGGAATCGGTGGCCGACGGGACCCGCTGGGTGGTGTTTGAGCCCAATGATCACACGCTGTGGAAGTCGATCCGGCGCGATATCGGGGCGTTTCTGACCAACGTGTGGCGGGACGGCGCCCTGCTCGGGACTACTCCTCAACAGGCATTTTTCGTGAAGTGCGACGAAGAAACCAACCCTCCAGAGGTCCGCGATGCCGGGCAAGTTGTCACTCTGATTGGGATCGCGCCCGTGAAACCGGCCGAGTTTGTGATCTTCAAGCTCATGCAGTCGGCGGACAACACCAGCGAGACAGAGAGCGCAGGAGCCTGACATGACAACCCCAACACCTGCCGCCCAACCGGGCAACGTGGTGGATCCGTATCGGGCCTACAACTTCAAGCTCGTGATCCAAGGCGTGGTCCAGGGCCACTTCACCAAAGTTGAGGGCCTCGGCCTGAAAATCGACCGGATCCTCTACCGCTCAGGCGGCGAAAACAGCACAGTCCGCGTCATCCCCGGGCAAGTGGAGTACACCCCGGTGACGTTGAAGTACGGGCTCACGGACTCCACCGAGATGCTGCAGTGGCTCTTCAAAGCCGTGGACGGAAAGGTGGAACGCCGGAACGTCTCCATCGCCATGCTCAACGATGCCGGCTCCGTGGAAGTCCGCCGCTGGAACCTCCTGGGGGCCTGGCCATGCGACTGGTTCGGCGCACCCCTTGACGCACTGGGCAAGGACCTCGCCATCGAATCCCTCAGCATCGCATACGACCGCCTGGAGCTCGACGATGCCCGCGCTCCCGTGGCCTGAGCCTGGGTTTTCCTGGCGGCGGGCGGCTGCGCACCGGTTGCGGGCAGTGGCTGCATGGCTGGATCGTGGGTCGGGCCAGGACCCGGGTTCTCCGGGTGTGGGTTCTCCGGGTGCGGGTGTTTCTGGAGGTGGCGTTTTGAGTGTCGGCGCGTTGGGGCCTTCGGCCGAGGACGCGGGCGTTTCGGAGCCTTCTTCGTGGGAAAGTTCGACGCCGGTGCGGGGCCTGAACGTGGAAGGTGCACCGGAGCATTGGGTCCAGTTACTGCGCGACGCCGGGTTGGTCCCTCCCTCCGCGCCGACCAACACCCCTCCCGTTGCGAGGCCCACACTGCGTGCTTGGGGACGCTCTTGGCCCGCAAAGCAGGCTCCACAACACACCCCCACGCTGCGACTTCGCCCTCATCGCTCGGAGACGCCGCCCGTTGCGGGGCCCGATTTGCGCCCTTCAAACCAAGAACGGGAGGCAGAGCAGGCCCCACAACACACCCCCACGCTGGGACTTCGCCCTCATCGCTCGGAGACACCCCCCGTCGCGGGGCCCGACATGCGCCCTTCAAACCACGAACGGGACGCAGAGCAGGCCCCACAACACACCCCCGCCCTGCACCTGCACACGACCCGCTCGAAGACACCCCCCGTCGCGGGGCCCGACATGCGCCCTTCAAACCACGAACGGGACGCAGAGCAGGCCCCACAACACACCCCCGCCCTGCACCTGCACACGACCCGCTCGAAGACACCCCCCGTCGCGGGGCCCGATACACGCCATTCAAACCAAGAACGGGACGCAGAGCAGGCCCCACAACACACCCCCACGCTGCCCCTAAACACGAGCCCATCGAAAACACCCCCCGTCGCCAGGCCCGATATACCTGCTTCAAACCAAGAATGGAACGCAGAGCAGGCCCCACAACACACCCCCACGCTGCGCCAACACACTAACCCATCGAAGACACCCCCCGTTGCGGGGTCCGACATGCGCCCTTCAAACCAAGAATCGAACGCAGAGCAGGCCCCACAACACACCCATACCCCGGCACCGGCCCTCAAGGGCAATTGGCCGGACCTTGCCCCGCGGCCCATTACAAGCGCCAACGAAGCAAGTCCGGCAACCACCCCGCTAACCCAGGCAATCGCCCGCCAAGCCCGCCTCACTGACGAACACTTGGCGGTCTGACATGGAACGTGTCGCCTTCCTGATCGAGGACACCGGGGAACATCTTGGCTGCCTCCTCAACCCGGAAACGGTGGTGATGCAGCGCTCGGCCGGAGTGGAGCCCCGGAGAAGTGCGGGCGGCAAACTCAGCGGCAGCGGACTGGCCGATGACCCCCTGCTTTTTACGGGAGGCGGCCACACCGAGTTGAGGCTGGACCTGCTCTTCGACGTCGACCTCGCGCCGGCGTCGCTCCATGTGCAGGACGTGCGGCAAATGACCAGGCCCATCTGGGCGCTCGCGGAGAACAGCGCCGAGGTTCAGCGCCAGCGGAGACCGCCGTCGGTCCGGTTTGTCTGGGGCCGCGCGTGGAATGTGCCGGGAATCGTGACCGAAGTGGCGGAGCGCTTTGACCGCTTCGCCCCTGACGGTTCACCGCTGAGGTCCTGGATGCGGATGGTCTTCGTGCGCGTGGGCCAGTCTGCCGACGAGGAAGGCGGGGAGAATTACGAGCTCGCCCAGCGACTCCCTGCCGTGGATCTGACGGCCCCGCCCGTGGACACGCTGGCTGTCACGGGCGATGGCAGCACGGACAGGGACGCAGCAATGCCCGACGGCGGCGAGCTCCTTCCCGAGGTGCCGCCGGCTGAGTTGGGGCGTCTTTCGGTTGAGGCCTTCGGGACGCCCCTGCTCTGGAAGCTGCTCCTGGAGTACAACGACATTGACGACCCCGCTCACTTCAGCGGGCCGCTCGCCGTTCCGCCGGTTGGTGAAGCACCATGAGGCAGGTCCAGGGCCTTCCCGAACTCATCGTCAGCCTGGGTAGACGACGACTGACAACCGCAGAAACAGCTGCCATCGTTTCGGTCCAGGTGCTGGGTTCTTTGGCGAGGCCAGCCCAGTGCCTCATCAGTTGGCGACCCGGCCCGGGGAGGACTGCTGCGGCCAGGGGTGGCGTGGATCCGGCCCCCGGTGATGCCCTGAGGGTTGAGCTCGGCGGCCATCGGACTCCGCTCTTCGTGGGTGAGGTGACCGTGGTGGAGTACAGCTACGAGGCCAACCTCGGACAAGAAATCCGCATCCGTGCCTACGATGCCCTCCATCGTCTGAGGAAGCGCCAATTCACCAGGCTGCACGAGGACGTGGATCTCGCAGGCCTCGCACGGAAACTTTGCGAGGGCACCGGACTGGACGTCGTGGGAGGCGGGGCGAAACTCGGTCAGGTGTACCAGTGCGCCCGCACGGACCTGAGCCTCCTGGTGGAACAAAGTGCCCGGG
Source organism: Arthrobacter sp. TmtSoilC77 (assembly GCF_059739415.1). Lineage (NCBI taxonomy): Bacteria > Bacillati > Actinomycetota > Actinomycetes > Micrococcales > Micrococcaceae > Arthrobacter > Arthrobacter sp. TmtSoilC77. The sequence goes on from NZ_AP046050.1 coordinate 4,150,985, forward strand.
TGGGCGCCTACCCTGTGGTGCACGACGGCGCCCTGAGGCTCACAGGACTCGACGGCGAAGGCGAACCCTTGGAGCTTAGCCTCGGGGAGTCCCTGCATTCGGCAGAGATCGAGGTCAGCCAGGAACCCGCGTACGCGTCCGCAATGATCAACGGCTGGCGTGCGGAGGATGCCACAGTCCACAAGGCCGAAACGAGCAGCAGCGACGCGAAGGCCCGCGTCACAGCTGACCCGACGTTGGCCAGTGTGGGCGCGGGCGGCGAACTCCGGCGGGACAACGAGGTACTGGAATCCACCCAGGAGGCGGACGGATTGGCGCAGTCCGAGCTGGACGTCAGGATGGCCGGCCAGGTCACGGCGGTGTTCGTGGCCGAGGGCAATCCGCGGCTTAGGGCGGGTGGGCGCGTCAGGATCAAGGGGGTGGCGCCATCCATCGAGGGAACGTACCTGATCGCGAGCGCCTCACACCGTTTGGACGGCACTGGCTACGAAACCACCCTGACCACCCGCCCGCCCAGCCCCGTCCCTGAACGACGACCGGACGTCTTTACGCTCGGGATCATCACTGACGTGGACGATCCCGAAGCCCGGGGGCGTGCCCGTGTGCAACTGCCGGCATACCCGGATCTCCAGACCGCGTGGGCTCCTGTGCTTACTGCGGCCGCCGGTTCCGGGAAGGGAATTGTCACCCCGCCAGCTCCGGGCGACCACGTCCTGGTGCTTCTTCCGGCCACGGATCCGGCCCAGGCCATCATCCTCGGCGGCCTGTACGGCAGCGAACAAACGCCCGACAACAACGTCAGCACACCACGGGAGAGCCGTTATACGTTCCGCAGTGCGGACGGCCAACAAATAGTGCTCGACGGCGGTGCGCGCACCGTGAGTTTCACGGACGGACATGGCTCGTCGGTGGAGCTGGGGCCGGACAAGCTTCGAATCACCGCTGCCACGGACCTGGTCCTGGAAGCTCCGGGTAAAGCCATGAGAATTCGCGCGAAATCAGTCGACTTTGAGGAGGCCTAAGCCATGAGGATCCTGGTCAAGGAGGCCATCCTGCGCTGTGGGCACGACGGCAAAGTGGAGAACGTACCGTCGCAGGAGTGGGTCCGCATCAAAAAGTCACCCATCCTGGTGGCGACGGATCCCCAAGACCGGGATATCAGCATGTGCCCGCATATTGGCATCAACATCAAACCATGCAATAAAACCCTGCCGGTCACCAAGGGCTACTCAACCTTCATCAGAATCGGGGGCAAAGCCATCTGCCTGGACACTGTGGAGGGCTTCACCGACGGCACACCTCCGGGCGCAGTCAAATACAACGTGCGCCGGCCCGGCCAAACGTTCGTGGGGTCGGGTTCATGAGAGAGGCACTGGCATGAGCGCCCCACGCTACACTTCGATTGCTTTCATCCATCCGGACTTCGACGCCGCGGCAGGTGTCCCGGGCCTGCGCATCACCCCGTCAGGCAGGCTGGCGACTGTGACGGACGCAGCCTCCATCCGCCAAGCCCTCCTCCTCCTGCTAAGCACCAGGCCCGGCGAGCGCGTTAACCGCCCGACGTACGGTTGCCACTTATTCCGCTTGGCGTTTGCTCCGGCCGACGACACCACGGCAGGCCTGGCTATCCACTACGTAGCCCGGGCCGTGGAGCAGTGGGAGCGGCGCATCACGGTCCTTTCCCTGGATGCGTCACGCTCGCCGGAGGATCCTGAAGTCCTCGAGGTACGGCTGAAATACCGTGTCCGCACCACCCAGCTTGAGGACGAGATCGCCATCGCCCTGCCCGTGGAATCCGGCGGTGCAGCATGAGTCTTCCCGTTCCCAACCTGGATGACCGCAGCTTCGCGGACCTTGTGGCCGGTGCCCGGGAACGCATCCAGCAAATCGCCCCTGAGTGGACGGACCTCTCCGTCCACGATCCCGGCATCACCATCGTCGAGGCCTTCGCCTACCTCACGGACACGCTCATGTACCGGCTCAACCGCGTGCCGGACAAGCTCTACGCCGTCTACTTGAATCTGCTCGGCACGTCCCTGTACCCGCCGAGCACTGCCGAAACGATGCTGGAATTCAGCCGCTCATCCGCCACAGGCACAAGCGCAGTTCAGGAAATCCGCATCCCCAGGGGTACACAGGTCAGCTGCCCGCCAGGGGTTCCGGGTTCACCCCAGCCGGTATTTACGACGACGGCGGCAGCCACTTTGGCTCCCGGCGAGACCAGCGTGCTGGTCCCCGCAGCCGACGTCACCATGTATGACGCCGTACCGATTGGTACCGGGACCGGCAGGCCGGGCCAGAGCTTCGTGATCCCGAACGCACCGATCGTCTCGGGCGCTGGGCTGGCGGTCGCCGTCGAAGTTCCGGCGGGGACGCGGCTGAGCAGTGGCGAGGCTGTCCTGGTGGACGGAAAGCCGTTCCGGTACTGCAAGGAAGTGGAGGCCTTCGCTGACGCAAGGCCGGGTGAGATGCCGGTGCGGATTGATCGAAGTGCCGGCGTCGCGATGTTCGCGTGGTGGGACGACGAGTCCAGGGGGCGGACGGAATCCGGGCAGGGCCCGTTGGTACCAGGGCCGGGCGCCGAGGTTCGCGCCTGGTACCGCAGTGGTGGCGGTTCGGGCGGCAACGTGGGAGCGGGTCAGCTCACGGTGTTGCGTTCCCCTGTTCCAGGTGCCAAGGTCACTAATCCTGAACCAGCCACCGGGGGCCGCGATGGCGAGTCCTTGGAGAACGCCCTGAGGCGCGCGCCCCAGGATTTTCAGGCCCGCGACCGCGCAGTCACTGTCCGGGACTACGAGGTCCTGGCACGTCGCCACGGCGGGGTGGGCCGGGCAAGGGCGTTCACGAGGAAGGATTTGTGGGCGTTTGCCAGGCCCGGCGAAGTGGAAATTGTGTTGGTGCCATTCGTTCCCGGCGGCAGGGCAGGGGCGGCCCAGCCATTACGCGCAGCGGACCTTGCGTCACATGCACGGGACGAAGTGCGGATTGAAGTGGAACAATATCTCCGCAGGCGGTCCACGGTTGGCGCCGAGCCTGTAGTGCGCTGGGGCCTCTACAAACAGGTGCTGGTGGATGCGCGGATCGTTGTTCGTCCCGATGAGGACGCCGAGGCCGTGAAATCCAGGATCGTGGGCCGCCTGTCTGAGGGGATCAGTCCACTGAGCCCGGATTCGTCCAGTTACGGATCCGGCTTCGGGAAGCCACTGCGTGTCTCCAATCTGTACCGTGCCATGGAGGAGGCCGAGCCTGGCGTTCAGTATGTGGACCGGGTCAGGCTGGAAGTGGACAAAGTTCCGGACAGTGATGCCGTGTCCTTGGTCCAGGCTGAAGGCCAGGACAAGACGTGGTTCGTGGCCCAAGGCGGCACCCTGTTCCGCACTACCAACGCCGCCGACGGCTGGGAAGGCTGTGCGGATTTTGGCGACGACGGCGACCAGGCGGAAGAAACCGTCCGCGCCATCGCCCCGTTCCGTTCCCCCGCACCTGGCCGGGTGGGTCCGGAGCGGCATCCGGGCATGGTGGCCGTCAGCACGGTGACCGGCACTGGTTCCCGTATTTACATCAGCGAGGACCTCGGCGAATCCTGGCGCAAAGCAGCGGAGCTGGGGTTCGTCGTCGCCGATTTGTGTTGGGTGGACCGTCAAGGCGAGCCGCTGCTGTTGCTTGCCGGCGAACGCGGACTGTACGAACTTTCCATGAGCCAAGGGGCAATCCCCGTGCAGAACGTGGTGGATACGTCCCAGCCGGATCGTGGCTTTTACGCAGTGGACGCCTTGGTGGACGTCCGCGGGCGGACAGGTGTTGTGGTGGCTGCGGAGGCCTCGGAAGGCGTCTGGCTCTCCCCCGACGCCGGTACCGCGGACAGCTTCAAGCAGGTCAAGGCCGCCGGCGAGGACATCCGCTGCATGACCATCCAGTACGACGGCGGTGCGAGCTATGTGTGGCTCGGCCGCGCAGTGCCGGAAGGGACCGGGACGGGATGCCTGCGGCTGAAGATCGATGAGCTGGGCCGTACCGATTTCGATGAGTCATTCATGAATTCGTGGGAGCAGTTCAGCACTGGCTGGACCGGGGGAAGTTGCTGGGGTGTCCACGTGATGGGCGACGCTGCCTATGCCGCTACCCAGAGCGGCGGGGTGTTGCGACTGCAATTGGGCCAGTCGTCGGCGCAGTGGAGCGTGCCGGACGTCAACTGCAATCTGCCGTTGAGGGACCGCACCCGCTTCGAGCCGGTCAAATCCGTGTCCGGGGCAATCCTTGACGGCGAACCCTTGGTCCTCGCCGCCGGTCCCAAAGGCGTGTACCGCAGCACTGACAACGCCGTGAAATGGGAGAGCTGCACACGGCGCGTGGTGGACGACGTCGTGACGCTGCCCGACACCTGGCTGTTCTGCTCGGGTGACCACAGGATCGAGGTGGTCCATGGCAATGGCTGAGCCCATGCGGCCATCCGGGTCCAAGCTGCTGAAGGTCCTGCCGGAAGTTTTCCAGGTGGCCGCCGATACCAGCTCTCCCCTGCAGGCCCTGCTTGCCGTGGCCGAGGACATGCATGAGCCCGTCCGGCAGGTCCTGGACCGCATCCATACCGTTCCCGATCCCGGCCGCGCGCCGTCGTCGTTGATTCCTTTTCTCTCGCGCTGGGTAGATCTGGACTGGCTGACGCTGCCCGGTCCGGAGGCCGGCGCTGGATCCGGGAGCATCCCGGCGACCAGCGCAATTCCCATATCGCGGCAACGGGACCTCATCGCAGCTGCGGCGCAGCTCTCTGCTCGCCGCGGCACTGTGGACGGGCTCACCCGCTTCCTGCACCTGGCCACCGGGGTGCCCGGGTTCGACGTCGAATCCGTGCCCGGCGCCTTCCATATCAGGGTGCTGGTGCCTGCGGAAGCGGGTGGGCAGCTGGAGTTGATCCGCAGAATCGTCAAAGGTATGAAGCCCGCGCACGTGACGGATGAGGTTCAGGTGCGGGGGATGAACGGTGACCACGCATGAATAAGGAGAACCGCACGCCGATTCTTGTGGTGGTCGCTTGTGGAGTAATCGCGCTGTTGGTGCTGGTGTTCGGCGTCAGCTGCGGTGGCGGAAACAACGATGCTGCACGGGACTGGCAGGGCGGATTCTCCGACGCGGCCGCGGGCGCGCAACTCACCTCAGCAGACCTGTCTGCCCAAGGCGGTTCATGTTCGGCGTCCGATACCCAGCTGGTGGTAACGGGTGCGTGCGTGTTCGATGTGAAGGAATTCGGTGGAGGCCTGTTCTATTTCGGACCTCCCACCAAGCGGGCGAGACTCGCCCCGCAGCAGGCGGTCACCGTCTCGCTGTTGGTGCAGGGGACGCGCGCTGAGCAGAATTCAGGCCCAGGGAAAACCGTGGACCTGACCTTCGGGACCTCGGGCGGACAGCTGGGAATCGTCTGTCCCCTGGGGACTTGTGTGTTGCTGATCCAGAAAGCCGGAGGCTGAGATGAGCTGCTGTGCGCCGAAACTACAAACCGCGATCCCAGGAGTTGTTGTGCCATGACTGCCATCACCATGACGTTGAGCTCCCCGGATGTCGTCCTTAAGGATGGGAAGGGTTCGCTGACAGCGTCCGTCACCAATGGCTCCACCACTTCCGAGCGCGTAGTGCTCGGCGCCTTCCCCGGGCAGGTGACCAATCCGCCGTCGAAAACGTACACCACCATCCCCAACCCGTTGCGGACCATCGCCGCCGGGGCCACCGAACAGTACGTGGTCAATTTCGACACCGCGGGGGCATCCGAGGGGAGCTACCCGGTGAAGCTGATCGCCTACTCCGCCGACGACGCACCCGAGGACTACGCGGACCAGGCGCATGTGGTCACCTTGACGGTTCCGGCGGCCGAGAAGCCGAAGCCGACGCCGGGATTCCCCTGGTTGTGGGTGATCATCGGGGGTGTGGTGCTGCTGGCCGTTATCGGCGTGATCCTGTACTTCATGTTCAAGGACGCCAACGTTCCGGACGTAAAAGCCAAGCCGCAAGCTGAGGCGGTCCAGATCGTGACGGACGCCGGCTTCAAAGCAGCCACGAGCGAGATCGAAAGCGCCTCGCCCGAAGGTACGGTAGTCAACCAGAGTCCCGCCGGCGGCGAGAAAGTGGGCCGCGGCAGCACGGTCAACCTGGAAATTGCGGTGCCCGTGAAGGCCACCGTGCCCAGTGTCCTCGGATCACGGATCGAAACAGCCCGCAACGCCTTCCAGGCAGCACAACTGCAATTGGACTTCACCCAGGGTTCCGCCTGCCAAAGCTCGCCTCCCCTCTCCCTGACGCGGTGCGTAGTGGTGGGCGTCAATCCCGACGTCGGCACTAAAGTCAACGTCAACGCACTCATTTTGGTGCGGACTGAGTTGAGGTCCAGCATCATCCTTGATCCAGTAAACATTTGTCTCAGCAACCCCCAACTTTGCGAGGTGCGGCTGAACCCGTGACTATTTCGGGACGGGTTTGCCTTGCCGGGGAGCTGACATGAAAAGATCAACCATGCGTCCGATGCAGCACTCCAGCAAACTCCAGAATGTCCGCTACGAACTCCGTGGTCCCATCCTCCAGGCCGCCAAGGCCATGGAAGCCGAGGGACACCGCATCCTCAAGATGAACCTTGGGGACACGGCACCGTTCGGGTTGGAGGCGCCGGAGTCAGTGGTGGTGGACATGATCCACCACATCCGCGGGGCCCAGGGCTACAGCGATTCCAAGGGCATCTTCTCCGCCCGGACCGCGATCTCGCAGTACTACCAGACGCGCGGACTGATGACGATCGGCGTCGAGGATGTCTTCATCGGCAACGGCGTCAGCGAACTCATTTCCATGACCTTGCAGGCGTTCATGGAAAACGGTGACGAGATCCTCATCCCGGCACCCGACTACCCGCTCTGGACCGCGGCCGTGACACTCACGGGCGGCAAAGCCGTGCACTACCTCTGCGATGAGGACGAGAACTGGTGGCCGGACATGGCCGACGTCGAATCAAAGATCACTCCGCGCACACGGGGCATCGTGATCATCAACCCGAACAATCCCACAGGGGCCGTGTACCCCAGGCACATCCTTGAGCAATTCGCGGCGCTCGCAAGGAAGCATGATCTCGTCCTGTTTTCCGATGAGATCTACGAGAAGATCCGCTACGTCGACGCCCCGCACATTCATACCGCCGCGGTGGCAGACGACATCCCGGTTCTGACGTTCAGCGGACTTTCCAAGGCCTACCGCATGCCCGGCTACCGTGCGGGTTGGGTTGCCGTAACGGGACCATTGACCGCAACGGCTGCCTATCGCGAATCCCTGGAATTGCTCGCCTCGCTGAGGTTGTGCTCCAACGTTCCCGCCCAGCACGCCATCCAAACCTGCCTGGGCGGATACCAAAGCATCGAGGCACTCATTCGTCCCGGCGGCCGCCTGCGTGAGCAACGGGACCTGGCGTGGAAGTTGCTGACCGCGATCCCGGGCGTTTCGTGCGTCCCCGCCGCGGGCGCAATGTACCTGTTCCCCCGGCTGGACCCTGAGATCTACCCCATTGAGAGCGACGAGAAGTTCGTCCTTCAACTCCTGCAGGAACAGAAGATCCTCGTCTCGCACGGAACGGCCTTCAACTGGCCCACCCCGGACCACTTCCGCTTCGTGATCCTGCCGACCGTGGAGGACATCGAGGAAGCCGTGCGCAGGATCGAGCACTTCCTGGCGGCGTACCGGAACCGCCCGGCAGATTAACCCAACTAGGTCGCATTTGTGCGCGTTTTGACGGCTTGTGATGTCTCAGGACTTCGTAGACACTTCATGTCTCATGACACTGTGGACACTTCATGTCTCAGGACTTCGTGGACACTTCGTGGTTGAGCGGTTTCCGGCGGTCTTTTAGTGGCGGGTATTTGGTTCGTTTGCTTCGTGTGCCTCGAGGGTCAGCAGCGACTCCTGAGGGTTTGCCGTTGCCGACGTAGAGCGTGCCTTTGACGGGGATGGGGTGCGTGATGATCTCGGTGCCGTGGGCATCGAAGAACATCACCGTGGTGCTGTCGTAGATGATGTGCACGGCGGTGCCGGCTAGTTCCTTGCCCATGTTGAAGGCCGTCCCGAACACGGTGACACGGCCGCCCTTGGTGACGCGGCGTTGTTCGCTTTGACGTTGCTCATGGATGGTCACCGCAGGCTCGGGCAGGGCGGGAGCAGGAGTCTTCGGGGTCGCGTGCCAGGCTTCCTCCGGGGTCTGTTTCCCTGGCAGTGCCTGGTGTTCGCGTTCGGTGTTGTAGTACTGGTCGAAGGTGTCGATCTGGGCTTGCAGGATGGCCATGGTCGTGGCCGGTGGCTGCTTACGCAGGTAGCGGTGCAGGGTGAAGTGGAAGCGTTCGTTCTTGCCTTGGGTGGTCGGCTTCCCAGGTTTGCCGGTGATGGGTTCGACCCCATGGGATTTGAGGTATTCCACGAGCGCTCCGGTGCGTCCGCGGCGGGTTGGATTCAGCGCTGCACCGTTGTCGGAGAGGAATTTCTCCGGCACGCCGTGACGTTCGATGGCCAGGGACACGACGGCGATGGCGGCCTCGCTCGTTTCCCCGGTCGCGACCAGAGATGCCAAGGCCAAGCGGGAGTGGTCATCGATGAGTTGAAAGATCGCCACCTTCTTCCCGTTCGCGAGCGGCCACTCGGTTGCGTCGATCTGCCAGCATGCGTTCGGCTGCGGGTAGACGAACCGTTTCTGAGCGTTGTGTGGCTTCTTCCGCGGCTCGGGGATGACGACACCGGCGCGGCTGAAGATCCTGGCCACGGTCGCTCTGGATGGTGGCGCGAAGCCTTTGCGGGACAGGGTCGCGATCACCGACAAAGGGCCGTGATCGTAGCCTCCTTTTTCCAACGCTGCCCGTGTGGCCAAGAGGAGTTCGATCATCGCCGGGGCCGTCGCCGTGGGGCTCGTGAACGGAACTGGCCGCTTCGTTGCCAAGGCCTCCACCGGGCCCGCAATTTCGGCTTCTGCCCGGACTTTGTAAAACCAAGCCCGTGAGACCCCGTGCTTCTTGCAGAACTTGCTGACTTCACCCCGAGGGGCATCAGTCGGCCACAACGCGACTGCTTGACGGACGCTCAACTTCGGTGCGGGTTTGCTCATGAAACCGAGCAAACCCGCACCGAGTGTCTACGAAGTCCTGAGACACACTGTCCACGAAGTCATGAGACATAAGTGTCCATTAAGTCTTGAGACTTCACACGCGTTATGGGGGCTCAAAACGCGCACAAATGCGACCCAGTTGGGGTGCCAGGCAGTTAGCGCGCCGGGTCGATCATCGTCATCCCGGCCACGGTCGATGTATCGAAGGTCGGCAACAGGACCGCTGCTTCTTCCAGCCCGATAGTGCGTTCGATCAGCAGCTGCGGCCGGAGCGCACCCTGTTCAATGAGGGCCATCATTCCGGGATAGTCCACCGCGGCCATGCCGTGGCTGCCCAGGACATCCAGTTCCCAGCCGATCACGCGGGCCATCGGCACCTGCGGGTTGCCGTCAATGGAGGGCAACAGGCCGATCTGGACGTGCCGGCCCCGCCTGCGAAGGCTGAGGATTGCGTCTGCGCAGGTTTGTTCACTTCCGACGGCGTCTACCGCCACGTGGCTGCCTCCGTCGGAGAGGACGTTGACCGCGGCGGGGATATCCGCACCGTCAGCAAGCACGGTGTGGTCTGCACCCAAACGTGCAGCCACGGCCAAGGCCTCCGGGTTCCGATCCACGGCAATGACCTTGGCTCCCATGGCCTTGGCAATCATCACAGCGCTGAGGCCCACGCCTCCCGCGCCCACAACTGTCACCCATTCGCCGGCCTTCACCTGGGCACGGGCTGCCAGGGCACGATATGCCGTGGCGAAGCGGCAGCCGAGGCTTGCCGCCGTCGTAAATTCAACGCTTTCCGGTATGGCAACCAGGTTGCTGTCGGCAGCGTGCAGGGCCACGTATTCGGCGAACGATCCCCAGTGGGTGAAGCCGGGCTGCTCCTGGTCGGGGCACACCTGCGCGTCACCATCACGGCACCATTCGCACTTACCGCACCCGCAAACGAAGGGGACGGTGACGCGGTCGCCGACCTTCCAGCGCTGGACGTCTTCCCCGACGGAGTCGATGACACCGGCGAGCTCGTGGCCTGGAACGTGGGGCACCGCTATGTCATCGTGGCCGGCCCAGGCGTGCCAGTCGCTGCGGCACATGCCGGTGGCCAAAACCTTCACCACCACACCTCGAGCGGGAGCCTCGGGTTTGGTGACCTCCCGAACGTCGGGCTGGGTCCGGACCTCATCAAAAACTACTGCGCGCATCGACCGACTCTAACAATTAGCCGCCCCTGTCACACTTCCGCCGCCCCTTACGACATCCCTGATGTAAGGCACCACCACGGAAGGGAAACAGTATGACCCGCATCAATATCGGCCACAGCAACAAACTCGGCTACGCCGCTGTCATCGGGCTGGAGGGCTACGCCCGGAAGTCGGTTGATCCCGACTTGTACGAACTCATCAAGCTCCGCGCCTCCATCCTTAATGGCTGCGGTTTCTGCGTGGACATGCATTCCACTGACGGTCGGAAGCGCGGGATTCCTGCCCGCAAGTTGCATGCCGTGGCGGCGTGGCAGCATTCGAAGGTGTTCTTCGATGCCCGCGAGCGGGCGGTGCTGGCCTTGACCGACGCCGTCACGCAGCTCGGTCCGGATACCGTCACCGACGAGATCTGGAATGCGGCCGCCACCCATTTCGACGACAGCCAGATGGGCGGTTTGATCCTGGCCATCTCCACGATCAATGTGTGGAACAGGATTGCCGTGAGCACGCAAATGGAGCCACCGGTAGACGAGAAGAACCCGATCGTCTGAGGGGTAGCGTGGAGGGCATGAGTCTTGCGGTATCGGCCACGGCCGCGTGGCAGAGCGAACGGAATCGTTTGCTGGGAATCGCCTACCGGATGTTGGGAGATTTCGGCCATGCGGAGGACGTCGTCTCCGAGGTTGCCATCGACGCCGTTCGGCAGGAACGCAAGGCCGATGGCCACCGCGTGGAATCCTGGCCCGCGTGGTTGACCACAGTGTGCGTGCGGCGCTCGGTTGACCGGGTCCGCCAACTCGCTGCTGCGCGCGAGGACTACACCGGGCCTTGGTTGCCGGAGCCGGTGGACACTTCCAGGCTTCCGGAGGAAACCGTGGCCAACCGCGAGCTCCTGTCCTTGACCTAGCTTCACCTGGCCGAGCAGCTGGCGCCGGAGGCGAGGGCTGCTCTGGTGCTCCACCGCGCTTTTGGGATGTCCGCGCCGGAAATCGCGGACATCCTGGAAAAGACTCCCACTGCCGTCCGCCAAATGATCTCCAGGGCCGAGCGCCGCTTGGACATCGACCCGGACGCTCCCGCTCCCAGGACCAAGGATCGCGCAGCCTTAGAGAAGCTGGTACGCGCCATCGAGCAGGGTGACATTGACACGGTAGTGGCGATGCTCGACCAGGATGCAGTGCTATGGGCCGACGGCGGCGGCAAGGTCAAGAGCGCAATGAACCCGGTGTTCGGGGCAGAGCGGATCGGGCGGTTCTTCGCGGGCATCCTCGGCAAAGCAGTGGTTTTCGATCCCGTACAGCCCGTCACTGCCGTGCTCATCGCTGTGAACGGTGAACCAGCGCTGGTACTCCGGCACTCGGGCCGCGCCGACGTCCTGGTGCTCGACGGCGGCCCTGACGGCACCATCCGCGGGTTGCGGCAGATCTCGAATCCGGACAAGCTGACGCGGGTTTCGCTGTGAGTTGGCTCGAAGTGGCAGGATTCCCGCGAAGTCACCGGACTGGTGGCAAGGCTAGTCCCCCGCCGAACCGCTCACACGCAGGGCGTTGATGATGGCCGGAATCGAGGCAATCAGCATGATCAATGCCCACACCAGCGCCACCACCACAGTGATCAGCGCCCAGAACTGATCTCCAATGGACACCAGGGGACCCGGCAGGAACTCGTGGATCAGCCCCAGGATCATCTGAAGCAGCACGGACACCACCAGCAGCACCACGAGTCCCGTGACTTTGAGGAACTTTGGCTGGCTGAGAATCAGCAACACTGCGAACACGATTTTCAGGACCAGCAATAGTCCCAGAATCGCCGCTGCCTGCCCGGTAGGAAAGCTCCCCCACAGGGCAAGGTAGGCAATGGTTCCAAACGGGGTAGCCACGAACAACCCGATCATCAGGAACAGCTTCGCCAAAGCCAACATTGCGGTGAGGAACGCCGCGATAACCCAAAGCAGCGTCACGATGAACGTCGTGAGCCCCTGGATCCGGCCATAGGTTCGAAGATCGATGATCAGGCTAAGCCCCAGCATCACCACTGTGAACAGCAGCAAGCCATCCAGGAATGCGAGGAATCCAATGCCCGCGCCTGGCGGTTCGGCATCGGCCCGCTGCGTCTTGCGGAAGACATCCAGTGGAACGCCCAGGTTGTTGGCGTCGCTTGCCGAGACGGGGTCGACGGCGGTCTGCCCCAGCAGGAGCGACATCCCCACCTCGGCCAGGACTACCAGGGCAAAGACAACAACGGCGGCAATGAAGAAGGGGCGGCGCAGGGCATCAGGGTCAGGCCCGCTGCGGAACCCCTCACGAATTGACCACGCTGCGGCCATGGCTCAATTGTGGCACCGGGGGTTTCAAATACAAGCGCCCCACCAACAATGCCGCAACACCCAGCACGGCGGGCACCAGCAAGGCCCAGCCGCTGAACAGCAGGACAACCAGCATTACGACGGCGGCCACGATCACGCCGTACCAGGCTGCGGTTCCACGGGGCAACAGGAGCACGCCTGCAGCCAGCCCGAACGCGGTGACGGCCGTGAAGCACGCCGACGCGGCGCCGATCTGGAACTCCATGCTGAGGAGCCCCACAGCGGCCAGGGCAAAGGAAAACGACGTCATAACAGCCAGCGCGCCGAGGCTCACAGAGGGCACCTCGCCGGCAGCCACGCCACGCGCCAAAGGCCGCGGCAGCACGCCGTCGGACGCCAACCTGGCGCCCAGCTTGCTGGCCCCGGCGACGAAAGTATTCAGCGGTCCGAACGTCAACACGGCTGCGGCCACAGCCGTCACGGGAGCCGCCGCCGGTCCCAGTCCTTTCGCCAGCAGTTCGGCCACCGGCACGCTGCTGCCAGCGAGGCCTGGACCGAGGACGGCGACACAGGCTGCCACCAAACCGATGTAGACAACACCCACGACGACGAGCGTTAGCCAGGTGGCCCGCTTCAAGTCGCGCTCGGGGTTGCGGAATTCGCCGGCCAGATGCGTCACGGCTTCCCACCCGGCGAAGCAGAAGAACAGCAGGCTCGCTGCGCCGCCCACGGCCCAGTAGCCGTTCGGGGCGAAGGGAACGAAGTTCTCTGCCTTGGCGTAGGGCGCGGCCACGGCGACGGCGAGCGCAAGCAACGCCACGAGCAAGACCATGAGGAAGAGTTGCAGTTTGCTGGAGACCCGGATCCCCACCGCGTTGCTCAGGAAACCTGCCGCCAGGATGAAGCCGGCCGCGATCAGGGCCGTCTCCCGCCCGCCGCCCATGGCATGCGCGATGTATTCCCCGCCGATCACCGCGGTGGCGGGCGCCCCGAACGGGATGGCGAAGTAGAAGAGGTAGCCGGCCACAACTGAGGCCCGCTGCCCGAAAGCGCGGGTCACGAACGTGGCGATCCCACCGGCGTCGGGCTGTTGCCTGGACATTTCCGCGAAGCTGAACGCCACCGGTGTGCAGAACACCAGCAGCAACGCCCACGCCAATAACGACGCCGGTCCTGCAACCTGGGCGGCGATAGCTGGCAGAACCAGCACACCGGACCCCAGAATGGCACCTACATAGATCCCCGTCGCCCTGAACAAGCCAAGGCCTGGATTACCCGAATTACTGACAGCTCTACTCACCTCTCTACTGAACAGCGTTCGGGCAAGGTGCAACAAGCGGGAAAACTGCCTGCTCGAGGCAATATCCTGCCGAATTCCTGCTGGGCTTATGCCGGACGCCAAACAGGGTCAGGAACAGCGGCCATTTGTACCCGACGCCGGAGCCGCGCTACCAGCGTGGCCGCGAGCAGCGCCGTCGTGATTTCCAATCCGATCACCAGCAACAGTCCGGTCGCACCGGAAGTATCAAAAGCGTTCGACGTCGGTCCCCCACCGTGCGAGTGGCCGGCACCGCCCGCTCCCAGCAGGCCTCCCGCTCCCAGCAGCAAGACGGCATGAAGGGCAATCATTGCCACAGCGGAAACCGTCACCTGGTGAAGAGCTCCGACGCGGCTGTGGCGCCAGATGTGAAAGGTGCACGGCACGCACACCGCCGCCAAGGCAATCATGAGGATGCCAAGCCACGCGCCGTGGTGTCCCGAGGCGGCGAGCCACAGGTGGACGGCGCATGACACAGCAGTGAGGGCCGCGCAGATCCTGGGATGGAGGACGGGCCCGGTTGACCGGACCCGTCCCGTCGTCGTGGTCATGTGTCCGAGGATCCGTTTAGTGGCAGTGGCCGTGCTGACCCGAGCCGGACGCATCGCCGTGTTCATCCCCAGCGGCGGCGGCAGAGCTGTGGCAGCTCGAACCTGAAGAGTTTGCCGGCACATCCAGCACGGGGCTCCGATCGAAGAAGCCTTCGGGGCGCAGCTTGAAGCCAACGGTGTCCACGGGCATGATCGGCCAGTCCTCCACGCGGGGGAAGTGTGTGAGGCCAAAGGTGTGCCATACGACGATGTCCTGGCCGTCTATCTCGCGGTCCTGAGCGACGTAAGCCGGCAAACCTGCTCCGCCGGAGTGCTGGTTCACGAAGTCACCAGTGGGGTATCGTTCGTCGTCGGCATAGCGGGTGACCCAGAGGTCCTTCGTGGCGAATGCGGCGCGCTTGGCGATAGAGGAACCTGGGTCGGCGAGCAGCGTGGGCTGGTTTTCGGCGTGGAGCTTGTAGCCGACGGGTTCGCCCAAACGGTTTCGGGACTCGGGGTTGGAAATGATCCAGGTCCGGCCGCTGCGGGCGTCGGCCTCCCGGACGCCTTCCGACTCGCGGGTGAGCAGCGTCCGCTTGCGGGAGAAGGCGTTGCCGCGCTCATTGCCTTCGCCCATTGACTGGCGGACCACGTCTTCTTCTTCCACGCGGTTGGTGAAGCCGTCAATGGCCATGTCCAGGCGGGCGCTGAAGAGGTGCTGGTGGAACGGGGCACCGAGGCCCGGCGCCAGCTGGGAAATGTTGTCCGAACCGCCTTCCGGGAATGCGCTGGTGAACACGATGCCGGTGGCCTTGGCTTCGAACTCGATGGTTCCATCCAGGTAGAGGTACCAGTAGAAGCCGTAATCGTAGTTGCCGATGGTGGTGAAGAAGGAGATCACCAGGCGACGGTTGCGGCGGGTGTAGTTGATGCCGGTCCAGAGGTCCGAGTGCTTGGAGAGGATGCCCCAGTCTTCTTCGTGCATGCAGATCCCGTTGCGGATTTCGCGGGGGTTGCCGAAGGCATCGCTGATGATGGGGCTGAGGTAGGTGATGTCGCCAAGGCAATCGCAACCTAGTTCCAAGGAGTTGGCGTACTGGCCAACGAGGTATTCGCCGGTGTCGAAGTAGTTTTGCCAGGACCGGATGGGCGAGGGATCGCCGTACGGAACCACCATTTCGGCGATCGAGGCACGGTTGATGATGGGCCTGAGGCGGTCGCCGTCCCGGAAAGCGAGGTTGTGGAGGACAACTCCTTCCCGGACGTCGAAGCCGACGTCCACGCTCCACTTTTCCCACTCCACGTGATTGCCACCTGTGACAGTGAAGCTCGGACCTTCCGGCTGCGTGATGCTGATGGGCTTCTGGGAGGTCCGCAGGGGTCCGGTCAGTTCAGGATCCGTGTAGTTTCCATGCTCGGCCGGGATCGGCATGACGCCGAGGTCGATCACCTGGGTGACTTCCTTGTTGACCACGTCCACGTACGCCACCAGCCCGTCCACAGGGTGGGCCCACGCACTGTCCTCCGGGAAGTCCTGCACAAAGGCCAGGCCACGAAGGATGCGGCGGCCGCGTTCCTCGTCGTATTCGAAGACGCCCGCGGACAACGGAGCCACGCGAACCTTTTCCACGTCCAGATCTCGTGCCGCAAGGGCGGCGAGCCAGCGCTCGTCCGTGGCGAGGAGCGTCTCCACGACCTCGAACTCTTCCTCCAGCACGGGGAGTTCGCCGGAGATTTTGGTGTCCAGTTCTGTCGCGGACAGGATCTCACCACGTGTCACCGACACCAGGACGTCGGTAGGAGCCCCGCCGGAGATGTCGTGGATGAACACACGGAAGCGGCGGTCTTCCTTTGCCTGGCTGCGGGACGGATCCACAAGGCCCAGGTAGGCAATCCGCTGCTCGGCGCCGAGGTGTCCGGCGGCCTGCAGGAGGCGCTGCACCTCAGAGATTTCGGCACCTGTGGCCAGGCGGTACTGGGTTTCCTTAACGGCTGCGTCAGTGGCTGTCTGGGTTGCTGTGGGCGTCATGGCTGCCTCTTGTCCGGGGACCTATGATGGGTCAGGATTTATTTTCTATAGGTGTAGAGAATAACCAAAACGTAAGATGAGTCACAAGACCTGTCCGCCAAAAAGTTTTCAGGGAGCCCGCTCAGTGCCAAAGATTGTGGACCACGATCAACGACGCCTCGAACTGGTGGACGCAACCTGGCGGATCATTGCAAGGCTGGGCATTGAAGGCGCCACCATGCGCGAAATTGCCGAAGAAGCCGGCTTTGCCAATGGCGCGCTCAAGCCCTACTTTCCGACCAAGGATCTGCTCCTGACGTCAGCTTTCGGGCACGTTTTCAACCGCACCAACCAGCGCATAGCGGCCGTGACCTCGGGTTTGGCCGGCATCGCTGCCCTCCGCGCCTTCTGCGCCGAAGTCCTGCCGCTGGACGAGGAGCGCGTCAACGAAGCCCGCATCGTGATCCCGTTTTGGCAGAAGGCCCTCAACGACGCAGAGATGGCGGCCCTGCACAGCGAGTCCATGAACCAGTGGCACAACACCATCACGGCGCACACGGCAGCAGCCCGCGCGGCCGGTGAGATTGCCGCCCCCATTGGGGACGCCGCCGTCGCCGATCATCTGCTCAACATGATGCTGGGCGCCCAGATCGTGGCGGCCCTGTCCCCCGGCGAGCACTTTGCCCAGGACCTTGAAGGGCAGCTGGACAACTATCTAAGGTTGCTGGCGGGCTAGCTAACTGCTGGCTGCCTAGCTGCTGGCGCCCGACGCCACCACGCCGACGCCCAGTCCCGCGATCACACCGCTGCTGACACGCTCGACGGCGGTACTCACCTTGGGGCGCTTGAGCCACCGCATCGCCTTGAACGCCACCACCGCGATCATCGACAGGTACGCGAAGGCAATGACGGCAACCACGATGCCCAAAATGAGTGAGGTACCCATGGTGTCTCCGCCGTGCGGGATGAACTGCGGGACCACGGCCAGATAGAACAGGCCTACCTTCGGGTTCAGGAGTGTGGAGAGAGCTCCTGCGCCCAGCGCCGCGAGCCGGCTGTATGGGAGGGGCGCGTTGGAACCCTCTCCCTCTGGGCCTGCTTTGGCCGCCCTGGCCGCTTTCCTGGACTTGATGAACGAAGAAACGCCCAGATACAGCAAGTACAAGCCGCCCGCGATCTTGACCCAGCGGAACAGTTCCGCCGACTGCTCGAGGATGGCCGCGAGGCCAACGCCCACCAGTGCAGCCCAAACAATCGCCCCCATGGCCGACCCCGCCGCCGCAGCAATTCCAGCACTGGGACGGTTCAACGCAATGCGAAGGACCAGAAAGGTGTCCGGACCCGGAGTTACGGACAGGACCAGGCAGAGACCGGCGAAGGCAGCGAGGGATGCAAGAGTCACCCGCCAAATTATCCGGTACGAAAGGCGCTGCTGGAAAGCGTTCGCTTCCCGTCAAGGGCTGTTCGTGCATAGACAAGGCGACTCCGCGTGACGCCAACCACACTGGAATCATCGCCGCGCGCCTCACCGGCCGCCAAGACTTACTACCCGAGCGGAGTACCAATGGAGACTTACGACGCCTTGCTGGCCTCGATTACCGCAGCCCCCGGCCAGAACAGCCGCACGATTCTTGACCCTGCAACGGGCCAGGCGGTCGGCGAAGCCCCCGTCCACACCGTTGAAGATCTTGACGCCGCTGTGGCAGCTGCCGCAGCTGCACAGCCAGCCTGGGCTGCCTTGGGCCACGACGCGCGGTCCGCTGCACTCATGAAGGCGGCCGACGCCGTCGAACGCTCCGCAGAAGAGCTCGCCCAACTGCTCTCCCGCGAGCAGGGCAAGCCGCTGAACGGCCCGAACGCCCGCTTCGAAGTCGGCGCGTGCGCCGCGTGGCTGCGCGCAACCGCCGCCACACCGCTGGACCCTGAGACTGTAGTGGACGACGGCGAAACCCGCGCCGAACTGCACTACCGGCCCATCGGCGTCGTGGGCGCGATCGGACCCTGGAACTGGCCGATGATGATCACTGTCTGGCAAATCGCCCCTGCCCTCCGGATGGGCAACGCCGTGGTGGTCAAACCCTCCGAATACACCCCGCTGTCCGTGCTCGCGCTGGCCTCGATCATCAACCAGGAACTGCCCGAAGGCCTGCTCAGCGTGGTCTCCGGAGGACGCGACGTCGGCGAAGCGCTGGCCGCGCACGACGCCATCGGCAAGGTCATGTTCACCGGCTCCACGGCCACAGGCAAGGCGATCATCCGTTCGTCGGCTGACACCGTCAAGCGCCTCACCCTGGAACTCGGCGGCAACGACGCAGGCATCGTCCTGCCCGACGCGGACCCCAAAGCCATTGCCGAGGGGCTGTTCTGGGGCGCTTTCATCAACACCGGCCAGACCTGCGCCGCCCTGAAGCGCCTGTACGTCCACGACTCGCTGTACGAGGCAGTGTGCACTGAACTGGCCGCCGTCGCCGCCGCGATGCCGATGGGCAACGGGCTCGATGAGAACAACGTCCTCGGCCCACTGCAGAACCGCCAGCAGTATGACATCGTGGCCCGGCTGGTGGAGGCTGCCCGCGACTCCGGTGCACGCATCCTGCTCGGCGGCAACCCCGACGCCGATCAGCCCGGCAACTTCTACCCCACCACACTGGTTGCCGACATCGACAACGACAACCCGCTCGTCGCCGAGGAACAGTTCGGCCCGGCCCTGCCGATCATCCGGTACAGCACCGTTGACGAGGCAGTCGCCAAAGCCAACGCCCTCGACGTCGGCCTCGGCGCCTCCGTCTGGTCCTCCGACCTGGCTGCCGCCCGCGAGGTCGCCTCCCGCATCCAGGCCGGCACCGTGTGGATCAACAAACACGGCGCAGTGGACCCACGCATCCCCTTCGGTGGCGCCAAGCAGTCCGGCTACGGCCTGGAGTTCGGCGCTGAAGGCCTCAAGGCACTGGGCGTACCGCAGATCATCAACGGCTGAGTTCCCGCTTTCCTGGCCCAACTGAGTCGCAGTTGAGCGCGTTTTGACCCCTCAAAACGCGCTCTGCTGCGACTCAGTTGGGTTGCCGGTCACAGGATGGACCCGGTTGGGTTGCTGGGGGAACCGCGTGAAACCATGAGCACCATGTCCCAGAAGATTGCGTATCAAGGTGAGCCGGGAGCCAACTCGGATCTCGCGTGCAAGGAAATGTTCCCCAACCTCGAAAGCGTGCCCTGCGCAAGCTTTGAAGACGCCTTTGAACTGGTGTCCACCGGTGAAGTGGACCTCGCCATGATCCCGATCGAGAACTCCATCGCCGGACGTGTGGCTGACATTCACGCACTGCTCCCCCAGTCCAAGCTGCAAATCGTGGGCGAGTATTTCCTGCCCATCCGGTTTGACCTCTTGGGCATTCCGGGCAGCACCATTGAAGGCGCAACAGAGGTTCACAGCCATATCCACGCTTTGGGCCAGTGCCGCAAGATCATCCGGGAAGCCGGCCTCAAGCCGGTTATCGCCGGAGACACGGCAGGATCAGCGAGGGAAGTGCGCGACTGGAACGATCCCCGCAAGCTTTCCCTCGCTCCTCCACTGGCCGCGGGCTTGTATGGTCTGGAGGTGCTGGCCTCCGGCGTCGAAGATGACCCCACCAACACCACGCGCTTTGTGGTTCTGGCCCGGGAACGCGAAATTCCCACCAAGGAGGAGCTCCCGGGTCCCGCGATCACGAGCTTCGTGTTCCGTGTTCGCAACGTCCCCTCAGCGCTCTACAAAGCGCTGGGTGGTTTTGCGACCAACGGCCTGAACATGACCAGGCTTGAGAGTTACATGGTGGGTAACGAGTTCGCGGCCACCATGTTCCTCTCCGACGTCGAAGGGCACCCTGCGGACGCGCGTCTCCGCCGGGCGTTGGAGGAGCTGGAATTCTTCACAACGGAGGTGCGGATCCTGGGCGTCTATGCCGCCGATAGCTATCGGCAACGGAACACCGTCAACGCCTAGCGGCTAAACCCCCGAACGGCCGTGCGCGAACCCGGTCGGGAAGCCGATGAAAGCTGGTTCCGGTGAAGCACAGCAGCCCGACTCCGCTTCTTCGTTGATGACCGTCGAGGGAACATCGCAGCTGGTCCCGGCGTCCGTGGAGCAGACTCCCGTTTCCGGCAATTCCAGCTGCACCAAATCCGCTGCCTCGTGGTCACCGGCCAGTGCAGCAGCGACGGAACGGACCTGCTCATAGCCTGTGGCCAGCAGGAAGGTTGGAGCACGGCCATAGGACTTCATTCCCACGATGTAGAAGTCTTTCTCTGGATGTGCCAGCAGCTTGGCACCATGTGGAGGGACAGTGCCGCAGGAGTGGAATTCGGGGTCAATCAGTGGACCGAGCTCCGTGGGTGCCTCAACGGCAGGATCGAGGTTGAGACGGAGTTCGCGCAGGATCTCCAGGTCCGGGCGGAAGCCGGTGCACGGAACGATGACATCGACGTCCAGCGTGCGTCCGTCAACGGATTCAACGCTCAGCCCGGAGTCGAGGGCCTTCATGCTAGCTATTCCGAAGCCTGTGTACAGTTCGACGCTGCCGGCTTCGACCAGCCGACGAAGCCTGGCGCCGAGCTGGCCCCGCGCGGGCAATCCGTCCGCGGCTCCGCCACCGTAGACCTTCTCCGCAGAGCCGCCTCGCACGGCCCACAGGATCCGCGTGTTGGGTTCGTCCTTGGAGAGGTCGGCCAAATTGATCAGGGTGTTCGCAGCCGAGTGTCCAGCGCCCACGACGAGGACGCGACGGCCGGCAAAGCTGGTCCGGTCCCGCCCTGTGACATCAGGAAGGGGCGAGGATATGCGGTCCGCCGCTGTCTCTTCGCCAACGGCGGGCAAGCCTGAGGTGCCCAGTGGGTTGCGGGTTGACCACGTTCCCGAGGCATCGATGACGGCAGCCACAACATGATCACGGGTTTCGCCGTCCGCGTGCTCCACCCTGACCAGGAAAGGGGTGGTGTCCCGGTCACGGACGTGGGTCTTGTCCAGTCCCAGACGGGTAACGGCGACAACGCGGGCGCCCGTCTGCAAGCGGGACGCCATGACCGGCATGGCTGCCAGCGGAGTGAGGTAGTTGTCGATGAGCTCCCCGCCGTAAGGCAGGGCCGTGGGGCGGGGAGATTCCCAGCCTGATTGTTCCAGGAGGCGGACGGCGGCGGCATCGATGTTGAAACGCCAGGGCGAGAAGAGCCGGATGTGGCGCCATTGTTCGATGGCCGCACCGGCGGAGGGTCCAGCTTCAAAGATGACCGGTTCGAGGCCACGTTCGATCAAGTGCGCTGCTGCGGCCAATCCGACCGGGCCGGCACCGATTATCGCGACGGGAAGGTTCTTCGCTGTCTCCATGGTGTCCTCTTTCATCCTTGGGATCCTCAGGCGTGGGTGGGTTCTTCCACCAGTGCCGTGGCTATGCTGTCTGCGTCCTCAAGTGCCGCCAGAAATCGTTCAGCATCCAGCGCTGCAGCGCACCCCGTGCCGGCGGCGGTGATCGCCTGGCGGTACCGGTGATCCACGGCATCGCCACATGCGAAGACCCCGGAGAGATTGGTGCAGGTGGTGGGCGAATCGACTTTGATGTAACCCTCGGCGTCGAGGTCCACCTGCCCGGCGACAAGCTCGGTGCGGGGCAAATGACCAATGGCAACGAAGATCCCTGTTGCAGCCTGTTCGCGGGTTTCTCCAGTGCGGGTATCCGTCAGAGTCACTCCGGTAACTTTGGTATCGCCGTGGATCCTGGTGACGGCGGAGTTCCAGGCGAAGCTGATCTTGGGATTGTCCTTGGCCCGCTGGGCCATGATGCGCGAGGCACGGAGTTCACCCTTGCGGACCACAACAGTCACGGACTTGCCGAAGCGTGTCAGGAAGGTTGCTTCTTCCATGGCAGAGTCTCCACCGCCAACCACAATGATGTCCTGTTCCCGAAAGAAGAAACCATCGCATGTGGCGCACCAGGACACGCCGTGTCCGCTGAGCTTTTTCTCTTCCGGCAGTCCGAGTTCCTTATAGGCCGAACCAGTAGCGAGGATGACGGCGGGCGCCTCATGCGTCTCCCCCGCGCCGGTGACCACTCGTTTGAGGTGAGCTTTCAGATCGACTTCCGTGACGTCGTCGAACACTATGCGGGCGCCGAACTTCTCGGCCTGTTCCTGGAGTCCGTCCATCAACTCGGGGCCCTGGATACCGCCCGGGAAGCCGGGGAAGTTTTCGACCTCGGTGGTGTTCATCAAAGCGCCACCCGCAGTAACCGAGCCTGCCAGGACAAGCGGCTTAAGCCCTGCCCGGGCCGCATAGATGGCCGCGGTGTAGCCCGCCGGGCCCGAGCCGATGATAATCAGTTGTTCGGCCCTGATGTCATTACTCATGGGAATCTCTCCTATGCCGGAAGCCGGATTACTTGGACGCAGGGATGAGGGAGTCGATCAGGCCCTCGATGCGGGTCTTTATTTCATCCCGAATAGGCCGTACCGCGTCAACACCCTGGCCAGCTGGATCTTCCAGGACCCAGTCTTCATACCGCTTGCCGGGGAAGTATGGGCATTCGTCACCACAGCCCATGGTGATGACGACGTCGGATTCCTTGACGGCTTCGGTGGTGAGTACCTTCGGGATTTCGGCAGACATGTCGATGCCCAGTTCGGCCATGGCCTCGACGGCGGCGGGGTTGACCTTGTCGGCCGGCTGGGAACCGGCGGAGCGGACCTCGATCTCCCCCTTGGCGAGAGTGCTTAGGAACGCGGCCGCCATCTGGGATCGGCCTGCGTTGTGGACGCAGACAAAGAGGACGGACGGCTTCTTGGCGGTTTCGGTGCTCACGGGTTTTCTCCTGGAAGTGTTGTGCGAACGAGTGTGTGGTGTGGAGACATGCGCCCTAACCGTAAAGCTCTGAAAAACCGTATCGATCCATGGATATTGATGAAGATCGATACATAGAAGTATCGGGCGGTATATCGATGATTGTCAATATTTGATTTTGAGCCCCACGTTTCTAAGCGGCAACGACGCGCGCAGCGAGCTCAGTGACGCGGTGGGCAATATCCTCGAAGGCTGCATCGAAGGCCGCCGGAGTATCCAGCCGCAAGGGATCGGCAACAGACCAGTGGATCCCACCGAGGCCGACCAACTCCTCATGGGCGTTGTCGCAGACGGTCACGATGAAGTCGGCTTCATCCGCTACTTCGTCAAGAGCGCGGGGAGCGACGTCGGGCAGATCCAGGCCATGTCGCCGGGCCGCCTCGACAGCCCCCGCGGCGATACTGTCCGCGGGGTGCGTTCCAGCCGAGGCCGAAGGTATCGCGCTGGCCTGCCGCCAAAGGGCAGAGGCCAGTTGGGAGCGGGCACTGTTGCGCGTGCAGACGAACAAGACGCGACGTGCGTCGTGGGCGATGCCGGGCACAAGACCCTCGAAAGCGTCACTGGCAAGGCGGAAGTAGCTGCGGCGCTTGTCCGCCTCCGAGCGGTGGCGCTTTGCCAAGCCTGCTTCCTCGAGGGTGCGCAGGTGGTGGGAGAGCAGGTTGGACGGCATGCCCAATTCAGCCTGCAATTCCGTTGGCGAAAAGTCCCCGAGGGTTAGCAGGTCAACTATGCGCAGGCGCGCTGGATCAGCGAGGGCGGCATGCCTTGCGACCCTTGCCTGAAAGACCTCAACTGCTTCAATATTCATTGGTTCAATTTTGACTGAGTTAATTCTTTGCGTCAAGCTGTTCCCATGACTTCACC
Source organism: Arthrobacter sp. TmtSoilC77 (assembly GCF_059739415.1). Lineage (NCBI taxonomy): Bacteria > Bacillati > Actinomycetota > Actinomycetes > Micrococcales > Micrococcaceae > Arthrobacter > Arthrobacter sp. TmtSoilC77. Next base: position 4,175,177 of record NZ_AP046050.1, read on the forward strand.
CCAGCCACCCCTGTGGCGCCGCGCCATTGCCGAACTGCTAGGTACCTGCCTGCTGGTTGCGGTCGTTGTCGGGTCCGGGATTGCCGCTCAACAGCTGTCCCCCGCCGACACCGGCCTGCAGCTGCTGCAGAACAGCACGGCTACAGTTCTCGGGCTGACAGTGCTGATCCTGGTGTACGGGCCGATCAGTGGCGCCCACTTCAACCCCGTAGTGTCCTTGGCGGACTGGTTCCTGGGGCGGCGCAATGGGTCCGGACTGAGCCTTCGGGACCTCGGGGCGTATATACCCACGCAGATCGTGGGTGCGATCTGTGGCAGCGCCCTGGCGAACGCCATGTTTGAGATCGGGACGGACATTTCCAGGAAGGAACGCGCGACGCCCGGGCACGTACTGGCCGAGATCGTTGCCACCGCAGTGCTGATCCTCCTGATTTTCGCTCTCGCCGCCACGAATAGGGGCGTCCTGGCAGCCCCAGCCGTGGGCGCTTACATCGGCGCCGGGTACTGGTTCACATCCTCAACTTCATTTGCCAACCCAGCCGTAACCCTCGGCCGGATTTTCAGCGACACGTTTGCCGGCATCGCACCGGCATCCACGCCTCCATTCATCGCCGCGCAGCTGATAGGCGCAGCCTTGGGCGTAGCGCTCCTGCTCCTGCTCTTTCCAGGCGCCGGGCGCTCCGCCAGTGAAGTGGTCATCCCACATGCGGGGGAAGCCGCAGAGCGTTAATGGAGAAGGCCCAGCAGCTCACCGGCGAAGGGCTGCAGCTTGACGGCGAAAGGCGCCACGACCATACATTGATGAATGTCAATGTTGCGGCATAATGGATAGATGACCTCGCTGCCACTCCTCGAACCGGCTACTGACAAGGACTGTTGTCCACCGTCAACAGGCTCCCTCGACGCCTATGAGGCCCAGGTCCGCGCCTCCGTGTTTAAGGCACTGGCCGATCCCAACAGGCTTCGCCTGTTGTCCATCGTCAAAAGCGCCGACGGCGGTGAAGCCTGCGTCTGCGATCTCACCGAGCCCCTGGACCTCGGCCAGCCGACAGTCTCACACCACCTGAAGATCCTGGTGGATGCCGGCCTTCTGCACCGCGAAAAGCGGGGCACATGGGCGTACTACTCCTTGGTCCCGGGTGCCATTGAGCGGACTTCCGGCCTGCTGGAGACCTTGTGACAAGCGGGACTTCAGGGACAAGCAGGACTACAGGGGCGAGCGAGACTGCTCACACAACGGAGACTAAAGGCACAACGGTAACTAAAGGAACTACGGCGCCATTGCCCAACAGCGGCGTCCGGATCCGCAAAATGACGCGTTCCGATTGGCCGGTGGTCAGGGAGATCTTCACCGAAGGTATCGAGTCCGGGAACGCCACGTTCGAGCCCTCCGCTCCTGCGTGGGAGCAATTCGACGCTACAAGACTCAAGGATCACCGGCTGGTCGCGGAAGCAGAAGGCCGGATCCTCGGTTGGGCCGCCGTGTCCGCCACCTCCTCGCGTGCAGCGTATGCCGGTGTCGTGGAGCATTCCATTTACGTGGCCGGGGAAGCCCGCGGTTTGGGTGTGGGTAAGGCCCTTCTCCGCGCGCTGATCACGTCCACTGAAGAAGCAGGAATCTGGACGATCCAAGCCAGTGTCTTTCCCGAGAATGAAGCGAGCCTCCGGCTTCATGTTGCGGAGGGCTTTACGGTTGTCGGCCGGCGGAATCGAATCGCCAGGATGCCTCTTGGCCCACTCGCGGGGCAGTGGCGCGACACCCTAATGATCGAAAGACGCTCCGCGACTGTCTGAAACCGGAAGTGTCTGCGAAGAGGGAGAGCCATGGCTATGAGCGAGTTTCCGCAGCTTGGCTCTGCGAGCGCGGACCAGACGGTGTTGGGCAGTAAAGCAGCCACTCTTTCCGAGCTCAGGGCAGAGGGTTTCAACGTGCCAGCGGGGTTCGTCGTCACGTCGGAGGTGGTGGGGCAACTCGGAAACAACCTCGCGGGCGCTCTGACAGCTGCTGCCGGCAGGACAGGCCCGGGACCCTACGCTGTCAGGTCCTCTTCCACCGCAGAGGATCTCGCAGGCGCTTCCTATGCTGGTCTCTACGAAAGCTTGCTGAACGTTGAGCGGGATGACCTTGAGCATGCTGTCAGGCAGTGTTTGGCCTCCGCTGCGGAGCATAGAGTTGCAGCGTATGAGGCTGTTCTCGGAGCAGCGGCCCGCGGCGATGCGGCCCGGGGCGATGCGGCAGGCCCTTCCATGGCGGTACTCGTTCAACAGATGGTCCAGCCCCGTGCCGCAGGCGTTGCGTTCACTGCCAACCCGCTGACCGGGGACCCCGACGAAACCATTGTCACGGCCGTCGCCGGTCTTGGGGAGCCGCTGGTGTCCGGCGAAGCAGTCGGAGAGCAATGGACAGTCCGCGCCAGCGACGCCACGCGCACCACGGATGGCAGCATCCTCACCTCGGACCAAGCAAGGCAAGTAGCGGCGTTGGCCCGTCGGCTCCACCACCGGGCCGGGGTCCCGCAGGACATCGAGTGGGCTCTGGACTATGACGACGCACTGTTCCTCCTTCAGGCCCGCCCGATGACGGCGCTTCCCACGCCAGCAGTTTGGACAGCTCCGGGCGAAGGCCTGTGGGCGCGGAATTTCAGGCTCGGTGAATGGCTTCCGGATCCCATGACGCCGTTGTTCGAGGACTGGCTTCTTCGCCGGATCGAGACCGGGTATCTCGACGGCATGGAGGACGATATTCAGGTGCGGGTGCCGTTTCGTTATGGCGCCGTCAATGGCTGGTATTACAACGCCCCGCCGGTTCCGTTCCCACGGATTGTGGCGCCGTTGATAGTTCGAAGCCGTGGTCGTTTGCCGTGGTTCCTTTTCAACGTCCTTCTCCGGGTCTCCCGCAATCCGGCTGCGGCACACCGCGCTGTTCTGAAGGGTCTGGAGCTGAAATGGCGACACCAGCTGCTGCCCGACTATCGGGAACTCGTGCGCAAGGCAGGGAAAGAGGTGGACACGGCTTCCCCGGCAAGGCTCATCGAGCTTGTGGATGCCATTGTCAGGCAGGCGGGAATCTACCTGTGGTCATTGGCCGTCGTGGGCGGATCTGCCTGGAAAATGGAAGCGGCCCTGGCCAGGCTCTGGCAAAAGCACCTAGCCGCTCCGCTGAGCGACACGCCGGCAGGACGCCTCGGCCATCAGGCCCTGCTCCGCGGCCTTACGGGCAGCGCAGGACTCACTGGCAGCACAGGCCTCACAGGCAGCAATGCGACACCATCGGAATCGGCCGTTTACTCCCTCGACTGGTACCACCCGACCTTCGGCGAGGCAGGCATCCGAAGCCCTGAAACGGCTTCAACCACGGCCGGCAAGGAGGCTCTTGACGCACAGCGAAAGGCAGCCGAAGCCGCAGCGAGGGAAGTGCTGCTTGATAGTCCAAGGGTCCTCACCCACTTTGATTCCCTCGTCACGATGGCCCAGTACTACGCCGCCCTAAGGGAAGAACAATCCCTTTACCTCACTCTGGGATGGCCGGTCTTGCGCCGTTGCGCCAAACGCCTGGGACAAAACCTGGCTGCCGCAGGTGCCATCGAGGACCCGCAGGACATCCATTTCCTCCACCTGAATGAAGTGATGAACCCTTCGGCGGACTACAGGGAGCTGGTAGGAAGCCGCCGGGCAACCTGGGAGATGCAACGGCGTCTGGACGCACCTCTCATCATTGGCGAACCCGGCAGGTTTGGAGCTGATCCCGTGGCGGGCGCTGTTGACGCAGCCAGGACAACCCACGAGGTTCCCGCGGGTGCAATTGTCGGCCACCCGGCCAGCACTGGACGCGCGACGGGCAGGGTGCGGGTGATGTCAGGTCTGGAGGAATTCGACAGCTTCCTCGATGGCGAGATACTCGTAGCGCGATCCACCGCACCAGCCTGGACGCCCCTTTTCGCTCGAGCCGCCGCCGTGGTCACCGACGGCGGAACCCTTGCCGCCCACGCCTCTCTGGTTGCCCGGGAGTACGGGATACCCGCCGTCGTTGGAACCGGCAACGCGACCCGGCTACTCAAGACGGGCCAGCGAGTCACCGTGGACGGAGGTGCGGGCTACGTCGTCGCGGCCGAATGACGAGCTACCGTCCCACCGCCGCCCGTTCCTCCTCACGGGGACGCGCCACTGCCTCAGCCTGCCGGCCGGGCTTAGCTGGCCACCAAATCCGGTGTCCGATGTCGTATGCGAGCGCGGGCACCAGCAGTGAGCGGACCACAATGGTATCCAGCAGCACCCCGAAGGCCACGATGAAGGCCAGTTGCACGAGGAACATGATGGGAATAACTCCGAGGGCGGCGAACGTAGCAGCCAACACAACACCGGCTGACGTAATCACCCCACCCGTAACGCCCAGGCCACGGAGGATTCCAGGCCGGGTTCCGTGCTTCAACGATTCCTCGCGCACCCTGCTCATGAGGAAGATGTTGTAGTCCACGCCCAATGCCACCAGGAAGACGAACCCGAAGAGTGGAACCGTGGCATCTGCACCTGGGAAACCGAAAATCCCGTTGAACACCAGGGCCGAGACGCCCATGGCTGCCGCATAGGACAGGACCACGGACAGCACCAGCAGCACAGGCGCCACAACGGAGCGCAGCAGGAGCATCAGGATGAAGAGGATGACCACCAGGACGATGGGGATGATGACCACCAGGTCGCGCTGCGCGGTGATGTTGGTGTCCAGCGCCGTGGCAGTGACCCCGCCAACCAAAGCGCCGGCGTCGACCTCTTTCACGGCCGCACGGAGCGACTTCACAGCTTCTTCGGCCTCGATCGAGTCTGCGGCAGCGTCGAGCGTCGCATTGATCAGCACCTTGCCCTCGCGGACGACGGGATCGGTCGGAGTTCCCGGAGCACCGGTGATGGGCACATTGCCGTCGGCCAGGAGGTAGGCGTCACCCACGCCGTCGGCCGCTTTGACCTTGTCCAGCACTTCCTGCGCGGAATCTTCGGAGGCGACCACGACGGCGGGGCTGCCGCTGCCGGCGTCGAAATGCCGCGCCAGCGCGTCCTGGCCGTCCACGGCGTCGGAGGCCGCGAGGATGACGTCCGTTTGGGGGACGCCGTTGGCCTTCAATTGCAGGACGCCTGCCGAAGCCACCAGGAGCAGCAGGACCGAAGCCACCCATACGGCGCGCGGCCGACGGGAAACCAGCGAAGCAGTTGCCCGCCACAGACCCTTTTGCCCTTCAAGTCCAGTAACCAGCTCGGGTTCGCGTTCGTCGTCGGGCAGGAGCTTGGGGCGGAATGGCCAGAAGGCGGCGCAGCCCAGCAGGGCCATGAGCGCTGGCAGGAGGCTAAGCGCGGCGAACAGCGAGCAAAGGATTCCGGCAGCTGCCACAGGACCCAGCGCCTTGTTGGAGTTCAGGTCGGAGAAGAGCAGGCAAAGCAGCGCGATGATGACGGTCGCGCCGGACGCAAGGATCGGTTCGAAGGAGGCTTTCCATGCCGTGAGCACTGCCCTCGTACGGTTGGTGGTGTGGGTCAGTGCCTCGCGGAATCGAGCCACATACAGCAGCGCATAGTCGGTGGCCGCACCAATCACCAGGATGGACAGGATGCCCTGGCTCTGGCCATTGAGCTGGATCCAGCCCAGTTTGGCCATCGCGAACACCAGGAGAATGGCCGCGCAGAGCGCAAAGACCGATGTCAGGAGGACTGCCAGAGGCAGCACAAGTGAGCGGTACACGAGCAGCAAAATGACAAACACGGCGCCAAGGGCGACCAGCAGAAGGATGCCGTCGATGCCGCCGAACGCGTTCACCAGATCGGCGGTCAGCCCGGCGGGACCGGTGACGAAGGCGCGGGTCCCGTCCGGAGCGCCCGGTTGAACAACGTCGCGCAGTTCCTGGATTTTGTCGCGCAGCTCATCCGAGGACGCTATTGGCACGATGAACTGGACAGCTTTGCCGTCCTCCGAGGGAAGAGGCCCGACGACGGCGTCACCCAGCTTGAGCGCCTCGATGTCGGCTTTCAGCTGGGCTGCTTCGCCCAGCTGGGCCGGGGTGAAGGCCGTCCCGTTCTCAACGATGACCACGGCAGGGATCTCCTTGGAATCACGGAACTTCGCCTGCCAGTTACCGGCTTCCGTCGCTTCGGCGCCTGCCGGGAGAAACGAAGCCTGGTCATTGGAGGAGACTTCGTCCAGGCGCCCGAACGTTGGGCCGCCAACGCCGGCAATGCCAAGCCAGATGATGACAAGCACCACGGGCACCAACCATCGAAGCCAGAACGGTACCTTCTGCGGGTTCATGGGTCCTTCTTCCGGAAGCTTGAGAGTCTCTTTATTCCACCACAGAATATCTCTATGATGGAAGTATTCCAAGAGTGAACCATTTGCTGATGCCGGATTCCTGTTTGGCGGGGAGTAATATCCGACAGGGCAGCAATCAAGGTTGAACGTAGGCGGGAGGGCAGGATGTCTGAGGCTTCAGGCCCGCACCCCGGCGGCGAACGCCCGGAAATCGCGGCACCCCAGGATTTGGTGCGGCTCCTTCAGGACTTCACTCTGGAAGCCAACCACTATGTTGACGCCGCCGGTGGCCGGAACGACATGCACCGGACGGATCTCAACGCCCTGGCAGTGATCATGCGCCATTCTGCCGCCGGCCGCGTTGTCACGCCGGGCGTCCTCCGAAGTGAACTGCGCCTTAGCTCCCCTGCCACCACGGCGTTGGTTGACCGGCTGCACGCCTCCGGCCACCTCACCCGTGACCGTCTCGGCACCGATCGCCGGCAGGTCCAACTGCACATGACCCCCAAGGCCTACGGGGATGGAAGTGCCATGTTCATGCCGTTGGCCCTCCGCATGGGCAAGGCCATGGGCGCCTACAGCGCTGAAGAACTGGACATTGTCCGACGCTTCATGACCGATATGATCCAGGCCACCGTAGCGGCCCGCACGGAAACCGCGGAGAAGAGCCCCTCACCGCCTTCCGCCTAAATCCACCGCCGAAGTTGTAGCGTTTCCCTATGAACGCGCACCAGCCTGAAGATGTCTACACCCACGGGCACCACGAGTCGGTTGTCCGGGCCCACGCCTCGCGGACGGCCGAGAATTCGGCCGCGTTTGTCATTCCGCATCTCACCCCGGGGACGTCGGTCCTCGACGTCGGGTGCGGACCGGGCAGCATCACGTGCGACTTCGCGGGGCTGGTTGCGCCCGCACAGGTCATCGGCCTGGACCGCTCGGCGGAGATCGTCGCCCAGGCAACTGAGCTGGCCAAGGACCGCGGCGTGGACAACGTAGAGTTCCGCACCGGCAATATCTACGATCTCGAGTTTGAGGACGAGTCCTTTGACCTCGTCCATGCCCATCAAGTCCTCCAGCACCTGACTGACCCCGTCGCCGCCCTGCGTGAAATGCGCCGCGTGGCCAAGCCGGGCGCGATCGTGGCCGTACGCGACGCCGATTTCCACGGCATGAGCTGGTACCCGGAGGTCCCCGAGCTCGATGACTGGATGGAGCTCTACCAGAAGATCGCCCGACGCAACGGTGCCGAACCGGATGCCGGCCGCCGGCTGGTCTCGTGGGCGCAGCAGGCAGGCTTTGCCCAAGTGGCACCCAGCAGCAGCAACTGGCTCTACGCGACAGCCCAACAGCGGGCATGGCAGTCCCGCGTGTGGAGCGAACGCGTCCTCCACTCCGCTTTTGCCGAGCAAGCCCTCGAATACGGGTTCGCCAACGAGGCCGATCTCGCCAGGATCGCCGCAGGCTGGCACCGTTGGGGAGCAACGGACGATGGCTACTTCCTCATTCCCAACGGCGAGGTGATCGCCCGGGCCTAGGTTGCGCGTGGCGTCCTGACGCAAAAAAACTTTGCCGAACCATGTAGAAAAGCGCCCCGCAGTTCCGACCCATGAGTGAAAGCACCCAATCAGGGCGCCACTTCATAAGGAGTTTGAGATGAAATACATGATCATGATGTTCGGATCCGCCGAGGGCATGATGGAAACTGCCGACCCGGAGTGGGTCAAGGAAATGATCGGGTTCATGATCCAGATCGACAAGGACCTGACTCAGTCCGGCGAACTCGTCTTCAACGCCGGACTGGCCGATCCCGGTACAGCCAAGCTGGTCAAGCAGACCCCGGACGGCATCATCACCACCGATGGGCCGTACGCCGAGTCGAAGGAATCGCTGATCGGGTACTGGGTGGTAGATGTGGCCAGCGAGGAACGCGCCGTGGAAATCTGCTCGAGCATCGTCAAGTACTCGCAGGTAGTGGAACTCCGCGCTATCCCGGACGGTCCCCCGGAGGTCTAGTTTGGCCGTTCCCCCACGCGACATCGAGGACCTGCTGCGCACGTTGGCGCCGCAGGTCCTCGGCGTGCTGGCACGCAAGCACGGCCAGTTCGATGCCTGCGAGGATGCCGTCCAGGAGGCCCTCATTGAGGCAGTGGTGCAATGGCCATCCGGGCTGCCAACAAATCCCAAAGGATGGCTGCTGGCTGTCGCATCCCGCCGGCTGGTTGATGTATGGCGCAGTGAAAGCGCGCGCCGTGCCCGGGAGGAACGCGTCGCCGCCATGGAGGTCAGCTTCCAGGACAGCACGGCGTCTGAAGCCGACGACACCCTGACCCTGATGTTCCTGTGTTGCCACCCCTCAATAAGTGCGCCATCGCAGCTCGCCTTGACGCTCCGGGCCGCAGGGGGACTCACGACGGCGGAAATCGCCTCTGCTTTCCTCGTCCCCGAGGCGACCATGGGCCAGCGCATCAGCCGTGCGAAACAGGGGATCCAGAAGGCAGGCGCCCGTTTCGACATGCCGCCGGAGTCCGAGCGGAAGGCGAGGCTCGGCGTCGTACTTCACGTCCTGTACCTGATTTTCAACGAAGGCTACGCCGCAAGCTCGGGCGACTCACTGCAGCGCGAAGACCTCACCACCGAAGCGATCCGCTTGGCACGCCTGCTGGTGGGCGTGGCGCCGGATGAGTTCGAGGCCACCGGTTTGCTCGCTCTGATGCTGCTGACGGACTCCCGTCGTGCCGGGCGCACCCTGGCTGACGGAATGCCCGTGCCGCTGTCCGAACAGGACCGGAGTTTATGGAACCGCGGGCAGATAGAGGAAGGCATCGCGCTCCTTTCTTCCGTGCTCGGTCGTGGCGCGGCTGGACCGTACCAACTCCAGGCCGCGATCGCCGCCGTTCATGCCGAGGCGCCCTCTGATGCCGAAACGGACTGGCCCCAGATCCTCGCCTTGTACACGGTCCTTGAAGCCGTGGCGCCAAGTCCCGTGGTGACGCTGAACCGTGCTGTGGCTGTGGCCATGGTGAAGGGGCCAACCGCTGGGCTTGAGCTGCTCGCAGGGCTGGATTCGGCGATCGGTCGCTCACACCGCCTGGATGCTGTGCGGGGCCACCTGCATGAAATGGCAGGCTCTTATGTGGACGCGCGCGCCGCCTACCTCGAGGCCGCCAAAAAGACAGGCAGCCTCCAGGAGCGGCGGTACTTGATGGGCAAAGTGGCGCGAATGGACGAGTCTTGACCCCATATAGTCGAATCCATGGAACAACGCATACGTGGTAAGACCGGCCGGTCGGTGTCCACCGTTGGACTAGGCACGTGGCAACTCGGAGCGGACTGGGGTGACGTCACAGAGGAAGACGCACTTGCCGTCCTGGAGGCCTCGGTCGACGGCGGGGTTACTTTCTTCGACACGGCCGACGTCTATGGCGATGGCCGAAGCGAGCAACTGATCGGACGCTTCCTGCGCGCCAATCCCGGGCTGGACCTGCTGGTTGCCACCAAGATGGGCCGCCGCGTGGACCAGGTGCCCGAAAACTACACGCTCGCCAACTTCCGCGCGTGGACTGACCGTTCCCGGCGGAATCTGCAGCAGGACACCCTGGACCTCGTCCAATTGCATTGCCCGCCCACCGCCGTCTACACGAGGGATGAGGTGTACGACGCCTTGGACACGCTCGTCAGCGAAGGCGTCATCCGCAACTACGGCGTCAGTGTCGAGCGGACCGACGAAGCCCTTGAAGCCATCAACCGCGGGAATACCGCGTCCGTCCAGATCATCCTGAACGCCTTCCGGCTGAAGCCGCTCGATGAAGTTCTCCCGGCAGCAAAGCAGGCCGGAGTCGGCATCATCGCCAGAGTGCCGCTGGCGTCTGGACTGTTGTCCGGAAAGTACACGCCGGAAACCGGGTTCGCGGAGAACGACCACCGCAACTACAACCGCGACGGCTCCTCATTCGACGTCGGCGAGACCTTCTCGGGCGTCGATTTCGCCACCGGCGTTAAGGCCGCACAAGAGTTCAGCGCATTAGTGCCCGACGGCGTCAGCACCGCCCAAGCGGCCCTCGCCTGGGTGATCGCCCAGGACGGTGTCAGCACGGCCATCCCCGGTGCCCGTTCTTCAGTGCAGGCACATGCAAACGCTGAGGCGGGAGCAATGCAGGACGTCGGTTCAGGGCTCACCGCTGGGGTCCAGGACATCTATGACCGCTATTTCCGCGAAGCGATCCACCCACGCTGGTAGCCGGCCGACCGCCGTCGTGCATGTCACCATCCGCTACGCGTCGGGGTGTGTCCCTTTCGTGCGTCGTCGGGCATCGACATTTCGGCGCGTAGTCCCAGAAGCCGGATGGGACGGTCCGGCTCGATCCGCGCCGTGACGTCCAGGGCTTGCGCGAGGACTTCGTCCCGGTCTAACGTCTCCGGGATCTTCCTTGCGTAGGTCTTGGTGAAGAACGGGGCGTACCGGACCTTGAGGGTCAGCCCCACCACCGGCCGCCCCTCAGCTGCCACGTCTTCGAGGACGCGCGCTGTCAGCTCCTTGATGGCATCGCTGATCTGTGAGGGTTCCGTGAGATCCTGCTGGAACGTGGTCTCGCGGCCGTGTGCGCGGGCAACCCACGGGGTGTCGTCCACTTCATTGGCGCCTTCACCCCGACCTAGCTGCGCATACCAAGGACCCATCTTGGGGCCGAACTCCGGGACCAGGTCCTGGGGATCGGACGCGGCAAGCTCGGCGACTGTGGTGATCCCATGTTTGGCCAGCCGGGCAGACACCTTGGGTCCAACGCCCCACAGTTCCTTGGTGGGTTTGCTGCCCATGACCGTGAGCCAGTTCTCTTCGGTCAGCCGAAAGATTCCGGCAGGTTTGCCAAAATCCGTGGCATTCTTCGCGCGGACCAAGGTGTCGCCGATGCCCACGCTGCAATGCAGCCGGGTTTGCTCCAGGATGGCAGCCTGGATCTGTCGTGCGTATGCCTCAGGATCTTCGGTTTCAACGCCCACAAAGGCTTCATCCCAGCCCAGCACCTGAACCGTGGCGCCCGGCTGTGCGCGCAGGGTGGACATCACCACGTGCGAGGCCGCCAGGTAAGCCTCCTGGTCGACGGGAAGGATCACGGCATCGGGCACTTTCCGGGCAGCTATGCGCAGTGGCATTCCGGAACCCACGCCGAACGCCCTGGCTTCATACGATGCCGTGGACACCACAGCGCGTTCCGTAGGATCCCCCCGGCCGCCAACGATGATCGGCTTGCCGGCAAGCTCAGGCCGCCGGAGGACCTCGACCGCCGCAATGAACTGGTCGAGGTCAACGTGCAGCACCCACGGGATTCCACTCACGGCACCAGTTTGCCCTAAGCAGTAGCTTCCTGACCCTCATCGGACGCCAGGCCTGCGGAAATCAACCCATTTGGGCTTCAACCCACTATCTGGATGGCCGAACAAGCAGTACCCAACGCGTCCCGGGCTCCCGTCTCACCGGCATAAGCTGAGACGGTGCAGTTTTCACTTTGGCTGGCCCTGGTTGGCGCCGGCACCCTGATCAGTTTCACTCCCGGCGCCGGTGCCATTTTCACCATGAGCAATTCGCTCAATTCAGGCTTCCGACGCTCCATCTGGGGCATCCTCGGGCAACAATTGGCCTTGGTCATCCACATCGTCATCGTGGCCTTGGGCGTGGGTGTGCTGGTCTCCAATTCGCCCGTGATATTCAACGTCGTCCGCTACGCAGGCGCCGCGTATCTGGTGTACCTGGGGATCCGGCAGTTCCTGCACAAGCCGGACCTGGACGAGGAAAAGGTGGGCAGCCGCAAGAACGAGTCGGCGATGTCCATGTTCCAGCGCGGTATCTGGGTGAACCTGCTGAACCCCAAGGCGATCGTGTTCTTCCTTGCCTTCATGCCGCAATTCATCAGGCCAGAGCAGCCGCTGCTCCAGCAATATGCAGTGCTGACCGCCACGATCCTGGCCATCGACATCATGGTGATGTGGCTCTTCTTCGCTCTGGCAGCACGTTCATTCCAGCGCTTCACCCATGACGAGCGCGGCCAGAGGGTCCTCAACCGCATCTTCGGATGCCTTTTCGTCCTGGTTGGCATCCTGCTCGCCACCATCCACTAAGCGGGCCAGAAGCCGCGCTAGACCAGCGATGTAGAACCGCGAACCACCAGGGAGCTCTCCAGCGTCACGTGGGGCTCCTCCAAATCCCGGCCCTCCATGAGCCCGCGCAGCTGCTCCCCCGCCTTGAGTCCAAGCGGGGTCGCGGGCAGGTGCACGCTCGTGAGGCTGGGATTGCTGGTGGCTGAATACGGGAGGTCATCGAAGCCCGCCACAGCCAGTTCGGCAGGAATCCGCACGCCCGCCACACGCGCTTCCTGCAGCACGCCATACGCGTGGGTATCGGTACCGCAGACGACGGCGGTCACCCCCTCACGCTGCCACGCGGGCCAGGCGTCGGCGAACGCGGCGGCGGCAGCACCGACGTCGATCGCGGTACTGATGACATGCTCGTCGGCAACCAGGAGCCCGCACGCGGCGGCCTCCTCAAGGAAGGCTTCCCTGCGCAAGTGAAAAGTGGTGGTGCCGGTAATGCCGTCCACGTAGGCGGCCCGGGTATGTCCGGAGGCTGCCAGGTGCCGCGCCAACTCACGTGCGCCTTGCGCGACGTCGAGGTTAACGGACGGGGCGTAGGACTCCAGCCCCGGGGCATCCAGGAGCACCAGCGGTCCGGCCGCGGCCAGGTCCTGAAGAAACCCGGCACTGGGGGCACCCACCAGCAAGCCGGCCGGACGGAGCGCCAACAGCTTGCGGACATCCTCAGCTTGCGGCGACTCCCCTGCATCGGTCACCGAGAGCAGCAGTTGGTATTCCGGGCCCAGCGATTCCCGGACGCCTGCGATGACGTTGGCGAAGAACGGGTTGGAGACGTCGGGCGTCACGAGGATGACGATGGAGCTGACTCCGCGTGCCAGCGAACTCCCAATGCTGTCAACCACATATCCGAGTTCGGCGATCGCTGAGCGGACCCGCGAGATGTTGTCCTCGGATACGCGCCCTTGCGTCTTGCCGTTGGCCACCAAGGAGACCGTGGCGGTGGAAACCCCGGCCCGGGCAGCCACCATCGCAGCCGTTACACGGGGTGCGCGGGCGTTCCGCCGATCCAGGGTATCCATGCATCGATCGTAGCGTTGTTGCGGCACGCACTACTCCCCTCAAGGCATCAAGCGTTTAACGCAATTAACGTTAAGCGCTTGACGTGAGACCGGAAGCAGTGCCAGAATTCCCAATGAATGCTTACCGCCCTGCTTCAGGCAAGACCCTGGCAGGCCCCAATGACGTGGAGACGAAACGTGGACCCCAACCCCATGACAGCACCCAAGAAGATCATTCTTGACTGCGACCCCGGCCATGACGACGCAGTGGCATTGCTTCTGGCCCACGGCAACCCGGACATCGAGCTCCTCGCAGTGACAACCGTCGTGGGCAACCAGACCCTCGAAAAAGTCACGCGCAACGCCCTCTCGGTAGCCACGATCGCTGGCATCACTGGCGTTCCCTTCGCAGCCGGCTGCGACCGTCCCCTTGTGCGCACCATCGAGACTGCCCCCACTATCCACGGAGACTCCGGCATGGACGGCCCGGAGCAGCCCGAGTCCGCCATCGAACTGGACCCGCGCCACGCCGTCGACCTCATCATTGAAACCGTCATGGCGCATGAGCCGGGCACCGTCACCCTGGTCCCCACCGCAGGGCTGACCAACATCGCCATGGCTGCCCGCAAGGAGCCACGCATCGTGGAGCGCGTCAAGGAAGTTGTCCTCATGGGCGGCGGCTACCACGTAGGCAACTGGAGCGCCGTGGCAGAGTTCAACATCATCATCGATCCCGAAGCTGCGCACATAGTGTTCAACGAAAAGTGGCCCGTGGTGATGGTCGGCCTGGACCTCACGCATCAGGCGCTGGCCACCGACGAAGTAGTGGAACGCATCGCAAAAATCGGCACCAACCCGGCCAAATTCGTGCTTGAACTGATGGAATTCTTCAAGAAGACCTACAAGGATGCGCAGGGCTTCGACTTCCCGCCGGTCCACGATCCGTGCGCCGTCGCCTACGTCATCGACCCCACCGTGATGACCACCCGCAAGGTCCCCGTCGACATCGAGCTGCAGGGCAAGCTCACCCTGGGCATGACCGTTGCGGACTTCCGCGCGCCCGCCCCGGAGGACTGCCACACGGCCGTGGCTGTTGACCTGGACCACAAGAAGTTCTGGGATTTGGTCACGGACGCGATCGAACGGATTGGCGAACCAACGCTCGACGACGGAGCTAACGCCACGGCTGCGGCGGACGTCACCGACGCTGCAGCGGCAGTGGCAGCAGAAGAGGCCAAGTAATGTCCATCCCCGCAGAAACCAAGTCCACGCGCGGCAATGTCACTGCCCTCATGGTCGCCCTGCTGGCAGCTTGCGTAGCCTTCCAGCTCAACGCCTCCATGCTCAGTCCCGCCTTGGTCACCATGGGCAATGAGCTCCAGACCGACCAAGCAACCATCGGCCTCTCCCAGACCTGGTTCTTCACGGCCGCCGCACTGTTCTCCCTCTTCCTCCCCCGCCTCAGCGACATCGTGGGCCGCAAGAAGATCCTTGTGGGCATGATGCTCCTGATGGCAGTTGGTTCAGTCATCGCCGCACTCGCACCCGATGTCACGTGGCTCTTCGTAGGCCGCATCATCCAGGGTGTCAGCGGTCCCACCGTCCCGCTCTGCCTCATCATGCTCCGTTCCGCAGTGAGCAGCCCCCGCAAATACGGCACGCTCATGGGCCTCATCACCGCGGTGAACGGTGGGGTGGCCGGCGTCGACTCGTTCGTGGGCGGCTACTTCGCCGAGAACTTCGGATTCCGCAGCATCTTCTGGCTCATGGTGGCCCTGGCACTCGTGGCTACGGTTCTGATCGCTGTCCTGGCCGGTGAAAGCAAACCTGCTGCCGGAACCACCATGGACTGGCTGGGCGTCTTCTTCATCGTGATCGCCGTGGGCGCACTATTGACGGCACTGAACGAAGGCTCCAAGCTGGCAGCGGCCTTCGACGCCGGCACCTTGACCCTCGCAGTCGCCCTCATCCTGGTTGCCGCCGTCGCGTTCTTCGCCTTCTGGACTGTTGAAAAGCGCGCCAAGCAGCCCATGGTCGAAACCGTGCACCTGCGGCAGCGTTCCACGTGGGCTCCGCTTTTGACCACCACACTGACCATGACCGGTATCTTCGCCGTCATTAATGGGATCGTCCCTGCCTTCGTTCAGGCGGCCGAACCCGGCTTCGGCGTCGGTCCCACCGAGATGTCACTCATGATCCTCACGCCGTACGCACTGCTGGGTTGGCTCTTCGGCCCGATCAGCGGCAGGCTCGCCCCGGTCCTCGGCTACACGAAGGTCCTTCGCATCGGCCTGGTGGGCAGCCTCGTAGCCTTGGCGATCATCGCGCTCTTCGGCCTGAACAACCTGCCGATGATGATCGTGGGCACGGCCTTGCTGGGCATCATGTACGCCGGTACCGTCAACATCATGCTGAACGGACTCGGTGTGGTCCTCTCGCCCCTAGGCAATCCGGGCTTCCTTCCCGGAATGAACGCGGGCGCCTTCAACCTCGGCGCCGGCCTGAGCTTCCTGGTCCTGCCCGCGGTCCTCGTTGCAACGTCGGCACTGGGCGACGCAAAGGCGGCGTACCTCACCGTTGTGGTGGTGGGTCTCGCCATCACCCTCGCCGCCTTCGGAGCCTCACTGCTGATCCCCAAACCGGTTGATGCCGAAGTCACCGAAGGTGCGGACAACGAGACATCCGAGAAAGAGGTCACCGCATGAGCACAGAAGCCAAAGCACCCACGGCGGGGATCGTCGTCGTCGGCTCCCTGAACGCCGATTTGACGATCTACTGCGACCGCCTCCCGAAGCCCGGCGAGACGGTCCACGGCAATGGTTTCGCCGTAAATCCCGGTGGCAAGAGTGCCAACCAGGCGGTGGCGGCCAGCAAGCTCGGTGCCCAGGTCAGCCTGGTGGGCGCAGTGGGCGATGACGCCAACGGCACCATGCTCCTGGAGTCGACCGCCAACGCCGGCGTGGACGTTACCCGCGTCCGACGTTCAGATGCCGCGACGGGCGTCGCGGTCATCTCGGTGGATGCCGGCGGCGAGAACAGCATCATCATCTCGGCCGGGGCAAACGGGACTCTAACCCCGGCGGACGTGCGCGCGGCAGCGGACACCTTCAACAATGCTGCGGTGGTCTGCCTCTGCCTTGAAGTCGCGATCGATACTGTGATCGCCGCTGCACAAGCAGGGCACGACGCCGGCGCTACCGTCTTGTTGAACCTCTCGCCTTACGCGGAGGTGCCGGAGGTCCTGGCCGAGTTGAGCGACGTACTGCTGGTCAATGCGCACGAGGCCTCACTGTTCCTTGGTGGCGAAGCCGACGTTCCTGCCGCCGACGCGGAGGCCGAAGCGTGGGAGCCGGTACGTAGCCAGTTTGCTGACCGGGGTTTGCAGCGCGTGCTGGTAACGCTGGGCGCCCACGGGTCTGTTGTGCTGGATTCTTTGGCCCGGGGTACCCAGGACCAGATCACGCGCATTCCCCCTACCCGCGTTTCGGCCGTCGACACCACGGGTGCCGGTGATGCTTTTACGGGGGCGGTCGCTGCACGCCTGGCTGCCGGAGACTCCCTCGCCGACGCCGCCGGGTTCGCCTCAGTGGCTGCCGCGTTGGCGGCCACGAAGAAGGGCACCCAGGCCGCCTATCCCAGCATCGCGGATGTGGAGCGCTTGCGGAGCGTTTAGTCCCAGCGTCCCAGGTGGTTAGCGGGACTTGCGGGCTGCGCGTTGGGCCGAGCGCTCCACTGCCTTGCGGGTGAGGGCGCCGTGGCCGGCCATGAGCTTGGGGACCACAACGTAGACCGCGGCCGGGACCACAAGCGCCGTCAGCAGGAGCGCCCGAAGGATAGGGTGCCACGGCTCCATGATCGGGCCGAGCAACAGCATGCCGATGGATACCAAGGGGAAGATCGCGAGCCAGGTGATCAGTGCCCTCACGTGGACGGAGGGCACTTTCGGGCGAGCCGGGACTGCGGGTGACGATGACTGAACGGCGATTTCCGGCGTTGTTTGAGTGGTCATGGCATTCTCCAACCAGATAGTTGCATTTAGCTTGGTCCCACCATAACCGCACTCGGGAGCAAATACAACTAGTTGGTTGGGAAATGGTAATCTGTAGTTATGGCATGGGACACAGAACGCACCAAGTCACTCCTGCTCGAGGCGGCGACGTCCGAGTTTTGCGCGCGCGGACTTGCCGGGGCCCGGATTGACCGCATCGCGGCTGAGGCGGGTGTCAACAAGGAACGCATCTACCAGTACTTCGGCAACAAGAACGGCCTTTTTGACGCGGTTATCGTCGCGGCGCTCAGCTCCCTCATGGACGAAGTACCCATTCATGGAAAGGGTCCGGAGGCCATGGCTGACTACGCTGGCCGGCTCTTTGACCACCACCAAAAAGATGCGACCGCGCCGCGCCTCCTCTTCTGGGAAGGCCTGGAACGCGGCGCTGAAGTTGTGGGCCTGCCCAAACGGATGGCCAACTGTGCGTCCAAGGTCAACAGCACCATTGCAGCCCTTCCTGGAATCTCAAGGGAAGACGCCGGCGATCTCCTCATCACCATCGTGAGTCTTTGCGATGCCGCGCCCGTGCTGCCTGCACTCGATGGACTCATGGCCGGGAACGACCCCGGCCGCCTCGAAAGGCGACGCGCCGCCGTCGTGCGTACCGTCTACCTGACTGCCTCCGCGCTCGCTGCGGAAGCGGCACCTGTCGGGTCGTCGGCCACAGAAATTACGCCAGCTCCAGTGGTCCACTAACTGCCCCTCATACACCCTGTGACAGCTTTGACAGGAAAAGTGACTTCGTTGTGAAGTGGCCCCTAGCCAAGAAGGGGTGCCATCAACCATGCTTGCTGCATGTACTCAACGACGAGCCCATACCGCATCATCACGGTCTGCACTGGAAACATCTGCCGCTCGCCCATGGCAGCGCTCATGCTTACCGAAGCCTTCGAAGCGGAAGGGCTCGGCAAGCTGGTCGTAGTGGACTCAGCAGGCACCACCGGGTACGAGGTGGGGCACCCGATCGATCCCCGGGCGGCCCGCAAACTGACCGCCCACCACATCGCTTCCGAGGATCACGTCGCACGCCAGTGGCGGCAGGAGTGGTTCGCTGAGCGGGATCTCATCCTGGCGCTGGACGTCGACCATTTCGGCTGGCTCCAGGAGGGCGCGCCGGATCGCGAATCGCTGGCCAAAGTCCGGATGCTGCGCAGCTTCGATCCCATGATGGCTGGGCGCAGTTCCCTGGATCTGGGCATCGAGGATCCCTGGTACGGCGGCCACACCGACTTCGACAACACCTGGACCCTCATCAAAGCCGCCATTCCAGGCATTGTGCGCCACGTGGGCGCTGCCCTTGCGGAAGACCCAAGGAGTAGCGCCAGCGACGTAGGTAACGGAGCCACCGAGCACCAGCAGGTAACCTCTATGTCATGACCCCTGCACCCGTGATCATCGCCGTCGACGGGCGGTCCGGCGCGGGCAAGACCACGCTGGCCGTCGAGCTGGCGGCCCGCCTTCGGGAGCACCACAAGGTTTCCCTTTTCCATCTGGAAGACATCTATCCCGGGTGGAACGGCCTTGCCACAGGCATCGAACGATACATCGCAACGGTCCTGACGCCCTTGAGCCAAGGCGAGGCAGCAGAGTGGGTCAGCTGGGATTGGGAAAAGCATTACGACGGCGCGCTGCACGTAACACTGCCAGCCGAAATCGTGATCGTCGAGGGTGTCGGGGCTGCAGCAATCGCCGCGCGCCCCATGCTGGACGCCGTCGTCTGGGTCGAATCCCCCGGTGACGACCGCCGTCGACGGGCTTTGGCCCGTGACGGAGATACCTACGAACCCTACTGGGACACCTGGGCCGCGCAGGAAGACCTTTGGCTCGAAGCTGACCCTGTCATCGGCGCAGCAGACATCCGTGTGCAAAACCTCGCGGATGGCAACGCCCCGGACGACGTCCTGCAGGCCATGCGGTACCTGCCGTCGCTGGCAGCGATCCTCTCGCCGGAACTCAGCGCGCGCCGCGGCCTGCAGCTCCGGTCCGAAAAGATCAGCGCCGCTCCTGACGCCGAGGCGCTCTTCCAGAACCTCTACGGTTCCTCGGCCAACGCTGTCTGGTTGGATTCCTCCAACGCATCCGCGGTTTCAGGGACGTCCCAAGCCGCAGCCCGAAGCCGCTTCAGCATTCTGGCGGACGACGGCGGCACGTTCGGACAGTCCGTCCAGCACCGTCAGGGAACCACCCAGGTAACGGCCGGAACAGCCACCGTGGAAACCGCCGGACCCTTCTTCCGCTGGCTCGATTCCGTATGGGGACGCCGGGCCGTGCGCGCACCCCGCGGCTACGATGGCCAGTTCACGCTCGGCTGGTTGGGTTATCTGGGCTACGAGCTCAAGCGGGAAACCGGGGGGAACGACGTCCAGGCAGGGACTCCCGACGCCGCCCTGCTCTTCGCTGGACGGGCCGTGGTGCTGGATCATCGCGAGCACACTGTGTGGCTGCTCGCCTTGGACGCGCCCGACGCCGATGACTGGTTCCGCGAGGCTCGAACCGCCGTCGGGGCTGCTTCAACCGCCCCTGCTTTCGCCGTCGGGCCAGCTTCCGAGGTGGCTCCGGAATTCACTTGCCGTGACAGCGCGACGGACTACAAGCGCAAAATCGCCGACGCCCAACATGAAATAAGCGAAGGCAACTCGTACGAGGTCTGCCTGACCACCATGCTTGAAGCCCCTGCCGGCGGGCTTGATCCGTGGGAGAGCTACCGGGCGTTGCGCCGCCGCAATCCGGCACCCTTCGCCAGTTACCTTCGGTTCGGCGAGCTGGTTGTCGCGAGCACTTCGCCCGAACGCTTCCTGCGGATTCTCTCCGACGGCGGCATGCGGGCCGAGCCGATCAAAGGCACGCGTGGGCGTTCCGCCGACCCCACGGAGGACGCCGAACTGCGCCGCGACCTGGAGACGTCGCTGAAGGACCGCGCCGAAAACATCATGATCGTGGACCTGCTGCGAAATGACCTGAGCCATTTCGCCATTCCGGGCTCGGTGACGGTCAGCCGCTTGTGCGCGATCGAAAGCTACGCCACGGTGCATCAAATGGTGAGCACCGTGGACGCGCATCTCCGCCCTGGCGCTCCGCGGGCAGAGGCGGTGGCTGCGGCCTTCCCTGCCGGTTCAATGACCGGGGCGCCGAAAATCAGCACCATGGACATTCTTGACCAGCTTGAGGCGGGCCCCCGCGGTATCTATTCGGGAGCAATCGGCTACTTCTCGCTGAATGCTGCCACGGACCTCGCCGTCGTGATCCGAACCTTGGTTGTTAACCCTGACGACGACGGCGGGCGCGCGCTGAGCCTGGGCGTTGGCGGGGCAATCACCGCCGATTCCGTGGCCGACGACGAGTACGAAGAGATCCGGACCAAGGCGTTTGGCGTGTTGTCGACGCTCGGGGCCGACTTCCCCGGCTGAGGACTATTGGAGCGTCGCGGTCAATCTCGCGACGTTATCCACATACTTGGCCAAGGGGGGTCTGTCCATCCAGTCGTCCAACGTAAGCTCACGGGATACCTCGCGATACGTGGACTCCACGGCCCGCATGAGGTTCACGGTTTCGGCGCCCAGCAGCATCACCGAAACTTCCATGTTCAGGGAGAAGGAGCGCATGTCCATATTGCTGGAACCGAGAACCGCAACTTCGTCGTCGATCGTGAAGTGCTTGGCGTGGAGTACGTACGGCGCCCGGTACAGGTAGATGCGGACACCCGCTTCCAACAGTGCTTCGTAGTAGGAGCGTTGGGCGTGGTGGACCAGGAATTGGTCACCCTTTTCCGAGACAAAGAGCTCCACATCCACGCCGCGCTGGGCAGCTGTAGTGATCGCATAGAGCAGGGAGTCATCAGGCACGAAGTATGGGCTGCAGATGGAGATCCTGTGCTGCGCCGAGTAGATCAGCGTATTGAACAGGCGCAGGTTGTTCTCGGTGGCGAACCCTGGACCACTGGGGACCACCTGGGCCGTGACCTGTCCCGGGGAGGGCTGGGCGGGAAGGCGAAGCTGGCTCTCGAGTGATTCGTCGGTTTCGCTGAGCCAGTCGGTTGCGAAAACTACGTTGAGGGTGGCCACAATCGGCCCTTCAAGCCGGGCCATGAGTTCAACCCATTGACGGCCCGCACGGCGATGCTTGGGATTGTTATAGGAGGGCTCGATCAGGTTCTGGGAGCCGGTGAAGGCCAGCGTCCCGTCAATGACCAGGATCTTGCGGTGGTTCCTGAGATCAGGGCGGCGCCACTGGCCGTGGATGGGCAGCAGTGGCAACATCCGCTTCCACTGGATCTTGCCTGCCTTGAGCCGGCGGACCAAGCGGCGGTAGCCCTTGATGCGCAGCGTTCCGATGTGGTCAAAGAGCAGCCTGACGGTGACACCCCGCTCGGCGGCCTTCTCCAGTTCAGTGAGCAACTCATCCGTTACGAAGTCGCTGCTCATGATGTAGAACTCTGCGTTGACGTAGTCCGTAGCACCCCGCACTGCCTCGGCCATGGCTTTAATGGACTCCTGGTAGCCAGGAATGAGCTCCACCTTGTTGCCATCGACCATCGGCAGCGAGCCAAGGCGATGGTTCAACTCACCCGCCGACTTCACCCATTCCGGGCCAGGATAGGTGCTTACGGGGTCGGCCAGGTCGGAGGTGACAGCGCGAACTCGATGGTTCACTTGTTCCTGCTGCTCACGCCGCCGCTTGGACAAACGGAAATTGCCAAAAAGCAGGAAGAGCACGAACCCAACGGTCGGGACGAGGAAAACAGCCAGAAGCCAGGCCATGGCCGTAGTGGGGCGACGGTTTCCGGGAATGATGCCCAGCAGCACGATGCGCATGATGACTTCCGCAATGGCCCAAGCACCTAAAAGCCAGGTCCATTCCGGGCCAATCGGAAAAGGAAAAAGCACTCCACAACCCCCACGGTCCAAGAACTAACGGTGACCACAGCCTATCCGCCCGCCGTGCAGGAGGGCCGCACCGGGGTGCCGCACTAAGCTGGGAACATGACTTCTCCTGCCCCCACGGTTCTCGTTTTCCTGGACCCGGCCTTCGAAAACGGCCGCATTGCCGATTCCAGCCAGCCCCAGCTCATGGCCACGGACCTGGGCGCTACCCGTGGCGACGGTGTGTTCGAGTCCCTTCTGGCCGTGCAGGGCAGGGCGCGCAAAGTGCAGGCACACCTGAACCGGCTGGGCACTTCCGCAGCTGCCTTGGACTTGTTTATTCCGGAGCAGGACGTCTGGCGAAGGGCGATTGACACCGCGATCACGGAGTTCCGCACGGTGCACCCCGCGCCGACACCCGAAGAGGACGAAGTCGTCATCAAGCTGATCGTGACCCGTGGCGTTGAAGGTGCGGCGAGCCCCACATGCTGGGTACAGGCCTCGCCCTCACCCGCAGGCAGCCGCCGGCAGCGCGAGACGGGCATCGACGTCGTCCTCCTGGACCGCGGCTTCGACACCGAAGCCGGCGAGCGTGCGCCGTGGCTGCTGCTGGGCGCCAAGACGCTCTCCTACGCCGTGAACATGGCTGCGCTGCGTTACGCCCACAAGCAGGGCGCCGATGACGCCATCTTCACCTCCACGGATGGCCGCGTCCTTGAGGGGCCAACATCCACTGTGTTGCTCGCCCACCTCGAGACAGTGGACGACGGCGAGGGTACCGTCAGGACTGTTCGTCGCCTCATCACGCCGCAACTGGATAGCGGCATTCTCCCCGGTACATCGCAGGGCGCGCTGTTCGCCGCCGCGAAGGCTGCCGGCTGGGAGCTCGGGTATGGGCCGCTGGTGCCGCAGGACCTGTTCGACGCGGACGCCGTTTGGCTCATTTCGAGCATCCGCTTGATCGCGCCCGTGAATCACATCAACGGCCACGAGATCGGTACTCCCGCTGTCCGGAAACAGCTCACTGCCGAACTGAATGAGCTGTTTGCCGGGATCGAGTAATTCCGGCCGGCCAGACTGAGGCCTACTCTGCTCCGCTTGGAACCTAGCAGATGACAAGTAGAGTAATTGCTCGCATGACTTATTGATAAGGAACTCTTGGTCTCAGCAGTGAGCTTCACGGGGGTTCAATCGCGTTCCTTATCCTCCTTGAAATGGGCGTCCGTCATGTGATGAATCTTGTTCTCGTGTTAGTTGGATCACGTCCTCCCAACACCATTTGAGACTTTGCTGGCTAACTTCCCGGAGGGAATATGGGACACAGCTCCCCCACAACAGCCGAGGCATCGGCACCCGAGGCGCAGTCGGAGACTGGCGCCTCACAGGCAGGGCTTCGCCGGTCCATGGAGGCCCGGCACCTGGTGATGATTGCCATGGGTGGCGTCATCGGCTCAGGCCTTTTCGTCAGCTCGGGTTACACCATTGCCACCGCGGGCCCTTTGGGCGCCGTTCTCGCGTTCCTTATCGGAGCCGTGGTGGTCTACCTGGTGATGGCATGCCTCGGGGAACTCGCCGTTGCGTTCCCCGTTTCCGGCGCCTTCCACATCTACGCTGCCAGGACCATCGGACCTGCCACCGGTTTCGCCACGGCCTGGCTCTACTGGCTTTGCTGGGCGGTGGCGTTGGGTTCGGAATTCACTGCGGCCGGCCTGCTCATGCAGCGCTGGTTCCCTGGCGTCGACGTCTGGATCTGGTGTTTCATATTCGCCAGCGTCCTGTTCACCCTCAATGCCATCTCATCGCGCGTCTTCGGTGAATCAGAGTTCTGGTTCGCGCTCATCAAGGTTGCCGCCGTCGTCGGCCTGATTGTCCTGGGCGGCGCCGCTTTGATGGGCTTCCACCCGCTCGCCGCAGGCGACTACCCGTCGCTCACCAGCAACTTCAGCACACCCGAGGGGCTGTTCCCCAACGGCTTCACGGGCGTCTTCGTCACCTGCCTGGCAGTCTTCTACGCCTTCTCAGGCTCCGAACTGATCGGTGTGGCCGCCGGCGAAACATCCAATCCCGGCGCCAACATCCCCAAGGCCATGCGGACCACGGTCATCCGTCTCATGATCTTCTTTGTCGGCGCGATTACCGTCATCGCAGCGACCATCCCCTACGAGAAGGTCAGCGTGGACGAAAGCCCGTTCGTCACCGTCTTCTCGATGCTCGGCATTCCGTTCGCTGCGGACATCATGAATTTCGTGATCATCACCGCCCTGTTGTCTGCTGGAAACTGTGGCCTCTACTCCTGTGCCCGCATGCTCTTCTCGCTGGCCGACGAAGGACACGCCCCCAAGGCGTTCAGGAAGCTGACCAAGCGTGGCATCCCGATGATTGCCCTGTGCGTCAGCATGCTCGGTGGCCTTGCCTCGCTGATCAGCAGCATTGTGGCGCCGGCAACCGTGTACCTGGTTCTCGTCTCGATCGCCGGCTTTGCAACTGTGGGCGTGTGGATGTCCATCGTGGCCTCGCACTTCGTGTACAGGCGTACGTTTATCAGGAACGGCGGCGACCTCAGCACGCTCCCCTACAAGGCACCGTTCTTCCCGCTGGTTCCGGTCCTGGCGTTCGCGCTGTGCGTTGTGTCCCTGATCGGCATTGCCTTTGACCCCAACCAGGTAGCGGCACTGCTGTTCGGCATCCCGTTCGTAGGGGCTTGCTACGCGTTCTTCTACTTCAAGTACGGACGACGCGCCAAGATTCCCGTGGCTTCCTGACCTTCTTTGGCGGCAGATCAGCCCCTGTGCAACCCATTCCGGCTGCGCAGGGGCTGATGTTGTTTGAAAGTAGGTCAGGACGCCAAACGGCCGCCCAAGTTCAGGACTTCGGCTTGGCCGTCCTGACGGGGTGCTCGCTCAGGATGGACAGGCGGTTGAAGGCGTTGATCCCAATCGCGGCCATGCAGAGAACACTGATTTGCTCGTCGTTGTAGTGCTCCCGGGCGCGCTCGAAGAGTTCAGGGCTCGGCCGTGACGTGCTCATGCGGGTGATCTGCTCAGTGATTTCCATGGCCACCCGTTCAGCCGGTTCAAACAGCGCCACCTCCTTGTAGACAGCCACCAAGGACAAACGCTGTTCTGTTTCTCCGTACCCCAAGGCCCGGCGATGGTGCAGGTCCAGGCAGAATGCGCAGCCGTTGATCTGCGACGCAAGGTAGTTCAGAAGTTCGATGGTCCGGCGTGGGACACCTGTGCGGTCGGCTTCTCCAACCACCTGTTGGGCATAGTGGCTCAGCGTTGCGTACAGCTCGGGCTGTTGCTTATCCAGATAGCCGGCGAGACGTGCTTTTGTTTCCTGTTCAGGCATGCTTGGAGCCTAGCGCAACTGGTATGGAGTGCCGGAGTGAGAGGCATCCACCCCCGGAGTCGCACCGGCTCGAAATCAAATAGAGATGGGCGGTGGAAGCCGCATTATCGACATTTTATGACCAGTTCATCACAAGCTGGAAATGAGACTTGACTACTAATCGATGCAAATGGAGCACCCACCCAAGGTCGCAAATAAATACGCTTCCACTTTCTATTGCGCCCTCATTCCAACAGTGGTTCACTGAGGCGCAGTGATCCCTGCTGGGGCGGGAGAACTCCCTCTCTGTCCGGCAGGACACACTGTTTTCACTACGCCGTGAGAACAGAATGTTGATGGAGGGCATCATTGTGAGTGCAGTTTCTTCGTCCCAAAATTTCAACCACGGGTTTCCTACGCCCGGCCCCCAGGATCCTTCCCCGCAGAAGGTCATGGACCACGTATTTTTCCTCAACCAGGAAGAATGGAAAGACGTCCGCGAAACGGAACAATTCGATCATATTGTCATCGGCAGCGGGTTCTGCGGGTACGCGTTCGCGGAGAGGACCCTGACCGTTAACCCCCAGGCCAGGATCCTGGTTATTGAGCGGGGTCCGTTCTTCCTGCCCCAGCATTTTCAGAACCTTCCGTTGCCCTATCGCGAGACCCTGGGCGGACTTTCTGAAACATTCCCATGGACGCTGGCTGCCGCCACGGCCAACCAACCCGCCGGCAAGATCTCCTGGCAGCACGGAATGGTTCCGTTCTATGGTGGCCGCTCCATTATGTGGAGCGCTTGGTGTCCGCGACCTGAAGAGGATGAGATGCGCGGGTGGCCACGCGCAGTCATGGATGCCGCAAAAGCGCACTTCACCACCGCAGAGGATCTGCTGAATGTGGTCAGCGCCGACCAAATCGACGCCGGGGCGTCTGCCGACGTCGTGGATCTCATCAACAACACCCGGCCCGTCTACGGGATCATGCAGAAGGCACTACAGGACCGGCTGGCGGCCGGCTTGCACAAGATTGACTCCGCCACCCGCTCCATGCCGGCACCATTGGCAGCAGCTTCGGGCGCGACCTCAGGCATTGACTTCGCCAAATTCTCAACGCCATCGGTCCTGCTTGAACTATCGGACAGACAGCAACGGTTGGCAGCAGCAGGCAAGGGATCTCCACTCCGCATCGTTACGGACTGCACTGTGAACAGCATCATCCAGCAGGACGGCCGGGCCACAGCGCTCGATACCAGCCGCGGTGTGGTGAACATCGGAGACGCAAACCTGGTGCTTGCCATGGGCACGTTGCCACCTGCCACTCTGGTCCTCAATTCCTTCCCCGAAGTGCCTGGAGTTGGTGAGCAGTTCAGCGCCCACTTCATTACGTCCGTCGTTGCCAGGGTCCCCCGCAAGGACTTCGAATTCAGCGAGGCCCTGGGCGAGTTGGAACTGGCCGCCATCTACATGGCAGGCATGAGTCCCGCGGGCATGCAGTACCACGTGCAGCTCTCGGTGCTCTCGGATCGGAGCCCGGACAAGAACGCCCAGAAGTCCGAGCGTTACGCACCTGACGTCGTTGCCACCGCCTCGCTGGCCCAATTGCAGTCCTCAGAGGACTACCTGGTGTTCGTGTGCGCGGTACTGGGCGAACTGGACATCGATAATCCGGAAAACCACTTGCGCTATTCCGGTGGAGCGGACCCCACCAACAACGTGACTCTTCAGGTGCTGGCCAACTCCACGGACGATGCCACATGGGACACCATGGACGAGGGCACTTTCCAGATGTTGGAACGCGTACTGTCACCGGACGGCGCGGATCATGTTGAGTATTGGCACGGCGATCCGGACACCGGAACCTGGGGATCGGACCGGCCCGGCATTCCCGAGCGCCGCGTCCCGGGACTCGTCCACGAGAGCTCCAGCCTTCCCATCGGCGAGGACGAGGACTCCACCGTCGGCACCGACTACCGCCTCAACGGCGTCGAAAATGTCTATGTCGCGGGCGGTTCGCTGTGGCCGACCGGCGGGTCCTGGAACCCAACCATGACCATGGTTGCGTTGACGCAGGACCTCGCCGAACGGTTGGAGGCCGACGGCGGCACGGGAGTTGCGCTGTGACCGCGGTTCCGGCCCTGGACCCGGCAGTCCTGCCCACGTTGCCGCTGATGACAGTTGCCGACGTCCTGGACAGGCAGGATGGCATCTATTGGGTGGTCAAGGACGCGAATTCCGTTTTCCTGTGGGTGAACCAAAACTTCGCCGACCTCGTGGGGATGACCAAGGACCAATTGATTGGGCATCAGGACTCGCGGGCAGCCCATGTTGCCCATGACAAGGAGGTGATGGCCAGCGGAAAACCCCTGCTCAATTTCCACGAAGTCATCGAGGTTCCGTTGAAGGATGGCGGGACGGTGAACGTGGACATCGTGACCCAGAAGGGGCTCCTCCGGTCGCTGGACACCGGGGCCATCATCGGGATCACTGTCTGCTTCTCACTCGCGGATCCCCCCAATGACTGACGTGGATCTGGCAGGCGGGAGCCCAGGCATCCACTTCGCCAGCCCGGACGCGGCCAGCCCGAACGCAGCCAGCCCCGACGCGAAGGAGTGGATCAAGCGGTTGGACATGACGCCGTCGGGCGTTGGCGGCTGGTTCGCGCCGGCAATGGTGAGCGACGAGCTGATCGCCGGGCGGGCATTGCCACCTCGCTTTGGCAGTGACCATCCACTGTACAGCTCCAACTGGTACCTGTTGCAGGCGGGCGAAGTCCTCCAGCTGCACACTTTGAAGCAGGACGAGCTGTGGTTCTTCCATCTGGGCACCCCCATCCGGCTGCACGTTTTTTCGCAGACAGAGGGGTACTCATCAACGGTCTTCGGTCCGGATCCGGAGTCTGGTGAGATTCTGCATGGCGCGGCGCCGCATTCCACATGGTTCGGGGCTGAGCTGGCTGGGGACGGGTTTGTCCTGGTGAGCTGCAGCCTGTCCCCCGGCTATGAACCGAGCGATTCCGCGAAGCCCACGAGCGAAGATGTGGAGGCACTCGTGGCGCAGTTCCCTGGTCAGTCGGAGTTGATCAGGAGGCTCGCGGCCGGCTAACCGCCGCTGAAGGGTGCGCCCGTATGGGGAGGGCGCACCCTCCAGCGGGGCGTGAAGTGAGAGAACATCCGCCCAAAGACCGCTGGAAGTGAGAGAACATCCGCCCAAAAGCCGCTGGAAGTGAGAGAGCAAGCTATTCGGTGGCGTCGCGGGCCAGGTGGATGCCGTTCTCTGCCAGCCACACCGGGTTGAAGGCCTTGCTCAGGTAGTTCGTTCCGGCGTCGGGCGCTATGGCAACCACCACCGAACCGTGGGGTGCGGCCCGGGCCACGCGCAGGGCAGCAGCCACCGCGAGTCCGGACGATGGACCCAGCGCCAGCCCTTCTTCGTCAAGGAGCCGATGCACCGTGGAGTAGACCTCGTCGTTGGGGATGCGCAGGAAACGGTCAACAATGGAGCGGTCAAAGGCCTTGGGCCATTCAGCCTGCGGCCAGGAGTTACCCACGCCGTCCACCAGGATCTCGCCCGGATGTCCCCCACTGTATGCGGAGCCGTAGGGGTCGGCGCCTATCACTTCAAGATGCCCGCCCGGCCGCGATGCTGCAACCTTCTCTTTCAGGAACCGGCCGTTGCCGCTAATGGTCCCGCCGGTTCCGATGCCGGCCACGAAATGCGTCACCAGGCCGTGGGTCTGCTCCCAAATCTCGGGCCCGGTAGTTTGGTAGTGCGCGGCAGGATTGGCAGGGTTGTCGAATTGCATGGGCCGCCACGCACCGGGCGTTTCGGCCGTGATCCGCGCTGCCACAGCGCGGGCGTTCTCCGGCGATTCGGAGGGCGCGCCCCAGTCTGTCAGCACTACGCGCGCACCATAGCTGTGGAGCGCGGCCAGCTTCTCCTGGGAGATGGTGTCGCCCGTAACCACCACCACGGGGTGCCCCGTCAGGCGCCCAATGAGCGCCAGCCCGATCCCGGTATTACCGGACGTGCTCTCCACAATGGTTGCGCCCGGCTGTAACTCTCCTGAGCGCTCCGCCGCCCGGACCATGCTCAGCGCAGTACGGTCCTTGATGGATCCGCCCGGGTTCTCGGACTCAAGCTTGATGTGCATGGTGCTGCCCAATCCACGGCCCAGGGCTTCCAATTTCACCAGCGGAGTGTTGCCCACTTTATCCAGGACGGAGGCATCCAGGCCATCCGGCAGCCCTGCCGCCGCATGTGCGCCCTGTTTGCTGATTGCGGTACTCACGTGGTCCCCTCCCTTTGAGCCATCGGCGGCAATTCCAGCGCCACCACATCACGCAATTCACGTCGGGCGCGCTCCACCAGGTCCGGAGCGGACGGCCGATCTGCCAGCACATCAGCCAGCCGGCCCGCGACGGCGCCGGTCCCCTTCCCAAGCGGTTGGGCGGCCCCCGCTTCGAACAACAGATACGACGCCGTCAGGGCCTCAATAGCAAGCAATTTCTCCAAGGCCTCCAAGGACCTTTCAAGTTGCTGCAACGCCAGCGGCGCCAAAGTGGAGTGGTCCTCGACGTCGGCCGAGAGGGTGGGTGCCCCGAGCGTCGCCGGCGCTGCCAGGAACTTCAGTTCGGACAGGAGTCCCGCTGCGGAGTACCAGAGCAGCCCGGGCAACTCCTCCTGCACAAGCCCTGCGGCCGGTCCGGACCCGGAAACCGCATTCGACGACGAATCCTCCAGGTGCCTGGCGGCAGCCTCCAGATGCCTGGCCCGGATCACCCGTTGTGGCGGATACAGTTTGGCGATGCGCCGCTCGCTGGAGATCCCCACGTGCGCCAACGCAAGCCGCAGGCCCTCAAAGGAAAGAGCCAGCTGCATCGGTTGGAAGTTCCCTCCGGACACCATTTGCCCGCTTTCAATATCAACCAGGGGGTTGTCGCCACGCCCGTTGAGCTCCACGCTCAACGCAGCGCCGAGTTGTGAAACCAGGGAGCGAAAAGCGCCATGCGTCTGGGGCGCAGAACGGAATGACAAAGCGTCCTGCACCGAGACTTCGGGACGAACGTCCTCCAACCATCCGCCGCGCAAAAGGTAACGGACGGCTGCCGCCGAGTCCTTCTGCCCGTCCACCGCCTTGCCCGCTTGGATAGCAGGCGAAAACGGGCTGAGGTTCCCGCCGCCGTCGTACCTTGCAATGGCTTCAAGCGAGAGGGAAAGCGCGACGTCGGCGAGTTCCGCCAGCTGTTGCAGGCGCACCAAGGCGAGGGTGCCGGCCCCCACCGAGTAGGCGTTTGCGCTGACCAGGGCCAGGGCCTCACCGGGCGCGAGCCGCAGCGGCTGAAGACCGGCGTCGGCGAGCGCTTTCGCCCCGGGTACCAGGGTGCCGTTCGCGTCGATCGCTTCACCTTCACCGATGGCGACGGCGGCGACGGCGGCCAGCTGGGTGAGGTCCGAGGAGCCGACTGAGCCTTCGCGCGGGATGGCGGGAAGAACCCCACGGTTGAGCAGTTCCGCATAGAACCGGGCTGTCTCCGGCTGCACGCCGGAGCCGCCGCGGCTGAAGCCGATGAGCCGGGCGAGGATCACAGCGCGGGCGGAGGGCCGGTCCAGATGCGCGCCCACGCCGCTGTTGTGGTATCTGACTACTTGGATTTGATAGGCAAGAACCGATTTCTCCTCCACGGCCGTATCCCGTCCGGATCCGAGGAGGGTGTTCAGGCCGTAGATTCTCTGCCCTGAGGTCGCAGCGCGCTCCAGCACTTCGCGTGAGCGGCCGATCAAAGACAACGCATCATGGTTGAGTTTCACGTGAAACGCCGGATCCAAGGCAGCCTGCGCTACGCGCTCAGGGTCCACCGGCGATGTGCCGATCAACAGGGTCCGGGGCTCGGAGGACATCGTCAGAAGTCCAGAAGGTTCTGGCGGAAGCCACCGTCGCCGTAACTCTTCCTCAACAGGCCACGGCGGCGCAGTTCGGGAGTGAGCTTGTCCAAGACGCCGTGCACGGTGACGGGGTCCACGAAGCCGGAGAAGAGGAAGCCGTCGCCACCCACAGCCTCGCCGGTCTC
This sequence comes from Arthrobacter sp. TmtSoilC77, assembly GCF_059739415.1. Taxonomy (NCBI): domain Bacteria; kingdom Bacillati; phylum Actinomycetota; class Actinomycetes; order Micrococcales; family Micrococcaceae; genus Arthrobacter; species Arthrobacter sp. TmtSoilC77. Next base: position 4,206,921 of record NZ_AP046050.1, read on the forward strand.
CTCGAGATAATCCGAGATTTCACCAACCGTGCCGATGATCGAATCACCGGCGCCACCGCTGCGTGCCTGAAGGATCTGGCGCAGGGTAGACCCCGGAGGTGCCGCCTTGGCGAAGTGCTCCAACGTGCCTTGGTTGCTGTTGGTGCTCAATTCGGGCAACGGCGCATCAAGGTCGAATTGCTTGAAGTCGATCACGGACAGGTAGGAGATCGAATTGAGCTGGCTGTCGATATCACGCTGGGTTAGCTCCCGGCGCTGCGCACGCAACTCCCCGGCCTCGGCCGATGAACCAACCACGGTGGGCTTTAGCACGAAAAGTACCTTGACGTCGTCGGGGTTCCTGCCCGCCTTGGCAGCCTCGGCACGGATGGAATCCCGGTAGGCCTTCATGCCGTCAACGCCACGGGCCAAGGCGATCGCCACGTCTGCATGCCCACCCGCGAACGCTTTGCCGCGGGGAGAAGCGCCGGCCTGCACCAGTACGGGCTCCTCCGGCAGAGGTGCGGTGTTGAGGGGACCGCGGACCTTGAAGAAGTCACCCTGGTGGTTAATAGGGTGCACTTTGGTGTGGTCGGCGAATACGCCGGCCTCAACGTCCTCAAGGACGGCGTCCGGTTCCCAGCTCCGCCAAAGCCTGCGGACGACGTCGACGAATTCCTCCGCCTTCTCATATCGAAGGTCGTGTTCAATCTGCTGGTCCAAACCGTAATTCTGCGCTGCGAGGTCGCTGCCGGAGGTGACAACGTTCCATCCCAACTGCCCCTCGGAGAAATGCTGCAGCGTGGCCAGGAGGCGGGCCGCAGTGAAAGGCGGATAGAACGATGCGCTGACCGTCGGGACGATTCCAAGGTGCTCGGTTGCGGACAGGAGGTACGGCACCAGGGCCAAGGGATCATGTTTGGGCGCAAAGGAGGCGTGTGCCAGCGAGACCTCGGCAGTGCCGCCATAGGTATCGGGAACAGTAAGGGAGTCCTCGATGATGAAGAGGTCAAGGCCGGATTGCTCAAACGCGCGGACGGCGTCTTGATACAGGGCAGGCTTCTTCCAGTCGTAGCCCAGGCTGTAGCCGGGAGTTCCCCATCCCTGGACACCAAAACCGTGGCCCACGAACCATCCAAAATGCAGCATGGGCTTGAGTGTAGAGCTGCCTTGTCCGTTCACCGCGACCTGATTTCTTGCGAAGTTACAGGGGGTCGTACTGCGTCAATTATGCTCCCGGGGCGTCACATTTGGGCTGCTACTCCAGCACCGGCCGGTTACGCAACATGACGACCGCGTAACCGCTTGCAAGTGCGGGCCGCCGCCGCGGGATGTTACGTTTTTCTTGAGTAATGAGCACCAGCGCCAAGCCCTGACTTGCTGGTCGGCAACCCTCTCTCCGGCGGGGTGCCTCAGGTGACTACTCGGCGTATCGACACTTCGAACTGCAAGCGTGACTGAGGAGCACCAGCCAATGCCTGAAACCACTGAAGAAAAACTCTCCTACCGCCTGATTACAGGTCCGGATACCCGTGAATTCTGCGAGCGGATCACCACGGCCCTCGCCGACGGCTACGTGCTCCACGGCAGCCCGGCAGCCACGTTCAATGGCACGGATGTCATCGTGGCGCAGGCGGTCGTCCTGCCCGCTGCCATCGCCAACGCAGACGCCGCCGTCGCGAATGCTGTTGACCAGTTGGAGAACGACGACGACGAAGAAGCATTCGAGGGACACGCATGAGTTACGCAGGTGACCTGACCCCGCAGGACGCGTGGGCCAAGCTTGAAGAAGGCGCAATCCTGGTAGACGTCCGCACCGAGGCCGAGTGGGCCCACATCGGCATCCCGGACACCAAAGCCACAGAGAATGATCCCCTGTTCATTCAGTGGAACCTCGCCGGTGGCATTCCCAACTCCCGCTTCATCGAGGACCTGCAGCAGCAGGCACCCGAGGGTGAGGGCGTGGAACTCGTTTTCATCTGCCGCTCAGGCCAGCGCTCCATCTCGGCCGCCATCGCCGCGACGCAGGCCGGGTTCACCGCCTACAACGTGCTTGAGGGCTTCGAAGGCGACCCGGACCGCTACGGCGAACGGACCATCAACGGCTGGAAGAACCGCGGCCTGCCAACCAACCTGGGGAACGACTAAGTGACTTTCAATCCCGATGCCGCCAGCTGGAGCCCTGACACCCAGGCAGTACGCGGCGGCCTTGACCGTACCAACTTCCAGGAGACGTCCGAACCCGTTTTCCTGAACTCCGGCTTCGTCTACGAATCCGCTGCCGCCGCCGAACGCGCCTTCACCGGCGAGGACGAACGCTTCGTTTACTCCCGCTACGGCAACCCCTCTGTAGCCACGTTCCAGGAACGGTTGCGGTTGCTCGAAGGAACCGAGGCATGCTTCGCGACGGCGTCAGGCATGTCCGCGGTGTTCACCGCCTTGGGTGCCCTCCTGGCTGCCGGTGATCGCGTGGTTGCCGCCCGTTCCCTGTTCGGCTCGTGCTTCGTAATCCTCAACGAGATCCTGCCGCGCTGGGGCGTGGAGACCGTGTTCGTCGACGGTCCCGACCTCGACCAGTGGCGGGCTGCCCTCTCCGAACCGACCACCGCCGTGTTCTTCGAGTCGCCCTCGAACCCCATGCAGGAAATCGTGGACATCGCCGCCGTCAGCGAGCTGGCGCATGCTGCGGGAGCGACCGTCGTCGTCGACAACGTCTTTGCCACACCCTTGCTCCAGCGTTGCGGTGACCTGGGCGCGGACGTCATTGTGTACTCCGGAACCAAGCACATCGATGGCCAGGGGCGTGTCCTCGGCGGCGCAATCCTGGGCACCAAGGCATTCATCGATGGCCCGGTCAAGCAGTTGATGCGGCACACCGGACCTTCACTCTCCGCCTTCAATGCCTGGGTGTTGACCAAGGGCCTGGAGACGATCGGCCTGCGGGTGAACCACAGCTCGGCGTCTGCTTTGAAAATCGCGGAATGGCTCGAGCAGCAGCCTGCCATCAACTGGGTCAAGTACCCCTTGCTGAAATCGCACCCTCAGTACGAGCTGGCAGCCAAGCAAATGAAGGCCGGCGGTACCGTGCTGACCTTCGAGTTGCTGCCCTCCTCCGGGCGTTCGGCCAAGGATGCCGCGTTTGCATTGCTGGACGGTCTGCGCGTCATCGACATCTCCAACAACCTGGGCGACTCCAAGTCCCTCATCACGCACCCGGCCACCACTACCCACCGGGCCATGGGGCCCGAAGGGCGTGCGGCCATTGGGCTGAGCGACGGCGTGGTCCGTTTGTCCGTTGGCCTGGAAGACGTGGACGATCTCATTCTGGATCTGGAGAAGGCCCTCAAACAGGTCTAACCTTGCTGCCATGAGCGGGAACCACCCCCATCGCCGTGCCGGAGCAGTCATCGTTGCCGGTACGGCGGTGTGGTTTGCAGGGATCTCGCCTGTATCGCGTGTCTACATCACCCCTGATGCCGCTGAACGTCTTCGTATGCTTGAGGCCGGCCAGCGTGGCTGGGTGATCGGCCAGCACCTCGCTGCTGCCGGAACAGTCGCGGTGCCGGTGGGATACGCAGCCTTTGCCCGTCGTCTTCCGCGCGGACAGGCGAAGCGTTGGGCTGTTGCAGCCGCGGCAGCTTTACTGGCAGGTGCTCCGCTCTTTGTCTCCAGTTTGTCCCGCCGGGCCGCGGATCTGGAACGCTTTGCCTACGGCCGTGGATCGAATGCGCCCTTCCTTGCCTATTCCGGGCTCCACGTTCTTGCCCTGGCTGCGCTCGGCGGAAGCCTTCTTTCCTTGCCCACCAAACGGTGGATCGGAGTCACGGCCGCAGCCAGCGCGCCCATATACGGCGCCATCCTTGTGGCGAAGAAGGACATCCCGCCGTTCGTGTTCTACCTCGTCGAGGGCTTGGCGGGGGCTTACTTGATGACGTGGGACGGGACTGACTCCGCAGTAGCCTAAGGCCTGCGGACCCTCGTCAGGATGGGCGCCGTCAGGTTGGGGGCCGGGTCCTTACGTGCATCTGCGGCAGCACCACGAATCGTCGCCTTCACCGCATGCCCAACCACCGCCCCCAAGGCCTCCCTGCTCGGCGGACTCCCTGGCGGATTCCGGGCGTCATGCTGCCGGTTGTTGAAACGCTCTGCTGCTTCGCGTTGCTCCCGGGCCCCGTTCCCGCGCTCAAGAACGTCCGCGATTCCGGCCTTCACCAACTCCAGTTCACCTTGGTCATCCAGGACCGGGCTCAGGTAATCCACCAAAGCCCAGACCACGTCCGCTGCCGGCTGGGGACGGAAGTCGCCAAAGTCCAGGAGGTCTCCCCGAAGTCCGGAATTGCTCGCTTGCCAACTCGCCATCCGGAGCAGGGCAGTCGGAACCGAGGCGGGCTCAACGCCGTCGAGCATTTCCAGGGAAGCAGTCTCAACCAATGCCCTCACAAGCACCGCAATCAAGGCTGCGTCCTCCGAACGGAGGCAGACGTCAGCCACCCTGACTTCCACAGTGGGATGGTTGCGGGAGATGCGCGCGTCGAAGTAGATCATGCCCTCATCAAGGAGAACCCCCGTGTCCAGGAGGCGCTGGACCATGCGCCGGTAGGCAGTCAACGAACCAAAAACGGCAGAAGGCCCGGACGTTGGCCACCGGTTCCAGGCCTGGATCCGATAGCTCTCGAAACCCGTGGGCAACCCACGCCAGTAGGGGGAATTGGCGCTGATGGCCGTCAAGACAGCAAGTTTGTCGCGGATGTGGTCGAGGACCACCACGCCCTCTTCAGGGGACTCCACAGCGGTATGCACATGGAAACCGCAGGTCAGTTGCTCGTGGGCCGTCAACCCGAAGCGCTCAAGCATCACGGCGAAGCGGGGATCCGGGGTGGTATGGGTGTTCTTGGCCAGTGGCGAGGTGGCAATCGCGGCCACCCGGGCGTTGTGCTTCCTGGCGGCGTCATCGGCCATGGCACGTCCACGCCGGATCTGCTGGAGGAGCTCGGTGTAGGTATGGCACGGCCGGGTCTGGGTTTCGATCTGCTCCAGTTTCAGTTCGTGGCTGAGCCCCATCCCGCTTTCAAGCGCCGCTTCCGGCCCTGCGAGCAGAGCATCCGCGAGGGCCAGGGGCTCGCCCGTCACAGGATCGACGATGAGTAGCTCTTCCTCCACCCCGAAAGTCCGCATGGCACCATTGTGCTTCATGCGGCATCCGGGTTACAGCAACGCGGGGTCACTTACGGCCCATGTCAGGGCCCTAAATGGGCTCTAAGTGACCCCGCGTTGCAGGAGGGCCTAGTCCTGGAAGTACTCCACCTTGGCGCCAATGGTGTTCAGTCGCTCGGCCAGGTCCTCGTAGCCGCGTTCAATCACGTAAATGTTGCGAAGCTCGGACGTTCCACGGGCAGCCAACATGGCCAGGAGCAGGCACGCTGCCGGACGCAGGGCCGGCGGGCAGCCGATCTCCGCAGCGCGCCACTTGGTGGGTCCGTTGACGTAGATCCGGTGCGGGTCCAGGAGCTGCACTTGGGCGCCCAGCTTGTTGAGCTCCGTCAGATAGATGGCGCGGTTCTCGTAGACCCAGTCGTGGATCATCGTCTGGCCCTCGGCATTGCCTGCAATCACTGCGAAGAAGGGCAGGTTGTCGATGTTGAGCCCCGGGAACGGCATGGGGTGGATCTTGTCCTGTGGCGCGTGGAGCTCAGAAGGCTTGGTGGTGACATCCACCAAACGCGTCCGGCCGTTGCGGGCCGTGTATTCACCTGAGATTTCCAGCTTCTGGCCCATTTGTTCCAGGGTGGCGAGCTCGATTTCCATGAACTCGATGGGAACCCGGCGGATGGTGACCTCGGAGTTCGTGACGATGCCCGCGGTGATGAGGCTCATGGCTTCGATGGGATCCTCGGACGGGAAGTATTCGATCTCCACGTCTATGGCTGACCGGCCAGTGATCTTCAAAGTCGTGGTCCCGACGCCCTCGATGGTCACGCCCAAGCCCTGCAGGTAGAAGCAAAGATCCTGGACCATGTAATTAGGGCTCGCGTTGCGGATCACGGTGGTGCCCTCGCGGTGCGCGGCAGCCATGATCGCGTTCTCGGTGACGGTGTCGCCACGTTCGGAGAGGACGAAGGAACGGTCGTGCCCATCGGCAGGGGGTGCCACCACGGAGTAGAAGCCGGACTTTGCCCCCACCGTCAGCCCGAACTGGCGCAATGCCTGCATGTGGGGTTCAACGGTGCGCGTGCCGAGGTCGCATCCACCGGCATAGGGAAGCAGGTACTCGGCGGTCTCATCCAGGAGGGGGCCGAGCAGCATGATGACGCTGCGTGTGCGTCGGGCTGCGTCCACATCCATCGATTCAAGGTCAAGCACTTCGGGCCTGCGGATACGGAGGTCGCTGCCGTTGAGCCAGGTGCATTCGACGCCGATGGACGTCAGCACCTCAACGATCCGGTTGACTTCCTCAATGCGGGCCAAGCGACGCAGCGTGGTGGTGCCGCGGTTGATCAGGCTTGCACAAAGCAGCGCCACCCCGGCATTCTTGCTGCTGTTGACATCCACTTCGCCGGACAGCGTGTGGCCGCCCTCCACCCGGAGGTGAGTCATCTGCGGCTTGCCTACTTTGACGATGGAACGGCCGAAGATGGCTTCCAGCCGTTCGATCATTCTGAGGCTGAGATTCTGTTTGCCCTGCTCCATTCGGGCGATAGCGCTCTGGCTGGTTCCCAGCTCGGAAGCCAACTGCCCCTGCGTCCAGCCCTTTTCGCTTCGCGCGTCGCGGAGCAGGAGGCCTACATTTTCGGCGGTAGGTTGCGTCATACTCAAGAAATATCACAAGTGAGTTAGAACTGCTGAACAAATCGCCGATTCAGCGGCAAACATCACACGGTACCCGCATAGTGCGATAACTAAGCCTCAAAATCAGCTTCTTCATGAAAAGCCCCACGATTTGAGAACCGGTCCAAATCAACCTATCTTGAACTTAAGTAAGCCTAACCTAAGCTGGAAAGCGGTCTGAGAGAATGACGCCCCCGACGCAAAACCCCGCCCCGCCGAACGGCTCCGGGGTTTACCGCGATCACTGGGGAATCCCCCATCTGTGGGCCGGGTCGGCGGACGAACTCGCCTTCCTGCAGGGCATGAACGCAGCAACGGATCGATCATGGCAGATTGAGCTGGAGCGCTGGCGCTCGGAGGGCCGTATGGCTGAAGTTCTGGGCCCCGATGTGGTGGTATGGGATCGTTTTGCCCGGCAGTCCCGGCTGAACGAGACTGCCCGCCGTTGTTTCAACGGGCTGGATCCCGCAACCCAACGATGGGTTGGCCAGTATGTTGCAGGCGTCAACCACGCGCTGGCCACCAATCTGCGCGGCGGGCCCGAATTTGACGGTTCCGGCAGCGCACCGGAACCGTGGAACCCTTGGACGCCGCTAGGGGTGTTCCTGGTGCATCACATTCTGTTCTCCACCTTCCCCAACAAACTTTTCCGCGCCCACGTGGCCAGGACGCTGGGCCACGATGCCATCAGCTTGTTCAGCATCGAAGCCCCGGTCTGGTCCGGCAGCAACGCGTGGGCGGTCCACGGCTCAATGACCGCGAGCGGACTCCCCCTGATCGCCGGCGACCCACACCGCCTCATGGAACTGCCCGGGGTGTACCAGCAGGTTCGGCTTGCGTGCCCGGAGTTCGACGCAGTCGGCTTCGCGTTTCCCGGCGTTCCCGGGCTGCCGCATTTTGGCCACACCGGAAAGACCGCCTGGGCCGTCACCAACGCCATGGCCGACTACCAGGACCTCTTCGAAGAGCGGTTGCGCCGCGTCCCCGCCCCGGAGGCGGGCGGCGAGCGCATCGAGGCGCACGGCCCGCGAGGCTGGGAACCCGCCGTCGTAAGTAGCGAAACCATCCATATCCGTCATGGCGACTCTGTAGGCACAGAGACAGTGGAGATCATCGAGACCGCCCGCGGTCCAGTGATCTCGGAAACGCCCGACGGCGCCGCGTTGAGTTTGCGTTTCCCGGCGCAGGTTGAGGGGCGGCTCGGTTTCGAGGCCCTCCTGCCACTGCTGAGAAGCGGGAGTGTGGGCGACGTCGAAGCAGCTTTCGATTCGTGGGTGGAACCGGTCAACAGCGTCGTGACTGCTGATGCTGCCGGAGCGGTACGGCATTTCGTAGCTGGATTGGTTCCCCAACGAAATCCGGCCAACCGACGGTTGCCTGCTCCGGCGTTGTCGGCACGGCATGGCTGGGACGGCGATTACATTGCCCTGCCGCGCACGGAGGTCCAACGGCTTGCAGTCAGCGCCAATGATCGTGCTGCAGGCGGCGGCGATGCCGTAGCGATGGAGTTCGCCCCCGCCCATAGGGCTCTGCGGATTCGGGAGCTTCTGGAGGAGGTGCATGGTGAACTGACCGTGGACCACATGCAATCCATCCATATGGATTCCTTGCTCGGTCCATGGCCCATGTTCCGGGAGGTGCTGGGCAACCTCGACCCGGCAGATATGTCCAGGGAGGCCAAGTCACTGCGAACGCTGCTGCTCGAGTGGGACGGGACAATGGCGGCCGGCAGCCACACTGCGGCCGTTTTCGCGTCATGGCGGGGCGCCTTGGTTCAGCGCATAGCACGTCATCCCGCGCTGGCGGCTCTGGCTGAACCTACCGGGTATTCCCCTCTGTTCGGGCCCTGGCTGTCGGTCGCTTCACGCATAGGTTTCGCCCTGGAAACGCTGTTGGTCAGAGCCTCGCAGCTTGGTATCGATATGGCTGTGGAGGCCGCGGCCGCACTCGAGGATGCAGCCTTGGAAGACTCCTTGCTGGACGATGCCGTATGGGGCGATCGGCATAAGCTCCTGGCGGTCCACGTTCTCCCAGGCGACCTCGCCGCTTCGGCACCAACCCCAGAACTAAGCGGAGATACCGGATGCGTACTCTGCACCGAAAGCCTCCCTGGTGTGGACGACCGCAGTTTCCGCGGACCCGTGGCCCGCTATGTCTGGGACCTGTCCGATCGCAGCAACAGCCGTTGGATTGTGCCATTCGGCGCTGCTGGACGGCCTGAGCATCCACATTTTACGGACCAGATGCCGCTCTGGGCCTCAGGAAAGATGATCCCTGTGGTCACGGACTGGAGCGAGCTCAGTCATGACCACTCCTAAGACGCCCCCTAATTCGCACGAACCAAGCCCAGCCCAGCCCAAAGGAAATCATGACCACAAGCACCCGGGACTTCGCTGTCCGGACCACGATCTACACCGAAGAACTTCACGGATGGGGCGTACTGCGGATCGTCCCGTTGGTTCCCGCCGAAGACCTTGACCTCATTCATGGTTGGGTCAGCCAGCCTCGTGCCAGGTTCTGGGGCATGCTGGAGCATTCGCGCGAGGACGTCCTGGAGATCTACGCTTTCCTTGACTCCTTGGACACTCACCATGCCTTTTTGGTGGTGGTCGATGGCGAGCCGCTGGCGCTCTTCCAGACTTATGAACCGTTACACGATCCGTTAGGCGAGGCATACCCGGCGCGGGAGGAGGACATCGGAATGCATTTGCTGCTGGCGCCTGCGAGGCGTCCGATTCCCAACTTCACACCACGTCTCGTCACGTCCCTCATCCGATACATGTTTTCCCTGCCCGGCAAGGACCGGATCATTGTTGAGCCGGACGCCCGCAACGCAAAGGCAGTTCGCCGCCTCGAGACCACGTGTTTCGAGCTTGGCCCCGTCATCCAGCTGGCTGAAAAGGAAGCCCAGTTGGGGTTCCTCACCCGGGCAAGGTTCGAGAAGATCCAACGGAAGAGCTAACGCCAGACGAAACTCCACGTTCCAGCGCCGACGGCCGCCAGTACAGCAGCGGCAGCGATGACGAGGCCGCCCAGGAGGACCCAGACATCCAGGAGGGAGTATGTGGATTCCCGGGCCCACGTTCTCTGCCCGCCACCGAAACCACGCGCCTCCATGGTGACGGCCAACCGGGAAGCCCGACGCACTGCCTGGACCAGCAGCCCGAAGCTCTGTCCAAGCGTTGCCTTGAGCCGTTGCAGCGGACTGCCCTGCGAACCCACTCCGCGGGCCCGCCTGGCCATGCCGATGGTCTGCCATTCCTCAGCCATCAATCCCACCAGGCGCATCGCGGCCAGCGATCCAAGGACAAAGCGGTGTGGCAGCCTTGCTTTCTGTGCCAGCGCATCAGCCAGGTCGGTTGGATCTGTGCAGGTCATCAAGAGGATTGCCGGCAGGGCTATCGCCAGGCCGCGCAGCATGAATCCCAGCCCCAGCTGAAGGGAACCTTCGCTGATGGACCAGAGTCCGACGTCGAGCAGTACAGCCCCGCTGTCAGCCGCCACAATTGCGGTGCTCCAACCACCTATCGCTGCAGCAATGATGAGCGGCCAGGCCCGCTGCCACAGAAGCCCCAGCGTGAGGCCAGCCAACGGGAACAGGGCCAGCTCGGCGACGAGGGCAGTCGAAGCGGACACCCAGTCGATCGACAATGCCAGCACCAGCGAAATGAGGAACACGGACACGAACTTAACCAAGGGGTTGGCGCGCGTGAGGAGGGCGTGGTTGCCGCGCAGGTTCAGGGCGTCCCTCATGCAGCACCGGCTTCCTGGCGGGCTGCTTCGCTGTGCGGGTCCGGAGCTTGCGGCGTAGCTGGATCCAGGCGCAGCTCGGTGCCGCCCAGGACCGCGCTGAATTCTTCGTCGTGTGTCACGGACACAACGGCTGTTCCAGCATCGAGCAGTTCAGAGAGGAAGGATGCCAGTTCGGCCCAGGTGTTGGCGTCCTGGCCGAACGTGGGCTCGTCCAGGACCAGCACCTTAGGGTGGGCCGCAAGGACCGTGGCCACGGACAACCTTCGCTTCTCGCCGCCGGACAACGTGTAAGGATTCGCGTCCACCAAATGCGTGAGCCGCAAACGCTCCAGCAATTCATCCACGCGTTCTTCACCGTGGCCCAGATGCTTTGGTCCGAACATCAGCTCGTCCAGAACCTTGCCCGTCACAAATTGGTGCTCCGGTTCCTGGAACACGGTGCCAATGCGGGAAATCAGCTGATCCGCCTTCCACTTGAACGGGTCGATTCCAGCTCCCTCGGAAAGCTCGACGGCGGCACTCACCTTGCCGTCAACCGGCGCCAGAAGGCCGGCCAATGTGAGCGCAAAAGTAGATTTGCCTGCACCGTTCGGACCCGTGATGGTCAGTGCCTGGCCAGCCCGTACTTGTGCACTGATATCCGATTGCACGGGGACGGGCGGGATGGTCTTGAAACGGCGACGACGGGACTTCCCACGGGAAACAGCCAGGTCCTGTGCGACGAGGAGGAGCTGGTGCGTGGATTCATGGCCGGCAGGAACCGATGCCGTGGACTTGGCCCTGCGGGCGCGGGTAGCCGGAACGTATCCGGGCACCCACACTCCCGCTGCCATCAACATGGTGCGGGCCTCTGTGAGCACCTGATCCGGGGGGCCGTCCAGGAGCACACCGCCCCCGGCCGAGGGTGGCTGGAGGACCACGATCCTGTCCACCAGGTCCTTCCACACGGACACACGGTGTTCAACGACAACCAAAGTGGCGCCGGTCTTGTCCAGGCAGCGCTGCACGGCGTCCCGAACCTCAAGCACGCCCACCGGATCAAGGTTGGCCGTAGGTTCGTCCAGGAGGATCAGCCCGGGCCGCATCGCCAGGATGCCAGCCAACGCAAGGCGCTGCTTCTGCCCGCCGGAGAGGGCCGCCGTCGGGTGATCCAGTGCCAAGCCGCCGCCTGCAGGGGTGCGCAACCCGACGTCGTCGAGCGCTTCATGGACGCGCGCCCAAATTTCTTCCCGGGGAACGGCCAGGTTTTCGGCGCCAAACGCGACATCGTCACCCACCCGGGACAGCACTACCTGGGTTTCCGGATCCTGCTGCATCAGACCTGCGCGGCCGCGCTGTTCGCGGGGAGCAACGCCGTCGATCAACAGCGAGCCGGTCTCGTCGGAATCGTCCTCCTCATCACCCAGCACACCGGCGAGGGCGTGGAGCAGTGTCGATTTCCCTGCGCCCGATGGACCCAGCAAGAGCACACGCTCGCCGGGCCCGATCCGGAAATCGAGGTCCTGGATGGCGGGTGTGGAACGTCCGGCATGCCGCCATCCCCACCCTTGGGCGGTGATGGCGGCAGGCCGTACCTGGCCGCTGCTTTGCGTGGCAGGCATTAGTTGAAGACGGGCTCCGAAGCAGCCTTCCGCGACGCGAAGGAGCTCAGTACACCGGTCTTGGCCAGCCCGCGGGTGGCAACCCAGGACAGCGCGCCCGCGATGATCGCACCGGAGAGCGTGGTGAAGGCGATGTAAGCCAGCTTGTCGATTGCTTCGTAGGCGATGTTCCAGCCCCAAGGCAGGAAGGAATCGTTGAGACCGCAGAAGAGGCCCGAGCCGGCACCTGCGAGGAGTGCAGCGGAGAGGTCGAACTTCTTGTACCGGAACGCAGCGAAGACGAGTTCCGCACCCAGTCCCTGGAGGACGCCGGAGATGAGGACGGTGGTGCCGTACTGGGAACCCATGATGAGTTCGCCGGTGGCGGCGACGGCTTCGCAGAACAGGGCTGCGCCCGGCTTGCGGATGATGAGCATGCCCAGGACGGCCGGGATCATCCAGCCACCGGCGATCAAACCGGTGAGCGGCGGATACGTGGCGTTCATGGGGATGGATACGATTGCGGCGCCCTGGGACCAGGCCCAGAAGATCACGCCGCCGGCGATGGCAATCAAAGCTGCCACCACGATGTCTACAACACGCCAGTTATAACTGGTCTTCTTCACGCTTGCCGTGGTCATTTTTTCTGCCTCCTGAGGTACAGGAGGGGAAAGTGCTCCCCGGAAACCCCCGGCCGGCCTGCGCCGCCCGGATCCGGACACTCTGAGAAGCTCGACTCCCTTGCGCCGGTACTAACCGGATCAGGTTCGAGGGTCTGCGGCTGTCCGCACTCTCAGCGCCCTCGCGTCACCTGCATCTCTGCAAGGTCCGACGGCGGCGCTCCCCTGTCGTTATTAATCTGCCCTTATGGGCGTGGTTCAGTTTACACCTGTGGGTGTTCGTGGGCTCCTTGGGCTAGTCACAAAGCGGTTGGCTCCCCTGTCTCCTGCGTTGCGGGGCCGGCTCTGCGCCCCATTCTCCGGTCTGAGCACGCACACCGGGCCCCACAACAGGACCTGAGACAATGATCCAGCAGGAATCGACGCGGCAAAGGGGTAATTCATGACGGACCTTCCCATTACGGACATGCCAGTTCCCCAACCCCGCCTTGCCGCGAGCGTCATCCTGCTCCGTGACGCACCGGGCGGGCTTGAGGCCTTCGTCCAGCACAGGGTTGCCACCATGGACTTCGCCGCCGGCATGGTGGTCTTTCCGGGCGGCCGGGTTGATGCCGCTGACCAGGATGGATGGGATTACCCTGTCCGGCTGCTGGAACAGCACGCTGCAGACTGGCATCTGAGTTCCATCGCCGTCAATCCTGTACAGGCCCCGGCAAAGTCAGGCATGGTGCTCACCGCTGCCCTGCGGGAAGTTTGGGAGGAGGCCGGACTTCGCCTTGACGCCTCAGACCTTCGCCCCTGGGCAAACTGGGTCACGCCCACGGACATGCCCAAGCGCTTCGACACGTACTTCTATGTAGCCAAGCCTGCTCCGGAAGCAGCACCCCAGCACCAAACCACTGAAGCGTGGCAATCACTCTGGATGCCGGTGGACGGGATCCTGGCGGCCGAGGCGGCCGGTCAGTTGCAGCTGATGCCACCCACGTATTACCTGCTCAAGGAAATTTCCGGTCTCGGAACCGTGGATGCCGTCTGGGAAGCCGATCACGATGTTGTTCCTGTCCTGGCACCACGCGGTTCCATGGCAGCTTTCCTCAAGGAACGCGAAAACCGCCGCTAGTCCCAACCCGCCTGCATGTGAGGCTAGGCTGGGGGCATGAACCTCTTTTTCAAGCTGCTGGGTGCCGGAGTAAGCCTTGCAGCCGGATTCGTCGGCACCAAGTTGGTCAACAAGGGCTGGGAAAAGGCCACCGGCAACAAGCCGCCCACGGGCCACGACGATATGGAAACGAGCCTCCGCTCAGCCTTGTCCTTCGCGCTGATTTCGGCCTTCGTCAGTACGCTCATCCAGGTTTTCGCGAGCCGTGGCACCCAGCGTGCCATCGCCCGCTTCGCAAAGACCCACGACATCGTCTAGGTAGAATCGTCGCCGGCTGCCCTTTGGACAACCGCTTCAAGCTCATCCTTGGTGAGCAGTTCGCGGTGCCCATGCTTGGTTCGGTAAGCGGAGCGGCCCACCATGTGTGCGGAGACCGGTGCGGTCAGCAGCTGGAATATCCAGGCGACCACGAGAACCGGCCAAACCCACCATGTGCGCATTTGCAGGCCCATGGCTGCAAGCATCAGGAAAAGACCCAGGACTTGCGGCTTCGTTGCCGCGTGCATGCGGCTCATGAGGTCGGGGAACCGCAGGAGGCCAATTGCTGCGCCCAGCGACATCAGGGCACCCACCACAAGAAACACGGCCGTCACCGCGTCGATTACGGCATCCACGCCAGTAGGTTCAGGAGTCATTGCTCTGATCCCTCCGATCCGCGACAAACCGGGCAAACGTTACGGAGCCTACAAAGCCGATCACGGCGAGAGCCACGAGCAACACCAAGTTGTTCAGGTGCCGGTTCATCGCCATATCGATCGCCAGCGCGGCTCCAAGAATGGCCAGCAGGACATCCGATGCCAAAACGCGGTCCAGCAAGGAGGGGCCAATGGCGATACGGATGATCGCTCCCACCGCAGCCAAGCTCAGGATGACAGCAGTCACCAACAGAACGAGTTCTTTCACAGAGCTGCCCCTTCCATGCCCGGGGTTGCTTCATCCTGGAGAGCGTCGAGTTCCTCACGCGTTCCCATGATCCGGATCAGCGTGGCCTCGATCTTCTGGACTTCCTGACGGATCCTGGCGATTCCGGCTTCCTCATAAATATTGAGTGCATGTAGGTACAGGGTGGACGTCGAGCGGTCCACTTCCACCACCAGCGAGCCCGGGATCAGCGAAATAACATGCCCGGTTGCCGTCACTATGAGGTCCGAATGGCTGCGCAACGGAACAGCGACGACGGCGCTACGCACCTTTGGCCCCTTCACTACGGCCAGGTAGAGGACCAGGAAGCTCGCTGCCACCACTTTGCCCAGGAATACGAGAGCGAACGAAATGGCGCGAAGAACATTGAACCTGCCACTGAGCTCCACCGGCGGAAGGTAGAAGAACTTGGCCACGAGCACGGCGATGAGCGCACCGAACAGGAGGTTGCCCGGGCTGAAATCCCGCCACAGGGCGCCCCAGACGATGACCAGCCATACCAGCAGCGGCAGTTCAGTGCGGAAGGAGATTGGTTTTCGGCTCATTTGGCAGCCCCTGGCTGACCCACGGCTGGCACCTGGGCGGAGTCCCCCAGAACTGAATGGATGTAGGCAGTGCGGTCCAACATTATTTCCGCCGAGCCGTCGGCGAGGTGGAAGAGTGGGCCCGCAAAGACTGTGAGGGCAACACCGAAGGCCACAAGGCCCGCAGTGGACCCCACCATTGTCCGGGGAAGTACCCCTACCTTGCCTGGGGTCTGAAGCACGGGGTCCGGGTACTCGGCGTCCTCGGGCTTTCGCCAAAATGCCCTGTTCCAAACACGGGCAATTGCCAACAACGTGAGGAGGCTGGTGACGACGCCGCCTACTACCAAAACGATGGCCAGCGGCGTACCCAGTTGCACGCCCGCTTGGAGGAGCCCGAGCTTGCCCAGGAAACCCGAGAATGGCGGGATGCCCGCAAGGTTCATTGCCGGGACGAAGAACAACAGGGCAAGGAGTGGCGAGAGCTTGGCCAGGCCACCCAAGCGGTCAATGGAGGACGATCCGCCCCGCCGCTCAATCAAGCCAGTGACAAGGAACAGGCTGGTCTGCACGGTGATGTGGTGCGCCACGTAGAACACGGCCGCGCCAAGACCGGTGACGGACGACATTGCCAGGCCGAACACCATGTAGCCGATGTGGCTGACCAGCGTGAAGGACAGAAGACGTTTGATGTCGCTCTGCGCCAAGGCACCCAGGATGCCCACCACCATTGTCAGCAGCGCCACCACCATTAAGGGCACGTTGAGGGTATCGCCGGGGAAGAGGAGTGTCTCGGTGCGGACCATGGCATAAACACCCACCTTGGTCAGCAAACCGGCAAACACGGCTGTCACAGGGGCCGGAGCGGTTGGATAGGAGTCGGGAAGCCAGAATGACAGCGGGAACACGGCCGCCTTGATCCCGAACGCCACCAGCAGCATCACGTGCAGCAGGTTCTGGGTTCCTTGATCCA
This sequence comes from Arthrobacter sp. TmtSoilC77, assembly GCF_059739415.1. Taxonomy (NCBI): domain Bacteria; kingdom Bacillati; phylum Actinomycetota; class Actinomycetes; order Micrococcales; family Micrococcaceae; genus Arthrobacter; species Arthrobacter sp. TmtSoilC77. Next base: position 4,223,255 of record NZ_AP046050.1, read on the forward strand.
GCTCCGCCAGCTTGATGGCAAGGTCCGCCATGGTGATGGTCCCGGTAGCTCCGTAAATCATGGCGATGGCGATGAGGAACAGGACCGAGGAAACCACGGACACCACCACGTATGTGACGCCGGCACGGATTCGCGGCCCCGTCCCGCCAAGCGTCATGAGCACGTAGCTTGCCGTCAGCAGGATTTCGAAACCCACGTAGAGGTTGAAAAGGTCACCTGTCAGGAAGGCATTGGACACGCCCGCCACCAGGATCAGGTAGGTGGGGTGGAAGATCGAGACGGGCGCTTCCTGGTCGCCGTCGGCCATGCCCTGGCCGGTGGCGTAGATCAGGACGGCGAGGCTTACCACGGTGGAAACCACCAGCATGAGCGAGGAGAACTGATCCACCACCAACACCACGCCCCACGGCGGCAGCCAACCACCCAGCGTGACGGATGTGGTGCCTCCCTCCCACACGGACGCCAGGAGCAGGCATTCGAGCAGGAGTGTCGCGCTAAGGATCACAATGCTGACTACCCGCTGCGCAGCCGTGTGCCGGATCAGCACGAACGCGAGGGCAGCGCCGAGGATCGGAAGGAGGACAGCCAGTGGCGACAGGTTTGCGAGATTCACGCGCTGCCTCCTTCCCGGGTGGATGCGGTTTTGGGTGTTTCCGTCGCCTCTGGATGCAGCCGTTCCTCGGCCGTGGACGCTGTCACTACGAACTCTGACGTTTCCAACGGGACAATGGCGTCGTCTTCCGCGTCGAAGCTCGGAGTCCGGGCCACGCGGCGGTCTTCGATGTCATCCTGGATTTCGTCTTGCCGTGCCAGGGCCCACGTGCGGTAGATGATGCCAAGCATGAAGGCAGTAACGGCAAATGATATGACGATTGATGTGAGGATCAACGCCTGCGGCAGGGGGTCGTTGTACTCATTGGAGGCTGTTTCCTTATCGAACAAAGGAGCCAGGCCGGCGTACCCTCCTGTACTGAGGATCAGCAGGTTGGTGGCGTTCGCAAGCAGCATCAAGCCAAGCAGGACGCGCGTCAGGCTCCGCTCCAAAATCAGGTAAATGCCGCAGGCATACAGCACACCCATGACGATCAGGAGGGTCAGGTTGATGCTCATGGGTTGCCCTTCCCGGAAGCGGCAGTTTCAGCAGGCGCAGGCTCGGCGACCTTGGTCTTTCCCGCCTTCGCCCCCTTCTCTTCAAAATGTTCGTCGATCTCGGCGCCCAGGCTGCGCAGAACGTCGAGCGCCAAGCCCACCACCACGATGTAGACGCCGATGTCGAAGATCGTGGACGTGACGAACTTGACGTCTCCGAAGACGGGCAGCCAAAACTCGATGATCGCGCTCTGGAACACCTGTCCGCCGAGGAGGAGAGGCACGAAACCGGACGCTGCCGCCGTCGCAAGTCCCGTCCCCAACAGCGTGCCGGCACTCACTGTCGCAGCCTCGCTCAACTCGAAGCGTCCCCCGGCAAGGTAGCGGATGGTGAGGGCGAGGCCAGCGGTTAAGCCGCCTGCGAAGCCACCCCCGGGCAGGTTGTGGCCCGCAAGGAGAAGATAGATGGAGAAGACGATCATCGAGTGGAAAATCAGCCGGGTGACCACTTCGAAGATGATTGACCTCCGCTCAGGGGCAAGCGTCCTGCCTGCAACGAGCCAGGCATCCCGCGTCACGTCCGTGAACTTCCTCGCCACGGCCAGCCGGGCGCCGTCGCGGGAGTCACGGTCGACGCCGGTGCGCCGCCCCACGCTTCCTTCCGGCACGGCCTCCGAGGTTTTGATGCGATCGCCGCGGCTGCGCACGAAGATCAGGCTTGCAACGCCCGTAGCGGCCACGGCCAGGACCGAAATTTCGCCGAAGGTGTCCCATGCGCGGATGTCCACCAGGGTTACGTTGACCACGTTCAGGCCACCGCCGCCTTCGTAGGCCAGGCGCGGGAATTCGAGGGAGACAGGCGTGGCAACGCGGGCACCCATGGCGTAGATGGCAACGAAAATCATGGTGATGCCGAAGGCTGCACCTACGATCACGCGGATCACCCGGAGGCGGCCACCCGTCCGGTCCCGCAGTTCGGCGGGCAGGCTGCGCATTGCCAAAACGAAGGCCACCAACACGATGGTCTCCACCAGCATCTGGGTCAGCGCGAGATCAGGCGCACCTTGCAGGGCAAACATGAGCGCGACGCCGTAACCAGTAACCGAGACCATGAGTACTGCCAGGAACCGCTTGTTGGCACGGACAGCGGCCAGGGCGCCCACCACGATGCCCACACCCGCGATCAACTGCAGCGGAGAGTTCGGATCGATGAGATAGACGCCGTCGGGCAACGGTTTGTTGTTCAGGAGCAGAGCCGCGAGTGGCACTGCGAAGGCAACCGTAAGGATGACCGTCAGATAGAAATACAGTGAACCACGCTGGGTGCGGCCCGTGACCCACACTGCGACGTCGTCCAAGGCGCCAATGGTGTGTTGGTAGGCGCGGTCGCCATCCACCCAATCGGGAACCAGGCTTTGCACCCGTGAAACGACGTTGCGGCCGTAGAACATCGCGGCACCGGCCACAAAGGTGATCGCGGTGAGGCCCAAAGCGGGAGTGAGCCCATGCCACAAAGCCAGATGTCCGGCGTCGACGGCTTCCTCTCCACCGGCGAACAGCGCTGCGTAAGGCTGGATCCAACTATCGACCGGTGCGGGCCACAGCCCATACACAATCGTGAGGAAACTCAGCAGCGCCGGCGCGGCCAGGAAGGCGGGCTTGATGGCTTTAAAGGGCGTGCGCTCTATGCCCGGCTTGGTGGCAAAGGCACCCCACATGAAGCGGGCGCTGTAGGCGAAAGTGAGGATCGAACCGATCACGAGCCCAACGAGGATCCAGATGCCCCAGGCGGGCGCGTCCTGGCCATTTCCATAGTGCACGAAGGCTTCAAAGACGGACTCCTTGGCCACGAAACCCGCCAGCGGCGGCACCCCCGCCATGGAGGCGGCCGCGATCGCGGCAACAACCCCGAGGGCACGCGAGGAGCGGAAGACACCGGAGAGTTTCCGGATATCGCGTGTCCCGGACTGGTGGTCGATGATGCCGACCACCAGGAACAGCGCGGCCTTGAACAGGCCATGCGCCAGCAGAAGCCCAAGCCCGGCAAGGGCGGCGTCAGGTCTGCCCAGGCCCACCACCATGGTGAGGAAGCCCAGTTGGCTCACCGTGCCGTAGGCCAGGATGAGCTTGATATCGGTCTGGCGCAGGGCCCTGTAGCCGCCAATCAACATAGTGGCCAGCCCGAGGCCCAGGACCATCGGGAGCCAGAACTGCGATTCCGCGAAACCCGGCGCCAGTCTCGCCACGATGTAAATACCGGCCTTCACCATGGCTGCGGCATGCAGGTAGGCGCTCACTGGCGTTGGAGCCGCCATGGCACCGGGAAGCCAGAAGTGGAAGGGCACCAGCGCCGATTTGGTCACGGCACCCACGAGGATGAGAACGACGGCGGCCCCCACCATGCCATTTGTGGTGCCGTTAACGAGCGTCCCGGCCTGGCCAAGGATGGTGGAGATCCGGTAGGTTCCTGCGGCCTGGCCCAGAATGATGAGCCCCACCAGCATCGCCAGCCCGCCCGCCGTAGTAACCATCAGGGCCTGCAGGGCAGAACGCCGTGCAGCCAGGCGGGTGCGGGCATAACCGATGAGCAGGTAGGACAGGACAGTGGTGAGCTCCCAGAAGATGAACATCATCAGGAGGTCGTCCGATGTCACCAAGCCGAACATGGCACCGGCAAAAGCCAGGAGCTGGGCGCCGAACCCACCCAGCCCAGGGTCCTTGTTCTTGAAGTACCGGGCGCAATAGACCAGCACCAGGGAGCCAACACCGAGGATGAGCAGTGACATGACCCAGGCGAGCGCATCCATCCTGAAGGCGAACTCGAGCTTGAGGTTCGGAATCCAAGGGAATACTTCTTCTATGCCCGCGCCGGAATATACGGGAGCGTGCTGGAGGACCAGCCAGATGAAGGCCACCCCGGGAACCGCTGCCAGGACATAGAAGGCGTTCCGACCAAGTTTACTGAAGATCAAGGGCGCCACAGTTGCCGCTACAAAGGTGATGGCGAGAACTGTGATCACTGTTTTCTCCGCAAAGTCAGAAACGAATTGTCAAAAGTTGGAGCAGGCGGTCATACGTTGGGTTCGGTTGGACCAGTTTATCAAGGGGCCCGGACAGTTTTCGGCCGGAGCCGATGGGCCCTGCGGATGAATTTTTCTGCGTTATCCACATAGCGGTATCCACATAGCGGTCTGTCATCTGCCCGTCGCTGTCAGAGTCCCGATAGCATTCAGGCTATGAACGCGGCCGCAGTTCCCGAAGCCTCCAACCCAGCATCCGAGCTTGCCTCCGGACCTGCTTCCTCCAAGAAGGGCCAAATCCTTGCGTGGGCTTCCTGGGATTGGGGCTCCGCTGCCTTTAACGCCATCATGACCACGTTCGTGTTCACGGTTTACCTGACCTCGTCTGCCTTCGGCGGCGAGGACGCTGCCTCTGCCGCACTTGGTGCTGCTTTGGCCGTCGCGGGCCTGGCCATCGCGTTGCTGGCACCCGTGACAGGCCAACGTTCGGATGCCGGCGGCCGGCGCAAGCTCTGGCTCGGAGTCAACACTGCGGCCACAGCCGTCCTCACGGCCCTGTGCTTCTTTGTGTTCCCGCAGCCAGGTTTCCTCCTTTTGGGTGTCTGCCTGATTGCGCTTGCCAACATTTTCTTTGAGTTCGCCGGTGTGAACTACAACGCCATGCTGGCCCAGATCTCCACACCCAAGAACATCGGCAAGGTCAGCGGCTTTGGTTGGGGCATGGGATACCTCGGCGGGATCGTGGCGTTGTTGCTGGTCCTGCAACTCTTCGTCCAGCCGTCTTTCGAATGGTTCGGCGCATCCACTGAAGAATCCCTGAACATCCGGCTTGTCGCCATTTTCTCGGCCCTGTGGTTCTTCATTTTCGCCCTGCCCGTGCTGTTTGCCGTTCCTGAGGTTTCCGTGAAGAAGGACACTGCGTCCTTGGGCTTCGTAGCGTCCTACCGGCTGCTGCTCCGGCGCATCGTGGCCATCTATCGCACCAGTCCCCACACCATCTATTTCCTGCTGTCCAGCGCGATCTTCCGCGACGGCCTTGCTGCAGTCTTCACGTTCGGCGGGGTGATCGCGGCCGGGACCTTTGGTTTCGAACTTAAGGAAGTTATCTTCTTCGCGATTTTCGGCAACGTCGTGGCAGCGGTAGGCGCCATCATCGGGGGCTTCCTTGACGACAAGATCGGACCCAAGGCAGTCATCGTGCTTTCCCTGGTGGGTCTGCTGATCGCGGGCACGTTCATCCTGGTGCTTGGCAACGGAAACTACGTGTTCTTTGGAAACAGCTGGCCTGCCGCCAATACGTTCTGGATCTTCGGCCTGCTGCTATGCCTTTTTGTTGGGCCAGCCCAGTCTTCGTCAAGAGCGTTCCTGGCCAGGCTTGCCCCCGATGGCGAGTCGGGAGAACTCTTCGGGCTCTACGCCACCACGGGCCGGGCTGTCAGCTTCCTGGCTCCCACCCTCTTCACCCTGTGCATCACAATTGCCGCTCCGATTGTTGAAGAAGGTGGAGCCCAGCGATGGGGCATCCTCGGCATTATGGTTGTCCTGCTTGCCGGCCTCCTGGTGATCCTGCCAGTGAAGCCGCCCGGCAAGACGCAAATCGCCGTGGTACCGGATCACTGACTTCACTGCAACAGCTGAGCGCGAACGCCGTACCAGTGCAGATCCAACAGAGTTAGGGTGGAGATATGAACGTGGATGAGACTGAACTCCCGGGCCTTGGGGTCCGTAAGGATTTCGTCACGGCCTCTGGCCGTCGCATCGGTGTCGTCGAGCTTCGAGAAGGCGAGACCGAGCTCTTCGTGTCCACATGGGATGACCCGGACACGTGCCAGGCTTCCATTCCCCTCACGGCCGATGAAGCCGCAACCCTGGGCAATCTCCTCGGCGGGCAGCACATTGCCATGCGCCTGGCAGAGGCCCACCGTGAGATACCTGGCATCGTGACCCGCCAGTTCTCCATCACGCCTGACTCCCCGTTCGTGAACCAGCCCATGGGCAAGGCCCAGGTCCGAACCCGCAGTGGTGTTTCGATCGTCGCGATCATGCGTGAAGGGGAAGTCGTCCCCTCGCCTGCACCCGACGTCGTACTTCACACGGGTGATTTGCTCGTTGCGGTTGGCACCCAGGAAGGCCTCGACTCGGCGGCCGATATCCTCCGCAACGGCTGACCCGCCATGGATCCGCTCGCACTAGCCCTCGTTGAACTGGGGGCCGTCGTCTTCTGCCTCGGTCTCCTTGCTCGGCTAGCGGGCCGGATTGGCATGTCTCCCATTCCGCTTTACCTGGTGGGTGGCTTGGCCTTCGGTGCGGGCGGCTTCGTCAAATTGGATGGCATGCATGAATTCGCCCATCTTTCAGGCGAAATCGGGGTCATCCTGCTGCTGTTGATGCTCGGATTGGAATACACCGCATCTGAACTCGTCACCGGACTCAGACGTTCGTGGCAGGCCGGTGTACTGGACTTTGTCCTGAATTTCCTTCCCGGCGCCGGGATTGCCGTTCTTCTGGGCTGGGGTCTCGTGGGCGCCATCGTGATGGGTGGCGTTACCTATATCTCGTCCTCAGGAATCGCGGCGAAGGTCATCACGGACCTCGGCCGCATCGGTAACCGCGAAACTCCCGTAGTGCTTTCCATCCTCGTTTTCGAGGACCTCGCGATGGCCATCTACCTACCCATTCTCACTGCCATCCTGGCCGGTGTCGGGTTCCTGGGTGGGCTGCAGACGGTGGGAATCGCGCTGGCTGTCGTCACGGTGGTCCTGATGATCGCGCTCAAACACGGGCACCGCGTCTCCCAAGCCGTTCACAGCGAGAATTCGGAAGTGTTCCTCCTGAACGTGCTCGGCCTGGCGCTCCTGGTGGCCGGTGTCGCCTCCGCCCTCCAGGTCTCAGCTGCCGTGGGTGCCTTCATGCTCGGCATCGCCATCTCCGGCGCCACGGCCCACAATGCGACCCGCATCCTTGAACCACTCCGGGACTTGTTTGCGGCAATCTTCTTCGTTGCCTTCGGCCTCAACACGGACCCTACATCCATCCCACCGGTCCTGGGCTGGGCGTTGCTGCTCGCCCTGCTGACAACGGCCACCAAAATGTTCACCGGATTCTGGGCCGCCAAACGGGCGGGCATTGCAATGCCGGGCCGCTTCCGTGCGGGAGCGGCCCTGATTGCGCGTGGTGAATTCTCCATCGTCATTGCTGGCCTGGCGGTGGCCTCGGGAGCCGTGCCGGACGAGGTCGCAGCCCTGGCCACGGCTTATGTCCTCATCATGGCCATCACGGGTCCGCTGGCCGCTCGCTTCGTGGAGCCTGTCGTCAAGGCACTGCGCAGGAGCCCCCGCACACCGCCGCGGGCTGCCGAGCGCGCCGCTGCCTGACCGTCAGGGCTTGACGGTCAGCGTCTGACGGTCAGCGCCTGAAGCCCGTCCGGTTCCGGCTAGATGGCCGTCCGGTGGAAATTCTGGTGGCTGCGGCTGGCGGTGGGTCCGCGCTGGCCTTGGTAGCGGTTACCGTACTCACCGGAACCGTAGGGGTGTTCCGCTGAGGACGTCAGGCGGAAGAAGCACAACTGGCCGATCTTCATGCCTGGCCACAGCTTGATTGGCAGCGTCGCCACGTTGGAAAGTTCCAGCGTGACGTGCCCGGAGAAGCCCGGATCGATGAAGCCTGCGGTGGAGTGCGTCAACAAACCGAGCCGGCCGAGAGACGACTTGCCCTCAAGGCGCGCAGCGATGTCGTCGGGCAGGCTCACTGTCTCGTACGTTGAGCCCAGTACGAATTCACCCGGGTGCAGGATGAAAGGCTCATTGCCTTCCACCTCCACCAGCCGGGTCAGCTCAGGCTGCTCCTCGGCGGGGTCGATGTGGGCATATTTGTGGTTGTCGAAGAGCCGGAAAAACCGGTCAATCCGTACGTCCACGGAAGACGGCTGAACCATCGCGGGATCGTACGGTTCAAGGACAATCCGTTGGGAGTCTATTTCGGCACGAATATCGCGGTCAGAGATCAGCACAGCATCAAAAATACCCCATGCATTGTCCGGGCCGCCCCATGGGACTATAGTTCCCGGACATGTAAAGCCGCGCCCGTACTTGGGGGCAACGAGCATTCGCGGGGTAATTGTGGGGAAATTGTCAGCGCCTGCGGCTATCGTGCTGGCTGGCGCGCTAGCCATATTGGTAGCCGCGTCCAGCCAAATCCTGCCAGCTACAGAGGCCCTCCCAAGCGGCGGCACTACTTCTTCGGGCAGCGTGCCGTCCGGTCTCACGGCCCCTGAAACGAGTACGACGCCGGACCCCGCACCTTTGGGGGCGACCCCCGACGCCAGCGAAGCGGCTGGCGACCCTACGCCGGGCCCCGGTTCGGGGACGGGTTCCGGTTCCGAAAGTGCAGCGCGGACCAGGCCGGTCGCAGTAGATCCGATGGTTGAGACACCTCCTCCGGTGCCGAACATCGGTCCCTCATGGGGTCCGGACGATCCTTCCTCGGAAGGCACTCCCTCCGGGAGTCCAGAAGCCAACGAGCCAGCGGTCTCCGGTCCTCCCGCCGCGTCGGCTTCCCCCACCTCCGTTCCAACGCCAACAGCGCCTGCCACAGGGCCTGGTCCGTCGGAGTCACCGTCGCCAACACCCTCATCGACTCAAACAACGTCGCCAACACCCTCACCAACCCAAACATCTACGCCGTCACAAACGGCTTCCGCGCCGTCACCAACGCCGGCGCCGCCGTCACCAACGCCAGCCACGCCCACGCCATCTTCACCCGCGTCCCCGCCCACGCCCGCACCCACACCCACGCCCTCCCCCTCACCCACCCCTTTCCCCGGCAAGACCCCCAGCAGCGATGCGGACCCGGACAACGGTGCCCTCGCGCTACTCCCGGACGACAACACCGCGGCCATCTTGACCGTGTTCAACGCCATCAACAGCTATCGCGCTTCTTTGGGCCTTGCCCCGGTGAAGTATCACGCAACGGTGGCGAGCATGGCGCAGGAATGGTCGGACAGCATCGCCAGCCGCGAAGTGATCCAGCACAGGCCAAACTTCTGGACGGACCCACGTGCGCTCAACCCAAACAACGGTGCTGGTGAGGTCATTGCCGTCCGGTGGGATCGTGACGCTGCCCAATTGGTGGAGTGGTGGAAGGGGTCTCCCGGCCACGACGCCCTGCTGCGCGATCCGCGCTTCAATGTGATGGGTATCGGGATCACCTACACGGACGGCAATTGGCAAACGACCCCCAACCGCTACACACTGTGGGGCGTGGTGAACTTCTTCGGTTACACCACGCTGCCCGCCGGAACCACTACGCGTCCGGGAGGGACGGTCACGCCGCCGACGGATCCAGTGGGTGTGTGTGAACCTGGCGGCAAGTACCAGCCGCCTACCGTGAATCTCAGCGCGGCCGCCATCCGCAGCGCTGCAGACCTTGTATCCATCAGCCCGGACGGAACGGTCTATTCCTATCCGTCCTTGGGTGACGCCAAGTACGGCGCGGCCCGCAAGATCGGAATCGGTTTCACCGGTTTGAAGGAGCTATTCGTGTCGGATTGGGACCGCGACGGCGTTTTTGACCTCATCGCCCAACGCCTGGATGGAGCGCTCCTGGTGTACCCGGGCAGGCAGTCTGGCGGCTTCGGATCGCCCGGAGTCCTGGGCCAGGGTTGGGAGTCCCTCAACATAGCCGTGGGTACTTGGTGTGCAAACAACCGCCTCCCGCAAATTGTGGCCATGGATGCCTCCGGCGGGCTCTGGTTCTACAAGAATTCCGGAATGACGTACATACGAACCCAGGCGGCGATCGGAACAGGCAACAAGGCCGTCCGGCTCAGCATGGTGGACTACAACGCCGATGGTTTCCAGGATCTCCTCGCGGTTGAGCCCAATGGGTACCTTAGGCTGTATCGCGGCAGCGGACTGGCCATCCCGAAGCAGGAGGCCAGGCCAGTGGTGGGTGCGGCATGGACCGACTACACCGGTTTGCGGTCACTTCAAGGAGTTACCGGCGCAAACACCACGGGCATCGCAGGCCTGGGCACCAACGGTGTATTGGAGTATTGGGACCTCACCTCAGGAGGACTGACGACGCCGGTCAGCGTTGGTGGCGGCTGGAGTGGCTTCAAGCTCGCCCAGTAGGGAACCGCCGGGTAATCAAATCGCCCGGTAATCAAACCGCCTGGGCGGACTCAATAACGGTCTTGAGCTGCTCCAACTGGGCAACTTCACTTTCCATGGTCTTCTGGATCATGCTGTTCATGAGTTTCTGCAGGCCCTTGGGGTGGTACTCCAGGGCGAACCTGAGCCGCGTCGTCTTGCCTTCGGTGCTGAGGTAGTAGCCGCCCGTGGGCCGGGCGGGTCCGGCCACCACGGCGAAGCGCACTTCTGCGCCCGGCCGGGCCTCCGTGATCTCGAAGTCTGCAGCGATCGGCCGTCCTCCCGGGCCAGTGAGCGTCTGCTGATAGACCGCGCCCTTCTGGCCACGGACACCGGATCGGAGCGAGATGCTGCGCACGCCCGAGCGCCAGAGGGAGTTGTTCATACCATCCATCAGGAATCCATAGACGGTCATGGCATCCCTGCTGATCACCACTTCATAGTCTGCAAATGCCACGGAAACCTCTTTCGGCGTACGGTTCGAATGTCGTAGCCCGGTTCCCCATACACTGCAGCTAACACCTTCAGAATAGTCAGCCGCGCTTGCCTGCGACACACGACAAACGAGCCTTGACCGAATGGTTACCTGCCGGCGTATCTGAGACACAGCTGACACATAGTCCCGGGCCGGGTAGAGTTCGTGCCGCTGGCAAAACCAAATTGGGGGCGTAATGCGAGTACTGAAACATCCGTTTGTCCGTGGGAACTTTGTCCGGAACGCACGACGGCGGCTGTCTGCTTGCGCTGCATTCCTTGCCATGGCGGTGGCTGGTGGAGTCATGGCCGCTGCGCCTGCGTCGGCCCTATCAGCAACAATCCCTACGGCAGTGGCATCCACAGTTGCGAACAAAGTGGCCGCGCCTACCACGGTGAATCCCCTGCCCAGCGTGGATCCCATCGGGAACCCTGCAAGCTTCTCTGTCCTGGTCAATAAATCCCGGCCACTGAATCCCGCCAGCTACGCCCCCATCGACCTCATCAATGCCCGCGGCTCCGGCCAGTACATGCGGGCCGAAGCCGCTGCCTGGCTCAATGGCCTCTTCCAGGGCGCGGCGGACGCCGGGACGGGCGGCCTGTCGATCGTGAGCGGCTACCGGTCCTATGCCCAGCAGCAGCAGGTTTACTCCTACTACGTCAGCATCTACGGCCAGGCCTATGCGGACACCATCTCGGCACGTCCAGGGTACAGCGAACACCAGACCGGCCTCGCCATGGACATCGGCAATGCTGCCGGTTCCTGTGGCCTGAGCACCTGCTTCGGAGACACAGCAGCCGGCAAATGGGTGGCAGCGAACGCCCACAAGTACGGCTTCATCGTCCGGTACCCCAACGGCTACACGGGCACCACCGGGTACAGCTACGAGCCCTGGCATTTGCGCTATGTTGGCGTTGCGTTGGCCACTGATATGAACCGGCGCGGATTCCCGACGCTGGAGCATTACTTCGCCGGAAATCCGGCGGCCGCCGCGAGCATCAAGTCCGGCGCCGACCTCGTAGCTGCCGACTCTTCCGGCCGGATGCTGCGTTACCCCGCGACGGCGGCAGGCGGGTATGGGGCGGCCGTCCAGATCGGTTCGGGCTGGACCGGCTTGAAGCAGGGCTTCGTAGTGGACTGGGATGTTGATGGCATTTACGACATCCTTGCGCAGTGGAACAACGGCGTCCTGGGCGTTTACCGCGGCCTCCCGGGCGGCGGCTTCGCCGGCCAGGTTGTCGTGGGGAACGGCGGCTGGGATCGCATGACCATCACCGTGGGCAAGTGGACGCACGCGCACCCGCGGCCCGGCGTCGTCGGGTATTTTCCGGATGGTGTGCTGCGCTACTACCCCAACACCTTCGGCGGTGCCCTGAGCGCTCCGCAGGTCATCGGCAAGGGCTGGAACGGCATGGAACTGACCATGGCGGACTGGGAGGGCGACGGCGCGAACGACATCCTGGCGAGGACAGCTTCCGGATCCCTGATCAATTACCGGGGAGACGGCTGGGCTGGTTTCTTTGGCCCGGCCAGCACTGTGGGCACAGGTTGGCAGTACATGCGCATGCTGCTTCCGGGCTTCGGGCTCACCGGCGCCGGCACGCGCGGCATCACTGCGCAAACTGCGGACGGCAACCTGTACAACTACGGCCTCGGCAGGGGTTCCTGGACTACCTACGCGCAGGTTGGATCCGGATGGAACGGCCTGAAGCTCTTCAAGTAGACATGGTTGCGCGCCTGTCATGAGGACCCCCGCAACTGCGCTAAGCTAGGACTCGCTCCGGCGAATAACCGGTGCGACGCGGGCGTAGCTCAATGGTAGAGCGCTAGCTTCCCAAGCTCGATACGCGGGTTCGATTCCCGTCGCCCGCTCCATCATGACCCCTTGCCTCCGGGCAGGGGGTCATCTTGTCGGGAACGATGTGTGGTCCTGGCCCTCTTTGCGCGTGAAACCCGGCCCTCACCAGATAAGGCCCCGCACCCGTCGACCCCGACGGCCACCAAGCCTAAACTCGTAGATACATCCACCTATCCGGGAGGTCCTCCAATGACTCTCACCGACGATGCTGAGGCGGGTCCACTCGCCGTCATCCACCGCCTGCTGGAAGCCACGAACAAGCACGATCTGGAAGCCTTGGCCGAATGCTTTGCGCCTGGCTACGTCAATGAGACGCCTGCCCACCCCACCAGGGGCTTCACGGGCAGGGACGCTATCCGCAGCAACTGGGAGCAGCTCTTCACAGGAGTGCCGAACATCAGAGTTCGAATGGTCTCCCATAGCGTGTCCGGCAACCAAGCTTGGACCGAGCTGCACATGCAGGGCTCGTGGCGGGATGGCACGCCGCATGAGCTCACCGGCGTCATCATTTTCGGCGTGGAAGAGGGCGTCATCAACAGTGCCCGGTTCTACATGGAGCCTGTGGAGCACTTCGTTCGGGTTGACGACACCGCGGATCGCGTCAGCCACCGCGTAACGCATGGCCGGCCCGCCGTCGAGCCTGCACAGTGAGTCAGCCCGATACCAAGCTGCTCAGGCGCGGGGTGTATCGTCAGGAGTCAGGAGCCATTTCGGCTCCGCTCTAGGGAGCCATCATGGGCGACAAATCACCGCGCCAAGCTGCATCGAAGAAATCCAGTAAATCCATCAAGGAAAAGCGCGCGGACAAACGGGCCGCCGAGACGCCCGACACTGCGGCCGCGAAACCCGCAACCGGCCATAAAAAGTGATTGGGGCGCAAAGTCCGCTAAGCATTGGCGTCCTGGGTTCTTCGCTGAAGCCCAACGAGCAACGGCTACCGATCCACCCTCAACATCTTGAGCGCATTGCTCCGGAACTGCGCCAACGGCTCCACCTTGAATATGGTTACGGCGAACGCTTTGGTGTTCCGGACAGCACACTCGCCGGGCTTGTGGGTGGGCTGGGGACCCGGCAGGAGCTCATCGCCGGGAACGACGTCATTCTGCTGCCCAAGCCGCAGGTCGAGGATCTTGCGGAACTTCGGGACGGGCAGACCCTTTGGGGTTGGCCGCACTGCGTCCAGGACGAGGCCATCACCCAACTCGCGATAGATAAAAAGCTAACTCTCATCGCTTTCGAAGCCATGAATCACTGGGCTGCCGACGGCGGCTTCGGACTTCACGTCTTCCACAAAAACAACGAGCTTGCCGGATACTGCTCCGTGCTGCATGCCCTGGCTTTGACCGGCTCGACGGGTGATTACGGTCGTCGGCTGACAGCAGTGGTCATCGGTTTTGGCGCCACTGCCCGCGGAGCCGTGACAGCGTTGAATGCGCACGGCGTCCATGATGTCCAGGTCCTGACGAACAGGGGTGTCGCCGCGGTGGGATCTCCGATCCACTCAGTGCGGATCGTGCAGTTCGACCACGACAACAATGCACCCTTCCTGAGCGAAGTCATCACAGACGGTGGTCGCAAGCCGTTGGCCCCGTTCCTTGCTGCCGCGGACATTGTGGTCAACTGCACCTTGCAGGATCCGAATTCCCCGCTGACGTTTCTCCGGACAGAGGACCTGGCCGATTTCCGGCCGGACAGCCTGATCGTGGATGTGTCCTGCGATCCCGGGATGGGATTCAGCTGGGCAAGGTCCACAACGTTCGATGAACCCATGTTCCGGGTGGGCGGGCACGTGAACTACTACGCCGTTGATCACAGTCCTTCTTACCTGTGGAACTCGGCCAGCTGGGAGATCAGCGAGGCTTTGTTGCCATTCCTGGAGACTGTGGCCGCAGGTCCGGAGGCGTGGGACGCCAATGAGACGATCTCCCGTGCGATCGAGATTCGCGACGGCGTCATCCGCAACACGGATGTGCTCAAGTTCCAGGGACGCTCCGCGGAGTACCCACACTTGCCGGCTGCGGCGGAAGCGTCCGTAAGCTAAAGGCTCCACAGCAAGAAGGCAGTGCCTGCGGCTCCCCGCAGGCACTGCCTTTCTGTTTGCTTTCGGTTTTTACCGCTATGCAGTCTGTGTCCGGTCCACGATCCGGAGCACTCGACGCCGGTCACGCAGGTCCACTTTGATGTGCAGGGAAGCCTTCCGGGCCAGCACGACGGCGACAACAGCCGCCGCCGCTGCCGGCACACCGCCAGCCACAAGGATGGCCAGGTGCGGCCCCAGGTGCTCGGCCAGCCACCCCATGACGGGGCCGCCAATTGCCTGGCCGCCGATGAGCACCACTAAGTACAGGCTCATCACCCGGCCTCGAATGCTCATGTTGGAACTGGTCTGCACCATCTGGTTTGCCGCCGTGAGGAACATGAGGCACCAGAATCCAGCCAGGACCATGGAGACGCTGAACCAGACCATCGACGGCATCACGGACGATAGGCAGAGCATCAAGCCGTACAAGCCCGCCGAGAGCACCACCGACCGCAACCGGAGCTGACGGCGCCGCGTGGACGTGACCGCGCCTATCAGTGCACCGAGCGCGACCATCGCGTTCAGCAGGCCGTAGCCTCCGGCCCCGGCGTCGTACACGTGGTCCGCGAAGGCGGCCAGCAGGACCGGGAGGCTCATTGCGAAAACAGCCACGAACCCGGCCATCAACCATGGCCAGTAGATAGTGGGTTTGCTGAGCGCGTACTGGAGGCCTTCGCGCAGCATGCCCTTCTTGCGGGGCGTCGGCCGGCTAAGATGCAGCTGGTCTTTGCGGAGGATCAAGAGCATAGCGACGGTCGAGCAGCATGCGACTGCATTGGCCGCGAATGCCCAGCCAGCGCCCACGGCGGTGAGCAGCCATCCCGCGAGTGCCGGGCCGATCAGGCCACCGAGCTGGAAGGTTGTTGAGTTGACGCTGATGGCGTTGCGCAGGTACTTGGGACCGACGAGTTCGTTGACGAATACCTGCCGCGCCGGCTGGTCCAGGACGGTCACAAAGCCCAGGACCAGGGCGATCGCGTAGACGTGCCAGACTTCTACGCGCTGGCTGAGGGAAAGCGCCGCCAACGTCGCAGCCAGAACGGCTGCCGCGGACTGGCAGATGATGAGGATCTTTCGCTTGGCGAAGCGGTCTGCCATCATGCCGCCCCACGGGCCAAGGAACAACGACGGCATGAATTGCAGCGCCACGGTAATTCCGACCGCGGTGACGGAACCAGAGAGCTGGAGCACCATCCAGTCCTGGGCAATGCGCTGCATCCAGATCGCAATCACGGCGATGAAGTGGCCAATTGCGAAGATCCTGAAGTTGGGTACTTTCAGGGAGATAAAGGTGTGCCGCCAGGGCAGCTTTTCGCTTACGACGGCGAGTGGCTGGGTGACGGTGTCCGGCGTCTGCGGCGCGGACAGGGAATCGATGACGGGCTGGCTGACGTTTGCCGCTGAAGGCGGTGGGGGTGCCAAAGGTAGTCCTCGGATCGAGAGTTTCGGTGGGATGCCTTTAACGCTATGGTTGCCAGCAGCAATTATGGAAGCGTATTACGCCTATAACTAGCATTGCGGATTGCAATGACGCTCCCGCGCTTTCGCAGTTTTTCCACCCTCCCGAGGAGTTCCGTGTGTTTGAACCTGTCCAGCTCCGCTCCTTCCTGGCCGTCGCAGAGACGCTGAGTTTCACCAAGGCGGCCGAGCGGTTGGGGTTGGCCCAGCCAACGGTGAGCCAGCACGTCCGCAAGCTTGAAGCCGCCGCCAAGCGGGTCCTGGTGGCCCGTGACACCCGGGAAGTCCGGCTGACGGACAACGGTGACGCCATGGCGGGTTTTGCCCGCAGCATCCTTGCCGCCCACGACTCCGCAGCACGATACTTTTCCGGTTCCGCAATGCGGGGCCGCCTCCGGTTTGGCACGGCGGATGACCTCGCCATCACAGGGCTCCCGCGGATCCTGCGCGAATTCCGACAACTGTATCCGCAGATCAACCTGGAACTGACCGTCAGCCAAAGCGACCAACTCTACAAACGCCTCAACGCCGGCCAGCTGGACCTCGTGTTCGTGAAGTGGGTGGCTGGCGCCAAGGAAGGCACCGTGGTCCGGCATGACAACTTCGCGTGGGTTGGCGTTGAGCAAACCGTCCTGGAGCCGGGCGCGCCCGTGCCGCTGATCGCATACCCCGCGCCAAGCCTGAGCCGGAAGTTGGCCATCGACGCCTTGGAAGCCGCCGGGCGCACGTGGCGCATCACATGCAGCACCAAGCAGATCAGCGGCGTACTGGCCGCAGTCCGGGCGGGTATTGGCGTGGCCGTGATGCCGGCGTCCCTGGTTCCCGAAGACCTCAAAGTCATCACCCAACGCTTTGACTTGCCTCCCGTGGGAGATGTCGACTTCACGCTTATCCGCAATCCCCTTGCCAACGCCGAAGTCATTGATGCGCTAACCCAGGCGATCATGGGCCGGGCGCTGAGCAAGTCGAACTAACGACTGGGCCGGCCCGCCTGGTGACGGCGGTGCCCGGCCCACCATTGTGCGATTCGTAGATCACTCAGACCGAATCGACCGTCAGGCAGCGCCGCCTGGATCCGATCGACATCGAACCTCAGAACTGGGCGAATTTCCTCCGGCAGCTCCGGCGCGAACGGGGAGGGTTCACTGACACCCTCAGCGAGCATCTGTGCTTGTGCTTTTGCAACAAGCGGGACCACCATTGTCCACTCCGTGAGCTGCGCAAGTAGGCGGATGGCCCACACCGGGACGGGTAAGTAGACAGGGCGCCTGCCTGCGACTTGTGCAATCCGACGAACAGCGGCGCCAAGTTCCAGCTCTTCGGCTCCAACAACGGCGACCGTCGGGCTTGGAATCCGCCCCTCAAGGGCAGCAATCAATACGTTGACGGCTTCCTCGACGGGTATCGGGCGGACTGTCCGCTCACGATAGCCGACAGTGGCGAAAACCGGCCATGTGCGCACGGCCCGAGTCACGTGGTCCACCATGTGATCACCAGGGCCGTAGATCATGCCCGCCTTAAGGATGGTGTGGTCGATCCCGGACCGCCGGACGAGTTCCTCGGCGGCCCACTTCGTCTCGTGGTAGGGCGATCCACAGTCAGGCCGGGCCCTGAGGAAGCTCAGCATAACTATTCGCTTCACACCCGTTCGTCGGGCGGCCTCAATCACAGCCCGGGTACCGTCGACGTGTACGCGATCGAAGGTCTGGTCTCCGTTCTCTCGATTGATGCCGGCACAGTGCACCACGACCTCACACCCGGAGAATGCCGCCGTCAGGGCATCCGCATCGTCGATCTGCACTCCTGTCCGCCGAGAGATCACCACTGTGTTCTCGCTGCCTAGACGTGCTGCCAAGTGACGGCCAACAAACCCGGTACCACCGGTAATAGCTACACGCATGACGTTGCTCCTTCGCTTATTAGCAATGAAGCTAAACTGTATATAGCAATCGTGCTATATTGCAAACATGGCAGATACGGCATCCGACATCTTCGCCGCACTCGCGCATCCTACGAGGCGGCAGATTCTTCAGGACCTCAAGGACGGCGAGTTGGCTGCGGGCGAGATCGCTGCGAGATTCAGCGCCACAGGCCCAACTATTTCCCGCCACCTGAGCGTGCTCCGCCAGGCAGGCCTGATCGCGGAACGGCGGGACGCCAACCGCATCCTGTACTCACTCGTCGGCGAGCGGCTCGCCCTCTCAGTCGGCGACTTCCTCTCGACCGTCTGCCCGGAGCAGATCGTGTTGCGTGAGGTCCGGAAGCGCAACACCTCACGCTCGTCGTCGATTTCATCTGAGGCCTGAAGTGATGTGTTCGACAGGCGATACAACCTTACTGGGTAAGCGCATTCCAGTTATCCTGAACAAATGATCGATCTCACGACGTTGGCGGACCTTACGCCCGGCATTTGTTCCGTCACCCTGCGGGAGTTGGGGATTGACGACATCGTGCGCATTTCTGCCGACGCGGGCTTGGCAGGCATCGAGTGGGGCACTGATGTCCATGTCAGTGACGCCGCATCCGCTGCCCATGCCAAGGAGGCCACCGAGGCCGCAGGCCTCAGCGTCATGTCGCTCGGTTCCTATTACCGATCCGGAGCTTTCGGCGATTTCGAGCCCGTCCTCAGCCTCGCGGCCGCGCTAGGCGCGCGTCGGATCCGGGTCTGGGCCGGGGAGCTTGGTTCAGCCGACGCCAGCCAGGAGCACTGGGACGCGGTGGTTAAGGACACGCAACGCATCGCCGATCTGGCCGCGGCCCAAGGGACCGCAATCGCCTTCGAGTACCACGGCAACACACTCACGGACTCCCCCGAAACAACACTTGAGCTCCTGCGGCGTGTGAACCACGCCAACGTCGGCACTTACTGGCAGCCCGCCGTCGGGCTTTCCGACCAGCAGGCGCTGGAGTCGTTACACGAAGTCCTCCCCCATCTGGCGGGCGTCCACTGCTTTTCCTGGGGACCTGAGGCTGAACGCCATCCACTGAGGTCGCGCAAGCTCCTATGGCAGACCGTCTCCGATGTCCTTCGCGGCAACGGCAAGGATATGGACATCATGTTGGAGTTCGTTGAGGATGACCTTCCGGACAACGTGCTCAACGACGCCGCTTTCCTGCACACTATTACGCTCGGGGAAGACTAGCGCCACTTCGATTCAAATGCTGTTAGGGAGCGTAATCGCTGACCGGCTAATCCCGCCGTCCGGTCGACACCTAGTTCAGCGAGATTCGCAGACGTTCCACGCCCTCGGCACCTTCCGACACTTGCTCCATGAGCTCCGGTTCATTGGAAAGGCGACCAAGCATGTTTGCCAGATGGTCCCGTTCCGCAACAGCCTGCCACGCTTCCTGCTGTTCGGTGAGCATTGCGGGAAGTTCAATGGGCATGGACGCTCCTGAGGATTTCGCGTGCGGCTTGTTGCTCACGGACACCGGGCCGTTCGGCCAAGTCCGCCGCCACCACTAGTGGGGGAAGTTCGTCGGGGACTTGCTCGGCGGCGCGGAGGATTACATTCGGCCTCTTGCCAGGGATTGACTCAACCAGGAACCAATCCCTGACGACGTCCTTGAGTTCGTCGCGTCGCACGTAGGCTTCAACCTCTGAGTTGGCCAGCAGTCGAGAGCGCGGGTGAGAGACTCCGGAGAGGTGGATTCGTTTGTCCTCCCGAAGCTCGGCGATGTCATCCGGGCTGGAAGAGAACTCGAATTTTTCGGCACGATTGGCCAGCCATGCCGCGAGAAGCTTAAGTAAGTCCGGGGACTCCTCCAGTCGGTTGATGCGCTGTTTCAGGCGATGTTTCTCGACCGGCGAGGGTTCGAAGTAAGCGAGGAGAGAGCGCCCCGGGCTGTCTTCCCAAAAGCAGGACATGAGTTGCCAAGCACTGCGTTCTGAGAGCGGCCGGCCAGCAGGCTTACCAGGCCGGTACTGGACGGCGTCAGCTTCGTCAACGATCCACCGCCCGCCAACCCGTTGGCCACGAATACGTCCGGACTGGACGAGCTGCCGCGCTCGGCTCTCGTTGACGTTAAGTCGCTTCGCCAGTTCGGGGATACTCAGTGCCATTACACAATCCTAGCGGTATCGCTATGAATATGTAATCAGGCTTCAATTACGCCCATTACATATTCCTAGCAACTTCGCTACAAATGTGTAATCCCAGCGCGACCCCGAGAAAACCAGATACACGCTTGCGCCCGGGCCGGGCCGGCCAAGGGGCCCGCGACGCTCACGAAAACTGCAAGCAACTAGGCTGTTTGGCTCTCCACCGGAAGCTCGGTGCTTCGGCGGAGTTTGACGGAGCCAACCACAGAGCCGCCATCCGGGTCGCCGGCCGCAAGCCTTCCAATCTCTTCAAGCGGCAGGTAGACCGTGGACAGGGCGGGACGGAAGTCCCGCAGTGTTTCAATGTCGTCAAAACCAGCGATGTTTGCGTCACGGGGAATCCACACGCCCTGTGACCGCAATGCGGCTGTCACGCCGATGGCCATGACGTCGTTCACCGCGAAGATGCAGAGGCGTTCGCCGGAGGCCTTGATTCGTTCGGCCAGCGCCAGCCCGGCGTCGTATCCTCCCGCACGGTTGAAGCCTGTACGAATAACCTCGGCGGGGTGCCGGCCGGTGTCGGCGAGTCCGCGCTGGAAGCCGCGGATCCGGTCATCGGAGGTCAGGAGCCCTTCAGGGCCGCCAACAACGACGAAGGCGCCCTCATGCACGGCAGCCAACTGGTCAGCGAGCTCCGCGGCGAGGTCCTCGTTGGGCACCTCAACCACGTGGTAGCCCTCGTCGGTAGTGGAGCCCACGATCGGGTGACCTACGACGCCGACATGCCCGCCATTACGGCAATAGCGATCCAACTCGGCAGCCAGCTCCACATTGCCCTGCTCGTCCTCGGGCCGTGCCGAGCGTGAACCTGCGATGACGATTGAATCTGCGCGACGGGCCGCGAAGGCTGCCACAGCTTCCCGCTCATCCGAAGGAGCGCCGGAGGTACTGGCCAACAAAACCATGCGGTTCTGTTGGCGGGCTGCCTCCTGGACGCCGCGGGCAATGGCCGAAAAGTAGGGGTCGGCGATGTCGTGGACAATCAGTCCGATGAGTCCCGAGCTGGACTTTGCAAGCGCCTGGGCCTGGGCATTGGGGACGTAGCCGAGCTTTTCCGCGGCCTCACGGACGCGCTCCGCGATATCCTCTGCGGGCTTACGTGTGGAACCGTTGAGGACACGGGACGCCGTGGCAAGGGAGACCCCTGCCAAACGGGCAACTTCACTCAATGTGCTGGCGGCCACGAGGCCCTCCTTTTCTGCAAGCCTTCGAGACTGGCGCTAAAGAAATTATGGCAGTCTTCACCCATTTTCGGGAAAGCGCTTGCCAATACGGCTCTGCGTAGTGCATGATCGACGCAATGGGAATGCGCTTTCCCACCTCTCGAATCGCAAACACCGGCAACGCACAGCGCCCGGCACACAAGGACCTGGAGAAAACATGGGCTACGAAACAAAGACGATCCGCATCGCCATGAACGGCATCACCGGCCGTATGGGTTACCGCCAGCATTTGCTGCGGTCCATCCTCCCCATCCGCGACGCCGGTGGCTTCACGCTCGACGACGGCACCAAGGTTCAGGTGGAACCGATCCTCGTTGGCCGCAACGAAGCCAAGATCCGCGAGCTCGCCGAACTCCACAAGGTCTCCGAATGGTCCACGGACCTTGACGCCGTCATCAACGACCCCACCGTGGACGTCGTCTTCGATGCATCTATGACCAGCCTCCGCGCCGCCACCTTGAAAAAGGCCATGCGCGCCGGCAAGCACATCTTCACCGAGAAGCCCACGGCGGAGACCCTCGACGAAGCAATCGAGCTGGCACAAATCGGCAAGGAGTCCGGCGTCACCGCAGGCGTCGTGCACGACAAGCTGTACCTCCCCGGCCTGGTCAAGCTCCGCCGCCTCGTGGACGAGGGATTCTTCGGCCGCATCCTCTCCATCCGCGGCGAATTCGGCTACTGGGTCTTCGAAGGCGACGTCCAGGCAGCCCAGCGCCCGTCCTGGAACTACCGGAAGGAAGACGGCGGCGGAATGACCACGGACATGTTCTGCCACTGGAACTACGTGCTCGAAGGCATCATCGGCAAGGTCAAGAGCGTCAACGCCAAGACCGCCACCCACATCCCCGCGCGTTGGGATGAAGCCGGCAAGGAATACAAGGCCACCGCTGACGATGCTTCCTACGGCATCTTCGAACTCGAAACCCCGGCCGGCGACGAGGTCATCGGGCAGATCAACTCCTCCTGGGCCGTCCGCGTCTACCGCGACGAACTGGTCGAGTTCCAGATCGACGGCACGCACGGTTCCGCCGTCGCCGGTTTGAACAAGTGCGTTGCGCAGCAGCGCGCCCACACACCCAAGCCGGTCTGGAACCCGGACCTGCCCGTCACCGAATCCTTCCGCAGCCAGTGGCAGGAAGTTCCGGCCAACGCTGAACTGGACAACGGCTTCAAGCTGCAGTGGGAAGAATTCCTGCGCGACGTGGTGGCCGGCCGCGAACACCGCTTCGGCCTGCTCTCCGCAGCACGCGGCGTACAGCTTGCCGAGCTCGGCCTGCAGTCCTCCGCAGAGCGCCGCACCATCGACATCCCGGAGATCACCCTCTAATGACGTCACTCATTCTTCCCACCAACGACGGCGGCACCCGCGAGTACCGCCTCCAGCCCGCCACTGCGTGGGTCAAGCCGAGCGCCCCGCTGACGGCCCGCCGCGCGTACGCCGCAGCCCACGTCATCCCTGAGGTCGCTGCTGACAACACCCCTGGCGCCCCTGCGCAGCTTGATTGGGATGCCACGCTGGCATACCGCCATGAGCTTTGGTCCTACGGACTTGGGGTGGCTGATGCCATGGATACCGCGCAGCGCGGCATGGGCCTGGACTGGGCAGCTACCCAGCAGCTCATCAAGCGCACCGGTGCCGAGGCCGCTTCCGTGGTGGCAACGGGCAACGCAGCAACGGCCGGTAAGTCCGTCCGCGACCTTGTCTCCTGCGGCGCAGGCACGGACCAGCTGGATATCGCTGCCCTTCCCGACGGCGCTGCCGGCATCCAAGCGGTCATCGATGCCTACCGCGAGCAGATCGCCGTCGTCAGCGAATCGGGTCCCAAGGTCATCCTCATGGCGTCCCGCGCCTTGGCCAAGGTGGCCAACGGCGCAGACGACTATCTGCACGTCTATTCGACGCTCCTGCAGGAAGTGGATCAGCCCGTCATCCTGCACTGGCTCGGCACCATGTTCGACCCCGCGCTGGCCGGTTACTGGGGCTCGGACGACGTTTCAGCGGCCACCGAAACGTTCCTCAGCCTGATCCGCGAACACGCGGACAAGGTCGATGGCGTGAAAGTCTCGCTTCTGGACGCTTCCCATGAAGTCGCCCTCCGGGCCAACCTTCCGGAAGGAGTCCGCCTCTACACAGGCGACGACTTCAACTATCCCGAACTTATCGACGGCGACCAGACGCACCACTCCGATGCCCTGCTGGGCATCTTCGCTGCCATCTACCCCGCCGCTTCGGTTGCCTTGCAGAAGTACGACGCCGGCCAAGGTGCAGAGGGTCGGGCCATCCTGGACTCTACGCGTGAGCTCGGAAAGCACATCTTCAGCGCACCGACGTTCTACTACAAGACGGGCATCGCGTTCATGTCCTGGCTCAACGGCAAGCAGCCCGGGTTCCAGATGGTTGGAGGACTGCACTCGGGACGATCTGTGCTGCACCTGGCCAAGACCTTCGAACTTGCCGATCAGGCCGGCTTGTTGAAGGACCCGTCACTGGCAGCATTCCGGATGTCCGACTACCTCAGGATCAACGGAGTGGGCGCATGAGCGATTTTTCCAGACTCTCGCTGAACAGCGCGACTACCAAAAAGTGGACTCTTGCCGAAGCCGTTGACGGTTGTGCACGCGCCGGCATTCCCGCGATCGGACCGTGGCGTGACCGTGTTGCCGAGGCTGGGCTGGATAAAGCAGCGAAGCTCATCAAGGACGCCGGCCTCCGGGTTTCGTCCCTGTGCCGGGGAGGCTTCCTCACGGCGGCTGATGCTGAAGGTCAGGCTGCGGCGCTGGCGGACAATTTCGAAGCCGTCCGCGAAGCAGTCGCGCTGGACACCCAGGAGCTGTTCCTGGTGGTTGGCGGGCTTGCTCCAGGCGAGAAGGACGTGGTTGCTGCCCGCCAACGTGTCGCCGACCGCCTTGAGGAACTCGTCCCGTTCGCTGCTGAGAATGGTGTACGGCTGGTGCTGGAACCCCTGCATCCGATGTATGCCGCCGACCGTGCGCTCATCTCCACCCTTGGCCAGGCCCTGGATCTCGCCGCGCCGTACGACGCCAGGACTGTGGGCGTCGCCGTCGATACGTTCCACGTCTGGTGGGATCCGGAACTGAAGGCGCAGATCGAACGTGCCGGGCGCGAAAAGCGCATTGCCTCCTACCAGGTATGTGATTTCAACCTGCCGATCGCTTCAGACGCGCTGCTATCCCGCGGCATGATGGGCGACGGCGTCATTGACTTCGCGACGATCGGCACCTGGGTCCGCGACGCCGGATACACGGGCGACATCGAGGTTGAGATCTTCAACCAGGAGATCTGGGACGCCGATGGCGATACCGTCCTGGAAACTATGAAGCAGCGTTACGCGGAGCTTGTCCTCCCGTACGCCTAAGAACCCCAACACCCCAAGAACGTGGTCCTCCCGCGGATGCCCTAAGCTCCGCGGGAGGACCGCCCCCAAAGCAAGCGAGCCCCTGCCCGGTCACGGCAGGGGCTCGCTTTTTCGTATCGTTTTGTTTCAGCGGGGAGGCGCGGAATGCCCATGTTAGATAAGTGGTACATAGCTGAAACATTGCGTCGATGAGAGGAAACAATGGCCGCCTACGCTGGTTTCACCTGGACAAAGAGGTCCAAGAAACCACTGAAAGGACACCACCATGATGCTCTTGAAGACTCTCAACTTTTTCCTGGACGCCAGCAGCAGCCACAGCGGCTCCTCAGGCGATTCCCCTGAAGAAAACTCGCCTGCCGCCACCTTCGCCTCGGAGCGCCTGTCGTCCAGCGCCTGGGAGGGCTGGTGGGACGACGCCGACCAGGGCTTCCCGGCAGGGGCGTAATCCGCGCGGAGCCCCAGCCCGGCTAAAGATTGGCGGGCACGTGGACCTGCGCGCGCGGAACACCGATCAAGGTGAGAGTGCCGCCGTCGTTGGCTTGTAACTCCACCCGGATATTCCGGGTTCCCTCTTCGGGCTGGACCGAGCTGACACGGAAAATCTCACCATGGATTTCCACACTGTCGCCGTCGCGAACAGCCTTAAGCTTCCTGCGCGTGGTGCCGGACCCGTTGACGCGCTGCGCTTCACTTCTTGTCTTTGGCATCTGCTTTTCGTTCCCGGGCTTCGTTGGCGCGTGTTTCGTCTTCGTAGTTCTCACGAAGTTCCTGCCCGCGGCGGATAACTTCGTCTTCCTGCTTCTGCTGCTTATCGCTGCGCTTGGTATCCTTCGGCGGGAGTTGGATGCTTTCTTCAGCTTCAATACCTCCCTGCAATTGCCGCCCGCGTTCCATTTCGGCGTCAAATTCCGCGCCGAAAAGCAGCGACATGTTCAGGATCCACAGCCAGAGCAGCATGATGATGACGCCTGCCAGCGTTCCGTAGGTCTTGTTGTAATTGCTGAAATTCGCAACGTAGAAGCCAAAACCGAGCGATGCCAGGGCAAAAATAACCAGGGCAATGAGGGATCCCGGGCTCATCCAACGGAACTTGGGCTGCTTGACGTTGGGGGTGTAGTAGTAGAGCACCGCAATGACGATGACCACCAGCACGATCAGGACAGGCCACTTGGCGATATTCCACACCGTGAGGATCGTGTCGGACATTCCGATTGCCTTACCTATAGCCTCCGCCACTGGTCCGCTCAGGACGAGCATCGCGGCGGCCAGTGCCGCGCCCACAAGCGCGACGACGGTCACGGCGAGCATCGTCCCGCGCAGTTTGATGAAGCCGCGGCCTTCATCCACTTCGTACACGCGGTTCATCGCCCTGCTGAAGGCCGTGGTGTACCCGGAGGCCGACCACAACGCCACCAGGATGCCCAGGGCCAGTGCAAAGCCCGCCGCGTTGGAGCGCGTCAGTTCCTCAATTGGCTGCCGCATGGCGTCAACACCGGGCCCTGGAGCGAACTGCTGCACGATGTCCAGCAACGCGTTGGTGGTTTTCCCTGCGTCGCCAAAGATCCCGATGAGGGAAACCAACGCCAAAAGCGCGGGGAAAAGGGAGAGCACGGCATAGTAGGTGAGGCCGGCAGCGGCATCGGGACACTGATCCTTGTTGAACTCCCGCAGCGTCCTCTTGGCTATATACATCCACGTGGGCTTCACCAGGTCGTTGAGACTATCCGGCTTGCGCTCGTCTTCAGGGGCGGGAGCGCTGCCCGCCTTCGCCGTGCTGGTGTGTGCTGAATTTTGAGTACTCATGGGACACCTGTTCGTGGGTTGAGCATGCGCGAACAAACTAACCACTTAATAGTAAGCATGCTGATGAATTGCATGGAAGAACCAGGCACGGAGATCCTGCGGATCCCGGAAACTGCCCCTGTGGAAAGATGCCCTACGCGGGCTTGCCCAGCAGGAATTCGGACGGCGATTCAATGACAGCGCGGATCACTTGACCCGCCGCGCCCAGCAGCGTCCCGGAGTGCTCCAAAAGCGAAACTGTGAGGCTTTCCGGCTTCAGCAGCCCCGGTGCGTATCTTTCCAAACTCGACAGCACTGCCGGTTTCAGCCACTCGGCGAGGACGGCAAAGTGCCCCCCGAGCACCACGGCTTCGACGTCCATCAGGCGCGCAGAAGAGGCGAGCGCGATGCCCAGGTACCGTCCAGCGTCCCGAACTGCACGCTTGGCATGCGGCTCATCGGCGGCCAAGGCGGCGAGCAGAAGTTCGGTTCGCCCGCCAAGAGACCCCTCCGGGATGCGGGCAGCTTCGAAAATGGCTTCCTGGCCGGCGAATGTTTCCAAGCAGCCAGCCCCTCCACAGGAACATGAAGGCCCCTCGGGATGCACCACGATGTGGCCCAGTTCTCCGGCGGAACCGCCAGGTCCCGTGTAGAGCTCCGAACCGATGATGACCCCACCGCCAACGCCCACTTCGCCGGAAACGTAGAGGAAGTCCGAGGGGCCTTCGCCGTACCAAAGCTCACCAAGCGCAGCACTGTTTGCCTCGTTGGACAGCCTGACACCGAGCGGCGCGTCCTCCAGCAACGCCCGCGGATTCAATTGCTCGTGCTCCCAATGGAGGTTTGGGGCGGACAGGACGATGTCGCGTTGCTCGTCAACCAGCCCGGGAACCGCAAGACCGCCACCGAGGATCGTGATGCCGGCAGAGGCGGCTGCGGCTTTCGCCTGACCGGCCAGCACGCCCAGTTCGTCCATGACGGCACCCGGCTTGAGCCCGCGGTTGCGGGACTCCACCGTGGAACTGAAACGCAGGTTCCCGCCGAGGTCCACCAAGCCCACGGCCAGATAGTCGACGTTGATTTCCATTCCGACAACGCCTCGGCGGGAGCTGAGCTCAAGGCCCTGGCCTGGCCGCCCCCGCTCCCCATCGCGATACAGACCCACCTCGGAGACGAGGCCTGACTCCACGAGATCGGCGACCAGACTCGATACCGCTGCCTTGGTCAGCCCCGTTCCAGCCGCCACCTGGGCGCGACTGGGTTTGGCGTCGCCGTTGCGGGCGATCGAATCCAGGACAAGCGAAAGATTACGACGGCGGACGTCACCTACGCGCCCCGGGGCAGCTTGCTCATTCACTCTGGCAGCCTCCTCAAGGGCTTGAAAGATTTTTGCTGGCTTCCATTGACCATGATCCATCATCCCCCATATAGTTCAGATTGAAAACTAATTGGAGTGCTTTTTATCCATGGCCTCCCCGCCGCCTTGCAAAGGAGCAACAATGACCCCGCAGCCAACTCCCCAGGACCGTTTCACGTTTGGCCTTTGGACCGTGGGATGGACGGGCGCCGATCCCTTCGGCGTTGCAACCCGGGCAGCCCTGGACCCCATTGAAGCCGTTCATAAGCTCAGTGAACTCGGCGCTTACGGCATCACTTTCCACGACAACGACCTCGTCCCCTTTGACGCCAGCGCCTCCGAGCGCGACCTCATCCTGAAGAACTTCAAGGGCGCATTGGCCGAAACGGGCCTCAAGGTTCCGATGGTTACCACCAACCTGTTTAGCCACCCCGTCTTCAAGGACGGCGGATTTACCTCAAACGACCGCTCCGTCCGACGCTTTGCCCTCAGCAAGATCCTGCGCAACATCGACCTCGCCGCTGAACTGGGCGCCGAGACGTTCGTGATGTGGGGCGGCCGCGAAGGCAGCGAATACGACGGCTCCAAGGATCTCTCCGCCGCGTTGGATCGCATGAAGGAAGGCGTGGACACCGCCGCCGGCTACATCAAGGAGAAGGGCTACGGTCTTCGGATTGCCCTGGAACCCAAGCCCAACGAGCCCCGCGGCGATATCTTCCTGCCGACTGTTGGCCACGGTCTTGCGTTCATCGCCCAGCTGGAACACGGCGACATTGTGGGCCTGAACCCCGAGACCGGCCACGAGCAAATGGCGGGCCTGAACTTCACCCACGGTATTGCCCAAGCCCTCTGGGCCGGCAAGCTCTTCCACATCGACCTCAACGGCCAGCGCGGGATCAAGTACGACCAAGACCTCGTCTTCGGCCATGGCGACCTCACCAGCGCCTTCTTTACGGTGGACCTCCTGGAGAATGGCTTCCCCAACGGCGGGCCCAAGTACGACGGTCCCCGCCACTTCGACTACAAGCCCTCCCGCACGGATGGCTACGACGGCGTATGGGAATCGGCCAAGTCCAACATGTCCATGTACCTGCTCCTGAAGGAACGCGCCCTTGCTTTCCGCGCAGATCCGGAGGTTCAGGAAGCGCTGGCCACGTCGGGCGTCTTCGAACTCGGCGAGCCCACATTGAACGCCGGCGAAACCACTGCCGACCTCCTGGCTGACGCCGGCGCCTTCGAAACGTTCGACGCCGACAAGGCCGCCCAGCGCTCGTTCGCGTTCGTCCGCCTCAACCAGCTCGCCATCGAGCACCTTCTGGGCGCGCGCTAAAGACCAGCCATTCGCAATTCCGTCGCCGGGGCCACAAGGTTCCTTGTTTTTCCGGGCTGCCAGTCCCGGCGACGGTCCCCCAAAAGAACAGTCCGCAAAGGAACAAACGCATGCCTCTCGTAGCCGGGATCGACAGCTCCACCCAGTCCTGCAAGGTGGTCATCAGGGACTCTGACACAGGAGCCCTGGTGCGGCAGGGGCGCGCGTCACATCCTGAGGGCACCGAGGTCCATCCAGATCATTGGTGGAGTGCCCTCCAGGAAGCCATCAGCCAGGCCGGCGGCTTGGACGACGTCGATGCTGTCTCGGTCGGGGGCCAGCAGCACGGCATGGTCTGCCTGGATGAATCAGGAAACGTGGTTCGCCCGGCGCTGCTGTGGAATGACACCCGGTCCGCGCTGGACGCCGAAGAGTTGATCCTTGAAGCCGGCCAAGGCGATGCCGCGGCCGGAGCTTCGTATTGGGCAGCCAGCACGGGGACGGTGCCCGTGGCATCCCTGACGGCCACCAAACTTCGGTGGTTGGCTCGAAACGAACCGGAAAATGCCCGGCGCACTTCTGCCGTTTGCCTTCCGCATGACTGGTTGTCGTGGCGTTTGGCCGGTCATGGGCCTGGCACAGGACCGTCCTCTTTGGAGCTGCTCCGCACAGATCGGTCCGATGCTTCCGGCACGGGGTACTTCTCGTCCAGAACGGGCGAATACTTCCCGGAAGTCCTCAAAGGCACCCTCGGCCATGTCCCGGTGCTGCCGGCCGTCGTCGGGCCTTTGGAAGCATCCGGCAAGACGCCGGGCGGTGCCCTGATCGGACCCGGTGCAGGCGATAACGCCGCAGCAGGGCTGGGCGTCAGCGCCGCAGTGGGAGATGTTGTTATTTCGATCGGCACATCAGGGACCGTGTTCGCTGTGTCGGCGGTCCCGTCCCAGGATGCGAGCGGGCTGGTGGCAGGGTTCGCCGATGCCACAGGGAACTACCTGCCTCTTGCCTGTACGCTCAACGCCACCCGGATCTTCGATGCCACCGCTGCGTTGCTTGGCGTGGACTTACAGGAATTCGGCATGCTGGCGCTGTCCGCCGCTGAAGGTGCAGGCGGCCTGACGCTTGTGCCGTATTTTGAAGGCGAACGGACGCCCAACCTTCCGGATGCCACAGGTTCCCTCCATGGGCTCACGGTTTCCAACTACACCCCCGCGAATCTGGCCAGGGCCGCCGTCGAAGGTGTCCTGTGCTCCTTGGCCGACGGCCTCGCCGCTCTGCAGGCGCAGGGCGTGGCGGCCAGCCGCATCATCCTGGTGGGCGGCGGCGCCCAGTCCGAGGCTGTGCAGCAGGTTGCGGCTGAAGTCTTCAGATTGCCGGTGTTCGTGCCCGCTCCCGGGGAATACGTGGCAAACGGTGCTGCACGGCAAGCGGCCGGCGTCCTCACGGGAAAGCTGCCCGATTGGCCGCTTGAAGGAATCGAGGTTGCTGCGTCGAAGACTTCCGGGACGCCGGCGTTCCTGACGAGGTACCGCCATTACGCCGCCAAGGCCGCCTTGGGCTGATCGCCGCGTATGTGCTCTATCGTGACAGGGTGAGCACTGAACAATCCGCAGCAAACAGGCCTCCTGTCATGGAGGACGTCGCCCGCGTTGCCGGCGTTTCGCACCAAACTGTGTCCCGTGTTCTGAACAACCACCCCAACGTGAGCTCAAAGACCCGGGAGCGCGTTGAGCAGGCAATCACTGAACTTGGGTACCGCCGCAACACCGCTGCACGCAGCCTGGTGACCCGGCGCTCCCAGACCATCGGTGTGCTGGGAAGCGAGTTGGCGCAGTACGGCCCGTCCCACACCCTTCTCGGAGTGCAGCAGGCAGCCAGGGACGCAGGCTATTTTGTCAGCGTCGCCGGTTTGCGGGAAGTCACGCCTGAAACCATCAAGGACGCCATGGCCCACTTCATGGACCAAGGCGTGGACGGCATCGTCGTGACAGTGCCGCACCCCGGAACCTTTGACGTCCTCAAGGACATCACCGCTCAAGTGCCGCTGGTGGCAGTGGGCTCTGTCGGCGACGAGCACCTCAGCGGCGCCACCGTGGACCAGCGCGAGGGAGCGCGCCTGGCCGTCCAGCACCTCCTCGCGTTGGGTCACAAGCACATCGGGCATCTTTCCGGGCCTGCTGACTGGATTGACGCAGTTGCCCGCACCGAGGGTTGGCGGGACGCCCTGCGGGAGGCCGGCCTGGAACCAGCCGCCCTGATCGAAGGCGACTGGAGCGCTGAATGCGGCTACCTCGAGGGCCTGAAAATCGCCGCTGAGCGTTCCATGACGGCCCTGTTCGTCGCCAACGACCAAATGGCCCTCGGGGTGCTACGGGCGTTCCATGAAGCGGGCGTCCGGGTCCCCGCGGATATCAGTGTTGTGGGCTTCGACGACCAACCTGAAGCCGCGTACTTTATCCCGCCGCTGACCACCGTGGCCCAGGACTTTGAGGAGCTTGGGCAACGCTGCATCGGCTTGCTGCTTGATCGTCTGGAGACCGGCACTACGGGTAGTCCGGTGAGCGTGAAGCCCCGGCTCGTTGTCCGGTCCACCACGGCGCCCCTCTCGAACTAACCGAAGCACGCAGTTCTCCGGCCCTCTCTTGACATCAAAGTTGTGAGCGCTAACAATTGCATCAGACCTTCTTCATTTCTTCCACCCCGACCCCCGGCAATGAGGCCTTGGCCAGCCGGATGGAGACCCCATGAATACCACTGAAAATCTCCCGCTCGACGAACAGTTCGTCATCGGCGTGGACTACGGCACCCTGTCTGGCCGCGCCGTCGTCGTGCGCGTCTCGGACGGTTCCGAACTCGGCAGCGGCGTGTTCGAATACCCCCACGCCGTTGTGTCCGACCGGCTGCCCACGACCGGCCAGCGGCTGCCCGCCGACTGGGCGCTCCAGGTGCCCAATGACTACCGCGACGTCCTGCGCAACGCGGTACCGGCCGCCGTCGCCGATGCCGGGATCAACCCGGCCAACGTGGTGGGTATCGCTACAGACTTCACCGCCTGCACCATGGTCCCGACGACGGCGGACGGCACTCCGCTGAATGAACTGGAACGCTTCGCGGACCGACCCCACGCTTACGTCAAGCTGTGGCGTCACCACGCTGCGCAGCCGCAGGCCGACCGCATTAACAAGCTCGCCGAGGAACGCGGGGAGTCATGGCTTCCCCGGTATGGGGGCCTGATCTCCTCGGAATGGGAGTTCGCCAAGGGCTTGCAGCTGCTTGAGGAAGATCCCGAAGTCTACGGCGCCATGGACCACTGGGTTGAGGCGGCCGACTGGATCGTCTGGCAGTTGTGCGGCAGCTACGTGCGCAATGCCTGCACCGCTGGGTACAAGGGCATCTACCAGGACGGCAATTACCCGTCGGAGGATTTCCTCGCCGCCCTGAACCCGGACTTCAAGGGCTTCGTGTCGGAAAAGCTTGAGCACACCATCGGCCGGTTGGGCGACGCCGCCGGGTACCTCACGGAAGAGGCTGCGGCCTGGACCGGCCTGCCCGCGGGAATTGCCGTAGCCGTGGGCAACGTGGACGCCCACGTCACCGCACCCGCCGCCAACGCTGTCGAGCCGGGGCAGCTCGTAGCCATCATGGGCACCAGCACCTGCCACGTCATGAACGGTGACGTCCTGCGTGAAGTGCCGGGCATGTGCGGCGTTGTGGACGGTGGCATCGTGGACGGATTGTGGGGCTATGAAGCCGGACAGTCCGGAGTTGGAGACATCTTCGGCTGGTTCACCAAGAACGGCGTCCCCCCTCACTACCACCAAGCCGCGGCCGCCAAAGGCCTGGGCATCCACGAATACCTCACCGAACTCGCAGAGAAGCAGGCAATCGGCGAGCACGGCCTCATTGCCCTGGACTGGCACTCAGGCAACCGCTCCGTGCTGGTGGACCACGAACTCTCCGGCGTCGTAGTGGGCCAGACACTTGCTACGAAGCCAGAGGAAACCTACCGCGCGCTGCTGGAGGCCACGGCCTTCGGCACCCGGACCATTGTGGATGCATTCCGTGATTCCGGAGTACCGGTCAAGGAGTTCATCGTGGCTGGCGGACTCCTGAAGAACAAGTTCCTGATGCAGGTCTACGCAGACATCACCGGCCTCCAGCTCTCCACCATCGGCTCCGAGCAGGGACCCGCACTCGGCTCGGCAATCCACGCCGCTGTAGCCGCCGGGAAGTACAAGGACATCCGCGAAGCGGCAGCATCCATGGCAGCTGCCCCGGGCGCGGTCTACACGCCCATCCCTGAAAATGTGAGGGCCTACGAGGCACTTTTCCAGGAATACCGCACCCTGCACGACTACTTCGGCCGCGGCACCAACAGCGTCATGCACCGCCTGAAGGCAATTCAGCGCGCTGCCCACAGCGCCATCACAGAAGGGGTCAACGCATGAGCACGCTCCTGGAAACCATCGCGAGAGTCCGGCGCGAAGTCTGCGACCTCCACGCCGAGCTCACCCGCTACAAGCTGGTTGTCTGGACGGCGGGCAACGTCTCCGGCCGGATCCCTGGCTACGACCTCATGGTCATCAAACCCTCCGGTGTCTCCTATGACGAGCTGACGCCCGAGCAAATGGTGGTCACGGATCTGTATGGGACTCCCGTCAGGGGCATAAATATCGGAAGCGGCGGAACCGTTGATTGGGGCAACCCGGACCTCTCGCCGTCCTCTGACACTGCAGCGCATGCGTACGTCTACCGGCACATGCCCGAGGTCGGCGGCGTGGTGCACACCCACTCCACGTATGCCACGGCCTGGGCCGCCCGCGGCGAGGAGATCCCCTGCGTGCTGACCATGATGGGCGATGAATTCGGCGGCCCGATCCCGGTGGGCCCGTTCGCGCTGATCGGAGACGATTCGATCGGACAGGGAATCGTGGAGACCCTCAAGAACTCCCACTCCCCCGCAGTGCTCATGCAGAACCACGGACCCTTCACCATCGGCAAGGATGCCAGGTCCGCGGTGAAAGCAGCCGTGATGTGCGAGGAAGTGGCAAAGACGGTCCATGTCTCCCGGCAACTCGGCGAACCCCTCCCCATTGACCAGGCCAAGATCGACTCGCTCTACAACCGCTACCAAAACGTCTACGGCCGCTAAAGCGGACGTCCACCACACTTTCAGGAGCAATGAAAATGCCCAGCGCCAACAACACGTCCCTTGATCAGTACGAGGTCTGGTTCCTCACCGGAAGCCAGCACCTCTACGGCGAGGATGTCCTCAAGCAGGTCGCCTCGCAATCGCAGGAGATTGCCAACGCCCTCAACGATTCCTCGGACGTGCCGGTCAAACTCGTGTGGAAGCCCGTCCTCACTGATTCCGACGCCATCCGCCGCACTGCGCTGGAGGCAAACTCGAACGACTCCGTGATCGGCGTGACCGCCTGGATGCACACGTTCAGCCCTGCCAAGATGTGGATCCAGGGCCTGGACGCCCTGCGCAAACCGCTCCTGCACCTGCACACGCAGGCCAACCGGGACCTCCCCTGGGCGGACATCGACTTCGACTTCATGAACCTGAACCAGGCAGCCCACGGCGACCGCGAATTCGGGTACATCCAGTCCCGTCTCGGTGTGCCGCGGAAGACCGTCGTCGGGCATGTCAGCAATCCTGAGATCGCCCGCCAGGTGGGCGCGTGGCAGCGGGCTTCGGCCGGTTGGGCCGCCGTGCGGACGCTGAAGCTGACCCGCTTCGGCGACAACATGCGCAACGTCGCCGTCACCGAAGGCGACAAGACCGAAGCCGAGCTGCGCTTCGGCGTCTCGGTCAACACCTGGTCCGTCAACGAGCTCGCCGACGCCGTACACGGCGCCGCGGAGTCCGACGTCGATGCCCTGGTTGCGGAGTATGAGCGCCTTTACGAGGTGGTTCCGGAACTGCAGGCGGGCGGCGCCCGTCACGAGTCGCTGCGGTACAGCGCGAGGATCGAACTCGGTCTCCGCAGCTTCCTGGAGGCGAACGGCTCGGCCGCGTTTACGACGTCGTTCGAGGACCTGGGCGAACTCCGCCAGCTTCCCGGCATGGCAGTCCAGCGCCTCATGGCCGACGGCTACGGCTTTGGCGCCGAGGGCGACTGGAAGACTGCCATCCTGGTCCGCGCCGCCAAGGTCATGGGCGCGGGGCTGCCCGGCGGTGCCTCGCTCATGGAGGACTACACGTACCACCTTGAGCCCGGCTCGGAGAAGATCCTGGGCGCGCACATGCTTGAGGTTTGCCCGTCCCTGACCGCGGTGAAGCCGCGTGTGGAGATCCACCCGCTCGGCATCGGAGGCAAGGAAGATCCCGTCCGCATGGTCTTCGATACGGACGCCGGCCCCGGCATTGTGGTCGCACTGTCCGATATGCGCGATCGGTTCCGCTTGGTAGCCAACGTGGTGGACGTCGTCGATCTCGACCAGCCCCTGCCCAACCTCCCGGTGGCCCGCGCGCTCTGGGAGCCCAAGCCCAATTTCGCTACGTCGGCCGCAGCCTGGCTGACTGCCGGCGCCGCCCACCACACCGTGCTGTCCACGCAGGTGGGCCTGGACGTGTTCGAGGACTTCGCCGAAATCGCCAAGACTGAACTCCTGACCATCGACGAAGACACCACCATCAAGCAGTTCAAGAAGGAACTGAACTGGAACGCCGCCTACTACAAGCTGGCCGGCGGCCTGTGAGCACCGAGTTCACGCTGCAGTCCGGCGGCTACCGGGCTGTCATCACAGCCCGGGCCGCGGCACTGCGTTCTTTGCAGTTCCAGGGCCGCGACCTCGTGGTTCCCTTTGCGGCCGGCGAACCCATCCCGGATTACCGGGGAATCATCGCGGCGCCGTGGCCCAACCGCATTGCGGATGGCACCTACCGTTTCGATGGCAAGGTGCATCACCTGCCCGTCAACGAACCGGACCGGCGCACATCCTTGCACGGCCTCGCCTTCCCGCTGGATTGGGTACTGAAAGAGTCCGACGCCGGTTCACTCACCTTGACCTGCACCGTTGGGCCCACGCCGGGATATCCGTTCGTGCTGGAGCTTGACGCCCGGTACGTGCTGGACGACGCCGGGCTGCACACGCAGGTGACTGCCCGTAACGCAGGTGACACTCCAGCGCCCTACGGCGTGTGCCCGCACCCTTATCTTGTTGCCGGTTCCTCGCCGTTGGATCAATGGGTCCTCAATTTTTCTGCGGATAGCTTCCTTGAGGTCACCGCTGACAGGCTGCTGCCCGTTGGTGTTGTGGGAGTCGAGGGCCACGCTTTCGATTTCCGGACCCCGCGCGCCATTGGCACCACTGAGGTCGACCATGCCTTCACAGGAATAGCGTTCGACGCCGGCTTGGCGCGGCTTTCGCTGCGCGACCCGGCGGGCACCGGCGTCGGGATGTCCTGGGACGAAAGCTGCGCGTGGCTGCAGATTCATACGGCAGACAAGCCTATGCCGCTGCCCAACCGGCTCGGCCTGGCGGTGGAGCCCATGACGTGCCCGCCCGACGCCTTCAACAGCGGCACGGACCTGTTCCGTCTGGAACCCGGCGCGTCGCATAGCGCGTCCTGGACCATTTACGCCCTGTAACTACCCAACTGAGTCGCAGTAGTGCGCGTTATGAGCCTTCTAAACGCGCACTACTGCGACTTACTTGGGTGCGCCGCGCGCTAACTGTCGGCGCCGGCTGTGCTTTGGCGGACCACGAGCTCAGGCGTGAACACGACCGCCCGGTGCTTGGTGCCGCCGCTCTCCTGTTCCTCCGCAAGCAGCTCGATCGCCGTGCGGCCAAGCGCCTCGGTGGGCTGGCGGATGGAGGACAAAGGCACGACGGCGGAAATCGCGAAGTCGATGTCGTCGTACCCGATGAGGGCAATATCCTCGGGGATTTTCACAGTGCGCAACATGGTTAACGACTGCATGACGCCCAAGGCCAGAAGATCGTTGGAGCAGAAGACGGCTTCCGGCCTTTCGGCTGGCGCCCGCTCCACCAAACCATTGCCCACTTGGCGCCCGGCAAGGACGGTCTGCCCGGCGGAATCGAGGATCTCGATCGTTGCCCCGGCTACTTCTTCGACAGCACGCTGCGCACCGGTGAGCCGGTTGGCTACCTGACGGATGGATGGGCTTCCGACAAAAGCCAGACGACGGCGGCCCGTGTCCAGCAGGTGCCGGGCCGCAAGATATCCGCCCTCTACGTCATCCACGGAGACTGAGCTGCACCGGTCGGTGTCGGCGAGTTGGTCCACCAGGACAGTTGGCACGCCACGTTCGCGTAGCGTATCGATCCGGTCGCCAACATCCCCAACGGGCGAAATGAGCAGGCCCTGGACCCGCTGTTCCTGGAAAAGGTCCATGTAATGCGCTTCGCGGGAAGCATCCTGGCCGCTGTCCCCTACCAACACCACGCTGCCCAGAGCTGTGGCTGCGTCCTCGGCCGCTCGGGCCACGGAGGAGAAGAACGGGTTGCCCACATCCAGCACGATCAGCCCGATGGTGCGGCTCTGTCCTGCCCGCAGTTGACGGGCGGCGTCGTTGCGGACGAAACCGAGTTCGGCGATGGATTTGAGGACGCGCTCCTTGGTCCTTTGCGATACGCGGTCCGGATAATTCAGCACGTTGGAAACAGTTCCCACGGCTACTTGGGCGTGGGTGGCAACGTCTTTGATGCTCGCTGTTTGGGACATGCTTTCCAATCTCCGCTGGTTGTCATCGATTTGCAGGAAACGCCTTGACACCCCCGTTCTTGCGAGGGTAATTTGAATCGTAACAAATGAAACGATTCAAAGACGAGTGACCTGGAGAACCGCACATGAGGGTCTGTTTCCGATCTTCCGTCCAGCCGGAGCTGATGGACGAATACAAGCGCCGGCATGCAGCCGTTTGGCCGGAAATGCTGCACGCCCTCAAGCACGCGGGATGGAACAACTACTCCCTCTTCCTGGCTTCCGATGGCCAGTTGATCGGATACCTGGAATGCGATGACTACCAAGCCGTCCAAGCCCGCATGGCCGTAACGGACGTCAACGCCCGCTGGCAGGCCGAGATGGCCTCCCTGTTCGCGAACAGCGAGCTGCCTCCGGACCAGGGATTCGAAATCGTCGAAGAAGTTTTCAATCTTGAGGATCAGCTGGCCAAGGCCAGCACCGTCGCAACCCAGCAGAAGGAACAAGCATGAACACCACAGAGTCGGCACTTGGCCGCTTGGGAGAACTGGCCATTGAAGTGCCATCCTGGGCCTACGGAAATTCGGGCACCCGGTTCAAGGTCTTCGGCACCCCGGGAACCCCGCGCACCGTCCAGGAAAAGATCGCCGACGCCGCCAAGGTCCACGAGCTCACTGGCCTGGCCCCTACCGTGGCCTTGCACATTCCGTGGGACAAGGTAGATGACTACTCGGAGCTGCGCGAGTACGCCGCGGGCTTGGGTGTTGGACTGGGCACCATCAACTCCAACACTTTCCAGGATGACGAGTACAAATTCGGTTCCCTGACTTCGTCCAACGAGTCCGTGCGCCGCCGCGCGATCGACCACCACCTTGAGTGCATCCAGATCATGAACGCCACCGGATCCAAGGACCTGAAGATCTGGTTGGCCGATGGCACCAACTACCCCGGCCAGGACGATATGCGCGGCCGGCAGGACCGCCTCGCGGAAAGCCTCCAGGAGATCTACGCGGCCCTCGGCGACGAGCACCGCCTGGTCCTGGAATACAAGTTCTTTGAGCCCGCTTTCTACCACACCGATGTTCCGGACTGGGGCACCTCCTACGCCCAGACCCTGGCCCTCGGCGAGAAGGCGTTCGTCTGCCTGGACACCGGCCACCACGCCCCGGGAACCAACATCGAGTTCATCGTCATGCAGCTGCTGCGCCTGGGCAAGCTGGGTTCCTTCGACTTCAACTCCCGCTTCTACGCGGACGACGATCTCATTGTGGGCGCGGCTGATCCGTTCCAGCTGTTCCGCATCATGCACGAGGTCATCCGTGGTGGAGGCTTTGGGAAGGATTCCGGCGTCGCCCTGATGCTGGACCAGTGCCACAACCTGGAAGAGAAGATTCCGGGCCAGATCCGCTCGGTGCTGAACGTGCAGGAAATGACGGCCCGCGCCCTGCTCGTGGACACCGCAGCCTTGGCTGAAGCGCAGCGTGCCGGGGATGTCCTGGCCGCCAACGGCATTTTCAATGATGCCTTTTACACCGACGTCCGCCCGGTCCTGGCCGAGTGGCGTGAATCCCGCGGCCTGCCCGCCGACCCGATCGCTGCCTACAAGGCCAGCGGCTACCAAAAGAAGATCAACGAGGACCGCGCAGGCGGCCAGCAAGCCGGATGGGGCGCATAAGAGCATGACCACGAACAAGACTGTTGAAGACCTGATTTCCCGTTCCAACCGCCTCGGCGCGGACAAGCGGAACACCAACTTCGCCGGCGGCAACACCTCCGCCAAGGGCACCGAGAAGGACCCTGTTACTGGCCAGGACGTGGAGCTCCTCTGGGTCAAGGGCTCCGGCGGCGACCTCGGCACGCTGAAGGCAGAGAACCTTGCTGTACTCCGCCTGGACCGGCTGCAGGCACTCAAGGATGTTTACCCCGGCGTCGAGCGTGAAGACGAAATGGTGGCCGCGTTCGATTACTGCCTTCACGGCAAGGGCGGCGCTGCACCATCGATCGATACCGCCATGCACGGCCTGGTGGATGCCGCACACGTGGACCACCTGCACCCCGACTCGGGCATCGCAATCGCTACCGCCGTTGACGGCGAAGCACTGACCTCCAAGGTCTTCGGCGACAAGGTGGTGTGGGTTCCGTGGCGTCGCCCCGGATTCCAGCTTGGCTTGGACATCGCCGCGATCAAGGAAGCCAACCCGCAGGCCATCGGCACCATCCTGGGCGGCCACGGCATCACCGCTTGGGGCGCCACCAGCGAAGAGGCCGAGGCCAACTCTCTCTGGATCATTGACCAGGCAGAGAAATTCATCGCGGAGAACGGCAAGGCCGAGCCCTTCGGTGCCAAGATCCCGGGCTACGGCGCTCTCCCGGAAGCTGAGCGCAAAGCCAAGGCAGCCGCCCTCGCACCCGTGATCCGCGGCTTGGCCTCCACGGACAAGCCGCAGCTGGGGCACTTCAGCGATGACGCCGTCGTTCTTGAATTCCTCGAGTCCGCGGAACACCCGCGCCTCGGCGCGCTGGGCACCTCCTGCCCGGACCACTTCCTGCGCACCAAAGTCAAGCCGCTGGTCCTGGACCTGCCTGCCGATGCCCCTCTGGAACAAGCCGTCGACCGGCTTAAGGAGTTGCACGCGGACTACCGCGAGGATTACCAGGCGTACTACGACCGGCACGCCGACGCCGATTCACCAGCTTTGCGCGGCGCCGATCCGGCGATCGTGCTGGTCCCGGGCGTGGGCATGTTCTCCTTTGGCAAGGATAAGCAGACCGCCCGCGTGGCCGGCGAGTTCTATATCAACGCCATCAATGTGATGCGCGGCGCTGAGGCCATCTCCACCTATGCCCCGATCGAGGAATCCGAGAAATTCCGCATCGAGTACTGGGCACTGGAGGAAGCCAAGCTCGCCCGCATGCCAAAGCCCAAGTCCCACGCCACCCGCATCGCGCTGGTGACCGGTGCGGCGTCGGGCATCGGCAAGGCGATCGCCACCCGCTTGGCGTCCGACGGCGCGTGCGTCGTGATTGCCGACCTGAACCTTGAGAACGCGCAGAAGGTCGCCGAGGAACTGGGCGGATCCGACGTCGCGATCGGCGTCCAGGCTGACGTGACCGACGAAGCCCAGATCGCCGCCGCAATCCAGGACGCCGTGCTCGCGTTCGGCGGCCTGGACCTGGTGGTCAACAACGCCGGGCTGTCCATCTCCAAGCCGCTGCTGGAAACCACGGAGAAGGACTGGGACCTGCAGCACAACGTCATGGCCAAGGGCTCGTTCCTGGTGTCCAAGGCCGCGGCCAAGGTCATGATCGAGCAGGGCATGGGCGGGGATATCATCTACATCTCCTCCAAGAACTCCGTGTTCGCCGGCCCGAACAACATCGCCTACTCCGCCACGAAGGCAGACCAAGCCCACCAGGTCCGCCTGCTCGCTGCTGAACTTGGCGAGTTCGGCGTGCGCGTCAACGGCATCAACCCCGACGGCGTGGTCCGCGGCTCCGGCATTTTCGCTGGCGGCTGGGGCGCCAAGCGTGCAGCTGTCTATGGCGTGGACGAGCAGGAACTGGGCAAGTACTACGCCCAGCGCACGCTCCTCAAGCGCGAAGTCCTGCCGGAACACGTTGCCAACGCAGTCTCTGTGCTCACCAGCAACGAACTGTCCCACACCACCGGCCTGCACATCCCCGTGGACGCGGGCGTTGCTGCTGCCTTCCTGCGCTAAGGCCGTCATGAGCAACAGTTCAGCCGCAGACACCGCCCCGGCACGCGCCGGGGCGGTGTCCTCGCAGCACGCAAAGCACGTTTTCGCCGCCATCGACATCGGCGCCTCCTCCGGTCGCGTCATGCTGGGCCGCGTCTCGCCCACTTCGGGTGTGGCCCTGGAGACCATCCACCGCTTCCCCAACGGAGTTGTAGAGCTCGACGGCGGCCTCCGCTGGGATTTCGACGCCCTGTTCGCTGAGGTGCTCAAGGGGCTGGCCGCGGCCGCTGCGGTGGCGCAGGAAAACGGCGAGCGCATCGCCAGCATCGGCATCGACACGTGGGCCGTCGATTACGGCCTGGTGAACGAGGCCGGGGAACTCGTCTCTGTGCCTTACAGCTATCGAGACGAACGCAGCCGCGGCACCGTGCAACGAGTGCATTCGGTCATTGACCCTGCCAGGCTCTACGCCACAACAGGTTTGCAGTACCTGCAGTTCAACACGCTGTACCAGCTGGCGGCGGAACCAAAGCTGGACGGGCTGCAGGCACTGCTCATTCCGGACTTGATCGCCTTCCTGCTCACGGGAGAGCGTCGCACCGAGGCCACCAACGCTTCCACCACAGGCCTCTTTGACGCTGT
Source organism: Arthrobacter sp. TmtSoilC77 (assembly GCF_059739415.1). Taxonomy (NCBI): domain Bacteria; kingdom Bacillati; phylum Actinomycetota; class Actinomycetes; order Micrococcales; family Micrococcaceae; genus Arthrobacter; species Arthrobacter sp. TmtSoilC77. Next base: position 4,265,551 of record NZ_AP046050.1, read on the forward strand.
TGCGGGAGAGTGGGCCACAGAGTTCCTGGACGCACTGGGCCTGCCCGGAGACATCTTCCCTCCGCTCATCCAGCCCGGCGAAACAGTGGGCACGCTGCTGCCGGCGATCCTGGAACGGACCGGACTGCCCGCGGACACCACTGTGGTTGCCGTGGGTTCGCATGACACCGCTTCGGCCGTCGCGGCTGTCCCGGCCCAAGCAGAGAACTTTGCTTACATCTCCTCCGGGACCTGGTCCCTGGTGGGCGTGGAGCTGGACGCTCCCGTGCTCAGCGAGGCAAGCCGCAAGGCCAACTTCACCAACGAACGCGGCGTGGACGGCACTATCCGGTATCTGCGGAATGTCGGCGGGCTCTGGCTGCTCAGCGAGTGCCAACGCTCGTGGGCGGCCCAAGGTTTCAGCCAATCGCTGACTTCGTTGCTCGACGCCGCGGCAGCACTCCCCGCCGGCGGCCCGCAGATCAACGCCGACGATCCCGTCTTCACCGCACCGGATAACATGCCGGATCGTATCCGCTCAGCCGTGCGTAACACTGGTGCGCTGCTCCCGGACCGGCCCGCCGCCGTCGTGCGTTGCATCATGGACAGCCTCGCGGCGGGTTATGCCCGTACGCTCGCGGACGCTGAACGGCTCGCGGGCCGGGGCGTGGACGTGGTGCACATTGTGGGCGGTGGTTCGCAGAACCGTCTTTTGTGCCAGCTCACGGCAGACGCGACAGCCAAACCCGTAGTCGCCGGTCCTGTCGAGGCTACTGCACTGGGCAACGTACTGGTTCAGGCGCGTGCGGCGGGCGTCGTGACCGGTGGGCTGGCTGAGCTGCGCGAACTCGTGGCAGCGGGAACCAACCTCGAACGCTACGAGCCGGCCCTGCAGACCAGCCGTTCCTGACCTGAGGCCGAACGTCTGGTACGTCACAGCGCCGGATGAGGGTGCCACGCTAAACTGATCGCATTATGATCCGCACAATGTTCAAGTCCAAGATCCACCGCGCAACGGTGACCCATGCCGATCTTCACTACGTCGGTTCGGTCACTGTCGACCTTGACCTCCTGGACGCGGCTGACATCCTTCCGGGCGAACTCGTCTCGATCGTTGACGTGACCAATGGCGCCCGGCTGGAGACCTACACCATCGCCGGCGAGCGCGGTTCCGGCGTCATCGGGATCAACGGAGCGGCTGCCCACCAAGTCCATGTGGGCGACCTCGTCATCCTCATCACGTATGCCGAGATGACGACGGAAGAAGCCCGCGCTTACGAGCCCCGGGTTGTCCATGTCGGCAAGGACAACAAGATCCTGCAGCTCGGCAACGACCCCGCGGAGGGCCACACACCCGGGCTCATGCGCCCGCCCCACGCGCTGAGCAACGCCGCCCACCTCAGCAACTGAACCGCCAAAGCTAAAGGCCCGACGTCGGCACTCAAGAAGTGAGTGTCGCGTCGGGCGCGTTTCGGGTCGGTTTAGCCGCTGACGGCGGCAGGGTCCTGACACTCGAGCGCGAGCGCCCCCGATACTTCCCGTGCGGCGTCGAGGCCGCTTTCGATGGCCCCATCGATGAAACCTCCCCAACCGTTGGCAAAGTCTGATCCCGCGAGACGGATTCTGCCCTCGGGTCGCTGAAGTTCCGCCAAGTACTGGGTGAGATAGCCCGTGTAGTGCATGGGCCAGGTGGACCTTGCGTGCTCATCGGCAACCCAGTCATGCCCGGTGACGTCGAGCACTTTCAGCCCCGGAACAATGCTGTCCAGGTGTCGTTGCGCGGCGGCGATGTCGTCCACATCCACGGCGCCGGCGTCGGGTCCGAAGCAGACGAGCGTGGTGCTGTCGTGGTCGATGTACTCCGCCTGGACAAAGTTCAGTGCACCTGCCTCAGGGCCAAGAGCGACGAACCGTTCCTGCCGGCCTTGGACCTTGACCCATAGTTTCGCGCCGCGGCCGGCCTGCCCCTTGGCCGCCGCCTCCCTTTTTCGGGGCGAAAGAGCAGGCCGGATTTCGAGGTCGTTCAGCACGCTGAGCGGGAGGGCGAGAATGAGCTGCCGGGCTGCGTATTGCTTGCCTCCTTTGGTCGTCACGACCACCCCGGCTTCGTCCTGCTCGATGGACGCCACATGTTGGTTCAGGCGCAACTGCGCTGTTGAATCGGCCAGGATCGCCTCAGCGAGACGACGTGTTCCGCCGTCGATCTTGAAGCTCGCGCATGCCTCGAACATGAGCTGCCAGTCACCGCTGGCCACGGCGCACCATCGGAGTGCCTGTGTGTAGGCGGCTTGATCGAGCCTGCCGTTAAAGTTCAATGTCCAGAATGATCTCAGGAGCTGGCGCTGGTCCTCGGGCAGTTCCAAGCGATCGATGGCTTCCGAGAGCGTGAGCCCGTCAATGTCCGCCACGTCCGGGTTGCCCAAAGGAGACCACGGCATGGGGAAGTAGCGCCGTGAGTCGGCCAGGAGCCGGCGATTTGGCGCGTCCAGCAATTCCAGCAAACTCACGGCGTCGCCCTCGTGTTGGTGGCCGCCCGCCGTCCAATAGGCCTTGGTGAATTCCGGACCGGGAACGGCCTTGATCCCGTAACGCCCCATCTCTGCCCAAACGTACGGCTGCGTCCAGTGCACCCAAGTGCCGCCGAGTTCCAGGTTTCGTCCAAGGCGCTCGTCGAGATGCGTCCGTCCAGCAATCCGGTCCCTCGCCTCCAGCAGGATAGTGGTGTGGCCGCCCTTGGACAGCTCGCGGGCGGCCGTGAGCCCGGCAAAGCCAGCCCCAATAATGATGACGTCGGAGGTTTCCACTTGGCTCCCCACTCAGCTGTAAACGAAGAATTCGATGGTCGGCTTGAGGACAGTCCAGCGGGTCATCGCCCCCTTGGAGAGGGAAGCCATGGAACCTTCCGTGAGCTCAAGACGCTCTCCTCCCTTAACCTCGATGAGCAGGTGGCCGGAAACGACATAAATGGTTTCATCCTGGTCAATCGGTAGGTCGAATGGTTCCGGTGCCTCCTCCGGGGTGACTTTCCAGATGCCTCCGCTCAACGACTCATTCCCGTTGTCGCCCGGGCGGCGAAGCCATTGGACGCTGCCGAGCGCAAAGGGTTCAAACGCTGTGGGGTCAATATGGGCATGGAAGATCCGGGACATGGTGTTGCTCCTGATTCGTAGGTTGTTCTGCGTTGTTGCGCGACTAGTGCTTGTGGGTGTCCTGCGGGTAACCCGTGGTGTTCAGGACGCTGAGCCGTGAGTTGAACGGCAGGATCACCGGTTCCGCGGCGGGATCATCCCAACCGAACATCCGGCCTATGGAGCGCTGTTCTCGAAGGTCAATCAGGAGTACGGCGTCAACCGTCATGACTTTTTCCGTCCAGAAGAAGAGATAAAGGTCCTCTGCAACGGCCCAGGTCATGCAACGGTCAGTATCAGCCAGTCCTGCTTCCCCTCCGCGCACGCAATGCCACGTGAAGGTTCCTTGGTTTAGATAGATGTGCTCGTAGGTTTCGACGTCGCTGTAACGGTAGAAGATGCGTTTTCCGATAAGTCCGGGGGAACGTTGGTGGATTGCGTCCGCGGGACCGTTGACGTTGGAGTGCACGAATTCGGTGGTGCAGCGGACTTTGCTATCCCGGGTAACGAATCCGGACACGGCGGTGGTGACGGCACCGATGTTCCTGTCGAAGACTATGGTGACGTTTTCGGCGTCGGATTTTTCTTCCTTGTGCTGTCCGCGGACGAAATCGATGATGAAGATGCCGGGACGGGCCTCGATGGCCTTGTAGGTGGCGCTCCCCCTTGAAGTGGGCTCGGACCATTCCAGGGTCGTGGCGTCCTGGAAGCGGTACTCGCTGACTTCAGAGTGGTTCGTCGCGAGCCGGAGGGTGGTGCCGGACAACGCGTCCGAGGCCGGCAGGGTCTGGTCCCCAAAGCCGTCGAGCATTGTTGATACCGGCGGCCATTCTTCTTCTGGAATGTAGTCCTGGAGTTCGGTTGTAATCACGTAAGTGGCCCTTTCCTGGGTTTCAGACGATTGAGATGTTCAGACGATTTCGGCGGCATAGTTGATGGTGGGCTTTTGCGTTCCACGAACCAGGCCGGCCACAAAGAAAAGCGGTATGCCAAGGAGGAGCCAGCGTGCTACGTCTCCCGCGCCTCCGAGCAGGACGTCATAGTTGTCCAAGGTCAGGTAGGCGACCACGATGAACGCCAGGAGGGATAGCGCTGGGGCGATGACGGTAACCCAGAGGTTGTCCCGAATCCGGTTTTTGGCGAAGTAGGCGAGGATGGCGGCGGAAGTCAGCAGCAGGATGGAGATGAAGCCCGCCGTTCCCAGGGCCACGAACCACGCGAAGACAGTGGCCAGGGGATCAGCACCGGCCAGCAGGAACGCACTGATCACGGCCAGGACAACCAGGGAGTTGACCAGACCCGCGAGGGATGGTGCCCCGGAATTCGAAACAGAGGACAGTTTGGCCGGGAGCGCGCCGGATCGACCGAGCGCAAACAGGTATCGGGAAAACATGTTGGATAGGCCAAGAAGCATCGCTATGAAGCTGGTGACAACCAGCACCTGCATGGCGACACTCAGCCAGGCACCGGCGCTGGCTTCGGCGAGGTCGAAGATCATGCCGGAGGGATTTTCCGTGGCCACCGCCTGGATGCCGTCGATCCCGATGGCACCTCCAATGGCCCACGTGGAAACAGCGTAGAAAACGCCAACAAAGGCGATGACAAGGTAGGCAGCCCGCGGGATGGTGCGCCGTGGATTCTTTGCCTCCTCGGCGAAGACTACGGTCGCCTCGAAGCTGGTGAAGCAGGCAAAGGCGAACAACAGGGAGATCCCAAGGCCCGGCCCAAAAATGTTCTCTCCCGTGAACCCTGCGAAGGTGAAGATTCCAAGCCCTTTCTGGGCTATCAGGGACCCGACCAGCACGGCAACCACCAGCGTTTCGCCGAGGATGAGCACTCCGAGCACCCTCAGGCTGGCGTCCACGCCTTTCATGGTCAGCCCAGTGGTGAGCGCCAGCACCGCGACAACCCAGAAGTAGACCGGCAACCCAATGCCAGTGAGGCTCTCCACCAGTTGCCCGGCAAAGACGCCGAACTGCGACCACAGGCCGATTTGGAGGCTGAGATAGGTGAGAATTGCGATTCCAGCGCCGCCTGTAGCCCACTTGGTGCCCAGCCCCTTGGCTATGTACGCAACGAAGCCTCCGGCATTGGTGATGTGTTGGCTCATTCTGAGGTAGCCCACTGAAAAGAGCGCTACCAACAGGGCCGCAATGACATAGATGACCGGGGTTGCCGGCCCGCTGGCAGAGAAGATCACGGGACTGGCTCCGACCACGGCTGCCATCGGCGCTGCCGCCGCAATGGCGAAGAAGGCGACGGCTACGACGCCAAGCTTGTCCGCCCTGAGCCGGACGGGGCCCGCGGCTGGAGCGGAATGTTTGACGCCGTCTACGGCGGCGATCTGGCTGGGTTTGTTCATGAGGCTGTTCTTTCCTAGTGCATTGGCGCCATCGCCACTGCGGAGGGATAGGGAGCCCTGCGGCTGGGGACGAATGCCCGGGCGGCGAGGCTGAAGCTGCTCTTGGTGCGGGAGGTGACTCCCGCCACACTCAGAACTATACGTTTGTATAGTTCTGAGTGTCAATGGGTTCCCCTCACTGATTTCCACACCGCTAAACTCGCTGTATGAGTCAGGAAGCACGCAAGTTGCCCTACGGAGACGGCAGGGACGCCTTGCTTTCTGCCGTCGTGGACGTTGTTGGGGAGAAAGGCCTGCGCGGCGTTACCTACCGATCAGTTGCTGCCCGCGCCGGCGTCAACCACGCCTTGGTCACCCACCACTTCGGCTCCATTGAGGGACTCCTCGCCGCCACCATGGAGTGGTCAGTTCAACGGTCCATCGAGGAAACCGGGCTGGCAGGGATCGCGGACTTTGATGAGGCTTTTGCCGACTCACTCATAGCCACGGTCTCCGCGGAACCGGAGCTGCAGCTGTTCCAGTTCGAAATGATCCTTGAGTCCAGGCGCAATCCACAGATTCGCGCCATGGTTGAACGGCTGTACGCGAATTATGTGGGCACGGTGGAAGAAGCACTGAGCCAACGGGGGCTCGATACCAGCGGCGAAGCGTCGCTTGCCATCTTCGCCGCCCTGGACGGCCTCATGCTTCAATTCCTCACCATCAGCGATGCCACCAAAATCCGCTCGGCTGTTACCCAGGTCGGTCGGCTGATATCCGCACTCGAGGCCACGAACGGGCCGGCGGCCAGCAAATAGCGCGCGACGTCGGCGCTCAGGTGAGTGCCGACGTCGCGCGTTGAGTGTCCGTATGACGGAACTCTCGCCAGAAAACGCTTACTCACCGCGGAGATGTGGCTAGGCTGTTGTTCGTGACCCAACGCTTCCCCGCCCGCACGCCCTCATGATCGGCGTCCTGTCCGGGTTCTTCGTGGTGTGGGCCATCATCCTGGTGGGCATGTTCGTCGGGCGGCGCGGGATCCTGGGGGAGAATGCCCGCTCCGTGTTGAGCTCGTTGACGTTCTTCGTCGCAAGCCCGGCCCTGCTGTTTGAAACCCTGAGCAAGGCGAAGCTGCACGAGGTGTTTGCCGCTCCCCTGCTGGTCACCGCGGTGGGGGCCATCATCACGGGGCTGCTGTTTTTCCTGATCGTAAAGTTCTGGCTGAAGCGCTCTATGCCCGAGGCCCTGATGTCGTCTATGAGTTCTTCTTTGGCGAACTCCGCGAACCTTGGCATCCCCATTGCGGTGTTTGTCCTGGGTGATGCGAGCTACGTTGCGCCGCTGCTGATCTTCCAGCTCGCGTTCTTCACTCCCCTGTACTTGATGGCCCTGGACGCGAGCACGAGTTCCCACCGCACCACTCCCCTGCGTTTCCTGCTCATGATCGTGAAAAACCCGATGATCGTGGGCTCGGGGCTTGGGCTTCTGGTGGCAGGAACGGGTTTCCAGGTACCGACGCTCATTCTGGAGCCGATCCACCTGATTGGGGGCGCCGCGATTCCGGCCATGTTGATGGCGTTTGGCATGAGCCTGAATGGGTCAAGGCCCTTGCAGAAGGATGCCGGCCGCCGCCTGGACACTTTGCTGGCCAGCGGGTTCAAGCTGTTCGTGCACCCTTTAATCGCTTACGTTTTTGCCCGTTTTGCCTTGGGGATGGACGGCCACGCGCTGTTCGCCGTGGTGGTGACGGCAGCACTCCCTACGGCCCAGAACGTGTTCGTCGCCGCCACCCGCTACCGTGCGGGCGTCACCGTTGCTAAGGACACCGTGCTCATCACGACAATCGTCGCCGTGCCCGCGATGATCGCCGTGGCCTTGCTGCTCACCTGATTGCCCCGCCTCCCCAACTAGGTCGCAATTGAGCGCGTTTTGGGCGCTCAAAACGCGCTCAACTGCGACTCAGTTGGGCTACTCCACGTCTGCGCTGGCCAGGTAATGGTCCAGGAGCTGTGCACACCGGATGAAGCCCAGGTGCGAGTACGCCTGCGGGTGGTTCCCCAGGTGCGTTTCCGAGGCAGGATCGTACTCCTCCGGCAGCAGGCCAGTAGGACCGAACAAAGCCACCAGCTGGTTGAACAGCTCCAGGGCATCGTCCAAGCGGCCAACAGCAAGGTACGCCTCGATCAGCCAGGTAGTACAGATGTGGAAGCCGCCCTCCAAACCCGGCAGGCCGTCGTCGTACCTGTACCTAAAGACGGTGGGACCCACCCGCAATTCGCGCTCAACAGCCGTTACGGTATCCAGGAACCGCTGGTCCTGGACATCCAGCAGGCCGGACAAGCCGATATGCAGCACTGCGGCATCCAGGTCGGGGCTATCGTATGCGACGGTGTAGGACCGCGCGGACTCGTCCCAGCCCTTCCGCAGGACTTCCTTCCGGATCCTGGCGGCTGTCGGCGCCCAGTCCTCGTGTGGCACACGACCATGCAAAGCAGCAGCCCGCAAGGCCCTGTCCAGCGTCACCCAGCACATGACCTTGGTGTAAACGTGGTGCCGTGGCGGTCGGCGCGCTTCCCAGATTCCGTGATCCGGCTCGTGCCAGCGGGCAATGACGGCGTGGGCCATCTGCTCCATCAGGAACCAATGCTCATCCGGCAGGTACCCGCGCCGCTCGCCAAGATCATGAATCAGCTCGGCAATCGGCCCGAAGACGTCCAGCTGCACCTGGTGGTCGGCAGCATTCCCGATCCTCACCGGACGCGAACCGGCGTAGCCTGGAAGGCTCTCGACGATCGCTTCCGTGGACAGCGGGGCACCGGTCACCGAGTACAGCGGGTGGAGCCACTCCGGCCCGGGCGCAGTTTCCAGGATGCGGCCAAGCCAACGAAGGAACCCGTCGGCCTCCTCTGTGGAGCCCAAGCTCACCAAGGAATTTACGGTCATGGACCCGTCGCGAAGCCAGCAATACCGGTAGTCCCAGTTGCGCGTCCCGCCAATTCCCTCCGGCAAGGAGGTAGTTGGCGCCGCAAGGACAGCACCCGTGGGCTCATGCACCAGCGACCTCAGAACCAGCGCCGAGCGCCGCACCAGCGCGGTCTTGATGGTGGGCAGCTGCAGCGTCCTGACCCACTCCCGGGCGGACTGCCCGACGGCGGCACGCCGCGCCGGCTCTCCAACCGGGTCCGCGGGTGGCGGCTCTGTGTCTCCGCAGCGCAGGTTCAGCACAACGGGACCATATTGCAGCGGCACTTCCGCGGTGGCAGTGGCGTACCTGCCGTCGCTGGTGATCTGGAAGGCAACCCCCGGCGCCGAGAGGATGATGGGATCCGAGGTGCCCATGATGTGGACTTCCTCGCCACGGATCTCCATGCTGAACGGGGCGGTGGCATAGTCCGGCCGGGGCGCGAAGACTATCCGGGCCGTGCCCGTGCCGGACAGAACACGGACCAGGCTGGTGATGCCTTCAGGCGCGGGCTCAAGATAGTCCGTCACCGTGACGTCGGCCCAACGGGTCTCCACGATCATGGTGTTGTCCACATAGCGCTGGGCGAGTACCTGCGAAGGTTTGACTGGCTCGATGCTGAAGTGGCCTGCCGGCTCTCCGCCCAGGATATGGGCAAACAGGGACCCGGAATCCGGCAGGGGGTGGGTCATCCAGCAAACCTTGGCGTCAGGGGTGAGCAACGCCGTCGACGTGCCATTCCCGATCATCGAATGCCGCTCGAGCCCCACGGCGTCCTCGCCGAACAGCCACGCCCGCCGCAGTTCAAACAACAAAGCCAACACACGTGCAAAGGCTTCCGGGTCCGGAATGGTGTGTGCCGCCGTCGTACTCCCGGGCCCGACGTGAAGGCCGAGGTCAGGGCCGCGCAAAGTGGCGAGCGCCTTTTCGTCGCTTTCGGCGTCGCCCGCGTAAAGTGCAGCGCTCACACCCAGGCGCGAGCGAAGCTGCTCCAGGGCCTGGCCCTTGGCCGGTTCCTCAACGGTAAGGTCCAGTACGGAGCCGTCGATGATGAAGTAGAGCCCGTACTCAATGGCAATCTGCTGGGAACGGAAGATGACGCGTTCCACCACTTCCGGCGTCGCGGGCCGGGTGTGGACAGCAACGCCCACCGGCTTGCGGACGATGCTGATGCCCTTCTCGAAGGCGACCGCTTCAGTCAATGCCGTGGCCACCTGCTGGAGCAGGGTTTCCGTGGCCAAGGACAGGGTGTACGCATAGCCCATGTCGAACTCCACGCCGTGGGAGCCCACCAAATGAACCTCTGCCGGCAACCTGGACACCGCAGCAAGGTCGCGCAATGACCGGCCGGAAATGATGGCCGTATGCGTATTGGGAAGTGCTGCGAGGGCACGGAGAGCCACAGCGGCACTGTCCAGGGGCAGGGTCTCGGTGGAGGTCCCTTCAGCTGAACAAAGAGTGCCGCCATAGTTGCACGCCACCAGCAGGCCCGGGACACGCGCAATGGCCCTAAGCTCCGCCATCAACTGCGGCGTGATGCCCTGCTGCGCGTCCGTCCGGAGCAAGGTGCGGAGCAGGCCAAGCGGCAGCGAGTTCATCAGCAGCGCGGAGTCTGCGGCTGACTGGTTTAAGGGCGTAGGCATAGCGGATCCTTCCACTGCAGATAGCTATAGTCTCCGCCTGTGGAGTTTCCGCGTCATGCCTGAATCATTGCAAATGCGTAAAGCTTTCGAATTTATTTTCGACGCCCGCCCTTACGCGCTGACAAGCCCCGCAACCTCGGCAACCAGTTCCACCGACCGCAGGCGTTCCTGCGTGCCAATGCTCTGGTGGGCAACGATGAGTTCGTCCGCATCGGCGTGCTTCGCGAACTCGTCAAGGTAGTCGCGCACAACGTCCGGCGTGCCGACTGCGGAGTACTTCATCATTTGGGAAATGTGCTGGCCTTGCGGGGAATCCAGAACCATATCCGCTTCGTCATCCGTGAACTGCCGGCCGCCGCCAAAGAACAACGAGACACGGGCACGCTTCACGGCGAGGTGGATCGCCTGGGCCTCGGCATTGCTGTCCGCTGCAGTGACGTTAAGCCCTGCGATCACGTGCGGTTCGGACAACTGTTCCGAGGGCTTGAAGTCCCTGCGGTAAATGGCCACGGCATCCTGCAAGGCGGCGGGCGCGAAGTGCGAAGCGAAGGCGTAGGGCAGCCCAAGCTGCGCAGCCAGCTGTGCTCCAAAGAGCGAGGAACCCAGGATGTACAGCGGCACGTTGGTGCCCTTGCCCGGCGTCGCTTCGACTCCCTGGATGCGGGTGGGTCCGGTGAGGTAGCCCTGCAGTTCCAGGACATCCTGCGGGAAAGCATCCGAGGACGTATGGTCGCGGCGAAGCGCACGCATGGTGTTTTGGTCACTACCCGGGGCGCGGCCAAGGCCCAGATCGATGCGTCCCGGGTGCAGCGTCTCCAAGGTGCCGAACTGCTCGGCAATGGTCAGAGGCGAGTGGTTCGGAAGCATGACGCCACCTGCACCAAGCCGGATGGTGTTGGTGTGGGCTGCGACGTGAGCGATCAGCACGCTCGTAGCCGAGGAAGCGATGGCTGACATGTTGTGGTGCTCGGCGTACCAGACCCGGCGGTAGCCCAGCTCTTCGGCCTTCTGCGCCATGGCCACGCTGCCGGCGAGGCTTTCCGCCACGGTCTGGCCCTTTCCGATGGTTGCCAGGTCCAGGATGGAAAGAGGAACAGTCACGGGGATGCCTTTCGGTACGTTTCGCGGCACCCGCACTGTTGGTTGGCGGGCACTCTAGCGACAACGACGGCGGTCCCCGGCTTATTTCTGTGAGTTGCGTCGCGCAGGGGCTTCTTCCGGTTTCCCCGGAAGCGTTTGTGACCTCGTTCGACTCCCGATTAACCGCAATTACCCCCTGTATCCCAGCGTTTCAGACTGCTTTGACCGCGTTCCCGCCCTGCTGGATAGTTGCAGCCACAAGTACGCATCTGACGTCCCAGTGAGGGATAAATAAGGGGAAACCATGGCACGTTTTGCAGCCAAGACCGGCCTGGCCGCGGCGCTGGCCGCTACGGCTCTACTGGGGCTCGCCGCCTGCTCGGATCCGGGCGCGACGGCGGCGACAGCACCGTCGTCGGGCTCTTCTTCAAGCGCCGCCGCCAAAGACTTCAACCTGTCACCCGAACAGGACCGCATCAAGGTGACCGTTGACTCCGCAGCCGCGGCCCTGGTTCCGGAGGCCATCAAGGCCGATGGCAAACTGACGGTGGCCTCAACCGGTGGAACCCCGCCGCTGAGCCTGTTCGCTACGGACAACAAGACGCTGATCGGCAGCGAGGTTGACCTCGCGTACGCCATCGGCGAGAGCCTTGGCCTGCAGGTTGAAGTGCTGCCGGTGGCATGGGCCGACTGGCCCCTCGGCGTCGAGTCGGGCAAGTATGAGGCCGTCCTCTCCAACGTCACGGTCACCGAAGCACGCAAGGAAAAGTTCGATTTCGCGACCTACCGCAATGACCTCCTGGGTTTCTATGCCAAAGCCGATTCGGATATTTCAGAGGTCAAGGAAGCCAAGGACGTCGCCGGCAAGCGCGTGATCGTCGGTTCAGGCACCAACCAGGAAGCCATCCTGGTGCGCTGGGACGAGGAGAACAAGAAGAACGGCTTGAAGCCGGTTGAGTTCCAGTATTACGACGACGACTCCGCCTCCCAGCTCGCCCTCCAGTCGGGCCGCGCGGACCTGACGTTCGGGCCCAACGCCTCCGCAGCCTATAAGGCAGCGAAAGATGGCAAGACCAAGGAAGTGGGCACGCTCAACGGCGGCTGGCCACTGAAGGCTGAGATTGCGTTCACCACCAAGAAGGACAACGGCCTTGCTGCTGCTGCGCAGGCTGCCATCAACCACCTCATCAAGGACGGCAGCTACGCCAAGATCCTGGACCGTTGGGGCCTGTCCTCCGAGGCCATCCCTGCGTCCGAACTGAACCCGGCAGGCCTGCCCAAAAAGTAGGAACCGCTGTGGCAGGGCAGACCTGCCGACGTCGAATCCCCGCCGGACACCAACCGGCGGGGATTCTTGCGCCGGACGCCCTGAACGGTCCTAGAAGTGCGCGGGATCCGTATTGGCGCCGCAGAGAATGACGGCGACAGTCTCGCCGTCCTTGGGAACGTAGGCTCCTGAGAGCAGCGCCGCGTAGGCTGCCGCCGCTCCATGTTCCACCACCATTCGGTACTCCTCCCACAGCTTGCGGCGGGCCTGGACAATGTCTTCGTCGCTGACCAGCACGCTCTGCACGCCCGTGCGACGGGCAACGCCGAATCCGATCTCGCCAATTCGCCGTGCGCCCAGGGAGTCCGCGGCGATCCCGGAGACCGCCACATCCACAGGCTCTCCCTTGGCCAAGGCGGTGTGCAGCGTGGGAACCGTCTCAGGCTCGACGCCCACCACATGGGCCCGGCCCTCAACCGCCGCGGCAATGCCGCCCATCAACCCACCGCCACCTACGGCAACCAGGATGGTATCGACGTCGGGCAGTTCGTCCAGCAGTTCCAGGCCAACGCCACCTGCGCCGGCCACGATCTCGGGCTGGTCATAGGCATGGCAATAGATCGCCCCGGATTCCTCGGCGAACTTCACGGCTGCAGCGTAGGCCTCGGCGTACTCAGAACCTCCTTGGACTACCCGGGCCCCGCTGGCGAACAACTTGTGGACCTTGGCAGCGGGCGCGGCCTCGGGGACGAACACGGTGGCAGGAACTCCGAGCTTGGACGCAGCGTAGGCGTTGGCCAGGCCCGCATTGCCGCCGGACGCCACCACAATGCCAACCTCCGGGTTCAGTTCGCCGTTCTCCCCCGCCGTGAGCAAGCGGTTGAACGCGCCCCGGGCCTTGAACGTTCCCGTGTGCTGCATGTACTCGCACTTGAACCACAGGTGATACGGCTCCTGGTTGCCGCTCTCAACCACCGGTGTGTGCCGTACCCAGCCTGCCGTCCGTGAGTATGCTGCTTCTACTTCTTCACGTGTGACCATCGTGTGCTGCACCTTTCGTCCGTCTCATCCTATGGTCCGGGCGGATCATCCTATGGTCCAGGCGGACGCCTGCCCTGCGACCCCCGCAGGATGGTCAGCACTGTTGACGGGTTCATTTCTTCTCGTTAACTGCCGCTTCCGTAGTTTCGCGTTGCGTCGCTACCCAGCTGGCGAGGACTTTCAGGGCGTCCTCTGAGGCGGTGTTGGGGTCGGCGGTATAGACGTTGATCCTCAGCCCCGGGTCTGCGGGCAGCTCAAGGGCTTCAAAGGTGAGATCCAGGTCCCCGACCACCGGGTGGTGAAGCCGTTTGCGCCCAGTGCGGTGATACTTCACATCGTGCCGGGCCCAGCGGATGCGGAATTCTTCGCTGCGGGTGGAAAGTTCACCAATCAGGTCCGTGAGGTCCTTGTCGTAGGGATTTTTCCCTGCAGTTGAGCGCAGAACCGCGACTATGTCATCAGCTGCCCGTTCCCAGTCGGCGAAGAACTCCCGGGCTTTTGGATTCAGGAACGTGAAGCGTGCACTGTTGGGCGGCTTGGTTTCTTCGGCCATCAAATCCATGTACAGGGCGTTGCCCAGCTCATTGGCGGCCAGGACGTCCCCGCGGTCGTTGCGTACCCAGGCCGGCGCAGCGGTGATGGCGTCAATGACGCGCTGGACACTGGGCCTCACTGTTTGTGGGCTGCGCTTGCGCCGCACCCGGGGAGCTGCGGTGGCAGCGCGGGCCAAGTCGTAAAGGTGGGCGGTCTCCGCGTCGTCGAGCTTCAATGCCCGACCAAGTGCTTCAAGGACACTGTCCGAGGCGCCGGAAAGGTTTCCCCGCTCAAGGCGGATGTAGTAGTCGACACTCATGCCGGCGAGCATCGCAACCTCCTCGCGGCGCAGCCCCGCTACGCGCCGGTTGCCACCGTACGCGGGAAGGCCGGCCTCCTCCGGGGTGATCCTTGCGCGGCGGGAGGTCAGGAACTTCCGCACATCATCGCTGTGTGTCATGCCCTCCACGCTACGCCGCGGCTCCCAGGCGAGGGAGGCTCTGGCGTTACCCGGAACCCACCAGGCCCCACTTCAAGGGGGTAATGGCATGCACTCCCACGGAATCTCCGCCCGGTGTTGACTGGAAATACGCCCACCCGGTGAAGCACACAAAGTGCCCGTCCACACCTAACAAACCCGTCCACACGCAACGACCCGTCCACACGCAACGACAGGAACAGGCAACATGAACATCACACTCAATAACGGCGTCGCTATGCCCGCACTTGGCCTGGGCGTCTTCCAAAGCGCCCCCGAAGAAACGACGGCGGCAGTGGAGGCCGCCCTTGCCACCGGCTACCGGCACATCGACACTGCCGCAGCCTACGGTAATGAGCGGGAGGTAGGCGAAGGCATCCGCAAATCGGGCCTGGACAGGTCCGAGGTCTTCATCGAGACAAAGGTCTGGGTCAGCGACTACGGCTACGAGCAGACCCTGCACGCATGGGACAAAGCTGTGGGAAAGCTCGGCGTCGAGTCCTTGGACCTGCTCATTCTGCACCAGCCGGCTCCAGACAGGTTCGAGAAAACCATCGCTGCCTACAAAGCGCTGGAGACATTGCTTTCTGATGGCCGCGTCCGGGCGATCGGTGTCAGCAACTTCATGCCGCACCACCTGAAGGAGCTCCTCGCGGCCACCGACGTTGTTCCTGCGGTGAACCAGATTGAACTGCACCCGTACTTCACCCAGCCGGACGTTCAGGCTGCGGATGCCGAACATGGCATCCTGACCCAGGCGTGGTCACCGATCGGCGGGATCACGTTCTACCCGGGGTGGGGCGAGGAACGCAGGAACGTCATGGACGATCCCACGCTTGCCGGCATTGCGCAGGCACACAGCAAGAGCCCGGCTCAGGTCATGCTGCGCTGGCACCTGCAACAGGGCCGCTCCGCCATTCCGAAGTCGACCAACCCGTCACGCATCGCCGGGAACTTCGATGTGTTCAACTTTGAACTCAGCGGTGAAGAACTCGCAGCCATCGACGCCCTCGACACGGGCAACCGCAACGGCCCGGACCCGGACATAGCCCGGGAAGAGCGCTTTGCCATGGTCATCCCCGAAGCCTGATCGCCCCATAGGCTTGTTCGCATGGCTGACTTCGTCCTCCGTCCCTGTGTAGCTTCCGACGCCGCGTGGATCGCCGAGCTCCGCGCAGTGGTGATGCGTCCGGATTTGGAACGGCTCGGGCGATTCGATCCTGTCCGTGTCCGCGAGCGCTTCCTCAACAGCTTCCAGCCGGAGCACACCTACGTGATCCATACGGGCGGTGTGGATGCCGGGGTTATTGCGGTTCGCCCGGAGCCAGATGCGCGGTGGATTGAACACTTCTACGTGGCCCCGGCACATCAGGGTAAAGGGCTCGGGGGTGCCGTGCTCCGGCATGTCATGGCAGCGTCCGTGGACGAGAGGCCCTTCCGCCTGGACGTACTGCAAGGAAGCCCCGCCCGGCGACTTTATGAACGCCATGGCTTCGTGCTGGAATCCGAGGATCCCGTCGACGTCTTCATGATGGCCACAGCCAGCCCCTGACTGAACCCACGCAATGCGGTAGCCTCAGCACAAACCTTTGCACGATTGCTGCTGTCTTCTGGGGGAACAATGGGGATAAATCTAGCGCGGGCTTGGACGCTTGCAAGCGCTGCTGCGATAGCTCTGACAGCCACGGTGGCCGGGACAGGGCCCGCTACGGCGGACTACCAGCCAACACCCATCATCGACGGCGTCCCTTACGTAGGTGCGGAGCTCCGCCGACAGTACGACTACAGCTATTGGGGTTGCCGGAATCCGGACGGAACGTCTGATGCCATCACTTTGGAATGGCTACGTGACGGCGAGCCACTCCCGGAGGAACGGCAAGGAGACACTCTGCGGATCCTGCCGGAAGACCTGGGCAGCCGCATCTCCATGCGTGTTCATCCCCTCACGCCAGGGAACCAGGGTTGCCCGACAGGCACGCAGCTGAGCAGCGAAACGCAGCCCATCAAGGCCTCCAGCAGGGCCATGGGGTGGACCGGGCGCGGCAACTTTGAACCCCTTGCCCGCACCTACGACGGCAGGCTCATCCTTTACCCGCGGACGTACACCTATTACAAGGGCGCCTGCGAGGGGCCGTGCCCGTCGTACTGGGGTTCCTGGGACGAACCCCGCCAGGTAGGCCAAGGGTGGAACGTCTTTGACATTGTCTTCTCCCCCGGCGACTTTGACGGCGACGGGTACAACGACCTCCTGGGCAGGGACTCTGCCGGAAAGCTCTTCCTTTACCCTGGCGACGGTGAAGGTGGCTGGCTTGCCCGGGAACAGGTTGGCCAAGGATGGGGCATCTTCGACGCCATCGTCGGCCCGGGCGACTTCAATGGCGACGGCACCAACGATGTGCTGGCACGCGATGCCGCAGGCGGTCTGTTCCTCTACCCGGGGGACGGCGAAGGCGGCTGGCTTCCCAGGGAACAGGTCGGGTGGGGCTGGCAGGTCATGAACAAAATCATCACCGGCGGCGATATGAACGCCGACGGGGGCGTAGATATATTCGGACGCGACCAATATGGCTATCTGCGCCAATACCCCACTGACGGCGAAGGCAGCTGGGAGGAACCTGTCTGGCTTGGCACTGGTTGGCACACGTTCTCCGAGGTGGCCGGACTTGGAAGCTCCGGCCACACGAAGTACAACGAACTCTTCGCCGTTGACCCGAATGGCGACCTCATCACCTATGCCACCGGTGCTTCAACCACAGGCATGTACGGCCCCTACGGCCCCATCGGCACGGGGTGGGACGTGTTCAAGGCGCTTCTCTGAACACAAGTGGCGGCTAGAGCGGCTGCCCCCACACTGCCAACTGCAAACTGACGTTCCCGCGCGAGACGTCGACGACGGCGGCACCCGCCTCGCCGCCGTCGGGCGCTGTTTCACGTTGGCCCGGCTGGAACCCGAGCCACCGCACCAGCTTCTTCATCGGCCATCCTGCCGTCATCAGACCTGCACCGACTCTTCCGAGCGCACCGGTGTCTCCAGCCCCAGGTTTTCGCGCAGCGTGGTGCCGCGGTATTCCGTGGGGTAGACGCCGCGTTCCTGGAGTTCGGGCACCAGGTGGTTCACGATGTCGTCCAAGCCGGTGGGGATGAGCCACGGCGAGATGTTGAACCCGTCTACGGCGCCAACGCGGGCGAACTCGGCCAGGTGATCGGCCACGGCGGTGTAGGAACCGGTGAAGGTAGCGTCCACCCGCGCGGTGCGGGAGGTCACGAACTGGCGGATTGAGAGGCCCTTGTCCTTGGCCTCGGCACGCCACTGGTCTGCAAGCTGCCGGGCCTTAGCACCATGGAAGCCACTGCCGCGGGTCTCAGAGGTCTCCTCGACCACGGGATCGATCTCCGGGAGGGGACCATCGGGATCGTACTCAGTGAGCTCGCGGCCCCAGAATTGCTCCAGGTAGGCGATCGCTTGCTGCGGACCAATCTGAAGGCTGCGAACCCAGGCCTTTTTCTCCTGCGCTTCCCGGTCAGTGGCGGCCAGGATGAACTCGCTGGCCGGCATGATCTGCACGGCGTTGGCCCCACGTCCCGCATCGACCGAGCGCGCCACGATGTCGCGCCGGAATTCCACGGCGTCGTCGAACTTGGGGTGGGCCGAGAAAATCACATCTGCCTGGCGGGCTGCAAAGTTCCGGCCTTCCGGGGAGTCTCCGGCTTGGAACAGCACGGGCCGGTACTGGGCGCTCCGCGGCAATCGTGGGCTGACGTCCACCGTGTAGTGCTGACCTTCGTGAAGCACCCGACGAGCCGGTCCAGCGGCAGTCTCCCACGAGTCCCAAATCCGCTTGGCCGTTTCAACGAACGCTTCGGCATGCTTGTAGCGGTCGGCGTGGTCGAGGTAGCCGCCGCGGCGGAAATTGGCTCCGGTCCACGCGTTGTCCGTGGTGACCACGTTCCACGCGGCACGGCCACCGGAGATCAGGTCCAGCGAGGACAAGCGATGCGCGAGGTCCGCGGGGTCGTTGTATGTGGTGTTTTGCGTGGCAACCAGCCCGATGTTCGTGGTCACCGCGGCAAGGGCCGCGAGCATGGTCTGCGCATCAGGACGGCCCACTACGTCCAGGGCGTGCGGCCGTCCTAGGTGTTCACGGAGGCGCAGGCCTTCGCCGAGGAAGAAAGCGGCGAACTTTCCGCGCTCGGCGGTCTGGACGATGTGGCGGAAGGATTCGAAGTCGGTTTGCGAACCCGATTCCGGGGCCTTCCAGATAGTGCCGGAGTTGACGCCTTGGAAGAAGATCCCGAATTGGATCTGCCCACTCGGCTGGAAAATAGCACGGTTGTGCTGTGTCATGGTGGTCCCTTACTTTCCGGCGGCAGCAGCGGCCGCGGCAGACGTCGAGTAGCGGTTCTCTGCGCGTCCAAGGCCCAGCAGCCCACGGAACGTTCCGTCCTGGATCGGCGCACGCAAAGACCCGCGGCGCCTCAGTTCGGGCAGGACCAGCCGCGCAAGCTCGTCCAACTCCACGGCGAGCGACGCCGGGTGGAGACGGACGCCGTCGGCCTCCTTGAGGAGCGAATCGAGGTAGTCGGTGAGACCGGGTGCCGAGCCGACAAACCGCGCCCGGCCCTCGTCCTGCAAGGTGTCCGACCGCGACGCCGCAGCCTGCCCCCGCGTGTCGAGGACGACGTCGAGCTCCGCGACAATCGCGACGGAAGCACCAAGCCGGGCCCGCACATGGCGAACCTCGGCGGCGAGCAGTTCGGGCGTCGGAGCAGACACCAGCACAGCGTCCACGGCATCCACCGGAACCTGACCGTCACCCACCAGGGACGCAGCGGCCAGCACCGGCAACTGACCCTGCAGGGGCCTGGGGATGATGGACGGGCCCTTCACGGAATAGCCGGGACCAGCGAAATCGGCGGGCGTTTCGAAGTCCACGTAGTGAAGCTTGTCGACGTCGATGTACCGTCCGGTGGCGACGTCGCGGATGACGGCGTCGTCCTCCCAGGAATCCCACAACCGGCGGCCAACCTCAATGGACGCGGCAGCTTCCTGCGCGAGCGCCTCACCTTCAACGAAGGAGCGCCCGACGGCGGCAGCAGCCTCGGGTGCCTCCGCTGCGGTGGCGATCCAGCCGGCCCGGCCCCCGGAGACGTAGTCCAGGCTCGCGAGTTGCGTGGAAATGTGGAAGGGCTCCGTATAGATCGTGTCCGCTTCCGGAACCAGGGCGATATTCCTGGTGACGGGCCCGGCGTAGGCTGCACGCTGGAGAGCATTGACCCTCCCCGGGACCGGCGCATCCGCGAAGGTGGCCACGTGGAAGCCAGCTGACTCGGCGGCCAGGACAGCTCGGGCGAGGTCCTCATACCCGGCGCCATCGAGTTCGATGGCCAGGAACCCGGCCGTGTGTTCTTCGAAGGTACTCACTTCTGGTCCTGCCGTTCGTAAGGGATCTTCTCGCCGGCTTCGATGGCAACGGGCAGTCGGTTTTCCGCGGGCGGAAGCGGGCACGTGGCCAGATCGGTGTAGGCGCACGGCAGGTTGACGGCGCGGTTGAAATCGAGCTGCACGGTTCCGTCGGCTGCAGGAACCACGGACAGCGAGCGGTTGGCCGCATACGTTGTCTTGCCCGAAGTCTGGTCTGTGAACAACACGGACAGCGAGCCCGGGGCGTGCCCGTTGAATGCCGTCAGAGCCAATTCCTGTCCGGCGAGTTTGAACCGGATCTCACCGGGCGCCTCGTAAACGTGCTGGATACCCTCAACGGCGGCACCCACGGTTGTGGGGCGCGGGGCCTCGAACGGCACGAACGTACCGGCCACGGCGAACGCCGCATCGGGTGCATAAGCAGGTGTACCTTGGTACTCCCGCAAGAGGGCATTCGACGGGTTCCGCGGCCGCACGATGTACTCGCCGCCCCGCTTGGCTACCTCGATCACGGTGTCGCCGGAAACCAGGTTGATGCCGCCGCGTTCCTCGATCGGCCCCAACTCCAGCGTTTTACCTGCTTTCGGGCTCAGTTCAACACCGTTCAGTTCAACATCGTTCAGTTCAACATCGTTCAGTTCAACGCCGTCCTGCTGCAGGCTTTCGCCGGGCTCCAGGACAACCCGTACGACGTCGGCTTCCGCACTCCAGGTGCCGGGCGCGCCTTCCAACCGGGTCGGGTTGCTGTCCAGCCAGTGCAGGTGGGTCACGGCGAGAAAGCCGTGCGGGTGGGCACGGTGGCGCTCGTGGGCGGCGTGCCATGCCTGCCAGTCTTCTACAAAGGCCTCGAGTGCTGTTTCAGTGTGCGTTGACATGTTCGGAGTCGCTCCTCTTAAAGGCGTGGTCTGCGGTGACGGTTGCTGATATCCAGGACCTGGAATGTCACTTGCCGGTCCCAAAGGTTGTTTCAGTGACGGTCTTGGATTCCGGCAAGGCTTCTTCAGAAAGGCCCCAACGTTCCAGGACCTTGGCGTAGGAGCCGTCCTTGATGGTGGAGTTCAGGGCGTCCGTGATGGCCGGGGCAAGCCCGTTGCCCTTGAGCGTGGTGGCAGCTACCAGGGTCTCGGAAGGCCAGCCGGCGTTGACTTTGCCCACCACCTTGAGGTCGTCGCGGGTGTTCTCCCGGTAGGTCACGGACGGGTAGGGCGCCAGGTTCAGGTCCGTGCGGCCGGAGGATAACGCCAGGATGGTGTCGGCGTCGGACGAGTAGTACTGCAGCGTGGCAGGCGCCTTGCCTTTGGCTTCCAGCTCCTTGTTCCAGGCGAGGAGGATTTTCTCCTGGTTGGTCCCCGAGCCAACGGAGACCTTCAAGCCGGAAATATCGTCCGAGCCCTTGATGTCGTAGCTGGAGCTCTTCTTCGCTTCAAAGCCCATGTAGGCGGCCCGGTAGGTGGAGAAGTCGAACAGCTTCACGCGGGCAGCGTTGATGCCCACGTTGGAAAACACGACCTCGAAATCGCCGGACTGGGTCTTGAGCGGCCAGTTCTCCCACGACGTCACCTGCAGGTCCAGGTCCAGGCCCAGTTTGTCTGCCACGAGCTGGGCGATGTCCACTTCCACGCCGATCGGCGTCTTGTCATCCGTGGCGTGGAAGGACAGCGGTATTGAACCCGCCGTGGTGGCCACCGTCAGCTTGCCGTCCTTGGCGATGGACGCCGGAACCGCTGCGGCCGCCGTCGTGTTCTTTTCACCTCGGATCCGGTTCTGGTCCACGGAAGTGTTGTAAACGACGCCGTTCTTTGCGGCTTCAGATTCCGGTTTGGCTGCCGACGCCCCAGGATCGGAGCACCCTGCAAGCGCGGGAAGTACGACGGCGGGAAGTACAGCGAGCGCCAGGAGCTTGCTTTTGTTAGTGGCGAGGGTCTTGCGAAGCATGGAGTGTCCTAGATGTTGAAAGCTGGTTCGATGACTTTGGAGAAGAAGCTCCGCGTGCGCTCTTCGCGGGGGTTGCCGAAGATCTCCTGCGGCGTGCCGGACTCGACGATTTGACCCTGGTCCATGAAGACCACGGTGTCTGCGACATCCCGTGCAAAGCCCATCTCGTGGGTCACGATGATCAGCGTGGTCCCGGACTTGGCCAGCTCACGGATCACGTCCAGGACTTCGTTGACGAGTTCGGGGTCCAACGCCGAGGTTGGCTCGTCGAAGAGGAGGATCCTGGGGTCGAGCGCGAGTGCCCGGGCAATGGCAACGCGCTGCTGCTGGCCACCCGAGAGCTGCCTGGGATAAGCGTCGGCGCGGTCTTTCAGACCCACTCGATCCAACAGCTCCAGCGCGCGCTTCCTGGCATCCACCTTGGAACGCTTTTTGGCCATCACGGGTGCTTCGGCGACGTTCTCCAGCGCGGTGAGATGCGGGAACAGGTTGAAGTTCTGGAACACCATGCCGATGTTGGTGCGCTGCTTCAGGATGTCCTTCTCGCGAAGTTCGTGAAGTTTGTTGCCACGGACCTGGTAACCCACAAGCTCGCCGTCGATGGTGATGTAGCCGCCGTCCACCTTTTCCAGGTGGTTGATGGTTCGCAGCAGGGTGGACTTGCCGGAACCCGATGGTCCAACAATCACGGCCACGCCACCGGGCGGAACAGACAACGAAACACCTTTGAGGACCTGGGTGGCGCCGAACGATTTACGGACGTTGGTGATGTGCACCTGGCCGCGGGTGGCCTTCTTGTCCGCCGAGGCGGGCTGTGCCGTCGTCGCGCTTGCAGGTGCGCCGGCGGGAGCCGCCTTTCCCGTCGTCGTGGATTCTTTGCGTGCGGCGATGATGCTCATCGGGCGTCCTTTGTGGGTGAAACAGCTACGTGGGTGGCGAAGAACTTCCGTGCCTTCTGCAACGGGGTGAGCGGGAGGTTGCGTACTGCTCCCTTGGAGAAGTGGCGTTCGATGTAGTACTGGAAGACGCTCAGCACAGAGGTGATCACCACGTACCAGAGTGTGGCGACGAGGAGCAGCGGCAGCACCTGCTGGGTCCGGTTGTAGATGACCTGAACCGTGTAGAACAGCTCGGAGTAGGCCAGTACGTAGACAATCGAGGTGCCCTTGACCAGGCCGATGATCTCGTTGAAGGCGTTGGGCAGGATGGCCCGCATGGCTTGGGGCAGAACGATCCGGGTGTTGCGCTGCCACGCCGGGATGCCCAGGGCCGCCGCAGCCTCGAGCTGGCCCTGGTCCACGGACAGGATGCCGCCACGAATGATCTCCGCCGAGTACGCCGCCTGGTTCAGGGTGAGGCCCAGGACCGCGGCTGCAAACTGGCTGATGAGCGTGGTGGTCTGGGCCTCGAAGAAGCGGACGTCCGTGAAGGGGATGCCCAGGCTGATCTTCTCGTAGAGGTAGCCGAGGTTGTACCAAAGCAGGAGCTGGACCAGCAGCGGCGTGGAGCGGAAGATCCACGAGAACGTCCAGGACACCGAGACCAGCAGCGGCGAAGCGGACAGGCGCATGAGGGCAAGGATGAAACCCAGGACGAAACCCAATACCCCCGAGATCGCCGTGAGCTTCAAGGTCTCCAGCAGCCCGTTCACCACGGACTGGGCGGTGAACCATTCGGCCACCACGCCCCACTCCCAGTGCGGGTTGGTGACCAGGGACCAAATAATGGCGGCGACGCCGGCCGCCACCAGGACAGTGCCCACCCATCGCCATGGATGACGGGCCGGGACCAGCTTGTAGTCGGAGTAGTCCGCGGTGGGCGGTGCAGTTTCCGCCGTGGCAGGCGGTGCGGTTGCACTCATGCGCCACCTCGTTTCAGATCGGTTGTTGACTATCGGATGGCTGCCAATCTAGGGGCGCCAGGTACGCCCGGCAAGGCGGAAATTTGTACTTCTTCACTGGACTTAGTGCAGGTTCACGGGACTTCACCCAGCGCCATATGAGACCGGACTTTGCGCTACTTAACGTCCGATGACGCGGGGTGAACGGTCGTTACCCGCTCCTCGACCGCGGCGGCAACGCCTCCCTAGATTGGGCAGCACAACCCGCCGTTTTTCAGGAGATCCCATGCCGTCACGAGTTCCCGCCATCGCCTTCATCGGCGGCGGCCCGCGCACGGCCGGCGTCCTGGAAAGACTGGCCGCGAGCCGGCCAAGGTTATTCCAAGGCCCCTTGCACATCCACGTCGTGGAGCCGTATGAGCCAGGCTCCGGGAGGATCTGGCGCTATGACCAGAGCCCGGGCCTGCTGCTGAACTCCACCGCGGCGGACGTCACCATGTTCACCGACGCATCCGTGGCGTGCGATGGTCCTCCCGTCGATGGCCCCGGCCTCGCCACGTGGGCGGCAGGTGTGCTGGACGGCAGCATCCGCGATGTCCCTGCGCTGGAGCCCCACTTGCTGGCACAACTCCGTTCGCTCACACCTTCTTCATTTCCGACGCGGCAGCTCCAAAGCAAGTACCTTGAGTGGTTCTTCCGTCGGTCAGTCACCGCTCTGGGACCCGAGGTATCGGTAACGGTCCACCGGGACACGGCTACCGCCGTCGAGCGTTCTTCCGACGCCGGCGGTGGGACCGACGCCGGTGCGCACCACGTGCGGTTGGCTTCCGGCGCCGAGGTGCTGGCCGACGTCGTGGTTTACGCCCTGGGCCATACGGACTCGTTGCCGGATGACGAGTCCGCCCGCCTCAGCGATTTCGCTGCCCGCCACGGCGGGTTCCATGCGCCGCCGTCGTACACAACGGACGTGGACTACTCGGGGATTGAAGCCGGCCAGGACGTGATCGTGTCCGGAATGGGGCTCGCGTTCGTCGACCTGTTGGTGCTGTTGTTCGAAGGCCGCGGCGGCCGCTTCGAACAAAAGCCCGACGGCGAACTCGAGTATGTGCCATCCGGCGCCGAACCACGGCTCTGGGTAGGTTCACGACGCGGCGTGCCGTACCACTCCAAAATTTCCTCCGTTGTGCGTGGCGAGCCGATCGCACGTCCGCGGTACTTCACTGCCGGGGCTGTTGATGCGTTGTTGGCTGGCCATCAGGAACTCGACTTCCGCTCACAACTGTGGCCCTTGATCGCGAAGGACGCCGGTTATGCCTACTATCGCGAGCTCTTCACGGGCTACCCGTCGCGGGTTTTGGGGACGTGGGCCAGCTTCGAGAAGAGGTTCGATGCCTTGGACTGGTACAGCGCTGCCCGGGAAGAGCTGGTTGCCTTCTCCGTCCCTGATCCCGCGCTGCGGCTGGACCTGGAGGCCTTGGACCACCCACTGAGCGGTTGCGCGTTTGCGGACCATGAGGCCGTGCAGCGCTCGGTGGCCGCGTACATCCAACACGATCTCGACCTCCGAACCAGCCCCGACCATTCCGAAACACTCGCACTCTTCACCGCGTTGTTGTTCGTCTACATGGATCTTGGGCGGTTGGTCCCGCAGGATCGGCTCAATGCACGCTCCCAACAGGCGATCCACGGCTGGTGGCACGGCTTCTTCAGCTTCGTGGATTCCGGGCCGCCGTCACACCGTCTCCGTGAAATGCTCGCGCTGCACCGGGCGGGGTTCCTGAAGTTCCTGGGGCCGGGCATGTGGGTGCGCACCGACGAATCAACGGGCCGGTTTGTTGCCGGCTCATTCCAGTCACCCGTGGTGGTGGATGCTTCGGCGTACATCGAGGCACGGTTGCCGTCAGCGTCCGTGGAACGTTCGGCGAATCCCGCCCTGGCAGACCTGCACGACGCCGGATGGGGCACCGAGCAGAGGTTGCTTACCTCCGAAGGTGCGCACTCCACGGGCAAACTCCTGGTTTCCGGGAATCACCAGGTCCTGTCACCTGTTGGTACAGCACAGAGAGGTTTGTTTGGGGTGGGGCCGTGGACGTCCGGCTGGGGCGCGGGAGCATTTGCCCGCCCCAACACCAATGCGGCACCCTTCCGGGAAAACGACGCGTTGGCCCGAAGGATCCTGGGCACCCTCGCGGCGACTACCCACCCAACTGAGTCGCAGTTAAGCGCGTTTTGACCGCCCAAAACGAGCTCAGCTGCTACCTACTTGGGGTGAACCTACGAAAGGCATGACATGACCACAACGCCAACCCTTTCCGTCCTCAGCCTGCCCATGCGCGATCCCCGCGTCCGTCCCCTCCTGGACGAACTCGCCGCCGAATATGACACGCGCTACGGGACACTCTTCGGCACCGGGGGCGCTGCAGAGGAACTGAACAGGTACCCGGCCGAGGAATTCGCCGCACCCCACGGAGCACTGATCATCATCCAGGAGAACGGCGAATCCGTGGCTGGCGGCGCATTCAGGCGCTTCGACGAGCACACCGCAGAACTCAAGAGAATCTGGACCCACTCTGCGCATCGTCGGCGCGGGCTGGCACGGCGGGTGCTCACGGAGTTGGAAAATGAAGCACGACGCCGGGGCTACAGGAAGCTCTACCTCACCACCGGCCCACGCCAGCCGGAGGCCAGGAATCTGTACCTCGCCACGGGCTATAAAGCGCTCTTCGATCTCGCCGCAGACCCTGAAGACATCAAGCATCTGGCCTTCAGCAAGGATCTTGTGCTGCCCAGCTAAGCTATGCGCATGGCCAACGAACCCATTGCAACAACTGCTGAAAAACTTGCCACCATCCAGCAGGGGTACGCCCTGGAAGGTGCCACCATCGAGCTGGGCGCGGCGATCGTCGATGGTGAAATCCACAAAGAAGCCCAAGTCCGGCTACCCTTGGCCATGATGAACCGCCACGGCCTCGTGGCCGGCGCCACCGGTACCGGCAAAACGGTCACGCTGCACATGATTGCCGAACAGCTCTCGACGGCGGGTGTTCCGGTTTTCCTCGCGGACATCAAGGGTGATCTGTCGGGATTGGCAACGGCAGCAACTGCCAGCGAGAAACTCACGGCACGCACCGAGGCCCTCGGCCAGCAGTGGCAGGGAAAGAACTTCCCCGTTGAATTCCTGAGCCTCGGCGGGGACGGCAACGGAATCCCGATCCGCGCCACCATCACCTCATTTGGGCCCATCCTGCTCTCGCGCATCATGGACCTCAATGACACGCAGGAGTCCAGCCTCCAACTGATCTTCCACTTCGCGGACAAGAACAAGCTCGAACTGATCGACCTCAAAGACCTCCGGGCCGTGATCCAGTTCCTCACGTCGGACGAGGGCAAGGAACAGCTGGAGGATCTTGGCGGTCTTTCCAAAGCCACTGCCGGAGTCATCCTGCGGGAACTCGTCACCCTTGAGGCGCAGGGCATGGAAAGGTTCTTCGGCGAACCGGAGTTCGATACGGCAGAGCTACTCCGCACGGCGCCCGATGGCCGGGGCGTGATCAGCTGCCTTGAACTCCCCACGCTGCAGACCAAGCCCCTGCTGTTCTCCACCTTCCTCATGTGGCTACTGGCCGACCTTTTCGAAGACCTCCCCGAAGCCGGCGACCTCGACAAGCCCAAACTGGTGTTCTTCCTGGACGAAGCACACCTGCTCTTCAGCGACGCCTCCAAAGCCTTCCTCGAAGCCATCACCACCACGGTCCGGCTCATCCGTTCCAAGGGCGTCGGCATCTTCTTCGTCACCCAAACACCAAAGGACGTCCCCGCCGATGTCCTGGGCCAGCTCGCCAACCGGGTACAGCACGCCCTTCGCGCGTTCACCCCGGAAGATGCCAAGGCCCTCAAGGCCACGGTCTCCACATTCCCCGTCAGCGATTACGACCTCGAAGAGACACTCACCTCCGCAGGCATTGGTGAGGCCGTCATCACCGTGATGAACGAAAAAGGCGCGCCCACACCTGTTGCGCTCACCCGGCTGCGTGCCCCCGAATCCGTGATGGGCCCCAGCGCCGACGACCTCATCCGCAGCACCGTGGCCTCGTCCTCCCTTCTGGTCAAGTACGGGACGGCCGTAGACAACGTGTCCGCCTACGAGAAGCTCACCAGCAACGCCGTACCCTCCACCGGCGACGCCGCACCGGGATTGCCGCCGGTCCCGGCCAGCTCTTCTGGTCCGGGCGCTTCCGGTTCCGGCGCTTCCGGTCCGGGCGCTTCCGGCGGTACGCCCTACGACATCGACGCCGAAGCGCGCCGCATCGAGGAAGAGATCCTCGGCCGCCCGAGTTCCCGTCCGGCCCCTGCGCCCTCCTCCTTTCCTGCACCCTCCTCGCCGCCCGCGCCGACCCCTGCACCGCAGCGGGCGTCCCAGCAGGACGGCGGCATGTTGGGCGACCTTGCCGGGGCACTCGGCGGAGCCCTGGGCGGCGGCCTGAAGAGCATGGTCCGTTCCATGGGGACACAGCTTGGCCGCGACCTCATGCGCGGCGTTTTCGGTACCTCCTCGCGGCGCCGCCGCTAGCCCTTTTGGGCTGTCAAAAGCCCGACGGCGGGTGGCGGCCCGGGGTGGTGCCACCCGCCGTCGGGCATTTTACGAGCAGTCTTCGCAGGTCACGCTGACGCCCTCATGCACAGCTATCGCTGCCACGGCAGGTAACGTAAAGGGCGTGCAGTTGAGTCAAGCGATAGTCAGGACCGCAGCCGGATGGCTGCTCGGTCTGATGCTTGCTGTCGCCGGAGCCATCGTCTGCATCAACCTGGTGAGTTCCTCCGTGGCCAGTCCGCAACAGCCCGTCCGGGAGTATCTGGAGGCCTTGCAGAAGGGCGAAGGCGAGCAAGCCCTGGGACTGCTGCGAGCCAAAGTTCCCAATGCGAATGCCGCCATGCTCGACGGCACGGCCCTGCAAACTGCTGCCTCCAAACTGTCGGACATCAAACTCGGAAATGCCGAGTCCAGGGGCAGTAACCGTGTTGCCGTTCCCATGGACTACACCTTGGACGGCAACCGGCTCCACACCGAATTCCTGATGGAGCGCACCGGGACCCAATGGTTGTTCTTCGGCAAATGGGCTTTCGTTCCCACCACGCTGCCCACCATCGAAGTGACGGTGGTCAACTCCAGTGAAGCAGCGCTCAACGGCGTCCCCGTGAACATGCCCAACGGCCGCAACACCTTTGCCGTGTTCTACCCCGGCAAATACGAAGCCAGCCTGAATGGCACCTACTTCGAGGCTCCTCCTGCCTCAGCCCTCGTTTCAAGCCGCGACGGCGGCCAGGCCCCCTTGAACCTGCAGACCAGGTCAACCAAGGCCATGAACGAAGCCGTTGCCGGTAAAGTGCGGGAATTCCTGGATACCTGTGCCGCTCAGGCCACCGAACAACAGCGCCTCCAACCTGATTGCCCGTTCTACCACGCCAGCAACGCGCGCGTCGTAGACGGAACCATCAAGTGGGAAATTACCCAGTACCCCAAGATCACCATTGAGCCCTTCGGCGGCAAATGGGTCGTAGCCCCGCTCAACGGCAAGGCAAGGGTTTCCGCCCAAGAGATCAATTTGTTCACCGGCCTGGTCAACGACCTCAACGTGGAGCACGATTTCAGCTTCACCACCCAGCTGGACACAAACAACAACACCGTGACTGTCACCCCGATGCTGACTTTCTAGGCGGCGCCGCACTGGCCCACCTTTCATCACCTAAGGCGCCCAGTCTGTGCTCGCGCCGGCTCCGAGGGCCCAAAACCGCTCTCGTTACACCAAGCGCCGCCGCCGAAGGACCTCACGAACGTGCCGCAGCATCGCATCCGGCGTGTGAACCACATCGCCGTAGAAGAACCTCAGGACCAGCAAGCCCTGACGGATCGCGTCGTTGTCCCTCCGACGGTCCCTCTTGAACTGGCGCGGATTCAGATGAAATGCCAGCCCGTCGATTTCGACAATGACTGGCCCAGTTCCGAAGTAGCCGGAGGCATGAAAAAGGCCCGGGTCCTCCCTCTCAAGGGTCAAACCCGGGCCAGTTCAGCAGGTTTAGTCCATGCCGCGCAGATCCAACACCAGCTCGGATTCGCCGTCGGCCTGCAGGATGACTGGAATGCCCCAATCCTGCTGGTACAGGTGGCAGGCTGCGTGGTCCGGAATCTCGCCGTCCTCGGTTTCAGGTCCGTCACAGGCGGCCGCACGGGCAGTGATGTGAAGGATGCCCTCGGGCACGTCGGACGACAATTCGATGGTTCGCAACAAGCCCACCGATGTCCCGCCCCCGGAGACCAACAGTTCCGGCGGAGTGGAAGAAACCTTCATTTGCGTGGGGTCGCCCCAGCGGTCATCGAGCTTCTGCCCGGTGGGGGCCTTGAAGCGAACGGCCAGCTCCAGGATTCCAGGTGTCACGGGGCTCTTGGGGCGGTGCGTCTGGGATGCCCCCTCATCCACCTGCTGGGCTTCCTTGGGGATCGGCACCAAAACCAGCTGATGCTTGTTTGACTCGACCACCACCAGCAGCGGCTCACTGTTGCTGTGGTTAACCACGACGACGTCACTCGGCTCAGCCAGGCCACGCGCCAATGTTGACACTGTCTTCGAGGCGGGATCGTACCGGCGAACGGCACCGTTGTATGTATCGGCGATCGCTACGGAACCATCCGGGAGTACCGTGACACCCAAGGGGTGCTGCAGGCGTGCCTCGCTGGCGTCACCGTCACGGAATCCGAAGTCGAACAGTCCTTGGCCGACGGCTGTCTCCACCGTCACGCCGGTTTCGTCAAGCACCAAACGCCGCAATGAGGAAGTCTCCGAGTCGGCCACCCAGATGTTGTCATCGGCATCAATGGCCAAGCCGGACGACTGGGCGAACCAGGCGTCCTCCGCCACGCCGTCCAACAGCCCCTCCAGGCCCGAGCCCGCCAGGATGGAAACCTGGTTGGTCACGGGATCGAACGCAAAGATCTGGTGCGTCCCGGCCATAGCGATCACAACACGCTGCAGTTTCACACTCCACACAACGTCCCAAGGCGAGGACAGAGAAACCCCGGTACCAAGGCCAAGCACCCCGACGTCGATTGCGTCGGCAGCAAAGTCAGCCGGACCGCCGTCGTGGTGTTCGGACCAGGCCCCCGCGCCCGTCTCTGTGACACGGGCAGGACCGGCATCGAGCAAGCGCTGCACACCGTTGCCGGCAACAGTCCGGACATGCCCTGAACTCAACGTCACCCCGCGAAGGCGGTGGTTCACGGTGTCTGCGACCACGGCGTCATAACCGAGCGTAGAAGCGAGCTCCGCCGGAAGAACAGCTATACCTTGCGGCTCGTTGAACTGGGCCGTGTCCGTGTCGCCGTCCGCGTACCCCTTAATGCCGGAGCCAATAACCCGCTCAACGGTTTTCAGGTCCGGGTGGAGCTCTACCAGGCGGTGGTGCCCGGAGTCGACGACGAGGTAATTGCCATTGGCCAACTGGGTCGTTTTGCCCGGGAAGCGCAAAGTGCCCGACGTCGGAACGGGAGCGACGTACGGACCGTTGCCCCGGTGGAGGGTCCCCTTTGCTTCGTGCTCAGCAACAAGTTCCTCAAGCAGCACGGCGAGACCATCTGCGTGTCCTTCACCGGAAAGATGCGCCACGATGTAACCCTCCGGATCCACGACCACCAGCGTGGGCCAAGCACGGGCTGTGTACGCCTTCCACGTGGCCAGCTCAGGGTCGTCCAGAACCGGATGATGGATCTCGTAACGCTCCACGGCAGCAGCAAGGGCAACGGGATCGGCTTCGTGCTCGAACTTGGGCGAATGCACGCCGACTGTTACCAGGACATCAGAGTACTTTTCCTCGAGGGGCCGGAGTTCGTCGAGAACATGCAGGCAGTTGATGCAGCAGAACGTCCAGAAGTCCAACAGCACGATTTTGCCGCGAAGGGATTCCAAGTCAAGGGACTTGCCGCCCGTATTGAGCCAGCCGCGGCCCTCCAGTTCGGAGGCCCGGACCCGGAGTTGGGTGCGTACGGTTTCGCTCATCAGCGTCCTTCCAGCTTCGTGTTTCGTTCGGTCTTGCTGCTTGCTTGGTCAACGCTTCCCCTGGCGTGGCCTGTTGAAGCGTTGTCCCCAGGGGCTGCGCCGTCAGTTGAAACGGTGCTGTCAGTTGAGACGGTGCTGTCAGTTGAGACGGTGCTGTCAGTTGAGACGGTGCTGTCGGTTGAGACGGTGCTGTCGCTTCGGATGGTGCTGTCCTCTGGAGTGCTAGCCGGTATGGCTTCGGTCGGTCGGGTCGCTTCAGTCGTTTCAGTAGTCAGGGCCGTCGGCCTGGCTGAGGCCGGGCGGCCGGCCAATTTGGCATCGCGGTCAGCGAGCCGGGCAAACATATCGTTATAAGCACTGAGATCGGCGTCGTTATTCCTGTCGGCCGCACGGTCCACGCGTCGGGTCTCCCGCTCGTCCGAGCGTGACCACATGACCGCTACGCCGATTGCCACGAGCAAAGTGGGAACTTCGCCAATGCCCCAGGCCACAGCACCGCCCATTTGCTGGTCTGCGATGGCCGAGGCACCCCAGGTCCTGCCCAGGTTGCCGAAGTAGTCAGCAGCCAGCAGGCCTGTACCGCCCATGATGGCCACGCCAAAGAATGCGTGGAATCCCATGGTTGCGAGCAGGAGCAGCAGGCGCATGGGGTACGGCGCACGTCGCGGCAGTGGATCACTGCCGATCATGCTGAGTACAAAAATGTAGCCCGTCAGCAGGAAGTGCAGATTCATCAGCTCATGGCCTACGTGCTCCCGCATGGCAAGGCCGAAAAGGTCCGAGTAGTAGAACAGCACGATGGAACCCGCGAAGTTCGCGGCGGCGAACAGGGGATGAGTCACCACCTGCGAGAACCGTGAGTGGACGAACAAGAGCAGCCACTCCCGAAGACCCCGCGAACCGTGGGCGCCTTCACCCCGGGAAGGCAGTGCACGCAGCGCAAGGGTCACGGGTGAACCCAACACCAGGAAGATCGGTGCCACCATGGTCAGGGCCATATGATCCACCATGTGGGCAGAAAACAGCACACGGCCATAGACAGCTGGCGGACCCGACGTGATGTAGGTGAGAATCACCAGTCCAATCATCCAGTTCACCGTCTTGAACCAGGACCAGCTATCCCCACGCTTGCGGACCTTGATAATCCCGAGGATGTAGGACACGGCGCCAAATAAGGCGACTCCAACCCACAGCCAGTCAAAACGCCATTCCGTAAGCCAGCGCTCTGGCGTAAGTTCAGGCGGAACCTCATAGCCGGACAGGATGAAGGCCGGCGAGGCGTCCGGTGCGTACGTCGTGGGCTGCGGCGGGGCCGAGCGCCCGAGCGCCACGGCGAGGCCCGACGTCGCGCCCATCACCAGCAGCTCAACCAGAACCAGCTGCCACAGCACGCGCCGGGCAGACATCGAACCGCTCTTCCCCAGCTGAGGTATGACCCACTGACGGTGCATGAAACCAATGCCACCCAGTACCAACGTGGCAAGTGCCTTGGCAAGGATGAGCTGGCCATAGGCAGAGCCAAACAGATCGCCGGGGTTCGTCACGCGGATGGCTGCGTTTATCACACCGGACGCAAACACCAACACGAAAGCAAAGCCAGCCAGGGCCGAGAACCTTCGGAGGGTCGGTTCCGTAATGTCGCTTGTCCCGGACCTCCTGGAGCCAGCGAGCAATCCGGAAAGGACCGCGAGCATGATGATGCCTCCCACCCACACAGAGACACCAACCAAGTGAAGGCCCAGCGAGTTGATGGCGCCTTCATGATCACTGGAGCTTGAGGAGTGACCGATCAGCGCGGTCGGAATCAGCCCGATCAAGGCAAGCAGCAGCGTAAAAGCGAGGCCGGTCAGCGATCGGACGCCGAAGAGCGCGGTGGTGACTACCGCAGCAATGATAGTGATGGCCAGCCAGGCCTTGCCCGTTTCTATGTCCGTCATGAAGTAGACAAGTGAGCGGGTGAATTCTGCGTCGCCGGAGAGCCCCTGACCCGCCACGTCCGCGTAGGTCAATACCAGGACCGCTACGGCAGACAGTGTCCAGGCGGCACCTGCCGCGGCGGCAACGGCAAGGGCGCGTGCAAAGGCTGGATGCTCCAGGGCCTCCAGATCCTTTTCACGGGATCGCGACGCCCTAAGGTTCTTGGGCAGGATTCCGACCGCGAAGATCAGTCCACCAATAACTGTGGCTATGGAAACGTTGTGGACGGCTTTCGCCACCGGCAGGCCCCACCGAACCAGCGCACCAGGGTCCGAGACCTGTCGGGCAGCAGAAGCACCGGAAAAGATGAGGGCTGCAGCCAAAGTCAGGAAGAGCACCGCGAGTCCAGCAAGCTGCCACGTGAGGGAAATGCCCGTGACGGCATCGCCTCCCCGCGCTCCCGGCTTGGGAACAGGCGATGGGGCGGTTGCGGAGCTTCTTGCTGATGGCACCTATCCATTGTCCGTTACCTATGGCTGGGCTGCGAATCGGGAACCATTTGGGGAGGAGTAGTGGGCAGGGCTTAACAGCAAAAGGGGCGGCAACCAGTTGGTTGCCGCCCCTTTTAGGCGTTCGCCGAAGTTGGAATTACTTCTTCTTGGCGACAGCAGCCTTCAACTTGGAGCCTGCGGTCAGCTTAACGCTGTGACCAGCGGCGATCTGGATGGTTTCGCCCGTCTGCGGGTTACGGCCGGTGCGTGCTGCACGGTCGGTGCGCTCAACTGCGAGCCAGCCCGGGATGGTGATCTTCTCGCCAGCGGCAACAGAAGTCTCGAAAACTTCGAACAGTGCATCGAGCACGGAGTTGACGGCTGCCTGGCTGGTGCCAGCCTTGCCTGCTACCTCTGCAACGAGTTCACTACGGTTCTTAGCCATTTACGTCCTCCTGGACTAATACGTTTTTTGAGCTTTCAAGCGGAATGCGAGCAAGCCACTGCTCGAAAACTTACCAGCTTGCACCGGCTTGGCCAGCAAATTCCGCGTGTTTCCGCGCTTTTTTGACCAAAATCACCGGTTTTTCAAGGTTTTTGGGGGTGTGGACCGCACATGGCGTACCCTACGGCGTTGAAGAGGCCCCCAACCAGCGCAGGAAACCACGACGCCGGCAGCGCATCCAACCGCCGTGGATCAGAAGAGAATGCGCTGATACAGGACGTGGTCCTGCCATTCGCCTGCTATGTGGAGATAGGAGGGCGCCAACCCGATCCGCTCGAAGCCGCATCGTTTGAGGACCGCCTGCGAGGCTACGTTATGCATTAAGGTTGCGGCTTGGACACGGTGGAGTCCCAAATCGTCACTCGCGATGGAGAGAACCGCCTCCACCGAAGAAGAGGCAATGCCCTTGCCGGTGAACGCTTGGTCGACCCAATAGCCCAGGTTGGGGTCCACGGACTATGCCCGTCAACGTAATCTGGCCGATGATATCCCCGTCATGGAGAACTACAAACGGCACCTCCGTGCCTGCGGCATATTGGTTCAGTTTGCCCCGAACAACGGCGTCCTGCCCTGCCCTGGTATAGAACGCTTCGCTGCGCCGCGGTTCCCAAGGGGCAAGGTACTCTGCGTTCCGGGTGTAGGCGGCCGCCAAGGGCCCGACGTCGGACAAGGACAAAGTGCGAAGGTGGACTTTTCCCTTCACGGCGTTCCCGGATGACACATCCAAAGTTCGGTTAAGGGGCATCCTGTGACTCTAGCGTCCTTGGTTGTGTGGTTAAAGTGGGGAAGCCCCGACCGTGGTGGTCGGGGCTTCCCGTTAATGTGTGTCCGGCGGTGTCCTACTCTCCCACACCCTCCCGGGTGCAGTACCATCGGCGCTGTGGGTCTTAGCTTCCGGGTTCGGAATGGGACCGGGCGTTTCCCCCACGCTATGACCGCCGTAACCTTGTTACCCGTCCCGCGCACCTGTTTGTGGTGTGGGGTGGGAAGACTGTGTGGTTACAACTGTGGTGTTGTGTATTTAGTTGTTGGTTCCTGGAACGGTTGTTGTTCGGGAACCACATAGTGGACGCGTGCAGTGTGTTGTGTGTGGTGTAAGTTGTTGGCCTATTAGTACCGGTCAGCTTCACGAGTCTTTGGTCCTCGCTTCCACATCCGGCCTATCAACCCAGTGGTCTGGCTGGGGGCCTCTCACACGTATTGTGTATGGAAATCTCATCTTGAAGCGAGCTTCCCGCTTAGATGCTTTCAGCGGTTATCCCATCCGAACGTAGCTAATCAGCGGTGCACTTGGCAGTACAACTGACACACCAGAGGTTCGTCCGTCCCGGTCCTCTCGTACTAAGGACAGCCCTTCTCAAATTTCCTGCGCGCGCAGCGGATAGGGACCGAACTGTCTCACGACGTTCTAAACCCAGCTCGCGTACCGCTTTAATGGGCGAACAGCCCAACCCTTGGGACCTACTCCAGCCCCAGGATGCGACGAGCCGACATCGAGGTGCCAAACCATGCCGTCGATATGGACTCTTGGGCAAGATCAGCCTGTTATCCCCGAGGTACCTTTTATCCGTTGAGCGACGGCCATTCCACAATGTACCGCCGGATCACTAGTCCCGACTTTCGTCCCTGCTTGAGATGTCTCTCTCACAGTCAAGCTCCCTTGTGCACTTACACTCGACACCTGATTGCCAACCAGGCTGAGGGAACCTTTGGGCGCCTCCGTTACTTTTTAGGAGGCAACCGCCCCAGTTAAACTACCCATCAGGCACTGTCCCTGACCCGGATCACGGGCCGAAGTTAGATGTCCAAAGTGACCAGAGTGGTATTTCAACGATGACTCCACCCGAACTGGCGTCCGGGCTTCAACGTCTCCCACCTATCCTACACAAGCCACTCCGAACACCAATACCAAACTATAGTAAAGGTCTCGGGGTCTTTCCGTCCTGCTGCGCGTAACGAGCATCTTTACTCGTACTGCAATTTCGCCGAGTTTATGGTTGAGACAGCGGGGAAGTCGTTACTCCATTCGTGCAGGTCGGAACTTACCCGACAAGGAATTTCGCTACCTTAGGATGGTTATAGTTACCACCGCCGTTTACTGGGGCTTAAATTCTCAGCTTCGCCCACAAGGGGCTAACCGGTCCTCTTAACCTTCCAGCACCGGGCAGGAGTCAGTCCGTATACATCGTCTTGCGACTTCGCACGGACCTGTGTTTTTAGTAAACAGTCGCTTCCCCCTGGTCTCTGCGGCCCACACCCGCTCACGGAGAGCAAGTCTCCATCACGGGGCAGGCCCCCCTTCTCCCGAAGTTACGGGGGCATTTTGCCGAGTTCCTTAACCATAATTCTCTCGATCGCCTTGGTATTCTCTACCTGATCACCTGTGTCGGTTTGGGGTACGGGCGGCTAAAACCTCGCGTCGATGCTTTTCTAGGCAGCATAGGATCACCGGATCCCCCCGAACGGGAGTCCCATCAGATCTCAGGATCGTGCTCGAAACACACAGGAACGGATTTGCCTATCCCTGACCCTACATCCTTGGACCGGGGCAACCATCGCCCGGCCCGGCTACCTTCCTGCGTCACACCTGTTAATACGCTTACCTCCCGGGATCAGGTCCCGCGCTCGGCCAAAACCCACACACCACAAGGGTGGGCGGGCAGGCTCCGGGCGGTTAGTATCCCCCGCTTGGCATGGGCGGTTTTTCGCCGGTACGGGAATATCAACCCGTTGTCCATCGACTACGCCTGTCGGCCTCGCCTTAGGTCCCGACTTACCCAGGGCAGATTAGCTTGACCCTGGAACCCTTGATCATTCGGCGGACGGGTTTCTCACCCGTCTTTCGCTACTCATGCCTGCATT
Source organism: Arthrobacter sp. TmtSoilC77 (assembly GCF_059739415.1). Lineage (NCBI taxonomy): Bacteria > Bacillati > Actinomycetota > Actinomycetes > Micrococcales > Micrococcaceae > Arthrobacter > Arthrobacter sp. TmtSoilC77. The sequence goes on from NZ_AP046050.1 coordinate 4,303,024, forward strand.
CTCACTCGTGTAGGCTCCACCGCTGGTTTCCACCGCGACTTCACTGCCCACACGACGCTCCCCTACCACTCCACACCCCTGAACCACGAAGGCTAGGGTACTGTGTGAAATCCACAACTTCGGCGGTGTACTTGAGCCCCGCTACATTGTCGGCGCGGAATCACTTGACCAGTGAGCTATTACGCACTCTTTCAAGGATGGCTGCTTCTAAGCCAACCTCCTGGTTGTCTTCGCAACTCCACATCCTTTCCCACTTAGCACACGCTTAGGGGCCTTAGTTGGTGGTCTGGGCTGTTTCCCTCTCGACTATGAAGCTTATCCCCCACAGTCTCACTGCTGCGCTCTCACTTACCGGCATTCGGAGTTTGGCTGACGTCAGTAACCTTGTAGGGCCCATCGGCCATCCAGTAGCTCTACCTCCGGCAAGAAACACGCAACGCTGCACCTAAATGCATTTCGGGGAGAACCAGCTATCACGGAGTTTGATTGGCCTTTCACCCCTACCCACAGCTCATCCCCTCCATTTTCAACTGAAGTGGGTTCGGTCCTCCACGACGTCTTACCGTCGCTTCAACCTGGCCATGGGTAGATCACTCCGCTTCGGGTCTAGATCACGCCACTACACTCGCCCTGTTCAGACTCGCTTTCGCTACGGCTACCCCACACGGGTTAACCTCGCGACGTAACACTAACTCGCAGGCTCATTCTTCAAAAGGCACGCCGTCACAGTTACTAGTGATTACTCACGACTGCTCCGACGGATTGTAAGCACACGGTTTCAGGTACTGTTTCACTCCCCTCCCGGGGTACTTTTCACCTTTCCCTCACGGTACTGGTCCGCTATCGGTCATTAGGAAGTATTTAGGCTTATCAGGTGGTCCTGACAGATTCGCACGGGATTTCTCGGGCCCCGTGCTACTTGGGATCCTCTCCAGGCGGTACACAACATTACGGTTACGGGGCTCACACCCTCTCTGGCCGGCCTTTCAAGACCGTTCACCTATGCCTGCACTACACACCCCACCGGTCCGGCAGAACCAGTACGGAAAGTCCCACAACCCCGCCCATGCAACGCCCGCCGGCTATCACACATGGAAACGGTTTAGCCTGATCCGCGTTCGCTCGCCACTACTAACGGAATCACTCTTGTTTTCTCTTCCTGCGGGTACTGAGATGTTTCACTTCCCCGCGTTCCCCCCACGCACCCTATGTGTTCAGATGCGGGTCACACAATCACCCAAAAGCGTTGTGCGGGGTTTCCCCATTCGGACATCCTGGGATCAACGCTCGGTTATCAACTCCCCCAGGCTTATCGCAGATTCCTACGTCCTTCTTCGGCTCCTAATGCCAAGGCATCCACCGTGTGCCCTTAAAAACTTGACCACACACAAACCAGCAAACCCACAACAAAGGGGCCCACCGGTTCACGATGCATCATCTATTCGAGAGAACCACGACCACAAAAGGCCAGGTTCATTCATAAGAAATTGCTGTAAGAACACACACCCACCAACCCCGAAGAGCCGGCACCATGCATGTTCTAGATGCTCGCGTCCACTATGTAGTTCTCAAACAACAACCCCGTCAACCAGACCCCCAACACCCACACGGGTGCCGGTACGAACCGGAAGCAGGAACAAAAGAAACACCAGAACTGTGTCCCCCTGCATTGCTGCAAAAAGGTCCTGTTGCCTCAGGACCCAACAGTGCGCCAAACACAACCCACACAAACCACGCCCCGGCACGTTCCCAACACCACACACCCCCAAAAAAGGGGCACGCACTGCCGTACTAACACCAGGACACAACCGGTCAGGCCATGCCAAACAAACGTTTGATTCGTTGATATTCCACCCATGAGCACCCACCGCAGAACATACGCCTGCGCAATGGGCAACACTGACAACCACCAGCCCCCGCATGCACGGGAACCGACACGGTTGTTAGCAGCTCCTTAGAAAGGAGGTGATCCAGCCGCACCTTCCGGTACGGCTACCTTGTTACGACTTAGTCCCAATCGCCGGTCCCACCTTCGACGGCTCCCCCCACAAGGGTTAGGCCACCGGCTTCGGGTGTTACCAACTTTCGTGACTTGACGGGCGGTGTGTACAAGGCCCGGGAACGTATTCACCGCAGCGTTGCTGATCTGCGATTACTAGCGACTCCGACTTCATGGGGTCGAGTTGCAGACCCCAATCCGAACTGAGACCGGCTTTTTGGGATTAGCTCCACCTCACAGTATCGCAACCCTTTGTACCGGCCATTGTAGCATGCGTGAAGCCCAAGACATAAGGGGCATGATGATTTGACGTCGTCCCCACCTTCCTCCGAGTTGACCCCGGCAGTCTCCTATGAGTCCCCGCCATAACGCGCTGGCAACATAGAACGAGGGTTGCGCTCGTTGCGGGACTTAACCCAACATCTCACGACACGAGCTGACGACAACCATGCACCACCTGTAAACCGACCGCAAGCGGGGCACCTGTTTCCAGGTCTTTCCGGTTCATGTCAAGCCTTGGTAAGGTTCTTCGCGTTGCATCGAATTAATCCGCATGCTCCGCCGCTTGTGCGGGCCCCCGTCAATTCCTTTGAGTTTTAGCCTTGCGGCCGTACTCCCCAGGCGGGGCACTTAATGCGTTAGCTACGGCGCGGAAAACGTGGAATGTCCCCCACACCTAGTGCCCAACGTTTACGGCATGGACTACCAGGGTATCTAATCCTGTTCGCTCCCCATGCTTTCGCTCCTCAGCGTCAGTTACAGCCCAGAGACCTGCCTTCGCCATCGGTGTTCCTCCTGATATCTGCGCATTTCACCGCTACACCAGGAATTCCAGTCTCCCCTACTGCACTCTAGTCTGCCCGTACCCACTGCAGAACCGGAGTTGAGCCCCGGTCTTTCACAGCAGACGCGACAAACCGCCTACGAGCTCTTTACGCCCAATAATTCCGGATAACGCTTGCGCCCTACGTATTACCGCGGCTGCTGGCACGTAGTTAGCCGGCGCTTCTTCTGCAGGTACCGTCACTTACGCTTCTTCCCTACTGAAAGAGGTTTACAACCCGAAGGCCGTCATCCCTCACGCGGCGTCGCTGCATCAGGCTTTCGCCCATTGTGCAATATTCCCCACTGCTGCCTCCCGTAGGAGTCTGGGCCGTGTCTCAGTCCCAGTGTGGCCGGTCACCCTCTCAGGCCGGCTACCCGTCGTCGCCTTGGTAGGCCATTACCCCACCAACAAGCTGATAGGCCGCGAGTCCATCCAAAACCACAAAAGCTTTCCACCACCATGACATGCGCCAGATGGTCATATCCGGTATTAGACCCAGTTTCCCAGGCTTATCCCAGAGTCAAGGGCAGGTTACTCACGTGTTACTCACCCGTTCGCCACTAATCCCCCCAGCAAGCCAGGGATCATCGTTCGACTTGCATGTGTTAAGCACGCCGCCAGCGTTCATCCTGAGCCAGGATCAAACTCTCCGTTGAAAACAAAAAAAATCAAACAGACACAACCACACCCACCGGAAATAACGGCGAACACGGCTGCACAAAATTCGAAACCAGCTGAAAACCAAACCACCACACACGGGGGTGCATGACGATCCGGCATATAATTTCAACCAATCAAAAAAACAATCGGCATCAACAAACTTGGCACACTATTGAGTTCTCAAACAACAGACCCTCCAAAACATCACCCCGGACAGCGCACCACAAAAGCAGCACACCCAACAGGGCCATTGGAAAAGAAGAGTTATTTTTGGCCGCCTACCGAACCGTACACACCTTCCGGCTTTCCGTTTCGCACCCGGCGACTCAGAAAACAATACACGCCCCACACCCCCAACGCAAATCCACCCCAACACACCCAAACACACCCCCAAAAACCCGCGCCAGCACCGCCGTCGAGCACTACTCCGCACGCGTCAATGAGCCAGTTGCGCTTCGACTTCAGGCAAGAAGGTCAGGCATTCCGAAGTGCCGATGCAGACCATCGTTGAGGAATCGCATGATCGATGCGATCCTGTCGCCAGACTGGGTTGGCTCGATCACCAACAGTCCGCGGGCCCGGCCTTGCAGATAGCAAACGAACGCCGGTCTGCCACCGGCAGTGACAGCGGTCAGCGCGTAATTGCCGCCAGGCCGGCCAGCCGCACTGGCACGGAGGAAAGCCCCGACGGCGTGCCGGCCCACGTAAAGTTCGCTGGCCGGGGGCATGGCTAGCCAGCATTGATCTGTGAGGAGCTCAAGGACGGAATCGACGTCGTCCCGCGAGAAGGCATCCGCGAACTTACGGGCTAATTCGTGGTGGCGTTGTCCGGTGGTGATTGGCCTTGAAGAAGGCCCGGCGGAGCGAGCGCGCTGAAGAAGGCCCTTAACCGCCGTCGGGCCTATCGCGAGCAGCTCAGCAGCTTCGGTAACGGTGAAGTCCAACACATCACAGAGGATCAACGTTGCAGCCTGGCGCGGCGGCATCCGTTGAAGCGCAACAACAAACGCGAGCTCGACACTTTCGCGGGCAACCGCCTGCGCAGCAGGATCAAGCTCGTCGACCAAGGCATCGGGGTAAGGCTGCAAATGCGGTAGATCGAATCGGTCGTTCGGGTTTGGTGGCTCGAAGGGAGGTACAGGGGCCGTGCGCGGTCTTCGACGTTGTTCCCTCAGAGCATTAAGCGAACGTGTAGTGGCAATCCGATAGAGCCACGTACGCAAGGACGATCGGCCGGCAAATCCAGGCAGCCCTTTCCATGCCGCAAGCAAAACCTCCTGCAGCAGATCATCTGCATCATCAACAGATTCTGTAATTCTGTAGCAATGCAGGTGAAGCTCCCGGCGAAAGGGGGCTACGAGCGAGGCGAAAGCCTCCTCATCACCGGACCGGGCAGCCTCCAACTCGGCTGAAGTCACGGTTCAATATTGGCACGGACCCACCAGGGCGTTCCGATCTGCTGCGAGGTGGTGTCTAAACAGGAGTATCCGCCCACGAAAGGAATCAGACCATGTCTGAAAAACAGGCCATAGCCGTTGACATCGCAATCGCGTACCACCGGGCATGGACGTCCGGGAACCTGGACTCAGCAATCAAGCACTTAGCCGAGGATGTCGTCTGCCATGCACCGTCCGGCACCATCAGCGGTAGTGCCGCTGTCCGGGCATTCATGGAGCCCTTCGCTGCTACCCTCACAAAATCCGCGCTTCTTGCGGCTTACGGGTCCGACGACCAAGCAATGCTCATGTACGACACAGCCAATCGGGCAGTTCCAAGTGCTCCAGGCGCAGAACTGTATCGCATTCACAAGGATCAGATCGCCGAGATCCGCATCATCTTCGATCGTCTGCCTTTCGCTTTGGCACGTGGCGACGTCGTTAGGACCTGAGCGTCTGGTTCGGTTGTTAGGTGTGGTTAAAGTGGGGAAGCCCCGACCGTGGTGGTCGGGGCTTCCCGTTAATGTTTGTCCGGCGGTGTCCTACTCTCCCACACCCTCCCGGGTGCAGTACCATCGGCGCTGTGGGTCTTAGCTTCCGGGTTCGGAATGGGACCGGGCGTTTCCCCCACGCTATGACCGCCGTAACCTTGTTACCCGTCCCGCGCACCTGTTTGTGGTGTGGGGTGGGAAGACTGTGTGGTTACAACTGTGGTGTTGTGTATTTAGTTGTTGGTTCCTGGAACGGTTGTTGTTCGGGAACCACATAGTGGACGCGTGCAGTGTGTTGTGTGTGGTGTAAGTTGTTGGCCTATTAGTACCGGTCAGCTTCACGAGTCTTTGGTCCTCGCTTCCACATCCGGCCTATCAACCCAGTGGTCTGGCTGGGGGCCTCTCACACGTATTGTGTATGGAAATCTCATCTTGAAGCGAGCTTCCCGCTTAGATGCTTTCAGCGGTTATCCCATCCGAACGTAGCTAATCAGCGGTGCACTTGGCAGTACAACTGACACACCAGAGGTTCGTCCGTCCCGGTCCTCTCGTACTAAGGACAGCCCTTCTCAAATTTCCTGCGCGCGCAGCGGATAGGGACCGAACTGTCTCACGACGTTCTAAACCCAGCTCGCGTACCGCTTTAATGGGCGAACAGCCCAACCCTTGGGACCTACTCCAGCCCCAGGATGCGACGAGCCGACATCGAGGTGCCAAACCATGCCGTCGATATGGACTCTTGGGCAAGATCAGCCTGTTATCCCCGAGGTACCTTTTATCCGTTGAGCGACGGCCATTCCACAATGTACCGCCGGATCACTAGTCCCGACTTTCGTCCCTGCTTGAGATGTCTCTCTCACAGTCAAGCTCCCTTGTGCACTTACACTCGACACCTGATTGCCAACCAGGCTGAGGGAACCTTTGGGCGCCTCCGTTACTTTTTAGGAGGCAACCGCCCCAGTTAAACTACCCATCAGGCACTGTCCCTGACCCGGATCACGGGCCGAAGTTAGATGTCCAAAGTGACCAGAGTGGTATTTCAACGATGACTCCACCCGAACTGGCGTCCGGGCTTCAACGTCTCCCACCTATCCTACACAAGCCACTCCGAACACCAATACCAAACTATAGTAAAGGTCTCGGGGTCTTTCCGTCCTGCTGCGCGTAACGAGCATCTTTACTCGTACTGCAATTTCGCCGAGTTTATGGTTGAGACAGCGGGGAAGTCGTTACTCCATTCGTGCAGGTCGGAACTTACCCGACAAGGAATTTCGCTACCTTAGGATGGTTATAGTTACCACCGCCGTTTACTGGGGCTTAAATTCTCAGCTTCGCCCACAAGGGGCTAACCGGTCCTCTTAACCTTCCAGCACCGGGCAGGAGTCAGTCCGTATACATCGTCTTGCGACTTCGCACGGACCTGTGTTTTTAGTAAACAGTCGCTTCCCCCTGGTCTCTGCGGCCCACACCCGCTCACGGAGAGCAAGTCTCCATCACGGGGCAGGCCCCCCTTCTCCCGAAGTTACGGGGGCATTTTGCCGAGTTCCTTAACCATAATTCTCTCGATCGCCTTGGTATTCTCTACCTGATCACCTGTGTCGGTTTGGGGTACGGGCGGCTAAAACCTCGCGTCGATGCTTTTCTAGGCAGCATAGGATCACCGGATCCCCCCGAACGGGAGTCCCATCAGATCTCAGGATCGTGCTCGAAACACACAGGAACGGATTTGCCTATCCCTGACCCTACATCCTTGGACCGGGGCAACCATCGCCCGGCCCGGCTACCTTCCTGCGTCACACCTGTTAATACGCTTACCTCCCGGGATCAGGTCCCGCGCTCGGCCAAAACCCACACACCACAAGGGTGGGCGGGCAGGCTCCGGGCGGTTAGTATCCCCCGCTTGGCATGGGCGGTTTTTCGCCGGTACGGGAATATCAACCCGTTGTCCATCGACTACGCCTGTCGGCCTCGCCTTAGGTCCCGACTTACCCAGGGCAGATTAGCTTGACCCTGGAACCCTTGATCATTCGGCGGACGGGTTTCTCACCCGTCTTTCGCTACTCATGCCTGCATTCTCACTCGTGTAGGCTCCACCGCTGGTTTCCACCGCGACTTCACTGCCCACACGACGCTCCCCTACCACTCCACACCCCTGAACCACGAAGGCTAGGGTACTGTGTGAAATCCACAACTTCGGCGGTGTACTTGAGCCCCGCTACATTGTCGGCGCGGAATCACTTGACCAGTGAGCTATTACGCACTCTTTCAAGGATGGCTGCTTCTAAGCCAACCTCCTGGTTGTCTTCGCAACTCCACATCCTTTCCCACTTAGCACACGCTTAGGGGCCTTAGTTGGTGGTCTGGGCTGTTTCCCTCTCGACTATGAAGCTTATCCCCCACAGTCTCACTGCTGCGCTCTCACTTACCGGCATTCGGAGTTTGGCTGACGTCAGTAACCTTGTAGGGCCCATCGGCCATCCAGTAGCTCTACCTCCGGCAAGAAACACGCAACGCTGCACCTAAATGCATTTCGGGGAGAACCAGCTATCACGGAGTTTGATTGGCCTTTCACCCCTACCCACAGCTCATCCCCTCCATTTTCAACTGAAGTGGGTTCGGTCCTCCACGACGTCTTACCGTCGCTTCAACCTGGCCATGGGTAGATCACTCCGCTTCGGGTCTAGATCACGCCACTACACTCGCCCTGTTCAGACTCGCTTTCGCTACGGCTACCCCACACGGGTTAACCTCGCGACGTAACACTAACTCGCAGGCTCATTCTTCAAAAGGCACGCCGTCACAGTTACTAGTGATTACTCACGACTGCTCCGACGGATTGTAAGCACACGGTTTCAGGTACTGTTTCACTCCCCTCCCGGGGTACTTTTCACCTTTCCCTCACGGTACTGGTCCGCTATCGGTCATTAGGAAGTATTTAGGCTTATCAGGTGGTCCTGACAGATTCGCACGGGATTTCTCGGGCCCCGTGCTACTTGGGATCCTCTCCAGGCGGTACACAACATTACGGTTACGGGGCTCACACCCTCTCTGGCCGGCCTTTCAAGACCGTTCACCTATGCCTGCACTACACACCCCACCGGTCCGGCAGAACCAGTACGGAAAGTCCCACAACCCCGCCCATGCAACGCCCGCCGGCTATCACACATGGAAACGGTTTAGCCTGATCCGCGTTCGCTCGCCACTACTAACGGAATCACTCTTGTTTTCTCTTCCTGCGGGTACTGAGATGTTTCACTTCCCCGCGTTCCCCCCACGCACCCTATGTGTTCAGATGCGGGTCACACAATCACCCAAAAGCGTTGTGCGGGGTTTCCCCATTCGGACATCCTGGGATCAACGCTCGGTTATCAACTCCCCCAGGCTTATCGCAGATTCCTACGTCCTTCTTCGGCTCCTAATGCCAAGGCATCCACCGTGTGCCCTTAAAAACTTGACCACACACAAACCAGCAAACCCACAACAAAGGGGCCCACCGGTTCACGATGCATCATCTATTCGAGAGAACCACGACCACAAAAGGCCAGGTTCATTCATAAGAAATTGCTGTAAGAACACACACCCACCAACCCCGAAGAGCCGGCACCATGCATGTTCTAGATGCTCGCGTCCACTATGTAGTTCTCAAACAACAACCCCGTCAACCAGACCCCCAACACCCACACGGGTGCCGGTACGAACCGGAAGCAGGAACAAAAGAAACACCAGAACTGTGTCCCCCTGCATTGCTGCAAAAAGGTCCTGTTGCCTCAGGACCCAACAGTGCGCCAAACACAACCCACACAAACCACGCCCCGGCACGTTCCCAACACCACACACCCCCAAAAAAGGGGCACGCACTGCCGTACTAACACCAGGACACAACCGGTCAGGCCATGCCAAACAAACGTTTGATTCGTTGATATTCCACCCATGAGCACCCACCGCAGAACATACGCCTGCGCAATGGGCAACACTGACAACCACCAGCCCCCGCATGCACGGGAACCGACACGGTTGTTAGCAGCTCCTTAGAAAGGAGGTGATCCAGCCGCACCTTCCGGTACGGCTACCTTGTTACGACTTAGTCCCAATCGCCGGTCCCACCTTCGACGGCTCCCCCCACAAGGGTTAGGCCACCGGCTTCGGGTGTTACCAACTTTCGTGACTTGACGGGCGGTGTGTACAAGGCCCGGGAACGTATTCACCGCAGCGTTGCTGATCTGCGATTACTAGCGACTCCGACTTCATGGGGTCGAGTTGCAGACCCCAATCCGAACTGAGACCGGCTTTTTGGGATTAGCTCCACCTCACAGTATCGCAACCCTTTGTACCGGCCATTGTAGCATGCGTGAAGCCCAAGACATAAGGGGCATGATGATTTGACGTCGTCCCCACCTTCCTCCGAGTTGACCCCGGCAGTCTCCTATGAGTCCCCGCCATAACGCGCTGGCAACATAGAACGAGGGTTGCGCTCGTTGCGGGACTTAACCCAACATCTCACGACACGAGCTGACGACAACCATGCACCACCTGTAAACCGACCGCAAGCGGGGCACCTGTTTCCAGGTCTTTCCGGTTCATGTCAAGCCTTGGTAAGGTTCTTCGCGTTGCATCGAATTAATCCGCATGCTCCGCCGCTTGTGCGGGCCCCCGTCAATTCCTTTGAGTTTTAGCCTTGCGGCCGTACTCCCCAGGCGGGGCACTTAATGCGTTAGCTACGGCGCGGAAAACGTGGAATGTCCCCCACACCTAGTGCCCAACGTTTACGGCATGGACTACCAGGGTATCTAATCCTGTTCGCTCCCCATGCTTTCGCTCCTCAGCGTCAGTTACAGCCCAGAGACCTGCCTTCGCCATCGGTGTTCCTCCTGATATCTGCGCATTTCACCGCTACACCAGGAATTCCAGTCTCCCCTACTGCACTCTAGTCTGCCCGTACCCACTGCAGAACCGGAGTTGAGCCCCGGTCTTTCACAGCAGACGCGACAAACCGCCTACGAGCTCTTTACGCCCAATAATTCCGGATAACGCTTGCGCCCTACGTATTACCGCGGCTGCTGGCACGTAGTTAGCCGGCGCTTCTTCTGCAGGTACCGTCACTTTCGCTTCTTCCCTACTGAAAGAGGTTTACAACCCGAAGGCCGTCATCCCTCACGCGGCGTCGCTGCATCAGGCTTTCGCCCATTGTGCAATATTCCCCACTGCTGCCTCCCGTAGGAGTCTGGGCCGTGTCTCAGTCCCAGTGTGGCCGGTCACCCTCTCAGGCCGGCTACCCGTCGTCGCCTTGGTAGGCCATTACCCCACCAACAAGCTGATAGGCCGCGAGTCCATCCAAAACCACAAAAGCTTTCCACCACCATGACATGCGCCAGATGGTCATATCCGGTATTAGACCCAGTTTCCCAGGCTTATCCCAGAGTCAAGGGCAGGTTACTCACGTGTTACTCACCCGTTCGCCACTAATCCCCCCAGCAAGCCAGGGATCATCGTTCGACTTGCATGTGTTAAGCACGCCGCCAGCGTTCATCCTGAGCCAGGATCAAACTCTCCGTTGAAAACAAAAAAAATCAAACAGACACAACCACACCCACCGGAAATAACGGCGAACACGGCTGCACAAAATTCGAAACCAGCTGAAAACCAAACCACCACACACGGGGGTGCATGACGATCCGGCATATAATTTCAACCAATCAAAAAAACAATCGGCATCAACAAACTTGGCACACTATTGAGTTCTCAAACAACAGACACTTACCGGCACCACCCACAACCCCAACAGGGCCACAGGATCGCTCCGGAGCAACTTTTCAAACTTACCCGATCAACCCGCTCTTGGCAAATCAACGTTTCCGCGATTCCCGATCCAGGCCCCGGCCCCACCCGGCAACCAGCACGCCCAAAAGCGCACCATATTCCAGGCTGTTATCAAAGGGGGTCGGCCCCCGCGGTTCCCAGCACCAGGCTGTCTCACTCGCGGCGACTCAGAAGACATTACACGCCCACCAGCCCCCACACAAATCCACCCCAACACCACCCAGAAACCGGCCAAAACCGCCCAAACACAGGCCAAACAACGCCACAGACCCGCCAAAACCACCCCAAAACCCCAAAAACCAACCCCAGTGAAGCCCGTCACACCAACCACACCCCACAATCCCGCCGCCAAACACCCAAGCCAACCACCGCCGTCGAACATTTCCACCCCACCCACCAAAACCCCGCACGATCTGAGAGAACGATCCCCCAAACCCCGCACGATCTGAGAGAACATCCGAAGAAGGCGGCGGCCATCCGGCAGCGCGCGTCCAAGGGAGGAACGACCGAGCGCGCAGAGGAAGACCACCACATTCGCGCCGCGCCAACCACCCAGCCACCCAGCCACCCAGCCACCCACGCGCCAACCTCCCAACCGCCTTCGCGCCAACCACGCACAAACACGCTTAAACGCAGAAAAGGCCGGCAACCATAACGGTTGCCGGCCCTTTCAGAGCTTCGTGATTACCAGGAAGACTTGGTGATACCCGGGAGCTCACCGCGGTGAGCCATGTCGCGGAAGCGAACACGGGAGATACCGAACTTCTGGAAGGTGCCGCGGGGACGGCCGTCGATCTGGTCGCGGTTACGCAGACGGATCGGGGAGGCGTTGCGGGGCAGCTTCTGCAGGCCGAGGCGTGCAGCTTCGCGTGCTTCGTCAGTCGCGTTGGGGTCAACCAGGGTCTTCTTCAGTTCGAGACGCTTGGCAGCGTAACGCTCAACAATGACCTTGCGCTGCTCGTTGCGAGCAATCTTTGACTTCTTTGCCATGTGTTTAGCGCTCCTCTCGGAATTCGACGTGCTGGCGGATCTTGGGGTCGTACTTCTTCAGGACCAGACGGTCAGGATCGTTACGACGGTTCTTGCGCGTTACGTAGGTGTAACCCGTGCCCGCAGTGGACTTCAGCTTGATGATCGGACGTACGTCCTTGTCCTTTGCCATTAGAGCTTTACTCCTCGTGCCAGGATGTCGGCGACGACAGAGTCGATGCCGCGTACGTCGATTGTCTTGATGCCACGGGCTGACAGGGTCAGCGTGACGTTACGGCGCAGGGACGGAACCCAGTAGCGCTTCTTCTGAATGTTCGGGTCGAACCGACGCTTGTTGCGGCGGTGCGAGTGCGAAATGCTGTGTCCAAAGCCCGGCTCGGCCCCGGTCACTTGGCAGTGTGCTGCCATGACTCTCCTCCAAAGATTGAATGTAACGGTGTGCAGATGTTCCTGCGTTACCGTGCGACAGGCAGCGTTCGCGTCCGATCCATACCATTTCGGTAGTTTCCGCATCAAGTACGGCGAAGAAGGTTGGGCCTCAGAACCGGTCAGTGATAAACACTGGAACAGATCCTGGGATACCGGGCGAATACAGGAATGCACGCAACTTGAGCCCCTAACTACCGGCCATCGGGATGTCAGTCAGACTGACCTCACCGCCAACCGGAGCAATTGCACACGATCCGCACTACCTAGCGCCTAACTATTCTACGGGCCAGGCCAAATTAAGACCAATCAGGAATCATAAGCCCTCGCAAGCCCTTTCACAGCAGAACGAAAGGATGCCTGGCGAGTCTTGGATCATGACATCGTTTCTTTCACGTGTTTCGGGTGCTGAACAGTCCGCGGCGCCGGGCCCACGGACACCGCCGGCCGCCGTCGAACCCTTCCGGGCGCAAGCCCGACGGCGGCTGGCCCGGGCTGACATTCTGGGTTTCCTCGCGTGGGTGTCCCCGGTGGCCGCAGTCGCCTTGTGGCTTGCAGACGGCGGCGCAGGCGGGTTCTCCTCCTTTGCCGGTGGCGCGACAGGCCTGGGAATCGTGGCTGGTTTGGTCGGCATGGACGTGGTCCTCCTCATGCTGCTCCTTGCGGCCCGGATCCCGTTGATCGACAACACAATCGGGCATGACCGCGCTCTTGAGATCCATAAATCACTGGGTAAGCCGGCGCTTTACCTGCTGCTGGCACATGGGATCCTCCTGGCGGTCGGCTATGGAGCCGCAGAAGGCCTCGACCCCATCAGCGAATCGGTGTCCCTATGGGTCAACGTCCCGGATATGTGGCTCGCGTTCGTCGCGATGGCGCTGTTCCTCGCCGTGGTCGTGACCTCGTTAGTGGCGGTGCGACGCAAGTTCCCGTACGAATTCTGGTACGTAATCCATCTCCTGACTTACGCAGCGGTGGCAACGGCAATCCCCCACCAGTTCAGTGTTGGCGGACTCTTTGCCGAAGGAACCTGGCAGCGCTGGTATTGGCTGGCTTTCTGCATCGGAACGGGCGCGGCGCTCCTGTTCTTCAGGATTTACCTGCCACTCGCCTCGACAGTCCGGCATCAGCTCACGGTCAGTCGTGTAGTCCGTGTTGCACCTGATGTCTTCAGCATCGAAATGACCGGACTGCATCTGGAGAAACTGGCTGGCAGCGGCGGGAGATTCTTCATCTGGAGGTTCCTGGCTCCAAGGTTCTGGTGGCAGCCGCATCCCTTCAGCCTGTCTGGGGAACCGCTTCCGGCCACAGGCACTGCAGCGGGCAAACTCCGTATCACCGTCCGAAATCTAGGCGACGGATCCGTCCGACTGGCCCGCCTCAGACCCGGCACCAGGGTCGCCTTTGAGGGCCCTTACGGGATGTTCAGCACCGCCGCCCGGTCCCGCAACAGAGTGGTGATGATCGGCGCCGGCATCGGCATTGCTCCTCTGCGGTCGCTGTTGGAATCCACGCCTTTTGAGCCTGGCAATGCAACGGTCCTGCTGCGCGGACACGACGAATCCGAGCTCTTCCTTGGTCAGGAAATCATGGCCCTTTGCCAAGCCCGCGGCGCGACCCTCTTCCACCTGACCGGCCCGCGCTCCGCACGCCCCAACGCATGGCTCCCCGAATCAGCCGTCCAAGCCGGTTTCACGCTCCGTTCCTATATCCCGGACGTGGCCAACGCCGACGTCTACGTCTGCGGCCCTGCTGGCTGGGCCGGCAACGTGGTCCAGGACGCGGAGGCCGCAGGGGTACCTGCAGAACAACTCCACTACGAAAGGTTCGACTGGTGAGAATCCGCGCAGCATTGGCAACGGCACTGGCGTCCGCGGGCATACTGCTCGCAGGCTGGCAATCAGGAGCTCATGTTGCCGAAACAACCACGTCCACAACAACAAGCCTGAGCAGCAGCATGTCGGCCGGCAGTTCAGCGGCGAACGGCAGCACCGGAACCAGCGGCAGCACCGCGGAAAGCACGACGGCGGCAACGTACGACGGCGCGTCGGTCCAGACCCGCTTCGGCACAGTCCAGGTCCAGGTGACTATCCAGAATGGCAAGATCACCGAGGTCACACCCCTGCAACTCACCGATGCGGAACGGAAGTCTGCCCAGATCAGCAGCCGGGCAGCACCTGTCCTGCGATCCGAAGTCCTGCGGTCCCAGTCAGCCAACGTCCAAACTGTCAGTGGCGCAACAGTCACCAGTGAGGCCTATCTGACCTCCCTCCAGGCGGCCCTCGATGCAGCCAACTTTTAACGGCGAACAGCTCCGTGCGCGTACGTTCCGCAGCATGGGCACTGTGGTGAGCCTGACCGTGGCGAGCGGAACCTCCGCCCAAACCTGCGTCGATGAGCTGCAGTCCGCCGTCGACGTCGTAGGGGAGATATTTACGCAGCTCGACCTGACGTTCAGCCTTTACCGGGAAGGATCTGAGGCAAGCCGGCTGGCCCGTGGCGAACTGACGTTGGCTTATGCCTCGGAGCCAATGCAGGAGCTCTATGCCGTCGCCTCGGAATGGCGCGTGGAGACCGAAGGCGCGTTCACGGCAGAGCGACCGGACGGTGCGTTGGATCTTTCCGGAATCGTCAAAGCCCACGCCATGCGCGAAGCTGCACTGTCCCTGGGTGCCCTCGGCCTGCACAATTGGTGCCTCAACGCCGGCGGGGACGTGCTGGTAAGCGGATCACCGGAGCCGGTGGACTCCGGGTTTGACGAACCCAATCCGTGGCAGGCCGGCATCGTTGATCCGTTTGACCGCCGGAAGCTGCTCAGTACATACCGCCTCAGTGCCTCGGCGGAACGCGGAGTGAGGGCCCTTGCAACGTCAGGCTCGGCGGAACGCGGGGAACACATTTGGACCGTCGGTGCAGTGCGGCCGGAGTTCGTTCAGGTTTCCGTCGCGGCACAGGACATTGTCACGGCCGACGTCCTGGCAACAGCCATCGTCGCAGGCGGACCGCAAACCCTGGATCACGCTGTGGAGAAATGGGGCGTCGACGTGCTCGCGGTTGGCAGGACCGGAACGCTGCTCGCCACACCCGGTTTTCGTAGCGCGGGCTGAGCGAGTTCTGCTCGCCCGGCTTAACTACACCGGGCGGATCAGAGCCGGATACTTCGGGCTAAGCCCATCGCCCGAGGACGTACCCCGTACACGGCGCACTACCCACGGGCCGGCGAATTCCCGGACCCATCGTGCGTTTGCCCGGATAGCTTCGGACCGGTTCAGCGTGGGAAGCGGTGCGAGCTCCGGGACTTCGAGCACATGCTCATGCTCGAGGACGTCCAGCACGCGCTTGGCCATATTGACGTGGCCCGCCGTCGACATGTGCATCCGGTCCTGCGCCCACATCCGGACGTCGTAGTACTCATCGAACCGCCAGTAATCCACCAGCAGGGCACCATGGTTCTCGGCGATTTCGCGGAGCAGTTCGTTGTAGATCGCGGTCCGACCACGCATCGTGCTGAAAACCTTCGAACCGCGGGCGTCAAAGCCCGTGAAGAGCACAACGGTGGCGCCGGTCGCGCTTAACTTGGCGATACCGGCGTCGTAATCCTCCAAAAGCGAGTCAATATCGATCTTGGGCCGCAGGATGTCGTTGGCGCCGGCATACATCGTCACCAAAGTGGGCTTCAGCGCGACGGCCGCGTCCACTTGTTCCGCCATGATTTGGCGGAGCTTCCTGCCGCGGATGGCGAGGTTGGCGTAGCCGAAGTCCTCGTTGCTGTGGGCCAGCTGCCGGGCAACGACGTCGGCCCACCCGCGGACGCCGTTGGGTCGCGTTGGGTCGTCGTCGCCAACGCCCTCAGTGAAGGAATCCCCCAAGGCAACATAACGGGCAGAAAAATCCATGCCGTCAGTCTGCCATTAGGCGACCGCTACCTACAAAGCACGGAAAAGGCTACGATTCGCGCAGGATCCAATGGTTATTGTCCAGCCTGGAGACAATCTTCTCGCCGATGCGCGCGAGGTCCGCGACGTCGTCGGGCGAGAGTGAATCGAGCATCAGCGCCCGCACGGACTCAACGTGACCGGGGGCCAGGGCCACAATGGTGGACATGCCGGCCTCGGTCAGGTGGGCGACGGTGACGCGCGCGTCGCCGGGGTGTGCCTGACGTTCCACCCAGCCGCGCTTCTGGAGTTTGGTGACCACGTGCGACAGGCGCGACAGCGAGGCACTGGTCCGGGCGGCAAGCTCGCTCATGGGCAGGTACCTGCCCTCGGTTTCCGAGAGCATCGCCAGCACGTTGTAGTCGAACAGCGACAATTTTCCAGCAGACTGAAGCTGCGTATCCAGCGCCGAGGGGAGCAACGTATTGATGCTCAAGAGGGCCAACCAGGCACGGCGTTCGTCGGCATTAAGCCAGCGGGGTTCAGTCATGGATCCATCTTAGGAGAATTAGCCGGTTGCCCCGGCCTTGCTGCAGCCGCAAACGGTAGGCTGGCGGAATGTTTGTTGTCGCCTTGACCTACAAAGTTCCCGACGAAATCGTCGATTTCCACCGTCCAGCCCACATGGCCTGGCTTAAAGACGCGTTCGACGCCGGCGTGTTCCTTGCGTCGGGACGTCGCGTTCCAGCCACGGGCGGCGTGCTGCTGTCAAAGGTTGACCGGGCAACCCTGGATGACTCACTGGCCAAAGACCCGTTCTTCAGCAACGGCGTGGCCGAGTTCGAGATCATCGAATTCACGGCGACCACTGTGGCCGACGGCTACGAGAACCTGCTCGAGAACTAAGGCTTGCTGGCTGCCTTCACTGCGTGGCCTGCTGGTTTTCGACCAGTTTCTTCAGTCCGCCCTTCCGGGGGACTTTCACGGGCTGGGGCCAACGGGGATTCAGGGAGTCCCCCAGGGTGATGCCGCGGAGTTTACGTCCAAAGAGAGGCAGGACCCAGTCGTTCACCCAGCGCCGCTGCCTGCGTTCCCATTCGCGCATTGTCATTCTTTGGGGTGGGTCCCATTGCTTCGGAGAAATCTTGTGCGGGACGTTCAGATGGTCAAGGACCTGGGCGGCAAGATATTTGTGGCCGGCCTTGGACATGTGAAGCCGGTCGGGAGCCCACATCCGCGAATCTTTGTAGGCGTCGAAGCACCAGTAATCCACCAGGATCGCCCCGTACTCTGCGGCCACATCACGGACCTTTTGGTTGTACATCGTGTTGCGCTTCTTGAACGGTTCCAGGACGGCTGAGACCTTCACGTCAAAACCGGTAAAAAGGACCACCGTCGCCCCGGTGCCAGCAAGCCGGGCGACCAGCAGTTCATAGTCGTTGAGGAGCGCGTCCATGTCCGTGCCAAAGTCCAGGATGTCATTGCCACCGGCATAAAGCGTGATGAGTGTTGGTTCCATGGCGAGGGCAGGCTCGAGTTGTTCATCGATGATGTGCCGGAGCCGTTTGCTGCGCACGGCGAGATTTGCGTACTCCCAGCCCGGCTGCGCTTTGGCCAATTTCTCGGCGACACGATCTGCCCAGCCGCGTACCCCGTTGGGCAAAACCTTGCTCGGATCCCCCACGCCCTCGGTGAAGGAATCCCCAAGGGCGACGTACCGCCGTCGTCCGCTGTCCCCAGCCGCGCAACCATCCCGCATCCAGACAACGCTACCCACCCCCGGTTACTCCCCGACCAACCCAAAGTGAACAGGTCGGGCGGGAAGTGCGCGAGCATCCCCAAAAAACCAGCGGGAAGTGAGAGAACAAACCGAATAAACGGGCGGGAAGTGAGCGAGCATCGGAAGGGTGAGGGACGCACGGGGCCGGTTGGCGGTCATCCGGCAGCGTGCGTCAAAGCGACGAAGGAGCAGCACGCAGAGGATGGCCGCCAACCGGCCGGACCCAACCGGTTGGACCCGGGCCGCGACGCGCCCTCACGCTTAGCCCTCTGCCTTGCCGCGTCGCCAGTAGCCCATGAAAGCAACCTGCTTCCGATCGATTCCGACGTCCCGCACCAGGTACCGCCGCATTTCCTTGATGACGAACGCTTCCCCGGCGATCCAGGCGTAGAAGGGCAGCGCACCGGCAGGCGAAGTGGGGTTCTTGGTGGCTTCGATGGCAGCAGTGTCCATGCGTTGCGGGGTTTCCCAGAGGATGTCCTGGTCCACGTTGACGTCTTCGGGCTCGGGACCGGCAGCTTCGGATCCCTTGATTCCTACCCAACCCGGGACGGGAACAGCCTTGGCGACGGCTTCTTTGAGGAGTTCGCCATGTGGGCGGGAGCGGCCAATCGCTGCGCCGCGGGCGAGCCAGGTGATTTCGACGTCGGCAGGTGTGCTGATGTCCTGGAAGTCCCCGGCTTCGGGTACTTCGAGGAATGCGTGGCCGGTTATGTCCGCGGGCAGGCTCTCGAGGATGGCGCTGATTGCCGGCACTGCTGTCTCGTCTCCGGCGAGCAGGACCCTCTGGGCCAGCCCGGGCCGCCATTCGATGCCGCCGTAGGCACCGGCGGTGGTGCATTGGGCTGCACGGTTGTTGGGGCCGATGATGGTGAGGGCGTCACCGGGCTTCGCCGCGACAGCCCAGTTGGCCGCGGGTCCGCCATGGCCTGCGTCGTCAAAGTGCATGACAAAGTCGATGTCGATTTCGGGGTACACGGCGTCGAGTCGCTCAGCCCTGACCGTGTAGGTGCGCATGGCTCCCCGGACGGAAGTATCCATGGCCAACCATTCCTGGTACCACCCGGCTTCTTCCATCTTGAATTCGGGTAGGGGGATCTGCTGTCCTTGGGCGTCGAATGAAGGAATCATCAGCTTCACGCGCAGGTCCAAGGTATCCCCTGCAACGCCGAAGCCCCGCAGCGAGTAGCCACCGAACGTGATCCGCCGGAAATTCGGGCTCAGGTCCTGCACGGCCGAGACCGTGACGTCGAAGGCAAGGGTCATGGGTTCCACGCTGGCGCTCGCTTGGGTCCGTGTTGGTTGTGCACTCATGAGGCGATCTCCAGTTCGTTGGTTGAAACGGGCTGTGCGTGGTGGCGTCCGATGGGGACAATGAGCGGTGTTCCTGAGATGGGGTCGGGAACCACGCGGGATTCCAGGCCAAAGACGTCGTAGACCAGTTGCTCGGTCACCACAACGGGTGCGGGTCCTTCGGCCACAATGCATCCGCCCTTCATGGCGATGACGTGGTCGGCGTAGCGCGCGGCGAGGTTGAGGTCGTGGAGCACGATCGCCACGGTGGTGCCCCGGCTGCGGTTGAGGTCCGTAACGAGGTCCAACACTTCCACCTGGTGCGCAAGGTCCAGGTATGTGGTTGGCTCGTCAAGCAGCAGCACGTCAGTTTCCTGCGCAAGGGCCATGGCAATCCAGACGCGCTGGCGCTGTCCGCCCGACAATTCGTCGACGCTTCGCTCTGCGAGCTCCAGCGTTGCGGTGGCTTCGAGCGCCCGCTGCACCGCGGCGTCGTCGGAATCGCTCCAACTCCGGAAGAAGCCCTGGTGCGGATACCGGCCCCGTCCCACGAGGTCGCGCACGCTGATACCGTCCGGAGCGGTGGGGTGCTGCGGAAGCAGGCCCAACGTCCGGGCGAGCTCACGGGCTGGCCGGGAGTGGATGTCCTTGCCGGCGAGCGTCACGGCCCCGCTGGCGGGCTTGAGCAGCCGCGACAATCCACGGAGAAGCGTGGATTTACCGCAGGCGTTTGCGCCCACAATCATCGTGACTTTACCCTCGGGGATTTCCGTGGTGAGACCCTCAACCACCTTGCGCTGCTCGTATTGGAGTGTCAGGTCCTTGGCCTTAAGCATTGCCATGTCAGGCTTCCTTTCGATTAGAGGTGACCAGGAGCCACAGCAGGAAGGGTGCACCGAGGGCGCCCGTGATGACGCCGACCGGGAGGACGGTTCCGTCGAGGATGGCGGGTGCGATGTTGGAGGCGAAGAAGTCTGCGGCCAGCACGATCAGCGCGCCGGTAAAGGCCGACGCCGGGAGGCTGGGTTTGCGGACGATGCGTCGGGCAATTGGTCCGGCCAGGAAAGCGACGAAAGCAACGGGACCGGCAGCCGCCGTCGCGGAGGCGGCAAGCCCGACGGCGGTCAAGACCAGTCCCAGCCTGGTGGCGTTGACCCTGATGCCCAAGCCGGCGGCTGCATCGTCACCGAGTTCGAGGATGCGCA
Organism: Arthrobacter sp. TmtSoilC77; assembly: GCF_059739415.1. Taxonomy (NCBI): domain Bacteria; kingdom Bacillati; phylum Actinomycetota; class Actinomycetes; order Micrococcales; family Micrococcaceae; genus Arthrobacter; species Arthrobacter sp. TmtSoilC77. The sequence continues at coordinate 4,323,822 of NZ_AP046050.1, forward strand.
GCGGGCCGGCCAGGATGATGACCGCCGGAACCAGGACCAGCAAGGAGGCCATGAGGATCCCGGTGCGCTCCCAATTCGCAGAATTCAGCGAACCGTTAAGCCAGACGAGGACGTCAGCCGCGGTACGGATGTCAGCACGGGTCATGAGAAAGTTGACCACTGCGTGCAGTGCCGCGGCGATGCCCACACCTGCGAGTATGAGGCGGTTGCCGGCAGCATTGCCACGGCTGCCTCCGCCTGCCCCGGACCCGGTGCCACGCGAAATCGCGTAGATAATGGCAGCAACACCCAGCGCACCGCCAAGGGCTGCCCAGGAAACGACGGCTCCGGAAGCACCAAAGATGACAATCGCCGTCACGGCCGCTGCACTGGCTCCGTAGCTGATGCCGATAATGTCAGGGCTGGCCAGGGGGTTGCGCAGCATGGTTTGGAAAAGCGCGCCGGCCAGGCCAAAGGCCACGCCGATCAGTGTTCCGATGGCAGCGCGGGGCAGTTTGTGCTCCATGACAATGAAGCTGGCGCCGGGGATCTTCTCGCCGCCGGTCAAGTGTGCGATGACGATCTTGAAGAAATCAGGGATGGTCACCGTGTAGCTGCCCAGCAGCACGTACACGGCGAACATGACAACGAGGGCCAAGCCGAGGAAGAACGTTGGGCTGGGCACGCGCCGAAATGACAATTGATGCGAATGTTTCCGGGGAACATTGCCATTAAGTGCCAACTCGGCGGGGAGTTTGCGAAGGGTGGTCACAGTCCGGCCCCCTTTCCGCGGCGGATGAGCCACACGAACACCGGCGCACCGACGAGCGCGGTCATGATGCCGGCCGGAACTTCGCCGGGAAGCAGGACCACTCGGCCGATCACATCGGCGATGATCAGCAGGATGGGCGCCGAGATCATGGAGAACGGCAGGACCCAGCGGTAGTCCGGACCGGTGAGCGAGCGGACAGCGTGCGGAATCACCAGGCCGAGGAAGGCGATGGGTCCAGCCAGCGCGGTGGCGGATCCGCACAGCAGGACGATCCCAAGGCCGATGATTCCACGGGATAGGCCAACATTCTGACCGAGTCCACGGGCGATATCGTCGCCCAGGGCGAGGCTGTTCAAGATGCGGCCACTGGCCAGAACGATTACGGCGCCGACGGCCAGGAAGGGAAGAGCAGGTAGCAGAACGGACCAGTCGCGTCCGCCAATACTTCCCACCTGCCAGAACCGGAACCGGTCCAGGGTGTCCTGGCTTGAGACCAGGATGACATTCATCAGCGAGAACAGGCCGGCACTCAGCGCCGCGCCCGCGAGGGCGAGCTTGACCGGCGTCGCACCGTCACGTCCCCTGGACGCGATGGCGTAAACGACGACGGCGGCAGCTGCGGCGCCGATGAAGGCGAACCAAATGTAGCCGGTGAGCGAACCGACGCCGAAAACATAGATGCCCACGACAACCGCAAGGGCCGCACCCGCATTGAGTCCCAGAATCCCGGGATCAGCCAGGGGGTTGCGGGCCACTCCTTGCATTGCCGCTCCAGCCAAGCCCAGGGCGGCGCCTGCCAGGAGACCCAATGCTGTTCGGGGAATCCGTGCGATGACCACTGCGTGGTCGCCGCTTTCAGGATTGAAGTTGGTGATGGCTTCCCAAATGGTGGGCAGGGGAAGCCCGCGCGCGCCGATCGCCAAGGATGCTGCGCACGCGGCGACGAGTACGACGACGGCGACCAGCAGCCAGGCACTCCGCCCGCTTGTTGCCCTGGAACCGGTTCCCCCTCCGGCCACATTGCTCCGGGGTGCGCTATCGCGCTGGTTACCAGGCACAGATGTGCCGCCAACCTGCCCCACGGAAGCCGCCGTCGTCGTACTCAATTTCATTACAGTTACTTGCCTGCCTTGTCCGCTGCACTGCCCAGCTGCGGCAGGAACGTGTCCAGGGCCCACGGCAGGCTCAGCGGCGAGGAGGCGGAGATGGACAACGTAAGGGTCTGATCGGCGTCGGCAACCAGTGCGCCGGACTTGACGGCGGGTATCTGGCCCAGCAGAGGGTCGGCCTTGATGGCGTCGGCCGTGGCGGCTTCGGGCACCCACGTCACGAAGACATCGGAGTCGAGCTCGTTGGCCTTTTCAGCGGACCACGCAATGAAGAAGTCCTTGTTGGTCTTCGTGTTCTGCTCCACTACCGGAGCGAGCTTCATGCCGATTTCGGAGAGGAAGCGCGGGCGGTTATCGATGGCCGTGTAGACGTTCACGCCGTCACCCTTGGCCGGTTCCAAGTTGCCGTAGATAAAGGTCTTGTCTTTGATCTGCGGGTACTTGGAAACCTTGTCCTTGACGGTGGCTTCAGTGTCTTCAATCAGTTTCTTGGCTTCGGCTTCCTTGCCGAGGGCCTTACCGATGATGGTGGTGCTTTCCTGCCAGGGCGTACCGTAGGCGAGCTCCGGGTAGGCAACCACGGGAGCGATTTCGGAAAGCTTCTTGTAATCGGCTTCCTCCAGGCCGGAGTAGGCGCCGAGGATGACGTCCGGGTTCAGCTTGGCGATCTCAGTGAAGTTGATCCCGTCCGCCTCGGAGAACTGCACGGGAGCCTTGTCCGAACCGAATCCGGCGCCAAGCTTCTCCAGCGCGGCATCCTTCCACGGGGTGGAGCCCTTGTCGTTGTTGCCCCACTCGTTCTTGGGAACGCCAACAGGGACAACGCCCAGGGCTATTGCGACGTCGTCATTGACCCAGGAGATGGTGACTACGCGCTTGGGCTGTTCCTTGATGGTGGTCTCACCGAAAGCGTGCTTGATGGTCACCGGGAAAGCAGCGGTTTCTGCCTGCTCCGTTGCCGGAGTGGAGGTGGCGGGCCCGGTGGAGCAGCCAGTGAGGGAAAGGGCGACGGCGGCCAAAGCGGCTGTCGCGGTGCCTGCGGTCTTCAGCAGGGCGCGGCGTGGAAGAAGGGAAGCCACGGGACTCCTTAGGTAAGGGATGCGAACCTAAGTAAGGCTAGCCTACCCTTTGGATAATTACGAAACGTTTGCGTCACGTAATGTCCACCGTGCACATTGCTAAGATATCGGCAGCGGACTACCGCTTCCAAGGAGAACGACGAGGAGATGAGCGTGCGCACGATTTCAGTTGCTGCAGCCATGGATGGCGAGGTGGCCATTTTGGCCTGCTTGGCACTCCCCCACCCGTCGGCATCACTCTAGGTACACGCACTCCGAACTCCTGTTTGGGTCTCTTTGCTGTGCCTCGCTTTCACAGATGACCGACGCTCCTTTCCAGCTAGCGCTCCTGTTCAGCGCGCCGTCGATCAACTCCGAAAGAAGTTTTGCCATGCAGAAAATTACTGCCCAACAAATCCGTTCGTCATTCATCAATGCCAGCCGGTCCGAAGCCGCCAAGCTCAACCTTCCGCGCGACTTTGAAACCATCGACTGGGAAAACCTTGAGTTCCTCGGCTGGCGCGACGAAAAAATGCCCCAGCGCGGCTACCTGGTGGTCCCGCACCGGGGCAAGCTCACCGGAATCATGCTCCGGGCGCCTGAAGGAGGCTCCGGAAAGAAGCGCGTGGTCCTCTGTGAATTGTGCCGTGACGTCTTCTCCAAAGACGACGTCTATCTGTGGGTCGCCAAGAAGGCCGGACAGTCAGGCAAGGACGGCAACACCGTGGGGACCCTGATCTGTGCCGAGTTCGGCTGCAGCGCCAATGTGCGCAAGGAGCCGCCCGCCAATGAAATCAACCCTGACCCGGCCGTCGTCGTGGTTCGGCAAATCGCCGGGCTTGAGGAACGCACAGCCCAGTTCCTGGACCGGGTCCGGGGCACCTCCACCCGCTAGCAACGCGAGGTCACTTACGGCCCATAAATGGCCTCAGCATGGGCCGTAGGTGACCCCGCGTTGCTTTAGCGGAGGACGATATCCACGGGATTCGCCTCTGACCGCCATGCGCCAGGCTCTCCCGGGCCCGCAATGACGGGAGACGTGAGCACGCCGGACCGGTTGGTCCGCTTGTCGCGGAGGATTTCCGTGACCGAGCCAAGGTGACGCGACAGGTCGATCACGTTTTCCGGCGCGGCCAGCAACAACTGGAAGCCGAACTCGTGAAGCGCCTTGATGCCTGCTCCTGCAAATTCCTCGGATGCCAGCACGAACGCTTCGTCCATCATCACGGTGCCGTAGGTAGTGAAGCCCTGCTCGGCAATACCCAGCTGGTAGCTCAGGGCCGCGGCCATGATGAACGCCGTGAAGCGCTGACGTTCACCGCCGGACATGGAGCCCGTATCGGCATGCATGAAGACCTCGGTTTTCTTCTTGCCGGCCTTGCCGGTTTTCGCCGACTTCCCGGCCACCTCCTTGTGCTCCTTGCACTGGATAAACAGGTGGCCGCGGACGTCCAGCACTTCGGCGCGCCAACGGCGGTCCTCAGGGGTTTGGGAACCGAGACGCTTCACCAGGGTCTCCAGCGACTTGTAGCGGGCGGTGAGCTCGGCGTCGTCGTCGACCTCCGTTCCAGCTGCGGCAGATGCGCTGCGGGAGGGCCGCGTGTGCTTGGCCTTCAGCGCGTTCTGGATCGCATCCTTGAACTGCTTGGCCGTTGCCGGAAGCGTCTGCTTGATGTCCAGCTCCAGATAGCTGCCCTCGTGGAAATTGACCTCTGACAAGATGCCGTTGAGGGGCAGGATCCGGCTGGTGATACTCCGGCGCTCCTCATCCAGCAGGTGCAGCAGCGTACTGAACGATTCGTGCGTGCGCTGGTTGAAGAACAGCCGGAATTCGGCCTCCTGCGCGGGTAGGCCATCGCTCACGATCGCGTGATAGCGCGATTCGAAATCCCCGGCAGCCCCGATGGACGTGCCATGGTCAGCACTGATGGCGCTGCCCCAATCACGCACGAAGGCCTCGAAAATTCGCGTCAAACGCTCGGCCGTCGCCTGGCTGCGCGATTCGGCGGCGTGCAGCTCGTCGAGCAGTTTGTTGCGGACGCTGTTGGCCAGGTTGTCGAGTTCGTACAGCTCGGATACATCGCCGACGCCGGCAAAGTACGGTTCCAGCGCGGCCACGGTGGAGCTCGACGGCGGTGCTTGCTCAAGTTTCAACCTGGCGGCATCGAGCAGGCCGTCAGCCGTGATCATCTTTTGGTCGAGCGCTTTGTATTCGCTCTGCAGCACGGCCGCCGCACCTGTGGAGGACTGGTGCTTTTCCCGCACTGCCTCGATGTTGGCGCGTAACGGTTCAAGGTCGGCCTGGGCAGCCAACGCATCGGAAAGCCGCTGCTCAATCCGGGCAAGCTCGTCCGCGGCAACAGCTGCGGAGACCTGTTCCCATGGACGCTCATCCTCGGCCACCCTGCGAAGGGCTTCCAATTGCCGGGCCATCCCTTGGTGGGAATCCTCACGGCTTTGCGCCAATTCGGCAGCCTTGGCCAGCTCGTTTTCCAGCTCGCCCACGCGGGCCGCCACCAGTTCGAGCTTGGATGCGTTGTCGAAGCCGAGGACGTAATCCTGCCGGCTCGTGAAACGGTCGTCCTTTTCCACGGTGTGCCGGTTGCGTTTGACCACGCCACCCAGGCTGAGGCCCTTGTCCATCGCCGCAAGCTCGTCCGGGTCCTCCACGCACGGGTACGCGAAGTCCAAGGCGATCCGCTCGCGGATCCATGCCCCGGCGTCGGCGTTGGCGCCCGAGGTGAGGATGCTCAACTTAGTCAAGAGGTCGCCGTCGGACACGTCCTCCACAGCCAGCGCGCCACCGGCAACGGGCTTGGACACATCAACTGCGCGCAGTGCACCCCGGACCGTGTTGTCGTTCAAGTACCGCGTAACCGCAGCGAAGTGCTCTCCCGGGACCAACAGCGTGGTGGCGAGGTTGCGGAGCGCACGTTCCGCGGCCGGACGCCACTGATCCTGGCCCTCGGCGAGGTCGATCAGCTCACCGCCAAACGGCATCCGTTCCTCGGGGATGCCGGTCGCGGCTGCGATCGCGGCCCGGTTTTCTATGCTCGACGGCGGCAAGAGGGACTTGCGTGACCGCAACGACAACAGCTCCTGCTCAGCCGCAGCCAGCTCGCGTTTCTTGGTCGCGTGGCCGTCGAAGGCCTCGAAACGGAGCTCCTTCAAAGCCTCCGAGTCGTCCTTCAACTCCGCCGAACGGGCAGCTGCCTGCTCATGGGCCTGGTCCCAGCCCTCGGCTGACCACTCAAGGTTCAGCCCAGCATCGGCCAGCGCTTTCCGGGCAGATTCCTCCACCTGTTGGCGCAACTTCAGACTGACGCGGGCGTTCTCCAACGACTGCTCGATAGCCGAAATCGCATTACCGCCGCGGTTGTTGTAATCCAGCTCCAGCTCACGGAGCTCCTTGGCCAAAGCATCCCGGACCGTGCGCTCGGCAGCGAGTTCCTGGGCCTTGGACTGTGCCAATTCCTTGAAACGCGCCAAGGTCTTGGCGTGGACGGTGACCGCAAGTTGCTGCTTGTACGCCTCAAATTCCTCGCCAGCCAACTCGCGAAGCCTGTTCGCGTCCAACAACGCCTGCGCATAATCCCTGTTCAGCCCAGGTACCGGCGCCAGCTGATCGCGCTGCTGCCGGACATCCTCCAACCGCTGCCGGATAGACATCAGGTTGCTGAATTCCTCCACCACATCATCAGCCGCAGCCAACGTAGCCGGAGCATCGAGTACCTGGTCGCGGAAAAACGTATTAACGCTTCCGCCAAGGCCTTTCCCGGCCTGGATGACGCGCAGCAGGGGAAGCGCCTGGTCAGAGTTGATGCCGAGGAGCCTACGGAACCGCTCCGCGAACGCCTTATGGACGTCGAAGACCTGCCCGTCCGGGAAGATCGATTCCAGCGCGCCCTTGGTGAATCTCTTTCGGGCGATCCCCTCGATCGCTTCCAGGTCCAGCGGCTTGTTGTCGATCACGTAAAAACGCCCGACACTGGACTCAGTGCCATTCTTCGGCAAATCAAACAGCGCAGAGACCGTCACCTTCGTGCCTGCCGCATTATCAAACGTCAGTGCGACGGCGGACCAAGTGGCACCAGGGCGCTGGAAGGCACTGGCCGAGCCATCCCCAACAGCCTTATCACCGACCTTGCCGCGCATATAAGTGAACGTGGTCCTCTTGTCCTCCACAGCGCCACCGGAACGCTGCGCAGCAGCCTCATTCGAGCGCGGTCGGGCATCAAAGACGCGGAGCATGGCATCGAACAGCGTCGACTTGCCGACGCCCGAATTGCCCGTCAGGAGGGTCCCGTTGCGGTCCACGTGCATCGTATGGGCCCCATGGAAGGTGCCCCAGTTGACCACCTGCACGAGTGCCAAACGCATCTGGCCCGGGTTGGTGAGCTCGCCGAGCGGGAGCATGGTTGCGATGGTCACTTGGCTGGCTCCTCTGTTGCTTCGTCCCCTATCGCGGCGGTACCGGACACATGCTCTGCATGCTCGCTCGTGCCTCCCCAACCGCCCCCTGACCTCGCAAGCTCGGTTAGGGAACCCTGCGGTTGTGGGCCCACCTTGGACGCATGCTGCCGCATGTCTCCGGGATCGCCGCTCGCTTCGGTGAGGTTCGCGCCCGAGGTAGACGACGCCGATGCCGCCCCGGGAGTGGCATCGGGCCTTCCGGAGCCGGGCGGCTCGCTGCTTGCAGCAGAGTCGTCCGGCGAAGGGGCGGGGGCGGCATCGGCGTCGTCGTCGTCGTCCCCAGCCCCGGGCGCGGCGTCGTCGTCCAGGTCGTCATCTGAGGTTGTGGATTGATTTGAGTCTGGGTCGATGTCCAGGAGGGGCTCCGTGCCCGACTCGTCTGCTGCCACTGCCACGAGAGCTTCGATTTGGGCCGGGATGTCGCCGATGTTTTCGAACGGGAGTGCCAGGGGGAGGGCGTTGCTGATGGTGTAGGTGTCGTCCAAGGGGGTGGGGAGGAGGAGTTGGCGGGCCAGGAGTTTGGTGATGGTGCGGGTGACGACGTCGGAGTCGCGGAGTGCATCCTGCTGGCCGGGGGGAGTGTAATTGGCCACGAGGTCCGAGATCTCTTCGCGGGTGATGGTGGGGTCCGTCTGGGCTGTGACGTGGCGGTCCAGGAGCAGGCGCAGGCGCAGCAGGACGATGGTTTCCACACGGCTCAGTGCACGCTGCTGCCGCAGGATGCTTGATCGTGAACTGGCGCCGATGATCTCAGGGTCAACGGGGCGGAGGACTGCGATCTTACGGTCGTGATCGAGCTGGAGGGTGAGGAACAGTTCCGAAAGGCGGCTGCGGAGGATGAGTTGGTTGTCCAGGAGGGTGGTCCAGAGCTTCTCGTCCCGGCCGCCGTCGATGTAGGGGCCTTTCAGCAGTTTGACCAGCGCGTGACGGACCTTCATCGGCAGCACGCCTGTGTCACCGGGGAAAAGCGCAGCGCCGTCAACGAACGTGTCCCGCGGGGTAACGCGGAATGGGTCGCCTTGGCTGGCGTGGGGCGCCGTTTCAGCCGGGACTTCAGCATCCTCAAGGGTGACTTGTTCCTCCTCGGTGACGTCCGTCGTCGTGATTTCCTCAGTCATCAGAATCCTCATTCAGCGTGACGACAGGCAGGTACGCAGTGCGGATACTGCCGTCGATTTGTTCGAAGTCGATGTGTTCCCAGGCGGCCCGGTCGAATCCCGCGCCGCTGTGCAGGGCCATGGACAGCAGGGATCGGACGGTGTTGATGTGTCGTTCCTCGGCGGGCAGGTTTTCCCATGCCTCGCCCAGGGTGGCTGCGCCGGCCATCGCGGCCCGCACAACGGCCGGCTTGGCCTTGCCGGTGCGTGCCGAGCGCACCCGGTCCGAATCGCTGAAGGCGATGGGGTCCGCCAGCCGGGGCGGGGTCGCGAACTCGTCCGGGTCAAAGAGCTTGACCATGGCCAACGACTCGAATCCGGCGTTATACAGAACGGGGCCGCGTACCAGGCCGGGCCGGTCACGTTCGTAGGGCATGGACCGGATGGCTTGCTCTGCCTCAGCCAGAACCTTGCGCAGGCTGACCGACTGACGGACGTCGTCGCTCTGGATGTAGGTGTTCAGGCTTTCGGAGAGCTTGCCGTAGATTCTCTGGATCTGACTGTGCTGGGTTCGCAGTTCAGCCACGAGGTTCTTCAGCGTTTCGCGGTCTTCGTGCGAAAGATCGTCTGCGAACTGCCGGCTGAGGACCTCGCCGATCGCGGACCGGAAACGCAGTTGCTGCTGCGGGTCTTCCAGGAAGGCTGTGAAGGAGCGGAACGTCCTGCCCTCGGGACTTTGGCGCAGGCGCTTGTCGGCCTCCAGGACCTGGGCCATGGTTGCGCCCTTGCTCAGCGACTCCTCGATGATCTGGTTGCGGAGCTCGCCCACCAACTCCTCGATGCGGTCGCGCATTTTCTTGTAGTCAGCGGGAAGGCTGGCGGCGAGGTCAAGGATATTGCCTGCGGCCTCAACAGCTTCTTCGTCGTCCAGGAGGCCGTCGAATTCGCCGGAGCTAATGTCCTGGACGAGTTGCTGGCGCTCCTGGATTTCTTCCTCCAGTGCCTCCAAACGTGCGCTTTGGTCGGGGTTGGTCTCGTTGGCGAGCTTCTCCACATCGCCAAGCAGCGTGCCCAGGCGGGAACCGTTGAGCGTGGAGCGCTCGCTGGAAAGGCTGTCCAGGAATGCGAGCACACGCGCCGCTGCTTCGGTGACCTCGTAGACGATCTGGCCGGACTGGTTGCGGCGTGTCAGGAACTGCTTGCGCGTCCATTCGTCGCCGAATGCCTTGCCGTTCTGCTGGCCGCCCAGGCCTGGTTCCTGGCGGCGGAGCTGCTCAAGGAAGGCGTCGACGTCGGCATGGAACTCTTCCAGCGGAAGCTGCGGCCGGGTGCGGGTGAAGGAAGCCTGCAGCACCGCGATCACCCAAGGTGCCGAACGCGTCAGGGCCCAGGCGGGACCTTTGGTCAGTTGCTCAAGGTCGCGAAGCCGGGCACTAATGGCGTCGGCGGAGGACATCGCTGAACGGGACAACTACTCTCCTTCAGCTGCTGCGAAACCTGGCTGGCAGCGGAAACTGCCCCGTACAAGGTTAACGCAGAGCGTCCCTACCCATCTAAGTCGCAGCAGAGCACGTTTACGGGCCCCTAAACGCGCTCTACTGCGACCTAGACTCACAGTTGGGCGGGGCAGGTGCCGAAGCCGCACGCCGCCGTCGTACTCATTCCGTTACATACCGCCCGGTTCGGTTTCGATCCCATATCGACACGGCCGCGGCGCGATTCTGTGCTGGCCGAAAACCACGCCCACCCCTAATGTCGGATCATCGACGCGGCCACGCCGCGTCTACCCACGCACTGTCGCATAGGGGGAACCATGGATTTCGACTTCACTGCTCTGGAAACAGCCACCTACGTATTCATTGGAACGCTGGTCTTCGCCGCCATTTTGGTGGCGTTTATCGCAGCAGCGGCCATAGCAACAATCGTTCTGATCGGTGCCATGGGAATGGCCTGGTACACCGTCAAGGCAGTCCTGGGCGGCTTGGTGCATGGCATCAATTTTGCGTGGGACAGCCTGGTCCATCACGCAGGACAAGTGGAAATCCCGGCCGAATTCCAGCCCCAGGTTTCCTCTGGCACGGGTAGCTACCCGCGGGTAGCATTGAGGGACAGCTGAAGGGTTCCCACCCGAGGCGGACCCTGGCTCCATCCGGCACAACCGGCTAGAGGAGTTATTCCATGACGTCCGCTACTGACAACAGTCTCACCGCCGCAAGCGTCAACGCCACAGCAGAAGAAGCCCGCGCCGTCGCCGAGGCCGCCCGCGAAACTGAATGGAACCGGCCCAGCTTTGCCAAGGGCCTGTACCTGGGCAGCTTCGACCTCAGCCTGATCCATCCGTGGCCGCAAGCCAAAACGGAGGACGTGGAGCGCGGCGAAGAGTTCATGGCCAAGCTCGAGGCGTTCTGCAGGTCCATGTCCGGACGGGTGATCGAACGCGACGCGAAGATCCCGGATGAGTACCTTGCAGGCCTCGCGGACCTTGGCGTTTTCGGCATGAAAATCCCCCGCGAATACGGTGGCCTGGGATTGTCCCTGGTCTACTATGGCCGCGCGCTGGCTTTGGTGGGCTCCGTCCATCCGAGCCTGGGCGCACTGATTTCGGCGCATCAGTCCATTGGCGTTCCGGAGCCCGTCAAAGAATTCGGCACGCCCGAGCAGAAGCAGGAATACCTTCCGCGCTGCGCCGCCGGCGCCATCACGGCTTTCCTCCTGACCGAGCCCGACGTCGGCAGCGACCCCGCCCGGATGGGCGCCACTGCCGTTCTGTCGGACGACGGCCGGTCTTACCTTTTGGACGGCGTGAAACTCTGGACCACCAACGGGGTGATCGCCGAACTCGTGGTGGTCATGGCAAGAGTTCCAGCCCACACCGACGCCGACGGCACCACGCACAAAGGCGGCATCTCGGCGTTCGTCGTGGAGATGGACTCCCCCGGCATTACGGTGGAAAACCGGAATAGCTTCATGGGCCTACGCGGTATCGAGAATGGCGTGACCCGTTTCCACCAAGTGCGCGTGCCGGTGGAGAACCGCCTGGGTCGTGAGGGCCAAGGCCTCAAAATCGCCCTCACCACGCTCAATACGGGACGTCTTTCCATCCCCGGGCTCTGCGTTGCCGCTGGGAAGTGGAGCCTGAAGATTGCCCGCGAATGGTCAAACGCCCGTACACAATGGGGCCGTCCGGTAGGCAAGCATGAGGCCGTGGGAAAGAAGATTGCGTTCATCGCCGCCACGACGTTCGCGTTGGAAGCCGTGTTTGAATTGTCGGCCGAGATGGCCGACGCCGGCCAAAAGGACGTGCGCATCGAAGCCGCGCTGGCCAAGCTCTGGTCCACCGAACTCAGCTGCCGGATCGCCGATGAACTGGTTCAGATCCGCGGCGGCCGTGGCTTTGAAACCGCCGAGTCCCTTGAAGCCAGGGGCGAGCGCGCCGTGGCGGCCGAGCAACTCCTCCGGGACCTCCGCATCAACCGGATCTTCGAGGGTTCCAGCGAGATCATGAAACTCCTCATCGCCCGTGAAGCCGTGGACGCGCACCTTGCCGCCGCGGGTGACCTCGCCTCAGCGGACGCGAGCTTGCAGGACAAGGCGAGGGCCGCCGTCGGCGCTTCAGGTTTCTACGCCCGCTGGCTGCCGAAACTCGTTGCCGGAGCAGGCATGGATCCGCGGTCCTATGGCGAGTTCGGGCGCCTGGGCAAGCACCTGCGGTTTGTTGAAAGGTCCTCGCGACGGCTCGCCAGGCAGACTTTCTATGGCATGGGGCGCTGGCAGGCGAAGCTGGAACACAAGCAAGCGTTCCTGGGCAGGATCGTGGACATCGGCGCCGAACTGTTCGCCATGGCAGCATGCTGCTCACGTGCCGAAATGCTGCTTCGTACCCATCCGGAACACGGCGCCACCGCCTTTGAACTCGCCGAGGCCTACTGTGAGCAGGCACGGGTGCGGGTGGACGAATACTTCGACCAGCTGTGGCGGAACACCGACGACGGCGACCACCACCTTTCGCGCAAAGTCCTCGCCGGGGATTACGCCTGGCTTGAGGCCGGAGTCCTGGACCAGTCCGAAGGAACCGGGCCGTGGATCGCCGATGCGTCCCCTGGTGCCTCAAGCAAGGAGAACCTGCACCGCAAGTATCGGTAATCCGGCGCGTTCCTTCCCATTTAGTCCCAGGCGCACCTCGCCGTGTCCGCAAGGATACGCGGGCTGAAGCTCCGGTTCGGCCGTTTTTGCCGTGGCAACCGGGAAGGAGCGTTAGCGCACGTCGCCGTCCACGTAGTACCAGACCTTGTCCTCGCGTACGAAACGGCTGAGTTCCCGCTGGACGCCCCGTTCCCCGTCGGACCGATAGTGCGCAGCGAACTCAACAGTCCCGGTGCTGTCCAGGGGCCCGCCCTTGGACGTGCCCAGGATGTCGAGCCTGCGCCAGTGCATGTCAGCGTCCAGTTCCAAGGAAGCCGGGCGGGTTGAGGCGTGCCACGTTCGCAGGAGGTAGTCCGGGTCCAGAATGACGAATGCCGAATACCGGGAGCGCATCAGCTGCTCGGCTGTGGGTGCGTCGGCCTCGCCCCGGTGGAAGCGCCCACAACAATCGTCGTACTGCTCTCCGGAGAGGCAGGGGCATACACCGTCGCGGAGTCGGCTGAAATCAGGGGTCACTGGGTCCCAATCTGAGGCTGAAAATGAGAGCTGGGCAACATATTTTCCCACGCCGTATAACAGCTTCGAAACAACCCTGCCCGAGGGTGGTGCGGGGCGTGATTCCGTCGGTGCTGGACCGTAGGCTAGATGTGCAAGCTGGGTGGGCAATGCGCGCATCGCAAAACGACAGCCAGGGGAGGCTACGTGGAGGATCCGACAACACTCGCCATCAACCTGACATATTTGGGCACAGTGGGGATGGCTATCCTCATGTTCCTGGGCCTGGGTGTGGTCGTCATCATCACTCTGGTAGTTGCCGGAGTGGGACGGCTTGTGTCGGTGATTCTTTTGGCGATGGTCGGCATCTTCCCCAAGAAGGAAACAGTCACCATCGTCCACTTGCCCCCGGCTCCGGAACGCGTACCCTCACCGGCGGGTGACGACGTCGATTTCTCCAGTCACGCTGTTGAATCGCCGCTTGAAGATCTTGCCTACGTTCCTGCCGGATCCGCTGCCGAGCCAGCCCACAATCCTGCCGCCGCGGAACCCAAGAAGGACCTCCTTGGCGATGTTCGACGCCGGGTCTCGGATGCCACTTCTGCCGTCAAGGACGGTGCGTGGAAGGTTCGCCCCAAAAAGGTGCCCAAGCCGGTCCACGTTAAGGAAGTGGTGGAAACGCAGACCGCCCACCACCCCTTGCTTGTGGCCGCCAGCAAGGAACCCCCCGTACTTGCAAAGGACTGGGCCGACGCCGTCGCGGAAGCTGACCGGAGGGCGGCCGAGCGCGCAAAGGCAGAGGAACCGCCCGCCATCAAGGTGACGGTCCGGGAGCTGGACGAGCCAACACCGCCGTCCAGCAAAGACGAACCGTCCGCCCCGAAGGCCCCGGACGCGCAGCAGTCTCCTGGCAGCGGTCCTGAAAAGTCCGGGCCTCAATCCAACAGGTCCGGCCAAGGGAACGGCCCCACCCAAGGGAACAGCCCGAAGAAATCAGGCCCGAACACTTCCAAGAATGGAAAGTCTTCGAGCCCCATCCGTAAAGGATCGCTCAGCGGGGCAAGCCGCAACTCCTAGGCTGCGAGCTGCCGGAACGATGCTCCGTGGTAGATCAGTGGCTTGGATTCGTGGTTGATGGTGGTGGCCTTGACCTCGAGGACAACGATCGCGTGATCCCCCGCCGGCGTTTCGGAGACAACTTCGCATTCGAAACCCAGCACCGCGCCGTCGATAAGAACGGCCCCCGAGTCGCTGACACTGGTGGACAATCCGGCGAAGCGGTCCCGGGTCTTGGAGGACAGCTGAAGGCAGGCAGCTTCCTGGCCCTCGGCCAGCACGGACACACCCAACCTGCTGGCCTGCCGAAGCTTGGGCCACGTTGTGGAGGAGTTCTGCACCGCGAACATCACCAATGGCGGTTCCAATGACACGCCCACAGTGAAGGACGACGCCACCAGGGCCTCCGGCGTGAAATCCACCATGGCACTGAAGGCAGCCACTCCGGACGGGAACTGCGCAAATGCAGCCTTGATGGCCGCCGTTTCTTCCACGGTCGTCTGTGTCATTGTGCTGTCCCCTATCGTGCGTTGCTTGAGTTCCTTTCCCATAATTCACCCGCTTCCGGGAACGGCAATATTTGTTGATTCGAAAGACATTTGTGTTGCCGCGTGTCAAGAAATGTCGCGAAGTAAGGCCCCTTCCATTACCTCGCAAGACGAAAAACGAAGAAGTTCTACCGTTTGCATTTCGGGGTCCCACGGCCCTGTGTAGCCTCGATTGGACATCCCTTGATGACGGTTGAGCCATCCACTGGCCCGCAGCTGTCAAACCACTGACCCACCACAGGAAGCCGACATGAGCCTCAACGAGCTACGAACGCTTGGACGCACTGGCGCCCTGATCAGCCCCCTCACGCTGGGTACTTTGAACTTTGGCACCGGGACCGCTCCCACCGGCCCTGCGGAGAGCATCCGCATCATCCAGGCGGCATTGGACGGCGGCATCACCAGCATCGACACCGCCGATATCTACTCGCAGGGTGAGGCCGAAGTCGTGGTGGGCCAGGCAATCCACGGACGGCGCGACGACGTTTTTCTCGCCACCAAATTCCACGGCCAGATGGGGTCCAATCCAGCGCATGCCGGGAACTCACGCAGGTGGATCGTCCGGGCTGTGGAGGACAGCTTGAGGCGGCTGAACACGGACAGGATCGACCTCTACCAAGCGCACCGTCCCGACTACAACACTGATCTTCTTGAGACGATCACCACCCTGAACGATCTCATCCGGCAGGGCAAGATCCTCTACTACGGCACCTCGGTGTTCAGTCCGGCGCAGCTCGTCGAGGCACAGTGGATCGCGAACACCAACCACCTGACGCCCCCGGTGGTGGACCAGGTTCCCTATTCCCTTCTGGTTCGTGCCAACGAACGCGACGTTTTCCCCATCACCCAGCAATACGGCGTCGGGGTTTTGAGTTATGGACCGCTCGACGGCGGTTGGCTGGCTGGCGGTTACCGCGTTGGCGCGGGCCAGCCCGAAAGCTCACGTGCGGCTGCGGTTCCCGGCCGCTTCGACGTGGCCGCTCCCTTCAACCAGGGCAAGCTGCACGCGGCAGACGCACTCGCACAGCTGGCCGCCAGGTACGGACTGACCCTCATCCAGCTTGCTGTCGCCTTTGCCCTGAACCACCCCGCCGTGACCAGTGTGATCATTGGACCGCGGACCGAGGACCATCTCACCGACTACCTGAAGGCCGCCGACGTGGTGCTCAGCGAAGCAGTTTTGGATGAAATCGATGACATCGTGGCCCCCGCCGTCAACTTCCTTGAGCGGGACGCCGGCACGGTCGCTCCCCATCTGGAGTACCCGGAACTTCGACGCCGGTAGGTTCCTTGCGCTGTGAGGCCCACTCCGTGGCCTTCAGTCCTAGTGAAGCACCTCGGGCAGGGCGCACAATCGCCTATTGACGGCATTGGACCATGGCGTGATCCTTGTCCTAAGTGCTGCGGCACGCCCGCAGCGTCAGGTCCAGTAGAACGCCGCCTCCCATGTCCAAACCCCATGTCAAGCAAGAAGCGGCGAAAGCCGTCATCCCGGGACAGCCGACCGAAGGTCCACTGACCCACGAAGAGTTGCAGCTCTCCGGCCGCAACCATTCAATGCCGCTCGAAGCCCTCCACGACGACATCACGCCGGCGGGCCTGCACTATCTGCTCATACACTTCGATATCCCGCACGTTTCCGCCGAGGCATGGCGCCTGCGGCTCGGTGGCGCGGTTGATCACAGCTTGGAACTGAGCCTCGACGACATCAAGGCGCGGCCTTCTGTGACCATGCCAGTCACCATGGAATGCGCCGGAAATGGACGCTCGCTCCTGCAGCCACGTCCGCTCAGCCAGCCCTGGGTGCTGGGAGCAGTAGGCACTGCAGAGTGGACCGGAACCCCTTTGGCGCCCCTGCTGGAGGAGGCAGGGTTGGCGGATGACGCCGTCGAGCTTGTCTTTACGGGCGCCGACAGCGGTATCCAAGGTGGAGTTGAGGAACCATACGCCCGCAGTCTTTCGATCGCCGAGGCGATGCACCCCGAAGTTATGCTGGTCTACGCCATGAACGGCAACCCGCTCCCGATCCAGCACGGTTTCCCGCTGCGGCTGCTGGTGCCAGGCTGGTATGGCATGGCAAGCGTGAAGTGGTTGACGTCCATTGAGGCAGTGACTTCACGGTTCATGGGATTCCAACAGGCCGTGGCCTACCACTACCTCCAGGGACCCGATGGGCCAGGTTTGCCCGTGACGCACATTCGCGTCCGCTCCCTGATGGTGCCGCCCGGGATTCCTGACTTCTTCACCCGACGCCGGGTAGTGGACGCCGGCCCAGTCATGCTGCACGGCAGGGCGTGGTCCGGGCACGGTGAAGTGGAACGCGTGGAGGTAGGAATCGACGGCGAGTGGATGCCGGCCCACCTGGAACCTGCTGTCGGTGACTTTGCTTGGCGTTCGTGGACCATGGTGTGGGTCGCGAGCCCGGGAGAGCACGAGTTGCGGTGCCGTGCGATGGACTCCTCGGGTGCGCTGCAGCCCAGCGATCAAGTGTGGAACTACCAGGGCATAGGGAACAACATGGCCCAGCGGGTTGAGGTGACAGTTCGGTAGGGCTTGTCCGTCCGGCTTCTCGAGATCGCTGTCAACGCCGGACTAGACTCGTTCAAATCATGAGTATCCCATCTTCATCTCCAGCGAATGTCCGGGTGGATGCCTGGTTGTGGGCGATCCGCGCTTACAAGACCCGATCCGCGGCTACCGCTGCCTGCCGCGCCGGCCACATCCGCATCAACGGAAACCCTGCGAAGGCCTCGCAAAGCGTGATTATCGGCGACACCATCAGGGTCCGCGAATCCGGCTGGGAACGGATCCTCGAAGTGAGGCGACTGATCGCGAAACGCGTTGGCGCCGAGGCTGCGTCGCACTGTTTCACCGACCACACTCCCCCACGGCCTGTCGCCCCCAAGCTCGGCCTTCCCCAGCGCGACCGCGGCGCCGGACGACCCACCAAGAAGGACCGGCGGGACATGGAGAAATTGCGGGGTTAGTTGTCCACATACGGTCACCCGCTGACCCGCTGCTGGCTTGCGGCCGTTTAGCTTGGTTGAGTGATCCCTCTGCCCCCTGCTCCTATCGACGTGAACATCCATACTGGGCCGGTCGAGTGGTGGCAAACTGTTGCAGGGCTGGCGCCCTTGGCTGCGCTGGCCGCAGCCGTCATTGCTGCTTGGATAGCGTGGAAGTCGCTGCGGCAGAAAACGGCGTCCGATAACAGGGCAGAATGGTGGCAAGCGATACCAGATAAGAGGTCGACGATGACGGAGCCAATGAGAACGCCGGCACACCACGGCGAACGCAACGGGGCAACCGACAGGATCGACCGCGGCGCTGCTGCGCGTGACCGCGGTGTGCAAATCGCAGCCGCCCAGCTACGCCTGGTCACAGACCGCCGGCTGGGAAAAGAAACTCCCGACTGGGTCAGGCAGCTCGCGGCCGAGAAGCCTCGGCGCGACGTCTCGTAAGCTGCGGGCAACATCTCCACAAACAACAATAGTTATCCACAAGCGGTCCTCTTCGACGTGAATCCCTGCCGCTGCCCCGCCTAGACTGGCCGACACATCGCCAAACAGCTGCTGGGGGAGCCTGTCATGTCACGCCTTTTTGCCAATTCTTCACGTGCCCTTGTTCGAGGAACGGTCTTCGGACTCGGACTGACAGCCGCGTTGCTGCTCACTGGCTGTCAGGGCGGCCAGCCCGGCGGTCCTCCTTCCGAAACAAGCTCGACGACGGCGTCACCCACCTCAGGGGTTTTGTCGCCAGGTCCTTCGGCTACTGAATCTTCGGGGAGTGCTGCTCCCGCCGCTGTCTACAAGCCAGCCGACGCGAAGGGCAAGGCAGAGAATGTGCCGGTTCCTGTGATGCCCGAGCTGGCGAAGGAGAACTCGAAGGAGGGGCTGGAGGCGTTTATCAGGTATTGGTACGCAGTCGGTAACTATGCCGACGAGACGGGCGACATCTCAAACCTCCGAACACTGAGCACTCCCGAATGCCAAGCATGCACATACTTCCAAAAAGCCTCAACGGACAGCAACAAGAATGGCCGCTGGCTAGTGGGCGGAAAGGTGCGTATCCCAACGATTGAGATTGTTTGGGACGACACAGAGAACACCCATCAAGCCAAGGTCCAGGTTATTCAGGACGCCGTCAACTACTACAACGCAGACGGTACCGAGGGACGTCAGGCAGATGCAGAAACGAATGATGCCTTTGTTGTGGTTGCCACCTTCCAAACGAGCTGGAAGGTGGTTGACACGGGTGTCATTCGCTGATTATGCATGGAGGCTCGCTCTGGTACCTACCCTAATCGCAGGCCTGTTAGCCACGTCGCCGCTCAGCAGGGCCGCCCAGAATGAAGAGGACTGGGCTACGGCTAACAAAACCGCCGGAACCATAGACGTTGGATCCAGATGGGAGTTTGACCCGACGACAGGGACAGCCACACCTAGCGCTGGTGGAGCTACCACGCCCTCCGCCACTGACGACCCCAACCAGTACATGGCCGATGTTCACTGCCGCTCGGGAGGGACGGACACTCCTGACAAAGGTTGCCTAACTATGGAATGCCCACCTAAGACACCCGGCGGTGAAGAAGGAACACCCGTGATTTGGAGGCAGGCTCCGAAGTCAATCGCGAACCCGCAGTGGACAGACTACCCGGCGATCAGCGGACCCACCTGCCTGTACGACGCCCAACCCGAAAACGTCCTCGCGAACATCGCAGCCCGGATCCTGAACGACTTCCGCCAACTCCCCGTGAACCCGGGAACCCTCCAAGCCCAACCCTTCCCCCACACCCTCAAGGGCGGACCAACAAATTTCTACACCACCGCCGCCGAACAAGCCTTCGACGTCACCATCCTCGGCCAAACCGTCCACCTGACAGCAACCCCGGCCAGCTTCACCTACACCTTCGGCGACGGCACCAGCCTCGGCCCCACCCCGGCAGCCGGCTATCCCATCCCAGAAGCCGACTGGCTCCTCAACGACACCCGCACCAGCCACAGCTACACGGCTACAGGGAACTACCCCGCCACCATCACCACCAGCTACACCGGCACCTACTCCGTGAACAACGGCCCACCACTGCCCATCAACGGAACCCTGGACCTCACCACAGAACCCAAAACCATCCAGGTCTGGAAAACAGAAAAAGCACTCGTCGCCGACACCTGCCAGGAAAACCCCACATCCTGGGGCTGCCCCAACGCCGAAAAATGACGGAGCCCGCAGCTTCCCGACCCTCATTGAGACTAAAAGGGAGCCAAATCGCCGGAAAACAGCAGCCTTGGCCCGCAAAGAAGGTCAGGAAACCACAGCACCCAAAAGGACCACAGGCAAGGAGATCAGGAGAACCACGTGTCCGGCGGACCCATGAAGAGCAGGAAGCTGAACACGCCCGCGACGCCCACCAGAACAATCGCAACGGCTTGGATCGGGTATCTGAGAACCCAAGCTTGCAGCTTCTCCAGCCCGCCTTGAGGTTCCTCTCCTCCGGCAGCCAAGCGCCAATCGCCGGCAAGGAGGCCTCGACGGTCAAGCGAGTTTTCCACGGGAACCGTGGCATACGGGATCACGGCAGAGACGATTGCGAGCAGTCCTGTGCGGGCAGTCCATTTCTGGTTGATCCATGTGAAGGCTGCTGTGGCTCCATAGCAAAGGAAGACAAAGCCATGGATGCCTCCCGCTACGCTGACGCCCACTTCCGTAGTGTGCGTGACGTACTTAAGGAACAGCCCAATCAGCAACAGCGTCCACGTCACAGCTTCGGCAAAAGCAACGGTACGAAACAGGGTGCGGGGCAGCATGGAAGTCCTCAGCTGGGAAACGGGAGTCACGTCCAATTTACCGTGACAGGACAAACATGTTCACCCCGGGAGAGGAAGCGAGCCGCGATTCCGGATCTGCGAGTCCCCGAATTCGACAGGCACGGGGGCAATTTCCATCGGCGGCTCATGGCGGGTCCGGGCCTTGCCAACAGCAATGTGGGGCAACCACCGGGGTGACCTGTAACCAAGGGCAGGTGAGCTCAGGATGAAGTCGTCGATGTTGTCCAGGCCCAGGTCGTCCAAAAGCACATGGAGCCCTTGGACCAGAAGGGCCTGATAGTCGTGAACCTCTTGGGGAACGTCCACTTCCAGGCCCATTAGGCGGCCACCGCCCAAGGGGATCAGTTTGTCCGACTTTCCCAGAAATCCTTGCAGTACGGGCAACTCTGTCAGCCAACCCGCAATCTCCGGAAGTACCTTCTCTGACCGCGACATTCCTTTGGTCCAGGCTTCGATGTCCTGGACCAAATCATCGAGGATACCCACGTGCAGCAACGTCATGTGCAGCCCTTGCGGCTTCCGAAGGAAGTCGACGTAATGGCTTAGTCCCTCGTAATCGGTTTGCCCGGCGCCTATGCGGAGGACAGGCACCTCGACAGTGATCCGGGATTCATGCGGTTTGCCTCCAGCGGGGTTACTGGCCGTCATGCATGACATTATGCGCCGCCCGCCGCTCCCATGGCAGGCCCCGAACAGAAGCCCAGTGCCGCCGTCGTGCTTGACGCCCTACTTCCTGGAGCGGGCTTGAACCAGATTCGCAAACGGCAGGCGGCCATAAGTGGCAACGAAATCAGCGTGGTAGGCAGCCTCGGCTGCGTTCACTTCGGAAGGAGGTAGTTCTTTCCACGCGATGATCAGGTCCAGGGCGTCCCTAAGCTGCCAGATGAGGCGGGCGTCCCAGACTACAGTGGGTCGCCCTCGGCCGTAATCCATAAACTCCTGGATCTGCTTCCGAAGCCCCCGGTTTCCCTGGCTTCCGGCGCTGGCTTTGCCCAGGTACAACAGGGAAGCATCGGGAACCCACTCCGCTTCCAAAGCGTCACGCTTGAGGGATGGGTCTTTCTTCTTGAAGGTTCCGGCGGTGCCCTTGTTGAGGAAAACGGGCTCGAAGCCGGCAGGGCAAAGCAGGGCAAAGACCCCGGGACCTTGGGGGACGCGCATGACGTCGAGGTCGTCCAAGGCTCGGAAGCCCGTGAAACCTTGGGCGGTGAGGGACTTTTTGGTGAAGAGCATGGTCCATTGTGTCAAGCCGCAACAAACGGGGCGCTGCGTCGCCCAGCCGTCCGTGGCGTAGCGAGTAGCCACCGAGTCCTTGAGTGTCTGCACCTGCCACTAAACTCTCAGGGGTGATCACAGGTGAAATTAAGTCCCAAGTAGACAAAGTCTGGAATACATTCTGGAGCGGCGGAATCTCCAACCCCTTGGAAGTCATCGAACAGATCACTTACCTGCTGTTCCTGAAACGCCTTGACGAGAAGCACACTCTCGAAGAGAAGAAGGCCAACATGCTGGGCCTACCACTTCAAAATGCAGTATTCCCGGAGGGCTTGGATCCCCAGGGCCGCCCCTACGGAGACCTTCGTTGGTCCAAGTTCAGAGACTTTGGCCAAGCCGAGCTGTTCACGGTCTTTTCGCAGAGCATCTTCCCGTTCTTGCGTAACGAACTGCCTAAGCTGGCCAACGGCGAAGACTCCACATATAGCCATCACATGAAAGATGCTCAGTTCAAGATCCCCAACGCGGGTGTCCTGAAGCAGGTTGTGGACGTCATCGATGCCATCAACATGGACGGCAAAGACACCAAGGGCGACCTCTACGAGTACATGCTGTCCAAGCTTGCTTCGGCGGGTACGAACGGTCAGTTCAGGACGCCCCGGCACATCATCGATCTCATGGTTGCGATGACGGCGCCCAAGCCGCTGGAGGCCATCTGCGACCCGGCGTCGGGCACGTGCGGATTCTTGGTCCAAGCAGGTGAATTCCTCAGGGACAAAAACCCCAACCTGCTCACCAATGATGAGAGCAGGAAGTTCTTCCACAACGACCAGTTCCATGGGTTCGACTTCGACTCCACCATGCTTCGTATCGGCTCCATGAACATGCTGCTGCACGGTGTTGAGAATCCCGATGTCTCCTACCGGGATTCACTTGCCGACCTGCACGCCGAAGAGGAGGAAAAGTACAACGTCATTCTGGCTAACCCTCCGTTTGCCGGCAGCCTGGACTACGACAACGTGGCCAAGGATCTGCTAAAAGTCGTGAAGACAAAGAAGACGGAACTTCTTTTCCTGGCACTCTTCATCAAGCTGCTCAAGCCTGGTGGACGAGCTGCGGTCATCGTTCCAGACGGCGTGCTTTTCGGTTCCACGGGGGCCCATAAATCGCTCCGCAAAACACTCGTCGAGGGTCACAGGCTCGACGCCGTTGTGAAGCTTCCCTCCGGCGTATTCAAGCCCTACGCCGGTGTTTCCACGGCCATCCTCCTCTTCACCAAGACCAACTCGGGTGGCACGGAGAACGTCTGGTTCTACGATGTTAAGTCCGACGGCTTCAGCCTCGACGACAAGCGCACACCGCTCGGTTCTTCCGACCTTGAGGATGTCCTCTCCCGCTGGAATGAACGCACAACGGCGGAACTCGAGCGGGCGCACGGACCAGTCATTCTGTGTCCCACTGTCGGAGATCGTGGCCAACGACTATGACTTGTCCCTGAACCGGTACAAGGAGATTGAGTACGAGGAGGTCGAGCACACCGCCCCCGAGGAGATCCTGGCTGCGCTGGACGAGCTGGAGGCGGAAATTACCCAGGGGATGGATGAGCTGCGGGAGTTGCTGAAGTGAAGCTAGGCGACCTTGTTAAGCCCGCGAAGGTGGAGCGTGCCGGCAGCACCGAATACCCGTTGCTTTCCATGACGATGCGCAACGGGCTTGTTCCTCAGGGCGAGAAGTTCAAGAAGCGCGTCGCGGGAGCCGACCTGTCCCAGTACAAAGTGGTTCAAAACGGGCAGCTTGTGGTTGGATTTCCGATTGACGAAGCTGTCTTGGCCTTCCAACGGACCCTTCCAGCCGGAATAGTCAGCCCCGCATATGCTATATGGGATATCAAAGACAGCACCGTCACCGAGGCCTTATATCTTGAACGATTCCTCCGGTCACCCGTGGCAATCGCGTATTACTTAGCCAAACTTCAGGGTTCAACAGCAAGGCGTCGTTCGCTACCCAATCGAGTCTTCTTGGACATGGAAGTTCCGCATCCGCGCATTCAGGAGCAGCGGCGGATCGCCGCTATTTTGGATGAGGCCGACGAGCTTCGCACGAAGCGTCGCCAAGCCATCGCCCACCTCGACGCCCTCACACAGTCGATCTTCCATTCTATGTTTGGCAATATCCCCAGATCCAACGTACTTTCTGATGCCGTATCGGCGTTGGTAGGCGGCAAGAACCTTGTCGGGTCGGACGACAGCTCCAATCCCTGCAGGGTGCTCAAAATCAGCGCAATCACCTCTGGCCAGTACCGCGAATCTCAGTCCAAACCCCTTCCGCCGGGCTACGAACCCGCAGCGGAGCACATTGTCCGCAAAGGCGATGTCATCATCAGTCGGGCAAATACGACGGAACTCGTCGGCGCCAGCGCTCTTGTCGAATCGACTAATGGAACGACTGTCCTGCCGGACAAACTGTGGAGGGCAGTACCGTCGCATCGAGTGGAGGCCCGATACTTACTGGCGGCGCTCCAGTCAAAGGAGACTCGTGACGAAATCAGCCGACGCTCATCCGGCAGCGGCGGTTCCATGAAGAACATAGCTAAGCCAAAATTGCTCTCCATACCCATTCCGCTTCCTCCTCTCGAACTTCAGCAGACCTTCGCAACCCGCATCGCCGCCGTCGAGCGTCTGAAGGTGACCCAGCGCAAGCACCTGTCCGGACTGGATACCTTGTTCGCTTCGCTCCAGCACCGCGCGTTCCGAGGAGAGCTGTAACCGAACTTCCTAGGCACTGAGCGGCACTCGGTCAAGGCACTGTCGCCGTACGGCAACAAATGGTAAAGTCGGCGTACGGCGACATTTAACAAAGTTGCCGTACGGCGACAGGAGACTGGAATGCGAACCGTCCGTGAGGCTGGTCCACTCATACGTGAGCTCCGTGAAGAGCGGGGCTGGGCCCAAGCAGAACTGGCCCGCAGGGCAAACGTTTCGCGAACCTTCGTCATCGACCTTGAGTCCGGCAAGGCCACAGTAGAGACGTCGAAATTCATGGACGTCTTTCAAGCCTTGGGGTTCGAAGTTGCCATACGCAACACTGAAACTGGCCAGGTCCGATGGTAAACGCCCGGGCACTCGACGTCTTTATGGATGGGACCCATTGCGGCCTAGTCGAGCAGACAAGCTCAGGCAATCTGACGTTCCGCTACTCATCCGAGTATCGAGCCATGACGAACGCAACTCCGTTGTCGCTGTCCATGCCGCTGGCCGCCGCTTCGCATAAGAAACGGGCAGTCCTGCCCTTTCTACAAGGCTTGCTGCCGGACAGTGAGGGTGCCCTGCGGACAATAGCCAGGCGCTTTGGGGTATCCTCCTCAAATCCTTTCGCCATACTGGAGCACATCGGAGCAGATGTGGCAGGCGCTCTCCAGTTCATGCCACCGGACACGGAATCTTCCGATAGAGCACTCACGCGCAATGTGGTCACCCCTGTCACCGAATCTGAGGTTGCCGACATGCTGGATCATGTCGTGGCCGAATACGAGGATGGCACGCCCTATGACGACGCTGCGGGACGCTTCAGTCTTGCAGGAGCGCAACCAAAAATTGCCCTACACCAGTTCGCCGACGGCACATGGGGAGTCCCCTCAGACGCAACGCCAACGACACACATTTTGAAGCCTTCCGCCGGCACCTTCAGCCGGCTCGACGTCGTCGAGCAGCTGACCATGAGGGCAGCGGCTTTTCTGGGACTTGATGTAGCAGCATCTGAACTCGCCCGCATCGGCTCTTGGGACGTGTTCGTTACGCGGCGATATGACCGTCAAGTCACAGACGGAACTTGGCGCCGCATTCACCAAGAAGACCTCTGCCAGTCTCTAAGCGTTTCACCTGCAAAGAAGTACCAGCATCGCGACGGCGGCCCAGGAGCCAGCGATATGGCATCCCTCGCGCGGTCGCTTCCTCTCGAGGCCGATCGCCGGACAGCAGGAGAGGTGCTTTATCGTGCCTTCGTCTTCAACACTGTGGCCGGCTGCACTGACGCACATGCCAAGAACTACTCCTTGCTGCTCAACGGCAGCGCAGTGAAAGTGGCCCCGCTCTATGACCTCGCCACCTATGCGCCGTATTGGGACGGAGAATCAAGCATCGACCTCGCAATGAGCGTGAAAGGCGAATATCGCCTTCAGCGAATCAGCAGGCAGATGCTGGTCTCCACGGGTACGCAGTTCGGCGTCGCGGTAGATGTAGCAGAAGACGTCGTCGATCACTACTGCCGGCACATGGTGGAAGCATTCGACTACGCCAGGGACGATTTGCAGAAGTGGATGGGCCCCCTTCCGAAAGTTGCCGATGACGCAGCGGCCAACGTGCGTAAACTCCCGCTGGTTCAGTCTCAAGACACGAAATAAGACATGAACTGTCACTCCCCCATGGTTGACTGATCCCAGGACATCGGTGCGTGTGAACGGAGACGACTGCATGGGGGCAGTAAACAGCAATTTCGGATTCATGCTGGCCGAATGGCCGGACTTGGCACAGCAGGCCAGACGCGCTGAGCAGTTTGCCCCATCGATCCCCGAGCGTCCGTGTTCTACGCCCGCTACACAGTCGAACGCCTTGTTGAATGGCTTTACAAGGTGGAAGCGGCACTAGAGCTTCCCTACAAAGACGATCTCAATGCGCTTCTAAACGAGCCTGCCTTCAAGCGGCTCGTGGGCGGCGCCATCGGCAACAAGTTCACCATTATTCGCAAAGCCGGAAACAATGCGGTCCACAACCCTGTGGGACCCACGGTTCAAGGTGCAGAACTCGTCCTACGCGAGCTCCACCACGTTTGCTACTGGCTCGCCCGAAACTACGCCAAGAACGGAAGCCAACTGCCGCCGTCGTTAGTATTCGACGCCGCGGTTCTCGCTCCGGTTCCCAAGTCGCCTGTCCCGCAGCAGTCACCCGAGCAACTCCAGAAGCTTCAAGAAGAACTCAAGGCCAAAGACGAAGCCCTTGCTAAGGCGACAGCGGAATCTGCAGATCTCAACGCACAGCTGATACAGCTTCAGGCGGAGATTGCACAGGTCAAGAAGCAGAACCAATCCGTCCCTGACCAGCACGACTATGACGAAGCCCTTACTCGCCGACACCTTATTGACCTTGATCTCAACGAAGCCGGGTGGCCACTCTCCAGCCCGGAAGATCGTGAATTCAAGGTAGACACCATGCCCACTTCAAGCGGCACGCTGAGCGGCATCGGGTATGTCGACTACGTCCTGTGGGGTGCAGATGGGCTGCCTCTGGCGGTCGTCGAAGCGAAACGTACGACGAAGGACCCTCACGTCGGGAAGCAGCAGGCAAAGCTCTACGCTGACTGTCTCGAACGACGTTTCGGCCGGCGACCTATCATCTACTACACGTCCGGCTATGAAACATGGATCTGGGACGACTCCATGTACCCCGAACGGACTGTCCAAGGGTTCCACACGCGGGATCAACTCCAGCTGTTCGTGAATCGGCGGGAAATCCGTAAACCCTTGGCCGAGCAGCAAATCGACAACTCGATTGTCGAACGGCCGTACCAGCACAATGCCATCCGAGCCGTAACAGAGGCTTATGAGAATGACTGTGAACGCAAGGCTCTTGTGGTCATGGCAACCGGCACCGGCAAGACGCGCACCGTCGTCGCACTCGCCAAGCTGCTGCAGGAAGCCAACTGGGCTAAGCGTGTTCTCTTCCTGGCCGACCGCGTCACTTTGGTAAGGCAGGCAGCAAATGCATTCAAGACCCACCTGCCCGGTTCCGGGCCAGTGATACTTGGCTCCGGTGACGAAGCTGACAGCCGCATCCACGTCGCCACGTATCCCACAATGATGAACCTCATCAATCAGACCGAGGGAAACCTGGGTCAACGCAAGTTTGGAGTGGGCCACTACGATCTCATCATCATTGACGAGGCTCACCGCTCCATCTATCAGAAGTACCGTGCGATCTTCCAGTACTTTGATTCCCTACTCATTGGCCTTACAGCCACTCCCCAGTCAGAAGTGGACCGGAATACTTACAGTCTTTTCGGCATCGAAGACAACGTCCCTACTTTTGCTTACGAACTCAATGAAGCAATCGAGGCTGGCTACCTCGTGCCCCCTCGCGTAATTCCCGTGCCGCTTAAATTCCCCTATGAAGGCATCTCCTATGACGACCTACCCGACAGCGAAAAGGAGCAATGGGACGAGCTCGAATGGAACGAAGACGGTGAGATCCCGGAGTTCGTCGATCCAGCCGTAGTCAATTCCTGGCTGTTCAACACCGACACCGTCGACAAGGCCCTGGAAGTGCTCATGACCCACGGCCATAAGGTTGCCGGAGGGGACCGACTTGGGAAGACCATTATCTTCGCGAAGAACAACCAACATGCAGACTTCATCGCAGCCCGCTTCGATAAGAATTACCCAAACTACAAGGGACACTTCGCTCGGGTAATTACCTACCAGGTGAACTATGCCCAGGCACTCATCGAAGAGTTTTCCACCCGAGACGGAAACCCGCACATCGCGATCTCTGTGGATATGCTGGACACCGGAGTGGACGTGCCGGAAGCCGTCAACCTTGTCTTCTTCAAAATGGTTAGATCCAAAACGAAGTTCTGGCAGATGGTGGGACGCGGAACACGGCTCTGCCCGGATCTATTCGGCCCTGGGGAAGACAAAAAAGACTTCTTCATCTTCGACATCTGCCGCAATGCAGAGTATTTCAACGCCGGAATGCCAGGCAACGAAGGGTCCCTGCGCAAGTCCCTAGCAGAGAGCACGTTCGCTACCCGCGTCCAACTCTTGCGTCTTGCCGCCGACCTTTCGTGGGACGCCGATGCTCCATACGTTGCGGACTTGAGGAAAACCCTGAAGCACACCGTCGACCGGCTGCCGCACGACAACTTCCTGGTGAAGCCTGTACGCAAGTGGGTAGAAAGGTTCACTCATGCATCCGCTTGGGATTCCCTCAAGGCGGAAGACTTCAGCGCTCTTGAGTCAGATATTGCGCGGCTGGCGTCCATAGGAGCCCTGCCGGATACGGAAGAGGCCAAGCGCTTCGACTACTTGGTGCTCCAGACAGAGCTTGCCGTACTGGAGGGCCGGGGCTTAGCTCCTTACTGCAAGAAGATCCAGGCGGTTGCGACGGCGTTGCAAGACCAGCCAAACATTCCCGCCATTGCAGCCCAATTGCCTCTGCTCGAAACAATCCTGGACGACGGTGAGTGGGACTCAATATCGGCTGAGTGGCTGGAAGATATCAGGCTCAGGCTTCGCGAACTTGTTCACCTCATCGAGAAGCGCAAACGCAACGTCGTTTACACAAATTTCCAGGACGAACTCGGCGAACTGGAAGAGATGGAACTCGCCGGAGCCAGCAATGGCACCGTGGACCTAGTCCGATACCGAGAGAAAACACGCCTCTACCTCGCGCAGCATCAGCAGCACACCACCATCCAACGTCTCCGCAGGAACAAACAGCTAACGGCTTTGGATATCGCCGAGCTCGAGCGCATCCTGCTCGAAAGTGGTTTGGGGTCCTCGCAAGACCTGGACCGTGCAGCAAGCGACGGCTTAGGTGTCTTCGTACGCTCCCTTGTCGGACTCGACCGCGATGCAGTGGAGGAAGCACTGTCGGAGTTCGTTGCCGACACCACTCTGACGGCACAGCAACTCGACTTCCTCCAAGTCCTGACCAACCATCTGGTGGAGAACGGGAGAGTGGATCCCGCTGCCCTCTTCGATTCCCCCTACAACGAGTTGGCACCGTCCGGTCCTGACGTGTTGTTCGGCGACGAAGGTGTGGTGAAGCTGTTCGGCATCCTCCGGTCTATCGAGGGTCATGCGCGCGTGAGCTAGGTCCCCGCCGCAATCAGCGGAGCGCCCCGGCCCCAAAGCGTGAAGCGAATCTTTCAGCGTTGACACAGCCTTGTGACCCGTGCCATATTCGATAACGTGAACCTGTCAGACAGCCGGACAGCCGGACAGCCAGCCCCTCAGGGCTCTTCCGCTGGGCATACGCCGATCTCGCGCATTTCCGCGGCTGAGGCTGTCTTCGCGGCACTCAGAAGGGCTATCGAGGGCGGCCAGTTCGATATCGGCACCAAGCTGAGTTCTGAAGCAACGCTGGCAGCCCAGTATGGCGTGAGCCGCTCGGTCATTCGCGAAGCCCTACGGTCCTGCAACACGCTGGGCTTGACTGTGACCAAGACCGGTAAGGGCACGTTCATTGTGGCCAACAAGGTCGCCAATGACCTTACCTTGGGCCAGTACAGTGCGCGTGATCTGAACGAGGCACGTCCGCACATTGAGATACCCGCGGCCGGACTGGCAGCCCAGCGCCGCACTGAGGAAGAACTTGAGCACCTGAAGGACATCGTCCAGGAAATGCTCAACGAGAACGATCCCGAAGCGTGGGTGAACCTGGACGCCAGCTTCCATTCCGCCGTCGCCCGGGCCAGTGGCAACCGGGTGTTCGCCAGCGTCGTCTCCGATATCCGCGACGCCTTGGCCCACCAATCCGAAACCCTCAACCTCGTCGCTGACCGGCAACACCGCTCGGACGACGAACATGTTGCCGTGCTGAACGCAATCGAAGCAGGCGACGCCGAAGCAGCGAGCAAAGCGATGGCCGATCACCTTCAGGCCGTCAGCGTCGCACTGGACACGATCCTCAGCAAATGAACCACCCAAAGGACACCATGCCTCAAGCGACCGCGGCAGCAGCGGCCCAAACAGCACAGAGAACACCCAACCACGTCCCGCTCGTCGAACAGACCCGCGACGGCTTGGTGGAGAGCATCCACTATGGATCGCTGATCGCCCTGAACGCCGATGGCAGCAGTGCCATCGAAGCCGGCGAGCCGGACGCGCCGATGTATCCGCGTTCCTCCCTTAAGCCGCTGCAGGCCGTTGCCCTCCTCCGCGCGGGCTTGGACATCCCCCAGAACCTCCTCGCCCTGACGGCGGCCAGCCACTCGGGCAGCAAAGCGCATCGCGACGGCGCCGCCGAGATCCTGGCGCTTCACGGCCTGACCGAAGCGGCACTGGGCAACAGCACTGACCTGCCATACGGCGTCGTTGAGCGCGAAGAATGGCTCCGCGCTGGCAACGGCCCAACCCAACTTGCCCAGAACTGCTCCGGCAAGCACGCGTCCATGACCGCAGTGTGCGTTATTAACGGTTGGCCCGTGGAGGGCTACCTCAGCCCGGAGCACCCGCTTCAGGTCCTGGTTCGTGACACCATCACCGAACTGACCGGCGAGGATGCAGCCGCAGTGAGCACTGATGGCTGCGGTACGCCCCTTTTTGCCCACACGCTTCACGGCATGGCCCGCGCCTATGGCCGCCTCGCCGCCGCTGACCAAAGCACCGTCGAAGGCAAGGTTGCCCACGCCATGCGCCGTTTCCCGGAGATGGT
Source organism: Arthrobacter sp. TmtSoilC77 (assembly GCF_059739415.1). Taxonomy (NCBI): domain Bacteria; kingdom Bacillati; phylum Actinomycetota; class Actinomycetes; order Micrococcales; family Micrococcaceae; genus Arthrobacter; species Arthrobacter sp. TmtSoilC77. The sequence goes on from NZ_AP046050.1 coordinate 4,355,020, forward strand.
GGCCGGGGAAGGCCGCGACGTCACTGCGCTGATGCGCGCAGTCCCGGGGTTGCTGGCCAAGGACGGTTTTGAAGGCCTCCAGTTGGTGGGCTTGCCGGACGGCCGCGGCGTGGCCGTGAAGATTTCCGACGGCGGTGACCGCGCGCGCATGCCCGTCACCGTTGAGGTTCTCCGCCAGTTGGGCGTCGACGGCGGCAGCCTGGACACGCTTCAAAGCCCACCGGTGTTGGGAGGCGGCCTTCCGGTCGGCGAGCTCCGCGCAGCGCAATTTTTCAGCAAGAACTAAACCAAGGACAGCTATGACCACCGTCGATCAGGCGATCCCCATCCGTTCCGAACACGACCTCCTGGGGGACCGCGATATTCCCGGGAACGCCTACTGGGGCGTCCACACCCTGCGGGCCATCGAGAATTTCCCCATCACAGGACAGCCTCTGTCCACGAACCGCCATCTGGTCCGCGGCCTCGCCGCGGTAAAGCAAGCGGCGGCCCGCACGAATCATGAGCTCGGCCTCCTGGATGCCGAACGCGCCGGAGCCATTGACCAGGCATGCCAGGACGTCATGGATGGCATGCTCCAGGAGCAGTTCATGGTGGACGTGATCCAGGGCGGCGCGGGCACCAGCTCCAACATGAACGCAAACGAGGTCATTGCCAACCGTGCACTGGAAATCCTTGGCCACCCCAAGGGCGATTACTCAAAGCTGCACCCCAATGACCACGTCAACCTGAGCCAGTCCACCAACGACGTCTACCCGACGGCGGTGAACCTCGCCACGATCTTCTCTGTGAAGGAACTCCTCCTCGCTCTGGAAGAACTCGAGTTGGCCTTTGCCGAGAAGGGCCGTGAATTCCGCACGGTTGTGAAGATGGGCCGCACCCAGCTTCAGGACGCCGTTCCCATGACCTTGGGCCAGGAATTCGGTGGGTACGCCGTGACCATTGGCGAGGACCGTGCCCGCTTGGACGAGTCCCACATGCTGATCCACGAGATCAACCTTGGGGCGACCGCTATTGGCACAGGCCTGAACGCGCCAGTCGGTTACGCAGATGCCGCCTGCCGTCACCTGGCCGAAATCACTGGCCTTCCGCTCCTGACGTCGGCGGACCTCATTGAGGCCACCCAGGATGTTGGCGCTTTCGTTCATCTGTCAGGCGTCCTCAAGCGTGTGGCAGTGAAGCTCTCCAAGATTTGCAACGACCTCCGCCTGCTGTCCTCTGGACCGCGTGCGGGTTTGGGCGAGATCAACCTGCCGGCTGTTCAGTCCGGCTCGTCGATCATGCCCGGCAAGATCAATCCGGTGATCCCGGAAGTGGTCAGCCAGGTGGCGTACGAAGTCATCGGCAACGATGTCACAGTCACCATGGCCGCGGAGGCGGGCCAGCTTCAGCTGAACGCCTTCGAACCGATCATTGTGCACAGCCTGCACAAGAGCATCTCCCACCTGGAAGCAGCGTGCCGCACCCTTACGGCACGCTGCGTCCGGGGCATCACAGCAAACACCGAACGGCTACGGCTTACCGTGGAGCAGTCGATCGGTCTCGTCACGGCATTGAACCCCCACATCGGTTATGCCTCCGCCACGGCCATCGCCCAAGAAGCGCTGGCTACCGGCAAGGGTGTTGCAGAACTCGTCCTGGAGCACGGTCTGCTGACTGCTGCCCAGCTTGAGGAACTGCTCAGCCCGGAACGTCTGGCAAACCTTAGCAAGTAAGCCGAATCCGGCCAGTAAGCCCAGCGGCTCAAGAGAGCCGTCCCGCCCGATAAGGCACACCCCCACGAGGCCCTGTCCTGCGCTCCGGCCCCCGATCGGACGCGTCCAGGACACCCCCAACAGGACACCCCTAAGGATTCCAATGACCAACCCACCCATCACGGACCACACGGTCCCGGCCCAAGCGCATGCCAGCGAGAAAGCCCTCCACAAGGAGGACAAGGGCTACCACAAGGATCTGAAGCCCCGCCAGATCCAGATGATCGCGATCGGCGGTGCAATCGGCACCGGGCTGTTCCTCGGCGCTGGTGGCCGCCTCAACGCTGCGGGCCCTTCGCTCGTCATCGCGTATGCCGTATGTGGCTTCTTCGCATTCCTGATCCTCCGCGCTCTCGGTGAACTCGTTCTCCACCGCCCCTCGTCTGGATCCTTCGTTTCTTACGCCCGTGAGTTCTTCGGTGAGAAGGCAGCTTTCGTTTCCGGCTGGTTCTACTGGATCAACTGGGCCACCACCACCATCGTGGACATCACAGCAGCGGCGCTGTACATGAACTTCTTCGGCAAATACGTCCCGTGGATCGGCGTAGTTCCACAGTGGGCATGGGCGCTTATCGCACTTGTCGTGGTCCTGAGCCTGAACCTGGTTTCGGTCAAGGTCTTTGGCGAGCTTGAATTCTGGTTCGCCCTGGTCAAGGTCGCTGCTCTGGTGGCCTTCCTGGTGGTAGGCAGCTACTTCGTCATCTTCGGCACCCCGGTGGAGGGCCAGGAAGTTGGCTTCAGCCTCCTCTCCGACAACGGCGGCATCTTCCCCAATGGCATCCTTCCCATGATCATCCTCATGCAGGGTGTGCTGTTCGCTTACGCATCGATCGAGCTCATCGGCACCGCCGCCGGTGAAACTCCGAACCCTGAGAAGATCATGCCCAAGGCCATCAACTCCGTGGTCTTCCGTATCGCAGTGTTCTACGTTGGCTCGGTCATCCTGCTCGCTCTGCTGCTCCCCTACACGTCCTACGAGAAGGGCGTCAGCCCGTTCGTGACGTTCTTCGGTTCCATCGGCATCCAGGGCGTGGACGTGATCATGAACCTCGTGGTCCTCACCGCCGCGCTGTCTTCGCTGAACGCCGGCCTGTACTCCACCGGCCGTATCCTGCGCTCGATGTCCGTTGCAGGGTCCGCCCCGAAGTTTGCCCAGCGCATGAACAAGGCCGGTGTCCCCTACGGTGGCATTGCGATCACGGCAGGTGTCTCGCTCCTCGGCGTTCCGCTGAACTACCTCGTCCCGTCACAGGCGTTCGAAATCGTCCTGAACGTTGCTTCCGTGGGCATCATCGTCACGTGGGCCACCATCGTCCTGTGCCAGATGCAACTCAAACGCTGGGCGGACAAGGGCTGGCTCAAGCGCCCGTCCTTCCGGATGTTTGGTGCGCCGTACACCGGTTACCTCTCGCTCCTGTTCCTGGTAGGCGTGCTGGTGATGGTCTTCATCGACTCCCCGCTCACCATGCTGGTCACGGCGATCGCATGCGCACTGATGGTGGTTGGCTGGTACCTGTGCCGCAAGCAGATCCACGAGCTTGCTGCGACCCGCGACGGCTACACCGGCAGCGCCCCGGTTATTGCCAACCGCCCCATGCGCGGCGGCGACTCCTAAAAGGTCCCCAATAGCGCCAGTTCCAAGTAACGCCCGACGGCGGCACCTGGGTTCCGTAACAACGGAACGCAAGTGCCGCCGTCGTTGGTTAACGAACCCAAGTAAGTAGCAGCAGATGCCGTTTTGAGCGCTCAAAAGGGCATCTGCTGCTACGTAGTTGGGTGAGAGCGCGCCTAAGCCAAACATCCGATGATTCGCGACTACTATGGATCCATGGCTGTCACAGATGAGGCGATTGGCAAGATCAAGGACATGCTGATCCGCGGGGAACTCAAGGCCGGGGATCGGCTTCCGCCCGAGAAGGAACTGAGCGAGCGGCTCGGCCTTTCGCGCAGTTCACTGCGTGAGGCGGTGAAGGCACTGGAGCTGATCCGCGTGCTCGACGTCCGCCGCGGCGACGGAACCTACGTCACCAGCCTCGATGCCAAGCTGCTTAACGAAGCCGTGGCATTTGTGGTTGACCTGCATCAGGACCGCTCCATCCTGGAACTCTTTGAGGTCCGACGAATCCTTGAACCGGCCACCGCCCACCTCGCTGCCGGCAAGATCGGGCCGGCAGAGCTCATGGCGCTCCGGGCCACCATGGACGGCATCGATGAAAACACGGACGTCGAGGAACTCGTAGCCCACGATCTCGAATTCCACCGAATCATCACCGAAGCTGCGGGGAACGACTACCTTGGCAGCCTCTTGGAAGCCCTGTCCAGCAGTACGGTCCGAGCCCGGATCTGGCGTGGCCTGACGCAGGAAAAAGCTGTGGCGCATACGCTGGCAGAACACCGCGCTATCGCCGACGCCCTGGAACGCGGCGATGCCGAACTGGTCCGGGCCCTGGTGACTGTCCACATCAGCGGCGTGGAGAACTGGCTGCGGCAGGCCCTCTAGTCCGAGGAAGTCCTAATCCTTGGGAGCTAATCCTGTGGAAGCGGCGTAACCGGCAGCCCGTAGGTGCGGATTGCTGTCGCCTCGAGCGCGGCATCCTGTTCAGGGACGCTCAGTGAAGAGATGAGTTCCAACAACACATCCAAGGTCCGGCCGTAAGGCGCACCCAGTGTGCTGACCGGCCAGTCGCTGCCGATCATCAAGCGATCGGGACCGAAGGCCTCCAGCGCTTCGTCGAACAAGGGCCGCAACGAATCTGCGGAATATTCCACGCCGGGCAAGTGCAAGCCGGACAACTTGGCCACGGTGTTGGGCAGACGCCCTAGTTCTCGAAAATCAGCGCGCCAAAGGTCCATCGCAGCGGCGTCGGCAAGGGGTGGCTTGCCGAGATGATCCAGGACCACGGTCAGCTCAGGAAGTTCGCGGGCAAGCCGTACAGTGCCTCCCAGATGACGTGGGAAGGCATCGGGGACGTCGAAGGCCAGGCCGCGTGCGGCAAGCAGGGCCAGGGATTCGCGTACCGGGGGCAGGTCAAGGAAGTCATCCCGGGGATCATCGTGCACCAAATGCCGCACGCCCCTGAAGACGGAATGAGTGGCGAAGCGGTCCAGTTGGGACGCGGCTTCCGCGGGAGAGTCGAGTTGGATCCACCCCACGACGCCGAGTACCCACGGATTGCGCGACGCCACCCCCAGCATGCTCTCGGTGTCAGCAACCGTGTCGTCGGCCTGGACCATCACCGCTCCGCTCACCCCCGCTGCGGCCAGGACCTCTGCGGCCTCATCCTCGCCGAAGCTGCGGAACAGCCCACCGTGCTGCGGGCCGAGCCATGAGTAGGGCCGGACACCTCCCGTTACGAAGGTATCGAGATTCCAGAGGTGCAGATGCGCGTCAATCACGCCGCAGGGCCTCCAACGCGTCCCACAATTCTTCGGGCACGGATTCCTGCATACGGCTGGCGTTCGAAGTGACCTGTTCAGGTCTGCTGGCCCCGACTGTCACATTCACCACGGCCGGATGCCGCAAGGGGAACTGGAGTGCCGCCGTCGGGAGTTCCACCCCGAAGTCGCTGCAGACGCCCGCGAGCGCACGCGCACGCTCAACCACTGCACGCGGTGCGCGGTCGTAGTTGTAATGCGCGTCGTCGGGGACTTCGGGACGGGCCAGCAGCCCGGAGTTGTAGACGCCAACATCCACGACGCCGGTGCGCTGCTCCACGCAGCGGTCAAGCAGCGGGACGCTGGGCTGCTCAAGCAACGTGTAGCGTCCTGCGAGCATGATGAGGTCCAGGTCCGCGGCCTCGACACATTCCAAGGCTGCTTCCGCGGAGTTGGTGCCGACGCCGATGGCTTTGACCAAGCCCTCGGCGCGCAGTTTCTCCAGCGCTGGAAGGGCGTGGGAGATGCCCTTCTGGAGATCGTGGACATCGGGATCGTGGAGGTATGCGATATCCACATGGTCCAGGCCCAGGCGTTCCAGGGAGTCCTCGATGCTGCGCCGGATGCCGGCTTCGGTGAAATCCCATACGCGTCTGCTGGTAGCGGGGACGTCGAAGCCCTCGTCGTCCTTTGCCGAGCCGGCCGCTGCCGGGCCGTCCTTTGCCGAGCCGGCATCGGGGTTGGCTTCCAGCAAGCGGCCCACTTTAGTGGAGATGACGAATTCTTCCCGGGGTTTGTCCCGGAGGACAGCGCCCAATCTCTGCTCGGACAAGCCCAGGCCGTAGTGGGGTGCGGTGTCGAAATAGCGGACACCTGAATCCCAGGCCGCCAGGACAGTAGCCAACGCTTCCCCATCCGGGATGGCTTTGTACAGGTTTCCGATGCCGGCCCCACCGAATCCGAGCCTGCCGAGAGTCAGTGGTTCAGAGTTCATGGCAGTTCCCATACTTTCTGGATACCCGAATCGTTTCCGGAGTAATCGTCCTGAACCTCAAGAAGTTCTGCCATCCGGGCCTGCCAGGGAACGTTCGCCGGATGATCCGCGAGCGCATGGCGCATGGCTTGGTAGTCCTCGACGTCCACCACGTGGAAAAGGTCCAGCCCGCTGCGCCAGATCCGCCAATTCCGTACGCCGGCTCCTTTGAGGGCTTCAACGAGTTCGGGCGGGATGTTCGCGTGGGCGTCTGCGTATGCCTCTTCGGTTCCGGGTTTGAGCCGGGTGTGGAGGGCGATGCTTTCAGTCATTGAGATTCCCCGGCTTCAGGAAAAGTTCAAGCACGGGCACAGCGACGTCGGGCCGCTGGACGGGGAGCTTGATGGTCAGGGTCCCGGTTGGTTGGCCTCCGGGGGTCATGTTCATGGCCTGCTGTGCGGGGTCCACCTGTTGGAGGAAGACCTCGGATGCGTCGTTGAGGAGTTGGGCATACTCCACTTTGCCGGCCAGGTCCGGGAGATGGACGTATTCAAAGGGCCAGGCGAAGAGATGCACGTACAGGCGGTCCCCGCGCTGGGTGTAGCGGGCATCCGCAGGTGCTGTGAACTGCGAAGTCCCCGCGCCGTAAATCGAGCGGGAATGCAGTTCCATCCACTCGCCGATGCCTTCAAGGGAGGCGAGCGCCCGGGGGTCGATGCTGCCCCGGCCTGTTGGGCCTACGTTAAGCAGCAGGTTGCCGCCTTTGGAGACGCAATCCACCAGCATTCGGATGAGCAGGTCCACGGATTTGTAGTTGAGGTTGTCGCGGTCGTAACCCCAGCTGCCGTTCAAGGTCTGGCAGGCCTCCCAAGTGACGGGGACGCCGTCGACCATCATGGGTCCGGCCGGCTGGTACTGCTCGGGGGTGACGAAGTCGCCGGGGATACCAAGGCGGTCGTTGACCACTATGCCGGGCTGCAGTTCCCGCACCATGGCGAGCAGGTTTTCGGAGTCCCAGTCCTTGGCACCCTTGCCGCCCCAGAACTCTGAGTGTCCGTCTCCTGCGTAGGAGAAATCGAAGAACAGGTAGTCGATGGTGCCGTAGTTGCCCAGGAGCTCGTGCACCTGTCCGTGCAGGTACTCGCGGTAGCGTGCCATGTCGCGTCCGGCGTTGAGGTTTTCGACGTCGGCTGCGTTGCGTTGGGGGTGCACGCCGTCGATGGTGAAGTCCGGATGGTGCCAGTCGATCAGCGAGTGGTAGAAACCGACTTTGAGTCCTTCAGCCCGCAGCGCGTCCACGTAGGGTGCAATCAGGTCACGGCCCGCTGGGGTGTTGGTGGCTTTGTAGTCCGTCAGAGCTGAGTCCCATAGGCAGAAGCCATCGTGATGCTTGGTGGTGAGGACCACGTACTTCATGCCGGCCCTGCGCGCGGCCCGTGCCCACCCGCGGGGATCGTAGAGATCGGGGTCAAAGCGCCGGAAGTATTTGGAGTACTCCTCCACAGTGGTTTCCTCGCGGTTCATCACCCACTCGTGCCGGGCGGGCAGGGCGTACAGGCCCCAGTGTACGAACATGCCAAAGCGTGCCTCTTCGAACCAAGGTGCGTGCTGGATCAACGGGATACCTTCCGTGTGCCGGGATTTGGCAGTGCTTTTTGGAGCGTCAGGCCCGGATTGGGAGCCGCGCAGTGCTTCCCAATCCGGGCTGATTCTATTGGTAGAGGTTGGGCTTAATGGTCTCGGAGTCGATGTTCTTGGCGTCGTACCAGTAGAAGCCGGTGTCGATCTTGCCCGGCAACTTCTCACCCTTGATCGCGGCAACGGCGGCCTTGATCGTCTCATAGCCGATGCCAACAGGGTTCTGGGTGACGGCGCCTGCCATGAGTCCGGACTTGATGGCGTCAATTTGCGCCTTGCCCGAGTCGAATCCGACGATCGTCAGTTTGCCCTTGAGGCCAAGCTCCTCCACGGCCTTGACGACGCCGATTGCCGAACCTTCGTTGGTTCCGTACATGCCTTTGAGGTTGGGGTTGGCGGTGATGATCGCCTTGGCAGCGTCTGCCGAGAGCAGCTGGTCACCACCGGCGTACTGGATGGCGACGATCTTGACCCCGGGGTTGTTCTTTTCGATGTATTCCTTGAAGCCGTCCCGACGGTCCGTGCCGGACTTGGACGTCTGGTCGTGGCCGATGATGGCGATTTCCCCTGATCCGCCAATCAGTTCAGCAAGGTGCTTGGCAGCCTCAGCTGCTGCAGCCTTGTTGTCGGTGGAAGCCGTGGTGGCCGGGATGGTGGAGTCAACGCCGGAGTCGAACGCAATGACCGGGATGTTCTTGCTCTTGGCCTGCTCCAGGAGGGGCGTGGCGGCCTGTGAGTCCAGCGCTGCGAAGCCGATGGCTGCAGGCGATTTGCCCAGGGCCGTGGTGAGCATCTGGATCTGCTGGTCGACGTCCTTCTCGGTGTTCGGGCCCTCAAAGCTGATCTCGACGTTGAATTCCTTGGCAGCCTTGTCCGCTCCTTGCTTGACGGCCTGCCAGAACTGGTGCTGGAAACCTTTGGACACGACGGCGATGTACGGCTTGGCGCCGTTGGCTGCTGCTCCGCTGGCGGAGGCGGATCCGGCCGGTGCCTCGCAGCCGGCGATGGCGACGGCACCGAGGGCGAGGCCAGTGAGGGTAAGGAAGGAACGGCGGTTGTGGATGGACTTGCTCACGATTGAAGACTCCCTTTTTCTGAGGATGCGTTCTGGAGAAGATGCGTTCTGGAGAGGATGCGATTGGGTGGAGCGGAAGCGGGTGGTTGGAGCGGAAGCGGGTGGTTGGAGCCGAAGCGCAGGGGCTATTTGGTGGTCTCCTTCCTGCGCAGCATGTCCAGATAGACCGCCACGAGGATCACGACGCCGATGGCCACGTTCTGCCATTCCTGCGGCACGGAGATAATGCGCAGGCCGTTGGTCAGGACGGACATGATGAGGGCGCCGATCACCGTTCCGACGATGGAGCCTTTGCCTCCGGCCAGGGATGTTCCACCGATCACGACGGCGGCAATAGCCTGCAGTTCGTAGCCCATGCCCTGCCCCGGCTGGGCGGAGTTCAGGCGGGCTGCGATGATGACGCCGGCCAGGCCTGTGAAGGCTCCGGCGGCCGTATAGATCCACAATTTCCAGTTCCGCACGTTGATGCCGGAAAGTGCTGTTGCTTCCTCGTTGGAACCGATGGAGAAGGTATAGCGGCCCAAGAGCGTCTTGCTCATGACGAGTCCGGCCAGTACGGCCACCGCGAAGAAGATGAATACTGCGTTGGGAACTACCAGGCCGGGGATGGGCTTGCCGAGGGCAAGGTTGGCGAAGCCTTCAGTGCTGGTGAAATAGATGGGTTTGGTTCCGGAAACCACCAGGGCCATGCCCTGTGCTACGAGCATCGTGGCCAAGGTGGCAATGAACGGTGGGATCTTCAGGAACGAAATGAGGAACCCATTGACGGCACCGATCACGGCTCCCATCAGGATGCCGCCAATGACGCCGGCCCACAGCGGCAGGCCGAGATAGGTCAGGACCACGCCCGTCATGACTGAGCACAGGCTCATCCCGGTGCCTACGGAGAGATCAATGCCTCCGGTAATGATCACGAACGTCGCGCCCAGGGCCAGCAACCCGATCACGACGGTGGAGAGAAGGATGTCCGAAAGATTGCTTGGCACCAGGAACCTTGAGTTCATCGCACCGAAAAAGATGACCAGGACAATGAGTGAACCGAAGGCCAGGAGCTGTTGAAGGGATGAACGGAACCGGGTTGCCAGGTCACGTACGGGCTTCTGTTCGGCGGGTCCGGGCTTTGTACCCTGGTTGCGGGACGCGGGGGTCTCTACAAGGCTCATGCTGTCATTGCTCCTGGTGTGGCGATGGCGCGGCGGGTGGCCAGCTCCATGATTTGTTCCTGGGTGGCTTCAGCGTTGCTGAGGAAGCCTGTGATCCGGCCTTCGGCCATAACGGCGATCCGGTGGGACATGCGCAGGATCTCGGGAAGCTCCGAGGAGATCATGATGATCGATTTCCCACCGGCGGCCAGTTCGTTAAGGAGCCTGTAAATTTCCTCCTTGGCACCAACGTCGATTCCACGCGTGGGTTCATCAAAAATGAGAATGTCGCAGTCCTTGACCAGCCACTTGGCGATCACGATCTTCTGCTGGTTGCCGCCGGAGAGATTGCGCGCCAGTTGGTTGATGGATGGCGTTTTGATCCTTAGCTTCCTGCTGTATTCCTCAGCGGTCCTGCGCAACGCCGAATCCTTGATGAAACCGCCCGGTGCGTTCGCCGCGAGCGAGGAGAGCATGATGTTCTCCTTCACGTCGCGCTCAAGCATGAGGCCAAGATGCTTGCGGTCCTCGGACAGGTAGCCGATGCCCAGCTTCGCGGCAGCGGCAGGGTTCGGGATGGCCGCATCAACGCCGCGTACCTGTAACCGGGTGAACGTGGCACGATCGGCGCCCACCAGGGCCCGTGCCACCTCCGTCCGACCTGCGCCCATGAGCCCGGCGAAGCCAAGGATTTCGCCGCGTCGCAGTTCGAATCCGACATCCCGCAGCAAGGCTCGCGTCGATAACCCCTCAACCGAAAGCACGACGTCGTTACGCACCTCGGCGGGGACCGCCGTAGGGCGCTGTTCTCCTGAAATCCGACGCCCCACCATCAGGGAGATGACTTCCTTCATGGTGGTTTCCGCTGTATTGACGGTGTCCACGTACTCGCCATCGCGGATGACGGTGATGCGCTGTGAGATCTGCTTGAGTTCGTCCATCCTGTGGGAGATGTAGATGACGCCTGTGGTGGGAGAGATGAATCCACGGATGATCTGGTGCAGGGCGGCCACCTCGGCGTCATTCAGTGCTGCCGTTGGTTCGTCCATGATGATCACTTTGGAATCGTGGCTCAGTGCTTTCGCGATCTCCACCATCTGCTGCTTGGCGACCGTCAGCTGCCCCACTTTCTGACGGGGATTCAGCTGCAGCCCGATCCTGTCCAGCAGTTCCCGGGCCTGATGGTTGAGGGCCCGTTCGTTCAGCACTCCGAAGCGCCGGGGTTCGCGGCCGATGAAGATGTTCTGGGCTACGGTGAGGTCCGGCATCAGGTTGAATTCCTGGTGGATGATGCTGATACCCAGTTCCTGCGCGTGCTTGGGACTGTTGGGCACAAAGGCCGTTCCGTTCAGCTCGAAGGCGCCGCTGTCCGGTGTGTAGATGCCGGATAGAAGCTTCATCAGCGTGGACTTTCCGGCGCCGTTCTCACCCACGAGCGCAAGGACTTCACCATGGCGAAGCTCCAGCCCCATGTTGTTCAGGGCCCGGACTCCGGGGAAACTCTTGCTGACTCCGTGGAGGGAGAGCAGCGGTGGTGCTTGCTGGGTCATGCGATCACTTCCTTGTGAGCGTGCACGTGCTGTCGCGGTACGTTATCGGGCCCAGACGGGGCCGTCGGGGAAGGCGTATTCCGTCAGTGTTTCACGCACCATTTCGTTGCCCGCACCAGGAGCCGACGGCGGCCAGTAGACGCCGCTTCGGACGTCCACAGGTGTGATGAAGTGCTGGTGCAGATGGTCCACGAACTCGATCATCCTGCCTTCCTTGGTACCTGAGACGGCAACGAAGTCGAACATGGACAGGTGCTGAACGGCCTCGCACAGCCCCACGCCGCCGGCATGCGGACACACGCGGATCCCGAACTTGGCCGCGAGCAGCAGGATGGCGATGTTTTCGTTGACCCCGGCTACACGGGCCGCATCTATCTGCAGGACCTGGAGGGAACCAGCCTGGAGCATCTGCTTGAACACCACCCGGTTCTGGACGTGCTCGCCTGTTGCCACAGGGATGGGGGCAACCCCGCGGGCAATGGCCGCATGCCCCAGGACGTCATCGGGGCTGGTAGGTTCCTCGATCCAGGCGATGTCATAGGGAGCCAGGTGGGCCATCCAATCGATGGCTTCCTGGACATCCCAGCGCTGGTTGGCGTCCACCGCGATCCTGGTGTCCGGACCCACCGCCGCCCGGGCAATCCCGACGCGCCGGATATCGTCCTCCAAGGAGGCACCCACCTTGAGCTTGATCTGCGCAAACCCATCGGCCACGGCTTCCTTGGCCAGGCGCGTCAGTTTCTCGTCGCTGTAACCCAGCCATCCCGGCGTCGTGGTGTAGGCGGGGTAGCCTTCAGCGCGGAGGGCTGCTTTGCGCAGCTCCTTTCCCGGCTCCGCCATCCGGAGGATCGCCAGCGCTTCATCCGGCGTGAGGGCGTCGGTGAGGTATCTGAAGTCCACCAATGCCACGAGCTCCTCGGGACTCATGTCTGCCAGCAGTTCCCAGAGCGGCAAGCCTGCCCGCTTGGCCTTCAGATCCCAGAGAGCGTTGACCACCGCGCCTATGGCCATATGTATGACGCCCTTCTCCGGGCCAAGCCAGCGGAGCTGGGAATCGTGGGCCATCAGCTTCCAGGTGGCACCCATGTCGCCCAGGAGGTCCTCCACGTTACGGCCCAGAATGTGCTCCCGGAGGGCGTCGAGGGCTGCCGTCTCAACCTCGTTTCCGCGCCCGATCGTGAACACGAAGCCGTGGCCTTCATGGCCGTCACCGGCATCAGTGCGAATGATCAGGTACGCGGCTGAATAGTCGGGGTCCGGGTTCATGGCATCGGAGCCATCGAGGTCCTGTGAGGTGGGAAAGCGGATATCGAAAGTGTCCACTGCGGTGACGACGCTCATTGCGCTCCTTGCTTGGCAGCTGGCGGTTGATCTAGGTAGAGCTAAACATCCGATGTCTACCTTGTCAATGGGTCACATTTCCGTATTATGTAGTGAAACAGCACACTAGAGCTCGGATGTTAGTCCCAAACGCACGGAGGAAGCCATGACCTTGAAATTCGCCAGGCTGGGTACGGCCGGAAACGAACAACCGGCCGTCATCGCCCAAGACGCCGACGGCACAGAGAAGTACTTCGATCTCTCGACGCTGACCAACGACATCGACGGCGTTTTCCTCGCCTCCGACGGTTTCACCCGGACCCGCGCAGCCCTCCAATCCGGGGAACTTGCGGAAATTTCCGTCGAGGGCATGCGCATTGGCGCTCCCATTGCCCGGCCCGGCTCGGTGATTGCCATTGGCCTGAACTACACCGCGCACGCCGCCGAATCAGGGGCCACGCCGCCCGAGGTCCCAGTGGTTTTCCTGAAGCCGTCCAACACCATCAGCGGACCTTTCGACGCAGCGCCCATCCCGCCGTCGTCGGAAAAGTACGACTGGGAAGTGGAATTGGCAATCGTGATCGGCAAGGAAGCGTCCTACCTTTCCTCCCTGGACGAGGCCGAAGCATGCATCGTCGGCTACGCAGTGGCCAACGACTTGTCCGAGCGCGACTACCAGATTCCCGGAGCCGCCGGACAGTGGACCAAGGGCAAGTCACTCCCCGCCTCCACTCCCCTGGGCCCATGGCTTGTACCCGCCGCTGACGTTGATGCCAACAACCTCCGGCTGAGGACCCTGGTCAACGGCGAAGCCCGCCAGGACTCGAACACCTCGGACATGATTTTCGATCCCGCCACGATTGTCCACCACCTCAGCCAGTACATGGTTCTGGAGCCAGGCGATGTCATCATCACAGGCACACCCGAAGGCGTGGCCCTCTCCGGTCGGTTCCCGTACATCCAGCCCGGCGACGTCGTGGAACTGGAGATCGACGGCTTGGGCCGGCAGCGCCAGGAATACTACCGCGCGCAGGCCGGCACTGTTTCCGCCGTCCCTGCCCACATCAGCGCCTGATGGCAACCCCTATGGGCCAGGAATTCGAAGGTCTGGCAGCACTCGTAACCGGCGGGGCCTCCGGGATTGGTGCTGCCATCGCCCACCGGCTCTCCGCCGGTGGCGCGCAGGTCGCCGTCCTGGACCTGGCACCTGAAACCAGCCCGCACTTCGGCGTGGAATGCAACGTGGCCGATGACGCCTCGGTGCGTTCCGCCGTCGAGACCGTTGCCAGGCAGTTCGGCCGCCTGGACATCGTGGTCAACAACGCCGGTATAGGCGCCCAAGGTGACATCGCGGCAAACGACGACGACGAGTGGCTCCGGGTCCTGAACATCAACGTCGTGGGAATTGCGCGCGTCAGCAGAGCGGCGCTGCCTTACCTGCGCGAGTCGCCGTCCGCGGCCATCGTGAACACGTGCTCGATTGCCGCGACCGCCGGGCTGCCCCAGCGGGCGCTGTACTCGGCGTCGAAGGGTGCGGTGCTGTCCTTGACGCTGGCCATGGCTGCCGACCACGTCCGCGAGGGCATCCGCGTGAACTGCGTCAACCCAGGCACCGTGGACACTCCTTGGGTGGGGCGCCTCCTGGATTCCGCCGCTGACCCTGCAGCTGAGCGCGCCGCCCTCAATGCCCGTCAACCTCATGGCCGGATGGTGGACCCTGCCGAGGTTGCAGGCGCGGTCGCCTACCTCGCAAGCCCGCTGTCCGGTTCGACGTCGGGAACCTCCCTGGCCGTCGACGGCGGCATGCAGGGTTTGCGGCTAAGGCCGGTTCAGTAGGGGGTGCGTTGGTTGGGGATGGCTCCTGAGTTGGCTCACGGGCTCAGGTCTCGCGGACCGGCAGGCCGCTGAGCTGCGGTGTTGTGTCAAAAGAGAGATGGACAGTGGGACTTCGAACCTTCCGAGGCAGGCGCCGGAACCCCTGGCCTCGAAGCTGGCTGTGCCGACTGCTAGCCGTCCAGCCGATCCGGCGTGGTTATCCTGTCGTGCCCCTCGTCCATACTTGACGTTGGATGCCGAGTGACAATGGGGCGCTGGTTATCGTACCGATGAGAGCAAAGCTTACTACCACTTGCGCGGCTTCCTGTGTCGCCTACGGGGTACCCATCGGTTGTCGCTTGTTGTGGCATTTCGGTTTGTGCCAGGCACGGGTGAGCGTAGCGAGCGACGCCCTGTCTGCTCGGTCTGCTGGCAGATGCCCGGCGACTGACGGGCTGGAACAGCTGGGCAGCGACCGAAGGGTCTGCGGCCGATTCCATCCCACTGCACTGCAACCACCAGTTCCGTTGCCCTTGCGAAACTCGTCCAAACCCTCCCCGGTCCGCCTGCGCTCCCACGCGGTTCCCACTAAGAACCCAAGTGGGACGGTTCTTCACTGCACCTTGTCAAAGTGCTTGAGTAAGGCCGCGTCCCAGATGAGATGACGAGGCACGGATAGTCTGTGGTCGAGGTCCAAGGGAGGAAGAAGGGCCGCTGCGTGAACTCTTTTGTGGCCAGCGGTCAATACATAGTGTGAGCACAGACAGCGAAATCATCAGGCGGTCCCGGGACAGCCCCGCAGTTTTCGGGGAGCTGTACGATCGGCATGCCTCAGCCATTTACAGGTATGCGGCCAGAAGGGCAGGGGAATTCGCCGCGGACGACGTTACCTCGGAAACCTTCCTGGTCGCTTGGGAGCATCTGGAAAGATACGACACGAGCCGGGACGATGCCCGGCCATGGTTGTTCGGCATCGCTACCAACTTGCTTCGACAGCATCACCGGGCCGAAGCCAGCGT
Organism: Arthrobacter sp. TmtSoilC77; assembly: GCF_059739415.1. Classification (NCBI taxonomy): domain Bacteria; kingdom Bacillati; phylum Actinomycetota; class Actinomycetes; order Micrococcales; family Micrococcaceae; genus Arthrobacter; species Arthrobacter sp. TmtSoilC77. The sequence goes on from NZ_AP046050.1 coordinate 4,370,681, forward strand.
CCTCAGAACAGCCGCGAAAACGGCTTCAAGTGAGGCCATAGCCGATGACTCCGACCGGATCGCTGCTGAGGTCGACGCCAAGGTAGCCACCGGGAGAATTGCTCAAGCCCTCCGGGATATGGCTGCGATCGACCGGGAAACGTTGTTGCTCTACGCATGGGCTGATCTGACTTACGAAGGCATTGCCCAGGCCATGGGCGTTCCGGTCGGGACGGTTCGCTCCCGCTTGAACCGTGCGCGGCAAACACTTCAAGCCCAGCTCAACCTTGAAAGACCTACCGAAACGGAGAACCACCATGGACGACCTTCAGCTGCTCCGCGAGATGCGTAGCGATGTCGGCTCAGCACCTGCTACGTTGGCCCGGGGCAGGGAAAAAGTCATGGCCAAAGTGCAAGCGTCCGTCACCTCAGCGTCTCAGCGGAAACCCACCGTTTCGCCTATTCGGTTCCGGCGACGTGCCCTTTTCGCTTCTGCCGCTGCCGCGCTGTTGGTCGGCGGTATCGTCATTGCCGATGTCGTCAGACCTGGAGGTCCGGGAACCACGGCAGAGGCGGCCGAGGTGCTGAACAACGCCGCTGCTGCAACCATTCAAACGTCCGACCCTGTGGTGGGACCCGGCCAGTATCTGAAGATCGCAACGAGGTCGGTCTTTGGAACGGGGGGGCAGGCTGCCAATGTAAGCGACGTGAGATGGGAAGAGACCACAAACAGTCAGATGTATGTGCCAGCCGACAGGGCAGATGTATGGGTCTGGAACCGGGAACCTCGCCTGATTTTGGACTCGCCGAGCGAGGAAGCCAAGGCTCTGCCAGACGAGGTCCGTGAGGCTCAGGAAGCCGAGTGGGATGGGCAGCCTGAGTTCGTCGGGATTCTGCGTTCCCCGGGAGGTGTCTTCTATGGGAGTGAGCCGACCGTCATCGTTGGTACGCCGTTAAGGGAGGCCGCGAGTCTGCCTAGGGATCCACGGGCTCTCCTGGATTTGATCTACGAACGCATCAAGGGCGCCGGGAAGTCTCCCGACGGTGAGGCTTTCACGGCAATCGCGGACGGCCTGCGGACAGGAGTCGTTCCGGCTGACCTGCGCGCTGCGCTGTACAAGGCAGCTGCTCTAATTCCCGGCGTTACGGTGACTGACAGGCACGCAATGATCGACGACCGCACAGGCATCGCCATCGGTATCGCATCATCTGACGGAGTGACGGGAGCGAACATCGTTATCGATCCTGCCTCGGGTCTGGTCATCGGGGTACAGTCCGTGTTGCTCAAGGACTATCCCGGATATCCCGCGGGGACCGTCACGACTTGGACCTCGCTGAGGACCTCAGTGGTGGACTTCGCTCCCTAAGCTGTCGCCCCAGAGAGATTTGCCCCACATCACGGCGGGGCGGTCGCCGTTGGGGGATGACCGCCCCAAGTGGACGGACTGAGCCCGAACGGTCCGTCCACCGGCCCTGCATGCCTACCTCGCGATGATGGTTCTCCTCACCGCTGGGATGAACCCCAGGGACGCTAAACCCCTTTAATCTGGCATAGATTTTGAGATTCGGAAATCTTTGACCGAAGGAGTGCTGGAGAGTATCCGGAAAGTGATTCTCGTTTGTCACGCCCTATGAACTTGTTGTGCGATTCGACAGCAACAGGACGCCGAACGTCGCGAGGCACGTTCAGCAGAACATCATTTCGTTAGAGGAAGAATCGTCGGCTTCACTTAGCCAGCCAATTCCCGCCCACGCGAAGCAGTATTGAGCAGTTTCCCATTGCTGCGGCGTCCTAGGCGAGTTCACCGGCAGAAACAGCGAGCCCGTTACTCCCGCTTTCCGCCCTTGTATTTTCCTTACGACGGCGGCTCCAGATCGCAAAAGGCGTGGCGAAGCCAGATTGTCTGAGGAACAGGTTAGAGTCTGCTCCAGTCGGCGTGGTCGACAACCAAATCTCAATTATGGGGGCAATATGCGGAAGTTAATCAAGGGCGGGATCTCTGGGATCTCGGCCCTGATTGCGGCACTTTTTGTCGTTGTGATCGGCGTGCAGCCGGCTCACGCAGGGTGGTACAACTATTTGGCTGGTCACCCGATGTACAAAGGCACTTCGCCTTGGTGTACCGGCAGTTATGTCATTAACGGCACGAGCGGGACTTTTATCCTGACGGCTGGCCATTGCTTTTCTGTGGGCGAACGGGTGTCCGGCACGGGCGCCCAGTTCGGCACGCTGGAGTACCGAAAGTACAACGGCACTGACGGTGACTCCGGGCTCGTTCGACCCGACGCCGGCGTCGACGTATACCAGACCATTGTTGATCCGAAGACAGGGAATGCTCCTGGCAGCGGACATGTAACGGGAAAGATGCCCAGTGCTGATCAGACTCTCGGCACTGCGGTCGGCAAGATGGGCAATACAACAGGCTGGACTGAAGGAACGATCCAATACCGCTTTTTGGATTGGAACGGAGTTTACGTCTACTGCGCCAACTATGCCCGAGCCGGAGGTGATTCCGGCGGTCCCGTTTGGCGACAGGACAGCCAAGGTCTGCGAGCTGTTGGCATGCACGTCGGGGCCCTTAACTACAACGGTTCCGTTCTCGGTTGCTACATCCCCATAGACACTCTTTTGAGTCAGTGGGGAGCGAGCATGAACTTCTGGCCAGCGTACGCAGCTCGTGGGACAGTTTCAGAGGAAGAATTGATGCCTCCAAGCCCGAGCAACGAGCTCCCGCCCGTACTCACAGCCGCCGATGGTGTGCAGCTGATCCTGGACTAGTGGGAGTCTCCGGAAGCGGTAGCTGGGCAAACGTGTTTGCTCGCTAATACAAACTAAATATGGGATGTCCTCCTGGTTGCTCAGAAAACCAATGCAGCAGCTAGGAGGATATCCATTTAATGTGCTGTCAATTCGTCACGGCAACCTGCCCAGCTTGGCGGCTGATGCCAGCTGCCCGGCCAATATCCGTCCAGGAAGCGCCTGCCGCTTTCGCAGCCGCAACGGTCTTATCCAGACGATGCCCGGCCTGCCGGTGCTCCCTCGCCGCCGCCTCCACCCCAGGAATCGCTTCGGGCCTGAGTTGGCTCACGGGCAGTGGTCTCGCGGAGCGGCAGGCCGCTGACCTGTGGTGATGTTTGCGGATGTACAGTTTTTCACGCACTGATGGAACTTGATCTAGTGTCACGGTGTGGCATTGATCAGGAGGGTGCGGACGGCATCTGGCGCTCAGCGACCATCACCATCAACGGCACACGCAGACCTTCGCACCCGACATCGCCAACGAGCAACAAGCCATTCTCGATGCCATCCGGAGTCCAAAACTCACGCACTGAGCAAATGAGCCACGTCAGGCCGGATGGTGGACCCTGCCGAGGTTGCCGGTGCCGTCGCCTACCTCGCGAGCCCGCTGTCCGGTTCGACGTCGGGAACCTCGCTGGCCGTCGACGGCGGCATGCAGGGGCCGCGGTTGCGGCCGGTTCAGTAGGGGTGCGCTGGTTGGGGCTGGGTTGGCGTGGCGTTTCAGTAAAGCCCGTTGAAGATGTTCCAGCCCCAACCGACAGTCTCCATGCCCTTCCAACCACCGCGACCATCGCCGTAGTACATCACCAGATCGCCAGCGGCATTCACGCCATGGACATCATTGAAGCCATCCCGGTTGAAGTCGCCAGCACTGCCAGCCATGGTCAGGACGTTCCAGCCATGGCCGATCTGGCGCACCGTGGTCCATCCGCCGTGGCCGTCACCGCCATACAGATACAGGCGTCCGGCTTTGTCTTTCGCCAGGACGTCCACGTTGCCGTCTCCATCCCAGTCACCAGGCCCGATGAGCAGGTCCATGACGTCCCAGCCTTGGCCGACTTTCACGCGCGGATTCCAGGTGCCGAAGGGCTTGGACGGGTAGATGTAAAGGTCGCCGTTCGTCTCTGCGCTGAGGAGATCGTTCATTCCGTCCCCGTCGAAGTCCCCTGGTCCAATCGCAAGAACCGTCGGCTGCCACTCCCAGGTGGCTTGCGGGTACAGCGTATGGAACCCTCCGTCGCCCGTTCCCGGGAACCGGTAGAGCGTCCCCGAGGTGTTCTCGACCATGAGGTCAGCGATACCGTCGTGGGTCACGTCGCCCGGGGCGATGATCGTGGTGAAGAAGCCCCACCCCGGACCTACATAGCGGGATTCCTTCCACCCTTTGACGTTGTCCTTACCGAGGTAGAGCATGAGTGCGCCGCCATGGGTACGGCCAACCAGCTCAAAAACCCCACGGCCGGTGAAGCCAGCCGCGCGCACCGGTCCCTGCGCTACGGCCGGTGTTGCTTCCGTGACCAGTTCCTGGCCGGGGCACTTGCCGGGCGAAGCCTTGACTATGGCCGAGATTCGCCCGCCGATGTCGTCCTTCTCCAGGACGTAGAGATTCCGGTTGTAGAGCGGGTTCCCGTCTACGGGTTGGCCGTCCCGGAGCCATTGGACGGAGTAGCCAGGATCCCCGTCCCCTCCGCAGCCCGAAAAGTAGTCCTGGGCACCCTGAACGAACAGCGCCGAGCCGACAATAGGTGCACCGGAGATCTTCACGCCAGACGAATCCGCAGCGTGGGCAGGGGAAACGAAGCCCGAAACAACGAGCGCCGGACCGAACAACAGCGCCGCAATGCTTTTGATGATCGAGTTCTTTGGTGACACGTTCGCCCTCCCCCTCAGTGGGCTTTGAATCAGTAGAGCCCGTTGAAAATGTTCCAGCCCCAGCCGATGGTCTCGACGCCCTTCCAACCGCCGCGGCCATCGCCGTAGTACATCACGAGGTCATCGGCGTCGACAGCTTCCGCGGCCGGAGCAAACGTTGTGCCAATCAGCAAACCCACGGATCCCCCTCTTTGCGGCGTGGCCCAGCCAGGTGTTGCGCTTATCTTAGGTGCGGGAAACGACGCCGGGACGAAACGCGGTGGCGACAGGCCGCCGTCGGGTGTTGGCTGCGTAACGCAACGGGCCTGCAACGTCCCAGGGCGGATGCTTCCCCTATGCTCAACTCCAAGGAATCAACGGCGATCCACCAAGCACACCCAGGAGAAACCCCATGACCAACTGGCGTATCAGGGACTTCCATTCGTCCGATCTTGACGGCATCCTGCACCTCTGGGAGTCACTCAAGGCTGATGGTGTTGAGCCCGTTTACGCACTCTCTGAGGTCCTTGCCTCGTGTGAGAAGGACCATGCAGTGGTGGCTGTCCAGGGCGATCAGGTGGTTGGCGCCGCGGTTGGACGTGCGGCGCATGACCAAGGCTGGGTCGTTTTCCTCGCCACGCTGACGGAGTTCCGTGGCAGGGGCATCGGCACTTCGCTGCTGTCCGCCGTCGAGAACCGCATGGCTCCGCACGGCCTCAACAAACTGTCCGCGCTCATGCCGGAAACCGAAACCCGCGTGGAAGCGTTCCTGGGGCGCGGCTTCGTGGTGAAGAAGAACCTGCGGTACTTCGAGCGGACCATTCCCGTGCAGCGCCAGGAGCTGGAACCGCTGAGCCTGCTGGGTGGCCGGATCCTGGCCCGCGACCTGTGGGAAAACGTGGCGGGCATGAAGCGCGAGAAGGAACTGTTGGAACGCCGTTTGGTCCTTCCGCTGGCCGAGGCGGACCTCGCCGACGAATACGGTGTAGTGCCGCCGCGCGCCGTCGTGCTTTTTGGTCCTCCGGGCACCGGCAAGACGACCTTTGCCAAGGCGATCGCTTCACGTTTGGAGTGGCCGTTCGTGGAGGTGTTCCCGTCGCGCCTGGCTTCTGATCCCAAGGGTCTCGCAGGCGCGCTGCGCGAGACGTTCCTGGAAATCGCCGAGCTGGAACACGCAGTGGTGTTCATTGACGAAGTGGAGGAGATCGCCTCGCAGCGCGCGGGCGATCCCCCGTCGCCGCTGCAGGGCGTCACCAACGAGCTCCTCAAGATCATCCCGGCTTTCCGCGAACAGCCAGGCCGCCTCCTGGTCTGCGCCACCAACTTCATTCGCGCCCTGGACACCGCGTTCCTGCGCCACGGCCGGTTCGACTACGTCATCCCCATCGGCCTGCCGGACGTCCACGCCCGCGAGGCAATGTGGCAGCGGTTCATCCCCGCCACCGTTGTGGACGACGTCGATATTGCCCAGTTGGTGGAACGCACCCAGGGTTTCTCGCCGGCAGACATCGAGTTTGCCGCGCGCAGCGCGTCCCAGCGCGCCCTGGAAAAGGCCGTGTACGACGACGGTGCTGCTTCAGGTGCGTCGTCCGCAGTCTCGTCGAACGGACGGAAGGGGCCGGTCACACAGGACTACCTCGACGCAATCGCCGATACCCGCACGACGGTGAGCGACGAGGTGTACCAGGAGTTCCTCGAAGACATCGATGTGCTGGGGCGCGTGTAAAGTTTGGCAACGGTAATCTTTGACCCATGTCCACAAACCCACTTCGCCATGCCCTGGCCCGCATGGGCGGCCGAGATCCCCACGAGAAGCACCGCACGGCCACTCCGCTGGAGCTGTTTTTCGACCTGACGTTTGTCATTGCCTTCGGAGTTGCCGGCAGCCAGTTCGCCCATGCTGTGGCGGAGGCGCATTTCTGGCCAGGGCTCCTGGCGTTCGCGTTCGCCATGTTTGCCGTGATCTGGGCCTGGATAAACTTCACGTGGTTCGCGAGCGCCTATGACACCGACGACTGGGTGTTCCGCGTGGTCACCATGGTCCAAATGGTGGGTGTGCTGATCCTGGCCATGGGCATAGAGCCGGTGTTCCACTCCATCATCGAAGGCAAGCACGTGGACAACGTGACCATGGTGTTGGGCTACATCATCATGCGCGTGGCTTTGATCTTCCAGTGGCTGCGCGCTGCCCGCCAGGATCCTGCCCGCCGTGAAACGTGTTTGCGGTATGCAAAGTACGTCGCACTGGTACAAGTGGGGTGGGTCGCAGTCCTCTTGATCGATGCGAGCATCGCAACTACCTTCCTCATGGCAGCCCCGTTGTTCATCCTGGAGATGGCGGCCCCATACTTCGCAGAACGGAAGATCCGCACGCCTTGGCATGCCCACCACATCGCCGAACGGTACGGTCTACTGGCCATTATTGCCCTGGGCGAGTGCCTGATCGGCGCCATTGAAACGCTTCGCGCAATCGTTGCCCTCCACGGCTGGACCTTGGATGCTGCGCTGGTTGGTTTGAGCGGGACGGGCCTGGCGTTCGCCCTGTGGTGGATTTACTTCATCCTGCCCTCAGGTCCTGCCCTCCACGTACAGCGGCACCGCTCGTGGATCTTCGGCTACGGGCACCTCCCCCTTTTCGCAGCTATCGCAGCAACCGGCGCCGGACTTCACGTTGCCGCCTACTTCATCGATCATGAGGCACACATCCCGGCGGCTGGCGCGGTCGCCTCGATCGCCATCCCTGTCATCCTGTTCAAGGTCTCGCTGACTACGCTCTACAGCATTATGCTCGGCCCGGACCGGGAGCTTCTCTGGAGCTCAGCGCTGGTGGTGATCGCTTTGGCGGGAAGTATCGCCATGGCCACCGCGGGCGCGTCAGTACCCCTCTGCATGTTGGAAATGATGGTGGTGCTTGGGCTGTCGATCATTTTCGATGAACGCCGTGGACACAAGGGACGGGCAGCAGCCCTGCGTCGGCTGGAGGCGGCGGCGGGCTGAGGGTGCACGGATGGAGTCGGTACGTTCGTGCCGGTTTTTCACAGGAATGCCTTGATTTGCCGCTGTTCCGGGTGCAAACTTGGGGAATCGGCACGTTCGTACCGATTCACGAAGTGGGAGGACCTCATGCCAGCCAACAGCCTCATGGCAACTCTCGGTTCTGAAGTCCGCGGCCGCCGCGCCTCATTGAGCCTGAGCCAGCAGGACGTCGCCGATCTTGCGGGCGTCTCCGAACGGTTCGTCAGGTTCGTGGAAACAGGCAAGAGCACAGTCCAGCTTGAGCCCCTTGTGGCAGTGCTGGACACCCTCGGCCTGGAACTTTCCCTCCGCCAAGCCGGTAGGCCTGGCGCTTCCTGGGCAGCTTCCGAGCCAGCACAATGACTTTCCACCGCATCGCCGACGTCTACAAACAAGGCATCCTCGCGGCGCGCCTCGAACGGCATGAGGGCGGAACTAAGTTCAGCTACCTTCCGAAGTACCTCGACGCCGGCCTACCCGCCGTGGCAACGACGCTCCCCGTGAGTGCCGAGCCTGTTTTCACGCCGAGCGGCGCAGTACCGCCCTACTTCACCGGCCTGCTGCCTGAGGGCCGGCGGCTCAACTCCCTGCGGCGCAGTGTCAAGGCGAGCGCCGACGACGAACTCGCCCTCCTCATGGCAGCGGGCGGCGACGCAGTGGGCGACGTCCAGACGGTCCCCCACGGCGAGGCAGTGACGGAAGGGGGCGCCGCCGTCGTGCTTGATTCAAAACTGCCGCTGGACTTTGATGCGTTGCTGGGCGATTCCGGATTGATCGATCCCGTCGCGCTGGCGGGTGTGCAGGACAAGTTGTCTGCCGGGATGATTTCACTGCCCGTGGCGCAGGCGGGCAAGCGGTACATCCTTAAGCTCAACGCCCCGGAGTTTCCCTCTGTGGTGGAAAACGAGTTCCTGATGTTCCGTTATGCGCGCAGGCTGCGGATTCCTGTGAGCAACGTGCAGTTGGTGCACGACGTCGGTGGCAGGGCGGGCCTCTTGGTGGAGCGTTTTGATCGGGTTACCGCAGCCGATGGCTCGCCTCTGCGTCTGGCGGTGGAGGATGGCGCGCAGATCCTGGGGCTGTACCCCGCGGACAAGTACAGTGTTCCGTTCAGCGAGGTCTGCGCGGCGCTGGCCGGGCATTGCCCTGCCCGCCTTCCAGCACTGCGGAATCTGGTCATCCAACTCGCCTTTGCCTGGCTGACGGGGAACGGGGATCTGCATGCCAAGAACGTTTCCATGGTGGAGGCGCCCGGGGTTCTTGGCGCGCGCGAATTCACCATCGCCCCGGTCTACGACATTCCCTCCACAGTGGTATACGGCGACAAGACGCTCGCGTTGGCCGTCGGCGGGAAGAAGACCGGTATCTCCCGCAGGCACTTCCTCGCCTGGGCCGCGAAGCTTGGGCTGACTGAACGGGCCGCCCAACATTGCGTGGACATCGCCCTCAAAGCAACTGGCTCGTTGGTCAGCGACCTCGACGGCGGCGCGTCTCCCTTCGCGGCGCGGCAAACCAAGGAATGGACCAAGGAGCTCAAGCATCGCCGGCGCCTGATGGAGGGCTGACCCCGGGTTACCCAGGAACGATCTCGTCGAGCTCCGGAAGCAGATACGGGTTGACCCGCTGCAGGATCAGCGCCACTTCTTCACGCGGCACGGCCCGGTAGAGCACCGGTCGGGCGTCGGCGTAGCGGGTCATGGGCGGCTTGTCGGGCCATTTCTCCGCCAGTGCCTGGACGCGTTCCGGCAGGGAATTATGGGCATTGTCGGCGATTTTGACCAAGGTGGTGTCGTGGTCCTCGGCCACAAACCGGATTCCTGCTTCGTAATCGTCGGGGTCATCGTGGAATCGGCGGGTGACACGTTCGATGATGGCGAGGGCGCGATCGGACACTCCCATGTCCAACAGGGCTTGCCGCGTGATGGGAGTATCCTCGGCGATGTCGTGAAGGTAGCCCGCAATCCGAATGTCGTCGTCAAAGTCGGCGAGCGCATCCCCCACCGCCAGGACATGCTCCCGATAAGGGCGCTTGAGCTTGTCCTTTTGGCGGTTGTGGGCCACCTCGGCGAGTACCTTCGCCGTCTCAACGGTGAAGCGTGGTTCGGTCATGCGGGCCTCCGGATTGATGTAGGCACCGAACAGGAATCGGACCTTTCATCAGGCTATCCGTAAAGTCCCGCGCAGCGCCTACCCAGGCACTGGCACTACTCCTGAACAGGTCCCTACTCCTGAACGGCGCGAGCGGCGATGCCTACTGCGAGCGCCCTCGGCACGCGCTGCGCCAGACCGGCTGCGATCCGGTTGGCCCAGCCGGATACGACGCTTGCCGGCGTTCCGGGGCGGTCCAGCGCTTTGAGGGCTGTTTGCACAACCTGCGCTGAGGTTTGCATGCGTCCAACTGCAGCCGATTCACTGCCGAGGACATCGAAGAACTCGGTGCGGGTGGCGCCCGGGCAGAGGGCCAGTACACGAAGTCCTGAGCTCTTGACCTCGTGGGCGACGGCCTCGGTGAAGCTGAGGACGAATGCCTTCGTGGCCCCATAGACGGCCATGCCGGGGATGGGCTGGAAAGCGGCTGTGCTGGAGACATTCACCAGGGCGCCCTTGCCCGAAGAGAGCATGGCTGGCAGGAAGGCCCTGGTGATATCCACCAATGCAGCCACATTGAGTGCGATCTCGGAAGCGATGACTTCCGGATCTTCCTCTACCAAGGGAGAGCGTGTTCCGAACCCGGCATTGTTGATGAGGGTGTCCACGGTGATTCCGCGCTTGGCCATTTCGTCCACGAGTTCGGCGCCAACACCGGCCCGGCCCAGGTCCATGGGAAGCACTGTGACGGCTACGCCATGCTCGGAGCGCAATTTCCCGGCCAGTTCTTCGAGACGGTCTGCCCGGCGGGCTACGAGGACCAGGTTGGAACCTCGAGCGGCAAAGCGGCTCGCGAATTCAGCGCCAAGCCCGGAGCTGGCGCCTGTGATCAATGCGGTAGTACCCGAATAGGTCATGGTCATGGCAAGTCCAATCTGTAAGCGCCGGCTCCGGATGAAGCCCGCTGACTCGATGTAGTCAATGCCAACATCGTAGGCACTGTCTACATTGTTGTCAATGACTACTTCTCCGCTAGACTATCTGTATGACGGACCAGCCCTACCACCACGGCAAGCTGCGCGAGGCCTTACTGGAGCGCGCCATGGAAGCCATTGAGCAAGCCGGCGTCGACGGACTCTCCCTCAGGCAATTGGCCAGGGACCTCAATGTCAGCCATGGGGCCCCGGCCAAACATTTCCGCGACAAGCAATCCCTCATCGACGCCTTGGCGTTGGCTGGGTTCGAATCAATGAACCATCGGATCCTCGCTGCCTCCCAGGCCGGAGATGACCTTCGTCAGCGCTTCGCAAGCGTGGCCACTGCCTACGTTGACTTCGCAGTCACCCACCCGGCGCTCTTGACCGTCATGTACTCCACCAAGCATCACCCCGGGTCCAGCACTGAGTTGCGGAACATCGGCGAGCAAGGAATCCACGTAGCCCGCGCCCTCATTGCGGAGGCACAGGATAGTGGGGCCCTGGCCCCGGGCGACACCGAAACCCTGGCAATGGTGTGCTTCGTGAGCTTGCACGGCGCCGCACTCCTGGCAGCAGGCAAGCAACTGGACGGCAACAGTGTTGAGGACGTTGTTGCTGCCACTACTGACACCCTGTGGGCCGGCATGGCGGCGGGAGTTCCAGCCGCGCAGCTCTCACACACAGCGGGCGCCTGACCAGCCTGATGAGGGCAGGCCAGCGTGAGGGCGCAGGCAGCGTGAGGGCGCAGGCAGGACTACGAAAGCCCTGCAATTGCCTCCCGGACGGCTGAACTGAGCAGGAGGTTGCGGCATCCAACTCCTCCCGGCTCGGCCTGTTGCGGGACGTATCCAAAGCCAAGTTCATACACCGGGTCCGCGAACCCCAAAGCCGCGCTGGCGCCGTCGTGCCCGAACGCGCGGTAGCTGCCGAAGGGCATGCGGCTGTGGGGCTTCATGAAGACAGTGGCAAAGCAACCGGCCTCGCCGAAGACGCGATCAATTCCGAACACCTGCTCAGCGGAAACCCTGCGGATGGTCTCCTCCGTCAGGAAGGCTGCGACGGCGGCCTGACCGCCGGCGGCCAACCCCGTTACCGCCGCAGCGTAGATCCTGGCCATCCCCTCAGCGCTGGAGACGCCTGCAACCGAACTCATACCGGCGGCGCGGACCTCGAGGATGTTCGGAAGGTCCAGGATGTCGCCCTCTGCAGCATTGGCTGACAATCCGAAGTGACTGGCGGGGTCTACCCAGGGCCACGTGGGGTCGGCCGCCCAGCGGAAAGGCGCGAAGCGTTCTTCCTCAGCATCCGGTAGGCCAAGGTAGAAGTGGGCACCGGTCACGGAGCGGATGCGCTGTTCGAAGACCTCCTGGAGCGTGGAACCCGTGATTCGACGGCACAGCTCCTCCATGAAAATGCCGATTGTCAGGGCGTGGTAGCCGAACGCCGCACCGGGCTTCCACAGGGGCGGAAGTTTGGCGAGCTTCGCAGCCGCGAGTTCGGAATTGTTGACTTCCTCAAGGCTCATGCCGCCCTCGACGCCCAACAGACCGGCCTGGTGCGAAAGCAGTTGGGAAACAGTGACGGAGGCCTTCCCTTCAACACCGAACTCCGGCCAATATTTGGCCACTTCCGCGTCGGGATCCAGCTCGCCGTCTTGAACGAGCAGAGCCACAACAAGGCCTGCCATGCCCTTGGAGCACGAGAAAACACCTGTCACTGAATCTGCACGAGTGTGGGGCCCGCCGCTGATATCCAGCACCTTGACACCCCGATGGTACGCCGCCAGCTGGGCGGAATATTCAGGGTCTTGTTCGAGGAAACTTTCGAAGAGCCCGGCTACGGATTCGAAACCTGGGGCGATCACCTGTGAATGCATCCAGACAGCCTACTTGGCCTGCCTTCAGCCCTTGGGCGTTTTCCACACCCAGGGCTCCCTCGGCAGCCTTTCGGGGTCGAATTCCGGCACCGCATCCTGCAAGGAACCGGCCGGCAATCCCAACGACTCAAGGAGGAGGTCGCGCACGCGCACCGCTGAAACCCCGACGGCGGCGAGGTCGCCAAGCGTCACCGCACCGTCGCGCTTTGCCAGCCTCACGCCGTCGTGGTTTACAACCAGCGGAACGTGGGCATATTCCAGCACTGGCAAGCCCAACAGGGTGGCCAAGTAAGCCTGCCGCGGAGTGGACGGAAGGAGGTCATCGCCCCTGACCACCTGGTCGACTCCCTGGGCGGCATCGTCTACTACAACGGCCAGGTTGTAGGCCGTAACGCCATCGTTGCGACGCAGTACAAAGTCATCCACCACACCCATGTAGTGTCCGTGCAACTGGTCCTCAACAGCCCACTCAGCGACGTCCGACCGGAGGCGGATCGAGGCCGGACGCGACGCCCGGCGGATCTCGCGCTCGGCCTCGGACAGCCTGCGGCACGTCCCCGGATACGCGCCTTGTGGAGAGTGCGGCGCAGACGGCGCCTCCTGGATTTCGCGGCGCGTGCAGAAGCATTCGTAGGTGCGGCCCTGGGCAGTCAGGCGCCCAATTGCGTCCTCGTACAGCGGCCCGCGCTCAGTCTGACGCACGACGGCGGCGTCCCAACTGACGCCGACGGCCTTCAGGTCGCGGAGCTGCTCAGCTTCCGCGCCGGACCGGGCACGATCCAGGTCCTCAACACGGAGCAGGAAGTCGCGGCCAGTCGATTTGGCGAAGAGCCAGGCGAGGATCGCCGTCCGGAGATTGCCTACATGCAGTTCCCCGGAAGGACTCGGGGCGAAGCGGCCGGCAGACGTCATGATCCAAGCCTATGCGTCCGGGCACAACACAAGAGCCCCTCAGCTACCGCAACGATCCGGTGGCTCAGGGGCTCTTGCTGTGCTGCCCGTCAGGACGGGCGGGTGCAGAATGACAATGCTGTGAACAAGAGTCAATCAGCGGCTGCTTCCTTGCGGGAAACCTGTACAGGGGTCCGGGTGGTGTTCCAGGTGCCTGCTGCCTGCGGGATCCGGCGGTAGCCTCGCCCTGCTTCGTTGTCACCATTTCAACAGTACGCATACAGTAGGTGCAATAGACATGGCATTGAGTGGTCGATCTGACTAATCACAGTTGAATTTGTAGACAGGAAGTGGTCATTTTGCAGGAACTCGATGCGACAGACCGTAGGATCATCGCCGCACTCGATGAGGATCCCCGCGTCCCCATCATGGTCCTTGCCCAGAAACTTCACCTGGCGCGCGGCACGGTCCAGTCGCGGCTGGAGCGGATGATGGCATCGGGCGCATTGCGCGCCAACAGCAGCCGCGTGCTGCCCTCGGCACTTGGCCGGGGTGTGGCCGCCGCTGTCAGCGCCGAACTCGATCAAAGCCACCTCAACGAAGCCATCGCGGCGCTACGGGAGATCCCTGAGGTACTCGAATGCCATGCACCCGCGGGCGATACCGACCTCATCATCAGGGTGGTTGCCAAGAGCCCGGATGACCTCTACCGCGTCTCGGAGGAAATCAGGCTCTGCCCGGGAATCGTGCGTACGTCCACCAGCATGTTCCTACGCGAAGTGATTCCCTACCGGACAACCGGGCTGCTGAAGGAGTAGCGCTCAGACCGGCGGTCCGATGTTGGTCTTCAGGTTCTTCATCACCAACGTTGAAGTGAGTCGCTCAACCGCCGGGAGGGCTGCGAGTTCGTCGTCATAGAAGCGTTGATAGGCAGGGAGGTCTGCCGCAATGACCTTCAACAAGTAGTCCGGCGAGCCGAACAGCCGCTGCGCCTCCACAATGTTGGGGCTTGCCGTCACGCGCTCCTCAAACTCCGCCATGATGGTGCGCTCCACCTGCCGGAGCGTGACGAACACAATTGCCTCGAATCCGAGCCCCACCGCTGCTGGATCGACGTCCGCGCGATACCCGCGGATAACTCCCGAAGCCTCCAGATCCCGGAGCCGGCGATGGCACGGAGCAACCGTCAATCCCACCTTCGATGCCAAGGCAGTGGCGGTCATTCGGCCATCCTCTTGAAGGTGGCGCAAAATACTTCTGTCAATGTGGTCAATCACGCAATGATCTTACCCGGATTGAAGGTTTTGGGGATAAATCAGGGAACACTTATCGGGCGATTTTCCCTAGAGTTTTCCTACCACTAACCCTCTGGAGAGATCGTGAACCCACAGCTGTTCCTCGCCTTCATGCTCGTCGCAGTCTCATTGGCCTGCACCCCCGGCGTCGACTGGGCTTACTCGATCTCGGCTGGACTTCGCCAGCGCAGCTTCGTGCCCGCTGTCGCCGGGTTATGCAGCGGATACGTGATTCACACCGTGCTCATGACGGCAGGTCTGGCAGCCCTGCTGGCGGGAGTGCCAGGCCTGCTGGGGTGGCTCACGGTTGCCGGCGCCGCGTACCTGTTGTGGCTTGGCTTCGGGACCATCCGTTCCTGGCGAGGGGCCAGCTTTAGTGCGGAAGGCGCCGTCGTGCAGTCCGGAAACCAGCTCCGCACGTTCTTCCAAGGCATGGGCACCAGCGGCATCAACCCCAAAGGCCTGCTGTTCTTTGTGGCGCTGGTGCCGCAATTCGTCAGCCCGGAAGCCGCACTGCCTGTTCCTGTTCAGTCCGGGTTGCTGGGATTAACATTCGTGATCCTCGCGGGCCTGGTGTACACCGGGGTCGCACTGACCTCGCGGAAGCTGCTCGCTTCACGTCCAGGCGCAGCACGCGTGGTGACGCTGGCAAGCGGGATCATCATGATCGGGCTGGGAGCAGTGCTGTTGACGGAGCAACTCCTTCCCATCGTGGTGCGGGGCGCGTAGCAGGGGCCGGCCCCGGAACCCGCTGGAACCTAGGCGGCCAGTACCTCATCGAGTCGCTCGTACCCTTCGATTACGCCGTAATTCATACCTGTGGCGAGGGCCATGTCACGCGCTTCCACCGATGGGTAGACCTCGTGGACGACGATCCTGGTGCGACCGTCAATTTCCTCGAACCTGGTGGTGCTGATGCCCACTTGGCCAGGAGCACCGTCGAATTCGAAGGTCATGATGATCAGCTCGTCGGTGTCCACGGTGTGGAAGACCCCGCGGAATCCGTACATCGCGTTTTCGTGGCCACTTTCATAGTGCCAGCTGCCGCCCGTGGTGGCGTTGTATTCGGTGACGTTCAGTATCGCGTCCCGCGGACCAAGCCACTTGGCCAGGAGATCCGGGTCCACGTGGGCCTTGAATACCGCGCTGACTGGCGCATCGAATTCTCGGACAGTATCGACGAACGGAACGCCGTCATCAGCAGTGATTGCTGTTGGATTGCTCATTTCAATTCCTCTTCATCTTGTTGTTGTGACCTCTGGAGGACCCCGGGGCCGGACTCGACCAGGAGTTCGTCGAGCAGCCGGAAGCGACGCTCGGCGGTCAGTCGATATTGGTCTATCCACGCCGTCAGCTCTTCGAGGGCAGCTGCATCCAGGTGCACGGGCCTGCGTTGGGCATCACGGGACCGGGTCACCAGCCCTGCGTGCTCCAGGACCTGGATGTGTTTTGAGACGGCCTGCTTGGTGATCGCGAAGGGCTCCGCCAATTCGTTGACCGTTGCGTCTCCCCGGGACAGACGGGCAACGATTCCCCGCCTGACGGGATCAGCAAGGGCCATGAAGGCCTTGTCCAGAGCGTCTGGATCCATAACCCTGCGCGACCTTTCTTTGTCAACCAAATGCTTTATCAATCACTTGGTTGATTACAAGACTACGCTTGCATCAGGGCGTGCACAATGCCTTATTCCCCGCTTAGCTGCCTAAAGTCGTTCTCCCACAAACGGCGCATCTCGGCGTCCTTGCGGATCACTTCCAAGGCCTCCAGCTCTGCCGGAGGGGCGGGGCGCTTGGACCGGGGAGTCAAGGTCCGGCGGCCCTGGTCCAACGCCAGAAGGGCGCGGTCCGTGAGGGCGTCATTGCGCAAGGCCAGGCTGGTCTTCCTGCGCCGAAGGACCTCCTTCAGCGCCGCCTGGGCCGATTCAAAGTCGCCACGCGCCCGTTGCGATCGAGCCCGGATCAGGAGCAATGCCGCCGAGAGATCATCCGTATTCAACAGCCCCTCCGTACACATCACCACATCCCGGTGCCGGCCCAGAGCAAACGCTGCGGTGCAGCGCGCCAGGGCTGAAGGCAACGACGGCGGCAAACCCACCACAGCTTCCAACGCCGACTCGATCATTCCCATCTCCCGAAGGCAATGGGCCAACGCTAGGAACACAGACTCCTCGCTGAACAAAACCGGGACTTCAATGCGTTCGGCCACCTCAACCCGGGTGACCACCTGCCCAAGGTAGAGAGCCGAGAACTGGCTCGCGTCGTCGTCGATCCTTGTTGTTAAGCCGCGCCGCAGCAACTCCGACGCCCGCAGATAGCCGCCGTGTTTGTACGCCAACAGGCCCGCCATCACGTAACACAAGCCCGCCCACCCCGGGTAGACGCGACCCAGGGAGATCAGCCGGTCAGGCTCAGTAGAGGTGAAAACGGCCTCGTGCATTGCTTTGGCCTGCTTGGTGGACAGGCGCTTCAAACGGGGAACATCGCCCAGCACGGAAAGGCGGGCAGGATCCCGGCCAGTCAGGACTCCGGACAACACTTCACCCACGCCGTCAGCCAATCCACGGACGGTCGTGCGCACATATCCTTCGCGGAAGGGAGTGAGATCCCGGGTGTCATGGAAGATTGATTGGAAATCGCCGTTGGGAGCCTGGCTCATGAACCCATGCTAACTGCCACCTGACTGGCCATTCCCCTGCAATTGGAGGCATTTCAGGAGTATTATGGCGGCGTCGGCAAGGTTTTCCGACACCCTTGCCGCGGGACGGCTCTCCATGAGAAGAGCCGTGTAACTGCGTGAAAGGGAGGACTTCATGACCACCGCTTCGCACCCCACCGAACACCATCATGCGATGGGGTTGACTCTTCACAACACCGCCATGGGCGTTGGCATTGTATTTCTGCTCGTGGGTGTCCTGGGCTTCATCCCGGGTATCACCACCAACTACGGCGCCATGACCTTCGCGGGACATGAATCCGGCGCCATGCTGCTTGGTGTGTTCCAAGTATCCATTCTCCACAACATCGTCCATCTGCTGTTTGGCGTAGCCGGTTTGGCCATGGCCAGGACAGCACGCATGGCTCGCCTCTTCCTCATTGGCGGCGGCGCCGTATATCTCGTTCTGTGGATCTACGGCCTGATCATCAACCAGGAAACGGGCGCCAACTTTGTTCCGTTCAACACCGCTGACAACTGGCTGCACTTTGTTCTTGGCGTAGCCATGATCGGTCTGGGTGCTTGGCTGGGCAGGGATGTCATGGACGAGACAACGGCGGCACGGCGGAGGATGTAACGTCGCGGACGTCGGTTCAACGAACGACGGCGGTCGGACCCTTCGTGGGGACGGTCGCCGTTCTTTTTTGTCTCCGCCGAGATGGCATTTAATGCCAATCCTTGGCTCTGGGATTGGCATTAAATGCCATCTCGGCGGGGCTCAGCGCGGGGCGCGGCCACCAAGCCGCGTGGTGACCTTGGCGGCGGCATCGGCACAAGCTTCGCCGAGGCTCGTAAGCGTGTCCTGGGAGACGCGGAACTTTGGCGCGGGGATGAGCACGGACGCCACAATGTTTCCCCTGTGGTCATAGACGGGCGAGGCCACGCCCACTTCCTCGATGGACGTTTCGCCAAAGTTCACCGTCCAGCCGCGCTTCGTGGAGTCCTCCAACCGCTGCAGATACGCCTCCACTGCTTCCTCATCGAAGCCCGGAAGGCTGACCGCACCGCTCCGGAGTAGATTACGGACGCGATCTTTGTCCTCCGCGGCCAGGAAGACCTGAACAGAGGAGCTGAGTGCCTCGTTGTAACGTACTCCCAACGGGGCTAGATGCTTGACCTGGTGTCGGCTGGGGATCTGCTCAACGCTCATGGATTCGGTGCCGTTCCAGACCATGAGCGCGCTGGTCTCCCCGGTGCGCTCGGTCAGTTCGCGTAGTACCGGATACGCCACGCGCCGCTCTTCGAGTTCCGCCAGGAGTGGGCCCGCCATGGCGATCATTCCCAGCCCCAAGCGGAACCTGCGCGAATCGACGTCGCGCTCCACCAAGTGCTCCTGCTCCAGCGTAGCCAGGATGCGGGAAACTGTGCTCTTGTGCAGGCCAATGCGCCCTGCGATTTCAGTGACCCCCAACAGCGGCTCTTCGGCACTGAAACTCCGCAGGACCGCGATGGCATTGACAATGACCGAGGTACCTTTGGCTTCGCCGTTGCCTGAAACGTCGCTGGATTCCGTGGGAGTCATGGGTTCACTATATTTGGCTGAAGCTCGCGGACAGGGACAGGGTTCGGCCGGTGGACGCCGTGCACTGCGTCCACCGGCCGGATCACCTAGGCTCCGATGATGTTGTACTCGGGGCCGAACGGGAACTTGGTGATGTTCTCCGCTCCGTCTTCACCCACCACCAGGATGTCGTGCTCGCGGTAACCGCCGGCACCCGGCTGGCCGTCCAACACCGTAATCATCGGCTCCATGGAAACCACCATGCCCGGTTCCAGCACCGTATCGATGTCTTCACGAAGTTCAAGGCCTGCTTCGCGTCCGTAGTAGTGGCTCAAGACGCCGAACGAGTGGCCGTAGCCGAACGTGCGGTTGGCCAGGAGCCCGTGACCGATGTAGATCTCGTTGAGCTCGGCGGCGATGTCCTTGCAGACCGCGCCGGGCTTGATGAGTTCCAGGCCCCTCTTGTGGACCTCCACGTTGATGTTCCACAGTTCCAGTGAGCGGGCGTCCGGTTCGCCATAGAACAGGGTGCGTTCCAGTGCCGTGTAGTAGCCGCTTGTCATAGGGAAGCAGTTCAGGGACAGGATGTCGTGTTCCTGGATCTTCCGTGTAGTTGCCCAGTTGTGCGCGCCGTCGGTGTTGATACCGGACTGGAACCAGACCCACGTGTCACGGATTTCGGAGTCCGGGAACGTGCGGGCGATCTCGTGGACCATGGCTTCGGTGCCGATCAGGGCAACCTCGTACTCGGTGATTCCCGCCGTGATGGCGCTGCGGATGGCCTCTCCACCGAGGTCGCCGATGCGGGCGCCATGCTTGATGACTGCGATTTCTTCGTCCGACTTGATCATGCGCTGGCGCATCGCAGCCTGGGCAACATCCACCAGCGTTGCTCCGGAGAATGCGGCCTGGATCTTGTTGCGGTTATCCAGCGGCAGGGAGTCATCCTCGACGCCGATGCGGCGCGGGTTGATGCCGCGGGTGCGCAGGACTTCCTGGATGGCGTGGATGTAGTTGTCCCGGCGCCAGTCCGTGTACACGAGGTTGTCGCCGTAGCTGCGGCGCCAAGGCATACCGGCGTCGATATTTGCCGTAATGGTGACGGTGTCATCCTTGGTGACCACCATGCCGTAGGAACGGCCGAAATAGGTGAAGAGGAAATCGGAGTAGTACTTGATGGAGTGGTAGCTGGTAAGGATGACGGCGTCGAGGTCTTTCTCGGCCATGATGTTGCGAAGTCCGGCGAGGCGACGCTCGAACTCTGCATCGGAGAAGGTCAGGGAAACCTTCTCGCCGTTGTTGAGGACCTTGAGTCGATCGAGCTTGGCCACATCGTTGATGGCCTCGTTCTCGGTGATGGTCATGGTGTTCCTTTCAATGGGTTGGTTGGTTTCAGTCCTGCTGCAGTGGCTTCTTGGAAGTTTCGGCGGCGAACAGGACTGCGATGAGGGAAACAAGGGCGGCAGCCACGAGGTACCAGCCGGGGGCCAGTTGATTGTGGGTCATGCCGATGAGGAGCGTTGCCATGAACGGCGCAGTGCCGCCGAACAAGGCGTTGGAGAGGTTGAAGCTGACAGCGAACCCTGTGTAGCGGACCTTCGTCGGGAAGAGTTCGGCCAGGAAGCTCGGCAGGGTGCCGTCGTTGAGGGTGAGCATTCCGCCCAGCAGGATCTGGACCAGCACGATCACCAGGAAGTTGCGAGTATCCAGGAGCATGAACGCCGGGACCGTCAGCACCACGAACAGTACAGACGCCGTGATGAGCATGCGCTTGCGGCCGAACTTGTCCGACGCGATGCCGGTCAGGAAGATGAAGCCGATGTAACTTGCCAGGGCGATGGTGGTGGCAAGGAACGATTCCGCCGCTCCGAAGCCCAGTTCCACAGACAGGTATGTCGGCATGTAGCTGAGGATCACGTAGAAGCCGACCGCGTTCAGCAGCACTGCGCCCGTGGCGATGATGAGCTGCTTGCGGTAGGTCTTGAACATCGCCAGGGCCGGAGCCTTGACAGGGGTCTCCTTCTCGGACAGTTCACGGAACGCAGGGGTGTCCTCGAGCTTGGTGCGGATGTACCTGCCGATCAAGCCCATGGGCGCCGCCAACAGGAACGGCAGCCGCCAGCCCCATTCGTTCAGCTGTTCCGGCGTCAGGACTGAACTCAGCAAGGCGGCCAGCAAGGAGCCCAGCAGGAGACCCGCTGCGGTACTGGCAGGCACGACGGCGGCATAGAGTCCGCGACGATTCGACGGCGCATACTCCACCAGGAAGGCGGACGCGCCGGCGTACTCCCCTGCAGCGGAGAAACCTTGGACCACCCTTACGAGCAACAGCAGGATCGGCGCCATCACGCCGATAGTGGCGTACCCGGGGATCAGGGCGATGCAGAACGTGGCCACCGACATCAGGACGATCGAGAGCGACAACGCCTGCTTCCGGCCCAGCCTGTCTCCGATGTGGCCCCAGATGAATCCACCAAGCGGCCTTACGAAGAAGCTGACGGCAAAGACACCGAAGGTCGCGAGAAGGGCTGTCTGCCGGTCCGACTCGGGGAAGAAGACGGTCGAGATGATGCCGGCCAGGTATCCGTAGACGGCGTAGTCGAACCACTCTACGAAGTTGCCGATGAAGCTTGCAGTGACTACGCGTCGGCGCGTGTCCTTGCTGACTGTGTGATTGGGGCCGGCTTCGGGAGAAGTGCCGAGTCCACCATTGGACTGATCTCCCGGAACGGCTGCCACAGAGGAAAGTTCATTACTCATGTGTCCACCAAGAATATTTGGGGTTGCATTAGAAGCAACGCTGTTGCACCAGACTACGTGTGGGCCGCGTCACGGTCAAGAGTGTTTTCAAAAGTCGTATTGGGGTTTGTTGAGCGTTCCGGGTATGTTCCACGCTCGCGTGCCTGAATGAGCGGTTGTTGCAGCTGAAGCGACTGAGTTGCACCAGTAGCCCCACCCCCCGGATGTTCTCTCACATCCAGCGGCCCTATTCGGGACGCTCTCTCACATCCAACGGCCCTTTTCCGGACGTTCTCTCACATCCAACGGCCCTTTTCCGGACGTTCTCTCACATCCAACGGCCCACTTCGCGACGCTCTCTCACATCCAACGGCCCTTTTCGGGACGCTCTCTCACATCCAACGGCCCATTGCGGGACGTTCTCTCACTTTCATAAAGAAAGCCCGACGTCAGACACCCACGGTGAGGAGCGGAGTTCTGGCTCGCGGTACTGACTGTGATCAAGAACCGGGGCGTGGAGGACGTGTGCATCACTGTCTGCGACGGCCTCAAAGGCCTGCCGGAAGCGATCAACACCGTTTGGCCCTTGGCTGTGGTCCATACCTGCATCGTGCATCTGGTGCGGAACACTTTCCGATACGCCTCAAGGAGGACTGGACCGAAATGGCCCGGACCTCCGCCCGGTTTACACGGCGCCGTCCGAGCCCGCGGCCAAGGAACGCCCTGGAGAGTTCACCGGTAAATGGGGCAAGCAGTATCCGGCGATCATCCGGTTGTGGGAGAACGCGTGGAGCGAGTTCGCCCCCTTCCTGGACTACGACGTGGAGATCTGTCGCGTCATCTGCAGCACGAACGCATCGAATCCTCAACGCCTGCTATCGTCGCGCAGTCAGGGCCCGCGGACACTTCCCGACCATCCCGGCGGCCGTTAAATGCCTCTACCCGGCCACCCGCGCACTGGATCCCACCGGGAGGAGCAGAGCACGACGGATTGCACGATGAAAACCGGCCCTGAACGCCTTTGCCATCGGACACTCCCACGGTGAGTGCCGACGTCGGGCTTTAGCGCGTGACAGCGAGTCAGATGCCGCCGAAGGATTTGAGGGAACCTCGGCCAAAAGGCCGTTGGATGTGAGGGAACCTCGGCCAAAAGACCGTCGGACGTGAGGGAACCTCGGCCAAAAGACCGTCGGACGTGAGAGAGCATCGGCCAAAAGACCGTTGGATGTGAGAGAACATCCGCGAAAAGACCGTTGGATGTGAGAGAGCATCGGCCAAAAGACCGTCGGACGTGAGAGAACATCCGCCAAAAGACCGTGGGACGTGAGAGAACATCCGCCAAAAGACCGTCGGACGTGAGAGAACGTCCGCGGAAAGACGGCAGGATGTGAGAGAACATCCGCCAAAAGACCGTTGGACGTGAGAGAACGTGCCGGCGGCGGAGCCGGTGGGGCTCTAGAGGACCTTGCGGATCGTCTCTTCGAAGCTGACCACGTGGTGCAGGGCCAGTTCGGCGGCGCGGTCTTCGTCGCCATCGGCGATGGCTGTCAGCAATTCCGCATGCTCGGAGATGTGGCCCGAGACGGAGGGCATCCGTTCCAGCATGTAGCACCAGATGCGGGTAGCCAGGTTGTCATACCGGATCAGGACGTCTTCCAGGTGTGAGTTCGCGGAGGCCTTGTAGATCAGGCGGTGAACCTGGATGTCGTAGCGCATGAGTTCCTGGGAGGAATTGTCCTGGCCTTCAAGATCGCGAATTGCACCAGCGACAGCGCGGAGTTCTGAACGCATTGAAGGGCTGGCCATGCGGGCGGCTTTCCTGGAGGCGAGTGGCTCCAGCAGCTCGCGGATCTCGGAGACTTCAGCGAGCTGGGTGATGTCCACGCCCGTGGCAAACGTCCCACGCCGCGGGTAGGAGACCACCAGGTGGTCGCTTTCGAGACGCTTGATGGCTTCGCGGACGGGTGTGCGCCCAATGCCGAGCTCGGCAGCAATCTGGCCGTCGTTGATGGGGTCGCCGGGCTTGATGTCCAGCATGATGAGCCTGTCGCGCAGGAGCAGGTAGGCGTTCTCCGCCAGGGACGAACCCTGTGGAGCTGATTCCAGTGCTTCCAATGCTGCGCTCATTGCTCTCTCCCGTTGTCGCCAATCCAGTTTGGGTGGATTGCCGCAGACCTGTTGACGACCTTGTGATCTTCAACATACTATGGCAATAGTTCTAATATATCAGTTGCCTAACAGTCGGCCACTAGACAAGCTTTTGAAGGAGAACACCATGGTTGAACCGCTGATCCGCCCGCTCGCACAGGCGGACCCGGAGGTCGATCAGGCGATCGCCCTGGAACTCATCCGCCAGCAGTCCACGCTGGAAATGATCGCCTCTGAGAACTTCGCCCCCACGGCCGTCATGGAAGCACAGGGCTCGGTCCTTACCAACAAGTACGCCGAGGGTTACCCGGGCAAGCGCTACTACGGCGGCTGCGAACACGTTGATGTGATCGAACAGCTGGCCATCGACCGCCTGAAGTCCCTGTTCGGCGCAGAATTCGCCAACGTCCAGCCCCACTCCGGCGCCCAGGCAAACGCCTCCGCAATGCACGCACTGATCACCCCTGGCGACACCATCATGGGCCTGAACCTCGCCCACGGCGGCCACCTGACGCACGGCATGCGCATCAACTTCTCCGGCAAGCTGTACAAGGTTGTCCCGTATGGCGTCCAGGAGGACACACACACCATCGACATGGCCGAGGTGGAGCGCCTCGCCCTGGAAAACAAGCCGCAACTGATCGTGGCCGGCTGGTCGGCATACTCCCGCCACCTGGACTTCGCAGAGTTCCGCCGCATCGCGGACCTCGTGGGCGCCTACCTGATGGTGGACATGGCCCACTTCGCGGGTCTCGTCGCAGCTGGACTGCACCCGAGCCCGGTCCCGCACGCCCACATTGTCACCAGCACCACCCACAAGACCCTGGGCGGTCCCCGCGGTGGCGTCATCCTGACGAACGACGCCGACATCGCCAAGAAGGTTAACTCCGCAGTCTTCCCCGGACAGCAGGGTGGCCCGCTGGAGCACGTCATCGCAGCCAAGGCCGTAGCGTTCAAGATGGCTGCCGAGCCGGAGTTCAAGGAACGCCAGGTCCGTGTGCTTGAGGGTTCCAAGATCCTTGCCGAGCGCCTCCTCCAGGACGACGTGGCCGCAGCCGGCATTTCCGTGGTCAGCGGTGGGACCGACGTCCACCTGGTACTCGCCGATCTCCGCCACTCCGTCCTTAATGGCCAGCAGGCCGAGGACACGCTGCACCGCATCGGCATCACGGTCAACCGCAACGCCGTCCCCTTCGACCCCCGCCCGCCGATGGTTTCCTCGGGCCTGCGCATCGGCACCCCCGCCCTCGCAGCCCGCGGCTTCGGCGCCGAGGACTTCACCGAAGTCTCGGACATCATTGCGACGGCGTTGATCGCCGCAGCGAACAGCGGCACCAACGGCGAGGGAACCGAAGCAGGCACCGATGGTGACGTCACCCTTGACGATGCGACCGCCGTCGAACTCCGCCGCCGCGTGAGCGCGCTGGCCGCCAAGTTCCCGCTTTACCCACACCTCAGCAACGGCAAGGACGCCGCAGCTGAACTCGAAGAAATGATTGGAGCAGCCCAGTGAGCGCGGACCACCTCCCCGAACACCCCGACTTCCTCTGGCGCAACCCGGAACCGAAATCCTCGTACGACGCCGTTATTGTCGGCGGCGGCGGGCACGGCCTGGCAACGGCCTACTTCCTGGCCAAGAACCACGGCATGACCAACATCGCCATCCTTGAAAAGGGCTGGCTGGCCGGTGGCAACATGGCCCGCAACACCACCATCATCCGGTCCAACTACCTCTGGGACGAGAGCGCTGCGATTTACGAGCACGCCCTCAAGCTGTGGGAAATCCTGCCGGAAGAGCTGGAGTATGACTTCCTGTTCAGCCAGCGCGGCGTGATGAACCTGGCCCACACCCTGGGCGATGTCCGCGAAAGCATGCGCCGCGTGGGCGCCAACCGCCTCAATGGTGTGGACGCCGAGTGGCTGGAGCCTGACCAGGTCAAGGAACTCTGCCCCATCCTGAACACCAGCGACAACATCCGTTACCCCGTCATGGGCGCTACCTACCAGCCGCGTGCCGGCATCGCCAAGCACGACCACGTGGCCTGGGCCTTCGCCCGCAAGTGCGATGAACTCGGCGTGGACATCATCCAGAACTGCGAAGTCACCGGCTTCATCAAGGACGGAAACCGGGTTACGGG
Organism: Arthrobacter sp. TmtSoilC77; assembly: GCF_059739415.1. NCBI lineage: Bacteria > Bacillati > Actinomycetota > Actinomycetes > Micrococcales > Micrococcaceae > Arthrobacter > Arthrobacter sp. TmtSoilC77. The sequence continues at coordinate 4,396,691 of NZ_AP046050.1, forward strand.
CGTCAAGACAACCCGTGGCACCATCAACACCGAAAAGGTAGGCCTCTGCGCCGCAGGCCACAGCTCGGTCCTTGCCGAGATGGCCGGGTTCCGCCTCCCGATCCAGTCCCACCCGCTTCAGGCGCTCGTGTCTGAACTGCACGAGCCGGTCCACCCCACGGTGGTCATGTCCAACCACGTCCACGTGTATGTGTCCCAGGCACACAAGGGTGAACTGGTGATGGGCGCTGGCGTGGACTCCTACAACGGCTACGGCCAGCGCGGATCGTTCCACGTGATCGAGGAGCAGATGGCAGCCGCCGTGGAGCTCTTCCCGATCTTCGCCCGGGCCCACGTGCTCCGGACCTGGGGCGGCATCGTGGACACCACACTGGACGCCTCGCCCATTGTTGGGCTCACCCCGGTGGAGAACATGTTCGTCAACTGTGGTTGGGGAACGGGTGGCTTCAAGGGCACTCCTGCGGCTGGCCTGACCTTCGCGCACACCATCGCAACCGGCGCCCCGCACAAGCTCAACAAGCCCTTCGCCCTGGAACGCTTCGAAACCGGAGCGCTCATCGACGAACACGGCGCCGCAGCCGTGGCCCACTAGTAAGGACGGGAAAAGACATGCTTCTCATTTCATGCCCCAACTGCGGGCCACGCGACGAAACCGAATTCCACTACGGCGGCCAGGCACACGTTGCCTACCCGGAGAACCCGAACGAACTCACCGACCGCGAGTGGGCTGAGTACCTGTTCTACCGCGAGAACACCAAGGGTGCATTCGCCGAACGCTGGGTCCACAGCACAGGCTGCCGCCAGTGGTTCAACATGCTGCGGGACACCGTGACTTACGACATCCACTCCATCTACGCGATGGGCCAGCCCCGCCCGGATACAACCGGCGAGTACGGCCAGGCCGGCGGAGCAGGCCTCGCCCCCGGCGCCCCCACCACCCCGACGGCCGCTGCCGCCCCCACCTCCTCGGAAGGAGTCTAGAAGTGACCAGCAAGAACGCACGCCTCGCCACTGGCGGACGCATTGACCGCAGCATCGCTTGGCGCTTCACTGTGGACGGCCAGGAATTCACCGGCCACCCCGGCGACACCATCGCCTCGGCGCTGCTGGCCAACGGCCACATCAACGCAGGCAACTCCCTTTACGAGGACCGCCCCCGCGGCATCATGGCCGCCGGCGTGGAGGAATCCAACGCCCTGGTCAAGATCGCTCCCCGCTTCCCGGGCCACGTTGCCGAATCCATGCTCCCCGCCACCGCTGTTTCACTCGTCGACGGCATGAACGTTGAGCTGCTCTCCGGTTTGGGCAAGCTTGACCCTGCCGAGGACAAGGCTGAGTACGACAAGAAGTACGTCCACACGGACGTCCTGGTGGTCGGCGGTGGTGTTGCCGGCCTGGCAGCCGCCCGTGAAGCAGTCCGCACCGGCGCCCGCGTCATCCTGATCGACGACCAGCCCGAACTGGGCGGTGCACTGCTCTCCGGTTCCACGGCCGAAGGCCTGCAGGAAACCATCGAGGGCAAGCCTGCCCTGGAATGGGTTGCCGACGTGGAAGCCGAGTTGGTCTCCGCCGAAGAATGCACCGTGCTGAACCGCACCACTGCCTTCGGTTCCTACGATTCCAACTACTTCATCGCAGCGCAGAACCGCACGGATCACCTGACCGTTCCGGCCGCGCCGGGCGTTTCGCGTCAGCGTATCTGGCACATCCGCGCACAGCAGGTTGTCCTGGCACCGGGTGCCCACGAGCGTCCGCTGGTCTTTGAGAACAACGACCGCCCGGGCATCATGCTCGCCTCGGCTGTCCGCACGTACCTCAACCGCTACGCGGTCGCGGCCGGTTCACGCGTCGTCATCAGCACCACCAACGACTCCGCTTACCTGCTCGCCGCAGACCTGAAGGCAGCAGGCGTGGCGATTGCCGCCGTCGTCGATGCCCGTCCGCAGATCAGCGCGAAGGCCGCAGCCGCCGTCGAGTCCGGAATCCGGGTCCTCATTGGCAGCGCGGTTGCTGACACGAGCGCCGATGACAAGGGCCGCCTCAGCGGCGTCACCGTCCGCAGCATTAACGACGACGGCGAACTCACCTCGGGCGTCGAGCAGATCGCCGCAGATCTCCTTGCTGTTTCCGGCGGCTGGAGCCCGGTGGTGCACCTCCACAGCCAGCGCCAGGGCAAGCTGCGCTGGGACGACGAGCTCGCAGCGTTTGTTCCGTCCACGGTGGTTCGGGACCAGCAGGTAGTTGGCGCAGGCCGCGGCAGCTACGAACTCCAGGACTGCCTCGCAGAGGGCATCTCGGCTGGAGCGGCAGCATCCATCGCTGCTGGTTTTGAGTCCGCAACCACCCCGGTGGACCTGCAGGCGCCCGTGGCTAGTGCGCCGACACGCCAGCTGTGGCTGGTTCCCGGCCAGGAAGGCGAACCTGGCGAGTGGCACCACCACTTCGTTGACTTCCAGCGTGACCAGTCCGTGGCTGACGTCCTTCGCTCCACGGGCGCCGGCATGCGCTCGGTGGAACACGTGAAGCGGTACACCTCCATCAGCACCGCCAACGATCAAGGCAAGACCTCCGGCGTCAACGCAATCGGCGTCATCGCCGCTGCGTTGAAGTTCGGAGGCGCGGAAAGCGTTCCCGGCGTCGGCGAGATCGGCACCACCGCCTACCGCGCACCGTTCACCCCGGTCGCATTCGCCGCATTGGCAGGCCGCCAGCGCGGGGAGCTTTTCGATCCCGCCCGAGTGACCTCCATCCACCCGTGGCACGTTGCCCAGGGTGCGCTGTTCGAAGACGTCGGACAGTGGAAGCGCCCTTGGTACTACCCGCAGTCCGGCGAGGACATGGACACGGCAGTCCTGCGTGAATGCGCAGCAGTCCGCGATTCCGTGGGCTTCATGGACGCAACCACGCTGGGCAAGATCGAGATCCGCGGCACGGACGCCGGCGAATTCCTGAACCGTGTGTACACCAACGCCTTCAAGAAACTCGCACCGGGTTCCGCCCGCTACGGTGTCATGTGCACCCTGGACGGCATGATCTTCGACGACGGCGTGACCCTGCGCCTGGACGAGGACCGCTACTTCATGACCACCACCACCAGCGGCGCTGCCAAGGTGCTGGACTGGCTGGAAGAGTGGCACCAGACGGAGTGGCCCGAACTGGACGTCGTCTTCACCTCCGTCACGGAGCAGTGGAGCACCATCGCCGTCGTTGGTCCCAAGTCCCGTGCAGTGATCGCGAAGGTTGCCCCGCAGCTCGCCGAAAACGGCGGCCTCGATGCTGAAGCCTTCCCGTTCATGACCTTCCGCGAAACCACGCTGGCATCCGGAGTGCAGGCACGCGTTTGCCGTATCTCCTTCTCCGGTGAACTGGCCTACGAAATCAACGTTCCGTCCTGGTACGGGCTGAACACCTGGGAAGCCGTTGCCGCCGCGGGTGCTGAGTTCAACATCACCCCGTACGGCACGGAAACCATGCACGTGCTCCGCGCCGAGAAGGGTTACCCGATCGTCGGGCAGGACACCGACGGCACGGTCACCCCACAGGACGCAGGCATGGACTGGATTGTTTCCAAGGCCAAGGACTTCATCGGCAAGCGCTCCTACCTCCGTGAGGATGCCAAGCGCGAGGACCGCAAGCACTTGGTGAGCGTCCTTCCCGTGGACCACTCGCTGAGGCTGCCCGAAGGCACGCAGCTTGTGGAGAAGGGCATCCCCGTCAACCCGGCATACGGACCCGTCCCCATGGAGGGCTTCGTAACTTCGAGCTACCACAGTGCCGCTTTGGGCCGATCCTTCGGCCTGGCCCTGATCCAAAACGGCCGCAACCGCATCGGCGAGACCCTCGTGGCCTCGGTGGGAGACCAACTGGTGGACGTGGTTGTTGGCGAAACCGTACTTTTCGATGCTGAAGGGACCCGCAAAGATGGCTGAAACAGCAACACCAGCAGAAACCGCACACGTCGACCGCGTACGGGGAGCCCGCCGCAGCCCGGCCGAGCACCTCGCTGACGCCTTCACCTCCGGCTCAGTGCCGGGCACGGTGACCCTCAAGGAAATCCCGTACCAGGCCATGGTGGGTATCCGGGTTGAGCGAACGTCCGACGCCGGTGCCCGCGTCGCCTCCATCACCGGCGGCTTGCCTGCCACTTGTGGTGAAGTGACGGAGGCCGGTTCCGTGAACACACTCTGGCTTGGCCCCACCGAGTTCCTGGTAGTCGCTCCGGAGGAGTCCCACGACTCACTCGGCGGCTCCTTGGTCAGCGACCTGACCACGGCACTGGGCAACGATGAAGGTCAGGTGGTGGACCTGTCCGCCAACCGCACCACGTTCGAGCTCTCCGGCAGCCACGCCCGCGCTGTGCTCGAAAAGACGTGCTCGTTGGACCTTCACCCCCGCGTCTTCAAGGCCGGCACCGCCGTCTCAACGGAGCTCGCACACATCCCCGTGATGCTTTGGAAGACCTCGGACGAGAACTACCGGATCTTTCCCCGGGCCTCGTTTGCCGATTTCCTGGGACGCTGGCTTCTTGATGCCATGCGGGAGTATGCCTCCCCCGAGGTCCCCTAATGGCACTGAGTGTGCTTGACCTGTTTTCTGTTGGCATCGGGCCGTCGTCGTCACACACGGTCGGCCCGATGCGGGCGGCAAAGCAGTTCACGGACGGTCTTGAATCGTCCGGCCAGCTTCCGGCCACGGTGCGCGTCCAGGCTGAGCTCTTCGGCTCCCTGGGCGCCACCGGCCGGGGCCACGGCTCCGACAAAGCCGTGGTGCTGGGGCTGCAGGGCCAATCACCCGAAACCGTCGACACCAAAACGGCTGATGACCAGGTGGCCGCGGCTGCCCTCGACGCCGAACTGCGCCTGGGTGGCGACCATCGGGTGGACTTCAACTGGGACGAGGACGTGGTCCTCCACCGCCGCAAGTCCCTTCCGGCGCACCCCAACGGCATGACGTTCCGGGCACTGGACCACACCGGGGCAGTACTGCGTGAGCGCAGCTACTACTCGATCGGTGGCGGCTTCGTGGTGGATGGGGACGCCACGGGCACGGACAAAGTAGTAGCCGATGACACCGTGCTCCCCTACCCGTTCTCCACTGCTGACGAGTTGCTCGCTATTTGTTCACGCGAGGGCATGTCGATTTCCGATGTCATGCTGGCCAACGAACTGGTGTGGCGATCCGAGGACGAGCTCCGCGAGCGGCTCCTCAGCATCTGGGCCGTCATGCGCGAATGCGTGGACAACGGCTGCTCTGCCGAGGGGATCCTTCCTGGAGGTCTGAAGGTCAGGCGACGGGCGCCGTCGTTGTTTAAGAAGCTTTCCGAAACCGACGCCGAGCTGAACGGCAAATCCTCAGCTGACCCCTTGCTCGCCATGGAATGGGTGAACCTGTTCGCGTTGGCCGTCAACGAGGAAAACGCGGCCGGCGGCAGGATCGTCACCGCGCCAACCAACGGTGCCGCCGGAATTGTGCCGGCCGTGCTGCACTATTACACCAAGTTTGTTCCGGGGGCCAACGACGACGGTGTCGTGCGGTTCCTGCTCGCGGCAGCCGCCGTCGGAATTCTGTTCAAGATCAACGCGTCCATTTCCGGCGCCGAAGTTGGCTGCCAAGGCGAGGTGGGTTCCGCCTGCTCCATGGCCGCCGCTGGTCTTTGCGAGGTTCTGGGCGGGACGCCGGAGCAAGTGGAGAATGCGGCCGAGGTGGGCATCGAGCACAACCTGGGCCTCACGTGCGATCCCGTAGGCGGGCTGGTGCAGATCCCGTGCATCGAACGCAATGCCATCGCCAGCGTCAAGGCGATCAACGCTGCCCGCCTGGCCCTGCACGGCGATGGCAGCCACAAGGTGTCCCTGGACAAAGCCATCAAGACCATGCGCGAGACAGGCGCCGACATGAAATCCAAGTACAAGGAGACCTCCCGTGGAGGCCTCGCCGTCAACGTAGTGGAGTGCTAGCCATGACTGCCATCCAAACTGAAACCTCTGTTACCCCTGCCGAAGAAACCACCGTGGAACACGTCCTTACCCTGGACTGCCCTGAAGGTCCCGGAATTGTCCACGCTGTGTCCGGCTTCCTGCTGGAGCATGGCTGCGACATCATCGACAACAAACAGTTCGGTGACCGCGCCGAGGGCCACTTCTTCATGCGGGTGCACTTCGCTTCCTCCGGTGACGAATCAACCGTGGACACGCTGCGGGCTGCGTTTTCCCCTGTGGGCGAGAAGTACAACATGAACTGGCAGCTGGAACGCCAGGGGTCCAAGCGTCGCGTGTTGATCATGGTCTCGAAGTTCGGGCACTGCCTCAATGACCTGCTGTTCCGTGCGCGGATCGGTGAGCTGCCGATCGATGTGGTGGGCGTCGTGTCCAACCACACGGACCACCAGGGCTTGGCTGAGTGGCACGGGATTCCCTTCTTCCACGTCCCTGTCACCGCCGCTACCAAACCTGCGGCGGAAGCGCGTTTGCTGGACATCATCGACGAGCTGGACGTGGAACTCGTTGTGCTGGCCCGGTACATGCAGGTGCTCAGCGACGATCTCGCCCGCAAGCTCGACGGGCGGGCCATCAACATCCACCACTCGTTCCTGCCGAGCTTCAAGGGAGCCAAGCCGTACCACCAGGCCTACGCCCGCGGAGTGAAGACCGTGGGCGCCACCGCCCACTACGTAAACGGCGAGCTGGACGAGGGCCCGATCATCTCCCAGCAGGTGGTTGAGGTGGATCACACGTTCGGACCGGACGATCTCGTAGCCGCCGGTCGGGACACGGAGTGCAAGGCCCTCAGCAACGCCGTTCGTTGGCACTGCGAAGGGCGGATCATCCTGAATGGGAACAGGACGATTGTGCTGAAGTAAGGCCTTGCGCGCCCCATTTCGATGGTCCGCTACGCATTGGACGTATTAAATCGTCGTGTGCGCAGCGGGCCGTCGTTTTGGCGTTTAAGGGTTCTGCAGCCGAGCCAGCCGCGCCGCCAGATGCAGGGCCGCGAGCCGTCCCGTTCCCCGCGGATCTCCCCCGCACAGCTCGAAGATCCGCTGCAGCCTATGGTGCATGGACTGCCGTTCCAGGTGCAGTTCGCGTGCGGCCTGGGCTGTGTTGCAGCCGGTGTCCAGCCAGACGGTCAGCGTCCGGAGGAGCTCGGATCGCCGCAGTTGGTCATGCTCGACGACGGCCCCCAGATGCCGCTGAACGAACCCTTCGCGGGTGGCCGGGTCAAGATGTTCCTCGGCGAGACGTTCCACGGCGAAAGCTTCAGCATCCACCACGCCACCTTCCGCCAAATCCAGGTCCAAGGTCCGGCGCGCCTCGGCCAGCGACCACGGGGCCTCATCGATCCCCTTGCCCACCGGGCCAAGCGCTATCGCTGAACCGGCCGGCGTCTCCAATACCCTGAGCGCGTCCATCAAGGCAGCCCGGGTCGCAGCGCCATCGCCAACGGACGCGAGTGCGATCAGCTCCGCGTTATCTGCATAGCTGGCGCTGTGCGGCACGTTCGCACGCAGCAATGCATCCAAGGCCGAGCGGAGATGCCCGGCACCCGTGGAGCGGATCACCAGCGCAGCAACAGGGCCATTGGCGGGAAAACCCGACGCCGGCCCGAGCTGCTGGAGCTGCCACGATTGGCTCCCGGAATTGATGGCCCGCATCAGTTCGATGCCCGCCAATTCCTTCAATCCCGGCGGCATCCGCTGCAACAGGGCCAGGCCAAGAATGTCCACGGACCGCTCTCCCGCCACGCGCGCGAGGCCGCTGTCGCCGTCGTCGGGCACTCGCAGCTCCAAGCGGGCGGCGAGGACGCCACGCACAGGCACATCAACTGTGATGAGCCCGCGGTCCTCCACCGGCGGCGCTGAGCCTGGTGCGGAACCTGCCGCGGAACCTGCTGCCGAACCTGCTGCCGAACCCAGGGTAAGGCCCGACGGCGATACCAACCGCGCGCTGGCACCCGTCCTTTCCGCCAGGACAGCCAGAAGTTGGTCAAGTCCGCCGCCATGGGCGAGTTCGGCGGCCATCGCGTGGCTGGTTTGGTCGCCGCGTTGAAGCTGTTCGACGGACTCGCTGACCAGGAGTGAGTTGATCTCCTGCATGACGGCGACGAACGGTACAACGTGACGCAATTCAATAATGGGAAGGCCTGCGGCTTCGGCGGCTTCCAACATAGGACCCGGAACCTCTGGCAGTGTCGGTCCGGTTTCCAGGGCCAGTGCGGCTATTCCGCGGGCTGCCAGCTCGCGGACGTATTCGGCTTGCCGCCCGGCGCTCTCAAGGGCAAGCGCCTGGCCGCCGCTGAGGAGCAGCTCGCCGCCGCTGAGGAGCGGAGCGATGTCCAAAACCTCGCTGGAGTGCACCCATCGGACGGGGCGGGTCAGGGCGTCTGCCACTGAATTAAGCAGGCGTGGCGCAGCGGCTTTGAGGCTTTCACGTTCCAAAGCCTGACCCAGAAGGATAGGCATGACACTCCGTATGGTCGAATGCAGTTTCTTTAGACACATCGTATCTTGTTGCTGTGATCTGTGGCACATACGCTGAAAGAGTCCCTTTCACACACGGAGGCTCCCCCTCATGCAAGACAACCTCTCCCCTGCCTCACCCCAGCCAGGCTCATCGCAGTCAGTTCCGGCAACGGCGCCGGCCCATGACAGCGAAGCCTGGCTGCAGCCCATCCCCGAGTCAGACCGCACGCGCAAGGTCTCGGGCCAGTTCTGGATCTGGGCCGGCGCCAACCTTGCCCCTATCAACTGGGTGCTGGGCGCACTCGGAATCCACCTCGGCCTCGGCTTCGCCGACACTGTGTTTGTGCTCGTCCTGGGCAACCTCATCGGCATGCTGCTGTTCGGCTGCTTCGTCCTCCTCGGCCAAAAGACCGGTGCCACCGGCATGGTCCTTGCCCGGGCCGCGTTCGGCCGTCGCGGCAACTATCTCCCCGCCGCCATCCAGGCTCTCCTGGTCATCGGCTGGTGCGCGGTCAATACATGGATCATCCTGGACCTGGTCATGGCGCTCTTCGGAACGCTGGGCTGGGTGGACCCCACTGAAAAGAACTACGCCTGGAAGATCGGCGTGGCCACCGTCATTATGGCCGCCCAGGTTGCCATCGCCTGGTTCGGTTACAAGGCGATCGCCGCCTTTGAAAAGTGGACTGTTCCGCCCACCATCATCATCCTGGCCGTCATGTCCGCCGTGGCATGGTTCGGCATGAAGATCGACTGGGGTTACGCAGGTCCGGCCGGCAACATTCTTGAAGGATCCGAGCGGATCGCGGCGATGAGTGCGGTCATGACTGCCATCGGCATCGGCTGGGGCATCACCTGGTTCACCTACGCCGCGGACTACTCACGCTTTGTCAGCACCTCGGTTCCCAAGCGCAAGGTGTACCTGGCCTCGGTCCTTGGCCAGTTCATTCCCGTGGTCTGGCTCGGTGTCCTCGGCGCGAGCCTTGCCACAAACAGCGGCGAGATCGACCCCGGCAAGCTGATCGTCCAGAACTTCGGAGTCCTTGCCCTTCCCGTCCTCCTCATGGTGTTGCATGGCCCCATCGCCACTAACATCTTGAACATCTATACCTTCTCCGTGGCCACGCAGGCCCTGGACATCAACATCAATCGTCGCAAGCTCAACCTGTTCGTGGGCGTCTTCTCGCTCCTCGCCGTGGTGTTCTTCATCTTCCAGGAGGACTTCGCCTCTGTACTGGACGCCTGGCTGATCGGCCTCGTGGCGTGGGTAGCAGCCTGGGGCGGCGTCATGTTGGTGCACTATTTCTGGCTGGAGAAGCGTTGGCCGGGCAAGGTGGAACGGCTCTTCGACGGCGTCGGCACACGCCGCCTCCCCGTGATCAACTGGGCCGGCATCGTCTCCCTGATGGTTGGCATCTTCTGCACCTGGCTGTTCATGTACGGGCTGATACCCGTAATGCAAGGCCCCATCGCCGTGGCACTTGGTGGCTGGGATCTCTCGTGGCTGGCCGGCGGACTTACCAGCGCAGCAGCCTACGCAATCCTCGGCCCGCGGGCGCACCGGAAATACGTCCTCGCGGACGAAAACCACGTCTCCGCCAGTGCGTCGGCCGCATCAGCTACTCCCGTCGTTCCCGAAAGGACCACAGCATGAGCCAGCCCGCCTTCGCGGACTCCCTGCACCCGATCACCTGGCCAGAGGGCTTCAAGGCCGCCGCGTCCTTCACCTTCGACGTCGATGCCGAGTCCTGCACCATCGCCCACGATCCGTCCAGCACCCGGCGCATGTCACTCATGAGCCACCAGTCCTATGGCCCAAAAATCGCAGTCCCGCGGCTCCTTCAGATCCTGGATCGCCAGGGCATCAAGGGAACGTTCTTCATCCCCGGCTTCACGGCGGAGAGCTACCCGGACGTGGTGCGCAGGATCGCTGATGGCGGGCACGAAATCGCCCACCACGGTTACCTGCACGAGCCCATGCAGGGAATCGACGCCGCAACCGAAGCCAGTTACCTGGACCGCGGTTTGGAAGCTCTCGCCAACGTCGCCGGTGTTCGGCCCGTGGGCTACCGGGCTCCGTGGTGGGAGTTGAACTGGCAGTCTCCCGCGCTGCTCGCCGACCGCGGCTTCCTGTACGACTCAAGCCTTCTCGACGGCGATGCCCCCTACCGCATGTCAATGGCCGAGGATGATCCCCGGGACATCGTGGAGATCCCCGTCGACTGGGCACTGGACGATTGGGAGCAGTACGCGTTCTACCCCGGCATCACGGGCAGCGGGGTCATCGAAAGCCCGGCCAAAGCCTTGGAGATGTGGACTCTTGAGGCCCAGGCGCACCACGCCCAGGGCAGCTGCTTCGTCCTGACCAACCACCCGTTCATCTCCGGCAGGCCGTCCAGGGCTGTCGCGTTGGAGCAGCTGATCGAACGGGTCAAGGGCCTCGAAGGTATGTGGGTCACCACGCTTGCTGAGATCGCACAGCACACGAAGGATACGGTTCAGGAAATCCACACCCACGCCCGGATCGACGTCCCTTTGTTCCCAGGAGCCGGTGCTTCATTCCGTCCGGCCCAGGTGCGGGTACCCAGCCTCCGCTAGTTCCCGCCCAGATGGCAAAAGATGACAATCCCACGGCCTGGGATTGTCATCTTTTGCCATCTCGGTGAACTAGGACAGCCACACCCCGATGACCCATGTGCTCGCGGCGGCACATGCGAGGCCGAACTCCACGAGAATCCCGATGCCGGTGGCCTTGAGCGCGGCGCCGCTTGAGCGGACGGCCGTACGGAAGTCACGGGTCCGCTGGACCTCGCTCAGCAAAAGCCCGACGGCGAACCCCACCAGGAGCCCGATCACTGGAATCACGAACATCCCCACGACGCCAAGGACTATCCCAATCAACACAGACCTGTTGGGAATCCCATGCTGTTTCAGCTTTCGCCCTGTGAGCACGGCACTGGCGGCCATCCCTGCCACCACGAACACCATGCCGATGGCGAAGATCACCCAGCCGAGCGTTCCTGCGCCACCCCAAATGGCCCACGCGAGCAGGCTCGCCCCAATGAGGATGCTTCCCGGGAGGACAGGGATGATGGTTCCGGCCACACCCACGGCAATGGCCAGGCCGCAGAGGATGGTCACAACGAGTTCGGCGTTCATGGCCCCAGTCTAGGTGTGGCCCCTCCCCCACAACGTGCAACGCGAGGTCACTTACGGCCCATCCGACGGGGCAACATGGGCCGTATGTGACCCCGCGTTGCTCCTTAACAAACCGACGACGGCGACGCTCCCGGTCTGGGAGGCGTCGCCGTCGTCGGTTTTTAGTTGGTTACCGCTACTCGGTCACGGCTGCGGCAACTGCCGCGGTGACAGCGGGTGCTACACGGGCGTCCAGAGGGCTCGGCACGATGTAGTCAGCGGAGAGGTCTTCCTCGGCCAGCTCTGCGATGGCGCGTGCAGCGGCGATCTTCATTGCCGGCGTGATGCGGCGGGCCTTGGCGTCGAGCGCGCCGCGGAAGATGCCGGGGAAGGCCAGCACATTGTTGATCTGGTTCGGGAAGTCGCTGCGGCCGGTGGCGACAACTGCCGCGTACTTCTGGGCAACCTCGGGGAGTACTTCGGGGTCCGGGTTGGACAGCGCGAACACGATCGACTGATCGTTCATCAACTTCAGGTGCTCTTCGTCCAGCTTGGAAGAGGAGACGCCTACAAAAACGTCGGCGCCGGTCAGCCCCTCGCCGGGACCACCTGTGACGCCGCGGGGGTTGGTCCGCTGAGCCATACGGGCCTTGACGCTGCCGGGATCAGCCACGAGGTCGGCACGGTCAGCGTTGACCACACCCTTGGAGTCGAGCAGGATGACGTCCTCGATGCCAACAGCAAGAAGAATCTCGGCGATGGCAATGCCGGCGGCACCTGCGCCCGAGACAACTACTTTGAGGCCGGAGAGTTCGCGCTTGGTCACCTTGGCAGCGTTGGTCAGGGCCGCGAGAACCACGACGGCGGTGCCGTGCTGGTCATCGTGCATGACGGGGCAGTCGAGTGCTTCGATGAGGCGCTCTTCGAGTTCGAAGCAACGCGGCGCGGAGATGTCCTCGAGGTTCACTGCACCGAAGCTCGGGCGGAGGCGGACCAGGGTCTCGATGATCTCGTCCACGTTGGTGGTGTTGAGAACCAGCGGGATGGAGTCGAGGTCGCCGAAGGACTTGAAGAGGGCAGACTTTCCTTCCATGACCGGGAGGGAAGCGCTGGGGCCGATGTTGCCCAGGCCCAGTACGGCGGTGCCGTCGCTGACGACAACAACCAGGCGCTCAGCCCAGGTGTGGGTGCGGGCAAGCTCGGGGTTGGCATGGATTGCGCGGCTAACCTGGGCGACGCCCGGGGTGTACGCGATGGAAAGGTCACGCTTGTTGTTCAGGGGAACGGTGCTGGAAATCGTCAGCTTGCCGCCCTCGTGTGCTGCGAAGATCTCTTCTTCGCTCAATACCAGGGCGTCGTTGTCAGTAGCGATTGTCTCAATGGACACGTCTTTGTCTCCTCAGGCTAGCCGTGGACCCACGGCATGGTTCGGGCAGGAACAGAACTGCTGGTTCGGACCAAGGGTGGCTGGCCCGGAAGGTGCATCTGCAGGTTGGGCTGCTAGCCGCTTCGGTCTTTCCAGCGTAGGGAAGCCCGGAGGGTACAAGATTCAATACCAAGAGAGACGATTCGAGAGTAAAACGTTTATGCAGATCTAAAAGTGACTCAGCTCACGCGAAAAAACGCATTCTCAGGGGCTAGTGGTCTAGACCGGAAGAGCTATGTGTCATTCCCCCGTCATGAGGCTGCACGCCTTCTTGAGGTCCTTTTCGGCTTCAAAGAGCGACAAGCGACGACACCGGACGGCTTGGACCAGACCACTGACCAGATGCAACAGAATCCTGGCCTTCGGTGCGTCATTTCCGGGCTCTTTGCTCAACGAACCCACAACTTCTTCGGACAAGAGGTCAATCTCGCGCAGCAGCTGGGCGGTGTCGCTGTCTTTGCCGGCAGGCCGGATGAGGCAGTGCTCCACGCCGGGCTGCATAACCCTCAGGTGGAAGATCTCCATCATCAAACCTGACAGTGCATGGCCCTTGCCTTTCCTCTGGCGCACGCCGTCGCGAAGCTCGCGCAACTGCTGCCGGTAGACGGCCAACATTAGGTGCGCCGTAGAGGGAAAGTAACGGTAGAGGGTGCCCAGCGGAACGTCCGCTTTCGCGGCAACGTCCGACAAACTCAAGGTGTCGAATTGACGTTGCGCAAAGCCGGAGGCTGTCTTCAGGATGCGGGCATAGCGCAAAAGCTGCCGCGGAGTGGTAGGTGCGGCAGCCATACGGGGCAACCCCGTCGTCAGGTCAAGGGAGTACGGTTCCAGGGAAAACGGTTCGGGCATTTCCGGCGATCTCTTGGCAGGCTGGCAAGGAAACGGCCGGCTCAGGTCACAGGACCCGCGGCAGGCCGATCGCACCAATGATACGTGAGCAAAATGACCGTTTCCTGAGAGCGCCTGCTTGCAACGCGTCCATGCCGTTCCCCGGATTCCCCCCGCTGCGCCCCTAAACTGCAGGAAGCTCAGGTAAACCCAACTAGGTAGCAGTAGAGCGCGTTTTGGACGCTCAAAACGCGCTTAAATGCGACCCAGTTGGGTCCACGCACGGGAGGAAGACCACTATGGGGAATTTTCGACGCCGGATGGCAGCAGCGCTGCTGGCCGCCGCTTTGGCGGCCGTGGCACTTGGCCCCCTGCCGGCGTCGGCGGCCAGCAACGGGCCGGACCCCATAGTCAATGGTGAAGCGTTTGTCGGCAAGACGCTAACAGCCGAAATCGGCCCGTACACCTTCTATGGCTGCGGCGGCGGCAAGGGCCCCGACTTCACTGTCTATTGGACAAGGGACGGCTTCCTGGTGGCGGGCGAAACCGGGCGCAGCTACCTCCTGCAGCAGGATGACACGGGCGCACGCATGGCTGTGCACCTGACCGCCAGCAAGACTGCCTGCGGGGGCGAAACCCTTCACAGCGACGAGACCGGACCCGTCGCTGCGCCCAACCGGGCCAATGGTTTCACGGGCCGCAGCTTCGAACTCCTGGCGCGCGGAAGTGACGGCTCTTTGATGTTGTACGGGCGGACAGGCGCCGCTTGGGACGCCGCCCGCACCGTGGGCTGGGGGTGGAACGTCTTCAACCTTGTCCTTTCCCCCGGCGACTTCAACGGTGATGGCAAGGGTGACGTGATCGCACGCGATTCGGCGGGGACTCTGTATCTCTACGCCGGCGACGGAACCGGTGGATGGAAGCCGGCCCAGACCATCGGCAAAGGCTGGAACATTTTCGACTCAATCGTCAGCCCTGGCGACTTCAACGGGGACGGCAACAACGACATCCTGGCCAGGGAACCCGGCGGCGCCCTCTATTTGTACCCCGGCAATGGTTCCGGAGGCTGGCTGGCGAGGACCGCCGTCGGGCAGGGCTGGCAGGTGATGGACGCCTTGCTGACGCCTGGCGATTTCAACGGCGACGGCAAGGTGGACGTGCTTGCCCGTGACCGCAGCGGCTACCTGTATTTCTACGGCGGCAACGGGGCGGGCGGTTGGACGCGGTCGTGGCTCATCGGTGTCGGCTGGAATGCCCTCAAAGCTGCGGGTGCCGCGGGTGACTTCGACAAGGATGGCTTCCAGGACGTTTACGGCGTGGACCAACAGGGCCGGCTGGTGATCTATTACAGCGATGGCCGGACCGGGTGGCGTACATCCCAGTCCGTGGGCAACGGATGGGGCGGTTTCACAGCAATCTTCTAGCTGAGTCCCAGCCGCGGTAAGATTAGCCGCATAAGTCTGGGGAGGACACAATGAACGCTCTATCATGCCGTGTATCAGGCGTGCGCCGAGCGGTAGCCGGAATTGCGGCTGCGCTTATTGCCGCCGTCGCTTTCGCCCCGGCACCTGCCATGGCAACCATGGACCCCGCAGATCCCGTGGTTCACGGTGCGCCGTTTGTTGGCTCAACGCTCACACTGGAGATCGATCCCGACTCTTACCGTGGCTGCGGCGCCGCGGCAGGCCCTGACTACCAGATTTACTGGACCCGCGACGGTGTTCGAGCGGGGGACCACTGGGAGTGGTGGAACTACAAGCTCGGCGAAGAAGACCGCGGCAAGACCATCGCCGCCCATGTCGCAGCCAGCCAAAACGGGTGTGAACCGCAGGAAGTCTCCAGCCAGGAAACAGCGCCCATCTCAGCATCCAACAGGGCCAACGGCTTCACCGGTCGGGGCGCCTATGAGATGCTGGCCCGCCGCACGGATGGCACCCTCATGCTGTATCCCCGGATTGGCGGCGCCTGGGAAGCCCCCCGGACCGTTGGTTCCGGCTGGAACGGGTTCAGCACGGTCCTCTCCCCCGGCGACTTCAACGGTGACGGCACCAACGACATCCTTGCGAAGGACTCCTCCGGAAGGCTCTTCCTCTACGCAGGTACTGGGGACGGCGGCTTCCTTGCCGGACGCCAAGTGGGCAGCGGATGGAACAGCTTTACGTCGATCGTCTCCCCCGGCGACTTCAACGGCGACGGCAACAACGACATCCTCGCCCGTGATTCCGGCGGACTGCTTTATCTCTACCCCGGCAACGGCAGCGGCGGCTGGCTGAACCGTTCATTGGCCGGCAGTGGTTGGAACGTGGTCAACCAGATCATCACGCCGGGCGACTTCGACGGCGACTACAACGTGGACATCCTGGCGAGGGACTCCGCCGGCAGCCTGCGCCTGTACAAGGGCAACGGCAGCGGCGGCTGGGCAGGCATGGCCGTGATCGGTCAAGGTTGGAACGGCATGGCAGCCATTGGCGCCGCCGGCGACATCGACGGCAACGGCAATGTGGACGTCTATGCAGTGGACGGATCCGGCCAGCTGCTGGCGTACTACGGCGACGGCGACGGCGGCTGGAACGGCGCCCAAACCATCGGCTGGGGCTGGGGCGGTTTTAACGCCTTGTTCTAGGGGGTTGGGGGAGACCATGACGACTTTTTCTTCCGTGCGCCCAGCGCCTTTTGTGCACTCGGTACGGTCGGGTTTTCACATCCTTCTAGCCATCCTCCTCTGCTCTGCGCTGGCAATTGCAGTCCCGCCGCCCCGCGCTACAGCTGCGGGAACAATCGTCCCGCTTCCCACCGTGGTTACCCGGACGTCGGCGGCAACGGCGGGTCCCGGAAGCATTGTCTCCTTGTCCTTCACACTGAGCGGTCCCGCGAAGGAAGTAGGTTTCACCTACGTCAATGAGGACACCCTGGAGCAGGCCACCCTCTACGGACCTGCCAGCCAGCTGTCCGGGCCCTACAGCGCGCAAGCCAAACTGCCGGTGGACGGGAGCGCCTTCCAGCGAACCGGGCGCTACAAACTCCTCAGCGTCAACATCATGCTCCCCTTGGGCCAGGGCATAGTCCGCTACGGGCGCGATGGCAACATCATCTTCCTTTCGCAAGGACTGGAAGCACCAACGCAGCGGCCAGGGGCCTTGGACGGCGTCGACTTCGCCGTCAACAATCCCGGCTTCCCACTGGTGGACAATCCAAATATCAAGCCACCAACCATCACAGGCGTGGCACGCTACGACCAAGTGCTGACCACGGACAACGGCTCCTGGGCCCAACCGCCCACCGGCTTCGCCTACCAATGGCTGCGCAACGGCCAGCCGATCCCTGGAGCCACGCTCAGCAATTACCGCATCGCAGAAGCAGACCTGGACCAGACCCTGTCAGTGCGGGTCACGGCCACAAGGGCAGGCTTCCGGGCTGTGTCGGCATCCTCGCTCCCACTGACACCCACGTCACCCATCACAGCTACCGCTCCCACACTCCAAGGCAAGCTGATCATCGGAGAGAAGCTCACCGGCGTCTTCAACGAGGGCAGCGTCTCCGGCGGGACACTCGGCGGCCCCGTCATCGTCAGGTACGAATGGGTGCGCAACGGTACCGCGATCAGCGGTGCCACGTCGAAGACTTACACCCTTCAGGCAGCGGACCGTGGCGCCGTCGTCGGCTTCCGGGCAGTAGTCCAAGCGGGCAATCCAGTGACGGCCACGCGTCCGTTTACGGTTTTCGGCCGCTCCGTAGTTCGAAACAAACCGCACACAACAGGTTTCGACGCCGGGGCCTCCATTGACCTGTTCGCGCGCGATGCTGCGGCGAACCTGCTCCTGTACCCCACCGACGGCGCGGCCCGCTGGCAAGCTCCGCGGACCATCGGCTTTGGTTGGGACGTGTTCGACACCGCCTTCAACGCGGGCGACTTTAACGGAGACGGCTTCAATGACGTCATCGCAAAGGACCACGATGGATCGCTGTTCCTATACCCGGGCAACGGGACCGGCGGCTGGCTTCCGCGCAAGCAGATCGGCTGGGGATGGGACGTCTTCGATTCGATCATCGCCGCAGGCGACTTCTCGGGCGATGGCAACAACGATGTCCTTGCCCGCACGCCTTTGGGCGCCCTGGTGCTCTACCCCGGCAACGGGACAGGCGGCTTCAAATCCCCTGGCGCCGTAGGCCAAGGGTGGGACGCCCTCAGCGAGGTCTTCTCGCCCGGCGACTTCGACGGTGACGGCAACCCTGATGTCCTGGGCCGTGACAGCGCAGGAAACCTACGGCTCTACGGTGGCAACGGCAACGGCGGATGGACCACTGCCCGGTCCATCGGCACAGGCTGGAACGTCATGTCACGCATTGGTGGGGCCGGAGATTTCAACGGAGACGGCTTCAACGACGTTTGGGCCATCGACGCCGGCGGCCAACTGAACATGTACTACGGCAGCGGCATCGGTGGATGGAAAGGCGCGGGAGTCGTTGGCTGGGGCTGGGGCGGGTTCACGGCGGTTTTCTAAGCCGATTTTGGTTGCGTTTTGAGTTTGACTTGTCTTTCGCGTGAATTTTTGCCAGCAAATTCCCAGACTTTCTGTGTCGCCATGTACTCTCAAGTCACTTACACCCGCCGGCCATCTGCGACCGGCCTAATTTGGGGGAACCATGGGGAGCACTCCTCTGCGCCGCGTGCGCAGCTTGCTGGCCGCATTTATGGGCAGCGTTATTTTGGTCGGCGGGCTGGGTCTGGCACCCGCAGCACATGCTGATGACACCTTCGCGCCGGTACCTGTGGCGGTATCCACGACGCCAGACGCGATCGGCGCTGGAGGGCAGGCAACATCGCGCGTTACCTTCCAGGCATCCGGTCCGATTACCGACGTCTACGTCCTGTTCCGGAATACAGCAACGGGTAAACTCCACACGACGATGACGCAGGGCTCGTACAGTTCCGCTGATTCGACGTACTCGTTCGACGTCTTCTTTGCACAGGGGACCCCGCCGGGAACCTACCTTGCCCAGTACATGCAGATTCAAACCGCAGCCGGCCAGGAAGTAGGTTACTGGCGCGACGGTTCCTTGATCCACAATCCCGGCAACCTCCCCGCCTCCGGAACCGCGGCTGTGGCCTTGGACGCCTTGGACTTCAACTACGTGACTCCCGTAGACATCGATCGTCCCCACACGTCCGGCTTCTACCGTGCCGAATATTGGGATTCGTACACGATGAGCCTGTTCGTCCGGGACTCCTGGGGGCGACTCGGCCTGTTCCCGACCGGCGGAAACGGCACCTGGCAGCAGGCATATGAAGTCGGCTCGGGGTGGAACATCTTCAACACGATGTTCGCTGCCGGCGACTTCAACAACGACGGCGAGAATGACGTCATTGCCCGCGACAGTTCCGGTTCGCTCTTCCTCTACCCAGCTGGCTGGCATGGTGGTTGGTACCCGCGACAGCAGATCGGTTGGGGCTGGGGGATCTTCAGCACCATCTTCGCGGCAGGCGACTTTAGTGGAGACGGCAACAACGACCTCCTTGCCCGCAAGTCTTCCGGTGAGCTCGTGCTGTACCCGGGCAACGGCCACGGCGGCTTCCTGGCTGCCTCGACAGTCGGCTGGGGATGGGGCGGCATGACTTCGGTGTTCTCCCCTGGTGATTTCGACGGCGACCACCAGCCTGATGTCCTGGCCCGTGACGGCGCGGGAAACCTCGTGTTCTACGGTGGCAATGGCCACAGCGGCTGGACTGGCAGCCGCGTGATCGGCCAGGGCTGGAACGCTATCACCAAGCTCGGCGGTGCCGGCGATTTCGACGGCGACGGCGCCAACGATGTCTGGGGCATCGACACCTCCGGCCAGATGCGCATGTACTACGGCAACGGCTCAGGCGGGTGGAAGGGCTCCGCTGTAGTTGGGTGGGGCTGGGGCGGCTTCAACGCTGTTTTCTAGAGTCCGGCGTCAGGCCGTTAGGCGGGGGCCTCGTCCGAATCGATTAGGACGAGGCCCCCGCCAAGTTCATTGTTAATGATCCGGGTTGGCCAGCAGGCCAGCCTTCTTTTTGGAGGAATCCCTTGCATACCAGCACTCCTTTGCCCCCCACCGCGCGCAGGCGCCAGCGTTGGCTTTCGGTCCTGGCCGCATCCGTTGTGACAGGTCTGCTCGTAGCTCCGGCACTCCCGGCGCAGGCCGTCGCACCTGCAATTGCCGCACCAACCCGCTACGTCTACATCAACGGAACACCCCAACTGGGCGGCGATCCAACAGTCGGCGGCTTGCTGAAGTTGGACATCTCGCGGACCTTTGCCCACGTGTCACCTGACGGCGGTTCTCCTTCCGTTTCATTCTCTTGGACGAGAGACGGAGCTGTAATCCCCGGTGCAACGAGTACCACCTACCGCGCAACCGCCGCTGACCTTGGACGGGTGATAGCCGCATACGTCACCATCATCTACGACGCCGACTCCCAGCTCACGGTGCAGGCACGCAATCCGCTGAGGGTAGCAGCCGCCGCCCGTGCCCGCGGATTCAATGGCGACGGAACACTGGATATCTTTGCCCGCGACGCCTCCGGAAGGCTCCTGCTGTACCCCACGGACGGGCGGGGCAACTGGCAAGCGCCACAGGTAATCGGCTGGGGTTGGAACAACTTCAACCTTCTGGTGTCTCCCGGTGACTTTGATGGCGATGGCACGGTAGACGTTCTGGCTCGCGATAATTCCGGCCGCTTGTTCCTTTACCAGGGCAACGGCTCCGGCGGGTGGAAGCAAGCCTTACAGGTCGGCCAGGGGTGGCAGGGCTTTGCTGATCTGATCGCCCCCGGAGACTTCAACGGTGATGGCACTAATGACATACTCGCCAAGGACACAGCAGGCAACATCTTCCTGTATCCCGGCAATGGGCGCGGGGGTTGGCTACAACCACGCAAAATCGGCCAGGGGTGGGAGGGCTACTACGCCGTTGGTGCTGGACACTTTCTCGGAACATCAGATCTCGTGGTTCTGACCCGTCCCTTCTGGGGAAATCTTGAAGTGCGCACGACAAACCGAAACGGATGGTTTGAGGAATACGGCCTGCCTGGTGGATTCGCCGGTTCCATCGGCTGGGGCTGGGAGACCGTTGCTCGTTTTGGGGTCGCAGGCGACTTCAACGGAGACGGTGATTCCGACGTTTACGGAATTGATAACAGTGGCCGGCTCACGATGTATCTCGGAGACACAACCGGACTCGCGGGTTCCGGCATCTCCGGCTACCGATGGAAAGGCTCGCCGGTCGTCGGCTGGGGCTGGGGCGGCTTCACGGCCGTCTTCTAGGCCTCTAGGCTTACGCCACGCTCTTGATCTTGATCACGAACACAGCACCCAGCAGACCGATGACCGCGGCGGCTACATACAGCGAGACGTAGCCGCCCAAATACGTGACGAACGGGAATGCGATAAGCGGGGCGATGACTTGCGGGAGCGAGTTTGCCACGTTGATCACGCCCAGGTCCCTGCCACGGTCCAGTGCCGTCGGCAGGACCTGGGTGATCAGTGCGAAGTCCACGGCAAGATAGGCTCCAAAGCCGAGGCCCAGGACCAGTGCCCCCGTGATGGCACCGGCCCACGTCGGCGCAAAACCGAGAATCAAGGACGCCACGGCGATGATCACGGACGACGCGATCACCAAAGGCTTCCGTTTGCCCATCCGGTCGCTCAAAGCTCCGCCGATCACGCTGGTGATAATCACCATGACCGCATACAGGCCTGTCAGGATTAGCACTCCGATCGCGGGTTCGATGCCCTCGGTTTCTTTCACATGCACGGCATCGCTGAGGAAGAACAGGAGATAGAGGGTGACCATGTGGTTGCCAATGTTTACCAACAGTCGCGTCAGCCAAGCCCAGGCGAAATCGGGATAGCGTGCTGGCGAAACCCAAAAGCCCTGGAAAAACCGCGCAAGGCTGAACGGTGGGCGGGCCTGGGCTGGAAGCGGCTGGTCGTCATTCTTGAAAAGATAAAGCACGACGCCGGCAAGCAGCGCCGCTGCACACACCAGGTACCCGGCAGCAAAGTTTCCCGCTACGACGGCGGCAATCACCGCGCCGGCCAGGATGCCAACTGTCTGTCCCATCGCTGCCAAACCACCGACCGTGCCACGTTGCGGCACTGGAACGCGGTCTGGAATCGCAGCTGTAATGGCAGCGTAAGCACCGTTGCATCCGGCCTGCACCAAGCACCACAGCACCGTCATGACCGCGACGTTCGGCGCTCCCGCCAGTCCTACGAGTGCTACAGCGCCCAGGATTGCTCCTACGAGGACCCACGGAACGCGACGTCCGAAGCGGGAGACAGTCCGGTCGCTGAACGCCCCGAACAAGGGGTTGGCAACCAACGAGACGGCGGCGCCGCAACCCGTTACCAGCGCCAGGATCGCTTCCTTTTGTTCCTCATCGAAGTGAGCCGCCTGCTGGCCCAACAGCACCTGGATGGGGCCGAAGAACGCCGCATTGATGCCCACGTTGATGAGCACGACGCCAGTAATCCACAGTGCGCGGACACGGTCCACTGGTTCGGCGAGGGCAGTGGCCGTGCCGCCCCGGACTATGGCAGGATCCGGCACAGGACCGGGCAGGTCGGACAGGCTCATGGCAGGTTCCCCCTAGTTTCAACGTCTGGATTCAGATTAGCGCGGGTGGAGGGCATGGAACCTAAGTTCATGTCAGTTATCCACATAGCCCTCGACGGTCCGTGCCGCTTACCTGGCGCACGCGTTAGTGTGGCCTCAAACGTAGTGAGGAGAAGGACATGAACGAGCAGATTAATACAGCTGATCTCTATGACGATCGGGGCGAGGAATTGGAATCGGTTGCTGTCCAGTTCCAGAACCTCGGCGGTCACACGCACTTCAGTGGACAGGTACGTACTATCAGGTGCTTCGAGGACAACGCCCTGGTGAAGACAGTCCTTGGGACGCCCGGCGAAGGAGCCGTTCTGGTGGTTGATGGTCAGGGATCATTGAGGACTGCCCTCATGGGGGACATGATCGCTGAAAGCGCGGTGGCCAATGGTTGGGCCGGCGTCATTATTAACGGAGCCATCAGGGATCGGGAAGCACTCGCCCGCCTCCCGCTGGGCATCAAGGCGCTGGGCAGCAACCCGAAGAAGAGCGCAAAGACGGGTGTCGGTGAGGTTGATATCCAGCTGGTGATCGACCGCGTGAGAATCCAACCCGGAGTAATGATCTACAGCGACCCGGATGGCATTCTCGTGGAACGCTAACCCCTGGGACTGGCCGACTTACGAAGGTTGTTCAAGAAACATTCTTCTTCCGGGAATCAAACAGGCATTAGGATAGTTACTGAAAGCAACTATCCTGCTTAAAATCCACTTTTCTGCCACCTCTGGAGAAGATATGTCCAAATCTGCGCCCGTCCGGGCCGCCGGCGAGGTCCTGACGCATCGTCAGACGCTCACCGTCATGGTGGGACTCATGCTCGGCATGTTCCTGTCCTCACTGGACCAGACCATTGTGTCCACGTCCATCTACACCATCGCCAATGACCTCGACGGCTTGTCACTCCAGGCATGGGCAACTACCGCCTACCTCATCACTTCTACTGTGAGTACGCCGCTCTACGGCAAGCTCAGTGACATCTTCGGGCGCCGTCCGCTGTACCTGGCAGCCATCCTGATCTTCCTGGCCGGATCCCTCTATGCCGGGTCCGTCCATTCCATGACGGAGCTTGCCATCGCCCGTGGCGTGCAGGGCCTGGGCGCAGGTGGCCTTTTGGCGCTGGCACTGACAATCATCGGCGACATCGTTGCTCTGAAGGACCGGGCCAAATACCAGGGCTACTTCATGTCCGTATTCGGTATCTCCTCCGTCCTCGGTCCTGTCATCGGCGGCGCTTTCGCGGGAACATCGACCATCCTGGGCTTCGACGGCTGGCGCTGGGTATTCTTCATCAACCTTCCCATTGGCCTTGCGGCACTCACTGTGGTGTTCATGTTCCTTCACCTGCCTGCACGGCACGTGAAGCAGAAGATCGACTATTGGGGCGCGGCAGCCATCACCCTGGCAATCGTTCCGCTCCTTCTTGTAGCCGAGCAGGGGCGGTCCTGGGGTTGGGCATCGGGCGCATCCTGGCTGTGTTATGGCCTTGGCGTCGTCGGCATCGTGGCGTTCCTGTTCGCAGAGATGCGGGCCGGGGACTACGCTTTGATCCCCTTGCGTCTCTTTAAGAACGCAACCTTCGGTTTGTCATCCCTGCTGAACTTCATCATCGGTATCGGCATGTTCGGTGCTATCGCCATGCTGCCCATGTACCTGCAGCTGGTGAAGGGCCTGACCCCCACCGAAGCGGGCCTCATGATGATCACGTTCACCGTGGGCATCCTGTTCGGTTCCATCAGCGCCGGCCGCACCATCTCGTCGTCGGGCGTTTACAGAATCTTCCCCATCCTCGGTACGGCAATCCTGACTGGCGCAGCCGCTGTGATGGGTCTGGTGCTCGGCGTGGACACTGGCCTTTGGGTTCCCGGACTCATCGCCGTGTTCTTCGGCGTCGGCTTGGGCTTCTGCATGCAGCCGCTGACACTTGCCATGCAGGTATCGGTGCCGCCCAAGGACATGGGCGTCGGAACCTCTACTGCGGCGTTCTTCCGTTCCATGGGTGGGGCTGTGGGCACGGCCGTGTTCATCTCCATGCTGTTCAGCCTGGCAGCGGACAAGATCGCCGATGGCATGAAGACCGCAGCTTCCAGCCCGGACTACCAAGCGGTCATGAAGGATCCGGCCGTGGCCGCAGATCCCGCAAATGCCAAACTCTTCGATTTCTTCAAGAATGGCGCCACCAACGATTCCCTGAACGACACAAGTTGGCTGCACGCGGCCAACAGCACCCTCACCCGGCCAATAACCGAGGGCTTCGCACAGGCAATTGACACTGTGATGCTCACAGCAGCTGGCCTGATGCTGATCGCGTTCCTCATCAGCTTCGCGTTGCCCAACAAGAAGCTCATGGACCCGAAGGCAGCAGCCAAGGAATCCGTCCCGGCGCACTAAGCGGTATGTGCTCCTTCACGACAAGAACGGCAGGCAGTCCGAGGATTGCCTGCCGTTCTTGTTTTGAAGCCATTGTCGTTCGGTGTCAGTGCATTTCAGGGCTTGAGATCAGTACGAGTCCTGGACAAGGCGTTGCGCCTGCTCAAGGTCATCGCGCAAGTCGCGGTCCTGAACGTCGGATGGCAAGGTGAAGCCTGCCTCCATCATGGCTCGCAGCCTGGGGCTGCTGAATGCGCCCGGACGCCTGCCTTGCGCGCGGAGCGCACGTGACGCACAAAGAAGCTCGACGCCGGCGACGGTCGCCAATGCGTGCGCAGTGGACTCCAACTGCGCCGCACCAAGAGTTGCGAAGCTCGCGTCTTCCTCAGCGCCCAAGGACAAGTTGACGGTTTGCAGGCTTACGGGCTGGGCGTTGGCGCGAATACGGCCTACCGCTGCAGCGGCGACGTACTCCAGCATCATGACTCCGGACTGGCCTGCATCGTTGCCTGCCAGGAATCGGTGGAGGCCGGTGAAAGTGGGATCGCAGAGACGGGTGATCCTGCCCAACGTCGTAGTACACGCCGCCCCAAGGGCCACCTGCAGGGCATCGATGCGCCGGGCCAGTGTGGACATATGGAACAGGCCGTGATGCGACACGCCGTTGGTGCCATCTTCCACTGAGCCAAAGACCATAGGGTTCTCGTGGCCCGCTACGGACAAGCGCTCCAAAGTGATCCTCATCGATTCGAGTTCTTCCATGACCGCCCCCAGAGAGTGCGGCAACATGCGCAAGCAGTACGGATCCTGAATCCTTGCAGGCTTGCCGGATCCAGCCACCAATTCCTGCAGGGTCGCAGCGACATCAGCCATGGCGTCCGATTCAGTGGCCTTTGCGACTTCGGTGCCGAACGCTTCCGGGTTGCCGGACATGGCCGTGAACGACAGAGCACTGATGGTGGTCAGGTTCTCCATCATCGTGACCAGCTTCTGGTGAGCCAGGATCGCCTGCCCGATGGTGAGGGCGCTGGAACTGATGAACGGAAGCGCGTCTTCAGTAGGCCAGGAATCCAACGCCTTCGGCACCGGCGTGCCATCCATCGTGGGACGCTCACCCAGGAGTGTTAACGCGGTTCCTGCCAGAGCCGGCAGGTCTGCTGTGCCAATACCGCCAAATTCCCGCACTTCGGGCAGGGTATCCGCGTTCAGCATCTGCACAACGGCCTCGACCAGGTCCGGGTTGATTCCAGATGCCCCAGCCGCCAGCTGGGACGCTCTGACCACCAGCATGGCCCTCACCGTTTCGCGGTCAAGGGCTCGTCCGGCATCCACCGCATGGCTCCGAAGCAAGTTGAGTCCGTGTTGGTCGGCGGACGCATCCGATGTATCCAGGGTTACGGAACGGTTAGCCCCCACACCAGTGGAGCGCCCATAAACCGGACGTGTCTGTGCCGTTGCCCGGGCTGAGCGCTGCGAGGCGGCCATGCGTTGGATCGCCGACTGCGCAAGAACCACCTTCTCGCCGCCAGCGGCAATTGCCACGATCTCGGCAAGCCCAAGGCGTCGTCCGTCGATCTCGACCATGGAATGATCCCTTCGTGAATTCGGTCCACCAACCAGGTAGCAGCTGATGCCGTTTTCAGCCCTCAAAACGACATCTGCTGCTACCTAGTTGGGGATGGTGGGCTTACTTGCTTTCTGGGGTCACGCCACTGGAACCGAGGGTAACGGTCAGGGGTTCGTGGGTAGTCAGAGTCACTTTGTTGCCTACTTTTCGTTCATGGGGATGCGGACGCCGCGTTCGTTGGCGACTTCGACGGCGCGGTCGTAGCCGGCGTCGACGTGGCGGATCACGCCCATGCCGGGGTCGTTGGTCAGGAGCCGCTCGAGCTTCTCCGCGGCCAGGTCCGTGCCGTCAGCGACGGAAACCTGCCCGGCGTGCAGGGACCGGCCGATACCCACCCCGCCACCGTGGTGAATCGAAACCCAGGTAGCACCCGAAGAGGTATTGATCAGCGCGTTCAGCAACGGCCAGTCAGCAATCGCGTCGGACCCGTCGGCCATGGACTCGGTCTCCCGGTACGGGGACGCCACCGAACCGGAGTCCAGGTGGTCACGACCGATCACAATCGGGGCCTTGACCTTGCCCTCGGCCACCAACTGGTTGAACAGCAGACCGGCCTTGGCCCGTTCGCCGTACCCGAGCCAGCAAATACGCGCCGGCAAGCCCTCGAACTCCACCCGCTCCTGGGCCGCATCGATCCACTTGTGCAGGTGCTTGTTCTCCGGGAACAACTCCTTGATCGCCTCGTCCGTGACCCTAATGTCTTCCGGGTCCCCGGACAGCGCGACCCAGCGGAACGGGCCCAGGCCCTCGCAGAACAACGGACGGATGTACGCCGGGACGAAACCCGGGAACTCAAACGCCCGCTCGTAGCCGCCCTTGCGTGCCTCATCACGGATCGAGTTGCCGTAATCAAACACCTCCGCCCCGGCGTCCTGGAACTCCACCATCGCCTGCACCTGCCGGGCCATCGAGGCCTGGGCCTTCTTCGTGAACCCTTCCGGATCAGCCTCAGCCTCGGTGTGCCACTCCGCCACGGTGATACCCTCCGGCAGGTACGACAACGGGTCATGCGCGGATGTCTGGTCGGTGACCACATCGAAGGTCACGTCCCCGGCCTTGTGGCGGCGGAGCAGTTCCGGGAACACCTCAGCGGCGTTGCCCACATACCCCACCGACCAGCCACGGCGCTCGGCCTTCGCGGCCTGGACCTTCGCGATCGCCGCGTCCAGATCCGTTTCAACCTCGTCCAGGTACCGCTTGCCCGCCCGGCGACGCAAACGGGTCTCGTCCACATCCACGATCAGGCACGCACCATCATTCAACGTCACCGCCAGCGGCTGCGCACCACCCATCCCGCCACACCCACCAGTCAGGGTCAGCGTCCCGGCCAGGGGACCCTCGGACGAGCCCTCCGCGGCGGGTGCCGGGTGGCGTCCCTCCGCCTTGAGTTTGTTGCCCACCGCGGCGAACGTCTCATACGTGCCCTGCAGGATGCCCTGCGTGCCGATGTAAATCCAGGACCCGGCAGTCATCTGCCCGTACATCATCAAACCCTCAGCCTCCAGGCGGCGGAACTCCGGCCACGTCGCCCAGTCCCCCACCAGGTTCGAGTTCGCCAGCAACACCCGCGGAGCCCACTCATGGGTACGGAACACACCCACCGGCTTGCCCGACTGCACCAGCAGGGTCTCGTCCTTCTCCATCGTTTCCAGGGTGCGGGTGATCGCATCAAACGCAGCCCAGGAACGCACCGCACGGCCCGTACCCCCGTACACCACCAAATCATCCGGACGCTCAGCAACCTCCGGATCCAGGTTATTCATCAACATGCGCAACGGCGCCTCGGTCTGCCACGACTTGGCAGTAAGCTCAGTACCCCGCGCGGCCTTAACCGGACGGGCACCAGAAGTGAAATCGGCAGTCATTCTTTACTCCTATAAATCCTGCAAACCAGCGGAAGCACGAGGGCCGGCTTTAGCCCAGGTTCTTGCTCTTGAGCCATTCCTTGGCGATCTCGCCGATGTCCTCAAACTTCGCTACGCGGCCGTTCATCTTGATGAGGTCCTCAGTGGTGAGCGCAGCAGAGACCTTGTCCAGTGTTTCCTTCACGGTATCCGTGGACTTCTTCTGGTTGATGACCGGCAGGATGTTCTCGGACAGGAAGAGGTTCTTGTTGTCCTCAAGCGCCACCAGGTTGTTCTCGGCCAGCGCGGGATCGGTGCTGAAGAGGTCAGCTACCTGTACCTGGCCGGAAAGCAGGGCATTCAGCGTCAGCGGCCCTCCGGCGTCGAGCGCTGAGAATTCCTTGAACTCAAGGTTGTAGACGGACTTCAGGCCGGCAACGCCGTTGAGGCGGGTCTTCCACTCCGGCGGCCCGCCCAGGACGAGTTCCTTGGCGACCGGCTGGAGGTCCTCGATGGTCTTCAGCTTGTACTGGTCGGCGATGTCCTTCTTCACAGTGAGGACGTCCTTATCCTCCGCTTCCGAAGCCGTCAGAACCGTCAGGCCAGAGGGGATTTTGGTGGCCAGTTCTTTGGTGACTTCCTCGGACGATACTGCCTTGGTGGCGGAATCGAGGTATTGGAGGAGCGCACCGCCGTACTCCGGCATGAGGTCGATGGAGCCGTCCTTGAGTGCAGGGATCGTGACCTCGCGGCTGCCAATGCTGGGCTTTTCCGTGACATTGACACCCTTGGCTTTGAGGGCCTCGGCGTAGATCTTGGCGATCAGCTGGCTCTCGGGGAAGTCAGCCGAACCGACAATGATGCTGTCGCCGGAGCCTCCTGCCGCCGCGGTGTTGGACGTGCTCATAGGGTCCCCGCCGCCACAGGCGCTCAGGGTGATGGCGGCGACGGCCGCCAGGGTGAAACCGGTCAAGTACTTCTTCATGTCAACTCTCCTGAAATGGCGCTTACAGGGCATGCAGTGGCCAGGTGGGGGGTGGGTGGAGGTGATTCTTGCGTGCTGGAAGTCCAGCGCAGTGTGTTGCTTAGACCGTGACGGGGGTCTTCACGGGTTCGGCTACTGGAACCGACTTGATGGTTCGCCGTGTCAGTCCGGGTGAGACAACGCGGCGGGTGATGAAAGCGAGGAGCTGGTCGAAGAACAGGGCCAGCAAAGCAACGAGGACAGCGCCGGCGACCATTTGGCTGTAGTCATTTTGGGCCTTCCCGTCGATCAGGAGCCGGCCCAGGCCGCCAAGCGAAATGTATGCTGCGATGGTCGCGGTCGAGATAATCTGCAGCAGTGCGCTGCGGACACCAGACAAAACCAGCGGAAGCGAACACGGCAACTGGACATCCGTAAGGATCTTCATGGTGCGGAAGCCCATGCCCCGGGCGGCGTCGACGGCGGCAGCATCCACTGCGCGCACGCCGGCATAGGTGTTGGTCAGGATCGGAGGCACCGCAAGGAGTACCAGGACGATGAGGCTTGGCAGGATGTAGCCCATCCTCGATGGGAACGCGGGCGAAATGAGCAGAACCAAAAGGATCAGCAGGCCGACGCTCGGCAGGGCGCGCAAGGCATTGGCCAGGCCGGCGATCATGAACACGCCCTTGCCGGTTACGCCAATGTAGATTCCCAGGGGAACGGCGATAACGGCAGCGATAGCCAGAGCGATCAGGGAGTAGAGGAGGTGCTCACCGATCAGGGTCGGGATGCCGTCTGCGCCGTTCCAGTGCGCGGGGTCGAACAAGTAGTTCACGATGCCACCACCTTGGGGGTCCACGGTGTCAGCCACCGGTTGAGAAGGATGATCAGCCCGTCCAGGATCATGGCCAGAATCACGCAGAGCACGATGCCGGCGATGATCGGCGTAAAGAAGCGGAGCTGGAAGCCCTGCGTAAACAGGGAGCCGAGCTGCGGGATACCCAACAGTGCGGCAACGGAGACCAGGCTGACGTTGGATACAGCGGCCACGCGAAGGCCCGCGCAGATAACGGGTACGCCCACGGGCAGCTCTACCTTCAGGAGGCTCTGGTACCCGCGGTAGCCCATCGCCTTGGCAGCCTGGACGGTGTCTTCAGGGACGGAGTCCAGGGCATCTGCCACGACCCGCACCAGCAGCGCAACCGTGTAGATGGTCAACGCCGCCACGATGTTCAGCGGGTCCAGGATTTTCGTGCCAAGGACCAGCGGCAGCAACACGAACAGCGCAAGGGACGGAACGGTGTACAGGAGTCCTGCGACGCCCACCAGCAGCGGATAGATCCTGCGGCTCCGGTGTGCCCACCAGCCCAGGGGCAAGGCGATCAGTAGACCAAGGACCAAGGGGATGACGGCCAGCAGGACGTGCCAGCCGAGAAGGAAAACAATGTTGTCGAACTGGCGGCCCAGCCACTCAAAGTTCATCGGGCCGTCTCCAGGTGTGGTTCAGCCTCGATGGCCTTGACGACGTCGGTGGCTGTCACGGTTCCGATCAGCTCACCATGCTCGTTGACAACGACACCGCGGCGGCTGGGCGAGGAGAGTGCAGCGTCCAGCAGTTGGCGCATCGTTCCCGAGGCAGCTGCCGGGATACCGCTGAGGTTCAGGTTTTCACGCTTGAGCTCACCGTTGAGAAGCTCGGGCTGGGCCCACCCAAGAGGCTTCCGGCCGCCGTCGACTACCAACACCCAGGCACCCGAAGCCTTGGCCCGGGCCTCTTCTCCGGAAGCGCCGAGCTGAACCACAGCTTCCTCACCGATGGCCACACTGCCGGCCTTCGTGAAACCGAGGGAGCGATAACCGCGGTCACGGCCCACGAAGTCTGCCACGAACTCATCCGCCGGCGAGGTGAGAAGCTCCGACGGCGTTGCCATCTGGGCAAGCTTGCCGCCGACACGCATCACGGCAACCTGGTCGCCGAGCTTGAGGGCTTCATCGATGTCGTGGGTGACCATGATGATGGTCTTGCCGATCTCACGCTGGAGGCGGAGGAACTCCTCCTGCAACTGCCCGCGCACCACAGGATCCACGGCACTGAACGGCTCGTCCATGAGCATGAATGCCGGGTCAGATGCCAGTGCCCGGGCCACGCCCACGCGCTGCTGCTGGCCACCGGAGAGCTGCCATGGGTAACGCTTGGCGAAGCTCGCGGGCAACCCCACCCGCTCCATGAGTTCCAGGGCCTTGGTGCGGGCCTTCTGGCGGCTCTCGCCCAGAAGGACCGGCATGGTGGATACGTTGTCCACGATGGTCTTGTGCGGGAAGAGTCCTGCATGCTGGATGACGTATCCAATCCTCCGGCGGAGCAACGCTGCATCCATGCCGGAGGTGGGCTCGTCATCAAGATAGATGGTGCCGCTGGTGGGTTCGATGAGGCGGTTGATCATCCTCAGCGAGGTGGTCTTGCCACAGCCGGATGGGCCCACCAGAATGGTCAGCTTGCCGGTCGGGGCCTCCAGGTTGAGGCCATCGACGGCGACAGTACCGTCGGGGTACGCCTTGGTGACATTTTCAAATTTGATCATTTTTCTTCCATGCTTTCCTGGGGCACTTCATGGTTTCCGTCGGGTTCCACGAGGATGTTGTTCGCTACCTTCACGAGTTCCTCGCCAAATGTCCGGGCCTTCGCCTCGTCCAAGCGGTAACTGGGAACGACGATGCTGAGGGCAGCCACAGTGCGGCCGCCGATCACGATGGGCGCGGCAACAGCAGTGATGTCGTCTTCAACGCCGCTGCGCACAATGGCGTAACCGCGGCCGTTCTGCCCGCCGGTCAGGACCTTGCCAGCAGCGGACCCTTCCAGTGGGATGCTCCTGCCGACCCAACTGGTGTGCCGGACAGAGCGTGTACCTTCGACGATGGCGATGTAGATCCCGGTTTCCCCAGGACCGGGAATACTCAAATAACAGGACTCGCCGGTTTCCGCGACGAGCCGCTTCATGTGCGGCGTGCAGAGCGACACCAGGGATTCCTGGCCCAAGGCGAGGGCTCCCAGCTGGATGACGCTGGCTCCCGGACGGAAATTGCCGCCCGGATCCCGTGTCACGAAGCCGCTACCTTCCAGAGTGCGAAGGAGGCGGAGCGCGGTACTGGCAGAAAGGTCAACCACCCGCGCAGCGTCACTGAGGCTGATGGAGCCGTCAGTGCAGACTGCGCTAAGGAGAGCCAACGCCCTTTCGACTGTGCGGGTGGAGGAATCTGCTGCCACTGCCTGACCTGCTTTCAAGTGGTCTAAGTCACCATGTCTTGCCACTAAGTAAAAATCAATTTTCATCAAATGGCAAGGCTTCGCTGCAGATTACTTGACATTCCGGGATTTGAGACGTCGCTTGTTCCTTTAAGGCGCGCACAGGTTTCGAGCCTGTTAATAGTTGCTCCAACCCTTGCCATGTGGTGGCATCTGG
This sequence comes from Arthrobacter sp. TmtSoilC77, assembly GCF_059739415.1. Taxonomy (NCBI): domain Bacteria; kingdom Bacillati; phylum Actinomycetota; class Actinomycetes; order Micrococcales; family Micrococcaceae; genus Arthrobacter; species Arthrobacter sp. TmtSoilC77. Next base: position 4,429,441 of record NZ_AP046050.1, read on the forward strand.
TTTTTACTTGGTGGCAGTCTTCATCAATCGGAGGAACACGTGGAAACCGTCAATCAGCTCCTTGCCTCAATACAGGATGTGGGCCGCGATGCGGTGCGCGGAGGCTACTCCAGGGCCGTCTACTCGACACCCGAACTTGATCTCAGGCACTGGTTCATTGAACAGGCAAAAAGCCGTGGCCTGGACGTTGAGACAGATCGCAACGGCATCATCTGGGCCTGGTGGGGAGACCCACAGGATGGCGCCCTCGTCACCGGCAGCCACCTCGATTCCGTTCCTGGTGGCGGCGCCTTCGATGGACCCCTCGGCGTCGCTTCCGCGCTCGCCGCCGTCGATCTCCTCAAAGCCCGCGGAGTTCAGCCGCCGCGTTCATTGGCCGTCACGGTCTTCCCGGAAGAAGAAGGGTCCCGCTTTGGCGTGGCCTGTTTGGGTTCCCGGCTTCTCACCGGCGCCATCGACGTCGAGAAGGCACTGAACCTGCGCGACGCGGACGGAAACACCTTCGCCGACGTCGCGCGGGACAACGGCCTCGATCCCCGGCATGTCGGCCCTGATCCTGAGACCTTGGCGCGGATCGGCGATTTCGTTGAATTGCACGTGGAACAGGGCAAGGGCCTGGGGCAAGACGGGCCGGCCATCGCGGTGGGAAGTTCGATCCTGGGTCACGGGCGCTGGAAGATCAGCGTCAGCGGCCAAGGAAACCATGCCGGCACCACCCTCATGGCAGACCGGGCCGATCCTATGGTTGCTGCCGCGCAGATCATCGTCGCCGTTCGCGATACGGCCGCCAAACAGCCCGATGCCCGGGCCACGGTCGGCCGCTTGACGCCCGTTCCGGGCGGTACCAACGTGATCGCCTCGCGCGTCGATCTATGGCTGGATGCCCGCCATCCCGACGACGCCGTGACGGCTCACCTCATCGAGGCCATCTACAGCACGGCGCAGGAAGTCGCCGCAGCCGAAGGGTGCACGGCAACCCTCACGGAAGAGTCCTACAGCGACACCGTGCACTTTGACCCGGGTCTGAGTCGACGCATCAGCGGCCTGTTGCCCGGAGCCCCGGTCCTGGCAACCGGCGCGGGGCACGACGCCGGCGTGTTGGCCGGATATGTTCCCTCGGCCATGCTCTTTGTCCGTAATCCCAGCGGAATCTCGCATTCACCGGAAGAATATGTGGCCGACGAGGACGCTACGGCAGGCACCGTTGCCCTCGCGGATGTTCTGGAGGGACTCCTGTGAACGCGTTTTGGTGCGAAACGGCCATCATCACGTCAGACGATTCCGCCGGTTCGAACGACCGCACCGCCGGACCCACCACGCTGGTGGCTGCCGCCGGAGTACGCATCGAAACGCAAAACGGCCGTATTTCCAGCATTACCACCGGAGCTGATCCACAGCCCGGCGACAAGAGGCTGACCGGAATTACCTTCCCTGCCGCTGCCAACGCCCACTCCCATGCCTTCCATCGGGTGCTGCGCGGACGCACCCACGACGGCCGCGGAGATTTCTGGGTGTGGCGGGAGCAGATGTACCGAAGCGCATCCGAGCTGACTCCGGAGACATACGAGAAGCTCGCCACTGCTGTCTTCGCTGAGATGGTGGTTACTGGCTTCAGCAGCGTGGCTGAATTCCACTATGTCCACCACCAACCAGACGGCAGGCCCTATGCGGAACCCCATGCCATGGAGCTGGCCCTCGCGCGAGCTGCAATGTCCGCCGGGATCCGGCTCACTCTTCTGGACACCTTGTATCTGGCCGGAGGAATCGGCGCGCCCCTCAACCCCGAACAGGCAAGGTTCGGGGATGCGGATGTGCACGCCTGGCTCGATCGCCTAAGTTCCCTCCGGGCAGCTGTTGCCCAGCAATTTCCGCAGGAACTTGTCAGCGTCGGAGCTGCTCTTCACTCCGTCCGGGCAGTCCCGGAGGAAGACCTCAAAGTTGTAGCCAGGCAGCTGCCCGAAGACATCCCCCTTCACATCCACCTCAGCGAGCAACCCGCCGAGAACCAAGCCTGCCTGGAGGCCTACGGCACCACGCCAGCGGGTCTTTTGGAACGCCACGGACTCCTTTCCAGCAGGCTGTCCGCCGTCCATTCAACTCACCTGACGCAGGAAGACATCGCCCTGCTCGGAAACGCAGGCGCCACGGTGGTCATGTGCCCCAGCACGGAAGCCGACCTCGCAGACGGGATAGGTCCCGCGCGGGAGCTTGCCGACGCCGGGGCAGCCATTGCGCTGGGCACGGACCAGCATGCGGTGATCGACCCATGGACTGAAATGCGCACGTTGGAACACGGCGAGCGGTTGGGCACAGGACAGCGGGGCAGGTTCTCACCTCAGGAACTCCTGCGGGCCGCAACCGAAGGGGCTGCCCGGTCCATGGCTACGCCCATTGCCGCGTCGGGCCTTGAGGTCGGCGCCGTGTGCGATCTCATGGTTATTGATCCGGCATCCACCCGCACTGCCGGGTCCCGACCTTTGCAGATGGCATTCAGCGCAACTTCCAGCGACGTCACCGAGGTCATCATCGCCGGAGAACTGGTAGCCTCGCACGGCGTCCACACACAGCTCGGCAGCCCGGGCAGTCTTCTGTCGGAGGCGCTGCAAGAGCTGTCCTAGCGTCACGCATTAGCTCCTCCAAGGGGCCGACGGCGGCATGGTGCGTTCCACTCGCGACGCACCTGCCGCCGTCGTGCTTTGCGTTCAAGTAGTGGCGCCAAAGGCAACCCTTCCGGCCTTGAGAGGGCGTGCTTGGACCTTCCAGCCCACTCCCAGCTGCCAATCAGGAGAGGTGCGTTAATTTAGTGAATGCACGTCATCTGAACCGCCTTGACTGGAACTTGGCGGATATGGCGTGCCACACTGTGTAGCGCGTGTGCACCGGCGTCCCCGTCGGAACAGCCGACGACGTCCCGCACCGTGAATCCCACACCACCATTCCCAAGGGAGACCCATGTCCAATCCCAGCACCGAAGGCGTGCCACCAGTGTCCAGGAAAGTGATCGGCCTGGCCGTCGCTGGGGCGGTGGGTGGCTTCCTGTTCGGCTTCGATTCTTCGGTGGTCAACGGTGCCGTGGATGCCATGAAGGACGAATTCCTGATGAGCGAGGCCGTCACTGGCTTTGCTGTCGCCGTCGCCCTGCTGGGGTGCGCACTGGGAGCCTATCTTGCGGGCAAGGTGGCCGACCGCTACGGCCGCATCCCGGCCATGAAGATCGGTGCCCTCCTGTTCCTGGTGAGTTCCGTAGGTACAGGACTGGCTTTTGGTGTGTGGGACCTGATCTTCTGGCGCTTGGTGGGGGGCTTGGGCATCGGCCTTGCTTCGGTGATCGCCCCTGCCTACATTTCCGAGATTTCTCCCCGACACGTGCGTGGTCGTTTGGCATCGCTTCAGCAGCTCGCCATCACCACCGGCATCTTTGCGGCACTGCTGTGCGACGCCGTCCTGGCTAATTCCGCTGGCAGCGCCGGCAGCACCTTCTGGCTCGGCATGGAAGCGTGGCGCTGGATGTTCATCGCTTGTGCCGTCCCCGCTGCCGTGTATGGCTGGATCGCATTCCGCTTGCCCGAGTCGCCACACTTCCTGGTGCTCAACGGCAAGGAAGATGCTGCACGCAAGATCTTTGACACCCTCATCCCGGGCGACGACACCGAACGGCACATCCGCGATATCCGCGAATCCATCCAGCAGGACCTGCTGTCCACCAAGAAGGGCTCGCTGCGGGGCAACACATTCGGCCTGCAGGCGGTGGTGTGGATCGGCATCATCCTGTCCGTGCTGCAGCAATTTGTTGGCATCAACGTGATCTTCTACTACTCAACCACGCTGTGGAAGGCGGTTGGATTCCAGGAGAAGGACTCCCTGACCATCTCCGTCGCCACGTCCGTGACCAACATTCTGGTGACACTCGTAGCCATCGCGCTGGTGGACCGCATTGGTCGCCGACCGATCCTTCTGACCGGTTCCATCGGCATGGCCGCCTCGCTCGGCGTCATGGCATTGGCGTTCTCCGCGGCTGTTGGCACGGGCTCCGAGATCAGCCTCCCGGGCGCTTGGGGGCCAGTTGCCCTGGTTGCGGCCAACGTCTTCGTGATCAGCTTCGGTGCTTCCTGGGGTCCACTCGTCTGGGTGCTGCTTGGCGAGATCTTCCCGTCCCGCATTCGGGCCCGCGCGCTCGGACTGGCGGCGGCCGCGCAATGGATCGCCAACTTTGCCATCACGCTCAGCTTCCCCATCATGGCGGCGGGTTCGCTGCCGCTGACGTACGCCTTGTACGCGGCGTTCGCTGCGGCGTCGTTCTTCTTTGTGATGTTCAAGGTTCCCGAGACCAACGGCATGTCGCTGGAGCAGGCCGAGACGCTTTTCGTCCCCAAGGGCGCGCCGGTGGCACCGCTTCCTGTTACCTCCCACGAGCAGTAGTCGCGGCAATTACACCAGGTGCGGCTCGTGCGACTTCAGGTACCCGCGGCCTCCGAAGGCAATGAGAATCGCGATCACCATTGCGACGGCACCGGCAAAGAAGGGCACCTGCGGCCCAAAGTGCTCGCCTAGCTGGGCGGCGGCAAAGGGGGCCAGCGCACCACCCATCCAACGCACAAAGTTGTAGCCGGCGGACGCGACGGGTCGCGGAGAATCGGAGACGCCCATGGCCAGTTCGGTGTAAATCGTATTGTTGATGCCCAGCAGGGCACCCGCCACGATCACAAGCACGACGACGGCAGTCACCGAGTGGCCGGCAGCAAGTCCCAGTCCGAGGAGATCGAGCATGAGCGCTGCCAAAGTGCCGGTCAGGACCTTAACAGCACCGAAACGCTTCTGGAGCACGGGCGCGACGAACACCGAGAACACGGCAACGGCAACGCCCCAGCCGAAGAACACTCCCCCGATGCCGTATGCATCCATGCCGAGGATGAACGGCGTGAAAGCGAGGATAGTGAAGAAGCCGTAGTTGTAGAACAGGGCACTTGCCGCGGTGGTGCTGAGGCCCTTGTGTCCCAGCGCGAGAAGCGGATCCCGCAGGCGTGACTTCCTGGCGGGAGCGGGCGTCTTGGGAAGCAAGGCCAGTAGCGCGATAAAGGCGGCAGCCATGAGGACCGCGGTTCCAAAGAACGGTGCCCGCCACTGCCAGCCGCCCAACAAGGCCCCGAGAAGCGGGCCCAGCGAGATACCCAGGCCGAGCGCCGCTTCGTAGAGAATGATGGCCGTTCCGGTCCCACCACTGGCCACGCCAACGATCACCGCCAGGGCGGTGGCGACAAAGAGGGCGTTACCCAAGCCCCAACCAGCACGGAAACCCACCAACTGCTCAACACTGCCGGACAATCCGGACAACGATGCGAACACCACGATCACTGCCAGCCCGATCAGTAGCGTCTTCTTTCCGCCGATGCGCGAGGACACGAAGCCGCTGATCAGCATGGCGATCGCCGTCACCAGGAAGTAGCTCGTGAAGAGCAGGGAAACTTCGCTGGTGGAGGCCTCAAGGTTCTTGGCGATTGCCGGAAGAATCGGGTCCACGAGCCCGATGCCCATGAACGCGAACACGGCAGCCAGCGCAGTGGCCCACACGGCCTTCGGCTGCCTCAGGAATGAAGCCTTTTCAGCCTCAAGGGTGGTTTCAGTAGTTGTCTCGGCGCTTTCTGAAGCGTCAGCCAATTGGCGTGACATTCAAGGGCTCCTTGTCGATGCGTTTAGTTGTGGTTAGTTCTGGAATGAGCTGTTGAGCTTGCTGATGATGGGGAGCGCCGCGGCGAGTTGCTCGACTTCGTCGCTGCTCAGCTCCTGCAGCAGCCCGGCCACCATCGCGTTTCGCCGCTGGTTGGCGGACTCGACGGCGACCCTCCCGGCTTTGGTGATGACCACCTGCACGGCGCGGGAATCGTTGACGTCAGGCTGCCTGCTGACGAGCCCTGAGCGTTCGAGCTTGATGATCTGCTCTGTGGCGCTGGGGACCTTGATCCCCAGGTTCTTGGCGATGTCACCCACGCGGAGTCCGCCGTCGGAAATCATGGACAGCAGGCTGAGCTGCGCTGCGGTGAGTTCACCCTCCGGATCCAGGCGGCGGAACATGTACACGCCAAGGCGGAGTGACTCGCGAAATTCCTGAGCAATATGGAGAAGCCGTGGGTCTAAAGCCGAAGTGCTCGTCATACTTAGGTAGCCTAATAGTTAGGATACCTAAGAGTCAAGCGATGCAGCACGCAAGTGAGTCGCAGGTGAGCGCGTTTAGAGCCCTGAAAACGCGCACAAATGCGACTCAGTCGGGTTAAAGCGTGAGCTTCATGCCCTCATGGCTCGCGACGAAGCCCAGCCGTTCGTAGAAACGGTGCGCAGCAACGCGCGACTTGTCCGTGGTGAGCTGCACCAGGGAGCAGCCACGGTCCCGGGCCTGGTCGATGGCCCACTGGATCATGAGCGCGCCTACGCCTTGGCCACGGAGCACTTCAGAAACCCGCACGGCTTCGATCTGCGCCCGCCAAGAGCCCTTGCGGGACAGGCCCGGGAGATAGCTGAGCTGGAAAGTGGCCACCAGGTCGCCGTTCAGTTCGCCCACCACCAGGAGGTGGGCCGGATCGCCGTCGATCGCGTCAAAAGCCAGCTCGTACGGCACGAGGTCGTCCGGATTTTCACGCGCGGCACCTAATTGGTCATCAATCAGCAGCGCAAGGATGCGCGGCAAGTCGGCTTTAGTGGCGCGCCGAAGACTAAAGGTTCCGGAGCCGACGTCGGCAGTCATCAGGGCGGGCATGGCGGCAGAGTCTGGGGTCACCACCCCAGCATGCCATTTTGATCAGAACTCAGTATTGCTAAGTACCGGTACCTAGTTCTACTATGTAGCGGTAGCTAGTATTACTGAGTAGTGAAGGAGGTGTCCGATGGGCAAGCAAATGACAGAGATGCTCAAAGGCACGTTGGAGGGCATTGTTCTGGCCCTCCTCACCGGAAAGGCGGCGTACGGATACGAAATCACAACGCTGCTCCGGGCGCAGGGCTTCACCGAGATCGCTGAGGGCACCGTGTACGCACTGCTGGTCAGGATCGAACAAAAAGGGCTGGTGGACGTCGAAAAGCGACCATCCGAAAAGGGGCCACCCCGCAAGGTGTACACCCTCAACGCGCAGGGCGAAAAAGAACTGAAGGAATTTTGGAACACATGGAGCTTCTTGTCCGAACGGCTTGAACAGCTCCGCAAGGGAGGAAATTAACATGGCAGCAAAGTGGATCGAGCTGGTAACCGGATCGCTCGAGCAGAAGAAGCAGTACAAGCAGGCCAAGGCGCGGCTGGATGCGCTGCCTGAGCCCTACTCCTCCGTGGCGAACGCCTTCAACCGATACTTCATGTACTACGGCGGGGTCACCGAGGGGGACACGATCGTGCAGATGTTCACCGACCTCGCCGACCTATGGGAACGCGCCGCAGTCGACGGCACGCCTGTGAGCGAGATCGTCGGCGAGGACCCCATCGAGTTCGCCGAGGCCTTTGCCCAGGCATACGGCGGAAAGCGCTGGATTGATAAGGAACGCGAGCGCCTCACGAAGGCCGTTGATAAAGCGAAGGAGGCTGAATCATGACTGCTACCGCAATCCGGGTAGAGGGCATCGAGAAGTCGTACAAGGATCTCCATGTTCTGCGCGGCGTGGACTTCGAGGTGGCGTCGGGCAGCATCTTCGCCCTCCTCGGCTCCAACGGAGCAGGCAAAACCACCATGGTGAAGATCTTGTCCACACTGCTCAAAGCGGATGCCGGCACTGCCGCCGTCGAGGGTTTTGATGTTGCCACCGCGTCGCTCCAGGTACGGCAGTCCATCAGCCTGACCGGGCAGTTCGCAGCGGTGGACGAGGTGCTGTCCGGCAAGGAGAACCTGATTCTGGTGGCGAAACTGCGTCACCTGAAAAACGCGGCTCAGATCGCAGATGAGTTGCTGGCTCAGTTCAGCCTCACCGAAGCGGGGTCCCGCAAGGTGGCGACGTACTCCGGCGGCATGCGTCGCCGCCTGGATATCGCCATGAGCCTGATCGGGCAGCCGAAGGTGATCTTCCTGGACGAACCCACCACAGGCCTGGACCCCGAAGCCCGCCTCGAGGTCTGGCAGACCGTCAAGGATCTCGCCCGGAACGGCACAACAGTGCTGCTCACCACCCAATACCTCGACGAAGCCGAGCATCTCGCCGACCGGATCGCGATCCTGCACAAGGGCACGATCATCCAGAACGGCACGCTCGACGAGCTCAAGCGGCTGCTGCCGGCGGCCGAGGTCGAGTACGTCGAGAAGCAGCCCTCGCTCGAAGACATCTTCCTGGCGCTCGTCGGCGAAACGGCTGAAGAGCAGAAAGAACAGGAGGCATCCCGATGAGCACCCACGTCCTTAGCGATACCAGCGTCCTCACCGGCCGCTCGCTGCGCCACATCCTGCGCAGCCCCGATACGATCATCACCACCGCGGTCACGCCGATCGCGCTGATGCTGCTGTTCGTTTATGTGCTTGGCGGTGCGATCAATACCGGATCCGACGAGTCGTACATCAACTACATGCTCCCCGGCATCCTGCTGATCACGATTGCCTCCGGCATCGCCTACACCGCCTACCGCCTGTTCCTGGACATGCAGGGCGGCATCTTCGAGCGCTTCCAGTCCATGCCGATCGCACGGTCGAGCGTGCTTTGGGCGCACGTGCTCACCTCGCTCGTGGCCAACCTCGTCTCGGTCGCGATCGTCGTCGGAGTGGCCCTCCTTATGGGGTTCCGCACCGGAGCATCCGTGGGCACCTGGCTTGCAATCGCCGGCATCCTGGTCCTGTTCACGCTCGCCCTGACCTGGCTGGCCGTGATCGCAGGGCTCTCCGCGAAAACCGTCGACGGCGCCAGCGCGTTCAGCTACCCGCTGATCTTCCTGCCGTTCATCAGTTCGGCCTTCGTGCCGACTGCGACGATGCCCGGCCCTGTGGCCTGGTTCGCCGAGAACCAGCCAGTGACCTCGATCGTGAACTCCATTCGCGCGCTGTTCGCACAACAGCCGGTGGGCAGCGACATTTGGATTGCGCTGGCCTGGTGCTTCGGCATCCTGGTTCTGGCGTTCGCCTTCGCAATTGCCGCTTACCGACGGAAGATCGCCTAATCCCCCCGGCCTAAGCTCCCCTTTTCCACAGGGGAGCTTTCGCCGTGAGAGCCGATTAGCCATTGGTCAGACATTAGCTATAGCTTTATCGAAACAGATTTGTAACGGCCGTCACCATTTTGGTGGGCTCTTCGAAGGGTTCTTGAACTAATGTCCGACCAGACAACACAAGCGCAACTCCGCGCGTCCAGCAGGGACAGCGAGCCCCACCTGTCACGCTCGCTCAGCAACCGCCACATCCAGCTCCTGGCAATCGGCGGCGCCATCGGAACCGGACTCTTCATGGGCTCGGGCAAAACCATCTCCGTCGCCGGACCCTCCGTGATTTTCGTGTACATGATCATCGGCTTCATGCTGTTCTTCGTCATGCGCGCCATGGGCCAGCTCCTGTTGTCCAACCTGAACTACAAGTCCTTCAGCGACTTCGCCGGCGATCTCCTCGGCCCCTGGGCAGGCTTCTTCACCGGGTGGACCTACTGGTTCTGCTGGGTGGTCACAGGCGTGGCCGACGTCATCGCCATCGCCGGCTATGCCAATGAGCTGTGGCCAGGCGTTCAACTGTGGGTCCCGGGAATTGCGACCATCATCATCCTGCTTCTCCTGAACCTCCCCACCGTGAAGGCATTCGGCGAGACCGAGTTCTGGTTCGCGCTCATCAAGATCGTGGCCATTGTGGCGCTGATCGTCGTTGGCCTGGTCATGATCTTCACCGGCTTCCAGTCCAACGCCGGAACCGCAAGCTTCACCAACCTGTGGAGCCATGGCGGGTTCTTCCCCAAGGAATTCATGGGCTTCGTCGCCGGCTTCCAGATCGCTGTCTTCGCGTTTGTGGGCATCGAACTCGTGGGCACGGCAGCAGCCGAGACCAAAAACCCTGAGCACAACCTTCCCCGCGCCATCAACGCGATCCCCCTGCGCGTCATGCTGTTCTACGTAGGTGCGCTCATCATCCTCATGTCCGTCACCCCGTGGACCGAGTTCAAGGCAGGACACAGCCCGTTCATCGCCATGTTCTCCCTGGCAGGCCTCGGCATGGCGGCAACCGTGGTCAATCTCGTGGTGCTCTCCTCTGCCATGTCTTCAGCCAACTCGGGCATCTACTCGACGTCGCGCATGGTGTTCGGCCTGGCCAACGACGGCGACGCACCCAAGGTCTTCGGCCGGCTCTCCAGCCGCAAAGTACCCCGGAACGCACTGTTCCTGTCCTGCGTTCTGCTGCTGGCCGGCGTCGTACTTCTGTATGCGGGCAAGGACGTTGGCGCCGCGTTCGACATGGTGACCACCGTGTCCGCCGTCTGCTTCATGTTCGTCTGGTCGATCATCCTGGCCAGCTACCTCGTCTACCGCAAGCGCCGCCCGGAGCAGCACGCGGCGTCAACGTTCAAGATGCCTGGCGGCATCCCGATGGTGTGGGTTGTTTTCGCGTTCTTCGCGTTCCTGGTCTGGGCTCTCACCACGCAGCCGGACACTCTCACGGCCCTGCTGGTGACGCCTATCTGGTTCGCGATCCTCGGCATCGCCTATGCGGTCGTGCGTAAGTCGCCGCTGCACCAAGCCCGCGTGGCCGAATGGAAGGCGATGGCTGAAGCGGAAACCGCGGCAGCGACAAAGTAGCAGCGGCGCTCTGAGAGCGTCTATGGGGCTGTGCCCGCTTCGCGATGCCCACCACGCCGCAGCCCCATAGACGCTCTCTCGCTTGGCGATCAGTCTCACCCGCCTTCGCCGTCAACCATTTGTGCGAGAGGAACTAGGCTTCGGCTTTGCGGTCCTCTATCAGCTTCTGGATCGCGGGGAACAGCGGGTGTGACGGCGGAAGTTCGGTGATGCGCTCGACGGCGGCAGCTGCGTCCAGCTCGGAGAGCATGTTTGCGAGTTCCACGGCTTCGTCGTCGGATCCGTCGTCGAAACGAAGGGCAGCCGACATCGCCTCCAGCAACGCGACCGGTGTGACACCACGCTCGGCGAGCTCAGCCGCCGGGCCAACAAACCGCTCGTGCCGGCCAAGCTTCCGCAGCGGTGCCCGGCCGACGCGGACCACGGTATCGGGCAGGTACGGGTTGGTGAAGCGGGACAGGATCTTCTGCACGTACGCTTCCTGCTCGGCCTCCACGAATCCGTGTTTGGCCACCAGCAGTTCCTTTGTCTCTTCAAGAACAGCCCTGACCTTCGCCGCCACGGACGGATCGGCCATGGCATCGGAGATCTTCTCCAGGCCCGCCGCGTAGCCGAAATACGCAGCAGATGCATGCCCGGTGTTCACTGTGAACAGCTTCCGCTCGATGTACGGGCCAAGTTCGTCCACGAACGTCGCTCCAGGAATCGCGGGGACGTGGTCACCAAACGGTGTGCGGTCGATGACCCACTCGTAGAACGTCTCCACTGTGACATCCAGGCCTTGGCCCGGCGCCTGGTTCGGGACAATACGGTCCACTGCGGTGTTGGCGAACACAGCCACTGAGTCCAAATCGCCTGCGGAATCGTCCCAGGCCGCCCGGACTTCCACTTGCAGGAGGTGCGTGGCGTTGATGGCGTTCTCGCACGCCATCACCTGCAGGGGCGGCAACGATGGTTCCCGGGCTGCGAGTCCGCGCGCGATCACGGGTGCCACGAACTTCAGGATGTGTGGCCCCACCGCGGTGGTGACCACATCCGCCTTCGAGATTTCCTCAACAACGGCGGCTTCCTGCGTGCTCGAGTTCAGCGCACGGAACCCGTCTACGGTTTTGACCGCGGGGTTCTCGCCCACTTCATGGACCTCGTAGCTGCTCGCGGAGGCCAGCTGGCTGATCAGCGCGTCCGCAACATCGGCGAACACCACCTCATAGCCGGCTTCGTGCAGCAACAGCCCCACAAAGCCGCGTCCGATGTTGCCTGCACCAAAATGGACTGCCTTCACTATGCGTTGACCTTTCCGAACAGCTCCAGCACTTCCTCAACGGTGGTCGCTTCCTCCAACTGGGCCACCTGGGCCTTGTTGGTGAAGATCTTGGCGATCGAGGACAGGATGTGGAGGTGTTCATTGTTGAGTCCAGCGACGCCGACCACGAACTTCACTTGCTTGCCACCCCAGTCGATACCCTCGGGGTACCGAACGATGGAAACTGCGGAGTGCCGGATGTGCTCCTTGGCATCATTGGTGCCGTGCGGGATCGCCAGGAAGCTGCCCATGTACGTGGACACGGATTCCTCGCGTTCGTGCATGGCATGGACGTAGCTGACATCCACGGCACCCCGGTCAAGCAGGAGCTGCCCGGCTTCGTCGATCGCAGCATCACGGTCGTGCGCCGTTCCGTTCAGCACAACGCTTTCGGGGAGCAGGACTTCTTTACCCCCGACGGCGGCAGCGGGCTCAGCGGCATGCGCGCCGTGGGTGGCGGCTGCTGCTGCTTCTGCTGCGCCGGCTGGATGGGCAGCGGCCGGACCTTCGGTGTTGCTCGTCTTGACCAACTCCACGATTTCGTCGTACTTGGGACTGTTCATGAAGTTATCCACGGAATAGTGCACCGCGCTGGATGTCCTCGGCTGGGCGCGTTCCGTGAGGTCCTGGTGCGTGATCACAACATCGTACGTATCGCTCAGGTTGGCGATTGCGGAGTTGGTGACCTTGACGTCCGGGAAGCCGGCTGCCTTGATCTTGTTGCGCAGCACCGAGGCGCCCATCGCGCTGGAGCCCATGCCGGCGTCGCAGGCGAACACGATGTTCTGGACCGGCCGGGTGAGCACGGCTACATCTCCCCGCCCGCTCTCACCAACGAGCGCGGAGGAAACGGAGCTCTTCTTGCCCTTCATGGCTTCCATGCGGGACGTTGCGGCGGAGAGGTCATCCTCGCCCTTGTTCCTGGAGGTGCGAAGGATCAGTGAAGCAATCAGGAAGGAAACGGTTGTCGCCAGGAGTACGGCCAGAATCACGCCAACGTAGCTGTCACGCGACGTCTGGGCAATGACGGCGATGATGGAACCTGGCGCAGCGGGAGCTACGAGGCCGGAGTTGGTGATGGCCAGGGTTGCGATGCCGGTCATGCCGCCACCGATGGCAGCGAGGATCAGGATCGGCTTCATCAGTACGTACGGGAAGTAGATCTCGTGGATGCCACCGAAGAAGTGGATGATCGCTGCGCCCGGTGCCGAAGCTTTTGCTGCGCCGCGGCCGAAGAACATGTAGGCCAGCAGGATTCCCATGCCCGGGCCGGGGTTGGCTTCAAGCAGGAACAGGATGGACTTGCCCTGGTCCAGGGATTGCTGGATGCCCAAGGGGGTCAGGACACCATGGTTGATCGCATTGTTGAGGAAGAGAACCTTGGCGGGCTCAATGAAGATGCTGGTCAGCGGAAGCAGGCCATTGTTGACCAGGAACTGGACCACCTGACCGGCGCCATCGGTGAAAATCTTGACGAGCCACGAAAGTCCGTAGAAGCCACCCAAGGCCAGTGCTGCGCCCCAGATACCGGCGGAAAAGTTGTTCACCAACATCTCGAAGCCGGGACGGATCTTGCCATCCCAGAGGCGGTCGAGCTGCTTGATGGTCCAGCCGCCCAGCGGGCCCATAATCATGGCGCCAATGAACATCGGAGAGCTGGTACCCGCGATGACACCCATCGTGGCAATGGCACCCACTACGCCGCCGCGGACGTCGTAGACCATCCGGCCGCCGGTGTAGGCAATCAGCAGTGGCAACAGGTACTTGACCATGGGGCCAACGAGTCCGGGGTTGGTTACTCCCTCAGCGTTGGTCCCGAAACCGCCAAGTTCCGCGACTGGAATCCAGCCTTCTTTGATGAACAGGGCCGTGATGAGGCCCCAGGCGATGAAGGCGCCAATATTGGGCATGATCATGCCGGACAGGAATGTTCCGAACTTTTGGACGCCAACGCGCAGGCTGGTGCGGGGCTTCGCAACGGTCTCTGTTGCCATGTGAATTCCTAACGTGTGTCCCGCGGCGTCGCGGGGTCAGTCGATATAGATCGAGAGAGAACAGCCTTAGGAGCTGCTGGAAATGCGGTGAAGCCACTCAAGGAAGAGCTTCAATTCAGAGCTGGAAAGTTGGTCCGAATGCGAGGCCTGCAGTGCCGCATTCAGGGCGATTGCCGCAACAACCACGGAGGACTTACCGGAGTCCTCCGGTGCGGCGCCACGGGCGGTATCCGTGGAGACGGCGAAAATCATGGAATCCCGGGTCATCGTTGAGAGCTCGAGGTTCCTTTCTTCCACCGGTTCGGCGATGAGCATGAGCGTTACACCCACGTTGGCCGCGAGGATGCTTCGTGCCGCTTCGCGGGGCGGCACGTTGATCTGACCGGCGATGGCGGCCTTGTTCAGCATTTCTTCCAGAAGCGCTTCAGCATCGGCCACGATTGCTGGGCGGCTTTCCGGCCTGATATTGCCGAACATCACCAAATACAGGTGGGGTTGGCTCAGCCCGAACTGGACGTGGTTGTCCCACATCCGCCGGACATCTTCCAAGGGCTCCCCGGAAGGAGCAAAGTCCCTCTCCCCTGCCACGTACTCTTCAAAGCCGGCGGAAACGACGGCGTCGAACAGTCCTTCTTTGTCTCCAAAGTGGTGGTAGAGCGTTGGGGCCGTAACCCCGGCCAACGCTGTGATCTGGCGCGTAGAGACCGCTGACCCCTCCGAATTTGCCAACAATTCAGCAGCTGCACGGAGCAACCGAATTTTTGGCGGAAGCTGGTCATCGAAACTCATAACCGCTACCCTAGCACCTATAGCGTTGCTATATGAAGTGGCTCACAACAGAATTTTGTAGGCTAATTTCGCAGGCTCGTGGTGCCGTCGCCGGTGGGTCTGAACCAACACGCAGGAACAGAGGATTCAGTGCAGAATTTCCAAGGAGTAGGGGTAAGCCCTGGCCGCATCATTGGTTCCGTCCGCCAGATGCCCAAACCGGTGAGTGAACCGCCGTCGGGCGAGCGGCTGGCCGCAGACGTCAGTCCGGAGGACGCCGTCGCGGGCTTGAAAGCCGCAGCGCAAGCCGTCCACGACCAGCTCAAGGGGCGCGCGGATTCCGCCTCCGGCGACGGCAAGGCCGTCCTCGAGGCCACCGCGCTCATGGCCAAGGACACCATGCTCCTGAAGTCCGCGGCCAAGCTCATCAATGCGGGCTCGTCCGCGGAACGGGCCATCTGGGAAGCCGGTGCCTCCGTTTCGGAAATGCTGCACAACCTGGGCGGGTACATGGCCGAGCGCGCCACAGACGTGCTGGATGTGCGCGCCCGCATCGTCGCCGAACTGCGCGGCGTTCCCGCCCCAGGCATCCCTTCTTCGGAGACGCCCTTCATTTTGCTGGCCGAGGACCTCGCACCGGCGGATACGGCCACGCTGGATCCTTCCAAAGTGCTGGCACTGGTGACCTCTGGTGGCGGACCGCAGTCACACACCGCGATCATTGCGCGCTCGCTCGGACTGCCCGCCGTTGTTGCGGCCCACGGCGTTGATTCCATTGCTGATGGCACAGAGGTCTACGTGGACGGGGCAGCCGGCCTTGTGGCTGCCCCGCCGTCGGAAGAGCAGCGCGCTGCGGCGACCGCCTGGGCGGAAACCTCCGCAACGCTCGCCGCCTTTGACGGAAACGGCACGACGGCGGACGGCCACCTGATCCCGCTCCTCGCCAACGTGGGTGGAGCCAAGGATGCCGTGGCAGCAGCTGGCCTCGGCGCCCAGGGTGTTGGCCTGTTCCGCACCGAGTTCTGCTTCCTCGAGCGCGATACCGAGCCCTCCGTCGACGAACAAGCCGCCGCGTACAAGGCTGTGTTTGACGCGTTCCCCGGCAAGAAAGTAGTGCTGCGAACCCTCGACGCCGGCGCCGACAAGCCCCTCCCCTTCCTCACCGACGCCACCGAACCCAACCCCGCCCTTGGTGTTCGCGGCTACCGGACAGACTTCACCACGCCCGGTGTTTTGGAACGCCAACTGCAAGCCATTGCCCGGGCAGCTTCTGAATCCGAGGCCGACGTCTGGGTCATGGCCCCCATGATCTCCACGGCCGCCGAAGCCGGACGCTTCGCCTCATTGTGTGCTGCTGCCGGCATCCAAACGCCAGGTGTCATGGTCGAAGTTCCCTCGGCTGCTTTGACCGCCGCCTCCGTGCTTCGGGAGGTTGGCTTCGCTTCACTGGGCACCAACGACCTCACACAGTACGCCATGGCCGCCGACCGCCAACTCGGACCCCTGGCGGAACTGAACACTCCATGGCAGCCAGCTGTCCTGAGGCTGGTGCAGCTCACAGTGGAAGGTGCAGAGCAGGAAGCATCCGGCCGGGAAGGCAGCAGCAAACCCGTGGGCGTCTGCGGCGAGGCAGCCGCGGACCCTGCCCTCGCCGTCGTACTTACCGGACTCGGCGTCAGCACGCTGTCCATGACCGCGCGCTCGCTGGCCGCCGTCGGGACTGTCCTGAAGACCGTCACCCTGGAGCAGTCGCAGGAACTCGCCCGCCTGGCTCTCACTGCGCCCAGCGCCACCGAGGCCCGCGAGTGGGTCCGGGCCAAGCTCCCCGTACTCGAAGAGCTCGGCCTCTAACCCGTTTTTCGTCCACCCATAAAGGAGAAAACCATGCCAGAACGCACAGCCACCATCGCCAGCCGCTCCGGCCTGCACGCCCGGCCGGCCGCCCTGTTCGCCGAAGCGGCAGGTGAGCAGCCGGTGGAGGTCACCATTGCCATGCAAGGCGAACCCGCGGATGAAGCCCTCGACGCCGCCAGCATCCTCTCGCTCATGACGCTCGGAGCTGCTAAGGGCGACGTCGTCGTGCTGCGGGCGGAGGGCGACGGCGCCGACGCTGCCTTGGACGCGCTCGTGGCCTTGTTGGAGACGGATTTGGACGCGGAGTAGCCTTCGGTGCCCTGCGCCCGGCGCCCAATTCGATGGCTTGCTGCGTACAAGACGGTAGGAGTCGTCTGGTCTGCAGCGAGCCATCGAATCGGGCTCGACTAGCTACGGCAGCGCTGTCACCACCACGTCCTGGTAGGCGGCGCGGCCGTCGAACACGTTGACGCCAACCCTGCCGGAGGCCAGCGCAGAATCCATGACGTCGATCAGCTGGGCCCCCTCCACGGACACCGTGATCCGGTTGCCATTCACTGCGGCATCCAGTGAGTAGCTCACTCCATGGCTCAGGGCTGCGGGCGTGCTCGCAATGACGGTGAATACGCCACTGACCAGCTTGAACACACGCACCTCTCGCAGGTTCGGGTCCAGGTTCACGTAATAGGCACTGGATCCGTCGGCAGAGGATCTCAGCAACACCGAGCCTGCACCGCCGTACCCTTTCTCCGGCGCCAGGTCCCGGTTGAGGAGTTCGCCGTTGAACGGTTCGCCGCCGAACCGCACCGTTGCCTGCACCCTCACGTTGGTGAACGCGGCTGCGCTCATGGCCGTCGAATCTTTGTCGAACGTACCTGTCAGGCCTGCGCCTGTGCTCTCCCATTTGCCGCCCGGGACCACGACATACGCGCCCAGGTTGTGGCGTGCTGTCCCGCTGGTGGGAAGCAGAACGTCCGACGGCGGCGCGGTAGTCACGCGGGCCGTGTCGCTGAGTTGGTGTACTTTGACGGACACCAGCCGGGCGTTCCCTCCGATAGCGGTGAAGGACAGGCCTGTGGAGGAAGGGTCCGGGAAGATCAGGGACGTGATGGCAGCCGTGCCGTCACCGCCGAAGACTTCCACAGAGGACGCATCCACCAGCATCCGGAGCTTCACTCGACGCTCGGACCCCACCAGAGTGGAGCTCCATGGCGCCGAGGAATTGTCCGCCGGAGACCCGGCGAAGTACCTCGTGAAGTCCTCCCGTCCGGAGGTGCCACGGTCCACCGTCAAGGTTCCCGGGCCGGCGTCGTACTTCACCGTTGTTACTTGCGCGGATGTCTCTTGCGCGCCAGAGGTGCCGGCCCCTTTCCTCAGCCCGAACGCGAAGGAGCTGGCCCCGCCGATGGTGGGAATCCCGACCTCCGCCTCGAGCTCAAAGGACCTGCCGGACGTTCCCGCGAGCGCGTTCGCCGAGCTCGGCGTCACAGTGACATCGGAGGCCTGCCAGGTTGATGTCCGTAGAGACTCTCCCTCCTCAACGGGAGCCTGCGTCAGGCGGAGTCCGGCGCCGGCAACATCAACAAGCTTGAGCTCGCGCGGGATGCTGAGCTGGCCGTTCCAGCGGCCCGTTGGCGGGCTGAACGCGTAGTCCCAATTGCTCATCCACCCGATCATGATGCGCCTGCCATCGGGCGCGCCGAAGAAGCTCATCGCTGCGTAGTAGTCCCTGCCATGGTCAGCCTGCAAGACCTGGGAAGCGGGAGTGTCCGGCGTAAATGCGGTACCGTTCCACGTGCCCGTCACATATTGCGCGGCCGAACCGTTCGTGGCTCGGACCGCCCCAGTACTCCACCACAGCACCCAACGCTTCACCCCGGACTGTCCCTCCACAGGCATCTCGAAGAAGTCCGGGCATTCCCACACGCCCCCGCGGATCCAGTCGCCGTAGCCGAAGGTGCTCGCGAAGGTCCAGTGGATGAGGTCTGTGGAGGAGTAGAAGCGGATGTGGTCTCCGGCGGCCACCACCATGACCCATTTGCTGGACCCTGCATCCCAGGTGACCTTGGGGTCGCGGAAGTCCCAGCCGCCGTCGGGGCCGCCCGGGTTCTCCACAACCGGATCTGCCTGGACCGTCTGCCAGGTGCGGCCTTGGTCCTTGCTGTAGGCCGCACGGACGGACTGGTTTCCGTTCCAGGCGTCGTGATTGAAGCTGGTGTAGTAGGCAATGAGGCCGGAGCCGCCGTCGAAAAGACCACTCGAGTCAGAGGCATCCACCACGGCCGATCCGGACCACGACTCCCCCGCAGCCATGTGCGGGAGGGCGATGGGCAACTGCTTCCAGTGCATCAGATCCGAGCTGACGGCGTGCGCCCAGCGTCCGCGGTCCTGGTGGAACAGGTGGTACTCGCCCTCGAAGTACACCAGGCCATTGGGGTCCGAACTGCTGCCCGAATTCTGGCTGTAGTGGTAGCCCGGCTGGTAGAGCCCGTTCATGTACTGATCCACGCTGTCCGCGCGGACACTCTGGAACCAGGCCGTTCCGGTGGTCAACAGGGCGAACCCGTTGCCAGATGCCGCTGGCACAGAGCCACTTAGCACAGCTGTGCCATTAATCAGCACAGACGCTTCGCTGCCCTGGACAGTGAGCTGGACACGGTTGAGTTGGCCGTCTTGAAAACTTGTGGAGGGAAGGTTGCCGGAGTGCAGCAACGCCGAGGTGGTCCGGTTGTAGAGCTTCGCAGTTCCCGCCCCGGGGTCGATCCTCAGTTCCACGCCGCCGGTGCCGTCGGTACCGCTGCGGACCACCACTGAGGCGGTGGCGGGTGAGGTGACGGTCAGGTCCAAGGAGGCAACGACGTCGGACGTCACCGCCGGGACGTACCTCAGCGCGGTGCCACCCGCCGCGGAAGCCCGGAGGCCCTTGGCATCGGGCTCCCAGGAGCCTGCAGCCGAGCGCCAACCCTGCAACGAAGTCTCTAGTCCTCGAAGCGTCATGCTCTGGAACACCGCGGTGCCGTTGTAGGAGCCCAGCCCGACATGGCCGGAAGCATGGGCGGCATCCGTGGCCGTGATGGCCGGCATGGCGCCGTTCGGGTCCAGGAAATCGGTCTGCCAATAGACGGCCAGCTGGTTGCCGAGCGCCGTGACCCGCAGGCGGTACACCTTGTTGACGGTGATGGCTGTGCTGAACGTGCCGAGCGTGGCGTTGTCCGAGACCCGGTACAGTCGCAAGCGGCCTGCGTTGGGGTCGACCTCCGCGGCGTAACCGGACGTTCCGGACGCATTGGTTCGAAACAGTGCTGTGCCCACGCCGTATTGCGACGTGACCTGAACATCTGTGGAAAAGTCGACGTCTGTGGGCAACTGACCGGTGGCCACGGCTCGGATATTGGTGTTCGCAGGGGCAACACCGCGGAAACCTGTGGCCGAGGCCTGCCAGCCGTTCGCGGTGACTGCCCAGCCGCTGATGCTGGCGTCGATAGTCCGCACACCGGGCGTACCGAAAGACACCGATCCGTTGAACGCATGCAGGCCCACGCGGCCTGATTCGTAGCGATAGTCCGTGGCGTCAATCCTCTTGATGCCATCGATCGCAACATAGATCCGTGGTCCGTCCACATGGACATCCACCGTGTAGGCCTGCCCCGAATTCAGTGGCAGGGACACAGGCGTAACCACGTCCTGTCCGGTCGCGAGGTCGAACAACCTCACCCGGTCCAGGTTGGGGTCGATCGTAGCGGCGTAACCCGCGCCGGCGTCGGGAGTCGCTCGGAAGACGAGCGCCCCAACACCGTAGGGACTCCCGGCGTCGACCGTCACCGAAGCCGTGTAGCGGGCGGTTCCCGCCACGACCTGCTCGCTGACAGCCGCCGCATTTTGCCCGGAAGGCGCGACGGCGGCGTACCCGCCCTGCGCTGTCCGGGTCCACGAACCATTGACTCCGACGACGTCCGGAACGGGGCTCGTAGTGCTGTTGAGGGTGACGGGCGCGGGGTCGAGGGCCACCGCCGGAGCAGTGACCCCCGTCCCAGCCAGGCCAACACCAAGGACCGCGGCCGTGAGGCCGGCAACTATTCTCCGATGCATTCAGATCGCCTTTGATCTCAGGGGTGAGAGAGCGTTCGCCAAAACCGCCCATGATGTGAGAGAAGATCGGCGAAAAGCGCTCGGGATGTGAGAGAGGGATGGTTTGGGCGGCGGTGCTAGGGGAAGAGCGGGCGCGGACCTCCCCAGATGTCGGCCATGGTCCAGGCGTCGAAGGTCAGGACGCGGACGGTTCCCCCAGCCGCCGAGAGGGTCACGCGCTCCCCGCCAAGGGTTGGGTAAACCCTGGCCGTGAGCGGCTTGCCATTCGCGAAAATCTCGACGGCGGACCTGTCCACCAGGACACGAAGGCGCACGCGTCCGTCGGGCATCGGAACGGGGCCGGACTTGTCCTCCACATCCAGGGCCAGGCCAGCATCGGCTCGAGCCAGGCTGCTGCGGGTGCGGTCCAGTTTGAGCGTGCCGTTTTCGCCCTCAAGATCGCGGCTTAGTTGGACTACCGTCTCCTCAGCGCCATCCTCCGACCCCAACACGCCCAGCCGCAGCACCGCACCCGGTGCCAGCTGAACGTCCAACTCAAGGTCCAGCTGGTTCCCGGAAACTCCCGTCTCCAGGGGCTTGCCGGAGCCCACCAGGACTTGTCCCGGCACGCTGACGTGATCCCGGCGGAGCTTCTCCACTTCAGGGACAGGCGCAAAAGCCAGGGTTCCGTCGTTGGCCAGGGTGGTGACGCGCGGCAGGCTCATCACGCCAGACCATCCGGCCTCCACCATCGCGGCGTCGCTTCGTCCTTCCTGCATCCAGCCGAACATGATGCGCCGCCCGGACCCGTCCTCGAACGACTGCGGAGCGTAGAAGAACCGTCCGCCGTAGTCGAGCCGGTGCAGGGCTGCAGGCTGGAAGGAATCTCCCGAATAGCGACCGGTCCAATACAACGGGTGACGGGTCTCGCCGTCGTCCCACGCGGAGAAAACCAGCACATCAGGATCGGCGTCAGCAAAAAGCCCGGTGGTCGAACCCAACGAACCCCCACCCGCCCTGAACAGGTCCACGCATTCCCACATGGTTCCGGTCCAGTCAGTATCGGCTGGGTCTCCTTGGGATGCATCTCCAATGAACAGGGGCCCGATGTAGTCCCACGAACGCAGATCCGAGGACTCGTACAGGAACGCCGTGCCGCCGCGCCCACGAATGCCCGAGCCCACCAGTTGCCGCCACGTGGTTCCCTCGCGCCACACGCAGTGGTCCCTGTAAGCGGTGATGTCCACTCCCGCCGGAGGGGCCGCGATGACCGGGTTCTCGGGCACCTTGCTCCAACTCAGGAGATCGGCAGATCCCACGGCAACGCAGGGCAGTTCGCGCTCGCCGAGCCGGCCCGAATAGACCAAGGTGGGCGTACCGCCGTCGTTCACCAACACTCCTGACCAGCAGCCGTCGGCGTCCGGACCCGCCGACGGCTCCAAGGCCACCGGCTGGTCCGTCCAGGTGACGAGGTCCGTGCTGGTGGCATGGCCCCACTGGATGCGGTGGTGGAAGGCGCCCTCCGGGTTGTACTGGTAGAAGAGGTGGTAGGTGCCGTTCCACTGGCTCACGCCGTTGGGATCGTTGAGCCAGCCCGCTGGGGAAACGAAGTGGAAGCGGGGTCGGAGGGGGTCGGACTCGGCGCGGGCAACCAGCTCGTCCCGGGGCACGGTGGCGAGCGGGTGGGTCAGTTCAGTCATGCGGAAGCCTTCTTGTCAGTCTTTTCGGTCGCCACGGGTTCGGTAGCCACGGGTTCAGTCGCCAGCGCGTGTCCGCCGGCTCCAGCCCGCGGCCGGTAGAGGTGGCAGCGCACCCAGTGGCGGTTCGCGGGATCGCCCACTTGATGGCGCACAGGTTCGGTGGCGGAGCAGGCCTGGTGGGGATCGCCGTCGAAAGCGCAGCCCGTGGAGGCCATGACGGCCTGCCGCAGTTCAGCGCGGCGGACGGGATCGTAGGAGCCTGCGCGGGCCGGGTCCGGAACGGCAGAAACCAACAGTTGTGTGTAGGGGTGGGCGGGGTTTGCCAGCAGGTCAAGGGACTCCCCTTCCTCCACGAGCTCACCGGCAAACATCACCGCTGTCCGGTCTGCCAGGTAGCGTGCCGAGGCGAGGTCGTGGGTGATGTAGAGCATGGAGATGCCTTGCTCGTCGCGGAGTTTGCGCATCAGATTCAGCACGCCGATCCGCACTGACACATCCAACATGGAGGTGGGTTCATCAGCCAGGATGACCTGTGGCTCCACGGCGAGGGCACGGGCGATCGCGACGCGCTGCCGCTGCCCGCCGGAAAGTTCATGCGGGTAGGAGTTGAGCATGTCCGCCTGCAGGCCCACGGTGGTCATGAGTTCCTCAAGGCGGCGCTGGGTCTGGGACTCCGAACCGCCCTTCCCGTGGATGGCCAACGACCTCCGCAGGAAATGCTCAATCCTGTGGGCCGGATTCAGCGAGCCGAACGGATCCTGGAAGACCATCTGCAGCTGTGATCGGAAGGCACGGGACGCTTGGAACCGGTCGCGTTTAAGGACGTCGACGCCGTCAACCAGGATGGCGCCGGAGCTCGGCTTTTCGAGCCGGGCAACACAGCGGGCCAGGGTGCTCTTGCCAGAGCCGGACTCCCCCACGAGTGCCACGATTTCGCCGCGGCCAATGGTGAGGTCCACGCCGTGCAGGGCCCGGACGGATTGGCGGGAGAACAGGCCGCCGATGGGGAATGATTTGCCCAGACCGCGGACTTCGAGGGCAGGTGTTTCGGAAGCAGCGACTTGGCGGGCCGAACCTTCGATCGCAGGGGACAGTGCAGAGTGGCTCATGGTGCGACTCCTTCCAGAACAAGTGCTTCAGTGTCGGCACCAAACGGTGCCACGAGGTGCCCGGGCGCCACTTCGGTGAGGTCCGGGATGTTCCGGAACTTCACGCCGTCGGGCAGTCCCGTGAGCGGAACGCGGGGACCAGTGAGCGGCGGGAACGCACCCATGAGCGCCTGCGTATAGGGGTGACGCGGGTTGGCGTAGACGTCCTGCGCCTTGGCGGTTTCGACGATCCGGCCGCCGTACATGACGGCCATGCGGTGCGAGAGCTCCACCATGAGGGACATGTCGTGGGTAATGAAGAGGACGGAGAACCCCAGTTCGCGCTGGAGTTCCTTGATCTGCGCCATGATTTCCTGCTGCACCACCACATCCAGTGCAGTAGTTGGTTCGTCCAGGATCAGCAGCGACGGCTTCAGTGCTACGGCCATGGCAATCACTGCGCGCTGCCGCATGCCACCCGAGAGCTGGTGGGGGTAGGACTTCAGTCGCGCGGGGTCGATCCTCACGAGCTCCAGCAACTCGCCCGCACGGCGGAGCGATTCCTTGCGCGAGTAGCCGGCGTGCGTGGTGAAGATGTCCACGATCTGCTCGCCGATGGTCAGCACCGGATTCAGCGAGTTCATGGCCGACTGAAACACCATGGCCACGTCCTGCCAACGGAAGCGCCGCAGTTCCTCCGGGCTCATGGCCAGGACGTCCTTGCCGCCGAAGCGGATGCTGCCGCCGGCGATCTTGGCCGGGTCCTTCAGGAGCCGCATGATCGAGTTGGCAATCGTCGACTTCCCACAACCCGATTCACCAGCCAGCCCGAACACCTCACCGGTGCCGATACTGAAGGAAACGTGGTCGACGGCGGTGGTTGAGCGGGTATCGCCCACGTACTTTACGGTGAGGTTCCTGACGTCCAGGACGGGCTCGTGGGAGCCGAAGGAGACTTGGGAGACAGTCACTTGGCGGCGCTCCTTTCGGTGGTTGCAGGTGTCTTGATTTTCCGCAGCCGCGGATTGGTAACCTCGTCCACGGCGTAATTGATGAGTGCCAGCGCGAAGGCGACCAAAGCGATGCAGACACCGGAGGGCACGAACACCCACCAGCTACCGGTCAGCAGGGCGCCTTCATTGCCGGCCCAGAAGAGGTTGTTGCCCCACGAGACCGTACTGACGTCGCCCAGGCCCAGGAACTCCAGGCCAGCCTGGGCTCCGATGCCATAAATGACGCAAGCCAGCAGCGTGCCCATGACGATCGAGGCCATGTTCGGCAGGATCTCGCGGAACATGATCCGGCCCGCCCGTTCACCGGACACCACGGCAGCGGCCACGAAGTCCTTGGAACGGATGGACAGGGCCTGCGAGCGCAGCACACGTGCCGAACCGGCCCACCCCGTGACCACGAGGACCAGGATCACTGTGCCAAGGCCCGGTGGCAGGAACGCGGCCAGGATGACCAGGAGCGGCAGGCCGGGAAGGAGCAGGAAGACGTTGGTCGCCAAGGAGAGGGCTTCGTCGATGAACTTGCCGAAGTACGCCGAGGCCAGGCCCACGAGGATGCCAACGAATGTGGACGCGAAGCCTACGGTCAGCCCTACGAACAAGGAACTCCTCGAGCCGTGGACGGTCAGCGCGAGCACGTCCTGTCCCTTGGCGGTGGTGCCCAGCCAATGCTCGGGAGAGGGTTCCAGCGAGGCCATCCCGGTGATGCGCGACGGGTCGCCGGGGAACAGCACGGGCGCCAGCAGCGCGAGGGCGATGAACACGAACATCACGGCCATGCCCAGCATGGCTTTCTTATTGGTGAGGAGCCCGTGGACGAAGCTGCGGTTTGGCTTGCGGACAGCCGGGGTTGGAGTTGGCTGCTTCAGGAGTGCGGTTGTCATGATCAGTCCTCTAGTTGCTGCGCACGCGCGGGTCGAGGCGGACGTAGAGGATGTCCACCAGGAAGTTCGCCAGCAGCACGGCGGCGGTAATGGTCAGGAACAGGCCCTGCATGAGGGGGTAGTCCAGGCCTTGGACGGCGTTGAGGAGTTGGTATCCGACGCCGGGGTACGCGAACACCACCTCGGTGAGCAACGCACCGCCCACCACGAAACCCAGTCCCATGCCGAAGCTCGTGACCGAGGGCAGCATCGCGTTCCGGGCTGCGTAGCGGAGCATGATGCGGCCCGGCTTAAGACCCTTGGCCTCGGCCATGGTGATGTAGTCCTCGGAGTTCGTGGCGATCATGGTGTTCCGCATGCCCAACATCCAGCCACCAATGGAAACCAGCACGATCGTCAGCGCCGGCAGCACCAGGTGCGCACCGACGTCGCCGATGAACTCCCATGTAAACCCGGGCTCCAAACCATCCGTGAACGCGTGGCGGATCGGGAACCAACCCAGCACCACGCCAAACAGGTACAGCGCACCCATCGCAAGCCAGAAGTACGGGAACGAGCCGATGAACACGAGCACCGGCGGCAGTGCCGAGTCGATCGCGCCACCCCGCCGCCAAGCGGCCAGGATGCCCAGCAGGTTACCCACGACGGCGGCAATCACCAGGGCGGTTCCGCCCAGCAGGAGGGTCCAGCCGATCTGCGAGGAGATAACCTCAGTGACCGGTGTTGGGAAACGGGAGATGGAAACGCCCATCTGGCCCGTGAATATGTTGTGCATGTAGTCGACGTATTGCTCCCAAATGGGCCGATCGTCCACGCCAAGAAGCTTGCGCAGGGCCTCGATCTGTTCGGGCTGCATTCTGTCCTGGGAGCGGGCAAACATGCGGGAGACGGGGTCGCCGGGCATGAAGCGCGGGAGCAGGAAATTCAGGGTGATGGATGCCCAGAAGGCGATCAGGTAGAAACCCAGGCGGCGCAGGATAAAGCGCACGGTTTCCCTCCATTCGGGAATTACGGAAAGTTTGGGGCACGCCCGGCGGCCGGTCCGTGGGACGGCGGCCGCCGGACGGCGGTGTGCAGGCCGGAGCCAGCGGTGCTGGGCCCACGCCGCCCGGGTTCCCTGGCCGAAGCGCAGCGAGGTTAGGGCGGCGGTGGGGACTACTTACGCGGTTCCAGCGTGGTCAGCACCAGGACTGTGGTGGGTGACCGTACCGAGAGGGTTGCGTACGGGTTGCCCTCGGTGGGCCAGCCGGTGAAGCGGGTGTCATTGAAGGCACCCCATTCCGGGCCGGAGAACAGCGGCACCAGCGGTGCGACGTCGTTGTACTCTTGCTGGAGCTTGTTGGCGATGTCCTTCTGCTTGGACTCGTCGGACTCTGCTGCAAATTCAGCCAGCAGGGCATCAGCCTTGGTGTCACCGAAGCGGTGGTAGTTGTCGAACGTCTTGGTTCCTACCGGCTTCACTGTTGCCGTGCCCATGGAGGTGTTGAAGTACTTGTACGGGCTGGGGTCGTTGGCGCTCCACACGATGCCGGAATCGAAGTCGCCCGTCTCGTAACCCGCAACCACTGCCGCCCAGTCCGGGGAGTCAACCTTTGCCGTGACGCCAACCTCGGCGAGGTTCTGCGAGATCACGTTGGCCACGGACAGCCAGTCGGAGGACGAGGCGCCCACGGAGATCTTGAACTCGAACGGCGAACCGTCCTTCAGTTTGCGCTTGCCATCAGCACCCTTGGCGTACCCGGCCTTGTCCAGCAGCTCGTTGGCTTTCTGCACATCCAGCTTGGTCCAGGTGCAGTTGTCCTTGACCTCGGAGTTCTTCCACTTTTCGTAGTTGCCGGAGAGGCCAGTGCAGTCGGCCGGCTTGGCGTAGCCGCTCATACCGATCTTGGTGACTTGCTCGCGGTCAACGGCCATGCTCAGGGCCTTGCGGACGTCAACATCATTGAAGGGAGCCTTGGCGGTGTTGAGCTGCCAGTTGATCATGGCGCCGGTTGCCGGGAACCAGTACTGGCGGTGTTCCTTGTCCTTGGAAACAAACGTCTTTTCGATGTTCGGGATGTACTGCGGGGCCCAGTCCACGTCCCCGTTCGCAGCGGCGAGGTTGGCGCCGTCGTTCCCTGCAAAAGCGAGCATCTTGATGCCGGCGATCTTCTGCTTTTCCGGCTGCCAGTAGTTGGGGTTCTTCTTCAGTACGAAGGACTGGGCCTGGAAGCTGTCCACCTCGGTGTACGGTCCGGTGCCCACGGGCTTGGCGTTGGGGTCCTTCTCCGGGTCGGCCAGCGCGGACCAAATGTGCTTGGGCAGGATGCTGAGCTGTCCGACGTCGTAAAGGGCGGGCGACCATGGCTTGTTGAAGTTGAACGTGACCTTGTTGGTTCCCTCGGCTGTCACGGTGTCCAGGTACTCGTAGCCACCCTTGATCTTCTTCTGAAGGCCGAACGTGTAAGCGACGTCGTCAGCGACGAAGGGCTGGCCGTCGGACCACTTCACGCCGTCACGCAGCGTGAAGGTGATCGATTTGCCGTCGTCGGCTGCCTTCCACTCTGTCGCGAGCCACGGCACCGTGTCTCCCTTGGCCGGGTTGAAGATCAGCAAGGACTCGTAGATGGATTGCTGGACCATCGGGTTGACGGTGGGCGCGAACGGGTTGAAGTTCTGCACGAACGTGCCCATGTCCTCACGCGGGATGGTGAGGAACGCGCTCGCGTTTGCTGCGGCGTCTGTGCCGGCGGTCTTGTTGACGGTGGCGGCACAGCCGGTCAGCAGCATCGCGCCCACCGCCAGTCCGGCCGCCGTGATGCGGGCAGACCTCAGGAATCGGGGTTGTGTCATGATGGTTATCTCTTTCCTATCTTCATCGTCCAAGGTGAAGGGGTGGGTAAGGGGTTTGCTCTTCGAGGTTGATTTCGCGGTCAGACCGAAGAGCGTTCTAGCAGCGGACAGTCGACCAATTGCTGGTCGGCAATGATCGGCTGTCCTGCTGTAAGAGCGGCGAGCGTCTGGACTCCCAGGGCTCCCATTTTTTGGAACGGCAAGGCAACGGTGGTCAGCTTTGGCCTCAGGTAGGCCGCAATGAGCTCCTGGTTGTCGAAGCCGATCACAGCGATGTCTCCGGGGATGGTCAGGCCCCGTTCTTTGATGGCGTCGTAGGCGCCCATCGCCATGCGGTCGTTGAGGCAGAACAGCGCGGTTGGCCTGTCCTTTTCCGGATAGCGGTCCAGGATTTGGCAGGCGGCGTCGTAGCCGCCGTCGGCCGTTGCGTATCCGGACACCACCAGTTCCGGGTCCAGCTCAAGTCCTGCGACGGCCAGTGCTTCGCGGGCACCTTCCAATCGCCCAACTGCTGCGGGAATGACCGGGTCAAGGTTGATGATTCCGATCCGGGTGTGGCCGGCTTGAAGCAAGCGCTCGACGGCTACCCTGCCACCCGCACGCTCGTCAGGAACGATCGAGGGCAGCTTTCCGTCCGCGTCGAAGCAGTTGATCAGCACGGTTGGTACTTCATTGGCACTCTGCGGAACGTGCACGCCCCGGTGAAAAGTGGCTGCGTAGAGAAGTCCTTCCACTCGTTGCTCCAGCAGCTTTTCAATGGCGGCATCTTCCAAGCCCTGGTTGGGTCCTACGGCATCGGCCTGGTCGGAGGGCGCGATGAGCAGGAACCGGCGATCAATCCATGCCTGGTCCTGGGCTCCTTTGATGATGTCGACGGCGAACGGTGCCGTCACGATCTCGGTGACGATCCCGTACCAATCACTGCGCTGGGATGCCAGCGCACGTGCTCCGGCGTTCGGGCGGTAGCCCAGTGCCTGCACGGCATCGTTGATACGGGTGCGGGTTTCCTCGGAGATGCTGGCATTTTCGCGGTTGCTCAGCACGAACGAGACTGCGGTCCGGGAGACGCCGGCATGCTTGGCGACGTCATTCATGGTGACTCCCCGCTGCCGCACAGCCGCGGCTTTGTTGGGGGTGGTGCTTTTCGCCATTGAATGCTCCGGGTCCTGGTTCTGATGCCTGTTGGAAATACGGATATTGGTAACGCGCGTTACTTGGAACGTGTGATTTAGGTTACGCGCGTTACTTGCTTCCTGTCAACGGATTTCTTTTTGCGCCACCTCCGCCCGATTCGACGACTCGCTGCGCAGAAGACGACTCCTACCGTCTTGCACGCAGCGAAGCATCGAATCGGGCCAGCTCCCTCGTCCAGCGCAGCCACCAGCCTGTCCCGCGCATTCACAAAGCCGGCACCGCGCTAGGCTTCTGCCATGGCATTGATAGCTCCCCGCGTTACAGCTGGCCTCCCGGCCGACGACGCCCGGAACCTGGCACGCTCCCTCCAGGACAGCAACGACATCACCGTGTTCGTCGATGGCACGGTCCACCGCCTCCCCGACCAGGCGAGGGACGCCGTCGTCGATCTTCTTGCGAGGCTGGGCCGCGGCGAAACCGTCACGGTCAGCAGCGTGGAGGAAATGCTCACGACGTCCCAGGCCGCGGAGCTGGCAGGCATCTCACACACTTACCTGCGCAATATGACCGACCGCGGTGAAATCCCCGTTGAGTACCGCGGCACGCACCGGCGAATCCGCCAGGCTGCGATCATGGAGTGGCTTGAAACCCAGAAGCGCAAGCAGGCCGAGACCTCCGTGGGAGATAAAGGCGAAGACAACGGCCGGGATGACGCCGGAAATGACGCACGCAGCGACTAAAAGCGTCGGAGTGATAAGGATCAAGCAACGATCCCAGCCAACGGGCCAGCACCTGATTACCCCGGGGTTACGCTTGTTTGGTGGGCAATTTCAAAGGGTGGCATATCGTGGCCGGGGTGGCCGCAATGGCCCTTGCCGCACCCTTGGGATCGGCCATGGGATTGAACTTCGTAGCCACCTTCATGTTTGCGTGCGTCGCGTTTGTCGCGGTCGCCATGTGGACAGAATCCAAGATCGCCCGACGCCGGGACGCGGCTGACGCTGCCGCCGCCCCCGACGCTTCGCGCGCCGCCGGCGACCCCGCCGAATCGGACGACGCCACACGGGATTAGCATGCGGGCGGGTCGAACAGCCCCAAACCCGAACCAGGGCTGTTTCAATAGCGGTATGGCTTCGACTTCCCGCTCCGTCGTTTGGCCCGCCGTGCACGATGAACGTCGTGCGCTGATCCACGATCTGGAACCGCTCCCCGAGCCACTCTGGGAGACGCCTTCACTTTGCCCGGGCTGGGACATCCATGACGTACTGGCGCACGTTGTGGACAGCGCAAAGACCACCCGTTTGGGCTTCCTCAAGCGAATGATTGAAGCCCGCTTCGACTTCGACCGCGACAACGCCGTGGGGGTGGAACGCGAAAAGGCCAAGGATCCCGGCGGCACACTGACGGCGCTACGCGCTGTAGTGTCCCGGACATCGGGACCACCGGCGGGGATTGCCACACGATTGGTGGAAGCGTTCGTCCATGGCGAAGACATCCGGCGCCCCCTTGGAATGACGCGCAACTATCCGGCCGGGCCGGTCGCGTTGGCTCTTGCCTACCAGGTCAAGACAACAACAAGGATCGGCGGCGGCAAGGAGATAGCCGCGGGCTGGCGACTGGTTGCCACGGACACCGACTTCCAGCACGGCGACGGCCCGGAGGTTCAAGGACCGGCCATTTCCCTGCTTCTCGCTGTTTCCGGACGGCCAGTGTCTGAGGACGAGCTAACCGGCCCCGGGGCTCCGGTATTCCTGGAACAGGCCCGGCCTTGACGGGGCGCCGAGGCAACAGGAGCACGTTACTGTCTGCCGACGTCGAGGCTTGCGGTCTAGGTGGTCGGATTCTCTGGACGGAGGGATCGCCTCCTCCGGGGACGCACGGGAGCGCGCAGCCCGCTTACATCCTTATCCACGGCATCGGCGTCTCACACCGCTACCTTGCGCGCCTTCACGGCGTCCTGGCAGGGGGCGCGCCCACCTACTCGCTGGACCTTCCCGGTTTTGCGGGTACTCCCAAGCCCGGGCGGCAACTATCCGTGGAAGATTACGGCGCGTTCATCGCAGAAGCACTGAAGGCCTGCGGCATCGAGTCGTACATCCTGGTAGGACACTCGATGGGCGTGCAGTTCGCCATTGAAGCGGCCCTCCATGCGCCTGAACGCGCCTTGCATCTTGTCCTCATGGGTCCCGTGGTTGACTCACGCCACAAGAACGTGGGGCGGCAGTCGCTGGCCCTGTTCCTGGATGGCCTTCTCCGCGAAAGCCCATCGTCCAACTGGATCGTGATCACTGACTATCTGCAATGCGGGCCCCGCTGGTACCTCACGGAGCTGCCCGTAATGATGAAGTACCCGACCGAAAAGCAGTTGGCTAAAATCCGGACTCCGGTGCTGGTGCTTCGAGGGAGCCGCGATCATGTGGCCGGGCCGGAGTGGGCGCTTAAGCTCTCCCGCGCGGTGCCCCAAGGGCGCCTCGTTGAAATCCCCGGAGTTGGACACGTCGCCCAGCACATGCGGCCGAAAGCTGTTGCGGACGCCATCATGAGCTTCGTCGCTGCCACCTCCCGCCAGAGTTAGGCACTGATGCAAGCACTCATGCACGACGGCGTAACCCGGCGTGGGTGCCCCTTGTTGGGTTTGCGACCTGGAGACTAGGCTGGCCGGGCAAGCACAAAAGTAAGTTTGCTTAGGAAGGGTGACCATGACCAGCTATGACCCTGAGGACGATCCCCGGACCTTCGGAGTTTCCGGCGACGCCGAGCCAGCCGACACGACAGGCGACACCGCTGGCGTCACTGCCGGCGACACCGACGATGTCCACACGGATCCCGACATGCGCCAGGACGAGGACGACGATCCCGCAGCTTCCGCCAACCCCGATCCCCTGGACGGCAACGTCACGGGACTCGAGCCTGGAGGCGGCGTACCTCCGGGCGAAACCCCACCGGCGGAGGGCAGCATGAGCAGCGACCAAGGACACGAAGAGTAGCTCGTCTCCAAGCCGCTATCCCGTCGCTGGCCAGCAACGCATGAGCGGGCCAGCAACGTATTAGCGGGGGCAACGTATTAGCGGCGACCCATTCCGGTTACGGCAGCCTCAGTATCTCCCCGAGGTCATAGTCAGCTGGCTCCTCCAGCTGCGAATAGGTACAGCTCTCCGGAGTCCGGTCCGGCCGCCATCGACGAAACTGGGTGGTGTGCCGGAACCGGTCGCCTTCCATGTAGTCATAGGCAACCTCGATGACGAGCTCGGGCCGAAGGGGAACAAAGGAGAAGTCCTTGCCGCCGCTCCACCGGCTTTGCGCGCCCGGCATCCGGGAACCAGTAGCGGCGGCATCTCCTTGGTCGGCCCACTGACCCCAAGGATGTTCGCTGAACTCCGTCTGGTATGGCTCAAGTTCAGCCACCAGGCTTTCGCGCTTGGCCATGGGAAAGGAAGCCACCACCCCAACGTGCTGCAGCTGGCCGGCGTCGTTATACAGCCCAAGCAGCATCGACCCGACAACCTTTCCCGTTTTATGCCAGCGGAATCCGGCTACCACGCAGTCCGCGGTCCGTTCATGCTTGGTTTTGAACATGACGCGCTTATTCGGTTGATACGTCCCCTCGAGCGGTTTGGAAAGTATGCCGTCAAGCCCGGCGCCCTCGAGCTGCACGAACCACTCCTGTGCTTGATCGAGTTCCGTCACCGCCGGTGTTACGTAAACGGGCGCCTCAGCCTTGGCCAGTGCCTTCTCCAAGGCGGCGCGACGCTCGGAAAACGGCTTGTCCATAAGGTTCTCGTCTCCCAGCGCGAGGATGTCGAATCCGATGAAGGAGGACGGGGTGCTTTCGGCCAGCATCCGCACACGGCTGTCGGCGGGATGGATGCGCTGCTGAAGACCCTCGAAATCGAGCCTGTTCCCAGTTATCAGGACGATCTCGCCGTCGATCACGCATTTGTCCGGGAGATTCTTCCGAAGGGCTTCCACCAGCTCAGGGAAATACCGTGTCATGGGACGTTCGTTTCGGCTACCCAGGATGATCTCATCGCCATCTTTGAAAACGATGGTCCTGAACCCGTCCCACTTTGGCTCAAAATGACCCACATCAGGGATCGAAGGAACAGACTTGGCAAGCATGGGCGAAATGGGCGGCATCACTGGGAGGTCCATACGACTATGTTCTACCTGCCGCCCGCGGCGGAAGCTAGTCTTGGGCCATGGATATCTTGGCCGTACTAGTGGCAGTGCTGGCAGCACCTGCCCTCATTGCGGCCCTTTGGTTCTGGGTCTTGCGCCAGAACAGCAAGGGTAAAGTCCGGCGCGGCGCCACGGGTGGGATGCTTGGTGTGGCAGACGAAATTTTCCGACCCGAGACCCATTACGCACACCAAGTCCAAAGGATCCAGTACGAGCTGCCAGCCCCGGCTCCGGCCCCGGAGCCTAAGTCCTAACGGGCCTTCGAGCCGGAAGGCGTCCCGCCCGTTACATTAATGTGACTTTGCTATGCCGCTCATGTACCGTCGAAGAGCGACCCTCATCTCCGCCGGGCCGCTTCCGGGTTGACGCCGAGCTCTGCCGCAAACCGGAATCCGCCAGACCCGCGGCAGAGACGGGGGACCCAGAGTTCCCGGGCCTGATTTTCCCTAGGCCCTTGGGGTGAAGCCGCCATGTGCGGCCGGACGGCCTCGTCCGAACCCGACAGCTAACCTCGCAGGCGTTGAGAGGCAACCACCATGTCCCCAACCATGGATCAGCCGCGCCGCGCCCAAATAGCGCGCGAGCGTACCCAGCCAACCGGACGCCGTCGGGCCCAACCCAGCGGATCCTCCACCAGCACGCCGGAAGCAGAAGCAGGTTTAGCAGACACGACGCCGGAACCCGCCACTCCTTCTATTCCCGCCTCTGCTTCCAATCCCCAAACTGCGGCACCCACTACGCGCGCGGCCGCTCGGGCGGCAGAGCGTGAACGGGCAGCCCAGGCAGCTATTTCTGCTGAGACAGTCCCCACTGAAACTGCTCCAGCAGAAACAGCACCAGCGGATTCTGCTCCAGCAGTGACAGCTCCGGCGGACCCTGCTCCCCTGGAGCCGGCAACTGCTGCGATTCCAGCTGTTCAGGCGCCCGAACCGGTCGCGTCCGAACCCGCAGCGAATCCCGAACCTGCCACCGCTGCCATCCCGATCGTTCAGCGGCCCGAACCGGTCGTGCCCGAACCCGCGGCGAATCCCGAACCTGCCACCGCTGCCATCCCAATCGTTCAGGCTAAGAGCCCCGCACAGCTCGCCGCAGCCGCGACCGCCGCCTCTGGTCTCGCAAGCCGGAAAGCCCTTCGCGCACAGGAATCCGGGAGCGGTACGGCCCGAAAGTCGGCAAGTGCTGGCGAAACCCCGGCAGGCGGCGCCCCTGCCTTCGGAGCTTCATCCTTGGGTGGGTCATCACTGGGTGGATCATCCTTCAGCCATGAACCACACGCCGTGCTCACCAAGGCCGCCTCGGTCAAAACAATGGGCCAGCGCATGGCAGTCGTCGCTGGGGCCTTGGGCTTGGTATTGACCGTTGGCACCATGAGCCAGGCCTTCGAGCTTCCCTTCTTCGGGCAGGAAACACCGGCCCAGGAAGCAAGCGACGCAAAGACGGGTAGCGACAGCAGGCAGTCAACTTCGGCTACCCCTGCACCCAGCTCGTCCTACGCCAGCGCCTCAGCGTCGTCGGCCACCAGCGAGGCCGGAAAGCCGGCAACCGTAGCAACGCAGTCGTCAGGAGAGGCACCCGACCAGGCGCCGTCGTCGTCCCTTCCGACTCCGCAAGTGTCACTCGCGGATCCTGTTTGGGTGCCTTCGGCAGTCCCGTCGGCTGTTGTTCCCGTCCCGGGCGTGACAACTCCTGTTCCAACCCAGCCGGCCCCGAGCCCGGTTCCGTCGGACACGGTCACCACCCCACCTGCCACGACGACGCCGACCCCCACCGGCACTCCGGCACCTACTCCAACACAGGCTCCGACACCAAAGCCAAAGCCGACCGGCAGTCCCAGTGCCACCACACCGTCCAGCGATTCACCCCTGGACCTGGACGGCATACTTGACGGCGCCACTGGGATCTTGAAATGAGCACGCGGCTTCCCAGGACCAGCGCGCACGTCGGATGGCATGGCCGGTACTGCAGCAGCAGCCGCACTGCCACCTTCCGCAATCGGATGGGCCGCTGGAGCTGCCAGCGGTTGCGCCGGGCCTAAGGAATCACAGCAACCGGAATCACGGCAACAAGACGAGGCGGGCACCCGGCCCTGAACTGCTCCACCCGGGTGCCTGCCTCTTTTGTTTCGTGTGTCGCTTGTTCCTGGCATCGATCGCTTCTATCCAAGCAGCCACGCAACCATAACCAACGCCCCGATGCACAGGACCGTTGTGCAGAGGATGACATCCCGGGCCATTGTCATCCCGCGTCCGTAGGGAGAAGCGAAAAGGAAGACGTTCTGTGCGGTTGGCAGTGCGGCCATGATGACGCTGGCCAAGAGGTGCTGACCCTCCAAGCCGAACACGAAGCGCCCCAGCGCCCAGACCACCACTGGCATGCCAGCCACCTTCAACGTGGTAGCAACTACGGTCTCCACGCGGCCATCGCCCTTTTGGAGAGGCGCCTTGCCAGCCAGCGACATGCCAAAAGCCAGCAGAACCATGGGGACGGCCGCGCCGGCCAGCATATCGATGGGTCTCTGAACGAGCTCCGGAGCCTCCCACCCCGTCAGGGCCATCACCACCCCCAGGCCCGAGGCGATAATCATGGGATTGGAGAAAGGCTGCAACAGCATCCGTTTCCACGAGATTCTCGTGCCGCCTGCCACGCCCAGGACGCTGAGGTAGAAGGGCGCCATGATCAGGAGTTGAACCAGAAGGACTGGAGCAACGTGCTGCGCCGTGCCCACTGCATACAACGAAACAGGAATGCCGATGTTGTTCGCGTTGGCATAGCTGCTTGCCATGGCACCAACCGCCGTTTCCGCGACCGGCCGCCGGAAGAACAGGAAGCTCAGCAAACAATAGAGAAGGCCTATGACGGTTGCCGACAGGAGCGCAAGAGGGGCGTCGACGCCGAGGGCGGCACGAATGTCGCTTCCACCTACCACCGTGAACAGCAGTGCAGGATTGGTGATGTAGAAAGCCGTCCGGGTCAGTGCGCTTTGTACATCCTGGGCCAGCACTTTGTAGCGGGCGGCGAAGTAACCCACCGCGATGACCGAGGCGACGATGAGGATCCCGGACACAACGCCGCCCACAGTGCTCCTAAGAATTGGTCAGAAACCGTTTTCTCAGCGTAAGCGACGCCTGGAGGACTGTCCAATTCCGGCCGTTCCGCAGCACACGTTCTACAACACTCGGCGGCCCAAAAGACTCCGCGGCCCGAAACACTTGGCGGCCCGAAACCCCGGATATTCGCTAGATCCGGGGCCGCGAAGCCCAGCGCTGTGCCTTCAGTGCAGCGTGCAACTCGAGCCTGATGGCCCCGCTCAACGGATCAGCTCCGATGAGTTGGCGGATCCGGCCAAGGCGGTTGTAGATGCTGCTCCTGTGCAGATGAAGTCTTGCTGCGACGTCCTGCACTGAGCTGTCGTTGTCATAGAGCAGTTCCAGCACGGGCAGGAGTTCGCCGTTCTTGTCCTGGTCCTCCAACGTCCGGAAATGAACGGAGCCCGTGTCATCCCAACCGCCCGGCGCCTGAAGTCGATCGAAGAGTTGATACACGCCCACCGCCCGGCTCTCCACCAGTTCCCCCAGGGGCGGATCCACGGCTGCGGCCTGGGCTGCCACTTTCGATTGCCTGTAGGCGCCCGCCAGTTGCCGGATAACCTGGAACGGCTCACTGATGCCCAGGATCACCCGGTCCACTTTGCGGCCAGCCCGCTTTGCAAGCTCCAATTGATAGTGCACCAGAACCTGGGCGTGATCAGCCCGGCCACCGGATTCGCGGAACAGGACAACGGAATGGGTCTCCGTCCCGGCGCTGAATAGCGCGGCGTTGACACCAATGGTGGACTGCAACGCTGCTGTTCGGTGCGTTAGCGTTGCGGCAATGGGGTCGACGTCGGTTCCGCCGCCATCCGCGTCCAGGATGGTCACCAGTTGCCAAGGACCGCGGCCTTGGATCTCCTTCCAACCGGCCACCGCTGCCACTGCATTCGATTCGCCTGTGCAGGCCGCCAGAAACTCCTGCTCCCGCCTCCTTCTGAACTCCGATTCCGCGGTGTTTGAGTCCAGCAACAAAGCAGCCAACAGGTCCAGTTCGTCACGTACGCCGGGCAGTTCGGCGAGTATCGCCGTCGCGGTTTGCTCCTCAAGGTCCTGCTGCACCCACAAGTAGCCCACCCGGAAACCGCGCACCAGCAGCGGGACGCAAACGCGGCCGAGCATGCCCAGCTCGTCGTTCGCCGGAACAACAACCGGTCGCACCGCCGTCGCGATGCCGTGGGAGAGCTGCCAGGCACTGACATCGCTTGGCACGCGTTTGCTCAGGAGGAAGTTCACCCTCACGCGGTCTGCGTGCGATTGGTTGGAACTGTAGGCGAGGAGGACGCCGTCGAGGTCTTCCAGGGACAGCCCCCTGCCAAGCTTGAGCGCCACGCGTTCAACGATCTCCTCGACGTCCTGCTGCATCCAGAAAGCGTACCAACATCAGGCGACACCTGACGCTCCAGACCTCGACAAATGTCGAAGCGCATAGCAAGAATTCCTTGAATTTCCGCGGTTTCCATTCAGGCGGGCTCCAAGATCCATGTCGCCTGCCTCACAGCCGGACTTATTCTGGAATCACAGCCCACAGCAAATATCCGGCCGAAAAAGCCGCAAACGATGGAGCCAGCAAATGATCATCGGCGTCCCCAAAGAAATCAAGAACAACGAGTTCCGCGTAGCCATCACGGCCGCAGGTGTCCACGAGTTCCGCACTCACGGACACACCGTTCTGGTTGAGAGGGGTGCGGGCCTGGGCTCTGGCATCACGGACGAGGAATACTCGATCGCGGGAGCTGAAATCGTTGCCGACGCGGATGACGTCTGGGGCCGCGCGGACATGGTCATGAAGGTCAAGGAACCCATCAAGGCCGAGTACCACCGCTTCCGCAAGGGCCTCATCCTCTTCACCTACCTGCACCTCGCCGCCGAGCCCGAACTCACTGCCGAGCTCATCAACTCCGGCGTCACGGCCATCGCCTACGAAACGGTGCAGGAAGGCCGCACCCTTCCGCTGCTCGCCCCGATGTCCGAGGTCGCAGGCCGCCTGTCCGTGGTGGTCGGCGCTTCCTCGCTGATGGCACCGGCGGGCGGCAAGGGAATCCTCCTTGGCGGCGTACCGGGCGTCCGTCCGGCCAAAGTTGTTGTCCTCGGTGCCGGTGTTGCCGGAACCAACGCTGCCGCCATGGCGCTGGGCCTCGGTGCCGATGTCACCATCATGGACATCAACATCAACCGCCTGCGGGAACTCGACGCCCTTTACCAGGGCCGCTTGAAGACCGTGGCATCCAACGCCTACGAGATCGAGAAGTCAGTTGTCGACG
The DNA here is from genome assembly GCF_059739415.1 of Arthrobacter sp. TmtSoilC77. NCBI lineage: Bacteria > Bacillati > Actinomycetota > Actinomycetes > Micrococcales > Micrococcaceae > Arthrobacter > Arthrobacter sp. TmtSoilC77. The sequence continues at coordinate 4,468,334 of NZ_AP046050.1, forward strand.
CAGATCTCGTGATCGGCTCCGTCCTGATCCCGGGCGCCAAGGCTCCCAAGCTGGTCACCAACGAACTCGTGTCCCGGATGAAGCCGGGCTCGGTACTGGTGGACATTGCCGTGGACCAGGGCGGTTGCTTCGAGGACACACACCCCACCACCCACCAGGAACCGACGTACAAGGTCCACAACTCGATCTTCTACTGCGTTGCCAACATGCCTGGCGCTGTTCCGAACACGTCCACGTACGCACTGACCAACGTCACCCTGCGCTACGCCGTGGCACTGGCCAACCTGGGCGTCAAGGCCGCATTCGACCGCGACCCCGCCCTGGCCGCCGGCCTCAACATCGCCGCAGGCCACGTGGCACACCACTCGGTTTCCGAGGCGCACAACCTGCCCCTCGTTGCCGACTGGCACAGCGTGGTTACCGCCTAGGCTTTGCCCTTGCGGCGGTGACAAGTCGCCGGCCCGCTGTTCCGTTGCTGTCCAGCAACGGAATAGCGGGCTTTGCACGTGCTGGGCAGCAAACCCGTGCTGGGCAGCAAATTGCCGGGCAGCAAACCCGTGCTCTAGCCGTTGCCGGGGGCGACTGGTTCCTCAGGGACCACGTGAGTGGGAACCGGCACAGGGATATCCGATTGCCGAAGGGTCGGCGGGGTTACGTTGGGGGCCTCGATGCCCGGCGGCGTGATGGGTGCTGCGGGAGTCGGGATGCTGATGTTGCCGGGCTGACCATTCCCGGGGAGCCTGGGTACTTCGGGCGTTCCCCCGTTGGGAGCCTTGGGTGAATTGGAATGTCCGGACGCGCCATTGGTGCCCCCTTGAGGCTCCTGGCCCGGGTTGGCGCCATTTCCCGAGGTGCCATTGCCCCCGGGGTTGCTGCCGGATCGGTATGGGGTTGCCGGAGTCACGGTGCGGCCACGCTCCTGCTCGGAGGGGGAACCAGGATTATGCCCCGATCCATTGCCTGATCCCGGCGTGAGCTGCGAAACTACTGAGCCGATCGTCGAGCCCAGATGTTGGAAAGCACCCGGGATGCCACCCTCGGAAGCAGCCGCGGCCGTAGCGCCGCCTGCCAATGACACTGCCACAGCGAGCCCGGCGATCGCAGTGCGCCGCTTACGACGACGGCGGGCCGCGAGTTCGTCAACGGAAGTTAAGTCAGTGGATCCTTCGACGGACGCAAGTACCGCCGTCGATGCACCCGCCGTGGCGGAGGCGACCTCCGCCGTCGTGCTTGTGCCGCTGGCCGCCCGGCCGCCGATCATCAACGCGCGGACGGCCGCAGAGGGCGGCGGAGCGGTGCTGGCGAGGGAGCGCAGTTCAAGAAGTTCGGCACGGATGTCGCGGGCGTCGTCGAATCCGGAATCGGCCAACAGACGGTCAATGGCCTGCTCGCCTGTATAACCGTCGGCGCCACCGGTCCGTCGTCCGGCCGGGGTGATGTGTTCACTCATGGTGTGCCATTCCTTCGTAGTGCACTTTTCCTCAGTGCACTCAATGCCCTGCGCTGCAGTTGTTTTATTGCCCCTTGGGATTTGCCCATAATGGCCGCCGTTTCTTCCACGGAGAGGTCAGCCACCACCCTCAATGCCAGGACTTCGCGATGATCTGCGGCGAGGTCCTCCAGAAGTTCCGTGACGCCCAGGCTGCCGCGGCCAAATGCCTGGTCCTCTGCCGAGGGCGCTTGCCGCGCATCGAGCTCAACCTCATACGGAGCTGAATCCGGGGTCCGTTCACGCTTGCGGTAATGGTCCACCATACGCGCGTGCGCGATCGAGAACAGCAGGGTCCTGGCGCCTTGGAGGCCGCCCTGCAGATCCGGCAGCTTCGGATACAGGGCGAGGAAGACGTCCTGCGTCACGGCCTCGGGATCGTCCACCCCGCGGGCGCGGAGGTAGCCGAAAACCGGGCCGGAGAACTGGTTGTAGGCATCGGTGAAGAGCAGAGCGGGATCGTCATTGTCCGTCTGCACATATTCATCAGCTAATGGGTTTAGCACCCGTGGATGCCTCCATCCCGCGCAGCGCAGCGGCCTCTCTGGAGCACCCTCCCCGGTTCTTTCCCGGGGTCAGGACATCCGTTGCCACTGCCGTCTGTTACGTACTCGACCGTCCGTAAAGTGGTGGGGCTCCCCGTACCAGACGAAGGAGCCCCACCCTTAAACCGTAACCGCTGAGCGCTTAGCGGACCGAATCGAGGCCTGCACCGGGAGCGGTAGGAACCTCTGTGGGGACCTGCGTCGGCAGCGCGGGAGCAGCCGGTGTTGCAGGGACAGCGGGGACAGCCGGGGCGCCGTCCGTTCCCGGAACAGCCGGGACAGCCGGAACGGCCGGCACCTTGGCTGCAACGGAAGCGTCAGCGTTTGCGGATCCGTCAGCCTTCAGACCGGCAGCCTTGCCGGCGTCGACTACTGCCTGGCAGTGGGCTTCAACGTTGGCTTCGCCGCCTGCGGCCACAACCAGGGACTTGAAACCGGGGACCTTGGTGTCAGCCTTGAGGCCACCGTTGATGAAGGCAGTGCAGAGACCGAAAGCTTCAGGCGTTGCGGCGACGGCGTCTTCGGCCTTGGACTTCGCAGCGTCAACAGCGTCCGTTGCCTTGTCTTCGCCAGTCTTGGCGGCGTCGGTAGCCTTTGCCTGGGCGGTCTCGACGGCGTCAGTCGCCTTGGCCTGGCCGGCTTCGGCCGCTTCTGCCGCCTTCGTGGCGAGCGGTGCAGGTGCGCCGACGAGGTCGTGGGCGCTCTGCTGGATTTCGGTGGGAAGCGCGCCATTGAAGGCAGCGACACCGGTTCCGCCGGCAGCTACGGCTCCGGCAGCCAGGACGCCGGCGGCGACTTTGCTGGTGGCAAGGACAGTGAACAAGGACATAAAAGCCTCCGACAAACGATGTGGGGATTGCCCCGGCAGCGTTTGGGTCGCTGCCGGATGATCAGCGTGCGGACGTGGCCCACACACCCTCTACATCGTTCCGGGCACCGCTGAGGTTACGCCTTCCTCAAAAAAATGTTTCCGGGCAGGACCTGCCTGAACAAATCCACGCTTAGGAAGCCAATGCCCTGGCCTGTTCGATCAGCTTCAGCACCGCCACTGAGTCGGCCGGATCCACAGGTGAGGGAAGCGCGGAGGCCGCACCGCCGTCGTCGATCTTTTCGGCGAGGAGGCGATAGAACTCCTGATAGGCCCCGCGCTCGGTGGCGACGGTTCGGCGCTTGCCGTCCAACTCAAGGGTCCCGTAGTTTTCGGCAGGTTCGACGCCGTACTCGGCGGCCGTCGGCAGTCCACCGCCCAGAATAAAGGGCTCCTGCGGATCGGTGCCGAACTTAACAAAGCCGCCCTTCGTGCCCAGCACGCGGAAGCGGGGGCCGTGGAGGTGGCTGTTGAGGTTCAGGGTCACGTGGCTGACGACGCCGGATTGGTGCTGGAGCGCGATGAAGACGTCGTCGTCGGCCTTCTCCTGCGGCCGTCGGGCTGTGATCTCGGCATAGGTGACGTGCGCGGGTCCGAAGAATTGGAGGGCCAGGTCCAGCACGTGTGCACCGAGGTCGAACAGGACCCCACCGCCGTCCCCGGCAGTTGCGCTTGCCTTCCACGCTTTCGCGATCTCCGGCGCCCAGCGCTCCATTCCCGCTTCAAACCTGGTCACCGCACCCAGCGTCCCGGCGTCGAGCAGTTTCTTAAGCGTGAGCGCGTCTCCGTCCCAGCGGCGGTTCTGGTAGACGGTGAGGACACGGCCCGCTTGCGCGGCGAGTTGGATCAGCTCCTCACCTTGGGCACTGTGGACGACAAACGGCTTATCGACGACGACGTCGAGCCCGGCTTCCAGCGCGGCTTTCGCCAGCGGATAGTGCGTGGCGGGCGGTGTGCCAAGGACGACGAGATCCAGTTCGCCGGCTAGCGCCAGGATGTCCTGCGGCGTGCTGACTACCTTTGCCTGCGGGTATCGTTCAGCGGCTCTGGCCTGTCTTTGGGCGTCGGATGTTGCAATGACGGCAAGCTCATACGAACTGTTGCTTGCAATGAAGGGCGCATGGAACACGCTGCCTGATAGCCCAAAACCTGCGATGGCGGTGCGAATCGGCCTGGAAGTCATGCCCCAAGGCTAATTCAGTAAACCTCCCGGCGGTGCGCACTGCGGAAGGTCAGGACGTGAGAGAACGATCGGGAAAAGGCGGCAGGATGTGAGAGAACGATCGGGAAAAGGCCGCAGGACGTGAGAGAACGATCGGAAAAGGCCGGGAGCCGCCCTGAACCGCTGAACAGTTCAGGGAAGCTCCCGGCCTCGTTGTGTTTAGGTCCTAGGGCAAAGCGTTACTTCTTGGCGCCCTTTTCCCAGCCGAGAGTGGTCCAGTCCGGAACGTTGGACAGGCTCTTGAACAGGGACGGTCCATAGTTGGCCAGGCCCGTACGTACAAACTGGATCTCCGGGCCGTTGAGGACGGTGCCCATGGAGAAGTACTTCTCCATGTGCTTCTTCTCTACGTCCATGGCCGCCTTGTTGCGCTCCTTGTCATCCGCGATGGTTGCCAGGCGCTTGATCTCGGCATCCAGCTCAGCGTCGCCCAGGCCGTTCTCGTTGGTGGTGGAGTCATAGAACTGCTTCACGGCGTCGGTTGCGTCTGCACCCACGGTGTAACCGGAGATGGTTACGTCGAACTCGCGGCCACCAATGACCTTGCCGAAGTCGGCGTCTCCGCGCTGATCGATGGAAACATCCATGCCCGCTGCCTTGAGCTGGTTCTGCAGGGTCTGCGACGTTGCCGCCGTGGTGGGGTCGTCTCCGAAGTTGGTGATCTTGAAGGAAACAGGAACACCGTCCTTCGCCATGATGCCCTTGTCATTCGGGGCGTAGCCGGCATCGGTCAGGACCTTCTTGGCCTGCTCAGGGCCGGTTTCCTTCACGGGGTAGTTGTCCTGGTAGTACTCGGAGAATGGCATGAGCATCATGGAACCCGAGCTTTCCTCGGACCAGTTCAAGCCGTTGAAGCGGACATCGCGGATGGCCTTGCGGTCCACTGCGGTGAAGATTGCCTTGCGTACGGCCACATCGGTAAGGGCCGGGCGCTTGGCGTTCAGGTTGAGGCCACCTGCGAACAGGCGCTGGCCGCGGCGGATATCGGAATCCTTGGTACCTTCGAGCTGCTTGTAGCGGCCCAGGGTACGGCCATTGGCTGCGTCGATTTCACCATTCTTGAACGCGGCAATCGTGGCGCTCGGCTCCATCTGGCGCCAAACCACCTTGTCAAGGACCGGCTTCTGGCCCCACCACTTGTCGTTCGGAACCATGGTCACCGTTTTTGCGGTGGTGTCGTAGTTTTCAATCTTGAACGGGCCGGCCATCCACTCGGGGTGCATGTTGCCTGCAAAGCCCGTGTTGAAAATTTCAGGCGTGTTGATTGCCGGGTGGATCAGGCCGAAGAAGAGACCTTCCAAAGGGAAGACGGGCTGGGTGGTGGTGACAATGACTTCTTTGTCGTTGGCGCCGGCCTTGACCGAGTCCACGAAAGCGTAAGCGCCCGCCGAAACGATGTCGATCGACTTATCGTCGCCCTTGAGCATCTTCCACGTGTTCTCAAAGGTCTTGACGTCGATCGGCGTTCCGTCGTTCCAGGTCGCCTTGTCATTGACCTTGATGGTGATGGTCTGCTTCCCATCCTTGACTTCGCTCTTGACGTCTTCGCAGAAGTCCTTGTTGGGCTCTGCTTTGCCGTCGAAGTCCAGCTTCCAGCAGCCACCGATGCCGCCGCTGTTGATGGAGGCCGTATTAACCGGAGTCATCAGCGCAGAGTTGTCTGCGCTGTTGCCCACATTGGAGAAGCCGTTAAAGTCAGGGCCAATGCTGCCTATGGCAAGGGTGACAGTGCCGCCCTGCTCCAGGTCCTTGGCTTCCTTGGCATTAACGCTAATGAGCTTGCTGATGTCACCGCCAGCTTCTTCGGCCTTCTGGGAGGCCGGACCCGACGGCGTTCCCCCGCCGCAAGCGGTCAGCATCAGTGCAGCTGCAACTGCTACGCCGCCGATCGTCGTGTACTTCTTCATGGTTTGCCCTTCATGTTTACGACTGGAAATCTTTACGAATTGAATACAGGGTTCAATCAATGAGTCATTTGTCGTCAGGCATGCACCACCAGCATGTCGGCATCTATTTCCCCGTCCGGGAAGAAGCATGCAAACTCCTGTTGACCTTCTGAAGCAAGTGGCGGCTCCAGAGTAAGGCACTTCTCCTGCTTGGCGGCAGGTAGTGCGGCGAATACCGGGCAACGCGTTGCGAAATTGCAACCCTTTGGCGCATCAAGCGGGCTGGGAAGGTCGCCCTGCAGGATGATGCGTTCACGCGTGCGTTCCAGATTGGGATCGGGTACCGGGATCGCAGAGAGCAGGGCTCTCGTGTAGGGATGCCGCGGATTGTCGAACACTTCGTCCACGTCGCCGGTTTCCACGATCTTGCCCAGGTACATCACGGCCACGCGATCCGAGATATGGCGGACCACGGAGAGATCGTGGGCAACCATCAGGTAGCTCAGGCCCAGTTCGGCACGTAGCTGGTCCAGGAGATTGACAACGCCGGCCTGGACGGAGACATCCAACGCAGAGACCGGTTCGTCCAGCACCACAAGTTTCGGATTCACTGCCAGCGCCCGCGCAATGCCGATGCGCTGGCGCTGGCCTCCGGAGAACTGGTTGGGGAAACGGTTGACGTGGTCCGCCTGCAGGCCCACGAGCCGCATGAGTTCCATAATGCGCTTCCGGACGGCGGCCTTGGGCATGCCCAGGTTTTCCAGCGGTTCGGCCAGGACTTCGTACACCGTGAAGCGTGGATCCAGTGCACCCGTGGGGTCCTGGAACACCATCTGCATTTCCTTGCGCATGGCCATCTTCGTCCTGGCGTCGGTGGCAACCTTATTGCTGACGCCGCCGATGACCACTTCGCCCACTTGGTCCGGGTGGAATTCCATGATTTCCAGGAGCGTGGTGGTCTTGCCGCAGCCGGATTCGCCGACGATCGAGAGGCATTCGCCTTCGCGGATGTCGAAACTCAGCCCGTCAACGGCCTTGACCGTGCCGATCCTGCGCTTGATCAGCGCGCCCTTGAGGAGTGGGAAGTGTTTCTTCACGTCCTTCAGCTCAAGGACCTTGTCCCGCTCAAGGCGAGCCACGCCGTCGAACTTTGAAACGGGCTTGGGCGGCGCCTGGAAAATCTCGTGGACGTCCGCGTCGCCCGATAGCTGGTCCGTTTTGATGCAGGCTGCCCTGTGGCCTTCGGAACCCGGCACCGAAAAGAGTTCGGGCTCGCCGTGCAGGCAGGCATCGCTGGCCAGCGGGCAACGCGGCGCGAACGAGCAGCCGGTTACGGGAAGCGTCAGGTTGGGCGGCGTGCCTTCGATCGGAACCAGTGACTGTTTGTTGGCGGTGTCAACGCGGGGAACGGCGCCGAGGAGACCCATGGTGTACGGCATCCGAGGGTTGTAGTAGATGTCCTCCACAGTCCCGGTTTCCACCGGCTTCCCTGCGTACATCACCATGATGTCGTCGGCCATGCCCGCCACAACGCCGAGGTCGTGCGTGATCATGACGACGGCGGCGCCGGTCTCCTCTTGCGCGGTGTGCAGGACTTCCAGCACCTGCGCCTGGATGGTGACGTCCAACGCCGTCGTCGGTTCATCGGCGATGAGCACACGTGGATCGTTGGCGATCGCTATGGCGATCATCACGCGCTGGCGCATCCCCCCTGAGAATTCGTGCGGGAAGGCTTTCAGCCGGTCCTTGGGACTGGGGATGCCAACCATCCGCAAAAGTTCGACGGCGCGGGCTTCTTTGGCCTGCTTGCTCATGGTGGGGTTGTGGACGGTCAGGGCCTCGATGATCTGGTTCCCGACGGTGTAAACGGGGGTCAGCGACGATAGCGGATCCTGGAACACCATGGCGATGTCGCTGCCGCGGTGCCTGCACATGGCTTTGTCGCTGAGGCCCAGGAGTTCCTTGCCCTTGTAGCGCACCGAACCGGAGATATCAGCAGTCTCGGGGAGGAGTCCCATGATGGCCATGGACGTCACGGACTTTCCCGATCCCGATTCGCCCACGATGCCCAGGGTCTTGCCTGGCATGAGGTCGAAGTCCACGCCGCGCACTGCGTGGACAACACCGTTCTCGGAATTGAAGCGGACGTTGAGGTCCCGGACGCTCAGGACGGCGTCGCCGGGGGCGTAGAGTCCAGCGTCGCGAAGCCGCTCTGCGGGGGTGTGGGAGATGTTGGTGCTCATTTGCGGGTCTTCTTTACTGTTCGTGCTGTGGTCCGCTTCGCGCGGCCGATCGAACTGGAGCTGGGGTCGAAGGCGTCGCGGAGGCCATCGTTCATCATCGCGAGCGAACCGGTCAGGAGGAACATGACGGTCAGCGGAACCCAGAACATCCACGGGAACGAGGACACCTGGCCGGTGGCCTGGCCGATGAGCACACCCAGGCTCACATCGGGGAGCTTGATGCCGATGCCGATGAAGGAGAACGCCACTTCGGCCAGCACGGCACCGGTGATACCGCGGGTGAAATCGAGGACCAGCAGCGAGCCGATGTTCGGGACGAGGTGGCGCCACACGATCTTGCGGGACGGGACACCCATGTACTTGGCGGCTTTGACGTAGTCCCGCTGCATGAGGGACATCGATAATGAGCGAACCAGGCGGGCCGTGCCCATCCAACTGAAGAACAGCAGCACGATGATCAGCAGGAGCCAGCTGGGAAGGTCCTTGAGTCCGCCGCCCCCACTGGTGGCCACGGCGACCACAAGGATGGCCGGCATCATGATGAGGGCTTCAAGGATGAACAACATCACGGCGTCCACTTTGCCGCCGAAGAACGCCATGGTGCAGCCGTAGACGGCGGAAATCAGGACAGATACGCCGCCCACGATCAGGCCGATGAAGATCGAGATCCGAGTGCCTTCAACGATGAGCGCCATGAGGTCGATACCTGCCTGGGACGTGCCCAGGAAGTGATCCGGTGATGGTCCCATTCCGATGTTGAGGGGATCAATCGTGTCCTTGTCCCAGGGCGTCAGGAACCCGCCGAACAGGGAGAAGAGGAACAGCGCCAGGAAGATGAACAAACCGGCGACGGCGGTACGGTTCCGCATGAAGCGACGGAAGATAATGCGGGTCTTGCCGATAACGACGTCCTGGTCGGCAACCCTGGATTCGTCGATTTCCGCGATGGGGTCAATGATGTTCGTCATTACTGGACCCTCACTCGCGGGTCGACCAGCGTTGTGGCGAAATCGGCAAGGATGGCACCGATTGCGAAGATCACTGAGCCGTAGGCCAGCGTAGCCGTGGCGACGTTGACGTCCTGAAGCCCGATTGCCTGGATACTCCACAGGCCGATGCCTGGCCAGGCGAATATCGCCTCGGCAAAGAAGCCACCGGTAAAGATCGCGGGGATGGTGAAGGCGATGCTTTGCGCCACGGGAATGAAGGAGACCCGCAGGGCATGCCGTCTGATGGCTTGGTTGCGGGTGAGGCCTTTTGCCCTGGCCGTGCGGACAAAGTCGGCATTCACGTTGTCCAGGAGATACTGCCGCTGGGCGATCTGGTAACCGGCCCAGCCGAAGATGGTCATCGCAAAGGTGGGCACGGCGTAGTGGGCCACGAGGTCAACGAAAGCCGGCCAACCCGGCTCGATCCCCGGCGTCGAAATGCCGGTGACGAAAAAGATGCGCTGGCCTACGGTTTCGTTGACGCTGATGGCCCCCAACTGCACCAGGAAGTAGGCGATCGGCGCGGGAAGGATGTGCACCAGGTAGCTGTAGGACGTGATGACGCGGTCCTGGTACTTGTACTGCCGCGCTGCTGAATAAACGCCGAGCGCGACGCCGATGATCAGCGTCAGGATGATGGAGGCGATAAACAGCCTTGTGGAAACAAGTACCCGGTCAGCGAATTCGGCGTTGACGAATGCCCCGTTTGGGCTGCGGCCCCAGTCCCAGCGGGTAATGATGCCGCCGAGCCAGCCAATATAGCGTTCCCAGGGACTGGCGTCAGGGTCCAGTCCAAGGCCACGGAAGGAGGCTGCCACCTGTTCCGGGGTTGGCCGCGGGATCTTCTCCTGTTCCAGGACCGCCGGTTTGAGCGTTGATACTGCCAGGAAATAGCCCGCGCTCGTGGTCAGGAAGATCATGATCAGGTAGATGCCCGACCGCTTCGTCAGATATTTCAGCATGTCGGGCGGCTGCCCTGGATCGTGGCAAAGCTCAATGCTCGTCCTTCCGCGGTTCCCGGCTGTGGCCGGCGTCAGCTACGAATTGGCATGAAGGGTGATCGCCCCCCAGACCCCTCCACGTGAACACCGCCCTTTTATGGCATGGGTCACATTCAAGAGGAAACTACCACAATAACTGCTTCACGTTTCGCTCAAAGAGGCCCCGTTTCAAGCCTGCAGCCAGATTGTTATCTGTATTCGCGTCACGATCCCGACGTCCGCGGCACTGTGGCGCTTACGGCCCTACTCTCGTAGGTGAGCTAGGAAGATCGCATGAGGCGCGTGACGAGTTCGCGCCACGAGTCCGTGAGCCTCTTCGGCGAGATGCCGTGAACCCTCACGTCGTTGACGATTCGTTCCGGATCCAGCGCGGAAAGCAGTGACATCGCCATGACCCACGGATCCGCGATGCCGGCCTCCCGCAGCAGGACCTCTACATGTCGGTGGGCAAGGACGGTGGCCGGCACGTCAAAGCGATTGCGGGCATTGGTTGCGGCCGCTTTGAGGAGCTCACCGTTTTCCAGGACGAAGTAGATCCGGCCCTCGCCGAAGGCCACCAGGCGCTCGCTCGGCGTCGCGCCCGGGCCCAGTGGTGGCGGACCAAACATGAAGCCGCGCTGGAATTCAGATTCAGAGTCGCTCAGAAGGGTCATCATCAGGCCGGCCCGGCTACCAAAGCGGCGGAACACGGTTCCCTTACCTACTTTGGCCTTGCAGGCGAGCGCGTCCATCGTGAGCGCTTCTACTCCGAACTCGTCAACCAGTTCGCGGGCAGCGCAGAGCAACCGCTCGCGATTCCGGGCGGCATCGCTGCGCTCATGCGGCGGACCGAAGGGCACGTCCGGCTGGATTGGGATCGAGCTCACAAGAAACATTCTAGACCCGGGAATAGAAACCGGACCGCAGTCCGTTTAGTATCAGTGAAGGTCCCAACACTTACAAAGGAGACACCATGTCAAAGAGCACCGTTCTTACCCTCGTCGGCAGCCTCCGCGCTGATTCCCACAACAAGAAGCTCGCCGAAGCCATCCAGCTGAACGCACCGGAGAACGTCGAAGTCCAGATCCACGATTCCCTGGGCACCATCCCGTTCTACAACGAGGACATCGACGTCGAAGGCCAGGTTCCCGCCGAAGCTGCGGCCCTGCGCGCCGCTGCAGCAAACGCCGACACCCTTCTCCTCGTCACCCCCGAGCACAACGGCACCATGCCCGCATCGCTGAAGAACGCCATTGACTGGCTGTCCCGCCCCTACGGCGCCGGCGCACTCAGCGGCAAGCCGACCGCCGTCGTCGGAACCGCTTTCGGCCAGTTCGGCGGAGTCTGGGCACAGGACGAGGCCCGCAAGGCTGTCGGGATCGCCGGCGCCAAGGTCCTTGACGACGTCAAGCTGGCCGTCCCGGGTTCCATGATCCGCTTCGCTGAACTCCACCCGAAGGACGACGCCGAGGTTGTCGAGCAGATCAAGGCTATCTTCGAGCCCCTGACTGCCGTTCAGGAAGAAGAAGCCGCAGCCTAGCCTTAGCGCTTTCGTTGCCCCCGCTCCGCGCCTGCGAATTTTCAGGATGGAGCGGGGGCATTTGCGTTTCCCGTGTCTACGGGACGCAGCGTGATCAACTCTTGTCCGAACCGTCACCGTAGCGGCATTTTGCTCCAAGTCACACGGGCCTAACGTTGAACTACAGGTGGACGGACAGGAGCGTGGGGCTGTCATGCGTGCCGGGCGGAGGCCAACAAGTACGACGGCGATCCCGGCTGCCTGCCTCGTGCTGGGTCTGCTGCTGGCCGGCTGCACTTCGGACCCGGGTCGTTTGCCATCGCCCGAGGCTGGTTCGCCTGTTCCCGTGGCGGGCCCCTCGAGTTCGGCGCGTGATGGCAATGCTGCCGCGGATGGGGCCTCCGGCGCTCCGTCTCTGCCGTCCACGACGACCGGGGGCACTGCGGACCGTGATTCGACAGCCGAACCTTCCAGCACTTCGGGCCCTGGGGGCGGGGGCAGTTCCGGCAGTTCCGGCACGGGTACCCCTGGCATTGGGGCGACCGAAACGCCCAAGCAAGGCGACGCCGTCGAGCCTGTACCCGTCGCTACGCCGAGCCCTTCACCGACGGCTGTTGCTCCCGTCGCCCGGGCTGCGACCGTACCCCAGGACCTGAATTTGGGGCCGGCTGTCTACTACGTTGCCGTTGACGACGGGGGCTCAAGAGGTGTCCGCTTCGGATGCAACGACAGCCTGGTGCCTGTCCGGGGCGCCCTGGCGCCCGGCGACCCTTTGACGCTGGCCCTGAGCCGCCTGCTGGAAGCCGGCATGCCCCTGGACACCGGCGCGGGCCTCTACGATTCGCTGGCTGATTCCTCGTTGCACTTCGCGTCGGGATACGTCAGCGGAGCAACCGTGGTGGTGAATTTGAGTGGAACGCTGCGCCCCGGAGGAGTCTGCGACATCCCGCGCATTGAAGCCCAGTTGACCCACACCATCGTCTCCGCCAGCGGAGCATCCCGGGCCGAAATCTACATCAATGGCAAGACTTTGGCTGAGGCGCTGAGCCTGCGTTAGTGCGGTTACTGCAGTCAGTGGGGTTAGTGCGCTTTGTGCGCGCGGACCGTCCGGATTTGTTAAGGCCTGGGGCCGCAGCCTCTCAAGCCGTTGCGATGGCCAGCACCCGCCGGAGCGCCCACGCCACGCGGAGCAGCGCAAGCACGGACGCGAAGGCGAGAACGAAGACAACCGCCTCCGGGATCCAGAGGCCCCTGGGCCCATCGCCCTCCAGCACCACGGTGACGAGGGCAGCCACCACCAGCAGGCCAAGCCCCGGGATGGCGAACAGGAACACTTCTCCGATTTGGCGACGATGCAAGGCGGTGAGCTTCTCCAGGGGAAGCTCACGCTGCCCGGGCGCCGCCTTTTTGCCGAGCACGTTGATCAGCATGGAGACGCTGGTGAGCGTGAGGCCAGCGGTAGCACCAGCCAACGTAGCGAGGGTTTGGAACAGGGTTCGACGGGCACCTGGATCGACGCCCTCCAGCATCAAGGGCTGCTCCAAAAGCCGGGCCAAGCCAAGCCACATCAGCACAGCCACTACCGCCCACGCATAGTCTGCCGGCGGATGGAGCAGAAACCACCTCCACACCGTCCGGCGTCGCCCGGCGTGCTCTACGTCAACCTCGTACAAGCTCATGATCCGCGCTGCCTTCTGATCCCTCCGCTGGTTTAACATCCCCGGGCTTTGCCTTGGCGGCTTCCTCCTTTGTGGACGCTGCCAGAGCTTCCCGCACTGCCGCCATTCCACCTGCGACGATGTCCGGCACAGGGACCGAGTCTGCTGAGCCTCTGATTTCCGGCAGCGTGAGGGCGAAGAATGCTTCGTTGTCCCTGGCCTGCTTGTTCAGGATGGCGACTGCCTCGGCAGCGGACTTCCGGGGATCGTTGAACACATCGGGGTCCACCTCGATATGGGAGATGAAACGCTCTTTCAGCAGGTCAACCACCTCGCGGTCACCGGTCAGGGAGTCCTTGCCCTCGGCCACGACGTAGTCGAAGTGCTCTACGGATCCCGCCCTGCGGAAGAGGTCAATGAGCTGCTGGATGCGTTCCCGGATCCGCTGCTTGTCCCCGGCCCCTCCCGAACGGCCCACAGTGAGGGAAATCCGGAAGGTTCCCTCAGTCACCAGGCGTGAGGCGCTCTCCAGAACGTCAGCCCATTCACCCTCCATTAACTTTCCGGAGAGGCGTTCAGCAGGAAGCGCGAACTCGAAGCGACTCACCTCAAGCCTGGTAAGGATCTCCTCGATATCCTCACGGACCACCGGGACCAGTCCGGGTTCAAGCCCCAGCATGCCTTCGAGGTACTCCCCCATCCTGGAAGCCCGGGGGCCGTTGCCACTGGTCAACACGGCGATGACGTTCCGCTTCAGGAAGGCAAAGTAGGTGGTTTCCAGAAGATGGTCACCCGGCTCCAAGGGGAGGGGCTTGCGGCGTCCAAGCGCATCCCCGACGCTGGGCAGGTTCGTATCGCGGACCCGATCCAGGAGGATCACCGGATGCGGTGAGAAAGATGCGGTCTGGGCAACCAACACCGTGCCGTCCATGCCGATGAAATGCCGGTCCGTCCCAGCTTCCTGGGCCTTCTTGAGTACCTCCGCTACGCGGCGCGCCGGAAACGGAGCGCGCAGATCCTCGCCATTCAGTTGGTCAATGCGCCAGAACTGCACACTGCGTCTTGCCATCCGCCCTCCCCTGCCTGCGGTCTTTGCTACTGATTCCAAGCTAATGGCGGGGTCAGACATTAAAGCCGGGTTCCGGCGTCGTGCGCTTTCATCTGCCGCAAACCGCGCTGCTTACGGCCTGTATTTGGGCCCTTGGGCGAAGAGCGCATCCATCTCGTCGTGGCTGCGGGTGCCTGCCAATCCTGCCCAGTTACCGTCGCCCAGAATTTCCTTCGCCACCCGTGCGACTTTTGCGTAGGCAGCTTTAGCCGTATTGCCGCCGATGCTGACGCGCCGTATGCCGGCGTCGTGAAGTTCGAGTGGCGAAGGCGCGCCTACTCCCGCAAGGGCATTAAGGGGCGCGGGGATCTTACTGGAGAGTTCGTGCAGGACGTGAAGGTCCACGACCCCGGGAACGAAGATGCCGTCCGCACCCGCCGTGAGGTAGGACTCAGCACGGCGCAAGGTCTCGTCGTAAGCGTTGTCCGAATATTGTCCGGAGAGGTATGTGTCGGTTCGGGCATTGATGAACAACGGGATTCCACGCTCGTCCGCCACGGCACGGATCAAAGCGATACGCCGCGATTGTTCGTTGATGTCCGTCAGTGGTTCTGCAGCCGAGTCCTCGATGTTGATGCCGATCGCACCGGCATCCAGCACTCCGTGCACGGTGGCCCGAAGTTCATCGTCCGTGCGCCCGTATCCAGTTTCGATGTCGGCAGTTACCGGCAGTTTGGTTGCCCCTACCACCCGCCCAAGCGCCGCCATCGCCAGTCCCCAAGGCACGTGGTCCCCGTCCCGGAAGCCCAGGCTCCAGGAAACTGCCGAGCTTGAGGTAGCTATCGCCGTCGCACCAGCCTCCTGCACCACGCGGGCGGAAGCCGCGTCCCAAACGTTCACCAGGACCAGCGGCGTGGGTCCGGCGTCGTGAAGCTTGTGGAAGAGTTCGGCTTTGGTCACGGATCCCCGGTGCAGTGTCATAGCTACATTCCAGCCCCTACCGTTCCCGGCGTAAAGGAAACCACGCAAACCGGCGCGTTCTTGAAAACATATGTTGCCTAATTAGCAACCTTCAGGAGTATCCTGTCACTGTGACCCACGAAACATTGGATGCCGGCACCAAGCTGCCCGCTGAAGCCATCGACGCCATTGAGCGGGCCGCCACGGCCGCCGCCCACCCGCACGAGGAACTGTTCTCCGCGCGGGCCGCCAACATCAAGCAGTCCGCTGTCCGCGACGTCTTCGATATCTCCATGCGGCCCGGCCTTGTCTCGCTCGCAGGCGGCAACCCGTACCTGCAGTCGCTGCCGCTGGAAAAGCTTGGCCAGACCGCCGCCAGGATCATCGCCGAAGACGGGATGACCGCCCTGCAATACGGCGGGGGCCAAGGGACCGCTGAACTGCGCCAGCAAGTCTGCGCGATCATGGGCGCAGAAGGCATCATGGACGCCCAGCCTGAAAACATCGTGATTACTGCTGGTTCCCAGTCAGCGCAGGATGTGGCCACCAAGGTCTTCTGCAATCCCGGCGACGTTGTCCTCGTCGAAAACCCCACTTACGTCGGGGCCCTGAATACGTTCGAGGCCTACCAGGTGCAGGTGGAGCCAATCGAAATGGACGACGACGGGTTGGTACCTGAGTTGCTTGAGGCCAGGATCGCCGCGCTCCAGGCAGAAGGCAAGAGCATCAAGTTCCTCTATACGATCCCCAACTTCAACAATCCCTCGGGCATCACCCTGGCAGAGTCGCGCAGGCAGAGGATCGTAGATATATGCCGCAAGGCGAATATCATCGTGCTGGAGGACAACCCCTACGGCCTGCTGCGGTTTGACGGCCACCCGATCGCACCGATGCGGGCTGCAAATCCCGATGACGTCATCTATCTGGGGTCCTTCTCCAAGATCTTCGCGCCGGGTCTCCGCATTGGCTGGGCCTTGGTGCCCGCACACCTGCAGCGTCGGTTCTACCTGGCCTCCGAAGCAGTCACGCTTTGCCCGCCGCCCCTGAACCAAATGCTTGTCTCCGCATATTTGCGTGACTACGACTGGCGGGGGCAAATCGAAACCTACCGCGGCCTGTATGCGGAACGCTGCAAAGCCCTTCTCAGCGCCCTGGACGAATACATGCCAGCGGGGCTCTCGTGGACACGTCCCGATGGTGGATTCTTCGTCTGGGTCACGTTGCCCCAAAACGTGGACACCTACCCTTTGTTGAAGAAGGCCATCGATGCGGGGGTTGTCTTCATACCCGGCGCAGCGTTCTCGCCGGCAGATGGCCCGTCCAACAAGCTTCGTCTGGCGTTCAGTGCTGTACCGCCGGATACGATTGCCGAAGGCGTACGTCGTCTGGCCCCTGTTCTCGCAGAGGCCATCAAAGCCACCACTGAAGGAGCAGCACTATGACCGGGGTTGTCATTGTAGGAGTAGACGGTAGCGAGACGGCGATGAGGGCGGCCAAGGCTGCCCAGCAACTGGCCATCGGGATTGGCGCCAGTCTTCGCGTGGTGAGCGCATTTGATAGCAACAAGACCGAGGTAGTTGAGATCGGGACCGATAAATGGATCGTGTCAGACGCTGCGGAAGCCGAAGCCGTCGCCCGCACAGTGGCGGAGCGCCTGGCTGATGAGCGCCTCGAGGTAACGTACTCGGCTGCCCGCGGCAAGCCCGGCGAAGCCTTGGTCAAAGAAGCAGAAATGCTCGAAGCGCGGTTGATCGTGGTGGGCAACCGGCGCATGCAAGGCCTTGGTCGTGTCCTTGGCAGCGTAGCCAACACGGTGGCCCACAATGCCCCCTGCGATGTCTACATCGCCAAGACCGACCAACCGTAAGCGACCTGAATCACGCCGCCGGGTGGGGAGCCTCACCCGGCTTTTGGCGTGATTTTGGCCTGTCCCCCGAAGTCATCGTTATAAAATTGAGATGCCCCCAATGGCGTGAGCCATCCTCCATCAACTGACTTCAGGGGACTTCACTTGCTTACTTTGCAGCCGCGCCAGCGCGTTGGACACGACATCCTGCTTGCCCGCCACGGCAACAGCATCAGCACGATGCGTTTTGACCGCGCGAATGACCGCATCATCGCGATGCTCGACGACGGCTCCTGGGACAGCGCCCCCAACATGATTTCCCCCAGCCTGAACATGCCGGAAACTCTCACCAGCATCATGCGTAAGGACTGGCGGTTCCTCTCCCTTGCCTGCGTCGCAATGATCACCTTCGCAGCCATGGCTATGGGCATCAGCGTGGAGATGGCAAACCACATGTCCACCACGGAACTTCAGGCATTGCTGGTCAACTACCCCGCGTTCTAAAGCGGGGCCGCCCTTACGGCAGGTGTCCCTCACAGCAGGTGCCCCTTACAGCAGATGCTGGCCTGGCCTCAGAGCATCCACTCCCGCAGCAGCCACCACAAACCCGCGATGACGGTGCCGCCGAACAGAGACCCGGCGACGACTTGACCGAGGGTATGGGCGCGAAGCACCACCCGCGACCACCCCACGGCCGGAACAATCACCAACACGGACAGCCAAGCTGGCCCAAACATCAAAACGGTAATGACGGCAGCGGCTGCGATGGCCGAAGTGTGTCCACTCATCTTCCAAAAAGCACTCACCACCGCAAGAACAGCAATGCCTCCGAGCAGCGCAATGATCATCAGTGAAACGCTCGTCGGACCCCCGACCAGCTGGAGCACCCCCACGCCCGCCAGCACGGAAATCAAGGCAAGCAACAGCAACGGCGGCCGCTGCCGGCGGTCGCTGACATGATGATCGGTGATTCTGCCCAGCCTGACCATCACCAGCACGTACGCCAACGGCAGGACACAGACGAAGAGAGCTCCCAGCAGCCCAAAACCCATGGTCCCGGGAAAGCCGGGTTCGATAGCCGGACTGATCAACAGGAGAGCCGTCACTACGATGGGCGGCTGGAAGGCTTCCGTCAGGACCCGGGCAACAACGCGCCAGGGTCCTGACAGCAACCGGACAGGCACATGACCAGAGTTGCCAGAAGCCACAGCGGTGTTCGACCCTGAAGCCGCCGTGTTGGCGGCCGGGCGATCAGTCAAAGCAACCCCGATCAGTCAAGCAACCCCGATCAGTCAAGCAATAGGGCCGGTTCTTCAAGGATGGCAGCCACATCGGCCATGAAGCGGGCCGAGAGGTCGCCGTCCACCACCCGGTGGTCAAAGGAGCCACCCAGCGTGGTGATCCACCGCGGAATCACTTCCCCGTCCAAAACCCACGGCTTCTGCTTGATGGTTCCAAACGCAATGATGGCAACCTCGCCCGGGTTGATGATGGGCGTACCCGTATCAATGCCAAGCGCACCGATGTTGGTGATGGTCAGGCTGCCGCCCTGCATCTCGGCGGGCTGCGTCTTGCCCGCCCGGGCCTTGGTGGCGAGATCGTTCAGGGCGAGGGCCAGCTCCTTGAGGGAGAGGTCCTGTGCGTCTTTGATATTGGGCACCATCAAGCCACGCGGTGTTGCAGCTGCAATGCCCAGGTTCATGAAGTGCTTGATCTGGATCTCCGCACCGCCGTTGCCATCAGCGTTCTCCACCCACGTGGCGTTGACACTGGGGTTCCGCGCGGCCGCCCAAATGACTGCCTTGGCCAAAATAAGCAGCGGGGATACCTTGATTCCCTCGAAGTCCCTCGAAACCTTGAGCCGTTTGACGAACTCCATGGTCCGGCTCGCATCGACGTCAACAAAGATGCTGACGTGCGGTGCCGTGAACGCGGACTCCACCATGGCCTTGGCGGTCGCCTTACGCACACCCTTAACGGGTACGCGCTCGATCCTCTGGTCCTGCGGCTTCTTGGAAGCACCCCAGAAAGACTCCGCCTGATCCAGCTCAGCGTCACGCTGCGCCTGATAGCTGACCAGGTCCTCGCGGGTCACCTCGCCGCGCTGCCCCGTGGCTACGACGTCGGCAAGGTCAATGCCGAGATCACGGGCGAACTTGCGCACCGGCGGCTTCGCCAGGACTTTGTTGACGAGCCCGCTGATGGTGCCGCTGATGGCGGCACCGCGTGATGCGGCGGTCTGGGCCGTAGACACTCCCGGCGCCGTGCCTTCTGGCGTCGTGACTTCCGGCGCTTGGGTGACCGGCGCTTGGGTTGCGGCCGCTTGGGTGACCGGCGCATGGGTGACCTGCGCGACGGCGGCACGTGTCGACGTCGGGCGATGAGGCACCGGCGCCTGGGCTGCTTGGGCAGCCAGAACCGCTTGGTGGTCCTGGACTGTACCTTCGGCGTTTTCGGCGACCGTAGTTGCCTCGCCAGTACCCGCTGGACGCTTGCGCGCACGGCGCTTCACGGCGTCGGCTTTGGGGCCGGAACCCACCAGCGGTCCGCCTGCCGGGCCGTTTTCGCCGTTGTCGGTATCAGCGGGAAGCTTGCCGTAGAGAGGGGCATCGACCGTGGGAGCCGACGCCGGAGCCTGGGTCACCGGTCCTGCGTCCCCGGGCTGGTTGTCCGAAACGGCGATGATTGCCGTGCCGACCTCCACCGTGATGCCTTCCTCGACCAACAGCTCGGTGACCGTTCCGGCGAAGGGCGAAGGGAGCTCAACGAGCGATTTCGCTGTCTCGATCTCGCACAGGACGTCGTTGATGGCAACGGTGTCGCCCGGCTTGACCTTCCAAGCCACTACCTCGGCCTCGGTCAGGCCTTCGCCGACGTCCGGCAGGTTGAATTTCTTTACAGTCACGGTGGTCCTCGATTTCCGTCTGCCCGGCTGTGGAGCCGGACTGGATCAGGGCGGTTTAGTAAGCCAGGGAGCGGTCGAGCGCTTCGAGGATCTTGTCGATATCCGGCAAGTAGTCCTCTTCAACCTTGGCCACGGGATACGGCATGTGGAAACCGCCAACGCGGATCACAGGGGCTTCAAGGTGCAGGAACGCCCGTTCGCTGATCCGGGCGGCGATTTCTCCGCCGATGCCACCGAACGTGGGTGCTTCGTGGGCGACGATCAGCCGGCCGGTCTTCTTGACCGACGCCTCAACGGTGTCGAAATCCACAGGCGAGATGGAACGGAGGTCGATGACCTCGATGCTGCGTCCATCCTCAATTGCGGCGTTTGCTGCAGCAAGGGCAACCGGAACCAACGGCCCGTAAGCCACAATCGTGGCGTCCGTCCCTTCACGGACCACGTGTGCCTTGAAGGGGTCTTCTGACAGACCGGCATTCTCAACATCCACCTCGCCTTTGAGCCAGTAGCGGCGCTTGGGCTCGAAGAAGATCACGGGGTCCTGGCACTCAATGGCCTTCTGGATCATCCAATAAGCATCGTGCGCGTTGGACGGCGAAATGATACGGAGGCCAGCGGTGTGGGCGAACAACGCTTCCGGGGATTCGGAGTGATGCTCGATGGAACCGATGCCGCCACCGTACGGGATCCGAATAACCACAGGAACAGTCAGGCGGCCATGGCTGCGGGCATGGATCTTGGCCAACTGCGTGGTGATCTGGTTGAAAGCCGGATAGACGAAGCCATCAAACTGGATCTCGCACACCGGAAAGTAGCCACGCAAAGCGAGCCCAATAGCGGTACCAACAATGCCGGACTCAGCCAGCGGGCTATCGACGACCCGGTCCGCCCCGAATTCCTTGATCAGGCCGTCGGTCACCCGGTAAACACCACCAAGGTGCCCGATGTCCTCGCCCATCAAGAGGGACTTGGGGTTGCTCTTCAGCGATGCGCGGAGACCTTCGTTGATGGCCTTTGCAATGGTCATTGTTGCCATCAGTTAGCTGCCTCCTGGTCGGCTTCGAAGCCTGCCGAATATTCTTCGAACCACGCCTGTTCCTCTGCAATCAGCGGGTGTGCTTCGGCGTAGACGTTGGCGAATGAATCCCGGATGTCCGGCACCTCAAGGCCATGCGTTGTGCTGCGGACATACTTGGCCAGCTCATCGCCGTCGGCCTGCACCTGTTCGAAGAAGGCCTCATCGGCGAGCCCCTCCGTACGCAGGTATTTCTCCAAACGCTCCAGCGGATCCTTCTCACGCCACGCGGCTTCTTCAGCCAGTTCGCGGTACTTGGTGGGGTCGTCCGCTGTGGTGTGTGCGCCAACCCGGTAGGTGTAAGCCTCGATGAGCACAGGGCCCCTGCCTTCACGGGCATGCTCAAGGGCCCATTCAGTGACGGCGTGGACGGCAATGACGTCGTTGCCGTCCACACGGATTCCCGGGAAACCGTAGCCCTTGGCGCGGTTGGCCAACGGGACCTTGGTCTGGACTTCGGTAGGCACGGAGATGGCCCAGTGATTGTTCTGGCAGAAGAAGACAACCGGGGCATCGTAGGAGGCAGCGAAAACCATCGATTCGTGGACGTCGCCTTCGGAGCTGGCGCCGTCACCGAAGTAGGCAATCACCGCAGCCTTGGGATCATTGGAATCACCGGCAACCGCGAGCTTCTGGTCCCGCTGGATGCCCATGGCGTAGCCCACGGCGTGAAGCGTTTGGGCGGCCAGGACCAGGGTGTAGAGGTGGAAGTTGTTCCCCCGCGGGTCCCAGCCTCCATTGGAGACTCCGCGGAACTGCTTCAACAATTCGGCCAGGTCCACGTTTCGCACCAGTGCGACACCGTGTTCACGATAAGTGGGGAAAATGTAGTCCTGCGGCTGGCTGGCGTGGGCCGAGCCTATCTGGGCGGCCTCCTGACCGGTCAGGGGCACCCACAGTGCGAGTTCGCCTTGGCGCTGCAGGGCAGTAGCTTCCTGGTCAAAACGGCGGATTCTGGCCATGTCGGCATAAAAGACGCGGAGCTTTTCGGGGTCTATCCGCTTGGCATAGTCAGAGAAGACGGGATCGGTACCTAGTTTTCCGTCAGGGCCGAGCAACTGGACCATCTCTACGGGTTCACCCGAGGCAGCTACAGCCGCTGAGGTTGCCGCCAGAGTTTCATCGGTCCCGGGGGGCAGTTGTGTCGAGCCCATTCCGTCTCCTTGCTTGCCGCAGCTAGTGCCGGGCAATGTCTGTCGCTGGGATATATGCCCATTCCGGAATGCATTCCGGAATGGGCATATATTTTGGCTTTCGTCCTTACTTTATCGGCAGTAAGTAGCGTAGGCGCATTTGTTAACCGCTAGGAACTGTGCGGAGCCTTTGTATAACCTGCACAGAGTTTCAGGAACCGCGTATTGGCTTCCACTTCGCCGATGCTGACCCGCACTCCCTCATTTCCGAAGGCCCGGACAGACAAGGCCTGCTCGGCTGCCAACGCCGCAAACTCGCCACTGTTCGCACCCAGGTTCAACCAAACGAAGTTCCCTTGGGCTTCCGGCACGAACCATCCGAGATCTCGAAGACCCGAAGTGACGCGGTCTCTCTCGTCCACCAGGCTTTGTACCCTTTCGACAACCTGGTCGAAATTCTCAAGGGATGTAATCGCGGCGCGCTCTGCAATTTGCGAAACGGCGAAAGGTGTAGCCGTGACGCGAAGGTGCTGGGTGAGCTGCGGGCCGGAAACGCTGTAGCCAACGCGCAGTCCCGCCAGCCCGTGGGCTTTGGAGAAAGTCCTCAGCACAACGACATTGGGGTATTTCCGGTAGAGCTTGATCCCGTCTACAGCAGCCTGGTCGCGGACGAATTCCTGGTACGCCTCATCGATGACCACCACCACGTTGGGTGGCACCGACTGGATGAAACGCTCCGTTTCCTCAGCCGTGAGGATGGGTCCGGTGGGGTTGTTCGGGGTGCAGAGCAAGATCACCTTGGTGCGCACCGTCACCGCTGCGGCCATGGTTTCGAGATCGTGACGGCCATCCGGAAGCAACGGGATCTGCACGCTGGCCGCCCCGGCAAGGCCCACACAAATGGGGTAAGCCTCGAAGGAGCGCCAGGCGTAGATCACCTCGTCCGACTTGCCGTCATCATTCTGGCCCGCAAAAGTGGCAAGAATCTGGTTGAGTGCGCCGAGGCTTCCTGCACCGGTGACGACGTCGTCAGCGGGGACGTCCAGGAAACCAGCCAAAGCATTGCGCAATTTGGTTGCCAGGGGGTCTGGGTATCGGTTGATGTCAGTCTGGTCTGCGATGGCCTGCAACACTGCAGGGATCGGAGGCAGCGGGTTTTCATTGGACGACAATTTGTAGCTGGTGAGGCCTTCAATCGCAGCGGGGGGTTTACCAGCCGCGTACTTGGGGAGCCTGTCCACGACCGGTCGAGGGAGTACGCCCTCCGGTGCGTTGTCAGTAGTAGTCATGGATTCAAGCCTACTTGTACCCCTGCGGCGTTTGGGTGTTCTCCCGCCCAACCTTCATCCTCTTCAAGTTCCCTCTCCTTGGCGATGTCCCAGCCGAGCCACAGACGAGTGTGAAAGCATGGGCGCATGGGTTCATTCATAGTTCGCGTCCTGATCAATGGCCTGGCCCTGTGGGTCGCCAGCTGGCTGTTGGAGGGACTGGAGATATCCTCCTCCGCCACTGAAAAGGCGGCAGCCAACGCGGGGATTACTGAAGGCGCGGATGCAGCAGGCATCGTCTTGGCTTACCTCTTTATCGGCCTGATTTTTGGAGTGGTCAACGCGTTCGTGCGCCCGCTGGTGAAGATTCTGTCCCTCCCTGTGACGATCCTGACCCTGGGCCTGTTTACGATCATCATCAATGCGGCAATGCTGTACCTGACAGCGTGGCTGAGCAGCTTTACGCCTGTGCACCTCACCATTGACTCGTTCTTCTGGACAGCCATCCTTGCCTCAATCATCATCAGCATCATCAGCCTGGTTGCCGGACTCATCCCAGGCGCCCGCAAACGCTAGAAGCAGTTCCCGTCGCTCGCGCTCCCGGCACCGTTTGGGCTGCGCCCACCATCACGCTGGACTTACCGCGCCCCGGCCACGGATCGTGTCTCTGGAAGATTGGGATTACGAAGGCCCGGCCTCTTGTCCGGCAAGGGTGCCCGTTCCAGTTTGAAGTGCGTTACCTTCGCCGCCCCGCCCACACCAACAACACCAGCGAACGCCGCTGTTGAAGCTGCAAGCGAGGCATCCCGACTCGCCGTGACCAATTCGGCACCTGCCGCGTAGTTCTCCAGGCGGTGACCGGGCCCCAGGCCTGGGTCCTCCCCCTCGGGTGTTTTTACGTCATTGTTCAGCGTGACCGTGACCCTGTCCTTGGTATCCGGGTTCACGCGGCCATCCGAACCCGGGACCCAGTCCTGGACGTGCTCCAGATGCAACGCAGCAATTCCCGGTTCCGAGCTAATGCCGCCAGCAGGAGCTCCAGCTGTGAGGACATACCTGACGTCGAATTCGCTGAGGAACGCCTTGTTCCGGCTGAGGTTCATGGCGTGTGCCCCTCCTTGGCTATGCCCGACTGCTACCACCTGCTCGCCGGCTTCAGCTCCGGCTTCCCTCAACGCCTGACCAATAGCAGGCACCACTTCTTCCGAGTCATAACCGAGGGCTTCACCAACGCCGGGAATATCGAAAGGATTGGTATCTGGTGCTTCGGGTTGTGTTCCCGGAATCAACACCATCCACGAGGACGAGCCATCGTGGTCGAGCTGGATGATCTCAATCTCTCCATCGCCCCGGGCATGGAGTTGCTCGAGTCGCCGGATGCTTTGCGCCATGGATGGATCCACTTGCTCGATCGACTCGTCGATCTTCTCGATGCTCACCGGGCGCGGCCTTAGTCCGGGGACGACGGGTGACTGCAGAAGCCCACGCATGATGTCCCCCGCATCCATGCCCGGTGGAATGATGCTTGTGACCACGTTTTGCGTGATGTCCGGGCCAGGTACCCAGGGAGCACCTGACATCTTCATCTCATCAAGCCTCAACATCCGCGGGAACAGATTCTTGACCTCTGTTTGCACGTAATCGTGATGGCTGGACCGCACACTCGAGCTGACACCAACCAATTCCTGCCGTACCCTGCCTACCTCTTGACCACTTATGGCCACCGCATCGATCGCGGCGCACCCCGAGGCGTACGAGTCGAAGAGGTAGGACCCCAAATCTGCCTTCACCCGGCGGGCTTCCGCTTCCACACCAACTAACTGTTGGACCAACTCGTCAAGCAGTGCCGCTCCACGCAGGAGCTCTTCGAACTGGCAGGATATTCCGCCCACTCCGCCACGAATGCCAAGGATCCCATCGGGGGCGGGCGCCGTAGGTTGGGGGGCTGAACCCGCACCAACAGGAGCAACATCAGCCATCAGTTGCCCCTCCCACCGGAGACAGCTACGTTCTGGGAATGACGGAGAACGGAGGCAGCAGCGACTTCCAATGATTCCCGTGCACGCATTAACGCCGACGCGTGAAGGGCAATAGTTGTCCTGTATGCACTTCCGGCGGGAGACTGCCACTCCTCCAACTGGGTCCGCCGCAAGGATGCCAGCACGGCATCCGTCTGGTCCACGCACGACTTAATACGCCAAGCGAGCCTCTGGACCTCGTGGCTGCGCGAGGCACACTCCAGGGGATCGAAGGTGGGTGGGGTGGCTGCAGGCATCAGGCCGACGCTCATGTCCGTGTACTCCATTGATTGTTCTGCTGATCGGTAGGTATGACGCTACGGAGCCCGGAAACCGGGCGGAAGTGCCGCCGTTGGCTATGTGGATAACGCGCACGGCTGTCCACATAGCGCAGTCATCAACTCGGGCGCCTCCAAGGAACATGAAAGAATAGGCACCATGGCTGAATCCCCTCGCGTGTCCCTCGCTTCCGAACCCCTCGCTCTTGGCGCCCTCGATGGCCGGTACCGTGCCGCCGTCGCGCCCCTCGTTGACTACTTGTCCGAGGCCGCATTGAACCGCGATCGCGTTCACGTTGAGGTTGAGTGGCTGATCCACCTGACCAGCCAGTCCGTGCTGCCTGGCGCGGGTCCCCTGACGGACGAGCAGGTTTCGCAGCTCCGTGCCATCGTCACCGAATTCAACGCCGCATCGGTCGACGAACTCGCCGAGATCGAGGCCGTCACCGTCCACGACGTCAAGGCAGTGGAGTACTACATCGGCCGCCGGCTGCCCGCGATTGGCATCGAAAACCTGACAGCCATGGTCCACTTCGGCTGCACGTCGGAGGACATCAACAACCTCTCGTACGCCGTTGGCATCAAGGGCGCCGTAGAGAATGTCTGGCTCCCCAACGCCACCGCACTGGTCCAGCAGATCGAGGCCATGGCCGAAGCCAACCGCTCCGTGCCCATGCTGTCCCGCACACATGGCCAGCCCGCCACGCCCACCACACTCGGCAAGGAACTGGCGGTCATCGCGCACCGCCTGAACCGACAGCTGGCACGGATCGCCAAGACCGAATACCTCGGCAAGATCAACGGTGCCACCGGCACATACGCGGCACACGTTGCTTCCGTCCCGAGTGCCGACTGGGAAGCTGTTGCCAAGACCTTCGTCGAAGGACTGGGGCTCACCTGGAACCCGCTCACCACGCAGATCGAAAGCCACGATTGGCAGGCGGAGCTCTACGCCGATATTGCCCGCTTCAACCGCATCCTGCACAACGTCTGCACGGACATCTGGAGCTACATCTCCATCGGATACTTCCGGCAGATTCCTGTAGCTGGTGCCACCGGGTCCTCCACGATGCCGCACAAAGTCAATCCGATCCGCTTCGAAAACGCCGAGGCCAACCTGGAGATCTCCAACGGCCTGCTGGACACTCTGGGCGCAACCTTGGTTACTTCCCGCTGGCAGCGCGATCTCACGGACTCCTCGTCACAGCGCAACATCGGCGTCGCCTTTGGTCACTCCCTGCTGGCAATCTCCAATGTCGCCAAGGGTCTCAAGGCCCTGGACGTGGCCGAGGAAGTCCTTGCGGGTGACCTCGACACCAACTGGGAGGTCCTGGGCGAAGCCATCCAAATGGTCATGCGTGCAGAGGCCATTGCCGGTGTGGAAGGCATGGAAAACCCCTACGAGCGCCTGAAGGATCTCACCCGGGGGCAGCGCGTGGACGGCGCCAGGATGCAGGAGTTCGTGCAGGGGCTCGGCCTGTCCGCCGACGCCGAAGCCCGCCTGCTCGCCCTCACCCCGGGCAAGTACACCGGCATCGCTGACAAATTGGTGGACCACCTGAAGTAGCAACAAAGGCTGAAGTAGCAACAAACGCTGGACGACGGCGGGCCGGGGCTGGATGCCCAGGCCCGCCGTCGGCGTTTAACCAGGCCCGCCGTCGGCGTTTAAACTAGTGGGCACCCGGCGCGTTCCCTCCCGCTTTGTCACCGGGGCATGCCCTTCCATGTGCGGAGACACGGCGTGTCGGGGCGTTCGCTTGCGTTGGCCGCTGATTGGCTGGAGCAACTGGGCAGGAACGCACCGAGTAAGAACGCACCGGGCAGGAACGCATGGCCAAGACAGCAACGACGTAAGGAGCGGAGCACCCATGAAGCTCCTACTGATCAGGCACGGACAGACCCCCGGCAACGTGGCGGGCCAACTGGATACTGCCTTTCCCGGCCCGGGATTGACGGAACTCGGCGAGCGGCAAGCGGCCGCGCTCCCGGAGGCTCTAGCGGACGAGTCCATTCAGGCCCTCTACACTTCCACCCTGCTCCGGACCCAGCGGACGGTGATACCGCTCGCCGCCGCCACGGGACTGGAACCGGAAATCCTGGACGGCGTCCATGAGATTGAGGCAGGAGCCTTGGAGAAGAAGACGGATCATGAATCGCATATGCGGTACATGAGCACGGTGTTCGCTTGGTCTGACGGCGACCTCGACGTTCGCATGCCGGGCGCTTTCAACGGCCATGACTTCTTTGCCCGCTTCGATGCCTCAGTGGAAAAGGTTGCGGCCGCAGGACATTCGACCGCCGCCATCGTCAGCCACGGCGCCGCCATCCGCTGTTGGGCCGGCCGCAGGGCAGAGGATATCGACACGCTCTTCGCTGAGACCCATCAATTGCCCAATACCGGAATCGTGGCACTCGAAGGTGATCCGGAATCAGGGTGGCGGGTCCTGCATTGGGACCAGATTCCAGTGGGTGGCCTGGCATTGGCAGACCAGACGGCCGAGGACCCAACAGGCGAGGCGCTCTAAGCATGTTGTGAGGCCTGTTCTGCGCGCCAAATTCCCACGGGAAGGCGCAGAGCAGGCCCCGCAACGCAGGAAATTCAGCAATTCTCCCGAAGCTTACGCGCAGGAAACACGGCGGTAACCACAGCTTCCTAGGCTTAAGACGCATAAACACCTCAGCGAAACCAAGCGAAATGAGGCATCGATGCAGACCAACCCCCGGCTCAATATCCGGCAGGTCACCTGGGCGAACCCGGTAGGCGCTGACCTCCGCGCCGCGCAACAGGCCGAACTGGACGCCCGGTTCGGAACCACGGATCACGAGCCCGGTCCCCCGCCCTCGGAAGCTGACACGGCCGTTTTTGTTGTGGCTTACGAGAAATGCTCCGGACAGCCGCTCGGATGCGGCGGCCTGAGGATGTTGGACGAGAAGACAGCTGAAATCAAGCGACTGTACGTGGTTCCCTACGCACGCGGATCAGGAGTTGCAAGCTCCATCCTCGCCGCACTCGAAGCACAGGCCCACTCACACGGATTCAGCGTCATCGCAGCTGAGGCGGGATCAGCGCAGTCTGATGGACGAAGCTTCTATGTAAGCGCCGGATTCGCCGAAGTTCCCAATTTTGGACCGTACATCGGCGTAAATGGGTCTTACTGCTACTCCAAGCGGATCAACTCCCACAGCGCCTCCCACACGGCGATGGCGTAAACACCTGAGCCCCGGCAGCAACCAGGCGTCGCGCAACATCAAGCACACGCTGCGGTAGTCGGATAATCTCGGAAAATGGAAAAAGCAGACATCACCTTCCGCACGCGTAAATGGGTGCGGCCCGAGGACCTCAATGCCAACGGCACACTCTTCGGTGGAAGCCTGCTGAAGTGGATCGATGAAGAGGCAGCGATCTACGCCATCCTCCAGTTGGGCAATGGCCGCGCGGTCACCAAGTACATCTCCGAAATCAACTTCGTGAGTTCAGCCGTTCAGGGCGACCTCATCGAAATGGGACTGACGGCCAAACGCTTCGGGCGCACGTCCTTGACCATGCGCGCCGAGGTCCGGAATATGATCACCCGGCAGAGCATCCTGACCATCGAGGAGATCGTGTTCGTGAACATGGGCGCTGATGGCCGCCCGCAGCCGCACGGCTACACGGAAATCACGTATGATCGCGACCGCATCCCCACGCACCACCTCACGGAGACCCTGCACGAGGACTGAACCACCCGGCGTCGTACGCGCACCGAGCCAGGGCTCCCGCCCAGTTAGCTCCCCCGGAGCCCTGAATGCCACCTGTCCAGGCCCAAGTTCGCCCTGGAATCCCGCGGAACCCCGTTAGGTCTGCGGGATGGAGTACGCAGTAAGTGGGCAGGAACGTCGGACCTACTGCGTTAACGGGTGCTGGCGGCCGCGGGAACGCGGCCGCCAGCCTATGTTTTCCGGTGACGGGAGTGAGTGTCACCGGAACCTATGGGGCGCCTGATTCAGAAAATCAGCGCCGATCGAACGTCAGCCCGCCGGGCACCTGGAACGTCGGCATGAGCTCAAGCATGCCCACGTTGACGTGGCGCGGCGTTTCGATCGCGTAATCCAGGGCATTGACGATGTCGTCGGTGGTCAGCGACTCATAGCCCTCGTAGTAGGTCTTCCAGGCTTCTTCCATGGCTTCGGGCGTACCGCCCATGTTGCGCCCGAAGATCTCGGTTTCCACCCGTCCCGGGCAGATCTCGGTAACGCGGATCCGCTTACCCACGGTGTCGTTTCGGAGTTGGCGGGAGATTTGGTGCACGGCCGCCTTCGTGGCGTGATAGACGGTGTGGCCGTAGAAGTTGTAGACGCCGGCAATCGAGCTGATGTTGATGACGTGGCCGAGATCGCGCTCCACCATACCGGGCAGGACCAGGCGCGTGAGCTGCAGCAGGCCGCGGAGGTTCACGTCCACGAGCTCGTCGATGTCCTCTTCGGACGAGTCCAGGATGTTGCCCGGCCGGGACACTCCGGCGCAGTTCACCAGGACGTCCACCTTGAGTCCGCCTACGACGGCGGCCAGCGCGGTTGTGTCGGTCAGGTCCACCACATGCGGGACTGCTCCGGTGCGGTCGGCCAGTTCCGCAAGGCGTTCCTCGTTGCGGGCCACGGCGTGGACGGTCAGGCCGCGCTTGGCGAGGCGTTCAGCGATGGCTGCACCCATACCGGTCGAAGCTCCGGTGACGAGGGCTGTGGTGTAGTCGGAAAAAGACATTGGTCCTCCAAAAGGTGGGGATTGGTAGGGGCTCTTACGTCCAGCCACGTGGCCGGACGTAAGAGCCGGAGGTCAGTGATGGCTAGGCGTCGCGCAGCGGTTCGTGGGCGCGGTCCTTGACGGTGCTGACGGCGATCAGCGTGCCCAAGGCCGTGATCACTGCGTAGAAGGCCGGCATGTAGATGTTCCCCGTGGATGAAATCAGCCAGGTCATGAGCAACGGAGCCGTGCCGCCGAACAGCGCAGAGGAGATGTTGTAGCCAAGGCCGTAAGCGGAGTAGCGGACCCGGGTGGGGAACAGTTCAACGATAAGGATGTGGATGACGGCGGTGTGGCCGGCGAAAACGACTGCCATGATGCAGGCGCCGAGGATTGCGAGGCCCATTTCACCGGTTGCAATGAGGGCGTAGGAGGGGATGCCGAGGACAGCCATGGCGATTGCGGACCCGGCGATGACCTTCTTGCGTCCAACACGGTCCGAGAGGGCACCCATGAAGGGGATGGCGATACAGATGACCACCAGGCTGCAGGCAGTGACCAGAAGGGCTTGGCCGATAGTGAAGTTCAGCTGCTTGCCCTTGAGGAACGTGGGCATGTAGGAGAAGAGGACGTAGTAGCCGGAGCCGTTCATGAGCGGAATGAAGAGGGCCAGGAGCATGGCACGGCGGTGCTCGGCGGATTTGAAGGCTTCCTTCAGCGGGTTCTTGGAGAGTCCGCCCTCTTCCTTGAGCTTTACGAAGTTGGGGGTATCGGCGATGGCCTTGCGGATGTACCAGCCGATGATGCCCATGGGGATGGCAACGAGGAAGGGGATGCGCCATGCGAAGGAACCGAAGCCACCGCCGTCGATCGCTGCCTGGGTGAGCCACGGCGACATGGAGAACGCCACAAGGGTACCGGTGAGCAGTGCTGCGAAGGAGGCGATCTGGGCGTATGACGTGATGACACCGCGCTTGCCTTCAGGGGCGTGCTCGGCAAGGAAGGTCATGGCGCCGGCAGCTTCGCCACCAACGGAGAAGCCCTGCAGCATGCGCAGGAGCACCAGCAG
Organism: Arthrobacter sp. TmtSoilC77; assembly: GCF_059739415.1. Lineage (NCBI taxonomy): Bacteria > Bacillati > Actinomycetota > Actinomycetes > Micrococcales > Micrococcaceae > Arthrobacter > Arthrobacter sp. TmtSoilC77. The sequence continues at coordinate 4,500,053 of NZ_AP046050.1, forward strand.
GATCGGCGCGGCAATGCCAATGGCCGCATATGGCGGCAAGAGCCCGATGCCTGCCGTGGCAACACTGATCAGGAGGATCACAAAGACCAGTAGCTTTTGCCTGCCGATCCGGTCTCCGAGGTAGCCACAAACAACAGCGCCGAGAGGTCGAACGAAGAACGAGACCGCGTAACCGGCAAACACGAAGAGCAGTGCATTGTCCGGGTTGCCGGGGGCCAGGAAGACCAGGGCCAGCGTTCCCGCCATGAAGGCGAAAATGCCGTTGTCGTAGAGTTCCACGAAGATGCCAACACAACCTGCGGTGACAACCTTGCGGGTTTGGCGGCCCGTGAGCCGCTCATGCTGCGCTGGCGCAGCGTTGGTGCTTGCGGTCATGACTTTTCCTTACTGAGATGAGCGTAGCAACGCCTACTGGTATGACGACAGGGTTTTTAGCTGCATGCCGCAACTGGTAGGTCCTGCCACTGGGGTCGGCATCCGATACCGAGAAGTCCGAAGACGGTGTTGACGGATTCGCGGAGGGTTTCCAGTTGGGCCCGCGAGCGCCTGTGGGCGGCAGTTGCTTCTGCCACTGTGGTTTTCCGAAAACGGACTTTGTCCCCTGGCCTTGCTTGGGCCAGGACATCCAGTCCGGTGCTGGTTGCTACTGCAAGTACGGGATACCCGGCGGTGACGCCTCGTCCCCGGTGCAGTACCAGCAACTCTTCCCGTGAGGGAACCTCGACGGCGCCCACTGGCACTCCGCGGGACAGCACCTCACCGCTGGAAGTTCTTTCCGGAAGTTCTCCGCCGAGCCGCAGGCCAATGTGGTTGCTGCGGCCACTGACGGCGTATTCCGAGGTGAAGAGCAGTTCACCGGATTCGCCAAATTCGGCGACATCCGGCCCATCGGTCACATCGACCAACAGATCTGTTCCCATGCTTGGCCGTTCAAGGCCCAGCCTGAAGAGTGGAAGGTCAAAGTACGGCTGGCGTACCGGGCCAACGCTCCTACGGGTGGGGAGCGTGGTTCCTTCCCGAAGCTGAAGTCCGAATCCCACCACGGTGTCCGGTGCGCAGCTGCCTAGCAGAGTTTCGGCTTCCAGCGAGCCGTGGATAGCCAGGTAGGCGCGGAGCCCGCGGTGGATTCCGCGAATGGACACCGTTTCCCCTGCCCGGACGGACACCGGTTCCCACTGACTGCACGGTCGTCCACCGACCGTGAGCGTGAGCGGGGCACCGGTGACGGCAATCAGGATGTCGGCGTCGGCCTTCATCCGAAAATCAAGGGCCGTGATCTCCACCAGGGGATCGTTGTCCGGATTGCCGGCCAGGATATTGGCGGCCCGGGCCGAGTACTGGTCCAGGGCGCCGTTGACCGGAAGCCCGAAACGCGGTCCGCGGGTCCTGCCGAGGTCGGTGACCACGGAGTTGCCCGGCTGCTGGATCAGGATTGCCCCGCTCATGGCTGCACCTCCAACTCCAGTGGCTCCAATTCCACCCCAGCGAAGGTGTGGAAGTCCTCCGCGCGGATCTGGCGGAACCTGAGGATGTCGCCTGGCTTGTACGGGACCAGCGGTTCGCGCCGGATATTCAGTACGGACAACGGGGTCTGGCCGATGACGCACCAGCCGCCCGGGGCAACAGCAGGCGCGATAACTGCCTGGCGCCCGGCCACCGCCACGGCGCCCGCAGGCACGCTGAGCCGGGGATCCTTCAAACGCGGGACGGGCTTGGGAAACATGGGCCCGTCCATCATGGGCGAGCCCGCGGGCGCACCCAGGCAGCGGACTGTGTAGGTCTTTTCGGTGTGGAGGCGGATGACCTCGTCCGCTGGGATGCCCTGGTGCTCAGCAACACGCACCAAATCCGGGCCGTATTCGCCGCCGTAAACCACGGGGACATCGAACTCCCGGGGCGCCCTCTGTGACCCGCCCGCGTGGGCGATCTCCAGGAGCCCGAGCTTGACGAACGCGCGAACCTGGCGGGCGGAAACCAGGATGGGATCGAACTCAACCAGCACGGAGTCGTACGTAGGAACCGCACCGTGAAGGCCCTCGGCGCCGCAGCTTTCCAGCCAGTCGGCCAAGCTGTGGACGGTCAGCCAGTTGTCTTCGCTGGCCTCCGAGATCGCCACGACGCGCAGCGCTGAGTCTCCTGACTCGTAGATCTCGGTGGGAGCCGTTGAGAGCACGGACATGTCAGGCCGCCTTCCTCTTGGCGTCCATGACCTCGGCCAGCGGGGCGACGCGCACGCCGGCGGAGACGAGCTCCGAGCGGATCAGACGGGCAAGTTCCACCGCACCGGGGTTATCGCCGTGGAGGAGGACGGTGTCGACATCGATATCCATGTCCACGCCGTTGGCGCAGCGGATCTTGCCTTCGACAACCATGCGCAGGGTCCGCTCCACGATCTCTGCCGGTTCTTGCAAGACGGCGCCCGGTTGGCTCCGGGGAACCAACGTGCCGTCTTCCTGATAGCCACGGTCCACGATGCCAACGATTGCCACGTCCAGTCCCGCGTTGCGCGCTGCCCTGGCCAGTTCGCCTTCCTGCGCCACCACGATGAGCTCGTTGTCCACAGAGGCAGCGGCTTCCGCCACGGCCTGTGCATAGTCGGCGCGGACGGCCACGAGGTTGCCCAGCCGGCCGTGAGGAGCAATGTGGGTGACCTTGGTGCCGTGGAAGGCGGCAAAGCCGTTCAGGGCGCCGAGCTGGTAGAGCACATCGTTCTGTACTTCCTGAGCACTCAGGCCAATGTCACGGCGACCAAAGCCACGCAGGTCCGGGAAGCTCGGGTGGGCGCCGATGCCTACGCCGCGGCGAACGCATTCAGCAACAGTGGAGGCCATGATGTCGGGATCACCGGCGTGGAACCCGCATGCGATATTGGCGCTTGTGACGATCTCCAGGAGCTCGGAATCGTCGCCAATGGTGTAGGCGCCGAATCCCTCCCCAAGATCCGCTACAAGATCAATTGTCGGGTTCACGTGGTTCTCTTTTCGTGGTTTTGCATTCAAGTCCGGGAAGGGCATAAATAATCCGCTCGAGGATTAGTTGAATTCCCGGTAAATGTCTGACGCTTATGGATTCCAAAGCGTTGCCTGAAGTTCTTTCCAAAAGTCTCGCACCGGTCAACCACGTTGCACAAAGACCTAATAGCTATCCCGTGATAGCTCTCCGTTATGACCTGCACCACCCTGTACTGTGGCAGGGGTCCCAGTGCTGCCCCGGATAGAATTTCCTTATGGCATGCCACCCGGGGACGTGGCTCTCTAGGAAGGCAGATCATGGACACACGAAAGCTTTCATACTTCGTGCAGATCGTTGATTCGGGAAGCATTACCAAGGCCGCCGCCGCCCTGCACGTTGCCCAGCCTGCTCTCAGCCAGCAAGTATCCGCACTGGAGAACGACCTCAAACAGCGGCTCCTGATCCGGAGCAAGCAAGGTGTTGAGCCGACCGCAGCCGGGCATACGCTATACCGCCATGCCCAGTCGATCCTGCGCCTGGTTGAGCAGGCCCGGCAGGACGTTGCCACCTCCGGAGCTGCACCCTCCGGCAGGGTCTCCATCGCGATCGCGCCCTACAGCATGGCTTCCAGCCTGACGCCCCAGATCATCAGGGAAGTGGGACGGCGTTACCCGGATATCGTGGTCCACCTGACAGAGATTTTCGGCGGCGTGTTGAGCGAAGCCATCAAGAACGGCCGCCTCGACATGGCCCTCATCTACGAGCCCGGGAAGATCCGAGGGGTTCAGTTCACCACCATGATTGTTGAGGACCTTCATCTGGTGGTGCACCCGGACGTGGACCTCGCCCTCGGCAAAGACGGCAAGGACACCATCACGCTCGCGGAAGCGAGCACGGTGGGACTCTTCCTTCCGGAGAAGAACCACACCCTGCGGCAGCTCATTGAGAAAGGTCTGGCCGACCAGGACCTGCCGCTCCGCCTGGTGGGGGAAGTGGAGTCTGTCCCTTCGCTGATCCGGCTTATCCGAGCGAACCTGGGCGGCACTGTCCTACCCAAATCCGCTGCCGATGCCCTCTTCCCGGACCAGGACTTCAAGGTGCTGCGGATCGTGGAACCCGGCCTGCAGAGCAAGATTGCCCTCTGCACACCGGACCACGAGCCGCTCTCCGAAGCTGCCTCGGCCGTGCTCCTGGTGGTCAAGGAGATGCTGCACCAACAACTGATCAACAAGTACGGAACCGACCCCGTGCAGCTACCGGCCCATCCATAACAAAGCCTTATCCGGACAGTCAGCTTTGGTCTTATTCAATGCCGTTTTAATTTCCTACTATCGAATTAGCAAGAAATTCGAAAGCAGCTCACGGATTCCGCGGGCAAGTTCAAAGGAAAAAACGGTGAAAAAGATCAGCACGGCCGGATGGGTTTCCAATCCAACCCGCGGAACGCTAAGCGCACGAACCGGATTTCACTGCCCACGGAATGGTTTTTGGCGTCCGATCGGTGGCATTGGTGAACCATTGTTCGTCTTCGAAGGAAGCCTGATGCCCGCCCACGCCGGCAACAGCATCGAATGGCACCTCGTGGACACCCGCCCCGGACACTCCGGACTTGACTGACCCACCCGTCCCAAGCCTCCCGCGAAACCCGGCCAGCCGCCGTCGTACATCAACAAAAGCCGTAGCACCTTAAGGCGCCCTGCCACTGGCAAGGCGCCTTTACCATGCCCAAAAAGGCACGCCAAAGGGCCGGACGCAACGCCTTCCAAGACGCGCGACCGGCCCTGTGCGGACGGTTAGTCTTCGACCAGGAGGCCCTTCTCCTTGAGCTTCTCTGTCAGGCCGCAGAGCTCGATGGTGTTGCCGCCGTCGTGGTACAGCTTGATGAGTTCGCGCTCGTGGTCGTCGCGGGCCTGGGACAGTGCGATGACTTCCTCGGCCTCCTCACGACGGACAACCACCACGCCGTCGGCGTCACCGCGGAGGATGTCGCCGGGGTAGATGATTTCGTCGCCGAAGACGATGGGGTGGTTGATCGGGCCGAGGGTTTCCTTGACTGTGCCCTTGATGCTGACGCTGCCGGAGAACACGGGCAGGCCGAGTTCGATCAGGTCCTGGGTGTCGCGCACGCCGGAATCGGTGACCATCGCGGCGATGCCCTTTGCCTTCATGGCGTTGCCCAGGACGTCGCCGAACGTGCCGGCCTCGGTCATTTCCTGCGCCCCTACCAGGACGACGTCGCCTGCCTGGGCGTAGTGGATGGCGACCTGAAGCATGAGGTTGTCCTGCGGCGCACAAGCGACGGTAACGGCCGGGCCGCAGAAAGACATGGAACGGTCGATCGGCTTGATCCTGGAACTCAACGCGCCGCGGCGGCCCTGTGCTTCATGGATGGTCGCTGAGGAAAAGGCAGCGAGGCGGCTGACGACGTCGGCATCAGGGCGCTCGAACTTGGTCTTAACGTGGATCATTTGAGGGATCTTTCTGTGGGGCCTGGGACAGGGCGTTGACGGCGTCGCGGATTGAGTCCACGCCGGCGTTGATGGTCTCCAGCGAGGTGGCGAAGGAGATCCGGAAGTAAGGGCCCAAGCCGTAGGCCGAGCCCTGGATGACGGCCACGCGGGCCGCGTCCAGCAGGTAGAGCGTGAAGTCCTGGTCGTTCTCGATGACCTTGCCATCGGGTGCGGTTTTGCCGATAACGCCGCTGCAGTTCACGTACGCATAGAAGGCACCTTCCGCTGGAGCGACGGACAGTCCGTTGATGGCGTTGAGACCTTCGACGGCGGCGTCCCGGCGCTTGCGATACACCTCCACGCTGTCGCGGACGAAGGACTGGTCGCCGTTCAGCGCAGCTGTTGCTGCGGCCTGGCTGATGGACGAGGGGCACGAGGATGTCTGCGATTGCAGCTTGTTCATTGCCGCGATCAGGGGCCCCGGACCTACGCCGTAGCCGAGTCGCCAGCCAGTCATGGCATACGCCTTGGAGACTCCATTGACCAGCAGGATGCGGTCCTTGAGCGCCGGCGAAGCGGTGACCAGGCTGGTGACGCGGCCATCGCCGAAGTGGATTTCGTCGTAGATCTCGTCGGTGAGAATGAAGACATGCGGGTGCTCCTCAAGGACCGCCCCCAGTGCCCGCAGTTCCTCGCGTGAGTAAACGGCGCCGGTCGGGTTGGATGGCGCGTTGAGGATGAGCCATTTGGTCTCGGGGGTGATGGCCTGTTCCAAGGCAGCCGGCGTCAGCTTGAAGTCTTTGTCTTCGCCGCAAGGGACGATCACAGGCGTGCCGTCGTTGGCGAGGACCATATCCGGGTAGGAAACCCAGTACGGCGCGGGGACGATCACTTCGTCGCCTTCGTTGAGCGAAGCCATCAGGGCAACATAGAGGACCTGCTTGGCACCGCCGCCGATGGTCAGCTGATTGGGCTTATAGTGATGCCCGGTGTGGTTCTCGATCTTGCGGAGGATCGCGGTCTGTAGCTCGGGCGTACCGGTCACCGAGGTGTACTTGGTCTCGCCGGCGTTGATCGCTTCGATGGCGGCAGCCTTGATGTGGTCCGGGGTGTCGAAGTCCGGCTCGCCGACGGTCAGGTCGATGATCGGGATGCCTTCAGCTTTCAGTTCGCGGACCCGGGCGGCGGCGGCGACGCTCGCTGAGGACTTGATGCGGGTGACCCTCGACGCCGGCACGTAGTCGGACATGTCTCCTCCAGGAATGTGGAACTCAGGACGCGCGGATTCGCGCATCCCCTTTTTCGAGACTAGGGATTCGCGGGCGCTGTGGATAAGACCTAATGTGCGTGGATCAATAAGGGACTCTTATGACGCGCTTACATGCACTTTGCTTATGGGTTCACGCGGTATTGGTATTTCCTCCGGCGGCTGAAGGATGCCTAGATTCATAGCTCAGAAGTGTTCGCCACTCGTCGGAAAGGAGCCCATGCGAGCCGCAACCGTTTCCGTTCAAGGCCGGTCAGCCACCGGCCGCTACACCTACCGGGCCAAGGCGTCACGGTCAGAAGCCCCGTCTCATGCAGCGGCCAAAGGTGAGCGCGCCAGGCTCGCCCATGCACTTGCAGCGCATCGCCAGCTCCTGTCCCATGCTTCCAGCGCCATCAGGACCCTGACCGCAGCGCGGAACGACATGATCGCCCAAGCCTTCGAAGACGGGCTGCCCTTGACCACAGTTGCCGCAGTCACCGGGGAGAACCTGCGGACTGTCCGGACCATCGGTTTGGCTTATGACGACCTCCACGCGAGCGGCGTCCCCCGCGATGCGCACGTGGCTAGGTTGAAGGCCAAGAGTGACGAATTGAAAGCAGCTGGACTACATCGTGACCGGATCACGGAGGCACGCGAGGCCCTGATCGTCATGGCTCTCCGCACCCAGGTTTTCGATGACCTCGAACTCGCCTCGTTGACCGGGCTCACTCCTGACCACATCCGACGGGCATCCCGGGGCCTTGCGCGGTCGGCGTAGCGCGACGCTCCGTCGGAGTCCCACTGCCGGCCCGCTAACTGGGACGGAACGTAAGCCCCCACCGTTGAACCCACGAGTCGTGGAGGGTAGAACGGAGGCATGACCGACGTGAACTCCTGGATGAGCCAATATATCCGCGCGTGGACCTCGAATGAGCCCGATGACATCCGGGCGTTGTTCACTGAGGATGCCATCTACTACGACAAGCCGAACACTGAATCACCGTGGAACGGCCATGAAGAAATCGTGAAAGCATGGTTGGACGCCGGCGACACGCCCGATGATTGGACCTTCGAGTGGACGCTCCTTGGCCAGGATGGTGACACGGCTTTCGTCCAGGCCGTGACCACCTACCTCAACGGCGAGCCTACCTACGACAACCTTTGGGTCATCCGCTTTGCCCAGGATGGACGTGCGCGCGAATTCACCGAGTGGTACATGGCCAGGAAGGAATCAACGCCCGACACCGAGCCCGACAGTACAACCGGGGAAATGGCTCAGTAGCTGTCGCGCTCCGCCGTTTCGGACACAGGAATGAACGTCGAGGCGAACCCTTCCGAGGCGCGGGCCAGAACAGCAACATCGGCGCCCACCAGCACAAAGGAGGCACCGGCGTCGAGATAGGCGCGGGCGGTGGACTCATTGAAGGCATTGACGCCGGCTGGTTTGCCGGCCGCCTTGGCGGCTTCAAGGCAATGCTCGACGACGGCCCTCACCAAGGGATTCTCCTGCTGACCCAGCAAACCCATGGAGGCCGCGAGGTCCGAGGGGCCAAGGAAGATGCCGTCCACGCCGTCGACAGACAGGATTTCCTCCACAGCCGAAGCCGCTGCCTCGGATTCAATCTGAACTGTGAGGCTGATCGATTCTGAAGCAGCAGCAAGGTAATCAGGAACACGGTTCCAGCGTGACGCCCTGGCCAAAGCAGAACCCACACCACGTACACCCAGCGGCGGATAGCGGACGGCTGCCACTGCGGAAGCGGCTTCGAACGCAGAATTCACCATGGGAATCAGGAGATTCTGCACTCCGAGGTCAAGGTATTGCTTGATGACCACGGTGTCGTTGACCGGCGGCCGGACCATGGCCTGCACGGGGTAGCCACTCACGGCATGGAGTTGCGCAAGAATCGATTCGAGGCCGTTGGGACTGTGCTCGGCGTCGATCAACAGCCAGTCCAGCCCGGATCCCGCACACACCTCAGCCACCAATGGGCTACCGGAACAAACCCACATGCCAGCCAAGGGACGGCCAGCCTCTGAGAGGGCCGAATAGAAGGTGGGGCTCAGTCGAAATTGCATGTCACGACTCCCAACGGTCCGTAGTCCGCGTGCACGGTATCACCTTTGTACACCCACAAGGGCCGGGTAAACGAGCCCGCAAGAATAATATCTCCGGCCTTCATTGCGTCCCCGTGCGCGGCGATTTTGTTGGCCAGCCAGTGCACCCCGTTTGCCGGATGATCCAGCACTCCCGCGGCTACTCCGGTCTCTTCCACGGTCTGGTTTTTGTAGAGAATCGCAGAGACCCAGCGGAGATCGACGGCGTCGGGACGCACTGGTCGGCCACCGATCACCATGGCCCCCATAGCTGCATTGTCCGAGATGGTGTCCACGATGGTCCGGCCCTCCATTTCGATCCTGGAGTCCAGGATTTCGAGGGCCGGAACCACGTAGTCGGTGGCATTGAGGACATCGAAAATCGTGCAACCAGGCCCTTTGAGTGCGTCCTTCAGCACGAAGGCGAGCTCCACCTCAACGCGGGGGTGCGTGTACTGGTCCCATTGCACGGAGCACCCGGTTTCCAGCACCATGTCATCGAAGATCGCCCCGTAGTCCGGTTCGGTGATGCCCGTGGCGGCCTGCATGGCTTTGGACGTGAGGCCGATCTTCCGCCCCACCAACGTGCGACCGGCTTCCTCGTTCCGCCTACGCCACAGCTGCTGCACGGCGTAGGAGTCCTCCACCGTCATGTCAGGGTAGCGGGCGGTGAGGCGCGGAACCGGCTTGCGGTTCCGGCCGGCTTCGAGCAGTTCGTCGGCAATTGCTTCGATCGTCTTCGCGTCCATCATGGTTTAGACCTGCGCCCCCAGCTTGAAGCCTTCAGCGGCCTCACCCGCGGCGCCTTCCGGCCGGGTGTAGGAGAAGCCGTCGGCGCCCACCGTGACGGCCATTTCGGATTTCTCTTCGCGTTCGATGACGGGCTGGGGGTTGCCGTCCAGGTCCAGGACCAGGGAGGCTTCGGTGTACCAGGACGGGACGACGGGGTTGCCCCACCAGTCGCGGCGCTGGTTGTCGTGGACGTCCCAGGTGACGGTGGGGTTGTCCGGATCGCCGGTGTAGTAGTCCTGGGTGTAGATCTCCACGCGGTGACCGTCCGGGTCAAGGATGTAGAGGTAGAACGCGTTGGACACGCCGTGGCGTCCGGGTCCACGTTCGATGCGGTCGGAGATGCGCAGGGCGCCCATCTTGTCGCAGATCTGGATGATGTTGTGCTTCTCGTGCGTGGAGAAGGCGATGTGGTGCAGGCGGGGTCCGTTGCCGCCCGTCAACGCAGTGTCGTGCACGGTCTGCTTCCGGTGCATCCACGCGGCGTAAGTGACGCCGTCGGAGTCCTTGATGTCTTCCGAGACACGGAAGCCGAGGTCTTCGAGGTACTTGCGTCCGCGCGGGACGTCCGGGGTGACCTGGTTGAAGTGGTCCAGGCGGACCAGCTCGCCGGCGGAGTAGAGGTCGTAGCGCTGGGTGAGACGCTCAACGTGCTCAACGTCGTAGAAGAATTCGTACGGGAAGCCCAGCGGGTCCTCCACGCGGACGGAGTCGCCAACGCCCTTGGTGAAGCCCTCCTTGCGGCGCTCAACCCGGCAACCGAGTTCGCGGTAATACGCTTCAGCGGCGTCAACCTCGGCCGGGGACTTCACCCGGTAAGCGAAGGCGGCTGCTGCGGCGACCGGGCCCTTGCGGAGGACCAGGTTGTGGTGGATGAACTCCTCGAAGGAGCGCAGGTAAATGGTGTTCTCGTCTTCCTCGGTGACGTGCAGGCCGAGCAGGTCGACGTAGAACGCGCGGGACTTGGCGAGGTCCGTGACCACGAGTTCAAGGTAGGCGCAGCGGACGATGTCCGGAGCCGGGACTGACGGTGTGGGGATGGGGCCGGTGAACGGGTTGCTCATGGTGGTCTCTCTTCGTTGAAAGGGTTGGTTGTGGGGACCCAACTGAGTCGCAGTAGATGCCGTTTTGGGGGTTCAAAACGCGCACCATTGCGACCTAGTTGGGTACTAGGCGCCGAACTTGGGCGTATGAACGGAGCCGAGCGTGATGTGCACAGCCTGCTGGTCGGTATAGAAATCGATGGAACGGTAGCCGCCCTCGTGGCCCAGGCCGGAAGCTTTGACGCCGCCAAACGGGGTACGCAGATCACGGACGTTGTGGCTGTTCAGCCACACCATGCCGGCTTCCACGTTCTGGGAGAAGTTGTGGGCCCGGGTCAGGTTCTGCGTCCAAATGTAGGCCGCCAGGCCGTACTTCGTGTTGTTCGCCAAGGCGAGGGCTTCGTCGTCGTTCTCGAACGGCGTGATGGCCACGACGGGACCGAAGATTTCCTCCTGGAAGATCCGCGCATCAGGCGCGACGTCGGCAAACACCGTGGGTGCGATGTAGTTGCCTTCGGGCAGGTGGTCGGGTCGCCCGCCACCGGCCAGGAGCCGACCTTCGGACTTGCCGATCTCCACGTAGGAGGCCACCTTTTCGTAGTGCTCCGGGTGGACCAGCGCGCCGACCTGGGTCTTGGGATCGTGCGGGTCACCCACCACGATGTTCTTGGCACGGGCGGCGTACTTTTCGCAGAATTCGTCGTAGATGGCCCGCTCGACGAGGATGCGGGAGCCAGCAGTGCAGCGTTCGCCGTTGAGGGAGAACACACCGAATAGGGCGGAGTCGATCGCGGCATCAAGATCAGCGTCAGCAAAGACGACGCACGGGGATTTGCCGCCGAGCTCCATGGACAGGCCCTTGAGATTGGCTGCTGCGTTGCGGAAGATCGTCTGTCCCGTGGTGGTCTCGCCAGTGAAGGAGATCAGCGGCACGTCCGGGTGCTTCACCAGGGCGTCACCGGCTTCCTCGCCCAGGCCGTTGACCAGGTTGAACACGCCGTCGGGCAGGCCCGCGTCCTTGAAAATGGTTGCCCACAGAGACGCGGACAAAGGCGTGAACTCGGCAGGCTTCAACACGACGGTGTTGCCGGTGGCCAGGGCCGGGGCGAGTTTCCAGGACTCGAGCATGAAAGGAGTGTTCCACGGCGTGATCAAGCCCGCGACGCCGATCGGCTTGCGGTTCACGTAGTTGATCTGTGAGCCGGGGACCTTCATGGCGTCGTCGAACTGTGCCACGATCAGGTCCGCGAAGAAGCGGAAGTTCTCGGCTGAACGCAACGCCTGGCCCTTCGCCTGCGTGATCGGCAGGCCCGTATCAAAGGTCTCCAGCTCCGCGAGGCGCTCTTCCTGGGCCTCCACGGCGTCGGCGATCCTGTTCAGCACACGGGCACGTTCGCGCGGCTTCATCCTCGGCCACGGACCGTTGACGAACGCTTCGCGCGCGGCGGCGACAGCGAGGTCGATGTCTTCCTTCTGACCAGCCGCGGCCGTGGCGTAGTTCTGGTTGGACACCGGGTCCAGGACATCGAAGGTCTTGCCCGACACCGAGTCAACGAACTCACCGTTGATGAAGTGCTGGATGTGCGTGGGCAGATTCTCGGGTACGTAATGCTTTGCTGTTGTTTCTACAGGGGTCGTCATCGTTGTCTTCCTCTTTCATCCAACGCGGGGTCACTTATGGCCCATGTGCGGTGCGTTTATGGGCCGTAAGTGACCCCGGGTTGCTTTTAGTTGGTGGTGGCCAGGTATGCGTCGAGGGTGGCGGCGCGGTGTCGTCGGGCTGCTTTTTCGATCGTGTCTGCGTCCGCTCCTGTTTCGATGAGCTGGAGCAGCGCCTCGTGTTCGCGCACCGATTCCTGGGCGCGGCCGGGAACGAAGCGGAACGTGGAGGACCTCAGGGAGGCCAGCCGGTTCCATCCACGATGTACCAGGTCCAGGATGTGCGGATTGGGGCAATGCTCAAACAAGACACTGTGGAAGTCCTGGTTCAAAGCAGTGAAACGAACCGGATCGAAGTGCTCCAGACATTCCCGCATTTCCTCGTTCACGGCGCGGGCCCGGGCGATCGCAACGGAATCAATCAACGGTGCGGACAACGCGGTAGCCGCACCCTCCACGATGCTTAGGGTCTGCATGGTGTACAGGTACTCGGTGGGATCAATTCCGGAGACGGTGGCGCCAACGTTCCGCTCGAACTTCACCAGGCCTTCGGCTTCCAAACGGCGGATCGCTTCCCGCACGGGGACCACGCTGAAGCCCAGGTCCTCGGCAATCTTCGCGAGCACCAGCCGGTAACCCGGCGTGTAGACGCCTTCCACGATCCTGGCCTTGACGGCGTCATACGCCTGTTGCGACTTGCTTTGGGCAGCGGCGCTTTCGACGGCGGTTTCAGTCACCTTGGGCTCCTTCCGGGACTTGTCGGCTCTGCCAGTCAACCCATTTCTCGTAGCGTGCCTGCCATTCCTTGTTCATCGGGTAAAGCCCATCCACGCTGTTCCCTTCCTTGACCATCTGGAAGATGAAAGCCTCTTCCTGCTCTTGTCTGATGCAGTCATCCACCAGTTCCTCGGCGATGGCTGGCGGGATCACCAGGATGCCGTCCGAATCGGCAACGATGATGTCGCCGGGCTGCACCGTGGCTCCGCCGCAGGCAATGGTGATGTCCGTATCCCAGGGAATGTGCCGGCGACCCAGGACTGCCGGATGCGGGTTCGCGAAATACGTTGGCATCTCCAGCTCGGCCACTGCTGAGTAGTCGCGGACCCCACCGTCGGTGATGATCGCAGCGGCCCCCCGCACCTGGGCACGCAGCGCCAGGATGTCGCCAACCGTGCCGGTGCCCTTCTCCCCGCGGGCCTCCATCACGAGGATTTCGCCTTCGTTCACGGAATCAATCGCGCGTTTCTGTGCATTGAATCCGCCGCCGTGGGTCTTGAACAGATCCTCGCGGTTGGGCACATAGCGGAGGGTCCGGGCGAGGCCCACCACTTTGCGGTCCGGGCGCGTAGCCTGCAGGCCGTCGATGCTCACGTTGTTCAGTCCGCGTTTGCGGAGCTGCGAAGAAAGCGTAGCCGTTGCGACGCTTTCCAGCTTCGCCCTCAGCTCGGGCGTCAGGACGGAGACATAAGTAGGGAGCCCCGCAGCTTCACGGGATCCGTATGCCTCTTCCCGCTGGGTGTCATCAGTCTTGGGCTTGGCACCAAAGTCCGCGAACGGCGTCGTGCCTTCCGTTACTTTGGTGGTCAGGCGGCCGCTGGTGAAGCGACCGCCACTGACCTCAACCTCGACGACGTCACCCGGCTTGGCAACCGACGCGCCGGCAGGGGTGCCGGTCAGGATGATGTCGCCCTCTTCGAGCGTGAGCAGCTGGGAGAGGTCCGCGACGAGCTGCGCGAACGGGAAGAGCAGGTCTTCGGTGGTATCGTCCTGGACGAGGTCGCCGTTGTGCCAGGTGCGGATCCGCAGGGCCGCGGGATCGACCGCGTCGGCGGGGATCAGCGCGGGACCCACGGGCGTGAACCCGTCGCCGCCCTTGGAGCGGACGTTGGAGCCCTTGTCCGCATAACGGAGGTCGTAGACTCCCAGATCGTTGGAAGCGGTCACCCACTCGACGTGGCTCCAGGCATCCTCGAGGCCAATGCGGCGGGCGGACTTGCCGATCACCAACGCAATCTCGCCCTCGTATCCAAGCAGTTCGCAGCCGACCGGACGTTCAACAGTGCCGGGAGCATCAGCGGAGCCGAGCGCCAGGGACGTGGACGGCTTCAGGAAGTACGACGGCTGCCCGGGAGTACGCCCGCGCTGCGCTGCACGGCTGGGGTAGTTGATGTGGACCGCAATGACTTTGCGCGTACGGGCCAGCATGTCCTGGCTGACTTCCCCGGTCCGAAACTCCAGTGTCACGGCGCCTCCTCTTGTAAATATCTGATCGAACATCCATCAAGTACGAAATCGTATACGATAACTATTGCCCTTGAAGCGCAAGTCGTCAACCCCCTTTCCCAAACGCATTCATCAGGCCATAGTGGTTGTTTTGAGCCCCAAAGCAGTGGAAGGAAGTACGTGCCGGAAAAGAACGACGTCCAGTTGCTCAGGTTTGCCAACGGTTCCGAATGGGAGTCATGGCTCGCCGCGAACTACGAAAAAACGGCCGAAGCCTGGCTCGTGATCGGCAAGAAGAACGCCGGTGCCCAACTACTCAGCATTGGGGAGGCCCTGGACGGCGCCCTGTGTTTCGGCTGGATCGACGGGCAGCGCCAAGGCAATGACGACTCGACTTTCCTGCAGCGATACTCCCGGCGCCGGCCGCGAAGCTCATGGTCACAAGTGAACGTCGGCAAGGCGGAGGCGTTGATCGAATCCGGTCGCATGCATCCCGCGGGGTTGGCTGAGATCGACGCCGCCAAGGCTGATGGCCGCTGGGAAGCTGCGTACGTTTCCCAGGCCAACGCGGAAGTTCCGGAAGACCTCGCGACTGCCTTGGCCAGCAACCCAGCAGCCCGCGAAGCATTCGAAAGCCTCGGGAAGACGCAGCGTTACCTCATCATCCTGCAGTTGCTCAAGGCCCGTACTGCGGACTCACGAGCCAAGGCAATGGCACGCTCCCTTGGGAAGCTGATGGGGGAAGCGTAATTTCTGCTGGATCGGCGCGCACATGACGAGGCGGCCTGCCAAATCATCCATCAAGAAATGCGTGCATCCCCTGCATGGACTCCCGTAGGGTACCCGCATGGACATCATCCTGGTACCTGGTTTCTGGTTGGACGCGTCATCATGGGCGGAGGTGACGCCGCCCCTTGTCGCAGCCGGGCACTCGGTTCACCCCATCACACTTCCCGGTCTGGAGTCCGTTGACGCGCCACGCGCCGGGATTGGCCTTCGCACACATATCGACGCCGTGGTGGACAAGGTGGATTCCCTCGGCGGCGATGTGGTCCTGGTGGGCCATTCCGGCGGGGGCGCAATCATCCACGGCGTTGTCGACGCCCGTCCGGATCGCGTGGATCGGGCCATCTATGTGGACAGCGGGCCACTGGGTGAGGGCGGCGTGATCAACGACGAACTGCCCGACGACGGCGACGAAATCCCCCTCCCGCCCTGGGAAGGGTTTGAAGATGCGGATCTCATCGACCTGACTGACGAACTCAAGGAAGGTTTCCGTTCACGGGCCATCCCCGAACCGAAGGGCGTTGCCTTCGACCAACAACACCTTCACGATGTCCGGCGCTATGACGTCCCGGCCACCATCATCGCCTGCCAGTTCCCATCATCACTGCTTCAGGAATGGATGGATGCCGGGCACCCGTTCACGGAGGAACTCGCGCGGATCCGGGACGTTGACTTCATCGACCTACCCACCGGACACTGGCCACAGTTCACCAAGCCACGCGAACTGGGTGAAGCCATCCTGTCGGCCGTCGAGCGCACGAAATAGCGCTCGACGCCGGGATAAGCCTTTCGGGGCAGAGCCACCCCTGAAACGCCGAGATTCTGAGGCGTGCCCGTAATGCGTCAGGGCTTGGCGGGCGTGTTGGTAGCGGGCCCTTCCGGCGCTGCACCGCCTTCGTCCGTCCAATCGCTTCCTGTCTGATCGTCGAGTGCAGGATCGGATACTACGTCCGACCTGACCGGTGGCGTTGAGGTGGAAGCCGGAGCGGAAGCAGAAGCAGAAGAACCCGTGCTGGAGTTGCCTTGGTGCCCGGACTTTGTCTCCAGGATGCCCGGAAACATGGTCTCCGCCTTCTCCAGGAGCTTCTTGCCCGCGGCGTACAGATTGTCCAGGATGTCCGGGACTGATTCCTGGACGGTTTCCGTGGCGTGATGGACGTTCTCTTGAACCTCCGGGTTCTTCCAGACCTTTTGGGCCCCTCCGCGAACGCGCCGATACACCTCCGGCCAAGACTTGGACCCCCACACATAGCCAACAGCGATGCCGGCGGCGAACAATGCTTTCCCTTTCACGGGACCCACTCCTTTCGAGGTGCTATTCCTACGACACTAGTCCGGCCTTCACCCACTGTCACGTGTGCTTTCAAGGGCGGACGGTTAATGGACATTTGCTGAATTGAGAAAGAGGACTAAACTTTAATGCCAACCAGCGGAAATCCCGCAGGCTACAACCACATGGCAACCCGAGGAGTGAAAACCATGGGACTGGATGACAAGATCAAGAATGCCACGGAAGAAGCAACGGGCAAGGTCAAGGAAAAGACCGGCGAAGCAACTGGCGACCGGGACCTCCAGGCCGAGGGCATGGGCGACCAGGCGTCGGCCAATGTGAAGCAGGCTGGCGAGAAGGTCAAGGACGCCGCGAAGGACGCCTTCGGCGATAAGTAGCCGGATTTCACGGCCACACGACCCCGTCCGAGGGGCAAGGGCCCTGACCGGCAAAAATAGCAAGGTTACTTGCTGTTGTTCCCGGGACCAGCTAGCGTTGCTGTTGTAGTACTACGGTCCGGCCCCTTGGACAGGAGTGCTTTTGGCTGCATTTAATAATTCATCGACGTTTGCAAAATAATGTCCCGCCCCATATTCCACTGGGCCTCTTGTGGCCCTGTTACAGCGCTTAGCCGCTGGAACTGACAACCGATGAACGGAACCGCTTCACCGAGTTCATGGAATTTCCATCAACAAGAAAGTAGGAGCAAAAATGGGTTTCTTTGGTTTTCTTTTGCTCGGCCTTTTGGCTGGGGCTATCGCAAAGCTTATTCTTCCGGGACGCCAGGGAGGCGGCTGGTTGGTCACCTTGCTGCTGGGCGTCGTCGGCGCCCTGTTGGGCGGCTGGATCGGCGGCCTGATCTTCGGCGAGGGCCTGACAGAATTCTTCGCCATTCGAACGTGGCTCCTGGCCATCGGCGGATCCATCATCGTTCTGCTGATCTACGGGCTGGCCACAGGAGGACGCCGGGCCCACCATGGCTGACGAAACCACGCCCAACACCAACCAGGACGACCTTGAGGGTCAATACGCAGAAGGTGATTACGGCGCTGCCGGAGCATCGCCTGAAGCCCTGAAAGAGGACGCCGGCGGGGACTACACCGCAGGTGACTACGCCGAGAAAACGGTCCCGTCTGCGGATGCGGAGCTCGACGAGCACAATACGGAGGACACGCCCGAGGACAGGCCGTTCTCGTCCGAGCCGGATGACGAAGCTTCCGGCTCGGGCCACCCTTAGGGCGCCTTCAAGAGTTTCAGCACCTCGTCAAGCGGCAAGACCCTCTGACGATATTCACGGGTAAGAACCCGGAGGACTGCTTCGGCAGCCTCCGGGTTCTCTGTTGCCACGGCTTCGGCCGCATAGATCACCCGAATGTTATGGGCGAAAGCGTCAGCGGCAGTCTGGGCAATGCAGTTGTGGGCCGAGACGCCGGCCAGAACCACAGTTTCGACACCCCAGTTCCTGAGGCGCATCCCCAAGTCCGTACCGAAGAACGCGCTGTCGCGGGTTTTGACCATCTGCGGGAAGTCGGCCGTCACCAGGCCTGGAACGAAGTTGGCCTGCTCGCTTCCCCTGAAGATGAAGCCTTGGTTATCGTCCAGCATGTTCAGGCTCCACGTGGACTTGTCCCGCTCGTGCTGGGTAGCAACCAGGAGCACGTTTGCCCCTGCAGCGCGCGCTGCACTGGTCAATGAGTTGCACGCAGCAACAACTTCTTCCTGACGCCGTTTCAGGGCCGGTTCCTCAAAAAAGGCGTTCTGCATATCGATTACCAGCACAGCAATCATGCGGGCATACCCTTTCCAATCCTGGGTCAGAGACCCTTGCCGCCTGTCACCGGAAGCACAGCGCCTGAGATGTAGGATCCTTCGTCGGATGCGAGGAGCACATAGGCCGGTGCCAGCTCAGCAGGTTGTCCGGCACGGCCCAGCGGCGTGTCCTGGCCGAAGGTGGGAAGCTTGTCCGGCCACTCGGTGGCGGGGATCAACGGCGTCCAAATAGGGCCCGGGGCCACAGCGTTGACACGGATTCCCTTAGGCCCGAGTTCCTCTGCCATGGCTTTGGTGAATGCCACCTGGGCGGCCTTGGTCATGGCGTAGTCCACCAGCTGGGCGGAAGGATTAAAGGCCTGGATAGACGCCGTGACGATGATCGACGCCCCCGGGCGCAGGTGCGGAATCGCAGCCTGTGCTGTCCAGATCAAGGAGTACAGGTTGGTTTTGAAGACCCGATCGAATTCCTCGGTAGGAATGGTCTCCAAACCCTCGCGGTTCTTTTGGTACGCGGCGTTCAGGACCACAACGTTGAGGCCGCCGAGCTCCTGCACCGTTCGCTCCACAATCTCAGCAGCAAACTTTTCGTCGCGCGCGTCGCCGGGCAGCAACAGTGCCTGCGCCCCGCACTCACGGATCCATTCCGCCGTCGACTTCGCGTCTTCTTCCTCCTCCGGAAGGTAGCTGATGGCCACATCCGCGCCTTCTCGGGCATACGCGATGGCTACAGCGGCACCGATGCCTGAATCACCGCCGGTGATCAGGGCTTTCTTGCCCTGCAGGCGGCCGTGCCCCACATAGCTGGACTCGCCATGATCGGGCTGGGGGTTCAAGGGCTTGGTCAGGCCGGGCTGTTCTTGCTCCTGTTGGGGAAATTCGTCGGAGTGATATCCGCTGCGGGGATCCTTCGGGGCAGAGGTGAGGCGATGATCCCCGCTTCCTTGCTGTCCACTGTGGTTTGGGTCGGCTTGAGTCATGGTTCTGGCCTTTCTCAGATGTCTGATTCCCGGCTTGCGAGGCTACCGTTGGCTGTACCCAGGCACATTGGACTCTAAACGCGCGCAAAGGGCTAGGTCCGCAGCGTTTTGGCCTTCACCATGAGGAATATTCCGTAGGCGATCAGGCCCACGGCAACGGCCGCCAGAAGGTACGGCCCATACGGTTGCTCCCTCAAAGCCCGCAGGCTTCCATCAAGTCCTGTGGATTGCTCGGGCTGAACACGGACCGCGGCAATGACCACCAGTAGGCCAACGAGCAACAGGGCAATGCCTTTGGCGATGTAGCCCACCACTCCAACACCCGATTGCAGCTTGCGGGTCGGCTCCTTTACCGAGAGCGCGAGGTCCTTTTCGAAGGTCCGCATAAAGCCGCGGACCGCGAACACAACGCCGGTGATCATGATGCCGGCGCCAATTGCGACAAGCAGGACTATGCCGAACGGCGCCTTCATGAGCGTCACTGTTACATCGCTGGCAGACTCCCGACTGTTTTTTCCCTGCCCCATAGTGAAAGACAGGATGGTGGCCGCCAGGCCGGCAAACACGATTGCCTGGGCCACAGCGGAAAGCCGCTTGGATGGTTTGTTGTCCGATGCCCTGCGGTAGCCGAGGGTTGCGTTGCCCAATTGCCACAGGGCCAAGGCAGCGCAGGCGCCGAAGCACGCCCAGAGCAGGATGGGACCCACCGGTTGGGCGGCCAGTTCGGCAACAGCGCCACTGACGTCGGCTTCACCACCACGCCCAAAGGCGAGCTGAAACGCAATAACCCCGATGAGTAAGTGCAGGAGTCCGCTGACGGCGTATCCAGCCCTCGCTACAACAACCAGGGCACGTGAGTTTGAGGCTTCCTCGGCCACATCAGCGGCCTTCTTCATCTCCTCTTTGATGACAAGCCTCCTTATTATTTTGTGACTTGTCACCATGGTGCCACTCGAACGAGCACAAGACCACGGGGCGCAAGTGGCTTGCTAGAAGCCACACACCGACTGTGGCCAGATGCTCCGAAGCCCTACACCCAAAGGGTTGAACTGCTCGCGGACGCTGGTGACGGCACGGGCCTGGCCAGGGACTTCGCCTCCACGGCCGTCAGCTTCCCCGGTACCCGCGAGGGGGTCGGACTTCACGTGGGCAGCTCCGGTATTCAGGGACGTGGCTGCGATCTGGTCAGGCATTTCGGTGGTCCTTCCTGAGAGTTCCCATCAACTCCATTGGCTGATAGTTCAACCATGGGACGGGGCCCTCAAGAAGGACGCCGGGTCATCTCAAGATTCCCTCAAGAATCCGCCGTGCTTCGAAGGCAGGTTCAGAAGGCGAAAAGGACCTCCAGTTGTTGCCCCGTCGACAGGGTAACGTGCCCCCTTACATGCGTGCCGTCGTCGTTAATCACGACGTCGGCAGGAACCGCTGCGGGTGCCTCGCGTCCCAGGTAGACCAGTGAGGCGAAGATGCTGCGGCCGCCTGCCAAACGGCCTTCCAGGTATCCGCACGCAGCGTGCCCACCCAACGGCGAGACGCCCTCGGCCCGGAACGTGCCGTTGTCGAAGTATCCGTGCAAAGGCCATATGCCTGTGTAAAGTCCGCCGACTCCAAGAACGTGGTCATGCAGCTCAGGCGGCCGGGTATCTGCGAGCGCATATCCGGCGTCGCGGACGCGCAGCCCGGACCGCGCGGGCCCTGGGTTGGTCGCCTCCACTTTGGGCGCCTCAACAAGGTGGACCCTGAGCTCATATCCGCTGGCAGCAGTTGTCGCTGTTGCCACCCGCCAGCGGGAATTGGCGGAATCCTCCTCGTCGCTCCAGACTGGCGCATGCCAGCTTGCGGCTTGGCGATGCCCGGCTTGGAGATGCCCGGCTTGAAGATGCCCGGCTTTGAGCCGGTGAATCCTCGCGCGACGGCTGGGTGTTCCAGTGGCATCGAGGACGGCGAAGTGGTTGTCCACGGGGTCCTTGGTGAAGAGCGGCGCGGTGTGGCTCGAGTATGCGAGGCGGCGGTAGTGGGGGTCGTCCGGTCCGGGGGCGTAGTACTTGTCGCTGCCGTGGTTGAGCACGCGGGCGATACCGTCCACGGCAGTGGAGTGGAGCAGGTAATTAGGGCCTTCTGCGTGTTGAACGGCGTCAATGCCCTCCAGGGGCGAGGGCT
This sequence comes from Arthrobacter sp. TmtSoilC77, assembly GCF_059739415.1. Taxonomy (NCBI): domain Bacteria; kingdom Bacillati; phylum Actinomycetota; class Actinomycetes; order Micrococcales; family Micrococcaceae; genus Arthrobacter; species Arthrobacter sp. TmtSoilC77. Next base: position 4,521,481 of record NZ_AP046050.1, read on the forward strand.
GTTCGACGGCGGTCCACACTGGATGGTCGGCGGGGAGGAGAAGTCCCACGAACGCCTTGGAGGTCCAGTACGGCGACGCTGGACCGGAGTATTCCTGGGTCATCGGCTCAAAGGCGCCGAGCCAACCGAGCGACGGCAGCCCGTCGTCGTAAGCGCCGCCATCGAGGAAGTATTTTGCTGCGCCGCTGGCGATGCGGCGGGTCTGTCCGGGGTTGAGGGGTGTCGCGCCGATGGCCTCCCCGAGGAACAAGGGAGCCACGGCGGCATAGCGGTAGATCAGGGAGCGGCCCTGGAAAACCGGGGCGCCGTTCCCGCCGAAAAAACTCACGTGATCGGCCAGGAACCTGGCGAGCCGCGACCTGTAGATTTCGGACCTTGCTTGGGCTTCCGGGTGCCGGTTGGCCGCAAACCCGGCCCACAACACCGGATAAAGATGAAGGGCCCAGCCGCAGTAGTAGTCGAAGAAATCGCCCGTGCCGTCGTTGTCCCCGTCCCGGTACCAGCCGCCGCCGACGTACCAGTCTTCGAGCCGCTTCAGTCCATGTTCGATCTGCGCCGCGTTGTGCTCGAATCCGGCGCCAGCCAGGAACTCGGCGATCAGGACCTGGAAGAGCACCCAGTTGTTGTCCACGCAGGTGCTCCGCGAGGAACCCTGCAGCCACTCGGCCACCTGGGCCCGCTCGTCCCCGGACAGTGTGTCCCATAGCCAGGGTTTGGTCAGTTGCAGGCCCAGTGCAATGGAGGCGGCTTCCACCATCGGCTGCGAGCGGTCACAAATGGGCAGCCACGCTTCAGAACTACCTGGCCGCGTCCCCTCAAGGAGGCCCGTCCTGTACAGGTCAAGATGGCCGTGCGGGTCGTTGCCCTGCTCTCCCGCCACCCGGAAGGCGGCCAGCATAAAGGTGCGCGCGAACCCCTCCATGCCGTCGGAAAAAACACCCGACGACGACGGGCGGCCGTTTAGCCGGATCAGTGCCTTCTGCGCGGAGAAGCAGGGGCGCACCGCGAGAAGTTGCTGATCCGCGAAAGCGACCCAGTGCTCGCGCGTCCATCCGGTGATGGGGCTGAGCTGGTAATCCGGTGCGGGCATGGTGAAGCCGGTGGCCATGGGTCTCCTGCGGGGGTGCGGACACGGTGAGCCCTAACCTTAGGCTCCTCATCGGCCTCATGGCGCGAGTTGAACAAAACCGAACGTGCACCTCTCATACCCGACCGAATGTTGCGTGATAGTTCATAATGAACAAACTGAACACAAGTGAACTTGAAGGCGGGAACCTGCATGCTGTCCGAGGATCGTCAACAGCTCATCCTGAGGGAATTGGCCCTTCACGGATCCCTGAACGCTGCCGAGTTCGCGGCCAAGCTTGGAACGTCCGGCATGACAGTGCGCCGGGACCTCGCGCTACTTGCCGGACAGGGCTTGCTCGAGCGGGTCCATGGTGGAGCTGTTCCCATCGGCGGCCGTGCTTCCGGAAGTAGTGCGACACCACAGCAATCAACGTCCTGGCGACCGGGCGGGAGGCGACCCTTGGCGACGATCGGCATGATCGTTCCCTCGGCGTCGTACTACTTCCCGGGGGTGATCCGCGGCGCCGAGGCGGCTGCCAAGGAAGCGGGCGTGCGGTTGGTGCTGGGCGTGACCAACTACTCAAGCGAGGAGGAACGCCGCCAGCTCCGCCGCCTTTATGAACACGGCGTGGACGGGATCCTGATCACGCCGAGCGAGCAATCCTTGGCTGGCACAGAGACGATGGACCTGTTGGCTGAAGCTGTGGTGCCGGTAGTCGTCGTCGAGCGTTCCATTGACAACGCACTGGACCACGGCCGCCTCGAAGCCGTGCGAAGTGATCACGTGCGCGGCGCGGAAATCGCCGTCAACCATCTCCTGGGCCTTGGCCACCGCAAGATCGCCATGTGTCTTCGCGAGAACAGCCCGACTGCGCCGCAGCTTATCGATGGCTACCACCTGGCCATGCAGCGTGCCGGACATCGCGACGTTGATTCAATGGTTCGTTCGATGTCCCGGGCCCTGAATGATCCCGAGGCCCATCGACTGGTGGTGGGCGGCATCCTCGATTGGTGTACAAAAACCGACGTCACAGCCGCGATTGTCCACACTGATGAGGACGCACTCCAGTTCGCCAGCGCCTGCCAGGAACGGCAGCTTCGCATTCCGGAGGACTTTGCGATCATTGCGTACGACGACGAAATCGCCGCCCTGGGGGCCGTTCCCCTGACCGCGGTGGCACCACCGAAGTACGACGTCGGGCATCAGGCCCTGGTGATGTGCCTGAACCGGATCGGCGCACGTCGTGGAAGCACGTCCGCGCTGCAGCGCGTGAACCTCTCGCCCGAGTTGGTGGTTCGGGACTCAACACAGGTGTAGAGCCCGCCTCATCGTTTGTTTACTTCTGTTCACTTCGTTGTCTGTGTTCACTTTTGTGGCTTTCATTGTGTCTAGTCCAAGGTGCCCCCAGCGCACACCACGACTTCGCATCGTGAACTTCAAAGGAGAACAGAATGAAGCGTTGCCAGCTTCTGCTAGGAGCAGCCAGCATCATGGCAAGTGCTGCCCTCATCACCGGCTGTGGCAGCACCCCGGCAGCCACGCCAACGCCCACTGAAGACCCGTCCGGGACCATCACTTTCTGGTCGTCGATGGCCGGGATGGACAAGGTGGCCGCAGCCTTTAACGCGAGCCAGGGCAAAATCAAGGTCAACTTCGAAACCGTCCCCAACGGAGCGAGCGGCGGCTACGCCAAGTTGTCCACAGCAATCACCGCCGGCAACGGCCCGGACGTTGCCACCATCGAATACCCACAGCTTCCCCAGTTCGTCAGCAACGGCCAGCTCCAGCCACTGGACGGGCTGATCAACAAGGCCGAAACAGTGGACAAGCTAACGGACGGGACCAAAGCCCTGGTTCAATTCGGCGAAGAGACGTACGCACTCCCTTACGACGCCGCGCCGATGATCATGTGGTACCGCAAGGACATGCTGGACAAGGCCGGCGTCGGCGTCCCCAAAACCTGGGACGAATTCGAAGAGGCCGGCAGGAAGCTGAAGGCAGTAGCCCCCGAAGCACACCTGGCCAGCTTCAACCCCAACGAAGCCGCACTTACTGCCGCCTTGTCATGGCAGGCCGGCGCCAAATGGTTCGGTACCGAAGGCGACAGCTGGAAGGTTGGCGTGAACGATGAGCCCACCCAAAAAGTCGCTGCTTTCTGGCAGAAGCTGATCGACCAAAAGATCGTCAAGGTCCAACAGTCCTTCAGCGACGAATGGTCGGCAGATTTGGCGAGCGGCGCCGTCGTCGGTGTTCTGGGCGCCAATTGGAGTGCCACCGGCATCCAGAAGCGTACCGAAGCAAGCGGCCAGAAAGGACAGTGGATCGCAGCGGAGGTGCCCAACTGGGGAACTCCGGCAGATGCGTTCTATGGCGGCTCGAGCTTCAACATCACCAAGAGCAGCAAGAACCCGGCCGCTGCGGCCAAGTTCATCGAGTTCCTCGCAACCAACCCGGACGCCATCAAAGCGCGCGGCAACACCGGTTCGGCTTTCCTCGCCTTCCCGGGACTGACACCGGTTGCGCAGCAGGCATTCGATGCCAGCTACTTCGGCAACGACATCTACGAGGTCTTCGACAACGCCTACTCCACCATTACCCCGGGGTGGCAATGGGGTCCCAATTGGGACATCACCAACACGGCTCTCAAGGACGCCTACGGAAAGTTGACCACCGGCGGCAAGGTCGCGGACGCCGTTGATACCGCCCAGACCGCAACCGTAGCCGGACTCAAGCAGAACGGCCTCTCCGTCAAGGAGTAGGCCCGCACGGTGGGGCGGCCTCTTCATAGGGGCGCCCCACCAGCGAGGAGAATCATCATGGCCAACCAGGCACCTGCTACCTCCCGGAGTAAACCCCTCACGATGTCCGGAACCGGCGGCCGCACAGCCGCTCTCTTTCTGACCCCGTTCTTCGCGGTGTTTACCCTGGCGATGGTGGCACCCGTCATCTACTCGATCGTGCTCAGCTTCTTCGCCCAGCAGAAGTCCGGACTCGGCTTCGGCCAGGCCAAGACCTCGTTCGTGGGACTTGAGAACTATCTGCAGGTCCTGCAATCGGAAAGTTTTGTGGGCGGCATAGGTCGCCTCATCATGTACTGCCTGCTGTACATCCCGTGCATGGTGGGCGGCGCCTTGGCCTTCGCACTGCTGCTTGATGCTGCGGCAGCGCGTGCCCGGAAGCTGTTCCAGCTCCTCGTCTTCCTCCCCCACGCGGTGCCGGGCGTCATCGCTGCATTGATCTGGGCCTACCTCTACACCCCCGGTGTCAGCCCGATCGTTTCGGTCCTGGAAACCGGCGGCATTTCCCTGGACTTCCTGGACAACCACATGATCCTGCCGTCCATCGTGAACATCGCGGTGTGGGAGTGGACGGGCTACAACGTCATTGTGCTGTTCACCGCGCTTCAGGCGGTTCCACGGGAAACCCTGGAAGCCGCCCGGGTGGACGGCGCAGGCGAAATCCGTGCCGCCATCAGCATCAAGCTGCCGCTGATCCTGCCTGCACTTGGCGTCATCATGCTCTTTACAGTGATCGGAACCCTGCAGTTGTTCACGGAGCCGTCCATCATTTCCAAAGCAACGGCCTCCGTAACCAGCACCTGGGTTCCCAACATGTGGGCCTACGATGCCGCCTTCAACCGGCACAACCTCAACCAGGCCGCCGCGGCCTCCATCATCATCGCGCTCATGGCAGCGGTGCTGTCCTGGGCCGTCACCCGCTTCAGCTCAAGGATGAACAAAGCATGAGCACCTCAACGTTGTCCCGTCCAGGGGTTACCGGTCCGGTTGCGCCGTCGAGGAAACGCCGCCGGAGTCGTGGCACCCGCGGCGGCCTGGCAAGTGCGTTCACCGTGAACGCGCTGCTGATACTGGGTTGCGCCTACATGGTGCTGCCTGTCCTGTGGTTGTTCTTTGCCTCCACCAAGAACGCCGCCGACCTCTATTCCACCGGTGCTTATGCTTTCGGGCAACCTTCCTTTGTGGAGAACGTTGGCGCGGTTCTTGGGCAGGATGGTGGCGTGTTCCTCCGCTGGATGGCCAACTCCATGTTCTATGCCGCGTTCGGGGCCATCTTTGGTGGACTGGTCTCTGTCATGGCTGGCTACGCCTTCGATAAATTCCAGTTCCGCGGCAAGGACTCATTCTTCGGTCTGGTCCTTGTGGGCGTGCTGATTCCCAACACAGCCACAGTCCTTCCGATGTATCTGCTGGCCTCCGTATTTGGCATCACCAACACCATGTGGGCCATCCTCATCCCCGTACTCTGCAACCCGTTCGGCGTGTACTTGGCCCGCGTTTATTCGGCGGCGTACGTTCCAGGCGAAACGTTGGAGGCAGCGCGCGTGGACGGAGCCGGACCGATCCGCTCCTTCTTTTCCCTGGGGTTGCCCATGATGATGCCGGGGTACATCACCATTGCGTTGTTCCAGTTTGTTGGCGTGTGGAACAACTTCATGCTCCCGCTGGTAATGCTCCAGGACCAGCAGCTGCTGCCTGTCAGCGTCGGAATTTCGATCTGGCAGGGATACTCACTCCCCCAGCCCGAGTTCACGCCGATGGTCATCACAGGATCACTTTTGTCCATCATTCCGTTGCTGCTCGCGTTCATCATGCTCCAGCGCTTCTGGAAATCCGGTCTCACGGCAGGGAGCGTTAAATGAGCCTGAACGTTGCCTTGGCCATGCCTGTCCACACTGCCCGGGCCGTGTTCCCGCCCCGAAGCCTGGACCCGCTGGAGCCTGCTTTGAACCTCCTCAGCCGGAATCCGATCGAGGACTTTGGTTCAGTATCCGGCCGGGCACTCCTGGCTGAAGCGGACATCCTCATCACTGGTTGGGGTTGTCCAATGATCGACGACGACGTGCTGGACGCTGCCCCACGGTTACATTACGTCCTGCACGCCGCCGGAAGCGTCAAGCACCACATCAGTGGCCCGTGCTGGGAGCGGGGCTTGTTGGTGAGTTCCGCCGCGGACGCCAATGCCATTCCCGTGGCCGAATACACCGTGGCCATGATCGTCCTGGCCAACAAACGGGTCCTGCAAATAGCCCGCGCCCTGCACAGCACCCGGATGGAGGTCCTCCCTGAACAGCTCTTCCCCGACATGGGCAACTACCGCAAGCGCGTCGGAATTATCGGGGCGTCAAAGATCGGCCGTCACGTCATCCGGCTGCTTACCGCTTACGATCTGGACATCGTGGTGGCCGACCCGTACCTGTCCGCCGCTGAGGCGGGCGCTCTCGGCGTCGAGCTTGTAAGCCTGGATGAACTGGTGGCGGGCTGCGACATCGTCAGCCTCCACGCGCCGTCGTTACCGTCCACAAAGAACCTGATCGACGCCGGTCGCATCGATCGGATGCGTCCGGGGGCTACTTTTATCAACACCTCGCGCGGCGAGTTGGTGGACCAGGACGCCCTCTTGGCCCGGCTTGAGCGCGGCGATCTATATGCTGTGCTGGACGTGACGACGCCGTGGGTGCTGCCTTCCGATTCCCGGTTCTACACGCATCCCAACGTGTTGCTGACACCCCATCTGGCGGGGTCGCTGGGTAACGAGCTGGAGCGGATGGCGGCGAGCGCAGTAGGCGAAGCTTTGCGGTTGTCCAGGGGGGAAGCGCTGCAATTTCCAGTGGCGGCGGAAGACCTGGCGTTCATGGCATAGCGCATTCCCGGCGGGCTCTCATGGTGCCGCGCCGCAGGGCCGTAATGTTGCGCAGATCACATTTGCTGCCTACGCTGGGGTGGCTGCAGCGTGGCAGCGAACGGATGAAAGGCAGCATATTGACCAGCGAGAAGCTCTCTGTAGTTGTTCGAGTCGACCTTGACGGAGCACAGATCCAGATCGCAGCAACAGGTCATGTGACCACCTCCAATCTCCACGCGCTGTATCCAATCGTTCAACGCACCAACAGCCTGGCCGACGGCAGGGACGTCGAGATGGACCTTACTGGTGCCTTGATCGAACCGGATGCGCTTGAACAACTGCAGGGTTACGCGATGCTTCACGAGTTGCCTGTTCGGGTTGATGCTGTTCCGGCGTTGGCGGGGGCCGGGCTGGCGGCGTGAGCTACGTCAGCCCTCAAGCCGAGGACTAACCTGACTGACATGGCTCAGTCAGCGCGCGCATGGATCGGGACCATCGTCTTCCTGTTCCTCGCGCCTGGCATCGTGGCGGGTCTCATCCCCTGGCTCATCTCCGGATGGCGGCTTTACGACTGGGACGGCGGCACGTGGCTGGTGGTGCCGGTCGCCTGGATCGCGATCACCCTGGGGGTAGCTTTCCTGCTTCACGCCTTCGCGCTGTTCGCCCTTCACCAGGGAACGCCCGCGCCGGTTGCGCCCACCCGAAGGCTGGTTGTCACCGGGGTTTATCGATTCGTGCGCAATCCCATGTACCTTGCGGTGCTCACAATCATCCTCGGCCAGGCGCTGCTCTTCGGCAGTTGGTGGCTCGTGATCTATGCTGCGATAGCCCTCATCGCCGTCGTCACTTTCGTGAAGGGTTACGAGGAACCGACCCTCACTGACACGTACGGTGAGCAGTACCTCGAGTACCGGCGCAACGTTCCGGGGTGGTGGCCGCGGCTGACGCCTTGGCGGGGGTAACGGACCGGGGATGAAGCCTAAGCGTTCGCCGGGACCGCTCTAGCACATGTGATCGAGGGTGTGATTCAGCCGTTGATCAGGCCTGCGATCTATGAAAGTATGACCCTATGACAGCAGTCGCAGGAGCCCGTGGAGGGCTGAAAGCGCATCAAGATTCCATCAGGCTGCCTGAGGCCGAGTTGGTCCGCGACCTCAGGGACATCCTCGGCGCTAAACTCGTTGCCTACATCGGATCAGTGAAGGAAACCCGCGCCGTACGCCAGTGGGCCGACGGCGACCGGAAGCCATCCGCCGAGGTCATGACCCGGCTGCGGCATGCCTATCACGTGGCAGCACTGTTGGCCGAACGGGATTCCAGGGTCGTGGTGCAGGCCTGGTTCCAAGGCATGAACCCCCAACTGGATGACGTCCCTCCTGCACGGCTGCTTCGTGAAGGCCACGTGGACGAGGCTGCACAAGCGGTCCTTGCCGCTGCCCGGGCGTTCGCGGCAGCGGGCTGACGGTGACCCAGGACGAACTGACCCTACTCCCTGCAGCAGGAACAGTGTGGCGCATTGGATTCCATCCGGAGCCCTGGGCATGGAGTGGGTGGGAATGGGCCACGGACGGCAGGTTTCCCGGGCGGTGGGATGATCTGCACGGCAACTTCCGCACTGTCTATGCCGGCTCCAGCCTGAAGGCATGCCTCCTCGAAGTGCTGGCGGGCTTCCGCGCGGACGCCCGGCTCACTGCGGAACTGGACGAGATCGAGGAGGACGACGAAGATAACATCCTTCATCCCTCAGTCCGCCCTGGCGAAGTGCCGCGCGAATGGCTCGACAGCCGGGCGGCAGCACGTGCCGAGCTGTCCGGCAAATACTGCGCCGTCACGGCATCAAAGAGTGTTAGCGCGCTGTACCCGCACTTCATCGGCATGGCACTGAGCCTTGGCTTGGCTGATTTCGACGCAGCGGCGCTGAAAGACGCGCGCCCCAGACAGCTGACCCAGGCAATAGCAGCGTGGCTTTACGAATCCACGGCAGTGGACGGTGTCACCTTCAGTTCCCGCCACGGCGACGACCTTCAACTATGGGCGATGTTCGAACGGCCAGATAATGGGGCAGTCAGCCCGAAACTCACCGGCGCCCAAAACGTTCAGCTGCCTCACGAGTCTGCGGCCATCCAGGAAGCTTTCGAAATCCTCCGGCTCAAATGGCGGGACGAGTAGCGGTCTTGGCCGCTGTCGGATCGAAAAGTTGACAACCCGCAATACAGCCGCATCAACCAGCTCCCTGGCTCAGCCGAACGGCCGCCTCCTGCTGGACGCGGGCAGCCTTGCTTGAGTAGTCGGCGATGATCCGGAGTTCGTCGTCGCTGTAGTCTTCCAGCAGCGCTGCCATCCCGGCCATGAAGTCGGTGAAATAGGGCGCCGCGGCAGCAACCTGGTCACCTACGAGCTCGATCAGGACCTTCCGCTTGTCCTTGCCGTGTTTGACCCGCCGGGCCACGCCTTTGCTTTCGAGGCGTTGCATGAGTCCGGTGACCGACGCGGGCGCCAGGCCTGAATGTTCCCCGAATTCACCCGCCGTCATAGGACCGTGGCGCAGCAGGATATCGATGGCCTTGCCCTCCGTCGCCGAAAGGCCGCGCAGTTCAGACAGCGCGGTGTGGAACATGATCGCGGCAGTGGACAGCTCTCGGCCCGACTCATAAACAGCTTCCAACAGAGCTTCGCGTTGCCCCTGATTCGTCATGCTCCGAGGCTAGCAAAGTCTTTCGCTTGTCCGAAACGATTGACCGGGCAGGGCTAGCCCATTATATTTCTTTTACCCGAACGAAATAAATCCAAGAAGGAGCTCCCGTGCTGAACTGCGTTGTCATCGGATCGGGCGTAGCCGGCCTTTCAACGGCCCTCTCACTCCAGAAAGCCGGCCACTCCGCCACCGTTTTTGAAGCGCACAATGGACCTTCTGACGGAGTAGGCGCCTTCCTCACCCTCGCCGTCAACGGTTTCGACGCCCTGGACACTCTGGGACTCAAGGAGCACGCCGCGCAACTGGGCTTCAGCACTCCCCTTATGTCCATGTACCTGGGCAGCACGGGTCGCCACCTGATCGATTTCGATTTCGGCGGCACGCTCCCGGATGGCACCACGGCCCGGACCATGACCCGCTCGGAGCTGTACACCCTCTTGCGGGAGGAGGCACTCCGCCGTGGGATCCGGATCGAGCACGGCAGGCGCTTGGCAGCGGTCGAGGAACGGCCCGACGGCGTCACGGCCGTTTTCGACGACGGTATCTCCGCCAGCGGCGACCTGCTGGTTGGGGCCGACGGGCTGCGCTCGGCGGTGCGGCCGCTGATCGACCCCGCCTCGCCCGCACCGCGCACCATCCCGCTGCTCAACACGGGCGGCATCATTCCTGCCAACACCGTCTCGTTGGCGCTCAAGGAGGTGGACCCGGGCGTGTCCCCGGGGCGCATGAAGATGGTGTTCGGCAAGCGCTGCTTCTACTGCTTCATGCCCAGCCCCGACGGCAGGATCTGGTGGTTCGCAAATCCCTTGCAGCGCTCCAGTGCTGATCCGTCTTTGCTCGGTCAGGAGGATCTCAGAGCTTGGTTAACAAGCTTGGTAAAGGCAGACCGGACACCGATGGTGGCCCTGATTCGTGCCACGAAAGACATCATCACGCCGTATTCCACGTTCGATTTTCCCAGCGTCCCCCGCTGGCACCGCGGCAGGATGGTCCTGGTGGGCGATGCCGCCCATGCTGCGTCCCCTTCCTCCGGGCAGGGCGCATCGATGGCGATCGAGGACGCCGTCACGCTGGGCCGCGCCCTTCGGGGGGCCACGGGCGACGACAAAGAAGCCAGCCTCACTGCCCGGTTTGCGGCCTACGAGGCGGAGCGCCGCCCCCGTGCGGAGACGGTGGTTGCCTGGGGCCGCCGGAATTCCGAACCCAAGGTCAGGAACCAGTTCACCCGCGTACTCCAGGACCTGGCCATGCGTGCCATCTTCCGGGGACTTGCCCGGAAGGCGGCAGACAACTTCGAGTGGCTGTACGGCCATCACATCGACTGGGATGCGGTCCCCGGGTTTGCCGACAGATGACCACGTCACTCACCCGGAAGGAGTTGTGTCCGCTCCCCCGGCCGCTGCCTTCTCCATATAGGACGCCGAAACCCTCCGGTAAACGGGCGTCAGGAAGGCGATCAGTGCCGCCGCAATGAGAATGAATCCGGCAATCAGGAACACGAGGGCGATCCCGCGGGACGTGCCCTGACCCAATAGTGGTTCGAGCTGGGCGGCACCCTCTGCGGAGCGGGCGTACGGAATGATCCAGAACTGGGCAAGCGGGGCAATGAGGAAAGCGGTGATGGGCGCTGCCGCGGACTCGAACGCCATGGCGAATCCGAATACCCTGCCTTGCCGGTTCAGGGGAACCACCTGCTGGATAACCGTCTGCTCGGCCGCTTCCACGATGGGAACCAAGGTCAAATACAGCCAGATGCCAGCCACGTACAGCCATGCCCATTCACGCAGGGTGAAAACTGCACCAAGGAATCCCATGACGGCGACAACGATCAGCATGGTTCGCAAGGGGTTGGAGCCGAGCCCAAACTTTCCTACCAGCGCGCCACCCACGAGGAAGCCGGTGGAACCCACGGCGAAGAACGTTCCCCACATCTCAACGGAGAACATTTCCAATCCGTACGGATCCATCAACGCCATGTAAACGCCGCCCACGAAGTTGTTGAACGTGGAGAACACGATCAGTGCGAACAACCCGGAGATAGCCAGCACAGCGGCAAGCGAGCCGCGGAAGTCGAAACCGCCATGTGCGTCAGTGGCTGCCGCTTGCACCTCTTCGGGCATTCGCAACGTGAGCAGGTGCGCGAACGCCAGCGCGGTAAAAACCAGGGAGGCCACAATGGTCCAGCCCATGCCCAGCAGGCCCACCGACAGTCCGGAGAGGACCGAGGTGACAATGAACATGAGACCCTGCACCATCCCCACCATTCCATTTGCATTGGCCCGGCGATCAGGCTCAATGAGGATGGTGACGGTGGTGGAGAGGGCAATGTTGCGCAAGTTCTCAACGACGGCACCCACGAGGATGATCAGGGTGAAAATCCAGAACCATGGCTGTGCCAGGTCCAGCAGAAGGCTTGTGGGGGTGAGGAGAAACAGCACTCCTGACAGCACGAACATCACCAAGGTGAACCCGGCAGCGAAGCGCATCACGGCAAGCTTCCGATACCTGTCCACGAACGTGCCGAAGCTGATGCTGGAGAGTGCAATCAGCAGCATGTAGGCACCCCCGACGACCCCCGTCGCAATCACGTTGCGGGTTTCGAGATAAACCCAGAATGTCAGGGCGAACCAGAGATAGCTTGTGGTGATATTTGCCAGGGCGGTGTTCACCAGGATCCCCATGAAGGTCCGGGATCGCTGTGCCGGAGTGCGCAGGGAGAGGTCGATAACTTCAGTAACCCCAGCCGGTTCCTGCTCGGTCATGCGTTCCAGTGTACTGACAGCAATTGCCGCAGATAAGGGCTGGCGCCAACGCAAACCTTGTGACAATCCAACCCGGCCAACCTCCGGGTAGGATCGGCAGGGAATCCTAAAGAAGCCTGGGGGAAATTCTTGATGAAAGGTGCAAAAGGCCAGCTCGCCTTCACCGACGACGTTAGCCGGGATCTGGAGTTGCGGGAGTACGGACTGGACCCCGGAGAAGATTCCACCCTGCTTCCCAACGCCGCCGTGATGAGTGCCCTCCAGAACCTCGTGCGCCTTGCCACTGAGCTTTGCGGCGCCCCTTTCGGGGTAGTCAACATCATTAGCGCCGAATACCAATACCAAGTTGGCGCCTGGGGTGTGGAACCGGGGATGTGCTCTCGCGAAGATTCCATGTGTGCCAAGGTGTTCCTCTGCCGCGAGATCACCGTTATCCCTGACGCTTCCCTGGATCCGCGGTCCGCTGACAACCCGTTCGTGACCGGTGAATTGGGCAGGGTTCGGTTCTACGCTTCGGTTCCGTTGCAAACAGAGTCAGGATTCGTTCCCGGCACCTTGTGCGTCTTTTCTGACAAGCCCAAAGAGATCCGGCCTGAGCAAGTCGGCATGCTGGAAGTCCTGGCCAAGCAGGTGGTGGAGCTGTTGGAGCTGCAGCACCGCACAATCCAACTGGACCGCACGTATGCAGAGTTGAGGGAGAGCAACGCAAAGCTGGCTGGTTTCGCGGGCCGCGTCAGCCACGATCTCCGGATTCCGCTCACCACCATCCTGGGTTACGTGGAGCTGGTGGAGGACGATCCAGACGTCCAAACGGACAGCGCGGCAGCCAAATACCTGAGCCGCATCGGGGCAAGTGGCCGCCGGATGCTGGGGATGCTGGAAGACGTCCTGAGCTACTCCAGGGTGGGCGGCGGCATCCAGCCGCAACAGGTCTCACTTAAAGAGGCAGCGGGCGAGGTGGCCAGGGACCTCGGCATCGAGGACGACATCCTTGAAGTGCAGGACCTGAACCTCCAGGCAGACAAGGGCCAACTGCGCACTTTGCTGCAGAACCTGCTGTCCAACGCCATGAACTACCGCAGCCCCGAAAGGGACCTGCGTGTCCGGATCAGCGGAGTCTCCAATTACCACGGCGCCACCATTTTCGTGGCCGATAACGGTAAGGGCATCCACGCGGAGGATCGGGCCAAAGTCCTGGAACCGTTGGTGCGCCTGCGCCGCCAAGGCGACGGGCCTGGCTCCGGCCTGGGACTGGCCACCTGCAGCAGCATCGCCAAGGCCCATGGCGGTGAACTCACCCTCTCGGAAACTGCCGGCGGCGGAACCACGGTGGCAGTGAGCTTTCCGGCCTGACCATAGCGGCACGCAAGGCAAGAAAACGCTCGACGTCGACCTGCCGCCGTCGTGCGTTTCCGGCCTCAGGCATTAGCCGCGGCCGTTCCCCTTACCTTTTTCAGGCTTGGTCTCGCTCTTTCCGCCGCTCTTGGCGTCCGCGAGATCCTGGGGATCGGTGGCTGTACCATCCTGGGCGGGCACGGTGGCTTGAACGGCGGGCGCCGGAACGGGCTGCTGATCCTGCACATCCACCACCTCGACTGCAGGCGCCACCGCTGGCGCCGTTTCCAAGGGAGTCGCTGGCCCGCTGGGTTGGGACTCAATGACGGAGACACCGGGATCGGTCTGCCGCGTCGGTTCGGCTGAAGGTGCCGATGAAAAGACGCCATTGAAGAGCAACGCCACAGCGACCGGAACGGCGAGGGCAGCCGCAACCAGCCCGGCGAGCACCTTGGCCTTCTTGCCAAAAGCCCTTGGACCCGTAGCGGAAACACGCCTTCCCGCGGCTGAAGCAGCGGGCCCGGGGCTTGAGGTAACCACCTGTGGCGGCCGCGACGGCAAAGCCGGCTTCGCTGGGATGGCAGGCGCCGCTGGAACTACCGGCAGGGTTGCCGTTGCCACAGGCGGCAGCTTTCGACGTCGGCCGGCCAGGACTTCTTCAACGTCGCCCGCCGTAGGGCGTCGTCCGGGATCCATGTCGGTCATTGCCTGAAGGAGTCCACGCAGTCCATTGGGTAGGTCTTCCGGGATCTCAGGTGCCCGGTGAAGGCGTGCCGAGGCCGTCTCCACCGGCGTTCCAGGGTATTCGGTCTTGCCAGTGAGGCACTCCAGGAGGACCAAGCCCAAAGAGTAGATGTCGCTGGCAGGCGTCAGGTGCAACCCTTGTGCCTGCTCCGGGCTGAGGTATTGGGCGGTGCCGACGGTGAAGCCCGTTGCGGTGAGGCGGTTATCGTCCATGACCAGGGCGACTCCGAAATCTGCCAGCTTCACAGATTCGGCTCCATCTGTCCCCTCGGAGACGACGATATTCGCCGGCTTGATGTCGCGGTGAATGACGCCCTGGGCATGCACCTGGGCAAGGGCGCCAGCCAGTCGCACGCCGATGCGGGTGGTTTCGGCATGCGTCAGAGGCCCATCGGACAATACGGCTTTCAGGTCACGACCCTCTGCGAGTTCCATGACAAGGTAGGCGCGTTCTTCCTCGTTCCGGGTATCCACGCCCGCATCGAAGGCTGCCACCAAGCCTGGATGGTCAAAGGCGGCGAGCAGCCGCATCTCGGTTTCCTGGCGGGCCCTGAACGAGTCGTCGCCGGAGCCAGGAAGGAAGATCTTGATTGCCACGTCCCGGCCAAGGAGCAAATCCGTGGCCCGGTACACCGTGGACATGGCTCCCCGGCCCAAAACAGGTCCCAGCAGATAGCGGCCATCAATAGCAGTCGCACTGGAATCGGTCACGTGGAACTCCACGGCCTCGTCATTGTTGCCCACGAATTGTCACGCCCTTCAGGCCCACCTGCGTGCATCGGACCCTAACAGTGTCCGCTGCTACCAGGCAACGCCGCCGATCAAACTTTCACGAGAGCCGCGCGGCCGCCCTGTTCGGCGAAACCGCTACGGCTTGAGCAGTCCTGCGTCAAACAGCATCATCCGGAATTCACCAGATAAGTCATCAGGATACTTAGTATTGACCCGGAAGGGAAACGCGACCTCTCGTCGGACGTTTTCCTTACGTGACGCACGGAACTGCGGCCCGGACGGCCGGAAGGCACAATGGAAGGCATGACCCTTACTACCTTCGCCCTCGTCCGCCATGGCCAGACCGACTGGAACGCGGAGCGCCGGTTGCAGGGGGCCACCGACATTCCACTGAACGACGTCGGCCGCGAACAGGCACGTGAAGCCGTTGCCACTTTGTCCAATTACCAGTGGGACGCGATTGTTTCCTCGCCCTTGAGCCGTGCCGCAGAAACCGCTGATCTGATCGCCGAGGGCCTGGGCCTTACTGTCGCCCGGCGGGTTCCGGAGCTTATTGAGCGAAGCTTTGGACCGGCCGAAGGCCTGCAAGCCGGCCCGGAGCTCGAAGCACTCCGCATCCCGGGTGGTTTCCGCGGCGGCGAGAGTGATGACGATGCGGCCAGCCGTGGCATTGACGCCCTGGAACAGCTGGCACAGGAATTCTCAGGACAGCGCGTCCTGGTGGTAACCCACGGCACCCTGATCCGGCTGACGCTCAGCCGGGCGATTGGACGCACGCTTGAGAGCGTCCACAATGCCGTGCTGAACCTCGCCCATCACCATGTCTCGGATGGCTGGAAGCTGGAGTACTTCAACGGCGAGTTGCTGACGGCTGACGTGGACAGCTGACACAACCGCGAAATTCAGCGAATCTTATTGACATTGCGCATGCCAGTTTCTGTATGCTCAAGAGGGTCAAGCAGTTGGCGCCATTCGCTCCGGTTTCCCTGGAGGTCAGCTTGGCTCTCACACTTGTTGGCTCCCGACTCGTGACCACTGAAGCCTGCCGGGCCAACGCAATCACGCTGACGGCAAGGGTAACTCTCGCCACCGACGGCTGGTTTGAACTTCGCGTCATTCAAATACCGGGGCTGGTGCTCCACGTTTCCCGGCTGGAAGAGGCGGCACAAGCTGTCCTCGACGCCGCAACCGCCTCGAGCGGGCGGAAGCCGGAAGAGTTCGACGTCCAGTTCCAATGCTGAGCAAGCCGGCGCCGGGTTGGGTCAACGGGCCTCAAGCCGGCTTCGCAGTTGCTGTACGAAGTCGGGGTAGGCCGCGGCAATCTCTTCCAGATCCACCGTTTGGGGAAAGTCGATCACGGGTTGGTGCCCGGCCAGAAAGTTGGCCGTCTCTTCAGTGATGATCTGCCCATCCTGGCCGTCCAGCCCGGCCTCGGCCAGGAACTCAGGGGTGATCCGGAAGACGGACTCCCCGGCCTGCCCTTCGGATTCCCAGCGCACCAAGTATTCATCCTGATTTACGAGTTCCACATCGAATGACTTCTCCATGCCAGCAGCCTACGTGGTGTTCAGCCGTGATCGCTGGTTGTTCACTAGGATGACTGCATGGCAGCCATCGAATCTGTAATTATCGAGGTCGCTCCCACCACGCAGCAGGTGGAGGCCTTCTACGCTGACGTTTTCAGCATGGGCGGCAGGGTTCAGGTGCGTCCATCCGAGGCGCCGACCACGGGCTTTCGTGGATTTACGATGTCGCTTGTGCTCTCCCAGCCGGCCAGCGTAAACAGCCTTATGGACAACGCCCGCGACGCCGGCGCGATGGTCATCAAGCCCGCCGCCAAATCGCTGTGGGGGTACGGCGGAGTCCTCCAGGCACCGGACGGCACCATCTGGACAGTCGCCTCCTCGTCCAAGAAGGACAGCGGTCCGGCCAATATGCACATTGATGCGATGGTGCTCCAACTCGGAGTCGCGGATGTGGCTGCCAGCAAGCAGTTCTATCTCGAGCGGGGCCTCACCTTGGCCAAGAGCTTCGGAAACCGGTACGTCGAGTTTGATACCGGCCCCATCAAGCTGACGCTCAATAAACGCAGCGCGCTGGCTAAGACCGCCGGGGTATCACTTGACGGCACCGGGTCACATCGCCTCCTCATCAGCGGCGATGCAGGCACCTTCACCGACCCGGACGGCTTCACCTGGAAATCACCGCTGGGCTGAGGAGTACGAGCTTTTCTCCAGGATTGCAGGCAAGAAAACGCACGACGGCGACCACCCGCCGTCGTGCGTTTTTGCCTGCCTTGGAAGGAGCTAAACCTCGGGTCGCGGACGCCTGTCGATGATGGTTTCGGGAGCATCGCGACGCTCCACGATATGGTCCGTACGCCGGGTGCGGCTTGCCATGATGATGGAAATTATCAGGCCCAATACGCCTACAGCCATCAGGATGTAGCCGATCAGCACCTGGTCCACGAAGGGGATGAGTCCGGGGGCAAGCGCAAAGGCCAGAATCGCTCCAATGGCGATCAGTGCTATGGAAGAACCTATTCTCATGTCGTGCTCCTCTCACTTCCGACCGGCCCGCGAACGGGTGATCACGGAACTGCGTCGATATCGTAAGCATACTTCCCAATTTGCGGCATGAGATAGATTGTGCCCGCCATTGTTCCCCTCCGGCCGCCCCGGCGTGGGCTGCGGATCAGTGCCCGAAACCTGCAGCAAACCGGGCGACGGCGTCCTCCGGAGTGGGCGGCGGACCAAAAACTTCGGCTTGCCGGCTCGTGTTGGCCACATATCGGCCCGTCTCGAACCAGGCGGACATGCTGGCCATGTCGCTTATCAGCGGAACAAAGCGTTCAGTGACTTTGCCCAGGCCCTTGAGCACAGGCGTTGGGACGGCCATGATTTTGATGTCCTTGCCGCCAGGCCCGCCGTGCCTGGACAGGAGATCCACCGCCTCGGACATGCTGACGGGCCGGGTCCAGCCGATGTCGATGCGTTCGCCATCGGTTATCTCCGCATCCACGGCATCGGCAAGGTATCCCGCGAGGTCGCTGGTGAGGACGAAGGTCAGTGGGGTGTCCTTGGCGCCGATCCACATGACACGGCCTTTCGCCAGAGGGTCGCCGCCCATCCCGGCGGTCTGGTCAAAGAACGCCCCCGGACGAAGCGCAACGAACGGCACGCCCAGCTGTTCGAACGTATCCTCGGCTTGTTTCTTGTGCCAAAAATGCGGCACTTGGGGTGTCAGATCACAGGTGAGGATGCTGATGAGGACAAACCTCGGGACACCTGTTTGTTTGGCCGCCACCGCCAGGTTGCTCTGGCCAAAGGTGTCGATCGCATTTGCGTTCTTGTCGTTCCGCGTATACCCGGCAGCAGTGGAAATAACTCCGGCCACACCGGTCATTGCATGGATCAACGACGCCACGTCAAGCATGTCGCCACGGACTACCTCGACACCTTTGGCTTCGAGCTTGCCGGCGTCGGATTTTGCCCGGACCAGCGCCCTGACGCTTTTGCCGCGCTTGAGAAGTGCATCAACTACCTGACTGCCAAGGTAGCCGGTGGCACCGACCACGAGGACAG
The DNA here is from genome assembly GCF_059739415.1 of Arthrobacter sp. TmtSoilC77. NCBI lineage: Bacteria > Bacillati > Actinomycetota > Actinomycetes > Micrococcales > Micrococcaceae > Arthrobacter > Arthrobacter sp. TmtSoilC77. The sequence continues at coordinate 4,540,045 of NZ_AP046050.1, forward strand.
GCTTTTCTTCAGCCATGATTTGCTCCTTGGACTCGCCGGGTTCGCTCCCAGGAACAGTCGTAGCATGCCTCGCGGCGCTGATTCCAGACTTCACGCAAACGCACGACGGCGACCTGCCGCCGTCGTGCGTTTGACCCCTCCCCGATCAAGCCCTTTGGTGACCATCCGGTCAAATGGTGATGGCGATCTTCCCGCGTGTTTTGCCGGCGTCGAAGTAACGCATGGCTTCCGGAACGTGGTCAAGGGGATAGCTCAGGTCGATAGCCGGGACGATGGTTCCGGCTTGGAGGAGACCGGCGAGGTGCTCAAGGTCTTCCGAACGCTCAGTACCAACGATCATGGTCAGCTTTTGGCTAATGAAAGGGGACAGTGCCAGTGCGCGGAACTGCCTGTCCATGCCACCCGTTAGCGGCCCACCTTCTTCACCTCCAGTAAGGACCGCAGTTCCGCTGTGGGCGAGCGCTCGGCGAAGACGCTTCAAGCTGGGGTTTCCCGCGAGATCGATGATGACGTCATAGTGCGCAGAACCGTCCGCGAAATCCTGATGCGTGTAATCGATGACGTGGTCGGCGCCGAGGGACAACACGTGGTCCGCCTTGCCGCCGCTGCAGACCGCGGTAACTTCAGCTCCTGCGGCTTTGGCAAGTTGCACTGCGTAGCCACCAACCCCGCCAGAGGCGCCAGTGATCAGCACTTTGAGCCCCTTCGAGGTTTGCCCTGCCGGCGTCCCGACATCCATCCCACCTGCACGTAGAGCCTGAAGCGCGGTGCAGGCTGAAACGGGAACCACTGCGGCTTGCTCGAAGCTGATGTTTGCCGGTTTGAGGGCGAGGTGGCCTTCCCCCGCGACGGCATACTCCGCGAAGGAGCCCTTCCCCACGCCGAAAACGTGATCCCCGACCGCGAAACGGGTTACCCCAGGCCCCACGGCTTCAATGATCCCGGCGAGGTCGAGCCCGGGTACGGGATTCTTGGGGCGCCGGAACCCAAAGGCCAGGCGCAGGGCGTAGGGCTTCCCTGTCATGATGTGCCAGGTCCCGCGGTCCAGCCCTGCGGCGTGGACCCGGACCAGCACCTCGTTGTCCGCTATCTCCGGCTTGGGGATCCGGGCCAAGCGAAGGACGTCGGCGGAGCCGTAGGCATCCTGGACGACCGCCCGCATGGTGACTTCCGGGGTGGGCACCACATTGGACTCAGACGATTCCTTGGCTTGCTGACCAGTGGTCATGGCCGTTCCTTTCAGGAGTTCAGCTATTTCGTACGCTGTACTAAAGACGCTACCGTACAATGTACTAAAACGGAACACCCAAAGGAGATCCAGTGTCCGCCGTACGCCCTGAGCGCCTTCCCCTTAGCCGCGAAAGGGTCCTCACATGCGCTGTGGAACTCGCGGACGAGTCGGGCATATCGTCGCTGACCATCCGCTCCCTGGCGCAAAGCATGGGCACCAAGCCGATGTCCCTTTACTACTACGTGGCCAACAAGGACGAAATCCTGGACGGCATCGTGGACATGGTGTTCAGTGAAGTTCCGTCGCCCTCGCCTTCCGGTAACTGGCGGGAGGAAATGCACGATCGGGCACACGCGATGCGCGCAGCCCTCACCCGGCATCCATGGGCGGTTGGATTGCTGGAAAGCCGTTCCGCCCCTGGGCCCGCAACGCTCCGACACCATGAGGCGACGCTGGCCACCTTGCGGGCGGCAGGATTTTCGGTCCAACTGACAGCCCACGCGTACGCTGCGCTGGACAGTTACATCTACGGTTTCGCCCTCCAGGAGGCAGCGTTGCCCTTTGAAGGACGGGATACCGCAGCCGAAATCACCACCCCCATCATGGAGCGGTTCTCTACCGGGGAGTACCCGCGCATGGTGGAGATCGCCGTCGAGCATGTCCTCAAACCCGGCTACGACTTCGGCGACGAATTCGACTTCGGACTGAACCTGATTCTTGACGGCCTGGACCGCCTGATGGACGATGCCGGCGCAGCAGCCGAATAACCGCCGCATCCGTTGAGGTGCGTGAGGCAAAAGGGTACGGTCAGGGCATACTCGACGCCGTCTGATTTTAAGGATCTGATGCCATGGCCAGAATTGAGGACTATGCGATCATCGGGGACTTGAATACAGCCGCCCTGGTGGCACGCGACGGATCCATCGACTGGATGTGCCTGCCCCGCTTCGACTCCCCCGCCTGCTTCGCTGCCTTGTTACATACCCCTGAAGCTGGCCGATGGATCCTCGCGCCCACAGATGCAGGAGCGCGGAACGGCGGAAACTGCACGCGGCGGCGCTACCGCCCGGACACCCTGATCCTGGAAACGGAATGGGAAGTGGACGGCGGTGCGGTCCGTGTCACAGACTTCATGCCTGTCCGCGATGATGCAGTAGACCTCGTGCGGATCGTGGAAGGCCTGTCCGGCGAGGTGGCCATGCGTGGGGAGCTGATTCTCCGTTTTGACTACGGTCGCGTGGTGCCGTGGGTGCGTCGTAACAAGCATGGAATCAGCGCCGTGGCGGGGCCCGATTCGGCCTATCTCACGACGCCCGCTCCGCTCAAGGGCGTGGACAGGCGCACGATCAGTGAGTTCACAGTCCGCGCCGGGGAACGTATCCCCTTCGTGCTTCGCTGGGCACCAAGCCATGAACCGGAGCCCCGGCGAATCGATGCAGCCAAAGCATTTCACGCCACGGAATCCTTCTGGCGCGAGTGGATTGACCAAAGCGAGATGGAGGGCAAGTACAAGGAACCTGTGGAGCGATCGCTCATCACCCTCAAAGCCCTGACGTATGCCCCGACAGGAGGCATCGTTGCGGCTGCTACAACGTCCCTTCCCGAGCAACTGGGCGGTTCCCGCAATTGGGACTACCGCTACTGCTGGCTACGCGACGCAACACTTACCCTGCAGTCGTTGCTTGCCGCCGGATATACGGAAGAAGCAGCAGCCTGGCGGGAATGGCTGCTCCGCGCTGTTGCCGGAGATCCTTCCGAGCTGCAGATCGTTTACGGCCTGGACGGCGCCCGCAGACTGCCGGAGGCAGACATCCCGTGGCTTTCGGGCTACGAAAATTCCCAGCCAGTCCGCACCGGGAACGCTGCGGCTCCCCAGCTGCAATTGGACGTTTGGGGCGAGGTGTTGGATGGGCTCTCGCTGACCAGGGCAGCTTCCCCGCCCGGCACCGTGGACACGTCGTGGGACATTCAGGTGGCGTTGATGGAGCACCTGGAAGGGGCTTGGGACCAACCGGACAACGGGCTGTGGGAGATGCGCGGCCCCCGCAGGCATTTCACCCATTCCAAAGTCATGGCATGGGTAGCTGCAGATCGCATGGTCAAAGCCGTAAGAACCTCAGGATTACCCGGCCCCGGAGACCGTTGGGCGGCGCTGCGCACGCAGATCCATTCAGAGGTAATGACGAAAGGGTTCGATGAAGGGCTCAACAGCTTTGTGCAGTCCTACGGAAGCCAGGAACTGGACGCCAGCCTGCTCTTGATCCCCCGCGTCGGCTTCCTGGGGCGCCGCCACCCCCGCGTTGCGGGAACGGTGAAGGCCATTCAGGAAGGCCTCACCGAAGATGGACTGGTGCTGCGCTACCGAACCGAGTCCGGCCACGACGGCCTGCCCGGCGACGAAGGAGTGTTCCTTGCATGCTCTTTCTGGCTGGTGGATGCGCTGCTGGGCCTTGGCCATGCCGGCCAGGCAACCGCATTGTTCGAGCGGCTGTTGACGCTCCGAAACGATGTTGGGCTGCTGAGCGAGGAATGGGATCCCAGAACCGAGCGGCAACTCGGTAACACGCCACAAGCGTTCAGCCACTTTCCGCTGATCCACTGCGCCTTGCAACTACATCATGGCGAAGCCCACGGCAGTGACACGCCACTGAGTAGGCCGAAACACCCGGAGCAAGGTACCGACCAGCTCCCGCAACAGGCGATCTCCGAAAGTGGCCCGGGCACCGATCATCCGGCACCAAGAAAGCGCCCCGAAACCAGCCGCTGAAAAGCGCTGCAGTTACGATTCCGTTTTTTGATCGTCCGGATCCGGGGCTTCAGCCTTGTGCTTTGCTTCCTCCAGGTGTTGATCGAGCTTGCGCTCGGCCTCCCGCCGACGCTGGCCGATAGTCCTCATCTGCTGTGTGGTCGGAGACCCAGCGTCGGTATCCTGCCACAGATCGCGTTCCTCTGACCCCGTGCCTGAGGGCACGCCGGGGCCCTTCTTCTCTTCATCGCCCATAAGGAAATCGTCCCATCGCCTGGGCTTCTGCGGTAGGACCGGCTGTCTGGAGAATGGCCCGGCTGGCCGTACAAAGGACCAGGTGGCAGTTCAGGGCCCGACGGCGGCCTCCCGCCGTCGGGCGTTTTCACCACTCAGTGGCGCGGCAGCTGCCGCAGTTTTCAGCGGCGGGTATCGCGCGTGCCTTCAGTTTCGATGTTCTCCTTGCGGACTTCCTCACGCTCGACCGGCACGGTCGTAGTCACGTTTTCGGTGGTGATGTACTTGCGAAGGCGCGCCCGTCCGGCCGCTGTCCTTTCAGTCCCGACGTTGAGGCGCTCTTCAGAACGGGTCATGGCATCCTCGCCCGCGCGTGCCGTACCAGTCGTGTCAACGTCCATGCCGCCGACGGCGTCCACTCCGGCCCTTGTGCCCATTCCGGCGCTTGTTTCCATTCCGGCGTCTGTTTCCATTCCGGCGCTGGGGTCCGGGTAGTCACGCCGACCCTCGAAGGCACCCCGGTCCTGGATGCTGTAGTGGTTGTAGAGCCGCTCTTCTTCACTGGGATCGAGGTGCCCATCTTCGGCCACGCGGGGTGCGTCCTTGATGTGATCCTTGCTGTAGGGAACAACGACGTCGTCGCCCTCAAGGGTGGCCCCCTCCAAGGGAATGAATGATTCAGAAGTACCGAAAAGACCGGTTTTGACTGTTACCCATGTTGGCTCCCCCGTGTCGTCATCGGTGTAGAACGTTCCGATTGACCCAACCTTGTCCCCCTCCGTGGTCCGAACGTTTCCGTTGAGGCCCATCAGACGGTCAATGTTCTCCCTGGCGAGCATGATGTCTCCTTGGAATGTGATTGTCTTGCCTTTAGTGCCCGGCGGCCTGCATCACCAGGCGTAGATTCCGGAATCAGGACGGGGAATTGATTCAACCCGCTGACTTCACGGAACAGAAATACATAAGCATGCTTACTATTTTCTTGGCAAGACCCAATCGAAGATTCGAAGCCCTTGAGCGCAGACTTTTCCGGTTGCCGAAGAGAGTCCCTCCGGGAACCCCCATCAACCGGGACTCCCTCAGGCTGAATGCCCATGATGGTCTGGAACCATGACCACTGATACTTTGCGGGCACCAACAGCCCGTCGCCTGCCGCTTGTTACCTATGTGCTCGCCGCGGGCGTGTTCCTTATGGGCACCACAGAATTCGTGGTGGCCGGGATCCTCCCGGAGATCGCCCAGGACCTGGGTATCACGGTAGGAAATGCCGCGTTGATGATTACCGTCTTCGCGGTCGGCATGATCGTTGGAACGCCCACGATGTCGATTCTCACCCTCAGGATGCCGCGACGCGTCACCCTCAGCCTCGCGTTGGTGGTTTTCGCCGTTGGCCACGTCATCGTCGCCCTCACCACCGACTTCGCGCTGATACTCGGAGCCCGGTTCCTGACCGCTCTGGCTACTGGAGCCTTCTGGGCCGTCGCCGCCGTCGTGGGGGCGAAGACGGCCGGCGCCGCTTCAGCCTCCCGTGCTTTAGGCGTGGTTTTGGGCGGCGGCATGCTGGCCAACGTGATCGGTGTTCCGTTGGGGGCGTTTGCCGGCCAGTCGATCGGTTGGCGAGGCCCGTTCTGGATCCTCAGTGCCCTGGCACTCATGGCGGCGTTGGTCGTTTACCGTTTGGTCGGCGTCGAACCTTCCGCTGGCCCCATCCCCTCAGTTCGGGCCGAGATCGCCAGCATGCGTGACGCCCGGGTGTGGCTTGTTCTTTTGGGTTGCGCAATCGTGTGTGGATCATCCCTGGCGGCCTACAGCTTCATCTCACCGCTCCTCACACAGAACACAGGGATGGGGGCAGCGGCAATTCCGCTGGTGTTGGTGGGCTATGGCGTTGGAGCGTTCATCGGTTCCAACCTCGGTGGCCATTTTGGCGCACACCGCCCCTTCACGGCACTGTTCGTCTCGGCAGCAATGACGTTCCTGGTGCTCGGGGCTCTCTGCCTGCTCTCACGCAACGCCGTGCTGACCGTGATCCTCATCTTCTTGCTGGGCCTGTTCGGCATGGCAACCAACCCCATCCTCATAGGCAAAGCAGTCGGTTATGCCCACCATGCACCCACGCTCGCCTCGGCCCTCAGCACGTCTTCGTTCAACCTCGGCACAGCAGTAGGTTCGTGGATCGCAGGCTTCGCAGTCGAGTCCGCGCTCGGCGCAACTGGCCCAGTGCTGGTGGGTACCTGCATAGCGGCACTGTATTTTCTCCCACTCACCATCTTGTGGCGGAAAGAACGGTCACCTCAGCCGTCCGAGGCAGCCCTCTCAGGCTCAGCCTGAGCTGCCGTGCCATACTCGCTGGCAGCCCACGAGGCGAGGAGCTGCAGGCGCTCCGCCGAAGGCGACCCCGGTTCCGCACTATAGATCGTCAGGGTCAAGCCCGGCTCAGCGGCCATTTCCAAGCCCTCGTAGGCGAGCGTCAACTCACCTACAACTGGGTGATTGAATGTTTTGAAACCCGTCCCGTGGTGGCGGACGTTATGAGAACCCCAGCGTTTCCGGAACTCATCGCTGCGGGTACCCAACTCACCGATGAGGTCATGAAGTTCCTTGTTGTGCGGATCGCGACCGGCTTCGGTCCGCAGGATGGACACAGTCACCTCGGCGAACGCATTCCAATCCGGATAAAAATCATGGGCGCGTTCATCCAAAAACGTGTAGCGCGCTATGTTCGGCGGCTGGCCGGGCATGTCGTAGCAATCCTTGTAGAACGCCCGCGCCAAGGGATTAACCGCCAACAGATCCATCCGGCCGTTGCGAACGAACGCCGGGCCGGCAGTGACAGCATCCAGCGCCCATTGCAGGCTTTGATGCGGAACGTAGGACTTGGAGTTGCGCCGCCTGGGCGGACGGGCCACCGGACTGGCCGCGTGGGCGAGGTCGAACAGATGGGCGCGCTCGGCGTCGTCCAAACACAACGCCCTGGCGATGCTCTCAAGAACTTGAGGGGAGGCTCCGCTGATCGCGCCACGCTCAAGGCGCGTGTAATACTCCACGCTCAACCCGGCAAGCGTGGCCACTTCACTACGCCGCAGGCCTTTCACCCGCCGATTGGTCCCGGCGGGCAAGCCAACCCGCTCAGGGGCAACATGGGCACGGCGTGAGATCAGGAATTCGCGGACCTCGGCTCGATTATCCATAGCCTCAACGCTAGGCCAAGCAGGCATCGGGAGGGAGTCCCTCCCGATACCTGCTTCGCTTACCGCACGACGGCGACCTCCCGCCGTCGTGCGTTTTCCACACCCAATTCCGCGCCCAACATGGCCGTGTCAGTGTGGAACGTTAGGGTTGGTCCAAGACATCTGACGAGGAGAGCAATTGCCGTACATCGTTGACTTCAAGAACGTTTCTACCGAGGGCCTGGAGTCTTCTCCGGTTGCCGCGGCCCTCGCAGGACTGCGCGCGAACGAGGCCCGCTATTACAAGAACAAATACGACCATGACTTCACCGTGAGTCCCGCAAGTGAGGTGCCGGAAGTCGTGGATCGGGTGAGCCGGATCCTGAAGGAAGAGCGCGACATCGTCATCGAGTCCCGCCCCCTTGAGGCGACGGCCTTCGAAGTGGACGGCCTACGGATGGATTACGTGTTCTACGAGTCCGGGCTTTCCATCAACGTCATGTACAGCATCGAGGAAGGCGGGAAGCGGGCGGTCGGTTTCAAGCTCGCCGAGGGCATGGATGTTCCCGAAGAACTGGAACCGCGCTTCAAATTCGCCCGTCAGAAGTCCAAGCTGGCAGGGGTAATCCGGGGATCGTACTTCGTGATCAAGGGTCAATACTGACCGTTGGCTCTGACTACATGCCCTATCCCAAACGCGCCGGGACCCTCTATTCTCTTGACATGGGCGTTTGGGGAGCGTTGTACCGCACCAAACCCGGTTGCAAGAGCATCGGGCGCGGGTGACGCGTGGATCCCCAAGACAAGGTTCCTTCGCCGGACAATTACGCCGCATTCCTCGCAAGGTTGGACGCGGCAACCACAAGCCTGACCAGCCGGGCGAGGGCCCTTGACAAGGCATTGTCGGCGATCTCGCTGCTCTTGGGACGGTATCAACGGGCCCTTCGAGGCTGGGAACGGAGACTGGGCCGCGTCGATGAGGAACTAGACCGGCACTCCGGCGAGCCCCAGACGTCGGCTGCCCTTCATGAGCTCCAACGAACTGCCGTTCAGATGAGGTCAATGCACAGTGCACAGGTCCTGCGGCTCACGGAGAAACTGTCGCTCAAGCAAGGACAACGAGACGCCGTAGGCCGCTCGCTCCTCGAACTTGAAGTCATCAGGGCCAAACTGGAAACGTCCCGGAGGTTGTCACGGGACCGCGAAAACCTGGGCAGGGCCCTCTACGAGCTTGCGGGTACCGGCAGTGGCGCCGCGAAGATCCCCGATGTGGGATTGCGGAACGACCTTAGGGAAGCACGCGAGGCAGTAATTCTGGCCGAAGCACTCCTCGAAGTGAAGGGATCCTGACCATGGAAAACGCGCCGGATGCTGTTGAAATCGTGCGCTGGATGAGGAAACCCGGCGACAAACCCATTATCAAATTCGTCACTTTCAGCATCCTTGCCGTGATCCTGTGGCTGATCCTGATGATCTTCATGCCTGCCCTGAGAAACGCTGTCCCGGCGTCGATCTTCATTGCCGTGTTCGCCGCGATACTTACTATTCCCACCGTCGTCGCCCAGAGGAACCTGGTGCGTGGCTTGGCAAAACGGATCAACGACACCCTCACGGAGCTGACAGGCAGCCCCGACGACAAGATCTCCACGAAGCAGCTACGGAAATTGATCAAGAGCGGCGAGCAGCTTCCACTGCTGATCAATGGGGTTCCAGGTTTGCGGCTGCACGTGAAAAGGGTTGCAAGTGCCAAGGAAGATGGCTCCGAGAGACTCCTCGCGATCATCACCGTTGCCCCGGTGAGCAGTGGAACTGCAAGCTTTGACCGGCTGCTTGAGGCGGCGTTGTACGGATGACGGTTGGGCTGGCCTTCGCCGGCTCTTGGGGACTGAAACGAGGCTAGTAGGACAACGGTGTTTTGACGCTGTAGTGGTCTGGATTTGGGGTCCCCAATTCGGCTTCAGAAGAAGACCGGTTCAGTGCTGAACGGCACATGTCCGAGCGGGTCAGTCTGTTCTCCTGGCAATCCACGCCCCGGCGCGATCTGTGGGCCCTAAATCTCTGATTCTGAACACATGGTTGATGCCTGGAAACGGTTGGGAAGCTTGTGACACCCAAGGGCAGCGGCACTGCTTCCTAAAAATGTCAGACCCTGGTGAGAGGGTTTATTCATGGGAAGCATTGGGGAAATCATGGCGCGACGGGCAGCGATGCCTGGCGTCGCGATGCGCCCCCGGGGCCTTCCCCGAGGAAGCCACACCGCACCTGCCAGCGTCCAGGCCGGCTGTGAAGGCCCGACGGCGGCGGCTGCGGCAGGCGGCGATTCGGAGAAGCTCAGGGCCATGGCGCTGCTTCGCGGCATTGAACCGAAATCCTTCACTGCACTTAGTGAAGTGGACGGTGAAATCAAGCGTGTTCACGGCCTGGAACCACTGCCTTTCGCTGGCCCTGGGGTCGATCCTGAAGTTGAAGTCGATTCAGGAATTAGGGTCGATCCTGAAGTCAGCCCTGTTTCCCCAGGACTGGGCGGTTCCTTGGGAATTGAGGGCGCGCCGGGGCTTGAGGGTGCGCTGGGGCTTGGGGATGCGCTCGGGCTCGAGGATGCGCTGGGACTTGGGGATGCGCCGGGACTTGGGGATGCGCTCGGACTTGGGGATGCGCTGGCGGACAGCGTTGGGGCCTTGGAAAGTCTGCGTTCCGTCACCGTGGCCAGTGCCCCGGGGTTCGGTTTTGCCGAAGCCGCGGGGTTCGCCGGGCGGGTGGAGGAGATCGCCCGCACCGTGGAATACCTGCAGGTCATCGCGGCGCACGCCGTGGAACGGACCCGCACCCAAGCCCAGCAGGCACGGCCCTCCTCCGCGGCGGGCACTGGATGGCAGACAGGCTGGACCAACCCCGCACCCACAGGACCAAACCCCGCCACCGCCACAGCCACCGCTGCAGGGTCCGCTGCCGCTGCTGGCTTCAATACTGCTGCTGGATCCGCTGTTGCTGCTGGCTTCAATACTGCTGCTGGATCCGCCGCTGCTGCGGCGGACGCTGCTGCGGTGGCCGATGATGGCTACCGCAACGCCGCGGAATTCCTGCGGGCCCGCCTGAGGATCGGCATCAGCGAAGCCCGGCGCCGGCTCGCCCTGGCCTCCCAGGTCCTCACCGGGACCGGTATCGCCGGGCAACACATCCCGGCCCGCCGCGAAATCCTGGCCCAAGCCCTCGAATCCACACAAATACCCACCCGGTCCGCGAGCATCATCAGCACCGCCCTGGATAAAGTACGGCTCCTCACCGACGAGGAAACCCTCACCCGGATGGAACACGCCCTCACCCGCACCGCCGCCGGGTCCGACCCCGACTTCGTCCTGAAAATGACCAAACGCTGGAACGACCTGATCGACCAGGACGGCCTGGAACCCAGCGAAGAAATCCTCCGCCAACTCCAAGGCACCTTCATCCGCAAACCCCGCCACGGACTGCACCACCTGGAAATCTTCGCCACCACCGAACAATACGAAACACTCACCACCGCCATGAACACCGCCACCAACCCCCGACTCACCACCGCAACCACCACAGCCACCGGAGCCAACGGAGCCACCGGAACCAACGCAGCCACCGGCGAAGGCAACGTCACCGGGGAAACCAACGAGAGCGTCGACGGGAACGTCGACGGTCAGGCACCCGGAACCGTCCACGGCAGTGACCGCGGGAGCGAACCAACGGGGCCGGACCTGGACCGGCGTTCCCGGGCCCAGAAACTCCTCGACGGCCTCGTCGGAGCCTGCGGCGTGGCACTGACCACCGGGAAACTGCCAGCCAACGGCGGACTCCGCCCCCAAGTCACCGTCACCATCAACCACCACGACCTCTTCCAACAACTCACCCGCACCGCCCCGCCCGGCGCAGCCCCCACACCACACGGCGCAGCCGCCACCCAGACCACACGACCTGGGCCTGGAACGGAAGACCCCCGTCCCGGCGCAGCCACACCGCCCGGTGCAACCGCAACACCACACGGCGCAGCCGCCTCCCCACCCGGCGCAGCCGCCACCCAGACCACACGGCCTGGGCCTGGACCGCAACACCCCCGGCTCAGCTCCGGCTCCGCCACCTTCGCCGGCCCGATGCACCCCAACACCATCCGCAAAATCGCCTGCGACGCCGACATCCTCCCCGTCCTGCTCGGCAGCGAATCCCGCGTCCTGGACATCGGGCGCACCACTCGGATCTTCCCGCCCCACATCCGCAAAGCCATCACCGCCCGGGACCAAGGCTGCGCGTTCCCCGACTGCACCATGCCCGCCCCCTGGTGCGAAGCCCACCACATCACCTACTGGTCACACGGCGGCACCACGTCAACCAACAACGGCACCCTGCTCTGCAGCCACCACCACCACCTCATCCACAAAGAAGACTGGCGCATCGACATCACAACAGGGGTTCCGTGGTTCATCCCGCCACCCCACATCGACCCCAAACAAACACCCCGACGCAACCACCACCACACACCCCTCAGAACATAAGAGTCCGCCGCGTCCAATTGCGCTCTGCTGCCTCGCCACAAGGGTGACCGGCCTCGCCACAAGGGTGACCGTCTCGCCACAGGGTGACCGCCCGCCGTCGAGCGCTCCTAAACTACGCCTCGACCCTAAGCTGAGCCTGCGACATAAGCCGAGCCCGCGACCCTAGACCCAGCCGCGACGAAGCCTTACCGCGACGTCGGCCAGCCCGTGTACGACTCAGCCAGGTATGCCTTGGCGTGCTCGGACGAGACCACAGAGTGCAGCTCGCCCAGCTGGCGGGCGCGGTCAAAGTCGTCGGCGCCGGGAACGGTATGCAGCATGGAGGTCATCCAGTAAGAGAAATGCTGTGCCTTCCAAACTCGGTCCAGGGCGCGGTCGCTGTAGGAATCCAGCAGTGTGGTGGAACCGTTGGAATAGAAGGAGTCGAAGCCTTCGAACAAGACCTTCACGTCGTGTATCGCGAGGTTTAGTCCCTTGGCGCCGGTGGGCGGGACGGTGTGTGCTGCATCGCCGGCAAGGAAAAGATTGCCGTGGCGCATAGGAGTGTGGACGAAGCTCCGGAACGGTAGGACCATCTTTTCCAGGACAGGGCCTTCGTTGAGCTCAAAGCCATTACCGTTTACGCGTTTGCGGAACTCGGACCAGATGCGTTCGTCGTCCCAGTCGGCCACGTTTTCCTTGGGATCGCACTGGAAGTACATGCGCTGCACTGTCTCGGTCCTCTGGCTGATCAAGGCGAAACCATGCTCGGAGTTGGCATAGATGAGCTCGTCGGAGCTGCGTGGAGCCTGGGCCAGGATGCCGAACCAGGCGAAAGGGTATTCGTGGAAGAACCACTTTCGGTTTGCTTCGGGGATCTGGAAGCGGCAGTGGCTGCGGGACCCGTCAGCGCCAACGAGGAAGTCGGCCTGGATCTCGAACTCCTGACCGTCGGAATCGGTGAACCAGACTTTCGGTTTGCCCTCGAGATCGTGGACAGTGGTGTCCGTGACGCTGTATCGAACGTCGCCGTCGTCAGCCTCGCGTCGCGCAGCGAGGTCAGCGAAAACGTCTGTTTGTGGGTACAGCCACACGGATTCACCCACCAGCTCCTTGAAGTTGATGCGGTGGCTTTCGCCGTTGAACCGCAACTCGATGCCATCGTGCCGGTCACCTTCGCGCAGCACCCGGTCTGAGACGCCGGAGTCCACGAGCAGGTTGACGGTGCCGTGTTCCAGGATGCCTGCGCGAACAGTTTGGTGGATTTGTTCCCGGCTGCGGATCTCCACCACCACGGATTCGATGCCTTGCTTGGCCAGCAAGTGGGAGAGCATGAGCCCTGCGGGTCCTGCACCCATAATGGCGACTTGAGTGGTGACGGTTGTACGTGCCATGGTGTTCCTCGCTTCGTTGCGGTCCCGCCGGGACGGGATGAGTCTGGAATCAGTGTGGCGGGTAGTGCGTGACGGGTGTTACATAGATTCCGTTGAACGGAAGCACTACATCAGTCCCTGAGCTGCCGCCCTATCCCCCGGGCAGCGGTTTGCAACGCCGGAACAAGCGCCTGCAGGCGCATCTCAGCCAAGGGCACCACCACGCCAAGGGCCGCGACCGCTCGCCTCTTGCCGTTCATCACGGGCACGGCGATGCCCCACGTGTCCGGATCAACAACTCCAGCCAACTGCGCATAGCCCAGCTGCGCGGCCTCAGCCAACAGGTGGCGTATGACGTCGGAAGTCACCTTTCCTTCCGGGTCGTGGAACTGTTCGAGGTACTGCGCCTGCAATTCCCGGGACTGGTGTGCCATCAGCGTCAGGCCGGCGGAGGAAATGTGGACCGGCATGCGTCCCGCGACGCGTGCTCGGTTGGCCACCGATCCTCGGCGCGAAAGCCGCTCCACAAACAGCGCCTCCCAGCCCTCGAGGACTGCCAGGTTCACGTTCTGGTTCAGGACTTGCTGAATATCCTCCATGAAGGGCATGGCCGCTTGACGGAGTGCGAGGGTGGGCGAATTTCTGTTGACGAGTTCCCACAATCGGAGGCCCAGCCGAACGTTCCCGCCAGCACCCAGTTCCAGCAGGCCATGCTCGGAGAGTTGCCGCACCAGCCGGTGGGCGGACGACAACGGGAGGCCGGACCTTTCGGCGAGTTCGGTCAATTGCAGGGAGGTGGCACCTTCAGGAAAGGCTTCAATGACCCTGACAACGCGATCCACCACGGAGTCACCTGATGCTGAGTTGGCCACGATGCGCTCCTTTGCTGCCGCTCCCCTACCCGACCCCGCGGGGGCCCCTTCCATTCAATGGTAGAACGTGCTTCAGATTACTCCCGCCGGTGATACAACTCTCATAACCGACCGGCCGTTCTGCTGGCCACATCCCATTCCCAAAGAGAACTCCCGAGGACACTATGCCAACGATGCCATCTGCCCGCCGCTCACAATGGCCAGTCTGGCTGTGTTGGTTAGCCATGGTCTTGGACGGCTTCGACCTGGTGGTCCTGGGGTCTGTCATCCCCACGCTCATCAAGACCGGCGACATAGGCTTCGATGCCGTTGGAGCCACCTTCGCTGCAACTATTTCCCTGGTAGGCGTGGGGCTCGGCGCACTCTTTATCGCCCCGCTATCCGATAAGTTCGGCCGGCGGAAGCTCTTGATCGCCTGCGTGGCCGGCTTCTCGCTCTTCACGATCGGAGTCGCGTTCGCTCCCAACGTGGCGGTCTTCTCCATACTGCGCCTGCTGGCAGGCCTCGGGCTGGGCGCCTGCCTCCCCGCCGCCCTTGCGTACATGAACGATTACGCACCTGCGGGCTCAGCCGGAAAGTCGACCACGCGGACTATGACCGGCTACCACGTAGGCGCTGTGGCCACCGCGTTCCTGGCCATCCTTGTTGTCCCTGACTGGCGCCTCATGTTTGTCATTGGCGGCGTTGCCGGGCTGGCACTCCTGCCATTCCTGTGGGCGAAATTGCCGGAGTCACTTCCTGAAGCAGCACCCGCGAAGGTGGACGAATCAACAAAGGCGGCTACCGGCGTCGTGCATTCCTCGGACGGCAAGCAAAAGACCGGGTTCCGCGACCTGCTGCAGAAGCCCTATCCGCTGGTGGCCGTGGGCATTGGCATCGCGTCGTTCATGGGATTGTTGCTGGTTTATGGCTTGAACACGTGGTTGCCGCAGTTGATGGCAGCCGCGGGCTACACCGTGAGCACGGGCCTGACGCTGCTGCTGGTCCTCAACCTCGGCGCCGTGGCCGGCCTGGTTTTGGCCGGAATTCTTGCCGACCGGCACGGAACCAAGAAGATAGTGCTGCTGTGGTTCGGGCTTTCCGCAGTGTTCCTGGCTATCCTCAGCGTGAAGATCCAGAATGAGTTCCTGCTCAACGCCGCGGTGTTTGTCACTGGCGTCTTCGTCTTCAGCTCGCAGGTTCTGGTTTACGCATGGGTCAGTCAGCTGTTTCCGGCGCGGCTCCGGGGAACGGCACTCGGGTTCGCTGCCGGCGTCGGACGCCTTGGTGCGATCGTTGGTCCTGCCGTGACTGGAACCCTGGTGGCCGCAAACATTGCCTACCCGGCCGGCTTCTACGTATTCGCCGCAGCGGGACTTTTGGCTGTCGCAGCGCTGTTCCTGGTGCCCCATCAAATCAAAAGTCCTGAGCCCGTGCCAGCGGGAGAACGGTAACCGCGGCACGACGCTAGGTGCTCCGCTGCCCGTCCAACTTTCCGGACTGTGGGTGAAGCGACTCGCGGGCCTTGCCCAAAAGTTGCGGTCCGGCCGCGTAGCAGCGATCGGTGTATTGCCGGAGCGCCGGGAGTGCCTGGACGGCGTAGTCGAAGTGTTCCTCACGGATCATCGACTCGATGGCCTTGCACTGGTCCTCTGTCTCAAGCGCACCAACCATTGCCGAGGAGATCTTGAGGCTCAGCACGGCGTCCATGCTGGCATCGGCGTCGTGTTGGCAGAGGCCGTTTGAGATTCTCAATAGTCTGCCCGGCAACATCGAAAGGTAAGTGGAGAGGAAGCGCAAGGCCGGGGTGGGGTCTCCCATCTCATCGGCCAAGGCCTGCAACCTGCACGGTTCCAGAGCCGGAACCTGACCGTCTGCTTCTTCAGTCATGGCTGGCCGCTTGTGGCTGCGCGGCGTCTTCCGGCGTCGATTTGTTGGGGTCCCTGCTCCAGATGGAGGCGAGCATCCCGATGACCAGGATGCCGGGCGCACCGTACATCAGGATGTTTAGGACGAGTGGTTCGCGTAGGGCACGGATGGCGTTCCCGACGTAAGGGATGGTCGCGATCTGCTTATCCACGGTTTCGCCCTGCAGGGTGGCGATCCACGGATCGATGCCATTATTCGCATCGCCCTTGGTCTGGACAGCCACGCCACCATCGGCCGTAGTAGTGATCTCAGTGATGCGATGCGTCTCCACCCGCTGGTCTTCCACGGGGATGTGGTAGGTGATGATGTCGCCCACCTTGACGTCGGTGATTGGCGTTGGAACGGTGACGACGACGTCACCCGGGTTGATCAGCGGTGCCATCGATCCTGTCAGCATCGTGGAGGTTTGGTAGCCCAGGATGCGTGGCCCGATTGCCAGGAAGAGGAAAACCAAGGCCGCCATGGCCAGCATCGCGAAACCGAGGAATTTCATCGTTTTAGCAGCGATACGGCGGAACGCAGCGGCTTTCGCGGGGGTCTCGACGGCGGTCGCCGTCAGTGCCGCGGCTGAACGCCGGCCCTTGAGTGCGGTTCCGCTGATACTGGTCAGTGCGCTCATGGTCCTGGCGTTCCTTCCGGTGTTGGTTCTCTTCTGATTGAAAGTCTGGGCTATCCGGCTCAGGCTTCCTGCGGGAAATCCTCAAGTCTGGCTCAGGAAATACCGGCGGACCTGGTCGGGCAGGGGGGCGCCCGACCAGGCCCGGCGGGGCTCTGTGTTGAAACTGGGTTGTGTTGCTTGGGGTGGTGTTACTTGGTGGTTTCGGTGCGTTGGGTGCCGGTGAAGGCGAAGGCGATGGTGCTGGTGGCGCCTTGGAAGATGTCGTTCGCGGTGGTGGGGAACGCGGTGGTGACTTTGAGGTAGTCGGTTTTGGCCGGGGCCAGGGCGGTCAGGTTGTTCAGGACCTTGTTCGCGGTGATCACCGGGGCGGCGGCCATGACGGTGGTTTTGGTGCCGGTGCAGGTGTAGGGGGCTGCGGCGCCGGTCCAGGCGACGGAGCAGTTCTCGATGGTCAGCTGCAGGCCGTTGGTGACGTCGGTGGTGAGCAGTGAGGCGGTGGCGCCGGCGGAGGTGGTGAGGGTGACGTTGTTCAGGTCCGAGTTGCCGGTGTTGGCCAGGGTGACGAGCTTTTCGACTTTGTCTCCGGGCAGCAGGCCCGCGACGGGGACGTTGAGGGTGTTGTTCGCTCCGGTGCCCAGGGCGATGGTGACGGTGCCGGCGGTGACTTGCTGGCTGGCCGAGGTGGAGGAGGTGAACGCGCCGTAGGTTCCCATGCCGGCGACGGCGGCTGCGGTGCCGAGCAGTGCGACGGAAGCGAGGACCTTGCCGGAGGTGGTCTTGAGGCTGATGGCCATGGGAATCAGTGTCCTTTCGGGAGGCCACCGCTGCCGGCCGGCCGTTTCCTGTGCCGGCCCTGAGTGGCTGACAAGAACCACTGTGCCGGGCCCGGATCAAGAACCACTCCTGCAATCCATCAACACTTGCTCAGGAAAAGATCAAGGCTCTTTGTTCCGTTTCCCACCCCTTGGCAGGCACTCTGGACTGATAATAAGCAACCTGATAATCCTGTAACGAAGGGTCAACGCTGAACACAGAGGTGGGATCATGGTGGATCGCATTACTGATATATGGGGCACAAGGACTCCGTTTGAGCGAGAAGCTGCGTGGCCTTCCCGCGTGGATTACGCCCTCCAGGAAGGCCTCACTGAGGGCGATGTTGACCATTGGGTCCAATCCGCTTGCGTGCTGTGCAGCAACGGCTGCGGCTGCGATATTGCCGTCAAGGACGGGGTCATGGTGGGCATTCGTGGCCGTGCGGAAGACCGCATCAACAAGGGACGCCTTGGGCCGAAAGGACTCTTCGCAAGCTGGCAAGGCGTCTCGAACATGGACCGCCTCACGCATCCATTGATCCGCGAAGGCGGCGAATTGGTCCCAACTGATTGGGACACGGCCATGAAGCGGATCGTGGCACGCAGCAAGCAACTCTTGAAGGAGAAGGGTCCCCTCAGCCATGGCTTCTACACCAGCGGCCAACTGTTCCTTGAGGAGTACTACGCCCTGGGCGTGATTGGGAAGGCTGGTATCGGGACACCCCACATGGATGGAAACACCCGCCTGTGCACCGCGACAGCGGCGTCCGCGCTCAAGGAAACCTTCGGAGCAGACGGACAACCAGGCGCCTACGAGGACATCGACAATTGCGATGCAATTTTCCTTTATGGGCACAACATGCCCGAAACCCAGACCGTCCTCTGGGCTCGCATCCTGGACCGCCTTTCAGGACCCACACCGCCCAAACTGGTGTGCGTCGACCCCAGAAATACGGAGGCCGCGCGCTTTGCCGACGTGCACCTTGCGGTGCGGCCCGGCACCAATCTTGCGCTCATGCACGCCCTGGTCCGGGAGGTCCTGCACAACGGCTGGGAGGACCCCACCTACATCCAGGAACACACACTCGGCTACGACGAGCTGAAATCCACTGTGGAGGAATGGACGCCCGAGGCTGCTGCCGAGGTGTGCGGCGTCAGCGCCCACGACATCAGGAAGGCCGCCCGCATCTTCGGCACGTCGGATCGGGTACTGTCCACCGTTTTACAGGGGTTCTACCAATCGTCACAGGCCACAGCTTCCTCCTGCCAGGTCAATAACCTCCATCTGCTGCGCGGCATGCTCGGCCGACCCGGAGCCGGCCTACTACAGATGAACGGGCAGCCGACGGCGCAAAACAACCGCGAATGCGGGGCCGACGGCGACCTCCCGGGCTTCCGTAATTGGCACAACCCGAAACACGTTGAAGAACTGGCCTCCCTGTGGAACGTGGATCCCGCGATCATCCCCCACTGGGCACCGCCAACCCATGCCATGCAAATCTTCCGCTACGCGGAGCAAGGATCCATTAATTTCCTCTGGGTCTCAGCTACGAACCCTGCGGTCTCCCTGCCGGAGCTGCCCCGAATACGGGCAATCCTGGCCAAGCCGGAACTGTTCCTGGTGGTGCAGGATTTGTACCTCACCGAAACCGCCGGCATGGCCGACGTCGTCCTTCCCGCCGCCGCGTGGGGCGAAAAGACAGGAACATTCACCAACGCTTCGCGCGTCGTCCATATCTCTGACAAAGCCGTAGACCCGCCCGAGGACGCCCGCAGCGATCTGGATATTTTCCTGGACTACTCCAACCGAATGGGCTTCACCACCTTGGACGGCACGCCCTTGTTGACGTGGGAGGGTCCGGAGGACGCCTTCGAAGCTTGGAAAGAATGCTCGCGCGGGCGTCCTTGCGACTACACCGGACTGAGTTACTCGAAACTCCGTGGTGGCAGCGGGATCCCTTGGCCCTGCAATGCGCAAAACCCGGATGGCACCACACGCCTCTATACGGACGGGGTTTTTCCCAGCGATCCTGACTACTGCGAGAACTACGGTCACGACCTCTTGACGGGGGCCGAAGTGGAGCCGGAACCGTACCGCGCCAAAATGCCCAAGGGCCGCGCCTGGCTCAAAACAACCAAGTACCATCCACCGCACGAAGAACCGGACGACGACTACCCGCTCCGGTACACAACCGGTCGGACGGCGTATCACTTCCACACACGGACCAAGACGGGACGTGCCAGGACGCTGAACGCGGCGGCGCCACGGATGTGGGTGGAGCTCTCGGTCGAAGACGCTTCAGCGCTGGGGATCAAGGAGGGCGACATCGTCCGCGTATCGTCGCGGCGAGGTCTGATTGAGGCGCCGGCTCGAGTCAGTGGCGTCCGGCCGGGCACAGTTTTCGCACCTTTCCACTATGGATACTGGGACTCGACCGCACCCTCCAGCCCGGATGATTCTCCCAAGGATTCGCAGAAGACTGCAGCCAACGAGCTCACCATTACCGAGTGGGATCCGGTGTCAAAGCAACCGCTTTTCAAGAATGCCGCGGTGAAAGTAGAGAAAATCCGTGACGGTGATGGACCGGCTCCGGCGCCCAACACCACCGCTTCAAGGCAGGCAGGACAACAACAATGAACCTCAACATCTACCTGGGTTTACTGCATCAGGGTGAAGCGACCCTGGCTACGTCTTTCCGGCAAGTCTCTGATGGCCACGGCTCGGAGCCTGACATACATTTCCTCTGCCAGACTTTGGCCAGGCAATGCGACAAGCACGGGGAACTCCTCCTCCCCCTCGTGCAGCGATACGGCAAGGACACATCCGACCACGAGCCCGAGCGGCTCCACGCCGACGGCTTGTCAGAAACCCGGAGCGGCCCTGTCGGCCTCCTTCGCGACCTGCAGGACCTGTATCTGCTGGCGAGCTTGGTTGACGTCACGTGGACTGTGGTGAATCAAGCCGGATCCGCACTTCGCGACGCCGAGCTGCTCGCCGTCGTCGATCAATGCCACAAAGAGACGGAAGTCCAGCTCAGTTGGCTGCAAACCCGGATGAAGCAGGCAGCGCCGCAGGCGCTGCTGGTCGCAGACTAAGTCAGTAGAGGACTCACCAGCAGGCTAAGTTAGTGGGGCAGCAGCCCCAGGATCGGGAGGGTGACCGCCGTCGAAATGGCCATGGCCGCGGTGTTGCCGATGACCGGATGGAGGCCCTCCGGCAGCTGGGCCGAAATCGCCCTGGCAATAGGAGGGGCCAGCACCGCTCCAAGCAATGCGCCGCCGATGATGCTCCACCACGAGCCGTCGTAGGCGAGCACGGCGGCAGGCGCCACTGAGACGAGCGACGCGTAGGTGGCCGACCACCCACCGTTGCGGTACCAACTCCGCCAAAGAACCACGCCGATGGCCGAGGTGAGGGCCTGCGCAAACAGGATGTGCGGAACCAGGTTGGAACCGTACCCGGGCAGCAC
The DNA here is from genome assembly GCF_059739415.1 of Arthrobacter sp. TmtSoilC77. Classification (NCBI taxonomy): domain Bacteria; kingdom Bacillati; phylum Actinomycetota; class Actinomycetes; order Micrococcales; family Micrococcaceae; genus Arthrobacter; species Arthrobacter sp. TmtSoilC77. Next base: position 4,560,976 of record NZ_AP046050.1, read on the forward strand.
AGGATTCAGCACGAATGCCACCCCGACGCCAAAGATCATGCCTGCACTGGCGAGCGCGTTGGCGAAGAAATGGGTCTCGGTGAAGTCGGCGAGGACCCGGCGCGCCGCCCACACTGCGTCCGTAAGAACACGGTTAACGCCCGACGGCGGCTGGATGGGTTGCGCCTGCGGAGCCGGTTTCCGTAGGACAAGCCAAGGCAATTTCCGGGCGATGAGGAAAGCCAGTACTGATCCCAGGGACATCGCAAGGACGTTCGCCACCACGGGCGGCAGTCCCAGCGGCGCGATGAGCGTTGGGATCAGCAACAACGCCAACGGCGTGACGGTGAAGGCGCCGAGTACAGCTCCGGTCACGCAGGTCCGCCAACCGGGTCCATACATCAGGACAATTGCCGGGGCCACGCAGACGAAAGGCACGAACGTGGGCTGCCATCCGTCGTCGAGCATCCGGCCGAAAACTACGTTGGACAACAGCAGGCTAAGCGACGCCGAGGCCAGCACCCAGGGCCACAGTCCGGTGCCATATGCCAGCTGACCCGGCCAGCTCTTGCCCCGCCGGCCAGCCCACCACGCCAACAAAGCCCCGGCAAGCAACCCGCATGCCGCCAGCTCTGATTTGTAGAACAGGGGCTCAGTCATGTCGCCAAGGAACCACCTGACCGCTGCGAAAGGGGAGTTGGTGACTGATGCAGCCCAGCCCTCGAACGCAGGGCCGAGCCGTGACGATTGCTGCGCGAGCGTGTGGAGGACAAGTGCGAGCACTCCCGCGAGGATGACCGAAGCCAACGCGCCCAATGCTGTCCCGAGGGCGCCAAGTTCAGTTGCAGTCTTCTTCGGGGCAGGATCCGGCCGACGGCGGGGCGCGCCATCGACAGCTGAGGTGAGCATCGTTGATAACCCTTAGCGTGCGATGTGGTGTAACTCGAAAGCAGCGTATCCGAGCTCTCCAGAGCGGCCCCATTCGTGTTGTTGCGGGGGATTTGTGACCGGGAGTATTCCGATAGAAGAGCTTCTCGTTGACACTAACGTTTCTTCGAGAGAACGTTAGCGTATGAGCCACGTAACTACTGCCCAGGCCGCGGCGCGATTGGGCATTACGCAGGTAGCTGTCCGTAAGTTGATCGGCACTGGGCAACTGATCAGCTCAGGTGTCGTTGGCCGGGCCATCCTGCTGGACGCCGCCTCTGTGGAGCGATTGGCCCGCGAAGGCACACGCCATGGCCGGCCGTGGACTGAGGCGAATGCCTGGACCGCGCTCCTCCTGCTTTCCGGGGAAAACGGGGTGGAGTGGGTTGACTCCGCCCAACTGTCTCGGCTGCGACGCAAACTGAGCCGTATGGAACCTGCCGAATTGCCCATTCTGGCGCGCAGGCGGGCGGGCGTGCATCGATATAGAGCCACGGCGGATGTGGTCCAACGGCTAAGGGACCATGTGCTTCCCACTGGTGCCGCGGCCATGGCGGACGAGAACGTTGGCCAACGCTTTGGTCTCACTGGTGGCGGGGGAATTGTGGATGGTTACGTCATGTCCGGCGATGCAGGTGCACTTAAGGAAGCGTACGGACTAATCGACGATCGGGAGGGCAACGTAGTGCTGCGGGAAGTCACCACCAGCCAGGCGTTTACAGGGCGAGTCCCGCTGGCGGCCATTGCCTTGGACCTGTTGGAGTCCTCGGTCACCCGTGAGCGCAGCGCTGGACTCCGTGTTCTGGAGGAGCTTGTTAGTGGACGATGACCATCGCGTGACGGAACGAGTGCAGTGGGAGGCTTCGCCGCCCGCGGGTGGCTGGGGCCGGCCATGGCCCCAATGCGCTGAACTAGCCCGCGCCTTGCCTTCTGATCAGTGGACGCTGGTTGGGGGACTTATGGTCCAACTGCACTCCGCCGTAGCGGGTCTAACCGTTTCGCGGCCTACCACCGACGTCGACATCATCCTTCACATGGAAACCGGCGCGGCAACCATGCCCGGCGTCGCGTCAGTGCTCCGTTCACTCGGCTACTCGCCCAGGCAATCCATCAATGGCGATAGCCCCGCACATCGTTTCCTTCGCGGTAATGAGCAGATCGACCTCATGGTTGCCGACCATCTTGTACCCGGATTGGTTCCCCGTATAGGAGGCCGCAAAGTCTTTCAGGTGACGGGTGGGACCCAAGCCCTCCGGCGAACAGTAGACTGCCGGGTCTTCGTGGACCATCGGGGTCCGGTGTCCATAAGCATCCCGAACGCACTGGGCGCGCTGGTCCTCAAAGGCGCTGCGTATCAGGAGGATTCGCGGGAAAGGGGCCGCCACCTCGATGACGCAGCAACACTCCTGGCAACAATTAACGGGCCCTTGGAACTTGTGGCCGACATGGGAGGCAGTGATCGCTCGCGGATTCTTGGGCTCAACCGGGTCCTCGGCGATCCAGACCATGAATCCTGAAAGGTCCTTGACCCTGGCGATAGGGCACGGGCAATCAGCAACCTTGCGGTGCTCTGCGCCAATCCCGACCGCCTCCCTGTTAGGCGCCTTGGGTAGATAGCGCCGACGACGGAGGCCCCAACGCATTCGCGTCAGGGCCTCCGGGAGCGGTGAATCAAGCCTTCCGGCGGGTCACCAGTCCCCAGATGACCAGTACGATCAGCGCACCTCCGATTGCGAGCAACCACGTGTAGATCGACCAGAATTCGTTGATGCCAACCTTGAAGATGGCGCTACCGATCCAGCCACCCAGCACGGCACCCACGATTCCCAGCAGGAGCGTAGCGATCCAGCCGCCTCCCTGCCTGCCCGGCATGATGGCCTTGGCGATGGCTCCTGCGATCAAACCCAAAACAATCCAACCAATGATTCCCATTTGTTTCCCTTTTCTCGTACGTAAGCCTCGGTCAAGCACCAATACTTGGTGCCACGGTCGGCCTGATTGCTAGCTGCCCGCTTGTGCGGCGACGTATCCCGACAACAGCTGGGCGGGCAGACGTTTTTATGGCTCCCCTGTTACTGAAGGAAGGATTCAATCTCCCCAACCGGCAGTCCGGCTACTTCAGCAAGAGCCCGGGGCTCGACACCGGCGTCGACGGCCTTCTTGAAGGCCAGGGCGAGTGTGTTCTGGGAAATCGCCAACTCATGTTGAAGGCTTTGGCGGCGAAGTGCTGCGACCCACACACCGCTGACCGGGTCCAAGGCGTCGATGTCCATTCTGAAACCGCAACCGCAAGCCCACTCCGGCCATATTGGCTCCACTGTGATCCACTGCATGGAGTCATGGCCCGGTCCTGCGGAGATAGCCATGTGCGAACCGCAGTGGACGGGCCCCATCGGCAGCACCCCTTCCGCAGCATGGTCCACGGTATTCCCAGCGACTGGTGTGGAGCTTGGTTCACGCAGTGCGACTGTCATCGTCTTCTCCCACACATCCCTAGTAACTATCTTGGCTATCTAGTTATATGTGTACTTACGATTTAAGTCCAACCAGCCGGCACGGTTGCACGCACCCGCCGCCAAAGGGCGGGCGCCACCACCACGGCAACGCCGACGGCGGCACCGATCACCGTTTCGATGATGCGGTCCCGCAACAGGAGGCCGGGATCAACCGGGGCTGCCAGCAACGTAGCTATCAGGGCAAGCGGAGTTACGAAGATCTGCGCCACAAGGTACTGCCGGGCGATAAACATCTCAGCACCGAACTGGCAAGCTGCTATCACCAGGACCATGGCCCAGGGCGCGGGATTGAGCCACAGGATGCCGGCAAGCAGCACCAATCCGATCACCGTTCCGGCGATTCTTTGGATGCCACGGCTCACTCGGTGGCGCGTCGAATGACCCACCAATGGAACCACCGCCGCAACCATGGCCCAATAAGTGTGGCCGAAGCCGAGCCGTTCCCCCACCAGAGTCGCGATGGTCCCCGCAAGGCCTGCGGCAATCAGATATCCGCCGCCTTCCAACCAGATCGCACGACGTTCCAACGTGGTGTGGCGGATGCGGGGCGGCCGTTTCCACGGGGTTCTGTGAGTTTTGAGCACCCGTGACGACATGCCGATCAGCAGGCAGAAGAGCGTGGTACCTACCGCGACCAGCATGGCCTCCCACAAGGGCGGCTGAGCAGGGATGGATGCGATCGCAGCGAAGGCGAAGATGTGAAAGAGGGAGCCGCCTGGCCGCAACCTCCAGGCCGCGACCACCACCGAGCACGCGCCCGCCACGACAGTGGTTGCAGCAGTCAAGAGCCACGAATACGCGGCGCCCTCGATGCCAATGGCTTGCGCTGCACGAGCCATGAGGGTGGCCAACAAAATGATAAGCAGCATGAAACCACCGGCACGCACTTGGCTTCGGAAGCGCACGCTATGCGGTTCATTGCGGCCATAAATGCCGGTAAACGCACCGAACGAGGCAAACACGGCCAGGTCCAACCGCCCCATCAGGGTCAGCGTAATCAGCGGCACAAAGACACCAACAGCGCAGCGGAGAGCCGGGTGATGGTCCTTGTTTCCCGGACCCATCGTGAACATTTCCGCTACAGCCTTCAAGGGGCGGCTCGCCTTTCGTCGCAGGATCAAACGTACGACGGCGGCGCTGGCGTCCGCTTCAAGGCTACGCTCCGGGCGCTGGGCTACTCCGGGTTTGGGCACAGATAGTGCCCCTTATCACGAGGAATAAGGGGCACTATCAGTTGCGCACTTCTTGTCGCTAGAAGCGGGAGGGTGCTCCCTGGAAGGGCCCTGTTCCGAGTGGGTTGCCTGCTACGTCCGTCAGGCCAGTGACGGGGGTGTAAGTCGGGAAGATCGTGGTCGACGTAAGCGTCGAGCCTCCGCTGGTCCCTGCTCCAAGGGTGATGGTGAGTGTTCGCGCCGTCGGATTCCAGCTCAGGCTGGAGGCGTTGTTAGTGCCATTACCGCTAAAGCTGAGTGCGGAGGTTGTGTAGTTGCCGCCCAGTGCAACACTGCCGACCCTGAGGGTTGTACACCCAGCCCCGGTTACAGTCAGTATGTTGCTGGAGCTTACGTTGACTATCACGTTATCCGCGTTGTTGCCGGCCTGGGTCTGCACGTTGGTGGTGTCGTTCTCCCAGACGCTGCAGATCGTGTTCGGGTTGATGGGTTCAGAGAACGTTATCGTCACCGAATCGCCCTTCTCCACCTTGCCGAGGGTGCCGCCCGAACGGTTGTTCAGCTGGACCCCCGCCACCGCTGGCGAGCTCACGTCCTTGGTGGATGTAGCCACTCCCGCAGGACCAGTGTTACCTGCGGCGTCCGTTGCCTGTGCTGAGTAGTTAATGGTCCCTGGGCTGAAAGCGCTCAGGTTCAAGGGGGTCGCTGCCCAGTTCCCGGAGCTGTTGACGCTAATGGTCTGGGTCACGGGCAGGGCTCCCGTTCCCGTTACGGTCAAAGTGACCGAGGACAAGGCCTCTGCCGTCCCGCTGACTGGAACAGCGGTCACGTTTCCGCTGTAGACATATGGTGGCGCCGTCACGGACGGGGCGAGGGGTGCGGTGGCATCCACGGCAGTAACTGCGCTTCGTGTGCTTTCAGCGCCCTGCCACTGGGAGAGTTTGGGCGTAACCGTGTAGTACCAGTTCCCCGTGGTGACACCCGTGTCCACGCAGCTCAGCCCGGCCACTGTTCCTGCACAGGTTCCGGCTGCCGCAACCGCAGTTCCGCCAGTGGCTGAGCCGTAGCGGGCGATGCTGTACCCGGTCACGGACCGGCCAGCCGCCGTCGTGCTTGCTGTCCAGGTGACCGTCACACTACTTCCGGAAACGGCGGTAGTGGGCTTTGCGCCCTGGGCGACGGCGTCGGCCTTGGCGGCACCGAAGTTGCTGCTGACGGAACTCCAGAAAGCACTGGCTGCGGGACCGCCCCATGAGACGAGGAGAATGCCGAGAATGATCACGAGGGCGCGGTTCCAAGCGCCCATCGTCACCCGCGTTGAGGACGATGAAGCAGCGGACTGGCGAAGCGGGCTCACTTCCGTACCTCCAGCGTGACGGGAACGTTGAATTGGGCGCCCTGGCAGGCGGAAAGTGAGGCCGCGCTCATGCTGGCCGCACCCTCAAGAGTCAGCAGGATGGATGTATTTGCCTGGATGGTCACCGTTGGCGCCAATGGTGCAGCCGGGGGCGTGAACGTCACGCCGGTGGTGGTGCAGCCGGAATGCGCGGCGTCTGCAGTCACGGCGCCGTTAGCCGCGATTCCATAGACGGTAACCGCATGGCTATTGGGGTTGGTTGCCCGGAGAACCACGTCGGCTGATCCACCTGGAACGAGGCTGGTCTGCAGGGTGTCGCCCGGGATGAGCGCATCCACGGTCACGGTTTGCATTGTCCCGTTGGTCGCCGAACCGCTGCCGATTCCGGTGGTAGACCAGTAGGCGTAGGCAGTCCCTGCACCGCCCAGGATACAAAGGGCCACGGTGGCAGCAGTGGTGCGGGCGATCCGTCCGCTACGGGGCTTCCGGTTGAGCGTCTTCATGTCAGTTCGCCTGTCCCGTCCCGGAGTACGTGAGTTGGAGGGTCGCACCCTTGCAACCGTCCTGGAGCTGCAAGGTGTCCAGCATCCTCACCTGGGGCCATCTGCTGCTGTCATTCACGCCCAGCGAGGTCAGCGAACTGGGCCCAGGAGGAGCTGCCAACGGGTAACTCCCGGTGTATTGGGTGACCTGGTAGTCAGCACTGCTGCAGGGGAGGTTGGCCGCCACGGCTGCCGGCGTGCGCACCACCTGCGCAATCGAGACGGTCAGGTTCGTGATGGCGATGCTCTTGTTCCCGGGGTTGGAAATCTGCAGCTCCACTGCTTGGGACACCCCTGGCGCCAAGAGCCCACTCAATGAGCCGGTGACACCGAAGGTCCGTTTGACTTCCTGGACCTGCAACTGCCCGGGCGCCGCGTTCGACTGGACCGCGTTTTGGGCTGCGCCGCTGGCTCCCTTCACGGTGAAATCGAACTTGCCGACCGATGTTGTGGGGGACGTGGCCACGGTCAAAGCCACCTGCGTTGTGCTGCCGGATCCCAAAACCACCGACGACGGCGACCATGCGGCTGTCGCCCCAACCGGAAGACCCGTAACAGTGAACGTCACGGGTCCGGTGAAACCGCCCGTAGACGTGGCTGACACTGTGAAGGTGGTGGACTGCCCCTGATCCAGGCTGCGGTTCGAGGGCGACAACGCCACCGTAATCCCCTTGGCTACCTTGACCGGGCTGCCTTGCGTAGCGCTCTGCCCACTGCTTGCAGCGACAACCGCCACCGGAACAAGGGCCACCACGAGCGCAACTATCAGCGTCCGGAGTGGTACGGCAGCTCGAGGGATAGGCGCGGGGCGCTCTGGCCGGTGGTCCATGGAAGCTCTTTTCGGACGGAAGCGTTCAGTCGGGAGGAATGCGGAAGCCGGGGACCACCACTCGCAAGGTGGTCCCCGGCATTCACGCGCTACTGGCTGGAGACGTTGACCGTGACGGTCGCGGACTTGCAGGCGTCCTGGTTGGCAGTGCTGTCGTTGAACTTCAAGACACCGCTGCCAACGGACGTTCCCGTAGCCCCGGCGGCGACGGTCGAGTTGCTGGTCACGGCGGTGACTTCGAACCATGCCGGAAGACAGGCGGCGTCGCTCGTGGTTACATTTGCCGTCAGGGCTCCGACTACCGTGCTGGACGTCGTCGCGTTGTCCGCGGTGTAGGCCACGTTGGTTTCATTGCCCGGCGCCAGGCCGGCATTGAACGTAGCGTGCAGCGTGACAGTTCCGCCTCCGGCTGAGTTGGCGGCCGAACCGCTGCCGGAACCGGTGGTGGTCCAGTAGGCGTAGGCAGCTCCGCCACCTACGGCTACCAATGCCACGCCTGCGACGGTGGCGGTGATCCGGCTCTTCTTGGAAAGCTTGCGCATGGTATGACTCCTTGGTTGATCTTTTTCCCGGGGAGCCGCATCGCAACCCCCAAGCATCCAACCGTTCCCGGCGGATGAAGCGATGCCCCCAATAGTTCAGCCCGCAGTGGCACCGTGACTACTCTTGGGTGTACGCCTCTTTTCCGCCCGACCAAGGGGTCAGGAATACGCTGAACCGGCAGGCGAGTACTCAGTTTTCGTATTGGGGACTACTTGGTAGCACTTTGCGTCATGCCAGCGCGGGATAGGCTTCTATGCCCATCTGATAGCCCGCTTTAGTACACCAACGCTGGCCTGCGCCGTTCATGAGCACGCCGGCAGCCGTCGGATCAGGAGTACTCAGTTTTTTAATGGCCCGGTACCTGCCCCCGGGAGTCGCTGCGGGCCGGGCATTTCGGAAATTCAGCTGCCACTGAGCCAACATTGTGCCCATCTTGAGCAAAAACTGCGCTGGCGTTCGAAGATGTTCGGGGCTGACTGCATGCATTGCGGGTCGTTTTAGTTGGTGCCCCTGCCCTTGCTTTTTTCGTTTCCCTGGCCTCTTTGGTCGGATTGGCCGCCGCCTTGGGCCCCACGCGCCGGTGATTCGGTTTCCTGCGCATCCTCTGTCGGCCCGCTTTGCTCGCTGGCCGCTGGCGATGGAACGTCTCCCTGCCCGTTGCCTGAGTCGGACGGCGGCAGCTGAACGGTTTGCACCGGCCCAGGAATGAGAACCGTTTCCACCGGCCCAGGGGTGGTAATTGTTACCACTGGCGCGGGCGTTCCAGCCGGGGAAGGAAGGCCCGATTCCTGCATAACCGGCGAAGGCGAGGTAACGTCTGCCGGCAAGGGCTCCTGACCGGATAATGCCACCGCGAGGGGGACTGCTATCGCTGCCGCGAGAAGGACCATCAACAGCGCCCCGAGCCTGCCGCCTCCCCTACTCCTGTGAAGCTTGGGGGAAACTTCGGTTGTTGCCCCGATGGCGGGCGCCCGGGCAGGCAGAGGCGGCAAAAGCGCCGTAGCTGCTGGGTGTGCATACGCCTCCTGCCACGGGCGAGCCAGGAATTCTTCGATCTCCGCGGCAGTCGGCCTATTGTCTGGTTCGAGGTCCGTCATGGACTTCAGCAGTTCGGCTATGGGGTGATGGATCTGCTCAGGGATGACGGGGGCACGGTGAAGGCGCGCTGCAGCCGACTCAATGGGCGTCCCCGGATATTCGGTCCTGCCCGTAAGGCATTCCAAGAGCACCAGGCCGAGGGAGTAGATATCGCTGGCAGGAGTCAAAGGACGGCCCAGAGCCTGTTCCGGGCTGAGGTACTGGGCGGTTCCCACCGTCATTCCGGTGGCAGTCAGGCGGCTGCCTTCCAAGATTCGGGCCACGCCAAAGTCAGCGAGTTTGACGATGCGATCAGGGCCCGGAGTTTCCGAAACCAGGATATTGGCAGGCTTGATGTCCCGGTGAATAACTCCGCTCCCGTGAACTTGCACGAGGGCACCTGCAAGGGCGTGGCCGATGTGCGTTGTTTCCGCGAGGCTGAGCGGACCCTGAGCAAGCACCGAACGCAGATTATTTCCGGAAACCAGCTCCATGACCAGGAAAGCCTGCGGCGGGCCCGAAGTTCCGGCGTCCACACCGGCGTCGTAAATATGCACCAGGCCTGGGTGATCAAATCCTGCAAGCAACCGCATCTCTGCCTGCTGGCGCTCCTCGAAACCCTCGTCGCCTGAGCCTGGGGAAAAGATCTTAAGTGCAACATCGCGCTGCAGGACTTCATCCCGGGCCTTGCAGACAGTGGACATCGCCCCGTGCCCGAGTAGCTCCAGAATCCGGTAGCGGCCGTTGAGAATGTCCCCGCCGCCTGCTGGATCAACGAAAGCTTCTCCGCCTGCCCTCACGGCCCTACACCTCTTGCGTCCAAGCGCGCTGCGCCGATTTACCCCCATTTATCCTGCGCTGCTATGCAGTTGCTAAGTAACCTTCTTACGGCAAACGTACAGCCTCCGGCCCACCTTGCCAACCATGAAGTGTGCTACTACTTTTCGGGGAAAAATCGGGGGAATTCGCACCTAAAACTGCGGTTATCGAACCCCTTCGACGGCGGGTTGGGGCGTTGGAAGTGCGTCCAAGGAATTGAAGCTGTAGAGCTGGATTCCCTCTATCCCTGGTCGGACAGAGAGCTCCTCAATGAGCGCGTCCGGCGTGTACCGTTCCCCGATCAGAAGCCTCCGTGCCAGCGGGCCTTTGCGGCTGAGGAATTTCAAGGAGGACCCCACTCCGATCTTGGTGGCAAGCGAGACCAGCTTTACCTTGGGCACGGCCCCTGCCACACCTGCCCACACTGGAAGGAGTACGCCCTCACGGCGGAGCATAGCCACGTAGTCCTGGATCCTGTCCGCCGAGAAACACATCTGCGTGACTATTTTCGTGGCGAACTCCTGCTTCTCCAGCAAGGCATCAACCAAGCGCAGGCTGGTGATGTCCGGATGCCCTTCCGGGTAGCCGGCCACTCCAACGGCCATTTCGCCGGACGTGATCTGGGCGATGTCGCGCAGCAATTCCCCGCCAGTGGAATACGAACCCGATGGCTGCCCGTCGCCCCCGATGGCGAAGACTTCCGTGATGCCCGACGCCGAGCAGTCACCCAGTATGGCTGACAACTCGGCGCGGCTTTCAAGAGCCTTGGCAGCAAGGTGGGGAACCACGGTATAGCCGAGCTCCCTCAGCTGGACAGCAGCACGGAGTGTGGCACCGACACCATGCTTCGGCAGGCAGGTAATGCTGATTGCGGTGGACGTAGGCAGGGCCTTGCTGACGACATCCACGATTCCCTCGGACGGGATGATCTCAACACGAACGGGAAGCATGAGGTGTCCTTTTGCTGTGGCTTAGGCGTGGGCGGCGAGGATGGTGGAGGCTTCCTGGCGGGTGGTGCCGGAGGACTCGATGTGGGCCAGGGCGGCGGGGATTTCCCAGCCTTTCTTGCGCATCGCGGTTGCCCACAAACGCCCGGCCCGGTAGGAGGAGCGGACCAGCGGCCCGGACATCACACCGAGGAAGCCGATCTCCTCGGCCTCGTGCTGGAGATCCACGAACTCCTGCGGCTTGACCCACCGGTCCACGGGCAGGTGCCGTTCGGACGGGCGCAGGTACTGGGTGATCGTGATCAAATCACACCCGGCCGCGTGCAGGTCCCGCAGCGCTTCGGAGATTTCCTCGCGGGTTTCGCCCATGCCCAGGATCAGGTTGGACTTGGTCACCATGCCAAGGTCCCGGCCCTGGGTGATGACATCCAGGGAGCGTTCGTACCGGAACGCCGGGCGGATCCGCTTGAAAATCCTGGGCACGGTTTCGACGTTGTGCGCGAACACCTCGGGCTTGGAATCGCAGATCGCGGCGATGTGCTCGGGTTTGCCGGAGAAGTCCGGGATGAGCAGCTCCACCCCGGTGCCGGGATTCAGTTCGTGGATCTTGCGGACCGTCTCGGCGTACAGCCAGACACCTTCATCGGCGAGGTCGTCACGGGCCACCCCGGTGACGGTGGCGTAGCGCAGCTGCATGGCCTGCACGGACCGGGCCACCTTGGTGGGTTCGAACATGTCCACCGGGGAGGGTTTGCCGGTATCGATCTGGCAGAAATCACAGCGGCGGGTGCATTCGGACCCGCCGATCAGGAACGTCGCTTCCTTGTCTTCCCAGCACTCGAAAATGTTCGGGCAACCGGCCTCCTCACACACCGTGTGCAGGCCTTCCTTCTTCACCAGGTTCTTCAGACCGACAAACTCCGGCCCCATCTGGACCTTGGCCTTGATCCACTCGGGCTTGCGTTCAACCGGGACAGCCGAATTACGCTGCTCAACGCGCAGCAACTTACGGCCTTCAGGTGCCAGGGTCATGGGTTTACTTCCTTGTTGGTTTGTTTCATTTTGAGCGTTGCCACAACGCAGGTCCGTGTCAGCATTCGACGACGTTGACGGCCAGGCCGCCCATCGCGGTTTCCTTGTACTTGGAGGACATGTCCTTGCCGGTCTCGCGCATGGTCACGATCACCTCATCCAGGGACACCCGGTGCGTCCCATCCCCCCACAACGCCATCTTCGCCGCGTTGATCGCCTTCGCCGCCGCGATCGCGTTCCGCTCAATACACGGAATCTGCACCAACCCCCCGATCGGATCACACGTCAACCCCAGGTTGTGTTCCATCGCGATCTCCGCCGCGTTCTCCACCTGACCCGTCGTACCACCCATCACCTCGGCCAACCCCGCAGCAGCCATCGACGACGCCGAACCCACCTCGCCCTGGCAGCCCACCTCAGCCCCCGAAATGGACGCCTGCTCCTTGTACAACACACCCACCGCCCCCGCAGCCAGCAGGAACTTCACCACCACATCGTCCTTATCCTTTTGGGTGGCCTTGTCCATGCCCGGCGCATAATGCAACGCGTAATACAACACCGCCGGGATAATCCCCGCCGCACCATTGGTCGGCGCCGTAACCACCCGCCCACCCGAAGCGTTCTCCTCATTGACCGCCAACGCGATCAGATTCACCCACTCCTGCCAATACTTCGGATCGTTACGGTCCTTGTCCTCCTTCAACAACCGCTCCAGCCAGTCAGGAGCACGACGACGGACCCTCAACCCCCCGGGCAACACACCCTCACGCTTCAGGGACGTCTCAACACACGCCTCCATCACGGACCAGATATGCAACAAACCCTCCCGGATCTCCTCCTCGGACCGGGACGCCCGCTCATTGATGAACATGATGTCGCTGATCCCCAGCCCCTTCGAGGAACACCGGCCCAGCAACTCAGCAGCCGTCCGGAACGGCAACGGCAACTCCGCCTTCGTCTCCTCCAACTCCGCCCGCGCCGCGTCCTCCTCACCCTCCCGGACAATGAACCCGCCACCAACCGAGAAAAACGTCGCCTCCCGCAACGTGGCGCCCTCAGCATCAACCACAGCAAACTTCATCCCGTTCGTATGCCGCGGCAACACCGTCAACGGATGCAACACCATATCCTCCACCGCATACCGCAACTGCACCCCCGCACCAGCAACGCCAGCACCAGCAAGATTCAGCACACCCGTCTCAGCGATCGCAGCCAACCGCTCCTCCACCTCATCAGGCAGGATCAACTCCGGATGGTAACCCTCCAAACCCAACAGCGTCGCAGTCATCGTCCCGTGGCCACGGCCAGTCGCAGCCAACGACCCATACAAATCAACCCGCAACCCCGCCACCGAACCCAGCACCCCGGACTCACGCAACTCGCCAGCAAACACCGCAGCAGCCCGCATCGGCCCCACAGTATGAGAACTCGACGGGCCAATACCCACAGAGAACAGATCGAAAACACCAACAGCCATGGCTGGATCCCTTTCAGGGAGGAGTCAAACACAACAAAAATGTGGGGGCCGGGCCAAATCCCGAGCCAAGGCGGCCCGGCCCCAGTGGAGGTCCCAGTGCGAACCTCCAAACCCGGTTTTGTGTGCGGCATTCGTTCCCAGCAAATGCCACACCCGGGAGATCAAAATCGAGTCCGCCCGCCGATTCGTGGGCTCCCTGCCAAACATGCCGTGCGCACGGCACACCCCGCAGCAACCCCACGAAACGGAAGACCAAAGCATCCTCGCGGCCCACCCTGGGAAGCTGCCCGTCCCAGGAAGGCGACCCGCCCCGGCGGCCCCTTCGGGGCCGGCATCCGGAAGCGGGCGTCCAAGGGAGCATCGCACCCGCTCAGCGGGTGCCTATGCGACCGAGCCCGCGGAGGATGTCGGCCCCGAAGGGCCCCACGCACCGGCCTCGGTCGACGGCCCACCCCCCAGGCTCAGGCGAGGTTCGCAACCCCCGGGTACAGCGGATGCGCCTTCGCAAGCACATCAACCCGGTGCCGCAACCCGGAAAGGTCCGCATCGGCGTCGGCAATCAACACTTCGGCGATGATGTCCGCAACCTCTCGGAAGGCCGCTTCCCCGAATCCGCGCGTGGCGAGGGCCGGGGTGCCGATGCGCAGGCCGGAGGTGACCATGGGCGGGCGTGGGTCGAACGGGACGGCGTTGCGGTTGACGGTGATGTCGATCGCGGCGAGGCGGTCTTCGGCTTGCTGGCCGTCGAGTTCGCAGTTGCGCAGGTCGACGAGGACAAGGTGCACGTCGGTCCCGCCGGAGACAACGGAGATACCCTTTTCCGCAACGTCCGGCTGGACCAGGCGTTCGGCCAGGATCCGGGCGCCGGCCAGGACACGTTCCTGACGTTCCCGGAACTCTGCCGAGGCTGCGATCTTGAAAGCAACGGCCTTACCCGCGATCACGTGCTCCAGCGGCCCACCTTGCTGCCCCGGGAACACTGCGGAGTTGATCTTCTTGGCGATGTCGGCGTCGTTGGAGAGGATGATGCCGCCGCGCGGACCGGCGAGGGTCTTGTGCGTCGTCGACGTCGTCACGTGGGCGTGCGGCACGGGCGACGGGTGCAGGCCAGCGGCAACCAGTCCTGCGAAGTGCGCCATGTCCACCATGAGGTAGGCACCCACGGAGTCGGCAATCCGGCGGAACTCAGCGAAATCCAGCTGCCGCGCGTAAGCGGACCAGCCGGCGACGATCAGCGCCGGCTTGTGCTCCTGCGCCAGGCGTTCGACTTCGGCCATGTCCACCGTGTGGGTGTCCTCGCGGACGCCGTAGGGGACCACGTTGTAGAGCTTGCCGGAGAAGTTGATCCGCATACCGTGCGTGAGGTGGCCGCCGTGGGCAAGGTTGAGGCCCATGATGGTGTCGCCCGGCTTGATCAGCGCGTGCATCACTGAGGCGTTCGCCTGCGCACCGGAGTGTGGCTGGACGTTCGCGAACCCGGCACCGAAGAGGGACTTGATGCGGTCGATCGCGAGCTGCTCGATCACGTCGACGTGCTCGCAACCGCCGTAGTACCGCTTGCCCGGGTAGCCCTCGGCGTACTTGTTGGTCAGTACCGAGCCCTGCGCCTGCATCACGGCAACGGCCGTGTGGTTCTCTGAGGCGATCATTTCCAGGCCGTCGCGCTGGCGGCCCAGTTCGTCGTCGATCTTCGCGGCGATCTCCGGATCCAGCTCGGAAAGCTGGGCGTCCAACGACGCCGACACAACCTGCGCGAACTCAGTCACGACTGCCGGGTTCACAGTTCGCCACCGTTTGTTGCAGCGTATTCCTCAGCCGACATGAGCGGGCCTTCTTCCGTGGCCGCCACCTTGAACAGCCAGCCGGCACCGTAGGGGTCGTTGTTGATCAGGGCCGGATCGCTGACAACGGCGTCATTGATCTCGGTCACCTCACCTGTCACCGGCGAGTACAGGTCCGAGACCGACTTGGTGGACTCGACCTCGCCGCAGGTCTCGCCTGCAGTCACAGTGGAACCGACCTCAGGCAGGTCAACGTACACAATGTCGCCCAAGGCATCCGCAGCAACCGCAGAGATCCCAATCCCCACAGGCCCCGCTCCATCCGAAGCAACCCATTCATGCTCAGCCGAGTACTTCAGCTCGGCAACTACTTTGCTCATTCCAGTTCCTTCTCTCGTGGCTATTTTTGGCGCTTGTAGAACGGCAGCTGAACGATCTCGAACTGCTCAGCTTTTCCGCGGAGGTCCACCTCGACGACCGTGCCCGGTGTGGAATGCTCGACGTCGACATACGCCAGGGCGATCGGGTAACCGAGCGTCGGGCTCGGCTGGCCGGAGGTGACTTCGCCGATGAGCGAGCCGTCCTTGAGGACCGAGTAATGGGCGCGGGCTGCACGTCGGCCGGTTCCCTTGAGGCCGACCAGTTTCTGTCCGATGGTCGATCCGACGCCGGCTGCCTTGATCGCAGCCAGGGCTTCCTTGCCGATGAAGTCGCTTTCCTTGGCCAGGGAAACCACCGGGCCAAGTCCTGCGGCGTAGGCGTTGACGTAGCGGGAGAGCTCGTTGCCGTAGAGCGGCATGCCGGCTTCGAGGCGAAGGGAGTCGCGGGCTGCAAGACCCGCGGGGATGAGGCCGTGGCCCTCGCCCACCTCGAGGAGTGCTTCCCAAAGGCCTGCTGCGTCAACGTTCGGGATGTAGATCTCGAAGCCGTCTTCGCCGGTGTAACCGGTGCGGGCAAGCAACAAGTCCTGCCCGTTGACCTCAACCTCAACAGCCGCGTAGTACTTCAGCTCGGTCACGAGGGCGTGCTGCTCTGCCGGAACCAAGGTCAGCAGAATGGCTTCCGCGTTCGGACCCTGGACTGCGATCAGCGACGTCTCAGCCGAGGCGTCCTCAACCACGACGTCGAAGCTGGCGGCCCGCTCCAGCAGAGCTGCCGCAACTACCTTGGCATTGCCCGCGTTGGGGACCACGAGGTACTGATCCACGCCTTCTTCGGGAGAAGGGCGGCGGTAGGTGATGAGGTCGTCGATGATGCCGCCGTCGGCGTTGCAGATCAACGAGTACTTGGCTTTGCCCACCGCGACGGCGGACAGCTTGCCCACCAGCGCGAAGTCAAGGAAGGCAGCAGCTTCGGGACCGGTGACCCACACTTCGCCCATGTGGGAGAGGTCGAAGAGGCCAGCTGCGTTACGGACTGCGTGGTGTTCGGCGAGCTCGGACTCGTACTTGAGCGGCATCTGCCAGCCGCCGAAGTCCGTGAACGAGGCCCCGGCTTTTTTGTGCTGCTCGTAGAGAGCGGTGTAGTTCTCAGTCATTGAGTCAGTCCTTTAGTTCTCGAAGTCTGCGGTGTTGTCCTCGAACGCTTCAAGGGGTGGGCAGGAGCACACCAGGTTGCGGTCGCCAGCAGCGCCGTCAATGCGTCCGACCGGCGGGAAGTACTTGTCCTGCTTAAGGTGGTGGACGGGGAACGCTGCCTGCTCCCGCGTGTAGTCGCGGTCCCATGCAGAACTCACGACGGCGGCAGCCGTGTGCGGCGCGTTGCGCAGCGGCGAGTTCTCAACAGTGAAATCGCCGGTGGCAACCTGCTCGATTTCGGCACGGATGGTGATCATGGCTTCAATGAAGCGGTCGATCTCGGCAAGGTCCTCGGACTCGGTCGGCTCCACCATCAAAGTGCCCGCAACCGGGAACGCCAAGGTGGGAGCGTGGAAACCGAAGTCGATGAGGCGCTTGGCCACGTCCTCAGCCGTGACGCCGGTGCGGGCAGTCAGTTCGCGGAGATCCAGGATGCACTCGTGGGCAACAAGACCGCCTTCGCCGGTGTAAAGAACCGGGAAGTGCTCATCCAAGCGGGAGGCAACGTAGTTCGCAGCAAGCAGCGCGGACTTGGTGGCTTCGGTGAGCCCCTGGCCACCCATGAGCTTCACGTAAGCCCAGGAAATCGGGAGCACACCGGCGGAGCCGTAGCGGGATGCAGAGATGGCCACGCCACCTTCAGATGAAACATTGTTCGCATCCCCGGGCATGAACGGTGCCAGGTGTGCCTTTGCCGCAACCGGACCAACACCGGGTCCACCGCCGCCGTGCGGGATGCAGAAAGTCTTGTGCAGGTTCAGGTGGGATACATCGCCGCCGAACTTGCCCGGCTGGGCGAGCCCAACGAGTGCGTTGAGGTTTGCGCCGTCAACGTACACCTGGCCGCCGGCTTCGTGGATCGCGTCGCAAACTTCCCGGACGTCGGCGTCGTAAACACCGTGCGTGGACGGGTAGGTGATCATGATGGCCGAAAGGGCGTCCCGGTTGGCTTCGATCTTGGCTTTGAGATCCACGTGGTCGATGGTGCCATCGGGAGCGGTGGCCACCACTACTACCTTCATGCCGGCGAGCACAGCCGAGGCCGCGTTGGTGCCGTGCGCAGAAGCAGGGATCAGGCACACGTTGCGCTGCTCGTCGCCGCGGGAAAGGTGGTAGCCGCGGATCGCAAGGAGGCCGGCGAGCTCACCCTGCGAACCGGCGTTCGGCTGGATGGAGACCTGGTCGTAGCCGGTGATCTCAGTGAGGTCGGCTTCCAGTCCTTCAATGAGCTCGCGCCACCCAGCGGTCTGGTGATCCGGAGCGAACGGGTGGATCGAGGCGAACTCCGGCCAGGAGATTGCTTCCATCTCAGCTGTAGCGTTGAGCTTCATGGTGCAGGAACCCAGCGGGATCATGGTGCGATCCAGTGCGAGGTCCCGGTCGGACAGCTTGCGGATATAGCGCAACAGCTGCGTCTCGGAACGGTGCGTGTTGAACACGGGGTGCTGCAGGAAATCACTGGTTCGGACCACGTCTGAGGGCAGCTCAAACCCGGAAGCGTCCTTCACCGGACCGGCACCAAAAGCGACGGCTACCGCAGAGAGGACCTCCGGCGTCGTGGTTTCATCGAGGGAAACGCCAACCGTGTCAGCATCGATGCGACGCAGGTTGATACCGCGGGCTTCGGCGGCGGCGATGACTTTGTCAGCCTTGCCGGGTACGCGGACAGTGAGGGTGTCGAAGAAGGATTCAGACACGAGTTCACGGCCGGCGGTCTTGAGGGCAGTGGCCAGCGTGCGGGCGTGGCCGTGCACGCTTTCGGCGATCGCCTTCAGGCCTTCCGGACCGTGGTAAACCGCGTACATCGACGCCACGATGGCGAGCAGTGCCTGCGCGGTGCAGATGTTGGACGTGGCCTTTTCGCGGCGGATGTGCTGCTCGCGGGTCTGAAGGGCCAGGCGGTAGGCCGGGACTCCGGCGTTGTCCTTGGAGACGCCGACGATGCGGCCCGGGAGCGTGCGCTCCATGCCTTCGCGGACTGCCATGTACGCAGCGTGGGGGCCGCCGAAGAACAGCGGAACACCAAAGCGCTGCGCAGTTCCGACGGCGATGTCGGCGCCCTGCTCGCCCGGGGGCGTGATGAGGGTGAGCGCCAAAAGGTCGGCAGCGACAGTGACCAGCGCGCCGCGCTCCTTGGCGTCAGCGATCACGCCGGAGTGGTCGAAAACGCGGCCCGAAACGCCGGGCTGCTGCAGGACGATGCCGTTGATCTCGCCGTCGGGAAGCCCGGCGGAGAGGTCGGCAATCTCCACCTCGAAGCCGAGCGCCTCGGCGCGGCCCTTCACGATGGCGATGGTCTGCGGGAGGAGGTCGGCGTCCAGGACGGTCTTGCCGTCCTTCGCGGTCTTGGACTTGTTGGCACGACGCATCAGCAGCACAGCCTCGGCCACAGCAGTGGCTTCATCCAGCAGCGAAGCGTTGGCCACGGGAAGTCCGGTGAGGTCCTGGACCATGGTCTGGAAGTTCAGGAGAGCTTCGAGGCGGCCCTGCGAAATCTCGGGCTGGTAAGGCGTGTACGCCGTGTACCAAGCCGGAGCTTCCAGGATGTTGCGTCGGATAACCGGCGGCGTAACGGTGTCGTAGTAGCCCTGGCCGATCAGCTGGATGGCGGTCTTGTTCTTGGACGCAAGCTTGCGGAGCTCGGCGAGGACCTGGGTCTCGCTAAGGGCGGCCTGGAGCGTCAGCGGCGTGGCTTGCCGGATGGAATCGGGGACCGCAACATCTACCAGGCCGTCTACGGAGTCGTAGCCGATTGCCTTGAGCATGGTGTCAACGTCGGCCTGACGGCGGGCGCCGATGTGCCGGTCCGCGAAAGCGGTGGGGGTTGATTGAACAGTCAAGAGGAACTCCATGATTCAGGCGCCCTATGTGCGCCACGATGATGTGGGTTCCTCCCCGCTCTGTATTGGACCTGAGAGATTCCGCAGGAATGGTTGCCTGCTTGCACCGTCGGTGAGCCCAGTTACCTGGACTGCTTTCCAGAGTTGCCTCGCCGTGGCGGTACGTGGGCCTGAGAGATTCCTGGGGAGGATTTGCTCCTACGGCGCCTGACTGGATGTACCGGCAGGACTCTCCCGCCACAGATCAAAAGCATTGCGTCACGTCAGTGACACGGTTCACACCATAGCGGGTTATCCGGAAAAAGCGCAAGCAAGGGATACCTACCGGTGCATTGCCTCGTGGATCTGGAGAGCGAACCACAACTGGGCAACAGTGGAGGTTTCACCCATGTCCAGCCCCGTCAATTCGCCGATTTTCCGTATCCGATAGATGATGGTTTGCCGGTGCGCGAACAGGGCAGCGGCGGTTTTTTGCCAGGAACGCTGCGAGTCCAAATAGGTCCTCAGCGTGACGATGAGATCGCCTTCCTGGCTCTGCTCGTAATCGAAAATCGGGCCGAGGAGGCGCCGGACCAGCGCAGTTCCTTCCTCGAAACCCGTCAGCCCCAGCCATGATGGTCCCTGCGCGTAGCGGGCCAGGCCAAGCTTGTTCGCCCGGGCCGATCCGAGCGCCCACAGTGACTCCTGCAGCGCGCGCTGAATGCCCGCCACACCCGCCGGAGCGCTGATCCCGATCGCGGCATCCGCCCCGGCACAATGAACCAGGATGTCGTCCGGCACATCAGCAGGGACCACGACGTGGAGCCGGTTATTCCGCTTCAGGGAAGCCGACGCAACCCCGTGCCGCCACAGTTCGATGTGCACGTTAGCCAGCCTGTCGCCGTCGTCCGCTGCTTTATCGCCGGCGTCCGCGTAGAGCGAGGCGAGCAGGAAATCCTGGGGCGGAACATCAAAACCGGCCAGCCGGCTCTCCATCTCGGCCGCCCCCAATCTCCCATCCATGGCCTGCAGCAGGAACTCACCCGCCAGCCGATGTCGGCCTTCCAGCGACAGGACGATGCGCGAAAGTTGCAGACCCAGCACCGTTGCGGCGTGCAGAAGTACGACGGCGTCCGGGTGCGGTTCGCTGTTGGGCAGCACCACGAGGAGCGCGTTGGCGTGGGTCGGGATGTCCATGGTCAGCACGTGCCGGCCCCGGATCCGGTGCCACTGGAAGTTCTTACCCGCCAAGGACACCTGCCCGGAAAGCGGAGCCCATTCATCGGCAAGGAACCGTGGGACCGGCTGTCCCTCCGGATGCCAGGGATGCAGGCAGCGGCGGTCCACCACGAACAGCTCCGCATCCAGTTCGGTGGCGAGCCGTTGGACCAGGCTCTGCCAATGGTCCTCCGAGGCGCCGGCCGTTCGGAGCAGGTCGTAAACCCTGGCCGTCTGCCGCAAGCGCCGGGACTCTTCGAGCAGGGAGGACTCGGCAACCGAGCGGGCGATCGCGATGAACGGCAGCGGGTAGGGGATGTTGATGAGCGGCAGCGGCAGCCGATTGCAGGCCGCCAGGAACTCCGGCGTCAGCGGAGGCGCGTGCATCTTCTCGCCGATGGCCAAGGCGCTTGCCCCGCTGTCCATAAGGGCCTCGGCGAGCGCCACTTGTCCCGCGGCATCGGCCGGAATCGACAGCCCATTCGTCATCATCAGCTCGCCGCCTGTGACCCATTCCCAGAGCCTGGGCAGATCGGAGGTGTGGGCCCAGGTGATCCGGTTGTCGCGGCCTGCGTCACCGGCCAGAAGGCTGAGCCCGAGTTGGGGTTCAGCCACGAGTTCGGCGACCGTGATTGCCATCGGATGGGGTCCTGACTCTATGATTTCCGGGGCCCGTTCGGGACCTTTAGACATTTGTCTAAGCGTCTGGGCCATTTGTAGTCAATGTACCGCTATTCGCCGTGACCCGCGTCACCAAGAATGGAATTACTTACTTCCCGCTCAATGGCGAGCACCCCTCACACCAAGGAACCGGCAATGACAATCCACAAGCCCATCGGCCCTGTCGACGCAACCAAAGTCCCCCGGTATGCCGGACTCGGCACCTTCGCCCGCCTCCCCCAAATTGACCGCGTCCCGGACTATGACATTGCGATTGTCGGCGTACCGTTCGACGGCGGAACTTCCTTCCGGCCCGGCGCCCGTTTCGGTCCTGCCGCGGTTCGCGAGGCCTCGCGTCTCCTGCGCCCGGGCTACCACCCGGAGCTCGACGTCGAACCCGTTTACGAAGCCCAGGTTGTGGACGCCGGCGACATCGCCTGCACGCCCTACGACATCACCCGCGCTGTTCGTGAGATCGAGGAGCAGGCGTTGCCCCTCATCAGCCAAGACAAGCGGCTGATCTCGATCGGCGGCGACCACACGATTGCCCTGCCGATGCTCAGGGCCCTGAACAAGGTCCATGGTCCGGTGGCTTTGCTGCATTTCGATGCCCACCTGGATACATGGGACACGTACTTTGACCAGCCCATTACGCACGGAACCATCTTCCGGCGGGCGTTCGAGGAAGGCCTCCTTGTGGAGGACAAGTCGATGCACGTCGGCATCCGTGGCCCGGTGTATGACCGCAATGACTTCCTCAGGGACCACGAGTTCGGGTTCCAGATCATCCGCTGCTCGGACCTGGATGTCATCGGTGTCCCGGCCGCAATCCAGCAGGTGAAGGACAGGCTCGGCGACACCCCGGTGTACGTCTCCATCGACATCGACGTCCTGGACCCCGCGTTCGCTCCCGGTACCGGCACCCCGGAGATGGGCGGGCTCCACTCCCGTGAACTCCTGGCCCTGCTCCGCGGCCTGAACGGCATCAACATCGTGGGCGCCGACGTCGTGGAGGTCGCTCCGGCGTACGACCATGCGGACATCACAACCGTCGCGGCGGCCACCCTTGTTTTCGACCTCCTCGGCTTGATGGTGAACCGCAGCAAGGCCACTACAGTCCGTGAACTGGCTTCGACGTCCCGGAGCGCATCATGAACGCGCCCTTGGCCACGCACGAAGTTCCGCGACTAGAGGACAAAACCATCCAGCCGATCCCGTTGAATGAGCGTCACGGCAAGGCGCGCGATCTCTTCACCATCTGGTTCGGTTCCAACATCATGATCATGACCATCGTGACCGGCGGACTTGCCACCACAGTATTCGGCCTCGGTTTCGTGCCGGCGCTGGTGGGCATCATCATCGGCAACGTCGTGGGCGGCATCTTCATGGCGCTGCACTCGGCCCAAGGCCCCCAGCTGGGTGTGGCGCAGATGATCCAGACCCGCGGCCAGTTCGGCTCCTTCGGCGCCCTGTTGATCGTGGTCATCGTGGTCATCATGTACGTCGGGTTCTTCGCCGCAAACCTCGTCTTTGGCGGAGAAGCAATGGCCGCGGTCAGCCCCGGCATCAGCGTGGATGCCGGCATCATCATCATCGGCGTGGTCAGCGTTATCGCCACGATTTTCGGCTACCGGCTCATCCACGCCTATGCCAGGATCCTCAGCGTTGCAGCGGGCCTGGCTCTGTTGCTCGCCTTCGTGTGGATCCTCGTTGTACACGGCCTTCCCACCAGCTTCCTTGCGGAGGGCAATTTCAACTGGGTTGGCTTCATGGGGACCATCTCCGTCTCGGCCCTGTGGCAGTTGGCCTACGCACCCTACGTCTCCGATTACTCCCGCTACATGCCCCAGGGCACGGGCTCGGCACCGGCGTTCTGGGCTTCCTACTCAGGCTGCGTCCTGGGAACGTTGTTCCCCATGATCCTGGGGGCCCTGGTGGGAACCCTCGCCATGACCATGAGTGCCGACAACGTCGAAATCGTTGGCAGCCTGGGTGCGTTGCTGCAGCCGTGGACCCTCATCATCGTGGGCATCTTCTGCCTGGGAGTCGCCGCGTCCAACGCCATGAACCTCTACTGCGGCGTCCTGTGCACGCTGACCATCGGCCAAACCTTCAAACCCTCATGGTTGCCCCATGCCAAGACCCGCAGCATCGCGGCGGTCGTCCTCTTCGTCGTCGCTGTCTCCATCGCCTTGTTCGCCCGCGACAACTTCATCCTCTTCTACACCAACTTCCTCTCCTTCCTGATGTACGTCCTGGTCCCCTGGACGGCCATCAACCTGGTGGACTACTACCTTCTGCGGCACGGCGACTACCGGGTTGAGGACTTCTTCAAGCGCGACGGCGGTGTGTACGGGCGGTTCAATTGGGTCGCCATCGGCTCCTACATAGCAGGCGCCCTGATCCAGGTTCCCTTCTCGGCAACCGCAATCTACACCGGCCCCCTGGCCGCCGCCATGGGCGGCGTGGACATCTCCTGGATCGTCGGCCTCGTAGTGGTTGCTCCCCTCTACTACTTCGCGGCACGCGTGTTCCGGAAAAAGACGGAAGCCGCCCCCTTTCCATCGCCTGCACTCGCAAACTGACCTCATCTGAAAGCGACTTGTCATGACCCTCACAGACACTGCCCACCCCGAAACCGTCCAGTTCACTGTTCGACGCACGTCCTCTGACCACGCCGACAGCCTGCCTCCGCAGCTCCCCCTGCCTCCCGCGGGGCACTTCATCAACGGATCGTTCGTGCCCGGCTCCACCGGTCAGCTGATCGACGTCGTGGATCCCACCACCGAGCAGGTCATCGCCTCAGTGCAGGCGGGCACGGCGGACGATGTCGACGCCGCTGTACAGGCCGCCGTCGTCGCCCAAAAGACCTGGGGGGCTACTACCCCCAAGGAGCGCGCGGACGTCCTGAACCTGATCGCCAACATCATTGAAGAGAACCGGCAAGCGTTCGAGCTCATCGAGTCCGCCAATACCGGCAAGCCCCAGGCAGTGGCCGATGACGACGTCACCAGCACCATCGATACGTTCCGTTTCATGGCCGGCGCCTCCCGCACTCTGACCTCCATGGCCGGCGGCGACTACGCCACTGACCACACCTCCGTGATCCTCCGCGAACCCGTGGGCGTCGTCGGCGTCATCACCCCGTGGAACTACCCGCTGCTCATGGCCGCCTGGAAGATCGCACCGATTCTGGCTGCCGGCAACAGCATCGTCCTCAAGCCCTCCGAGCAAACCCCCTTGTCCACGCTGAAGCTGGCGGAACTGCTCGCCGGACGGATCCCGGACGGGATCCTCAACGTGGTCACTGGCCAGGGCCGCACTGTGGGACAGCGGCTTTCGGAGCACCCATCGATCGCTTTGGTCGCCCTGACGGGCAGCGTCGTTAGTGGCCAGGCCGTTGCGGAAACTGCAGCAAAATCCGTCAAGCGCGTCCACCTGGAACTCGGCGGCAAAGCCCCGGTTGTTGTCTTCCCCGACGCCGATCTTCGCGCCGCCGCCGCTGGAGTCCGCAATGCAGGATTCTGGAATGCCGGCCAGGATTGCGGTGCTGCCTGCCGCGTGCTGGTCCACGAGTCCGTGGCCGAAGAATTCACCCAGCACTTGGTACGCGAAGTCAACACGTTGGTGGTCGGCGCACCCGAGGCTGGGGACGACGTCGAAATCGGTCCCATGATCTCCCGGCCCCACTTTGAACGCGTCAAGGAATCCTTGGCCGAAGCCCGCGAGGCGGGACTGAATATCGCGATTGGCGGCTCGGCACTGGAAGGTCCCGGCTACTTCATCGAGCCAACGGTCATCAGCAACGTCCCTGCCGGCGCGCACATCGCTACCCACGAAATCTTCGGCCCCGTGGTCACTGTGGAAACCTTCTCTTCCACTGAAGAGGCCGTCACCCGTGCAAACGAAAGCCCCTACGGCCTGTCCGCCTCCGTGTGGACCAAGGACTCCAGCCTCTCCCTGCGGATTCCCAAGCAGCTGGACTTCGGCACCGTCTGGGTGAATGCGCACCTGGTCCTTGCGTGTGAGGTACCGTGGGGCGGATTCAAGGGCTCAGGCTATGGGCGCGACCTCTCGCTCTACGCCTTGGATGATTACTCGCGCACCAAGCACGTCATGATCAACCACGGCGCGTAAGCCTTCAAACAAGCAACGGAGCTTAGCAATGACCACCAAAGACCTTTCCCGCGCCGCCACTCCCACGGCACCTTTTGGAACAGACATCACCTGGACCAACTGGGGCGGGAACCAGAGCGCGACGCCGGCCTTCACCGTCCGGCCAAGGAACGAGCAAGAAGCGCTCGACGCCGTCCGTTTCGCCATTCGGGAAGGCCTGCCTGTGCGGGCGGTCGGCTCAGGGCACTCGTCCTCACCTCTTGTTCAGACTGGCGGCGTCCTGATGGACATGTCCGGGCTCTCCGCGATTACAGGAACTGACAAGGCCGGGCGTCGCGCACGGGCCCTTGCCGGAACCACGATCAACGCCTTTGGAGATCCGCTGTGGGAGCAGGGCCTGGCCCTGGGCAACCAGGGCGATATCGACAAACAGCAGATTGCCGGCGCACTGGCCACCAGCACCCACGGGTCCGGAAAGCACCTGGGCAGTTTCTCGTCCAACCTCCGCTGGGTAAAGCTCATCAACGGCTATGGCGACATCGTGGAAATCGGCGAAGGTCAGCTCCGCGAACTCAGGGCCGCCCAAGTTGCTCTAGGTACGCTGGGTGTTTTCCTGGAGGTGGAGCTGGCTGTTGAGGACAGCTACTACCTGCAGGAACAGATCACCTATCCCACCTGGGCTGAAACTGCCTCGACGTGGCAGGACGATCTTGACAACAACAGGCACTACTCGTTCCTATGGTGCCCGGAGAACGATTCCTGCGAGCTCCTGGATCTTCCTGGCGCACCCGGCCTGAGCATGGCCAACCGGAGCTACACCAAGCGGTATAACGTTGCTTCCATTGAGGACGAGCGCGGGATTTCGACCGTGGAAGGTGCCCGGCTTGACCGCTCGTACCGGATCTATCCCGGCGGCTTCACCACCCAGTTCCACGAACTTGAGTACTTCGTCCGCAGCGAGGACGGCTTTGCCGCCGTCGAGGCTATCCAGGAGCTGATCCGCAGCAAATATCCCGAGCAGAAGTACCCTGTCGAGGTCCGCTGGGTGAAGGCCGACGACGCCTACATGTCCCAGTTCCAAGGGCGTGACAGTACTGTCATTACCCTGACCACCGAGCCTGGTACCGACTACTGGCAGTTCTTCCGGGACGCCGACGCCGTCCTGCAGGAATTCGAGCCGCGGGCCCACTGGGGAAAGATCCACTTCATGACCCGGGGCCGCCTTGAGCGTCTCTACCCCGAGCTGGACACCTTCATCCAGGTCCGGCGTGAATTCGATCCCCGCGGTATCTTCCTGAACGACCACACCCGGGCCCTCGTAGGCTGATCCCAACGAACAAACCCGATGCTCTCTCACATCCACACCCCCAAGCCGCATCCCCCTCTCACATCCACACCCCCAGGCGGCATCCCTCTCTCACATCCCCTTGACACCCGTTTGAAACCTGCAAGTGGTAGTTTGTTCTCTGCCTAAGTCACACACCCGTACCCATCCGGAGGACATTCCATGCTTAAGGGTTTCAAGGACTTCATACTTCGCGGCAACGTGATTGAACTGGCCATTGCCGTCGTCATCGGCAGTGCCTTCACCGCTCTCGTAGCAGCCTTCACCAACCACATCATCAACCCCGTGATTGCTGCGGCCGGCGGCATGAATGCCGAAGGGCTTGGCTTCAAGATCTGGGAGAACAACCCGGCCACGTTCGTCGACTTCGGCGCGGTGCTGACTGCCCTTGTGACCTTCGTGATCACTGCGGCAGTGGTCTACTTCATCTTCGTGGCGCCCATGAACAAGATCAATTCCATGGTTAAGGACCGCCTCTCCACCGAAGAACCCGAGGAAGAACCGCTGCCTGCGGATACCGCACTGCTGGCCGAGATCCGGGATCTCTTGAAGGACGCAGCGGCCCACCGTGGCACGGACCGCGATTCGGACCTCGACCCGGACAGCGTCCGCTAGGTCCGAGCAGTAACGACCAAGCCCGAGCGTTCCTTCCCGGTTGCTTTGCAAAGCCCGGCGTTCCCACCGCGGGAACGTCGGGCTTTTGCGTTGCCGGCGTTCGGCACAAAGCCACTAAGTGGGCAGGAGCGGAGCACCGACCAGCGTGTCCCGAGAACGTGACGCGGAGGCAACCGTCCCGAAACAGGCGAGGGGCAGCATGAAACCATGAAGCCCAAAATGAGCTCTCCCGTTACTGCGGATCTTCGGTGCGATGTCTGCGGACAGTTGCCCGAACCGCCCAAGGCCCGGCTCACCTTGGCCAACATCGCGGTGATGCTTCCCATTGAACTGCTGGTTCACGCGGCGGTTGTGGAAACCCATCTTCCCTATGTGGCCAAAGTGCTGCTGCTGACCGTGACTGCCACAGTGCTGGTTATCTGGGTGGCCGAACCGTCGGCTGCCAAGGTCCTCCGGCGATGGTTGCATGCTCCAGCCCTCCGCCAGCGGCACAAGCTGCAGGCCGCACCTGCTTTGTGGCGGGCCCGGACCCTGCTGCGGGACCAGCCCGGCTCGTTGCAGAAGATCACCCAGTCGCTGGCCCGCATGGACACGAACATCCTCACCATCCACGTTCATCCGATGGATGCCCCG
Organism: Arthrobacter sp. TmtSoilC77; assembly: GCF_059739415.1. Taxonomy (NCBI): domain Bacteria; kingdom Bacillati; phylum Actinomycetota; class Actinomycetes; order Micrococcales; family Micrococcaceae; genus Arthrobacter; species Arthrobacter sp. TmtSoilC77. The sequence goes on from NZ_AP046050.1 coordinate 4,588,957, forward strand.
GGCCGCCAGGGTACACAGGGCGCCCAAATAGTGCTGGATGAGTTCGTCCTCTCCGCCCCGGGTGAGGTCACCGAACATGAACTATTGAAAGCACTCGACGACGGCGGCGGGCGTGAGTCACACGTGTGGCCAACCACAGCGCTTGCCATGGCTGATGGCCAAACCAAGGCCCTGAGCCTGGCCACCCGCATTGCCGGAAACCCGAATGAGCTTCCGCACGCGGTTGCCGAACTGCTTTCCGCCAAAGTGGTCCCCAACGACCCCGAGAACCCGGCACCCGAGGCGAGTGCCGGCGTCGAACGTTCAACGGACATCCTGAAGATTCCTACCGCATGGCATGGACCGCTGGTCTTTTCCCGACCAGGCGAGCCGTTCACGCCTGCCGAGTCCGCACGCGCGCACCGGCTTGCTGAGCTCGCCGAGATTCTGGCATACAGTCCGGAAGCCTCCCCAAGCTCGGCATACCAGGACTAGCCAGCCCTTCTTCCCACTTACTACCCCGAAAGCCCGGCATTTCCCAGAAAACGCCGGGTTTTCGTGCGCCAAGGCGGGAGTAACCGGGAAGGAAGGCGCGCACGCATCCCACTCGGTCACATTTCGCCAACAGATTTTGTATACCAAAATCCTTGACAGTGCGGCCCGTCACATCTAACTTGGATTTTGGGATCCCAAAACGGGATCCCAAACAGACCCGCTACCGGCTGCGGCCCCCGCCACCAAAAGGGCAGGGCCCGCAACAGTTGCCGCCGGCACGGGTCCGGCTGCAGCGATATCCACGCCCGGCTCATCCCCCCAAAGACATACCCCAAAGACATTCCACCTCTGTTGACTCCTCTGAAGGAGAAGCTGTGTCTCCCCAAAACACCCAACTGGCAACCCAGGAAAACCAGGAAAACGAGCCCAAAACCGCCAAGGACGGTGTGCAGCGACGCACAAACGTCCGCTGGAAACTGTTCATCCTGCTCCTGGTCCTGGTCGCCGTCAATTACATCGACCGCGGTTCAATATCCGTTGCGCTCCCCATCATCCAGAAGGAATTCAACCTCCCGCCCGAGCTTGTGGGGCTTCTGTTGTCGGCGTTCTTCTGGACCTACGCACTCATGCAAATTCCCGTCGGCTGGCTGATCGACAAGTTCGGCCCCCGCAAGATGGTCACTGCTTCCTGCATCGGCTGGGGCGCAGCAACTGCCGCTTCCGGCTTCGCAGGCGGCTTCCTGAGCATGTTCATCGCACGCCTTGGCATCGGCGTCACTGAGGCCGGCGTCATGCCTGCCGGTGGCAAGCTCAATGCCATCTGGATGCACAAGAAGGAACGTGGCCGCGGCGCCACCATCCTCGATGCCGGAGCTCCCCTGGGCGCTGGCCTGGGCGGCATCCTCATCACCTGGCTGATCGCCTCCACGGGCAGCTGGCGCATGTCGTTCATCATCGCCGGTGCCGCCACGATTCTCATGGGCTTGGCGGTCTGGTGGTACATCCGCGACAACCCCCGCCAGCACAAGGGCGTCAACGATGCCGAAGCTGAGTACATCGAAGCCTCGCATGCCGAGGACGACGCCGAGGCAGCCAAGGAAGGCGCGCAGGGCAAGCGAGCCCTTCTCCCCTACCTGAAGTTCCGTTCGTTCTGGGCAATGTGCTTCGGCTGGCTAGGCTTCAACGGCGTCTTCTACGGTCTGCTGACCTGGGGCCCGCTGTATCTGGCCCAAGCCAAGGGCTTCGACCTGAAGACCATCGGCTGGTCCACATTCGTGATCTTCGGTGCCGGCTTCGTCGGCGAAATCCTCGGCGGAATCATCGCCGACAAATGGCGCGCATCCGGCGCCTCCGCCAACCGCGTCATGCGTACCCTACTGGGATTCTCCAGCGTCGTAGTGGTGGGCGGCCTCGTAGGTGTCACCGTGGTCGCAGACCCGATCACCGCCGTCGTGCTTCTCTCTGTAGTCCTGTTCTTCCTGCGCTGGGTTGGCCTGTTCTGGTCCATCCCGTCCATCCTGGGCGGCCGCACCAACGCCGGTGTGCTCGGCGGGGCAATGAACTTCAGCGGCAACATCGCCGGGTTCGTCACGCCGATTGTGGTAGGCCTGATTGTCGGGGCCACCGGCTCCTACACCTGGGCGCTGCTGTACTTTGTTGGATCCGCGGTGATCATGGGCATCTCCGTCCTGGTCCTGGATTACAACAAGCGACTCCCGGTCTAACTCGCCTGACCGGGCCGGCCGGACGGTACTGAACCGCCGGATAGCCGGAAGCCCGCCTGGTCGCCGGGCGCACCCCCTCACACATCACGAAATGGAGCTGGAAATGCTAGCCGCAGAAGACACGAACATCACTGACCGCCCCCTCCGGGAGTCAGTGCGTGACACGCTCCGTTCCAGGATTTTTGAGGGGCACTATGCGCCCGGCACCAGGCTGGTGGAGCGCGACCTCGCCGCCGAATTCAACGTCTCCCGACTGCCCATCCGCGAAGCACTCCGCATGCTGAGGCAAGAAGGGCTGATCCGGGACCGCGCCGGCCGCGGTTCCGAGGTCAGCGGCTTGAGCGCCAAGGACGTGGAGGACCTCTTCGACGTCCGTCAATCCTTGGAAGTCCTTGCCTGCCGCTTGGCTGCCAAGCGCGCAACCGCCGCGAATCTTGAACACCTCGCCGGACTGCTGGATGAGGCCGATCGCTGCCTGGCCAAGGGCTCCATCCTGGAAGCCCACCGCGCCAACAGCGATTTCCACGATGCCATCACGGCCATCGCCAACAACGACTTTCTCCGCTCCGCGCTGGAACCACTCCAGGGACGCATGCACTGGCTGTTCCGCCACGTCAGCGATCTCCCGGAACTCATCCAGGAACACCGCGACCTCTACGCTGCAATCGCCAGCGGCGATCCTGACCGCGCCGCTACCCAGTCGGCGTCGCACATCGGCAAGTACCGCGAGCAGTTCCCGGAGGATTCCAGCCACACTGAGCCCAAGCTGCAACGGAAAAAATCATGAAACTCCTGGTCATCAACCCCAACATCAGTGACGACGTCACGGCACTGATCGAGGCCGAGGCCCTGCGCTCGGCAGGACCGGATACCGAATTGATCGTGCGGACCGCCGGACACGGCGTCGAATATATCGAAACCCGCTTCGAGTCGCTGATCGCTGCTGGCGCTGTTGCCGAGCTGATCGCCGAATACGCGCACGACGGCGGAGCCAGCCTTGGGCGTGAACGCGGCGGTGCCGCTGTGGACGGCGTCGTTGTGGCTGCCTTCGGCGATCCCGGCATGCCTGCCCTGAAGGAACTGGTGGACGTACCCGTCATCGGGATCACCGAAGCCGCACTCTGCGCGGCAGCACTCCAAGGCCAGCGTTTCTCCATCATCGCCATCTCGGACCGCATCCAGGCCTGGTACCTCGACTGCGTAGAGCGGTTCGGTTTTGGCGGCCGTCTCGCCTCCATCCGCTCCATCAACCAGAGCCTCAATTCGATCGGATCCGTACAGGCCGACTTCAAGGAAACGCTCCTGGCACTTAGCCGGCAGGCGGTCGCAGAGGACGGTGCCGACGTCGTGATCCTTGCAGGTGCGCCGCTAGCAGGACTTGCCCGCGAGCTCGAAGGCCAGATTCCAGTGCCCGTGGTGGACGGCATCTCGGCCGGCATCCGCATGACGGAGGCCGTGATCGCGTTGAAGTCGGGCGCACATCGCGGCGGCTCGTTCGCCGCGCCACCGGTCAAGCGCCGTCAGGGTCTCTCCGAAAACCTCGACGCTGCCCTGACCGTAGCGCAGTCGGCGCACCTTTCCTCGTCCCCCACTCTCTAACGCTTCCCAAGAACAAGGAGGACAACGATGTCCCATTTCCCCGATCTCGTCATTGCCAACGGCACCGTGGTCAACAGCTTCGGCCGGCAAGCGGCCCACGTGGTGGTGGACAGCGGACGCATCGTCCAGCTCATTGACGCCACCGAACCCATTCCCGTGGCTGCACGCACCATTGAAGCGTACGGCCAGCTGGTCATTCCCGGTGGCATCGATGGCCACTGCCATGTTGCCCAGGTGACGGGCCGATTCCGCACCCTGGATGACTACCGGACCACATCAACGGCCGCGCTGTGGGGTGGCACCACCACCATCATCGACTTCGGCATTCCCCGGGATAACCAGGAAACACCGCTGGATGCCGTGCTCAACAAGAAGCGCCTCGCTGCCGAGTCGCGCTGCGATGTTGCCTTGCACGGCTCGGTTGTCGCATGGGATGAGACGGTCCCGTGGCAGCTTGAGCAGCTCGCCGCCGAGGGTGTGCGGTCCGTGAAGATGTACACCACCAACCGCGGTTCAACCATGGCCGACGGCGACACCATCCTGAAGGTCATGCGCGAAATGGTGCGCTTGGATGGCCTCACGTACATCCATGCAGAGCACGATCCCATCATCACCGATTGCACTGACCAGCACGTCGCGGATGGCCGCATCGGCATCGAACACCTGCACCGTACCCGGCCTGAGCTTGCCGAGGAGATCTCGGTCAAGGAAACCCTGGCGATGGCTGAGTACACCGGAGCGCCCGTCTACTTCGTCCATCAGTCCACACCGGGCGCCGTGGATCTGGTCACCGAAGCCCGCGAGCGCGGCCAGGAAGCGTACTCCGAGACGTGCCCGCACTATTTGACCCTGGATGACACCGTCTACGGTTCAAAATTCCCCGAGTGGTACGCCTGCTGTCCGCCGATGCGGAGTGCCGAAACGGTGGCCGCGCTCAAGGAACGCCTCGCGGCCGGGGCAATCCACACTGTTTCCTCGGACCACTCCTGCTACGACCTCTCGCAAAAACGCGAGCGCACGGACGACGTCCGCTACATGCCGCACGGCCTCCCCGGCGTCGAGACGCGGATGCCCGTGACGTTCACGGCATTGGTCACTGAGTCGGGCGGCTCTGTGGAGGAGTTCGTTGAGGTCTTCTCCGCCGGCCCCGCACGGATCAACGCCGTACCGCGGAAGGGCGCCATCGTGGAAGGCTTCGACGCCGACCTCGTAATCTTCGATCCCGCCTTCCAGCAAACCGTCGACGGCGGTGCGCTGCACATGGGGACTGATTTCTCGCCTTTTGAAGGGAAGACGCTGAACGGTTGGCCCGCCGTCGTGGTCTCTTCCGGGCGAGTGGTCCTCGACGAGGACGGTTTCCACGATCCTGGCGCCGTCGGACGTTTCGTCGCCCGGAACGGGTTCGCTGAACACCGCGACGCCCTCTCCGTTCCCGTCCTTCCCTCTGCCGAATCCCTCAGCGCCTAGGAGCAAGCATGCCTTCAAACAACCGCCCCATCCGCATCGGCATGATCGTGCCGTCCTCCAACACCTGCCTTGAGCCACAGACCTACCGGATCCTGGGCGATCGCCAGGATGTAACCATCCATTCAACCCGCATACCGGTCACGCGAATCGCCCTGGACGACTCCTCGGACAAGCAATTCGATTCCTCTGTAATGCGTGCCGCCGCCGAGTTGCTGGCCACGGCGAATGTGGACGTCATTGCTTGGAACGGCACCTCCGGATCCTGGCTTGGAGCTTCCCACGACCATGCCTTGGTCAGTGAGATCACGGACGCCACAGGCATACCGGCCACCACGTCCACGCTCGCCTACTTGAACGCGTTTTCTACTTTTGGCACCGAGCGAATCGGATTGTTCACCCCCTATACGGCAGACGTGAATGAGGCCGTGATCGCGTCCTATGCCAAGGAAGGCATCAAGACGATCGATCACCGGCACCTCGACCTGACTGATAACGAATCCTTTGGCCGGGTCGCCGATGAGGAGATGCTGCCGGGTTCCCTGGAGCTGGCAGCCGCCCACCCGGACGCCTTGGTCTACCTGTGCACGAATCTTTACGGAGCCAACATCACGGCCGAGGTGGAGGCCCGGACCGGCGTTCCGGTGCTCGATTCTGTGGCAGTGACCCTCTGGCATGCACTCAAGCTTGCCGGAGCTCCGTTGCTGGACCCGAAATGGGGGCGCTTGCTGGCTGAGTAGATGAGCTTGCCCGTCAAGGCTCATTCCTCATCGATGCGTTCGAGCAGCTTGCCGAGCGCATCCCGGATATCGTCATAGTCGTTCTGGGCTGCCCGACTTTCGGCAGAGATGACCGCGCATCTGTGGATCTTCTTGAAGTCTCCGAAGGGAAATTTGTAGTGGCCCTTTTGGTCAGCCGGATGATCGTCGTCCACGCCGAGGTACCACTTGGAATACTCGGCTTGGCCGTTCTTCTCCAGGAACTCGTTCTCGTCCTTGGTGGACGGGGCGTGCTCGCTCCAGTCATCCCGGACATCCTTGACGATCTTGCCGTCACGGATCAGGTGCTTCGCGTTGTCGAAGGCTTTCTTGTTGAGTTTCACGGTCATGGCGCAACCTCGCTTCGATGTGGCGGTTCGGCATGGGTTGGGTAACTCGTACGGTTCAGCTTAGGACGACGGCGGATGGCCGGGAAGAGCCAGGGCCGCGCGCGCTCCAAGGATTGCGTTCAAGGGATGAGCCGTACCCGGAGCCCTGTTCCGGGTTCCTTCATGACCAACCGACGTTCGATTGCTCCAAGTTGTTTGAGCCACAGAACTTTGCCGTCGGCAGTCACGGCCTCCACCCGGCCTTGGTCCACGATCTTGTTGCCGCGCCAGATCTGCACATCCTGGCCAACGAGTGGCCTCCAATCCGTCACCCTCTTGCTTTGTGGTTTGTCGAAGCGCGAATCGGGCGTCGAATCCTTCATGTCGTCTTGCAAATCGCTGACTCCTAGCCATTCATCTTTCCGCAGTCGCCTTCTGGGCAGACTTCTGTACAAAAGATGTGGCTCTGCAAACCCGTATATGACGCGAATATCGGCGCCGAATTTAGGGGGCCAACCCTGCTAGAGCGCCTTCACAGCGCCCAACACCTTGGTCAACGAATCCTTCGCGTCGCCGAACAGCAAAGTGGTCTGAGGTTCGTAGAGAAGTTCGTTTTCGATGCCGGCGAATCCTGGACGCATGGAACGTTTGAGGAATACCACCTGCCGGGCCTCAGCTACTTCCAGGATGGGCATTCCGTAGATCGGCGAACCTGAGGTGGTCTTGGCTGCGGGGTTCACGACGTCATTGGCACCCACCACAAGGGCAACGTCCGCGGTCTTGAACTCCGGATTGATGTCGCTCATTTCCTTCAGCGATTCATAGGGCACGTTGGCCTCGGCCAGAAGGACGTTCATGTGCCCGGGCATACGTCCGGCCACCGGATGGATGGCGAAGTCAACCTCTGTCCCGCGTGCTTCCAAAGCCAAGGCCAATTCAGCGGCTGTGTGCTGGCCTTGCGCCACAGCCAAGCCGTACCCCGGAACGATGATCACCCGTTGGGCGTAACCGAGCAGCACCGCAACATCTTCCGGGCTGGAGGACCTGACCGGGCGCTCACTCACGGCAGTGGACCCAGCCGTGGAGCCACCCTTGAAGGCACCGAACATGATTCCCGCAACGCTTCGGCCCATTGCGGCAGCCATGGCCCGGGTGAGGATGGTGCCTGACGCTCCAACCAGGGTTCCGGCAACCACCAGGAGTACGTTACCCAGCACCAATCCCGACGCGGCAACGGCCAATCCGGTGAAAGCGTTGAGCAGCGAGATGACAATCGGTACATCGGCGCCGCCCACCGGGAGCACCAGCAGGACACCGGCCACAAGACCAAGGATCAGCAGCACCAACGCGAGCAGCAATGAACCATCCAGTATCACCACCACCCCTGCGCCCACTGCGGCCAGCAGCACCACGGCCATCAGCACTGGCAGGCCCGGGAACGTCACCGGCCGGGTGGTCATCAGCCCTTGCAGTTTGGCAAAAGTGACTCCAGAACCCGCAAAGGAAACCGCTCCGACCAGCAGCGTGAACACAATGGCCAAGCGAACCCAAGCATCACCTGTATGCGAGAGCTCCAGCAATGCCACGAGCGCAGCCGCACCGCCGCCCACGCCGTTGAACAGGGCCACGAGTTGCGGCATCTGTGTCATCTGAACGCGGCGTGCCACAGGTGCGGCCACCACCGATCCCACGGCTATTGCCCCAACGATCCACGGAACGTTGTCCAGCTTCACCGAGACGAACACAGTAACCACGGCCAACAAAGCGCCGAATGCCCCGATGAGGTTTCCGCGCCGTGCAGTTCGCGGGGAATTCAGTCCCTTCAAAGCAAGGATGAAACAAGCAGCCGCTGCGAGGTAAAGGAGAGCCGTCCACGTGGGATCCAGGAGAGTCACCGGCCGCGCTCCTTGCCCGCATGTTCCCCGGAGGAGACAACTGACGACGACGGCCGTTGCCTCTCACGGAACATCTCCAGCATGCGGTCCGTCACCACGAATCCGCCCACAAGGTTGGCCGTGGCCAGGACGACAGCCAGCAGGGCGACTGCCAGTACCCACGGATCAGAGGCCTGGCCCGCGACGATGATGGCACCCACGAGAATGATTCCGTGGATCGCATTTGCCCCGGACATCAGGGGTGTGTGGAGGGTACTGGAGACTTTGGAGACGACCTCGAAGCCCACGAAAACTGCCAGTACGGTGATCGTGAGCAGACTCATGCCATCCATCAATGCACTCCTTCACTGCCAGGGTTAGCCGCTGTGTGGGCACTTCCAAAGGGGCCGGTCTCACCCGCGAGCGCCGCGAGTGCTTCAGCCGTAGGCGTGTGCCGCACCTCGCCGTCGTGAGTGAGGCAGGTTCCCGCCACAACCTCGTCCTCAAAGTCGGGGGCCACAACTCCCTCCCTGGTCATCAAGGCGATCAGGTTGGCCACGTTCTTGGCGAACAAACGGGAGGCATCTGCGGGCATCGCGGATGCTGGGTCCTTGAGCCCCACCAAGGTCACTTCACCTTGCCCATCAGCTGTGGGGATGTGGATGTCCTGCCCCGGGATGCTGCCTTCCACGTTGCCACCTGACTCAGCCGCCAGATCTACTACGACAGATCCAGGGCGCATCCCTTGGACCATTTCACGGCTCACCAGCAGCGGTGCGCGTCGTCCGGGAACGGCGGCCGTTGTGATGAGGACATCTGCCTGCGCCACGTGCGGGGTCAGGAGCGCACGCTGCAGGGCGCCCCTGTCTGCGCTGAGTTCACGGGCATACCCGCCTGAAGCTTCGGCTGTTTCGAGGTCCAGCTTGATGAAGGTTCCGCCCATGGAAGCCACTTCGTCCGCCGACGCAGGGCGGATGTCATTGGCTGAAACCCGCGCGCCCAGCCTCTTGGCGGTGCCGATCGCTTGGAGCCCGGCGACACCTGCGCCCAGCACCAGGACACGGGCCGGCGGAATGGTCCCGGCCGCGGTCATGTACAAGGGGAAGAACCGTGGCAGACGCGTCGCGGCCTCGAGGACGCAGCGGTATCCGGCCACCAATGCCTGTGAGGTGAGGGCGTCCATGGACTGTGCCCGTGAGATCCGGGGAACCAGTTCCATCGCAAAGGATGTGATGCCACCTGCGGCGAGCGCCCGTACCGTTGGTAACTCCGACGACGGCGACCCCAACCCGACGGTGACCGAACCAGGGCGGAGGGCTCCCGCCGTCGACGGTTCCATGGGACGCACGTGGCAGTAAACGTCCAGGGATCCGAGATCCAAGGACTGGACAACGGAAGCGCCGGCCTGCCGGTATTCGTCGTCGCTATGTCCAGAGGCGATCCCCGCCCCGGACTCGATCTCAACATCAAGGCCCAACCCGGTCAATTGCTTGACCGTTTCGGGCGTGGCTGCCACTCTGCGCTCACCGTCGAGTGCCTCGCGCGCTATGCCTGCTTTCACCCGCCACCCCTCTTTGGGAACTCTCCAGAACCAGTTGGCACGAGTCTATGGCCGCAAGGGTCCGGACGGGAGTAGGGGGGTGCGCTATGTGGACAAGTCCATTAGGGTCGGTGGAAGCTGGGGCACCCAGCCTCCACACCGTCGACGAGCCGGTTCCGGCCGTGCCGTCGGGAAGGAACGCCGCCATGGACACATTCAAGATCGGCTATTTCGTCGGAAGCCTCTCCAGTACATCTATCAACCGCGTCCTCTCCAAAGCCCTCATCAGCGTGGCGCCTCCGGAACTGGAGTTCCATGAGATCGCCATCCGGGACCTCCCGCTGTACAGCTCCGACTACGACTCCGACTTTCCGCCTGCCGGCAGGGAATTGAAGGATGCGATCGCCGCGTCGGACGGCATCCTGTTCGTCTCACCCGAGTACAACCGCTCCATTCCAGGCGCTTTGAAGAACGCCATCGACTGGGGATCCCGGCCCTGGGGCACCAACTCCTTCGCCCGGAAGCCCACCGGCATCATCGGAGCGTCGCCGGGCGGCATCGGGACTGCGGTGATGCAGTCCTCCATGCGCAGCGTGCTCAGCTTCCTCGACGCACCCCAGCTGAATGCGCCGGAGGCTTACATCCGCTTCGTCGCGGACGCGTACGACGACGACGGCTCGGTTAAGGACGAGGGCACGGCAGGGTTGCTGCGCCACTATATGGCGGAATACAGCGCGTTCGTCCAGCGTGTCCTGGCAGCCAACGCTCCGGGCCATATCGGCGATCAGGAACCGGATTCGGCCAAGCTCACGCGCTAGTCCCTCATTGGTCAGTATGCTTACTAGTACGAGGATTCGCGAACACGCCCTTTCCCATAGGAGAAACGATGCTTCGTAGATTAGCCCTGGCAACCCTGGCACTGACCCTCTTCACGGGGTCCCTGTTGTCCGTCGCGGCAGCAGCAAACGCAGCCGCTCTGCAAGGCCACGTGGCTGCCACCACCCCCACACCGTCGGCCTCGCCGAGCAACCCGTCCGGCCCGTCAACGGCAACACCCACAAACCCGGCTCCTTCGTCGGGCGGGCAAACCACGTCCAACCCGGCAACCAGCGGACCTGCCAACCCAGGGACTGGCGAGTCGGACCCGCAGGAACAAACCCGCACAGACGTGACACCGTGGATCCTGGCCGCCGTTGCTGCGATCATCGTCATTGCGCTGATCATCTGGGCGGTTCGAGGACGCGGCCGGAATGAGGAAGTGAGGGACGAGCAGCTCTAGGCGAAGCTAAGACGGGACCGAGCGTCCGGCGCTGTGGGGCGCGGCAAGCAACTGCGGCCTGCCTCTGTTCCTATATCTACGTGATGAAAGAACAGAGAGTAGGCCGACATGACGGAGCTGCACGATGAGCACCCTTCCCACCAAACGGGTGGTGGGAAGGCTTCCGATGTCAGGCACGAGACCTTCAGCATCACGCGGGATTTCGAGGCGGACCGGGCGGACGTCTTCGCCCTGTTCGCAGACGATCGGTTGCGCCGGCGCTGGTTTCGGATGCCGGGAACGGGAGCCAATTACGATCACGACTTCCGCATTGGCGGCGGTGAGGAGGCGAGCAGCACCTTCGCAATGCCAGACAGCAAGGACCAGGAACTGCGCAATCGATCGCGCTACCTCGACATCACGCCCGATCGCCGAATTGTTTTCGTCTACGAAGCCATCGTGGACGATGTAACCCGATGGGCATCCCTGATAACGGTGACCCTGGCCGATGCGGAAATCGGCACAACCAGGCTGACCTGGACGGAGCAGGTCACGTTCCTCACGCGAACCGGAGACGGCAGCGCTGACTTACCTCATCTGCGCACAGGGACGACCCTTCGCCTCAACGGGATACCGGGCGCGCTCAAAGCATAGGCTGGTGATACCGTCGGCTAGCCCACGCGCTCAAACACCATCGTTGCCTGGATGCGGTCCCCGCCGCCGATCATCCCCTTGCTCCCGCTGCTCGCCGTGGTAATCGTGTGCAGCCGGTAGCCCTTCGCGGCCTGATCGTTGATGGCCTTCTCCAAGGAGGTCAGATTGCCCGAACCGGTTCCCCACAGTTTCTCCTTGAGGATCACTTGCAGGACGACATACTGCTGCATGACACCGCTCCCTTCCGTTGCTGGTCAATTGGAGGCAATGCTACTCAACGCGGCGGCCGTGGTGCCCCTAAGCGGGGAGTGTCTCCGTGGTCAGCCTGCCAATGGCGCTGCTTTCCAGATTCTCCAGCAGGTGCCGCGGATTGTCGTAGACCTCCGCGGCGCCTGCGTCGCGGAGTTCTGCCTCGCTGATACCACCACAAGTCAGGGCTATAGCGGGAACGCCAATGGCCGCCGCAGCCTTCACATCCCAGACGGCATCGCCAACAAATACGACGTCGGCTGGCTCGAGTTCCAGCTTCTTCAAACACGCCAGGAGGATATCCGGGGCCGGCTTGCTTTCATCCGCGTCATTGGAGCTGGTCCACTCGTCGATCGACCCGCCGGCGTCGAGGAGCCGCCTGCTGACATCAAGGTCGCGCTCTTGGGCTGACGATGCCAGCCCAACCGCCAGCCCAGAGTCGGAGCAAGCGGCAAGAAGGTCCCGTGCGGATTCGAAGGCGCGCAATGACGGCCAGAACGTCGAAAAGACAGCCCCGTGCGCGGATTTGAGTTCCTTTTGCAAATCTTCCGGACAGTCCGGAACCAGGTGCTGGACCAGCTTGTCGCCACCCATTCCGACGCAGCGATGAATGCTGGAGATCTGGATGTCCATTCCTTCCCGCCTGAACGCCTGCCACCAGGCGAACGCGTGGAAGTAGCTGGAGTCGATCAACGTCCCATCGACGTCAAAGAGGACACCGCGTTTCTTGGAACTGGAGTTGGCTGGAGTAGACATTTAGTAAGTCTACTTACCACTACGATTCACGGAAACTCACCTCTGACCTCGACATATTGCGTAACGCCGGAAATACGCGTCTGCAACATCTTGTTGGCCTGATTATGACAACAATCGGAATCATCGGTGCAGGACACATTGGCAGCCAGGTGGCACGCAAGGCAGTGGAACTTGGCTACGACGTCGTGATCAGCAATTCACGGGGGCCGGAAACCCTTGCGGAACTGGTCACAGAACTCGGGCCGCGCGCCCGGGCAGCGACGGCAGCTGAGGCAGCAGCGGCGGGTGATTTCGCCGTCGTAACCGTTCCCCTGAAGAACTATCAGGACATCCCGGCAGAACCGCTCGAAGGCAAAATCGTCATCGACACCAACAACTATTACTGGGAGCGCGATGGTCGCATTCCCGCGCTCGATAACGGCGAGGCCACCACGTCGGGCCTGCTCCAGAAGCACCTGCCCACATCCAAGGTAGCCAAGGGTTTCAACCACATCTTCGCCAAAGACATCACGACCGACGGCACCCCTGCCGGCACGCCCAACCGCCGGGCATTGGCCACGGCCAGTGACTTCCCGGAAGCCGCCGAACTCGTGACCAGGCTGTACGACGAGTTCGGTTTCGACACCGTCAACATCGGGCCCCTCGAAGACAGCTGGCGCGTCGAGCGCGACCGCCCCGCCTACGTCATCCGTCAGAACGCGGACGAACTTCGCGACAACCTCGCCAAGGCAACACGCACCCTCTGATTGGCGCGGACCATCTGATAACAGAACACGCACGACGGCGGCAGGCGGCTTACGCCTGCCGCTTCCTTTGTACTGGGGTGCCTGGGTGCTGCCACTCCATGAGGGCGGCCACGATTTGAGGCCGGGATTTGGGCCGGGATTTGGGTCGGGATTTGCATCACGAATTGGATGCTGGACGCACATGATGAGTGGCTGCCTCCCAGGAAACCCCGCGCATAGGGCATTCCGGGAGGCAGTCGCGCCTATTAAGCCCCGAACCCGAGGAGTTGCTATGTCTACCCGAACTGAGAAATGGCCTGCAGGAACACCCGCATGGGTGGATCTGGGCGTCGACGATCTCCCTGCCGCGACGTCCTTCTATACCGAACTGTTCGGCTGGAATTACCTCTCCGGCGACGAGGAAGCAGGGGGCTACCTGCTGGCCCAACTCGGCGGAAAGGCAGTTGCGGGACTTGGCCCTAAGCAGGATTCCAACATGCCAACCGTCTGGACCACGTATCTTGCTTCGGACAACGTAGACACCACGGCTAAAGAGGTAGGAGCGGCTGGCGGCCAACTCATTGCTCCCCCCTTCGATGTGATGGATTCCGGCCGCATGGCAATTGCTGCGGACAGTGTCGGCGCGGCCTTTGGCATCTGGCAGGCAGGCAGCCATATCGGGGCAGAGCGGGTCAACGAGCACGGCACATTGTGCTGGAACGAACTCCACACCCGCGACTACGCGCTGGCCCGGTCCTTCTATGCAGATGTCTTCGGCTACACCTACCAGGACATCGATCAGGACGGATTCATTTACGCAACCATCAAGCGCCCATCCGATGGCCGCGAAGTGGGCGGCATTCATCACGACACCGAAATTGCCGAGGGCGTCCCGAACCACTGGTTGGCGTGGTTTGCCAGCGACCACGTCGATCGAACTGCCGCAACAGCCTTGGAACTCGGCGCTTCGGCGTTGATGCCCCTCACGAACAGCCCCATGGGGCGGATGGCTATCCTGCGGGCGCCGCAGGGAGAAATCTTTGGCATCATCGACGCTCCCCGGACCAAGGAGTAGGCCGGGATTAAGGACTAGGCCCGTACCAACGGCTACGTCAGGACAGCATCCAAAGCTTCGCTGATGACCTCTTGGGCGTGTGCCGCTGCGAGCGGCGCCGCGAGACGGTGCACCGCCTGGAAGGTCCGGCGGACTTCCGGCCCATGCCATTCGGGCGGGAGGTAGTCCGCCGGGAGGTTGGGGTCCCGGTAAGGGAACTTGCGCCACAAGGTGAGCATCGGGATGTAGTAACGGAAAGCGTCGCGTCGCACCTCGGCCGTGGAATCAGCCAGGGCCGCCGCAGGGTCGGTGCCCACCAGGTCAACCCACTGTTGCTCCGCGCCCCGGTAGATCTCAAGGAACTCCGTGAATTGTTCATCGAGTTCCTTGAGATCCCACCATTCGGAGATCTTGGGCCGCATGGGGCCATCGAAAACGTAGTCGCTGCGGAAGAGGTCGACGAATTCGATCAGCCCGCCGGCAGTCAGGCGTTCGCGTGCCTGCTCCAGCTTGTGCGCCGGAGCGATCCATACACCGGACGCCACGGACCCAAATCCCAGGCTGGACAAAGCGGACCTCAGCTGGTGCCGGCGGTTCCGCATCGACTCGGGCACAGAGAACACGGCGAGCACCCACGTGTCCACGGGAGCTGGCTGTTCCGGGGCGAAGATCCGCCTATCACCTTCACGGAAAACGTCGCTCACCGATTCGGCGATCTTGTACTTGGCAATGCCGCCCTCCCGGACGCTCTTCAGGACACCTTTTGCCTTAAGCCTGGAAACGGACGATCTCACACCCGGCGCGTCATAGCCGAGCGTACCGAGCATCGAAACCAGCGCGGAGACCGGCAACGCATCACCAGCGTTCCGGCCATAAAGACCGAAGATGGTGACCAGGAGTTGCTGATGGCGCACCGGGGGTGCCGGGACGGCGAACATTGAAGGACCCTCATTTCCGCGCCCTGGTAAGGCGCCAGTCATGTTCATCATAGGTGCGCCATAGATAACACAGATGACTTTAAGGTCCATGTTGGGCTTCAACATGGACCTCAAAGTCATCCGGCGGGATGCTATCCGGCAGACCGCACAGCCCGCACGAAATGTTCCGGCCAAGGCTGGGACGCCGTTGTGCCGTTGGGGACGTGGACCGTGGTCACTGTCCCGAAGGCGGCCACTTCGCTGCCCTCCAACGATGCACCTTGAGGCGACGCATCCTGAGACGACGCACCTTGGTGGGTGCCGCCGTCGGGCGTTCCGCTGGCCGCATCTTCAAGGGCGTGGCCACGGACCTCGAAGGCCATGGTGAGCGAGGTCCGGCCGAGCGCGTGGATTTTCACCGTGGCGGTGACGCGCTGGCCGAACCAGAGCTTGGCCTTGTAGTTGATCACCTGCTGGACGCGAGGAGCGTTGGGGAAGTAGTCGGGCAGCTCCAAGGAGCGGAACAGCTCCGCCTCGGCAGCTTCCACCCAGCGGAGGATGGCCGAATTGTGTTGGTGGCCGGAGGCATCGGTGTCCACCCACTCGACCGTCCGCTCAACGCTCGCTTCAGGAAACGCGTCCATGGTTCTCCTAGCGGGGGCTGACTGCTGCGGTCTCGTCGTCCGGATCCGCGACGCCGGCTCCCGCCTTGGACGTAACAACGGTCACCTCGGGTTGCGGCTTCGGAATCATTGCGACGGCGGCCGCGGCCACCACTGCGATACCGGCGAAGATGGCGAAGTTGGCTTCGAAGGGAAGCTTGGAACCTGCGATCCAGCCGCCGATCAAGGGTCCGGAGATTGCGCCGAGACGGGCAAAGCTGAGGGCCCAACCCGTAGCCGTACCGCGAACTTTGGCCGGGTAGTAGTCGGCGATGTAACCGGTCAGGACCAGGGACGTGGAGATCGAGCCAACGCCTGCAAATGCTACGAACAGCAGGTTGACCACCATGGTGTTGGGGAAGACCAGGAGCATGATGCCCAGGCCACCCAGGATGTAGAACACCACCAGGATGAGCTTCTTGCCGTACTTGTCTGCCGCGCGGCCCAGGAGCAGGCCGCCGATGGCCGAGGCCAGGCTGAAGACCAAGAGGAACGTCAGGGATGAACCCAAATCGTAGCCGGCCTTCTTCATGATGCTCGGCAGCCAGGTGTTGAGCCCGTAGACGAGTACCAGGCCGCAGAACAGGGAAACCCAGAAGAACACCGTGGACCGCAGGTATTTCCTGGAGAACATGGTGGTGATGGTCTTCCACCACGGATCGGCGGTGTGTGAACCGGGCTGCGCGACAGTTGCAACCGGCCGGTAGTCGACGATCTCCAACTTGGCGGCCAAGGCCTTCGCTTCCTTCTTGCGTCCCTTGGACTCGAGGTACTCCAAGGACTCCGGGAGGAACTTCCAAATGATCGGCAGCAGGACAACCGGCGCGGCACCAATAGCAATCACGGCCCGCCAGCCACCAATCGGCAGCACGAACATTGCAGCAAGCGCGGCCGCAACGATGCCCAGCGAGTAGCCGGAGTACATGAGGCCATAGTTGTAGGAACGCCTGTTGGGAGCTGAGTACTCGATGGTCAGGGCTGCGGCCACGGGGATGACACCGCCCATACCGAGTCCTCCGATGAGCCTGAAGAATCCAAACAGCTCGGGCGTCGGAGCCCAGGCCGCACCTGCCTGCGTGAGGGTGAAGATCACCATGGACGCCAACAGCATCTTCTTGCGGCCTACGAGGTCGCTCAGGGTCCCGATGAACAGGGCTCCGATAAGCATGCCGATCAAGGCATATGATCCGAGGCCGCCGAGGGCCAGCGGGCTGAGGTTCCATTCCTTGTACTCGGCCAGCGCCGGAAGCACTGCCCCCAGAACGCCGACGTCATAGCCCTCCGCGAGGATGGCGAGCCAGCAACAAATCAACACCAAGCCGGTGGTGCGCTTGGGCACGTTCCAGTCATTGACCGGTGCGGCGGCCATGGCTACTTCACCAGCGCAGACGCAGTGGCGGACGCGGGTGTCCAGCGGAGGTGGTTGGTTGTTTCATCGGCGTCGGGTTCGCGGAGCAGGGACAGCCGGGGGCGGACGGCGTCGGTGCGTGTGCTGGGGGGCTTGCGGCGGCCGGCGCGGAATTGCGGGATCCATGCGGCGCCGGGGCCGTGGTATTCCTGTTCAGCGGCGGCGTGCAGGGTCCATTGGGGGTCATAGAGGTGGGTTCGGCCCAAGGCGATGAGGTCCGCGCGTCCTGCCAGGAGGATGGAGTTCACGTCGTCGTAGCTGGAAATCGCTCCGACGGCGATCACGGCCACCCCGGCAGGGGCGGCGACTTCCTGGCGGATGCGGTCCGCGAACGGGGTCTGGTAGCTGCGCCCGAACGCGGGCTTCTCTTCCTTGGCTACCTGGCCGGTGGAAACGTCCAGCCCGGCAGCGCCGTGCTCCACAAAGGCCTTGGCGATCTCGACCGAATCGTCGGAGGTGTTGCCGCCTTCGATCCAGTCCGTCGCGGAGATCCGCACCGTGACCGGCTTGTGGGCGGGCCAGGCCGCGCGGACGGCGTCGAATACTTCCAATGGGAACCGCAGCCGGTTCTGAAGGCTGCCACCGTACTCGTCGGTGCGCTTGTTCGAGACCGGGGAGAGGAAGGAAGAGAGCAGGTAGCCGTGCGCGGCGTGGATCTCCAGGAGGTCAAAGCCTGCCTCACCAGCGCGGATCGTGGCGGCGACGAACTCATCCCGGATGGCGTCCATGCCTGCGCGGTCCAGCTCCGCCGGGGTCTGGTTTTCCGGGCCGTACGGCAGGGCGGACGGACCAACGGCCTGCCAGTTGCCGGTCGCAAGGGGCTGGTCGATGCCTTCCCACATGAGTTTGGTGGAGCCCTTCCGGCCGGAGTGGCCCAGCTGCGCGCCGATCTTGGCGGTGGAGCGGGTGTGGACGAAGTCCACGATTTCCTTCCAACTGTCGCGTTGCTCATCGGTGTAGAGGCCGCTGCAGCCGGGGGTGATACGCCCGGTTTCGGACACGCAGACCATTTCGGTCATGACCAGGCCCGCACCGCCGAGGGCTTTAGAGCCGAGGTGGACTTTGTGGAAGTCCCCCGGGATCCCGTCGGTGGCGGAGTACATGTCCATGGGCGAAACGACGATGCGGTTCTTCAGTTCCAGTTCCCCGATGCGGAAGGGCTGGAACATCGCCGGCGCTACCTGGGACAGGCCCTGGGATTCAGCGAAGTTGCGGTCCACGGCGTCGGCGAATTCGGGGTCGCGCAGGCGCAGGTTTTCCTGGGTGATGCGGCGGCTGCGGGTTAGCAGGTTGAACGCGAACCGGGTGGGGTCCTGGTCCTTGTACTGGCCGATCCGTTCGAACCACTCCAGCGAAGCCTGCGCAGCGCGCTGCGTTGAGGCGACCACGGGACGGCGCTCGGCCTCGTACGCGGCCAGGGCGGAATCCACATCAGGGTGTTCATGCAGGCACGCGGCCAGGGCGAGGGAATCTTCCATGGCCAGTTTCGTGCCCGAGCCGATCGAGAAGTGGGCGGTATGCGCGGCGTCGCCGAGCAGGACCACGTTGCCCTTGCGCCAGCTCTGGTTCCGCACCGTGGTGAAGTTGATCCACTTGGAGTTGTTCGACAGGACCTCGTAGCCGTCCAGTTCCTCGGCGAAAATCCCGCGGATCTTCGCGATCGCCTTCTCATCCGAAACCCCGGGAGGGAAGACCTCGTTGGCGGTCTCGTCGAACCCCGCCGCGTGCCAGACGTCCTGGTGCATTTCCACGATGAACGTCGAACCCTCATCGGAGTACGGGTAGCCATGGATCTGCATGACACCGAACTCGGTTTCCTTGACGAAGAACTTGAACGCCTCGAACACCTGGTCCGTGCCCAGCCACATGAACTTGTTGGTCCGCGGGTCCAGGTCCGGGCCGAACGCGTCCGCATACTGGGCACGAATCTGGGAATTCACACCATCAGCGGCCAGCACCAGGTCATAGTTCGCCTCCAGGTCCTCTATGGCCGGGGCCAGCGTGGAGAACCGGACATCGACGCCCAGTTCGATGCAGCGGCGCTGCAGCAACTCCAGCAATTCCTTCCGGCTCATTGCCGCGAAACCCTGTCCGCCCACCGTGACCACCTCGCCACGGAAATGGATGTCAATGTCGGACCATCGCGCAAACCGGCGGCTCATGTACTCCGCGACTACCGGGTCCGCGTTCCCGATCCCGCCGAGGGTTTCATCGGAAAACACGACACCGAAACCAAACGTGTCACTGGCAGCATTCCGCTCCCACAAGGTGATCTCGTGCGAGGCATCCAGCTGCTTCATCAGTGCTGCGAAGTACAACCCACCCGGGCCGCCTCCAACAATTGCGATCTTCATGCTCATGCTCCTTCTCAAGCCTGGCTTTGGCCGGCGGGGGTAAGTTGTTGGGTTTGTGCTTCGCCTGTGGCGCTCTCGTTGAGGAGGCCATCGCGGAGCTTGAAATGCTGGAGTTTGCCGCTGGGATTCCTCGGCAGCTCGGTGACGAAGCGGACATCGCGCGGGTACTTGTACGGGGCGATGGTCTGCTTCACGAAGTCCTGGATTTCCTTACGCTTCGCGGCGTCGCCAATGACGCCCTCGCGCAGGACGATAAACGCGCACACAATGCTCCCGCGCTCAGGATCAGGGCGGCCGATCACCGCGTTCTCCACCACGTCCGGGTGCTGGTCGATGGCCGTTTCCACCTCGGGCGCGCCGATGTTGTAACCGGAGGAAACGATCATGTTGTCGGAGCGGGCCTGGTACGTGAAGTACCCGTCCTCATCCATCGAGAAAGTGTCGCCCGTGACATTCCAGCCATTCACGACGTAATTCGCTTGGCGTGCGTCGTCCAGGTAGCGGCAACCCGTCGGCCCAATCACGGCCAGACGGCCGGACTGGCCAGGGCCGAGCTCCTCGCCGTCCTGATCAAGAATGGTGGCGCGGAACCCCGGCACGGCCTTGCCTGTAGTACCTGGACGGATGTCATCCCCGGCAGCGGAAATGAACACATGAAGCAACTCTGTGGCGCCGATGCCATTGACCAGCTTCAGGCCGGTCGCTTCACGGACCGCTTCCCAGGTCTCCTTGGACAAGTGTTCGCCCGCCGAAACGGCAACGCGGAGGCCACGGAGCAAGTCTCCGCGCTTTTCCTTCAGGATCGCCCGGTAGGCAGTAGGAGCCGTGAAAAGGATGGTGGCCCCTGCATCCGAAGCATGCTCGGCCAGTTCCACAGGCCCGGCTTTCTCCGTCAAAAGCGACGACGCGCCAAACCGCAGAGGGAAGATCACCAATCCGCCAAGTCCGAACGTGAATGCAAGCGGTGGGGAACCGGCGAAGACATCATCAGCGGTGGGCTGCAGGATGTGGCGGGCAAAAGTGTCCGCATTCGCCAGGACGTCCCGATGGAAATGCATGGTCACCTTGGGCACACCCGTCGTCCCGGACGTCGGCCCCAGCAGGGCTACGTCGTCCGCAGCCGTGTCCACAGCCGTGAACTCCCCGCTCTTGCCTTCGCAACGGGCGGTGAGGTCGCCGTCGTCGGGTCCTCCATAGCTCAGGACGGTCACATCCTCGCCTGCCGCCGTGGCGAGCTCATCCACGAAGCGGTGATCGGAAATCGCGACCACGGGCTTGGTGAGCTGGATCAACGTGGCGACCTCGCTGGAACGCAGCATGGGCATCGTGGTGACCACCACGGCGCCCGCCTTAAGCACGCCCAGCCAGGCGGCAACCAGCCATGGATTATTCGGACCGCGGAGCAGCACACGGTTTCCGGGCTCCACGCCGAGGTCTTCGGTAAGGACCTGGGCAACCTGGTTGGAGTGCTTTTGCAATTCGCCGTAGGTCCAAACCGTGCCATCCGGGGTACGGAGCGCTGGCCGGTCCGGGCCGTACGTCTCGACAGCGTTGTCGATCAGTACGGCGGCTGCGTTCAGCCGCTCCGGGTAGTGGAGTTCGGGAAGGGTAAATTCGAGCGCCGGCCAAGTGTCGGCGGGCGGCAGGTGGTCGCGGGTGAACGTGTCCACGTGGGCCGATGGCGTCATGCTCATGGCCGTTCCTTTCAGTGGTGCATAAGTGAAGCTGGGGGATGGTGTTGGGGGTAAGACTGTTCAGGCGCGGATCATGCCTTCTTGGGCGACTGTCGCGAGGAGCCTTCCTTGCCGGTCGAAGAAGCGGCCCATCGCCAGGCCCCTGTTGCTTTGGCCTGATATGGCCTCTTGTGCATAGAGGACCCAGTCGTCGGCGCGGCCATCGCGGTGGAACCACATGGAGTGGTCAAGGCTGGCGGTGGTGAGCCCGGGACTGGACCAGTTAAGTCCGTTGATCCGGAGTAGCGGCTCCAGGATCGTGTAGTCGCAAACGTAGGCAAGGGCAGTACGGTGCAGGTTGGCGTCGTCGGGGAGGCTATCGAAAGCCTTGACCCAAATTGCCTGCTGAGGCATGGATCCACCCTCAAGCTCAATGTATACCGGTCCCGGAATATGCCGCATGTCGAAACTACGGCCTGTAGACCAATAGTCTGCGGCTGGGCCTTCTGTCCCGTCCAGTGCTTCGGCTGCGGAGCGCAGCGATTCAGGCTCGACGGCGGCAGGAGCCTCCGGCTGGAAGTCCGGACCCTCTTCGGGAACCTGGAACGAACCCATCGCGGCATATACAGGCTTGCCGTTCTGGAAACCACGGACATTACGGGTGGAGTAGCCGCGACCGTCGCGCAAACGTTCCACTTCATAACGAACATGCGCACCGATGTCCACGGGTCTCATGAAGTAGCTGTGCATCGAGTGGAGCTGCCTGTCGGCGTCCACGGAAAGCATCATGGCCGCTGCCGCCTGGGCCACCATGTCGCCGCCGTAGGCTTTGGGCCACGGCACGTATTGGGTGGTCGCTTCATAGGCTTCGTCGAAAACCTGGGCCTCTGTTGGGGTGAGGTCCACAGCCCTGAGGAAGGTCTCCGAGGTCAAGGTTCCAGTGAACATGGTGGTTATGCCCGGCGGTAGTCGGGGAGGGTTTCGTCCGGGACGTCTTCGAGGTTGACCACGAGGTTCTCCGGGGTGCGGGCGGTCAGCCACACGAGTTCTTCGGTGACGGACATGTTTGCTTCGACGTGCGGCATGAACGGCGGAACGAACACCCAATCCCCGGCCTTCATGTCGATGAACTCTGAGTAGTTCTCGCCGAAGTAGATACGGCCGTGGCCGCGGAGCACGTAGCCGCCGGTTTCGGCTTCGCCGTGGTGGTGGGGCAGGGAGCGGTACCCGGGGGTGTTGGAAACCTGGCCGAACCAGATCTTGGTTGCGGGAGTGTGCTGGATGCTTACTCCGGAGACGCGGATGCAATCCCCGGATTGGGCGGTGTTGGTGTCTTCTTCACCCGCACGGGTCACTACGGGGACGACCTTGCCGTTAGCGCCGGCATAGATGGAGTTGTCGCCTTCAAGGCGGTATTCGGTGGTGGTCTGGCTCATGGGTTTCTCCTTTTGGCGGTGGGTCTTAGGCGTTGGCAGGGGTGGTTTTAGGCGTTGGCGGGGACTGGCGCCGGCGCGTGGATCCGGAACTGGTTTTCCAAGCGGCCGATGCCGTCGATTTCGGTTGCGAGGACGTCGCCGTCGTTCAGGAAACGCGGCGGGGTCATTCCCATGCCTACTCCCCCTGGCGTGCCCGTGAGTACGAGATCGCCGGGGCGCAGGACCGTGAACTGGGAAATGTAGGACAGGAGTTGTGCGGGGCCGAACACCAGGGTGCTCGTGTTGCCGCGCTGTACGAGTTCACCATTGACGTAGCCGCGGACTTCGAAGCTTTCGCTGGCATCGTCCGCAGTCAGCATCACCGGGCCCACCGGTGTGGTTGCGTCGAAGGCCTTGCCCTGGAACCACTGCAGCGTGCGGTTCTGCCAGTCACGCATGGAGACGTCGTTGGCAACCGTGTAACCGGCAATCGCCTTCCGGGCCTGATCTTCGTCAGCACGGTACAGTTCGGAACCCACGACGACGGCGAGCTCGGCTTCCCAGTCCACGCGACCGCTGCCGTGGACTTCTACGACGTCCGCAGCTCCGATCAGGGTGTCAGCATATTTGGCGAAAAGGGTGGGGTACTCAGGAAGTTCGCGGCCCATTTCCTGGATGTGGTCCCCGTAGTTCAGTCCGCAGCAGATGACTTTTCCGGCACGGGGCAGGAGCGGCGCAAAGTCGGCTTCAGTTGCTGCGATGACGGGCTGCCCTGCTTCCGCTGCCTTCTCGGCGATCAACCGCCATTCCGGCTGGGCCAGGAGCGCGCCGACGTCGGTGGCCGGCAACGCAAGGTACGTGTCGACGCCCGTGGCGAGTGCCGCCGTCGTACTTCCGCCGGAGGTGCGCAAGGTGGCAAGTTTCATGGGTTCTGCTCCTTCGGGATTCAATGTGTCGACTTTTTTACGATCGTCACATATGCTCAACGTAGCACGGCGGAAATGATCTGCACAGAGGCATTTCAAAAGTTTTTGCAATTGCCGCAACAAGGAGGAACAGCATGAGCCACAAAACAATCAACCCGGAGTCGCTTCCCAAGCCATCCGGTTTTGCACACGGCATGCTTGCCGGCAACACGGTGTTCCTGGGTGGACAGACTGCCTTGGACAAGAACATGAACATCGTGCCGGGCGGCATCGTGGAGCAGTTCACGCAGGCGTTCTCCAACGTCCTCACCACGCTGCGCGAGGCTGGCGGACAGCCCGAGGACCTGGTCAACGTGACGATCTACCTGACCGATGTAGACGACTACATCGCGAACGGCCGCGAGATCGGACGGATCTGGCGTGAAATGGCTGGCACACAGTACCCGGCGATGGCTGGCATCGGTGTCACCCGGCTGTGGCAGAAAGAGGCCATGATCGAAATCCAGGGCATCGCAGTTATTCCTGAGGGCTAAATCTCTGGCTCTTGCACTTGCGGTGACGGAGGATGTCACCATGGGAACCGTCACCGAATACTTGGCCAGCGTCAGCGAAGACAACCGGCAGATGCTGGAGCGGATCGTTGACATCGCCCGGGAACTCGCGCCCGACGCCGAGGAAGGCACCAGCTACGGCATGCCTGCCTTGCTTGTGGACGGCAAGGGCTTCGTGAGCGTGCTCGAAACCAAGAACCATCTGGCCCTGTACCCTTTTAGCGGCCAGATCCTGCCGGAGATGTCGGAGGAGTTGGGTGGCTACTCGTGGTCGCCGGGGACATTGCGGTTCTCTGCGGACAACCCTGTTCCCGACTCCATGGTTCGGCGGATTCTTGAGACGCGGCTGGCTGCGATCAGGAAGTAGAGGCGCCCGTCCGGCGAATCAGTGTTTGGCGGACACGTCCTGTGAGATCGCGTTGGCGGTTGCGACGACTTCCTGCCGCACGGACTCGAGATACTTGTCCGGGTCCGGCTCCGCCGCGACAGCCTGGGCCTGGAGGGACACGTTGATAGCGGCAACATTGTCGCCATTGTTGTGGTTCCACACCGGCGCCGCGATGGACATCAGGCCGATTTCCAGCTCTTGATCGAGCAGGCACCAGCCTTGCGCACGGACATGCTCGACGGCGGCCCTCAAGTCTGCCGCGTTGGCCACGGTTCGCGGTGTGATGGGCTTGAGTTCGACGTTGCCCAGGTATGCCTCGAGCTTGGCCTGTGGGAGACCGGCGAGCAGCACACGGCCCATGGAGGTGGCGTAGGCCGGGAAACGTGTGCCCACGGTGATGCCGACGTTCATGATGCGCTTTGTGGCTACGCGAGCCACGTAAAAGATGTCCTGCCCATCCAGCACGGCCGCGGAGGTGGACTCCCCCAGCTTCAGGGACAGTTCCTCCAAGTGTGGCTGCGCCAATTGCGGCAGTGACAACGCCGAAAGGTACGAATAGCCGAGCTGCAGCACCTTGGCCGTGAGCGCGAAGGTTTTGCCGTCGGTGCGGACATAGCCGAGCTCCACGAGAGTGTGGAGAAAACGGCGGGCGGTGGCTCTGGTGAGGTCCGTCCGGGCTGCGACTTCACTGAGGGTCATGACCGGGTTGTTCGCATCGAACGCCCGGATCACGGACAGACCCCGGGCCAACGACTGGACATACTGGTCGCTGGCCTGCGGGGTTACTGCCGATTCGCTCATGGTTACCAATCCTAGGGGGCGTTGTGGAGCCTGCTCTGCATCCCCACCGCCTCCCTAACCTCGCAAGCTCGGCCAGGGAACCCGGGCGATGTGGGCCCTGCCAGGGCAATACCAAGCAGAGCGGGCCCCACAACGTGAGGGAGTGTTAGGCGCCGGGCTTCAGGGGCAGCGGGACCAATTCCTGGATCTCCTCGAAGGTGCACCCGAACGTCTCGCGGACTGTCACACCATCGGGCCCCGTGAGGAAGACGGCCTTGTCGGTGTACACGCGGGTCACGCAGCCCACGCCGGTCAACGGGTAGGTGCACTGTTCCACGAGCTTGGACACGCCCTCGCGCGTCAACAAAGTCATCATGACGAAGACGTCCTTGGCGCCCGTGGCCAGATCCATCGCCCCGCCCACGGCGGGGATCGCGTCCGGGGCGCCCGTGTGCCAGTTGGCGAGGTCGCCGGTGGCGGATACCTGGAAAGCGCCGAGGACACAGATGTCCAAGTGACCGCCGCGCATGATCGCGAACGAGTCGGCGTGATGGAAGTACGAGGCTCCGGGCAGCTCCGTGACGGGGATCTTGCCTGCGTTGATCAAGTCACCATCGACGTCATCCCCAACGGCGACCGGACCCATGCCGAGCATCCCGTTCTCCGTGTGGAGCGTGATGTTCTGTTCCTCGGTGAGGTAGTTGGACACGAGCGTCGGCTGGCCGATGCCAAGGTTCACGAACGAACCAGGCGCGATGTCACGTGCCACGAGCTGGGCGAGTTCGTCGCGTCCCAGCGGCTTCTCGGACGTCTGGATGCTTGTTTGGGTGCTCATGATCAGGCCACCTTCTTGTTTGAATCGGCAGAATCGACGCGGACCACACTGTTGACGTAAATCCCCGGCGTCACCACGTTCTCCGGATCCAACGAACCCGTGGGCACAATCTCCGAGACTTGCACAATGGTGTGCTTGGCAGCGGCAGCCATGATGGGGCCGAAGTTACGGGCAGTCTTGCGGTACACGAGGTTGCCCTTGCCGTCCGCCTTGAGTGCCTTGATCAGTGCGACGTCGGCGTGGATCGGCGTTTCGAACACCTGCCACTTTCCATCCAGCAGGCGCGTTTCCTTGCCTTCGGCCAGCGTGGTGCCGTAGCCGGTGGGTGTGAAGAACCCGCCAATCCCAGCGCCCGCGGCACGGATGCGCTCGGCCAGGTTCCCCTGCGGGACCAGTTCCAGCTCAATCTCACCGGCATGGAACTTGGCATCGAAGTGCCAGGAATCGGACTGCCGCGGGAAGGAGCAGATCATTTTACGGACCCGGCCTTCCTTAATCAGCAACGCCAGGCCTTGGTCACCCTGGCCGGCGTTGTTATTGACCACGGTGAGGTCCTTCGCGCCGCAGTCCATCAGGGCGTCGATCAGTTCGAACGGCTGGCCGGCGTTGCCGAAGCCGCCGATCATCACCGTGGAACCGTCCTTGATGCCGGCGACAGCTTCACCAACAGTGTCAATAAATTTCAGCATGATCCACCTATTCCGATACGCCCGCAGAAACGTTTTCCAGCACCACAGCCAAGCCCTGCCCAACACCGATGCAGATCGCGGCAACACCCCAACGCTGTCCGGAGGCCTGCAGGGACCGAGCCAGCGTGCCCAGGATGCGGGTGCCGGAGGCCCCAAGCGGGTGGCCCATCGCGATCGCGCCGCCGTGGCGGTTCACGATGGACGGGTCGATCCCCCACGCGTCAACGCATGCCAGGGACTGCGCGGCGAACGCTTCGTTAAGTTCGACGGCGCCAACCTGGTCCCAGCCGATGCCCGCCTTTGCGAGGGCCTTGTTCGCGGCCTCCACCGGCGCGAACCCGAAGAACTGGGGATCGTTGCCATGGGCACCCCTGCCCGCGATGCGGGCCAAGGGATCCATGCCAAGGATCGACGAAGCAGCCTCCGAACCAATCCACGCAGCCGAAGCACCATCGGACAACGGCGAGGCGTTACCGGCGGTGACCGTCCCGCCGTCGGGCCCTGAAGACTCAGGCCGGAATACCGACTTCAAACCGGCAAGCTTCTCGGCCGAAGAACCAGCCCGGATGCCTTCATCCCGCACCAGGTCCGTTCCCGGCACCGCGGAAACCAGCGAATCGTAGAAGCCTTCGTTCCACGCTGCATCGGCCAGGTTGTGCGAATCAGCAGCGAACTGGTCCTGACGCTCACGCGTTATCCCGTACTTCTCGCGCAGCCGTTCGGTGGCCTCGCCCAGTGAGATGGTCCAGTCCTTGTTCATGGCAGGGTTCACCAGACGCCAGCCGAGCGTGGTGGAGGCCAGCGTCATGTCCCCGGCCGGGTAGGGCTTGGAGGTCTTGGGCAGCACCCACGGCGCACGGCTCATGGACTCTGCCCCGCCCACGAGCATGAGCTCAGCATCGCCGGCATTGATCTGGCGGGAGGCAATGATTGCCGCGTCCAACGACGAACCACAGAGACGGTTGACCGTCGTCCCGGGGATGGACACAGGGAGCCCACCCAGCAGGGTAGCCATGCGGGCTACGTTGCGGTTTTCTTCGCCGGCACCGTTGGCGTTGCCGAAGACGACCTCGTCGATCCGTTCAACATCCAAACCTGGAGCCCGGCGGACAGACTCGCGGACCACATGGGCAGCGAGGTCATCGGGACGCACAGCAGCAAGTCCTGAGCCGAACTTGCCAAAGGGTGTGCGTACGGCGTCGTACACAAAAGCCTGGTTCATGGGTTTCTCTTTCTGCTTGCCCAACTAGGTCGCAATAGTGCGCGTTTTGGGGGGTCTAAACGCGCACAAGTGCGACCTAGTTGGGTTCGTTGGCGTCGATCTCGGCGAATACTTTCTGCGCCGTCTTGAAGGCCGAGTTGGCCGAGGGCACACTGCAATAGATTGCGGTCTGCAGCAGGATTTCCTTGATCTCGTCCCTGCTCAGACCGTTGTTGAGGGCCGCCCGGACGTGCATCGCGAGCTCCTCCCAGTGACCATGGGCCACCAATGCCGTGAGGGTGACGGCGGAGCGCATTTGCCGGCTAAGACCGGGCCGCGTCCAGATGCCGCCCCAGGCGATCCTGGTGATCATGTCCTGGTAGTCCTCGGTAAAGGAATCCTTGTTGGCGTTCGCCCTGTCCACGTGCTCATTTCCCAGCACTTCGCGGCGGACCACCATGCCGGCGTCGTAAATGTCCTGCGCAGTCGCTTGCGGCTGCACGGCACCGTTCCGTTCGGCACCGTTTTGCTCAGTTGAAGAGCTCATCGTCCGTTCTCCTTCATGAAGGTCCGCATCAGCCCGGCCACAACTGCAGGCGCCTCCGCTGGCGCGAGGTGACCGACGCCGTCGAGCGTTTCAACAACAGCAAATCCGCCAGCAGCGGTGATACCGGCGACAACAGCTTCAGCGAACGACGGCGGCGCAACCGAATCCTCGACGCCGGCAATCGCCTGGGTGGGGACGGTGATGCTGCCGAGTTGCTCGCGGACGTCGAACCCGGCGAGGGCTTCGCAGCAGAACGAGTAGCTGAAGCGATCCGCATCGCGCAGTGAGTGCAGGAGGCAGCTGCTGATTTCCGGCTGGCGGTCCATGAAACCGGGACCGAACCAACGCTCGGCGGAGCCCTGGATCATCACAGGCGTCCCCAGTTGGCGCACGGTTTCAGCGCGCTCCAGCCAGCCCTCAGGCGTGCCAATCTTGGCGCCGCTGCACTGCACGGACAGGCTGCGGAGGCGGTCGCCATGCTTGATGCCGAGTTGCAGGCCGACTGTGCCGCCCAGCGAAACGCCCGCGTAGTGGAAGTTCGCGCCCGGTGAAACGGCGTCCACAAGATCGACGAAGGCGTCAGCCAGTTCTGCGACATCGAAACCTTCCGTGGCAGCTGGCGAGATGCCGTGGCCGGGGAGATCCCAGCCGATGACGTCGTAGTCGTCGCCCAGGAGAGCGGCGGTTTCGGTCCAGAGAACAGTGGACGTGCCCAGCGATGGGCCGACCACGAGGAGCGGCTTGGCTCCCAGTTCGCGCTGCGGGGATAGCAGCACGGCCTTGACGGTTGGCTTAGCCACGGGTGGCTCCTTTCGATGAAGATCCAGTGAAGTCCGGGTAGGCGGCGAGAATCCGGCGGCTTATTTCGGCAGCTTCACCGAGGTAGCTCGCGGGGTCCAGGAGCGCTTCGAGTTCGGCGTCGGAGAGCTTGTCCGCGGGGACGGTTTCGCGCAGCAGCTTGGTGTAGATACGGGACTGCTCGGCGGCAGGAGCCTTGAGCGTTTCGTCGACGACGGCCTGCAGCTTCTGCTTTCCATCCGCACCCAGGAGAGGCGCGACGGCGGCCATCACACCTTCGCTGAGCAGCAGCGGTCCCGAGATTTCCAGGTTGCGGCGCATGGCCTCGAGGAAAACGCGGAGGCCTTCGGTGAGTTCGCTGACGTGACCTGCGGCCCCCAAGGCCAATGCGAGCAGCTGACGCAGGGCTGGCCATTCGCTGTGCCAGGCACCGTCCGGGCGCTCATCGTTGAAGGTTGCCGCGGCGAGGTGGAGCTGCGATGCGAGGCCTGGTGCCTGCAGCGCCGCACTGCGGACGAGCACGGACAGTACGGGGTTCTGCTTTTGCGGCATGGCCGAGGAGACCCCTCGTCCGGCGGCGAGCGGTTCGCCGAGTTCGCCCACTTCAGGCCTGCTCAGGAACAGCAGGTCCGCGGCGATCTTGCCGAAGGAATCAACCAGTGCCGCAAGTCCATCGCCCAAGGATGTGACGGCCAGTCGGTTGGTGTGCCATGGAGCAGGAGCCGCTGCAAGGCCAAGCTTCGAGGCCAAAGAATCCGCCAATTCAAAAGGCGTGGTCTGCGAGGAAGCGGTCAGCTTGGTCCCCGAAGCCAGCGTTCCTCCGGCACCGCCGAACTGAACAGGCAAATGAAGCGACTCCAGCCGGGCAGCTGCCGCAGCAACCCCTTGGAACCACTGCGCAGCCCTGAGCCCGAAGGTGTACGGAAGCGCATGCTGCGTCAGGCTCCTCCCCACGCACAGCGTTTCCGCATGCTGTTCCGCCAAGGTGGCGAGCGCCGTCGTCGTGCGTTTAACGTCAACGAGCAATGCAGAAACGGCGCGGCTGGCGAGCAGCATGAGGGCGGAGTCCAGGACGTCCTGGCTGGTGAGGGAGGTGTGCACGGCGGTTGCCGCGCTCGAATCCATGGATTTCACCTTGGCGCGCAGGTCACCAAGCAAGGGAATCACAGGGTTGCCCCCGCCCTGGGCGCGTTCCGCCACAGAAGCGACGTCGTAAGAACCGGGATCAGCGGCTTCGGCCACAACTGCGGCGGAACCTGCAGGGACGAGCCCCGCTTCCTCAAGGACGGCAGCCCAGGAGGCCTCGACGTCGAGGATTGCCGCGATCACGGCACGGTCGCCCGTCAGCGCCGCGACAGCGGGCGACGCCGAGACTGGGCTAAGGAGGCCGAAGTCGCTGTCGGTCATGGCTGAGAGTCCGCGTTGACGCTGGTGTCGAGTGAACCGTCCTGCTGGAAGTCCAAGAAGACCGTCTCGTCGCCGCCCTGCAGCCGGATGTCCCAGGTGAGCCCACCATCGGGGTCGCGGCGCGCGATGAGCGTCTTGCGGCGTTCCGGGTCCAGGGAGCTCAGCAGCGGGTCGTTGGCCAGTGCTTCCACGTTTTCCGGCAGGTAGACGCGGGTGAAGAGGCGGTTCATGAGGCCGCGGGCGAACACGGCTACGGAGATGAACGGCGCAGCGCCCGGCTTCGTGGGGCCGGGGTTGACCGTGGTGAAGGTGTAGACGCCGGAGTTACCGACCGAGCCGCGGCCCCAACCAGTGAACGTGTAGCCGTCGCGGACCAGGGAGCCCGTGCGCTGGACGATGTTGCCCTCGGAGTCCGGCTGCCAGATCTCAAGGATGGCGTCCGGGATGGTGTTGCCGGCGCCGTCGTAGACGGTTCCCTGCAAGCGGATGCTTCCGGGGCTGCCCGGAGCAAGGAGTTCGTTGTCCTTGTTAAAGGGAAGGGCGTAACCGTAGAAGGGTCCCACCGTCTGGCCCGGCGTGGGTGTCAGCTTGCTCATGTGCTTACTCCTCGTCCCCGGCGTCGCCGAATGCTTCGTTTTCCGTCCAGGTCCGCTTGGAGCCGGTCAGGATGATGTCCCACTTGTAGCCGAGGGCCCATTCGGGACTGGTGAGCTCATGGTCGTACTGTGCCACGAGCCGGTCGCGGGCGTCCTGGTCCACGATCGATTGGTAGATGGGATCCAGCGGGAAGAGCTGATCGCCCGGGAAGTACATCTGGGTGACGATGCGTTGCGTGAACTCCGAGCCGAACATGGAGAAGTGGATGTGGGCCGGGCGCCAGGCGTTCAGGTGGTTCTTCCACGGGTAAGCGCCGGGTTTGATCGTAGTGAAGCTGTACGAGCCGTCATCGCCAGTGATGCAACGGCCGACGCCGGTGAAGTTGGGATCCAGCGGGGCGGGGTGCTGATCGCGCTTGTGGATGTAGCGGCCGGCTGCGTTGGCCTGCCAGATCTCCACGAGCTGACCGGCAACCGGGCGGCCGTCGCCGTCCAGGACGCGGCCAGCGACGATGATGCGCTCACCCTGCGGCTCGCCGTTGTGCTGGATGGTCAGGTCCGATTCCAGCGCGTGCACATCCTGGTGGCCGAACGCGGGCGAATAGAGCTCGATGGTTTCCGGGTCCGCGTGGTGCAGGTTCTTCGTCGGGTGCCGCAGGATGCTGCTGCGGTACGGTGCGTAGTCCAGGCGCGGCATGGTCTCCGGAGCCCTTCCGTTCTTCAGGGCCTCCGCATAGCGGTCCCCGATGCCCTTCATCTCAGCACTGAGATCCGCCTGGGTTTCCACTTTCCTGGAATCATGCGCTGCATGTGCCTCAGCGGGAGGCACGAGCTCCTCGGATTCGAGCGCTTGTGCAGAGTTGACTTGTGCAGTCTGTTCTTGCGGCACAGCCGGCTCCTTTCGATGGGTTGGATTGTTGCTTCAGGGTTTATGACCGGTGTAGCGAGTCGTATTGGACGGCGTGGCGAACCGGTGCATTGGGCGCTCCGTAGCCGTCGTAGTTGCCGCGGCGTTCCACCATTTCGAAGAACACGCTGCCAACGGTGGCGGTGTAGAAGTGGAGGAATTCTCCGTTGGCGTCCCGGTCGTAAAGGAGGTTGAGCTCCTTGAGGGTTGCGAGGAAGCCGGTGTCGAGGTCGAAACGGGCGTCCAGGTCCTCGTAGTAGTTGGCCGGAATCTCCAGGAACTCTAGGCCGCGATCGCGTGCGGACCGGGCCGTTGCCACGAGGTCTCCCACGGCGAAGGCGATATGTTCCTGGTAGGTCTTGCGTGCACTCTGGGCCTGCTGCGCCGGTGCGAGATTCAGGACCAGCCTGACTGAGCCGTCCGAGGTCTCCATGACCTGCGAGCGCACCAGGCCGCTGGGGCTTGGGACCTCGGCGAAGGGCTGTGGCTCCAATGCCAGGGCGCTGGTGTAGAAAAGGACGGCTTCGTCGAAGTGCTGCCAGGGCTGGGCGAGGTTCACGTGATCAATCACAGCGTTCCGCGGCGCTGCGGAATGCTCCAGCCCCTCGCCGAACTCATGCGTCCACGCAGCGGTCCCATCCGGGCTGCCCTGGCAGAGGAAGATTTCGGTGGAGTCCGGCGCGGAGATGCCTTGGAAGACTTCCTCATCGGCCTGGACCTTGCGGGCAACCACCGGCGCCTTGAGTTGCTGGGCGCGAGCGGAGGCAATCACTGGAGAGTCGACGTCGAACCCTAAAGCGGCGATAGCCGGTTCCGAATGCGAGGCCGCTTGCTCGTTGATGATTACGCGGGCCTGGCCCATGGTCCAGAGCTGGACGTCTTTGGTGCGGTGGCGCCCTTCGAATTCGAAGCCGAGCTGGCCCAGGAGCTTCTCGAGCTGCGCGGTGTCGTCGGCTTTGACCTCGGCGAAGTTGAAGCCAGCGGGCTCGTTCACCTTGGGCAGTGTTGCCAGTTCCATGGGATAACGACGGCGGGAGGCGCCACCGTTGACCGGCTCGCCGTCCGCGGAGGTGCTCGCCAGCCACTTGGCGCTCTGCTCCTCCAACCAGATCAGGGAGCGCATGGCATCGACGGCGGTGCGCTCGGTGTCCGACTGACGGAAGACGTCGTTGAAGACTTCAAGAGAAACCGGGCCCGTGTAGCCGGCGCGGACCACGTGGCCCATGAACTTGGCGAGCTCGAACTGCCCCTCGCCCGGGAACACCCGGTAATGGCGGCTCCACGAGAGCACGTCCATGGAGAGCTTGGGGGCGTCGGCAACCTGGACGAAGAAGATCTTCTCAGCGTTGATGTCCTCGATCGGCGCTGTGTCCCAGTCGCGGGAAAGGATGTGGAACGAGTCCAGACACGTTCCGAGGTTGGGGTGATCCACCGTCTCGACCAGACGATAGGCGTGCTCGTAGTCGTTCACGTACTTTCCCCAGGCCAGGGCTTCGTAGGCAACTTTGACGCCGTGATCCCCGGCCAATTCTGCGAGTTCCGCTAGCTGAGAGGCGCGGAGTTCGTCGTCGTCGATCGTTGCAGTAGCGACGTTGGAGCAGACCAGGATGGTGTCCATGCCCAGGCGTTCCATCAGGTTGAACTTGGCCTCGGCCCGCTTGAGGTTGGCCTTCAGCAGGTCCGGAGTGACGCCGTCGAAATCGCGGAAGGGCTGGTACAGATCCAAGCCGAGGCCAAGATCCGCGGCCATTTTCCGCACTTCCTCGGGACTCAGGGGCGAAGTGACGAGGTCCTGCTCGAAGATTTCGATGCCGTCGAAGCCCGCGATGGCGCAGGCCTGCATCTTTTCTTTCAGCGTGCCGGACAGGCAGACCGTTGCGATTCCGGTGCGCATCAGTGACCCGCCTTTGCCAGAGCCGGGGCTTCGGTGGCGGCGAGCGCATCCTCGACGGCGATCAGCTCAAGGAAGTGGGCCCGCATGCGGTCGCGATCGGCGTCGTGGCCCGTGAAGAGCCGGAAGGCGTCGGCGGCTTGACCGACCGCCATGCGTCCGCCGTCGAGAACTTTGCAGCCCTTGGCGCGCGCTTCGCGGACCAGCTGCGTCTCGATGGGGCGGTAGACGATGTCCGCAACCCAGTGCCGCGGTTCCAGGAGGTCGATGTCCAGGGGCAGCCCGGGGTGGGCAGCCATGCCGATCGGGGTGCAGTGAACCAAACCGTCGGCGAGGGGCATGATCTGCGGGAGCTCGTCGGTACTCCGCGGTGTGACCGTGGCGGCCGGGAAGAGTTCGCCGAGTTCGGTGGCGCGCTCTGCGGCCCGCGCCGGGTCCATGTCCACCAGGTCCAGGGCGCCGACCCCGGCGGTGAGCAGGGCGTAGGCGACGGCGGAACCCGCACCGCCCGCACCCAGCTGGACCACGCGGTCCAGCTTCGCACCGGGGAGTCCGTCGGCGAGAGCCGAGCCGAAACCTGAAAAGTCGGTGTTGTGGCCGATGAACCGGCCGTCCTGGATGAGGACTGTATTGACGGCACCCAGGCGACGGGCGTCGTCGGAAATTTCGTCAAGCTGCTCAAGGACCAGCTGCTTGCACGGGTGCGTGATGTTCAGTCCGTTGAAGCCCATGCGCTGGGCCGCGGTGAGGAGATCCCCGACGGCGTTGGCCGGCAAAGCCAGCTCCAGCAGGTCGATGGGGCGGTACAGCAAGCGAAGGCCCTGCACATCGGCTTCGCGTTCGTG
This sequence comes from Arthrobacter sp. TmtSoilC77, assembly GCF_059739415.1. NCBI lineage: Bacteria > Bacillati > Actinomycetota > Actinomycetes > Micrococcales > Micrococcaceae > Arthrobacter > Arthrobacter sp. TmtSoilC77. Next base: position 4,624,205 of record NZ_AP046050.1, read on the forward strand.
CATGGGCGGAGTCAGCGACGGCATGACGCCTTCGCCAATCAGGCCCACCAGAACGGACTCGGCTCGGTTGCTCATCCTAAAGCTCCTTTGACTTCAGCACCCCTGCTTTTGGCACTTTCTGGGGCGCCAACTGCCCGGGTGTCTTCCAGATTACTACAAGTGTTCATATTCCGCACGCTTGTTCTTATCGCGAACAAACGCGATGTGCTGACCCAACTGAGTCGCAGTTGTGCGCGTTTAGCGGCCTCAAAACGCGCTTAAGTGCGACCTAGTTGGGCTAACGCTGGGGCAGGCGGGCCGCGAGTTCAGCCGCGGCCTCCTGCAAAGTAGGGACGTGGGCGATGAGCTCATCCATGGTGAGCCGAAATACCGGAACGGCCGTGGCGAGGGACGCAAAGGCGTGGCCTTGGGAGTTGAGGACCGGCACTGCGACCGCGCGCATGCCGATCTCGTTTTCTTCGTCCATGACCGCATAGCCCTGACGGCGCACTTGCTCGATCTCCGCCCGGAATGCAGCCCGATCGGTAATGGAGCGCTCAGTGAGAGGCTCCAGGGGCAACTCTTCGAGCAGTCGTTCGCGTTCGGCGTCGTTCTCAAAAGCGACTATCGCCTTACCCACGGACGTCGTGTGCAGCGCACCAAGATGGCCAGGATCGCTGGTGACGCGGAAGGTCTTGGGGCCGTCCACCTTATTGACGGTTAGATGATGATTTCCGTCGCGCACCGAGAGGATGGTTGCTTCTTCGGTCCGCTCCGTAACGCGCTGGAGTACGGGAAGGGCCGTTGCCGCGAAGCCGTGGTGATTGGAAACCCGCTGGCCCAGCTGGAAGACCCGCAATCCCAGATGATACCGACGTCCGTCGGGCTCGTAATCCACAAATCCGTCGCGCGTCAGCGAACCGAGCAGCCGGTACGTCGTGCTGAACGGAAGTCCCGCACTCCTGGCCAGATCCGCGGCGCTCGCACCCTTGGGCTCATTCCCCAGCAATACCAACAGGCCCAGGGCCTTGCCGACCATGTCGGTCTTTGTGTCCTCTTTCACACTCATGCGTAGATGCTCTCACATCGTGAGAGCTATTTCTAGATAGTGGGGACAAGTCTTGACAAGTGACCCCAATCACGGCCACTATTGCTGTATTGCACAAGTAGCTCTCACCATGTGGTTACTTTGGGATTGATCCGGCCGCACCTCGCTCTGGTCTTCCCGCAGAAGCTAGATCCGCGACATCGTCGTCACAGAAGGAACACCATGAGCCACACAATGCCGTCAGCGACGCCAGGCACAGTTACGCCAGCAGGAACCCCCAAGAAAGCGGCACTCGCCAGCTTCCTTGGAAGCGCAGTGGAGTACTACGACTTCTTCATCTTCGGCTCCGCCGCCGCCTTGATCTTTCCGCACGTGTTCTTCCCGGACGCGGACACCAACGCAGCCATCATGTCCTTCGCGACCTTCGGCTTCGCCTATGTTGCCCGTCCTGTAGGCGCCGTCATCCTGGGGCACTTCGGCGACAGGATCGGCCGGCAGAAGGTCCTCATGTTCACACTGGTCCTGATGGGCGCCGCCACCTTCGTGATCGGCTGCCTCCCGGACTTCAAGACCATTGGCTGGTGGGCTCCCGTCCTGCTGGTACTCGCCCGCCTCGCCCAGGGTCTTTCGGCTGCCGGCGAGCAGGCCGGTGCCTCCTCAATGACGCTGGAGCACGCTCCGGACAACCGCCGCTCGTTCTTCACCTCGTGGACGTTGACCGGCACCCAGGGTGGCCAGATCCTTGCAGCCCTGGTGTTCATTCCAGTTCTCGCGCTCCCGGACGAGGTCAAGTACGGCATCGGCTGGCGCATCCCGTTCTGGCTCAGTGCAGTAGTTGTCATCGTGGCCTACTTCATCCGACGCACCCTTCACGAGCCGCCGGCGTTCGCCGAGGCCAAGAAGAACAACCAGATCGCCAAGCTGCCCATCGCCGACCTCCTCAAGCTGCACTGGCGCGATGTCCTCCGGGTTGTGTGCTGTGCCTTCATCGCCGCGGTAAGTACGGTCTTTGGAACCCTGGCCATCAAGTACGCCCAGGACGTGGCCCACGTCAGCGGCACCATCACCCTGTGGCTCGTTGTAGTGGCCAACATTGTGGCCCTCGGTAGCCAGCCGCTCTTCGGCATGCTCGCCGACAAGATCGGCCGGAAGCCCGTCTTCATCTACGGTGCCGTAGCCAGCGCCATCATGACTCCGGTGTTCCTGCTGACCCTCGAATCCGGCAACGTCCCGCTGATGTTCCTGGTTTCCGTTGTGTTCTTCTCCTTCGGCTACGCAGCCGCCAACGCCGTATGGCCGTCCTTCTACGGTGAAATGTTCAGCACCAAGGTCCGCTTCTCCGGCCTGGCCATCGGCACGCAGCTCGGCTTCCTCATGGCAGGCTTTGCTCCGACCATCGTCACGGCCCTGGGCGGCACCAAGCCTGGTGGCTGGGTCCAGATCTCCATCTTCACGGCAGTCATCTGCGTGATCGCAGCGGTCTCGGCCATGACGGCCCGCGAGTCAGCAAAGGTCCCGACGGCGGAACTCGGCTTGCACAAGTAAGGCCCGCCTCGCGGAAGGGGCGCCCGCGCTGAAATCGCCGGAAAACCTCCAGTTCCGCTGGAAGTTTCCCGGCGATTTTCGCGCATTTCCAGCGAACTGGTGTCGCCGACGCCGGAAGGACCTACCGCGGATTCAGCACCACTGGCATGAACTTCCCGGCACCCGTTCCGGAGTACATCAGCAACGTGCCGTCCCCGGCAACTCCCACCACGGAGGGGTCCCCAGTACCCGTAAATCCGTTGCCGAGGGCAGCGATGCTGGAGAACATGTTCCACCCTGAACCGAGGTTGGAGCGCGCAAGGAAGCCGCCAGAGCCGTTGCCCGGATAGAGCCAAAGCCCGCCGTCACCGGTTCGGCCAAGGAGATCTTCCCTGCCGTCGCCGTTGAAGTCACCGGCCTGCAGGACCAGGTTGAACATGTCCCACCCGGTGCCGATCTGCTTGCGGGCAAGGAAGCCTCCGGAGCCATTGCCGGGGTAGACCCACAACACGCCGTCGCCGGATTGGGCAACGATGTCCGGCTTTCCGTCGCCCGTGAAATCGCCCGGAGCCAGCAACTGCTCGAAGCCTTGCCACCCGGTGCCGATCTGTTTACGTGCCAGGAACTGTCCCGTGCCGTCCGTCGGGTAAAGCCACAGTGTCCCGTCGGAAGCCCGGGCCACAAGATCGGGGTGCGAATCGCCGTCGAAATCTCCCGCACTCAGCACGGACGTGAACTGGCCCCAGCCCCACCCGACTTGAACACGCGGAAGGAAGCTGCCCGATCCGTTGCCCGGGTAAAGCCACAACGCGCCGTCGGTTCCGCGCGCCAGGATGTCGGCGGCAGCATCGCCGTCGAAATCGCCTGCTTCCCAAACCTGACGGAACTGGTTCCATCCGGTCCCGATCGCAAGCCGATCCGCGAAGCCAATGCCGTCACCTGGATAGAGGGTCATGCCCCCGCCCGCTGCAGCGGTCAGGACGTCCACACGCTTGTCACCTGTGAAGTCCCGGCCGCCAACGATGTCACCTACCCCGTTCCAGCCAGTTCCGACGGCGGCACGCGGCAGGAAGCCGCCCCTACCATCGCCGGGGTAGACGTAGAGAGTGCCGTCGCTGGCCCGCGCCAACAAACCCGGGGCACCGCCGCCGAACGAACCTGACGCTGCCAGGCTGTTGAAGGAATCCCAGCCCTGGCCGATCTGCGTTTGGGCGAGGAAACCACCTGTCCCATTGCCTGGATACAACCAGAGGCGCCCATCCGCACCGGCGGCGATCAGGTCGCTCCGGCCATCGGCGTTGAAGTCCCCCGCCGCGACCAACTGCGTGAAGCCCTGCCAACCAAATCCGATCTGGCTCCGGGACAGGAATCCACCCTTGCCGTTGCCGGGATAAAGCCACAATGCGCCGTCGCTGGTTCGGGCAAGGATGTCCGCAAAGCCGTCACCGTTGAAGTCCGAGGTCCCCAGCACGGCGTTGAAAATGCCCCAGCCCGAGCCGATCTGCACGGAATCATCAAGCCGGTTTCCAGGGAGGCCGCTGAACAAGAGCAAGGACCCGTCGGCTTCGCGGGAGATGACGTCGGCCAGCTTGTCGCCGTCGAAGTCGCCCGCAGAGAAGCGCATGCGTGCCTTGAGTTTGGGATCGGCGTTGATGGTTACGGTCGCCGAGGTTGTGGAGACGGAGTTGATGGTGACCTGGGTGCCCGTGTATGTGGTGAAGGTGCTGCCTGCTTGCCACGCGTGCTTCGTGGCGTAGTACTGTTCCTGGAACGGGATGGTGGATGGCATGAGGATCAGCGAAGACGCGATGGTGGCGCCGCCGCGCTGGACGATCTTGACTCCCCTGTTGCCGGCTGGCCTGCCCTCGTCCCCAAGGTAGCTGTCGTACCCCACCGGCTGCCTGAGTTCCAGGTAGTAGACCTCTTTACTGACCGGGTCCGTGAACTTGATGGCGCGCTGCGCGTCCGTGCCACCCCATGGCTTGAGCGTGTAGCTTTTGACGCCAGTGGCCACCCCGACATCGCGGATTTCGTCGCCGCGGCCCAGCCCTGCGTAGTCCCAGAAGCTGGAGCTCACCACCGGTTGGGCGTACTGTGCCGCGCCCATGAGGTCCGTGGTGTCTCCGTATTCACGGATGTAGCAGGAGCTGTCCGTGAACCGCCCGGTGCTGTCCACGCCGACGTCGGATGCGCCGCTGTAGCACTGCAACGCATCGGCGTGCATTAGTCCGATCACGTGCCCGAATTCATGGCTCATTACGTTGTTGGAGAACTTGCTGATTTGCGGCATCAGCACCCGCCCGCTGTAGCTGCCGCTGCTGTAGCCGACGCCCAGGGCATTCCCGGAAAGCGTGGACGTGGGAATAAAGATCACCAGCGCCGTGTAGGGGCTTGCCGTCCATTTCAACTCACTGGTGATGGTGGACATGATGGTGCTGTAGCTGTCGGTCGACTTGGCTTTGGATTGGAACCCGGAGACCTTGCTGTCCACTGTCATGGACAGCTTGTTGTCCGTCATGGCTTTCCAGTAGCTGCTGGTGGCCCCAACAGTCTGCTCGGCCGCTGACATGGAGACCGGGTTGGTGTTGTCGGCAAGTTTGGCCGTGACCAATCGAACCCGGATATCGCCATTGGGGCCGCTTGCTGCTGCCCCCTCGCCGAGAAGGGATTCGACGTCGGTGATCTCGCCACTGCTGGATGGCGCCTGTCCGGGTGGCGTCTCAAAGACGTGCTCCGAATGCGGTGTCCCCTCAAAGAACCGTACGTTCGGATTATCCGGTGTGGGTTCCGGCACTGCCGATGCAGGGGCCTGGACGAAAAACAGGCCGGTGGCGAAAACCACCAAGCCTGTGGACACCGCGATTGCACGTCGCAAAAAACCCATCAAATCTCCCGGGGACGGAGTCTGTGGTTCCTGTGAGTCTCAAGAACCGTGTTCAGGTTACCGTCGCGCCCGCGCGGGTCCGCGGAAGCAGCCACAAAGCGAAGGTGAGTCCTGCCGCCGGTTGCACCTATCGCCGTCGGACGTCACCCGAAACGCAAGCATCCCGGAATGCTAACCGGACCCTAACCACGCCGAAATACTCCGGCAACAATGCCCCGCCACACTGGAATAGCCGGCAAGTGCAGGCACCAGCTCCAGTTCAGGAGGACACCATGCTGAAGGAAGTCACTACTCACACAAAACGTATACGCGCGATCAGCCAGCTCCACCGCGGAGACGAGATCGAGGCCCGCATGTCCGTTGGTCCCGCTTACGATGACGTGGTCATCCGCCGCGGACGGGTCCAGGAAACAGCGCCTGGAATCGGCGTCGTCTGGATCATGGACCACGTCTCCGGGATGAGGAAAGCCATTAATACCGACGAATGCAGTGTTTGGCGCGTCGCCTGAACCCCGGCTTGACCCCAAATACCCGCTTAGCCGCCGGCCACGGACTGGATAATCAAGACCTCCTGACCGGCCGCAACCTCCGTATCAAGACCTTTCAGACGCCGGACCTCATCGCCGTTCACGTAAATATTCACGAAACGGCGGAGGGCACCGGTTTCATCACGCAAACGCCTGGCCAGAACCGGATATTCTCCGGTTACCGAGTCCAGCAACTGTCCAACGGTCACAGCCCCGTCGGCGGACGCAGTCAGATAGGACTGTCCGCCGACGAGTGGCTGCAGGACACCCGGCAACACCACCGTAAAGTCAGCCACAACGGGCCTAACCAGGCACCGGAGCGCTGGCTGATTCTTCCCGCGCCCCGCCACTGCGGCTTCCAACCACGACGACGGCGGCACGCACGCACAGTACGTCCGGCAAGTGCGAGGCCACTTCAGTAAAGGTCTCGCCCTCGTCGGCGCTGGCGTAGACATCCCCGCCGCGGGTTCCGAAGTACACGCCAGTCGGTTCGGCAGTGTCCACGGATGCGGCATCGCGAAGCACAGCGTTGTATTCGTGGTCCGGCAGACCGGTGTGAAGCTCTCTCCACGTTCCGCCGGCATCCTCGGTGCGGTGCACGCTGAGCTTGCCGTCCGGTGGGATGCGTTCGCCGTCGGCCTTCAGTGGGATGACCCAGGCTGTGCCCTCGCGCCGGGGATGGGTCAGCATCACGAAACCAAAATCCGCGGGCAGTCCCTCTGCGATGGAGTTCCAGTTCTCGCCGTCATCGTCCGTGCGGTACACGCCATGGTGGTTCTGCGCGTACAAACGGCCCTCGACGGCGGCATCCGCAGCAATCTTGTGAACGCACTGGCCAAACTCGGGATTGGGATCAGGCATGAAGTAGGCCGAGATTCCCTTGTTGCGGGGCTCCCAGGAGGTCCCGCCGTCGAGCGATCTGTAAACGCCGCCCGTGCTCATAGCTACATGGACCTTCTCGCCGGACGGATCCACCACGATCGAGTGGGCCGCCGCGCCACCGTACCCCGCACCCCACTCGCTGCGGTGGGGGTGGTCCCAGAGCCCGCGGTTCAACTCAAAGTGCTCGCCGCCGTCGGTTGATTTCCACACTGAAATCGGTTCGCACCCGGCCCAGACCACGCCAGGGCGGGACTCGGTGTCCGGGTAGATCTGCCAGATGCGTTCCAAGGCAGCGTCTGCACCGTCCGGGAACTTGATGGCGCCCTGCTCGGGCTCGGTCCAGGTGGCGCCCAGGTCATCGGAATGGGCGACGGTGGGTCCCCAGTGCTCCGAACGCACCCCCACCATGATCCTGGTCTTGCCGTCCCTGGTGTCTATCCCGATGCTGGGGATCTCGCTCATCAGGAAGTGCGGGCCGGAGAGGGACCACTCCTTGCGATCCGGGCTGGTTGCCAGCCACAAACCCTTCTTGGTCCCAATCGCCAGGACATAACTTTCTGCGGTATCTGCGGTAGCCATGAACCCCATCGAACCATCAGGGCGCATGGGTGGCAACGGGTTCCTTGGAGCATGTGGATAACCGCCCTGGTTTGAAGCCGACCATAGACGAGACTCGCGTCACGTTTCGGCGCTCCGCGCACTAGATATTCGTGAAGCTGTGTTTCAACCGGGCAACCCTTCTGTTCGCTGGCAAGCGCGCCACTGAACTGGGTCACTTTAGATTGGGGAAACAGATGAAAAGGCTAGACAGCATGAGCGATAGGGCCACTTCCATTAAGAACTATGGCTACACCATCAGTTGGTGAGTTCGTGAGTATATTTGCGCAATCCCTAGTTCGACTGTTCGGGGGGAACGGGTAACACATGACTATTGATTCAGCACGAAAATCTCAAGGTGTAGGTCAGCGCCCAAAACGCGGATTGAAGGCTTTCACAAAAGCTTCTGTGATAGCTGTCCTGCTGGGGGGCACGCTCGGATTCGGTGCGGGCGCCGCATACGCCACGAATACGCAGAGTCTAATCGGCCAGTTCTCGACCGGTGGGAGGACATACCAAACGTTGGCCGCGCTTGATACCACGTGGGACGGCGGTCGCGGGAAGGCGGCATCCTTTATTTACGCCCAAGGAGGTGACGTCCCCGTCGGCTGGATTTATGCACGCGGCCGTGCCTTTATTGGTGGAAACTTCTGCGATGAGGGGTGGGATGTTTACAACGACATAGTCGCCCACCAGCTTGATAACGGTGTGTGGCTTTCATGCGGCTATGGGGCCTACCAGTCCTATGGAGTCGTCGGTGCCTGGAACGGCAACGGCTACAACTACTACTACACTCACTGGACACCGGCAGCCTACGGGGGACTCTAGGCATGAAATCATTTACTCAGCATCGCAAGGCCTTTGGCGTCGCGGCCACTACCATCGCTATTGCAATCGGCGGTGTTGTCGGGTTTGCCATCACCACGGCAAATGCCGGGGCACCGACTGTCCAAATTGAACAAGGAGACAAGGTGGACTTCCCCAAGAACGCGCGAGGTGAGACCTACGGGTCCGCAATGGAGGCGCGGACACCGGCCGACGAACCAGATCTCATCAGATCCGTCGGGGACGACGGAAAGATCGGCTATCTAAAGAAGGCTGATCTGGATCAGGGAACACCTAAGTCGCCGGAAGAAGCCATTCAGATGCAGAATGCTCGGAAGGACGGCGCTGGCCGCGTCTTGAAGCTCTACGCTGAAGACGGCACGACTGTCATCAGTCAACGCACAGTCGGCAAAGCCGCACCGTAGGATAGGTACAGATAGACGAATCCGTTTGACGTAGGCAGCCACCCTTCGGCGGCAGGGTGGCTGCTTCGTGTTGTCTGCAGTTGGCGTCTGACGCATCGGGTTCATTGGTGGCTAGCGTGGACGCCAGGCTCGGGCACCGGCCCGCCGAGAAAGGCAACCACCCGCCGTCGTAGTACACGGAAACACTCCGTGCTGTGTCACACCCCACCCGTACTCTGTCTATATGGCCCGTTTTGCCCTTGACATTGATTCCGTCCCCCGCCCTGGCCGTTCCCAGTCCCTTCTTGATGCGGTGAACCAGCGCGTCGTCATCGCCGATGGCGCGATGGGCACCATGCTGCAAGACCGGGAACTGTCCCTGGACACGGACTTCCAAAATCTTGAAGGCTGCAACGAAATCCTCAACGACACCCGCCCGGACGTCGTCGCCGACATTCACGACGCCTACTTTGCCGTGGGCATCGACGCCGTGGAAACCAATACTTTCGGCGCGAACTGGTCCAACCTCTCGGACTACGGCATCGATGACCGCATCGCGGAGCTGGCGTACAAGGGAGCGAAAATCGCCCGCGAACGCGCCGAGGCAGCTGAAGCGACGGACGGCCGCGAGCGCTGGGTCCTGGGGTCCATGGGTCCGGGCACCAAGCTCCCCAGCCTCGGCCACACAAGCTACGACTACCTCAAGAAGACCTTTGCCCTGCAGGCCGAGGGCCTCATCGACGGCGGAGCCGACGCATTCCTCATCGAAACGAGCCAGGACCTCCTGCAGACGAAGGCCGCCGTGAACGGTTGCAAGCAGGCGATCGTTTCCCGCGGCGTCCGCCTCCCTATCTTTGTTGAGGTGACGGTGGAGACCACGGGAACCATGTTGATGGGTTCCGAAATCGGCGCTGCACTCACCGCCTTGGAGCCGTTGGGCGTCGATGCCATCGGCCTGAACTGTGCCACGGGTCCGGATGAGATGAGCGAGCACCTGCGGCACCTCTCCAAGCAGTCCTCCGTGGCGATCGCCTGCATGCCCAACGCCGGGCTGCCGATCCTCGGCGCGAACGGCGCGCACTATCCGCTCTCCCCCGCGGAACTCGCCACTGCGCACGAGCAGTTCGTGCGTGAATTCGGCTTGGGCCTGGTGGGCGGCTGTTGCGGTACGACGCCGGAGCACATGGCCGCCGTCGTCGAACGTCTTGAGCCCTTCCGCAGCAACGTCAACACGCCCGACGCCGGGACCGTCACCGGCGGCACGAAAAGCGCCGGCGGCCGGGTCCCCACCGAGCGGGAGGCCGGCGTCGCGTCCCTCTACCACCACGTTCCGTTCGACCAAGAGTCCGCTTACCTTGCCATTGGTGAGCGCACCAACGCCAACGGTTCCAAGGCGTTCCGCCAGGCAATGCTGGAAGAGCGCTGGGACGACTGCGTGGATATTGCCCGCGAGCAGGTCCGGGTCGGCGCGCACCTGCTCGATGTTTGCATCGATTATGTGGGGCGCGACGGCGTTGCGGACATCAAGGAGATCGTCTCGCGTTTCGCGTCGGCCTCTACCCTCCCGTTGGTCATCGACTCCACAGAGCCGCCTGTGCTGCAGGCCGGACTTGAGCACATCGGCGGCCGCCCCGTGGTCAACTCCGTCAACTATGAAGACGGCGACGGCCCCGACAGCCGCTTTGCGCGCATCATGCCGCTTGTGAAGGAACACGGCACGGCCGTGATTGCCCTGACAATCGACGAACAGGGCCAGGCCCGCACCACCGAAGGCAAGGTGGCCATCGCTTCCCGCCTCGTAGACGCGTTGGTGGGCGAATGGGGAATGCGCGTCGAGGACATCATCGTGGACGCCCTGACGTTCCCCATCGCCACGGGCCAGGAAGAAACCCGTCGGGACGCCATCGCAACCATTGAGGCCATCCGCCAGATCACCACGAAGTATCCCGGCATCCAGACCACCCTCGGCGTCTCGAACGTGTCCTTTGGCCTTAACCCTGCCGCGCGTATGGTGCTGAACTCGGTATTCCTGCACGAGGCCGTCCAGGCGGGCCTGTCCAGCGGCATCATCGACGCCGCGAAGATCGTCCCGCTTGCATCGCTGCCGGACGAACAGCGCAAGGTGGCCCTGGACCTCGTGTGGGACCGCCGCGAGTACGACGCCTACGGCAACGTCACCCATGACCCCTTGGCCGTCATGCTTGACCTGTTCGCGGGCGTGGACAGCGCCGCGCTCAAGGACCAGCGCGCCGCGGAACTCGCTGCACTGCCCACCGGCGAACGCCTGCAGCGGCGCATCATCGACGGTGAAGGCAAGGGCCTCGAAGAGGACCTCGACCTCGCACGCAGCGAAGGCATGACCCCGCTGGGCATCATCAACGACCAACTGCTGGAGGGCATGAAGGTTGTTGGTGAGCGCTTCGGCGCCGGCGAGATGCAGCTTCCGTTTGTGCTGCAATCCGCTGAGGTGATGAAGAACGCGGTCGCACTGCTTGAGCCGCACATGGAGAAGTCGGATTCATCGGGCAAGGGCACCATGGTGATCGCCACCGTTCGCGGCGACGTGCACGATATTGGCAAGAATCTCGTGGACATCATCCTCACCAACAACGGCTACAAAGTGGTCAACATCGGCATCAAACAGGGAATCGCCGAGATCATTGCCGCTGCGGAGGAGCATGACGCCGACGTGATCGGGATGTCTGGCCTGCTGGTGAAGTCCACGGTCGTGATGAAGGAAAACCTTGCCGAGCTCCAGTCCCGGGGCCTGGCGAAAAAGTGGCCGATCATCCTCGGCGGTGCGGCACTGACGCGCGCCTACGTGGAGCAGGACCTGGCAGAGCAGTTCGAAGGCACCGTCAGGTATGCCAAGGACGCTTTTGAGGGCCTCTCCCTCATGGAACCGTTGGTGCAGGTGGCCCGCGGCGCTGACCCTGACGCGGTGGGCCTTCCGCCACTGAAGAAGCGGATCCACAAGAGTGGCCCGAAGTTCACGGTGACCGAACCGGAGGCAATGCCCGGCCGGTCCGACGTCACCGCCGAAAACCCTGTCCCCGCTCCCCCATTCTGGGGCACGCGGATTGTGCGCGGCGTCGCGTTGCACGACTATGCTGCTTTGCTCGATGAGCGCGCAACCTTCATGGGCCAGTGGGGGCTCAAACCTGGGCGCGGCGACGACGGTGCCTCCTACGACGAACTGGTGGAACTTGAAGGCCGGCCCCGTCTGCGGTACTGGCTGGACCGGATCCTCGCCGAGGGAATGCTCGACGCTTCGGTCGCCTACGGCTATTTCCCCGTTGTGTCCGAGGGCGAACAGGTGGTGGTGCTGCACCACGGTGAGGACCACGACGGCGTCCTCGGCATCCCCGGTCTGCTCGCCCCCGATGGTGGTTCAGCCGGACCCATCGGCACCGAGCGCCTGCGCTTCGACTTCCCACGCCAGCGGCGGGACCGGCACTTGTGCCTTGCTGACTTCGTGCGCTCCCGGGAATCGGGCCAGATCGATGTCCTGCCGATCCAGCTGGTCACCGCCGGCTCGAAGATCGAAGAAGTGACTTCCAAGCTGTTCGCGGGAAACCACTACCGCGACTATTACGAGCTCAATGGCCTGGTCATGCAGCTCACCGAGGCACTGGCTGAATTCTGGCACGCGCGGATCCGTTCCGAGCTGGGTTTCGCGGCCGAAGAGCCGAAGGACAAAGCCGGTTACTTCAAGCTCGACTACCGCGGTGCACGCTTCTCCCTGGGATATCCGGCCTGCCCGGACATGGAGGACCGCCGCAAGGTCACGGAGTTGCTGAAGCCCGAACGGATGGGCGTGATCCTCAGCGATGAACTCATGCTCCACCCGGAGCAGTCAACGGATGCTTTCGTGTTCCACCACCCGGAGGCCAAGTACTTCAAGGTGTGAGTTGGTGCGGGCCTTTGGGTTGCGGACGTTGGGGACGGTCATTCTTCATGCCCGTGTTCCTGGACCCCGCGTCCTCAGCCCGGGTAGTTCGAACGCCCGGGCCGGAGACCGGCTTCGCCCGCCTGAAAGCGGCGAGGATGGCCCGTCCCACCGCAAAGATTCCGATGATGGTAGTGATGGCACGCAGGGTGTCCCATCCCGCCGTCGAGGTCAAAAGGGAGTAGAGCAGGAAGCTGCTGAGGTTGGTGGCCAGTGGGGCGCCGGGCACGTAGGAAATGCCGGTTCCGGCACCGACGGCGAACGGCCAGAACCACAGGTTGGTGAGCAGACCGAAAACGTAGGACGCCACGACGCCATAGCCGCAAAGCATCCATAGTTCAGCTCGTCCGCGAACCCTGCGCGGCAACAGGCCCGCCCCCGCCGCCACCCATGCGCAGGCGAAGATCTGGAACGGCGACCAAGGGCCTAGGCCGCTCCACAGTGCACTGGAGACCGCGATCGTGGCCGCGCCAAGGAGCATTCCGAATCTGGCACCGAAGGCGCGGCCGGCCAGGATCAGCAGGATGAACACTGCTTCGACTCCCCCGACGCCGGTGCTCGCCACGCGAACTGCCGAACCGACGGCAGCCAGAACGCCCAGCAGGGCAACGGTGTGTGCGGAACGGACCGAGCCGTCCAGGGCCACGATAATGCCGACAACGGCAAGGGGTGCAATCGCCAGGGCGGCGAAAGGCACGGCCGCAGCCGCATCCTCGGGCAGGGCGGCGGCTAGCAATGGCCAGCAGAACGCGCCCAGGGCCAAAACGTTGGCAGCCGCGAGAATCGCGATCTCCAAGGCCCGTGGCAAACGGAGGTGGTGAGCCCTCTTTGGGGTAGCAGCATTTGCCGGTCGGGTGTCTTTTGCCCCGTCGATGAACTGGGAGACCTCAACGTTCCCGATGGCTCCGGGCTGCTCTGCTGCCGTGGGTGTGGAGGTCGCCGGGCCGGCGTCGCTATCGGATGGGAGTACGGCTTCGGTTTGGGGGGCCGGCGCCACGCCGTCGTCCATCTGCACGATCCGGGCGCCCAGGCGGTGGGCGAAATCGAGGTCATGCGTGGCGATCAGGACGGCCGCGCCGGTGTCCGCCAATGCGAGCAAGGCGGCCGAGACTCCTGCGCGGGCCTCCGGATCGAGCCCACGGGTGGGCTCATCAATAAGGAGGACCTGGGGATCATCGGCGGTCTGCAGGGCGATGGCGAGGATACGGCGCTCTCCGGCCGACAGGTCCCGCGGGTGCTCGTTTCCTATCGGAATCCGGACGTCACCACGCAATCGGGCCAGGCGTGCCGCTGCCGGTTCTGACACGGTCCTGTCCGAGCCATTCCCGCCTGATTTACGCCGGGCGCGCGCTTCGCGTCGATCTGCCGCCCGGAGTTCGGCAGCCACCGTGTCCCGCGTGAAAAGGTCGTCAGAGGCGTCCGGAACCAAGGCGACCCGGCCGCCGTCGACAGTGCCGCTGGTTCCTTCTCCGAGCGCGATGGCCACCAGGAGCGAGGACTTCCCGGCCCCGTTGGGTCCGAACAAGGCAACCACTTCCCCACGGCCGAGGGCCAGGGAAGCTTCGCGGACGAGCGGCTTGCCGTTACGGTGCACCGCGAGCTTGGCCGCAGTCAGCACGGGCGGGTGTTCCGGTAACGGTGCGGACGCCGGCGCCGGGGGGATCCCACCCGGGCGCGAAGGTGCTGGCGCGGGGCCTGCTACCAAGCCGCCGTCGTGAATCCTCCACCACGAATCGGCGACAGGCAACAGCGGCTCCGCCCGATGCTCAGCCACAATGATGCAGATGCCGGATCCATGGGCGAGGGTGTCGAGTACGGCTATGACGCGGGCGCGGGCCGTGGTGTCGAGGTCAGCAAGCGGCTCGTCAACCAGGAGCAGGGCCGGGCGCTCCACCACGGCGGCGGCGATTGCCACAAGCGTTGCTTCGCCGGCCGAGAGGGAGTTGAGGTTCCGGTCCAGGAGCGCAGACACTCCAATCCACTCCGCGACCTCCACCGTGCGGGCCCTGGCGATGGCGGGTGCAACGCCGCGCAGTTCAAGGGAAAGCGAGATTTCGTCTCGTACGCGGGTGCTGGCGAAGGCCGCGCGCGGGTTTTGCAGGACAACGCCTACGACGCCGGCAGTATCGCGCGGCGGTGCTCCGGCACGGTCCACTCCGGCGACACGGACCGTGCCAGTGAGTTCTCCGCCGTCGACGTGTGAAAGCAGTCCCGCTACACCCCGCAGGATGGTGGACTTACCGGAGCCGGTGGGTCCGGTAATTACCGTTACTGTCCCGGGGTCTGGCTTGAAGTTTTCGACCTGCAGCCGCGTATCACCGATGCGGAATTGGGCGTTCCTGATCTCAAGGGGCAACCCGGGATCGCTGGCGGGTTGGTGAGCCGCCTTGCTCCCGAAGCCGCGCAATTCCAAGGCTGCGGCCACCCGGCTGGCGTGCTCAAGAGTTCGCTCAAGTACGGGAACCAGGGCTCGCGGGCCCAGGCGTTCACCCCGCAGCCGGAAGGCCAAGCGGACGGAGGCAACGGCGTCGGCGAGCGCGGGGAGCGCAGCCCAAGCCACCACGAGTGTGCGGGCTATGCCCTGGAATGGACCGCCGCGGGCCAGCCGCATGAAGCCCCTTGCCACGTCCACGAAGGAGTTGAGCAGTCCGAAGGCGAAGATGATCCCGGCAATCGGCAGGGCTGAAGCAACCGCCTCCCACAGACCAGGCGATGTTACTGGGCCGAGGAAGACCACGTGGGCGTATGGGGCGGGCAGCCGCACTGACGGCAACTCCAGCAGCACGGGCCCAACGGTGCCCGCGCCGTTGAAAAGGATGCGGTAGATGACCCGCGCCGCTATGAACACGACGGCAAGCGCCGCGGCAGCGCGTAACGGCGCGGGTCGAAAGGTCATGCCTTGGGTGCGGCCGGTGCGCCGTCGATGGTGTACAGCAGTTCGAGGCTCTCGCCTGGCTTCACCTGTTGGGTGGCGAGGCCTTCCTGGGCGTAGGCCCAGTCACCGGAGGCGGGCTTGACCCAAATGGACCAGTAGGCAAAGGCCGCGGGCATCTTGCTGCATTCTTCGCGGTATGTGCCGCCCTTGTGGGTGATGTCGAAGTCGGCAGCCGGCACGCCGTTGACCCGGCACACCAGTTCGGTGGGGTACTGGGTGGTGCCTTCGGTCTTCACCTTGGCCTCATCGAGCACTTTGGCAGCGGTCGTCGGCGCATCCACTGCCACGCAAACGGTCTTCTCGGCGGCGGGTTGCTTCAGGGCGCCGGAATCGACAATGACCTTCACGCCGCTGCAGGGCCCGGCAGCAGTAGCTGAAGCGCTTGCTTCAGAGGCGGGGGCGGAGGCGCTTGGCTGGGTGGCGGCCGGCGTGGAACAGGCAGCGAGGGTAATCAGGAGACCAGCGGCGGCGAGGGAGTTCGCGGCGGCCGTGCGGATCTTGGAAAAAGTCACGATCCAAGGGTAGGACGTTGCTTGGCTGGATTTGGATGTGCCGGGTTGTGTGACGTTCAGTGGCGATGCTCTGGCGCTGAGACGCTCAACAAATCTCGAAGAAATTGTTGACAATTGACAGTGGCCGATTTAGATTCATAGTGAATGAAAAACCTCCACTCGCTCGCATCAGAAGGCCCATTGCCCGAAGCGAGCGAGCGGCCCCTCCCGCTGGACCTCCACTGAAAGGACCCACCATGGCCACTACAGACTCCCGCCCGAAGTACATCTCCTTTGACATCTACGGCACACTGATCAACTGGGATACCGACTCCACTACCCGCCGCCTGCTCGCGGGCCGTTTGCCTGAAGAGCAGTGGCCTGCGTTCAAGAAGGTTTTCCGCGGATACCGCTTCGACGAGGTTCTTGGCGACTACAAGCCGTACGAGCAGATCCTTCAGAATTCCTTCGACCGGGTCTGCAAGTTTTTTGGCATAGGCCCAACCCCGGGCGCAGGGGCAGAGTTCGCTGACGCTGTACGCGGTTTTGACGCCCACGACGACGTGCCGGCGCCGCTTAAGCTCATGGGCGACAACTACAAGCTGGTTGCCCTATCCAACGCCGACGACAGCTTCCTGGAGATCAGCATCCCCAAGCTCGGTGCTGACTTCCATGCCGTGCTGACCGCCGAACAGGCCCAGGCCTACAAGCCGCGGTACCAAGCCTTTGAGTACATGCTCGATACCCTGAACGCCAAGCCGGAAGATTTCCTTCACATCGCCTCGCACACGCGGTACGACATGCACCCGATGCACGACATGGGCTTCCGCAACCTTTGGGTTCTGGACCGCGGCTACGACCCCATCACCGGCGGCTACGACTACAAGAGCGTTAAGTCCCTGGACGAGATCAACAAGCACCTCGGCCTCTAAACCGCTTGCCGGCTCTCCGTCGATGAAAGGGTGAAATGAGCGATTCTGCTTTTATCCAAGCAGTGGCATCAGAGAGTGGACTCCTGGCGGAACATCCGCAGCTCGCTGACCCCGCCGTCCTGGAGCTGCTTGAACAGTTCTACGGCCTGAAGGGAACGCTGGTTAGGATTCCCACCGAGAAGGACGAGACTTTCCGGCTCCGGGACGGGGACGAAACGTATCTGGTGAAGATCTCTCCCTCGGATGAGGACCCAGTGATCGTCCACCTTCAAACGGCCTGCATGGAGCATTTGGAACGGACTGCCCCCGAACTTCCAGTCCAGCGTCTTGTCAGGAGCCTTGGCGGAGAGCCGCAGGTCCTCATTTCGGCGCCTACCGGAGCCTTCGACCGGGTATTGCGGGTGATGCGGTTCCTGCCCGGGGACCTGCTGGCCAATCAGGACGCGTCCGCTGGCCAGTTGCGATTGGTGGGCTCAAGCCTGGCCCGCCTGGGGATTGCGTTGCAGGATTTCGAACATCCCCGCGCGGACCGTTTGCTGCTCTGGGACCTTAAGCATTTCCACCGGATGCGCCCCCTTCTTGACTATGTCGATGAGAAGGAAAAGCGCGTTCTCGCGGAGGACATTTTCGATCAGTTCGACGAAAAGGTGGTTCCGCTCCTCGGCACGCTGGCGTCCCAGGTTGTCCACGGGGATTTCAGTCCGTTCAATGTCCTCGTCAATCCCGGCAGGCCTGATTACGTCACCGGGATTATCGACTTCGGGGACGTCGTCCGAACGCCTGTCATCTTCGACATCAGCGTCACCATGGCCAATCTCCTGGGTGCCGACCCGGCCAGCCCCTGGGAGCAAGCACTCCACGTCATGAACGGTTATCGAAGCATCCGCCCCCTGCCGGGGCAGGAGTTGGAAGCCCTGGTCGTCTCTGCCCAGGCGCGCCTGCTGCTGCGGGCCCTGATAACCCAATGGCGCGCAAGCCAGTTGCCGCAAAGGCGCGACTATCTCCTCTCCCACTCAAAGCCGGACTGGGACCGGCTCGCGTCCACCGCCGCGGCCCCGGCACCAGAACTTTCTTCACACCTTGAACCGACCCCTTAGCTTCCAGGAGAAAACATGGGCACTTCCCCAATCCGCAAGCCCTCCCGGGCCATGATCAATGGCTTCGATCCCAGCCGCCTGGACGAGCTCCCGGACCAGATACAGAAGAGCATTCGACGCCGGGACAAGAGTCTGGGGCCCGGCTACAGACTGTTCTACGACGAGCCCCTGGAAATCGTTCGGGGCAAGGGTGTCACGTTGTTTGACCGGGACGGCAATGAATATCTCGACGTCTACAACAACGTTCCCTCTGTAGGTCACGGCCACCCGCGTGTCATTGAGGCTGTCCACCAGCAGATGCAGACGCTGAACACCAACACCCGCTACGTCCAGGAATCCATCCTGGATTACTCGGAACAGCTGCTTTCAACGTTCCCCGCCGAGCTTGGCCATGTCATGTTCACTTGTACTGGATCTGAAGCCAACGACCTCGCGATGCGCGTCGCAAAATATGTGACCGGACAGCAAGGCATCATCGTCACCGCCGGCGCATACCACGGCCTTACTGCCGAGGTCTCGTCGTTCTCACCTTCATTGGGCAAGGGTGTGCCCCTGGGTGCGAACGTGCGGGTCATCGACGCCCCCGACGCCCTGCGCTACTCATCCGATCAAGGCTCGCTGCAGGATCACCTGCGTAGCCAGGTGCGTGCAGCCATCGCAGACCTTCACCGGCACGGCATCGGAGTGGCTGCTTTCATCGCCGACAGCATCTTCTCCTCCGACGGCGTCTTCGCTGGCCCGACAGGCTTCCTCCGCCCCATCATCGAAGAGATCCATGCCGTGGGCGGCCTGTACATTGCAGACGAGGTACAGCCAGGATTCGGCCGTACCGGTGAGGAATGGTGGGGCTTCCAGCGCCACGGAATCGTCCCCGACATCGTGACCATCGGCAAGCCCATGGGTAACGGCATTCCCGTCGCGGCAGCAATCTTCAAGCCCGACTTGCTGCAGGAGTTCGGCAGGAACATCCGCTACTTCAACACCTTCGGCGGAAATTCAGTAGCCATAGCGGCGGCCCAGGCCGTCCTGGACGTCATCCGGGACGAATCACTCATGGAGAACGCCTTGAAGGTTGGCGGAAAGATCCTCACTGGCCTGGAGGACCTCACCCGGAATCTGGACCAGGTGGCAGAGGTACGTGGAAGCGGCTTCTTCATCGGCGTCGACCTCGTGACCGATCGATCCACCCTCGCACCCAATGGGGAGGCTGCCGCCGGCATAGTCAATGCCCTCCGGCAGGACCGGATCCTGATCTCGGCTTGCGGAGCCCAGGGCAACGTCCTGAAAATCCGTCCGCCAATGCCCTTTTCCAGTGACGATGCCGATCGCCTGCTCGAAGGAATGGGCCGTGCCTTCAAGGCTCTGCGCTAGGTCGCAACAACAAACAGGGGCGCAACAAACAGGCCAGCCTGGCGCTCCCACCAAATGCTTGGGGATTGTGCCTTCCACCGTGAAAGCACTCTGTGTATTACACCAGCCGAAATCACTTGAAAGGTTGCACCATGAAGACGACACACAAGATCCAAACAGCTGCTGCGGGGCTCGCTGTCCTGTTGGCCCTGACTGCATGCGGTGGCGCCGCAACAGGGACTGAAGCGACGGAGATTCCGAAGACACAGAACACCCGTGACATCTCAGAGGGTGTCCAGCCGGACGCAGACGCGGTGGCGTTGCTGCCGAAGGCAATCAAGGACAAGGGCGAGCTGACGGTCGCGATGGACCTAAGCTCACCGCCGATGACGTTCCTCGCCGAGGACAACAAAACCCCCATTGGCGTGAACCCGGACCTTGCCCGCCTGGTAGCAAAGAAGCTGGGCCTGAAGCTGAAGTTCGAGAACACGGCGTTCGACACGATCATCCCCGGCATCGACGGCGGCCGCTTCGACTTCACCGCCACCACCATGTCCGCTACAGCCGAGCGGCTGAAGGTGCTGGACATGATCAACTATCTCAAGGGAGGCTCGGCCGTAGCCGTAGCGAAGGACAACCCGCTCAACCTCACCAATGACACGCTCTGTGGCAAGAACGTTGGCGTGACCAAGGGCTCAACACAGCAACTGAAGCACCTGCCCAATGTCTCTGAGTGGACCTGCACCTCCCAGGGCAAGCCCGCCATCAACGCCATCACCCTGCCCAACGTCCAGGAAGCCCTGACACAACTGGACTCCAAGCGGATCGACGCTGTGTTTTACGATGCCAGTGCCCTGGCGTGGGCCAACGATCAGCAGCCCAACCACTTCACCACCTTGCAGCCGCGCATGGATACGCGCACTGACACCAATGTCGCCATGGGCGTGAAGAAGGGGTCCCCCCTGACCCCGGCACTCCAGAAAGCAATCCAATCCGTTCTGGAATCCCCCGAATACAAGAAGTCCCTGGACTACTGGGGCCTGGGAGAATCGGCTATTACTGAGGCCAAGATCCGCTAGTACCGGCCCCCTCACGTCCCGGCTTCGCTCTGATATCTCATTAAGGTTGTGCTATGCGTACCAATCCCACCGCAAGGGACCACACCAAGGCTTGGGTTCTTGATGCTGTCCTTTCAGAGGCGCCCTTGACGCGTACCAGGCTCATCGAGCTGACACGATTAAGCCAGGCCACGGTATCCCGGAAGGTGGATGAGCTTCGTTACGACGGTCTAGTCGTCGAACAGGGAGTCAATGCGGTTGCGCGTCGTGGCCGGCCCTCCACCTATCTGGATGTGCCCGGCACGGCGGGGCATGTTGTGGGCATTTCGTTCGGAGCACGGACCACTTGCGTCCTGGTGACGGACCTGCGGGGCCGCGAGGTCAGGCACGTGATCGTGCCCAGCTTGGAGGGCGGCGATGAAGAAGCCATTACCGGGTGGTTGCTGGACCTGATTGTGGATACCAGCGATTCCGCCGAGGGGCCACTGCGCCAAATCGTCGCCGCCCTGCCTGGCCGTATTCGGACGGGTACGGCAATTCTTCAAAAGACGATTGAAGATCGATTGAAGGCTCCCGTGGTGCTTGAGAGCGATGCCAGCGCATCCCTCCGGGGGATCCTGAAGGGTGACGCGACCATAGGAAACGCTGTTCTCTTCATGCTGAGTACGGAGCTGAGCTTCGCCAGTTGCACTGATCATGAAATCGCACAGGGCCGGACTTCGGCTTTCGGCCACCTTGGTGAGGTTCTGTTCGCCGGTGTTGGCAACGAGACACTCGAGGGACTGTTAAGCACAAAGGGACTCCTCCAATTCGCCAGTGGACGGGGACTGGACCTGGACGAAATCCAAGCGCTCTGGTCCCAACCGAAGGATGCGGCGTCCCGCGCGGAGGTGCTTGAGGCATTTACGACGGCGGTGGTCGCCGCCGTCGGTGCCGTTGCCGTGACGCTTGACCCGGAGTCCGTATATTTCGTGGGCCGCCTGAGTCCGCTCGTGGACGAAGTCCGTCCTGAGGCACTCAGGCGTCTGGCACAAATCCTTCCGGTAGTCCCTGGGATCACCGTGGTGCCGCAAGTTGTCGGACTCTCGGTGGCCCAGGGAGCGGCCTATGCGGGACTGGCGTTGGTCCAGTCCCGGCTCCGGGAATCTATGCTCGAAGCCCAGTAGCAACCACGGAATGAACCCGCGCGGTCTTTGGATAGTTTTCTGCTTCGCGATGCTCCGTAGCGGGGAATTCAAAGAGATCAATCATCAATTGCTGCTCGTAGGCGAGACCCTGTGGGCTGGACATGATGACGTGCCCGTCAACGGAGAACTCCGCCCCGGTCCCGGACCAGCGCACACCGTATGTGTGCGGCGTGGTGGCATCAATGGGCAGCTGGATGTCCCGGACGTCGGTGGTCAGCCGGGGATCGTGGTGTGCCTTGATCCCGACTCGAACAGTGCTGCTGTCTGGCGCGATCTTGTCACCGAAAAGTTCAGCGATGCACAACTCCCCGGAGTCGGCCGGACTGGACTCTTCAAATCCCACCAACCATATTGCGAGCATGCAGGTCGGGTCCGCGCTTGCGCTCACCCTTACCTGGACCTCTCCCGTGACTGGGGTCCATAACCGGCGTGTCGGCTGGGGAGTCACCACCTGCAGTCCATCGAGTCGGTGGCGGTGTGTTCCCCGCGTGGTCCCGAGGCCCCCGGAGAAGGTTCCCGTTTGGAGATTACTGACCCGAAAGGGACCGTCGGCTTCACGCCAGGCAGGCTGGTCGGCATCAATACGCAACCGCAATCCGTCAACGTCGAAATCGTAGCGGGCCCGGGACCGGTCCGGCTCGGTCCATTGGGGAAGGTAGTGCTCAACCCAAAGGGCAGGGTTCAGTGCTGAATCGTTAAAGCGCTCATCAATGATTTCTCCGGTCATCAGCAAATCCTAGTTGAATAGGCCCAGCACTTTTCGGGACCAATCCGTTGACAATCTACAACCAACCCGAGTATTGTCGACAATCGACGGTACTTCTCAACGTGCTCTCGTCGACAATCGACGAGACCAAACAAAATCAAACTGGAGGAAAAAATGGCATTCGACATCAAGCCGAAGTTCGCAACGTTCGACATGAACGGAACACTGATCAAGTTCGCTATCGCCGACGCGACCCGTGCGGTCCTGGGCGAACGCCTGCCGGCGGAGCTCGCCGATGAATACCTGCAGGCCACCAAGGCATATCGGATCGATGAGTGCATGGGCGATTACAAGCCCTTCCACCAAATCATCGCCAACTCCATGGAACGCGCCTCACGCAGGCTCGGCCTTGAATACCGCGCGGCCGACGCAAGGGCGGTTTACGAAATTGTCCCCACGTGGGGCCCGTACCCGGGCGTGACCGAGGCCCTGAACCGCCTGGCCGAGGCAGTCCCCCTGGTCATCATCACCAACAGCGACACCGCGCATGCTGAGCGGCTTTCGGAAAACCTCCAAGCTCCGTTCGCTAGCGTCATCAGCGCCGAGCAGATGGGCATGTACAAACCCCGTCTCGGAGCGTTTGAGTACATGTTCGACAAGCTTGGCGTCACGCCCGACGAGATTGTGCACGTCTCCGCGAGCCCGATGTACGACCTGCGGTCCGCAGCCACCTTGGGCATCAAGAACAAGGTGTATGTAGATCGCGGCTTCGAACACGACGAGCACTGGCTCGGCTACGAGCGGATCACCGACATTGCCGAGCTCCCCGTCCTCTTCGGCCTTCCGCGTCCTGCTGCTTCCTAAGAAGGACTCGTTTACAGATGAGCGTCACTACGGCGGGCTCGGCTTTGGATCGACTCCGGGCCATGGGCCTGGAGCTTCCAACCCTTGCTGATAGCCCTTACTACGTGGACCACCGCGCGGTGGGTTCCAGCATCCACATCGCTGGCCAACTGCCATACAAGGACGGCGTCCTGCTGGGCCAAGGCGTCGTCGGCCGGGACGTGGGGCTGGAGACAGCGCGGGAGCTCGCCCGCCATGCCGCGCTCAATTGCCTTGCCGCGGCTGTGCAGGCGGTAGGAGACCTGGACCGGGTCCGGATCGTGCAGATGCTGGTGTTCGTGGCCAGCACGCCGGACTTCGGCCTGCAATCGCGGGTCGCCAACGCGGCCAGCGAATTGCTCATCGAAGTGTTGGGAGAGAACGGCCGGCACGCCCGCACAGCAATCGGCGTCGCCGGGCTGCCGGCCAACACTCCTGTAGAGATCCAGATGATCTGCACAGCCGCTTAGGCACGGACATGTTGGCGGTAAATTCATGAGGAGAACAGCGTGAACCGTATCCAGGGAGCACTCAACGCTCTGGTCGAACGGGTCGACACCCCGGCGCCGATCGTGCTGGTCGACGTTATGCAGGACAATATCGACCGCATGCAGGCCTTTGCTGCCCAGCAGGACCTTGATGTCAGACCGCATGTAAAAACGCACAAATGCGTCGAAATCGGCCGTCGCCAGGTCAAGGCCGGAGCTGTGGGAATCACCGCAGGCAATGTTGGTGAGGCCGAAGTCTTCGCCGCAGCCGGCTTCGACAATATCTTTATCGCCTACCCCATCTGGCCTTCGGGAACGAAAGGCCTTCGCATCCGCAAACTTGCGGTAACCACCCGGCTGCGGGTCGGCGTCGACAATTTCGCGGCGATCGATGCCCTTGCTGATGCGATGGGATCCGAGGCCGAACGGCTGCAGGTTGTCATCGAGGTGGACTGCGGTGCGCGTCGTTCCGGCGCACCACCCGAGTTCGCCGGCGAACTTGCCGCCGCCGCCCGGAGGCGGGGACTGGTGCCGGTGGGCGTCTTCACCTATCCAGGTCATGGAAGCGCCAGCCCGGACGCCCGCCAGCGCGCCGCCGTGGACCAGGAAGCCGCGCTCACCACAGCGGTGCGGAGCTTCAGCGCTGTGGGCATCAGCGCAGACGTCGTCAGCGCCGGCTCAACACCCACCATCGAGTACGCCACGAGCAACGTGATTACCGAGATCAGGCCCGGCGAATACGTGTTCAATGACTTGAACAACATGCGGCTCGGGGCCTGCACCGAAGACCAGATCGCCCTGTTTGTCGCCGGCACAGTGGTCAGTGACTGGGTTCCCGATCAGATCATTCTCGATGTAGGCACCAAGGCACTAGGCCGGGAAGGCAGTCCCCAGATCGGCTATGGCGCTGTCCCCGGGACGTCGGCCGTTCTCTCCAAGCTCAACGAATACCACGGCTTCCTCCCCCTGCCTGCCGACGATTTCCATCCCGGCGTCGGCAAGGTTCTCCCGATCGTCCCGAACCATGTTTGCCCCGTCGTGGTCAATTTCGAGGAGTACATCGTTACTGACAGCACGGGAACATGGCTGGAACGGTGGCGGGTGGATGCCCGCGGATTCCTGAGCTGATTCGTGGGAACCGTACGTCCGCCCCAGCCCGCAACCAAGCAACTTACCGACCAAGGAACGACCATCATGAGACTTGATAAGACCACTGCCGTCATAACCGGCGCCAGCAGCGGAATCGGGGAAGCAGTGGGTTCCCACTTCCGCCGCGAAGGCGCCCGGCTGCTGCTCACCGGCCGCAGGGAGCAACTCGACAGCGCCCAAACCGATGACGTGTACGTCCCTGGAGATCTCAATGACGAGGCATTCGTCGAAAGCCTCGCCCGCCAGGCCGCCGAAGCGTTCGGCACCGTGGACGTCGTCGTCCTTAACCATGGTCTGCAGGTAAGCGGCCCGCTGACGGAGATGGCGTATGAGGATGCGAGGAATGTGCTCCACAGCAACCTCCTCAGTGCCTTCCTGATGATGAAGCACTTTGCACCGTTGATGCCTGCTACGGGAGGCTCGTTCGTCCTGGTCAGTTCACGGCTGGGCATGGTTGGCAAGCCCGATGAAGTCCTTTACTCCGCGGCAAAAGGCGGCCTCATCATGCTCGCCAAGGGAGCCGCAATCGAGTGGGCCTCACGCAACATCCGCGTCAACGTCGTCGCGCCGGGACTGACCGTCACCCCCGTCATCGAGGCCTCGTTCCAGCGCAGGCCCGATCCCGAGGCCTACCGGGCAGAACGCGAGGGGCAGATCCCGCTCCGGCGCCTGGCCACTCCGGAAGAAATTGCCGACGCCATACTTTTCATGGCGTCCCCGGAATCGTCCTACATCACGGGCGCTGTACTGCCCGTCGACGGCGGTTACACCGCTTTCTAAGCATCGCACCGCCTTCCACTGGCTCACCAACTCCCCACAAAGTAGGACAAGATGAAAGCCCTCACAGCAACACCCCGAAACGGAGACCTCGGCTTCTGGATGGCCGGACTCGCAGAAAACCGGCCAACGTACCCGCGTTTCGAAGGCGAAGGCTCCGTGGATCTGGCAATCATAGGCGGTGGCTACACAGGCCTATGGGCGGCATACTTCGCCAAGAAGCTCGAGCCCTCACTCTCGGTGGCGGTTTTTGAGGCGGAACAGATCGGCTACGGAGCCTCCGGGCGAAACGGCGGCTGGCTTTCGGCGATGCCCCCAGGAAATCGGGCCACCTTCGCCCGCGCATCCGGACAAGGGCTGGACGCAAGCCGGGCATTGCAGCAGGAGTTCGTGACCGGCGTCGACTCCGTCCTTAATATCCTTCAGGCCGAGGGAATCGACGCGGACCAGCACAAGGGCGGGGCGCTCGTCGCTGCCCACACCAAGGCGGGGCTGGGCCGGCTGGTAGCCCGGCGTGACGCCGACTGGAAGTACGGCTTGACCGAAGACGAAGTCCACTTGCTCGACCGGGACGAATTCCAAAGCAGGATCAACATTTCCACCGTCCACGGCGGGCTCTTCTACAAGCCCTGCGCCCGCATTCATCCGGCAAAACTTGTCTACGGCCTGGCGGACACCCTGACGTCCATGGGGGTGGCGATCTACGAAAACAGCCGGATAACCAGCATCGACGGCAAAACCCTGACCTTGGCCAATGGACGGGTCGCGGCGGCCAAAACGTTCATCTGCACGGAAGGGTACTCCGGTCAGTTGCTGGGCAGCAGGTCCTTGATACCGATCAACTCCTCGATGATCGTGACCAAGCCACTCTCCGACGAGGCCTGGCAGCAGATCGGCTGGAACGGGCTTCAGTGCCTCAGCGATTCCGCACACACGTTCATCTATTCGCAGCGGACAGCGGACGGACGCATCGCCATTGGCGGCCGGGGAAGGCCCTACCGCTACGGCTCCGGAACGGGCGGCGCCGGTGCCACAGCCCAGTCAACTGTTGACTTGATCTCCACGAAGCTTCGGTCCTTCTTCCCGGGCATCCACCTCGAAGTGGACCACGCCTGGTCCGGAGTCCTGGGCGTCACCCGCGACTGGAACGGCGGCGTGCAATGGGACCAGGCATCCGGAATTGGCTCGTCCACGGGCTATGCCGGACACGGCGTTACAGCCGCCTATGTGGGCGGGCGGACACTCGCGGAATTGGCGTTCGAACGGCAAACGGAACGGACCACGCTCCCCTGGGTTGGGTACCGCGCACGGAAATGGGAACCGGAACCCATTCGCTGGATGGGTGTTCACGGCATGTACCGGCTTTTCGGTCTTGCTGATCAGTGGGAAGAGCGCAAGGATTCCACCAAGACGTCCCTCCTGGCCAGATTCGGCAGCAGGCTCGCCGGACTACACGAATAGAGAAACGCCCCCGGAGGCACACCATGAAGACCACAAGCAAGATCCAGGCTGCAGCCGCAGGGTTTGCACTGCTGCTGGCCCTTACCGGGTGTGGCGGGACGACAAGCACGTCCCCAACAGATCCGAAAACGGCCGATATCTCCGTGGGCGTCCAGCCCGACGAAAAGGCCGTAAGCCTCCTGCCGGCGTCCTATAAGGACAAGGGCGAACTGACGGTCGCCATGGACCTGCACTACCCGCCGACGACGTTCCTCGCTGAAGACAACTCGACGCCGATCGGCCTGAACCCGGATATCGCCCGCCTGGTAGCAAAGAAGCTCGGCCTGAAGCTGAAGTTCGAGAACACCGTCTTCGACACCATCATTCCTGGCATTGACGGTGGCCGGTACGACTTCACCGTCACCACCATGGCACCAACGCCGGAGCGACTGAAGGTCCTGGACATGATCGACTACTTCAAAGCCGGCAACTCAGTGGCCGTGGCCGCGGGAAATCCTTTGAAGCTCACCAACGAAACCCTGTGTGGGAAGAACATTGCCGTCACAGCAGGCTCCACAGGCCAACTCAAGCGACTCCCGGCCCTCTCGGAGCAGACCTGCACTTCCAAGGGGCAGCCCGCGATCAACGCCGTGACCCTGCCCAACGTCCAGGAGGCCCTGACACAGTTGGCGTCCAAGCGGATCGACGGCATCCTCTACGACACAACCTCCCTCGCCTGGGCCGAGAAGCAGCAGCCCAAGTCGTTCACCATCCTGACTCCCCAGGTCAACGTCGGCTCCAGCGACTTGACGGCCATCGGCCTGAAGAAAGGCTCTCCCCTGACCCCCGCCCTCCAGGCCGCCGTCCAGTCCGTCCTGAACAGCCCGGAATACAAGAAGTCTCTCTCGAATTGGGGCCTCGAATCCGGCGCTATCACCGATGCCAAGCTCAACTAGGAGACGTATTCCCCTCATGCAAACCATTAGCCACAGAAGCATGGGCTTTGCCCCCGAAACCCGCGAAACCCGCGCAACCCGTCAAACCCACGAAGCCCGGGAAACAGCAGGCACCCTGCTGTTCATGCATGAAGACTTCGAGGTGCTCTGAGCCATGGACGGAAAACTCGCCGTCATCGGCCTGGGCAGCATCGGAAGCATGGCACTCTGGCAGGCTTCACGCCTTTCCGATTCCGTGGCCGGCTTCGAAACACACACCCCGGCCCATGGACGCAGCGCCGTAGGCGGGGATACCCGCCTGTTCCGCATGATCTACCGCGGCAGCCCCGCGCTCTATCCCATCCTGGAGCGCTCACGGGACCTCTGGGCAGAACTCGAGGCAGAAACGGGACAGGACATCCTCACCCGCTGTGGCGGGCTCTCCATCGGCACCACCGATGGGCCATACCTCCGCAGCGTTCTGGAGACTACCCGGATCAATGGGGCTGCCCACCGGATCCTGAACCGTGAGGAGATGGCCGAACGCTACCCCCAGCACAACCTCCGTGCTGACGACTCCGCGGTGTTCGACCCGAACGCCGGCGTCCTGCGGACTGACCGGGCGGTAACGGCAGCGATTGCAGCTGCACAGGCCAACGGGGCAACGGTCCTTGCCAACACTCCTGTAACCGGCATCCGGGAAACGAACGACGGCGTTGTGGTCACCTCCGGGGACACCTCCTGGACCTTCGAGAACGTCATCGTCGCCTCCGGGGGTTGGTCCCGGCGGCTCATGCCTGATGACCTGAAGGCGCACACCGAAACCCGCAGGGTTTTCCTGAGCTGGTTCATTGCCCGCGACGCAGCGCAGTTCACCCCGGAGAAGTTCCCCACCTTCAGCCGGATGTACGAGGACCGTTCCATGTACGGGGCACCCGCCGTTGACGGCGTTACCGTCAAAGCCACCCTGGACGGCCGGGGCACGGTGACAACGGACCCCGATGCTTTCCCCAGGGAACTGTCAACAGGCGAAATTGCCGACACGTTGGAAACCGTCACCGAGTTCCTGCCCGGCCTGGTTCCCAGCATCGTCCGCTCCGATGCCTTCCCGGACCTCTACAGCGAAGACCGCAATCCACTGGTGGGCTGGCTAGGTGGGTCAAGCAGAATCTACTGCGCCACAGGCTTCTCCGGAGGCGGCTTCAAGAATGCCACCGGCTTCGGCCACATCGCCGCGTACGAGGCGCTCGGTAAACAGTCGCTCGACGGCCTGGAATTCGTTCGCCCGGAACGGTTCAGGACGAGCTAAGCCGGTATAATCGACAATCGACAAGGGAGGCGGAACATGGACCGCAAGTTCACGTGGCAGGAACAGCGGATGACGACGCCGGACGGTGTCTACCGCGTTCTCCGCACCGCCATCCTGAACGGAACTGTGCCTCCCGGGGAACAACTGCGCGAGACGCATATCGCCGCAGACCTCGGTATCAGTCGATCCCCGCTCCGTGAGGCGCTGACAAAGCTCGAGGAAGAAGGGCTGGTGGTCAAGGTCCCCTTCCGGGGGTCCTTCGTCGTAGAAGTCAGCGCTCGTGACGTCGCAGAAATCGCGTCGATCCGGGTACTCGTAGAGCCCTATGCTGCCGAGCTATCAGCCCCCACCCTGCGGGGTCCCGAGCGGCTCCGGCTCAAGCAGACCATCGAGGAACTGTACCGGGCCACCGACACCAATGACATCCCCGGCAGCATTGACGCCCACCTTCGTTTCCACAGGCTCTTCTACGAATTTTCGGGGAATACCGCCCTGCAAAACATGTGGAACGGGTGGGAGAACAAGCTGCGCCTGTACCTGGCGGTCGATCACCGTACGTACAGCGACCTCCACGAAATCGCTGTTGAGCATGAGAAATTGGCTGAACTGGCGCTGGCCGGAGACTTCGATGCCTTCCGCCAGGAAATGGTCAGTCAATTCCAGAATGCCCTCCACGAAGAGCCCCTACAGCAGAAGTAAGCGGGGCAGGCGTAAACCGGCTTTCGGCGACGCTGGCCCGGCCTTAGTCCACGAACTCCGACTGCGTCTCAATGAAGTCCCAATCCTGCACCGTCAGCACCCCACTGACTTTGTCCGGATGAGGGCCGCCGGCCTCGGCAATATGCTGCAGGACCTGCAACGGAAGTTCCTCGGCACGCAGGTTTTCGCGTAGCCACTCCTTGCTGTCCAAGTGCAGGTCCAGCCACCACATGAAGATTTCCATCGCAGACCACCTTCCTTCGGATTAACCGTAGGCCGGGGCCGGGTTGTCTACAAGGGCTGCCCGTCTGCAGGTGTCGCTGCATAAGTGCAGGGCTTTCAGGGTCTTGTGGGGAACCCGGCGAAGGGCCAATCTGTACCTAGGACGCTGGCGCACAGGTTTCAAGAATCCGTGCCGACGCCCGCTCGCACAAGGGATCCGCGATGGACTGTGACATCGAGCTGGAGATCGATACCGGCTCTGCACGCGGCGAATACACGGTGCACGTGGTCCGTGCTCCGGCGGGAGGCCACGCTTCGGGGATGTTCACCTTGGACGTTGAGGGAATCCTGGACCGGCTGCCCCAACTTGAAGCGACCGTTCTTGCCTCTGCGGTGGCTGCGCGCCGCACCATGCCCGTGGCCGAGATGGCAGTCCGCGAAGTTGGCCAGCAGTTGTTCCAGGCGTTGTTCACCCGCGAGGTCTACGGCACGTACCGGGCCAGCCTGGGCGCGGCCCAACATGCGGGCCAGCAACTCAGAGTGGTCCTGCGGCTTGCCGCCCCGGAATTGGCTACCATGCCGTGGGAGACCCTCTTCGACCCCGAAACCGAGACGTACTTGTGCCAAACAGAACCTCTGTTGCGGCACATCCCTGCCCCTGACTACAACCAGAATCCCTTGGACGTGGCTCCCCCGCTGCGGATCCTTGGCATCGTCGCTTCGCCCCGGGACCTTCCTACCCTCGATGTCGATGCCGAGAAGGATCACCTGAGCAGGGCGTTGGCCGGTCCTGTAGCCGAGGGACGGGTGGAGCTGGTGTGGTCCAGGAGCGGAACCTGGGACGACGTCCAGTCCATGCTGCTTGCCGGCCCGTGGCATGTGGTGCATTTTGTGGGCCACGGCGATTACGATTCCCGGACCGATGAAGGCAGGATCGCCTTGGTGGGGCCGGATGGGAGGGCCGCGATGGTCCGGGCCGTGCGGCTCATGGCCTTGCTCAGTGTTGCGGCACCACGTCCGCGGCTGGTTGTGTTGAACTCTTGTTCCTCAGGCGAGATGGGCCAATCGGACCTCTTTTCCGGCACCGCTTCCTCGTTGGTCAGGAGCGGGATAGGCGCCGTGGCGGCAATGCAATTCGCCATCAGTGACTCCGCGGCCATCGCCTTCGCCCATGGCTTCTACGCTGCGATCGCCAACGGCCGGACGGTGGACGAGGCGGCACGGGTCGGCAGGATCTCGGTCATGGCCAGCCCGGACGGCACACTCGAATGGGTCACCCCTGCCCTCTACGTCCGGGGCGGTTCCACCCAACTCTTTACGCTGCGGGGCACACCACGCTCAGCGGTTTCGGAAGCACGTTCGACGCCGGCACCCGCCTTGGGCGGGCAGGCCGGCCAAGCTGGGGTCCCGACGCCGGCACCCACCTCGGGCGGGCAAGCGTCAGTCCCGCTGCAGGGCCCGGGAAGCCCGGGCGCGGGAGACGGAGCTGCCGCGAAGGCGGCACAAATCAACGCCGACCAGGCGATGAAGCGAGCCCAATTACGTGCCCTTTATGTCCAGGCCTCCGCGGAGTTAAGGGCACGGCGTTTCGAGCAAGCCGTTGAATTGTTCGATGACCTTCTGACCTTGGAACCCGGCTACCGTGACGCCACGGCGCTAAGGGAGAGCGCACAGCACCGGCTGGACATGTCCCGCACATACCGTGAGGCACTCGCCGCTGAAGAGGCTGGCGATTGGCTGGCCGCGGCGGACGGCTTTGCCCTGGTGCAGGACGATCCGGAATTCCCCGAAGCAGCAAGGCGCCGTCAGGACTGCGAGCGCCGTCAGCGTATCTCCGACCTCCAGGGCGAACTCCGCTACCACTCGTCTTTGGGCTCGTGGGGAGCCGTGGTGGATGTATCAGCTGAACTTGCGACGCTCGATCCGGCCGCGGCCGACCCCGACGGACTTGCGAGCGCTGCAAGGGCCGAGATCGAGAAGGCGAAGCCACCAGAACCGGAGCCTGCAAAGCAGCCTTCCCCGGAACGAGGTTCATATACGGCCGCGGACCTGCCTCCAGAACCCCGGCGGCCAGAGCCCCGGCGGCCAGAACCTCAGCGGCCAACGGCGACCCCCGCAGCACGGGTCCCGGCACCCGCCCAGGTCCCGGCGTCGGGCATTCCATCCGCGAAACCGCCGCAACCAGCACTCGCCTGGACACCGCTCGCGTGGGCCGGTGCCGCCTTGGCGGTGGCTGGTGGCTTGGGGACGTGCATCGTGGTGTTCTTCATGTGGTTCGACGAGGCTTACTGGCAGGACAACGGCGGCGACATCGTGCTCCGGATCCTGTACGGCCTGCTGGCACCACTCGGTTATCTGCTGCTCATGGTCGCCGGGCTGCCTGGACGGACCGTACCAGCGCGTCTTGCGATGACCGGCGTCGTGCTTTCCGCCGCGATCTTTGGGCTCGCCGGCTTGAACTACACGGTGGAAGTGACCGCGGTCGTGGCCAGTTTTATCCTTGCCGCCTTCGGACTTTGGGCGGGCATCCTGGCCCTAAAGGACCCGGTCGGGCGGACGTTTGCGTGGCTCCTCCTGCTGCCCACTGTGTTGCAACCGATCATCTGGATCCAAGGGAAAGGCGTGTTCATGGAGAGCTGGTACATGTCGCAGGCGCTGCCCTTGCTGCTGCATCTGATGCTTCTTTGCGCGGTGGGCGTGGTGTTCGTCGTGATGGCACGGCGGCTGCGCACTGTCCCTGCAGCAGGACCCGCAGCGGGACCTGAAGCGGGGCCAGCTGCCAAGACGGGAACTTCGCCGTGAGCCGGCTGGTTGAGTTCACCACCGACGACGGCGGCACGGTAGTTGTGGAGGTCGCGAGCACAGCCGGGAGCATCGTGACCAGGGGTGGCGATCATGCGGGGGATCATTCCGGCGTATTCGCGAGGGCGCAGCAGACGTTCCAGCGGGCCCTGGAGCATGTCCGACCCGCCGTACAGGGCGTGATTGATGAGCTTCTGAGCCTGGAGAACCGGCCTGACGAGGTCAGCGTGGAGTTCGGCATAGACCTCCACGCCGAGGCCGGGGCGTTCATTGCATCGGCCAGCACTGCTTCTAACTTCAAGGTTCGGCTGACGTGGAACAAACCGCCCCAAACCAACTAGGCCGGTGAGCAGACAGCCTGTTCAAGGACTGCTCGCGGCGCAACAATAAGGTATGGCTGCGGAGAATTTCAGCGGACGGATTCCTTTGGTTGTGGGCGTCTTGCCCGACCAGCATGTGGAGGTGCTGCAAACGGCCCGGACGCTGGCAGAACAACTCGGCGTGCCGCTGGTTTGTGCGTACGTGGACGAGGCCAGCTACCTCGTGGAATGGGACCCTGCGCGGGAGACACACCGGATGTCGCTTCATCCGGAGAAGGATGACGAGGACGTCGCAGCTGTTCGCAGTGACCTGGGCAAGCTCATCGGCGAGGCCATGGATGGCGGCTCAGCGGATTGGACTTTGCGGTTGCTCGCCGGAGACCCCGCACGCGCGTTGGGCCGGCTCGCCGAGGACATCCATGCCTCGATGATCATTGTTGGAACGCCGGAACCTGGCCTGGGCCACCGCATTTCCGAGGCTTTGAACGGCTCGGTGGCGGCCTGGCTGAGCCACCACCAACGCCGGCCCGTGCTGATTGTGCCGCAGAGAAAGCCCCAGGAAGCTGGCCGTAAAAACTAAAGCGAAAGTACTTATTCGAGGTGGTGGCAATGCCGTCGCGCCCAACGTAGAGTGATTACTGCAGGACGGCGAAAGCACCTGCTCAAAGACCGCTCCGGAGTGCGTATCCCCCAATAACGCACTCCGGAGCTCTTTGTTTAACACCCAGAGGTGGCCGCAGCTACCTCATGAAGCAGCTACCTCACGAACGTGTACAGCAGCGCCGCCATAGCGAAGCCCACGATGGACAACACCGTTTCGAGAACCGTCCAGGTCTTCAGGGTGTCCTTGACGGACATGTTGAAGTACTTGGAGATGATCCAGAAGCCGCCGTCATTGACGTGGCTGGCAATGATGGAGCCCGAGGAGATGGCCACCACGATCAGGGCGAGCTGCGGCTGGGAGTAACCGGAGGCAAGGCTTGGGGCCAGGATGCCACCGGTGGTTACGATCGCCACGGTTGCCGAGCCCTGCGCAATGCGCATGCCCGCGCTGATCACGAAGGCGGAGAGGATGATGGGCAGGCCAGCCTGGGCGAGCGAGTCGGCCACAGCCTTTCCTACACCGGTAGCCGAGAGAACTGCGCCGAAGAAGGCACCGGCGCCAACAACCAGCAGGATCATGCCCACTGGACGCAGCGATGAACCGGTGATTTCGCTGAGTTCGGCGGAGCTCATGCCGCGTCGGATGCCCAGGAGCCACATGGCCAGCAGCACTGCGACGGTCAGCGCGATGGCCGGGTTGCCGAAGAACTGCAGGACGTCCCGGAATACACCGGGAGGAGCGAAGATGTTGCCGAACGTGCCGCCGAGGATGAGGATCATAGGCAGGCCGATGGCCAGCAGCACCAGTCCAATGGACGGCTCGTGGCCCTTGGCTTCCTCGGCCTCGGGGACAATCCGGTCCTCGGGAACATTGACCATGACGCGCTTGCCGATCCACGTGCCCCACAAAATACCGGAAGCGAACCAGGCCGGGATACCGCAGATGAGGCCCATGAGGATGATCCAGCCAAGGTCAACATGGAAAAGGCCGGCGGCAGCGACGGGTCCGGGGTGCGGTGGCAGGAAGGCGTGCGTCACGGAGAGGCCGGCCAGCAAAGGAAGTGCGTACAGTGCCAGCGACTTGCCACCGCGGATTGCAGCGACGTAAACCAACGGCGCCAGGACGAAGATACCAATATCGAAGAACACCGGGATACCCAGCACAAAGCCGGTGATACCCATCGCGAGCGGGGTGCCCTTTTCGCCGAAGATCTTCACGAGCCTGCCGAGCAGCACTTCCGCGCCACCAGACCGTTCTAGGATGGCGCCGAGCACTGTGCCGAGGCCGATGATCACTGTGATGTGGCCGAGGATGCCAGCGAAGCCCTTCTCAATCAGGGCGTCACTGCTCTTGGTGGCCGAGCCGACCAAGGCTTCCACTGAGACCCCACCCACCAACGCCACGATCACGCCGGTTCCCACCAAGGCGATGAACGGTTCGAGCTTGACCTTGATGATCAGGAACAGCAGGAGGGCAATGCCCGCGCCTGCCAGGAGGAGCAGGCCGGCGGTGTCGTGCCGCAGCCATTCGAGGAATTCATTCATGGGGGTTTCTTTCTGGGTGAGTCCTACTTGAGGGTGCCGGTAAACGCGGCGGCACGGGCCGCGATGTCTGCCCAGTTGCCTGCAGCTACTGCTGCGGGCGGGACCACGCTTGTGCCGCAGCATACTGCGGCAGCACCGGCGTCGAGGTAGCTCTTGGCGTTGGAAGCGTCGATGCCTCCTGAAGGCAAGAAGCGGATGCCCGGGTAGGGGCCCTGCAGGTCCTTCAGGTACACCGGCCCAAGCTGGCGGGCAGGGAAAATCTTGACGACGCCGGACCCAAGGTCAAGTGCCTGTGCCACTTCGGTGGGCGTCATGGCTCCGAGGCTGAACGGGATGCCGGCGGCCACTGCGACTGCTGCAACCTCGGGCCGGATGCCTGGTGTTACCAGGAACCTGGCTCCAGCGTCGATCGCTGCGCGGGCTTGGTCTGCGGTCAGGACCGTACCGATTCCGACGGCGGCACCGTGGTCCGCCGCGGTCTCTGCCGCGCGCTTGACGTGCTTGAGCGCATCCGGGGTGGTGAACGTCAGTTCCACGCTGCGGATGCCGCCGTCGGCCAGTGCCCGGCAGAGATCCGCGGCGTCCGTGATGGACGGAGCGCGGACCACGGCGAGGGTGCGGTCGGCTTCGAGCTGCTGGATGAATTCTTCAGGAGTCATTGGGTGGTACTGCTTCCTTCTCGGGTGAGTCCGTCACTGCTTCGACGCAGGGCACGGCCGGCGCGGGCACCGGTGGGCCGGCCGCCGTCGATCGCTGCTGCGCCGTTGACGAAGACGTAATGGATGCCGCTGGCGGCTTGGCGGGGATTCTCAAAAGTGGCTTCGTCGCGGATGGTTTCCGGGTCGAAGAGCACGACGTCGGCCGCGTAGCCTTCGCGGACCAGGCCCCTGTTGTGGAGCTTGAGTCGTGCGGCGGGACGGCCCGTCAGGTGGTGGACCGTTTCCTCGAGGCTGAGCAATCCGAGATCGCGGGAGTAGTGGCCGAGGTAGCGAGGGAAGGTTCCCCATGCCCGGGGGTGTGGCTTGGCACCGACCAGGAGGCCGTCGCTGCCGCCGGTGTGGGTGCGGTGCTTCATGATTGCCTGGACGTTTTCTTCGTGACCCACGTGTTGCAGGATTCCGGTGCCGAGGCGGTCTTCGGTGAGGATCCGCACGAAGACATCGAACGGTTCCTCGTTGGTCCCGGCGGCGATCTCCTTGATGGTCTTCCCGACATAGCCGGCGAGCGCCGGGTTCTGGACGCCGCTGATTTCCAGGGTGTCCCACTCGGCAACTACGCCATGGCATCCGTCCGAGCCGTAGATCTCCACGGCTTCCCGGATGCGTGCGTGGGTTTCGGGGTCGTTGAGACGGGCAAGCGTCGCTTCCGTACCTCCGGACGATGCCCAGCTGGGGAGGAGCGCGGAGAGCGTCGTGGCTCCGGGGAGGTAGGGGTAGGTGTCCAGGGTGATGTCCACTCCCTCATCAAGCGCGCTATCGATCAGCTCCAGGAGTTCGCCTGCCCGGCCCTTGTTCTCCGCGAAATTCATGGTTGCGTGGGAGAGGTGCAGGGCGCAGCCTGTGTCCCGGCTCAGGCCGATCATCTCGGCGTAGGCATCCAGTGCGCCCTTGCCGTAGGAACGGTGGTGCGGTGCATAGAAGCCGCCCAGCTCGCCGACAGTCCTGCAGAGGCCGGCGAGTTCTTCGGTCTGCGCGTACATGCCCGGCGTGTAGGTCAGGCCGGAGGACATTCCCACGGCGCCTTCCTGCATCGACGTGCGGATCACGTCTTGCATCTGCTGCTGTTGCTGCGGGGTGGGATCACCTTCTGCGAAGCCCATCACCATGGCCCGGACGGTTCCCTGCGGGACGAGGTAAGCGGCGTTGGTTGCGATCCGTCCTGTAGTGCCATCGTCGTCGGTGGCCTCGGCATCCAACCGATCCAGGTACTCACGCACGGTCCGCCAATTCCAGTCGAAGTCCGCCGGGTTGTCGTTCCAACCAGCGATCTTCTCCCGCACACCTGCAAGCGTGGCATCGTCCACTGGTGCGTAGGACAGGCCGTCCTGACCCAGCAGTTCCGTGGTGACGCCTTGGCTGAGCTTGGCGTAATGCTGCCTATTAACAAGCAGTTGCAGATCAGAATGCGCGTGCATGTCGATGAAACCAGGGCTCAGGACCAGGCCCGTGGCGTCGATGGTGCGATCGGCCCCGGTTTCGCCTGCGGTGAGGGTTCCGGCGTCGACGACGGCGGCAATCACCGCGCCGTCCAGCAGGACGTCCGCCGGGCGGCGGTCCGCTCCGGTTCCGTCCACCAAGGTGGCGTTGCTGATGAGGGTCTTCATGGCGTTCGTCCTAGAAGAAGGTATGGATGAGGTCGACGACGGTCTGGTCACCGTTGGTGTCTGCGAGTACCGGAATGACGGTCCATTTGTCGAAGGCTGTGCAGGGGTGGGACAGGCCCAGCCGGACGACGTCGCCCGGACGAACGGTGGTGGTTTTGGCATCGAAGGTCATGAAGCTGTGTTGATCGTTGACCGAGGTGATTTCGGCCCCAACCAAAGGCTCCATGGCTCCGCCGAGAAGCGGTCCGATGAACTGCGGCTCGGGCAGGCCTTCGTCGAACGGGAGGTCCCGCTTGCCGGCGTCGAGGATGGCAAGGCCCGGCTCTGTCTGCGAAACCACGCGTGCCCAGACATGCATTGCGGCATGGAATGGTTGATCGCCTTCCCGGGAAAACGGCGAGATTCCGCGGTAGAAGCCGTCGTCGTGGATGATGTAGGCGCCGCTGCGGACCATGAGGTCCACACTGGGGCCACCAGTTTCGGCGCCGGTGCTGATGCAGGGAGACAGGACTGTGACGACGTCGTCGAAGTAGGCGCTGCCACCGGCTGTAATGATCACCGAGCCGGAACCATAGAGGCCTTCGGCGAGCAGTTCCTCGTGAAGCAGCCGCATCTGGGCGAGGTAGCCGCGGACGGCGCCCAGGCCGGCGTCGTCCGCGGTGTGCGCGAGCGAGCCTTCGTAGCCACTGACGCCTACCAAACGCAGGTTCGGTGAGGCGGAGATCGCGCGGGCAACCTGCATCGCAGCGTCAACGCCCCGGGCGCCTGTCCTGCCGCCGTGGGCCCCGAGCTCCACGAGGACATCCAGCACGGCGTCGCTCCCGGTGAGCACGCGGTTAAGACCTTCCACCGTTTCCACGGAATCCACCCAGGACAGGATGGGCGCTTCGGCAGTGGCGTTGGCTGCGACCCACTCGATGGCGTGCGGATCCGTGAGGCTGTTGGCGAGCTGAAGGTTTGCGACGCCGAACTCGCGGGCTACGCGAAGCTGCGCGAAGTTGGCCAGGGTGATGCCCCAGGCGCCGCGGTTGAGCTGTTCAGTCCAGAGCTGCGGAGCCATGGTGGTCTTGCCGTGCGGGGCAAGCAGCACCCCGTGTTCCTTGCACCAGTCAGCCAGGCGATCGGCGTTGGCCTGGAGCGCCGTGTTATCAAGTGTCAGCAGCGGCGTCTGCAGATCGCCCAGGGTGTGCTTGGCGGCGAGGAATTCGGCGTGCGTAATCCCGTTGGCGGTTGCCGGAACGGCCTTGTGCCGCCAATCAAGCTGACGGTTTGCAAGGCCGGCCACGGCGTGTGCCGAGATGGCTTCGGAAGTGTTCACGGGTTCATTCCCTTCGCGGGGCTGCGTTTTTGAAGCTGCGGTGTGGGGCTGTTCAGTATGCGATTCTCAGTTGCGTTGCGTATTTTGCAACGCTGGTTGCAAACCTGTTGGTGATATGTCTAACATGGTGGCGGACGGAGAGTCAAGACCGCTGAGAAGCGCACAACTAGTGGGAGAACGATGCTGTCAGCTGTATGCGTTGGCGAGACGATGGCCATGCTTACCCCAGTCCAAGCCGTTCCCCTGCACCAAGCCACGGAGCTCCACTGCGGGATCGGCGGTGCAGAGTCGAACGTTGCCATGGGATTGGCAGCCATGGGCCTGGACACGCACTGGGTCAGCCGGGTGGGCCACGATGGCTTCGGCACTCGCATTCTGGACGACCTCCGGGCGCACGGGGTGGGAGTCACCGGCGTCGAGGTGGACGAATCCCGGCCAACCGGCCTCTACGTGAAGGTCCCCGCCCAGGAATCAGATCCCGACGGCGGCAGTTCAGTTTTGTACTACCGGCAAGGTTCCGCGGCGTCGGCCATGGGACCCGGCACACTTTCCAATCCCGCCGTTTCCTCACTGCTGGAGAACGCAGCGCTGATCCATCTGAGTGGCATCACCGCTGCCCTGTCCGCGGAGTGCCTGTCTCTCTTGGAAGCCTTGCTGGCCGAACCGCGGAACGGGCGCATCGTCAGCTTCGACGTGAACTGGCGAGCCGCCCTTTGGGCAGGCCAAGACCGGTCCGTCCTGCAGCGCCTGGCGAACCGGGCCGACGTCGTGCTTGTTGGAAAAGACGAAGCCGAGCACGCCTTCGGCACCACAGATGAAGCCGAACTCCGCCGTTTGATGCCGGACCCTCAAGTGCTGGTCATCAAGAATGAGGCGATCAGCGCAATCTCCCTCGACCGGAGTGGCACGCGGGAAGAGGTTCCCGCACTGTCCGTCGCCGTCGTCGAGCCTGTTGGCGCCGGCGACTCGTTCGCCGCCGGTTACCTCAGCGGCATGCTGTTTGGGCTCGGCCAGAAAACGAGCCTGCGCAGGGGGCACGTCGCAGCAGCCTGCACCTTGACTGTTCATGGCGACCGCGGTCCCCTACCCGACGCCGGGGAGCTCGCGGCCATCCTCGATTCTTCGGATGAGGACTGGGCTGCTATCCATGTTGAAGAGGGACATTTCAACACCAGAACCGGAGCGTGACATCTTGAGCCAGAGCCTCATGCGGGCCATCGACCTGCTCGCAGAACTCGCAGCGAAGCCCGCCACCCTTGACGAGCTCTCGTCCAAAGCATCCGTGCACAAGACCACCGTGATGCGGCTCCTGCACGCCATGGAGGAGAAACGGTTCGTGGTGCGGGACGAAGAGCAGCGGTTCATGCTGGGTTCCAAACTGTTCGAACTGTCATCGCTGGCCCTGGAGCAGCGGGACATCCGAAAGGTAGCGCACCCGCACCTGGCCGAACTGAACGGGCGAACCGGGCACACCGTTCACTTGGCCGCGTTTGAAGGCAATGAGGTGGTGTACATCGACAAGTTCGAGTCACACCACCCCGTCCGCATGTACTCACGCATCG
Organism: Arthrobacter sp. TmtSoilC77; assembly: GCF_059739415.1. Taxonomy (NCBI): domain Bacteria; kingdom Bacillati; phylum Actinomycetota; class Actinomycetes; order Micrococcales; family Micrococcaceae; genus Arthrobacter; species Arthrobacter sp. TmtSoilC77. The sequence continues at coordinate 4,664,954 of NZ_AP046050.1, forward strand.
GCCTGACTGCATCGCTGCACTCGGCCGCTGTGTCCAAAGTCCTCCTCGCCGATATGCCGCGCAGCCGGCAGGAAAAGATTGCCGCGGGGCTGGACTACGTAAAAGTTACCGAGAACACCCTGACCTCGCCGGAGGCCCTGCTGGCCGAACTCGAGCAGGTCAGGGAACAGGGCTGGGCCCACGACAACGCCGAGCACGAAGCATTCGTGCACTGCATCGCGGCCCCCATCCGCGATGCCAGCGGCGCCGTTGTTGCCGCAGCCTCTTGTTCGGTACCGGTAGTAATGCTCAGCTATGAAGGCTTGCTTGAGCTGCTGCCCGACCTTAAAGCCAGCACCGAGGCCATCTCGAATGACCTCGGCTGGATCAGCCACGAAAGGAACTCAGCATGAGTGAAAAGACCGTAGTACTGACCGAAAACGCCCCCGCCCCGGCGCACGTATTCTCCCAGGGCATCAAGAAGGGCGGCATGTTCCAGGTCTCCGGCCAGGGCCCCATGGATCCCGCCACCAACCAGTACATCGGTGAGGGCGACGTCCGCGTCCAGACCCGTCGCACGCTGGAGAACGTCAAGGCCATCCTCGAAGCCGGCGGGTCCTCCGTTGAAGACGTCCTCATGTTCCGCGTCTACCTCACAACCCGCGATGACTTCGCCGCCATGAACGAGGTTTACGGCGAGTTCATCCGCGAGAACGTCCCCAGCGGTCTGCTGCCGAGCCGCACTACTGTCTTTGTTGACCTCCCCCACGAGGTCATGCTGGTGGAGATCGACGCCCTGGCTGTCACTGCCTAATCCTGGCTGCGACACCCACTTTCGTTAGAGCCACAGTTTCGGGCTGGCGACACCTATATTCAGGCGTCGTCAGCCCGTTTCTGGGTGGTGGCTATCGGGTGCGGTGCTTCACCGACGGCGGGACGGCCGGAACCCGCTGGCGCTTGGCGTAGATCCTGGCTCGTTGGCTGGATAGAGCCAGGAGCACCAGGATGTCCGTGGCCAAGCCGGACAGGCCTGCCTCAAGCGTGAGATTGGTGGTCCCCGTGGAGGCGTCGATGGCCTGGACCACGATCGAGATGGAGCTGAGTGCCATCGCAATCACGCGGGCGCCGTTGCTGCCCAGGAATATCCGCCATGCAAGGAACACTTCGCCGAGCCCGAAAACCAGGACGATCATAGCTATGGTGACGATTGCCGCCGTCGTGGTTTGTGGGTCAAGGTTGGCGTCCTCGACGGTGATGTTGCCACCCGAGCCCAGCAAAGTGACGGCCAAAGCAAGTGCAGCAAGGGCCCGGATGACCACGAGGAATGCGCCCGTCATGGTGGGTGCGGGGCGGCGGTCGCGGCTGTCCGTCCGACTGGCTGGCTGGTCGGCGGGGACGGGCACGCGGCGGGCGTCGATGATGGGCAGGTCGCCGTCTGTGGAGATGGAGTCGCCTCCTCCATTGCGCGAGTGGTATCCGGTGGAAAAGTCCTTGATGACGCGCACTGTCACGGCAGGTTCAGCCGCGGACACCGTTCGTACGATGTGGTCCCGCTCCACGTCCGTATTCTGCTCGATCTTGTGCGTGATCTGCAGGGTGAACAGGGAGAAGCCAACGCTGCGGTCGTAAGTGCCGGCGGCGAGCCAATCCACCTTGTGCCCGCCGGGCAGCATCCAGCCCTCGGGGCAGCGCCAAAAGCGGACGTGGTGGCGTTTGCCGGGGTTGCTGTCCACTTCCTGCTGGTAGGCGAAGTCCTGTTGGCGGTCAAAGAGGTAGAGGGGGCTCACGGGGGCCTGGGTGTAGCTCTGCCTCAAAAGCGTAGAGCTCACGATGCGCCGGCTGCTGGCGAAGGTAACGTCGTCCGCGATGGTCCACCCTGCGGCACGCATGATCGCGTGGATCTGCGGCTCGGTGCCCATCAGGGCCACGTTCACCGGGTCACCGAGCAGTCCGTCGCTGGTCCGGGCCCGGCCGATGAAGTAGCCGGGAACGTAAATGGTGGTCAGGATGCGGTGGAGGCGAGGCAGCAGCAGGTAGGCCAGGAAGGCCCAGAACACAAAGGAAAACCACACCTGGCCCCACCCCAGATGAAAGCTCTCCCCCACCAAAAGGAATGCCAGCCACACCGCAGCTGCTCCACCCAGGACGAAGAACGCGTGGTCGAGCCGGCTGTCCGTGACTCCTTTGTTCGGCGCTTTGTACATTCGGAACTCCCCCTGGGTGCACGTGCTCCTTAAGCTTCGCCTCCTGGCCTCCGCGTGTACACAGTCCCGGGCATTAAGGTTCGACGCCGGAACTTGGCCAGATGCCGTCGTCGAACCAAAAAGCATTCCACTTGTGTCATTGACTCACCATTCCACTTGTGTCATTCTTTTCTTAGAAAGCGTGACCGGCATCACGCAATGACCTGTCAATGGAGAGAACAATGAAGCTCGAACACATCCTTCTTGGAGTCCTGCTGGAGCATCCGAGCACGGGCTACGACATCAAGAAGTACCTGGACACCCATGGCCGCTTCCTGCGTTCCAATACGCAGATGAGCCAGGTTTACCGCTCGCTCGGGAGCATGGAGAGCCAAGGTTGGGTGACCCACAGCGTGGACCCCCGTCCCGGCGCGCAGGACGCAAAGACCTACCGCGTCACTGACGAAGGAGCCACCGTGTTCCTTGATTGGCTCACTGGCCCGTACCACCCGGCCAGCCGTTTCCAGGACCCCGAACTCGCTGCACGGTTGTCCTTTGCCGGCTTCATGAGCGCCGAGCAACTCCTCCGGATTCTCGACGTCGAAATCCACACCCGCCAGGACGAAATCGCCAGGTACCGCAACCGTGATCGCAGGGAACAGTGGGCCCCCACGATCGCCTTCGACACCGAGCTCGCCGAATCGGTGGGAGAGCGCCTGCACCTCATGGGTGCGAGTGCCATCGACGCCCACGTTGCCGGACTGATCAGCCTGCGCAAGGAGCTTCTGGATGGGCAGCTCTCGTCCCGTTCGCTCACCGCAGTACCGGCGGAGCTGCAACCATGAAGGCCATCATTCTCATGTTCGACAGCCTCAACAGGCATATGCTCTCCCCTTACGCGGCGGACACGTTCGTGGACGCCCCCAACTTTGCCCGCCTGGCAGCAAAGACGGCGACGTTCGACAACTTCTATGCCGGTTCGATGCCCTGCATGCCGGCACGCCGCGAGATGCACACCGGCCGCCACAATTTCCTGCACCGCAGTTGGGGCCCGCTGGAACCTTTCGACGATTCCATGCCGGAGATGCTGGGAAAAGCAGGAGTGCACACGCATCTCGTATCAGACCACCCACACTATTGGGAGGACGGAGGCGCCACCTATCACCCGCGCTACACCACCTGGGAGTTCTTCCGTGGCCAGGAAGGCGACCCGTGGAAGGGTGTGGTAAATCCTTCCGGCGGAAGCCAGGACTGGCGTGCCGGGATGAAGCGACAGGACCTCATCAACCGCAGTTATATGCCCACCGAGGCAGACCACTCGCAGACCAAAACCGTGGACGCCGGCCTGCACTTCATCGATACGAACCATGAAGCAGACAAGTGGATGCTCCAGATCGAGCTTTTCGATCCGCACGAGCCCTTCTTCACCCACAGCAAATACAAGGCTTTGTACGAGCATGATTACGACGGCCCCGAATTCGACTGGCCGGGATACCAGAAGGTCACCGAACCTCAGGATCAGGTGGAGCACGCCCGCTACGAATATGCCGCTTTGGTCTCGATGTGCGACAAGTCGCTCGGACGGGTCCTGGATGCCATGGACCAGTACAACATGTGGGAAGACACCCTCCTCCTGGTGAACACGGACCACGGCTTCCTGCTGGGCGAACACGGCTGGTGGGCAAAATCCGTTCAACCATGGTTCAACGAACTCGTGCACCTGCCCATGTTCCTGTGGGACCCGCGCACCGGCGGCAAGGACACCCGGCGTGGAGCCCTCGCCCAGACCATCGACATTGCACCCACCATGCTGCGTTTCTTCGGCGTCGAACCTACGGAGGACATGCAGGGCCAGGACCTGGCCGCCGTGCTGCAGGACGACAGCGAAGTACGTGAGGCGGCCCTGTTCGGTATCCACGGTGGCCACGTCAACGTCACTGACGGCCGCTACGTCTACATGCGTGCCGCCGTCGGTCCTTCCAACGCACCACTGGAGGATTACACGCTGATGCCCACCCACATGCGGTCGCGGTTCTCCACAGCCGAACTCGCGCAGTGGGAACCTGCGGAAGCGTTCAGCTTCACCAAGGGACTGCGGACAATGCAAGTCCAGACCACCTCCATGATGAACTCATGGGTCCACGGAACCCTCCTGTTTGACCTTGAAGAAGACCCACACCAAACGAACCCCATCATCGACGACGCGCTGGAACTGCGCCTCCTGAAAACACTGGCCAAACTTATGCACGCCAACGATGCACCGGAAAGCCAGTTCCAGCGGCTCGGAATTCCTTTCGATTCCGAACCCACAGCCCAGCACCTGCTCGCCGCCCGGCAAGCGGACAGGGCGCGGATCGCTTTGGAACCCCTGCCACCGATCGACAGCTTCGCCGACGGCGGAGCTGCCCTGACACTGCCCCTTCTGGAACTGCTCCAGGACGTCCGCGGCCGCGAAGCCGTGGAGAATCACCTCCCCGACCTCATCAGCACTGAACTGGTTAACATCCCCGCCCAGCTCAGCCTCTACCAGCTCGCAGCCGTCATCCCGGTTTCCTCGAGCGCCCTCGGGTCCATTGCCGAGGAACTGGCTGCCGTCCCCACGGCGTAACTCCAAGCCAGTGACACATCCCCAACCCAGCCTGACAATGTAGACAGGACCTACAGCCCATGACCTCCCAACCCAGCCCTGCCCTCGCCACGGAAGCTCCAGCAGAAGGAGCAGCCCAAGCCAGCAAAGTCCCCCACCGCTGGCGAAACCTCGCTGTCCTCACCGGCGTTACGGTCGTGGACAATACGGAAGCCGGCCTCAGCGCCACCCTGTTCCCGACCATTGCGGCGGCCCTGAAACTGCAGAGCAGCCACCTCGGCCTGCTGGCCGCACTCGGCAAGATCATTGCTGTCCCAGCCGGTCCGGCGTGGGCCTGGCTTGCCGGGAAGATCGGCCGACGGAAAGCGCTGATCGCCACCACCCTGGCCGGTGGCGTCTTCGGCATAGCAGCAGGTTTCTCCCAGGACTTCGTTCAACTGTTGATCCTCAACACGCTGATGTCGGCGTCGATCATCGGTGGAAGCCCGATCGCCAACGCCATCATCGCGGACTCCTTCGATGACAGCCAGCGCGGCAAGGCTGCGGGCTACTTCTACGGGTTCATGAGCCTCATCAGTTCCTTCATTGCCCCGCTCATCGCATTGTTCACCGGTATTACTGACGGCTGGCGCTTCGGCATGTGGACCATCGGTGGCATTTGCATCCTTGCCGGCCTGCTGGTGTCACTGCTCCTGAAAGACCCCGGAGTGGGAGCGTCCGAGAAGCAACTCGCAGACCTCAGCGGCCGCGAGCGCCTCACCCCGAAAGTCACTGTCCGCTCGGTGGCCTCCCTGTTCCGGATTCCCAGCTTCTCCATCATGATGCTCTCGCGCCTGCTCTCCGGGCACCTCCTCATCGCGATTTTCGGTATCCAGTTCCTCGTGGTGGAGCGGGGCTTCACCAACGCGGTGGCGGCCATCGTCCTGGTGCCCTTTGGGCTCGGCTACTTCGCCGGGACCGCCGGTGGCGGCTGGCTCGTCGCGCTCCTGGACCGGGTCCTTCCCGACAGGGGCCGGGTTGCCTACCTGCAGGGCGCCCAGGTTCTCTTCGCCGCCGTCGCATTCTTCGCAACCCAATTCGACTACGACAACATCGGCATCTACAGCGCGTTCTGGGCCCTGATCGGCTTCGCCCAAGGAGCCAATCCGCCCGCCAACCGTCCGATCGTCGCGGCCGTCGTCCTCCCGGAACTCCGAGGCCAGGCCTTCGCTATCTTCCTGACCGTTTTCGAGACCATCGGGTGGGCCGTCTTCTCCCTTGGAGCGGGCGCCCTGGCCTCAAGCCTCGGAATCCAGGCCGTGTTCCTCTGGACTCTGGTGATCCTCATGCTGGTCAACGCAGCAGTCCTCACCGCCCTCTACTTCTGCTACCCGCGGGACGTGGAGCGTGTCCGGAATGCGTTGGAGCAGCGTCGGCAGGAAGCACTGCACCAGGGCTGACTTAGGCAACCGTTCGGGCTCGACGTCGGCACTCAGGTGAGTGCCGACGTCGCGGTTTAACTTGTGGCGAGGATTCCGACGCTGAGTTGTTTGTGGTCGATGAGCCACTCCAGGGACTCGCGGACCGCTTGTTCCGGCTCATACCGGGGTGCATAACCCAGCAGGGACTTGGCTTTTTCAATGCTGAAGCAATGGTTGCGTGACAGATGGTTCCAGCTCGTATCCGCGTGCCCAGGTGTGGTGGTCCTGCGGAACTCCTCCCAACTGACTGGCTCGAGGCTGGCTTCCTTCCCGAACCACGACGCAGCGATCCCAACGTATCCGCGAACTGTCAGGGCGGTGGGAGCAACAATGTTGAAGTCCTCCCCGGCCGCCGCTTCACGTCGCTGGATGGCCTTCTCGAAGGCTTGCGCGACGTCGTCGGCGTGCACGTGATGCATCAGCTCCGTGCCACTTCCGGGAACCTTCAAAGGCCTCCCGGCGGAGATCGTCTCCCACACGGATGGGTCCAGGTTTCCAAGTGGCCCGATCGGCTGCCATCCAGGTCCGACGATGTGACCGGGGTGCAACGACGTAGTAGCCAATCCGCCGGAAGCCGTCTCTTCCTTCAACATGCGGGCTATAGCGCGCTTCTGGATGCCGTACTCATCGGTTGGGGCAGCGGCCGAATCCGAGCCCCCCGCGATGGGCAGCTTCATGCTGGCGCCATACCGCCAAATAGAACCGCAATGCAGGAGGTGGCCTACCTCGCCGCGGAGTCGCTTCACCAGCGCGGTGGCGGAGTCGAGCGTAAAGCAGACCAGGTCAATCACGACGTCGGCACCCAGTTCCACGATCCGGTCACCAAAGATGCCGTCCCGGTCCTCCTGCTCCCGGTCCGCTGTGACCTGGCGGGCCTGCTGCCACTCGGGCGTATCGGTGTAGGCGTGCCGGATCCCACGGCTAATGTTGGTCACTGCATGGCCGGCGTTGACGAGCCTGGGCACGAGGAACGAACCAATGTGGCCACTGCCGCCGATGACAACTATTTTCATGGGTAACCTTCGCTTTTTGGGCCTGCTTGGGTTGGAGTTCCAGAGTAGTTCCTCTATACAGGCGCGGCGTGGGCGGCCTCACTTAAGCGGGGACTGCGGAGACATCAAGCGACGATTGGCCAGCAACCTGACGACTCACTTCTCCCAAGCTCGACAAACCCCATGCCCTCGTGACTAGCATGAATACTCCGGGCAAGCCCGGGTACGTGACCTCTTGAACGACCCCCTCGGACGGTCGGCGTTGACGCGGCGACCACGTAAAGGAGAAAGCTGTGCGGGAGCCTGTAGTCAGCGAGAGCCTGTCAGAAACCAACGGGAATCCAGAGGAAACAACGGAGGATCCGCAGGAAACGCAACCCGAGGAAACCGCCACAGAGTCACCCGAGATCACGTTTGACGAACAGTTCTATCCCGCCCGCCCGAAAGCCCTCCGGCCGATCGCCCGACGCCGGCAATTCTTCGCAGCCAGGCCCTCCTTGGAATTCGATGGGCGCAATCCGACATATGTGGACTGGCTTCGCAACCAGTCGATGCTCGGCGATGCCAACACCATGGCCCGGCAACTCTCTGGCCAGGCGAGCATGTGGCAGAACGCCTACGCCCGACCAAACCCGCGGGCGGCAGTGGAGCGTGCACCTGTGTGGTTCACGGCCTACCCTCTCTCCTTCATTACCCGCGAGGGTCAGTCATTTCTGTCCGCGCTGGGAGAGCCGGGCCTCTGGAAGGCGTTCCGGGAGATCGGCATCCGCGGACTCCACACTGGCCCCGTAAAGCTCGCCGGAGGCATCAGCGGTTGGTCCCAGACGCCCAGCGTGGATGGCCATTTTGACCGCATCAGCATGGCGATCGATCCGGCGTTCGGCACGGAGGAAGAATTCCGCCGGATGTGCGAAGTCGCCGCAGATCATGACGGGACGGTCATCGACGACATCGTGCCCGGCCATACAGGCAAAGGCGCCGACTTCCGTCTTGCTGAGATGAACTTCCGGGACTACCCGGGCATCTATCACATGGTGGATATCCCCGAGGAAGACTGGCACCTGCTGCCTGATGTTCCCGAGGGCGAAGATTCTGTGAATATCAGTCCCGATACCGAGCAGGCCCTGCAAAAAGCCGGATACATCATCGGCAGGCTCCAACGCGTGATCTTCTACGAACCCGGGGTCAAGGAGACCAACTGGAGCGCCACCAGGCCGATCGTGGATACCACCGGCAAAACCCGTCGCTGGGTTTATCTCCATTACTTCAAGGCCGGGCAGCCATCCATTAACTGGCTGGACCCTACCTTCGCCGGGATGCGGTTGGTGGTGGGCGATGCGTTGCACTCCCTCCTGGACCTGGGCACCGGTGCCCTGCGGCTGGATGCCAACGGCTTCCTCGGCGTGGAGAAGAGCGCGGAGGAACAGCCGGGCTGGTCGGAAGGCCACCCCCTGTCCGAGGCAGCGAACCAGCTCATTGGCTCTATGATCCGCAAAGTGGGCGGGTTCTCCTTCCAGGAACTCAACCTCACCATTGATGACATCAAGGCGCAGTCCGAGTCGGGCCCGGATCTTTCCTACGACTTCATCACCAGGCCCGCCTACCACTATGCGCTGGTCACCGGTGATACCGAGTTCCTGCGGCTGACCCTTCGGTTGGCCATGGAGATCGGTGTGGACCAGGCCTCGCTGGTGCACGCTCTGCAGAACCACGACGAACTGACCTACGAGTTGCTCCACTTTGCCGCTGGACACAGGGAAGACATCTTCGAGCTTGGCGGCGAAGAACTGACCGGCGCCGAGGTTGCCGAGAAGGTCCAGAGCACCCTGCGGGAACGCCTCACCGGTGAGAACGGGCCCTACAACGCGGTCTTCACGACCAACGGCATCGCCTGCACCACGGTCAGCTTCCTCATGGCGGCGCTGGGAATCAAAGACCCGGACTCGATAACGCAGGAGCAAGAGGCCCAGGTCCTGGATGCCCACGTGCTCCTGTCCATGTACAACGCGCTGCAGCCTGGGGTCTTCGCGCTTTCCGGATGGGACCTCACCGGCATCACCGCGTTGGATCGGGAAACAGTCCGGGAGCTCACCTCGCAAGGCGACACCCGCTGGATTAACCGCGGCGCCCACGACCTCATGGGCACCAGCCCCGACGCCAAGACCTCCCTCGCCGGCATGGCGCGGGCCCGGAGCCTCTACGGTCCGCTGCCTGAACAGCTCAAGGATCCAGCCTCCTACGCCCGGCGCCTCCAGCAGATCCTGAAAGTAAGGGAAGAATCAGGGATCGCAACGAGTACCTTGCTGGACGTGCCCGACGTTTCCAACCGCGGGCTGCTGGTCCTGGTCAACCAACTCGGCAGCGGCGAGCTTGAAGTCACCGTCCTGAACTTCTCCGACCAGGACATCGCAGGCAGCATCCAGTCCTCGCACCTTGTTCCTGGCGCCAGCGTCCACGATCTCTTCAGCGGCGAAAACGTGGGGCAAGTGGATGACCTTGGCAGCTTCTTCCTCGAACTGCGGGCGTTCCAAGGGACGGCTCTCGTTCTGAAGGAAGCCGAGACCGAATAGAAGCCCCGACGTCGGCACTCGCGTAAGTGCCGACGTCGGGGTTAGGTTTCCTCCCGCCTCGCCACTGGAGCCAATCGCTTCACCTTGATAGCTTCGAACCCATGGCCATCAAACTTGAGAATGTCGGTATTGCGGTACGGGACATTGAAGAAACCATCGCCTTTTTCACCGACCTCGGCCTGACAGTGGTTGGCCGTGACACCGTCAGCGGCGAGTGGGCCGATACCGCCGTCGGGCTTGATGGCAACCACGCGAAGATTGCGGTGCTGCAAACCCCCGATGGTCAGGGTCAGCTGGAACTCTTCGAATACATCCACCCTGATGCGATCGAGACGCACCCCACCCGTCCGAACGACATCGGAATGCACCGGGTGGCCTTCTCCGTTGACGATATCGATCAAGCCCTTGAGATAGCGGCGAAGCACGGATGCACTCCGCTACGCGGAGTGGCCACCTATGGAGATATCTACAAGCTCACGTATCTGCGCGGACCCAGCGGAATCCTGGTGATGCTCGCCCAGGAATTGAAGAAGAAGGACTGAGGACCATATTTAGCGGCCCGCATTGATCTGCTTGGCGAACTCGTTGAGAGCGGCTGCTACAGCTTCCGGATGGCTCAAGCTGGCATAGTGACCGCCCGGGATCTCCACCGGTTCGATTCCTAGCCGATCACGTACTTGGTGCCTCATGAATGACGATGGAAAGAACAGGTCGTCACGGCACAAAATCGCCAGGGTAGGCACATCCGGATGCTGGCCGGGCCAAGGCGCGGACATCCACGCACCTTGCTGGTCGCGCTCTTTGCCGGTTGCCTGCTGTGCCAAATCCTCGGGGACCAGGTTGAAGAATGCTTCTTCAGGGATGGACTCCCGATCATGCCCTGTATTGGTCCACCAGTCCCCAAACGTCTCGCCCGGCATCGGAATCATTGCCGAGAGGTACACAAGTCCGTCGGAGTGGAGGGCGTGGCAGGCCAATGGTGCTGTGAAGCCACCCAACGAGTGCCCAACAACGATGGTGTTCTGAGCGTCGCCTACGGCTGCAGTCACTGCCCGCGTGTAGTCCTCAAGCCCTGCGCCGGCATCTTCAATGGGCAAGTCGACAGCGATGACGCCATGCCCCGATGCCTCAAGCAGTGGCCTGACCAGATGCCAGTCCCATGCCGAGGAACCGCCACCGTGGATCAGTACGAAAACGGCCACATTCCCACCCCGCTTTCCAGGGACATCACGCGTGAGCTGTTACCAGCGGATCGGGCTTCTGCGAGCTGACGCCGGAAGCAGTCTCAAGTGGTAGGCCGTTCCGGATCCAGTACTCGATTCCGCCTATCATTTCCTTCACGGAATATCCCAGCTCGGCGAATGCGAGCGCCGCGAAGGTGCTGCCGTTGCAACCCGGACCCCACGAATAGACCACCACTTTTGAGGCCGCCGGGATCAGGTTTGAAGCCAACGCCGGAATCTGCGCGGTCGGAATATGTACCGCACCGGGAATATGCCCGTGGTCCCATGAGGACTGCCTACGCGTATCCACCACAAGCAACGATCCCGGCTCCGACTCAGCCACTTCCATGACGTCGATTTCGCACTGCAACTTGGCGCGAAAAAAGGCGGCGGGATCGAGCGTTAGGCCGGTCGGTGAGGTTGTCACGTATCCTCCGTTGAGAAAAGCGATTCTGCGGACGATCTCCTTCCGCCCCAGAGCAAACACTACGCGAAGCCTGGGCGCGTTCCCATTTCTCGAAGCCATACGCCCAATACCCCCAGGGGGTACTTGATTTGATACCCCGGAGGGGTATACATTCGAAGCATGAGCAATGCAGACCTGAGCTTCAACCACCTGAGCGCGGACCTCCCGACCATCGAAGTCGACCTTGAGCACGCCGCACCACACGGGTACACCAGCAACAAGGACGCCTACCTGCGCCGCCTGAAACGCATCGAGGGGCAGGTCCGCGGTATCGCGCGCATGGTGGAAGAGGACAAATACTGCATCGACATCCTCACGCAGGTGGCTGCTGCAACCAAAGCCCTGCACGCCGTCAGCCTGGGACTCGTTGAAGAGCACATTGGCCACTGCGTGGTTGGCGCCGCCTCCGAGCCCAATCCTGAAGCCCGCGCCGAACAGATCGATGCCAAAGTAAAGGAGGCCACCGATGCCATCGGGCGCCTGCTGCGGTAATTCCGCCAACACACATCACACCATTCAACTCACCACCAAGGAGCGCATCATGAGCCAGACCATCCAGACAAACGTCAACGTTTCCGGCATGACCTGCGGCCACTGTGTTTCAAGCGTGAGCGAGGAACTCGAAGCACTTAACGGCGTGGAGGACGTCTCCGTGGACCTCAACCCCGGCGGGCTATCCACCGTAACCATCACATCCACCAGCCAGCTCTCGCCGTCCGAAATAGGCGAGGCCGTGGCAGAAGCCGGCTACTTGGTGGTAGCCAACGAAGCCTAGGAGTCCTCTTGACTAACCAGGAGACCTTCAATCAGCCCGAAACCCGGGTCATCGAACTGGACATAGAGGGCATGACCTGTGCCTCGTGCGTCAATCGGGTTGAACGAAAGCTCGGCAAGCTCGAAGGCGTCGAAGCCAGCGTCAACCTTCCCCTGGAATCAGCCCACGTCACCGTCCCAGCCACGGTGACAGACCAACAAATCGTGGACACGGTCAACGCCACAGGCTACAAAGCCAAAGTCCGCCAACCCCCGGCCCCCCACACCAGGGACCACCACAATCGTGGCGTCCAGGGTCACCAACCAAGCTCCGTCACCGAGCTCACGAGTGACCTCCCAGATCACAAGGACCACGCAAAAACGTCCACCAACAATGGACACGCGGCGCAGGCCGAACCGCCCCAAGCCACGGAGACTAGAACCGGACACGACCACACTGATGCGTCCGGCGCTATGCGGCAGCATGCGTCCAAGGGAGGAACGACCGAGCATGCAGAGCATGGCGCCGGGGGCGTTACGCAAGGCAACCACGAGCACTCAGAGCATGGTTCCGGCGGTTCCGCGCCAGCAGAGCATGCCGAGCACGCGAATCACACAGATCACATGTCTCACGGCCCGGCAGCGTCAACACTCCGCCCACGCCTGATCACGGCGGCGGTATTGACCGTGCCCGTCTTCGCGATTTCCATGGTTCCTGCCCTGCAGTTCACCAACTGGGGCTGGATTGTGGGTGCATTGGCGCTGCCTGTGGTCAGCTGGGCTGCGTGGCCGTTCCATAGGGCCGCCGCTATCAATGCCCGGCATCTCGCATCCACCATGGACACGCTCGTTTCCATCGGGGTGATCGCGGCCTACCTCTACTCCGCGTGGCAGTTGTTCGCGGATCCCAGGATGACGGAGCACCCGGGCATGGAAAGCATGTCCGGTGGTGGGCTGTATTTCGAAGTCGCCGCCGTTGTCACCACATTTCTGCTGTTGGGACGGTACCTGGAAGCAAATGCGAAGGCCAAGGCCGGCGACGCTTTGAAAGCCCTGCTGAATCTGGGCGCCAAGGATGCCACGATTTTGGTGGACGGCCGGGAACAGAAAATACCTGCTGAAGAACTCCTGGTAGACGATGTCATCGTGGTCCGCCCTGGTGAGAAGATCGCGACCGATGGTGTGGTGATTGACGGCGCGTCCGCCGTCGATGCCTCTCTCGTGACTGGCGAATCTGTTCCGGTCGAGGTCGGTCCAGGGAGCCCTGTCACCGGCGCTACCATCAACACCTCAGGCCGCCTTTTGGTCCGGGCCACGAGGGTGGGTTCTGACACGACCCTCGCCCAGATGGGCCGTTTGGTCAGTCAGGCGCAGACCGGAAAGGCGCCAATCGCGCGGCTCGCGGACAGGATCAGCGCGGTGTTCGTGCCGATCGTGCTGGTGCTTGCGTTGGTGACGTTCGTTCTGTGGCTGTTCTTCTCGGGCGACCTCAACGCGGCGTTCACCGCTGCAGTTGCCGTCCTGGTGATCGCTTGCCCCTGCGCCCTTGGCCTCGCAACTCCCGTCGGGCTGTTGACCGGAACGGGCCGCGGCGCTCAGCTGGGCATTCTCATCAAGGGTCCGCAGGTGCTGGAGGACACCCGGCATGTGGACACCATCCTGCTGGACAAGACCGGCACCGTGACCAGCGGAAGGCTTGCCGTGGACCATACGGTCGCCCTCAATGGCCACTCCCGGGCAGCAGTCCTGACGCTTGCCGGTGCGGTCGAGTCAGCCTCGGAGCACCCCATTGCCCATGCGATTGCGGCAGCAGCCAAGGAAGCAATGCCCGACGCCGGCGCTCTCCCCGGTGTGGATGGCTTCAGTTCCGCTCCTGGCGGCGGAGTCCGCGGAACCGTGGCGTTGGACGGCACTAAAAAAACGGTTGTGGTTGGGCGCTCGGGCTGGCTTGAGAAGAACGGCATCGCCCTCGATGCCAGCCAGCGGGACGAGCTCGCAGCTCAGGAGAATAGCGGCGCAACTGCAATTTGGGTGGCTGTGGACGGTCAAGCTGCCGGAATCGTCAGCCTGAGCGACACCATCAAGCCCGGCTCCGCAGCTGCGATCAAGCGACTGAAGGATCTCGGTATCCGTCCGATGCTCCTGACAGGTGATAACGCCGCTGTCGCCGCCCAAGTAGCTGCCGCCGTCGGGATTTCCCCTGACGACGTGTTCGCTGGGGTCCTGCCGGAAGGCAAAGTCGACGCAGTCCGGAAGCTTCAGGCCTCCGGCGCAACGGTGGCAATGGCAGGCGATGGCGTGAATGACGCCGCTGCCTTGGCCCAGTCGGATCTGGGAATCGCGATGGGGTCCGGCACGGACGTTGCAATCGAAGCGTCTGACCTCACCGTGATGGGCAGCGACCTGGGCCAGCTCGTTCAGGCTATCGAGCTCTCCCGCAAGACGCTCTCCACCATCAAGACCAACCTGTTCTGGGCCTTCTTCTACAACGCGATCGGCATCCCAGTGGCAGCCATCGGACTGCTCAATCCGATGATCGCAGGCGCAGCAATGGCGGCGAGCTCCGTGCTTGTCGTCGCGAACTCCCTGCGGCTCCGCTCATTCGGGAAGTAACCCATCCGCGTAGCAGCACAGGGCGCTCCGAGCTCTCAGAACGTCATGTGCTGCTGCGCAGTTTGAGGACTTGTGCCCGGGCTAAGCCGTCCCGAAGCGGACAGCAGCCCGGGCCTTTGCCTTGGCGGCTTCCTCGTCACGGTTCTTCGCCGGGCCATGGCTCACCAGCGAATCCAGCAAATGCTGCGTGATGTGGGCGATCTCGTGGACGGCCTCAGCGAAAGCTTCCTCGTTGGCTTTGGACGGTTTGGTGGAACCGCTGATCTTGCGCACGTATTGCAGCGCGGCGGCCTCCACCTCTGCCGACGTAGCGTGTGGTTCGAAGTTATGAAGAGTCCTGATATTCCGGCACATAACCCCATGCTAACTATGGGCAGCGCTCCATGGGGAGGGGTGCCCATCGACGCCTTTTCGAATCCCACGATAGGTTTTAGCTATTGGATCTTCCGGATGAGCCGGAGGCCGCTGGGGATGCCGAAGAGCTCGGGTCCGAACAAATGAAGGAGAATCTCATGGCTATTTGGGGTGCAGATGTTGATCAGCTTCGTCAGCTCGGTAACAAGCTGAAGGCTGGTGCCGAGAACATCGAGCAGCAGCGCTCACAGCTGAAGGGCGCCCTTGACGGCACCGACTGGAAGGGCCCGGACGCCGACAAGTTCCGCGGCGAGTGGGACAGCCAGCACGCTTCCAACCTGAAGAAGGTTGCCGACGCCCTTCGCGAAGCCGGCGACCGCGCTCAGAAGAACGCTGAGCAGCAGCAGCAGGCTTCCAACTAGGACCGTTGGGAAACCCCGGACGCTACGGCGTCCGGGGTTTTCGCTTCTTAAGATCCAAACTCGAAGTTGCCGCTTAGTCCCGCGGGACCTTGGCGACGTGCCCCGACGGGACGGGTTCGACGTCGTTCGCGTGATCCAGGACGCGGGCCCGGGCAGCCTCCTCAGCGGTCCGGGCGGCCTTACGGTCACCTCGCAATTCGTCCACGCGGACCAAGACCACACCGCCCACAATCAGAAGCCCACCCAGCAACTGGATGGTGCTCGGCAATTCACCCAACAGCAGCCAAGCCCAGATCACGGCGAACAGCACTTCCGTCAGGGACACGAAAGACGCCACTTTGGACCCCAGGCTGCGTGCTGCCATGATGCCGGAAACGTAGGCGAGGACGGTCGCGAGAATAACAAGCCCCACAGCTGACACCCACCAGGGTATGGTCCAGGGGCCGAGGGCCGTATCGGCGGTACTGAAAGTCATGGGGATCAACCCCACGGCACCCACCAGCCACATGACCAGCGCGCCCACCAGGAGACCGCCCGAGGCAAGCACGAGTGGAGGAAGGGTGTCGTTTTCCTTGGCTGTGATGAAGAAGTAGATCACCAGGCACACGGCGGCAGCCATGCCCCAGAGGACGCCGATGAAGTCCACCTTCACAGCGCCGGTGAGGTCGAGCACAAGGACTAGTCCACCCAACGAAAGCAATGCGCCAGCGGCGGTAAGGGCCCGAGGGCGGCGACGGCTGGCGATCCACAGCCACAGCACGATCATGACCGGCGCAAGGTATTCGAGCAGCAGCGCGACCCCCACGGACAACCGGGCTACTGCGTTGAAGTAGAACAGCTGGCAACCTGCGACTCCGATGAGCCCAAACAGCAGGATAGTCAGCCAGTTGTCCTTGAGCTGGTGCCAGCGACCGCGAAGAACCACGACGCCGGGAATCGCCAGGATCAGCGCAGCACCAGTGAGTCGCACGGCAACAGCAGCGCCAGGTGACCAGCCGGTTTCGAGCATGGACTTGGCGAACGAACCGGAGGTACCGAAAACCGCGGAGGAGAATAAAGCGATGCCGAGTCCTGAGGCCAGGAAACCTTTTGCATCAGCCTTCGTCTTTGTAGCTGACACAGCGGCCTCCTGTCAGGAGTAAAGTGGGCTTATGGTCATGACAGTACTCCCGAAACATGTAAGGAGTCAAAGTGCATTTTGCGCCTGACACCGAGATTGCACTACGCACCGTCGTTAATCTCGTCAACACAGCAGCCAACGGCGAGGATTCGCTGGCATCAGTAGAGGACCTCGACGCCTTTTTGGAGGCCGAAGAATTCTCGGGTTCGAGGACCCATGACGAAGCAGAATTGCGCAGCGTCAAGCGGCTGCGTAGCGAGCTGGCATCACTCTGGGCCGCCGATGAGGACACCGCCGCAAAGACCGTGAACAAACTGCTCATAGACGCGCAGGCACTCCCGCAACTCGTCAAGCACGATCACTGGGACTGGCATCTCCACGCGACCACACCGGAAGCACCACTCGCCGACCGCATGGGCACTGAGGCCGCTATGGCCATCATCGACGTCATCCGCAGCCAGGAAATGGATCGCATGCGTATTTGCGCCGCAGACGATTGCGATGCGGTGGTCCTGGACCTCAGCCGTAACCGCTCCAAGCTCTATTGCGACACAGGCAACTGTGCCAACCGCGCACACGTCGCAGCGTATCGGGCGCGGAAAGCGGCCGTGGGCGAGTAGATCTCCTCCCCGCGGAAAATGCAGGGCACCACTGCGGCCCCACTCTACGAAAAAGCGCTCCCCCACCTGTAGTGAGGAAGCGCTTGAAGGTTAGTGGCCGCCGTCGGGCGTTTCAGTCTCGTCTGTAACGGAACCGGGAGCGGCGGGACCACCATGCCCGGGACGCTTCGAACTGAGGTTGACGCCAGAGCCCTTGCCCAGATGTTCGGCGTTTTCCTTGTGGCTCATGGAGAGCATGGCAGCCACCACGAGGCTCACGATAAACGCGATACCAGCGCCGGTGAAGGCGAGGTCGAACCGCGGAGCGCGTGCGCTGCCGCCAGACGCGAAAATGAGCACGGCAACGAATGCCAGTACTGCGAAGAACGCGGAGAACATGAGGGGTCCCTTGACCGAGGTCCGCATCTTGCGCGGCTCTCCTGGTGTCTGGTCTGCCACGATCATTCCTCCAATGATGGCGGGCCTGTTCGGCTCCCCGCCGGTCTGCAAAAGTTCTACAACGAGTAGAACGTCCAGCTACTAGTTTACGGCCTCCGGGGAAGCACCCGGCGCAGTGGCCTGGTTGCCCGTGTGAGCATCGTGCCGGAGCGTCAGCCCGGAGAGAATCCACAGCACGCCGGAAAGGATCGCTCCGCCACCGGCAACACCCAGAAGTGCGTGCGCGCCGAGCGATATGAAGAACGGCAACGCCACAGCAGTACCCACAGCGATAACACCGGACACCAGCCAATCACGGGTCAACGAGTCGCGATTCCGCAGTGCGTGGACCAGTTCAAGAACGCCAAGTACCAGCAACGCGGCGGCGGCAGAAAGCGCGACGCCGGCATCTGACTGAGTGACCAATGCCCCCACACCGCCGATCGCGACAACCACCGGAACTGCCGCAGGCAGAACGCGCGAGACCCACAACGAACCCGCTGTTGCGAGCAGGTACAAGCCAACGGCCCAAGCCAGCACCTGCACCGAAGGCGATCCCCAGAAGATGGTGACCAGGCCGAACACCAGCGCAACCACTGCCCGGGTCAGCACTGGTTTCCAGAGCCCGGGCACGGACGCAGGAGGTGTCTGGGAAGGAGTCGTGGGGAGAGTCACGCATCCAGTTTAGTGCGAACCAAGCACTACCCATTTGTCCGTGCGCGCCCGCAGCCCCAAAGTGACCCCGCGCGCCAGCATGTAGCCCAGCGCAAAGACGACCCACAGCCACACCAGCCCCGCCGCGCCGTCGGGCCTGGTCAGGTGGACGGCCGTCAGGAGCGGCAAGTAGACCGCAAGATTCACGACGCCGGCAATCGCCAGATAGCGCGCGTCACCGGCACCGATGAGGACGCCGTCCAGGACGAAGACGTAGCCGGCCAAAGGCTGTCCGACTGCAAGGACCCACAGGGCGACGGTCAATGCCTCACGCACACCGGCGTCAGACGTGAAGAGGTAGCCGGCCCATGGCGCGGCCACGGCAAGCAGCACGCCGGTTATCACCCCGAACCCCAGGCCCCAGCGGATCATGGTTCGCGTCAATTCCCGGACGCGGACAGCATTTCTGGCGCCCAGTTCCTTGCCGATCAGGGCCTGCGCCGCGATGGCGAGCGCATCCAAGGCAAAGGCGAGGAACGAGAAAATGGTCATGGCCAGCTGATGGGCTGCGAGGTTCACTGCGCCTTGTGCAGTGACTACCAGGACTGTGGAGAGGATGGCGAGGCGGAGGCTTAGGGTACGCAGCATCAGCCACGAACCAACCTTTGTCATGGCCCGAATGCCATGCCAGTGGGGCTTGAGCGAGACACCGTGCTGCCGGGCGTTCCGGCCAACCATCACCAGATACACGGCCGCCATGGCCCATTGCGCAATGCTTGTGCCGATGGCCGAACCAGTAACGGACAGATCCAATCCGTAGACGAGGAACCAGTTCAGCGCGATGTTCAGCGCAAATCCTGCCGTGGCAACCACCAAAGGTGTCCGGGTGTCCTGAAGGCCGCGGAGCACGCCCGTGCCTGCGAAGATGAGCAACATCGCGGCCAGCCCGGGCATCGACCAACGCAGGTAATCCACTGCGAACCCGCGAACCTCACCCGTCGCGCCCATCAGGCCAACCAGGGGTTCGGCGGCGACAAAGCCGGCGACGGCGAGAACCGCACCGAGGATCAGAGCCAACCACACGCCGTCGCGCCCTGCCGCCAAAGCCTTGCCGAGCTTGCCATCGCCAATCGCCCGGGCGACTGCCGGCGTCGTCGAATATGCCAGGAAGACCATAAGTCCAACAGCAGTGTGCATCAGCGTGGATGCCAGCCCAACGCCGGCGAGCTGATCCACGCCAAGGTGGCCCACAATGGCGGAGTCAGCGAGCAGGAACAGCGGCTCGGCTATGAGCGCGCCGAACGCGGGTACTGCCAGGCGCAGGATCTCGCGGGCATTGGAACGAGTGGTGACGGTTGTGGTTTGAGGCACTAAACAAGCCTAGTCCGCTTGGGGGCGGGTAAATTTGGGGCCGTGTCACACAAGCATCCCGTTACAGTTTCCGTCGCCCGCACCATCCTTCCGGGGTACACCCGGCAAGCAAATGCCTGGGCACACGCTGGCCAGGAACTGGCGCGCGAGTGGCCCGGATATCTGGGCTCGGGGTGGGTCCGGAGTGGGGCCGGCTCGAACGAATGGCACATGCTGTACCGGTTCGCCGATGCTGAAACCCTGCATGGATGGGAGCAGTCCGAGGAGCGGCGCTGGTGGATCGACAGCGCGCGGGAAATGATGGAGACCACGCGGGTTGAGCGGCGTACAGGCATCGAGGGCTGGTTTTCGCAGCCCGGCGATGCCTCCGTGGTTGTTCCGGAAACTGTGGTGCCACCGCGTTGGAAACAGGCGATCAGCATCTTCCTACCGTTCTTCCCTCTTAGTCTGTTGGCCAATTTCCTGCTGCACCCTTTGACGCTGGGCTGGCCGCTGGTGTTCCAGGTGCTGCTCAACATCGTCATTCTGACGCCGCTGATGACGTACATCTTCCTGCCCATCACGACGCGCCTCCTCCAGCCTTGGCTGCAGGCAAAACCTCGTGGGATGAGTCACGGAACTTCTTAATTAGTTGACTCTTCAACTTATCTCCGGGAAGGTTGAAGGCATGAACAAGTCCAGCTTGAGCACCACAGCCCTGACCGTCCTGCGCGTTATTGCAGGTTTTCTCTTCGCCGCGCACGGTTGGCAGAAGTTCAACGAATTCACCATCGCCGGCACCCAGGCCTCCTTTGCACAGATGGGCGTGCCGGGCGCTTCCGCGGTAGCCCCGGTTGTTGCAACCCTCGAGCTTGTGGGCGGCATCGCCTTGATCCTCGGGCTCCTGACCCGTGTGTTCGCGGCCCTCCTGGCCATTGACATGCTGGGAGCACTGTTCCTGGTTCACGCTCCGGCCGGCGTCTTCGTCGCCAACGGCGGATACGAGCTGGTCCTACTCTTCGCCGGCGCCGCCTTGGCCCTCGCCCTGGCTGGAGCAGGCAAGATCTCCGCCGACAACGCCCTCTTCGGCCGCCCCGCCAGCAAGCTCCGCGTCCTCGCGTAATTTGCCCCCAACCCCCCGATGTTCTCTCACATCCGAGCCTGAATTGCGGAACGCTCGCTCACTTTCGTCAAGAAAGTGAGCGAGCATCGGCGTTAAGGGGTCACGATGTGAGAGAACGTCGGCGCTTAAGGGTCAGGATGTGAGAGAACGTCTAGCCTTCGACGCCGGTCAGTTCGTTCGGGACGTGCTCAAGCTGCACGGACTTCTTCACCTTGCCTGCTTTCAAGTCCACCGCGTGAATAGTTTGCGTCGCAGGTTCGGTGACAAACGCCGTCGAGCCTTGAACGAAAAGCGTGGGGCGCGGGTCCTGCCACGTGGCGGATTCTTCCCACGCGGCGACTACAGGGATGGTCGAGGTCACTTCTCCCGAGAGCGGGTCGATGACGCGCAGGCCGCCGTCAGTTCCGAGCACCAGCGCTTCGCCGGCCGGTCCGCGGCCCAGCGAGCGGAACGAGTAGCTGGTTCCAATATCCACAAGCCGGAGGGTTGCGGTTTCAGTGTTGACCAGGGAAATGCGCGTGGGCCGTTCCAGCTCAGCGGCCTTGTCCACCTTGTAATCGCCCAGGATCACCGGCGACTTCTCCGAGCCCGCCTGGTTGCCCATGCGCCCATATGCGTCCGGGCTTGCGACCTTGGTAATGGCACCGTCTTTGTAGATCAGCATGCCGTTTTCGCAGCCCACCACCACTGCTTCTTCTGCAGCAACTGCCTCGCCGTGCACACCAGGGCAGTCTTCGTTACGCACGACTTCCTTACGGTCCTGCCCCTTGCCGGCCTCCAGGACAGCGATGCCGGTGCGGCCCTCGTCGTTGCCCAGGGTGACCAGCAGCTTGCCATCCTCCAACTCCACTGCGACGCCGTGGTGAGCCTCGGCCGTGGTGTAAACGTCCGTGGCGGGCAGCTTGCCAGCCTCCACAGCGTCGCGCAGGGCGCTGGATTCGAAGGTTTCCACCTTGCCGGAGCCGTCACTGAACAGCACAGTCTTGTCCGCGTGCCGCACGACGTGACCTGCCTTGCTCGCCTCGAACGACAGATCCGTCAGCCTGGGTTCGGCCACGTAGTGATGGCTGTGGTCGCCGTGCGGCTCGGTCCAGGCGCCGGCGTCGAAAACGCGGAACGCGTCGCCCGTGGACACCAGGACATGCCGGCCGTCACCTGCAGGATTGAGGCGGTTGAATCCGTCGAGCTCCGCTTCGCCGCCCACGGGTTCGAGCGTCTTTGCGTCTACCACGGCGATGCCGCCGTCGTACGTGTAAACGAGCCGAGGCGAGGGAGCGCCCGCTTCCTTTTCCTTCGATGTTGCTGCATGGGATTCGGTTGGCGCTTCAGCCGGGTTGGCGCCGGGGGCAGCGCACGCGGTGAGGAGAAGCGCAGAAAGCGCGACGGCGGCAAGCGGCTGGGCGCTTCTGCGGCGCCTTGTTCGGGTGGTTGGGCGTGGCGAAGTAAGGGTGGGGTGATGAGTCATGGGTTAAATGATATTGATTCTCATTTGTGTATCAAATCGCCTGGGTCGTCCGTTTCGGATTGGCCGGGCAGAAAGGTCTGGCCAGCCGGACGGCGGGCGCACGACGTGGACACGTAACAGAAACCCGCCAACAGTAAACTTCGAGCATGAGCGAGTCCCCCAGCAACTCCGTAACCCTCCGCTTCCTCGCCGCCCCCATGGATGTGGGCCACAGTGGATCCGTCGACGCCGGCACCGTCCTTGAGTGGGTGGACAAGGCTGCGTACGCGGCGGCCGTTGGTTGGGCGAAGTCCTATTGCGTCACGGCCTACGTGGGCAACATCCACTTCACAGATCCGGTGAACAGCGGCGACATGGTGGACGTGACGTCCACCATCGTCTACACCGGCCGTTCTTCCATGCACATCCACACGGTGGTCAGCTCGCGCGATCCCAAGGGTGGACCGGAGACGATGCACAGCCAGTGCATGGTGATTTTCGTGGCCGTCGGACCTGACGGCAAGCCGATTCCTGTGCCACAGTTCGAGCCCTCCACTCCGGACGAGATTGAGCAACGCGATCATGCGCTTGCCCGCATTGAAGTCCGCGAGCAGATCGTCAATGCGATGAACGCCCAGGAATATACCGACGCCGGCACCGCCGAACGCGTGACGTTGCGTTTCATGGCGTCCCCCACTGATGTGAACTGGGGTGGCAAAGTCCACGGTGGCATCGTCATGAAATGGATCGATGAGGCCGCCTACGTTTGCGCCTCCAGGTACTGCGGCCGGGATACTGTGGCGGTGTTCTCGGGCGGCGTGCGCTTCTACCGGCCGTTGCTGATCGGCCACGTAGTGGAGGTGGAAGCGCGGCTCGTGTACACCGGCGCAAAGGGAATGCACATCGCTGTCCACGTCCGCTCCGGCGATCCGAAAACCCGCGAAATGAACCTGACCACGTACTGTCTGACGGTCATGGTGGCCCGCGACGAAACCGGAACAGCCGTACCCATTCCGCCGTGGGTGCCTGTGTCCGAGGAAGATAAGAAACTGCACGCGCACGCCAGGGAATTGCTGGAGATCCGCGGCAGGGCCCCCGGAAACCGGCTGCCCGACCACTTGCTGAAGGCAGGCGGCTACCAGGAGGCATGACTTCGGCTTAGTCAGGTCCGATGGAACAAACCGCGTTGGCCGCGGGCGCGAAACACGCCCGCGGCCAACCCTCGGTCTAGGCCTTGTAACCCGTCGGCGGAGTGAGAACGCCGCGCTCGATGAGCTTCTCGATATTGGCGGCCCGTGTGGAGTCTTCCCGGGCAAGCCAGCCCTCGGCCGGGGGCGCGTCGAGGTACTGGTTCTTCGGATAGATCGGGGTGTCGTAAATGACCCGGTACTGCTCCGTGCGCAGGTCCTTGAACTGGTTGTACAGGCCGTTCGAGAGACGGGCACGGCGTAGCGCCTCGATGTCGATCGTAGTGCAGACGAACGAGTCGCCCGAGGTCCAGCCCTGCTGCTTGGTCAGGATCTGGCCGCGTGGACCGACGATCATGGACTGGCCGCCGAACAGGTCCTGCATTGACCCGTCGTCACGGACTTCGGGCCCCAGGTTCGGAGCGACGACGTACGCCGAGTTGAACATGGCGTGGGCCCGGTTCTGCAGTTCCCACATGCCGTTCTGCACGGCCGGCTCGATCAGGGTGCCCCGGATAATGATCTCGGCACCGTTCATCGCGAGCCCACGCGGCACCTCGGGGTACACACCCTCGTGGCAGATGGCGTACCCGATGTTGCCGATCTCGGTCCTGGCCACAGGGAAAATGGCGTCCATTGCATTGCCATCGCCCTTCTTTTCAATCCATTCGTCCCAGACGTCGTGCGGGTTCATGTTGCCAAGCATGCCGCCCTCGTAGGCGTCACTGGTGGCTTTGTAGCGCTTGTAGATGATGTCGCCCTGCGGATCGATGATGAAGGCGACATTGAAGTGGCGGTCCGGGAAGTCCTCGTCCTTGACCATGTACAACTCAGCAGCGATGTAGGTGTTGAGTTCCACGGCCTTTTTCGCGAGTTCGTCCGTCTCCGGACCGGGGATTGTCACGGCAAAGTGGCGCTCCTTTTCGCGGTTCCCTGGCGTGTTGGCGATCATGCCCTGGATTGCCATTTCCGGCAGGACGACCAGCTTGACCGGAGAGCCTTCCCAGGACCCGACCATGACTGCCGTGTCGATGAATTCATTGATGCGTTTGACGTTCGCTACGCCGTCGCCGGGATTTTTCACGTTGATGGTCCGCGGCGAGACTGCGACGACGACAAATGGATCGACCATTGTTTCTTTCTCTTTTCTCTTCTTTGAGTACCTGAGTTAGCGCTAACTCACGGTATTCCGGTTTAGTTAGGGATTGCAAGAACTCGGAGTGGTCCGGTTCTTAGGGGTGGACCAGAGACCATTGATGGCCCTGGTCGGGAGTTGAACCCCGGGTATGGCGGGGCAGGCGGCGCTTTGTGTTAGCGCTTGCTTCGCGGCGGTGCTGTGGTGTCGCGGAGTATGAGGCGTGGTTCCAGCAGGGGGATGTCTCCCTCGGCTTCCTCTTTGATCATGGCGAGGATACGGCTTACAGCGATATGACCGATTGCTTCGAAATCCAGCTTTACGGTCGTTAGCGCCGGGCGAAAGAAGGGTGCTTCTTTGACGTCGTCGAATCCCACCACGCTGACATCGACCGGAACGTCGCGCCCGGCCTCGTCCATGGCCTTGATTACTCCCAGCGCGAAGGGGTCGTTGGCGGCAAAGACCGCCGTGACGTCCTTCTTTGCGGCGAGTTCACGGCCGACACGGTATCCCTCGGCGGCCGACCAGTCGGAAGTTGGCAGCGGCGTCGGAACGACTCGTCCAGCAGCCCCGAGCTCCGCTGCCCATCCCTGGACCCGGGCAGATGTTGCCATCCAGCCCGGCGGGCCTTGGACGTGCCATACGGTTTCGTGTCCGAGGTCCAGCAGGTGGCGCACCACCATCCGCGCACCACGCACTTCGTCAACAGAAACGCTTGTCGGGCTCGGCTGCGATCCTTGCTGGAAGGTCACTACGGGAACACCGATGTCGAGGCCCTCAAGCACCGTGATCGCATCCAACAGGGGCGCGAGCACGATCACGCCGTCAACTGTGTCCGAATTGATGGATTCGAAGGCAGCCCTAATATCTTCCCGGCGAAGACTGGCCAACGTGACTAAACGCGTCGCATAGCCATGTTGCCGGGCTTCCTCGGAAATACCGTACAAGGCCACCGTTGGTCCGAGGACCGACAGTTCGAAGCTGACAACGCCGATTGTCATGGTCCGGTTGCTGGCGAGAGCCGCTGCCGCTGGATTGCGGCGGTACCGCAGCTGTGCGATGGCGTGCTCAACGCGTTGACGGATGTCCGGGTCCACGTTGGTCGCTCCCCTGACAACCCGTGACACCGTCTGCTGGGAGACCCCCGCGAGCCGGGCAACATCGGACATCCGGGGGGCCTTTGACCTGGAGGCAAGCCGCTCCCCGCGCCCGTTGGAGTTCCGGGCTTCTGAAGGTGCAGGGGTCGTGGACACCACTCCATTATCCCCGGTCACCCTCGACGAACCCCTGAACGCGACGCCGGGCGTTGCGCCGGCTGTCACGGGCGCCTGTACCGCAGGACTTCGGGATGCTGGTCGTACGGCCACTCGGCCCCCTCCACCATGTACTTTCGGGTTGTGTAGCTGCCGTCCATCGTTGAGGCCAGCGACGGGGGTCCGTCGAAGCCGATGACACCCCAACCGACCCGGTTCTCGTTGCCTCCGTAAACCGGGTCGCCGTAAAACCCCTGACGGGTGTTGAGCACCAGCAGCGGGAAGAACTCCAGAAAGTCCTCGTTGACCGGTTGGTTGCCCGCCGGCGCGCCGCCAAGACCAGCTTCGGAGTGCTCCAGTGAGAAAGCGTTCGGCTTCTCCGCGCCCGATAACGTCTCCAACACCGCGTCCTGGTCATCCGCCGGAAGTTCGAGGAACCCGACGTCGGCACGCTCCTTCGCCAGCCGGTCCAACTCCACAACGCCTTCACGGTAAAACTCCCGGCGCTGCTTGATGCGCTCCTGCCACGCGGCCTCGTCGCGGCCCTCCATCCGGAGGAACCCGTTCCCGTCAGCAGCCGGGAAGATGAACTGCGTTCCCGCCAGCATCCGGTCAATGAAGCGCACAACCTTGGCCTCACGCGCGCCCGGATGATGGTCAGTGGGGATGATCCGGGCCGTTGCGGCCTCGATCGTATTCCACTCGTGCTCGGTGAAAAAGACCGGCCCTTCGACGTCGCGTGTTGAGATCGGTACCGTAGCCCATTCCGCCTGTCCCATGTGAGATCTGTCCTTTCGTATCCTGTGTGGGGTGCAAATCAGTTTTCTGACCAGCCGTGGCGGTCGACCTGGAGGATGCGGTCCGAGCACCGCCAAGCGTTGGCCATGATCGTCAGGGCCGGGTTGATGCCGGTCGCGGTCGGGAAGAAGCTCGCGTCGAAAACGTAGAGGTTTGGTACCTCGTGCGAGCGGCACCAGCGGTCGACGACGGACGTCGCCGGGTCGTTGCCCATGCGGGCGGTGCCCAGTTCGTGCGAGGTATTGCCCGTGATCCGCTCCATGTTGACCGGTATGACCTTCTTCGCCCCTGCGGCCTCGAGGATTTCCCCGTTCTTGGAAACCTGCCAGCGTTCCTGGGCAAAGTCGTTGGAGTGGGGCGTGTGGGTAATGCGCGCCACGGGCAGCCCCCAGGCGTCTTTGACGTTCGGGTCAAGGTCGACGCGGTTGTCCTCAACCGGCAAATCATGCAGCAGGACCCCGATTTTCATGCTGTGGTTGAAAAAGTCGCGGTCCGCGTCCTTCGCCGCCTGGCCCCAGGTCGGCCTGCCGGGGAAGCTCCAGTTCACAGGGTGCCCGATCATCGAGGGGAAGATCAGAGACCCGAGAATATGGCCCCGGCTCTCGTCCGTTTCGTAGAAGTCGAACGAACACAGGCTCATGTAGTGGCCCGCCCACCCGTACAGCGGATCATTCACCTCACGGTCAAACAAGCCAACCGAGAAAGAGTATTGGTGGAAGGTCGCGTTCTTGCCAACCATGCCGTTGCCGTTGCCGAGGCCGTCCGGGAAGAGCCCCGACTTGGACATGAGCAGCAGCCGCGGGGTTTCGATGCCGCCGCCACAGACGATGACGGCTTTGGCGTGTTGGACGAATTCGTCGCCGTCCTCGTCCTGGTAGCGGACACCGGTGGCGCGACCGTCCTTGCCAACGAGTATCTCGCTGACGTAAGAATCTGGGCGGAGGTCGTAGCGGCCGGTCGCTATCGCGTCCGGGATAAAGCTGATCAGGGTCGATGACTTGCCGGTGCCCGGATCGGGGTACTGCTGCCAGAAGCCGTTCTCGCTGAAGGGTTGCCGCCCCCGGTAAGGTTCGGTGACCATGCCCTGCGGCATCGGGAAAGTGCCGTGGCCGAGCTTGGACATCGCGGTGGCGAAGGTCCGCCCGATCTGGCTCAGCGGTGATGGCTTGGTCGGGTAGCCCCGGCTGCGCCACGCTTCCCACTTGTTCGCCCCCGCCAGGCCCGACGTGCCGAACTCCCACTCAACGCGCGTGTAGTACGGCTCCAGTTCGTCATAGGAGATGGGCCAGTCGACCAAGCTCGCACCCGGCACGTCGCCGTGCAGGCTGCGCAGCTTGAAATCGCTCTCGGCCATGCGCGGCACCATGCCGCCCCAGTGGGTGGTACCTCCGCCGACAACCTGCGGCGTCGCCGAGAAGTTGGTGATTTCCGCCTCGACCTTGTCGTTCGGACGATAGGTCCGCGGCTTCACCTTCGGGTCCTGCCAGATGAAATTCCGGTTGAGGAACTTCAGCTCGTCTCCCGAGGCGTGCTCAGGCTTCAGCCATGGCCCCCGCTCCAGGCCCACCACCTTCAGGCCAGCCTCGGACAGCACCTTTGCCGCTGTGGCCCCGCCGGCGCCTGCGCCGACGATGACGACGTCGACAGGCTCGGGCTGCTTCTTCCTGGTCATTATTTTGGTTTCCTTTCGTAAAGTCCTGCTTCGCGCACTGGCGTTCAGACCGTCACGGCTTCAATGCCGTTGCGGCCCACGCTTGCAAGGGGCAGGAGCTTGTCCCAGAGTTCCTGGGGGATGTCGTGGTTAAGCAGGTGGAGGGTCTCCTCGACGCGGTTCGGGCGGGACATTCCAACGATGGTGGATGCCACGCGCTCGTCGCGCACGGAGAACTGCAGGGCAGCCGCTGCGAGTGGGACACCGTACTGCCCGCACAGCGCCTCCATGCGCAGGACCCTGTCGATCGTCGCCTGGTCGACAGGGGCGTAGCAGTATCGCGGGACGGCCCGCGGGCCCTTGACGAGCATGCCGCCGCCGAAGGGGGCGGCATTGACGAAGGCGACTCCGCGGCGGGCTGCGTCCTCCAGGAGCGGCTCGGCGGTCTGTTCGACGAGGGTGTAGCGGTTGTGGCTGATGACGGCGTCGAACGCGTCCGTCGCAAGATACTGCAGCTCCAGGTCAATCGGGCCTCCGGCGACGCCCAGGCTCTGGATAACGCCCTGATCCCGAAGATCTATGAGGGCTTCAAGGGGACCTCCCTTGGCCACACCCTCCTCGAACGAGATCTTTTCGGGGTCGTGCAGGTAGACGAGCTGGAGCTTATCGAGGCCCAGGCGCTCGAGGCTTTCCTCGACGGACCGGCGGACGCGGTCACCGGAGAAGTCGGTGCTGCCGGGAACGGGGTCGACCTTCGTGGCGACTACGTATCCCTCGGGGATGCCGCCCCGCTCGGCGATCGCCCGGCCAATCCGTTCTTCACTGGCACCCCCGCCGTACTCATTTGAGGTATCGATGAAAGTGAAGGGCCCGTCAAAGACGCGGTGAATCGTGGCGACGGCGGTGCCTTCATCGACTTCGTAACCGTACTGGGCGGGAAAGCTGCCCAGCGCGCTCGTGCCGACACAGATATCGGAGACAGTCAGGCCGGTGCGGCCCAGGGGACGAATGGACATGATTCCTGCTTTCTGGAGCTGAATGGGTTGACGGTTTGGGTTTTAAGCAACCCGGGGGCGCCGGAAATGTTTGGCGAAGAATCCGGAAATCCTCTGGACGCCGCCCGCGCTGGAGAGGAAGACGGCGAGGATGATCACTGCGCCTTTTATGAGCAGCTGCGGTTCGGAGGAGATTCCGACGAGGTTCATGATGTTGATGATGGTCGTCAGGATGAATACGCCGATCACTGCGTTTAGGGGGTCGCCCTTGCCGCCCATCAGGGAGGCGCCGCCCACGACGACGGCTGCTATCGCGTCGAGTTCGTAGCCTACGCCGATGAGTGAGCTGCCTTGCCGTAGCTGGGCCGCCGCGACAAGTCCGGCCAAGCCGGCAAGAACACCGGAGATGGTGTAGGTGATGATCAGGTTCCGCGCGACCGGCAGGCCCGAAAGCCGCGAGGCTTCAGGATTGCCGCCAATCGCGTAGAGGGAGCGGCCGAACGTCGTGTATTTGGCCACAAGCGCCGCCACCACTGCCACGATGATGAAGATCAGGACCGGGTTGCGGATACCGAGGAAGCTGCCGCGGGAGAAGGCCTGAATGAGTCCCTGGTCGCGGATCTCGATCAAGCTTGTCGACTGGATGATGTAGCTGAAGCCCTTGACGGCGCTCATCATGGCAAGCGTTGCGATGAACGGCGGAATGTTCAGCCAAACGACGAGGACGCCGTTGATCAGTCCTGCGACAGCGCAAGAGGCCAGTACGAACACGACGGACGCGCCAGCGGGCATTCCGGCCTGCAAGGTGAGTGCGGTAAGGACTGTGGACATGGCCAGGATCGACCCCACAGACAGGTCAATGCCGCCTGTCAGGATAACGAAGTATTGTCCGATGGCCAGCACGACGACGATCGATGCGGCCGTGATCACGTTTTCGGCATTGCGGAACGTCAGGAAGTCATCGGAAACGTAGTAGCCCACCGCGATGATCGCGAGGAGGACCAGGATCAGATAACTCTTGGGCAGGGCGCGCAGGGCGCTGCCCCGCAGCCGCGAGGTGATGCTTGAGGATTGGGACGTGGTGTCACTGCGCTGGGGCAGGGGCGACAGGGTCCGGGACATGGTTGTTCTCCTGTGTAGAAAGTCTGATGGATAGCGCCGTCAGGCGAAGCGTTCGAGAATGGCGTTGCCGGAGGGGTCGATGTCATCGTGTGCGAGTTCTGCGACGACCCGGCCGCGGGCCATGACGAGGACGCGGTCGCACATCATCGCCTCGGTGATCTCCGAGCTCGCCACTACGACGGTTCCTCCGGCCTGCGCGAACTCGCGGATGAGTTCGTACATGTCCTCTTTCGCGCCGACGTCTACTCCGCGGGTTGGTTCGTCGCACACGAGGATGCGTGACTGGCGGACAAGCCAGCGGGCAAGGATGGCCTTCTGCTGGGTTCCGCCACTCAGCGTCTTGAGCGGCTGGTTCACCCCGGAGACCTTCATGCCGAGTCGTGCCACCATCTCGCTGGCCACGCCGCGCTCCCGCCGGGACTGGATGACGCTCAGCCGGCTGAACTGCGGAAGGCTGGCCAAGGTGATGTTGCCGGCGACGCCCATGTCCGGGATGAAGCCTGCGGCTTTCCGGTCCTGCGGCAGCAGCCCGATCCCTCGGCGGATCGCATCGCGCGGGGCACGGAAGTCCACTGCTTTCCCGTCGACGCGGATCTCGCCTGAGGTCCGGCGCCGCGCACCCGCGATGAGGCCAGCAAGTTCTGACTGGCCACTGCCGTTGAGCCCGGAAATGCCGAGGACCTCGCCTTCATGCAGTTCGAACGACACCTTGTCCACGTACCCCTCTTCGGAGAGGTCGCGGGCGGAGAGGATGACGCTCTCCCGGGGGCCTGCACCGAGGCTGGGTGAGCGTTCCCCGCGCAGGGCCGCCTCGGCAATGGAGCCTTCAAGGCTCTTGCCGACCATTGCCGTGACGACATCGGCGGGCTTGGAGTCTGCCGTCTTCAAATCCGCGGCGTTCACGCCATCGCGCAGCACAGTCACGGCGTCGCAGAGCGAGAAGAGCTCGTCCATGCGGTGCGAGATATACAGCAGCGTCACACCCTGCTCGGACAGGGACCTCAGGACCGTGAAGAGCCGTTCGACGTCGGGCATCGGCAACGTGGACGTGGGCTCGTCCAGCAGCAGCACCCGGGCGTCCTTGTGCAAGGCCTTGGCCAACTCCACGGCCTGCTGCTCCGCGGTGGAGTAACTTGCTACCGGGCGGCGAACGTCCAGGTCGAAACCCACCCGGTCCAGGGCGGCCCGCGCCTGGGCCTGCATCCGCTGCCAGTCCACGGCCGCGCCGCTGCGCAGTGGCAGCTGGCCCAGGAAGATGTTCTCGGCCACGGACAGGGAAGGAACGAGCGAGAGTTCCTGGTAGATGGTGTGAATCCCGGCCTGCTGGGCATCCATTGGATCCCGGAAGCGCTGGAGCTCGCCACCAAGGCGAATGCTCCCCGAGTCCGGGGATTCGGCGCCGGAAAGGATCTTGACGAGCGTGGACTTGCCGGCCCCGTTTTGTCCGGCCAACGCGTGGATCGATCCTCGGCCGACGCTGAAGCTGACACCCTTCAGCGCCTTCACGCCGGGGTAGGACTTGGTGATGCCCTCAAGTTCGAGCTCTGGGGCACTGGAATGGGATTTCCCCACGGTCCCGGTGGCTGATGCCACCGGTGCCTGGTTGTTGGCGGACATAGATGTTCCTTATCTAGGACGTTCGGGGCCGGGAGGGTTCGGCGCAAGATTGCTGTCCGGGCCGGCAGGTTCTTAATCTTTGGCGCGGACGTACGTGTCACCGGGGACGTAGTATTTGGCCGCGTCAGCGGGCGTCACCACGGTCGTATCGATGTACTTGGTCTTGCCGGGGCACTGGGCCTGGTCACCCTGGACGGCGGCAACTGCCATGCGCACGGCTGCGGCTCCCTGGTCCCAAGGCTGGTTGGATGCATCCGCCTGGAGCGGTCCCTTCGGGTTGTCCACCATCTCCTTGATGGCGCCCATGCCCCCGTCGTAGCTGGCCATGATGATCCCGTCACCCCACAGGCCGGCCTGCTGCAGGCCCTGGACGATGCCGCCGTGCATGACATCGCTCATGCTGTAGACGACCTTGAGGTCGGGGTTGGCGGTGGCGACGTCACGTATTGGGGCCAGGGCCTTGTCCGGTTTCCACTCACCGTACTTGGTGTCAAGCTTGACGGTGGTGACACCGGGGTGCTTCTCCATAATGCGGTTCCATCCGGCCATGAAACCGTTGAACCGAAGGTCGCTCAGCACATCTCCGGGGAAGCCGCCGATACCGACGAGCTTAATCTCGCCCTTCTCTCCGTACTTCTCCAGCGCGCGCTGTGCAGCTACCTCACCGGCGAGCGAGCCGGTGTGCTCCTGATCCTCGGCAACGTAGCAGAACATGTCCGGAACCAAGGACTTGTCCACGCTCGAGTTGACCGTCACAACGGGTATGCCCGCGTCCTTCAAGGCCTGAATCGAGGGACCAACGCCAAGCGGATCATTTGGGTTCATAACGACCACGTCCACACCCTTGGTGATCAGGGTCTGCACGTCGGCGTTCTGCCGGACTGTGTCACCGTTGGCGTCCAGCAGCTCCACACGCGCGCCGACCTTGCCGGCCTCGGCCTGGCCGCCCTCAACAAGAGTCTTCCACCAGTCACTGCCGCTGATGCCGCGCTGGCTCCAGCCGATGACCAGCCCCTTGCCGCTTGCCTTCTCCCCCGCGTCGTCCGCGGCAGCGCCGCCCTTACAGCCAGCCAGCCCAAGCATGGAGACCGTCAGGACAGAAGCACACAGTGCCGCTCTGCCAAGTCTCTTGTTTCGACGAATTCCAGTTGTAGTTCTCTGCATGAACAACACTCCCTTGTGTTCGTGATCACCCCAACTTTGGGGCACGAGAGTCACGTTACAGTCTGAGTTAGCGCACTATCAAGAGGCTGGAGGAAAATTTAATGAAGCTGGCGTTTTCCGAATAAGTCCTGCAAAATAAAGGGAAAGTCAGAGGTATCAAATGATCAGGTCAGTGATAAGGATCCTGATTTATCGCTAACTCGGAAGTATCTTTCTTCCCGCGGACGCATCGAAGCGGCCCGCGGCCAACCAGGTAGGACAGATGTGCTGGGACCTTGACGAGAACCCGCCCCCGGACCAACGGGAACAGTTGCGGCATCCTGATTTGGGGCCAGGCGATCGGCTCCACGCGGGCGCGGGACCGAAGACCACCTTCGCCAAACCTGCCGCAACCGTCATTGATCGTGTATCGATGGTGGATGTTGCCGTACGGGCCGGAGTCTCGACGCAGACCGTGTCCCGGGTGGCGAACGGGAGCCGCGATGTGCACGATGACACCAGGCGGCGCGTCACTGCTGCGATGAATGAATTGGGATATCGGCCCAACAGTGCGGCACGGGCGCTGAGGCGCGGAAGTTTCCGGACCATCGGCGTGATCACGTTCTCGCTGTCGTCCTTGGGGACCATGCGTACGCTTGAGGCAATCGCGCTGCACGCAGCCCGGCAGGACTTCGCCATCACACTGATCCCCGTCACCGCCCCCACCCAAGCCGGTATCCAGGGTGCGTTCTCACGCATCGGCGAACTCGCCGTCGATGCGGTGATTGCCATCATGGAGGTCCACCTCCTCGAGGCAGCGACAGCGACTCTGCCCCCGGGAGTGAGGGTCGTCGTCGTCGATCCCGACGCCGGGGAGCAGTACAGCGTGGTGGACACCGACCAGGCCGGCGGCGCCCGCAAGGCCGTCAAACACCTCCTGGACCTCGGCCACGAAACCGTCTGGCACGTCGCCGGCCCCGAAGAGTCCTTGGCCGGCGAACGCCGCGCCGCCGCCTGGCACACGGCGCTCACCGACGCCGGCAGGCCTGTCCCGCCGCTGATCCGCGGCGACTGGTCGGCGGACTCGGGCTACGCTGCGGGCCTGCGGCTTGCCGACGAGCCCGGCTGCACCGCCGTCTTCGCCGCGAACGACCACATGGCCCTCGGCATGCTCCGGGCCTTCCGTGAAAAGGGGAAATCAGTTCCAGGAGACATCAGCCTGGTCGGCTTCGACGACGTCCCCGAAGCTTCCTCCTTCACTCCCCCGCTCACCACGGTCCACCAGAACTTCGCCGACGTCGGCAACCAGTGCGTTGACAACGTCCTACAGCAGATCCGCACCAAGACCACCAAACGCGGCGTCACCCTCGTCCCCACCCAGCTCGTTGTCCGCCAAAGCACCGCTGCGCCCCCAAAAGCAGCGCCCCAGGTTCAGAATTAATGAAGCGACGCGACACATCCACCGGAGGGCCCCATCATCGAACAGGAGACATGAAACCCGTTACCACGTAGTGGGCTTCCCGTGCTTATCCAGCTCCTGAATCTTATGGTTTCTGAGCCGGGTAAGCAGCCAGCTTTCCGCCTTCCCTATCCGGCGTCCCCTCAAAGACAACAGGTCCACCGATACGAGCCAATCCGTATAGGGGTAAGCCTCCAGTTGTAGCTCGATCAGTTGGCCGCCGTTTATCTGGTCCACGATCAGCTGCCGTGGCAAAGTTGCCCACCCCAAGCCCGCCGATGCCATCGAAATGAGAGCCTCATAGTTATCGGCACGCCACACCTGTGCGGACTGCAGGTATTCAGTGGTCGGCAAGCTGGCAGCATGCGCGGTGTAAACAATGTGCCTGTGCGCGCGTAAGTCGTCAAAGCTCACAGTGGTCTTCGCCGCCAACGCATGCCGGGCATGGGCGACGTGGGTGAGGATCAGTTTCCCGAGTTGATGAAACTGAATTTCCCGGGGATACCGGGGCTGGGCAAAAGCAATCCCCAGGGCGGCCTCACCGCGTTGGACCAAGCCGGCGACGTCACCGTGTTCAGGATTTCGGATAACAAGGTCCGTGTGGGGAAAGTTCTCGGCGAATTCCACCAGAACGGCCACCAGGTTCTGGTACGGGATGCCTGCCGCAATGGTGAGGCTCGCCGGGTCGCCTTCCGACATGGCATCCGCGTGGCTTTCCAGTGCTTGGCATCGATCGTAAACAATTAATGCCTCGACCAGCATCGTTTCGCCGGCTGGGGTCAGGGTGGGAATACGTGTCGTCCGATCAAACAACTCCAGCCCAAGAGCTATCTCCAGGTTGGCCACGGCAGCACTGATGGTGGACTGGCTGCGCCCTAATGCTCTGGCCGCAGCGGAGAAGGAACCCCACTTGCAGCTCATCACGAAAGCCTCGACCTGCTCCAACGAGTACCGCATCATCACTCACCTATCGTCTGTTCCGATAGTAAATCACTTCTTCTTCAGCGTTTGGCTGCATATCGTTGCATGAACCCGGGCATAAAGACCCGTCGGAACCACGAAAGACCTCACCGCCAATGTCTCTGGCGCCGTTGAGGTGAAAGGACCAGCATGAACAACGACCTCGAATATCTCCGCCGCGCCATCATCGTTTCCCGGAACGCCCGGGACAACGGCAACCACCCCTTCGGCGCAATTCTCGTAAACGCCAACGGCAACATCGTCCTGGAAGCTGAGAACACCGTGACAACCGAGAACGACGTCACAAACCACGCCGAAACCAACCTGGTGCGTTTGGCATCCCGGTCCATCCCCCACAATGAGCTTCCCAGCCACACCCTGTACACATCCTGTGAGCCCTGCGCCATGTGTGCGGGCGCGATCTACTGGGCCGGCATCGGCCGGGTAGTTTACGGCCTGGCAGAAACCGGTTTGCTGGCGATAACCGGCAGTCATCCGGAAAACCCCACTCTGTCTCACCCCTGCAGGCTTGTATTCGCCGATGGAGGCCGCCCCACCGAGGTCTCGGGCCCGCACATCGAAGAAGAAGCCGCGAAACCACATGCCGGCTTCTGGAACTAGAGGAACGAGGCACCATTTCCCTCAGAGCCGTGCAAGGATGGCCCTGGCCAAGCAATGAGGCGCCTGTCTGGGGCCGAAACAGACCCTAACTCCGGAGCGGGCTGTCGAGCTGCTCCAGCGGGACGTCAGTAGTGATTCAAAAGTCGTCCTTGCCCCCGACTTCCGGATCACCAGGGAGACGGCCCACAGTATCTGCGCCAAGCGCGGACGTTAGGAACCCTCTGCGCTGCCGAGTAAATCCTCTTGGCCCAGCCGAGGGACGTCTACTCGTCCTATTTGGGGGCCGATAACCGACGTTCCGTCCAGCCTGGGAATGAACTACGACCGCGGGCTCCTGCGGCAGAAGCTCACGACTGCGTCCTCTGCGGACTCACGGACGAGCGTGCATTGCGGTCTGCATGGACGAGCCATCGGGGCCGTCCATCGATCAAGTACTCACGTCTGCTTTGCCTGGCGCAGGTACTGGTAAACAGTTTCCCGGCTGATGCCGTAATCGTTGGCCAGGACAGATTTTGGTATTCCGCTGTCCGCCCTTAGCACGAGCTCGGCGGCGCGTTCGGGGCTAAGGCTCCTTTTGCGTCCGTGGTAGGCGCCGCGTTGCTTGGCGAGGGCGATGCCTTCTCGTTGGCGTTCCTTGATGAGGGAGCGTTCGAACTCGGCGAAGGCACCCATGACCGAGAGCATGAGGTTGGCCATGGGGGAGTCCTCCCCGGTGAAGAGGAGGTGTTCCTTGACGAACTGCACGCGTACTCCTTTGCGGGTGAGGCCCTGGACCAAGGAGCGCAGATCGTCCAGGTTGCGGGCGAGCCGGTCCATGCTGTGCACGACCACGGTGTCGCCTTCGCGGGCAAACCGCAGAAGTTCAGCAAGCTGCGGCCTTGCCGTGTCCCGGCCGGAGGCTTTATCCGTGAAGACGCGATCCAGGACTTCGCCATCGAGTTGGCGTTTCTCGTTTTGGTCGAGAGTGCTCACTCGCACGTATCCGATTCGTTGACCATTCACCGGAATCCTCCCGCCGCCGTCCCTTTGAGTTTGAGAGTCCTTGGCAAGCAGCGTCAAGACATTCATGTCCCAACGGCGTCAGAGTGGACAGGCTTCAACGAAGCACCGGGTTCCCGGCCGGCGCTCGAATAGTTCCGGGTTCCAATCGCTTCGGCCAATTGTCCAAAGAACTTTGGACAATTGGGCGGCCAGGCAGGCGTTTTATGCCTTGGCGTTGCCGTCGTTCGGGCCGGCTTCCTTTGCGCAGCGGGTTGCTGCGCAAATGGCTGAAATCCTTGCCGTACGGCGTAAACAGCAAGGGCGATCGCGGGGCAGAGGGCCTGAGGTAGACTCTCAAAAATAAAAGTTAGTTGAAGCTTCAAGCATTAACACGACATAACGTCGGTTATCGGCGTTCAAACAACGGGAGTAGAAGCAGCTGCGAGAACTCCCGCCCCATGACGAATCCAGCGTTTCCGCAGGTCAGCCGGGCTTTGCCCGGCGCGCGCATTCCTCACGCCAACGACTGAATTTGCCCTCGGATCGCTTATGGCTATAGGTTTCCTGCATCTAATGCATGTTTCCATGGTTTAGGGGTCGTGGTGGGTAATGCCGTTCCGGGTTTCGTCCCGCGGATGCTGGTGGATCCGGACATTGGGCTGTTCCGGGCTGATGAACGGGTTTTCACTGCCATGCTCGATGGCTGGCGCGCGCAGATGCTGGCACGTGGCCTCACGACTCAGACCATCAAGCAGCGCGGCCAGCTGCTGGAGCGTTTTCAACGCTTCACGGGTGAATTCCCATGGCAATGGCGCCACGCCGACATCGATGACTTCCTGGCCGATCTGCGCTCGGGCGAGAAACCGATCAGCCTGAAAACGTTGCGCTCGTACAGCAACGCCGTGGCGATGTTCTGCTCTTATCTGACGCATCCTGGCTATGGCTGGGGCGAGTTCTGCGAACGGACTTTCGGCGATATTCCGAGCCAGATCTGCTTCGAGTGGAATATGCCAAGGCACACCACCGATGATGCCGTCCCGGCGAAGAAGCGGTCGTTCACCAAGGCGGAACTGCAGCGACTATTCGACTACATCGATGACCTTGTCGACCGGGAATACGCCGCTGGCAGCAAACGATGGCTGCCCCTTTTCCGCGACTCTGTGGCGTTCAAGGTCTGCTATGCCTATGGGCTTCGCCGACGTGAGATGACCATGCTGGACCTGGAAGACTTCGGCCCGAACCCGCACGTCAGTGACTACGGCCGGTTCGGAGCAGTTCAGGTACGGTTCGCCAAGGGAACGGCAGGCTCAGGACCCAGACGGCGCACCGTGCTGACCGTTCCGGAGTTCGACTGGGTCGTGGACCAGCTCAAGACCTGGACATCCGGAGGGCTGCGGCAGCAGTTTCCGACAGCTGAACGGTCCTCGGCTCTTTGGCCGAGCGAGCGGGGTGCCCGGATGTCCCTGGGCTCTTTCGGGGATGCGTTCGCCGCTGCCCGGGATGCCGTCGGCTTGCCCCAGGAGCTGGGTCTGCATTGCCTCAGGCATTCCTACGTGACCCACCTGATCGAAGCCGGCTATGACGCGGCCTTCGTGCAGACTCAGGTTGGCCACTCCTACGCCTCGACCACCGGGCTCTACACGTCGGTATCGTCGGACTTCAAGCAGAAATCCGTGCAGCAGATGATTGCACGCCGCATCGCGAACTTGGAGGACCCAGATGCCTGAACAGCGCCGGATTGGCTACCGCTGGAACTTGCGAGCCCTGATGGCAAAGCAGAACCTGTGGAAGACCACCGAACTGATGCCGCTCCTGAAATCTCGTGGTATCAACCTTTCCGAAAGTCAGGTCTACAGGCTGGTCACATCGACTCCGGAGCGCATTCCGGCCAAGACATTCGCGGCGCTCTGCGACATCCTGGACTGCACACCCAACGACCTGTTCGAACCATTCGTGGAGATGCGCGCCGCGGCGACAGCCAATGCCCCGAAGCGCAGTGAAGACCTCGGCATCCAACCAGGCAACCCCATCGCACGACGTGTCCGCCTCGTCGCTTCTGAGGACGGTGAGTAGGCCACGCAAAGCAGAGGACCCGATCCGCTGGCCGGTTCCCTGCAGTCGCTGCGGTCAGCACCATCAAACCGTCGCGCGCTGGCCAGACGGCGGCGTTTGCGGCTACTGCTATCAGCAGGCAAAGCGCACCCGTGGAGTCTGCGCCTGCGGCCATGAAGGTGTTCTTCCGGGAATTATCGATGAGGAGCCGGCATGCCGCAGCTGCTCGGGCGTTCGGCTCAACGTTGACTGTGTGGGCTGCGGCGCCGAAGACGAACTTTACAGTGGTGGACGCTGCTGGACCTGCGTCCTCGGCGACATCGTAGACGACCTGCTTACAGACCCAGCTACGGGAGTCATGGCCACGGAACTGATCCCGCTGGCGGCGGCACTGAAGTCAATGAAACGGGCCAACAGCGGCATGACCTGGATCCGGCAAAAGCACGTCACGGCCTTCCTTCGTAACCTCGCTACCGCACCCAAAATCAGTCACGACACCTTCGATGAACTGCCCGACTCCCGCACCCGCGAGTACGTCCGAGGGCTCCTCATCGAGCACGGGGTGCTCCCCCAGCGAAATGCGTTCCTGATTCGCTACGAAAGCTGGGCCACCCAAGCCATGGAACGCGTCAGCGACCCACAGAACCTTGACGTGATCCGCCGCTACATCCGATGGCATCACCAGCGACGCATGAACCTCATGGACGAAGTCTCCCGCGGCACTTTCCTGCGCGCCAAACAGGAAGTCACCGTCGCCATCGACCTCCTGAACTGGCTCACCGGTCATGACATCAAACTGCCGGAACTGCAGCAGTCCCACCTTGATGTATGGCAATCCGAGGGGCCCACGACGAGACGCATCGCTGAGCGCTTCCTCAAATGGGCCATCAAAACCAAGGCCGCCCCAGCGGGGCTCACCATCGTCCCGCACCGCCGCGGCACCAGCCCAAGACTCCCCAAGATCGGGCAAGACAAAGCGCTCCAACAAATCATCCACACCAACGGACCGGAGACCCGTGACCGGGCCGCCGCGATCCTCATCCTCGTCTTCGGACAACAAGCCGAAAACATCGCCCGGCTGACCTGGGACGACGTCACAGTCACTGAAGACTTAGTCACCATCCAACTCGGAACCACCAAAATTGCGCTGCCGGACCCGTTAGCCCAGCCATGGCGGGAGCTCGCCGCAAACCCAGGCCACGAACTGACCGCAGCACACCCCAACACCAAGTGGGTATTCCGCGGAACATCACCCGGACGCCACATCCACCCAGGGCACCTCACAACCCGACTCAGCAAGCTCTTCAACACCCGCGCCGCGCGACTCGGAACACTCCACGAACTCACCAAACTCGCACCCGTGGCCATCATCGCCGAAACCCTCGGCTACTCCCCGACTACCATCGAACGCCACGCCACCGACTCGGCATCCGCCTATGCCCGGTACATCGCAGCAGTAAACGAGTCCGTCCTGCACGAAAGCCCGAGAAACTAGAACGGCTCCGTCTCGCTTGCGTCCGTGAGGACATACCTAAAGCTGCCGGCCCCGACGATCCCAGTCCTGGCGACGGGCTTCTTCCTCGTCCCAGAAATGACCGTCGTAGTGGCGCACATAGAGCAGATAGGCGGTGA
Source organism: Arthrobacter sp. TmtSoilC77 (assembly GCF_059739415.1). Classification (NCBI taxonomy): domain Bacteria; kingdom Bacillati; phylum Actinomycetota; class Actinomycetes; order Micrococcales; family Micrococcaceae; genus Arthrobacter; species Arthrobacter sp. TmtSoilC77. The sequence goes on from NZ_AP046050.1 coordinate 4,705,890, forward strand.
AGACCGCGCAGATAATCAGCATTGCCAGCATGAGGTAAAGAAAGGGACCCCAAGCTTGATTCCACCGGAATGCAATTTGCACGATTGCGTTTACGGCCATGAAGGACACCATGACCAGCTGCCAGCGAAATCCGCCCCGCGTCATACGCGGCTCAAGGCGCTTCCGACCCTCAGGCATATTCGGAGCCTACAGCCGGAGGAGCTTTCTGTCATGAGCTAACACCGGCCCCGCCACCGAGCAGTATGAGTGCCGTTCACCGTCGGCAAATCACGGAGGCGGCTACTCCCGTCCCATGAATACCCGTGCATGCCAGTTAAGTAGGACGAGTAGAAGTAGATGAGAGAACCTGCCTTACGAACTCCGCGAGGGAGCCCTTCGCGAAGTCGGAGCAGCAATCACTGCACATCCTTTCGGTGGCTACCAATCGAGTTCATCATGGCGGTCGTCAAACCGATTCAGTGCGCGATGGTGGCCTGAAGTGCTGCACCGACTATGCCGGCATCATTGCGGAGCGTGGCAGGAAGTACTGCGGTTCCCAATTTGAGGTTGGGTAAGTAATCGTTGGCGTGCTGTGAATGCCTCCACCGATGATAACGAGTTCGGGCGAGAACAAAAAATTCCAGGTGTGACAAGCATCGCTGCAGCACGTCGCTGTACTCCTTCCAGGAAAGTCCGTCCCTTTCGCGTGCCACTGCTGAAGCCCGCTTTTCGGCCGCAACACCATCTACTTCCAGGTGTCCGAACTCGGAATTGGGGACGAGCTGACCGTTGAGGAACAACGCAGATACAATGCCAGTCCCCAGCGTGATGGCTAGGACCGAACCGTCTATGCACATGCCAGCGCGGTAACTGATTTCGGCATTACCTGCGGGATCAGCGCCGTTTACAGCCTGTACCGGCCGACACAGCCGGGCGCTTAGGAGTTGGTTGATGTCAGTGTTCAGCCAGCTTTGCTCCATGTTCGCCGCAGAGTGCACAACGCCATGCCGGATTATGCCGGGAAATGTCACACCTACCGGTGCAGACGCAGCCGGAGCCTGCGGGTGGACTGAGATACATTCGATCACCAAGGAAACTGCCGCGGCTACTGCTTCGGGGGTCGCCGGGTGCGGAGTCGGTACGGTCACCGAGGAGTTTTTGCCTTGATTCTTGTCTCCCAGCCCTCCTTTGATACCCGTGCCTCCAATGTCAACGCGGATAAATGCAATGTCCATGCGCTTGGTACCGAAGAAGTGTGAAAACCGTGCACTAGCGTATCGCCGGGGACTGCCGTTGCCGCCCCGGCAACCTTTCTGCCGAGATCGGTAGCCCCCACGAGTCGTTGCTGCTGAAGGCGGCGTCGAAGCTGGTTTGGGAGGCGGGGAAGTCGAATTTCTTCAGGGCGGCGAGGGCTTCGGGGGCGCCATGCAGGCGGTCCATGCCGGCGTCTTCCCATTCCACGGAAATGGGGCCGTCGTAGCCGATCGCGGTGAGGGCCCGGAAGGAGGATTCCCAGGGCACGTCTCCGCGTCCGGCTGAGACGAAGTCCCAGCCGCGGCGGGGATCGCCCCACGGCAGGTGCGAGCCGATCACGGTGTTCCTGCCAGTGGGCCGGAGCTTGGTGTCCTTGCAGTCCACATGGTAGATCCGGTCCTTGAAGTCCCAGATAAAGGAGACAGGGTCAATGCCTTGCCACATGAAGTGTGAGGGATCCCAGTTCAGGCCGAACGCGGGCCGGTGTCCGATGGCTTCGAGGGTGCGGACGGTGGTCCAGTAGTCGTAGGCGATCTCGGAGGGGTGGACTTCGTGGGCGAAGCGGACACCGCATTCATCGAAGACGTCCAGGATGGGGTTCCAGCGGTCGGCGAAGTCCTGGTAGCCGGCGTCGATGACCTTTTCGGGGACGGGCGGGAACATGGCGACGTATTGCCAGATGGAGGAGCCGGTGAACCCGACGACGGTGTCTACTCCCAGTGCGCGTGCCAGGCGGGCGGTGTGTTTCATTTCTTCGGCGGCGCGTTGGCGGACGCCTTCGGGTTCGCCGTCACCCCACACGCGCGATCCGACGATTGCTTCGTGGCGGAAGTCGATGGGGTCATCGCAGACGGCTTGGCCTTTGAGGTGGTCTCCGGAGATGGCCCACACCTTGAGGTTGTACTTTTCCAGTATGGCGAGTTTGGATTCGACGTAGCCGGGTTCGTCCCAGCGCCAGGCGTCCAGGTGGTCTCCGGAGATGGCGATTTCCAGGCCGTCGTAGCCCCAGCCTGAGGCAAGGCGGGCGACTTCCTCGAAGGGGAGGTCGGCCCACTGGCCGGTGAACAGGGTGTACGGGCGGGGCATGTCAGGCTCCTTGCGTAGCGAAGGTTGGTTGTAGGACAGGCGTGACAACACCGCGGTTGTCGGCCGATTCCTCGATGACGGTCAGGACACGTTGGATCTGCAGTCCGTCTTCGAATGACGGCGAGGGCGGGGTCTGCTCCTGGATGGCGGTGAGGAAATCCCGGATCTGGTGGGTGAAGGTGTGTTCCCAACCGATGATATGGCCCTGCGGCCACCACGCCGCCAGATAGGGGTGCTCGGGTTCGTTGACTAGAATCCGGCGAAACCCCTGTTCGCGGACTGGAACGGTAGCGTCCAGGAAACGGAGCTCATTGAAGTTTTCCAAGTCAAACGCGAGCGAACCAGCAGTGCCGTAGATCTCTATGCGAAGGCTGTTCTTTTGGCCGGTCGCGACTCGAGACGCCTCAACTGACGCACCGACGTCCCCCGTCAGTCCAAGTGTGGCCCAGACAGCATCATCTACCGTGACATCTTCGGGGCCGTGGGGCCCGGGACGTCTTGCGACGAATGTCCGCAGTGTTCCGGTGGCCTCGGTAACTGTCTCATTGGTGAGATGTTGGATTTGGTCGATGGCGTGGGAGGCGATATCGCCGTGGGCGCCGGAGCCGGCGGTTTCCTTGCGGAGCCGCCAGGTCATGGGGGACTCGGCGTCGGAGAGCCAGTCCTGAAGGTAGGCGGCCCGGACGTGGCGGACGGTGCCGAGCCGGCCTTCGGCGATCAGTTCGCGGGCCAGTGCAAGAGCGGGGACGCGGCGGTAGTTGAAGCCGATCATCGACTGCACGCCGTTCGCGCGGGCCGTTGCCGCGGCTGCGGTCATGGCTTCTGCCTCGGCGATCGTGTTCGCCAGCGGCTTTTCCACGAGGACGTGTTTCCCGGCAGCGAGGGCGGCAACAGCGATTTCGGCGTGCATCCAGCCCGGAGCGCAGATATCGACGATGTGGATGTCGTCCCGGGCAATGACGGACCGCCAGTCGGTGGCGGACTCTGCCCAGCCGTACTTGGCGGCCGCCTCCGCAACGGATTCGGCGTCCCGGCCGACGAGGACTTTCTGCTCGAAGGCGGGGACGTCGAAGAAGCTGGCCACGTTCCGCCACGCATTCGAGTGGGCCTTCCCCATGAACGCGTAGCCAATGGCGGCCACACCCAGCGGGGCAGATGCTGGGCGGTATGCCGGGGAAGGCGTTTGGTCGGATGGGCGGACTGGGGTGGTCATGGTGTGGTTCCTCGCTGATTCTTAGAGCGTGGCGGTTTCCGGCGCCCAGTCCTCAGGGACGGGTTCGGAGGAGGGCGCGTTGCTGGTGACGTCCACGAATGAGCCCGATTCCACGGATTCGGAAATCGAGACCATGGTGTCCAGCACGTGGTAGGCCAGTTCGCCGGTGGCCCTGTGTGGAGTGCCGGAGCGCAGGGCACGGGCCATGTCCAGCACGCCCAGGCCGCGACCGTTGGCCGGTCCGGTGGCGGGGATGATTTCGGGTTCTTCCGCGCCGGGTCGCCAGAGCTTGAGGCCGCCGTCGAAATAGTTCGGGTCCGGCAGCGAGAGCGTGGCCTCGGTGCCGGTGATTTCCACGAACCCCATTCGCTGGCGGGGGGACTCGAAGGAGAACACGCTGTGGGAGGACGCACCGCTTTCGAACTGCGCCATCGCGGAGACATGGGTGGGGACTTCGACGGCGAATTCCTCGCCGGCCTTCGGACCGGAACCGATGATCCGGGTCGCCCTTGCGGAGGAGCCGACGGCGGCAACCCTGCGCACCGAGCCGAACGTCTGGATCAGGGCAGTGAGGTAGTACGGGCCCATGTCGAACAACGGGCCGGCGCCGTGCTGGAACAGGAACGCCGGGTTCGGGTGCCAGGATTCCGGACCGGGGGTCTGGAAAGTGGTCATCCCCGTCAGCGGAGTTCCAATGTCGCCGCACTCGATGATGCGGCGGGCGGTCTGCAGGCCCGCACCCAGGAACGTGTCCGGCGCCGTTCCGAGGCGGATGCCGGCGGTATCTGCTGCCTTGAGCAGCCCCAGTCCGGACTCGCGGTCCAGGGAGAAAGGCTTCTCCGTCCAGATGTGCTTGCCGGCGTTGACCGCAGCCGTGGCGACCTCGACGTGTGCTGCCGGGATGGTCAGGTTCACGATGATTTCGACGTGGGGATGGTTCAGCGCCTTTTCCGGGCCGCCCCACTCGGGGACGCCGCATTCCTTGGCGCGCGCCTCGGCGGCGTCCTCGAAGAGGTCGGCGATGACCAGAACCTTCAGGTCCGGAAAAACCGTGAGGTTGTCCAGGTACGCCTTGCTGATGTTGCCTGCTCCGATGACGCCGACGCCCACCGGCCCCCGAAGGGAAGACGAGGTGGACGGACTGGATGCTGCGGGGATGCTCACGCGTTGGCTCCTTCGGTAGCGCCCGTACCGGCGCTGGCCGCGTTGCTGTTCAGGAAGGCCAGGCTCTGCGCGATGCCGTCGAAGATGTCGCCGGAGTAGTCATCGAATTCCACCACGCCAACTTCGAGGGATTGTGCCGCGGCGATCACCTCCAGGACCGGGACGTTGCCCTGCCCTGCTGCTTTTTGTGCCTTGTTGTCCTTGTTTATGGGACCGTCTTTGATGTGGATGAACTTCACCCTGTCGCCGAGCTTTGTGAGGATATCCACGGGGTCGTGGCCGCCCACGGCCACCCAGTAGGTATCCACCTCCAGGATTACCGCGGGGTCGAGGTACTCGGCGAGGTATTCCAGCGCCGTTCGCCCGTCAACAATGGACTCGAGTTCCCACTCATGGTTGTGATAACCCACGCGAATGCCATACTCGGCGCCTTTCTTCGCAGCGGCGTTGAGCTTGGCCGCAGTGGACTGGATGGTTTCGGCGTTCTGCCATTGGTCCGCTGGCTGGTAGGGGTCAATGACGGTGCTGATGCCCAGTTCCTTCGCCGCGGTAAAGATTTCATCCTGGTCCTGGGAAAGCAGCGGCGCATGGCCGGAGGGCGCCGTGAGGCCGTTGTCCTTCATCGCGGCGCCGAGCTCCTTGGTCGTAGCGACGAAGTTGTAGGGCTCAACCTGGGTGAAACCGATCTCCGCAACCTTCCTGAGAGTTGCGGGGAGGTCTTCGGAGATGGCATCCCGGAGGGTGTAGAGCTGAATTGAATAGGACATTGTTCTTCCTTTTGCGGGTGGTTCTGAAACATCGGGGTTAGCTGTTGTTTCGGCGAACCCCGGAAGCCTGTTTCGGCTGTTACGGGGCGTTATTTCAGTCTTTTGATGTGCGGATTGCTGCCTCATCCCTTGACGGCTCCCTGCATAACGCAAGCGACGAGTTGCTTGCCGCGGATGAAGAACAGCACCAGCAACGGCACGACCGAGATGAGCACGCCGAACATGATGAGGGCGATGTCTTTGAAGAACGACCTTGTCGGTAACGTGCATGTTGTTCTCCTTTTAAGCAGGTGGGGTCCAGCAACTTCAGGAAGAGGCGCCCGGAGCTTGCGGTTCCATCCGCCGGCGGGGATTTCGCGGTTGTGGCCAGGGGCATCCAGACGCCGTCAACATTGAATCGGCCGAGCACGGTGTCGCGTCAGGTGAAATCCCAAACGCGCGGCTTCGGTTGAATCTGTGCCCAGGAAGACACGCCACATGCGGGTGTAATCCCCGCGCTAGACGATCACGTCGTTTCTAATCCTTACTCAGGTTGGCCACGAGGGCGTCCTCTGTGTGAGTAGTAGGCGCCCGGCTCTGATCGGGCCTGCTGTCGAGTGAGAACTCGCGCAGGGTTGGGATGGTTTTTGATGCGCAGAGTTGAGAGAACCAGTGGGAGCTGAGTTTCGGGGTCCGCTGGAGGGTGTCGTAATCGACGTGAATGATGCCGAATCGCGGTCCGTATCCGGCGGCCCACTCGAAGTTGTCCAGGAGTGACCAGACCAGGTAGCCAACAACGTTGGCCCCGCGGTGGCGGGCGCGGTCAGTTGCCGTGACGTGTTCGATGAGGAAGCGGGTACGGTCAAAATCTAGGACAACGTTGTTGCCGTTCAACGAGGTGACGGTGTCGGGAAAAGCTGCTCCGTTTTCCATCACCATGATCGGCAAACCAGGATGTTCAGCAGAAAGTGCCACGAGGTGGTCTTCGAGGCCTTGGGGTTCAATCCCCCAGTCCATCCCGGTCCGCTCGAGGTCTCCTCGTCGAAGGAACTCAATTCTTTCCGAGCCCGGGAAGGCGGTGCCGCCGTCTTTTTCGGTTTCCGGGTCATAGGCGGGGTTCAGGCGTACATGCATGACTTCGTAATAGTTCACGCCCAGGAGATCGATCGGTTGATGACTGGTTTCCAAATCCCCGGGAAGGACGAAACTCCAGTCCGTGAATTTCCGTGTGTCGGCGAGAAGGTCGGCAGGGTACTGCCCGTTCAGCATGGGCCCGGTGAAGACGCGGTTCGCCACCGCGTCGAACTGGCGCGCAGCTTCTGCGTCTTCCGGGGTTTCAGCGGCTACGCGGAAGATGTTCAGTGCCACAGAGATTTGCGCGTCGTTCCGGGTGATGGTTCGCCGGAGCGCTTTGACGGCAAGTCCATGCGAAAGGTTGAGGTGGTGCGCTGCGATGAGCGCATCTTCATGGCTTGTTCCACCGGGTGCAAATGCTCCACTGCCGTATCCGGAGAAGGAGTTGTTCCAAGGCTCGTTGTGGGTCGACCAGATATAGACGCGGTCACCGAGAGCAGCGCCCATGATCTCTGCGTACTTTTCGAAGGCGAAGGCGGTCTTGCGTCCGCGCCAGCCGCCGTACTTGTCTTCCAGCGCTTGTGGAAGGTCCCAGTGGTTGAGCGTTACGACCGGTTGGATTCCGCGCGCCAGCAGACTGTCAACGAGGCGTGAATAGAACTGTAGGCCCTCAGCGTTCACCTCGCCCTCACCGGTCGGCATGACGCGCGACCACGAGATCGAAAACCGGTAAGCGGTTAGGTTCAGGGCCTCCATCAACCCGAGATCCTCCTCGACACGGTGGTAGTGGTCGGCGGCGACGTCTCCCGTGGCGCCCCCTTCGGTCTTCCCTGGAGTGTGGCTAAAGGTATCCCAAATGGAGGGGCCCCGTCCCCCTTCGGTTGCGCCGCCCTCAATCTGGTAGGCGGCGGTCGCGGCGCCAAGAATGAAGGAGGGCGGTAAATCGATGTGTCCGCTATCGAGGAGACCGTGGTACATGGTCAGTCCTTTCGCGTCGGTCGCGTGACCGCGTTGGTTCCGCGGCAGCGGCTGGTTCATGGCAAATCCGCGGTGAGGGTCAGAGACTTTGATTCAGTCAGGTATGCCCTGCTGTCCGTCACGTCCGCAGTTCCGCCGGTAACGTCCAGCAGAGTGCGCAGTGGGCGGTCGTCCGAAGACGCGCCGACTGAAATGGACATTGGGCCTGGCTCAACGATCCACCTGCCTTCAAGCGAGAGGTAGGCCAGGAGCGCCAGCTGCAGGGTGAAGACCAGTGTTGCTTCCTGGCTAGGCTCCAGCGTGATGCGCTGGAAGCCGGCAAGTTGAAGCGCAGGTCGTGAGATTCCGAGTGCTTCGTCCTCGACGTACAGCTGGACCACTTCGGTGCCGGTGCGGCTGCCGCTGTTGATCACCGTGACCGTCACTTCGACCTCTCCGTCCGTGGCGACTGATGGCGTGCTGAGGGCCAGTGCTGAGTACGTGAAGCGGGTGTAGGTGAGACCGTGCCCGAACGGAAACAGTGGTGTGGCGGCCTCATCGACATATCCGCCATGGTCGTCGCCTTCGCGGCGGCGGTAGCCGCTGCCGAATCGTTGGCTGGAGTGGATTGGTACCTGACCGCTTGATCGGGGCATGGTGTACGGGAGTCGTCCTTGCGGCTCGCTGGCGCCAGTGAGAACGTCCGTGACGGCGCGGGGGCCGAATTCGGAGCCATAGTATCCGAGTACGAGCGCGTTCAGTTTTGGTTCGATGACGCCCAGCGCGAGGGGCCTGCCTGAGAAGAGTACGCCCACCATCGGTGTGTCCAGGGTATGGAGCGCATCGACGAGTTTGCGCTGTGATTCAGGAAGTCGCAGATCGGAGGTGTCTGCGCCTTCGCCTTCGGTGCGCTCGGCGAAGAACCAGCGGGCCAGTCCGCCGAGCGCCAGGATAATGACATCTGCGCCGCGCGCCGCGTCAACCGCGGCCGGGATTTTGTCGATGCCGCCGTCAACGTCGCAACCTTCGGAAACCACTACCGTCGCATTCGGCAGTGCGGTCCGCAGGGCCTCGCTGAGCGACGCGGCGTCGTACTGGACTCGTGCGTATTCGTCCTCGCCCATTGACAGGAGATCGCCGATCTCGCCTTCAACGTAGGAGTTATCGGGCTGGAACGTACCTTCATCCACTCCGACCATGGAGCTGGCCACTCCACTGCGCAGAGCGCGGGTCAGGGCGATGAATGCGGGAAACGTATATGGTGCAAATGCGGTACCCACCGCATCGGCGTGAGGACCAATGATGGCTATGCGTTGTGCATTGCCGAGGGGCAGGACACCGTCGTTCTTTAACAGCGTGACCGACTCGTGCGCCAGCCGCGACGAGAGCTCGCGGCCCTCCTTGGCAATTGACATCACCGTGACCTGATCGGTGGACACATACGGATTCTCGAACAAGCCGAGCTCGAACTTGTGAGTGAGGACCCGCAAGACCGCCTCATCTACAAGTGCCTCACTGATCTCCCCGTCCTGGATGGCGGAGATAAGGGCTTCCCCGTACCCGAAGGGAGCCGGTAACTCTACGTCAATGCCAGCGCGAAGTCCCAGCACCGCTGCTTCGCGCGCATTGCTGGCGGCCCGGTGGTGGACGACCAGGTTCTCGATTGATCCCCAGTCGGAGACCACTGTCCCGTCGAAGCCCAGTTCGTCCCGCAACAGGTGGCGGAATATCCGCGAGTCAGCGGCAGCGGGCACGCCATCCCAATCGGAGAGGGAATTCATGACCGAATCCAGGCCGGCCAGTGTGATGGCGGCAGCGAACGGACGCGCATAAACCTCCCGGAGCTCTCGCTCGCCTAGGGTCACGGACGCCATGTTTAGCCCTGCGTCACTCATCGCGTAACCAAGGAAATGCTTGCCAGTGGCAATCACCCCATCCTTCAGCGACGCTCCACGCAGGTTGCGGATGAACGAGACTCCAAAAGCGCTCACGAGGTAGGGATCCTCGCCATACGTCTCGTGTACTCGCCCCCACCTTGCATCTCTTGCAACGTCAAGGACCGGCGAAAGCGCGTGGTGGAAACCAACCGAGCGCATCTGCCGGCGTGTCAGGGCGGCCATCTCACCGACCCCTTCTGGATCCCACGTCGCCGCAAGGCCGATCCCTGTGGGGAACGAGGTAAATGACGGTGCGTTGACACCATTCAGTGCCTCGACGTGCATGATGGCGGGAATCCCCAGACGGGTATTCTCTACCAGGTATCGCTGAACCTCATTATTGAGCCGCGCGACCTCGGCAGCAGTCCGCGGGAATCCCCCCATATGGGGTTCCACGTACCCGATCCCATCACCGAGCTTGGTGGCGGCGATTCCGGGGCGAATGCCATCTGCGTCGAACAGCATCGTCGGCACCAGAGAGGTGAGTTGTGCAACCTTCTCCGAGATTGTCATTCGTTTGATCAGATCAACGGCCCGAAAGCGCGCTTCCTCCACGTATTGCTCCTAAAGTTTCTTGCTGTGTGGCTCACCGAGGTGGCCTCTCGCTTGGACGTTGATCAGCCCGAGGCATCTACTGGTGTGGTGTGGTGTGGTGTGGCGGCCGGGCCGGTTGCCAACGTCGGGGAGGAGTCGCTACCGGCCGCCGACGTATCTACTTGGCCCGGACTTCAGCCCTTGACTCCGGAGGAGACGGTGGAGCGGATGAAGTAGCGCTGGGCGAAGAAGAAGATCGACAGCACGGGCAGGATGTACAGCACGGCAGCAGCGGCCTGCACGGTGGGAATGGTGTTCCCGTTAGGGTCCTGGTACCACGCGGTAATGGCCACCGCGAGGGTCGTGTGGTCCGTGTCCAACAACAGTGCGGGTCCAATGTAATCGCCCCAGGTCCACGTGAACGACAAAAGGAACGAGGTAATCAGCACCGGGCGGGAGAGGGGAAGGAAGATCTGGACGAAGATTCTCAGCCAGCCGGCACCATCCATAATTGCCGCGTCTTCGAGTTCGCGCGGGAGCGACGAGAAGAACTGGCGGAAGAGGAACACCATATACGGTGATGCGGCCAGCCCCCACAAAATCCAGGGCCAGTAGGTGTTCACCAGCCCGATTTGCGAGAAGAGAACGTACGTTGGCAGCAGCGTCAGAATCTGCGGGATCATCATGGTTGAGAGCAGAACCAGGAACAGGGCCTTTTTTCCGGGGGCCCTTAGCCGGGCGAAACCGAAGCCGACCGTAGCGCTCGATATGGTTATCAGCACCGAATACGTTGTCGCGAGGAATAAAGAGTTGGCCGTGTAGGCCACAAAGTCCATTTGGGTAACGGCCTCGACGAAGTTGTTCCATTGCGCCTTATCAGGCAGGACCTGGATCGGAAACGAGGCCCATTCAGCGGGTGTCTTCAGCGCCGCAAGTATCAGCCACAGGAATGGGCCGATAAAGAACACCGACAGGAGCAGGATCAAAATGTAGAGGATCGCCGGGGGCCGCTTGTCCTTCCGGACCTTTTCGGCTTTCCGGATATGTTTGGCCTCGGGTGCCAGCCCGGCGGGTGTTTCACGCTCAGTCGTGGTCATCGGGTTGCTCCTTCTTTCTCGGCTTCCGTGTCGACTTCGTAGTACACCCATGACTGGCTCGAGCGCAGGAAGAGCAACGTCAGACCGAGGATGATGAGGAAGAACACCCACAGCATTGCCGATCCGTAGCCGAAACGGTTGCTGAGGAAGAACTCCTTGTAGACCTGCACCATGTACAGGTTGTTGCTGTCCGGCACCCCACTGACCTTCGAGATACCGGCCGAGCTGGTCAGGAGCAGGGGCTGGATGAAGACCTGCAACGCCGCGATCACGCCCGTGATCACCTGGAAGAAGAGGATGGGCGAAATCATCGGTACTGTCACGTGCCGGAAGACAGACCATCGTCCCGCGCCGTCGATGGTGGCCGCTTCCTCGAGCTCGGCCGGAACGCCCTGAAGAGCGGCGAGCATGATGATCATGCCTGCGCCCAGACCCCAGAGCATCAGGATCACCAGAGCGTAGAAGGCGGTAGGGTCCAGAAGCCACGCGATCGGCTGGATGCCGACGACCCCCAGGATGGCGTTGAGGATTCCTGAATCCCTGTTGAAGACAAGCTTCCACATGATTGCCATGGCGACAACCGGGACGACTGAGGGCAGAAAGAACAGAGTCCTCCACAGTCCCAATGCCCTCAGCCGCCGGTTGATGATCATCGCCAGGCCAAGAGATCCGCCGATGGTCAGCGGGACAACGATGGCAGTGAACAGCAGCGTCCTCAGCAGCGCCATCCACGCCTCGCCGTCACTGAACAGTTCAACGTAGTTATCCAGGCCAACCCACTTGAAGCGCGGAGAGCTGCCGTCGAAGTTGGTGAGGCTCACAAGCAGCCCGAACACCATGGGCAACGCCGTCAGCAGCACGAAACCTATTACCCAAGGCCCGACGAATGCGTAGAACGCTTTCTTGGGGTAGCGGGACCACTTGCGTGCCATAACTGTTAGCCGATCTGCTTCTTGCCCTGCGCGAGGGCTTTGTTCAAGTCATCAGTGAGCGCCGAGCATGCCTGGTCTACGCTCAGTTCACCCTTGATTGATTTCTCAAGGTACGTCTTGATCGTGGCGTTCAAGAGATCTGTCGAGATGTAAGGCGAGTCGGGCAAGGGCTTCGCATACTGCAGTTCATTCTGCGCGACCTGGTACGCCTGCTTCTGGAATGGAAGATCCTGCGGCAACTTATCGCTCAGCGACTTCAGCCCCGGAAGGCCCCAACCACTCGCGGCACGCTCCTTGGCCGGCGTGCCGGCCATGTAATACTCCATGAGCTTGAAAGCTGCATCCTTGTTCTTCGCCTTCTCCGGGATCCACCAACCCTGCCCGGAGAACGTCGGCGCGACACGGGTGTCTCCCATTACAGGTGAAGGAGCCATTCGGACAGTCTTCAGCGCATCGGGGGCGGCGAAGTTGCCGCCATACCAATAGCCATCCTGACTGATCGCCATGCGCTGTGCGGCGAAGGTCGAGTAGTCAGAGCCGTCCGGAAGCGGGTTCAGGGACGTCGGGCCCACCCCTGATTTCCCGAAATCGACGTACCACTGGAAGGCGCGCTTGGCGGCGGCCGAGGTGAAGTCGATCTTGGTCAGGTCTTCGTTGTACAGCTGCCCACCTTGCTGCATTACCATCGCCGACATGGGCTGGGAGAGGGACCAGTCCCATTCGACGCCCAGTCCGAAGGTCCTCGTTGTTGTGCCCTCGGTGACAGTGAGCTTTTTGGCGATTTCCAGGAGGTTGTCGTAGCTGGTTGCCTCGGTGTCACTCAGGTAGGGGACGCCGGCTTTGTCGAAAAGGGCGGTGTTGTACCAGAGTGTCGAGTCCTGGCTCCAGTCTTTGACGACGCCGTATAGGGGACCTTCGCCGCTCTTGGTGCCGTTCCAGCGGAAGCTGTTGTTGACGGGCTGAAGGTCGTCTTCCTTCAGCACATCACTCTTCTTCAGGTATGGGGTGAGGTCCGTAGCCAATCCCCGCGCGTTGAAGTTGGCGCTGCCGACGGCGGCGCCAACAGTAATGTCGGGCGGGTTGCCCGAAGCAAGCATGGTGTTCAGCCGGGTCGCATCGAACAGAACCTGGTTGATCTTGATGCCAGGGTTGTTCTTCTCGAACTCGGCAACCTGTTCCGCGCTGAGATCCTTGGCTCCGACCATGACGGTCAAAGTGGTCTCCCCCGACGGGCTGCTGGCGCCACCGCCGCCGGCGGTGCACCCGGCAAGTAGGGCTGTTGCTGCAATGAACGAGCCCGCGACAAAGGTACGCCGCTTGAGTGTTGCTGCTGGTGTAGGCATGTCTACCTCCTTGTGACATGGGGCGCCCGGAACTGGGTCGCCGTGGTGATCGTGATCATCATTACACGAAAACGAAACAGTTGCTACAATTTTATTCAAGCAGTTTCAAAGGGCCGGTGTTGCCCAAGGCGCCGGGCTATAGTTAGTAAGGTCACTAGCATGAGTGAACAGAAGAGCCCCGGCGCCCGGGGTCCGTACGCAAAATCGGCGCAGCGATCGAGTGACATCCTCGATGCCGCCGCCACTGTGTTCGCAACACACGGCTACCACGGCGGCTCATTGCGGGACATCGCGCGCTCCCTCGACCTCAGCCTGACCAGCATCGTCCACCACTTCGGGTCCAAGTACGAGCTTCTCGAGGCCGTGCTCGAGCGGGCCGACAGGACCACTCCCGGCAACGAAGAGTTCGACTTCGACGCCGCTTGCGCCGAACGCGGGGTCGCGTCCGCCACACTGGAGCGGGTGGAGTCAAGCATCGAGCGGCCCGAACTGCTGCGCCTCTTCGCCATCCTGGCAGCGGAATCCTCCACCCCCACGCATCCCGCGCATGACTGGTTCGTCGCCCGCTACCGGCGCAAAACGGAAGAACTTTCGGCCGCCTTCACCTACGACCAGGCCGCAGGCCGAATCAGCCCAACCCGAGACCCCCACACCCTTAGCCGCCTGCTCATAGGTACCTGGGACGGCATACAGCTGCAATGGCTGATCGACCCGACCGCCGATATGACCAGGTCTATGAGGGCATTCTTTGAATGGGCCCTTCCGGAATCGGTGAAGGATCTCCCTGGCGTTCCGAACCGATCTGCCGCCCGGTAATCTGCCCGATCCTTCTTTCCCCCGCTCCAGTGCCGCGTGGTTAGTGCGGCCTTAGCGGAACCATAACTCCGAAAAATGTAGCAGTCGTTCAAATTTCGTCGTAAGGTGGGCGCTGTCGCTTGTGCTGTCGCGACGACATCGTGACCCCTCAACGAGGAGATCCTTCCATGAGCGGGCCGGAACCGGGCAGCGTGCGTGTGGATCGCCCGCACGGCTCGCAGGGGTAGTGGTGAGTTCGCTGCGGGACGGGTAGTGAAGTCCATTTCCACGATCGCTACGGCAAAGACACTGCCGGACGTGCCCTCGCCTTCTCACTAAAAGCACAATAACTCGCTCCGATCTCGGGGTTCGGCGCGTCTTCGCCGAAACGAAAAATAAAACCGCCCATCCAGGAGAGGATCCACATGACCCACCTAAATCTGGCAACAACACCTGACGGAATCCAGTACCGCGACCTGAACGGGAACGGGATCATGGACCCCTTTGAGGACCCGCGGAGAACACCCGAAGAGCGCACCGAAGACCTTCTCAACCGGCTCTCGTTAGACGAAAAAATCGGCCTCATGTTTCAGACCGTCATCGAATCAGGACCAGGCGGCTCCTTGCTGGAGACAGCCGGGCACATCAGCAAATCACCAACCTCGGTAGTGGTTCTGGCGAAGAACATGACCCACTTCAATGTCCACGGACTCGACGACGCACGCGAAGCCGCCCGGTGGAACAACGCCCTGCAAAAACTCGCAGCTCAAACGCCTCACGGAATTCCCGTCACAATCTCCACGGACCCTCGCCACGCATTCGCCGAAAACGTCGGCGTCGGATTTTCCGCAGGCCCGTTTTCGCAATGGCCGGAAGGGCTGGGCCTGGCCGCGATCGATGAACCTGAAACCACCCGCCATTTCGCCGAGATCGCCCGTGCCGAATACACTGCGGTCGGAATCCGTGCTGCGCTTCACCCGCAAATCGACTTAGCCACCGAGCCCCGATGGGGGCGGCAACTGCAAACTTTCGGTTCCCGCCTCGATCGGGTCATAGCCCATACGGCCGCCTACCTGGACGGCTTCCAAGGCGCCACGCTCGGTCCCGGCAGCGTGTCCTGCACGACTAAACACTTCCCGGGCGGGGGACCGCAAAAGGACGGCGAGGACGCCCACTTCCCCTACGGTCGCGAACAGGTGTACCCGGGCGGCCGATTCGAAGACCATCTGGCACCTTTTAGGACTGCCATCGAGCATGACACCGCGGCCATCATGCCGTACTACGGGATGCCGGTGGGTCTTGAAATAAACGGACAACCGGTGGAAGAAGTAGGTTTCGGCTACAACCGCCAGATACTTCAGGAACTCCTGCGCGAGGACCTCGGCTTTGAAGGTGTCATTGTGACGGACTGGGAACTCGTCAACGACAACGTTATTGGCGACCAGGTCCTACCCGCCCGGGCCTGGGGAGTAGAACACCTCGACGCCCGGGGCCGCATGTTGAAAATCCTTGAAGCAGGAGCGGACCAGTTCGGCGGCGAAGAATGCGTCGAAATCCTCCGCAGCCTGGTCGATGAAGGTCTCGTCGCGGAATCCCGGATCGACGCTTCGGCTCGACGACTGCTGCTGGTGAAGTTCCGGCTTGGGCTTTTCGACAACCCCTTCGTCGACGAAGATACAGCGGCCCGCGTCGTTGGCAGCCCGCAACACCGTGCCGCGGGCGAGCTGGCGCAATCACGCTCCGTTTGTGTCCTCGAGAACAAGCTCCACGGAACTGAACCGACCCTTCCCGTTGCGCCGGGCCAACGTCTCTACATAGAGGGAATCGATCCCGCCATAGCCGGCACGCTCGGAACCATCGTCCCCACGCCGGAGGAAGCAGATCTAGCAATTATCAGAATCGCCGCACCATTCGACGCCAGAGACGACCTTTTCCTCGAATCATTCTTTCACCAGGGAGGGCTTGAATTCCGGCCCGGCCTCATCTACCGACTGAACGCGATATCCTCCCGCATACCCCTGATCGTGGATGTCGCCCTTGACCGTGGCGCCATCCTTACCCCGATCTCAACGATCACATCCGCGCTCACGGCCAGTTTTGGAGTATCCGATTCTGCACTATCGCGGGTCCTCAGTGGCGAAATCACACCAGTCGGACGGCTGCCAATCGCACTGCCAATGGCAATGAATGACGTCCGGACCGTCGCTCCGGACACTGGCCTCGCAGCCGATAAATGTCTTTACCCGGCCGGACACAAAGCACTTCTGTAAACGGCTCCCTCGGGGCCACCCACCCGTTCATCCCGACGCCCCACCAGTCCAAGGGCTCTTGACCCCGGCTCCCCTGCAACTGCTGGATGCTGCATCGAGCTTGGCATGCGTCCGCCGTAGCGCCCCTCGCTTCGCCTCGCACCGCCGCACTCGGTGCGGTGAAAGGAACACATGGAAATCACGACCGGAGAGCTGGAACAGCCCGGCATGCTGGAGGTACAGGTCAAGGACGCCTCTGAGGTGGATAACGCTCTGGAAGAGGCGATATCCGTCGTGCAGAAGGCCGCACGCAAGCACCGGATAGGGATCCTCGTGACACGGATCGAGACGGGCAGATATATCGTGCGTGCTCATCCCGCTGTCCCCTTCGGGTTGATCCGCCAGCGACACGACGACGCCAGTAGATAGACCCCAAGGCAATCGGCATACCCGGAAAGCACGTCCGGAACACGACTGCGCCGACCCCGACGACACAGACAATGGCGGGTTCACAGGTTCCGCGCTGAACCTCGGGAGGCAGATCAGGGGCCTCTTCCTCCGGATCGGGGCCTCTGACCCCCGCGCCCTGCGCAAGAACCCCACGCATGTCTTCAGCGCTTCAAATCAACGTGCGCAGGCAAGCAAACAAAAGAAATTGTTGCACCCGTCACAATTTCGGGTTACCTTTTCACCACCGAAGCAGAACTCGCTGCCGCCGCCTTACCCGGCCGCGGCGGAATGGCACGGCTGCCCCCACCCGGGGTCAGAAACCATCCCAGCGCACCGGAAGCTGGCTCGTATTTCGAGCAGTCACCTTGCGGCCGAACGCGCTGTTGGCAGTCACTTACTCGAAGGAATTCGCCCCAATGAAGACGCGAAAAACTCTAGCCATGCTCGCCACGGTCAGTCTTGGCCTGACGATGTCGGCATTCGCCAGCCAGGCTGCAACCGCCACGACGACGCCAAGCCCAACCTCAGACGCGCTTCCCGCAGTGGGGGCCGAGGGTGGCATCGGCTCGCTCCGGGAGGAGGCCGCGAAGGCTGGCCTCATCATCGGATCCGGTTCAATCAAGGGCATGACATCAACGGCCGATGGCCGGCCCTCGAACTACCTGGCAGAACCTCAGTTCGCGGAGGTGCTGGCCGAGCAGTTCAACAGCCTGTCCCCCGAGAACGACCTGAAGTGGCAATTCGTTGAGCCGCAAGAGGGCATCTTCGACTTCGAGGGCCTGGACCGACTGGCAGCCTTCGGTAAAGCGAACGACATGCAGGTCAAGGGCCACGGCCTGATCTCGGGTTGCTGCAACCCCGATTACCTTGTATCTAAGGTCAATGACCCTGTCGCGTTCCGCGCCGCCATGGTCAATCACTTCAATACGATCATGAAGCGCTACAAGAACAAGATGGACCGCTGGGACGTCGTAACCGAGGCGCTGGAGACGATGGGTGGGGGCCTTCAGCACAACGACTTCTACAACGCCCTCGGCCCAGGCTACATCGCAGACGCGTTCCGGATCGCCCATGATGCGGACCCGAAGGCCAAGCTGTTCCTGAACGAAAACCTTGTGGAATCACTCCCAGGGAAGCGGCAGGAACTGTACGACCTCGTTTCCGGTCTCGTTGCCGACGGGGTGCCGATCAACGGCGTGGCCTTGCAGATGCACGAAACACTCCAGGGGCCTCCGCCCGGAGCCATCACCGAGATGACCAACTTCTTCCACGGCCTGCGACTCGAAGTCTCCATCGCGGAACTGGACGTGCACACATACGACCCCGTCTCCCAAGCAAAGATCTACGGCAACATCGTCACTGAGGCGCTCAACGCCGGCATCAAGGAAATCAGCGTCTGGGGCTTCACGGACAAGCACCTCTACACATGGCTCCCGGGAGCGAAACCGTGCCTGTTCGACGAGAACTACAACCCCAAGCCGGCGTACTTCGCCGTTCGTGATGCCCTGCGGAACTACGTGGAGAAGACGGAACCACTCAAGTACCCGCTCGGCAAACTACCCAAGCAGCCTGTCAGCAAACCCTCCAACACCAGCGACTTGCAACTGTAGTCCCAAAATGGACGCGGCAGCTGATTGTGCACCGGCCGCCCGGTGACACCCGTTGTGGTGCGTGGTCGCACTAACGCACCACAACGAGTGTCCTTCCTGCACAGCGGTAGAGCATCCAAGGGGTGATGGCGCCCGGGAAATCTCATCCCCTCGTAGTAGTAAGCCTTCAGTCGAGTCGGCCGGCAGCGAAATGGGAGCTAGGGTCTAGTCGACGCTGGGAACCCACGCCGTCGCCAGGAAATTGGAATCCGTCCGCCGCCACCCAATGACGCTCTCCGGCCCGGGTAGGACTCACGCCGGGCTCACCCTGGTAACGCGCAGGTTGGAGAGGTGCGACGACGGTTCTCCGGACTCTCCGAGCTTCAGCCCCGCGCTATGCACACAGTCCCGTGCCGCGGCCAAAGCATAAGTATCAGAGGAAGCGTCTTGGCCAGAAGCCCCCGCCTTGGTTATTTACACCCCAAACTGACGTCAAGGTGGTCTGACGTGGGGCGGACTTGGCTAGCGGCGAGACTCTCATATTTATCAGGGGTCCGACCAGTCAGGATGTGTGCATGCCTACCGAACGGCTCGAAGTGGACTCATCAAGTCCGTGTTCTTTGGGCTACTTCCCTGTTCGCGGGCCCTGCTCCATCTCATTTTCTTACCATTCGACTGTCGGGATGAGATGGAAGAAGATGATGAGCGGCCGTCCGGGAAACCGAATTCAGTTCGATTCTGACGCAAGCGTCGGCACCGTGACTGTTCTATTCGAGGTTGGTGACGGTACTGGAGTGCACTTCGCCGGTGGCCTGATCGACGTCGAACCGTCGCAGGTCCCGCGCCCGACGGCCTCAGCGGCCAGTTGGGCGAGTTTCAGCGCGTTGGCGGCGCAGTCGGACTCCGCCCCTCTCAGATAGCAGTGGTCGATGACGGCGTCCGGGACGATCCTGCCGCCCAATGGTCGGGTTGTTCAGCCTTCCGGACCACCATCGTTGCCGCGCTCGTTCGACCGCGCTGGACCGGCTGGTCTCGACGTCGACCACATCGACTTCCTCGGGAGCTTCGTGCGGCCTAATGGCTAAGAATCGCAGAATGTTCGTAAAATGGGATGAGTTCTCTCTAAGTCATCCCTGCATTCGGTGACCGTCAGTAGTGCTAATTGTCGCTACGGCGTGGAGCGCCTTGGCGATGGTTGGTGGGGCGAATGTTGGCTTGAAACACTCGCCCCACGGAACCGTAAGTGGTTCAGTTCAGCCTGCGCATGGCTTTGCTGGGGAGCTAACGACTTCGCAGTGCAGGATGCCAGCCGGGGAAGATCGCCCGGACCTGTCGAGATACGATCCGGGTACTCTTTCCAATGGGAGCCGCAGCGGAAGAGGGCTAGTGCTGGCATTCCCGTCACTGGTCTGCCCTACAGGGTTGATACTTTCGCCTGCTTCGGAGGATTGGGAATGTGCATGCGCTCGGAGGCCAGCATGAGGTTCGACGCATTTGCTGCCGTGAATGCGGATTCTATTGCACCGTCAATCCACCCGGCCCAGCCGGAGGCCAAGTCTGAATTGGCGAAGTGAACGCGCCCGTGGGGTACTTGAAGATGGTTGGAGTACTTCATGACTTGGCCTGGCCGGTACGCCATCCACGTTCCCAAAGAGAATTCGTCTTTGTTCCAGTCGTGCGAGTCCACCGCGAGGACGGTTGCTTCGGGGAGGAATTGGCGTACGGCATTGGTAACGGCGTCCAGGTCCGTTGCATCAATGTCAGCTTCGGCGCTGGCGAAGCAGCAAAGGTAGGTCCCGTCTTCGGTTGTGTATTCCGATGCAATCCATTTGAATGTGGTGTCGATGCCGATGCCGTAGAAGTCGTTTTCCAACTTGGGCACAAGTGCCCAGACTTTCACGGACTGTCCTGCTTGCTTTTCGGTGGCCATGGCACGGTGCGCGTGGGGGAGTTCGGGGACGAAGTTGATTCGTTCCCAGGTGTTGACGGGGGCGGTTACGATGATGGACCTGGCGAGGATCGTCTGGCCGTCCCGGGTAACGACTCGTACTTGCGCACCCTCATCCGCGATCGATGCCACAGCCGTGTCGTAGCGCACCTCGGTTTCAGCTTCGGCGAGGATGTGTTCGATAAGACTCTTCGTTCCCCCGACGAATTTGTCAGTCAGCAGGGTGTACCAGCCCACGGAGCTTCCGAAGCCGCTCACCCAGGAGATGACGTGAAGGGCGGAGAGCTCTTGAGGGTAGGCGCCGAAGTAGAAGGTGGGCCAGGCCAGAAGGAAGTCGCGTGTCTTGGCCGGGACGTTGAGGGCATCAACGTAAGCCGAGAACGGTATGTCCAGGTCTTCCAAACCTGGTTGCCCAAGGGGTGCTTCATAAAAGCGGATGCGGTCTGCGTCCTTGTCGATCTGCACGATGGCGTGCTCGAGCGCGGCCCATTCGTCGGCTGGGATGGGGAAGGCCGTGTTCAGCATCTCACCGTTGAGGCCCCAGCCAAAGTTTGATGCCACGGGGCTTTGGAACGTCTGGACCTTATAGCGTTCCAGCTCCGCCTGTACGAACTTCTGCTGGTCGGGGGCAATCCAGGTGCCGCCGATTTCAACTCCCTGGTCTGTTCCCTGGAACTTCCTGTACCAGGTGCGTCCGCCGAGGCGTTCGCGGCCTTCGAGCACAAGCACGGACTTCCCGTCAGCCCTTGATTCGCGGGCTGCGATTGCACCAGCGAATCCACATCCAACGACAACGACATCAAATGACTCCATTTTGGTCATCTCCTCTTTGTTGTTACTTCAGCGACGAGCCAGCCCGTCAACAGACTGTTCACGGCGATTGTTAATCGGACGTGGCAGGCTGGCGGGGTCCCGGCTGATGGTTTTGAGACCACAGATGGCCTCAACTCTTGGGTTCATAGTTGGCAAACACTCATAGTTAAGTCCGTCTGCCGTTTGGCCGATCTGCGACAGCCTTGCTGCAGCGGCGTGCTGGCTAGTAGTTCGCTGCATCTTCGCGAAACAGGTACACATAGACTGAACTATCTATGACCGAACTTCACGTGTTTCCGCACGCCGACTTCGATCTCTCGCGGGGCAGGGCCAAGGAACCAGCGTGGCCCACACCCATCCATCAGTGATCTCCTTCAGTAGCTCTTAATGTGATTCACCTTACGCCTAAGCGAGGACCCTCCGAATAGTACGTTTGCAAGAATTTCAGTGCCATATCCGGCATGTGTAACAAGTTATTCGCAGTTGGGTCCACGGTGGCTTTCTGATCCACCGTACTCAGTGAGGCGCGGTCATACGATGTGACAACTTTGGCCCTTGTCGACGTGGAAACGCGGGACGAGTATCGACATGCTCTTCTATGAGGGCTGCATCCGTGACAGGAGCCTTTTGGGGCACGTCTGGTTGGCTGATTTCTTGTACCTGCGCATGACTGAGGGCCAGGCAAACGCTTGCGCGTCGACACTGGCCCTTCAGCGGGAGGTGTTCGTCGATTTGAGAGGCCTCGAGGGGCAGCTGGCCGGGTTAGGCTCCCTGCCGGCCGATTCGGGCGTAGACCCCGGGGTTCTTTCTGCGATAGATCAGAGCGAGAGCGATACCTGCTATGAGCGAACCATAGAACAACGTCAGAAGTATGCCGGCCAGGACCTCATTGCCCCCGATCAAAAGGGCTATGTTCTGCGTACCGATCACGGCCACCACGGCAAACCCGATAGCGGCCAGACCTGGGGCCAGCAAGCTCCTCCATACCCCCACCTGATACTGCGGATTCCGGCGGAAGTAGACGATGACAGCAACGCTGGTGAGAAGCATCAGGAGGATCAGCGGATAAGCAGCGATCCCTTCGAGAATGCCGAACAAGGACGTTCCATCTACTCCGGCAATTGCCAGTACCGCGATGAAGACCAGAGCGACAAGACTCGTGGCAAGTGAGGCCACATGGGGGGAACCATGCTTCACGTGGATCCTCCGTAGAGATGCATGGAACACGTGGTCCATGCTCAGGGAGTACATGTACCTGGCACTGATATTGTGCGTGGCAATCATGGCCGCGAAAATGCTGGTGCACACCAGGGCCAGGACGACATCGAAGGCGATCTTGCCAAGGTAAAGTGCGACGGCCCCGGTGGCGGTTCCGCTCGGGTCTTCTGCAGATGCGGCAACGACGCTGCTTGCCCCCACTCCGGTGATAAGGGCCCAGGCACTGATCGCATACATGGATCCCATGGACAAGATGGAGATGTAAGTTGCCCGCGGGATCGTACGTTCTGGATTGCGCGCCTCTTCGCGGAAGACTGCCGTAGCCTCAAAACCGGCGTAACACATGACGCCCAGCAGAGCAGCCAGGCCCACGTTTCCGGAGAAAATGTTCGACGGCAGGAAAGGCGCAGCGCTCACACCCTCGGGCCCGCCATTGACGAACGAAGCCACGTCGAAGGCAACGATGATGACAACTTCGAAGATCATGAAGACGGTCAATATTTTGGCCGAGAGGGAGATTTCAACGTAACCGAGCACTCCGACGATGGCGATCAAGACGAAGGTGTACACCCACCATTGGATGTCAGGTCCTGAGAACACGTCTGTGACCAACGACTCCAGGGATACGCCACCAAATGCGAACGCGCCTGCGAGGAAAAAGAAGTAAGCCAGAAGGGCCAGGAACGATGCGCCGAGTCCGAGCGGTTTGCCGAGTCCTGCAGTGATATATGCGTAGAACGCACCTGGATTGGACAGGCGCCTGCCCATGCTCGTGAATCCGACAGCGAAGCAAAGCACTAACGCGCACGCCGCCAAGTATGTGACGGGGGTTCCGAGTTGATTCCCGGAGCCGATGATGAAGGGTATCAGGCCCACGAAGACAGTAAGAGGCGCATTGAAGGCCAGGACGGTGAAGACAATCCCCGATGTTGTCAGATTGCCGGTAAGCCGTTTCGTCGCCACTCCCTCAGGCGGCGATTCAGGGATTTCTTTCTGTTCATTCACAGTTGTCATTTCTATGCTCCAAAAATTATGGCCGGGGTAAGCCGGGCCTTGCTGCGGAGGGAATGCAGTCGATGCCGGCATGGCTGGCCGGGCTGCGTCTCGACATGTTGTGTGCGCTGCCTACCCGTACGCTCCTCAGGATCAGCTGATGCTCGTGTTCTCTAGGTCGGCACCGGCGCCGTTAGTGGTGTACCGGCTGATCGAATGTGCGCTGGGTCTCATTTCTTACATCAAGAAAACCACCTGACCTACAGCAGACCAATAGTGGCAAGTTACATATCTTTGATTTTTTTCATACGGATGTCTAAAGCTAGCCGTGCGTTGCGGCAGGCCTGGTTCAGGCCACGGGTTTGGGACTTCGGCGCTGGGACATGGGAACGATCCCAGAGTGATGGGCTCGGGTGTCGAGGCTGGATGGCTCCAACATTTCTTTGCCACGGGCTCACCCCCACCACAAAATCGACGGATCCGGCATTGATATGAAAAGGATTATCTTTTGTGGCATTTTCAGCATGGCTGCAGTGGTCTTGCTCGCGTAAGTTCGAGTCTGTTCAGCTACCGGATATGGCTTGTCTATCCGATGCTCTCTTGTCAATTACCCGAGGGCGCTTCCTGGCCGCCCAGGCCGCGCACCGAAATCCTCTAGGAGTACTGTGGAGCACGTCACCACCCGCGAAGTGATTCTTTCCCTCAGCTGCCAAGACACCGTGGGCATCGTCCACGCCGTCTCAGGCTTCCTGGTCGAACACGGTTGCAACATTCTCGCCAGCCAGCAGTTCGATGACTCGTCGATCAAACGGTTCTTCATGCGCGTCCAAGCTACCTACCCTTCCGAGGTCGCCGTTGGTGAGCTGAAGGCAGCCTTCCAGACGACGGCGGACAAGTTCGGCATGAACTGGACCATGTCCGACGCAGCCGACCGGCCCCGGGTCGCACTCCTTGTCTCCAAGGCTGAACATTGCCTGAACGACTTGCTGTTCCGGTGGCGGTCCGGGCAACTCAAAGTCGATTTCCCTTTCATCGCATCCAACCACCAAACACTCCAACCCGTGGCCGAAGCGCACGGTATCCCCTTCTTCCACATCCCTGTGACACCCGAGACCAAAGAGGCAGCAGAAGAAAAGCTTCTTGCCTTGATCGCCGAACACCAGGTCGATCTGACCGTCCTGGCCCGTTATATGCAGGTCCTCAGCGATGACCTCTGCAGCGAACTTGCCGGCAAGGCCATCAACATCCATCACTCTTTTCTTCCCGGCTTCAAGGGTGCCAAGCCCTATCACCAGGCGTTCGACCGCGGCGTGAAACTGGTCGGCGCCACGGCTCATTACGTGACCGCCGAGCTTGATGAAGGGCCCATCATCGAGCAGGAAGTGCTTCGGGTTGGACATGACTACAGCCCGGCGCAACTGGCAGTCACCGGACAAGATGCTGAACGGCTAGCCCTGGCACGTGCCGTGCAATGGCATGCCGAACAGCGGGTCCTGCTGAACGGCAACCGCACTGTCGTTTTCAACTAACGAATCACCCTTGCGCCCCTCGCGGTGCACCGATCAAACAGAAGTGAGAATTCCTATGGACCGCCTCGTCGACCGCTCCATCAGCGCCAAAGCCTTCACCGAGACCTCCCGCGATCCGCTTCCGCCCCGGGTCCGGACCGTCATCGTGGGAGGTGGGATTGTAGGAAGCAGCATCGCCTATCACCTGGCTGCTGCGGGCGAGAGCGACATTCTCTTACTTGAAGGCAATGTTCTCGGCAGCGGCACCTCCTGGCACGCGGCAGGCCTCGTAACCGGCGCCCGAGGATCATCCACAATGACCAAGCTCTCAAAGTACGGCTTGGAGTTTTACACCCAGTTGGAGCAGATGTCCGGGATTGACGTGTCCTTCCAACGGTCCGGTTCCCTCAGCGTCGCCCGCACGCCCGGCCGCGTCGATGAACTCCTCTACGCCAAGGACGTAGCTGATCAGCAAGGCGTCCGCACGGAGTGGCTCACAGAAGACCGTTTCCATGAGGTGTGGCCGTTGGCCAGCCACGCAGGCGTCCTTGGTGCGCTTCTGCTGCCGGATGACGGACACATCAACCCGGGCTACGCCACCATAGCCTTCGCCAAGCTTGCCCATCAGTTGGGCGCCCAGATCCGTGAGAGTGTCACGGTCGAGAAGATCCTGCGTGAGAACAACAAGATCGTTGGCGTCCTCACTGACCAGGGCGCCGTCCACTGTGATCGTGTGGTCCTCGCCTGTGGCTTGTGGACCCGGGATTTGGCCGCAACAGCTGGCGTTCACGTGCCGCTGTACGCAGCCGAGCATGTGCACGTCAGGACCGGGCAGATCGATGGAGCAGCGCCGCAGCTGCCGGTATTCCGGGACCTGGACAGCAGCTACTATTTGCGCCATGAACAAGGCCGGCTGCTGGTAGGTGCTTTTGAACCCGACGGGCTACCCCGCCCGGTCGAGGATATCTCCACAGCAGGCTTTGCCGAATTCGACGCCAACTGGAACCACTTCGCTCCCATCCGGGCGAAGGCTGAAACCACGGTGCCCGCCCTGGCGACAGCTGGATATGACCGCTTTCTCAACGCTCCCGAGAGTTTCACCCCTGATGCGAATTTCGCCCTCGGAGAGACCGCTGAGGTATCGAATCTGTATGTCGCAGCCGGTTTCAATTCCCAAGGCATCATTTATGCCCCCGGCGTAGGCAAGGAACTCGCAGAGTGGATTATCTCAGGGACGCCCCGTTTCGATTCATCCAGCGTAGACGTGCAGCGGTTTTCCCGGCACCAGAACAGCCGTAGGTACCTCAAAGCCCGCACCAAGGAAGGGCTTGGTCGGCTCTATGCCATGCACTGGCCAAACCTTCAAATGGACACAGCTAGGAACGTACGCCGCACTCCCCTGCACTCCAGGCTGGCCGAACTCGGAGCATGCTTTGGCGAGGTCAACGGTGGGGAACGCGCCAACTGGTACGGAGACCCCGGCACGTATCCGGCCTACGACTATAGCTACGGCCGCCCTGGCTGGTTCTCCCGCGTCGAGGAGGAACACAAAGCCGCCCGCGAAGGAGTCGTGCTCTTTGACCTGAGCCCCTTCGCGAAATTCGAGGTGGCCGGGCGTGACGCGCTGGCTGTTTGCCAGCAAGCCTCTACCGCCGACGTCGACGTTGAGGTGAACAAGGCGGTCTACACCCTGTTCCTCAACGACTCTGCAGGAATCGAGCTCGACGGCACCATCACGCGCCTCGAAGAGGAACGCTTTCTCGTTGTCACTCCCTCCTTTACACAGCAAAAGACCCTTGCCTATCTGAAGCGACTGGCCAAGGGCCGGGCCGCCTCGGTGTTCGACTGCACAGCCGCCCTGGCCACGATCGGAGTCATGGGACCGAAAAGCCGGGAACTGCTTTCCCGGATTTCACCGGAGGACTGGTCCGACGACGCCCAGGGATACACCCATGGCCGGACCGTTGAAATTGCCGACGGCTACGCCTACAGCCTGCGGGTCAGCTTCGTAGGTGAACTCGGCTACGAGCTGTACCCCAGTGCTGATCTTGCAGTGAACATTTTCGATGCCCTCTGGGACGCCGGCCAGGACTTGGGCATCCGTCTGGCCGGATACCACGCCCTCGATTCGCTCCGAAGCGAAAAGGGATTCAGGCACCTTGGACACGACATCGGCCCCATTGACGATCCCTACTCGGCCGGTCTTCGCTTCACCGTTGCCCTGGATAAACCCGGCGGCTTCGTTGGCAAAGAGGCGTTGCTGAAACTCGATCCCGCCACACCCGAGCATCGCACCGTGTATGTTGCCATCGACGATCCCGAACCGGTCTTTGTTCACGACGAAACCGTCTATTGCAACAACATTCCCGTCGGCCGGATGACCAGCGGAAGCTACGGCCACACACTTGGCCGTGCGGTAGGCATTGCAGCAATCGACCCCGAAACGGACCTTACCGGTTCATTCGAAGTCCAATGCAAGGGCCGACTGTACCCGGCCACCGTCTCGCGCCGTCCGTTCTATGACCCCAAGGGTGAACGTCTGCGCGGCTGACACCCGAGGCAGTCCGCAGTTCCCCTCAGGGAGCTGCGGACTCCCCCGTCAAGGGCCCGGACAGCGGAGCCCTATGAGCCACACGAAAGGACTGACCATTGTCAGAGAATCTGATGGAACGTGAAACATCCGTTGCCCTGCGCGGCACGGGCCGCGTTCTCGACGGCAAAGCAACCGCAGCAAGCATCAAGGCAGAACTGGGCGGACGCGTCGCTGCGCTCAAAGACGCCGGCATCGCTGTCGGGCTGGGCACCGTTCTGGTCGGAGACGACCCGGCAAGCCACTCCTACGTAGCTGGAAAGCATCGCGATTGCGCTGAGGTCGGGATCGAATCCATCCGCCGGGATCTTCCTGCCGACATTTCACAAGAAGACCTCGAAGCAGTCCTGTTAGAGCTCAATGAGGACCCTGCCACCACCGGGTATATCGTCCAGCTTCCCTTGCCGGCACACATCGACCAGAACGCCGTCCTGGAAAAGATTGCCCCCAACAAAGACGCCGACGGGCTGCACCCAACCAACCTGGGCCGACTCGTGCTGAACGTCGGAGAAACCATCGATTCGCCCCTCCCCTGCACGCCGAGCGCCATTGTCGAGCTGCTCGAACGGCACAACATTGCCCTGACCGGGATGGAAGTGCTCGTGATCGGGCGCGGCGTAACTGTCGGACGGCCCTTGGGCCTGTTGCTGACACGTCGTGCCATCAACGCCACTGTGACCCTGGCACATACGGGCTCAACTGACCTTGGCAGGCTGATCGCCCGCGCGGATGTAGTCATTGCCGCAGCGGGCGTGCCCGCTATCGTCAAGACCCCCCAGCTCAAGCCAGGAGTGATTGTTCTGGACGTGGGAGTGTCTCGGAGCGTTGACGAGGCCACCGGTAAGTCCAGGCTGCAAGGTGATGTCGAGACCGGCGCCGAAGCGGTCGCCAGCTGGTACTCACCGAATCCCGGTGGTGTTGGTCCCATGACCCGGGCCATGCTCCTCGTCAATGTCGTGGACATAGCCGCACGAACAACTCCGAACGGACAGTAAACCAGAAGGAATTCGTCGTCGGCAGGCGAAGCTCGCAACAAAGCTCACCCACATAAACCCTGCGCAAGCCCACGACGAACAGCGACGGCTCAAGAAAATTGAGGTCATCGCAACAGATGCCCCGCCCCTTAGGGAGCGGGGCATCTCTCGTCTCTGCCCGAGCCTGCTGCTGTGACAGGAGGCGTTTAAACCGCTGCAGCGCCGGCCGTTCCAAGGCCGGCGCTGCAGGTTCGGACTTTCAAATCGCGTAGAGGGTCAAGGGATCGTCTCGCAGGTGCAGCGACCGGGACCCCGGTTCGTTGCGGAGCCAGATAATGCTTCCATCCTCAAAAAGCGTATCCACGAGTGCACGGGTGACTTGGCCATCACCGTTATCCACCTGAACCGGTTGACCCGGGCTGAGGTCCGTCCAGTCGGAGATCTCGTTGACCAACGGGCGGTTCACTGTGCCCATGTCTTCCCCTTCGTCCCGGTCGTGTCAGGGCCGATCCAGACGGTCTTCATGTTAGTGAATTCGCGGATGCCTTGGCGGCCGAGTTCGCGTCCATACCCCGATTTCTTGATGCCACCAAAAGGAAGACGCGGGTCAGAGACCACCATTCCGTTGACGAAAACCGCTCCGGCATCCAGTCGGCGCACGACTGCCTTTGCTCTGTCCGTATCTCGGGTCCACAAGGAAGCGGCCAGTCCGAACTCGGTCTGGTTGGCCAGTGCGATTGCTTCTTCGGTGGACGAGACGCGGGTGATAGCAGCTACCGGGCCAAAGGTCTCTTCGTCAAAGGCGGCGTGCCCCGGAACGACCCGGTCGATGATCGTTGGCGGGTAAAAATACCCGAGCCCCTCAGGCAGTTCTCCACCCAGCAGGAGCCGTCCTCCTGCCTCCAGGGTGCGCTGGACCTGATCGTGAAGTGTGGCGCGGAGGTTTTCTCGGGCCATGGGTCCCATGTCGGTGGCAGGGTCAAACGGATCGCCAAGGATAAGTTCCCGAGTCTGGATCACGAACTCGGCAACGAACTCGTCGGCGATCTCTTCATCGACGATGAAGCGTTTGGCGTTGATGCATGCCTGTCCCGCGTTGGTGAAGCGGGCCCTAACTGCGGTCCGTGCGGCGTCCTTGATATCCGCATCGGATAAAACGATGAACGGGTCGGACCCACCGAGCTCCAGGACCTGTTTCTTGAGGGCCGCTCCGGCCTGGGAAGCGACGATGGCGCCGACTTGAGTGGAACCGGTGAGCGCGACCGCGGCGATCCTGTCGTCAGCGATAATAGCAGCGACCTTCTCTGGTTCGATCAGGACCGTGGCACAAAGACCAGGGGCCAAACCCGCCTTGTCGAGAATGTCCTGTACGGCCAACGCTGAACGGGGCACGTTGTTCGCATGCTTGAGGATCGCGCCGTTCCCGGCCACTAGCGCCGGGAGCGCGAAGCGGAAGAACTGCCAGAAAGGATAGTTCCATGGCATGATGGCCAGCACGACGCCCAGCGGCTCGTAGACCACACCGCTTTCCTTGACGTCGGCGTCTATGCTTTCGAAATCCAAGAACCTGACGGCGTTTTGGGCGTAGAAGTCCGCGGCGACGGCGGACTTTTCAATCTCGGCCCGAGCCTCGGAAATAGGCTTGCCCATCTCCAACGTGATCAGGTGCGCGTATTCGTTGACGTTTTCACGTAGGATCTTGGCTGTGTTCCGGAGGATCTGTACGCGATCCTCAACGGATACCAGCCGCCAGGCCTTCTGCGCGTCAACGGCGGCAGTAAGGATCCCGTCGATCTGGAAGTATGAGTGCGTATCGAACGTTTGAAGTTGTTTGCCCGTAGCCGGGTTGATCGTGGAGATCATGGGATTCTTCCTTTGGGAAAGGGGGATAAACGTCCCGGTGTTGAACCAGTCCGGGCAGCCGTGGGGAAAGTACTGCCGCCGCGTTCTGAATAGGTATTCCAGTCAAGACACGGCGGCAGGAGGTGCTGGATTCACCAGCACCGTTGCACCTGGAAGGTCATCCATCCAGTCCTGTCAACAAGTTTGAAAACTTGTTGTGGTCCGATGACCTCATGTGTTGCGGGGTCAGGCTCCAGCGGCTACGTAGCTGTGGGAGTTCTGGACGGCAGCTTCTTCGCTGCCCTGTGCACCACGCCAGGCTTCCTTGTCCTTATAGGGGAACCACCAGAAGTCGTGGCTGGAAGCTGCCGGATCGATCATGACGAGTTTGGTGTGACGGAAGGTGTCGAGCCCTTCGGCGCCCAGCTGGCGGCCAATGCCGGACATTTTGCGGCCACCGAAGGGTCCTGCATCGTTGTCGAGGATCGGCGCGTTGACCCACACCATGCCGCTAACGATTTCGTTGGTGGCTCGGGTGATCTCTTCGATGTCCTTGGAGTACAAGGTAGCGCCGAGACCGAAAGGCGAGTCATTGGCGATCTTCAAGGCCTCTTCGAAGCTCGAGACCTTATAGACCGGAGCAACGGGTCCGAACACCTCGGTGGTGAAGATGTCCATGTCCGGGCGCAGGCCCTCCAGGACTGTGGGCGCGTAGAAGAACCCGTCCTGCAGCTCCCCGCCGAGGTTCAACCTGTGTCCGCCGATGGTGACGGCGGCGCCTTGCTCAACGGCCCGGGCGACCAGCTGCTCTACGCGGGCAACCTCACGTGCGTTTTCCATCGGGCCGAAATCGACCTTGTCGAGGCCGTGGCCGATCCGCAACCGCTTCACGTTAGCGACAAACGTTTCCATGAACTGGTCGTAAACGTCCTCATGGACAAGGATCTTCTCGGCAGAGGTGCACACCTGGCCGGCGTTGAAGAAGGACGCAAAGGTAGCCGCGCGGGCTGCCACGTCAATAGGGGCAGACGGCATAACCAGGAAAGCATCACTGCCCGAAGCTTCAATCAGATGCGGCTTGAAGTGCTCAGCACAGGCCCGTGAAACAGCCTGGCCGGTCGCAACACTTCCGGTGAAGGCAATCATGTGGGTGTTCTTGTGGGAGACGAGCTGCTTCGCCGTGTCGGCACCACCGGAGACACACTGGACCAACCCAGTAGGCAGGTTCCGGAAGACCCGCATGAAGGAAAGAGTCGTCAGGGAGGCGTTTTCCGAGGGTTTGACGATCACAGAGTTGCCCGCTGCCAGGGCAGCTGCCGCGGACCACATCAGCAACAGAATGGGGAAGTTCGCAGGAAGGATGCTGACCACCGTGCCCATGGGCTCCTTCAAGGTGTAGTGGGTCTGGCCGACAACAGAGGTGCCCAGAACCGAACCAATCGAGTGCCGACCGAGTTCTGCGTAATAGTCCACTGCAGAACCTGACCAAGCCATTTCGTCAGAGCTTTCCTTATACGGCTTGCCCGTTTCACGGGTCAGTAGTTCAGCAATTTCGGGTGCGAGCTTCTTCATCTCCGCTGCCACTTTGTGCAGCATCTCGGCACGATCCAGTGCCGTATAGGCGTACCATGCCTTCTGCGCAGCGTTGGCGGTAGCAACGACGGCTTCAATGTCGTCGTGGCCGACCTCAGCCATTTGGCCGATGACTCTATTGTTGGAAGGGTCCACGACATCGCGGCCCTGCGATACGGGGATGTACTCTCCGTTATGGAAGAAGGTGTTGCTAACTCGAGCGAATTCGAGATTGGCATTCATGAGTGGTTCCTTACGTTGTTCATTGGTATAGGCAAAGAGTGGTTGGGGCGCTGCCGGCGGCTCTACTGTGCCCGGACGATCGAGTAGGACTTGACGAGCTCTGTTTGCACGCTCCAGCGGCCCGCCCAGCCCTCAGGGAGAGCCACAATTGTCCCCGCCCGCAGGTTGGTTTCCTGCCCTTGGTCATCGATAAGTTGGCCCTGGCCGTCAACGATGTGAATGAACTCCCTGTAGCCAGTCAGCTTGGTGGTGAATTCGCCAGGAGTGACCTTCCAAAGGCCGGCTTCCGTGCCAGGATCGCCGTACAGGACCAGAGTGCTTGCCGAAGGGGCACCGGAGAGGACGCGCTCCGGGCTTATAGGCACCTGCTCGGGCCACTGGATATCGTCTGTAGTTGCTACGGCCGCGTTCATGCGCTGGCCGCCTCAACTTTGAGACCCTGGACAGCATTCCTGATCCTGACCGCCGCTCGTTCGCCGCTGCGGAGTGCGCCTTCCATCAGGCCGGTGAAGTCAGGATCAGCGTACTCGCCGGCGAAGAGGAGGTTGCCTACCGGGCGTTCCAGTTCTTCCGCATCAGTTCTTCCTCCGCCTGGGGCGAAAGCTGCATAAGCGCCGCGGGCGAGAGGATCGTTGCGCCAAACCGTGGCGACGGCGTCACTCTCACTGAAGTCCAGTTCCGGGCGAATGTGCCGGGCATGGGTTATCCACGCGTTGAAATCCCCGTCGCCTTGTGCCCGGTCCAAAGCGCCAGGAGAGCCCATAAAGGAATTGAGCACAGGAGTGACCGAACCGGTATTGTCCTGCGCAGTCCATGTCCAGAAGCGGCCGTTCGTTGACATCACCGCGCTCGTTGCCGGGACGGATCGCAGCGGGAGGTGAAGCTTGGCCGCATCCCCTTGCAGTACCCGGTTCAGTGCGCTGGTCTTCCATTCCGGAACCGACAGGGCAAGAGTCGCTTGGTCCCGCACGATGGACAATGGGAGCGCCACGACGGCGGCGTCGAAAGTCGCGCTGCCTGCCGATGTTTCCACGAGGACTTCTTCGCCGAGGTCTGTAACCGCGTGAATGGTTTCCCGGTAGTGCACCGAGTCGCCGAGACGGGCAGCCAAGGCTTTAGGAAGCTCCTGGTTTCCGCCGCTGATCCTCCAACTCGGACGCGGCTCGAAGGATGCAATGTGCTCAAGAGTGTCAGCGCTGACTTGATCTGCCGCGACAGCGGTGGAGATTTCGATACGAGCGCGAAGTGCATCCACGAGCCGATCATCGCAGTCCAAACGTTGCAGGACCTTTTCTGCGGACGGTGGTGAGGGGTAGGTTCGGGCGATGGCGGCAGCTGCTCGGCCTGCTTCTACCACGTCTTGCGTGCTGATGTCGGGGGTGTCCGCCAGAGCACGAACGTAGTAGCTCATGCCGGTGTCAACCAGGGACAAGCCGGTCAAATCAAGCAGGCGCCGCATCGTCGTGTAACCATGCAATACGAACTCGGCGCCCCGTTCGATAACGCAGGGTTCTTCGCGCCCGGCCGTGATTGATTCTGACCAGACGCGCCCCCCGGACCTGTCCCTGGCCTCAAGAACGGTCACATCGAAGCCATCGGCTCTTAGCTGCGTAGCAGCTGCCAAGCCTGCAAGTCCAGCTCCCAAAACCGCGATGCGGGAACCCTGACGAAGGGCGCTCATGATGCAACGTTCATCGTGTGGACCAAAGCCGTTCGCGCTTGGCCACCGATTCGCCATACTGCGGTCCGCTGCATGGAGAAAGGTGCAGTATCTGGTGACATGTCGGAGCCATCTCCTTTGACGATTCTATTTGTTGTGTGACTCACACTAGTAACCGCAACGCAAGAGAAGTATGGTACAGACGTAAGAAATTTGATGCTTATTAGTGTTGCAGTAAGGTTTTTGCATGGAACAGTCAGTGTTGACCGTCAACGATCTCGTTAGCACTCAAAGCTTGGGCACCCGCGTACTGGCCGGAGCCGCCGGCTTGGAACGCCAGGTTCTCTGGGCGCATAGCTGCGAACTTAACGACCCGGCAAGGTGGCTCGGTCCGCATGAATTGCTGATGACCGTCGGGCTCTGCGTCCCGCATGGTGCCAAGGAGCAGAGCACCTTCATTCAAAGACTCAATGAAGCCGGGCTGGCAGGCGTCGCACTAGGTGACCACCCCAGCCTGCCCCCGTTGACACAAGAACTCCTCGACGAGGCCGACAGATTGGGATTCCCGGTCCTGCTGACAAACGAGGAAACACCGTTTGCCGCGATAGGGCGCACGGTTGCAGCCGCCACGGCCACCACCCAAACACTCCAGGTCCTCAAGCTGAGCAAGCTCTACCAGCTCTCGACCTATGCCCATGCGGACCCAGCACGCCTGATGGACGACCTGCAGGCACTCTTTAGGTCCAGGCTCACCGTACTTGACACCCAGACCGGATTGACGATCATACAAGGACCGCCATTGCCCACGCTGACATCAACGGCACGGCAACGCTCTTATACACTTCCTGGTGAGCGTGGCGTGAAGTTAGTAGTTGCAGAATTCCCCGGGGAAGAGGTCAGCAGCTTCCTGCTCATTCACATCCTGCAGGTCGTTGACGTAGCCGTGAGTCAACTTTTGACCACAATCCGGGAAAGGGCCGATCGCTCTAAGGTCATGCTTGAGGCGATTCTGGAAGGACGGATACCTGAGAATATCGACGACGTCCTCAAACCGAATGCGATGGCGGAGGGATACAAACTAATAGCCATCAAGACCGAAGACGGTCCGAAAACAGCGAGGGCAGTCTCGATTGCTGCCCTGCCTGTACTCACCGGAACAGGGCGGCACTCCTATTTCCTAATGGTGCCGGAACCGGCCCTTCCGGATACACGCAAACTTCTCGAAGATCTCGGGATCCGCGCCGCAGCATCCTCGACATACCTGGATATCCGCGATGCAAAAGTCGCAGCCGAGGAAGCACACAAAGTCTTGTCCTCCGGCGGGACGAACGACAACTGGGTCGACTTCACCGGCGTACCTGTATCGCTTCTGGCAAGATCCAGGAAAGAAGCAGACAGTATTGTCCGGCAGGTACTCGGAAGCCTTGCAGACCTGGACCCGAAAACGACGGCCCTAAGGGAGACCCTCTTTAGCTTCCTGAAGAATGACCGCCGCTGGAACGAAACTGCCGCTGAGCTGGGCATCCATCGACAGACACTGTCTTACAGGCTTGCCAAAATAAAAGAGACAACCGGGCGGGACACCTCTACCTCTGCAGACTTCGCCGCACTCTGGCTGGCATACCAAGCATGGCTTTCCTACCCACCAAGCGCTGCACAACAACGACCAGCGCTTCGCCGGTAAAGGCCCCAGCTACTGCGATCGCCAGCCAGTTGCCCGTAATCCCTAGCTTGCTCCTCGTGGCTGACCTTCCCCGAAAAGACGGGCCTGTTCGACCAGTTCCGTCATCCAGGGTCGATGGCCCTGTCGAAACGTCAGACCCTCGGGCAGGCCTTGAGCGGTAGCCTGGGAGCCGATGACTTCAATAGTGATGGGACCTCTGCCTGTCGGTGCGTTGATGATGTGCAGATCGCCAAATGACTCCGGAATAGCCGGGTCCATCCACAAGCCCCCTCGGGAAACATGGGCGTCGTAGCGCAGCAGGCTCATGACCAGGTGTATCGGCGTCGTGGCAGCCCACGCCTGGGGCGAACAAGCGGCGGGATAAGGTATGGGCTGCGGAAATTCATCCCGACCGAATCCGCAGAACAGCTCCGGAAGACGGCCATCCGAATACTCAGCCGCCTCAAACAGAGCTACGGCTATACGCTGTGCCTCGGCCACGAATCCATATCGCACGAGGCCGGTGGCTATGATCGCGTTGTCGTGCGGCCACACGGAACCATTGTGGTAACTCGCCGGGTTGAAGGCCCCCATGTCACTCGCCAAAGTCCGCACCCCCCAGCCACTGAACATTTCTGGCGACATCAGACGGTCGACAACGAGGGGCGCCTTATCCTCATCCACGATCCCCATCCACAGGCAGTGGCCCATGTTCGATGCGCAAGCGTCAACCTGCCGTTTCTTTGCATCCAGCGCAATCGCGTAATAGCCGCGTTCCGGCATCCAGAACTGTTCGTTGAACTGCTTCTTGAGTCGCGCAGCCTTTTCCGCCAACTCGGACCCCAGAGAGTCATCGCCGGCGTCGTAAGCCATCCAAGCACGCGAAAGATATGCGATATAGACGTAGGCTTGGACTTCGCACAGTGCGATGGGAGGTTCCGCGAGAGTCCCATCGGCGAAGTTGATGCCGTCCCACGAGTCCTTCCAGCCCTGATTGATCAGTCCCCGCTCGTTAAGACGCTCATATTCAACAAAGCCGTCACCGTCTTTGTCACCGTAATCGCGAATCCAGGACAGCGCGCGATCCGCATGCGGCAGCAGGGCAGCTACCGTATCGGAGGCAAAGCCCCAACGACTAAGCGCCCCTATGGTGTTCACGAAGAGGGGCGTGGCGTCCACACTGCCGTAGTAAACGGATTTACCACCCAATGACAATCCACTTGAGACACCGAGCCTGACTTCGTGAAGAATCTTTCCAGGTTCTTCCTCCGTCAGCGGGTCTACAGCCTTGCCCTGGCGGTCGGCAAGGGTCTGCAAAGTGCCAAGGGCGAGAGAGGGGTCCACAGGAAGCGCCATCTCAGAAGCCCACAACGAGTCACGTCCAAATAGAGTCATGAACCAAGGGGCGCCAGCCGCCACAACAACCCGCTCCGGTTGATCAGGATCTTCAATCCTCAGAGCGCCCAGATCGTCATAGCTCCGCTGTAAAGTGCGTTCAACAGAACTGTTGCCCATACGCATTGCCGGGATCTTGGCTACCCACTCCTGTCGGCGGCGATCCTGGGGGGATAAGCCCTTTTCATCCGATCCCCTGAACGGTAGTGCCTCCCTTCCCTCAACTGCGGGGACAACGGTCAGTCCAGTGGTCCAGGAATCGCGCGGTGAAACGACCGCCTGATAAGTCACACTCCGAGGCTCGACGACAGCACCGGCGGTATTAATGTCAACGCCCCTGCGGACCTCTTCCCAAGCCGCCCGAATTTGTAGTGAATTTTCGTTCGCTTGGTGGGTTTTGTCCCAGCGGTGCTGAATCCTCGCCTCCTTAACCTCGAACAGATCAGCAAAATCCGCTTCTACGCTAAACCGAATGACACAATGGAACGGCTCCGACGAATAGTTGCGCACTGTGATCTGCTCCAACATTCCCTCACTCACCTCCCGCAGTCGTTCGACAATCAGAGAGCTGTCCGCATGGCCGTCGGTTCGAGGGACACGGCAAATAAACTGGGCCCTATAGGGTTCCTTTCCCCCCGCTGCCAAAGGCTCAAGAGCCAATCCGTTGATCGTGAGATTCCAGCAAGAGATGATCCGCGTGTCATGGACAAACAATCCGTGCGGAAGTGCCGGATCCATGTCCCCATTCGGAGAAGAGATACAGAAGGACGAACCCTCCACCAAGGTAACGGCTCTGGATCCGGGCGTACCTGCCAATGTATCGGCATTCCATCCAGCCACGTGCAGTCCCTTCAACGGCTGGTCAGTTGGGTGCCAACGGAGAACCTTCGAGTCCCGCTCAAGCCTTCGTCCTTCGTCGCTAAAATCGACGCTACGCCTGACTTCCTCCCGGCACCATAGCTCGATGAGGTGCGACTGAGGCTGGCAGTTTCCCTCAAGACAAGATGGCATTGATGGCGGCATCCGACCAGCGACGAGGGCCAGCCGCCGCACGAGGTTCGTTGTCCTGGGCGGTAAGTTCCCACATGGGAGGTGAACGACCGTAAAGTCCCACGGCTAAACCCGTAATACATGGGAACTGGCTACACCCCAACCTGACGTCGGCCACGCCTCGATAGGACGTCAGGCAAGGATCCAAACCGCAATTCTCTGACACCCCACGAACGGTGTCTTAGCCC
The DNA here is from genome assembly GCF_059739415.1 of Arthrobacter sp. TmtSoilC77. Classification (NCBI taxonomy): domain Bacteria; kingdom Bacillati; phylum Actinomycetota; class Actinomycetes; order Micrococcales; family Micrococcaceae; genus Arthrobacter; species Arthrobacter sp. TmtSoilC77. The sequence goes on from NZ_AP046050.1 coordinate 4,743,947, forward strand.
CTAACCTGACACCCTAATCAGAGTCACCTGTTCAAAATAGGCGCAGCGGCACACCCGGCAGCGGAGGAACGGCGGGCATCTTTCCATCGGCGGGCACCTTCCCACCGAAGCGCCACGGCGTACCCGGCGCCAGCCGTGACTATCCCTACCCCACCAGATTCTCCGCCGCACCATCCATGTGGGAAATGATGGTCTCCCGCGCCTTCGCGGCATTACCGGTTTCGATCGCAGCGACAATGTCGTGATGGCGGCCTACGCTCATGTTCCGCGTGGCGCGCTCCAACCCGGCAAACATGATGGACATCCGGATGGAGCCCTCCAGGGATTCCCACGAGTGCAGCAGTGTCTCGTTTCCGGACAGGCGGCAGAGGGTGCGGTGGAATTCGAGGTCGGATTCGATCCGTTCCTCCAGGGATGCCTTCGCGGCCTTGTCCATATTGTCGACTGCGGCACGCAGTTCCGCGAGCGCGGTCTCCTTGTCCGGCATCTCGCTAAGGGTGCGGGCGGCGAGTGATTCAAGGACTCCGCGGACAGCGAAGATGTCGCGGATCTCCTTGACGTCGAGGTGCCGCACGGAAAGCCGACCCCGGGCACCGGCGGAGACCAGGCCTTCCTGCTCCAATTGACGCAGGGCTTCCCGGAGTGTGCCTCGGCTGATCTGCAGCATTTCAGACAGTTCGGTTTCCACGAGGTGCCGGCCGGGCTCAAGCTCACCGCTGGTGATCGCACTACGCAGAGCGGCGAGTGCCTGTTCGCGCAGGCTCTTCTTCTCCAGTCCCAGCAGGGATGCGGTGACGGCCATCGTGTGTGTCCTCAAATTCTATTGGCGACTGCTAACAGTCCGGTGTTAACTGTTGATACTACGGGCAGCGGTGCGGGACCGGCAGTAATTGCCGATCCCGCACCGCTGTCAGAGCAAGAATCAGCCCAGTTCAGCCAGCACCTTGGCTACGATCCGGTCAACAGACAAGCCGTAACGTTCGTGCAGCGTTGGCAACGCACCGGCGTCGAGGAATTGGTCCGGAAGCGCGATGGGAACCACGCGCTTGCCGAGACCGGCGGTTACGACGGCGGACGCAACGGTTTCGAACAGACCGCCAACAACCGTGTGGTTTTCCAGCGTGACGGCCAGGCGGTCGGTGTTCAGCTCGGCCAATACAGTGTGGGAGTCGAACGGCTTGATGGTGGGCGCGTGCACCACGGCGACATCCACGTTGTGCTTAGCAAGCGCATCCGCAGCCTGCAGGGCACGCATGGTCATCAGGCCTGAGGACACGAACACCACGTCGTTGCCTCCTCGCAGGACTTTGGCCTTGCCGAGCTCGAACGTGTAGTCGTACTCATCCAGGACGGTGGGCACGTTGCCGCGCAGCAAGCGCAGGTACGTTGGCCCGTCCGAGGCCGCAAGCTGCGGGACAGCCTGCTCAATGTCCACCGAGTCGCAGGGATCCACGATGGTCAGGTTGGGCATGCCGCGGAAGATCGCCATGTCCTCGGTTGCCTGGTGGCTCGGTCCGTAGCCGGTGGTCAGACCGGGAAGCCCACCAACAATGTTGACGTTGAGGTTCGGCTCGGCGATATCCAGGCACAGGAAGTCGTACGCGCGGCGGGCGGCGAACACCGAATACGTTGACGCGAACGGAATAAGTCCCGTCTCCGCCATGCCTGCTGCGGCTCCGAAGAGTAGCTGCTCCGCCATGCCCATTTGGAAGAACCGGTCCGGAAAGGCCTTGGCGAAGATGTGCATGTCCGTGTACTTGCCAAGATCGGCGGTGAGTCCAACAATCCTGGAGTCAGCCTCAGCTGCCTTGACGAGCGCGTGCCCAAACGGCGCCGAAGTCGTCTTCTGGCCGGGGTCCGCGAAGGACGCGATCATGGCCGAGGTCTTCAGCTTCGGCTTGGCCGGCGAACCCGGCGAACCCGCCGAACCAGCCAGGCCGGCCGAACCCGCCACACCCGCCGCCGTCGTAACTGTGCTCATACGGAAGCCGTCCCTTCGTATCCTGCGGTCAGCTGCTCGCGGCAGATCTGCCATTCGTGTTCTTCAATGCGCATGAAGTGCGCCTTTTCGCGGGTTTCCAAGAGCGGCACGCCGCGCCCAACTTTGGTGTCGCAGAGGATCACTGATGGCCGCCCGACAGCAGCTGACTGCGAACTGATGTTGTCGAACGCTGCCAGCAGCGCACCGACGTCGTTCCCGTCCACCCGCTGCGTGTACCAACCGAACGCTTCCCACTTTTCGGTGACCGGCTCGGTGCGCAGCACGGTATCCGTGGCGCCGTCGGCTTGCAGGGCGTTGATGTCCACCATGGCGGTGAGGTTCCCGAGCTGGTGGTGGTGCGCGCCCATGGCGGCCTCCCACGTGGAGCCCTCATCCAGCTCACCATCGGAGAGGAAGTTGATCACGCGGGACGCGGAGCCCTGAAGACGCAGGCCCAAAGCCATTCCGACGGCGATCGTCAGGCCGTGTCCCAGCGAACCGCCGGAGATCTCCATGCCGGGCGTGTAGGTGGACATCCCGGACATTGGGAGGCGGGAATCGTCGGAGCCGTACGTTTCGAGCTCAGCGACAGGTACGATTCCGGCTTCGGCCAATGCTGCGTAGTGGCCGATTGCGTAGTGACCCGTGGAGAGAAGGAAGCGGTCGCGTCCCTCCCAGTGCGGGTCGTCGGCACGGTATGTCAGCTGGTCGGCGTAGACGGCAGCCAGCATGTCAGCCGCGCCGAGGGCCTGGCCAACGTAACCCTGGCCTTGGACCTCGCCCATGGTCAGGGCGTGGTGGCGGATGCGGTAGGCGGCGGCACGGATGCGCTCTACCCGCTCGGCCGCGGGAGCGGCCGTGGCTGTTTCAACTGATGAGAGAGTCACTGGTTTCCTTTCGGAGCCGGGCGCGCGCCGATGGGGAGTACGCGCCCGACGTCGATGGCTGCTTAGGCGTTTACCGTCTGGGGAGTTTTGCTGGCGGCTTCTTCGGCGAGCGCACGCTCACGCTTGCCCCAGGTTTCCCGGGTGATGAGTGCTGCCCACAGGCCGATGGCTGCATAGAAGCTGAACAGCAGCGCCGGTCCCATCCAGCCCATGCTGACGAACAGCAGGGTGGTGATGAAGGGGGTGAAGCCGGAGACCATGGCGGAGATCTGGTATGACAGCGAAGCTCCGGATGAGCGGGTCTTGGCCTGGAAGAGTTCGGGGAACCATGCTCCCTGGGCTCCGGCGAGGGAATTCTGGCACACGGCGTAAGCGACGACGATTGTCGCGATGATCAGCAGGAACAGGCCCGTGTTGACCAGCATGAACATCGGGATTCCGAAGACGACGGCGAACGCGGTGGACCAGATGTAAACAGGACGGCGACCAACGCGGTCCGTCAGTTTGCCCCAGAAGTAGGTGGCGAAGATACCGATGCCGGCTGCCACGCAGAGCGCCACCAGGGTTTCAGTCTTGTCCGCCAGCTTGTTGGTGTGAAGGTAGGAAATCATGTAGGTCACGGACACTGCGTAACCGGCGGTTTCGGCAATACGGAGGCCGATGCCCCGGACAATGTTGCGCCAGTCGGTCTTGATGACATCCACGATGGGAGACTTCACGATGTCGCCCTTGGATTTGACGTCCTCAAAGACCGGGGACTCGGGAACCTTGGAGCGGATGATGAGGCCCACGGCAACCAGCACGATGCTTGCGAGGAACGGTACGCGCCAGGCCCATTCGCTGCCGAGTCCCACGCTGCTGAGGAAGACGAGGTTTGCGAGCAACAGGCCAACCGGGAAGCCGGCCTGCACGATTCCCGTGAACTGGCCCTTCTTTCGCCACGGTGCGTGCTCGTAACTCATGAGGATTGCGCCGCCCCACTCGGCACCGAAGGCCAGGCCTTGGATGACCCGTACGATCACCAGGAGCGCGGGAGCCAGGAGGCCCACCTGCTGGTAGGTGGGCAGAAGGCCGATAGCGAAGGTTGCCAGGCCCATCAGGATGAGCGAAGCCACCAGGACCGGCTTGCGGCCGAGCTTGTCGCCGAGGTGGCCACCGATGATGCCACCCAACGGACGGGCAGCGAAGCCGACGCCGAGGGTCGCGAAGGAGGCCAGGGTGCCAGTCACCGGGTCGGCGCCCGGGAAGAACGCTGTACCGAAGTACAGTGCAGCGGCGGTGCCGAAACCGATGAAATCGTAGGTTTCGATGACTGCGCCAACGCCCGAACCGACGGCAACGCGCTTTGCTTCCTTGGTTCCATGAACCGGACCACGCATGGTCAGAGCTTCATTGCTCATTTGTGTATTTCCCTTTCGAAGAGTGAGGCGCTTCTTAGGCAACTTCACTGTCGACAGTCAACATAATACGTCAACTGTGACGGAGGACACCAGCAATGTCAACAGTCAACTTCAAAGGTTGACTGTCAACAGTCAACCCGGCTAACGTGGTCTCCATCACTAAGGCCTTCTCCGGCGAGGGCCCTAACTTGAGGATCAACGACGATGTTCCATCACCGACTGGGCTGTTCTTCCATCAGCTTCCGACACCAGGATTTGGCGACTGCCCTGAAAGCCATGGGCGCCCTCGGCTTCGAAGAAATCGACCTTGGCGCGCTGCCCGGCGTTTGCGACCACGTGCCCTACGTACTGGACGCTGAGGCAGTCGAGACGGTCGCCGCCGTCGTCAATAACGCGGGCCTGCGGGTCCGCTCGGTAAACGGCGACGTCGGGGACCTGAACGCATTGCTCGACGGCGGTGCGCAGGAAGCGCGCGATCGGCACCTGGAGATGCTGCTCGCCTTGGCGGCAAAGACCGGCGCGAAGGCTCTGGTCCTGCCGTGCGGCGCGATCGACCATGACCCGGTGAAGAGCTTGGAAGAGGACATCGACGCTGTGGCAGCTCAACTGATCCACGCGTCTGCCCGCGCCAAAGAGTTCGGCGTCGAGCTGTGGACCGAATCCCTGCACTACTACCGGTTGTGCTGGAACACGGAGCGCGCCCAACTGCTCGCCGACCGCCTGGCGGGCTCCGACGTCGGAATCGTCATGGACTTCAGCCACATCGTCGCCTCCGGAGGCGACCCCCTGGACTTCGTCAATCGTTTCTCCGCCAGCATCAAACACGTCCACTTACGGGACGCTGTGCCCGCCACGGAAAACGAACCGGGGAACATCAACCTCAGCATCGGCAATGGCAAGGCCGACTTCCCTGCCGGACTCGCAGCCCTGCGGGAAGTTGGCTACACCGGCCACTTCTCCCTGGAGCTCGAAACCAGGGACGTCACCCATGATGAACGCCCGGCAGCCGCAGCCAAAGCTGCCAATTACATCACAGACCTCATCTGAACTTTTTCCACCAACCACCATTCAAGGAGCACCATGACCACCATCCAGCGCACCGCCGTCCTCACCGGAGCTACCTCCGATCGCGGCATCGGCCTGACCACCGCCCGCCGCTACGCCAACCAAGGCTGGGGCATCGTCATTCTGGACCTCGACGGCGAGAAGTCCGCCAAGGTTGCCGCCGATATAGCCAACGAATTCAACGTCCCCGCGTTCGGCTACGAAATCGACGTGGCCAACGAAGCCTCCGTCACCGCAGCCCAGGCAGCCGTCGCCGCGGAAGTTGCCGCCGGGAACCTCCCGCCCGTGGGCGCCCTTGCCAACATCGCCGGCATCACCTCGCCCATCCCGTTCCTGGAGACCACCCTCGAGCTGTGGCACAAGGTCATGGACGTCAACGCGACCGGTACATACCTCGTCACCAAGGCATTCCTTCCGGACATGATCGCCAACGGCTGGGGCCGCATCGTCAACATGTCCTCGGTCTCCGCCCAGCGCGGCGGCGGCGTGTTCGGCAAGGTTCCCTACTCCGCGGCCAAGGCCGCCATCCTCGGCTTCACCAAGGCACTTGCCCGCGAAATCGGCGAGACCGGTGTGACCGTCAACGCCATCACCCCCGGCGCCGTGGACACCAACATCCGCGTCGGCAGCACCGAAGAGCAGGAAGCTGCCATCAACGCAGGCATCCCCTTGGGCCGCAACGCCACCACCGAGGAAGTTGCCGCCGTCATCACGTTCCTCTCCTCCGAGGACTCCGCGTACCTGACGGGCACCACCATCGACATCAACGGCGGCAGCCACATCCACTAGTTCGAGCTGCTCGAAGGAAACCCAGGACCCACCATGACCAGAATCTTCAACGATCCCGCCGACTTCGCTGACGAAGCCCTCGCCGGTTTCTGTGACGCCCACTCGGACCTCGTCCGCCAGGTAGAAGGCGGCGCAGTCCGCCGCAGCCGCCCCGCAGCACCGAAGGTCGCCGTCATTACCGGCGGCGGCTCCGGACACTACCCGGCCTTCGCAGGCATCATCGGACCGGGTTTCGCTGACGGCGCCGTGGTGGGCAACATCTTCACTTCGCCCTCCACCCAACAGGCCTACTCCGTGGCCAAGGCTGCCAACTCCGGCGCCGGCGTCGTCTTCACTTACGGCAACTACGCCGGGGATGTCATGAACTTCGGCATGGCCAGCGAACGCTTGAACACCGAAGGCATCCCGGCGGAAAACGTGCTGGTCACGGACGACATCGCCAGCGCCTCCCCCGAGGAGATCGAAAAGCGCCGCGGCATTGCCGGGGACTTCGTGGTCTTCAAGGTCATGGGTGCTGCCGCGGAGGCCGGGCTGAATCTCGAGTCAGTGGTCCGCGTGGGACGCAAGGCCAACAGCCTTACCAGGACCATCGGCACTGCATTCAGTGGCTGCACCTTCCCTGGCGCCGACCAGCCATTGTTCAAGCTTCCCGAGGGACAGATGGGCCTGGGCCTGGGTATCCACGGCGAGCCTGGACTATTCGATACCGAGCTGCCGTCCGCCGTCGAGCTTGGCCAGGAGCTGGTGAAGCGCGTGCTGGCTGAGACGCCCGGGTCCGGTTCAACGCGGCTGGCCGTGATGCTCAATGGATTGGGTTCAACGAAGCACGAGGAACTGTTCGTTCTCTGGCGCACTGTGGCTCCCCTCCTCCGCGAGACTGGCTACACGCTGGTCATGCCGGAGGTCGGCGAACTGGTGACCAGCCTGGACATGGCCGGCGCTTCGCTGACGCTCACGTGGCTGGATGATGAACTTGAGCAGTACTGGACCGCTCCCGCGTTGACGCCGGCGTACCGTCGTGGGGCTGTTGGCTTCGAGGCTGCTTCGTTCGAAGACCCGGGCGTCGACGCTTCTGCCACTGACGCTGTTGACTACTCCTCCACCAGCGAGTCGCGCGAATACGCTGGGCAATGCCTCTCCGCCCTGGACGCTACTGCCGCCCTGTTGCGGGACTCCGAAACAAAACTGGGCGACATGGACGCAATCGCTGGCGACGGCGACCACGGACGCGGCATGGTCCGCGGATCCGCGGCAGCCCTCGCAGCGGCATCTGTTGCTTATGCACGTGGAGCCGGCGCTGGCTCCTTGCTCATTGCTGCCGGAGACGCCTGGGCCGACAAGGCCGGCGGTACGTCGGGAGTCCTGTGGGGTGCCGGACTGCGTGCCTTTGGCGAGCGGCTGGGAGACGCAGAAACCCCGACGCCGGTAGTCCTCGCCGAATCTGTTCGCGCCTTCGCGGACCGCATCACGAGCCTCGGCAAGGCGGACCTTGGCGACAAGACCATGGTGGATGCCCTGCTGCCGTTCGCTTCGACGTTCGCGGCGTCCGTTGCTGCCGGATCCATGGCCGAGGAGGCCTGGTCTTCCGCGGCTGACGTCTCTTCCAAGGCAGCTGCGGCCACGGCAGAACTCCGTCCGTTGAAGGGCCGCGCCAGGCCGCTGGCCGAGAAGAGCATCGGCACGCCGGATCCAGGGGCGACGTCGCTCGCCATGGTGTTTGCCGCCGTCGGGCCGCATTTCACCGCAGTTCCCGCCACTGCAGGCAACTTCGCAGCAAGCAACTAGGAGAATCACATGCGCATCATTGTGGGCGCCGACGAAGCAGGCGTTGAGTACAAAGACCGGATCCTGGCCGACCTTGAGGCTGACTCCCGGGTCACAGAGGTCATCGACATCGGAGTAAACCCTGCGGACGAGGACTTCAGCAAGCCCTATCCGTACGTGGGCATCGCGGCCGGTGAAATGATCCGCGACGGCAAGGCCGATCGGGCCATCCTGTTCTGCGGCACAGGAATCGGCGTGGCCATCGCCGCCAACAAGGTTCCGGGCATCCGGGCTACCGCTGCACACGACTCCTTCTCCGTGGAGCGATCCATCCTGTCCAACGACTGCCAGGTCCTCACCATGGGCCAGCGCGTTGTGGGCGTGGAGCTGGCGCGTCGGCTCGCCAAGGAATGGATCGGCTACGCGTTCGACCCCCAATCCAGCTCGGCCGCGAAGGTCAGGGTTCTGAGCGACTTCGAGGGCTGCTAGGCCTTCGGGGCGCTCCTGCCTCGCGCTAAACTTGACCATGACCGGTGCCCGTGCCCGTCTCCTGGCTTGGTTCTTCGCCCTGGCCGTCCTCCTTTCAAGCTGTTCGTCCGCGAACGGCGTGGACGAGGCCGCCTCCAACCAGCCGCAACCAGTCGAGTCGGCGCAACCAGCCGACTCCGCGCAGGCAGCCGGAGGGGAAGTCGCCCTCGCCACTCAAGCACCCCCGCCGGCGTCCCCCAGCCCGACTTCGGTGCCGGCACCAGTCCCGGCACCTCTCCCGGCACCAGTCGCGACGCCTCAGCCGTACTCCCTTAACCTCTACCAACAGGGCGACTTCGTACCGCAGTACACGTTCGACTGGTGCGTAGCGGCGAGCATACAGATGATGCACAATCTCATCGATGACACCGGCGGCGGTACCTGGGCCGGCCGCGCCCAGCAGAACGAGCTATGGGACATGGCGCGAATGAGGTCTTCCGATTCATTCAACGGCGCCAACCCGTTCGGTTGGGCAGCAGTGCTGACCGCGGTGGGAATGGGCCCCTACCAAGTTGTCAGCATTGCCGACTACGACGATGCCCTCCAGACAGCGGCGCGGGCCATGGCCAGTACGGGCCGCCCGGTGGGGCTGGTCATGTGGAGTGGTCGCCACGCCTGGGTAATGAGCGGATTCGAGTCACTCGGCGATCCTGCCCAGTTCCCGGAAATTCCGGTGACCGCAGTACGCGTGCTGGATCCGCTGTACCCGTACGGCAGCGGACAATGGGGGCCATCGCCGGCCCCCAACAGCCTGCTTACCCCGGATCAGCTGGCGACACAATTCGTGGTCCGGGAGCCGCGACGCTGGAGCAGTGCGCTCCCCGCCGGGTACCTGCTGGTGCTTCCCCGGCCCTGACCAGCCCGCCGGGGCCCCGCGACTGCAGCTAGAACCCGCCGCCACCACCGGCATCGCCAGCCATGTTGGCGAAACGCGAGTAGTGACCCTGGAACGCCACGACGATGTCCTTGGTGGGGCCGTTACGGTGCTTGGCGATGAGGATGTCGGCTTCGCCTGCACGCGGCGATTCTTTGTCGTAGACGTCTTCCCTGTGGAGGAGGATGACCATGTCGGCATCCTGCTCGATGGAGCCGGATTCACGGAGGTCGGAGACCATGGGGCGCTTGTCCTGGCGCTGTTCGGAACCACGGTTCAGCTGCGACAGCGCAATGACGGGGACCTGAAGTTCCTTGGCGAGCAGCTTGAGGGCACGCGAGAACTCGGAGACTTCCTGCTGGCGGGACTCCACTTTCTTGCCCGAGCTCATGAGCTGGAGGTAGTCGAGGATCACGAGTTTGAGGTCATGCTGCTGCTTCAGCCGGCGGCACTTTGCCCTGATTTCCATGAGCGACATATTGGGGCTGTCGTCAATGAAGAGCGGGGCATCGTTCATTCGGCCCATGGTGGTGGCGATCTTGGACCACTGCTCGTCCTTGATCGTGCCCTTACGAAGGTCCTGCAGTCCGATGGTCGCTTCGGCGGAAAGCAGGCGCATCGCGATCTCGTTCCTGCCCATTTCGAGGGAGAACATGACTGTGGCCAGGTTGTTCTTGATAGCGGCGGAGCGGGCGAAGTCCAACGCGAACGTGGACTTACCGACGGCAGGGCGGGCAGCGATAACGATCATCTGGCCCGGGTGGAGTCCATGGGTCAGTTCGTCGAGCTCATAGAAACCGGTGGGAACGCCAACCATGCCTTCGCCGCGATGCCCGGAAGCTTCGATCTCGTCCACGGTGGACTCCATGACGTCCTTCAACGCCACGTAGTCTTCGGCAGTACGCTTTTCAGCAACCGCGTAGACCTCGGCCTGTGCCTGGTTGACGAGGTCTTCCACTTCGCCGTCCTGGCCGTAGCCCATCTGGACGATCTTGGTGCCGGCGTTCACGAGTCGGCGCAACACTGCGCGCTCTGCCACGATCTCGGCGTAATAGCCTGCGTTGGCGGCTGTGGGAACGGTTTGGATGAGCTCGTGCAGGTAGGCCGGTCCGCCGATCCTGTTGATCTCTCCGCGCTTGGTCAGCTCATCGGAGACCGTAACTGCGTCGGCAGGTTCGCCGCGGCCGTAGAGGTCAATGATCGACTCGTAAATGGTCTCGTGGGCGGGACGGTAGAAGTCGTGGCCACGGACAATTTCGACGACGTCTGCGATTGCGTCCTTGGACAACATCATGCCGCCAAGGACTGACTGCTCAGCGGGGATGTCCTGCGGAGGTTTCCGGCTCGAGTCCGAAGCGCGTGCGCCCTCGATTGAGTCCAAGTGCGTAACTGACAAAGCCGTCCTCCATTTGTGTACCGCTGCAGAGAGTTAGTCCTCAGTGGTGCGTAAAGCGCAGGTGTACCTGGGATGGATTGCCCGAGCCTCCGGACCAGCCGAGTGCTCCTGTTATATCCATGGGGGTCCGACAATTTTCGGCTTTCCCCAATTTCCACAACTTATCCACAGAAGTCTCCCCAAGCACGTTTGCGCGCGGCTGCCTGAAGGTCACTGAGAGGGCAAATTCCATACTGAAACAGGTACCCGAGCCACGTTAGCGGTGCGCAGTCCGGGCGCAAAGTCCACTGTCAAGCCCACATGTGGATAACCTGTGGAATACCGCCCCCACGTTGTGCACAGTCTGTGCGTTACCCTGTGGATAGAGAAATTCTTTTTGCGGCAACTAGCTTCTGACCTGCGGAAACACTCATCACAGCCTGTGGAGCAAAGAAAGTTTTGGTGGAAAATCATCCACAGACCCGGCACGGCCGGCTGGTCGTCGTAGCCCAAAATCCATGCTAAACATGCCGCAAATGTGATGCGTCTTACAAAGAGGGCCCTAATTTGACACTGTCCTCTCAGAAGTCTATGCCGGGAATGGAATGTGCTGTGGATAACCAAGTTCTGGCATAAGCTCTAAGCATGGGGATGAACTTTGGTGACGTGCTGATGATTGCCCTTCCGCTAATTGTCCTCCTGGGCCTGCTGTGGGCGCTTTCAGCGGCTTTCAAACCGCGCGACACAGGCCTTTCGGATGCCGAGCGTTATCAACACGAACTTGCGGCCCGGTCCGCAGCGCACCAAGCCTCCCAGGTTCAGGCGGCCCTTGCTGCCCGCGCCAAAATCGAGGCTTCCACCAAGCCAAGCCAGAACGAGGCCCAGCACACCCAGCAGACGGAACAAAGCCGCGCTGCTCATCAGGCTCAAGCAGCCAGGACGGCCGGCGCCCAAAGCGGGCACCAGCCAGCGGTGCTTCCCAATGGCCAGCTCAATCCCCAGCTCGCCTTCGACTTGCAGAACCTGGTCCGCAGCGGGCGCAAGATCGAAGCCATCAAGGTCTTCCGCCAGGCAACCCATTCAGACTTACTCACTGCTAAGAACTACGTAGATCGGCTCTGACAACGCCATGGATTCCTTGTTTATCCCGCTCGTAATTTTGATCGCGGTCATTGCGGGCGTACTGCTGCTTATGCGTTCCTTCAGCAAGCGTTCGGCCGAGACCAAGGCCGGCGCCGCTGCGGCCAACCCACCCAAGGATCCAGTGCAGTTGGCGAAAGAATCGGCGGCGAAGCTGAACGAGGAACAGCACAGGCGGCTCTACTCGCTTATTGCCCAGGGCCAGGGCATGGCAGCGATCAAGCTGTATCTGCAGGCCACCGGTGAGGGTCTACGGGCATCACGCGACGCCGTGGGCGCTCTGGCCGCACACCCCCAGCCCTTCACGCCGGAGGCGCAGCCCAAGGATCTCCTGTCGGACGACGACGACGAGCCCGAGCGCTTCCCGTACCGGTACCGGGCAATAGTCAGCAAGGGCGATGTAACGCGCGAAGTGAGCAGCAACATGCTCAACGACGAGATCTACGGACGGATCCGTACCTTGGCAAAAAGCGGTGATGTGGAGGGCGCAGCATTGGCACTGACACGCCACTCGGACATCACCATCAAACAGGCCCGTGAATTCATCGAGCTCCTGGAAGACTAACGGCGGCTAGAAATCGAAAAGGTCTCCCAGGAAGCCTTCCTTCTTCTTGCGTTTACGGCCATATTCGTCGCGACGGTCATAGTCACCCCTGCGCTCATAATCCCGGCGGTCATAGTCGCGTCGATCGCCGCGGTCATCGTAGCGGGGTTGTTGGGGCCGCGATTCAAAGGGGTTGTAGACGGGCGGCGGTGCGATCGGAGGGTGCGGCGGGGCCGGCGCCTGCCTCGCAGGGGCCGGCATGGAGTCGGCAGCGACGCGATCAATGATCTTGTCCAGCTCACCGCGGTCCAGCCATACACCCCGGCATTGCGGGCAATAGTCAATCTCCACGCCGCTTCGTTCGCTCATCACCAGGTCAATGGAATCCACAGGACACTTCATGCTTGGCCCAACGATCGGACCCGGTGAAAAGTTCGGACTACCTGCCGGCTGAAATGCCGGCCAGCAGCTGTTCGAAGGGCAGTGACTCCAGCGCCGGGGCCTTGCGGCCCGGCTGGGCGCCACTGAGCAGTTGCACGAGTTCGCCGGCCGCCCGGTCCACTCGCGCTGAGAGGGGCGAGCCGCCGTCGTCGTTTCCCCAGTCCTGGGGCCCGGCGAAGACGCCGGTGGCAGCCGTGCGGGTCCTGAGGTAGCTGAACAGCGGCCGCATGGCGTAGTCCAGGACCATCTGGTGGCGGTCGGTGCCGCCTGTGGCGCCAAGCAGTACGGCTTTGCCGTCGAGGGACTTGGGGTCCAGGACGTCGATGAACGACTTGAAGAGGCCGCTATAGGACGCGCTGAAAACGGGACTGACGGCGATGATTCCGTCTGAATCCTCGACGCCGGCGATCACTTCTGCGAGGCGGGGCGCGGCATAGCCGGTCACGAAGTTGTTGGCGATGTCCACCGCCAGGTCCCGCAGCTCGACGACGTCAATCCTCACCTCATATCCTGCCGCGCGCAACTGCCGCTCGGCGGAGGCGGCCAGTTGGTCCGCCAGCAGGCGGCTCGACGACGGGACGCCGAGTCCGGCGGAAAGGACGGTGATGCGGCGGGTTTCCATGGCATTCTCCTGTTGCTCGTTCATTCCCAGCTTACATGCATATGCATCTAAATGAGTGAACGAGGGAGCATCACGAAGTATTCCCATAGGTACGGTCAGGGCTTCCCCAGCTGAAGAGCCAGGTCCCATCCGGACGTCGAGCGACGAACGACGGTAAAATTAAGGCTAGAGGTGCATGGCGATGTCTATGGCTTTTGTTGTTGTCCTGGTCTTGTTGGGTGCGGCTTCCCTTGCCGCGGCGATAGGCACGGTGGCGTTGGTGATCCGCGACGGTCGCGGGGAGATTCCACTGGAACCCCCGGTTCGGCCATGGTCAGCGGGACACCTCCCAAGCCGGCCGTACTCCACTCTTCCCCACATTTAGCTCACTTCGACCTGGCGGCGTGCGTGGACAGGAAGTCGAAGGTCTTGTCCCTGGCATCGCGCGCCTCGGCGAAGTTCAAGTGGAACTGGTACTCATGCGGCAGTTCGGGATCGTGGTCCGCGGCCCAAAACAATTCGGTCACCGGAACACCCGCTTCCTTCAGGCGATTGCTGTAGGGAACCGACTGAAGCCACGTCAGACCATCGCCGTTGCCGCCGCTGATGAAGGTCGGCGGGAAATCCTTGGTTACAAAATCAATGGTGGACATGGTGCTGCCCGCATATGTGGAGGACCAGTCCTTCGTTCCGGTGTAGGCCCACAGCGAGGTTTTGAAGCCCCACGCAACCAGGCCATTGAGGTCGGCCATGGCCCGCAGGTCATACACACCGCAATGCAGGATGGTGGCCGCGAGGTCCGATTTCTGGAGCGCGGGCTGGATCCCCATCAGGTTGGCATACTCGGGGTTAACAGTGAGAGTGGTCATTTGGCTGGCCAACTGCGCGCCTGCTGAATCGCCAGCCAGAACAATCCGGGTGGTGTCCACGTTCAATTCACTGGCGTGCGCTTTGATGTAGCCGAGCGCATCGTTGATGTCCCGTATCGCGGTGGGGTAGACGGCCTCCGGCGCGATCGGGTAGCTCACCCCAATGGTCGTGTAGCCCTCGGCAGCAAGAATCCGAAGATAGGGTTCCACATCGCCTTGAGCCCCCGAGATCCACGCACCGCCATGGATCCAGACGATCGTCGGGAGCGCCTCGGTAGTGCCGGCAGGACTGAAAACATCGAAAGTAGAACCGGGCTTATAAACCACACCGGCCCGCTCCTCCAACGGAGTGTCCGGGACGTAGGGCGCCATCTCGTCAATGGTGGACTGCGCTCCGCGCTCAAAAACACTGCGAATCAACATGGCGGAGGGCCAAGGAGTGGCCGACAGGGCAAGCAGGATGACCAAGATCAGAATGATGGCGAGGTCGAGTTTCCTCACTCGGGCAGGACGCCGTCGTTTGGCCTGCACAGCTGCCCTGGAACCGGGACCTAAAGGGGAACCACCTCCCTCATCCGTCCGGGCTGTTGCCGCGCCAGTCACGTTGGCTTGAGTCGATTCCAATGGCCCCATTACACACTCCCCCAGTTGGTGCACCTGTGGACCATGCTAAGTCTGCGGGGCTGGATCATGAAGGACCCGCCGATTGAGATCCCCCGCGTCCCGCAAGTTCAGGGCAGCGGGCGGGCCGCCTTGAGCAAAAGCCCTTCACCGCCGTCGAACGTCACCGCATGAAAGCCGGACCCGCGCGCGACCTCGCGAAAGCCCCAGCGTTGGTGAAGTTTGAGCGACGCCGCATTGCCGGCATTGACCACATACCAGGCCTCGTCCGTCCTCGCCCATATCCACTCCAGCCTCTTCTCCGTCAGGGCCGCCGCAACTCCCTGGCGCCGAAAATCCGGCGCCACGGTAATTCCGCCTAGATAATAGCCAGCCGGCGCGCGGCCGGCACCGCAGTCATGGAAGTGTGTTTTGGCCCAACCCACGACGGCGGAACCTGGGTTCCAGGGCACGTCCGCCGGCGTTTCGGCCACCAGGACGAGCCGTCGAGGGTCGCTGATCGCGGCACGGATCGCTGCTTCAAAACGGCTGGCAGCACCTGCGGAAGTGCGACCCGCGGCGACCTCCACACCGGCCATGGCCGCAACGTCATTCTCCAGGGCCGGACGTATCAGGAGAGCCATTGGCTCAGTCTAATTTGTTGAGGAGGCTTGCATTATGAGTTTAAACTCATAATATGGGATCAGTGATGTGGCCTGTCTCACGGCGCGCATCAATTCCAAGCCTTCAGAGTGGAAGGCCCAACGATCGGATTCCCCCATGTCAGACATTGCTGTTCTGATCAACACAGCTGTAGCGGTCTTGGCCGCCGTCGTGCTGATCGTCCGCTTCAGAGTCAACCCCGTCATCTCCCTGGTCATCGCCTCCGTGTACCTGGGCCTGGCCGTCGGCCTCGGCGTCGAAGAGACCGTCAAAACCATCACCTCCGGCTTCGGTGAGATCATGGTGGACGTCGGCCTGCTCATCGCCTTCGGCGTCTTAATGGGCTCCATCCTCAATCAGAGTGGCGCCATCCGGCGCCTTGTGGAGCATCTGCTCAAGACTTTTGGCCCGAAACGCCTGCCTTACACGATGGGCCTGGCAATAGGCACGCTCCTCCAGTCCATCTTCCTTGACGTCCTGCTCGTCATCTCAGCCCCGCTGGCCCGCAAACTCGCCCCGAAAATCGGAAAGCTGGGTACGGCCCGCATGGCAACCGCCATGGCCATCGCCCTGGAATGCGGCATTGTCTTTACGGTTCCGGGCGTTGCCTCGCTGGCGTTGGCAGGCCTTCTCAACGTTCCACTCGGCAAGATGCTGCTCTTCGGCCTGTTGCTGGTTATTCCGACCATCATCATTTCCATTGCCATCATGACGTTCCTCTTCCGCCGCGGTTTCTGGAATGAAACCAAGGACGAGGACCACACCTTCGTGGCCGAGGAAGACAGCGAGGGCGAGGAGCCCACAGGCGGCCCCCTCCCCGCAACAAATACCGCCGGCAAGTCCCCAGTCGGCTCCAACACGAAGCCAATCGGCGCTGCAGTTGCTGTTGCCGAACGCGAGAGCAAAGAGAAGCCGCTGATCATGCTCTTTGCACCGCTCCTGACTTCCCTGATCCTCATCGGCGCCGGAGCCATCCTGCAGATTTTCAAGATTGATCTGCCCTGGCTCCAATTGCTTGGCGAACCCGTCATCGCCCTTCTCATCGGACTCATTGGTACGTGCCTTGTCACGCGCGCATCCATCGGGCAGAAGAAGGTTGAGGAGGCCATCACTGTCGGCTTCAAGGAAAGCGGCCAGATCCTGATCCTCACCGGTGTGGGCGGATCCCTGGCGGCCACGGTAAAGGCCGCCGGCCTCGGCGATATCCTTGGTGGCTTCTTCTCAGCGAGCACCGTCGCCCCGCTCCTGGTGGTCTGGGCCATCGCCGCAGTGCTGCACATCGCCGTCGGGTCTGTCACCCTGTCCGCCATTACGGCAGCCGGCCTGCTGACACCCATCGCTCCCGCGATCGGCCTGGATCCAGTACTGCTCGCCCTCGCAGCCGGCGCCGGATCGCTCTTCATGGTTCACGTCACCAGCAACACGTTCTGGCTCCTGCAGTCCCTTTTGGGCCAGAGTGTGAGGGGTGCATTGAAATCGGTCACCGTGGGAGTTTCGGTAGCCTCGGTGGTCGCGATCTTGCTGATCCTGCCCATGAGCCTGCTGTTCTAATCGCCCCGCCAACCGTCCCATCACGAAGCACGCACGAGAGAAGACCATGACACACCAAACAATCGCCCCATTGGACGGCGTTCGAGTCCTCGAACTCGGCAATTACATCGCCGCTCCCACGGCTGGCAGGCTGCTCGCCGATTTCGGCGCTGAAGTCATCAAGGTCGAGCGTCCAGGCACCGGAGACGAGCTCCGCAATTGGCGCCTCCACAAGGGCAACACCTCGATGCTCTACCGCACGCTGAACCGCAACAAGAAGTCAGTGGTCCTGGATCTCCGAACGGAAGCGGGCCGGCAGGCCGTGTTGGCGCTCGTTGCAAAATGCGACATCCTGCTGGAGAACTTCCGTCCTGGAACGCTGGAAAAGTGGGGCCTCGGCCCCGAAGTCCTCAACCAGGCCAATCCGGACCTCATCGTCACCCGCATCTCCGCCTTTGGGCAGACGGGGCCACTGTCCGAGCGGCCCGGTTTTGCCGCCGTCGCCGAGGCGTATAGCGGGTTCCGCAACCTGGTGGGCGATCCGGACCGCGCGCCCGTCCGCGTGGGCGTCTCCATCGGAGACTCGATCGCGGGCCTTTACGCCGCCTTCGGCTCCATGATGAGCCTGTACCAGCGTGAAGCACGACGCCGGGACTCGGCTGGCGCTGTGCCGCTCACCGAGCGCATCATCGACGTCGCGCTGAATGAGGCGATGTTCTCCATGATGGAATCGCTCATTCCGGATTACCAGGCCTATGGCGTGGACCGGCAGCGCGTTGGCGGCCGCATGGAAGGGATCGCTCCCTCCAACGCCTATGTCTGCAAGGACGGTGCCAGCATTGTGGTGGCCGGCAACGGGGACTCCATTTACCAGCGGTACATGGAAACCATCGGCCGGGCGGACCTCGCCAAGGACCCGGAGCTGCAGAGCAATGCAGGACGCTGGGCACGCCGCGAGGAACTGGACCAAGCCATCGGCGAATGGTCCGCGCAGCTGACAGCTCCTGAAGCTTTGGCAGCCCTGGATGCCGCTGGGGTTCCGGCTGGTCCCATCTACACAGCCGCGGACATCAGCACGGACAGCCAGTACGCGGCCCGCAACATGATCCAGAAGTTCGACGTTTCCACTGGCGAGGAGATCCTTCCGGGGGTAGGTTTCCCGGGCATCGTTCCCGTGATCGGAGACCAGTCCCTGCCCATCCGCAACCTGGGACCGGACCTCGGCGAAAACACTGAAGAAATCCTTGGCGGGCTCCTTCACTTGGATGCTGCGCAAATCGATGCGGCTTCGGGCCGCGAGGAGGCTCTCCGACCATGACCAGCTTTGAAAGCCGCCTTGCCAAAACACTGGGCAACACTCTGGGCAACGCCATCCTTCGGGACGTCACCTTGAGGGACGGGCTGCAGCTCACCGGAAAACTCCTGCCCACTGAGCAGAAGATCGAAACGGTGCGTGAGTTACTGCGGCTGGGCGTGCCGGCCATTGAGCTGGGATCCATGGCCCGGGCTGACCTGGTCCCCACCATGGCGAACACCTTGGAAGTAGTCCAGGCGCTCACTCCCGAGGAACTGGAAAAGTGCTGGATCTGGGTAGCGACACCCGGCCACGTTGCCAAGGCATCAGCTGCGGGCGCACGGAATTTCCAATACTGCCTGTCTGCTTCCGATTCACATAACAAGGCGAACATCGGCCGCACCACGGACGAAAGCCTGGCGGCTTTGCCCGAGGCGGTTGAGTACGCCCAGGCAGTCGGAGGCCAGATACAACTCTGCATCGCAACGTCCTTCACCTGTCCTTTCGAGGGCTACGTTCCGGAGCAGCGGATCCTTTCGATCGCCAACGATCCCCGGGCCGAGGGCACCACGGACATCGTCATTTGCGACACCCTGGGGCAGGCCGTTCCCGCCCAGGTGTCCAGCCTGATCACGCGGGTACGGGATGAATCCCCTGCCCGGCGGATCGTCTATCACGGTCACGACACCTGGGGCCTGGGCGTGGCCAACACCCTCGCTGCAATCCAGGCGGGCGCCGCTATGGTGGACGGCGCTTTGGGCGGCCTGGGCGGTTGCCCGTTCGCGCCCGGCGCCAGCGGCAACACCTCCAGCGAGGACATCCTGTTCGCCACACGTCCCGAATGGCTCACGCCGGACGTGTTTGGCGAACTCGTGGTCCTGTCAGAGAAGCTGCTTGCCGAGCTGGGCGAGCCCAACCGTTCAAAGGCTGCCCAGGGCGCGCGCTCCCGGGCTGCAGCTTTCGACTGGGTCATCCCGTCCTCCACAGGGAGCAACTAACCGTGGGCAACCACTTCCTTGTCACTACGGCCATCCCTGAGCCCGGTCTGCAATTGCTCTCCGACGCCGGCCACGTCACGGTCCTTCCCCAGCCGCCTGATTACGCAACACTTTCAAGCTTGTGCGCTTCGGGAGACCACGACGTTGTCCTCACCCAATTACGCGACGTCATCGACGAGCCACTGCTGGCCGGGGCGCGGGTGAAAGGCGTTTCAAACTACGCCCTGGGCTACAACAACATCGACGTCGAAGCCGCCACCCGGCACGGCATCCTCGTTGGCAATACACCCGGCGTCCTGACCGACGCGACGGCGGATATCACCATGCTGCTCATCCTCGGTACTGCACGCCGCGTGGTGGAAGCCGACAGGGTTGTCCGCGAAGGAAAGTTCCTCGGATGGGAACCGGAGTTCATGCTCGGGCGGGACGTCTCAGGCGCCGTCCTGGGCCTGGCTGGTTTCGGCAGGATCGCCCGCGCCGTAGCTCGGCGGGCCCTGGGCTTCGGTATGGAAGTGCTCTTCGCTCCACGACCACCCGGCGACCGTCCGGTCTCCGACCAGGAACTCGGTGAGTTCGCAGGAAAGGTCCGGCAAGTGCCTTGGCTCGAGCTGGTGAAGCGCAGCGACTTCCTCTCCTTGCACGTTCCGCTGAACGAACAGACCCAACATCTGGTAAACGCCGATGTTCTGGCGCGGATGAAGCCCCATGCCATCCTCATCAACACAGCCCGAGGTCCCGTGGTGGACGAAGCCGCTCTCGTGGAGGCCCTCCGCAACAGCGTCATCGCCGGGGCTGGTTTGGATGTGTTCGAGGACGAACCCCGCCTCTCGCCCGGACTCGCCGACCTGCCCAACACGGTTCTCCTGCCACACGTCGGCAGCGCAACCGTCCCTGTCCGCGCCGAAATGGCCAGGCTCAGCGCCCTCAACGCGATCGCTATCGCCGAGGGCAACCTGCCACTGCACGCCGTCAACCCTCCCGCCAGAGCATGAGCATTCTGGTTGCCCCGGACAGTTTCAAGGGCACGCATACGGCTGCTGAGGTTGCGTCTGCTATCGCAGCAGGAATTCACGACGGCGGCGGCTCGGCTACTCAGCTACCTGTCGCCGACGGCGGTGAGGGGACTTTCGAAGCACTCTGCCGCAGCCTTCGCGCCTCGCCGGTGAGTGTCGACGTCGTCAATTCTTGGGGCGAGCCGCTCCGGGCGATTCTGGGGATGGCACCCGACGGGACCGCCGTCGTCGAGGTGGCGCAGGCGAGCGGGATATCTGCCGCGCGGAACAGCCCCCAGGACAGTATGTCCGCCAGCACCTATGGGACGGGGCTCCTGATTGCTGCTGCCGTGGACGTTGGAGCGTCGAGTGTTCTGGTGGCGGCGGGCGGCTCCGCGACCACAGATGGAGGCCTCGGAGCCGTTCGAGCCATCAAGGAAAATGGGGGCCTTGGCCGCGCCAGGATCACTGTGCTTTCCGACGTGACCACCTCGTTCCTGGATGCGCCAAGGATCTTCGGACCGCAGAAAGGCGCCGATCCCGCCACGGTTCAGCTGTTGGAAGAACGATTGCGGCAGCTCGCCACGTCCCTTCCTCGAGACCCTTCAAACGTGCCGCGCACCGGCGCGGCCGGAGGGCTATCCGGCGGCCTCTGGGCGCACTTCGGCGCAGAACTCGTATCCGGAGCGGAGGCGGTGCTTGACGCCTCCGGTTTTGACAGGCTCCTTGAATCGGCTGAGGCCGTGGTGGTTGGTGAAGGCCGGCTGGATTCGCAAACCGGAGAGGGAAAGATCATCTCCGCCATCCTCAAACGCGTTCGGAAGAGTCCGCGGGAGATCCCGGTGGTGGCCGTAGTGGGGTGCGTCGCAGACGACTTGGGCAGATATGCGGAGAACTTTGCTTCGGTGTTGGTAGCGACTGATGCCGAGGCGATGCGGGCTGCCGGGCTGGCCGTCGCAAGGCTCTAGCTTGGCTTCCCCGCTCCGCCGGCTGCCATCAACTCCAGCCGTTTTAGTGTCTCGCGGTTGCGGACGGTGATGATGGGATCCCGGAGCACCTTCGGCACCACCTTTCCCGGGCCCCGGGTGGCGTCCTCAGCCATGGAAACGCGGCACTGGTTGCCACCCAGATCCTTCAAGGTAATGCGCACTTTTGCCTCACCTACGGGCCAGCCACGGGCTAAAAGTTCCAGGCTCCGTCCAGGTTCCACGGCGGTGACGCTGGTGCTGTCGTTGAGAAGGAGCGGCCAGGCTCCCACGGAGTGATGCAGCTTTGAACCGACCTGTGGCCAATGATCATCCACCGCACGAATCCTTGAGGCGCCAACTACCCACCCGGAGTAGAGCCAGCCATCGGCGATGACATTCCAGACGTCGGCGGCAGTTGTGTTGAACAGCTGGGTAACGGTGGACATGGATTTCCCTTCTGTGTGCCTTCGGCATCTGTGGTGAGACTAAGCTAAGCATGCTTACAAATTGACTGCCATAGCCCGCCTACACTGTTGGCATGGTCATCAGGGAGTGGCGTTACTGGGCGGCATGCGTAGCTCTGGTGTCCATGCTGCCTCTGGCGTCATGTGACGGTGTCCGCCGCCAGGAACCGCCGACCACCTCCAAGGATCAGCCCATCATCGTGGAGGTCAATCAGTCCCGCGACCAATACGGCAAGCAAGCCATCCTCATACAGCTCACCAACACCACAGACAATCCCCTTACCGTGAGTGGTGCGCGGCTGAGCTCCCCGTTGTTTGAGAAAGACATTATCTGGGAGCCAACAACGGGCGTTCTGGAGCTACCACCCCGGCAGCCCAAGAGCCTTCCCGCCAATTTGCCTGCTCCGCATTGCAGGCAGTTATCTTCTGAACCCGTCAAGGCCGTCGTTCAATATTCGGAACCAACTCAGGGACCCACGGAAACCTCGGTTGAGGCGCGGGATCCGTTCAACGTCCTGCCCCGGAACAGCGACGAGCTGTGTTTGGGAGCCGATGCTTCCTCCGTAGCCGCCATCGTCTTGGACCCCGCCCTTGAGGTGGCCCCGGATGGCCGCACCGCCGTCGTGCGTCTTGTCATCACCCCTGTGAGCACCCCCGGTCAGTCGCCCCAAAAGCTCATGATCAAGTCCATCGACGGAACCACCCTGCTGGCCGAATCGCCTGCGGATCCCTGGCCCCGCGACATCACGATAGCCTCTGACGCGGCCATGCGGGAGTTACCCGTGACGATCCGTCCGGCGCGATGCGACCCGCATGCAGTGGCCGAGGATAAGGTGGGAACGCTGTTGCCGCTGAGGATTTCGGTGGGCGCACGGGAAGGCGTGCTGAAGGTTGCAGCACCGAATGAGTTACGTGGGCGTATCTACGACTTCGTGACGGCGGCCTGCGGTGGAAAGTGAGGGTTCGCTTGATGTCGATTGCCGGAAGGACAGACGTCACCCCGAAGCTGGCTGCGCTCCGGGGTGAGCCGTTCAATCCCGCCTTATCTATTTGTCAGTACTCGAAGTGACGGTCCCCTCTGAGAAGACGAACTCACCTATGACCGTGACGCCGTCGAGGTCGTAGACCGGGATACTCACCGGACCCTTCGGTCGGTTTGCCTGCCAATGCAATGCTTCTTCTGGCGACTTGAATAGCGACGGATCGCCACTTGCTACTTTTCGTTCGCTGTTCTTGACGTACCCAATTCGATCGTTGGTTGCATAGGCCCGAATCAGGTCCGGTTCAACGGAAACCCCCTCGACCTCAGTTGGAAGCCCATACGTTTGGCCAGCGGCATTTTTCTCGAAGGGGGCGTCACTCAACACGACGGCGGGCGATTGGGGCGATACTTCGGGTGTGACTGTGGGCTGAGATGTAGCGCTGGCAACTCCGATTCCGGCACCGCCGAGAAGAATTGCTCCTAAAAGGACAGTTGTGGTTCGGGTTTTCAACAGACGTTTCATTTGCCGCTCCGAAATCATGGGTTCTGGACTTTCCCTGGAATAGTCGAGTACTGGTTATAGGAGCTTGACCACGTGTTCCAAGCCATGGTTTCATCGTGGCTGTAGAAGTACCGCATTCCTCCACCAAAGTTGTAGTAAGCCGTGTACCCCCGCCACTCGCCAGGACAGAGGGTGACCTCGGTGTAGTACCAAGGACCTTCAGACCTCAAAGCAGCGCCAGTGCCGCTCGCCGAACTCTCAAAGAGCTTCGCTTTAGCAGCGATCGAACCTGCTGAGACACAATGCGTGTCCGGTCCGCTTCTCGTTTCTCCCCAAGCCTGAGTACTTTGCACGATGACGTTGGCCTGATTCCAATATTGAATTCCGCTAACCGTGTAGACACCTCGATCTCCGGGCGCATTACCCGCGTGCGCAGCAGTGGGCGACAGTGCCAGGGCTGTCGCTAGGCTTCCTGCCAGTAATGTTTTTTGTAAGAGACGCATAAAATCCTCCGATGACTCGAATTCAAAACTCGCCTTACTACCTAAATTCCCTATATACGTTTTCGCACAATAGAATACGGCCGTCACTGCCTCACTCCGCCCGCGTCACCAGGCCAACACTGACGTGCCGACACCTACTAGGTGTGCGCGCACACGGAAACGTGACGCAGTTCTCATTACCCAGGATCGAGGAGAATTTTTTTGCGGCATCATCGAGCCGGAGTTTCCCTCAAGAACTGGCAGACATAGGCCGCGCTGGGAGTGCGGCCTATGCGCTCGAATGGCATGTCGGGCCAGCTTGACCGTTAGTGCCGCAGCGTTGAGATTTGATCGATGGCAACACGTAGAATTTCATACGCATTGAACGGCGATTCTTGCCTATGAACCGGACGAGCAGAACACGTTCCAGAGACTCACTATGAACGAGTAGACCGCCGAATCCATGTAGCCGATCTTGCAGCCCAGTGAAGCTGGCCTTAGCCCACCGTAGCCAGAGCGGCCGGAGCGCATTCCACCCTGACTTTCACATTGGCTTCCACCGTCTTCACTTCACCGTCCATCTGGTACGGCAAGGGTTTGAGCGTAGTGAATTCGTAGCTGCTCACGCTCGGCTGATCGCCCAGGCCCTGGGTGGTTGCGCGGAGGGCCGTCAGCAGCACACGCCATTTGGGCATGTGTGGGAAGACGATGACTTCGAATTTTCCGTCAGAGGGGTGGTCTTCAGCCTCGCTGAGCGTGGCGTACTTGGCCATTTCGGGGATGTTGGCGAAAACCAGGCTGTCGAATTTCCTGCGTTTGCCATCGGATGTGCGGATGGCGAATGGCTCGAATTTTGAAAACGTCTTAATGACGGAGACCATTTCAGTCAGGGCTCCCTTGCTGCCCTTTTCGAGCTCGGTGGCCACAACAGGTGTGAGACCAAATCCGATATAGGAATGCGCATATTCCAAAGGCTGGCCTTCTTTTTGGCCTGTGTGAATGCTCAAGAGGTCAATCTTCCGGACGTGGCCCTCAGCAATAGCTTCTTCCAGTGGCTTGGTTCCCGTGATCCGTCGGTGATCGTTGGCGTTGCCCGCAGCCATGACCGCACACACGGCTTGCGGGTTCCCAGCCTGCATTACTCCGTTGACAACCTCGTTATAGCCACCGTCACCACTCACGGAGACAACCAGGACGTCGCCTCCCTTTGCCGCCGCCGTCCTGGCCAGCTCAACGGCATGTCCAGCGTGTTCAGTAGGCTGCAGGGTAATCTCTGGGGCGTAGGAGAGCATGTCCTTCAGCTTGACCTGTAATTGCTCAGCCAGTTCGGGTGCATCACCTGTGCTGTTGGGATTGAAGATAATGGCGATCGATTCAAAATTCCGTGCAGAATGCATAATGTGCTCCTTGCGTGTACGCCCGTTTGGTTACTACCCATTAGCTCTTAATAGCCCTTACGACTCCCCCGGGAACCGCCCGCCGATGAGTCTGGTCATGTGTTCTGCTGTTGCGAGCAAAGGTTCCACCCACGCCTGGCACGTCTCCAGCGGCATCCGCAGCGTGGGGCCGCTGATGGTGACTGCGCCCACCAGGGCAGCAGCTGAATCGAACACAGGCGCCGATAGCCCGGAGGCGCCGTCTTCCCGCTCCCCCACGGTAATGGCAAAGCCATCCGCCCGCGTCTTCTTGACTGCTGTCTCCAATTCCTCGGCACTGGTGATGGTGTAGTCCGTGATCGGCTCCAACGGGTCCTGAAGGACAGCCTCCATCAGTTCAGGAGACCAAGCAAGCAGGACCCTTCCCGCCGAACCCGCATGAAGCGGGATGATCTTGCCAAGGTGCATCTCGCGCCGGAGCGCGTGACGGGTATCTGCCATGGCGACGCAAACGCGGTAGTGCTGTTCTGCTTTGAAGAAGCACGCAGTCTCACCGGTAGTATCGCGCAACGTCTTGAGCAGCGGGCTTAGAATGTCCACCACCTCCATGCCACGGGTGGCCGGAGCTGCCCAATACGCCATCCGCATGCCAATGCGGTACGCGTCGCCTTCCCGGTCCAGGAATCCTTGGGACGTCAGGTTGGTGACGAGACGCTGCACCGTGGACGTCGGCATCCCCGTGTGCTCACGAATGTCGCTCAGCTGCAGCACCGGCTTCGACAGGGAGAAGGCGTCCAGGATGGACGTGATCTTGCCAAGGACAAGCAAAGGGTTGCCGTTGGCCTTCGCGGAAGCATCGGATGCTGACATAAGTCTCACGCTAAACGCTCGCCCGGG
Source organism: Arthrobacter sp. TmtSoilC77 (assembly GCF_059739415.1). Taxonomy (NCBI): domain Bacteria; kingdom Bacillati; phylum Actinomycetota; class Actinomycetes; order Micrococcales; family Micrococcaceae; genus Arthrobacter; species Arthrobacter sp. TmtSoilC77. The sequence continues at coordinate 4,769,953 of NZ_AP046050.1, forward strand.
GGGACGCCAATCCATCCCCCAGTTAGGTAGCAGGTGATGCCGTTTTGAGCGTTCATAAGGGCATCAGCTGCTACCTACTTGGGGGGCTAGAGCAGCACGGTGCCCTGGATGCACGTAGCCGATGCCCCTCCGATCCAGATGTCACCGTCCTCAGCCTTCACATGGATGCGCCCCGCCCTGCCCAAGGCAGTGCCCTGCGCCGCCACGTATTCATCAGGTGCCCGCCCCGTGCCGATCAGCCACTGCGCTGCACCGGCGTTGAAACTTCCGGTCACGGGATCTTCCACCATGGCGTCGCCCGGAATGAACGTGCGCACTTCAAAGTCGACGTCGGACCCAGGCTCGTGTGGGCCGATCACCCCGACCTTGAGGTCACCCATCGCCACGAGATCCGGTTCGATCGCCAGGACCTGTTCTGCAGACTCAAGCAGGACACCAACCCACTCCGGGCCACTTACCAGCCATGATGCGTCCAGCAAGGCGTCCTCCGAAAGCCTCAGACCGGCTGCCAGCTGGGAACGAACGGCAGCGTCCACTGCTTCGAAGCGGGTCAGTGGTGGTGCAGCGAAAGCCAGCCTTCCGGCGTCGTGCTTCACTCGAACCAAACCTGCGCCGCATTCCTGCACCAGCACGCCATCCGTCTTGGGCTCTCCACCGGCCTGCAGCCAGGTGTGGGCGGAACCGAGGGTTGGGTGCCCGGCGAACGGGAACTCCTCGCTGCCAGTAAAGATGCGCACACGGTAATCGGCACGCGGATCCGTGGGAGGAAGAAGGAAGGTGGTTTCCGAGAGGTTGGTCCAGTTGGCGAAGTGCTGCATTGTCTCGCTGCTCAGTCCCTCTGCATCAACCACAACTGCGAGGGGATTACCGCGATACGGCTGGGCCGAGAAGACGTCGACCTGGTGGAAGGGGCGGATACGCAAGGATTCTGAAGTCACCGCTGCAGGCTATCACTGGGTGGCCGGCCAACCGCGTGTCTGCGAAACTACGACCATGGCAGAGAACAAGACCCAGCCCACGGGCATGTCCGTGGATGAATTCCTGTCCGCGGTGGAGCACCCCGGCCGGCGCGCCGACGGGTTGGAGCTGCGGCGGATGATGCAGGAGATCACTGGAAAGGAAGGCGTCATGTGGGGGCCGACGATCGTCGGATTCGGCAGCTACCACTACAAATACGAGAGTGGACGCGAAGGTGACTCCGCCGCCGTCGGATTCTCACCGCGCAAGGCAAACCTGGCACTTTATGGCCTCACGTACGGTCCCGACGCCGATCGACTGCTTCCTGAGTTGGGGAAGCACAAGACCGGAGCTGCATGTTTGTACATCAACCGGCTGGACGACGTGGACCGTGAGGTCCTCGCAGAAATGATCAGGACGGGCTACCAACACGTCATGTCGGAGCTCCACACACCGACCGCGTAAGCAAAAGGACCCCCACCACCGGAAACCGGTGACGGGGGTCCTTCTTAGCAGTCAGAGACTACTTCCCTGCTACGACCTCGAGGTCGATAACAGCGGAAACATCCTCGTGCAGGCGAACGTTGGCCTGGTACGAACCGACAGACTTGATGTGGTTCGGCAGTTCAACGTTGCGCTTGTCGATGGCGCCAAGGCCAGCGGCCTCAACAGCAGCAGCGACATCAGCAGGCTTGACAGTGCCGAAGAGACGACCGGACTCGCCGGCCTTCACCTCGAGCTTGACCTTCTTGGAGGACAGAGCCTGAGCCTGTGCCTGTGCAGCTTCAACAGAAGCGTGGGCACGAGCAGCGCGGGCAGCCTTGATGGACTCAACCTGCTTCTCGCCACCCTTGGTCCAGGTCAGAGCGAAGCCGCGGGGCAGCAGGAAGTTACGTGCGTAACCGTCCTTGACCTCGACAACGTCGCCAGCAGCACCGAGACCGGTTACTTCGTGGGTCAGAATGAGCTTTGCCATGTTAGTTAATCCCTTCCCTTAGCCGCGGCCAGCGCCGGAGTAAGGCAGCAGAGCAACTTCGCGGGCGTTCTTGATTGCCTGGGCGATCTTGCGCTGTTCCTGAACGGTAACGCCAGTAACGCGACGAGCGCGGATCTTTCCGCGGTCGGAGATGAACTTGCGCAGCAGTGCTACGTCCTTGTAGTCGATGACAGTGATGTCAGCGGCCTTCAAGGGGTTGGACTTTGGTTTGGGCTTACGGAGTTCAGCCTTAGCCATCGTGGAGCTCCTTTTCTATGGAGCCCGTGGATATTGATCCACGGGATGGTGGTGTTCGACGGCGGTAGTCGCCCGGGTGCCTTGCGGCAATCCCGGCGGGTTCCGGCGTCGGACTTTTTCTTGGTGTTTAGAAGGGAGGTTCGGAATCCGGGCCGTTGCCCCAGCCGCCTGCATTGCTGACACCGGGCGTAGCCCAGGGGTCATCCTGCTGTGCGGGCTGGTTGCCGCCCCAGTTTCCACCGGAGTTGCCGCCCTGGCTTGCACCAGCTGCAGCGCCTCCTCCAAAGCCACCGGCGTTACCGCCACCGAAGCCACCCTGGCCACCGTTTCCGGCGCCGAACTGGCCACCGGAGCGCTGGGTACGGTTGACTTTGGCGTTTGCGTAACGCAGGCTCGGGCCGATTTCATCGACCTCAAGCTCGATAACGGTGCGCTTCTCGCCTTCCTTGGTTTCGTAGGAACGGCTCTTCAAACGGCCGGAAACAATGACGCGCATGCCCTTGGTGAGGGACTCGGCCACGTTCTCGGCAGCTTCGCGCCAGACGGAAGCGCGGAGGAACAGGGTTTCCCCGTCCTTCCACTCATTCGACTGACGGTCAAAGGTCCGGGGAGTAGAAGCGATGGTGAAGTTCGCTACTGCTGAGCCAGACGGGGTGAACCGCAGCTCCGGGTCATTGGTGAGATTACCGATGACCGTAATAGTCGTTTCGCCTGCCATCTACTGCCTCCTTGTTCGTTCCTGCGGTGTAAAGATCTGGAAGGGGCTGATTACTCAGCAACGACCTTCTGGTCTTCGGGGCGGATGATCTTGGTGCGCATGATCGTCTCGTTAAGAGACAGCTGGCGGTCAAGTTCCTTGGCGGTAGCCGGCTCAGCGGTGAAGTTCACCACTGCGTAGATACCTTCGGACTTCTTCTTGATGTCGTATGCCAGACGGCGACGGCCCCAGATGTCAACCTTTTCGATGGTTCCACCATCGGTGGTGATGACATTGAGGAACTTCTGAAGCGACGGCTCTACGGTACGCTCTTCGACCTCGGGGTCGATGATTACCATCAATTCGTAAGGACGCATATGTGAACCCACCTCCTTTGGGCTAAGCGGTTACGGTATTTCCGTAACAGGAGGTTCATTTGCGATGCTGTGGCTCGCTCCCCCGCCGAAGACTCGGAAGGAGGGCGCAACACAGACTTCAATATCTTAGTGCATCTCCTGCACTCAAAGCTATTCGGTGGAATCCACGACCGGAACCTGCCAATCGACGTATGTGGATAACTGAGTCCAGCGACCGTGAATACTGGGAGCATGACCGTCCTGAAGTCCACCATCCTCTTCATTCTTGCCGCCGTCGCAGAGATAGGTGGCGCCTGGCTCATCTGGCAGTCGGTCCGTGAGGGAAAGGCCTGGTGGTGGGCCGGTCTCGGGGTGGTGGTGTTGGGCATCTACGGCTTTGTCGCGGCGTTCCAACCCGACGCCCACTTCGGCCGCGTCCTCGCCGCGTACGGAGGGGTCTTCATTGTCGGTTCCCTCGCATGGGGAATGCTCGTCGATGGTTTCCGGCCGGACCGCTGGGACGTGGTTGGCGCAGTGCTCTGCATTGTGGGCGTCGGGATCATCATGTTCGCGCCGCGGCCCGGCTCTTGACCGGAGCCTCCAATCAAAGCCGGGAAACGACAAAACCCCTGGAAGATCAGCGATCTTCCAGGGGTTTCCTGTGCGCGGAGGGGGACTTGAACCCCCACCCCCTTTCGAGGACTAGCACCTCAAGCTAGCGCGTCTGCCATTCCGCCACCCGCGCAGGGTGATTCGGAGAAACAGTGTTTCGCTTTTCTCCGTAACAGCGACAAAGACACTAACACGAGGATGCCCATTTCGTGGATTCCTGCATCCCGATACGCCGGATTGAACGGGGAACCCGGGCTAGGGTGGGGGCATGGATGCACTAAGAGTGAGGCGCAGCCGGGTGCGTTTCGTTGTCATGGTGGCTGCCGGTGCCGCGGCCTTCGTGGTCACGGGCCTCGCAGGCAGCTGGGTCGACGCCCCGGCGGTCGGCTGGGCCACGGCAGCGCTGATCTATGTTGCCTGGGTGTGGCTGGTGATAGCGCGGATGGACCCCTCTGAAACCCAGCAACACGCAACCTCCGAGGACCCTTCCCGCGGGGTTACCGATGTACTGATCCTCATCGCAAACCTGGCCAGTATCGCCGCCGCTGCCGCAGTGATCGTCAACTCGCACACTGAAGGTACGGACACCCGCTTTTATTCGGCTGCGCTCTCCCTTGCGTGCGTAGCCCTGTCCTGGATGCTTGTCCAAACCCTCTTCACCCTGCGTTATGCCGAGCTGTACTACAGCCCTGAAGCCGATGCCGGTGGTGAAATGGGCGGCATCAGCTTCAACCAGGATCGCCCGCCGCAGTACACCGATTTCGCGTACCTCGCCACCAGCCTTGGCATGACGTACCAGGTCTCAGACACCAATCTGGGCAACCACCGGATCCGGCTCGAGGCCCTGAAGCACAGCCTTCTGTCCTACCTGTTTGGCACGGTCATCCTGGCCGTCACCATCAACCTGGTCATCGGCTTGGCCCAGTAGCCCACAGAAGTTCCCGGCGCCCGAAATGCCCGGTTCCCGGGCGCGCCCAGGCGTAGGCTACTTGCCATGAAGCCCCGGCTGATTTGGGTTGCGGCGATCATTTTGGTGGCCGCGATCGGCGTAGTTGTGTGGTTCGCGGTGGACAAGTCGCGCGTGTGCCCTGCCATGGGAAACGACACTCCCATCGAGCTGAAGATAGGCTCGACGCCGAGCCGCGTCCAAGCATGTTTCGGAGACGGCTGCACACCGCGGCCCGTCCAACAGCAGACGGATGGCCGCTGGCTCGTCCCTCAGGAGCCTCCGTATCTACCTGCCGGGCGAACAGCCTCCCCGCCTGCCGTGGTGGCCAAGGTCCGCGTTGTGGTCAAGGAGACAGGCAAACGCCAGCGGGACGCAGTCTTCGACATCCCTGCCATACCGGGTGTTCCGGATACCACCGGCGCACAATGCCCCGGACCCATCCAGTACCTCCCCGTTGAGGTGCCTTAAACACGAACGGGGCAGCCGCCGTCGAACGCTGACGGCGGCTGCCCCGGACGAAAAGGACGCTTACGACGCCGGTCCGGAACCTAGCGTGACGCGCTCGGCTTCCCCGTCATCCACCGGGGCGGAAGGGGTGCCGCCCTTGCGGTATCGGAACACGCCAATGACGACGACGACCGCGGCAAGGGCCAACGAGAGGAAGAGCGATTCCCGCGTGGATTCAAGTATCACCATGCCGATGATGAGCGCGACGATGCTTCCAATCGCGATCCATGTGAGGTACGGGAAGAACCACATCTTGAGGTCCAGATCCTTGGCGGCGGCGCCCATGCGTCGGCGGAGGATGAGCTGCGAACTGGCGATGACCAGCCACACGAACAAGGCGATGGCGCCGGAGGTGTTGACTAGGAACAGGAACACGGTGTCCGGAGCGACGTAGTTCAGGCCGACAGTGATGAACCCAACCACGGTGGAGGCAAGTACTGCTGCCGCAGGCACGCCGCGCTTGGAAATCTTCGTCCAGGACCTGGGGGCGTCGCCACGCTGCGAGAGCGAGAAGAGCATCCGGCTTGCCGTGTACAGGCCCGAGTTCAGGCAGGAGAGCACCGAGGTGAGGACCACGATGTCCATGATGGTGCCGGCACCCGGGATTCCGTAGAGCTCGATCACGGCAACATACGGGCTCTTGGCGACCGAAGCGCTGTTCCACGGCAGGAGTGTGACCACTATGGCAATGGAGCCGATGTAGAAAATCAAGATGCGCCATACGGTGGACTTCACAGCCTTCTTGACTGCGTCTACGGGGTTTTCGGATTCACCCGCGGCGATCGTCGCAATCTCGGCACCAAAGAACGAGAAGACCACCACGAGGATGCCGGCAAGGACCGCACCCGGACCGTTGGGCATGAAGCCTCCCTGGTCCAGGAGGTTGGCGACGCCCGGCGCGGAAACGCCAGGGATCAAGCCAAGGATGGCGGCAATGCCTGCGAGCAGGAAGATGACGATTGCGGCCACCTTGATGGACGCGAACCAGAATTCGAACTCGCCGTACGACTTCACGGAGCCAAGGTTCGTCAATGTCAGGAGCACCATGAGCACCAGTGCCCAAACCCACTGGTCGACGCCCGGCACCCAGCGATGCATGATGGCAGCGCCGGCGGTGGCCTCGATGCCGAGCACGATGATCCAGAACCAGGCGTAGAGCCAGCCAATGCTGAACCCGGCCCAGCGGCCCAGGGCCTTATCCGCATATGTGGAGAAGGAGCCGGTTTCCGGGTTGGCGGCAGCCATTTCGCCGAGCATTCGCATGACGAGGATAACCACCAGGCCCGCAGCCAAGTAGGCGACGAGGATACCCGGGCCAGCCTGTTGGATAGCGGCGCCGGAACCCACAAACAGCCCAGCACCAATTACGCCGGCGATGGCGATCATGGAGAGGTGTCGTGGCTTCAGGGACTTTGAAAGTTGTTGGTCAGCGTGCATGGGTCGGCGCCGTCCTTAGTGTCTTTGGAGAGGGGCCCGAGTTGATGTGCAGCGGGCCACATGGCTTTCCCACAGTAGCCATCCGCGCAGGGCAAAATCCTGTGCGGATGTACATTTTGGCGATCCCAAAAAAGGAAATATGCACAAAAAGTATGACTATAAGCATCTAAAGTTTCATATAGGAAACTTTAGAAACTCCCTTGAAATGACTCTTTGAGGCTTTGTTAGCCGCGCCCGGGAAATCAGACCTCAGTGCGGAAGAACCGCTCCGCCACGGAGGACAGCCGGAACGGGTCCTCCACACCACACAATTCCCGAGCCGAGTGCATGGACAGCAGGGGGATGCCGACATCCACTGTCCTTATCCCCAGCCGCGTCGCAGTCAGGGGACCAATGGTGGAGCCACAAGGAAGGTCGTTGTTGGATACATATTCCTGGTACGGCACATTTGCTTCCCCGCACAACCGCGCCCAAAGCGCAGCCCCCGTGGCATCGGTGGCATAACGCTGGTTTGCGTTGATCTTCAACAGCGGCCCACCGTTGAGTAGCGGACGGTTGACGGGATCGTGCCTCTCGGCGTAGTTCGGGTGGACGGCGTGGCCGGCGTCCGCGGAAACACAGAACGACGCCGCCAAGGACTGCCGCCGTTGGCTCACCGAGGCGCCAAGACCGTCAGAGATTCGGGTCAAAATGTCCTCAAGGATGGGCCCGCAGGCACCGGAGCGCGAGTTGGAACCGATCTCTTCATGGTCAAACGCCGCGAGGACAGCGATGGGGCCGTCTTTCGGCCCGGCTTTCGCGTGTTCGATCAATGCCACCAGGCCAGCGTGTGTGGAGGAAAGGTTGTCCAAACGGCCGGAGGCGAAGAACTCACCGTTGGCGCCGAAAACCGCAGGTGCCTGCGTGTCCGCCACGACGACGTCGTAACCTCCGATATCTACTGGATCAACAGTGGCGCCCTCGACGCGCCCGGCAAGCAGGCCCAAAAGATCTTCGTTGGCCGGATCACCGAGCCCGAAGACCGGATTCATGTGCTGCTGCTTGGACAGAAGCAGGCCGTTGTCATTAACCGCACGGTCCAAGTGGATGGCGAGTTGCGGGAAGCGCAGGAGCGGGCCGGTTGCGGTCAGGTGCTGCGTGCCGTCGCGTAACACCAGACGGCCGGCCAGTTGCAGCTCACGGTCCAGCCAGGAGTTAAGGAGCGGCCCTCCGTACACCTCGACGCCGGCCTGCAGCCAACCGAACTTCCCGGTGGTGGGCTTCGGCTTCAGCTTGAAGGAGGGGGAGTCCGTGTGGGCACCCAGGATATTGAAGCCCGTGGTGGGACCGGCACTTTCGGGAGTGACCCACGCGATCAGGGCGCCGTCGCGGATGACATAGAACTTACCCGCGCCACCTTCCCAGGACTGCAGTTCATCCAGCGCGGTGAAGCCGGCGTCATCAAGCCGCCTGCCGGCCTCGTGCACTGCATGGAAGCTGGACGGCGAAGCCGAAACATACGCGCCGAGGTCCTGGATGTGGTCAGCTGCTGCGGGGGCATTCGAAGGCATGCCCCGAGTCTAGCTGCGCTTGTTGACCGCTTCGCATCAAACCGTGACGTTCAGCGCGGCTGTGTAGCCTCCCTGGACCGAACCGGACATGGTGGCCAGCTGATATATGCCTCCATCGTCACCAAAGACGTTGTCCCCTTCCAGGGTGCTTCTTGCGAAGTTTCGGGCACTCGACTCGTATCCCGGCGAGCCGTACACGTCCTTGCACGCGGCCTCAGCCAGGGCGATCTGGGAAACCGCCAACACCTGCCCCGCCGCGGAAGTGTTGCTCATGGATTCAAATACCTCAAAGTGAATATGAGGCCATCGCCCACTGTAGGCACCGGGGTAGATGGTAGTGAAAGTGACTTGGCCGTTGCTGTCGGCCTCCTGGACGCCGCGCAAATAGTTCTCGTTCTTCAGCCCTGAATCGTAAAGGGAATACTTGCCGTTCCGGTCGCAGTGCCAGGCATAGACCGCCGCACCTGCCAGCGGTGAGCAACCGTTGGCGTTGTCCAGCAGGGTGAGGGTGAAAGTCAGCGGGACGCCTGCGGCCTTGGTGGTGGAGCTGCCGAAGCTTGAAGTGATGTCCTTTCGAACTACTCCCGATGTCTCGAGCACATTCGGCCCGTTGGAACCGTCGCCGGGATAGGGGCCGAGGGTTTCCTCAGGGATCTCGACTCCGCATTCGGCGAGTGCGCGCGTCACGGTACTGGTAGCGGAAGGTGATACGGCCGCCGTCGTGCTTTGTGTTGCGGTAGCGGCAGCGCTGGAAGACGACGACGGCGATGCGCCGCCACCTCCGGAACCCGGCGTACAGGCAGCCAGGGCTGCTGCCGTCCCGGCGCCGAACAGGATGCCGAGCGTTCGCCGACGGCTCAGGAGCGTGGAGAGATCGAATTCGAGGCCGCGATCGTGGTCTGGATGAGGCTGCGGAGACGTCATGCGTCCATCAAACCCACGGGCGCTGTGACTTGTACATGCCAAACCCGTGGTGGAGCTGTGAAAGCGGCGACTATCAGCCTCCAAGGGCCTTATGTGCAATATAAACATTTTTATATGCTTGTAATGCTCGTCACCTTGTGCCACGATTGCTCCCAGTAAGCACACCCACGGAAGGCATCGCCCCCATGAACATTGAATTGAAAGCCGTGCGAAAGCTGCGCATCCACTGGCCCATCCCGCTGGACACGATGACGCAACTGGCCAGTGGCGATCTGGGCGCCCTGGAATCCGACGCCGGCATCGCTTCCCTGCTGCAAGCACTCACCGCAACGCCGGAGCTGGGAGGCTTTGGCAATTACCACCACGTCTTCGAGTCCTCGGCGGGGTTCGAGGGCTTTACCGTCGCGGAAGGCGCCAATCCCACGCTGGGAAGCGTTGGGCAGAGGACCATCTCGCCGACTTTTGTCTTCACCACATACTTCGACGACTCGCTCCCGGACCAGGCCGTTCATGAACTCGTCCAGCGGATCGTGGATATCCACCCGTGGGAAGTTCCCGTCATTGAAGTCTCCGGGCCGCTGAGTGTCTCCAGCAGTGCCCACGCTCCTGCCATTGAAAGCCGGGTGGCCTGATGGGTTCCCAGTTATGGCAGCAACTCGCGCCCCTGCTCGAAGGCAGGAAGTACACCGATCTGACGCATGCGTTCCATCCTGGTCAGCCGCGCTTCGCTGCCTTTCCGGATGAGTCCCGCGAAGCCCTCTTTGACATGGAAAAGGGGGACGGCTTTACTGCCCACCAGTACTCGATCGTCGGCCAATGGGGAACCCATGTGGATCCGCCGTCGCACTTTGTGCGGGGCGGCCGAACACTGGACCAGATACCCGTGGAACAAATGCTCTTGCCCTTGGTTGTCCTGGATATCAGTGACCGTGTTCGCCTCGATGAAGATGCCACTCCAACACTCGCCGACGTCCAGTCCTGGGAGGAGCGGAACGGGAAGATTCCCGCAGGTTCATTTGTGGCGCTCAGGACTGGTTGGAGCCATCGCTGGCCTGATGCCCAAGCAATGGCAAACAAGGACCAAGCCGGCATCAGCCGCACTCCCGGCTGGTCACAGGAGGTTCTGGAATTCCTGATCCAGACCCGTGCCGTGGCTGCCGTGGGCCACGAACAAACGGACACTGATCCCGGGGTCGCCACCTCCCAGCAGGACTTCAGCTTGGAAACTTATGTCCTGGCCCGGGACAAGTGGCAGATTGAACTTCTTGCCAATCTGGACAACGTGCCCGAGGCCGGCGGCGTCCTGGTGGCAACATGGGCCAAGCCCTTGGAAGGCAGTGGATTTCCGGCCAGGGTTTTCGCCATCCACTAGAACCCGCCCGTTCGGGCCCACCGTCGGGGCCGTCCCCCGGGGCTGGTCCCCGGTGCCGGTCCCGAAGAACCTTCCGCCCAAAAGCTAGAATCAATCCATGTCAAAGACCTCAAGCATGGGCCGGGGCATGATGGCCATCCTTGCGGTCGGTGCCCGTCACGCGCAAGGATACGACGGCGGGACGGTCGCCGACGTCGCGGCCGACCTGGACAAGGACCGCAGCCAAGTATCGCGAAGCCTCAAGGGTGCCTTGCAGGAGGGATTCCTGGCCCGCAGGGATCAGCGGAAGTACAGCTTGGGTTGGACTATCCTCACGGACGCCCAATTGGTCGCTGAACAACGGCTGAAGACGGACGGGCTGACCGCGCTCGAGGGTCTCGCTTCTGAAACCAACGAGGCGTGCTTCCTTGGCGTGCTCAGCGGCAACAGTACCGTCACCATCGGTGAACAGGTGCCAGCCAGCGCCAACCTCGTGGGATCGTGGCTTGGACGTCCGTATCCTGCCTATTGCAGTGACGCCGGCCAAGCACTTCTGTGGGACGCCCCGGACGAAGAAGTCCGCAAGATCTTCGAATCTGTTGAGTTCGTGAAGCATGGACCCAATACGCCTTCCTCTGTGGAGGACTTCCTGGCGCGGCTCAAGGAAGCTCGCGTGCGCGGCTACTCAATCGTGGACGAAGAAGCTGAGCCGGGACTTTACTCACTGGCCGCCCCCATACGCGACTTCAAGGGAGAGGTTGCTGCAGCCCTACAGATAGTGGGCCCGAAGTCTCGAATTGAGCCCCACCGCGAAACTTACGCAGTCGCCCTCCATGCTTGGCGGGAGTGGCTTGAGTCGATGGTTGGCGGACGGCTTCAATAGCCGCCCAGAGCTTAAGTCCCGGAACCGAGCCGGTGCGCTGCCGAATGCAGCAGCGGGGCAAGCTCCGATGCGGCCCCCTCAATATCGGAACGGGTACCCAGGACACTGAGGGCAGCAACGATGCCGCCTGAAGGATCCCGGACAGGTACGGCCAGTTCCCATACACCGTATTCGAACTCCTCAGCCGCCAACACAAAACCCCTGGGCCTGTCGCGCTCCATGAGGGCGTCGACTTCCCCTTGGGAATGTGCTGCAGCAGGCCCGCCGACGCCGATGAAGTTGACGTCCTTAAGCAGGGCTTCCAGCTCGTTCCGGGAGTGGTCCCACAGCAACGCCCGCCCGGAACCCGTACACCACACGGGCGTGACCATTCCCGGCTTTGCGAACCCGCCCAGGACTGAATTGTTGGTGGAGGAACGCAGCAGCAGAACCCTGACACCATCCCGCACTGACAGCCGGGACCTAAGTCCCAGGGACGAGACCAACTCCTCCAGCTCCGCACGCGAATCATGGACCCAGCCAACATTGAGGGAGGCGGCCAGGCTGAAGAACCGAGGTCCCGCACGGAAAGGCCCGCGCTCCAGCCGCTCGAGCAGCCCCAAATCGCACAGTTCCTGGGCCAGGCGCGAAACCCTGCTCTGCTCCATGTCCAGCTCGGCCGCGAGTTGGGATACGCCAAGTAGCTGACGGCCCTGCTTTTCGCGGTCAGTAACCAACCGAACGAGACGAAGCCCCTGCGCCAACGACGACGCCTCCGGTGACACCTCCAAGAATCCCGCTCCTTCCGCCAAGCGCTCACGCCATTCTCACACGCCCGTGTCAGCGGCAGGAATCAGGACCTCATGGGCAGGACGATGAAAAGGCTGCACGGCCGGACTCTCCCTGAAGTCCGGCCATGCAGCGCCCTGTGCTGGGTTGATCAGGCGACCTGTTTAACTGCACGCCGCCCGTGCCTGAAGTGGAAGTAGATGTAGCAGGCGGCTACGAACGGAATACCGAAGTAGAGAGCAGCAACCTGATTTGGATCGAACGCGATACCTACCAGTGAGATCAGGCAAAGAGTGAATGCAAGGATCGGAACCAGCGGGAAGAACGGGGCCTTGTAAGCAAGGTCGGCCACCTGCCCACCCTTTCGGACGAAGGCCCGGCGATGGAAGAAGTGCGATGCCGTGATTGACATCCATACGCCCACCACAGCGAATCCGGCCACGGAAACAAGGGCCAGGTACACCGTTTCCGGTGCAACCACGCTGCTGATCAGCGATGCCAGCCCGCCAAGCATGCTTACAGAAAGGGCAACGAGGGGGATACCGCGCCGCGTCAGTCGCTTCAGGGCCTTTGGTGCGTGCCCTTCATCAGACAACGAGTACAGCATGCGTGCACAGGAGAACAGGCCACTGTTTCCGGCGGACAACAGTGCCGTGATGATGACGAAGTTCATGATGTCGGCCGCGTAGGGGATACCCACAGAGGAGAACACTGTGACGAACGGGCTCTCATCCAGTCCCACCTGATCGAAAGGAACAGTTGCTGCGATGACGGCAATGGCACCGACGAAGAAGATCAGGAGGCGGACGACAGTGCTACGCATGGCCTTGGGGATGTTCCGCGCAGGATCGGTGGTTTCTCCGGCAGCAACCCCGATGAGTTCAGACCCGGAGAAGGCATAGAAGACCGCCAGGGCAGTAACCAGTACTCCGGAGAAGCCGTTGGGAAAGAGTCCGCCTGAGGTGTTGAAGTTCTCAAAGAGGAACGGATGGTTACCGGAGTCCGCGAGGGGCTGGAATCCAAAAAGTGCGGCTCCGCCAAGGACGATCAAGGCAATGATCGCCCCCACTTTGACGATGGAGAACCAGAATTCAGATTCTCCGAAGAACCGGGAGGAGATGGCATTGAATCCGAAGAGGACTGCTGCGAACACAACGCACCACACCCAGACTTCGACGCCAGGGAACCACCGCTGCATGAGCAGTCCTGACGCCGTGAATTCGGAGCCGATCGCGACCGCCCAGCAAAGCCAATAGAGCCAGGCCGTGGTGAAGCCCGTGGCCGGACCAATGGATCGTGCGGCGTAAATGTGGAAGGCGCCCGATACCGGGTAGGCGATCGCGAGTTCTCCAAGGCAGGCCATCACCAGATAGACCACGAATGCCCCCACGAGGTAGGCAATGACAGCACCGAGCGGGCCTGCCTGGGAAATCGTGTAGCCCGAACTGAGGAACAGGCCCGATCCGATAACACCTCCCATCGCGATCATGATGAGGTGCCGCGGACCCATCGTTCGGCGGAGGCCGGTTTCGGCAGGAGCGGTGGACGAGGCGGGAGCATCAGGTAGATGGTCCAGTTGCAGGGGTGCTGAAGGTTCCATGTGGTGTCTCCGGTTAATGACAGATGCGAACGGTACGCCTGAGGACATCCGGACTTAAGGTGCCAAAGAGGGCGTCTGTAGTGACGAAGGTAACACATTTTCGCCGCATGTGGTCATTAAAAACATTTGTTAATGCATATGTTGCACGCCAAGTGCCTAACGCATTAGTAGTCCGGGTTGCTCGGCACAACAAGTCCGGTCTCGTACGCGTACACAACCACTTGCACCCGGTCCCTCAGTTGCAGCTTGCTGAGGATGCGGCGGACATGGGTCTTAACAGTTGCCTCGGACAGGAAGAACTTATGGGCTATCTCCGCATTGGAAAGCCCCTCAGCGATGGTCGTGAGGATCTCGGTCTCGCGTGGTGTGAGATCGTCCAATAACGGATCGCGGTGTGGGCTGGGCGACTGGCCGGGCACGCTGCCGCCGCGTACGTACGTCTCCAACAACCTCTGCGTTACGCGGGGGGCCACAACGGCGTCGCCGCTGGCCACAAGCCGCACAGCATGCACGAGTTCAACCGGGGCCACATCCTTAAGCAGAAATGCAGAAGCACCCGCCTGCAGTCCCGAAAAGGCGTATTCATCCAGGTCAAAGGTGGTGAGGATGATGACCCGGGCATCGGAACCGGCGTCCGAAATGCGGCGCGTCGCTTCTATGCCATCCATGGTGGGCATTCGGACGTCCATGAGCACCACATCCGGCTGCAGCTCCTCAACCTTCCGGACGGCCTCGTTCCCGTCTGATGCCTCGCCCACCACATGGAAGTTCACTTCACCTTCAAGAATGAGTCGAAAGCCCATCCGCAGCAGTGGCTGGTCATCCACCAGCAGGATCTTGATGACGCCCTGATCTACCACTATTCCCCCTTTTCGCCGTTCCAGTGCAGCTCGGCGTGGACCGCCCAGCCTCCCCTTTTACCCGGACCGGCAGTAACGATTCCAGCATAGATTCCAGCCCGTTCACGCATTCCGGCAATGCCTTGCCGTGTTCCCAGGCTGTCCATCGACTCGCCACCCTCCCGGGTTCCACGGCCGTCGTCGTGCACGTCGATGGTGACCAGATCGCCGTCGCGGGCTACCTGCACGTCCACGCGGCTGAGCGAGCGTCCGTAGCGGAGGACATTGGTCAGCGATTCCTGCACAATCCGGTACACGGTGAGCTCGAAAGCAGGATCGGCCGGAAGCGCGGGGCCAGTGTGCGCGTAGTGCAGCGGCAGGCCGGCCGTACGGAAACCATCCAGCAGCTTGGCGAGGTTAAGCCCGGACTCGAGCGGAGTCAGTGGCGCCGGGCGGCCGGAATCGTCGCGCAGGACTCCGAGCACCCGCCGCATGTCCGCAAGCGCTGCCCTGCCCGTTCGGGACAGCTCACCCAGGACGTCGCCGGCGCGGTCGGGGTCCTTCTTGACCACCACTGCCGCACCGTCCGACAAACTGATCATTACCGTCAGGGAGTGAGCAACGACGTCGTGCATTTCCCGCGCAATCCTGTTGCGCTCGGTGACCTTGCCCAGCTGCGTTGTCCGCGCCGCCCATGCGGCGATCTCGGCCTCATGCTCCCGCCTCTGGCGGACCGAGATACCAATGCCCGTAGCCAGCAGGTTGGACAACATGATGGTCACGGCGGTGGCGATGTTGTTGATGAGGTGGAAGTTCTCGGGGACGTCCTGCAGGGTGTTCATACTGCTGGGACTTGTCCACATGAAAAGGTACAACAGGCTGAGCGGCAGGCTCGCAGCGCCAAACACCACCAGCGAAATTGGCCGCTTCCGGGTTGTGGCGACCGCGTAGAGGGCAAACCACAACCCCGCGGACACGTTCGAGCCCCACGGATTCAGCACAGTGGCCAGGACTTCCAGAACCACGACGGCGGCAACCACCTGAAGCGGGTAGCGCCGCCGGAATGTCAGGACCGTCGCGATCAGCAGCAAGAGCCCGACGACGAGCCACTTGCCCTCGATGATCGAAGTAATGATGGTGGGCAAGGCCAAAAGGATGTAGCAAAGGACAACCACCGCATCCATGGCACGGGGACGTTCGAAAAAATAGCGACGGATCCGGCCCCTGCGGCGCTGGGCAATTTCAGCGAAGGACGCGTCAGCTGTTACAGCCGGCGCGTCCTTCACTTGGGAAGCTTCAGTCATGGATTGAGCCTAAACGGCCTAGACATCCCGCTTTTTCAACAGGACCATGGCCAAGGCCACAGGCACCACAACCCAGGCGCCGAGAACCAGGGCGGCCTGCCAGACTTCCAGGGTGTCAGGAACATGCTCGACGGCGGTCATCGGGTTGATGGTGTTGCCCGGAAGATACTTGCGGGCTTCCACGAAGAAATCGCCGGGAATGAGCTGGAATGCAATCGGGGCCACAAAGAACAGGCCCACGAGGCTCATGATGCCTCCTGCCGAGTTGCGGACGATGGTTCCCAGTGCCATGCCAATCGCTGCCACGGCTGCCACGTAAATGCTGTTGACGAGCAAGAGCTTGACCGATTGCGAGCTGCTGAGGTCCAGCTTGAGATCGTAGTTATCCACGATGGGGAGTGACACGAGGCCGGCTATGAAGGTGGACACAGCCGTCAACAGGAATGCACTGACCATCACGACTATCAGCTTGGCCAGGAACGGCGAGAGCCGCTTCGGGACCGCAGCGAAAGTGGAGCGCGCCATTCCCGTGGTGAATTCCGAGCTCATGAGCAGGACGCCCAATGAACCGAGGATCAACTGGGCGAATGCGATGCCGGAGGTGGGGATGCTGACTGCGATGTCGCCGCCCTGCGCAGCAATGGCTGCGGCGGCTTCGGGATCCCTCGCAGCTTGCTCGGCGAACTGTCCCGTACCCCAAGCCGAGAGTGCTGCGAAGCCAACCATGACCAACGCCGTGGACGCCAGGAGAATCAGCGTGGACAACAACGTGCGGAACTTGATGAACTCGGAGTTCAGTACGCGGTGGAAGGCCGGTCCCGGCCCAACGGAGTTACGCATGGACTTGCGGTCCAAAGTAGTGGTGCTCATGTCTATTTCCCTCCGGCCTGAACGGGAACAGAGGTCCCGGCGGTGATGTGCGAGTGGTATTCCACCTCGTCCTTGGTCAACTCCATGTATGCCTCTTCGAGGCTTGCCTGGAGCGGGGTCAGCTCGTAGACCATGATCTGGTTCTCCAGGGCCGTGCGGGCGATTCCGCGAGGATCCAGGCCCGAAACTTCCAGCAGCTCACGCTCGTGGACTTCCACGGATACACCCGTGCCTGCGAGCAGTTGCATGAGCTGCTCCGGCTGATCCGTGCGGACTCGTGTGCGGGCGTGGCCCTTGCCGGTGATGATCTCTGCGATGGGTGCATCCGCAATGATTTTGCCGCGGCCAATCACGATCAGATGGTCTGCAGTCAATGCCATTTCACTCATGAGGTGGCTGGACAGGAACACGGTGCGGCCCTCGGAAGCGAGGTACTTGACCAGGTTGCGAACCCAGACCACGCCTTCCGGATCCAGGCCGTTGACGGGCTCGTCCAGGATGATGGTCTGCGGATCACCCAGCAGCGCTGCCGCAATGCCCAGGCGCTGGCCCATGCCGAGCGAGAAACCTTTCACCTTCTTCTTGGCGACTTCTCCCAGCCCGGTCATCTCGATGACCTCCCGAACCCGGCTCTTGGGGATGCTGTGCGTCGCGGCCATGGCGAGCAGGTGGTTGTACGCCGTGCGGCTGGTATGGACTGCCTTGGCATCCAGCAGCGCACCGATTTCACGCAGCGGCGCAACGTGCTTGGCGAACGGTTCACCGTTCACGGTCACGGAACCCGCGGTGGGAGTGTCCAGTCCCATGATCATGCGCATCGTGGTTGACTTGCCGGCACCGTTCGGGCCCAGGAAACCCGTTACCCGTCCGGCTTGGACGGTGAAACTGACACCGCCGACGGCGGTCTTCTCGCCGTAGACCTTCGTCAGGCCTGTTGCTTCGATCATGGAAGCGTTCCCTCCTCGGAGCACGTGTACGTGCGGATGAGTTGTTGACTGTACTGACAACGCTAGTCACAGAGGGTGCGGAAATCGCCTGTCTCAGGGATGATTCAGGGTCCAGTCAGGGTAGTCCTCCCGGATGACGCTACGAAGCCGGATGACGCTACGAAGCTGGGTCAACCGGCAGCGGACAATACACGCGTAGCTCGTGGCTCTTGACGGTGAACACGGCACTGCGCACCCCGGGCTTGGGCTCACCATCTACGGCCAGGACCAACGGTTCTCCGATCGCCTCAATGGTGACGGTAGTTGCCTCGGTCAGATGCGTGACTTTGGAAGCAGCAACGGTGCCTGTCATGACGGCCCAAAGGAGCCGGGCACGGGCAAATGGTTCATCCGCAGTGATCATGCGGAGATCGAAGACGCCGTCGTCCAGCACAGGGCGTCGAAGTGGGGCATGGTCGCTGGGGTAGTAACGCCCACGTCCCAGGTACAGAATCCACAGCTTGTGCTTCACGCCGTTAACGGTGAGCGTCGTGGGCGAGTTCACTCCGAAAGTCCGCAGCGATGCCACCAAACTGGCCAGGGGTTTACCCATGGCAGGCTGCAGTCGCTCCCGGCGTCGAACGAGGTTCGGATAAACACCCACGCTGGCCGTATTCAGCATGGCGATCTCACTGGACTCAGGGTTGTCAGGCAAACCTCGATGGACGGCAACATGCCCGAAATCCACAAGCGCGGCCTGCCCCTCTGTGACTGCCTTGATTGCGGCGTCAATGGAATTGGTCCCGAGGTCACGGGCAAAGTGGTTGAGCGTGCCACCCGGCAATACCAGAAGAGGCAGGGAATGCTCGACGGCGATAGCGGCCGCGGTGCCAACCGTCCCGTCACCACCCCACACGCCAAGCGCTACGGTGCCTGGCCGGGCTGCGGCTGCTTCAATCTCAGCGGCGACATCCTCGCCCTCAGCGATTTCATGAATATGCGCTTTGGGGAATACCTCCTGTAGCAGTTCGCCGGTTTCGGGGGAGTAGGAACCGCCCAGGACATTAACAGCGATGCTCAGCCCCTCGCCGTCGGAAATTCCCGGGGCCCCTGCCGGCGTCCGGCGGGGTTTGGGTTCGGCGGGCTTGGCTGGCCACCACGTGCGTGTCAGCAGGGCAGCACCCGCGCCAAGTGCAGAACCAAACACGACGTCTGACGGCCAGTGCGCACCTGTGTGCACACGGGAATACGCAACGCCCGCGGCGATGGGCGCAAGTACGGCGCCCAGGACGGGCGAAACCATCCCTGCTCCCACGACAAAAGCCACGGCCGAAGCTGAGTGTCCGGATGGCATGGAGGAACTGACCGGCTGCGGGTGTACGAACCTGAAAACGGGCAGGTGTTCCGGCAAGGGCCGCCGCCGGGGGAGCGCCGTTTTGAAGATGAGGTTAGTGACCCCGGAGGCCACGCCCAAGGCAAGCAGTCCATGCAGGGCTGCCCTGCGCGGTTTTCCTGGAACCGTGGCCATGATTCCCGCGATGCCAAACCAGAGCTTTCCCTTGGTGGCCGCTGCTGAGAGCCGCCGGAAGAGATCATCATGTTCGCCTTGCGGCTGGCGCGAAACCGCCCTGACAAGGAAATGATCGAACCTTGCCACGTGCTTGGGGCCTTTGCCCAGGAAACCTCGCATTCCACCACAGTAGCGCGAGCCCGGCGGCAGGACCCGGCGGCATTCCAGAACTCCAGCAACCTTGCCCAACGGCCGTGACCACGATGAGTGAATGATTCGCGTCCTGCGTCCACGCCAGCGGCCCAGCTGGCAGATTGTCACGCCTGCCCTGCTTTTGCTGTGCGCGTTCGCGGTACCGGGAGGCATGATTGTGGCCGGTCAAGGGGAGCCCGCCTTCAATAGAATTGATACAACATGGCAGGCCTATTCCTTCACCCTGCACGCCCCGTTCTGGGACGCGGTAAACGTGGCGCTCAACTGGGGCGGGTATGTGGGCATGCTGGTGCTGCATGGTGTTTTGGCGGCCGCGCTACTCCTCTGGCGACGTCCCAGGGCTGCTGCCTTCTGTGCACTCGCCGGCCTTGCTGCCCTGGGCCTCACTCAACTGGCCAAGGCACTTGTTGGGCGTGATCGGCCTCAAGGCGCCAGGGTCCTCTCTGATACAGGCTCATACCCTTCGGGGCATGTTTCCGCGACCACCGCCTTCCTCGTCGTGATGGCGTTGCTCATCGGCCGGCAGTGGGCGAAAGTGGTGGCAGTTCTTGGCATACTCGCGATGATGGTCAGCCGAACCTACCTGTCCGCTCACTGGTTAAGTGATGTCCTCGGCGGTGCGTGCCTAGCAGCCGGTGTCGTCCTGCTGTTGTGGTGGCCGTTCTGCAACATATGCATTCAGGAGAATGAAACCGCTGGCCGGGCGGCTATTTGGCGCGCAAGGGCCGTGCAACGCCAGCAAGAAGCAGGGCAACAAGAATAGGCAATCCGATCGCCAGCAGTGCCATGTGGATTCCGGTTTGGTCACCGAGGTAACCCAGAAGCGGCGGGCCGGCCAAGAAAGCCACGTAGCCAATGGTTGAGACCACGGAAACGCGTGCCGCTGCGTGCTTGGGATCGTCGGCCGCAGCGGACATGCCCATGGGGAAGGCCAACGCCGCACCAACGCCCCAAAGTGCCGCACCAAGGCCGGCCAGCACCACGTTGCCGGCGAAGACGAACAACGCCAAGCCCAGCGCGGCCGCTGCCATACTGGCACGGAGTACAGCCACGCGGCCGAACCTGTCGATGACCTTGCCGCCGAGGAACCGCATCCCGGTCATGGCAGCAACGAAGAGCGCAAAGAGCAGGGCGCCGGTCGCTTCGGAGGTACCGAGTCCATCAACGGCCGCCTTGGCAATCCAGTCATTGCCGGCCCCTTCCGTAAGGGTCGCACCCAAAACCACCACACCGATGAGCAGCGTCCGGCCGTCCCGCCAAGCCGTGGGTCCCTTGGGAGCCGGCGCACCGTCGTCGAGCGTTTCAGCCACTGACGCTTCGTGCGGCAGGAAGTAGCGCGGCACGGTTAGTGCGAGGAGGACAGCAAGTCCGGCGATCACAAGCAGGTGCTCAGGGAGGCCAACACCAAGGTGCGAGAGCCCCGCACCGATCAAAGCGCCCACAAACGCCCCGCCGCTGAACGCTGCGTGAAACTGCGGCATGATGGTCCGCTTGAGCCGGTGTTCGACGTCGGCACCCTCGATGTTCTGGGCTACGTCCCACAGCCCAATGCCAATGCCGAAGAAGAAGAGGGCGATGGCCGTGGCCGGAACCGATGCAGCCATAAGGGAGATGGCAATCGCAGCACCTGCGGCACCCGCCACGATGCCGGCGAGGCGAACCGTGCCGGCTGTACCGATTCGGCCCACCACCCAACCTGCGGACGGCAAAGCCATCAAGGACCCGACGGCGGTGCAGAGCAGCAGGGTGCCCATCTGGCCGGACGTTAGGCTGAGGGCTTCGGTGACGGCGGGGATGCGTGCCGCCCAGCTTGCAAACACCAGGCCGTTCATGGCGAAGATCAGGAACGTCGCCACCGCCGCGGCGTTGACGTTGGTGGTGCTTCTGGTGCTGGTGGTCATGCAATCACAACTTCCACAGAGAGTTTGTCGAGCCGGGCAAGATCTTCGGAGGATGGCTTCAGGTCTGTCACGATGACGTCCACGGCCTCTATCGCGGCAACCAGGGCGACCGCGCTGGCATTCCACTTACTGCCGGAGGAGGCAACGATGACCCGCGACGCCGATTCAAGGCCGGCGCGCTTCACCGCGGCGTCGTCAAGGTCATGGGCCAGCAGTCCGTCCTTGAGGTTGAGGGCGCACGGCGTGACCACCGCGGTGTCGAATCGCAACGAGCGTATGTTCGCCTCGGTCATGGGTCCGCGAAAAGACTGTTCGCCCGGAATGAGGCTTCCGCCGGGGAGAATGAGCTGCGGCCGGCGGCCCTCCTTGGCGTGGGTCAGTGCCTCGACGCCGTGCAAGGACATCGGCATCACCGTGAGTTCACGCTGGCTCAGCCGCCGAGCAATTTCCGTGGCGGTGGATCCGCTGTCCAACCACACGTGCTCGCGGTCCTTCAGCAGAGCGTCAACAGCTGCTGCGATCTTGAGCTTCGCCTCGTGGTCTTCCAGTTCGCGCTGCCCATAGCCCGGGTTGTCACCCCGCGCTACCAAACTACGGGCGCCGCCGTGCACCCGCTTCAGTACTCCGTTGGCCGCAAGAATTTCCAGGTCCCGGCGGATCGTCGCGCCCGAGGCTCCAGTGGCTGCTACCAGCTCGTCCACTGATACTTCTTCGCGTTTGCGCAGCAGCTCGCCAATGAGCCGATGGCGGTCAGGAGTTCCCATAGTTCAACGGTATCAGGCCGACGCTCACTTAATCATAAAATGTGATCATTTGATCACCGATGCTCTCTCACATCCCACCCCTTAAACCACGATGCTCTCTCACATCCCACCCTTAAACCCACGATGCTCTCTCACATCCCACCCCCTTAAAACCACGATGCTCTCTCACATCCCACCCTTAAACCCACGATGCTCTCTCACATCCCACCCCCTTAAAACCACGATGCTCTCTCACATCCCACCCCCTTAAACCACGATTGCGGCCGTATGGTTTTCTGAGACAGCTTGATGGGAGATTCGTTTCAGATGACCACGCCCAGAAGAAAATATGATGCCGCTTTCCGTGAGGAAGCAGTGCGGCTGGTGCTGTCCACGAACCGTTCGGTGAAGCAGGTCGCCGAGGAGATCGGGGTGAAGGAAAGCACGCTGGGGAACTGGCTTCACCGACATCGGGAACGTCAACCAAATGCCCCTGTCCCGTCCGAGGACAGGGGCCCGGTTGCCTGGGAAGAACACCAAAAGGCCTTGGCCGAGAACGCCAGGTTGAAGGCCGAGGTCGAGTTCCTGGGAAAAGTCAGCGCCTTCTTTGCCGCGAAGCAAAAGTAGAGGATTTCTACGAGTTCATCGAAGCGGAGAAGGCCAACCATTCAGTGGTGTGGCTGTGCCGGGCATTGAAGGTTTCCCGGGCCTCGTTCTATCGGTGGCGCAACCCCGCCGGGCCCTCACCACGTGCCGTGCGGCATGAGGATCTGGTCACCGCGGTCACCGACCTCTATACGAAGGAGGAAGGCCGTGCCGGACGGGACCAGTTGGCCTTGTTGCTGAACGCGGCCGGGACCAAGGTCTCCGCCCCAACCGTCGGAGCCATCATGCGCGAGACCGGTCTGCGTGCCATCCGAACTCGGGCCTGGAAACAGACCACGGTCCAGGACCCGCAGGCCAAGACCGCCCACATCGAGAACCACATGCTCGACACCGACGGCAAACGCGACTTCACCTCCACCGTGCCCGGGACCCGTCTGGTCGGCGATATCACCTACCTGCGCACCGGCGAAGGCTGGCTCTACCTGGCCACCGTCATCGATCTGTTCTCCGGCATGGTCATTGGCTGGTCCATGGCCGGACACATGCGTGCGAGCCTGTGCACCGCGGCCCTGCAGATGGCCCGGAACCACGGCCGCTTCGCCGAGGATTCTGTGGTCTTCCACTCCGACCGCGGCGCCCAGTACACCTCTGACGAATTCCAGCAATGGTGCGGCACCAACGCGGTCACTCAGTCCATGGGCAAGGTAGGGGTGTGCTGGGACAACGCGGTCGCCGAGAACTTCTTCTCCCACCTCAAAACCGAGTTCTACCACCACCACCGCTTCGGTTCCAGGCTCGCCGCCCGGACCGCCGTGATGGACTACATCGAGGGCTGGTACAACCGCCGCCGACCCAACCGCCGGGCCGGCGGCGCACCACCCGTAACAGCCCACACCGCTTACCAAACCACCGTTCAGGGACCCCTGGCCGCCTAACCAACAACAACGAGAACTGTCTCACAAACTTGACGAGCGCAGATGCTCTCTCATCAACTGAGAGAGCATCGGGCGAAAAGGGCAATGATGTGAGAGAACGTGTGGACTAGCGGGCGCGCTCCACGCGTTTCTCATCCCAGACGGGTTCCTCGGACTCGTAGACCTTTCCATCGGAGCCGAAGATCAGGAAGCGGTCGAAGGACTTGGCGAACCAGCGGTCATGGGTGACGGCCAGGACCGTTCCCTCGAAAGCATCGATTGCTCTCTCCAGGGCCTCGCCGGAGTGCAGATCCAGGTTGTCGGTAGGCTCGTCCAGGAGCAAGAGGGTTGCTCCGGACAGCTGCAGCAGGAGGATCTGGAACCGCGCCTGCTGGCCACCGGACAGGGACTCGTACTTTTGCTCCGATTGGCCGGCCAAACCGTAGGAGTCCAGGGCACCTGCGGCAGCTTCGCGGGGAAGGCCCGATCGGTGTTCATCGCCGCGGTGCAGGATCTCCAACAAAGTCCGGCCCAGCAGATCCGGGCGAACGTGCGTCTGTGCGAAGAATCCCGGGCGGATACGGGCGCCCAGCTTCACAGTTCCTTCGTGCGGCACTTCAGCAATGACAACGTCCGACACCGGCAAGTGCTCCCGCTCAGGGTCGGTGCCTCCCGTGGCGAGCAAGCGCAGGAAGTGGCTCTTTCCGGAACCGTTGGAACCGAGTACGCCCACACGGTCGCCGAACCAGATTTCAGTGGAGAACGGCTTCATGAGCCCAGTGAGTTCAAGCTTCTCCGCCACGATGGCGCGTTTGGCTGTTCGCCCTCCCTTGAGGCGCATCTTGACGTTCTGCTCGATTGGCAGGGCCTCGGGCGGCCCAGCCTCAAGGAACTTTGCAAGACGGGTTTGCGCTGCCTGGTACCTGTTGGCCATGTCGGACCGGAACGCAGCCTTGTTCTTGTACATGTTGACGAGTTCCTTGAGCTTCACATGCTCCTCGTCCCAGCGCTTGCGGAGTTCCTCGAACCGGGCGTTCCTATCGGCACGCGCCTCCACGTAGGAGCCGAAACCGCCACCGTGGATCCACGCACCGGCACCGTTTATGCCTGGTTCAAGCGTCACTATTCGTCCGGCGGCGTTGTTGAGCAGCTCGCGGTCGTGGCTAATGAACAGCACGGTCTTCTTGGATTCGTTGAGCTTTGACTCCAGCCAGCGCTTGCCGGGGACGTCAAGGTAGTTATCCGGTTCGTCCAGGAGCAGGAGTTCATCCGGTCCCGCAAAGAGGGCTTCCAAGACGAGTCGCTTCTGCTCGCCGCCGGACAGCGTAGAGGCGCGTCGGAACTGTGCTTTGTCGAAGGAAATTCCCAAGGCCGCCATGCAGACTTCGTCCCAGACCGTCTCGACGTCGTAACCGCCGGCGTCTCCCCAATCCACGATCGCCTGGGCGTACTTCATCTGCGTGGGTTCGTCGTCGTGTTCCATCATGGCGAGTTCGGCCTCTTCAACCGCCTTGGCAGCTGCCGCCAGCCCGGCTTGGGCCGTGGAGACCAGCAGGTCCCGGACGGTTGATTCATCCCGGACCTGGCCCACGAACTGCCGCATGATGCCCATGTTCCCGGACTTGCCTACGACGCCTTCGTCGGGTGTGAGGTCGCCGGAAATGATCTTGAACAGCGTCGTTTTGCCGGTTCCGTTGGGCCCAATCAGCGCGGTCTTAGTGCCATCAGGCACCTTGAAGGTCACGCCGTTGAGCAACTGGGTGCCGTCGGAGAGGAAGTAGTCGATGCCGGAAACGTCAATATGGGCCACCGCCCAATCTTCCCACGCCCAGGTATTAAGGCCCGACGGCGGAACTTTGGCCTGGGTGCCCCGAGTGAGCTAAGCGTCAGGCTTTCGCCGGGCAAACTGCGGTGCATGTTCGGGTCGTGGGCCGAAGGCAATCATCCGTGCAGGCAACTTCCGGAGGCCGGGAAAGTTACGGAGCACAATGAGCAACAGCTTGGGGGGCTTTGGCTGCTTGCCCGCCATGACCTGTGCGAAGATAACGCGATGCAGCACCCGCTGAAACGTCTGCACAATCACGGTTGGAGGCCAGCGCCGCTTCTGAACGGCGGCGAGGTGGCGGTCGTCCAGCGTTTTACTCAGCAGCGGCGAAGCAATGATCCGGGCCGCTGCGACGGCGTCCTGCACCGCCAGGTTGATCCCCACCCCACCGGCGGGGGACATCACATGGGCAGCATCGCCAATAAGCAGCAGGCCCGGCTTGTGCCACTCGGACAAGCGGTTGAGCTTCACGTCCAACAGGTGGAGATCATCCACGGAGCGGATGTTGTCCACACGGTCTGATAGGTCTGGCCGCAACCTTGCGACGCGTGCACGAAACGCTTCTACGCCTTCTGCCCGCAACTTCGGATCCAGTCCCTTGGCCGCGAGGTAGGCGATCTGATAAAAGTCCTTGCGGGTCAAACTCAGCAGAACGTCCGAAGTCCCGAAACTCGGGGCAATCGACGCCACGGGATCCCTTTCATCGGCATTCCTCGGAAGCCGGAACCACCACGTGTCGAACGGCACCGGAAATTCGCGTGGGACCAAACCCGCCCGTGCACGAAGCACCGAACTACGGCCGTCGCACGCCACCGTCAATGCAGCCTTCAGTTCGCCCGTCCCCAGGTTTTCGCCGGTGAGGGGGTCCCGGGTTCTGTACGCCACACCCGATACTGCGCCGGACCCGTCGCGGAGCAGCTCTGTGACCTCAGTGTTCATCCGCAACGTGAACGTGGGTTCCTGCTTGGCTGCCTCCACCAGAAAGTTCAGCAAGTCCCATTGCGGCACCATTGCCACATAGTTGTACGGCTCCTTGAGGAGCCCGAAATCAGCGAGGATCACGGAATCCCCGGTCCCTGCAGGCAGCTGGAAATTACCCAGCTTGCTCTGCGGTAGCTGCCGGAACCCTTCGCCCAACCCCAATTCGTCGAGGAGGCGAATGGTGGAGGCGTGCACAGTATCGCCACGGAAGTCCCGCAGGAAGTCGGCGTGCTTCTCCAACACAGTGACTTCAACTCCGGCCCGGGCAAGGAGCAAGCCCAGCACAATCCCGGCCGGACCTCCGCCAACCACAACGCACTGCGTGCTGCTTTCCATAGCTTCTCCCGATTTAACCGGCGGCGGTGAGGAACGACTTCAACAACGGTCCGCTGGTGGTTGCCCCCAGGCCGCCGTCTTCCACGAACACAGCAACCGCCAGGTCTCCGTGAACGGCAACGATCCACGCGTGGGTCTTGGGCGGGTCCTCATTGCCGAACTCAGCAGTACCCGTTTTTGCCCCGACGGGCGCTCCCGGCACCTGGGCGAGGAATCCAGCATGCCCGGAGGTAACCACCGCCCGCATCATGTCGGATAGCGCGGCCGCTTCTTCCTTGGTGATCGGCTTGCTTGAGGGCGGTGACGCGGGCGCTGCGCTAACGGAAGCGGACGACGCCGGCGCGCTGCCACTTTCCGTGGGCGTAGCTGCCGCGCTGGAGTTCCCGGCTTCAGGGTTCAGCACGAGTTGAGGGGACACCGGAGCGCCGTTGCCAACGGAGGCTGCCATGATCGCCGCAGACAGTGGGGAGAAGAGCACCTTCCCCTGGCCGATCATGGATGCCGCGTGCTCGGTTCCCTCTGCGGCGCCGGGGACTGAACCGAGGAAGGCGTCGGCGCCCAGCTTGGGCGCTTCCACGGCCACGCCCAATGCCATGGCGGCAGACTCGAGCTGGTCCTGGCTGACCGTGTCACGGGCATTGATGAAAGCGGTGTTGCAGGAATGGGCAAAAGCGTCCCGCAGCGTTACGGAACCCAAGGAGCTTTCCGGGTAGCCCTCGGAGTTCTTGAAGGTTCTGCCGTCTACTGTCAGCGTCGGGGTGCATTCGACCTTGGAATCAGGCGTCGCGCCGTCGCGGAACAGCGCCAGGGAATCGACGATCTTGAACGTGGACCCCGGAGCGTATTGGCCAAGCATCGCCGTGTTGTAGCCGTTGCTGCCGGGGCCTGATGCCGCCGCGAGAACAGCTCCAGTGGAAGGCTTAAGCGCCACAATGGCGGACGCCGGCCCAACCCCGGCAAGAGTCTCTTCGGCCAGTTGTTGCAGCTTCAGGTCAAGCGTGGTCTTGAGGGTTGTTCCGGGCACAGGGAGGGACGAGAAGAATACTTTGCTTGCAGGGGTCTCGCCTTCCGACTTCGCTTCCTGCTTGGCGACCACCTCCACGCCGTCCTTCCCGCGGAGCAGCGAATCGTATTTCTGTTGAAGGCCGCCGGTTCCTGTGGTGTCCCCCGCCCGCAAGGCGCCGTTGGACTTTTCGATCTGCTCTGCACTGGCCTGGCCCACACTTCCCAGGAGTGCTCTGGCGAAGGTGCGTGTTGGTGCCAACGCCATGGAGTCCAGAATGCTCACGCCTCCCGGAATGGCAGTGATCTTTGCTTCGGTAATTTCGGGGGTGTAAGCGCGGAGGACGATGCCCTCCACGAAAGCCTGTGGACCCGAGGCTGCCACCTGCTTGGCATACTCTTCAACGTCAAGGCCGAGCAAAGCAGCCATTGCCCGCGCGGCGGAATCCGCCTGATCAGCGGCAAGCTTGGTTTTGTCGATACCAACGCGGAAAACCGGACGGTCTTGGACAATGGGGGCATCCCCTGCGCCGAGGATCTGTCCGCGCTGGGCAGGAACCGTCTTGACGGAGAGCGTCTCGCCGTCCGAAAGTTCCGGGGCAAGGAGCTGGGGATTCCATTGGACAGCCCATTTATCGCCGGACTTTTTCAACGTAGCCTCGGAGCTGTACTCCCATTTTGCTGAGCCAATGTTCCAGCTGTAGTTCAAAGGGAAGGTGGCGGTCTCGCCGTCGAGCTTCACGTCACCTGACTGAACCGATGGCTTGGCATCGAGTCCCTCAAACACCGCTTTGAGTTGATCGTTGGCCGCGGAAGCGTCCTTGCCCTCTACGGCGAGTGAACCGACGTCGAGCGCGGCCAGAGAGGAGGCGAGCTGCTTCGCTGCACTTTCCGCACCGGCGCGGCCGTCATCGCAGGCCGTCAGCGAACCAACCATCACCAGCGCTACCAAGCCAAGGACAAGATTCCGTGTTCTCATTTTCCCCATTTGCGACATTATGCCCCGTTCCCCCGACAGTTTCTCTCCGCGACCACAACCCGGACCCGCCCCACCCAAAGGAGCTGGGCGGGGCGGGCTCTGGCGAGTCAGATTACGGGGCACACGTGAACCTGGCATCACCCCAGACACCGTGCGCGCCGTTGATGGATCCGGAGGGGTCCACCACGAGTTCCACGTATGCCGCACCCGTCAGGTCTACGGAAACGGCTTCCGGAGCGAACCCGGGCGTGTACGTTCGCGACTGGTACTTGTTCACGCCGTCGGTATTGACCTTGAAGATGATGTTGCCACCGAAGCCGCTTTCCAGGCCTACTTGCGAGGTGAACGACGTGCATTTTCCGCCCAGGTAATACGTGATCCTGGAGGCCGCGTGAACGCCCAGACCCTTTGCGAAGGAAGGCTGCTGGCCTGTTGCAGGATCGGTGTAGTTGATGGTCAGCGGTTTGTCCGGTGATGACGCCGAATCCTTGTTTGCCACATTCTTGCCGATCACGCCGTAGCCGTTGATGGCCTGGATCCACGGAGTTTCAGACGCGTAGACCGATCCGTGCGGCACGTCGGGCAGCGGCTGCGACGTGACCTTCCAGTCAAAGAACTTCACCCGCGCGTCTGTAGGCAGCGCGACAGAGGCAAGTTCCTTCGTGGGGTTGAGCCGGACCGTGTTGGAGAACGCCTGGTATTTGTACTGCGTGTATTCCGGGGACGGTCCGTTGGCGTTGTTGCGGCCTTGTTCGGACACCGCCACCACAGCGCCGTTCAGCACTGAGGGCTGCAACCAGTTGGGGAAGAAGATCGACTGCTTTTCCATGCTTCCATCGGCATATGTCAGGGTCAACTCAGGGCTTGTTCCATTGCCAACAGCCGCTGATCCGAGAACAGCCAGGTGTGTTCCCTTGCCCTTGACCGCAATGGTCTGTCCGGACAGTGCAACCGAGTTGGGGACATCGGGGCCCACCGCTGGCCACGTGTAGTCCACCTGCTTGGACGTGCCCGCTTCCACTGTCACAGTGCTGCCCGGCCGTACGCCGCCTGCCGGGATGGGAGCGGCAGCCAGCTGCTCGGCAGCGAAGGTGGCCCCTCCGCCGTCGAAGTTTCCGAGCGCCTTCCCCGCCACTGTGGTCACGGCGACGGTGTTGTATGCAGCTGCCAAGGAGCCATAGGCCACGTAGATCTGGTTGCCCCCAGTCACCGACTGCTCGCTTGAGTCAGAAGCAGCGTATGACGCCGAGACCTGCACGGTCTGCTGACCCGCCTTCGCGGTGGGGCCGGGCTTGATGACGAATGTCGCCGTGGTTGTTGCGCCGCCCTCAACCTTCGCGGCAGTTGCCCCGGAGGAGGAGATGACGGTCCACCCGTCGGGCAGCACCGGCGTCAGCACAACGTTTGTCTTGGCCTTGATCCCGGTGTTTACGAAAGCTGCAGTGACGGTGGTTTCCTGGTCCTGGAATACCTGCTGGCCAGTGCTTACGCGCACCTCGGCTGCCGTATCTTCCTGGCTCTTGCCGCCCAGGGGTCCGGCCTGCTGAAGCTGGATGGTGGCTGACTGGTTGGAGGCGATCACACCTGTCTTCACGAGGACGGTACCGTTGTTGGCCTCATCGAAGAACCAGCCGGCGGCAGCGGCATCGTAGGCGTCCCTGGTGCCGTGCCGGGCCAGTGTGGTGCCTCCAATTTTGACGTCTTTGGGCGCCGCACCTGCATGGACCTTGAGCTGGTAGGGGCGGGCGGCAGCTTTGCCCGTGTACTCGCCCTTTCGCTCACCGATAGTTACCATAACGCTGCCGTTGCCCGTGCCGGGTGCCTCCACGGCGAGGAGCTGGGTGGAAGACTTTCCGTCCTTGAATTCCCGCGTGACTTTGTCATCTTCGTACAGGGTGAAAGTGTTTTGCCCCTTGGCGTAGATATCCAAAGTGATCATGGAATCTTCGGGAACCAAGGAGGCGTTGCGGGCCACGATACCTTGTGGGATCACCGCACCTGCGCGAACGAAAACCGGCAGCCTGTCGAGTGGCGCGTTGTAGCCGTTGAGGATCTGGCCACCCTGGTATAGCTTGCCTGTCCAGTAGTCCACCCACTGCTCGCCGGCAGGAAGGAAGATGCCGTTGCGGACGTCGGTCTGGGTAAAGACCGGGGCCACCAGGAAGTCGGATCCGAGCATGAATTGGTTATTCGCCTCGGCGCCGTAAGACCACTGTTGGTCAGGGAATTCGAGGGCCATGGAACGCATCATGGAGACGCCTGTGTCAGAAGCGTTGTGCGCGAGTGAGTAGATGAAGGGCATGAGCTGCTGCCGAAGCTGAAGGTATTGACGGTTGATGGCAGTGGCTTCCTCGCCGTAAAGCCATGGACGCTTGTCCGTCGCTGCCCAGCCGGACATCGAGTAGAGCGCCGGGGCGAAGACCTTCCACTGGAGGTCGCGGACGTAAGACTCCGGGGATCCGCCGAAGATGCCATCCACGTCGCCGGTGGTGAACGCCAGGCCCGAGTTGCCGGCACCGGTGAGGGCCGGGACCTGCCAGCGAACGGCGTCGAGGTTTCCTGAATGGTCACCCGTCCACTGCATGCCGCAACGCTGCGAGCCGGCCCAACCTTCAACCATCAAGGACGTGCCGCGGGCGTTCGAGTACTGCTCGATCCCTCCATGCGCAGCTTCGCAGCCGGTGAGTGCCTGACGGTAGCCCTGGCCCACCCAGGCGACGTCGAGCTTGCGCAGCCGTACACCTGCATCGCCAACTTCGTACTCTTGATTGGTCAAGGAGCGCTGGGTCCACAGACCAACTTTGAGGTCTGTTTCTTCCTCGATGTTGCTCACGGTTTCGGGAAGTTGCTGATACTCGCAGCCGTAGCCGTCATTGACCAGCATCCAGCCCGCAGGCATGTCGTTCTCAACGAACTTCCGTGCCGTTTTGATGGCGTCGGGCGTGCGCTGCTTGGCGCCGTCGGGATCGCCGAATCCAGACGACGAATAGCCGGGATTGGAGCGGTTGTAGCAATCGGCGTCGCCATATTCCAAGGCGTAGACCGGCGGCATCATCGGCTTGCCGGTCAACGTGGTGTAAGCGTTCAGGGACTGCTTGTAGTCGCCCACGAAGTAGTAGGCGTCGAAGCGCTTTTCCTCATGGGTGGTGCTGGGTTGCCCGCCGAAATTGTAGGAGCCGCGGGCGAACGTGTCCCGCAGGACGCCATATCCCTTGGAAGACATATAGTACGGAACCGCATTGGGATAGCCGTCGTCGTCCCAGTCGAAATTCCGGGCGATGTTGATCAGCGCGCCGGTGTGGACGGAGCGGCCGTTTTGCATGCCGCCGCCGATGAACTGCTCGCCGTCCTGCGGGGCCAGGTGCTGTGTTGCCGAGTTCGCACCAAAGGTGATGGGGGCGGACTCCTGGAAGACCAGGGACCCATCGGCCCTCAGCAGCCGGAGTTGGGTGGTGGCCTTGTTGATCTCGACACTGATCTTGGCAGTCTTCAGGACCAGCCAGTCACCGTCCGTGACTGTTGGTGCGCTGCCGGGGAACTTGTCCTTCCCCACCACGATGTTGGCAGTCCGTGCCGGGTCCCCTTGATCGGTGTTGGCGGGGTCGGTGAACTTGCCGCTGGGATCGGCTTCGAGGCGGAAGTTGCCGTCGTCCAGGAAGGTGACGCGGATGGCGCCTCGCTCGGTGGAGAGGTCGACGACGTTTCCGGACTGGGTGAATCCGGTTACCGCTCCGAGGGGTACTCCCGCTGCATCGACAGGTACTTCAGGGGTGACTGCCTTGATGGGGGAGGGGTCGCCGGGAGCGGCATTTGCTGCCGTTGCGAAGGTCAGGGCGGGGATGCCGCCAGCAAGCAGAAGCGACGCCAATCCGAGGGACGCTGCTTTCTTGAGGAAGGAATTGCGGACGCATCCAGGGCTGTTGGGCGCAGCACTGAATAAGCCCTTGAGGGGTGCGGACATGGGGGCCAACTTTCGACGAGTGACTTTTTGTGATCTAACTCATGGCGAAACGTGCACTAATCGTCACTGCAAAAAGGCAAAAGGTCAATCGTTTAACAAAGAATTTCTTCGCCACTGGGGACGGCACTTGCCTTGCTGGGGCCTCATTGGGACGTCTAGTGTCCCTCAAGCCGCCTGGCCGTCAGTGGCCGTCAGTGGCCGCGAATGATCCTGCGTTGCGCCGCCACCGCTATCGCCGCCGTTCGGTTATCAACGCCCAGCTTGGAGTAGATATGCACCAGGTGCGTCTTCACTGTTGCCTCGGAAATGAACAACTGCTTCGCCATGGCGCGGTTGCCCATTCCGGTGGCCAGGAGTTCCAGCAACTGGACTTCCCTCGGGCTCAATGCAGGTGACGGATTTCGGATCCTGCCCATGAGCCGGGCCGCCACTTCCGGTGCCAGCGCGGTTTGACCGGCGGCCGCGGATAACACAGCCTGCTGGATCTGTTCAGGCGGGGCGTCCTTCAGCATGTAGCCACTGGCGCCGGCCTCAACAGCGGCGAGGATGTCAGCGTCCGTGTCGTAGGTGGTGAGGATAAGGACGGGCGGCGGGGGAGTCCCGGCCAGCCCTGCTTTGATCCTGCCTGTGGCGGTAACGCCGTCCATACCGGTACCCATTTGCAGGTCCATCAGCACCAGGTCCACAGGCTCACCCAGGGTGTTCAACCTGCCCAGTTCGGCCAGCGCCGCGTCACCGTCCGCGGCCTCGGCCACCACGCTGACACCAGGAAAATCGGCGAGCATCGCCCGGAGTCCGGCCCGCACAACAGGATGGTCGTCCACCAGGAGGATGCGGATGTCACTCATGCCCCGCCCTCCCGGGTAGGCAGCGGCACCCGAAGGGCAACCACTGTTCCCTCGCCAGGCGCCGATTCGATATCCAGGCTGCCATCCAGCGCAGCCAGGCGTTCGCGAAGGCTTTGAAGCCCGACGCCGGTGCCGTCGCCGCGCGCTGTACCGGCCGCCGTCGACGGTTCAAAACCGATGCCGTCGTCGAAAACATCCAGGGTTACCTCCGAGTCGAGGAAGGACAAAGTCACGACGACGGCACTTGCGCGGGCGTGCGCCCACACGTTTGCAAGGGAAGCCTGGGCGGCCCGGAGCAGGGTGGTCTGGTAAGCATTGGGCAGGTCCAAGGGCGTGCCCACAAGCTCGAAACGGCAGCGCAGTGCTGTTCCCCGGGCGGCTGCTTCGGTCTCGGTCTTTTCGCAAAGCCTCCGCAACGTATCCACCAGATCAGACTCTTCCAAAGCGGGCGGCCGAAGATCACGGACAAAGCTCCGGGCCTCGGCAAGGTTCGCCGACGCGGTCTCCTGTACGATCCTCAACCGTTCATTCGCGGTCTTCATGTCCCCCTCGTCCAACGCTTTCCCCGCAGACCTGCCCATCAGGATGATGCTGGAGAATCCCTGCGCCAAGGTGTCGTGAATTTCCCGGGCCAGCCGTTCGCGCTCTGTCAGGACCCCGGCGTCGTGCTGGGTCTTGGCCAATTCTGCCCGTGTTCGTCGGAGATCGTCAGCAACAATGCGTTGGTGCTCGGCCTCCAGGAACAAGGCACGGTATGCCAGTCCGGTGACCACAGCAAAACCAGCCCCGAACATGGGTCCCAGGACCATCGCGAGCTGCAGACCGCCGTCGGCCGGGCCCCGGCTGTGAAACCAGAGGGCACCAATCAGCAGAGCCGTGCTAACCACGATTGCCGGCAAGGCGAGGCGCCGGGGGAGTATGTGCAATTGGAGGAAGAAGAGTGGGAAGGCAACCCATGTGAAATCGCCGCTGACCAGCAGAAGCAACAGCCATAGGACCATCACGGCACCAAGCCACCAGCCTGAGTAAGGTGTGGGATCGAACCGGGTGACGTTGCCGGCGTGGCGTTTCTCGAGGACGGTTCCCACGAGGTAGACCAGGGCCAAGGCGGCTGACAGTGCCAGTCCAGCAATGACCGCCAACGGCGACGGACTGCCCGCAGTGCCTGCCAGGAGCCGCACCACTGCCACCAGCAGCAGCACGGCGAAGCCTACATGGAGACTTATCCGCAGCACACGGAGGATGGTGGCGGTGCCGGTAGGAGTCTCCTGCATGCGTCCCAGCCTATCCCCGCCCGTCACTCCACTCCCTCGAAATTCCGCGTCCCGGGGCAGGAATCAACCAATCGGATGATGGCCGGTTCAACCCCTTGAAGTGCGCGAATCCACCAGGTTCCCGATGTGCCCGGATCCATTGGACGGAAGAGTGGATTCAGCCGGGACCAAGCCCGCATCCAAGCAAAGGATTCTGATGTTTCTAGCCATCCGCGACATCCGCTTCGCCAAGGGCCGCTTCGCGCTCATGGGAAGTGTTGTGGCCCTTATTACCCTGCTGCTGGTCATGCTTTCGGGGCTAACAGCCGGACTCGGAAACCAGTCGACATCGGCTATTGAATCACTGCCCGCACAGCAGATCGTCTTCGGTGCACCGGCGGGCGGGGAGCCGAAGGCCTCCTACACCGAGTCTGAGGTTTCCAATGCCCAGCTCGAGGCCTGGCGGGAGCAACCCGGCGTTTCATCAGCACACGCGGTTGGCATCAGCCAAACCCGCATCCAATCCTTGGCTGGCGGTGGTGCTCCGAACGGGACCGCAAATGTCGCAATCTTTGGCGGTTTGACGGCTCCTGCCCCCGTCCAGGACGGGACGGCTGTGATCGGCAAAACCGTGGCCAAGGACCTGGGGCTCCAGGTCGGCAGCCGTGTCCGCGTCGGCGGGACGGAGCTGACTGTTTCAGAAGTTGTGCAGGACCAGTGGTACTCGCACACCGGCGTTGCCTGGACGACGCTCGATACCTGGCGGAAGATCGCCCACGCTCCTGAGGGCACCGCCACGGTCCTGGCCGTGAATTACGACGCCGGTGCTTCAGTCAGCGTTGATGCCGCCAACGCTGCGGCCGGCACGGTGAGCATGGATCCCGTCGGCTCGTTCCAGGCTCTGGCCTCGTACAAGAGTGAGAACGGTTCACTCATGCTCATGCAGGCATTTCTTTACGGAATCTCTGCCTTGGTGATCGTGGCCTTCCTTACCGTGTGGACAGTGCAGCGGACTCGTGACATCGCGGTCCTCAAAGCACTCGGCGGCTCTTCCGGGTACGTCCTCCGTGATGCGTTGGGCCAGGCCGCAATCGTGCTGCTGACCGGAGCAGCATGTGGCGGTTTGCTGGGCTTGGCGGGCGGACTTTTCGCGGCCAGCGCGGCCCCTTTCCTCGTCACGCCTTTGACCACCTTGGTGCCCGTTGCCGGCGTCGTTGTCCTGGGCCTGGGCGGCGCTGTCCTCGCGGTCCGCAATGTCACCAAAGTCGATCCACTGTTTGCCCTCGGCGGTAACTAGGTCTTGAATATTCCCAGAAAGGCATAAATGGTGACCCCTGCTTTGAACCTCATCAACATCACTCTGGAGTACCCCGACGGCGATTCCACGCTCAAGGCCCTGGACGCTGTAAGCCTTGCAGTTGGGCGCGGCGAGTTCCTCTCATTGGTGGGTCCGTCCGGTTCCGGCAAATCCTCGCTGTTGGCTGTTGCGGCCACGCTCGTGAAGCCCACCTCCGGACTCGTCGTCATCGATGGCCAGGACGTTTCCGCGCTCAAGGATGCCGAACGCACAGCCCTGCGGCGCGACAAGGTGGGCATCATCTTTCAACAGCCCAATCTTCTTCCGTCCTTGACCGCCGTCGAGCAGCTGCTGATCCGGGACCACCTGCGCGGCAAGGCTGTCCGAGGGGCCCTTGGCAAAGCGCATGAACTACTGGAGATCGTGGGCTTGGCCGCATCGGCAAACAAGAGGCCGCACCAGCTATCGGGCGGGCAGCGTCAGAGGGTGAACATCGCCAGGGCGCTCATGGGTCGGCCCACCGTATTGCTGGTGGACGAACCTACCGCAGCCCTGGACCACGAACGCAGTGAATCGATCGTCAGGTTGTTGCGGCGGATTACGGACGACTTCTCCACCGCTACTGTGATGGTCACGCACGACGCCGAATTCCTGCCCCTCACAGACTCAGTGGCCACCATGCGTGACGGACGAATCAGCCCCGCCATCCTCCCGTCCGTTCTGCCCAACTAGGTCGCAGTAGAGCGCGTTTTGGACGTTTGTGATGTCTCAGGACTTCGTAGACACTTCATGTCTCATGACACTGTGGACACTTCATGTCTCAGGACTTCGTGGACACTTCGTGGTTGAGCGGTTTCCGGCGGTCTTTTAGTGGCGGGTATTTGGTTCGTTTGCTTCGTGTGCCTCGAGGGTCAGCAGCGACTCCTGAGGGTTTGCCGTTGCCGACGTAGAGCGTGCCTTTGACGGGGATGGGGTGCGTGATGATCTCGGTGCCGTGGGCATCGAAGAACATCACCGTGGTGCTGTCGTAGATGATGTGCACGGCGGTGCCGGCTAGTTCCTTGCCCATGTTGAAGGCCGTCCCGAACACGGTGACACGGCCGCCCTTGGTGACGCGGCGTTGTTCGCTTTGACGTTGCTCATGGATGGTCACCGCAGGCTCGGGCAGGGCGGGAGCAGGAGTCTTCGGGGTCGCGTGCCAGGCTTCCTCCGGGGTCTGTTTCCCTGGCAGTGCCTGGTGTTCGCGTTCGGTGTTGTAGTACTGGTCGAAGGTGTCGATCTGGGCTTGCAGGATGGCCATGGTCGTGGCCGGTGGCTGCTTACGCAGGTAGCGGTGCAGGGTGAAGTGGAAGCGTTCGTTCTTGCCTTGGGTGGTCGGCTTCCCAGGTTTGCCGGTGATGGGTTCGACCCCATGGGATTTGAGGTATTCCACGAGCGCTCCGGTGCGTCCGCGGCGGGTTGGATTCAGCGCTGCACCGTTGTCGGAGAGGAATTTCTCCGGCACGCCGTGACGTTCGATGGCCAGGGACACGACGGCGATGGCGGCCTCGCTCGTTTCCCCGGTCGCGACCAGAGATGCCAAGGCCAAGCGGGAGTGGTCATCGATGAGTTGAAAGATCGCCACCTTCTTCCCGTTCGCGAGCGGCCACTCGGTTGCGTCGATCTGCCAGCATGCGTTCGGCTGCGGGTAGACGAACCGTTTCTGAGCGTTGTGTGGCTTCTTCCGCGGCTCGGGGATGACGACACCGGCGCGGCTGAAGATCCTGGCCACGGTCGCTCTGGATGGTGGCGCGAAGCCTTTGCGGGACAGGGTCGCGATCACCGACAAAGGGCCGTGATCGTAGCCTCCTTTTTCCAACGCTGCCCGTGTGGCCAAGAGGAGTTCGATCATCGCCGGGGCCGTCGCCGTGGGGCTCGTGAACGGAACTGGCCGCTTCGTTGCCAAGGCCTCCACCGGGCCCGCAATTTCGGCTTCTGCCCGGACTTTGTAAAACCAAGCCCGTGAGACCCCGTGCTTCTTGCAGAACTTGCTGACTTCACCCCGAGGGGCATCAGTCGGCCACAACGCGACTGCTTGACGGACGCTCAACTTCGGTGCGGGTTTGCTCATGAAACCGAGCAAACCCGCACCGAGTGTCTACGAAGTCCTGAGACACACTGTCCACGAAGTCATGAGACATAAGTGTCCATTAAGTCTTGAGACTTCACACGCGTTTTGGACGTTCAGAACGCGCTTAACTGCTACTTAGTTGGGTGAGCCGAGCAACAGATCGTCCTGCGCCTCGTCGTACGTATCGCGGGCTTCGAGAATCGTAGGGACGTGGCTCTCCGCCCACTGACGTAGAAGGGTGAGGGGCTGCAGGAGGGATTCACCCATCGGCGTTAGTTCGTAATCCACCCGCGGCGGCACCTGGGCGTGGACAGTCCGGGTAATGAGCCCATCGCGTTCCAGGGCACGCAGCGTCTGCGTCAGGACCTTCGGCGTGACAACGTGGACCATCTTGCGCAGCTCCGAGAACCGCACGGGCCCGTCACCGAGGACTTGGATCACCAAAGACGCCCACTTGTCGCCGATTCTTTGGAAGATCACGCGGGATGGGCAATTGGGATCCAGGATGTTCCCTGGCAGGGCATTAGTATCCATCAGGTAACTCAGTTCCTTTGAAGCTATCAGTATCCAATAGATACCTTCGTGTTATCGCAAGGATAGCAACCCAAAGGAGAGTCATGAAAATCGCAGTCTACGGCGCAACGGGCATGGTCGGCAGTGAAATCGTCAATGAATCCATCACCCGCGGCCACGAAGTCACGGCCATCTCCCGCAAGGGCGCCGAGATCACCGGCGCAACGGCCCAGGCAGCCGATTTGGCCGACGCGGAGGTCTTCGCCTCCATTGCAAAGGACCACGACGTCGTTGTGCTGGCTACGGGTCCCAGCCGCACCGGCGGCGACCATGGAGAGTGGCTCGATGCCATGGCCACTGCATACAGCAACGCCGAAGGAACCCGCCTCATGATCGTTGGCGGTGCAGGCACTCTCGAGGTGGACGGCGTCCGACTTCTCGATTCCCCGGACTTCCCCGAGGCATACAAGGCGGAAGCCACCACCGCCGCGAAGGCACTGGAAGCGGTCAAGCAGACTCCCGAGGACGTCGACTGGACGGTCCTTGCCCCCGCTCCCGTTATCCAGCCCGGTGAGCGTACCGGCAAATACAACGTGGCCAAGGACACTCCTGCCGGCACCACCATTTCCTCGCAGGACTACGCTGTCGCCATGCTGGATGAAATCGAAAGCCCGGCCCACCGCCGGGCACGCTTCACGGCTGCAAACTAACGCTCCGCGGCTGCAAACCAGCTAACCCACGGTCAGGCCGAGCCCGGGTACCGGCATCTGGAATATGTCCTTGAGGGCATGCTTCGCCGCATGGTACCCGGGCATCCCTGTAACACCGGGCCCGGGCGGGGTGGATGAAGAACACAAGTAGACGCCCGGCATCGGTGTACGCCACGGAACATTGGACACTACTGGCCTCTGCACCAGTCCCCGCATATCCAACAAACCTGCGCTGAAGTCGCCACCCACGTAGTTTTCGTTGTACGCGGCCAGATCAGCCGCCGTCGTGGTCTTCGAGGCAACCACCACGTCCCGGAAGCCTGGGGCGTATCGCTCAATCCGTGCAGTGACGGCTTCGGCCATGTCCACATCTGAGCCAGCCGGCACATGGCAATACGTCCACAGAACGTGTCGCCCGGCCGGTGCCCGCGATGAGTCCACGAGGGACGGCTGGGAAACCAGCACGTAGGGCTCCGTTGGGTGTTTGCCCATGTCCACGAGGTTCTCGGATTCGGCCATGGCCATTCGCGAACCGCCCACGTGAACAGTCCCCGCCCGCTTCAGGCCAGGGGCAAGCCAGGGAACAGGCTCGGAGAGGATGTAGTCGACTTTGCAGGCTGCATTCCCGAAGCGGAATGCACCCAATGCCCGACGATAGTTGTCCGGTATTTCAGCACCACCCAGACGTGCGAGCGTCGGAGGAGCAACATCCAGCAGGATGGCTTTTGCCGGCCTGACCTGGTCGAAAGAATCCACGCGCTCACCGGTGTGGATGGTGCCGCCGTGGGCAATGAGGTCCTCGGCCATCGCACCTGCGATAGCCGCGGATCCGCCCACGGGCACCACCCATCCGCCGGCGTGGGCCAGGACGGCGAGCAAGAGTCCGGCACCCGTGGAACTAAGCGCGGGCTGGGAACCCAACGCGTGGGACATTACGCCGGTCAACAAAGCCGGAGCAGCTTCTTCACGGAAGCGCCGGCCCCAGAACGGTGTTCCTTGGTCAAGGGTCGCGAGACCAAACAACAGAGCAGCAAGGGGATCCCTGGGCACGCGGAGAAGTTGGTTCGACGTAAAGTCCACGACGCCATTCACTCGTGCCAGGAGCGGCGCAATCAGGCGACGATACGCTGGGCCGTCCGCCCCCAGCTCCATGGTGGTCCGTTCCAACGACTGGTACGCGAGGGCGGCACCTCCCACGTCCAACGGCGTGCCGTGCTGGACGTCAGGCACGCGCAGCTCAATGCGCTGCGACAGGTTGAATTCCTTGAAGAAAGGAGACGCCAATGCCATTGGATGCACCGCGGAGCATACATCGTACAGATATCCCGGTTCGATCAGCTCGCTTGTCCGGGTCCCGCCTCCGATGGCATCGGCGGCCTCGTACAGATGCACCTCCAGCCCGGCGCGGGCCATGGTCACTGCCGCGGCCAAACCATTGGGACCAGAACCAACGACGGCGACATCAGCCATCGCTACCCACCTCCGACTGTTGGGGTGCTTTGGGTGCGGCAGGCTCAACCATTGAACGCCAGGGCAGAACCGACATGGACGGATGAAGAAGGTTAATCCTGAGCCAATCCCTGGTGCCTTCGAAAGGCCCGCCATGGGGATCGTCTTCGCCCAAAGCGCGTAGGGGATCCTGCGATGGATCCAGGATATCCATCACCACCCTGGCCATCAGGTACGCCGTTGCAACCATGTGCAGCGCCACAGCCAGGACGTAGTAGGACATATCAATGTTGTGCTGCACGGATCCACCGCTGGTGGCCATGCCCAGGTACATCCATATGGCAGCCCAGTGCAGGCCTTCAGCCGCCTGCCAAACCAGGAAGTCCCGCCAGCGCGGTCTCGCAAGGGCAAGGAGGGGAATGAGCCAGATGACGAACTGGGGGGAGTACACCTTGTTTGTGAGGATGAACGCCGCCACAATCAGGAAGGCCAGCTGGGCGATGCGGGGGCGCCTGGGCGCCGTCAAAGCCAGTGCACCGATCAATGCGCACGCAATGACAAAGAGGTTCAGCGCAAGCGAGTTGATAGTGGCGGCGTCAAGTTGGGTCCAATGAAGCCGATCGGCCACGAGGTTGAACGCGAACCACGGCGAGCTGTATCCGGCGGGCCGTTCCTGGGTGAATTCAAAGAAGTAGCGCCAGCCTGATGGGTTCATCGCGGCGATGGGCAGGTTGACGGCCAGCCATGCCCCGGCAGCTGCAGCGGCAGTCATCCAGAAGGTCCGAAGACGACCAGTGCGTAGCGCCAACACCAAAATGGCACCGAGAATGAGGACGGGGTACAGCTTGGTGGCCGTTCCCAGCCCGATGCAGATTCCCGCCAGGATCAACTTGTCGCGGGAGAAGAAGTACATGGCCAACGCGAGCAGAGCCACAGCCCACATGTCCCAGTTGATGAACCCCGCAAGCACGATTCCGGGGGCCAGGGCCACCATGGCGGCATCCCAGGGGCGACGCTTGTTCATCCGGGCGGTCAGGAGGACGGTAATTATCCATACGGCAACAATCAGCATTGCGTTGACGTCGAAGTAGCCCAGAATGCGTTCCGCGCCCGGCCCTTGTCCCGGTACGAGCAGCGCGGTCAAGCCTGCGATGATCCCCATGAGGACCGGGTACTCAAACAAGCTGCCCTGCGTGAAGAAGGGGAACACGCCATCGCCCAGGCCACGGTTGCGGAAGAGCTCAGGGAAGTCGGAGTAGCACGTGGCGTAAAACTGTGTGGGCGTCTCCCAGCCATTGACGCGGCAATAGTCCTTCGCGAGCACGGCAAGCAGGGCAGCGATCACTGTGAGGACAACGAGGACGCGTTCAACCGTGAACGGCGCGGGGGAGATCTGTCCTGGAGCAGAGTGGCGGCCCAAGGGCCCACCTACAACCTCCGTGAAGTTACGAAGCAGGGAGTCGCTGCGGCTTGGAACCACAAAGCGGGCACGTTTTCGCTGCCGGTGCGGCTTCGTCTCCTGCATAAATCGAGCTTACCGTCAGGCAGCTTGGGTAACGCCACTGGAGCAGCTCTGGCCGACCGGTTAAAAGGGGGAAGCCCACGCGTAGCCGCGTGGGCTTCCTGCGGTTCAGCATGCATGTGCGGCACCGGAAACTCCTTCGGAAGGGCTGAAGGGCATCAACGGATGAGTCCCATCTGGTGCAGAACGACGAAGACGTCTTCACGGCCTTGCTTGAGCAACTGGTCGTTGAACAGCGTGCGTTCCTTGGGAGCATCGCTGCTCTTGTAGAAGCGCAGGTCCTTAGGGCGCTTTGGCATGTGGTTCACCTCCTTTCATTGCAGAAAATTGCCGGAATTGGGCACAACAAATAGAGCCAATTGAATTCAGGGAAATCAAGGCATAAAAGAGCGCACAAATAGCCCGACGCTAATAAGGGGTGTGAGTAGACCTGTGCGGGAGCAGCGAATGACCGTGCACAATTGCGTGTGCTTCCTGCAGTCGTCCCCAACAAGAAGCTGGTTCCGAACTTTGGGGAAACTGCGCACCCGTGGCTTGTTGCGTGGGTCTGCGCCTACAACTGACCGCTCAGAATGCCACCCTTGAGGGGTGGCCATGAAGACCGCCGGCGTTGGAGCCGGTCCGGTGGTTCAGGGAGTGGTCAGTGGTTCGAAAAATGCTTCGAAAAATGGCGTCGATCAGCGCAGGAGGCCGGGGTAGCAGTGACGGTCACATTCCATCCGCTAGTCAAAGTAATCATTTTTCCCAACCTCCTTTTCCGCTGTGGCATTACGTCCCGACTGATTAACCGGGGTAAATGCGCGCCTTGTTCCCGGCGGGTCGCTCTGGGAACAAGATATAAGCTACCCCATGAATAGGAGTCTTGACCAGTGCAATTCACTATTTAGCCAAAGTTTTTCTAAATTCGCGTTTCAGAGACCCCAACGGACAATCGCAGGCGTCCGCTTATCCCATCCAAGCGTGCAAACTTTCGCAGTTCCAAGAATGAAGTGACGACCTTCCTTGGCGTCCATTTCCAGCCACCGCGCCGTGAGAATACGGGAGAAATGCCCGTGTGCCACTACCAGGACATTGTCCATGCCCGATTCCAGGACACGTCCAATGATCTTGTCGGCGCGGGCGGCCACTTCGTCCAGCGTTTCGCCGTTGGGCACGCCGTCCGTCCAGATGAGGTAGTCCGGATTGTCCTTGCGGATGAGGTCGGAGCTGACGCCCTCGTAGTCTCCGTAGTTCCATTCCACAGCCAGCGGTTCGTGGACAGCATCGGGAAAGCCTGCAAGTTCAGCCGTGCGGCGGGCGCGACGCAGTGGGGAGGTCAGAACGAGATCGAAGTCGATGCCCTCAAGGACTTTGCGCGCTTCGACAGCCTGCTGCTCACCCTCGACGGTCAAGGGAAGGTCGGTCAAGCCTGTGTACTGGCCGCTCTTGGACCATTCCGTCTCGCCGTGGCGGAGGATCCAAAGTTGCGGACGCGGGGAGATCGCGGCGTTCATGAGGACTCCTTGGTTTCTGCGGCGGTTTCGGTTGAAGGTTCGACGACGGCGGACTCGGGTTGCGCTTCCCACCACGCCAGGAGCTTCTTCTCGGCTTCCTCGGGGGACAGCGGTCCGTGTTCCATCCGTTCTTCCAGGAGGAACTTGTAGGCCCTGCCGACGACAGGACCCGGCTTGAGCCCCAGGAGCGCCATGATCTGCGCTCCATCGAGGTCAGGCCGGACAGCCGCCAGCGATTCCTGCTCCAGGAGCGCAGAGATTCGATGCTCAAGGTCATCGTAGGCGAAGGACAAGCGGTCGGCCTTGCGCTGGTTACGCGTGGTGACGTCGGATCGTGTGAGCCGATGCAGGCGTTCCAGCAGCGGACCGGCGTCGGTCACGTACCGGCGTACGGCGGAATCCGTCCAGCCGGCGTCTCCATAGCCATAGAACCGCATGTGCAGTTCGACCAGCCGGGACACGGCTTTGATCGACTCGTTGTCGAAACGCAAGGCCTTCATTCGCTTGGCCGTCAG
Source organism: Arthrobacter sp. TmtSoilC77 (assembly GCF_059739415.1). Lineage (NCBI taxonomy): Bacteria > Bacillati > Actinomycetota > Actinomycetes > Micrococcales > Micrococcaceae > Arthrobacter > Arthrobacter sp. TmtSoilC77. The sequence goes on from NZ_AP046050.1 coordinate 4,814,398, forward strand.
CTTGGCACCCACAACGTCGTGATGCCTGAAGCTCACCGCGCCGCCCGGTTCGAACCGGCGCGTAGCCGGCTTGCCGACGTCGTGCATCAACGCGGCGAACCGAAGCACAAAGTCCGGGCCCGGTACGGGACCGTCCGCACCGGTTTCCAGCGCCGCGGCCTGTTCGAGTACCTGCAGTGAGTGCTGGTAAACGTCCTTGTGGCGGTGGTGTTCATCGGCCTCCAGGCGGAGCGCGGATACCTCGGGGAGGACAAACTCAGCCAGCCCCGTGTCCACCAGGAGGTCGATGCCCACGCGCGGGTGCGCGCCGTTAATCAGCTTGACCAGTTCATCGCGGACGCGCTCGGCGGAAATGATCTTGATGCGATCGGCCATCTGGGACATGGCTAGCCGGACGTCGTCGTGAACCGACACGCCAAGCTGGGACGCGAAACGGGCCGCCCGCATCATGCGCAGCGGGTCATCGGAGAAGGACGCCTCAGGCGCGCCGGGAGTGGCGAGTTCGGAGGCGTGGAGGTCCCGGACGCCACCGAAAGGGTCTACTAGCTCAAGGCTCGGCAGGCGCAAGGCCATGGCGTTGATGGTGAAGTCGCGGCGCAGCAAGTCCTCCGTCAAGGAGTTGCCAAAGGCGACCACGGGCTTGCGGGAGTCAGGATCGTACGCCTCGGCACGGTACGTGGTGACTTCGATCTGGAAGCCGTTCTTCTTCATCCCGATCGTGCCAAAGGCCCGTCCGATTTCCCAGAAGTTGTCCGCCCACTTCTTGATGACGGAGATCGTCTGGTCGGGCGTCGCATCCGTGGTGAAGTCCAGGTCCGGGGACGTCCGCCCCAGGAAAAGGTCGCGCACAGGTCCACCAACCAAGGACAGCTCGAAGCCGGCGTCGACAAAGCGCTGCCCGAGGTCGAGCACCACCGGATCGATGGTGAAGTTAACTGAAGAGCTGTCCAATACGTGCGCCATAGTTCCTTAAGCTTGGCAGATTTTTGTGCAGCATTGGGCCACAGTTGCATCCGAAAACCAGCGGACCCGTAACGCGTGTCTCCTGCCGTCCATCTTGTGGCCATGTCCCGGTCATCACTCGAGGGCAAGAGTCGTTAGAGTGGACTTCATGGCCAATCCGATCCCGAGCGCTCCTGGCAGGAGGACGAACGCACCGTTGCCGTCGGCAATCGGCGCCCACGTCGCGCCTGCCCCGCAGCACCCGGTCCAGGCCTCGCTTCCCACTGTGGAGGAAGTCTCGGCTGGCGGTGTCGTAGTAGACACGTCCGACGGCGAACTCCGGGTTGCGATTATCGCCCGCCTTAATAGGGGTGGCCGGCTTGAATGGTGCCTGCCCAAGGGCCATCCGGAAGGCCGGGAGAACAACGAGGAAGCTGCTGTCCGCGAGATCGCCGAGGAAACCGGCATCGAGGGCAACATCCTTGCGCCCCTGGGAAGCATTGACTACTGGTTCACGGTGAGCGGCCACCGGGTCCACAAAACCGTCCACCATTTCCTGCTCCGGGCCACCGGCGGCGAGCTCACCATCGAGAATGACCCGGACCAGGAGGCCGTGGACGCCGCATGGGTGCCGATCCAGGAATTGGCGCGCAAACTATCCTTCCCGAACGAACGCCGCATCGCTGACCTGGCACGGGAAGTGCTGCCGGAACACCTCTGACCCGGCTACGTGGGACGATAAAGGCGATGTCTGAAGCCAAAACCACCCAGTCCGTTCAATCCGGAGAAGCACGTTCCAGTGCCATCATGGCGGCAGGAACGCTGGTTTCCCGGTTCCTTGGCTTCGCCAAAACGTGGATGCTCGGCGCTGCACTCGGCCTGGGCTCAACGGTCAATGACACGTTCATTAACGCGAACAACCTTCCAAACCTGATCTTCCTGTTGGTGGCTGGCGGCGTGTTCAACGCTGTCTTGGTCCCGCAGATCATCAAGGCCAGCAAAGGTGCGGACAGCGGCGCCGATTACATCAGCAGGCTCCTGACCCTCGCTGTGCTGGTGCTGCTGGGGCTGACGGCCCTCGTGACCCTCGCCGCGCCCATCGTTATCGACCTCACCACCCAGGGCTACTCGGACCAGCAGAAGGCCCTGGCGGTCACTTTCGCGTTCTGGTGCCTTCCACAGATCTTCTTCTACGGCCTGTATGCGCTTCTCACACAGGTCCTGAACGCGCACGGCGCCTTTGGCCCCGCTATGTGGGCTCCCATCCTGAACAATGTGGTGGCCATCGCCGGCCTGGGCATGTTCATCTGGATCCTGGGTGCCAACTACACCAACCCGCACACACTGGATAATTGGGGGCCCACCCAGACGTTCCTGATTGCCGGATTCTCCACGTTCGGCGTAATCGCCCAAACGGCCATCCTGCTGATTCCCGTCATGAGGCTGAAACTGGGGCTGCGGCCCCGTTTCGGATGGCGCGGGGTTGGACTTGGCCAGGCCGCAAAGTTGAGCGTGTGGACGCTGCTGACTGCCGCCGTCGGGCAGTTGGCGTTCCTGTACGTCATGAAAATTGCCACGATTCCCGGTGCCGAACGGCTCCGGCTGGACAATTCAGGCCAGACCACAGCGGCCTCCACTCTTCCAGGAAACGCGGTCCTTGAAGTTGCGAGCCAGCTCTACCTGCTGCCGCATTCGATCATCGCCCTGTCCCTGGCCACTGTTCTCTTTAACCGCATGACGCGGGCGTCCCAGGATGGCAACAAGGCCGAACTGCGCGACGCGCTCTCCCACGGACTGCGAACCATGGCTGTCGCAACAGTTTTTGGAGCATTGGCGCTGTTCGCGCTTGCAGGCCCTCTGGGCATGTTCTTCTCCGGTGGAAAGCCGCAGGACGGCGTCATGCTCGCCCAGACGCTCACCATCCTTGCTTTGAGCACGCCGTTCATGAGCGCGAACTTCATGATGTCGCGTGTCTTTTACGCCAACGAGGACGCCCGCACACCCCTTTATGTGCAGCTTTTGCTCGCCGTCGTTTATGTGGTGGGCGCCTTCTTCATCCAGTTCCTTCCCGTAGGTCAGATCATCTACGCGATCGCCGTCCTGTATACCTTGGGCAACATACTTTCCGTGGTCATCAGCGTGTGGTTCCTCCGCAGGATGCTGGGACATCTGGACGGACCGCGCATCGCCAACTCGTACATCCGCATGGGCTATGCGGGCCTCGGCTCGGCGATTGCCGGTGCTGTGGCGCTCTGGCTCCTGGGCAGCTACCGTGCCGACGGTTTCGCCTGGAGCAGCCGGCCGGCGGCCTTGGTGACCGTGGTCGTCGTCGGGCCCGTCATGCTGGTGGCCTATCTGCTCCTGCTTCGCCTCTTCCATGTCACCGAGTTGCGTGATCTGATGCGTCCGCTGATGGGCCGCTTTGGCCGCGGCGTACCTGCGGTTGCGGGGGCCGCTGCTGAACCCACGACGGCGGCACGCGCCACGGTCTCGGATGACACCGGTTTGATTCCGCGTATCTCGGGCGAGTTCGATGCTGCGTCCTTCAGGGCCGGCCCGGCACTCGAACCGGAGCCCGCCGCCGAGGCTCCAGCCAAAACTTCAGACTATTCCGACACATCCAGCTCTGAAGAACCGCACACGAACTACCTGCCGGATGAGGACGTACCGAGCACGGCCAAGGGAGGACGGTTCCACCCGCAGGTCCCGTTGCCAGGCAGGCGAACCTACCAGGGCGACCCCGGCCACAATCCCTACTTTCCCGCCAACGGGGACGCTGGACAGCACACCAGGCAGAAGCGGAAGAAGTGAACCGGTGCCGCCAACGTGGGCGGCGGGCGCCAATCGGCTAGGCTAGAAATGAATACAGGTAGTTGCAAAAGCGGTACAACCGGCTTGCCGGGCGGCCCGCGTGCAGGACCCGCAACTCCCGGACAGCCTAGGAGGAACACGTGTCCCACCCGATCGACGTCGGATCAGTGCTTGGCGGCCGCTATAAGGTCACGGCCACCGTATTGACCTCGCATGACCAAGATCTGGTGCTCGACGGCGTGGACCAGGTCCTCAATCGCCCCGTCAGCATCCTCGTTGCCGGTCCCGGAAATGCCGAGCAGGTAGCACAGAGCGCCCGCGAAGTCGCCACGGGGGAGCGCCCTGGCCATGTCCAGATCCTGGACCTCGGAGTCAGCGACAACACTACGTACCTGATTACCAACCACAGCACTGCGCCGGACCTCCTGGACTTGGTAGTCGCAACCCACCCGCCGTACGTGGAACCGTTTTTCACGGAAACCCTCGGCAGCGAGATCTTCGGCCAACCGCGTACCTATGAGCCCGAAACCTATGACGGCCTCTACGAAGACGATGAGCACGAAGCCGAGTACATCCAGTACGACGAAAACGGCTACCCGATCCAATCCGAATCGGATGCTGCCCACGAGGCGCCAGCCACGCAGGCCAGCAACCTGCCGCCTATGCCTTCCTCCAGCCCGTCATCTGCCAAGGGTGGTCTCGCCGGAAAGCTCGCTGCTGCTGCGGCTGGCGCCGGTGCAGCGGGCGTTGCTGCCGCTGCCGCGCTGAAGAACGCCGGGTCCAAGAACCACGACGCCGGGGCTGCCGCTAATGGCGCTGCCGGTGCGGGGGCTTCGGGTGCTGGGGCTTCCGGTGCCGGTGCCGGAGCTTCCGGTGCCGGTTCTACTTCGGGAACCCAGCCTCGGACGCAGGCTGTACAGTCGGCGTCGTCCGGAGCCTCGCCGGCTACCACACCCGTTGCCCCGGTTCAGCCGCCTACCCAGGCCGTCACTTCGCAGCCCGTGGCTTCACAACCTGTGAAACCGCAGCCCGCACCGACTCGCGAACCTGCCGGGGAACCAAAGGTTTCCCTCTGGTCTGAAGAGGACTACGGCCTCGCTGCCGGTGGCGCGGCTCAAGCCGCTGGAGGAAGCTCCGGCCCTGGTTACGATCGCGCTCCTACCAGCTTCCCGGCGTCGGCCGCTGCCACTGAAGATTACGAAGATGAAGAGGTCTACGAGGACGAAACTCCGGAACGCGAGCCGCGGTCCATGCGTTGGCTGGTCGGCGGACTGCTTGCTGCCGTATTGATCGTGGGCCTTGTCCTGGCGGTCACCAACCTGGGAAGCCTCCTGCCGAGCGGAGCTCCGGCGGCCTCGGATAAAACAACAGCGTCATCGCCATCAGCAGGCACCGAATCCGAAAAGCCGACGCCCAGCGAGTCCGCTGCTCCCGCGACGCCTCCGGCCATCGATGGCATTACGCGCCTCGGCGATTTCCCGTTCGCTGCATCGTTCGACAAAGACCTTCCCAAAGCATTTGATGGGAACCCGGCCAGTTACTGGTCCGACATGGAGTTCGCTTCCGCCAACTGGGGTGGACTCTCGGGTGAGATGCCCTTGGTCGTGAAGCTTAAGGAGCCCACAGAGGTCAAGTCAGTGGTGCTGAACCAGTTGGGCGGATCGGGTGGAAGCATCAGCGTCTACACCAATGACCGCCCGGCCATGGATGGCGCCAAGCTCGTGGGCACCAACAGCTTCACGTCCCCGGAACTGACAATGCCGCTGGCTGCGCCCACGCAGACCCAGTACGTCATAGTGGTCATCAAGACGCTGCCTAAACTTGCTGCTCCCAAGACCCAGTTCGGATTTGGTCTGCGTTTGGCCGAGGTCACGGTCCAGTAGTTCCGTTTTCGCTCCGCTTACCCAACTAGGTAGCAGCTGATGCCCTTTTGAGCGCTCAAAAGGGCATCAGCTGCTACTTCCTTTCGCATGCGCGGTGCATTGTGACTGGATGTGGCCACCAGTCATCCGGCGTCCCCGCTTCGATTGGCCGAGCCTCCAGACGGTACCCTGAATGATGGTGGGTTTTAGGCCCTCCAAATCCAACGGAATATTTGGACCGTTGCAGGGGTTGAGTCAGGTGGCTGCCCCGAAAGCCGCAGCATCGACTAAGGAAGAGGTTCACGCCACGTGAGCATTGCAGAAAACAGCGCATCGCAGGTGCGTGACGTCATCATCGTAGGTTCAGGCCCCGCCGGTTACACAGCCGCCGTTTACACCGCCCGCGCCAACATGAAGCCTCTGCTCATTGCCGGTTCCGTCACTGCAGGTGGCGAATTGATGAACACTACGGACGTTGAAAACTACCCAGGCTTCCCCGAAGGCATCATGGGTCCCGATCTCATGGAAAACTTCGAAAAGCAGGCGGCCCGCTTCGGTACCGAGATTCTCTTCGAGGATGTCACCGAATTGGATCTCGACGGCGACATCAAGTCGGTCACCATTGGCACGGGGGAGACCTTCCAGGCGAAGGCCATTATCCTGTCCACCGGTTCGGCCTACCGTGAGCTTGGACTTGAGAACGAAAAGCGCTTGTCCGGGCACGGCGTTAGCTGGTGTGCAACCTGCGACGGTTTCTTCTTCAAGGATCAGGACATTGCGGTCATCGGTGGCGGCGATTCCGCCATGGAAGAAGCGCTCTTCCTTACCAAGTTCGCCAAGTCCGTTACAGTGGTCCACCGACGCGACACCCTCAAGGCTTCCAAGATTATGGGCGACCGTGCCCAGGCACACGAGAAGATCAACTTCATTTGGAACACGGCTGTAGAGGATGTCCTCGGCGGTGACAAGGTCACAGGCCTCAAGCTCAAGAACCTGGTGGACGGTACCGAATCCGAACTCGACGTTACCGGCGTCTTCGTGGCCATCGGCAACGATCCCCGCACGGAACTCGTGAAGGGCAAAGTTGATCTGACCCCCGAAGGAACCATTGCTGTAGAGGGCCGGACTTCCCGTACCAACATCAAGGGTGTGTTCGCCGCAGGCGACGTCATCGATCCCACCTACCGCCAGGCCATCACGGCCTCGGGCTCCGGTTGTGTGGCTGCCCTCGATGTCGAGCACTACCTCGCAGACCTGCATTCCTGAGCTTTACCAGACCAGCAACCATACGAAGGGAAAAGTTATGAGCAACGCTAAAGACGTAACTGACGCAAGCTTCAGCACGGACGTCCTGGCTTCCGAGAAACCGGTCATCGTGGACTTCTGGGCAGAGTGGTGCGGACCCTGCCGCAAGCTCGGCCCGATCCTCGACGAGATCTCCGTTGAATACGGCGAGAAGGTTGACGTCGTGAAACTCAACGTCGACGACAACCCTGCCATCGCCGCCGAGTACGGCATCACGTCCATACCCGCCGTCTACCTGTTCAGTGGGGGAGAAGTGAAGAGCACGGTCATCGGCGCCAAGCCAAAGCAGTTCTTCGAAAAGGAATTCGCGGACGTCTTGTCCTAGCTTCCCTTAGTTAGTCAGTGAAAAGCCGGCGGCTGTCCCTCCTGAAGGAGTGGGAGTCGCCGGTTTTTTGTATTTAAGCCGAATGCATCCCATAGCGTTTGTTATTCGACGCTTTATTGTGTCAGAACCCTTGAGCTTCCGTTGAAGCCAACGATTTGAGTTCGCCTTATCTGGGGTAGGCAAACGCGGCCCCTCTCTCACATCCCCACCCCACCCCGCGCATCCCTCTCTCACATCCCCACCCCACCCCGCGCATCCCTCTCTCACATCCCCACCCCACCCGACGCATCCCTCTCTCACATCCCTACCCCACCCGATGCATCCCTCTCTCACATCCCCACCCCACCCGGCACATCCCTCTCTCACATCCCTACCTACTGAGTCATGGATCGGGTAGTCCGCTTCTCGCGGGGTAAACAAAGAGGCAAAGCCAGCTCCGACTCCAGGCGGAAAGCTTCGGATTATTCATAGTCCGACGGGAAGGATTCCGCTTATGCAACCAATCAGTCGTGCTTGGGCTGCTTCATGGGGTGCCAGAATTTCGGACATTTTCGACTAGTCCGGGCACTTTTCCGTTGGCCGCATGCCAAGGACACGCGTACAAAGCCTTGCGAATCACCGGCATCATTTGAAGTTCAACTCTTTGTAGCGGTCCTGGATTCGCTAGCACCCAGCCTCGACTCTGAAGGCAACGCCTTAGAGGACCCTGCGCTCATGTCACGCAACACCCACGAGTCTCAGACGCCCTCGGGGCTCTATCAGCTCCTTCCGCCATGACTCATTGCATCATTCACTCCGTCCGGAAGTCGTTGTGTTTCCACCACGGTGAAGTTGGGATTTCAGGCCAACGATTTTCATGCCCGCAGACGCTCTTGGAAGCTTCTTCGACCCGAACTGGCGACCTTTTTCATCGCTGCCCTCTTCCTTTGTTGGCCGCTCCTCCGGATATGTTTCACGTGAAACGGCATTCCTTCGGCCTCACTTGCGTTACTCTCAGCGACTGGGGCTCCGAGCGCGGCGCCACTGGGATCATCATCGTGAAGGTTGCCCCGTCTTGTTTCACGTGAAACATGGGCATGTAACGTCACGAAAGTTGATAATTCCGGAGGATCCAGAACCTGCAAAGATCGCCCAAAGGGGGATCTGTCACAGTAGTAAGATGACGCCTGTCTCTTCACAGCAGCACAATAGTCCGACGGAATGGGCGAAATCTCTGGGGTTCCGATCTACGTTACCTGATGAACGGCCGACCCTTGTCTGCCGCGTAGGACAATTGCTCTCAAATCTGATGCATTACCTCAGTGCAAAAGTTTGTGTGCGAGCGGTGGTGTCGTCCAGGATCAAAGCGGGAAAAGCGCTCGTTGGATGTGTCGCCAGCCTCAGACACACATCGTATGTGCTGTTCTTCGCGTGTCTACTCAATCCTCAAGCGAAAACAAGTAGGCTGCCCTCGTCCCACGCAGAAAAGCCCCCATAGACCGGACATGCGTCTGCGAACGGGCCGCCGGTCCCAGAAGCGGCCTTCGCGGACAAATGGCCCAGTCTCTTCGGCCAGCCACAAGTGAACCACTCCTGAGGACAATGACTCCCCGAGGCTCGCTACGCCCTTCCCTGTGCTCGGAGGGCCCTCCAATACCTGCCCTCCCGGGGGACTGGGCGATGAATTTGAGGGCAAATTGTGGTCTCAGGCACGAAATATCTCAAGTCCCGCGTCCACTCTGTGAATACCCTCGTCGAGGCCGGGTTCGTGATGGGCATTCGATCCCGTGCTGCCAACTATGCCCGGGACTCCCGTCATTCCACATATAGTCCCGCTGCGCTGCACCGCCAACGCCGCTTTCGACCTGCGGATGGGCTGGTCCGTCTAACTTTGATTGATCCAGAAACTCTCCCGACCCCGGAGATTTGTTTCACGTGAAACACCGACATCTATCACGTCACTTTAGGTATTTGCATCCACCACACATCGCTCTCGCCTTTGTAGCCTAGGCGATTTCTCACCGCTAGCGAGCCCCAAGATATGCCCCTACATATGAACGGACGTGTCCCGGATGAGCGGACCGCCGCAACTCAAACAGACGCACACAGCGGCGAAAGACGCCTCCACGAGACGAATATACGTCCATGAATACCGCTGCCCACACCGTCTCACCCAGCCAAGCAGGAGGCTCGGCCGTTTCCAACCCTAGCGATTGACGGGCTTCTTATAGCGCCCCCTTCCTTTTCGAAGCCTAGGGGAGGCCAACTACCGATGGTCGATCCAGCCATCGGGCTTCCACTCCACATCCACAGAACCTGGGAATGGGCACGAGACGATCCCTTCTAATGGAGTCTTGCTGCTGGCGGATGACCTTATCCACTATCCAAATCAGGGAGCAACTTCACTGGCGCCAAAACGGTGCTCGGCGGCACTGAAGATTCATTCTCCGGAACCGAGCATTCCATTTGATCTAGGGGCAACCAACAACCACGTGGAGCAGGGGCTGTTTCACGTGAAACATGAGCGGATCCGAACGAAGTTAGTCAGGAACCTGACTGTATTGCTGCAGACTGGCCGGAACTAAGACTGATACGTCGACCGCCTAAGAAGCCGCAGATGCAGAATGCCGCCTGGGACGCCAGCAGTCCTAATCCGGAGGACAGCAGCAAGCGGTCCTTCCCTTCCTACCTTCCATCCGTGCTCCTGATCCTCCGTCCAGTATCGCCAACTCACAAGATCGTCGCTAGAGCCCTTCTTGTGTTGCCTGACCCACCCGTCGCAACCACTCGCGCGGCTGGGTAGCAGCCTACATGGCATGACTTGGTTTTCCCTGGCGCGGCCTCGGCAGATCAGCATGCCTGCCAATCCACCGCTCTACGCCAATTCTTTCGTGGAGCCTTGTAGGCAGACGTCGGATCAAAGGTGGCCCTGCTTCGAGACGATGCCTGGATCTCAACGCTCTACAGCATCACGCCCCGTAGGCCGCGACCCTCGAATGGTGCCGACTATCCCGTCTGAAGAGTGATGCGATTCGTTTGGCACTCCATCGGCCTCCACAGGCCCGCGTGGGAGCGTTTCGTAGATCGACTCAGGATGCCTTCCAATCAACAGGAGGTTCCCAAGAGCACCATGTCAGGTCACGACACTAGCGAGGTAGCAGAGGACTAACGACCAAGTTGTTCACAAAGTTATCCACAGGGTTTTCCACTGGCCACCAGGCGATCCAAATGTCATTTGCCGAGCTCCCGGTACAGCTCCCCGCGGTCCGTCACTTCCTTCCCCCTCCTGCGAGTTTGAAAGCTTTGATGTTGCCGCTCCATTTGACTGCACCACGGTGCATCAAATTCCCGCAAATCAAAGGGTTTTGTGATCATGTGACATGAAATACACGCGGTCCCGTAGGGGATCGTTTCACGTGGAACATTCTGCACTTGGTGCGGAAAGAGTCGCATCACGGCGGCGGGTGCTCGGAAGCAAGTTGCTGGTGATTGGGGCCAGGGAAACCCGAACCAGCGACAGGGTTATCCCCAAGGTTATCCACAGGCTTATCCACTGCCTAAATCCGCCGATACACATGCCCCTTCCTGCCTCTTTCAGCCTTCGAATGATCATGAGACACCTTGGAATACGTTTCACGTGAAACAAGAAATCTCGCCGGTGCGCCTAAATGACGGTCCGCCCTTGTTCGTTGAAGCTGGCGTCAGAGACGTAGTGGCACCGGACCCGCACAGCTCGAAATGTGGCTGAGGCGACAAACAGCACGGCTCCCATTCGGTCAAACGTACAACATCAGATCTATCAATCCGCGACGACAATCAAAGACTCCAGCGCTAGGTTCCGCCATGCGCCAACACGCACCCAGGCGGCCCAGTGCCGATGCCGGAGAACACTCCAACCGGCACCAAAAGGCTCAGCGCTTCTCGGGCCGCGCGGGGGAATGTTTAGACGTTCGACAGCCGAAGCCGGCACGGCAGGGAAGCGCACCATGCGACACACCCCAACGTCCGCATAGGCATTCCTGCTGTCGAGGATGGACATGGGCGCCCCGGGACCACTGCTTCGGCCGTGAGAGGCGCCGTGCCATCTCACTCACCAATCAAGGAAGAACGATGTCGACCAGAGGGCCACCGATCTTGGAACACCTCTTCGTGGCAGGGCGCTGAACCTCTCCGGGCCTCAATTGTCGTCCCAGCCATATGGAACAAGGTACGTTCTGCTGTTTTATGTCGGGGTCTCGCCGATCCATCCGTATAGTCAGTACACAGCCCATATAGAGCGGGGAGCGCCTCCGGGATACGGCCCCCAGTGGGCGAAAGATGAGTTCAGATTTGGGCGGCAAGTCCAATGGCCGAAGAAGATCCTAAACTCACGCGAAAACGGAAGTCCCCAACTCCTGGGCAGCCAGTGCGTTCCCTTGGGAATTTGTGCTGCGATACTGCACCCGTCGTTGGCATGGACAGGAGGTCAAGGCAGGATCCGATCGCTACGCCGCCGCTAGGCCGTTTTGGCTGAAACCATTGCTCCGTTTCCGCTACAAGAACGCGCGGGAACCGTGGGGGCATGGACCTATTGGATGGCCCGTCTGCCCATTGAACTATAGATCACCAAAAGGGGTAGTTATCTCTCAGAAGAATGCTCCACAAAGGGCAAGCACATCTTCTGTGCCAGTAGCTCCCTGATAACGGTGCGCCCAGACGTTGGAAGTCGTAGATAAAGCCTCCGTCCGATCGCTGATAGGACCGGAGGTGTTTCCGAATAACATCCGTGTAATTCGATACAATCGCTCGGTGGTAACGCCTTCGTTTGGCCGCTGTAATTAACGCCGTCAGACCCCAGGGAAATAGGTGTTTCACGTGAAACACGTAACAGTCTTCATCTGCTCGACGAACAGATGCCAAGCCTTTCGATTCGTCTCCGGATTGTCGGTTTCTGCTAAAGGAGAAGAGCGTATTCACTACCTCGACGAGGTTCGTCCATCCAACGAGCTCCAGGGGCGCGGCACGGTTTCACGTGAAACAAGGCCAGCGGTCCATGATGCTTCCAACGCGCGCGCCTCAACGAAACAAAAGCGCCGCGGAAATCGCATGATCGAAGGACTTGATTTGTCCGGGGCGCTCGACTCGGCCAAAGCGGTGTTTGACGGGAGCCCTCCAGAGAAGTGTTTGCCATTCGGCGCGGCAGGGCCGCACGACACCTACGGGAACTCTAATGTAGGCCGTTGTGTAAGGGCAGCGGGTCGCAGCAATTGTGAGGCAACGCCAAGGCACACACCACTGAACAACCGAACCACGCGGCGTCGGGACACCGGGGACACCGGGGACACGCTAGATAGTGCCCCGGGACACCGCAAATGGTGGGCTTTCCGTTTGGTTTACATCTCTTTGATTCCAGCGCGGCTTACCTGAGTTCAGAACGAGAAATCTGCGCCTTCCAGGCCAAGAGCGAGAGTAGAACGAAAGGCAAAAGAGCCCGCGCATTCTAATGCTTCCCGACTGGCGCGTTTCACGTGAAACTTCGAATCCTAAAGTGCGCGCCCACTGCTCCAAGGCGCGAGTGGTCTTCTTCAAGAGCACTACGCAGGGCCCTAGAACTGCCGCACACTGGCATCAGAGCGCGCTCCAGGATCGAGCGCGCAATAGAACGAGTCCGTGCCCGAAGACGCAGCTTCAGGAAGCGCTAGAGCGACATAGCCTGAAGAAGGGGCCAATGACGAACTCCTCTGGGGATGCTGCGAGCGAAAGACCGTCCAAGTATTCAAACGCGTATCCCGGAGTATAGAAAAGAGAGACCTGCTGGGCGCAACATAGCCGCTGCTTTCACCCGCAACAGGCACATCCCAGGCCGTCTTGGAACCCCCAGCCCAATGTTTCACGTGAAACTCCACAAGAAGCAAGTGGCACGACCCCAGAAGGCCCACACCGCCTGTCCTGGAAAACAAAAAAGGACGCCTCAGAACACAAAAATGGGGTCTGCCCGCAAGGCAAACCCCATTTAGTTGGTCGGGAGAACTAGTCGTCAGATCCTGGTCCCAAAACATCCATAATTCGGTTGAGATCCTCCACGCTGGCAAATTCAATGCTGACGCGGCCCTTGCGAGCACCCAGGGTAATCTTCACGTTCGTATCCAAGCGGTCAGATAACGAGGAAGCCAAGTAGTCCAGTCGCTCGTGCCGGGCATTGGGCTTGGGAATAGCACTCTTGGCCGGCGCGGCTGGGTCCTGATACAAAGCTACGGCTTCTTCAGTGGCACGGACGGACATACCTTCAGCAACAATCTTCTGTGCAAGGCGCTCCATGGCGGCCGCATCCGGCAACGCCAAGAGAGCACGGGCGTGGCCTGCTGACAAGACGCTCGCTGCCACACGGCGCTGCACCAACGGCGGAAGCTTCAAAAGACGCAGTGTATTGGATACCTGAGGACGGGACCGACCAATACGATCGGCCAACTGCTCATGTGTAGTTCCGAAGTCTTCCAAGAGCTGCTGGTATGCGGCTGCCTCTTCCAAGGGGTTCAGCTGGCTGCGGTGCAGGTTCTCCAGCAACGCGTCCCTAAGGAGGTCATCGTCAGTGGTGTCACGTACGATGGCGGGGATTGTTTCCAGGCCCGCGGCTTGGACGGCACGCCAGCGGCGCTCACCCATGACCAACTCGTACGGTTCTCCACCCTTTTCGGTTGAAGTACGTACAACAATTGGCTGGAGGACTCCGATTTCCTTGACGGAGTGCACCAGTTCGGCCATGTCGTCTTCATCGAAGACAGATCGAGGCTGCTTGCGGTTCGGATGAATGTCCGTCACCGGTATCTCAGCGAATCTCGCTCCCGGAACCTCAACCAACTCCACCTCAGGCGGAGCAGCTGCAGCAGGAGAAGAAGACGGCGTCGAACTCGTCCCTGCGCCTGAGGTCTTCACCGAGGTGGATGAAGGGCGCTTAGCCGATGGCTTGGACGCCGCGGCCTTGGCTTCGCTGGACTTGCTTGCAGCAGGTGCCTCGGCCGCAGACTTCGATGTTTCCTTCACAGCGCCGGCACGTGAACCATCTGCTCCACTCGGCGTCGCGGATTCGGCCGCCGGAGCAGGTGCAGGAGCTGTACCTTCGAGCGATTCCAGAGGCTCTGCTGTCTTACGGGCTTCCGGAAAGAAGAGGTCCACTGGGCGTGAAGGCGCAGCGCCGTTTCCCTGGGCACCCGCGGGTGAGCTAGGAATGAGAGCCCCAAGACCCCTGCCGAGGCCCCTTCGCTTTTCGCTCATTGATTCATCCCTCCGATGGAATAGCCGGGTGCGGACCCGCCCAGGCTGTTGCAGTGTTTCAAGAATTCTAGCGTTCAGCGATTTCGGCAGCGGCTTCCATGTAGGACAGCGCGCCGCTCGATGAAGGATCATAGGTCATGACAGTCTGCTGGTAGCTCGGCGCTTCAGAGATGCGTACCGAGCGGGGAACCACAGCGCTCAGGACCTGTTGAGGGAAGTGTTGGCGGACCTCGGACGCAACCTGTGCCGCGAGGTTGGTTCGGCCGTCGTACATGGTCAGGAGAATCGTCGAAACCACCAGGTCAGCATTGAGGTGCTTCTGGATCATCTCGATGTTCTTCAGGAGCTGGCTCAAGCCCTCCAAGGCGTAGTACTCGCACTGGATGGGAATCAGGACTTCGCTGGCGGCGCAGAACGCATTGACAGTCAACAGACCCAGGCTCGGAGGGCAGTCGATAAAGATGAAGTCCAAACGTCCCTCACCGTTTTTCTCGCGCTCTTTGGAGTAGACATCTATGGCGCGGCGAAGCCTCTGTTCGCGGGCCACCAATGAAACCAACTCGATTTCCGCGCCAGCCAGGTGGATCGTCGCCGGGGCGCAGATGAGGTTGGGAATGTCAGGGCACGGAGCCACTACATCTTTCAGCGGGAGGTCGTTGATCAGGACGTCGTAGATGCTGTCGACATCTGCGTGATGCTCAATGCCCAGGGCTGTAGATGCATTTCCCTGGGGATCAATGTCAATGACCAGAACGTTGAGTCCTGCAGACGCCAGTGCAGCGGCAATGTTGACGGTGGTGGTCGTCTTGCCAACGCCACCCTTCTGATTGGAGACCGTGAAAATCCGGGTCCGATCAGGTTTAGGGAGTTCGCGTCCAATCAGCCGCTCGCGCCGGCGCGTCTCGTTGGCCAGTTGGCGAGCGATAGGGCTCGAATCATCGATGGAGTCCATCACGTTGTGAACCTCATCCGTCAGCGTTTCACGTGAAACTGCAGCATTATCAACTGAATTCGTTCGCACAATGGCGGATTGAAGTGATGCCGAAGGTGTGGCCATGGCCCGCGCGGACCCCAAGGACATAAAGGGGGGGATCCGTTGCGTGGAGGTTTCGCTACTGCCCACTGGTCACACTCTCACTCTCATTCGGCGCTTGCTGCCGTTCTCTAGCCTAACTGCTCAGCCGCCGACACGCGGGAAACCGAGCGGCGACTAGCCCGTCTTTCCGGGCTTGTTGACGATGATCCTCACCACGGTGGTGGGTTCCTCCAAAAGCTCCTGTCCACAAACCACAACGGACGTTTCCACGCCGCCAAGTTTACGGATAACCTTCTTGGCCTTCTCAATTTCTTCGGCAGCGCTGCGGCCCTTGATTGCCACAACCTCCCCCTTGCCCTTCAGCAGGGGGATAGTCAGGCCAGCCAGGTTGGAAAGCGCAGAAACTGCGCGTGCCGTAACGACGTCTGCGTCCACCAATCCCACGGCCAGTTCAGCGCGGGTTCGCATAATGGTCACATTGTCCAGGCCAAGGTCGTCCACGACTTCCTGAAGCCAGATGACTCGACGCTCCAGAGGTTCAATCAAAGTCAATTCAAGGTCTGGGCGGGCAATTGCAAGGCACAGCCCAGGAAGTCCGGCACCGGACCCAACGTCTGCCACGTGGCTGTCCATGGCAATGGCTGACTCGATGACTGCACAGTTCAGGACGTGGCGGCTCCACAAGCGGGGGATCTCACGAGGACCAATCAGCCCACGTTCGGTTCCGGAGGTAGCCAAATGTTCTACATAGCGCTTGGCGAGATCCAAGCGCTCCCCAAAGATCTTCTCTGCTGCCTGCAGTTCAGTTGCGGTAATTTCAACCATGAGCTGCTAGTCAGCCGAGACCACGATGTGACGGCCGGCGCCCTCGCCCTCGGATTCAGAGACGAATCCGAGGTCAGCGACGGCGTCGTGAACGATCTTGCGCTCATAGGCGCTCATAGGCTCAAGGGCAACGGTCCCACCGGATTCCTTGACCTTGGCAACGGCGTCTTCGGCGATCTGCTGAAGTACGCCGGCACGTTCCTTGCGGTAACCGTTGATGTCCAACACCAAACGGGACCGGCTTTCAGTCGCGGAAAGGACGGACAGACGGGTCAGTTCCTGCAGGGCTTCGAGGACTTCACCGTCGCGACCTACAAGGCTATCCAGGGCAGCGGACTCTTCATCGGTTCCGATGGAGATGTAGGTACGACCGTTCCGGACCTCAATGTCAATGTCGCCATCAATGTCAGCGATATCAAGAAGTTCCTCGAGGTAGTCGGCAGCAATGTCGCCCTCCTCTTCCAGACGGCTGGCTGTCTTGGACAGCGACTCTTCCTGGGTGTCGTCCTGTTCCTCAGTCTCGGCGGCAGTTACATCTTCAGTGCTCTCAGCAGACATTACTTCTTCTTCCTGTTCTTACGTTGTGGCTGGACGCGCTGGGCCCTGATCTCGGCCGCAGCAGCAGCCGCGGCAGCCTCGGCGTCGTCGTCGTCCTTCTTCTTGCCACCCAGCAGCGGAGGCAGGCCCTTCGCGGCGCGGCGCTCTTCCAGTGCCTTCGCGGCGGGCGAGCCAGGTGTGGGCATGCGGCGGATAACGAAGAATTGCTGTCCCATGGTCCAGAGGTTGGTGGTGGTCCAGTAGATCAGGACACCGATGGGGAAGTTGATGCCACCGATACCGAATACGAGCGGCAGGATGTAGAGCATCATCTTCTGCTGCCGCATGAACGGGCTGGCCAGAGCTTCCTCGGACATGTTCTTGGCCATGATCTGCTTCTGCGTAATGAACTGCGAGGCAGTCATGGCGAGAATCATGATGATGGAAAGCGTCCAGACGGCAACTTCGCTACCAGGGGCGCCGCCGTGGAGCAATGATGCCGACAGCGGGGCGCCAAAGATGCTGGACTGATCGAACTGAACAACCTGATCGTGGCTCAGCGCACCAATGCCTTCACCAGCGTTCTTGGCAGTCGAAATACCAGACAGCACCTGGAACAGGGCGAAGAAGAACGGCATCTGGATCAGCATGGGCAAGCACGCGGAGAACGGGTTGGTGCCGTGCTTCTTGTACAGGGCCATCTGCTCCTGTGCCATGGCCTGGCGGGAGAGCTGATCGGTCTTGCCCTTGTACTTGGTCTGCAGCTTTTTCAAGTCAGGCTGAAGCAGCTGCATGCCCCGCTGGGCCTTGATCTGCTTGACGAACACAGGAATCAGGGCGGCACGAATCACCAGCACCAGGCCGATGATCGACAGCGTCCACGTCCAGCCATTGGCGGCTGGCAGGCCGATGAAGCTCAGTCCGTCGTGGAAGCCAACCATGATGATTGACACCAACCACTTGAACGGAAACATGATCGTTCCAAAGAAGTCCATACGATATCCCTATTCGTTAGGCCGCAGTGCGGCCTTCTTCATCAGCCTGAGCAGCCAGGAACTGGTCCGGGTTGTTCAGTACAACAATTGTGGGCGTCTGGCCTTGCGGCCAATGACGATGGCCGGCGGGGACATGGTCCACTCCGCCAGCATTCCAAGGATGGCATTTGGCGAGCCTCTTGGCTGCGAGCCAGCTACCCTTCATGGCGCCGTGCACCGTCACCGCTTCCAGGGCATACGCCGAGCAGGACGGAAAGAAACGGCAAACCTGGCCGTACAGGGGTGAAATGACCTTTCGGTACATCTTCAGCAGGAGAATCAGGATATTTCGGGGCAGGTCCCAGACGAACTTACCTACCACCACCCACAGGTTGCCGTGGGGAACCTTGCCGACGGGCTCGCTTAAACCAGCGGGGTCACCTGGGGAAGGAACGACGGCGGTGCTTATGTCATGCACGCGGTGTCCCTTCCCTTGTGGTGCCGTTGTGTTCTGGCGAAGCGCTGCGTGGAAGTGATCCACCCAGTCGCTTCGTCGTCACTGCCAATGCGGCGTTGTAATCCGAGAGCAGTTGCTCCCAGCTGGCAGATGCAGCTGCGGGCAGTGCCCGGACCACGACCGCCAGGCCCGTTCCATGCGTGTGCAAGGACAGTGCGCCTGCTTCTCTCAGTCTCCTCTTAACGAGGTTCCTGGTCACGGCGTTCCCGACGGCTTTGGAGACAATGAAGCCGATTCGACTCGGCTCCGCGGCCCCGATAGGGGCCGTATATAACACTAAGTTCCGGCGTCCATTGCGGACGCCGGAACGTACAGTTGTTGAAAAGTCGGTAGACGTCCGCAGACGGTTAGGGGTGGCTAGCACCGTCGAACCCGCAAAAAGACCCTGACCGACAAGTCAGTTATTTACGCCGACAGTTCGACGCGGCCCTTGCCGCGACGTGCAGCCAGGATGGCGCGGCCGGCACGGGTGCGCATACGAAGGCGGAAGCCGTGCTTCTTGGCCCGACGGCGGTTATTCGGCTGAAAAGTCCGCTTGCTCACGTTAGTTACTCCAGTGGATCAAAGGTGCGCCCACCCGATCAAAAGGGGAAGAACTGGCCGACGCTAAGTTTTGTATGTGCCTGCCGCCGCTGCCTGCCGCACGATAAACGTACGTCGATGCAGCTGATCACAAAAGCGGACACAAAGGACTTCACAACGTTAGGGCAAAAAGGCACCCTCAGTCAAACCGGGAGCCATTCCTGCCGCTATCCACAGCTGTGTCAACGGACGCTTCACAGCCTGTGGATGAAGTGGCTCACAAGGCCCAAATCAGAACCACAACGGTGTAATTATCCACAAGCAACTTCCCAGCTATCTTCTAGCGATTCCATCCCCTAGAGTGGCTCAGTAGCCCATTGTCCACCCGCTGTGCATAACTCTGTGGATTAACCCCGGAAACATCGCCAGTCGGAGACACTTCGGCTGCCAGCAACGCCGGCAAGCAAGTATTTAGGAACTGATTGATGACAGTAGACGAAGCCAACCACGCCAATACTGTCGGAAGTTCCTGGCGCAGGGTGCTTAGCCTTCTGGAACAGGACGACCGGGTCACACCCCGCCAGCGCGGTTTCGTCATCCTCGCCCAGGCCCAAGGGCTCATCGGCTCCACGCTTCTGGTCGCCGTTCCCAACGAGCTCACCCGGGAAGTCCTGCAGACGCAGGTCAAGGACGCCCTTGACGACGCCCTCCGCAGCGTCTTTTCCGATGACATCCGTTGCGCGATCGACGTTGACACCGATCTGGTGCCCATTCACGAAGAGCCGGAACCCGCCGTCGAGCTTTCCACGATGCCGGACCTGGCCGCTGAACCGAAGCCTCAGCCGACACCGCCCAGCACCTCACATGAATTCGGCCGGCTAAACCCGAAGTACATCTTCGACACCTTCGTGATCGGTTCCTCCAACCGCTTCGCCCACGCGGCCGCGGTTGCAGTAGCCGAGGCCCCGGCCAAGGCCTACAACCCGTTGTTCATTTATGGCGACTCCGGGCTCGGCAAGACGCACCTCCTTCACGCGATCGGCCACTATGCCCGTCGCCTCTACAGCGGAATCCGCGTACGGTATGTCAACTCCGAAGAGTTCACCAACGACTTCATCAACTCGATCCGCGATGACGAAGGCACCAGCTTCAAGACCACGTACCGAAACGTGGATGTGCTGCTTATCGACGACATCCAGTTCCTGGCGGGTAAAGACCGGACCCAGGAGGAGTTCTTCCACACGTTCAACGCCCTGCACAACGCCAACAAGCAGGTGGTCATTACCTCCGACCAGCCTCCCAAGATGTTGGCGGGCTTCGAGGACCGGATGACCTCCCGTTTCGAGTGGGGCCTGCTGACGGACATCCAGCCGCCGGAACTTGAAACCCGCATTGCCATCCTCCGCAAGAAGGGCCTCAGCGAAGGACTGTCCGCACCGGACGACGCCCTGGAGTACATCGCTTCCAAGATCTCGAGCAACATCCGGGAACTTGAAGGTGCCCTGATCCGCGTCACTGCCTTTGCGAGCCTGAACCGACAGCCGGTGGACGTGGCCCTCGCCGAGATGGTCCTCAAGGACCTCATCACGGACGACGGCGCCCAGGAGATCACGGCGAAGCAGATCCTGGACCAGACGGCTGACTACTTCAAGCTCAGCATGGAAGAGCTTTGCAGCAAGTCCCGTACCCGCACGCTTGTCACCGCCCGCCAGATCGCGATGTACCTCTGCCGCGAACTCACTGACATGTCCTTGCCGAAGATCGGACAGGAGCTCGGCGGACGAGACCACACCACGGTCATCCACGCCGACCGCAAGATCCGTGAGCTGATGGCCGAGCGTCGTGTGATCTACAACCAGGTCACGGAACTCACAAACCGCATCAAGCAGCAGCAGCGGGACTCCTGAATCCACATCCGGCCGCGCACTACATACCTTATTAACAGGTGCGTGTGGATAACCCTGTGGATACTTAAGGGGACAAGCGCGGTTAATGGGCTTAAAACCCTTAAGGCATCTGTGGATCGTTAAAAACCGGGTTGGGAGTTGTCCCCATCCACACCCTGTTTAAAACCCAGTTAACGCACAATCCGTGAACAGGGCTTAACCCCGGAACCGCGCGGCCAGATCCTGTTATCCACAGTTTCCACAGCAGTTATTAACACTACGAATCCCAAAAAATTGAAATCCCTCAAATAACAATCTCGTTCTGCGCCACACCGGTCTGCCGCCGGCAGACCAATCAACCCCATCGATGGCCAGCCTCCGGCTATCCACATACGAGGGGTGAGTGCTGCCGGGGATGGGTTAATCGCGGATCTTCCGGCTAAGCTGTCAGCAGCGCTCCCATCCTTGGGTCTGTTTGTAGTTCGCTTGAGTGCGAACCATGCAGGTTCCGGTATCGGACAGCAAAGGTTTGGCGGGTTCCAGGCAGGGATCCGCAGCTACTACTTGGCAGCAGCAATGAAAGGCGGCACCCTTCCGTGAAGTTCAGAGTCGACCGCGACGTCCTGGCAGAAGCCGTTACGTGGACCGCGCGGTCGTTGTCTCCGCGGCCGCCCGTACCTGTGCTTTCCGGCCTCCTCCTCAAAGCCGAGGCAGGAACGGTAAGCCTTTCGAGCTTCGACTACGAAACATCAGCCCGCCTTGAGATCCCGGCGGATATCACCACGGAGGGCACCATTCTGGTGTCCGGCCGTCTCCTGGCAGACATTTGCCGCAGCCTGCCCTCAGCTCCCGTGGAAGTTGAAACCGACGGGAGCAAAGTCACCCTCACCTGCCGGCGCAGCAGTTTCCACCTGGCTACGATGCCTGAGGCGGAGTACCCGGCCCTTCCGGCGTTGCCAGCCATCAGCGGCACTTTGCCAGGTGACGCCTTCGCACAGGCTGTTTCCCAGGTGATCATCGCTGCCAGCAAGGACGACACCCTGCCGATCCTCACCGGCGTGCGCATGGAAATCGAGGATGACATGATCACTCTCCTCGCTACGGACCGCTACCGCCTCGCCATGCGCGAAGTCCCGTGGAAACCCGTAACTCCGGGCATTTCCACCAGCGCGCTGGTCAAGTCGAAGACGCTGAACGAGGTGGCAAAGACCCTCGGCGGCAGTGGCGACATCAACCTTGCCCTCGCTGACGACGACAGCCGCCTGATCGGCTTCGAAAGTGGAGGCCGAACCACCACGTCCCTGCTGGTGGATGGCGACTACCCCAAAATCCGCTCGCTCTTTCCGGACTCCACACCCATCCACGCAACGGTCCAAACACAAGAACTCGTTGAAGCGGTTCGTCGTGTGTCGCTTGTGGCCGAACGCAACACACCCGTCCGCCTGGCCTTCAGCCAGGGTCTGCTGAACCTCGACGCCGGTACGGGCGAAGATGCGCAGGCGTCCGAAGAACTGGAAGCCCAGCTCTCCGGCGAGGACATCACGGTCGCCTTCAATCCGCACTACCTCGTTGAAGGCTTGAGCGTCATCGAGACGAAGTACGTTCGGTTCTCCTTCACCACCGCCCCCAAACCAGCCATGATCACGGCCCAGGCTGAGGCTGATGGCGAAGACCAGGATGACTACCGCTACCTCGTGATGCCGGTTCGCCTTCCAAACTAGCGATCCGCCACCTATCCACTAGCGCAGAAAAGAGTTCCCCCCGTGCACATCGGACTGATCGGCCTTGGAAAAATGGGTTTCAACATGCGGGAACGCATGCGGAACGGTGGCATCGAAGTAACTGGATTCGACCGTAACCCCGATGTGACAGACGTCGCTTCCGTGGACGACCTGATTGCTGCCCTGCCCTCTCCCAAGCTCGTTTGGGTCATGGTTCCGTCAGGCGACATCACCGATGCCGTGATCACCGAACTCGGCGAAAAGCTCAGCCCGGGCGACTTGGTCATCGACGGCGGCAACTCACGTTTCACTGAGGACCAGAAACACGCTGCTGCACTCGCTGAAAAAGGCATCCGCTTCGCGGACTGCGGGGTTTCCGGCGGTGTTTGGGGCCTGCAGAACGGTTACGGGCTCATGGCTGGCGGCGCTGAGGAAGACATCGAACTGGCCATGCCGGTCTTCGATGCCCTCCGCCCTGAAGGCGAACGAGCCGACAGCTTCGTCCACGTAGGCGGGGTTGGAGCCGGCCACTACGCCAAGATGGTTCACAACGGCATCGAGTACGGGCTCATGCAAGCCTATGCCGAGGGTTATGAATTGCTGGCGGCCAAGGACATCGTGAAGGATCTTCCAGGAACCTTCCGGGCCTGGCAAAAAGGAACCGTCGTGCGCTCCTGGCTTCTGGATCTCATGGTCAAAGCACTCGACGAGGATCCGGGACTGGCCTCGATCGATGACTACGTGGAAGACTCCGGCGAAGGCCGTTGGACTGTGGAAGAGGCAATTGCCAACGCTGTTCCGGCACCGGCCATCACAGCGGCCCTCTTTGCCCGGTTCTCTTCCCGCGAAGACAACTCACCGGCCATGAAGATGGTTTCAGCGTTGCGCCACCAGTTTGGCGGACACGCCACACGTCCGGCCAACTAGGCCGCAGGAGTCCAGCAGACGGCGTGTATCTTGAACATCTTTCGCTGACCGATTTCCGCAGCTACGCACAGGTTGACCTGAAGCTCGGCCCCGGGGTTACTGTCCTGGTGGGTTCGAACGGGATCGGTAAGACCAACCTCATGGAAGCCATCGGATATTTGGCAACCCTGAGCTCGCACCGTGTCAGTACGGATGCCCCACTCCTTCGCTTCGGCGCCGAACGCGCAATGATCAGGGCAAAGTTGGTGCGCGGCGAGCAGTCCACGGTTATCGAGGTGGAAATTAATGCAGGCCGGGCAAACCGCGGCCGGATAAATCGCGGAAACCCGGTGCGTGCCAGGGACATTTTGGGCATCTGCCAGACAGTCCTCTTTGCGCCTGAGGACTTGGCGCTGGTCAAGGGCGATCCCTCCAACCGCAGACGCTTCCTTGACGAGCTCCTGGTTAGCCTGATTCCGCGCCACGCGGCCACCCGCAGCGACTACGACAGAGTGTTGAAGCAACGCAACGCCCTGCTGAAATCGGCCCGGACGGGCAAATTTACTGCAGGCCATGAGGCCACGCTGGATGTTTGGGACCAGCATATGGCCCGCGCCGGTGCAGAACTCCTGCATGCGCGGCTGGAACTTGTGGAACGGCTCCGCCCGCACCTGAACAGTGCCTACACGCAGCTAACTGACGGTTCAAAAGACGCCGGCGCGGTGTACCGCTCAACCATCCAGGGCGTACTGGACGACGACGGCGGGCCGGCCGATCGCCCAACAGAACCTTCGGCGTCGGGCGAGGACCTCAGGCTGTTGTCGGTTGACGAACTCACTGAGCGCTACGTCCAGGCTTTCGCCGCCTCCCGCAAGAAGGAACTGGAGCGGGGCATCTCCCTGGTGGGCCCGCACCGGGACGAATTGGAGCTTGTGCTTGGGCAAGCACCGGCCAAGGGCTACGCTTCGCACGGTGAAACGTGGTCCATGTGCTTGTCACTGCGGCTCGCTTCCTACTACGTCATGCTGGATGATGCCCGTACCGGCGGTACCGCGCCGATCCTCATTCTTGACGATGTCTTTGCAGAACTCGATGTCCAGCGCCGGCGTAAACTGGCAGCAATAGTGGCCGGTGCCGAACAGGTACTGGTCACGGCCGCCGTCATCGCCGATATTCCCGAGGAGCTGGCCGGGCGGCGTATAACCGTTGTTCCGGGAGGCATCGATGGCGAAGGATAGCCCCGACGGACTTCAACCCGGCCGCGATCCGGACGAAATCGATGCTGCCCAAGCCGCGCTGAACCGGATGCGTGAGGCCGCAGCGGCCCGAGGCGAAGTCAGGCAGCGGGCTCCCCGCCCCGGATCCGCGCCTAAACGCAAGGGCCTTCGCGACACCAGGGGTTTTACCCAGTTCCATGGGACCGGACGTGACCCGTTGGGCCTGGGGAAGGTCGTTGGCCGGTTGGTGGCAGAACGTGGTTGGACGTCGCCCGTTGCCGTTGGCTCGGTCATGGCCGAGTGGGAAACGTTGGTGGGCGCGGACATTTCTGCGCACTGCACGCCGGAGAGCTTTACTGACACCACACTTCATGTCCGTTGCGACTCCACGGCATGGGCAACCCAATTGCGATTGCTCAGTACAAGCCTGCTGGAGATGTTCCGGAATGAACTAGGGGAAGGCGTGGTGACCAGCATCCACGTGCTCGGTCCGTCTGCGCCAAGTTGGCGCAAAGGTGGGCGCAGCGTCAACGGTCGGGGACCCCGGGATACGTACGGCTAAACGGCGTGCAGGGCGTTTCAACGCCCCCGAGTCGTATAGGCCCCCATCAGGACCACCGTAGGGCCGTTTCAGATAGGGCCAGTGGCCTCCCATAGGCACATTCAGCTCTCGGCTGCCCCCGTATTTGCAAGGATTCCGGCATTTCCACGATAGAATTGGCGTAGATCACTGAGCGCCGGTGAAACGTCGTCGGGGTCCTGGAAACACTTTCGTGGGTTCCAGGGCCCTCTTCGTCGGAGTAATCGGCGCAATCAGTCACGTGCTCGTTGAAGGCCTCGGTTTGCCGCAGCCTTCAAGGGGAACGGCCGTCATCGAATACAGAGGAGTCGAAAGCGCCTGTGGCTAACGACAATGCAGAGACCTTGGCAGTAGAGCCCGAAGAGGACACTGTTCCTAAGCCTGACACGCCCGCGGAAACCCCCAGGGAGTATGGTGCCAGCGACATCACTGTCCTGGAGGGCCTTGAAGCGGTACGCAAGCGTCCCGGTATGTACATCGGTTCCACCGGTCCGCGCGGTTTGCACCACTTGGTCTATGAAGTGGTGGATAACTCTGTCGATGAAGCTCTGGCCGGATTCTGCACACACATTGAAGTTACGCTCCGCGCAGACGGCGGTGTCCAGGTTGTTGACGACGGCCGCGGCATCCCTGTTGACATCCACCCCACCGAGGGCAAGCCCACCGTCGAAGTCGTGATGACCATCCTGCACGCCGGCGGTAAGTTTGGCGGCGGCGGTTACGCGGTTTCCGGTGGTCTTCACGGCGTGGGTATCTCTGTGGTGAACGCACTGTCCCGCCGGGTGAACACGGAAGTCCGGCGCCAGGGCCACGTCTGGCGCATGTCATTCGCAGACGGCGGCAAGCCCCAGGGCGAACTCGTCAAGGGAGAAGAGACGGACCAAACAGGGACGTCACAGACGTTCTACCCTGACGGCACCATCTTCGAGAGCACCGAATTCGACTTCGAGACGCTCCGTGCGCGCTTCCAGCAGATGGCCTTCCTCAACAAGGGCCTGCGGATCACCCTGACCGACGAACGTCCCGTAGCCCGGGAAGGTGAGGACGATCTGGATCTCGACGCCGTCGCCACCGAAGGTGAAGTTGCCGCCGAGCACCGCACAGTGGTCTACCAGTACCCGGACGGCTTGTTGGACTACGTCAAGCACCTGAACTCAAGCAAGAAGGTGGAGATCGTCCACGAGGACGTCATCGCGTTCGAAACCGAAGACACTGAGCGCCACATCGCCGTCGAGGTCGCCATGCAGTGGACAACCGCGTACTCCGAAAGTGTCCACACATACGCGAACACCATCAACACCCACGAGGGCGGAACCCACGAAGAAGGTTTCCGCGCTGCGATGACCTCGCTGATCAACCGTTACGCGCGGGAGAAAAGCATCATCAAGGAAAAAGAAGACAACCTTACCGGTGATGACATCCGTGAAGGTCTGACGGCCGTCATTTCGGTCAAGCTTTCCGAGCCGCAGTTTGAAGGCCAGACCAAGACCAAACTGGGCAACTCAGAGGTCAAGGGCTTCGTCCAGCGCGTTGTCACGGACCAGTTGGGCGACTGGTTGGAGCGCAACCCCGGACCCGCCCGTGACGTCATCCGGAAGGCCATTTCCGCTGCGCAGGCACGTATGGCTGCCCGCAAGGCGCGCGATAATGCCCGCCGCAAGAGCCCGCTGGAATCCTTCGGCATGCCGGGCAAGTTGTCCGACTGCTCTTCCAAGGATCCTTCGCGTTGCGAGGTCTATCTGGTGGAGGGTGACTCCGCAGGTGGCTCGGCCAAGCGGGGACGCAACCCCGAAACTCAAGCCATCCTGCCGTTGCGGGGCAAGATCCTTAACGTGGAACGTGCTCGCCTGGACAAGGCACTCGGCAATGCCGAAGTCCAGTCCATGATTACAGCCTTCGGCACCGGCATTGGCGAAGATTTCGATATCGCCAAGCTGCGCTATCACAAGATCGTCCTGATGGCAGACGCCGATGTTGACGGCCAGCACATCACCACGCTGTTGATGACGCTCTTGTTCCGCTACATGCGCCCGCTGATCGAGAACGGGTACGTCTACCTTGCGCAGCCGCCGCTGTACCGCATCAAATGGTCCAACGCCGCCCACGACTACGTCTTTAGCGATCGCGAACGGGACGACACCATCCGCAAGGGGGCGGCCATGAACAAGCGCCTTCCCAAGGACAACGGAATCCAGCGTTACAAGGGTCTTGGTGAAATGGACTACACCGAGTTGTGGGACACCACCATGGACCCGGACCGCCGCACTCTTTTGCAGGTCACCATGGACGATGCCCTGGCTGCCGATCAGACCTTCTCGGTACTGATGGGCGAGGACGTCGAATCGCGCCGTAACTTCATCCAGCAGAACGCCAAGGACGTCAGGTTCCTGGATATCTAGTGCCTTACAAGGCGTAGATATTCCAGAGCTGACATATACCTGAAACGGAAAACTTAGACTATGAGTGACGAAACTCCCGAAGTCCCGGCGGAACCCACCGTCGACGACCTCATCCTTGAAGGCGATGTGCTGACTGACCGCGTCGAGCAGGTGGACCTGCAGACTGAAATGCAGCGCTCCTACCTGGACTACGCCATGGCCGTTATCGTTGGGCGCGCGCTCCCGGACGTCCGCGATGGCCTCAAGCCGGTGCACCGCCGCGTTCTGTACGCGATGTTCGACGGCGGCTACCGTCCTGACCGCTCCTTCAACAAGTGCGCCCGTGTTGTGGGTGACGTCATGGGTACCTATCACCCTCACGGTGATATGGCGATCTACGACGCCCTGGTCCGCTTGATCCAGGACTGGACCATGCGTTACCCCCTGGCCCTGGGCCAGGGCAACTTCGGTTCCCCCGGCAACGACGGCGCTGCTGCTCCCCGTTATACCGAAACCAAGATGGCCCAACTGGCCATGGAAATGGTCCGCGACATCGACGAAGAAACCGTCGACTTCCAGGACAACTACGACGGCAAGAACCAGGAACCCACCATCCTGCCAGCGCGTTTCCCGAACCTGCTGGTGAATGGTTCCTCCGGTATCGCGGTGGGTATGGCCACCAACATTCCGCCGCACAACCTGCGCGAGGTTGCCGAAGGCGTGCAGTGGGCCCTCGACAACCCCACCGCTTCACGGGAGGAACTCCTTGAGGCGCTCCTGCAGCGGATCAAGGGACCGGACTTTCCCACAGGTGCCACCATCCTCGGCCACAAGGGCATCGAAGACGCCTACCGCACTGGCCGTGGCTCCATCACAATGCGCGCAGTGGTCAACGTGGAAGAACTCCAGGGCCGCACCTGCCTGGTGGTCACCGAACTGCCTTACCAGGCCAACCCGGACAACCTGGCCATCAAGATCGCCGAACTGGTCAAGGACGGCAAGATCCAAGGCATCGCGGACCTCCGCGATGAAACCTCGGGCCGCACCGGTCAGCGCCTCGTGATCGTGCTGAAGCGCGATGCTGTGGCCAAGGTCGTCCTGAACAACCTGTACAAGCACACGCAGCTTCAGGACAACTTCTCAGCGAACATGCTGGCAATCGTCGACGGCGTTCCCCGCACCTTGAGCCTGGACGCCTTCATCCGGCACTGGGTGACACACCAGATGGACGTCATCGCCCGCCGGACGCGTTACCGCTTGCGCAAGGCTGAGGAAGAAGCACACATCCTGCGTGCACTCCTCAAGGCGCTGGACATGCTGGATGAGGTTATTGCCCTCATCCGCGCGTCCAACACCACAGAGGCAGCCCGCGAGGGACTCATGGAGCTCCTGGAGATCGATGAACTCCAGGCCCGCGCAATCCTCGATATGCAGCTGCGCCGTTTGGCTGCCTTGGAACGCCAGAAGATCCAGGACCGTCACTCCGAACTCGAAGCCATGATCGAGGAGTACAACGCGATTTTGGCTTCGGAAGAGCGTCAACGCCAGATCATCAGCGAGGAACTTGCTGAGATTGTTGCAAAGCACGGCGATGATCGCCGGACGCACATTCTCATGGGCTTCGACGGGGACATGTCCATGGAGGACCTGATCCCTGAAGAGGAAATGGTCGTCACCATTACCCGTGG